>NZ_JAMSHP010000001.1:0-4800169 GCF_040147035.1 Halomonas sp. H33-56
GTGTCGCTCGCTCTCTGGCAACAGTGTCTACAAACCCTTCAGGATGAACTGAGCTCGCAGCAGTTCAACACCTGGATTCGCCCTCTGCAGGCGGAAGAAGGGGAGTCCAATCAGCTCAGGCTGCTGGCACCCAACCGCTTCGTGCGCGATTGGGTCAGTGACAAGTACGCCAAGCGTATCAGTGAACTGATGCGGGAGTTGGCGCCGGCCAAGCCGCCCAAGGTGATGCTGACGGTGGGCAGTCGTCGTGCTGCGCCGGCCCCACCCCAGACTCGCGAACTCGGCGATCCTGTCTCCGCCGCTCCGGCCCGCTCGGCGGCCGTGCACACCAGCTCCCGCGGCGATGTGGGGGATGAGCGCGAGGTCGACCGCCTGCGCGACGAAGGCGGTGAGGCGCCGGTCACGCGTCCACCCGGTGGTGAGCGTCAGGTTCAGGTCGAGGGCAGTCTCAAGCACTCCAGTGGCCTGAATCCCAACTTCACCTTCGAGACGTTTGTCGAGGGCAAGTCCAACCAGCTTGCCAGGGCGGCATCCCGCCAGGTGTCGGAGAACCCAGGGGGAGCCTACAACCCGCTGTTTCTGTATGGTGGCGTCGGCCTCGGTAAGACCCACCTGATGCATGCGGTGGGCAATGCCCTGGCGGGGCGTCGCGAGAACGCTCGGGTGGTGTATCTTCACTCGGAGCGCTTCGTCGCCGATATGGTCAAGGCCCTTCAGCTCAACGCCATCAATGACTTCAAGCGCTTCTATCGCAGCGTCGACGCGCTGTTGATCGATGACATCCAGTTCTTCGCCGGCAAGGAGCGCTCCCAGGAGGAGTTCTTCCACACCTTCAATGCCTTGCTTGAGGGTGGCCAGCAGATGATCCTGACCTCGGATCGCTATCCGAAGGAAATCAGCGGCGTCGAGGAGCGCCTCAAGTCCCGTTTTGGCTGGGGGCTGACGGTGGCGATAGAGCCGCCTGAGCTCGAGACTCGGGTGGCGATCCTGATGAAGAAGGCCGACCAGGCCAAGGTGGATCTACCCCATGATGCGGCTTTCTTCATTGCCCAGAAGATTCGCTCCAACGTGCGTGAACTGGAAGGGGCGCTGAAGAAGGTCATCGCCGATTCCCACTTCATGGGCAAGTCGATCACCCAGGACTTCATCCGCGAATCGCTCAAGGATCTGCTCGCTCTGCAGGACAAGCAGGTAGGCGTGGACAACATCCAGCGTACCGTGGCGGAGTACTACAAGATCAAGCTGGCGGACCTGCTGTCCAAGCGGCGTTCACGCTCCGTGGCGCGCCCGCGACAGGTCGCCATGGCCCTGGCCAAGGAACTGACCAATCACAGTCTTCCGGAAATCGGCGACGCCTTCGGCGGCCGAGACCATACCACCGTGCTACATGCCTGTCGCAAGGTGCAGGCGCTGCAGGAAGAAAGCGCCGATATTCGTGAAGACTACAAGAATCTGTTGCGGCTTTTGACCAGTTAACGTCTCTACGTCATCAACCGCGTGACCGTCTCACTCTCCCGGACAAGAAGTGGAGCCGACATGAAATTTTCCATCTCCCGCGAAGCGCTGCTGCGCCCGCTGACGCTGGTGGCCGGTGTGGTCGAGCGCCGTCAGACGTTACCGGTGCTCTCCAACGTGCTGATCCAGGTCGAACAGGACGAGGTCGCCTTGACCGGCACCGACCTGGAAGTCGAACTGGTCGGCCGTACCGTGGCCAGCCAGGTGGATGAGCCTGGCGCCATCACGGTGCCCGCGCGCAAGCTGATGGACATCTGCAAGTCCTTGCCAGACCAGTCCGAGCTGGAGCTGTCCATCGAGGACGGGCGGGCCGTGCTGCGCAGTGGCCGTTCACGCTTTACCCTGTCCACGCTTCCGGTCGCCGAGTTTCCGAATATTGAAGATGGTCAGAGCAGTGTCGAACTGGCGTTGCCGCGGGGGACCCTCAAGCAGCTGATCGACGCCACCTCGTTCGCCATGGCGCAGCAGGACGTTCGCTACTATCTGAATGGCTTGCTGCTGGAGTTCGCCCCGAACCTGGTCCGCACCGTGGCTACCGACGGCCACCGCCTGGCGGTCAGCTCTCGCCCCGTGGAGATTAACATTGAGTCGGCCCAGAAGCTGATCGTTCCGCGCAAGGGTGTACTCGAACTGGTACGGCTGCTCGACGATTCAGAAGAGCCTGTCAGCCTGACCCTGGGCTCTACCCATATCCGTGCTCACACCGGGGACTTCACCTTCACCTCCAAGCTGGTGGACGGCAAGTTCCCGGACTACGAGCGGGTCGTGCCCAAGGGCGGCGACAAGGTCTTCATCGCCGAACGTTCGGAGTTGCGCCAGGTGCTGTCGCGTACCGCCATCCTCTCCAACGAGAAGTACCGTGGGGTACGGCTGAATCTGGAAGAGGGCAACCTGAGGGTGATGGCCAACAACCCGGAGCAGGAAGAGGCCGAGGAAAACATCGCCATCGAATACAGCGGGCCGGCCATGGAGATCGGCTTCAACGTCGGCTATCTGATCGATGTGCTCAACGCCGTGGGTGAGGATCGCGTGCAGATGACGCTGGGCGATCCCAACAGCAGCGCGCTGATGGAAGAACCCGGTGGCGGCGATGCCCTCTATGTCGTGATGCCGATGCGCCTGTGACGGTATTCGTTGCCAGCAAGGCCTTTCCATGGCGCTAGACCGCTTGATGTTTCAAGGCCTGCGAAACTTGCAGGCCTTTGATATTTCACCATCTTCTGGGATCAACCTGATCACTGGAAGCAATGGCAGCGGCAAGACCAGCCTGCTCGAAGGTATCCACCTGCTGGGCATGGGGCGGTCCTTTCGGGCGCGTCGGCTGTCCCAGGTGCTCCACCACGATGCTGACGCCCTTGTCCTGCATGGCCGCCTTGCCGGTGATCCCCCTGTATCGATAGGTTTGCGCCGCCTGCGTCAGGATCGCGAATTGACGCTGCGCATTGGCGGTGAGCGACTCGACAGGGTGTCTCGTCTGGTGGAGACCCTGCCTCTGCAGTTGATTAACCCCGACGCCTTCCGCCTGCTGGAGGGATCTCCCGCCGGCAGGAGGGAGTTCCTGGATTGGGGAGTGTTTCACGTGAAACATGACTTCCTGCAGGCCTGGCAGCGTTTCCGTCGCGCCCTGAAACATCGGAATGCCCTGCTCAGGCATGGTAGAATGGAGCCTCAATCCCTGTCAGTGTGGGAGCATGAGCTGGCGCTTTCGGGCGAGCGCATGGACATCCTACGCAGGGAATGGATCGATACCTTTATCCCGGTATTCGAGGAAACGCTGGAAGGGCTGATTTCACTGCCATCGCTGACGCTACGCTATAGCCGTGGCTGGGATCGACAGCGAGATCTGGCCGAGGTGCTCGAGCAGGGACGCGACACCGATCGTCAGATGGGATTTACCCAGCAGGGGCCCCAGCGAGCGGATCTGGCGATTCGACTCGGCAAACGACCAGCGGTCGAAGTGCTTTCACGAGGACAACAGAAACTCGTCGTGAGCGCACTGAAGCTTGCCCAGGGACGGTTACTCGAGAAGATGACAGGCAGGACCTGTCTCTACTTGATCGACGATCTGCCCGCCGAACTGGACCAGAACCACCGAAGGATCTTTTGCCAGTGGCTGGAGCGGATGCGCTGCCAGGCCTTCATCACCAGCGTGGATCACGAGGTACTGGCCGACCTGTGGCAACCCGATACGCCGATGGCAATGTTTCACGTGAAACAAGACGCTGACGGCTTCGGCCAGCTGCAGGCCATAGACAGACAGACTTCACGACGGAGTGGTCAATGAGCGAACATGCTTACGACTCATCGAGCATCAAGGTACTGAAAGGCCTGGATGCCGTACGCAAGCGGCCCGGGATGTACATCGGCGATACCGATGATGGTACCGGCCTGCATCACATGGTGTTCGAGCTGGTGGACAACTCCATCGACGAAGCGCTGGCCGGCCACTGTAGCGAGATCAGGGTGATCATCCATCCGGATGAGTCGATCACCGTCAGTGACAATGGTCGTGGCATTCCTACCGATATTCATGAAGAGGAAGGCGTATCGGCGGCCGAAGTGATCATGACGGTGTTGCACGCGGGCGGTAAGTTCGATGACAACTCCTACAAGGTATCTGGCGGCCTGCACGGCGTCGGTGTCTCGGTGGTCAATGCGCTGTCTGAAGAGCTCAAGCTGACCATCTGGCGTGCCGGCAAGGTCCACGAGCAGATCTATCGTCACGGTGTCCCCGAGTCGCCGCTGGCTGTGGTGGGGCAGACCGAGCAGACCGGTTCGCGGGTGCACTTCCGTCCGTCTCCCGAGACCTTCGCCAATATCGAGTTTCACTACGATATTCTGGCCAAGCGTCTGCGTGAGCTGTCGTTTCTGAATTCTGGTGTGGCTATCCGCCTGCTGGACGAGCGTAGCGGCAAGGAAGAGCTGTTTCACTATGAAGGTGGCCTGAAGGCCTTCGTCGACCACCTCAACACCAACAAGACCGTTCTCAACCCCGTCTTCCACTTCAACGTGGAGCGGGAAGATGGCGTGGCGGTCGAGGTGGCGATGCAGTGGAACGATACCTTCGCCGAGAACATCTTCTGCTACACCAACAACATCCCTCAGCGGGATGGCGGTACCCACCTGGCCGGTTTCCGCGCTTCACTGACTCGTACGCTCAATCACTATATTGAAGCGGAAGGGTTGCTGAAGAAGACCAAGGTGAACACCTCCGGTGACGACGCCCGTGAGGGCCTGACCGCGATCATCTCGGTCAAGGTGCCGGACCCGAAGTTTTCCTCCCAGACCAAGGACAAGCTGGTCTCTTCCGAGGTGAAAACTGCGGTAGAGCAGGAGCTTGGGCGGTCTTTCTCAGAGTATCTGGTAGAGAAACCCAACGAAGCCAAGGCCATCGTCAACAAGATGCTGGACGCTGCCAGGGCCCGCGAGGCGGCGCGCAAGGCGCGCGATATGACCCGCCGCAAGGGCGCCCTGGACATCGCAGGGCTGCCCGGCAAGCTGGCCGACTGTCAGGAAAAGGACCCCGGTCTGTCCGAACTCTACCTGGTCGAGGGTGACTCGGCCGGGGGTAGTGCCAAGCAGGGGCGTGATCGGCGTACCCAGGCTATCCTGCCGCTCAAGGGCAAGATCCTCAACGTCGAGAAGGCACGCTTCGACAAGATGCTGTCGTCTGCGGAAGTCGGGACGCTCATCACTGCCCTGGGCTGCGGTATCGGCCGTGAGGAGTTCAATCCGGACAAGCTGCGCTATCACTCGATCATCATCATGACCGATGCGGACGTGGACGGTTCGCATATTCGTACCCTGCTGTTGACGTTCTTCTTCCGTCAGATGGCGGAGTTGATCGAGCGCGGCCATGTGTTTATCGCCCAGCCGCCGCTGTACAAGATCAAGCGTGGCAAGCAGGAGCTCTACCTCAAGGATGAGCAGGCGATGATCGACTACCTGACCACCACCGCCCTGGACGGAGCGCGGTTGTGCGTCAGCGAAGATGCGCCAGGAATCAGCGGGGCTCAGCTCGAGACTCTGGTGAACCAGTACCGTGATGTGATGAAGCGCATCGATCGTCTGTCGCGGGTCTATCCCAGCGAGGTGCTGCGCAAGATCGTCCATGCGGCACATCTTGACGGCGAAAACAGCCTCCGTGATCGCGGCACCATGCAGAACTGGATCGAGTTCCTGCAGAAGGAAATGGACGATCTGGTGGCCTACGAGGGTGGACCGCGTTACACCTTCTCGTTGCAGGAAGACAATGAACGCGGGTTCTTCCTGCCGGCGGTAACCTTGATTGCCCATGGCGTGACCACCGACTACGTCTGGGGCCTGGACTTCTTCACCAGCGCCGACTATCGCGCCATCGCTGGCCTCGGTGAGACGCTGGATGGGCTGCTGGAAGAGAGCGCCTATATCGCACGTGGTGAGCGCAAGAAGCCGGTCAAGACCTTCTATGAGGCCCTGGATTGGCTGATGAACGAGGCACAGCGTGGTCTGTCGATCCAGCGCTACAAGGGCCTGGGCGAGATGAACCCGGAGCAGTTGTGGGAAACCACCATGGATCCCAATACGCGTCGGATGCTGCGGGTTTCCATCGAAGATGCCGTTGCCGCCGACATGATGTTCAACACCCTGATGGGTGATGAAGTCGAACCGCGTCGTGACTTTATCGAGCGCAACGCTCTGGTGGCCAATCTGGACATCTAGCGCAGCAGGAAGTCCCAGGCCCATGGCCTCGATGTTTCACGTGAAACATCTCGCGACAGAACCCCGATCTTCAGGATCGGGGTTTTTTCTTTTTTAGTATCAGTAGTTTGCCAGCGGCCGAATGGTTGGATGGCTGGGTGGCTGGTTTCTTGAAAGGCCCGCTATGAGAGGGCGGGGTGCACCAGGCTTCTATTGCCATCCGGCGAGGGTGTAATCGCGAATGAGCAGATACACATCTGACCGCACGCCATTGGCTGTGGTCGGAAAATTCTGCTGGCGAACGCGGTGAGTGGGTGGTGAGTGGGCGCGGTGTGTCCGGCGATGGAAGTCGGTGGACGTAGCTGGATGTCAGTAGAGGAAAGACGACGGCGCGGTGTCCCATGGCGGTTGCATGGTGGGCCGGCGCTTGCGGACAGCGTCGGGCCTGCACGTTTCACGTGAAACATCTGGCGATATAAGGTCCAGCTGCTCAAGCCAGGACTCACGCCTCTTTGATATCAAATGTCTGGTCGATATCAGCATTCGTGCCGGGTACGGGAGGCTATCCGAGCTTCAGGAAGATACTCGGAGGAAGGTATCTGGCTTGCGCGATCACATGTGAAGTGGTCGAACGATGCGGCGTATCGATTTTCTTGGCCTCATCTTGCAGAAGGGGATGGAAGGAGGGAATCAGAAAGGGAGGGCTGGAGGTGTTGTTGGAAGGAGCTGTTGGAAGGGGTGGTGGCAAGGGGTGGTAACAGACGAGATCGCACGACAAGCCAACGTCGAGCTGCGTCTGTGGCCTCGCTCCTCCGCAACGTTTCACGTGAAACATCACGGCATCAGGCCTGAGCTTCCAAGGCTGGGACCACTGTATCTTGCTAGCTGTGTCTTGCTACCTGCATCTTGTTGTCCGCGTCTTGTTATCCACGTCAGGTGTTCCGCCTCCTGCTATTTGGACTCGATGAGTCTCACGCTTCAGACTGGATGCCTTGGTGGTCGCACTATATGGAACGTGCGGGAACCTGTCCGGGGGGCTCTGTGATAATGGAGGGGGCTCGATACATTGCACTCGTAGTCATCACGGAAAGACCGACATTTGAGCACCACGACCTCCCGGGCGGGTAAGTCGTAAGAGCTTTCCCGTGCTCTAACCTGTTGTTTGGACGTTGATATACGAAGAATGCGAGCCGCCATGTTTCACGTGAAACATGGGGCTCGGCAGTTGCAGACAGATGAAGGGAGAGCTAAGTCAGCGCCCAGGCTTGTAGGCTCGCCGAGGGGTGGCGAGGGGTGACGAGGGGGCGAGCCTGATGCAGGGTGCTTTCAGGTATCCAGGTTTCCTTGCAGCAGTTGGTCGACAAAACCAGCGAGATCGTCATAGACCTCTGCCTCGCTGTCGGTCCGGCCAAGTTCTGGATGCTTGGCTAGTGTGCGCTCGCCCTTGCCGGTGCGCACCAATGCAAGGCGGCAAGCCATGGCAGCGCCTGCCTCGAGATCCCGGTAGCTGTCGCCCACCATCCAGGCACCTTCCAGGCTGTCGAGTGCAAGCGCATCCTGAATCTGGCGGAGCAGACCGGGCAAGGGCTTGCGGCAATCACAGCGATCCTCGCTAATGTGAGGGCAGTAGGCGATATGCTCGATTCGACCGCCTTCGGCCTCCACCAGACTCAGCATCCTGGTGTGCATGGACTCCAGCGTCGCCTCATCGTAGTAGCCTCGCGCGATGCCTGACTGGTTGGTGGCAACAGCGACGGTCCAGCCCTGTTGGGACAAACGGGCGATGGCGGTGATGGCGCTGGGGTAGGGGACCCACTCGGCGAGCGACTTGATGTAGTTGTCGGAGTCCTGATTGATCACTCCGTCACGGTCGAGAATGACGAGTCGTGGGGCCATGGGTCTACCTGGTCTATGCGATGGGTAAGGGTGGTTGCTGTCACGTAATCGACCCAGTGTAGGGGCATGTTTCACGTGAAACAATCAGGTGCTGACGAGGCCGTGTCTGTGGCCCAGGTCGCAGTTTTTACCAACCCCGCCGCTGTGGCTGCCTGTCTCACCCTTTGCAGTGGAAGCTCGTGCTATTCCCCCCATGTCGAGGGCGTAACAAGGGTCTCATGCAAGCCCTTTCCAGCGATAACCATTCCAGGTTCTACCGTACTCAGTGAGCCAGGGATCGCGCGATCCCTGCCCCCTTAGCTGTCGCTGGCAACACCCTAGGGCTTGTCTGAAAAGTGCCTGCGCTCGGTAATACGGCGTTAAAAATCGGCTGGTGCGCCAGCCCGGTCAAAATGCTCATTTACACCCCGTAAACTGCGCTTTCTCACCGATTTTTGCCTTGTCTAACCTTCGCTCGTCGACTTTTCGGACAGCGCCTAGTCCAAAAGTGGTGGCGACGTAGTGTCGGTGTCCAAGCCTGTCGCGCCGGCTGTCGCCAGTGCTGTGGGTATCGAGTCCTTCAGGTGATCGAGCAATGCTCGTACCCGCATTGGAGGATCCCGTCCTGGAAGCAGCGCATGGATGCTGATGTCTGGCAGCGACCAGTCCTCGAGCACGGGGAGCAACCTGCCGGCTTCCAGCGAGGCCCCGACGATGGAACGGGAGGTATGAAGGATGCCGATACCTGCCTCTGCCGCGATCACCAGTGCGTGCCCATAGTTCGCTCTGTAGCTTCCGCTGACCGGTACGTTGTGAACCTCGTCGCCACGGCGAAGTGGCCAGCGCTGAATACCCTGGAACCGTGTGTAGTGAAGGCAGTTGTGGTGCAGCAGGTCCAGTGGGTGACGCGGTACACCCTGGCGTTGAAGATAGGCCCTCGACGCCACCAGCATGCGCTGATCTGCGGCCAAGGGATGGGCGACCAAGCGAGAGTTCTCGAGCACCCCGACTCGCACTGCCAGATCGTGCCCGGACGAGGCGATATCGACAAAGCGATCGTCGAAGTCAGCGTCCACTTCAATGTCTGGATGACGATCGAGAAATTCGGGGAGGAAGGGCGCAATATGGATTCGGCCGAAATTGACCGGTAGTGATAGGCGGATCAGTCCTCGCGGTCGGTCACTGATGTCCTGCAAGGTATCCGCCGCCTTGTCGAGTAACCGTAGAGCAGGGACGGCGCGTTCCAGGTAGGTGCGGCCCGCCAGGGTCAGGGAAACCTCACGGGTGGTCCGGTGCAACAGCTTCGTCCCGAGTCGGGACTCCAGCGCATCGAGGCGGCGACTGACCGCGCCGCTGGTGAGGTTGAGCTGCTCGCCGGCCGCGCGCAGTGAGCCATATCTTGCCACTTCAACCAGGGCAAGCAGTCCAGCGACCAGTGTGTCGTGATGGGATGGCATGGTGCACTCTCGTCCAGAGGCAGGGGGTTGGTCATTGCACGAGTCGCCATGGGGCCAGGGGCGATGGGCACCGGTGCGGCGCGAGACGGCTCTGACTCGGGGCCTGATTGTTGAGTCTAGCGCAAGACAGTACTCCGTGAGCTTCGCTACTGCGCTGGTCTCGGACGGGCCAGGATAGGGGAAGACCAACGAGGAGGTTGTTCCCATGTTACTGGAAGCTCGACTACGCCCATTGGTATCGCTACGTCACTTTCGTCAATTCCGCTCTGACAGGGTGGGGCCTGAAGGAATCCATGAATACCAGGTAGCACGTCGTGACCTGGCCAGCGAAGAAGTGCGTCTCAGGGTCGCTGCGGTGGGGCTGAACTACCGCGACAGGGCGCTGCAGGACGGCAGCTATCTGCCGCAGATGCCACGCCCCTTCGTGCCGCTGTCAGAAGGCTCTGGGGTGGTGCTGGAAACGGGAAGGGATGTCGTTGATCTCGCGGTGGGACAACCGGTGCTCGGCCACTACACCATCGATTGGATATCTGGTGCTTTCAAGGAGTCCTATCACGCCTCAAAGCTGGGCGGTCCTGGTGATGGCTGGTTGTCGGAGGAGGTCATCGTTCCGCGTCGTGCGCTGGTTGCCGTGCCATCTGGCTGGCGGCTCGAGGAAGCCGCTGCATTGGCGATCTCCGGCGTCACGGCCTGGAAGTCGCTTGGCGACCTGGATGAGCTGCAGGGCCGCTACCTGCTGTTGGCGGGAACCGGCAACGTGTCGCTGCATGCCCTGCAGATGGCGGCGGCTGCTGGTGCTCGGCCTATTGTGGTGACGTCGCGACCCGCTCTGGCATCACGGCTCATGGATTTAGGGGCGGTCGCGGTGATCGGTCGGGAGGGCGGGGCGGCCGACGTGGCGTCCCAGGTGATGGCCATCACCGAGTCGGTGGGCGTAGGGCGTGCCATCGATGTGGTGGGCGGGCAGTTTCTGGTCGATGCCATTCTGCCGTCAATGGCTACCAATGGGCGTATCGCCCTGGTGGGCTTTCTCGAGAGTGGCCGTGTCGAGGGTGATCTTGTGGGACCGGCGATTCGCAAGTTGCTGCATCTGGAAGGGATCAGCGTCGGCAGCCGTGACGATCTGGAGGCCATGCTCCGTTATATGGATCGCCACGGACTCAGGCCCGCTATCGGACGTCGCCTGAGCGCCGACGACTTGCCTGAGTGGCTCGCCAACGGCGCCGTTGGCAGTGGCTTGCGTTCGGGCACCGTCGGCGACCGTCACCCGAGCGCGGGCCTGCCGGCAACGGACTCGCAAGACAATGATCTCGAACTGGGCAAGACGGTAGTGATCATGGATCAGCGGCTGGCGGAAAGTATCGCTGAGTAAAGCGGCGGAATCGGGGCGCAGAGTAAAGCGGCGGAGTCGGGGCGCCAAGAAAAGCAGCGGTCGTGAGGCTCAGGGCTCGCGTCGGGGTACAAGCTCCAGGCGGCGTACTGGAGGTACATCAAGCGGGGTGGGTTTCACGTGAAACATTGTCGCCGCCGGCGCTTTCTATCTGGGTAATGTTCCACGTGAAACGTCGGTGGCGAGTGCCACTCCGCATGGCCAGGTTTGACTCTCCAGGCGACATCCCATTGGCTCACTCCAGTGTTCGTAGCGGCCGTGGTATCCCCTATGAAGGGCTCAGGAGCTTTGGGGCCGTGGGGCAGTGGGCCAGGCGGGCTCAGCCTGTCGATATAAAAAAGGCCGGCCCCTTGCGGGGCCGGCCTCGTTACCACCAGGGGCAGGATTACTGCTGCAGTTCGGCGATATCCGCTACTTCGAGGAACAGCGCCTGGAGGCTTGCCAGCAGGGCCAGACGATTGGCACGAACGGCTTCGTCCTCGGCCATGACCATCACCTGGTCAAAGAAGGCATCCACCGGTGCCCGAAGGCTTGCCAGCACGTCCAGAGCGTCGCTGTAGCGGGCTTGCTGGAACAGCGGAGCGACCTGCTCCTGGCAAGCTGCCACGGCGTTCTTGAGGGCCTTCTCGGCGTCCTCGGAGAGCAGGCTCTCGTCGACCTGGGTGCGTCCATCGTGATCCTGCTTGGACAGGATGTTGCCGACACGCTTGTTGGCGGCGGCCAGGGCGGCGGCTTCATCACGCGTGGCGAATTGCGCCACGGCGCGCAGGCGACGGGCGAAGTCCAGCGGGCGGGTCACCGGGCGTGCACGTACCGCCAGGTAAACCTCGGCACCGATCCCTTCGTCCTGGGCCCAGGCACGGAAGCGATCGAGCATGTAGCCAAGGACGTCATCGACCAGGCCGTCTGCCTTGGGCAGCGCCTCATGCTGAGCCACGGCCAGCTCGAGCAGCTCGCGCAGGTCCAGATCCAGCTCACCCTTGACCAGGATATTGAGCACGCCGATGGAAGCGCGGCGCAGGGCGAAGGGGTCCTTGGTACCGCTGGGGCGCTGGCCGATGCCGAAGATCCCTGTGATGGTATCCAGGCGATCGGCGATGGCCAGGGCCTGACCGGTCAGGGTCTGGGGGATGGCGTCGCTGGCAAACCGCGGCAGGTACTGTTCTTCCAGCGCGCGTGCGACCTCGGCGTCTTCGCCATCGTGCTCGGCGTAGTAGCGCCCCATGATGCCCTGAAGCTCCGGGAACTCGAGCACCATTTCGGTGACCAGATCACACTTGGCCAGGGCCGCAGCACGGCGAGCGCGGGACTCGTCACCGCCGGTCCGGCTGGCGATGTGCGCGGCCACGTTGGCACTGCGTTTGGCCTTGTCGGCGAGGGTCCCGAGCTGCTTCTGGAACACCACGCTGGAGAGGCCCTCGATGCGCTCGGCGAGCGGGCGTTTGCGGTCGGTCTCGTAGAAGAAGGCGGCATCGGCCAGACGAGGGCGAATCACCTTCTCGTTGCCGGCGATGACCTTGTCCGGCTCGCGGCTGTCGATATTGGACACGGTAATGAAGGCGGGCTTGAGCTTGCCGTCCGCATCCAGCAGGTGGAAGTACTTCTGGTTGGCCTTCATCGACGAGATCAGGCATTCCGCCGGCACCTCGAGGAAACGCTCGTCGAAGCTGCCGGTCAGCGCCACCGGCCACTCGACCAGACCGCTGACTTCTTCCAGCAGGTCCTCGTCGATGACGGCGGTGGCTTCGAGCAGTTCTGCCTCGGCCAGTACCTGTTCGCGAATGCGCTCGCGACGCTTGCTGCGATCGGCCAGCACCCAGGCATCCTCCAGGGCACCGAGGTAGTCGTCGGCATGTTTCAGGGCGATGGCCTCGGGGGCGTGGAAGCGGTGTCCGCGGGTCTCGCGGCCGGCCTCAAGGCCCAGCACCGTGGCGGGTACGATCTGGTCGCCGTAGAGCGCCACCAGCCAATGAACCGGGCGGGAGAACTCGATGCGGGAAGCGCCCCAGCGCATGTTCTTGGGCACCGGCAGGGCCGCCACAGCCTTGTCGATGATGGCGGGCAGCAGGGCGACGGTGGCCTCGCCCTGTTGCTGTTCGCGGTAGCCGAGCCAGGTGCCCTTGTCGGTCTCCAGATGGATGAGTTCATCGACGCTGACGCCGCAGGAGCGAGCAAACCCCTGGGCTGCCTTGGTTGGCTCGCCATCCTTGAAGGCTGCCGCCAGGGCAGGGCCGCGTTTTTCGACGTCGCGGTCGGGCTGTTTGTCGGCCAGTGCCTCGACCCGTACCGCCAGCCGGCGGGGGGAGGCGTAGGCGGTGACGCCCTGGAAGTCGACGCCGGCATCGGCGAGGCCGCGACGCACGCCCTCGGCGAAGGCGTCGGAGAGAGTGTCGATGGCTCCCGGCGGAAGTTCTTCCACGCCGAGTTCAAGCAAGAGGGTGTGGGCGGCCATGCTTATGCGTCTCCCTGTGCGGCAAGGGGTTCGTCGTCGAGAAGTTCACGTCGCAGCGCTTCCGGGGCCAGCGGGAAACCGGCCGCCTTGCGTGAGGCGTAGTAGGCGTGGGCCACGTCGCGGGCCATGGTGCGCACGCGCAGGATATAGCGCTGGCGTTCGGTGACCGAGATGGCGTGACGGGCGTCGAGCATATTGAAGGTGTGGGAGGCCTTGAGTACCTGCTCGTAGGCCGGCAGCGGCAGGTTGGCGGCGAGCAGCTTCTGGCACTCGCTTTCCTGGTGGTCGAAGTTGCCGAACAGGGCGTCCACGTCGGCATGCTCGAAGTTGTAGGTGGACTGCTCGCGCTCGTTCTGCAGGTAGACGTCACCGTAGGTAACGCGGGAGCCGTCGGGTGCGATGGTCCATACCAGGTCGTAGACGCTGTCCACGTCCTGAAGGTACATGGCGATACGCTCGAGGCCGTAGGTCAGCTCACCGGTGACCGGGAAGCACTCGATGCCGCCGGCCTGCTGGAAGTAGGTGAACTGGGTCACCTCCATGCCGTTGAGCCAGACCTCCCAGCCGAGTCCCCAGGCACCCAGGGTCGGTGACTCCCAGTTGTCCTCGACGAAGCGGATGTCGTGGACCAGCGGGTCGATGCCGAGACGCTCAAGCGACCCCAGATACAGTTCCTGGAGGTTGGCCGGGGAGGGCTTCATGACCACCTGGAACTGGTAGTAGTGCTGCAGGCGATTGGGGTTTTCGCCGTAGCGGCCATCGGTAGGACGGCGAGACGGCTGAACGTACGCCGAGTTCCAGGTTTCGGGTCCGATGGAGCGCAGGAAGGTGGCCGGGTGAAAGGTGCCCGCACCGACTTCCATGTCCAGCGGCTGCATGATCACGCAGCCCTGTTCGGCCCAGTACTGTTGCAGGGCGAGGATCAGGCCCTGGAAGGTTGCCACGTCTGGCGTCGACTGTGTCATTGGGAAGCACCGTTGGCCATGAATTCACGAGCCGTCAAGTATACAATCACAGGCAATTCGGTTATAGGCACAGCGCCAACAGAGGTTTTCCCATGATCGTAGTGACAGGCGGAGCCGGCTTCATCGGTTCAAATCTGGTCAAGGCCCTCAATGACCGGGGGCGCACCGACATCCTGGTGGTGGATGACCTGCGGGACGGCACCAAGTTCGTCAACCTGGCGGACCTGACCCTCGGGGACTACATGGACAAGGACGAGTTCCTGTCCCGGGTGAAGGCCCACATGCGCGGCGAGCTGAACCAGCTTCCGCCCATCGAGGCGATCTTCCACGAAGGTGCCTGCTCGGACACCACCGAGTGGGATGGACGCTTCATGCTGGAGAACAACTTCACCTACTCCAAGGAGCTTTTGCACTTCTGCGAGCAGGAGGGCATTCCCTTCCTCTACGCCTCGTCGGCGGCCACCTACGGCGGCAGCGAGGTGTTCGTGGAGTCCCCCGAGCACGAGAAGCCGCTCAACGTCTACGGCTACTCAAAGCTGCTGTTCGACCAGTACGTGCGCTCGCGCCAGGCCGAACTCAAGACCCAGGTGGTGGGCTTTCGCTACTTCAACGTCTACGGCCCCCGCGAGCAGCACAAGGGCAAGATGTCCAGCGTGGCCTTCCATCACCACACCCAGATCAGCGCCGGCGAGAACCTGCGCCTGTTCGGCGCCTGGGACGGCTACGACGCGGGCATGCAGAGCCGTGACTTTGTCTATGTCGGCGACGTGGTCGACGTCAATCTGTGGTTTCTGGACAACCCCGAGGTGTCGGGAATCTACAACCTCGGTACCGGCCGCGCCGAGCCGTTCAAGACCATCGGCGAGACGGTCATCGACTTCTACGGCAAGGGCCGCATCGACTACATCGACTTCCCGGAAGAGCTCAAGGGGCGCTACCAGAGCTACACCCGTGCCGATATCTCGCGGCTGCGCGAGGCCGGCTACGACAAGGAATTCCACACCGTGGCCGAGGGCGTGACCCGCTACCTGGAGTGGTTGAATGGCTGAAGCTGTGCCGGTCATGGCGCAGCCGCGGCTGGCGGGCCAGCGGCTGTTGGTGGTCGGTCCCAGCTGGGTCGGTGACATGGTCATGGCCCAGGGGTTGTTCAAGGCGCTGAAGCAGCAGGGCGCCGCCGCCCTGGCGGTGGTGGCACCTGCCTGGTCGAGGCCGATCCTCGAGCGCATGGATGAGGTCGACGAAGTCGTCGAGCTGGCCGTCGGACACGGCGTCTTCGGCTTTTCCGCCCGACGACGGCTGGCCAGGTCGCTCAAGGGACGCTTCGATCATGCCATCGTGCTGCCGCGTTCCTGGAAGTCGGCACTGGTGCCTTTTCTGGCGCGGATACCCAGGCGAACCGGGTTCACCGGGGAGCACCGTTTTGGCCTGTTGAGCGAGCGCCGTGAGCTGCAGCGCGACGTGCTCGACCAGACCGTCAAACGCTTCGTCTCGCTGGGGCTGCCGGCGGACGCTGCCGCTGCCGGCGACTTCGAGATCCCCCAGCCACAGCTGCGTCAGGACGTGGCCAACCTGACGCGGTTGCATGATGAACATCGACTCGGCGTGCGTCCTGCCATTGGCCTGATGCCAGGGGCGGAATATGGCCCCGCCAAGCAGTGGCCGCTGGCCTACTTCCATCGCCTGGCCGGGGAGCTGATTGCTCAAGGGTTCGAGGTAAGGGTGCTGGGTGGGCCCAAGGATCACGCGGCGGGCGAGGAGATCGTGACCGGTCTCGAGCATGCCCATAACCTGTGTGGCGAGACCCGCCTGGAGGATGCCGTCGACCTGCTTGGCGACTGTCGTCAGGTGGTGACCAATGACTCCGGGTTGATGCATGTGGCCGCCGCGGTAGGGACGCGTATCCAGGCGATCTATGGCTCCTCGTCGCCGGCCTATACGCCGCCGCTGACCGACAACGCCCGGATTCACTATCTGGCTTTGTCCTGCTCGCCCTGCTTCGAGCGACATTGCCCGCTCGGGCATACCAACTGCCTCAAGCAGATCACTGTGGACAGCGTGCTGGAGGCGATCCTGACAGACGAGGCCCCGAACCGGATCGACGCCAGCAACGAGTGATCCGGGGCAAGGTGTCGTCTGTGAAGCCTTGTCCAGCCGTCCTGGTCGTCATCCAGGCGCCCTGTCGCCAGCTACTCTTCATATGGGCGCCCAGGCAGGTAGACGCCAAGGTCAAGGCTGCTGGGGCGCCTCGGGCGGGCTGTCGGGCTGTCCGTCGTTGCGATACGCCGGGGCCAGGCCTTGCCACAAGCGCTGCTGCAGCGCGGTTTCTTCACGCATGTACCCGTTGAGTGCTTCCAGGCCGTAGCGTTCGGCCAGGGTCGGATCGTTCGAGAACAGCGAGACGCCCAGTCCGGCGCGGTGCCAGTCGATGGTGAAGCCCATCGCCTCCAGCAGCGTCGGCAGGGTGTCCATGGTGGTGGCGGTGGTCGAGATGCGTTGGGGCGTCAGCGCATTGCCCATCATCATCAGGGTGTTGGTGCGAGGCGTCTGAATCAGCTGATCCCAGGCCGAGACACGCATGGTCAGATGGTCACTGGCAATCACCACCAGGGTGTCCTCCAGCAGCCCCTGGTCGCCAAGGCGCTGGATCAGCCGGCGGGTCAGCCAGGCCGAGCATTTCACCGCGTACAGGATATCCACACCATCGTGCTCGCCCTGATTGGCCTGGCAGGCCCTGGCCGGATAGCCCGCCGGGGCGTGGGCGGTCAGATTGAGCACGGTCAGGTTCCAGGGACCGTCCTGACGATCCAGGCGCTTTGCTTCCTCTTCCGCCATGGCGTACAGACTGTCGTCGTAGAGGCCCCAGCTATTGAGGTAGTCCGGGTCGTCGAGGCGGCCTGCAAGCTGCTCGCGCCCCAGCACGCGGTCGTAGGCGTGGTCTTCGTAGAACAGCCCCTTGCCGGCGAATTCAGTGCTGGCGCCGCCCATGAAGGTCTGGCGGTAGCCAAGCCCCGCGAGCAGATCTCCCAGGCAGGCGACTCCGGGTACCACGTGGTGCAGTGGCTCGAACTGGCTGTCGTGGAGCAGGCCGGCGGGCATCAGCGGCGTGCCGCACTGGCTGGCGATCATGCCGGCCATGGTCCAGCCGGTGTTGTCGAGCTGGCGAACGTTGTCGAACACCACCGCATCCGCTTCCAAGGCGGCCAGGTCGGCGTAGGCGTCGCCGAAGCGGGCCTCGTCGGCGTAGGTACGCTCGAGGCTCTCCAGGTAGATCAACAGCAGGTTGGGGGGCTGCGGCGGCGCCTTGAGGATCACCGGCTCGACGTAGCGACGCTCCAGCCAGGTGCCGGGATCGGTGACCACCGCCGCGCCGCGCTGGCCCATGGAGTAGAACATCGGATTGGCGACCAGCAGCACGAAGGCCAGCCAGTGGTCCCAGCGTTGCCAGCGGTAGTCGGCTCGCACCAGCCAGGTGTAGGCCGCCAGAATCAGCAACATGGCTGCGGTGTACAGTATCGCCGCCACGCTGCGCTCGCTGCCGCCGTGCTTGGCAATGCCCGCCTGCAGGTGGAAATAGACCGCGCCCATGTCCACCTGGCCGAAGCTGTTGGCCAGGTAGACGTAGATGCCCCAGAAGGCCAGTGGCGCCAGCGCCCAGGGGATCACCTGCACCCGCAGTCGTGGTGGAGGTGGCGCGCCCCAGCGTTTCCATCCGGCCAGGGCACACCACACCAGTGCCGGCAGCGGCAGGCACCAGCCGGGCAGCCGGGTGACCATGACCAGGGCATGGCCCACGGACAGGCCGAGAATCAGATGGACGGCCCAGCGAAGCCAGGTCGAAGTGGCGGGGCGGTGCAGGGGCATGATCGAGGCGCCAGGTGTCGTTCCGTGAAACCGATACGAATCAGCGATCGGCTCGCTCGTTCTCGTACAGTTCGTTCAGCTTTGCATACTTCATGTACGCATGGAATGCCGTCGTGATGGCGACGGTCATGCCATCCTGGCCCTGCAGCAGCCCGCCCTTGAGCACCAGCTTGCGCAGCATGGCGGTCATCGCGTGTAGCGTGGGACGAGTCGACGAGGGGGTGACACCACGTTCCTTCATCGCCCAGGCGTCGCGGGTCGACAGTTGATCGATGCGCTGCATCCAGTGGGACAGGTCACGGTAGGTGAAGTGACGCAGATGGGCGTCCACGTCGACCACCTCCGGTGCCTGGACCGAGGAGTGCGCCTTCTTGGGCAGATAGCCCGAGGTGGTGCGGTTGTACAGCCGGGTCACCGGGTCCGGGTAGAACCCCGCCGCGCGAATCCAGTGGCGGCCGGCGAAGTTGCGACGCTTGAAGCGGTAGGCCTTGCGCGGGTCGTCCAGCGACAGCTCGCGAATCGCCGCCACGGCGTCGTCGTCCAGGCGCTCGTCGGCATCCAGCGCCAGGATCCAGTCATGTGACGCCTGAGGGACGGCGAAGGCCTTCTGCGGACCATCGCCCAGATAGGGCTGATGGATCACTCTAGCGCCGGCGGCCTCGGCCAGGGCAACGGTGTCATCGCTGCTGCCGGAATCGACCACGATCACCTCGTCGCACACCGGAGCCAGCGAAGCGATGGCCTCCTCGACGTTGTCCTGCTCGTTGAGGGTAATGATGATGCCGGTAATCGGGGTCATGGGGCCTGCCTATACGAAGGGCTTGATGGGGTGCTGGTGCCAACAACCGATACGCTGTGGCGAGTGGGATGCGCCTATACGCTGTTGCTATGCCGTCGACCGATGGTGGTTGACCTTCCTCAGGCGCGCTGCAGTGGCGGCGGCGGCGGCCTCCAGGTCGATGGCCGACATGTCCTGGTGAGCGGCATCCGTCGGCGGATGAAACGCCAGTCGCCGATCGGCGTCGTTGCAGGTCTGCCAGCGCAGCGGGGTGGCCGAGCGATGGGACGGGTAGAAGCCGACGGTGATCAGGTTGAGACAGCCTGCCACGTGCAGCGGGCCGGTGGAACCCGCGATAAAGGCGTCGGCCGCCGCCAGACTGCGAGCGAAGTCGGCGAGCCCTGCGCAGGCCGGCTGTCGGTAAGCACTGAGCCCAGCCTCGTCCAGCGTCTTGACCAGGGCATCGGCCACGGCTTCTTCGCCGGGGCCGGCGGTAAGTATCCAGTGGGGCGGACGCTCACCCGACTCGGCCAGGCGCCGATCGATACCCTGTGCAAGCCCGGCGTAAGCCTCGGGAGTCAGGTTGACCGCCGAGCCGCCGCTGCCCGGGTGCAGGAACACCCAAGGGCGCGTGTCGTCGAGTCCCAGCGCCTGGCCCAGCGCGCTACGCTGAGCGTCACGTTGTTGCGGGGCCAGGGGCCAGTAGGGGGGCGCGGGGTGCTGTTGCGACGGCTGTCCTGACGAGAGTCCCAGCGCCTGAATCATGGCCTCGGCCAGTTCCAGGTTGTAGATGTATTCAGGCTTGGCCGAACGGGATCTGCGCTGGGTGACGCGACGGTTGTAGAATAGCTGGGCCCACTTGGTGGCTGGCGCCATGCGCAGGGGGATCCCCGAGCGAAGGCCGAGCCAGCCGATGCGGGTGGTGGAGTAGAGCGTCAGCATCGCCGTGAAACCGCCCTGGCGCAGTGTCGCCAGCAGGGCACGCTGGGCATCCTTCGGCGCCTGTTCACCCGGGTCGATGACGACGTCGTCGATCCACGGACAGAGCCTTGCCATCGGCGCCGTATAGGCGGGTACCAGCACGCTGACATGAGGGGCGGGCTTGGCCTTCTTGAGGGCGGCGAGTGCTGGCCAGGCGAGCATGAAATCGCCAAGCTTGTCGTTGCGTACCACCAGCAGTCGAGGGGCACGAGCGTCGGCCGAGGCCGTCGTTGCTGTCATTTGGGCTCCCGAGCCCCGCTATCGGAAAGGAGACCACCTTGAGTCACAAGGTCATGCACATCTGCCTGTCGGACGGCTGGGGCGGACTGGAAATGTATCCTTCGAGGATTATACCGGAGCTTGCCGCTCAGGGGTGGCAGGTGCATGCCCTGGCACTGGGCGACTCGCGGGTGGCCAGGAGCCTCGATGATGCCGGGGTGCCGACGCTGACTGCCCGCTCCAGAGGCTCGGCGCTTTTCGGTGTGCGCCGGTGGCTTGAGTACCTGGCCCGTCACGACATCCGCCTGTTGCACTGCCACAAGTCCAGCGACCTGCGCCTGGCAGCCCTGCTGGCGACCTTGCGGCCGCGGCTAAAGGTGGTGTTCACCGACCATATGGGGGTCACCCGGCCGAAGCAGGACCTGTATCACCGCTGGGCCTACGGACGGGTGTCGCGGCTGTTGTCCATCAGCGAGGCGACCCGGCGACGTAACGTCAAGGCCTTCGCCCTGCCGGCCGAGCGTATCCAGCGTCTGTATCTGGGGATCGACCCGGCGCCGCTGGCGCCGCGTCTGGACGCCGGCGAGCGGCGCGCCCTGCGCACAAGCCTCGGGCTGCCGGCGTCGGCCACCACCATCGGGGTGGCGGGGCGACTGACGCCTGGCAAGGGGCAGCGGGTGTTCGTCGAGGCCCTGGCGAGACTGATCGCCGAGCATCCGGCGCTCGATGTCCATGGGGTCATCATCGGTGGACTCAGCGCCGAGGAGGGCAGTCGTGAGGAGTACGTGGCCGAGCTCGAGGCGCTGGTCGCCGAGCAGGGACTGTCGCAGCGCATCACCTTTACCGGCTTTCGGCGTGACCTGGCGCGGTTGTTCGAGGTGCTCGACGTGGTCTGTGTGCCGTCGCGCAACGAGGCCTTCGGCCTGACCGTGATCGAGGCCATGGCCGCCGGCAAGGCGGTGATCGGTTCGCGTAGTGGCGCCATCCCCGAGTTGATCGACGCTCACAGTGGCCGCCTGGCAGACCCCGAATCCGCCACCGAGTGGGCCGCCGCCATGCTGGAGTTGGCGCAAGATGGCGAGCTCAGGCGACGTCTGGGCGAAGAGGCGCGACGTCGGGTCAAGCAGCACTTCCTGCTGTCGCAGCATGTTGAGGGGCTGACTCAGGTCTATGACGACGTGCTCGCTGGCCGGCCTGCCGTCTGACGAGTGACACCGCTTGCTCAGAGAGGTGAGTAAGCGGCCGCTATCGCTGTAGACGTTGCTGTATAAGTGTTCTGGAGCCGAGAATCGATTACAGGCCGCTATCGGTCACAGGCTAGGCGTCGCTATAGCCGCGGCGGATCTCTTCGAGTGCCTGCTGGGCCGACGTCTCGTCGACGCAGAAGCGGGCCAGCGAACGTCCCAGTCGCGCCAGATTGCCCTCGCGCCATTTGCCAGGGGCGCGCAGGCGACAGCGGTCCAGGTCGATCAGCCAGACCCGGTCGCTGTCGTCGACCAGCAGGTTGCGGGCGTTGAGGTCGACATGGTCGAGGCCATGATCGTGGAAGCGTCGGATGACCTGGCCCACTTCATGGAGCAGGCCCGGGGCCAGGTCACCGGCACCGAGATGCTCTGCCAACGCTCGGGTGGCCGGCAGGCGTTCGGTAATCAGCGCGGCCTCGTAGCTTGGGCCATGACGAACGACGCCTCCCAGCACCGGCCGCGGCACCGGCAGGCCGGCCTGGTAAAGCCGTGCCGTCAGACGCACTTCGCGAAAGGCGCGACTGCGTTCGAGCCCGGTCCACAGGTAACGGGAGGTCGATAGCCGGGCGACGAGACCGCCGCGGCGGTAGGGCCGCAGCACCCACTGACGATCGCCCACCTCGAGAAACAGACTCTGGCCGCGACCCGGCGCCTGTCCGGTCACCAGGCCTGCCTCGCGCCAGTATTCTGGCGCCAGCAGAGCGGGTCCGATTTGTGGCCGCGGTACAGCGTCACATAAACTGGTGGCATCGTATAAAATGCCCACCTTTCCTGACTGATACGTTGCCAACCGCATGAAGCATCCTCTGCCCGCTCGTCCTGCCCACATCGGCGTGCTGCGTCTCTCTGCCCTGGGAGACGTGTGCAATCTGGTGCCCACGGTTCGAGCCCTGCAGCGCCAATGGCCCGAGGCGCGGATCACCTGGATCGTCGGCAAGGGCGAATACAGTCTACTGACCGGCCTGTCAGGGGTCGAGTTCGTCGTCTACGACAAGTCGACCGGCCTCAAGGGCATGCGGGCGCTATGGCGCGAGCTGGCCGATACCCGCTTCGACGTGCTGCTGCACATGCAGCAGGCACTTAGAGCCAGCGTGCTGTCGCTGGGACTCAAGGCCAAGGTGCGGGTGGGCTTCGACCCGGCGCGGGCCAAGGACCGTCAGTACTGGTTCACGCATCGTCAGCTGGCCCCGCGTGAGCGGGCCCACGTGCTGGAGTCGTTCATGGACTTCGCGCGCCTGCTGGGAGTCGAGGATACCTCGCTGGAGTGGCGACTGCCGGTGCCGGACAGCGCCTACGCCGAGGCCTGGGAGCTCACCGGCGACAGCGCCTACCTGTTGATCAGTCCTTGTGCCAATCCGCGCCTGCGCAACTTTCGCAACTGGTCGGCGGAAGGCTACGCCGCCGTGGTGGAGCACGCCTGGACCCAGTTTGGTCTGAAGACGGTGATGACCGGGGGCGGTAGTACCCAGGAGCGTGAGATGGGCTCGCGCATTCAGTCGCTGTGTCACCCCGAGGCGGTGATCGACGCCATCGGCGCCACCTCGCTCAAGGGGCTGCTGGCGCTGATCGATCGCGCCCGGGTGGTGATCGCCCCGGATTCCGGCCCGGTACACATGGCCAACGCCCTGGCTACCCCGGTGGTGGGCCTGTTTGCCACCACCAACCCCGATCGCGCCGCGCCCTACCTGTGGCGCGACTACGTGGTCAATCGCTACCCTGACGCCGTACGGGAGTTCCTCCAGGCGGATCCCGACACCATCACCTGGGGTCAGCGGGTACGCCATCCCGATGCGATGTCGCTGATTCGCGCCGACGACGTGATCGAGCGACTCGATACCCTGCTCGCCGACACCGCCTCGCAACACCGCTCCGACCTCGATAAGGAGTCACCCGATGAAGCTTGATCTGACCGCGCTTGAGCGCTCCCGCGTGCTGGTGGTGGGCGACGTCATGCTGGACCGCTACTGGCACGGCGGCACCTCCCGGATATCGCCGGAGGCCCCGGTGCCGGTGGTGCGCGTGGAAGAGTGCGAGGATCGTCCGGGCGGTGCCGCCAACGTGGCGTTGAACATCGCCTCCCTGGGCGCCCACGCGGCGTTGGCCGGACTGGTCGGTGATGATGACAATGCCGACCGTCTGACCGCGCGCCTGGAGGAGGTGGGAGTAAGTACTCACTTTCACCGTACTCCCGGCATGCCCACGATTACCAAGCTCAGGGTGATGAGCCGTAACCAGCAGTTGATCCGGCTGGACTTCGAGGATGGACTCGACAAGATCGACACCTCGGAGCTGGCGCCCAGGCTGATCGAGGCCACCGACAACTTCGACCTGATCATCCTGTCCGACTACGGCAAGGGCACCCTGGCCAACGTCGAGATGGTGATCCCGGAAATGCGCCGGGCCGGCAAGCGGGTGCTGGTGGACCCCAAGGGCAGCGATTTCCGGCGCTATCGTGGTGCCAGCGTGATCACCCCCAACCTGGCCGAGTTCGAGGCGGTGGTCGGGCCCTGCCCCAGCGACGATATCCTGGCCACCAAGGGCGAGGCGCTGCGCGAGGAGCTCGAGCTCGAGGCGCTGTTGATCACCCGTAGCGAGAAGGGCATGACGCTGATTCGCGAAGGCCATGACCCCTTGCACCTGCCGACCCGGGCCCGTGAGGTCTACGACGTCACCGGTGCCGGCGACACCGTGATCGCGGTGCTCGGCCTGGCGCTGGCCGCCGGCCACGGCTTCGCCGAGGCCATGACCCTATCCAATCTGGCGGCGGGTCTGGTGGTGGCCAAGCCCGGCACCGCGACGCTGTCCATCGCCGAGCTCTACACCGCGCTGCACGGCGACAAGCTGGCCGAATTCGGCGTTATCGAGGAATCACCGCTGGTGCTGGCGGTGCGCGCCGCCCAGGCCCGTGGCGAGCGAGTGGTGATGACCAACGGCTGCTTCGACATTCTTCATGCCGGCCACGTGGCCTACCTGGAGCACGCCCGCCAGCTCGGTGACCGGCTGATCGTGGCGGTCAACGACGACGCCTCGATCCGTCGGCTCAAGGGCCCCAAGCGGCCGATCAATCCGCTCAATCGCCGCATGCAGGTGCTGGCCGGGCTCGGCGCGGTGGACTGGGTGGTGCCCTTCGCCGAGGATACGCCGGCTCGCTTGATCGAATCGGTGCTGCCGGACGTGCTGGTCAAGGGCGGGGACTACCGGCCCGAGGATATCGCCGGCGGCGAAGCGGTGCGTGACGCCGGGGGCGAGGTCAAGGTGCTCGGCTTCGAGGATGGTGTCTCGACCACCGCCATGATCTCGACCATCCTCGATCGCGAGAGCTGAGGGTGAGCTGGCCACGGCTCGCCTACTCAGGCGCCATCGGGCTGCTGTCGCCGCTGATCTGGCGACGGGTCTGGCGCGAACAGCTGCCGGATCGCGCTCGTGGCGAGCGGATGGGCTGTCTGCGGCCCTTCGCCGACGAGCGCCCGCGGCTGTGGCTGCACTGCGCCTCGGTGGGCGAGGTGGTGGCGGCACGACCGCTGATACGCGCCCTGCGCCTACGCCACCCTGATCACCGACTGGTGGTCAGCACCATGACCGCCACCGGTGCCGAACGAGTGCTCTCGCTGGTGGACGACGTTCCCGAGGCCGAGGCGGCCGCTCCCCTGAGCCATGTCTTCGTGGCGCTCGACTTTCCCGGCGCCGCGCGCCGCTTTGTCCAGCGTCTGGCCCCTCGTCAGGCGATCTTCTTCGAGACCGAGCTGTGGCCGAACCTGCTGAGGGCCTGCGCCAGGCGGGGTATCCCGGTGGCGGTGGTCAATGGCCGCCTGTCGCCCCGTGCCTTTCGTGGCTATCGGCGCCTGCGCCCGCTGATGGCCGAGTCGCTGGCCTGTGTCGACTGGCTGGCGGCCAAGTCCGGTGAGGATGCCGAGCGTTTCGTCGAACTGGGCATGGCGTCCGACCACATCCAGGTCGTAGGATCGATGAAGTTCGACATGGCCCTTGATGATGCATCCCTGAAGGTGAGTGAGCGCTTGCACGCAGCCATCGGGCATCGCCCGATCTGGGTCGCCGGGTCCACCCATTCCGGTGAGGATGAGCTGCTGCTCGGGGTCCAGCGCCGCCTTCAGGCGCGCTTTCCCGATATCCTGCTGGTGCTGGTGCCGCGCCATCCGCAGCGCTTCGAAGAGGTCGCCAGGCTGTGCCAGGAGGCCGGCTTCGAGACCGTCAGGCGCTCCCGGGGACGCGTCCCCAGCGCCAGGGCAGAGATCTATCTTGGCGACAGCATGGGTGAGCTGCAGGCGCTTTACGGTACCGCGGACCTGGCCTTCGTCGGCGGCAGTCTGGTGCCCATCGGCGGCCACAATCTGCTCGAACCCGCGCTGATGGGTGTGCCGGTGGTGACCGGCCCGCATCTCGACAATTTCGAGGACGTGGCCCAGCTGCTGAGAGACGCCGGCGCGCTGGTCGAGATCGCCGACGCCGACGAGCTGGTCGAGCGTGTCGCCGCGCTGCTCGAGGATGCAGAACAGCGCAAGCGGCTGAGCGAGGCCGGGCAAGGTGTCATCGACACCCACCGGGGTGCGCTGGAGGCCACCCTCGCTGGCCTGGACCGGCTGCTTGGCCACAGCCAAGGCAGGTGACCGGGCTCAGGCGGGTAGATGCCGGCTGATGCCGTCGGCGCCGCCGATCAGCAGGATATCCGCCGGACGAGCGGCGAACAGGCCGTTGGTCACCACTCCGACGATCGCGTTGATGCGGGTCTCCAGGGCGACGGGGTCATCGATGTCGAGGCCGTAGCAGTCGATGATCTGATTGCCGTTGTCGGTGACCACGCCCTCGCGGTAGACCGGATCGGCGCCAAGCTTGACCAGTTCCCGGGCGACGTAGGAACGGGCCATGGGAATCACCTCGATGGGCAGCGGGAAGTCGCCCAGGCGCTCGACCCGCTTGGAGGCGTCGGCGATGCAGATGAAGGTCTTGCAGCAGGCCGCCACGATCTTCTCGCGGGTCAGCGCGGCGCCGCCACCCTTGATCATCTGTAGGTGGGCGTTCACTTCGTCTGCGCCGTCGACATAGACCGGCATAGTGCCGACTTCATTGAGCTCGTAGACGTCGATGCCGTGCCCCTTCAATCGTTGGGCGCTGGCCTCGCTGCTGGCCACCGCTCCGCGGAAGTCCCCGCGCAGCTCTGCCAGGCGGTCGATGAAGCAGTTGGCGGTGGAGCCGGTACCGACACCGATCACGATGTCACGGCCGAGCATCGGGCGGACCTCGTCGATGGCGGCGGCAGCGACGGCGTCCTTGAGTTCGTCCTGGGTCATGGAATACCTGCGATGGGGAGCGTGAGAAGAGGAAAGCTGCGGCCATTATAGGGCATCGCGAAAGACGGAAGAAACGCTGTGTGGCGTGTCACCGTGGTGCCTGGGCTCCGCCCGCTTCCGCCCTCATCGCGGTCGCGGCAGCTCGGCACTGAGGCAAGCAATGTCTGCCTGGGGTGGCTGGCGCTGGACGTTGGGCGTGAGGCGATGCTAACAATAGGGGTTTTGCCCGCCTCCCTCACGCTGGATACCAGAATGCTCGAAGCTACCGTCAAGAAGATTCTCCAGGCCCGGGTCTACGAAGCCGCCCGAGAAACGCCGATCTCACCTGCGCCCATGCTGTCGCGACGGTTCAACAATCAGATTCTGATCAAGCGTGAAGACCTTCAGCCGGTGCACTCCTTCAAGGTGCGCGGTGCCTACAATCGCATGGCTCACCTGACCGATGAGCAGAAAGCCAAGGGCGTGATCGCCGCCTCCGCCGGGAACCATGCCCAGGGCCTGGCGCTGGCGGCCAAGCAGATGGGCGTCAAGGCGGTGATCGTGATGCCGCGCATCACCCCGGAGATCAAGGTGGCTGCGGTACGCGGCTGGGGCGCCAAGGTCATCCTCAAGGGCGACGCCTTCGCCGCCGCCGCAGAGCACGCTCAGGAGCTGGTCGAGGCCCACGGCTACACCTATATCCCGCCGTTTGACGATATCGATGTGGTCGCCGGACAGGGCACCGTGGCCATGGAGATCCTGCGTCAGCACAGCGGCCCCATCGATGCGGTGTTTATTCCGGTGGGCGGTGGTGGCCTGATCGCCGGCATGGCGGCCTACATCAAGTACCTGCGCCCGGAGATCAAGGTGATCGGGGTGGAAGCCGAGGACAGCGCCTGCCTGAAGGCCGCGCTGGAGGCCGGTGAAAGGGTCATCCTTGAACAGGTCGGGGTGTTCGCCGAGGGCGTGGCGGTGGCGCAGATCGGCGAGATTCCCTTTTCCCTGATGCGGGACCTGGTGGACCAGGTGATCACCGTCAACACCGACGAGATGTGTGCGGCGGTGAAGGATATCTTCGAGGATACCCGGGCGGTGTCCGAGACCTCCGGCGCGCTGTCGCTGGCCGGTCTCAAGAAGTACATCCAGGAGACCGGGGCCGAGGGCCAGACCCTGATATGCATCAATTCTGGCGCCAACACCAACTTCGATCGGCTCCAGCATATCGCTGAGCGTACCGAACTCGGCGAACAGCGCGAGGCGATCCTGGCGGTGACCATTCCCGAGCGACCTGGCAGTTTCAAGAAGTTCTGCCGCACCATCGGCAAGCGCATGGTCACCGAATTCAACTATCGCTACGCCGATGCCGACCAGGCCCACATTTTCGTCGGCATACAGGTCAAGCCGGGCGGCGAGGATCGCCAGGCGCTGATCGGCAAACTGATCGAGGCGGGCTACCCGGTCGAGGATCTGACCGACAACGAACTGGCCAAGCTGCATATCCGTCATCTGGGCGGCGGCAGGCCCCGTACCGAGTTCACCGAGGAAGTCTATCGCTTCGAATTTCCCGAGCGCCCAGGCGCGCTGATGAACTTCCTGACCCATCTGCCCCAGGACTGGAACATCTCGCTGTTCCACTACCGCAACCACGGTGCTGCCTATGGTCGGGTGCTGGTCGGCATGCAGATTCCCAACGGGGATCGCTCCCACGTCGAGGAACATTTTGACGCCATTGGCTATCGCTATTGGAAGGAAAGTGACAATCCCGCCTACCAACTGTTTATGGCATAGCCATGGCGGGATGACGTCTTGGAAGTCGAGGCAAAGCGGCGTATCCTGCGCGCGCAAGCGCTGACTTACTTGCTGGGCATGATGACGCCTGGCTGACGGGCTTCATCGTGGAAGCGTGATGATTGCCATACGTGGGTGATCACCCTATAGTCTGAGTCAGTCGCTTTGACCACAACATCAAGACAATACGGCAAGCGGCCGTATGAAGGGAGTCAGGAATGAAACGCAAGCCCGATCTGATCATGTCACTGGTGCTGGTGTTCGGCCTGGGAGTCGTGGCGACCGGCTACGCCCAGGCGCTGGTGGGAGGTTGAGGCACCAGGCACCATGGTCACGACATCGGCATAGATCCAACTCCGGCCGCCCTCAGGGGCGGCCGGAGGCGTTTCAGGCAGGGCGGATCACTCTTTGATCACTGACGATGGCGTTCAGCGGCACGTCCCAGGAGGCCACCGGCAGGCGTTCGACGCGCTGGACGTCATGGGCCAGGCCGATCAGGCGTGGCCTGGGGCCGCCCTGTCCGCTGTCGGGATGGGCGAAGGCCAGGGTGCGATCGTAGAAGCCTCCACCCATGCCCAGGCGCTGGCCGGCGTCGTCGAAGCCCACCAGCGGTAGAAGGATGGCGTCCAGCGCCCAGGGCGGCAGACGGCGCGACGGATGGGCGCCGTGACGGCTGCAGGGTTCGCTGATGCCGAAGCGATTGGCGACCATGGGGGTGTGCTCGTCGTAGCGGACGAACCACAGGCGATTGTCGCTCAGGGGGCGCAGCACCGGAAGATAGGCCTGGGCGCGCCGCTGGCGTAGCCAGTCGAGCAGGGGGCGAGGATCGATCTCCCCGTCATTGGGCAGGTAGAGCGCCACGCGACGGGCACTCAGCAGTTCAGGAAGGCGACGCAGGCGAGCCAATAGTGACTGGCTGGCGGCCTGCTGCTGGCGCGGGCTCAGGGCCCGGCGGCGGCGGCGTAGTTCGCGCCGCAGCTCGGTACGTGACAAGTGTCCGAGCGTCATCTGTGCGTCAATGGAAGAGCGCAGATCGTTCATTCGAGGTTCCCCAGAGTGCCGCTGTCGTTCTGGCCCTTGAACCCATAGGTTCAAGGTGGGTGGCCGCAGCCGAGCCGTCAGGCTTTCCGTCGCACGGACTTGCACACGGGCCCGGCTAGCATTTGGCCCCCTGGGTACTGCGCATAGGCTCGAGGGACTGTAACGACTGGCGCACACCCCAGGGAACTCCTCCATGCTACCAGACCGGGGCCTGGCGCCAAAGTGAAGATGCCTTCGAGTGCTTTAGGAGGCAGTGTCGACCAGGCGCGCTGGTCGCGAGACACCAGCAAGGGGATGAGGTGCTGGCACGGCTCTCGCAGATGAGGCGGGGCGCGGACCACCGGGGCGTTACGGGACGTGGTGCGGGTTTAGGTACCGAAAGCCCTGATCAGCCTTGATCAGACGTCGGAATCGCGACTCGGCGCCTTGGCGAGCGCCTGCTCCAGGCGGGTGTTCAGCTCGCTCAGACTGGCTTCGCCTGCACGCTTTTCGTCACGCAGGCCAAGCAGTTCGTGGGCCAGATTGAGTGCAGCCATGATGGCGATCTTCTCCCGATCCACCACCTTGCCCTGGGCGTGGATCCCCTGCATGGCCTGGTCCAGATAGCGGGCAGCACGCTCCAGTCCCTCCTGCTCCTGGGGGGCACAGGCGATGGTGTAGGGGCGTTCTAGCAGCGTAATGTCGGTGGTATGCCGCTTGGTGTCATTCATGGGCCTGGCTCCGGGGCGGGCCTTGGCTAACGCAGCGCCGAACGGGCAGGATGCGTTACCATCGGGGATCGATTGCGAGTCACTATAAGAGAGCCTTCAGCGGGGGGTCAACGCGACACCTCAAGACGGGAGCACCGACGGCGCTTACCGATGCCATTGGCAAGCGGCTTCTGGTCACCCCGGGGGCGCCGCGGTATTGCCACCCTGAACCTCTTCTTCAGCGGATATCATCATGTCTTTGATCAACGAACGCCAGGACTTCTCCACCATCGCCGACACCTTTTTGTTGCATGGCAGCATGCAGTCGCCGGCCTTTCTCGACGGGCGCCTGTGCGCGGCACTCGGCCTGCACGACCTCACCGCCGAGGCCTGGCTCGAGGAGGTCTGCCTGACCCTCGGGGTCGACCAGCCCAGAGACGAGCCCAGCGCCGAACGTCTGCTCGGCTGGCGCCGCCAGACCCTGGACGCCCTGGCCAGCACTGAGCTGAACTTCGAACCGCTGCTGCCTGATGAGATGTTCTCGCTGGCCGAGCGGGCCCAGGGCCTCAAGGAGTGGACCCTCGGCTTTCTCGAAGTGGTGGAGGATGCAGGCGACGCGCCCAGAAAGAAGTGGTCCGAGCCGCTCAGGGAGGCCATCGAGGATCTCGCGGGTTTGGCCGCCATCGAGACCGATATCGACGACAGCGCCGAGAACGAAAACGACCTCTTTGCCCTGACCGAACACGCCCGCATGGCGGCGATGCTGCTCTATACCGAACAGCACCCTGGCACCCCGCAGGTCGAGCAGGTCGACGAGACGCCTCCCACCACCCACTGACGCTTGCCAAAGTCCCGAACGATGCCTGCAAAGTTCGGGATTTTTCCCTCCTTTTCCCGTCGCCAGAGCCTGCTATGCTGGATGGTGTGATCGATCCGGCAGCGCACTTCTGGGCTCGAGTCGCCAGCGAATCGGCCGCTTACCTATCCTTGGCGATCATGCCTTTCTCGGCGATCACAGCTTTTTCATCGGTGCGTGCCTCTGGTGTGTTGGACTCTTCTCGCCGCCGCCCGGGGCGCCGCCGCTGGTCGACGGCCGGGTAGTCGTGGACCGGATGATCGTCGGATTACCGCGCACATGGGTGCGCCAATTTTCCAGAAGAGTGTCGTGTCGCAGGTCCTGCAAGGGAGGGATGCTGGTGGTTGAGTTATAAATCAGGGTGCTGTTTCGCCAGGGCAGTTGGTGGCTTTATAGCCAACTAGCACGCTAATAAATGTTTGATTACGTAAAGTTATTACAGGAATACAGTAATGCCGCAAGACACCCCCGAGAGCACTGTGGAACCAACGGCAAGCCGCCTTTCAGCGAACGCCCCTCAGGCGTCTTGCCAGGAAGGTGGCCATGCGGTCGAGCGGGTCGACGTGGCGATCATCGGCGGGGGGCTGGTGGGGGCGAGCCTGGGGGCGGCCCTGGCGGAATTGATCGAACACTCCGGCCTCAAGGTCGCGGTGGTCGAGGCCGCACCGATGGCACCACTCGCACCGTCGCCGCAGGAAGCGGCGCCTTCGGCGGGTGAAGACGACGCCTGGCAGCCAAGCTTCGACGCCCGCGCCAGCGCCATTGCGGCGGGGTCCGCCGCGCACTTTTCGCGCCTCGGGGTGTGGTCGGCCATGGCCGCGAAGGCCAGCGCGATCTCGCTGATCCATGTCAGTGAGAAGGGACGCCTTGGTGCGACGCGCCTGCGTGCTGACGAAATGGGCGTCGAGGCGCTCGGCTACGTGGTACCCAACGCCTGGATGGGGCGGGTGCTGCATCGCCGCCTGGCCGAACTGCCGCTCGACTGGCACTGTCCGGCTCGGGTGGAGCGTATCGAACCCGTGGCCGCAGGCCATCGTCTGTGGTTGTCCAGCGGCAGCGTGCTGGAGGCCGGCCTGACCGTGCTGGCCGACGGCGGTCGCTCTGGCCTCAAGGAGGCGCTGGGGATCGAGAGCGACGCGGCCCCCTACGATCAGGTGGCAATGATCGCCAATGTCGCGGTCGGGCGCCCCCACCAGGGCGTTGCCTACGAGCGCTTCACACGGCAAGGCCCGATGGCGCTGCTGCCGCTGCCGGGCCAGGCCATGGAGCTGGTGTGGACCCACGAAAAGGGCAGCGAACAGCGCCGACTGGCATTGTCGGACCGCGCCTTTCTCGAAGAGCTGCAGGCCGCCTTTGGCGATCGAGCCGGCGCCTTCGTCAAGGTCGGCCAGCGTCACGTCTACCCGCTGTCGCTGGTCACCGCGCGGGAGACGACACGGCCGGGACTGGCGGTGCTGGGCAACGCCGCCCACGCCCTGCATCCGGTGGCGGGCCAGGGCTTCAACCTCGCGCTGCGAGGGGTGATCGACCTGGTCGAGGCCATCGAGCAAGGGCTCGAGGCCGGCCAGGCGCCTGGCAGCGCGGCGACCCTGGCCGCCTTCGAGCGACGCCGCGAAACGGACCAGCGCAATGTGGTGCGCTTCAGCGACGGCCTGATTCGGCTGTTCGGCATCGACCAGCCACTGCTGTCCCACGCCCGTGCCGCGGGACTGATTGGCCTGAACCTCGCAGGGCCGCTGAGGCGGGGCCTCGCCAGGCGGGCCATGGGCAGCGAACGATAACTGGGTAGGGGCAACCCTGGCCCGTTGGTGTCATCTGGCTCACAGGGCCTTCCCATGGCGTCAGGCAGCCTTCAGGCACTGCCCCTGAAAGCCTGGCGGTCGAGCATAGGATTGCCCTTGGCGGTACACTGGGTGCGCTGCGTTGCCGCGACCCTGAGGGCGAATCCGCAAAGGACCCCTGAGGGCGAATCCGCAAAGGCACGTGGTGCAAGCGAGTCAGTGATTGTCAGGAAGACTGGGAGAGCGAGACGCCGATGAAGGAGCAGGCAGAGGGTTCAGCCGCCAAGGCAGCGCCGACGGGAGTCGATGTGGTGATCGCCGGTATCGGCATGGTAGGTGCCGTACTGGCCGTGCTGCTGGCACGGGAAGGCTGGACGGTCGCCATGGTGGACCCGCGTCCGGGCCCGCTGGACTCGGATGACCTGCCGGGCAGTGTGCCGGCGCCCCGCGTCAGCGCCCTGACCCCGGTGTCTCGACGGTTGCTGGAAGGCCTCGGTGCCTGGCCGCGCATCGACGCCTGGCGCGCCACGCCCTACACCGCCATGCAGGTGTGGGACGCCGATGGCTCCGGCGAGGTCGGCTTCCGCGCCGATCAGGCCGGCGTACCGGTGCTTGGCCATATCGTCGAAAACGATGTGATTCTTGCGGCGCTGGAAGCCGAGCTGTCGAGGCTGCCTCAGGTGCAACGCCTGCATGGTCGCAAGGTGGTGGCGCTGGACGACGGCGCCGTTCGTCGGCGGGTGACCCTGGATGATGGCAGCGTGCTGGCCGCCCCGCTGGTGGTCGGCGCCGACGGTGCACGTTCACCGCTGCGCGAACTGGCCGGGATAGCGGTACGTGAACAGGACACCGGGCAGTGCGCGCTGGTGACCACGGTGAAGACCGAGCGGCGTCACGGCGGTGTAGCCCGTCAGGCCTTTCTGGCCACCGGCCCCCTGGCCTTCCTGCCGCTGACGGTGGCGGGAGACAGCCACTACTGCTCGATCGTCTGGTCCACCACCCCGCAGGAAGCCGAACGTCTTGCGGCACTCTCGCCGGCGGCGCTGGGCCAGGCCATGGCCGAGGCGCTGGATCATCGCTTGGGTGCGGTGGAGGTGCTGGATGAGGCCAGGAGTTTTCCGCTCAGCCAGCGCCACGCCGAGCGCTACCACCTGCCGGGGCTTGCGCTGATCGGCGACGCCGCTCACAGCATTCACCCCCTGGCCGGCCAGGGGGTGAATCTGGGCTTTCTCGATGCGGCGGTACTGGGCGAAGAGTTGCTGAACGGACGCCGTCGTGGTGTAGCACCTGGCGGCCCGAGCCTGCTGGCACGCTATGAGCGACGTCGGCGTGGCGATAACGCCATGATGCTGGTGCTGATGGAAGGCTTTCGGCGTCTGTTCGGCAGCCGCCACCCGGGCCTGACGCTGGCGCGCAACCTGGGGCTTTCCGGCGTCGACCGGTTATCTCCGATCAAGCGCCTGATCATGCAGCAGGCCACCGGCTCACGTGGGCGCCTGCCGCTTAGCTGTCGCTAGGGGGCAGGCAGAGTGCGGGCCAGGGCCTTGTCGCCCGGCCTAGCGCGTGTCGCGCTGACTGATCACGTTCAGCGCCTTCAGCAGATTCAGTGCCTCGCCCAGCTGGTAGTCGCCGTCCAGCCGATCGCTGCGGCTGCTGCCGGCGCGATCTCCACCATCGCCAAGATGTCCTTCCAGGTCAGACTCGCGAATGCGCAGGTTGCTGGTATCGGCGACCTCGAGCCGGCCGCGCACGACCTCGACGTCGGGCTCGATGCCCTGGGCCTGGATCGAGCGACCGTTAGGGGTGTAGTAGAGCGCGGTGGTCAGCTTGAGCCCTTCACCATTGCCCAGCGGCATGATCTGCTGCACCGAGCCCTTGCCGAAGCTTTCGGTGCCCATCACCACGCCTCGGCGCTGGTCCTGCAGGGCGCCGGCGACGATCTCTGCAGCGGAGGCGCTGCCGCCGTTGATCAACACCACCAGCGGCACGTCCGGCGCCGCGGTGCGTTGGGTTGCCGAAAAGCGCATGTCGCTATCGGACAGGCGCCCCTCGGTGTAGACGATCAGGCCACGGTCGAGGAAGGCGTCGGCCACGTCCACCGCCGACTGCAGTACGCCGCCGGGGTTGTTGCGCAGGTCCAGCACGATGCCTGACAGGGCCCCCTGGTCGCGCAATTCGGTCAGGGCATCCTCTACCTGCTCGCCGGTGCGGGCCTGAAACTGACTGACGCGCAGATAGCCGTAGCCGGGCTCGAGGATGTCGCTCTTCACGCTGTCGGTACGGATGATTTCCCGGGCCAGGGTGACCTCACGTGGAGCACCATCGCCGGCGCCGACCACGGTCAGGCGAATCTCGGTGCCTGGCTCGCCACGCATCATGTCCACCGCTTCCTGCAGGGATAGCCGATCGGTGGGGGTCTCGTCGATGCGCAGGATGGCGTCCTGAGCCTGTAGTCCCGCGCGCTCGGCCGGGGTGTCGTCGATCGGCGAGATCACCGTCAGCTGGCCGTCGTCGAGCCCGACCTCGATGCCGATCCCGCCAAACTCGCCTTCGGTGGTCTCCCGCAGGTTGCGATAGGCTTCGGCGTCGAGGTAACTGGAGTGGGGGTCCAGCTCCGAGAGCATGCCGCGCATGGCGTTCTTGAGCAGGGTCGCATCATCGACCTCTTCCACGTAGCCGCGCTTGATCCGCTCGAACACCTCGGAGAAGGCCTGGATCTCGCTGATCGGCAGATCATCGTCGGTCGCCTGGGCGCTGGCCAGCGAAGGCCAGGCCAGGGTCGCGGCGAGGCACCACGCAAGGCAAGTCCCGGTCAGTGTCTTGAGGCGCGAGGGACGGTGGGCGGCTCGGGGTTCGGTCATGCGGTCTCCGCTCGACGTAGGGGCAAGGTTCAAGCATAGCCTTAGGCCGGATGGTTGAAAATGGCGTGTGCTCAGCGCCGCGCGATCCAGCCACCAGGATCGATGGGGTCTCCGCCTCGGCGTACCTCGAAATACAGCCCCGGAGCGTCGCGGCCTCCGCTGACGCCGACGCGGCCCAGTGTCTGGCCACGCTCCACACGGCTGCCGACCTCCGTCTCGAAGCGTTGCAGGTGGGCGTAGAGGGTCATCACCTGGTCGCCGTGGTCGACGATCAGCAGATTGCCGAAGCCGCGCATCCAGTCGGCGAACACCACCCGGCCGGGGTGAACCGCTTCGACCGAAGTCCCGGATGGCGCCTGAATCAGGATGCCGTTGCGGTGGACGCCGCGGGATTCGCGAAAGCGCGACAGCATCATGCCCTGCACCGGCCACGGCAGGTCGCCTCGGGTGCGCTCGATGGCGGTGGACGGCGGCGGGCGCTCGAGCCGTGCCATGGTTTCCTGCACCTCGCGCAGGACCCGCTCGGCGTGGGCCCGGTCCTGGTCCAGCGAGGCCAGCTTCGAGGCCTCGGTGTCGTAGCGTTGGTCGAGCTGTGCCACCAGCGCCTGACGCTCGCGGCTCTGCCTGGCCAGGGCCTGGCTACGGGCCGCCACATCGGCCTCCAGGGAAGCCAGCTCCTCGCTGCGGTGTTCGAGCTCGCGGCGGTTGTCATCCAGACGCTGGTCCAGTTCAGCGAGCAGATCGAGGCGCTCGTTGCGGGCATCGGCAAGATGGTTGAGATAGGCCTGCAGGCGGTCCAGTCGTGCTGGGTCGTCCTGATTCAGCAGCAGCTTCAACTGTGGTGTCAGGCCCATGCGATAGAGCGCATCGAGTTGACGACCCAGGGCTGCCCGCTGCTCCCGGCGTTCGGCTTCCATCAGTTCTCGGCGATGCGCAAGCTCGGCCATCTCCTGATCGAGCCGGCGGCGTTCGGCCTGCAGCGTATCCAGGCGCTGGTGGGTCTCGGCCAGTGCGGTTTCCACCTCGCGCAGGGCCTCGCTGGCCTGGTCGCGGGCGCTATCGGTGCTGGCCAGGCGCTGACTGGCCTCTTGAATACGCTCGCCGATGGCGTCGAGCCTTTGCCTGGCCTGCTGCTCGCTGGGACTGGCCTGAGCGAGCGGCAGGCCGGCCTGTGTCACAGGAGTGAGCGGCAGGCCACCCAGCCACAGGACCGCTGCCCCCACGGCGACAGCCGCGCGGACAAACCCACAACGCCGCCCCGGGCGGGGCGGCGTCGTACGTGGGGGTGGGCAGCTGCCGGGCTGGCGCCTCGATGGCGCGACTGGGGCTGCGGTGCGCAGAGGTCTCACGACAGCTCGATCAGTACCTCGCCGGTCATCTCCTCCGGCACCGACTCGCCCATCATGGTCAGCAGGGTCGGCGCCAGGTCGCACAGGCGACCGCCGTCCTTTAGCCGGGCCTCGCGGCTGCCCACGTACACCAGCGGCACCGGGAAGGTGGTATGCGCAGTCTGGGGGTTGCCGGTCTCGGGGTGCACCATCTGCTCGGCGTTGCCATGATCTGCGGTGATCAGGCAGGCACCACCGGCGCGCTCGATCGCTTCAACCACCCGACCCACGCACTTGTCTACCGCCTCGATGGCGGCCTTGGCGGCGTTGAAGTCACCGGTATGGCCGACCATGTCGCCGTTGGCGTAGTTGCAGATGATCAGGTCAAAGCTGCCGCCGTCGATGGCGTCGACCAGGGTGTCGGTGAGCTCGAAGGCGCTCATCTCGGGCTTCTCGTCGTAGGTCTTGACGTCCTGGGGTGAAGGAATCAGCTCGCGCTTCTCGCCCTCGAATTCCTTCTCGCGGCCGCCGGAGAAGAAGAAGGTGACGTGGGCGTACTTCTCGGTCTCGGCGATGCGCAGCTGGGTCTTGCCGCGCTTCTCCATGACCTCGCCCAGGGTGTTGTTCAGGTCGGCTGGCGGGAAGGCCGAGGGCGCGGGAATATCCGCGGCATACTGGGTCAGCATGACCAGGCCGTCGGCGGCCAGCGTCGGCTGTACTTGACGGTTGAAGCCGTCGAAGTCCTCGAGCACGAAGGCGCGGGTCAGCTCGCGGGCGCGGTCGGCGCGGAAATTCAGGAACAGCACGGCATCGCCGTCTTCGGCAGCGACCGGCTTGCCGTTCGGGCGCACGCTGGTGGCGGCGACGAATTCGTCGGTCTCGCCACGCTCATAAGCGGCGTCGAGGCCGGCTTCGGCGCTCTCGGCCTGGTGCTCGCCATGGCCCTCGGTGATCAGGCGATAGGCCTTCTCGACGCGGTCCCAGCGGTTGTCGCGGTCCATGGCGAAGTAGCGGCCGATGATCGAGGCGACGAAGCCGTTGTCCTGACCCACCAGCTCGGCGAGCTTGGCGTTGGCGCGCTCGATGGAGGCCCTGGCGCTCTTGGGGGCGGTGTCGCGGCCGTCGAGGAAACCGTGCAGGTAGATGCGCTTGGCGCCACGCCGCGCGGCCATCTCGGCCACCGCCAGCAGGTGATCCTCGTGGCTGTGAACGCCACCGGGGGACAGCAGGCCGAGCAGGTGGACCGCCTTGTCCGCCTTCACCGCCGCGTCGATGGGCGCGGTCAGCACGGCATTGTCGTCGATCTCGCCGTCTTCGATGGCCTTGGTGATGCGGGTGAAGTCCTGGTAGACGATGCGCCCGGCGCCGAGGTTCATGTGACCGACCTCGGAGTTGCCCATCTGACCGTCCGGCAGGCCCACGTGGCGGCCATCGGTGTGGATCAGGGTGTGCGGGCGTTGCTGCCACAGGCGGTCCATGTTGGGGGTGTCGGCGGCGGCGACGGCGTTGGACGCGGCGTCTTCATTGTGTCCATAGCCGTCGAGGATGATCAGCGCCACCGGGCGCGGTGCGGTCGCAGTATCCGTCATGAGGAATTGCCTCTAGCTCAAGATGACCTCGCCCGGCATCCTTTTGTTGGCGCTCGACGCCTGGCGTCGTCGCCGGATGTCCTGGGGTGTCGTGGGTAAACGCTGGTGCCTGGCGATTCGGAAAGCGCGCCCGACAATAAGATCGGCGCGTCTTCGTGAGTCTCGTGGCTTGCGGTTTCAGGCTCGCGACACGATCCTCCTTGCGGCATCATATCGCACGCTGGCAGCGGTCGTCATTGACCCGACGAGGCAGTGTCCGGAGGCAGGCGGCATCGCCCCCGAGTCGTGTATACTGGCCGCCCTGCGGCGGGTAGCGGTGATCGAGCGCGGGCATCGTACCTGCGTCTCGCGTCGTCCGGTCTGTAGACTGGACTCGCAACACCGGCCTTGAGGCACCGGTCTTGTGACATAGATCTTGTAACAAAGGCCATGGACGCCGATTTCGCCACCCAGGCCACCACCATTTTTGCATCCGACGAGAGTTAGCCGACCCCATGATCGATCAGCTGTTCGAATTTGTGCAGAATCACCCGTTGCTGGTGGCTGCCTTCCTGGCCGTGCTGACGGCCTGGCTGCTGTATGAGCTGCGCAACGCCAACGCCGGTGGCGTCACCACCAGCGAAGCGACCCAGATGGTCAACCGCGAAGACGCGGTAATTCTGGACGTTCGCGACAAGAACGACTTCAAGGCGGGACACATCGCCGGCGCTCGCAACATTCCCCAGAGCAGCCTCGATTCCCGTATCAACGAGCTCGACAAGGTCAAGGCCTCGCCCATCGTGGTGGTGTGCAAGCAAGGCCAGAGCTCAGGTGCCGTGGCGGCCAAGCTCAAGAAGGCTGGCTTCGAGCGCGTGTTCAAGCTCAAGGGTGGCATGACCCAGTGGCAGACCGATAACCTGCCCATCGTCAAGAAGTGACCGTCCGCACGATTTCTGATTACCCGATTCAAGGATCTTTCTCATGGCAGACGACAACAACCAGAACGCTGGCGCCCAGGCCGCCGGTCAGCAGGATCAGGAAAAGCCGCAGGTGCAGTTCTCGCTGCAACGCATCTACGTCAAGGACATCTCCTTCGAGGCGCCGAACTCACCTGGCGTCTTCGGTCAGCCGTTCAAGCCCAAGGTCGGCCTCGACCTGGACACCCGCAGCACCAAGGTTGCCGACGGCCTTTTCGAGGTGGTGATCAAGGTCACCGCCCAGGTCACCCACAGTGAGAGCGGCACCACCTGCTTCCTGGCCGAGATCGAACAGGCCGGCCTGTTCCGCATCACCGGCATCGAAGGTGACCAGCTCGACCACACCCTGGGTGCCTTCTGCCCCAACGTGCTGTTCCCGTACGCCCGCGAGTGTGTCGACAGCCTGGTCAATCGTGGTGGCTTCCCGCCGCTGATGCTGGCACCGGTCAACTTCGAGGCGCTCTACGCCCAGAAGAAGCGCCGCGAGGCCGAGCAGGGCGATGCTCAGGGCACTGCCCAGGGCGAGCAGGCGCCGACCGCCCACTGATGAGCGACGCCGCCTTCCAGGGCCCCCGCATCCACGTCGCCGCCGCGCTTGTCGCCGGCGGCGACGTCGTTCTGCCTGAAGGAGCCGCGCGACATGTGGGGCGCGTGCTGCGGCTCAAGCCCGGTGATCCCCTGGTGCTGTTCGACGGTCAGGGTCGCGAAGCCCGTGCCGACATCGCCGAGTCCGATCGCAAGAAAGTAAGCGTTCACATACTCGAAGTGCGCGATGGAAAGGGCGAATCGCCCTTGTCCGTCCATCTCGGGCAGGCGATCTCCAAGGGCGATCGCATGGACTACGCCATCCAGAAGGCGGTGGAGCTCGGCGTCGCCGCGATCACTCCGCTGTACACCGAGCACGGCGATGTGCGCCTCAAGGGCGAGCGTGAGGCAAAGAAGCTGGCCCACTGGCAGGCGGTGGCGGTGAGCGCCTGCGAGCAGTGCGGCCGCGCCACTGTGCCCGAGGTCAGGGCCCCGCAGGCGCTGAGCGAGTGGCTGGGCCAGCGTGACGAGGCGCTCAGGCTGGTGCTCCACCCGGGTACGCCAGGCGTGCTCGAGCGCGCCGAGCGCGTCGCCAGCGCCTGCGTGCTGATTGGCCCCGAGGGTGGTCTGTCCCCGCGCGAGGTCGAGGCGGCGACGGCACAAGGCTTTGCGGCGCTGACCCTGGGACCACGGGTCCTGCGTACCGAAACCGCCCCGGTGGTGGCGCTGACGCTTCTGCAATCACGCTTCGGGGATATGTAAGTGCTTACTTTAGGCGGCCAGCGTCGTCCCGGCTGACCCGATCCGGCGTCCTGATCCGCGTGTTGAAAAAGACCCGGCTCCTGTTTCGAGGAGCCGGGCCTTTTTTGCGCTAGTGGCAGAGATCCGTTCAGCCATCTCGTTTCAGTCTTGTTTGTCCATGCTGGGTTCTCGCCTCTTTTGCTCCATTCGCCCCTTTCGCCCCTCTCGCTGCTTTCGCTCCATTCGCCACTTGTCGTCCAGGCCCTCGCGCTGACTGCCTGGCAAGCGCGATGCGCATCAGGCGCTGAAAGGTGGGGCATTCCAGGTGGCGGGGTGCGGTGCAGGTCGTGGCATGGCGTAGGCCATCGCGGATCGCGCTCAATTGCTTGATGCGCCGGTCCAAGGCGTCCGCCTTGGCACCCAGTCTTTCGCGGTCGATGTCGGGTTTGCCTTCCTGGCCAAGCATGTCGCCTATCTCGGCCAGCGAGAACCCGGCTGCCTGTCCCAGGGCGATCAGCGACAGGCGTGACAGCACGTCCGGCGCAAAGACCCGCCGCAGCCCACTACGTCCGATCGAGCGGATCAGCCCGATCTCTTCGTAATAGCGCAGTTTCGACGCGGCGACGCCGCTTTGCCGGGAGACCTCGGAGATGTCGAGCATGGCGCTTGACCTCAAGTTTACTTGAGGTCGTAAGCTACTTCGGCTTTGCCTGAATCTGCAAGAGAGCGCGCGACCTTGCCGTCTCTTGACCCTCAGGATGCGTTTCTCTTCGATCGGCTCGGCAGCGGGCTCTCTCTGTTGGAGGAGTAGTGCAGTGGCAGAACTTCTGGTTGATGCCCTTTGGCTTGGCGTGGGGGCGACCGCCTTCATGGATGTCGTCGCGCTGGCGCAGCGCCGGGTACTCGGCATTCCCTCCCTGGATTACGCCCTGGTGGGGCGCTGGCTGGGTCACCTGGCGGGAGGCACTGTCGTCCATCGCCCCATCTCGGGAAGCGCGCCGATACGCGCAGAGGCGGCGCTGGGGTGGACGTTTCACTATCTTACGGGCGTGGTGTTCGCCCTGGTGTTTCTGGTGCTTGTCGGATCGGATTGGCAGCAACGACCGGTGTTCGTGCCCGCGCTGGTGTTCGGTGTGGTGACGGTGCTCGCCCCGTTTCTGGTGCTGCAACCGGGGTTGGGCGCAGGCATCGCCGCCCGCAGGACCCCTCGGCCTAACATCGCCAGGCTTCGCAGCCTGACGGCGCACGCAAGCTTTGGTATTGGCCTTTGGGTAGCCGGGCTTGGGGGCATGCTCGCCTTCTAGGGCTTGTCTGAAAAGTGCCTGCGCTCGGTAATACGGCGTTAAAAATCGGCTGGTGCGCCAGCCCGGTCAAAATGCTCATTTACACCCCGTAAACTGCGCTTTCTCACCGATTTTTGCCTTGTCTAACCTTCGCTCGTCGACTTTTCGGACAGCGCCTAGGGCGCGTACGACGAGCGCCTGAGCTCTGCAATACCGGCGTGTAAATTCGTGCCAGTGAGCGCTTACATACTGGCTGGGCGTGGTTGTCCAGCCTTTCCCCCGCAGGACGCCAATAGCCTCTCGTGCATAGCCCGGCTCATGTGAGCCGGGCTTATGTGAGCCGGGCTTATGTGAGCCGGGCTATCCAGGAAGCCGGGACGAGGGACAACGCCCTGGTTCATTCGTCCCTGGCGCAGCATTGCGGTCAGCCTTGATGGCTCAAACGTCCAGGGTTCCTTTCAATGACGAATCCTCGATGGCGCTGCGAAGCTCTGCGACCACTTCGCCGGGAAGCGGGATGCCCTGATCGAGAAACTCGGTGCGGCGCCTGAGCCCCGATTGGCCTGGCAGCCGCACAGGACGTTCGGGGTCAACGGGCTTGGCTTGCAGACAGGCTTCGACCAGGTGGTCGGTTTCGTCGAGGAAGTCGCTGCTCCCTGCAAATAGTGCCGGATCGATCACCATGACGGTCACCGAGGCCCCCCACCCACTTGGATCGTCCTTCCGTCCGAAGCCACCAAGGGCCGAGGTCAGTGCCTCGACCATCAATCCCATGGCAAAGCCCTTGTGGCCAAACTCGCGCCCACCAAGCGGGAGAATGCTGCCCTGAGGGTCCGTAAAGTAGTCAGCGGGGTTATCGCTGACGACCCCCTGGTTGCTGAGAATGACCGGATGATCGAGCCTTGAGCCCTCGGCCCTGGCCTTGGCCACGCTGCCGTTGGTGACGGTGGACATGCTGACGTCCAGCATGATCGGCTGGATTCGGCTCGGGATTCCCATGGCGATCGGGTTCGGTGTGTAGACTGGGTCGAGCCCACCGTATGGGGCCACCGACTTTACCGCCGGGTCAGACGTCATGATGATCGGCATCAGCCCCTGATCGACGAAGGGCTTCAGATAGGAGGCCAGGCAGGCAATGTGGTGGGATCGCTTGATGCTGACGATACCGATCCCCGACGTCCTGGCCGCATCAGCACTTTGCTCAAGCGCCTTCTGGACCAGGTAAGGGCCGAGGATATAGTGTCCGTCGTAGGCCGCCGCCACAGGGCTGATCTGGCGGGATTCGAGCAGCGACGCATCACCACGTGCATGGCCGGACTTCAAGTCCTTGAGGTAGCCGTTGGCCAGTTTTACCCCATGGGTATGGTGTCCCAGCAGGTCCCCCTCGATGAGGATGCTGCTGGTCGTCCGACTGACTTCTTCGGATGCGCCGGCCTCTCTGAAAAGTGTCACCAGGACATCTTCCAACCACGGTGTCGTATAGCGTCTCATGATAATTCCTGTGCCTTGTTGGAGTTGGCGTGCTTGAACTTCTTGTAGGCCATGGTCAGCAACGGCGAGAGCCACAGCAGAATGACGAGGGCGCCTAGCCCTGCGCTGATCGGGCGTGAAAAGAAGGCCAGCAGGTCGCCATTGCTCTTGAGCATGGAGCTCATGAAGTTATTTTCCAGGGTAGTGCCCAACACCAGCCCCAGGATGGCGGGCGCCATCGGGAAATCGCACCTCGCCAGGATCGATGCCACCGCGCCGATAATAAGCATGATCCAGACATCGGTAATCGAATTGTTGATCGAAAATGCGCCAACGATGCAGAAGCAAAGGATAATCGGCATAAGTACCTTCCTTGGCGTCAGGATAAATACTTTTGCCGACCGTATTGCGGCATATCCAATGGGCAGCATCACCAGGTTAGCCAGGAAAAAGACGACAAAAAGCGCATAGATCAACCCACTGCCATCCATGAAGATGGTGGGGCCGGGGTTCATGCCCTTCATGTACAGCACCCCGATGACGATGGCCGTGATGGAGTCTCCCGGGATGCCGAACACCAAAGCCGGCACCCAGGCGCCGCTGATGCCAGAGTTATTGGCGGAGCTGGCATCGACAATGCCTTCAATATGGCCCGTCCCGTATGCCTCCTTTTGCTTTGAGCGACCTTTGCCCACGGCGTAGGAAATCCAGGCGGCTATGTCGGCACCGGCACCAGGGAGCGCCCCGATCAGGGTACCGATCGATCCTCCGCGAAACATGTTGGGCCAGTAGGCCTTCAGGTGTCCTGGAACTTGGCTGAAGACGCTATCCTTGGAAAGCGACGGCATTGCTCTACCATCGCCACGTGAACCATAGAAGAGCATCAACTCGTTGAGCGCGAACATGCCGATCATGACCGGTATGAAGTTGATCCCGGCCATGAGGTCCGGGATGCCGAAGGTAAAACGAGGAGCACCACTCATCATGTCCAGCCCGACAGTGGACAAGAGAAGGCCGATCATCAATGACAGGAAGGCCTTTACCCTGGAGCCGATAGCGATAAAGATCGAGCAGCTCAAACCCAGCAAGGCCAGCCAGAAATACTCGAATGAACTGAACTGAAGAGCGACCTCCGCCAGTGACGGAGAAACGAAGACAAGAATAATGGTGCCGAAGATTCCACCAAATACCGAGCAAACCAGGTTGACGCCAAGGGTTTCCCGGGCCCGTCCGGACCGCGCCAGAAGGTGGGAGTCACCTACATAGGCAGCGGAGGATGGTGTTCCAGGAATATTCAGATAGGTCGCAGGAATGTCGCCGGAGAATATCGCCATGGCAGATGTGGTCACGATCGCCGCGATAGCCGGAACCGGATCCATGTAAAAGGTGATCGGTACCAGCAAGGCCACCGCCATGGTAGCCGTAAGACCTGGTACGGCACCAACGAAAACACCAAAGACGGAGGCGGCTAGAATGACGAGCAAGGTCTCGACATTGAAGACTAGCTGTAACCCTAGAAGAATGGTATCCATGACTTATCCCCAGAATCTCATCAACCCTTCGGGAAGGGGAATCATTAGGTAGGTGGAGAAAATAAAATATATGATCAGTGATGCGAGTATGGATACGGCCAGGGATAGAAGAAGTGAAGCCTTACGGGAAAGCATAAGAACGAAAATACCAATGGCGAGGCTAACCGCTGCGCCCAGGAATTCACTGGTGAGGATATAGAAGATAATCATCACGCAGGGAAGAAGTGACGCCAGGAGCGACCGGATAGGAAGCGGCCGGTTATTGCCCGGAGTGTTACTGGCATACTGGGTCTTTAAAATGGGGACCTGCTTTACCGATAGGAACAAACCACCTATAAGAAACCCTCCCCCTATGAGGGAGGGAAACAGAGATGGCCCAAATTGCAGGCTAGCCATCGTCGGGTACTGTTGGGCTACATAGATGACGATGCAGCCCGACAGCATGAAGGCTAGCCCCAAGATGAAATCTCTCATCTAGCAATCCTTACTTGCCCAGACCGACGTTCTCGATGATCTCACCGTAGACCGCGTCCATCTCGACCATCAGCTGGCCGAACTCTTCCGCGTTACGCCACTCGGTGCCGAACCCCTGCTGGGACATGAAGTCCTGATAGGTATCGCTGTTGTAAGCTGCTTCCAGTGCGGTCTCCAGCGTAGCGACGACCTCGGGATCCATTCCCTTTGGCCCAGCAATGCCGCGCCATTCGCCGACAAGATAGTCGCTGCCGATCGCCTCCTGGATAGTCGGAACGTCAGGGAAGCTCTCGATGCGCTCCGGTCCCATCACGCCCAGGCTCTTGGCACGTCCCGCTTCGATCATCGAACGTGCTTCAGGAACAGAGCTCGGAACGATCTCCAGGCCGCCAGCGGCAAGTTCGGTCATGGCCGGTGCGGCGCCCTGACTGGGAATCCAGGTGACGCGGTCAGCTTCCATACCCTGATCCATCAGGAAACCGGCGAAGGCCAGGTGCCAGACGCCCCCCAGACCGGTACCGGATGCCTGGAAGGTTCCCTTGGGTTCTTCCCGGATGGCTGCTACCAGGTCTTCCAGAGACTCATAGGGAGCATCTGCGCGGACCTGAATCCCCGGGTAGTCGAAGTTGATCTGCCCGATCGGGGTGTAGTCTTCGTAGGTCAGGTTGGTCAGCCCCTGCCAGTGCATCATGTTGAGCTCGCCAGTCACCAGGCCCAGCGTGTAGCCATCGGGGCGAGCCGTGGCCATGGCGCTATGACCGACGACGCCGCTGCCGCCTGTGCGGTTGACGACGTTGACCGTCTGGCCAAGCTCCTCTTCGAGTGCGGTGGCAATGGTCCGCGCGGTGGCGTCTGTGCCTCCACCGGCCGCCCAGGGGACGATGATGGTGATGGGCTTTTCCGGATAGGCAGCAAAGGCAGAACTGGAGGCTGCGAGCAACAGCGTTGCGGTGACGGTCTTGACGGTTTTTGTGTTGATTATGGCTTTCATTGGCATGCCTGGATCGTCTAATTATGGATTGTAGGGAGTAACGAATCTAGCACGCTGTGTTCATTGCGTACAATGAACGTTTTTTAGACTTTAGTTTAGTTCCCGGCCGAAAAAGGGCTCTTTTGTGAGCCACGGATTCACGCGGAAGAAAAGGCGATAAGTGCTCGGGTCGGCCAAGCAAAAGATACCCGTGGCGAGGCCGCAGAGAGGCAGAAAAGACTATAAAATCATTCAATAACAGATGGTTGTGAGAGGTGCCGGTTGGCGGTGGGGACTATTGCTCTACCCTGGCCGACAGACACAATGGTGGACTCTTGTTGGCCACCAGCGGCTCAGATCGCCAGAAAGATGACGGCTATAAGGGAGGGTAGACAAGAGTCATCGCCGTCTAGAAATTGGCTTTGTTAATGCAAATCCGGAATAGAAAGACGACCCGATGCATGGAGAACCTGGTTGGAGGAGCATGGCGGTAGCAAGCCTACAAGGAGGTCCCCTACAGGTGCGCGAGAGTCAGGTGCCGAGTGGGGGCAGGGCACCTGGCATTGGTAGACCCTGCTTGTCGAAGACAATTCGTCGTCGGCCAAGCCCCGACAACAATGACTTCTCTATCCGCCGGGGCTGCGAAGATATTCCGGGATATCGACTTCCGGGCTATCGCGAAACTGCTCCAAACGATGCTGTACCTTGGACTCTGACGCCGTGAGATGCTTGAACAGGGAATGGCGAGCCTGAGTCGGCTTCCGCGAAAGCATCAAACTGAAAACTTCGCGATGCTCGTCAAAGAAGGGATCGCTCTGAGGAAAGTCGATCTTGCTCCCGAGAAGGTGCTTGCTTATCAAGAGGATGGGGCGGGTACGTTGAAGCATGGTAACGATTTCATCGTTGCCCCCCGCTATCATGGCATGTTGATGCAGGTCGTTTTCCAGTTCGTCGAGAAGCTCTCCCCGGATGTTCGGGTATTGGTTTTCTGCGCTATCGAGCCGGTCAATGTAGCGTTTGATATCGGCACTGGGCAGTTTTTCGGTGGCTTGGGCGATCATGAAGGGCTCAAGCTGTTGTCGAGCCTCGTATAGCTGATGCAGTCTGTCATCATCCAGTGGTACCACTGTCCAGCTACTGTACTTGTTGTTTTCAACAACACCCAGGGACTGAAGGTGAAGTAGAATCTTTTGAGTCGTGGTTCGGCTAACATCGAGAAACTTTGCCAGTTTTAGTTCGTTTAGCTCCATACGACCTAGCATGGAGCAGAGAACGATATCGCGTTCGATTTCTTCGGCAAACTTTCGCCAGGAGTCGGTCCGGCGGACCGCCATCTTTCCGCTGGATTGTGCGAAGTCCTTCTCGGTGAGTTGGCGTCTGATAACGTCAGAAGGCTGACTCCCCACCAGGTAGCCCCTGCCATCAAAGCGGCTGATCTTTCCTTCATTGTGAAGCCGTTCCAGTGTCTGACGCACAGGGGAACGACTAATCTTGAAAAGCTCGGAAATATTGCTTTCCAGCAGAACAAGCCCCGTTTCGAGGCTACCGCTTTCCATGCTCTCGGTTAATATGTGGTAGAGCTGATCCTTTAGCGTACCCATCTCGACTCTCCAATACCGTGTCGCAACAATTCTTTTTAGCTTTTGTTGTGGTGGTTTTCCGGCCTTGCGCTTGAAGCTTGCCATGATGAGATGGCGATAGTGTCAATGGAGGGGTCTACCCTTCAAGAAACCGTATTCGCTTGGCTCAGATCATTGTTCGTCGGCTTGCCTACCGCTAGCGCCAAAGGGCCTGAAGCCGAGCGCTGTAAGACTGATGGCCTGGCATCGGGCCTCGCAGGGGCGGTCTTTTCCTGGTCGGACAGACTGTCCTCGACCCATTTGGCCTTGGTCCCCCGGGGCCCGCAATACCCTGGCCGGCTAGCGTAAAGGACTGCATCGGCTGGACGTACATCCCCTGCCTGCGTATCGCTGTCAGGCGCAGGGGGCACTCGCGGCAAGCTTTCGTTGCGCTGGTGTCCGTGACCCATGGCCGCTGCAGTCAAGGCGTCGGCCTAGGTCACGGCGCCGACCATCCACGGGACGAACTCATTGTTGCCATACCCCAGGGTTTCGCTAGCGCTGGATTCGCCCGATGCGACCGCGATGATCCGCTCGAAGATCATCTCGCCGACCTCTTCGACACTTGCCATGCCGTCAGCGATAACGCCACAGTTGATATCCATGTCTTCGGACATGCGTTCATACATGGCGGTATTTGTCGCGAGTTTGATGGACGGTGCCGGCTTGTAGCCTGATACCGAACCCCGTCCCGTCGTGAAGCACACCATATTGGAACCGGATGCGATCTGCCCAGTCACCGATACCGGGTCATAGCCCGGGCTGTCCATGAAATTGAACCCCGGCTGCGTGCGTGGCTGGGCATACTCAAGTACGTCGTTGAGACTGGTCGATCCGCCCTTGGCGACGGCACCCAGCGATTTTTCCAGGATCGTCGACAGACCTCCGGCCTTGTTTCCCGGAGACGGGTTGTTATTCAGCTCGGCGCCATTGATCTCTGTGTAGTGCTTCCACCAGGCGATGCGATCCAGGAGCTTGCTTGCCACGTCCTTGCTGATGGCTCGATCCAGGAGAAGATGCTCGGCGCCATAGATTTCGGGAGTTTCGCTGAGGATCACGCTCCCACCATGCTTGACGATGAGGTCCGCAGCGTGCCCGAGTGCTGGGTTCGCGGTGATGCCCGAGTAGCCGTCTGAACCGCCGCACTGAAGCGCCACGGTAAGGTTGCTGAGAGGGCTGGGTTGGCGCTCGGCTCTTGGATGGCTACGGGCCATATCGAGGATCTTCTCGCGCGCCAGTTCGATACTTGCCCTGGTGCCGCCAACATCCTGGATGTTGAAGTAGTAGAGACGAGATGTATCGGTCAATCCCGATTTTTCCACCAATTGCTTGACCTGATTGGTCTCGCAGCCGAGACCAATGATCAACACGAAGGCGAAGTTCGGGTGTCTTGCATAGCCTGCGATGACGCGCTCCAGAAAGGCGAAGCCTTCTGTTTCGGTATTCATGGCACAGCCGGAGCCATGGGTTACCGGAACGACTCCGTCATAGCCCAGGGCTTCGACCTCTCCGGATGCATTGAGCTGTTCTGCGGCCATTTTTGCGACCGTTGCCGAGCAGTTCACCGTGGAGAGGATGCCAATATAGTTTCTTGTTCCCGTCTGGCCGTCCGAGCGTAGATAACCATTGAAATGCCGCTCGCTCTCGTCGGCGTTGGTCATCGCTGCCGGCGAAAATCCTTCCAGAGAAGTGGTCCGCTCGAGCATCGAAACGTTGTGCGTATGCACATGCTCGCCCTGAGCAATATCACTGCTGGCGTTGCCGATGACCTGGCCATATTTGGTGATGCTGTCGCCAGCAGCGATTGCCTTCAAGGCAACCTTGTGGCCCGCGTCAATATTCTGCAAGGACAGGTTCGAATCGTCGTCAATCGGCATACCTTTCGGCAGGGCACGAGTGGCGACCCCGACATTGTCCTGGGGATGCAAACGAATGACAGCAGGCGTGTTGTTAATTAGCTGCATGGACGGCCTCTGGAAGAGAAATCACAAACTGGCGGAAAGCCTATCAGCTTTGGCAATCGTGGCGATTAGACTATAGTCTCACAAAATGGTCATTGCGCGCAATGACCATTTGCTTTAGCTTTGGCCCCGCATGCTGCCCGGTCGCCCTCACCAGGGCCGATAAAAAAACAGCGACAACAGGTGACTCGATGAAACAAGCAAAAGCATTATTGACCGCTGCAACCTTCACGCTTTCAACAGGCGCCATGGTGTTTGCCGCTGGTACCGCTCACGCAGCGACCACGCTGCGACTTGGCCATACTTTCAATCCTGGTGAAGCTAGCTATGAACTGCTGGGTGAGCTGGGCGAACGGGTAGAAGAAAGGACCGATGGTGAGCTCAAGGTTCAGGTCTTCCCGAGTGAGCAGCTAGGTTCCGAGGTACAGCTGCTCCAGCAGTCCAAGAACGGCTCCATCGACATTGTCGTGCCAGGGTACTCCGGTGCCAGTACGCTTCTCCCCGCGATGGAGATTTCAAACGCGCCTTTCATCTTCCAGAGCTGGGATGAAGCAAGACATATCCTCGAGGGGGAGGCCTATCAGCCGATCTTTGACGAGCTGAAGGAGCAGCATAACCTGGTACCTCTGGCAAAGACCTGGTACTGGGGCTGGCGCAACCTCACCTTCAACGGTGATGAGGTGCATAGCGTCGAAGATATGAAGGGCCTCAAGGTGCGCGTGCCCGAGTCGCCGGCGTGGGTAGAAATGGTAAAAGCCTTCGACGCCTCACCCACCCCGATTCCGTTCAGCGAGGTCTACCTGGCGCTCCAGCAGGGGACTGTCGATGGACAGGAGAATCCGATTCCCACCATCTATTCCCGCAAGTTCTATGAAGTTCAGGATCAACTGGTCATGAGCAGGCATATGCTGCAGAGCCAGGTTGTCCTGATGAACTCGCAGAAGTTCGAGTCACTGTCGGAAAGCCATCAGGAAATTCTCCAAGAGGTCGTTCAAGAGCTTGCCCAGGAGAACTACGAGCTGCAGACCGAGCGTGAAGGTTCCATGCTCGAAGAGCTTCGTGCGGGTGGCAACATCAACGTCATCGAAGATATCGACCGTGCCTCCTTCGAGGAAGCCGCAGTGCAAGCCAGGGAAAACCTGGTCGATCGCTGGGGTGAAGAAGACTATCGTCGCGTCATGACCGCGATTGAAAACTATCGCAACTAACTACTGCTACCTCCCGCCTTGCCTCGCCGAGTTGACGCGCTGGGCAAGGCGGAGATTGGTCAATGGTGATACATGACTAGTTTTCTCGTAAAAGTGAACAGCGGTCTGCTTGCGACCGAGAAGGTGTCCATCGGCGTGATCCTCGGTGTGATGGCACTGCTTCTCACACTGGGGGTGGCATTTCGATACATTCTTGGTGCTCCCTTTGTCTGGAGCGAAAGTGTGTCGAAACTATTGATTGTTTGGCTGACATTTGTCGGAACCAGTGTGGCTTTTGCTGAAAAGCAGCATATCACTGTAGATTCAGTGATAGCTGCGATGCCGAGAAGCATAAGAAGTGTGGTACATACCCTGGTACTCGTCCTTTCTATCGTGATTCTTGGCGCCATGGCGTTCCTCGGATACGAGTACTGTCAGACGGTTGCCAGCAGTACCTCTCCTATCCTGGGGATCTCGCTTGCCTGGTTCGCCTATGCGATGCCGATATTCTTTGTGTTCAGTGTTTTTCATTTAATGGTGAACGCTGTGGTCGAATGCTCTTTCAATGCATTCGAAACCGACATGGAAAATGTATAGGTGTGAAATGCTGATTATTATACTCGCTATACTTTTCTCCCTGATCCTCCTTGGTATGCCGATCGCCCTGGCGATGCTCGGCGCCTCTGTCGTATCCATTATTTCTCTGGATATTCCGCTGAATGTTCTGGCTCAGCGGGTTTCTTCCGGGGTCGAATCCTTTCCACTGTTGGCAATACCGCTGTTCATGCTCGCCGGCGGCATCATGAACAAGAGTGGCATCAGCGAACGGCTTTTTGACTTTACACGGTCGCTGGTAGGCCACTTGAGAGGCGGGCTCGCCCACGTCAACGTTCTCTCCAGCGTCTTGATGGCGGGCATTTCCGGGTCTTCTCTTGCCGACTGTGCAGCCACCACGCGGGTCATGGTCCCGCAGATGGAGCGAAACGGCTACGATCGGGGGTTCTCGGTTGCGCTGACCGCCTCTTCTGCCACGCTGTCGCCGATCATTCCGCCTTCGATCCTGATGGTGGTGTACGGCTGGCAGGCCAATATCTCCATCGGCGATCTTTTCATTGCAGGCATCTTGCCAGGCCTTCTGATCGCCCTGCTGCTGACCCTTCTTATCACCGGTATCAGCGTCGTCAAGCAATACCCGAAGGATGAAGGCTTCCAACGTTCTCGCGTGGCCAGCTACTTCAAGAAGTCGGTATGGGCGCTACTGATGCCCGTGCTGATCATCGTTGGCTTTCGGATGGGGATCTTTACGGTTACCGAAGTTGCCGCTGTCGCTGTCGCGTATTCCTTCTTCGTCGGAAAGTTTGTCTACAAGACATTAAGCTGGAAGGATATGGGCGGGCTGCTTGTTTCAACATCTCGTGAAGCTGCTTCCATCCTGATTATTATCGCTGCCTCGGCCCCCTTGGCCTGGTCGCTGAGCATTCTGCAAGCGCCGCAGGAGGTGGTTACATGGATTACAGGGCTGACGGACGATCCGTTGATGGTGCTGTTGCTGCTTAACCTTGCGTTGCTGGTTATCGGCATGTTCATGGAAACCATCGCCGTGATCATCGTCCTCGTTCCGATCTTGATTCCGCTGCTGAATGCTCTGGATATCAGTCTCGTCCATTTCGGCGTCATCATGCTCTTCAATCTCTTGATCGGGCAGATCACTCCGCCTCTCGGGGTGCTGATGTTCGTGAGCTGTAATATCGCCAGGCTGAATACCTTGCAATTCCTGAGGTCCTCGCTTCCCTTCTTCCTGGTGCTGCTGCTTGCGCTGCTGGTTATTACTTATATTCCTGGCTTGTCCCTTGCGTTTATTAATTAACAAGGTAGATATTCATGCATATTGTACAAGTGGTAAACGATAGTAACGAGGTCGTTGCGGCTATCGTCAACGGCGATGAGCTTGAACTGCTGGCACAACCTCTCTACACCATTGCGCTTCATGCGGCGAACCTGGAGCGTAAGCTGGACGCTGTGCTGTCCGAATTTCGCACGGATGCCACCCTGTCCTACGTCAAGGCCATCAGCGAGGGCCGCCTTCGCGCACCGATCACCCACCCCGAGCCTGCCAACCTGCTGTTGACCGGGACCGGTCTGACCCATCTTGGCAGCGCGGCTCCGCGTAGCCAGATGCATGAAGGCGAAAACGTCGAGGCGAAGACGGCACAGCCCACCGATACTCAGCGCATGTTTGACCTGGGTGTCGCCGGAGGGAAGCCCGCAGCAGGCGAGGTCGGTGCGCAGCCTGAATGGTTCTACAAGGGCACGGGTCATACGCTACGCGCCCCTTTTGCCGAGATCACGATGCCGGACTTCGCCCTGGATGGTGGGGAAGAAGCCGAGCTTGCCGGGATTTACATCGTCAATGACCAAGGCCGAATCTTCAGAGTCGGTTTCTCCCTGGCAAACGAGTTTTCCGATCATGTGACGGAAAAACAGAACTACCTGTATCTGGCGCATTCAAAACTGCGCGATTGCAGCATCGGTCCCGAGATCTTCGTTGGCGAACTCCCCGAGGAGATCAAGGGAAATGTGTCATTGCATCGGGGTGGCGAACAGCTTTGGCATCGCCCCTTCATGAGCGGTGAAAAGCACATGTGTCACTCGGTGAGCAACCTTGAATACCACCATTTCAAGTATGCAACCTTTTGTCAGCCGAACCAGTTGCATGTTCACTTCTTTGGCGCCGCGGTACTGAGCTTCGGTGATGATATTGCCCTTGAAGATGGTGATGAAATGCGTATCGAGTGTGATATCACCACGCGCCCGTTGAGCAATGTGCTGAAGCGCGTGTCAGCTTCAAAGCCGGTAATCGAGTCGCTTTAAGGCAAGTTTTCAAGGAGTTTTTTATGTATTCACTGGAAGGAAAGCAGCTGATCGGCAGCCAGGCCATCGAGGCCAAGGGCGAGCCCATCCATGCCGTCAATCCGGCTACAGGCGAGACCCTCGAGCCTGGCTACAAGGCGGGTTCCAAGGCCGAGGTCGAGCGCGCCTGCGAACTGGCCTGGGCGGCCTTCGATAGCTACCGCGAGACCGGCCTCGAGGCCCGAGCGACCTTTCTCGAGACCATCGCCGACGAGATCGAGGCGCTCGGTGATGCCCTGATCGAGCGGGCCATGCAGGAGTCCGGCCTGCCCCAGGCACGTCTTGAGGGCGAGCGCGGCCGTACCTGCGGCCAGCTACGTCTGTTCGCCTCGGTGGTGCGCGCCGGCGAATGGCTCGACGTGCGGCACGATCCAGCCCTGCCGGACCGTGAACCGATGCCGCGGGTCGACCTGCGCCAGCGCCACATCGCGCTGGGTCCGGTGGCGGTATTCGGCGCCTCCAACTTCCCACTGGCGTTCTCGGTGGCCGGCGGCGACACCGCCTCGGCCCTGGCTGCCGGCTGCCCGGTGGTGGTCAAGGCCCACTCGGCCCACCCCGGCACCTCGGAGCTGGTCGGCCGCGCGCTGCAGAAGGCGGTGGCCCGCTGTGAACTGCCGGAAGGCGTGTTCTCGCTGCTGTTCGGTTCCGGTCGCGAGGTCGGCCAGGGGCTGGTCAGCGACGCGCGGATCAAGGCGGTGGGCTTCACCGGCTCGCGCAGCGGTGGCACCGCCCTGATGAAGACCGCCCAGGCGCGTCCCGAGCCGATCCCGGTGTACGCCGAGATGAGCTCGATCAATCCGGTGTTCCTGCTGCCCGAGGCGCTCAAGGCCCGTGGCAAGGCGCTGGGCGAGGCCTTTGTCGGCTCGCTGACCATGGGTGCCGGTCAGTTCTGCACCAACCCGGGGCTGGTGATCGCGGTCAAGGGCGAGGCGCTCGACGGCTTCGTCGAAGCCGCCGCCGAAGCGGTCAAAGGCGCCGGCGCCCAGACCATGCTGACGCCGGGCATCCACGACGCCTACACCCAGGGCGTCAGCACCCTGGGCGGCAGCGACAAGGCCCGTGAAGTGGCGCGCGGCCCCCAGGGCGACGGCCCCAACCAGTGCCAGGCCGGCCTGTTCGTGGCCAAGGCCAGCGACTTCCTCAATGATGAGGCGCTGCAGGCCGAGGTATTCGGTTCGACCTCGCTGGTGGTCGAGTGTGCCGACCTGGACGAGGTCAAGGCACTGGCCGAGGGCCTCGAGGGCCAGCTGACCGCGACCCTGCAGATGGACGACGGCGACATCGACGCGGCCCGTGGCCTTTTGCCGATCCTCGAGCGGCGTGCCGGTCGGGTAATGGCCAACGGCTGGCCCACCGGGGTCGAGGTGTGCCACGCCATGGTCCACGGTGGCCCCTATCCGGCCACCTCTGACTCGCGCACCACCTCGGTCGGCAGCGCCGCCATCTACCGCTTCCTGCGCCCGGTGTGCTATCAGAACCTGCCGGACGCCCTGCTGCCGCAAGCGCTCAAGGACGGCAACCCGCTGAACGTCAGCCGCCTGGTGGATGGCAAGCGCGAGAGCTGAGCCTTTCCCATCAGTCGCTGTCGATGAAGAAAATCACCGTCATTGAGGTGAGCGCTGGGCGCCCGGATCGAGTAGCTTGTAAGGGATAGCGTCTACCCAACTACTCTGAAATGGGTATTCCTGCCCGCTGATGAAGGAGAAGGATGATGGCGAGACGTCGTGCAGCCTCCCCGATGGCTCAATGGGGTACGCCCCTTGGCTACTGGATGATGGGGATGAAGATGACCCAGATGCTGGTCGAGGCCCAGATGGTGATCGGCATGCGACTGATGGGGATGAAAGGGTTCTGGTCGGTGGCTCCTGGCGAGGACCTGCGCATGGTCACCGAGAAGATGACGGCCTTTACCCAGGCCGCGATGGCCGCCCAGCGGGCGGCGATCAGTGGCCGCAGCCCCGACCAGGTGCTGACGGCGGCGATCAAACCCTTGGGGCGCAAGACATCCTCCAACACCCGGCGGTTGAGCAAGCGAGGGCCGAGCTGGCCGACCTGAGCGTCGTTGCACAGGCGTTCGTCTCAAAGGCAGGGTACAGGCCGTCTGTGGACCTGACCTTGTAGGTGCGAGCTTGCGGGTATGAGCTTGCAGGCGTCAGCAAGGCAAGTGCCGCGGGCGGTATCATATGCCCGCGGCAGTCGCCATAATGGGGCTGCACATTCTTGTGGAACCCCTCCCCATGTCAGATTCCCGCCGTCGTGGTACACCGCCGCGCTCCAGTAATGACAAGCCGTCTTCGCATCGCTCTTCGAACAGCGCCTCGAACGACCCTGCGAACAGCCGTTCTCGAAGTGCTGCCGGCAAGTCCTCGCGGTCGACCTCGTCGGGACGATCTCGTCAGGGCCACGGCTCACCCAAGGTCGCCATGGGCGAGGTGGCGGATCTGCGGGTGGTGCAGGTCACCGACTTCGGTGCCTTTCTCGACTGGGGCCACGAGCGTGACCTGCTGCTGCCACTCAGCGAACAGCGCCTGACGCCGGCCGTGGGCCGGCGTGTGCTGGTCAAGGTCAGCGAGGACCGCAGCGGGCGGCCGGTGGCCTCCCAGCGTCTCGAGCGCTACATCACCGATCACAGCGATGACCATCGCGCCGGCGATGAGGTCGCCCTGGTCATCGCCGACACCACCGACCTGGGGGTCAAGGCGGTGGTCGATCACCGCTGCTGGGGGCTGATCTATCACGATGAGATCAGCCGCCCGCTGCGCCGCGGCCAGCGCCTGACAGGCTACGTCAAGCGGGTGCGCGAGGATGGCCGGCTGGACCTGTCGCTGCTGCCGCCGGGTTCGGCCCGCCTGGACGTGGTCGGCGAGCAGGTGCTCAAGGCTCTGCGCGACGCTGGCGGCTACCTGCCGCTGTCGGACAAGAGTCAGGCCGCCGAGATCAAGGCGCGCCTGGGGGTCAGCAAGAATGCCTACAAGCAGGCCATCGGTCGGCTCTACAAGCGACGCCTGATCGTCATCGAGGACAGCGGGGTGCGCCTGGCGCCCAGGGACGCTGGCACCACCACGACCGATGACAGCGCTTGAGGTAGTGCGCTGGACGGCGGAAAGGCGCCTTGCAGGTTTAAGAGGAGTGTCGACAGCGACTGACCTTGGTGGTGCCTGGGGTGTCGGGCATACTTGACGGCATCTACCGCTAGCGGACGACCCCCGAATGACCAATCGCCCCCTTCGTGTCGGCGTGGTGATGGACCCCATCGACCAGCTGACCTACAAGAAAGACACCAGTCTCGCCATGCTGTGGTCCGCTCAGGATCGCGGCTGGTCGCTTTCCTACATGGAACAGGAAGACCTGTTCCTCAAGGAAGGCCGCGCCTATGCCCACCAGCGCCCGCTGAAGGTCCACCGAGACCCGCAGCACTGGTTCGACCTGGGCGAGGTCGAGTCGCGGCCGCTGGCGGAGCTCGACGTCATCCTGATGCGCAAGGACCCGCCGGTGGATGGCCACTTCCTCAACGCCGTGCATCTGCTGGCCTTCGCCGAGCGTGAGGGCGTGCTGGTGGTCAACCCGACCCGGCCGCTGTTCGAGTGCAACGAAAAGCTGTTCGCCCAGCAGTTCCCGCAGTGCTGCACACCGACCCTGGTGTCCTGTCGCGACAGCGAGATTCGCGCCTTCCAGGCCGAGCACGGCGACGTCATCTTGAAGCCGCTGGACGGCATGGGCGGCAGCGGCATCTTCCACATCGGCCCCGAGGGGCGGAACCTGGGGGCGGTGATCGAGACCCTGACCGAACGCGGCCGGCGCCAGATCATGGCACAGCGCTTTCTGCCGGAGATCAAGGACGGCGACACCCGTATCCTGCTGGTGGATGGCGAGCCGGTGCCCTTTGGTCTGGCGCGGATCCCGTCCGCCGGCGAGACCCGCGGCAACCTGGCCGCCGGCGGTCGCGGCGTCAGCCGCGAGCTGACCGATCGCGACTACTGGCTGGTCGAGCAGGTCAAGCCGGTGATCAAGGAGAAGGGCCTGATGTTCGTCGGGCTTGACGTGATCGGTGACTACATCACCGAGATCAATGTCACCAGCCCGACCTGCGTGCGCGAGATCGATGACCAGCGCGGCACAGACATCGCCGGCCTGCTGATGGACGCCATCGAGCGTCGCCTGGCGGCGCGCGGCTAGACCGTCGATCACGTCGAGTTTTCCCCACAGTCACTGAGCGCCATGCCCCCGGATGGTACACTGGGGGCATCCTGCCGGGCCGTCGGGGCGACGACTCGCCCTGAGGCCTGGCCACGCATCTGGACGGCGCGCAAGACCGCCTGGGAGTCACATGCAAAGCTTGAAGAACCATTTCCTGATGGCCATGCCCCATCTGGAAGACCCGAACTTCGCCGGGACGCTCAGCTACCTGTGCGACCACGACGAGAACGGCACCATGGGCGTGATCGTCAACAAGCCCACCGACCTGACCCTCGACGCCCTGTTCGAGCAGCTCGAGATCAGCGTGGAAGAAGCGGCCAACGCCCAGGCCCCGGTGTACTACGGTGGCCCGGTGCACAAGGATCGTGGCTTTATCCTGCACTCGGGCTCCGCCGAACCCTGGGATTCGAGCATCCAGGTGACCGACGATATCGCCCTGACCACCTCCATGGACATGCTCCAGGCGCTGGCCAAGGGCGAGGGCCCCGAGCGCTTTCTGGTGTGTCTGGGCTGCGCCGGCTGGGAGTCCGGTCAGCTCGAGAACGAGCTGATGGACAACGCCTGGCTGACCGTGGAAGGCCGCGCCAACGTGCTGTTCGAGACGCCGCCGGAGCAGCGCCTGTCGGCCAGCGCCGGGATCCTCGGCATCGACTTGAACCTGATGACCCGCGAGGCCGGGCACGGCTGATGGCCAGTCGCAAGCGTGAGCCGGGCGAGCGCCTGATCCTGGCCTTCGACTTCGGCACCCGGCGCATCGGCGTATCGGTGGGCAACGAGCTGTTGCGCAGCGCCAGGGAGCTCGAGCCGCTGCCGGCCCGGGATGGCATTCCCGATTGGCAACGGGTGAGCGCGCTGGTCGAGGAGTGGCAGCCCGACCGTTTTGTGGTCGGCCTGCCGCTCAACATGGACGGCAGCGAGAGCGAGATGAGCACCCGCGCGCGCAAGTTCGGCAAGCGGCTGTTTGGCCGCTACGGGGTCGAGTGCGAGATGTTCGACGAGCGCGGCACCACCCGGGAGGCCAAGGCCATTGCCCGGGAGCAGGGACACGGGGGAAATTACCGCAAGGAAAGTGTCGACGGCATCGCCGCGGTGCTGATCCTGGAGGGCTTCTTTGCCCGGGAGGAAGGGTTGCCGAGCCGCTGAGGTCGCCACTGTTGCACCGAACTTGTGAAGCATCCAAAAAGCCCGAGGCCTTGGCCTCGGGCTTTTTTCGGGGCAATCGACCCAGGCAGGTTCAACCCTCCAGGCTTAGCTCCGGTGTCGCCTGGCGGAAGCCGCGGGTCAGCCAGGCCAGCCACGCCAGGCCGCAGGCCAGCCAGATCCCGCCCAGCATCAGCGCGGAGCGGTCCAGGCTGGCCATCAGCCACAGGATCGCCAGCAGACCGATGGTCGGCGCGACGAGGAAGTACAGGCTGTCGGCCAGGCCGCGTCGGCCCTGCTTGATGTAGTAGTGGGCGATCACCGACAGGTTGACCAGGGCGAAGGCCAGGAAGGCCCCGAAGTTGATGAAGGAGGCCGCCGAGAGCACGTCCATGGTCAACGCCAGCAGCGCCACCACGCCGCTGAGTATCAGGCCACCGGTAGGCGTGCCGAAGCGTCCCAGGCGCCCAAGCAGGCGGGTCGACAGGACGCCGTCGCGGCCCATGGCGTAAAGCAGTCGCGAGCCGCTGGCCTGGGCCGCGATGCCGGAGGCAAACTGGCCGACGACCAGGCCGATCAGAAAGATCGAGACGAAGACGTCTCCGCCGATATTGCGGGCGATCTCGTAGGCGGCGGCGTCGGCATTGGCGAACTCGTAGCCCGGCGCGGCGAGTTGCACGAAGTAGGACACCAGGATGAAGATCAGGCCGCCCAGCAGGGTGATCAGCAGGATGGCGCGGGGCAGGGTCCGCTTGGCGTCGCGGGTCTCCTCGGTCAGGGTGGTCACCGCGTCAAAGCCGAGAAAGGAGTAACAGGCGACGGCGGCGCCCGCCATCAGCAGTGGCATCTGGGGGCTGTCGGCGCTGCCGAGGAAGGGCGTCAGGCTCCACAGCGGCTGGCTGGGGTCGCCTAGCACGTAGTGCACCGCCAGGGCGACGAAGGCGGCGATCACCAGCACCTGAACCAGCATCAGCACGCTGTTGACCAGGCTTGCTAGTTTGAGGCCGATGATGTTGATGAAGGTGGTGACCGCGATAAAGGCGATCAGCCACACCGGCACTGGCACGGACGGAAAGGCCGAGTGCAGATAGGCGGCACCGATCAGCCAGATCACCATGGGCAAAAACAGGTAGTCCAGCAGGATGGCCCAGCCGGCCATGAAACCCAGTCGATCGTTGATGGCGTGGCGCACATAGGCGTAGGCGGAGCCGGCCACCGGGTAGGCGCTGGCCATGCGGCCATAGCTGTGGGCGGTGAACAGCATGGCGATCAGTGCCGCCGCGTAGGCGCCGGATACCGCGCCTTCGGAGACCACCGCCAGCACGCCGAAGGTGCCGAGGACGATGATCGGTGTCATGTAGGCAAGGCCGAATAGAACGACCTGCCACAGGCCGAGTTGGGGCTTGGAGTGAGACATCTTGGGGCTCGCGTTATGGTTGTTGGTGATGGACAGTCGGGTCAGGCAACCATGGCCAGGCAAACTTGGTCAGGCAATCATGGTCAGGAAAGCCGGGTCAGATGAGGCGGAAACCGGGGCCTCGTGAGTCGTCGTCGCGCTGAAGGTCCAGCGAGACGCGTCGATCGGCCAGGTAGTCATAGTCCCGCCGGGCACGATTCAATAGCTCGAGGTCGAGCGATACCAGGTGTACCCCCGCGTCGCGATCGGCCTCGAACAGGGTCTCGCCAAGCGGCGAATACGCCGCGCTGTGGCCGGCGAAGGTCAGGCCGGCGCCCTCACCGCAGCGGTTGGCCATGGCGACAAAGCACTGGTTGTCCTGGGCGCGGGCCTGGGCGGCGCGGGCGTGTACCGGCCCATAGGGGTCCATGTTGCCGTTGGTCACCAGCATCAGGTCGGTGCCCAGCGCGCCCAGGGCCCGTGCGGTCTCGGGGAATTCGATGTCGTAGCAGATCATCAGCCCCAGGGTCAGCCCGCGCCAGCGGGTGACACCGATGCGCTGGCCCAGGCCGACCAGCTCCCGCTCATCGGGCCACAGGTGGGTCTTGCGATAGGTGAGGGCGATGCCATCTTCCGGGGTGATCAGTAGCGTGGTGTTGTAGACACCATCGGCGGCCCGCTCGAGCAGGCCGATGGCCAGGGCGCAGTCGTGGTCACGGCTGGCCTGGATCAGACGAGCCACCTCCGGGCCATCGAGCGCCAGGGCACGATCGTCGACGTGGTCTTGTTCGGCAAAGCCGCTGAGATGCGTTTCGGGAAAGACCACCAGCGACACCTGGTCGCCGTGTCGTTCCAGGGTGCTCAGGGCGGCGTCCAGGTTGGCCTCGATGTTTCCCTCGATGCCGGGAAGTTGTGCCAGGGCTATCTGCATGGAAGACTCCACAGCCGTTGTTGTCGGTTGGCGTTTTATAGAATGTCAGTATCCTCTATTCACCGAGGCTGCCTATTCCATGGCAGGGTTACCCCCATAGGGTGAGGCGCCGTCAGATGTCGCAGAACAGTGAGGAAGGAACCACGGGAATGCTCGAGGCGATGGGCTGGCATCGCGACTTCGCGCGCCTGCTGGCACGCCTGGAAAGTGAAGACTTCTGGGAGGCCGTCAGCCGCACCCTGGCGCGCCACATCGTCTACAACACCTGGGTGGCGCTGGTCTTCCACGCCGACCAGCCGCCGACGATCCTGGCCGAAAGCGACGAGGACGACGGCGCCGATGAAAGCCTGTTCGAGGACTACCAGCGCGGCCTGTATCTGCTGGATCCCTTCTACGTCGCCGCCCGCGACAATGGTCTCGATGGCCTGGTAACGCTGGATGACGTGGCCCCGGCACGGTTCACCGCGACCGAGTACTACCAGCGCTACTTCCGGCGCAATATCGTCAGTGACGAGGTGCAGATCAATCGGTCACTGGGCGCTGGTCGTACCCTGTGCCTGTCGCTGGGTTCCACCCGAACCTTCCTGCACAGCGAAATCGGCCTGCTGCATCTGGTCGAGCCCTGGCTCGGTGAGCTGATGCGACTGCGCATGCACTTCGAGCGCTGCGGCGAGACGCCCGGCCCCCATCCCTGGCATCCGCACCGAGGTGGCGTCGAAGAGACGGCGACCCGCTTCGGGCTGACCGATCGCGAGCGCGAGGTGAGCCAGTTGATGCTGGGCGGCGGGTCGACCAAGGAGATCGCCCGACGCCTGTCCATCTCGGTGGAGACCGTCAGGGTCCACAAGAAGCACCTGTACGCCAAGCTCGGGATCAACACCCAGGCCGAGCTGTTCTCGCGCTTCTGGCAGGAGCGCCCCTGAACCTGTGGCGCCGGTGCCAGGCTCCCGCCCGGCACCGCTGCAGCTAGAACTTGGCGTCGTCGACACCGACGCTGCCCGGCACAAACCAGGGCACGTCGCGCAGGTCGCGTTCGATCAGGTGCTCGACCTTGAGCAGGGTGGCGAAGATCGCCATGCGCACCGGAATGCCGTTGTCGGTCTGGCGGAAGATCGCCAGGCGCGGGTCGCCGTTGAGGTCGACGTCCAGATCATTGGCCTCCGGACGGCTGTCCCGGGGCAGCGGGTGCATGATGATGGTGGACGGGTTGCAGCGGCTGTCCATGAAGGCGCGGTGGACGGTGAAGTCCCGCGACAGGTTGAAGCCTTCGCTCATCTCGGCGGTGAAGCGCTCCTTCTGGATGCGGGTGGTGTAGACCACGTCGACATCGGAGAAGTCACCGGCCAGGCTCTCGCGTACCTCCACGTCCAGGCCCTGGCGGCTGACCCGCTCGATCAGGTGGTTGGGCATCTCGAGTCCCGGCGGGGCCACCAGGGTCACGCGCATGGGCGCGTAGAGCGCCAGCAGCTTGATCAACGAGTGCACCGTACGGCCGTACTTCAGATCGCCGGTCATCAGCACGTGGGCACCCTTGAGGGTCTTGCCCTGGCGGCTGAATTCCTTGTCGATGGTGTAGAAGTCCAGCAGCGCCTGGCTCGGGTGCTCGCCGGGGCCGTCACCGGCGTTGATCACCGGCACATGGGTGGCGCTGGCGAACTCGGCCACCGAGCCCTGGTCCGGGTGGCGCATGACGATGGCGTCGCAGTAGCCGGCCATCACGCGGCTGGTGTCGTAGAGCGATTCGCCCTTGGCCATCGACGAGAAGGTGAAGCCGGTGGTGTCGCAGACGCTGCCGCCGAGCCGCGAGAAGGCGGTGTGGAAGCTGACGCGGGTACGGGTGCTGGCCTCGAAGAACAGGTTGCCGAGCACCGCGCCTTCCAGCACCCGGGTGACCTTGCGTCGTTGGGCGACGGGTTCCATGGCGGCCGCCACTCGCATCAGGTGATCGATATCGTCGCGGGACAGGGAGTCGATGGAGAGCAGGTGGGACATCACGGCGGCCTCGGCAGTGGGAACGGGCGCTAGTGTACCGCTGGTGCACACTGAGTTCAGCCTCGAAGAGCGCTTGCCGTGCCCCTCATCAGATTAGGGAGGCCGTAAAGGCGGTGACGGATGCTTGCCAACGCTCTAGCGTTGACTTTGCCGTAGAGGGGTTTGCTCGTTCGCGCGCTGGCAAGGTGGACGCCGGGGCCTCTATGCTGGAAGGCGCCACCGGTGTCGGGCGCATGTAGCCTGGCCCTGGTCTACCAAGTTCAAGTGGAGCCGCCTATGCTGCCGTCCCTGACCCGCTACTACCTGCTCGATGTGTTCACCGACCAACCGTTCGCCGGGAATCCACTGGCGGTGTTTCTCGACGCCGACGGTATCGCGGGGGAGCGCATGCAGGCTATCGCCAACGAGCTGAACCTGGCCGAGACGGCCTTCGTCGGGCGGGCCCAGGCGAGCCGGCATTTTCCGGTACGTATCTTCACTCCTCACCGCGAGCTACCGTTTGCCGGCCATCCGAGCATTGGCGTGGCCCATCTGATCGCCGCCCAGGGGCTGGTGCATGCTGGCGAGGTCAGCGCCGATAGCCCGGTCATCCTGGATCTGGCTGGCGGGCCGCTCAAGGTGACCTACGAGGGCGACCTGGCACGCTTCAAGATGGCGCGCGCGCCGGAGGTCGGCACCAGCACGCTGGGCCAGTCCAGCGCAGCGGAGCTGGCCGGGCTCGAGCTCGATGACGTCGCCGCGGACCCGGTCCAGGCCTCCTGCGGATTGCCGTTTCACCTGGTCGAACTGGTCAACGTCCAGGCGCTGGCGCGGCTGGCGCTCGATGGTGAAGCCTGGCAGCGGCATGTGTCACCCAGCGCCGTGGAGCAGGTCTACTTCTATGTGCGCGAGGCCAAGGAATCCGGCGAGATTCACGCACGCATGTTCTCGCGCCACGCCGGCAGCTTTGTCGAGGACCCCGCCACCGGCAGCGCGGCGGCGGCGCTGGCGGGCTTTCTGGGACAGCAGTCGAAGAGCCAGGGCAACAACTGGCGCATCCACCAGGGCGAGGCAATGCACCGCCCAAGCCAGATCCATGCCCGCGCCACCCGCGACGACAAGGACAAGGTCACCGTCGAGATCGCGGGGCAGGCGGTACTGATGGGCGAGGGCGGTCTCTATCCTCGTGACTGAGGCATCGCCCTTGGTGATCGAGGCGTCACCGAAGCTCGCGCCTTTACCACCCAGTCACTGTACTTTCTGGAGTCTTGCATGACCCGTCATCTGGTCCTGGCCTTCGTTGCCGGCTTTCTCGCCGTGCTGTGCTTCCACCAGCCGGTAGTGGGGCTGTTGCACGCCTACGGGGTGATCCCCTTTGCCCCCTATTCCACCTCACCCGCTGCCCCCCTGGGCGTGCCGGCCTGGTGCTCGGCAAGCTTCTGGGGCGGCGTCTGGGGGCTTGTGATGATGCTGGTGTTCGCGCTCAGGCGGATCGATCAGGGGGGCTGGTGGAAGGCAGGGTTGTTCGGCGGCATCGCCCTGACCCTGGTGGCCATGCTGGTGGTGTTCCCGCTCAAGGGGCGCGGCATCGACCCGGCGATCTTCCCCATCGGCTTTCTGGTCAACGGCGCCTGGGGCCTCGGCACTTGGATGTTCGTGCGCGCCTGGCGTCAGTAGATACGCCCTGCTGAAGCGACAGCGGCCCCGTCTGAAAACAGGCGGGGCCGCTGTCGTTAAGGTTCGAGGGTCCCGCAGCGCTTGGTCGTCAGGCCGACGCCGTCTGCGCTTCCAGGTCGCCCTTGTCGGTGACGATAAAGTGGTAGCAGACCAGCGCCAGCACACCGGACAGGCCGATGGCGATGGCCATGCTGTGGGAGGTGCCATCATGAAACTGGCCGACCAGGGCGCCGACGCCGGCGGCGATGCTCATCTGGATAAAGCCGAACAGCGCCGAGGCCGAGCCTGCGCAGTGGGGGGTGGGTGCCAGGGCGCCGCCCATGGTCTGCGGCATGATGATGCCGAAGCCGATCATGTAGGCCATGTGGGGGCCGATGACCGCCCAGGGGGTATGCACCCCGGCCAGCGCGAGCAGCGCCATGGCAGAGCCGCCGAGGGCGGCGATCAGGCTGGCGGCGACCAGCAGCTGGTGACGGCTGCGGCGACGACTGAGCTTGGCGCTGGTCAGCGAGCCGATGAAGAAACCGAGCACGATGGCGGCGAACAGGTAGCCGTAGACGTCGGGGCTGACCCCCATGTAGTCGATCAGCACGAACGACGAACCCGACAGAAAGGCGAACAGACCGGAGAAGGCGGCCGCGTTGGCCAGGGTATAACCGACGAAGTCGCGCTGGCCGAGCAGCGAGCGGAAGGTGATGGCCAGCGCCGAGGGCTTGATCGACTGGCGTCGGTCCCGCGGCAGCGGCTCGGGCATCATTGCGATCAGCCCCAGCATGGCGGCGGCGTAGAGCGCCAGCAGCAGGAAGATGGCGTCCCAGCCGAACCACACCAGTAGTCCCGCACCGACCACCGGGGCCAGCGCCGGGGCCAGCGCCATGACACTGGCCATGTAGGAGAGGATGCGACTGGCCTCGAAGGGACCGTGGATGTCGCGCACCGCGGCGCGGCCGAGCACCGGCCCCGCCGAGCCTCCCAGGGCCTGGAAGAAGCGTGCCACCAGCAGCGTCTCGATATTCGGCGCGAAGGCGCAGACCAGGCTCGCCAGCAGAAAGACCCCCATCCCGAGTGCCAGCACCGGCTTGCGTCCGAAGCGATCGGACAGCGGACCGCACAGCAGCTGCGCCATGGCGAAGCCGATCAGATACAGCGACAGGGTCAGCTGGATCTGATCGGCTCCGGTGCCCAGCGCCTCGCGCATGGCGGGCATGGCCGGCAGGTACATGTCGGTGGCCAGGGGGCCCAGGGCGGTCAGCGCCGCCAGCAGGGCCACGGTGGCGCGGGAGGTCGGGTTCAGCACACGCAACTCCTTGTGTCAGTGACGGTTGGGTCAGGGAAAGCGAAGGGAGCGCGAAAAGCGCTCCCTTCGCGGTGTCGATGCTGCTGCTTGGAGGCAGACATCGTTCCGTCAGTATTTCCTTAGTCGGCTTATTGTAGCCGATCTCACACAGCGTCAGGCTGAACACCCGGTGCCGCCTTGTCGAAGGCCGGCAGCGCTCGCGCTCGCTCCGAGACCGCGCGCACTCGCGCAAAAGGCGCGAGGTCGCACTCGAAGCGCTCGGCGTTGAACACCTGGGGCACCAGGCAGACGTCGGCCAGGGTCGGCTCGTTGCCGACGCAGAAGTCGCCCATGGTGTGCTCAAGCATCGCCTCGACGGCGGTCAGTCCCGTTGCTACCCAGTGGCGGTACCAGTCGAGCCTGGCGTCATCCGATAGCCCGAGTTCGCCGGTCAGGTGCTTGAGCACCCGCAGATTGTTCAGCGGGTGGATCTCGCAGGCGACGGCCTGGGCCAGTGCCCGGATCTGCGCCCGATGCTCGGCGGAGCCGGGCAGCAGCGGCGGTTCGGGGTAGCGCTCGTCGAGGTATTCGCAAAGCGCCAGGGATTGGGTCAGCGCCTGTCCCTGGTCGGTGACCAGGGTCGGCACCAGGCCCTGGGGATTGCGCGCCAGATTGTCGGCATCACGCTGCTCGCCCTTGACCAGATTGACCGGGTGATGGTCGAGGGTGATGCCCTTGAGGTTGGCGACGATGCGCACGCGATAGGCCGCCGAAGAGCGAAAGTAACCGTAGAGTTGCATGGCAGGTTCCAGAAATTGGCGGGGGCGGGCCAGATGCTCGTGTGGCGGCCCGAGCGGTGGCGGGACGCCCGCCGGGGACGGCGGGCGTCGAGGCGTCGACGGTGGTGGACGTCCGCCCCAGGACTCAAGGGGGCTGGCTCAGTCCTTGGGTTGGTACTTCACCACTCGCTGGTCGATGGCGCCGAAGATGCTCTGGCCGGCCTTGTCGAACATCTCGATGCGCACCCGGTCACCAAAGCGCAGGAAGGGCGTCTTGCTGTCGCCGTGCAGGATCTTCTCGACCATTCGTACCTCGGCCAGGCAGCTGTAGCCGACGCCGCCGTCGGCCACCGGCTTTCCGGGACCGCCATTCGGATCCGGATTGGACACGGTGCCGGAGCCGACCACCGCGCCGGCGCCCAGGTAGCGGGTGCGGGCGGCGTGGGCCACCAGTTGCGGGAAGTTGAAGATCATGTCCGGGCCGGACTCGGGCTCGCCGAACTTGTCGCCGTTCAGATGGACCGTCAGCGGCAGGTGCACGCGGCCATCCTTCCACGCCTCGCCCAGCTCGTCCGGGGTGACGCAGATGGGCGAGAAGCTCGAGGCCGGCTTGGCCTGGAAGAAGCCGAAGCCCTTGGCCAGCTCCCCGGGGATCAGGCCGCGCAGACTGACGTCGTTGACCAGCATCAGCAGCTTGATGTGGCCGGTTGCCTGTTCGGGGCTCACCGCCATCGGCACGTCGTCGGTGATCACCGCGATCTCGCCCTCGAAGTCGATGCCGTGGTCTTCGCTGACCGCCTCGATATCGTCATAGGGACCGATGAAGCTGTCGCCGCCGCCCTGGTACATCAGCGGGTCGGTCCAGAAGGTCTCCGGCATCTCGGCGTTGCGCGCCTGGCGCACCAGTTGCACATGGTTGAGATAGGCCGAGCCGTCGGCCCAGTGATAGGTACGCGGCAGCGGCGAGTGCAGCGCTTGAAGATCGAGCTCGAAGGCCTCCTCGGCGGCGCCGTCGTTGAGGCGCTGGTAGATCTCTTCAAGGCGCGGGGCCAGCTCGTCCCAGTCTTCGACGAGCTGTTGCAGGGTGGTGGCAATCTGCGGCACGCGTACGGCGTGGGTCAGGTCGCGGGAGACGACGATCAGCTCGCCGTCGCGTCCGCTCTTGAGGGTGGCCAGTTTCATCAGAGGGTTCCTTGTGGTCAAAGCAGAGGTCGGTCAGGGCCGCGTCGGATCGAAGTGGGACTTGAGTCCCTTCCACACATCCACGTAGTCGCGCTGGCGGAAATCGGCGGCCAGCGCCTTTTCGGTAGGCTGGAAGACGTAGCGGCTCTCGAACATGAAGGCCAGGGTCGCCCCCTGATACTGAGGCTCGAGGCTGGCGTCGGAGGCCTTCTCGAAGGTCTTGGCGTCGGGGCCGTGGGGCGACATGCAGTTGTGCAGGCTGGCGCCGCCGGGCAGGAAACCTTCGGCCTTGGCGTCGTACTCGCCGTGGATCAGGCCCATGAACTCGCTCATCAGGTTGCGATGGAAGTAGGGCGGGCGGAAGGTGTTGTCGGCCACCATCCAGCGCGGCGGAAAGATCACGAAGTCGATGTTGGCCATGCCCTCGGTGTCCGACGCTGACGTCAGCACGGTGAAGATCGAAGGATCCGGATGGTCGAAGCTGACCGTATTGATGGTGTTGAAGTTGGCCAGGTCGTACTTGTAGGGCGCCACGTTGCCGTGCCAGGCGACCACGTCCAGCGGCGAGTGGTCCAGCCGGGTCGCCCACAGAGCCCCGGAGAACTTGGCCACCAGTTCGAAGTCGCCCTCGAGGTCCTCGTAGGCGGCCACCGGCGACTGGAAGTCGCGCGGGTTGGCCAGGCCGTTGGCGCCGATGGGGCCGAGCCCCGGCAGCTCCAGGGGACTGCCGTAGTTTTCGCAGACATAGCCCCGGGCCTGGTCGCCCTCACTGATGCGGACCTGGAACTTGACCCCGCGCGGGATCACCGCGATCTCGCCGTTGCCCACCTCGAGCGCGCCGAACTCTGTGCCCAGGCGCAGGGTGCCCAGCTGAGGCACGATCAACAGTTCGCCGTCGGCGTTGTAGAAGAAGCGTTCGGTCATGTCCTGGTTGCAGGCATAGACATGGACACCGCAGCCGGCCTGGGTGCCGGCGTCGCCATTGACCGCGATGGTGGCAAGACCATCGATGAAGTCGGTGGCCGCCTCGGGCAGGGGAGCCGGGTCCCAGCGCATCTGGTTGGGGTCCGCGGCGGGACGTGACAGCGGCGCGGTGGCGAGACCGCCGTGCTCCAGCGGGCGGTAGGCGCTCTGGGCCACCGAGGGGCGGATGCGGTAGAGCCAGCTTCTCAGGTTATGGCTGCGCGGCGCGGTGAAGGCCGAGCCGGTGAGCTGCTCGGCGTAGAGCCCGTAGGCGCAGCGCTGGGGCGAGTTCTGCCCCTGGGGCAGGGCGCCGGGCAGCGCTTCGCTGGCGAAGTGATTACGAAAACCGCTTTGATACGCAAGCGGCGTCTGGTCGAGACGTCGGGACATCGGGAAATCCTCCGCTCAGGATGATGAGGTGGCGTGTCGGGATGCTCGCCGCCCCACTGCATACTGAGTCCTGTGATAAAGCTCGGGTCGAGGCGGTCACATCATCGCTATGGCATGCCTGGAATATAGTTTCATTTGAAACTATATTCCAGGCCTTATCGCTGGGGAGACGGTGCCAACCCCACCGGCATCTGATTTATCCTTTAAAAACATGAGATTGATGGGCTAAGACATACGTCTATAGCAATGCCGTGGTGCGAAGCTTCACTGGGCGGTTGGGTGCGGTGTAGACACTATCCCCAAGGGGCCAGGCGACGGTATGAGCGCAGGGGAAAGGTCGCCTAGACCGCGCCCACCCACTTTGGGCAAGTGTGGATCGGCGTCGTGATAGCCAGCGGGGTGTGAAGCTCGCAATACGAGATGGGGGCTACTTCCCGGCAAGTGAAGTGGACTTCGAGAGAGCACGACAGACGCTGTGCCATTGCCGCGAAAAGCATAGAATTGGGCAGTGCTGCCACGAAAAGTAACGTTATCATCGTGTTATTGAGTTATTTTAAAGTCATATAAGCGTTTGTTTAAAAAATAATAAGACGCCGTCAACGTGAAGTGGACAAAAGTCCCTTCGATCTCGACATGACGAAGGTAGTGGGCATCGGTCCTCAGACGTCGAGCCTATGCACAGGGAGAACAGCAAGTGTCGATGGCAAAGATGCCCCATCTGGTGCATTGGTTAACCGGACAGTTTCGTGAAACTGAGCGAGAAGCCTGGTATCGCCGCGCGATCAAGCCGAGGGTGCGCTGCGAGTCACGACTGGCCTGGATGCTTGCCGCATTGATATTCGGCATGTTCTCGATTTCCGATTACTTTTATGTCGGCCAGAGCCGCGAGCTCTACCTGTTGCTGGCCATGCGCGTGGTCGTCGTCGGTAGCTGTCTTTTTCTGGCTTGGGCGATTGGTCGATGGGGAAGCTATTCGCAGCGCCTCTGGCTGCATGCTTTGCCGTTGTGGGTTATGGCGACGGGCATCATCCTGATTGTTCCGCTACGTCCGGACTCCCTTTCGACGCAGATGATGGCTGTCATCGTTGCTACCATGGCCTTTTATCTGCTGATTCCCAACCTGCTCACCGTGGTGGCGATGGCGAGCCTGTATCTGGGTATCGGTTTTCTGTGCGCCTCTGCCATCTTTGCCGACAGTTCGCCCGTCGATGTGTTGCGCATGGCGCTGTTGTTGATCATGGCCAATGCGGTCGGGTTCTGCACCTTGCTGCGGGTAGAGCGCCTGCAGCGCAAGCAGTTCGCGATATTGAGCGAAGAGCGCGACCAAAACCGACAATTGCTTCGTGAGATGGCGCATCGTCAGTCCCTTGAAGGTCAGTTGAGACAGCTGGCCGAGCGCGATGCCTTGACCGGTCTCGCCAATCGTCGGCACTTCATGAAGCGGGCCCAGAGCATGTTTGAGTCTGCCCGGGAAGCACAGGCGCCCTTCAGCCTGTTTATGCTGGATGTCGATCACTTCAAGACTATCAATGACACCTGGGGCCACAGTCATGGAGACCGAGTGCTGATGGAGATCGCCCGAGTGTGTGCCGAGTCACTGCGTTCCCATGATCTGATCGCGCGTTTCGGCGGCGAAGAGTTCGTGGTCGCATTGCCTGATACCTCCTTGAGTGACGCTTTGCCCGTCGCTCAACGTCTGCATCGAGCGGTCGCCGACCTGGCGCTGCCGTTTGAGGGGGGTGAGAGGGGGGCGGCGGTCACCGTTACCATCGGCATTGTCGAAGCCCGGCCCGATGAGGACAATCTGGAAGTGCTGATTCATCGCGCCGACAAGGCGCTTTACGTCGGCAAGCGTGACGGCAGAGACCAGGTAGTAGCCTGTCGCGAGAGCCAGGCGTGAGTGCGAAAGCGATGCTGATGGTAAGGTCGCGAGCTACGTTGCCGGTTCTGGCGTTCCCGGTTATCGTCAGTGACGGATGGTGGCGTGCCACGCTGGCGTGGCGCTGTCGCGATGGACGCTGACCACGGGGACGAGGCCATGGGCTCGCGTAAGCGAGAAACACCGACCAGCAGCGGGTTACCGCATCTGGATCTTTTGCAGTTCCTGCCGTACCGGCTGAACAGTCTGGCGGACCGTTTGAGTCAGGCGCTTTCGCAGATGTACGCCGAACGTTACCAGTTGACCATTGCCCAGTGGCGAGTGCTGGCGTGGTTGTCGCACCTGGATGAGCTATCGGCCAAGCAGATCGCCCAAGCTACTCGCATGGATAAGGTGCGTATTTCTCGGGCCGTACAGGCCCTGGAGGAGCGCGGTCTGATCCGAAGAACGCCTTCGCCCAGTGACCAGCGTGTACAGCACTTGCGACTGACCGAGGCGGGGCAGGCCTTACTGGCCGACTTGATCCCCGATGCCTTGCAATGGGAGGCCGATGTGGTCGCGACCCTCTCCGTCGGCGAGTATCGCGACCTGATGAGCGTGATGGGCAAGCTCGAGCGCCAGCTCGATCGGCTGGAGCAGGGCAGTGGCCCCTGGTCCTAGGACCGCTCCGGCGATCCCATGGAGACGCCGGGTTCTCCCGAGCTCGATCAGGATCGCTAGGGCCTGTTCGCGCACTGCTCCAGGCGCTAGGCCAGCCACACCTCGATGATCGATTGGCGAGTCACTCCCAGGCGGCTGGCTTCCTTGTCGAGCGATTCGATCATCCACACAGGAAAGTCGACGTTGACCCGTCCTTGTGACTGATTGGGGTGCCGAGCCCTGGACAGGCCGAGGGCTTCCGAGACGTCTTTGCCATCATCGAACTCTGTAAGATGCGTAATATCTTTTTAGCTTGGTAAGTCGGTGTAAGGTCTGCTTAAACACTGACGTGACGAGCGGCGCAGCTCCCCGCTCCACTGTCTTCTCGCGAGCCCCTCGGCGCTCCGTTTTCCCTGGCAGCCGTCATTCGACGATATACAACGGCGCTCGTCGACAAGATGCTCTCCGACGTCCGACCCAGTCGACGCCCTTCAGATTTGCCCGGTACCCACCTCAATGACATCCGGGTGGATGGATACCCTCTGGATCTGTCGGTGGGCATCACGTCAGCAATCGGTTCGATACCTGTTTGCGCCTCGACATGTCGCCACCGCCAACTGGCTGGCGGCGATGCTGCCTGCTCTCAAGTACTTTTCGGCGGTCAGCGCGATGCTGAGAGGCCTCACACCTGACCTCATGATGTGGACCCCTCGAAGGAGGGGCTGCCAGAGCTTGCGGGTGTGAGATGACATGATACTGTTAACAGTTGACGATACTGAGTGCACGGAGACCGATATGGACTCGACCAAGGATCGGATTGGCCAGCGACGCTCCAGTACGCTGACGTCCATTGCCCGCGATGCCATCGAGCAGTTGATCATTTCTGGCGAGCTGTCCGCCGGCGACCGTATCAACGAGAGTGCGTTGGCCGCCAGGTTTGATATCAGTCGCGGACCGATTCGCGAGGCGTGCCGCAGTCTCGAGTACGCTGGTCTGATCCGCAATGTCGCCAATCACGGCGCCTACGTACGCGAAATGAGTCTGGACGAAGCCCGCGAACTGTACGAGGTGCGGCGTGCCTTGACCGCTCTGGTAGGGGAGCTGCTGGTCGAGCGGGCCACCCAGGAGGTGATCGAAGAACTGGAGGCTCTGGTTGACAGAATGGGCGAGGCCGCCGAGCGCGAGGATCTCGATGACTACTACCAGCTCAACTTGCGTTTCCACGACGCCATGATGACCCACACTGGCAATAGTGCTCTGGCTCGTTACTATGACGACACGATCAAGCAGCTGCACTTGTTCCGTCGTCGCGGATTGGTGCAACGCGGCAACCTGAAGGCTTCGAACGCCGAGCACGTGACGATCGTCAGGGCGATCTCGGCACGTGACGCTGATGGGGCGTCCAGGGCACTGCGTGATCACGTGATGGCCGGATGGCGTCGGATGGAGCAGGCACTCGCTGCGGCCCCGGACGACGATCGACAGGCTTGACGCCTGAGACGTCGACCGGCCCCTTTTCGTTCTTGTTCCTTCTGATTGGCGTATCGCCAGCGAGTCAGTGGCGTCGCGATTGGAACGTCTGACCAACGCCATCTGCCAGTACGACACGCAGACAGCGCTTCGTGGTGTCTAGCTTCACGCCTCGGTCCGAGTGATGCGTGCGTCAAAGGCGCAGGTGGCATCGCTTCGACCAGCGGGGCTCGCTGAGTCGATGCTCCTTTACCCACCAATCCGCATAAGCAGTAGACCAACGTCTACTTAATGGGACGTGATCCGCTCTGCTAGTTTACAGGCTGTAAACTGTTAACAGTTTACAATGCACCTCCAGACGCAGCAGGTCATGCAGTGACTTCTCAACAACGACTCCAAAGGAGAACCACCATGCGCCATTGGTTCACGATCCGCATGCTGGCGGTAGGCATCGCCACGAGCCCCCTCGCCATGCTCTCCGCCTCCGCCTTGGCGGCGGACGACTTCCCTGTCGATCCGATAGAGATTGCCGTACACACCTCGCCCGGTGGCGGCACCGATACCACTGCCAGAATGGTGGCCCTGTCGACCCAGGAGCAACTCGACAGCAATGTCTTCGTCCAGAACAAGAAGGGCGGCGGAGGCTCCGTGGCGATGAGCTATGTCAGTGGCAAGCCAGCAGACGGCTATACCCTCATGGCCATCACTCCGACCCATCTGTTCACCATGCTGCGCGGCAATGCCCCGATCGGTATCGATGACATTCGTGGCGTAGTTCGGGCGACCGACGACCCGATCATCGTCATGGTTCGCGGCGACAGCGATTACGCCTCCATCGATGATCTGATCGAGGCTGGGCGGTCCGGCACGATCAAGTGGGGCGGAACCCAGATTGGCGGTGTCGACCATATCGCCGCCATGAGCTTCGCCAACGAGGCCGACATCAGGGTTTCCTACGTACCGTTCGATAGTGGTGCGGAGTTTGCCGCCGCCCTGTCTCGCGGTGATATCGACGCCGCCGGTCTCAATATCTCGGAAACCCAGGACCAGATTGCCGATGGAGAATTCCGTCCTCTGGCGGTGATGGCCGACGAGCGCATGGGGGCCCTGCCGGAGGTGCCGACCTTGGCCGAAAACGGCATGGACGTGTCCTTCTCCACCGTTCGCGGCTACGTGGTGCTCAAGGACACCCCCCAGGAGCGCGTCGACGCGCTGGAACAGGCCATGCTCGATGGCATGCAGAGCGAGCGCTATCAGGAGTATCTCGACGGCATTGGCCTGGATAGCGCCAGCGTCGCCGGTAGCGAGGCCTGGGACCAGCAGATCCGCCGCATGTACGAGGCGGGCAAGGTCACCATGACTGACCTGGGGCTGCTCCAGTGAATCGTCAGGCTGGACGCGGGGCAGGGCTGAAACCAGGGCTGAAAACAGGGCATGAGACAGGGAGCGTCTCGGCTGCCATCGATGGGGTCGTTTCCCCAGGCCCGGCTTCGGTCCAGGCCCACGGGGCATCAACATCAAGAAGGAGTCGCACATGATTCGTCACTGGCGAGATCTGCTTCCCGGGTGCGCCCTGCTGGTACTGGCCGGCGGGCTGTACCTGATCACTACCGACTTCGACAGCGTACCTCCGTCCTTCGCCCAAGGCATGCAGGCGGCAGACATGCCACAGCTGATCCTGGGAGTGATCGCCGTGCTTGCGTTGGTGATGATCATCCAGGGGCGGGGCCACGAGGAAGAAACCAAGCCGGTCATCTCCTGGCGCATGTGGACCACTGCGCTGGTGCTGCTGGTATCGGTATTCCTGTTCGGTGTGCTCGGCCTGACCCTGACCACCGTGCTGACCTGCCTGGCCATCCCGTTGCTGTGGGGTGAGCGGCGTCGGTTGGCCGTGGCGATCTACGCCATCGGCGTGCCGGCGTGCATCTACCTGCTGTTTACCCACGCCTTGCAGCTCAGATTGCCCCAGGGCGTGCTGAGCCCCTGGCTGTCCTGAACAAGGAGACGACCATGGATCCTATTCTAACGGGGCTTGGCATCCTCACCGACCCGGTCTCACTCGGTGTCATCCTGCTTGGCACCATCATCGGTGTGCTGGTAGGAGCGCTGCCGGGATTGAGCTCATCGATGGCGGTGGCCCTGCTGCTGCCCTTCACCATCTATCTGGAGCCAGTACCGGCGATATCGATGCTGGCGGCGCTCTACTGCGCCGGTACCTTCGGTGGTTCCATCACCGCTATTCTGATCAACGCCCCCGGCGCTCCGCCTGCCGCCGCCACCGCCTTTGACGGTTTTCCCATGGCGCAGCGGGGCGAGGCCGGTCGCGCACTTGGCATGGCGGCGGTATCCAGCGTCATCGGCGGCATCATCTCCTTGATCGTGATGGTGCTGGCGGCCCCGGCGCTGGCCCGAATCGCCCACTCCTTCGGCCCACCTGAGTACTTCGCGCTGGCAATCTTCGGGCTGTCGATGCTGGCCTCGATCAGCGGCAAGTCGCCGGTCAAGAACCTGATCGGCGGGGCTCTGGGGCTGTTGATCGCCACCGTCGGGGTAGACCTGACCACCGGCGTCGAGCGCTTTACCTTCGGCGTGCCGGAGCTCTACGAAGGCATCAGCTTCATTCCTATCCTGATTGGCCTGTTCGCGGTGTCGGAGCTGTTGTCCCAGTCCGACATCATCGACCGGGCCAAGGAGCGCATCTCGCTCACCGCCATCAAACTGCCGTCCCGGGAAGACTTCAAGCGGGTGTGGAAGACCATTCTGCGCTCGTCCGGTATCGGCACCTTCATCGGTATCCTGCCGGCGGAGGGCAGCACCATGGCGGCCATGATCGGCTACAACGAGGCGCGCCGCTGGTCGAAGAACGGCGACAAGTTCGGTACCGGCGAGATCGAAGGCATCGCAGGCCCGGAGGCGGCCAACAACGCCGCCACCGGTGGCTCCATGGTGCCTACCCTGGCGCTTGGCATCCCTGGCTCAGCCACGGCGGCGGTGATTCTCGGTGGCCTGCAGATTCACGGCATTCGCCCGGGCAGCTATCTGTTCGAGAACCAGCCCCACCTGCTGTACTCGATCTTTGCCGCCATGCTGGTGGCCAACCTGGTCTTTCTGGTCTTCGGGCTGGCCGGCGCCAAGCTGTTCTCCCGCATTTCGCTGATCCCGCGCACCTTCCTGTGGCCGGCGGTGTTTGCGCTGTGCGTGGTGGGCGCCTACGGCGTCAACCAGAGCCTGGTCGACGTCACCATCATGCTGATTGCCGGCTTCATCGGCTTCTGGCTCAAGCGCTACGGCTTCGGCGCGGCGCCGATCATCATGGGTGTGGTGCTGGGCTCGCTGGTGGAGAACTCTCTGGCCCAGTCGCTGATCATCTTCGATCAGGACGCAAGCCGCTTCCTCGAGCGTCCGGTGGCCCTGCTGTTCTTCGTGCTGGCCGCACTGAGCATCTTCTACAAGCCATTGTCCGGTGCAGTGCGTCGTGTACGCAGTGGCCCGAGTACGACCCCGGGAGGTGAATGACATGACCGGGCCCAGGACAGAACCCTTGTCGGGACGTGTAGCGCTGGTTACCGGCGGCAGCCGGAATATCGGTCGTGCGGTGGCACTGGGACTCGCCGAGCAGGGTGCCGATGTGGTGATCATTGCCAGTCATCACGGCCAGGCGATGGATGACACCCTTGCCGAGATCGAGGCACTGGGACGTCAGGGACTGGGTTTGGCCGCCGATATTGCCGACCCCGAAGCCGTCGATGCCGCCGTGGCAAGCGTCGGTGAGCGCTTCGGCCGGCTCGATAGCCTGGTGTGCTGCGCCGCCATTCGTCCCCATCAACCCTTCGCCGAGCTGACCTTCGATGACTGGCGTCGGGTCATGGCGGTCAACCTTGACGGGCCTTTTCTTGCCGCCAGGGCCTGCCTGCCGCTGCTGCTGGCCTCCGACCAGGCCGCCATTGTCACCTTCGGTGGCGTCAGCGCTCATCTGGGTGCCGCCGAACGGGCCAACGTGATCGCCTCGAAGATGGGTGTGGTGGGGCTGACCCGGGCGCTGGCGGTGGAATACGGCGAGCGCGGCGTCACCGCCAACTGCATCGTACCGGGACAGATCGATACCGAACGGGCGGCAGGCTCGTCGCCGCCCAGGTTGAGTGGCGGCAAGGGGCCGCTGGTTGGCCGACTGGGCAAGCCCGAGGAGGTGGCCGCGCTGGTGTGTCATCTGGTCGGGCCGGCGGGGCGCTACAGCACCGGCCAGACCTTCCATCTCAACGGCGGCAGCTACCTCGGTTAAGCCATGACCATCTACCTGAAACCCGAACCCGACCAGGGCCGAATGGCGCACTGGTGGCGCAGTTTCCTGCTGCCGGCGATGGTTGCCGTCATCGGTGGCGGTAGCTGGAGCGCTCTCGGTCTGCCGCTGGGCTGGTTGCTGGGGGCGGCCATCGCCATCGGCATCTGGGCGGGGCTGGGCCTGCCGGCCCGGGCTCCCAGACCGATCCAGCGCGCCGGCCTGATGGTGGTGGGGGCAAGCGTCGGCTTGTGGGTGACACCGGAGGTGGCCCGTCAGTTGGTTGGCTGGTTGCCAATGATGCTGGCCTCCGCGGCCCTGGGGGTGACCCTGGCGATCCTGTGCACGCCGCTTTTCGCACGCCTTGCAGGGCTCGACAAGGCCACCGCCTATTTCTGTCTGCTGCCCGGCGGGGTGATCGAGATGGCCGAGATCGGCGAGGGCTACCGCGCCAACCGGGCGGCGATCGCCGCCTTGCACGCCATTCGCGTCGGGCTGATCGTCACCCTGCTGCCGTCGGTACTGCTGCTGACAAGCGGTAACGGTCAGCCGATGACACAGGCGTTCGGCTCGGGCGTCCAGCTTGGGCCGTGGTGGCTGATCGGAATGCTGGCGCTGTGTGCCCTGGCCAGTTGGGGGACCGCGCGTCTGGGCATGCCCTCGGCCTGGTTCCTGACGCCGCTGGTGGTCGCCGGCGTGTTGTCCGGCGCCGAGCTGCTGCCTGTGTCTCCGCCGCAGGTGCTGCATCTGCCCCAGTGGGTGCTGATCGCCGCCCAGGTGGTGGTGGGATTTGGCCTGGGAGCCAAGTTCCAGCGGGCCAGCTTGCTGGCCCTGCCGAGGGCTATCGCCAGCGGCATTCCGATCCTCCTGCTGATCGGTCTGATGGCGGCGGTGGCGGCGCTGCTGGTGGCCGGGATGTCGGGCTCGGAGGAGAGTCGGCAGACCCTGGTGCTCGGCTTTTCCGTGGGGGGTATGGCCGAGATGACCCTGACCGCCCAGGCCCTGGGCCAGAACGCCGCCCTGGTGGCGGGCTTTCATGCCATCCGCGCCCTGTCGGTAAACCTTTTCGCAGGGCCCTTGTGGGCTCGCTTGTCACGCCTGCCCTTGTTTCACGAATCCTCGAGCTCATGCTCACGACGATCCTGATAAGGAGACTGCGTCATGTCTGTCGCAACCAACGTCTTTGCCAAGATGCCCACCAACACCCGCATTACCGCCGAGGCTGCCGAATTCATCGAATCGGTTCGCTTCGAGGAGATTCCCGAGGAAGCGCTGCGCATCGGGACCCGCTGCGTACTGGATGGAGTGGGCCTGTTTGTCGCCGGCTCGGAGGAGCATTCGGTCCAGATCCTGGCCGAGGAGGCTGTGGAGTCCGGCGGTCGCGCCGATGCACTGGTTCTGGGACAAGGAGATGCCCGAGCGCCGGTCGCCCAGGCCGCCCGCGTCCTTGGCACCGCCGGTCACGCCCATGACTGGGACGATAGCCAGGTCAGCAAGGACCCGGCCCACATCTATGGACTGTTGACCCACCCTACCATTCCGCCGCTGAGCGCCAGCCTGGTGGTCAGCCAGCGGCTCGGCGGGGTCGATGGCAAGCGCTTCATGGAAGCCTTCCTCACCGGCTTCGAGGTGGAAAGCAAGATATCTGAATGGATGTTGCCCCAGCACTACATGCAGGGCATGCACTCAAGTGGCACCGTGGGCACCTTTGGCGCCTTCGCCAGTGCGGCCAAGCTGATGGGGCTTCGTGGCGAAACCTTGCGCCATGGCCTGGGTATCGCGGCGAGCCTGGCCGCTGGTATCCGCTGTAACTTCGGCACCATGACCAAGCCGCTGCACGTAGGCCGCGCGGCGGAAAATGGCGTGACTGCGGCACTGCTGGCAAGTCGTGGCTTTACCGCCGACCCCGAGGCGCTGGACGGCCCCTGGGGCTTCATGGCGGTGCAGGGCGGCGGCGCCAGCGAGGACAAGCTGACCCAGGGCTTCGGCAAGACCTGGTCCATCGTCGAGCCTGGGGTGTCGATCAAGCCTTACCCCTGCGGCGTGCTGACCCACCCGACCATCGACTTGATGCTACGCCTGGTGCTCGAGGCCGACGCCAGTGCTGACGATATCGAGGAGGTGATCGTCCACGCCGGCTCCAACATTCTCAATCCTATCCGCTACCCGATCGCCGCCAATCACCTCCAGGCCAAGTTCTCGTTGCCCGCCGCACTGGCGATGATTGCGCTCAACCGTCAGGCGGGCAAGGTCGAGTTCTCGGACGAGTTCGTGGCTTCCAGTGCCATGCAGGACATGCAGCGGCGCATCCGCACCGAGTTCGATGAACAGATCGAAGCCCAGGGCTTCGACAAGATGCGCTCGCGCATCACCCTGCGCCTGAAGGGGCGCGAAGACGTCAGCGGCTGGGCTGACGAGCGTTATCGTGGCGGCCCGGAAAACCCGCTGAGTGATGAAGAAGTCGAACAGAAGGTGCGTTCCTGTTGTGACGGCGTTCTCGATGAGCAGGCTCAGAGCGACCTGATCGCCGACGTGTGGAAGGTGCTGGAACTCGACGATGTCAGCGTGCTGGCGCAGCGCTTGAATGGCTGAACGTCCGGTTTGGACCCTTTGTCGTGGTAGCAAAAGACAGAAGGGGGGCTGGTTCCCCCTTCTGTCTATCGCCTGTCAGGTGTTGCACTAGTTGTTTAAATTGAGACGCCCTCCTCACTCCCCGATCACCCACCAGCCATCGACTTCCTGCACCGGCACCGGGTCCAGCGCTTCGCCCTGGGCGGGGCCGGAGATGCCTTCGCCGCTGTCGAGGCGGAAGCAGGCCTGGTGGTGGGTACAGATCAACAGCTCGCCGTCGCGGCTGAGGATGTTGCTGCCGCGGCCGTCCAGCGGCAGGTACTGATGGGGGCAGGCGTTGACGTAGGCGTGCACCCGGCCATCGGCGTGGCGGGCGAGGATCAGCGGGAAGCGGCCGTTGTCGCTTTCGAGATTGAGGCAGCGGCTCTCGCCCGGGGCCAGGTTGGTCGATTCCAGCACGGCGGTCCCGGGCGGTGGTGCGCTCTTGTACTTGCGCCAGGCGTCGGTCATCGGGGGATCTCTTGAGGGAGCCGGTGAACCCGGGCGTCAGGGCTTGAAGTCCTCGGCGGCGGGAATGCGTCCGCCCAGCTGGGCGGTGATCTCGGCGGCGGTGTCGCGTACCAGCTCACCGAGCTGGGACAGGCGTTCGTCGGGGATGCGCGCCACCGGCCCGGAGACCGAGATGGCCGCCAGCGGCGTGCCCAGTTCATCGTGGATGCAGGCAGCCACGCAGTGCAGGCCGATGGCATGCTCTTCGCGGTCGCAGGCGTAGCCGCGTTCACGGATCTCGGCCATGGCGCGACGCAGCTCGGATGGACTCGACAGGGTGTTGACGGTGACGCGGTCCAGTCCGCGTTCGGCCAGTACCCGCTCCAGATCATCGTCGGGCAGCCAGGCCATCAGCGCCTTGCCCACGCCCGAGGCGTGCAGCGGGGCACGTGAGCCCAGACGGGTGATCATGCGCATCATCTGAGGCGATTCGCTCTGCGCCAGGAACACCGCCGTGGTGCCTTCACGCACGCCCAGATTGGCGGTCTCGCCGGTCTCACGGGTCAGTCGGCGCAGGTAAGGACGGCTGGTGGCAACGAAGTCGCGTGCCTCGAGAAAGCTGTTGCCGATGCGAAAGGTCTTGACGTCGATGCGCCAGACGCCGAGTTCCTCATCCTGGGTGATGAAGCCCTGGCTCAGCAGGGCCTGCAGCAGGCGATGGGTCGTGGACGGTGCCAGATCGGCCTGCTCGGCGATGTCGGACAGCGCCAGGCCGCCCGGGTGCATCGCCAGCAATTCCAGCAGGTTGAGTCCCCGCACCAGCGACTGGCTGTGGCCTCCGCTGGCCTTGCCGCTGGCCGGTCGGCCGGCCGTTCTGCGCTTGCTTTCCGTCACCTTGCATCTCCTGGGTCAACCGTTTGGCACAGTCCTTAGCATACCTGTTGGCGCGGCCGCTTGTCGCGTTTGCGGAAAAGGCTTCCACAAGCGGCCCTGCCTGGGCTGAGCCTAGTCCGGTGCTCAGCGATGGCGCCAGTGGGGGGCGCGCTTGGCGACGAAGGCGTCGATGCCTTCGGCCACGTCTTCGGCCATCATGTTGGCGGCCATCACCTCGCCTGCGTAGGCGTAGGCCTGGCCCAGCGGCAGGGCACGCTGGCGGGCCAGCATGGCCTTGCCGGTGAACAGCGCCACCTGACTCTTGGCGCGCAGGCTGTCGAGCAGCACCTCGAGACTGTCGTCGAGGGCGTCGTCCTCGGCGACCCGGTTGACCAGGCCCCATTCCAGCGCCTGATCGGCGTCGATGAACTCGCCGGTAAACAGCATCTCGGCGGCCTGCTTGGGACCGATATTGCGGGTCAGCGCCACCGCCGGGGTGGAACAGAAAAGCCCGACCTTGATACCGGAGACGGCGAAGCGCGCCGAGCGGGCGGCCACCGCCATGTCACAGCTGGCTGCCAGCTGGCAGCCGGCGGCGGTGGCAAGCCCCTGAATTCGAGCGATCACCGGCACCGGACAGTCCTGCAGGCGCTGCATGACCCGGGAGCACTGGGCGAAGAGCTGTCGATAGGCGTCCTCGTCGCCGAGCTCGCGCATCTCCTTGAGGTCATGGCCGGCGCAGAAGGCGCGGCCCTCGGCAGCGATCACTACCGCCCGCAACGAAGGATCGGGGTCGATTGCGGCAAAGGCATCATCCAGTGCGGTGAGCATGTCCCGGGACAGGGCGTTGAAGCTTGCCGGGCGGTTGAGGGTCAGATGGACGACCCCACGATCATCGTGACGCACCACGGCGAGGTCACCGGTGTCAGGCTGGGCGGAAGGTGAGGCGGGCATCGTCATGGCTCCAACGAGGGAAAACTTCGCAAGCCTAGCGCGTGATGACGCCTTTTCGGGGCCTGCTTCGACCAAAGGGGAAGAGTGGCCTGGCCTCCCTGGTTGACGCCAGGGCGGCGCCAGAGCGGCGTCAGAGTAGCGCCAGGACGACGACAGGGGCGGCTTGCTGGCGGCCAGCGTCCGTGGTCATGGCCGTGGAGGATGGCGTACATTCGCACAAGCGATCCACGACGCGAGAGGCGCATGATGCAGGACGACAGGCTGAGGCCCAGGCCGATGCAGGGCGACGTGCTGGCCACGCCGCGTAGCCGGCTGCGCCCGCTAGAGCGCTATGATCTGCCTGGCTTGAGCCGACTGCTGGCCGATCCCCGGGTGATGCGTCACTCGCTCCACGGTGTGCAGGACATGGCGGGGAGCCGTCGCTTTCTCGATGCCTGTCGCGCGAGCTACGCCGACAAGGGCTTTGGCTACTGGGCGGTGGTGCACCCGGTATCGCGAGCGTTGATGGGCTTCTGCGGCTTCGATCACGAGATCCTCGACGGCGAGCGGGAGTTGGCCATCGGCTATCGTTACGCCGTGCATCATTGGGGTAGAGGGCTTGCCACCGAGGTGGCCCTGGCGGTGGTGGCCCACGCCTTTGCCATCACCGACTGCGAGTCGCTGGTGGCGGTGGTCGATCCCACCAATGTGCCGTCGAGCCGAGTGGCACAGAACGCGGGCTTTGTGTGGGAAGGGATGACGACGCTCGAGGGCCAGCGAGTGAAGGTCTACAGGCGTCATCGCTACCGTGAAGTCAGAAGCTGCTGAGCCTGGGCTGCGTCCCTGTCCTGGGGAAACGAAGCGGGCCCGCGTGGCGGGCCCGAAAGTGGCGTCATGGTGTCCTCGAGGGGACGGTGTGGCGTGTCAGACGCTGTCGCGGAAGACCCGATCGGCCTTGGGCAGTACCAGATTGAGCACGATGGCAAACAGCGCGCCGGGGATCAGCCCTGACTCGATGATGGCCTGGAGGTTGTCGCTCAGATTGGCGTAGAGCCCTTCCTGGGCCGGCAGGCCCACCGCGGCGGACAGCGAGACCCCGATGATCACCATGTTGCGCTTGTTGAAGTCGATATGGGAAAGCATCTTGATGCCGGCGCTGGCGATCATGCCGAACATGATCAGTACCGCCCCGCCCAGCACCGAATTGGGGATGCTGGAAACGATGGCACCCAGCTTGGGGATCAGGCCCGCCAGCAGCAGGAAGGCGCCGCCGATGGCCACCACATAGCGGCTGACCACACCGGTCAGCGCCACCATGCCCACGTTCTGGCTGAAGCTGATCTGGGGGAAGGCGTTGAAGATCGCGGCGAACACGCTGGACAGGCCGTCGGCCATGACCCCACCGGAGAGCTCCTTGTGGGTCGGCTCGCGGTCCATGCCGCCGGCGGTGGTGCCGACGATGTCGCCGATGGACTCGGCGCAGGTGACCACGGCCAGCAGCACCACCGGCAGGATCGCCGCCAGATGGAATTCAAGCCCGATGGTCAGCGGCACCGGCAGTGACAGCCAGTCGGCGTCACCGATGGTGGAGAAGTCGATATAGCCGAACATGGTGGCCACCACGTAACCGGTGATCAGGCCGATCAGCGGCGCCGCTTCGGACCAGATACCGCGGCCGTACTGGTGCAGACCCAGGGTCACCACCAGTACCAGCGCCCCCAGCAGCAGGTGGTGGGTGGCGCCGAAGTCGGCGGCGCCGAAGCCTCCGCCCCAGTAGGCGAAGCCTACCGGCATCAGCAGGGTGCCGAGCATGACCACGAAGGTGCCGGTGACCACCGGCGGGAACAGAAACCGGAACACTGGCAGAAACATGCCCACCAGGGCCATGGCGACCCCGCCACACAGGGCTGCGCCAAGGGCCGCCGGAAGTCCCATGCCCACGGCAATGGGAATCAGCACCGGGACGAAGCCGAAGCTGGTGCCCATGACGATGGGCAGGCGGGCGCCGATGGGGCCTATCCCCAGCGACTGCACCAGGGTGGCGACACCGGCCACGAACATCGCCGCCTGGATCATGAAGGCGGTCTGGTCCGCCGGCAGGTCGGCGGCGCCGGCGATGATGATCGGCACCGTGACGTTGCCGACAAACATCGCCAGCACGTGTTGCAGGCCCAGCGGAATGGCGCGCCCCAGGGGCGGCATGGCGTTGACGTCATGGGTCGAGCGCACAGATGCGCTTTCCAGGGTGTCCCCGGAGGAGTCGTGGGTGGGCATGGCAGGGTTTTCTCCTGTTGTCGTTGTAGCACCGGCGTCCTTGTCGGAGCGTCGGCGGCGAAACCCCGGAGACCGTGACAGGTGTCAGACCGTCTGTGCTGACTGCCGTGGCACGGCGACCGTTGTCAGGCGGCGGCAGCGTCGGCCCTGGCCCGTGGTGCCGCGCTGCGCTCGAGATCCGTTCGTCGTTCGCTGTTGTTGCCTTTTGTCTTCCCGTTGTCCTGTTCGAATGTGTGCGTCCAGGCTAGCCCCGAGCCTCCTAGACCGCGCGCCTTAGCCGCACCGCCGCCGCGTTGTGGCGGGCCATCAGCTCGCCCAGATCGACGTCGAGCGGCTGGCCGTCGGCCACCCGCCACTGGCCGGCCACCATCACTCGGTCGGCACGGTGGGCACCGCACAGCAGCAGCGCGGCCAGCGGGTTCTCGGCGCCCGAGAAGCGCGGCTCGTCCAGCCGGAACAGCGCCAGATCGGCCTGCTGGCCAACCTTCAGTCCGCCGATGTCGCTGCGCCCCAGACAACGCGCGGAGCCTTCGGTGGCCCAGCGGATGACGTCCTGGTGACGTACCTGGCTGGGTGAGTAGCGCAGGCGGCCGATCAGCATCGCCTGGCGCATCTCCTCGGCCAGGTTGGAGTGATCCGCCGAGGCCGAGCCGTCCACCGCCAGGCCTACCGGGCAACCTGCGGCCTCGAGTTCCAGGGTGCGGCACATGCCAGAGCCCAGCACCATGTTGGATGAGGGGCAGTGGGCGATGCCGGTGCCGGCTTGGCCGAGGCGGGCGACCTCGTCGTCGTTGAAGTGGATGCCGTGGGCCAGCCAGGTGCGATCGCTGAGCCAACCGGTGGCCTCGAGGTAGTCCAGCGGTCGCATCCCGAACAGCTTCTGACAGTACTGCGTCTCGTCCTCGGTTTCTGCCAGGTGGGTGTGCAGGCGCACGTCCTTCTGCTCGGCCAGGCGAGCGCTGTCGACCATCAGCTCACGGCTGACCGAGAAGGGCGAGCAGGGCGCCAGCGCCAGGGTCACCATGGCGCCCTCGCCGCGCTGATGGTAGGCGTCGATCAGACGGGTGCTCTCGTCGAGGATGGTCGCCTCATCCTGCACCACCGACTGGGGCGGTAGCCCGCCCTGCTCGCGCCCCACGCTCATCGAGCCGCGGGTCAGGGCGGCGCGCACACCGAGCCGACGCGCGGTCTCCACCTGGACGTCGATGGCGTGCTCGAGCGCGCCGGAGAACACGTAGTGATGGTCGGCCACGGTGGTACAGCCGCTCATCAGCAGCTCCACCATGGCCAGCTCACTGGCCAGCGCCAGCTGGGCCTCGTCGAGGTTGGCCCAGACGTCGTAAAGGGTGGTGAGCCAGGGAAACAGCTCCTTGTTGAGCGCCGGCGAGTAGGCCCGGGTCAGGGTCTGGTAGAAGTGGTGGTGGGTGTTGACCAGGCCAGGCAGCAGCACGTGGCGGGAGGCATCGAAGGTCTGCTCGACGCGGGTTCGGGGCGTCTGGCCGGCGGCCACGGCTTCGATGATTCGGCCGTCCTGAACGACGACACCACCGGCCGCGTCAGGGTCGCTGGCGGCCAGTGGATGCTTGATCCAAGTGACGGGGGGATGTGAGCTCATGCAGTTCTCCTGGGTTGGCTTCGCCGAGCGAAGGGTTACCCAAGCATCGTGCCCTGCTCCCGACGCCGTCCCTTGGTCAAGGAGGGCGAGGGCTCGTCGCGTAGCGGATACCTGGTTCAGGTGCCTTCAGAAACAGCCGCCGAGGGCGGTGAGCGTCATCAATTTCACGGTTCACGCTGCACCGATATCGAGCGGCCTGTGTACCATTGTGGTGCGCAATATATGACCGTTATTGTGTACAAAATGGCCGTGACGTCAGGGCTTGTCAAGTGCCCCTCTGCTTCAGGGCCTGGCGGCCTCGCGGGCGGCTCGACGCCGGCTCAGTCGGTCCCCGAACAGGTAGGCACCCAGCGCCACCAGAATCAGTAGTGCGCCTAGCAGCATCGAAGGTGAAGGGGTTTCCTGATTGAGCAGCATGCCGAGGGTCAGCGCCAGCACCGGGGTGATCAGGGTCACCAGGGCGACGCTGGCGGCGTGCAGCCGAGACAGGATCAGGTAGTAGCAGAGGAAGCCGATCAGCGAGCCGAACAGCGCCAGGTATGGCACCGCCCATAGCCCGCGGGGGCTGAGTGGAATCATCAGCGGTTCGCCGCTGGCGAGCCATAACACCAGAAAGCAGGGCATGGAGCCGGCCAGCGCCCCCACGGTCTGTTGCAACGGATCCAGCCCGGCGGCCACCCGCTGCACGGCGATGCCGCTGGCGCTGAACAGGGTCACCGCCGACAGCATCATGGCCAGTGCCAGCACCTGGGCGCCGCCGCCCAGGGTCAGGCTGTCGGCGAATACTACCGCCAGCCCCGCCACCCCCAGACCGCAGCCGATCCAGTGCCAACGCCTGAGCCGGGTGCTGCCGGGCAGGGCCTGGAGGATGAAGCCGGAGATCAACGGCGCCATGCCGAACATCACCGACAGCAGGCCCGAGGGCAGAAACTGGGAGGCGTGGTAGCTTAGCGCCATGGCGCCGAACACCCCCGGCACCGCGGCGGCGTAGCTGGCAAGGGCGCGGCGATCGAGGCGGACGCCGCGTCTCAGTACCAGCAGGATCAGACTGCCGGCGATCAGCGCCAGGCCCATGCGCAGCATCACGCTGCCGATGGGGGCGCCGGCCTCGGCGCTCCACTTGATGGCCAGCGGGGTGGAGGCCCACACCAGCACCACGATCAGATAGGCCAGTCCGGTTGGCATCGTGCATCCTTTGAAGAGGTCATCGGGAAGACGCTCAGGATAGGCGTTTTCTCGCTGCGCCACAGGCTTTTGGGCGTCGGCTTGTGATGGTCGGGAACGGGGACCGTGAGCGTGCAGCGAGTAAAAAGGCCTGCGAGTAAAAAGGCGCCGCCCTCCCGAAGGAGAGCGGCGCCTCATCGTCATCCCGAGTGCGATAGCTGCCGCGCGGGATAGCTCGCCGCGTGCAGGCGCTACGTCCGCCGCTCAGTCGGCGTAGTTGGTCTCGGAGTACAGCACCCGGGTGCGCAGGGTGTGGTTCACCTCGCGCAGGGCTTCGAGCGCCTGGGGACCGTAGGCCTTGTCGACGTCGATGACCACGTAGCCGACCTTTTCATTGGTCTGCAGGTACTGGCCGGAGATGTTGATGTCGTTTTCCGACAGCACCCGGTTGATCTCGGACATCACGCCGGGCACGTTCTCGTGGATGTGCAGCAGGCGGTGCTTGTCCGGGTGGGCCGGCAGTGCAACCTCGGGGAAGTTGACCGAGGTGATGCTGGTGCCGTTGTCGGAGAAGGTCACCAGCTTCTCGGACACCTCGACGCCGATGTTCTCCTGGGCCTCCAGGGTGGAACCACCGATGTGCGGGGTGAGGATGACATTCTCGAGGCCACGCAGCGGGCTTTCGAACTCGTCGGCGTTGCCCTTGGGCTCCACCGGGAAGACGTCGATGGCGGCGCCGTTGAGTCGGCCTTCCTTGATCGCCTCGGCCAGGGCCTCGATCACTACCACGCTGCCGCGGGCGGCGTTGATCAGGATGGCGCCGGGCTTCATCAGGCTGATCTGCTCCTCGCCGATCATCCAGCGGGTGGACGGCAGGTCGGGCACGTGCAGGCTGACCACGTCGGAGCGGGCGAGCAGCTCCTCGAGGCTGGCGACCTGGCGCGAGTTGCCCATGGCCAGCTTGGTGATGACGTCGTAGTAGATGACGTCGAAGCCGAGCGCCTCGGCCAGCACCGACAATTGCGAGCCGATGCTGCCGTAGCCGACGATGCCGAGGGTCTTGCCGCGGGCCTCGTGGCTGTTCTTGGCGCTCTTCAGCCAGCCGCCCTGGTGAGCACGGGCGTTCTTCTCGGGAATCCCGCGCAGCAGCATGATGGCCTCGGCCAGCACCAGCTCCGCCACCGAACGGGTGTTGGAGTAGGGGGCGTTGAACACCGGAATGCCGCGCACCAGCGCCGCCGTGAGATCGACCTGATTGGTACCGATGCAGAAGCAACCGACCGCCACCAGCTTCTCGGCCGCCGCGAACACCCGCTCGGTGAGCTGGGTGCGGGAGCGAATGCCGATGAAGTGAACATCACGGATCTTCTCGATCAGCGACTCTTCGTCGAGCGAGGTCGGCATATGCTCGATATTGGTGTATCCGGCGTTGAGAAAATTGTCCACTGCACTCTGGTGGACGCCCTCGAGCAGCAGGATCTTGATCTTGCTCTTGTCCAGGGACGTTTTGGCCATGGTCGAATCAACCTCTTGGAGTTGGCGGCAGCCAGCGGCTGTGTGGTGGGGCAGGCGAAAAATCAGGGTCCATAGAGTACCACAGGGCGGCATTTTCACGTTGAAAATCCTTGCACCGCAGCATGAGCCATCTGCATGTACCGCCGTCCTTTCGAGGGGCGCTTCGCGGGCCGCGGATAAGGGCCAGGGCAGACGACCCCGGGGGGAGAGCGTGTATACTGTCGCCCTTTGGGGAAAGGCCGGACGTCGTCAGCGAGCCTGCGTTTCCCGGGTGGCCCATCGTCGGCCGTGAACTCGCAATCTCGGGTCAGCCTTTGACCCGCCGCCTGGAGGGGCGCATGGCAACGCAGGACCGCCAGCCAACACAGAAAGATGACGAGTCGCTCGACTTCGCCTCGGCCATGACCCAGCTGGAGACACTGGTCGAGCGCCTGGAGTCCGGCGAGCTGACGCTGGAGGAGTCGCTCAAGGCCTTCGAGCAGGGCGTGGCCTTGACGCGAGATGCCCAGAAGCGGCTCGACGAGGCCGAACTCAAGGTGCGCAGCCTGACGGAGAACGCCGACGGTGGCATGCAGCTGTCGCCTTTTGATATCGGGGAGGAACCGGGTGAACGCTGACACCATGCTGGCCCGCTTGGCCGCAGACCGGGCGCGGGTAGACCGCTGCCTCGAGGGGCTGTTCGAACAGCGCCACGTCGTCGAACCCCGGCTCGAGGCGGCGATGCGCCACGGCCTGCTGGTCGGAGGAAAGCGCCTGCGTCCCATCCTGGTCTACGCCGCAGGGCGTGCGCTGGGAGCCGACGACGACGAGCTCGATATCCCCGCCGCCGCGATCGAGCTGATCCACGCCTACTCGCTGGTCCACGATGACCTGCCGGCGATGGACGACGACGACCTGCGACGTGGCCAGCCCACGGTGCACAAGGCCTTCGACGAGGCCTCGGCGATTCTCGCCGGTGACGCCCTGCAGACGCTGGCATTCGAACTGCTGGCGAGCTCTCGCTCGCCCCGCCTGGGCGCCCTGGTGGCGACCCTGGCCAAGGCGTCTGGTCGCGACGGCATGGCCGCCGGCCAGGCGCTGGATCTGGCGGTGGTGGGCGAACGTCCCGACCTGGCGATGCTGGAAACCATGCACCGCCACAAGACCGGTGCGCTGATTCGCGCTGCGGTTCGCCTCGGTGGACTGGTGGCGGTGGCCGAGGACGATTCGCGTCTGGGGGCGTTGGACACCTATGCTGCGGCCATGGGCCTGGCGTTTCAGGTGCATGACGACGTGCTGGACGTCACCGGCGACACCGATACCCTCGGCAAGACCTCGGGGGCCGACGCGGCCCGCGACAAGCCGACCTATCCCGCCCTGCTCGGGCTTGACGGCGCCCGAGCCAAGGCCGGTGCGCTGATCGACGAGGCACTCGACGCCATCGCCCCGCTGGGCGAGGCGGCGGCGCCTCTGGCCGGGCTTGCCCGCTACATGATCGAGCGCGATCACTGACGACCACAGGGCTAACATGAAGCTGTTCGACACGATTCCCACCGAGCGGCCGGCGACACCGCTGCTCGATACTCTGGATACCCCGGCTGCGCTGCGTGCCATGAGCGCAGAGCAGCTCAAGCGCGTGGCCGACGAGCTGCGCGCCTACCTGCTGTATAGCGTCGGCGTTTCCGGCGGCCACTTCGGCGCCGGCCTTGGTGTGGTCGAGCTGACCGTGGCGCTGCACCACGCCTTCCGCACGCCCCACGATCGCCTGGTGTGGGACGTGGGCCACCAGGCCTATCCCCACAAGATCCTGACCGGCCGCCGCGAGGCCATGACCAGCATTCGTCGCTACGGTGGTCTGGCCGCCTTTCCCCGGCGTGCCGAGTCGGAGTACGACACCTTTGGCGTCGGCCATTCCAGCACCTCCATCTCGGCGGCCCTGGGCATGGCTCTGGCGGCGCGCACGCAGAAGCAGGAGCGGCGCGTCTGTGCCGTCATCGGCGACGGCGCCCTGACCGCGGGCATGGCCTTCGAGGCCCTGGCCCACGCCGGCCACGTCAACGCCAACCTGCTGGTCGTGCTCAACGACAACGAGATGTCGATCTCCGAGAACGTCGGTGGCGTGGCCAGCTACCTGGCACGGATTCTGGTCAGCAAGCCCTATCTGAGCATGCGCGAGAACGGCAAGCGGGTGCTGTCCCACCTGCCGGGAGCGCTGGAGCTGGCGCGGCGCACCGAGGAGCACGTCAAGGGCATGGTCAGCCCGGCCACCCTGTTCGAGGAGATGGGCTTCAATTATGTCGGGCCCATCGACGGCCACGATATCGACGCCCTGACCGATGCCCTCACCAGCATGCGTGAGCTGGACGGACCACAGTTTCTGCACGTGAAGACGTGCAAGGGCCGGGGCTTCCTGCCGGCGGAGTCCGATCCCATCGGCTACCACGCCATCACCAAGCTGGAGACGCCGGAGGCCGCCAAAGCCAAGCCCCCGGTGACCGCGTCGAATGCGCCGCCAAAGAAGAAGTACTGCAGCGTGTTCGGCGACTGGATCTGTGACATGGCCGCCGCCGACGAACGTCTGATCGGTATCACCCCGGCCATGCGTGAGGGGTCGGATTTAATCCGTTTCTCCAGGGAGTACCCCGAACGCTACTACGACGTGGCCATCGCCGAGCAGCACTCGGTGACCCTGGCCGCCGGCATGGCCTGCGAGGCAATGAAGCCGGTGGTGGCGATCTACTCGACCTTCCTGCAGCGTGGCTATGACCAGTTGATCCACGACGTGGCGGTGCAGGAGCTGGACGTGACCTTCGCCATCGATCGTGCCGGCCTGGTCGGTGAGGATGGGCCCACCCACCACGGCGCCCTGGATTTGACCTACCTGCGCTGCGTACCGGGCATGGTGGTGCTGGCGCCGGCGGACGAGGCCGAGTGTCGCGCCATGCTCAGCGCCGCCTACCATCATCCGGGGCCAGCGGCGGTACGCTATCCCCGCGGTACCGGTCCCGGCGTGCCCATTCCCGCCGACCTCGAGCCGCTGCCCATCGGTGTGGCCGAGCCGCGGCGTCAGGGCAAGGGCGTGGCGCTGCTGGCCTTCGGTAGCCTCAATGACCCCGCCGGGGTGGTGGCCGAGCGGCTAGACGCCTCCCACATCAATATGCGCAGCGTCAAACCGCTGGATCGTGAAGCCGTGCTAGAGGCCGCCCGCGGCCACGACCTGCTGGTCACCCTGGAAGAAAACGTGGTGGCCGGAGGCGCCGGCAGTGGCGTCAACGAACTGCTGCTGGCCGAGGGTGTCGCGGTGCCGGTGCTCAACCTGGGCCTGCCCGATGTCTTTGCCGAACACGGCAAGCCGGCTGAGCTGCTGCGTGACTGTGGCCTCGATGCCGACGGTATCGAGGCGGCGATTCGACGCCGTCTGGACAAGCACCGAAAGCGCTGAGCGAGGGCGCCTGCGTCGCGCGCGGCACGAGTATGTCTGTCATGCCATCGGCCCCCGCTCCAGGGGGCCGATGGCGTCTGGGACCAGGCTCAGCGATGGCTGGCGCTTTCGACCAGGCGTTCGATGACGGACCTGGCAGTGTCAGATGGCGGCGTGTCCACCCCCAGCAAACCCTGCCAGGGGAATACCGAAGCATTGGAGGCCAGGCTGACGCTGATGCTGGCGGAAGCGATGGCGCCGACGATGGCAAGGCGCGTGATCGATAGTCGCATGGGAGTGTGAACCGAGCGGCTTGAAATGGCGTGCAGTGTCGCGCTTGCAGATGACCATTCGATGAAACAGCGAAGGCTGGACCTTCGCCGCCGGCTCGACGGCGATGGTATGCTGCCTGCTCATACCCCTTTGGCGGGACCTGGCATCGCCGCGACGGTTGGCCAGGGCCGAAACAGAAAAAGACGTGGCGTCGCCGCTTGGTGACGTAGCGCACAAGAGAGGATTTTATGCTGACCATCATCGTGATTGGCGCGGTAGTGGGCTTCCTGGCCGGTGGGCCGCTGGGCATGCTGATCGGCGGCGGTATCGGCTGGTGGCTGGGCGGGCGCCTGCGCGGCGGTCTGATGCTCAGCAAGGGCCTGGCCGAGATGCAACGTCAGTTCATGGACTCCACCTTTGCGGTGATGGGGGCGGTGTGCCAGGCCGATGGTCAGGTCAGCGGCGAGGAACGCCAGGTCCTGGAGCAATTGCTGGTGCGCCTGCGTCTGCCGGAAAGCACCCGTGCCAGCGCCCGCGCCGCCTTCGAGCGCGGGCGCGCCAGTGACTTCGACCTCGACGGCGAGATCGCACGGGTGGCCCGGCTGACGCGCGGGCGCAGCGCGCTGCGCCAGATCTTCCTGCAGGTGCAGCTTTCTGCCATCGCCGCCGATGGGGTGCTGCACCCGGCCGAGCACAGCATGCTGATGCGGGTGGCCCGCGGGCTCGGCTGCAGCGAGGCCGAGATCGCCCAGATCGAGGCCATGCTGCGGGGCGGCGCCTCCCATGGTGCCGGCGCGACCCAGGAGAGCCAGAGCCCGCTGGAAGATGCCTACAAGGTACTCGGTGTCAGCGACGAGGCCAGTGACGCCGAGGTCAAGCGCGCCTACCGCAAGCTGATGAGCGAGAACCACCCGGACAAGCTGGCCAGTCGTGGCCTGCCCGACAGCATGCGCGAGGTCGCCGAGGCCCGCACCGTCGAGATCGGCAACGCCTACCAGCGCATTCGCCAGGCCCGCGGTCAGGCCTGACGACCCCAGGGCCAAGTGGCACTGGCCTGGCGCCTGACGTCGTTGCCGGCGAGCGCTACACGGCAGAGGGCATGAAGGGGGTGGAGGTGGAGACGCGGCGTTCTGACTGAGGCGAGGGCCGTCGGGACGTTGCCTGGTGTATCTCCAGAGAGGGTGTCGGCTGTCGGTGTTGGGGAGGCGGGTCGCGGGGTGATGGAGGTATCTGTCGGCGCCGTCACCCGATGTCCGAGGGGAATTTTCAGGGTGGTCAGCTAGCTGCAGGCCGGCGCTGGCTTGTACTTCTGGAACGGCGGTTGCGGGGATGTGACAGCGCGGTTGCCGTTTGTGCCGCAAGCGCCTAGGATGCCCCGCTGCCCGCACGACGCCGTCCGGCGTCATCCCCTCGGGCCAAGACCGACAAGAACCCAGGAGACTCCCGATGTCCTTCGGACTCTTATCCCTGTTGCCGCCGCTGCTGGCCATCCTGCTGGCATTGGCGACGCGCAACGTCATTCCCGCGCTGTTCTGCGGCGTCTGGCTCGGGGCGACCATGCTCGCCGGCTACAATCCTGCCGCCGGCCTCTACAACAGTTTTTCTGACTTTATCGTGCCGAGCATCGGCGACGAGTGGAACGCCACCGTGCTGATCTACTGTGGCCTGTTCGGGGTCTTGATCAGCGTGCTGCAGCGTACCGGTGGCGCCCACGCCATCGCCCGCGCCATCTCGCGCAAGGTCGCCAGCGCCCGTGGCGCCCAGGGCAGCACGCTTGGCCTTGGCATGCTGATCTTCTTCGAGGACTATTTCAACGCCCTCACCGTGGGCAGCGTGATGCGTCCGATCACCGATCGCATGAAGGTCTCCCGCGAGAAGCTCGCCTACATCGTCGATTCCACCTCGGCCCCCATGTGTCTGCTGGGCCCGGTGTCCACCTGGGTGGTCTTCGTCATGGGGCTGATCGGCACTCAGCTGGGCGAGATGGAGGTGAGCGGATCGGAGTACCTGATCTACCTGTCCTCGATTCCGCTGAACTTCTACGCCTGGCTGGCGCTGGGGATGATCTTCTACATCGTCGTCACCCAGTGGGACTTTGGTCCCATGGCGCGGGCGGAACGTCGCGCCCGGGAGACAGGCAAGCTGATGGAAGACACCGCCAAGCCGCCTTCCGAGACCGACGCCATGGAGCTCAAGGCGCCGGAAGACACCGCTCGCAAGCGCAACATGCTGGTGCCGATCGGGGTGTTGCTGGCGATGATTCCGCCGCTGTTTCTGTGGACCGGCAACTTCCCGGAAAATGACCTGGTGACTGCGGTGGGCAATGCCGACGGCGGTCAGTCGATCCTGATCGCCACCCTGGTGGCGGTGATGACGGGGCTGGCCATGGGCATGAGTCAGCGGCTGTTCGACTTCCGCGAGGCCATGGATATCGTGGTCGAGGGCATCAAGAGCATGACCCTGGTCTACATCATCCTGGCGCTGGCCTGGTCCATCGGCAGCGTCACCTCCGAGCTTGGCACCGCCGACTACCTGGTCAGCCTGACCGAGGCCAGCATTCCGCCCAGCCTGGTACCGGTGCTGCTGTTCCTGATCGGCGCCGTGGTGGCCTTCACCACCGGCACCTCCTACGGCACTTTCGCCATCATGATTCCGATCGCCATGCCGGTGGCGGCGGCCATGGACCTGCCCATGGCGCTGGCCATCGCCTCGGTGCTGAGCGGCGGCATCTTCGGCGATCATTGCTCGCCGATTTCCGATACCACCATTCTGTCGTCGGCGGGGTCGAGCTGTGACCATATCGACCATGTGCGCACCCAGCTGCCCTACGCGGTGACAGCCGGTGTCGCAGGACTGGTGGCCTTCTTCGTGGCCGGCGTCACCGGTACCACCTGGATCGGAGCGATCAGCGGTGTCGCCGTGATGTTGACCATCGCGCTGGTGATGAAGGCGCTGTGGCAGCCACGGCAGGTCGATTCCGCGCCTCAGACACGCTGACGCAGCCTCGACGGCCGGGTCGCCGGATCACCGGGTCGCTGAGTGCCTGGTCCCGCACCTGGCCCCGTGTCCGGTAGACCCTCCCCCAGGCCGAGGATAAAAAGACCCGGCACAAAAAGACCCGGCACATAAAAAGGCCCCGCCGACATCACGTCGGCGGGGCCTCTGCGTTGGTACTCGGGGTCTTTACCCGCGGGCACCCATCGGATCGGTGCGCTTAGCCGGTGGTGGCCTGACGGGCCAGGTCAAGGTCGTGCTCGCTCATGGCGAAGTCGGTGCGCTTGGCCTGAACCCGTAGCAGCTCCAGCCGGGCATTGGCCATGGCGTTGCTGCCGTTGTCGGCGATATGGGCGTTGCCGACCTGATGGGCGGTCTCCAGCGCGCTGGCGCTGACCTGAGCCAACGGCTCGGCGTTGAGCTCCTGGGCGCGGTCAGTGGCGCGGTCGGCCTGGGCGGTCAGCGGCAGGGCAGCGGCGAGCAGGGCAGTAGCGGCGATCTTGGTAGTGGCTTTCATGGTGTCTCTCCTGTAGGCCTGATGGGCTTCTGGGTGAGCCCTTGGCCATCGCGTATGTCGGTTTCAGCGGTCGTCTTGCAGTCTTTGTCGAAGGGCCTGTGTTGCTGGCCTTCGCGATCGTCTGTTGGAGATGACGCCGGGCGTCATTTGGACGTTGCCGGTCATCATCAAGTCAAACGGTCGTTTTAATCTGGTCGGCAAAAATTAGCCGGTGGTGGCCTGACGGGCCAGGTCCAGGTCATGCTCGCTCATGGCGAAGTCGGTACGCTTGGCCTGTTCGCGCAGCAGCTCCAAGCGGGCGTTGGCCATCGCATTGCTGCCGTTGTCGGCGATATGGGCGTTGCCGACCTGATGGGCGGCGTCGAGGGCGGCGACGCTGAGGCTGGACAGCGGCTCGGCGTTGAGCGCCTGGGCACGGTCACTGGCGCGGTCGGCCTGGGCGGTCAGCGGCAGGGCAGCGGCGAGCAGGGCAGTAGCGGCGATCTTGGTAGTGGCTTTCATGGTGTCTCTCCTATTGGGCCTCGTGGCCCTTGTCTCTCTTGCTTTCGACCGATTCAAAATAAAACGGTCGTTTTAATTTTGGTGGCATTTTTTGGCCCCTCAGGGCCTGCCTTTTCTGCAGCTTGTCATCCTTGTCATCCTGGACCTTGGTGACTCTGTCCGGCGTTCGAAGGATGTATCCAACGGGTACTGCATGAAAACTTGCGGCAATAATATTAACAGGCTAACGGAATGTCAAATACCGATTCGACCTTGGTCTAAGTCGCCTTTACACAGCGCAGCCTAGATGGTCACCGCGACACGTCGTCCGTCCTGCTGCAAAAAGCGAGTGGCCTGGGCCTGGTCGCGATGCAGTTGCAGCCTGGCGTTTGCCAGCGTCTTGCCATCATGGGTCGAGACGGCGGTGTTGCCGATACGTTGGCCACCGATAGCCAGAGGCTCGACATCGGCGACTTGCTGCCCCAGCACGTCATCGGCCAACGGGGCCTGGTCGGTCAAGGGCGATTCGTTCAGGGCCAGGGCGTACTTGGGTGGTGCAGCCTGGGCCAGAGCGGGCAGAGAGGCGACGATCAGGGCAGCGAGGATCAAGGTGGGTTTCATGTCGAAGCTCCTTCCGGTATCAGCGGGTGGCGTCACCCGCTGTCGATGTGTGTATTTTGTTAGCGTTCTATCGAAAGCGCCAGGTAATCGCTTTTATGGCTTCGATAAGGCGGCTCTATTAAAACGGTCGTATGTCTGTAGCGGTGCAAAAACAAAGGCATTTTTTTCTTGCTGTTACTTGGTGGCGGCGCGACCGAGGTCGAGATTGAGCATGAAGTCGGTCATTTCCACATGGCGAGACTGCAGCCGCAGGCGAGCCTTGCGCAGGGCTTCGGTGCTGTCGCTGGCGATGTGGGCATTGATCACTTCATGGCCCTGCTGTGGCATGGCGTCGCGCATGGACAGGGGTTGGCTGTTCAGCGCGCGGGCCAGGTCGGTGGCACGGGCGTCGGCCTGGGCCGTCAGCGGAAGTGTGGTCACGGCGGCAATGGCGGCAATCGAAAGCAGCTTGAGTTTCATGTCGGCACCTCGAAGGTCAAGATCAATGGAGCGTAATGTTGCGTTTGATCTTGAGTCGGGGGTGGGCCGGATTCCTTACGCGGCCTATGACTTTTTTTCGATATCCACGTCGTCAGCCTGGGTAAAGTCACCCAGCGCCATCATGTGACCGAGCTTGCCTGCCTTGGTGGACAGGTAGTGCTCGTTGTGGGGATTGAGCCCGGTGGTCAGGGCGACGCGTTCCACCACCTGAACGCCGGCCTGGGTCAGGGCGTCGACCTTGCGCGGGTTGTTGGTCATCAGCTTGAGCCCCTCGACACCCAGGTGTTCGAGCATCGGCACGCACAGGTCATAGCGGCGCAGGTCGGCGGCGAAACCCAGGCGCTCGTTGGCCTCGACGGTGTCGGCCCCCTGGTCCTGCAGGTGGTAGGCGCGAATCTTGTTGAGCAGGCCGATGCCGCGGCCTTCCTGACGCAGGTAGAGGATGACACCGCGGCCTTCGCTGGCGATACGCTTGAGCGCTTCCTGAAGCTGATAGCCGCAGTCGCAGCGCATCGAGAACAGGGCGTCGCCGGTCAGGCATTCAGAGTGCACCCGTCCCAGCACAGGAGCGCCATCGTCGATCTCCCCCAGGGTCAGGGCGATATGATCCTTGCCCGTGGCCTCGTCTTCGAAGCCGTGCATGGTGAAGGTCGCCCAGGGGGTGGGCAGGCGAGAGGCGGCGATAAAGCGAATCGTCACGGGGTACCTCGGAGTCGAAACAACGGCAGCGCCGTCAAGGGGGCGCCCAGTTTATCAGGAAGTCGTGCAAGGCTCACGACACCTTGCCGACGACACAGGGTCGCAGGAGGCCACGCGTTCGGGAGTCATTGCGGTACAATGAGTCGCACATTTTCCCTGGATGACGCCTGCATGGAACTGAAGAACGATCGATTTCTGCGCGCTCTCGCGCGTCAACCGGTGGATCGCACTCCGGTCTGGATGATGCGCCAGGCCGGTCGCTACCTGCCGGAGTACAAGGAAGTGCGCGCCCAGGCGGGAAGCTTCATGGACCTGTGTCGTGATACCGCCCGCGCCTGCGAGGTCACCCTGCAGCCGCTGGAACGCTATCCGCTGGACGCCGCCATCCTGTTCTCCGATATTCTGACCATCCCCGATGCCATGGGGCTGGGCTTGTACTTCGAGACCGGCGAGGGTCCCAAGTTCCGCAAGCCGGTGCGCAGCGCAGAAGACGTGGCAGCTCTGACGGCGCCCGACGCCGAACGCGACCTCGACTACGTGATGCGCGCGGTCTCGACCATCCGTCGCGAGCTCAACGGTCGGGTGCCGCTGATCGGTTTCTCCGGCAGTCCCTGGACCCTGGCGACCTATATGGTCGAAGGCGCCTCCAGCAAGGATTTTCGCCACGTCAAGGGCATGCTCTACTCAAGCCCCGACGTGATGCATCAGCTGCTCGATACCCTGGCCACGGCGGTGACCGACTACCTCAATGCGCAGATCCGAGCTGGCGCACAGGCGGTACAGATCTTCGATACCTGGGGAGGGACGCTGTCCACGCCGGCCTATCGCGAGTTCTCGCTGCGCTACATGGAGCAGATCGTGGCGGGGCTGATTCGCGAACATGACGGGCGCCGGGTACCGGTGATCCTGTTCACCAAGAACGGCGGCCAGTGGCTCGAGGATCTGGCCGACACCGGCGCCGACGCCCTGGGGCTGGACTGGACCACTGAACTGTCCAGCGCGCGCAGCCGGGTGGGCCGCAAGGTGGCACTGCAGGGCAACATGGACCCCAATGTGCTGTTCGCCAGCCCTTCGGCGATTCGCGCCGAGGTCGGCCGTATCCTCGACAGCTACGGCCACGGCCCCGGCCACATCTTCAATCTCGGCCACGGCATCAGCCAGTTCACCGACCCCGACAACGTCACCGCCTTCATGGAGGCGCTGCACGAGTTGAGCCCGGCCTATCATGCCCAGATCGCCTCAGGCTGAAGTCTCGGGCAGGCGGTCTGCATTCGGGCGGTGGTGGTGGGGACTGGCCGCCACCGCCGCCCTGGTCATCGCCTGGGGCAGTCTGATGCCTGCCAGCGAATTGCCGGAAGACCTGCCCTGGGACAAGGCCAACCATCTGATCGCCTACGCCGGCCTGGCAACACTGCTGGCGTTGGCGAGCGGGCGCAGTGGGCTGTCCATGGGACTGGCGGTGGCCTACGGCGTCGCCATCGAGTTCGCCCAGATCCCGGTACCCGGGCGTCTTGGCGGCGATGTCTGGGACATCGTCGCCAATATCCTGGGGGCCGTACTCGGTGTCGGGGCGGTCTGGCTGTGGTGCCGATGGCGGCAGCGCGCTCGCCGCTGAAGCTCTGTCCTGAAAAAGCTCTGTGCTGGAGGTCGGCTGACTTTCGGCTAGCTCCCTTGAGCCTCAATGACGCCTGGAAAACGCCCTGAAAGCGTCCAGTCGCACAATGTCGGCCATGCCGGGACACCGAGCCGCGGCGTTATCTCGGTCAAGGCGACCACCGCGTCAGAGACTTGGCTCCTGGCGACTCGGCTTCTGGACCCTTTGTGGCTCGGGCTCGCCGGTAGACGAACGGTTCAGGTCGAGGCCGGGCTCGCGATGTCCGCGTTTGCTCAGCGGTTCGGCCTTGCGCGTCACCCGAGCATCGCCGACCACCGCGTCGTCGTCCTCCAGCGGCCGGGCCTGGGAGGTCCAGGCCTTGTCGTCATCATGCACCGCCGGACGACGATCGTAGGAGCGGGTGACCACCGCGCCGGGGGCGAAGCCGGGCCGTTGACTGCCCAGGTGATGGGGCAGCAACCACAGCTCGGCCAGCAGGCGTAGTGCGACCATGGTCAGCAGGGTGAGGCCGGCGCCCAGCGCCAGTGGAGGCCAGCTCTCACTCCAGGTGGTCATGGCGACCCAGGGGGTGCGGGGGATCAGCCACCACAGACCGGCGGTGAGAACGCCGAGCTGTGCAATGAAATGACAGCTCAGCAGGGTGCGCCGGGCCAGTGGGGCGCGGGGAAAGAAGAACTGGCGCATGGTCGAGGTCCTCCAGCAGGGGAACTCGCAGGGCGCCAGGATGGGCGGCCCGCGAGTATCAGCGGTGCGGCGCAGGCAAAGGCGATAACCGGACAGGGCCGCAGGCCGCCGGGGCGTGTAACAGATGCCTGCATGCTACCCCAAAGGAGGCAGGGCTCGTCAGTGTCCGTGGAGGGCGACGCCGGTGTCGCCAATAACCACCAGTTGACGCTGCCGGGGTCCGTTGCCATGGTGACTTTGTACCGGTCATTGTGCCGGGAAGTCTGAACACAGGGAGGCGAGGACCGACCATGACGACGACTTATATCGTGGTAGCCGATGCGTCGCGTGCGCGAATCTTCACTCGGACAGGACGCAAGCTGAATGAAGTCGAGAGCCTGGTGCACGCCGAAGGGCGGCTCCACGAAGGCGATCTGGTGACCGACAAGGGCGGTGACGTACATGAATCCAGTGCTACCGCCTCGCGTCAGGCTGGCGGCGAGGAGGTGGCGACCCAGCACCATGAAGTCATCTTTGCCCGAGAGGTAGCCGATCGACTGTATCGTGCCCGTGTCGACAACAGCATGGAAAAGCTGATCATGGTGGCGCCGCCGCGCTTTCTTGGCCACCTGCGCGACAAGCTCGATGCTCCCACCGCCAAACTGGTCATCCACTCCCTCTCCAAGGATCTGACCAAGGCCGACTGCGACAAGATCACCGACGCCGTCGACGATCTGCGCTGATCTGTGCCGCCCGCCGTCCGCGGCGGGCTCTCTCCTGCATAGCGCTAGTCGTTTCCGTTCAGGGCACCTGCGGCAGATCGATCTCGTCGCTGCGCTGGATCCCCTCCGTCATCTGCCGGCACTGGCGTAGAAATTCGCGCATGCCTGCGGTGAGGTACTTGTGACGGTGCCAGATAAAGGTGAACTGTCGACTCAGGTCCAGTTCCGGCGTGGGCAGTGGGGTCAGGCTGCCACGCCGAAAGGCGTCGCGCAGCGCCAGGCGTGAGACACAGCCGATTCCCAGCCCCGACTCCACCGCACGCTTGATGCCCTCGGTATGCTCCAGTTCGAGCAGGATATTGAAGCGACCACGCCGATGGCGGGCTGCCTGTTCGAGGGTCAGGCGCGTGCCTGAGCCCTCCTCTCGCATGATCCAGTCTTCACGCAGCAGGCGGTCGAGCTCCACCGGCCCGCGGTTGGCCAGCGGGTGACGGGGCGAACAGAACACCACCAGGTCGTCTTCGACCCAGGGCTGGGTGATGACCTCGTCCTCCTCGCACTGCCCCTCGATCAGCCCCAGGTCGAGCTGGTGATGGCGAACCGCATCGATGATCGAGCGAGTGTTGCGGACCTGCAGCCTTACCCGGCTGCCGGGGTGGCGCTGCATGAAGTCGCTGATCAACAGCGTCGCCAGATAGTTGCCGATGGTCAGGGTGGCGCCGACATCCAGATTGCCGATGCCTTGCTGGCCTCTGAGCAGTTCTTCCACTTCTTCGGCCCGATCGAGCAGGGCGACCGCCTTGGGCAGCAGCTGGAAGCCCAGTGCATTGAGCTTGAGGCGCTTGCCGATGCGATCGAGCAGCTGGCAGTCGAACTGGCGCTCGAGTTCGGACAGCGCGGTACTGGCCGCCGACTGCGACAGGGCCAGGGCGCGCGCCGCCTTGGACACGCTCTCGTGCTGGGCGACCGCAACAAAGACTTCCAGCTGTCGAAGGGTGTAGCGCATGGCACGGGCTCTCCGGCGCGATAGGGGTAAAGACGTCGGCGATGGACATCTATATCAATGAATTGGATAAGCGTTATCCATACAATCCATTTAACAGATAATATGGCCGGTCTTAGAATTATCCGCAAGACTTGATATCGGGCTTTATTCACTTCAGGAATAAGCCCACGCATTTTAAGGAGTTGGCATGAGCAAGTTTGCCCTGGAAGAAGTGCTGAGCGTTCATCACTGGAACGACTCCCTGTTCACCTTCCGCACGACCCGTGAGCGTAGCCTGCGTTTCAAGAACGGCCAGTTCGTGATGATCGGTCTCGAGGTCAACGGCAAGCCGCTGATGCGTGCCTACTCCGTGGCCAGCCCCAACTACGAGGACCACCTCGAGTTCTTCAGCATCAAGGTGCCCGATGGTCCCCTGACCTCTCGCCTGCAGCACCTGCAGGTGGGTGATCAGATCATGGTCAGCCGCAAGCCTACCGGTACCCTGGTATGTGACGACCTGCTGCCTGGGCGCAATCTCTACATGCTGTCCACCGGCACCGGTCTGGCGCCCTTCCTCAGCCTGATCCAGGACCCCGAGGTCTACGAGCGCTTCGAAAAGGTAGTGCTGGTGCACGGCGTGCGCCACGTCAACGAGCTGGCCTACGCCGACTTCATCACCAAGGAGTTGCCGGCGCACGAGTACCTGGGCGAGGAGATCAGCGAGAAGCTGGTCTACTACCCCACCGTGACCCGTGAAGACTTCCACACCATGGGCCGCCTGACCGATCACATCCGCACCGGCAAGCTGACCGACGACAAGGGCCTGCCGCCCATTGATCCCAAGCAGGACCGGGCCATGATCTGCGGCAGCCCGGCCATGCTCGACGACACCAGCGCACTGCTCGACGAGCTCGGCTTCAATATTTCCCCGCGCATGGGCGAGCCCGGCGACTACGTCATCGAGCGTGCCTTCGTGGAGAAGTAAGACCCCACGACAGGACGCCGCAAACGACGACGCCGATGGCCACTTGCCATCGGCGTCGTCGTTGGTGCTGGCGGATTGAGTCGCCTGGCCGGTGTGGCGGTGGTCAGTCGCCGAGAGCCTCGGCGATCTCGCGTTCGCCGTCCAGGAGCACCGTCTCGTGATTACGGATCTTTCGTTGCCCCAATAGATAGACCAGGGCCTGGGCCACGTTGGCTCTGGAGATCTGGTTGTTGCCCCCGGTCTCGTCCAGCGACGTGGCCACACGGCCGGTGGCGTCGTCGTCGGTGAGCCGGCCTGGCTTGACGATGACATGGTCCACCTTGCTGCTGCGCAGGTAGGCATCGGCAGCGAACTTGGCGGCCATGTAGGGCCTGAGCTTCTCCGGCGCCTGCAGCGGCTGCTCGGCGCGCATGGCGCTGACCATCAGCATGCGATCCAGCCCCTGGCGGCTGGCCTCGTCCGCCACCCGCGTAGCGGCGTAGAGGTCGATCAACAGCGTCTTGTCGGGCCCGGTGTTCGGGCCGGAGCCGGCGGTGAACAGCACCTGTTCGCAACCTTCGAAGGCGGAGGCGAAGTCGCCCTCCAGGTCGGCGACGACCGTCTCGATACCTTGTTGCTCGAACCAGTCGCGTTGCTCGGCGCTACGGATCATGGCGCGAATCGGATGTCCCTGGCGGTGGGCGATGGCGCAGACCTGGCGGCCGATCTGGCCGTTGGCACCTATCACGAGTGTGGTCATGTCGGCCTCCTTGTCGATACCTGGAAATAACCATGGCGTCGATGGGGAAGACTTTCAACGGGGGAGACTTTCAATGGGGAGGCGAATCGATGGCGACGCCGCCCGCAGGCCAGTACCCTGTGCGTCTTTCCCTCACCCACCCGCTCAGGAGCAGCGATGAATCCTCAGGACCTGGAACGCCTGGTTACCTTGCCGATGCCTTTCGGCAAGCATCAAGGCACCTTGATCGCCGATCTGCCCGGGCCTTACCTGGCGTGGTTTGCCCGGGTCGGGTTTCCCCCCGGAGAGATCGGACGCCTGCTGGCGCTGATGCACGAGATCGACCACAACGGCCTGAGCGACCTGCTGGAGCCGTTGCGACGCCGCGGCTGAGCGGCGCCACCTGGCGGGGAGAACCGGTCGCCGTCGTCAGACAGCGTCCTTGTCGGTCGAGGTCAGACAGCATCCTTGTCGGTCTCGCCGGTACGGATACGAATGACTTGTTCAAGGGGAGTGACGAAGATCTTGCCATCACCGATCTTGCCAGTGTTGGCGACCTGGACGATGGCTTCGATGACCTGCTCGGTCATGCCGTCGTCGACCGCCACCTCAAGCTTCACCTTGGGCAGAAAGTCGACCACGTACTCGGCTCCCCGGTACAGCTCGGTGTGGCCCTTCTGACGGCCAAAGCCCTTCACTTCAGTGACGGTGATGCCCTGAACACCGATCTCGGAGAGCGACTCGCGGACGTCGTCGAGCTTGAATGGCTTGATAATCGCGGTCACCAGTTTCATGGCGGGTTCCTCATCCTGTCCGTGTGGGGGCGGCGTCGGTCGTGCCTGGCGCCAACCCGTTGGCGGCGCGCCGTTGCGCCTGTCCTGACTAGTGTGACAAAGCATACCCCTGGCGAACAGCAATAAAAAAGGCCCCCGAAGGGGCCAGGAGGAGCACGCCAGCTCACTGGTGTCGCGGGTAAGCTCAGGCTTACTTCTTGGCGACGTTAAACTCGGGGTAGGCTTCGAGACCACATTCGGCCAGGTCGACGCCTTCGTATTCTTCTTCTTCGCTGACACGCACACCCATGATTGCCTTGATGATCAGCCACACGACCAGGCTAGCGATGAAGACCCAGGCGAAGATGCCGATGATGCCGAGCATCTGGGCGCCGAAGGTGGCGTCGGCGTTGTTCAGCGGGACCGCCAGGACACCCCAGATACCGGCCACACCGTGGGCGGAGATGGCACCGACCGGATCGTCCAGGCGCAGCTTGTCGAGGACCACGATGGCGACCACCACCAGGACACCGCCGACTGCACCGATCAGGGTGGCGCCGAGGGCCGTGGAGGACAGCGGGTCGGCGGTGATGGAGACCAGGCCAGCGATGGCGCCGTTCAGGGCCATGGTCAGGTCAGCCTTGCGGAACCAGATCTTGGCCAGGATCAGCGCGGCGATGACACCCCCGGCGGCGGCAGCGTTGGTGTTCACCAGCACCTGGGCCATGTTGTTGGCGGAAGACACGTCGGAGAGCTTGAGCTCGGAGCCGCCGTTGAAGCCGAACCATCCCAGCCACAGGACGAAGGTACCCAGGGTCGCCAGCGGCATGTTGGCACCGGGAATGGCGTAGATGGCGCCGTTCTTGCCGTACTTGCCCTTGCGCGGACCGAGCACCAGCACACCGGCCAGGGCTGCAGCGGCACCCGCCATGTGGACAATGCCGGAACCTGCGTAGTCGGAGAAGCCTGCTTCGGACAACCAGCCGCCGCCCCAGGTCCAGTAGCCGGAGACCGGATAGATCACGGCGGTCATGACCACGGCGAAGGCCAGGAAGGCCCACAGCTTCATGCGCTCGGCGACAGCGCCGGAGACGATCGACATGGCGGTGGCCACGAACACGACCTGGAAGAAGAAGTCGGCGCGGGCCGAGTAGTAGGGTGCGTCTTCACCACCTGCCAGCACCGCATCGACGCTGTTTTCGGCGCCGATCAAGAAGCCGAGGTTGGGGATGAAGCCGCCGGCGTCGGAGGAGTACATCAGGGCGTAGCCCACCAGCAGATACATGGTGCAGGCGACCGCGAACAGCACGATGTTCTTGGTCAGAATCTCGGCGGTGTTCTTGGCCCGGACCAGGCCGGCCTCGAGCATGGCAAAACCGGCGGCCATCCACATGACCAGGGCGCCGCAGATAAGGAAGTAGAAGGTGTCCAGCGCGTAGCTGAGTTCACTGATATCGACCATGGAAGTGTCTCGCTATATTTTTATCGGAAGTCGGGTCAGGGGACGGGGATCAGACCGCGTCGGAGCCGCGCTCGCCGGTGCGAATGCGGATGACGTCTTCCAGCGGCGTGACGAACACCTTGCCGTCACCGATCTTGCCGCTGTTGGCCGCGTTGCAGATGGCTTCCAGCACGCTGTCCAGTCGGGCCTCGTCGATCGCAACCTCGACTTTCACCTTGGGCAGAAAGTCGACGACATACTCGGCGCCGCGGTATAGCTCGGTGTGGCCCTTCTGGCGGCCGAAGCCCTTGACCTCGGTCACGGTGATGCCCTGGACGCCGTTGTCGGCCAGCGCCTCGCGGACGTCGTCCAGCTTGAAGGGCTTGATGATGGCGGTGATCAGTTTCATGGCATGGCTCCCTACGTGCATAAGGTGGCGGCTTGTTTCCGCTCGGTGCATGGATATCTATGCATAGCGATATACGTGCCATAAATTTGGCAAAAGCTTTGTTTACAATGGCTTGTGGTTGTTTTGGAAAGCAAGAGACGAAAAACACCCGCGAGTTTGCGGCACTGCATCAAAGTTAATGCACTGTTTTGGTGCTGGCGCGCATTGGTGGTGCGTCATTGGCGAGCATGCTGTGTCGGGTCGCGTGCCGGGGCGCGTGTAGGTATCAGGGAGTCGCCAATGCGCCGGGCGCCAATGGGCAAGGGCCACGAAGCATGCGTTGGGCGCCCGGCTTGCGTATCCTGTCGGCAACGGAGTTCCCATCGACGTTTCAAGGAGAGCCATCATGGTCAGTCAGGATCGCATCAGCCGTTTGGCACAGCAGATCGGCGAGCGCTTGCAGGGCGCCTCCCAGGCCCCGGAAGACATCCAGAAGGGGGTCCAGCAGGTGGTGCGTGGCGCCTTCGATCGTCTCGAACTGGTGTCACGCGAGGATTTCGACATCCTCATGGACGTATTGCAGCGCACCCGCTCCCGGGTCGAGGCGCTGGAAAAGCAGGTAGCGGCGCTGGAGAGCCTGGTCGAGGAACGTGCAGCGCCCGCTGGCGAAGCGACCGCGGCGCCTGCCGTGGCCGAGGAAGCCGCCGAGGTACCGGTGCCGCCGGTGCCGGAACAGGGCAAGCAGGACGAGGCGTCGAGCGGTTCAGCCGACAAGCCCTCCGCCTGAGGCTTCGGACGCAGAGCGTCACAAGATATGCCGGCCCGCCCTGGCGGGGGGCTGGCATGGGGCGCCGGTGAGGTGGGCGTGCTCTACTGGTCATGAGCCTTCCGTCAGGCAGGGAGCCCATGACGCTTGCCATCATTGCCACCCGTGCGGGACTGGGGCTGGACGCCCCCGAGGTGCAGGTCGAGGTACACCTGGCCAACGGCCTGCCGGGCATGACCCTGGTCGGCCTGCCCGAGACCGCAGTGCGCGAAAGCCGCGAACGGGTGCGCAGCGCCCTCGCCACCTGCGGCCTCGACTACCCGCTACGCCGCATTACCCTGAATCTTGCTCCCGCCGATCTGCCCAAGGAGGGTGGACGCTTCGATTTGCCCATCGCGTTGGGTCTGCTGGTGGCTTCCGGCCAGTTGCCCGCCGCCGCACTGGAGGGTGTCGAGTGTGCCGGCGAACTGGCCCTCGATGGCCGGTTGCGGCCGGTAGCCGGCATGCTGCCCTTCGCCATGGCCACCCGTCAGGCTGGGCGGCGCCTGATCCTGCCCGAGGCCAACGCCGATGAGGCGGCCCTGGTCAATGGACTGGAGGTGCTGCCGGCGGCGCACCTGCTCGACGTCGTCGCCCACCTGGTCGGGCGCATTCCCCTCGTTGCTCACCTACCCGTCGCACCGCCGCAAGACGGGCCTGCGGCGCTGGATCTGTGCGATGTGCGTGGCCAGTATCAGGCCCGGCGAGCGCTGGAGGTGGCGGCGGCGGGTGGGCACAACCTGCTGTTTGCCGGGCCGCCCGGCACCGGCAAGACGTTGCTGGCCAGCCGACTGCCCGGGCTCTTGCCGCCGCTTGGCGATGACGAGGCGCTGGAGGTAGCGGCGATTCGCTCGGTGTGCGCGCTTCCCCTGTCCGATGGCTTTGGCCGTCGTCCGTTTCGCTCGCCTCACCACACCGCCAGCGCGGTCTCGCTGGTCGGTGGCGGCTCGCGTCCGCGGCCCGGCGAGATCTCGCTGGCCCATCGCGGCGTGCTGTTTCTCGACGAGCTGCCGGAGTTCAGTCGCCAGGTGCTGGAGGTGTTGCGCGAGCCGCTGGAAAGCGGCGAGATCCATATCGCCAGGGCCAGCCACGAGCGACGATTTCCTGCTCGTTTTCAACTCGTTGCCGCAATGAATCCTTGCCCCTGCGGCCATCTGGGGGATCCGCGTCAGGACTGTGTATGCACCGCGTCCCAGATCCAGCGCTATCAGGCGCGCCTGTCCGGCCCCCTGCTCGATCGCATCGACCTGCAGGTGGAGGTGCCGGCGCTGCCGGTGGAACAGTTGACGTCGCATCAGCCGGGGGAAAGCACCGAGATGGTGCGCCGACGCGTGATGGCGGCGCGTCAGCGTCAGCAGCAGAGGGGAGTGCTCAACGCCCAGCTCGCCGGGGCCGCGCTGGAGCGAGCCTGCGCCCTGGAGGTGGCCGAGCGCACCTGGCTGGCGCAGTCGCTTGAGCGCCTGCGGCTGTCCGCCCGGGCCTACCACCGGGTACTGCGGGTGGCGCTGACCCTGGCCGACCTGGCCGGGCGCGAGCGTCCGTGCCGTGACGACCTGATCGAGGCCATCGGCTATCGACAGCTGGATCGGCTGTTGCGCAAGGGCTGACGGGCGCCGCACGGTCGCTCCATGCACCCGTTATCGCCAGGCATAGCGCCTGCCCGGGTCCAGGCTTCGCCCGAGAAGTTGACGAGCGCAGGCACTTTTCAGCAAGCCCTAGAGCGCGTCGGCGTCGAAGGCGCCGCTGATGACCGTGGACCACAGCGCGGCACCGTCGCCGGGGCGGCGCAGGCGGAGTTCGAAGCGGTAGGGCAGAAGCTCCCGGTCAGACAGCGTCAGGCGTGGGCCATCGGCGATCAGTCGGCTGTCGACCAGCCATTGATTGGTATCGGCGGCGGGGGTATCACCGGGCTGCCAGTCCAGCACCTGGGGGCCGTCGTCGATCGCCAGCAGGCCACGGGTCAGGCTCTCCTGGACGCGGCCGACGCCAAGCTCCAGCCTTTCGTCGACCTTGGGCGGGGACAGCAGCAGCACCTGATCGGCCAGGGTTTCCCCTGCCAGGGCCGGCGCCTCGGCGACCCGCTCGGCCGCCTGTTGGCCAAGGCCCAGCAGCGCCTGGCGCAGCGTCTCGGGGCGCTCGGGGGCGCTGGCACAGCCGGCCAGCCAGACCAGCAGCACCAGCGCCAGCCAGGGCAGCAAGGAGGAGTGGCTGCCGGCGCGGTGTACCGTCTGTCGGGTCAAGCGTCTGGGCATTGAGATGACATCCTTTTCGGTAGAGGCCCTTCACTGAGCTGTTGTTCCAGAAATTGGCGCACTTCGGCGAAAAGGTCCAGGCGGATGGCCTCGGCCTCGTTGACCAGATGGTGGCGGGCTTGCGGGTGACAGCAGATGTGCGCGCCGGGAAACTTCTTGCCGAGTACCGCCAGATTCCAGGGCCCGTCCACCGTCAGGTCCTTCTCGCCTTGCAGGATCAGGGTCGGTAGCTGGCACGGGGGCAGCTGCATCAGGCGGGGCATCCAGCGGCGCATGGCGCTGACCCAGCCGGTGGGCAGGCGCACGGGCTGGAGCGGGTCCTGTTCGCGCAGAAAGGTGGCGAAGTCGTCATCATTGGTGTTCGCCCGAAACTTGCGCGGCACGCTGGAGACAAAGGGGCTGACCAGGCGATGGACCCAGGCTGCTCGGGTCCAGCCCCAGGGTCTGACCAGGGGCGCCAGCAACACCAGCGCCGACCAGTGGCCGTCATCGCCCCGGCTCAGGGCATCGGTGGCCAGGATGGCGCCGCCGGTGCTCTGACCGACGCCGACCCAAGGTCCCTGGGCCAGGCCGGCTTCGCTCAGGTGCTGCTGCAGCGTACGCAGGCAGTCGCCGTAGTCGGCAAAGTCGTCGATGTCGGCACGATCCCCACTGGACAGCCCGTGTCCCGGCAGATCCCACAGCACCACCGTGAGCTCGAGTTCCAGCAGCAGCTCGAGCAGGTGGCGGTACAGGCCCAGGTGGTCGTAGTAGCCGTGAACCACCACCGCGGTGCCCCGAGGGCGGGGCGGGCGCCATACCTGAGTCCACAGGCGGAAGCGTGGCGTCTCGATATTACCCGCGTGCAGCGTTACCCCTTCGGTGAGCAGGACATCGAGCCGATAGTGCGCCAGATAGCGTTCAAGGGTCGTTGCCATGGCCGGGGCGGCTGTCGCCACCAAGCCTTCGCCTTGTCTTGCCACCGGGGTCAGCCGTTCGATGGTCTCAAGGGGCGTGTAGTCGGTCATAGCGTCCTCCGCTGGGAAGGGGCGGTGGCGTGCGTTGCTCGGCACTCGGTTGTGCTGGGACGGCCAGATGGCGTGGAGGGTAGCGTCATCACCCTGCGCCTGGTTGCACCCTGACCGATCGTTGGCCACCTGCTTCTTCTGACACCGTCCGGAGGCCGTCGTTGCTCACCTGTGCCATGGAGGTATGGCCTTCGGCGTCAGATGAGGGAGTCGCCAGCACACGTCAACACCTTCCTGTCTGGGCTTCCTTGCCTGTTCCATGCTAGCGACCCAGCGAGTTCGGCACCACTGTTTCCCAATCGACAAGGCCCTCGACAGCTCATCATTTGGTCTAGCCTTGAGCGGTAGAGCGGGGTTTTCGGTTTACAAATGGAATGATTTTCCACAAAATCATTCTGGAGCAGTCACCTTTTCCCCTGTCCGGCTGGAAGGTGCCAGGGGGGCACCCAAGGCCCAACGAGGAGCTAGACCCAATGACGCAACGCATTTCTCGCCATCGCCTGCAGGTGGCCGCCGAGCTGGACCAGTTCATCACCGAACAGGCGCTGCCTGGCACGGGGATCGATGCCGATGCCTTCTGGAAGGGCGTCGATGCCATCTTCCACGACCTGACGCCGACCAACCAGGCCCTGCTGGCCGAGCGCGACGCGCTGCAGCAGAAACTCTCGGCCTGGCACAGTGAGCACCCGGGGCCGGTCAACGACATGGCCGCTTACCAGGCCTTCCTCAAGGAAATCGGCTATCTGGTCGATCCGCCGGCCAAGGTCGAGGTGACCACCGAAAACGTGGATCGCGAGATCGCTTCCCAGGCGGGCCCCCAGCTGGTGGTGCCGGTGAACAACGCACGCTACTCGCTGAACGCCGCCAACGCGCGTTGGGGTAGCCTCTACGACGCTCTGTACGGTACCGACGTGATCAGCGAAGAGGATGGCTGCGAGAAGGGCTCGAGCTTCAACCCCAAGCGCGGCGAGAAGGTCGTGGCCTACGCCCGCAATGTGCTGGACCAGGCGGCACCGCTGGCGACCGGCTCCCACCGTGACGCGGTCAAGTACTTCCTGCGCGATGGCCACCTGGTGGTGTCTCTGGACGGCGGCCGCGAGACCGGCCTGAAGGATCCGGGCAAGCTGGTGGGCTACCAGGGCGACGCCTCCGCGCCGAGTGCCGTGCTGCTGTCCCACCATGGCCTGCATCTGGAAATCCAGGTCGATGACAGCCACCCCATCGGCAAGACCGACCCGGCCCACGTCAAGGACGTGGTGGTGGAAGCCGCGCTGACCTCCATCATGGACTGCGAAGACTCCGTGGCGGCGGTGGATGCCGAGGACAAGGTGGGCGTCTACGCCAGCTGGCTGGGCCTGATGAAGGGTGACCTCACCGCCGAGGTGGCCAAGGGCGGCAGTTCCTTCACCCGTCGCCTGAATCCGGATCGTGACTACGTCACGCCGGATGGTTCCGAGTTGACCCTGCCGGGACGCTCGTTGCTGTTCGTGCGCAACGTGGGTCACCTGATGACCAACCCGGCGGTGCTCGACGCCGACGGCAACGAAATGCCCGAGGGCATTCTCGACGCCATCATGACGTCGCTGATCGCCCTGCATGACCTCAACAAGGGTGACGATCAGCCGCGTAACTCTCGCACCGGCTCCGTCTATATCGTCAAGCCGAAGATGCACGGTCCCAAGGAAGTGGCCTTCGCCAACACCCTGTTCGGGCGTGTCGAAGACCTGCTGGGCATGGCCCGCAATACCCTCAAGATGGGCATCATGGACGAGGAGCGCCGCACCTCGGTCAACCTCAAGGCCTGCATCAACGAGGCCACCAGCCGGGTGGTGTTCATCAACACCGGCTTCCTCGATCGCACCGGTGACGAGATGCACACCGCCATGGAGGCGGGCCCCATGCTGCGCAAGGGCGACATGAAGGGTGCCGACTGGATTCAGGCCTACGAGCGCAGCAACGTGCTGGTCGGACTGGCCTGTGGCCTGCGCGGACGCGCCCAGATCGGCAAGGGCATGTGGGCCATGCCGGACCTGATGGCGGCGATGATCGAGCAGAAGATCGGCCACCCCAAGTCGGGCGCCAACACCGCCTGGGTGCCGTCTCCCACCGCTGCAGCGCTGCATGCCCTGCACTACCACCAGATCGACGTGGCCCAGGTCCAGCGCGAACTCGAGGAGCTGGACGAAAGCGAGCAGCGCGATGATCTGCTCAAGGCGCTGCTGACCGTGCCGGTGGTCGCCTCCGCCGACTGGAGCGACGACGAGATCCAGCAGGAGCTCGACAACAACTGTCAGGGCATCCTCGGCTACGTGGTGCGCTGGGTCGAGCAGGGCGTCGGCGCCTCCAAGGTGCCTGACATCCACGACGTGGGCCTGATGGAAGACCGCGCTACCCTGCGGATCTCCAGCCAGCACATTGCCAACTGGCTGTACCACGGCGTAGTCGACGCGGCGCGTGTGGAAGAGACGCTCAAGCGCATGGCCAAGGTGGTGGACGGTCAGAACGAAGGCGACCCGGCCTACACCCCGATGAGCCCTGACTTCGACAAGTCCACCGCCTTCCAGGCGGCCAGCGACCTGATCTTCAAGGGGCGTGAGCAGCCGGCCGGCTACACTGAGCCGCTGCTGCACCACTGGCGTCAGGTCCACAAGGCGAAGTAACACACTCGGGACGCCACCGAGTACGCCAAGCAAACGCCGCGATCCAGGCGGCGTTTCCCTGGACACACCCCCGGGACTCCCCGGGGGTGTGTCGTTGTGTCGAGGGGAAAGCCCACAGCAGCGAGGGCGTTGAGGCGTCGTATCCGGGCTTGAGTTATGGTGAAGCTATCACGAGCCGGATTGCCTTCAGGGAGAGAACCATGACCGTGATGACCGCCGCCGCCATCGAGGATTTTCTGGACGACGTCTTTCCCCAGCGCATGGGCACCATCGAAGCCGTCTCGGAGATGCGGGCCACCATGAGCCTGGCCATCGAGGATGAACACTTGCGGCCCGGCGCCAGCGTCTCCGGCCCGACCATGATGGGACTGGCGGACGTCTGCCTGTACGTGGCCATCCTGGCCCAGATCGGGCCGGAGCCCATGGCGGTCACCAGCAACCTCAACTGCCACTTTCTACGGCGCGCCCGGGGTGATCGCGATCTGATCGCCAACGCCCGCTTGATCAAGCTGGGACGCCGCCTGGCGGTGGGTGAGGTGGAGCTGTTCTCCGACGGAGACGAAGCGCCGGTGGCGCACGTGACGGCGACCTACGTACTGCCCGATAACGACTGAGAGGCTATCTCACACGCGGGCTCGCCATAGTCCCCAGGCTAGCGCCAGCCAGCCAAGCAGCAACAGCACGCCGCCGAGCGGTGTGATCAGCCCCAGTGGGCCGAGCCCGACGCCGTAGAGCCCGGCCAGGGCCATGGCGTACAGCGAACCCGAGAACAGCAGGATACCTGCCGACCACAGCCTCAGTGCCGTCAGCTGGGCGGCCAGCGGCTGCTGGGCCCGCCAGGCCAGCAGCGCCAGGCCTGCCAGGGTGTGCCAGGCCTGGTAGCGTACCCCGGTGGTAAAGGCGGCGGTCAGACGCTCAGGCAGGCGTCCGTCGAGGCCATGGGCGGCGAAGGCGCCGAGCGCCACCACCATGGCGCCGGACAGGGCGAGGGTGATCCACCAGTGACGATCCGGCATCGAGGCTCCTTGACGACGAGAGAGAGGAATCTGCCCTCAACCGTACCCCGCGGCGGCCCGAGCCGCTACAATGTTGCCCCCGCGACATCTTGATAATGAGGTGGCCATGCAGATTCAGCTAAATGGTGAGCCCCACGCCCTCGACCGTGAGCAGACCGTGGCGGAGTTGATCGACGCCCTGGGTCTGGGCGGGCGCCGCATCGCCGTCGAGCTCAACGAGGACATCCTGCCGCGCAGCCAGCACGGCGAGACCCGCCTGGCGGATGGCGATCGCATCGAGATCGTCCATGCCATCGGCGGCGGCTGAGGCGAACCACCCGCCAGTAGATACCGACGACTTTAGAGGTGCCGCTCGATGGCGGCCTGGTTCCGTTTCGTGAGAAGGACTTGAGCATGACCGACATCTTTCAGGACAGCCCGCTGCGGGTCGCCGACCACGCCTTTTCCTCGCGTCTCTTGGTGGGCACCGGCAAGTACAAGGACTTCGACGAGACCGGCGAGGCGATCGCCGCCAGTGGCGCCGATGTCGTGACCTTCGCGGTGCGTCGCACCAACCTGGGTCAGGAGGCCGGTGAGCCCAACCTGCTCGACGTGGTGCCGCCGGAGCGCTATACCCTGCTGCCCAATACCGCCGGTTGCTACAACGCCAAGGATGCCGTGCGCACCTGTCGGCTGGCGCGGGAACTGCTCGACGGCCACAAGCTGGTCAAGCTCGAGGTGCTGGGGGACGACAACACCCTCTATCCCAATGTGGTGGAGACCCTCAAGGCCGCCGAGACGCTGGTCGCCGATGGCTTCGACGTGATGGTCTACACCAGTGATGACCCCATCGTCGCCAGGGAACTCGAGGCCATCGGCTGCTGCGCGGTGATGCCGCTGGGCTCGCTGATCGGCTCCGGCCACGGCATCCAGAATCCGCACAATGTGCGCCTGATCATCGAGCAGGCCAAGGTCCCGGTGCTGATCGATGCCGGGATCGGCACCGCCTCCGAGGCAGCCCTGGCCATGGAGCTCGGTTGTGACGGCGTGCTGATGAACTCCGCCATCGCCCACGCGCGCCAGCCGGTGCTGATGGCCGAGGCCATGAAGCATGCCGTGCAGGCGGGACGCCAGGCGTTTCTCGCCGGTCGCATGCCGCGTCGCGGCGCCGAGGCGTCATCGCCGTTCGCCGGCCGCATCAACGCCTGAAGCCCGCAGGAGCGGCAAGGCCCAGCCTGCCGCTCCTGCTCAGCTTCCTCGCCCTGACACTTTCACCACGCCCCCAGACATCATCATGACCGACCAAGATCGCCCCGACGAGGGCAAGACCACCGGCCCGGAAGGACCGGACGCACCGCTGCATCGCCGTGGTATCAAGAGCTATGTGCTGCGGGCCGGGCGCATGACCCAGGCGCAGACCCGTGGGCTCGAGGAAGTCTGGCCGCGGCTGGGACTGACCCTCGCCCAGGGGCGCCAGGACCTCGATGCGCTGTTCGGCCGCCAGGCGCCCAGGGTGGTCGAGATCGGCTTCGGCATGGGAGCCTCGCTGATCGAGCAGGCCGAGACCCACCCGGACACCGACTTCATCGGGATCGAGGTACACGCCCCGGGCGTCGGCAAGTTGCTCGACGAAGCCGACAAGCGTGGGCTGACCAACCTGCGGGTCTACCGCGAGGATGCCCTGGCGGTGCTGGAGCAGTGCCTGCCCGAGGGCAGCCTGACCACCCTGCAGCTGTTCTTCCCCGACCCCTGGCCGAAGAAGAAGCATCACAAGCGGCGCATCGTCCAGCCGGCGTTCGTCGAGCTGGTGCGGACTCGCCTGGCCAGCGGTGGAACCCTGCACATGGCCACCGACTGGGAAGCCTACGCCGAATGGATGGCCGAGGTGATGGAGGCAGCCCCGGGCTACCTCAATACCGCGACCCCGGAGACGGCGCCCTATGTGCCGCGTCCCGACTTTCGTCCGCTGACCAAGTTCGAGGCGCGGGGCGAACGGCTCGGTCACGGTGTCTGGGACCTGATCTTCCGCCGCGTCGACTGACGCCGGCATCGGCGGCGCGGCCCTGGCCGCGTCGCCCGGCCGCCAGCGCCCACAGGGCGCCACCCAGCGACAGCACCAGTCCCGCCAGGCCCAGCCCATCCGGGCGCTCGCCGAACAGCGAAAGCGTCATCAACAGCGTCACCGCCGGGGTCAGCGCGATCAGCGCCGAGGTCGGGGTCACCCCGAAGCGCCCCAGACACGCCACGAAGAAGCCGTAGCCACCGAAGGTGGCCAGCACCACCAGCCAGCCAATGGTCAGCCAGGCGTCCAGCGTCGCCGGAGGTAGCGCCGGCAGGCCTGGTTCGAGCATCACCGCCGCCAGCATGAACACCAGCGTTGCCGCGCTCAGCTGCAGCGCCAGGCGGGTGATCAGTGACAGCGACACCACACCGCCATTCTCCTCGCCGGGCCTGGCGGTCGCCGGCGGCGTCAGGATGCTGCCGATCGATACCGCGGCGACCGCGACCAGCGGCAGCAGGTAGGCCCACCAGGGGGCGCCGCCGACGCTGCGCATGTCGCCAGCGATCATCGCCATGGCGCCGAGCGTCGCTACCCCCATGCCCCACCATTGTGCGCTGTCGCTGCGCTCCTTGAGCAGGTGCCGTGCCAGTAGCGCCGCCGCCAGCGGCTGCAGCGCGCCGATCAGCGCCGCCACCGAGGCGCTCACACCTTCGGCCACCGCCACCAGCATCGTCAGCAGGTAGACGCCCACGGTCAAACCACCGGTGAGCAACTCGTGGCCTGCCTGGCGCCAGCTCGGGCGATGCCCCGGATGGCCCAGACGACAGACCACCAGCATCCAGGCCAGCAGGGTTGCCAGGGCAAAGCGCCAGGCATAGAGCCCCATCACCGGCACGTCCAGGTCCACCGCCATGCGACTGCCGACGAAACCGCTGCTCCAGCAGACCACGAAGCCCGTGGCGACCATCAGGGCACCCGAGTGCTTGCCCAGCTGCCGGGGAAGCTGGTGGAGCAGGGGGATCAGGCGGGGTAGCAGCGTCTGCATGGGGCCTCCTTGAGCACGGGTGGATGACGGCAGCGCTGGATAGATGAAGCGCTGGATGAGCAGTCTGCCGTGGTGCTAGCCTTTCGAGTAGCGAAACGTTTTTCACGCTGACTTCAATAATGTTGAAGTCTTCGGGTAGGGTGGTCTGGCGCCATAGGGGGAGCAACGATGACCGAGAACACGGGAGCGGCGCTGGATCTGGAGGCGCTGCGCAGCTTTGTGACGGTGGCCCAGCAGGGCAGTCTGGCGGCGGCGGCGGAGTTGCGACACCGAACCGTCAGTGCCTTGAGCATGCAGATCAAGCGCCTCGAGCAGCGTCTCGATGCGCGCCTGCTGATCCGTGGGCCGCGCGGAGTGTCGCCGTCGCCGGCCGGCGAGGCCTTGCTGCAGGAGGCGCGTGAGCTGCTGCGCCAGCACGACGGCCTGGTGGCGCGACTGACCGGACAGGGACTCAGCGGGCGGGTGCGCTTCGGCATGCCGGAGGGCTACGCCCCGCATCTGGTCGAGCAGGTGCTGCCTGACTTTCTGGCCAGCCACCCCAATGTGCTGCTCGAGGCGGTCACGGCGCCCAGCGGAGAGCTGGCCCGGCGCCTGGAGCGCGGTGAGCTGTCGCTGGCGGTGGCGCTGGACCGTCCGCATCAGCTGACCAATGGCGAAACGCTGTGGCAGACCTCGCCGGTGTGGGCGGCGTCCCGTGAGTTTCGCGTCGCCGACGAGGCGCCGTTACCGCTGGCGCTCCATCCGCTGGACTGCCCATTCCGCTCTCTCGGGGTCGAGGCCCTGGAGAGTCAGGGGCGCGACTGGTACGCGGTCTTCACCAGTACCAGCATCCATGCGGTGGAAAAGGCCGTGGAAGTCGGCCTGGCCGTGAGCATCCTCGATCGACAACGGCTGACGCCGCGCATGCGCGTGCTGGATGAGGCCGAGGGCCTGCCCCACCTGGGTACCAGTGACGCCTGCCTGTACTTCAGCCGGCGCATCGCCGCCGCCTCATGGCCGGCGGTGGAAGCCCTGGCTGGGCTCTTGCGCCAGCGTCTGAGCGGTGCAGGCCCCTGGGCTGCGAATAGCCGCGAGGCCAGGCCGCTGGCACTGGGGTGAGATGAACGAGAGCGGTGAGACGCAGGGAGCGGTGCGACGAACAGGAGCCAACGCCTTGGGGCAAGGTTGACCAGAAGCCTCGATGGCCAGAAAAAAGAAAACCGCTCCCGGGGGAGCGGTGAAAGGACCGTGACTAGCAATGAGGAGGAGAAACCAGATAGCGACTGGCAATGTCTGGTATCTGGCGCCGGCGACTCATCAACGCCGACAACCTCAGCGTAAATCATTCTCATTTTCTTCGTCAAGCGTAACGAGAATATTTTTTATTAAGGCAGTGTGTCCGCTCACACTCGCTGGCTTTCTGCCAAGGGAGACGCATGCGAGGGGCGGCGCCAAGACAGCAGGCGAAACCGGGCAGAGGCTCGGGATGGCGGAATCAAGCGGTGGTAGGACGTCTTGAGCAACGAGGCGAAGGAGCGCTGGCCGCGGGACTGAACCAAGCGGCCATGAAAAAGCCGCTTCCAGAGGGAAGCGGCGCAAGGACCGTGACTAGCAATGAGGAGGAGAAACCAGATAGCGACTGGCAATGTCTGGTATCTGGCGCCGGCGACTCATCAACGCCGACAACCTCAGCGTAAATCATTCTCATTTGTTTCGTCAACACAAACGAGAATCTTTTTTAATAAAGCCTCGCCTGGCCCCTCAGGTCAGCTGCATCCACAGCGGCAGGCTGATCATCGCCGCCAGGGTCTGGGCGGTGATCAGTCCGGCCATCAGCTCAGCGTCACCGCCCAGCTGGCGTGCCAGAATATAGGCGGAGGTGGCGGTGGGCAGGGCGGCGTACAGCAGCGCCACATCCTGGCTGACAGGGTCGAGGCCCAGCAACCACGCCAGCACCAGCACCAGCGCCGGCATCAGCACCAGCTTGACCAGGCTCGAGACCCACAGGCCAAGATCGCGCCTCAGCAGGGCCTGGGGTCGCAGTGCCACCCCTACGGCCACCAGCCCCAGCGGCAGCGCCGCGCGTCCCAGCAGCTCCAGGGTTCCCGCCGACCAGCCCGGCAGGCCGATACCCGAGAGATTGAGCCCGATGCCGATCAGGCAGGCGAGGATCAGCGGGTTCTGGGCCAGGGCGAGCAGTGAGCGCCATAGACCCGAGCGACCTAGGGTGCCCGCGGCGATAAAGGTCAGCACGCACAGCACATTGACCGTGGGAATCATCAGCGCCAGGGCCACCGCTGCCACCGTGGCGCCCTGGGGACCGTGCAGCGCAGCGGCGCCGGCGACGCCGACATAGGTGTTGAAGCGCACCGCGCCCTGGAAGACAGAGGTAAAGGCGGCGGCGTCGAGATTCAGGCGGGGCTTGAGCCACCACAGCAGAGCGGAGAGCACCAGCATGGTGCCCAGCAGCACCAGGGCGAGCCTGGCCACCGGTACCTGGCTGATGTCCGCCCTGGCCAGGGTCGCCACCAGCATGGCGGGAAACAGCAGAAAGTAGATCAGGCGCTCCATGCGCGCCCAGAAGTCCCCGCCTGGGATGCGTCCGACACCCAGCACGGCGCCAAGCAGGATAAGCAGAAAAAGCGGGCCCAGGGCCGCAGTGATGGAGGCCATGTACGTTCCTTGTCCGGGCGAGGCCGGTGGCAGAATAGTGCGCCGTCGAGCGTGAGTAAGCGCGCGTTGACGGCTGCGACATTGTCGCGCAGGGGGCGTCGGAGTTTTGCTGATAAGCTTACCCTACGCCCATTCCCTTTGGAGGCAGCCCTCCGACATGCATTCGCGCCAGTCCCCAGCCTCGCGCGGCGCCCGTCGTCCTCGGCTTCGCCTGCTGATCACGGTGACCGTGGTCACCTTGCTGATCGCCCTATGGTACCTGCTGCGCTACGAGCTTGGCGATCACCAGGAGACGACCTGGTATCCGGCCGCGCCCGGCTGCGATCTGCACCAGGGGCCCTGCGGCGTCGGCCTCGAGGAGGATGAGCGGCTGACCCTGGCGATCCCGGTGGAGGGTGACATTCGCCCGCTGGAGTCGTTGCCCCTCGAAGTGCGCGTCGACGGCGTGGAAGCGCAGAACGTACGGGTGGTGTTCGAAGGGGTCGGCATGGACATGGGCGAGCATCGCTTCCACCTCGACGCCGTGCAAGGCGGCGAACCGGGCCGCTTTCAGGGGGTGGGACAGCTCGGCATCTGCACCCGTGAGCGCATGACCTGGCGTGCCCGGGTCAGCTTCGATGCGCCGCGTGGGCGTCTCGGAAGTACCTTCGATCTGGACGTGGAGCGAAGCCTGCCATGACTCGACGGCAACGACAGCAGCAACGACGACACGGCTTCGATCGACGGACCCTGGGGCTGGTCCTGGCGGCGGTGGTGATGCTGGCGGCGGCCCTGTTGTGGACCTTCAAGCCCTGGCAGCCCGCCGAGCAGGACGGGCTGGTCGCTGGTGAGATACGCCTGGCGTCGACCGTGGGCGACTTTGCGCTGAGTGATCTCGATGATGACCAGCTGGCGGTGATCTTCTTCGGCTACACCTGGTGTCCCGACGTCTGCCCCATGAGCCTGGCGGTGGTGCGCCAGGCGCGCCAGGCACTGCCCGAAGAGCAGCGTCGGCGGGTGGTGCCGTTGATGATTTCGGTGGACCCCGAGCGTGACACCCTGGAGCGGTTGTCGGAGTACCTTGAGGCCTTCGGCGACGACTTCATCGGCGCCACCGGTAGCCAGGCCGAGCTTGCCGATATCGGCGAGCGCTACGGCGTCGTCTGGCGCAAGGTCGAGACGCCGGAATCCGCCGTGGAGTATCTGGTGGATCACTCGGCCTCGCTCTATCTGGTGGACGCCAGCGGCGAAATCATCGAACGGGTATTGCACGCGCCGACCCCGGGGCCGCTTTCGGCGGCGCTGGATCGGGCGTTGAACTAACTTCCTGCAGTCTGTCGACCATTTGCCTCAGGGCGCTTCCTGCAGTCTGTCGACCATTTGCCTCAGGGCGCTTCCTGCAGTCTATCGACCATTTGCATCAGGGCGCTGACCTGACGGCCGTCCCGGCTGTCGTGCAAAGGGTCGCGCTGCCACGTGCTCTCGCTGAACCCCCACCAGTCCCAGCATCCCTTGGGATTGGCCAGGCTTGCCTCGGCCTGGGGGTAGAGCACCACCAGGTCGTTGCTCTTGGCGTAACGGTTCAGGCCGCTTGCCCGGGTGAATGGCGTCGCTGCGCCTTCATCGTCGTCCACGCCCATCTGGCAGCCATGCAGCGCCACCACCAGTGCGCAGTCGCCGCTTTCGCACTGCTTCGGCAGATAGACAAAGCCGGTGTCGGCGAGTCCCTTGGCGTCGAACTCGCTCTGGTCGAAGGCCAGCAGGCACTGGTCGTCGGCCTCGCCGGCAGGCGCCAGATCGTCCCACCACCAGCGCAGCGCCTCGCCGGCAAGGTCCAGGCCGCAGTCGAGCAGGAAAGGCGCACCGCCCTCTTCGCAGTCGGCCAGGCCCGCCTCGCCAGCGGCGTCCAGCGCCGGCCAGCCGTGCCCCGCGCCGTCCTGAAACACCGTCTTCAGTTGATCATCGTCGGCGAGCCAGTCACGCCATTGTCGAGCGGCGGCGTGTCCGACGTCGGGATCGATGGTGCCATCGTCCTCACCGTGCCAGAGATACACCTTGAGGTCGTCGAGCGATTCAGCGCTACCCGCGCGATCGAGCTCGCGGTAGTCCGCAAGGCGGCTGTCGATCGCCGCCAGGTCGGGGTCGCCAAGGCGAGTGAACATGCACTGACCCAGCGCCACTCCCAGCTCGCCCCGGGCACAGCCCCAGGGGCCGGCGGCGACCAGCCCGAGTGCATCGAAGCGCTCGGGCCAGGCCACCGCCAGCTGCGCGGCCATGTAGCCGCCGGACGAGACGCCGATGGTGGCCAGACGGTCCTTCGAGAGACCCAGCGCGGGCAGGGCGTCGGGGGAGTCGGCCGTGGCCTGAGGTGCCAGCACGAAAAACGCCAGCCCCGCGAGGAGGCTGGCGTTGGCACGACTAAGGTGAGTCATCGACTCAGCCTTCGTCGCTGGGGTTCACGTCAAGCAGCTCGACCTTGAAGATCAGGGTCTCGTTGGGGCCGATGGGGCCCTGGCCACGCGCGCCGTAGCCCAGCTCCGGCGGAATCACGACTTCCCAGGTGTCGCCCACGTTCATCATCTTCAGGGCTTCCTGCCAGCCCTCGATGACCTGGCCCACCTGGAAGGATACCGGCTCGCCGCGCTCGTAGGAGCTGTCGAACACGGTGCCGTCGATCAGCTTGCCTTCGTAGTTGACCTGCACGGTGTCGCCGGCCTCGGGGGAGGCGCCGTCACCTTCCTCGAGCTCCTTGTACTGCAGTCCGGAGTCGGTAGTGGTAACGCCGTCCTTGTCGGCGTTTTCGGCCATGTAGGCCTCGCCTTCCTGCTTGTTGGCGTCCGCCTGCTGGGCCATCTCTTCGGCACGTTGCTGCTGTTCTTCAGCGCGCTTGGCCATGGCCTCTTCCTGGAACTTGGTCAGGGCGGCGGCGATCTCCTCGTCGGTCATGTCGAGGCCGTCGTCGGCGAACACGTCCTTGATCGCCTCGCTGAAGGCATCCGTGTCGAGGTCTTCCACGTCTTGCTTGATGCTCTGGCCCAGGGTCACACCCAGGCTGTAGCTAAGCTTTTCCTGGTCGCTCTCGGGGGCGGAGAAGGCCATGGGAGCGGCGCCCAGCAGGGCGATCAGGGAGGCGGAAGTCAGCAGTGTCTTCATGGAAATCCTTGGCTGGCGCGTTGGCCGTAGTGTGAGTGTCGTTGTTGTGACTGTAACAGGGGCAAAAGGGTTCCGCACCCGCCGCGCGTTACCCCCTACGAGGCAGGCCCGGGCATGACCCGGGCCTGTGGTTGCGGCTGCGTCTGTGCTAGCCGTGATGAATGTGGCGCTAGACCACCAGGGTCGGACACTGCGCCGACCCCGACACCCGCTGGGCGACACTGCCCAGGATCAGGCTGGCGTCGCCGTTGGTGCCCTGGGCGCCGATCACGATCAGGTCGCACTCGCGCTTGCGGGCGAAGCGTACGATAGTGCGCGAGGGGCGGCCTCCCTTGACGAAGGCGCGCACCTTTTCCAGCGGTACCCCCAGTTCCACCGCGTGGTTCTTGGCATGCACGGCGATCTCCGAGGCGTACTCCTTGAGGGCATCGTCGGGCAGGTCCAGCTTGTCCGGGCGAACCATCGACAGGGAGGCCTCGAGCAGACTGTGGTGTTTGAACACGCACAGGATGTAGAGCTCGGCGCCGGTCAGGTACTGCAGCCCAACGGCCTTCTCCAGCGCCTTGAGGGCGCCCTTGGAGCCGTCCACCGCCACCAGGATTCGATTGAACATCGGTCTCTCCTCAAGCTTGGTCTCCGCGCATCCGATAGACGCCGCCTAGCGGAAGGCGACGTCGCGCAGGAACAACGCAATCTGCGGGAACATGATCAGCAGGGCCGCGGCCAGGATCAGCAGGAACACGAACGGAGGTGTGCCCTTGATCACGTCCAGATAGGGCCGCTTGAAGATCGCGATGGCGGTGAAGATGTCGCAGCCGAAGGGTGGCGTCGCCGAGCCGATGGCCACTTGCAGAGTGATCAGGATACCCACCAGCACCGGGTCGAGTCCGGTGGCCTCGATGGCCGGCGCGAAGATCGGCGTCAGCACCAGGATGACCACGATCGGGTCGACGAACATGCAGGCGACGAAGAAGGCGATGCAGATGGCGATCAGCACACCCGTGGGACCCGCTTCGTTGATCCCGGCCGCCTCGAGCATGGCCTGCGGAATCTGGGCGAAGGAGATGATCCACGAGAAGCCGTTGCCCACGGCGACCAGGATGAACACCACCGCGGTGATCAGGCCGGTGGACTTGGCGATGGCGTAGATGTCGTTCATCTTCAGCGATCGGAACACCACGAACTCCAGCAGCACCGCGTACAGCACGCAGGCCGCGGCGGCCTCGGTGGGGCTGAAGATGCCGCCGTAGATGCCGCCGACGATGATCACCGGGAAGCCCAGCGGCCACAGCGCCTGACGCACCGCGGAGAGACGCTCGCTCCAGGACGCCTTGGGCTCGGTGGGGACGTCGCGGATCACCGCGTAGAGCACGCAGTAGATGGAGAACATCAGCAGGATCAGCAGGCCTGGCCCGATGCCGGCGATGAACAGCTCGCCGATGGAGGTGCCCGAGATCACGCCATAGATGATCATGCCGATGCTGGGCGGGATCAGAAAGGCGATGTCACTCGAGTTGATGATCAACGCCAGGGTGAAGGAGTCGGAGTAGCCGGCCTTGAGCATGCGCGGGCGCAGCGGCGAGCCCACCGCTACCACGGTGGCCTGGGTCGAGCCGGACACGGCGCCGAACAGGGTGCAGGAGGCCGCGGTGGATACCGCCAGGCCGCCCTTCACGTGGCCGATGAAGGCCATGACCATGTTGATCAGGCGCTCTGCCGACTGGCCGCGGGTCATGATGTCGGCGGCGAGGATGAACATCGGCACGGCGATCAGCGAGGCCGGCCGGATGCCCGCCATCATCTGCTGGATCAGCGTGTCCATCTGGTCCAGGCCGTTGAACATCATGAAGAAACCGATGACCGCCGCGGTGATCAACGGGATCATCATGGGGAAGCCCAGCAACAGCAGGGCGATCATGGTGGTGACCATTATGGTTGTCATTGGGGCTGTCCTCCTGCTGCCGCCGTCGCGTCACTCATACTTCAGTCTCCGTATCCTTGTAGCCATCCAGCACGCCGGTCGACAGGTAGACGTCGCGGGAGGTCAGGTTCTTGATGGCGGTGAGCAGGTACTGGATACCGGTGATCAGAAAGCCCAGCGGTACCCACAGGTAGATCCAGAAGATCGGGATGCCAAGGGCGGGCAGAATGCGCCCCTTGTCATACAGGTCGACGATGTAGATCACCGAGTAGTACAGCAGGAAGAACATCACCAGAGAGGTAAACAGGGAAATGAAGATCATCAATGCCTTGCGGCCACCCACCGGCAGGGCATCGTAGATCGCCGACATGCGAATATGGCGCCCGTGGCGCGCCGCATAGCCGATACCGGCAAAGGTGATCATGATGATCAGAATGCGGTTGATCTCGCCGCTGAAGAAGATGCTCTCGCCGAGCACGAAGCGGCCAATGACGTTGGCGATGGTATTGGCCGCCATCAGCAGCACGCCCACGGCAAGAATGATGGCTTCCAGCTTGCTGATCCACGTATCGATGGTGCCCAGAAAACCAGGCAACCCCGAGTGGTAGTGCTGTTCGGATTCTTCTTCGGTCATGATGGGATCCTTGGTCGGGAATTCCGGGAGAAACGCACGTACCTGTATCGCAGCGTACGCCCTCTGGGTCGCGGTTCGCAGCCATCTGGTCAACGCTGGATGCACGCAGCGCGCCTGGCGTGGCGGCGACTGTCGGGTCGCTATTCAGGGCTCTGGAAACACAAAAGGGGCAGCCGGGTAGGGCTGCCCCTTTCGGGAGCGATGGCTCAGACGAGGATTACTCCTCGCCGGACTGAACCGCTTCCAGGTCAGCCTTGAACTGGTCGAGCAGTTCCTGACCGCCTTCACCGGTCATCTCGATGAACTTCTCCTCGACCTGCGGAGCGCGATCCTTGAAGGCCTGGATCTGTTCGTCGTCCAGGCGAGTCACGGTGACCTCGTCAGACGCTTCCTGGATCTTGCCGAGGGCTTCTTCGGCGAGGCCCTGGATGTGCTCGATGGTGGTGTCGTAGGCGGAGTCGGTGGCGTCCTGGACGAGTTGCTTGTCCTCGTCGGACAGGCCGTCATAGAAGTCCTGGTTGGCCATCATGGCGGTGGTGAACCAGCCGTGGCCGGTGAAGGTCAGGTTCGGGGAGACCTCGTACAGACCGCCGGACTCGATCCAGAAGATCGGGTTTTCCTGACCGTCGATGATGCCGGTCTGCAGACCGCCGTAGACCTCGCCCCAGGGCAGCGGCGTGGGGGTCGCGCCGAAGGCGTCGTAGGTCTCCGCCAGCAGCGGGTTGGTCATGGTGCGGATCTTCTTGTTGTCGAAGTCCTCCGGCGAGGTGATCGGCTCGTCGGCGGTGACCACCATTTCCCCTTCCGGGTACATCTGCATCAGCTTCAGCCCGTGCTCGGCGTAGAGCTCGGGGAACATCTCGTTGATCGCCTTGCTCTCGTCGAAGAACTTCAGCACGGTTTCTTCGTCGGTGGGCAGCAGGTAGGGAATGAAGAAGATCTGGGCTTCGGGAATCAGCGCGCCGGTGAAGCCGGGAGACTGGTTGACGAACTGCAGGATGCCGTTCTGGGTCTGCTCCATGATGTCGTCGGATTCGCCCAGTTCGCCGAAGCGGTAGACCTGGACGGAATGGTCGGAATTCTCCTCGACGTACTGCTTGAACGCCTGGGCAAAGACGTCCTGGACATCGCCCTCGTACTCTTCGTGGGCGTAGCGCCAGTTGTCGGCCATGGCGGTGGAGGAAAGACCCAGCATCAGGGCGCCGATGCTGGCGGTGGTCAGCAGCTGTGTTGCCTTCATTCTTGTGGTTCCTCTGCAGGTGTTGGAGCTATGGGCGGATCGCGCTCGCCTGTTGTATTGCTTCGTGTCTCGCTTCGGAATCTCGGACCTTGTGCTATTGGCGTGAACAAGATCGATCATGCAAAAAATGCAGGAATTCTCATGCAGTTAACGTCAGGCTAGCGCGCTGCCGGAAGAGGGTCAAGCTGGCTTTCCACGCTTCTTATGGCCATAAGTTGCGTTTTTTTCTGCCGTTGTTGGCTAGAAAGCAGCACATTTTCTAGACCTTGGAGTCTGGCGGGTATCGGCGAGAAAGCCAGTTCGTTCAGGCTAATTTTCATGAGCATCTGCAGGCATTGTTGCTCGGCTTCGAGCTCCGCCTGCTTGATCCGCGAGCGAACGCTCGCCACCTGCGAGTCGGCTTGCGCCTGGGGCTTCAGATCCCTGCGCAGTCGGCGCAGCGGTTGGGTGACCTCGCGCTGCCAGGCGGTGACCTGCGACGGCAGTGCACCAGCCTGGGCGCCCTGTTGATACAGCCAGCAACGCCACAGCAGTTCACACACGTCCCAGCCGTGCTCATCCTGCAGCGTCAGGCAGGCTTGCTCGACGCCTGGCCGGGCATAGATTGCCAGGGCGAAGTCCCATAGCGGTGACGCTGCCAGGCGAGGGCGCAGGCGGGCGGTGAATTCGGTAGAATCGGGGTCCAAGACGATATCCTTCTTTTATTAGAGAAGCTCGCGGGTGCCCGGCCCGGCGGGCTCATCCCGATGGAGCCGTGATGATTGCACTGCGCCAAGTAACCCTGCAACGCGGCGCCGAGCCGTTGTTCGAGGGTGCCGACCTGACCCTGCACGCCGGCCACAAGGCCGGTATCGTGGGCCCCAATGGCGCCGGCAAGTCCAGTCTGTTCGGCCTGATCCTCGGCGAGATCGGCGCCGACAAGGGCGCGGTCGAGATGAGTGGCGGCCAGCGCATTGCCCATATGGCGCAGGAAGTCGAGGCGCTGTCTCGCCCCATCATCGAGTACGTGCTCGACGGGGACGCGGAACTAAGGCGCACCGAGGCAGCCCTCGCCTCTGCCCAGGCCGACGGCGACCACCACCGCGAGGCCGAACTTCACGGCGCCATCGAGGCGCTGGACGGCTACAGCGCGCCAGCCCGCGCGGCCCAGTTGCTGGTCGGGCTGGGCTTCGCCCAGCACGATCTGGACAAGCCGCTGTCGGCGTTCTCCGGTGGTTGGCGCATGCGAGCCAACCTGGCGCGTACCCTGTTCATGCCCTCCGACGTGCTGCTGCTCGACGAGCCGACCAACCACCTGGATCTGGACGCGCTGCTGTGGCTAGAGCAGTGGCTGACGCGCTATCCCGGCACCCTGTTGCTGATCTCCCACGACCGCGACTTTCTCGATGCGGTGTGTGACCACATCGTGCACTTCGATCGTCGCAGCCTGGTGCTCTATCGGGGCAACTACACCACCTTCGAGCGGACCCGCGCCGAGAAGCTGGCGCTGCAGCAGGCCCAGGCCGAGAAGCAGCAGGCGCGTCGCGAGGAAATCGAGAAGTTTGTCGCCCGCTTTCGCTACAAGGCGACCAAGGCGCGCCAGGCCCAGAGCCGACTGAAGATGCTCGAGCGCATGGGCGACATCGCCCTGGCCCACGTCGATTCCCCCTTTCACTTTACCTTGCCGGCGGCGGACAAGACGTCTCATCCGCTGCTGGTGATCGATGATGCCAGCCTGGGCTATCGTCGTGAGGACGGCAGCGAGCGCACCCAGCTGTCCGACGTGAAGCTGACCCTGCTGCCGGGACAGCGCATCGGACTGCTCGGTCCCAATGGCGCGGGCAAGTCGACCCTGATCAAGTCGCTCACCGGCGATCTGCCGTTGCTCTCTGGCCGTCGGGTGCCCGGCGAGCACCTGGCGGTGGGCTACTTCGCCCAGCACCAGCTCGAAGGGCTCGATCTCAAGGCGACCCCCTTCACCCATGTTCAACGCCTGTCGCCCCAGGCCGCCGACAGCGATATCCGCAACTTCCTGGGTGGCTTCGGCTTTCCGGGAGACGACGTGTTTGCCCGGGTCGAGCTGTTCTCCGGCGGCGAGAAGGCACGCCTGGCGCTGGCCCTGATTGCCTGGCAGAAGCCCAACCTGCTGCTGCTCGACGAGCCGACCAACCACCTGGACCTGGAGATGCGCGAGGCGCTGACCGAGGCGTTGGCGTCGTTCGAAGGAACGGTGATCGTGGTATCCCACGACCGCCACCTGCTCAAGGCCACCGTGGACGAGTTCTGGAAGGTCGCCGACCATCGGGTCGAACCCTTCGATGGCGATCTGGAGGATTACCGGGCCTGGCTCAAGTCACGCCTGGAAAGCGACCGTCGCGCGGCCAGGGAAGACAAGGCCGACAGGGCCGAGGCTGGCCAGGCCGCCCCGCGGGAGGATCGCAAGGCCTCGCGCCGCGCCGCCGCCGAGCTGCGCGAGAAGCTCAGGCCCTTGAAGCGCGAGCGGGACAAGGCCGAAAAGGCCATGGAGAAGGTCCAGGCTGAACTCGGCGAGGTGGAAGCGCAGCTCGGCGACGCCGAGCTCTACACCGACGCGGCGCGCAAGCAGGAACTGACCGACTGTCTGGCGCGCCAGGGCGAGCTCAAGGCGCGCCTCGAGGAGCTGGAGGCCGACTGGCTCGCCGCCGAAGAGGCGCTCGAGGAAATGAACGAGGCGCTCTCGGGCTGAGCCACGCTCGGTTCGATAGCGCCTCGGGTCGCCGGGTCGCCCGATAGCCGGGGCGAGTGGGCGTGGCGAACGGCTATTGCGAGTCGCACCGGGATGAGGCGGGCACGCTTGCGGGAGCCGTGTCGCTGGCTTCCATGCGCGCGGCCAGCCGCTCGCGCTCGGCCTGCTCATCGGCCAGGCTCTTGTGAGGCAGCAGCAGATTGAGCAGCACGGCGGTGAGCGCCGCCACCACCACGGGTGATCCACCGATCGCTATCTCGATCGTGTCCGGCAGCGCGGCGATGGCCTGCGGCGCCGCGGCGAGCCCGAGGCCCAGCGCCAGCGCCAGGCTGGCGATGGTCATGTTGCGCCCGGACAGCTCGTCGCGGGTCAGCAGCTGGATACCGGTCATGGTGATCATGCCGAACACCGTGATGGTGGCGCCACCGAGCACCGGATAGGGAATGGTGGTCATCAGCGCGCCGAACTTCGGCATCAGTCCCGCCGCCAGCAGAAACAGCGCCGCCAGTGCCAGCACCGAACGACTGATGACCTTGGTCATGGCGACGATACCGACGTTCTGGCTGAACGACGCCGTCGGCAGTGCCGCGAACAGGGCACCGACCAGAGTGCACAGGCCGTTGCCCAGCAAGCCCCCGGACAGCTCCCGATGGCCCAGCTCGCGATTCATGCCACCGATGGTGGTAGCGGATAGATCACCGATGGTCTGCACCGAATTGACCACGCAGATGATCACCATGGACAGGATCGCCACCGGCGCGAATTCGAGCGTCACGGGGAGCGGGCGCGGCGCACTGAACCAGGCAGCCTGATGCACCGCAGTGAAGTCCACCATGCCCAGCGCGAGTGCCAGCGCGTAGCCCACCACGATGCCGCAGATGATCGCGGCGAGCTTGATGAAGCCCCGCCCGAACTGGGAAATCGCCAGCACCACGGCCAGAGTGACCAGCGCCACCAGCCACTGCCTGCCGCCACCGTAGTCGGCGCTCCCCTTGCCCCCGGCCATGTAGTGGATGGCGATGTCGTAGAGCGACAGGCCGATCACCAACACTACCACCCCCGCCACCACCGGCGGAAACAGATGACGCAGCGGGCGGATGCCGAACCCGACCAGCAGCATCGCCATGCCGCCGATCAACTGGGCGCCGAGGATGCCGCCGAGGCCATACTGGGCGCCCACGGCGGTCAGGGTGGGCACGTAGGCAAAGCCGACACCGAAGATGGTCGGCAGGCGGGCACCGAAGCGCCAGACACCGAACAGCTGGATCAGCGTCGACAGCGCCGAGGCCACCAGCGAAATCTGGATCAGCAGCAGGGTTTCGGCGGTGGAGGCGCCGATGGCACCGGAGACGATGATCGGCACCGTGATGGTACCCATGATCATGGCGAGGATGTGTTGCAGCGACAGTGGCAGGGCACGGCTCAGTGGTGGCCGGCCGTGGAAGTCGAAGACCGAGACGCTGACGGGGTAGCGGGCGTTGCTCATGGATACGATCACCGGTTGTTTTTGTATACAGGTGATTGTGGTAAATGTTTCCATAAACATCAAGGCGAGACGGGATGAGACGAGACAGCCTGGTTTACCGCCCCGCCGACATCGCGTTGCGATCGGGCTTTTGAAGATCACAAAGGTGGCACGACGCCGCGTTCGCTGCCTATTGGCGCTCGGCGCCAGGAGGGGGCTCTCAGCTCTCCAGGAGAAAGGTCACCGGCCCGTCGTTGATCAATGCCACCTGCATATTGGCGCCGAACTCGCCGCTGGCCAACGGCGCATGGCGCTGGCGGGCCTGGTCGAGCAGGTAGTGAAACAGACGATCGCCTTCGGCCGGTGGCGCCGCGCTGGAGAAGCTGGGACGCAGCCCCTTGCGGGTATCCGCGGCCAGGGTGAACTGGGACACCAGCAAGAGGCCACCGCCGGCCTGCTGCACATTGAGATTCATCTTGTCCTGGTCGTCGGCGAACACGCGATAGTGCAGCAGCTTGTGCAGCAGGCGGTCGGCCGAGGCCTCGTCATCGCCTTTTTCCACCCCGACCAGGGCCAGCAGGCCGTGGTCGATGGCGCCGACGGTGCGATCTTCGACCTCGACACTGGCACGGCGGACACGTTGGATCAGGGCTTTCATGCAGGGCTTCCTCTGGCAACAGGTGGGGGATTGCACACAGCAGGGCCCGCTAGCCTAGCACGGGCCTGCCTGGCCAGGCGTCAGCGCCCCAGCAGAGCGTCGCGGAAGTCGCGGTCCAGGGGATCTTCACCGAGCCAGATGGCGAACATGGCGTTGGCAAGCGCCTTGTCGTTGGAGCGGTACAGCGGGGCACCATTGAGCGCCAGGATCAGGCTCTCGCCATCCCAGGTCAGCGAATAGCGGTCGCCCGGCGCGACCGAGCGATAGCTGTCGACCAGCGCGGTCAGCGGGCGGCGAATCGACGGAAAGTCCACGGCACCGACCTGCTCGCGCACGGCCTCGAGGGTGGTGCTGGCGAAGTCGTCGGCCTCGATGGCATGGAAGTAGTGCAGCACCAGCCGGCGCGGGACGTCGGACTCGGGAGCGGGGCGCGGGTACCCCGCGGCCTGGTAGTAGGCGCCGGCGTAGGCGTCCCACACCAGATAGGTGAAGAGCCCGTGGCCGATCATCTCGTAGCGCCGGCCATCGTCGATCTGGGTGGCAAAGCTAGCGCTCTTGACGCTGACCTGCTGCGTCGACGTCTGGGCGTTGGCCTCGGGGGGCGCGGCCATGGTCAGGGTCAGACAGGTGATCAGGCTGACCGCGGCAAGCAGCCGAACCAGCGGGTGCTGTCGGGGTTGTCGCGAAGGCATGATGAAACTCCCGTGACATGATGTTGTACACATCATGGCGCGAGATATGACTTATGTACAGTTTTTGTAGAGCGTTCTTCCCGTGACTACCAGGCGCGGCACAGCATGATGTCGCAACGGGGCTCCGCCAGAAGACGCTTGGTAATCTGACTGCGTCGGCCCGCCTGACTGCGGTTGCCCAGTGCCAGCAGATCGGGAGGCTGACGGCGCAGATGGGCGATCAACACGTCCAGGGGGTCGCCCTGTTCCAGCACCAGTTCCAGCTCCGGCACCCGATCGAATTCCGCCATCAGGTGGTCGATCTCCTGTTCGAGCTGCTGTCTAAGTCGGATGACCTCACGATCGCGCCACTGCGCGAAGTCAGTATCGGAGCCGAGTTCGCGCTCGCCCGGCACGTCCCAGGCGTGGAGCAACTCGAGGCGGGATTCCGGAAAGTGTCGCAGGGTCTCGCGCAGGGTGCGACGGCAGGTCAGGGAGAAATCCACCGGGACCAGGATGTCGTTCCACGGCTCTGCGGGGGGCTGGCTGACGGTCAGCACCGGACAGGGGGCGCTCAACAGCACCCGGGCCAGGGTGGTACCGCCGATCAGGTCAGGGTGTCCGCGCTTGCGATGGGTGCCGAGGATGATCATCTCGGCGTTGCGATCGTGGGCCTCACGGATGATCTCGGCGTAGGGGGCGCCGGTCACCGTCTGCACCAGCAGCGGCGGTTCGGCCAGTGCGTAGTCCTCGCGCAGGTCGGTGGCGATGGCGTGGATGTCATCTACTACCGCACCTTCCAGGTCGCGCAGCACCCGGTGGGGCAGATAGGGATCCAGCACGTGCAGTACGTCGAGACGGGCGCCCATCTCGTTGGCCAGGCGGATGGCGCGGCCGAAGGCGGAACGGTTTTCTGCCGACAGGTCACAGGCAAACAGCAGGGTGCGAGTCATGGCTCTGCCCTCACGACGCCAGTGGGTGAACCTTCAGCATGGGCGGACGTGCCGATTCGCGCAAGCGACGGTGTCGTCACTCCCTGTCAGTGCACGATAGCGCTGTCCTGCGCTCGGATCAGATCAGACTGGGCGTGGCGTGGCTTTCACGGCCAGCCATCGCCCGCCACTGCTCCTGCCGCTACCACCAGGCGTGGAAGTGATGCACCGGGCCGCGCCCCTGGCCCACCGACAGCCGCCGGCTGGCGTCGAGCGCCTGGTGCAGCCAGCGCTTGGCGTCGCCGATGGCGTCGATGACCTGCGCCTCGTCGGCGTCCTGTGGCAGATGGGCCAGCTTGGCGGCGATCGCCGAGGACAGGGCACAACCGGTACCATGCAGGTTCTGGGTATCGATGCGCGGCGCCGGCAGCCAGCGATCGCCACCGGGCGAGGCCAGCAGGTCGGGACAGCTGTCACCATCGAGATGGCCACCCTTGAGTAGCACATAGGGGGCGGACAGTTGCTTGAGCGCGGGCAGCATCGCCTCCATGGCATCGGCGCTGGTGGGCGGCTCGACCCCCAGCAGTACCGCCGCCTCGGGCAGGTTGGGGGTGATCACGTCGGCCAGCGGCACCAGCACATCGCGTACCGCACTGATCCCGGCCTCATCCACCAGGATGTCGCCGCTCTTGGCTACCATCACCGGATCGAGCACGATCCAGCGGGGACGCCTGGCCTCGAGCGCTTCTCGCAGGGTCTCGGCGACCTCGCGGCTGGCGACCATGCCGATCTTCACCGCGTCGATGCGCACGTCGTCGAGCAGGTGATCGAGCTGCACCCGGATGCTCTCTGCAGCCACCGGGTGCACCTCGCGTACCCCACAGGTATTCTGCGCGATCACCGCGGTGATGACGTTGGTGGCGTAGGTGCCCAGGGCCGACAGCGTCTTGAGGTCGCCCTGGAGGCCGGCGCCGCCAGAAGGGTCGGAGCCGGCGATGGTCAGCGTGTGAGGGATGGATACGGCGTGGGACATGAAAGACACCCGAAAGTCAGCAGAAGACACAGAATACAAGAGGCGGCGCTGAGAGAGCCAATGTCGAGCGCATCATGCTGAGTCTGTTTGTCATGGCGTTCGCCAGCGCCACCCTGCTGCCCGGAGGGTCCGAGCTATGGCTGGCCGGGCTGTGGTGCCGGGGCGAAGCGCCGCTGGCGCTGTGGCTGGTGGCCACCCTGGGCAATACCCTGGGCAGTCTGGTCAATGTCGCCCTGGGCCGCTACGCCACCCAGTATGTCGATCGTCGCTGGTTTCCCGCCTCCCGGGCGGGACTGGCACGAGCCCAGCGCTGGTATCGCAAGGGCGGAGAAGCGAGTCTGCTGCTGGCCTGGCTGCCGGTGGTGGGGGATCCGCTGACGGTGCTCGCGGGAATCGCCCGGCTGCCGTGGTGGCGTGCCACGCTGTGGATCGTCGTCAGCAAGGGCGGGCGCTACGCGGTGCTGCTGTGGTTTGCCGAACGCTATTTCAGCTGCGGCTGATCACTGCTCGAGAGCGAGCGCTTTGAGCAAGGCTCGAGAGTCGACACGATGTCCGCCCGTGCCCCGAAAACGGACAGGGGCCGCGCGAGGCGGCCCCTGGGTGCTTGTGTCGGCAATGCTCGACACCTTCTGGATGGGTTACTCCTGGCCGAAGTCGGTGCCGCCGTCCGGGTTGCGGGCGTTGTAGTAGGCCTGCTCGGAGATGGCGTGGTAGTTCACCACCTTGTCCTGGAAGTCGCGGTACGACTCGTAGATGCGACCGGCGATATCGCTGGAGTCAGCCAGTTCCTGCACCACCTCGGCGGAGATCTCCTGAGCCTGGGCGAGCACGTCGTCGGGCAGCTTGCGCAGCTGGACGTCGTGTTCGTTGATCAGGGTGGCCAGGGCATCGTTGTTGCGCGCGGTGTACTCGTCCAGCACGTCCTGGTTCACGTCGCGCACCGCGGTGCGCAGGATCGCCTGAAGGTCGGCGGGCAGCTCGGCCAGGGCCTCATCGTTGACGATGGCCTCGAACATCACCGTCGGCTCATGCCAGCCCGGGTAGTAGTAGTACTCGGCGGCCTGATGCAGGCCGAAGGCCAGGTCGTTGTACGGGCCGATCCACTCGGTGGCATCGATGGCGCCGGACTGCAGCGAGGTGAAGATCTCGCCGCCGGGCATGTTGACGATGGCCACGCCCATGCGATTCATGACCTCACCACCGAGGCCCGGCATGCGCATCTTGAGGCCGTCCAGGTCGTCGACCGAATTGATTTCCTGGTTGTACCAGCCGCCCATCTGTACGCCGGAGGCGCCGGCGGTCATGACCTCGACGCCGAAGTCATCGTAGAGCTCGTTCCACAGCTCCAGGCCGCCACCATAGTGCAGCCAGGCGTTCATTTCCTGGGCGTTCATGCCGAAGGGCACGGCGGCGAAGAACTGGGCGGCGGGCGCCTTGCCCTTCCAGTAGTAGGAGGCAGAGTGGCCCATCTGGGCGGTGCCTTCGGCGACGGCGTCGAAGACCTCGAAGCCCGGTACCAGCTGGCCGGCACCGAACACCTCGATCGTCAGGCGGCCGTCGGACATTTCCTCGACCAGCTTGGCCAGACGCTCGGGACCCTGGCCGACACCGGGGAAGTTCTTCGGCCAGGAGGTGACCAGCTTCCACTCGAAGGTGTCCTGGGCCTGGGCCTGGGCTCCGACCAGCAGTAGACCGGAGGCACCGGCGAGGGTAATGGCCTTGGCGATTGAGCTGCGTTGCATGTAAGTCCCCTTTGTATGGTATTGGCGTTGTCGGGACCTGCCGGCCAGGGTAGGGCCGGCGGGTAGTTGGCGTCTCGCGGGATGGCCCGAGACGCCGTGAAGCGGGCGATGGCTCGTCGGGCAACTATAGACGCCGGGGCCCCCCCCCGGCGTGGGCTGCCGTCCACGCATCGCCAACGCGCCGGATCAGAACGGCTCCGGCAGCCAGGTGGCGAGCTGCGGGCCAGCATCGAGAGTGAAAGGGCCCGGCGCTGAGGTTTTCGGCATCAGAACTGCTCCGGCAGCCAGGTGGCCAGTTCCGGGAAGAACGAAAGGGCCAGCAGCATGCCGAGCTGCAGCACGATGAATGGAATGACGCCTCGGTAGATCGCGGACGTCGGTACCGACTCCGGGGCCACCCCGCGCAGGTAGAACAGGGCGAAGCCGAAGGGAGGTGTCAGGAAGGACGTCTGCAGGTTGATCGCGATCATGATGCCCAGCCAGATTGGATCCAGGCCCATGGCCAGCAGGATCGGACCGACGATCGGCACCACCACGAAGGTGATCTCGATGAAGTCGAGGATAAAGCCGAGCAGGAAGATCACCAGCATCACGATGATGGTGGCGCCGACTACCCCGCCAGGCATGTTCTCGAACAGATGGGTGACCAGCTCTTCACCGCCGTAGGCGCGGAATACCAGTGAAAACAGTGCCGCGCCGATCAGGATCAGGAACACCATGGTGGTGACGTGGGTGGTGGAGCGCAGCACGTCCTTGAGCGTGGCCAGATCGAGGCGACGATAGGCCAGGGCCAGCACCAGGGCGCCGAAGGCACCCACCGCGGAAGCCTCGGTGGGGGTGGCCAGTCCGGCCAGGATCGAGCCGAGCACCGCGACGATCAGCACGATGGGCGGCACCAGGCCCTTTAGCAGCAACAGGCCGATGCCCGAGGTGTGGCCCAGCTCGGCCATCAGTTCCTGGCGATCGGCGGCAGGGGCGGCGCTGGGCTTGAACAGCGCCACCAGGCTGACGTAGACGATATACACCAGCACCAGGATCAGGCCCGGGACCAGCGCCCCCATGAACAGATCGCCCACCGACACCGTCTTGGGACTGAAGATGCCCATGGACAGCTGGGCCTGCTGGTAGGCGCTGGACAGCACGTCACCAAGCAGCACCAGCGCGATGGACGGCGGAATGATCTGACCCAGGGTGCCGGTGGCGCAGATGGTGCCGGTGGCCAGCGACTGGCTGTAGCCGCGCTTGAGCATGGTCGGCAGCGACATCAGGCCCATGGTGACCACGGTGGCGCCGACGATGCCGGTGGAAGCGGCCAGCATCATGCCGACCAGGGTCACCGAGATGCCGAGTCCGCCGCGCAGCGAGCCGAACAGCAGGGCCATGGCGTCGAGCAGGGTTTCGGCGACCTTGGACTTCTCGAGCAGCACCCCCATCAACACGAACAAGGGTACCGCCAGCAGGGTGGTGTTGGTCATGATGCCGTAGAGGCGATTGGGGAAGGCGTTGAGGTAGCTGCCGTCGAAGTTGGCATCGATGCCGAGGGACTCCAGGCCGTAGCCGAGCCCGGCAAAGGCCAGGGCGGTACCGGCCAGCGACAGCGCGACCGGAAAACCGAACATCAAGACCGTACAGATGACACCGAACAGCACCAGGGGCATGAACTCCAGCATTTACAGGTGCTCCTCGTCGGCGTCATGGGGAAGGGCGTTGGGGTCGAGACGTCCCTTTAAAATCAGGATGTTGCGATAGATCTCGACGATGCCCTGGACAATCATCAGCACGGCGAAGGCCGGTATCAGCGTCTTCAGCAGGAACACCCCGGGGATGCCGCCGGCGTCGGGCGAGCCCTCGAAGATGGCCCAGGACTTGCCGACGTAGCCGAGGCTGGTGGCGATCACGAAGCCCATCACCGGCAGCAGCAGCAGCAGGGTACCGAGCAGGTCGACCAGCGCCTTGCGCCTGGGCGACATCGCCCGATAGAAGATGTCGACGCGCACGTGTCCGCCGTGCTTCAGGGTGTAGGCCGCCGCCAGCATGAACACGGCGGCGTGCATGTACATCACCGATTCCTGCATGGGGATGCTGTTGACGCTGAAGGCATAGCGCAGCACCACGATCAGGAACTGGATGATCATCATCGCCAGGATCAGCCAGGAAAGGCCCCTGCCAAGGCGTTCGGAGAAGGCGTCCAGGGCCGCCAGTGGCCCCGGCAAGCCGGAAGATGTAGACATTAGGAACTCGCTGGTGGTGTCAGGGCGATCATTGTCCAGGCTGGCGCCCGGGCACGCCGTCGCCAGGGCAGGACGTCGGCTTGCCGGGGGGACCTGGCGTCATGGATAGTGTGGCACGCGGAGACATTAGCGAATCTCGGTGCACGTCAACGCTGACTATACGGCAGTCGAGGTAGCACTGTCATGACACCAAAAGTCGAGGTCCGCTGGCGTGTCGTCCGCCGCCGACAGGATGGCTCTGGCGGGTGGGTCGGGCGTGCGGCTCAGACGGGTAGCTCAGGTGGGAAGCTCAGGTGGGAAATTCAGGCGAGCGGTTCAGGCAGGTTGCTCGGGCTGATCGGCCTGGATAGCGGCGAGGCAGGGCTGGGGCAGGCGAATATCGACGGCCACCGGCAGGTGGTCCGAAAACAGTCGGTCGAGGACTTCGGCCTCATCGGCCTCCAGCGACGACGACAGCAGGATATGGTCCAGCGCTCGGCTGGGGCGCCAGGAAGGGTAGCTCAGTGCCGGTCGCACCGGATGCAGCGGCAACGAGGCGCAGAAGCGGTCGTGGGCGTGCAGGCGATCCGGGGTGCAGTTCAGGTCTCCCATCACCACCACGTGCTTGAGTGGCTGGATCAGCTCGCTGAGGTAGTCGAGCTGCAGGTTCTGGGTGCGCTGGCCCAGGGCCAGGTGGGCGACGAACAGGTGCAGGGCCTCGGGGCCCTGGCCGAAGCGTGCATGGATGGCGCCCCGGCCGGGCAGGGTCCCCGGCAGGCGGTGCTCCTCGATGCGGCTGGGTGCCAGCCGGGAGAGCAGGCCATTGCTGTGCTGGGCAAGTCGACCGAGGTTGCGGTTGAGCTGCTGATAGTGGTGGGGGAAGCCGCCTTGCCCCGCCAGGTACTCGAGCTGATTGACCTGGTTCGAGCGAAAGCTGCCGCCGTCCACCTCCTGTAGCCCCACCATGTCGAAGTGCGACAGCACCTCGGCGATCATGTCCAGACGTCGTTGCCGACGCGGGTGAGGCAACAGGTGCTGCCAGCTACGGGTGAGGTAGTGGTGGTAGGCCGAGGTCTGGATACCCACCTGCAGGTTGAAGGTCACCAGCCTCAGGTGACCTCTGTCCAGCGTGGGGTGGCGTTCCTCGGCCAGTGACGTCATTGGGCTCCAGACTCCTGTTCGCTGCGGATCTGCTCCACCAGCGCCTCGGCGATGCGCGGCATGTTGTCGAGGCTGCCGGCGGTGCTCGGCGAGACGATGTAGCGACCATCGACGATCAGCGCGGGGACGCCCATCAGTTCGAGGTTGCGCATGGTGGCGCTGGCGCGATTGATCTGGGACTTCACGCCGAAGCCGTCCAGCGCCTTGAGCGCCTGCTCTTCGCTGACACCGTAGTCGCTGAAGAAGGCGGCGATGTCTGCTGGCTCGGTAAGCTGCTCGCCTTCCTGGTGGATGGCGTCGAAGAAGTCCTCGTGCACCTCGTCGAGGATCTCGAGCTGCTGGGCGGCATAGAAGGCCTTGGCGTGCTTGACCCAGGTCTCGCCCAGGGTGGCCGGCATGCGTTCGAACTCGACGTCATCGGGCAGCTCGGCGACCCAGGCATTGAGCGGATCTTCCAGCGAGTAGCAGTGCGGGCAGCCATACCAGAACACTTCGGTCACGTTGATCTTGCCATCGTCGCTGCCCAGCTCGACCTGATTGGGGGCGACGGTGTAGTCCTCGCCCTCGGTGATCGAGGCGGCGACCGCCATGGTCGACAGGCTAAGGCCAGCGAGGCCCATCATCAGTGACTTCAGCATAGAATGTTTTCTCCTTGATTGAGGCGGGCATGCCATGGCGGCGCGAGGGCGCGACGAACCTGGAGCCGCAAAGCGAACGCTGTTTTGAGTCTACAACGTTCGAAGGGTTCCCGAATATCCCGATTGGGCAGGCGTCGCATGTCTATCTTTGCTGGTAAACGCAACGGGGCGGCCACAAGGGCCGCCCCGCGGGACGCATCGAAAGGTGAATCGATCAGTGCAGGCCCTGGACGTAGTTGGCCACGGCTTCCATGTCGGCATCGCTCATCTTGGCGGCGATGTCGGCCATCACGCCACCGGGGCTGTTGGCGCGGGCGCCGGAGGCGAATGCCTGGAGAGTGCTGACCACATAGCCGGCGTGCTGGCCGGAAAGCCCCGGATAGACCGCCGAGCCGATGCCGCTGCCGGTCGGGCCATGGCAGGCGCTGCAGGCCGGGATGCCCTTGGCCAGGTCGCCAGCGCGGTAGAGCGCCTCGCCGCGCTCGAGCAACGCCTCGTCATCCTTGGCCTGCCCCACCACCGGGTCCTGGCCGGCGAAGAAGGCGGCCACGTCCCAGGCGTCCTGGTCGCTGAAGTTGTCCACCTGCCCCGCCATCTGCGGCACCGGACGGGTGCCGTCACGGATGTCGATGATCTGCTTGGCCAGGTAGGAGGCCTGCTGGCCGGCCAGGTTGGGGAAGGTCGGCGCGATACTGGCGCCGGTCTGGCCGTGGCAGGCGGCGCAGGCGGTAGCCTTGTCGCGTCCTGCGGCGGCGTCTGCGTCACTCTGGAGGTCGGCATGGGCGGCGCCGACGACGCCGATGGAGATTGCCAGGCTTGCCAGTAACTGTCTCATCGCTAGTTCACTTATGCCGTTTTAATGTTTTCACGGTCCCGCGGAAGGCGTGGCCTTCACTGCAGGGGGAAGCGCCCGCGCTGAGGCCGGTCGCTGGCGACAGCGGCACAATGTTATGATGATTCCCCGGGTCGCAGCCGCCTCAAAGCTTACTATAACCAAACACCCCGGGGGCGGGAATGCCAGGGCCCTCGACCCTACCTTTGATCACCGTCAGGATTTCTTCCATCTCATGGCTTTCAACTACTCCTTGGCCCGATTCCTCACCAGTGCGCCGACGCTGGCCCGATGCCCCGAAGACAGTGGTGTCGAGGTCGCCTTTGCCGGACGTTCCAATGCCGGAAAGTCCAGCGCGATCAACACCATCACCCAACAGAAGGCGCTCGCGCGCACCTCCAAGACGCCGGGTCGCACCCAGCTCATCAACGTCTTTTCGCTGGGCGAGGACAGCGAGCGCCGGCTGGTGGACCTGCCCGGCTACGGCTACGCCAAGGTGCCCGAAAAGGTCAAATTGGAGTGGCAGCGCCACCTGGCCGAATACCTCCAGAAGCGAGCTTCGCTCAAGGGGCTGGTGCTGGTGATGGACGTGCGTCACCCATTGACCGAGTTCGACCTGGCGCTGCTGGATGTGGCCGATGAGCGCGACCTGCCGGTGCATATCCTGCTGACCAAGGCCGACAAGCTGAAGCAGGGCGCGGCCAAGAATGCCTTGCAGCAGGTGCGCTCGCGGCTGCGTGAGTGGGAGGACCTGGTCAGCGTGCAGCTTTTCTCGGCGCTCAAGCGCCAGGGCGTCGACGAGGCCCATCGGCGCCTGGACGGCTGGCTTGCGCACGAAGGCTAGCCAGCCTGACGAGCCCTAGCCAGCCTGACGAGCCCGCCGGCTACTTGTACGTGGCGGTGACCTCCAGCAGCCCCTTGACGCGCCCCCCGGATGCCTGTTCGGCATAGCGGTAGTAGCTGACGCGTAACGGAACCTTGGGCGCCTCCCCCATCAGGCCAATCGCTCGCGAGCCAGACAGGTCCACGGGATCGAAGTCGTGGGCTGAAAAAGCGTCGATTTCCAGCGCCAGCCCGATGCCCTTGGCGCCGCCGCCTGAGGTGTCGGCGTTGCCGAGGATGCCTTGGCGGGCGTTGATGACGCTGGCGCCGCCCGAGCGTATGGACAAATCCGCCATGTTGACCTCATCGCAGTTGTTGAAGCTCAGGTAGGCGGTGGTGGTGCCGCCCCGAGATCCTGCTCCCGGCAGCTCGCTGAGGTCGATATCGGGCAGGGTGATGTAGGGGGTCCACATCTTGCAGGTGCTCTCGATCACGGTGACGTAAGCGCCGCCAACTCCGACTACCGTGCCGGTATAGTTGTCGCTGGCGCCGGTGCTGGTCGCCACGTGGGTATGAGGCCAGTAGGTAAACTGGTTGTAGTTGCCCGGTTCGGTGTCGCCATGGCGTACGATCGGTATCTCGGTCACGACGCTTCCGGAGACACAGCCAGATGCGTGGTTGGCGGTGCGCAGGGAGGCGACCAGGGTCTGGTGGTGATGGCCGCCCATGCTGGTGTCGGCCTTGTCGAAGTAGAAGCCTTGCACTGAGCTTTCGGCGTCACCGGTGGCGCTGTCGTAGGAACCCTGGGTATCGAGCAGGATATAGACGCGGCCGTCGCTGCCGGTCTGGCAGGCGTAGGTGGTGTGGAAGGAGGCTATCCCCGCGGTGTTGCCTTCCGGCGTGGTGCCGGACAAGGTCGAGGGGTAGGACATGCCGGTGCTGTAGAGGCCGCAGGTACCGGGCGGACGCACGGTATCGCAGGTAGGGCGTGCCGCCAGGGCTGGCGCGATGCCCAGGGGCAGGGAGAGAGCGGGCCCCATTCCTGAAACACGCCCCGAAAGTAGTCCCGAAGACAGTCCCGAAGACAGCCCCGAAACAAGCCCCAGTCCCGAAACCAGGGCAAACGCCAGCCCGAGCTTGAGCACTCGTCGCAGGTGACGCCGGGTCGGCGGTGATGAAGCGAGGGGGCGATAGAGCGGGCGGGGCATGGCGGCAGGCACTCAGGGAACAGGTGCCTGCCGGTTTACCACGTGGCGCCGGCGGTCGCCGGGGTTTTTCTCGCTTTATTGATCCTGATGCTCACCGAGCAGGGCTGGCAGTTCGGTGACCCGAGACAGTCGGGTCACGCCGCGTGGCAAGGGAGCCGTCTCGGCCTCTGGCGGCGCGATCCAGATCGCCCGCAAGCCCAGGCGAATCGCCGGCAGCACGTCTTCCTCCCAGGAATCGCCCACGTGCAGGGTCTCGCAGGCCTTGACCTCAAGCCGTGCCAGCATCGCCAGAAAGGGCCGTGGATCGGGCTTGGGTGCGAACATCTCGCCGGCGGCGATACGCGCCTGGAAGTGTCGGGCCAGCGGCAGACGGTGGAAGGCCACGTTGCCGTTGGTGATGCTGCCGAGACGATAGCGGCCCTTCAGTCTTTCCAGCATGGCGTCGGTGTCGGGGAAGGGCGTGACCAGGATGCGCAGCGAGTGAAAACGTTGCATCGCCAGCGCCGCCCACCAGTGAGCCGCCGCCCGGTTGACGCCGCTTTCCTCCAGCAGTTGGATCAGGGTGCGCTCACGCAGCCAGCTGAAGTCGCCGCGCCGCGACCAGCTGCGCCTGGCCAGAGCCTGGCGTTCACGCAGGTAGTCCGAAAGCTCGATGGGGGGCGTCAACGGCTCCTCGCGGCCGCGCTGCCAGGCGCCGAGCTGTTCGGTCAGCCAGTCGACGTGGCCCTGCTCGGTGCGCTGCATGACGCCGCTGTTGTCCCACAGGGTGTCGTCCAGATCGAAGGTGATGGCCTTGAGTCGGCTGAAGTCGTCCGCTGCCGCGTGGTCGATCAAGGGGTGTCTCCGGGATGGCTGTCGTCGCTCCGGCTGCGCCGCGCGCGGGGGTGGGCCTTGTCGTAGCTCTCGGCCAGGTGCTGCCAGTCCAGCCGGGTATAGACCTGGGTGGTGGACAGGTTGGCGTGGCCCAGCAGCTCCTGGACGGCGCGCAGGTCCTGGCTCGATTCCAGCAGGTGGCTGGCGAAGGAGTGGCGCAGGCGGTGGGGATGCAGGTGCTCCGGCAGGCCGCGCCGGCGGGCCTGGGTGACCAGGCGTGCCTGGATGGCACGATGGCCGAGCCGGTGGCCCTGCTGGCCGACGAACAGCGCTGTTTCGCCGTCGGCGGCCAGCACCGAGCGCACGCCGAGCCACTGGTCGATGGCCTGGCGCGCACGCGAGCCCACCGGCACCTGGCGCGGCTTGTTGCCCTTGCCGAGGACCCGCACCCGGCCGCCGTGGAGGTCGGGGAGATCCAGCGCCGCCAGCTCCGCCAGCCGTAGCCCGCTGGAATAGAGCAGCTCCAGCATCGCCTGGTCGCGTACCGACAGCGGCGAGCCATCGTGGGGGGTGTCGAGAAAGCGCGCCAGCAGGTCCACGTCCACCGGCCGCGGTAGATCCTTCGGCGCCCGGGGGCCGCGGCTCAAGCCGACCGGGTTGTAGTCGAGTCGGCCAGCCGCCACCAAGTGTTCACACAGTCGCGACAGGGCGGCGCGGCGGCGCTTCAGGCTGCGCGGTGCCATGCCTCGGCTGCGTTCGGCGGCCAGAAAACGCCGGAGCGTGTGGGACGTCAGGGCCTGATCATCCGGCGGCCTGGCGTCGGTGTCATTGGCCTGGGCGTGCCACCAGTTCTCGAAGGTGGCCAGGTCACGCCGGTAGGCGTCGACGGTGGCAGCACTGGCGGTGCGACCCAGCTCATCGAGAAAGTCCGCTACCGCGCCGGCAAGCTGCCACTTGGCCGTCGTCTCAGCCGCCTTTTCAGCCATCATCACGCTCGCACAGCCGCACGCTCAGGCGCACCAGCACCTCGGCCAGGTACTCGGTAAACAGGGTGTCCATGCTGGCACGGAAGTGGTCGGGATCAGGACTTGCCAGCACCACAAAGCCCTGGGGCTCGCCCAGGGTCATGCGGGCGATGGCGCAGGAGCCCGACTTGGTCGGCGCCTTGGCGTGGGGCAGCAGGCGCTTCCAGTCGGTGGGAGTAAGACGGGTACAGCGGCTGGCGCGCCCATCGAGTAGCGCGGTCAGGCGCTGGCCGGTGTGGTCGTCGAGCACGTGACGCGGGGCCTGGGGCGGTCTGGGGTCGCGATCGGTCAGGCTGGCGGGGCACCACAGCGACACCGCTGGCGTCTGGAAGCGCTCGCTTAGCTGGGTGGCCAGGGCCTGGCCCAGGGCGTCGTTGTCCTGGGCTTCCAGCAGTGCCAGCACCAGCTCGCGGGTGCGCCGATACTGCGCCTCGTTGTGGCGGGCCGAGTCGAGCAGTTGCTCGAGCCGCAGTTCCGCGCCTTCGGCGCGCTTGCGCAGGTCATGGACCAGCCGTTCCAGCAGCGAGGTGGCGCCCTGGGTCTCCGGGTGGGGAATCGTGAGGCTCTGCAGCAGGCCTTCGCGACCGACGAAGAAGTCCGGGTGGCGTGCCAGCCATTCGGCGACGCGGTCCGGGTCGAGCGTCTTGCGGGGCTCTGGGGCGGCTTGAGGCATGCGCGTCTTCCTGTTGGAGTTCAATGTCTAGGCTGGATCGATTTTCCGGGAAAGCGAGGGACCGATACCTTGCTGGCAGCTTAGCCCAGTCCCGTCGAGTCCTGTGCGCCTGGGGTCAACGCAGCGGAATTCGTCCATCGAACACCCGCTCGGCGGGGCCGGTCATGATCAAGGGGCGCTCGCCACCTTCCCAGCGGATCGTCAGGCTGCCGCCGGGCAGGTGGACGGTCACCGGGCTTTCGAGCAGGCCCTGGCGAATGCCGCAGGCCACCGCAGCGCAGGCGCCGGTACCACAGGCCAGGGTCTCGCCGCTGCCGCGCTCGAACACCCGCAGGCGAATCTCGTGGCTGGAGACCACCTGCATGAAGCCCACGTTGACCCGCTTGGGAAAGCGCGGGTGGTGTTCGACCAGCGGTCCCAGGCGCTCCACCGGCGCCTGGTCGACGCTGTCCACCTTGATCACCGCGTGGGGGTTGCCCATGGAGGCGACGGCGATCTCGAGGGTCTCGCCGTCGACCTCGAGGGTGTGACGCAGGCGGTCCTCGTCGGCCTCGAAGGGCAGGCTCGGCGGGGCGAAGCGCGGGGCACCCATGTCGACGCTGACCTGCTCGTCGTCATGCACGTCCAGCACCAGCGGGCCGCCGGCGGTCTCGACCCGGATCTGGCGCTTGTGGGTCAGCCGCTTGTCGCGTACGAAGCGGGCAAAGCAGCGCGCACCATTGCCGCAATTCTCGACCTCGCTGCCGTCGGCGTTGTAGATCCGGTAGCGAAAGTCCATGTCCGGGTCCCGCGGCGGTTCCACCACCAGTAGCTGATCGAAACCGATGCCGAAGCGCCGGTCGGCCAGACGGCGGATTTCCTCGGCCTCGATGCGGGCCCGCTGGGTGACCAGATCGACCACCATGAAGTCGTTGCCCAGGCCATGCATCTTGGTGAAGTGCAGAAGCATCAGCGCGGTGCTCCTGACGTCGATCCCGATGCCGATCCCGGTTGCGATTCGCCGGGCAGCGACTCACCGGCCCAGAGGTCCTCGAGGGTCTCGCGTCGGCGAACCACCTGATAGCTGTCGCCGTCCACCAGTACCTCCGCCGGACGCGGGCGGCTGTTGTAGTTGGAGGCCATCACGAAGCCGTAGGCGCCGGCCGAGCGCACCGCCAGCAGGTCGCCCGGCGCCACCGCCAGTTGGCGCTCCTTGCCGAGGAAGTCGCCGGTCTCGCACACCGGGCCGACCACGTCATAGACGTCGCTTGCGCGGTCCAGGCGAGTGTCGACTTCGATGATCGCCTGCCAGGCCTGGTACAGCGAGGGCCGAATCAGGTCGTTCATGGCCGCGTCGACGATGGCGAAGTTCTTGGTTTCGCCGGGCTTCACGTAGGTCAGCCGGGTCAGCATGACGCCGGCGTTGGCGGCGATCGAGCGGCCCGGCTCGAACAGCAGCGTCAGGCGCTCTCCGCCGTCCCAGCGCGACAGGCGCTCGAGCAGCTTCGAGGCGTAGTCGAACGGGGCCGGCGGCGTCTCGTCCCTGTAGGGCACGCCGAGGCCGCCGCCCAGGTCGAGGTGCGAGACCTCGATGTTCTCCTCGCGCAGGCGGTCGAGCAGCACCAGCAGACGCTCCAGGGCGTCGAGGAAGGGAGCGATCTCGGTGAGCTGCGAGCCGATATGGCAGTCGAGTCCGGTGACCTTGAGGTGCGGCAGTTCGGCGGCCAGGCGGTAGACCTCCAGCGCCTCATCCACCGGGATACCGAACTTGTTGTCCTTGAGCCCGGTGGAGATATACGGATGGGTGCCCGCGTCGACGTCGGGATTGACCCGCAATGACACCGGCGCCACCTTGCCCAGGCGGCCTGCCACTTCATTGAGCACTTCAAGCTCTGGGCGCGACTCCACGTTGAAGCACTTGATGCCGACCTCGAGCGCGCGCGCCATCTCGTCGGGGCGCTTGGCGACGCCGGAGAACACCACCTTGGCCGGGTCACCACCGGCGGCCAGTACCCGCTCGAGCTCGCCCCGGGAAACGATGTCGAAACCGGCACCCTGGCGCGCCAGTACGTTGAGCACCGCCAGGTTGCTGTTGGCCTTGACCGCGTAGCAGATCAGATGCGGGTGGCTACCCAGCGCCTCGCGGTAGGCCTGGAAGTGACGCTCCAGGGTGGCACGTGAATAGACGTAGCAGGGGGTGCCCACCGCCTCGGCGATGCGGGCCAGAGGCACTTCTTCGGCGTACAGCTCGCCGTCTCGGTAGTTGAAGTGATCCATGCTCAGCTCTCGTCCTCGGTCGCGCTCTGGTCGCTTTCCTGGCTGTCCTCTTCGCCCTGTTCGTCCTCGACGGTTTCGCGGGGGCCGTAGCGCTCCGCCGCTTCTTCGTCACCGGGCAGGTACAGGGGGCCTTTCTGGCCGCAGCCCGCCAGGGCCATCAGGGCCAGCAGCAGGGCCGGCAACAGGGCGGGTCGCAGCACCTTGACGAGGCGGTTCATTGGGCGCCTCCCTGGCCGGTCGCAAGGGTCTTGAGGGCCTCACGGGCGCGCTGGGCAGCGGCGCGCACCTGGTCGGGGGCGGTGCCACCGATATGGTTGCGGGCGGCCACCGAGCCTTCCAGGGTCAGCACCTCGAACACGTCCTCGCCGATGACGTCGGAGAACTGGCGCAGTTCGTCGAGGCTCATGTCCGACAGATCCTTGCCGCTCTCGATGCCGTAGGCCACGGACTGACCGACGATTTCATGGGCGTCACGGAAGGCCACGCCCTTGCGTACCAGATAGTCGGCAAGGTCGGTGGCGGTGGAGAAGCCCTTGCGAGCGGCCTCGCGCATGGAATCGCCCTTGGAGACGATGGCCGGGACCATGTCGGCGAAGGCGCGCAGGCACCCCTTGACGGTATCCAGGGTGTCGAGCAGCGGTTCCTTGTCTTCCTGGTTGTCCTTGTTGTAGGCCAGCGGCTGCGACTTCATCAGCGTCAGCAGGCCCATCAGGTGACCGTAGACGCGGCCGGTCTTGCCGCGTACCAGCTCGGGCACGTCCGGGTTCTTCTTCTGCGGCATGATCGAGGAGCCGGTGCAGAAGCGGTCGGGCAGGTCGATGAAGTCGAACTGGGCGCTGGTCCACAGCACCAGCTCCTCGCTCATCCGCGACAGGTGCATAAGCAGCAGGCTCGCGAAGGCGGTGAACTCGATCGCGAAGTCCCGATCGCTGACCGCGTCGAGGCTGTTCTCGGCGGGGCGCTCGAAGCCGAGCAGCTCGGCGGTCAGGTGACGATCGATGGGGTAGGTGGTGCCGGCCAGGGCGGCGGCGCCCAGCGGCAGCACGTTGACCCGCTTGCGGCAGTCCAGCAGGCGTTCATGGTCGCGGGCCAGCATCTCCTGCCAGGCCAGCAGGTGGTGGCCGAAGGTCACCGGTTGAGCGGTCTGCAGGTGGGTGAAGCCCGGCATGATGGTGTCGGCCTCGCCCTCGGCCAGCTCGATCAGCCCGGCACGCAGCCGCGCCAGCTCGCTGGCGACCAGGTCGATCTCCTCGCGCAGGTAGAGGCGAATATCGGTGGCCACCTGGTCGTTGCGCGAGCGCCCGGTGTGCAGCTTCTTGCCGGTGATGCCGATCTTCTGGGTCAGCCGTGCCTCGATGTTCATGTGCACGTCTTCCAGCGCCACCGACCACTCGAAACGCCCTTCGGCGATCTCCGTCTCGATCTCCTTGAGCCCGGTCAGGATGGCGTCACGTTCCTCTTCGCTCAGCACGCCAACCTGGGCGAGCATGGTGGCATGCGCGATGGAGCCCTGGATGTCATGGCGGGCCAGGCGCTGGTCGAAATCGACCGAGGCGGTGAAACGAGCGACGAAGGCGTCGGTGGGTTCGCTGAAGCGGCCGCCCCAGGACTGGTTGGTGGTCTGGCTCATTGAATGGACTTCCTGAATGACGATGCGATGGCGACGTGATCGGTGGCCGGCGCCGAGGGCGCTGACGGAGCCGGCAGCCGTTGTCGTTGGTATGCCCAAAGTGTACCAGAGTCGGCCCTTGAGGCGAGGGTGCAGCGGGCCGGCAAGGACGGTGCGGCATCAGCCCCTGAAACGAGGGTGGCAGCAGGCGCTTCTGGCAGGCGCGGCAACGGGTCCCGTCGCCGTCGATTTTACTGACGGAGACCGTGCTTTATGATGACGTCATTCATTTAACATGGCGGACGCGGCGATTTGGTCGCAAGCCCGACCAGGGAGAGCAACGTGCAACAGATGTCCAGGCTGCGTATCGCGACGCGCAAGAGCCAGTTGGCCCTATGGCAGGCCGAACATGTTCGCGATCGCCTGATGGCGATTCACCCCGGGCTCGAGGTCGAGCTGGTACCGATGTCGACCCGCGGCGACAAGATTCTCGACACGCCCTTGGCCAAGGTTGGCGGCAAGGGGCTGTTCGTCAAGGAACTCGAGGAGGCGATGCTCGACGGCCGCGCCGATATCGCGGTGCACTCCATGAAGGATGTGCCGATGCAGTTTCCCGAGAGCCTGGGGCTTTCGGTGATCCTGGAAGGCGCCGAGCCCACCGATGCCTTCGTCTCCAATGACTATGCTCGCTTCGAGGACCTGCCCGAGGGCGCCCGTCTGGGCACCTCCAGCCTGCGCCGCGGATTGCAGATGCGCGAGGCCCGCCCTGACCTCGAGGTCATCAGCCTGCGTGGCAATGTCCAGACTCGCCTGGCCAAGCTCGACGCTGGCGAATTCGACGCCATCCTGCTGGCTACCTCCGGGCTCAAGCGGCTGGGGCTGGGTGAACGTATCGCCCAGGAGCTGCCGCCGGAGATCTGCCTGCCGGCCTGTGGTCAGGGCGCGCTTGGCATCGAATGCCGCATGCACGACACCGAGCTGGTGTCGCTGCTGGCACCGCTCGACGATATCGAGACGGCGACCAGAGTGCGTGCCGAACGGGCCATGAATACACGTCTGGAAGGCGGCTGCCAGGTGCCCATCGGTGGGCACGCCATCTATCAGGACGATGGCAGAACCCTGTGGTTGAGAGCCCTTGTCGGCACGCCCGACGGTTCCCGCGTGCTGCGTGCCGAGGGGCGTGGTTCGGTGGACGAACCCGAGGCGCTGGGGATCCGCGTCGCCGAGCAGCTGCTCGAGCAGGGCGCCGGGGATATCCTGGCCGAGGTCTACGGGCCGCGTTGATGGGCACTCCGGTACTGATCACCCGGCCCGGCGAACGCGCCCAGGCGCTGGCCGAGGCCATCGAAAGCAAGGGGCTCAGCACCGAGCGGCTCGAGGTGATGCGGCAGGAAACTGTGCCAGAGACGGCAGATGTGCGCTCGGCCTGGCTCGACATCGACCACTTTCATAAGGTGGTAGTCATCAGTCCCGCCGCCGCCGAGCGGTTGGTCGAGGCGCTGGATCGCTACTGGCCACAGCTGCCCCAGGGGCTTGAACTGTACGCCGTCGGGCAGGCCACGGCGATGGTCTTGCACCAGGCGCTGGGGCTAAAGGTGAGGGTGCCTGCCCCCGCCGCCGGAGAAGAGACCAGCGAGGCCTTGCTGGCGCTGGCCTCGCTGCAGCGCCTGGAGCACCAGCGAGTGCTGCTGGTGGCGGGCGAAGGTGGCCGCCCGCTGCTGGGCGACACCCTGGGGCAGAGGGGCGCGCGTGTCACGCGTCTCGAGGTGTATCGGCGCCGCCTGATCACTCCCGATGCCGGGGCCAGAACATGGCTCGAACAAGGGGGCTATCAGGCGTTGGTGGTCAGTAGCGGAGAAATCCTTGAACATCTGGCAAGATGGTGTTCAGAGGCCGCCTTTCAACAACCGCTTGTCGTATCCAGCCAGCGGTTGGCTACACTGGCGAAAACGCTGGGATTTCGCATCCCGGTCGTGGCGTCTGGCGCGTCTCCTGCGGCGCTGGCGGCCGCGGTGGCAAGGACCTGCGACCCAGAGGATGGCGAATGAAGATCTCTAAAAGGGCTAGCGACAGATGAGCAACCAACAGCACGATCAGGACGAGCAGCAGACCCCGTCCGCTTCCGGCCAGCAGGGCACAGGAAGCGCGACCTCAGGCACGGACGCCTCGAAGGGCGGCGCGGGCAAGGGGGGCTCCCAGCGGCGGTCGCGGCGTCGCGACAAGAGTGGCAGCAGCTCGACCGGATCCACCTCGTCCAGTGCCAGCGCGGCATCCTCCACACCCGCTGCGGCGACGGGCGGCTCATCGCCTGCCGGCGCCACGGCGTCGAGCGCAGGCACCGCCAAGGCCACGCCGAGTGACGCCGCTCCGGTTGCAGCGAAGGGCGCCGCCGGGGACAGTGCCAGCAAGCCAAGTGCCAGCAAGCCCAGCGACAGCAAGCCCAGCGCTAGCAAGCCCGACAACAGCGGCAAGGCCAGTGCCGGAAAACCCGGCGATGGCAAGTCCAGTGACACCAAGGCCAGTGGCGCCAAAGCTAGTGACAACAAGCCCAGCCCAGCGGCAGGCAAGGGTGGTAACGGTGGGGCTTCTGCCGGCGGTGCCGCGACTTCGTCTTCCGGTGGCTCTGGTAGCAGCTCTGGTGGCGGCAAGGCCGGCGTCGTGGCCCTGGTGCTGGTGCTGATCCTGATCGCCGGTGTGGCCTTTGTCGGCTGGAAGGGCTGGCAGCTGCAGCAGGCCATGTCCGCGCGCATCGACCAGCTCAAGCAGAACAGCCCCAGCGTGGCCGAGGTCCAGGAGCTGTCGTCCCAGCTGGAAAGCGGCCTTGCCGAGCGTCGCGAGACCATGGGCCAGGCGGTGGACGGCATCAAGAGCGACTTCGACGCCTACAAGTCCGACGTCAACCAGACCCTGGATCGGGTACTGGCCGAGCTGTCCAAGGAACAGAACGCCGACGAGCGTGACTGGCTGCACGCCGAGGCCGCCTACCTGCTGCGTCTGGCCAATCAGCGCCTGCAGCTCGAGCGTGATGTCGAAGGTGCTGCGGCGCTGCTGCGCACCGCCGACGCTCGCCTGGAAGAGGCCAACAATCCGGCACTGGTCCCGGTACGCCGCGCCATCGCCGAGGAGCTTGCCGCCCTGCAGACGGTGCCCAAGGTTGACCGGACTGGCCTCTACCTGGCCCTGAACGCCCAGCAGGAGCAGATCGCCGGCCTGCCGCTGGCCCAGGACATCGAGCAGTTCACCGCCGATACCACCATCGAGGAGGCTCCTTCCGGTGCCTGGCAGGAGCAGCTGGCACGGGTCGGTGAAGAGCTCAAGGAGCTGGTGACGGTACGCCACCACGACCAGGCGCTGGAAGCCCTGATCACCCCGGAGCAGGAGTCGTACCTGCGCCAGAGCCTGCGTCTGGTGCTGGAGCAGTCCCAGCTGGCCCTGCTCAAGGAAGAGACCGGCCTGTACGAGGCCAGCCTCGACAAGGCCATCACCCTGCTCGAAGGCTACTACGACGTCGACGACGAGTCGGTGCAGTCGGTGATCGCTCGTCTGGGCGAGCTCAAGGGCAAGTCCATCCGCCCGGAGCTTCCCGATATCAGCGCTTCCCAGCAGGCGCTGGCCCGGTTCATCGAGCAGCGCTTCGAAGCGGGCGCTTCCGGCCAGGGAGATAACGCATGAGAAAGCTGATCCTGCTCATTGTCGTTGGCCTCGCGCTCGGGGCGCTGTTCGGTCAGCTGATGATGTCGGTGCCCGGCTACTGGCTGGTGCGGGTGGGCGACACCTCCTTCCAGACTTCGTTCTGGTTTGGCCTGGTGATCCTGCTGGCCCTGTTCATGGTGCTGCACTTTGCCCTGCGCGTGCTGTTCCGCCTGAGCCGTCCGGTCAGCCGCTTCAAGGTGTGGAACTCGCGGGCACGCAATCGCACCGCGATGAAGCGCACCGTGCGCGGCCTGGTGGCATTGGCCGAAGGTCGCTGGAAGCGCGCCGAGAAGGCCCTGGTCAAGGCTGCCGATGACTCCAGCACCCCGCTGGTCAACTACCTGTCTGCCGCCCTGGCGGCCCACTACCAGGGCCGCTATGATCAGGCCGACACCCTGCTCAAGCGGGCCCACATCTCCACCGACGGCGCCGATCCCGCGGTAGGCATGATGCAGGCCCAGCTGATGCTGGACCGCCAGCAGTACGAGGAAGCGCTGGCGATCCTGACCCGCCTGGACCGTCATCTGCCTCGCCATCCCCAGGTGCTCAAGCAGCTCAAGGCCGCCTATATCAGCGTCAGCGACTGGGACGGCCTGCGTCGCCTGCTGCCGCGTCTGGCCGACCAGCAGCTGATCGCCCGGGAAGAGCGTGAACAGCTCGAGCTGCAAGCCTACCGCGAGCTGATCCTGCAGGAGACGCGCAATCCCGAGGATATCGAGCGGGTGCGCAACCTGTGGTCCGACATGCCCGAGTACCTGCGCACCAACATCGACCTGCTGGTGCTCTACGTCGAGACGCTGGTGCGCTGCGACGAACAGGTGATCGCCGAGAAACTGCTGCGCCACTCGCTCAAGACCAACTGGGACAGCCGTCTGGTGCTGCGCTATGGCCTGCTTGGGGTGGACGCTTCACGTCAGCTTGTGACCGCCGAGAAGTGGCTGCAGGAGCGGCCCAATGATCCCGACCTGCTGTTGACCCTGGGTCGCCTGGCGCTGCGCAACGCCTACTGGGGCAAGGCCCAGGAGTACTTCGAGGCGAGCCAGCGTCAACGTCCCAGCGGAGTGGTCTGTGCCGAGCTGGCGCGGCTCTACGCCAACCTGGGCGAGCACAACAAGAGCCAGCTCTACTATCGCCAGAGCGTCGAGCTGCTCGACAAGTCGCTGCCCTCGTTGCCGCAGCCGAGCGACGCTCAGCAGGCCTGAGCCAGGCGTTCGACCTACAAAGCAGTACCCACAAACGCCACGGGCGGGGCTTCGGCCCCGCCCGTGGCGTTTGTGGTCCTGGAGGATGGGTCTCGTGCGCCGCGCCAGCCAAGGGGGTGGCGGCGTGGCGTCACCATGCTGAAGGCGAGTACAGGCCCGGCTCGCGGCGTGCAGCTGCCGCCACGCCTGTGTCGTCAGAGCTGTGGCGCCAGAGCGTGGCGTCAGGGCTCGGCACCCTGGCGATTCGATCAATAAAAAGGGGCGGCCCGTAGGCCGCCCCAGAAGCGTTGCAGGTAAGGTCTGTCAGTTGCCGTCGGGGTCGTAGTCGCCCCTGAACTTGGCGTTGGTCTCGGCATCCTCGCGGGTCTCGTGCTCGCGGGGGGAGTCGATACTGCCATCCTCGCCGGGCAGCGGTGCGGTATCCCTGGCTTCGCCGGTCGCCACCACATCCTTCTCGACCAGGCGCAGGTTGGCGGCGGGCGCCTGGCCCTGCTTGTCTTCGCCAAAGAAGATCGTGGTGTGCGGGAAGGGGATCTCGATGCCCGCCTCGTCCAGATGCAGCTTGACCAGACGATTGTAGGCACGGCCCACCGCCCACTGGTTGCCGGGGGTGGTCTTGATGCGCACCCGGATGTTGACCGAGCTGTCGGCCAGGGCGATGACACCGGCCACCTCGAGGGGTTCGAGGATCTCGGACTTGAGGTCCTCGTCGGAGGACAGTTCGTCGAAGGCGTTGCGCAGGGCGACGATCGCCTCGTCCACGTTCTCGCGGTAGGCGACGCCGTATTCGCCCACATGGTAGCCGAAGCCACGCATGTAGTTGGAGACCACATCGACGCTGGAGAACGGCACCAGATGGTAGGTGCCGTGCAGGTCACGGATACCCACCGAGCGGATGCTGAGCTTCTCGGCGGTGCCGGTGATGCCGCCCAGGGTCACCACGTCGCCGGTATTCATGGCGTTTTCCACCTGGATGAAGATACCGGTGATGATGTCCTGCACCAGCTTCTGGGCGCCGAAACCGATGGCCAGACCGAGCACACCGGCACCGGCGATCAGCGGTCCGATGTTGATGCCGATTTCCGACAGCACGATCATCGCCGTCATGGTGACGATGGCGATGGCCAGCGCATTGCGGAACAGCGACAGCAGCGTCTGGGCCCGAGCCGAGGGCATGCCGCGGCCGGTGGTCGGATTCAGCTTGTGTTCGATCAGGCTGGCAAGGCCGATCCAGACCGCCGCGGCGACGATCAGGATGATGGCCACGTTGATCACCTGGCTGACCAGCACGCGACCCGCTTCGGAGGCGTACCAGGTGGCCATGTCGAACACGCCCCAGGCGTTGAGCAGGGCCATGGCGGCGACGATCAGGATCAGCACGTTGAAGGCGCGCAGCATCGTCGGGACATAGGAGTTGAGGCGTGCCTCGAGCAACGGCAGCTTCTTGCGCAGCTCACCGGACAGGGTGATGCGACGACCGATGGCCTGGGCCAGCAGGCGCGACACCAGCATGGCAGCCAGCACGATACCGAGGGTCTTGAGGGTCGCGATCAGCACGAACGGCAGGGCGTCCTCGGGGCGTGTCAGGGTCAGCACCAGCACCACGGTGAAGTAGGTGATCGCCAGCAGATGCCAGATGCGGCCGAGCAGGCGCAGCGCGACACGGGAGGCCGACAGGCTGGACCTGACAGCGGCATCGAACAGCCCATCGCGCAGGCGGCTGCGATTGATCAGCACCACGGTGATGGCGTACAGGTAGGCGCCGATCATGATCAGGGCGCCGATGCCCTCACCGACACGGTAAGACAGGTAGGTGTTGATCAACGGGACCACCACCATCAGGCCGTAGCCGGTAAGGCCAATCAGCCGGGCGATCCAACGGTTCCAGTAGGACGCGCTGGGCGCGGTGATGGGCAAGAGACGCAGGCCCTCGTAGCGTGAGGCGAACAGCATGCGCACCGCCGCCTTCAACAGCTCGATGACCAGGAAGGCATTGAGGAACAGCGACGCCCGGGTCGACAGGCTGCCCGTCTCACCGATGGCGAAGGTAGCGGCCAGGTTGCCGCCGACGTAGGCAAGTCCCACCACGGCGGCGTCCACGATCACCGCCAGCACCACGCACAGCACCAGGCGGATGGTGGGGTTGAGGTTCTGACCGTTCTGCGAATATTGGCTCAACCGCGTGAACAGTGGCCTGACCAGGCGCCTGATGATCACGAACAGCACAAAGGTCGCCAGAATCACCAGGCCGAGGTTGATCGCCGCCTGGGTGAACAGATCGAAGTTGAGTTCGCCTTCGGTCAGGGCGCCGTCGATCATGCCACCGAAGATGGCGGCGAGATTCTCGAACTGATTGCCGAACTCGCTGACCACTCGGCTGGTCATGTCCGCCAGTTGCTTGGGCAGGGTGGCCTCGGCGGCGCTGTCGACGGCCTGTTCACCGGCGGCCTGGGCCTGTTCGGGGGCGTTTTCCGCCATCTGTCGCAGTTGCTCGATCAGCTGGCTGCGGGCCTGTTCGTTTTCCAGCAGGTCGGCCAGGGTCGAGTAGGCCGGACCGTCACTGGAGGAACCGCCAGAGCCGCTGGCGTCACCGCCCTGCTGGGCGATGGCAGGTCCCGCGAGCAGCACGAGCGCGAGCATCAGCACGCTGAAGAGTCGAGAGCAGAGTCGTGATCGCATCACGCAAACCTTCTCCTTTGGTGGGTGGGCCCGTCGGGGCAGAGGGGCGTCCTTGGACGAATCTGTCGCAGGCTAACATGCCCGTTTGCCGCTTGTACGCAATCAAGGATGTACAAAAGTTGTACGGATTGCCAATTCTGTGCCATATTGATCGTGAACGCATCCCATGCGCTTCATCCCTGCTAGGCAAGCACAACTTCGCCGCCCCCTCGGGCGGCGTTTTTTTTAGATTTTCAGCACCTTCAGCGTCTTTGATTTCCCGCCTTCCGAGGCTCGGCATTGTCTGTGCCTTGTCGCTTTATGGGCCATCTGCGATCAGCCCGTTTCGCCACGCCGAGGGCGAGGTCCAGCGGTATTGCCACCGGTCACGACATCGCCCAGGTATTTGCATACCATGGCGGTTTTGGCCGAGGCGATTGGTGATGGAGTGGTGGACGCTGGCAGCGGTAGCGCTGGGGGGCGCCGCAGGAGGCATGGGGCGACTGTTCGTCAGTCGTCGGGCAGCGGCCGCCTGGGGAGTGCGCTTCCCCTGGGGGACCCTGATCGTCAATCTGCTGGGGGCCTTAGTGATCGGCCTGCTGGCCAGTCGCCTGGTGGCAGGTTCGACTGCAGCACTCATGCTGCTGAGCGGGGTGATGGGCGGCTTCACCACGGTGTCCTCCTTCAGTCTGCAGACTCTGGACCTGATGCGCGAAGGTCGTCATGCAGCGGCCGCGCTCAACGTCTCGTTGACCCTGCTGGCCGGCCTGGCCGCCGTGGTGGCGGGACTTGCCCTCGGGGGTGGCCTGTGAGGTGTCGGCAGAGGGGAGAAGCATGAGTCAGGCAACAAGCGTCTGGCGGCTCTATCTGGCGGTGGGCCTTGGCAGCGCCCTGGGATCGGTGTGTCGCCTCTTGACCGGCGTCGCGGTCTCGGGCCTGGTGGCGTCGTCCTTTCCCTGGGCGACCCTGCTGGTCAACGTGCTGGGATCCTGGTTGATTGCCCGCTTTGCTACCCATGCGGCCCTGAGCGATAGCCCTCGGCTGGCGAGCCTTCATCCGCTTGTCGTGGCGGGCTTCTGTGGAGGTTTCACCACCTTTTCGCTGTTCAGCCTCGAAGCGGCCCGCCTGGCCACCGGCGGCAGCCCCTGGCTGGCGCTGGCCTATGTGGTGCTGAGCGTGCCGCTATGGCTGGCGGCGGCCTGGGCCGGTGACGTCAGCGCACGGCGGGCCCTGGTCAGAGGCTCGTCCGAGTAGCCCAGACGCTCGTCAGAGTAGCCCCGGCGGTCGTTTAAGTAGCCCAGGCCTCGTCTCGGCAAGCCAGGCGCTCACACCAGGCGCAATCCCGCGATTCCGGCCCCCCGCGAGAGGGCCAGACCAGCGCGAGCCAAAACAGCGCGAGCCAGACCTAGGCGGGCCACCCTGGAGCGCAGACTCCGGGGTGGCCCGTTGGTCATTCTCGATCTTTTCTTGCCCGTCGCTGGGTGCCCGCCATGGCGGGCCCGTGCCGAGCACTCGATGCTCGGCACCTTCCGCCTCCGCCCTGCTTACTTGGCCTTGGCGTCCTTGCCGGCGGGCTTGGCGGTCTTCTTCGCTGCCTTTTCGGCGGCCTTTTCCACGCTCTTGCCGGGCGCCTGGAAGTGCTCCCGCACCAGGCCCAGCAGTCCCTGGGTCGAGGCGTCGAAGTCCTGGCTGCGCTCGTCGATCTTCTCGCTGATCTCGCCGGCGATGCGCTTGCCCAGCTGGACACCCCACTGATCGAAGGAGTTGATGTTCCAGATCACCCCCTGGACGAACACCTTGTGCTCGTAGAGCGCGATCAGCGCGCCCAGGTTGCGCGGTGTCAGTTCGTCGAGCAACAGCACGCTGGAGGGGCGGTTGCCGGGGCAGCTGTAGGGGTCGAGGTCACCGCCCTTGCTGCTGCCTTCCATAAAGGCGTTGGCCTGGGCCAGCATGTTGGTGAGCAGGGCGAAGTGGTGGTCCTCGACGCCGGGCTCGGGCTTCAGCGAGGCGATGAAGTCGATGGGCACGTAGCGGGTGCCCTGGTGCAACAGCTGGAAGAAGGCGTGCTGGCCGTTGGAGCCGGTCTGCCCCCACACGATGGGGCCGGTCTTGTAGTCTACCGGGCGACCGAAGATGTCGACCGACTTGCCATTGGACTCCATGTCGAGCTGCTGCAGGAAGGCCGGCAGCTGATGCAGGGCCTGGTCGTAGGGCACGATGGCCTGGGTCTCGGCACCGACGAAGTTGATGTACCAGATACCGATCAGCGCCATCAGCACCGGCATGTTCTCGCCGAGCGGGGCGTTCTGGAAGTGCTGGTCCATCTCGTAGGCGCCTTCGAGCATCTCGATGAAGCCTTCATAGCCGATCGCCAGGGCGATGGGCAGGCCGATCGAGGACCACATCGAATAGCGACCGCCGACCCAGGCCCAGAATTCGAACACGTTCTCCTCGCGGATGCCGAACTCCATGGCGGCCTTGCGGTTGGTCGAGGCGGCGATGAAGTGAGCGCCGATGTCGGCGTCATCGCCGGCGTTCTCGACGAACCAGCGCCGTGCGGTGCGGGCGTTGAGCAGCGTCTCCTGGGTGGAAAAGGTCTTGGTCGAGACGATGAACAGGGTGGTGGCCGGGTCGAGGCGGCTCAGCACCTTCTGGATATGCGCGCCGTCCACGTTGGAGACGAAGTGGAAGTTCAGGTCCGCCTGGCGGTACTTGAGCAGGGCGCGGCTGGCCATGTTGGGGCCGAGGTCGGAGCCACCGATGCCGATGTTGACCACGTCGCGAATACGCTCGCCGCTGTAGCCCTTCCAGTTGCCACTGCGGACCTCTTCGGAGAAGCGCTTGATCTGCTCGCGAGTGGCGTGGATCTCCGGCATCACGTCCTTGCCATCGGCGATGACCGGGCTGTCACCCAGGTTGCGCAGCGCCGTGTGCAGCACCGGCCGGTCCTCGGTGACGTTGATGATGTCGCCGGAGAACATCTGGGCGCGACGCTGGACCAGCGCCGAGTGTTCGGCCAGCTCGACCAGCTTCTCCAGCACCGCGTCGGAGATCTGGTGTTTGGAGTAGTCCAGAAAAAGCCCGCCCACGCGCAGGCTCATCTTGTCGAACCGCTTCGGATCCTTGGCAAAGTAGTCGCGAATCCGGTCGTCGGCGGTCTCGTCGCGAAGCTTCAACAGCGACTGCCAGGTCACGCTTCGGGTCAGCTGGAACACGGGAGAATCCTCGATATTGGTCAGTTGTTATCGCTGCGAGAGGAAATCCAGGCGTTGGCATCCGGGATCTGCATCTCGTAGTCCTGGCCGAGCCAGGGCGAGCTCATCATGAAGTCGGCGCTGGAGGGGTTGCAGGCCACCGGCACGTTCCACAGGGCGGCCAGGCGCAGCAGCGCCTTGACGTCCGGGTCGTGGGGCTGGGGGGCGAAGGGGTCCCAGAAGAAGATCAGCAGGTCGAGTCGTTGCTCGGTGATGCGAGCACCGATCTGCTGGTCGCCTCCCAGCGGACCGCTCATCAGGCCTTCCACCTCCAGCCCCAGGGTGCGGCTGAGCCGCGCGGCAGTGGTGCCGGTGCCGAGCAGCTGGTGAGCGATCAGGGTGTCCTTCCAGCGGGAGGCCCACTCCATCAGTTCCTGCTTCTTGCCGTCGTGGGCGACCAGGGCGATGCGCTTGCGAGCCGGCAGAATGCGGCTGACTTCCTTGACGGGTTGGGGCATGGGGCCTCCGGGATAAAGGCGTGGTGAATGGTGTCACCGGGATGAGGGATACCTTAGAGCGTTGAAGGTAATATTACTACGGCTTGGCGATGCGACTAAGGTCTAGCGCGGGCCTTCATAGAGAAGGCGCGGGCAGTAAGTTGTCGAAATTTCGTGCTTATTAGAGTGTCCTTCATCAATGTTTTTGGAGAAATGTTGTAAGTTTAACAAAATAGTGCTTGAGTCCCGGCGCTGTCTGTACCACATTGGTGCCCACTGACGACGTCCTTGCGGGGGATTTGCATCTTTAGTGAATCCGCCTACCGTCGACTCACCAGCTTTCACGCAAGAACGCTTTCGCCGCTCAGGGGGATATTCGCTATGACGCTCAAGGTTGCCATCAACGGTTTCGGACGTATCGGTCGCAACGTGCTGCGCGCACTGTACGAGAACGGCTACCGGGACCGGATTGAGGTCGTTGCCATCAACGATCTCGGTGATCCTTCGCTCAACGCCCACCTGCTGCGCCATGACACCGCTCACGGTCACTTTCCCTTCAAGGTAGAACATGACGAGGAGAGTCTGAGCGTCGATGGCGACCGTATCGCTATTCTGTCCGAGCGTGACCCGGCCAGCCTGCCCTGGGCGAAGCTCGGCGTAGACATCGTGATGGAGTGCACGGGCCTGTTCACCACGCGCGCCGACGCCGGCAAGCACGTCGAGGCCGGTGCCGCCAAGGTGCTGGTCTCCGCGCCTAGCCCTGACGGCGACGCCACCATCGTGTTCGGCGTCAACGACGGCGTGCTCAAGGCCAGCGATACCATCGTCTCCAACGGTTCCTGCACCACCAACTGCCTGGCGCCGGTGGCCAAGGCGCTCAACGATGCCGTCGGTATCGAGAATGGCCTGATGACCACGGTCCATGCCTACACCAACGACCAGAACCTGTCTGACGTGTACCACAAGGACCCGTACCGCGCGCGTAGCGCCACCCACTCCATGATCCCGACCAAGACCGGCGCTGCCGCTGCCGTGGGCAAGGTGCTGCCGGAGCTCAACGGCAAGCTGGATGGCCTGGCCGTGCGCGTGCCGGTGATCAACGTCTCGCTGGTGGATCTGGTGTTCAACGCCTCGCGCGACACCACCAAGGAAGAGATCAACGAGATCGTGGCCAAGGCGGCGGAGAATTCTCCGGTGCTCAACGTCAACGCCCAGCCGCTGGTGTCCATCGACTTCAACCACGATCCGGCCTCCTCGACCTTCGACGCCAACCACACCCGCGTCAACGGTCGCCTGGTCAAGGTCATGGCCTGGTACGACAACGAGTGGGGCTTCTCCAACCGTATGCTGGATACCGCCCTGGCCATGCAGGCCGCCAAGTAAGCCAATAGCCCCCGCCCGCTGCCATCGGCGGGCTAGGTGTGGCACTCTGATGGTCGGGGCGATTCGCCGCCCTCATCATTGGTACAGACGCCGAAGCAGTCACTGCTTCGGCGTCTTTGCGCGCAAGGAATGCCATGCTGCCCGAATACTCCTGGCTCGCCTGGGGCCTGATCATCCTCTCCACCTACCTGACCGGCATCTCCAAGGGCGGCTTCGCCGGGGGCTTCGGTACCCTGTCGGTGCCGCTGATGGCGCTTGCGATCGATCCCATCGCCGCCGCTGGCCTGTTATTGCCCTTGCTGCTGGTGATGGACGTTCTGGCGGTCAAGGCCTGGTGGGGGCATCAGGACATGGCCGAGGTGAAGCGATTGATCCCCGGTATGGCGATCGGCGTGGTGGTGGCTACCCTGGTGGCGGGCAGCCTCGACGAGGACCACGTCAGGCTGCTGCTGGGGGTGATCTCGCTGTTGTTTGTCGCCTACATGATCGTGAAGCCGGCGGCCTCCAGGCCGATCGCCTCTTTCTGGGCCTGGCCCGCGGGCATCGCCACCGGTATCACCAGCTTTATTGCCCACGCCGGCGCCCCGCCGATGAACCTATACCTGGTGCCCAGGCGCCTGCCCAAGACCACCTTCATCGCCACCACCACCCTGGTGTTCGCCGCGGTCAATACCATGAAGCTGCCGCCTTACCTGTGGCTTGGCGAGATCAACCTGACCAGTATCTGGGCGTCGCTGGCGCTGGTGCCGGTGGCCTGGTTCGGCATCAGGTCTGGCCTGTGGCTGCAGCACCGGGTCAACGAGCGGCTGTTCTACCGGCTGGTGATACTGGCCATGGCGGTGGTCGGGGTGCAGTTGATCATCAAGGCGCTCGCCTAGGGCTCGCCTGAAAAGTGCCTGCGCTCGGTAATACGGCGTTAAAAATCGGATCAAAATGCTCATTTACACCCTGTAAACTGCGCTTTCTCACCGATTTTTGCCTTGTCTAACCTTCGCTCGTCGACTTTTCGGACAGAGCCGAGCGACGGGCTGTAGCGGGCTCACGCCGACATGAAGTCGTTCCAGCGCCGCACCAGGTAGTTGTGCTCGTCCATCACCGTGTTCCACACCGCGATGCGGCTCATGCGCGTCATGTAGTCGCCGCCGTCGCGTACCTCACCCTTGTGGATCATGCCGCAGGGGCCTGACGGTCCGGCGAGTTCTTCCGCCGCGGGCTTGCCGGCGTACCAGTAGTCCCATTCCGCCGCAGACAGGTGAGGGCGGGTCAATTCCGGGGTCGAGATGTAGTAGCCCTGTCGTGCCATGACGGCGCCGGGCCAGCCCGAGATCCACCAGTTGAGATACTCGTAGGCGGCGTCCAGGCTGCGGCCTTCGATGCTGCGTGACAGCGACATGCCGCCATACCAGGCGCGATAGCCTTCCCTCGGTGCCGCCATGCGCACCTTGAGCTGGCGCTGCTTGAGGTCGGTCATCGCCGGTGACCACAGGCTCTCGATGCCGACGCGACCGCGCAGCATGTCCGAAGAGGCCTGGTCCTGGTTGCTCCAGAAGGTGCGGAAGTGCTGAGCCCGCTTGAGCTCGATCAGGCAATCGATCAGGCAGTCGATCTCGGCGACGCTCAGGTTGCCCAGGTCCTCGAACTGCACCAGGCCAGCGGCCTTGGCGGCCAGGGCCGCGTCGATGGCGCCGATGGCGCTGTCGTTCTGCAGGCTGACCATGCCGCGCCAGCGCGGGTCCAAAAGCCAGCCCCAGCTTTCCTGCTCGCTGTCGAGGCCGTGGGGCAGCATGTCCAGGCGGTATCCGAAGCTGTCCACGTTGTGGCTGACCGGCAGCATGGTGATGCGCTCGCTGGGACGGGCGCCACAGCTGCCGTCGGCCTGGATATAGAGCCGGTCGACCGGATTACCGCCGGCACCGAGCGGCGCGTGGGGCGTCAGTTGGCCGGTCTTCGGCAAGTCGTTGATCGCATCCCAATGGTGGATGCGTGAAAGCTCGATGGGCTGGATGGCCCCGGCCGGCCACACGAAATCGACGTTGTGAAACCACTGGTCGTAGATGTCGAAGCTGTCCGGTGCCAGCACTCCCGCACGCTGTGCCGCCACCCCGTCCATGACGGTGAATTCCAGGCGCAGGCCCAGGTCCTCGCGAGCGCGCTGGCGAATGCTCTCCAGCAGTGTCACCGAGGTGCCCAGTACCCGCAGGGTGACCGGACTGCGCTGGACAAAGGGGGCGCTGGGCTTGGCGGTGTCAGGCATGCAGGATCCTTGGGCTGGGATGGTCGCTGACCTTGTCCATGAAGGTCGCAAGCGATTGTGTCACGCGCTCGGCGTCGATGTCCCGAGTGATGAAGATCAGCTCCGAGCGGCGGCCGTCCGAAGGCCAGGCCTCCACGTGCTCCGGCGGGTGGATGGTGTGCTGGACACCGTGGAGTACCACCGGTCGATCGTCGCCCTGGACGTGGAGCACGCCCTTGACCCTGAGGATATCGCTGCCATGGCGGTTGAGCAGCATCGACAGCCAGATGCCGAGGCAGGTCCAGTCGACCTCGCCCTCGAGGCCGAGGCGGAAGGAGCGAATGTCGCCGAGATGGTCCGGATCATGCTGAGGCGGCTTGCGCCAGGGGCCGAGCCAGGACTTCACCTGGCCGGGGGTGAAACGCTGCAGGTGCGGTCCGCTGGCGAACAGCTCATCACTGGGCTGGCGTAGCGCCTCGGCGCCCAGCCGTTGGGCCGCCGGGTTGATCGTATCCAGCATGGCCTCGAGCCCTGCCAGGGTGTCTTCCTCGACCAGGTCGGCCTTGCTGATCACCAGCTTGTCGGCCACCGCCACCTGGGCCTCCCAGACGGGGTGCTGGGCGCGACTGTCGACGGCGTTGAGCGCGTCGACCAGGGTCAGGTTGGTGCCGGGGCGCAGGTGGTGGCGCAGTACCGGGTCGGCGGTGATGGTCGAGGCGATCGGGCCCGGATCGGCGAGTCCGGTGGTCTCCAGCACGATGCGCTTGAACGCCGGGATCTCGCCGTCCTGGCGTCGGGACAGCAGGCGTCTGAGCGCCTCTGACAGTTCGCCGCGGATGGTGCAGCAGACGCAGCCGCTGGACAGCAGCACGGCATCCTCGGCGATCTCGCCGAGCAGGCGGTCGTCGAGACCGACGTCGCCGAACTCATTGATCAGTACCGCACTGTCGCCGAAGGCTTCGCTGGCCAGCACCGACTTGAGCAGGGTGGTCTTGCCGGCGCCCAGAAAGCCCGAGATCACGTGCACCGGCACCAGCGGTGTCGTCTCGTTCATGGTGGTGTCCTCGTCGTGGTGGTCTGGGGTCATTGCAGCGAGGCCAGGAAGGCGGGATCGAGCGGGTCGAGTTCATGACCGCCCATGCGTTCTGCCTGCAGCCATACGCCGCCCAGATCCTGCACGATCTCGCGCTTGCCGGTGGCGGTGGCGAGCACGAAGCTCGCTGCCTGGAAGTCCTCGATGGTGATCCGGCGGGGGCTCAGCACGCGATTGATCAGGGTGACCCGGTAGGCGCGGGCGCGCCTGCGCGCGTAGTGGGCCTGCTCGGGGTCCTCGATGTTGGTGCTCCAGTGGCTTTCGCCGCCGAGTGCGCCGCACAGTCCGCACATGCCAACCTCCGATGGCGCCGTCGGCGCCGAATGAATGTGAGTTACGCCGTCAGCGCCGAGCTGGCGCCAAGGGCCACCCGCAGCAGCGCTTCGTCCTCGCCGCAGGGGCCGCTCAGCTGCAGGCTGGTGTGCTGGCGGTCGTCGTCGCGCCCGCTGGGCAGCGCCACCGCCGGCGAGTCGAGCAGGCTCGCCACCATGCTCAGGCGCAGCGTCGCCAGATTGACCTCGGCAAAGTGCTCGGGGTCGGCTTCCAGCGGCGCGAGCAAGGGCGCCACATGCGCCACCGTGGGCGTCAGCAGGGTCGCGCCAGCGAGCTCATCGCGCAGCCGCGTCTTGAGCGCCTGACGCAGGCGATACAGGCTGACCACGCTGTCCGGGGGCATCTGGCGGGCGGCCTCCAGGCGCTTGCGTACCCTGGGGTCCATGGCCTCGGCATCGGGGCCTTCCAGCAGAGCGCGGTACTCGGTGTAGGCCTCCGCCGCGCCCAGCCAGCCGTGGCGGGTGATGGCCTCCAGGGTGTCGGCGACGCTTGCCACACGGCGACGGACGATGTGGAAGCCGGCATCCTCGAGACGGCTGGCGCAGGCCTCCAGATTGTCGCCCACGGCACGGGATACCCTCGGGTCGTCGAGGCAGCCTGCATCGAGTACGATCACCGACTGTTCGGGCACGGCGGCGGCACGAACCAGCGGCGCGCTGCCGCGCATCGTGTCGTCGATGGCCAGGCAGTCCTCGAGGGTGCTGGCGATGACGCCGATGGTGTCCAGGCTGTCGGCCAGCGGTGTCACTCCCTGGCGCGAGTGGCGGGCCTGGGAGGGGCGATAGGACACCAGCCCATTGAAGGCCGCGGGGACGCGCAGCGAGCCGGCGGTGTCGGTGCCGATGGCGGCCGGCACGATGCCTTGGGCGACCGCCACCGCGGAGCCGGAGCTGGACCCGCCGGGGGCCCTGGGCTCGTTCTCGTTTCTGCTTTCGTGCTCGTGCTCGCTCGAGGTGGGGGGAGGGGTATGGTGCGGCGTACCGTAGTGGGGGTTGAGGCCAAGCCCCGAGTAGGCGATCTCGGTGAGGTTGGTCTTGCCGATGCAGACCATGCCCGCGCCGGCGGCGTGGTGTACCGCCTCGGCGTCGCGATCGGCCGGCGTCTTGCCCAGCACCTTGCCGCCGGCGGTGGTGGCGGTGCCGGCGATGTCGAACAGATCCTTCCAGGCCAGCGGCACGCCGTCCAGCGGCCCGCGCAGGGTGCCCGAGCGCTGACGCTCGGCACAGGCCTCGGCCTCTACCAGGGCGCGTTGTTCGGTCAGCGAGATAAAGACGGCGTCACTGTCGGCGGCCCGGGTCAGGCATTGGCGGGTCAACGAGACCGGATCGAGTTCGCCGCGTCGGATGGCCTCGCCGATGGCCAGGGCGGTGAAGGGTTGTGCAGGCATGCACGTCTCCTGTAGCGGGTGGTGGGCGCCGCCGCGGGCGGCGCCAGACGACGACTCAGCGATCCTCGCGCTTGAGCGCGGAGTCGGGGATGTCACCGGTTTCCAGGCGTTCGAAGCGTCCCTTTTCGGTGTAGACCCAGTTGCGGCCCACCGAGGTGGCGAGGAATCGGTCGTCGTAGCCGGAGGTGATCTCCTCCTGAGGATAGCGCCGCAGCACCCAGGCTTTCATCAGTACGATATAGACCACCAGGGCCGAGCCGAAGCCTACCGCGTAGGCGTACTCGAGGAAGATCAGCGCCAGGCCACCGCCGATGATCCAGGCGATGAGGCCGGCGGGGTTGAAGCCGCCGCTGAAGCGGAACTGGCCGTTGGGATCGTACAGCGCCGGAACGTTGAGGCGACGCCGACGCAGCAGGTAGTAGTCGGCCACCATGATGCCGCCCACCGCCGACAGCACGGCGCCGTAGTAGCTGAGGAAGGTGAACAGGTTGTTGAGGATCAGCCAGGGCATCGAGGCGGTGCCGATGATGCCGGCGATGACCAGGGCGACCGGGTAGCTGACCCTTGGCGCGCCGGCGTTGACGAAGGTCAGCGCCGCCGGGATCAGGTTGGCCGCGTTGTTGGTCGACCACTGGGCCAGGATCACCATCGCCAGCAGTGCGATCAGGGTGAGGCCGCCGCCCTGTCCTTGGATGACGGTGACCGGATTCCAGTCACCGGCGGCGATGAAGGACACGCCGCCGATCAGCGCGATCCAGGCCTGGGTGGCCGGCAGCGCCAGAAACTGGGCGACGAAGACGTTCTTGTTGCGCTGAAAGAAACTGCGCTCGCCACCCTTTGTCTTGAGGAAGCGGGTCAGGTTGGGGATATCCACCGCCAGCGCCGACCAGAACGCCATGTTGGCGAAGAACAGGCCGAGCGCGGCCACATTCTGGTCGCCGACGAAGGTCCAGATATTGATGCCCTGGGTCTCGGCGAGCACGTCGAGGGTGAAGTACATCCACACCGAGATGGCCACGATGCAGGGGGCGGCGATCGACGCCAGCAGCTCCACCGCGCGGATGCCCAGGGCGGTGTTGACGATCTGGACCACGGCAAACAGCACATACCACAGGATCCAGTTGTCCAGGCCCCACAGGTACTCGACGATGCCGTTCAGGGCCAGCGCACCCAGGTAGGTCTGCACGCCGAACCAGATGGCCGCCACCACCCCGCGGGATACCGCCGGCAGGTGGGTGCCCTTGAGGCCGAAGGGCGCGCGCAGGTAGACCGCGAACGACAGTCCATGTTCGGTACCGATGTCGGCGGTCAGGCTCATCACCACGCCGAGTACCAGATTGGCCAGAAAGATGATGGCGACGACCTGTATCAGCGGAAGGCCAGCGACCCCGCCGGCCCCCAGTTGGAAGGTGGCGATGATCACCGCCATGCCGATCCATAGCCAGATGAAGCCAAAAAAGCCGATGGTGCGTTGATTCAGCCAGACCGGCAGGATCGCCGCTTCCAGCAGGTGGTCGCCGCTGTCGCGGGCTGCCGCCGAAGTGGCGGGGGTGGGGGCGTCTTGTGGTGTGGCCACGGGAGCGCTCCTTGAATGTCGTTGGTTGTTGTTGGAGGCGATAGCGACGTCGGACGAAGAGATATCTCCGTTTCGCATAAATGCAGTATGGATACAAAAATCATTTTTTGGCAAGGGCCGTCCTGCGCCTTAAGCCGCATAGGGGGCGAGGACAATCTGTAATAGGCTGTTTTCCGGTAAAAAGGCTTTTTTGTGTTCGTGCAGACGGGAATGGATCTTGTGAAGTTGGCAACAAACGTCATTTCCGAGTGGCTCGAAAGGGTCCTGAAGAGGTGTCAAGATGGGCGCTTGTTGCCCGGCTGCCGGGCCTTGGATCGTGGCTGCCGGACATCGGTGGCGTGTAAGCGAGAGGTCAGGTGATTGGACGTCAGGGAGGAACGGGTGCTGAGTACGCCAGCTAGGTCGAGGCAGGAGGGCAGTCGCGCCCCCCGCTACGCGCTGATCCAGGATTCACTGCGAGAAGCCATCGAGTCGGGGCGGGTGCCGCCCAATCAGGTGTTGCTGGAAGGGCCTATCGCACGGCTGTTCGGCACCAGTCGTGGGCCGGTGCGCAAGGCGCTGGAGCTTTTGCACCAGCAGGGCCTGATCAGCCGCTTTGAAGGGCGCGGCTTTCTGGCGACACCCGATCCCGGAGCGGTGGAGCCGGCGCGGGAGGCGCTGACCCCTGAGCGTCTTGGTCTCGGCATCGATGAGTCACCGGTGGTGGATACCCGTCCGGCGGCCGAGCGCATCCACGCCGAGGTCGAGGAGGCGGTGGCCACCTGTCTGGCGTTTGGTCACTTCCGCATCGTCGAGACCAGCCTCAGCGACTACTACGGCGTCAGCCGCACCGTGGCGCGAGAGGTGCTGGGACGGCTGCGCAGCCAACGGCTGATCGAAAAGGATCGCCACTCCCATTGGCTGGCGGGGCCGCTGACCGCCCAGGCGGTGGCCGAGGACTACGAGATTCGAGTGCTGCTGGAGCCGGCGGCGCTCAAGGCCTCTGGCCCGCTGATCGAACGTGAGGAGCTCGAGCTGATGCGCGACCGGGTGCAGCGACTGATCGACCACCCCGAGCAGCAGTCTGCCGCGACCATCGCTCGACTCGAACGTGACCTGCACCAGGGTTGCCTGCGTCACTACCGCAATCGCAAGGCCGGCGAGATGATTGCCCAGAGCCAGTTGCCGGTCATCGTCAATCGCATGTTCTTCCAGACGCTGGGGGTTCCTCGGGACGAGCCCCTGTTGATGGAGCACAAGCTGGTGATCGATCACCTGCTGTTTGGCGCCTTCGACGCCGCCGCCTCGAGTCTGCAGTCCCACCTCCAGGCGGCTGCCGAGCGCACCCGCCGTCGGCTCAAGGTGCTGTCGGTATTCCCCGAACCCGACCTTCCCCCCTACCTTCAGCGTATCGTCTGACGCAAGCGCAGGGCGCAGGGCGAGCGTCGGCGCCGCCTTGCGCTCCGTCCTCGGCATGTTCCTTTGTTTCCGGTCTCTTGCCTTTTGCGGCCTTTCCTCAAGTCTAGCGGTCGGCCTGCCGCAGGCCGGTGTGCTGTCCTGCCCCCTCCTGGTCTAGAAGTAAAAAATGTCAGTTGGATACCGCGCCCATAAAAAATGACGTTTTATTCGATCGGCATTTTTGGGGCTCGTCTGTTCTCACCCATTGGTCGAAGAAGGTTTGCACTTTTGGCTGTTGCTGAAAGCCTGAATGGTCGGCCTTGTATCGCCAGTCTTGCCTATAACCTGGCTTGGGCCGCAGGTTTTGGTCATTGGCGAGCGTCGCGACGCGCTGCTCTACGCCTGAAATCTCCGTCTTGACAAAAATGACCTTTGTATCCAGTCTTCAATTGATGGCGGTCGACACAACCGCTGACGCCGCAGGACCGATGGCACGTCGGTAGTCCAGCAAGCGCACGACCGACACCAGGGCCAGCGGCGCCACCGCAAGCCCCAACAAGACCAAGCAACAAGACGAGGTGTTCAAGATGGCGAAGAAAGAGATTCTCTGTGCATTTGGTGTCGACGTGGACGCCGTGGCCGGCTGGCTCGGTTCCTACGGTGGCGAGGACTCCCCCGACGATATCTCCCGCGGCCTGTTCGCCGGCGAGGTCGGTGCACCGCGCCTGCTCAAGCTGTTCGAGCGCTACAACCTGAAGACCACCTGGTTCATTCCCGGGCACAGCATCGAGACCTTTCCCGAGCAGATGAAGGCGGTGGTCGACGCCGGTCACGAGGTCGGGGTCCACGGCTACAGCCACGAGAACCCCATCGCCATGACCCGCGAGCAGGAACGCGACGTGCTCGACTACAACATCGAGCTGGTGACCCAGCTGTCGGGCAAGCGGCCGACCGGCTATGTGGCGCCCTGGTGGGAATTCAGCCCGGTGACCAACGAGCTGCTGCTCGAGCGTGGCATCAAGTACGACCACAGCCTGATGCACAACGACTTCCACCCCTACTACGTGCGCGTCGGTGACTCCTGGACCAAGATCGACTACTCCAAGCCGGCCAAGGAGTGGATGAAGCCGCTGGTGCGTGGTGAAGAGACCGACCTGATCGAGATCCCGGCCAACTGGTACCTCGACGACCTGCCGCCGATGATGTTCATCAAGAAGTCCCCCAACAGTCATGGCTTCGTCAGCCCGCGTCAGTTGGGCGAGATGTGGCAGGACCAGTTCGACTGGGTCTACCGCGAGAACGACTACGCGGTGTTCACCATGACCATCCACCCCGACGTCTCCGGCCGTCCTCAGGTGCTGATGATGCTTGAGCGACTGATCGAGCATATGCAGAGCCACGAAGGCGTGCGTTTCTGCACCTTCGACGAGATCGCCGACGATTTCGCCAGCCGCCATCCACGCGGCTGAACGCGACGCCATCGCGCCTCCCCTGACAACCACACCACAACGATAACGAAAGAGGGTGACGTCAATGACCGAGCCAACCCAAACCGCGCCCTCCGGGGCCCGTCCCGACGCGGACGAGCCCTGGAACGCTGTCATCACCAAGAAACAGATCGGCTACGCCTCGCTGGTCTGCTTTATCGCCTGGGTGGCGTCGGTCTACGACTACACCCTGTTCGGCACCCTGTTGCCGGTCATCGCCGAAGACTTCGGCTGGACCACCGCCAAGGCCACCGCGGTCAACACTTGGGCCACCATCGGGGTGTTCCTGGTGTCGCTGGTGGTCGGCACCATGCTCGATCGCTTCGGCCGCAAGAAGACGCTGATCCTGCTGGTGATCGGCGGCGCCGTCAGTTCCGGCCTGTCCGGTATCGCCATCGGTGCCGCTTCCATGGTGATCATTCGCGCCTTCTCCGGCTTTGCGGTCTCCGAAGAGGTGGTCAACGCCGTCTATCTCAATGAGATCTACAAGAAGGCCAAGGGCCGCGGCTTCATGTACAGCCTGGTGCAGAGTGGCTGGCCGGTCGGTGCCCTGCTGGCCGCCGGCATGACCTCGCTGCTGCTGCCGATCGTCGGCTGGCGCGGCAGCTTCTTCGTCGCCGCCTGCGCCTCGATCATCGTCATCGTGATGGCGGTCCGGCTGCCCGAGTCGCCGGTCTTCGCCGCGATCAAGGAGGTCGAGCGGCGGCGCAAGGCGGGTGACGCCGAGGGTGCCGCCCAGCTTGCCGCCGAGCACGACGTCGAGGTCAACACCGGCAGCAACCTGGGCCTCAAGGGCGTGTTCACGCCGGAACTGCGTCGTCACACCATCTCGCTGTCGCTGGTCTGGCTGTTCAGCTGGATGGCGATCCAGGTGTTCGCGGTGCTGGGCACCACGGTGCTGGTGGAGGCCAAGGGCGTCAGCTTCGAAAGCTCGCTGTACGTGCTGATCCTGGCCAACGCGGTGGGCTTTGTCGGTTACCTCAGCCACGGCTGGCTGGGCGATCGCATCGGTCGGCGCAACACCGTGCTGATGGGCTTTCTGCTCGGCGGCGTCGCCAGCATCCTGATGCTGCTTGGCCCGGCCAGCGACGGTTTCGTCTACCTGATGTACGCCGTCACCCTGTTCTTCCTGCTCGGTCCGTTCGCCGCCATCCTGTTCTACATGGGTGAATCCTTCCCGCCCCATGTGCGCGGCACCGGGGCCAACGTGGCCCACGTCATGGCGCCGGTGGGGGCCATCGTCGGCTCCGGTCTGGTGTCGGTGCTGCTGACCGCGGGTGTCAGCATGACCTGGTCGGCGATCCTGGCGGGCTCGCTGCCGCTGGTGCTCAGTGGACTTTTGATGTTCGGCACCCGTCATGTGGACCATCGTGAACACGACACCCTCGAGGAGGCGGTGGCATGAGTGCTCTGACACGCGACGATGGCCTGGCCGGCAAGGTCGCCATCATCTCCGGTGCCGCCAGTGGCATCGGCCAGGCGCTGGCGGTCAGCTACGCCAGGGCAGGCGCCAAGGTGGTTGCCGGCTACTACCCCGGTGACCCCCATGACGTCGAGGCGACCGTCTCGGCGGTTGCCGATGCCGGCGGCGAGTGTGTGGCGGTGGCGCTGGACGTGCGCGATGGCGCCCAGTGTGACGCCCTGGCCCAGGCCGCCATCGACCGCTTCGGCAGGCTCGATATCGCGGTGGCTGGCGCCGGCATCCTGCGTCAGGCAGCGCTCGAAGATCTGACCGACGACGCCTGGAACGACATGCTGTCGGTGGACCTGACCGGCGTGATGCGGATATTTCGCAGCGCGGCGCGGGTGATGACGGGGCCTGGCGCCATGGTCGCGGTGTCGTCCATCGCCGGCGGCGTCTATGGCTGGGACGAGCACGCCCACTACGCCACCGCCAAGAGCGGGCTGATGGGCCTGGTCAGGTCGCTGGCGGTGGAGCTTGCCCCTCGGGGCATCCGCGTCAATACCTTGATCCCCGGGCTGATCGAGACCCCGCAGTCACTGGACCCGGTCAACTCCCTGGGCCCGGATGGCCTTGCCGCCGCAGGCAAGGTGATCCCCGCCGGCCGGGTCGGCCACGCCGATGAGGTCGCTCGCACGATACGTTTTCTGACCAGTGACGACGCCTCCTACGTGACCGGCCAGCAACTGATCGTGGACGGCGGCTTGACCGTGCGCTGGCCGAGCTGAGGCCAGCCGTCAAGGCGCCGGCCAAGGCGCATCCAAGCCAGCGACGCGAGGCGAGGGCGGCGGCCCTCGCCTCGTGCCCCCAGCGAGTGGAGAGAATCCCATGTCACAGAAACTTCAGGGCAAGGTTGCCCTGGTGGTGGGCGGCGCCAGCGGTATCGGCCGTGCCATCGCCAACCTGTTCCACGCCGAAGGTGCCACCGTTGCGGTGGCCGACCTCAACGCCGATGCCTGTGATCAGGTGGCCCGCGCGCTGCGCGCCCGGGTCAGCACCCATCGCGTCGATGTTTCCGACGAAGCCTCGGTGAAGGCCATGGTCGATGAGGTGATCAGCACCCACCAGGTGATCGACGTGCTGGTCAACAGCGCCGGCATCCTCGACGAGACGCCGTTTCTCGAGATGACCAGCGAGACCTTCGACCGCATGATCGGCATCAACCTGCGCGGGGTCTTTCTGGTCAGCCGCGCGGTGGCCCCGCATATGGTCGAGCGCAAGGCCGGGCGGATCATCAATGTTGCCTCGCAGCTGGCGCTCAAGGGCGGCATGGGGCTGTCCCACTACTGCGCCGCCAAGGCCGGCGTGCTGGGGCTGACCAAGTCCATGGCGCGGGAGCTGGCACCCTTCAACGTGCTGACCAATGCCATCGCGCCTGGCCCCATCCTGACCCCGATGCTCGAGGGACTGAGCCCGGAATGGATCGCCGACAAGGAGGCGGAATTGCCGCTCGGACGCTTCGGCAGGGCCGAGGAAGTGGCGCCTTCGGCGCTGATGCTGGCGGCGTCTCCGGATGGTGATCTGTACCTGGGCCAGACCCTTGGTCCCAATAGCGGCGACGTGATGTAGCGGCCAGACAGGAGTCCGTGAATGCTCACCCTGCTGCTGGTCAAGTGGCTGTCCACCGCCCTGGTAGTGATCGGCGTGTCGGTGGCGGTGGTGCGCCTGGGGCCACGCCTGGGCGGGGTGCTGGCCGGCACCCCGATCGTGCTGGGGCCCGGCTACTTCTTCATGCTGGGCGAGCAGCCCGGCGCCTTCGTTGCCGAGGCGGCGCTGGGCTCGCTGCACGCGATGTTCGCGACCCTGGCGTTCTGTCTGGCGTATGTGCTGCTGGCGGGGCGACAGGGCGCGCTGGCGGCTGTCGCCCTGGCCGCCGTGCTATGGCTGCCGGTGGCGGCGCTGGCTGCCGTCTTGCCAGGCGGCACGGGTCTCGCGCTGGTGCTGTTCATCGCTTGCCTGGCCCTGGCGATGCGGCTGATGCGCGCGCTGGGCTTGTCGCGGACGGCGGTGTCGGCGCCGCTAGTCTGGGCCGACCTGCTGATACGCGGCACCCTGGCCGGGGGCATCGTGTGTCTGGCGACCGTGGTGCTGGCGGATATCGCCCCGGCGCTGTCCGGCGTCGCCCTGAGCTTTCCCATCGGCATGCTGACCATCGCCCTGACCCTGCACCAGCGCTACGGCGCCGAGGTCGCTCGGGCCACCCTGGCCGACACCCAGCTTGGCATGCTCAGCCTGGTGGCCTTCAGCGCCGTCCTTGCGGCAACCGCCGCCCATCTTTCCCCCGTGCTGTCCTTTGGCCTCGCCCTGGCTGCCTCGCTGGGCACCAGTAGCGCCCTGTGGGCGTGGCAGAGGCGTCTGCACAGCCCGCGTCACGCGTGAGACCGGAAGGGGGGCGCGCGCCCCGCCCGGGCTCTTGTCGGGCCTTGCTCCAGGCAAGGTGCGATGAACCAAAAAAAGCCCCGCCGTAGCGGGGAAATGCCTCACGAATATCGCTACTGCGCTACTGCGGCCCAGCCGCCGCTGTCGACCGAGGCGAAGATGGCGTCGATCACCCTGAGATTGGCAATGGAATCCTCCAGCCCATAGAGCCCGACCTCCTCACCGCGCAGGGCGCGGCAGAAACGACTGACCTCCTGTTCGTACTGGTCCATGGGCGGGAAGGTTTCCGTCTTGGGGTCGCTCTGATAGAGGTCGAAGACGTTGTCGTGAACCACCCGGGTCGGGCGCTCGACCGGAGCGATAAAGGGCTCTGGCAGATCGATGGCACCTTGGCTGCCGACGATGTGCAGGTGCTGGGCGGCACTGGTGGCGGTGGAGACCATCAGGCTGGCGTGGCGCCCCTCGCCGTAGTCGAGCAGCACGCTGGCGACGACGTCCACGCCATGTTCCGGGTCGCGGCTTGCGTGGGCCATCACCCGCCGGGGTTCGCAGCCAAAGGCGAAGCGAGTCGCCATGGCCGCGTAGCAGCCGACATCATAGAGCGCGCCACCGCCGAACTCCGGGCGCATGCGGTAGTTGCCGGGGTCGTCGAGACCGAAGGTGAGCATGGCCTGAACCATGCGGATGTCGCCATAGGCGCCGGCCTTGATGCGCTCCTTGACCGCCAGCCAGCGCGGCTGGTGGCGCACCATGAAGGCCTCGCAGAACAACAGTCCCGGCGGCACCCTGAGGCTCGCCGCCTGTTCGGCGGTAAGCGCCAGGGGCTTTTCGCACAGAACGTGCTTGCCCTTGTCCAGCGCCTTCTGGGCCAGCTCGATATGCAGATGGTTGGGCAGCGGGATGTAGACTGCCTCCACCTCCGGGTCGTCGATCACCGCTTCGTAGCTTGCGTAGGCGCGCGGAATATCCATCTCGTCGGCAAACGCCTGGGCCGATTCCTGGTTGCGTGACCCCACCGCCAGAACCTCGGCGTGGGCGCTCGCCCGCATCGCCGGTATCAGCTTGATGCGCGCAATATTGGCGGTGGAGAGGATGCCCCAGCGTACCGGTGCGTCGATCATGGTCGGGTTCCTTGCGGTCAGGGTGTGAGTTGTGCGGATGAGCGCTGCTGGGGGGCGGGCACCGATACCCAGCGACGCTCCTGGCAGGAGACGTCGATGGCGGTGAGGATATTCTGGTTGTGGCGGCCGAAGGCGAAGTCGGGGAAGCAGCCGGCAGATGAGGCGATGCCCTGGACCAGGTCGTGGACCTCGATCACCTTGACGTCGAAGTAGCCGATGCCGCCACCACCGTAGTCGAACGGAAAGAAGGCGCGGAACTGCGGCACCTGGGAGCCCGCCAGCAGGGTCTTGAAGCCGCGATCCTCACGCCGGTCGGCGTAGCGGAAGAGCTTGAGCTCGTTGAAGCGCTCGCCGTCCATCACCAGGGTGCCCTCGCTGCCGCTGACCTCCCAGCCGATGCCGAAGACCTTGCCGGCGGCCACCCGAGAGCTTTCGATCACGCCGCCGGCACCACTGGCGAAACGCACCAGCGCCTGGGTCTGGTCGTCGTTCTCGACCTCGCGACGCTCGGCGCCTGCTGTCGCCTTGCTGGCGTAGCCAGCGCCCTCGCCGGCTCCATCCACCACGGGCCGGGTCGCAAACAGGATCTGGCTCTGGGCGCAGACCTCCTCGATATCGCCCATCAGGAACTGGGCGACGCTGATGGTGTGGGCGCCCAGGTCGCCCAGTGACCCGGTGCCGGCCTGCTGGCGCGAACAGCGCCAGGACCAGGGCAGCTCGGGATCGTTGAAGAAGCCCTGGTCCAAGGTGCCGCGAAAGCGTATCGGTGTGCCGATGGCACCCTCGTCGATCAGTCGCCTGGCGAGCAGGGCCGCCGGCGTCTTGATGTTGTTGAAGGCGACCATGGTCTTGACCCCGCGGGCGCGGGCCGCCTCGGCCATCTTCGCCGCCTGGTCATCGTTCATGGCCAGGGGCTTTTCGCAGTAGACGTGCTTGCCATGGTCGATGGCGGCCATCGCCATGTCGAAGTGCAGGGCGTTGGGCGAGGTGATGTCCACCACTTCCACCTGCGGGTCGGCGACCAGCTCCCGCCAGTCGCCGTAGGCGCGCTCGACGTCCAGCCGTTCGGCGGCGGCCCTGGCGGCCTGATCGCCCTGGTCGGCGATGGCGACCAGGCGAGGACGCAGCGGTAGATCATGGTAGAGCGTGCGGGCACGGCGGTAGGCATCGGCGTGGGCCTGACCCATGAAGCCGCTACCGATCAGGCCAATGTTGAGCGCCTTGGGCATTCGCTTGTCTCCGCTGGTGGGTCACGTCGCCCGGGGATGGTGAGGCTGGTCGAGCCGGGCGATCACCGGCGTGGCCTAGTTGGCGTTGGGCAGCTCGTAGTCGGGCTTTTCGCTGGGCATGCAGGCGCGCAGCAGTTCCACCGAGCGCACCACGCCCTCCCGGCGCGACAGGTTGATATCCTCGTGCTCGATGCTCAGCACGCCGTCCTGGTAGCCCCCGGCCTGCAGCCAGTAGCAGAAGTCCTTCCACCACTCGAGTTTCTGGCCGTACCCTAGGGTCACGTAGGACCAGCCGCGATCACGGAAATCGCCCATTGGCTGATTGTCCAGACGGGAGGTCAGGCCCACCGCCGCCGGGTTGAGCGCGGTGTCCTTGGCGTGAACATGGTAGATGTGGCGGGCGTAGCGCTGGACCACCTCGATGGGATCGGCGCCCATCCACAGAAGGTGGCTGGGATCGAAGTTGAGGCCGACGATGTCGCCGATCTCGCCATGCAGGCGCAGGAAGCCCGGCAGGTTGTAGACCAGCTGGTTGCCATGCATCTCCAGACATAGTTCACGAATGCCTTCGCCGCGGGCGTGGTCGGCCAGCTTGCGCCAGTAGGGCAGCGCGACCTCGTTCCACTGGTAGTCGAGCATCTGGGCGGTTTCCGGTGGCCAGGCGGCGGTCACCCAGTTGGGGAAACGGTCATCCGGGCCACCGCCAGGCAGGCCTGACATCAGATTGACCCGGGGCACCTCGAAGTGACGGGACAGCGCGATGGCCTGCTCGACCACCCTGTGCTGGCGCTCACCATCGGTGGGATGCAGCGAGTTGCCGTTGGCGTTGAAGGCGGAAATCGTGACGCCATGGTGGGCGAGCCTGGCCTTGAGGTCCTGGCGTGCGGCTTCGCTGTCGAGCAGTGCTGCGGCGTCGAGGTGGGGCGAGTCCGACCAGTTGCCGATGGAAAATTCCACGCACTCGATGCCCTGTTCGGCGCAGAAGGCGAGCAGGTCGTCCAGTGACATATTGGCCAGGCTGTCGGTGACGAGGCCGATTTTCATGTGATGCTCCTGTCAAGCGAACCCGCCCATGAAGGGCGGGCGAGGTGTGGATGATCAGTACCGACAAGGCCTGCTCGGTGAGTCGCCGGCCTTGCCATGGTGGCGGATGGCCATTGGGTGAGGTGGCCGCTTAGCGATAGCCCTGCTGAGTCAGCTCGATGACCTGTTCGGCGTTTTCCTGGGTGATGAAGTTTGGCCCGGTCTGGATATTGTTGGTGGGCTTGAGGCCGTAGCGGTTGTACAGCGCCAGCGAGATGATCGGCAGGTAGCCCTGAAGGTACTGCTGCTGATCCATGGCGAACAGCATCTCGCCATCGCGAACCGCTTCCAGCGTCTCGGCGGACAGGTCGAAGGTGGCGAAGGCGATCTGGCCCATGGCGCCCTGGCTGCGGAATTCGTTGATCAGCGGGTCGGTGGCCAGCGATCCCAGGCTCAGCACGCCGTCGGTGTCCGGGCTCGAGTTGAGGTGGGCAAGCACGGCATTGGTGATGGCGGTGGGATCCTGGGTGGTGGAGATCTGTTCGGCACTGCCGTCGAAGGCGTCGGTAAAGCCCTTGCAGCGGGCGTCAAGCTGCGACTGGCCGGGGGCGAAGTTGATACAGATGGGGCTCTCGACGCCGGCTTCCTTCATGCGCTCACCGGCCATCTTGCCCGCGCGGTACTCGCTCTGACCGACATAGTTGAGTGCGCCGATCTCACCGGCGATCTCTTCGCCGGTGTTGAGCACCACCACCGGAATGCCGGCGGCGATGGCCTCGCGCACCGGCTCGGCGAAGGCGCTGGCATCGGGCATGGTCAGCGCCAGGCCATCGGGTTGGGTGGCAATCGCCTGCTCGATCATCCTCAGCATCTGGGAGGTGTCGTACTGGGCCGGAGAGTTATAGAGAAGCTCCACTCCCATCTCCTCGGCGGCATCCTCGAAACCGCGCTTGAGAACGTTGCCGAAGGGGTCCGCCGCGACGATATGGGTGATCGCCACGAACTTCAGCGGGTCGGCGTCCTGGGCAACGGCCGCCTGGCTCGCCGACAGCGCCATGGCGCCAGCGACCAGGGCGCCGGTGATGGCTCTGGAGAACGGATTGGGGCGCTTGATCCCGGTGTGTGTTGCGCTGGTCTTGTCGGTGGTCTTGCTCATGGCTGTACTCCGATTGTTGTTGGTGTTGCGGGTGATCGTGCTCAGGGGTGTCACGTTGATGCAGCGATTCAGGCGCGTCGGTCCTGCGCCATCCGGTCGAGTGCCCGGTCCAGGCGGTCGGCGTCCCAGTCTTCGTCCAGGGCCTGTGTCAGCAACTCGCATTGGCTCTGGGGGGCCAACCCGCCCTGGGGTGGGGTGCGATCAAGATTGGCCGGGAACGGGTAGGCCTCGGCCAGGGCGGTCACACCTGCGCGGATCGCCGCTGTCCAGCCATCGCGCTGGAAGCGGGCCTTTAGCGCGGGAAAGCCGGCGCGCACCAGGCGTGTGTTGTCGACGCTCTCCATGGCACGGCCAAAGGCCGAGGAGATCTGCAGCAGGTTGGCCATGCGCCGCAGGTCCTGGCTGTCGTTGTCGCCAGCGGCGTGAAACAGCGCCGGGTTGAAGAACAGGCCGTCGCCCCTGGTCAGCGGAAGCTGAACGCGATGGCGGGCGAACACTTGCTGGAAGGCCGGGTCGCGGTAGGCCAGATAGCCTTCGGGGTAGCGCTGGGAGTGAGGCAACAACTGGGTTGGCCCGCTTTCCAGCGGCATGTCGTCGTGGGCCACGGCGCCCTGCAGCGTCAGGTGTTGTGAGGCGACCTGCAATGACAGCGGGTAGCCCAGCGCCTGTGCCTCGCTCAGAAAACCCAGGTGATAGTCGCGATGAGGCAACTGAGCGCGCCCGCCCGGTTTAACCACATTGACCTGGGAGGTGATCTGGTAGCCCGGGCCAAGCCAGGCTTCGGCCACCAGCGCCAGCACCGGGTTGGCGTAGTAGTCGACGAAACCGTCCGGGTCGGCCTCGCCGTGCTTCTGGAAGGCATTCCACAGGCGATCATTGGCACCCGGCGCAGCAAAATGGTCGCCCTGCTGGCCGTGTCCCCGTTCAGCTTCGATCAGCGCAAGAAAGCTCTCGCTGGCGCGGTCCACCGTGGTCCGCTCCATCATTCCGGTGATCGCCAGCACCCCGGGACCGTCCAGCAGGCAGTGATGCCACTCGTCAAGCAGCGTGCGCCGCCGCTGCGGGTCGGCGAGACAGTCAAGGGCATGGCTTGCGCGGTAGAGCGGGATGCCGGAGACGATGCGCTCGGCCTGGGGCAGTTCTTCGGCATTGGTCGTCGATTGGACCAGGGCCTCGAAGGCGGCCACATCAAGCTGGGTTCGATCGATGAAATGCTCCATCGTCTGTCCTCCTCAGTCAGGCCAGCGCATGGCGGCGGGCGGCTGCGGCGCGCTGTCGTGACAGCCCAGCACGCTCTGGTCCATGTCGACGATGGTCCCGGTCATCATTCCCGAGGCGTCGCTGGCCAGGAAGGCCACCGCGCTGGCGACCTCTTCCGGTTCCAGCAGGCGCCCCATGGGCTGCGTGCGGGCGGCCGCTTCCAGCCAGTTATCCTCGGCACCGTGGGTATCCGTCTGGATGCGGTGTTCGCCCGGGGTGTTCATCCAGCCGATGTTGAGGCCATTGACGCGGATGCGATTGCGCAGCAGCGAGTAGGCGGCGTTGCGGGTCAGGGTGGCCAGCGCCCCCTTGCTGCCGCTGTAGGCGCAGATGAAGGGCTGGCCGCCGTGGCCGGACATGCTGAGGATATTGACCACGCGGCCTTCGATACCGTCGCGGATCATTCGCCGCGCAGCTTCCTGCATCAGGAAGAAGGGCGCCTTGGTGTTGACCGCGAACAGTCGGTCGTAGGCGGCCTCGTCGGTGTCGAGCAGGGTGCCGCGCTCGGTGTTGCCGGCGCAGTTGATCAGCATGTCGATGCGCCCGAAGGCCTCATCGGCCTGGGCCACCAGCCGGCGGCAGTCGTCGACCCGGGTCATGTCGGTGGGCACGAACAGCACCTTGGCGTCCTCACCTAGACCCTCGAGCTCGCGAGCCAGGGCCTCGCCCTTGTCCCGCTGGCGCCCGCAGATGACCAGGCCGGACAGGCCACGACCCAGCAGGTGGCGAGCCACCGCCTCGCCCAGTCCCTGGGTGGAACCGGTGACGATGGCCACCTGACCTTTGAATGAACGATCTTGCATAGTAACTCTCCCTGTTCAGGCCGCCTGGCCGTTGCCATCGGCGCGCTGAAATTCGGCAAGCTCAGCGTCCAGGCTCTCGAGCTCGGCGCCACCGGCCATCATGTTGAGCACTTCCTCACGGCTGACCTCGTCCTTGCGGAAGGTACCGAAGCTGGAGCCGCGCTTGAGGATGGTGAAGGCGTCACCCACCGGATAGGCGTGGTGCACGTTGTGGGTGATGAAGATGACCGCCAGACCATCGGCGCGGGCCTTGGCGATGTAGCGCAGCACCACCGAGGCCTGCTTGACCCCGAGCGCCGAGGTGGGCTCGTCGAGGATCAGCACCTTGGCACCGAAGTACACCGCCCGGGCGATGGCCACGCACTGGCGCTCGCCACCGGAAAGGGTTCCGACCGGCTGAGCCGGATCGCGCACATCGATACCGATCTTGGCCATCTCTTCCTTGGCGACGCGATCGGCGAACGTCCAGTCGACGCGACGGGTCGGTCCCCAGCCCCTGGTGGGCTCGCGGCCCATGAAGAAGTTCCGGGTGATCGACATCAGCGGGATCATCGCCAGATCCTGGAAGACCGTGGCGATGCCGGCGTCGAGGGCATCCGAGGGCGAGCTGAAGTGGGCCTCCTTGCCGTCGACCAGGAACTCGCCGTGGGTCGGTACGTGGACCCCCGAGAGGGTCTTGATCAGGGTCGACTTGCCGGCGCCGTTGTCACCGAGCAGGCACATGACCTCGCCGGAGTGAACCTTCATGGAGATGCCGCTCAGGGCGATCACGCTGCCGAAGTGCTTGGCTACGTCGCGCATTTCGATCATCGGGACGGGAGCGTTCATTACTTGGCCTCCAGCGCCTTGCGACGCACGTAGTTGTTGAACAGCACCGCGATCAGCAGCATCGCGCCGAGGAATACCTGGAACCAGTCGGTGTTGACGCCGGTATAGAAGATGCCCATCTGCACCATGCCGAAGATCAGCGCACCGAAGCTGGCGCCGATGGCGGAGCCATAGCCACCGGTGAGCAGGGCGCCGCCGATGACCACCGCGATGATCGCCTCGAGCTCCTTGAGGATGCCGCGGATGGAGTCGGCCGAGCCGGTGTCCATCACCTGCAGGGCGGCGAACACGCAGGCGGCGAAGGCGGTGAACATGAACAGCACGATCTTGACCAGATTGACCGGGACACCGACGTTGCGTGCCGCTTCCTTGTCGCCGCCGCAGGCGAAGATCCAGTTGCCGAAGCGGGTGAACAGCAACACCCAGGTGGCCAGCGCGGTCAGGCCGAGCCACCACACGATGGAGACCGGGATGCCGCTGACGGTGGGATTGCCGGCGAAGTTGGTACCGATCACGCCGATCTCGGACAGCCAGAGGAAGAAGCCCTCGCCGACCTCGCCGCTGAATAGCGCCGCGAACCAGTCGTTGCCGATGACGTCATGGACCCCGCCGATCTGAGTGCGATCCGCCATCAGGCGGGGAATGCCGATAGCCACCCCGCGCAGGATGAACAGAAAGCCCAGGGTGACAATAAAGGAAGGCAGTCCGGTCTTGACCACCAGCCAGCCGTTCAAGGCGCCGATCGCCAGGGCGCAGCCGAAGGCGAAGGACAGCGCCGCCCAGATGGGCCAGCCGTACTGCACCGCAGGGATAGCGATCAACATGCCGGCGAAGCCGATCATCGAACCGATCGACAGGTCGAACTCGCCACCGATCATCAACAGCGCCGCCGCTACGGCCAGGATGCCGAGCTGGGCAGAGACTTCGAGGAAGTTGATCACCCCGGCGCCGGAGAACATGCCGGTGCCCGAGGCAACCAGGGCGAAGAACACGATGACCAGCAGGGCGCCGGCGACGGAGCCGAACTCCGGTCGGTGCAGGGCTTTCTTCAGCGGACTGACGTGGGCAAGACGCTCGTCCTTATCTTGGCTGGTGGGAGAGGCGGTGGTGCTCATGGTGACTCCTTGTGAGGGTCGTCTTGTTGTAGGGGCGGAGACGTCCGCAGTGTTGATGGACGTGTTTCGAACTCGCGGACGGATGTTTCGATTCGTCGTGTTATGAAATGTAGATTCCAAGGGAGAAATTAACAATTCAAAAATTCTATACTTTGGTCTATGCGGAATGTTTGTTCCTTTTTGCGTAGGCTGGGCAACAGGCTTGGGGGCTGCCGGGGTCTCACTGTCGATCGACGATTGATCGTGGTAATCCCGTTCGCCTGAAAGCCACCAAGGCATACCCCTTCGCGGCAATGCACATGGATACAAGGAGCAGAGGATGAAACTGGCATTGATCGGAGCAGGAAGGATCGGCAGGGTGCACGCACTGTCCATCGCCGCCCATCCCGAGGTCACGTTGGCGGCGGTAGTGGATGCCTACCCCGAGGCCGCCGAGACCCTGGCGCGGGACTTCGGCTCCCGGGCTCGGGACATCGATGACGTGTTCGAGGACCCTGAGATCGACGCCGTGCTGATCGCTTCCAGCACCGCGACCCATATCGACTACCTGGAGCGCGCCGCATCGGCAGGCAAGGCAATGCTGTGCGAGAAGCCCATCGCCCTGGACCTGGCGGCTTCACGGGCGACCGCCGAGCGCGTGGCGCAAAGCCTCTGCGCCTTGGCCTTCAATCGTCGCCATGACCCGCAGTTCTCGGCGCTCAAGGATCAATTGGGGCAGGGCCGCATCGGCAAGCTGGAGACGCTGGCGATCACCAGTCGCGACCCCGAGCCGCCGCCCCTCGAGTACGTCAAGGGTTCCGGTGGGCTGTTCCGCGACATGATGATCCACGACTTCGACATGGCCCGCTGGCTGCTCGATGAGCCCATCGTCAGCGTCTACGCCAGCGGCAGTTGTCTGGTGGACCCGGCCATCGGCGAGGCCGGGGATGTGGACAGCGCGGTGGTGGTGATGAAGACCGCCTCGGGGCGCTTGTGCACCATCAGCAATTCTCGGCGTGCGGTATACGGCTACGACCAGCGCATCGAGGCCTTCGGCAGTGACGGCATGTTGCAGGCCCAGAACGAGTGCGACACCCGACTCAAGTTCGTCGGCAAGCAGGGCCAACTGGAGGACGCGCCGCGCTGGTTCTTTCTCGAGCGCTACGCCGAGGCCTATCGCCGAGAGCTCGACGACTTCTACCAGAGCTGGCGGGAAGGCCGCGCGCCCCGCGCCGGCATCACGGACGGTGTCGAAGCGTTGCGGTTGGCCGAGGCGGCGGATATCTCACGTCGCGAGGGGCGCACGGTCTACGTCGAGGAGGTGTGAGCCCCGGGGCTCTGGGCTTGTGACTCAATCTTTTCCAGCAAAGCGATGAGAGTCACGCACCACCAGCCGGCCTGGGAGCAGCGTTGGGTCACCTGGGATACGTCGATCGAGCAGGTGTGTGATGGCGCTGTCCACCACCGCATCGAGGTTCGGCTGGTAGCTGGTCAGACGGTAGCGCGGTGAGGCGGCCAGCTCGATATCGTCGAAGCCGACGATCGCCAGCTGTCCGTCGAGGCCGGCCTGGTGCAGGGCATCGAGGGCGCCGATGGCAAGGATGTCGTTTTCGCAGAACAGCGCATCCAGGCGCTGTGCCGCCGGTGTCCTTTGCAGGTAGTCGTGCATCGCCTGATACCCCAGGGCGTGGCGATAATCCGTGGCAGCCAGCGTGGCTGCCAGGGTCAGGCCGTGATCCTCAAGCGTCTGGCGATAGCCGTCGAGACGGGGCAGTCGTGATCTGCCGCTGTCGGGGCCGGCCAGATAGCCCAGCCGTCGATGACCTTCGCCGAGCAGCAGCCGGGCGATTTCGGCGCCAGCCGCATGCTCCTGAATTGCCACGATCTGCACCCCGTCCACCTCGGTGGTGCGAAACAGCTGCACCAGTGGCACGTGCTGGCGCTCGGTGGCAAAGCGCACGATGTCCTCGCTCAGCACCGTGCCGAGAAACAACAGCCCGTCGACCTGGAAGCGCTCGGCGATATCGAGCAGCTCACCCGAGCGCACCGGTGGCGAAATATTCAAGAGTATCGACAGCTGGCCCCGCTGTTGCAGCGCCAGGGTGGCGGCATTCAGCATCGCCTGGGTATGCGGGTTGGCGAATTGATCGACGACGACGCCGATCAGTTGAGTGCGTCTTGTGGTCAGGCTTCGTGCCAGCAGGTTGGGGCGATAGCCCAGGGCTTCGGCGGCCTCCATCACGCGCTGTCGGGCATTCTCTGAGATCGAGGCGCCGGGAGTGAAGGCCCGCGACACCGTCCACTTGGAGACACCGGCCCGTTCGGCCACCTGGGCGGAGGTCACCTTGCGACCTTGGTCGCGATCGGAACGAATATTCATCGATGCTCCTTGACGGAATTTTTCATTCCATACTAGGCTCGTGCTGGCCTGTTTGCAACCGGTTGCATCGGGTCGGGTGACGGTGTTGACCCTATTGCGATTTTTGCATAAGCCGTCGCCGGAAGAGCCCTTTGTACCCGCGCCGCCGCCTATGCGTCCACCCGAGCAACGGCGAAACCACACAGCCATATGACAAGGACAATGCCATGAAGCTCTCCATCTGTACCGATGTGATGGCGGACCTCAGCTTTACCGAGATGCTCGACAAGTGCGTGGCGCTCGGGGTGGAAGGTATCGAGATGACCGGTGGTGGCTGGTCGCCGGCGCCGCATTTTCGTGCCGACGAACTGCTCGCCGATAGAAGCCTGCTGGCCTCACGCCTGAAGGAGATCGACGCCCGGGGACTGAAGATCGCCGCCTTGAACTGTTCCGGCAATCCGCTCGACCCGGGGAAACTCGGCGAGCGCCACCGAGGTGAGATCGAACAGACCATCCGGCTCGCCGGTGAGATCGGGGTCAAGCGCATCGTCACCATGTCGGGCCTGCCGGCGGCGGCGCCGGGGGACAGCGTGCCCAATTGGCTCGTCTACACCAAGAGCTGGCCCGATGAGATGCCCGAGCGCGATCGGTACCAGTGGGAAGACTGCGCCTTTCCCTACTGGCACGGCCTGGTGAGGCTGGCCGATGAGGTCGGTGTCGAGCGATTCGCGCTGGAAAATTTTTCGGCGATGCTGGTGTGGAACCCCCAGACCCTGTTTCGCCTGCGTAACGAGATCGGGCCCAAGGTCGGCATGAACCTGGACCCGTCGCACCTGTTCTGGATGGGGGCCTGCCCGATCGCCGCGGCCAGGGCGCTGGGCGATGCCATCCACCACTGCCACGGCAAGGATACCCGCATCGAGCGGGGGCTGGCCGATGTCAACGGTCTGCTCGAGCTCGCCGAGGTCACCGACGTCGCCAATCGCGCCTGGAACTATGTGGCGGTGGGGGCGGGACATGACCTTCAGTGGTGGAAGGAGTTCTTCTCGGTGGTGCGGATGCAGGGCTACAACGACTGGGTCAGCCTCGAGATGGAGGACTTCACCATGTCCTCCGAGGCCGGTATCCAGTCGTCGATCGATGCGCTGAAGCAGACCATCAGTCGTTAGCGATATGAATAGGCTGGTCAAGGCTGCTGCCAAGATGGCCTGTCCGCGGCTGACGGAAAAGGGAAGCGATGCACCATAAAAAAGCCCCGCCGGTGGCGGGGCAAAGAGAGAGACGTTCCTTGGTCCGCCGATGACGCCAGCCCTTACCTGGGCTGCCGGAATCGGCGGAGTTTGTACGGTTACTGTTGCTGCACGATCCACTCGTGTTCAGGGTCGTTCTTGAACTTCCATTCGCGCTTGGGACCGGCCATCACGTTGAGGTAGTAAAGCTCGTAGCCGTGAGGTGCACCCACCGGGTGGTAGCCCCGAGGCACCATCACGCAGCAGCCATTGTCTACCGCCATGGTCTCGTCCAGCGAGCGGTCATCGGTGTAGACCCGCTGAAAGGCGAAGCCCTGGCTCGGATTCAGCCGGTGGTAGTAGGTTTCCTCGAGGATCGACTCCTCGGGCAGATTGTCGACGTCGTGCTTGTGGGGCGGATAGCTCGACCAGTTGCCTGGCGGTGTGTAGACCTCGACCACCAGCAGGCCGTCGGCGGGTTCGGTCTCCGGCAGGATGTCGTGGATATGCCGAGTGTTGGTGCCGCCGCCGCGGGTGGAGCACTTGACCTGCTGTGGCGCGATCAGCCTGGCCTTGTGGTTGCCGTGGCCCGGTGCGCTGCACACCGCGATCTCGAGATCGGTCAGTGCCTCGACCTCGAAGTCCGCTCCATCGGGCAGGTAGACCGAGTAGGGTGGCACCTTGTCGAAGATGTCCATGCGCTCGCCGATGTCCTCCCAGCGTTCGCCGGCGCCGGCGACGGTGGCACGTCCGCTCAACAGCACCAGGCAGTGTTCGCGAGAGCCGGTCTCGCCGCTCAGACGCTGACCCTTTTGCAGCCGGTGGACACGAAAGCCGACGTGGTCCCAGCCAGCGGATTGCGGGGTGACTTCCAGCACCTTGCCGTCGGCGTCGGGGCTCTGGGGGCGTACAAGAAGCGATGTCATGGACAGGATCTCCTGTTGATGGCCTGCCCGGTCGCGCAGGGCGCGGGGCGTGGGCGGGCCAGGGTGTCGAGGGGCGAGCTGGCGGCTAGCCCGAGGCAGGGGCCTCGGGAGACGAGCCCTTGTCGGCGGCGCTGTCCTGGCGCACGCCCAGGGCGATGGCCATGCTCTGGGCCAGGCACAGGGTGGCGGTGAGGCCGCGGAAGCTCTTCACTTCCGCTTCCTGTACCACCAGGGTCACGTCGGCGACGCGGGCCAGCGGGCTCAGGGTGGAATCGGTGATGGCAACCACCGGCACGCCTTTATCACGGGTCTGTTCGGCTACTTCGCGGGTTTCCGAGGCGTAGGGCGAGAAGCTCACCGCCAGCAGGGCGTCGCGGGGGCCGATGGCCCGTGCCTGTTCCTGATGCATACCGCCCAGGGCATTGATCAAGAAGCAGCGCTTGTCGACGTGGTTGAGTGCGTACTGCAGGTAGCTTGCCACCGGGAAGGTGCGGCGCATGCCCATCAGGTGCACCGCCTCGGCGCCTTCCAGAAGGTCCAGCGCGCTCTCCAGCTGACGCGGGTCGGTACGCCCCGGGAGTTGCTCGAGCATTTCCCGGTTGGCGTCGGCAAATTCCCACAGCAGTTGAGAGCCGCTGGGGGTTTCACCGGTGGCGGAGCGCACCGCGTGGATGCGCTCTGAGTAGTTGGGCAACTCATCCACCAGGCGCGAGCGAAACAGCTTCTGCATGTCCGAGAAGCCCTTGAACCCAAGGCTGTTGGCAAAGCGAATCAGCGTGGACGGCGTGACGCCCGCCTGCTCGGCCAGCCTCGCCACGGTGGAAAAGGCTACTTCCTGCGGGTGATCGAGCAGAAAACGCGCCGTCTGCTGCAGGCGACGGCTGAGGTCGGGGTACTGCTCGGTGATCTGCGCTTCCAGCGCGCTGAAATCCTGAGGTAGCTCTGCCATGGCGGTTCACTCGGTTGCAGGGTGTTGCCCAGCGTTGGCCGTCGTCTGGGATCACCCTAGTCAATTGGGAATAAAAATTCCATTTATGCTTTAGTATAGAACGTTCGGATGGAACGTTTCATTCAGTGCCAAGGCTATCATTGTTCCCCTGGAGGAGGGGGGGGCGCCTTGTACTTTGGTCGACAAGTTGCGGCCACGCCGTCGGTCTTCGTGGGCTAGAAGCCGAGCCCAGATGATTGATTAGCGGGAAAAAGCCACAATCAGCTGTATGCCAAGGCACCAGAGGAGGAAACATTCCCTCTATTTGATCTTGGGAATTTTTGTTCTAAAGTGCGACCTAACCGGTTGCAAACAGTTCTGACGTGACGTTTCCGGCACCTTCTTCTCGGCTCAGGGAGCGCCCCATGCCATCTCGATCACTGCACTTTGCCCTTAACCATATGGTCTGTCCTCGCTACTCCATCGAGCAGCTGATGCGCCTGGCCGCCGAGCTCGGCATCGACGCGGTGGAGCTGCGCAACGATGTCGGCGACAACAGCCTGGCGACCCTCGAGCAGGCCGTTGCCGCCGGAGAGCTGGCCCGGGAGCTGGGTCTGAGCGTGCTCAGCGTCAATGCGCTGTATCCGTTCAATGTGTGGGACAAGGAGCGCGCCGTTCAGGCCGAGCACCTGGCCGAACGGGCAGCGGCGGCGGGCGCCCGGGGTCTGGTGCTGTGTCCGCTGGTCGCCGCGCCCGACGAGGCACCAACAGCCACCGATGTGGTCAAGGCGCTGGTGGAGCTGGGGGCAATCCTGGATCGTCACGGGCTCGTGGGGTTCGTCGAGCCACTGGGCTTTCCTGACTCGTCGTTGCGACTCAAGGCTGACGCTTTGGCCGCCATCGACGAGGCCGTCGCCATCCTGGGGCCATCGGAGCCGGCGCGCTTTTCGCTGGTGCACGACACCTTTCACCATCGAGGGGCCGGTGAAGCGGCACTGTTCGCCGCGCGCACCGGCCTGGTTCACCTGTCCGGCGTCGAGGATCCGACGCTGACCTTCGACGCCATGCTCGACGGCAACCGGGTGCTGGTGGGTGAGGGCGATCGTCTCGACAACGTCGAACAGGTGCGTCGCCTGCTCGCCGATGGTTATCGCGGCTACCTGTCCTTCGAGCCCTTCGCCGAGTCGGTACACGAGCTGCAGGATCCGGCGGATGCCCTCGCGCGCAGCATTGACGTCATCCGCGATGGTGTGGCCTGAATCGCCGCTGTGACCGCCACATCCATCGCGGTTGACCACGCGGCGATCCCCCCGTGTCGTGCTGAACGCCACCCACCTGGTTCGGTGACAACGTCCTGAACCTGAGCGTGAACAATGATAAGGAGACTTCCATGAAAATCGCCCTCGACCCCTTCATGCATCGCCACGTGCCCCTGGAAAAGCTGCCGCGCCTGGCCAAGGACCTGGGATACGACTATCTCGAGCTGTCGCCCCGGGATGACTTCTTCGACTGGTTCGTCCACCCCCGGGTGTTCCCGTCCCGCCTGCGCTCCTTCAAGCAGGCGCTCAAGGACAGCGAGGTCGAGATCGCCTCGCTGCTGCCGATGTTCCGCTGGGCCAGTCCCCACGAGGACGAGCGCCAGGCGGCGGTGAAGTACTGGAAGAAGGCCATCGAGGTGGCGGTGGAAATGGGGGTGGACACCATGAACTCCGAGTTCGGTCGTGGCCCGCACCCCGAGCGTGGCAGTTGCTCAGCCTGCTGCCATGGCGGCGCCACCACCGAATCCAGCGAGGCCGCCTGGTGGCGCTCGATGGAGGAGCTGGTACCGATCTTCGAGCGCGAAGGCATCCAGCTCAACGTCGAGCCACACCCGGATGACTTTGTCGAGACGCTGCACCCGGCGGTGGACATGATTCGTACCATCGACTCGGACAACGTGAAGTTTCTCTACTGCGCACCCCATACCTTCCACTTTGGCGATGACATGGCGCAGATGATCCGTGACAGCGCCCCGGTGCTGGCCCACGTCCACGTGGCGGATACCTTCAATCACAAGGGATCGTCGGGGCTGCGCTACATCATCAATCCGCCGGGCTCCACCGCCCGCATCCACCAGCATCTGGATATCGGCCAGGGCGAGATCGACTGGGATCTGTTCTTCAAGACGCTGGCCGAGATCGGCTTCGACGGCATCATGACCGCCTGTGTGTTCGCCTGGGAAGAGCGCGCCGAAGACTCCTCGCGCTTTATGCGCCAGGAGATCCAGCGCTACGTCGATACCTACTTCAACCTACGCTGAGGCTCGTCCTGGCCGCGCTACCTCCACGCCCTGTCCGGCGCCACCGGGTGGGGCGACTTGCCCCCCGGGAGCGTGACGGCAGGCTCCCGTGCTTCCCGGACACTGCTACGACCAAAGATGAACTGAATCGGTTGTTCCAGAGATTGAACGAGTGGAATATCAGTTCTATCATGGATTCAAATAGAACGAACAATCCAAAGTCGTCGGGACGCCCGTCACGGGCAGAGCACGGCTTATCGTGACCACACCAGGGTGACGCCATGACCACCAACAAGACGCTGGACCTAATCTGCCTGGGCCGAGCGGCCGTGGATTTCTACGGCGAACAGATCGGCAGCCGGCTTGAGGACATGTCGTCCTTCAACAAGTACCTCGGCGGCTCGTCGGCCAATATTGCCTACGGTACCGCTCGCATGGGGCTGAAGTCTGCCATGTTGACGCGGGTCGGCGACGAGCACATGGGGCGCTTCGTACGCGAGGAACTGGCCCGGGTGGGCGTGGACGTCAGTCAGGTCATCACCGACCAGGAACGACTCACCGGTCTGGTGATCCTGGGCATCAAGGATCAGGACACCTTTCCGCTGATCTTCTATCGCGACAATTGCGCCGACATGGCGATCAGTGCCGATGACATGGATCCCGAGTTCATCGCCTCCAGTCGGGCGCTGTTGATCACCGGTACCCATTTCTCCACCGACGGCACCTATCAGGCCAGCAAGACCGCCATCGAATACGCCAAGGCGGCCGGCACCAAGGTGATTCTCGATATCGACTATCGTCCGGTGCTGTGGGGCCTGACCTCGCTGGGTGACGGCGAGACCCGCTTTATCTCCGATGATGGTGTCAGCGCCCACCTGCAGACCATTCTGCCGGACCTGGACCTGGTGGTCGGCACCGAGGAAGAGGTCCACATCGCCGGTGGCAGCACCGACACCATCACCGCGCTCAAGCGTATTCGCGAGCTGAGCGATGCCACCATCGTGCTCAAGCTGGGCGCGCAGGGCTGCACCGTGCTCGACGGTGAGATTCCCGACAGCGAGTCCGAGTTCGAGGTATTCACCGGGGTGCGTGTCGAGGTGCTCAATGTGCTGGGTGCCGGTGACGCCTTCCTCAGCGGTTTTCTGCGCGGCTGGCTCAACGGTGAAAGTCATGAGCAAAGCTGTGCCTACGCCAACGCCTGCGGGGCCCTGGTGGTCTCCCGCCACGGCTGTGCCCCGGCGATTCCCAGCAGCGAGGAACTCGACGACTACCTGAGTCGCGCCGAGGATATCCCGCGTCCCGACCTGGACACGCGGCTCAACCACCTGCACCGGGTCACCACCCAGCGTAGCCCGACGCAGTGGTCGGATCTGTGCGTGCTGGCCTTCGACCATCGCAAGCAATTCTACGACATGGCCCGGGAGGTTGGCGCCGACCCCGGAAGGATCAAGACGTTGAAACGGCTGCTGGTGCAGGCGGCGGAGCAGGGCGCCGGACATATCGGTGACAGCCAGATGGGCGTGCTGATCGACGACACCTACGGTCAGGATGCACTCAATGACGTGACCGGGCGCGGCTGGTGGATTGGCCGCCCGGTAGAGCTGCCGAGCTCGCGTCCCATCGAGCTGGAAGGCGGGCGCAATATCGGTGCCCGACTGGCCGCCTGGCCTCGCGAGCACATCGTCAAGTGCCTGGTGTTCTACCACCCGGAGGACCAGCTCGACCTGCGCCGCACCCAGGAGCGCCAGGTGGTGGAGCTGTATGACGCCTGCCTCCGGACCGGGCACGAGCTGCTGCTCGAGATCATTCCGCCCAAGGATCAGCAAAGCGATGACGATACCTTTCTCAACGCCATGCAGCGCTTTTACAACCTCGGCGTCTATCCCGACTGGTGGAAGCTGCCGCCGCAGACCCCCGCGGCCTGGGAGCGCATCAGCGTGCTGCTGGCGCGACGCGCCCCTCACTGTCGCGGCGTGGTGATGCTGGGGCTCGATGCGCCCCTCGAGACGCTCAAGAAGGGCTTCATGGACAGCGCCGGGTTCGACGTGTGCAAGGGCTTCGCGGTGGGGCGCTCGATCTTTGCCGAGCCCAGCCGTCGCTGGCTCGCCGGCGAGGCCGACGACCAGGCGCTGATCGACGATGTCGTCGCCAATTACCGCGAACTGGTGGACTGCTGGAAAGAACGCCAGAGCGTCTGAACGAGAATGAGCGAAATGGGGGTGAGCGTGGTAGCGCTCCCAGACCATGACCAAGATAACGATAATCCGGGTCCCCTCAGGACCCGGCAGCCATCTCCGAGAGCATTGCCATGTCCACGATTCGACTGACCATGTCCCAGGCGGTGATCCGCTACATGCAGGCCCAGAAGGTGAACGTCGCCGGCCAGATCAAGCCGCTGTTTCCCGGCGTCTGGGCGATCTTCGGCCACGGCAACGTGGCCGGCCTCGGCGAGGCGCTGTATCAGGCCCGTGAGACGCTGCCGACCTACCGCGCCCACAACGAGCAGGCCATGTGCCACGCCGCCATTGCCTTCACCAAGACGCTCAATCGGCGCCAAGTGATGGCCTGTACCGCCTCCGCCGGTCCTGGTTCGGTGAACATGGTAACCGCGGCGGCGGTGGCCCACGTCAATCGACTGCCGCTACTGCTGCTGCCGGGCGACACCTTCGCCACGCGCAAGCCCGATCCGGTGCTGCAGCAGGTCGAGAACTTCCACGACCACACCCTGACCTCCAACGACTGCTTCAAGCCGGTGAGTCGCTTCTTCGATCGCATCACCCGGCCGGAGCAACTGCTGACGTCGCTGCCCCAGGCGATGCGAGTGCTGACTGACCCGGTGGAGTGTGGTCCGGTGACCCTGGCGCTGCCCCAGGACATCCAGACCGAGGCCTACGACTATCCCGAGCATTTCTTTGCCGAGAAGGTACACCACCTGCGCCGTCAGGCCGCCGACCCGCGCGAGCTCGACGATGCCATCGCCTTGATCCGCTCGGCCGAGCGACCGCTGCTGGTGGCCGGTGGCGGCGTCCACTACGCCGAGGCGCTGGCTGAGCTCGACGCCTTCGTCAGCCGCTACCAGGTGCCAGTGACCGAGACCCAGGCGGGCAAGGGCGCGCTGCCCTGGGACCATGCCAGCAACGTCGGCACCCTGGGTGTGACCGGTTCAGCCGCCGCCAACAGCCTGGCCCAGGAAGCGGATCTGATCATCGCCGTGGGCACCCGGCTTGGCGATTTCGCCTCTGGCTCCCGGGCGCTGATCAACCCCGAGGCGAAGATACTGTGTCTCAACGTGGCCTCCTTCGATGCGGTCAAGCACTACGCCCAGCCGCTGGTGGGCGATGCCCGCCTGAGCCTTGTCAGCCTGAAGGACGGGCTCGAGCAGGGCACCGCCCCGTGGCGGCCGGCCTCGTCCTGGAGCGAGCGGGCGGCCGCGCTGCGCGATGACTGGAATGCCACCGTGGAACGGGTGACCCAGGATCGCGGCACCGGGCTGCCCTGTGACGCCGAGGTGGTGGGGGCGGTCAACCGCGCCGCCGGCGAACGCGACATCGTGGTGTGTGCCGCGGGGGGCCTGCCGGGCGAGCTGCAGAAACTGTGGCGTACTCGCTTCGATCGCGGCTACCACATGGAATACGGCTACTCCTGCATGGGCTATGAACTGGCCGGAGGCCTCGGCACCAAGATGGCGCTGCCCGATTCAGAGGTGTTCGTGATGGTCGGTGACGGCTCCTACCTGATGATGAACTCGGAGATCGCCACCTCGGTAATGCTGGGGCACAAGATCATCGCGGTGGTGCTCGACAATCGTGGCTATGGCTGCATCCATCGACTTCAGCAATTCTGCGGCGGCCCCGGCTTCAACAACCGGCTGGAGGACTGCCTGAGCGTCGAGGCCGGCGCGCCCAAGACCGACTTCGCCGCCCACGCCGCCGCCCTGGGCGCCAATAGCGAGAAGGTCGCCAATATCGCTGAGCTTGAGCAGGCCCTCGAGCGCGCCAAGGCGTCCGACATCAGCTATGTGATCGCCATCGACACCGATGGCCTCAACGACACCAAGGAAGGTGGTGCCTGGTGGGACGTGGCGGTGCCTGAAGTCTCGCCGCGTCAGGAAGTGGTGGACGCCCGCGAGCGCTATCAGTCCCACAAGGCGCGTCAGGCCAGAAATCTCTAGGCCCGAGTCCGCTCTGCCACAACAACCAAATATTCCAGGCGCGCCGGCGCCTGGAGCACCGAACGCCGGAGGACGCCATGAGCATAAGACTGGGCATCAACCCCCTGACCTGGACCAACGATGACCTGCCCTCGCTGGGCGGAGACACCCCGCTGGAGACCTGCCTCGCCGAGGGACGAGAGGCCGGTTTCGACGGCTTCGAGCTGGGCCACAAGTTCCCCCGCGACGCTGCCACCCTGGGGCCGATCCTCGAGCGTCACCAACTGTCGCTGGTGTCAGGCTGGTACAGCGCCGAGCTTTTGACCCGCAGCGCCGAGGAGGAGATCGCAGCGCTGACGCCCCATCTGGAACTGCTCAAGGCGCTCGGCGCCAGGGTCATGGTGTTCTGCGAGGTCTCGCGCTGCGTGCATGGACAGATGGGGGTACCGCTGAGCCATCGCCCCACCATGAGCGACGAGGAATGGACGCTGTTTACCGAGCGCCTTGACCAGGTGGCCGAACACTGCCAGCGCGAGGGCGTGCAGATCGCCTATCACCACCATCTGGGAACGCTGGTGGAATCCGAGGCCGACATCGACCGGCTGATGGCGGCCACCGGACCGGCGCTGGGCCTGCTGCTGGACACCGGCCACCTGGTGGCTGCCGGTGGCGATCCGTTCGGCGTGCTCGAGCGTCACGCTGCACGCGTCAACCATGTGCACTGCAAGGATATCCGTGCCGAGGTGCTGGCCGATGTGCGCAACCGCAACCGGAGCTTCCTGGAAGGGGTACTGGACGGCATGTTCACCGTGCCCGGTGATGGCTTCATCGACTATGGCCGGTTGTTCCAGGGGCTGGTCGCGCACGACTACCAGGGCTGGGTGGTGGTGGAGGCCGAGCAGGATCCCGCCGTGGCCCATCCACTGACCTATGCCCGCAAGGGCTATGACCATCTTGCACGCTGCTGCGACGAGGCCGGGCTGGCCCTGGCCTCGTGACAGCGACCCCCGTGCCGATGTCTTCAGTCATCTGTTCGATAACTCTTTGTATCAGGAGCACCGCATGACCATTCTGGGCAACTTTATCGCCGGCCAGCCCCAGGCCAGCCACAGTGGCCGCACTGCCGAGGTCTTCGACCCGGCCAGCGGCGAGGTGACACGTCAGGTAGCACTGTCCAGCGCCGACGAGACCCGTGACGCCATCCGCGTCGCCGACGAAGCCTTCCCCGGCTGGGCCAAAATGTCACCGCTCAAGCGTTCACGCATTCTGTTCAAGTTCAAGGCGCTGGTGGAAGAGCACGCCGACGAGATCGCGCGGCTGATTTCCTCCGAGCACGGCAAGGTGTTCTCCGACGCCAAGGGCGAGCTGACACGCGGGCTCGAGGTGGTGGAATTCGCCTGCGGCATACCGCACCTGCAGAAGGGCGAACATTCCCTCAACGTCGGCACCGGTGTCGACAGCTTCTCGCTGATGCAGCCGCTGGGCGTGTGCGCCGGCATCTCACCGTTCAACTTCCCGGCCATGGTACCGATGTGGATGTTCCCGGTGGCGCTGGCCTGTGGCAACACCTTCGTGATGAAGCCATCGGAGAAGGATCCGTCCACGCCGATGCGTCTGGCCGAGCTGCTCAAGCAAGCCGGCCTGCCGGACGGCGTGTTTAACGTGGTCAATGGCGACAAGGAGAGCGTGGACGTGCTGCTCACCGATGAGCGGGTGCAGGCGGTCAGCTTCGTCGGCTCGACGCCCATCGCCGAATACATCTACGCCACGGCGTCTGCCCACGGCAAGCGGGTTCAGGCGCTGGGCGGCGCCAAGAACCACATGGTGGTGATGCCCGATGCCGACCTCGACCAGGCGGTGGATGCGTTGATGGGCGCGGCCTACGGCAGCGCCGGCGAGCGCTGCATGGCGATCTCGGTGGCGGTGCCGGTGGGCGAGGAGACCGCCGAGCGGTTGCGCGCCAAGCTGGTCGAACGGCTGCAGACGCTGAGCGTCGGCCCCGGCATCAAGGAGGGGCCCGACCACGACATGGGGCCGCTGGTCACCCGCGCTCACCTGGACAAGGTGGTCGGCTATATCCAGGCCGGCGTCGACGAGGGCGCCGAGCTGGTGGTGGACGGACGCGAGGCGACTATCGACAACGCCGGCAATGGCTTCTTCGTCGGGGGTTCGCTGTTCGACCACGTCACGCCGGGCATGCGCATCCACCGCGAGGAAATCTTTGGCCCGGTGCTGGCGATCGCCCGCGTCGACAGCTTCGAAGACGCCCTGGCCATGGTCAACGACCACGAATACGGCAATGGTACCGCCATCTTTACCCGTGACGGCGCCGCCGCTCGCCAGTACTGCGAGCGCATTCAGGTCGGCATGGTCGGCGTCAACGTGCCGATCCCGGTGCCCATGGCCTTTCACAGCTTTGGCGGCTGGAAGCGCTCGCTGTTCGGCCCGCTGCATATGCATGGCCCCGACGGCGTGCGCTTCTACACCCGCATGAAGACCATCACCCAGCGCTGGCCCAGCGAGGTACGTGATAGCGGCGGTCACTTCACCATGCCGACGCTGTAGCTGTAGCTGTGGTCCTGTGACTGCGTATGACGCCGTAGCGGTGCGTGTGTCGCCTTGGCGATGCATCAAGCGTCCCGCTTCGGCGTTGGTGCCCTGTCCCGTCGGCGATGCTGCGGCGTACCGGGGGCGGATGCTATCCGGTTGCGCCGTTTCACGCTTGCCAAGGCGCCGAATCCGGCGCCTTCTTTTTGGCTATCGCGGCAGGTGTTGAAGCGTGGGACTGGAGCGAGTGGTTAAGGCGGATAGATGATGTTTGTGTGCGCCAATTCAGTTAAAGGTGTCGTCATGGATTACGTTATTTACAATTTTGTCGGATCAGGCGTTCGAGTCGACTAAAGTATAGAACGTTTGGTTTTTTGTTTTTTCTTTCGGAATGTATGTTTCATTTGGTGCGGGCCGTGGAAAAGCATGGACCGCCGAGGTTGGAGTCCTGACCGTTTGCAACCGGTCACAAGGGCCATCGATCCTCCAATAACAAGTGGACAACGTTATGAGCACAGAAGCGGCAGGGGCGCAGGCGACCGCGACAGCGGACGACAACGCCCAGAGCGAAGAGCTCGAATATCAACGCATTCCCCCCAGCCGGCAGTTGAGCGGCAAGTACTTTCTCGGGGCCTACTCCGGTGAGCACGTGGCCGGCACCGAATTCGTCATCGGCGCAGCGCTGGTCACCTTAGGTGTTTCCACCGGTGATCTGATCTGGGGCCTGATTCTCGGTAATTTCATGGCGGTGCTGTCCTGGGCCTGGATCTGCAGTCCGGTGGCTACCCGCACCCGCATGACGGTGTACTGGTTCCTGGCCCGGCTTGCCGGCAAGAAGATCTCCACCGTCTACAACATCCTCAATGGTGTCTTCTACGCCGTCATTGCCGGCGCCATGATCACGGTCTCGGCCTCGGCCTTCCGGGTGCTGACCGATATTCCGCCCCAGGTGGGACTCTATCCCACCAGTGCCAGCTTCGTGATCCTGGCGCTGCTGGTCGGCGCCTTTACCGTCTGGCTGACCCTCAAGGGCTTCAAGCGCATCGCCAACTTTTCCACCGTATGCGCGCCCTGGATGGCGATCATGTTCCTGGTCAGCGGTATCCTGTCGATCCCCATCGTCACCCACCTGGGCGCCGAGCAAGGCATCGATGGCCTGGGCAATGTGCTCGGTGCACTGGTGTGGACCGGCGTTACTCCCGAAGGCGAGCCTGGCATCAACATGTGGGTCATCGCCGCCTGGGCCTGGGGCATCAACCTGCCGATGCACCTCGGCATGAGCGACATGAGCATCCTGCGCTTCGCGCGCAAGTCCTCCTACGGCTACTTTTCGGCCTCTGGCATGTACATCGGCCACTTCATGGCCTGGGTCTGTGCGGGCATCCTTGGCGCCACCTCGGCGATGCTGCTCAAGGAAGCCATGGTCGATCTTGATCCGGGCGCCATCGCCTTCCGTCTGCTCGGCGCCATGGGGCTGGTGGCGGTAGTGATCGCCGGCTGGACCACTTCGATCCCCAGCCTCTATCGCTCTGGGCTCGCATTCCAGGCGGTGTTCCATCGTCACAAGCCGTTCAACGTTGCCCTGGTGGTGGGGGCTGCCACCACGGTCGTCGCCTGCTTCCCGTTCGTCTTCGGTTCGCTGCTCAACGTCCTGTCCTACTTCGTGATGATGATGGCCCCCATCGGCGCGATCATCGCCGCCGAGCATTTCCTGCTGCCGCGCCTGTCGATCCGCCCGCTGTGGCGCGAACATCAGGGGCTCGAGGACAATCGTCCGGCCATGCTGACCTGGGCCATCGGGGTGATCCTCGGCGTCGTGCTCATTGCCCTGCCCCAGGTGCATCTGTTTGTCGTGTTTCTCCCGGTGTGGACCCTGAGCTTTCTGCTCTACCCGCTGCTGTGCCGCCGGATGGGCGCGAACACCGAGTCCGGTATCGACTATTACGAAGAGGCCTATGGCCCGGTGGATCCGCCGGAACTGCCCGGCGAGTCGCCCCAGGCGCAGCCCGCGGTCAATCGTCGTGATCCGCTGTACCTGATCTCGTTTGCCTGCCTGGTGATCATCATCCTGGCGGCACTGTGGTCATGGACCGGTGACAACGCCGCTGTCGTCGACTACGTGGAAACCTTCAAGTGGCTGGTGATTCCGCTGTCGCTGGTGTACTTCGTGTGCGCTTCGATCTGGATTCATCGTCGTCGCCCGGCGGCGGCGCTTGCCGCAGACGATCCCCATGTGTGATGACCCCAACCCTCAACAAGGCTAAGTGACATGGCCGCCCGAGCGATCGGGCGGCCACGCCACCTGGCTCTGGCACCAGCGCCGCGACGCTGGTAGAGCCTTGACGCTGCCCACACGACGTTTTCGACCCATACGAGGGCAGCAGGTGCGATTTCAACAAGTGGTCAATAACAGAAAGGAGCCAGACATGACGCTATCTATCGGCATCATCGGTACCGGAGCCATCGGCAAGGAACATATGCGCCGGCTGAACCATACCCTCAAGGGTGCGAGGGTGGTGGCCGCCAGTGATGTCGGCCTCGAGCAGGCGCAGGCCGCCATCGACGAGGTCGGCATCGAGGCCAGGGCCTATGCCAGCGGCCACGACGTCATCAACGCCGCCGAGGTCGACGCCGTGGTGGTGACCTCCTGGGGACCGACCCACGAGGAATTCGTACTGGCCGCCATCGAGGCGGGCAAGCCGGTATTCTGCGAAAAGCCACTGGCCACCACCGCCGAGGGCTGCCTGCGTATCGTCGAGGCCGAGATTGCCTCGGGTCGTGCGCTGGTCCAGGTAGGCTTCATGCGCCGTTTCGACTGGGCATACCGCCAGCTGAAGGCGCTGCTCGACGAGGGTGGCATCGGCCAGCCGCTGATCGCCAAGTGCGCGCATCGCAATGCCCAGGCCAACTTCTCCGGCGATGCGGGCCTGATCGATTCCTGCGTCCACGAGTTCGACGTGATGCGCTGGCTGCTGGAGGACGACTACGTCAGCGCCCAGGTCATCCAGCCGCGGGTTTCCAGCCTGGTGGAGGGTGATCTGCAGGACCCCTCGCTGATCATCCTGCGCACCCGCAAGGGCATGGTCATCACCATCGAGAGCTTCCTCAACTGCCAGTACGGCTATGACATTCGCTGCGAACTGGTGGGGGAGAGCGGCGTTGCCGATCTGCCGCAACCGGCGAGCGTGCCGCTGCGTCACAGCGCACGGGATTCTCTGGGCGTGATCACCCACTGGAAGGACCGCTTTATCGACGCCTTCGATGTGGAGTTTCAGGAGTGGGTCGATGCCACCGCCAAGGGCGAGCGGCATGGCCCTACCGCCTGGGATGGCTATGTGGCGGCGGTGACCAGTGACGCCTGCGTCAAGGCGCGGCATTCGCAGCAGGTCGAGCCGATCGCGTTGGCCGAGCGTCCCGCCTTCTACCGCTGAAACTGGTGTCACGCTGCCTGCCCTGATAGCGCGGGCGTCTGACATCATTGGCCACGGGCGTCGCTATGCTCGGCGCCCGCGACTTTTTCTTGGGGCCACGAGTGTCTTGGCGCCGTGGCACGAATCACGCCAGTCGAATATGCTGTTGGCCGGCCATTCCCGCCAGATCCTGAAGCCTGGCGGGAGCATAAGCAAAACGAGGCACTGGCCACGCCCGCTGTCGACTGGAGACCCCCTCAATGCGTCATCTTCGAAGCCGTGGCCTCAAGGCCCTGACGGCTGTGCTCGCCGGTAGCGTCGTGCTGACCGCCGCAAGCGCCCACGCCCAGACCCGCCTGACCTACAAGTCCGCCTCCGCCGGCACCGCCTACTACCAGATGGGAGTGGAGCTGTCCGAGGCGATCAAGGCCGGCACCGAGGGTGACATGACCCTGACCCTGGAAGAGAGCCAGGGCTCGGTGCAGAACGTCATGGAGGTGATGGCGCGTCCCGGCAACTACGTCTTCACCTCACCGCCCGGCCTGGTGACCCGCGCCCGCGAGGGTACCGGCCCGTTCGAGAGTCGCAACCATCCGCGCTTGCAGGACATTCGTGCACTCTTCCCGATTCCCTCGCTGACCATGCACTTCGTGGTGGCGGGCGAGCAGGACACCCTCGGCATCGATGAACTGGCCGGCAAGCACCTGCTGATCGGCCAGGGCTCCTTCGGTGCCCGCGAGGCCGCACGCTATCTCGAGCTATTCGAGCTCGCCGACCAGGTCGAGGTCGACGATGCCGACGTGGGCAGCGCCCCCGACGCGCTCAAGAACGGCCAGATCGACGCTTTTGCCACCGCCAGCTCCTTCCCGGCACCCAACGTGATCGAGACCGCCGCGAGCCATGATGTCGGCCTGGTGTCGTTCACCGAAGCACAGGTCGAGGCCACCGGCGCCGCCCCCCAGACCATCCCCGCCGGCACCTACGCGGGCATCGACGAGGACGTGCTGACCACCTCGCTGCCGGTGGTGGCCTACACCACCAGCGCGATGGACGAGGACACCGCCTACACCCTGACCAAGACCTTCTGGGAGCGCCGCGAGGCCATGGCCGAGACCTCGCCCTGGTGGCAGGCGATCTCGCCGCAGATGCTGACCAACCTCGAGGGTCCGCTGCACCCCGGCGCCCTGCGCTACTACGACGAGGTCGACGTGAAGGTGCCCGAGGCCCTGCGCTGAGACGATCCTGTCCAGGCCTCCGCCCGGCGGGCCCCAGTGGGCCCGCTCCGTTTCATCGATGATGTGCTGAATTCATGAACTCAAGCGACGCTTCTTCGTCGGCCGCAGCGGCCGACGCGCGTGACCCTGTTCGTTCGCCGTGGCCGGGTGGCCCGTTTTGGATCGCGCTCGGTGCCCTGTCGGTGGTGTTTCACCTGGGATTGATCTTCCACGGCCTGACGCCGGCGCTGATCAGTCGGCCACTGCATATGGCGCTGGTGTTGCCCTGGGTGCTGGTGTTTTCCGCCCGCACGCCGTGGCAGCGCATCAGTGGCCTGGGGCTGACCGCCCTCGGTATCGCCGCCTGCGGTTATATCGCCTTGAACGAGGACGCCCTGAGCGGCCAGTACGGCTTTATCGACACCCCCCTGCAGATGGCGGTGGGCTTGCTGCTGATTGTGGTGGCGCTGGAGGCCGCCCGGCGTGCCATCGGCTGGCCGCTGCCGCTGGTGACCGCGATCGCGCTGGGCTATGCGGCCCTGGGCCAGTACGTGCCCGGCGAGTTTGGTCATCCTGGCCTGCCCATGGCCAGCCTGGTCGGTTCGCTGACCATCGCCGAGGGCGGGCTGTGGGGCAAGCTGACCGGGGTCAGTGTCTCGGTGGTGGCGATCTTCGTGATCTTCGGTGCGGTGCTCAACGCGGGCGAGGCGGGGCGTGGCTTCATGAACCTGGCCGGCGCCGCGGCGGGCCGCCTGACCGGTGGTGGTGCCAAGGTATCGGTGATCTCCAGTGCGCTGATGGGCTCGATCTCGGGCTCGGCGTCGGCCAACGTGGCCTCCACTGGAGCCATCACCATCCCGTCCATGGCGCGACTCGGCTATCCACGCTCGCTGGCGGCGGCGGTGGAAGCGGTGGCCTCGTCCGGGGGCCAGATCATGCCGCCGCTGATGGGCGCCGGGGCCTTCGTCATGGTCGAGCTGACCGGCACCCCCTACACCGAGATCATGGCCGCGGCGCTGCTGCCGGCCTTTCTCTACTTCGCCACGGTGTGGCTCGGCATCAACGCCTTCGCCACCCGTTTCGATCTCAAGCCGGTGGCCGCCGAGGACCGCCCGGCAGCGCGCGAGGTGATCACCACCGCACTGTTCTTCGCGGTGCCCTTTGCGATCCTGCTCGAGCGCATCTTCCACGCCGGCAATACCCCCCAGTACGCCGCCAGCGTGGCGATCTTCGCAGGCCTTGCGCTGTTGGCCATGAACGCCGAGCTGAAGGTGTCGGGGGCGGAGTTCCGCGCCCGCCTGGCCCAGGCAGCGCTGACCGCCGGGCGCCAGATCGCGGTCATCGGCGCGATCATCCTGTGCGCCTCCCTGGTCATCGGGGTGCTGTCGCTGACCGGGCTCGGGGTCAAGGTTACCTCGGCGATCCTGTCGCTGTCCGGTGGGCAGCTGTGGCCGGCGCTGCTGCTTACCGCTCTGGCCTGCCTGGTGCTGGGCATGGAGGTGCCGACTACCGCCGCCTACGTCATCTGCGTCTCGGTGGCGGGGCCGGCGCTGACCGAACTGGGCCTGCCGCTACTGACCGCCCACCTGTTCGTGTTCTGGTTCGCGCTGCTGTCCACTATTACCCCGCCGGTGTGCGGTGCGGTGTTCATCGCCGCCGGCATGGCCGACGAAAACTGGCTGAAGGTGGCGGGCAAGGCCATGGCGCTGGGGGTCGGGCTCTACGTCATTCCGCTGGCGATGGTCGCGCACCCGGCGCTGCTCGACCTTGGCTCCGGCGTCTTCGCTGCCCTGGCCACCACCCTGGGCGTGCTGATCGGCCTCGGCCTTGTTTCCTACGGGCTGATCGGGCGTTTCGCCTGGTGGCTAAGGGCTGCCCTGGTGGCGCTCGGGCTCGGTGTCATCTTCGTGCCCTGGCCAGTGTAAAGGCGTGGCGGCAAGTGTCGCGTCGTTCCGTGAGGTTTAGCCTCGATCCGCGCGACGACTCGTCTCCCTGAAGTGCTCCACCATGGCGTCGTTGGCGCCCAGCATCGGCCCCTGCTCCCTGTCCGGGAACAGGGGCCGATTGGCGTAAAGGATCCAGGTATCCAGGGCGGGGCCCAGTGGCTGGATCACCCGCAGCCGGTCGGGATGACGCTCGATGGCGTCCTCGGCGACGATGGCGGCGTCGGCCTGGCCGTCCAGCAGATGCTCGAGGGCGGCGACTATAGTGGGGGCGTCGTGTTCCGCGAAGGCCGAAAGGTCGGTGTAGTGGCGGGTGGCGGGCTGTCGCAGCACGCTTTTCGGCTGGGCCACGTCAGCGCGGGCTACCAGCGCCAGCGGGCGGCTGGGGGCGATGAAGGCGTCCACCGGAAAGGCGCGATGCATGAAGCGCCCGACGCAGTCGGCGTGGCTGGGGTGGGCGCTGACCTGCAGCACATAGTCGTAGCCTCCGGCGACCAGCTTTTCGAAGGCGCCGATGAAGTCATCCACCAGGCTGATCCGGGGCTCGATGTCGGTGAGGTCAGGCTCCTTGAGCCTGCGATCGTCGAGATAGCGGGCGAGCACCAGGGCGTGGTTGCTGTCCTCGGGGCCGAGGGTGGCGAAGTGCATGGCGGTCTTCCCCTGTGGTGTGGTGCGTGGATAGCGATGGATGGATGCGGAGCAAGGAGTCGTTCGGGGTGACGGGGCGCGTCGGGCTCTCCCTGTCGCAGGAACCTTGTAGGCGAAAGCTTGCTGTCGGGCAACTCTGGTCGCACTGTCAGGGCGCTTCGTCTCTGGCAGAATAGCCCTCCTACCGGGCAAGCGATCAAGGAATCCCAATGGCTCACCTGTTGCGCATCGTGATGATCCACGGCCACCTCGAGGGGGTGGTCGAGCTGGACGTCGACGGCCATACCAACATCTGCGGCACCAACGCCTCGGGCAAGACCACGCTGCAGCGTCTGGTCCCGGTGTTCTACGGTGAGCTGCCCAACAAGGTGGTGCCCAAGACCCGCAAGAAGTTCGACGCCTTCTACCTGCCCAACCGCAACAGCTACCTGATCTATGAGTACCGCCGCGAGGCGGGCAACGTCTGCCAGGCGGTGCTGACCCGCAAGAGCGACGGTGGCGTCGAGTATCGCTTTGTCGGTGCGCCCTACCAGCCCGGGCACTATCTGGTGGAGAGCGAGGCCGGGGTGGCGGCGCTGGACTACAGCGACTGGGCCAGCCAGCTGCGTCGTGAGGGAATTCCGGTGTCGCCCAAGCTGGGTGCCACCTCGGAGTTTCGTTCGGTGATCCAGAACGACTTCACCCACCAGCAGGGCAACCGCAAGGAAAGCCTGCGTCTTCGCCAGATGGCTGCCCAGTTCAGCCTGGTCAAGCCGGAGCATCGCATCCGCCATATGGAGAAGCTGATCAGCGCGGTGCACGCCAAGGAGGGCAAGATGGATACCCTCAAGACCATGCTGGCGGCGATCTTCGAGGAGGACGGTGTCGAACTGCCGGTGACCCGCATCCGCAATACCAAGGCACGGGAGTGGATCGCCCAGATGCGCCAGTCCAAGCGACTGGAGCCGCTGGAGCGATCGCTTGGCAAGCTCGATGAGCTCGATCAGGAGATCGCCGAGCGCGAGACGACCCTGTGGCAGTTGAAGCCCCAGCTCGAGGCCGACCGCCACCGCGCCGAGCGCACCCTGGCCGACGCCGAGGCCGAGATCGGCAACCGCCAGCGTGAGTTCCAGGAGCGTGAAGCCGCCTACGAACAGGCCCGCGACGCCCTCAACGACCGCTTGAGCGAGATGACCAGCGAGCTGGAGCAGACCCAGCGCGAGCTTTCTGACCTGCAGGCGACCTTCGAGGCCTACGAGGAGGCCGACATGCCGGCGCTGGAGCGTGACGTCCAGGCGCTGCCCCAGTGGCGCGACCAGAGCCAGCAGCTGCGCGAGCACCTGGCGGTGATGCAGAACGCCTTCCAGGAAAGCCAGTCACGCCTTGAAGGACGCCTGCGTGAGCTGGGCGATGAGCTGGCCCGCCAGACCGAGGAGACCCAGGCGCGCATCGACGAGCTGGGCGAGACCCGCGAAGAGCTGCGTGACCAGCAGTGGCGTCAGGAAAGCGAGCTCGAACAGCGCTACCAGCAGCAGCGCCAGGAGCTCGACGAGAGCTACCGTGAGCGCCTGGAAAGCGGCGTCGAGCGGCTGGCCGAGCTTAAGGCCCAGTTGGCCGCCAGCGCTGCCAGCGCCGAGGAAATCCAGGAGGCGGAGCTGGCCCAGGCTCGCCTCGACCAGGCCCAGACCGACCGCGAGGCGGCGAGCGAGACGCTGGGGGCGCTGCGTGAGGAGCTCGACACCCTCAAGCGCGCCCGCGATCAGGCCGAAAAGGAACTCAATGATGCCCGCCATCAGCTCGCCAGGGCCGAAGCTCACACCTATGGCCTGCACCAGCAACGTGACCCGGCCCAGGGCACCCTGCGCCACTTCCTGCGCTTCCATCGTCCCGGCTGGGAGCAGCGTCTGGGCAAGGTGATCGCGCCGGAGCTGCTGGAGCGCCGCGACCTGTCGCCCCGTGTCGGCGAGCAGGACCACGACGAGCTGTTCGGGGTGAGCCTGGATCTGGCCGCGGTCGAGGTGCCCGAGTACGCCCAGGAGGAGGCCAGTCTGCTGGCCGCCATCGAGCAGGCCGAGGCCGCCGAGGTGCGTGCCGAGAGCGCGGTGCAGGCCGCCGAGCGCCAGATGAAGGCGGCCAATGAGCGGGTACAGTCCGCCGAGGAAGCGGTGCGCCGTGCGCGTATGGAGCTCAAGCGCGCCGAGTCCGAGGTCGACTACGCCCGCGACGCGCGTAGCCAGCTGCAGGAGCGTCACGCCCGCCAGCAGAAGGCGCGGCGTCAGGGCCTGGAGGAGGCGCTGGCCGCCCAGCGCGCCAGCCACGATGGGCTAAAGGAGGAGAAGCGCGCCGCCCTGGATACCCTGGCCAAGACCCACCAGGCGCAGATGCTGGAGGTGAAGGCCGACGGCCAGAGCCGCCTCGACGGCGTCGACGACCAGATCCGCCAGTTGAAGCAGTACCAGAGCGACCAGAAGAGCGAGCATCAGCGCCAGCGCCAGGAGCTCGAGGCCGCCTTCGACCGTGAACTGCAGGAGCAGGGCGTGGACCTGGCCTCGCTGAAGGACACCAAGGCGCGACTGGCCTCGCTGGACGAGCGTATCCGGCTGACCGCTTCGCGCCAGGAGCAGCTGGAAGACTATCGCCGCTTCATGCGCCTGGACTGGGGCCAGCGCAAGCCCGAGCTGGTCGACAAGGAAACCCGGCTGGTACGTGACAAGGAGGGTGCCGAGCGCGAACGCGAGCAGCGCAAGGCCGAATTCCAGTCCGACCGTGCCGGCCACCAGCAGGCGCTGGGCGAACTGAAGGCCCGACGCAGCGCCGAGGCCGAGGTGATCGATGCCTTGAAGCCACTGCTGGTGCAGGTCGAGCAACTGCCGCTGGACCCCTCGCCGGCGCCCCGGCACGATGCCCCCGGCGACGTCCACGAGCGCATCGAGCGCACCCGCCAGGCGCTGTCGGAGCGTGGGCGCGAGATGGACGCCCTGCGCAAGGGCTGCGAGCAGGTCGAAAGCGAGCTGATCAAGGGCGCCAGCACCGGCTTTGTCGATACCATGAGCGCCGAGCGCGCCAAGCTGCGCGAGGATGACGCCGCCGACGGTGCCGAGCCCAGCCCGCGCCGGCTGCTGCCGCTGCTGCGCGGGATGCTCAAGCTGCTCGAGGACCAGCAGCAGCAGCTGGTCCAGCAGGGGCGCAATCTCGGCGCCGATCTGGACAAGTTCTTTACCGTCTTTCGTGACCTCAACCGGCGCATCAGTGCCCAGAGTCGGCGGCTGTCCGAAGAGGTCGCCGACGACCTGCGCCTGGAGGGCATCACCAAGGCCGAAGTGCGCATTCAGTCGACCATCGACGAGCTGGGCTTCTGGGAGCCGCTCAAGCGCTTCGCCCAGGACTATCGCGACTGGCAGGAGACCGGCGGACTGCCGGGGGACGACTACCTCAACGCCCTGGCCGACGTGGTCGACCTGCTGCGCAGCGACCAGCAGTACAGCTTCGAGAGCCTGCTGCGGCTGGAATTGCACCTCAACGAGGGCGGCACTGACCTTGTGATCAAGAACGATCGCCAGCTGCTCGAATCCTCGAGCCACGGCATGGCCTACCTGATCCTGTGCAAGTTCCTGCTGGCCTTTACCCGACTGCTGCGCGGTCAGGCCGAGATCAGCGTGCACTGGCCCATCGACGAGATCGGCACCCTGGCCTACCACAACGTCGAGAAGCTGTTCGAGGCCTGCGACAGCAACCATATTCACATCGTCGGCGCCTTCCCCAATCCGGAGTCCGACGTGCTGCTGCTGTTCCACAACCGCTACCTGATCGACCGTGACGCCGCCCAGCCGGGCCGGCGCCGGCTCAAGCGCATCGAACCGCGGTTGAGCAAGCTGGCTCAGCGTCTCAAGCAGCGCAGCGCCGAGGAGGTCACCCAATGATCGAACATGGTCCCCTGCTCGAACGGCTGCTGGCCGGCGAGTTCATCTGTGCCATCAGCGACGAGAGCGCCTTTCGCAAGCTCCAGGACGAGGAGGTGCGTGAGCAGATCGACATCTACCTGCGCCCGCTCAACCGCCGCCTGGCCACCAACGAGGATCGCAGCGTCCACTTTCTGGCCTGGCGTCAGCTCAACGAAGACGCCCGCGAGCAGCTGTCGCGCCAGCTCGGCGAGACCGTCAACAGCCTGCTGCCGCTGCTTGAATGGCTGCAGCTGGTGCAGGAGGCGCTGGGCCAGGACTCCCTGGCGGCCCCCGGTGACGTGCTCAAGCCCGCCGAGTTCAGCGCCAAGTGCGAGGACAACCAGAGCCTGCGCGAGCGCCTGGAGCGGCTGGCCACCGATCCCTTCTTCGGCTCCCAGAGCGAGCAGCTCGACGCCCAGATGAAGCAGGTGTTCAAGCGTCTGAAGGAGCACGGCTACCTGCTGCAGCCCCACGCCGACCGCCAGGTCTTTCTGGTGACCGCCAAGATCGACTATCTGGTGGAGCTGGTGCGCTTTATCCGCGACGAGGAGAACCTGCCGGTGGATGACGAGGCACCGGCCCGCCAGGAGACGCTGCTATGAGCGAGGAACACTCGCTCGAGAGCCGGCTGGTCGCCACCGGCACCGAGCGGTTGTCGCTGCTGGGGCGCTACGCCGACGTGCTGATGCAGGGCTATACCCGCGACGAGGTGCCGCTGGAGACCCTCACCGAAGGCGCCCTGCGCAAGCTGTTGGCGGCGCGGATTCTGTGGCGGCCCGACGAGCACGGCGCGGTCAAGCTGACCCCCAAGGTGCGCGAGCTGATTGCCGAGATGCTGGCCGACGAGACCCGCCGCCACGTCAACGCCGACGTCGGCGAGACCCTGGAGCAGATTCGCAACCTGGTGCAGAGCTACCGCGAGGCGGTCAGCCTGGGCGAGCACTGGCAGCAGGGGCCGCTGATGCTGCGTCTGCGCCAGGAGGTGGACGACCTCAACGGCCGCTTCGCCGACGCCATCGACAGCCTGTGGCAGCGGCTCAACAGTGACTTCGGCTTCGTCAGCCGACTCAACGATAAGATCCGCGAGAACGACCGCGCCCAGAAGCAGATCGTGCGCCTGCTCGACGGCATGGCGCTGATCGACTTCGACGAGCTGATCGATCTGGTCGGCAGCGACGGCGCCCTGCGCAAGCTGCTGATCAGCCAGCTGCAGCAGCAGTTGAGCCAGCACTACACCAACCTGCGCGAGGTCCAGGGAAGACTGATCGAGCTGATGGCGCGCTTTCGCCAGCAGCAGAAGCAGAGCCGGCTGGTGGCCGGCATGGCCGCCTTCCTGCGTGAGCATCCGGGCTTTGTGCCGGGCAACTACACCCGGCGCAGCGAGGTGCCGGAGCTGTTCAACCACGCAAGCCCGCTGCACGCCGCCGCCGCCCCGGCGCTGGATCACCATCGCGACACCGAGGTGCTCACGGGGCTGCTGCACCAGTTGCCGGTGGCGGTCCACCGGCCGGAACAGGCCGAGGTGGCAGGCCCTGCCATGGTCGAGGCGCAGAGCATGGTGGAGGCCCGCCAGCAGGCGCTCAAGCAGGACGTCGAGCGCTTCTACCTGGACGTGGTCGACCAGCAGGCGCCCGCCGCTGGCGCCTCGTCGGGCACCAGCGCTCTGGCGTACCTGAGCGAGAGCGAGCTCGAGTGGGACCCGGAGATCTGGCTGTTTCAGGTCATCGCCGAGTACCAGGGCCTGCCCCGCGAGGAGCAGCGAGCCTTTCGGCTGATCCCCGACGAGAGCCCGGCCGGGCCCTTCAACGACGTCCAGCTGATCCACGACGTCAGCCTGGCGCTGGTGGTCTAGGCGTGGCGGAAGGGGCATTGAAGCCGACCGACTACGCGGTGCTTTCGCGTATCGCCCGGGAGCTAAAAGCTGCCCGAATGGTGGAGCGCAAGCGCTCGCTGAAGGCGATCGTAGCGATCGAGGCGTTCTGCGACGCGCAGGACATCAGACTCGATGACTATCGCCGGGGGGCTACGCTGCGCTTTGACCGGCGCCTGCTTGAAGCCATCGACTCCACGCTTCAGGAGCTGGGCCACCGGCCCATCGACGCCACCACCCGTGGGCGCTCCACCCGTGAGCAGGCTGCGCACGGCTTTGACGAGGACAAGGCCAATCGCGCAGCACCCCGCCAGTCCAGGGTGCTGGTCAGCGCCCCGGCCTCGACAACGCCGGCATGGCTTGCCACCACCCCGCGAGAGATTCGCGACCTGGACTGGCGCGACCTCAGCCTGGACGCCTTCGACGCACTGGTGCAGGTAGAAAATCTGGACAGCTTCTATGAGCTGGATGGCACCCTGGGAGCGCTGGGCGAGCTCGTCGCCCCGCTGGTGGTCTATCGTGGCGACACCCTCTACCGCCAGGGGTTTGATGCCCTGGCGGCGGCCTGGGGCGAGCGCTTTCGTGATCAGCGCCCGCATCTGTATCTCGGGGACTTCGACGCTGCCGGTATCGCCATCGCCCTGGCGAGCGGCGCCAGCCACCTGCTGCTGCCGTCGCTTGCGACCCTTGCCGATAAGGCCAGCGGGTTGCACCAGCCCGCCGAGCAGATGCCACACCAGGCAGCGCTCAGGCGCCATCGCGAGGGCCTGAGCGCCGCCCACCCCTTGCACGACTACCTCGCGCTGATCCTCGATCAGCAGCGCGGCCTGCGCCAGCAGTGGTTTGCTGGCCCCCTCGAGGCCGTGGCGCTGCGCTGAGTCATTTCCCTAAAGCTGGCGCCGCCAGCGATTCTCGATGGTGTCGAGTTCCGCCGGGCCGTACAGCGCCTTGGGGTGGCCGCCGTAGTGCGCCCATAGCTGGTCGCCGAAGTCGAAGTGCCACCATTCGCTGGGCAGGTTGGTGAAGCCCTGGGCGGCCATGGTGTGGTAGAGCAGGCGACGATTGTCGCGGACCTCGCGTTCGGTCGCGTCGGGGGCCTCCTTGGCTTCGTAGAAGGCCGTGTGGGAGGCCGGTATCGCCTCGTCGAACAGCGTACCCATGGGCAGCGGCAGGCCGTCTTCGTCGCACAGGGTCACGTCGACCGCGCCACCGCTCAAGTGCGGGCTGGGGCCGGTCGGGCTGGTGCTCGGCTCTGCGACGAACTCCCGGGTGCGCTCGAGCAGTTCATCCTCGCCGATGTCGGGGTGATTGCCGCGAATCGCCTCCATCAAGGTCTCGAACAGGTACTGCTGGACCCGCCAGGGACGCCAGCCGTCGAGCACGATCAAACCGACGCCCTGGGGCAGCGAGCGGGCCGCGGCAAGCACCCGGCGGTAGACGCCTTCGCGCACGTAGCACTCGTTGATCGCCCCGGGGATGCCGAGGCGGGCGTAGGCCGGAAATACCTTCACCGGCGCCGGTGCCAGGCTCATCGGCACCAGCGGCTCGTCGAGCCCCTGGATGGCAATCTGGCGTAGCTGCGACCAGGCTGGTTCCGACGCGAGGGGGATCGGTGTGTGGCGCGGATCGCGGCAGGCATCACGAGAAGAGCGATCTTGGGTCATGGTTGCCTCATCCCAGGGTGGTCGGGAGCCACAGGGTCAGTGACGGCACCAGGATCAGTGCCACCAGGACCAGCAGGGCGATGACCACGAAGGGCCAGATGGTGCGAAACAGCGCGGTGATCTCCAGCCGGCTGACGGCGGCGGCGACAAAGACGCAGGCGCCCATGGGCGGCGTGATCAGCGCGATGGTGATATTGAGGGTGATGATGATGCCGAGATGGACCGGATCGATACCCGCCATCATCGCCACCGGGGCAAAGATCGGCGTCAGCAGCATCAGTGCCGAGACCTCCTCCATGAACATCCCGGTGATGAAGGTGATCAGGCTCAGCAGCAACAGGATGACTACCGGGTTGTCGACGTAGGGGGTCAGCAGTTCGACGAACTGATTCGGCACCTGGGCGTAGGACAACAGCCAGCTCACCGTGCTGGAAGCGGCCATGATCACGAAGATCGCCGCTGTCAGGCGGGTGGTGTCCACGCAGGCCCGCCATAGCCCGGCCAGGCTCAGGTTGCCGGCAAGCACGCCGTAGAGCGCCACATAGGCGACGGTCAGCGCGCCCGACTCGGTCGGCGTGACCAGGCCCATGACGATGCCGGCGACAATCAGGAAGGGCGCCATCAGCGCGGGCAGCGCCCCCAGGGCGGCGATGCCCAGCTGGCGTGCCCCGGGCCAACCGTCGCCCCTGGGCAGGCCCTTGCGCCTGGCGTAGACGGCGTTCATGCCCATGAAGGCGGCGCCCAGCAGCAGCCCGGGGATGACGCCTGCCAGAAACAGGTCACCCACCGAGGTATTGGTCAGCGAGGCGTACAGAATCATGAAGATGCTGGGCGGGATGATCGGCCCGATCAGCGAGCTGCCGGCGGTGAGGCCGGCGGCAAAGGCGGTGGAGTAGCCTTCCTTGCGCATGGCCGGTACCAGCAGCGAGCCCAGCGCCGAGGTGTCGGCGACCGCCGAGCCGTTGACGCCGGCGAAGAACACGCTGGAGACCACATTGACGTGGCCCATGCCGCCACGCAGGTGGCCCACCAGCAGACGCGCCAGGGCCATCAGTCGGTCGGTCAGTTTCGAGGCGTTCATCAGGTTGCCGGCGAGGATGAACAGCGGGATGGCCATCAGCGAGAAGGCGTCGATGCCGCCGAAGAACTGCTGGGGCATCATGCGCGGGATCATCGACAGGTCGACGAAGGCAAAACCGACCACCGCGGTGGCCAGCAGCGAGATGAACAGTGGCAGGCCGAGCAGCACGTGGACGATAAACACCGCCAGCATGGCGAGGGTCATGAGTGCGGCTCCTCGGTGTCCAGGGTGGGCAGCGGGTGGGGCCCGTGGCACAGCGCCATCAGCGCCAGCAGGGCGAAGCCGATAGGCACGGACATCACCGGTACCGCGCGGCTGATGCCAAGCCCCTGGCTCTGGAAGATGGCCACCGACTGGGCGTACTGGAAGCTGAACCAGGCACCGCCGATGGCCAGCACCAGGGTCAACAGCCACTGGTACCAGGACAGCAGCCTGCTGGCCAGGCGCGGAATCAGCCGCTCGATCAGGGCGACACGCATATGGCCGCCCTCGATCCAGACGCTGCCAAGCGCCAGCATCACCGCGCCGATGATCAGGTAGCGGGCCAGCTCATCGGTCCAGATCGGCGCGCCGCCGGCCAGGTAGCGCGCGAGCACGCCGTAGAGCATGGCGAGCAAGTCGATCACCAGCAGAGCGCTGGCGACCCATAGCGATAGTCGCCGCAGGGCCATCAGCGGCGGAGAGTGGGCAAGTGACCAGGACATGGGCAAAGGCTTCCACGGCAGGGGTGAAGATCGGCGGAGCGCCCTCGGGCAGCATCCAATCGAGGATTATCCGGAGATCGAGGCTTTCCAGCGACCGGGCTTTAGTTAAAAGTCCCAGTGTAGAGGGGCTCAAGGCAGCCGCGCTCTGGGCAGCGCCTGGTTGACGGGTATGGCCACCAGGCGCTTGCTTGGGCTGTCTGGCTCAGGCCCGTCAGGGCCTGAGCACGGCCTAGCGGTTATTCGCTGCTGAGCTCGACGCCAGCGTCATCCAGGGCCATGTCGATGTAGCGCTGCTCGATGTTCTGGTCCTTGAGCCACTCCAGATAGGCCGGCTGGCCCTGCTGGCGGAAGGCCTCGAGCTGCTCGGCGCTGGGACGGATGACCTCCATGCCCTGCTCCTCGAGGTAGGCGATGCGCTCGTCGACCTTGGCCTGATTGTGCTCACGGGCCAGCTGGTTGGCCTCGGCCACCGCCTCGCGGAAGGCCGCCTGGGTCTCTTCATCCCAGCCGTTGATCATGCTGGCGTTGCCCACCAGGAACTGGTCGGAGTACTGGATGTTGGCCAGCGTCAGGTAGTCCTGCACCTCGTACAGGCTGCCCAGGATGATGTACATCGGCGGGTTCATCTGGCCGTCGGCGACGCCGGTTTTCAGCGCCATGTAGACCTCGGTCCAGGGGATCGGGGTGCCGGAGGCGCCAAAGGCTTCGTACAGGGCCACCTGACTCGGGTCCATGGCGCGGAAGCGCAGGCCCTCGAAGTCGGCCGGCTCGGCGATCGGTGTCTTGTCGTTGGTGAAGGCAAGGAAGCCGCCTTCCTCGACCACCGCCAGCAGCTCAAGCCCGGCGCGGCCCTCGAGATCGTCCTTCACCGCCTGCCAGTAGGCGCCTTCGTCGAAGAAGGTGCGGGCGTCATCGAAATCCTTGAACAGGAAGGGGATGGCGCTGACGAACACCTCGGGGACGATGGGCGACATGCCGGCGAAGGAGGCGATGTTCAGGCTCGGCGAGGCCATGGTCTGCTCCATGCGCTCCTGCTCTTCACCCAGCATGCTGTTGGGGTAGAGCTTGAGCTCGAGCTCACCGCCGGTCTTTTCTTCCACCAGTTCCTTGAGGTTGGTGGCGAAGACGTGGACGGCGTTCTTGTCCGGATCGGGGGCGCCGTTGTAGCTCAGGTTGACGGTGGTGGCGGCCAGCGCCGAAGCGGCCGACAGGCTCAGCGCCGCGGCGGTGGACAGGGCGGCGACCAGGGGAAGGGGACGAAACAGGCTCATGGGACTCTCCGGTGTTGTCGTGTTGTTGTAAAACGGCATCGTTGCAAGTCGATATCGAGACTAGGCGTTGTCGCGTTGACTAATCAAACCCTATGGCGTTGATCTTCAGGCAACGCCTCAGTAGCGGCAAGCTGCCGTGACGCGGGGGGCGTCATCCTGAAAGAAGCGCATGCCTCGTCTGAGATGGGACAGGCACGCCTCGGCGGCCACCGAGAGCGGGCGATCCTGGCGGCTGACGATCTGGGCGCGGGCACCATTGAGCACCGGATGGGCCAGCGGCAACACCCGGATCAGCCCCTGCTCGATATCGTCGGCAACGGTCAGTTCCGGCATGAAGGTGACACCGATCCCGGAGCGCACGAAGTTCTTCAGCACCGCCACCGAATTGGTGTGCAGCCGTGAGGTCAGATGCAGGCGTTCCTGGTGGGCCACCTGGTCGACCATCTGGCGCATGCCGAAGGGGTTGTCCATCAGCGCCAGCGGCCAGTCGCTGATTTCGTAGAGGGTCAGCGGCGTCTGGCGCCGCGTCAGCGGGTGGTCGGCGGGTACGATCAGGTCCAGCGGGTGGCGGCGCTCGACATGGCAATGCAGCGTCGGGTCCACCGGTGGGGCATACAGCAGCGCCAGGTCCACCTCGCGATCGCGGATCAGGGCCATGGCCTCGTTGACGCCGGCCATCACCACCACGATGTCGATGCCCGGGTGGGCGGTCATGAAGGTCTGCAGCGGGGCGTTGATCAGATCGGCGATGAAGCCTTCGCCCACCGCCAGACGGACTTCCCCGCTGTTCAGGCTCTGCAGGGCGTTGAGGCGTGACAGGGTGGCGCTCTCGGCGTCGCACTGGGCACGATGGTGGTCGACCAGCAGGCGTCCGGCTTCGGTCAGCGAGACGCCGTCGGGGTGGCGGGTCAGCAGGGGCGTCGCCAGTTCTTCTTCCTGGCGGCGGATCAGTCGGCTGATGGCCGAGACGTCCACATTGAGGTGGACGGCGGCGCCACGCAGCGACCCACGGCGCTGCACTTCACACAGATAGGCCAGGGCACGGCCGTTGAGCATCGGAATTCCTTGGTCGTGGTGGGGCGGTGTCTGTCATTGTCCTGCAAGTGGCTTGGCGGCGCAGGCGGAGAGTGGCAGACTCATCAGGCCCAAAAGGCATAGATCAATAACCATAACGCAAAAAAGGAATCTCACGGATGCGATCGTTTTCCCGCCCCCTGCTGCTTGGCGCCCTGATCGGGCTTTCCGCCCTTGCTTCCACCACCGTTCAGGCGGATGAGCCACTCAAGCTGGGGGTGGATATCCCGTTCGAGCCCTTCGAGTATCGTCTTCCCGATGGCACCCTTGCCGGTTTCGAGGTGGAACTCGGGGAAGAGGTGTGCCGGCGCATCCAGCGTCAGTGCGAGTGGGTCGAGCAGAGCTGGGATGGCATCATCCCGGGGCTGATGGCGCGCAAGTACGACGCCATCATGTCATCGATGGCGATCACCGAGGAGCGCAGACAGCAGGTGCTGTTCTCCGAACCCTACTATTCCAACCCCAGCGTGTGGGTGACCCTGCGTGACCAGCAGATCGACCCCGACGATCGCGACAGCCTCGAAGGCCTGACGGTGGGCGTGCAGCGCGGCACCATCCGCGACCGCTTCATCACCGACACCTATGGCGACATCATGGAGGTTCGTCGCTACGCCACCGCCGAGGACCTGGCGCTGGACGTCAAGACCGGACGCCTGGACAGCGCCTTCATGTACTACCCGCTGGCGCTGGCCAATCTGCAGGTGGACGAGGCCGACAGCGAGGTGGTGGTCAGCTCCGAGTTGATCCGTGAGCCCAAGTCGTACTTCGGCCATGGTGTGGCGGTGGCCTTCCGTCCCCGCGACAAGGAGCTCGCCGAGCAGTTCAACCAGGCCCTGGCCGAGATCAAGGAAGACGGCACCTACGACGAGCTGATGCACAAGTACGTGGACTACGACATCAAGATCTGAGGATGGTCTGGCCTGGCCGGACCCTCGCCAGGCCCAGTAAGCGATTTTGCTACCGGTAGTTGGAACACGAAAAGGGCGGCCATTGGCCGCCCTTTTTGTTGCGCTAGCTGGGCTTATGTCGCTGCCAGAGGCGTATCCGGGTCCGCGCGGTGCTCAGGCCCCGGTTTCGGCCTTGGCGCCGGGCTCGAGTATCTCCCGGGCCAGGTTGCGTCCGGCCTGGGTCAGGTGCAGACGCTCGCCCTCCTGGACGACCAGATGGCGCTGGCGCGAGCGCTCCACCACCCGCTCGGCACGGGCGGGGTCCCACATCAGGTGATCACGCAGCGCCATGGTGACGTTTTCTACCGCCTTCTCCGGGCCGTCCTCGTGGTGATAGAGGTGCACCATCAGGGTACGGCTCTCGTTCAGCTCGCGCTGGCGGCGACGTTCGAGCCATTGAGCGAAGACGCCGTAGCGCGGGCCGAGGAGGAAGGCCAGGGCGAGGAAGACGCCGGTCATCACCGCCATCATTCCGCCGATGGAGACGTCCCAGGCCACCGCCAGGTAGTAGCCCGAGACGCTGGAGGCGGCGGCGATCAGCGAGGCGTAGACGAAGATCTTCCACAGCCGGTCGGTGAGCAGGTAGGCCGCCGAGGGCGGCACGATGACAAAGGCCACGAACAGCACCGCCCCCACAGCGTCGAAGGCGGCCACCGCGGTGCCGCTGGTCAACAGCAGCAGCACATAGAACAGCGCGGTAGGAGCGAAGCCCAGCGCCTTGGCCAGGGCGCTGTCGAAGGTGGCGAGCTTCAGCTCCTTGTAGAAGGCCGCCACGAAGGCCAGGTTCAGCGCCGTCATGGCCCCCATGGAGACCAGCGCCCGGGGCACCTCGACACCGCCGATAGGCAGGGTGTCGAGCCACACGAAGCCGATCTCGCCGAGCAGCACGGTGTGGGCATCGATGTGCACGTCGCTGGCGTAGAGGTTGATCAGCAGGACCCCGAGGGAAAACAGCACCGGGAACACCAGACCGATGGCGGCGTCCTTCTTGACCTTCTGCGTCGACACCAGCAGCTCGGTAAGAAACACCGTGAAGATGCCGGTGAGCGCCGCACCGATGATCTGCAGCGGGCCGCTGGCCTGGTGGGTCAGCAACCACACCACCACGATGCCGAAGACGATGGAATGTCCGATGGCGTCGGACAGCATGCTGGTGCCGCGCAGTACCAGAAAGGTCCCGACCAGGCTGGAGGCGATGCCGACGAGGGCGCCGACCAGCATGATCATCAGCGGAATATTGTTGAACAGCGATGCCATCATGCGCGGCCTCCCCGGCCAAGGTCATCGAGAATGCGCTCGGCCTCGCGACAGCCTTCCGGCGTCAGTACCCAGCGCTTGTGGTCACCGGGTTCGTGGGACGGCGGCGTCTGCTGGGTGATCAGGCCACGGGCGGTCAAGCGCTCCAGCGCGCGCCGGCTGTCGGTGCCCAGGTAGGCGTCCACCATGCGTTTCTCGGAGCGATACTGGCGATCGGCGTGGTGGCTGGCGAGCTGGTAGAGGGTGGTGAGCACCCGCTGGTGACGTAGCTGGCGCCGATCACGCTGAAGCTTGAGGATTTCCCACACAAAGCCCCGGCGAGGCGCAAACAGCAGCGATACCAGCACCACGCTGGACAGGCTCAGGATGATCAGCGGCCCGGTGGCGAGCCCCGGGCCGAGGGCACTGATCAAGGCGCCGGTGACGCCACCGACGATACCGAACAGCGCCGACAGCATGACCATGGTCTCCAGCTTGTTGGCCCACTGACGCGCCGCCACCGCCGGGGCGATGACCATGGCAGCCATCAGCACCACGCCGACCATCTGCAGGCCGACCACCACGGCCAGGGCGATCATCACCGTCATCAAGGCCTCGAGCAGTGTGACCGGCAGGCCCTGGGTGGCAGCGAATTCGGCGTCGAAGGACACCAGCTTGAATTCCTTCCACAGCCCGCCGACCAGCACCAGCGCCACGCCGCTGACGCCGGCCATGATCCACAGGTCGCTGCGCAGGGTGGCGGCGGCCTGGCCGAACAGGAAGGCGTCGAGCCCCCCCTGGGATGCGTTGCCGGTGCCCTGGATATAGGTCAACAGCACCACCCCTATGGCGAAGAACACGCTGAGCGAGATGCCAAGGGCGGCGTCGGTCTTGAGCCGGCTCATGCGGGTCAGCAGCAGCATCACCAGCGCCGCCAAGGAGCCTGTGAACAGCGCGCCGGCAAGGATGCTGCCCATCTCGCGGCCCCCGGCGATGATGAAGCCCAGGCAGACACCGGGTAGCGCCGCGTGGGACAGGGTATCGCCGAGCAGGCTCTGCTTGCGCAGCACCGCGAAACAGCCGAGCACGCCGCTGACCAGACCCAGCATCGCCGCGCCCATCACCACGTTCTGCAGGGTGTAGTCGCCGAGCAGGGCGTTCAGGCTCATCTCGGCACCTCTTCACGACTTTCCTGCGTGCGCGTCTCGGGTCGCTGGCCGGCGAGCTCGCGCTCGGCGGGAATGACGCCGGTGACATCGTCGAGCAGGGCGATCTGGCCGCCGTAGGCGCGGCGCAGGTTGTCGGCGGTATAGACGTCGTTGACCGGCCCCTGGGCGATCACTCGCACGTTGAGCATCAGCATCCAGTCGAAGTAGCTGCGCACCGTCTGCAGGTCGTGGTGGACCACGATCACCGTCTTGCCCTGGTCCCGCAGCCTGCGCAGGATGTCGACGATGGCGCGTTCGGTGGTGGCGTCGACGCCTGCCATGGGCTCATCGAGGAAGTAGACGTCGGCCTTCTGGACCAGCGCCCGGGCCAGGAACACCCGCTGCTGCTGGCCGCCGGACAACTGGCTGATCTGGCGATCGGCAAAGCCGTCCATGCCGACCATCTCCAGCGCCTGCATGGCCTCGTGTCGCTCGCGGCGGCCGGGCCGCCTGAGCCAGCCCAGCCGGCCGTAGAGGCCCATGCCGACCACGTCCTGTGCGGTGGTGGGAAAGTCCCAGTCCACCGTGGAGCGCTGGGGCACGTAGCCGACCCGCCGCCGCGCCTGGCGGTAGGGGCGCCCATGCAGGGTGACGTGGCCGGCGACGCTGGGCACCAGGCCGAGGATGCTCTTGATCAAGGTGCTCTTGCCGGCGCCGTTGGGGCCGACGATGGCGGCCATGACACCGGGCGGTACGTCGAAATCGATGTCCCACAGCACCGGCTTGCCATGGTAGCTGACCGTCAGGTCCTCCACGTGGAGGGCCAGGTCGGGTTCGTGGAGCTGCTCGCTCATGGTGTGGCTCCTGTCGACCTCGCGGTGGCGTTCAAGCGCTGCGGGGTGGTGGTGTTCACTGGTCGGCGTCCTGGCTGGCGGAGGCGATCTGCGCCGCGAGGGCCTCAGGCAAGGGAGCGGGCTGACCGCCCAGGGCGCTGACGATATGCTCGGTGTTGCTCTTGAGCATGCCGATGTAGGTGCCCTCCAGGGTGCCCTTGGCGCCCATGGCGTCGGAATAGAGCTGCCCGCCGATCTCGACCCGGTGGTCCTGATCGGCGGCGGCGTCGATCACCGCCTGGACGGTGCGCGGATTGATGGTGCTCTCGACGAACATGGCGGGAACGCCACGCTCGACCACCAGCTCGGCCATGCGGCGAATATCGGCCACGCCGGTCTCGGTGGCGGTGGATAGCCCCTGGATGCCGGCCACCTCGATGCCGTAGGCGCGTCCGTAGTAGCCGAAGGCGTCGTGGGCGGTCACCAGGATGCGCTGCTCGGCCGGGACGCTGTCGATGCTGGCCTGAATCCAGTCATCGAGTTCGGCCAGTGACGCCTGGTAGGCCTCGGCGCGCTGCTGCATGGCCTCGGCACAGTGCGGACGTTGCTCTCCCAGCAGTTCCGCGATGACCGGAACGTTCCGGGCCCAGAGTCCTGCATCCATCCACAGGTGGGGGTCGACGCCATAGGCGTCCTGGGTGTGGATAAGTTGGTCGTCGCCGACGGCCTGCTCACTTACCGCAGCGGTGGGCTTGATCCGGGAGAATCGATCGAACACCTTGCCGAGCTGGCCCTCCAGTGAAAAGCCGCTGTAGAGGATCAGCTCGGCCTGATCGAGATCGTGCACGTCGCGGGCGCTGGCCTGGTACAGGTGGGGATCGATCCCCGGCCCCATCATGGTGTTGACCGCGACACAGTCGCCGCCCACCTGCTCGACCAGGTCACCGAGCATGCCGACGGTGACGACCACATCCAGCGGTGCCTGCGTCTTCACGGCGTCGGATTGGGCGTGAACCTGGGTGGTGGTCAGAGCGGCCAGCGAGGCCAGGGTCAGCAGGGCCGAAGCCGGGGCTGAACGACGCATGAACAGGGCTCCTCGGGGCAAGGACGACGCGCAAGCAGCACCGAAGTGCCATTTGGCTATCATTTATAGACGTGGCTAAGTTTTGGCGCCTAAGGCCCCTCGCGTCAAGCGTGAAGCGCTAATCGAGGTGATCGAGTCAGGCTATTCGCGCGTTGGAGCGCACCAACAGGCCCTGTTGCCTGGAGGTGGCCGGGGCTGGCTGAGGGCTGGCAGAGGGCTGGCATAGTGTTGGCAGAGCGGCGCACGAAGCCTGATGGGCTCCGGCGATGGCGTCAGCCTTTCAGAAAGCGTTCGAAGGCGGCTAGGGTCTCGGCGCTGACATGGTGCTCGATGCCTTCGGCGTCGACCCGCGCGGTTTCGGGATTGATGCCCAGCTTGATCAGGAAGGCTTCGACGATCTGGTGTCGTTCGCGGCTGGCATCGGCCAGGGCCTTGCCCTTGTCGGTCAGGAAGATGCCGCGATAGGGGCGCTTGATGATCAGGCCCTCGTCATCGAGACGCTTGAGCATCTTGGCGACGGTGGGCTGGGCGACGCCCAGGCGGCGGGCGATATCGGTCTGGCGCGCTTCACCGCCGTCGGTGATCAGATCCGAGATCAGCTCGACGTAGTCTTCGATCAGTTCGGTGCGGCGGGCGTCCCGTGCCTTGCGAAACCCCTCGACGTGGCTTTCCGGGGAAATCAGCGATGCGCGTTCGTCGTGGTTGAGGGGGTCGTTCATGGGGGATGGAGTCGCCTCGGGTCAGGGTGTCCATCTTGCCAATTGGTGGCAGTAATGCAAGTTCAGCAAAGGTGATACCTCACGCAGAGGCGTTCCGCGGGAAGGGGGGTAGCGGAGTTGCGACCTTCCTGCATACGCCCATGTCAGGGCAAAACCTCAGCCCTGAAGCAGTGGTATCGCCGATCCATCCACCGGCAGTCGGCGGCGCGACGACAGGGCCAGGAATTGATGGAGGGGAAGGGGCTTCGAGTACAGATAACCCTGGAATGAACGACAGCCCAGCTCCAGCAGCCGCTTTTGCTGCTCCACGGTTTCGACGCCCTCGGCGATGACGCCGAGTTGCAGGGTCTGGGCGAGGGCGATGATGGTCTGGGCGATGGGAGCCGCAGTGGGGTCATCGGTCAGATCGCGGACGAAGGCCACATCGATCTTCAGGCTGTCCAGCGGGAGGCGCTTGAGGTAGGCCAGAGAAGAATATCCGGTACCGAAGTCATCGATGGCGAAGCGCACCCCGAGGGTGCGCAGGTGGGTCAGGGTATCGATGACCGGATAGGCCTCACCCAACATCAAGGACTCGGTGAGCTCCAGGGTCAGCTGGCTTGCAGGCGCCCCGGTATCCGTCAGGGCCCTCTCCACGCCGGTGACGAAGTCGGCGCGCTGGAATTCCCGGGCGCTGACGTTGACCGACAGGGTCCAGGCGCTTCTGTGGGGGTCGTGTTGCCAGTCGGCCAGCAGCTCACAGGTCTTGCGCAGCACCCAGTTGCCCAGTTCGATGATCTGGCCGGTGTCCTCGGCCAGGCTGATGAAGGCATTCGGCGAGACCAGCCCCAGCTCCGGATGCTCCCAGCGCAGCAGTACCTCTGCGCCGGTAATCGTGCCCTGGTGATCGACCTGAGGCTGCAGGTACTGGCGCAATTGCTCGCCGACCACCGCGTCCTTGAGCTGTCGCTCGAGCCTGAGTCGAGCATTCAGGCGCTCGACCATGCTGGCTTCAAAGGCGCAAGGACGCTGGGCGGCCTCGCTCTTGCTCTCGAGCAGGGCCAGGCCAGCGCGCTTCAGCAGTTCGCTGACGCCGAGGTCACCGCCACGAAACAAGAGGTAGCCGCCGCTGACGCGGCAGCTGTGGCGCTCGCCGGCCAGCGAATAGTCGCCGTTCAAGGATTCCAGTACGCTGCGCGCCTTTTCCCTGGCCTGCCCCATGGCATTCTCCGGGGAGACCGAGAGACCGTCGTAGAGCAGCGCAAATTCATTGCTGCTCAGCCGCGCCAGATCGTTGGCTTGCCTGGCCCAGGGCCTTAGACGGGCCGCCAGCGCCTTGAGCAGGCGATCTCCGGTGGCCTGACCGAGGGCATCATTGATGCCCTTGAAGTTGTCGATATCCACCAGCAGCAACATGATGTGCCGGCCACTGATGTCGCTGGCCAGTTGCAGGGCGTGGATGCGTTCCTGCAGCGAACTGCGATTGGGCAAGGTGGTCAGACCGTCGTGATAGGCCTGGTAACGGATATGCTGCTGGGCGTCATGGTGGGCGGAGGTATCGCTGAGGGTGGCGACAAAATGCCCGCTACCGTCTTCATCGGCGCGTACACGATTGATGCTCAGGCGCGCAGGGAAGCGGCGATCTTGGCGGTGTCGGACCTCGACATCGCCGATCCAGGCGCCATTTTCTCGCAGCGAGCGCAGTACTTGGCTGCGATGCTGATCGAGCCGCAGCAGGGTGTTGAGCTTGAGCATCGAGTGGCCCTGGAGGTCGGTATGGGGCACACCGGTCAGGGTCTCGAAGGCGTGGTTGCACATGATCATGCGGGCACGCTGATCCAGCAGTACGACGCCATCGTGCATCGATTCGATGACATCCACCAACTGGCGGCGTGAGACCTGCATGCGCATGGCGCTGTCCTGTAGCCGCCTGTCGACAAGCACCGTGACCAGGGTGGTCAGCGCAAAAAGAAATGCCAGCACGGCGACGGCGGTGGCCAGTAGCGAGCCGTGATGGGCCATTGGTGTTGTCGCCTGCCAGCCTGGGTCCGGCAGAAAGTACACCGCCATCATGGCCGAATAGTGCATGCTGCAGATGGCCAGGGCGGCAAACACCGCGGCCAGAAGGCTGCCCAGGCGAATGCCCTGCACGCGGGGCAAATGTCTGGACGCATGGAAGCTGTAGATGCTGGCGATACCAAAGGGCAGCGAGATCACCAGTGACAGCAGCAAGGGAATGGGAGCGAAGCGCATGCTGGCAGGCGCCTCCATGGCTGCCATGCCGGTGTAGTGCATGGTGGCGATACCTAGCCCCAGCAGGCATCCCGCGATGATCTTGCGCGTGGTGGACAGTCCCCTGCGAGCCATCGCCGCCACGGCGATCAGGCCGGCGACCACCGCCGGCAGCAATGAAGCCAGGGTCAGCCACAGACCATGATGGGCGGGAAAGGGCAGACGATAGGCGAGCATGCCGGTGAAGTGCATGCTCCAGATGCCGAGCCCCATCATGGTGCCACCGGCCAGCCACCAGGCCCTGCGTCGATGTTGCCATCGCGCAGAGTGAACGCGTTCGCCGACGGCCATGGCCGAATACACCGATACCAGTGCTACCAGACACGACAGGACGACGAGCCAGGGCGTGTGTGCTCCCTGTATGGCCTGGGCGACCTGCGGGTAGGTAATAAAGATGGGCGGCATGGGTCGGGGTGGGTCCCTTGTAGTAAGGCCTTAAGACAACCTCTTCATTGATTAGCATGACCTGGCGCGTAGAGCAAAGGCTCCTGCCGGGCTGAGTGGTCGCCACGCCAGCATGATGGATCCGCGTTTGAGTATAGAATTGTCGGTCAATGCTTGCGTGATACAGGGCGCTATATTGTTGTCCTGGCGGTGAAAAAAGTGTAAATGCCGGCGTCTGGCTCAGAGAAGAAAATCATAGTAGGCAGGCGTTGTCAGGCGCTGAGACAGCGCTGATAAAGTGCCGTTGTCTTTAGTCGAGTCGACCTTGGTTGCCGATTCGGGCAAAGCTTTACGTGGCCCCCTGTTACATCAGGCAAGCATTCTGGTATTTCCGTGCCTCTTCACGATGAGCTTTGGAGCAAATGGGCGGACAGCTGTGACGTTTTCCTCCGGGTGGGCCGGTGACGGCCAGTGAAAGCGCTTCACCTCGCGGCGCTGGCGTGCTGACGCCAGCGGAGCGTGGCGTTCAACCCTCCAGACTCACGGTTGTTCAGGCTGACTTCGACCTCTTGCTGATGAGCCAGTGCAAGCACGATGGAAAGGCCCAGACCGCTACCGGTGATGGTGGCGTCGCTGGCGCGATGGAAGCGCTCGGCGACACGCTCCATGTGCGTATCGGGAATGCCTGGGCCGCTATCGAGGATGCTTAGGCGAACACCCTGGGGCTCTGCCTGGAGGATGGCTTCGATGGTGCCACCGTCGGGTGTGTAGCGCAGCGCGTTGTCCAGCAGATTGCGGATCATGATGCCGAGCTCCGTGGCATTGCCCATGACCGTGGTCGGGTCGACGTCTTCCAGGCGGAGTTGCTGGCCACGGGCGTCGGCCAGCGGCCAGAGCTCGGCCGCGAGGTCCAGCAGCAGGGAGCGCAGGTCTACGCTTTCCGGTGCAGCGGCGGTGTGGCGATCGACCCGTGCGAGTACCAGAAGCTGCTCTACCACGCGCTGGAGTCGTTCGACACCCTGACGAGCCTTGGGCAGGGCGTCGCCTTCGCCCGCCAGGGCGTTGTCCAGGTGGATCTTGAGGGCCGCCAGCGGAGTGCGCAGCTCGTGGGCGGCATCGGCGGTAAAACGTCTTTCCTTTTCCAGGGTCGCCTTGAGTCGCCCGATAAAGTCATTGAGCGACCCTCTGAGGCCAGCCAGTTCCGTCGGTACGTCCAGTTCTATGCGGCTGAGGTCGGCGGAGTCGCGATGCTCCACCTGCTGCGATAGTCGCTCGATGGGGCGCAGGCCGCGACGGATACGGCGCAGCACCAGCAACAGGCACAGCGGCATAAGTAGTAGCATGGGCCAGAGGTGATTGAGCGTAATGCGCTCGATGATGTCGAGAAAGAAGTCCCGCTCGATACCGATCTGTAGCCACAGACCACGACTCGGGTCATGCAGGGCAAAGACCCGCCAGCGAGACTCTCCCAGCGATCGCCACTCGAAACCCTGCTCACCAGGTGGCGGCATCTGGGGCTGGCGATCGACGTCTTGCCATCCAGGGCCAATCACCACCGGCTGGCCGGTCTCGGTCCACAGTCCGAAGCCCATCTTGCGCTCTTCGTGGTGATAGGTCTGGCCGGGTGCGACTGGCAGGTCATCGGACGTGCCGCTGTCGGTGTACAGGTGGGCGCTGGCCTTGCGCTGGTCCATCCATCGGGCCAGGCGTTGATAGTCGTCTGCCTCGGGTGCCTCGGGGAGCATGCTCATCAGCCCCCTGCCGGTGAAGGCGAGCTGGGCATCGAGGATCTCCTCCAGCTCGTTTTGCGAGATCAGCCAGGCGGCCACCACCGACAATAGCGCCACCATGGCCAAGGATAGGGCCAGGGTGCGGAAAAGATAGCGATGGATCGACATCACGGGGTGATGGCCAGGAAGTCGGTATTGAGGCGATAGCCGATGCCGCGCACCGTGGTGATCATCTCCTTGTGCAGCTTCTTGCGAAGATGATGAACGTGAACTTCCAGCGCGTTGGACTCGAGTTCTTCGCCCCAGCCGTAGAGCAGGCTCTCCAGGCGGGGACGCGACAGTACCTGGCCGGGATGACGGGCGAGCTCGATCAGCAGGGCGAACTCGCGACGACTCAGGGCGATACCGCGTCCCTCCCAGTCGACACAATGGCGAGCCTCATCGATGCACAGCGTGCCGACGTCGATGGTGGAACTGGCGCGACCGGCCGCTCGTCGAATCACCACGCGCAGGCGCGCCAGCAGTTCCTGGAGGTCGAAGGGCTTCAGTACATAGTCGTCTGCCCCGGCGTCCAAGCCCTGGATACGTTCTTCCACGGCGTCACGGGCGGTCAGGATCAGGACCGGCAGGGCAGTTTGCTGGCGCAGGCGTCTCAGGATCTCCAGTCCATCGCAGTCGGGCAGTCCAAGGTCGAGGATCACCACCGAGAACGCCTCCAGGGCCAGAGCCTCGAGAGCCGGCTTGCCGCAGGTGAACCAGTCGACTGCATAGCCCTCTCGTTCAAGTGCGACCTTGATACCGTCCCCCAACAGAGGGTCATCCTCCACCAGTAGTGCCCGCATGGCGTCTTCTCCGTCGATCTACCCAACTGTCTCTCAGGCAGTATGGGGCGCAAAACCTTAATCTACGCTTAAGCATCGACGGGAGCCTTGATCCGACGCTGTTCTCTGGCTAGGCGCTGTCCGAAAAGTCGACGAGCGAAGGTTAGACAAGGCAAAAATCGGTGAGAAAGCGCAGTTTACGGGGTGTAAATGAGCATTGTGATCCGATTTTTAACGCCGTATTACCGAGCGCAGGCACTTTTCAGACAAGCCCTAGGACTGCGAATCGTGCCTGGGCTTGCCGGTACGCTCGGTCGACGCCATCTTTTCCAGTTCGTCTTCGCTCATCGAGTCGTACATCGACCGGGCGGCACCGTCGAGTTCGCTCACCTTCTGTTCTCCGCGCTTGGCAGCGAGGGCCGCTCCTGCCGCCATCTGCTGGGCTTTCGATTTCGCTGGCATGGTTACCTCCTTGAAGGGAAAGAAGATTGTCGTACCGGCGTAAATAGTTTGCTGCCTGGCAGGCTCTACAGATCCAACGACGAAAAGCCAGACTCCGCCAGGTTCGACCCGGATCAGTCCCAGCATAATCACTTGCCATGAACGTCTTCAACGCCAGTTGCCTGAATACCGAAACGTATCCAGAGGCGAGTGGGCGAAATCACATGGAAGGAAGAGCGACGTTCGCCAGGGAGTGTGTCGGCCTGTGTTCTTTCGTGGAGGTATCCTTTCGCTGGAGGTTTTTGCGCTTTTGCCTGGGCATAGCGGTGCTACCTTGGCCGCCGCCGAATCTGACCGTCGAGATTCGAAGTAATGTGAAGAAGTGAAGTCACACGGCGTTACAACTCTTTTCAATAATAAGTACGAAACAGCGTCCTGCTCTGGCAGCGTCTGATGGCGACGTAAAGGATTACCTTGATGACTTTCGAATTGACGTTGTTCAGACGCTATTGCAACAGCTTTGACATATAGCGCCCATCGAGTCTTGTCCGCGACGGTTCATTGGTGACTCGGCCAGGCATAGCGTCTTCGTCTTTCGTTCAGCGATTCTGCCATGACAAGGGAGCAAGCCACCATGCGAGATACACAGGATCTTTTTCCGACACGCCTGGAGCGCAAGCTGGGCATGTTCGAGCGCATCGACCCGGTCGTTCATTGCGATGAACAGCAGCGAGCGAATGGCCCCCTCAGCGAAGAAGAGCTTGATGAGTTTGATAGAAAAGGCTTTCTCTCTTTCGAGAACTTCTTCGACAAGGAAGAGATGGATGCCTTTATCCAGGAATTGCGGGAGTACGAAGAGGACGAAGACCTCAAATTGTCCGAAGGGACGGTGCTGGAGCCCGGAAAACAGGAGATCCGGTCAATCTTCGGCATACATCAGGTCTCGGATCGTTTCAGCCGTCTGACACGGGACCCGAGGCTATTAGCCATGGTGCAGCAGATACTCGGTAGCGACGTCTACATTCATCAGTCTCGTATCAACTACAAGCCCGGCTTCAAGGGAAAGGGGTTTGACTGGCACTCGGACTTCGAGACCTGGCATAGCGAAGACGGCATGCCTCGGATGCGGTCACTGAGCTGCTCGATCATCCTGACGGATAACGGTGAATTCAATGGCCCCTTGATGCTGATACCAGGGTCCCACAAGCAGTTCGTTCCTTGTGTCGGGCGCACCCCGGAGGACAACTACAAGGAGTCATTGAAGAGCCAGGACATCGGTGTTCCTGATGCCGCCAGCCTGAAGAAACTGATGCTGGAGAACGATATAGAGGCGCCGAAAGGCGATTCTGGCTCATTGGTGATGTTCGAGTGCAATACGCTGCACGGCTCCAATATCAATATGTCCTGCTGGCCGAGGAGCAATCTGTTCTTCGTCTATAACAGTGTCGAGAATACCCTCCACGATCCCTACTGCGGCAACAAGCCTCGCCCCGAGTTCCTGGCCACGCGCAAGGACTACAGCCCGCTCAAACCTGTCGAAGGAAAGCGTCAGGAAGAGTGAGAGCCGACGCCACCTACCTCTCCGCCATGACCGGCACTGTCACTCGCTTACCTGGCCATCGTCGCTGGGACTCGAGAACTTCCAGCAGCAAACGCCACCTTGATACACAAGGTGGCGTTTTCGTCGGTGTTGGTGGAGGCGGCTGGGATCGAACCCCGGGGTCTGTAGAGAGCGCCGACCTCGCCCTTGGCTCTGCTTTTCAGGGGGGGGCTCCCTGAAACGAAAAATGCCACCTTTGGGAAGGTGGCATCTTTCTGGTGTTGGTCGAGGCGGTGGAATCGAACCCCGGGGTCTGTGGAGAGCGCCGACCTCGCCCTTGGCTCTGCTTTTCAGGGGGTGCGCCCTGAAACGAAAAAGACCACCCTTTAACAGGTGGTCTTCTTCTGGTGTTGGTGGAGGCGGCGGGAATCGAACCCCTGGGCCTGTAGAGAGCGCCGACCTCGCCCTTGGGTCTTCTTTTCCGTTGGGATCTGTCGGACACAAAAAAGCCACCTTCAGATGAGGTGGCTTTTTCGTCGGTGTTGGTGGAGGCGGCGGGAATCGAACCCGCGTCCGCCGACACTCGCCCATTGGCTCTACATGCTTAGTTCCGTCATTTGATTTAACGCCTCGGGCTCCGACGGGCAGGATCCCGAAACGCGATTCCTCCAAAGTTTAGCGATTGACGAGAGGACAGCGCCAACCGCGATCTCACCTATCTTGGCTCGTAGCCCATTGGCAACGGATGAGCACGTCGCCGCCGGGTAGGACTAGAAGCTAGCAGTTTTTACGCTGCCAGCGCGCCCTGAGCGTAGTTTTCGTCGTTTGCGACTATTTAATCGTGATGTTGGATTTACGAGATACATCACGCTCTCGGCATGCACCTCAGGGGTTGTCATCGGCGTCGAAACCATGTCGCCCCCGTAACGCCCCGCCAGTGTACCAAAGATCCGGCGGTCTGTACTACATCTGACGGCTCAGGCGCGGTTTTGTTCCCGCATGACGCGGCCCTTCTGACGCTGCCAGTCGCGATCCTTCTCGGTGGCGCGCTTGTCGTGGAGCTTCTTGCCCGTCACCAGCGCCAGCTCACACTTCACCCGGCTGCCTTTCCAGTACAGCTTCAGCGGCACACAGGTGTGCCCCTTGTCCTGGGTGCGCGAGAAGATCTTGGCGATCTCCTTGCGGTGAAGCAGCAGCTTGCGCGTGCGCGTGGGGTCCGCCACCTCGTGGGTGCTGGTGGTGTTGAGCGGCATGATATGGCTGCCGAGCAACCAGGCCTCGCCGTTCTTCACCAGAATGTAGGTGTCGGTGAGCTGGGCCTTGCCGGCACGCAGGCTCTTGACCTCCCATCCCGCCAGCACCAGCCCGGCCTCGAAGGACTCGTCGATATGGTATTCGAAGCGCGCCTTCTTGTTCTGGGCGATGGTGTTGTTGCCGGGACCCTTGTCCTTTCCCTTCTTGCTGGCCATGGAACCTCTTGATGTCTGAATCGGTCGTGGAAGCGGTTTCGTAACCGATGCGGCCCGATATGTAGCCTTCCGGGTCGACGCCAGGCGGTTGCCACGGCGGCGCTGCCCGTCGGTCCCCCTTTCGGCTGTCTCCAGTTCTGCCGGGGAAGCGTGCTACCATTTGAGGCCGAAATAACCGCTCATGATACGCCCTGGGCTTCTGGAAGTCAGCGGAGAGGTCAATGCCAACCGTCAATCGGTCCGCCATGGTGCGGCACACCCCCAAGCAGATGTTCGATCTGGTCAACGATTTCGAGCGCTATCCGGAGTTTCTGCCGGGCTGTCGTCGCGCGCGGCTGCTGGAGAAGGACGAATCGCACCTGATCGGCGAAATGACCCTGGGGCGGGCCGGCATCGAGCAGACCATCGTCACCCGAAATGACCTGCACGAGCCTGACCGTATCGAGCTGTCGCTGGTAAAGGGGCCGTTCAAGCGACTGGACGGGCGCTGGAAATTCATCACCATGGGCGAGAACGTGTGCAAGGTCAGCCTGGAGATGGACTTCGAGTTCTCCAGCCGGCTGCTCGGCATGGCCTTTGGCAAGGTCTTCCAGCAGATCGCGGGCCAGCAGGTGGATGCCTTCACGCGGCGTGCCGATGAGCTCTATGGCCGCTGACAGCGCAAGACCCTCGGCTCCTCGAGTCGAGCCGGCACCTGCCGATCACTCGGCGGGGCCAGATATAAAGGAAGACGCAAGCGACGAGGTGCTTCGCGTGGAAGTGGCCTTTGCCTTGCCGCATAAGCAACGTCTTGTCGCGCTGCGCGTCGCCAAGGGCACGACCGCCAGCGAAGCGCTGGCGTTGGCCGACCTGCCGTCGCTGTTTCCCGAACTGCCTGTGGAAACCTTCAGCGAGGCCAGTCTCGGTATCTTCGGCAAGGCGTTGAAAGAACCCTCACGGCAGATACTGCGTGACGGTGATCGCGTAGAGGTCTATCGACCGTTGAAGATCGATCCCAAGGCGGCGAGGGCAGAGAGGGCGGCTCGTAGCCGCTCTTCCTCCTAGCGACCCTGGGCGGCCGGGGCAGGTGCGTCGCCGTCTGAGCGAAGGCGCTGCGCATGGAAGCACCTAGGTGTAGAACCAACCAGGCGTAGAACCAACCAGGGTGGCCGTTGTGGCCACCCTGATGCGTGTTCTCGCTGGCGCCAACGGCTTACTCGCGCTCGGGATCCACCGTGCGGTTGTAGATCGGCTCGATATTGGCTTCGCCCTCGGGGTTATCGTCGCCGCCGCCGCTGGTGGGGCCTACGCCGTAGCTATGCTTGCCTGCAACGTCCGGGTTCATGCTGAAGTCGCCTTCCCGGTCGATATTGACCAGGTTATTGCCGGCGAAGGTCAGGGTGACGCGTCTTTGCATCACGTCGCCGTAAGCTTCGTCGAGACGGTAGACGTAGTCCCACTGGTCGGCGCTGAACGGGGCCTCCAGCAGCGGCGAGCCCATGAGGTTGATGACCTCCTGTCGGGACATGCCGGGGCGCAGCTGTTCGACCATGCTGTTGGTCACCAGGTTGCCCTGTGCCAGGTCGCGCTTGTACACGCTGAAGTAGGTGCAGCCGCTGGTCAGCGCCAGGGCCAGTGAAAGGGTGACAATTCCGGTCAACTTTTGCATTTGCGCCTGTTCTTCACTATCGTGGGGTCGGTCGATCATACCCGACCCTACCTGATACTGCGAAGAGCAACCATGGCCGACAAGAACCATGAATTGCGCAAGGCTGGACTGAAAGTCACTCTGCCGCGCGTAAAGATCCTGCAGATCCTCGAATCTGCCACCGATCAGCACCACCTCAGCGCCGAGGACGTGTACAAGACGCTTCTCGAAGCCGGTGAAGATGTGGGCCTGGCGACGGTGTATCGCGTGCTGACTCAGTTCGAGTCGGCGGGCCTGGTGATCCGACACAATTTCGACGGTGGCCATGCGGTCTTCGAGCTCTCCCAGGAAGAGCATCACGACCATATGGTGTGCCTGGAAAGCGGTGAGATCATCGAGTTCTTCGACGAGACCATCGAGCGTCGGCAGCAGGAGATCGCCGAGGAGCACGGCTTCGAACTCGTCGATCACGCGCTGGTCCTCTACGTCAGACCCAAGGGTTCCAAGGCGACGCGTCAGGAAGGCATCGCCAAGAAGTAACGGATCCCTCTGCGCGTAGCGCTGAGCAAGAGCCTCTGCCCCCGGGCGGAGGCTTTCTCGTGTCTGGAAGATGTGATCAGCGCTGTGCGGTCAGTGGGTACACAAAAGCGCCACGTCCCCGTCAATTGGGGGCGTGGCGCTTGCGTTGTCGGCTCGCTGTAAAATGCTGCTTTTTCTTGGGTACTGCTCTTCAGTATCGCTTTTCGCTACTGTCTGGGTTCGCCAGACCTAGTGGTGCGCCCGCTGGCTTGCGTCGAGCATCTCGCGGGCATGCGCCAGGGTCTGGTCCGAGAGTTTGACGCCGCCGAGCATGCGCGCCAGCTCGCCGACCCGCCCGGCTTCGTCGAGGTGTGCCATGCGGGTGCGGGTGGAATCCTTGCGCGCCTTCTTCTCGATGTGCAGATGGTGGTGGGCCTGGGCGGCGACCTGGGGCAAGTGGGTCACCGTCAGTACCTGGCCGCCCTGGCCCAGTCGCTTGAGCAGCTGGCCGACGATCTCGGCGGTGGCACCGGATACCCCGACATCGACCTCGTCAAACACCAGGCTGGGGATGGTGGAGTGCTGGGCGGCGATCACCTGAATGGCCAGGCTGATACGCGACAGCTCGCCACCGGAGGCTACCTTGGCCAGCGGGCGTGGCGGCTGGCCGGGGTTGGCGGCGATCAGAAAGCGCACCCGGTCCATGCCCTCTGGGGCGGCGGCATCGCGCCGACTGACGTCGACCTCGAAGCGGGCCTTGCCCATGGCCAGAAACGCCAGTTGCTGCTGGACTTCCTTGCCGAAGCGCTTGGCGGCCTTTTGGCGAGCGGCGCTGACGGTCTCTGCCAGGGCACGCCATTCTGCCTTGAGGGCGTCGGCCTTCTCGGTCAGCGCCTCGAGGTCCTCGTCACCGCCCTCCAGCCCCTGAAGTTCTGCCGTCAGGCGCTGGTGCAGGGCGACGATCTCGTCGGGCAGTACATGGTGCTTGCGAGCGATGCGGTGAGCCTCGCCCAGGCGCTGCTCTACCCAGGCCAGGCGCTCCGGGTCCAGCTCCACGTCGGCGACCACCTGATGCAGTTCGCGACCGGCTTCCTCGAGCTGAATGCTGGCGTCACCGAGCAAGGCGATGGCGTTGGCCAGGGCTCCCTTGTCGCTGCCGGGCAGGGCGGCCAGGCGCTGGCTGGCCTGGTGGAGCAGGGGCAGGGCGCCGCCTTCCTCGCCATCGCAGCAGTCGAGGGCGAACTGGGTCTCCGCCAGGCGCGATTCGGCGTGGGCCAGCAGCTCCTGTTCACGTTCGAGCTGCTCGAGCTCGTCTTCGCCCAGGCCGAGTTGGTCGAGTTCTTCCACCTGATAGCGCAACAGCTGGCGACGGGCGCGGATTTCATCGCCGTCGTCGGCCAGCCGTTTCAGTTGTCGCCGGGTGGACTGCCACTCCCGATAGAGCTCGGCCAGTCGGCTCACCGATTCACGGTGGCCGGCCAGGTCGTCGAGCAGGCGCAGGTGGGTGTCCTCGGCCAGCAGGGCCTGGTGGGCGTGCTGGCCGTGGATCTCGATCAGGGTCTCGCCCAGCGACTTGAGGTCGGCGATGGTGGCCGGCTGGCCGTTGATCCAGGCCTTGGAGCGACCGCTTTTAGTGACCACGCGACGCAGCAGGCAGTCGTCATCGGGCAGTTCTCGGTTGGCAAGCCAGGCCCGGGCGTTGGGCAGATTGGCAATGTCGAAGCGCGCGCTCAGGTCGGCTCTGGACTGGCCGTGGCGCACGCTGCCGGCGTCAGCGCGTTCGCCCAGGCACAGGCCCAGGGCGCCAAGCAGGATCGACTTGCCGGCGCCGGTCTCGCCGGTGATGGCAGTCATGCCGCCCTCGAGCTCGAGTTCGAGGTGGTCGACGATGGCGAAGTCCTGGATCGAGAGTTCGGTCAGCATGCGTGCCTCCTGGTGGCGTCACCGAGCGGTGCGACGGTCAGTGCAAGGGTGGCGGTCGTACAGGGCGATGGGTGCGGCAATCGCTCGCGCAATAGCTAGAGCATCGATATGGCGCAACGGATGGGCTTGTCATTACTGTTTATCCATCCATGTAGTGTCTGTTTATACAGTAGTCCAGGCGCGCCCTCAATGCATCCTTGCGCAGCAGCTTCAGTGGTTGCGGGTCAGCGCTGCGGCAAATCCTGGGCCTGCCGGGGAAAGTCTGATCAGGATCTGCGTCTTTCCCCTTGAGATTGTTGTGGCCAACCCCATATACCTCTGCAACCTCTGGTCCCCGGACCAGCCACTGTACAGGCGGTGCTACCGCAATTGTTGGACTTCTTCAGGAGGCTGCACATGGCCAAAGATCCCCAGACCCCGTTGGATGACGAACTCGCTCGCCAGGAGCAGGAAGGCGAGCCGGAGCAGGCGGTCGATGCTGCCGAGGCCGTCGAGGGCGAACTCGAGGACATCGTCGATCAGGCTGAGGATGAGGCACAGGCCGAGGCCGTGGAAGGCGGTGACAACCCCGAGGCCGAGGTGCTGGCGGCCCGCGTCGAGGAGCTCGAGCAGAGCGTGACCGAGGCCAAGGACCAGGCCCTGCGTGCCGCCGCCGAGGCGCAGAACGTGCGCAGGCGGGCGGAAGCCGAGGCCGAGAAGGCGCGCAAGTTTGCGCTGGAGAAGTTCATCAAGGACCTGCTTCCGGTGGTCGACAGCCTGGAAAAGGCGCTTGAGGCCATGGGTGAGGACGCCTCCGAGGTGCATCGCGAGGGTGTCTCCATGACCCTGAAGATGCAGCTCGACGTACTGGCCAAGTTCGGCGTCGAGATCGTCGAGCCCCAGGGCGAGCCGTTCGACCCGCAGTACCACGAGGCCATGGCCATGGTGCCGAACCCCGAGGTCGACCCCAACACCGTCATCGACGTGATGCAGAAGGGCTACGTGCTCAACGGACGCCTGGTGCGCCCGGCGATGGTGGTAGTGAGCCAGGCGGCCGGCTGAAACATCCGGCCCACGGGGCCTGACCGATACGGGTTGTCGACAGGAGTTGAACATGGGGCCTTGAAATCGGCGGAGACGCCCCCCAGATAGTCGGCAACCCCGCGGCGAACGCCGCAAGCCAAACTTCAGTTACGTAAGACACGAATTCGAGGATTTCCTATGGGACGCATCATCGGCATTGACCTTGGTACCACCAACTCCTGTCTGGCCGTGCTCGACGGCGACAGCGCCAAGGTAATCGAGAACGCAGAAGGCGCACGTACCACCCCGTCCATCATCGCCTACACCGATGATGGCGAGACCCTGGTGGGTCAGGCGGCCAAGCGTCAGGCGGTGACCAACCCGGAAAACACCCTGTACGCGATCAAGCGCCTGATCGGCCGTCGCTTCAAGGACGACGTCGTCCAGAAGGACATCAAGATGGTGCCCTACACCATCACCGAAGCCGACAACGGCGACGCCTGGGTCGAGGTCAAGGGCAAGAAGCTGGCACCGCCCCAGGTCAGCGCGGAAGTGCTGAAGAAGATGAAGAAGACCGCCGAGGACTACCTGGGCGAAGAAGTGACCGAGGCGGTCATCACCGTGCCGGCCTACTTCAACGACAGCCAGCGTCAGGCCACCAAGGACGCGGGTCGCATCGCCGGTCTCGAGGTCAAGCGCATCATCAACGAGCCGACCGCGGCTGCCCTTGCCTATGGCATGGACAAGTCACGCGGTGACAAGACTATCGCGGTCTATGACCTGGGTGGCGGTACCTTCGATATCTCCATCATCGAAGTGGCCGACGTCGACGGCGAGACGCAGTTCGAGGTGCTGGCCACCAACGGCGACACCTTCCTGGGTGGTGAGGACTTCGACCTCAAGCTGATCAACTACCTGGTCGACCAGTTCAAGGCCGACAGCGGTATCGACCTGTCCGGCGACAACCTGGCCATGCAGCGCCTGAAGGAAGCCGCCGAGAAGGCCAAGATCGAGCTGTCCAGCGCCCAGCAGACCGACGTCAACCTGCCTTACATCACCGCCGACAACACCGGTCCCAAGCACCTCAACGTCAAGGTGACCCGGGCCAAGCTGGAGTCGCTGGTGGAAGAGCTGGTGAGCCGTTCGCTGGCGCCGTGCAAGACCGCACTGTCCGACGCCGGCCTGTCCGCCTCCGAGATCGACGACGTCATCCTGGTCGGTGGCCAGACCCGTATGCCGATGGTTCAGGCCAAGGTCGCCGAGTTCTTCGGCAAGGACGCCCGCAAGGACGTCAACCCGGACGAAGCCGTGGCCGTGGGTGCTGCGATCCAGGGCGGCGTGCTCGGCGGTGACGTCAAGGACGTGCTGCTGCTGGACGTGACTCCGCTGACACTGGGTATCGAGACCCTGGGTGGCGTGATGACGCCGCTGATCGAGAAGAACACCACCATCCCGACCAAGAAGACCCAGGTGTTCTCCACCGCGGACGACAACCAGACCGCCGTGACCATTCACGTGCTGCAGGGTGAGCGCAAGCAGTCCAGCGGCAACAAGTCGCTCGGTCGCTTCGACCTGTCGGACATTCCGCCGGCGCCGCGCGGTGTGCCGCAGATCGAGGTCGCCTTCGACCTGGACGCCAACGGTATCCTCAACGTGTCCGCCAAGGACAAGGCCACCGGCAAGGAACAGTCCATCGTCATCAAGGCCTCCAGCGGCCTGTCCGACGACGAGATCGAGCAGATGGTCCGCGACGCCGAGGCCCACGCCGACGAGGACAAGAAGTTCGAGGAACTGGTGGCGCTGCGCAACCAGGCTGACGGCATGATCCACGCTTCTCGCAAGACCCTTGAGGAAGCCGGCGACAAGGCCTCCGAAGACGAGAAGCAGGCCATCGAGAGCGCCATCAAGGAGCTCGAGGAAGCGCTGCAGGGCGACGACAAGGATGCCATCCAGGCCAAGCTCGACGCCCTGACCGAGGCCTCCGGCAACCTGGCGCAGAAGATGTACGCCGAGCAGGCGGACGCTGGCCAGCAGGCGGGTGACGCCGACGCTGGCGCCAAGAAGGAAGATGACGTGGTCGACGCCGAGTATGAAGAAGTCAACGACGACCAGAAAAAGCAGTAACCACGACATCTGAACCTCGGATGACGCCAACGCGGGAGCCGGACTCCCGCGTTGGTGTTGCTGAGCGTCGCGACGGAGGCGGACAGACCCATGTCCAAGAGAGACTACTACGAGGTACTAGGTGTCGAGCGCGGTGCCGATCAGAAGGACATCAAGAAGGCCTATCGGCGCCTGGCACAGAAGTACCACCCGGACCGTAACCCGGACGATGACACCTCGGCGGAAAAATTCCGTGAAGTGTCCGAGGCCTACGAGGTCCTGACCGACAGCGAGAAGCGTGCGGCCTACGACCAGTTTGGCCATGCCGGCGTCGACGGCCAGGGCGGTGGTGGCTTTGGCGGCGCCGGGGCTGGCGGCTTCAGTGACATCTTCGGTGATGTCTTCGGTGACATCTTCGGCGGTGGCGGCGGACGTCGTAACCCCAATGCGCCCCAGCGGGGCAGCGACCTGCGCTACAACCTCGAGCTTGACCTCGAGAGCGCGGTGGCCGGCACCAGTGTCGACATCCGTGTGCCGCGTCACATCGAATGTGAGCGCTGCGACGGCGAAGGTGCCGAGCCGGGTTCCACCAAGGAAACCTGCCCGACCTGTCACGGACACGGTCAGGTTCGCATGCAGCAGGGCTTCTTTGCCGTGCAGCAGACCTGCCCGACCTGTCACGGTAGCGGCCAGCACATCAAGGTGCCGTGCCACGCCTGTCATGGCGAAGGTCGCGTGCGCGAGACCCGCACCCTGTCGGTGAAGATTCCGGCCGGCGTCGATTCTGGCGATCGAATTCGTCTCAATGGCGAGGGCGAAGCCGGTATCAACGGCGGTCCGCCCGGGGACCTGTACGTGCAGGTCGCGATCAAGCCGCACCATATCTTCGAGCGCGAAGGGCGTCACCTGCAGTGTGAGGTACCGATCAACTTCGTCGACGCAGCCCTCGGCGGTGAGCTCGAAGTGCCGACGCTGGATGGTCGGGTGAAGCTGAAGATTCCGGCGGAAACCCAGACCGGCAAGCTGTTCCGACTGCGCGGCAAGGGTGTCAAGCCGGTACGCGGCGGCCCCGCCGGCGATCTGTTGTGCCGGGTGGTGGTGGAAACCCCGGTCAAGCTCAGCGAGGAACAGAAGGATCTGCTGCGCAAGTTCCAGGACAGCCTGGGTGGCAGCAACGCCCAGCACTCGCCGAAGAAGTCGAGCTTCTTCGACGGGGTGAAGAAGTTCTTCGAAGATATGAAGCTGTAAGTCGCGTAGCCTCGGGCCAGGCGTGATCCTGCGCCGACCAGGGCTTAGTGACGATGATCGACCCCCGACGCCTGGCGCCGGGGGTCGGTTTTTTGTGTCGGCTGCACATGGGCCGTCAGCGGGGCGTCACGCTCGGGCGCTTCTGATGGGCAGCTTGATTGGGTGGGGCAGAGCTTGTGGACGGCGCGGCTCTTCTGAACAGGGACGATGATCATGAGTGATAGGGATAGGCCCCTGGCGGGCATCGTGCTGCGCATCGCCTCCGGGGTGCTGTTCGCCGCCATGCTGGTGTGCGTGAAGTGGGTGAGCGACGAGGTGCCGCTGGGCCAGGTGGTGTTCTATCGCTCGGCCTTTGCGCTGTTGCCGATCGTGCTGTTTCTGGCCTGGCGTCGGGAGTTTCCGGCAGGGCTGGCGACCCGGCGCCCCTTGGGCCATCTGCTGCGCTCGAGCCTCGGCGCCGCCTCGATGTTTGCCACCTTTGCGGCCCTGGCGCGCCTGCCCGTAGCCGAGGCCACCTTGCTGGCCCAATTGGCGCCGGTACTGATGGCGATCGGCGGCGTGGTGCTGCTGGGCGAGCGCTTTACCCCACCGCGAGCGCTGGCACTGTTGCTCGCCGTGGGCGGGGTGGCGGTGCTGGTGGTGCCGGATATCGGTAACGCCGACAAGGCCGGCCAATTGTCGGGCTACGCGCTCGGTGTGCTGGGGGCGTCGTTGACCGCCGCAGCGCTGGTCACGGTGCGGCGCATCTCGCGCACAGAGGGGGCCGGTGCCATCGCCTTCTACTTCGTGCTGGCCTGCACCCTGGCGGGGCTGGCGACCCTGCCGCTGGGCTGGGTAGCACTGCCGACCCAGACGCTGACGCTGCTGATCCTGGCCGGGTTGCTGGGGGGCGCGGCGCACATCTGCATGACCTTGGCGCTGCGCTTCGCCGAGGTGTCGAGGCTTGCCCCCTTCGAGTACATCGCCCTGGTGTGGCCGGTGCTGGCCGATCTCTGGCTGTTTGGCCAGCCGTTGTCGAGCGGCTTTCTGCTGGCGCTGCCGCTGTTGCTCGGCGGTGCCGCCCTGGCCGCCATGGAAGGCCGTCGCCTGGGGTGGCCGCGCCGGCGCTCGCCGCCCGAGAACGGCTAGACATGCGTGGGTACGATGAACAGCAACACGCCGTTGCCTGACGCCGAGATGACATGGGGGATATGATTCTGCGATATATTCGTATTCTCAGAAACGGTGGAAAGCATGGTGGAATCCCGAGCCTTCGTCGAGACCGCATCAGGGCAACGCTTGATCAATCGCCTGTGCAAGCACTGGGCCCACAAGCTCGAGGTGGATGCCGAGAGCGGTCACGTGGTGTTCCCCGGCGGCGAGTGCTGGATGAAGGCGTCCGACTCGCAGCTCAGCGTCGATCTCCAGGCCGAGGACGCCGAGCGGCTGGAGCGCCTCAAGGACGTGGTGGCCAGCCACCTGGAGCGGATGGCGGGCAAGGAGCCGCTCAGCGTCGTCTGGCAGTGAGTTTGGCTGGACGCGATTGGCGCTATAGCCAGCCGGTGCGACGGAAGCGTCGGTAGAGCGCGCCGCAGCACAGCACCATCATCCCCAGCGCCAGCGGATAGCCCAGTCGCCAGTCCAGCTCCGGCATATGGGTGAAGTTCATCCCCCAGATGCCGGCGAGGATGGTCGCTACCGCGAAGATCGCCGCCCAGGAGGCTAGGCGCTTGTGCACCTCGCTCTCGTCGATCGCCACCATCGACAGGTTGACCTGGATGGCGGTAATGATGGTTTCGCGAATGGTATCGATGGCCGCCTCGATTCGATGCAGGTGGTCGTAGACATCGCGGAAGTAGTCCTGGGTCTCGTAGCACAGCGTCGGGACGCGTCCACCGAACAGGTGGGAGCTGGCTTCGGCCAGTGGGGTCACCGCGTGCTTGACGCACATGGTGCGGCGCTTGAGCTGATACAGCCGCTCAAGGCTGGCGCGGGCGCTGCCACGGACGAAGATCTGGTCCTCGATACTTTCCAGTTCGGCCTCGAGTTCTTCGAGCACCGGGAAGTAGCGGTCCACTACGACATCCATCAGCGCATAGAGCACGAAGGCCGGCCCCTGCTTGAGCAGTTCGGGCTCGCGCTCGCAGCGGGCGCGCACGTCGGTGAATCCACGCCCGGAGTGCTGACGTACCGACAGTACATAGCCGGGACCGGCAAAGATGGCCAGCTGGCCATGCTGCACCTCGCCCTGATTGACGCTGATCACTTGGGTGACGACGAACAGAGCGTCGCCGTATTCCTCCACCTTGGGGCGCTGTTCGCCGACCAGGGCATCCTCCACGGCCAGTTCATGCAGCGCGAAGATGTCCTGAAAGGTGGAGAGCTCCTCGGCGTCCGGGTCGTGCAGCGCCACCCAGACAAAGCAGTTCGAGCGCGAGCGGTAGTCATCGATCTCGCCTCTGTCGATGTTGCAAAGACGCCGTCCTTCTTCATACGCCACGCAGTTGACGATCATCGTTGTCCCCTTGCGGTTGTTATCGTGGTTCTGAGGAAAAGGTAGACGCTACGTCGCGGTTGCCGACTGCATGTTGCGCCCAGGCGACCATCGCTGTTCGGCGTTGTGGGCATGAGGGGCTTGGCATTTTGCGTCGGAATAACTATCTTCAAGTGAAGATACTTTTCTTGGAGATAAGTGATATGCAGGTTCCGTCCACCGGGCCTAACGATGCCATCGATCGACTGATGGCGGAGTGGTGCAGGGTTCTCCCGGATCGCGACCCTGGCGACATGGGCATCTTTACCCGGCTGTATCGCGTGCTGAAGCATGTCGACCGTCGGGTTCAGGCGGTATTCCGGCAGCACGGCTTGAAGGAAGGCGAGTTTGACCTGCTGGCGACCCTCTACCGGCGCGACGTGCACGAGGGGCTGACACCGAACGCCCTGTGCGAGGCGGTGGTGCTGAGTTCAGGGGCCATGACCCACCGCCTCGATCGGCTCGCCAGTCGTGGCCTGGTGGAGCGTGTTGCCAACCCTGAAGATCGTCGCAGTGTCCTGATTCGTCTCAGTGAGTCGGGAAAAGCCATGATGCCGGCGCTGCTGGACGCCTACCTGGCTGAACTCGCTTCGATGCGCGCCACCCTGGCAGATGATGAAGCGGCAGGCCTGGCAGCTGGTCTTCGCCAGTTGCTGTTGGCGCTGGAAGGGGAGGTCAGCCGTGATGACGACTGAATGCCGGGTGTCCAGCGATAGCAGTGTGTGGTGGGCCCACGCCGGGATGCTGGTGTGGGCGACGCTGGTGGGGCTGTCCTTTCCGGCGGTGGGGATGTTGAGTGAAGGGCTTCCGCCACTGTCGCTGACCGCACTGCGCTTCGTGATTGCCGCTCTGGCGGTGTTGCCGCTGGTGTGGGGTGCGCCTGGTCTCCGGCCGAGTCTGGCCGGGCTCGGGCTCTATGGGTTGATGGGTCTCTGTCTGGCGAGCTTCTTCGGCACCATGTTCTGGGCGGCGCACCTGACCACGGCGCTGTCCATGGCCACGCTGTTCGTCAGCGTGCCGCTGCTGGCCTACGGCCTGGGCCGGCTGGTGGGGGTCGAGCATCGAGCCCTGGCGCTGCTGGCCCTGCTGGTACTTGGCGCCGTCGGCGCGGTGGGGCTGGCCTGGGCCGAGGCCGGTGGCTCCTTTGCCCGCATGCAATTCGGCGTGGGCGAAACCGCCTTCTTCGCTGGCTGCATCGCCTCGGCGATGTATCCGGTGTTGTCCAAGTTGGGGTTGGCGAAGGGCTGGCTATCCGAGCACGCGGGGGTGCGTACCCTGTGGAGCCTGGTGATGGGGGCACTGCTGATCGGGTTTTCGGGTCTGGTCTTCGGGGATCCGGCCGCGCTGGGCCGTATGACGCTGTTCGATCTGGCGGTGGTGGCCTATCTCGGGCTCTTCTCCAGCGGAATGACCTTCTGGCTGCAGCAGCGGGCGACCGCCATCCTGACCCCGGCGGCGGTTACCGCCTACGGCTATCTGGTGCCCTTTGTGTCGATGCTGTTGCTGTTTGCCCAGGCGCCTGAACGCCTTGCACTCGAATGGCTGCCGGGCAGTCTGCTGGTCGTGCTGGCCATCGCGCTCCTGCTGCGGCGGGACGTCAAGCTGCGCAGCCAGGCGTGAGCAGGCGAGTTTTACTCAGACATCTTTGCATCATTGGGCAAAGAGGTGGGCGGTGTACGGATTTAGCCTAGTGCGGTGTGGTGGTGGTTATATGAAGCTGTAAAGGTGGGGCAAAGGCGCATCAATGCCAAGGAGCCCCCCCATGCCGTCAGCCAGCCCCCTTCTCGGCGCACAAGCCGTTTCCCCTTGTCAGCAGCCTGGCGACCGCGGCCTTGCCAACGACGTCTTCTCCGAGGCGCTGAGCGAGCGCTACGACCAGCTGGCCCGCGACGAGCGATACGGCACCTTCACCGGTTCCGTTCTTCACTATCTCAATCTGGAGGAAGATCTGGTCGGCAAGCGTCTTCTTGATGTGGGCTGTGGCAACGGAGCGCTGGCGGCCGAGCTCAAAAGCAAGGGTGCGCAAGAGGTGCTGGGTATCGACATCAGCCCCTCCCAGGTCGCGCTGGCCAGCCGGCGCCACCAGGCACCGGGCCTCGGCTTTCGGGTCGAGGACGCCTATCGCAAGCTTGTTCTGCCGGAGGCGCCCTTCGATACCCTGGTCAGTGTCTTCGCCTTTCACTTCATCCAGCACCAGGCCATGCTCACCCGTGCCTGCCGAAACCTGTTCGAGGCGCTCAAGCCCGGCGGTCTGCTGGTGTGGCTCGATATCACTCACGACTATGTGCTTGACCCGGCGCGCATGGATCGCCTCGAGGCGTTGACCAGCTATCGCTACGACCCGGGTGTGGCGCCGGGTGAGCGGCCCCGGCCCTGGAGCCTGGTGCCTGGTCAGGTGCGCGCCGGTGACGACGTCTTGCCGGTGGACCACGTGGCGATCCCTGGTCGCACCGTGGTCACAACGCTGCAGTCGGTCGGCTTCTCTCAGGTCAGGCGCGAGCCGCTGCGCTTCACCGATGCTGAGTCGGCCTGGCTGTGGGGCCCCGACGGCTTCAATCACCACCTGTTGGTGGCCCGCCGCTGATCAGCGGGCAGTGACATCACCGGCTGTTGGCACGGGTAGATCCAGTGTCGAGAGAGCGCGCGCCTTATCGGGCAGTCGAAAGCAGCCGAGCAGGTTGCGCTGCAGGGCGCTGAAGTTGTCGTCGCTGACCATCAGAAATTCGCCACCGGGCAATTGCGCTAGCCCCTCCATATTGTCGACGCGCCAGCCTTCTCCGGCGGACAGGCTGGCCAGGCGTGTCACCCGTACCTGCGGCGGTGGCAGCAGCTCCACCAGGCTTAAGCTGATGGTCAGCGGACGTGGCGGGGAAAAGGCGCGTTCCAGCGCCAGCAGCCGCGGTGGCGAATTGGTGACGGTGTCGCCCAGTGCCAGCAGGTCGGTCAGGGCGCTGGCGACCGGTGAGGCCAGTGGGTAATGCCACCGGCGCGTGTCGGTAGCGTTCTCCGCCAGGCTGAACAGAAGGGTGTGCCTGACGCCGTTTTGCGCGCTCATGCCATCGGGCGGTGACTCCAGACCCGCCACCAGTCCGATGCCCGGCACCCGGGTGAGTGCTTCCAGGCTTTCGTTATCACCGGCGTTGTGGCTGGCCGTGGAGCGCAGTGGTTCGCCTTTCGGCATCCCGTCGAGAGCGAAACGCTGCACGCGATGATCCTGCTCGAAGCCGATCAGCAGTTCGGTGTTGCCGGTGACGCCATCATCGGCCCTCTCCAGCACCAGCGACTCGGCGTCTGCTGCCTTGCCCTCAAGCGGCGTACCGTCCTGCGCCTTCAATCGATGGCTGGTGATCGGGCGCAGGTCTACCAGGCGGCCGTGTTCAAGTACTGGTCGTGCCTGGTGCACCCGCCCACGATCGGATACCAGGTGCAGCAGGTTGTCGTCTGTGTCCCAGGCCATGGCCGAGAGTCCCCCAAGGGGAACGCCGGATTCGTTTTCGGTAGGGCGCCACTGGCTCGGTAGTGCCAGGGTGCCGCACATGCTCAGCCCCGGCTGGGCGGGGGCCTCGCCCTGCAAGCTGGTCGGCTTGACCTGGGCGGTGCAGCCGCCAAGCCACAGGGTCGCTGCCAGCGTGCTGATAAGGGGCAATCGGAGCATTTTTCTGAACGGCATGGGGCGGTCCTGTCGGGCGGGAATGTCAGCGTGATGGCCAGGGCGAGGCAAGAGGGAGCGACGTTGGTATACTGCGCCGAATCCCTTTACATTTTGGCGTATCTACGTTGATCCGCCTGTCTGTTCGAACTCTCGTTTCTCCAGGAGATTGCATGAGCCGTACCGCCCCCCGTATCGCCATCGTCGGCGTCGCCGGCCGCATGGGCCGCACCCTGGTCAACGCCGTGATGCAGGACGACGACGCCGTCCTCGCCGGCGGCATCGTCGAGCCGGGTAGTTCGCTGGCTGGTGCCGATCTGGGCGAGCTGGCCGGCGTCGGCCGCCAGGGCGTGGCGGCGGTGGACTCCCTCGAGGCCATCGTCGATGACTTCGACGTGCTGATCGATTTCACCGCACCCAAGGTGACCCTGGCCAACCTGGCCTTCTGTGCCGAGCATGGCAAGGCCATCGTCATCGGCACCACCGGCCTGTCCGATGACGAGCAGGCCGAGCTCGACGATTATGCCGAGCGAGTGCCCACGGTGTTTGCGCCCAACATGAGCGTCGGCGTCAATCTGACCCTGAAGCTTCTGGAGACTGCAGCGAAGGCGCTGGGCGACGAGGGCTATGATATCGAGGTCATCGAGTCCCACCATCGTCACAAGGTCGATGCGCCGTCCGGTACCGCCCTGCGCATGGGCGAGGTGGTCGCCGGGGCGCTGGATCGCAACCTCAAGGAGCACGGGGTGTTCGAGCGGGTAGGCCAGTGCGGTCCTCGCGATCCCAAGGAAATCGGCTTCGCCACGGTGCGTGCCGGCGATATCGTCGGGGAGCACACCGTGATGTTCGCTACCGAAGGCGAGCGCATCGAGATCACCCACAAGGCGTCCAGCCGCATGACCTTCGCCCGGGGCGCGGTGCGCGCAGCACGCTGGGTCGCCGAGCGTGAGGCGGGACGCTACGGCATGTCCGACGTGCTGGGCCTGGACTGAGTTTTGTGAGCCTCTGGCGACGTCGCGGGTGGTGTTGCCCATGGCAAAGTGCTTGTTCCGGGGTAGTCAGCTCGGCCCAGATGCTGTAACATTCCAAAAATTTTGGCCGGGCCGGGCATGAAAGTGTCGCGTCGAGAGCGTTTAGTACGTCTCTCGCAGCATAGGTGCCGGCTCTGCATTCCGAGCGAATGACAACAAGCGGGATGAAACCGGTCAAACACCGGGTTTCGTCCCGCTTTTTTACGGCCCGGCTCCTTGTGTGCTTGACGCACGATGGGCCGGGTCGGTGCCGAATGGCCTGGCGACAGGTCGCCGACGCCGGCGAGCGTATGGCGGCGGTCGTAGATACCTTGACGAGCTTTGGGAGGACGTAGCGTTGAACAAACCCGCAATCTTGGCCCTGGAAGATGGCAGCGTATTCCACGGCACGGCCATTGGCGCTGATGGGCAGACCAGTGGTGAGGTGGTGTTCAATACGGCCATGACCGGCTATCAGGAAATTTTGACCGACCCCTCCTATTCCCGACAGATCGTCACCCTCACCTATCCCCATATCGGCAATACCGGCATCAATCCCGAGGACGTCGAGTCCGCCAGCATCGCCGCCGCGGGCCTCGTCATCCGCGATCTGCCGCTCGTCGCCAGCAACTTCCGATCTACCCAGAGCCTCTCGGACTATCTCGCCAGCCAGAACGTGGTGGGCATCGCCGACATCGATACCCGCCGGCTGACTCGAATCCTGCGCGACAAGGGTGCCCAGAACGGTGCCATCGTGGCCGGCGACGAGGCCCTGGGTGACGACGCCGAAGCGCGCGCCCTGGAAGCCGCCCGCGCCTTCCCCGGGCTCAAGGGCATGGACCTGGCCAAGGTGGTGTCCTGCAGCGAGCGCTACGTCTGGAACGAGGGCGAGTGGACGCTGGGCAAGGGCTACGCCGATACCGAAGGGGCCGAGCGGCCCTTCCATGTGGTGGCCTACGACTACGGCGTCAAGTTCAACATCCTGCGCATGCTGGCGAGTCGCGGCTGCAAGCTGACCGTGGTGCCGGCCCAGACCCCGGCGTCCGAGGTGCTGGCGCTCGACCCCGACGGCGTCTTTCTGTCCAACGGACCCGGCGACCCCGAGCCGTGTGACTACGCCATCGACGCCATCCGCGAGATCCTCGAGACCGAAGTGCCGGTGTTCGGCATCTGCCTGGGCCACCAGTTGCTGGCGCTGGCCAGCGGTGCCACTACGGTCAAGATGAATCACGGCCACCACGGCGCCAACCATCCGGTGCAGGATATGGACAGCGGCCACGTGATGATCACCAGCCAGAACCACGGCTTTGCCGCCGACGAGACCACGCTGCCGGATAACCTGCGCGCCACCCACCGCTCGCTGTTCGACGGCACCCTGCAGGGGATCGAGCGTACCGACCGTCCGGCGTTCAGCTTCCAGGGCCACCCCGAAGCGAGCCCCGGCCCCCGCGATGTGGCGCCGCTGTTCGACCGCTTCATCGACATGATGCGCAGCCGTCGCTAAGGCGCCGACACAGACTCCGGTTCATCGTCCAATTTTCTTGCGGGAAGCACCATGCCCAAGCGTACAGACCTGAAAAGCATCCTTATCATCGGCGCTGGCCCCATCGTCATCGGCCAGGCCTGCGAGTTCGACTATTCCGGCGCCCAGGCCTGCAAGGCGCTGCGCGAAGAGGGTTTTCGCGTCATCCTGGTCAACTCCAACCCGGCCACCATCATGACCGATCCGGCCATGGCGGATGCCACCTACATCGAGCCGATCACCTGGCAGGCGGTGGAGAAGATCATCGAGGCCGAGCGTCCCGACGCCGTGCTGCCGACCATGGGCGGCCAGACCGCGCTGAACTGCGCGCTGGATCTCGATCGCCACGGCGTACTGGAAAAGTACGGCGTGGAGATGATCGGTGCCAACGCCGACACCATCGACAAGGCCGAGGACCGCGATCGCTTCGACAAGGCGATGAAGAATATCGGTCTCGAGTGCCCCAAGGCCAAGGTCGCCCACAGCATGGATGAGGCCTGGGAGATCCAGGGCGAGCTGGGCTTCCCGGTGATCATCCGGCCGTCCTTCACCATGGGTGGCTCCGGTGGCGGCGTGGCCTACAACAAGGAAGAGTTCAAGGAGATCTGTGGGCGCGGCTTCGAGCTTTCGCCGACCCACGAGCTGCTGATCGACGAATCGTTGCTGGGCTGGAAGGAATACGAGATGGAGGTCGTTCGTGACAAGAACGACAACTGCATCATCGTCTGTGCCATCGAGAACTTCGACCCCATGGGCGTGCACACCGGTGACTCCATCACCGTGGCGCCGGCCCAGACGCTGACCGACAAGGAATACCAGATCATGCGCGACGCATCCCTTGCGGTGCTGCGTGAGATCGGTGTCGAGACCGGTGGCTCCAACGTCCAGTTCGGCGTGGACCCCGAGACCGGCCGCATGGTGGTCATCGAGATGAACCCGCGGGTGTCGCGTTCCTCCGCCCTGGCCTCCAAGGCCACCGGCTTCCCGATCGCCAAGATCGCCGCCAAGCTGGCGGTGGGCTACACCCTGGACGAGCTGCAGAACGACATCACCGGCGGTCGCACCCCGGCGTCCTTCGAGCCGTCCATCGACTACGTCGTCACCAAGATTCCGCGCTTCACCTTCGAGAAGTTCCCCCAGGCCAACGACCGTCTGACCACCCAGATGAAGTCGGTGGGCGAGGTCATGGCCATCGGCCGCACCTTCCAGGAGTCGCTGCAGAAGGCGCTGCGTGGCATGGAGACCGGCAACGACGGTCTCGATCCCATCGTCACCGAGTTCAGCGACGAGAACATGGCGCTGATCAAGGGCGAGCTGCAGGCCGCCGGCGCCGAGCGTATCTTCTTCATCGCCGATGCCATGCGCTCCGGCATGTCGGTGGCAGAAGTGTTCGAGCTGACCAACATCGACCCCTGGTTCCTGGTGCAGCTCGAGGATCTGGTCAAGATCGAGCAGGATCTGTCCAGCCGTCCGCTGTCGTCGCTGGACGCGCGCGAACTCTATCGTCTCAAGCGCAAGGGCTTTGGCGATGCTCGCCTGGCCAAGGTGCTGGGCGTGTCCGAGGACGATGTGCGCAGGGCGCGCCATGACGCCGGTATCCGTCCGGTCTACAAGCGCGTCGATACCTGCGCCGCCGAGTTCGCCTCCGACACCGCCTACATGTACTCCACCTACGAGGAGGAGTGCGAGGCCGAGGTCAGCGATCGTAAGAAGATCATGGTGCTGGGCGGTGGCCCCAACCGTATCGGTCAGGGCATCGAGTTCGACTACTGCTGCGTCCACGCCGCCTTCGCCATGCGCGACGACGGCTACGAGACCATCATGGTCAACTGCAACCCGGAGACCGTGTCCACCGACTACGACACCTCCGATCGTCTGTACTTCGAGCCGGTGACCCTGGAGGACGTGCTCGAGATCGCCGACAAGGAGAAGCCGGTCGGGGTGATCGTGCAGTTCGGCGGTCAGACGCCGCTGAAGCTTGCACGTGCGCTCGAGGCCGCCGGTGTGCCGATCATCGGTACCACCCCGGACGCCATCGACCGCGCCGAGGATCGCGAGCGCTTCCAGCAGATGATCGACAAGCTGGGCCTCAAACAGCCGCCCAACGCCACCGCCAGAAGCTTTGACGAGGCCTTCAGCAAGGCCGAGGCGATCGGCTACCCGCTGGTGGTGCGCCCGAGCTACGTGCTCGGTGGGCGCGCCATGGAAATCGTCTATGACGCCAGCGAGCTGGAGAACTACATGACCCACGCGGTCAAGGTCTCCAACGACTCGCCGGTGCTGCTCGATCACTTCCTGAGCGCCGCCATCGAGATCGACATCGACGCGGTGTCCGACGGTGAGCAGGTGGTGATCGGCGGTATCATGCAGCACGTCGAACAGGCTGGTGTGCACTCAGGCGACTCCGCCTGTGCGCTGCCGCCGTACTCGCTGCCGGCGGAAGTGCAGGACGAGATGCGCGAGCAGGTCAAGCGCATGGCCGTGGAGCTTGGCGTGAAGGGCCTGATGAACGTCCAGCTGGCCTGGCAGGACGGCGAGATCTACGTCATCGAGGTCAACCCGCGCGCCTCGCGCACCGTGCCCTTCGTGTCCAAGTGCATCGGTACCTCGCTGGCCCAGGTGGCGGCCCGTTGCATGGCCGGCGTCAGCCTCAAGGAGCAGGGCTTCGAGCGCGAGATCGTGCCGCACTTCTACAGCGTCAAGGAGGCGGTGTTCCCGTTCAACAAGTTCCCTGGCGTCGACCCGATCCTGTCGCCGGAGATGAAGTCCACCGGCGAGGTAATGGGGTCCGGCGACACCTTCGCCGAGGCCTTCTACAAGGCCCAGCTCGGTGCAGGTGAGGCGATTCCGGCTCTGACCGGCGATCGCAAGGCGTTCCTGTCGGTTCGCGAGCCGGACAAGGCGGGTGTTATCGAAGTGGCGCGTTCTCTGGTAACATTGGGCTTCACACTCTGTGCGACCCGAGGAACGGCGGCAGCCCTTGAACAGGCTGGTCTGCCCGTCGAGGTCGTCAACAAGGTTTACGAAGGCCGGCCACACATCGTCGATTCCATCAAGAACGACGAGATCGCCTATATCGTCAATACCACCGAGGGCCGCCAGGCCATCAATGACTCCTCGGTGATCCGCCGCACCGCACTCGCCCGCAAGGTTCCCTATGCCACGACGCTGGCAGGGGCCAGTGCCGTTTGTTTGGCGCTCGAGTACGGCAATGCCGTGACCGTGCGGCGGCTACAGGAACTGCATGCAGGAGCGAATACATGAACAAGGTCCCGATGACCGTCGCCGGTGAGCAACGCCTGCGTGAAGAGCTCGAACAGCTCAAGAGCGAGGCTCGCCCGACAGTGATCGCTGCCATCGCCGAAGCGCGTGAGCACGGCGACCTCAAGGAGAACGCCGAGTACCACGCCGCGCGCGAGCAGCAGGGCTTCATCGAGGGGCGTATCCAGGAGATCGAGGGCAAGCTGTCCAACGCCCAGGTCATCGACGTCACCAAACTGCCCAAGACCGGCAAGGTGATCTTCGGCGTGACCGTCGAGCTTCTGAATCTGGATACCGACGAAGAGGTGACCTACCGCATCGTCGGTGAGGACGAGGCCGACATCAAGCAGCGTCGCATCTCGGTCACCTCGCCCATCGCCCGTGCCTTGATCGGCAAGGAAGAGGGTGAGGTCGTGCTGGTCCGCACCCCCGGTGGTGAGGTCGAGTACGAGATCACCGGCGTCGAGCACATCTAGACCCGGATCCTTCGATCCAGACGACACCGCCCCGCCAGGAATCCTGGCGGGGCGGTGTCTTTTCTGGCGACAGGATCGTCGGCGCCCGGTGGTGGCGCAGCGACGCCGGTGCGTCAGTGGCGGCCGTGGTGGTTCTCGAAGCGGGTGATGTTGGACAGCTTCGGATTGGCCTTGGGGTTCTTGCGGTACAGCAGGGCCACCTTGCCGATCTTCTGGATCAGCTCGGAGCGGCTCTGGGCGACGAGTTCGTCGAGCACTGCGGTGCGGTCGTCGCGGTCGGGGATCGCGAGCTTCACCTTGACCAGTTCGTGGTCGTTCAGGGCTCGTTCGAGCTCGGCCAGCATGCCTTCGGAAATACCGTTCTCCGAGGCCGTCACCACCGGGTCGAGGTGGTGGCCGATGCTGCGCATTGCTTTCTTTTGTGCCTGTGACAAGCTCATGGTATCTTGCTTCATTCCGTTTTGGCCGTAGGGCGCGTGACAGCACATGGTACGGGGATTCCCCGTGCGGTGAAAGCGCTTGTGCATGACAATCTCCAGGCAGCCGTTCGCTGGCGGTGGCAAAGCCGCTCGATGCGTCGTGCAGCCCACCCCTCGGTTCCTGCGGCGAGCCTCCCCGCCACGCGGTTCGGCTCCGGCGGCCATGCCGGGTGTCCGCAGTAAATGCACTTCGAGCAACGCCCTTCCGGCAATTGTTCAGGAAATCTTCTTTCAGGTGGCTCAGTGGCAGCATCCCGTCCCCCCTCCGGTAAAAAATCCTCATCCGGCAAGAGCAGCGCGAGCAAGACCAGCGCCAGCTGGTTGAAGGAACACTTCGATGATCGCTACGTTCAGCAGAGCTGGCAGGACGGCTACCGTTCCCGGGCCAGCTATAAGCTGGTGGAGCTGGACGACAAGGACAAGCTGTTCAAGCCGGGCATGACCGTCATCGATCTGGGTGCGGCGCCGGGCGGCTGGAGCCAGATCGCCGCAGAGCGTGTCGGTGACGCCGGCGTGGTCATCGCCTCGGACATCCTCGAGATGGACGCCCTGGCCGGGGTCGACTTCGTACAGGGTGACTTTACCGAGGAAAGCGTGCTGGAAGAGGTGCTGGCAAGGCTCGGTGATCGCCCGGTGGACCTTGTGATGTCGGACATGGCCCCCAATATGAGTGGTATGGCGGCCATCGATCAGCCCCAGGCAATGTACCTGGTGGAGCTGGCGCTCGACCTGGCTCGCCAGACGCTGCGTCCCGGGGGTACCTTCCTGGCCAAGGTGTTCCAGGGCGAAGGCTTCGACGAATATCTCAAGGAGCTGCGCGGCGCCTTTCAAAAGGTGGTGACGCGCAAGCCGGGGGCATCGCGGGCACGCTCCCGCGAGGTCTACCTGCTGGCCCAGGGATTCAAGGGCTGAGCATCGGCGCCGGTCGACGTCTGATAGACCGCGCCTACCGGAGCGATACCGGCAAAAGTGGCCTGGCTGTGCCAGTCTTGAGGCATGGTACAGGCAGGAAAGGACACATGATGGCGTGCGATGGCCTGCCAGGCAGTCATCGCATCGACATTTTTTCGGCATTTTCCGAGGGTGAGTCCCGGCGGAAGGGGCGCTTGCGCCGCTTCGTTGGATCCGATCAGGCTGGCTGAACCAGGCCGGGTCATGTAGTGTCGAACCCTTAGGCACCTAGGCCGACAGATTCTTGCAATTGAGGGTGGTCCCTTGAACGACATGGCGAAGAACCTGATTCTGTGGTTGGTCATCGCGGCGGTGCTGCTGACGGTGTTCAACAACTTCAGCGTCGAGAACGCACCCAACCAGATGAACTACTCCCAGTTCGTCGAACAGGTGCAAAACGAGCAGGTACGCAGTGTAACCATCGACGGTTACACGATCAGCGGTGAGCGCAACGATGGCTCCAGCTTCCAGACCATCCGCCCCTCGGCGGAGGACCCGAAGCTGATGGACGATCTGTTGTCCAACAATGTCACCGTGGTGGGCAAGAAGCCGGAACAGCAGAGTCTGTGGACGCGACTATTGATCGCGAGCTTCCCGATTCTGCTGATCCTGGCCATCTTCATGTTCTTCATGCGCCAGATGCAGGGCGGTGGTGCCGGCAAGGGCGGCCCCATGAGCTTCGGCAAGTCCAAGGCCAAACTGCTGTCCCAGGATCAGATCAAGACCACCTTTGCCGACGTGGCGGGGTGTGACGAGGCCAAGGAGGAAGTCGAGGAACTGGTCGACTTCCTGCGTGATCCGACCAAGTTCCAGCGGCTGGGTGGCACCATCCCCCGCGGTGTCTTGATGGTCGGGCCTCCCGGTACCGGCAAGACCCTGCTGGCGAAGTCCATCGCCGGCGAGGCCAAGGTGCCGTTCTTCTCGATCTCAGGCTCTGACTTCGTCGAGATGTTCGTCGGTGTGGGTGCTTCCCGTGTGCGCGACATGTTCGAGCAGGCCAAGAAGCAGGCACCCTGCATCATCTTCATCGACGAGATCGACGCCGTGGGTCGTTCGCGCGGCGCCGGCATGGGCGGCGGCAACGACGAGCGCGAGCAGACGTTGAACCAGCTGCTGGTCGAGATGGACGGCTTCGAGGCCAATGAAGGCATCATCGTCATCGCTGCCACTAACCGTCCCGACGTGCTCGACCCTGCGCTGCTGCGCCCGGGCCGCTTCGACCGTCAGGTGGTGGTGCCGCTTCCCGATATCCGTGGTCGCGAGCATATCCTCAACGTGCACCTGCGCAAGGTGCCGCTGGCCGATGACGTCAAGCCGACCTTTATCGCCCGTGGTACCCCTGGCTTCTCTGGTGCCGACCTGGCCAACCTGGTCAACGAGGCTGCGCTGTTCGCCGCTCGTCGTAACAAGCGTCTGGTGGGCATGGAAGAGCTTGAGCTGGCCAAGGACAAGATCATGATGGGGGCCGAGCGCCGCTCCATGGTCATGACCGAGAAGGAAAAGCTCAACACCGCCTACCACGAGTCGGGCCACGCCATCATCGGTCTGGTGATGCCGGAGCATGACCCGGTCTACAAGGTGACCATCATTCCGCGTGGCCGCGCCCTGGGTGTGACCATGTTCCTGCCGGAGCAGGATCGTTACAGCCTGTCGCGCCAGCAGATCATCAGTCAGATCTGTTCGCTGTTCGGCGGTCGCATCGCCGAGGAGATGACGCTGGGGCCGAACGGTGTCACCACCGGCGCCTCCAACGACATCAAGCGTGCCACCGAACTTGCCCACAACATGGTGGCGAAGTGGGGCCTGTCCGAGGAGATGGGGCCGATCATGTACGACGAGGACGAGTCTCACCAGTTCCTCGGCGGCCCTGGTCAGAGTGGTGGCAAGCTGAAGTCGGGCGAAACCACCTCGCGTCTGGACAAGGAAGTGCGCAAGATCATCGACGGCTGCTACGAGCAGGCGCGTCAGATCCTCGAGGACAATCGCGACAAGCTCGACGCCATGGCCGAAGCGCTGATGCAGTACGAGACCATCGATGCGGATCAGCTCAAGGACATCATGGAAGGGCGTGACCCGCGTCCGCCCAAGGACTGGGATGAGCCCGGTTCCGGCGGCGGCTCTCCGGTCACCGGTGATCCCGAGCCGTCGAAGGAGCCGGAGTCCGGCGCCGACACCAGCGACGGGGACGAGGAAGAGGATGACAAAGGCTCCGGCCGTCGCCCCTCCGACCCCCTTGGCGGCCCCGCCGGTAGCTGACGGCCCGCCCGCTCACAGAGGCGCCCCGCGGGGCGCCTCTGGCGTTGCATGACCCGCCTCTCGCATTAGTATTCTTTGGTGAATACCAGATTTTCCCAGGACATCCTCTTCGATGGACGCTCGTTACCCCGCTGTACTGCCCTGTGGTCGACACCGCCTCGATCTGACCTTTCCCCGCATCATGGGGATCCTCAACGTCACTCCCGATTCCTTTTCTGACGGTGGCCATCACGTGGTCATCGACGACGCCCTGCGCCATGCCGAACAGATGCTTGCCGAGGGTGCCGCCATCATCGACGTGGGCGGCGAGTCCACGCGGCCCGGTGCGACGCCGGTCACCGCGCAGCAGGAGCTCGACCGGGTGATCCCGGTGGTCGAGGCGCTGGTACGGGAGCTGGATGCCCTGGTGTCGGTGGATACCTCGACGCCGGAGGTCATGCGCGAAAGCGCCCAGGCCGGGGCTGGCATGATCAATGATGTGCGCAACCTGCGTCGTGAGGGCGCCGTCGCGGCGGCGACCGGCACCGGGCTGCCGGTGGTGCTGATGCATATGCTCGGCGAGCCGGGCGACATGCAGGACGCGCCCCGTTATGACAGGCCGGTGGAGGAAGAGGTCGCAGACTTCCTCGAAAGGCGCATCGCCGAGTGCGAGGCCGCCGGTCTCAAGCGAGAGCGACTGTTGCTTGACCCAGGTTTTGGCTTCGCCAAGACCGTGGAGCATAATCTTCGCCTGTTGCATCGCCTGGAGCGCCTGGAAGCCCTGGGGCTTCCGCTGCTGGTGGGGATGTCGCGCAAGAGCATGATCGGCAAGGTGCTCGACCGTGCGGTCGAGGAGCGCCTGTCGGGCGGTCTGGCCTTGTCGGCACTGGCGGTGGAGCGAGGCGCACGGATACTACGCGTTCACGATGTGGGGCCCCATGTGGACGCGGTGAACATGACCTGGGCCGTTCTCGAGGAAGGAGAACACCATGGCTAGACGCTATTTTGGCACGGATGGCATTCGCGGTACTGTCGGTCAGGCGCCGATCACGCCGGACTTCATGCTCAAGCTGGGCTGGGCTACCGGCCGCGTGCTCGAGCCACGCCGTCAGCGGGCGCGGGTACTGATCGGCAAGGACACCCGGATCTCCGGCTACATGTTCGAGTCGGCCCTCGAGGCGGGACTTTCGGCGGCGGGCGTTGACGTGATGCTGCTCGGTCCGATGCCGACACCGGGTATCGCCTACCTGACGCGGACCTTTCGCGCGGATGCGGGGATCGTCATCTCCGCTTCCCACAACGCCTACCAGGACAACGGCATCAAGTTCTTCTCGGCCGAGGGCGCCAAGCTGGGCGATGAGATCGAGGAGCGCATCGAGCGCGCACTGGATGAGACCCTGACCACGGTGTCACCGGGGGAGTTGGGCAAGGCCAGCCGGGTCGACGACGCCGCCGGGCGCTATATCGAGTTCTGCAAGTCGACGATCCCCGACCGGGTCAACCTGCACGGCCTGCGTATCGTGCTGGACTGCGCCCATGGCGCGACGTATCACATCGCGCCGGCGGTGTTCAAGGAGCTCGGGGCCAAGGTCAGCCTGGTCGGGGCCGAGCCCGACGGCCTCAATATCAACCAGGAGGTGGGCTCGACCCATCCCGCGGCGCTGCGCGCGGCGGTGATCCAGCAAGGCGCCGATCTGGGTATCGCCTTCGATGGCGACGGCGATCGAGTACTGATGGTGGACGCCGACGGTCACGAGATCGACGGTGACGACATGCTCTACCTGATCGCCAAGGACCGTCACGAGCGTGGCGAGTTGGGTGGTGGTGTGGTCGGTACCCTGATGAGCAACTTCGGGCTGGCTGCAGCGCTGGAGTCCATGGGCGTGCCCTTCGAGCGTGCCAAGGTCGGCGATCGCTACGTGATGGAGCGCCTGGCCGCCAACGACTGGCAGCTGGGTGGCGAGTCCTCGGGGCATATCGTCTGTCGCCACGTGCAGACCACCGGCGACGGTATCGTCTCGGCGCTGCAGGTGCTGTCCTACATGGTGCGTGAGGAAAAGCCGCTGTCACGTCTGCTGCACGGCTTCGAGAAGGCGCCCCAGTCGCTGGTCAACGTGCGCTTGTCGGCGGGCGTCGACGCCAAGGCGGTGATGGCCGACCCGAATCTCGAACAGGCCACCCGTGCGGTCGAGGCCGAGCTTGGCGATGAGGGCCGCGTGCTGCTGCGCCCCTCGGGTACCGAGCCGCTGATTCGCGTCATGGTCGAGGGGCGCCCTCATCTGGATGTCGAAGGGCTGGCCAGGCGTCTGGCCGATGACGTGCGTGAGCTGGTCGGCTGAACCCTGATCTCACCGCCCGGTTTCGCGGTGCCATGACGCGAGGCCTGGTGGACCCTGATGCCGGCGAGAGCGCCTTGTCGGCTTGCTCCAGCGCGGGACCGAAGGCTTCGATCCCGCGGCAAATCTTGTCTTGACAGGGCCGCTCCTATACCATTTCGGCCCACCTTGAAAGAGGATGTTCCATGCGTGCACCGCTGATCGCCGGCAACTGGAAGATGAATGGCTCGCTGAGCCTGATCGATACCTTCGCCGAGGCGCTGTCCGGCGCCGAATTGCCGCAGGCGGTGACGCTGGCCCTGGCGGTTCCCTTTCCCTATGTCGGGGTGGCCAGGGAGCGGTTGCCGCAGAGCGTCAGGCTGGCCGGCCAGACCCTGAGCGACCAGCCGAGCGGAGCCTTCACCGGCGAGGTGAGCGGCGCCATGCTTGCAGACGTCGGCGCCGACATGGTGCTGGTCGGACACTCCGAGCGGCGCACCCTGTTCGGTGAAGACGACGCGGCGGTGCTGGCACGGGTGCAGGCCGCGCTGGGTCAGGGGCTGACGCCGGTGCTGTGCCTGGGGGAAACCCTGGAAGAGCGCGACGCCGAGCGTACCGAGGCGGTGGTGCTCGGTCAGCTCGAGGCGGTGATGGAAGCCCTCGACGGTGACGAGCGCGCGCGCCTGGTATTGGCCTACGAGCCGGTCTGGGCGATCGGCACCGGTCGTACCGCAACGCCTGAGCAGGCGCAGCAGGTGCATGCGGCGATTCGTGCACGACTCGAACGTTACGATGGCGCCCTGGCGGCGTCCATGCAGGTTCTCTACGGCGGCAGCATGAAGCCCGACAACGCGGCGGAATTGCTGGCCCAACCGGACATCGACGGCGGCCTGATCGGCGGAGCATCGCTGAAGGTCGACGATTTTCTAGCCATTTGTCAGTCAGCAGGTTGAATCCATGCAAGTTGCCATTCTCATGATCCATGTGGCGATCGCCATCGCCCTGGTCGTTCTTATCCTGCTGCAGCAGGGCAAGGGCGCCGATGCCGGCGCCTCCTTCGGTGGCGGTGCCTCCCAGACCGTCTTCGGTTCCCGTGGCAGCGGCAGTTTCCTGTCCAAGGCGACCGGGGCGCTGGCGGCGTGTTTCTTCGCCACTTCCCTGACCCTGGCCTACTTCGCCTCCGAGGCGGGCAATTCCGCGCCAGAAGCGGGTATTCCCGACGCCGAGGTGATCGAGCAGCAGAACAGCGCGCCGACCCTGGATGACGAAAGCACCCAGAACAGTGCGCCTGCGCTTGAGGAAGAAAGTCAGGAAAATTCTGCGCCTACGCTTGACGAAGGTTCAAGCGACGTGGATAATGCAGCGCCAGTGCTGGAGGACAGCCAAGGCTGATCTCCGGAACTCCCCTAGCCGAAGTGGTGGAATTGGTAGACACGCTATCTTGAGGGGGTAGTGACCTTACGGTCGTGCGGGTTCAAGTCCCGCCTTCGGCACCATCCTCGTCTTCTGCAATGACGGCGTGGATGACAAGCTCTCCCGGTGATGACCGGTGATCTTCTCTCAGGGTTGGCGGTTCGGTGAAATGCCTTGACGCCCTGGTCAAGGCGCAGTATACTCACCGGCCTAGATTGATGCGGGGTGGAGCAGTCTGGTAGCTCGTCGGGCTCATAACCCGAAGGTCATCGGTTCAAATCCGGTCCCCGCTACCATCTTCTTGGCAGGCATGCAGGTATCCTCAAGGGGCATGCGAACTTCTGCCAGATGGTGACAGGTTTCTTGGAAAAAGCCCCTTCCTGTGAAGGGGCTTTTTGTTAGCAGCTTGCCGGGGCTCGCCCGGCGGCGCGAACGCCAATCAGCCACCTGACTTTCCTGTTCACTCCCGGCCAGGTGCTGATGCAACGGCTGTAGGAGCTTTCATTCGTGGCGACCAAAGATGCTGCGCTCAATGCGTTGATCGAACCGGTGGTAACGGCCATGGGGTTCGAGCTCTGGGGTATCGACTATCTGTCCCAGGGAAAACATTCCCGTCTGGTGATTTACATCGATCACGCCGATGGCGTCAGTGTCGACAACTGTGCCGATATCAGTCGACAGGTCAGCGCCATCATGGATGTCGAGGATCCCATCGCCGGGGAGTACCGTCTCGAGGTGTCTTCGCCCGGGATGGATCGTCCGCTGTTCCGTCTCGATCAGTTCTCCCGTTACGCTGGCCATCACGTGGCTCTGAAGCTGCGCGCTCCCTTCGAGGGTCGGCGCAAGTTCCAGGGCGTGCTCGCCGGAACCGAGGGTGACGAGGTGCTGGTGCAGATCGACGGTGAGGAATACTGCTTTCCGATCGACGGCATCGATCAGGCGCGGGTGGTTCCTCAGTTTGACGAGTGACGCTCACTGATGCGCGACGACTGATGCGCGACAAGAGAGAACAAGGATCGGTTTTTTGGCGAGGCTTTAAGGCATGAGTAAAGAAATTCTGGCGGTCGTTGACGCGATCTCCAACGAGAAGGGTGTCCCCCGCGAGGTCATCTTCGAAGCCGTCGAGGCGGCGCTGGCCAGTGCCTCGCGCAAGCGCTTCGAGGATGAGGAAGCCAGCGTCCGCGTACACATCGACCGGATGACCGGCGAGTACGAGACCTTCCGCCGCTGGGTGGTGGTCGAGGACGATGACTTCGACGGACCCGACGCCGAGATCAAGCTGACCTTCGCCGAAAAGCGGGATCCGCCGCTGGGCCTGGGTGACGTGGTCGAGGAGCGCATCGAGAATGCGGCCTTCGGTCGTATCGCCGCCCAGACCGCCAAGCAGGTCATCGTGCAGAAGGTGCGCGAGGCCGAGCGTGCCGAGGTCGTGCGCATCTATGCCGAGCGTGAAGGTGAACTGGTCGCGGGTATCGTCAAGAAGACGACACGTGACGGCCTGATCATTGACCTGGGCGACAACGCCGAGGCCTTCCTGCCACGCAGCGAGATGATCCCCGGTGAGCGCTACCGCATGAACGAGCGGGTGCGCGCACTGCTGGTCAAGGTCGACGCCGAGGCGCGTGGCGCCCAGTTGATCCTGTCGCGCACCAACCCGCAGATGATCATTGAGCTGTTCAAGATCGAGGTTCCCGAGATCGCCGAGCAGCTTATCGAGATCAAGGGTGCGGCGCGTGATCCGGGCTCCCGGGCCAAGATCGCGGTCAAGACCAACGACCGTCGCATCGACCCGGTGGGCGCCTGCGTCGGCATGCGCGGTTCGCGCGTGCAGGCGGTGTCCTCGGAGCTGCAGAACGAACGCGTCGACATCGTGCTGTGGGACGACAATCCCGCACAGCTGGTGATCAACGCCATGGCCCCGGCCGACGTCGCCTCCATCCTGGTGGATGAGGATGCCCACGCCATGGACGTGGCCGTCGCCGAGGACAACCTGGCCCAGGCCATCGGCCGTAGTGGCCAGAACGTGCGTCTCGCGTCCGAGCTGACCGGCTGGCGTATCAACGTCATGACCGAAGCCGACGCCGAGGCCAAGCGCGACCAGGAAATCGACAGTCTGGTCGAGCACTTCGTTCAGCACCTGGACATCGATGATGATGTCGCTCGGCTGCTGGTCGAGGAAGGTTTCACCTCGCTTGAAGAGGTGGCCTACGTACCGGTCGAGGAAATGCTGGAAATCGAAGAGTTCGACGAAGACCTCATCGAGGAGCTTCGAGCTCGCGCCAAGGACGAGCTCTTGAACCTGGCCATTGCCTCCGAGGAGGAACTGGACGGAGCCCAGCCGGCGGATGATCTGCTGGAGATGGACGGAATGGAGCGCCATCTGGCCTTCATCCTGGCCAGCCGTGGCATCAAGACCATGGAAGATCTGGCTGAACAGTCTGTCGATGATCTGGTGGACATCGAAGAGGTGGACGAAGAGCGCGCCGCGGCATTGATCATGACCGCCCGTGCGCCTTGGTTCGAGAGCGAACAGTAACAGGGTCACGGGCTGAGGAGGGTCGTAATGTCAGAGATGACCGTTAAGGATTTTGCAGCGAAGGTGGGGCGTGAAGTGCCCCGTCTGCTGGAACAGATGAAAGAAGCCGGACTCGAGCACAAGTCGGAAGCCGACGCCGTGTCTGAGGAAGACAAGCGCAAGCTGTTGGACTTTCTGACCAAGAGCCATGGCGGTGGCAGCGGTGTGGGCGCGGCTGCGCGCAATCGCATCACCCTGACCCGCAAGACGCGCAGCAAGATCAAGACCAGCGAGCGCGGCAAGACCATCGAGGTTCAGGTCCGCAAGAAGCGCACCTACGTCAAGCGTGACGAGGCCCAGGAAGAAGCCCCGGCGCCGGTCGAGGACCACGGTCCGCGTCAGCTGGTCGGCGACATGGCCGATTCCCGTGCACGTCGCGAGGCTCAGGAGGCCGAAGAAGCCAAGCAGCGCGCCGAGCAGAAGGCGAGCCAGGACGCCGAGCAGGCCGCCAAGGCCAAGCGCGAGGCCGAAGAGGCCGCCGTCGTGCCCGACATTCCGGTGCCCGAGCTCGACACCTCTGCTCCGGCTGGCGACGAGCCGCCGGCGCCGCCCAAGGAAGGTCGTGGCGACGTGCGTCGTGCCGCCGTCAAGAAGGCCGCCGCCAAGACCGGCAAGAAAGGCCGTGGCGAGCGTGACGACGATGATCGCAGCGACCGCGAAGAGCGTCGTCGTGGCGGTGGCAAGAAGGCCAAGCGCGCCGAGCGTCGTGGCAGCCGTCGTGGCGGCAGCCAGGGCAACGGCAAGCATGGCTTCCAGAAGCCGACCCAGCCGATCGTGCGTGAGGTCTCGATTCCCGAGTCCATCTCGGTGGCCGAACTGGCCGACAAGATGTCGATCAAGGCCAACGAGGTCATCAAGGCCATGTTCACCATGGGCGCCGCGGTGACCATCAACCAGACCATCGACCAGGACACCGCGGCTATCGTGGTGGAAGAAATGGGCCACACGCCCAAGCTGGTCAAGGACGATGCCCTCGAGACCGAAGTGCTCGAAGCCATCTCCTACGAGGGCGAGGAAATCACCCGCTCTCCGGTGGTCACGGTCATGGGTCACGTCGACCACGGCAAGACCTCGCTGCTCGACTACATTCGTCGTGCCAAGGTGGCCACCGGTGAAGCCGGCGGTATCACCCAGCACATCGGTGCCTATCACGTCGAGGACGACAGCGACGGTGTGACCTTCCTCGACACCCCTGGTCACGCGGCGTTTACCGCCATGCGTGCCCGTGGTGCCAAGGCCACCGACGTGGTCATCCTGGTGGTGGCGGCCGACGACGGCGTCATGCCCCAGACCATCGAGGCGGTGGAGCACTCCAAGGCTGCCGAAGTGCCGATGGTGGTCGCGGTCAACAAGATCGACAAGCCGGAAGCCGATCCCGACCGGGTCAAGAACGAGCTGTCCCAGCACGGCGTGATCTCCGAGGAGTGGGGTGGCGACACCCAGTTCGTCCACGTCTCCGCCAAGTCTGGTGAAGGCATCGAGGAGCTGCTGGAAGCCGTTCACCTGGTCTCCGAGGTGCTCGAGCTCAAGGCGGTGCCGAGCGCACCCGGCAAGGGTGTGGTGGTCGAGTCTCGCCTCGACAAGGGCCGAGGCCCGGTGGCCACCGTGCTGGTCCAGAACGGTACCCTGAAGAAGGGCGACATCGTACTGGCCGGTCTGCACTACGGCCGTGTGCGTGCCCTGACCAACGAACTCGGCAAGCAGGTCGACGCCGTGGGTCCCGCCATGCCGGTGGAGATCCAGGGTCTCGATGGCACCCCGGAAGCCGGTGACGACTTCATGGTCGTGGCCGACGAGAAGAAGGCGCGTGAAGTCGCCAACTTCCGCCAGGGCAAGTACCGCGAGATTCGCCTGGCACGCCAGCAGAAGGCCAAGCTGGAGAACATGTTCTCCCAGATGGGCCAGAGCGAGGCCGCCAAGGTCAACATCGTGCTCAAGGCCGACGTCCAGGGTTCCCTGGAAGCGATCAAGGGCGCCCTCGAGGAGCTGTCCACCGACGAGGTGCAGGTGTCCGTGGTGTCCTCCGGCGTTGGCGGTATCACCGGTACCGATGCCAACCTGGCACTGGCCAGTGAGGCCATCGTGGTCGGCTTCAACGTGCGTGCCGATGCGGCCGCCCGCGAGATCATCGAGCGTGAAGGTCTGGAGCTGCGCTACTACAGCGTCATCTACCACCTGATCGACGAGGTCAAGCAGGCCATGAGCGGCATGCTCGAGCCCGAGTGGAAGGAAGAGATCGTCGGTATCGCCGAGGTCCGTGACGTCTTCCGCGCGCCCAAGATCGGTGCCGTGGCTGGCTGCATGGTGGTCGAGGGTACGGTCTTCCGTAACAAGAAGATCCGCGTGCTGCGCGACAACGTGGTCATCTACGAAGGCGAGCTCGAGTCGCTGCGCCGCTTCAAGGACGACGTCCAGGAAGTGCGCAACGGCATGGAGTGTGGCATCGGGGTGAAGAACTACAACGATGTCCAGGTCAACGACAAGATCGAGGTCTTTGACCAGGTCAAGGTCGAGCGCACGCTGTAAGCGTTCGAGGAGTCGTCATCCATGCGCGAATTCAAGCGTACCGACCGAGTGGCCGACCAGCTCCAGAAGGAGCTGGCGGTCCTGATCCAGCGCGAGGTCAAGGACCCGCGCCTGGGGATGGTCACCGTGAGCGGGGTCGAGGTCAGTCGTGACCTCGGCTACGCCGACGTCCATATCACCCTGCTGGGTGAGCAGGACCCGGAACGGATCAAGGAAAACCTCAAGGTGCTCAAGCGCGCCGGTGGTTTCCTGCGTAGCCAGGTGGCGCGTCGCATCAAGCTACGTCACGTGCCGGAACTGCGCTTTCACTATGACGAAAGCGTGGTGCGTGGTCAGCACCTGTCATCGCTGATCGAAGAGGCGGTGGCCAGCGATCGCTCTCGCCAACCCGAGGGGGATGACGAGAACGACAGCGGCGAGGACGGGGCCAAGGACTGATGGCCCGTCGTCGTCGAGGACTGCCGATCGATGGTGTACTGCTGCTGGACAAGCCCAAGGGCATGTCCAGCAACTTTGCACTGCAGCGGGCGAGGCGCCTGTACCAGGCCCAGAAGGCCGGTCATACCGGTACCCTGGATCCCATGGCGACAGGTCTTCTGCCGGTGCTGTTCGGCGAGGCCACCAAGTTTTCCAACCAGCTGCTCGAAGCCGACAAGGTGTACCGCACCCGGGTCGAGCTCGGGCAGAGCACCGATACCGGTGACGCCGAAGGCGAGGTCATCGCCGAGGCGCCGGTGCCGGCGCTGGAGCACAGCGACGTCGCGTCGGTAGTGGCGAATTTCATCGGCGAGCAGGATCAACTGCCGCCGATGTATTCCGCGCTCAAGCACCAGGGGCGCAAGCTCTACGAACTGGCGCGAGAGGGCAAAAGCGTAGATCGTGCAACCCGGCGGATAAGGGTGTATGATGCTCGGCTACTTTCCGCCAGCCTCGAGGGCGAGTCCCCAGGATTCGACCTGGAGGTCCGGGTCAGCAAAGGCACCTATGTGCGTACGCTGGCCGAGGACATGGCCAAGGCGCTGGGTTGCGAAGGGCATATCTCGCAGCTCAGACGGCTGAAGACCGGCCCCTTCGATGCCGACGGCATGGTCGATTTCGACACGCTCGAGGCCCAGGACGACGGCCAGCGCCAAGCGCGCCTGGCACCGATCGACAGTCTGCTTCAACACCTCCCGGCTCATCGCCTCAGTGAGGCAGGTGTCCAGGCCCTGCGCTTTGGACGCCCGGCACGCGGTGAGCTCGAGGGCGGCGATTCGGCCATGGCCGAGGAGTCGTTGTATCGCCTCTATCAGGGTGAGTCCTTTATCGGTCTCGGTCTGGTCGAGCCTACCGGGGATATCGTGCCCCGGCGCCTTCTGAGCACGTTCGTCGCGGGCTCAGGGCAAGACTGACCCCCTCAAGGGGTTGCGGCAGCTGGAGACTGCAAATATGCGTGGTCTCCGACATTCATCATTCAGGCATATTGCTTACTGGAGAGACAGATGGCACTTACCGCCGAACAGAAGGCCGAAATCGTCAACGAATACGGCCGTGGTGACAGCGACACCGGTTCCCCCGAGGTTCAGGTGGCCCTGCTCAGCGCCAACATCAACGGCCTGCAGGATCACTTCAAGACCAACAAGCAGGATCACCACTCCCGTCGTGGCCTGATCCGCATGGTCAACCAGCGCCGCAAGCTGCTTGACTACCTCAAGCGCAAGGACTTCGAGCGCTATCAGTCCCTGATCCAGCGTCTGGGTCTGCGTCGCTAAGACGTATTTGCAGCAAGCGCGACAAGGCTTCCTTCGGGAAGCGGCGTCAGACAACGGGCAGCCCCACGGGGCTGCCCGTTGTCGTTGGTGGTACAGCGTTGTGCGCGGTCGCGGCAGGCAGCGGCGGCCACTTGAAACTCCCTTGACCTTTGTGGTGGCCCTCACGGGCTTGACCCCCTAAAATAGTCGCCGAGTCAAAAACGACCCAAACATCGAAAAGTAAAGGAAGTCGCCGTGAATCCGGTCAAGAAGACGTTTCAGTACGGTCGCAGCACCGTCACCCTGGAAACCGGGCGCATCGCCCGCCAGGCCACCGGTGCCGTGATGGTCACCATGGACGACACCGTGGTGCTGTGCACCGTGGTGGCCAGAAAGGAGGCCAACCCGAGCCAGCCTTTCTTCCCGTTGTCTGTCCACTACCAGGAAAAGACCTACGCGGTCGGCAAGATTCCCGGCGGCTTCTTCAAGCGTGAAGGGCGTCCCACCGAGAAGGAAACCCTCACCTCGCGACTGATCGACCGTCCGATCCGTCCGCTGTTCCCCAAGGGCTTCATGAACGAAGTCCAGGTCATCTGTACCGTGCTGTCCACCGATCGCAACCACGATCCGGACATCGCCGCGATGATCGGCACCTCGGCGGCGCTGGCGATTTCCGGCGTGCCCTTCAATGGTCCCATCGGCGCCGCTCGTGTGGGCTTCAATGAAGAGCGTGGCTACTTCCTCAACCCGACCGTCGAGGAGCTCGGCGGCTCCGAGCTGAACATGGTCGTGGCCGGTACCGAGAAGGCCGTGCTGATGGTCGAGTCCGAGGCCGAAGAGCTGCTCGAGGACGAGATGCTGGGCGCCGTGCTGTTCGGCCACCAGGAAATGCAGACCGTCATCCAGGCGATCAACGAGCTGACCGCCGAGGCCGGCAAGGCCAAGTGGGAGTGGCAGCCCGCCGCCGAGAATACCGCGCTCAAGGAAGCCCTGGCCCAGGGCTTCGAAGCCAAGGTCGGCGAAGCCTACCGCATCACCGACAAGATGCAGCGCCAGGATGCCCTGTCCGCACTCAAGGCCGAGGCCGTCGAGAAGCTGGCCGGTGAAGAAGACGGCAAGTTCGAGGCCTCCGAGGTCGAAGGCGCCTTCGCCGGTCTCGAGAAGCGCGTGGTACGTGCCCGCGTGATCAAGGGCGAGCCGCGTATCGACGGCCGTGACCACAAGACCGTGCGTCCGCTGGCCATCGAGGCCGGCACCCTGCCCAAGACCCACGGCAGCGCCATCTTCACCCGTGGCGAGACCCAGGCGGTGGTGGTCGCGACCCTGGGCACCCTGCGTGACTCCCAGCTGATCGAGTCGCTGGAAGGCGAGCGCAAGGACCGCTTCCTGCTGCACTACAACTTCCCTCCGTACTCGGTGGGCGAGGCTGGCTTCATGGGCGGTCCCAAGCGTCGCGAGATCGGCCACGGTCGTCTGGCCCGTCGTGGTGTCCAGGCCATGCTGCCGGCGGAAGAGGACTTCCCCTACACCATTCGCGTGGTCTCCGAGATCACCGAGTCCAACGGCTCCAGCTCCATGGCCTCTGTCTGCGGCACCTCGCTGGCACTGATGGACGCCGGCGTGCCGATCAAGGCACCGGTAGCGGGTATCGCCATGGGCCTGGTCAAGGACGCTGACGGCTACGCCGTGCTGACCGACATCCTCGGCGACGAGGATCACCTCGGCGACATGGACTTCAAGGTGGCCGGCAGCGCCGAGGGTGTCACCGCCCTGCAGATGGACATCAAGATCGAGGGTATCGATGAGCAGATCATGGAAACGGCCCTGAACCAGGCCCATGAGGCGCGGATCAGCATCCTCGAGCAGATGAACACCGTGATCGCCGAAAGCCGTGCCGAGGTCTCCGACAACGCGCCCTCCATGGCCACCATCAAGATCGACCCGGACAAGATCCGCGACGTCATCGGCAAGGGTGGCGCCACCATCCGCAAGATCTGCGACGACACCGGCGCCTCCATCGATCTGGACGACGACGGCACCGTGCGCATCTACGCCGAGGACAAGAAGGCCGCCAAGAAGGCCATCGATACCGTGCTGGCGATCACCGCCGAGGCGGAAATCGGCAAGCTGTACCGTGGCAAGGTGGTGCGTATCGCCGACTTCGGCGCCTTCGTCAACATCATGCCGGGTACCGACGGCCTGGTGCACATCTCCCAGATCGTGCCCGAGCGCGTCAATGACGTGCGTGACTACCTCAATGAGGGTGACGAGATCGTGGTCAAGGTGCTCGACATCGACAACCGCAATCGCGTCAAGCTGACGATCAAGGAAATGACCGAAGAAGAGAAGGCTGCCTTCGAAGCCGAGGAAGCCGAAACCGAGATCTGATCGCACTCGGTGTCTGACGCCCCCGTCGCTGACGCCACGGGGGCGTTTTTGTGTGTGTCCCGCTGATCTCGGCCTGTCGGCGCGATCACCGGGCGGTAATGAGATGGACATGACGCAACTCGATTCCTCTTCGGCCGCGCCCGCCAAGGCCACCACCCGTCGCCGCGATTGGTGGGCCGTGGTCAGTGTGATGGCCGGCATCTTTCTGCTGGTGACCGCCGAGCAGCTCCCCATCGGGCTGTTGTCCCAGCTCGCTTCCTCGCTGGACGTCAGCGAGGGCAAGGCGGGTTTGATGATCACCGTGCCCGGCGTAGTGGCGGCGTTCGCCGCGCCGCTGTTGCCGGTGGCGGTGGGGCGCCTCGATCGTCGCTACCTGCTGACCGGGCTGATGGCCTTGATGGCCCTGGCCAGTGTCCTCGGTGCGTTGATGGACAGCTTTGGCTGGCTGCTGGCCACCCGGGTGCTGATCGGCTGCTGCATCGGTGGCTTCTGGGCCATCGCCGGCGGACTCGCCGGCAGACTGGTGGCGCTCGAGCAGGTGCCGCAGGCGATGTCGCTGATCTTCAGCGGTGTCGCTGCTGCCACGGTGCTGGGGGTGCCGGCGGGGACCTGGCTGGGCGACGTCAGTGACTGGCGCACCGCCTTCGCCGCTCTTGGCGGGCTGAGTGTGGTGGTGTGCATCGGGCTGTGGCACCTGTTGCCGAGCCTGCCCGCCCGCAAGCCGGTACGACTGGCGAGTCTTGGTGGCCAGCTCAGGGTGCCCGGCGTGTGCATCGGTGCCCTGGCGACCGCGCTTATCGTGGTGGGCCACTTTGGCGCCTATACCTTTGTCAGCCCGATCCTGCAGCGTCTTGGCGGGGTAGCGCTGGGCGACGTCTCTCGCCTGTTGCTGCTGTTCGGTGCGGCGGGACTCGCCGGCAACTTCATTGCCGGTAGCCTCGCCGGTCGCCGGCCCTACCTCACGGTGCTGCTGATACCGCTGGTGCTTGCCGGCACCACGCTGGCCTTTCCCTGGCTGGGTACTGGCCCAACCAGTGCAACCGCACTGCTGATGCTGTGGGGGCTGGTGTTCGGTGGTATCTCGGTCAGCCTGCAGACCTGGATCCTGCGCTCGGCCACCAATCCCGAGGCGGCCACCGCCATGATGGCCTTCGTGTTCAACCTGTCGATCGGCCTCGGCGCCCTGTCCGGCGGCCAGGTGGTGGATGCGCTCGGGCTATCGGCGGTGCTGCTGGCGGCGGGAGGGCTGTTCGTGGCGGCGGCGCTGCTGATCGCGGTGACCCCTGCGCGGGTGGTCAGCCGGCAGGAAACCAGGCCGCCCGGGACGACGTCGCGGACTTGATCCCGGGCATGGCGCAGGGCGTCAGCCCTTATGGCGAGTCGTGGCAGAGGGTAACCTCGGCTCGCTTTCGTTTTGGTTGTTTGATGATGGACTTACCGTGAGTCGAGGAGCCTCGATGTCTTCTTCCCTTGTTGTGCCAGCGAGCCTGCGTGGCTGGCTGGTGCTGGTGGCGGCTGTCGCCGTCTTTGCTGCGGGTATCTGGCCCGTGATCGCGCTGGTCAATCAGGCGCGGCTGGTGCTGGGCCTGCCGGCGCTGGTGGCCTGGAGCTACCTGATCCTGGTCGGCTGTACGCTGACGATGCTGCTGGGCAATCGACTGCTCCATCGAGGTCAGGACGAAGCCGGCGAGCAAGCTGGCAATGGCGAGAAGGGCGCAAGGGTCGGAAAGATGGGAGAGGGCGAGGTCGACGATGAGTGAGTGGTTGCCGCTGAGTCTGACCCTTGGCTACGTCCTGCTGGCCCTGATCATCGGCCTGGGCGGTCGCGCCGGGCGCTCGTCGAACGCGCTGGAGGAGTGGGGCGTGGCCGGGCGCAGCATGGGCCCGGTGACGCTGTATCTGTTGATCGCCGCCGGCAGCGTCAGTGCCTACACCTTCATGGGGGCGCCGGGCTGGGCCTACGCCAAGGGCGTGCCGGTGTTCTACGTGGTGGTCTACCTGGGCTATCTGGCACTGGTGGCCTGGTACTTCGGCCCCCGGGTGTGGGCTTTCGGTGCCCACTTCGGCCATGTTACCCAGGCCAGTGCCATCGCCGATCGTTACCAGAGCCCGGGGCTCGGTGCGCTGGCGGCGCTGGTGATGGCGATCGGCTCCTTGGCCTACGCGGTGCTGCAGACCATCGGCTCGGCCTACATCCTCAATGTAATGAGTGGTGGGCGCATCCCGATCTGGCTGGGTGTGGTGATCGTGCTGGGCGCCATTGCGGTCTATCTCACCCTGCGCGGACAGCGGGCCATCGGTCGTACCAACGTCTTCCAGGGCATATTGATGTTCGCGGTGGCCTGGTCCGTCGGTCTGTGGGCCACCCACAGCGCCACCGGCCAGTGGGGGTTTGACGAGGTGTATCGCCAGGCCCTCGCCCAGCGCCCGGAATTTCTGACCCTTCCCGGCGCCGGCGGCGACATGAGCTTCGCCTTCTGGACCACCTCGATCATCGTCTCGATGCTGTCGTTCATGCCGCCGGTGTGGACCCAGTGGATGAGTGCTACCTCGGCGCGCACCCTGCGGCTCTCTGCCACCTGGCTGCCCAGCTACTATCTGGTGATCCTGCCGCTGGTCACGGTGGGCTTTATCGGCGTCTTCGCCCTGCCGGGGCTCGAGCGTGCCGATACCGTGGTGCTCGAGTACGCCATGGCCAACTTGCCAGTGCTGCTGGTAGGGCTGCTCGGCGCCGGCACCCTTGCCGCCTCGATGTCCTCGTCCGAGCCCTTTATCCACTCGGTGGCGCTGAGCCTCAGCCGCGACGTGATCGGGCCCTGGGCAGGCTTCAGCGATGAGCGTGCCGGGCGCTGGGCCAAGCGCTTGATCGTGCCCTTGATGGCGTTGGTGATTGCGCCGCTGGCGATCGCCGAGCCGGGGAGTCTGGTGATGATCCTGCTGATCGGTCTCGGCTTCGCCTCCCAGGTGCTGCCAGCCTTCATCGGCATGTTCTTCTGGCCCCGGGCCAACGCTCGCGGCGTGACCGCCGGCATCCTCGCGGGCTTCGTGGTGACCGTGGCCTGCATCACCCTGTGGCCGCATCCGTTGGGCATCCATGCCGGCTTCTGGGGGCTGTTGGTCAACCTGCCGGTGTTCGCCGTGACGAGCCTTGCAAGCGCCCCTACCGATCGTGCCGTGGTCGAGCGCTTCTTCCGACTGGCGGCGCCGGCCTGGGCGGAAAAGCGGTGGGGAGCCCACCGGGAAGAGCGTCAGGGTCGGGGGACAAGAGGTAGGGCGGTAGACAATGGGGTGTGATCCCTGGCGCCCGAGGCGACAGCGAGCGCGTCCTGGGAGGCGCTCAAAGTGGCATGAAAAAGGCCCCTGCTGGGCAGGGGCCTATCTGGGCAGTGCTTACTTCGCAAGTGCTCGATTGGCGAGGGCCTGTCGGTCAGCGCCCTCTTGCGTCGAGGCGCCGATCAGCGCTCGATGGCGAGCGCCACGCCCTGACCGCCACCGATACACAGGGTAGCAAGGCCCTTCTTGGCGTCGCGGGCGATCATCTCGTGGACCAGGGTCACCAGCACGCGGCAGCCGGAGGCGCCGATCGGGTGGCCGAGGGCGATGGCACCGCCGTTGACGTTGATCTTGTCGGTATCCCAGCCGAGCTCCTTGTTGACCGAGATGGCCTGGGCGGCGAAGGCCTCGTTGGCCTCGACCAGATCCAGCTCATCGATGCTCCAGCCGGCCTTCTCGAGGCAGCGGCGGGTGGCCGGCGCCGGGCCGATGCCCATGATCGCCGGGTCGACGCCGGCGTTGGAGTAGGCCTTGATGCGTGCCAGCGGCTCCAGGCCGAGCTCCTTGGCCTTTTCGGCGGAGCACAGCATGACCACGGCGGCGCCATCGTTGAGCGAGGAGGCGTTGCCGGCGGTCACGGTGCCGTCCTTCTTGAACGCCGGACGCATGGTGCCGAGTTTTTCTGCGGACACTTCGCGGGGGTTCTCGTCGGTGTCGAAGACCACCGGGTCGCCCTTGCGCTGGGGAATCTCGATCGGCACGATCTGGCCCTTGAAGCGGCCTTCCTTGATCGCGGCGGCGGCCTTCTGCTGGGAGGCGGCGGCGAAGGCGTCCATCTCCTCGCGGGTGACACCGTACTTCTCGCCGAGGTTCTCGGCGGTGATGCCCATATGGTAGTTGTTGAAGGCGTCCCACAGGCCGTCATGGACCATGGTATCGATGGCCTTCCAGTCACCCATGCGCTGGCCGTTGCGTGAATTGGGCAGCACGTGCGGGGAAGCCGACATGTTTTCCTGACCGCCGGCGATGATCACCTCGGCGTCGCCGAGCATGATCGCCTGGGCGCCCAGATGCAGGGCCTTGAGGCCGGAGCCGCAGACCTTGTTGATGGTCATGGCGGGCACGGCGTCGGGCAGGCCTGCCTTGATGGACGCCTGACGGGCGGGGTTCTGGCCGACACCTGCGGTCAGCACCTGCCCCAGCAGGACCTCGTCGACCTGTTCCGGCTTGACGCCGGTCTGTGCCAGCACGTCCTTGATCACGGCGGCGCCAAGGTCGCTGGCGGGAATGCCGGCGAGGGAGCCACCGAAGGCGCCAACGGCGGTACGGCGTGCAGCAACGATCACCACTTCTTGCATGGAGTGTCTCCTGACTTTAAGGGGCTGTCCCGTCAGCATAGGGAGCCTTGTGCAACGCGGCAATCCCTGTATGCCCGGTTTCGACGGGGGACTTTAGTATAGCGATCAAGATCAATTCGCGAGCCGTTGTGGTCAATCGCGCATAGAGCGCCGACGATCGCTAAAGTAGCAAAGAGTGGCGAAAAGACCTCCGGTTGGCCTGGGGGGGCCTGGACGAGTGTCTCGCAGCGCCCTGGCCCGGTTACTCGGTGGCGGCGACGCCCCGCTGGTGACCTCGCCGCTCCAGGTTCAAGCGCTCGATGGCTGTCACCAGTTCGCTGGCGTGGGTGATGGCGATGGCGCCCTCCGGGGTGTGCTCCTCGTCGGGAAAGTGGTTGATGTGGATGACCTGCATGCCGGCCTTGAGTCCGGCTTCCACCCCTACCGCAGCGTCGTCGATCACCACGCAGTTCTCCGGTTCGGCGCCCATGCCTTCGGCGGCGGCGAGATACAACCCGGGGTCCGGCTTCCACACCTGCAACTCGTAGGCGCTGTAGAGATTGTCGCCGAAGTGCGGCGCCAGTCCACTGGTTGCCATGGCCAGTCGGATCTTGGCCAGCGGGCCGTTGGAGGCCACCGCCTTGGGGTGGCCGGAAAGCGCTGCAAGGGCTTCCGGGATGCCCGGAACCGGGGTCAGCTCGGCCTTCATGCGCGCGGCCATATTGTCCCGCAGGCGATCCTCCATGACGTCGCGCCGGGCGTCATCGAGGGCGCCGAAGCGTTGCTCGAGTTCGAGCACGATGTCGAGAAAGCGCACGCCGCGAAACTCCTCCATGTACTGCTCGGGCGTGAACGGCAGGCCGAAGTCGGGGAAGGTCTCGGCCATGGCCCGGGCGAGCAGCGGCTCGCTGTCGACCAGGGTGCCGTCGGAGTCGAACAGCAGGCAGAGGGGGGCGGTGGTGTCGGACATGGATACCTCAGAACAGGAGGAAGGCCGCGACAGTGGGGACGGTCGCGGCGGATGATGATCAGACGAAATCCGGCGCGATCAGGCGCGGGATTGCCAGAACGATGTCGGGAAAGACGATCAGCAGCAGAATCACTGCCAGCATTACCGCTAGATACAGCAGGGTGGTGGCGAGCGCTTTCAGCAGCGGAATGCCTCCGATCTTGGCGGAAATCATCAGGCAGAGTCCATAGGGCGGCGTAATGAGGCCGAGCCCCAGCGCCATGACGCCGATGACACCGAATTGCACCGGATGCACCCCGGCCTGCATCGCCAGCGGCTGGAAGATCGGTGCCATGATGGCCATGGCGGGCAGCGAATCCATGAAGGTGCCGATGAGCAGCATCACCAGCGTCATGATGATCAACAGGGTCACCGGGTTGGTGATGTTGACGCCTTCCATCAACTTGGGCGGGATCTGATAGAAGCTGATTAGATAGCCGAAGATGGCCGCGCCCACCAGACTGAAGAGCGAGAGCGAGCACAACCGCACGGTATCGGTCGAGGCATCGAGAACCTGGCGAAAGCTCAGCTCCCGGTAAACGATGAAACCCAGTATCAGAGCGTAAAGCACGGCGATTACCGCCGCTTCGGTGGGGGTTACGATACCCAGGGTAATACCGCCGATGATCACCACCGGGATGCCTGCGGCGAGTAGTCCGTCCTTGCTGGAGCTGGCCAGTTGGCGCCAGCTGGCTCGGGGGCGTACCGGCACCTGGTAGCGCCGCACGTAGCCCATGTTCATCAGCAACTGGGCGACGCCAATCATTACCCCCGGAAGAATCCCGCCCAAGAAGAGCCCGGCGATGGAAGTATTGGTCAGGGCGCCCCATACGATCATGTTGATCGATGGAGGAATGATGATGCCCATGACTGAGGATGCGGCGGTCACGGCCACAGCGAAGTGCGTGGGGTAGCCTTCACGCTGCATGGCCGGGATCAGCACGGTACCGACACCGGCACTGTCGGCGGTGGACGAACCCGACACGCCGGCGAACAGCATGCTGACCATGACGTTGACGTGGGCAAGCGCCCCCTTGACGTGACCGACGAGACGCATGCAAAGAGTGATCAGGCGGTCGGTGATGCGTGCGGCGTTCATCAGATTGCCGGCCAGCAGGAACAACGGCACAGCCAGCAGCACAAAGGAGTCCATGCCGTTGTACATGCGCTGGAACATGACCCAGTAGGTCAGGCGAGGATCGAGGATGACCATGCCTACTGCGGTCAGCACCAGGGCCATGGCGATGGGTACACCAACAACGATAAGCACGCCGAGCAGGCCAAACAGCAGCCATGGCAGGATAAAGATGGCATCCATGGAGATCATGATGGCCTCCCGGCGCCGGTACTCTGTTGAGGCGCATCCAGGTCGAGATGGTGTTCTTGCTGGGCCGCGATGGCCTCCTGCACGGGATCTGGCGTGTTCATGGCGGCTTCCATGGCATCAAGGCCGTCGAGCACGGCCCGGGCCAGACGCTCAAGTGCGAATAGCACAATGAATAGGCCACAGACCATAAAGGCCGAATAGACGAAGATCATTGAAAGCCCCGAGGCGGTAGCGCTGCGGCGCAGGCCTGAGGCGGCGAATTCCTGGCCATACACGACGAAGATGACACCGACTGCAAGGCATGCCAGGTCACGGATCCAGCGGGTTAGGCGATCGGCACGAGTGCCACGGGGAAAGGCCTCGAGTACGAAGTGGTCGGCGTGAAGCACGCCGATGGCGGTTCCCAGCATGATCATCCACTGGAAGGCAAACCGGCTGAATTCTTCGGTCCAGTAAAGGCGTGGCAGCAGCGGCAGGTTCCGGCTGACGATCTGGTAGATGATCATGGCGATAAAACCGAACAGCAACGCCAGCAATATCCAGTGCAGTAGTTTCTCGAGCGCGCGATTCGCGCGCGAGAGCACGTTCAGGAAGAGCCTCATGGTCTCATCCTCTTGAAGGTAGGCACCGGGGCTTGCCCCGGTGCGGGGGGGAGGTTACTCGGCGTTGACGATCATTTGATGCAGCTCGGTCAGGCCCATCTCCTCGATCACCTCGGCCAGCGGCTCACTGACGATTTCCTGCATCTTCTCGCGGTCGAGTTCATGCAGGGTCGCACCTTCTTCGACCAGCAGGTCGAGCGCCTCGGAGTCCTGATCGAGCTGTACCCCGCGGGCATAGCTTGCGGCCTGGTAAGCCGCATCCATGACCGCCTCCTGTTGCGCTTCGTCCAGCCGGTCCCAGGTCATCTCGGACATGGTCAGCAGGCGCACGGTGATGTCGTGTTCGGAAAGGCCGATGTGCGGCGCCACCTCATGGAAGCGCATACGGTGGATCCACTCCGCCTCGTTGAGCAGGCCATCGATGGCGCCCAGTTGCAGGCCGGTATAGATTTCCTTCCAGGCCATCACGGTGGGCTCGGTGCCGAGGGCAGACCAGGCGGTGATCAGCGGCTTGGTGGGGTTGGTGCGAAGCTTCATGCCCTCGAGATCTTCGAGGCTGTCGAGTGCCCGACTGGAGACGATCTGGCGCTTGCCACCGCCGAAGAATGCCAGCACTTTGACTCCGGTCTCGGCGGTGATCTGGTCGGCAATCTCACGGCCAACCTCACCGTCGAGCACGGTTTGCCAGTGCTCCTGGTCGCGGTACAGGAAGGGAATGGAAAAGACGTTGGCGGTATCCGAGAAGTCGGTGATCAATCCCGGGTTGATGATCGACATGTCGAGGGCACCCGCCATCTGCTGCTCGAACATTTCTGTCTCGTGCCCGAGCACGGAGTTGCCCATGATCTGCACTCCGAGGTCGGTGTCGGACTGTTCGAGCAGTTCCTTAAAGCGGGTGGCACCGAGATGGTAGGCAGTGTCCTCGGTGCCGCCGTGACCGAAGCGCAGATCGAAGGCTTGGGCGCTGGCACCGAGGCCGAGCCCGGCGAACAGGGTAGCGCCGACCAGCAGACCGTGGCCGAGGCGCGCAATGGAGGTGCGGGAAAGGGGCTTGGGGGTATGAGTCATGTAAACCTCGATTTATTGTGTTGTCAGGCGTTGGCCGATTCAGGGGATGGGGCCGGCCACCCCATGGATCTTCAGTCGTTCAGCACTTCGTCGTTGACTGGACTCAACGGGCGTTCGCCCTTGAGCGCCAGGCGGATATTGTCCACCGCGCGCTGGGCCATGGCGGTACGCGTCTCGTGGGTGGCCGAGCCGATATGGGGCAGGGCGACCACATTGGCCATGTGCGGCAGCGGTGAATCTGCGGGCAGCGGCTCCTGCTCGTAGACGTCGAGGCCGGCGGCGTGCAGGGTGCCGTCTTGCAGCGCCGCGATCATGGCGGCTTCGTCTACCACCTTGCCACGGGCCAGGTTGACGAAGATGGCGCCGGGCTTCATGCGCTGGAACTCGGCGGCTCCAAAGAGCTTTTCGGTCTCGCGGGAGAGCGGCACCGTGACGCAGACGAAATCGGCCTGCTCGAGCAGCTCTTCCAGCTCGCGTCGCTGGGCGCCGAGTTCTCGCTCGAGCTCAGGCTTGGGTGAGGCCTTGGTATAGAGGATCTTCATGCCGAAGCCCAGGGCGCCGCGGCGGGCGATGGCGGCGCCGATGCGGCCCATGCCGACCATGCCCAGGGTCTTGCCGTGGACGTCGCTGCCATAGAGCGGCTTGCCGATGCTTTCCTTCCAGTTGCCTTGCTTGACCAGCTCGGCCAGTTCGACGGCTCGCCGTGCGGTGCTCATGATCAGCAGAAAGCCCGTATCGGCGGTGGTCTCGGTCAAGACGTCAGGGGTGTTGCACAACAGGATGCCGCGGCGGGTCAGCTCGTCGAGGGGATAGTTGTCGTAGCCCACCGAAATACTGGCGATAGCCTCGAGGTTCGGCGCCCTGTCGAGCAGCGAGGAGGTGATCTTGAGGCTTGAACCAACCAGGCCATGAGCCCGTGACAGGGCGTCGACAAAGGCCGGGTCCTCCGTATGCGAGACGCCCGGCAGGTAGTCCACGTGGAACTCCTCGCGCAGGGCGTCGAGCTGCTCTTGGTTGATCTCGCGAAATACCAGGATGCGTTTGGTCATGGGGTGCTCTTGTCGTTGTGGTGCGGTGGGTTGCCGGCCGTCCTTTTCGGCATGGGGCAGCCGGGGGCCGCGTCGGGTGACGTCTGCCGAAGGCAAGGGGGCCTTCGGCAGTCGGCGCGTCAGGCCGCGGTTGCGGCTTCCAGTTGGTCCAGGCGCTCGCGGTCGGGGAGTCCTTCCATGTCGCCCGGTACCTGGACCTGCTCGGCGCCGATAAGGTTGGCGCGCTTGAGCGCCTGGCGTGGATCGAGACCATCGAGCATGGCGCTGACGAAGCCCACGGCGAAGCCATCCCCGGCGCCGACGGTATCAACCACCGTCTCCACCGGGACGCCGGCCACGGTGAAGGCTTCGTCTTGCCCTGTCAGGGAGCCGCGGTAGTAGCTGCCCTCCGGGCCTAGCTTGATCACCACGGCATCTGCACCCTGATCCAGGTAGAAGCCGGCGATATCGTGGGCGCTGGTCTGGCCGGTCAGCAACTGGCCCTCGGACAGGCCGGGCAGCACCCAGTTGGCCTGGGCGGCCAGGCCGTTGAGGGTGTCGCGCATCTCGCTTTCGCTGGCCCACAGGGTCGGACGCAGGTTGGGATCGAAGGACACGCTGGTGCCATGCTGGCGGGCCTTTTCGAGCAGAAACTGCGAGAGTTCACGGCAGCTGGCGGACAACGCAGGCGGGATGCCGGTTGCGTGCAGATGGCGCAGGGTGCTGAAGTCGACGTCCTGGGCGTCGGCCGGCGACAGCTTGCTGGCGGCGCTGTTGTGGCGACGGTATTCGACTCGGGGATCCGCGCCGCCCACCGCGCGCTCCTTGAACACCAGACCGGTGGCGTGCTCGGCGTCGGTGATCAGGTAGCGACAGTCGAGGCCTTCGCGCTCCAGGCTCGCACGCAGGTAGCGGCCAAAACAGTCTTCGCCGACCCGACTGAGCCAGCCCACCTTGAAGCCCAGCCGTGACAGGCCGATGGCCACGTTGGTGTCGGCGCCGGCACAGCTGCGCGAAAAGCGCTCGACCTCGGCCAGGTCGCCAGGGGCGTCGGCGGCGAACAGCGTCATGGCCTCGCCGAAGGTAAGGATGTCAGGAGTGTTCTGGTTCATGAGGAGGTCTCTGAGGTGGAAGACGAAGAGGACACTGAGGAAGGCTCCGCAGTGGCGGAAGGGGTGGCAGCGGGCTGGGTGGAGCCCCTTGCCGTCAGCGTCGGGGCGAAGGTCGCACGCTGCGGCGCCTGCCGAGGCCCGACGGCACGGGCGCGCAGGCAGTCGACGGCGGCCTGACCGATGGCACCGGTGGGCTGGGCAAGGGTGGTGATGCCCGGTTCGGTCAGGTCACACCACTCTAGCTCGTCGATGCCCATCAGCCCGATCTCTCCCAGGAGGTAGCCGAGGGCCTTCATGCGTCGGGTCAGTGCCAGGGTTACCTGGCCATTGGCGCAGAGGATCGCCGGGCGGGAATCGCCTGCGCTATCGACAAATCGAGCCAATGCCTGGTCCAGGCGTTGGCGATCGCCAAGCTCGATGACCAGGGTGTCGCCGGATAGCGAGCCGTCACGGCAGCGCTGGTTGAAGCGCTCCAGACGAGCTTGACGAGAGCTGGCCTGGGCCGGCGGTTCGGTAATGAACAACAGGCGCCCGTAGCCCTGTTCGCGCAAGTGCGCGATGGCCATGTCGATGGCGGCGTCGTTGTCGAGCCCTACCTCGTCGGCATGGACGTCGGCGAGGCTGCGATCGAGCAGTACCAACGGCGTGCCGCTGTCGGCCAGCTGGGCGAGGGCGTCGCTGTGGCGGCCGGTCGCGTTTACCACCAGGCCCTCGATACGGTAGGACGACAGCAGCGCCAGCTGCTGGCGCTCCTGCTCGAGGTCGTTATCGCTGTTGCACACCATCAACGACAGTCCCGCCTGACGACAGGCCTGTTCGACGCCATGCATGATCGCCACCGAAAAAGGATTGCGGATATCGGCCACCAGCATGCCGACCAGGCCGGAGGGGCCTCCCTTGAGGCCCCGGGCCATGGGATTGGGCTGGTAGCCCAGCGCAGTGGCGGCAGCGACGATACGCTCGCGCATGGCCCCGGACAGCCGTTCTCGTTCACCGCTGTAGTAGCGCGAGACGCTGGTCTTGGAGACGCCAGCCTGGCGGGCGACTTCGAGGATGGTGGCGGGTCGACGGCGGTCATTCATGGGGCGGCTCTTGGATAAGATGGCATCGTCCGTTTACAAGGGCGACGCTGGCGAGCCCTGTCGAGGTGGGCAGGCCAGGTGATGCGACAACGGCAGGACGTCGAGAAGTCCGTATGGGAACGTTCCCATTGGCTGACAAGCTTAGGCGCTAAAGGCCGAAGCCAGCAACAAGGCGTGCCTTAGACAATGGTCTTGAGGTGATGTAGAGCAATGAAAAGGCCCGACAATTGCCGGGCCTCAGGGTATATGCAGCGGAATTTAGCCGCTGGAGAGCATGGCGTGTCTGTCGCGATCCTTCTGCAGCCGTGAGATGACCGTCGGCAGCTGGAACATGCTGGTGATCATGTGGGCGCCTTCGGGCGTTTCTTCGGCATCGGCGAAGCGATTGAGGTGGACCACGGTCATGCCTGCGGCCAGGGCCGCGTTGACGCCGACGATGGCGTCATCGATGGCGATGCAGTCCTCGGCGGCGAAGCCCATGATGCTGGCGGCATGCAGGTACAGGCAGGGGTCCGGCTTCCAGCAGTTGGCCGTGTAGCCGCTGAACAGGCGATTGCCGAACACCTCGGTCAGGCCCACGGTGGCAAGCGAGGTGCGCACCTTGTTTTCGGGGCCGTTGGAAACCACGCCCATGGGGTAGTGCGACAGCGCGGCGAGGGCCTCGGTGGCACCGGCGATGGGGGTCAGGTCGGTGGCCAGGCGGCGGTTGAGGTTGGCGCGCATGCTCGCTTCCAGCACCTCGAGGTGGTCCGGATCGACCTGACCATGTTGTGCCTCGAGGGTGGCGACGATGTTGCGAAAGCGCGCGCCGCGAAAGTCGCCCATATAGTCCTCGGCCCGGAACGGCAGTCCGGCGGCGGAGAGGCTGACGGCCATCTCGGCGGCCAGCAGGGGTTCACTGTCCACCAGGGTACCGTCACAGTCGAACAGCAGGCAGAGGGGGCGAGCCATGGAGGCGACCTCGCGATTCGTTGCGTTATCGAACAGTGTTGCAGATTTCTGCGGAGTCTGCCTGTGTTCGAAGTCGAAAACCACAATTTTTGAACACTGTTTTTTCACGCTGCGCAGTCCGCACTATTGCGGTGCGGAAAAGGGGAATTTGAGGCGGCGAGGACCTCTTCGCTATGCTGAAACACTGCGGTGTTCGAAACACCACATTCTCGGGGCGGGATGGCCCCGGCCATGGTTCAAGGAGGTACTCATGAAAGAAGAGACACTGTGGTCCATCGTGGGATCCGCGGCCGCGGTGGGGGCCAGCGTGATGTCACGCAAGGCCGCCAAGCGTGCCTATCAAAAGGTATCGGACAAGGAACCGCCGGAAAATCCGGATCGCGACGACGTCGAGTGGCGCGAGGCGATCCTGTGGGGAGCCGCTACCGGCGTGATGGTCGGCGTGGCCCGCGTAGTGGGCCGTAGCGCCGGGCGCAAGGCGCTGGACAAGACCCGCAAGGGCGGGCGTTCTGCCAGGCTGCTGCCCGGCAAGCGTTGATCACAGTACAGCAAGGGGCGTCGCCCACCGCCCCTTCCTGGGTCAACCCGTCATGCCCTTGAGCACCTGGGCCGCGATGTGACCTGCTTCGCTGTGGTCGGGGATCGCCATGAAGGTGCTCTGGGAGTAGGCGGGGTCGGGATAACGATAGAAGCCTTCGCCACTGGGCAGACCTAGCTTTCCGTTGGCAAGAAAACGCTGATGGAGGAAGTCGGCGTTGGCCCGCATCTCGTCGTTGTCGTCGACCTCGCCCCAGTGGTGGCTGACGTCGAAGCACGTCTTCATGCCGATGATGTCCATCATGCCGCAGGGCCCCGCTGCAGAGCTCCACATTTTCATGAAGGTGCGGTCGATCATCTCGGCGCTGCCGACGCCCTCACGCAGCAGGGTCAGGGAAGCTGTCAGCAGTGGCACCAGCCAGCTGTTGATCAGATAGCCGTTGCGCGGCTTTTCGACCGGGATGGGGATCATGCCGATGTCGATGGCGAAGCGCGTAACCGACTCCAGGGTAGTGCGTGATGTGCGTGGGTGAGCCATCACCTCGGCCACATTCATGATCCACACCAGGTTGGCGAAGTGCAGCGCGCAGTAGCGCTCCGGGCGTCCGCTGTCATCGGCGAAGTCGGCGGGTAGCAGGGTCGAGGAATTGGTTGCCACCAGGGTCTCGGGGCTGAGCAGCGGTGACAAGGTCCGGTACAGCTGGCGCTTGATCTCGGGATCTTCGGGTACGGCTTCGATCACCAGTTCGGCGTCGGCCACCGCTTCGGCCAGGTCGCTGGTGTAGGCGAGCCGCGCGCGGGTGGCGGCGATGGCTTCGGGCTTGGCGCACACGTCGGCCTGATAGATGCCGGCGTAGTGGTCATGGCTTGCGCGGCAGCGCTCCAGCGCCGTGTCGTCGATGTCATAGACGATGACACTCTTGCCCTTGAAGGCGCTGTGCCAGGCGATCTGGCCACCCAGGACGCCGCCACCCAGCACGCACAGCCTGTGTGGTCCATTTTCGAGAGAAGAGGAAAGGCTCGGGGTCATGTTCTGTCTCCGTGCTGGATCAGAATCTTGGCGTGATCACCGGGATGGCGAAGCGTCTCGAAGACCGCAGGGACCCCGTCGAGGGTGACGCGGTCGGTGATCAAGGGGGCGGCGTCGAGGCGGCCGTCGGCGAGGTCGGTGAGGGTGGCAGCGAACTCCTCGGGGCGGTAGCCGAACGAGAAGCTGAGGTCCAGCTCCTTGCCAATACCGACGATCGGCTCGATCTGATCGGTCTGCATGCAGACGCCGACCACCACCAGCCGGCTTCTTGGTGGCAGGTCGAGCATGGTCCGGGCGATCAGACCGGGCACGCCGACACACTCGAAGGCCACGCAAGGCCTGGGCTGAGCGCCGATCGACAGCATTGCCATGGGGCCGTACATGTCGAAGCCCTGTGGCGCTTCTGCGGCCTCGAGCCAGCAATCAAAGGGGGCACGTTCGGCCGGATCGACAACGATATCGGCACCCAGGCACTCGGCCAGTTGGCGCCGATGGGGGGAGAAGTCGGTGGCCACCACCGGGCCAAAGCCGGCCGCCTTCAGTGCCATCACCACCGACAGGCCGACCGGACCGCAGCCGATCACGATCGGCACTTCGCCTCCGGCGAGCCGGGCTCTGGCGACGGCGTGGCGGCCGATGGCCAGTGGCTCGGTCAGTGCCGCCAGTTCGCTGGGCAAATCGCCGGGCACCTCCAGCAGACTGTGTTCCTGAAGGCGCATCAGCTCACCGAAGCCGCCGGGGTAGGCGTTGGCATAGCCGATGTGATGAAAGCCTTGGGCGTTGACCGCGTAGGGCACCGAGCAGACGCGGGTTCCGGCCTTGTATCGCTTGTCGCAGCCGGGGCCGTGGTCGAGGATCTCGGCACAGAATTCGTGGCCGAAGACCACGCCCTGGTCCGGTTCGAAGGCCACCGGAACGCGGCCCTTGCGAAGCCCCGCCAGCGCATCGTGACAGTGATCTGCCATGTGCAGATCGCTGCCGCAGATACCGCAGGCCAGGGTCTTGACCAGCACTTCTCCCGCTTCCGGCGTCGGGTCGGGCAGTGACTCGAGGCCGAGTCGCTCGTTGCGCAGGACGATCGCGCGCATGGGGAATCTCCTTGGCGTCGATGACGGGCCCCGCGGCACCTGCCTGGCGGGACACATACCGAGCGCAATTGTTGTAGGGAGTCTTGTCGATTGACGCCGCGTGGAGGCGTGATCTTGGCGGGCTAGCGCGGCGCGTCGGTGTAGTGCGGTTGGGGAGGCGTGACATAGCGCGCCGGGTCGAGGCCGCGCTCGGTGATCAGTGCATCGATGAGCCCCATGATGCTGCTGGCGTCCATCAGCCCCAGATAGTTGCCTTGCTGATCGAAGTTGACGTTGGCGCCCTCGACGACCATGAAGGTGTCGGTGATCCCGTCATTGTCGGCGGGAGTGGCGAAGGTATGGATGGAGCCGCCGGGCTCGTACAGGTAGCAGCCGGCGGTCTGGGGTTGATCGGGATACTCGAGATAGTGCCAGCGTCCCGACAGGGTGAAGAAGTGCACCGTACCGGTGTGGTAGTGCTTGGGCAGCACCACACCGGGTTTGAACTTCACCCGCAGCACCCAGACGCCGTTGTGCGGGTCGAGAAACAGCGGCTGGACGTCGACGCCGGGGATGCCTGGCAGCGCGTCTTCATAGATGGGGAGTTCCTGGGTATCCAGGGTCAACAGGGCATCATGGGTCGAAAACTGGAAAGGAAATGGCATCTTGTTGTCGCTCTTGTCGTGGATGGATCAAAGAAACGTCTTCGAAGCATCATCCTCGTCTGCCTGACATCCTCCGATTTGACATTTGATGACAAGGATTTGACCTAGCGCGACACTTAGGGCTAGACCTTAGATGGAGAGGGCTAGGGCTTGTCTGAAAAGTGCCTGCGCTCGGAAATACGGCGTTAAAAATCGGATCAAAATGCTCATTTACACCCCGTAAACTGCGCTTTCTCACCGATTTTTGCCTTGTCTAACCTTCGCTCGTCGACTTTTCGGACAGCGCCTAGTCCAAGCGCGCTGGAGGCAAGAGCCCAAGGATCAACCGCCTCGAAAACGATGAACCGCTTCGAAAATTGAAGAGAGAATCAGCATCCGAGCAACGTAGGTGGTAAGGAAGTCAGGCTGAGGGAGAGAGCATGGCCGACTATTCGCGAGCGTCGTCACTGCACGGTTTTGCCAACTTCGCGCGCCAGCAGGGCATCGACCCCGAGGCCCAGCTTGCCAGGGTGGGGCTATCGCTCTCGTTGCTGGAGTCGCCGGAAAGCATCATCGAGTTCTCGAGTCTGGCGATGCTGCTCGAAAACTGTGCCGAAGCATCCGGAGATTCGCTGTTCGGCCTGAAGTTCGGCCAGTACCAGGGAGTCGATATCTTCGGACCCTTGCTCTACCTGATTCAGAATGCCGCTACGGTCGGCCTGGCGCTGGAGGAGCTGGCACATCACTTTTCCGCCCACTCGAGCAGTGCGGTCATCGACATCGAACGTGGCCCCCGCCAGGCCTTTCTCAGCTACACCATGGTGGGGGGCGGGGCGGCTCCCGGTCGCCAGATCAGCGAGTTGCCGGTAGGCGTCGGCCAGCGCCTGCTGTCGTTGCTGCTGGGGCCGCAGTGGCGTCCCAGGGCCATCTATCTGGCGACGTCCCCCAGCGTGCCTGCGCTCCTGTATCAGCGTTTGCTGGGGGTGGTGCCGACCTTCAACAGCCCTTCCGATGGCTGGCTGCTGGAATGTTCCGACCTCGAGCGTCCTCTGGTGACCGCCGACGGACGTCTGCATCGCTTGATGGAGCAGTATCTGACCTATCGGCTGGAACAACTCCCTCAAGATCTGGTCGATGAAGTGTCGTGGCAAATCCGTCAGCAGCTGGGGCAGGGGGGCGCTGGACTCGATGACATCGCCAGGCGACTGGCGCTGAACCCGAGAACGCTGCAGCGACGTCTGGCCACCAGGGGGCGATGTTTCCAGGATCTGGTCGATGAGGTCCGCAGGCAGTTGGCGATTCATTATCTTCGGGAAACGTCGCTGCCGTTGACCGATATCGCGAATCTGCTGGGCTACTCCGAGTTGAGCGCGCTGACGCGAGGTTGTCGCCGCTGGTTTGGGGTTGCGCCGAGTCGCTGGCGCCAGCACCAGCGGCGGAGATCGAACGGCGCAGGTTAGGCGCTGGTCTTCGAGTCGGCAGCCCGGGTGGTGGGCGCGAGGCGATTGCGCTGAAGTGCGCTTAGGTTATCGCTTCAGCACAGCTGCAGCCGGGTGTGGTCCGAAGGATGTGTTTCACTCTCCATGGGGACGGCCCGTGTACCCCTGATGTGGCCATGCCAAGGGGCGCCCAGGTCTTGGTGGACACTAGACTTGTTGCTGCTGACATCACTGTCATCAAGGTTGCCATCAAGAGAGCTATCACCATGAGCGAAGGAGAGGCGCGACGATGACGCCGCTATGGAAGGCATATCGGTTTACGCGCCGCGAGCAGCATGCCGCGGAAGCGGCCAGATCACGGGAGTCGCTGATCCAGATCCTGGATCGCGCCCGGGACGAGGACGTGTCGCTCAACCCGCGTCCTTCCTCCACGATTCTGGCGCTGGGGCTTCTCTGCCTGTTGCTGGGCACGCTCGGCTTTATCATCACCCTGGCGGGAGGGCTCTCCTGGCCGTGGCTGATTCCGCTGGCGCTGGTCGGGGCAGCCTTGCTGGGTTTCGACTGGCACGCCACCGAGCGGGTGGCCGCCTTCCTGCGACTGTTGGTGCGGCGTGCGGCGGAGCTCGACTTTCGACTGGCCGAGCCCGATGTCGATCTTGATGCGATGCTGACGACGCTCCGGCGAAAGATCACCGACTTTCAGCGTACCTATGCGGACAATGGCGAGCTTGAGTACTGCCGCAGGGCTGCTGATGAGCGCGTCGGTGGCGAATACTGGGTCTATCGCTTCGCCTATGACGAGGGCATGGACAAGGACCGTCGGACCTATCATCGCAACGGCCTGATCTGCGATCTCTTCGAGGTGGCGGCGGTGGATCTTTGCAACCCGCGAGAGGGCAAGTGGCGACTGTTGCACCACGGTTCCACTGGCGAACGCTGGGGAGAGGGTGCCTTTTCTCGCTATTTCGTCGCCTGCACGGCGGAACATGACGCCCTGGCGGCGTTTCTTACCGATGATGTCGTTGACTGTCTCGTGCGTCTTGCCCGCAGTTATCCGGAACTGAACGTTCAGGTCACCCGGGATCATCTGCTGTGTCTGACCTGGTCCGGCGAAGACCCCTACGCGCGGTTATTCGAGCCTGTCTCGGTGGCGCCTGCTGCGCGGCGGGCACCCTTTACCTCGAGCCAGGCGCCGGGGGAAGACCCCGATGAGGTCTATCGGGCGCTGGAGCGACGACTGCGTGCTCCGCGCCATCTCACCGCGCTGGAGCCGCTGCTCAATGCCATCGAGGACATTCGCGCCGAGCTACCGGTGTCCTCGGCCCGCACGGAGGCCAATATTCCGTTGCGGCGACGGCTGGAAGAGTCCACCTGCTGACACCTGACGAGCGGTTTGGTGTTGTGCCAGCGGCGCACAACGAAACGCCCCAAGCCTTGCCGGCATGGGGCGTTTTGCGTTACCGCTGCGGGAACCTGATCGACGCTTACTTCACCTTTGGATCAAGTTCACCTCGGGCGTAGCGCTCGAACATGCCCTCCAGGCTGATCGGCTTGATCCTGCTGGCGTTGCCGGCGGTGCCGAAGGCTTCGTAGCGGGCGATGCAGATGTCCTTCATGGCGCTGACGGTAAGCTTGAGGAACTTGCGCGGGTCGAACTCTGCCGGGTTCTCGGCCAGGAAGCGACGTACCGCACCGGTCGAGGCCAGACGCAGATCGGTGTCGATGTTGACCTTGCGCACGCCGTGCTTGATGCCCTCGACGATTTCTTCCACCGGGACGCCGTAGGTCTCGGGGATGGCACCACCGTTGGCGTTGATCACCTCGAGCCACTCCTGGGGCACGCTGGAGGAGCCGTGCATGACCAGGTGGGTGTCCGGGATGCGCTCGTGGATTTCCTTGATACGCTGGATCGACAGGGTGTCGCCGGTGGGCGGACGGGTGAACTTGTAGGCGCCGTGGCTGGTGCCGATGGCGATGGCCAGGGCGTCGACGCCGGTGGCCTTGACGAAGTCGGCGGCCTCTTCCGGGTCGGTCAGCAGCTGGTCGTGGCTCAGCTTGCCCTCGGCGCCGATGCCGTCTTCCTCACCGGCCATGCCGGTTTCCAGGCTGCCCAGGCAGCCGAGCTCACCTTCTACCGAGACGCCACAGGCGTGGGCCATCTCGACGGTGCGGCGGGTGACATCGACGTTGTAGTCGTAGTCTGCCGGGGTCTTGCCGTCCTCGCCCAGGGAGCCGTCCATCATCACCGAGGAGAAGCCGAGCTGGATCGAGCGCTGGCACACAGCGGGGCTGGTGCCGTGGTCCTGGTGCATGACCACCGGAATATGCGGAAACTCTTCCACGGCGGCCAGGATCAGGTGGCGCAGGAAGGGGGCGCCGGCGTATTTACGGGCGCCGGCGGAGGCCTGCAGGATCACCGGGGAATCGGTGGCGTCCGCGGCTTCCATGATGGCGCGAACCTGCTCGAGGTTATTGACGTTGAAGGCCGGCACGCCGTAGCCATGTTCGGCGGCGTGGTCCAGCAATTGGCGCATACTGACGAGTGCCATGGAGGTACCTGATTCTTGAAGAGGTCGAGAGCGCGATGCTGTCGCGCCCATGTCGCTTGGGTTGTCAAAGGGCCGGCGATGGCCGGCCCCGGGGCTTAGGCTTGGTAGAAAGCACCGGCGAGCGCCGCTGCTTTTTCGGCAAACCTCAGCGAGCGGCCGCCTCGAGGGCGCTGACCGCCGGCAGTTCCTTGCCCTCGACGTACTCGAGGAAGGCACCGCCTCCGGTGGAGATATAGGACACCTGCTCGGCGATGCCGTACTTGTCGATGGCTGCCAGGGTGTCACCGCCGCCGGCGATGGAGAAGCCGTCGCTTTCGGCGATGGCCTTGGACAGGGCCTCGGTGCCGCCACCGAACTGGTCGATCTCGAACACCCCGACGGGGCCGTTCCACAGGATGGTGCCGGCGCTCTTGAGCATGTCGCCCAGGCGGGCGGCGGTATCCGGGCCGATGTCGAGGATCATTTCGTTGTCGGCGACCTGGTCCACCGGCTTGGTGACGGCTTCGGCGGAGTCGGAGAACTCGGTGGCCACGACCACATCGGTGGGCAGCGGAATCTCGACCCTGGCCATCAGCGCCTTGGCCTTGTCCACCAGGTCGGCCTCGTAAAGAGACTTGCCGACGTTGTGACCCGCCGCGGCGATGAAGGTGTTGGCGATACCGCCGCCGACGATCAGCTGGTCGCACTTCTCGGACAGGGCGTTGAGCACCTCGAGCTTGGTCGAGACCTTGGAGCCGCCGACGATGGCGGTCATCGGGCGCCTGGGAGTCGCCAACGCCTTTTCCAGGGCATCGAGTTCGGCGGCCAGCAAGGGGCCCGCGCAGGCGGTCGGTGCGAAGCGGGCCACCCCGTGGGTGGAGGCCTGGGCACGGTGGGCGGTACCGAAGGCGTCCATCACAAAGACGTCACACAGCTCGGCGTAGCGCTTGGCCAGGGCTTCGTCGTCCTTCTTCTCGCCCTGGTTGAAGCGCACGTTCTCGAGCAGTACCACGTCGCCGTCTTCCAGGCTCGGCTCCTGCTCGAGATAGTCGGTCACCAGGCGCACTTGGCAGTCCAGCAGGTCACCGAGGTAGGCCGCCACCGGTGCCAGGGTGAACTCGTCGGCCGGCTCTCCTTCGGTGGGGCGGCCCAGGTGGCTCATCAGCAGCACCTTGGCACCTGCGTCGCGAGCTGCCTTGATGGTCGGCAAGCTGGCGCGCAGACGGGCATCGCTGGTCACCTGGCCGTGTTTGACAGGTACGTTGAGGTCTTCGCGAATCAGTACCCGCTGACCCTTGAGGTCGAGATCGGTCATCTTGCGCACGTTCATGTCGGCAGATCCTCGTCTGGAAAGTCTGAGGGAGACAGCGAATGGCAACGGCTGGTCAGTGGAAGTGTCATCGCTCGGGAACCCGGGGAAGGCTGGCGAGGCGCCCGGCCACGTCCAGCATGCGGTTGGCGAAGCCCCATTCGTTGTCGAACCAGCAAAGCAGCTTGAGCAGGCGGCCACCGGCCACCCGCGTCTGAGTGGCGTCTACGATACCGGAGCGGGGATCGTGGTTGAAGTCGATGGACGCCATGGGCTCCTCGGTATACCCCAGCAGGTCAGGAAGCCGTGACTCGCTGGCCTCGCGCAGCAGTCGATTGACCTCGCTGGCCGAGGTATCGCGCTTGACGCAGATGGACATGTCCATGGCCGAGACGTTGATCGTCGGCACCCGTACATGGAGGCACTCGAAGCGCTCCGCCAGGTGCGGCATCAGGCGATTGATGCCTCGGGCCAGGCCGGTGTCCACCGGCACGATGGATTGCATCGCCGAGCGGGTCAGGCGCAGATCGGTCTGGTGGTAGGCATCGATCACCGGCTGGTCGTTCATGGCCGAGTGAATGGTCGTGGTCACACCGTGCTCGATGCCCAGCGCCTCGTCGAGCACGGTCAGGATCGGCACCAGGCAGTTGGTGGTGCAGGACGCTGCCGAGACCACCCGGACGTCGGGCGTCAGGTCGTCGTCATTGATGCCGCTGACGATGGTGGCGTCGACGTCGCTTTCCGCCGGCTGGGAGAACAACAGCCGGCCGGCTCCTGCCGCGAGATGGCGCTCGGCGGTGGCGCGATCCTTGAAGCTGCCGGAGCACTCCAGCACCAGGTCGATGCCTAGCGCCCGCCAGGGCAGGCGGTCAGGGTCCTCTTCGGACAGCACCCGGATCGCATGCCCGTTGATGATCAGATGGCCGTCGCGGCTTTCCACCCGGCCGGGGAAGCGTCCGTGGGTGGTGTCGTAGCGCGTCAGGTAGGTAATGGTATCGAGTCCCGAGAGCTCATTGATCGCCACCACCTCGAAGCTGGGGTCGTTGCGTTCGATGAGGGCTCGCAGGACGCACTGGCCGATGCGGCCGTAGCCATTGATGGCAATACGCTGGGCCATGGGGCTCGATACTCTCCACGGAGGGATGGACACAGGCGCGAAAGTCTATCTCAAATCGCCCCGCGCGTCGCGGCTCCAGCGGCGTCACACTGGGCATAAAACCGCGCAGGTAGCATAAAAATAAAGCTGAATCGGTTCAGCCGAGCATGCCGGCCAGGCGCCAGGCCAGCGGCATCATCAGTGCCGTCAGCACCCCGGTCAGCGTCATGCCGAGAGAAGCGAAGGCGCCGGCGGTGGGGCCCAGCTCGAAGGCGCGCACAGTACCGATGGCGTGGCCGTTGATGCCCAGCGCCAGCCCCAGCAGGCGCTGATCGGTGATCTTCAAGAGCCGGCCGAACAGGCTGACGCAGGCGGTGGCCGCGACGCCGGTGATCAACAATCCCCCCATCAGGATCGGCACGGAGCCGCCCAGGCGCTCGGTGATGCCCATGGCGATGGGAGCGGTCACCGATTTGGGTGCCAGCGAGGCCAGCAGTTCCGGCGGCGCCCCCAGTGCCCAGGCGATCAGCAACGCATAGCAGGCGGCCAGCACCGTCGACACCGGCAGGCAGACCAGCAGCGGCCTCCACAGCGCGCGTATGTGGTGCATCTGCTGGTAGAGCGGTACCGCCAGGGCCACCGTGGCCGGGCCCAGCAACAGCATCAGCCACTGGGCGCCCTGGCGATAGTCGACGTAGGCGATGCCGGCCGCCTTGAGCGTCGCGGCGAGCAGCAACGAGGCCAGCAGTACCGGCGGGCACCAGCCGGGAGAGCCGAGCCGCCGAAACAGCGCCATGCCGGCCAAGTAGGCGCCGATGGACAGGGCGATGGCCAGCATCGGGGTATCGAGGTGATCGACCACGGCGAGGTTCATGAGGTCTTATCCTGGGCGGTGGTGGTCGCCTCGGAGGGCGTCGCCGGCAGCAGGCGGCGCATCAGCCACAGGGTGCTGGCAACGCTCAACAGGGTGCCCAGGGTCAGCGCCAGCCCCACGGCGAGCCAGTGCCCCGAGATCTGGTCGAGCACCCAGAACACCCCGACCACGCCGGGCATGATCAGCATCGCCAGCAGCATGATCAGCGGCTGTGCCGCCGCTGCCACGTCTTCGTGCATGCGGCCTCGTAGTACGAAGACACCAGTCAATAGCATCAGTCCGACGACGCCGGGGGACAGCGGCAGTTCACCCAGGCTGACCACCAGGTCGCCGACCAGCCACAGCAGCGAAAGCCATAAAAAGCCTCGTAACACGGACATTGCAATCCTCTTGGGTCATTGTCACTGGCCGGGGCCAGGGGAATTGAGCCATTGTGCCGACTCATGGTGCCTTGGTCAGCAGGGGCTCTCGTTGCAGCGCGTCATCCGCTACCCTGTGTAGACTGACTATTCGCCTACCGCCCGACTGGGTCGGGCATGACAGGGAGATTGATGATGAGTGATATTGCCAGCTGGCTGGGTGCCGAGGCAGAGGACCTTTTGACTCATGAATGTCGCGGTATCGCCAAGGAGCAACTCCACCTGCCGGGATCGGACTTCGTCGACCGGGTGATGATGGACTCCGACCGATCGCCAGCGGTGCTGCGCAGCATGCAGTCGATGTTCAACCATGGCCGCCTGGGCGGCACCGGTTACCTCAGCATCCTGCCGGTGGATCAGGGGATCGAACACTCCGCTGGCGCCTCTTTCGCGCCCAACCCGATCTACTTCGATCCGGCCAACATTGTGGAGCTGGCGATCGAGGGCGGCTGCAACGCCGTGGCTTCTACCCTGGGTGGCCTGTCGTCGGTGGCGCGCCGCTATGCCCACCGCATCCCGATGATGCTCAAGTTGAACCACAACGAGACGCTGACCTATCCGGCGATCTACGATCAGACCCTGTTCGCCGAGGTCGACCAGGCCTTCGACATGGGGTGCGTCGCCGTGGGTGCGACCATCTACTTCGGTTCTCCCGAGAGCCGTCGCCAGATCGAAGAGATCAGCGCGGCCTTCGAGCGCGCCCACGAGCTGGGCATGGTGACGGTGCTGTGGGCCTATCTGCGTAACCCGGCCTTCAAGCATGAGGGCACCGACTATCATGTGGCCTCCGACCTCACCAGTCAGGCGGTCCACCTGGCGGCGACGCTCAAGGCGGACATCGTCAAGCAGAAGCTGCCCGAGAACAACGATGGCTATCGTACCATCGGCTTCGGCAACACCCACGAGAAGGTCTACAGCGAGTTGACCAGCGATCACCCGATCGATCTGGCCCGCTATCAGGTGGCCAATGCCTACATGGGGCGTGCCGGGCTGATCAACTCTGGCGGTGCCTCCACCGGAGAGGGCGACCTGACCCAGGCAGTGCGTACCGCGGTGATCAACAAGCGGGCCGGTGGCATGGGCCTGATCTCCGGTCGCAAGGCCTTCCAGAAGCCGATGCGCGACGGGGTAAGCCTGCTCAACGCCATTCAGGACGTCTATCTGGCGCCGGATGTCACCATCGCCTGATCCAAGCCTGCCTCAACAACCGCGCAGGATAGAGGATCAGGCCGCCTAGGCCGACCATCAAGGTCGCTAGATACAGCAGGGGCACGGCGTAAGCCGTGCCCCTGCTCGTTTCTGCTGGTCACGCTTTTGGTCGCAACAGGCCGGGCGTGCCGGCCTGCGCTGGACTTAACCCAGCAGCGTCTTGGCGCGTTCCACCAGGTTGTCCACGGTGAAGCCGAAGTGCTTGAACAGGTCGCCCGCCGGAGCCGACTCGCCGAAGCTGGACATGCCGATGGTGTCACCGTCGAGGCCCACGTACTTGCTCCAGTAGTCGCGATGGCCGGCCTCGATGGCCAGGCGAGCGCGAACACTGCGCGGCAGTACGGACTCACGGTAGTCGGCGTCCTGGCTGTCGAAGACGTCGGTGGCCGGCATCGATACCACGCGCACCTGTTTGCCTTCTGCTTCCAGGGCTTCGGCGGCCTGCATGGCCAGGGTCACCTCGGAGCCGGTGGCGATTAGGATCAGCTCAGGGGTACCTTCGCTGTCCTTGAGTACGTAGCCACCGCGCTGGATGTTGGCCAGCTGGCTCTTGCTGCGCTGCTGGTGGGGCAGGCCCTGACGGGACAGCACCAGCGCGGTGGGGCCGGCGCTGCGCTTGACCGCGTGGGCCCAGGCAGCAGCAGTCTCGACCGCGTCGCAGGGGCGCCAGGTGCACAGGTTCGGGGTGGTGCGCAGGCTGGTCAGCTGCTCGATCGGCTGGTGGGTCGGACCGTCCTCGCCCAGACCGATGGAGTCATGGGTGTAGACGAAGATCGCACGCTGGTTCATCAGCGCCGCCATGCGCACGGCGTTGCGCATGTACTCCATGAAGATCAGGAAGGTGGCGCCGTAGGGCACGAAGCCGCCGTGCAGGGCGATGCCGTTCATGATGGCGCCCATGCCGAACTCGCGGACCCCGTAGTGCAGGTAGTTGCCGCCTGCTGCTTCGGCGCTGATGGCCTCGGCACCCTTCCAGAAGGTCAGGTTGGAAGGCGCCAGGTCGGCGCTGCCACCCAGCAGCTCCGGCAGTTGCGGGCCGAGCTCGTTGAGGCAGTTCAGCGAGGCCTTGCGTGAGGCCACGGACTCGCCCTTCTCCTGGGCGGCCTCGACCAGCGCTTCGCTGTTGAGCTCGCTCGGCAATTCACCCTTCTGGCGACGCAGGAATTCGCGGGCCAGCTCCGGGTGCTCCTGCTGGTAGCGCTCGAAGCGAGCCTGCCAGTCGGCCTGGTGCTTCTGGCCACGCTCGCAGGCGTCCCAGCCCTGGTAGATATCCTCGGGGATATGGAAGGGCGCGTGGGGCCAGTCGAGTTGCTTGCGCGCCGCTGCGACTTCCTCTTCGCCGAGTGCCGCGCCGTGGCATTCTTCCTTGCCCTGCTTGTTGGGGGCGCCGAAGCCGATGACGGTCTTGCAGATGATCAGGGTCGGGCGATCCTGCTGGGTGCGGGCCATCTCGATGGCGGCCTTGATCTCCTCGGGCTTGTGCCCGTCCACCGCCGGTACCACGTGCCAGCCGTAGGCTTCGAAGCGCTTGGCGGTATCGTCGGTGAACCAGCCTTCGACCTCGCCGTCGATGGAGATGCCGTTGTCATCGTAGAAGGCGATCAGCTTGCCGAGCTGGTGGGTGCCGGCAAGCGAGGCGACCTCATGGGAGATGCCTTCCATCAGGCAGCCGTCGCCGAGGAAGCAGTAGGTGTAGTGGTCGACGATCTCGTGGCCCGGGCGGTTGAACTGACCCGCCAGGGTGCGCTCTGCCATGGCCATGCCGACGGCGTTGGCCAGGCCCTGGCCGAGGGGGCCGGTGGTGGTCTCGACGCCGGGAGCGTAGCCGTACTCGGGGTGACCAGCGGTCTTTGCGTGGAGCTGGCGGAAGTTCTGCAGTTCTTCCAGACCCAGGTCGTAGCCTGACAGGTGCAGCAGGGAGTACAGCAGCATGGAGCCGTGGCCGTTGGACAGCACGAAACGGTCGCGATCGGCCCACTTGGGATCGTCAGGGTTGTGAACGAGGTAGTCGTTCCACAGCACCTCGGCGATATCGGCCATACCCATCGGGGCTCCGGGGTGGCCGGAGTTGGCCTTCTGGACGGCATCCATGGAAAGGGCGCGAATGGCGTTGGCCAGTTCGAAACGGGACGGCATTGAGGGCTCCTCGCCTGGGGCAAAGTGGCAATCTGACGTTGGCCTGCCCGGTGGGGGCGGCGCAGCGGCGTCAAGGATAGGCGCCGCCTGTCGTGCCTGTGGACAACGAGGGCGGGAGGGGCGGCGCGGATCGATCGGGGACATATTGTCGCCGGAAATGACAGATCCATCAAATGCCGGGGACTTGATCCATGCCTGGCAGGGTCTGCCATGGCCCGGCCTGTCGCTAGGAACCGGACGGTCGAGCGTGTAGAATTTCGTCCCGCCAGGTCCACGCGGAATCTGCATAGTGCGATCGTCGATCACGGTCGCTCCCGTTTCCATCTTGCCAGGCCCGCCTGCCGATTATCCTACAGAGGGTCGAGGACGCCATGAGCGAATACTCCCTGTTTACCTCCGAGTCCGTGTCCGAAGGACACCCGGACAAGATTGCCGATCAGATTTCCGATGCCGTGCTCGATGCCCTGATCGCGCGGGACAAGAATGCCCGTGTGGCCTGCGAGACCCTGGTCAAGACCGGTGTCGCCATCGTGGCCGGCGAGATCACCACCTCCGCCTGGGTGGATCTCGAGGAGCTGGTGCGCAAGGTGATCATGGATATCGGCTATACCTCCTCCGACGTCGGTTTCGACGGCGAGACCTGCGGGGTGCTCAACCTGATCGGCAAGCAAAGCGTCGAAATCGCCCAGGGCGTCGATCGCGAAAAGCCCGAGGATCAGGGCGCCGGTGATCAGGGCCTGATGTTCGGCTATGCCACCAACGAAACCGACTCTTACATGCCGGCGCCGATCCACTACAGCCATCGGCTGGTGGAGCGCCAGGCCGAGCTGCGTAAGCGTGGCCTGCTGCCCTGGCTGCGTCCCGATGCCAAGAGCCAGCTGACCTTCCGTTACGACGATGCCGGCAAGCCCTGCGCGGTCGATGCCGTGGTGCTGTCCACCCAGCATGATCCGGACATCGACCAGGAGCAGCTGCGCCAGATGGTCCAGCGCGAGATCATCGAGCAGGTACTGCCGGCGGAGTGGCTGTCCGACAGCACGCGTTATCACATCAACCCGACCGGCAAGTTCGTCATCGGCGGCCCGGTGGGTGACTGTGGCCTGACCGGGCGCAAGATCATCGTCGACACCTACGGCGGCATGGCGCGACATGGTGGTGGCGCCTTCTCCGGCAAGGACCCGTCCAAGGTCGACCGCAGCGCCGCCTACGCCGGCCGCTACGTGGCCAAGAACGTGGTAGCGGCGGGACTGGCCGAGCGTTGCGAGATCCAGGTGTCCTACGCCATCGGTGTCGCCGAGCCGACCTCGGTGTCGATCAACACCTTCGGCACCGGTCGTATCGATGACGAACGTATCGTCGAGCTGGTGCGCGATCACTTCGACCTGCGCCCCAATGCCATTACTCGCATGCTGGATCTGCTGCATCCCATGTATCAGCTGACCGCAGCCTACGGTCACTTTGGCCGTGAGCCCTTCGAGACCAGCTATAGCTGGACCGATACCGAAGGCGAGATCCACACCGAGACTTTTACCGCCTTCCCGTGGGAGAAGGTCGACCGGGCCGACGCTCTGCGCGCCGCCGCCGGTATCTGAGCCCTCATCCGACAGTATCGGCACGGTGTCCGCGCCTGCCGACATGACAAGGCCCGCCTGGTTCGCCAGGCGGGCCTTGTCGCATTGTGGCGGCGGGGGGGCCGCGAATGTGCGAAGAGACGTTGGCAGAGCGGTCGCAAGTCTTCTGGTGACCTGGTGGTAATTGTGCGTCTTTGCCTACCTCTTTGTCGCCGGGTTATGCGTCAAACGGCGACATCATCTCATTCCTTTTCATATCCGCGCATGCGGGCGGAGAAGCCTTTGGCTCACGGCTAATATTAGATGGAGACAGGATGCAGATGCCGCTTAGTCGGCAGCGCGGTATCGCATCAGCGCGTCATCATCTGTCAGGCAGCCAGTGATGGTCGTTGGTTCTCGGTAGTCAAAGGTTCGATGTGTCGTTGTCCATCGCCAGATCGTTGTCGAGAAACCACTGTCGAGAAACCGCTGTTCGAGAAACCATCGGCGGCCAAGTGGCCTGCACGGGAAAGTGACGCCCACGTCGCCGGAAAAACGGTTAGAAAGCGGTTGGAAGGCGGCCAGAACGTGAGAATGATTAGCGATAAAAAACGCCGGCGAGCCGCCTGAAAGATGTCAGGAAAGAGGCGCTTTCGGCGACAGGCATATATGGCCTGTGTGAGTTGGACGTCGGTATATATCCATGTCCTTGGCATTAGGGGCGCTGGACAGAAGGCGGTTCGTGGAAGCACATGTCTTGGCCACGATTGAAGTGTGGCCGGCACGATGGTGTGGTCGGCACGATGGAAAGAGGCCATAGCGCCCGTGACAGGAATACTGGCTGGTGCCCCGGGCGGCACGAAGAAGAGCCGATGTGCGGGTGAGACAGGATCAGGGACATGAGCGCTGCGCCAAGACGGTAGCAACGACAGGGGGATCAGAAGATGGGCGAAGCAAGGCACCACTATCACTTCTATCAGCGCCATCATCAGGGGCACTTTCAGCGTCTTCACGCGGACCCGACCTGCTCGCGAACCAGGCTGGCGTCACAGCAGGAACTCTGGCGCAAGGAGTCGCCGTCGCGCAAGGGGGCTGGCGATGACGGGACCACTGAGGCTGGAGGGCGATACTCCCATGACGTGGTATCGCCGGAAGGTGACGATGATTATCTCCAGTATCGTGAGCTATTCATGACCAAGCTGGCGCTGGAGGCTACCGCCGCACTGGCAACGTTTCTGGTGACTGCCGCCGCCATCATGATGATTCTGCTTCAGCACCAGGGACTCTTGACCGCCGTCATCGTCATTGCACTGAGCGTGCCCGCCTTTGTGCTGTCGACGCAGCGCCTTTCGAGCCTGGGGCATGATGCAACGATGTTCGAGAGCGAACCCTTGGGAGATATTCGATTATGAGCATCGGTCAACAGGTGCTGCTCGGCGTCGCCATCACCTCGCCGTTGCTGGTGCTGACATGGTGGTCGGTACGACGTACCGATCGCCATCTGAGAAAGCGTCGCCAGTAGCACCTCAGCATACGGGCTCTCCGTACAGCCGCGCCGTTCAGGTATGCCGTCTGATCACGCCGTTCGAACGTGCCGATCGGTCGAGGCGTTCGGCCGTCATGTCAGGTCGTGGTCTGCGATGGTGACCTTCGGTCGTGACCAAGGAGGGCCAGATGGCCGGGCGTCTCGTCTCTTGTCAGAGTTTCGTATCTCGTCAGAAAAGCACCACCCTCTCGTCTCTCCATTCCTCAGCCAGCTGGCGATGCCTGCTGTTCGTGGTGTCGCTGGTCCTGCCGTCGTGGGCCAACGCCAGCTGTCCTGACTGGACGGCGAGCACGGCGTCCAGTCGCATCACCGAGTTGACCAGCCACCTGCGGCAGTGGGAGCAGGCCTACCGAAAGGACGGCAGCTCGCCGGTCAGCGATGATGTGTTCGACCAGACCGAACGTCGGTGGCGCGAACTCCAGCGCTGTTTTCCCGAGCTCGAGGTGGCGGACTTCAAGGATAGGGCTTCCGCGCCGACAGCGGATAGTGCCATCCCCTGGCAGCGCCATCCTGTGGCGCATACTGGGCTGCGCAAGGCGCAGGACGCTGCCGAGGTGCAGCGTTGGCTGGTGACTGAAGGTCCAGGCTCGCCGCCTGCGGCACCGGCCGACCGCGCTACCGATGTCTGGATTCAGCCCAAGGTAGATGGCGTGGCGGTCAGCCTTGTCTATCACGAAGGCCGCCTGGCGGGCGTGTACAGTCGTGGGGACGGGCGGACCGGCCAGGACTGGACACGCCATGCCGCGGTCATCCCGTCGATTCCCCAGCGCCTGGCAGGTGATTGGCAGTCGCTTGCCGACGGCGATGGTCTGGTGTTTCAGGGTGAGCTGTATGAGCGCCTTGAAGATCATGTCCAGCAGCGGGATGGCGGGGCAGGGGCACGCTCCCATGTGGCCGGCTGGCTTGCCCGCGATGAGTTGTCCCCTGCGCTGGGCCAGCGTATCGGTCTGTTCGTCTGGTCCTGGCCGATGGGGCCGCGGGCGCTCGAGGAGCGACTGTCAGGGCTCGAGCGCCTGGGCCTGGGTCAAATATCGCGATACACCCACCCTGTTGAATCCCAGGAGGACGCCGCCGCCTGGCGCGAGCGCTGGTATCGCTCGCCGCTGCCCTTCGCCACCGATGGCGTGGTACTACGGCGTGGGCGCAGGCCCGACGGTGTGACCTGGCAGGCCGAGCCGCCGCACTGGGCACTGGCCTGGAAGTATCCACCGCGAGAGGCCCTGGCGGAGGTAGCCGACATAGCGTTCCGCATTGGTCGTAGCGGTCGCATCACCCCGGTGGCCCGGCTTGTGCCGGTGGAGGTGGATGGACGCAGGCTGAGCCAGGTCAGCCTGGGGAGCCTGTCACGCTGGCGTGAGTGGGATCTGCGGCCCGGCGATCAGGTGATCATCGAGTTGGCCGGGCTGATCATCCCTCAGCTTAAGGGGGTGGCCTGGCGCGCAGCCGAGAGGCTTGACCTCGAGGTTCCCGCGGAATCGGACTTTCACCTGCTGAGTTGCTGGCACCCGACCCCGGGCTGCCGGCAGCAGTTTCTGGCTCGCCTGGCCTGGCTCAGTGATTCATCGGCGCTGGATCTCGACGGCGTCGGGGAAGGCACCTGGAAGGCGCTGGTGGACGCTGGCCTGGTGGCGGGGTTGCTGGACTGGCGGGAACTGTCGCCAGAGCGACTGGCCCAGGCAAGCGGCATCGGCAAGGTCACCGCAGAGCGTCTTGGTGTTGCCTTCTCCGAGACCAGCCATCGCGGCTTCCCGCGGTGGCTAAGCGCCCTGGGAGCGCCCTCGGCCGGGGGTATCTCCGAGCACGACTCCTGGCGCACGCTGTCTGCGTTGGACGCAGCCGGCTGGCGCCACCGCCCCGGCGTCGGTGATGTCGGCGCCAGGCGCTGGCGCGCGTTTCTATCGCATCCCGAGGTCGACGCCCTGGCGCGGCAACTGGCCGACGCCGGTATTGCTGGCTTCGTCGGGGCCTTCGACGATGACGCGACACGTTCGATTGCCACGCCGGGCTCAGCTAGCCCTTCGCATGGCCATTCGCATAGCCCTTCGCATAGCCCTTCGAACCGCTCTCCAGCTAGTCTCTCACACCGCGCACCAGCTTCCCCCTCAGCGACTCGACTGAAAAGTGATGCTGGCGCCCGGCTAGAGATCGGCGCAGCGCCCTGGTTGGCGAGTCCGCCATGGTGACTCCTATAGTGAAGGCTGGATAACCAGCAGGAGGCGAGCATGACTCCGACCGAGGCTTCGCAAAGGGCGCAGTGGGCTCAGCGTCAGGGTGACTACCGGGTCGCCGATATCGGCCTGGCCGACTGGGGGCGCCGCGAGATTCGCATCGCCGAAAGCGAGATGCCGGCCTTGATGTCCCTCAGGGCCCGGTACCGTGAGGTCCAGCCGCTGAAGGGCGCACGTATCGCTGGCTGTATCCATATGACGATTCAGACCGCGGTGCTGATCGAGACCCTGGTCGACCTTGGTGCGAGCGTACGCTGGTCGTCCTGCAATATCTTTTCCACCCAGGACCACGCCGCCGCGGCCATCGCCGCAGCAGGCATCCCGGTATTTGCCTGGAAGGGCGAGAGCGAGGACGAGTTCTGGTGGTGTATCGAGCAGACGGTGGATGGCGCCGACGGCTGGACCCCCAATCTGGTGCTGGATGATGGCGGAGACCTGACGCTGCTGTTGCACGAGCGACATCCGGACAAGCTTGACGCCATCCACGGCATCAGTGAAGAGACCACCACCGGTGTCCATCGACTGCTCGAGATGCTCAGGGCAGGCACCTTGAAAGTGCCGGCCATCAACGTCAACGACGCCGTCACCAAGTCGAAGAATGACAACAAGTATGGCTGCCGTCACAGTTTGAATGACGCCATCAAGCGTGGGCTCGATCACCTGCTGGCGGGCAAGCAGGCATTGGTGATGGGCTATGGGGACGTGGGCAAGGGGTCGGCGGCCTCGCTGCGCCAGGAAGGCATGATCGTGCGGGTCGCCGAGATCGACCCGATCTGTGCCATGCAGGCCTGCATGGATGGCTTCGAGGTGGTTTCTCCCTATCGCGGCGGTGTCAATCGTGGCGTCGACAGTCTCGATCTCGAACTGCTCGGCAAGACCGACCTGGTGGTGACCTGCACCGGCAATATCGGCGCCTGTGACGCCGCCATGCTGGGCGCTCTCAAGAATGGCGCGGTGGTCTGCAATATCGGCCACTTCGACAGCGAGATCGATACCGCCTACATGCGCAAGCAATGGCTCTGGGAGGAGGTCAAGCCCCAGGTGCACAAGATCTACCGTGACGCCGGGCCGGGGCAGACGTACGATCCCGACAGCCGCAATGTGATCTACCTGCTGGCCGAGGGGCGTCTGGTCAACCTGGGCAACGCCACCGGCCACCCCTCGCGGGTGATGGATGGCTCCTTCGCCAATCAGGTGCTGGCGCAGATGCACCTGTACGCCCGGCGTTTTGCCGAGCTGGGCGCCGACGAACGCGACGGCATGATTGATGTCACGGTGCTGCCACGCCATCTCGACGAAGAGGTGGCGCGCTACATGGTGGAGGGCTTTGGCGGCGTGATCACTCAGCTGACCGAGGCCCAGTCGGAGTACGTCGGAGTGCCGGTGGAGGGGCCATACAAGCCCGATCACTATCGTTACTGAGGCTTGCCGGATAGGGGGCTGTGCGCCCCGCCAGCCTTGATCGGGGCAGGGAATCAGGGCTGGGTAGTCAGCCTGGGGCGAGCCTGGGGAATAGCGGGGCAGGGGGCGGCACCGGTCATCGTTTCGTCATGGCCGCGCCATGGCAGTGTCACCGGGACAGGACAGGCTGGGTGGGCGTCACAGGAGACTGCCCATGGCCACATCACTGACCGCTCGTACCCTGTTCATTTCCGATCTTCACCTCGGCACCCGGGATTGCCAGGCCGCCTTGCTGTCGCGGCTGCTGCGCCGCGTGCGCCCGGAGCGCCTGTATCTGGTAGGGGATGTGATCGACCTTATCGCCATGCACCGTCGGGCGTCACTGCCGGCGGAGCAGCAGCGTCTGGTGGGGCGACTGTTGCGCCTGGCCAAGGGCGGATGCGAGATCATCTACATCCCCGGCAACCACGACGCGGCCTTGCGTCAGCTGTGTGGCATCCGTATGCACCGGGTGCGCATCGAGCGCCGGGCGATCCACGAGACCGCCGATGGTCGCCGTCTGCTGGTCAGTCACGGCGACGAGTTCGATACCCATGTGCGCCTGGCCCCCTGGCTGATGGCGCTGGGTGATGGCATGCATCAGTTTGTGCTGTCGCTCAATCGCTGGTGCAACAAGGCGCGCAGCCTGCTGGGCCTGCCTTACTGGTCGCTGGCGGCGGCGGTCAAGGGGCGCATCGGCGCGGCCCAGCGCTATGTCGAACAGTTCGAGCAGGCGGCCATCCACCAGGCGGCCCGGGAAGGACTCGATGGCTACGTCGGCGGGCATATCCACAAGGCCGGATTTCGTGCCCAAGATGGCGTGCTCTACTGCAACGACGGTGACTGGGTGGAGCATTGCACGGCGCTGATCGAGCGCCCCGACGGCAGCCTGGCGCTGATCGACTGGGAAGGGCAGGTGATCGAGGCCGAGCCTTCGATGCCCCGCGCCTGCCCCGAGGGCGTCCTGGCGGGGGCCTGAGGAGCGCTTTTGAGCCTTCCTTCACCACTTCGATTTGTCTAACGGGCGGGGCGCTGGCCTTCGCCAGCGTTCTGCTGGCCACCCGCAATTTCTTCTTCAGCCGCGGGTCATTGACCGTGCCTGCCATGTGGCGTCGTCTGCGGCGTAAAAATAAGTTGTTGAACTCATGCTGCCAGCGGCCATGCTGCAAGACGAGCGCGACGCGCGCACACGTCGGCGTATGTATCGGTAAGCGCCGGCGGTTTTTCGTCTGGTAACCAGGAGGTTGGCATGGCAAGCGTACATATCGTGGGTCCCGCGTTCTCGAACTTCGTGCGCAGCGTGATGCTGGTGTGTCACGAGAAGGGCATCGAGCACAGTGTCGGGATGGAGGTCGAAGGACGTCGTGTCGAGCTGCATTCACCGGAGTTCAAGGCGCTCAATCCCTTCGACAAGATTCCCGTGCTGATTCACGGCGAACGACGCCTGTACGAGAGCGTTGCCATCTGCCGCTACCTGGAGGGCGCCTTCGATGGGCCAGACCTGCTAACCAGGGATGACTGGACGCGGGCCCAGGTGGACCAGTGGTGTGCTGCGCTGGCCACCCAGGCCGACCAGGCCATCGTGCGGCGCTACCTGCTGGAACTGGTCTTTCCCAAGGGGCCCAATGGCGAGGTGAGGGAAGACCGGGTTCGCGAGGCGGCCCCGGAGGTGGCACGGATACTGGCCATCCTGGAGCACCAGTTGGCGGGGAGAGACTTTCTCGTCGGTGATGGCTTCACCCTGGCCGATGCCCTGGCGGCGCCGATGCTCGACTATCTGGAGGCCACGCCGCCCGCCGCCTCGCTGATGGAGGCGGCGCCAAATGTTCGAGCCTACGTGGAGCGTCTGAGATCGCGGCCTTCCGGCAAGGCGGTATTGGTAGCGCCCGTGTTTCCCCGCTAGTTACTCTCGGCGTTAGCGACTTTCGCCTTTCAGCTTTACTGCACCAGTCCAAGCATCCCGCTCAGGTACAGCGGGATCACCAGCGGCGCGGCCAGTGTAGTGATCAACACCGCCAGGGCGCCCTTTTCGGGCGCGATGCCGAGCTCCATGGCCACCACCACTACGTTGGCGGCCATGGGCACCACCCCGATCAACAGCAGCGCCAGCGCCATGTCCTGTGACAGCCCGGTGGTGGCCTTGAGCAACAGGACGGCGCCCAGCATCAGCAGTGGCCACAGCGCATAACGCACCGCCACGCAGGCGCCGATAAAGCGCCCATCCAGCGAGCGCACAGAAACTCGGCCCAGGGTCATGCCGATGATCATCATGCCGAGCAGGGTGTAGGTTGCCGGAAACACCGACATGGCATCGGTCACCGCCGCTGGCACCGTCATGCCGACCCCTTCCACCAAAAGCGCCGCCAGGAAGGCGTAGATCAGCGGCAGCCTGGCGATCTTGAGCAGGCTGTCGCGCACCGTAAAGCGGCCGCGGGCGCTCAGATAGAAGCCGACGGTGAACTCGTAAAGGGTGACGCCGAGTGCGCAGAACAGGTACAGGGTGACGCCGGAGGGGGGCAGCAACACCAGCGCCACCGGCAGACCAAAGTAGCCGGTGTTGCCGGTGCCGGCAGAAAACGCCAGCACCGAGCCTTCCTCATCCCCCAGCCAGCGCTTGCCCAGCCGATTGATGAGCACGGCCACCAGGCTTGCGATCACGAACAGGGCGGCGGTCAGGGCGAGGTAGACCGGCGTCGGACCGCCCAGTACCAGCGCGCGGAAGAAGGTCAGCGGAGCGATCAGGTAGATCAGCATGGTGGCGATGGGACGAGGGTCGACCTTGAGCCGCCTGGCGGACAGGACGCCGAGGGCGACAAAGGCGAGCAGGGTCCACAGGGGGCCCATCAGCGAGGTCGGGTCGACGGCCATGTTCATCATCCTTGGGTGCCAGGCCCCGTATCATGCCGTCTGGGCGCGCCGGTGTCAGCCCGGGCCGGCTGCCGAGGTCATTTTTTAGAACACATGGTTATGAGTCTCACTTTTCTTATATGAAGAGAATTGAAGTTTACCCGCGAAACTTTCATTGGTCGGGGTGAGGCCGAGTCGCCACAATGGCACCCATCACCTTTACGGCCGCCGATTTGCGGTAGCCTGACACGCTTCACGAGGACCCCGAGATGAGCGCACAAGAGCACCCGCTGGGCATCAGCTTCGAATTCTTCCCCCCGAATACCGACGCCGGGCGGGAGAAGCTGATGCGCAACCGGGACCTCTTGGCCGAGCGCAACCCGCGGTTCTTTTCCGTCACCTACGGTGCCGGCGGTTCCACCCAGAATCGCACCATTACCACCGTCAATGCGGTGCGCGAGTGCGGCATCACCACCGCGCCGCACCTGTCCTGCGTCGGCAGCGAGAAGGCCCAGCTGCGCGAGCTGCTGACCGACTACAAGGCCCAGGGCATCAATAGCCTGGTGGCCCTGCGCGGTGACCTGCCTTCCGGCATGGGCGGCATCGGCGAGCTGCGCTACGCCAACGAGCTGGTGGAGTTCATCCGCGAGGAGACCGGTGATCACTTCGAGATCGCGGTGGCGGCCTACCCGGAGTCTCACCCCCAGGCGGCGAGCTTCGAGTCGGATCTGCAGAACTTTGCCCGCAAGATGAATGCCGGTGCCAATCTGGCGATCACCCAGTACTTCTTCACCGCCGACGCCTACTTCCACTTCGTCGAGCGGGCCCGACAGCTTGGCGTGGAAGCACCGATCATCCCCGGCATCATGCCAATCACCAACTACTCCAAGCTGGCGCGCTTCTCCGACGCCTGCGGTGCCGAGATCCCGCGCTGGATTCGCAAGCAGCTCGAGGCGTACGGTGATGACAGCGCCGCTATCGCCGACTTCGGCGAAGAGGTGATCTCGCGTCTGGCCCAGCGCCTGCTCGACGGCGGCGCCCCGGGGCTGCACTTCTACACCCTCAACCAGGCCGAGCCGACGCTGAAGATCGTCGACAACATCACCGGCCGCTCATGACACCAACAACAACGCTGGACGGGTCGCGCTAGCCAGTCGCGACCACAACAACAAGAACGTCGGCCCCGCCCTGTGCGGGGCCGACGTCGTTCTGGGGGAGGGTAGAGAAACGAAGAAGCCTGGCCGTTGGGCGCAGGCTAACGGCGGGCGGCCGTCGTCATGAGGGGAGTCCCAGGCACGAAAAAGCCCCGCCATGGGGCGGGGCCAGAGGGCGGGGCCAGAGGGCGGGGCTCAAGGTGCGGGGTTAAAGGGGGGCGGGGTTCAGCCTGCGGTGGCGCTGCGGGTGCCGCCGCCGCTGGCGCGCTGCATCACGAACAGGCCGATGGCGATGGCCAGCCCTGCCAGGTCGGTGACGATGCCACCGTAGATCAGGCACAGGGCGCCGATCAGCATCACCAGCCGCTGCCAGGCCTTCACCGGTCCGAAGAACCAGGCCTGGACGGTGGCCGCCAGCAGCACGATGCCGATGGTGGCGGTGGTGCCGACCCGCAGGATCTGGGGCCAGTCGCCTTCCATCAGCATGGCCGGGCTGTAGAAGAACATGAACGGCACGATGAAGGCTGCCAGACCGATCTTGAACGAGGCCACCGAGGTGCCCATGGCGTTGTCGCCGGAGATACCCGCCGCCGCGTAGGAGGCCAGCGCCACCGGCGGGGTGATCGCCGAGACCACCGCGAAGTAGAACACGAAGAAGTGCGCCACCAGCGGCTGGATGCCGATGTCGATCAGGCCTGGGGCGACCACCGAGGCGGCCACCGCGTAGGCGGCGGTGGTGGGCATGCCCATGCCCAAGAGGATCGAGATGCACATGGCGAAGAACAGCGCCAGCAGCTGGCTGACACCGGCCAGGCCCAGCAGCAGCGACGAGAAGCGCGCGCCGACGCCAGTCAGGGCGATGACGCCGACGATCAGGCCGGCGCAGGCACATACCGCGATGATCTGGATCGACATGGTGCCGGCCAGGCTGAGGGCCCGCAGGATGGAACGAATGCCCATCTTGTGGGGTGACAGCCAGCTCACCACCGCGGCGGAGGCGGTCGCCAGCGTGCCGGCGCGGATCACCGAGTAGCCCATGAACAGCGCTGTAATCAGGATGATGATCGGGGCGAACAGGTAGACCTGCTTGATCAGCTTGGAGAACTGCGGAATCTCTTCCTTGCGCATGCCGCGCATGCCCTTGCGGGCCGCCTCGAAGTCGACCATGAAGTAGACCGAGGCGAAGTACAGGATCGCCGGGATCAGCGCGGCCACCGCGATCTCGGTATAAGGAATACCGGTGATCTCGGCCATGATGAAGGCGCCGGCACCCATGATCGGCGGCATGATCTGGCCACCGGTGGAGGCGGCCGCCTCGATGGCGCCTGCGCTTCTGGCCGGATAGCCGACCTTCTTCATCAGCGGGATGGTGAGCGAGCCGGTGGACACCACGTTACCGGCGCTGGTGCCGTTGATCATGCCCATCAGGCCGGAGGCGAAGATCGAGACCTTGGCGGGGCCGCCACGGGCGCGACCGGCGCCGGCGAAGGCGAAGTTGACGAAGTAGTCACCGACCTTGGAGGCCTGCAGGAAGGCCGCGAAGATGATGAACAGGATGATATAGGTGGAGGACACCGCCGTGGTCGGGCCGAGGATGCCGGCGTCGGTGTAGACCTGGCTGAAGAAGCGCCCCAGCGACAGTCCCGGATAGCCGAGGAAGCCCGGCAGCCAGGGGCCCATGAAGACGTAGGCCAGGAAGATGGCGGAGATCACCACCAGCGCCAGACCGGCGACGCGGCGGGTCAGCTCGAGGATCAGCAGCGAGCCGGAGATGGCGGCCCAGCTGATGCCCATGGGCGCGAAGGAGGTGCCGGTGGAGGCGCGCAGCGGACTGTTGAAGACCACCAGCAGGTAGCCGGCCACGGCGGCGGCGCAGACCATCAACACGACGTCGGCCAACAGCAACTGGTGGCGGGCCTGACGGGGAAACCAGGAAAGCGCAATGGCACCGACGGTGGCCAGGATCAGCGGCGCGCCGTAGTGCCAGTTTTCGATGGCCGGCTCGATGCGCATGGCGCCGCCGGCCATGGTCTGCTGCATCAGCACCACCTGGATCAGGGCGTAGCCTGCGGGCAGCAGCAACGCCAGGGCGATCACGCTGGCCCAGCGCGGCGCACCGTCCTGGCCGTCCTCGACGAAGCGCGAGCCGGTGTAGAGGCCGAAGCCGAGGATCAGCGCGCCGGCGATATGGATGATGCGAAACGACCAGGTCTCGATGGGGTAGATATTGAGCGAGACCAGGTGAAAGACGGTGTAGGCCACGGCGAGTACGCCGAACAGCCACCACTTGCCGCCCTGGAAGACACGGCGATTGGGTTCGACGGCTTCGTCGTCGACGCCTGAGGCGACGATGGGTTCGACCGAAGCGTCGGTCGCATCCTCGTCGCGGGGAGAATCTGGGGTGTGGGTCATGGAGCGATACCTTGAGAAACGGACGACCGGCCGGGTGCCCGCCCGCGGACTGGCCACGGGCGGGTGATCCTGATTACTGCTTGATCATGGACGGATCGATCTCGTAGCCGTTTTCCTCGTACCAGCGCGCGGCGCCGGGGTGGAACGGCAGCACGGTGTTGTACTGAATGTTCTCGGGAATGGTGGTCGCGGCACTGCGGTGCACGTCGAGCATCTTGTCGTTGTTTTCCATGGTCAGCTTGGTGACCTCGTAGACGAAGTCCTCGGGCAGATCGCAGCCGGCGATGGCGAAGTTCCACATGGACACCGCACGGGCGTCTTCCTCGAGGGTGGTGTAGGTGCTGGCCGGGATCTGGAAGGCCGAGACCGGGAACTTGTCGAGGACCTGCTGCTGCTCTTCCTCGGTGAATTCAACGATGTTGACGTCGGTCTGCACCTCGAGCTGGCTGACCGCGGGGATCGGAATGCCGGCGGCGAAGGCGATCACGTCGAGCAGGCCGTCCTGCAGCTGCCCGCCCAGGTCGGACCAGCCACCGTTGCGGCGATCGAAGTTGACGCCCAGCTCTTCGAGGATGGCCGGGAAGTAGGTGTCGGAGGTGGAGGCTGCCGGGCCGAAGCCGATACGAGCGCCGTCGGGAATCTCGGAGATCGAGGTGATGCCGCTGTCGGACAGGGCGGTGATGGAGAACGGCGTCTCGTACATCGGGAACATGGCGCAGACGTTGTCCATCTTCACGCCGGGGGCCAGCGGGCTCTTGCCGTTCACCGCGTCGGAGGCGGGACCCATGGTGGTCAGGCCGAAGGCCACGTCACCGCCGTGCACCAGCGCCAGGTTCTGGGTCGGGCCACCGGTGACTTCGCCGCCGCCGGACAGACCGAGCTGGTCGGCGACCAGGTTGGCCCAGCCGGAGCCGTAGACGAAGTAGGTGCCGCCCTGGCTCGCGGTGCCCACGGTGAAGCTTTCAGGCCAGTCTTCACGGTCTGCCTGGGCGGCAGCGGACACCAGCAGGGTGCCGGCGAAGGTGGTGGCGAGGACGCCGGTGAGGAGCCGGGTAGAGGTGCTCATGCAATGTCTCCCAATGCGATGGACGTTGTGGTTATCGTGCTGCGGTCTCAAGCCTAGACGCCAAGACCGAGCCTGACCGGACGTCGGTCAACGCAAGAGGTATCGCAAGGGATGTGCCCGACCCAAGGATTTATCTGTAAATCAGTTGGTTATTAAAGAGGCTTTAGACATTGGTCGAAAATGTCGACAAGGCCTTTGTCCGAAGTTTCGCACGTTTGCCGAATTAGAGTGTGCGGATATCCGCACACCCTTGAGCGTAAAAGCGTCGCGTGCTGAATCAGTGGCGTTTGCCGGGGTCGAGAATGCGAACCGGCTGGATCTCTTCAGTGGCGGGGGCTTCGGACTCCCGGTTGACCCGTGTGGCGAGCTCTTCGACCACGTCGTCCTCGATCGGCAGCTGTTCGAAGAAGTCGCAGCTGACGCACTCACGGTAGCGCACGCCATTCTGCTCCCAGGCGCGGATACGGTCCATGGCGGCGCAGCGGGGGCAGACGACGCCGGCGATAAAGCGTTTCTTGACGGTCATGTCGGTCTCCACAAATGGCAACGCCCCCGCTGTCGGCGGGGGCGTCGACGAGACGGATGGTCAGGCGGCGCGGATGCCGCTGTGGCGCAGCAGCGGTTCGATGCTCGGCTCGCGGCCGCGGAAGGCCTTGAACAGTTCGGCGGCATCCCTGGCACCGCCCTGCTCGAGGATCTCGCGGCGGAAGCGAGCGCCGGTCTCGGCGTCGAAGGTGCCGGCCTCCTCGAAGGCGCTCCAGGCGTCGGCGGACAGCACCTCGGCCCACTTGTAGCTGTAGTAGCCCGCCGCATAGCCACCGGCGAAGATGTGGCCGAAGCTGTTCTGGAAGCGGTTGAATTCGACCCGCGGTACCACCGAGACCTTGGCGCGGACATCGTCCAGCAGCGCCTGGATGTCGGCGGCAGACGGCGCTGCTGGCTCCAGATGCAGGCGGAAGTCGAACAGCGACAGCTCGACCTGGCGCAGCATGCCCATGGCGGACTGGAAGTTCTTGGCCGCGGTGAGCTTGTCGAACAGCTCGTCGGGCAGCGGCTCGCCGGTGTCGACGTGGCCGGAGATCAGATCCAGCCCTTCACGCTCCCAGCAGAAGTTCTCCATGAACTGGCTCGGCAGCTCCACCGCGTCCCAGGCCACCCCGTTGATGCCCGAGACGTCGGCCACCTCCTGGCGGGTGAGCATATGGTGCAGGCCGTGGCCGAACTCGTGGAACAGGGTGGTGACCTCGTCGTGGGTCAACAGCGCCGGCTTGTCGCCCACCGGGCGGGTGAAGTTGCAGGTCAGGTAGGCCACCGGCAGCTGCAGCTCGACGCCATGACGACGACGCACCCGGCACTCGTCCATCCAGGCGCCGCCGCGCTTGCCTTCCCGGGCGTACAGGTCGAGATAGAAGCCGGCGATGGGCTGCCCGTTCTCGAGCACCCGGTAGAAGCTGACGTCCTCGTGGTAGCTGGGGGCGTCGGGATCCTGCTCGACCTGCACGCCGTAGAGGCGCTCGACCACGCTGAACAGCCCGGCGACCGCCTTGGGCGCGGGGAAGTAGGGGCGTAGCTGCTCCTGGGAGATGGCGTAGCGGGCCTCGCGCAGTTTCTCGCTGGCGTAGCCCACATCCCAGGGGGCGAGTTCCTCGAGCCCCAGCTCGTCACGGGCAAAGGCCTCGAGCTCGCTGAATTCCTGTTGGCCCTGGGGCAGGGCCCGTCTGGCCAGGTCGTCGAGGAAGCCGATGACCTCGCTGGGGCTGTCGGCCATCTTGGTCGCCAGCGAGTAGTCGGCGTAGCTGGAGAAGCCCAGCAGCTCGGCCATCTCGCGGCGCAGCGCCAGGGTCTCTTCCATGATCGGGGCGTTGTCGTACTCGCCTGCGTTGGGGCCTTTCTCGGAGGCCCGGGTGACGAAGGCGGTGTAGACCTCACGGCGCAGCTCGCGGTCTTCGGCGTAGCTCAGCACCGGGAAGAAGCTGGGGAAGTCCAGGGTGATGCGATAGCCCTTGTTGCCCTTGGCCTCGGCGTTGGCCGCCAGGGTGTCCAGGGCGCTCTGGGGCAGGCCGGCCAGACGGTGGTCGTCGTCGAGTTCCAGCGCCCAGGCCTGGGTCGCGTCCAGCAGCTGGTTGGAGAAGGTGCTCGACAGACTCGACAGGCGCGTGCGGATTTCCGCCGAGCGCTGTTTCTTGTCTGCCGGCAGGTCGACGCCGGCCAGGCGGAAGTCGCGCAGGGCGTTGTCCACCGAACGCTGGCGAGCCTCGTCGAGCTCGGCAAAGGCCGGGCTGTCCTTGAGCGCCTGCCAGGCGCGGAACAGGCCTTCGTGCTGGCCGATCCAGGTGCTGTAGGCGGAGAGCTTCTCGAGACAGCCGTCGTGGGCCTCGCGCAGCTCCGGTGTGCTCATGGTCGAGTTGAGGTGCGATACCGGCGACCAGGCCTGGGCCAGGCGATCGCTCATCTCTTCCAGCGGCGCCGCCAGGCTGTCCCAGCAGGGGGTGTCGCGCTCGGCTTCGGCCACCAGCTTCTCGACGCCTTCGCGCAGCTCCTCGAGCAGTGCTTCCACCGCAGGGGCGACGTGCTCCGGGCGAATTTCGCCGAAGGGCGGCAGGGTGTGGCGTTCTAGCAGCGGATTGCGGGACATGGGCACCTCTCGGGAATTCGACAATGGTTCAGTAAATGCGGGCGACTGCCGGCGGTTTCAATGTGCTAGTCTTGCGGCCTTCGTTTTTCTCGATCTGGACACCGAAAGACCATGAACCAAACGCTGGAACGCTGGAGTTCGCGCCGCGCCTTTATCCTGGCCGTGACCGGGGCCGCCGTCGGTCTTGGCAATATCTGGCGCTTCCCCTACATCACCGGGGAGAACGGGGGCGCCGCCTTCCTGCTGCTCTATGTAGGCTTCGTGGTGGTGCTGGGCCTGCCGGTGATGATGGCAGAGATCATGATCGGCCGGGCCGGTCGGCGCAGCCCGATGCAGTCGCTCGCTGAGCTTGCGCGTCAGCGCGGCACCTCGAGCCACTGGAAGTGGCTGGGGCTGTTCGGCGCCTTCACGGTGTTCTGTATCCTGTCGTTTTACTCGGTGGTGTCCGGCTGGTCCATCGACTTTATGGTCAAGGCCTTCAGTGGAGGCTTCGCTGGCCAGAGCGCGCCGCAAATCGGCGCAGGCTTCGACGCCTTCCTGGCTGACCCGCTGCGGATGACGCTCAACCATACGCTGTTTCTGGTGATGACCATGGTGGTGGTCGCCGCCGGCGTGGCCAAGGGCTTGGAGCGCCTCAATAACCTGCTGATGCCGGCGCTCTACCTGCTGCTGATCGTGCTGGCCGGCCACGCCGTGACCATGGACGGCTTCGGTCCGGCCATGGCCTGGCTGTTCACCCCGGATTTCTCGGCGCTGACGCCGATGGTGCTGGTGCACGCCATGGGACATGCCTTCTTCACCCTGGCGGTGGGGGCCTGCGCGCTGATGGCCTACGGCGCCTATATGCCCGACCACCAGAGCCTGCCTGGCGCCGCCGGCGCGGTGGCGGTGCTTGATGTGCTGGTGGCGCTGCTGGCCGGTATTGCGATCTTCTCGGTGGTGTTCACCCAGGGCATGGACCCGGGGGAGGGCCCGGGGCTGGTGTTCGTGACCCTGCCGGTGGCCTTCGCCGAGCTGCCTGGCGGGCCTTTCTGGCTGGGGCTTTTCTTCCTGCTGCTGCTGCTGGCGACCTGGACCTCGTCGATCAATCTTGCCGAGCCGATGGTCTCGACCCTGGTGGGCTGGGGGCTGTCGCGGCGCATGGCCGCCCTGGCGGTGGGCCTGTGCGTATGGTTGGTGGGACTGCTGTGCGTGCTGTCGTTCTCGAGTCTGAGCGACGTCCACCTGATCGGCGAGATGAACTTCTTCGGCGTGGTCAGCACCATTCCGCCGGAGATCTTCCTGCCGCTGGGCGGTCTGCTGATCGCCATCTTTGCCGCCTGGGTGATGCCTGAACAGGAAGCGCTGCGGGCTCTGGATGCGGGGCCCAATGGCTTTCGCGTGTGGCGCGCCGTGGTACGCTGGGTGTCGATTCCGCTGGTACTGGTGGTGCTGTTCAGCGGTCTGCTGTAGTGCCGCGACCGACCGGCGCACAACCTTCAGGAGAGACAGCGATGGCAGACAGGGTGGCAACGGAAGCGCACGATGGTACGCCGGGGTATCCGGTGATCCGTTCCTGGCAGGGCGTAAGCCCCAGGCTGGGCGCGCGGGTCTATATCGACCCCCAGTGCATGGTATTGGGTGACGTGGAGCTGGGCGACGACTGTTCGGTGTGGCCGATGGCGGTGATTCGCGGAGACATGCACCGGATTCGCATCGGCTCGCGCACCAGCGTGCAGGACGGCAGCGTGCTGCACATCACCCACGCCAGCGACTTCAATCAAGGCGGCTGGCCGCTGACCATCGGCGATGAAGTCACCATCGGCCACAAGGCGGTGCTGCATGGCTGCACCCTGGGCAATCGGATTCTGGTGGGCATGGGCGCCATCGTCATGGACGGGGCGGTGGTCGAGGACGAGGTGATCATCGCCGCCGGTGCGGTGGTGCCCCCCGGCAAGCGCCTGGAAAGCGGCCACGTCTACGCCGGCAACCCGGCCAAGGCGCTGCGCCCGCTGAAGGATGCAGAGCGCGCCTTCTTCCCCTACACCGCGGGCAACTACGTCAAGCTCAAGGATCAGTACCTGGCCTCGGCCGGATAGCCCCCGGACACAGTACCGTGTGAGTGACAGTGTTCAAATGGCCGCAACATTTTGGATGCAGCGTTCCGATCTAAAATGTTGCGTGTCATGCCGTTCCTACGCTCAAGAAATAGCTGCCGACCGAGTGCATGACAAAAATTGTCATCATTAGAAAAAAGCTAACCATCCTGTAAAGGAGGCTTTCTCGACAGCGACGAAATAATCCCAGCAGTGCAACGATAAAGCAGAGAATGGCGATTGTGCCAAATAAGTCGCTGTCAGCAAGAACGGCCAAATAGCCATCGACTCCAAAGTTTGTCACCGATCGAATTCCATAAAGTTCTGAATCCTGGATTCATAGAATAATTGCAGCACTTTGGACCACGAGGCAGAGGGCTCGTGCGCCAGTAAGTCGATGCGGAGGAGAAGCGAGGCGAATTCACCAGAGTGGAATGGCGTTTTGCCTACGCGGCGTCGCGAAGACTGGATCATGGGCACCGCTGCCGCTGCCGCTGCCGCTGCCGCTGCCGCTGCCGCTGCCGCTGCCGCTGCCGCTGCTCGTGAGGCTGAGGCTGTGAGTGCGGCAAGGTGCAAGATGCGAATTCCCCGCGTTTTACTCAACCGATTGTTTCTATTGAACTGCCGGGCGATAATCTGGTCATTTATCCAGTATATGCCTTTTCGAGGAGCCCGCCCGGCATGGCCAACTTCCGCACCCACCTCAGCGTGGCCGCCGCCGGCGGCGCGGTGCTGGCCCATGGCGGCTGGCAGGCGGGGCTGTGGTCGGCGCTCGACAGCCTGCCGATGCTGGCGCTGACGACCCTGGGCGGCATCCTCCCCGATATCGACTCCGACAGCTCCAAGGCGATCCGGCTGATCTTCAATCTGATGGCGGTGCCGGCGGTGGTGGCCGGCGCGGTGATGCTGCAGGAGCGGTTCTCCGACGGCACCTTGCTGCTGGTGTGCGGCGCCATCTATCTGGCGGTGCGCTATGTGGCCGGCGCGATCTTTGCCCGCTTCACCGTCCACCGGGGGCTTTGGCACTCGCTTCTGGCCGCGGCCATGTGCGGCCTGGCGACCGCGGCGCTCAGCCACCATCTGTTCGCACCACCGGACGCCATGGCCTGGGCCCACGGCGGCGCCCTGACCTTTGGCTTTGCCATCCATCTGTTGCTCGATGAGCTCTACAGCGTGGATCTGAACGGGGCGCGACTGAAACGTTCCTTCGGCACCGCCTTCAAACCGTTTGACTGGGGTGATCCCGGCAACTCTCTGGCGATGCTGTGCGTGACCCTGAGTCTGGCGCCCTGGCTGCCGTCCTGGGACGCGCTGCAGGGGCTGGTCGATCAGGGCGTGGCGCTGGTGTCGGGGCGCTGGCGATAGTCGTCGGGCTTGAGGGCGTGCTTCTTGAGCTTGTCGTAGAGGGTCTTGCGCGGGAGTCCCAGGTGCTCGCAGACCTCGTTGATACGGCCGTGGTGGCGGGCCAGCGACTGGCTGACCAGCTGTTTCTCGAACAGCTCCACCTGCTGGGGCAGCGGCAGCTCGCCACCGTCGCTGCCGACGCCTTCCATCAAGGCGTCGAGGCGGTAGTCGCAGGTGCTGCCGAGCAGCACGTAGCGCTCTGCCAGGTTGCGTAGTTCACGGGCGTTGCCGGGCCAGTCGTGGGCCAGCAGCGCGGTGACGCCGGCCGCGTCCAGCGGCGGCGCTTCCATGCCGCTGCGGCTGGCGGCCACCGCGGCGAAGTGGTGAAACAGCAGCGGGATGTCCTCGCGGCGCTCGCGCAGCGGTGGAATCATCAGGGTCACCACGTTGAGGCGGTAGTACAGGTCCTCGCGGAACTCGCCGGCCTCGGCGGCCGCCTTGAGGTCGATCTTGGTGGCGGCGATCACCCGAATGTCGAGTGTCACCGGGGTATTGCTGCCCAGGCGCTCGACCTGGCGCTCCTGCAGTACCCGCAGCAGCTTGACCTGCAGCGCCAGCGGCATGGACTCGATCTCGTCGAGGAAGACGGTGCCGCCGGCGGCATGCTCGAACTTGCCGATGCGCCGCTCCACCGCGCCGGTAAAGGCGCCTTTCTCGTGGCCGAACAGCTCGGATTCGATGGTGCTCTCGGGCACCGCGCCGCAGTTGATGGCGACGAAGGGCTTGCCGCCTCGGGCGCTGCGCTCGTGGATCGCGCGGGCCACCAGGTCCTTGCCGGCGCCGGTCTCGCCGAACAGCAGCACGTCGGCCTCGACCTGGCTGATGCGCTGGACCATCGACGACAGCCGCTTGATCGCCGGGGTGCGCCCTACCAGACGTGGGCCTGGCGCGGTCTGCTGGGCCTCGAGCTCGGCCTTGAGGAAGCGGTTTTCCAGGCTCAGTCGACGCTTCTCGACGCCTCGCCGCACGACCTCGCCCAGGCGTTCACCGGGAAACGGCTTCTCGAGAAAGTCCCAGGCGCCTTCCCGCATGGCCTCCACCGCTGTGGATACATCGCCATGACCGGTAATCAGTACCACCGGCAGGTCCGGGTCGCGCTGACGAATCTCTCTGAGCAGGCTCATGCCGTCCATGCCGGGCATGCGGATATCGCTGATCACCACCCCGCTGAAGTCCCGGTCCAGGGTGGCCAAGGCCTGTTCGGCGCTGGGAAAGGGCAGCGGTCGATAGCCTGCCAGTTCCAGCGTCTGGCCCAGGGTGACCCTCAGGTGCTCTTCATCGTCGATGATCATCACGGGGGCTTCGTCGGTCATGTGGCGTGGCTCTCATCGTGGGGCGGGAGGACGTGCTCGGCCTGGGGCAGCTCGATGGTAAAGCGTGCTCCGCCCAGAGGCGAGACACCGGCCTGCAGGCGGCCGCCGAGATCATCGATGATCCGTGCGGAGATGGACAGCCCGAGCCCCAGTCCGGCGCCGGGGGCCTTGGTGGTGTAGAAGGGCTCGAAGACCTGGCGGCGCTGGTCCTCGGGGACGCCGGGGCCGTTGTCGTCGACCCATAGCCTGACGCGGCCATCGGCGGCGGCCACGCCCAGTATCAGCTGTGGTGACGGCGTCTGTGCCATGGCCTGGAGCGCATTGCCGATCAGGTTGACCAGCACCTGCTCGAGTCTGACCAGGTCGGCCAGTACCCAGGGCGCTTCCTCCGGGGTGTCGAACACCACCTCGACCTGCTGCTCGCCGAGGCGTGCCTTGAACAGGCGCAGGGCGTAGTCGAGGCAGGCACGGGTCGACACCGGGCTTGGCGGCTCACCGCTCTTGCGCGAGAACTGGCGTAGCTGGGCGCTGATCTCGGCCATACGGCCGGTGAGTTCGATGATCTCGCCGAGGTTGGCGTCGACGGTGTCGTGGCGCTGTCGGGCGAGAAAGCCCCGGGCGTTCTCGGCGTAGGCGCGGATGGCCGCCAGTGGCTGATTGAGCTCGTGGTTGATGCCGGCGGCTAGCTGGCCGAGCACCGCCAGCTTGGCGGCCTGGGTCAGCTCGTCACGGGTCTGGCGCAGGGTCGCCTCGGTGCGCCGGCGCTCCTCGATCTCGTCGGATAGCCGGCGATTGGTGGCGAGCAGGTCGCGGGTCCGGCTGGCCACGTTGCGCTCGAGCTCGTCGCGGGCTTGCGCCAGGGTGGTGCGCTCACGCTCGGCGAAGGCTTCGCGCTCCCGGCGCAGTCGGTGGCGCTGCCAGCCGATGCCTCCGGCCAGTGCCAGCAGGCCGTATAGACCACCCCCCATCAGCATCGCCTGCCACTGGGCCTCGATCACCGGGGCCATGGGCTTGAGGATATGCATCTGCCAGCCCAGGGTGGGAAAGTCCCGAGTGACGCCAAGGTAGTGCCCGGACGCCAACGGGCCGCTGTCGAAGCCCACCAGTCTGGCGTCGTTGGCGAGGTGATCGACGACCTCGAGGCCGCTCGGTTTCAGCGCTTCATCGGCGTAACGCCGGGAGTCGCGCAGCTCGGCCAGGCGCGGTGGCGCCAGCGGGGTGAGAGAGGTCAGGCGCAGCTCGGGTTGGCTGGCCATGAACACGATACCGTTCTGATCCACCACCAGCAGGCTGGTCCCCGGACTCTGCCAGCTCGCCTCCAGCGTATCGACGCGGACCTTGACCACCATCACCCCGGCCGGGGTGGCGTCGGGATTGACCTCGTCGAGCCAGACCGGTGCCGAGAAGTAGTAGCCGCGATCCATCGATACCACGCCGAGGCCGTGGAAGCGGCCGTAGTGCCCGGCGATGGCGTCCTGGTAGTAGGGGCGAAAACGATAGTTCTGGCCGATGAAGTTGTCGGGGCGGTGCCAGTTGCTGGCCGCCAGGGTGGTGCCCTCGGCGTCGAGCAGGTAGATGTCGGAGACGCCGGTGGTACTGCGGAAACGGTTGAGCAGTCGGTTGAGCGGCATCACGTCCTGGCCGTCCGGGGCGCTCAGGTATCGCTTGACGGTTTCCCGGGTGGCGAGCAGTTCCGGCAGGTATTCGTGGCGTGACAGGTAACCGGTCAGGCCAGTGGCGGAAAGCCTGAGTTCGGTATCGGCATCACGCTTGAGCGAGGCCAGCGCCTGTTCACGGGCCAGGGTGGCGCTCTGCCACAGCACCAGGGCGAGACCCAGCGCCAGCGCCAGCGCCAGGGTGCGGCGATTCAGCCAGCGTGACCAGCGTCGCATCGACTAGCGCGACCGGCGCGGCGGCATGACCTGGGCACGCCGCAGCGCTCGCTGCGAGCGGGTCTCGGCGCGCTCCATCTCGAGCAGACCCTCTTCGACGTAGACCAGGTGTTCGTGGGCCAGCGCCTGGGCGTCTTCGGCGCGCCCCTCGAGGATGGCGTCGAGCAGTGCCCGATGCTGCTGCATCAGGCGGGGGCGTGCCTCTGGCTTCTCGAACAGATGGGCGAGATTGTCGACGATACTGCGTTCCAGCAGGTGGAAGATGCCGCGAATGGTGTGTAGCAACAGGACGTTGTGGGCGGACTCGGCGATCGCCAGGTGAAAGGCGGCGTCGGCCTTGGCCTCACCTTGGGGGTCCTCGCCGAGAAAGGACGTCTCGAGCTCTTCGAAGCGCTGAATCAACAGCGCCCTGTCGGTGGGTGTCGAGCGCAGCGCCGCATAGTAGGCTGACAGGCCTTCCATGGCGTCACGGAATTCGAGCAGGTCCAGGTGGAACTCGCCGTGGCGAGACAGCATTTCCAGCAGCGGGTCGCTGTAGCCGCTGTTGAGGGCCTCGGTGATATAGGTGCCACCGCCCTGGCGGCTGACCAGCAGGCCGCGGGCGGCCAGTTTCTGGATCGCTTCGCGCAACGACGGGCGCGAGACACCGAAGCGCTCGGCCAGTTCGCGTTCGGGGGGCAGGCGCTGGCCGGGGGTCAGGCTGCCTTCCAGAATCAGCGCCTCGAGGCGCTCGGTGATCACATCGGCCAGGCGAGGCTGGCGCACGGGCTGGTAGGCCATGGCGGTTTATCATCGACGTGGGAACGAGGCCGCCAGTGTAACGACAACTAATTGGTATTACCAATAAACGGGGTTGTCCTGTTGCCTGTCCTGATCCTCGTTCTTCCCAGATTATCAACCTGTTACGTTCACAGCCATCGGGACATAGACCAAAGTATAGCGCAAAGTCCGAGCAAAAATCGGCGTCTGGTTTGACACTCTGGAAGAGCGAACCTACTGTGCCTAGATTCGGCGTTGTCAATTGGTTTTACCAATTTACTCCAACTCTATCCCTGGCGGTCGTTGGCAAGACCGATGATGCTCCGGGGGCCTCGGTTCCGGCGGTGCAGACGAGGCGTGCAGCGGTAGCCTGCTCGCCTCTGTTGTGCCGCTATTGATACCGGGAACAACGACAACGTCCTGCCGTGCCTGACCCTGAGGACCCCGCGATGACCGCCGTCAAGCTTTATCCCCCTCGCCCCGACAAGGTCTACCTGTTCGGAACCTGTCTGATCGACATGCTCTATCCCGAGGCTGGCCTCGATGCCGTTCGGCTGCTCGAGCGGGAAGGGATCGAGGTGATCTTCCCCGACGACCAGACCTGCTGCGGCCAGCCTGCCTACACCTCGGGCTATCACACCGAGGCCAGGGCGGTGGCCAGGGCCCAGCTCGATCTGTTCCCCGAGCCCTGGCCGATCATCGTGCCGTCCGGCTCCTGCGGCGGCATGATGCGTACCCACTATCCCTCGCTGTTTGCCGGCACCCCCGAGGAGGCAAGGGCCAGGGAGGTCGCCGATCGGGTGTTCGAACTGACCGAATTCCTGGTGCACGTCTGCCACCTGACGCTTGAGGATCGAGGCGCGCCGGAGAAGGTCGCCATGCATACCTCGTGCAGCGCCCGTCGCGAAATGGGCCTCGCCGAGACCGGCCCCGCGCTGCTGGCCAAGCTCGGCCAGGTCGAGCTGGTGGAGCAGGAGCGGGCCAGCGAATGCTGTGGATTCGGCGGGACCTTTGCGGTGCGCCATCCGGAGGTGTCCGGTGCCATGGTCGAAGACAAGAGTCGTGCCATCGAAGCCGCCGGCGCCGAGCGTTTCGTGACCTCCGACTGTGGCTGTCTGATGAACATCGCCGGGCGTCTGGCCCACCGCGACAGCACGCTCGAAGGCGAGCACATCGCTTCCTATCTGTGGCGGAGGACCTCATGAGCCAGCCTGTTCAGACCTTTACCCCCCAGGCGTTCCATCGTCAGGCCCACGAGGCGCTGGAGAATCCGCAGATCCGTGCCAACTTCCGCAAGGCGATGGACGGCCTGATGGGCAAGCGGCGCAAGGCCTTCGACGACTGGGACCTGGAGACCCTGCGTGAGCTGGGGGCCAATATCCGGCTACGTGCGCTGTCGAAGCTGCCCGACCTGCTGGAGCAGCTCGAGGCCAACTGCGAGGCCAATGGCATCCGCGTGCACTGGGCCGAGAATGGCGAGCAGGCCTGCGAGCTGATCACCGAGATCTGTCAGCGTCATGGTGCGTCCTCGGTGATCAAGGGCAAGTCCATGGTGTCCGAGGAAATGCACCTGAACGCCCACCTGGAGAAGGCTGGCATCGATGCCCTGGAGTCGGATCTGGGCGAGTACCTGGTGCAGCTCAACGAGCAGACGCCGTCTCATATCATCATGCCGGCGATTCACCTCAATACTGGCGAAATCTCCGACATCATGCACGAGCGCACCGGGACCGAGCGCACCACCGACGTGGACGCGATGACCGCAGCGGCCAGGGCCCAGCTGCGCGAGCGTTTCATGACGGCGGATGTCGGGGTGTCCGGGGTCAATTTCGCGGTGGCCGAGACCGGTACCCTGTGCCTGGTGGAGAACGAGGGCAACGGGCGCCTGACCACCACCGCGCCGCCGGTGCACATCGCCGTGACCGGCATCGAGAAGGTGGTCGAGCACCTGGCCGACGTGCCGCCGCTCTACGCCCTGCTGACGCGCTCTGCCACCGGCCAGCACGTGACCACCTACTTCAACATGATCAGCTCGCCACGCAAGGCCGACGAACACGACGGTCCCGAAGAGGTGCATCTGGTGCTGGTCGACAGCGGTCGCTCGCGGGTCTACCAGGACGATGAACTGCTCGACACCCTGCGCTGCATCCGTTGCGGCGCCTGCATGAACCACTGCCCGGTGTACACCCGGGTCGGCGGTCACACCTACGGCACCACCTACCCGGGGCCGATCGGCGCCATCCTGATGCCGCACCTCATGGGGCTTGAAGCGACCAAGGATCTACCGTCGGCGTCAAGCCTGTGCGGCGCCTGCGGTGAGGTGTGCCCGGTCAAGATCCCGATTCCGGACCTGCTGGTGCGACTGCGGCGTGAGGCCGTGGGCGACGGCGTCGGCAACGTGCCAGGGGCCGGGGTCAAGCGCTCGCGCAAGGAGGTCGCCGCGTGGAAGAGCTGGCAGTGGCTGGCTACCCATCCCGGAGCCTGGCGAGGCGCTACCCTGGTCGCCGGCAGCTTCCGTGCGCTGGCGCCGTCCCACCTGGGGCCCTGGACGCAGTACCGCAGCGCCCCGAAGCCGGCCAAGACGTCACTTCACACGCTGATCAAGCGTCATCGCAAGGAGCAGGGCGAATGAGTGCCAGAGACAATATCCTGGGTCGCCTGCGCGATCGCCAGGGCGGACCGCTGTCGGCCCCCGACAGCGACTTCGGCGTGGTCACCGGGCGCCAGTGGTCGCGCCACGAACGACTCGAGCGCTTCGAGCACTGGATCTCCTCGGTGCATGGCGAGGTGATTCACTGTGACTCTGCCGGCTGGACCGAGACCCTCGCCAGGGTGCTGGCGGACAAAGGCGTCAAGCGCCTGGCGCTGGGCCGGGAGCATCCGGTAGCGCAGCAGGCCCGTGAGGCCCTGGCGGATCATGAGGTCGAGCTGGTCGACGCCGACCGTGACATCGAGGGCTGGAAGCGTGAGCTGTTCGACGGCGTCGAGGCTGGCCTTACGTCCACCCGTGGCGCCATCGCCGAGACCGGCAGTCTGTGGCTGTGGCCGACCCCGGATGAACCGCGTCTGCTGAGCCTGGTGCCGCCTTTGCATATCGCCGTGCTCGATGCCGACAGCGTCGAAGACACCTTCTTCGATGTCGTCACCGGGCAAGGCTGGGCGAGCGCCATGCCGACCAATGCGCTGCTGATCTCGGGGCCGAGCAAGACCTCGGATATCGAGCAGACGCTGGCTTACGGCGTACACGGTCCAAGAGAACTGGTGGTCATCCTGCGCGACGCCTGATTCACCGTGCTCGCGTGCGACACCTGCGACATCGGAGTGGTTTGCGTCCTGACGCGCGTCATGCAAGTTGGCTATAGTGTGCGTTCCCGACGATGTTCTGTTGTCGGCGCAGGAAGCGAAATTCAACTGATGGAGGCAGGCATGTCCAAGCAGCAGTGTCCGGGGCCGAAACGCCCACTTTGCAAGGCCATTTCCCCGTTGCTGGTGGTCAGCGGGGTGTCCATGGCGGTCTTGCTGAGCGGATGCCAGGACGACGGCGGTAGCCAGGGCGGGCGGTTTGTCGAGGCGCCGGATGTTGCGCTGGGCGAAACGATTGAGGGTGAACTGACCTCGCAAAGCGGGATCAACCTCAAGGATGGCTCGCGCCACGACCGTCGCTGGGTCTGCGGCGAGGCCGAATCTGGTGTGCTGTACCGGCTAGATTCACCCTTTGCCGCCAGCCTCTCGGTGTATTCCGAAGACGGCAAGTGGCAGGGAGGTGCGAGCAGCACCCAGGAGGCGCCGGCATCGCTGTTGCTGTCTTCCGCCGAGGGGTGCTCGCTGGTGGTCGTCAGCAGCGACGACATGGCAGGCTTCGGCCCCTACTCGCTGAAGCCGACTGAGGCCCAGGCGTCCGAGACGCTGGGCGACGATCAGGACGTCGTCGGGGCGCTGGGAGGCGAGGCGGCGAGCTACAGCTTCTCGCTGGAGCAGGCTCGCCAGGTCTCTCTGGTGCTTGCCGGGGCGTCTGACGCATCGCTGGTGCTCAGTGGCAATGGTGTCGAGCATAAGGCCGCGCGCTGCGGTGATGACCAGCAGACCCTGAAGGCGTTCCTCGATCCTGGTGACTATGAGGTGCGTGTGACGCCTGGTCAGCCGGTCAAGGAACGCGTGGACGTGGAATGCCAGGATGACTTCGTCAGCGTCGGTGACGGCTATCGTCTGTCGATGCAGCAAGCCGATCTTTCCAGCGGCGAGCGTAATGCCGGACCGCTGCGCGCCGGTGACAGCATCACCGGTACCCTGGCCGACGCCTCCTCCAGCAACACCTACAGCCTCAAGATCGACGAGCCCGCCAGCGTCAATCTGGCGCTCGCCTCCAGCGATTTCGACACCGTGCTGCGGGTACGCGGCGGCCAGACCAATATCGAGGTCGATGATTCGGGCAGCGGTACCGACTCTCATCTCGACAGCGTGCTGATGCCGGGCGACTACCGGGTGGTGGTCAGCGGCTACGGGGGCGAGTCCGGCGGCTATTCGCTGGAACTTTCGACCTCGCCCTTCGACGGCGAGTTGAAGAACGAAGGGGCCATCGAGCCAGGTGAGTCTGTGCAGGGCATGGCCGGCGGGTTTCAACCTAACGCCTACACCCTGGACATCGAGCAGCCCTCCGAGGTGACGATTGCACTGTCGTCCTCTGCCTTCGACACCCAGCTCTATCTCGAGGGCAACGGTGTGTCGCTCAGCGACGATGACGGCGGCGGTGGTACCAATTCGCGGCTGAGCGAGGTGCTCGAGCCAGGCAGCTATCGCATCGAGGTGGCAAGCTACTCGGGTGTCGCTTCCGGCATGTTCCGGCTGGAGACCGACGTCACTGCCTTCGATGGCGAAATGCGCAACAGCGGTGAGCTGCAGCAGGGAGAGACGGTGCGCGGCATGGTGGGGGCCAGCGGTGTCAATCAATACAGCTTCACCCTGGAAGACGCCGCAGAGGTGACCCTGGAGATGAACTCCAGCGCCTTCGACGCCATGCTTGGCCTGCGCGGCGAAGGAATCGACACCAGCGATGACGATGGTGGCTCGGGTACCAATTCGCGTATCAGCGCGATCCTCGAGGCTGGTACCTACAGTGTCGATGCGCGAAGCTTCAGTGGCTCCGGCACCTACTCGCTGAGCCTGTCGCAGACGCCCTTCAGCGGTGAACTGCGCTCCGAGGGTGAGATTCGCACCGGCGAGACCCTTTACGGTCAACTCGATGCCAGCGGCAGGCTCAACTACCAGCTGGTGGTCGAAGAGGCTGGCGTCATCAGCATCGAGACTCAGTCCGACGCCGTGGATACGCTGTTGGAGCTCGAGGGTGAGGGCGTGTTCTTCCAGGACGACGACGGTGGCAGTACCCAACTCGGGTCGCTGATCGAAACCCGTCTGGAGCCAGGTGTCTATGACGTTACCGTCAGCGGCTATGGCGGGGGCGGCGGCATCGTCCAGATCGACGTCAGGGGCTAACCCCTAGCGCCAAACGCCACTCTTCGGAGTGGCGTTTTAGTATCTGAACGGCTGCAATAGCGAATAATCAGACAGGGAGCGCACCATGACGGCCATCACCACCACCAAGCCCAGCATTTCCATCGACGAGTTGACGGCGATGCTGACCGAACGCCTGCCCACCGAGCGATTGGTCCAGGATCCGCTGCGCCGGCTGGCCTACGGTACCGATGCCAGCTTCTATCGGCTGGTGCCGAGCCTGGTGGTGAGGCCGGAGACCGAACAGGAGCTTGTCGAAGTCATTGGCGCCTGCCGCGAGGGCAACTGGCCGATGACCTTCCGCGCCGCAGGTACCTCGCTGTCCGGTCAGGCCATCACCGATGGGGTGCTGATTCAGCTGGGACGTGGCTGGCGCGATGCTCGTGTGCTCGATGACGGTGCCAGAATTGACCTGCAGCCAGGCGTTATCGGCGCCAGGGCCAACGAGCTGCTGGCGCCCTTTGGGCGCAAGATCGGGCCGGACCCGGCGTCCATCGCCAGTTGCATGATCGGCGGCATCGCCGCCAACAATGCATCGGGCATGTGCTGTGGCACCGCCCAGAATACTTATCGGACCCTGGACAGCCTGCGCATGGTGCTGCTCGATGGCACGGTACTGGATACCGCCGATGCCGACAGCGTGGCAGCCTTTCGTCAAAGCCATGCGGCCCTGCTCGATGGGCTGGAGCGACTGTCGACCAATGTGCGCACCGATCTCGAGCTGGCCAAGCGCATTCGCCACAAGTATCGCCTGAAAAACACCACCGGCTACGCTCTCAACAGCCTGGTGGATTTCCGTGACGGTGTGGACATCCTGGCCCACCTGATGATCGGCTCCGAGGGTACCCTGGGCTGTATCACGCGGATTACCTATCAGTCGGTGCCGGAGCCGCCACGCAAGGCCGCCGCCCTGATCTTCTTCCCGGATCTCGGCAGCGCCTGCCGTGCCACCATCGCCTTGCGGGGCACCGGCGTGGCGGCGGTGGAACTGATGGATCGTGCGGGGCTGCGTTCGGTGGAGCGGCAGCCGGGCATGCCGGAGCAGCTGCGTGAGCTACCGGACGGCGCCACGGCATTGCTGGTGGATGTCCGCGAGGAGGATGGGCCTCGGCTGGAGGCGCGTATCGAGGAGGTCGGCCAGGCGCTGGAAGGCATCACCACCCTCGAGCCCATCGCCTTCACCGAAGACCCGGTCAGCTACGCGCTCTACTGGAAGGTACGCAAGGGACTGTTCCCCGCCGTCGGTGCTGTGCGTGATCTCGGAACTACCGTGGTGATCGAGGACGTGGCTTTTCCCATCGAACGGCTGGAGGAGGGTGTCGCCGCCCTGACCGAGGCGTTCAAGCGCCATGGCTACGACGACGCCCTGCTGTTTGGTCACGCCCTGGAAGGCAATCTGCATTTCGTCTTCCCTCAGGGCTTTGAGCGTCCGGGGGAGAAGGAGCGCTACCAGGCGCTGATGGCAGATGTCGCCCAGTTGGTAGCCGTGGACTTCGGTGGCTCGCTCAAGGCCGAGCACGGCACCGGCCGCAATATGGCACCCTTTGTGGAGCTGGAGTGGGGCGAAGAGGCCTATGCTCTGATGTGGCAGATCAAGGCGTTGTTCGATCCGGGCCATCTGCTCAACCCCGATGTGATGCTGACGCGCAACCCGACGCTGCACCTCGAAAATCTGAAGCCATTGCCCGAGGCCGACCCCATCGTCGATCGCTGCATCGAGTGTGGCTTCTGCGAAGCCGTGTGTCCTTCACGCGAGCTGACGCTGACGCCTCGCCAGCGCATCGTGCTGACCCGCGAGCGAGCTCGACTGGCAGCCCTGGATGAGTTGAGCGATGAAGAGCGAGAGCGTCGCGATGCCTTCGAGCAGAGTGCACTTTACGATATCGATGTCACCTGCGCCGCCGATGGCATGTGCGGGACGCGCTGCCCGGTCGGTATCAATACCGGCGAGATGGTGCTCGCCATGCGCCAGGAACGTCATGTCGGCAAGCAGGAATTGGCAAGGCGAATCGGGCGTCACTTCTCCGGGGCTACCAAGATTGCCCGGGGCGGCCTGCGTGCGGCCAGCCTGGGGCGTGGGATCATCGGCGACGCTTTGATGGCCCGAGCCAGTCAGGGTGTTCACAAGGCCAGCGGCAAGCGTGTCCCACAGTGGATACCGGCGATACCCGCCGCCGCCCCGATTCGGGTGCTCAAGTCGTCGCGGCCATCGGCGGGCGCATCGTCCACCGAGGGGCCGCGCGATTCGGTGGTGTACTTCCCTTCCTGCGCCACTCGGGTGTTTGGCGCCGACAAGCGGGACGACTCGGCGCGTGCGGTGATGGAGATCGTACTGAGTCTGCTCGACAGAGCCGGGTATGACGTCATCATTCCCGAAATGCCAGGCCACCTGTGTTGCGGGATGGCGTTTTCCTCCAAGGGGATGGATAACGAGGCGACGCACAAGGCGCGCGAACTCAACCGGGAGTTGCTGGTCGCGAGCCAGAACGGTCGTTTCCCGGTGCTGTTCGATACCAGTCCTTGCAGCTTGCAGGTCGAGGGGCATCTGGATGAGCGCTTGAAGGTGCAGGAGCCGGTGGCCTTCGCCCATGACCACCTGTTGCCGCGCCTGGAGGTGACGCCGCTGGACTGCAAGGTGGCGGTGCACGTGACCTGCTCCAGTCATCGCAAGGGGCTGACCGACTCCTTCGTGGAGCTGGCGCGTGCGTGTGCCAGGGAGGTGGTGGTGCCGGATGGTATCAGTTGCTGCGGATTTGCCGGCGACAAGGGCTTGCGCGTACCGGAACTGACGGCTTCATCGCTGCGCGATCTGTCGGGGCAGGTGGCGGGCTGTGACTTTGGTGTCTCCAATTCGAGAACCTGCGAGATGGGCATGACCCAGCACTCCGGCCTTACCTATCACTCCATACTGGAGTTGCTGGACCGCGCGAGTCAGCCGACTGCTCAAGGGGGCGTATCGAAAGAACGCACCGTCTCGCTGTAAGGCCCTGCTCCAGGTCGCGACTGAAGCCTGAACCGCTGTCGATGACGCCCCGAAGACAGCTCGATGAACTTTTTTGCATAAGGGTATTGCCAAGGGCGGAGGGGATGCGTAAAGTACGCATCCGCTGCCGGCGACGAGCAAACGTCACAGGCGGTGAAGGGTGGTAAAAGTGATTGTTTTGAAAAGGCTTTTTAAAGTCTTCGAAAAATTCTCCACTTGACGGGCAACGAGAAATCGGTAAAATGCGCGCCACTCGATCGGAGTCGCCAGGACGGCATCGCAGGATGCGCGTCAGGCTCGCTTCGCTTTCTCTTGGGTCCTGCAGGCATCGCTTGCACGGCGAAAAAAGAAAGCCTTGACGAAACGCTTCGATTCTGTAGAATACGCCTTCCTCGCAGGGCGCTGCGACAAGCTTTCGGGCTGCGGCGCAGCAAAGCGAGATGCTCTTCCGGCCAGGTGCCGCAAGAGCCGCTCTTTAAGCTCTGTATAGAGCCCAGAGCACGCTCTTTAATAATTTGATCAGGTAATTCATGTGGGCGCTTGCCGATGAGTCAGTGGCACTGTCACTGAAATATCAAGGCAAGCGACTCGTCAAACGAGACGTTTGAACCTTGAGCCAAGTTTGGTCCGCTTAACGGACTATCAGACTTTAAACTGAAGAGTTTGATCATGGCTCAGATTGAACGCTGGCGGCAGGCCTAACACATGCAAGTCGAGCGGAAACGATCCTAGCTTGCTAGGAGGCGTCGAGCGGCGGACGGGTGAGTAATGCATAGGAATCTGCCCGGTAGTGGGGGATAACCTGGGGAAACCCAGGCTAATACCGCATACGCCCTACGGGGGAAAGCAGGGGATCTTCGGACCTTGCGCTATCGGATGAGCCTATGTCGGATTAGCTAGTTGGTGAGGTAACGGCTCACCAAGGCTGCGATCCGTAGCTGGTCTGAGAGGATGATCAGCCACATCGGGACTGAGACACGGCCCGAACTCCTACGGGAGGCAGCAGTGGGGAATATTGGACAATGGGCGAAAGCCTGATCCAGCCATGCCGCGTGTGTGAAGAAGGCCTTCGGGTTGTAAAGCACTTTCAGTGAGGAAGAAAGCCTTGAGGTTAATACCCTCGAGGGAGGACATCACTCACAGAAGAAGCACCGGCTAACTCCGTGCCAGCAGCCGCGGTAATACGGAGGGTGCGAGCGTTAATCGGAATTACTGGGCGTAAAGCGCGCGTAGGCGGCTTGATAAGCCGGTTGTGAAAGCCCCGGGCTCAACCTGGGAACGGCATCCGGAACTGTCAGGCTAGAGTGCAGGAGAGGAAGGTAGAATTCCCGGTGTAGCGGTGAAATGCGTAGAGATCGGGAGGAATACCAGTGGCGAAGGCGGCCTTCTGGACTGACACTGACGCTGAGGTGCGAAAGCGTGGGTAGCAAACAGGATTAGATACCCTGGTAGTCCACGCCGTAAACGATGTCGACTAGCCGTTGGGCTCCTTGAGAGCTTTGTGGCGCAGTTAACGCGATAAGTCGACCGCCTGGGGAGTACGGCCGCAAGGTTAAAACTCAAATGAATTGACGGGGGCCCGCACAAGCGGTGGAGCATGTGGTTTAATTCGATGCAACGCGAAGAACCTTACCTACCCTTGACATCGAGAGAACTTTCCAGAGATGGATTGGTGCCTTCGGGAGCTCTCAGACAGGTGCTGCATGGCTGTCGTCAGCTCGTGTTGTGAAATGTTGGGTTAAGTCCCGTAACGAGCGCAACCCTTGTCCCTATTTGCCAGCGATTCGGTCGGGAACTCTAGGGAGACTGCCGGTGACAAACCGGAGGAAGGTGGGGACGACGTCAAGTCATCATGGCCCTTACGGGTAGGGCTACACACGTGCTACAATGGCCGGTACAATGGGTTGCGAATCCGCGAGGTGGAGCTAATCCCATAAAGCCGGTCTCAGTCCGGATCGGAGTCTGCAACTCGACTCCGTGAAGTCGGAATCGCTAGTAATCGTGAATCAGAATGTCACGGTGAATACGTTCCCGGGCCTTGTACACACCGCCCGTCACACCATGGGAGTGGACTGCACCAGAAGTGGTTAGCCTAACTTCGGAGGGCGATCACCACGGTGTGGTTCATGACTGGGGTGAAGTCGTAACAAGGTAGCCGTAGGGGAACCTGCGGCTGGATCACCTCCTTAAACGACACAGTCATCTGACTGTCGGTAAGTGCTCACAATGAATTACCTGATCAAGCAAGAGCAGTGACTGTTTGGGTTAAATGCTAAGACCCAGCGTGACAAATGGGTCTGTAGCTCAGTTGGTTAGAGCGCACCCCTGATAAGGGTGAGGTCGGCAGTTCAAATCTGCCCAGACCCACCATTTCTCAGCTGGTTCTAGTCAACAACCCAAAGCGATATGGGGCCTTAGCTCAGCTGGGAGAGCGCAACACTGGCAGTGTTGAGGTCAGCGGTTCGATCCCGCTAGGCTCCACCATTTCTTCGGTCTCAAGTAAACAGTCGTCAAGTTCTAAGCAAGATACTTGTTCGCCATCAGGCGGTATCAAGTATCTCGCTTAGAGCTTTTGCTCTAACGCTCTTTAACAATGTATATCATGCTGACAAAGTAAGATACGTTTCAAGCGTATCCGGCAATTGTCGTGACATCATCGATTGACAGACCCTTTGGGGTTATATGGTCAAGCGATGAAGCGCATACGGTGGATGCCTAGGCAGTCAGAGGCGATGAAAGACGTGGAAGCCTGCGATAAGGTTCGGCGAGGTGGCAAACGACCTGCGACCCGGACATCTCTGAATGGGGAAACCCACCCAAGGTAACTTGGGTATCTCATGTTGAATATATAGACATGAGAGGCGAACCGGGGGAACTGAAACATCTAAGTACCCCGAGGAAAAGAAATCAACCGAGATTCCCCTAGTAGCGGCGAGCGAACGGGGACCAGCCCTTAAGCAACACAACTGGTAGGTGAACAGACTGGGAAGTCTGGCCATAGTGGGTGATAGCCCCGTAACCGAAACCTGAGTGTTGTGAAATCGAGTAGGTCGAGGCACGTGAAACCTTGACTGAAGACGGGGGGACCATCCTCCAAGGCTAAATACTCCTGACTGACCGATAGTGAACCAGTACCGTGAGGGAAAGGCGAAAAGAACCCCGGAGAGGGGAGTGAAATAGATCCTGAAACCGTATGCGTACAAGCAGTGGGAGCCAACTTGTTTGGTGACCGCGTACCTTTTGTATAATGGGTCAGCGACTTATTTTCAGTGGCGAGCTTAACCGTATAGGGGAGGCGTAGAGAAATCGAGTCTTAACTGGGCGACCAGTCGCTGGAAATAGACCCGAAACCGGGCGATCTATCCATGAGCAGGTTGAAGGTTGAGTAACATCAACTGGAGGACCGAACCAGGATCTGTTGAAAAAGATTTGGATGACTTGTGGATCGGAGTGAAAGGCTAATCAAGCCCGGAGATAGCTGGTTCTCCTCGAAAGCTATTTAGGTAGCGCCTCACGTATCACCGCCGGGGGTAGAGCACTGTTTCGGCTAGGGGGTCATCCCGACTTACCAACCCGAGGCAAACTCCGAATACCGGTGAGTGCAAGCGTGGGAGACACACAGCGGGTGCTAACGTCCGTTGTGAAAAGGGAAACAACCCAGACCGTCAGCTAAGGTCCCGAAATCCTGGTTAAGTGGGAAACGATGTGGGAAGGCTTAGACAGCTAGGAGGTTGGCTTAGAAGCAGCCATCCTTTAAAGAAAGCGTAATAGCTCACTAGTCGAGTCGGCCTGCGCGGAAGATGTAACGGGGCTCAAACCAGGTACCGAAGCTACGGGTTCGCCGAATGGCGAGCGGTAGAGGAGCGTCGTGTAAGCCGATGAAGGTGTGTTGAGAAGCATGCTGGAGGTATCACGAGTGCGAATGCTGACATGAGTAACGACAAGGGGAGTGAAAAACTCCCCCGCCGGAAGACCAAGGGTTTCTGTTCGACGCTAATCGGAGCAGAGTGAGTCGGCCCCTAAGGCGAGGCCGAAAGGCGTAGTCGATGGGAAACGGGTCAATATTCCCGTACCTCACAGTATTGCGATGGGGGGACGAAGAAGGCTAGGTGAGCCAGGCGTTGGTTGTCCTGGTGAAAGCCGGTAGGCTGAGGATTCAGGTAAATCCGGATCCTCAAGGCCGAGAGGCGAGACGAACTGACTACGGTCAGGAAGTCATCGATGCCACGCTTCCAGGAAAAGCCTCTAAGCTTCAGATACTGTGAGACCGTACCCCAAACCGACACAGGTGGTCAGGTAGAGAATACCAAGGCGCTTGAGAGAACTCGGGTGAAGGAACTAGGCAAAATGGTGCCGTAACTTCGGGAGAAGGCACGCCGCATTAGGGTGAAGGTCCTCGCGACCGGAGCCTGACGCGGTCGAAGATACCAGGTGGCTGCAACTGTTTATTAAAAACACAGCACTCTGCAAACGCGCAAGCGGACGTATAGGGTGTGACGCCTGCCCGGTGCCGGAAGGTTAAGTGATGGTGTTAGCTCACGCGAAGCTCCTGATCGAAGCCCCGGTAAACGGCGGCCGTAACTATAACGGTCCTAAGGTAGCGAAATTCCTTGTCGGGTAAGTTCCGACCTGCACGAATGGCGTAATGATGGCCACGCTGTCTCCACCCGAGACTCAGTGAAATTGAAATCGCAGTGAAGATGCTGTGTACCCGCGGCTAGACGGAAAGACCCCGTGAACCTTTACTACAGCTTCACACTGGACGCTGATGTTGCTTGTGTAGGATAGCTGGGAGGCTTTGAAACCCTGTCGCCAGATGGGGTGGAGCCAACCTTGAAATACCAGCCTGGCATCATTGGCGTTCTAACTCAGGACCGTAATCCGGTTCGAGGACCGTGTGTGGTGGGTAGTTTGACTGGGGCGGTCTCCTCCCAAAGAGTAACGGAGGAGCACGAAGGTACCCTCAGCACGGTTGGAAATCGTGCAGTGAGTGCAAGAGCATAAGGGTGCTTAACTGCGAGACAGACACGTCGAGCAGATACGAAAGTAGGTTCTAGTGATCCGGTGGTTCTGTATGGAAGGGCCATCGCTCAACGGATAAAAGGTACTCCGGGGATAACAGGCTGATACCGCCCAAGAGTTCACATCGACGGCGGTGTTTGGCACCTCGATGTCGGCTCATCACATCCTGGGGCTGAAGTCGGTCCCAAGGGTATGGCTGTTCGCCATTTAAAGTGGTACGCGAGCTGGGTTTAGAACGTCGTGAGACAGTTCGGTCCCTATCTGCCGTGGGCGTTGGAGATTTGAGAAGCGCTGCTCCTAGTACGAGAGGACCGGAGTGGACGTACCTCTGGTGTTCCGGTTGTCACGCCAGTGGCATTGCCGGGTAGCTATGTACGGACGGGATAACCGCTGAAAGCATCTAAGCGGGAAGCCCCCTTCAAGATGAGATCTCCCTGAGGCCTTGAGCCTCCTAAAGGACCCAGCAAGACCAGCTGGTTGATAGGCCGGGTGTGGAAGCGCTGCAAGGCGTTGAGCTAACCGGTACTAATGGTCCGTGAGGCTTGACCATATAACACCCAAAGGGTTTTGGTCGATGATGTCTCGAATCAATTGACGGATACGATGAAGCGTATCGTCAGCATGGTGTACGTTGTCTTTTTTCCGCCTGACGACCATAGCGAGTGGGAACCACCTGATCCCTTGCCGAACTCAGAAGTGAAACCGCTCAGCGCCGATGGTAGTGTGGGGTCTCCCCATGCGAGAGTAGGTCATCGTCAGGCATTTACATAAACAAAAACCCCCAGCTCCGAAGGAGTTCGGGGTTTTTGTTTATGTCTGTACGATGACCCTTCCTCGCATGCGAGAGTAGGGTGAGAGCCGCCCGGACAATGCAACGCATTGTCAGGCTCGAACGGGCGAGGGATGTAAAGCCGCTTGCGGCGCCCCGAGCCCAGGCTCAAGGCCACGAAGTGGCCGCAGAGGCGTCAGGCATTTATTCAGAAGAAGCCCGGTTATCGAGAGATAACCGGGCTTCTTCGCATGCATGGGAAGACCCCGCTTTTTATTTGTGGGGCCGCACTGCGTGCGGTCCGGCCGCTCGCAGGCTCGCGTCGTTCGTCACCCCTTGCAGCTTCGCTGCAAACCCTGGGGTGACTCACCCCCATGCGAGCGACCTTGCTGTCTAAGCGTCATCGTCAGGCATTTATTCAGAAGTAGGCCCGATTATCGAGAGATAGTCGGGCCTTCTTTTTGTAGAGAGCGCATGCATGGCTCTCTACAAGTTCAGCCCCGCTCTTTATTTGTGGGGCCGCGCCGATAACCCCCTAGGTGCGGTCCGGCCTGGCTCTTCTCAAGGGCGGGCTCGCGTCGTTCGTCCCCCCCTTGCGGCGTTGCCGCAGCCCTTGTAAAGAGCGCTGGGGTGACTCACCCCCATGCGAGCGACCTTGCTGTCTACGTGTCATCGTCAGGTATTTATTCAAAAGAAGGCCCAACTCCAAGAGGAGTTGGGCCTTCTTTTGTTCAGGGCAGCGTCGACTCTCTAGAGCTGACAGTGCTGATCGAGGGGACGCCCTTCCTCGAAGGCGGTGAGGCTTTCCAGCGTGGTCGATGCGATCTCACTCAGGGCTTCCCGGGTGAAGAAGCCCTGGTGGCCGGTGACGACGACATTGGGGAAGCTGATAAGGCGGGCAAAGACGTCGTCCAGCGGGATGTCGTCGCTGCGGTCCTCGAAGAACATGCCGGCTTCCTGCTCGTAGACGTCGAGACCCAGGTAACCGAGCTTGCGACGCTTGAGTGCCTCGATACAGGCGCGTGTGTCGACCAGGGCGCCGCGGCTTGTGTTGATCAGCATCACCCCGTCCTTCATTCGGGAAAAGGCCGACTCGTCGATCAGGTGGTGGGTGTCTGGGGTGAGCGGACAGTGCAGCGAGATGATGTCGCTGTGTGCCAGCAATTCATCGAACTCGACCTGCGCGATGTCGGCTTGGTTAGGGATGCGGATGGGGGCTGGGTCGGTGACCAGCACGCGGCAGCCAAAGCCGCTCAGGATACCCGCCAGGGAGCGGCCGATCTGGCCGAAGCCGACGATCCCGACGGTCTTGCCGGCGAGGTTGAAGCCGAGCAGGCCATTGAGGTCGAAGTTATCCTCACGCACCCGGTTGTAGGCCTTGTGGATCTTGCGGCTGAGCGTGAGCATCAGGGCGACACAGTGCTCGGCAACGGCGTCGGGGCTGTAGGACGGTACGCGACACACCTGGATGTTGAGCCGGCGAGCGGCGTCGAGGTCAACGTTGTTGAATCCTGCACACCTGAGCGCGACCAGGCGTACCCCTACCACGGCCAGACGCTCGAGTACGGTGCGATCGAGCTCATCGTTGACGAATATGCACACTGCATCGAGTCCCTGGCAGAGGGTCACGGTGCGGGCGCTGAGGCGTTGCTCGAAGTGCACGATACTTAGCTGCGGGTGATGCTCATCGGAAAAGAAGGGGCGTTCGTAGGGCTGAGAGCTGAAGAAGCCTACCTTGAGCATGGTGCTTGCCTCGCGGGTCAGGGACAGTGGCGGAATCGGCTGAAGCGCTGTGTGGTTGCGGTGACGTCAGGCTTGCGTCTCGTAGAGTTCGATAGGCGTTCCGTCAGGATCGGCGAAGAAGGTGAAGCGGGCACCGGTGAACTCGTCGACTCGGATAGGTTCGGGTCGCGCGCCACGCCGCTTCAGCAACGCGACGCTGGCCTCCAGGTCTGATGTTGCCAGGGCAAGGTGACGAAGACCGCAGGCCTCGGGATAGCTTGGCCGAGGCGGCGGAGAGGGAAAGGAGAACAGCTCGAGCTGGATGCCTCCAGGCAGGGCAAGGTCCAGCTTGTAGCTGTCACGCTCGTGGCGGTAGGCCTCGTTGAGGATGCGGGCGTCGAGCACCTCAATATAGAAGCGCCGGGCGCGTTCGTAGTCGGCGGTGATCAGGGCGACGTGGTGCACTCCGGTCAACGGCAGACGCTCACTCATGGGGGCCTCTTGCAAAGAAGGGGCGCCGCGCGGCGCCCGATGTTGTGGCCTAGCGACAGAGGTCGCTGAGCACCTCGATCAGCGAGTCCATCTCGTCATCGGTGCCGATGGAGATACGCAGATGATCGCGCAGCGTCTCGGTATTGAAGTGGCGTACCAGGATGCCGCGCTCGCGCAGACCGACGAAAAGCTGGGCTGCGTCGTGCTTGGGGTGTGACGCCAGCACGAAGTTGGTCTGTGACGGCAGCACCTCGAAGCCCAGGTCATCGAGACGCTGGCGAGTGCGTTCGCGTGTGGTGATCACCGCCTGACGCGTGGCCTCGAAGTAGTCGCCGTCTTCCAGTGCGGCGATGCCGATGGCGCTGGCCAGGGCGTCCACCGGGTAGGAGTTGAAGGAGTCCTTCACCCGGGTCAGACCCTCGATCAACTCCGGTGAGCCCACCGCATACCCAAGACGAAGCCCTGCCAGGCTGCGCGACTTGGAGAAGGTGCCGGTCACCAGCAGGTTGGGGTAGCGTTCGACCAGGGGGACGGCGCTCTCGCCACCAAAGTCCACGTAGGCTTCGTCCACCAGCACCACGCGGTCGGTGACCTTGTCGAGCAAGGCCGCGATGGCCTCGCGGCCATGGCCGTGACCGGTGGGGGCATTGGGGTTGGCAAAGATCACGCCGCCGCTGTCGCTGGCCAGGGCGTCCAGGTCGACACGCCACTGATCGTCCAGCGCGAAACGCTGGCTGTCGATGTCGTACATGCGGCAGTAGACCGGATAGAAGCTGTAGGAGATATCCGGCATCGCCAGCGGCTTGTCCTGGCGGAAGAAGGCCTGGAAGGCCAGCGCCAGCACCTCGTCGGAGCCATTGCCGGCGAAGACGTTGGCGGAAGTCGTGCCGAGGGCCTGGGCCAGGGCCTCACGCAGGGCGCTCGAGGTGGGGTCCGGGTAGCGCCGCAGATGATCCGCCGAGAACTCGCGCAGGACCCGTTCCACGCCAGGCGCGGGCGGGTAGGGGTTCTCGTTGGTGTTGAGCTTGATCAGCTTCTCGCGGGGCTGTTCGCCCGGCACGTAGGGGGTCAGTTCCCGAACGTTGGGACTCCACAACTGGCTCATGGTCTCTCGCTTGGCAGGCTTGGCAGAATCGAAGGCTTGATTACCACTTTGGTCATGGTGACCGCTGCCAGGGCCCTGCGCAAGTCGCTGACGTGCTAGGCTGCGAGCGCTGACCGTTTGCCGCCTAAGAGACTCCATGACCGCTCAGATCCTCGCCACTCTGCTACCGGTATTTCTGATTTCGGGGGCCGGTACCCTCTATGGCAAGTTGCGCTCTCCCGACATCCGTAGCCTCAACACCCTCAACATGGAGCTGTTCGTGCCCATGCTGGTATTTGTGGTGCTGGCCGACCGCCAGGCGCCGCTTGAGGACTACGCCTGGCTGGCGTTGGCCGGCGCCGTGGTGGTAGTGGGGTCGGGGCTGCTGGTATGGCCGGTGGTGAAGTGGCTCAGGCTCGAGCCGAAGACCTTTGTGCCGCCAATGATGTTCAACAATTCCGGCAACATGGGCATCCCGCTGCTGATCCTGGCCTTCGGCGAGCAGGCGCTGCCGGCGGCAGTGGTGCTGTTCATCGTCGAAATGCTGCTGCACTTCTCGCTGGGACTGAAGATGCTCAGTCCCCATACGCCGTTGTGGCGCCTTTTGCGCATGCCCATCGTGCTGGCGAGCCTCGCTGGCCTGGCGGTCAATCTGTCCGGGCTTTCGCTACCGGGTTGGCTGCTGGAGGCGATGCATATGCTGGGTGGTGTGTGCATCCCGCTGTTGCTGTTCGCCCTGGGCGTGCGGATGCTCGACATCGACTTCGGCGACTGGAAGACCGGGCTGCTCGGGGCCGTGCTGTGCCCGCTGTCCGGGTTATTGCTGGCCTGGCCGTTGATCATGCTGCTTGAACTAGAGGGGCTCAAGGCCGCGTCGCTGTGGGTGTTCGCTGCCCTGCCGCCGGCGGTGCTCAACTACCTGGTGGCCGAGCAGTATCGCCAGCAGCCGCATTCGGTGGCGTCGCTGGTGCTGATCGGCAACCTCGGTAGTCTGATCGTGATGCCGATCGTGCTTGGCCTGGTGTTCGCCCACGTGATGCCACCGGTGTCGTGAGCCGGCAGCGATACAGGGCTGTGCGCAACGAAGCTGGGAGGTTATGCTGTCGGCAGGCTGCCGATTCGTCGGTTCCATGCTCAATGGTTAGGAGGACTAATATGCAACTCAGGACTTTGCTGGCGGGATCCGCCATGCTCGCCCTTTTGGCCGGCTGTGCGAGTGGCCCCAGCGACGAGGGATCCGGTGGTGAAGCCATCCAGGCGACCTCGGCGACCTACCAGGGGACCCTGCCGTGCCGTAACTGCGACGGCATCGCCCTGACGGTTACCATGGAAGGTGAAGACCAGAGCGCCCCGGCGCAGCGCACCTTCGATCTGACCGCGGCCTACCAGAACCATCCCCAGAATCCGCCGAACGAGAACTACTCCGGCAACTGGGATGTGCTGACCGGTACCGCCGACAATCCGGAGGCCACCGTCTACGAGCTGGTCCCCAACGGTGAAGGCCAGACCTACTACTTCATGCGCGTCAATCCGCAGACTCTGGAGCTGATCGATCCCCAGCGTCGTCGCTTCCAGAACAACGACATGCTGCAGCTGACCCGCCAGCAGTAAGTCGCACGACATGCAAGTGTCGAACACAAAGGGCGGCCCCAGGTGGGCCGCCCTTTGGCGTCTTGACGTGATGGTATTGTGCCGACAGGCCCGCTCGGCACCGCCTGGAGCTGTTTCGAAGCGCTGGCGGTGCTCGCGCTGATCGCAGGGCTCATGCCCCACGGGGCGATTCGCCTGGAACGGCAGCCGCGTTCCCTTGGGCCTTCAGCCGGGCAAGCACACTCCTGGCGTCCATCTGTCCCCCGAGGATACCCGACGTCCTGAGGCGTCGATCCAGATCCTGGCCGCTGGCCTCTTCATCCAGCTCCTTGAGGGCCGTCGTGACCTCTGCCTGGTGTTGCTGGGACGTGCGGATGCGTTCGTAGCTGGTTGCAATTTCGTCCATGTGTCGCTGGAGCCCTGTACTGCAAGCGCCCAGCTTCCGCCCAAGGCCAGCATGGCCGCCTCGCACCTTGGCCAGTTTCATTTCGCGCTGGTAGTGGCGCAGTGACTGAGCCGCTTGCCCGAGCTCCTCGCGCAGGGTCTGTTCCTGTCGCGACAAGGCCTCGGCGTGCTGTCGCTGTGAGGTCAATTGGCTTTCGACCTCGGCGATGCGGCTGGCCACGGCCAAGGCCAGCGCTTCATCGTCCTGTTCGAGGGCCGCGCGAGCCTGGTGCTCTCTGGCTTCGAGCTGCTCGGCCAGTTGCTGGTTGTGGCGCTCGAGCTGTCTGCGTTCGGCGATCAGGCCGGCGAGATCGAGGCGTGCCTGGTGCAAGGCCTGCTCGGCCTCACGGATCTCCTGGGCCATGATCCGCAATGCGTTGGCATCCACCAGCTTCTCTACCGGTTCGTGAGCTGTCGCCCGAACCAGGGTGTGCAGTTTCGTCCAAAGTGACATGGTGGCTACTCCGTGTATTCCTTGAGAAGTTGCTGGGTGCGGGCCTCGGAGATGCGGTTGTGGAAGCGCCGGCTCTCGTGGTCATCGCGTAGCGTCTTGGACAGGGTGATGGTGGTGGAGACCAGAAACAGTGAACACACGCCGAGATAGCCTTTGACCAGCAGGTCGATGGGCGCCATCACGATACCGACCGCCATGGCGGCCAGCGCGATGGCAAAGGTGACCTTGACGAAGAACAGCCAGCCTGACGAATTGTTGCTCGCTTCATTTTCCATGGAGATCTCCTGCTTACGGGGTGGTGGAGCCGACATCGCCTACAGGGTGCGGCGAGCGCGGCGTCGATGGCACTATGGCGAGGTCGGGGCGAGGTACGCCAGCGGGATCCGGAAGGTAGCGTGTTGTTGAGCCGCGAGTCGCGTATTCTGCTACCTTGGCCGGGGCTTTCGGCGATGAGGGATGTGAGTCATGGCGCAGACGGTGGCGATTGTGGATGCGCTCAAGGCGGCACTGCGGGCCAATGGCGTCACCTATCAGCAGGTGGCGGCGGCGCTTGGCCTGTCCGAGGCCAGCGTCAAGCGGCTGTTCGCCGAGCGCCAGTTTTCGCTGCAGCGCCTGGATCAGGTGTGTGCCCTGGTCGGTCTCGAGATCACAGACCTTGTACGCCAGCTGGAGCCCCAGGCGCTGGTCGACGCGATCGCCCCTGAGCTTGAGCAGGAGCTGGTCTCTGACATGTCGCTGCTGCTGGTGGCCTTCTGTGCGCTTAATCGCTGGCGCTTTGAAGATATCTGTGCGACCTATTCGCTCGGCGAGCCTCAGGTGATAACGCACCTGGTGCGGCTCGATCGCATGGGATTGATCGAGCTGCTGCCGGGCAATCGCATCAAGCTGCTGATCAGCTATGACTTCCAGTGGCAGCCGCAAGGGCCTATCCAGCGCTTCTTCGAGTCCCGGGTCCAGGAGGATTTCCTGGCGTGTCGCTTCGATCGCCCGGGCGAGATAAGACTGTTCGTCAATGGCATGCTGTCGGTGCGCTCCAATGAGGTGATGCAGCAGAAGCTTCGGCGGCTGGCGCTGGACCTTCGCCACTGTCACCAGGAAGATCTGTCGCTGCCGCTCGAGCAGCGCTTTGGTGTCAGCCTGATGATCGCCATGCGTCCCTGGGAGATGGAGGTGTTTCGCCGCTACCGCCGTGCTGAGGACGACAAGTGCTACCCGGGACACGGCGGCAAGCCGCAGTGTTGACCATCGCTGACGAACGAACCCGATTGAACCGATAGAGAGAGGATTCATGGCCAAGGCCAAGAGCGCCTTCGTGTGCACCGAGTGCGGTGCCGAGTACCGCAAATGGCAGGGGCAGTGTTCCAGCTGCCAGGAGTGGAACACCCTGACCGAGGTGCGTCTGTCCTCGCCTGCCAGAAGCGGGTCGAGCGCCGGCGCGACGGCGCGCGGTGGCTACGCCGGCAGCCTGTCGCGTGAGGTAGTGGATCTGGCCAACGTGGATCTGTCGGAGGTGCCGCGGTTGTCGTCGACCTTTGCCGAGTTCGACCGCGTACTCGGTGGCGGTCTGGTGCCGGGCTCCGCGGTGCTGCTGGGCGGCCACCCCGGGGCCGGCAAGTCCACCTTGCTGCTGCAGACCGCCTGCAAGCTGGCTCAGGAGCGCAGCGTACTCTACGTCACCGGCGAGGAGTCGCTGTCCCAGGTGGCGATGCGCGCCCACCGCCTGCAGTTGCCGACCCAGGGTCTCAAGATGCTGGCGGAGACCAGCGTCGAGACCATCCTGGCGGTGGCCGAACGCGAGCGCCCCGAGGTGCTGGTGATCGACTCGATCCAGACCATGCATCTGGAGGACATCTCGTCGGCGCCGGGTGGTGTGGCCCAGGTACGCGAATCCGCGGCGGCACTAACCCGTTTCGCCAAGCAGTCCAGCACGGTGCTGCTGCTGGTCGGCCACGTCACCAAGGACGGCAGCCTGGCCGGGCCCAAGGTGCTCGAGCACATGATCGACGCCTCCCTGTTGCTGGAAGGCGGCGCCGATTCCCGCTTCCGTACCCTGCGCGGCCAGAAGAACCGCTTCGGTGCGGTCAACGAGCTGGGCGTCTTCGCCATGCTGGAACACGGCATGAAGGAGGTGAAGAACCCCAGCGCGATCTTCCTTTCGCGTCAGCAGGAGCAGGCCCCCGGCAGCCTGGTGATGGTGGTGTGGGAAGGCACCCGGCCGATCCTGGTGGAGGTGCAGGCGCTGCTCGATGAGTCGGCGCTGGGCAACCCGCGCCGCGTCGCGGTAGGGCTGGATGCCAATCGCCTGTCGATGCTGCTGGCGGTGCTGCACCGTCACGGTGGCCTGTTTACCGGCGACCAGGACGTCTTTCTCAACGTCGTCGGCGGGGTCAAGGTGCTGGAGACCAGTGCCGACCTGGCGGTATTGCTGGCGGTGGTGTCGAGCCTGCAGGGCAGGGCACTGCCGCGCGAGCTGGTGGTATTCGGCGAGGTTGGCCTGTCCGGGGAGATTCGCCCCGTGCCGAGCGGCCAGGAGCGTATCGTCGAGGCCGCCAAGCACGGTTTTACCCGCGCCATCGTGCCCCGGGGTAACGCTCCCAAGAACTCCCCGGCAGGGATGGAGGTGGTGGCGGTGGACAAGCTCGCCGACGCCCTCGAAGTGCTGTAACCCCATCCATGAACTGATCACCAGGGCGCCAGACCATACCCTGATCACAGCCTGTTACCCGGGATGTGATCAGGACGATGGTGACTGCGCCGTGCCGATTCCGCCGGTCCTGCTGGTGTAGAATGGGCCCATCATTGCCAAGGAGACTTCCATGAGCGCCATCCGCTTGACCCAATACAGTCACGGTGCCGGCTGTGGCTGCAAGATCGCCCCCGACGTGCTCGACAGCATCCTGGCCAAGGCCGGTCCGGGAGCAAGCCACTCGAAGATGATCGTCGGCAACCAGGGACGCGAGGACGCCGCCGTCTTCGACCTGGGCGACGGGCGCGGCATGATCAGCACCACCGACTTCTTCATGCCGATCGTCGATGACCCCTTCGACTTCGGCCGCATCGCCGCCACCAACGCCATCAGCGACGTCTACGCCATGGGCGGTGACCCGGTGATGGCGTTGGGCATTCTGGGCTGGCCGCTGGACAAGCTGGGCGCGGACATCGCCGGTGACGTGGTGGCCGGGGCTCAGGCGGTATGTCGTGAGCTGGGTCTGGCGCTGGCGGGCGGCCACTCCATCGATGCCCCGGAGCCGATCTTCGGTCTTGCGGTCAACGGTCTGGTGGAACTCAAGCACCTGAAGCTCAACAAGGGCGCCAAGCCCGGCGATCTGCTGTTTCTGACCAAGCCGTTGGGGGTGGGCATGCTGACCACGGCGGAGAAGCAGGGGCTTCTGGAAAGCGGTCACCATGGCCTGGCGCGGGAAACCATGCTGATCAGCAACCGTATCGGTGCCGCCCTTGCGCGCATCGAAGGGGTGCGTGCGATGACCGACGTCACCGGCTTTGGCCTGGCTGGCCACCTGTCCGAGGTGTGCGCGGCCAGTGGCGTGGCGGCTCGCATCGACTTTCGCCGCCTGCCGCGCCTGGCCGAGGCCGAGGCTTACCGGCGCCAGGGCGCGGTACCCGGCGGCACCCGTCGTAACCGTGACGCCCTGGGGGCCAGCCTGCCGCAGATGGATGAGGCCCACTGGCAGTGGCTGTGTGATCCGCAGACCTCGGGCGGTCTGTTGATCTCGGTACACCCGTCCTGGGAGGACGATGTCGAGCGGGTCGGCCGCGAGTTCGGTATCGAGCTTGCACCCTTCGGCGAGGTCGTCGAGGCCAGTGGTGAGGCGCTGATCGAGGTGCGCGGATGAAGTTGCCGCTGGTCCCGGCGGATCCCGCCCTGCTGGTCGAAGGGCGCACCTTGATCGACGTGCGGGCGCCGGTGGAGTTCGCCCAGGGCAGCCTGCCCGGGGCGGTCAACCTGCCGCTGATGAACAACGAGGAACGCCATCAGGTCGGGATCGCCTACAAGGAGTCCGGCCAGCAGGCCGCCATCGCCCTGGGCGAGCGGCTGGTGTCCGGCGAGATCAAGGCCGCGCGCATCGAAGCCTGGAAGCGCCAGCTCGAGGCGGCCCCGGACGCCATCATCTACTGTTTTCGGGGTGGGCTGCGCTCGCAGATCGCCCAGCGCTGGCTGCTTGAGGCCGGCGTCGAACGACCGCGCATCGAGGGTGGCTGGAAGGCCATGCGCCAGGCGTTGTGCGCACGCATCGATGACGCCGCCGCCCAGCCCATGCTGGTGGTGGGTGGCCTGACCGGCTGCGCCAAGACGTCCATCGTGCAGGCCCTGGACAACGGTCTGGATCTGGAGGGCTGCGCCCGTCACAAGGGCTCGGCCTTCGGCCGCCATCCACTGATCGCCCCCAGCCAGATCGACTTCGAGCACGCCATGGGCCTGCGACTGCTGTCATTGCACGGGCCGCTGGTGCTGGAAGACGAGTCGCGCCACATCGGTGCGGCCAATATACCGCTCGAGTTCTGGCGGGGGATGGAGCCGGCGCCGAGGATCCGCGTCGAGATGCCGCTGGACTGGCGCCTCAACCAGATCCACAAGGACTACATCGACGACCTGTGGACGATCTATCGCAATCAGTTCGGCGAGCGCCTCGGCTGGTCACTGATGCGCAAGCAGTTGTCGACGGCGCTGGGGCGACTGAAGAAGCGCCTGGGCAGCGCGCGACTGGCCCGCCTGCAGCGGCTGCAGGCGCTGGCCTTCCGCGAGCACGAGGCCGGCAACCGCCAGGCCCATGAGGCCTGGCTGGCGCCTTTGCTTACCGAGTACTATGACCCCATGTACCGCTACCAGCTGGAGAAGCACTCCGAGCGTCGCTTCCTGCATGTCGGTGACTGGGACAGCTGCCTCGAGTTCGCCAAGACCTGGAGCCAGCAGCAGCGGGACGCGGTGGCGAATTAGACGTCCGGTGCCGTGCGCAGCCACTGGCTCAGCAGGCGATCCAGCAGCGGCGCCAGGGTATCCAGTCGCCGTGCCTCGGCAAGGATCGTTTCCGGCGACTGGGTCCTGGGGCTTGCGTCGGCGCCTTGCGGCAACGGCATCGTCTCGAGAAAGGCCGTCAGGCTCTCCTGGTGATGATGCAGGTGGCAGGCCAGGCCAACCACCCGGCCGGCGTCCCAGGCGAAGCCGAGCACCGGGCTTGTCGGCGTGCCGCCCAGCGGCAGGGCGTCATCGGGTAGTCCGAACACCTGGCGATGCCACAGCAGGGCGGGGAAGTCGTCGGGCAGGTCGAAGGGGCTGTCGTCGGCCAGGCTGACGGTCTGCCAGCCGGCTTCGGCCTGGGTGCCACGGCCCACTGGAGCGTCCAGCGCTTCGGCGATGCGCCGGGCGCCGGCGCCGAGCCCGAGCAGCGGCTTGTGGCCGTCGAGCATCTGGTCGATCAGCTTGCGTTCGGCCTTGAGCCAGGGTGCCTGGTCGCGGTCCTCGAGATCGTCGAGGATGATCAGGGCGTCGCAGTCCCCGGGGCGCGGCACCAGCTCACCGTCGTAGAGGTGGAAGACGGTGAAGCTGTGGCCCATGCTGGCAAGCCAGTCGCCGATGCGTGCGGGGCCCAGGTCAGGATGGTGCTTGAGCAGATGAAGGTGCATGGGGGCCTCGCTCAGACTGAGGGTGGGCGGCGCCATCCCTCGATGAAAATGCAACCAGAACGAAAGGTTACATGAATCCGGACGTCCGAGAACAGATTCTTACCATCATCAGCGAGATTCCTTCGGGGCGGGTGACCAGCTACGGACGCATCGCCGCCATGACCGATGGGGCCAGCGCACGCATGGTCGCGCGGGCGCTGCGCGATCTGCCGTCGGGGCATGAGCTTCCCTGGTTCAGGGTGGTGACGGCCTCGCGCAAGCTCGCCGACCATGGCGGAGCCGACGAGCAGCGCAAGCGTCTGATCGATGAAGGTGTGGCCTTCGATGAGCGTGGACGGATCGCCCAGGAGCGCTTCTGGCCTTGAGCGCCCAGTCCGCTTTCGGCCATCCCCGTTTTCCCTACATTCGACACGCGACCCTCGACTCTCGCCCCTTGAACCTTGAATAAAGGGACCGGCAGCCCGTTTATCGCCAGCACAGGAGCCATCATGGCAAAGCCAGGATTTCACCAGCGCCTGCAGGCGCTGACTCTACGTCAGCAACAGGCCTTCATGGCCGCGTTGACCGAGCGCATGCTGCCCAACTATGCGCTCTACGCCGATACCAGCGGTCACGGGGATCTGGCGGGCATGAGGGCGATCCTCGACCTGGTGTGGGAGCAGTTGACGGTCAAGGATGCCAAGATCGACTTCGATCTCCAGGCCGAAAAGCTCGGCGAGCTGGAGCCACCCCAGCAGGACGACAGCTTCGGTGCCCGTCGTGCCCTCGATGCGGTGGTCGCGTTGTCGGCGATCCTCGACACCTTGAGGGGCGATGCGCCGGACGCGGTGCTTGAGGTCAGCAAGGTCTCGAAGGCGGCGGTGCGCTCCTTTATCGAGCTGACCGAGGGAGAAGACGATGCCGAAAAGCTCGCCCAACTGGTCAAGCAGCACCCGCTGATGGAAGACGAGAACGACTTTCAGGATGCGGCGCTGGAGGCGGCCGAGGAAGAGCCGAGCAAGAAGCACGTCAAGGCGTTGAGAAAGCTTGGACGCAACGGTGGTGTCAGCAATCTGGGGCTGACCCTGGACTGAGGTCGGTTTCAGTCCGTACAAACGACCACCCCCGCCGGGCTACCCGGCGGGGGTGGTTGGTTGCTGGCTCTGCAAGCCCTGGCTGAAGAGCCAGCCAAAGGCGTCGGTCAGAGGCGCATGGTGATGCCCTTGTCGGCCATATAGCGCTTGGCCTCGGGGATGGTGTACTCGGCGAAGTGGAAGATGCTGGCCGCCAGCACCGCATCGGCGTGGCCTTCGGTCACGCCCTCGACCAGATGGTCGAGGTTGCCGACACCGCCGGAGGCGATGACCGGCACCGCCACCGCATCGCTGATGGCGCGGGTGACGCCCAGGTCGAAGCCGGCCTTGGTGCCGTCGCGGTCCATGCTGGTCAACAGCAGTTCGCCGGCGCCGTACTCGACCATCTTCTTGGCCCATTCCACCGCGTCGAGCCCGGTGGGACGACGGCCGCCGTGGGTGAAGATCTCCCAGCGAGGGGCTTCGCCTTCCTCGCTGACGCGCTTGGCGTCGATCGCCACCACGATGCACTGGCTACCGAAGCGCTCGGCGGCTTCACGTACGAACTCAGGGTTGGTCACCGCTGCGGTATTGATCGAGACCTTGTCGGCGCCGGCGTTGAGCATGGTGCGGATATCGTCGCAGGTGCGGATGCCGCCGCCTACCGTCAGCGGGATGAACACTTCGCCGGCGATGCGCTCGACCATCTCCACCGTGGTATCGCGGTCCTCGTGGCTGGCGGTGATGTCGAGAAAGGTGATCTCGTCGGCACCCTGCTGGTTGTAGCGCTGCGCCACCTCCACCGGGTCGCCGGCGTCACGGATGCCGACGAAGTTGACACCCTTGACCACACGGCCGGCGTCGACGTCGAGACACGGAATGATGCGTTTGGAAAGAGCCATGGAGCCTCCTCAGCCTTGGGTCAGTTCGTCGCACAGGCGCTGCCCTTCGGCGACGTCCAGGCTGCCTTCGTAGATGGCGCGTCCGGTGATGGCGCCGAGAATGCCCGGCTCGCCAGCCGCCACCAGGGCGCGCAGGTCATCGAGGTTGGTCACGCCGCCGGAGGCGATGACCGGAATGCCACCGTCCCGGGCCAGGGCTGCCGTGGCCTCGACGTTGACGCCGTTCATCATGCCGTCGCGAGCGATATCGGTGTAGACGATGCTGGAGACGCCGTCGTCGGCAAAGCGCTTGGCCAGATCCACCGCCATCACCTCGGACACCTCGGCCCAGCCGTCGGTGGCCACACGGCCATCATGGGCGTCGAGGCCGACGATGATATGGCCGGGGAAGGCGCGACACATTTCGGTCACGAAGTCAGGCTCCTTGACCGCCTTGGTGCCGATGATCACCTGGGAGACGCCGGCCTTGAGGTAGTGCTCGATGGTCTCGGCGCTGCGAATGCCGCCACCGATCTGGATCGGCAGATCGGGGTACTGGCGGGCAATGGCGGTCACCGCCTCGCCGTTGACCGGACGCCCCTCGAAGGCGCCGTTGAGGTCGACCAGATGCAGGCGCCGCGCGCCGGCCTCGACCCAGCGAGCGGCCATGGCGACGGGGTCGTCGCCATAGGTGGTGGCCTCGTCCATGCGGCCTTGCTTGAGACGAACGCACTGTCCGTCCTTGAGATCGATGGCGGGAATTACCAGCATGTTGTGTCCTCGGGGTGCCTTTTCAGGGGCGTGCCAGTGTGATCGATGCAGGCAGGGCGTAGGCCGTGCCGATGCAGATGTCGGGCGGCGGCCAGGGCAAGCGAGCGCCTGCCCGGCCGGCGCTCAGGTCTGGGTCAGGGGTTCCACTGGACAAAGTTCTCGAGCAGCCTGAGGCCGGCGCGAGCGCTCTTTTCCGGGTGGAACTGCACCGCAAAGGTGGCGTCACGACCCACCGCCACATGGGCGCTGACGCTGCCGTAGTCGGTGGTGCCGAAGACCTCGGCGTCATGCTCGGCGGCCACATAGTAGCTATGCACAAAGTAGAAGTGCGAGCCGGGCTCGATACCCTCCCACAGCGGGTGGGCGTTGGGCTGCGCCACCAGGTTCCAGCCCATGTGCGGGACCTTCAGGCGAGCGCCGTCACTGTCCTGCATGTCCAGCGGAAACCGCTTTACCTGACCGGCGAGGTGGCCCAGGCAGTCGATGCCGCCGTTCTCGTCGCTGTGGTCCATCAGCATCTGCTGACCCACACAGATGCCCAGCAGCGGCTTGGACTGGCTGGCCAGAAGCTCGCGAACCAGGCCGCTGAGCTCGGTACGCTCCAGTTCGCCCATGCAGTCGCGGATGGCGCCCTGTCCCGGTAGCACGACACGGGTCGCGCCCTGGATCGAACGAGCGTCGCGGGTCACCAGCACGTTCTCGTGGGTGACGTGTTCCAGTGCCTTGGCGACGGAATGGAGGTTGCCCATTCCGTAGTCGATGACGGCAATGGTCATGAAGCGCTCCTTGGTGGTTGGCCCGGAGGGGCGCCGCTGCCGGCGACCGCCTCGCTTGGTGTCTTGTCGTCTTGTTGCTGTTGGACCGCAGCCGGCGGCGTTAGAGGCTACCCTTGGTGGAGGGCAGCTTGCCGGCCATGCGGGGGTCCTCGGCGGCGGCCATGCGCAGGGCGCGGCCGAAGGCCTTGAAGATGGTTTCCGCCTGATGGTGGGCATTGAAGCCCTTCAGGTTGTCGATATGCAGCGTGACCTGGGCGTGATTGACGAAGCCCTGAAAGAACTCCCAGAAAAGCTGGGTGTCGAAACGCCCGATGGTGGCGCGGGTGAACTCGACGTTCATGGACAGGCCGGCACGGCCGGAGAAGTCGATGACCACCCGGGACAGTGCCTCGTCCAGCGGCACATAGGCGTGGCCGTAGCGATAGATGCCGCGCTTGTCGCCGATGGCCTGGTTGAACGCCTGTCCCAGGGTGATGCCGAGGTCCTCGACGGTGTGGTGGTCGTCGATGTGCAAATCGCCGTTGACGCTGATGTCCAGGTCGACCATGCCGTGGCGGGCCACCTGGTCGAGCATATGGTCGAGGAAGGGAACCCCGCTTTCACCCTTGAGGTTGCCCTCGCCGTCGAGGTTGAGGGTGACGCTGATCTGGGTTTCCTTGGTGTCACGGCTGACCGTGGCAATACGCTCGGACATGTCGTCTCCTGCGCTCACGCGCATGTCGGAATTGGGGGCCTTGTTTCTAAGGTGGGCCGGTCGCGGTGCTAGGCGCACAAGACAGCCATTATAGTGAATCGGCACCCCCATCCGCTACAATGCAGCCATTCCAGTGGCGGCCGTCGCCGCCCTCCGGCCAAGGGAGACAGCGTATGCCGGTGACCCTCTTTCGCGTCGACCAGGATGTCTGGGACGCCGATGAACAGGTGCGGATCGATCTGACCCGCATTTATGCCGATGCGCCGGAGGAGCGCATCAAGCTCCCGCCGGGAGCCTACGTGACCCGCCAGCTTGAACATGGCTTCTTCTGGGCGGCGCGCTTCAATGATCGCCTGCTCGGTGCTGTCGCCGTCAGTCCTGGTGACGGGCGCTGGCGCATGTTCGACCTCTGTGTTCGCAAGACCACTCGCCGGCGCGGCGTGGGCTCGCGCCTGCTGGCGCTGATCAGCGCTGCCGCCAACCGTGACGGCGTGGCGCTGAGCGTGGCCGGTTCGCAGCTGACCCTGGCCGACCAGATGCTGCTAAAGCGTCTGGGCTATCAGCTGACGCGAAGCGGCGATGATTTCCAACTCGATCTGCCCACCGGAGAAAGCGGCAAATGAAACGACTCGTAAGAACCCTGCTGGCGGTCGTCGGCGTCCTCGCCCTGGTCACGGTGGGCGCGGTGGTCTACGTCACCACCTTCTTCAACCCCGAGGACATGAAGCCGAGGCTGGTGTCCGTGGTGAAGGAGCACACCGGGCTCGAACTGTCGCTGGAAGGCCCATTGGAGTGGTCCTTCTATCCGCGCATTGGTGTCAGCGTGGCCGAGGCCGAAGCGCGCCTGCCGGATCAGGCGGATGACGCCCAGGCCTTTGCTGCCTTCTCCGAGGCCTCGGTCAGCCTGGCGTTCACACCGCTGTTGCGCGGCGAAATCGCCATCGATGGCCTGACCCTGGATGGGCTGTCGCTGAATCTCGAGCGCGACAGTGATGGCACCGGCAATTGGGAGGCGCTGCTCGAACGCCTCGAAAACAGGGCCGATGACGCCGAAAAGGCGCTGGCGCCGGCCAGCGCAGGCCCCAACCCGGATGATGAAGGCGGTCTGTCGGTGGCCCTGAACATCGCCAGCGTCGAGGTGACCAAGGGCCATCTGAGCCTGGTCGATCATCAGGCCGGCCGTGAGTGGCAGGCCGAGAAGCTCACCATCAACGGTAGCAACGTCAATCCGGATACCGCCTTTCCGCTCAGCTCCACCTTCCAGCTGAAGGTGTTCGACCAGCTCGATGGCGGCGGTGAGGGCGAAACAACGGAAGAGCGCACCCCTGGCCTGCAAAGCGATGTCACCCTGGAGAGCGACGTCAATCTGGGTCTCGCCGACAGCCGCCACGTGCTCAGCGACGTGACGCTGGAGACCAGTACTCTGCTGGCCGGTGCCTCGGAACCCCAGGAGGCGACCCTGACCAGCGACGAGGTGGTGCTGAACCTTGGCGAGCAGCGTCTGCACATGGCGCCGAGTCAACTGGACGCCAGCCTGCTGGCACCCCAGTTAGGCGAGAAGCGTGTGGCCATGACGCTTTCGTTCCAGCTGGAGTCGGACTTCGGCGCCGGTACCGCTCAGCTGCGCGATATCGCCTTGAGCGGCCCCGATGGTCTGTCGATCAAGGGGAATCTCAACCTGAAGGAGCTGAATTCGGCGCCACGCTATGACGGCCAGGTGCGTCTGGCACCGTTGTCGCTGCGTGCCTGGCTTGCGCGCATGGACGCCATGCCCAGCATGTCCAGCGACGAGGCGCTGTCGGAAGTGGCGCTGACCAGTCCGGTGGAAGGCACCCTCGAGCAGCTCTCGCTCAATGGCCTGACGCTGGTGCTCGATGACAACACCTTCTCCGGTTCCCTCGGCGCACGCTTCGATGGCACCCGGGTCGATCTCGATCTGGAAGGCGACCGCCTCGACGCCGACAGCTATCTGCCGCCGCCCGAGCAGGACACCGCCGCCAACGGCATTCCCGGTATCGCGTCGGCGCTGGCCCAGGACCAGGACGGCGCACCGGCGATCCTGCCGAAAAGCTTTCTGGCCGGGCTGGACGAGAGCGTATCGCTGGCGCTGGGTCAGCTGATCCTGGGCGGCCAGCGCTACCAGGATGTGTCCTTGAGCATGCAGGGCGAGGGTGGCAGGCATCGTCTGACCGGCTTCGAAGCGGGCTTCCATGAAGGTCGGCTTAAGGCCACCGGGGTGATAGACGCCAGCGGCGATGACCTCGCCTGGCAGCTGGCGCCGGAGGTCGAGGGCGTGCGTCTGGAGTCGTTGCTGACATCGCTTGGGCAGGAGCCCGCCCCGCTCAGCGGCTCGCTGCATGCCAGTGGTGAACTGACCACCCGCGGCAACGCTCGCCATGAGCTGACCCGTCACCTCAACGGAACCCTGGACACGCGGATCAACGAGGGCAGCATTCCCCGCGCCAATATTTCGCGTCAGCTGTGTACCGCCGTGGCGCGCCTCGAAGGCGAGCAGACCACCCGCGAGTGGAGCGAGAACACCCGCTTCGAGAACATCAGCGCGCGCTTCACCATCCGTGACGGCGTCGCCCAGAACGACGACCTGCTGATCACCCTGCCGGGTATCGAGGTCAGTGGTGGTGGCCAGCTCGATCTGGGCAGCCAGCGTTTCGATGCCGACGGGGCGGCGCGCTTTGTCGACACCGCCGATGCCGCCTGCAGCGTCAATCGGCGTCTCGAAAAGGTGCCCTTCCCGGTGCGCTGCGAAGGCAGCCTGGAGGGTGACAGCAGCCAGTGGTGTGGCTTTGACGCCGACGCCTTCAAGGCCAATCTGGGCGAGCTGGTCGCCGAAGAGGCCCGCTCCCGCGTCAACGAGGAAGTCGAGGAGCGGCTGGGCAAGGAGCTCGAACGTCTCGACGAACGCATCGGAGAAGAGGCGGGCAAGGAACTTCGTGACGCCGTCCGTGGTCTATTTAATTGAGCATCAAGCAAGCCAGTCACTGCGCCGACCTCCGTGTCGGCGCTTTTTTTCGTGTCTGACTTTTGAGTGATGATAACTAATTGGTTTTATGAAATATTTATCAGAAGTCTCTGGCCCTGACAGTCGGGCGAAAGGCGACAAGGATAGCGGTCGAGTGTCGCCGCTGCTCAGTACAGAGGTGTTTTCCCGGCGCCTGCTCGACTGGTTCGATGTGCACGGTCGCCACGATCTTCCCTGGCAGCATGATCGTACTGCCTACCGGGTGTGGGTCTCGGAAATCATGCTGCAGCAGACCCAGGTTGCTACCGTAATTCCCTATTTTGAGCGGTTCATGCAGCGCTTTCCCGATGTAAAGGCCCTCGCCGAGGCCAGCCAGGATGAGGTCCTTCATCTGTGGACCGGGTTGGGCTACTACGCCAGAGGCCGGAATCTGCACAAGGCGGCCCGAGTCGTGGTGGAACAGCATGCAGGCGAGTTTCCCACGGACAGCCTCGATGCCATGGCCGCGCTGCCCGGCATTGGCCGCTCGACCGCCGGGGCGATCATCGCCCAGAGCACCGGCAGGCGAGCCGTCATTCTGGATGGCAACGTCAAGCGCGTACTGACGCGCCTGCACGCGCTGGAAGGCTGGCCCGGTCGGCCAGCGGTGGAACGCGAGCTCTGGCACCTGGCCGAGCACTACACGCCGGAACAGCGAATGGTGGATTTCACCCAGGGCATGATGGACCTTGGGGCGACGCTGTGCCGCCGTGGCCAGCCGGACTGCGAGCGCTGCCCGTTCGCCGATGTCTGTGTGGCCCGCGCCCGAGGGGAACAAAAGCGCTTCCCGGAGTCCAAGCCGAAGAAAGCGATCCCCTTGCGCCATACCCGCATGCTGGTGCTGAGCGACGAGGCCGGGCGCATCCTGCTGGAGCAGCGGCCTTCCCAGGGGCTGTGGGGCGGGCTGTGGGGGCTTCCCCAGTTCGACAGCGACGCCGAGATCGATGCCTGGCTCGATACCCACGCGCCAGGAGCCGAGCGAGACGAGCCTTGGTCGAGCTTCGTTCATGTGTTCAGTCACTTTCGCCTGGAAATCACGCCGGTGCCGGCACGTGGCGGGCGAGTCGATGGCGTTGCCGAGGGACGGCTGTGGTACGACCCCCAGGCGCCGGAGTCGGTGGGGCTTGCCGCACCGGTAAAGAAGCTGCTCGCCTCACTTGCTCCCTTTGCCTTGAGCCAGCCACCGTCGCGTTGACGTCGGTGCTGCCCCCCGCGCTGATCTTGGCGCACAGGGAGCCTGGGACGAGCGCCACGGCTCTGCAGCAACAGAACGCTTAAGTCTGGGCGGGGCACACTGCTATCCTCGTGCCAGCAGGCCACACCATAGCCAGCAGGCCGTACCATAGAAAGGAGACCGCCATGAGTCAGACCGTGTTTTGCCGCAAGTACCAGAAGGAGCTCGACGCCTTGCCCTTCCCCCCGCTGCCGGGCAAGAAGGGGCAGGAAATCCAGGCGAGCGTGTCACGCCAGGCCTGGGAAGAATGGCAGGCGCTGCAGACCCGTCTGATCAACGAGAAGCATCTGAACATGATGGACCCGGCTAACCGCGAGTACCTGATGGAGCAGATGGAACGCTTCTTCGACAATGAAGAGACCGACCGCGCCGAGGGCTATGTCCCGCGTGACGCCTAGCCTTGCGACGCCTTGAAAAGCGCTCGCCATCATTTTGAAAGAAAAGGGGTTGACGGAAAACGGAGGAATTGGTTTAATACGTCGCGTTGGCAAGGGGCCAGATAGCTCAGTTGGTAGAGCAGGGGATTGAAAATCCCCGTGTCGGCGGTTCGATTCCGTCTCTGGCCACCAACTCTGCTGGGGTATCGCCAAGTGGTAAGGCACCGGTTTTTGGTATCGGCATGCGCAGGTTCGAATCCTGCTACCCCAGCCACGCCAACCCCGTTTCGGGTGAGACGCCCAAGGCGTAACACCAGAGCAGCAAGCGACCTTCCGGTCGGCCCGAGCCGGCATAGCTCAGTTGGTAGAGCAACTGACTTGTAATCAGTAGGTCCCGGGTTCGACTCCTGGTGCCGGCACCATCTAAAAAATGGTTATGGATCAACGACTTGCTGCAACATCAAAACCGCCCAAGAGGCGGTTTTTTTGTGCGTGCGTAACTTTTGTACGTAACGATGAGCGTTTCTCTGCGATGTTCTTCATCGGTCATAGCAGGACAAAAGCCGCCACTTCCCTCCCAAAACTAGAAGCATATTGCGACATTGCTTCTAGCATGCTAGGTTTTGTAATGTTTTCCTTTAACTATGCAATGCAACCGTTGCAACAAACGACAAGGGTAGCAGATAGGCTCTTGGAACGTGATCTTGATATGACTTGACGAATCGGTACGACTCGTAACGCCACAAAGTGACAGGGAAGACAAGAGTCAATGAAACTAGTGGATGGAGAAAACTCTTTTCTCCGAAACTTAGAAAGTGAAGCTGACTTTATAGCTGCTCTCGGAACTAATCGGGAGCAGCTTTTCTATATATTGAATGATAGTAGGAAGGAGGCGTGGTATGAAGAGTTTTCTATCCCTAAGAAGGGGGGGGGGGAGCGTGTTATACGTTCGCCGAAGTACGGGCTTGCTATTGTCCAAAGTAATCTTCATGAGTTGATTTCAGACAATGTTAGATTTAAGTCATGTGTGAAGGGGTTTGTCAGAGAGGAGGGTGTGGTTCGAAACGCGAGAGAGCACTACAGAGCAAAGTGGGTGCTGAACTTAGATATTGAGGACTATTTCGGATCGATAAATTTTGGCCGGGTTCGCGGTGTGTTTATGGCCGAGCCATTTAAATTTTCTAAAGAAGTCGCTACTCTCTCTGCTAGGATATGTACTTATAAAAATTCTCTTCCTCAAGGGTCACCCACATCTCCGATTATAGCTAATATTATTTCAGCCTCTCTAGATAATAAATTTCTTAGGTTGTGTAGAAAGTATCGTCTCACGTATACGAGATATGCTGATGACATAACACTTTCTAGCACCTCAAGTGCTTTCCCTAAAAGTGTTGCCATGCTGGTGGACGGTGTTACAGAATTAGGAGATCAAGTTAAGGTCCTCATGGAGGCGGCTGGTTTCGAGATAAATTATTCGAAAGTTAGACTTAGTGGAAAGAGCTCTCGTCAAGAAGTGACAGGAGTTGTTATAAATAAGAAAATAAATGTCCCTGTTGAGTTTACGAAGTCTCTGCGCTCAGCAGTCCATCAGTGGTGTATGAACCCAGAAGAGGCGGAAAGACATTTTTTTTACGACATAAAGAAAAAGAATCCTGAGGATTTTCCGGTTTCTGAAGGGGGTGAATACCTAAAAAATAATATATATGGAAGGCTTTCATATATGCTTCAGGTGAAAGGAGGTGAGGATCCGACTTTTCTTAAGCTTGCTATGAAAATGGGCCAGCATGACCCTGCGCCACCTAAATATATTAAAGAGATAAAGAGAAGAGTAGATATGTATCAGGTTTTTATTTGTCATGCTTCTGAAGATAAAGAGAAAATTGCTCGTCCACTTTATGATGCGATGTTAGAAGAAGGGTTGGCCGTTTTTCTGGATGAGAAAGAGATTGAGTGGGGGGACTCTCTTGTTGAGAAAATAAATAAAGCTTTAGTTAGCTCTACGGTTGTTGTGGCCGTTGTTTCTAATAATTCAATAGGTAAGGCCTGGCCCGAGCGTGAAATATATTCTATTATTGATCGGGAGATAAAGGGTAAGAGTAAGCTGTTGTTTCTCCTTGATGGCGAAGGAGAGAAGCTTATGGGAAACTATGGTATTGTACAGGATAAACTTTATAGGAACTGGGAAGATAATCCTGAAGAGCTAGCAAGTGCTGTTAAGAGGATTGTTGAATCCAATGGCTAGTTCTTTTTTATATTTTTTCTCTAATTTTTGTGTTATCCATTTTTTATGGGTCTGGGGTGAAAGACGACTGGTGAACTAAGATCATACACGTCAAGCATGGCAGCAGAACGGTGGCCACTGGCCTCTTGCTTGTCGTGCCGAGTACCTTGAGTGTCAGTTATACCTCGTCGCTTCAGGTCGTGCAGCCCGAACCTTTCCTCTTTGCTAATTACCTCTTCTTCAACTGCCATTTTGATCAGTCGCTGCCAGGCCGTATCAAGACTGGATTTGCGCAATTCGCCGCCATCGGCAGCAACTATCAGCGGTCTGCGAACTGGTAGCGCTGGAATGGCTGTGCCCCGAGCACGCCAGATCCTCGCCCTCAACTCGGTTGCCGCTTGCCATGCCCTTCGGAGTCTCGGGTACCAGCGCACGATAGTGTCGCGACTGCCTTTGCGACGATTGGTCATCACACCTTCGGTGATGGCGTTGGCGTCGGTCAGAGTGATGACCTCGATCCCGCGCAGCCGGCATATGTACGCCAGCTCCATGACGATCCACAGGTAGGGCGCGCAGGCGCCTTTCTCACCCCGTCGGCGCTGGCCGCGCTCCCGTGCAAGCTCGGCAGTGGAGGAGTTCGTCTCTCAGCGTACTGACCTGAGCGATGCCCAGCCCCGACAGATCCGCCACCGTCTGGTCGTCCATCTGCGTCCGCTCGATCATGTTGCGGGCGGTCTCCAGACGAGCCTTCTGTTCGCCCTTCTGTTCGCTTTCCAGCAGGCCTTCCTGACGTCCTTGCTTGCGGCCTTCCTCACGTCCTTCCTTGCGGCCTTCCTCACGTCCTTCCTTGCGGCCTTCCTCACGTCCTTGCTTGAGGCCTTCTTCAAGACCCTGTTGCTTCCACTGCTCGGACCATCGTTTTGCACGCTCGGCCAGCATGTTGTGTACCTCATTGAGTTCGTTAAGATTCTGCCACTCGGTTCCCTCGCTCTCGGGTATCCAATTGGGCAGCAGCACGCGCTTGATCCAGATGGCGAAGTGACGGCGCAGACGAGTCTGGTCCGGCGCTTCGAGCCATCTTGCCAGCAGCCCGATCAGTTCGACCGCCTCCCTGGTGCCACGGTGGTGTTCCAGCCGAAATATGGCGGCTACCACGTTGCGTGCCTCCGGCGACCAATGCTCCGAGTCCACGATGGCGCCTTCGTCCAGCAGAAGATAGGGCATTCGTGGGCGGTATCGCTCCAGCTCCCTGGGCACGCTTTGCACGAGGTCCGATACGTCGACGCGGCGTTCCAACGCTTCTCTCCATTGTAGATGAAGCCTGTCAGGAGGACTCGATATTGAGCATTGATTGCCCGGGTTAGGCTGTAGGAGATGGTTTTACTTCTTGATCCACATCATGAAGTTGTATGGCTTTCTCGATGGCGCATTATTCTTGGTGGCGAGATTGACCTGATGTTTGTTTGTCTCTTCTGGTTCCCGCCCACCATTCATGAATCATTGTTGTTGTGTGTGGCAGTTGGCAATGGCTAGTCATGATGGTAAATCATGTGTTTTTTGTATGTTTATGGGTGAAATCTTACAGGTTTGCCACATCCGGGATTAGGCGATGCTTTGAAGAAGATATCGCTGATATTGCAAAGTTTACGTGTACTTTTATTCAAGACGAAGGAATAGGATGGGAGAGAAAGTCGTCCTGACTGAAGGTGTGAAGGTATATCACAGGACACATGGTTTTCTCGAAAAAATGTGGCGTTTTGGTTGCTGTATAACTCAAAAGCGGTATAGGCGCAGTCAAGGTTAGGATTTGGGTCGCGCTAGATGCCTTTTATCCGGACAGATCACAGGGAAATATCGAAAAAATGAAGAAATCCCATTTCGATACCATGATTGAAGAATCGAGCAACAAGGTGAAAGAGTCGCAGCGAAAAATCGCCGAGGTTACTGCCAGTGTTGAAGCCGCTCGTGCCAGCGCAGATGCAGGAGACTCAGTAGGCTTCAACATCGAAGTTGCTACCTTGGATGACGTTCATGCCCACACCGAAACCATGAACGCCAATATCGCAGAGTTGATCATGGGGCTTGATGACACTACTGCCGGTTTTTCCAAAGATTTTGACGAAATGCGCAACAAGTCCAGTATGGAGAAATTCGTCGGAATCTTTAGCAAGGGGAAGGCTGAGTCCATGCGCCAGGAGCGAATGAGGAGCGCAAGCATAGACGAAAAGCTGCAGGACCTTATCGCCAAATCCGACATCATCGTAAAACTTCTGGATGGCCAATTACAGGAGCTCGAGAGCCAGCAGGAAAAGGTCCAGAAGAATCTGGAACGATCGCTGGGTGATAGAGAGGCAGCGGTAGCAGAACTTGAGTCGCTGAGAGCCGAAATAGAGGCACTTGACCCACAGCTCATCGATCTGGAGAGCAAGATATCCGTGGAGCAGGATGCAGCGCAGCGTACTCGCCTGGAAACCGAGCTTGCAGACACGAATACACGCTACAACGCGCTGGTCCAGGATGAACAGGTCAGCATCTCCCGCTCGCAAACGCTCGAGCGCTACATCGAGAAGGGGAAAACCTGGTTGGACAGTCTTCAGAATCAGGCAGCGACTCAAAAGGTGCTGATCAACAAGCTCCAGACAGATACTCAGCAAAGAGTTGTGCTATATGACGCCCTGAGTAAGTCGTTGAAGACGGCTCAGCAGCAGGACGTAGCGCACAGGATCAACGAAATTGGCTCCCAGACAGACCAGGAAGCTCAGACTGCGATGGCGGGCATCGGTAGTGCAACCAACCAGCGCATGGCCGATATGCTCGAAGCACATGAAGGCCAGATGGTGTATGCAAGAGACGTCCTGGAGAAAAAGGCCCGCGCTGACGAGCGCTTTGCTCGAAGATTTTCAAAGATCGTCGAGAAACATGACAAGAATCTGTATGGGCGTTGAGGGGTAGGTTCCCTATTACTTGAGACGTGATAGGTAGAGGTTTTATACCAGCTTCCTTCGGGCGGCGATCATTCGGTGAATGATGTCATCGTTGAATGAAAATGATGTGCTAGCCGGTACTCGCCGAAAAGAGGGTGCGATGGATTCGTCAGATTGTGATCATCTTGAGTTAGCTGACGTGTATGCTTCGCGTCATTACTTTCGGAGATTCAGCGAGATCCTCCAGCGGCTCGAGAGAGTGGCGGCAGCCATGCATGCCAGCGATCAACTGAACCGCATAGATGCAAGAGCACTGACGGATTATCTGAAGCGCCTTGATTTTACCTTTGACGCCTTGAGCACCAAGTATTTGATGGTGGGGCAAACCCCATCCCGGAGTCTCGGTAGCCTCACCGTGGACAGACGCGAGAGTGGCTTTCCGGTCGCCAGCGAGTTGATGCGTATGGCTAATGACGCTCAGCAAGCTTCACGCCATCTGACAAATATGCCAAGTACACGCGAACTCAAGGCTCAGATGATTCGCACCATCCTTGGTGAGTGCCGTTCGCCTACCCGACTTCAGTATGCCATGTCCCAGCGACTCTATTACGAGGAAATCTCTCGAGGCGCTCTTTTCTGGATTCAAAATGACCCTCAGTGCGAGATGCTGGACAGTGACGGTGGGCGAAGGCGTTTTTTCATCCATTGGGCTGTCTACGACAGCCAAGTCAATCTGCCTGTCATCTACTTGATGGAGGTCGATGACAGTGGTTCTGCCCCTCTGCCAAAAGACGAATACCGTTGGCCAGCTGTCCAGGCTCACCTGATGGCCCAGTCTCTTGCTGGACTGACATTGCTGACCATTGCCCGTGGGTTGGATGCGGACTTCGATGACGTTCATCCAAAACGGCTCCACCGCTATCACATTGGGCCCATGTACTCGTCCTCCTATACCGAGCAGGTCGGACCGTTGCGGCAGATTCTCGAGCAGGCTTGTCCAGGTGGAGAGGACGATTGGGCCTTGGCCTGGACCCAGGAGGAGCTCGATAGTGATGGGACGCAAGAAGAACGTAGTGGATGGTTCAGTAAGGTCGAGCGCGAAATCTTTGCCCTGGACCCCTTCTCTGATGGTGCAGGTCACTCCGGAGCTACTCGTACGTTACGCTCCATCATTTTGCCTCAGCGTCCGTTTCAGGTCCTGGCTGAGCTGGCCCCCTCCGGGTTTGCCGATGTGCAGAAGTTTGTGGTCAGCCCATCGGGACAGGTGCTGCACTTATAACACGATGACGGCGCCGTCCTGAGGGGCGAAGCAACAATAGATAACCGTGGCAGGAAGGCCCGGTAGCGAGGGATTCATGAGTCTTGACAGCGATCAGATGGAACTGCGCGAAGATGATATCCAGAGGCACTACGCTGCGGCTGAAAGGATGCTGGAGGGCTTTGATCACAGTCCTCGTATCGCCCGCCCGCGGCAGCAGCTTACGCTTGACGAGAAGGAAATATCTCCAGGTATAGGTCGTACTCGCAGGCTTCGATCGACCACGCCGGGGCTCGCCACACGCTCCACGGGGCGCCCGGATGGAGTGCACTTGGGGGAACGGATAGCGACAAGCAATGGAGGAGACCCATTGATGTCTCCGCTCCAGGCGACCGTCCAGCATGGCCTCCGGCGATCCATCGCGATTGCTCTGGCGATTGGCGAATGCTGGGCCGAGCGCAATGGGTTGCTGGAGCTTAAACAGGCCAATCTCTCTGGCTCACTGGCTTCATCGCGGCGTACCGAGTTCACGGAGCTGCTTGCCGCCGAGGCGCTGATCTCCACCCATGTTCTTGCCAACGCCTTGGCATGGCTATTGCTCGATCATGGCAGCGAGACACAGGTTGAGGTGGGCGAGTTACAAGAACTGGTTACTGACAACGCTCAACTGGCTCTTCATGGTGTCTTGTGGGAACTGGATCAGATTGTCGCTTTGCATGCCAGCGATGACGTTCACCTTGTTGCCGCCCTGCTTGCCTGGACCGAACAGTTGTTGGAGAAGGTGGTTCTAAGAGCAGAGAACGCTCCGCGACTGGGAACCTTCACCGCCAGCGTATGGAGAGTAGAGACAGATAGGCTCACATTGAGAGGTTTCGAGCCGGCGCGTCGAGGTGGATCCAGTAATTTGAACATGGTGTTCAAGCGACCTGAAGAGGTCATCGGTAATCATATCGCCAAGCACCAGGCGCAGAGGCTTGCCCGTATGGTGATGGCGTACGACTTTGAACGTCGCATGAACCCCTTCGCCGAGCTGGGAGGTTTTATCTTCACCTTCATGGGGGACGGTAAACCAGGCACCGGCAAGACCACTCTGATCCAGATGATGGCGGGATTGATTCATGACTACTGTCAAGTGGCGGGTTACTCCTTCCGCTACCAGAACTTCGGTGTTGACAATATTGACAGTTATCAAGGCAAGTCGGGACAGAACGCCAAGGCCTTCATTCATCATGTCATGGATCCTTCGGTGATAGGATTTGGAACTATTGATGATATCGACCAGATTGCTGGAAAACGCGGTGACCGTCAGTCCTCCGCCGGGCAGCAGGAGGTGACTGCCGTGTTGATGGAGGCATTTGCCGGCGCCAATACCGTGGTAAGAGGGAATTGTACTTTCGGAATGTTTTCGAACTATCCGGAAAATGTCGACGACGCTCTTCGCCAGCGGGCGGGTGCCAGATTTCTGGTTGATGGACCAAAAACCAGAGAGGACTATATCGATATTCTGCATCTTTTGCTGGGCAGTCACCATGGTATCCCACTCGGAAAGCACGAACTCTATTCTTCTCAGAGCATAAAGCAAGCAATCGCTCAATCCTTTTCTTCCTACAATAGGCCTGCTGAGCCACGCCTGAAAGAGGTTCTTGAACGAGTTTTCGAGAAATTCGGCGATATTGATTCAGTTGCTGCTTTGGGGACATATCTGAAGGAGATTCAGCAGGTTGATGAGAGATTTACCGGCCGCGCAATAAAAAACATAAGCGACGCGGTTAAAGTTCGCTCGATGGATTTCGATATACCTGATGAGTGGATGGAGGTTCCGGATGTCTTTCTGGCCAAGGACTATGAAACGAAGAAGGCGATGATTTCAGAGCTTCGTGTCCCGATCACTTCAAATATGGTCCTTCAGGAAATCAATCGCTACGCCGACAGCGAGTTTCGCTATGCAGGAAGCTCCGATGAAGCAGCGATTGATGCCTTGGTACGTGATATGGAACGTCGTCACGAAGCTCAGCGTCGCTTCCAGGATGGCAGAGGGTGATGCTATGCAGCGGCTGATCGAAAGTGGACTGATGTATTCCAATCTTTTCCACGTCGACTCGCCTGTGTTGGTGGATCGCTACAACAGAGCACTCGAGCACCTGACTGGTGCGACCACCCAGCTTTCCGAGTTTCATGTTGATGTTTCCGGGTATTCCCCGGAAGTTGGTTCAGAGTTGGGTGATCATCAGTACTTGAATCATGGCGGAGTCAATCGTCAATTCATTCTATTGAGTAACGAACAAGGCCGATGCCCCTTGCTCAACGCCCATTTTTCCACCAGTCGACAAATCTTGAACCGATTTATCAGAGAGAACGAACGACAACTATTTGCCTTGACAGCGACCGACGCCATAGCCGGTGAATTGGAGAATTCTGTTTTCAGTGTCGAGAGCCCCCGGGACCTTTTCGATATTCGTCAAATCAGGGTGGTTGCGGACACGACGAATGGCACCATTGCCAAGGCGGGCCACCTTGCCAGGCTGGTGGATCGTTTCCACGATGAGAAGGATGGCTGGTTCAATGAACAACTGATCAACGAAATGATCGAAGTTGCTCGTTGTACTGGTGATGTCACGCGGAACCCGGTCCAGCTCCAGCATGCTGTCTTCGAGCAGAGGAATTTCTGGACGTCTTTGTTTGGCGGTCTGTATATCTTTCAAGATATGGAGAAGCCGAGTGTTGTCGTGCGCGAAGAGAAGTACCGGCGCCAGCTGCCGTCGGCGCTTGTAATGCTGCTCGATGATCGACGTGATGTGGCCCGTTTTTTGAGCGACAACGAGCTCGTCGAGACTGTCGTCAAGTTTCCAGGCGATGAGGGTGTTGCTGTCCTGCGCCGAAAGCTGGACCTTATGCTTGGTCTGGAGTTGGCGAAAAAGTCTGTTGATTCAACTGGACATGCCGGGTCTCGACTACGTCGTCTTGCGGCCCGCAATGGCGTCTCACTACCCATGGAGTATGAAGGGCTGGCGTCCATTGTCCGGTGGGCAGAGGCCGGTGGAACAAGGCCAAAGGTCGGCATAAGTCACCCCGCCTACTTTGCCACCCTTCGTGCTGCTGATACGCCGGTGAAGGATCTGGTCAATATGCTGCTGGCGGAACTGGTTCCGAATGACGTTCTACAGCTCTACATCTGTCACAAGGATGAGTTCTATCGCCGCTACCGCAGCTGGCCACGTGAGGTCAGAGATTTTTCCGTCGATGCTATTGTTCGTGAGTATATCTCCGATAAAGACTCCGCTCGCGCCATGCTATTTGGCAGTAACAAGGAATAATGCGTGATTGCTTTTGCTCGACTGATCCTGGTCGTCATGGTTCTTATGACGATCTGCTATATCATTGTCAATATTTACCTTTTCTTTCGTTGGCGAAAGGGGCTTGAAGATGAATGGAAAAGGCGTTCTTCAGCGGGTGACGAGAGAGTCTTTGTGCGCAGATCGATGCGTCGGTATCGTCGCCGCTGGCGGCCTATATTGATATCCTTGATTTATATCTTTCCCGTCACGTTGATGACTGTTTTGGTGTTTGTTATCAATTTTTTCTAGGGGGCAGTCAATGGCAATCGTGAAGTGGAGTTTCTGGGGTGTTTTCTGGCTGATGGTCGGAGCGGTCATGCATTATAGCCTTCCCCAGTATGACGTCGTTCGTATCGTCGATACCTACGAAAAGCGACAGGATATCAACGATTGGACGCGCATCTTTTGGTCTGATCCGGATGATTTGACCAATACGCTGGAAAATCGTGATGTTCAGTTCATACAAGCAGTTTTCCCCAGTGGAAAAGCGATCGTCTATCGCAATGAGGATACCGGCTGGAGCTGGCCACCTTACTTCAAGTTCGATACCGCAAATCTTTATACGGAGGCCAGTGACCGGATTTCGACACGGGCGGATCCTCAATGGGTTTCTATCATGCATTACGGTTGGCGCAACCAATTCTTTTCCATCTTTCCTAATGCTGTCTCGATTGAGTCGGTCGAAGGCCCGAATGACAAGCCATTCAATTGGTTTACATACGGTTTTCTGGTGCTGATGGGAAGCGCTGTCGCTTTCCTGTGGCGAGCCTGGGTGCGCTTCAGGCGGCGTCATCTCGACCCGGTGATGGAGGAAGTCGAAGGTGGCCTCGATAGTGCTGGTGAAGCTGTAAATCATCGTTGGCACCGTCTGCGCCGATGGCTGGATACATGGAAGGGCCGCCACAGGCGCTAGGTGTCGGGTCGCGGATCAACCTCGGTTCTAGGAAAAACCGCATTGAAGGCGGTGTACTCGGAAACTGCGTCCGCGCACGCCCTGCTCGAAGTGCTTTGGCATCAGACGCAACGACGGTGGAACAGATCGCCGAGCGCCGCCGGCAACGCTAGACCTATTGGCAGATTGCCCAGGCGCTGGGGATTGGCTAGGGCTTGTCTGAAAAGTGCCTGCGCTCGGTAATACGGCGTTAAAAATCGGCTGGTGCGCCAGCCCGGTCAAAATGCTCATTTACACCCCGTAAACTGCGCTTTCTCACCGATTTTTGCCTTGTCTAACCTTCGCTCGTCGACTTTTCGGACAGCGCCTAAAGCACGGTGGCACGTATTCTCAAGCGCGAGTGGGCCTATCCCTGGTCTTACGGAGCTCGGAGGAGTGAGGCCAGCAGCTGCGCGCCGGGCTTCATCAGGACAACTGGCACCGACCACATGCCTTCCTGAATGATCAGTCTCGCGTTGGCCGGCTGGCCCGTTCCGTGAACAACCTCACGGATTTTCACACCTAGCGTTTGAATTCGTCTCTCAGTGTCCTGACCTGCGCGATGTCCAGCCCCGACAGATCCGCCACCGTCTGGTCGTCCATCTGCGTCCGCTCGATCATGTTGCGGGCGACCTCCAGGCGAGCCTTCTGTTCACCCTTCTGTTCGCCCTTTTGTTCGCCCTCCTGCAGTCCTTCCTGACGTCCTTGCTTGCGGCCTTCCTGGCGGCCTTCTTCAAGACCCTGTTGTTTCCACTGCTCGGGCCATCGTTTTGCACGCTCGGCCAGCATGTTGTGTACCTCATTGAGTTCGTTGAGCTTCTGCCACTCGGTTCCTTCGCTCTCGGGTATCCAGTTGGGCAGCAGCACGCGCTTGATCCAGATGGCGAAGTGACGGCGCAGACGAGTCTGGTCCGGCGCTTCGAGCCATCTTGCCAGCAGTCCGATCAGTTCGACCGCCTCCCTGGTGCCACGGTGGTGTTCCAGTCGAAATATGGCGGCTACCACGTTGCGTGCCTCCGGCGACCAATGCTCCGAGTCCACGATGGCGCCTTCGTCCAGCAGAAGATAGGGCATTCGTGGGCGGTATCGCTCCAGCTCCCTGGGCACGCTCTGAACGAGGTCCGATACGTCGACGGCGGCGTTCCAACGCTTCTCTCCATTGTAGAGCACGACGGGCAGCACCGGGGGCAACCTGGCGTGGGGCGAGAGCTTCTGCTGCTTGATCAGGTCCTGATACAGGAGGCCCACGTAGGTCATGATGCGCAGCGCCATGAAGGGATCGATGGTGCTCTGGAATTCGATCAACAGATAGACGTAGATCCAGTCATCGCCGAAGCGTGCGCGCCAGATGACGTCGGACTCCCGATCGCGCAGGTCGTCGCTGACAAAGCTGCTGCTGACCTTCTCCAGTGAGTCGAGGTCGAGATGCGCTATCCAGTCCTCCTTGATGAAGCCTGTCAGGAGGTCTCGAATGACTCTAGGTTCGCTGAACAGCAGTTTGTAGCTGTGGTCGTGCTGGTGGTTCATGGGATATCAGCCGCCGACTGGCGAGAGCCAGTAATGGAAGGAGATGGCAATCATCCTGGCGGCTAATGGCTGGCATGTACGGCTACGGAGTCGATTGGGTGGAAACCTGACCAAATGTCAGAAGTTTGAGCAAAGTCTTGTTCAGAACTTTTTCAGAGAGAGGCGTAGTGACAAGCCCTCAGCCCCCCAGGATGGCCTTGGTTTCCAGATATTCCTCCAGGCCCTCTTCGCCCCATTCACGACCGTTGCCGGATTGGCCGTAGCCGCCGAAGGGGGCATCGAAGGAAAATTCCGCCCCTTGCAGGTAGCACTGGCCGGCCTTGAGCCGGCGGGCGATGGGCAGGGCGGCTTCGGCGCTGGCGGCGTAGACGGCGGAAGACAGCCCATAGGGCGTGTCGTTGGCGATCTCGATGGCCTGTTCCAGGTCGTCGTAGGGAATCAGGCATAGCACCGGGCCGAAGATTTCTGAGCGTGCGATCGCCATGTCGTTGCTGACGTCGCTGAAGAGGGTGGGGCGAACATAGTAGCCCTGCTCCAGCCCCTCAGGGGCCTCGGTACCACCCAGCATCAAGCGCGCTCCCTCGGCGATACCCTGCTGAATGTGCTGGCGTACGCTGTCGCGCTGGCGTCGGGACACCAGCGGCCCCATGGTGGTGGCGGAGTCCGTCGGGTCACCTGCCACCTGCTCCCGGGCGACCGTCAGGGCGATGCGTTCGGCGTCGGCCAGACGTGAACGTGGTATCAGCATGCGGGTGAAGGCGTCGCAGGTCTGACCACTGTTGGCCATCACGTTTTCCACCCCGAAGCGTACCGCCCGGGGCAGGTCCGCGTCCTCGGTGATGATCAGCGGCGACTTGCCCCCCAGCTCCTGACACACTCGCTTGACCCCGGCGGCGGCGTTGATGGCCACCTCGATACCGGCGCGGGTGGAGCCGGTGAAGGACACCATGTCGACCTCGGGATGGCTCGCCAGCAGAGGGCCGATCTCGCTGCCGGAGCCCGTCACCAGGTTGAAGACCCCGGCGGGGAGGCCGACGCTGAGAAAGATCTCGGCCATGATGAAGTCCTGCAGAGGCGTCTGTTCGGCCGGCTTGGTGACCACGGTACAGCCTGCCGCCAGGGCCGGGGCCAGCTTGCCGACCAGCTGATGCAGTGGGTAGTTCCAGGGGTTGATCAGCGCGCACACGCCGACCGGCTCGCGGACGATGGCGACGCCATTGCGGCGTTCGATCTCTTCGGAACGCAAGGCCCGCTCGGCGTAGTAGCGCATGCCTTCGATGGGGCCATCCACGTGCATGGCGGGTGTGATCTGGATCGGGCAGCCCAGGGTGATGACGTGCGCCTCGACCAGGTCTGCGTGACGCCTTTGCATCTCGTCGGCGACGGCGAGAAGTATCTCGCGCCGTTGCCCGGCGGGGGTCGCCGACCAGTCGGGCAGAGCGCGCCGCGCCGCCTCGACGGCGGCGTTGATGTCCGCACGGTGCGCTCTTGGCACCGAGGCGCACAGATTCTCGGTGGCAGGGTCGAGGATGCCAAAGCGCTCGCTGTCGCTGGGCGTGTGCCAGCGGCCATCGATAAAGAAGTGTTCTCTGTAGTGCATGGCGAGGTCCTCGTTGGCTCGGATGATGATCAAGACCGGCGTATGCCGTCGCGGTCAGCCTGGTAGCCCTTTATCCGGACCTGCCGCGCACGACCACCTCATGGCCGACCTCTTCCGGCTCGGTGTCGGTCAGTTCGGCGGGGAAGCCGTCGCCGAGCACCTCGACGTCGCAGTCGTCCTCGAGGCGCCGGATGATGTTGGATGACCACTCACGGGGGCCATAGCGCTCTTGGCCATCCTGAAAGATGTCGAGCAGCAGCGGCGATATCTCGAGGGGCACCTCGAGGCTTCTGGCCAGGGCGTCGAACAGGCCCACGTCCTTGAGCACCAGATCCATGGTGAAGCTGATATCGCGGCTACCGTTGAGAATGACCTGGGATTCGGTCTCGTGGACAAAGGAATTGCCCGAGGAGATACGGATGGCCTCGAAGGCGGTGTTCATGTCCAGGCCGGCCTTGCGAGCCACGGTCAAGGCCTCGGCCACCGAACACAGGTTGGCGGTGGCGAGGTAGTTGGTCAGTACCTTGAGCATCGAGGCCGTGCCCAGAGGTCCGGTGTGCAGGACCCGACGCCCCAGGGTGGTCAGCACCGGCAACACCCGTTCAAAGGTGTCGCGATCACCGCCGGCGAAGATCGAAATGTTGCCGGTGGCGGCGCGGTGGCAGCCGCCGGAGACCGGTGTCTCCATGGCGAGGGCGCCGGTGGCGGCGACCCTGGCGGCGATGCGTACCAGTCCCTGGGCATCGGTGGTGCTCATCTCCAGCCACACCTTGCCGGCAGAGAGCCCGGCGATGACCCCATCCTCGGCTTCCATTACCGCGCTGCAGGCGCGAGGAGATGGCAGGCAAGTGATGATCATATCGCTGGCCTCGGCCACTGCTCTGGGGCTGCTGGCGGCGGCAGCGCCCTGGTCGATGAAGCGTCGAGTGATCTCGGGGTCGAGGTCGCGGATCGTGACGTGATAGCCGTTGCGCAGCAGGCTGCCGGCGAGCTTGCCGCCGACGTTGCCAAGTCCGATAAAGCCGATGTTCATGGGATGTCATCTCATGCCGGTGAGCCGATCACCTTGCAGTGACATCCTTGCGCGGTGGCGGATGAAATGCTGCAGGTAGGCTTCACGCTAGGCACGGCGGGGGCAGGCGACAATTCATCTTTTCTTGGTGATTGGTCACTTTTGTTGAGTGAAGGCGACTCAGCCCCGCTGACTCAGCAGCCAGGTGCTGAAGGCCTCCACTCGCGGATCGTCGGCCAGATGGGAGGGGTAGGCGATGCCCCATTCGCCGCTGGCGGGCTGTACCTTGCCCGCCGGGTTGATCAGCCGACCCGTCGCCAGGTCATCCTCGGCGAAGGGGCCATTGACCAGGGCGACGCCTTCACCTCGGGCGGCCATCTCGAGCGCCGCGGCCAGGGTGTCGACCTGAAGGGCGCGTGGCGGCGCGGGCCGTGTGGCAGAAGGCGAATGGGTGTCGAACCAGCCCTGCCAGCTCCAGCTCTCGGTGTAGACGCTGATTAGGGGGAACGCCTGCAGCGCCTCGGGGGATAGCGGCAACGAATGCCCCATCACCAGCGACGGGCTGCACACAGGGGTCAGCGTCGAGGGAAACAGCGGTGTCCAGTCAAGTCGAGAGGGCAGCGGGCCATCACGGAAGAGGATGGCGATATCGGCGTGGGCGCTGTCGAAGGTCCAGTCCAGGCTGTAGGTCTTGATCCTCAGTTCGGTCTCGGGATAGCGCTGGTGAAATTGTGCCAGTCGTGGGGCCAGCCAGCGGATCGAGGTGGTCACATAGACCTGCACGCGCAGGGGTTCAAGGCAGGGCTGGCGACGCAGTGTTTCGGCGCCCTGGATCAGAGCTTCCATGGCGTCGCGCACGACAGGGTAGAAACGTCGACCGGACTCTGTGAGCTCGATATGCCGACCCCGGCGGGCGAACAGTTTCGTCCCCAGGCTCTGCTCCAGACGCTGTATCTGGTTGGCGATGGCGGGGTGGGAGAGGTGCAGCTCCTCGGCTGCGGCGCGCAGGCTTGATAGTCGCGCCGCGGCCTCGAATCCCTTCAGCGCACTCAAGGGCGGCAGGCGATCCAGCGGCAGCGGTGCCGCGGATGTCCGATGACGCGGGACGTCAGACAACGCGGGACGACAGCTGGCGCGCGGCCTGCACCAGGTTCTTGGAGTAGCGGCGCGCCTCCTGGGGGCTCAGGGTGTCGCTGCTGATGGCGGCGCTGATCGCTGCGATGGGCTCGTTGCGCAGGTTGAGCACCGGGGCGGCGATGCAGCTGACGCCCTGCTCAGGCGCGCCGTTGGAGGTGGCGTAACCGAGCCGATGGGCCCGCCCCAGTTCCGCCATGACGCCTTTCACTCCCTTGTTCTCGGGAGCAAGACCAAGCTCATCGGCGAGATAGCCCTGCCAGGAGTCCTCGTCGCGCATCGCCAGGATGATCTTGCCACTGGCGGCTTCGTGCAACGCCATGGTCTTGCCCACGTAAAGGTTGAAGCTTGCGCCACTGGCACCGTCGATCTTGGACACCACCACTACCTTGTTGCCGATGGGCACGCACAGAAAGATGGTCTTGTGGATTTCGTTTTTCAGGATTTCCGCGATCGGATAGAAGTAGGGTATCAGGCTCTGCTTGTTATAGATGGTGGAGGATATCTGGAAGATGCGTGAGCCGATGCAGTAGGACTTCTTGCGGCTTGGATCCTGGGCCACCAGCTGGTGGTGAAGCAGGGCGTTGATGACACGGTGACCGGTGGCCGGCGAGATACCGGTAGCGTCACAGATTTCCGAAAGTGTCATGGGATAGCTGGTGGCCGCCAGCAGGTCCAGGATCATGACGCTATGATCGACCGCCGGAGCCTTGGTCTTTTCCGAGGTCCTTTCCGAATTCATGATCAGCCGCGGTCTCCAAAACGCGAATGCGAGGACGAATGCAGATGACTCGTCCGGTAAGACTCAGGGGCGATGTGGCTCCTGGGCGTCGTTCAGATCGGGTGGTCCTGAAGGATCAGGTCGGCCCCCTTTTCCGCCACCATCATCACCGGTGCATTGAGGTTACCCGAGGTGATGTTGGGAAAGATCGAGGCGTCGATGACCCTGAGCCCGGACACGCCATGCACCCTGAGACTGCCATCGACCACCGCCTCGCGAGGGTCGGGCCCCATGGCGCAGGTACCGCACAGATGATAGATGGAGCCTGCGTTGGCGCGAAAGTACTCTAACATGCTTTGGTCATCGTGGACGGCATCCGCCGGAGTGACCTCGGCGTCGATGACGGCACCCAGGGCCGCCGTTTCGGCCAGCGCGCGAATGAGCCGGCTGCCCTGAATGGCCTCGTCCTGATCTCGCCGGGTTCCCAGATAGTTCGGCCGGATCACCGCCGGCTCATTGGCATCGGCGCTGGCCAGATCGATGGTGCCACGACTGTCGGGACGGCAGGAATTGAAGGCCAGCAGGAAGCCTGAGTAGGCATCCGCGGTCAGTGTCGTGTCCGGCGGTGCCGGGATGCGATAGGACAGCGGGTTGAAGTAGAGCTGGATATTGGGCACGGGTTCGTCGGCATGGCCGCGAAAGAAGCCGCCGGCCTGGTTGACGCTCATCGCCAGCGGGCCGCTGCGATTGATCAGGTACCTCATCGTTGCCCTGGTCAGGCCGGGTAGAGAGTTGAAGTCGTCGTTCAGGGTCCGGCAGTTGGCGCGATAGAAGTAGCTGACGGCCAGGTGATCCTGCAGGTTTCGGCCCACGCCGGGCAGCTGCTGGAGCGCTGCGATCCCGTGTTGTCGCAGCTTCTCGCTGTCCCCGAGTCCCGAGAGCATCAGCAGCTTTGGCGAGTCCACCGCACCGGCGCAGACGATCACCTCGCGGCGTGCGCGCAGGGTCTTCAACTGGCCTTGCTCTCGATATTCAATGCCGCTGGCGCGACGCTGATCGTCGAACAGCACCCGTTGAACCTGGCTGACGTGCTTGAGGGTGAGATTGGAGCGCTCGAGCGCCGGCTTCAAATAGGCAGTGTTGCTGGAATCGCGAAGGCCTCGGCGGATGTTCGTCTCATAGAGGCCGGCACCTTCGATGGAGGCGCCATTGAAGTCGTCATTGAGCGGGTAGCCGAGTTCATCGGCAGCCCTGAGGTAGGACTGGCAGATCGGATGGGCGATTTCCTTGAGCGGGGTGATGCCGATCAGTCCCTGGCTCGAGTGGAATTCGGTATCGCCCGCAGGGTGCTGCTCGAGTTTCCTGAAATAGGGCAACAGCGCCTGGTAGCTCCACCCTGGGTTACCCGCGCGCTCCCAGTCATCGAAGTCCGATGGCTGGCCTCGCACATAGATCATGGCGTTGATCGAGCCCGATCCTCCCTGGACCTTGCCCCGGGGTGTGTAGATCCGCCGGTTGGCCAACGCCGGCTCCTCGGCGCTGTAGTACATGTAGTTGTAGCCGGGGTGATAGTAGGTCTTGGCAAAGCCCACCGGCACCCGAAGCCAGGGGGAGCTGCCACGGCCGCCGGCCTCGACGATCAGTACCTTGTGGTGTCCGCTGGCACTCAGCCGGTGGGCCAGCACGCAGCCTGCGGAACCTGCACCGACGATGATGAAGTCGTAGTCCATCGCCTCAGGCCTCCGGTCGGGTCTTCCAGCGGGTGCAGGACTGCTGGACGACGTCGTAGGGCGTGGCGTCCATGCTCAGGTGCAGGCGCTTGCCGGTGTAGGGCGAGTGGGCCCTGACCACCGCCATGTCCAGTTCCACCCCGAGCCCCGGTCGATCGGAGGGAATGATAAAGCCGTCACTCCACTCGATCTTGGCTTCGAGCACCTCGGCGTGGAAGCCGTCCCAGGTGCCGATACTCTCCTGGATCAGGAAGTTGGGTGTGGTGGCGGCGAGCTGAATGCTGGCCGCCGCACCCACCGGGCCGTTGTACAGGTGGGGCGCTATCTGGGCGTAGTGGACCTCGGCCAGGGCGGCGATCTTCTTGCCTTCGAGGATGCCGCCGACCCGGCCAAGGTTCATCTGCAGGATCGAGGCGGCCTGGTGGCGCAGCAGGTCATGGAACTCGTACTTGGTGGTCAGCCGCTCACCGGTGGCCACCGGGATGGAGGTATGGTCGGCGACCCTGGCCATGGCCTCGCTCTGGCCGGGTGGCACCGGCTCCTCGAACCACAGCGGGTCAAAGGGTTCGAGGCGCTTGGCCAGGCGGATCGCCGAGGCCGGCGTCATCTGGCCGTGGGTACCGAACAGCAGGTCGCAGCCGTTGCCGACCGCCTCACGGATGCGCTGGCAGAAGGTTGCGCTCTTTTCCAGCGCCTCCAGTGACAGCATATGCCCGCAGTAGGCGGTGTAGGGGCCCGCCGGATCGAACTTGAGCGCGGTAAAGCCGAGGGCCTTCTGCTCCAGGGCGCACTCCACCGCCAGCTCGACATTGTCGTAGTCATATTCACCGCCGGGGGCCCGCGGATAGAGGTAGGTGTAGGAGCGCAGCCGATCGTGGAGCTTGCCGCCGATCAGTGCATGTACCGGCTGGCCGGCCGCCTTGCCGACGATGTCCCAGCAGGCCATCTCGAGGCCGCTGAGCACCCCCATCATGGTCAGGTCCGGGCGCTGGGTGAAGCCGCTCGAGTAGGTCTCGCGATACAGCCGTTCCAGATGGTGGGGGTCCCGTCCCTTCAGGTAGCGCTCGAACACGTCCTCGATGGCGGCGACCACCACCTGCGGGTGGAAGGTCGCCGCATAGACCTCGCCGACGCCCTCGATGCCACAGGCGGTTCCCAGTTTGACGAAGATCCAGTACATGCCGCCGATGTGGGGCGGAGGTGTGGCGACCACATGGCTTTCACAACTGACGACTTTCATGAACGGCGAGTCCTCTGAAAAGGGCAGCAAGCGGCCGACCGCCCGGCGTAGACGCGGCGGTGATGGGCTTGGGTGTGGGGTGGCGCGGGATGGCGTCAGTAGTTCAATACCACCAGCCGGGTCTGGGTGTAGTCCAGCATGCCGTGCTTGCCGTCGTCGCCGCCGAGACCCGAACGCTTCCAGCCGGCGTGGTAGCCCTGGTAGGGGTCCGATGGGGTGCGATTGATGTAGACCTCGCCTGCCTCGATGCTGTGGGCCACCTTCATGGCGGTGCGGTAGTTCTCGGTGAACACCACCGAGGCAAGGCCGAACTGGTGGTCGTTGGCCAGCGCCAGGGCTTCATCCACATCGGCGTAGGTCAGCACCGGCAGTACCGGGCCGAAGATCTCTTCCTGGACGATCTCCATGTCCTGGCGGCAGTCGGTCAGCAGGGTCGGCGGGTAGAAGTGTCCGGGGCCAGGGGGAATCGCGCCGCCGGTGGCCAGGGTGGCGCCGTCGTCGATGGCACGCTCGACCATCTGGTGGACATTGAGGCGGGTGTTCTCGTTGATCAGGGGGCCCATGTGGCTGGGGTCCTCGGCACGATTGCCGAAGGTGCAGGCCTCCATGTTGGACTTGAGCAGGGCGATGAAGGGCTCGGCGATGGACCGATGCACGTAGACCCGCTCGATGGCGGTACACAGCTGGCCGCAGTTGGTGGTCTTGGAGGCCACGATCTGACGGGCGGCCTGCTCGAGGTCGGCGTCGGGCTCGACGATGGCCGGTGACTTGCCACCCAGTTCCAGCGACGACTTGGCGATATTGACCTGGGAGTACTCCAGCACCTTGCGGCCGGCGCCGACGCTGCCGGTGAGAGTGATCATGCCGACCCTTGGGTGGGTACACACGGCCTCGGCGGTGGCGTGGTCCATGCTCAGGATGTTGACCACCCCCGGCGGGATCTCGGCCGCCTGGACGGCCCGGGCAATTTCGAAGGCCGAACGCGGAGTGTTGTTGCTCGGGCGCACGATCACGCTGTTGCCGGTGATCATCGCCGGTGCAATCTTGCGCAGCAGGGTGAAGACGGGGTAGTTGAAGGGAATCAGGCAGGCCACCACGCCGATCGGCTCCCGAGTGAGCAGCAGGCTCTCGTCAGGGGTGTCGCTGGGCACGATATCGCCCTCGATCCGTCGCGCCCATTCGGCGTGGTAGCGGGTGATATCGGCCGCGTATACCGCCTCGTTGGTGGCGTCCTCGAGGCTCTTTCCCGACTCTTCGGCTAGCGCCCGCCCAATGGCCTCGCGACGCTCCATCAGGGCGTCGGCCAGGCGCTGCATATGTACCGCCCGCTCGGCACTGGTCAGCCTGCGCCAGTGCTTCTGGGCCCTGGCCGCGACCTCGACAGCTTCCATCGCCTGGGCGTTGGTGGCGGCCTGGACCTCGCCCACCATCGCTCCCGTGGCGGGGCAGTAGACCGGGATCATGCTGGCCTGGGGGGCGCTGACAAAGTCGTTGTTGATGAAGTTCCCATCGGTGCTCATGGCTGATTCCTCGTCAAGTTCAAACCAGCCTAGGAAGCGACCCTGAGGGCGTCAAGAAAATTCCCTATGTAGAAATAAAATTCCGCATATGGAATATGTGGCGGTGTGCTGGTGCCTGTATGCGAGCCGGCAGGAAGCCATGACAGCGCCAAGACAGCGCCAGGTAAGCGCCAGGTAAGGCCCGAGAAAGCGCCGAGGAAAGCAACATCAGGCGCCCTGCCGGCGACGGCCAGCAGGGCACGTGTCATCGGGCCTAGCGGGTGGCGACCACCACGCGGCCTCTGACCTTGCCTTCCATCAGGCGCTCTGCGGTGGTGATGGCCTCGCTCAGCGGGATCTCGCTGGCGATGTCGTCGAGACGCTCTTCAGGCATCAGCTCGGCCAGGCGCTGCCAGGCTTCCAGGCGAACTTCTCTGGGCTGCATCACGCTGTCGATGCCGGCCAGGGTCACGCCGCGCAGGATGAAGGGCATCACCGTGGCGGGAAGGTCCATGCCCTGGGCCAGGCCGCAGGAGGTCACCGTGCCGCCGTAGCGGGTCGAGGCCAGCACATTGACCAGGGTGTGGCTGCCGACGCTGTCGACGGCACCCGCCCAGCGTTCCCTGGCCAGGGGCTTTCCGGGCTGTTCGAGCTCGCCGCGGTCGATGATCGAGGTGGCGCCGAGCGCCTTCAGATAGTCCGCCTCCTCGACCTTGCCGGTGGAGGCAACGACTTCGTAGCCCAGCTTGGCCAGCAGGGTGATGGCAAAGCTGCCGACGCCACCGCTGGCGCCGGTGACCAGCACCTCGCCCTGGTCCGGGGTCACCCCGTGGCGCTCCAGCGCCAGCACCGAGAGCATGGCGGTGTAGCCGGCGGTGCCGATGGCCATGGCGTTTCTGGTGCTGAAGGCTTCGGGCAGCGGGATCAGCCAGTCGCCGTTCAGCCGTGCCTTCTGGGCCAGCCCGCCCCAGTGCTTCTCGCCGACGCCCCAGCCGTTCAGGACCACCCGGTCACCCGGCTGGAAGTCCTGGTGCTGCGAGGCTTCCACCACGCCGGCAAGGTCGATGCCCGGGACCATGGGGAAGGACTTGACCACCGGGCCCTTGCCGGTGATGGCCAGCCCGTCCTTGTAGTTCAGGGTGCTGTAGTCGACGTTCACGGTCACGTCGCCCTCGGGCAGGGCCTGGTCATCCAGTGACTCAATGGCGGCCTTCTGAGTGTCGCCTTCCTTGCGGATCACGATGGCGTCGAACATGGCGGTCTCCTTTTTAGACGGTTTGTCTATAAATTGGCGCAAGCAGTATCAGGGCGCCGTATACGACCCCGCAGGAGCGGGCTCTCGGTTCAGTGTCGGACTATTGTCAAGTCAGGTCGGGTCAGTTCATGGCGACGGACGACCCTGGCGTTGGGTGTCCAGGCCCGAAAAGAAACTGTCGGTGAACACATCGATCGGGCGCGGGCTGCGTTCCAGTCTGGCGCGCATGATGGCGCCCTCCCAGCCGATCCAGAAGGCCTCGGCCAGCCGGTCAGGGTCCCTGTCGGAGGCGATATCGCCGTGGTGGCGGGCTTCTTCCAGGCAAGCGGCGAGACGTCGTTGCCAGTCGGCGAGCGTGGCGATCAGCCGCTCGCGGTAGTCCGGCGGCAAGCCAGCCGCCTCCTGACCGAGATTGCCTACCAGACAGCCACGGCGATAGTCGTGGCGTGCCATGCCGGCCTTGGCATCGTCGACAAAGGCCTGCACGCGCTCGAGCGGTGGCCGGGAATCGTCTTGCAGATGGCGGTCGAGCTTGTCGGCAAAATAGCGCGCGTAGCGCTCGAGCACCGCCTGGCCGAAGGCTTCCTTGCTGGCAAAGTAGTGATAGAAGGAACCCTTGGGCACCCCGGCACGCTTGAGCATGCCATCGAGCCCCGCGCTCAGAAAGCCGTGTTCGGTCAGGGTCTCGAGGCCGCTGGCGATCAGCGCCGCTCTGGCGTCGCCCTGGGTGGCGCCGACGCTGTAGTCGGTCTTCGGCGGTCGCCCCCGGCGCCTGGCTATCGTCGGATTGGTCATGCAATGATTTTAGACCAGGTGTCTATAAAATCAATGATGGTGTCGTTCGGTGCCCACGTCAGAGGCCACCCGAGGGGTGGCCTTTGCCATTGCTGCGAGGCTTGGTGTCAGGTGCTGCGCACTACAGCACCATGGCGGCGATCCAGGCGAACACCAGCATGCCGATGTTGCAGTGCAGGAAGGTGGGGATGACGCTGTCGCGAATATGGTCGTGCTGGCCATCGGCGTTAAGCCCGGCGGTGGCGCCCAGGGTGATGGTCGAGGCCGGCGAGCCAGCGTCGCCCAGGGCCGCCGAGGCGCCCAGCAAGGCCATCGCCGCCAGCGGGTCGAAGCCCAGGGTCAGCGCCAGTGGCAGGTAGATGGGTGCCAGGATCGGCACACTGGCGAAGGAGTCGCCGAAGCCGATGGTGATGAACAGTCCCACCACCAGCATCACCGCTGCGCCCAGCGCCATGTTGCCGCCGATCAGTTCGGCCGACGCCGCCACCAGAGGCTCGATTTCGCCGGTGGCGGTCAGCACGCCGGCAAAGCCGGAGGCGACGGTGATGATGACCGCGATCTGCGCCATCATCCGCAGCCCGTCGGTGAAGACGTCATCCTGCTCCTGCCAGCGGAAGATACCGGAGACCCCCAGGATCAGAAAACCGACCATGGCTCCGAGCAACAGCGAGTCGAACTTGAGCTGAAAGACCAGGGCCACCGCCAGGGCTCCCAAGGTGATGACCAGCTGCAGCGGCTTCAGGCGAGCCGGCGAGGCGGGCCTGGCGGCGGCGGTGGTGCTTGGTGTGACGTAGTCACGCGGGCGGCGATAGCTGATAAAAACGGCCACCACCAGCCCCGCGACCAGGCCCATCACCGGTAGTGCCATGGCCTTGGGGGCCATGTCGGCGGTGGCGGTCAGCCCGTAGTCCGCGCCGACGCTGTTGACGTTGGCCAGCAGGATCTCGTTGAGAAAGATGGCACCGAAGCCGGTGGGCAGCAGCAGGTAGCTGGCGCTGATCGAGCAGGCCAGGATACAGGCCACGGCGCGGCGGTCAACTCGCAGGCGATCGAGCACCACAAGCAGCGGAGGCAGCAGGATCGGAATGAAGGCGATGTGCACCGGCACCAGATTCTGCGACATCAGTGAGGCGACGATGAACAGGCCGAACAGCGTCCACTTGACGCCCTTGCGGGTACTTTGCTCGTCGCTGCCGAGGCGCGCCGAGATAGCATCGGCCAGCAGTTCGAGCAGGCCCGAGCGTGACAGCGCCACGGCGAAGGCGCCGATCATCACGTAGGTCAGGCCGACCTGGGCGCCGACCAGCAGGTTGTCATTGAAGGCGCCGATGGCGTCGTTCATCGACAGCCCGGCGTGCAGCGCGCCTAGCATGGCGGCGCTGATCAGGGCGATGGCCACGGGGATCCGCAGCAGGCACAGCACGATCATGCTGAGGATCGTCAACACCGCCGCGTTGATGTGGTAGCCGACGGCCAGGGTCGAGGCGTAGATCAGGGCGCACAGAGCAATGGTCGGCAGTGCGCGGGTGCGGGCAAAACGGTTTGCCTTGGGAGAAGGGTCGGTAAGGGCGGTCTCTTGCATGGGGTCTCCGGCTCATCATGAGCCACGTGTCCAGGGGGCGTGAGAGTGCCGGCGAGCGTGGCGTTACCGCGGAGGACTGGTCCTCTTCTAGGGGAGGTTGAAGCCTGACGGCCGTTCGCTAGCGGGCGAATGATACCCCAAACCTGGGCCGTGGCCCGCACTGGCCTCGATAGTTGCCTCGATAGCGGTCTCGATGGTCGCCGCCATGGTGGCAAGGGGGGAAAGGAGGAAAGGAAGAAAGCAAAGAAGCGGCTGCGCTGCCTTCCATCAAAAACGCCGCCCCGAAAGGGGCGGCGTGAATCGCCAGGACGCGTCGGCGAAAAGCGGGGCGCAGAAACGCTGTCTCTCAAGCCATCGCTCAGGCGGGTACCGCCTGGGCGGCGCCAGAGGAAGCCGGTACTGCAGGCATGGACGGTGGCAGGGTCGCCATCAGCGCGCGCTCCAGGTCCATGGCCTTGCACTTGTAGGCAGTGCAGTTGGCGCAGTGAACGCTGTCGCCGTCGTCTTGACCAACAGGCAGCGTGAAGCGGGAGTGGCCACAGATGGTGCAGCTCAGGTCCAGGGCGACGGTGATCATGCGACTCGCTCTCCCTTGGTGTGCTGCTGCTCGATCAAGGCATCGTGCTCACGTCGCATGGCCATCATCAGGCTGCGAGACTTGTTGAGAAAGCGCAGGCGGTCGGGCGTCTGCTGTTCTTCCCAGGCGCCCAGGGTGGCATGAAACTCACCGCACTCGGTGCAGTTCAGCTCTTCCCAGTCATTGGGCTGAGCCGTTACAGGTCCCGGTGTGCTGGCCAGGTCGTGGCCACAGCGGGTACAGGAAATCGGGTAGTACACGGGTCGCCCTCCTTGGCGCATGACGTGCCGTCGTTCGTTCCGTTGTGGAAGCGAGGCTGCGCATGGCCCTCCTGGCCGAGCCTCAACGGTACGAAAGGTTCTCATCGCCAGGCTTGATATGCAAGTATTGTATAGGTTTTCTGTCGCCGGAAGCGTATCGGCATCTCGCCGTCATTACCGTCTTTCCGAGCAGCGCCCATATCATGACGTCAAAAGATGACGCTTTGATGATCAGAGTGGCGAAAGCTGTCGTAAAACTTTTTCTTGTACATTACTTGTTCTTGATCTAATTTTTGTACATGAACTGCGTCGTCCTGGTTGAACAGCCCCGACAGAGAGGTTCCCGGGAGGCGCGCAGTGGCGACGCGACATCTCGGAGCAATCACCGCAAGGAGGCTAGAGCATGAAAAAAGCAATGTCTGCCGCAACGTCGTTCCTGCCGAGCTGCGTGCTCGGCGTAGCGCTGCTCGCTGGCGGGGTGGCCGAAGCGGATCAGCAGCAACAGCAGGATCCCTCACGCAATCTGCTCGAAGTCGCCCAGGCCGACGGACGTTTCTCGACATTGCTTGATGCTGTCGAGAAGGCTGGCCTCGACGAGCCGCTACAGGGAGATCAAACCTATACGCTCTTTGCTCCAACGAACGAAGCCTTCGGTACCCTGCAGCCAGGACAGCTCGATGAGTGGATGAGCGACGACAAGGCCTCCCACCGACGTCTGGTCGAGGTCGTTTCCTACCACATGGTGGAAGGAGAAGTGTCACTGGAGGAGTCATCCGAGGTGACCACCCTGCAGGGAACCGACATGGCCATCGACGCCCAGGAAGGCTCGGCAAGCGTAGGCAATGCCGCCGTGGTGGAGTCCGACATCAAGGCCAGCAATGGGGTGATCCACGTGGTGGACAGCGTGCTGATTCCTGAATAACCGAGGCTGAGTGAGTGACGCCAGTGCAACATCTGCTGCACTGGACGTCAGAGGCCGGGCACGAGGTCCCCCGGTCACTGTTTCGATAGATCCCTGTCCCGTTTGGCCGCCCGTCGAGGGCGGTTTTTTTGTGTCAGGGCTGTGGATATAGGAAGCAGCACCCGGCATTGGCAGGCCGCTATTGGCTTATGAGGACTGCTCGGGATCTCGCTGCCAGTAGCGGCGGGTCAGGCGCACCAGCAGTATCAGGGTGAGGGCGGCGTACAGAGCAGCTATCGCGTCGTCGGCGACGATGCCGAGTCCCCCGCCGATGCCCTCGATCTCGCGTACCGGAGACAACTTGGAGATATCGAACAGGCGAAACAGTAGATAGCCCAGCGGCAGGATGATGCGCCGTCGGTAGCGCGAGAAGGCCAGCACCGCGATGGGCAGGGCCACCCATTCGTCGAGCACGATCTGGGGCAGGTCGCCGCCGCCCAGCCACAGCGAAGCGAAGTGGCAGACGGGAACGGCCAGCACGAGGAGCGTCAGGGTAACGGCCAGGCGCGTGCCGAGCGGCAGCCGGAACAGCCACCAGGCGACCGGTAGTCCGATCAGGGAGCCGACCGTCCCCGGCGCCCAGGGGGAATAGCCCAGGCCGAAGCCGGTGGCAATCCAGATCAACAGGTCCTGCATGGAATCTCTCCTGAGAAGACGGTGGGCAGGGCAGGGCAAGGCCGGGCAGAGCCTGCGCAATATAAAGGACAGCGAATCAGCCGGCTATCGGCGCTGCCGGGTGATCGCCAGGGCTGGCGGAGGTCGGGCAGGTGGCCGCGACTTCCCCGGCGGGAACAACGTCCACTTCCACCTCGAGGCGCTGGCGCCCACCACCGGTCACCACGCCCTTGAGCGGCGCCACGTCCTCGTAGTCGCGGCCCCAGCCAAGCAACAGGTGTCGTTCGCCGGCGCGCACACCGTTGGTGGGGTCGAAGTCGAGCCAACCCCAGCCGGGTATCAGCACGGAGAACCAGGCGTGGGAGGCGTCGGCGCCCATCAGTCGAGGCTGTCCTGGAGGCGGTCGAGTCTCGAGATAGCCGCTGACGTAGCGCGCGGCCAGACCCACCGAGCGCAGGGTGGCGATGGCCAGGTGAGCGAAGTCCTGACACACCCCACGGCGATGCTGGAGCACCTGGGACGGTGTCGTCTCCATGTCGCTGAACTCGCTGTCGTAGCGGAATTCCTCATGGATGCGACGGTTCAAGCGCTCCACGCAGTCCACCAGATCGCCACCAGCGGGAAAACAGTCTTCGGCCCAGGCGGCGAGCAGCGGGCGGCGCTCGATATAGGCGGAGTTTTCAAGAAACGGCTGTGCTTCGCGGAAACCTGGCTGGTGGCGGTCTGCCAACAGCTCTCGACACCGCTCCCAGCTAATGATGGCCTGCGGCGCTGTGGCGCGAGGCGAGGTCATGACCTGCGCCTCCAGCGTGACCTCGAGCTGGGTATGGGGGGTGTCGACCGCGAACAGCGCGATATGGTTGCCGAAGGCGTCCTGTCGGCTCTGGCGTAGCGACTCGCCCGGCGAGATCGACAATTGCGCCCAGGCAACCTGCTGGTAGGCCATCTCACGGGGCATCAGGCAGGCCTCGTTCTCGCTGAGTGTCACGATCTCGCTGTAGTGGTAGCGCGTGGTGTGGCGAAGTCGATAGATCATCTGCCGGATCCCGCCGTGCCACCCCTGACAAGGCTGGCCAGACGGCACCGCCTGGCGCCGCTGTCTTGAGCAGGGCAGGACAGCGGTGCGCACGAGCCAGGGAGTGCGGAACGAGAAGAGGCAGGCATGGGAAGCGAGGAGGCTCCTGGGTGTCGGCGAATGTTGCAGAAGGTGACGATATCCCCCCCGAACCGTGGCGACAAGATGTACCCGACTCCTGCCTTTCTCTCAAGCCCGAAAGGTGGGCGTCGTCAGCAGCAGGTGCCATCGACCGGCTTCTGCAAGGGCTGCCGAGGGCTACCGCCCGCGCTTGCCGGGGGGCGCCATGATTGCACCAGATCGGTGCTCGCTGCCCCTTCTTGCTGGTTCGTGGGGCACTTTCGGCAGGAGCAAGTGGTCGCTTTTTGTCCAAATTGCTCAATTGCGCCAGCCCATTCGGCGAGAAGGCTCGGCGCTGCGGCCTATTCTCGGCGGTCTGGTACAGGGCTTGCTATACAGCAAGGAGGGACCCGGTACGGTCGAAGGCGGGGGTGCCATCGTCGTGGTCGGGTCGCCGGATGCCGAAAACAATCGAGGGTGTGCCGATGAGCCATGTGGATTGGCAGCAATATGACTGCGCAGGGTTCTATGACGAACTGGTGGCGACGCCCGGGATGCCGCGGGAGGCGGCCAAGATGCTGTGTGACGTGCTCGCGGGCTTTGCCCCTGACGAGCTGGAAGAGCGCAAGAACGCAGCAGAGATCGCCATTCGCACCATGGGGATCACCTTCACGGTGTATTCCGAGGGCAGCATGATCGACCGCGCCTGGCCTTTCGACATCGTGCCTCGCATCATCCCCGCCGACGAGTGGCGACGCACCGAGGCAGGCCTCAAGCAGCGGGTCGAGGCGCTCAACCTGTTCATCGACGACCTGTACCACGACCAGAAGGTCGTCAAGGATGGCGTGCTGCCGGCGGCGGTGCTCGAGCAATCCGTCAACTTTCGCCCCCAGTGTGTAGGGATCGATCCGCCCCACGGGGTCTGGGCGCATATCTGCGGCTCCGATCTGGTGCGTGGTGGCGACGGCACCGTCTACGTACTGGAGGACAACCTGCGGATACCGTCCGGGGTGTCCTACATGCTCGAGAATCGCAACGTAACCAAGCGCGTGCTGCCGGAGCTGTTTGCCTCGGGCAAGATTCATCCGGTGGACGACTATGTGCCCCAGCTTTACGACATGCTGGCGGGCATGTCGCCACGCCATTGGGACGATCCCCAGGTGGTGGTGCTGACCCCGGGTATCTACAACTCGGCCTACTACGAGCACGCCTACCTGGCCCAGCAAATGGGTGTGCAACTGGTCCAGGGCCCGGATCTGCTGGTCGATGACGACGACGTGGTCTACATGCGCACCGTCCAGGGGCTGACCCGTGTGGACGTGATCTACCGCCGCGTCGACGACGCCTTCCTCGACCCGGAGGCGTTTCGCAAGGACTCGGTGCTGGGCGTGCCCGGATTGATGCGGGCCTGGCGCAGCGGCAAGGTGGCGCTGGCCAACGCCCCGGGGGCCGGTGTCGCCGATGACAAGGTGGTCTACGCCTTCGTGCCGAAACTGATCAAGTACTACCTGGATCAGGAGGCGCTGCTGCCCAATGTGCCGAGCTACCTGTGCATGCTCGAGGAAGACCGCCGCTATGTGCTGGAGCACCTGCATGAACTGGTGGTAAAGCCCGCCAACGAGTCCGGCGGCTACGGCATGCTGATGGGCCCCCAGGCCTCCCAGGCCGAGCGTGATGCCTTCGCCAGGCTGATCCAGGAGAACCCACGCAACTACATGGCTCAGCCCATGCTGAACCTGTCCACCACCCCCACGCTGTTCGATGGCCGGCCCGAGCCGCGCCACGTCGATTTGCGCCCCTTCATCCTGTCGGGCCAGGACGGCGCCTACGTCACCACCGGTGGATTGACCCGTGTGGCCCTGGTCAAGGGCTCGCTGGTGGTCAACTCGTCCCAAGGGGGCGGCAGCAAGGACACCTGGATCGTCGAGACGGGGGAGGACTGAGACCATGCTGATGCTTTCCAGAGTCGCCGAAAACCTGTACTGGATGGCCCGCTACATCGAGCGTGCCGAAGATACCGCCCGCCTGATCAACGTCTCCAGTCACCTGATGCTCGACATGCCCTACCGCCAACCGCTGGGATGGGCGGCGATGATCGATATCACCGGGGGCGCCGAGGTGTTCGAGACCCTCTACGACGAGCCCAACGATCGCAACGTGGTGCAGTTCCTGTGTGCCGACCGACGCTACTCCGGCTCGATCCTGTCCGCCCTTGCCCAGGCCCGCGAGAATCTGCGCACCACGCGGGACGTGGTACCGCGGGAGGTCTGGGAAGAAATCAACCAGCTCTACATGACCGCCAGTGCCCACGCTGATGCGGGCCTCGGCCCGGGACGCCGAGAGCGCTTTCTGAAGCTAGTGATTCGCGGCTGTCAGACGTTGATCGGGTTGATCGAGGGCACCCTCAGCTACGGTGGGTCACGGACCTTCATGATGCTCGGGCGCCAGCTCGAACGGGCCGACATGATCACCCGCATCATCGATGTGCGCTCGGCCAACCTGCTGCAGCGTGACAGCGACGAGATTCGTCCGTTCGAGCACCTGCAGTGGATGAGCGTGCTCAAGTCGTTGACGGCCTACCAGATGTATCGACAGCACGTGCGCTGTCGGGTCAGGGCCACCGACGTGCTGCGGTTCCTGGTGCAGGACTCCCTGTTCCCGCGTTCGGTGTCGCGCAGTCTCAAGGACAGCATTCGCGCGCTGCGCTCGCTGCCGCGACATGAGCGCGCCCTGGCCACGGCGACGCTGGTGCTGGCCGATGTGGCCGAGGCCGACGTCCGTGCCCTGGTGCGCTCCCCCGAGGCCCTGCACGACTTTATCGACGTGCTGCAACAGGGCTTTGCCGAGCTGCACACGGCGATCGCCCGCACCTACTTCCCGACCCTCGATGACCTGGGCGATGGCGAGCTACTGGCGGCCAGCGACCAGGCGTGAGACCGGTGGGCCGGGTATGCCCCGGCCCGCCTGCGCTGAGCCACTGCTGAATCTAGCCAAACCGGATCTAGCCAGGCCGGATCTAGCCAAGCCGAATCTTGCCAAGCGTTGCGGCCCCTCTGGAAAGAGGGCCGCATGGTGGTGCTAGGTGGGACGACGGGCGGCTTACTGCTGTCGTCGCGCCGCCAGCACCATGTCGTGGATATAGCAAAGCTTGCAGGCGATGGTCGGGGTGATCACCTCCGGCACCAGGTCGAGCAGCCCCATCTCGCGATTCATCTCGTTGAAGCCGAGACTCAGGCGGCGAAAGGTGGTCAACATCGCTTCGAGGTCCTCGTCGAAGCCGGTGGGGGTGATGCCGAAGTGTCCGGCGGTATCGAGGATGGCGACCATGTCCAGGTAGAAGCCGAAGGTTTCGGCGAAGTCCTCCCAGGGGTGCATGGTGGCGTAGGCCGACACGAAGTGGCCGCGCCAGTCATTCGGTGGTCCCTGCTGATAGTGGCGATCGAGGGCTTCGCTGTAGCTGGGGTTGTTGTGGTCACCGAATACCTCGATGTAGGCCGACTCGTCGCGCCCCTTGATCAACAACTCCCAGTAGTAGTGCCCGATCTCGTGGCGGAAGTGGCCGATCAGGGTACGGTGGGCCTCATTGAAGTCGTTGCGCAGGCGCTCGCGCTCGACGTCGTCGGCTTCCTTGACGTTGATGGTGATGAGTCCGCCGGCGTGACCGGTGAACACCGGCATGCCCTCGTCGCTGGAGTGCCAGTCGCCTTCTGCCGCCACTTCGTCGGCGAGGAAGGCGAAGGCCAGCGGCGGGTTGGCGCGGCGGCCATCTACCTCGTGGGGTAGCCCCAGCAGGTCGAGGGTGTAGAAAAGCCGGCGCTTGGCACTCTCGAGCTTGGCCCAGCGTTCACGATGACCGGGCACCGACAGGTCGGGGATGGCCTGGTTGTGGCGACAGCAGTCACACAGCGTCATGCCACGGTCGGCCTCCTCGCTGGTGATCATGCGGTTGCAGACCCCTTCCACGGAATAGTTGTGGCACTTGACCAGCAGCGTAGCGCAGGTGTCGTCGACGCAGCGGTAGCGACCATCGGGCTGGAGATCGACCGTCACCAGGGCATGGCAACCCGGGCACCAGCCAAGTTCGGAGTGGCATACCAGGCAGAGGGTATTGTCGAAGAACAGGCGGTTGTCACAGCGTTGGCAGGGGTAGTGGCGCATTCGCATGCCCTCGGGCGTGGCCAGTCAGGTGTCGTCGCCAGTATAGCCAGGCTACCGGGCGGGCGGCGGGTCGGTCTCGTCTGGAGTGTGCTGAGGCGACTCGGTGGCGTGGGCCGTGGGCGCTGGCGCCAGCGACTGCGCCAGCGCCAGCACCTGGGCGAGAAATTCCCGCTGGTCGTCGGCGAAGGCCGCCCGCCAGTCACCCTCGTAGATCTCGAAGTGGCCAGTGTCGTAGGTCTTGAGTGTGGCCCGTGATCCCAGTGCTTCGGCCAGCCGGTAGCCGGGGGCGATCGGCGCGACGCTGTCACGCAGGCAAAGTTGCAGCAGCACCGGACAGTGAACCTGGCGGGCCCGGGTGACCGGGCGGTAGAGCCCGAGCGCCAGCAGGGCGCGTGGTGCAATGCGATTGTCGAAGTCGTCATCGGCAAACGACAGGATCCCCGTCAGGGCGTCCGGGGCGGAGAGCGCGGCCAGGGTCCCCGGCTCGCCGGCCAGCGGCAGGTACCGGGGCCCTCGGCCGAGGCAGCCCCTGGCAAGGTCGGCGAGTCCCACCCCGGTCATGCGCAGGAAGGTGCCAAGTCCTGCGTCCTTGAGCTTGAGCAGCGACGAGGCCCGACCGTCGAGCATCGGATTCATGGCGATGACCGCAGCGACATCGTCGCGACGAGCCGCCAGAGTGATGACATGGGCCGACGAGAATGACGTACCCCAAAGCACCAGCGGGAGGGCCGGTGCCCGGCTCCGGGCATAGTCGATGGCGGCCGTGTAGTCCTGTTGCTGGCGCTTGATACCGAGCAGCTGGCGAGGCTCGCCGTCGGAGCGGCCGAAGTGACGATAGTCGAAGACCAGCACGCTGTGGCCGGCGTGATGCAGGGCCTGGGCGTAGCCAACAAGGCCGCCTGCCACCGTTCCACCAAGACCGTGGGCCATGACCACCACCGCACCATCGTCGGCACCTTCGAACCACCAGCCGCGACAGCGAGTATCGTCGCTGTCGAAGGTTACCGCTTCGGCGCAGGACAGCTCGCGGGTGTCGGCACTGTCGAGGGGCAACGGTGTGGCGCTGTTGTTGGGGCTGGCGTCATCACTTTCGCTCATCGGCTGGCCTCCTTCAGGTCGCCATCCAGGCCGTCATCCCGGTCGTCATCGAAGACGGCCAAGGTCATGTAGACGCTGTTGGGATCCTCGACATAGCCGGCGAAGGGCGCACAGGGGGTAAAGCCGTGACGCGTGTAGAACTGGCGAGCCGGAGCGAAGCCCGGCTGTGAGCCGGTCTCCAGGCTCAGCCGGCGATAGCCACGCAGTCTGGCCTCCTCGATCACCTTGTAGAGCATCAAGGAGGCCAGACCCCGGCGAAGGTGGCTTGGTGCCGTGCGCATGGACTTGATCTCGCCGTGGTCGTGGCTGACTTCCTTCAGGGCGACGCAGCCGACCAGATCGTCATCATCCCACAGCCCCCACAGGGTCACCTCCGGCGCCTTCAGTTCATCCAGGGTCAGGGCATGGCGGCTTTCCGGCGGCGAGGTGGGCGCCAGTTTCTTCAGCCCGCGGCGGTGGGCGCGGATCATCGCCGCCATGGCGGGGGCGGCGGGGTCCTCTTGCTGGAAACGCAACATGGCTACCTCGATGCAGTGGTGTCTTCAGGGTACCTCAGGTGGCACGGTTTTCGGACATCGGGTATGCGGGGCACGTCGTCTCGCACAGGAGGTCGCTAACCTTCCCTCGTTGTTCGATGAGATCGTGGTAGATAACGGCACCGGCGAGGTGGCAAGAGTGACGCATCGCTGAAAGTTGGACGCAAGTTGTGCAAGGGTTGAATTCAAGAGGCGGCTTTTGTAGCTTGGGCTCGGGGAGATAGCCTTCTCCTTCAGGGCGGCGCTATACCTCAAATTCAGCCTTGAATGCAGCCTTGAGTTCAGCCTTAGATGCACCTTGGGATGCAGCCTTAGATGCACCCTGTGATGTGGCCTTGAATGCTGCCCTTGATGCAGTCGGTGATATGGCCTTTGACGGTCGGTGACGCCTGTGTGGCGCAGCATTTCTGGGCCGTCGCTGGTGTACAGGTAAGTAGCTGGTGTACAGGTAAGTAGCGCCGCGGGTACGAGTTCGAATCTGAAAGCTGATCAATACCAAGGGAGGGTGATCGGATGGAAGTGCAGACATCGTCCAATCCGCAAACCAAGCATCGCAGCAACCTGGACCCACAAGACCAGCAGCGTTTCGACTGGCAACGTTTCGCCGGGCTCGACAGCGGCCAGGCTCGCGCCACCCGCTACCCGACGCGATTGCCCGAACCGATGGACAGCCTGTGGGTCGACCGCCAGGGCCCGGTGGTCAAGGGCAGCGCCGACCAGGGGCCGCTGAGCCAGCAGCAGCTCGACGAGTTCGAGCAGAAGGGCTTTCTGTTTGAGCCCGGCTTCCTCGGTGGCGAAGAGCTCGCACGCCTTCGCGAAGAGCTCAAGGCATTGCTCGACAACGACGCCTATCGGGGCAAGGACTACAGCATCGTCGAGCCGAGCGGCAAGGAGATCCGCTCGCTGTTCGCCGTGCACTATCTGTCCCGGGTGTTCGCCCACCTGGCCAATGATGAACGTCTGGTCGGCCGCGCTCGCCAGATTCTCGGCGGCGAGAGCTACGTCCACCAGTCGCGCATCAACTACAAGCCGGGCTTCGAGGGCAAGGGCTTCAACTGGCACTCGGACTTCGAGACCTGGCACGCCGAGGACGGCATGCCCGACATGCACGCGGTGAGTGCCTCCATCGTGCTGACCGACAACCACGAGTTCAACGGTCCGCTGATGCTGATTCCCGGCTCCCATCGGGTGTTCGTGCCGTGCATTGGCGAGACGCCGGACAACAACCACGAGAAGTCGCTGCAGAAGCAGGAGATCGGGGTGCCGAGTCAGGAGGCCCTGCGCCAGCTGATCGATCGCAACGGTATCGAGGCGCCCAAGGGCAGCGCTGGTGGGCTGTTGCTGTTCGACTGCAACACGTTGCACGGCTCCAACGCCAACATGTCGCCGGATCCGCGCAGCAACGCCTTCTTCGTCTACAACCGCGTCGACAACCGCTGCGTCGAGCCGTTTGCGGCCAACCGCCGTCGCCCGGATTTCCTGGCCCACGAGCCTGACAGCGATTTCAATCCCTGAGGCGACGGTCGCCACCGCTCGCGATGAGCGCGATGGCTGGGATAGACTCGAAAGGCGCGCCTTGGGCGCGCCTTTTTTGCATGCCACGCGACCCCGTTCGCTGGGCCGTGTCGTTTCCTATCCTTTTCATGCCTTCAGGAGCCTGCCATGTCTCTCGTCCCGAGCTTTGTCGACGGTGACGCCTTCTCCCAGCCACTTGGCAAGGTGGTCTGTGTTGGACGCAACTACGCCGAGCACGCCAAGGAGCTCGACAACCCGGTACCCGACGCACCCTTGCTGTTCATCAAGCCGGCGACCAGTGTGGTGCCCCTGGAAGAGCCGATCGGCGGTCCCTTCGAGCGCTCCGACGTACACTTCGAGACCGAGCTTGCGCTGTTGATCGGCGAGACCCTGCGTGAGGCCACGCCCGAGCAGGCCGAGGCGGCAGTGGTCGGGGTCGGGCTTGCGCTGGACCTGACGTTGCGTGATGTCCAGTCGGCGCTGAAGAAGAAGGGGCATCCGTGGGAGATCGCCAAGGCCTTCGATGGCGCCTGCCCGCTGTCGCGTTTCGTGCCCATCGAGGCGCCGCTCGACTGGTCGGCCATCGAGTTCAGCCTCGACATGAACGGTGAACGTCGCCAGCACGGCGTGGCCCGAGACATGCTGTTCGCGATCCCGGCGCTGCTGTCCGAGATGAGCCAGCACTTCACCCTGGCCCCGGGTGACGTGGTGCTGACCGGCACCCCGGCCGGTGTCGGCAAGCTGGAGAAGGGCGCGAGCCTGGCTTTCGAACTGACACTGCCCAGCGGCCAGCGCCACGCCCTCGAGACCCGCGTGCTCGGTTAACGCTTGGCTAACCCGCAGTCCCGACGCCTTCGGCGTCAGTCCAGCGGCGGCGGCAGCAGCACGAAGTTGCCCACGTGCTGCTTCTCGAGAAAGGCCTGCTGGGCCTCGACGATCTGCGCAAGCGGGAAGGTCCTGGCCAGCAGGGGACGAATCTCGCCGCGCTCGATGTAGCCGATCAGGTCCGGAAATATCGGCTCGTCCCAGGCGGTGGAGCCGATCAGGCGCACGTCCTTGAGGTACAGCTTGCGCATGTCGAGCTCCACCACCGGCCCTGCGATGGCACCGGAGGAGACGTAGCGGCCGCCGCGGTCGAGCACCTCCAGCACCCCGCCAAAGCCCTTGCCGGCGACGTTATCTACCGCGACGTCGATGCTCGACTCGCCGAGGCTGGCCAGCAGGTCATCGTCGCGGTCGAGCAGGTGGTCGGCGCCAAGGGCGCGGATCGCCTCGTGCTTGGCGCTGCCCGCCACCGCCGTGACGTGGGCGCCCCGGCGCTTGGCCAACTGCACCACCGCCGAGCCGACACCTCCCGAGGCACCGGTGACCAGCACCCGGTCGCCGGCGCTGACACCAGCGCGGTGCAGCATGTTCTCTGCGGTGCCGTAGGCGCAGGGGATGGTGGCGAGTTCCTCGTCGCTCCAGTCGCAGTCCACCGGGAACACTTCGCTGGCGGGCACCTTGACGAACTGGGCGAAGGCTCCGTCGAAGTCAGAGGCCATCCACACCGAGTCCCAGTGATCGAAGCCTCTGGTGCGCATGCAGGCGCGTACCAGTACCCGCTTGCCCAGCAGGTCCGCCGTGACCGAGGCGTTGGCACCTTCCTCTTTCGGCGCGCCCAGGGCCACTATCTCGCCACAGCAGTCGGTGCCCTGAATCAATGGAAAGGGAGTGGCGCCATTCCAGCCGCCATCCTCGGAGTCGGCGGCGTTCTCGGCGCTGTCATCGAAGGCGTCCGCCGATGCCCGGGTGTCGCTCTTGACGCTGGCGGAGTACCAGCCGAGCCGGGTATTGATCTCGGTGTTGTTGACGCCGGCGGCGAGCACCCGCAGCAGCACCTCTCCGGGGCCCGGCGTCGGGGTCGGGACTTGTTGATAGCTGAGCTTGTCGTAGCCGCCGTTGCCGGTGGTGACCACCGCCATCATGGTGGGGGGAATGCTGCGCTGTGAGTCTCGGAGCTGTGAGTCTTGGGGGTAGGGGGCCGGGGATGCGATGGCGCTGTCCTCCTGTGGTCAAGATGTGTCTGGCTTGATGCATATCTCGCCACGAGCGTGGGCCAGGCGCAAGAGCTGAAGTCCCCAATAGCAGGCGCCCGGCGATACCTTTAGGCATCGCCGGGCGAAGGCTCACACGGAGTGGGGCGTGCGGGTCGGCTCACTCCAGGTAGGTGTAGCCGTCGAGCCCTTCTGACAGATCATCGAGGAAGTGACGCTGTTCGCGTGGGTCGAGGTTGCTGCGGGTGAGCTGGACCCGGAGCCGTTCGCGCAGCACGTCGGCGTTGAAGTTGACGTAGCCGAGCACGTCGGAGACCCGGTCGCCCCACTGCAGGTTGGTCAGGCGCCAGCCACCGTCGCGATCCAGCGAGGCATCGACGGCGTCGGTGTCGCCGAACAGGTTGTGCAGGTCACCGAGGATCTCCTGGTAGGCGCCGACCATGAAGAACCCGAGCAGGCGCTCGTCGTCTTCGCGCCACTCCGGCAGCGGCAGGGTGGTTTCGACCCCCTGGCCGTCGACGTAGCTGTCGATGCGCCCATCGCTGTCGCAGGTGATGTCCTGAATCACTCCACGGCGGCTTGGGCGACGGTCGAGCCCGGACAGCGGCAGCACCGGGAAGATCTGCTTGATGCCCCAGACGTCGGGCATCGACTGAAACAGCGAGAAGTTGACGAACAGCTTGTCGGCGAGTTTCTCGGCCAGCTCGTCGAGGATCTCGCGGTGGGCGCGATTGCGCGGGTCGAGCTGTGACCTCAGGGCGGCGCAGGCGGCGAAGTAGACGCTCTCGCCCTCGGCGCGGGCGGCCAGATCGGCGGCCCCCAGCACGAAGCGGTCGTGCAGGTCGCCCATGTCCTGGATCAGGTCGTGCCAGGCCTCCACCAGCCCACGCGGTTCCGGCTCGCGCTTGAGGAAGTCCAGGGTGCGCCACAGCGCCTCGACCTCGGGGTCGTCGCTCTTGCGTTCGCTCGGCGGCGCGGTGTCCACGCTTTCCTCGCCGATTACGTTGGTGATCAGCACCGCGTGATGGGCGGTCAGGGCACGGCCGGATTCACTGATCAGATGCGGCTGCGGCAGACCTTCGGCGGCACACACCTGATTGAAGGCGTAGACCACGTTGCGGGCGTACTCGAGCATCGAGTAGTTGATCGAGCAGAAGTTGCGCGAGTGGGTGCCCTCGTAGTCGACGCCAAGTCCACCGCCCACGTCCACGGTGTCCACCGGCGCACCCAGTTGGCGCAGGTACTGGTAGAAGCGCGCGCACTCGCGCAGGCCACGCTGGATATCACCGATGTTGGCGATCTGGGAGCCCAGGTGGAAGTGCACCAGCTGCAGGCTGTCGAGTCGCCCGGCTTCGGTCAGGCGCTCGACCACGGTCAGGATCTGGCCGGCGGTCAGGCCGAACTTGGACTTCTCTCCGCCGGTGTCCTGCCACTTGCCGCGGCCCACCGAGGACAGTCGGGCACGCAGACCGATGCGCGGGGTCACCCCCAGGCGTTCGGCCTCCTCGAGGATCATCGGCAGCTCGGAGAGCTTCTCCACCACCAGATAGACCCGATGGCCGAGCTTCTCGCCCATCAGCGCCAGGCGAATGTACTCGCGATCCTTGTAGCCGTTGCACACGATCAGCGAGGGGCCATCGCCGGACAGCGCCAGCACCGCCAGCAGTTCCGGCTTGCTGCCGGCCTCCAGGCCAACCCGGTCGCGCCCGCGCTCGTTGGTGGCGAGGATCTCTTCCACCACTCGGCGCTGCTGGTTGACCTTGATCGGGTACACCGCGGTGTAGCCGCTCTCGAAGTTTTCCTCGCCCATGGCCTGGTCGAAGGCCGCGCACAGCTGCTCGACCCGGTCGTGCAGGATATCGGTGAAGCGGATCAGCACCGGCAGGCGCAGGCCGGCCTGGCGGATCTGGTCGACCAGGCCACGCAGCGGCAGGCTGGGGCCGGGTTCGACCTCGCCTAGCGGGCGGACCAGTGCCTGTCCGTCCTCGTCCACGTCAAAGTAGCCGCTGCCCCACTGGTCGATGTTCCAGGTGCGGCGGGCGCGTTGCACGGCGGAGTCGGCGTCGGGCTTGTGGCTCACGGGCGGGCCTCGATATCTGGCAAGGGCAGGGCTCCATGTTCCAGGCGCGCAAGCAGGATGCGCCGGAACTGTTCGGGATCGTGGGGAGTCAGGTCGTGGGCCGGCGGGTCAACGTAGACCACCAGCAGGCGAGACAGCCAGTAGCGCAGGGCGGTCAGGCGCAGCATCAGCGGCCACAGTTCGCGCTCGGTGGCGGTCAGCGGGCGTTCGGCCAGGTAGGCCTCGAGCAGAGCGTCGTGGCGCTCGGCTACCAGGCGACCGTCGGCGTCGGTGGCCCAGTCATTGATGACGATGGCCAGGTCGAACAGCAGGTCGCCGGTGCAGCCGTTGTAGAAGTCGATGATGCCACCCAGGCGCTCGCCGTCGAACAGGGTGTTGTCGCGAAACAGGTCGCCGTGCAGGGCGCCCTGGGGCAGCGGCTCCGCGCTTTCCAGCGCGGCCTGATAGGCGTCGACCTCGTCCTGCATCAGCGCCTGGTCCTCGGGCGAGAGGTAGACCAGCACCTTGTGGTGCATGGCCGACAGCCAGTGAATATCGCGAGGATTGGGACGGTGTCCGCCGAAGTGGCGGGAGACACGATGCATCTCGCCGAGCGCCTGCCCCAGCGCCCGGCACTGGGTCACGTCGGGCGCGCTGGGATGGGCGCCCGGCAGGCGCGGAAACAGCAGCGCCGGCCGACCCGCCAGCTCGTGCAGGGCGATACCGTCACGGTCGTGAATCGGCCCGGCCACCGGGATTCGGTGCTCGTCGAGGAAGTCGAGCAGCTCGACGAAGAACGGCAGCTCTTCGTGCTCTCCCTGCTCGAACAGCGTCAGCACCAGTTCGCGACGGTCGGTGGTGACAAAGAAGGTGCTGTTCTCGGTGCCCGCGGGCACGCCCTGCAGCTTCGTCAGTTCGCCGACGTCAAAACGGCTGAGAAAGCCTGCGACCTGTGCGTCGTCAAGCGGAGTGAATACGGCCATGAATCGTCTCGCCCGGGGTTGCCAAGGCGCCTATTGTAGCGACTTGGCACCGAGTTGCACGTGATCTACGGGAGTGGTCTCAGCGGGCTTTCGCGCCGCTTGCCAGACGGGCATCAACAGCTAGGGGACGCAGCGGCGGGCGCGCCGCCCAGGCAGCGGCCTTGGGTCAGCGAACCCAGCCGGGAATCTCGACGTTGCCGCCGCCCTGGCGCTCGAAGTTGCCGTCGCCGTTGCGGTCGACCAGGAAGTAGGCGCTGCCATCCTTGGGCTCGACCTTGATGGCGTACAGCTTGCCGTTGACGCGGTACTCGCGCAGCGTCTGGTTGGCTTCCTGGCGGACGCTGATGTCGGGTTGCGCCTGGGCGAGCACCGGCGCGGCGGCGGCCAGCAGGGCCAGCGACAGCAGGAGGGCGCTCGCAATGCGGGTGATCGTCATGGTGGTCTCCAGGATGGGAGAATGAACGGTTGGTAAAGCAAAGGGAACACTGTTCGATCAGACCATGATACGTCGGCACAGGTTCCCCTCGCAAAGTAAAGGAACAGGGCCGATGCCCCAGGTCGACGCCTGATGGCCGGCACAGGGGGCGGGCGCAGGGGGCGGGCGCAGGGCGGGCCAGGGGCTGACGCAAGGACAGGGCGATGGCCGTGACCGCGTCGAGGGTCGCAAAAGCGTCCGGCAAAAGACGAAAGGGATGCGTATCATGGGTGGCATCGTAGTCATTTATCCTTACAGGGACGCCGATCCATGGCCTCAAGCCCCATCGTTCTCGTCGACGGTTCCTCCTATCTGTACCGTGCCTTCCACGCTCTGCCGCCGCTGACCACCTCCGAGGGTCAGCCCACCGGCGCCATCAAGGGCGTGATCAACATGCTCAAGCGGCTGATCAAGGACTACCCGGACAGTCCCATGGCGGTGATCTTCGACGCCCCGGGCAAGACCTTCCGCGACGAGCTCTACGACCAGTACAAGGCCCAGCGGCCACCGATGCCCGACGACCTGCGCGCTCAGGTGAAGCCGCTGCACGAGTGCGTGCGTGCGCTCGGCCTGCCACTGTTGTGCATCGAGGGGGTCGAGGCCGACGACGTCATCGGCACCCTGGCGAAGATGGCCACCGACGCCGGTCGCGACGCGGTGATTTCCACCGGTGACAAGGACATGGCCCAGCTGGTCAATGGTCATATCACCCTGGTCAACACCATGAAGGGCGAGACCCTCGACGTGGACGGGGTCAAGGACAAGTTCGGCCTGCCGCCGGAGCTGATCATCGACTACCTGGCGCTGATGGGTGACAAGGTCGACAACATCCCTGGAGTCCCCGGAGTGGGCGAGAAGACCGCCATCGGCCTGTTGCAGGGTATGGAAGGCGGGCTCGACGTCATCTACGGCGATCTCGACAAGGTCAAGACGCTGTCGTTTCGTGGCGCCAAGACGCTGCCGAAGAAGCTCGAGGAGCACCGCGACAAGGCCTACCTGTCCTACGAACTGGCGACCATCAAGACCGACTGCGAGCTGGAGCTCGGCCTCGATGATCTGGCCATCGCCGCGCCGGATCGCGAGGCGCTGAAGACGCTGTATCAACGCCTGGAGTTCAAGAACTGGCTGTCGGAGCTGCTGGCCGGCCAGGATGAAGGCGTCGATGACGTCGCCGGTGGTTCCGCCACCCCCGAGGGGGGTAGCGGAGGCGAAGGCGATAACAAGAACAAGGCCCAGGCGACGCCCTCCAGCGAGCGTCAGGATACGGTGATCCTCGAGCAGGCCGAGCTGGACGCCTGGCTTGAGCGACTGGCCGCTGCCGAGGCCTTCTGCTTCGATCTGGAAACCACCAGCCTCAACTACATGGAGGCCGACATCGTCGGTGTCGGCCTGTGCCTGACGCCCGGCGAGGCAGCCTACATTCCGCTGGGCCACGACTATCTCGACGCCCCGGCCCAGCTCGATCGCAAGGCGGTGCTCGAGGCGCTGGCGCCGATCCTGGCCGACGAGGCGATCGCCAAGATCGGCCAGAATCTCAAGTACGATATCTCGGTGCTGGCGCGCTACGACATCCCGGTCAAGGGGCCCTTGGTGGATACCATGCTCGAGTCCTATGTGCTCGACTCCACCGCCACCCGCCACGACATGGACTCGCTGGCGCTCAAGTACCTGGGCGAGGGCACCGTCAAGTTCGAGGACATCGCCGGCAAGGGCGCCAAGCAGCTGACCTTCAACCAGATCGCACTGGAACAGGCCGCGCCCTACGCCTGCGAGGACGTCGACATCACCCTGCGGCTGCACCAGACGCTGCGCCCGCGAGTGGACGAGACTGGCCGCCTGGCCGAGGTCCTCGACGAGCTCGAACGCCCGCTGGTGCGGGTGCTGTCGCGCATGGAGCGCAACGGCGTGGCGCTGGACGCGGAGCTACTGCACACCCAGAGCCGGGAGCTGGGGGAGCGCATTCGCGAGCTCGAGGCCCGCGCCTATGAGCTTGCCGGGCGCGAGTTCAACCTGGGCTCGCCCAAGCAGCTCGGCCAGATCCTGTTCGAGGAGCAGGGCATCCCGGTGATCAAGAAGACCCCCAAGGGCGCGCCCTCCACCGCCGAGGCGGTGCTCGAGGAGCTGGCGCTGGACTACCCGCTGCCCAAGGTGATCATCGAGCATCGCGGCCTGTCCAAGCTGCGCTCGACCTACACCGACAAGCTGCCGAAGCTGGTCAACAAGGCCACCGGCCGGGTCCACACCAGCTACCACCAGGCGGTGACCGCCACCGGGCGGCTGTCGTCTTCCGACCCCAATCTGCAGAATATTCCGATTCGTACCGACGAGGGACGGCGCATCCGCCAGGCCTTCGTGGCACGCCCGGGCTATCGCATCGTGGCGGCGGACTACTCCCAGATCGAGCTGCGCATCATGGCCCACCTGTCCGGCGACAAGGGCCTGCTGTCGGCCTTCGCCGAGGACAAGGACATCCACGCCGCCACCGCCGCCGAGGTGTTCGGGGTGGCCCTGGACAAGGTCAACGGCGAGCAGCGGCGCAGCGCCAAGGCGATCAACTTCGGCCTGATCTACGGCATGAGTGCCTGGGGCCTGGGCCGCCAGCTGCATATCGAGCAGAGCCAGGCCAAGACCTACATCGACCGCTACTTCGATCGTTATCCCGGAGTCGCTCGCTACATGGAGCGCATCCGCGCCCAGGCCGCCGAAGACGGCTACGTCGAGACGGTGTTCGGACGCCGGCTCTACCTGCCGGAGATCCACTCCCAGAACCGTGCCCGTCGCCAGGGCGCCGAGCGTACCGCCATCAACGCACCGATGCAGGGCACCGCGGCGGACATCATCAAGCGCGCGATGATCGATATGGACGCCTGGCTCGCAGACCAGGCCGGCAGCGACGGCTTCGACGCCTGGATGGTGATGCAGGTCCACGACGAACTGGTATTCGAGGTCAGAGAGGACCAGGCCGAGGCCTTCATGGAAGAGGTCAAGACGCGCATGCAGAACGCCGCCAGCCTCGACGTACCGCTGATCGTCGAGGCCGAGTGCGGTGACAACTGGGATGAAGCGCACTGAGGCGTTGCCGCGGATGCTGGAGCGCCGAGTCGGAGCTTCTATCGCCATCGCAGAGGATGACGCAGGCCCAGCCGACCTTGCTCGTCCCAGTCATCCCACCCTGAGAAGGGGATCGTCGACTCCCCTTCCAGGCCCTTGAGCCTGGCCCGCCAGTCGGCCTTGGTGCTTTCGAGGTGCCGGCGGAATGCGGTCTCCTCCTGATAGGCGAGGCCGCCGCCCTGGATGCCGAAGGCGAGCTGTGGTGGCAGCACTTCGAGGCCCAGGTAATACAGGGAACAGTGGAAGGGGTACATCAGCCGAACAATGTCTCCCGCTCTGCCGGCGGGCTCGAAGGCCTCCGCCGGCGATCCTGTCGTCACCGCGCAGATGGCGCGTTTGCCCTTGAGTCGCCCGTGATCATAGCGGCGACTTCCAGAGTACATCCCTCCGTACACCATCACGCGATCGAACCAGCCCTTGAGCATGGCCGGTGGTCCATGCCACCACAGTGGAAACTGAAAAATCACCAGCTCTGCCTGTTCCAGCCGTTGGATTTCTCTTGCCACGTCGTCGGGAAGTTGTCCGCCTTCGAAGGCGTGGCGTTGCTCCGTCAGTGCGTTAAATACCTGCGAATCCTGGCGATTGCGATAGTGGCGAGGGTGTTCAATGGCATCGAAGCCTTCAGCGTACAGGTCGCTGATGACCACCCGATGGCCCTGGGAGATCAGAGTGTCGGCGGTGATGACGGTCAAGGCGCCGTTCAAGGATTGGGGTTCAGGGTGACAGTGAACGATCAGGACATTCATGGTCGACTCCGTTGCGGTGGGTGTGGTTCAGGCTATGCCTTACACTTGTGCAACGAAATTCCCTATTCTTGTCAGTAGGCATTGCAAAAATGAACAGTTGGGACGACTTGAGGACGGTGCTCGAGATTTCGCGCTCGGGCTCTCTCTCAGGGGCGGCACGCCAGCTTGGCGTCAGCCACGCCACCGTGTTTCGGCGCCTGCGAAACATCGAGCGGCGCCTGGGCGTGCTGTTGTTCGAGCGCTCACCCGGTGGTTACCAGCCCACCTTGGCAGGGGAAGAGATGGCGCAGGCGGCAGCGCGCGTGCACCAGGAGGTAGAAGGGGTGGCGCGCCGCATCCAGGGGCGGGATCAACGGCTGGAGGGCGTCATTCGCGTCACCCTGACAGACTCCTTGCTGCAGGGGCTGTTGATGCCGGTGTTTGAGGCGTTCCAGCAACGCCATCCCGCCATCGTGCTTGATGTCTCGGTCTCCAATGCCCTCTATGATCTGGCCGCTCGCGACGCCGAGGTGGCGATTCGGCCCTCCAACCAGCCACCCGAGACGTTGGTCGGTCGGCGAGTCGGTTCGATCCGCCAGGCGATCTACGTGGCTCGCGATGGCGACATCTCCGAGCCGGGCGACATCACCGCCTGGATTGATCAGGGACAGCGCCCCGACGATGCGGCGCTGGCGGCTTGGATGGAAGACAAGGTCGAACGAGCCATGGTCCGCTTCCGTTGCGATAGCCTGCTGGGGCGGCAGCAGGCCGCCAGGCGTGGCTTGGGGGCGGTGGTGCTTCCTCGTTATCTGGGCGATGCTGATGTCGGCTTGAAACAGGTGGGAGATGAGTTGGAGGCGTTGGCGGTCGACCTGTGGCTGTTGGCCCACCAGGACATGCGTCAGGTCGTGCGTATACGCTTGTTTATCGACTTTCTTGCTGAGTCGCTCAGGGCGAGGTTGGCGCCCGGGGCGGCAGACCCAAAGCGCTAGGCCAAGCCTTGGTACCCGCCGTAGGGTACCGCTACGACTTTGGACAAGCCCCACCGGCCGCGAAACAAGGAGAGCGACCATGACGACAACACCGGTACGCCCGCAGATACTCGCCTTCGATATCTTCGGCACCGTGGTCGACTGGCATGGCAGTATCGCCCGGGAGGTCGAGGCGCTCGGTTTGCTCACGTCGCCAGGCGCAGCGGCATCGATGACGCCCGCGGACTTTGCCCGAGCCTGGCGCGCGGGCTATCGGCCGGCCATGGACAGGGTGATGTCCGGCGAGCTTGGCTGGACGCGTATCGACGACTTGCATCGGATGATTCTCGATGAGCTGCTCGATCGCCACGGGCTGGCACTGGACGAGGCGGGCAGGGCCCATCTCAACCGCGCCTGGCATCGTCTGGCGCCCTGGCCCGACAGCGTCGAGGGGCTGTCACGGCTCAAGCGCGGCTATACCCTGTGCACCCTGTCCAATGGCAACCTGGGGCTGCTCGCCAATATGGCCAAGCACGCCGGCCTGCCCTGGGACCTGATCCTGTCCGCCGAGGTCTTTCGCGCCTACAAGCCCCATCCCGACACCTACCTGGGAGTGGCCGAGGTCTTCGAGGTGGCCCCCGAGGAGGTGATGCTGGTGGCCGCCCACCAGGACGACCTCGACGCCGCCCGCCGCTGCGGCCTCAAGACCGCCTACATCGAGCGTCCCCATGAGTTCGGCGAAGACGCCCCCAAGGCGGTGGAAGGTTCGCCCGACAACGATCTCCACTGCACCTCGTTGATCGATCTGGCCGATCGTCTGGGCGCCTAGTGTCATCGCTATCCAGTCGTGGCGTGGGCGCTGACAGCGCCCGATGGCGGCAAGTGCGGCACCAGGTCGATGGTGCCGAAGGACTCGAGCGAGACCCACACCACGAAGGCCGCGTAGACCACCAGCAGACAGATCGACTCGCGCCGCGACAGGACCATTTGGGTGCGCATCATCAGAAACAGCAGCACCGTGGCGAAGGTCAGCGCGGCCATCATCGGCGCCGCCAGCGAGAAGTCGATCACCGCGGTACCGGCGATCAGCACGCCTGCCGGGATGCACACCAGCAGGTCGAAGGTGTTGCTGCCTAGCACATTGGCGATGCTGGTGACGCCGCGTCCCTGGCGTGCGGCGCGGATGGAGACGAAGGCATCGGGAATCGAGGTGCCGGCCGCAACCACGGTGATGCCCCACAGGAAGCTCGGGGTGCCGAAGATCTCGCCGAAGTTGATCGCCGCGCGCACCAGCCCCTCGACGCCGATCACGATGACCACCAGCGACAGCGCCAGTCGCCCCCACTCTCGTCCCGGGCGGATGTCGCTGACGTCCTCGTCGGATTCATGATCCAGAGTGTCCTGGTACTGCACAAATAGGTAGAGCCCGTACAGGGCGACCGGCATCAAGGCCAGCCAGCGGGTCATCTCGCCCTGGATGCTGCCGCCCTGGGGCGAGGTCTCCACCGGGTGGTAGATGGCGGCGAAGGCGAAGGTCAGGGTCAGCACCGCCACCGCGATCATGTAGAACTGGGCTTCCTTGTAGACCAGGTCGCGATTGGCCTGAAGCGGTGACTTCGAGGCCAGCCCGCTGAGCCCGGGAATCACCAGAATATTGAACAGCGCCGAGCCGACGATGGCCGCCACACCGAGCTCGAACTCGCCGTGGACCAGGGTCGAGATGACGGTGGTGGACAGCTCCGGGAAGCTCGAGCCTACCGCCACCACGATGGCGCCCTGAACGATTTCCGGCAGCCGGTAGTAGGCCGACAGGCGCTGGCTCGAGCGTTCGAGCAGACCGCTGCCCTTCCAGATGATGGCGGTGGCGATGATGGCGACCAGCGTCCAGAGCAAGATGGCGGACATTCCCTATCCTTGAGCGAGAGGTGGCCCTGTCAGCTTAGCCGTCTTGATCGCTCGCGCAAAAGACAGACGCTGGCTATCGCGGCACCATCAGGAACAGCCCGGAGAGTAGCGCAAACAACAGGACCCCCTGACGCAGGCGCTTGGCATCCAGACGCTGGTGCATGATTCGGCTCAAGACGGTACCGATCAGCAGAGGAGGAAGAAGAGCGAGCGCCCACCACAGCTGTGTCTGTTGCACGGCACCTGCCATGGCGAGAATCAACAGTGACAGCACTTCGCCGACCACGAAGCAACAGGCAATGGTGGAGCGTAGCTCGGGACCCGGTCGATGCTGGTAGAGCAGGGCCAGGGGAGGGCCACCGACCCCGGTGGCGGTTTCGGTGACACCGGTGATGGCACCCACCGTGAGGCAGGCGCCGGTGCCCGGTCGAAACACCGGAGCAAAGAGGGCGACCAGCACCGCGAGCACGGTGGACGCTCCGATCAACTGGTTGAGCCCCTGAGTGCTCAGCACCATCAACACCGCGAGCCCGGCCAGGGTGCCTGGCAATCGTCCAGCGCTGATCCAGGCGCTGCCGCGCCAATCGATGGCCTCGCGCTCGCGCAGCGCCACCAGCAGATTCAGCGGAAGCATCAGGACCAGCAATGCCACCGGCAGCAGAGTCGGTGCCAGAATTCCCAGCACCGGGGCCACAATCAGCGCGAAACCGATACCGATGGCTCCCTGGACGAAGGACGCCAGCAGGGTGGCTACGGCGGCGATCGCATAGGTAGTGGTCGTCAGCATCGGGGCTCCCCATTGCCTCGCTGCCTTGAGGGCGTCGCTTCACCAGCTTTTCCATGGCGCTCGCGATGCACCTCGGAGGTCGGGTGGACCCGCTGGATCGGTGCCTTGTTGATGGCGGCGGGAGCCACCTCGCGGACTTCAGCAAGCAGTGCCCGTGCGTCCCAGTCCACTGGCCAGCCTTGCCAGAGTCTCAGTCGGCCAGCGGTGAACACGGCTTCGATCTGATCTCGATTGCCGTAGCGCACAAGTTCCCAGGGCCGGTCCCAGGAAGGCGTCATCTCAGGCACCTCGAGATCCACCAGCAGGAAGTCGGCGGCTTTATCCACAGTGATGTCGCCGGTGATACTGCCAAGCCCGCAGCACTCGGCGCTGCCCTGGGTAGCGTGTTCCAGCCAGCGCCAGCCACCGCCGCAGGAGCTGTCGCCGGTAGCCAGACCGAAGGCCATTCGCTGGCTGGTCTCGGCCGCATCCATCAGGCGAAAGCCATCACTGCGGGTACCGTCTGTACCGAGCCCGAAACGGATACCAAGCGCCGCCATCTGCAGGGCGGGCGCCACCGCGTTGCCTTTCCAGCTGCTGGCGACCGGATTGAAGGCCACCGCGGTATCGGTATCTCGCAGCAGATTGAGCTCGTCTGGCGTGACCAGGGTGGCGTGGGCGATCAGGGTCTGTGGGCCGAGTGCGCCCACCGCGTGCAGATGCTCCAGAGGCCGCTGTGAGCGCGTTACCAGAGAACGTTCGACCGCCTGGAGGTGCTCGTTGACGTGGCTCTGGAAGATCGCTCCCTTGTCGCGGCATAGCGTGGCGACGTCATTGAGCATATCGTCGCTGGCCGCTTCGGGAATGGAAATTGCCAGGGATGGATGGATCAACGCGTGGTCGCGGTAGTCCGCCAGGTGGGCCACGGCACGGTCGAGAATGGCGCTGCGTTGCTGGGGCGAACCGCTACCGCCCCGATCATTGCAGATCATGCCGAGCACGCAGCGAAGCCCGCTTTCTTCGGCCGCCTTGGCGAGTGCGCCGATTTCCCCCGCACTGCGGGTACCCGCGTCCACCGCAGTGGTAAAGCCTCCGCGCAAGGCCTCGAGCGCCGCCAGTTTGGACGACAAGTGAAGCAGTCGCTCGTCCAGGCTGGATTCCAGAGGCACCCAGATGCGTCGAAAGATTTCGGAGGGTTCCCCGAACACCAGCGACTTGCCCAGTGACTGGGTCAGATGATGGTGGCTGTCGACGAACCCCGGCATCATCAGGTGTCCCGGCAGGTCGATCGGGGACAACGTCGGATGACGGGCGACCAGGGCTTCCTTGGGTCCGATATCGATGAAGCGCCCGGCGCTCGTCACGACTCCCATGTCACGCTGAATGCTTCCATTCGCAAGCAGTTCGCCAGGGCACAGCAGCAGCTCGCTGGCCGAGAGTCGCTGGCGCAGTTGCTGATCGAGCGTCATGAATCTGTCTCCGGAGCTTCGGTGTGGGAGGGCTGGGTCTCGCGGGCGCTGTTGCCGCTGCCCAGGTGGTAGAAGGCCAGGTTGACGATCACCGCGGTGAGAGTGCCCATGGCCAGTCCATTACCCAGGATGATCTGCAGGTGGGTCGGGAAGGCAGAGTAGAAGCCCGGTACAACGATCGGCAGCAGACCCATGGCCAGCGCCGAGGCCAGCGTGAAGAGGTTGCCGTGCTCATTGAAGTCGACGCGGCGCAGGATATTGATGCCCATGACCCCGATAATGGCGAAGACGATGACGGCGGTGCCGGCCACCACCGGTGTCGGCAGGGTGGCGGCCAGTCGGCCCAGAGGTGCCAGCATGGCCAGCAGGATCAGCAGACAGCCGGCGGCGATGGTGACATAGCGCGAGCGCACGCCAGTGGCCCGGATGATGCCGATATTCTCGCCGCTGGTGATGATCAGCGAGGTGCCGAGGCAGCCGCCGAACAGCGAGCCCAGGGCGTCGGCGCGAATGTTTCTGGGAACCAGGGCCTTGGCATCGCCTCGCTTGCCGACGATTTCGGCGGTGGCCATGGTCTGGCCGGTGGCCTCGGTCATCGACACCACGCTGAAGATGATCAGCGGCAGGGACGCCAGCAGGTCGAACTTGGGCATGCCGAAAGGAAAGAGTTGGGGCAGGGCGATCAAGGGGCCATCGAGGATGCCCGCCACGCTGAGGTGACCGAAGGCTGCCGCGATCAGCGCACCCATGACAAGCCCGATCATCACCGAGATGCGACGCAGGGCGCCGGTAAACACTCTGGCACTGATGACGATGCAGGCGATGGTGGCCAGCGCCAGCAGAATGGTCGAAGGAGCGGCGAAGTCGGGGCTGTCAGGACGCCCGGCGATCAGGCCACCGAAGATCTTGACCAGGTTGATGGCCACCAGCAGCAGCATGGTGCCGATCACGATGGGGGGAAGAAGCGGAGAACTCGGGTGAAGAAGGGTAGTGCCAGGAAGTAGAACAAGGCGGTCAGAATCACCGCACCGGTGGCGGTCTGGATATCGGTGGCCTGGGCGATCGCCAGAAAGATGACGATGGGGGCACCGCCAGGGACCTGCACGAACGGGAGTCTCGCGCCGAAGCCCAGAACCCCGATGGATTGCAGCAGGGTGCCGAGGCCACAGGCGAGGAAGGTGGCGCTCATCAGCGGTACCGTGACGTCAGGCCCGAAGCCCAGCGCCTGGCCGACCAGGAAGACCGCCGTGATCGGTGCGGCTGCCATCACCAGTACGTGCTGCAAGCCGTAGAGGATGGCAGCCTTCAGTGGCAGCCGTTCGTCCACCGGATCGACGGAATCGGTGCGAAGAGGAGAAGACATGGGTGGCCTCATTGTTGTTGTCGTTCAAGACTGTGCGTCCAGGTGTTTGCCGAACCGCGTTTCTTCTGCGGGTTTCAGAGGAAAGCTAGCGCTGAGTCAGTGTGCGCGTCTATCATCGTTTTTCGTGAGATGTGTTGCCGAAATGGCAACGATTAGTGAGCCAGCCATGGTCTGACGAATCAGGAGACTCCGCGTGCCCTTGATGACCACCGCGCTACGCTATTTCGATGAGGTTGCCCGACAAGGGTCGATCCGCAGGGCCGCAGACCACCTCCATGTGGCGGCCTCGGCGGTCAATCGCCAGATCCTCAAGCTGGAGGACGAGCTTGGCGTACCGCTGTTTGAGCGGCTTCCCCGCGGCCTGCGCCTGTCCTCGGCGGGCGAGCTGCTGGTCTATCAGGTGCGACAGTGGCAGCGGGACGAACGTCAGCTGCTGGGGGTGCTGGACGATATCCGTGGCACCGGTACCAGTGAGGTGCGGGTCGCGTCGGTGGAGTCAGTGACCGACCGCCTGCTGCCGGTGACCATTCGGCGCTTCATGGAGCGCTATCCTCGTGTGCGTTTCGACCTGTCCACCGATCTTACCGACCCCATCATCGACGCTATCCTGTCGGGAGAAGCTGACATCGGACTTTGCATCAATCCGCCGTCCAATCCGCGCCTGCGTACCCTGCGACGGCTCGAATTGCGTTTCGGGGCGGTCATGGCGCCGTGGCACTCTCTGGCCAAGGCGAGCGAGCTTCGCCTCAAGGATTTCGAGAACGTCCCGGTCATCTTGCCGGACCAGGCAATGTTTCGTGGCTCTACTCTGGAACGCGCGCTGTCCACTCAGGACGTGCGACTCTCCGCCGTTGCCGCGTGTGGCCGCATCCTGAGCATGAAGTCGCTCGCCAGAGAGGGCGTGGGCGTGGCGTTTCTCAATCCGCTGGATGTGACTCGTGAACTGGCCGAGGGGGAGCTTGTCTTTGTGCCTTTGCGGGATCGTGGTATCGCTGCGGCACAGTTGGAAATGTGTGTGGCCAAGGATCGGCCGCTGCCTCTGGCCATCGCCGTATTCGCCGAAATGCTGGATGAGGCGCTGAAGGAACTGGATGTCGCCACCACCGTCTAGTCACTCGCGTCACGCGAAGTAGGTCTTCAGACTGCCGAGATGGCACTGCGGGTGCTATGGTGTCGGTCATGGATTGCTTATCTGGTCGTGGTTGCCACGGCCTCACTGCCGGAGACAAGGATATGACACGGGGAAAGATGGGATGGGCCGCTGTGGCCATGCTGACACTGGCTGGCTGTGCGTCGACCTCACAACCGCAGACGGCGGCCGAGATGTTCGACTGCGACGCCCTCAATCAGGCCGTGGCCAGTGCCGACAATGATTTCACCGACATCAAGGGACGCTTCGACGACACTCGGCTGACCCGCAGCTGGGAAACCGATGTCCAGGCCTTCCACGACTCCTGTCTGATCACCTCGGCGCAGCGCCCGGATCACTACTCCTGTTTCGGACGGATGGACAGTGACGACCCACGTGGTGCCCTGGTGGCCGGTGGTGAGGCCCTTGGCCAGTGCCTGGGCAGTGACTGGACCTCCACCCGCGAGACGTCCGATCGTCTGGTCTTCTCCCGGGCCGGCAGCGACACCACCGTGACGCTGGAAACCTTCCTCAACGACCGCGGCCGCCGTATGGGCAGCCTGGATGTCTGGCAGCACCCGGATGATCTGCGTCTGGAGTCCACCGACGGCTGACTGCCGCTGTTGGACCCATGACGGGTCCATTGACTGCACCAATGACAGGGCCCGTGCCGATCGGCACGGGCCCTGTCATTGTGGCCTTGGCGTTTGTACTGCTTGCGCAGGCCCTCGCCAGCGGCGAGGGCCTGCGTGGACGGGCTTAACGCCAGCCGACGCGATCGAAGATCTTGACCGCTTCCGGGTTGTTCTCGCCCAGCACGCTGACGTTGACTTCGTCCTTCTTGAACTCGCCCCAGGAGCCGAGCACCTCGTCCACGGCGACGCCCTCGACCACCGGGAATTCGTGGTTGCCCACGGCGAACAGTTCCTGAGCTTCGTCGGAGGCCAGGAACTCGAGGAAGGCGACGGCGTTGTCGTGGTTAGGTGCACCCTTGACCAGGCCGGCACCACCGACGTTGACGTGGGCACCACGGTCATCCTGATTGGGGAACAGGATCTGCACGCTCTCGGCGGCCTCGCGCTCGTCGGCGTCGTCGGAGGTCAGCAGACGCACGTAGTAGTAGTGGTTGGCCACCGCCACGTCGCACTCGCCGCTGGCTACGCCCTTGATCTGGTCGCGGTCGCCACCCTCGGGGTCGCGTGCCATGTTGTCGACCACGCCCTGGGCCCACTCTTCGGCACCTTCCTCACCGTGGTGCTCGACCATCGAGGCCAGCAGTGACTGGTTGTAGATGTTGTTGGAGGAACGGATGCAGATCTTGCCCTTGAGGCTGGGGTCGGCCAGCTTCTCGTAGCTGTCGACCTGCTCGGGCTCGATGGTCTCGGGGTTGTAGAAGATCGCCCGTACACGCTGGCTGAAGCCGAACCAGTCGCCTTCGGGATGGCGCATGCTCTCGGGCAGGCGCTCGTTGAGCACCTCGGAGTCCACCGGCGCGAAGATGCCTTCCTCCTCGGCGCGCCACAGGCGGCCGGCGTCCACGGTCATCATGATGTCGGCGGGGCTGGCCTCGCCCTCGCGCTTGATGCGCTGGATGAGCTGGTCGGAATCGCCCTGCAGCACGTTGACCTCGATGCCGGTCTGTTCGGTGAAGGCGTCGTACATGGCCTGGTCGGAGTCGTAGTGACGTGCCGAGTACACATTGACGCTGCCGTCGGCGTAGGCGAGACCGGAAGCGCCGGCCAGGGCGATGGCGATGGCAAGACGAGAGACGTTGGACATCGGAGACCTCGAGTGGCGGATGGAATGATAATACGTGTCATTCGGTGTCCGTATTGAACGACCTCCCGGGCACGGCGTCAATCACTGTGCCTCCTTGGGCTGATGCAGGGTGCTTCTCTCGGCATAGTGGAGGGGGCGCGATCGATGTACTGATGGGGCTGCGTCGGGGGCGGATACCTCCGACCATCGGGCGCTCCAGCCTGGCGCTGCGCCCCCTGGCACCCGCTGCTTCGGGAGCCGGCAGAACTGCGAGGCTGACCTGTTGGAGCGGGAGATATCGCACAGGCAAAGGAGAAGGCGTGTCGAAAGGATTCGCGTTACCATGGCCAATCCATCGGCTTTCGCCGTCGTCCATCCGACCTTCGACACGCGATCCCCTCCATGACCTCACACCTTGCCAGCTCCGCCACCGTTTCCGAGCAGACCTTCGAGGAAGGCGTTGTCGCCGATCCTCTGCTGGCTGTGCGCAATATCCAGCATCGATACGACAGCAAACTTGCCGTCAGCGACGCCTCCTTCGACATCGCGCCGGGCGAGGTGGTGTGCCTGCTCGGGCCGTCGGGCTGTGGCAAGACGACGCTGCTGCGCATCGTCGCCGGACTCGAGGCGTTGCAGCAGGGGGAGCTCAAGTTTGACGGCCAGACCCTGGCCGCACCGGGGCGCCCCCACGTGCCGCCGGAGAAGCGCAGCGTGGGGCTGGCCTTCCAGGAATCGGCACTGTTTCCCCACTTGAGCGTGCTCGACAACGTGACCTTCGGGCTCAAGGGGATGCCGGCGCGCGCGCGCCGTGAACGAGCCCTGGAGCTGCTCGCTCAGCTGGGTATGGACGGCTACTCCGAGGCCTTCCCGCACACCCTGTCCGGTGGCCAGCAGCAGCGGGTGGCCCTGGCCAGGGCCCTGGCGCCCTCGCCGCAATTGATGCTGCTGGACGAGCCTTTCTCGAGCCTCGACGCGCGTCTCAGGGACCGTATCCGTGATGACACCCTGCACGTGCTCAAGCAGGTGGGCGCAGGCACCCTACTGGTGACCCATGACCCCGAAGAGGCGATGTTCATGGCCGATCGCATCGTGCTGATGCGCGATGGTCGGGTGGTGCAGGTAGGCACGCCGGAAGAGCTCTACTGCGCGCCGGCCGACCCCTTCGTGGTGACCTTCTTCGGGGACGTCAATCGCCTGGAAGGCGTCGCCCAGCGTGGCTATGTGCATACCGCGGTGGGGCCCGTCGCCACCGACCTGCCTGACGGCGCCCGCGCCCAGGTGCTGATGCGCCCGGAGGCGCTCAGGGTGGTGGAAATCGAGAGCGACGGCCAGCACGCCCACCACAGCCACGTGCTGATGGCACGACTGCTGGGGCGTTGCAGTCTGCTGCACCTCTGCGTGCACGGTATCGATGGCCAGGAGGCCCACATGCACGCCCGGGTACCCGGGGTCTTTCTGCCGAGGGAAGGCCAGGCCGTGCAGGTCAGTCTCGACCCGGCCCAGGTATTCGTGTTCCCCGCCGAGGCGTCCGGCGCCGAGGCCGTCTAGACCCCCTGGCCCCGGCGCACCAGGGGGGGACTATTCGTATCGGGTCGTATCCAGCAGGGGCCTGCGTCAGTCGCTGGCCTGGCCCGGGCGCGAGCGGCGCATCGCCAGGCTCAGCAGCACCACCGGAATGATCCCCACGGCAACGATGGCCAGGGACGCTGTCGAGGCCTCGGCCAGGCGTTCGTCAGCGGCCAGGTTGTGGGCTCGTACCGCCAGGGTGTCGAAGTTGAACGGGCGCAGGATGATGGTGGCCGGCAGCTCCTTCATCACATCGACGAAGACCAGGATCCCGGCGGCCAGCAGGCTGCCGCGCATGATCGGCGTATGCACCTTGCGCAGGGTGCCGGTGGCGGTCTCGCCGAGGGTGCGGGCGGCCGCGTCCATCGACGGGGTGACCTTGCCCAGGCTCGCTTCCACGGCGTTGAACGACACCGCGAGAAAACGCACCACATAGGCATAGATCAGGATAAAGGCGGTACCGCTGAGGATCAGGCCGATCACCTCCCCGGTGGCGGCCTTGTACAGCTGGTTGAGCTGGACGTCGACCCAGGCGAAGGGGATCAGGATGCCTACCGCCACCACCGACCCCGGAATCGCGTAGCCCAGCGAGGCCACCCGCGTGGCCGTGCGGGTCAGCGGGCCCTGTTCGAGTCGGGCGCCATAGCTCAGCACCACCGCCAGCCCCACCGCGATCAGGGCGGCGACGGCTGCCAGCAGCAGGCTGTTGCCGGCGTACTCGAAAAAGGCGCTGCCCAGCACGCTGTCTCCGGCCTTCAGCGCCATGTACCCCAGCAGCAGGCAGGGCAACAGGAAGCCCACCGTCACCGGCAGCGCGCAGGCCAGGGTGGCCGCCCAGGCGCGTGCACCGCTTAGACGGTACTCCGGTAGTTGCTGGTAGCGGTGAGAGGTGTGGTGGAAGCGGCGCTTGCCCCGGGACCAGCGCTCCAGCAGCACGAACAGGATCACGAAGGCCAGCAGACACGCCGCCAGCTGGGCGGCGGCGACCTGTTCGCCAAGTCCGAACCAGGTGCGATAGATGCCGGTGGTGAAGGTATCCACGCCGAAGTACTGCACCGCGCCGAACTCGTTGAGGGTTTCCATCAAGGCCAGCGACACGCCCCCCACCAGCGCCGGTCGCGCCAGCGGTACCGCCACCTGGGTAAACATCTGCCAGGGGCCGCGGCCCAGGGTGCGTCCCACGTCGAGCATGCACACCGACTGCTCGAGGAAGGCCGCCCTGGCCAGCATGTACACGTAGGGGTAGAGCACCAGGGTGATCAGGGTGGCGGCACCCGGTAACGAGCGGATGTCGGGAAACCAGTAGTCCCCGCGGGACCAGCCGAAGGCTTCGCGCAGGGCCTCCTGCACCGGCCCTGCGTACTGCAGAAAGTCGGTGTAGGCGTAGGCGATGACGTAGGTGGGTACCGCCAACGGCAGCAGCATGGCCCATTCGAACAGGCGCTTGCCGGGAAAACGGCACATCACTACCAGCCAGGCGCAGCCGGTACCGATGGCCAGGGTACCAAGGCCGACGCTGAGTACCAGGAACAGGGTGTTGAGCAGATAACGCGTCAGCACAGTGTCGGCCAGGTGACGCCAGATATCGCCGGCGGGCACCAGAATATGGGCCAGGATCACCAGCACCGGCAGTGCCACCACCGCGGCGACAGCCAGCGTCAACCAGCCCCAGCGCGAAAGCCGCCGGGAACGAACCTTGGCCACGGAATGAGTACTGCTGGACACGGACGGACTCCTGCTGCGGGCACCGCTGACGGACGGGAGGCCAGATCATACCAGTCCGTGCCGGCGGCTGCAGTTGGCCATCAAGGGGAGGCATGGAGGCGCGCACCAAACGGAAGTGAGACCTTGGCTCGGCGGGCTTTGAAAGTGAATAACTATTCATTTATTTTAAGAGGCATCTCAAAAGAGGGTAAATGTCATGCGCCCACGCGACGACACCAAGCGGGTGGCACTGCTCGAGGCGACCCTGGTCGAGGTCACCGAGCACGGCTTCGGCGTGGCCTCGGTGGCCCGTATCGCGCGTCGCGCCAGGGTGTCGCCCGCCACCCTCTATATCCACTTTGCCGACAAGGACGCCCTGCTGGAGGCGACCTTTGTGCACGTTTGTGACCAGCTGATCGATACCGCCCTGGAGGCCTTCGATGCGGCACTCGAGCTGCGCCAGGCGCTGCGCGAGATGTGGCATGCGCTGTTTCATCTGGCCCTCGACCAGCCGCGCCTGTTTCGCTTCCACGACGCCTTCAGCCATTCGGTATGGATGAATGATCGGGTCCGCGAGCGCAACGATCTGCGCCTGGCGCCCTTGCTCGATGCCATCGCCCAGGGGCATCGGGATGGCGTGCTCAAGCCGGTTGGGCTTGCGCTGCTGGAAAGCTTCATGTTCCGCCCGATCTACCACCTGGTGCAGAGCCAGGGGAGCCACCCGTTCGAGCCCACCCACACCAATATCGACCAGGCCTTTGCGATGGCCTGGGACGCCATTGCCGTTCGCCACGACAACTCGCGTCCCTGACGCCTCAGGAGCCCCCATGACCTTCTCTACGTTTCCTCCGACGTCGCGCCTTGAGCGCCTGCTGGCCAGGTTCAGTCTGCTTGCCGTCGTGGCGCTTGTCGCCGGCTGTGAATCCGACCAGCCGCCCTTGTCCCAGCAGCAGGTACACCCGGTGAAGCTGGTGTCGCTGGACGCCGGGCGTCAGGGCATGTTGATGCGTTATCCCGGCCAGGTGCAGGCCTCGGAGCGTTCGGAGCTGTCGTTCCGGGTCGGTGGGGAACTGCGCGAGCTGGCCGTGCAGCCGGGGGATGACGTCGAAGAAGGCGACCTTGTCGCCCGCCTCGACGATCGTGACGCCAAGAGTCAGCTGGCCAACGCCCGTTCGAGCTACAACCTGGCCGAGGCGACCTACGAGCGCATGCGTATCTCGCTGGAGCGTGGTGCCATCAGTCGGTCCCGCTTCGACGAGGCACGTGCCGAGTTTCTGTCGGCCCAGGCCCAGCTCAAGCAGGCCCAGGACCAGCTCAGCTACACCGAGCTCAGCGCGCCCTTCAGCGGCGTGATTGCGTCGGTTCCGGTGGACAACTATCAGGTGGTCGGTGCCCAGCAGACCATCGCCGAGCTGCAGCAGCCGGGGTCCATCGACGTGACCTTCCAGCTGCCGGAGCAGCAGGTCCGTCGGATCAATGACGAGCGCGCCCAGGCGGTGCAGGACGGCGAGGATGCGGTGGTCTGGGTGACCTTCGCCGAGAACCAGCAGCAGCGCTACCCGGCCCGCTACAAGGAGCACGACAGCAGCGTCAGCCAGGGGTCGCTGAGCTATGAGGTCACCCTGACCTTGCCTGAACCCGACGACATCACGGTGCTGTCGGGCATGAGCGCCACGGTGCTGCTGGACATGAGCGCCCTGACCGGTGATAGCCAGGATCCCTGGCGGGTGCCGGTGGCGGCGGTGGCCACGCGGGAATCGCAGCCTGACCAGGCGGTGGTGTGGCGCTTCGTGCCCGACGACGAGTCCCGCGCCGACGGCCCTGGACGTGTCGAGGCGGTGCCGGTCGTGCCGGGGCGCATCACCACCCAGGGGATGCTGATCGAGGGCGAGCTCGAGGCCGGCGACCGGCTGGTCGCCGCCGGTGCCGAACGCATGCAGGAAGGACGCAGGGTACGACCCTGGATCAAGGAAGAGGGGCTCTGATCGATGGTCGACTACTTTCTGCGCCAGAAGGTCATCAGCTGGATGATCACCCTGCTGCTGGCCGTTGGCGGGGTGGTGTCTTTCTTCGGGCTCGGGCAGCTGGAGTTTCCCGAGTTCACCATCCGCAACGCCATCATTTCGACCCAGTACCCCGGCGCCACGCCAGAACAGGTAGAAGAGGAGGTCACCCTGCGCCTGGAGAAGGCGATCCAGCAGATGCCCGACCTGAAGCGGGTCAGCTCGGTCAACGCCGACGGCCTGTCGCAGATCACCGTGGAGCTCGAGAACACGGTGCGCGAGCACGAACTTGCCCAGTACTGGGACCTGCTGCGGCGCAAGATCAGCGACGTCCAGGCCGAGCTGCCCCCCGGCGCCGGGACCTCCATCGTCAACGATGACTTCGGTGACGTCTTCGGCCTGCTGTTGACCCTGACCGGCGAGGACTACAGCCAGCAGGACCTGGAAGACCACGCCGACCTGCTGCAGCGGGAGCTGCGCCTGGTCGACGGGGTCAAGAAGGTCGCCATCGCCGGCACCGTGCAGGACCAGGTGGTGGTGTCGCTGGACCGTGACCGGATGCGCGCGCTGGGGATCTCGCCACAGCAGTTGAGTGACCTGCTCAACGCCCAGAACGTGGTGGGCGACGCGGGCCATATCAAGCTCGATGGCCTGTCGCTGTCGGTGCAGCCCACCGGCGAGTTCGACAGCGTCGAGTCGCTCGAGCGGCTGGTGGTGGGCCGCCCCGGTGACGGCCTGATCCGCCTTGGCGATATCGCCGAGGTCACTCGCCAGACCACCGATACGCCCCAGTTGCTCTACCACGCAGGGGGGCAGTCCGCGCTGTCCATCGGCATCTCGTTTGGTTCCGGCGTCAACGTGGTGGAGGTCGGCGAACGGGTCGAGAAGCGGCTTTCCGAGCTCGAACAGCGCATGCCGCTGGGCATGGAACTGGCCACCGTCTACCACCAGCCCGAGGTGGTGGAGGACGCGGTCAACGGCTTTCTGATCAACCTGGCCGAGGCGGTCGGCATCGTCATACTGGTGCTGTTGCTGTTCATGGGGGTGCGTAGCGGGCTGCTGATGGGCCTGATCCTGCTGCTGACCATCCTCGGCACCTTCATCATGATGTCGATTCACGGCATCCAGCTGCAGAAGATCTCGCTGGGCGCCTTGATCATTGCCCTCGGCATGCTGGTGGACAACGCCATCGTGGTCACCGAGGGCATGATGATCGGCCTTGCCCGGGGCAAGACCAAGCGCCAGGCGGCGCTGGAGGTGGTCGGTCAGAATCGCCTGCCGCTGCTGGGTGCCACGGTCATCGCGATCACCGCCTTTGCTCCCATCGGGCTGTCGCCGGACGCTACCGGCGAGTTCGTCGGGTCACTGTTCTGGGTATTGTGCTATTCGCTGTTCCTGAGCTGGATCACCGCCCTGACCCTGACCCCCTTCTTCTTCGATCTGTTCTTCAAGGAACGCATCGAAGCGGGCGAGGAGGGGGATAGCGATCCCTATCGTGGCCTGCTGTTCCGGGTGTTTCGCCGCCTGCTGGTGCTGGGGGTTCGATTCCGCTACCTGACATTGGTGCTGGCGGTGGCGCTGCTGGCCGGTGCCTTGTCGCTGTCGGGGCAGGTCAAGAACGCCTTCTTTCCCGACGCCACCACACCGCTGTTCTTTGCCGATGTGTGGTTGCCGGAGGGCACCGACGTGCTGGAGACCGAGCGCACCATCGCGCGCCTCGAGACGCAGGTGCTGGAGATGCAGGACGTGACCCGGGTGACCAGCGTGATCGGTGGCGGCGCACAGCGCTTCACCCTGACCTATGCCCCCGAGGACCGCTATGCGAGTTTTGGTCAGCTGATCGTCGAGACCGAGGACCGCGCGTCCCGGGAAGCCCGCATGAAAGAGGTGATCGAGACCCTGCGCGAGGACTTCCCCCGGGTCCAGTACAAGGTCCAGGCGTTGCAGGTCGGCCCCTCGGCTAAGGCCAGCATCGAGGCGCGCATCTACGGTGACGATCCCGAGACCCTGCACCGCCTGGGCGCCGAGGTGCGTGGCATCTTCCAGGACGAGCCGATGACCGACAGCATCCGGCTGTCCTGGAGCAATCGCGAGAGCGTCATCGTGCCCGAGTTCCTCGAGCAACAGGCACGTCGCGTCGGAGTCACCCGGGACGCCTTGCACCAGGCGCTCAGGCTCAACAATGACGGCGAGCAGGTCGGCGTCTACCGGGAAGGCAGCGAGCTGATTCCGATCGTGATGCGCTCCCGGGAGGACCAGCGCCACGACATCGACAACCTCAGCGCGGTCAACGTCTGGAGTGAAGAGCAGGGACGTTATCTCAGCGCCGGCAACGTGCTCGGCGAGCTGCACACCGAGCTGCGTGATCCGCTGATCAAGCGTCGTGACCGGCGTCGCATGCTGGCGGTGTACGCCGAGCCGATGCCGCTGTCCGGTGAGACCGCTGCCAGCGTGCTGGCGCGGCTGCGTCCCCTGGTCGAGGCCATCGAGCTGCCGCCGGGCTATGCCATCGAATGGGGCGGTGAGTACGAAACTGCCAGCGACGCTCAGAAGGCGCTGCTGTCATCGCTGCCCATGGGCCTGCTCGGCATGTTCATTATCACCGTGCTGCTGTTTGGCCGGCTGCGCCAGGCGCTGGCGATCTGGTCGATCGTGCCGCTGATGCTGATCGGTATCATCGGTGGCCTGGCGTTGCTCGGGGCGCCCTTCACCTTCATGGCGCTGCTCGGCACCTTGAGCCTGATCGGCATGGTGCTGAAGAACGCCATCGTGCTGATGGAAGAGATCAACGTGCAGCGTGGCCAGCAGGACAATGCCCACGACGCCGTGATCCAGGCCGCGGTCAGTCGTGTGCGGCCGGTGACCATGGCCGCCGTGACCACCATGCTGGGGATGCTGCCGCTGTTCACCGATGCCTTCTTCGCCTCCATGGCGGTGGTCATCGTGTTCGGTCTGGGCGTCGCCACCCTGTTGACCCTGGTGATCCTGCCGGTGGCGTATTGCACCTTGATGCGAATTCGCGCTGGCTGATCCTGCCGCCGCTGCCTAGCCGCCGGCCCCCTGAACGCTGGCCCCATGGGGGCCAGCCTCGTCGGCGATGGGGGACCAGGGGGCGTCTGACACGCCATCTGGCTGCGTCGACGGGGCCCGCTCCACCAGCCAGGAAGAAACCAGCGGCCACAGGGTGTCACGGTGGCGGCGGCGAAATCCTTCCAGGTGCCCCAGCACACCACTGCCCATTACCCTGGGAGACAGCTGCAGGCGCTTGATCGAAGCCCCGGTGAAGTAGCCTGCCAGCAGGTCGATGCTGTCGCTGCTGGCGTAGGGGTCGTCGTCGAGCCCCACCACCAGCAGAGGTAACGCCACGCGGGCGAATCGCACTTCGGCGTTGAGTTCCGGGTCGTCGAAGAAGTAGCGCGGCAGGCTGGTCCAGCGACTGCACTGGCGAGCCACACCATCGGGCACGTCTTCACCGATACCGAGCCGTCGGCAGGGCACATAGCCTTTGATGCGGGACAGCAAAGGAAACACCAGCTTGAACAGCATCCAGGCGCGCAGCCTCAGCCAGGGTGATGAGATGAAGCGCAGACAGCTGGCATTACAGGCGATCAGCACCGCGCCGCTCAAGTGTCGACTGGCGTCGCCCAGGCCGATGGCATGGCCACCGAAGCTGTGACCGATGGCAAGCAGCGGCAAGTCCGGCCAGTGCTGGCGAGCCCACTGGGTCACGCTGTCGGCGTCTAGCTCGGCCCAGTCCTGCATGCGCACCCCCAGTTTCTCGAGATGCTCCGGTCGCGACCGCCCGATGCCGCGATAGTCGTAGCTCAGCACGTGGAAGCCTTGCTCGGCCAGGAATAGTGCGAAGGCCTGATAAAGGCGTTGTGACACCGCCGAAGCGGAGTGAATGATCACCACCCCACGCAGCGGCTGTGTGGCCTCGAAGTGGCTGGCGCCGAGCGGATAGGCATCGGAGGCGGAGAGGGTGAAGCGGGTCACGTTGGCCATGATGCTGCCCTTGCACAGAGTGTCTAAGAACTCTTAATACGATGCAGGAACGGCGTCGAGGCTTTACCCAATCAGGAGCGCGAGGGGGTGAAAAGTCGAAGAATATGCCGGAAACGCACTGGCAAAATCGTCGTTCTAAACGAGTAGCCCCCGCGAAGCGGGGGCTGTGTGGTTGTGCTGGAGGCTACCCTGAGGGTCAGTAGCCCAGCAGCATCGAGGGCAGGCCTGTGACCAGGGCGGGGAAGTAGGACATCAGCACGCAGGCAATCAATATCAGCGCGCAGAACGGGATCACCGCCTTGTACAGGTCGAGGGTCTCGACCTCCGGTGGCGCCACGCCCTTCAGGTAGAACAGCGCATAGCCGAAGGGCGGGGTCAGGAAGGAGGTCTGCAATACCACCGCCACCATCACCACGAACCACAGCATGTCGACGCCCATGGTCTCGATGATCGGCAGCATGATCGGGAAGCTCAGCAGCACGATGCCGGTCCAGTCGAGGAACATGCCCAGCACGAATACCAGCAGGAACATCAGGATCAGTGCGCCGGTGGTGCCACCGGGCATCGCCAGCACCAGTTCGCTGATCACGTCCATGCCGCCGCCGATGGAGAACACCCCGGTGAAGGCGGTCGCCCCCACCAGCACGAACATCACCATGGTGGTGGTCTTGCCGGCCTCGATGAAGGTGTTGTAGCAGGTCGACAGCTTGCGATCACCGAAGATCAGGAACAGCAGGAAGGCCAGGGTCACGCCGATGGCCGAGGCCTCGGTGGCGGTGGCGATACCGGTGAACAGGGCGCCCAGCACCCCGAGGATCAGGCTCATCGGCGGCAGTACGTACTTGCACAAGCGGATCACCAGCTCCCCGGTGCTGGTCTCGGCACGCTCCTCGGCGCCTACAGGAGGGCCGAAGTCGGGCTTGATCAGGCAGATCACCAGCACGTAGAGCGCGTACATCGAGCCCAGCAGCAGACCCGGCACCAGGGCACCGGCGAACAGCGCACCCACCGACACCGGCGAGTAGCTGGCCATCAGGATCAGCATGATGCTTGGCGGAATCAGGATGCCGAGACAGCCGCTGGCCATGATGACGCCGGCGGACAGGCCCTTGTTGTAGCCGTACTTGAGCATCGGTGCCAGGGCGATCAGGCCCATCACCGCGATGGAGGCGCCGACGATGCCGGTGGTGGCCGCCAGCAGCACCGAGACGATGACCACGGTCAGCGCCAGGCCGCCGCGCACGCGTCCGAGCAACAGGCGCATGCTCTCGAACATTTTCTCGGTGACGCCCGAGTCATTGAGAAAGCGCGCCATCAGAATAAACAGCGGGATCGCCACCAGGACATAATTGTCCATGGCGCGCCCATAGATGTTGTTGATGATGATGCCGAGCACCTGGGGACCGGGGCCGAACCAGGCGCCGAGTACCGCGACACCGCCCAGCACGAAGGCCAACGGGTGGCCCATGAACAGCCCCAGCATCAGGCCTGCAAACATGAAGATGGTCAGAAGTTCAGCGCTCATTTGGCTTCCTCCACGCCCTGGCCTGTCAGCTCATTGATGGCGCGAATGACGATGGCGATGGCCTGCAGAAGGATCAGCACGCTGGCGATGACCAGCACGGCTTTTACTGGGTAGACCGGGATCGAGACGATGCCGTAGGTGGACTCGGCGCGGCTCCAGGAGCGCTCGAAGAAGCGCCAGCTATAGGTGATGAACATGATGATGAAGGGGGTGAAGAACAGCAGGTAGCCGAGCAGGTCGATCAGTGCGCGACCGCGCCGGGAAAGCAGCTGCTTGACGATGTCCACCTCCACATGGGCGTGATGGCGCAGCCCGTAGGCGGCCATCAGCATGAAATGGGTACCGAACAGCATGGTGGTGACGTCGAAGGCCCAGTCGCTGGGGCGTCCGATAAAGAAGCGCATCGCGATGTCGTAGACCACCACGAGGGTGATGATCGCGATCAGCGGAGCGATCAAACGGCCGAACCACTCGTTCAAGCAGTCGATGGCCTTGGCAATGGCGTTCATGGTGGGGTTCTCGTCGAAGTCCAACGATGACCGGCGGCCTCGCGCAGAGAGCCGCCGGCCGGTAGTGACAGAAACGTGCCTGGTTGTTACTCGAGGCAGGCTTCGATCTCGTCAAGCGACGGCAGGTTGTCGGTGACGCGGCTCATGTTGTAGGGCACCGAGACGTCACGCCACTGGGCGTAGTCCTGCATGTAGCTGATCATCGACTGGTAGACCTTGCCGAGCATCGGGTCCTCGCAGGAACCCTGCACGATCACCTGGTTGGTGACCTCCTGGATCTGGGCCAGGTCTTCCTCGGACAGCTGGTTGATGGTGGTGCCGTCCTCGAGGAACTTGGCGGTACCCTCGGTGGACTGCTTCTCGGACCAGGCCAGCGACCAGGCCATGGTGGCCTCGGAGGCGATCTTCAGCTTCTCCTGGGTCTCCTCGGACAGAGCGTCCCAGGCGTCCTTGTTGATCATTACACCGAACACGCTGGCAGACTGGTGCCAGCCCGGCGTCATCCAGTAGTCGGCAACCTCGGAGAAGCCAGCCTTGTAGTCGACACCGGGGGTCGAGAACTCGGCGCCGTCGACCACACCACGCTCGATGGCCTGGTAGATCTCGCCGCCGGCCAGGGTGACCTGGGAACCACCAAGCTGCTCGAGCACCCGCCCCTGGTCACGCCCGGACAGACGCAGACGCTTGCCTTCGATGTCGGCGAGAGACGCGATCGGGGTGCCGCCGCGGAAGCCGGACTCGTTGTTGGTGATACCGTAGGGCAGGTAGACCAGGTTGTACTGGCCGTAGATCTCCTGGTAGAGCTCGAAGCCGCCCCACTGGGTGATCCAGTTCAGGTAGTCCATGCCGTTGAAAAGGCTGGGGGTGGCTGCCAGCGGCGAGAACGCCGGGCTGCGGCCGGCCCAGTAACCCGGCCAGTCGCCGGCGGCCTGGATGCTGCCGGTCTCTGTGGCGTCGAAGACCTCGGTGCCGGGCATCAGGGTGCCGCCGGCGTAGAACTCGATCTGGATCTCGTCCCCGGCCAGCTGGTTGACCAGCTCGGCCCAGTGCTTGTCGATCTGGATCAGGTCGAGGTTTTCCGGCCAGGTGGTGGTCATGGTCCACTTTTCCTGGGCCATGGCGCCACTCGACAGGGCGGCCAGGGCGATGCCGGCAGCCATGCTGGTCAGGGTAAACTTGGTCATGTGCTTCATGCAGGTGCTCCCCGTGGGTTGTTGTGTTCTGTGCAAATGAGGCGATCGCTGCCTCACCGAAATTGCGTCCGGCACCCTGGGCCATTGTCTTGGGTTCGGTGCCTGGGGGTAGTGGCGTTCCAGCGTGGGGTTGGCCCACGATGGCGCCTCGGCTTCATCAAGCTAGCACGGTCTTCAAGAGATGATCGATGCGACCCATGTCGATGAAACGGCACACTTTTTTGGCGGCTGCACAGTCGATAGCGTGAGAAAAAGTTTCGACAATTCAGCAAAATGAATAAGTTAGAGCGACATCTATGCTGCGCTGCCGTAGTCGGCTCGATCGTTTAATCGGCGCAGCCTTTAGACCAAAGTTGATTTATCAGGGAGCCTTAATGTCCCACTTTTTGACCCGACAGGACCTCGCGCGGCTCGCTGCCTTTCGACAGCAACTGCGAGGGCGGCGCTTTCGCGGCTTGCTGTGGGTGAGCGAGGCTCCTGACCGGGCGCGGGGCGTTGCCCGCGAGTGCCTGGCCCAAGGCGGATGGTCGGCGCCGCTGTGGGTCGGGGGAACGGCGATTGACGAGGCTGCTGACAGGGCCGGCACCGGGGCCCATGCCAGGGCCGGCACCGGGGCCCATGACAGGGCCGCCAACCCCCCGCCGTCGCTTGAGCGCCTTCCCGCCGCCAAGGCGCGTACCCGGCTCGGCGGCGAGCACGACCTGGTGGTGTTCGACGCCGCCTCGCCAGGCACTGGCCTCGATCCTGACGCCCTGGGGGCGGTGGCCGGCACCCTGGTGGCGGGAGGCCTGCTGGTGCTGTTGACCCCCGACGACGGTGGCCGCCGACCCGACGACGACTACTGCCGCCTGGCGGCCCACCCTTGGCGGCCGGAACAGCTCACGAGCCGTTATCTAGAGCGCTGCCATCGGCTGCTGGCGGGTTTTCCCGGGATGCTGCGCTGGCGGCAGGGGGAGGGCCTGACGGCAACGCCCGATGATGGCCAGGAAAGCCCTTTTGCCGATGGCTCATGTTCAGACAACCCTTGTCCAGACAGCCCCGACCCGGATTGCCTGAGCCCCGACCAGGCCGAGGTGGTACGTCGGCTGACGCGGCTCAGGCGTCGCCGCCCGTTGGTGATCACCGCTGATCGTGGTCGCGGCAAGTCGGCGGCGCTGGGCATCGCCTGCGCCCGCCTGCTGGTCAAGGCCGAGCAGCAGTGCCAGGCGCCGCTGGATATCCTGGTGACGGCACCGAGGGCGTCCTCGGTGGCGCCGGTATTCGAGCGCCTGGCGACGCTGCTGCCCGAGGGACAGGGCGATGAAAGGGACTTCGAGGCGCCCGGGGGGCGGGTGCGTTTTATCGCCCCTGACGCACTGACTGACGCCGTCGCCCGGGGGGAAGCCGGCGGCCCCGGCTCGCTGCTGCTGGTGGACGAGGCGGCGGCGATTCCGGCGGCGCTGCTGGGCGAGTGGCTGGCGGCATTTCCGCGGCTTGCCTTCGCCACCACGGTGCATGGCTACGAGGGCTCGGGGCGAGGTTTTGCGTTGCGCTTTCGTCGTCATCTGGAGGCGCAGACGCCCCAGTGGCAGGCCATCGAGCTCAGGACGCCGATACGCTGGGCCGATGGAGACCCCCTTGAGCGGGCCATCGACGCGCTGCTGTGCCTGGATGCAGAACTCCCCACAGTGCCGAAGGGGGCGAGGGTGAGTGCGCCTTGTCCTGGTCAAAAGTTGGCCGAGCTGCCCTGTACCACGCTCGATCGTGATGTCCTGGCCCGGGACGAAGCCTCCCTGAGAGCCATCTTCGGCCTGCTGGTCCAGGCTCACTACCGCACCACCCCGGCGGACCTGCGGGCGCTGCTTGACGCGCCGGCGACCCGCATCTCGATCCTCGGGACACCACGTGCGCCGCTGGCGGTGTGCGTGTGCGTCGATGAGGGCGGCTTCGATGCCGATCTGGCCGAGCGAGTGCTGCTGGGACAGCGACGCCCGCGTGGTCACCTGATGGCCCAGTCGCTGGCGGCCCACGCCGGTGAAGCAGCTGCACTGAAGGCACCCAGCGCCCGGATCACCCGGATTGCCGTACACCCCGACTGGCGCCGCCTGGGGTGCGGGGCGAGGCTGATCCAGGAGGCGGCACGCCAGGCCGAACAGGCCGGCAAGGCACTGCTGGGGGCGAGCTTCGGCGCCGATCCGGAGCTGCTAGCGTTCTGGCAGGCGCAGGGCTTTCGTCCGGTGCGCCTGGGACTGACCCGGGAGGCCGCCACCGGCGAGCATGCGGCGATGGTGGCGCTGGCCCTGGGGGAGCACAACCGGGACCTGATCGAGCGGTTGTCGCGGCGCTTTGAGCGGCAGTTGCCGGGGCTGCTGGCGTTCGAACTGACACGCCTGTCGCCACCTGTGGTGCTGGCACTGCTGGGAAGCGCGGGGGACCGTCGTACATTCAGCGCTGAAGACCGCTTTTCGCTCGAGGCCGAGGACTGCTTTTCGCTCGACGCCGAAGATCGCTTTTCTCTCGACGCCGATGACCGTCGTGAGCTCCAGGACCTGGCCAGGGGCCAGCGCGAGCCGGCGCTGGCGCGTCCGGCCATCCAGGCCCTGGTTCGCCGGCTGGCGTCGCTGTCACTGTCGTCGTCGATGTCGTCGCCCAGGTCCAAGGCGAGGTCCAAGGCTGACGATGGCCACGATGACAGTCTGGCCTGGCTCGCAGCGTGGGCGTTTCAGGGACGTTCGGAAAGTTCCCTAGCGCAGGGGCTATCGCTGCGCGGCAAGGCACAGGTCAAGCAATGGTTGCGGGACGCCGTGGGCCGAGCCCTGGCACTGCTGGAGACCCTTTCCAAGGCCCCGGGGCGAGGGTAGAGTGCCAACATTCGCAAAGGCAGACATAGACATCATGAACGAACATCTCGATAGCCTCGCTCCGACCGCCATCTGGCGTCACTTCCGTACCCTGTGCAACACGCCGCGCCCCTCGGGCCACGAGGCGGCTCTGGTCGAGATCCTTGAAGCCTGGGCAGACGAGCGCGGCATCGCCCACGACCGTGACGCCTACGGCAACCTGCGTCTGTCCAAGCCGGCGAGCCCCGGGCGCGAAGGGGCACCGGGGGTGATCCTCCAGGGCCATCTGGACATGGTGGCCCAGGCCAACGCCGACAAGCCACACGACTTCACCCAGGATCCCATCGTCACGCGGGTCGAGGACGGCTGGCTCAAGGCCGACCAGACCACCCTGGGCGCCGACAATGGCCTGGGGGTGGCGGCGGCGCTGGCGATCCTCGGCGATGATGAACTCGTCCATGGCCCGCTGGAGGCGATCTTCACTCTCGAGGAAGAGACCTCCATGGGCGGTGCGCTGAATCTGGCCGAAGGCTGGCTGGAGGGCAGTCTGTTGCTCAACCTGGACTCCGAGGACCGTGGCCAGGTCTACATCGGTTGTGCCGGTGGCGCCGACGTGGTGGTCGAGGCCCAGTTGCCGGTGGAGTCGGTGGGCGAGGACGAAGAAGCCCTGACGCTGAGCCTCAAGGGACTGCGTGGTGGCCACTCCGGGATCGATATCGACAAGGGGCTGGGCAACGCCAATCGCCTGCTGGTGCGGGTGCTGCGCGCCCTCGACAGCTGCGAGGTGCGCCTGGTCGACTACCGTGGCGGCACCCTGAGAAACGCCATCCCCCGCGAGGCCGAGGCGGTGGTGATGGTGCCTCGGGACGAGATCGACGCGCTGCGCTCGCGCATCGAGCGCCTCGAGGCCGATATGCGCCGCGAGCTGTCCGGCGTCGACGAGGGCCTGCGGCTGACCCTGGAGCCCTGCGCCACGCCGCGCGAGGAAGCGCTGACCCGCCACGCCAGCCGCCTGCTGGTGGCGGCGCTGCACGCCGCGCCCTGCGGTGTCGAGCGCATGAGCGTCGAGGTGCCAGGCGTAGTCGAGACCTCCAACAACCTGGGCGTGGTCAGCCTCGAGAACGGCCGCTTTCACCTGTGCGCCCTGGTGCGTTCACTGCGCGACAGCGCCACCATGGATCTGGCCGAGCGCTTCACCGCGCTGTTCGAGCTGATCGGTGCCCGTACCCGGGTCGAGAACGGCTACCCCGGCTGGACGCCTCAGCCCGACAGCGACCTGCTCAAGCACTTCTGTGAGCTGCATCGTCAGCGCCTGGCGGTGGACCCGGAGATCAAGGTCATCCACGCCGGGCTCGAGTGCGGGATTCTCGGCGGCAAGTACCCCGAGCTTCAGATGATTTCCTTCGGCCCCCTGATTCGCGGCGCCCACTCGCCGGACGAGCGCGTCGAGATCGCCTCGGTGGAGGAATTCTACGGCCTGCTCAAGGCGCTGATCGGCGACCTGGCCGAGGGCACCCGCTGATATGAGGCTGAGATGAGTCCGGCCCTCGAGTCACTGTTCGCCCAGCCCCTGGCGCCGGCTCTTGCCGGCGTCTCGCTGCTGGCGATGACGTTGCTGGCGCTGGCCTGGCGAGGGCATCGACAGGGGCAGCGGCGTGAACAGGCCCTGGCAGCAGAGCTCGAGACGACCAAGGCTCAGCTCGAGCAGCGGCGCGAGGCCGCACGCCAGCTCGAGCAGGAGCTGGCCATCAGCGATGCCCAGCTCGACGCCAGCCGAGAGCAGCTCGAGACCCAGCGGGGCGAGCTCGGCGCCGCCCGTCAGCAGCTCGCCGATGTGCGTGAGCACAATGCCCGTCTGGAGACCGAGCGCGAGCAGATGGCGGCGCGTCATCGCGAGCAGATGGCGCTGGTGGAATCCTCCCGGGAGCAGCTCAAGCAGGAATTTCATCGGCTCGCAGGCCAGGTCTTCGACGAGCGCCAGCAGGCCTACCAGACCCAGAGCCGCGAGGGACTCGAGTCGCTGCTCAAGCCGTTTCGCGAGCAGGTGGACCAGTTCCGCCAGCGGGTCGAGGACCTGACCGGACAGCACAGCCGCGAGGCGGTATCGCTCAAGGCCCAGATCGAGCAGCTGGCGGGTCTCAACGCCCGCCTCGGCGAGGAGGCGGCGGGGCTTGCCCGGGCGCTCAAGGGCGACCAGAAGGCCCAGGGCGGCTGGGGCGAGTTGATGCTGGAGACCGTGCTGGAACGCAGCGGCCTGCGGCGCGACATCGAGTACCGCCGCGAGGTGTCGATGAACGGCGAGCAGGGACGCCAGCGTCCCGACGCCATCATCTACCTGCCCGAGGATCGCCACCTGATCGTCGACGCCAAGGTCTCCCTGACCGCCTGGACCCGGGTGGTCAACGCCGACGACGAAACCGAGCGCGAAAGCGCCATGAGCGCCCACCTGACCTCGCTGCGCAGCCATATCCGCGGACTCGCCGCCAAGGACTACCCGGCCCTGCCGGGGCTGCATTCGCCGGACTTCGTGTTCCTGTTCGTACCGGTGGAACCGGCCTTCGCCGCGGCCTTCGAGCGTGATCCTTCGCTGTTCCAGGAAGCCTTCGACCGCCAGGTGGTGGTGGTCACCCCGACCACCCTGCTGGCCAGTCTGCGGACCGTGGCGGGGCTCTGGAGCATGGAGCGCCAGAACGAGAACGCCCGGGTCATCGTGTCACGGGCAGAGCGCCTGCTGGCCAAGTTCTCGGGGTTCGTCGACAGCCTCGACGACGTCGGCAAGCACCTGGAGCGCGCCAGCGCCAGTCATCACCAGGCGATGAACCGGCTGTCCCAGGGCCAGGGCAGCCTGGTCGCTCAGGCGCTCGAGCTCGAACGCCTCGGCGCGCGGATGAAAAAGCCGCTGCCGGAGGAGCTCAAAAGGGCGGCTCAGTCGCCGGCGACGCTGGGCAACGATGGTCAGGCCGTCGACGACGCCTGAAGTGACCGCCGTAAACGACGACGCCCCGCTCAAGCCGAGCGGGGCGTCTTCCTTTGCACTGCGTGGGTCGCCAGGGGGTCAGCCCAGGTAGGCGCCCAGCATCCACACGGTCTTTTCCTGCTCTCGGATGTAGTCTCCGACCTGGGAGGCGGTGCCTTCATCGTCGGCGTCGGAGGCAACGGACAGGATCTCGCGTTGCAGTTCGATCAGCCGCTGGTAGCCTTCCAGCACGCCGCGCACGCAGGCTTCGCCGTCATGCACGTCCTTGGCCTCGGTGATGCGCGACAGCGAGATATAGTCGCTGTAGGCGTGAACCGGCTTGTGACCGAGGGTCAGGATGCGCTCGGCGACCTCGTCCACCTTGGCCAGCAGGTCGGTGTAGAATTCCTCGAATTTTTCGTGGAGTTCGAAGAAGTTCGAGCCCTTCACGTTCCAGTGATAGCCACGAACGTTCATGTAGAAGATCTGGTAGTTGGCCAGGAGCTCGTTGAGCTTTTCGGCCAGATCGCTGGCGCTGCCTGAATGCAGGCCGATGGCGTTAGTGTCGCTCATGCAATACCTCCTTGATCGCTGTGTTCCAGTCTATCCCTAAGGGAGGGCGTTGGAGAGTGAATCTCTTCCATCGCCACGATAGCGTCCATTGATGACGCCTGCCTATGACGTAGGGATGACATAGGGATGACGAAGGCCGCTTTCAAGGGCAGCCCTGTCACCTCGGTAGGCCGGGCCTCCCTTCAACGGCCGATGGCCTGGAGCGTGCGAATCAGGTTCTCGCTTCGATCGGCGAGCAGCTCGGCGCAGCGTTCCAGCGCCTCGTCCAGTGCCATCGGGCCGTCGGCCAGGGCGAAGGCGGCGCTGACGCCCTCGTCCAGCGCCGCCTGCCAGCCTGGTGCCATACGACCGGCCAGCACGATCACCGGCACCCCCTTGGCGCGGGCCGCCCGCGAAATGCCGATCGGGGTCTTGCCCGACAGGCTCTGGCCATCGAGCTGGCCCTCGCCGGTGATCACCAGATCCGCTCGTGCCAGGCGTTCGTCCATGCCGGCCTGCTCCATGATCATCTCGATACCTGGGCGAAGCTCGCCGCCAAGGAAGGCAGCGACGGCAAAGCCCATGCCCCCGGCCGCGCCCGTGCCGGGGGCGTCGCGCAGGTCCTCGCCGAGGCACTCGGCAGCCTTGTCGGCCCAGTGCGCCAGGGCGGCGTCCAGGCGCGCTACATCGGCTTCGCTGGCACCCTTCTGGGGACCGAAGACCGCGCTGGCGCCGCGCTCGCCCAGCAGCGGATTGTCCACGTCCACCGCCGCCTCCACCCTGACATCGGCCAGGCGCGAATCGAGCCCCGACAGATCCACCCGTGCCAGTTCCTCGAGCCCAGCCCCGGTGGGGGGAATCGGCTGGTCGTCGGCGTCGAGCAGGCGGGCACCCAGGGCCACCAGCATGCCGGCGCCCCCGTCGTTGGTGGCGCTGCCGCCCAGGGTAATCAACAGGCGTTCGGCGCCAGCGTCCAGGGCGGCCAGGATCAGCTCGCCGACGCCGTGGGTGGTGCTGTCCAGCGCGGTGCGCTCTGACGAGCTCAGCGCCTGCAGGCCGCTGGCCTCGGCCAGCTCGATATAGCCGGTGCGGGACTCTGGGTGCCAACCCCAGGCGGCCTCGGCGGGGCGCCCCAGGGCGTCCTGTACCCTGACGCTGCGTTTTTCGGCCCCGGTGGCGCCGAGCAGGGCGTCGAGGCTGCCCTCGCCACCATCGGCCATGGGGCACTCGTCGATGGTGATGTCCGGGTCGGCGCGGCGGGCCCCCTCGGCAATGGCGCGGGCGGCGTCGCTGGCGGCCAGGGCATCCTTGTAGCTGTCGGGGCAGATCAACAGGTTCATGGTCGGTCCTCTGGTGAAAAGGTGGGCGCACGCCTGAGGGGCGACAGGCCGATCGCCGCTGGGCCCGAGGTTCGGCTGGGCGAGCGTTTGCCCGTGGCTCGGGACAGCGTAGACTCTTGACAGTATTTCACGCCCCTGGCTGGGAGGTCCTGATGCAAATGTACAAAAATTTGCCCGATAGAGGCCGCAACATTTGGGCGAAATGCTCATCAGTGGCGGTGCTGGGCCTGTTGCCCTGGCTAAGCGCCTGTCAGAGCACGCCTCAGCAGATGCCGGTGGCGGAACCCGCTCCCTCGTCCGGGTGTCAATGGCCGGTGGTAGCCGGCTCGGTATCCCTGGCCGATGTGGTCACGGTGCTGGAAGGCCGCGACTTCCTGGTGCGTGATACCGATACCGCACTCGGGGTGGTCAGCGCCGAGAAGACCGAGCGCACCACCTACCATAACGCCGACGCCGTGCGCCCACGCCTGGGCGGCTTCGTGCTGGGTGGCAGCGGTGGCCACGTCGGCGCCGGCGTAGGGGTCGGCTTTGGCTCCTGGGGCTGGGGTACCAACGACGATGCGACCCGGGTCGAGCGGGTCTCGGTGGCGCTGGATGGCCAGGACGTCCGTCTGACGCGGGATATTCGCCTGTTTGACTGGACCGGCCAGCTACGTGAGTCGCGCACCGCCAGTGACGCCGACTTCTGCGCATCGGTGCGTCAGCAACTGGCGTCGGTGGCATCCAGCAGCGGGGGTGTGCAATGACGCGAAGGTGGACATCAGTGGAGGGAAAGGCCCCCGGAAAGAGACTGCTGAGCCTGTCGGTGATGCTGATGGCCGTCGGGCTGTCGGGCTGCGCCGGCTCATCATCGATGGCCGAGCCGCCGCGCCAGATGCTGGTCGCGGTGGCGCCCGGGCCGGCCCTGAACGAAACCCTGGCGATGCTGCTTGAGCAGGGCTATGTCATCACCCAGGCCGACGGCGAACTGGGGCGTATCGACGCCTCCCTGGCACGTCCGCCGGGCTATCGCCTCGAGGCGCGGGTCGAGCCTGCCGGCGCCTCCGGTGCCAGCGTCTCGCTGCAAGGCTACCGTGGCGGGCGGCGCCTGCCGCCTGCGGTGGTGGAACCCCTGTTTGTCGAACTACAAGGAAGACTAGCCCGTTGATCTATCTCTCGCGTGCTGTGGCCGGATTTCAGGCCGCTTTGGACTTGCATCGCCGCGCCGTGGCGGCATTTCTTCTGTCTCTCGCGCTGGGCGCCGGCCTGTGGCTGGCGCCCGCCACACTGGCGATGGCGCATCCCCATAGCTGGGTGGATCTGTCGGTGACGCTCGAGACCGACGACCAGGGCAGGGTCACCGCCCTGCGCCAGGTGTGGCGCCTGGATCCCTTCTACAGCCTGGTGCTGCTCGAGGAGGCTCGCGCCGCCGAGGACGGCCAGGACGCCGCGCTGGATCGGCTGGGGGGCGACATGCTGGTCAATCTTGCGCCCCGGGACTTCTTTACCGAGGCCGAGGTCGACGGCCAGGCGCTGGCCTTCGCAGCGGTCAGCGAAGCCACAGTGATGGCCCGTGACGAGCGCGTGGTGCTGCACTTTCGGCTGCCGCTGGCCGAGCCTCAGGACCTTGCCGGCAGTACCCTGGAATATCGCGTTTTCGATCCCTCCTACTACGTCGAGGTGGTGCACGAAGCCGACGACGAGGGGCCTCTGGCCCAGGCGTTGAGCGTGCCGGATGCCTGTCAGGCGTCGATCATCGTCGCCGACCCCGATCCCGAGAAGGTCATGGCGGCGGCCCAGCTCGATGTCGACGATAGCGCCCCCCAGGGGCTCGGTCGCTTCTTTGCCGAGACGGGGCGGGTGTCATGCTGAGCTGGCAACGACCCTGGCTGCAGCTGGCTCTGGCGCTGGGCGTGGTGGCGGTGCTCATCCTGGCGCTCGAGGCCAGCGGAGCGCTGGACGCCCTCGGACACTGGGTCATCGCCATGCAGGCCGACCTGCACCGCCGCTTGACCCAGGCGGTAACGCTGCTCGACCGGACGCCTTCCTCCGACGCCTGGCTGACCTTGATCGGCCTGAGCCTGTTCTACGGTGTCTTCCATGCCGCCGGGCCAGGCCACGGCAAGGCCGTGATCAGTGCCTACCTGGTCTCCCAGGGCGGAGCCTGGCGGCGGGCCCTGGCGCTGTCGGTGGCGGCCGCCCTGCTGCAGGGTGCGGTGGCCATCGTGCTGATCCTGGCGCTGGTGCAGGGGCTTGGCTGGCTGACCCGGGAGGCCCTGGGCAGCGTGGTCTGGGTTGAGCGACTGAGCTTTGCGCTGGTCGCGCTGCTGGGCCTGTGGCTGAGTGCACGGGCGCTTGGACGACTGCTCAAGATCGCGCGATCCTCCTCGGCGGACCCGGCGCCTTCTCATGATGGCCACCATGGCCCTCATGAACCGCACCGCCACCACCAATACCACGGTCACCACGAACACCACGATTGCTGCTCCGGCCATCATCATGTCTCGCCCCACGGGCCGCGTCGGGAGGCCTGGCTTGCGGTGCTGGCGATCGGCGCAAGACCCTGCTCAGGGGCGGTGCTGCTGATGGGGGTGACCAGCCTGCTCGGCCAGCCCTGGATGGGGGTGGCCGCTGTACTGGCGATGTCGCTGGGTACCGCCTTGACGGTATCGACGCTGGGGCTTGCCAGCGTGTTGGCGCGGGACTGGGTCGCCGCCCGTGCCGCACGGACCTCCGCCGCTCGTGGTCGAGTGATGGCGCGGCTGGGTGCGCTGGTAGCGCTGACCGGGGGGCTGTTGATCGCCGGGCTCGGGATCCTGCTGATGTCTCAGGTCGGCGCCAGCGACCCCAGCCTGCCACTGATGTCCCCCGGAGGGCGACCAGGGGGACTGGGAGCCTGAGCCAGGCCGCTTCGACCTGGCTTTCGCGATAGGACCTGGGCTGTAGTCCGCTATCTGGCGGCCCGGGGCCATGCCCGGGGCACTGCCCCGAGCATCACACCGTCTCGTTCAACCCTTGAAGGACAGCCCGCCTGCCAGCGCCAGGATACGGTCCTTGGTGGCGGCAAGGCTGTCCTTGTCGTAGGGCGTCGCCTGGCCCTGACCCCACACCGGGCCAGGCCAGGCGGGGTCGCCCTGGTGGCGAACGATGACGTGGATGTGCAGTTGCGCGACCATATTGCCGAGGCTGGCGATATTGAGCTTGTCGCCGCTGGCATAGGCCTTCAACGCCTTGCCGATGCGGGTGGCCTCTCGCCATAGCTGCTGCTGGTCCTGTTCGGACAGATCGTACACCTCGCTCACCTCGGCGCGGCGCGGGATCAGCACCAGCCAGGGATAGCGGGCGTCGTCCATCAGCCGCAGCTGACACAGTGGCAGTTCGGTGATGGGGTAGCTGTCCGCGACGAGGCGCGGATCGACGACGAAGTCGCTCATGCAAGGCCTCCAGGATGGTGTCCAGCGCCTAGGGTACATCAGAGCGGGTGGGCAGGGTGACAACGCAGATGATTCGAACAGAGGACGACAGATGACGCCAGTCGAGGGAGTGGCCCTGCTGCTTGCGGGTATCGTGGCAGGTTTTATCAATGTGCTGGCGGCCGGGGGCTCGATGCTGACCCTGCCGCTGTTGATGTTTCTGGGCCTGCCGCCGCAGGTGGCCAACGGTACCAACCGGGTGTCGATCACCCTGCAGAGCGTGTCGGCGGTGGCCAACTTCTTCCGCGCCGGTGCCCGTCATATCCGTCTCAGCCTGCGCCTGTCGGTGCCCGCGGTACTGGGCTCGATGCTGGGGGTGTGGCTGGCGCTCAGGGTCAGCGACGCCCTGTTCGAAACCATCTTGATGGTGGTGATGGTGGCCGCGGCGATCATCATGCTGTTGCCCCAGCCGAAGCTCGACACCCGCCCGCTGACCGTCGAGCGACTGACCCCTGGGGTCTATCTGGCGATGTTTGTCATCGGGCTCTATGGCGGCTTTCTGCAGGTGGGTGTCGGCATCCTGTTCATGATCGTGCTCTATCGCATGCTCAAGATCGATCTTGGCCAGGTCAACGCCTTCAAGGTACTGATCATCCTGGTCTACACCCTGCCGGCGCTGGCCATCTTCCTGTGGCACGACCAGGTGCGCTGGAGCTACGGCCTGGTGCTGGCTGCCGGCAGCATGACCGGGGCCTGGCTGGCGGTGAAGGTCAACATGAGCTCCCGTGGCGCCATGGTGGTCAAGTGGCTGACGGTGGCGGTGATTGGCGTGATCATCCTCAAGCTGGCGCTATCATAAGCGGCCACGCGATGGTCATGTCCCAGGTGGCGCTGTCGTGAGTGGCTTGGCACTGACGTGAAGGGGCTTCGCAGTTGCCGGACGGCGTCTGGCGTTGTGCCGTGTGGCGGATTACCTCGTCCGAGCGTTGGCTGGGAGGCTAGCGATGGGCGGTGATCGTGCTAGATTGTCAGAGGATGATGTATTTCGCTTACCTGCCTGGCTGCAAGGAGATAGGAACCATGAAAAGGATGCTGTCGTTGATTCTGGTATCAGTATTCACCCTGGCGCTGTTGAACGGCTGCAACACCGTTCGTGGGGTGGGCGAGGATATCGAGAAGGGTGGAGAGGCGATCCAGAAAAGCTCCAGCTAGCCAGAAAGGCTCGGTCTAGCCGGAAACGTTCCCGCTAGACCGAGCCAGGAAACGTAGGGGCAGCGAGAAGAACCACGGCGGTGAGCCGCCTCGTCGTCGCTTTTCTCCCCATGGGTGCTCTTTGTCGCCGTGCCTCTGCTGACTCGCGCTATCCGTTTCTCCGTCGGAACTTTCCCGCCATTGCTGTCTCCAACAGGTTCCATGTTCGTCGTCCCGACCGCCAGGTCTGTCAGTTGGCAACGAGTTGACCACGGCCTGTCCGTCAGGCGCAGCGCCGTGATAGGTTTTGAGGCGCGCTGCAGCGATACGAGGCTGGCGGGCGCTTGCACAAGGATTTCTGGCACTGGAGGCCATCGATGAAACCACTTCTTCCCCTGCTGCTGGTCGCGGCTCTGGCCGGCTGCTCGTCGTCGTCCGGCGGATCCGGCGAACCGGCACCGCTGCCGCCGGAGCGCGCTCCCATGGCCGAGGCCTGCGACGCCGAGGCGGTGCAGGGCCTGGTCGGCCAGAGCTACGACGCCAGCTTCGATGAACGGCTCAAGGCCGAGAGCGGGGCCAAGACGGTGCGGGTGCTGCGTCCCGGCGGGGTTGCCACCATGGACCTGCGGCTGGATCGCCTCAACGTGCGCCTGGATGATGCCGATGTCATCCGTGAGCTGGCCTGCGGCTGAGCGTCACGCTGCCCGCCCGGCAATCGACAAGGCCGCCCTTCGGGGCGGCCTTGTTGTGTGGACTGGTTGTGTGGACTTGTTGTGTGAAGACGTATCGAGCTGTCGGGGGATGGCACGCCTTCAGCGCTCGCCCAGTTCCTGGTTCGTTCGCATCTCTTCCTCTTCGGCCTGCTTGCGCAACTTCTTGCGCAGCGCGGCTTTTTCGTAGCGCAGCTTGCGGATTGGCGTGTCCAGGGTCAGCGGAGGCACCGAGGCCGGGCGGCCGTCGGGGTCCACCGCCACCATGGTCAGGTAGCAGCTGTTGGTGTGGCGAATGACCTTCTGGCGGATGTCCTCCGCCACCACCTTGATGCCGATCTCCATGGAAGAGCGGCCCACATGGTTGACGCTGGCCAGAAAAGTCACCAGCTCGCCCACGTGGATCGGTTGCTTGAAGCGCACCTGGTCCACCGACAGGGTCACCACATAATGGCCCGAGTAGCGACTGGCGCAGGCGTAGGCGACCTCGTCGAGCTTCTTGAGGATGGCACCACCGTGTACCTTGCCACTGAAATTGGCCATGTCGGGGGTCATCAGTACGGTCATGCTCAATTCGTGCTGACCCGGTAGGCTCTGCTCTGCCATCGAAGTTTCCTCGGAATACGGTGCGCGGGGGGGGGCTGTTGGCGTCTGTCTGGCGCTCCACCACAGCATAACGCCTTGCCCCCCGGCAAGGGGACAAGGCGCTCGTTGAAAGTCAGTTGTCGCCTCGGCTGTACAGGCCACCAGGCGCCCGACTGACGCTCCGGGAGGCCTCTACAGCCAGGTCAGGCAGACCGAGATGATGATGCCGGTGACGAACAACTGGATCAGGCAGAAGCCCATGATGTCCTTGGCCTTTAGCCCGGCGATGCCAAGTACCGGCAGCGCCCAGAAGGGCTGCAGCAGGTTGGTCCAGGCGTCACCCCAGGCCACGGCCATGGCCGCACGGGGAATATCTACGCCAAGCGCCTGGGCGGCAGGAATGACCACCGGGGCCTGAACCGCCCACTGGCCGCCGCCGGAGGGCACGAACATGTTGACGATGCCGGCGCTGAGGAAGGTCCAGAACGGCAGGCTGGTCTCGGTGGCAAAGGAGATCATCGCCTCGGACATGGTCTCGGCCAGTCCCGACTGGATCATGATGGCCATGATGCCGGCGTAGAAGGGGAACTGGATGACGATGCCGGCGCCACCCTTGATGCCCTCGTGCAGGCTGTTGAGCAGGCTCTGGGGGGTGCGGTGGAGGATGATGGCCAGGAACAGGAACATGAAGTTGACCACGTTCAGGTTCAGACCGCCGCCGCCGACGAAGTAGCTGATCAGATAGATCAGACCCGGTACGCCCACCAGCAGCGCCAGGGTCATGCTGTTCTCGAGGCGCTCGGCCGGGCGAGTGATGCGTACCCGACGGTCCTCGTCATCTCCCAGCAGCGCCGGATCGACGTAGACGCTTTCCTTTTCGCCGGGCAGCATCAGCCGGTTGACCAGCGGCACCGCGATGAACAGGGCCAGCACGATCAACAGGTTGAAGTAGGAGAAGATCGTCTCGCTGGTGCCGATCACGCCGATCTGCTCCACCGAGAAGTGGCCATCGGTGGCGATAGTCAGCGGCACCGAGCCGGCAAGACCACCGTGCCAGACCACGAAGCCGGAGTAGGCGCTAGCCACCAGCAGGCGGTAGTCCACCCGAATGACCCGGGCCAGCTCCTTGGCGAACAGGGCGCCGACCACCAGACCGAAGCCCCAGTTGATCCAGCTGGCCGCCAGCGACACCAGGGTCACCAGCAGGATGGCGGCGCCGGCATTGTTGGCAAGGCCTGCCAGGCTCTGCAGCAGTCGCTTGACCGGCGGTGAGCTTGCCAGCATGAAGCCAGTGACCAGCACCAGCAGCATCTGCATGGAGAAGCTCAGCAGGTTCCAGAAGCCATCACCCCAATAGGTGAGCACGGCCATGGGCGACTGGCGTTCGATGGCGATGGCTGCTGCGGCGGCGATGATCGTCAGCAACAGGACGAAGATGTAGGGATCTGGCAGATAGCGTTCCACCAGTTTCACGGCGGGTCGTGACAATGCTCTCAGCATGGCGTGTATCGCTTCTTCTGGTTGTGAAAGAGGGCCTTCCCGGGCCACTGGGAGTCAACGGTGCCGCAGCAGGCGCCCGTGAGTCAAAACCACCTGTAAGGCAGATAACGTCTCGGCACATTCACCATCGGTGATCTTCGGCCGTCGCTCCTCAGGCAGTGTCACGCCAGCGCGTGCTGCGATAGCGAAGATAGTAGGTCACAAGTACCGCCGAGCGCACTGCGGTAAAGGTCGTAAAGGCCAGCCACAGGCCGTGGTTGCCGAGCCCCTGGGTCAGCCACCACAGCGGCAGATAGACCGCCAGACCGATGAAGATGGAGTTGCGCATTTCGGCAATCGCGGTGGCGCCGATGAAGACCCCATCGAGCAGGTAGCTCCACACCGCGATCAGCGGCATGGCGACCATCCAGGGCAGAAACTGGGCCGCCGTGGCGCGCACCTCCGGCAGGCCGGTAAGCAGCGCGATCAGGGCGTTGCCACCCAGCGCGAAGGCGAGGCTTGCCAGGGCCGCGGTGGCCAGCGAGCACAACGCCGCCGCGCGCACCGACAGCGCGAAGTCATCGAAACGACGGCGACCGATGGCGTGACCGGTGAGGGCCTCGGCGGCGTTGGCGAAGCCGTCCAGGCCGTAGGAGGTCAGCATGATGAACTGCAGCAGCACCGCGTTGGCGGCCAGCACGGTGTCCCCCTGGGACGCCCCCTGGGCGGTAAAGAAGGCCTGGGCGAACAGCAGGCCAAGGGTGCGCACGAACAGGTTGGCGTTGACCGAGAACAGCTCCCGGTAGGCGCCAATGGTCAACAGCCGCGCCCGCTCGAAATGTCCGCCCAGTCGGCCCAAGCGTCGACGGCACAGCCACAGCCCCAGGGCGGCGGTGGTGTAGTCGGCGATTACCGTGGCCCAGGCCACGCCGTCGCTGGTCATGTCGAGTCCCACTACGAACAGCACATCGAGCACGATATTGACGCCGTTGTTGGTCAGCAGCAGCAACAGCGTCACCCGACTGTTCTGCTGGCCGAGGAACCAGCCGAGGATGGCGTAATTGGCCAGCACCGCTGGCGCCGACAGCAGACGAATGGCGGCGTAGCTCTCGGCGAGCCCGGTAGCCTCGGGGCTTCCATCCAGTAGCCACAGCCCCAGCGCGATCAGCGGGTCACCCAGCAGGATCAGCGCAAGTCCGATCCCTCCTGCCAACAGCAGCGACTGCCCCAGCAGATGGCGCACCTGATCGTCGCGCTCGCGTCCCAGCGCCTGGGAGGTCAGGCCGGTAGTCCCCATGCGCAGAAAGCCAAACCCCCAGTAGAGGAAGCCGAACAGGGTCGCGCCCAGCGTCACTCCGGCCAGGTAGCGTGAGTCGGGCAGGTGGCCGACCACGGCGGTGTCGACGAGGCCCAGCAGCGGCACCGTGATATTGGACAGGATGATCGGCCAGGCCAGGCCGGCGATGCGCGGCAGGCGTTCGAGGGTGGACGAGAAGGTGCTGGTGGAGGTCGACACGATGAAAGGCCTGTTCGGCTGAAGGCAAGGGCGTAACGGGACGGCGGCGAGGTGGGCAAGTGTCCGGTGATGGGGGAAGGGGGTCAAGGCCATGACCCCAAGGCGACGGCCTCAAGGTAATGCCGTCGCCAGGCATGGCGGTCGCGTCGCGGGAAGTGGTTGCTCAGGGCGGGCCATGTCTGGAGTTGAAATGTCCGATATATCATTCAAGTGTCATCTCGTGTGATGAAACAATCTGTATCTCCTGTTAATCAATAGATACGCTTGGTTTCATTCTAGAGGATGACAAAAATAGTCAGGATGACTACTAATAAAGAGAGGTCGATATTAATAAAAAAGGATTAATAAAAGGCAGGAGGTATAAGAAGAAAACAGGAATCACTCGCGAAAAGCTGGCGATATACAAAGAAAAAAACGATTTTACGCAGGAGTGTCAAAATGAAAGTATTCCAGCGCTTTTCCCGGGGCGAGGCGGCCCCTGTGCGCAATATTTCCACCCTGAATCACCCCCGCTACCGTGGACAGCGCGGTGCCAGCGCGATCGAGTATGCGATCATTCTTGCTGTAATTGGTGTCGCGATCGTGCTCGCCGTTCAGAGCGGTGTCATGGATAGCATCACAGACCTGCTTGATACCCAGATATCAGGAATTACCGACAGTGGTGACGGTGACGGCACCTAGCCGTTGATTTTATATAGATTATAAAGGCCTTTCTTAATGTCACCTCTCCTATTAAGGGTGCTGGCTGGTGGTCTGGTGCTCTGCGCTCTGGTCATGGCCTTTATCGGCTGGTCGCTAAGTCGTACCGCGATGACGACGAGCGTCGATTCGGTGTCAGGCCCCGAGCCCACCCCTGAACCTCTGGGCCACCCGGTTCTGGTGGCGGCCAGGGACCTTGCAGCGGGGGAGCGTCCTGCCGATCTCGAAGACGCGTTGCGCCTGGCCTACTTCCCCAAGCCGCCTGCAAGCACCTTCTCTACTCTCGATCAGTTGCCCGACACGCGCCTGGCACGTCCTCTGGCGGAAGGCGACGTGCTGCGTGAAAGCGGCTTTGTCGGTGGCAGTGCCCTGGCCGAGGTGGTGCCTCCGGGCTTTCGCGCGGTGGGGGTCGGCATCGATGCAGTGATCGGGGGCGGTGGTTTCGTCGCCCCGGGGGATCGCGTCGACGTGCTCTATTTTGCCGAGGCTCAGGGGGAAGGTGGCGAGCGACACCGCCTGGCGCGACGACTGTTTGCCGACGTGTCGGTGCTGGGGGTCGGCGAGCGACTGGTGGGCGTGGACGGTGACGACGAAAAGGGTGGAGAGCGCACCGCGGTGCTGGCGATGCCCGAGACCGAGACCGCCCGGCTGCTGCTGGCCGAGACCACCGGGCGGCTGCGCCTGGCGGTGGTGGGCAGCGAGGAGGCCGCCGGCTTTGGCGAGGGGATCGATGATCTGCGCATGATGGCAGGCGGCGCCAGCTTCCTGCCGGTATCCCTGGGCCAGAGCCTCAGTGAGCCGGGCCAGACCGTCAGCTTCGAGGAGTTGACCGGTGTCGAGCGACCGGCAGCGAAAAGTGCTCCCGCGCCGCCACAGACCGGCTATCGGGTGGTGCAGCACGTCGGCGCCAGTCGCAGCGTGGTCACCCTGCCGTGACGGCGGTGGAGCAAGCAGGCAGACAACCATAACGAGAGGCCGGTAGTCGCCGAGGGAAAGGCGAGATACCGCGCCCGCGCAGGGAACAGGAAGGACCATGACGCGAGACAATGAGATCGTCCCACGCAGATCGGGGCGCGGGGGTACGTGCGCCGGAACACCGGTTAGCCGTCTGGCGAACGCGGCCCCTTCGGCACCGTGCCTGATGTTCGGCCTTGGGCGTAGCCTGGTGCTTGGCCTTGTATTCGGTCTGGCACTTATGCTGGCCGGCGTCACGACAAGCAACGGCTTGGCGCTGGCGCAACAGCCGCCGCTGACCCTGGCGGTCGGCGATCAGGAGTGGCTGGGCCAGCCCGGCCGTATCACCCGCACGGCGGTGGGGCGGGGCGACGTGGTCGAGGCCCAGGTTCTGGACCCGCGTTCGCTGCTGGTCACCGCGGTGGGGCCGGGCAGCACCACCCTCAAGGTGTGGACGGCGGGGGCGAGCCAGCCCCGTGAGACGCTCATTCAGGTACGTCCCGCCGGCGGCGAGGGGCTCGAAGGCGAGTATTCGCTGGCCCCCCATTCTTCCAGCGCCGAGATCCGTGGCGTTACGAGGTCGCTGGAACGCCACGATCAGGCGGTGTCACGCTTCGCTACCCCTCCTATCGATGCCAGCCAGCAGCTAGGCCCTGTTCAGGTGCAGACGGATATCCGCGTCGTCGAGGTCAACCGCAGTCGCATGGCCTCGGCCGGCTTCTTCATCGGTCGCAACCAGGCCGGCTCGACCCGCTTCGCGCTGGGGCGCAGCGACGAGACCCTCGACTTCCTTTCTGGCGGTGCGGTGGCACCCAACGCCGGAGACGGTGGCTTCTCGATCATCCAGGTCAACACCAGCGGGGTGCTGTCGGCGATCAGTGCGCTGAGCGCCAACGGCTTCGCCTACACCCTGGCCGAACCCAGCCTGGTCAGCCTGTCGGGCCAGACCGCCAGCTTCCTGGCCGGTGGCGAGTTTCCCTTCCCGGTGCAAAGCGGCGATGACGAGATCAGCGTCGACTTCAAGGAGTTCGGTATTCGCCTGCAGCTGACGCCGACGGTGCTCGATGAGCGTCGGATCATGCTCAAGGTGGCGCCCGAGGTGTCCGAACTCGACTTCTCCCGGGGCGTGCAGACCGCAGGAGTGGCGGTGCCGGCACTCAACGTGCGCAGGACCGACACCACCGTGCAGCTCGGCAACGGCGAGAGCTTCATCATCAGTGGCCTGGTCAGTCGCAACATCATCCAGAGCGTGGACAAGATTCCGGGGCTTGGCGATATCCCGGTGATCGGCAGCTTCTTTCGCTCCACCCGACTGGATCGCGACGAGAAGGAGCTGGTGATGATCGTGACCCCCCACCTGGTGCGGCCACTGGCTGCCGGGGTCGATTTGGGGCCGATGCCTGGGGAGGCTTTCGAGGACTATGACCCCAATTTTCTCGAGCTGATGTTCGATCCCCGTGATGCCCAGGAGATCCAGCGTGTCTCCGAGGTCGGCTTCAGTCCCTGAAGGTTGGCGTTCGACGGCTGGTGTTCGGCGATCAGGAGGATGCATGCACTTTCGTCAAAAGCGAGTCCAGGAAACTGAGCCCCAGTCCGCCCCGGTGGTGGGGCCTGGGCTGGTCAGCGAGTTGCACCAGCTGGTCATCGAGCGCCTCGAGGATGATTCACGGGGACTGCTGGATGATCCGCTGCAGCTACGCCAGCGGGTGCGGGAGCTGATCGAGGAGACCCTCAGACTCAGGGGCTACGCCCGTTCCGACGAGTGTCTCGAGCGGCTGGTCGAAGGTGTCTGCCGCGAGCTCAACGGCTTTGGGCCGCTGGAGCCGCTGCTCGCCGATGACGGTATCTCGGACATCCTGATCAACGGCCATTCCCAGGTGTTTATCGAGCGCGGTGGTCGGCTCGAACCCTGCGCGGTCAACTTCCTCGACGACGACCATGTGCTGAGGGTGGTGCGACGCATGCTGGCCCCCCTGGGTAAACGGCTGGACGAGTCGAGCCCCATGGTCGACGCGCGACTGGCCGACGGCTCCCGGGTCAACGCCATCATCGCGCCGCTGTCGCTCAATGGCCCCAGCGTGTCGATTCGCAAGTTTCGCCGCGAGGCGCTGGGTGCCGATGACCTGGTGGCCATGGGCAGTGTGCCGCCCAACCTCATGACCTTTCTGCGCAGGGCGGTGGAAGAGCGCTGCAATGTGCTGATCAGCGGCGGCACCGGTGCCGGCAAGACCACCCTGCTCAACGTCTTGAGTGGGGCGATACCGGCCAGCCAGCGGGTGGTGACCATCGAGGACAGCGCCGAGCTGCAACTCGCGAGCCAACACGTGGTACGCCTCGAGACCCGGGCGCCAAACATCGAAGGCGAGGGCGAAGTCGGCGCCAGCGCCCTGGTCAAGAACGCCCTGCGCATGCGTCCTGACCGGGTGCTGCTGGGGGAGAGCCGGGGCGACGAGGTGCTCGACATGCTGCAGGCCATGAATACCGGCCACCAGGGCTCCATGAGCACGGTGCACGCCAACTCCGCCGGCGACGCCGTGGTGCGCCTGGAAATGATGGTACGGATGTCACGCTTTCAGGGCACCGACGCCCTGGTACGTCAGATCATCACCACCGCCCTCGATCTGATCGTCCATGTGGAGCGGGGCAGCGACGGCAAGCGTCGGGTGGCCGAGGTACTGCGAGTCGGTGGTCTCCAGCGCGGCGAAGTCCAGCTGGAGCCCTTGTACCGAGCCGGCGGTGGCGCGGTGCCCTCGCTGCAGCCACCGGGCGACGATGACTCACCGATCGGCTGGCGCCGGCTGCTGAGCTCCCTGCAGGAGCCTTCGCCATGACGGTCTGGGGGATGTTTTCGCTGGTAGCCCTATGCCTGGGGGGCGCCGCCTGGCTGCTGCTGAAGAGCGCCAGTGCGCTTACAGAACGCGCCGCAGGTGGCACACGTACCGCCCGGCGGCGGCTGATGTCCCAGGATTCGTTGATGGAGTGGCTGGTGGAGCGACTCACCGCGGCGGGGCTGCCGGCCTCGCCGGCCGTCGTGGCGCTGTCGGGAGGCAGCCTGCTGGTGCTGGCGATGCTGCTGCTGTCGCGGCTGGGGGCGGTGTGGGGCCCCGCCATGGTGCTGGTCATGGTGCTGGCAGCCAACGCCCTGATTCGCTTCAGGGCGGCGAGGCTGCGACGCCGGGCGAGGCGCCAGCTTGGGCCCTTTCTTGGGCAGATCACGCGAGGGCTCAGCGCCGGTCAGGGCCTGGAAACCGCCTTCGAACAGGCCATCAAGCGCTCTCGACCGCCGTTGTCGGATGCCCTTTCCCGGGTAAAGCTGCGTCGCCAGCTGGGCCAGGAGCTGGACGAGGGCCTGGCCCGGGAGGGCCAGATACTCAGGCTCGACGAACTGCGGCTGCTGGCCACCGCGATACGCATCAATCAGCGTCACGGCGGCAGCCTTTCCGAGATGCTCGACGCCTTCGCCTCGGCCCTGCATCAACGCGAGCAAAGCAGCCGAGAACTCGCCGCCATGACCGGCGAGACCCGCGTCAGCGCCTGGGTGCTGGGACTGTCGCCGCTGGCGTTGACGCTGTTTATCCACTTCACCCAGCCGGAATTTCTGGCACCGATGCTCGAAAGTGCCGGCGGACGCCAGGCGTTGATGCTGGCGGTGGCGCTGCAGCTCGGCGGCGGCTGGCTGCTGTGGCGAATGCTCAAGTCGGTGTAAACCCGGGCGCGTCGCGACATGACGATAACGAACAGGAGGCGCGGATGTGGAACCTATGGTGGAGCGGGGCGGTGATGGCGTTGGCGCTGGCGGCGTCACTGCTGTTGATCAGCGCCCGCCGGCCGCTGGGCGCCGAGGGCGAGCGACGCCACGACGAATCCCGGCTGCTGCGCGAGGGGCGCGGCCTGTGGCGTAGTCGGTCCCGTCAGCAGGGTATGGCGGCGCGACTGTCGTTGCGCCTGCGCCAGTGCGGGCATGTCGGTGCCAAGGCGCAGCTTGCGGTGTTGCTGGCCTGGGGCGTGCTCGCTGTCGGTGCGGTGATGCTGGGGGGGCTTCTGGCGCTGGCCGGTGGCAGGCCACCGATGGCGGTGGTTGTCATGGGAGCCGCCTGGGGAGGCTTCGCGCTCGGGCTCGGCTGGCTCGCCATGGAGCGCAAGCGGCGACGACGTATTCGGCGACTCGATGAGGATATCGAGCTGGTGCTACAGGTGACGCGGATGCTGTGGGACACCGGCATGACCCTGGAGAGCCTGCTCAACCGGCTGATCCAGCAGCTTGGTGCGACCACCCCGGACATGGTGCTGGAGCTTCGTGTCGTGGCCAATCGTATCGACAGCGGCCAGGACCGGGAACGGGTGCTGGAAGAGGCGGCCGCGGTGCAGGCCAGCGAAGGGGTCGAGCAGTTCTTTCTGCTGTTCGCCCAGATCGCCCGTACCGGCGGGCGAGCCAGGGACAGTCTGGCGACCCTGGTCGATCGCCTCGGGGCGCAGCGACGTACCCGGCTGCAACAGAAGGTCAGCCAGCTCTCCGGCACCATGTCGCTGGTCATGATGCTGTGCCTGTTTCCCGCCCTGCTGATCGTCATGGCAGGGCCTGCGCTGGTCAACCTGGGCGGCCTGATGGGGTCGCTCGGTGGACCATGACAACGGATCGCTGGAGGCGCCCATGCGCACGACAACAACGCTGAAGAAGCGCTCGCCATTACCGAAGATGCGTCCCCTGTGGCTGGTCACCGGTGTGGTGCTGATGACCGGATGCTCGAGTACACCGGATGGCCCGACGTCGATGGCGGCGCTGGGCGCGCTGTCGCCGGACATCTCGCGGGCCGCCCCGGAGCAGAGCGTCGGCCCCTGCGGCCGACGCTACGACGCCGAGATCGGCGTCGAGCTGTCGCTGATCCAGCGCATGCTGGACGACGACAAGCCGCGCTCGGCCGCGGCCCATCTAGAGGCCGGCGACTATGGTCTACCGCTGGCCTGGCGGCTTGAGGGCGAGGCGCTACGCGCCGTCGGCGACACTGTCACCAGCGACCGGGCCTACGAGGCCCTGCTGGGCACCTGCCTGGCTGCGGACGGCTATCGCGGGTTGGCCCGCAATGCCTTCAGCGAGGGACGGCGTGAGCAGGCGCTGGCGCTGATGCGCGAAGCCCGCCAGACACGGCCGATTGATCCACGCATTCGCAACGACCTGGGCTATCTGCTGATGCTGGCGGGGGACAATCGGGCCGCCGCCGAGGAGTTCCGCACCGCGCTCGAGCTGGACCCGGGGCACGAGCAGGCCGCCGCCAATCTGGTGCTGGCGCTGAGCCGCAGCGGACAGCGGCAGCGTGCCGCCGACGCCGCCCTGCACTTCGGCGTGGATGCACGGCTGGTGGGCGTGCGCGATAGCGCTGCAGCCACAGAGCTCTCTGCATCGGGCTCGGCATCGCCGTCGGTATCACGTCCGGGGGCGCAGGCCGAGAGTGAAGAGTCATGAAGCCTCGTCGATCCATCCATCCGTGCAAGGAGCGCCTGTCCATGCTGTCGAACCTGTTGTCGAAAAAGACCTTGCTCGAGCCGCGAACGCTGGTCACCGTCGCCCTTATCTGCCTGCTGGTCAGCCTGGCGCTGGTGTTCTGGCCCGACAGCGCCAGCGCGCAGCAGACAGCAACCGCGCAGACCAGCTCCCAGGCCGTTGCCTCGTCGCAGGTCGTGCGCCTGCCGGCCACCCGGGATCCCTTCGGCGAGCGTACCCGCACGCTGCTGGCCGTCCAGCGCGACGGGCGCCTGGCGTCACCCTCGCCCCAGGCGCTTTCGGGCAAGGTGCAAGGTCAGATCTACCAGCGCTATGTGGACAGCTTCGGCCACCCGATTCCTGAGCGCTATATCGAGACGGGCTTTGGCGAGGACTAGACGTGTCATGGCGCCGTCGCCGCGGGTTGAGCCCTGGCCGAATCACGTAACCGGAAAGGCCAGAACCGGCTGGCCGGTGGGCGATAGTTCTCAGGCGATTGGGCGAGCGAAGGAGCGCAGGTGTGGCCCGGCCTCCCAGCGTGGCGCCATCGGCGTGATGACCGCCTTCTTGCTGGTGGGGCTGGTGGTGGTGGTGACGCTGGCACTGGACGCCGGTCGCCTGTATCTCGAGCAGCGCCGACTTCAGCAGGCTGCCGACCTGGCGGCGGTCTCGACGGCGGCAAGCTGCGACGCGCTGTTTCAGGGCGAGGCGTGCCGCTCGGGAGAGCTGCGCCAGGCCGCCATCGCCGCCGTCGCGGCCAACGGAGTCGTCGTGGGCGCCGATAGCGAACAGGGCGAGGCCACTCTGGCGGTGACCCAGGGGGCGCTGGACGATGAAGGTGCTTTTGATGAGGAGGCGGGACTGGCCAACGCCGTCAGGGTGGTCCTGAACCGCCAGGTGCCCAGCAGCCTGCTGGCCAACCTGGGAGAGCTGCTCGGGAACGAGGTGGAAGATCTGGTCATGTTCCAGGCCAGCGGTGTGGCGCGGCGAACCGCAGTGGTGACCCTGAGCGCCGGCACCCGCCTGCTTGCGCTCGATACCAGCGAGTCGACGCTGCTCGATGCGCTGCTCGGCAAGCTGATCGGGGGGAGTCTCGATCTCACCGTGCTGGGTGCAGATGACGGCGTGGGCCTGGACGTCAGCCTGGGCGAGGTGCTGGACGTGGAAGCGCTGGACGTCGACCTCGATGAGGGCCTGGCTCAGAACTTGGCCCAGACCTTGAACGAACCTCTGGATCTGCACACGCTGGGCAGTCGACTGGCATCGGTGTTGGATCTGGCGGGTGGCAACCCGGTGCTTGGCGACGCGCCGGGCGAGAGCTTCACCCTGGGCGAGCTGCTGGCGATCGATACCAGCGGCGAAGTGTCGATGACATCCTTGCTCGAGGCACGCGTTCCGGTACGGGATCTGCTCGAAGGGGCGTTGCTGCTGACGACCAGCAAGCAGCAGGATGGCGTCAGTCTCGGCTTGGCCGACCTCTCGCCGCTTGTTGTCGGCCTGGGGCTAGGCCTTGCCGATATCTCGCTTGAACTCGACGTCATCTCGCCGCCGAGCATCGCCGTGGGCCCTCCGGGGCCCTCAGCGGCAAGCCTCGCGAGCGATTGTGCACCTTCCAGTTGCTATCGCAGCGTGGCACGCAATGCCCAGCTCGGGGTGGCGCTGGATGTCGAGCTGAATGTTCTTGGGCTGATCGGTGTGAAGGCGAGCACGCGAGTGACCGGGGCCAGTGGCAAGGCGGCGATCGGTTCACTGGCCCCAGCGGACGATAGCCTCGCGCTGACGCTCGCCGCCAGGCGCGAATTGCTCGAGGTCACCCAGTCGGTGGAGGGTACTGGATTGCTCGGCATCGGCTCGGTTTCGCAGACCGTGCGCTCCGGCGGGACTGGTGATGCCACGCAGCTCATCCGCTGGCCAGCGCAGAAGGGAGCGGAGTTCGATGACCAGGGGGGGGCTCAACTGACCGGCGTGCTCAGCGGCCTGCTATCAGACCTGGGGCTCTCGGCGCTGTTGTCCGGGACCCTCACGGACGTCAATACGATACTGCTCGAGCCGCTGCTCGAGGGGTTGGGCATCGGTATCAACACCCTGGAGGTGCGGGTGCTGGCGGTGGACGCCGGAGGCGTCGAGTCGTTGACTGCCTGCGAGGCAACCCAGGCCGGCTGTCGAGGAGGAACCTAGACCATGCATAGAGGCAAGGGCACGCGGGCGTGCCGCCAGGGCGGAGCAGTGGCCATCGAGTTTGCCATCGTGCTGCCGATCTTCCTGCTGTTGCTGTACGCCCTGGTCAGCTATTCGGTGGCCATGGTGCAGCAGCACCAGTTGACCCAGGTGACCAGCGAGGCGGCCAGGTCTGCCGCGGTGGTGGCGAGCGCCCCCTGGCTCGCCGACGAGGATATGCTGGCCGAGGCCACCCAGCGAGTGCTGGACAGCATCGAGGCCATGGGCTGGCTCGCCGACGATACCCCTGGCTGCATCGAAGGTGCCAGGGTGGCGATCGAGGACGACACCCTCACGGTGTGTCTTGAGCGCTCGCTTTCGATAAAGACCTTGAGCGTGGCGGGCATCAGCGTCCCCGATCTGCCCGACGCCTTGAGTGGGCGGGCGGTGATCAAGCTCTAGCCGGCGTGCCGCCCCTGGCCTTGAAACGACACGAGCCGCCCTTGGGCGGCTCGTTGAGATTTTCGGGTCGTGGCTTGCGAGAGGTGGTGTGCGGGGCGTGGCTTGCGTCGTCCTGCAGGCTTGGCCCGTTGCCGGACTCAGGCAGCGGTGATGATGTGGTACTTCTCCATCAGCTGATCATGGCTCTCGACCCGCTCCGGGTCCAGCGGAATGCAGTCCACCGGACACACCTGTTGGCACTGGGGCTCGTCATAGTGGCCCACGCATTCGGTGCACAGGTTGGGGTCGATGACGTAGATCTCCTCGCCGGGAGAAATGGCGCCATTGGGGCATTCCGGTTCGCAGACGTCGCAGTTGATGCACTCGTCGGTGATCATCAGTGACATTGGGGGTCCTCGCGCAGAGTCGTGGCCACAGGGCCAAGGCAGCGAGCCGCCGGAATCTCGCCGTCGCGAGGGGGCCGGGCAGGCTGCACGGGGGCTCGGCATGGCCGATAGCCACCCTGGAGTTCGGAATCAATGGGAAGACCACGGCCTGATCGCAGCGCGCCGAGGTCAATTCCCAGTGTGATGGTCAAGTATTGTAATGGCTACGCAGGGTTTGTGCGACCTTGGGGTGCACATGCTTCGATATGTCGCCGCCCAGCCGAGAGATCTCCCGCACCAGGGTGGAGGAAATGTAGGAGTTCTCCACCTCCGGGGTCAGGAACACGGTCTCCAGGTCCGGCATCTGGGCGCGGTTCATGTTGGCCAATTGCAGCTCGTACTCGAAGTCGGAGACGGCGCGCAGGCCTCTCAGCAGCACCCGGGCGTTCTGCTCTTTCATGAACTCCGTCATCAGGCCGGAAAAGCCCACCACCTCGACGTTGCCAAGGGAGGCAACCACCTCGCGGGTCAGCGCCAGGCGGGTGTCCAGGTCCAGCGTCGGGCCCTTGCCAGGGCTCGAGGCGATGGCCACCACCACCTTGCCGAACAGCCGCGAGGCGCGCTCGATCAGGTCATAGTGGCCATTGGTGATGGGATCGAAGGTGCCAGGATAGATGGCGGTGGTCATCACCTCTTCTCCTGTCTCTCGTCAGCGAGCGGCGTGTCCAGCTCGTCGCCGGCTTCGTCGAGCCGGCCGAAGGGATTGTCCACGCTCAGCGACACGGGCTGCTGGTAGCCGGGGATGTGGATGCTGTCGGCACCGACCTCAAGCTCAGGGCCTTCCAGCACGCCTTCACCGAAACGATAGCGCACGGCGAAGTGTCCCGCATCGGCCTGTTGGTGGTAGACGGCGGCCTGGGCCCGGGTCGCCTCGCGACGCTCGCGCCAGGCGGCCATGGCATCGGCGCCGTGGCGCTTGGCCAGCAGCCGTTCGGTGGCCTCGGGGGAGATCAGCACCCCGGTGGCGTTGTTGCCGCCAAAGCCCTTGGCGTTGATCAGGCTGGCGTCGGCCTTGAACGCCTGGGTGTCCTTGAACAGTCGCAGGCGCTCGGCGTGGACGTCGTCGGCGACCCGGTCGAGGGTACAGATGCCCGGCAGCAGGCCGTAGGCGAAGCTGCCCAGGGCGTTGGTGAGCTGGTCGCCGGCGGCGCTGCCCTGGGAGTGGCCAAGGTAGGCCTTGATCGCCACCACCGGCCAGTCGGTGATGCCGTGGGCCTTGGCCACGGCGTCGAACACATGGGACTCGGTGGTGCGGTTCTTCGGCGTCGAGGTGCCGTGGGCGTGGATATAGCTGCGTTCTCGCAGGCTGGTCTCGCCGAGCATGTCGCGAATCAGCGAGCAGGCCTTGCCCAGGGTCACGTAGTTGCCGATGCCGGGGGCCGAGATCGAACGCTTCCAGCCGTCGGCGTTGACGAACACCTCCGGTGCGGCGGCCAGGATATCGGCACCCACTTCCAGCGCCAGGCTGTCGTCCATCAGCATCACGAACTGGCTGGACTCCCCCATGGTAAAGCCGCAGTTACGGGCGAAGGGACGGCTGGCGCGCTGGTAGTCGGCGTCGGTCAGAAGCTCCAGGGCGTCCAGCGCCTTGAGGCTGTCGTCGTCGGCCAGCGCCCCCATGGTGCGAAAGCCCTCGATGATCTCGGGGGTGATCGGGGCGTCCGAGGTGCCGACCATGACGATGCGGCGGCGGCCGCTTCTGATGTCGTCGATGCCCAGGCGCAGGTTGTAGAGGAAGCTGGCGCAGGCGCCCAGAGCGGCGCCGGTGGCACCGACGCTACCCAGCACATAGGCATTGAGGAAGTCAGCGGGCATCTGGCCGTAGCCCAGCGGCATCTGCTTGGAGGTGGCGCGCTTGCCCGAGACGAAGCTCTTGAGCAGGCCTCCCCAGCCCTCGTCGTCGAGCTGACCGATGGAGTTGCCGGCATAGACGGCGATGGCGTCCGGGTCCAGGCGGTCGCGCAGCGAGTCCCAGTCGAGTCCACTGTCACCGAGGCAGTCGCTGGCGGCGAATACCGCCATGGAAAGCCCGCGCGGGTGGTGCACGCTACGGTAGAGCTGACTCGGGTCGAAGCCGCTGGGCAACTGGCCGGCGGCGCGGACCTGGGCCTGGCGGGTCTCTGGCAGCATCACGTCCATCTGGCCGGCGGGTACCGTGACTTCCAGATGGTGGCGATCGACCTCACGCACCTGCCAGGTGGGCGGCAGGTTGTCCGGTAGCTGCCTGCGGCGCAGGCGAAAGGTCAACGGCGATTCCAGCGCCAGGTTGGCGCGGCGATTGGCGGGCAGCCCCTCGTCATTGAAACGGGGGTCCTCGATGCGACGAATCAGGGTGTGACTGAGCACCTGGTCGCGGGTCTCCAGCGCCAGCTGGGCGGCATCGAGCACCTGCCCCTGGGCGTTGTGCCAGCGCTGGTCGGCGTCGCAGTGCGCCAGGCGCATCATCGCCGCCAGGCCGAGCAGGGTGGAGGTCTGCTCGGCCTCGGGAAGGGCGTCGAGCACGGTGCGACGGAAGGCCTGGTGGCCCGAGGTACGGCCGGCCGGGTTGACGCCGCCCATGCCCACGATCACCGGTAAGTGTGACAAGCCGGAGTCCTCGTATTGAAGCGGGTGAAAGGCTCGCTCTCGGAGCGGAGAAACGACATTGAAGGGCGCTGCGACAGACCCGGACAGCCTGGCTGTCCGTGAACGAGGTAAAGACGGCTCGACTCTCGTGTTGCCTTGCAGCGATAGCGTGACGATCGCCTGCAAGCGTCGGTCGAGAGGAGCCTGAACCTCACCATTCTGGCGGCGAGGAGTCGTGCCTCGCGCGATGCCGCGTGCGCCCCAAGCAAAACGCCGTTCGATATTGCCATGGGAGAGGGATTCAGGCCAGCGATGTTAGCACTTGGTCTTGCCTCAGTCATGCGCGTTTCGGTGAAGCCAAGGGGGAGAAAGGCTTGGCGCCGGGGCTCGCGCCTGGTCTCGCTCGACAACGTGGATGGTGAAGGCGGGACGAGTCCTGCGGTGTAAGCCCCTGCTTACGCGTGAGGCACTTGATACACTGCACGCCAGGGCAAGACCAGGTCTTCGCCTCGCTGTTTCCACTGCCCGAGATCGCCCATGTCCGACGCCCCCCGCATCGTCACCTCGAACCAGACCGGTCCCCACGAGGACCTGCCGCGTCGGGTCAGTCGCGGTCTGTCCCATGTCTGGCGCAAGCCGCTGGCCGAGCACACCCGTGAAGCCTTCGCCGAGGCCGAGACCTGGCGCAGGGCTCAGGGTGAGCGAGGGCTTATTCTCGACGCCTGCTGTGGGGTCGGGCTGTCGACCCGCAAGCTGGCCGAGCGGTTTCCCGAGCACTGCGTGATCGGCGTCGATCGCAGCGCCGATCGACTGTCGCGGGACCACGGCCGGCTGCCGGACAACGCCCTGCTGGTGCGCGCCGACCTGGTCGACTTCTGGCGGCTTGCGCTGGCCGAAGGCTGGCGACCCGAGCGCCACTACCTGCTGTACCCCAACCCCTATCCCAAGTCGGTGCAGCTCAAGCTGCGCTGGCATGGGCACCCGGTATTTCCCGCCATCGTCGGCCTGGGCGGACGTCTCGAGGTGCGCTCCAACTGGCGTCTGTACATCGAGGAGTTCGCCATCGCCGTGTCACGGGCCACCGGCGTCACCACACCGCTGGGGCCCTTCGACCCCGGCGATGATCCGCTCACCCACTTCGAGCGCAAGTACCATGAGCACCACCAGCCGCTGTGGCACCTGGTCGTCAACCTTGACCATCGCCCGGGGCTGATGCCCGGCATGTAAGCGGCCACTCGCCGACTCCCAGGCCGCCACTCTACCAGGGGGTGATCACGGCAAACGGCTCATCGGGACGAATTGTGCTCCAGCGCGCGGAAGCTTTCGCCAAGGGTACGGGCGAGCCAGCTGGCGATGGGGCCACGGGCGGCGTCGCGGCGGGCCACCGTCTCCACCTCGATGGTGGGGGGCTCGCCGAGGCCCGGTCCGGTCAGCTCGACCAGTTGGCGCCGGAAGGGTGGATAGTGCGCGATGTGCTCCGGTACCAGCGACCAGCCAAGCCCGCGGGCGGTCAACTCGGCCATGGAGTAGAAGCTGTTGAGTCGCCAGTGCTGGGGGCTCAACGGTTGTTCGGCCTGACGATCTGGCTGGCGCGAGGCGATCATCAGCTGACGATGATGGGCCAGTTCGCTACGGGTCACCGAGTGGACGCTGGCCAGGGGGTGGTCGCTACCCGCCACCCAGCGCTGGCGCAGGTGGGCGATACGCCGACCCTCCAGCGGGCCGGCGGCGTGGGCCTGGCTCAACAGGATGCCGAGATGGGCGGTGCCCTGTTCGACCCAGTCGGCGACGTCGCCCTGGGCGCCGTAGAGCAGGGTCAGCGACAGCGCCGGGTAGTGTTGCGCCAGTGCCTCCAGGGTGGCATCCACCGGCGGCATCTCGACCAGCGCCTCGTGGATCGCCACCACCAGCTGGGCCTCTTCGCCCTGGGACAGGGTCGCGGCTCGCGCATTCAGGCGCTCGCACTGGGCCAGTACCGCCCTGGCTTCCGGCAGCAGCGCCTGACCCGCCGGGGTCAGGGTTGGCGAGCGCGAACTGCGGTCGAACAACTCGCAGGCCAGATCGAGCTCGAGATGGGCGATGGCGGTGCTCACTGCCGACTGGGCGCGGCCAAGGTGGCGTGCCGCGGCGGAGAAGGAGCCGCGCTCGGCGCAGGCAATGAACAGGCGCAGCTGATCCAGGGTCCAGTGCATGGGGGTGGGTCTCACCTATCGTAAAACCTGATAGTAGCTACCTGGCAACCATCGTCCAAGTCACTAGAATAGCGATCCATCGATAGTCATCACGCCGTCGGCGGGGGTAGTCAAATGCGGTCGCTCAAGGAACGCCTGATCCATATGGTGTCGTTTGAACTCGGCGGGCTGGTGATCGTGACCCCGTTGGCCAGCGTGCTGACAGGCCACGGTCTGGGCGAGATGGGCGTGCTGGCGGCGGGGCTGGCCACCGCCGCCATGCTCTGGAACCTGGTCTGGAACTGGCTGTTCGATCGCTGGCTGCCGACCCGTCGGCGCACCCTGTCCCAGCGTTTTGCCCAGGCCATGGGCTTCGAGACCGGGCTTCTGATCATGACCCTGCCGGCGGTGGCCTGGTGGATGGAGATCGGCCTGGTCGAGGCATTCTGGCTCGACGCCGGCTTCATGCTGTTCTTTCTGGTCTATGCCATGGTCTTCAATTCCCTGTTCGACCGCATCGTCGAACGTCGACTCCACGGAGCAAACGGATGAGCTACTTGTACCTGGCGCTCGCCATCGTGGCCGAGGTCATCGCCACCTCAGCGCTCAAGGCCTCCAACGAGTTCACCCGGCTGTGGCCAAGCGTGGTGGTGGTGGTCGGCTACCTGGCGGCCTTCTATCTGTTGTCACTGGTGCTGCGCAGCGTGCCGGTAGGCATCGCCTACGCCTTCTGGGCGGGGCTTGGCATCGTGCTGGTGACCCTGGTGGGTATCGTGGTCTACGGCGAGAAGCCAGACCTTCCCGCGGTGATCGGATTGGCCATGATCGTGGGAGGTGTCGCTGTCATTCAGCTGTTTTCCTCGGTGTCCTCTCACTGATGGGGTGGTTCGTCGTGTGACCGGGTTGAGTCGTTGCCGCCCAGCAGGTCGGTGCGGCCTTCCGGCGGCGTCGTAGTGCCGATGGACTGCTCGATGGCCCGGCGTTCGGTCTCGAGGCCGCCTTCGGCACTGGTGACGTCGGCACTGTCACTGGCCGGGACGACGTTGCTCGGTGCTGTCGTGGACGGTGTCGCGACTCCCTGAGGCGGCTCGACGGCGGAGACTTCTGATGGGGAAACGACGGGTACCCCCTGGGGAAAGATGATTTCCCGGGCCTCGTCCGGCATCGAGATACCGGCTTCGGTCAAGGTGTTCTTGATCTGGCGCAGTACTGCCGAGCGCAGCTTGACGCCGGCGATGGTCTGGCCGTCAAACCAGAAGTAGGCCTTGAGATTGACCGTGGATGCGCCAAGGGCATCGACCAGTACCATGGGTTCGGGGTGCGCGATGATCGCTTCGTGCGCGGTCAGAACCTGATGGATCAGCGTCTGGGCATGGGTGACAGAGTCATCGTAGCCGATGCCGATATCGACGCTGGTCCTGAGGCCTGGTGAGGTGGAGTAGTTGATGACGATCGTCTTGAAGATCGTGGCATTGGGAATCTGAATATGATTGCCCTCGGCAGACAGCAGCACCGTCGAGCGGGCGTTCATGCTTTGCACGATCCCGCTGTGCTCTGCGACGGTGATCCAGTCGCCGCGACGAAAGGGCTGGCGTATCGACATGATCAGCGTGGCCAGGAAGTTCTCGGCGATGTCGCGAAAGGCAAAGGATACGACAATGCCGATCATGCCGGCGCCGCCGACCACGGAAAACGCCAGGCCGGTCAACCCGGCGACCTGCAGGATGAGATAGATGCCGAGCAGCAACACAGGAAGGGCGATGGCACGGGCCAGCACCTGGCGTAGAAAGGGCGAGGCGACACGCTTGCGCAACAGACGCCTGGCCAGCGCCGAGACCAGGCGTGCAAGCAGCCAGGCCAGCGGCAGCACCAGCAACGCCAGCAAGGCCAGCGGTACATAGGTCAACGCCTCGCGGCCAAAGCGCCCAAGTTCGTCGATGACCGGCGTCAGTGACAGCGTGAATTCGGGCTGCACCTCGATGCGATTGACGACGGCAACAACGCCCTCGGTCTTGGCGGCCAGGGAACCGGCCCAGTCGCGGTGGTTCCCCGAGGCCGTCGCACCGTCCAGGTAGACGATGCCTTCCTTGACCTCGACGTCGAGACCACGATACCAGCCGGCCGAGGCCAGAATGCCGGTCAATCGACGTTCGATATCGGCATCCTCGGTGCGCTCGGAGACCGCGATCGTCTGGGTGCCCTCGACGCTCGGCGCCTCCTGGGCACGTGCGCTGCTGTCGAGTACGACGTTGCCAAGCATGGTGCCAAGGATCAGTACGTACAGGATCCCGCGCATGGCCTTTCTCCACGAATGCAAGTCGCTTCTCAGCATGCTGGTATTTTCCTGGCTTAGCCACTGCAGGCTGTGCTTGGCTGGCGCTGTTTCTGCTCGTCGATACGCGCGGTCGTGCGTCGGGTGACGTCGGTCGAATTAGGCGGGTGGTTCTCCGAGGATTGTGAGAATCGTCACCAATCCGCCGCCGCCCCGGTGGCGTAGAGCGCGGCGTGGTCATGTCATCAAGCTATAGTCGAATCCTTGGACGCCAGGCGGTAGACTCGGCCCTCGTTGCGCCGCATGGGCGCAACGCCCGTTCATCGCAGGGAAGTCTTCATGTCGCCTCGCTCGCCATTCGCCTGGCCCGTTCTCCTCGTTTCCGCCCTGGTGGCGTTGTGCCTCACGCTGTTGTCCGCCGCCTCGGCCCAGGCCGCCGGCTTCGGCAATCTGGCCGAATTATCCAAGCAGGGCTTTCTGATCAGTGCCGAGGCACGTCTGCTCGGCACCGGTGATGCGCCCGGCGAGACCCTCGGCAGCCTGACCCCGGAGCGCCAGCTCACCCCGGCCTCGGTGACCAAGGTCTACACCGCGGCAGCGGCGCTGGATGCCTGGGGCCCGCAGCATCGCTTCACCACCGAGTTCGTCAGCACCGCGCGCCCGGGAAGCGACGGTACCCTGGCCGGCGATCTGGTGATGGTGGGGGGAGGCGATCCCAGCCTGACCAGCGAGGACCTGTGGCGCCTTGCCCAGCGTCTGCACCAGGCCGGGGTGCGCCGGGTGACCGGACGGCTGGTGGTCAGTCAATGGCGCTTCGGTCCGGTGACCTGCCGGACCATCGATCGCTGCACCGCCCGCGAGCGCTCCGACAACGCCTACAGCGCGCTGCTGACGTCGGCCGGGGTCAACTACGGTAGCTGGTGCGTGCAGGTGGCGCCTGGCGCCGTCGGCGGCCCGGCGCGTATCACCGGCTGCAACAGCCAGGCGCCGCTGTTCGCGGTCAACAACAGGGTCACCACCCAGGGCGCCAACGCCGGCACCAGCCTGCAGGCGACCCGGGTCAATGGCGCCGAAGGCGAGACCCTGACGGTCAGCGGCCAGATTTCGTCCAACGCCCTGCCGCGCGAGGTCTACCGCGCCAGCGCCGATCCGGCGGCCCAGACGGCGGCGACCCTCAACGCCATGCTGGCGCGCTCCGGCATCCTCGTCGAAGGCGGCGTGGCCACCAGCAGCGAGGCGCCCCCCAGCGGCGCCCGTCGCCTGGCAGCGGTGGACGGCAAGCCGCTGCAGGAGATCCTGCTGCGCATGCTCAACTACTCCAACAACTACATGGCCGATGTGCTGGCGCTGGATCTGGTGGAGGGGCCGCGGGTCGAACTCGATCAGGCCGGTGCGGCGCTGGAGGCCTTCGTCGCCCGGGTGCCCGGCCACGGCGAGGTGATCCTGGAAAGCGGCAGCGGCCTGACCACCGGTAACAAGCTTTCGGCCCGGGGCGGCAACGCCCTGCTCGAGTACATGTTCGGGCAGGCGGACCTGTTCCCGGTGTTCAACGCCGGCCTGCAGGCCCCGACCAACGGCCCCATGCGCTTTATCCGGCGCGGCTCGCCGACCTTCCAGAGCCACGTGACGCTCAAGACCGGCACCCTCAATCAGCCGGTGGCGGTACGCGCGGTGACCGGCTACTTCCGCACCGCCAGCCACCGCTTCGGCGTTTTCACCGTGCTGGTCAACGGCACCGCCAACACCCCTTACATCAGCTGGGCCAGGGTCCTTGACTTGGTATCCCTGGATCTCGACCGCATGATTGCCAACCACTGAGGGGCCGGGAGCGCCCCTTTCGCCACGAGGAACCCTCATGAAGCCCGGACACACCGGCTGGCGCCACCTGATTCACTCGACGCGTTACTCGCTCAAGGGCCTGCGGGCCGCCTTTCGTCACGAATCTGCCTTCCGTCAGGAGCTCGCGCTGTGCCTGGTGTTGGTACCGCTGGCCTGGTGGATCGGTGACACCCCGGTGGAGTGGATCCTGCTGGTCGGTAGCTGCTTCATGGTGCTGATCGTGGAACTGCTCAACAGTGCCATCGAGAGCGTGGTCGATCGCATCGGCCCCGAGCGCCATGTGCTGTCCGGTCGGGCCAAGGACATCGGCTCGGCGGCGGTGATGCTGTCGCTGGCGATGGCGGGGCTGACATGGGGACTGCTGGCCGTGGAGAAGTTCCTGATGGCATAAGCGGCCGCCCGGGCTTGCCTGATGGCCTAAGGGACCGTGCTCACAGGCCCGGGCTTGAGTATGCTCAGGGGAGGAGCACAGGCCCAGGCCCGCCGTGATCTGCGCACGGGGGCGACGAGTGAACAAGGAGAGCCGCCATGCAGCTGAGCCAGGATTTCTTGCCCCGAGACGACATCCCCACCGCCCTTGTCGGTGCCCTGGATGCCGCCTGGGAGCGCCTTGCCTCGCGGCTCGAACAGGCAGACAACGTCGCCGAAATGAGCGGCAATGAGCCCCCCGGCGAACTTTATCAGGCATTGGAGCCCCATCGCCGGGTCGAGCTCGCCCGGGTGCTGGCGATCTCCGAGTTCGCCTGCGAGACCCTGTGTCGCCATCCCCAGTGGCTGGGTTGCCTGGACTCCAGCGGTGAGCTGGATCGTGCCTTGACGCCCGAGGCGCTCAAGCAGCTACTCGAGGAAGGCCTCGAGGCCGCCGAGGACGAAGCCGCCATGCAGGCGGCGATTCGGCGCTTTCGTGCCGCGCGCATGCTGGCCATCGTGTGGCGCGACATCAACCGTCCCGAGGGCGTCGACGCCTGGGCCACCGGTGCGGCGGTGTCGCGCCTGGCCGAGGTCTGCCTGGAAGGGGCGCTTGGCTGGCTCGAGCGCTTTGTCGAGGCCCGCTGGGGGCGTCCTGCCCCGCGCGAGGACGGCAGCGAACAGCGCCTGGTGGTGCTCGGCATGGGCAAGCTGGGCGCCGGCGAGCTGAACCTGTCGTCCGACATCGATCTGATCTTCGCCTACCCCGAGAAGGGCGAGACCCAGGGTGGGCGCAAGTCGCTGGACCACGTCGAGTACTTCACCAAACTCGGGCAGAAGCTGATCTCGGCGCTGGACCCGGTGACCGCCGACGGCTTCGTCTTTCGCGTCGACATGCGCCTGCGCCCGCTGGGTGACGGTGGGCCCCTGGTCGGCAGCTTCTCGTCGCTGGCCGGCTACTACCAGGATCAGGGCCGCGAGTGGGAGCGCTACGCCATGCTCAAGGCGCGCCCGGTGGCCGGCGATATCGACGCCGGCTATGAGTTGTTGTCGAGCATCCGTCCCTTCGTCTACCGCAAGTACCTGGACTTCGGCGCCATCGAGTCGCTGCGCGAGCTCAAGGCGATGATCAATCGCGAGGTCCGTCGCAAGGGCATGCAGGGCAATATCAAGCTGGGGCCTGGCGGCATCCGCGAGGTGGAGTTCATCGTTCAGGCGTTTCAGCTGATCCGCGGTGGGCGCGATACGGAGCTGCAGGTAACCTCGCTGAAGACCGCCATGCAGCGCCTGCCGGAGTTGGGCCTGCTGCCCCAGGAAGTGATCGACGAACTGCTGCCGGACTACGCCTTTCTGCGTGATCTGGAGCACGCCATCCAGGCCCTCGAGGATCGCCAGACCCAGGCGCTGCCCGACGACGACCTCGACCGAGAGCGGGTGGCGCTGGCGATGGGCGCCCAGGGCTGGCCGGCGCTGATGGCGCGTCTGGATGAGGTGCGTGGGCGGGTGCGCAAGCACTTCGACGCGGTCATCAGCGACCCCGAGGACGAGGTCGAGGAAGACGGCGTCGACGAGGGCGCTAGTCTCGATACCTGGCGCCAGCTATGGCGCGGCGAGCCGGACGATGACGAGGCCCAGGCGACACTGCAGGACGCCGGCTTCGACGATGCCGCCACCGCACTCAAGCGAATCACGGGATTGGCCGGGTCACGCCAGGTGCAGGCCATGCAGCGGGTAGGCTACGAGCGCCTCGATGCGCTGATGCCGCTGCTGCTGGACGCGGTGGCCGAGAGCGAGGCACCGGATGCGGCGCTTGAGCGGGTGCTGCCGCTGATCGAGGCGGTGCTCAGGCGCACCGCTTACCTGGCGCTGCTGCGCGAGAACCCCGATGCCCTGGGCCACCTGATGAAGCTGTGCGGTGCAAGTCCCTGGATCGCCGAACAGATCGCCCGCTACCCGATCCTGCTCGACGAGCTGCTGACCCCGGATACCCTCTACACCCCGGCGGACAAGGAACGCCTGGCCGACGAGCTGCGCCAGACCCTGGCACGGATTCCCGAGGACGACGAGGAAGCCCAGCTCGAGGCACTGCGGGTGTTCAAGCACGCCCAGGTGCTGCACGTGGCGGCCTCGGACATCGCCGGCACCCGCCATCTGATGAAGGTCAGCGACTACCTCACCTACATCGCCGAAGTGATCCTCGATGCTGTGCTGGCCATGGCCTGGAAGACCCTGACCCGCAAGCACGGCTATCCGCTGGGCAAGGACGGCGAGCGTGCCGGTAAAGCGCCGGAGTTTCTGATCGTCGGTTACGGCAAGCTTGGCGGCATCGAGCTTGGCTACGGCTCGGATCTCGACCTGGTGTTCCTGCACGACTGTGCCTCCCAGGGCGAGACCGACGGCAAGCGGGTCATCGACAACACCGTGTTCTTCACCCGGCTGGGCCAGCGCATTATCCACCTGTTGTCGGCGGTGACGCCGGCCGGTTCGCTCTACGAGGTCGACATGCGGCTGCGCCCCTCGGGCAACTCCGGTCTGCTGGTCAGCCCGCTCAAGGCCTTCGCCGAGTACCAGCGCGAGCAGGCCTGGACCTGGGAGCACCAGGCGCTGGTGCGCTCCCGGGTGGTGGCCGGTGACGCGACCCTGGCCGAAGGCTTCGAAGAGGTGCGCCGGGAGATCCTCGGCCGCGAGCGCGATCGCGAGGCGCTGCGCGAGGAGGTGGTCAAGATGCGCCACAAGATGCGCGACCACCTGGGCTCGAAGGGCTCCGCCGATACCTTCGACCTCAAGCACGATCCCGGCGGCATGGTCGACATCGAGTTCCTGTGCCAGTACGCGGTGCTGGCGCTGTCTCACCAGACACCGGAGCTGATGCGCTTCAGCGACAACATGCGCATCCTCGAGACCCTGGAGGAGACCGACCATCTCGAGGCCGACGAGGCCCAGGCGCTGCGCGACGCCTACCTGGCCGCGCGCAGCGCCAACCACCGCGCCGCCCTGACGCGGGAAAGCGCCCGCGGCGACGTCGAGGCGTTCAAGGACCACCGCCGGGCCATCATCGACGCCTGGAAAGCCTGGCTCGAGCCTGAACAGGGGTGAATGACGGCGGGGTCCAGCCCCGCTCGAGTGGCACACTGCAAGAGGGCGAGGCACGCCAGGGCAACAGGGCAAACACCTGGTGAAGCGACATGACCGTGGATTCAAGCGTCGCACCTCGCTGCCTGTTCGCGCCAGCCGGTTCGTGGTCCTGGGCGTGGACGCCTTCAGGCACTTCTGTGAGGATGAGCGAAAGCGTGCCGCCAACGAGCAGGCCGTCTCTCTTTTTGCCCCCCCACGGCGTGAACTGTTGAAGGAGAATCCTTGATGAGTGGCAAGGTGCTGGTCCTGCATGGCCCCAACCTCAATCTGCTGGGTACCCGAGAGCCCGAGATCTACGGCCACGAGACCCTGGCCGATATCGACAACGCGCTGCGCGAGCACGCCGTGCTTGAAGGCTGGGAGCTCGCCAGTCGCCAGAGCAATCACGAAGGTGAGCTGATCGACGCCATTCATGCCGCACGTCTCGATGGCACCGTCGCCATCATCATCAACCCTGCGGCCTATACCCACACCTCGGTGGCGATCCTCGATGCCCTGAACGCCTTCGACGGCACGGTGATCGAGGTGCACCTTTCAAACGTGCACAAGCGCGAGAGCTTCCGCCACCACTCCTACGTCTCGCTGCGTGCCGATGGCGTCATCGCCGGGCTCGGCAGTCAGGGCTACCACGCCGCCCTGGACGCAGTGATCAGGAAGGGGTGATCGGATAGGGCTGACGCCGGATCAGCGATCGCGCCCCCGAGTCAGCGCCAGGGTGATTCCGGCGGCGCTGATCAGCGCCGCGCCGATCCAGGTCTCCGGGCGTGGCACGTCGCCGAAGAAGATGAAGCCGAACAGCGCCGCCCAGACGATCTGCAGGTACAGAAAGGGCGAGACCAGCGAGGCCGGCGCGTAGCGCATGGCCAGGATGAGCGTGAGCTGACTGGCGGCGCCCATCAGGCCGACGAAGACAAACAGCGGTAGATCCCCCAATGCCACCGGGGTCCAGAAGGCCGGGACCACCGCCGAGCTGACCAGGGCGCCGGCAAGGCCCGCGTAGAACAGCGAAGTGAGCGGATGGTCCTCGCGCCCGAAACGTCGGGTAGACAGCTGGTAGAGCGCGAAACAGCCGGTCAGGCCGAACGGCAGAAGAATGGCCGGGTTGGCGCGCCAGTCCACCGGGCCTACGCAGATCACCACCCCACCGAAGCCCACCAGGATCGCCAGCCACTGGCGCCAGCCGACCCGCTCCTTGAGTAGCGGAATCGCCAGCAGGGTCACCAGCAGCGGCGAGCTGAAGTTGATGACGTAGACCTGCAGGATCGGCAGGGTGCGAAAGGCCAGGTAGGCGAAGGTGCTGGCCCCCAGCAGCAGCAGGCCACGAACGAACTGGCCGCCCAGGGATGACGTCTTCAGCATGGCCATGCCCGGCCCACGTCCCAGATAGACCAGGTAGCCGGTCAGCACCAGCATATGGCCAACGTAGCGCGCCCATACCACCTGCACCGGCGAGTAGTCCTGGGCCAGAGTCTTGACCCCGGTGTCGAGCATGCAGAACAAGAGCCCCGCCGCCAGCATGAAGGCAATGCCCTTCATCGGCCGGTCGCGGTTGAGGGCCTGTGGCGGCGTCAGGGACGTAGTGTCTGGTGTCGATGAAGGTGTGGACATGGCGGGCCGTTGGCGGTCGAAGCGGGACGGCGACATTCGGCGCCGACAAAAAAAGTAGCAAGCTAAATGATGCCTTTCATGGTACGTGAGCCAGCAGTCGGTCGCCAGCGAGTCAGCCAGGGTTGGGCATCAGGCCTCAGTCAGTTGTCGGCAGCGCAATGGTGTCAGCCAAGCAGCGGCATCAGACCGGTGTGTGACAGCGCCCACAGGACGACGCTAAGGGTCACGAAACTCGAGAGTCAGGTAGTGAGCTGACATCAAACCAGTGTCACTCGTCGGCAGCGCAACAGGTTCAGCCAAGCAGCGGCATCAGGCCGGTGTGTGACAGCGCCCACAGGACGATGCTAAGGGTCACGAAACTCGACAGCGTGCTTGCCATCAGGGCGGCGGCACCCACGCCCTCCATGCCGAAGCGCTGGGCGATCAGCGGGTAGATGCTGATCATCGGGCAGGCAGCGAAGATCATGGCGCCGGCGAAGATCAGGGGGGGCAAGGGCGCCAGGACGGCCTGGAACGCCAGCAGCATGCCCAGCACCAGCAGCGGGTGGAGTACCAGCTTGCCGAGCATGATCTGGCCCATGTCCTTGACCATGCCGCGGATCTTGAGGCCGTACAGGGTGCCGCCGATGACGAACAGCGCAGCGGGCCCGGCGGCGCCGGCCAGCAGCTCGATGGTGCGATCCAGCGTCGCCGGCAGGCGTATTCCCAGTGCCGCCAGTGCCAGCCCCAGGCTCAGCGAGATCAGGATCGGGTTGCGGGTTAGCCTGGTCAGGGTCTGGCGCAGGGCATCACCGGCGCGGGTGTCGCGCTGCTGACCGACCTCGGCCAGTACCAGTGCGCCGGGAATCACCAGCAGGATTTCGACCATCATGGTGTGGACCATGACGATACCCGCCGCCGCCTGACCCAGCGCCAGGGCAGCGATCGGGTAGGCGACAAAGCCGCTGTTGGAGGCGGACATGCCAAGGGCCTGGATGGCCCGCTCGGTGGGGGACTTCTTTTGGCGATTGCGCGGCAGCCACAGGCAGGCGACGAAGGTGGCCACGGAACCCAGGGCGTAGGCTGCCAGCAGCGGCAGGCTGATCACTTCGCCAAGCGAGTTGCGGGTCAGGGCGCCGAGGATCAGTGCCGGCAGCGCGGCGTACAGCACGAAGTTGGCGACACCGGAGAGCTGCACCGGCGATACTAGGTTCCAGCGCCGGGCCAGAAAGCCGACGCCGATCAGCAGAAAGATCGGTGTGGTGATGGAGAGTATCGCTAGCATTCAGGCCTCCCTGCCATTGTCATACTTCCCCATATGCGCCTGTCCCCGGTGCGCTCAGACAAGGACGATCAGCTCACGTTGGCACGAATCTGGCGAGCCTTGCCCTGGAGCAGCGGCAGGTAGCGCTCAAGCAAGGTGTCGTGGTCGATTCTGGCGGCATTGGTGCTGATATTGATCGCACCGATCAGCTCGCCGTTGGCGTCGAAGGCGGGTACTGCCAACGAACGCAGCCCAGAATCCAGCTCCTGATCGACGATGGCATAGCCCTGCTGACGAGCCTGGAGGATGGCGCGTTTGAGCTCAGCCTTGTCGGTGATCGTCTTGTCGGTGAAGCGCTCGAGGGTGGTGCGCTCGATAAAGGCATCCAGTTCGGCGTCGGTCTTCTGTGCCAGCAGCATGCGCCCCATCGAGGTGTAGGCGGCGGGCAGCCGCGTGCCCACCGACAGGGTGATGGCCATCAGCCGCTGGCGCGACGCCGAGCGCGCCACATAGGTGACCTCATCGCCGTCGAGCACTCCAAGAGAAGAGGATTCGCCGCTTTCGGTGGTGATGTCCTCGAGTACCTGCTGGATCAGGTGCTGATAATTGTTGGCGGACAGGAAGGCGTAGCCGAGCTTGAGCACCCGCGGCGCCAGCTCGAAGTGGCGATGGTCCTTGCGCACATAGCCCAGGGCATGCAGCGTCAGCAGAAAGCGTCTGGCGCGGGCACGGTTCATGCCGGTGCGCGTCGCCACCTCACTCAAGGTCATCCGAGGGTGGGCCTCGTCGAAGGCCAGAATGACGTCGAGGCCGCTGGCCAGGGCAGTGACGAAGTCGCGGTCATCCGGGCTCAGGGCGGCGTCGGCCGGTGCCGTATCCATCGAGGTGTCCTTTTTTCAGATTCGAGTGTCACTAAGATCTAGTGTTGCAGTGATCGAGCGCCACGACGTGAGAGCGTTGTACAGCCCGAGCGACGATGATAGCAGGGCAGCGTCCGGATACGGCCCCCGATGTCATGGCGGCAAGAAGACTTTCGTCTTCTGTGGGCGACGGTTTGCTCCCGTGTTGTCGATAATCTAGCATGCTTGTTCGAGGTGCGAACACCTGTGCGACTATTGGTGGAGCGGCCATGCTGTCGCCATCGCGTGTCCTTGTCGTTGCCTCCTAGCTGCTATCCCCTGGAACTCGCCCCGGTCGATACGCCCCATTCGCTCCCCAGAAGAAGAGGAACCTTGCCATGTCCGACGCCCTGCTGAGCCATCCATTCATGAGCCAGAGTGCCCTGGAAGCCTGTCGCGACGATGACCTGGTGGCCTCGATGCTGGCCTTCGAACTCGCCCTGGCGCGCGTCCAGGAAGGTGTCGGCGCACTGCCAGCGGGCAGCGCCGGGCGCATGGCGGCGGCGCTTGAGCATCATAACTTTGACACCGCGGCCATCGCCCGGGGTATCGCCAGCGGCGGCAACGCGGCGATCCCCTTCGTCAAGGCCGGACGAGCGGCGTTGCCGGACGAGCTCAAGGCGTGCTGGCACCAGGGGGCGACCAGCCAGGATGTGGTGGATTCGGCGCTGATGCACCTGCTGACGCCGCGCCTGGCGAGCCTGGAAGGCCTGCTCGAGCGCTGTCGCAACGCGGTTCTCGCGCTGATGCGTGAACACGAGCAGACGCCCATGGTCGGCCGTACCCTGATGCAGCAAGCGCTGCCGATGACCTTTGGGGTCAAGGCGGCCCAGTGGGGCATCGGGCTCGAGCGCGCGCGACGCCGGCTTGGGGATATCGCCGCCGAAGGACTGCCGGTGCAGTTCGGCGGTGCAGTGGGGGTGCACTCGGGCTGGGGGGAACAGGGGCTCGAGCTGATGCAGGCCTTGGCCGAGGAGCTTGGCCTGTCCTGCCCGGTACTGCCCTGGCATACCGACCGCCAGCCGATTCATGCCTTGCAGACCGCCCTGGACGCCGTCGCCGGGGCGCTGGAGAGCCTGGCGCTGGACGTCGCCCTGCTGACCCAGACCGAGGTTGGCGAAGTCAGCGAGCCGAGCGCCCCTGGCATGGGCGAATCTTCATCGATGCCGCACAAGCGCAATCCGGTACGCTGCGCCCTGATTCGCGGCGCGTCGCGCAGAGTGCACGGCCACACCACGGTGATCGTCGGTGCCGTGGCCCAGCCGCTGGAACGAGGCCTCGGCGAGTGGCACGCCGAGTGGGCACCGCTCAGCGAATCGGTGCTGCTGGTGGAAGGGGCGCTGGAGCAGACGGCAACCCTGCTGGAGGGACTCGAAGTACATCCTGAGCGCATGGCCGCCAACCTGGCGTTGACCGGCGGCGCGATCATGGCCGAGCCGGTGGCGCGCCTGCTGACACCCCACCTCGGCAGCGACAGGGCCAAGGCGCTGGCGGCCGAGGCTGCCGAGACCGCGCGCCGCCAGGGGCGTCCTTATCACGAGGTCTTGCACGAGGTGCTGAAGGCGGAGGCGGGCGAGCCATCCACCGCAGAGCAGAGCAGTGAGGCTCCCCGGCAGCCCCTCGATATCAGTGTCGAGCAGCTCAAGGCCGCCACCGATCCGGCGTTATACATTGGTAGCAGTCGACAACAGGTCAGCAAGGCCAGGGAGTGGCTGGAGCAACGCTAACACGTTGATTGATAGGTAGAAGAACGAGAAGGGGCGGGAGCGGCGTATGCCGTTCCCGCCCTTTTTGCGTTTGACGGCCCTGACGATCGGCAGTAACTTGTTCGTATAACAAACCTACGTTCACATAGCGAACAAGACTGTTCTGTCCACCGCATTGGTTCATCGTTAACAGAGGCAACCCACATGGCCGAGATCCTGAGTCTTGACGAAGCGGTAAGGCGCTACGTCCATGACGGCGCCACCGTCGCCATGGAAGGCTTTACCCACCTGATTCCTTTCGCCGCCGGGCATGAGGTCATTCGCCAGCGTAGGCGCGACCTCACCCTGATCCGGATGACCCCGGACCTGATCTACGACCAGTTGATCGGTGCCGGCTGCGTGAAGAAGGTGATCTTTTCCTGGGGGGGCAACCCTGGCGTCGGCTCGCTCCATCGCCTGCGTGATGCGGTGGAAAAGGGCTGGCCCCACAAGGTCGAGATTCTCGAGCACAGCCACGCCGCCATGGCCTGCGCCTTCGAGGCTGGCGCCGCCGGATTGCCGCTGGCGGTGCTGCGCGGCTACGTCGGCAGCGAGCTGCCCAACGTCAATGACCAGATCAAGTTCATCGAGTGCCCCTTCACCGGCGAGCGCCTGGCGGCGGTGCCCTCGGTGCGCCCGGACGTCTCCATCGTTCACGCCCAGAAGGCCGACCGTGCCGGCAATGTGCTGGTCGAGGGCATCATCGGGGTGCAGAAGGAAGCGGTGCTGGCAGCCAGCCGCGCCATCGTCACCGTCGAGGAGATCGTCGATGACCTGGACACCCACCCCAACGCCTGTGTGATCCCAGGCTGGGCCATCGACGCCATCGCCGTGGCCGAAAAGGGCTCGCTGCCGTCCTACGCCCACGGCTACTACCCGCGTGACAACCGCTTCTACAAGGAGTGGGACGCCATCGCCCGCGACCGTGACGCCTTCACCCGCTGGATCGACGACAACATCATGAACACCGCGGAGGACGCCCGATGAGCACCGCAATCGACTACAGCGCCAGCGAGATGATGACGGTCACCGCCGCCCGGGCGCTGGAAAACGGCATGACCTGTTTCGTCGGTATCGGCCTGCCGTCCGAGGCCGCCAACCTGGCGCGGCTGACCCATGCCCCCGAGGTGGTGCTGATCTACGAATCCGGCACCCTGCAGACCAGGCCGGACGTGCTGCCGCTGTCGATCGGCGATGGCGAGCTGTGCGAGTCGGCGCTGACCACGGTGTCGGTGCCGGAGATGTTTCGCTACTGGCTGCAGGGCGGAAAGGTCAGTGTGGGCTTTCTGGGAACCGCCCAGATCGATCGCTACGCCAACCTCAACACCACCCTGATCGGCGACTACACCGCACCCAAGGTACGCTTGCCCGGTGGCGGCGGGGCGCCGGAGATCGCTACCAACGCAGGTGAAGTGTTCATCACCCTGAAGCACTCGCCGCGGGCCTTCGTGCGTGACGTCGATTTCATCACCACCCTGGGCTTCGGCCGCGACGGCAAGGGACGCGACGGTGTACCCAATATCGGCAAGGGGCCGACTCGCGTGATCAGTGACCTGTGCGTGATGAAGCCGGACCCCGAGGATCGTGAACTGACGGTGGTCTCGCTGCATCCCGGCGTGACGCGCGAGCAGGTCCAGGAGGCCACCGGCTGGGACATTCGTTTCGCCGCCGAACTCGAGACCACGCCGGTCCCCAGTGCCCATGAGCTCGAAGTGCTGCGTGAGCTTAAGGCGCGCACCGATCGTGCCCACAGCGGCCAGTAAACCGCCCTCCCGCATATTCCCCCTTCCCCGACACACCCTGCGCTGGTGCGCAGGGTGCTCAAGGAGTCCGACATGACCGACGTCTTTCTCTGTCATCCCCGTCGCAGCGCCATCGGGCGCTTCGGTGGCACCCTGGCAAGCGTGCGTCCCGACGACCTGGCCGCCGACATCTTCAAGGCGGTGCTGGCCCAGGCGCCAGAGCTTGATCCCGGCGCCATCGAAGAGGTCTTCATGGGCTGTGCCAACCAGGCCGGCGAGGACAACCGCAACGTGGCGCGCATGTCGGCGCTGCTGGCGGGTCTGCCGACCTCGGTGCCCGGTACCACCATGAATCGTCTGTGCGGCTCCGGCATGGATGCGGTAGGCACCGCCATGCGCGCGATCAAGGCCGGCGAGATGGATCTGGCCCTGGCCGGCGGGGTGGAGTCGATGTCCCGGGCGCCTTACGTCATGGGCAAGGCGGAAGGCGCCTTCTCCCGGGGGCAGCAGATCGAGGACACGACCATCGGCTGGCGCTTCGTCAACCCGCTGATGAAGAAGCTTCACGATACCCACTCGATGCCCGAGACCGCCGAGAATGTAGCCGAACAGTTCGACATCTCCCGCGCCGATCAGGACGCCTTTGCCGTACGCTCCCAGCAAAAGGTCGCGCGGGCCCAGCAGGAGGGTCGCTTCGCCGAGGAAATCACCCCCATCGAGATCCCCCGGCGCAAGCAGCAGCCGCTGGTGTTCGACATCGACGAGCATCCTCGCGCCGGTACCACCCTGGAGAAGCTGGCCGCCCTGCCGACCCCCTTCAAGGACAATGGCAGTGTCACTGCCGGCAACGCCTCCGGGGTCAACGACGGCGCCTGTGCCATGCTGGTCGCGAGCCAGGCGGCGGTGGAGCGCCATGGCCTGGTGCCGATGGCGCGTATCGTCGGCATGGCCACCGGCGGGGTGGAACCGCGCATCATGGGCTATGGCCCGGTCCCGGCGGTGCGCAGGCTGCTCGAGCGCAGCGGCGTTACGATCGATGAGATCGACGTGATCGAGCTCAACGAAGCCTTCGCCGCCCAGGCCCTGGCCTGTCTGCGCGACCTCGGCGTCGCCGACGATGATCCCCGGGTCAACCCCAACGGCGGGGCCATCGCCCTGGGCCATCCGCTCGGCATGTCCGGGGCGCGCCTGTTGATGACCGCCGCCCACGAGCTCAACAGGAGCGGCAAGCGCTACGCCTTGTGCACCATGTGTGTGGGCGTGGGCCAGGGCATCGCCACCCTGATCGAACGGGTATAGAGGAACAGGAGAGAGGTCATGGCATTTCTGAATATCGAAGGACGCAGTGTCGCGTATCGCCTGCTCGGCGCCGAGGCCAATCCTCTGGTAGTGCTGGCGCATCCGCTGGGCATGAGCCAGGCGGTGTGGGACGACGTCCTGCCGGTGCTGCTGCCACGCTACCGGGTGTTGACCTGGGACCTGCCCGGTCACGGCGCCAGCCAGGCCTGGGGCGACGGGCCGATCACTCCGGCCGAACTGGCGAAGGAAGCCATCGCCCTGGCCGACCACGCCGGCGCAGGCCGCTTCCACTTCGTCGGTACCTCCATCGGTGGCGTGGTGGGGCAGCAGCTGATCAGCGAGCACGGCGAGCGCCTGCTCTCCGCCGCCCTGACCAACACCGGGGCGGTGATCGGCACCAGCGAGCTATGGACCACCAGGGCCGAGCGTGTGCGGCGCGAGGGCCTGGCGGCGATGTCCGGCGAGATCGTGCCGCGCTGGTTCGCTGCCGCCTGCTTCGACGCCGAGCCGGCCCTAAAGGCGGGCTGGTGCACCCAGATGGGGCGCGGTGACGACGAGTCCTACGCGCTGCTCTGCGAAATGCTGGGGCGAGATACCTTCACCGGCAAGCTCTCCGGCAAGGGCGTCAAGGTGCAGCTGTTCGGTGGCAGCGAGGACCTGGCGACGCCACCGGCCACCCTGGAGGCCCTGGCGGCCGAGTGCGACGGCGCCCCGCTCGAGGTGCTCGAGGGCGTCGGTCACGTGCCTTCGGTAGAGGCGCCAAGCCGATTCGCCGAGAAGCTGCTGGCGGTGATGGCGGTGGACCTGGGCGATGTGGGCGCGGAGGGCGTCGATTATTCCACTGGCCTTGCGACCCGCAAGCAGGTGCTGGGCGAGGAACACGTGGCCCGCTCCACCCACAATGCCAACAGCCTGGACACTCCGTTTCAGCAGATGATCACACGGCTGGCCTGGGGCGAGCTGTGGTCCAACGACGACCTGACGAGACGCGAGCGCAGCATGATCACCACCGGCATTCTCGCCGCCCTGGGGCGCGAGGAGCTGACCCTGCACCTGAAGACCGCCCAGCGTATCGGCCTCAGCGAGGCGGAGCTGCGTCAGGTGCTGATGCACGTGGCCATCTATGCCGGCGTGCCGGCGGCCAATCATGCCTTTGCCCTGGCCAAGGAACTGGGCTGGGGGACGGTCGAGCCCTGAAGGTTCGTCGTCATGCGTTTGATGGAAGCCACTGAATGAAGGTGACGGGGAGCCCCATGTCTGGTGATGTCGGCCTGTGTCTGGCGGCTCCTTGTTCCTGCGTCAGCATCCCCGGCGCGAGCGTGCCTGACGCCGTCGTGAAACGGTGCGGACGTCAGTTCGCCGGCCCGCATCGGCAGACCTATCGTCAGTAGGACCCCGGTACCTGGCATCGCCTTCGAGCCTGCCTCTGTTTGCCTGCGGCATCTCGCTCCACTTGCAGGCCCACCGTTACTTCAAGGATGAGCTCGGGACCAATGTCGCCTGCCCGTCGTGGGGCTGCTCGTCTTGGTTTTCCCTATCTTAGCGTTTCGATAACAAGAGAGGACTCATGTCTACTCCCTGCATCATCTGTGTCGCCATCACTGGCAGCGTGGGCCGCAAGGAACATAATCCGGCCATTCCCGTGACCATCGAAGAGCAAGTCGAAAGCACCCAGGCGGCCTTCGAGGCGGGAGCCGCCATCGCCCATTGTCATGTGCGTAACGACGATCAGTCGCCCACGTCGGATCCGGAGAAGTTTGCCAGGCTGATGGAAGGCCTGAGGACCCATTGCCCGGGCATGATCATCCAGCTTTCCACCGGCGGTCGCTCCGGGGCCGGAGAGGCACGCGGCGGCATGCTACGCCTCAAGCCCGACATGGCAAGCCTCTCGGTGGGCTCCAATAACTTCCCCAACCGCGTCTACGAGAATCCGCCCCAGCTGGTGGAGTGGCTCGCCGACGAAATGCTCAAGTACGACGTCAAGCCCGAGATCGAAGCGTTCGATCTGTCGCATATCCATCAGGCGGTGGCTCTGTCGAAACAAGGCAAGCTCAAGGGGCCGCTTTACGTCCAGTTCGTCATGGGCGTCAAGAACGCCATGCCGGTGGACAAGCCCACCCTCGACTTCTACGTCGAAACGCTGAATCGGCTCGCACCGGACGCCCAGTGGTGCGGCGCCGGGATCGGGCCCAACCAGGCCCTGCTCAACGAGTGGTCGATCGCTGCGGGCGGGCATACCCGCACCGGGCTCGAGGATAACGTGCGCCTCGATCGTCATACCCTGGCTCCCTCCAATGCGGCCCTGGTCGAGCGCGTCGTGACCCTGTGCGAGAAGTACGAGCGGCCGGTGGCCACCTGGCAGCAGGCCCGACGGATGCTCGACCTGGCTGAATGATCGGGAGGCATCTTCAGCCTATGGAAGGCTGGCTCTCGGGCTGGAACATCCGCCATAGCTGGCGATGGCCGTCTGGGCTGCGTCCCCATCGGTTCGTCTGCTGCTGATCGAGAAGCGCCTGTATCGGGGGCTCAGGCTCCCTGAAGGGCATGCGCCGGCCCTTGCCAAGGAGCTGGGCTGGGGAAGCGGCGAATCATCGGCATGAGGGACATGGTTTGCCGCTTGGGGTAAAAGAGTGGTAAATAGCTGACTCACGGAGCACAGAATCCTCCAGGCAGGCAGCAAGGCTTCCTGGCCGTTGGTGACTTGCCATGCCATAGGTGGCAGGGCAACCCTGCTGCTCCATTCGTGGATCCTCGGTCAGTTGCTAGACTTGGCAAAAGGAGAAGGAGAGGATTCCGTCAGGCAGGGAGTGCCCGATGCATGCCCGTTTCGGCAGCAAGAGGTCAACTATTGATGTGGTTCAAGACGTTTGTGGCGATACTGCTCGGCACCCTGATGGCGAATACGGCGTCGGCAGAGTGGCGCTACACCCAGGCCCACCAGATGTTCGGCGACGCCCCGGCGGCGCGAGTCGATGATGGCAGCGGTCATTCTCTGGCACTGGTGTGCTGGAACGGTGTGCCCATGGTATCTGTGGCCGGTTATGCCTCCCAGATGGGCGCCGATCGGCGCAAGCCGCTGGAGGTGCTGGTGGACGGCATCGGGTATCGCCTGGAGTCACGCCACTCCCCCCACGACGGCGTGTGGTTCGCCCCGTCTCCCCTCGGTTTGACCAAGACCCTGCAAGGCGGCAACGTGGCGGTGGTCACACCCCAGGATACCCGTCCCTCACGCTTCCCGCTGAGTGGCGCCGACGAGCCCATCGAGCGCGTGCTGGCAGCCTGTCGCTAGCGCTGTCGGCGTGGTGGAGGCTGACGAGGTGCCACGCCACGGCGCCACGCTGGACACCCGTCACGTCGCCAGATCGCAGGCCACCATGCTCAATCATCGTATCAAGCTGCGCCATCTCAACGCCTTCATCGAGGTGTCGCGCAGCCGCAGCTTCGCCCGTGCCGCCGACGCCCTGGCGATCACCCAGCCGGGCATCTCCAAGGCCATCCGTGAACTCGAGGAGATCGTTGGCGCCAGCCTGTTCGAGCGTAGCGCCCAGGGCGTCAGTCTGACCCAGGCGGGACTCACCCTGTTGCGCCACGCGGGGCCTGCGCTGCGCGCCCTGGAAGAGGGCGTGGTGGCGCTGGCGGACGGCCATGGTGGGCAGCGTTGGCTCAGGGTCGGGGCGCTGTCGACGGTGGAATCGCGGCTGCTGCCGGCGGCGATTCAGCACTTCCAGGCCTCGCCGCTGGGCCAGGAGACCAGCGTGACCGTGACCACCGGCGCCAGCGCCTTTCTGCTGTCGCGGCTGGCGCTGGGTGAGCTCGACGTGGTGGTGGGGCGTATGACCGAAGCCCGCGAGATTCGTGACCTGGCCTTCGAACATCTCTACTACGAGTCGCTGCGGCTGGTGGTGCGCCGGGGGCATCCGCTGGCCACCGTCTCGCCCTGTCCTCCCGAGGTCCTGAGCGACTACCCCTGGGCCGTGCCTCCCCCTCAGACCACCTTGCGTCAGCGGGTCGACAGCTTCTGTGTGCGTCACGCCATCAGTTTGCCCGCGCCCTGTCTGGAGACCCTGTCGCTGCCGGTCAGCCGGCGCTTCACACTGGACACCGATGCCATCTGGGTGGCGCCCTTCGAGGCGGTGGCCGAGGATCTGGAAAGCGGCCAGCTGGTCGAGCTGGCACTGTCCTTCGAGCACCAGGGTGGCTCGGTAGGGCTGTGTACCAACACCTCTTTGAGCCCCAGCCTGGCGCTGGAAGGCTTCGCCGAGTCGCTGCGCCAGGCCGCCGCGGCAAGACCCCAGTAGCGGCGCCGAAATATCCGGAGGCGAAGCAGCAGGCCAGGACGTACTCGTTCCTGCGGTCCGACGCCCCGCCATCCGGTCATCATAACCCCTGGGTTATGACGACCGGCCAAGGTCTCAATTGGCAGCCCGGGTGTGGCTGGTCACACTGCAATCATCGCCTCGTGTCTCGAGGCGCGTGTGAACAACCAACAATCACGCCAGGACCTCTTCCCCCATGACCCTCAATCGGAACCTCAATCGTCGCTTCGTCGAGCGGGATCGCCAGTGGCACCCCGCCGCCTGTACCCCCGGCTACAAGACCTCGGTGCCGCGCTCTCCCTCCCAGGCGCTGGTCAGCCTGCAGACCCCCAGCGTGTCGGAACTCACCGGCCCCGAGTTTCGCCGCCTGCGCATGGGACCCCATGACAACGACCTGCTGTTGAACTTCCGCGATGCCGATAGCCCCGGTCTGCCGGTGGGGGAGCGGGTGATCATGTTCGGCCGGGTCGTCGACCAGTTCGGCAAGCCGGTGCCGCAGACTCTGGTGGAGATGTGGCAGGCCAATGCCGGTGGCCGCTATCGCCACAAGAAGGACAGCTATCTGGCCCCGCTGGACCCCAACTTCGGCGGCGTCGGGCGCTGTCTCACCGACGACGATGGCTGGTACCACTTCCGCACCATCAAACCCGGTCCCTATCCCTGGCCCAATGGCATCAACACCTGGCGCCCGGCGCACATTCATGTGAGCGTCATGGGCCCGGCCATCTCCACCCGGCTGATCACCCAGATGTACTTCGAGGGGGACCCGCTGATTCCGATCTGCCCCATCGTCCAGACCCTGAAGGACGAGGAGGCCGTGGGCACCATGATCGGTCGACTCGACATGGCCCGCTCGCGTCCCATGGACGCCCTGGCCTACCGCTTCGACCTGGTGGTGCGTGGCGAACTGCAGACCTATTTCGAGAATCAGTGAACAAGAACAGGAACAACAGGTGCCGTGGTGCCCGAGTCGGCCCACGGCAGCGAGGAGACCTCATGCAACAGCCAAACCTTACCCCCACCGCGAACCTGATGCTGCGCGAGACCGCGTCCCAGACCGCCGGCCCCTACGTGCACATCGGCCTGGCGCTGGCCGTCGCCGGCCTGCCCGAGCGCGACGAGGAGATCTGGAACGAACTGGCCAAGGATAACGCCGAAGGCGAGCGTATCGAGGTGGCGGGACGGGTCATCGACGGTAACGGCGACCTGGTCCGCGACGCCCTGCTGGAGGCCTGGCAGGCCGACACCAACGGTGACTATCAGACGGCGTTCGACCTCAAGGCGCCGTTCAACAGCTTCGGGCGTACCGCGACCACCGCCGAGGGCAACAGCGAGTGGCGCTTTGTCACCGTCAAGCCCGGCGCCATCGCTCGGCCCGACGGTCGCACCATGGCCCCGCACATCAACCTGACGATCTTCGCCCGGGGCGTGAACCTGCATCTGCAGACCCGGCTCTACTTCGATGACGAGCACAAAGCCAATGCCGGCTGCCCGGTGTTGGGTGCGATCGAGTCGCCGGCCCGGCGCCAGACGCTGATCGCCCGGCGTGAAGAGGGCGGGGAAGGCGGCCTGCCACGCTATCGTCTGGATATCGTGCTGCAGGGGGAGGGAGAGACGGTGTTCTTCGACTTCTGATCGCGTTCGCCTGACCACACGGACGTCGTGGCGTGAACCGCGGCGTCCGTGTCGTTATTTGCCCGCGTTTGCACCGACGCTTCCATGGCCTATGCTAGCGGTCTTTTCCGCCCTGGCTTCGAGGCACCTCCATGGATATCCACCGCATCAATCCCACCCCCCGCTGGTCCGACATCACCGTGTTCAATGGCATGGCCCACTTCGTCGAAGTCGCCGAGGCGGACACCCGCGCCGATATCACCGGCCAGGTGGAGCAGATCTTCGAACAGGCCGAGGAGTCGCTGGCCAAGGTGGCCAGCGACAAGACACGCATCATCTCGGTGACCATCTACCTGACCGACTTTGCCCACTTCGATGCCCTGAACGTCGCCTGGGAGGCCTGGTTCGAGCCCGGCACCGCCCCCAGCCGCGCCTGCGTCAAGGCCGAGCTTGCCAACCCCGAACTGCTGGTCGAGATGGCCTTCGTGGCAGCGGCGGGGGAAGAGTTTCGGTAACACCGCAGCGTTATCAACGCGCCGCAGGCAGGGCCCTGGCCCTGCCACCACTCGATATGTTTCACGGGTACTTGCCCGTCCGACGATTCTCCACCAGAACCTCGAGGATGGCGTTGGCCGCCTGCATGGTCGCGCTGGGCGTCTCTCCCCGGCGCCGGCTGCAGACGATCGGTGAAGTGATGTGCTTCTCCGCCAGGTACAGGTAGCGAATGCCATCGCGGTTCTGTCGCTTGACCTGCTCCGGCACCAGGGTGATGCCGAAGTCCGACACCACCAGGCCCAGCGCCGTCTGCATCTCGTTGGCCTCCTGCACCACCGTGACCTTGAGCCCTCGGCGGCGAAACAGCCCCAGCACCAGGTCGGCAAGGCTCGGGCGCGGGCTCGCCGGGTACAGCACCAGCGGGTAGCGGGCGAGCTCCTCCATGGTCGGGGTGGTGCCCACCAGCGGGTGGCCCTCCGGCACCGCCGCCATCATCGGTTCCTCGAACAGCACCTCCTGTTCCACGTCGGGATCGTCGATCCTCAGGCGTCCGAAGCCGATATCGATACGTCCTGCCTTTAGCGCCTGCACCTGCTCCACCGTGGTCAATTCGGCCAGGGTCAGCTCCACCTCGTCCTTTTGTCGCAACTCGCGCACCAGCAGCGGCAGCTGCCCGTAAAACAGCGAAGGCACAAAGCCGATACCGAACATTTCCTTGTGGCTTCGAGACATACGGCGTACCGCCGCCACCGTGGTATCCAGCTTCTCGAGCATCTGCAGGGCATGCTCATGGAAGAACTTGCCGGTGGGCGTCAGGGTCAGCCCTCGGGGACCGCGAATGAATAACTGGGCCCCCAGTTCTTCCTCCAACTGATTGATCTGCCGGGTCAAAGGGGGCTGCGCCATATGCAGCCTGGCGGCCGCCCGGGTGATGTTCAGCTCTTCCGCTGCGGCACAGAAATAGCGCAGGTGTCGAAGCTCCATGATACCTCCAGGGTATTGCGATCTACCCAGACCATATTGGTTGTGCCCCTCAAAGACAATCACACTGCACTCAATCGCCGGATCAAGCGCCTTTCCGCGGTAGTTCTCTTCCGATGTCGATGGCAGTGGTGCTTCGCAGCGTAAGAGAAATCTTACCAAGGTATGGCTTGATCGCTTACGAGTCGCCGAGGCTTTGCAGCGCTTGCGGCTTTCCTCATCACCCAGATCGTCACCCAGATCGCCAGCCCGTGGATGACAACGAGCTGATGGTAATCGCCGGAGCCACCATGACCGCCCTGATCGAAAGCGTCGAGACCCTGCTGGTCGACCTGCCCACCATCCGACCGCACAAGCTGTCGATGGCCACCATGGCCACCCAGACGCTGGTGATCGTACGCCTCAAGTGCGCAGACGGTATCGAAGGCATCGGCGAGGCCACCACCATCGGCGGCCTGGCCTATGGCCCGGAAAGCCCGGAGAGCATGAAGGTCAACATCGACACCTACCTGGCGCCGGCGCTGGTCGGCCTGGCGGCGGACAACGTCAACCTCGCCATGGCCCGGCTCGACAAGCTGGCCAAGGGTAACGTCATCGCCAAGTCGGCGCTCGAGACCGCGCTGCTGGATGCCCAGGGCAAGCGTCTCGGCGTGCCCCTGGCGACACTGCTGGGCGGCGCCCGCCACGATCACCTGCCGGTGCTGTGGACGCTGGCCAGTGGCGATACCGACAAGGATATCGAGGAGGCCAGAAAGCGGCTGGAGCAGCGTCGCCATCGTGACTTCAAGCTCAAGATCGGCGCCAACGAGGTGGATCACGACGTGCGCCACGTTGCCGCCATCAAGGCCGCCCTGGGGGATCGCGCCAGCGTCAGGGTCGACGTCAACCAGGCCTGGGACGAAGCCACCGCGGTGCGCGCCATCGCCGCCCTCGAGGAGGCCGGGGTCGACCTGATCGAGCAACCCATTCCGGCTCACGAGCGGGCAGGACTGGCGCGGCTGGCCAATCGCTTCGAGGTCACCATGCTGGCCGACGAAGGCGTCCAGGACCTGCGCTGCGGGCTGGCGCTGATCGAGTCCGGCTTCAGCGGCGCCTTCGCCCTGAAGATCGCCAAGAGCGCCGGGCCGCGCGGCGCGCTGCGCCTGGCACATCTGGCCGACGCCGGGGGCATTGGCCTCTACGGCGGCACCATGCTCGAGGGCACCATCGGTACCGCCGCTTCCCTGCACGCCTGGGCGACCCTGCCCGAGATGGCCTGGGGCACCGAGATGTTCGGCCCCTTGCTGTTGACCGATGACATCGTCACCACCCCCCTGCGCTATGACGACTTTGGCGTGGCGCTGCCGCAAGGCCCGGGACTCGGGCTCGAACTGGATCACGACAAGCTGCGCGAGTACGCGCGCAGCTAAGCGACATCGCCATCAGACCGGCCGCGCGAGCCTCCAGGGCTGCATCGACGGCCCCCGATCGAGAGGAGAACGAAGATGCTGTTTCAGGTGGAAATGACCGTCAAGCTGCCGCCGGATATGGCGCCGGAGCGCGCCGCCGAGATCAAGGCCCGCGAGAAGGACTACGCCCAGGAGCTGCAGCGCTCCGGCAAGTGGCGCCATCTGTGGCGGGTGGCCGGCAGCTATTCCAACGTCAGCGTGTTCGACGTGGCCGACAACGCCGAGCTGCAGGAGCTGGTATCGAACCTGCCGCTGTTTCCCTACATGGAGATCCGCGTCAAGCCGCTGTGCCGCCACCCGTCCTCGATCCGCGATGACGACAGCTAGGGCCTGCCCCTGGCCAGCCAGACGTCGGGGCAGAGCGAATCGCCAGGCCCCGGCCAGTACCGCCAACAACGATAACGACAAGTACGCCACACCTGAGGACCGCCAGATGAACAGTCTCAATCCCACCACCAAGTCAGTGCGCATCTTCGACACCCCGGAGGTACAGGACTTCCTCAATACCGTCGCCGGCTTCGACAAGACCGAAGGCAACGAGCGGGCCAAGGAAATCCTGCATCGTCTGCTGTCGGACCTGTACAAGCTGATCGATGACTTCGACGTCACCCCGGAAGAATTCTGGCAGGGCGTCAGCGTGCTCAACGCGCTCGGCGCCGAGACCCAGTACGGCCTGCTGGCCCCGGGTCTGGGCTTCGATCATTACCTCGACATGCGCATGGACGCCGAGGACGCCGCCCGCGGCCTTGCCGGCGGTACCCCGCGCACCATCGAGGGGCCCCTGTACGTCGCCGGTGCCCCGGAGTCCGAGGGCGAGGCGCGCCTGGACGACGGCTCGGACACCGACGCCGAGGCAATGTGGCTGACCGGTCAGGTACGCGATACCCAGGGCCAGCCGATCTCACGGGCCAAGGTCGAGATCTGGCACGCCGACAGCAAGGGCAACTACAGCTTCTTCGACCCGTCCCAGGCCGACTTCCACCTGCGTCGTACCATCTACACCGACGCCGATGGCCGCTATCGCGCGCGCAGCATCATCCCCTCCGGCTACGGTTGCCCCCCGGACAGCCCGACCCAGCAGGTGCTGGACCTGCTCGGTCGTCATGGCCAGCGACCAGCGCATATCCACTTCTTTATCTCGGCGCCCGGGTACAAGCACCTGACCACCCAGATCAACCTCGCCGGCGACCCCTACACCTACGACGACTTCGCCTTCGCCACCCGCGAGGAGCTGGTGGTGGACGCCAGGCGCATCGAGGACGCCAGCGAGGCCAGCGATCGCGGCCTCGAGGGGCCCTTCACCGAGGTGGTGTTCGACATCGAGCTTGCCGCCACCAGCGAGACCGAGCTGCAGCAGCGCCACAAGCGCCCCCGCGCCCTCGAGGACGGCTGAGCCGCCTGGACTCGCGACAACCCTGAACTAACCGCCGAGTTCCACGGGAGCCCCCGTGGTGGACAGCGCCGCGCCAAGCCAGACCAGGCCTGCCCTGGGGGCAGGCCGCCCCAAGGGGCCGGCTGGACGAGCGACTCGAATGAGCTGTCTGTGTGAGCCGCCCGTGTGAGCGGACCGTGATAGAGAGGAGAACAACGATGAGCAACAAACTCGATCAGATCGAAGCCCGCGTGCGTGGTGTCGTCGAGGATGACCCCGAACAGGGCGTCTTTCGCTGCCACCGCAGCATGTTCACCGACCCCGAGTTCTTCGAGCTCGAGATGAAGCACATCTTCGAGGGCAACTGGCTGTTCATGGCCCACGAGAGCCAGATCGCCGAGCCCGGTGACTACTTCACCCTGAACATGGGGCGCCAGCCGGTGGTCATCACCCGCGACAAGGAGGGTGAACTTCACGCCCTGATCAACGCCTGCGCCCACCGCGGTGCCACCCTCTGCCGTCGCAAGCAGGGCAACAAGGGCACCTTCACCTGTCCCTTCCACGGCTGGACCTTCAAGAACGACGGCCGTCTGCTCAAGGCCAAGAACGAGAAGGCCGGCGCCTACCCGGACGCCTTCAAGCAGGACGGCTCCCACGACCTCAAACGCCTGCCGAAATTCGCCAATTACAAGGGCTTCCTGTTCGGCAGCCTGAGCGACGACGTCATGCCCATCGAGGAGTACCTGGGCGAGACCATGAAGGTCATCGACAACATCGTCGACCAGGCCCCGGAAGGCCTCGAGATCCTGCGTGGCACCTCGTCCTACACCTACACCGGCAACTGGAAGCTGCAGGCCGAGAACGGCGCTGACGGCTACCACGTCAGCACCGTGCACTGGAACTACGCCTCCACCATGGACCGTCGCAACTACGACGAAGGCGGCACCAAGGCGGTGGACGCCGACGGCTGGTCCAAGTCCAAGGGCGGTTTCTACTCCTACGAGAACGGCCACATGATGCTGTGGACCCGGCTGCTCAATCCCGAGGTGCGTCCGGTCTACGAGCACAAGGAGCGCATCGAGAAGGAGCTGGGCGAGGCCCGCGCCGACAACATCGTCAACCAGACCCGCAACCTGTGTCTGTACCCCAACGTCTATCTGATGGACCAGTTCTCGACCCAGATTCGGGTGTTGCGTCCGCTGGCGGTGGACCGTACCGAGGTCACCATCTACTGCTTCGCGCCCAAGGGTGAGTCGGCGGAGAACCGTCGCGTGCGCATCCGCCAGTACGAGGACTTCTTCAACGTCAGCGGCATGGGCACGCCGGATGACCTGGAGGAATTCCGCGGCTGCCAGAACGGCTACAACGGTGCCCTGGCCGAATGGAATGACCTGTCGCGTGGCGCCAAGCAATGGATCGATGGTCCCGACGAAGACGCCAGCGCCATCGACATGAAGCCGCTGAAGAGCGGTGCCTCGCCGGAGGACGAAGGCCTCTACGTGCTGCACCACCAGCACTGGGTCGAGGAAATGCTGCGCGCCATCGACAAGGAACGCAGCCAGTTCATCGCCACGGCCTCAGCCTGAATCCTGCGGAAAGGAGACGAATCATGAGCATCAGCTATCACGACATCCAGGCCTTTCTTTATCGCGAAGCACGCCTTCTGGACGAACGCGAGTGGGACGAGTGGCTGACCCTGTACCACAAGAAGGCCGAGTTCTGGATGCCCTGCTGGGACGACGACGACACCCTGACCGGCGACCCGAACAGCGAGATCTCGCTGATCTACTATCCCAACCGGGAAGGGCTCGAGGATCGCGTCTATCGGATCAAGACCGAGCGCAGTGGCGCCAGCACGCCGGAGCCGCGCACCACCCACCAGATCACCAATATCGAGGTGATGAAGGAGGAGGGCGACAGCCTGGAGGTGCGCTTCAACTGGCACACCCTGAGCCACCGCTACAAGCAGACCGACAGCTACTTCGGGGTGTCTTTCTACACCCTGGACGTGTCCGGCGACAGCCCGCTTATCACGCGAAAGAAGGTGCAGCTCAATAACGATTATATCCACCAGGTCATCGACGTTTATCACATTTAAGTCGGTGAAGGAGAACGACCATGAGCTTCACCATCGCGCTCAACTTCGAAGACGGGGTGTCGCGCTTTATCGACTGCAACGAGGGCGAGACCGTCCTCGATGCGGCCTACCGCAACAAGGTCAACCTGCCGATGGACTGCTCCGACGGCGTCTGCGGCACCTGCAAGTGCCACTGCGACCAGGGCGAGTTCGAGCTGGGTGACGAGTACATCGATGAGGCGTTGTCCGACGAGGAGCTGCACGAGGGGCAGGTGCTGACCTGCCAGATGGTGCCGTCCTCGGACTGCGTGCTGTCGGTGCCGGTGGCCTCGACCGTATGCAAGACCGAGGTCGACAGCCGTGCCTCCACGGTGGTCCACGTCGAGCCCTTGTCCGAGGACTCCATCGAGCTTGCCATCGATATCGAAGGCGAGCCGCTGAACTTCCTGCCGGGGCAATACGTGCACCTGGAGGTACCGGGCTGTGGTGAGCACAGAAGCTATTCGTTCAGCTCGCTGCCGGGGGAATCCCGCGCCAGCTTCCTGATCCGCAATGTACCGGACGGGCTGATGAGCGGCTATCTGGCGGACAAGGCCAAGGCCGGTGACGCCATGGCCGTGACTGGCCCCATGGGCAGCTTCTACCTGCGCGCCATCCAGCGCCCGATCCTGATGCTGGCCGGTGGCACCGGGCTTGCTCCCTTCCTGTCGATGCTCAAGCAGCTTGCCGCGCTCGAGGCCCAGGGCGAGGGCGCAGGCCAGCCGATCCACATGATCTACGGCGTGACCAAGGACGATCACCTGGTCAAGTGCGAAGAACTCGACACGGCGGTCGAGGCGCTGCCCGACTTCGACTACCTGACGGTGGTCGCCGACGAGGACAGCAGCCACGAACGCAAGGGCTACGTCACCCATCACATGGACCCGCAGAAGCTGCATGACGGCGACGTCGACGTCTACCTGTGCGGCCCGCCGCCGATGGTGGACGCGGTGCTCAAGCACTTCGACCAGCAGGGCATCAAGCCGGCGAGCTTTCACTACGAAAAGTTCACGCCCAACTGACGCGTCCTGCCCGGGACCAGATCTGGCAAGGGAGACCTTTCGCCCTTGCCGACAAGAGACAGCCGTCAGCCGACAACAGACAGCCGCAGGCCGGGGCTCCCTGTCCAGCGAGAGCCCCGCAATCTCATAACGATAATCACAACCTGACGAGACATGATCATGGCCAAGCTCACTATCGATAAAAACCTCAACACCGATAACACGTACAGCCGCCGCCAGGCTTCCCTGTCATCCCGGCGCCCTGGCCCGCTTGCACGTTCGCTGCAGGCCGCGACCCTGGCGCTGGCCGGCGCCGCCCTGTCCACCCAGGCCCTGGCCGAGCACGACGTCAAGCTCGGGCTGATGCTGCCGTACTCCGGCACCTACGCGGCACTGGGCGAGTCCATCACCAATGGGCTGAAGCTCGCCATCGAGCAGGAGGGCGGCAGCCTCGGCGGTCATGGCGTCGAGTACGTGACCCTGGACTCCGAGGCCAACCCCTCCAAGGCACCCCAGAACATGAGCCGCCTGGTCAAGGGTGATGGCGTCGACGTGGTCATCGGTCCGGTCCACTCCGGCGTCGCCATGGGCATGCTGCGGGTGGCCAAGCAGACCGGCGCCATCACCATCATTCCCAACGCCGGACTCGAGGCGGCCACCAACCAGCTGTGCATGCCCAACGTCTTCCGCACCTCGTTCAGCATGTGGCAGAACAGCTATCCCATGGGCCAGGTGGCCTATGACCAGGGCCATCGCAAGATCGTCACCATCACCTGGGACTACGCCGGCGGCAAGGAAGACCTGGCCGGCTTCGAGCAGGCCTTCACCGATGCCGGCGGCGAGATCGTCGAGCAGATACTGGTGCCGTTTCCGAGCACCGAGTTCCAGACCTACCTGGCGCAGATCGCCAGCATCGCCCCGGACGCCGTCTACACCTTCTTTGCCGGTGGTGGCGGGGTCGGCTTCGTGCGGGACTACGCTGCCGCCGGGCTCAACGACAGCATTCCGCTGTATGGTTCGGGCTTCTTGACCGACGGCAACCTGGGGGCTTTGGGTGAGGCCGCCAACGGCGTGCAGACCACCATGCACTACGCCGAGACCCTGGACACCCCCCAGAACCAGGCCTTTGTCTCGGCCTACCAGGAAGCCTACGGCGAGGCCCCGGACACCTACGCGGTGCAGGGCTACGACGCCGGCAAGCTGCTGGCCCAGGCCTACGCCTCGATTGACGGCGAGCCCGACCGCGAGGCGCTGATCGCGGCGCTGGAAGCGGTAGAACTCGACAGCCCGCGTGGCCCGGTGAGCTTCTCGGCCTCCCACCACCCGATCCAGAACGTCTACCTGCGCGAGGTAAGGGACGGCGAGCACCACGTCACCTCGATCGCCAGCGAGCAGCTGGAAGTTCCCGACAGCGCCTGCCCGATGAAGAGCTGAGGCGACCTTCGTTCACCGCGTCAATGACCTGGCCGAGGTGCCCGCGAATACCGGGCGCTCTCGGGCGGGCCAACGCCAAAGGAGTTCTTCATGGACCTTGCCTTCTTCGGGGTGCAGCTGCTCAACGGCTTTCAGTACGGCCTGCTGCTGTTCCTCATCGCCAGCGGCCTGACGCTGATCTTCGGCATCATGGGCATCATCAACCTGGCCCACGGCGCCATGTACATGATCGGCGCCTACCTGGCCTTCGACCTGACCCAGCGCCTCGGCAACTTCTGGCTGGCGATCCTGATCGCGGTGCCCATCGCGGTACTGCTGGGGCTGGTCATCGAGCGGCTGTTTCTCGACACCCTGTACAAGCGTGACCACCTCTACCAGGTGCTGTTGACCTTCGGCCTGATCCTGGTGCTCAACGAGGCCCAGCGCATCATCTGGGGCGGCGACGTCCACTCGGTGGCGCTGCCGGAGCCCTTTACCGGCGCCATCGCCCTGACCGACAACCTGCAGTACCCGGTCTATCGGCTGTTCGTGGCGGCGGTGTGCCTGGTGCTGGCGGGGGCCATCTACTGGATCATCCGCCACACCCGGCTCGGTATCGTGATCCGCGCCGGCGCCGTCAATCGCGAGATGGTCGAAGGGCTCGGCATCAATATCCGCACCCTGTTCACCCTGATCTTCAGCGTCGGCGTGGCACTGGCGGCCTTCGCCGGGATGATGGCGGCGCCGCTGTCGTCGATCACGCCGGGCATGGGGGACTCGATCTTGATCACCTGCTTTGTGGTGGTGGTCATCGGCGGCATCGGCTCGATCAAGGGGGCCTTCTTCGGCGCGCTGTTGATCGGCATGGCCGAGACCTTCGGTCCGGTGCTGATCCCGAGTCTCGCCAGCATGCTGATCTACCTGATCATGGCGCTGGTGCTGTTGATCAAGCCGCGCGGCCTGTTTGCCTGAGACCCGACGACAATCACCCTCCGCTCGGGCATCCCTTGCCGCCTGATCGGACCCCTTTGCAGACGGGATACCCGTCTGGAGGAGAAACACCATGTTGCATCGATATCCCAAGCGCGTGACGGTCCTGCTGCTGGCGGGCCTGGCGCTGCTGATCGCCTATCCGGCCTGGGGGCCGGCGGTATTCGGGGAGTCCAGCGCCTTCTTCATGGAGAAGCTGACCCTGATGCTGATCTTCGCCCTGTTTGCCGTCAGTCTCGACCTGCTGGTCGGTATCCTTGGCCTGGTCAGCCTGGGCCATGCGCTGTTCTTCGGCCTGGGGGCCTACACCCTGGCGATGGCCAGCCCCGACTTCAGCGCCGCCTCGCTGTGGTGGATGCTGCCGCTGGTGATGCTGGTCTCCGGCCTGGTCGCCGCCATCGTCGGCCTGCTGGTGCTGCGCACCAAGGGCATCTTCTTCATCATGACCACCCTGGCCTTCGGCCAGATGCTGTTCTACACCGTCAGCACCTCCAGCATGACCGGCGGTACCGACGGCGTCTTCATCATGTTCCGGCCGAGCCTTGCCATGGGCGAGACGCCGCTGATCGACCTCGACAACCCGCTGACGTTCTTCTACTTCTGCCTGGCGCTCCTGGTAGCGGTCTACCTTATCCTGCGCGCCCTGACCCGTTCCCACTTCGGCCAGGTGCTCGACGGCATCCACGACAACGAGCACCGCATGCAGGCGCTGGGCTACGCCACCACCGGCTACAAGCTGATCGCCTTCGTGGTCTCGGCGATGATCGCCGGCGTCGCCGGCATGCTGGCGGCCATGCAGTACGGCTTCGCCAACCCGGCCCAGCTTGGCTGGCACCACTCCGGCGAGGTGTTGATGATGGTCATCCTCGGCGGCATGGGCACCATCTTCGGGCCGATCCTCGGCGCCTTCGCCTACGAACTGCTGCTGTACTTCTACGAGCACCTGACCAACCACTGGCCGATCCTGATGGGCCTGACCATCATCGTCGCGGTGCTGGTGCTGCCCAAGGGCATCGCCGGGCTGCTGCTCGACCCGCCGGGGCGCCAGGCCTCGCTGCTGGGGCGGCTTGGCGGTGGCAAGGACAACCTGGCGAAGGGCAGACAGACTTCCGCCTCCGACAGCGACGGCAAGAACGTCGGCAAAAGCGCCGGGGAGGTGTCCTCATGAGCAGCATGCTCAAGACCCGCGGGCTGACCCGCAGCTTCGGTGGCCTGCTGGCGGTCAATGACGTCGACTTCGAGGTCGAGCAGGGCGAGATCCACGCCATCCTCGGCCCCAACGGTGCCGGCAAGAGCACCCTGATCAACCTGCTGTCCGGCGAGATTCCGCCGACCCGCGGCGAGATCGAGTATCGCGGCAGCGCGATCCAGGGCAAGAAGGCCCACCAGGTCGCCCGACTCGGTATCGGTCGCAGCCACCAGAAGACCAACATCTTTCCGCGCCTGAGCTGTCTGCAGAATTGCCAGCTGGCCGCGCGTATCCACCACGGTGGCGTCATCGGCAGCTGGCGCTCGCGCCGGCGGGCCCGCGAAGTCGATGAGCGGGCGCTGGCCGCGCTGGACACCTGTGGTCTGGTGGCCCGGGCCCATACGGTGTCCTCCGGCATGAGCTACGGCGAGCAACGCCAGCTGCAGATCGCCATGGTGCTGGCGACCCAGCCACAGCTGATGCTGCTGGACGAGCCGATGGCCGGCATGGGCCGCGAGGAGACCGACCAGGTCGCCGACCTGCTCAAGCGGCTGTCTCGCGACTACACCATCGTGTTGATCGAACACGACATGGACTCGGTGTTCCGCCTGGCCGATCGCATCACCGTGATGGTCGACGGTTGCGTACTGGAAAGCGGCGACACCGAGAGCATTCGTGCAAGCGAAACGGTGCGTGACGTCTATCTGGGACGTCACGACAGCAGCGAGGAAAGTCGCCCCAGCGATAGCGTCGATATCGGCAACGGCTCCAGCAATAGCGAGGTGACGTCATGAACGTGGCGATCAAGGAGGCAGGAACGCAACGGGTGGACGCTGCCGAGGATGTCGAGTCGCCGTTGATCGAGGCCACCGGCCTGCACACCTTCTACGGCGAAAGCCATGTGCTGCACGGGGTGGACCTGACACTCAGGGCCGGCGAGACGCTGAGCCTGCTCGGTCGCAACGGGATGGGCAAGACCACCACCTTGAAGTCGATCCTCGGCTTCGTGCCGCCGCGCCATGGCGAGGTGCGGATCATGGGGGTGGACACCCGCAAGCGCCGTCCCTGGCAGATCATTCGTCAGGGCATCGGCTACGTGCCGGAAGGGCGGGGCATCTTTCCCGGTATCAGCGTGCGCGAGCATCTGGTGATGGCCGCACGCCCGGGGGCTGACGGTCGTACCGATTGGGACATCGAGCGGGTGCTGGACACCTTTCCCCGGCTCAAGGAGCGCATCGGCCACGATGGTTCGCTGCTGTCCGGCGGCGAGCAGCAGATGCTGTCGATCGGTCGCGCGCTGATGCTCAACCCGCGGCTGTTGATCCTCGACGAGGCCACCGAAGGGCTGGCGCCGCTGATCCGCGACGAGATCTGGTCGATCCTGCGCACCATCAAGGCCTCGGGCATCGCCAGCATCATCGTCGACAAGAACATCGACAACCTGCTCGAGGTGGGCGACCGCCACCTGTTGATCGTCAAGGGCAAGGTGGTGTTCGACGGTGACAGCCAGGCGTTGAGGGCCGATCCCTCGATCCTCGATACCCACCTCGGTGTGGGCTGAGGCCACGCCGTGGCCACTTCACCCACCGCATCCGACAGCAGAAGGACAGCAACATGAAGCGATTCGAAGGACAGGTGATGCTGATCACCGGCGCCGCCCAGGGGATCGGTCGGCGTCTGGCCGAGCGGGCCGGCGAGGAGGGCGCTGCCCTGGTGCTGGTCGATCGCGCCGAACATGTCCACCAGGTGGCCCGCGAGCTTGGCGAGCAGGGAGTCGAGGTCCTTGCCCTGAACGCCGATCTGGAAACCTGGGAGGGCGCCGAGGGCGCCATCAAGAGCGCCATCGAGCGCTTCGGGCGACTGGACGTACTGGTCAACAACGTCGGCGGGACCATCTGGGCCAAGCCCTACACCCAGTATTCACCGGAGCAGGTCGAGGCCGAGGTGCGTCGCTCGCTGTTTCCGACGCTGTGGTGCTGTCGCGCGGCGCTGCCCCACCTGATCGACAGCGGCGGCAATATCGTCAACGTCTCCTCGGTGGCCACCCGCGGGGTCAATCGGGTGCCCTACGCTTCGGCCAAGGGCGGGGTGAACGCCATGACCGTGGCGCTGGCCATCGAGATGGCCGAGCACGGCGTAAGGGTCAACGCCACCGCCCCCGGCGGCACCGAGGCGCCGCCCCGGCTGACGCCGCGCAACGCCGAGCCCCAGAGCGAACAGGACAAGCTGTGGTACCAGCAGTTGATCGACCAGACCCTGGCGTCGAGCCTGATGCACCGCTACGGCACCCTTGACGAGCAGGTCGGGCCGATCCTGTTTCTGGCCTCCCGCGACGCCAGCTATATCACCGGCACGGTGGTGCCGGTGGCCGGCGGCGACCTGGGCTAGCCGGTTGATGCCGCGTGACGTGGACCCACCTTGCATCCCGCTGTACCTGCGGGGGCACCGGGACGGCGTGGTGAATCTTGTATCCTCCTTGGCCTGGCCGCGTGCCGGGCCTTTTTTGTCTTCCGTCGACGTCGCTAGGGGACCCACCAGCTGATATTCCTGGCCGTACATCGACGCCATCATCAAGGAGCCAGCCCATGCGCCGAACCGACTCCGATACCGTAACCGCACCCCAAGGGGCGGCTGCAGGGTCGTCCCTTTTTCGTGACCTGTCACTGTCGGCGGTGACGGCAGGCTTTGTCGCGGTGCTGATTTCCTACTCGGGGCCGCTGGCGATCTTCTTCCAGGCCGGGGCGGCGGCGGATATCTCACCCGAGATGATGACCTCCTGGGTGTGGGCCATCTCGCTGGGGGCGGCGGTGTCGGGCATCGTCCTGAGCCTGTGGCTCAGGGTGCCGGTGGTGACGGCCTGGTCGGCGCCGGGGACGGCGCTGCTGATCACCCTGTTCCCGGAGCTGTCGCTGGGCGAGGCGGTAGGCGCCTACCTGACGGCGGCGGTGCTGATGCTGATCATCGGTGTCACCGGCAGCTTCGACCGATTGATGGCGCTGATTCCGTCGGGTGTGGCCGCCGGCATGATGGCGGGCATCCTGTTCCAGTTTGGCCTGGGCGCCTTTGCGGCCATCGAGACCTCGCCCTGGCTCGCCGTCGGCATGTTGCTGGCCTATCTGGTGTTCAAGCGGCTGGCGCCGCGCTATTGCCTGATCCTGTTGCTGATCACCGGTGTGGTGCTCGCCGTGGTGCTGGAAGGCGCGAGTCTCGGCGGCGTCGGTGTGCACCTGGCGATTCCCCGCTTTATCGCTCCCGAGTGGACCATCACCAGCACCCTGAGCCTGGCGTTGCCGCTGGTGGTGGTGAGCCTGACCGGCCAGTTCCTGCCGGGAATGGCGATCCTGCACGCAGCGGGCTATCACACCAGGGCCCGGCCGATTCTGACGGTGGCCAGCCTGACCTCCTTCGCCACTGCCTGCTTTGGCGGCATCACCACGGTGATCGCGGCCATCACCGCTGCGCTGTGCACCGGCAAGGATGCCCACCAGGACCCGGGCCGTCGCTACGTCGCCGGGGTCGCCAACGGCGTCTTCTACCTGGTCGGCGGGCTGTTCGCCGGCACTATTGTGGCGCTCTTCACCTCCTTGCCCGGTGCCTTTGTGGCGGTACTGGCGGGGCTTGCCTTGATCGGTGCGATCACCAGCAACCTGGCCGCCATGATCGCCGCCGAGGGCCACCGCGAGGCCTCGGTGATCGCCTTTATGGTGACGGCCTCGGGCATGAGCCTGTTCGGTCTGGGCGCGGCCTTCTGGGGCGTAGTGATCGGCATGCTGGCGGTCAGGTTGCTGCACGCTGGACGCGCCGCGGCCTGACGCTGGCGGTGTCGCATGGCCCCAGGCCGGATGGCGCTCGAGCGTCGCGAATTCATCGATGTCAGCACCGTCGGTGAGCCTGACCTGCGGCCGTCTGATACCGTCGGATTAGTGTGCTGAAACGATCGCGGCGTCAGGGTGGGAGCGCGGGGTGACAAAGTTGCCGGCTATCATCGGCGGAGCCCTATTTGGGCGCTGTCCGAAAAGTCGACGAGCGAAGGTTAGACAAGGCAAAAATCGGTGAGAAAGCGCAGTTTACGGAGTGTAAATGAGCATTCTGATCCGATTTTTAACGCCGTATTACCGAGTGCAGGCACTTTTCAGACAAGCCCTAGGCAAAGATGTCCGCTGTACTCGCTCGAATCACCAGGAAACCGCCGTGACCCCGTATTCAAGAAGTGCTCTCGCCTGCCATGCGCTGGCGACCCTGATTCTGATCGCCTTTGGTCTGGTCTATCTCGGCCGCAGCGAATTCATGCCCTACCACGCCGCCGCCATGGGGCTCGACTGGGAGTCGGTCGCTCCAGGCACCCGGCAGGTCCTGCTGGCGCTGATGCACGCCCTGGGGGGCGCCTGTCTCAGCGTGGCGATGCTGGTCGGGGTTCTGCTGTGGGGACCGTTTCGGCGGGGGGCCGACTGGGCGACCTGGACGGTGCCGCTGGCCGGCTTTGTGCTGTGTGCGACCTCGCTCTACGCTCAGGTCGGGGTCGCCCTCAGGACGCCGGCGTCGCCTCCCATGCTGCCGGTCATCGCCGCCGGTGTCTTGCTGGCGCTGGGGCTGTGGCGGTCACGGCGCTGGTGCAGGCGTGCCGTCCCGTCGAGCACCCGGTCGGACTCACGCTAGCGCACCGTACTGACGGTAACCGCAGGGTCAGTCTCCCTCCCACTTCTCCAGCAGCCGGTCATGATAGCGCCCCAGCTCAAGAAGCCGACTGGCACCCCGCCCGCTTTCGCCAAGCCGTGCGCGCAGAAGACGCAGGCGCTTCTCGCAAGCGCTTCGCTCGGCGGCTTCCTGTGTCTGCGCCAGCAGGTCTTCCACCTCACGAATCTCGCGCTGAAGCTGAAGCTCCGGGGGCAGATAGCCTGAGTTCTTCAGCAGTCGGTAGCCTGCCCGCAGCGCCTCGGGAATCATGCTGTCGTCGTCGAGTTCGATGGGCTTGCCGTGATCCGGCAGGTCGTCGAAGGCGCCTTCCTGCTGCGCCTTCTGGATACGTGCCTCGGCCAGTTGGTCGAGCAGGGACATGGGAGCACCTCGTGGCGTAAAGCGGTCCTGTTGACCCGACTTTAGGCCATCGGAGCGCTCCCATCACCCGCCACCGGGAACCTTCAAGAGAAGGAAGGCTCGAGGGCTACAGCTCTGGATGTCGACGATGCCAGTCGGTGACCTGCTGGAAGGCCCAGCCGGCGCGTACCAGCATCGCTTCGTCGAACATCGGTGCGATGAACTGGAAGGCGATGGGCCCGCCCTGCTGGCTGAAGCCCGCCGGCAGGGTAATGGCCGGGTGCCCGCTCAGATCGAAAGGACAGGTATAGCGCAGCATGCCGGAAAACAGCGCTTCATCCTCACCAAACTTCTCCATGAAGGCCATCGACGGGGCGGCGTAGGCGGTGACCGGGGCGATCAGCAGGTCGATACTGGCCAAGAGGCGATCGACCCGGCCCTTGAACTCGGCCCGGCGCAGCAGTCGTTGCTGGTGGTCCATGGCGCTCTGGGCGCGGCCCAGGTCGATCAGACCTGCAAGACCAGGGCCGTACGCTTCGCGCTGGCTGGGGAAGGTCTCGGCGTGGGCGACGGCGGTCTCCACGCCGCACAGTGGCGCCCAGTCGAATACCGCCTGCTGGGTGTCGGGAAAGTCGATTTCCTCGATCACTGCACCGAGCTGTCCTAGCGTGGACACGACCTGTTCGAGGACGCCGCGGGTTTCGTTATCCACCGCTTCGATGGCCCAGTGAGGGTCGAGCCCGATACGCAGGCCCTTCAGGCCCCGTGTCATGCCGGCCAGGTAATCCGGCACGGCGAGGGGGACGGCGGTGGGGTCACGTTCGTCGGCACCGGCAATAACGCCAAGCAGCGCCCCTGCGTCGGCGGCGCTGCGGGCGATCGGCCCGATGTGGTCCATCGAGGCCGCCAGCTCGAAGGCGCCGTGTCGGCTGACTCGGCCCCAGCTCGGCTTGAGGCCGGTGACGCCGTTGGCGGCCGAGGGGAAGCGAATCGAGCCACCGGTGTCGGTGCCCAGCGAGCCAAAGCACAGCCCGGCGGCGGTGGCCACGCCGGAACCGCTGGACGAGGCGCCTGACCACAAAGCCTCGCCCCAGGGGTTGGTGGGCGGCGTGATGTCGGGGTGGTGATCGGCGAAGGCGCCTTCGGTCTGCTGCAGCTTGCCTAGCAGCACGGCCCCGGCCTGGTCGAGGCGTGTGACCACGCTGGCCGTTTCCCGGGGCACGTGGTCACGGTGCAGGGGCATGCCGTGGGTCGTCCGGGTCCCCGCTGTCCACAGCAGATCCTTGACGGCCACTGGAACACCCTGAAGCGGCCCCTTGTGGATGCCAGCGGCCAGATCGCGGTCCGCCTGGGCGGCCTGTTCAAGTGCACTGTCGGCCATGACGGTGACAAAGCTGTTCAGGGTGGTATCGACGCTGTCGATTCGCTCGAGCATGGTTCGAGTGACCTCGACGGCGCTCAGTTCCCTGGACTGGATTCGACGGCCGACCTCGATAAGGCCGTCAAAGTGCAGCGGATGGTCTGTCATTGTTGTCATCCTGATGGTGAGAGAAGACGCTCACCTTCAGGGTAGGCAGGGCGTGGGACTCAGGTTTGCCTGAACGGGCCAAGCGGTGGCCCGAGAGGGCCAGAGCGAGCTGGTGGGGTCACATCGTCTCGGGTGCGTGGCGACCTGCTTGCAGCAAGGTAGAGGGCGGATGACCGTAGGCCTGACGGAAGCTACGGCTGAAATGGGAGACACTGGTGAAGCCATGCTCCAGGGCGACCTCGGTGACGCTGCGGATACCACCTGCCCGCAGGGTGGCGCGACTCTGCTCCAGGCGAATCGCCCACAGGACTGCCATGGGGGTGTGACCGTGCTGAGCGAACAGCCGGGTGAGGGTGCGCCGAGAGACATGGTTGTCCCGGGCGATGCGATCGAGGCTCAGGGACGGGTCCTGGTGCTGTTGTCGAAGGTAGTGGCAAAGGCGTCGGTAGAGCGCGTCATTGCGACTGTCGCCAGCGCCGCCCAGCCCCTCGAGCACCAGAGCCGCCAGATCGACCATCGCCTCGCCGAGCCCGATCGACGACGCTTCGGCGTCTAGCCGGGCGCCGTCTCGGATCAACGCCTTCAAAGAGGTGGCGCCGGGCAAGGTCGCCGGGATAGGTCGCGCGGTCAGCGGCTCGGTGGAGGTCAGGCGACGCATCAAGGGCGCCCGAGGAAGGCGCACCAGATGAAGCGCGCTGGCGCTCAGGCACCATTCGAACGGGCGGCAGGCATCGTACAGCACCAGGTCGCCGGGCCCGATGGCGATACGCCTCTGATCCTGGTCGAGTCTGGCCGTGGCGTTCTCGAGAAAGCCGAGCCACAGGTCATCGTCGCTGTCGCGGGACAGGTGGTGTGACTGCCGGCGCCAGCGGTGGGAAGAGGCGGCCATGGTACTGATGGCGACGTCGCCGTATTGCCTGACGTTGAGACTGCCATGGAAGGGCCGTTCGTCGAGGCATTGGCTGTCGGCTGGAATGCAGTGGCTGCAGACGACGTCGTGCCAGAAGGCGAAGCGCTCTCGGGAGTCGATCTGTCGGGTGGTAAAGGCGGCCGTCATGCAGGTGTCCTTCCAGGCGGGGCGGCCACAGGGTCTCAAAATGGACATTGATGCAGCCATCGTCCCGACACTATAGCGCAGGTATAGCACAGGCATAGCGCAGGCGGGTTTGGTGGCGGCATGCACGCCGGTTGGGCCCTTAGCGCAGGGGATAAGTACTGGTGACTGTTTGCGAGACGCAACAGCCCCCGCGAGATCGCTCTCGCGGGGGCTGTGGTCGTGGCGGGACCCCTTTCGATCAAGCCCTGCCAAGGGCTCTGGCGCTAGCTTGGACTCAGGCGTCGGCCTTCTCCTTTTTCGCCTTGCGGCCAGCCGCCTTGCCGGTGGGTGTGCTCGCTTCGTCCCTGGCGTTCTGTCGGGCCTTTTCCGGGGCCTTTTCCGGGGCCTTGGCAGGGTCATCGGCAAGCGCCCGGGCCGGCGCGCGCGCTTCGCTCTTCTTGATCACGGTGGTGCCGGCGAAGGTCTCTCCCTCTACATAGACCTCCCCGTAGTAGGACGCTCGCAGCACTTCCTTGAGCTCGCTGATCAAGGGGTAGCGCGGGTTGGCGCCGGTGCACTGGTCATCGAAGGCTTCCGCGGCCACTTCATCGAGCTTGGCCAGGAAGTCGGCCTCGGGGACGCCGGCGTCCTTGATCGAGGCGGGGATGTCCAGCTCGCGCTTGAGCTCATCGAGCCAGTTGATCAGGCGCTCGACCTTCTGGGCGGTGCGGTCGCCGGCCAGGGACAGCCCCAGGTGATCGGCGACCTCGGCGTAGCGGCTGCGCGCCTTGGGTCGGTCGTACTGGGAGAAGGCGGTCTGCTTGGTCGGGTTGTCGTTGGCGTTGAAGCGCACCACGTTGGTGATCAGCAGCGCATTGGCCAGGCCATGGGGCAGGTGGAACTCGGCGCCGAGCTTGTGGGCCATGGAGTGGCACACGCCAAGGAAGGCATTGGCGAAGGCCATGCCGGCGATGCTGGCGCCACTGTGGACCTTCTCGCGGGCCACGGCGTTGCGCTCGCCCTCACGGTAGCTGGCCGGCAGGTACTGTTTCAGCAGCTTCAGCGCCTGCAGCGCGTGACCGTCGGAGAACTCGTTGGCCAGCACCGAGACGTAGGCCTCCAGCGCGTGGGTCACGGCGTCGTAGCCGCCAAACGCGGTCAGCGATCTGGGCATCTTCATCACCAGGTTGGCATCGATGATGGCCATGTCCGGGGTCAGTTGGTAGTCCGCCAGCGGGTACTTGATGCCGGTGGCGTCATCGGTAACCACCGCGAAGGGCGTGACCTCGGAGCCGGTGCCGGAGGTGGTGGGGATGCACACCAGGCTGGCCTTCTCGCCCATGGTGGGGAACTGGTAGATCCGCTTGCGGATGTCCATGAAGCGCATCGCCAGATCCTGGAAGTGCACGTCCGGGTGCTCGTACTTGACCCACATGATCTTGGCGGCGTCCATCGGCGAGCCGCCACCGAGCGCCAGGATCACGTCGGGCTGGAAGCTGGCCATGGCCTCGGCGCCCTTGTCGACGATCGACATGGTGGGGTCGGCCTCGACGTCGTAGAAGGTGTGGACCTCCATGCCGAGGCCCTTGAGCAGGGCCATCAGCTCATCGGCGTAGCCGTTGTTGAACAGGAAGCGGTCGGTGACGATAAAGGCGCGCTTCTTGTCCTTGAGGTCGGTCAACGCCACCGACAGGCTGCCGCGACGGAAGTAGATCGATTCGGGGAGCTTGTGCCACAGCATGTTTTCCGCCCGGTTGGCCACGGTCTTGGTGTTGATCAGGTGCTTGGGACCGACATTTTCGGAGATCGAGTTGCCGCCCCAGGAACCGCAGCCGAGGGTCAGCGAAGGCGCCATGTCGAAGTTGTACATGTCGCCGATGCCACCGTGGGAGGTGGGGATATTGACCAGGATGCGCGCGGTCTTGAGGCGGTCGCCGAAGTAGCGGATACGTGACTGCTGGGTGTCCTGGTCGGTGTAGAGCCCCGAGGTGTGGCCGATACCACCGAACTCGACCATGGTGCAGGCCTGGTCCACCGCGTCCTCGAAGGAACTGGCGCGGAACATGCCGAGCGTCGGTGACAGTTTTTCGTGGGCAAAGGCGTCGTCGATGCTGACCCGTTCGCCCTCGCCGATCAGGATCTTGGTGTCGGCGGGCACCTCGATGCCGGCGAGCCCGGCGATAGTCGCCGCCGACTGGCCGACGATGGCGGCGTTGAGCGCGCCATTTTTCAGAAGCACCTGACGGACCTGGTCGGCCTCGTCGGCGGACAGCAGGTAGGCCGCGTGGGAGGCGAAGCGTTCACGCACCTCGTCGTAGACCTCATCGAGCACGATCACTGCCTGCTCTGAGGCGCACACCACGCCATTGTCGAAGGTCTTCGACATCAGGATCGAGGCCACCGCGCGCTTGATGTCAGCGCTCTCGTCGATTACCACCGGCACGTTGCCGGCGCCCACACCGATGGCCGGCTTGCCCGAGGAGTAGGCCGCCTTGACCATGCCGGGACCGCCGGTGGCCAGGATCAGGTTGATCCCCTCGTGCTTCATCAGGGCCTCGGACAGCGCCACCGAGGGCTGGTCGATCCAGCCGATGATGTCCTGCGGTGCACCGGCAGCCACCGCCGCCTCCAGCACCAGCTTCGCGGCGGCGTTGGTGCAGTGACGTGCGCGCGGGTGGGGCGAGAAGATGATGCCGTTGCGGGTCTTCAGCGAGATCAGCGCCTTGAAGATGGCGGTGGAGGTGGGGTTGGTGGTGGGGATGATGCCGCAGATCAGGCCCACCGGCTCGGCGATGGTCATGGTGCCGGCTTCATCGTGGGTAGCGATGACGCCGCAGGTCCTGTCGTCCTTGTACTTGTTGTAGATGAACTCCGAGGCAAAGTGGTTCTTGATCACCTTGTCCTCGAGCACGCCCATGGCGGTCTCTTCCACCGCCTGGCGGGCCAGCGGTATGCGGGCCTGGTTGGCGGCAAGCGAGGCAGCGCGAAAGATCGCATCGACCTTCTCTTGAGAGAAGCTGGCAAAGACCCGTTGCGCGGCCTTGACCCTGGCGACGAGGGCGTCGAGTTCAGCGAGGTTGGTAACAGCCATTATTGGCCTCCAATAGCGTGACAAAGGAAAGAAAAGCGACCTGCGAAACCTCCTCGGTGTATACGGTGCCTGCTGCTCGGGCCTTGGCAAGCTGGTGGCTCGGGCGTCGGCGGGCATAAGGCTCGTGCGGCGGCGAGCATAAGGCTCGGGCGTCGGCGAGCATAAGGCTCGGGCGTCGGCGAGCATAAGAAGCAAAGCGGCTTGAAAAGTGGCTTGATGTCTTCCCGTCGAGATTCAGTCTATGGCTGTCTCGATTCAGCTCTGCTGACAGGGGTCAGTTTTGTCGCCGGTATTCCGCTGATTCGAACATCATGATGATCGCAAGCATCAGCCCGGCCTATCCGTGGGCTGGGGTAGGGAGGGCGCTTCAGCCGAGCCCCCTGTGGAGGAGGAGAGGTAGGCTCCACCTCGGTCAGGAGAGGCCATTGGCAATAATGTCAGGACACAAATCGTCACTCCGACGGGTCTTGCGACCCGAGTGATGGTTGACTAGCCTTGTGTGACGATAGTTGGACGAAAGCTATACAGAACGAAAGGAGTCGTTATGTGGAGCCTCAAGGATTTTCATCTGCAGCCGATCGCCGGTGAATGGAGGGCTGGAAGTTCCGGCGAGTCGCTCAAGGTGATGGACCCCTACCACCAGAAACAACTGGTGGAGATCACCCAGGCAGATTGCTCCGACGTCGAGCGTGCCTTTGATGCGGCCGACCGAGCGCAACGGCAGTGGGCGGATACCAGCGCTACCCACAGAGCGGCTGTACTGCGCCGTGTCGCCGAACTGATGGAAGAGCGCAAGGATGAACTGGTCGAGTGGCTCATCCGCGAGTCGGGCAGCACTCGCATCAAGGCCGAACTCGAGTGGAACAATGCCTGGGAGATGTCGCTCGAAGCCGCCGCCATGGCCACTCGCGTGCAAGGTACCACTGCCGCTTCGAGCGTCCCGGGCAAGGACCATAGGGTCTATCGCAAGCCGCTGGGCGTGATTGGCGTGATCAGTCCCTGGAACTTTCCCTTCCACCTGACCCAGCGCACCATCGGCCCCGCCCTTGCGCTGGGTAACGCCGTGGTGCTCAAGCCTGCCAGCGATACCCCCTTGACCGGTGGATTGCTGCTGGCACGGCTTTACGAGGAAGCGGGGCTGCCGAAGGGGCTCCTCAGTGTTCTGGTTGGTGCTGGCAGCGAGCTCGGCGACCCGCTGGTCGGACATCGGCTCGCCAAGCTTATCTCCTTCACCGGTTCCACCGAGGTGGGCCGACAGATCGCCAAGGGGGCGGTCGGCGGAGAACATATCAAGCCAGTGGCACTGGAACTCGGGGGCAACAGTCCCTTTGTGGTGCTCGATGACGCTGACATCGATCGGGCCGTACGGGCGGCGGTGGTCGGCAAGTTCATGCATCAGGGCCAGATCTGCATCGCCATCAACCGTATCATCGTCGATGCGTCGATCCACGACGCCTTTGTCGAGCGCTTCGTCGAGCGGGTCAAGGGGCTCAAGGTCGGGGACCCCTCCGACGCAGATACCGTCATCGGACCGATCATCAACGATCAACAGCTAGACGGGCTGAAGGACACCATCGACAGGGCCCGGGAGTCTGGTGCCCGGGTGGCGCTCGAGGGCTCTCTTGAAGGCCCTTGCCTGTATCCCTGGGTGTTCAGCCATGTCAGCGAGGAGATGGACCTGGCCTGCAACGAGATATTTGGTCCGATCGCCGGCATCATCAAGGCCGACGGTGAGGCCGAGGCGATACGCATCGCCAATGCCACCGAGTATGGCCTCTCCGCAGCGGTCTTCAGCGGTTGTCCGGCGCGCGGCGAACGGGTGGCACGCCAGATAGAGTCGGGAATGGTGCACGTCAATGACATGCCGGTGAACGACGAACCACACATGCCGTTCGGTGGTGAGAAGAATTCCGGGATCGGCCGCTTCAACGGCGACTGGGTGCTGAACGAGATGACAACCGTGCAATGGGTCAGCGTCCAGCACGAGCCTCGCGACTATCCCTTCTGATGGATTCCTCGGATACGGTGCGAAGCGCGTGCCGCCTGCTAGAGTCAAGTAGACTTAGGGTTGTGGATTGAACCCTCTGTGAGCGTCCCTGGACCCTGGCCAGGGTCAACCGACAGCGCTAGGGTGAAAGGGAATCACGACCAACGTCTTAGACAAGGAGATGTTATGAAAAACAGCACGATGCGTCGTTTCGGAATGGCTTTCGTGATCGCGATGATGGCGGGTGGTCTGGCCGCCTGCGAAGAGGAAGGCCCTGCCGAGCAGGCCGGCGAGGAAATGGATCAGGCGGTCGAGGATGCCGGTGAGTCCATGGAAGACATGGGCGAAGAGATGGAAGAGTCGGCCGAGGAAGCCACCAACTGATGTGACAGGCGTCACCGTCAGCGGCGCTATGCCGAGAGAGGCAGCGTGAAGGACGGGTCTGCTCACACTGACCTTGTGGGTCGGTGATGTCGCCTGTCTTCGCCGCTGAGGAGTATCAGGATAAGAGGTCTGTCCCCAGGGGCAGGCCTTTTCTGTGTGCAACGGAGTTGTTTCATGATCAAGCGGATCAAGATCGCGGCGGCACTGAGCGGCCTGATGATGTCCCAGGCAGTAATGGCCGCCGCGCCCGAAACGTCACACTGGTCCTACACGGGAGACACGGGACCTGCCCACTGGGCTGACATCGCCGACGACTTCAGTATGTGTGGCCTGGGTCGCAACCAGTCGCCCGTCGATATCGATGGCGCTATCGATGCCGAACTTCCACCGCTACAACTTGACTACGCGACCACCGGGACCAGGGTCTTCAACAATGGCCACACGGTGCAGGTAGCCTCCCCCGAGGGCAACACGCTGACGCTTGATGGGGATCTCTTCACCCTGCAGCAGATGCACTTCCATGCGCCTTCCGAGCACACGGTAGACGGACAACGTTTCCCGCTGGAAGCGCATCTGGTGCACAGCGACAAGGACGGCAATCTGGCGGTGGTCACGGTGCTGTTCGAGCAAGGCGAGGAAAATGCAGCATTGCGCTCGCTTGCCGATAGCCTGCCGGATACCGCCGGTGAACATGCCGACGTAGCCGATACCGTGAACTTCACGCAGATGTTGCCGGCCCAGCATGACTACTATCGCCTGAACGGTTCCTTGACCACGCCACCCTGCTCCGAAGGCGTCCGCTGGGTGATCATGCAGAGCACGCAGGGTATTTCATCTGAACAGGTCGAGTCGTTCTCTGCTGCGATCGGGGAAGCCAATAATCGGCCGCTGCAGCCTCTGAATGCCAGAGTGCCTCTCAAGTAGTTCCGTCTCTCGACAACACCTTGTCACATGGTGGTAACCATCGCTCCCGGACGTCGTCGGCGCTGCTGCGCTGGGTCAGGGAAGTGCGCTTGCATGGCATCATTGATGCCGACGGTACTAGCCAAGTCGCGATTGTCACTCTAATGTAAACGGGGAAGTTACAAATTTTTCTCCTGGAGGTGCTTCATGAAGCAAGGAATGTTTCGTCGTCTGGCCCTGGCCAGCGCTGTGGCGTCCATGATGCTGGTACTGGCGGGTTGCGAGGACGACGCGGCCGAAGACGCTGGCGCTCAGGTGGACGATGCACGCGAAGCGGTGGAAGAGCAGGCGCAGGAGACCGCCGCCGAAGCGGAGCAGTTGGCCGAGGACGCCGGAGAGGCGATGAGCGAGACCGCCGACGATGCCGAGCAGGCGATGGATGAAGCCGCCGCCGAAGCGGAGCAGCAGGCCGAGGACGCCGGAGAGGCGATGAGCGAGACCGCCGACGACGCTGAGCAGGCGATGGATGAAGCCGCTGCCGATGCCGAACAGCAGGCCAAAGAGGCGGAGCAGGCGATGGATGAAACTGCTGCCGACGCTGAACAGGCGATGGATGAAGCCGCCGCTGATGCCGAGCAGCAGGCCGAGGACGCCGAGCAGGCGATGGACGAAACCGCTGCCGATGCCGAGCAGGCGATGGACGAAACCGCCGCGGACGCCGAGCAACAGGCCGACGAGGCTGCCGCAGGAGCCTCCAACCTGGTCGACGACGCTCAGGAAGCGCTGGGTGATGCTGCCGATGCCGTGCAAGAGCAGGCCAACGAGGCCATGGAGGGCATGAGCAATCTGGCAGAGGACGCCCAGAATGCCCTGAGCGATATGGCCGGTGACGCCGAACAGGGGGCCGATGCGGCTGCCGAGAGCGCGGGTCAGGCGGTCGAGGAAGCCGGTGACGAGGTCGAGCAGGCGACCGACGAGGCGGCCCAGTAAGTCGAACCTTCTGGTCGGGGCTTTTGCTCCGGGCGTCGGTTCTACAGGCTCGGTTTCTTCAGGCTTGGCGCCTTCATGGCGCCTTCAGACGCACCCACCGGCCCTTGAGCCCGTCAGAAACACAAAAAGGCCGAGATCCTGGATCTCGGCCTTTTTGCGTTGCCTATCTGTGGGCTGGGTGGCCATCACTGCCCGCCGCTGAGGGCGGCAGGCAGCGACGATGATCAGCCGTTCTGCTCGATGCCCTGGATGTACCAGGGGGCATCGTCACGCATTTCGCGGATCAGGTGCCAGGTCTCGTTGAACTCGGTTTCGCTGCCGTTTTCCTTGAGCACGCCGTGGAACAGCACCCGCGCCTCGGCCTGGTTGGCGAACTCCTGAACGCCGCCGAGCTCCGCAAACAGGCGCACGATTTCGGTCTGGTTGTTGGCCGGCTCCTGGGCCCGCTGTTCACGCAGCAGGTTGTAGAGTTCCGGCGTCACGTACTCCTGGATGCGCGGCAGGTCGTTGTTGTCCCAGGCCCGCTGCAGGGTCATGAAGTGCTCCTTGGCGCCGCCGAGGAAGCGTTCACGGTCGAACCAGGCGGGGTCTCCCTGAGGCCCTCCGGTCTGAGTGCCTGCGCTGTGGGCACCGAGACCTCCGGCGGAGCCTGGCATGTTGAACGGTGAGCTCTGGTGCTGTTCACGGTGCATGCCGGATGAACCGCCTCCCGCCGATGCGGTGGCCGTGCGCCGCCGTGCCAGCAGCTTGAACAGCAGGAAGGCCGCGCCTGCCATCAGCAGCAGGTCGACCATGCCGAGGCCATCGAAGGCGCCGCCGAAGAACAGCGCGCCGAGCAGGCTGCCGGCCAGCAGACCGCCGAGCATACCGCCCATCAGGCCGCTCTTCTTGCCGGCGGTCGGGGCGGCGTTGGGACGAGCGGTGTTCTGTGACTGGGTCGCACTGGGGCTGGCCTGGCGCGAGTAGGAACCAACACTCTTGCCGCCACCCAGGCGGCGGGCGTCGGCGCTGTCGACGGCAAGGCCGAAGCCCATCACGCCGACAAGGATCATCACGAGAAGGTGACGCATCGAAGACATCTCCGTAGTTCGGCCTGCATTGGCCAGTCTGGGCCTTTGACCCTGGTGGTCAGAGGCACGTCGCTCGTCCATTCTAGCGATAACGGGCGCCGCGGGAAGCCGTGTACAACGAAAAGTCGAGGAGACCCCATGCTGATCGAACGTAGTGACAGTCTGCTGCTGGTGGTCGACGTGCAGACGGCATTGATGCCGGTGGTGGAAAGAGGGGATCAGGCGATCACCGAGATCGGCTGGCTGGCGGCCGTGGCAGAGCGCCTGGAGGTGCCCGTGTGGGTGACCGAGCAGTATCCTCAGGGGCTCGGGGCGACCGAGCCGCGACTGAAATGTGCCCTGCCACAGAGCACCCGCTGGTTCACCAAGAGTCACTTCAACGCCTGCCGGGAGCGCGATATTGCACAGGCCTTCGAGGCGGCTGCGCCGCGTCAGGTCGTGATTGCCGGGGCCGAAGCCCACATCTGTGTGCTGCAGACGGCACTTGGCCTGCTGGAACGGGGTGTCGAGCTGTTCTGGCTGGTCGAAGGCTGCGTCAGTCGCCGCAGCGATGAAGCGAGACTTGCCGGCGAGCGCGCAAGACAGGCCGGCGCCTGGCAAGTCAGCGCCGACATGGTGGCCTACGAATGGCTGGAACGCTGTGACGACGCGGCTTTTCGCGAGGTGCATCGTGAACTGCTTCGCCCCAGGGCGTCCCGGCCGCTGCGGCTGGCGCCCTGAGGATCACAGCTGGCGCGCCAGCCAAGCCAGTCAATAAAGCCACTCCTTCATGATCGCTGAAAGGTGGCACCGTGCACCGTCTGCGGCGCTCAGGCGAGACGCTACCGGCGTAGCGGCGGCGCGACTCAGGCGGGGTTGTCGCGGGTGAACACCAGGGTACCACCCTCGGACTCGGCGGCGTTGAAGCGGTACCCGGCCACGTCGAAGTCCTTGAGCCCTTCCTTGTCGTCCAGGCGTTGCTGGATCATCCAGGCGGCCATCAGTCCCCGGGCCTTCTTGGCGTAGAAGCTGATGATCTTGTAGCGATCGTTCTTCCAGTCCTTGAACACCGGGGTGACCACTTCGGCCTTGAGCTTTCTGGCATCGATGGCCTTGAAGTACTCGTTGGAGGCCAGGTTGACCAGCACAGGTGTTCCGCTCTGTGCCACCGCCCGGTCGAGCTCCTCGGTCAGCAGCGGCTTCCAGAAGGCGTAGAGGTCCTTGCCCTTGGCGTTTTCCAGACGGGTGCCCATTTCCAGGCGATAGGGCTGGATCAGATCCAGCGGGCGCAGCAGGCCATAGAGGCCCGACAGGATGCGCAGATGATCCTGGGCGAAGCGGTTGTCGGCTTCATCGAAGGCGTCGGCCTGCAGGCCGACGTAGACGTCGCCCTGGAAGGCCTGGGCGGCGACCTTGGCGTTGTCCGGAGTGAACGGGGTCTGCCACTGTCCGAAGCGCGCTGCGTTGAGTCCGGCGATCTTGTCGCTGACGCCCATCAGCTCCGAGATGCGGGCCGGGCTGTAGTCGCGCAGGATGTCGATCAGCTCGCGGGAGCGGTCGAGATAGTCGGGCTCGCTGTGGATATCGGTGGTGGCCGGGGTCTCGAAGTCCAGCGTCTTGGCCGGAGAGATCACGCTGAGCATGGGCGTGCTCCTGATGTCAGGTAGGGAAAATTGGCAAGTGGCCGTCATTGTACCAAGCCCCGCCGCCGCTCGGGACGAGGGCGAGGCTATGGACGCCATAGTAAAGAGGGCATGCCTGCCGGCAAGGGCAGGCGTTGTTCTCTACTTGAGGCCGGGGCAGGGGGGCGAGGCCGCTTCAGGGGCTGGGGTTGGGCAGCCTGTGATGGATGGCCTCGATGTCTTCGATGACTTCGTCGGCCAGCACCAGGGCCTCCGAGGCGAGGTTGCTCTCGAGCTGCTCCATGGTGGTCGCGCCGATGATGTTGCTGGTCAGGAAGGAGCGCGAGTTGACGTAGGCCAGCGCCATCTGGGCCGGGTCTAGGGCGTGCTCGCGGGCCAGTTCGACGTAGGCCCGGGTGGCATCGATCGCCTGATCGGAACTGTAGCGGCTGAAGCGGTCCCACAGGGTCAGGCGGGCGCCGGGCGGACGGGCGCCATCCAGATACTTGCCCGACAGCACGCCGAAGGCCAGCGGCGAGTAGGCCAGCAGTCCTACCTGTTCGCGGTGAGCGATCTCGGCCAGCCCCACCTCAAAGGTCCGGTTGAGCAGGTTGTAGGGGTTCTGTATCGAGGCGACCCGCGGCAGGCCCAGGGACTCGGCCAGTTGCAGGCAGCGCATCACGCCCCAGGGGGTCTCGTTGGACAGACCCACGGCACGTACCTTGCCGGCATCGACCAGTTCCTTGAGGGCCGACAGTGTCTCTTCCAGATCGGTGGCCTGCTCGTCCTCGTCGTGGGTATAGCCCAGGCGACCGAAGAAGTTGGTCGAACGGTCCGGCCAGTGCAGCTGGTAGAGATCGACGTAGTCGGTGTTCAGGCGTGCAAGGCTTGCGTCGATGGCCTCATGAAGATGGGCGCGAGTCAGGCGAGGTCCGCCGCGGATGTGCTTGATACCGGGGCCGGCAGCCTTGGTGGCGATGACCACGTCGTCGCGGCTTTGGCGGCCCTTGAGCCAGGAGCCTACATAGCTCTCGGTCAGTCCCTGGGTTTCGGCCTTGGGTGGCACCGGGTACATCTCGGCGGCGTCGATGAAGTTGACGCCGAAGGCCACCGCGCGGTCGAGCTGGGCATGGGCCTCGGCCTCGGTGTTCTGCTCGCCGAAGGTCATGGTTCCAAGGCACAGGCGACTGACGTCGATGCCGGTGTTGCCAAGGGGACGGATCTGCATGGGGACTCCTTGTGGTAGGCCTTTGTCAGGGGGGGCGCAGCGCCGCCGCCGGACCGTTTTTGCTGCAAAGCATCGAGATGGTACCTTTGGCCGATAGGGGTCGCCAAATCCCGGGGGTTGAGTCCGTATCGGGCCAGGCGTATGCTTGCCACCCCGTTGCCGCGGAGGAGTCCGTGGCACCGTCGATTCAACAGGAGATCGCCCGCGACACAGGAGGTGTCCGGTCCGACTTCCATCCTTTGGACTCAAGGTTGTTGCCATGCAGCAGGCATCGTCACTGAAGACGCGGCTCGAGTACCGTCTGGCCCAGCAGTTGTTTCACACTCGCTGGTTGCCCCGCTCGCCGCGAACCCAGAGGCTGACCATGCGTCTGTTTCAACGCTGTGCGGACGCCGGGCACCCGGCGGCACTGTCGTTGTACGGGCACATGCTGTTTCACCGGTCACGGGCACCCCAGGACAAGGCACGCGGCGCTCGCTACGTGCTGCAGGCCGCCCATGGCGGGGACGTCAGGGCGCAGTACCAGGCAGGCCAGATCCACGAACATGGCTGCGCGCTGTACCCGGCGCGCCACGACCACGCCGTGACCTGGTACGCCCGTGCCGGGGAAGCAGGTCATGCGTTGGCGGCGGCGCGCCTGGAGCGCGCCTACCGGGATGGTGAGCTGTCGCTACCGGTGGATCCAGAGCGTGCCGCCTACTGGGCGGTGCTGGCTTCTTCAGGGCAGGCCTCGTCAGGACAGCCCTCGTCAGGGCAAACCTTGGCACGGCAGGCCTCGCCAGGTTCGGCCAATAGCGCCCTGGCCAATGGACAGCCTGTTCCGGGGCAGTCCGCCAGGCAAGACGGTGTCACGCTGGACAAAGCGGAAGCCCAACAGCGACACTAGAGGTATCAGGCGCGGCGGTTGGGTCGCGCACGGGTCCCGGTGAGGCCGAGACGAGCGGCGGTTCAGGATTCCCTGGCCGCCGCTGGTAGTTTGGGCCTCGGGTACGGTTTTCGTTGTCGGGTGACGTCGGGGAGGCGTTTTGGCCGACTGTCACGACGAGGTTTGCTGCCTGTGGTGTTACCGACTCTGCTGGATATCGAAGCCTCTGGATTCGGGCGCGGCAGCTACCCGATCGAGATCGGCCTGGCGCGGCCGGACGGCAGCTGCTGCGCCTTTCTGATTCAGCCCCTCGAGGAATGGACCCACTGGGATCCCAAGGCCGAGCTGCTGCACGGGATATCCCGGGCCCGGCTCGAGCGCGAGGGCTATCCGGTACGTCACGTCGCCCGTTGGCTTAACGATGAGCTGCACGATATCGGCATCGCCTACAGCGATAGCTGGGGGTACGACAACACCTGGATGTCGCTGCTGTTCCACCACGCCGGCATGATTCCCGCCTTCCGCCTGGAAGCGCTGCGGCGGTTGCTCGACGAGACCCAGATGGCGATGTGGAGCGACATCAAGGAGTCGGTGATCGAGGAGCGGGGCATCCAGCGCCATCGCGCCGGCGAGGACGCCCGGCTGCTGCAGTTGACCTTCGCCCGCACCCAGGAGCTCAGCGCGCGCCGCTGACGCTCACTGTTTATCGCTCTCGCTGACGCTCACTCTTTCTCGCGTTCTTTCTCGCACTCTTTGCCGCGTTCTTTGCCGCGCTCTTTGCTTCGCCATGGCGCCGCTCTATGTGGCGCCGCTCTCTATGGAGCTGTTGGGAGCCTGCCTATCTGAACAGTTACCCACAGCCGGTCCGGCTGACCGTCTGTGGATAACGTATGATGGTGTGCACTTCCAGGGAGCGAGATCAATCGGCGGCGACACGCAGCAGCAGCTTGCCGGTGTTGGCATTGTCGGCGAGGTGCTGGTGGGCGGCCTCGACCTCCTCGATGGGCCAGTCGGCGTCGATCAGCGGAGCGAGCTCGCCGCGCTCGAGCCTTGGCCACACGTGGCGAGCGAGTTCACCCAGAATCCTGCCCTTGTCTTCCGGTGACCTGGCCCGCAGGGTCGAGCCGATCAGGCGCTGGCGCTTCATCAGCAGGCGGCCGATATCGAGCTCGGCGTGGCGTCCGCCCATCAGCCCGATCACCACCATTCGTCCATCGGCGGCCAGCACCCGTTGATTGTCGGCCAGATAGCTGGCCCCCACCGGGTCGAGGATCAGGTTGACCTCGCCGAATGCCTTGACCGCCTCGACGAAACTGCCCTGGTGGCGGTTCCAGCCCGCCCTGGCACCCAGCGACAGGCAGCGCTTGAGCTTTTCATCGCTGCCCACGGTGACAAAGCAGGGGTGACCGAACTCGCGGCACAGCTGGATCGCGGCGGTACCGACGCCGCTGGCGGCGGCGTGCAGCAGCACCTGCTCGCCTTCGGCGAGTTGGCCTTCGATGAACAGGTTCAGCCAGGCGGTGGCGTAGACCTCCGGCAGGGCGGCGGCCTCGCGCAGGCCAAGGCCATCGGGCACCGGCAGCACCTGGCGTTCGTCCACGCAGACCTTCTCGGCGTAGCCGCCACCGGCCAGCAGCGCGCACACTTGCTGCCCAACCTGGAGCTTTTCGACCTCGGGGCCGAGCGCCACCACGCTACCGCTGACTTCCAGTCCCAGCACCTCGGAGGCGCCTGGGGGCGGTGGGTACTGACCGGCGCGCTGCATCAGGTCGGCGCGATTGACGCCGGCCCAGGCCACCTCGATATGCACTTCTCTGGCCCGGGGGGCGGGGAGATCGTCGGTGGACCGCCAGATCAGGCGGTCGCCGTCTTGCTGCATGGCGTACATCGGACATCCTCCATGATGAAATGAGAGGTCTACGAGGCGGTTGAGAAGCCGCTTGGACGCAGGAGCCTAGCGCTTGTCCAGGCGGGCCTCGAGCGCCTCCAGCAGGGCGTCAGGGGTGTCTGCACTGATCAGCGTATCGAGCGTGGCGGTGTCGAGAAAGCCCTGCTCCACCCCGGCGTGGAGGAACCTAAGCAAGGGGCGATAGAAGGCGCAAGTGTCGAGAATGCCGATGGGCTTGGCGTGCAGGCCGAGGTAGCGCCAGGTCCAGGTCTCGAAGAATTCCTCCAGGGTGCCGATCCCGCCCGGCAGCATCACGAAGGCGTCGGCGTTGGCCGCCATCTGGGCCTTGCGCTCGTGCATGTCGCCGACACGAACCAGTTCGGTCAGGCCATCGTGGGCCAGCTCCCGGTCCACCAGGTGGTGGGGCATGACCCCGATGACCTGGCCTCCGGCCTCCAGGGTGGCATCGGCCAGCGCGCCCATCAGGCCGACACTGGCGCCACCGTAGACCAGGCCATGGCCGCGTTCGGCCAGGCGCCGGCCGAAGGCGCGGGTATCTTCGAGAAAACGGGGATCTTCGCCCTGGCGTGAACCAAGATAGACACAGATCTGGGCCATGGAACGTTCTTCCTGTCGCGGCGTGAAGGGGGAGAGCGCTTGTCTGCGAGCAGCTCAGGGCAACAGATCGATGATGCCGTAGTGCTCGTCGACCCACTGGCCGATCACGTTGTTGCCGCACAGATGATGGGCGTACTGGGTGTGCAGGCAGCGCACCTGATCGTGGTTGGCGATGCCGCCGATGCCGCGTTCACGCAGCACCTTGTCATAGCCCAGACGCTCGACCTCGGCACGCTGCTCGGCGCTCATGTGCGCCCAGCGGGTGGCGATGTAGTCCTGGTGGCTTGCATGGTAGGCCGCACGGAAGTCGTCATCTTCCTTCAGCCGGGCCTCCAGCGACTTGATCACGCCGGCTGCCTCGATCCGTGACAGCTCCACCTTGAGCAGCTCGGAACTCAGCCAGAACAGGGTGGGAAACGGCTTGCCGTCGACGATCGGGGCCATGCGCAGCACCAGCGGAGTGCCTTCGCCGTCGGTGGCGGCAAGGGCCTCGATGCCGCGGGGCTCGCGACCGAGCTGCTCGGCGATGATCGCCGTCTGGGCGGCATCGGGGGGCGTGTCAGGACGGATCACCATCGGGGTTGTCTCTTACGAATTTGGTGGAGCGCCCCACCGCGCGAAAGAAGGCACGATTGAGCTGTTCCGGGGTGGGGACGTAGGCCTGCTCGCGCTCGATGAACTCGGCGCCGCGTGCGATCAGCACGTCGTAGAGGCGATTGAACGGGGCATCATAATCGTAGGGATCGGCGCCGAACAAGCGAATGTGCGGATAGTCGGCGAAGCGCTCGAGGAAGAAGGCTTCCAGGCTGGCCTCGGCGGCGCGATGGCGGACCTTGTCGTCCGGGTCCAGCCACAGGGTGTAGCGGATCGCCATGGGCACCTCTGGTGTCGATATGGCTCCACCCTAGCATTTTTGCCATTTTGACGCTTGTTCGGCCGGTCTTTTTACCGCGAACGGGGCAGTCTCGAAGGGCTAGCTCGAAAGGCTGTCTCGAAGCGCTATCTTGAAACGCTATCTCGAAGCGCTATTTCGAAGGACTATCTCGCCAGCGCCACCACCTGGGCATCGGTCAGCGCGATCAGGTCGTCCGGGGCCAGGGTGATTTCCAGGCCGCGGCGTCCGCCGCTGACGTGGATCTGGCTGTGGTCGTGACAGCTGTCATCGATAAAGGTGGCCAGACGCTTCTTCTGACCCAGCGGGCTGATGCCGCCGACCACATAGCCGGTGGCTCGTTCGGCCGCTTCGGCCTCGGCCATGGCGGCCTTGCGACCCTTGGCCGCCTTGGCCAGGGTCTTGAGGTCGAGCTTGCGCGATACCGGCACGATGGCCACCACCAGGCGCTGGCCATCGATGCTTGCCAGCAGGGTCTTGAACACCGCCGCGGGGTCCAGCCCCAGCGCCTCGGCCGCCTCCTCGCCGTAGGCCGGCGAGCGCGGGTCATGCTCGTAGCTGAGGGTGGAAAATGGTCTGCCGGCCTTTTCCAGCGTCTTGACGGCAGGGGTCATGGTCAGGCGATCTCCGGTTCGTGAAGGTGCTCCATCAGGGCTTCGCGCAGCTCGCCTTCAATCGGCACCGCCTTCTTGGTCTGGTGGTCGAAGTGCACCAGCACGGTGTGGCCGAGATTGGTCAGCTCGCCCTTCTGGTGGGCTTCCTGGGTCACGGTGAAGGAGCTGTTGCCCAGGCGTGACAGGTAAGTGCGAACCTCGATGTCATGGCCATAGTGGAGTTCGGCGCGATAGTCGATCTCCATGCGTGCCATGATCAACCGCCACTTGGCCGGGTCCAGGTCCGGGGTGAACAGGCGGAAGAGGTCATTGCGTGCCAGCTCGAACCAGGCCGGCAGGCGGGTATTGTTGACGTGACCGAGGGCGTCGGTGTCGTAGAAGGCGGGCTCGATGGTGCGGGTCAGCATAGGGCGTTCTCGTTTGTTGTGGTGGCGATGTGGTGATGTCAGGGTTTCAGGATTATCCCAAGCAAGCGCTAGGTCAAGATGCGGGCGTCGGCGCGCCCGTCTTGGCTCAACGCTTGGCTCAGCCTTTAGCTCAGCCCTTGTCTCTCAACTTCGGCGGCCTGCCCACCACTGCTGCACGCGCATCCACGACAACAGCCACAGGGTGGCGGCGGCGAAGCCCAGCAGGGTGCCTGGCCACAGGCCGAGGCTTGCGTAGGTCAGTGACACCACCAGGGCGTAGCACAGAAGCGAGCCCAGGCCCGCAGGATAGTGCTTGATGACCGTGGCCACTGGCGCTGCCCCCTGGGTCAGGTGGAGGATCACCAGGAACGGGTACATGGTCACCGGGAACGCCGCCATGACCCCGGCCCAGGCGCTCGGCACCACATGGGCGAGGCCGGTGATCAGGAAGATGATGCCCGCGGCGAGCCCTGCCCGCAGCGCCAGCGCCGGCCAGGAGAAACCGCCCTTGGGGGTGGCCTTGACGTCGGGGACCCGGCGATACAGCCAGGTGAAGACGATGATGGCGGCCAGGGTGGTGAGGGTGCCTCCGAGGCGGCTGAAATCGACCTGGGTCAGCAGGCTGCTGGCGGCGAGCCAGGCGGCAAGGCCACCCGCGGTTCCCTGGGCCACGCCCTTGAGCCCGTCACCGCGTGCGGCCAGCAGGTAGCCGCCGCCCAGCGCCAGGGTCGCGGTGAAGCCGGCCAGGGTGTGTACGGCGCTGTCGCTGGCGAACTGGGGCGACAGCTCCAGGCCAATGAAGAACAGTGCGATGGCGGTGCCCAACGGGTAGCCGGAGAGCAGGCCGGCGACCCGGGGGCTGACCCGCTCGGCGATGACCGACAGGCCGAGCACGACGCCGACGGAGATAAGCAGTTTGGCCAGTTGCCAATGAAGGGGGACGTCCATGAGGGGAGGGGGTTCCTTGGGTTATCGTATGTATCTGGTGACCAGGTTCAAGCGAGATGACCATGACCGAGCTGTCGCCGCCCCCGAGGCCGGAGCGCTGCGAGCTGTGCGCGCGAGGGGCGCCCCTGACCAAGCATCATCTGATACCGCGTTCGCTGCACGGCAAGGCGCGCTATCGCAAGCGCCACGATCGCGTCGAGCGCCTGACGGCGATCCTGTGGGTGTGCCATGGCTGCCACCGCCATCTTCACGCGCTGCTGAGCGAGCGTGAGCTGGCCGACCATTATCGCAGCCGCGAGGCGCTGCTGGCACATCCGGAGATTCGTTCCTTCGTCGAATGGCTGTCGACCAAGCCGGATGGGTTTCGGCCGAAGCGGCCGACCCGGCGAAGAGGCTAGGGCTTCAGTGCGGTGCCTAGACCAGCCTGAGCCCCTGGCGATCGACCCAGGCGGCGGTCACCGCGGCCGCCAGCGGTTGGCGAAGGTGTTCCGGCAGGGCATCGACGGCGGCGTCGCGGCTGTCGAAGGCGCGATTGCGCAGCCAGCAGTAGGCCCAGGCGCAGGCCTCGGGCTCATCGCCGGGTGTCGGCCGCGCAGGCATCTGGACCAGCAGGAACAGCGCGGTACGCACCGCCCAGTGGGGTGGGATCTCGTCGTTGTCGGCGGCGGCCCAGCGCTCCAGTGTGGCGCCGTCCGGGGTCTCTCCCGGGTCGCCGAGGCCGGCGACCCGGGCGGTTTCTGCCAGGATCAGCGCCAGGCGATCGGGGTCGCCGCGTCCAAGCGCCAGCCACTGGCCGATCAGGGCAGGCATTCCTCGGCATACCTTGGCGAAGAATCCGTGATGCGGCATGGTGCTTGTCATGGGGGAAGCGTCCTTCAAGTGCTTGGCCAGGGTATCCTGGCAACCGACCAGCCATCGTCAGGGAGATGACCATGAAACCCGATTTTGCCACGCCGATCGATCGACGACAGCCCCGCGGTGATGATCGTTCGCCACATTGGCCGTCACAGAAGTGGCACCGCCACGGTGATGACGTCCTGCCGCTGTGGGTCGCGGACATGGACTTCCGCTCGCCCGAGGCGGTGGTCGAGGCGCTGTCGGCGCGCATCGATCATGGCGTCTTTGGCTACGGTCTGGTGGCGGAAAGTCTGGAACAGACGCTGATCGACTGGAGTGCCACCCACTATGGCTGGGACATCGAGGCCCGCTGGCAGCACTGGCTGCCGGGGGTGGTACCGGCGTTGCACCTGGCGAGCCTGGCCTTTACCGAGCCTGGCGATGGGGTGCTGACGGTGACGCCTATCTATCCGCCGTTCTTGCAGGTGGCCAGGCGCACCGGGCGCCTGCCCCAGCAGGCAGCCATGCGCCCGCCCCAGGCGCCGGGCGAGCCCTGGACGCTGGACCTCGAGGCGCTGGAGGCGGCGATCACCGAGCGGACCCGGCTGCTGTTGTGGTGCCAGCCCCACAACCCCACCGGACGAGCCTGGCGCCGCGACGAGCTCGAAGGACTCGCCGAACTGGTCGAGCGTCATCAGTTGATCGTGGTTTCAGACGAGCTGCACTGCGACCTGCTGCTCGACGAAGGAGCGCGCCACCAGCCCCTGGCCGCCGCCTTCCCGGCGCTGGCCGATCGCATCATCACCCTGTGGGCGCCCTCCAAGACCTTCAATCTGGCTGGGCTGACTGCCGCCTGCGCGATTTGCCCCGACGCCGGCCTGAGAAAGCGCTTTCGTGATACCGCCAAGGGATTGATGCCGGACGCCAATGTGCTCGGGCTGGTGGCGGCTGAGGCCGCCTATCGCCACGGCGAGCCCTGGCGCCAGGAGTTGTTGACGGTACTGCGTGGCCACCGCCAGACGCTGGTCGAGCGCGTCGCTGGCTGGCCCGGCGTGGGCTTCAGCGCCCCCGAATCGACCTATCTGGCCTGGCTCGATCTGCGCCAGTCGACCCTGGGTGGCGAGGAGTCGCCGGCCAAGGCATTGCTCGAGCGAGCCGGGGTCGCGCTGTCGGATGGCGCCGACTTCGGCTGGCCGGGCTTTGCGCGGCTCAATTTCGGCACCACGGCCACCCAGCTTGACGAGGCGCTGGCGCGCCTGGACCAGGTGCTGGGCGGCTGAGTGGCGCTGGCGTAATAACCTCAACAACGAAAACGGGGCCCTCGAAGGGGCCCCGTTTTCATCTTTTTTAGGCGATGAGCGGCAAGGCGCTCGACGTCTCGATCCCCTCAGTAGAGCAGGGCGAACAGCTTGCGGCGGTAGCTCACCGTCAGCGGATGATCGGCGCCGAGTGCGTCGAACACCCGCAGCAGGGTCTTGCGCGCCAGGTCGTCACCGTAGGCACGGTCGCGCTTCATCACTGCCAGCAAGCCTTCCAGGCCGGGTTCATAGTCACCGTCGGCCACCTGGCGCAGCGCCCTCAGATAGTTGGCCTCGCTGTCGTCACGCCCCTCCAGGGCGGCCAGGGTCTCGGCGTCGGGCGCTTCTTCGCCGAACTCGATGCTGGCACGAACGCCGCGGGCCTCGGGACCGTCGCGGTCTTCCGGAGGTAGCGCGTCAAGCAGGGTGCGCGCTTCGTCATTGCGACCTTCCGCCACCAGCACTCGGGCCATCTGGATCTGGTAGGCCAGGTGGTCGGGGTACTGCTGCGTCAGCTGCTGCAGGATCTCCAGCGCGGTGGCGGTGTCGCCCGCCGCCAGGGCCTGCTCGGCCTGTTCTTCGGGGCTTGCCGGAGCATCTTCCGGGGCCGGGAAGTAGCGGCCCAGCCACTCGCGAATTTCCTTTTCCGGCAAGGCGCCCTGGAAGTGGTCCACCAGACCGCCCTGACTGATCAACTTGACGTCGGGTACCGAGCGTACGCCGAGCTGGCCGGCGATGTCCTGGTTGTCGTCGATGTTGAGCTTGGCCAGCAGGAAGGTGCCGGCGTATTCGCGGGTCAGCTTTTCCAGCACCGGCATCAGGTTCTTGCAGGGCTCGCACCAGGGGGCCCAGCAGTCCAGCAGCACCGGGATGCGCATGGACAGCTCCAGCACCTGCTGAATGTTGCTGCGGTCGACGTCGAAGATCAGGTCGCTGTCGGCCGGCCCCTGGGACGCCGCGGCGGCACCCAGGGCGGGTTCGCTGCTCGGATCGCTGCTCAGAGGTTCGCCTGTACGAGGGTCGACGATGGGCATGGGACACAACCTTGTCAAAAGTGAATTGCCCTAAAGATGCGGGCGACGGCCACCGACTTCAAGGCGCCTGCCGATACGCAGGTTGTATTGTCGAGGCGCTCGCGATGTTCGAGGCTGGGCACCCGCAGCTGCAGATTATTCATCGGCTCCGGGCGGCCAGCGGCCTGCGTCGATCAGGGATCGGAACCACTTGGTCATGGCTGCATCTTCCACGGCGTATTCACCCCGGCTCGATTTCCACGCAAGGGGTGGGGTGCGTTCCCGTAGACTCTCCAGGGCTCGCTGAGCTTTTTGTGCAGAAACCGGCTTGCCGGTGATCCGCCGATAAAAGGCCAGCGATTCGGCATTGTACGGACGGAACCCCTCTCTCATCTCGAGCATTCGCCACAGCACCGCCTGCTGGACGGGGTCCAGGCCGAGGTAATCACTCGCCATGTCCTGCTCGACATCTCGCTGTCGAGCCTGTGCGAGTGATACGAGCCGCTGCTCGAATCGGTTTTCATCCGCAGCCAGGGGGCTCATCGCTTGGCCGAGCGCCTCCATGAACAACTGGGGACGAAACCCATAAGCCGTGAATGCCTGCAGCAGCATGTCCGTGTCCACCGGGGCCTGCGCTGGCTGCTGGCGCTCGATGAGATCGGCGATGTGCTTGATAAAAGCCTTGCCGAGCAGCGGCATCTGCTGGATCTGTGATCCGTAGAAGGGGGCAGAATGGCTGTTGACAAGCCGGAGCAGCTTGTCGCGATCGGACCCCGACATGACCAGCATCAGCTGGATGTGGTCGGGCGAATTGAGCTGGTCCCGCGCCGACTTCAGGGCGGCCATGAGGGTGTTGCCAGCGTCGGTGGTTACCGCTTGCTGGGCCTCATCAATCACCAGGGCAACTGGCCTGCCCCCGGCCTCGATGAGCAGGCGTAGTGCCTCAGGGAGGGAGGCGCCCCCGTTGTCTGTGGGGGTGGCATCGAGCTGGATCCATTGTCCGAGCCCTACCTTGCTGATGCCCCACCGTGCTGCCAGCTTCTCGATGGCGGGACGGTGCGGGGCCATGGCTTCCTGAATGGCAGCCTGAATCAGCTGGGCGGGGTCGCGCTGCTGATCCGACCAGAGGTCGACATAGACCACCTCGACGCCTTGTGTCTCCAGCGTGGGCAGCAGGTCGTTGCGCAGGAAGGTAGTCTTGCCGGTCCTGCGAGGGGCGGCAAGGAACAGGCCATTAGGCGCGTCGCTGAAGAGGGTGTGCCCCCTCACGGCGTCCGCCATGTCAGCGGCCAGCTGATGCCTGGGAAAGTAGATCATGGCTTTACCAGTTTTTATCTGAATTCCTATAATTTATCAGACTAGCCGTAAAATGGCGTAAAGCAACGCTCCTGCCCATGATGGCTTCCGCTCCGAGCGGCCTGGCCAGGAGAGATGCGCGTTCTGTAGTAGGCGTGACGGCGGTTGTGCTGGCCCGCGGATGGCCCACGCGAAATGAGCTGGCCCTCAGTCGCTGGACGTTTCATACGGTCCGCGCGGTGATGGAGAGTTCCAGCACCGGCATCAGATGCTTGCAGGGCTCGTATCAGGGGGGCTGCAGGCCAGCAGAACCGGGATGCGCATGGACGGCTCCAGTACCTGCTGAATATTGCTGCGGTCGACGTCGAAGATCAGGTCGCTGTCGACGGTCGATTCTTGACCGACTCGGGTTGATCGAGGTCAGCTCTTCGACGAAAGAAGGAGGGGTGGATGGCTAATCCGGGGACACGGAAGCGCCAAAAAATATCGAATTGGCACAGAAAAATTAAGATTTAATCAGGGGGCGGGCTTCGCAATACAGGGATGCCGCAATGGCGTCTAGTGGCGAAGCGCTGGCCTCGGCCAGCACCGGACAGCCAACAAAAAAACGAGGCAGTCCCGAAGGACTGCCTCGTTTTCGTATTTGGTAGCGGGGACCGGATTTGAACCGATGACCTTCGGGTTATGAGCCCGACGAGCTACCAGACTGCTCCACCCCGCATCAACGAGGACGTAGTATACGGATAATTCTGGCTGCGTCAACCCTGTGCGATTTCGGGTGTGATGGGTCGTGCCGTTCGGGCGCTGTGGTCCATACTGGAGGGGCTGTCATGCAAATGTCAGTGCTAGACGCTAGCCTGGTGGATAGTCGTTGTGGACGTTGATTCGACGCAGTACCACGACGAAGGCCTGCCGAGGTAGGCAGGTGGGGCTGGACGTCGCAGTGGCAGGAGGCCACCCGCGATCGCTCTGGGCCCGAGGTTCCTGGTTGCGCGAATGCGCAGCACCAGAGCATCCACTGCTATACATGCTTGCAACAACAAGTGCCGTCGCCAAGCGGCGGCGTGAAGGACAATCAGGGAGGTCGTCTATGACTCAGCAAAAGCCCGTCGCGTGGGTCACCGGTGGTACTGGTGGTATCGGAAGCTCAATCTGTCGCGAACTGGCGGATGCCGGCTATCAGGTAGTGGCCGGTTACAACAATCCTGACAAGGCCAAGACCTGGCTGGAGACCCAGAAGTCGGATGGCTATGACAATATCGACATCGCTGGCATCGATCTGACCGATTTCGAGGCCTGCCAGAATGGCGTCAAGGCGATCGAGGACCAGCATGGGCCGATCGCAGTGCTGGTCAACTGTGCCGGTATCACCAAGGATGGCACCTTGAAGAAGATGTCGGCGGACCAGTGGAATGTGGTCATCGACACCAACCTCAACAGCGTCTTCAATACCTGCCGCAGCGTGATCGAGAGCATGCTGGAGCAGGGCTACGGACGGATCATCAACATTTCGTCCATCAACGGCCGCAAGGGTCAGTTCGGCCAGGTGAACTATTCCGCCGCCAAGGCCGGCATGCACGGTCTGACCATGGCGCTGGCGCAGGAAACTGCGACCAAGGGCATCACCGTCAACACCATCTCGCCTGGCTATATCGCCACCGACATGATCATGAAGATTCCGGAGAAGGTGCGCGAGGCCATTCGCGAGACCATCCCGATGAAGCGGTACGGCACGCCGGAAGAGATCGGCCGCCTGGTCAATTTCCTGGCCAGCAAGGACAACGGTTTTATCACCGGTGCCAATATCGACATCAATGGCGGTCAGTTCATGGGCTGACAGACGTCGCGCCGGGCTCACGAGGCTCGGCGATGTACATTTCGCCAGAAACCACGATGCGAGGCCAAAAGGCCTCGCATCGTGGTTTTCAGGGGTTGAAAGAGGGGGGAGGCACGGCAAGCCGTGCATCGCTCAGGGTGGTGGCAGTTGACTCAGCCCATCCAGCAGGGCGTCGAGCTCCTGTACCTCGCGCTCCCACTGCTGGCGCGACACTGGACCGGTGGCCAGCAGCCCACACAGTACCGAGATCAGCTCGTCTTCCCGGCTCGGCGCCTGGCCAAGGCTGTCGTTGAGACGGTCGACCTGGATCGCCAGGCGCAGTGGCTCGTCCTGGTGGCCGATCGGATGGCCCGCCAGGAGCGCCAGGTGCACCCGCAGTCGTGCCAGACGCTCGGCGACTTCCTCCGCTGGAGCAGGATCGCGTCGTGCGGCGTTGCGCTGTGCGTGGGCCTGTTTCAGCGCCGGCGGCAACGATAACGCGGCGGGAATCTCCACATCACTGCAGAGGCGGCCGGCGAGGCAGTCATCGTCTGCCTCAAGGTGCTGCAGAATCAGGGGTTTGACCTCGCGCCAACGACCGACGACCTCTGCCACGGAGAGCCGTTCCAGGCGCTCGCGCCGAGCCCGTACGATGCCGGTCCAGCGCTTGCGCATGCCTTCGGTGCGCCGGCCCGATGGCAGCGGTTCCAGCGCGCTGGCCTCATCCACCGCCTTGTCCAGCCAGTCGGCTTCGCTGCTTGCCGCGGGTTGCCAGGCATCGATGCGGTCGATCAGGGCCTGCATCTGTTCCAGGCGCTCGCGAGCACGCTGGGCACGATCATCGCGCTCGGCGTCACGCTGGGCGAAGATCTGGTCGCATAGTTGGCGGAATTCTCGCCACAGGGTCTGCTCCTCGCCCTTGGGCGCGCGCCCCAGTTCGCGCCAGCGCTGTTGCAGTGCCTTGGCCTGGTCGGCTCGCTGGCGTGCCGGCAGTCGTGCATCGACCAGCGCTCGGGCCTGGTCGATCACCTCACGCTTGGCGTCGGCGATCTCGTTGGCGCGGCGATCGATCAGCGCCTGCAACTGGTGCCGGATGCGGCCGAAGCGTCGTCCGATGGCCTCTGCGTGATCGCGCGGGACAGGGGCGGTGCGGCGCCACTGTTCCCTGGCCTGGTCGCGGATCTCGCGCAGCGCGTCGGGGTCGGCCTGGGCGGCGGGCTGCTCCAGAAGGGCCTCGATCTGCTCGCACAGCGCTTCGCGCTCTGCCAGGTTGGCCTCGCGCAGGCGCTGTTGTTGTTCACGCCAGGCCTTGAGCGACTCGCGAATACGTTCGGAGGTTGCCCGAAAGCGCTCGGACTGCTCGCGGTTGGCCGCGGCGTCACCCAGTGCCTTCCACTCCTTGACCAGCTGGCGATGGCGGCGGTCACGGTCACGGTCGGTGAGGGTGGCGTCCTGCTCCAGGGCCTCGATGGCCTGGCACAGTTGCTCGCGCTTGGGGCCGGCGACGAAGCCGCGCCAGTCGCGCAGTTCGGCGAGTCGTGCGCCGAGGCGCTTGAGTCGTGACTGCTGGGCGCCGGCCGAGGACGGCAGTTGATCGGCGAGGTGGCGAAGCCGCTGGTGCAGGCGACTCGCTCCCTTGAAGGTACCCTCGTCGAGCAACGCCTCGAGACGATCCAGTTCCTCATCGAAGCGTGTGAGCTGGGACTCCGACGGTTCGTCCCCGGAAAGATCCTTCTCCAGGCGAAGATGGTGTCGCGCACGTTCGAGCCGCGGGTCTGGCGGCAGACCTTCGGGCCACTTGCAGTCGCTCACCAGCTGCTTGAGCGCAGCCTCGTCGCCGGCCTTGATGGCTTCCTCCAGCGGCAGGGCGCGCTCGACCAGGCGCTGGTGGGCCTGGTTGATGGCGTCGTAGTTCTTCAAGGCCTTGTCGTAGCGCTGGCGCAGGCCGTCGTCGGCCAGGTGGATCTCGGACAGTGCCTGCCAGCGGTTGGCCATCAACTGCTTCTGAGCGCGCAGGCTGGCCAGGTCCTGTTCACCGACATATTCGCCCTGATAGAGCGCGGCCAGGCTTTCTTCCAGCGCCATGACCAGTGCCTCTCGGTCCTGGTCGGCCTGCTCGCGGCGCTGCCGGTCGGCACGCAGGGCGTGTTCCTGGGCCTCGTGATCGTGAATCACCTTGCGACAGCGCAGGCTGGCCTCCTGGTAGCGCTGCTCCTGCCCGGCGTCGGGCAGATCTGCCAGTCGAGACCACTCGCGCTCCAGATGGCGGAAGCGCCCAGCGTAGAGAGGCTCCCAGGTGGCACGGGCGTGCTGCTCGAGACTGGCCAGCAGTTGCTCGCGTCGTTCCCGAGCCTGTTCCACGGCGTCGGCGTCGGCGCGCAGTCGTCCCAGGCGTTCCTTGGCGTCGCGCACCACGTGGCGATCCCGGCGGGCCGCCTGGGCCAGCTGCTTGAGACCTTCCTCGGAGGTGACCCGCTCGGCGGCGGCGTGACGTACGGCGGCGATGCCGTTGTCGCAGGCCTGGCGAATCAGGGCGGCCTCGTCATCGAGCCTGGCCAGGGCGGCGAGTCGCAGCTGCTGGTTATCGCCCTGGAGGGCGATCTCCTCGAGCATCGCCGCGTCGTCCAGGGACTCGACGATCTGCTGGCGGCGGCCAAGTTCGATGCCGCCCTGGCGACCGATCAGCAGCGCGATGAGCTGACGATCCAGCTCGCGTGATCCTTTACCCCCGACGCGCAGCTCCAGCAGTCGCTGTGGGTCGTCCAGGCGCCTCGCCGCGGCGAGACGGACGTCGGGCTCGGTGTCCTGGACCAGGGTCTCGAGGGCCTCGCGTTGGCTCTGGGGGTCGAGCCGTTCGGCGGCATCGCGTCGGACCTGTGGATCGGGATGTCGCCAGCGTGGCGAGAAAAGGCGGCGGAGGAGTCCGGGCATGGGGCTTCCTGCAAAGAAATAAAGAAAGGTGGCGAAACGGCTTCACCATCTTGTTATTGCGCCAGGCAAAGCCGGGCGTCGAGATAGAAAGTTTATCTAAGCATGCGCGCCACCATCAGAAAAGGCCTCAGCGCAGGGCTGTGGCTGATTGGAGACACTGACAGGAGGACAATTGAGGCTTATGATCGGTTGCAGGACCGGGGGCTCTGACTTAGCTTGAGATCATCCCCCGACCAACACCCGACGTGGAGTTCGGCAATGAGCCTCAAAGTGGACAGGGACAGCATGGCGTTTACGTTCAAGGGTGGGATGCTGCCCATGACGGTGATGGAGCTTTCCAGTGCGGATCCCGAGGAAATTCGCGATCAGCTCGCGGGCAAGCTCTCGCAGTCGCCAGCCTTCTTTCAGCACACCCCGGTGGTGCTCAGCGTCGAGAAGCTCGACGAACCTCACCTGGCCCTGGAACGTATCTGTGCGGTGTGCCGGGCGCACAAGCTGCTGCCGGTAGCGGTGCGTGGTGGTGCCGATCCGGTCAAGCAGTCCGCCTGGGCGCTCGGACTTGGCTGGTTCCCCCCCCAGGATGCCGCTCGTGCGCGTACCCTGGAAAGCGTTCCGGTGCAGGAAGACGAAGACGTCACCGTGGTCGAGGAAGTGGAGGCTGACGCGCCTCATGGCGGACGTATCTTTCGTGGCACCGTGCGTTCCGGCCAGCAGATCACCGCTCCCGACGGCGACCTGACCGTGATCGGTGCGGTCAATGCCGGGGCCGAGGTGCTGGCGGCGGGCAATGTCCACGTCTACGGTGCCCTCAGGGGGCGTGCCCTCGCTGGCATTCACGGCGACCACCAGGCAGGCATCTTCTGCCGTGAGCTGCATGCGGAGCTGTTGTCAGTGGCGGGCAACTACAAGCGTCTCGAAGATATCGACCCCCAGCTGCTCGGCTCCTCCGTCCAGGTCGTGCTGACGGACGATCAGTTGGGGATCACCGCGCTGAAGTGAGCCTTCAGCTGGGCTTGTAAGGAGCCTTCAGCCGGGCTGATAGAGAGCCTTCAGCTGGGCTGATAGAGAGCCTTCAGCCGGGTTTGTAAGGAGCCCTCAGCTGGGCTGATGGAGAGCCTTTAGCCGGGCTTGTGAAGCGCCTTCAGCGGGGCATTGCCGCATCAGCGGGCGCTTTAGCGCGGGACAGCGATTTTTATAAGGCCGTGCCTGGTCACTGCGGTGACCACACAGGACCAACAACTTTACGACGACAGGATGCGACACTTGGCCAAGATCATCGTTGTGACCTCCGGTAAAGGCGGGGTCGGCAAGACAACCAGTGCGGCAGCCATTGCCACCGGGCTGGCACTCAGAGGCAACAAGACGGTAGTGATCGACTTCGATGTCGGTCTACGGAACCTCGACTTGATCATGGGCTGCGAGCGCCGTGTGGTCTACGACCTGGTCAACGTCATCCAGGGCGAGGCCGGGCTGAACCAGGCGCTGATCCGTGACAAGCGCGTGGACAACCTGCATATCCTTCCTGCCTCCCAGACTCGGGACAAGGATGCCTTGACCCAGGAGGGCGTCGAGAAGGTGCTGGACACCCTGACCAAGGACTTCGACTACATACTGTGCGATTCACCCGCCGGTATCGAACGTGGTGCCCAGCTGGCCATGTACTTCGCCGACGAAGCCATCGTGGTGACCAACCCCGAGGTGTCTTCGGTGCGTGACTCCGACCGTATCCTTGGGCTGTTGTCATCGAAGACCCGGCGGGCCGAGCAGGGCAAGGACCCGATCAAGGAGCATCTGCTGATCACCCGCTACAACCCCGGACGGGTCGACCAGGGAGACATGCTGAATCTCGAGGACATTCGCGAGATCCTGGCCATCAACCTGGTAGGTTTGATTCCCGAGTCCGAGGCCGTGCTGAGAGCCTCCAACCAGGGGGTCCCGGTCACCCACGACGACAGCAGTGACGCTGGCCAGGCCTATATGGATACGGTCAGCCGCCTGATCGGAGAGGAGGTGCCCTTGCGCTTCCACGAGTATCAGAAGAAAAGCCTGCTGAGCCGCATGTTCGGAGGAGGAGGTCGCCGGTGAAACTACTCGATTTCCTGAAGCGCGAACGCAAGAAGTCCGCGTCTGTCGCCAAGGAGCGGCTGCAGATCATCGTGGCGCACCAGCGTAGCCAGCGGGGACAGCCTGACTTCCTGCCGATGCTGGAGAAGGAGTTGCTTGAGGTTATCCGCCGCTATGTCGAGGTGGACGACGATGCCATCAATATGTCGCTGGACAGCGAGGACAACTGCTCGGTGCTCGAGCTCAACGTGACCCTGCCGCGCAGCAGTTGATGCAGCGTCTGGTGTTGCTTGAACGTCGTGATATCGTCGATGCCACATCGCCGATGCGATATCGACAATGCCAGCCATCAAGATGACGCCCCTTGGGCGTCTTTCGTGTATTTCCTTCCCGCGCCGGACTCGACCTGTGATCGTGCAGGCTGAGCCCGGCGTTGGCCTGTGCTAGGCTGACGGGCCTTTGACGTACGCGTGGAGACCGCAATCCCATGGCGCAGCCGAAAGCCGCTCCGCTGACCTTTCTGTGGCACGACTACGAGACCTTTGGTGCCGATCCTCGGCGCGATCGTCCCTCGCAGTTCGCGGCCATCCGTACCGACGCCGAGTTCAACGAGATTGGCGAGCCGGTGGAGCTGTTCTGCAAGCCCGCCGATGATGCCTTGCCGCACCCGATGGCCTGCCTGATCACCGGTATTACGCCCCAGCAGGCGAGGCGCAACGGTGTGCCCGAAGCCGAGTTCGCCGGCGCCATCGTCGACGAGATGAGCGTCGCCGGGACCTGTGCGGTGGGCTACAACAGCCTGCGCTTCGACGATGAGGTCAGTCGTCACCTGTTTTACCGCAACCTGATCGACCCCTATGCACGGGAGTGGCAGAACGGCAATTCGCGCTGGGATCTGATCGACGTGGTGCGCGCCTTCCACGCCTTGAGGCCCGAGGGCATCGAGTGGCCAAGGCGCGAGGACGGCAGTCCCAGCTTTCGCCTGGAAGACCTGACCGCGGCCAACGGCATCGAGCATGCCGGCGCCCACGACGCCCTGGCCGATGTACGCGCTACCATCGCCCTGGCGCGACTGTTGCGTGGCGCCAATGCCAACCTGTTCGACTACCTGCTGTCGCTCAGGGCCAAGCGCGAGGTGCGTAAACGCCTGGATACGACCCAGCGCAAGCCGGTGGTGCATATCTCCCGGCGCTATCCGGCCAGTCGCGCCTGCGGGTCTCTGGTGATGCCCCTGGCCGAACACCCGACCAATCCCAACGGCGTCATCGTCTACGACCTGTCGCTGGACCCTGCCGACATGCTCAGTCTCTCGCCCCAGGAGATTCGTGCTCGGGTATTTGTCAGCAATGACGACCTGGCCGAGGGGGAAAGCCGGATTCCGCTGAAGGTGGTGCACATCAACAAGTGCCCGGTGATCTTTCCGCCCAGTGCGCTCAAGGATGTGTCGGGGCCCCATCAGGGCGAGTACGGCGAGATCGTGGCGCGCATGGGGCTCGAGATGGACGCCTGTCGCGGTCACTACCAGCGGCTGGCCAAGGACCCCGATATCGTCGCCAAGGTGCAGGAGGTGTTCGCCGAGCCACCGCCGGAGCCGCGGAGGGATCCGGACCTGATGCTCTACTCCGGCGGGTTCTTCTCTCCTGCCGACCGCCAGCAGATGGAGCGCGTGCGTGCCATGGATCCCTGGGATCTGGTCGACGCCAGCTTTGCCTTCCAGGACCCGCGCCTCGAGGAGATGCTGTTTCGCTACCGCGCCCGCAGCTATCCGGACACCCTGACCGGCGAGGAGCAGGCGCGCTGGGAGACCTTCCGGTGGGAGCGGATGAACGACTCGGCGCTGGCGAGCCTGACGCTAAAGGACTTCGCGCGTGAAATCGAGCGTCTGAACCAGACCTCGCTGAGCGATCGCGAACGCCAGATCCTCGAGGAGATGGTGATGTTTGTGGAGTCGATCATGCCCGCCCAGGCGTTCGGCTAGGGGACCAGCCTGGCGCAGACGCACGGCGTCGCGCTGGCCGTGTCGGGCATCATCAATATGGCGCCATGAATCAGGTGCCATGTATCAGGTGTGATGAAGCGGGTGAAACGACGCGGGTGAAACCACAAGGCCCGACCGGCGATGCCGGTCGGGCCTTGTCGTCACTGCTGTCGGCGGCGGCGTCGCCAGCCGGGCGGGATCGCCCCCAAGCAGGGGGCGATGGGGTGGGCCAGGGCCTTTTGGCAGAGCCCTGTCAGGGTTTGGCCGCCTGGGCGCTGGTGTCCGCCGGCGTCGGTGACAGCGCTTCTTCCTCGTCACCGGGCAGGGCTTCCAGGTCGCCTTTCAACGCCATGACGTCGCTGGGTGCGGCGCCCGGATCGAAGGTCACGTCCACCACTGCGGCGCCACCCAGACGCTGCCAGCTGTCCTTCAGGCTGGCGGCGTCGACCTCGAGCACCGCGGCGGCCAGCCGCTCACGCCTATCGAAGTCGGTGTCGCCGTAGGACAGCGCCTGCCACAGGCGGGTGGTGCGCTCCTCGAGGCCTGAATCACGCTGGGTAATCTCGTCGTGGACCGCCTGGCGATAGGTGGCCAGGGTGTCGTCATCCAGGCTGTCCAGACGCTCGGGCACACGGTCGAGGAAGTCGCTGACCCTGGCCTTGAGCTCGTCGCTCTGGGTGGAGGGAGACTGCACCAGCAGGCTGATGCCCGGAGCGTGCAGCAGCGGTGAGTAGCCTGCGCTGACGATGTACCCGAGCTGCTGTTCGGTACGCAACTGCTGGTAGAAGGGGGTCTCGAGCAGCTTGCCGAGCACCGCGATGCGGGCCTGGGTGGCGATACCCTGGTCCGGCCCCTGCAGGTAGCGAATCAGCAGCGACTCGTCTCGGCTGGAGTCCGGCGTCAGGCTCGGCAGATCCACTGCCTTGAGTACCTGCAGGTCGGTGATGGCGTCCGCGCCAAGGCTGGGCTCAAGCGCCGCGATGGCCTGCTCGGCCTCGTCGCGTGCCAGCGACTCTTCCAGGTTGCCGACCACCAGCGCCTGCAGGTGCAGCTCGTCGAGGAAGCGCTCGCGGAAGTCGCGCAGGTCCTGGGGCTCGAGGTCGGACAGTGCCTCGAGCAGCACCTGGGGGGACCACTGGGGCCGAATCAGCGCCTCGGACAGGGTGCGTTGACCCTGGTGATAGAGCGGATTGCGTGGTGCATTGCCCCATTGCTTTTCCAGGCCGTAGCGTACTCGGGCAACGCTTGCGTCGCGGATCTCACCCTGCTTGAGCTGGTCGATCACCTCCCGTATCACCCTGTCCTGGCGGTCACGCCAGCCGGTGAAGGACAGCGTCATGCCACGTGAGTGGGCATAGGCTTCATACTTCTGTCCCGCCAGACGTGCGGCGTAGAGCTTCTCGTTGAGGCTGTCGTTGAGCCAGCCGGCCAGCAGTTGTGTCAGCACGGCCTGGTGCGGGGACTGGCTGGCGCCAGGGTGCTGCAGGCTGAAGCGCCAGGAGGCCTTGGGCGTATCGTACTCGGCATCGGCCTTGTACCAGGCGTCGGCCTCGGGGGTGTCGATCAGCAGTGAGGGGCGCTCGTCGTGGGCCTCAAGCAGCGCCAGGTCCTCGGCGATAAAGGGATTGGGCTCGGGCAGTGCCAGCCCCGCCAGGGGGTCGGCTGCGGTGTCGGCCAATGGCGTCTCCTGCCAGGCGGTGTCGTAGTAGCGGCTGCGCTGGTCGCCTTCGACCTCGGGGCCGGTGTACAGGCGGATCATGTTGTCGGGGCGCAGCGCATCGAGCCAGCGACGCACTTCCTCTGCGTCGAGCCCGTCCATGCGGTAGCCGGCGCGGTTGACGTCCTCGAGCGGGTAGTGGGTCAGGCTCATGGACAGGCGCATGGCCTCGTCCAGGGCGTTACCGTGCTGCTGGAACTGGAACGCCTGCTCGGACAGGCTGGCCTGCTCGTCGTAGCGCTCCTCGCTGATGCCCTGTTGGCGAATCTGCTCGATGGTGGCAAACAGACTGGCCTGGATGCGATCGAGATGCTCGCGCCCCTCGGGGGTCAGGCTGACATCCACGGCCAGCAGTGCATGGCGGCCGTCACCTCGGGTGACGCCGGCGGACAGGCCGTCGGCCCAGCCGGCCTCGCGCAGGCGGCTCAACAGGCTGCCGGGTCCCTCATGACCGATCAGGTTGGCGATGTAGCTGGCCGGCTTGTGGCGATAGCTGAGCACGGGGTCGGGCACCGGGAACAGAAAGCTGACGCGGCGAGCGTCGCGCAGCGACTGGGCCTCGGCGGCCAGCGGCAGGCGTGAGCGATCCACCAGTGGGGTGTCGATGACGGGTGCCTCGAGGCCGCGATCGGGCACCTCGGCGAAACGTTCGACCACCAGTGTCTGCAGTTGATCCAGCGGCATCGGCGCCACTACCGCCAGATGCATGACGTTGGCACCGTAGTGGTTGTCGTAGAAGTTCATGACCCGCTCGCGCAGGCTGGGCTCCCCTTCGGGCCGCTCGGCCAGGGTCTCCTTGCTGCCCACCGAGAAACCCACGGTGGGGTTGGCAGGATTGAGCAGGGCGTCGAGGACCTCGTTCTCGCGGCGTGCGTCATCGCGCAGGCGCGCCTGATATTCGGAGTGCACCACGTTGCGCTCGCTGCCCAGGCGGTCGGCGTTGAACAGCGGGTCGATGAAGAACCGACTGAAGCGATCCAGAGCGCCTTCGAAGGCCTCGGGTTCCACATCGAAGAAGTAGTTGGTGTCCAGCGAGGCGGTGAAGGCGTTGTGGCGCCCGCCGTGGCGGCTGATGTAGCCCTGGTAGGCGTCGGGCTCGGGGTAGGCCTCGGTGCCCAGAAACAGCATATGTTCGAGCAGGTGGGCGAGCCCCTGCAGGTCATCGGGATCCTGGGCGCTGCCCACCGACACATTGAGTGAAGCCGCCGCCTTGTCGGCCTCGGGATCGCTGACCAGCAGGACGTCGAGGCCGTTGTCCAGGGTCAGTACGCGATAGTCGCGATCATCGTGGGGGCTGACGATCGGCGTCGTGGCGGTGGCCACGTCGGCGTCGGCCTGAGCCGTGGGCGGTTGCTCGCTGGTAGCGGTCGGGGCCGCGGAAGCCTGAGCCAACGGCAGCCACAGGCCGATCAGGGTGGCGACGAGGGCGCTGGCGCCGCGTCGTGTGAGGGTCGAAGCCATCACGTCTCCTTGGAAGTCTGGCGCCACATCTTGCCGATGGGATGGGCACAGGATGGGTCTTGCTCTTGAGGATTGTTCACTCGTCTTGATACCGGAAAAGCGCCCAACAGTTCCCCGGGAGGGGGGCTCAACAGTGACTTGAGGTCCTCGGGATCACTCTGCGGGTCCAGCCAGGCCCTCGCTTGGCCGGGGGGCACGACCGCCGGCAGACGGTCGGTCAGGGGGGCCAGAAAGCCAGGGCTAGGTACCGTGATCAAGGCGAAGGAGTCGTTATAGTCGGTAAGGGTGGTGTGAAACCTACACCATAGTCCGGCCAGCAGCATCGGCCCGCGGTCTGCCCTGGTGATCAAGAAGGGCTGCTTGTAGTTTGGACGCGGCTGCCAGGCGTAGGCGCCGGCTACCGGCACCAGGCAGCGCCGCGCGCGGAAGGCGTCACGGAACATCGGGCGCGAGTCGAGGCTTTCGGCGCGGGCGCAGTGGGGGGCGTGATCGAGTACCTGCAACCAGGGCGGTGTCAGGCCCCAGAAACCGATCCCCAGGGTCGGGCGTCCAGCTTCCAGGCGGATGATCGACAGTGGACGGCGCGGGGCCATGTTGACGCCGCTGATGGCCTGGGCCGGAGCATCGAGGTCGTCGAGGGCGGTCTCGATGGCGCGGGCGGGAATATAGAGACGGCCGGTCATGGGGGCTCCTGCGATCTGGAGGGCCAGCGTACCCAAGCTCCCGGTGTCAGGAAAGCCTTGAGCCCGTTGTCGCGGCGAAGGGGGCATAATGAGCGGTCGAAAACAGTGTTCGATTAATGTATGCTGAACGATACCGCTGAACCTGAAGCCGCCGATGTCCGGCCGCGAGAGAGAAGAGCGATGGCGCGTCCAAGACAGCATGCCCCCGAGGAGCTTCACGCCCAGGTGATGGCCGCCTGCGATGCCTGGCTGGCTGAGCAGCCGGTGCATGCCCTGTCGCTGCGCTCGTTGGCCCGGGAGGTGGGCTGTGCGCCGAGCACCCTGCTGAAACTCTACGGCAGCTTCAACAACCTGCTTCAGCACGTCAACCTGGAAAGCCTCGGTCGGCTGCGCACGGTGATGGAGCCCCTGCTGGTGGACACCACCGAGCCCGAGGCCCGGCTGCGTGCCCTGGCCCAGGGGTACTGGAAGTTCGCCCGCGAAGACGCCCATCGCTGGCAGCTGATGTTCGACTATCCGTTGGCCCAGGAAGGCGAGCTCGATCAGCGCCAGACCGACATGATCGGCGCACTGTTTGCCCGGGTCGAGGGGACCCTGACCGAGTATCAGCCGGATCTCGAATCGCTCGAGGCGCAGCGCCTGGCGCGAACCCTGTGGGGTAGCGTTCATGGCCTGGTGCAGCTGGGGCTCAATGACCGTCTTGGCTATTCCCAGGGCGGCGCCTTCGAGGTCGAGGAGCTGCTCGATCAACTGCTGTCGACCACCCTCGCCGGACTCAAGCAGATAGGCCGTGACCAGAGGGGCGATAGACAGGTGAACGACACGCCGTGATCGACGTACTCGTCTGGGGCCTCGTCGGCCTGCTTGCCTGCATCGCTGCCTGGCGCTTCTATCGCGCCCCGGCGGTGTATATCCGACGTTTCGTGTTTGCCTTTATCCATGTGTTGTACCGACTTCGCTTCCAGGGGCGTCGCTTCGTGCCCCCGCGCGGGCCGGCGCTGGTGGTGTGCAATCATGTCAGCTTCATGGATGCGCTGGTGATGGGCGGCGGCAGCCCCAGGCCGCTGCGCTTCTTGATGGATCGTCCGATCTACGAGTCGAAGCGCCTCAACTGGCTGTTTCGCATGGTCGGGGCGATACCCGTGGAATCGGATCGTCGTGACCCGGGCAATGTGCGTCGCGCCCTGGAAGAAGTCAGTCGCGCCTTGAGAAACGGCGACGTGGTGATGCTGTTCCCGGAAGGGCGGCTGACGTCGGATGGTGAGGTCAAGACCTTCCGCCGGGGCCTCGATCTGATCCTGTCGAGGGACCCGGTGCCGGTGATTCCTGCCGCGCTGTCGGGCCTGTGGGGCTCGTGGACCTCCAATTGTCACGGCAAGGCTCTGGCCCATTTCCCCAGGCGCTGCCGCGCCCGGGTGGCGCTCTACTTCGACGAGCCGGTGCCGCCGGGGCAAGCCACCCGTCAGTCGCTGGAGGCCCGGGTGCGCGAGCTCAAGGCCGAAGCCGATCGCTGGGTCGAGACCGGTAAGCCCTGAGGCAACCGCCGCCGGGGTACGCAGGCTCCGGCAGAGGGAAGGTCGGGTTAGGGAAGTGATAACGCAGAAAGGGACGGCCTCGGCCGTCCCTTTCTCGTTAGTGCTTTGCTTGTCAGTACTTTGCTGGCAAGTACTCTGCCTGCTGGTGCCTTGCCCGCTGGTTCCTTCCCTGCATGTCGCGTCGCGACTGACGTCCCTCTGGTCCTTGCGGTGGTCAGTCGCCCGCGTCGGATTCTGCCAGGACGCGGCGAGTGCCGGGCCAGCAGCTGACCGAGGTGATCAGGTTGTCGCGCATCTCGAGGATTTCCATGCGGATGTTGCCGATCTGCAGGCAGGCCGGGCCGTCGGGGAAGGACTCGAGGTGTTCCAGTATCACCCCGTTCAGCGTCTTGGGGCCGTCGGTGGGCAAGTGCCAGCCCAGCGACTTGTTGATATCACGGATATTGGCGGTGCCGTCGATCACGTGGCTGCCGTCGCTCTGGGGCAGCATGTCCTGTTCCTGGCCGGCCACGTCGGTGGTGAATTCACCGACGATCTCCTCGAGGATGTCCTCCAGGGTCACCAGGCCCTCCACGTCGCCGTACTCGTCCACCACGATGCCAATGCGGCGCTTCTGCTTCTGAAAGTTCAAGAGCTGGGTGTGCAGCGGCGTCGATTCGGGGATGAAGTAGGGCTCCCGCGCTTCCTGCACGATGGCCGCCTTGGTCACCTCTCCTCTGGACAGGAAGCGGGCGGCATTGCGCAGGTGCAGCATGCCGATGATGCTATTGATGTCGCCCTTGAACACCGGCAGCCGAGTGTGCTGGCTGGTGCGGATCTGGGTCAGGATATCCTCGAGACTGTCGTCGAGGTCGATGCCGACCACCTCATGGCGCGGCACCATGATGTCGTTCACGGTGACATTCTCGAGATCCAGAATCGACAGCAGCATGGCCTGGTGGCGATGGGGAATCAGGGTGCCGGCCTCGTGGACCACGGTGCGCAACTCGTCGCGGGTGAGGTTGTCACCATTGCCGTCGATATTCTTGACGCCAAGCAGTCTGAGCAGGCCGTTGGAGATCACGTTGACCACCCACACCAGCGGATACAGCAGCTTGAGCAGCGGCTCCAGGATCATCGAGGCGGGGTAGGCGATGCGCTCCGGCTTCACCGCAGCAAAGGTCTTGGGGGTGACCTCGGCGAAGATCAGCACAACGATGGTCAGGATCGCCGTGGAGATGGCGGGGCCGCTGACATCGCCAAAGAAGTGGATGGCGATGATGGTGGCGATGGAGGCCGCCAGGTTGTTGACGAAGTTGTTGCCGATCAGGATGACGCCGATCAGCCGGTCGGGACGCGCGAGCAGGCGCATCACGCGCTTGGCGTTGCGCTGTCCGCTGTTGGCCTGGTGGCTCAACCGATAGCGGTTGATCGACATCATGCCGGTCTCGGAACTGGAGAAGAAGCCCGATAGGGCAATCAGCAGAAAGAGCAGGCCGAACAGCAGGCCCACCGGAAAGTCGTCGTTCAAGACGTGAAATCCTTGGTCGCGGGTAGGGGTCGAGTTGTAGGGGGTCGGGCCGGGAGTGTCAAGGAGACCTCCTGTCTAGCTGTGCGCTAACAGCACCTCAAGGACAAACTTGCTACCAAAGTAGGCCAAAAGCAGTGCGATATAGCCTCCCAGGGTCCAGCGCACCGCCCGCATGCCTCGCCACCCAAGGCGGTAGTGGCACAGCAGCAGTACCGCGAACACCAGCCAGGCCAGCAGCGACAGCACCGTCTTGTGGACCAGGTGCTGGGCGAACATGTTGTCGAGGAACACGAACCCGCTGGCGATGGCCAGCGTAAGCAGGGCCATGCCCACCCAGATCATCTCGAACAGCACCCGCTCCATGGTGGTCAGCGGCGGCAGTGCCTGTACCACGCCGCGTATCCGGTGATGCTTGAGGGCCTTGTTCTGGACACCTACCAGTATCGCCTGCAGCGAGGCGATGGCCAGCACCGCGAAGGCCAGGGCGGAGCTGACGGCGTGGAAGGCGATGCCGGGGGTCATGCCGTTTGCGCTGGTGGGGGTCGGTAGTTCGGTACCGAGCAGCAGCACCACGCCGGCAAAGGGGAACAGCACGGCGGCGATATTGAGCACCGGTTTGAACAGGCTGGCGCCCAGCAGCACCACCACCGCCAGGGCGGTGACCAGCACCGCGCTGGTGGACAGTCCTGGCAGCATCGAGCCCTCGAGGGCAAGCAGGCCGCCGGCGACGACCAGGTGGAGAGCCGCTGCCAGGGTGCCGAAGCCACGTACCAGTAGATCGCGCGGAGGTACCCGGCGAATCAGGGTCAGCCCTTGCCAGGAGGCAGCCGCCAGATAGAAGACAAAGGCCAGTAGAGCCAGAGGTAACGCCTGCATGCTGTGCTGTCCGTGCGCCTTGCCGGCGCCTTTGAAGATAGGGATCCTGGGTCCGGGGAATGCCTTCCCCTCGACACCGACTATACCGGATAGCGCCTCGGCTGACAGCCAGCGGGCGGCCTTCTTCGGCTGTCTTGCCGGCAACTGCATGGAGAGTCCGCGCCACAAGGCGTATAATTTGCGCCATCGTCAAGGCCGCGCACCGGCGGCCGTCTCAAGGGGCGTCTCGACAAGGGCGCCTTGAGGCCATCGCATTTGGAGAGGCCCATGTTTCAGAACCTGAGCGAGCGTCTGTCCCAGACGCTGAAGTCGATCAAGGGTCAGGCACGCCTGACCGACGACAACATCAAGGACACCCTGCGCGAGGTGCGCAAGGCGCTGCTCGAGGCGGACGTTGCCCTGCCGGTGGTCAAGGCGTTCATCGAGCGAGTGCGCGAACGTGCCGTGGGCCAGGAGGTCTCCCGCAGCCTGTCGCCGGGCCAGCAGTTCATCAAGATTGTCCAGCAGGAGCTGGAAGTCACCATGGGCGAGGCCAACGAAGGGCTGTCGCTCAAGGGCACGCCCTCCGTGGTGCTGATGGCCGGCCTGCAGGGTGCGGGCAAGACCACCTCGGTGGCCAAGCTGGGCAAGTATCTGCGCGAGCGCGAAAAGAAGAAGGTGCTGGTGGTTTCCACCGACGTCTACCGCCCCGCCGCCATCGACCAGCTCGAGACCCTGGCCAAGGAGGTCGAGGTCGACTTCTTCCCGTCGCGCTCGGATCAGGCCCCGGTGGACATCGCCACGGCGGCGCTGAAACACGCCAAGATCCAGTTCCATGACGTGGTGCTGGTCGATACCGCGGGTCGCCTGGCCATCGACGAAGCGATGATGCAGGAGATCCAGGGGCTGCATCAGGCCATCGAGCCCTCCGAAACGCTGTTTGTGGTCGACTCCATGACCGGCCAGGATGCGGCCAACACCGCCCGCGCCTTCGCCGATGCCCTGCCGCTGACCGGGGTGGTGCTGACCAAGGCCGACGGTGATGCCCGTGGCGGTGCCGCCCTGTCGGTGCGTCACGTCACCGGTCGTCCGATCAAGTTCATGGGTGTCGGCGAGAAGGTCGATGCCCTCGAGCCCTTCCATCCGGATCGTGTGGCCTCGCGCATCCTCGGCATGGGCGACGTGCTGTCGCTGATCGAGGAAGCCGAGCGTACCGTCGACAAGGGCAAGGCCGAACAGCTCGCCAAGAAGGTCAAGAAAGGCCAGGGCTTCGATCTCGAGGACTTCCGCGAACAGCTCCAGCAGCTCAAGAAGATGGGCGGCATGAGCGGCCTGATGGGCAAGCTGCCGGGCATGGGGCAGATGGCCGAGATGGCCCAGGGGCCTGGGCCCGAAAAGGAGCTTGGCAAGCTCGAGGCGCTGATCAACTCGATGACGCCGAAGGAGCGCCGTAATCCGGACATCATCAACGGCTCGCGCAAGCGCCGTATCGCCGCCGGTGCCGGCCTGCAGGTGCCGGACCTCAATCGTCTGCTCAAGCAGCACAAGCAGATGCAGAAGATGATGAAGAAGGCCGGTAAGAAAGGCGGCATGCAGAAGATGATGAGGGGCATGTCCGGCATGATGGGCGGAGGTGGCCCTGGCGGCCCCGGTGGCATGGGCGGCATGGGTGGCCCCGGCGGCATGCCCTGGCGCTGAGTCAGTTTTTTTCGCTGATGCTGTTTTTAATGCCAAGCGCCGAAGCGTGATGAAGATGCAATACGCTGGGCCCGCCACTCCCGGCCCTGGCACCGCTGGTGCGCCGCTCGTCAAGGGATGAGCGGCAAAAAAGGTTCCCTTGGGGGGTGGTTTTCCGTAGAATACTGCCTCTTCACTCGAGGACCGCGCCTGGCGCGGCCCTCGTCGTGAGCGAAACACCGGTGGCTGGCCTGGCCGTCGCCGTTATCTGAAATCCCAACCGAAGGACAGTCAACGTATGGTTACCATTCGTCTGGCACGTGGTGGCGCCAAGAAGCGTCCCTTCTACCACCTCGCCGTGACCGATTCCCGCAACGCCCGCGACGGCCGCTTCATCGAGCGTCTGGGCTTCTTCAACCCGGTGGCCCGTGGCCAGGAAGAGCGTCTGCGCATCGACCTCGACCGCATCGCCCACTGGCAGTCCCACGGCGCGCAGCTGTCTGACCGCGTCGCCGAGCTGGTCAAGGAAGCTCGCAAGCAGGCCTGAGGCGCAAGCCTTGCCTGTGAATGTCCCGGTGTGAAAGAGGTTTGACCCAGATGGCATCGCCACAACGCCCTAGCGCGCAGCGCCAAGCGCAAGACGATCGCCACAGCGACGATTACGTCGTGCTGGGCAAGCTGACCAGTCCTTACGGCATCAAGGGCTGGCTGAAGGTGTATTCCTACACCTCACCCATGGAAGGCATTCTCGACTATGCCGAATGGGTGGTCCGTCACGACGGACAGATTTCGCGCCACCGCCTCAAGCAGGGGCGCAAGCAGGGACAGGGCCTGGTCGCCCAACTGGACGGTGTCGATGACCGTGACCGCGCCGAGAGTCTGGCCGGAGCGGACATCCTGCTGGCCAAGCAAGACCTGCCCGAACTCGACAGTGAAGAGTACTACTGGCACCAGCTGGAAGGCCTCAGGGTCGTCACGCTGGAAGGGGTGTCTCTGGGACGCCTGGCCTACCTGTTCGAGACCGGTGCCAACGACGTCATGGTCGTGAAGGGCGGCGACGCCCCGGACGATCGCGAACGTCTGCTTCCCTACCTGCCCGATGACGTGGTCAAGCGCGTCGATCTCGAGGCAGGAGAGATGCTGGTCGACTGGGACCCGGAGTTTTGAGCGCAGTGCGTTCGAAAACCGCGTCGACAGGAGATCGATAACGTGTGGATAGGGGTGGTGTCACTGTTTCCGGAAATGTTCGAGGCGATTACTCGCCACGGCGTGACCGGCAGGGCCGTCGACAAGGGCCAGGTGACGCTGGAGTTCTGGAACCCCCGGGACTACGCCACCGACCGCCATCGCACCGTGGATGATCGCCCCTATGGCGGTGGTCCCGGCATGCTGATGAAGGTCGACACCCTGAGAAGTGCCATCCACGACGCCCGCAGCCGAGCCCAGGCGGCCACCGGCGAGCGTCCCAAGGTGATCTACCTGTCGCCCCAGGGGCGCAGACTGGATCAGCAGGGCGCGCGGGAACTGGCGTCCGGACCGCCCCTGGTGGTGGTGGCGGGGCGTTACGAAGGCATCGATGAACGCGTGGTCGAAGCGGACATCGATGAGGAGTGGTCGATCGGCGACTATGTCCTGAGCGGGGGAGAGCTGCCCGCCATGGTGCTGATCGATACGGCGGCAAGGCTGGTGCCCGGTGTACTGGGGCATCAGGATTCCGCGGTCGAGGACTCCTTCAACGACGGTCTGCTGGACTGTCCGCACTATACGCGCCCGGAGGAAATCGACGGTCGCAAGGTGCCGGACGTACTGCTCAGCGGTCACCACGGACAGATCCGTCAGTGGCGGATGAAACAGTCCCTGGGGCGTACCTGGCAACGGCGGCCCGACCTGCTCGAGGGCAGGCAGCTGTCGAAGGAGCAGAAGCGGCTGTTGAACGAGTTCATCGACGAACACGCCGACAAGGCGGAGGTGCAGGACGAACGTCGGGATTCCGACGAGGCGGCCAGTCGCCGCTGACGGACCTGCGTCATCAATGACCCGCGCGCTCGAGCTTCGAGGGCCGGGATCACGATCCATCGGCACCCACGACCGATCGATGGATCACAACGATTTCAGGAGTGAGTCAAATGAGCAGCAAGAACAAGGTGATCCAGGCGCTCGAAGCCGAGCAGATGAGCAAGCAGGTGCCGGACTTTGCACCGGGCGACACCATCGTCGTTCAGGTCAAGGTCAAGGAAGGCAACCGCGAGCGTCTCCAGGCCTTCGAAGGCGTGGTCATCGGCAAGCGTAACCGCGGTCTGAACTCCGCTTTCACCGTGCGCAAGATCTCCCACGGCGTCGGCGTCGAGCGTACCTTCCAGACCTACAGCCCGCTGGTCGACTCCATCAGCGTCAAGCGTCGCGGTGACGTGCGCCAGGCCAAGCTGTACTACCTCCGTGAGCGTAGCGGCAAGTCTGCGCGCATCAAGGAAAAGCTGGCCTAAGACGCGTAAGCGTCTGCCAGTCCGAGGGAGGCCCCGCCTCCCTCGCCCGACACCCCGTCACCACCTTCGTGGGGCGGGGTGTCGGTGCATTGGGGGCCTTCTCGTGCTTCACCAGTGCCCTCGATGGCCAGCCCCACAGCCCAGGAGGTGTTGCTTGAGCGCCGGCGATCGTCAGACAATCGACCGCTTCCTCGACCAGCTATGGCTCGAGCAGGGCGTCAGCGACCATACCCTGAGCGCCTATCGCCACGATCTGGAGGCCTGGGCCAAGTGGCTTGCTGATCAGTCGTGCGTGTTGCTCACGCCGGGTGAGCGGACCTTGCCGGACTGGCTGGACTCGCGTCGCGAGCAGGGCTACAAGCTCACCAGCAATGCCCGGCTGCTGTCGAGTCTCAGGCGCTTCTACCGCTGGGCCCTGGCCGAAGGGATGATCGAAGCGGATCCGCTGGCCCGGGTGCGCCTGCCGCGGGTGCGGCCATCGTTGCCGGACACCCTGGACGAGGACGAGGTCGAGCGCCTGCTGAATGCGCCGGACCTGTCCACCGCCCTGGGACTGCGCGATCGCGCCATGCTCGAGGTGCTGTACGGCGCAGGGCTTCGCGTCAGCGAACTGGTCGGTCTGACCACCGATGCGGTCAATCTGCGCCAGGGCGTGGTGCGGGTGCGCGGCAAGGGGCAGAAGGACCGTCTGGTGCCGCTGGGCGAGGAAGCCGGCCACTGGCTCGAGCGCTACCTGCGCCAGGGGCGTAGCGAGCTGATGAGCGATATCCAGCGTCCGGCGCTGTTCCCCGGACGGGGCGACGGCGCCATGACCCGCCAGACCTTCTGGCACCGAATCAAGCACTACGCCAGTGTGGCACGCATCGATCGTCCGCTGTCGCCACACACCCTGAGGCACGCCTTTGCCACCCATCTGTTGAATCATGGGGCCAATCTGCGTGTCGTACAGATGCTGCTGGGGCACTCGGACCTGTCGACGACCCAGATCTACACCCATGTGGCGCAGGCGCGACTGGAAGCCCTGCACGCCGACCATCATCCTCGAGGCTGACCCATGAAACGCCCTCTGTTCGTGCTTTCCCTGCCCGCTCTGCTCACCGCTGCCCTGTGGACCAGCGGTGCGCTGGCGGCCCCTCCCGCCGCGCTCAATGAGCTTGAGGTGAACGGCCAGAAGATGCCGGTGAGTCAGGTGCTGGATACCCCCATGGACGGCATCTACGAGGTGCGTCTGGAGACCGGGGAGTCCTTTTACACCAACGAGAGCGGCAGCCACTTCCTGGTGGGGGATCTGTACCAGAACGCCGAGGACGGCCTGGTCAACCTGTCCGAGCAGAGCCGCAACGCCAGCCGCGCCAGCCGCGTGGCGGCCATCGACGAGTCCGAGCAGATCGTCTATCGCGGGGTCGATGAGCCCAAGGCCACCATCCACGTCTTCACCGATACCACCTGTCCTTATTGCCGCAAGTTGCACGAGGAAGTGCCGCGCCTCAACGAGCTGGGCATCCAGGTCAACTACCTGGCCTTCCCGCGTGGCGGCATGCAGAGCGAAGGCGCCCGCCAGCTCGAACAGGTGTGGTGCGCCGACAATACCAGCGAGGCGATGACCGCCGCCAAGAGTGGAGAGGTTCCGAGCGGCGCCACAAGCTGCGACAATCCGGTGGAGCGGCAGTATCATCTGGGGCTGGAGCTGGGCGTGCAGGGCACGCCGGCGATCATCCTGCCCGACGGCACCATGGTCCCGGGCTATGTGCCCGCCGAACGGCTGGCCGAACGCCTCGGTATCGACGGCTAAGCCCGTCCGACAACACAATCGAGAAGGCCCGAGCCAGACTCGGGCCTCGCCAAATCGCTGACACAGCCGTCGCTTGCGGCGACGGTCGAGAAGGGAGAATGACATTGAAACCGGTGAGAGTGGGAATCTGTGGGCTGGGTACCGTCGGTGGCGGCACCTTCAATGTACTGACGCGCAACGCCGACGAGATCGCTCGGCGTGCCGGTCGCCCGCTGGTGATCGAGCAGGTCGCCCATCGCAGCATCAATCCCGCCTGTGACCTTACCGGTATTCGTACCACCAAGGACGTCTTCGAGGTGGCGACCAACCCCGATATCGACGTGGTGGTGGAGCTGATCGGCGGCTACGACGTGGCCCGCGAGCTGGTGATGATGGCCATCGAGAATGGCAAGCACGTGGTCACCGCCAACAAGGCGCTGATCGCGGTGCACGGCAACGAGATCTTCAAGGCGGCCCATGAAAAGGGCGTGATCGTGGCCTTCGAGGCCGCCGTGGCCGGCGGTATCCCGGTAATCAAGTCGCTGCGCGAGGGCCTGGGTGCCAACCGCATCAGCTGGGTGGCGGGTATCATCAACGGTACCGGCAACTACATCCTGACCCATATGCGCGACGAGGGCCGGGCGTTCGAGGACGTGCTCGCCGAGGCCCAGGCGCTGGGCTACGCCGAGGCCGATCCGACCTTCGACGTGGAAGGCATCGACGCCGCCCACAAGCTGACCATCCTGGCGTCCATCGCCTACGGTGTGCCGCTGCAGTTCGAGAAGGCCTACACCGAGGGTATCTCTCGGGTCACCGCCGAGGACGTCGAGCAGGCCGACAACCTGGGCTACATCATCAAGCACCTGGGCATCTCCAAGCGCACCGGTGACGGCCTCGAACTGCGCGTCCATCCGACGCTGATTCCCAAGGAGCGGCTCCTGGCCAGCGTCCACGGGGTCAAGAACGCCATCGCCGTGATGGGTGACGCCGTCGGTCCGACCCTCTACTACGGTGCCGGCGCCGGTGACGAGCCCACCGCCTCGGCGGTGGTCGCCGACCTGCTCGACGTGGCCCGCGACATCTCCACCGAGCACCGCTATCGCACGCCTTATCTGGCCTTCTGCGGCGTCACCGATGACTGTGACGAGCTGCCGATCATGCCCATGGAAGACATCACCACGGCCTACTACCTGCGCCTGCTGGCGGTGGACCGCCCCGGCGTGCTGGCGCGGGTGGCGACGATCCTCTCCGAGGAGGGTATCTCCATCGAGGCGCTGATCCAGAAGGAGGCCACCGAGGGCGAACTGGTGCCGATCATCCTGCTGACCCACCGTACCCTCGAGAAGCACATGAACGAGGCCATTCGCCGCATCGAGTCTCTGGCCGACATCGCCGGCTCGGTGACCCGCATTCGCGTCGAGAGCCTCGACGAGCAGGACTGATGATGCCTGCGGGAGCGGGCCCAGGCTCGCTTTCGCGGGCGCTTCGCTGGAATCTCAGGCCGCGCCCCGGGCGGCGGCAAGGAATCACAAGATGCGCTATATCAGCACCCGCGGGCAGGCGCCCGCGCTGTCCTTCGAAGAAGTCGTCCTTACCGGCATGGCCGCCGACGGTGGCCTCTACGTTCCCGAGGACTTCCCTCACCTGAGCGCCGACGACCTGGCCGACATGGCCGGGCTGTCCTACGCCGAGATCGCCTTTCGGGTGATGAAGCCCTTCGTCGGCGGCGAGATCGACGACGACACCTTCCGTGGCCTGGTCAAGGACGCCTACGCGACCTTCAGCCACGACGCCGTGGTGCCGCTCAATCAGCTCGACGCCAACCACTTCCTGCTCGAGCTGTTCCACGGTCCGACCCTGGCGTTCAAGGACGTGGCCCTGCAGCTGCTCGGACGTATCCTCGATCACTTCCTCAAGAAGCGTGGCGAGCGCGCGGTGATCATGGGTGCCACGTCCGGCGACACCGGCTCGGCGGCGATCGAGGGCTGTCGTCACTGTGACAACCTCGACATCTTTATCCTGCACCCCCACAACCGGGTGTCCGAGGTACAGCGCCGGCAGATGACCACGGTGCTGGCCGACAACGTCTTCAACGTCGCCATCGAAGGCAACTTCGACGACGCCCAGGCCATGGTCAAGGCCAGCTTCGCCGACCAGAGCTTCCTCGACGGGGCTCGGCTGGTGGCGGTGAATTCGATCAACTGGGCGCGGATCATGGCCCAGGTGGTCTACTACGTAGCCTCTGCCGTGGCGGTGGGCGCGCCCCAGCGTCAGGTCAGCTTCTGCGTGCCCTCGGCCAACTTCGGCAACGTCTTCGCCGGCTACGTGGCCTACCGCATGGGGCTGCCGGTGAAGCAGTTCATCGTCGCCACCAACGCCAACGACATCCTCCATCGCACCCTGGCCGACAACGACTTCTCCAAGCAGGAGCTGCTGGCCACCCTGGCGCCGTCCATGGACATCGTGGTGTCGTCCAACTTCGAGCGTCTGCTGTTCGAGGCCTACGACCGCGACGGCGGCGCCGTGGACGAGCTGCTCGGGCGCTTCCAGAACGAGCCGACGGTGCTGGCCGAAGCCCCGCTGGGCCGGCTGCGCGAGGTCTTCTCGAGCCACAGCGTGGATGACGACACCATCCTCGAGGTGATCCGCGAGGCCCACCACCGCACCCAGGAGATCCTCGATCCCCACACCGCGACCGGCTATCGTGCCGCCGAGCGCGAGCGCAGGGACGCCTCTACGCCGATGATCACCCTGGCCACCGCCCACCCGGCCAAGTTTGCCGAGGCAGTGGTCAAGGCCGGCTTCCCGGGTGTGCCGCTACCGCCACATATGGACGATCTGCTCGAGCGCGAGGAACGCTACGAGGTGCTGCCGGCTAGACTCGAAGCGGTACAGGCCTTCGTCGCCGAACATCGTCGTCGCTGAGGCCTTCGGCATGGGGCCGAGCGCCTTGCGGCGTTCGGCTCGGTTTTGTGCCAATCGGTTCTTATCCATCGGTTTTTGCCAAGGGTGCCCGCTGCCGGGCATCCCGACAGGGAGACTTCCATGAAGCTGTGGGGACGCAACAATTCGGTCAACGTCAAGAAGCCCGTCTGGTGTGCCATCGAGCTGGGGATCGACCTCGAACGGGTCGATCTGGGAGGGCCCTTCGGTGGGCTCGATACGCCGGAATTCCTGGCCAAGAATCCCAACGGCCTGATTCCCTGTCTCGAGGACGGCGACCTGGTGCTGTGGGAATCCCACACCATCGTCCGCTATCTGGCCGATGTGCACGGTGACGGTCGGCTCGCGACCGACTCTGCCGGCGCCAGGGCGCGCTGCAGCATGTGGATGGACTGGGCGCTTGGCAGTCTGGCGGGCCCCTATCGGGATCTGATCATGAACCTGGTGCGCGGCACCCCCGAGACCCGCGACGATGCGGCCATCGAGCGTGGCCTGGCCGGGTTCGAGAAGAGCCTGCGTATCGCCGACGGTGCGCTGGCCCGCCAGCCCTGGCTGTCCGGCGAGGAATTCGGCATCGGTGATATTCCGCTGGGGGCCTACGTCTACCTGTGGTTCGCCCTGGATATCGAGCGCCCGAGCCTGCCGAACCTCGAGGCCTGGTACGAGAAGCTGACCCAGCGCAGCGCCTATCGCGAACACGTGATGCTGCCGATCAGTTAAGTCGATCCAGCTGCGTTGGACGCGCCGGTATCGCGTCGGCGCAGGTGGCGGTCAGCACGCCATCTGCGCCGACCTTCTCGGTTCCCGACACCCTCCTGCGCCAGCCTCGCTTCAACCTTCCAGAGAATCCGATGTCCCACTCTTCTCCGGCAAATACCGGCTCGAGCGAGCATGCCGAGCCGCGTCCGCGTATCGAACCGCGTCCTCGCAACGAAAGGCTGTATCGGCAGGGACTCGAGGCCGGGCTGTCGGAGCTTCAGGCCCGGCTGCTGGCCGGACGCCTGCCCGACTACCAGGGCGAACTCGGCCCGCTGGTCGACCCGAGTCTACGTCATCTGGTCCATCCCGAGCGTCTGGCCGATGCGCCGAGAGCGGCCGAGCGCATCGCCCAGGCGGTGGCCGAGGGCGAGCACATCGGCATCCTCACCGATTACGACGTGGACGGCATCACCTCCCACGTGGTGATCCGGCGCACCCTGAACGAACTGTTCGGGGTGCCAGAGTCACGTCTGCACAGTCTGATCGGTCACCGTATTCATGACGGCTATGGCATCAGTCTGCCGCTGGTGGAACGCACCCTGAAGCTGACGCCGCGGCCCAGCCTGGTGATTACCGCCGACTGCGGCAGCAGCGACGAGGCGCGTATCGCCAGGCTCAAGGCGGCGGGAATCGACGTGGTGGTCAGCGATCACCACGCTCTGCCCCAGGAAGGGCCGCCGCCCTCGGCCTATGCCACGGTCAATCCGACCCGAGCCGACTGCGACTACCCGGACGCCACCATCGCCGGCTGCATGGTGGCCTGGCTGTTGATGTCGCTGACCCGCCAGGTACTGATCGAACAGGCGGTACTGTCGCCGTCCACGCCCAAGCTCTCGCCCTGGCTGTCCTACGTGGCGCTGGGCACCGTGGCCGACTGTGTGTCGCTGGGTGGCAGCGCCATCAACCGGGCGGTGGTGCGCCACGGTCTTGCGCTGATCAATCGCATGGGCGAGCCCTGCTGGCGGGTAATGGCGGAGCGCCTGGGCGCCGACAGCGTGCCCTTCGACGCCGAGACCCTGGGCTTCCAGATGGGGCCGAGAATCAACGCCCGTTCGCGCCTCGACGATCCCTACGCGGCGCTTCACTTCATGCTCGCCGGGGATGACGGGGTGGCGCGGCGTCACCTGGAGACCCTGGACGCCGACAACCAGTCACGCAAGGCCATCGAAGCCGACATGGTCGCCGAGGCCAGGCTGCTGGCCCGCCGGGCGCTGGACGCCGACGAGCCGGTGGTCATCGTCTATCTGGAGAGCGGCCATCCGGGGGTTCAGGGCATCGTCGCCTCACGCCTGGTGCAGGCCTACGGGCGGCCGACCCTGGTGCTGACCCCCGCCGCCGAGGCCGGCATGCTGACCGGCTCCGGACGCTCGGTGGAGGCGCTGCACCTGCGCGATGCTCTGCAGCGCGCCCACGACCTGGCCCCCGAGGCGCTTACGCGTTTCGGCGGCCACCGGGGCGCCGCCGGCGTCGGCGTGGTACAGGAACGTCTCGACGACTTCCGCCAGGCGCTGATCACCGCGGTCAGCGAACAGCTCGGCGATCTGGAACTGGTGCCCAGGCTCTACACCGACGGTGAACTCGGCGAGCATCAGCTAAGCCTCGAGACCCTGGCCGAGATCGAGGGCCTTGGCCCCTTCGGCCGCGAGTTCGAGGCGCCGCTGTTCGAGGGGCGCTTTCTGGTGGAGCGGCTCAAGCCGGTGGGTGACGGCAGTCACCTGACCCTGGAGCTGTCCTGTCGCGGACTGACCCTGAAGGCCATCTGGTTTCGCTGCCTGACCCCGGGCCAGTTGCCGGACTTCGACGTGGGCGCCACCCTCCACTGCGCCTACAAGCTCAATCGCAACCGCTTCCGCGGACGCGAGTCACTGCAGCTGATGGTGGAGCACGCAGAGCCCGTTGAATAAGCCGGTCGACTAGGCCCGTCGAATAAGCCGGTCGACTGACGTGCCCGATCGAGTCGCCCCGCGACAGTGTCGATGCTGTTATCAATAGTTCGGCCAGATGCCCGGGGTGGCGAGTTCCAGCAGATGCCCGTCGGGGTCGCGGAAGTACAGGCTCTCGCCGCCCTTGGGCCAGTGGGTACGACCCTCGATCTGGACCCCGTGGGCGTCGAGGCGCGTCTCCCAGGCACCGAGCTCCTCGCGGTCGATGGCCAGCGCCATATGCACCCAGCCGCGGCCGTCGTGGGGCGGGATGGTGCCCATGTCATCCGGCAGCACCACCGTCTCCAGGGTCTCGCCCTCGAGAAACAGCAGCAGCACCGAAGGGCCGACCTGGTAGGCGGTGAAGCGATGGTCGGCGTTGAAGGGGGCAAGCCCCATCACCTCCTCGAAGAAGGCTCGCGCCCGCGCCATGTCGGCCACGTACAGGGCGGTTTCCAGCACCGACCTGAGGCGGGGGCTGGGGCTCGAATCCAGGTCACTCACGGAAGGCTTGCTCATGGGGCGCTCCTTGGCGTGGCGGTCTCTTCAGGATAGCCAGAACCACCACACAATCAGGCCGATCAATCCCAGTCCCGTCAGGGTCACCACGATGCTCATGACAGCACCTCCTGCGATGGCGGGGTGTCGGGGTGTGACGCTCGCGCGTTCTGGGGGCGCAGGCGCTTGAGTCGCAGCCGGTTGGCGTTGGCCACTACGGTGATCGACGAGGCCGACATGGCGGCGCCAGCGATCATCGGTGACAGCAGGGTGCCGGTGAGCGGGTAGAAAAGGCCGGCCGCGATGGGGATGCACAATGCGTTGTAGCCCAGTGCGCCCCACAGATTCTGGCGGATATTGGCCAGGGTCGCCTGGCTGATCTCGATGGCGGCGGCGACGCCGTGAAGCGATGAGCGCATCAGCGTCACCCCGGCGCTTTCGATGGCCACGTCGGTGCCCTGGCCGATGGCGAAGCCGACGTCGGCCCGGGCCAGGGCGGGGGCGTCGTTGATGCCGTCGCCCACCATGCCGACGACTTCGCCCTCGGCCTGAAGACGCTCGATCTCGGCGTGCTTGTCCTCCGGCGACAGTTCGGCGTGGACCTCATCGATGCCGACCTCTTCCCCAATCGCGCGGGCGGTGGCGCTATTGTCACCGGTCAGCATCACCACCTTGAGGCCATCGGCCCGCAGTCGCGCCACCGCGTCGAGGCTGTCCTCGCGCAACGGATCCTCGATGGCGAAGCCCGCCGTCAGGACGCCGTCCAGCGACAGATAGACCAGGGTGCGGGCCTGGGCCTGCCAGTCGTCGAGCTCATGGTCAGCGAGTGTGACGCCTTCCTCCTGCATCATCGCCGCATTGCCGATGGCCAGGCGTCGTCCCTCGGCGTCCCGGGCACGCACGCCGCGTCCGGTCAGGCTTTCGAAGGCCTCGATGGTGCTGTTGGCGAAAGAAGAGGCACTAGCGGTGCTGCCGCCAGATTCGTCGCTGGGGTTGGTGTCGGCGGCGGCATGGTCATGGCCATGGTCGTGTGCATAGCGGCCCAGGGCCTCGGCCAGGGGGTGTTCGGAACGGGCCTCGATGGCCGCGACCAGACCCAGCAGCCGGGTGCGGTCGTCGCTGGCTTCGCCAGCGAACCAGCGGCAGTCGGTGACCCTGGGGCGACCTTCGGTCAGGGTGCCGGTCTTGTCCACCACCAGGGTGGTCAGTCGACTGGCGGTCTGCAGCGCTTCGCCGGAGCGTATCAGCACGCCGTGCTCGGCGGCCTTGCCCACCCCGATCATGGTCGACAACGGGGTGGCCAGGCCCAGTGCGCAGGGGCAGGCGATGATCAGTACCGTGGTGGCGGTGACCAGCATATGGATGACCCGCGGCTCGGGGCCGAAGTGGTACCAGGCTAGGGCGGTGAGCACGGCGATGATCATCACGCTGGGCACGAACACCGCCGAGACGCGATCGGCCAGGTTGCCGATGGGTGGCTTGGAGCCCTGGGCGTTGGCCACCTGTTCGGTGATACGCCCCAGTCGGGTATCGGCACCGACGCGGGTCGCGCGGAACACCAACGACCCCCGGCCGTTGACCGTGCCGGCGCTGACCTCGTCGCCCGGGCCTCGGGCCACCGGCGCGGGCTCACCCGAGAGCATCGATTCGTCGATATGGCTGTCGCCTTCGACCACCTCACCGTCCACGGGCAGGCGCTCGCCGGGCCGCACCCGGATCAGATCGCCCTGGCGAACCTCGTCGATGGGCAGGTCCAGCTCGCCCTCTTCACGCACCACTCGAGCGCTCTGGCTCTGCAGGTCGAGCAGGCGATGCAGGGCGTCCGAGGTCCTGCCCTGGGCACGCAGTTCCAGCGCCTTGCCCAGCAACACCAGGCCGATGATCATGCTCGAGGCCTCGAAGTAGAGCCCTCGGGCGGCCTGTGGCAACCAAGGGGCAGCCACCACCACCGCCATGGAGTAGAGCCAGGCGGTGCCGGTGCCCAGTGCGATCAGGGTATCCATGTTGGCCCGGTGGTGACGCAGCGCTTTCCAGGCGCCGACGAAGAAGGCGCGTCCCGGGAACGCCAGCACGGCCAGCGTCGCCAGGCCCACCAGCCCCCAGCCAAGGCGGGCAAGACCCGTCGGCTCAGGGTGATGGATCAGCATCATCACCATCAGCGGAACCGCCAGCGCCAGCGAGGCCAGGCTGCCCTTGAGCTTGCGCCGGTATTCGCGCTGGTTGCGTTCGGCACGCTGGCGTTCGGCCTGGCGCAGGTCGACGATGGGTTCGGCGCCGTAGCCCACGGATTCCACCGCTTGAACCAGCGCCTCGGCGTCAACGTCGCCGTGGATCCGCGCGGTATGGGAGGCGAAGTTGACCTCGGCGCGCTCGACCCCTGAGGTGGCGGCCAGCGCCTTCTGCACACTGGCCACGCAGCCGGCGCAGGTCATGCCCTGGATCGCCAGACGCTGGGAAGGCGCTGAGGGCTCTTCTTGCAGTGACGCTGAGGGCTCTTCCTGAAGCGACGGCGCCTCGGCGGGTGCTTGTGGCGTGGTCGTGCTGTCGCTGGCTATCTGCTCGTCGGTGCCGCTTGCCTCGGCGGGGTAGCCGGCTTGCGACAGCAGGGCGGCTAATTCGTCGGCGCCGAGGCATGAGGCAACCGACAGCGTGCCGCTCCCGGGGTCGCCTTCGACCTGGGCTTCGGCGTCGTGCTCCTGGATGGCCCGGCGCATGCGCCCGACGCAGCCCTGGCAGGACATTCCGGTTACCTGAAACTGGTGCTCCTCGAGGCGATTCATGACGACTCCCGCTGTCTGGCCGTGGCGGTTTCCGGTACGGACGCCGTCGGCACGCTTTCGATCAGGCGGCACAGGCTGTGTCCGTCCGGGACGCCGTCGGGCAGGTGTTGCCAGCTCTGCATGGCGTCTTCCATGCGCGCTGCCAGGGCCTCGAGCTCGGCGATGCGCCTGCGGATCTTCGGCAGCCGTTCGGCCAGCAGGTCGCGCACCATGGGGCAGGGTGAATCCCCCTGATCGGCGTGGGACAGGATGTCGCGAATCTCGGCCAGGCTGAATCCCAGGGTTCGGGCGCGCTGGATAAAGTCCAGACGCTCGCGATCGCGGTCGCCATAGAGGTGATAGCCGTTGTCAGGGTCTCGATCGGGCGCCAGCAGGCCCTCGCGGGTGTAGTGGCGCACCGTCTCGGCGGTCACGCCGGTGATTCTTGCCAGTTCACTGACCTTCATGTGCACTCCTGGGCGCCCATCGGCGCTGCGCATGGGAGAACGATGGGGATAGTGTAAAACCTGTGTGTTGCACAAAGGTCAAGGGCGCCTGAAGTATGCAGGAAGCGTTTTGTTTAGCTTGTCTAAGTCTTTGAAATGAATGAATTGGCAAATGTTCTTTGACCAAAGTATGAGTAATTTGGCCATTAAAACGAACGTTTGGCCTTGAACTCTTTGGCGCCTTCGCAAACACTGCGAGCAGGCCCGTCGACAGGGCCAAGCAATTCAGGTCAAACAGATTACAAAGAGTGCTCGAAAGGAACTGCGCCCGGACAAGTGTGCGGACGCAACTGCACAATAACCACTACGCCATAACAAGTACGCCGACACGCTTGCTGATAATAAGGACGCCGACATGATGCACAACAACTTCAAGCCTTTGACCCTGGCGGTTGCCGTGGCCACCGCTGCTCTTTCCGGCCAGGCGATGGCCGGCGCCTTTCAGCTCAACGAGCAGGGCGTAAGTGGCCAGGGCACCTCCAACGCGGGCCGTGCCTCCACCGTGACCGACGCCACCATCGTGTTCGGCAACCCGGCCGGCATGTCGTTTCTCGATCGTGCCCAGGTCACCGCCGGTACCGCCTTCCTGACCGTGGACACCGACATCAAGAATGCCGACGGCAGCGCCACGGGCTCCAACGAAGGCGATATGGTGCCGGACACCTTTATTCCCTTCGGCTTCTACGTCCAGCCGATCAACGACAACCTGCACTTTGGCCTCGGTGTCTACGCGCCCTTCGGTCTGATCACCGACTACGAAGGCCAGTTCCAGGGCCGTTTCTTCGGCGATCGCAGCAAGGTCGAGGTGGTCACCGTTCAGCCGACCATCTCGGTGAAGTTCAGCGAGCAGTTCTCGGCCGGCTTTGGCCTGACCTACAACCAGATCGATGGTGAGCTGACTGCCAATACTCAGGGAGGCCCGGTGGGCTTCTTTGACCAAACCGGTGCCTTCACTCCTACCGGAGTCGCAGGCGAAGGGGATGTGGACATCGAGGGTGACGATAACGCCTGGGGCTTTACCTTCGGCGCCATGTACAAGCCCTGGGAGCACACCACCTTCGGTTTCGCCTACCACTCTGAGGTGGAGTATGACCTCGAAGGCAAGGCGCGCTTTACCAATGTACGTGGACAGGGTGACCCGACGGTCGTTGCTGGTATCGGCCCCGTAGTCCCTGTAGGCACTGCGAGCCAGCAAGTCGACGCCGATCTGTCGATCACCCTGCCCGAGGTGTGGGACTTCTCGGTAACCCACGAGCTCAATGATCGCTGGACGGTGATGGCCGGCGCCGCCATGACCAACTGGAGCGAGTTCGATGAGCTGCGTGTCGAGAACGATGTTCGCGAGATCGTCGAGGCCCAGAACTATGAGGACAGCTGGCAGTACTCCATCGGTACCGCCTATCAGCTCAACCCCCAGTGGGTGCTGCGTACTGGCCTCGCCTACGACGAGACCCCGATCAAGGACGAGTACCGCAGCGTGCGTGTGCCGTCTGATGATCGCATCATCTTCTCGCTGGGTGCCGGCTGGACCCCGACCCCGGATCTGACCGTGGACGTGGCCTACTCCTATATCCACGAATCCGACGCCGAGCTGTCCCAGGAAGAGGAAAATCGCGGCACCTACGAGGCGGACTTCGAAAACACCGCCCAGGCCTTCGGTGCCCAGCTGACCTATCGCTTCTGACCTATCGCTTCTGACCGGCCACCACCTCGGTCCAGGCGACCGATATTGGCTTCCGCTAGAACATAGTCAGACCCTGCGCAGCGCCCCCTCCCAGGAGGGGGCGCTGTCGTTCGTGGAAGCCAGCCATGCCAAGAGAAGATATCAGCGTTGCAAGTGGAGGCCTTTCTGGAAGGGCAGGGGGTAACAACAGCGATGCTTCACCGTAAGGGTGATAGCACGCGAATCGGCGAAGTCCACTATTGTCGAACATCCCGTTGCATCGGTTTGCCGGTTTTCTGATCGCTAAACGCTGTCTGGACGTATCCCGGTTGGTTAACATTGCGAATCAATCGTATTTGGTCAATACAACAACCTGGTGCTCCGGATGTCCCTTCGCTTGATGATTCGCTGGTCTGTTCTGCCCCTGGGGGCGGCTTCCCTGTCTGTTCAGGCGCAACAGGATCTCGCCCTGGACAATATCGTCGTTACCGCTGCGGGCTATGAGCAGACGCAGACCGAGGCACCGGCTTCGATCAGCGTGGTGACCCGGGAATCGCTTGAAAAACGTGCCTACCGGGACATCACCGATGCGCTACAGGATGTGCCCGGCGTCGTGGTGACCGGCGGTGGCGATGGCGAAGACGTCAGCCTGCGTGGCATGCCGGCGCAGTACACCCTGTGGCTGGTAGACGGTCGCCGGCAGACTTCGCGGGAATCCCAGCCGAGCGGCGGGGGCGGCTTCCAGAAGGACTGGCTGCCACCGTTGAGCGCCATCGAGCGTATCGAGGTCATCCGCGGCCCCATGTCGACCCTGTACGGGTCCGATGCCATCGGTGGAGTCATCAACATCATCACCCGCAAGGTCGCGGAGGATTGGGTCACCCAACTGCGTACCGAGGCGACGATTCAGGAAGACAGTGACTCCGGCAACGAATTCAACAATCAGCTGTATGTGTCCGGTCCGCTGGCCGACGACGTCCTCGGGCTGCAGCTGACCGGTCAGTACCAGCATCGCCAGGAGGACAAGATCGAGCGCGGCTATGCCAAGCGCGAGTTTTCCAACCTGGCCGCGCGGCTGTCGCTGGAGGCTACGCCCGATCACTCACTTTCGCTTGATGTCAGTCGACGAGAGCAGGATCGCACCAGTCGTGCCGGATTCTCGCTGCCCGAGCGTTCGAGCGACGCCGAGACCGAAAATCGACACAAGACCGTTGCGCTGTCCCACCAGGGCAACTGGGGGTTGCTGACCTCGGATTCCTACGTGCAGCTGGAGGAAACCGACAACGTCGGTCGCGATATCGAAATTCGCAATACGGTGGCGGATTCACGCTGGGTACTGCCGCTGGGCGACCACTTCGTGACCTTCGGGGGCACCTGGGAGGACGAGAAACTCGAGGACACCGCCACCAACGCTCTGGCAGGCACCGACGAGATCACCGTCTACCAGTACGCGCTGTTTCTCGAAGACGAGTGGTATCTGACCGACAGCTTCTCGTTGACCGCCGGGCTGCGCATGGACGATCACGAGTTCTTCGGCGAGCACTACAGCCCGCGACTCTACGGTGTCTGGAGCCTGCTGCCCGACTGGACCCTGAAGGGCGGTATGTCCACCGGGTTCCGCGCGCCCAACCTGCGCGAGCTGTCCGGCGACTGGGTCCAGGAGAGCCGGGGCGGCGATATCTACGGCAACCCGGATCTGGACGCGGAAGAGTCCCGTAGCTACGAGATGGGGCTGGTGCATGATGGCGCCAACGGCCTTCAGGCCAGCCTGACGATGTTCTACAACGACTTCGATGACAAGATCTCCACCATCGCCTGTGGCGATCGCGACTGCGGTGATGCGGCCGCTGGCGACCCGGACGCCCGCACCAACGTCAATATCGATGACGCCATCACCAAGGGCATCGAGGCTGGTGTCCAGATGCCGATCGGCGAACGTTGGCAGGCCCAGGCCTCCTACACCTACACCGATTCCGAACAGAAGAGCGGTGACAACGAGGGTCAGCCGCTGACCCAGGTGCCTCGGCACCTGTTCAACACCACCGTCAACTGGCAGGCCACCGAGGCCCTCGCTCCCTGGCTGCGCTTTACCTTCCGCGGCGAAGAAAGCCAGCCGGTGAACCTCTCAAGCAACAGCAGCACCTCCATCCGGGCCCCATCCTACGCCACCTGGGACGCGGGGCTCAGCTGGCAGGCGACACGACAGATCCGTGTGCTTTCCGGCATCTACAATCTGACCGACAAGGACATCGAGTTCGATAACTTCGGTCATGTGGACGATGGACGGCGCTACTGGGTCGGGCTCGACCTGGAGTTCTAAAGCGCCAAGCCACCCACCTAAACGAACAGCAGCGAACAGGAAGGACAATGAAAGCGATGATCGCAGGGGCCGTGGTAAGCCTCACCCTGAGTCAGACCGCCCTGGCGGTGGATGAACCTCCCCAGCAGCTGGCCGAGCAGCTGGCTGAGCGGGGCCTGGCGGCCGGACAGGCCTTCCCCGGGCTGTCCAGCCTGTGTGACCTGTCGGCCAGGCTCAAGGTGGCGGGCCAGCGTCCGAAAGGCGAGGCGGCAGAGCGGGAGCGTCGTGAGTCCAGTCGCGATGACCGGCGCCAGCGCGGCCCGGCCGAGCCGATGCCGACCCAGGTATTCGACAATCTCTACTACGTCGGCACGCCCGGCGTCGCCAGCTGGGCGCTGACCACCAACGAGGGGATCATTCTGATCGATGCCCTCAACAACAACGAGGAAGCGCAGAAGTTTATCGAGCAGGGGCTGGTGGATCTGGGCCTGGATCCCGAGGACATCACCTATCTGGTGGTGACCCACGCCCACGGTGATCACTACGGTGGTCAGCAGTACCTGGTCGATAACTACGGTGCCCAGGTGGTCATGAGCGATGCGGACTGGACCGCCCTCGAACAGCCGGAGCTGGCCATCGACAATCCCCGCTGGGGCGAGCCTCCAGTGCGCGATATCACCATCGCCGACGGCGACACCCTGACTCTTGGCGATACCGCCCTCGAGGCCTACGTGACCCCCGGCCATACCCTCGGCACGCTGTCGCTGGTGATTCCGCTGAAGGATGGCGACAGTACCCATCGGGCGGTGCTGTGGGGCGGTACCGGTTTCAACTTCGGGCCGGACGAGGCCCGATTGCGGGAGTACTCGGCCTCCGCCTCACGAATGAAGACGATCTCTGAACAGCAGGGCGTGGACGTCTTCCTGTCCAACCATCCCACCCGCGACAACACCCTGGCGCGGATCGAGGCGTTGGAGCAGCGGCAAGCCGGCGATCCCCATCCCTTCGTCAGCGACCAGGCGCTGGGTGCCCTGGACCTCTTGATGAGCTGTTCGCTGGCCCAGGCCGAGCGTGTCTACGCAGGCGAACATCCGACAGAGTAGAGACGTTCATACGAGCCAAAGCAGCGGCCGCTGCCTTCGCACACCAGGCGCTGCTCAAGCAGCGCCTGTTACGTTACGTAGGTAGAGCCCGTAGATCGCTTGGCCTAGGCCACCTGATCGAGCATGGCGGCGGCCAGCAGCTTGCGGGTGTATTCGGTCTTCGGCGCGGCGAACAGCGCTTCGGCGCTGCCCTGTTCCACTACCTCTCCGTCCTTCATCACCAGCACGGTGTCGGCCAGTGCCCGCACCACCGCCAGGTCGTGGCTGATGAACAGGTAGGTCAGGCCGTGTTTCTGTTGCAGGTCACGCAGCAGGTCGATGACGGTGACCTGCACCGAGCGGTCCAACGCCGAGGTGGGTTCGTCGAGCAGCAGGAACTCCGGCTTGAGCACCAGCGCCCGGGCGATGGCGATCCGCTGGCGCTGGCCGCCGGAGAACTCGTGGGGGTAGCGATTGCGCATCGAAGGATCCAGCGACACCTCCTTGAGCGCCGCCATCACCTGGGCCTCGCGCTCGGCGCGGGACAGGTGCGGGGCGTGGACCTTGAGCCCCTCGCCGATGATGTCGCCAACGGTCAGCCGCGGCGACAGCGAGCCGTAGGGGTCCTGGAACACCACCTGCAGCTTCGAGCGGATCGGCCGCATGGCGGTCTTGTCCAGCACGTCGAGGCGGGTGTCGTGGAAGCGGATCTCGCCCTGGCTCTTGAGCAGCCTCAGCAGGGCGCGGCCCAGGGTCGACTTGCCGGAGCCCGATTCGCCGACGATGCCCACCGTCTGGCCGCGACGGATGCTGACGTCGATGCCTCGCACCGCCTCGAAGTACTCGCTGGGACCGAACAGGCGCTTCTTGAGGGCGAAGCGTACGCGCATGTCCTTGGCCTCGAGCACCATGGGCTCGCTGTCGGCCACCGGCGCCTTGCGCCCGCGTGGCTCGGCGTCGATCAGCATGCGGGTGTACTCGTGGCGCGGGTTGGCGAAGACCTCCTGGGTCTCACCCTGCTCGACCAGCTCGCCGTGGCGCATCACGCAGACCCGGTCGGCGAAGTGCTTGACGATGGTCAGGTCGTGGGTGATGAACAGGATCGCCATGCCGTAGCGGCGTTGCAGGTCCTTGAGCAGCTCGAGGATCTGGGCCTGGACGGTGACGTCCAGCGCGGTGGTGGGCTCGTCGGCGATCAGCATCTCCGGCTCGCCGGCCAGGGCCATCGCGATCATCACCCGCTGGCGCTGGCCGCCGGACAGCTCGTGGGGGTAGCTCGATACTCGCCTTGCCGGTTCGGGGATGCCGACCTGCTCGAGCAGGTCGATGGCCTTGGCGGTGGCGGCGCGCCCCTTGAGGCTCTGGTGGCGGTCGAGCACTTCCTTGATCTGGTCGCCGATGCGGTGCAGCGGATTGAGCGAGGTCATCGGCTCCTGGAAGATCATGGCGATATTGCCACCGCGAATCCGGCGCATGCGCTTGGCGGTGGCACCCAGCAGTTCCTCGCCCTTGAAGCGGATGACGCCCTCGGCCCGGGCGAGCTCCGGCAGCAGGCGCATGGCGGCGGTGGAGGTCACCGATTTGCCGGAGCCGGATTCGCCCACCAGCGCCAGGGTCTCGCCGGGATTGATGGCAAAGCTGACGTCCTTGACCGCCTGGACGGTGCCGTGGGGCAGCTCGAAGCTGACGCTGAGCCCCTCGATCTCGAGCAGCGCCTCGCGGGCGGGGCGACGGGGGTTCTTGGGTTGTGTGTCGGTCATGGTCGCGTCTCCGGCGTCGATCAGCGGGTCTTGGGGTCCAGGGCGTCTCTGAGGCCGTCGCCGAGGAAGTTCAGGCAGAACAGCGTCAGCGCCAGGAACACCGAGGGCACCAGCAGCATCCAGGGCGAGGTCTGCATCATGTCGGCACCTTCGGAGATCAGCACGCCCCAGCTGGTCAGCGGCTCCTGCACGCCGAGGCCGAGGAACGACAGGAAGCTCTCGAGCAGGATGACCTTGGGCACCGTCAGGGTGACGTAGACGATCACCGGGCCGATGGCGTTGGGGATCAGGTGGCGGGTGACGATCTTGCCGTCCTTGACGCCGAGGGCGTGGGCCGCCTCGACGAACTCCCGCTGCTTGAGCGCCAGGGTCTGGCCGCGCACGATACGCGCCATGTCGAGCCACTCCACCGCGCCGATGGCGGCGTAGATCAGGAAGATGTTGCGGCCGAACACCACCATCAGCAGGATCACCAGGAACATGAACGGCAGCGAGTACATGATGTCGACGAAGCGCATCATCAGGTTGTCGACGCGCCCGCCGACATAGCCGGACACGGCGCCGTAGAGCACTCCGATGATCAGGCTGACGAAGGTCGCCACCAGTGCCACCGACAGCGACACCTGGCCGCCGTAGAGGGTGCGGGTCAGCAGGTCGCGGCCGTTGGCGTCGGTGCCGAGCCAGTGGCCGCCTTCCAGGGTCGGGCCCACGTCGAAGGCGTTCCAGTCGACGTCGGCCAGCCCCCAGGGGGTCAGCCAGGGACCGATGAAGCAGGCCAGGGTCATCAGGCCGAGCAGCCACAGGCTGGCCATGGCCGCGCGGTTCTGGCTCAGCCGGCGCCAGGCGTCGCGGCCGAGGCTGTCGCCGACGGGGGCGGCGGTCGGGGCGAGGGAATCGGTACTCATGGCGTCGCCTCAGTCGTCATAGCGAATTTGGGGATCGAGGGCCGAGTAGATCAGGTCCACGATCAGGTTCATCAACACGATCAGGGCGCCGTAGAACACCACCGTGCCCATCACCAGGGTGTAGTCGCGGTTGAGCGCGCCCTGGACGAAGTAGCGGCCGATGCCGGGGATGCCGAAGATCTGCTCGATCACCACGGAGCCGGTGATGATGCCGGCGATGGCCGGGCCCAGGTAGGAGGTCACCGGCAGCAGGGCGGGGCGCAGGGCGTGGCGCCAGACCACCTCGGCCTCGGTCAGTCCCTTGGCTCGGGCGGTGCGAATATAGTGGCTGCCCATCACCTCGATCATGCTGGCGCGCATCATCCGCGCGATGTAGGCGATCTGCTGAATCGATAGCGCGATCACCGGCAGGATCAGGTTGGGCAGGGCGCCGTCGTTCCAGCCCCCCGCCGGCAGCCAGCCGAGCAGCACCCCGAACACCAGCGCCAGCACCGGCGCCACCACGAAGTTGGGCACCGCGATGCCGGCCAGCGCCGTGCCCATCACCGTGTAGTCCACGGCGGTATTGCGCTTGAGTGCGGCGATGATGCCCAGCGGCAGGCCGATCGCCAGCGCCAGCAGGATCGCCAGGCCGCCGATCTGCAGGCTTACCGGGAAGCCCTGCATGATCAGCTCGGTGACGGTGAAGTCCTTGTACTTGAACGAAGGCCCGAAGTCGCCCTGGACCAGGTTGCCCAGGTAGCGGAAGTACTGCTGCCACAGCGGTTCGTCCAGGTGATAGGCGGCCATCAGGTTGGCCTCGATCTCCGGCGGCAGGGCGCGCTCGCCGTCGAAGGGCCCGCCGGGGGCGATGCGCATCAGAAAGAAGGCGATGGTGATGACGATCAGCATCGTCGGTATGGCCTGGGCCAGGCGTTTCAAGGTGTAGCTCAGCATGGCGCCGTTCCTCGGTTGACATGAAGGGCGGGCCGTCCCTGGCCGCGCCCACGATTGGGTTGGGGCGAGTGGTCGTCAGGGCGCGTCGCCGTCCACGGACACGTAGCGCAGCGGATGCACGTCGAGCGTCGTGGGCTGCCAGCCCTTGACGTCCGGAGAGACCAGATTGACGACCACGTAGTCGTAGATCGGCAGCATCACGTCGGCTTCCAGCAGGCGCTGCTCGGCCTCGGTCATCAGCGCGGCGCGTCGGTCCACGTCGAGCTCATGGGTGCTGGCCTCGACCAGGGCGTCGTACTCGGGGTCCGCGTAGCCGGTGCTGGCCGCCGCCGAGCCTCCCGCCGCGTAGGCGTTGAGGAAGTCGTAGGGGTCGTTGACCGTGGCCACGAAGCCGTAGCGGGCGATCTCGAAGTCGCCCTGGCGCAGGCCGGCGAAGTGCACCGCCGCCTCGCGATTGACCAGATCTATTTCCACCCCCAGCGGGCGCCACATGGCGGCGATGGCCACGGCGATCTTCTTGTGGTCTTCCAGGGTGTTGTAGGACAGCTCAAGTTCAAGCGGTCGATCCGGCCCGTAGCCGGCCTGATCCAGCAGCTCACGGGCCCTGGCCCGGCGGCTGTCCATGCCCTGGTCATGGAAGTCGAGGCTTGCCGAGGTGGGCGAGGCGATGGTGCGCGGCACGAACCAGTAGGACGGCGTCTGGCCCATGCCCAGCAGGCGCTCGGTGATCACCTCGCGGTCGAGCGCCAGATTCAGCGCCTCACGCACCCGCTCATCGCTGAGCGGCGTGCCTTCGCGCAGGTTGAGCATATAGAAGTAGCTGCCGATCAGCGGCCCGACGCGCAGCGACTCGCTCAGGTTTTCCTGGGCCCACTCGAAGCGCGCGGAAGGCACCGCGCCGTAGGCGATGTCGAGCTCGCCTGAGCGAAAACGGTTCATCAGCGCCGAGGTATCCTCGATGGCGTGGAAGTCGACACCCTCCAGCGCCACCTCGTCAGCGGCGTAGTAGCGAGGGTTGCGCTCCACCTCGACCTTGTCCTGGGGCTTCCAGTCGGCGAGCACGAAGGGGCCGCTGGCCACCAGGGTGCCTGGCCGGGTCCAGTCCTCGACGCCGCTGGTGAGCAGGTGGCGGGGCAGAGGTGCGGCCTCGGTCATCGCCATGGCCTGAAGAAAATAGGCGGTGGGCTCGGACAGCCGGATTTCCAGGGTGTGGGAATCCAGCGCGGTGACGCCGAGGCTCTCGGGTTCGGCCTCCCCGGTGTTGATCGCCCGGGCGTTGATGATGGGGTAGTAGAGGTTGGCGTTGTGGTTGGCGGTGGCCGGCGTCACCAGACGTTGCAGGGCGAAGACGGCGTCATCGGCGGTGATCGGCTCGCCGTCGGACCACTGCGCCTCGCGCAGCCGGAAGGTGATCACCCGGCCGTCGTCGGACAGCTCCCAGGATTCGGCCAGGCCCGGCACCAGGGCGCCGTCGGGGCCATAGTTGACCAGACGATCGAACAGTTGGCGGGTGATCCGGCTCTCCCAGTTGCCGCTGACCTTCTGCGGATCCAGGGTGCTGGGCTCGGCGCCGTTGCCGACCTGCAGGGTGGCGGCCTGGGCGTCGGCAGCGGGCAGACAGAGTCCGAGGCTTGTCGTTGCCATCAGGCCGGCAAGTGCCAGCGGACGAAAGGCGTCCATGGAGACCATAGCGAAGTCCTTGTGGGGTAGGCAGAGCGTCGGTAGGGGACTCGCCTCCTGGTGGAGGCGAGTTCTCGCAGCGAGTCGTTGAAGTGAGTCCTTGAAGCGAGTCCTTGAAGATAGCCCAACGCTGCTATTTACCAACCCAGCGCTGCTACTCGTCGAAGGAGATCCAGCGAGACGGGTGATCGTCCTCGATGTTGTCTTCCCAGCCGCTGATCTTCGGGTTCACCAGGTTGCGTGAGACGTAGTAGAGCATCGGGATCAGGGCGTCGTCGTCCATGGCCAGGGCCTCGGCGCTTTCCATGACGGCCTTGCGTTCATCCAGGTCCAGGGTGGCGGCGGCCTGGTCGTAGAGGGCGTCGAACTCCTCGTTGGCGTAGGCTCCGTAGTTGTTGCCGACGCCGGAACGCAGCAGCGCCAGAAAGTTCTCGGCGTCGTTGTAGTCGGCGATCCAGCCGGCCCGGGCCACATCGAAGTCTCCCTCGGCGATGGTCTGGTAGTGCACCGTGGCCTCGGCATTGACTAGCTCCACCTCGACACCCAGCGGGCGCCACATGGACGACACCGCCACCGCGATCTTCTTGTGCTCGTCGGTGGTGTTGTAGCGCAGGCGCAGTTCGAGCGGTGACTCCTGGCTGTAGCCGGCCTCTTCCAGCAATTGCTTGGCGCGGGCCATGCGGGCGTTCATGTCATCGGTGATGTCATTGCCGTCGGCGTCTTCGAAGCTGGTGTTCTGCACCTCGTAGTGATCGATGCCGTCAGGCACGAAGGACAGCGATTTCTGGAAGGTGCCGCCCATGATCTGCTGAGCGATGACGTCGCGGCGCACCGCCATGTTGAGCGCCTCGCGCACCCTGGGGTCGGCGGTGGGATGACCGTCGCGGTGGTTGAACACGTAGTAGTAGCTGCCGAGGTAGGTGGCCATGTGGGTGGCCTCGGGGATCTCTTCCTTCAACAGCGGGTACATGCTCGAGGAGTACTCGGTCATGATGTCCAGCTCGCCCGCGCGAAAGCGCGAGACTCCGGCATTGCGATCCTCGATGGTGTGGTAGCGCACGCCGTCCAGCGCCACCTGGTCGGCCTCGTAGTACTCGGGATTCTTGACCACGGTGATGCGCGACTGGGAGATCCACTCGGTGGGGGTGAAGGCACCGTTGGTGACGATGTTGTCGAGATCCACGTAGTCCCGGCCGTACTCCTCGAAGGTGTGCTGTGGCTGGGGGTAGCCGGTGTAGTGGGTCAGCAGCTGCAGGAAGTAGGGCGTCGGTTGAGTCAGCTGGACCACGAAGGTGCGGCCATCGTCGCGGCTTTCCACGCCAAGCTCCTCCAGGGGCAGCTCGCCGGTGTTGACCTCCCTGGCGTTGACCACCGGATAGAGCATGTAGGCGTACTTGGAAGCGTTGGCCGGGTCCAGCAGGTGGCGCCAGCCGAACACGAAGTCCTCGGCGGTGACAGGCTCGCCGTCGGACCAGCGGGCATCCTCGCGCAGGCTGAAGGTGTAGGTCTTGCCGTCCGCGGAGACCTCCCAGTCGGTGGCCATGCCGGGCAGGATCTCGCCGTCCGGGGCGTTCTTGACCAGGCCCTCGTAGACGTCCATCAGGATCTGGGACTCCCACACGCCGCCGGAGATCTGGGAGGTGTCGAAGGAGGCGAGTTCGCCGGTGACGCCAAGATCGAGGGTCTCGGCCATGGCCGGTGCGCTGATGGCGGCCGCCAGCGAGGACAGGGTCAGGCCGGAGGCCAGCGCCAGGCGGCGGGCCCAGCGAGCACGGTTCGCGATCATGTCAGTTCCTTGTTCGTGTTGGCATTGTTGTCGCGGGCCGGGCCGTTGGCAGCGCGGTTCGCTGCGACCACGGCCATCGTGGGAAGGCCGCACAAGGCGTGCGACACCGGCTAAGCCCGCTTAGTCGTCAATGACCATCGCGCCGTGGCTCCGGTGCTGTCCAGACGAAAATTTTCATGACGTCTTGCGTTTCGTCGATAGCCCCGTGGGAGCCCTTGTGGCAAGGGGGCTCGATGGCAGGAGCAGGATGACGGGGTTAGACGTTTTGGCTACAATGCATCCCCTTTATCGCGGCCTGGCCGACGATCATCGCAACTGGCCCATCGCCACCGGCGCATCGCGAGCGCACGCCGGCACCCGGCGAGGGACGACAAAAGGCGAACTTCATGTTGGAAACCAACCCGATTCACAACCTCATCAAGGACCTGTCTGAGCGGACAGACGTCCTGAGGGGGTATCTTTGACTATGCCGAAAAGAAAGATCGGCTAGAGGAAGTCACCCGCGAGCTCGAGGACCCGGCGGTCTGGAACGACCCGGACTACGCCCAGAAGCTCGGCAAGGAACGTGCCTCGCTGGAACTGGTGGTCGCCACCATCGACGAGCTGGACCAGGGCCTCGGCGACAGCCGGGACCTGCTGGAGCTGGCCGAGATGGAAGACGATGAGGCCACCGTGGCCGAGGTCGAGAAGGAACTGGCCTCGATGCAGGCCAACCTCGAGAAGCTCGAGTTCCGGCGCATGTTCTCCGGCGAGATGGACGAGAACAGCGCCTATCTCGACATCCAGGCGGGCTCCGGCGGCACCGAGGCCCAGGACTGGGCCAACATGCTGCTGCGCATGTATCTGCGCTGGGCCGAGTCCCACGGTTTCAAGGCCGAGATCATCGAGCTGTCGGCCGGTGAAGTGGCCGGGATCAAGTCGGCCACGGTGCACGTCCAGGGCGAGTACGCCTTCGGCTGGCTGCGCACCGAGACCGGGGTGCATCGTCTGGTGCGCAAGAGTCCGTTCGACTCCGGCGGCCGCCGCCACACCTCCTTTGCCTCGGTGTTCCTGTCGCCGGAGATCGACGACAGCTTCGAGGTCGAGATCAATCCGGCGGATCTGCGCGTCGACACCTACCGCTCCAGCGGCGCCGGTGGTCAGCACGTCAACACCACCGACTCGGCGGTGCGGATCACCCACGAGCCGTCCGGCGTGGTGGTGTCGTGCCAGAGCCAGCGCAGCCAGCACGCCAACCGCGACTTCGCCATGAAGCAGTTGAAGGCGAAGCTGTGGGAGCTGGAAATGCAGAAGCGCAACGCCGCCAAGCAGGAGGCCGAGGACTCCAAGGCCGACATCGGCTGGGGCAGCCAGATCCGTTCCTATGTGCTGGACGACCAGCGCATCAAGGACCTGCGCACCGGCGTGCAGTCGAGCAACTGCGACAAGGTGCTCGACGGCGATCTTGACCAGTACATCGTCGCGAGCCTCAAGCAGGGGCTTTAAGCGACCGTCGCCAAGCCCACCGCGTCGCGACCTCGCCCCGGGAGCCAAGTGGCCTCGGGGCGTTTCGCCACCACCATTCATGGGTCCCGTGCCGGGGCCGTTCGGGGAACCGCCGTGGCGGCTTCCCTGCCGTGACAGAGACGAGTAGCCATGGCCAACCAGGATACGCCTTCCACCAATGACGCCGTTGCCGAAGAGAACCGCCTGATCGCGGAGCGCCGCGCCAAGCTGGCGGCTCGTCGCGAGCGCGCCGAGGCCGAGGGCGGCAGCGCCTTCCCCAACGACTTTCGCCGTGACAGCCTGGCCGCCGAGCTCGAGGCGGAACTTGGCGAGCATGACAAGGAAGCGCTGGAGTCGCTGGGCCGCGAGGCCGCGGTCGCCGGGCGCATCATGCGCAAGCGCGGTCCCTTTATCGTGATCCAGGACGTCAGCGGCCAGATCCAGCTCTACGTCGACAAGAAGGGGCTGGATCCTGCCCTGCTCGAGGACATCAAGGGCTGGGACATCGGCGACATCGTGGCCGGCCAGGGCCCGGTGCACAAGTCCGGCAAGGGCGACCTGTACGTGATGATGCGCGAGGCCAAGCTCCTGACCAAGAGCCTGCGCCCGCTGCCCGACAAGTTTCACGGCCTCACCGACATGGAAGCGCGTTACCGCCAGCGCTATGTCGACCTGATCATGAACCCGGACTCGCGCCGGGTGTTCGAGACCCGTGCCGGCATCATCAGCGCCATGCGCCGCTTCTTCGAGGATCGCGGCTTCATGGAGGTGGAAACGCCGATGCTGCAGCCGATCCCCGGCGGCGCCACGGCGCGTCCCTTCATCACCCACCACAATGCGCTGGACATCGACATGTACCTGCGTATCGCGCCAGAGCTTTACCTGAAGCGCCTGGTGGTGGGGGGCTTCGAGCGGGTCTTCGAGATCAACCGCAACTTCCGCAACGAAGGGCTGTCCACCCGCCACAACCCCGAGTTCACCATGGTCGAGTTCTACTGGGCCTACGTGGACTACCAGGCGCTGATGGATCTGACCGAGGCGATGCTGCGCGAGATCGCCCAGAAGGTGCTCGGCACCACCACCCTGAACTACCAGGGAGCGACCTACGATCTGGGCCAGCCGTTCGTGCGGATGACCCTGCGCGAGGCGATCCTGGCTCACGGCGAAGGCATCGAGGCTGCGGACATCGACGAGCTCGACGCCGCCCGTGCCCTGGCCGAGCGCCTCGGCATCAAGGTCAAGGATGGTTGGGGACTCGGCAAGCTGCAGACCGAGATCTTCGAGGAGGTGGCCGAGGCGCGCCTGGACCAGCCGACCTTCATCACCGAGTATCCGGCCGAGGTCAGCCCGCTGGCGCGGCGCAACGACGCCAATCCCTTCGTTACTGACCGCTTCGAGTTCTTCGTCGGTGGCCGTGAGATCGCCAACGGCTTCTCCGAGCTCAATGACGCCGAGGACCAGGCCGAGCGCTTCCGCGCCCAGGCGGCCGAGAAGGACGCCGGTGACCTGGAGGCGATGTACTACGACGCCGACTACGTGCGCGCGCTCGAGGTAGGCCTGCCGCCCACCGCCGGCGAGGGCATCGGCATCGACCGCCTGGTGATGCTGTTCACCGACAGCCCCTCGATCCGCGACGTGCTGCTGTTCCCGGCGATGCGCCCGGAAGCCGGCGAGGCCTGAGCCGTTGGGCCTGGCCACCGGGGACAATGTCCCCAGTGGTCGGACCGATGGATTGTCGGCGGGGCCGGGCCGATGGATGGTCGGCGGGGTCGGGCCGATGGATTGTCGGCGGGGCCGGGCTTTTGCTGGCAAGCGAGGCCCTTAGCACCCATAATGGCTGCGATTCGACGTCGAGGAGACCGCGATGAAACTGCTCAACCGCTCCGCCCTGAGCGTCAGACCCACCCAGCACTTTGTTGACTGGATCAATGCCCTGGAACCGACCATGGGCGATGACGACCTCACGCTCGCCGACGTCGACCGGGAAAGCACGGTCTACCTGATCCCGGAGATGGACACCCCCGAGGCGCTGGAAGCCTTCGTTCGCGAGCGCTATCTCGAGGTGCTCGAGAACGAACTGCGCGCCTGGGAAGAGGACGAACGGCAGTGGCCCGAGGCCCTGAACTGGGAGCTGTTCCAGCGCTTCTTGCAGGTCGAGCACAGCTATCTGGCGATCGACCTGGATGGCGAGGCTGCGCTTGAGATCTCCGAGGTGGACGACGAACTGCTGGCCGACCTCGAGCAGGACTGAAACAGCGCGGCCTGCCGCCGCTGATCAGTGTCTGCCGGATGTACCCCGCAGGTGTCGACGAGACCGGCCACGGCCGGTCTCGTTGCGTGCCGGCATGACTTCCTGTGCCTGACCACCCCGATGCAAGACAACACCCGCCTAGACAACACCAGGAATTGCCCCGATGAGTCGACTGTTCTCCACCCGTGACGGCGACGATGGCCTGCCCGGGCCGGAGCGACGGCTGGCGGTCATCGCCCTGGTGCTGGGGACCCTGATGGCGGTGGTGGACACCACCATGATCAATATCGCGCTGCCCTCCATGGCGCGGGATCTGGGCGTGTCCGATGCCCGCGCGGTGTGGATCACCAACCTGTTCCAGGTGGTCTGCGCGGCCATGCTGCTGGTGTTCGCCGCCGCCAGCGAGTTGCTCAGTCGGCGCAAGGTCTACGTGGCAGGGCTCACCCTGTTCGTAGTGGCGGCGCTGGGCAGCGCGCTGTCGCCCAACTTCGAGACCCTGCTGGTGTTTCGTGCCCTGCAGGGCGTCGGCGCCGCCGCCACCCTGTCGATCGGGCCGAGCCTGTATCGCTCGATCTTTCCCTCGCGCCTGCTCGGCAGCGCCCTGGGCCTGTCGTCGCTGGTGGTGGCGGGGGGCTACGCCGCCGGCCCGTCGATCGGTGGTCTGGTGCTGTCGGTGGCCAACTGGCCGTGGCTGTTCGCCCTGAACGTGCCGCTGGGCGCCGCCGCCGCGGTCATGGCCTGGCGAGCCCTGCCCAGGGAGGAACGCCGCGAGGGCAACTTCGACGCCTTCGGCGCCCTGGCCTCCATGGCCATGCTGGCGGGACTGTTCATGTGCATGGACGCCGTCGGTCATCGCGCGCCGCTGGCCGAGATCCTGGCCTGGCTGGCGGTGACGGTGGTGTCGGCGGTGGCCTTTATCCGTCGCCAGGGGCGGGCTCCCCATCCGCTGCTGCCGCTGGGGCTGTTTCGTGAACCGCGTTTCAGCCTGGCAGTGTCCGCCCAGGGCACCGCCTTCATCGGACAGGGGCTGACCTTCGTTGCGCTGTCGTTTCTCTACCAGCAGCAGATGGGCTACTCGGCGCTGCATACCGCCTGGTTGTTTACCCCCTGGCCGCTGACCATCATGGTGGTCGGGCCGCTGTCCGGTCGTCTGGCCGATCGTTTCAACCCGAGCGTAGTGGCGAGCGTCGGCCTGGTCATGCTGTTGCTGGGGCTGGTCAGCCTGGCAGCGCTGCCGCAGGACGCCAGCGCGATCGACAGCCTGTGGCGTACCGCCCTGTGTGGCGCAGGCTTCGGCCTGTTCCAGCCGCCCAACAACCGTGAACTGATGACCAGCGTACCCAAGGCCCGCAGCGCCAACGCCTCGGGGGTGATGAGTACCACCCGCACGGTGGGGCAGTCGCTGGGGGTGGCCCTGGTCGGGCTGTGCCTGGCCGCCGGCGCCGGCGTTCAGCAGGCGTTGTGGGTTGGCGCTGCCACCACCTTGCTGGCGCTGGTGATCAGCCTGGTGCGTATCCCCCGGGCCCATCGTGCGTATCGTGCGGCGCGGGAGCAGAAGAAGGCCGCGCGCGCCGGCTACTCCGAACGAGTGGGCGAGGACTCCCCGAACCGGGTCGCGGATCGGGCTTAGTCAGCGGCTGGGCGAGGGCGTACAATGGCACAGTATGTACAAAATTAACCGTCACAGACGCGAGTACCCATCATGAGTATTCAGGCGACCATCGAACACAAGCTAAAGGCCCTGGAGCCCACCGAACTGGTGGTCGAGAACGAGAGCCACATGCACAGCGTGCCGCCGAACTCGGAAACCCACTTCAAGGTGACCCTGGTCTCCGAGCGCTTTTCCGGGCTGATGCCGGTCAAGCGCCACCAGCAGATCTACTCGCTGCTGGCCGATGAACTGTCCGGCCCGGTCCACGCCCTGGCGCTGCACCTTTACACCCCCGGTGAATGGGATAGCCGCAGCGCACCGCGTCCGGACTCGCCCAGCTGCATGGGCGGCTCACGCTCGTGACGCCGGAGCCGACACGGCTCGCCTATCTGGATGCCATGGGGCTGACCGCCTGGGTGGCCCGCTATCAGCTGCCCAACGCCCGCGAGACCGAAGCCTGCGACTGGCCCGAGCCGGTACCCGAGGAGCGGCCCCAGCCCGGTGCCAAGGGCTTGCATGCGCTGCTCGATGACATGCCCGCTTCGGCCGGCGGCGGCGACACTTCCCCCGGGGCGACCGAGCAGGCCGCTGTCGCTGATTCGTCCTCTGCCGTCCAGGCTCCTGCACCCCAGGCGCCGGCCGGGCCGCGCAAGGCCAGGGCGCTGCTCGGTGATATCGTGCCCGATGCAGACGACGGTGCAGCGACGGCCCCCACGGCCATGCCGGCAGAGGATGAGGCGGAGGAAGGCGCCGAGCCGCTGCGCTTCGGCTGCCAGGTGGCCTGTCTCGACGGTCGCTGGCTTTTGCTGGTCGCCCGTGACGAACCGCTGGGGCCCCTGCACCAGCGGCTTCTGCTCAATATCCTGACCGGCGCCGGGGTCAGGCCGTCGCAGCGACCGGTGTTCGACTCCCTTGCCTGGCCGCTGGAAGAAGGCTTGCCGGTCAGGCGGCCGTTGGACGAGGCGCGTCAGGGGCTGAAGGCCTTTGTGGCCGGTCGCGCACGTCGTGGCTGGGCTCCGGAGCGAGTGCTGGTATTCGGCCGCCAGGAGGCGCTGATGCAAGCACTGGACCCGTCTGACACCACCGACAACAGCGCGCAGCCTCCGCGCAGCCAGACCCTGGCGCTGCCGTTGTGGCAGGGCCCGGGGCTCGACGAACTGCTCGCCGGTGACGGCGTCGGTGCCGAGGCCAAGCGCCGGCTGTGGTCGCAGATCGGCGAGTGGCAGGCACAGTGGAGCGACGGCACTCGAGGTGATGGTGCTGGAGGCGATGGTGCCAGAGACGACAGCGATGGCGCTTGAGGCGACAGCGGGCCAGCAGAGCTGTCCGCATAGCGGCGGCTACGGTCCTGTCCGTGTCCTCGGCGCCGCCGATCTTGACGCCCTCCTGCGACTGGAAGCGATGGCGTCAGCGCCGTTGTCCAGCCATCAGGCGTTGGCCCAGGCACTGGAAGATGACCAGCGCCTGCTGCTGGGGATCGATCGGCTGGGTCCGGCGGGTGATGTCGGCGTTGAAGGCGGCCTTGATGCGGGCATGACGGGGCAGAGGGCTATTCACGCCTACGCCTTGCTGGCACGCCAGCCCTTCGAGGCCGAGCTGGAAGCGATCCTGGTGGCCCCGCAAGCTCGCCGCCAAGGGCTCGCCGCACGGCTGCTGACAAGCCTGATTGCGGTAGCGCGCCAGTGGGGCTCGGAGCGACTGCTGCTGGAGGTGCGTGCCGACAACGGCGCGGCGATCGCCTGCTACCGAGCCGCCGGCTTCGCCGAGGACGGTGTGCGTCGCGGCTACTATCCGCCGCTGGCCGATGGCGGCGAGCGCGTCGATGCCTTGCTGATGTCGCTGGCGCTTGGCTGAAACAGCCTGAAGCGCTCGGCTTCCGTGCATTCATCGTACGCGCAATGCAAAAGGGCTCCCCATGGGGAGCCCTTTTCATTCGTGTCGGTCGTTCGTATCAGCCGTTCGAGTCGACACTGCCGGCACACAAGGCAGGTCAGAGGCTATGGGCGGGCGCCTGTTCGGTATTGCCCGTTTCGCCTTCCACTTCATCGAGCTGGCCCAGGATGGCGGTCAGGCGACGTTCCCACTCTTCGCGATCCTGCTTCAGGCGAGCGTTTTCCTCGCGCAACTCCTCGGCTTCCAGTTTCAGCAATTCCAGAGCCTCAAGGGCGCTGGAGACCTTCTTTTCGAGTTGGTTGAAGAGTTCCGTGCTCATCCTCGTCTCCTGACATGACGTGGGGTGAAGGCGCGACGCGCGCCCCGATGGAACGAGCGTAACGCCGCCGCCGCCGGCGAACAAGCGTCGCCGGGCGGCGACGGGGCTGCTTTGCTGATTCGGCTCAGGAATTACGACGGTCGCGTGCTTGGGGTACTGCTGGCTCAGCTCTCAGGCGCAGCGTCCTTGAGCGAGTCGGCGTCGCTTTCGCTGCGGCGATACAGCCGCCCCATGCTGTCTCCGGCGCGGACCTCTCGGTGTAGCTGCCAGGTGGGGGGCACGGCGGGAGTCAGACCGCTTTCGACCTCCACGTAGATCCAGGCCTCATCCGCCAGCCAGCCGGCTTCCAGGGCCTGGCAGCAGGGCTCGGCAAGGCCCTGGCGAAAGGGCGGGTCGAGAAACACCAGGTCGAAGGGGCTGGCGGTATCGTCTTTCAGCAGCGCGGCGGCGTCGGCGCGGCGTACCTGGGCGCGATCGATCGCCAGCGTCGCCAGGTTATCGCTGATCGCCTGGGCCACCTGGGCATCGCGCTCGACGAACAGGGCCTCGCTGGCGCCGCGCGATAGCGCCTCCAGGCCCAGAGCTCCGGTGCCGGCAAACAGATCGAGCACGCGAACGCGGTACAGCTCGCCCCCGAGCCAGTTGAATAGGGTCTCGCGCACTCGGTCCGGGGTCGGGCGCAGGCCGGGCTTGTCGAGCACCGGTAGCTGGCGGCGGCGGTGTTCGCCACCGATGATGCGCAGCTTGCCAGGCGGCCGACCGCTCGAGGGACTCTTGCCCGAGCGGGGTTTTCCGGCGCCGCCGCGCGGACGGTTTCTTGAAGGACGTTGTCGACTCATGGGCGGCGATTCTACCCCCATGGCAGGGTGCCGTCATGCCTTCGCCATCGCTTCTGTGGCAGGCTGTGGGCAGCGTCGCGTCGCCGCCTCGGGGCTGTCCTGTGTCCACAGCGAGCGGGCAGGGTGGTAGGATGTGGCGGTTCGTTCACCGGCTGAGGCGTCAGGTCATCCATGTTCGGTATTTTCAAGCGCAAGAAGAAGCACACGGGCGAAGAACCCGCCAAGGGCCAGGAAGTCGTCGATCAGTCGTCTGCAGATGAGGCGGAAGGCGCGGCTGACAGGGAGGCTGAACAGCCCCTCGGCGACGAGCTGTCGCAAGGCTCACCGTCGGATGCCGAGCCGCCCCAGCAGGGCCGGGAATCTGGCCCCGAGCCGACCGAGACCGCCGAGGCGGTGGTGCCGGAGCCTGTCGAGCCGGCAGCGCCAGCGCCTGCCGAGCCGTCCACCCCTGCCGAGCAGGCGCCCGTTGAACCTGAGCCCGACAAGCAAGAGCCCGTCAAGCAAGAGCCTGTCGAGCAGAAGTCCGGCGAGTCGCAAGCCGACCAGGCGCCGCCTGCCGCCCCCCAGCCGGCTGGCGAGCCCGCCGAAGATGAATCGCCGGCCTCGGCGCACAAGTTGGCCGAGGCGGAGGTGCCCGAGCCTGCAAGTCCGCCAGCTCCCGACGCTGGCACCGGCCAGCGCGAGCACGCCGAGGTGATCGAGCCCAGCCGTCCCACCGGCCCGGCCCTGCAGGAAAAGCCCAGAGCGCCGGTGCAGGGTGGCAAGGGTGGCGAGAAGAAGGGCTGGTTTGCGCGCATGCGCGAGGGCCTTGGCAAGACTCGGGCCAACCTGAGCGACGGCCTGGCCGACCTGTTCATGGGTGCCAAGCAGATCGATGACGAGCTGATCGAGGACATCGAGACCCAGCTGCTGATGGCCGACGTCGGTATCGAGGCCACCAGCGAAATCATCGAGGCGCTGACCGATCGCGTCTCGCGCAAGGAGCTGAAGGACCCGGAGGCGCTGTATCGTGCGCTGCAGCAGGAGCTGGCCGCCATGCTCGGCGAGGTCAGCCAGCCCCTGAGCCTCGAGACCGCCGACGGTGGGCCCTTCGTCATCCTGGTGGTGGGCGTCAACGGCGTCGGCAAGACCACCACCATCGGCAAGCTGACCCAGCGCTTCCAGCGCGAGGGCAAGAGCGTGATGCTGGCGGCGGGGGATACCTTCCGCGCGGCTGCGGTAGAGCAGCTCAAGGTGTGGGGCGAGCGCAACAGCGTGCCGGTGGTGGCTCAGCACACCGGCGCCGACAGCGCCTCGGTGATCTATGACGCCGTGGCGGCGGCCCGTGCCCGTGGCGTCGACGTCTTGATCGCCGATACCGCTGGTCGCCTGCACAACAAGAGTCACCTGATGGAAGAGCTCAAGAAGGTCCATCGGGTGATGGGCAAGCTCGATGCGCAGGCGCCTCACGAGGTGATGCTGGTGCTCGACGCCGGTACCGGCCAGAACGCCTTGTCCCAGGCGGCCACCTTCAACGAGGCGGTTCCGGTCAGCGGGATCACCCTGACCAAGCTCGACGGTACCGCCAAGGGGGGCGTGATCTTCGCCCTGGCCAAGCAGCTGAAGACGCCGATCCGCTTTATCGGGGTGGGTGAGAGTCTGGATGACCTGCGGCCGTTCAAGGCCGAGGACTTCGTCGACGCCCTGTTCGATCGTCGCCCGAGTGACGCCGACGAATGATCGCCTTCGAGCACGTCGGCAAGCGCTATGGAGGGCGCTTCGAGGCGCTCTCCAATATCGATTTTCGCGTCTCGCGGGGCGAGATGGTGTTTCTCACCGGCCATTCCGGTGCCGGCAAGAGTTCGCTGCTTCGGCTGATCATGCGCCTGGAGCGACCCAGTCGCGGACGGGTGATGGTCGCCGGTCACGATATCGACAAGCTGCATCCCAGCCAGTTGCCGTTCTACCGGCGTCAGATCGGGGTGGTCTTCCAGGACCACCAGCTGCTGTTCGACCGCTCGATCTATCACAATGTGGCGTTGCCGCTGGAGATCCGCGGCCTGGCGCCGCGGGATATCGCGCGGCGGGTCCGCGCCGCACTCGACAAGGTCGGCCTGCTGCACCGCGAAAAGGCGCTTCCCATCGAACTTTCCGGCGGCGAGCAGCAGCGCGTGGGCATCGCCCGGGCGGTGGTCAACAAGCCCGCCCTGCTGCTGGCCGATGAGCCTACCGGTAATCTCGACCCTCAGTTGTCCGCCGATATCATGGGGCTGTTCGAGGACTTTCATCGCATCGGCACCACGGTGATGATCGCCAGTCACGATCTGGCGTTGATCGCCAGGCTGCGTCACCGCACCCTGCGCCTGAGCGAGGGGCGCCTGGTGGCCGACGAGGAGGCCGCATGAGCGCTCGCCATTCGCGCAAGGGCGCGGCGACGCCCAGGGGCGCCTCGGCCGCCGCACGTACGGGCGGCCGCCAGGAGGCCTCGACGTCACCTCGCGGTGCGCGTCAGCAGACGGTGCGCGCACAGGGGCAGTGGCAAGCCTGGCTGCGCCACCATCGCGCCATGTGTGTGGACAGCCTGCGCCGGCTGGTGCGCCAGCCGGTGGGTAGCCTCTTGACCATGCTCGCCATCGCCATCGCCCTGGTGCTGCCCAGCGCCCTGTGGCTGTCACTGGACAGCGCCAAGCTGGTGGACGCCGAGCTGGACGCCAGCGCCACCCTGACGGCCTACCTCGACAAGGGGGTGAGCGAGTCCGAGACCGGTCGCATCCTGGAAGCGCTGGAGGCTCAGTCGGAGGTCGCCGCCACCGAATTGATCACCGCCGAGCAGGGCATGGCGGAATTCCAGCAATCCCTGGGGCTCGATGATGCCCTGGCGCGGCTCGACGAGAATCCGCTGCCCGCCGCGGTGGTGATCTCGCCGACGACGCCGTCCCCGGAGGCCATGGCGGCGCTGTCCGAGCGCCTGTCGGCGATGTCCGGGGTGGCCGAGGTGCGCCTCGACCTGGCCTGGATCGAGCGTTTGCGGCAACTGGCTGAGCTGGGTCGTCGCCTGACCCTGGCACTGGGAGTGCTGTTTGGTCTGGGCGTGCTGCTGGTGGTGGGCAACACCATCCGCCTGGCGGTGGAGAACCGGCGCAAGGAGATCGAGGTGGTGACCCTGATCGGCGCCACCCATGCCTTTGTACGCCGACCCTTTCTGTACAGCGGCGCCTGGTATGGCCTGGGCGGCGGACTGCTGGCGTGGGGGCTTCTGACCCTGGGCAGCGACTGGCTGGCGGCGCCGGTGGCATCGCTGGCGGCCAGCTACGGCGCGCACTATCAGCTACCGACCTTGGGCCTCGTCGGCTCTACAACATTGCTGACTTGTAGTACACTATTGGGCTGGTTGGGAGCCTGGATCGCCGTCAGCCGCCATCTGGCGGGCATCAAGCCACGCTAGCGGCAACAGGTAATCACCCGTTTCTTGTACGGTTTCGTCGGATGTCTACGACCAAAGGGGAACTTCTTCCTATTTTTATCCTCCAAGGTGCATCCGAAATCTTGTTGGTCTTCGAGGAGACAACCTGCACATGAGCAACAGTCTTCTGCCGGTGGGTCATCTTTCACCGGGGCACGACCTAAACGGCTATATTCAGGCCGTCAATCGCATTCCGCTGCTGACGGTGGATGAAGAGCAGGACCTGGCCCATCGCCTTCAGCAGGAAGGCGATCTGGAAGCCGCCCGCCGTCTGGTCATGTCCCATCTGCGTTTTGTCGTGCACATCGCACGCAGCTATTCCGGCTATGGACTTCCCCAGGCTGACCTGATTCAGGAAGGCAACGTCGGCCTGATGAAGGCCGTCAAGCGTTTCGACCCGACCCAGGGTGTACGCCTGGTGTCTTTCGCGGTGCACTGGATCAAGGCCGAGATCCACGAGTTCGTGCTGCGCAACTGGCGCATCGTCAAGATCGCCACCACCAAGGCCCAGCGCAAGCTGTTCTTCAACCTGCGCGGCGCCAAGAAGCGCCTGGCCTGGTTGAACAGCGACGAGGTCGACGCCATCGCCAAGGACCTGGACGTCAAGCCCGAGGTGGTGCGCGAGATGGAAGGTCGTCTGGCCTCCCATGATGCCGGCTTCGATGCTTCACCGTCCGAGGACGAGGATTCGGCCTATCAGGCACCGGTTCACTATCTGGACGACGCCAGCCAGGACCCGGCGACCCAGCTCGAGGACAGCGACTGGGAGCAGGACGCCACCCGCCGCCTCCAGGGCGCGCTGGCCGAGCTCGACGAGCGCTCGCGGGATATCCTGAGCCAGCGCTGGCTCGCCGAAAACAAGGCGACCCTGCATGAACTGGCCGATGTCTATGGTGTGTCCGCCGAGCGCATTCGTCAGCTCGAGAAGAACGCCATGAAGAAGATCCGCGAACGTCTGGGTGATAGCATGGCGGCCTGACCGCCATCGATTGCGCCAGCCGCTGGCAGGACGAAAACGCCCGAACCTCACGGTTCGGGCGTTTTCAGTTGTGGCTGAGCTTGTACCAGGGCGACTGCCACAAGGGCTGTAGGGTGGTTGCCTGAGCCGCTATACCAGCCGCTATACCAGTCGCTACACGCCCTGGTACCAGCGCCTAGCCCTGGGCGCTGGCAGCACCCGTCAGGCCGCCAGCGGCGGCTGCGCGGCGGGCAATGTCGCCCAGCGCCTCGTCACCGGCGCTGAGATCGCGAAAGGCGCCCATGGCGCCGAGCAGGGCCGAGCTCTCGTAGGGCACGAACACACGCTCTCCCTGCTTGGCCATCTCCGGCAGCATCGAGATATAGGACTGGCCGAGCAGATAGCCGATGACCGCCCTGGTGCTCTTCTCGCCTTCGCCCATGGCACCCAGTACCAGCTCGATGGAGCGACTTTCGCCCTGGGCACGCAGAATGGCGGATTCCTTGTCGCCCTGGGCGTTGAGGATCGCTGACTCCTTCTGGCCCTGGGCCTTGGCGATGGCCGCGGCCTTTTCGCCCTCGGCCTCGGTGACGGTGGCTCGACGGCGACGTTCGGCGGACATCTGCAGGTGCATGGCCTCCTTGACCTCCGTCGGCATCTCGATGTCCTGCACCTCGATGCGATTGATCGCCACCCCCCACTTGGAGGCAGGTTCCTCCATCTGTTCCTTGATCTTGGCGTTGACCTCGGCGCGGGACTCGAAGATCTTGTCCAGCTCCATCTGGCCGACCACCGAGCGCAGCGTCGTCTTGGCCAGTACCTCCACCGCCTGACTCATGTTCTCGATCTTGTAGACGGCGTTGGCCGGATCGATGATCTGAAAGTAGATGGCGCCGTCGATGCGCACCGTCACGTTGTCGGTGGTGACCACCGGCTGGGACGGGAAGTCCATGACCGACTCGCGCAGGTCGATGCGGGTCTCCTGACTCAGCACCGGGGTGAACTCCTGGCCCTTGCGCAGGTAGCGCACCATCTTGATTGGTCTTGGCTTGTCGAAGAACGGAACGATGAAGTTGATGCCCTTCTGCAGCGTGCGGTGGTAGGCGCCGAGGCGCTCGATCACCATCACCTCGGACTCCTGAACGATCACCAGTCCCTTGATCACCATGATTACGGCGATGACGACCACCACCAGGGCAATCAATAGCCCCGGGTTTATGGCATACGGCAACATGCAGGTACCTCCTTGGTATCGAGAGTGTCGCCCAGGGCGACCGACGGCATCCCGCCGCCGAAAGCCAGCTTAGGCAATGGGCGGGCGAGTGGCGATAGCGTCTGGCGGCCGCTGCCCGAACGAGCGCATGACCGGGATCAAGAACCTTCGCCGGCGGGACGGACCACCGCCTGGGTGCCCTCGAAGCGGACCAGCGTTACCTCGTCACCCGGACGAAGGGCAGGACCACTCCCTGCTTCGTCCGCCAGGCTGGCACGGTAGAGATCACCGTCGAGCTTGATGCAGGGTGCGTCATCGAAGTCGCGGCTGACCAGCACGAAGCGTTGACCGCGGCCTCCACCGCTGCCAGCCACGCCGAAGCCTTTTTTCGCGCCTCGGCCGCGTCGTCTGAGCTGTCGAATCGCCAGCGGCACCAGCACGGCACAGGCGAGCGCCAGGACGATCAGTTGCAGGGTGAAAGTGGCGCCCAGCCAGGCGGCCAGGGCGGTGAGGGCGAGTGCCGCCGCCAGGGCCAGCAGCACGTAGGAACCGGTCAGCAGCTCGACCAGCAGAGCCGCGAGTCCGGCCAGCAGCCACCACAGCGCGGGAGATAGAAAATCCATGAGGGGCCTCTTGGAAGCAGCGAAATGACGTCCTGTCCTGTCCGATTCTGCGCCGCCGGCCGTGACCCGGCAAGCCGGCGAGACCCGCAGACGACAGCGCCACCGCGATTGCGGTGGCGCGTGGTCCAATATCACGAGGCCTGGAAGTCTGTCGTGTTACGGGGCTTACCAGTACCCCAGCACCTTCCACCGTAGAGAGTCTGCGACACCGACCCAGACGGTCAGATTGACCAGGCTCCTACTCTGATCAAGAGCGGACCCGCCTTCCGGGCGTCTTACCAGTACCCCAGCACCTTCCACCGTAGAGAGTCTGCGACACCGACCCAGACGGTCAGGTTGACCAGGCTCCTGCCCTGATCAAGAGCGGACCCGCCTTCCGGGCGTCTTGCCAGTACCCCAGCACCTTCCACCGTAGAGAGTCTGCGACACCGACCCAGACGGTCAGGTTGACCAGACTCCTGCCATGATCAAGAGCGGACCCGCCTTCCGGGCGTCTTACCAGTACCCCAGCACCTTCCACCACAGGCTGCCGACACCGACCCAGACGGTCAGGTTGACCAGGCTCATCACCAGTCCGGCCTTCCACCAGGTGCCGAGTTCCACATAGCCGGAGCCGAAGATGATCGGGGCGGTGCCGGTGGCGTAGTGGGTCAGCGACATCATCAGCGAGGAGGCGCCGGCCAGCAGCAGGGCGATGTACAGGGTAGGGATGCCGAGGGCGATACCGGCGGCCAGGAAGGCGGCGTACATGGCGGTGATATGGGCGGTGGTGCTGGCGAAGAAGTAGTGCGCGTAGAAGTAGACGCCGGTCAGTGCCAGGGCCATGCCGAACCAGCCCATATTGAAGCTGCTGATGCCCTCCTCGATGACCCCGGAGAACCAGCCGATCAGTCCGAGCTTGCCCAGGAAGCTTGCCATCATTACCAGAGCGGCGAACCACACGATGGTGTCCCAGGCGGACTTCTCGCCGAGAATGTCATCCCAGGTCAGCACATTGGTGACCAGCAGGATGGACAGTCCCAGCAGCGCCACCGCGGTGGAGTTTACCTTGAACTCGGGGCCGAACAGCATCGCCGGGATACCGGCCCACAGGATCAACAGCAGGCCGAACACGCCGATCATGATCTTCTCGGCGCGGTCGAGCGGGCCCATGGCGGTGAGCTGCTCGCGGGCGAAGGAGGTGGCGTCCGGGGTGCGCTTGAGCTCCGGCGGATACAGCACGTACAGCACCGCCGGCATCAAGGCGATGGCGACCAGGCCGGGCAACAGCGCGGCCAGCGCCCACTGGGTCCAGGTGATCGAGATGGCGGAGTCGGTGGCCTTGGCGATCAGGTCGACGATCAAGGGGTTGGGGGCCGTTGCGGTGATGAACATGGCCGAGGTGATGGGGTTGGCGTGATAGTTCACCAGCGCCAGGTACTCGCCGATCTTCTTGCTGGTGCCGGACTCGGGGGAGGAGCCGAAGCTGTCGGCGATGGAGCGCATGATCGGGTGCATGATGCCGCCACCCCGGGCGGTGTTGCTGGGAGTGATCGGGGCGATGGTCAGCTCCGCCAGGGACAGGGCGTAGCCGATGCCGAGGGTGCGCTTGCCGAAGGCGGCGATAAAGGCGTAGCCGATGCGGTTGCCCAGCCCCGTCTTCGACAGCCCGCGGGAGATCATGATGGCCAGGCCGATCAGCCAGATCAGCGGGTTGGAAAAGCCAGAGAGGGCGTCGGAGACCGCGCCCTTGGAACTGTCCGGGTTGGTGACGCCGGTCAGCGCGACCACGGTGATGGCAATGATCGCCAGGGCGCCGATGCGCATGGTCTTGCCGATGATGGCGGCGATGGTAGCGACGAAGATCGCCAGCAGGTGCCAGGCCTCGGGATTGACCCCGTCAGGTACGGGGACCACGAACCAGAGCGCCAGCCCCAGGGTCACCGAGACCAGGGCGGGAAGCGGTTTGAATGCGAGCATAAGCGAGCTCCTTTGGGGAAGATCGAGTGATCACCTCTCCACAGAGAGAATCCGAAGGTGTTGTGCTTATTTACGCATAGACGAAGCGACGTCCGAATGACGGATATCAAGCAGAAGTACGACTTTCGTCGAAATGGTCATGTCGAGTGCAACTTGCGCTGAGGAGGTCGCAGCGCCAAGGCAGGAGATAACGGTGCAGGAGTTGGGTGAGGGCTGCGGCCGACGCCATGCCGGGAACTGCCCGGCATGGCGCGAGAGGAGGTGAACGGTCCCTAGTCGGGCTTGATCGCGGTGCGGCCGCTGCCCAGGAACATCATCGCCAGGGCGCCGAACAGGAACATGCCCTGCAGCTCCAGCGCCCAGCCGCCGCTGCTGGTCAGGCTGAACAGCTCACCCATATGCGCCAGATAGATGGCCACCACCATGTTGCCGGCGATCAGCAGACCGGCGATGCGAGTGTTCCAGCCGAGGATCGCCATGACAGGTGCGACGACTTCGCCCAGCAGGACGCCATAGGCCAGCACAGTGGGCAGGCCATGGGAGGCCAGGGTTTCACCGATCCAGGACAGGCTGCCGGGATTGATCAGCTTGCTGACGCCGTGCAGCAGGATCATCACGCCAAGGGCCAGGCGCAGGATCAGCTTTCCCAGGTCGTCGTTGTCGAGGGCGTTGAGCATGGTGACTTCCTTTTCACTAGGGGCTTTTTTGACTCGAGAGCCTTTCACTTCTGGCGTTGGGCAGAAAACAGTCGCGCCGAGTTATCCGTGGCTTCGCAGCATGATCGCGATGACGTCGGCATGGTGCCTTCGGTCGCAACACCAGAATCACCGAAACGGTCGGACCACGCAGGCAATTCTGGCATATTAGGCTTTATCCAGATGACTCAGCTGCAAGGAAGATAGCATGGTTCCGTCACGACTTCGCCGCACCGCCGCTTTCGCTCTTTTCACCCTGGCGCTCAGTGCCTGCTCCAGCCAGCCTGGGCCCACGGTGGGTGGGGGCGACACGGCGGCCCCGGGCAGCGTCTCGAGCCCGCTGGTCGGCAAGCGCTGGAACCTGTTGCTGGTGGGCACCAGCGATCGCCTGTCGATGCCGCAGAAGCCGTACTTCGAGGTGGCTTCCGATGGCAGTGTCAGCGGTAGCGACGGCTGCAATCGCTTCACCGGCACGGTGAGCTTCGGTGACAGCCAGCGTATCGACTTCAGCGAACTGACCGCCACCCGCATGGCCTGTGCCAATCCCCAGGGGGCCCAGCAGGTCCGCGAGATGCTCGACAACGCCTATCGCTACCTGATCGACCATGACCGACTGGTGTTCTTCGGCCCTAACTCGCTGGTGCTGGGCGGTTTTCGCGACGCTAGCTGACCGGGCCAGTGTTCATCGGGGCGATCAGCGACTCCGGTTGTCCCTCCTGAGCGCGGTACTCGAGATGTCGGCTGCAGCGCGGCTTGCATGATGCAGGCAGGATCGCAGGCTGTGCTTTCGCTGTTGGAAGCGATCGAGCCACCGGGGATGGATCGCCACCACGCGCACCGGAACGGAAGCTAGTCCCAGCAATTGCACGATGGCCAGGCGGTGTGAACCGCCGTAGCCGAGCACGACCTCGCCATCCCGGGTAATCAATACCTGCATTTCGTCATCGGGGTGGCGACTGTCGTCGGGGTGTTGGCGAGCCAGTTCTTGCTGGGTCTTGTAGCCGTGTCGGCGAATGCCGTGGTAGGCACGAGACAGCGTCTCGAAGTAGCGAGCGATATCCTCCTCGCTGCGACACCAGTAGGCGCCTTGCTGTGCCGGGTCGGTGCACTCGCCGGAACGATAGCGAGCCACCGCTTGATGCATCTGGGCGTACTGGGCGGTCTCGCGGAAGTGCCTGTCGTGGGCGAAGATGTCCTCGACTGCAGCGGTCTCGTTCAGGCGTGCCTGGCAAAGTGGTGCAACATGGCTGATGTCCCAGTCGCCTTCACTGATCAACTCACGGCTCAAGCCAGAGCGCGTGACGCAGCGCGCGATGCGCCTTGGGTCGATGTCGACCAGCGGCAGGTCGTTGGCATTCAGCCAGCGACGTTGAAGGTCGACACGGCCACACAGCTCGGCCAGGTACAGCAGGGCACGCCGTGTTCGGCGGCGAAGGCGTGGCAGGGTGGCGAGCCCGGCAGTGCCAGGGAACGCCAGGGGGGAAAGGCCCGAGTGCGTCATGTTGTAAATGTCTATTGTTGTTGTACGCGTTGGTATGGCCGTTGTTCGGTCTGCTGTCGTATCTGCGGCCGAATCGGCGATTGGCCTGAAGGAGCGGCTGTGCTGACAGCTTCACTGTGCCGCAAAAAGCTTTAATAGAAGAAACTGAATTTTGTAGTCATACCGTCATCTCTGTGTCGTATCCGATCAGGCTGAGGCGACGCAGACGGTTGCCTTAGGCGAGGGGCAGGCACGAATCAAGAGCGATGTTATGACAGGGGGGGCTGGATGGCCTTCAGCAACGAAGAGAGAGCGGCATTGCTGGCGCTTCACGGGGTAGGGCCGACCGTCATCAGTCGCTTCGAGCAGCTTGGTATCGACTCCTTCGAGCATCTGGCGACGTTCGAGGCCCGGGAGATCGCCGAGCAGGTGGCATCAATGCTCAACACCAGCTGCTGGAAGAATTCGCCACGCGCTCTGGCGGCGGTGGAGGCGGCCATCGTGCGTGCCAGGCAAGGTCTACAGGAATAGGGGGCCGTCTTATGGCATTCAATGATCTGGAGAGAAAGCGAGTGGAGAAGGCGGCAGTGGCTTTTGTCGAGAAGCATCGTCCACCGCCTCAATTGAGATCAAAGCTTGATCTCGCCTTTCGTATCGATGGGCAGAGCCTGGAGATCTTCGAAGTCAGTCCTCGCTATGACAAACCTGACGAGAAACTGGAGATACCCGTCGCCAAGGCGAAGTACGTGCGTAGTCAGGATGTCTGGAAGGTCTACTGGCAGCGAGCGGACCTGAAGTGGCACGGTTATACGCCCTGTCCCCAGGTGGGGACGGTGGAAGCCTTTCTCGAACTGGTGGGTCGCGACGAGATGGCCTGTTTCTTCGGTTAGCCGAGCGTGCTGGGAGCCGATAGATTCTCTGTTGCTATCACGTCTGAATAAAGTCGACCCCGCCAGTGGCGGGGTCGACTCGGCTGGTGCTCAGGCCGGTTGAGCCGGTTTAGGCCCAGACTATAGGGCCGCGATCTTGTCGCGCTGTTCGACCAGCACCCGGCGGGCGGCCTGGTACTCCTCGAGCTTGCCGCGCTCCTTGTCGATGACGGCGGCCGGGGCCTTGGCCACGAAGCCTTCGTTGGCGAGCTTCTTCTCGACGCCGCCGATCAACTTGTCCTGCTTGTCGATCTCCTTGCTCAGGCGGGCGAGCTCGGCGTCCTTGTCGATCAGGTCTGCCATCGGCACCAGCACTTCCATGTCGCCGACCAGCTGGGTGGCGGACAGCGGCGCCGTGCTGGCGTCATCGAGCCACTCGATGGACGACAGCTTGGCCAGCTTGGACAGGAACAGGCGGTTGGCGCTCAGGCGCGCCTGGTCGGCCTCGCTGCCCTTGGTCAGCAGGGCGTCGAGCGGCTTGCCCGGGGCGATGTTCATCTCGGCGCGGATATTGCGCACCGCCACGATCACCCCCTTGAGCCATTCGATGTCACGGATGGCGTCCTGGTCGATCAACGCCTCGTCCGCCAGCGGCCAGGCCTTGGCCATCAGCGAGTCGTTGTCCCCCTCCAGGGTGCCGGCGAGCGGCGCCACGCGCTGCCAGATCTCCTCGGAGATGTACGGCATCATCGGATGGGCCAGGCGCAGGTTGGCTTCCAGCACCCGCACCAGGGTGCGCCGGGTGCCGCGTTTGGCGGCCTCGCTGGCGCCTTCGTCCCACAGTACCGGCTTGGACAGCTCCAGATACCAGTCGCAGTACTCGTTCCAGACGAAGTCGTAAAGCGCCTGGGAGGCGTGGTCGAAGCGGAACTCCTCCATCGCCCGGGTGACCTGATCCACCGTCTGCTGCAGGCGGGCCTCGATCCAGCGGTCGGCCAGCGACAGCTCGACCTCGCCGCCTTCGCGGCCGCAGTCCTCGTTCTCGGCGTTCATCAAGACGTAGCGAGAGGCGTTCCACAGCTTGTTGCAGAAGTTGCGGTAGCCGTCCAGCCGGCCCATGTCGAACTTGATGTCGCGACCGGTGGTGGCCTGGGACAGGAAGGTATAGCGCAGGGCGTCGGTGCCGTGGGCCTCGATGCCGTCGGGGAACTCCGAACGGGTCGCCTTGGCGATGGCCTTGGCCTTCTGCGGCTGCATCATGTTGCCGGTGCGCTTGTCGACCAGCGCCTCCAGATCGATGCCGTCGATCAGGTCGATGGGGTCGAGTACGTTGCCCTTGGACTTGGACATCTTCTGGCCCTGGCCGTCACGCACCAGGCCGTGGACGTAGACCGTCTTGAACGGCACCTCGTCGGTGAACTTGAGGGTCAGCATGATCATCCGCGCGACCCAGAAGAAGATGATGTCAAAGCCGGTCACCAGCACGCTGCTGGGATGGAAGGTCTTGAGCTCTTCGGTCTGCTCGGGCCAGCCGAGGGTGCCGAAGGTCCACAGCCCGGAGCTGAACCAGGTGTCGAGTACGTCCTCGTCCTGGGTCAGGGCGACGTCGCCTGCGATGCCGTGCTTTTCGCGGGCCTCGGCTTCGGTGCGCGCCACATAGACGTTGCCCTCCTGGTCATACCAGGCAGGGATACGGTGGCCCCACCACAGCTGGCGCGAGATGCACCAGTCCTGCAGATCACGCATCCACGAGAAGTACATGTTCTCGTAGTTTTTGGGCACGAACTGGATGTCGCCGTTTTCCACCGCCTCGATGGCCGGCTTGGCCAGGGTTTCCACCGCCACGAACCATTGATCGGTCAGCAGCGGCTCGATCACGTCACCGGAACGATCGCCGTAGGGCAGGGTGTTGTTGACCGTTTCGGTCTTCTCGAGCAGGCCCTTGGCCTCCATGTCGGCGACGATGGCCTTGCGAGCGGCAAAGCGGTCGAGGCCGGCGTATGCCGCAGGCAGGCTAGTGTCGATGTCGGTCAGCGGACGGCCCTGGATGTCGAAGGCCTCGGCGGCTTCGAGGATATGGGCGGTCTTCGAGAAGACATTGATCAGCGGAAGACCAGCGCGCTTGCCGACTTCATAGTCGTTGAAGTCGTGGGCCGGGGTGATCTTCACGCAGCCCGAGCCCTTGTCCATGTCGGCGTGCTCATCGGCGACGATGGGGATGCGACGGCCGACCAGCGGCAGCTCGACGAACTTGCCGACCAGCGAGGCGTAGCGCTCGTCGTCGGGATTGACCGCCACGGCGCTGTCGCCGAGCAGGGTCTCGGGGCGGGTGGTGGCGACCACCAGATGGTCGAGGCCGGCGTCGGTGGTGACACCGTCGGCCAACGGATAGCGGAAGTGCCAGAACTGACCCTGCTGGTCGCGATTCTCGACCTCGAGATCGGAGATGGCGGTGTTCAGCGTCGGGTCCCAGTTGACCAGGCGCTTGCCGCGATACACCAGATCCTCTTCGTACAGGCGGACGAAGACCTCCTGCACCGCCTTGTAGAAGCCCTCATCCATGGTGAAGCGCTCGCGGCTCCAGTCGAGGCTTGCGCCCATTCGACGGAGCTGGCGGGTGATATGGCCGCCGGACTCATGCTTCCATTCCCACACCTTGTCGATGAAGGCCTCGCGCCCCAGGTCGTGGCGCGTCTTGCCTTCCTCGGCGGCGACCTTGCGCTCCACCAGCATCTGGGTGGCGATGCCGGCGTGGTCGGTGCCCACCTGCCACAGAGTGTTCCGACCCTGCATCCGCCGCCAGCGGATCAGGGTGTCCATGATGGTGTCCTGGAAGGCGTGACCCATGTGCAGGCTGCCGGTGACGTTGGGTGGCGGAATCATGATGGCGAAGGGGTCGCCCTTGCCCGAGGGCGCGAACCGTCCGTCTTTTTCCCAGCGCTCGTACCAGCGGGCTTCGATGCTTTCGGGTTGGTAGGTCTTGTCCATGGGGTACTCTTGCTAGCGGAGCCCGGGGCATGCCAGGCACGAGACAGAGGCTCGCGCATGGCGCTGGGCTTGGAGTTCGACAGCCGGCGCTCGGGCTCGAAAGCTTCCCGCCGAAGAGCGGTTGCGCGAGTGAGGCCTGCGAAAAATGGGCTCGATTATACCCTGATCCGAGGCGGGGCGTCAGGGGGCGCCAGGGACGATTCTGAAGGTTGGTGGCTGGCTCAGGGCTAATGCTCGGATAGCTCGTTTTCGATGGTCACGAGGTGTGTCAGCAAGGCGGGAATATCGTCTGTCACGATACTCCAGATGGTATCGGGATCGATGCCAAGGTAGGCGTGAATCAAACGGTTCCGAGTTGCGATAATCATGCGCCAGGGAATGTCGGAATAGTGAACTCGTACCTCTGCGGGTATGTGCGTGGCAGCTTCACCGATCAGTTCAAGGTTTCTCAGTGTGGCATCGAAGACGAGCTCTTGAGCGGTGAAGGTGGCTTTATCGAAGCCCTGGGTCTACTTCGGGACCTTCTCCGGGAACCCGCGCATATCGCTCAGATAGAAGCGCCATTCTCGATGCGGGGTGCGGTCAGACACTGAGGGCCTCGCGTTCGACAACAGGGCGCAATTCCGAGCGCAGGGCCTTGTCAGTGACGAGGTCGACGGGCTTGCCGGTCAGGTCCTCCAGATAGAACTGCAGACCGAAATAACGCGCTGAGGTGGCCGGGCCGTCGAACCGAACCAGGAGGTCGATATCGCTGTGCTCGTCTTCCTGGCCACGCGCGACTGAGCCAAAGATGGCCAGTTCCTCGACGCCGAAAGTCTTGGCAAGGGTTGGCATATGGGCTCTGAGGAGCCTCAGCAGCGCTTGCTTGTCCACTGCGCGCCTCCTGGGACAGGGCAGCATGTCAGCCGACTTGTCCTGTGCAGAGTTTCGAACGACACCTGATCGATACCGAGCCGGGCAGTCCTGTCTGTAGGGTATCAGATTGTACGAAAATCCACCGGCGTGGCGAGCGTGGGGCTTGTCTGAAAATTGCCTGCGCTCGTCGAGGTTTCGGGCTAGGCCCAGGCCCGGCTCTGCGTGCCTACCCCTGACCCTTGAGGTGGTGCGGTGTGACCGGGTAGCCGCGCTGCTTGTAGGTCTTCCAGCACTCGCGCTTGACCGTCAGTACGTCCTGGTGCTGGTTGATAATCTCGGCCACTCGCTCGAAGCGAGAAAACCACTCGGGGATTTCCGGCGACAGGTTGAGCATCGCCTGGGGCGGCGGGTCGAGGCTTTGCGGCGGGCCCTGCCAGCCGATGGTGACGGGTACCGGCCTTGCGTTCTCGATACCGGCCTCTTGCGACCCGTCGCCGGTCTCTTGCATACCGGCCCCGCCCCCGGCCGCTCTTGCATCGGCCCCGCCCCCGGCCTCGAGCGCATGGGGGACGAAGGCGTCGGGACGAAAGTCCCACAGACGCTGGTCGAGCTCCCGGGCCATGGCTTCGTCTTCGGCGTACAGGTAGAGCCGGTAGCCCTTGCGGGCGATGGTCTCGGTCAGCCGACAGGCGAAGGCGAGGCGGGCCTCGAGGGTGGTGTCCGGCAGGATGTAGAAGTCGATCTTGGTCATGCGCTCTGACTTGATGGCTGAACGAAGGCCGCCCGGGGGCGGCCTTTTAGTAGGGAAGGAGCCGGATCAGGCAAGACGGGTCAGCCAGCCATGGGTGTCTTCGACACGGCCGTACTGGATGTCGAGCAGACGCTTGCGCAGTCGACTGGCCAGCTCGTTGCCCTCGGGGTGCTCGATCACGCCGTCCTCGCTGACCAGTCGCCCGATGGGGGTGATGACCGCGGCGGTACCGCAGGCAAAGACCTCGGTGATCTCGCCGGAGGCCACGCCATCGCGCCACTCGTCGATGCTAATGGGGCGCTCTTCCGGGGTCAGGCCTTCATCCTTGGCCAATTCGAGCATGGAATCCCGGGTCACCCCCTCGAGGATGGTGCCGGTCAGGCGCGGGGTGACCAGACGGCCGTCACGGGTGACGAAGAACAGGTTCATGCCGCCGAGTTCCTCGATCCAGGTGTTTTCCACGGCGTCGAGGAAGGCCACCTGGTCGCAGCCGTGGTCGGCGGCTTCCTTCTGGGCCAGCAGCGAGGCGGCGTAGTTGCCGCCGCACTTGGCGTAGCCGGTGCCGCCGGGGGCGGCGCGGTTGTAGTTCGACGACAGCCAGATCGATACCGGCTTGACCCCACCCTTGAAGTAGGCCGCCACCGGCGAGGCGATGACGTAGAAGTCCACCTCCTTGGACGGGCGCACGCCAAGGAAGGCCTCGGAGGCGATCATGAAGGGGCGCAGGTAGAGACTGGATTCCTCGGCTGCGCTTGCCGGCGTCGGCACCCAGTCGATGTCCTGGGCGACCAGCGCCTTGACCGCGCCGATGAAGTCCTCGTCGGACAGTTCCGGCAGGGCCAGGCGACGGGCGCTGGCGCGAAAGCGCGCGGCGTTCTTTTCCGGGCGGAAGGTCCAGACGCTGCCGTCGGCGTGGCGGTAGGCCTTCATGCCCTCGAAGATTTCCTGGGCGTAGTGCAGCACCGAGGCGGCCGGGTCCAGTGACAGCGGGCCGTAGGGACGTACCTGATGGCCGTGGAAGCCGGCGTCCTCGGTCCAGCGGATGTGGGCCATGTGGTCGGTGAAGTGACGACCGAAGCCCGGGTTCTCGAGAATGGTGTTACGGATGCTCGCGTCGGTGGCGTTGGCGTTGGGCTCGAGCGAGAAGCCTTGGATGGACACGGGTCGTTCTCCAGAATCGTATCGCGCCGCAAGGGCTCTGCGGCGACAGCGGATCGAGGTCGAGTCAGGGGGCTCGACCGGGATGGGGTGGGCAGGCATCGCGCCTGCCGATGGAATCAGAATGACACAGGCTCGCCCTTTCGGGAAAGCCTGTGGGTCGGGAAAGCCTGTAGGACGGGGAAGCCCGCCGGGGCGGGTGCCGACGTCTGTCGGCGCCCGCGTGGACGGCGGACTTGCCGGGTCAGTCCTGGTCGGTGTTGACCACCTCTGCCTCGCGGTCGAGCAGGTAGCGGGTCAGCAGGCCCACCGGGCGGCCTGTGGCACCCTTGGCGCTGCCGCTGTTCCAGGCGGTACCGGCCACGTCCAGGTGCGCCCAGGGGAAGTCGGTGGCGAAGCGCGACAGGAAACAGCCGGCGGTGATGGTGCCCGCCGGGCGCCCGCCGATGTTGGCCAGGTCGGCGAAGTTGGAGTCCAGCTGCTCCTGGTACTCGTCCCACAGCGGCAGATGCCAGGCGCGATCCCAGGCGGTTTCGCCGGCGTCGAGAAGGTCCAGCGCCAGGTCGTCGTCGTTGGACATCAGGCCGGTGGCGTGGTGGCCAAGCGCAATGATGGCGGCACCGGTGAGGGTGGCGATGTCGACGACGCTGGCCGGCTCGAAGCGCTCGGCGTAGGTCAGGGCATCACACAGCACCAGGCGGCCCTCGGCGTCGGTGTTGAGCACCTCCACCGACAGCCCCTTCAGCGTCTTGATGATGTCGCCAGGCTTGGTCGCGCGACCGCTGGGCATGTTCTCGGCGGCGGCGACGATGGCGACCAGGTTGATCTTCGGCTTGATCGCCAGGATCGAGGCAACCGCGCCGAACACGCTGGCGGCGCCGCACATGTCGAACTTCATCTCGTCCATGCCGGCACCGGGCTTGAGCGAGATGCCGCCGGTGTCGAAGGTGATGCCCTTGCCGACGAGCACGTGGGGCGACTCGTTTTCGTCGTCCGCGCCTTGATAGCGCATCACGATCAGTCGCGACGGCTCGTCGCTGCCATGACCGACCGACAACAGCGAGTGCGCGCCGAGCTCCTCGAGGGCTGCCTCGTCGAGGATCTCGGTGGTCAGGGCGCCATCGGATTCGCTGGCCAGGCGCTCGGCCTCGCTGGCGAGGTAGCGCGGCGTGCAGACGTTGCCCGGCAGGTTGCCGAGCTGGCGGGCCAGGTTGATGCCCTGGCCCACGGCGGCACCCTGGCGGGCGCCTTCGCTGGCCGCGTTCTGGTCTTCGCCCTCACTGAGCAGGATCGACACCGTCTTGAGGCTGGGAGCCGGGCCACTGTCTTGCTTGAAGTCGGTGAAGCGGTAGCTGGCGCGCAGCGCGCTCTCGGCGATCTTGTGGGCCTTCCAGCCGGCGTCACGATCCTCGACGGGCACGTCGGTGAGGGCTACCGAGACTTCGTCCACGGTCAGCTGACCGAGGCTCGCGAAGGCGGCGTCCACGGCCTTGCAGAAGGCGCCTTCGTGGCACTTGTCGCGCTCGCCGAAGCCGACCAGCAGCAGGCGGTCGGCGCACAGCCCAGGCGCAAAGGGCACCAGCTGGACGTTGCCGAGCTTGGCGTTGAAATCGCCACGCTCGATCAACTGTCCGATCAGACGCTCGCTGGCGTCGTCGAGCTTGGCGGCGGCAGGAGTAAGTTCACCGTCCTTGAACACCGGGATGACCAGGCAAGCGGTCTCGATCTTGACCGGGTTGGCCGTCTTTACAGGGAATTCCATGCTGACTCCACAAGACAAGTGTGGGGGGATTCTGGATAATGCCGGCACGATGCCGAGTCCATCCAGTGTACCCAAGGCCCCCGGGGTTTGCATGATCACCGTGGCCGCAGCGATCGATCGGGTAGAGACGTCGATCAAGGACCTATACTGGATCAGGGACGACCGGTGAGGACGACCGAGAGCAGGAGCGCGCATTGATCATATTCCGTTACCTCACCCGCGAGATTCTGCTGACCATGTCGGCGGTGGCCGGGGTGCTGCTGCTGGTGATCATGGGCAGTCGGTTTATCCGCTATTTTGCCAACGCCGCCGAAGGCGAGATCCCGGCGAACATCCTCGGTTCGCTGATGCTCTATCACATGCCGGGCTTTCTCGAGCTGATCCTGCCGCTGGCGTTCTTTCTCGGAATTCTGCTGGCCTACGGCCAGCTCTACCTCAACAGCGAGATCACCGTGCTGGTGGCCTGCGGCACCAGCCCCAACCGCTTGCTGACGGTCAGCCTGGTGCCCGCCGCCCTGGTGGCACTGCTGGTCGGGATATTCAGCCTGTGGCTGACCCCCGCCGGTGCCTTGCACAACGAGCTGGTGCTGGAAGAACAGCGCAGCAAGCTCGACTTCTCGGCGCTGGCGCCTGGGCGTTTCCAGGAGTTCGGCAGTGGGCGTATCGCTTATGCAAGCGATGTGTCCGAGGACGGCGAGCGCATGCAGGAGGTGTTCATCAGCGAACGCCAGAAGCGCAGTGATGGCTCGCCCGAGAGCGTGGTGACCCGGGCGACCCAGGGCTACCAGTCGGTGGATCCGGACACCGGCAGTCGCTATCTGGTGCTGGAAGACGGTGAACGCTATAGCGCAGAGGCCGGTCGCGCCGACGCCGAGCGGCTCGAGTTCGGTACCTACGCCGTGCGTCTGGCGCGGGCGGTGGAGGCGGTCGAGACCGACTCGGCGGAGTTTGCCACCACCACGACCCTGCTGAATGACGCTTCGCCCGAGGCCAGGGCCCAGTTGCAGTGGCGACTCGGCGCTCCCCTGATGGTGTTCGTGCTGACCCTGCTGGCCCAGCCGCTGTCCCGGGTCAATCCACGCCAGGGCCGCTTTGCCAAGCTGCTGCCGGCGATCTTTCTGTACGTGGCCTACCTGAGTCTGCTGCTGGCGGCCATGGACGCCATCGGCAGCGGCAGCCTGCCTGCCGTCATCGGCATGTGGCCGATCCACGCAGGCTTCCTGATCCTCGGCCTGGGACTGGCCTTCAATGCCCAACGCAAGGGAATGAGCGGATGATTCTCGATCGCCTGGACGGCTACATCGCCCGCAACGTCCTCGCTGCCATTCTGGTAGTGCAGGTGGTGCTGCTGGGCCTGGACCTGATCATCACCTATATCGATGACCTCGGAGACATCGAAGGCGGCTATGGTGCCTTCGAGGTCTTCCTGTTTCTGTGCATGCGCCTGCCCTGGCGCTTTTATCAGTATGCCCCGGTAGGCGTGCTGATCGGCGCCCTGATCGGACTCGGCAGCATGGCTTCCAACAACGAGCTGACGGTGATGCGGGCGGCGGGACGGTCGCTGGCGCGCATCGTCTGGGGGGTGATGAAGCCGATCATCCTGGTGGTGGTGATCGTGCTGACGGTGGCAGAGTTCGTCAGCCCCAGAACCGAGCAGTTCGCCCACGCCTGGAAGGTGCAGCAGATGCAGGGCGAGGGCGCGGTGGTCACCGAACGCGGTGGCTGGCAGCGCGAGGGCGACGACTTCTATCGCTTTGGTGCGATTCGCGCCGACGACACCGTGCTGGATCTGACCCGCTACGAATTCGACGGCCACCGGCTGGATTCGGTAACCACTGCCAGGCGTGCGGTGTGGCAGGGCGACTTCTGGGAGTTGCAGCAGGTCGAGACGACCCGCTTTGCCGATGACCGCACCGAGGTCGACAAGGTGGCTAGCCTGCGCTGGGACACCAGCCTGTCGCCGACTCAGCTGTCGCGTCTGCTGCGCGACGTGGAGACCCAGGCACCGAGCGAGCTGTGGGCCTACGCCGACTATCTGGACGAGCAGGGCCTGGAGGCCACCCAGCCGCTTCTGTACTTCTGGCAGAAGATGCTGATGCCCCTGACCATGGCCTCGCTGGTGCTGGTGGCGGCGTCCTTCGTGTTCGGCCCGCTGCGCACCGTGGCCGCCGGGACGAGGGTATTCTACGGGGTCATCACCGGGCTGGTGTTCAAGTACCTGCAGGATCTGCTGGCACCGGCCTCCACGGTATTCGGCTTTTCGCCGGCTTGGGCGGTGCTGGCCCCCACACTCGTGTGCGCCCTGCTGGGACTTCACCTATTGAGGCGGTCGGGGTGAAGGACTGCGTGGGCACTCTCGATCGACCCGGCCCCAACGTTAGTGTGCGCCTTGCTGGGACTTCATCTATCGAGGCGGTCGGGGTGAAGGGCGGCATGCCTGGCGCCGGCTTGGGCACTCTCGATAGTCCCGGCGCCAACGTTAGCGTGCGTCCTGCCGAGACTTCACCTGCTGAGCAAACCCGATGACACGACGTTTTCCCCATCTCGATGATGTCTGGCCCGCAGGGCTGGGCCGGCGTCTGGGCGCCATGTTCTACGACAGCTTTCTGTTGCTGGCCATCTGGATCGCGATCACCACCCTGCACGTGCTGGTGGTGCGCAAGCTGCTGGGCCTGGCCCCGGAAGAGGTGGGGGCAGGCGTTTGGCAGGTGCTCAGCCTGCGACTGCTGCTGGTGGTCGCGGCCTTTGCCTTTTTTGCCTTCTTCTGGCGCCGCGGGGGCATGACCCTGGGGATGCAGGCATGGCGCCTGCGCGTCCAGACCCTCGACGGCGGGCCCATCAGCCTGCGTCAGACCATGCTGCGCTTCGCCGTGGGAGCGTTTTCCTTCGTGCCGCTGGGGCTGGGCCACTGGTGGGTGCTGTTCGACGCAGAACGGCGCAGCTGGGCGGATCTGGCGTCTGGCACTCAGGTGGTAGTGCTGCCGAAGGCGGCGAAGCGATAACCCTGCAACGAGCGCTTACGCAAGACTCCTGAACAGGGCAGCTTACCCCTCAGCCCGACTCGAGCGTCTGCCATCGACCCTTCACCCTCTGCAGCGCCCGGCCGACGTTCTCACTGAGATGCTGCTCGGCCCCTCCCCATCCAGCCTGCACGAGTCGCACCCCTCTGTTTCGTTCCTGGTTTTCTGGATGCTGTCGATTGCCTGTCGATTGGCTGTCGGCAGGGGCAGCGCTTGAGCTGAGTCATGTAAATTCAAATCTTTAGCTAAAGTAAATACGAATTACTCTTGAAAAGGTTGCGTGTCGCTATGGGAATCATTTACATTGGCTATAGTGATTCAGGAGAGATGGCGATGTACGTATGCCTGTGCAAAGGGGTCAGTGACCGACAGATTCGTCAGAGCGTCGATGACGGCGCGCGTAGCTGGCGTCAGGTTCAGCGTGAGACCGGTTGTGGCACCCAGTGCGGCAAATGCGCCTGTGTGGGCAAGCAGATCACCCGCGACGCCATCCAGGAAGCGTCGAGTCTGGAAGTCGAAGCGCTGGCCTATGCGGTATAGCCTTGGTCGTCGGTACGCTCTTGCGCTACTTCCTTTGCGGTAGTCTTTTGAATTAGCAATCGATATCGTTGTAGTTGCGGTTTTCAAGATTCTGATTTTATTGAGTTTTTTCATGTATGCCCTATACTGCTTCTTGACGGGAGCTGGTAGGGCATTGCTTGTCGTGCCAGTGTGTCTGTAGCCCCGCGTCTGTTGCCCTGTGAAGGCGGGCGAGGCCAAGGAGAGACGTCGCCTCTGCGGCGTCCGATGCAAGACGGTTCGATCAACGACGACTGGCCACGGCCGGTCGGCAATCACCGGCAAGCACATGACCGGCAAGCACAAGTCCGGCAAGCACTGAGGAGTTTTCCATGAAAGGCGATCCCAAGGTCATCGAGCATCTCAACAAGGTGCTGGGCAACGAGTTGGTGGCCATCAATCAGTACTTCCTGCACGCCAAGATGTACAAGGACTGGGGCCTGGCCCGGCTGGCCAAGTGGGAGTACGACGAGTCCATCGAAGAGATGAAGCACGCCGACATTCTGATCGAGCGCATCCTCTTTCTCGAAGGCATCCCCAACCTGCAGGACCTCGGCAAGCTGCATATCGGCGAGGACACCCGCGAGATGCTCGAGGCCGACCTGGCCGCGGAGCATACCGGGCGTGACGACCTGATCGAAGCCATCACCTACTGCGAGCAGGTGCGGGACTACGTCAGCCGTGACCTGTTCCAGAAGATCCTCGACGACGAGGAAGAGCACATCGACATCATCGAGACTGAGCTGGGTCTGATGGACAAGGTCGGCTTGCAGGCGTATCTGCAGACGCAAATGCAAAAGGCTGGCGGCGAAGAGTGATTTAGCGCTGGCGCATTGCATCGACAGCGCCCAGGCAAGCAAAAAGGGGAGGCCAGCGGCTTCCCCTTTTTGCGTCTGCGTGTTCCGTTGCCTGCGCGCTGGCCAGGGCGTATGGACTCGCCTCGCCGGGCTGGCGCAGTTGGACCAGCGTTATCGAACTGGCAGCGTCGGACCGACGACATGGATCCGGGCGCCGTCAGGGTCTGCTAGGCGCTGTCGGAAAAGTCGACGAGCGATGGTTAGACAAGGCAAAAATCGGTGAGAAAGCGCAGTTTACGGGGTGTAAATGAGCATTTTGACCGGGCTGGCGCACCAGCCGATTTTTAACGCCGTATTACCGAGCGCAGGCAGTTTTCAGACAAGCCCTAGAACGCCTTCTCGAGGGCAAAGCGTGGAGTGGTGACACCTTCGACGTCGACGCTCTCGCAGAACATCTCAAGCGGGCGCACCCACAGGCCGTAGTCGCCGTAGAGCGCGCGGTACACCACCAGGGCCTCTTCGCTCTCGCTGTGGTGGGCGACGCCGGTCACCTCGTAGAGCGGGCCCTTGTAGTGGCGATAGATGCCGGGCACCGGAAGGGGGGATTGCGGGGTTGTCATGGTCGTTTCCTTGTCTGGCTCATTTTACCCGGGTCAGTCTGGCCAGCGCCCGCGAGGCGGCGACAAAGCCGAAGCTGCCGGTGACAAAGGTGGCGGCGCCGAAGCCGCTCTCGCAGTCCAGGCGCGTGGACTCGCCGGCACCAGGCTTGGTGTGGCAGACCTCACCGTCCTGGCCGGGGTAGACCAGCTGCTCGTCGGAGTAGACGCACTCGACGCTGAAGCGGCGCTTGGGGTTGCGCGAAAAGCCGTGGTCGCGGCGCAGGCGCGAGCGCACCTTGGCAAGCAGGGGGTCATGCTCCGTGCGGGTCAGGTCGGCCACCTTGATCCGGGTGGGGTCGGTCTGGCCGCCGGCGGCACCGGTGACTGTCAGCGGCAGCTTGCGGCGCTTGCACCAGGCGATCAGTGCGGCCTTGGCCACCACGCTGTCGATGGCGTCGATCAGATGATCGGCGTCCTCGGGAATGCGTTCGGCGAGATTGGTCGGGGTGGCGAAGGCGACATCGGCGACGACCTCGATGCCGGGGTGGATGGCCCGGCAGCGCTCGGCCAGCACTTCCACCTTGGGCCGCCCGATGGTGCCGTCGAGGGCGTGAAGCTGACGATTGACGTTGGATACGCAGACGTCGTCGAGGTCGATCAGGGTCAGCTTGCCGACGCCGCTTCTGGCGAGCGCCTCCACCGCCCAGCTGCCGACACCGCCGACCCCGACCACCACCACGTGGGCTTGCGCCAGACGGGCGCTGGCGGTGGTGCCGTAGAGACGGCGAATACCACCAAAGCGCAGGTCATAGTCGTTGTCGCTGGGGTCAGTGCTCATCAGGAATCTCGCTGGGTCGTTGCGGTCACGTTGGCGTTGGTGGTGCTGACTGGCCGGGGCAGGTGGGCGCGCCAGCCGAAACGGTCGAACAGCCGCGTCATGCAGGCGTCCAGCGGGCAGCACAGCGCCATCGGGGTGCGATGGCGAGGGTGCTCGAACTCGAGCGAGGTCGCCGCCAGCAGCAGCCGATCGCAGTCCAGGCTGTCGCGAAAGAAGCGGTTGTGATTGCCCTTGCCGTGCTTGGCGTCGCCGATGATCGGGTAGCCGATGCCGGACAGATGACGGCGTATCTGGTGGCGCCGGCCGGTCAGCGGGCGGGCTTCCATCAGCGAGTAGCGAACCTGGGGGTAGCGGTCGATACGTACCGGCAGCTCCACGCTGTCGAGTCGGCGCACCTCGGTGATCGCGGGCATCGCCGGCATCTCGGCCTTGGGCCGGCTACCGTCTTCCTCGCGCAGTGCCCGGTCGATGCGCTCGGTCTCGGGGCCGATGCCGCGCACCACCGCCAGGTAACGCTTGGTCACCTGGCGCTCGGTGAAGGCCTCGGCCAGCCGCCGGGCCATGTCCGAGGACAGCGCGAACACCATGACGCCCGAGGTAGGCCGGTCGAGCCGATGCACCGGGTAGACCCGCTGGCCCAACTGGTCGCGCAGGCGCTGCAGCAGGAATTCGCGCTCGCCACGGGCCAGCGCGCTGCGATGCACCAGCAGCCCTGACGGCTTGTGCACCGCCACCAGATCGTCGTCCTGGTAGAGAATGGGCAAGGGCAGGGACATCGCGGCGATACCTATGGCGTGAATGCGGGCTCGAGGCGCGCTATTGTCGCCATGTTGCGGCGATCTGTCATCCGGATTGCGACGACTCCGTGAGTCGAGGGGCATCTCTGGCTACGGCTTTGGTCTATGATGAGCGCCGACAATCGGTGAGAGAGCAGGCTATGACCCGAGGGATAGGGATGCTGCGCTGGTGCAGGGACTGGGCACCGGTCCTCAAGGTACTGTCGGTACTTTGGCTGGTGCTGGCGCTGTTCATGCTGCTGCCCTGGGGGGTGCTGGTATGGGAAGGCGACGCCGACGCGCCGGCCTTCGCTCGTTCCCTGCTGGTGGTGCTGGCCACGGTGCTGATGTGCTGGTGGCTGACCTGGCGGATACCGGTGGCGCTCAAGACCCAGCAGATGTTCGTGCTGACCACCCTGAGCTGGGTCAGTATCAGCGGTTTCGCCAGCCTGCCGCTGGTGCTTGGCGCGCCCCATCTGTCGCTGACCAATGCGGTGTTCGAGTCGGTCTCGGCGATCACCACCACCGGCTCCACCATCCTCACCGATATCGACCAGCTGTCCGATGGTCTCAAGCTGTGGCGGGGTTTGATGCAGTGGCTCGGCGGCATCGGCATCATCGTCATGGGCATCGCCATCCTGCCGTTTCTCAAGGTCGGCGGCATGCGCCTTTTTCAGACCGAATCCTCGGACTGGTCGGACAAGGTGATGCCGCGCACCGGCGGCATCGCCAAGGCCACGCTCGGCATCTACGCCCTGGGCACCCTGGTGGCGATTCTGGCCTACGGTATCGGCGGCATGGCACCGGTAGACGCGGTGGTGCACGCCATGAGCTCGGTATCCACCGGCGGCTTCGCCAACTCTGATGCCTCCTTCGGGGCCTACGCCGACCAGCCGCATCTGTTGTGGATGGGCACCTTCTTCATGCTGCTTGGCGCCTTGCCCTTCGTGCTCTACATCCGCTTTCTGCGCGGCTCGCCGCTGGCCTTGTGGCGCGACGAGCAGGTCCGTGGGCTGGTGTGGCTACTGGTGGTGGTGACGCTGATCCTCAGCCTCTATCGGGTATGGCGAGGCGAGGCGATGTTCGATGCCCTGACTCACACCGCCTTCAACGTGGTCTCGGTGGTGACCACCACCGGCTACGCCAGCGACGACTACAGCCAGTGGGGCCCGTTCGCCGCCATGGCGTTCTTCTATCTGACCTTTGTCGGTGGCTGCAGTGGTTCGACCAGCGGAGGGATGAAGATCTTTCGCTTCCAGGTGGCGATCAAGATGCTGCTCAGCCAGCTGCGCTTCTTGATCCACACCCATGGGGTCTTCGTCTCTCGCTACAACGGTGCGCCGCTGTCCGATGAGATCAGCCGGGGCGTGGTGGCCTTCTCCTTCTTCTTCTTTCTGACCATCGCCGGCCTCGCCCTGGCCCTCGCCATGCTGGGCCTCGATCTGGTCACGGCACTGACCGGGGCGGCCACGGCGGTGGCCAACGTCGGGCCAGGACTTGGCGATATCATCGGCCCAGCCGGCAACTTTTCCACCCTGCCCGACGCCGCCAAGTGGCTGTTGTGTGTGGGCATGCTGATGGGCCGCCTGGAAATCCTGACCGTGCTGGTACTGTTGACCCCGATGTTCTGGCGCAAATAGGTCTTTGGCGGCGGTGGGGGAGGTGATCGATGGCGTAGTGTGCCGGGTTGGACAGACGGCTTGGCGGCTGCCATGTTGCACGGCAACATGACAGTCGACATTGGTCGTCTCGCCGAAGGTGGCGGCGGCGGTCATTCTGAGCTGACGCCCGTCGGGAGCCCCGTGATGAAACTGTCCCCTGCCTATCGCATCGCCGCCACCATCCTGCATGGATTCGACGAGTACCGCTCGCGCTTCAAGCAGATCACCCTGGACGCCAATCGACGCTTTCGCGACGCCGCCTGGCGCGAGGCCCAGCAGGCCTCGGCGGAGCGGATCAACCTCTATCAGGAAAAGGTCGACGAGACCCTGGGGCGCCTGCAGCGCACCTTTGACGAGGACATCCTGACCCACTGCGAGTGCTGGCGTGAGGCCAAGGGGCACTATGTCGAGCTGATCGGTCAGCGACTCGACTACGAGCTGGCCGAGACCTACTTCAATTCACTGTTCTGCTCGATCTTTCATCACCGCCACATCCGCGATGACTGGATGTTCGTCAACTCCTCCAGGGACGCCGCGTCACACCACTCGGGCATCGAGCTGTGCCGACACATCGCGGTGGAGGGGGACTGGTCAAGGGCCATCGCCGAGGCGCTGGAGGGGGCCGAACTGGGCATGGAGTTCATCGACCTGGGCCACTGCGGGCATCTGGCGCGTGACTTTCTGGTCGAGCACCTGCCGCAAGGGCTGGCGGACGGCACGGACACCGAAATCGAACTGCTGAAGAGCGTCTTCTACCGCAACAAGGGCGCCTACCTGGTCGGCCGCATTCACCGCGATGGCGAGCAGGTGCCGCTGGTGCTGCCGGTGCTCCACGAGGAGGGCAAGGGGCTGCACCTGGATACGGTGCTGATCGAGCCCGACGAGGTGTCGATCATCTTCTCCTTCACCCGGGTCTACTTCCAGGTCGATGCCACCGTGCCCCGTGAGTTCGTGGCCTACCTGCACATGCTGATGCCGGACAAGCCGATCAGCGAACTCTACGCTGCCATCGGCTTCTTCAAGCACGGCAAGACCGAGTTCTTCCGCGCCCTGAACCAGCAGATCGCGCGGCGCGAGGACAAGTTCATCATCGCCCCCGGGGTACGCGGCATGGTGATGGCGGTGTTCGTGCTGCCCTCACACCGCACCGTGTTCAAGATCATCAAGGACCGCTTCGACCCGTCCAAGGCGATGAGTCGCGACAACGTGCGCGAGAAGTACGGCCTGGTCAAGCGCCATGACCGGGTCGGCCGGATGGCCGATACCCAGGAGTTTTCCTACCTGGTGTCGCGCAAGGACCACTTCGATCCCGAATGCCTGGAGCACCTGCTTGAGGTGGCGCCGAGCAACGTCTACCTGAAGGACGACAAGGTCATCATCAAGCACTGCTACACCGAGCGCATGATGACCCCGCTGAATCTGTATCTGGAACAGTGCGACGAGACCGAGACCCGTGCGGTGCTCAAGGACTACGGCAACGCCATCAAGCAGATGGCGGCGGCCAACATCTTCCCCGGCGACATGCTGCTGAAGAACTTCGGGGTGACCCGCCACGGGCGGGTGATCTTCTACGACTACGACGAGGTGAGTTATCTCACCGAGTGCAACTTCCGGCATATCCCGGAGCCCCTCTACCCCGAGCAGGAGCTGGCCGACGAACCCTGGTACTCGGTGGGGCCCAATGATATTTTCCCCGAGGAATTCGGGCCCTTCCTGTTCGCCAATGTGCAGTTGCGCAAGCTGTTCTTCGAACTGCATCCGGAGCTTTTCGATGCCGACTACTGGAAGAGCCTGCAGGCGGCGATCACCGACGGTCAGGTGATCGACGTCTACCCTTATCGCAACAAGCAGCGCTTCGCCTCGGACCCCGGGGGCCTGACCTACTGAGTCCGTGGCGGCGCTGATTCAGACTCTCAAAGCTGTGGAGCGAGTTCATGTCCAAGGCCCCCCACCTGGTGGTGCTGACCGGCGCCGGCATCAGCGCCGAGAGCGGAATCCAGACCTTCCGTGCCGCCGATGGCCTGTGGGCGGATCATCCCATCGAGGACGTCGCCACCCCCGAGGGCTGGGCACGAGACCCGCAGCGCGTGCTGAGCTTCTATGACGCCCGTCGGGACCAGGTACGTGGCGCGCGTCCCAACGCCGCCCACCGGGCGTTGGCTAACCTCGAGGCGCGTGGCTTCGAGGTCAGCATCGTCACCCAGAACATCGACGATCTGCACGAGCGAGCGGGCTCCCGTCGGGTGCTGCACCTGCATGGCGAGATCATGATGGCGCGCTCCTCGGTAGACGAACGCATGCGCTATCCGCTGGGGCGTCGCAATATCGCCATGGGCGACGTCTGTGACCGTGGCAGCCAGCTGCGCCCGGACGTGGTCTGGTTTGGCGAGGCGGTGCCGGCCTATCAGGACGCCTGCGAGATCGTCGCCGAGGCGGACCTGTTGCTGGTGGTCGGCACTTCGCTGGCGGTGATGCCGGCGGCGGCCCTGATCAACGAACTGCCCTTCGATGCCGACTGCGTGCTGGTGGACCCCGACGAATCGCTCAGGGTGCCTGCTGGCGTTGCCCGGCTGGTGATGCCGGCAGGTGAGGGCGTGCCCGCCCTGACCCGTCACTGGCAGCGTGAAGGTCGACTGTTCATGCCGCAATTGGGCTAGGCCCGGGCGAAGGTGGCGCCGTCGAGCGGGTTTTCTAGAGAGCCGTCGGTACGGCGACCTGAGCCGCTGCCAGGAGCGCCAACCTTTCGCGTGGCTTGCCTGACGCAGGCAATGGGGCGTGGTAGATTGGGCGCCCTTTGCCGCAGCCTGCATCCCGCCCATGTGTGACTCTCGTTTCGCCGATTCCGCCCCCTCCCAGCAAGACGCCCGCTCCGAAGATTCCGGCTCGACTCACGAAGCTTCAACTACCGAGGAGGCGTCCGCCGAGCGCCATCCGGGTGAGCCGAGCGCTGTCGGGGATCCGCACCTCGGCGAGAGCCGGAGCCTTGACCGGGACCCTGCCACCGGTCATCCGCGTCCCCCGCGACGAGAGTTCAAGGCGCGCGGCAGTTTCGTCACCCGTTGCGCTGGCTGCAATCTGCCCGAACTCAACTGCCTGTGTCCCTATCAGGCCAAGGCCGACTCTCGGGTACAGGTGTGGCTGATCACCCATCCGCTGGAGCACCACAAGCCGACCAACACCGGCCGTCTGATCGCCGACGTGCTGGCGCCCACCCGTGTCTTCACCTGGTATCGCACCACGCCCGATGAAAAGCTGCTGGCGCTCCTGGCCGACGAGCGTTACGCCCCCTTCGTGGTATTCCCCGACGACCAGCCCGACTACGCCGACCGCGTGGTCGAGGTGGAGGCGGTCCGGCGAGTCCCCCGGGAGCGTATCCCGGTGCTGATCCTGCTCGACGGCACATGGCGTCAGGCGCGGCGGATCTTTCGCAAGAGCCCCTACCTGGAACGCCTGCCGGTACTGCCGTTGAGAACCGATCGACTGACGCGTTATCGGTTGCGCAAGCCCGCTTCCCAGGCGCATCTGTGCACCGCCGAGGTGGCCGCCGAGCTATTGCGTCAGAGCGGCGAGGAAGACGCCGCTTCGGTGCTCGACGATTACTTCGACGTCTTCAACGACAGCTACGCCGCCAGTCGGCGCTACCACAAGATCGAGACGCCAAGCCCGGCCATGCGCAGGCTGGCCGCCCGGCGAGGGTGAGAGGGCGTACTCAGGCATCGAGGCGACGACAACGCCAGGATCGGTGTCGGTATACGCATAACTATGCCGTATTGAGCGGATTTTTTCGGACCTGTCGGTATAAAACTACATTCCCTATCCACGACCGCTGGCTTGTGGTGTCGCCAATATCCTAGTTCGCCCGGGCTTTTTCTGGGAGACGCTCTTCTTTTGACACAGTTTCGTCAATCTGTGCGGCTTGGCGCACGAGGAGCGTTATGGATTTTCGTAGGCGTTTTCACCCCTGCCGACCTCTCCCGGGAGATCGCTGTCCATCGCTGGCGGTGGATGGTGATGCCGCATTTTCCGTGGCGACGCTGGAGCGTCGCTTGGAAAAGGACCGTACCCGGGTCGTCCACAGTGCCAGCCTGCGTCGATTGCAGCTGCTGCCCCAGCAGGGCGCGGTGCTGGCCCACGCAAGCCAGAGGCGCCTGCTGTCGGCCTCGCTGGAGCGACAGCAGATGGGGCGCCGGATCGTGCAGATGGTCTATCGCAAGCTGGGCAAGCGGGCGGGTGACTGTGGCCTCGATGGTCTGGAAGACGCCTTCATCTGTCTGGTCGAGGTGGGCAGCCTGCTGCGTGATATCGGTCGACCTCCCTTCGGTCAGGCCGGAGAACTTGCGCTCTGCGGTTGGTTCGACAGCCATATGTCGGCCCTGGGAGGCCGCCAGCTGCCGCTGGCCAAGGACGATATCCAGGGCGCGGCCCTGCTCAACGAGCTGTGTCGGTTCGACGCCCAGGCCCAGGCGCTCCGCACCATCAGCAAGCAGGAGGGGATCTCGCTGACCCATGTCCAGGGCGCGGTGCTGCTGGGGGAGCAGGCGGTGTGGCGCGAAGTGGGCGACGATGGCCGTGGCCGCCAGGGCTACTGCTATCGTGCCGAGAGCGACCAGGAGACGGCCATGCGTGGTGTCCTGGGGCTGGGCCAGGATCATCGCCATCCGGCCAGCTACGTGGTGGATGCCGCCGAGGTCATTGCACGGACCCTGTCTCGTCTGGAGGCGGTGGTGGAGCGGGGGTTGATCGACCCGACATCCCTGGTGGCATCGCTCAAACAGGCCTACGTGGAGGGGCTGGCCCGCCAGGGAGAGCCCTGGGCGAGTCTGGAGGAGCGGCGCTTCTCGCGCCACGGAGTAGTACGCCGCTGGAGCCTCGGTGGCATGCTGGACTGGGCGCTGCGCCGCTATGAGCGGGACAACGTCGAGGAACTGGGGCGCTTCTTTCACTACCTGCGACTGGCGCTGGGGCGCACCCTGGTCAATCACGCCGCCGATGCCTTCGTGGCCCACCTGGAGAACATCCGGGAGGGACAGCCTCAGTTGAGGCTGCTGAGCGCGGAGGTCGGCTGTCGCGCTCTGCTCGAGGCCTTCGACAGCCTGGCCACCCGGGTCGAATATCGGGATCCGGAGCTGGAACGGCTGGAGCTCGAGGGCTACCGCACCTTATGTGGACTGCTCGATGCCGCCCTGCCGGCGTTGCGCCTGCCGGAAGCGGCCTTCGTGCGACTGCTGGACGAGGGCCATGGCGCCTCGCCGCGGCTGACGTTGTGGGTGAAGCGGTTGCCGCCCGGCGTGCTCAGGGTGTACCGCCAGGCCATGGCGCAGCCCTGGGAAGGGGCGAGCCGCGAGGTCTGGGAGGCCTACCATCGTGGACGCCTCGTGCATGACTGGATCTGCAGCATGACCGAATCATCGGCGCTGGAAGAGTACAGTCGCCTGCGTGTAGCCGGTCGTTCGCTGGCCTGACGGTCTGAAACTGTGGCGTCACCACCGGCCCGCCCAGCGTTGAAACGATGGGCCAGGGATGGCGTAGAGTTTCTGTCGACGATTCTGCACAGGCGAAGTCCCATGAGGCTGGCGACGGGTGGTCGGCGAAGCATCTCGTTGATGGCGGTGCTGGCACTGTTGCTGGTACTGATGTCGCTGGTTTCTGGCTGCGTGCCGGTGATCAGTGAGCGCTGGGCGCGCCAGCCATTGCAGGGGCAGGTCATCGACGCCCGTACCGGGGCCCCACTGGCGGGGGCCAGGGTCTCGGCCGAGGGCTTTGCCGAGGCCGCCGATGTGACCGACAGCAACGGGCGGTTCGGCATTCCGGGGAATTCGTATATCGGTGGGCAGTTGTTGATGGCTGCAAGCGGGCTCCGTCCTCAGTGCTGGAAGATCGAGCGCGACGGCTACCGGACGCTGTGGATCGAGGTGATGGAGATGGTCCCGGATACGCTGCGCCAGCCGATCACGGTGAACCTGCCCATGTTGGCGTTCGATGCCGAGGCGCCCGCTGGACGCTCTGCCGAGACGATGGTCAAGGAAAAGAGCCCCGGGGATCAGGTCGGCAATCACGTCGCCAAAGAGGCGATTTCCCGCGCGATACAACGTGACAATTACCGTTGGCGCCTGGCGGAAGGCAGCGACTGTGGCGAAGCGCCGCCGTCCAGCTAACGATCGATGAGATCGCCGTTCGCTGCTAGCGCGCGTGCATCCACTTCCCTGATACTCGAACAGCCACACATGGCGAGGCTCTGGTCCAGCTCTCGGCGCAGGATCGCCAGGCAGCGCTCGACGCCGGCTTCGCCCGCGTCGGCCAGTCCGTACAGATAGGGACGGCCGATATGCACGGCGTCGGCGCCCAGGGCCAGCGCCCGAAGGATGTCCAGGCCGCTGCGAATCCCTCCATCCAGATGCACCTCGAGACGCTCGCCCACCGCCGCCACCACCTCGGGAAGCGCCGCGATGGTGGCCCTGGCGGCGTCCAGTTGGCGCCCCCCGTGATTCGACACCACCACGGCGTCGGCCCCCTGCTCGGCGGCCTGGCGCGCCGAGTCCGCGTCCAGTACACCCTTGACGACCAAGGAGCCTGGCCAGCGGGCGCGGACCCAGCCCAGATCACTCCACCCCAGTGACGGATCGAGCTGGTCGCCGAGCCAACTGGCGAGTGAGGCGATGCCGTCCGGGGCCGAGAGCGGTCCGTCCAGATTGCCCAGGGCGAAACGACGGCTGCGCAGGTGGCGCCACCACCAGCCGGGGTGACGGCCCAGCCCCCAGGCGAGCTTGAGGGCGGTGGCCGGATCGGGCCTGACGTCGTGGCCGAGTCCCCGGTGGTGATCGGCCAGCAGCGGCATATCGATGGTCAGCACCAGCACGCGGCAGCCGACGTTCAGGGCATCGTCCATCAGTCGCTCGCTGAGGGCGCGATCCTTGAACACGAACAGCTGAAACCAGGGTGGGCGCGGGCAGTCCCGAGCGATATGCGCAAGGGGGGCGTTTGACAGGGTGGCGGCGGTGTAGGGGACCCCGGCTCGCGCAGCGGCGCGTGCGGCCAGGCGTTCCCCGTCGGCCCAGGCCAGGCCGCCCAGGGCCACCGGCGAGAGCACCAGCGGCAGCGCGATCTCTTCGCCCAGAATGCGAGTACCGAGGGTGCGCCGGCTGACGTCGGCCAGGCGCGGTGCCAGCGCCACTCGTGACATGGCCTGGAGGTTGGCGGTCAGCGCCTGCTCGGCGCCGGAGCCTCCTTCGATATAGTCGAAGACCAGCCGTGGGAGTCGCCGTCTCGCGCCTTGGCGAAGCGCCTCGATGGTGCTGCGGGTCATGGGGCCGACTCCGTTCAGCAGGCTGTTCCTTTGAGCATAGTCTAAGCGGGCTTCGGAGCCGGTTTCGATGGCGGGCTGGCGTGGACCCGGAGCGGGTTCGCGTTGATGGTAGGGGGCGTCGAAACGACACCGCCGCCCGAGCGGGCGGCGGCGCGAGGGTGCCGAACGAGGTGGCCGGGCTAGCCGAACAGGCTGTCGGCGATACGAAAGCCGGCGATCCAGGTGCCGGCGGCGGAGCCCAGGGTCGCCGTCAGAAACACCAGCAGGGTGCGCGAGACACGGTTCTTCCACCAGCCCTTCACCTGGGTAACGTCGTGACGCAGGGTGGAGAAGTCGCGCACCTTGGGCTTGCGCATGGCCAGTTCCACCCCGGCGGCGACGAAGCCCGCCCCGATGGTCGGATTGAGCGAGGTCAACGGGGCGGCGAACACCGTGGCGATCACCGTGACCGGGTGGGCCAGGGCCAACAGGGTAGCGCCCCCTGACAGCACGCCGTTGATCACGAACCATTCCGCCACCAGCTGCCAGCCGAGCTCGGTGTTACGCGAAAAGCCGATGGCGAAGCCGGTCAGTACCAGGGCAGTGATCAGCCAGGGCAGCATCTTCCACACCTTCGACGGCGGCCGGGTGGCCTCCAGCGCGGCGATTTCCTCGGCCGGGTCCTCGGCAGGCGGGCCTTCCAGGTGCTCGGCCATGCCCTTGAGGTGGCCGGCGCCGATCACCACCAGCACCCGCTTGAACTTGCCAGGTGGGCACTGCTGGGCCAGGCGCATCACCATGTAGCGATCGCGCTCGCTGATCAAGGGGGTGAACAGCGACTGCGACTCGGCGGCGAATTCGCTGAAGGTGGACTCCAGCACGTCGCCCTGCTTGAGCCGCTCGACCTCCTCGGCGGAGACTTCCTGGCGCGACAGCACGCTGCCGAGCAGGCCCGACAGCAGGCTAAAGCGCTGCCACCAGGGCACGTTCTGGTAGATCCGCTTGAGCGTCAGGCCCACGTCCCGGTCGATCAGCAGCAGCGGAAGCTCGTGGCGCTGACTGGCCTCCAGGGCGGCGCGCATCTCGGCACCGGGCTCGATGCCGGACTGCTCGGCGATGCGCTGCTGGAAGGCGCCGAGGGCCAGGTTGGCGGCGACCATGCCGGCCTTGCCCTGACGAAAGATCTGGAACAGGTCCTGGTCACCCAGGGCGTCGGGGTTGGCCAGGTTGCTGTGGCGGGCGTCGCACAGCTCGATGGCGACGGCGTCGAAGTCGCCGGAATCGATCAGGTCGCGCACCTCGTCGGCGCTCTCGGCGCTGACGTGGGCGGTGCCCAGCAGGGTAAAGGTGGTGTCGCCGACGCGGAGGTCTCGTCGGGGGCCGCCTCGGGTCTCGGGCCGCTCGGCCAGCGCAATGTCGTCGATCTCGCTCATGGGGCTCGGGGCCTTGAGAATGTGAAGGATCGATTATCCATGAACGAGGAGGGCAGGCCAAACCCTGGCCTGCCCTAGAGCTGACATTGTCCGGCGTTCAGTCCTGATAGGCGCCAGCGGAATAGGTCAGTTCGTAGCTGTGCGAGTAGATCTCGAGGATGTTGCCGAACGGATCTTCCATGTAGATCATCCGGTAGGGCTTCTCGCCGGGATAGTACTCGCGCACCTTGGGCATGCGCTTCTTGCCGCCGGCGGCGACGATGCGCTCGGCCAGGCCCTCGACGTCGGGATCCTGGACGCAGAAGTGGAATACGCCGGTCTTCCAGTACTCGAAGTTGTTCTCCGGGTCCTCGTGGTTGGCGAACTCGAACAGCTCCACGCCTACCCGGTCACCGGTGGACAGGTGGGCGATACGGAAACTGCCCCAGCCAGGGCCGAAGACGTCGGTGCACATCTCGCCGATGGCGGAGTCGTCTTCCTCGATGGTGGTCGGCGCCATGATCTGGTACCAGCCCAGCACCTGGGTGTAGAACGCCACCGCGGCCTCCACGTCCGGCACCGAGATGCCGATATGGGAGAAGCTGCGGGGATAACTGTTGGGAGCGTTGCTTGAAGAGTTGGCGGGAGCGTCGTGGTTGGCGTTTGCCAAGGCGTCTTGCTGGCTCATGGAGTGTCACCTCTTGATGCAGGAATGATGAGCACAGTCTGGGCCGGGATCGCTATAATGAAAATCGACGCGACGTTATGGTGATGATAATAGATGCTTATGGCAAATCCGCTCTGGCTACGCTCGTTTCAGGCGTTGGTGGAGCAGGGCAACTTTACCCGCGCCGCCGAGCGCCTTGATCTGACCCAGGCGGCGGTCAGCCAGCATATCCAGCGCCTGGAGGCCGAGCTGGGACTGTTGTTCATTCGCCGGCCTCGGCGGCTCGAGCTGACCCCGGCCGGCCACGCCCTGCTGGACTATCTGAACGAACGTGAACGGGTCGATCAGCGCCTCACCCAGCGCCTGGCCGGCGACCTGGACGATCATGGTGAGATCAGCCTGATGACGCCAGGGAGCATCGGGCTTGCGATCTACCCGCGTCTGCTGGCGTTGCAGAAGCGCGCGCCGGGGCTGGCGATTCGCCATCGCTTCGGTCCGACGCGGGAGATCGTCGAGGCCGTCATCGACGGCAAGGTGGAGATGGGGCTGGTGGGCGAGCGTCCCGACGACGCCAGTCTGACGGTCAGCGAGTTTGCCACCGAGGCGCTGGAACTGGTGGTGCCGGCCAACACCCGTGTCGAGACATTCGATGAGCTGATGGCGCTGGGCTTTATCGACCATCCGGATGGCAAGGCTCTGGCCACCCGTCTGCTCAGTCGGCGCTTTCCGGGCTCGCCGGGCTACGCTCGCTGGCCGCGCAGCGGCTTTACCAATCAGATTGGCCTGATCCTGGCGCCGGTGGCCCAGGGGCTGGGCTTCAGCGTGTTGCCACGCTTTGCCCGGGAGGCCTTCGAGGACCAGCACGCCATCCGTGTGGTCGAGGGTGTCCCCGAGGTCAGCGACACCCTCTACCTGATCCAGCGCGCCGAGTGGCCACTGTCGGCCCGGGCACAGCGGGCGCTTTCGGTGATGCGAGAGGCGGTGGCGGGTGCCGACACCGCCCTCTAGCGAAGGGCTACGACAAAGGAAAGGGCGCCAGGATCGGTCCTATTTGCGCCAGAAGGCCGGGGTAAACAACACCAGAACGGTAAAGATCTCCAGGCGGCCCATCAGCATCGCCATCACCAGGATCCACTTGGCCATGGTCGGCATGTCACCGTAGTGCAGACTGGCCTCGCCCAGCGCCGGCCCCAGATTGTTGAGCGCCGAGCCCACCGTGGACCAGGCGGTGACCTGGTCGACCCCGGTGGCCATCACCCCCACCAGCATCAGGAAGAACAGCAGCACATAGGCCGAGAAGAAGCCCCACACCGCCTGGGCGATGCCATCGGGTACGCTGACCTTGCCGATCTTGACCGCGATCACCGCATTGGGGTGGATCAGGCGCATGATCTCGCGCATGCCCTGCTTGATGATCAGGATGATGCGGATGACCTTCATGCCGCCGCCGGTGGAGCCGGAGCTGGCGCCGACGAAGGCGGCGATGAACAGCAAAAGCGGCAGGGCGCCGGGCCAGGCGGAGAAGTCGGCCACCGAAAAGCCGGCGGTGGTGGCTACCGAGACCACCTCGAAGATGCCGTGGCGAAGTCCCACGGTGGTCTCTTCGGTGCCGGTCAACCACAGCACCACCACGGTGATACTGGCCAGCCCCGTCAGGTACAGCAATAGAAAGCGCGCCTCGGAGTCTTCCCAGTAGTGGCCGATACGGCGTTCGCGCCAGGCCAGGAAGTGCAGGCTGAAACTGAGCGCGGAGATCAGCATGAAGACGATGCAGATGGCCTCGATCACCGCGCTGTCGAAGTAGCCGATGCTGGCGTCGTGGGTCGAGAAACCGCCGATGGCCACGGTGGAGAAGCTGTGGCCCAGGGCGTCGAACCAGTCCATCCCGGCGGCCATGTAGGCCAGCATGCACACCACCGTCAGGGTGGCGTAGATGTACCACAGGGCCTTGGCGGTCTCGGTGATCCGCGGGGTCAGCTTGGAATCCTTGAGCGGCCCCGGGATCTCGGTGCGGTACAGCGCCATGCCGCCGACCCCCAGGGTCGGCAGGATCGCCACCGCCAGCACCACGATGCCCATGCCACCGAGCCACTGCAGCTGCTGACGGTAGTAGAGGATCGCCTCGGGCAGGAAGTCGATGCCGGTGATCACCGTGGCGCCGGTGGTGGTCAGCCCCGAAAACGACTCGAACACCGCGTCGGTGAACGACAGTGCGGTGCTGCCGGTGAGCATCAGCGGCAGCGAACCGAACAGCCCCAGCACCGTCCAGAACATGGCCGCGATCAAAAAGCCGTCGCGGGTGCGCAACTCCCGCCGGGCGCGACGATTGGGCAGGAACATCAGCGCGCCGGTCAGCACGGTGATGGCGATGGCGATCAGAAAGGCGTCCCAGGTGCCGTCGCCGAACAACAGCGAGATGGCGATGGGCGGCACCATGGTCAGGCTGAACATCATCAGCAGCAGCCCGAGAATGCGCAGGATCATCCTCAGGCTCATGGCGTCCTGCCTCCTGGCTGACAGCAACAGGCGGGGGACATGTCGGGACGGGTCGTCGTCTCAAGCCCGGTCGGCATCGGACTCATGCGGCGGCTCTCCTTGGTATGGCGGCAGGGGCGAGGGGCGCGCCCATCAGAAAAAGGTCAATCCGACCTGGAACAGGCGTTCGACGTCACGAATCTTGCGCTTGTCGACCACGAACAGGATGACGTGGTCACCGCTCTCCACCACCACGTCGTCGTGGGCGATCAGCACTTCCTTGCCGCGCACCACCGCGCCAATGGTGGAGCCACCGGGCAGGTCGATGTCGCCGATGGCACGACCGACCACCCGGGAGGACTGGCTGTCGCCGTGGGCGATGGCCTCGATGGCCTCGGCGGCGCCGCGGCGCAGCGAGTGGACGTTGACGATGTCACCGCGGCGCACATGGGTCAGCAGGCTGCCGATGGTGGCCTGCTGGGGCGAGATGGCGATGTCGATCTCGCCGCCCTGGACCAGATCCACGTAGGCGGCGTTGTTGATCAGGGTGAGCACCTTCTTGGCCCCCATGCGCTTGGCCAGCATCGACGACATGATGTTGACCTCGTCGTCGTTGGTCAGCGCACAGAAGATGTCGCAGTCCTCGATGTTCTCCTCTTCCAGCAGGCGCTTGCTGGTCGCGCTGCCGTGCAGTACCACGGTGCGGTCGAGGCGTTCGGAGAGCTGGGTGCAGCGCTCGAGGCTGTGCTCGATCATCTTGACCTGGTGGCTGTGCTCGAGGTGCTCGGCCAGGCGCTCGCCGATGTTGCCGCCGCCGGCGATCACCACCCGGCGGAAGTCGCGATCCAGTCGCCTCAGCTCGCTCATCACCGCGCGGATATCGCGCCGGGCGGCGATGAAGAAGACCTCGTCGTCGGCCTCGATCACGGTGTCGCCACGCGGAATGATCGGACGGTTGCGCCGGTAGATGGCGGCCACCCGGGTGTCGACGCTGGGCATGTGACGGCGCAGGAAGCCGAGCTCCTGGCCGACCAGCGGACCGCCGTAGAAGGCCTTGACCGCCACCAGCTGGACCAGTCCACCGGCGAATTCCAGCACCTGCAGGGCGCCGGGGTGCTCGATCAACCGGCGAATATGGTCGGTGACCACCTGCTCGGGGCTGATCAGCACGTCGATGGGCACCGCCTCGTGGGCGAACAGTCCCTTGCGCGCCAGGTAGGCGGTGGCGCGCACTCGGGCAATCTTGGTCGGGGTACGAAACAGGGTATGGGCGACCTGACAGGCGATCATGTTGACCTCGTCGGAGTTGGTCACCGCGATCAGCATGTCGGCGTCTTCGCAGCCGGCCTGGCGTAGCACCATGGGGTAGGAGGCCGCCCCGGAGACGGTGCGGATGTCGAGCCGGGTATGCAGCTCGCGCAGGCGCTCACCGTCGGTGTCCACCACCGTGATGTCGTTCTCCTCGCGGGCCAGGTGCTCCGCCAGGGTGCCGCCAACCTGGCCGGCGCCGAGAATGATGATCTTCATCGTCGTCGTGTCCGAAGAGGGGTTCAGAGCCTATGGTGCGTTGCAGCATTGAGCCAGCATACCCGAGCTCTGAACAGTACAACAGGGCGGGAGAGTCCCGCCCTGTGCTGAAAGGAAACACCGCAGGACTTGCGCAATGCAAGTCCCGTGGGTCTCCGGGTCGAATCAGCCTCGCAGGTCAGTCGAGGGTGAAGCCGACCTTGACCGTGACCTGCCAGTGGGCCACCCGGCCATTCTCGATATGGCCGCGGGTATCGGTCACCTCGAACCAGCGCAGGTCATGCACGGTTTCCGAGGCCTTGGTGATGGCCCGCTGCACCGCATCTTCGATGCTGGTTTCCGAGGAACCGGTCAACTCGATCTGCTTGTAGACGTGTTGGCTCATACAGACTCCCTGTTGGAGAAGCATAGGTCACGGGCGGCCAGGCCGACGTCCTGGTCGGACTAGCGGCCCGCCTTCACCAGTCTGGCATAGAAGAAGCCGTCATGGCTGTCGACCTTCGGTAACAGTTGGCGTCCGGCCCCGGAAACCTGGCCCCAGGCGATGCCGTCGGGCATCTGCTCGCTGGCGTCCGGGGTGCGCGCGAGAAAGTCGCGGATCTGGTCGCGATTCTCTTCCGGAAGCACCGAGCAGGTGGCGTAGAGCAAGGTGCCGCCGGGCTTTAGCAGCGGCCACAGATTGTCGAGCAGCGCGCGCTGCAACTGCGCCAGCTGGGCGATGTCGCTGGGCCGACGCAGGCGCTTGATGTCGGGATGACGGCGGATGACGCCACTGCCGGAGCAGGGGGCGTCGAGCAGGATGGCGTCGAACGGGGTGCCGTCCCACCAGTCACGCTCGGTGGCGTCGCCCTGTGCCAGGGTCGCCGACAGGCCCAGACGAGTCAGGGTGTCTTCCACCCGTGCCAGACGCGCGGCATCGGAGTCGATGGCGTGCAGATCGACGTCGAACAGCTCGAGCAGGTGAGCGGTCTTGCCACCTGGAGCGCAGCAGGCGTCGAGCACCCGTGCACCCGGCCGCGGTGCCACCACCGGGCCAAGCAGCACCGCAGCCAGTTGGGCGGCCTCGTCCTGGACACTGACGTGGCCCTGAGCGAAGCCGGGCAGCGCCTCCACGTCGCGGGCGGTTTCCAGCACCAGCCCGTCCGGGGCGTGGGCGCAGAGCCTGGCGGAGATGCCGGCACCGTCGAGGATATCCAGGTACTGCTCGCGGTCGTTGTGGCGACGATTGACCCTCAGGGTCATCGGTCCGGGCTGGTTGTTGGCCGCGCAGATCGCCTGCCAGTCATCGGGCCAGGCCTGGCGCAGCGACTTGAGCCACCAGCGTGGGTGCAACAGCGCCACCGCCGGGTCACGGTCGACTTCGGCTTCCAGCGTCGACGACTCGCGCTGCAGCCGGCGCAGACAGCCGTTGAGCACCCGGGTGGCCCAGGCCTTGCCGAGCAGTCGCGCGGCACCGGCGGTCTCGCCTACCGCCGCGTGGGCCGGGATGCGCAGGTACAGGAGTTGATAGGCGCCCAGCAGCAGCAGCGCCTGGATGTCGGCGTCGCGACTCTTGAACGGTTTCTCGAGCAGCTGGGCGGCCAGTGCCTCGAGCCGTGGCAGGGTGCGGCAGACGCCGAAGCACATGGCCTTGAACAGGGCACGGTCGCGGGCCACCACCTGATGGTCGTCCAGGGTGGCCAGTGAGCCCTTGCCGGTGATCACCGGCACCAGCGCCTTGGCTGCGGCGGCGCGGACACAGTCACCCATGTCGCGCCGTGCGTTGGCGTGACGGCGGCCATGGTGGGGCGGCTTGCGATCGCGTGGGGGTTGAGAATCGCTCATGCGGAGGTCTCCGGGAAAGGACGTCCCAGCAGCGTGCCCTGGGGAAAGCGTTCGGCCCTGGCGCGCAACAGCTCGGATACCGCCAGTGCCTTGCCGCCGGGCAGCTGGGCCCGGGTGATGCGAAGGCGCTGGCGGCCCTCGTCGCCACAGGCCACCAGCAACTCGGTGTCGGCGCGGGTGATGGTGCCGGGCGACTCTGGTGCGCCGTCGTCGGTCGGCTCGGCCAGGTGGATACGCAGGCGCTCATCGCCCAGCGCGCACCAGGTCACCGGCCAGGGATTGAAGGCGCGCACACGGGCGGCCAGGGTCGCGGCGGGCTGGGCGAAGTCCAGCTCGGCCTCGGCCTTGCTGAGCTTGGAGGCGTAGGTGACGCCCTGTTCGGGCTGCGGCGTGGCGGCAAGCTCACCGTCGGCGAGTCGGTCGAGGGCCTCGACCATGGCCTTGCCACCGATCTCGGCCAGGCGATCGTGCAATTCGCCGCCGGTGGTGGTGGGCAGGATCTCGGTGCGCCGGATGATCAGCATGTCGCCGGTATCGAGTCCCTCGTCCATCTGCATGATGGTGACGCCGCTCTCGTCATCGCCGGCCTCGATCGCCCGCTGAATCGGTGCTGCACCGCGCCAGCGCGGCAGCAGCGAGGCGTGGACGTTGAGGCAGCCCAGGCGCGGTGCCTCGAGTACCGGCAGCGGCAGGATCAGGCCGTAGGCCACCACCACCATGACGTCGGCGTCCAGCGCCGCCAGGGCGCGCTGTTCGGCTTCGTCCCTGAGCCGCTCGGGCTGGTACACCGGCAGGCCGTGCTCCAGCGCCAGCGACTTGACCGGGCTTGGCGTCAGCTTGCGGCCGCGTCCGGCGGGGCGATCGGGTTGGGTATAGACGGCAATCACCTGGTGGTGACTGGCCAGCAGCGCCGAGAGACTCTCGGCGGCGAAGTCGGGCGTGCCAGCGAAGATCACGCGCAGCGATCGGGTCATGTTCAGGGCCTTGGCCGAAGAATGCGGGGACAATAGTAACGGAGACGGGCGAAACGACGAAGACCGACAACGTGATTCACGTTGTCGGTCTTCGTCGTAGGCGGTTGCGGGGCCGGGGCAATGGCTATTTCTGGGCCGAGATGGCGGCGGCCTGAGGGCTGCGCAGCGGCTCAGGCGCCCTGCATCTGGCGATGACGCTTCTGCATCTTCTTCATCACCCGGTCACGCTTGAGCGGTGACAGGTAGTCGACGAACAGTACGCCCTCGAGGTGGTCGAGCTCATGCTGGATACAGTGGGCCAGCAGTCCGTCGGCTTCGAGCTCGTAGGGCTCGCCGTCGCGTCCCTGAGCCTTCAGGTGTACCCGCAGCGCACGCGGCACCTCGGCGTAGTACTCGGGGATCGACAGGCAGCCTTCCTGCATCGGTTCCCGTTCGTCTCCCAGCGGGGTGACCTCGGGGTTGATCAGCACCAACGGGGTGGACTGATCTTCGCTGACGTCGATCACGATGACTCGGCGATGCACGTCCACCTGGGTGGCGGCGAGGCCGATACCCGGTGCGGCGTACATTGTCTCCAGCATGTCATCGACCAGCTGGCGGACCTCGTCATCGACGTTTTCGACGGGCACTGCCTTGTTGCGCAGCCGCTCGTCGGGAAACTCGAGAATAGGGAGTCTGGCCATGCTGTGGTACCACCGTTATTCGTTCGGTTCGTGTTGCCCATTCTAGGACGACGCCGGGGGTGACCCTAGTCGTTGGCGCCAATGAGCGTGATAGGTCGCTACTATAACATGCCAGAATCGCCGTCGCGCACCGCCTGGAGCCGAGACGGCGAAGACCGCCAAGGCGTGTCGCGCCTGCCTGCCTATACTGCCGGCACTCGGCCAGGGAGGGCTCTGTCATGGAACTTGGCTTCGCACGCTGGATGGCGTTGAACGCACTGCCTCAGGTGGGCCCACGACGGTTGGCTCGCCTGCGCCAGTTAAACCCTGACTGGCCCGGTGGCTGGCTGGCCCGGCTGCCACCCGGGGCCGCGGCGGAACTGCGCTTGTGGCTGGATCATCCCAGGCGCAGCCCGCTGACGGCGTTGATCGAGCAGGCCGAGGCGTGGCTGGCCGGCGAGGCCGGGGAGCTTCACGCCAGCCAAGCCAGCCAAGGCTCACAAGCCGCCCAAGACGGCAGCAAAGAGCGCAGCGCTGCCAATGGATGTCGCCTCCATGAGCGGGCCGAGGCGCGCCACCTGCTGCATCCCGATCATCCGCGCTGGCCGGCCCTGCTCGACCAGATCCCGGACCCGCCGGTGCTGCTGTGGGCGCTTGGCGATCTCGATGCCCTGGTACCGCCGAGGCTTGCCCTGGTGGGGTCGCGGCGGCCCACCCGCGAAGGCTTGGTCAATGCGCGCAGTTTTGCGGTGGCGCTGGCGGAGGCCGGCTGGTGTCTGGTCAGCGGCATGGCGCTCGGCATCGACGGTGCCGCCCAGGCGGCGGCGCTGGATCTCGGGGGGCGCAGTATCGCGGTGCTGGCCGGCGGCGTCGACGTGGTCTATCCCGGCCAGCACGGCGCCCTGTATCGGCGCCTGCGCGACGACGGTGGCCTGCTGCTGGCGGAGTCTCCCCCTGGCGTGCGGCCACGCTCGGGGGATTTTCCCCGACGCAACCGCATCGTCACCGGGCTGTCCTGCGGTGTGCTGGTGGTGGAGGCCGCCGAACACAGCGGTTCGCTGGTCAGTGCCCGCCTGGCCGGCGAGCAGGGCCGCGAGGTATTGGCGCTACCCGGCTCCATCCACTCGCCCCAGGCCAGGGGCTGCCTGCGGCTGATCCGCGAGGGCGCCGCCCTGGTCAGACACCCCGACGACCTGTTCGAGGAACTGGCGTGCTGGGGGCCGCGACGCGCGACCCCGCAGAGCATTGCGGCTGGTGCCGCCGATGGTCATGTAGATGGTCCTGTAGATAGCCCTGGCGATCATCCTGTCGATAGTCCTCTAGACAGCGCCTCCGAGCGCACCGGGGCAAGGCCCGCGCCTTCCCCCGGTCGCCGGCTGCTCGATCTGCTGAGCGCCACCCCGTTGGCGGTGGACGATCTGATGGGGCTGGCGGGATGCGATGTGGCCGCCTGCCAGCGTGAACTGACGCTGCTCGAGATCGCAGGACAGGCCGGGCTGGTGGCCGGCGGCTGGGTGCGCCTGGATGGGGGCAAGGGCTAGCCGCCCGATGACGAGGCCCGGCCGAACAGGGTGCCAATGGCCGTGGGGGAATGGGCGGATCGCCTACGTCGGCGGCGACAGCGGCGTGCGACGCAAGTCCCGACGCCGTGCTAGCATGGCGCAACGATACTCCCTACCCTGATCTTTCGATTCGGTACCGATTCAGATAACGACCCCATGAGTGATTCCGATTCCTCCCTCGTGCCCGTCGTCGACGCCCTGCGTCGTGGCGGTGTCATTGCCTATCCCACCGAGGCCGTCTGGGGCCTGGGCTGCGATCCCGACAACGAAGAGGCGCTGACCCGGCTGTTACGCCTGAAGCGCCGTGACCCGGCCAAGGGGGTGATCCTGATCGCCGCCACCATCGAGCAGTTTGCTCCCTGGCTCGAAGGATTGCCCGCCGACCTTCATGCGCCTCTTGTCGCCAGCTGGCCGGGCCCCAACACCTGGCTGGTGCCGGACAATGGTCGCACCCCGTCGCTGGTACGAGGCTGCCACGACAAGGTGGCGCTGAGGGTCAGCGATCATCCCGGTGTACAGGCGCTGTGTCGTGCCTTCGGCGGGCCGCTGGTGTCCACCTCGGCCAACCGGGCAGGAGAAGCGCCGGCCATGAGCGAAGCGGACATTCGGCGCATCTTCGGCAACGAGCTGGACGCGGTCGTGCCGGGAGCGTTGGGCGGCAATCCTCGCCCCAGCACCATCCGTGACCTGCTAAGCCGCGAGACCCTGCGCCACTGACATGGCTCTCGGCCTGGCCCTGGGCGCACCTTTTTACGCATCGCTTTTACTCATCGCTTTTTAGTCAACAACAGGAGCAGACGTGTCCGAGCCCAATCTCGAAGAGGTCAAACGCTACCTGCTGGAATTGCAGGATCGCCTGTGCGAGGCCCTGGCCGAGGCCGACGGCGAAGGGCGCTTCCATCAAGACGACTGGGTGCGTGAGGAAGGCGGTGGTGGCCGTTCCCGGGTCATCGAGGAAGGCGCGCTGTTCGAAAAGGGCGGGGTCAATTTCTCCCACGTTCACGGCGCGACCCTGCCCCCGGCGGCCACCGCAGCACGCCCGGAACTCGCCGGGCGCGGCTTTCAGGCGGTGGGGGTGTCCTGGGTGCTGCATCCGCGTAATCCCCACGTACCCACCAGCCACGGCAATGTGCGCTTCTTCATCGCCAGTGCCGAGGGCGAGGCGCCGGTATGGTGGTTTGGCGGCGGCTTTGACCTGACGCCCTACTACCCCCAGTTTGAAGACGCCTGTCACTGGCACCGGGTGGCCCATGAGCTGTGCCAGCCGTTCGGTGACGACGTCTACGACCGCTACAAGCGCTGGTGCGACGACTACTTTTTCCTCAAGCACCGAGGCGAGACCCGTGGTGTCGGTGGTCTGTTCTTCGATGACCTCAACGAGGGGGGCTTCGACCGCTGCTTCGCGTTTCAGCGCGCGGTAGGGGATGGCTTCCTGAACGCCTATCTGCCCATCGTGGAACGTCGTCGCGATACCCCCTGGGGCGAGCGCGAACGTGAATTCCAGCTGTATCGGCGAGGTCGCTACGTGGAATTCAACCTGGTCTGGGACCGTGGCACCCTGTTTGGCCTGCAGAGCGGCGGTCGCACCGAGTCCATCCTGATGTCGATGCCGCCGCTGGCGCGCTGGCAGTACGACTACCAGCCGCAGCCCGGCTCTCCCGAGGCGGCGCTGGATGCCTATCTGGTGCCCCGGGACTGGCTTGGTGAAGAGGCCTCGAGCCAAGCGCGATGACCGTCAGCGGTCACAATGCGGCATACGACAACGTCAAGAGCGAGGTTAACCGTCCGATGAACGATCGTTACTGTGTGTTCGGCAATCCGGTGGGGCATTCGAAATCGCCGGTGATCCACAGCACCTTTGCCGAGCAGACCGGTGAATCGCTGGAATACACCGCCATCGAGGCGCCACTGGAGGACTTCGGCGGAGCCTGGCGCGCCTTTGTTGCCGAAGGCGGGCGCGGCGCCAATGTGACGGTGCCGTTCAAGGAAGACGCCTACCGGCTGTGCGACAGCCTGAGCGAACAGGCGCAGCGGGCCGGGGCGGTCAACACCCTGACGCTCAAGGCCGATGGCAGCGTCGAGGGCCACAATACCGATGGTATTGGCCTGGTGGCGGACCTGGAGCGCCAGCAGGTAAGGCTTGAGGGTGCACGTATCCTGGTGCTGGGTGCCGGAGGCGCGGTGCGCGGCGCGCTGGAAACGTTGCTGTCGCGACGTCCCGCCTCGCTGCGGCTGGCCAACCGCACCGCCGCCAAGGCCGAGGCGCTGGCGCGGGATTTCGCCGACCTGGGCCCCGTGTTGGGCGGCGGCTACGACGCCGTCGACGAGCGCTATGACCTGGTCATCAACGGCACCAGCGCAAGCCTTGCCGGGGACCTGCCGCCGCTGCCGGAGGATCTCTTCAACGAGGGGGCTGTCGCCTACGACATGATGTACGGCGCCGAGCCGACGGTGTTTCTGGCCTGGTCGGCCGAGCGAGGGGCGAGCACCAGCGATGGTCTCGGCATGCTGGTGGAACAGGCGGCGGCGGCCTTTGAACGCTGGCGTGGCGTCACGCCGGATACCGGCCCACTGCATCGAAAGCTGCGAGCAGAGCTCGACGCCGGCTGAAGCCACTTTCGCGGACACATCGGCAGCAACGACAACGGCGCCCCTGGCTCATTGCCATGGGGCGCCGTTGTCGTTGGGCGTCGTTGTCGTCGGTCAGGAGCCGTCAGCCCCTGGTCGTCAGCCAGCAGCCGCGCGCCGCGTTTCAGCCGCGTCGACGGTAGAGCCCCAGCATGCACAGCCCCAGCCCGACCACCGACACCAGCAGGCCGCCGTTGACCAGCCAGGGGCTGCGGACGATCCAGGGAACGAAGGGCGACGGCGTGTCGCCACAGTGGCCGGCCAGGTAGTTCCAGTGGCCCTGGTCGACCAGTTCGCACTGGCGGATATCGCCGAGTTCCACAAAAAACAGGGTCAACAGCACCACAATGGGCACGACGAGCAGGATCAGGCCGAGCCTGGTGGAGGTGAGTTTCATGGCACCAACGAAGCGTGGAAGTGACAGGAGCCGAGGCCTCCAGGAATAGAGGCCTCCAGGAATAGAGGCCTCGGCGATAGATGCCCCCTTGTCAGCGGCCTGGTGACAGGCTGCAGGGCAGGGGCTGTTCTGGTTCAGGATGCCTTGCAGCTGGGCGTCAGGCCACGGGCCTGGGCTTGCTCGTAGCGGGCCATGGCGTCGTTCATGCCCGCCTCGAGCCCGGCGATACGGTTGCCGTGTGCCGGGTGGGTGGACATCCACTCCGGCGGCTGGCCGCCGCCGGCGGCGCTCATGTTCTGCCACAGCTGGACGCTGGCGCGGGGATCGAAGCCGGCGTCGGCCATCAGCTGCAGGCCGATGGTGTCGGCCTCACTCTCGTGACTGCGCGAGAACGGCAGCAGGATGCCGTACTGGGCGCCCATGCCCATGGCCGCCATCAACTGATCGCTGCCGGTGACCCCCTGGGAGCCGAGGGCCGTACCGACCACCGACATGCCAAGCTGGGTCGCGCTTTCGGTGGAGGCGCGCTCGTTGGCGTGATGGGCCAGCACGTGGGCGATCTCGTGGCCGATGACGGTGGCCAGCTGGTCCTGGTTGGTGGCGACGTCGAGCAGACCGGTGTTGACCCCCACGTAGCCGCCCGGCAGGGCAAAGGCGTTGGCGTCCTCGGACTCGAACACCTTGACCTGCCAGTTCTGGTTGCGCTGGTCTTGCGGCAGCGCCTGGACCACGTTGCGGGTCACGCACTGCACGTACTCGAGCTGGCGCCCGTCCACGGTGGGCAGCTGCTGCTGGTACTGGTCGAAGGCCTGGGCCCCCATCTGGCTGAGCTGCTGTTCGTCCAGCAACAGCATCTGGGAGCGACCAGTGGGTGAGGTGGAACAGGCAGCAACGGTAACCATCAGGGCGCAGGCGCCCACGGCCTTCATCCAGCGCATGGGGGGTCTCCTTGTCATGATCCGCCGGGGTCGAGCCCGAGCGTGTAGAATCGGTGCCAGTCAGTCCCCGCGCTGCAAGGGCCGGGGGGCGCTGTATAAATACTGCGAGCGATGATAGGCAGGTTGCCGCCGGAGAGGAGGGGCCGGAGTTGACTGGCCGTCAATGAGGACCCCGAGCACCGCCGGCGGCCTGGATATCGAGCGCAGCAATTTATACAGTGTTGCCCAAGATACCCGGACTGCTGGAAGGGTCAACAGCAAAGGTAGTGCACGGCCGGTCGCTATCCAGCGACAGACCCTGACCGGCGGCCATCATTCGTTACAAGGACACCTGCCCCGATGGACACTCAACTCGCCCAGCGCCTGCTGGCCCTTCTCGATCGCGTCGAACCCTGGCTGCCCGAGCCCCGCCCTGCGGTGGACTGGCGTCGTGACGTCGCTGCGCTGTGGCAGCGCCACGCCCTCGGCGGGCAACTGGTGCCGGTGCCGCCTCGGGATGCCCTGAGCCTGGACGACCTGGTCGGGGTGGAGCGCCAGAAGCGCGAGCTGCTGGCCAATACGCGGGCCTTTCTGCGTGGCCTGCCGGCCAATCACGCGCTGCTGTGGGGCTCTCGTGGCAGTGGCAAGTCGTCGATGGTGCGCGCGCTGCTCAACACCTTGGCTGACGAAGGTCTGCGGCTGATCCAGGTGGACCGCCACGACCTGGCCGGACTGCCGCTGCTGGTGGAGCAGTTGCGTCACGAACCGGCGCGCTTCGTGGTGTACTGCGATGATCTGTCCTTCGAAGGATCCGACGACGCCTACAAGGCGCTCAAGAGTGTCCTCGACGGCACCCTGACCGGCCCCCCGGAAAACGTGCTGATCTACGCCACCTCCAACCGGCGCCACCTGATGCCGGAGCATATGAGCGACAACCAGCAGAGCCACCTGACGCCGGACGGCGAGGAGCTGCACCACGGCGATGCGGTGGAGGAGAAGATCTCGCTGTCCGACCGCTTCGGGTTGTGGCTGGCGTTTCATCCGTTCAACCGGGAGACCTATCTCGATACCTGTCGCCACTGGGTCGAGCGCCTGGGCCAGCCGCAGGACTGGGATGACGAAGCGCCGGTGGCGGCCACCCGCTTTGCCACCATGAGAGGCGGACGCAGCGGCCGCTGTGCCTACCAGTTTGCGCTGGACTGGGTAGGGGCTCGTCGCCTGGCAGAGCAAGCCTGAGGCGCTGCCGCAGGCTTGCAGGCCAGGCTCAGCAGCGAGCGAGGCATGGTCTCGACATCCGGCAGCATGCGTGCACGAAAACGCCCGGTTCCTCTGGCGAGGGACCGGGCGTTTCGTTGTCGTTCAACACCAGGGGCGAAAGAGCGGCGAGTGACGCCGGTGACGCTTAGCGGCGGCTCTTGCGCGCCTCCTTGGTGCGCCCCAGTTCGCGCTTCTTGGCCTTTTCCTTGTCGGAGGCTTCGGCCAGACGGTCGTAGGGGTTCTTGCCGGAGCGGAACTCGAAGCGCATCGGCGTGCCACGGACCTTGAGCACCTTGCGGAAGGTGTTGGTCAGGTAGCGCTTGTAGGCTTCGGGCAGCTTGTCGGTCTGGTTGCCGTGGACCACGATGATCGGCGGATTGCTGCCGCCCTGGTGGGCCATGCGCAGCTTGATCCGGCGGCCGTGGACCATCGGCGGCTGGTGCTGCTCGACGGCGTCCTGCAGCAGCGTGGTCAGACGGTTGGTCGACCAGTGGCTGTTGGCGGAGGCGAAGGCGCGCTCCAGCGACGGGTACAGGTCGCCCACGGCGGTGCCGTGCAAGGCCGAGATGAAGTGCAGCTCGGCGTAGTCGGCGAAGCCCAGACGGCGCTTGATCTCGGCGCGCATCTTGTCCTTGGCCTCGCTTTCCAGGCCGTCCCACTTGTTGACCGCCAGTACCAGCGCGCGGCCCGAGGTCAGCACATAGTCGAGCAGGTGCAGATCCTGCTCCACCAGGCCGGTGCGGGCATCGAGCACCATGATCGCGACGTGGCACTCCTTGATCGCGTCCAGGGTCTTGATGATCGAGAACTTCTCGGCCACCTCGGTGACGTTCTTGCGCCGCCGGACGCCGGCGGTATCGACCAGTACGTAGGGCTTGCCGCGACGCTCGAAGGGGATCTCGATGGCGTCGCGGGTGGTGCCGGCCTCGTCGAATACCACCACCCGGTCCTCGCCCAGCAGGCGGTTGACCAGGGTCGACTTGCCCACGTTGGGACGACCGATGACACCGATCCGGATACCCTTGCTGCCGGTATCCGCGGGGATGTCCATGTCGCGCTCGGGGAACGGCGAGAGCACCTCGTCGATCAGCGCGGTGACATTACGGCCGTGGGCCGCTGCGATGGGCCGGGGATCGCCGAGACCGAGCTGCCAGAAGTCGGCCATGGCCGAGTGTTCCTCGAGGCCGTCGGTCTTGTTGACCACCAGCCAGGTCTTCTTCTGGTTGACCCGCAGGTGGTTGGCGATGGCCTCGTCGGCGACATTGAGGCCGGCACGCGCGTCCACCAGGAACAGCACGATGTCGGCTTCGTCGATGGCCTGCAGCGACTGTTCGGCCATGGCCGCGTCGATGCCTTCCTCGTCACCGCTGATGCCGCCGGTGTCGATGACGGTGTAGGCCTTGTTGCCGAGCATACCGTTGCCGTACTTGCGATCCCGGGTGAGGCCGGGGAAATCGGCCACCAGGGCGTCGCGAGAGCGGGTCAGGCGGTTGAACAGGGTCGACTTGCCCACATTGGGCCTGCCGACCAGTGCGATCACGGGGGTCATGGGCGGATGTCCAGAGCCTCCAGGCTTCCGTCATTGGCCAGGGCGTACACGCGCTTGCCGTCGGTGAGAGGGCGCACGCTGATGCCTGAGCCGTCAATATGGGTGCGGCCGACCAGGCGTCCGCTGCTGGCGTCGATAAAGTGCACATAGCCTTCGGCGTCGCCGAGCACGATGCGGCCGTCGGCGAAGGCCGGGGCGGTCACCGAGCGACCGTAGAGGTCCTCCAGGCGCCACAGCTCGTTGCCGCTGTTGGCGTCGAAGGCGATCAGGCGGCTGGCCTCGTCGACCACGTAAAGCGTCTCGCCCACCAGCACCGGGGTGTGGTAGCTGGACAACGGCGTCGACCACAGGGTCTCGCCGCTCTGGGCGTTGAGCGCCACCAGGCGACCATTGAAGCTGGTCACGAACAGGCGGCCGTCCGGAGTCAGCACCGGCTGGCCGGCCAGGTCGACCAGACGGTCGATGTCATTCATGCCGGTGGCCACGGCGATGGTGCGCTCGGAGATCTGCTGGCCCGAGCGGTTGTCGATGATCGACAGACGGCCGTTGGCAAAGCCGGCGAAGGTCACCTGATCGATGGCGGTGGGGGTGCCGGTGCTGCGCAGGGTCAGCGACGGCATATTGGCGCTGAACACCCACTGGCGGTCACCGGACAGGCGATCCAGGGCGGTCACGGTGCCGTCCACCGCCTGCACGATCAACAGCTGGGTGGTCGGCTGGGGCGCGGCCAGCACTTCGCTGGGCACACGGGTACGCCACTTGACCCGGCCATTGCGCTGGTCGAGGGCGACCACCTCGCCATTGCGGGTGGCGAGGAACAGATCGCCGTCCACTGCGGTGATACCGCTGGAGATCGGTGAATCCAGTTCGGCTTCCCATTGGGTGTCGCCGTTGGCGGTGTTGAACGCCTCGACCAGGCCTTCCTCGTCGGCGGCGAACAGGGTGGAACCGGCCAGGGCGGGTTCGATGGGGTAGGTGGCCTCACCCAGGCCTGCGCCCACGCCTTCGCTCCAGCGGGTTTCGACCCGGGTGGACTCGGCGAAGTCCTTGAGCTCCTTGGGCGGATACTGGGGCTCGGACTTGCTGGCGCAGCCGGTCAGCAGGGCGGTCAGGGTGACGGCGGTCGCCAGGGCGATCCGGGTTCGGTTAAACGGGGTCTTCATAGGGTGGCCTCCTGATCACCGAGGTCGTCGAGCTTGAGCGAGATACCGTAGAGCGGCTGACCGCTTTCTTCGGCCAGTGACTGGGCGCTCTGCCAGGCCTCGGCGGCCTGGTCGTGCTGGCCGGTGGCGTGGTAGATGTCGCCGCGCACGTTGTCGCGCTGGGCGGCCAGGGCCTCGGGGATGTCACCGTCGAGGGTGGCAAGGGCGGTCTCGTGGTTGCCCTCGGCGCTCTGCAGGCGCGCCAGGCGCAGGCGGGCGAGGCCGGTCAGGTAACCATCGTCGCTGCCCTCGATGAGGGTCTCCAGCGACTCGCGGGCGCCCTCGACATCGCCTGCGTCGACCTCCAGGCGGGCCTCGAGCAGCAGCGCAAGCTCGCTGTACAGGGTGCCGTCGTGGTCTTCCTGCAGGGTGTCGACCAGCCCCTGGGCCTGGGCCAGGGCCCCGTCGTCGAGGCTGTCGCGGCTGGCCAGGTCAAGAAGCTGCTGGTAGCTGCTGGAGGCGGCCACGGCCTGCCCCTGCTGGTAGTCCTGCCAGGCGTTCCAGCCGAACACGCCAGCGGCGGCCAGTACCGCACCGGCGAGCAGCGAGGTGCCGTTTTCCTTCCACCAGCGCTTGATCGCCTCAAGCTGTTCTTCTTCGGTTCTCAGCTCCGCCACGGGCGGTCTCCTTCTAATGGTCGTGCCGTCACTCGGACAGCAGGCTCGTCAGGGTGGTGGCCAAGGACGCTTGCTCGACCACGCGTTGTTCGCGGTCGTCACGCAGGAACTTGATCGCCACCTGGCCGTTTTCACGTTCGTTTTCGCCGATCAGCAGGGCGAGGCGGGCACCGCTGCGATCGGCCTTCTTGATGCGGCTCTTGAAGCTGCCGCCGCCACAGTGCAATTGCACGCCAAGGGCCGGCAGTTCATCGCGCAGGCGCTCGGCCAGGGCCATGGCGTCGCCGTCGGTGCTGGCGTCCATGCCCAGCACGTAGGCGTCGAGCGGGGCGCGGGCCTCCTGCGGCACGATGTCCAGGGTCTCGAGCAGCAGGATCAGACGCTCGATGCCCATGGCGAAGCCCACCGCCGGGGTCGGCTTGCCGCCGAGCTGCTCGACCAGACCGTCGTAGCGTCCGCCGGCGCACACGGTGCCCTGGCTGCCGAGGGCGTCGGTGGTCCACTCGAACACGGTGCGGCAGTAGTAGTCGAGACCGCGCACCAGGCGCGGGTTGATCACGTAGTCGATGCCGGCGGCGTCGAGTCGCGCGGTCAGCGCCTCGAAGTGCTCGCGGGACTCCTGATCCAGGTGATCCATCAGCTGGGGCGCCTGGCTCAGCATCTCGGCCATGGCCGGATTCTTCGAGTCGAGGATACGCAGCGGGTTGCTGGTCAGGCGGCGCAGCGAGTCCTCGTCGAGGACCTCGCGGTGCTGCTCGAAGTAGGCCACCAGGGTATCGCGGTAGGCCGCGCGCGCCTCGTTGGAGCCCAGCGAATTGAGCTCCAGGGTGACGTGATCAAACAGGCCGAGCTGCTTCCATAGACGCGCCGACAGCAAGATGACTTCGGCGTCGATGTCCGGGCCTTCCAGGCCGTAGGTCTCGACCCCGACCTGATGGAACTGACGGTAGCGGCCCTTCTGCGGGCGCTCGTGGCGGAACATCGGGCCGGTGTACCACAGCCGCTGGGTCTGGTTGTACAGAAGGCCATGTTCCATCGCCGCGCGAACCGCGCTGGCGGTGCCCTCGGGGCGCAGGGTCAGGCTGTCGCCGTTGCGGTCCTCGAAGGTGTACATCTCCTTCTCGACGATGTCGGTGACCTCGCCGATCGAGCGGGCGAACAGGGCCGTCTGCTCGACGATAGGGGTACGGATCTCGTTGTAGCCGTAGCGCTTCATCAGCGCCTGAACCTGGGACTCGAAGTACTGCCACACCGGCGAGGCGTCGGGCAACAGGTCATTCATGCCACGGATGGCCTGGATCTTCTTGCTCAAAACTTGCTCCTTGGTCTCGCCGTAGTCACGGCCCTCGCCCGGCCTCACCGGGCGAGAGCGTTACAGGCGAGCGATGACGTCGCGTTCTGTCGCTTCCTTCTCGGCGACCTTCTGGCGAATCAGCGCCTCGAGATCGTCGACCAGGTGGTCATTGCGCAGTTTGCTGGCGGGCTTGCCGTCGATGTAGACGAGGTTGGCCGGGGTGCCGCCGGTCAGACCCAGATCGGCTTCCTTGGCCTCGCCGGGGCCGTTGACCACGCAGCCGATGACGGCCACGTCCAGCGGCGTCATCACATCCTCGAGGCGCTCTTCGAGGGCGTTCATGGTGCTGATGACGTCGAAGTTCTGACGCGAACAGCTTGGGCAGGCGATGAAGTTGATACCCTTGGCCCGCAGGCGCAGGCTCTTGAGCATGTCAAAGCCGACCTTGACCTCTTCGACCGGATCCGCTGCCAGCGATACCCGGATGGTGTCGCCGATACCGTCCATCAGCAGCATGCCAAGGCCGATGGAGGACTTGACGGTGCCCGAACGCAGACCGCCTGCCTCGGTGATACCCAGGTGCAGCGGCTGCTCGATGCGTGAGGCCAGGTCACGGTAGGCGGCCACCGCCATGAACACGTCGGAGGCCTTGACGCTGACCTTGAAGTCGGGAAAGTCGAGGCGATCCAGGTGATCGATATGGCGCATCGCCGATTCGACCAGGGCCGCCGGCGTCGGTTCCCCGTACTTCTTCTGCAGGTCCTTCTCCAGCGAGCCGGCGTTGACGCCGATACGGATCGGGATACCGTTGTCACGGGCGGCGGAGACCACCGCCTGGACGCGGTCTTCACGGCCGATATTGCCGGGGTTGATGCGCAGGCAGTCGACGCCGAGCTCAGCCACGCGCAGGGCGATGCGGTAGTCGAAGTGGATGTCGGCCACCAGCGGCACCTGGGTGCCCTGCTTGATGCGACCGAAGGCCTCGGCGGCGTCCATGGTCGGCACCGAGACGCGCACGATATCGGCGCCGGCCTGTTCGAGGGCACGAATCTGGCCAAGGGTGGCCTCGACGTCCAGGGTGTCGGTGTTGGTCATGCTCTGCACCGAGATGGGAGCGTCGCCCCCGACCGGTACCGAACCGACATGAATCTGGCGTGACTGGCGTCTTTTGATCGGTGAGTGCGAATGCATGGCGATCAATCACTCTCCCAGGGTAAAGCGGGCGACATTGTTTCTGCCGGCACGCTGTTGCAGGTCGACGGTTTCTCCGCCCCACAACAACTCCACGCCGGTGGCGTTGCCGACAGTCATGCGGAAGGGCGGCTCGCCCTCCACGGTGGCTTCGGTGCCCGGTGACTGCAGGCCGACGAAGACACGGGTATTGGTGCTGTCGAAGATCTCGGTCCAGGACTGCTCGTTGAAGGTCAGCTTGAGGATACGACGGCTGTCGGCAGCCGGCGCGGCCTCGGCGGCGCCCTCATCCTCGGTGCCCTGTGCATCGTCGGCGCTAGCTGTCTGCTCGGCGCTGGCGTCGTCGGCACCAGCGCTTGCAGCCTGGTCGGTGCTGTCGTTGGCGCTGTCGTCAGCGGGCTCGCTGGCTTCGGCGGCAGCCGCTTCGGTGGCCGCCACGGTGCTCGGCGTCGAGGCGCCAGGCTCGGCGCCGGCGCTTTCTGCAGCGCTGTCGGCGGAGGCCTGCTCGCCATCGACCAGTCCCATCTCGCTGTCCTCGGCGGGCAGCGGGGGCAGGTTGTCGTCGCCCTCGGTGCCCTCGTCGCTGACCGCGGCGTTGCCGTCGATGGTGTCCACCGAGACCGGGCCGTTGTCGCTGACCTCGGGCGGCTCGCTGCCACCACGGCTCTGCCACCACATCAGGGTCAGCCCGATCAGGCCGGCGATGACCACCAGGGTCATCAGCCGAAACAGCCAGGCGCCCAGGCGCGAGGGGGGCTTGTTGATGTACACCGGGGTGACCTTGCGCTCGACTTCCTCGTTGCCCATGCGCGCTTCATACAGCGCCATCACCCGGCCGACATCGACGCCGAGCAACTGGGCGTAGCTGCGCAGGTAGCCGCGTCGGTAGGTCACCACCGGCACTTCATCGTAGTTGTCGATCTCCAGCCCCTCGATCACGGCGGGACGGAGGTTGAGGGCTGCCCCGACTTCCTCGCGGGTCAGCCCCTGGCTCTCTCGTTCATGGCACAGCAAGGCGCCGGGAGAGGCGTCCCCGGAGGGCGTTTTGGACAAGGAGACCTCGGAGTCGGTGTACTGACTGTCGCTCATGGCTGAGCTTCCTTCATCGTGTAAACAGTGATCAAAGCGCGCGTGAAGGCTGGTCGGGTTCGGCCGATGTCCGGGCGCCGGTGTCGGCGTCTCCCAGGCTAGCGGCAAGCTGCCTGGCGGCGGTGGTCCATCCCGCCTGGCTCACGAAGCGATCCAACTGTGATCGGGCGCGCATAAGGTTGCCCTGTGCGTATTCCAGTTCGGCGAGGGTCAAGTGGCTCGCGGGCAGGCTCGAGTCGATGCGTTGGGATCGCTCCAGCGCCGCCCTGGCCGTCTCGACCTCGCCGAGTTCCCACCGGCAGCGTCCCAGGTTGGCAAACAGCTGGGCCCGGTGGGCATAGTGTATATCGTGACTGGCCTGTTCAAGCTGCTCGCAGGCCTCACCGGTTTGCCCCCGATCATACAGGAAGGCGGCGTAATTGTTGCGTGCCCGGGTGAAGTTCGGGTCTTCATCGAGGGCGCGTCGAAAGAACTCGTCCGCCAGCGCCGCTTCCCCCTGGCGTTGGTGAATCAGTGCCAGGGCCTGCAGCGCGGCGGCGTCATCGGGATCGAGCGAGACGGCGCGATCGAGTGCCGCCGTGGCGCGGGGAAGGTTGCCCTGGCGCAGGTAGGCTTCGCCGAGGTTGCGATAGGCGACGGCGGGGGACTCGTCGGACTGGGGCACGGCGACGGCGCAGCCGGCAAGCGTCAGCGTCAGGGGGAGCGCGATGGCCAGTCCGATGACCAGGCCGCGCAGGCCGGCGCTTGAGCTGTCTGCCTGGCACGTCATGGCGTTGTCGTACTCCCGCTGCTTGGCCGTGGCGGGAAGGCGTCTGGCGACACCCGCCCGTGGGCAGGAAAAGGCCCGAATATCAAAGCGCCGTGCCGGAATGAAGTCAAGACGGCAGGGTCAGTCGGCGTCGATCTGGATCGACTGAATGTAGCGTTCGTGACGACGCGTACGATCCTTGACCCGTCCTACCAGCTGGCCGCAGGCGGCGTCGATGTCATCGCCCCGGGTCGAACGGATCGGCGCGGTATGACCCAGTTCGTAGAGCCAGCGCTGGAAGCGCATCACCTGGTTGCGGGAGGGCTTCTCGTAGCCGGAATGGGGGAAGGGGTTGAAGGGGATCAGGTTGATCTTGCAGGGCAGTTCCTTCAACAGTTCCGCCAGTTCACGGGCATGCTCCTGCTGGTCGTTGACGTCCTTGATCACCGTGTATTCGATGGTGACCTGGCGGGTGTCATCGCACTTGGCCAGATAACGGTGGCAGGCGTCCAGCAGTGAGCGGATGTTGTACTTGCGGTTGAGCGGTACCAGTTCGCTGCGCAGCGCATCATTGGCGGCGTGCAGCGAGATCGCCAGGCTGACGTCGAGTTCGTCGCCCAGGCGGTCGAGCATCGGTACCACCCCGGAGGTGGACAGGGTGACACGGCGTTTCGACAGGCCGTAACCCTGATCGTCGAGCATCAGCTTCATCGCCGGCACGACGTTGTCGTAGTTCATCAAGGGTTCGCCCATGCCCATCATCACCACGTTGGTGACCGGACGATTGGCGCTGTCCTTGCGTGAGCCGCCACTGTTGGAGGCGACCCATACCTGGCCGATGATCTCGGCGCTGGTGAGGTTACGCTGAAAGCCTTGCTTGCCGGTGGAGCAGAAACTGCAGTCCAGCGAGCAGCCGACCTGGGATGACACACACAGGGTGCGGCGCTTGCCGTTGTCGGCGGGGATAAGCACGGTTTCGACGTAGCTGCCGTCCTCGACCTCCACTACCCACTTGCGCGTCCCGTCCTTGGAGGCGCCTTCATAGACGACCTTGGGACCGCGTACCTCGGCGGTTTCCTCGAGGCGTGCGCGCAGCGCCTTGGACAGGTTGGTCATGGCGGCGAAATCGTCGACGCCTTCGTGGTGAATCCATTTCATCACCTGGGCGGCACGGAACTTCTTCTCGCCGATGGAGAGGAAGAAGGCTTCCATCTCTTCTCGGGTCATGCCGAGCAGGTTGACGCGTTGGGGAGCAGCGGTGGTGGTCATGGCAGGTTCAGCGGGTCGGTGGGCAGAAAGGAGCGAACGGATGCCAGGGGCATCCGTTCACCGATGGGGCCGCAATCACGAGGGTCGGACCCCGACGCCCTTAGCGCGGGCAGATCTCGTCTGCGCCGAAGAAGTAGCTCACTTCGCGCTCGGCGGACTCGGGGGAGTCGGAGCCGTGGACGGCATTGGCGTCGATGGAGGAGGCGAAGTCGGCGCGGATGGTGCCGGCGTCGGCTTCCTTCGGGTTGGTGGCGCCCATCAGCTCGCGGTTCTTGGCGATGGCGTTGTCACCTTCCAGCACCTGCACCACGACCGGACCAGAGGTCATGAAGGACACCAGGTCGCCGAAGAAGGGGCGTTCCTTGTGCTCGGCGTAGAAGCCTTCGGCCTGCTCCTGGGACAGGTGAACCATCTTGGCGGCGACGACCTTCAGTTCGGCCTTCTCGAAGCGCGTGATGATCTCGCCGATGACATTCTTGGCGACGGCGTCGGGCTTGATGATGGACAGAGTGCGCTCTGTAGCCATGAAACTCTCCAGTAGTTGGGCCCAGGAAGTGGGCATGGATGCCAGGTAGATGGCGTCGCGCCGCCCCGGGGACCGGGGCGGCGCGACGCGGGAAAACGAAGCGATGCGGCGTGTTGCGCCGAAGAGCGCAGATTATAGCGTCCTCGTGGCGCCTTGAACACAATTGTTCGTCGCGGCGCCAGCGAGTCCTGTCGCGATCACGGCGAATTCAGACGGTAAAGCTCTCGCCACAGCCGCACTCGTCCTTGACGTTGGGATTGTTGAAGCGGAAGAACCGGTTCAGCCCCTCGTTGACGTAGTCGACCTCGCTGCCGTCGAGCATCTCGAGCGCTTCCGGGGCGACATAGACCCGAGCGTCGTGTTCCTCGAACAGGGCATCGTCGGCCTGGACGTCGTCGGCGAAGTCGAGGACGTAGCTGTAGCCGGAGCAGCCGCTGGGCTTGACCGAGACCCGCAGTCCAAGCCCCTGGCCTCGCTCGTCGAGCACGCGGCGGATCTGGTCGGCCGCGGCGGGGGTGATCTTCAGGTGTGCCATATCATTCTCCTGGGTCGGGCGCTGCCGCCTGGGCGGCAGTCACCGAAACTGTCTCTGTCGTGCGCTGCCTGTCGAAGGGTGATGTTCTCAAGGCATGTCTCAAGGCATGGCGCGGGGCTCAGGCCTCACGGCATGGCGCGCTGGCGCAGGCCAATCAGCGCGGTGCGCAGGGCCTGGCCTGCGCGGTCGATGTCGTCTTCGCTGGTGAAGCGTCCGATGCTCAGGCGCAGCGAGGCCAGCGCCAGGCGGCGCGGCACCCCGATGCCCTGGAGCACGTAGGACGGTTCGACGCTGGCCGAGTTGCACGCCGACCCGGTCGACAGGGCGATGTCGCGCAGCGCCATCAGCAGCGACTCGCCGTCGACGCCCTCGAAGCCGAGGTTGATGATGTTGGGCACCGAGGCCTCGAGGCGGGTGTTGCAGTGCACGCCGTCGAGATCGGCGATGGCCTCGAGCAGGCGATCCCGCAGGCTCTGGATACGTGCCTGATCGGCCTCGCCTTCGTTCGCCGCCAGCGCGAAGGCCTCGCCCATGCCGGCGATCTGGTGGGTCGCCAGGGTGCCGGAACGCATGCTGCGTTCGTGGCCGCCGCCGTGGATCAGCGCCTCGAGACGAAGATCGGGGCTACGCCGCACATAGAGCGCGCCGATGCCCTTGGGGCCGTAGGCCTTGTGGCCGGACAGCGACATCATGTCGACCTTGCTTCGCCCCACGTCGAGGTCGATGCGGCCCACCGCCTGGGCCGCGTCGACGTGGATCATGGCGCCGTGGTCATGGGCCACCTCGGCCAGGGCGGCGATGTCATTGATGGTGCCGAGTTCGTTGTTCACCGCCATCAGCGATACCAGCACGGTGTCGGGGCGCATGGCCTCGGCCAGCTGGCCAGGGCTGACGCTTCCGTCGGCCTGGGGCGTCAGCCAGGTGACGTCAAAGCCCTCTCGCTCTGCCGCCTTGGCGGTATCGATGACCGCCTTGTGCTCGATGATGGAGGTGACCAGGTGGCGGCCCTTGTCGCGGTTGGCCCTGAGGAAGCCGGTAATGGCCAGATTGTCCGCCTCGGTGGCGCCGCTGGTCCAGACGATCTCTCGCGGGTCGGCCTTGATCAGGTCGGCGACCTGGCGCCGGCCGTTTTCCACCGCCTGCTCGGCCAGCCAGCCGGGCATATGGCTGCGCGACGCCGGGTTGGCGAAGGTGCCCTCGAGGGTCAGATGCCGACTCATGACCTCGGCGACACGGGGGTCGACCGGGGTGGTAGCGGCGTAGTCGAGATAGACGGGTGAAGTCATGGCGATGTCATCGTTGGCGGGCAGAGGGGCGAAAGTCTAGCTCAGGGCGCCGAGGTCACAATGTCGTCGTTGTGCTGGCGACGGCGCTGACGCCCGGCGATCTCGGCGATCTCCTGGCGCTCGGCCAGCTCGCCCAGGGTGACGCCGTCGAGGAAGTCCTGGATGCGCTCGGACAGCTCGAACCACAGGTGATGGGTCAGGCAGGTGTCGCCCTTCTGGCAGTCGGACAGACCGCCACAGCGGGTGGTGTCCACCGACTCCTTGACCGCATCGATGACCCGGGCCACCGAGATGGACGCTGCCGGCTCCGCCAGCAGGTAGCCACCGCCTGGCCCGCGCACGCTGTCGACCAGGCCGGCGCGCCGCAGGCGGGCGAACAGCTGCTCGAGGTAGGACAGCGAGATCTGCTGACGCCGGGCGATGTCGGCCAGGCAGATCGGGCCCTGGTCGGCGTTGACCGCCATGTCGAGCATGGCGGTGACAGCGTAGCGTCCCTTGGTGGTCAGGCGCATGGGGCGAACCCTCGACGCCGACATGGGTCGGCGGTCCGGAAAGTGTGGGCGTGGTCGGTAGCCGACGACGCTTGGATCAAAGCGATATTATGGGAAAGACCGAGTGTCGTGGTCAACTATTGGCGCCGTGCCGTCGTCGCCTCGTCTTCCCGCTCGGCCCCGTGCTCGGCGTCATTGGCCGTCTCGCTGCCGCCGGCACTGTCCTTGTCGGTGGTGCCTGGGTCGGAGGTGCCTTGGTCGGAGGTGCCTGGGTCGGAGGTGCCTGGCCCGACGTCTTCATTGCCGCTGGCGCTTTCGGTGCCGCTGGTGGCGGTGTCGGAGCCCAGGATATCGGCGTTGGCGTCACGCCCGATCACCGGCGCGCAGGCGCGGTCGACGTCTTCCAGTATCTCGGCAAAGTCCTCGTCGCGAATCTCCGGCATCTGGCCGTCGCGGTAGCTGTGGTCCAGTTGCCTCAGGGTCTTGCACATGCCGCTGATGCGTTCATCCACCGCGTGCATATGGTCGAGCATGGCCTGCATCGACTTGGCCACCGGGTCGGGCATGTCCTGGCTCATGCCGTAGGCGTCGAAGCCGAATTTCTGGCACATCGCCTCGCGACGGGCCGGGTCGACCTCGAGGCCCGGGTCGCTGTCCGGGTCGCGGCGCTGGACGATCTTGCCGGGGATGCCGACCACGGTGGCGCCGGCCGGGACTTCCTTGGTGACCACCGCGTTGGAGCCGACCTTGGCGCCAGCGCCGACGGTGAAGGGGCCGAGAATCTTGGCGCCGGCACCGACGATCACGCCGTCCTCCAGGGTCGGGTGACGCTTGCCCTTGTTCCAGCTGGTGCCGCCCAGGGTCACGCCCTGGTAGAGGGTGACATCGTCGCCGACGATGGTGGTCTCGCCGATCACCACGCCCATGCCGTGGTCGATGAAGAAGCGCCGGCCGATGGTGGCGCCGGGGTGGATCTCGATGCCGGTGAACCAGCGGCCCAGCGTCGACAGGGTACGCGCGATCCATTTGAGATTGCGCTTCCACAGCTGGTGGGAGATCCGGTGCAGCAGCAATGCGTGAAGGCCAGGATAGTTGGTCAGGACTTCAAGAAAGTTGCGCGCCGCCGGATCCCTGGCAAATACGCTGTTGATGTCTTCGCGTAGGCGTTGAAACATGCGGCGGTCCCTGAGTCGGTCAAGAGAATCATAGTGGGGGCTGGTGGTGGGCCATTCAAGCCTGCCACCTGTCGAGTCAGTGATCTGGTTAAGCTCAGCGGCTCGAAGGTGGACGCCGTGTCGCTCCAGAGCCGCCGGCCTGGCGCTGATCCTGCTGTTGGTTCTGCTGTTGGTTCTGTTGTCGGTTCGGGCTAGTCCTGGGCCGGCTTCTGGCCCTGGTGCGTGTCATGTTCCCGCTGTAATTCCGGCTCGTTGGCGCGGGCGCCCAGCGCCTGGCCGCCTGCGGCCTTCTCGGTGGCGCTGAGGATGCCACGCAGGATGTTGAGCTCCATGCGTTCGGGGCGCGAGCGCAGGATCACTCGGCGCAGCCTGGCCATCAATTGGCGAGGCTTCGCCGGGTCGTGGAAGCCGATGGTGATCAGCGCGCGTTCCAGATGAGCGAAATAGTGCTCCAGCTCCTCGTGGCTGGCCAGTGGCTGCGCTTCTTCCTCATCGTCCTGTGCCGGGCCTGGCTTATTCTGGGTCTGGGTCTGGGTCTGGGTCTGGGCCTGGGCCAGCCAGGCAAGGCGGCATTCGTAGGCCAGCACCTGCACCGCCGCGGCCAGGTTCAGCGAGCTGAAGTCGGGATTGGTGGGGATGTGGACGTGGGCGTGGCAGCGTTGCAGTTCGGCGTTGGACAGGCCGCTGTCCTCGCGGCCGAAGACCAGCGCGATGCGGGCCTCGGGCGTGGCCAGCTCGGCGGGCAGACGCTCGCCCAGCTCACGCGGGGTGATCATCGGCCAGGGCAAGGTGCGCGAGCGCGCGCTGGCTCCCACCACCAGGGTGCAGTCGGTGACCGCCTGCTCGAGGCTGTCGACCACCCGAGCGTCGTGGACCAGGGCATCTGCCCCGGAGGCGCGGGACACACTGTCGGCGGTGATGACCTCGCAGCGTGGTGCGACCAGGGCCAGATCGGCGAGTCCCATATTGTGCATGGCGCGGGCGGTGGCGCCGATATTGCCGGGGTGGCTGGTGCCGATGAGAACGATGCGAATGCGCTCGAGCATGGAAGATCCTGTAACGACGCGGCGGGTTGATGCGGTGGTTGGTGCAGTGGTCTATTCAATGACCGATGCAAGGGCGCTGATGGCGGACCGGTCGGCAGCGCCAGGGGCGCCAGTCTAGCATGGGTAGATGCGCGCTGGGGCGAAGTGCGTGGCATTCATGCCCGTGGTCTGCTAGGATTCGCGCCGAGTCAGTTACCCACGTCGACTCCGTTCTTTAACACCACCGACTCCCAAGGCCCGATCATGCATCCGATGGTCCAGTACGCCCTGCGCGCTGCCCGCAGCGCCGGCGAACAGTTTCTGCGCATTCGCGAACGAATCGAGAATGCCCACGACGAGCACAACCTCGACCGTCTGCTCGAGGACACGGCTCGCAACGCCGAATCCCTGATTACCCGCCAGCTGACCCGCGGTTATCCCCAGCACGGGGTCGTCGGTCGCTACACGCCCCACCGTGCCGGTGAAGGCGAAGGCGCGGATATCCTGTGGCGCATCGAACCCTTCCACGGTTACTCGAACCTGAGTGTGGCGTCCCCTGAGTTCGCCCTGTCCGTGGTATGTCTGATCAAGGGCCGCCCGGAGCACGCGGTGGTGATCTGCCCCTTCAGCGATGACGAATACCTTGCCAGCCGTGGCCGTGGCGCCCAGCTCAATGGCAAGCGTCTGCGTGTGTCCAAGATCAAGAGCGCCGCTGGCGCCCGCCTGTCGCTGGGGCTTCCCGATACCTACCTGCGCTCGCGTTTTCTGCCGACCTACCTGACCCTGGTGCAGCAGCTCGGCCCCCAGGCCGAACAGCTTCAAGCCAGCGCCTGTGGCCTGCTCGACATGGCCCGTCTGGCCGCCGGTCGTGCCGACGCCGCCTTCGTGCTGGGAGTCGAGGAGCAGGACCTGGACATCGGTTCGCTGCTGCTCAAGGAGTCCGGTGCCTTGATCGGCACCCCGGATGGCCAGCCCTCGGTGCGTATCGAAGGCGCCCTGATGGCCGCCAACCCGCGCCTGTTCAAGGCGTTGATCAAGCAGCTTGCGCCCCACGTGCATACCGCGCCCAGTCAGCCCTAAGAGGACTGATTCGGCACCGCTCGCGCGAGCGAGCGGTGATCGTGACGCCGTCACAGCAACGCCCCCGCGGCCTGGCCGCGGGGGCGTCATTCGTTGTTGGTGCAGTGAGTTCGGTGTGACCCTGGTCAGGGCGCCAGCGCGGCCACCACCTCTTCGACCTGGAGGCGGGTGCTGTCCAGGCCCTGGCCGGCCAGATACCAGAGTCGCGGCGAGCCGACGGCGATCGCCAGATCGTCACCGATGGCCTGCGTCAGCGCCTCGACATCGAGAGGCGTCTGGCCGATGGCGGCGCTGCGGTCCACCACCCACACCAGGTCGGGCTGGGTGGCGGCGATCTGCGCCGGCGTCAGCGGCGTGAAGGTACGCTCACCACGCGTCACGCTCTCGACGTTTTCGGGAAGTTCGGGCGAGGCCAGTCCCATCAGGTCATGCACGACGGCGTTGTGCTGGACGATAAGCTTTCCGTCGTTGTGGACGACCACCAGTACCTTGGGCGTCCCGCTGATCTCGGCCAATTGCTGATCGAGCGACTGGCGCAGGTCCGCAAGCGCCTGCTCACCCGCTTGCTGTGCATCGAACAGCGCAGCCAGATCGTCGACCCGATGTTCGAGCTGGTCCCAGGCGTCCTCGCCCTCGGTCGCCACGGCGTAGACCGGGGCAAGAGCTTCCAGATTTTCGCGTTCGGCTTCCAGACGCCCGCTGATCAGGATGGCATCGGGTGACAGTGACTCAAGGGCCTCCATGTCGGCGACCTTGAGGGTGCCCACGTCGGTGAAGGCGTCGTCGGCATAGTCGGACAGATAGTCGGGAAGCGTTGCCTGGGCGACACCTGCGATACGCTCGCGCTGCGCCAGGTTGTCGAGGATGTCCAGGGCCGCGTAGTCGAGGGCGACGACCCTTTCCGGCACCGGTTGCGCCCAGGCCTGGGCAGTGACGCTGAGCAGGGCGGCGATGGCGAGAGGCTTGTACATGCTTTCTCCATTGATAATCATTTTCAATGGAGATGTTATCGCAAATGCTCGGGCAAAGGGGGAGCGTCGCCGTGCTACGTTGCGTTGCGTACTGGCGAACGCTCCCTGGCGCCGGGGTTCAGGAACCCTGGCTGGCCGGGTCGCCGGAGTCTGTCTTGGCTGACCTGCCTTGTCGACGCTGGGTCCAGCGCTGCTTGGCGTACTTGCGCATATTGGTGACGTTGTCGGTCTCGTCGACGATATCCTGGCCGAGCACCGTCTCGATCACGTCCTCCATGGTGATCAGCCCCACCCAGGTACCGTGGTCGTCATACACCACCGCCAGATGCTGACGATCCCTGAGCATCATGGTGAAGACGTGCTCGACGCTGTCGTCGGCCTGTACCGAGGGGGCGTCCTGCATGATCTCTTTCATGTCCACGGATTCATCCGCCTGGTAGGCGTCGGCCTTGTGCACATAGCCGATGGCCTGCTCGCCGCCGTCCATCACCGGAAAGCGGGTGAACGGCGAGCGCACCAGTTCCTGCTCGAACTGGGCCACGGTCATCGATGGGCGCACCGTGACGCACACGGTTCTTGGCGTCATCACCTTGCTGATCTTGATCTCGTGCAGGTTGAGGATGTTGGTGATGGTTCTGGCTTCGTCCTGGTCCAGTGCCTTCTCGTCCAGGCCGATACGTGCCAGCGCCTTGATCTCGCCACGCATGTCGGTGTCGGCGGCATTGCCGCCGATGCGCTGGGTGATCTGTTCGGACATCCAGATGAATGGCTTGAGGAGCAGGATCAGGGTGTTGAGGATGGGCGGCAGCCAGGGCGACAGCTGGCGCCAGAAGGTGGCGCCGATGGTCTTGGGGATGATCTCCGAGAGGATCAGGATGGCCAGCGTCATCACCGCCGAGGCGACGCCCAGCCAGGCCTCGCCGAAGACCACCGCGACCTGGGCGCCGACGCCGGTGGCGCCAACGGTGTGGGCGATGGTGTTGAGCGTCAGGATAGCCGCCAGCGGGCGATCGATATCCCGCTTGAGGGCGTTCAGCTTCTTGTGCAGCGGCTCGTTGGTCTCCTGGACCTGGGCGATATAGCTCGGTGTCAGCGACAGGATGGCCGCTTCCAGTACCGAACACAGGAAGGAGGCGCCGATGGACAGTACGGCAAAGGCGATCAGCAGGAACATGCGGCCTCGTCACGTTTTAATGGGGTGGATGACAAGCATGAAAGGGGGCGCTGGCCAGGGCAAGTGACGGGGGGCATTTTCTGGAAAGAAACGACCTATCTCGCGTTGCTGCATGGTTTTCGAAGTGAACTGAGAGGCCGCCGACAGCGGTGCCGGCTCGCCGTGATCTTGCACCGACCTCGGAAAGCAAGAGGCCCCGCCGTGGATGATCCACGACGGGGCCTCGAGGGGCAGTTGCGGTGATATCAGGGCAGCTGCTCTTCCTCGGCGTCTTCCTTCTTCTCCGGGATCAGGTCGCGGCGCTGGAGCTTGAGCTTGATCAGCAGGGCCGCCGCCACGTAGATCGACGAGAAGGTACCCACGCCGATACCGATCAGCAGGGCCACCGAGAAGTTGTGGATCATGTCGCCACCGAGCCAGGCCAGCGCCAGCAGTACCAGCAGGGTGGTGCCGGAGGTCGCCAGGGTGCGGGACAGGGTCTGGTTGATCGCCTCGTTGAAGATCGCCGGCATGTCGTCGATACGCGACTTGCGGATATTCTCGCGGATACGGTCATAGACCACGATGGTGTCGTTGAGCGAGTAGCCGATCACCGCCAGCACGGCGGCCAGCACCGTCAGGTCGAACTCCATCTGGAACAGCGAGAAGGCGCCGACCACGATGATCACGTCATGGACCAGTGCCAGCAGTGCGCCGATGGCGAACTTGTACTGGAAGCGGAAGGCCACGTAGAGCATGACCACGCCGAGGGCGACCAGCATGCCGAGACCGCTCTGGTCACGCAGTTGACCGCCGACCTGGGCACCGACGAACTCGGCACGCACCAGGTCCACCTGGGCGCCGCCCTGGGCCAGCAGGCCCACGACCTGGTCGCCGACGTTGGCCTCGAAGGTCTGCTGCAGACGAATCAGCACCTCATTGGCGGCGCCGAAGGTCTGTACCGAGATGTCATTGAAGCCGGCTCCCTCGAGGGCGCCGCGCACGCTGTCCAGCGCCGGGGCGGTGGCGTAGCGGACTTCGACCAGGGTGCCGCCGGTGAAGTCGAGGCCCAGGGCCAGGCCCTGCACCACCAGCGACACCAGCGAGACCAGGATTAGGATCGCCGATATGGCAAAGGCGATCTTGCGCTGGCCCATGAAGTCGAGATTCAGGTTGGTGAGGCGTTTCATACCCTCTCCCCGTTGTGTGCAAGTGGACATGGGCTTAGATCCATAGCTTCTTCACCGGCTTGCCGCCGTAGATCAGATTGACCATGGCACGGGTCACCAGCAAGGCAGTGAACATCGAGGTCAGGATGCCCAGCGACAGGGTGACGGCGAAGCCCTTGACCGGGCCGGTACCGATGGAGAACAGGATCAATGCCACCAGCAGGGTGGTGATGTTGGCGTCGACGATGGAGCTGAAGGCGCGCTCGTAGCCGGCGTGGATCGCCTGCTGCACCGACAGTCCTGTGCGCAGCTCCTCACGAATACGCTCGAAGATCAGCACGTTGGCGTCGACCGCCATGCCCAGCGTCAACACGATACCGGCGATACCGGGCAGCGTCAGGGTGGCGCCGAGCATCGACATGGCGGCGACCAGCAGGGTCAGGTTCAACGCCAAGGCGATGTTGGCGATGACGCCGAACACCTTGTAGCGGATCAACATGAACAGCACGACCAGCAGCAGGCCGATCTGTACCGAGAGCATGCCGCGCTCGATATTGTCGGCGCCGAGGCTCGGGCCGATGGTGCGTTCCTGGGCGAAGTAGATCGGTGCCGCCAGTGAACCGGAGCGCAGCAGCAGTGCCAGCTCGCCGGCTTCGGTGGGCGATTCCAGCCCGGTGATGCGGAAGCTGTTGCCCAGCGCGCTCTGGATGGTGGCCAGGCTGATGATGCCGCGTTCGGTGTAGGGATCACGCACGGTTACCTGCTCACCGTCCTCCATCACCGTACGGTCACGGGTCTTGTGCTCGATGAACACCACCGCCATGTTGCGACCGATGTTGGTGCGAGTGGCGCGGTTCATCAGGGTGCCACCGGTGCCGTCCAGGTTGATGTTGACCTGGGGGCGACCGTTCTCGTCGAAGCCGCGGCTGGCGCTGGACACGCTGTCGCCGGTGATGATGACGTCGCGCATCAGGTCGGCGGTGCGTCCGGGCTCGTTGCGGAAGGACAGCGCCTCGGTCTCGTTGGACGGGGTGTCGGTGCGCGCCTCCAGGCGGAACTCCAGGTTGGCGGTGGCGCCGACGATACGCTTGGCGGCGGCGGTGTCCTGCACGCCGGGCAGCTCGACCACGATGCGATCCGGGCCCTGGCGCTGTACCAGCGGTTCGGCCACGCCGAGCTCGTTGACGCGGTTGCGCAGGGTGGTCAGGTTCTGGTTGATCGCGTAGTCCTGGATCTCGTCCACGGACGCGTCGGTCAGGGTCATCGCCAGGCTGGCGCCGCGTTCACGCTCGACGTCCTGGTACTGGAAGTCGGGGAACTCGCGGCGAATCAGCGTCTCGGCGGCGTCGCGGTCCTCGGCGTTCATGAAGTCCAGCGAGATGGTGCGGCCGTCGATCTCGGTGTTGCGGTAGCGGATGCGCTCTTCACGCAGGGTCTCGCGCATGGCGCTGGCGTTGACCTCGAGACGCTGATTGACCGCCGCTTCCATGTCCACTTCCAAAAGGAAGTGCACACCGCCACGCAGGTCCAGACCAAGGGTCATGGGCGAGGCCGCCAGCGAAGACAGCCACTCGGGGGTGGACTCTGCCAGGTTCAGCGCGACCACATAGTCATCGCCGAGCTGCTGTGCGATCAGGTCACGGGCGGGAATCTGGTCCTCGGCGTCGTTCAGCCGGATCAGCAGGCTGTTGGGCTCCTGTTCCACCGTCTTGACGTCGATGTCCGCCTCGGCCAGGGCCTGTTCGAGGCTCTGCTGCTGGGACTGGCTGAAACTCAGCTCGCCACGATCACTGCTGATCTGGACCGCTGGGTCTTCGGGAAACAGATTGGGAAGGGAGTAGACCAGGCCGACAAGAAGTACCACCAGGATCAGCAGGTACTTCCATAAAGGGTAACGATTGAGCATCGGGGCTCTGCCCTCAGGTTGCTGACAAATAAGGGAAAGCCGGGGGCGCTCGAGAGGTGCTCCGGGGACTTTCCAAAGCGAAGGGTGCGGCTGCCTCGCCAACGCGCGACAGCCGACCGATCGGCTCCCCCCGCGTCAGCATGGGGCCCCCTTCGGCGCACAGGGCCGAAGGGGAATGACACCAATCAGATGGACTTGATAGTGCCCTTGGGCAGCACGGCGGCCACGGCGTTCTTCTGCACGCTGACTTCGGTGCCTTCGCTGATTTCCATGGCGAGGAACTCGCTGTCGTCGCTGACCCGGGTGATGCGGCCCATCAGACCACCGCCGATGACGATCTCGTCACCCTTGGACAGGCCAGCGATCAGCTGCTTGTGCTGCTTGGCGCGCTTGGCCTGGGGACGCCACAGCAGGAAGTAGAAGATCAGCACGAAGCCGACCAGCATCACGATCTGGGCGATACCACCACCGGCGGCAGCGCCAGCATCCTGGGCCAGGGCCGGGGAGATGAAGAAGTCCAACATGTACGACGGTCTCCTGAAGTCGTGGGGAAAAGGGAGTCAGACGGCCGGCGGCTGCCGACCGGGTCATCAATTCGGGGCGGGGGGAACCGGCAGGCCACGCCTGGCATAGAACCCTTCCACGAAGTCAGCCAATGTACCCGCTTCGATAGCACCGCGCAAACCGGCCATGACACGCTGATAGTGACGCAGATTATGGATCGTGTTGAGCATCGATCCGAGCATCTCGCCGCAGCGGTCCAGGTGGTGCAGATAGCCCCGCGAGAAGTTCTGACAGGTGTAGCAGTCGCAGTCATCTTCCAGCGGGCGGGTGTCGTGACGATGCTTGGCGTTGCGGATCTTGACCGTGCCCTCGGCGGTGAACAGGTGGCCGTTGCGGGCGTTGCGGGTGGGCATCACACAGTCGAACATGTCGACCCCGCGGCGTACCCCTTCGACCAGATCCTCGGGCTTGCCGACGCCCATCAGATAGCGCGGCTTGTCCGCCGGCATCCACTCGGGCAGGTAGTCGAGCACCTTGATCATCTCTTCCTTGGGCTCGCCCACCGACAGCCCGCCGATGGCGTAGCCGTCGAAGCCGATGTCGCCGAGGCCCTTGAGCGAAGCCTCACGCAGATCCGGGTACATGCCGCCCTGGATAATGCCGAACAGCGCCGACGGTGAGTTGCCGTGGGCATCGCGGGAGCGCTGGGCCCAGCGCAGCGACATCTCCATCGAACGGCGCGCCTCGTCGTGGGTCGCGGGGTAAGGGGTGCACTCGTCGAAGATCATGACGATGTCGGAGCCCAGCGAGCGCTGCACCGCCATCGACTCTTCCGGTCCCATGAACACCTTGGAGCCGTCCACCGGCGAGCGGAAGTGCACGCCCTGCTCGGTGATCTTGCGCGTCTCGCCCAGCGAGAACACCTGGAAGCCGCCGGAGTCGGTGAGGATCGGCTTGTGCCACTGGGCGAAGTCGTGCAGGTCGCCGTGGGCCTCGATGACCTCGGTACCGGGACGCAGCCACAGGTGGAAGGTGTTGCCGAGGATGATCTCGGCGCCGATCTCTTCCACCGAGGCCGGGGTCATGCCCTTGACCGTGCCGTAGGTGCCCACCGGCATGAAGGTCGGGGTCTCGATGGTGCCGCGGGGAAAGGTGATGCGACCTCGGCGGGCCCGGCCGTCCTCGGCCAGCTTGTCGAAGCGCATGAAGCATTGCTCGCGCATGGGTCTCTCCGTGCCCCTTGGGGGCGTTGATTCGAGCCTGACGACGGTGGACCGCTCGGCCGAGCGGCCACCGCCTGGCAAATAGGGTCAGCGTGCCGGCGTCAGCAGCATGGCGTCGCCGTAGCTGAAGAAGGCGTAGCGTTCCTTTACCGCCTCGCGGTAGGCCTTCATCACGGTGTCGTAGCCGGAGAAGGAAGACACCAGCATCAGCAGGGTCGATTCCGGCAGATGGAAGTTGGTGATCAGGGCGTCCACGCAGCGCCACTCGTAGCCCGGGTAGATAAAGATGTCGGTGTCGCCGGAGAAGGGCGCGATCTCGCCCGACTGGCTGGCGGTCTCCAGGCAGCGCACGCTGGTGGTGCCAACGGCGATGACCTTGTTGCCGCGAGCCTTGGCCGCGCGCACCTGGGCGCAGGCCTGGTCACCCACCTCGATCCATTCGCTGTGCATGTGGTGCTCCTGGATATTGTCGACGCGCACCGGCTGGAAGGTACCGGCGCCTACGTGCAGGGTCACGTAGGCGGACTCGACGCCCCGCTCGGCCAGCCGCTCGAGCAGCGGCTCGTCGAAGTGCAGCCCGGCGGTCGGCGCGGCCACCGCCCCGTCGCGCCGGGCGTAGACGGTCTGGTAGCGCTCGCGGTCGGACAGCTCGTCGTCCCGGGTGATATACGGCGGCAGCGGCATATGGCCGTGGCGCTCCAGCAGCGCGATCATCGGGGTATCGCCGAGAAAGCTCAGCTCGAACAGGGCGTCGCGGCGGCCTTCGACCACCGCCTGGATGCCGCCCTCGAAGTGAAGCTCGGTTCCGGGCTTGGGCGACTTGCTCGAACGCAGATGGACCAGCCCCCGATGGGCGTCCAGCGGCCGTTCGAGCAGCATTTCCACCTTGCCGCCGCTGGCCTTGTGGCCGTGCAGGCGGGCGGGGATCACGCGGGTGTCGTTGAACACTAGCAGGTCGCCGGGCTCGAGCAACTGCTCAAGGTCCGGAAAGCGGCGGTGGTCGAGGTGTCCGCTGGCGCCGTCGACACACAGCAGGCGGCAGTCGCTGCGAACGTCGGACGGGTAACGGGCGATCAGCTCTTCAGGGAGCTCGAAATGAAAGTCGGCGCGCTGCATGGGAATTCGCAAGTCGTCAGGCGGGATGAAGGATGCCAAAGGCGCACAAGGATACCGTTTCCTGACCGCCACGTCAGGAAACGGCGTCGATCTTCTGTCACGACCACGCCATGGGCGTCAGCCCGTTTCGGCCATCCGCTAGGCGGGCAGCGCAGTCGGGTCGACGACCAGGGGCCATCGGGGTGGCTACCACAGCAGCAGAATCAGACCGTAGGCCATCAGCGTCACCACCACCGTACTGATCAGGTTGAGGGCAAAGCCGGCACGAATCATCGACTGGATCTTCATGTGACCGGTGCCGAAGACGATGGCGTTGGGTGGTGTGGCCACCGGCATCATGAAGGCGCAGCTGGCGGCGATGGCGGCCGGCACGGTGATCAGCATCACCGGCAGATCCAGCGACAGCGCCAGGGCGCCGAGCAGCGGCAGGAAGGCCGCCGCGGTGGCGGTGTTGGACGTTACCTCGGTGAGGAAGATGATCACCAGCACCACGCCGCCGATGATCGCCAGCACCGGCAGGGCACCGAGGATCGACAGCTGGTTGGCGATCCACTCGGCCAGCCCCGACTTGCTGATCGCGCCGGCCAGCGCCAGGCCGCCGCCGAACAGCAGAAGGATGCCCCAGGGCAGCTTCACCGCGTCTTCCCACACCATCAGCGCCTCGCCGGCACGACGGCCGGAAGGAATCAGGAACAGCGCCATGCCGGCGACGATGGCGATGGTGGTATCGGACAGCCAGGAGGCGCCCATGTCATTGAGCAGCGGGCGCAGGATCCACAGCGCCGCCGCGGCCAGAAACAGCAAGCCGACACGGCGTTCGGCGGCACTCATCGGGCCCATCTCGGCGAGCTGGTCCTTGATCAGGTTGTCGCTTTCACCCTTGCCGACCTTCAGCGAGAAGCCGCCGCGGGACAGCCACCACCAGGTCAGCGCCATCATCACCACGCTGATCGGTACCCCGACCAGCATCCACTGGGCGAAGCCCAGGTCGATGCCGCGATCATCGGCCAGATAGCCCGCCAGCAGGGCATTGGGCGGCGTGCCGATCAGAGTGGCCACACCACCGATGCTGGCCGAATAGGCGATGCCCAGCAGCAGCGCGGTGGCAAAGCGGCGCAGCTCATCAGGGTCGGAATCCTCGAGCAGGCTCAGCACCGAGATGCCGATGGGCAGCATCATGATCGAGGTGGCGGTGTTGGACACCCACATACTGAGAAAGCCGGTGGCGATCATGAACCCGGCGATCTGGCGCTTGGGCTCGCTGCCGACGACCTTCAGCACGTGCAGGGCGATACGCTTGTGCAGGTTCCAGGTCTGCATCGCGATACCGAGCAGGAAACCGCCGAGGAACAGATAGATGATCGGATTGGCGTAGCTGGCCGCGACCTCCTTGATGCTGCCGATGCCCACCGCCGGGGCCAGTACCAGGGGGATCAGCGAGGTCACCGGGATCGGGATCGCCTCGGTGGACCACCAGCTGGCCATCAGCAGTGCCATGCCGACGCAGCCCCAGGCGGCCTGGGACATGTCGCCGGGCGGGGGCAGCACCAGGGTGGCGATCAACAACAGCGGACCCAGCACCAGCCCGATGCGGCTGGCGATGGACGGATGGGGAACGGCTTCATTGCGAGTGTCAGCCATGGGCGACTCCATTCTGGGCTGGACGCGGGTCTTGTTGACCAGGGGCTTGGTTGACCTGGGGCAGGCGGAGCGCAGTCTACCAAGGTCTAACCCGAGCGGGCGAGCGTCAAGACATGGAGGAATGACCCACCTGCCGCCAGGGTGCCGAAACCGACGGCCGGTGGGGCTTTGGCTGACAACGGCCGAGGCCGATCCCAGGTCGGTGCTCGGCCGGATGCGGCGGGTGCCGCGCCCGACAGGGGCGGGAGTCGCCTCGACAATGCGCCATCCGCCCCGACAGGCGCCACCGAGCGGCTCAGGGGAATTGACCTCTGGCGCCACCCACGTATAATCCTCGCCCGTTGCCGGTGTGGCGGAATTGGTAGACGCAGCGGATTCAAAATCCGCCGGGTGCAAGCCCTTGTCGGTTCGAGTCCGACCGCCGGTACCACTTTAAAAACAGTCGCTTACGAGCGGCTGTTTGTGTTTCTACCCTCCCTCTTTCTAGTGTGTGGTCGCAGTTTGGTCGCAGAAGGCCGCGCTCAAGCTCGGCAGGCGCGAGCCTATGTCGTCCAGGCCCGCATCGAACATGTGCGAGTAGCGGCTGGTGACGATCAGGCTGGAATGCCCCAGCAGGTCGCGCACCGTGGTCATGCTCTCGCCAGCCTGGGCCAGCATGCTGGCATAGCTGTGGCGCAGGTCGTGGAAGCGCAGATCCTGGCGCCCCACCGCTACCCGGGCCTTTTCCCACACCGTTCGCAGCCGATGATAGGTGGTAGCGAAGGGCAGCTCCTCCAGCCAGGGCCTGGCATCCTCCGGTACTGGCACCACGCGGGCCTTGCCGCTCTTGGTCTGGTCTGGCCGCAGCAGGATGCGACCACCGTGGACGTTCGAGGCATCGAGGCTGAGCAGCTCGCCCTGGCGTAGCCCGGTCAGTGCTGCCAGGGCGATCACTCGTTTCTCGACAATGGAGTGATCGGGGATGGCTTGCAGCAGCTGACCCACCTGCTCGATGGTCAGGTACACATGCCGTTCGTTCTTCGGCATCTTCTTGCGGATCTTGTCGCCCAGGGGGCGGTCCAGCCACCCCCATTCCCGATAGGCAAGGTTCAGAACCCGCTTTACCACCTGCAGATGGTTGTTGATGGTGCTCTGCGCACGCCCTTGCTTGCGAAGGTCTCGGGCCATCTCGCGAGCCTTGTCGACGCTCTCCATGCCGAGCAGCACCCGGTCGCCCATGTAGTGGGCCACCGGACGGATGGCCTTCACCTGGCTGGCCACGTCGTATTCGTCGATCCATCGCTCGAGCCCCTCGATGAAGGTGCGCCGCGGCTGGCGTCCCATCACCTCACCCTGGAAAGCCGCTTCGTTCAGTTCGGCTTGGCGCTTCGCGGCGTATTCCCGCGCCTGCCGCTCCCCTTCTCTATCCCCCGCAAACGATCGTTGATGTCGGTGACCGTGGTACGTTTCCGTGACCACCCACCGGTTCCTCTTTTCCCTGTATCTGACTGTGATTCCCATGTGTCGCGTTCCTCAGGCTGAGGGCCGCGCTTGCAGCTCTCAGCGTACCTCTCCACTGCGATCTGCTCAAAGCGCACTGCGGTCCCGAACTGGACGAACCCGATCTTGTGCTTGTTGCCATAGACCCAGCTGAGGCTCATGCCCAGCCGTTCAGCGACCTGCTCGGGGCGTAGTAGTGCTCCTGCCATTGCAGTTTCCCTAATTCGCTGTCCTTGATGGCCCAATCTTGGCGACCCGTCGTCGCCTGCGAATCGGCACTCCTTAAGCTTCTCGGAAATTTAGGGGGCGACATTGACATTGTTTCTTGGATGTGTGTCGGCTTTGTTGGGGTGGCTGCAACCAGAAGCGGGTGCTATATAAGGGGTCACTGGATTAGACAGGGAGGCATGAGTGACGTGACGACAATAGACCCTTGGCAGATGATCTTTGATAAAGCCGGTGATCTTGTTGATGCTATATTGCATGAGCAACCGAAGAGTGAATTCGATGCGATCGATTTTGAAAATGCAATAAATAGCAAGGCGATAGAAATTGTTTGGGGGAAGATTGACCCTGAAGATGATTGGTCTGTGGTTATACGACCTGTAAAAAAGGGGGTTAAGCTTGATGATAAGATAGAGGAGCACTTCAATATTGCCCTGCGACAAGGTGTTTTTGCTCGTATGCTTTATGAAGAGAGCATGCGAAAAATAATAAAGAATTACACTGAAAGCTCTCAGCCAGGTGAATTGTTTAAGGTTGGTGATAAAATGATTTTAGCCTTTGCTTGTGCAGAGCAGCATGCAACGGCTTGGCGAATTTTGAAAGACGTAAAAAACAATAGTTATGAAGTGAAGCAGGAAAAGGCCCGCGCTGCGACTCAGGAGAAAAAGGAAGAAGGAGAGATTTTGCTGCGTGGTTTGGTGAAGGGAGCACTATCTAAACGCCCAGTCCATGGTTGGCAAGGGCATGTTAGAGCGGCGCAGACGATTGCCAAGACTTTATTTCCCCTGATCGATGAATATAGGCTTCCGCTGCCGAGTAGCGAAGACAAGCTCTCTGAGAGGATTGAGAAGCTCATCTTTCGTGAGCCCAGCGTTCGAAAAGTCTACAATGAAAATGCTAAGCATCCGCTTGAAGAGCCTACAAAGGTGCGTGAGGTGGGTGGAGTTAGAGTAGCATATTCACGTGATAGTGGGCCAGTCGGGTAACTCATTACAATGCGCGCACGGCGGTTTGAGTTTAGGGTTGAGCCGCTCTGACTTGCCGCCGTATTCATGCCATTAGCCTGAGGCTTGATAGCGTGATTGAATCGGATGCCCATGGTGGGCTTGGCAGGCGACTTTACAGAAGCTTGAAACAAATTCCTTCGGCAGAGTAGCACTTGCCGCCCCGCAGGGCGGCAAGTGAAAACGAGTGTCAGTACATGCTCGGATTCGGTGGCCCAAGCCAGGGGGCTAGGTCGATGTAGCGTGTTCGGTGGTCAGTAAACAAAGCCACCTGCTGGTGGGCAATCAGCACATCCAGGGCTTCCTTGAGGCGCTTTTTATCTCGCAGCGGGCGTGGGCCGCGTTGGCGTACATCGTTGTAACGCATGGTGCGCCAGTTGAACTGCCTGAGCTCATTGAACCACTCGTTTAGCAGCTGAGCATCTTGCTCCTCCTGGGGAGGTGGCATGAAAACCTGCATGAAGTGACCAGAGTAATAGAGGGTGATATCCATTGCCATCAACACCGTCTCCGGTGTGATGTTCCCCTCATACTCCTCGAACAAGTGTATCAGCGCAGCAACGCGAGCTATGTTTTCCGCAAGTTTCGAGCCATGATCGGGGCACGCCTCGAAATACCCGCCTGGGCCCATCTGGCGCTCGATTTCATTCGCCACTTGCACCCAACAGGCTGCACCTTCTGGCGTGAATTCCAATACTTCACGCGGCGTGTCAGGTGCCTTCACCAGGGTCAGGTTCTCCCGCGCCAAGGTGGTTAGGCGTGCTTCAGCCTGCTCCCAGGCATCCCATGTCAGGGAGGGCTGCAGCGAGTAGAAGCGCTGACCGCGGAGCGATAGTGGTGCACAGACAAGGAACCGGGCGAGCATGCCGGAGTCCCTTGCCTGTTGACCTTGTCTCTCCATGTACCTCTGTAGAACGCCGGGCTGCACCATCAGCAGCAGCATTAGACGAGCATCGTCCAGCACGATATCGTCCTTGGTGGCTCGTGTGATGACCGTGCTGCCGCCACTCCAAAGTGAGTTGATGTGGCCGCGTGCCCGGTTCATGGCGCCCTTGAAAAAGATCTCAGCCTCGTCAGTGGCCAGAGCGGCGGAGGGAATCGCCTTTTCCAGCCCAAGGAAGAGTGCTTCCGGTGAGGTGTCCTCAAACAGCAGTCGGAACTCGCGGGGCGGCTCGGGCCGGCGCTGATACAACTCGCGCAGCGATTGACGCTCACTCTCCGCAGTACCGCCCTTGGTCTGCTTACGGTAGATCGCCGAAGTCAGCACCTTTTCCTCGGTACGCCACTCCTCTAGATCCCCCAGATAGGTATCCAGCCGCTTGCGCCACTCTCGGCGCTGTTCACGTTGTACCTCCTGAACGGGATTGAGCACGCTGTCGAAAAGCGGTGTCTTGCCATCACCTGAGCCGGCGACACCCATTACGTATATCGTGGTCGGCTTGATCGTGCCGTAGGGCATCTTCAGGGCGTTGCGCCCTTGAGCCACCATGCTGATCCCGCCCAGCAGGGTCAGGACAGTGAGGTCCAACGGCACCTGACATTTCTGACTGAGCTCATGGCTGGATCGCCACAATAAAGTGGATTCGACGCGCTGGGGGGTGAAGCTGCCGGGGGCAGGCAGTATCGGTTGAAAGGGATAGCTCATTGTCACTCTCCTGTTTCGTGTGGTGGGTGCCACCAGGCCCGTTTCGGTGGCAGGACAGAGAGTGACGTTTCCAGCGCAGCAAAAAATCGGCACTGCTTAAGAAACGCAAATTGTTAAGCAAGGGTGTTGACATGGAGAGAAAAATACTATCTAGAATTTAGGGCTCTGTGATTAGCTAGGCTAACCTAAGTGGTTATTTCGGCTATTAGTAGCCGAAATAACCGGTTTCCAGTGGACGTTTGAAGCCAGGCTCCATGTCGCTGAGCAACTGGAGCTCTGTCTGGCTAAAAAATGGTCTAGATTTTTTTGTCATATCAGGTGTTTTTTATAGGCTTTTATCGGGTTGCTGTTTGGCATGCTGCGTACCTTGCCAACGAGCGTGGAAGCTGTCGGGGACTGTCGATAAGGGATTACAGGGAGTAGTGGAATCACGGGTGGATACAGATGGTGACCCGGTCTGAAGGTGAACTGTCAGGTGGTTCGCAGGATGGGGTCCACTTCGATGAAAAGCCTACCGGCGGCTCCCATCGAGACAGCGGATGCCCTGAGCGATCGGCTTGGTGTACGCCTTGCAGAGGTAACTGGCGGCGTTGAACACCTGGGCAAAGGTCGCCGTGTCATCGCGGTGCAGGCAGTACACGTAAGGCTGTCGTGTCAGCTTGTCCTTGGCGACATGAACCCTTCCATGCATGTCATAGTGGGTCCAGCCAATGGCCCAGTTCCAGGCACGGACGCAACGGTGGTAGAGGTTATCGTAAGAATAGCTGCCGTCTGGTGAGCGGGAAAACGTCCCAAGCGAGCAAAAGGCGTCGTAGTTGAGCAGCAGCATCAGGTGGTAGTGAGGCTTGGGGCTTGTGTCCTGTTCTCGGGCCCACAGATAGCGAATCTCGGTGTGGTACTTGGTGCCTGCCGCGTCGAACTCCCCGCGCAAGGCATAGAAGAACCGGTTGAGGCATGCGTTGTTAGCGTGAATCGGTCCCACCGGCATGGCTTGCGGAAAGCGCGGGTCGAGGCGAAACGCCAAGGTCCGGTTCTGCTGGAACGTGGTGTGCTGGAGGACCCGCAGGGTGGTCTCCAGGTAGTTCTCGATCTGGGGGCCCTGTTCACGCTGCTGCACGGGTAGCCCTCGGAACCAGTTATCGTAGTAGAGGCGAAGCTTTGGATTGTGAGGATGACGTTTGGGGCGATTCGGGAACATGGGAGTCTCCGAGTTGTGGCTCATGACACACGCGCACACGGCGCTCTCCGCCGTGAAGCGGTGGCTGTGACTGATGGTCATGGGCTTGGGGGTGGGTCTGTCGTCGTTGGCCCCCTGGTAGGGGCCACATTGCGATCAAGGGGAGTCAGCGCTCATGCGCAGCGCTGTGGATGCTGGTGAGTAGGGGGCTTGTCTGGGAATCGCCTCTGGCCAGGCGATCCTCTGTGGTGGTCTGCTCGTGCTGGCGTCATCCGCCATCATGTCGTTGTGAGTGTGATATCTCCTGATGATGTCGTGATGGGCATGGCCTTGTCTGCCATGCCTCTCTCTGTTGATCTCTCCCTTCTCGGTAATGGTCTCCTCTGATCTCTTCCGATGGAACGGTCGGAGGCTATGGAGGCCTCCTCCCTTGGTGTTCTTCTCCTTCTTCCCTTTCTGTTCTATCCAATATCCTTATTATTCTTTCAGTGCATATTACTAATACCGTAATGTCATTTATCGAGGTTGGGGAGTCAGTGCCCCGTGGCATGTGCGGTGGGGAATCGATGGTGAGGCAAGATCGGTCCCTGATCTGGAAAAAATAATTCCATTTCATCAAGGGGATAACTGTGAACCGGCCAAGTTCACATCATGAGGCAGGCCAGTAAAAAGTTTTCCAGATCTATATCACTCCTGTGAGCTGAACCCGCCATGGGCTTGTTTCACCTGAACAGGAGACCCGTTATGTCCCCACCCTGCGTGCGCTGCGAATCGCGGCGCATCATCAACCTCGAGACAGCCCGTACGCTTGGCACCGCCGCTGGCGGGCTGGTCGGCTCCCTGAAGGGCGCCTACGTCTCACTTTACTCGGGCAGCCTGCCGCTCAACCCATCATCGTCCTTTGCACATAGTCGGGTAGCGGCTGCCGTGATGTCGGCATCGACCGGTGGGATTGCCGGGGCTGCCGCCGGCCACCAGATGGTCCAGCACCTGTTTCCCCCCGGGCAGGGCTCACCCTGGCTCTGCCTTGGCTGTGGCCATGCCTTCCGGGTACTGGACTGATCCATCTCCCCACTTTCTCTCTCACTGCCGGCGACTTGCCGGCTTTTTCGTCCTGGAGATTTCTCATGGCACATCAGATCGAACACATGGCCTACGTCGGCGATATCCCCTGGCACGGCCTGGGGCAGCAACTCTCGCGTCATCAACCGCTGGAGGTCTGGCGGCAGCAGGCCGGCATGGACTGGCACATCGAGGCCTCCCCGGTGCGCTTCATCGCCGATGGCGCAGGCCACCTGGGCAGCATCCACTCCTTCCCGGAGCAGAAGGTGCTGTACCGCTCTGACACCCGGGCGCCGCTGTCGGTGGTCTCCCAGCGTTACAAGGTGGTGCAGCCTGAGGAGGTGTTGGAGTTCTATCGGGACCTGACCGAGTACGCCGGCTATGAGTTGGAGACCGCGGGGGTGCTCAAGGGCGGGCGCAAGTTCTGGGCACTGGCCCGCAGCGGCCTGGGTACTGCCCTGAAGGGCCAGGACCAGGTCAACGCCTACCTGCTGCTTGCGACCTCCTGTGATGGGTCGCTGGCCACCGTCGCCACACCCACCTCAGTAAGGGTGGTCTGCAATAACACCCTGACCATCGCCGTGGACGGCATGGCCCAGGGCGTGAAGGTGCCGCACAGCACCGAGTTCAACCCGCAACGCGTCAAGCAGCAACTGGGCATCTCGGTCTCGCAGTGGGACGACTTCATGTACCGCATGAAGACCCTGGCCGAGCGCAAGGTCAGCCAGGAGGAGATCAAGGCCTACTTCCAGTCGGTGATCTGCAACGCCGAGGCGCCGCTGGACGACCCCTCCAAGCTGCCCAACGTTCGCGCCCTCAATCGCGTCCAGAAGCTCTACCAGGGCAAGGGGCGCGGCTCCCAGCTGTGCACGGCGCAAGGTACTGCCTGGGGGCTGCTCAACGCGGTCACCGAGTACGTGGATCACGAGAAGCGCGCCCGCAGCAACGACTACCGCATGGACTCCGCATGGTTCGGCCAGGGCGCTGGCCTCAAGGACAAGGCGCTGGAGTCCGCCCTTGCGCTGGTGGCCTGAACGGCATCCGCGTTCTCCCAGTTCTGTTTTTCCCCTACCACGGCATAGCGCCCGGCCCTCTTAAGGCCGGGCGTTCCTGTTTCTGGAGGTATATATGCAATCGCCCATGACATTCGAAACCTGCCATGCCCTGACCCAGCTGACGCGTCAGTTGCTGGAGGCTGGCGAGCAAACGACCGAGACCCACGTGCTGGCCAAGGGTCAGGTCTATCGCGTTGCCGTGTCCCTGGAGCCGGTCTCTACCGAGCAACTCCCTGACGTCATCCAACGCTATCTGTAACGGAGGCCATCATGGCAACGCCCATTCATCCCAAGACCGCCGACCAGGCTCCGATCACTCAAGCCACCCAGGACAGCACCGCGATCATCCAGGTGATCGAGCGGGCCGCCCTCAACCCCGAGGTCGACATCGACAAGATGGAGCGTCTGCTGCAGATGCAGGAGCGGGTGCTCGATCGTCAGGCACTGATGGCCTACAGCGCCGCGATGGCGGCCATGCAGACCGAGCTTCCGAGCATTGCCGAGCGCGGCCAGGGCAACAACGGCGCCTACGCCACCCTGGAAGACATCGTCGACACCGTGCGCCCGATCATGCAGAAGCACGGCTTCGCGGTGAGCTTCCGGATCCAGACCCAGGAGCGCGGCATCCAGGTCACCGGCGTGCTGATGCATCAGGACGGCCACCGCGAGGAGACCAGCATGCTGCTGCCGGCCGACACCAGCGGCAGCAAGAACGCCGTGCAGGCCTTCGGCTCCTCGACCAGCTACGGCAAGCGCTACGTGCTCTGTGCCCTGCTCAACATCACCACCCGCGGCCAGGACGACAACGGCCATGCCGCCGCCCCGGTCAAGCTGGTCACGCCCTTCCAGTCGGGCCAGCTCAGACAGCTGATCGCCATCTGTCCTCCCGCCACCCAGGAATGGTTCGTCGGCAAGTACGGCGAGGCCGAGCGGGTGCCGCGCAGCGATTTCGACAAGCTGCGGGCCTCCCTACAGAAACGGGCAAAACCTCACCGTCAACGTCACTGACCGGCAGCGAGGGGGCAACCTCTCGCCCTCTATGCCGTGTTATCGAAAAGGAGAGCATCATGCAGATCCTGACACTGGAACAGGGCACGCCCGAGTGGCATGCCGCACGCCTGGGCATCGTCACCATGTCCGAGCTGAAGACCCTGCTGGTCAAGGGCAAGGGGCCGGCCGGCTTCGGTGCCGGTGCACTGAGCTACATGCACCAGCTGATCGGTGAGCGCATCACCGGTGAGCCCTCCGATGCCTTCCCGGGCAATGCCCACACCCAGCGCGGCCACGAACTGGAGCCGGTGGCCCGTGAGCTCTACCAGGAGGCCACCGGTCTGCCCCGGCTGGAGCAGGTCGGCATCATCCTCAATCACGGCGTGGGCTACTCGCCCGACTGCCTGGTGGACAGCCGCGGCCTGGTGGAGATCAAGACCAAGCTGCCCAAGTACCAGATCGAGCTGCTGCTGACCGACGAGCTACCCGAGGAGCACATGGCGCAATGCCAGGGTGGCCTGTGGGTCAGCGAACGGGAGTGGATAGACTTCGTCAGCTACTGGCCGGGGATGCCGCTATTCGTCAAGCGGGCTTACCGCGACGAGGCAATGATCCGCACCATCGCCGAGCGGGTCGAGGCCTTCTACGAGGAGTTGGAGCGCCGCATGGCGCTGGTGATGGCGGCCTGAGGAGAACAACCATGAACCACCGAAAGCTCAAGGCCGGCGAAATCGCCGGCACCTATGACATCACCGCCCCCATCACCGAGGCGGAGCTGGTCAGCATCGCCCAGGCCTTCGCCAGACGGCGGCTGGCCAAGGGACGCAGGATCACCCAGCCAGCGCTCGCATTCGACTACTTGCAGGTGCTACTGCAGGACTACGAGCACGAGGTATTCAGCGCTCTGTTCCTCGACAGCCAGCATCGGGTGATCTGTTTCGAGGAGCTGTTCCGCGGCACCATCGACTCAGCCAGCGTCTATCCGCGAGAGGTAGTCAAGCAGGCTCTGGCCTGCAATGCAGCCGCGGTGATCTTGGTCCATAACCATCCCTCGGGTGACCCCGAGCCTAGTGATGGGGATCGCCGTATCACCTTGCGCCTTAAGGAAGTAATGGGACTGATTGAAATCCGAGTTATTGATCACATTGTAGTAGGGGCAGAAGGTTTTTTCTCTTTTGCAGAATCGGGAGAAATTTAAGGGTGTGCGGGACCCTTTTTGTTTCTGGTTAAAAATATAAAATTGCGCTTCTTTTTTTCAGCAATAATTCATTTAAGAATTATTTTTTTTATTTTTTTTGCCATTTCTTCACTTGATACCTCTATGTCATCTGACAAACTTATCTTGCAATGATAGAATTCAGCGCCATTGGTAGTTGAGCCAATGCGCTCAATAGTAGTTCTCTCTCCATGAGCTGGTGAAATCCAAACACCAAGAGGAGCTCTCAGAGCCATCACATGGCTAATTAATTGATATCTATCTTTCTCATCTATTTTTGGTTTGTATTTTATTTCGCCCACGCCTAGAACGTTCTTTTTTTGTTGAAATATCAAGTCAGGTTTTACTGGAAACCTTCTGTTGTCCGTAAACAAAGTTTTTTGGTTTTTATGCTTATTTCCATCTTTTACTGATATTTTTTCGGACAAGAAGCTTTTGTTGAGATAGTTGCGGACAAAATCCTCAAAGATAGTATCCAAAGAAAAAATAAATGATGGTAAAGAGCTTCCTTGTGGGTCATACGAAAAGCCGATACGTTCGTGCCCAAGGTATATTGAATATATTTTTAGTGCATTTTTATAACTATCGATTATCCAGGAAGGGATTTGAGAAAGGCTAATTTGGTAATTTTCAGGAAGAGGAGCTGAGGGAATGCGATCAAGCGCATTCAATGAGTCAAGAAGGAGAAACCTCTCTTCTTCGAAATTAAGAGAATTCGGGATTATTTTAAGAAACTCAAGGCACGCGGATTTTAAATACTGGTTCGCTGTGAGGTTGGGGGAAAAAGAGAAAACATCTGAAAAAACCTCAATGTCGTTCCCCCTAGATAGATAGTTTTTTACCGTCTTGCCAAAGTTGATCTTTGGCTTGTAGTAGCCTGTATGTTTTTCTTGTACATAGTCCCTTGCAATGCCTTGTGTGTTTATGGATTTAAGGTAAAAACAAAAGCTTCTTATCAATACTTGGTGTGGTGCAAGAGAGTTTGATGTGGAATATTGACGTGTTACTGGAAGGAACGCATCGCAAGCCGAGTTGGCAATAGTCAGCATATGCCAAAGGTTGCTTATTGGGAATTTTGTTTTTAGATTTAGGGATAGCTCAGGTGTCAATGGAAGCAGGCCTATCAAGCCTTGAACTCTAAGCTCTGGGCCTGATAAAGTCTCTCTTATTTCAATCGCAGACATTTCTCTTATGCTAGAGAATACACGAGCCTTACCCAGGTTATCAAAGAGGGCGCTCCTGGGGAAAATTCTTGCCTCTCGCTCATGTAGCTCAATTATTTCTTTTTTGGTATTGGTTTTTATCATCCGTTTTCAACGCCTTCTTCCTCTGTCTCCTCATCTTCTTCGGGCTGAACTGTTATAACCTCCTCTATTTTTGCCTTTGTGGCATCAAAGGTGGCTTTGTCATGAATAAGGGCTCTCTTCAATGGTAGGGATACTCTCCCTGACCACACTTCGTTTAAGTCCTCAACCGATTTTACCTTCAAGAAGTTGGTATGGCCAAAGCCGTGAGGAAAGACCTCATTTAATATGTTGAACAGGTGGACTGTTCTGCTGATGACGTCACTTGGAACATGGTTGCTTTGCAGTTTTTCCTTCAAAATTGCTTCACTCGGTTCTAAGTCGACCACCCAGAACCTCCTGAGCAATGCGTCATCTAATTCGGTGACAGATCGGTCATATGGGTTAGCTGTGGCAATAACGACTAGATTCTCTGGTAAATGTGCAGAGTTTCCTGAAAAAGGCAGTGTGAAATGTTGTCCACGATAATCAACTTCAAGATATGTCAGTACTTCTCCAAAAACCCTTGCTATGTCTCCTCGGTTTAATTCATCAATCACGGCGACATAAGTTTTTCCCGGATTTTTAGAAGCTTTCTCTGAAAAGTTTAGGAATAACCGTGGTTCAAGCTTGTAAGTTACCCCTTTTCCATCAGAGGATTCGGCTGGTCGAAACCCTTCAATGAAGTCATCGTAACCAATTGCTGGATGGAATTGTAAGAAAAGAGTTTGATCTTTTTCGCCAGCAGTTATGGTGGTTGCAAGTTTTCTGGCGTAACTGGTTTTTCCGGTACCAGGAGGGCCTGCTAAAAGAAATGAAAAGCTTTCTTTTGCATGCATTGCTCCCAAAATAGTGGAGTATACTGGATCGTCTTCCGTTAAAGTGGTTTCTTCGCTTTCTGCTTTTTTTGTTTCTCCGTATGATGCTTTAAGGTTCAAGTGCGCGAGAAGTTTAGGTGCTAACTCTGACAGGTATTCTTCGTTGCTTGGCCGTTCACTTAAGAAGCTTGGCCATGGTACCTTGTGGTCAGATAATTTAAAGCGAGATTTGTAGGGCGGTTTAAAGTCGCTGAGACCCAGTTCGGTTTCGAGGAAGTGGCTCATCAACTTCTCCCAGCTATTTATTTCATCTGGGATTCCTTCGAATGCATAAATCCAGACAAGTAGGTCTTCGAACTGGAATGTGTCAGATATTTTTTCTTCGAATTTGGGCTTAAATTCTTCAGTCAGCTTTACTACGGATTTTTCACCTTCAATGATTCCCTGAAGGCGCATTTCACGATAGCCGCGTGAAGAAAATAAATTCCCCCACATTTTTGTGTCTTGCCTGATGATGTAGTCACCCGCAAACTCACCTTGATTCCACTGTATCCCTTTAAGCCTAGGGCGAAGCAGGTTGTTTCCACGCTCAGTGGGCGGAATTTTTAAACGACTACCGTTAAAATACCTGTCAAGGAAATGATCGGTACCTAGCTTTTTCGACATATCCACAAATTCGTCTGTTCCAACATCGTTAGAAGCAAACACAAAAGTGGGCAGTAGCCAATTAGCAGCATAGGACTGCAGACTTTCAATTGAGCTTTTGATTGTGTCTATGTCAAAATATTTCACGACTGTTTCTGCTCTTTTGCTGATGGCTTTTTGGATTTTCCTGGTTTTCTGTAATTGGATTTATTGCCAGCCCAGCTATCCCAAAGAGGGGATGGCTGCTTGACGCGTTCTACAACGCTTTGCCAGCTTATTTCTTTATTGCCGTCAGCTTCTAGCGCTGACTCGATGTAGTCGATGTAATCATCGCTCATGTCGATGCCCACAACATTTCTGTCGTGCGAAAGAGCAGTGAAAATAGTGGTTCCACTGCCAACGAATGGGTCTAGTACATGTCCGCCAGGAGGACTCCCTGCTTCTATACAGCGGCGTACTAACTCCGATGGGAAAGCTGCATTATGTTTGGCTCTCCGGCTTCTCTCGATTGGTATATTCCATACATCTTCTTCTACCAGCATTGAGCGATCAAAGCTGTAGAATCGGCTTTTGGAGAACATGAAAACGAACTCATACTGCCTGTGTGGCCTATCTCTTGCAGTCGGCTCAACAAAAGCATTGCAGCGGTTCCAAACTATCGCACTGCGGAGAGTCCATCCTCTTTCCTGCATAGCGAAGGCTACTTTCCAAGGTATTCCTATCATGCTTTTCTTGGGGATATCCCAGCCGCTTCTGTCTACGGGCCTTACTTTTTTTCGAAAGAAATCGCGCGAGGAGCATTTGGGGTCGCGGCCATGTGGCTGACCATTGCCGGAGTAGTAAGTATCACCAATATTTAGAAAAAAAGTTCCCTCAGGGTGAAGAGTTCTTTTCACTTCATCAAAAACTTCCATCAGCTTGTCAATGTAAATTTCAACGCTATCTTCATGACCAAGCTGACCATCGTAGCCATAATCCCTAACCCAGAAGTAGGGTGGAGATGTTACAGCGACGTTGAAAACGTTGTCTGGTATTTTTTTTAACGAGCTTGCAGAATCGCCCCGAAGAAGACCGGCAACATGATGGGCGCTGGATTTAAACCCTTGTTCTTCCCTTGTCACACAGGGGGACTGAAAACCTGAGTCTAAGTTTAATTGAATGTTCTCAGCTATCTTGTCCATTTTTTCCTCAAATATACGAATTTGATCTTTCTTAGCCCAAGCAGGTAAAAAAGCTGACATCACCCTTCTTCCGTGATCCGGAAAAGGCTGTGCTGGGCAAAAGAATGCTGCTTTATGTAAGTTCGCATGAATTCGCGCAGAACATCGGAGGCGGCTCTGTCTTCGGAACGACAAGCCTCCAGAAACTCTTCTCGGAGCTGTTTATCTACGCGAATGCGCATTCCGCAGTCTTTAGTTTTCATGGCGCCAACCGTAGCACATGGATACACGCATGTGTATCCATGCCAAGAGAAATTGGTTGCTACCATATACTTGGCAATTTGTCAACAATTTGTGAAGGATCGATGAATATCGAGATAGTTGCACCGGTTTCTGCTTGGTTGCTCCGTGTTTGAGCGATTTAATATGTGGAAAAATATAATCGTTTTAAATCATAGAATTATGAGGTGCTGGCGTGTTTCACAACAAGGATTTGGTTGCAAAAAGGATCTCTGGATGGATGACCCTCTGATGAATAGCTAATGGTCTGTCAGCTGATTGAGACGCTTTCGCTTCGGGAGCATTCCATGAAGCGCAGTCCGTGTGCTGGAAATACCCACGCTAGAGAGTCGTCACCTGCGCAGCGGACAGTTGTCCGCTGCGGTATCCCGTGAAATGTGGTCGCAGTTTGGTCGCAGATCACAGCGAATCCATGTGGTGTGTGTAAGCAGTGTAAATCTGCAACCCTTTGATCTATATACAAATGCCTGTAGCAAGCGCGGCCTTGTATTATCGAAAAACGGATTCAAAATCCGCCGCTGGAAACAGTGTGTCGGTTCGAGTCCGACCACCGGCACCATTCCCAATGCAGTTCGTGTATTCCCTCCTTACGCTCGTTTTTCCCTATCTGCAGTTCCCTAGGCGCTAGCGACTCGAGACAGGCCAGAACAGTACCCTCGATGGGCAACCTGAGAGACCGTTCAAGCTCGGGTCAGCAGATCATGAGGGTCGGTGTTGTCACGACCGGACCATCGTCCACGCGAAAGGTCGCGAGCCTCGAAACAAGCCCAGTACCCATTCCGGCGCTTGTCTCGCCTGACCATGTCTGTCAGCCGGTTCGATAAATCGAGCGCCTTATCCGCTCAGGACCTTCAAGACGCTCAAGCCTGATTCGAAGGCATGCACCGCACGCATCTCGGTAGGCAGCGGTGACAATGCGTGCCGATGTTGTATGCCAGATTAATGGTCCTGTCTTCGTCTATTTATCTCCTTTTTCCTCGGTGTTTGTAAGTAATAGTCCTTCCTTGTATCTCCCATGCTCGTAGGGTGCCGCCGAACAATACGGCTAGGATGAAAGTTGATTCAGGCCTTATGACAACAAGATGACAGGGTGGGCCCATGCTCAATAAAACGTTGCTTGCGTTGTCGGTTGCCGGCGCCAGTCTTGGTGTTTGTGCCGATGCCACCGTGATTCATGATGCCAACGGCTACGGTTTCGATGCCTATCGCCAGTTGGTGAGCTTTACCACCCTTGTCGTCGAGGATGGCAAGGTGGTGGCACGAGGCGATGAGCAACTGCTATCGCAGTATCCTGAACCACAGGCAACGATCGATGCGGGTGGCCGCACGCTGTTGCCTGGCCTGATCGACGCCCACGGACATCTGATGGGGCTCGGCTATAGCCTGCTCGAGGTCGAGTTGCGTGGCCTGGCGTCGGCCGAGCAGAGCGCCCGGGAAGTAGCCGACTTCGCCGAGGCAAATCCCGATCTGGAATGGATACGCGGCAGGGGATGGAATCAGGTGCTGTGGGACGGCAAGGCATTTCCCACCGCGCTAGTGCTCGATGAAGTGATTGCCGATCGCCCCGTGGTGCTGAGTCGAGTGGATGGGCATGCGATCTGGGTCAACAGCAAGGCCATGGAAATGGCAGGCGTGGATGGCGAGACCCAGGCACCGGAAGGGGGCGAGATCATTCGTGATGATGCCGGCACACCGACCGGCGTTTTCATCGACAATGCCGAGTTGCTTATCACCGACAAGATTCCCCCGCGCAGTGCACAGGAAATGGCCAAGGCCTTCGATACCGCTGTGGCACATCTGCAGGAGCTTGGCATCACTGGAATGCACGATGCCGGCGCCAGCGCCGCTGAGCTTGAGATGTACCACTCCAGGGCCGATGCAGGTGAGTTGGGGGTGCGCATCTACCCGATGGTGTCATCAAGCGACCCACAGCTTGACGAGATTCTCGCGCAGGGCATCCACGACGACCCCGAAGACTGGCTGGATATTCGCAGCGTCAAGATCTATGCAGATGGCGCCCTCGGCAGTAGAGGAGCGGCGCTGCTGGCGCCCTACAGTGATCGACCCGATTCCAGCGGACTGATGATCCAGAATCAGGACGCCCTGCAGGCGCTGGTCGATCAGGTCAGCAGCCAGGGATTCCAGGCCAATATGCACGCGATAGGCGACCGCACCAATCGTGTCGCTCTGGACGTTTATGCGCGTAGCCTGGAGCAGGATCCCCAGCGGCGTGAGCTTCGCCATCGCATCGAGCATGCGCAGGTGGTGAACGTCGATGATATACCGCGATTTACGGAACTTGGCGTCATTCCCTCGATGCAGCCCACCCATGCGACCAGTGACAAGAACATGGCCGGCGACCGGCTAGGCCAGGAGCGTCTCGCCGGTGCCTACGCCTGGCGCTTTTTCATGGACAGCGGTAGTCGTATCGCCGCGGGTTCCGACTTTCCGGTCGAGCCTGCCAACCCCTTTTACGGCTTGCACGCCGCCGTGACTCGGGAAGACCGCGACGACCAGCCCGAAGGAGGCTGGCTGCCCGGGCAGAAGCTCACCGTGGCCGAAGCCCTGCGCGGCTTTACCGTCGATGCGGCCTACGCGGCGCACCAGGAGGGTAGCCTGGGTGGCTTGATGCCGGGGCAGTGGGCGGATTTCGTGCTGGTGGATGCCGATATTCTGCGTGCCGATCCGGCGGAACTCTGGCGAACACAGGTGAGTGAAACCTGGATTGCTGGAGAGCGAGTGTTTGTGCGGGACCAATAGGCCGAAAGGTGCCCTACAAGGCTTGGAGCAAGGCCGATATGCAGAGGTTGTGGCGAAGGGGGGGGAGGGCGCCTGTTTACTCGTTCACGATGGCTCGATTTCAGTCTGACTCAGGGCGGTGATGGCGGTCTCGGCCAGGCCCACCAGCGATGAAATGTCCAGCAGCGAGGAGTGATGATACTCGGCGAGGCCGGGCTGGGTCCGCCAGTAGCGGGAGTCCTGTCCATCGATCTCCCACCCTGGTGGAATGTCCTGGACATCCCGCGGTTCGATGCTGAACGCGGCCACCAGCCCTTCGCCCTGATGCCAGCTCAGCAAGGTGGTCAGTGGCTGGCCGTTGTCGCGATTGATGAAGCACCGAAACAACCCTTGGGTCCAGACGTTCTGGGGGCTCGGTTGCTGTTCCGGGGCGAGTTCTCCGATGGAGAGCTCGCGCCAGATGGTGCCCTTGATCAATGGCTTCCAGATGCGCTTCGACGCCTTCAGCAGGATTTCCAGATAATCGTTGCGGATCTGATGCGCCAGAATCAGCGTATTGCAGTGGTTGATGAGTTCGTCCCACTGCATGCCGACCGCCAGGTGCTCCAGCTCATGGGCGAGCAGGGCGTCCACGGCGTGTCGTGTGGAAGGGTGTTGCAGGTAGTCGTGAAGCGGGTCGGACAGTTTCAGGTCATGGCGAGAGGTTTTCATATCGGTCCCTGCTGGGAAGAGGGACGGAATGCCACCTCTTGCCCCCGAAAAGCGATGCGACGGCGTCCATGCCGTCGCTGACTTGTCACTCGACCAATCCTTGGTCGGCAAGATCAGAATAGCCCCCTTAGACGGCTGTGCCTTTGACCAGGATCAGGTGGCCATGAGCATGGTTGTGCGATAGCGCTACTTTGCTGTTTTTTGGGCACAACTGGCCCAGTGTGGCGGAAAAACCTGTGGCCAGCTCTTCGCTTCAGCGCACCGTGGCCGTGCGTGAAGCGCGGGGCGAGGCTCGTGCGCCGGCTTTACAAGGGTTCGAGGCTCATCCATGTTGCCATTCTGAATCCACCGTCGGGCAGGAGGCTCATCATGAAGAAGCTGATCAACGATCCCAGAGGCAGCGTTCGCGAGATGCTGGAAGGCATGGTGGCCCTTCATCCTGGGCTTGCGCTGATGGATGAAGAAAACGTGGTCATCGACGCTAGCTTACCTGAAGACCCTGAGCGTCGGTCGGTGGCGGTGATATCCGGCGGCGGCAGCGGACACGAGCCGGCCCACGCTGGCTACGTCGGGCGCGGCATGTTGACGGCCGCCGTGGCGGGAGACGTTTTTACCTCACCGAGCGTCGATGCCGTGCTGGCGGCGATCCTTGCCTGCGCCGGTCCACGTGGGGCCCTGCTGGTGGTAAAGAACTATACCGGGGATCGTCTCAACTTCCGCCTTGCCGCTGAACTGGCAAGGGTCCGGGGGATTCCAGTAGAGGTGGTGATGGTCGCCGATGACGTGGCGCTGCGCGATTCACTACCCCGGGAGCAGAGTCGTGGTGTGGCCGGGACGGTACTGGTGCACAAGATCGCCGGTGCCGCTGTGGCCCGTGGTCTACCCCTCGAGGAGGTCGCCGCGCTGGCTCGGGGAGCGGCCGAATCGGTGGCGACCATGGGTATTTCCTTGGGTGCCTGCACGGTGCCGGCGGTCGGCCGGCCGGGGTTCGAACTCGGTGATGACGAGATCGAATTCGGATTGGGCATCCATGGCGAGAAAGGGGTTCGCAAGTCGGCCATGCTGCCGGCGGATACCATCGTCGATAGCATGCTGGAATCTCTGAGCCAGGCGTTGTCGGTGAAGGGGTGTCGCCTGGGTGTGCTGGTCAATGGTCTCGGCGGCACACCGCCGATGGAGCTTGCCATCGTGGCGCGACGGGCCTTGACCAGGCTGCGTGAGCTGGGGGCCGAGCCGGTGCTGGGGTGGTGCGGCAACTTCATGACGGCGTTGGAAATGCCGGGGTGCTCGCTGTCGTTGATGGTGCTCGACGAAGCCCGCGAGGACTTGCTCACGTCGCCGACCGAGGTACGCATCTGGCCAGGCAGTGCCGAAGTGGCAGCGGAGGTGAAGAGTGTGACTGCCAGCGTGCTTGATGAGCCGCTGCCGGGCGCCGACGAGGCTGGACCACCCTGCGAGCGACTTCAGCGAGCGGTGGCGGCGGTGGCGAGCGCCATGGTGGCCAGCGAGGAGCGCTTGACCGAGCTCGACAGTGCCGCCGGCGACGGCGACCTGGGGGCCAGCATGGTGCGCGCGGCTCAGGCGCTGCGCAAGCTTCCGGACAGCGCTTTTGGTGCGCCTGCCGACTGCCTGGCCAGGGCCGGGGAGGCCCTGAGGCGAGCGATTGGAGGAAGCTCAGGTCCCTTCTACGCCTTTGCCCTGCTGCGTGCGTCGCAGGCATTGCCGAGCGAAGGGGAGGTCGCAGCACAGGATTGGGCAAGGGCGCTCAAGGCCGCCGGTGACGCTATCGCCGAGATCGGAGGTGCTGCTCCTGGGGATCGCACCATGCTGGATGCGCTGATGCCGGCCAGCCAGGCCTTCGAGGCCGCGCTGGCAGAGGGATTGGACGGATCTCAGGCCTTTGCTCGGGCGGTCGAGGCGGCCTGGCGCGGCGTCGAGGCTTCGGCCCGCATGCATCCACGCTTTGGTCGCGCGGCCTACCTCGGCGATCGGGTGATGGGCGTGCCCGACGGTGGCGCCGAGGCGGTGGCAAAATGGCTCGAGGCCATCGACCGGTCCTGCGGCCGGCGCTAGAGCGCCACCAGTACCACCCAGGCGGTGGATAGGGTGAAGAGGTAGCCCAGCAGCGCCATCAGGCCGTCTCGTGCCAGCAGGGCCAGGCCGAACATGGTCTGAGCCGCGCCGGCGAGCGTGGCACTGAATGGAATCAGCTCCATCGGTGGCGTGGCGAGCGCAATGGCCAGACAGGCCAGGCCGATGGGGTAACGGGCGATCTGACCGGTGAATACAGTCAGCCTCGGTTTCAACAACCGATCGATCCAGGCGGCCGGCTTGCGCAGCCAGCCGATGGTTCGCTCGACCTTGTCGGTCTCCACCTCACGCCGCGCCAGCCAGGCCGGAAGCCAGACGCTCTTTTTTCCGGCCAGCAATTGTGCTGCAGCAAGCACGATTAGCAGCGCCATCATGGTGGGCACACCGGGGATATCACCGATCAGCGGAGTGAGCGTGACCAGGCCTGCGACCAGCAGAATGGGGGCAAAGCTGCGCCTGCCGACGGCGTTGATGACCTCAGCCAGACTCAGGCAGCGCTTGTCCTGGCTGGCGGCCTGTAGCTGGTCGAGCAGTTCGGTCAAGGATTCTGGAGAGGACTCTGAAGCGGTGGAACTCGTCGGCATGGGGCCTCGGGCGTGGGTAAAGCGACGTAGTATGGGGGCTGGAAAAGCCGCCTGTCCATGCCGTGAACCCAGCGCGCTTGACGCCTCCGGAGGCAGGCGGCGGTGTAGAGGCAGGCTTGCCAGGCCTGTCACATCGATCGTCAACTGCGTCCGCGCTTGTCGATGCGACGGCGACAGAACGGTGTCCAGGCAAGGGGCGAGGCGGGTGCGAGTTTAATATAAGTAGTTTCTTATTTTTAGAAGTTGTCGTATGCTGAAACTGATACGAGTCCTTCCCTATATCGGGGAGGGCTTTTTTTGTTGCCAGGCCTGATTCTCGATCGTTGTCTTCGACGCAGGCCGACGTTTAGCAGTGAGGTGCCAAGGATGTCGTTGAGACTTGCCAACCGTCTTGATGCGGAGCGTTTACAGCGCCTGATCGATGAAGCCTGCGGAACCGAACGGGCTGCCGCCGACCTGCTGGAAGAGCGACTGGAGCGTGCCGAGATTCGCGACCCGGACGAGATGCCCGATGACGTGGTCAGCATGAACAGCAAGGTTGTGCTCAGGGACGTCGACACGGACCGACTTCTGACGCGCACGCTGGTCTATCCTCATGCGCTGGCGACGACCGAAGATGGTCTATCGGTGATGGCGCCGCTGGGCGCCGAGCTGTTGACCCGTCGGGTCGGGGAAGAGTGGACGACCCAGGTGGCATTGGGGAAGCCAGGGCGCTGGCGGGTGGAAGAGATATTGTGGCAGCCGGAGCGAGAGCGTCAGTTTCATCGCTAGGGCTTGTCTGAAAAGTGCCTGCGCTCGGTAATACGGCGTTAAAAATCGGCTGGGGCGCCAGCCCGGTCAAAATACTCATTTACACCCCGTAAACTGCGCTTTCTCACCGATTTTTGCCTTGTCTAACCTTCGTTCGTCGACTTTTCGCTCATCGACTTCTCGCTCAAGGCCCAGTGAGCAGCGCAGCCGCAGCCTTTGGCATCACCTGGATGAGCAAAGGAGGAGGGAGATGGGCCGATTCACTCACCGGTTCTCAGGGTGTGTCCTCGGGCTGGGGCTTTTCCTCGCGGGTACAGGCGTTGCCGTGGCCGATATTGTCGTGCGGTTCTCCGGGACTCAGGGCATTCCCTTCACCGCTCAGTGGGAGTGGACGGGCCCAGGGCAGGAGCACAGGAGCGGGACCTGGGCGGGACGAGCGCCTCGGGTAGAGCGCCTGCCCGACGGAAGGTTCAGCATGACCGTCATCCAGCAGGCGTCCGGGGGCCGGCTGGAGGTGCTGGTCACCGGGCGCGGCAATCGTTCTTCCTCGTCCAGCAGTGGTGCCGGGGCGACGATGTTGTTCTCGTTGCAGTGAGCCTGGCCGCAAGGCCATGTCGTGATCGGTTCAGCGAGGCTCGAGCTCCCGGGGCAGACGGCTGCGATGTGAATTCTTGGTCATGGGGGGCGGGATGCCCAAGTGCTTGCGCGCCCAGTGTGCGGCCTCGGCGCGGTGATGCACCTTGATCTTCTTGAAGATGTTGTACAGGTGAGACTTGACCGTATGCTCACTCAGGAAAAGTTGGGTGGCGATATCCTGGTTGGACGCGCCGTTGCCGATGAAGCCGAGAATTTCCAGCTCCCGCTGGGTCAGACCGGCGACGGGACGGTAGGTGTTGAACTGCTGTCGTCGGAAATATTCGAACATCTGCTGTAGCAGCGGACGCGACATCCACAGGGCGCCATCGAGGAGTTGGATGATTCCCTTGCAGATATTGTCCAGTTCGTCGCGGCGATAGAAGATGCCCTGAAGGTGCAATGACGCCAACAATTCAGCGGCTTGTTCCTGGTTGGCCAGGTTGAACGCCGCCAGCAGAATGTCGGGAAACTGTGCCTTGAGCTCGTGGCAGCGATGCATGTCGCTGTGCGATAGCTGATCGGCGTCCAGTAGCCACAGTTGCACACCAGGAGGTGAGTTCGACAGTTCCGCTTCCAGGCCGGACACCGCCTCCGGGGCAAGAGGACTGACCTGGCAGTCGAGTACCTGGCTCAGGTGATGGGTGAACAACTGCGACTGCACGTTGGGGTGCGTGATCAGCCGGACGATCGGACCTTCCTGAAGGGCAGACATCGTCCCCTCCCTGTTCCCATGCGATGATTGATCGTTATCGTTTTTTGGTGATGCCGATTTAGTATCGTTATCGATACTAATATGCTTGTAAATGACCATTGGGCGTGAACTTTGTCATTTCCGAAGAATGGTTTTTTTGATTCGGGCCGCAAAGGATGGCCGCTGAGCGCCGTGGGTCGTAGGTGTCAGCACGCTGAACTGTGCGCCATTCGTCGTCTAGTCCATCGGAATTCTCACGAGGGAGTGTGATGCCGCTGTCATTGTGGATGTCTCTGGCCGCCATCTGTGCCATGGGGGCCATGTCTCCTGGTCCAAGTCTGGCCTTGGTGCTTCGTCATACGCTGGGAGGGGGGCGCAGCTCCGGGGTGGTGGCGGCGATCGCCCATGCGCTGGGCGTCGGCCTCTACGCCTTGCTGACCGTGTGGGGGCTGGGGGAGGTGATCGAACGCCATCCCTCCGCCTTTCGCGTGATCACGATCGGTGGGGCACTGTATCTGGCCTGGCTTGGCATAAAGGCGCTGAGGGCCGGGCGTGGCGGAGCGCTGGGCGCCCGACCCACCGCCGCCAGTCACCGCGTCGCTGCGAGAGAAGGGCTGTTGGTTGCCCTGGGTAATCCCAAGCTGATCCTGTTCTTCGTCGCGCTGCTCAGTCAGTTTGTCAGCCCCGAAATGTCCTCGATCGAGCGTGCCATCATTGTGCTGACGGCGATGCTGATCGACGGTGGCTGGTACGTCATCGTGGCGTTGGGGCTGTCGCACTCCCGCGTGCTGCCCTGGCTCCAGGCTCGCGCCCACTGGATCAATCGCATCAGCGGGGTGCTGCTGCTGGGGCTGGCGCTGAGGGTACTGGCGGGATAAGGCCGCCGCCGGCTGCGAGCATTTCGTGGCCGAGGCTGCTGGCGATGTCGGTTCATGCTGGCGCTGAGCGATGGAGGATGGCGTCCAGCGGACTTGCCGTCGGCAACACGCCATAGGCCGGGCTCGGGTGCTGGCCCAGGCGGGTGCGGCAGAAGGTATCCGCCACCTCGTGCGGCGCGTGCTGGACCAGCAGCGCTGCCTGGGTGCACTGGGCCAGCCACTGGGTCAGCCAGCGGGCCCTGGGCACCAGGTCTTCGCTGGTCTGTGGCTGAGGCAGCTGGGCCAAGGCGCGATCCAGATCCGGATGTCCACCTCGGGCATGCTCGAACAGCTGATACAGGGCCGCCATGGCCTCGGGGTGTCGCGCCATGACCCGCAGCACGTCGAGGCAGATCACGTTGCCGGACCCTTCCCAGATGGAATTGACCGGCGCTTCGCGGTAGAGCCGCGCCAGCGGTGCTTCCTCGACGTAGCCGATGCCTCCGAGGCACTCCATGGCCTCGGCCATGAAGCCGGGGGCGCGCTTGTTGTGCCAGTACTTGGCCAGGCTCGGCAGCAGCCGGGCCAGGGCGCGCTCCTGCTCCTCCCCGCGGCTGGCGCCGTCGAAGGCCTGAGCGGTGCGCAGCATCAGCGCCACGCCGGCCTCCACCTCCAGCGCCAGATCCGCCAGTACCGCCCGCATCACCGGCTGCTCGGCCAAGGGCGCCCCGAAGGCATGACGCTGACAGGTATGCTGCCAGGCCTCGCGCCAGGCCTGGCGCATCATGCCCACCGGGGCGCTGGCGGCGTCGAGACGGGTCTGCTGAACCATTTCCAGGATGGTGGCGATGCCGCGCCCAGGGTCGCCGAGCGGGTGGGCCCAGGCCCCCCGATATTCGATCTCGGCGGAGCCATTGGCGCGATTGCCGCACTTGTCCTTCAGTCGCTGAATCTCGATGGCGTTGCGCTCGCCATCAGGGGCGAAGCGAGGCACCAGGAAGCAGCTGAGGCCTTCGTCTCGCTGAGCCAGGGTCAGGAAGGCGTCGGACATGGGGGCGCTCATGAACCACTTGTGTCCGTACAGGCGCCAGCCGTCCTCGCCATGTTCGGCTCGGGTGGTGTTGGTGCGCACATCGCTGCCACCCTGCTTCTCGGTCATCGCCATGCCGAAGGTCAGGGCGTGCTTGTCGCTCGCCGGTAGTGCCCTGGAATCGTAGTCCTCGACGAGCAGCCCAGAGGCCCACCAATCCGGCAGTGAGCGTTCTCGACGCAGCACCGGGTAGGCGGCGTGGGTCATGGTCACCGGGCAGCAGATGCCGGTTTCGGCCTGGGTCAGCAGATAGAGTCCCGCCACGTGCGCCTGATGACCGCCGTGCCCCTCCTCCGTCCAGGCCATGGTATGGACGCCACGGGTGGTAGCCAGGCGCATCAGGGCGTGGTAGGCCGGGTGGTAATCGACGGCGTCGAGCCGGCGACCATGACGATCGAAAAGTCGCAATGAGGGTGGGTGGCGGTTGGCCTCGTCAGCCAGTCGCTGGGTCTCCGCACGACCGACATCCTGGCCCAGCAGGGACAGTCGGCAACTCACCCAGGCCGGCGCCAGATGGGCCAGCCAGAACTGAAGCACGGCGTCGTCGGCGAAGGCGTCGAAGGGAAGAGAGTACGGCTGATTGTCGACCCGGTGGCTCGCCAGGCACTCTCGCGGAGCTTGGTCATGCATGGCCCTGTCCTGATGACGAAAGACCTGATAGTCAGCATGGTGTGCTGTGCCCCTCGGGTCAAACGAGAGGGATGACGCAACGGGACGGGATGGGTAGTCTTGGGGCTTTCTCGGTGGAGCCCTTCGATGTGCCCTGTTTCCTCTTTCGACTCGGCTCCCACGGCCTCTGGCGTGACGAATGCTGGCGAGGCGTCCCCTGATAACCAGCGCGAGGCGCCCGCAGCGGTGATCGCCCGGGAGCGTGTGCAGGTGGTGGATGCCCGCAATCGTCCCTGTGGCAGCGCCTGGCGCGCAGAAATGCGCCGCTATCGGTTCTGGCACCGCGCCACCTACATCGTGGTACGCAATCGCCGTGGTGAACTATGTGTGCAGCATCGAACGCTGACCAAGGAAGCCTTTCCCGGCGGACTGGACCTGGCGGCGGGAGGCGTGGTCGGCGCCGGGGAGGCGGTCCACGTCTCGGCACGTCGTGAGCTGGCCGAGGAGCTCGGTATCCGCGCAGTAGCGCTGCGCCATTGCCTGGAGTTTCGCTACGATGAGGACGGGTATCGCATCTTTGGCAGCGTCTACTGCGTAGAGTGGGACGGCCCCTTGTCGCTGCAGGCCGAGGAGGTCGCCAGTGTGGCCTGGATGTCACCGCGTCGAGCCCTCGAGCTCGCCGGCGTGACGCCGGATACGCGGCTGGCCCTCGAGTTGCTGCTCGAGCGCGAGGGGGACAATTGAATGCCGCTTTGCCGCCAGGGCGTTGCGACTGGCGCAATGACGTCTGGCATGTCATCGTGAAGACAGTAAGCGCGAGTTCATCCCATGACCCTGCATGATGTCGAGTGCCGCACCCATAGCGGCGAGCCCTTCAACCTCCGCGCCCTGCGTGGCCAGGTGCTGCTCGTGGTGAACGTGGCGAGCAAGTGCGGCTTCACCCCTCAGCTGGCGGAGCTGGAGGCGCTCTATCGTGAACACCGCGAGCGCGGCTTCACCGTGCTCGGGTTCCCCTGCAACCAGTTCGCACGGCAGTCGCCGGAGTCCGCCGAGCAGTTCTGCGCTTTCGGTGAGCGTGAGTTCGGTGTCACCTTTCCCTTGATGGAAAAGGTCGAGGTCAATGGCGCCAAGGCCCATCCGCTGTTCAAACGCCTGAAGGCCGAAGCCCCAGGATGGATGGGGACGCGCGCCATCAAGTGGAACTTCACCAAGTTTCTGGTCGCCCGAGATGGCCGTGTGCTCAAGCGCTATGGGCCTCGCGATGGGGGCGACGCCATGATGCTGGACCTCGAGCGGGCACTGGACGAATCCTGACCTCTCTCCCGCTCAGCGTATGTCTCCTCCGCGCGCCACCACCAGCCGTTCCACCAGTTCGTTGTAGCGATGGCGCACCATCATGGTGGTCAGGCCCGAGAACAGCGCCCAGAACTTGCGTCGCCAGCCCTTGAGGCGAAGGTTGTGGGCGACCAGACGGCGCATCAATTGGTGGTCATCGAACTTGCGCCACTCACCGGCGACCGACATCTGCTGACGCGACAATACCGGCGCCAGCTCGATCCGAAAGACCCATTCCAGGTCCTTGAGGGCGATGCCGTCGCGCTCGATCACCTCGACCATCCGCGCATAGTCGGACTCTCTGGGCTCGCGTTCGAGCCACATGGGCGCCAGGGCAAGCCACAGCTCGCCGCGTTCATCGACCAGGGTCTGTGCATCCATCGGGCGGTCTCCTCAAGCGGTGGGCAGCATCCTGCCCGACCCCGTGCCGGTGGGCAAGAGAGCGACGCGATCGCCAGCAGAGCCGGACAGGGCCCTGGTGTGTTCAGGCGCAATGCGCGGCAAGGAAAAGCGCGGGAAGTCAGGGGCATGTGCACAAAGGCGGACAGGGCGGCGCTGTGCCGCTAGAATATCGCGACCACGCTCTACACATTGGATGGCTCTCCCTCGGGAGCCGCGAGTAACGAAGAGGTCTGTCGTGATCATCAAGCCCAAGGTACGCGGATTCATCTGCACCACCACCCATCCCGTCGGTTGCGAGAAGAACGTCCTCGAGCAGATCGAGGCGACCCGTGCGCGCGGCCTCGATGCATCCAAAGGGCCCAGGAAGGTGCTGGTCATCGGCGCCTCCAGTGGCTACGGTCTGGCCGCGCGCGTCACCGCGGCCTTCGGCTACGGCGCCGATACCCTGGGGGTGTTCTTCGAGAAGCCGGGCAGCGAGAAGAAGCCGGGCACGGCGGGCTGGTACAACTCTGCCGCCTTCGACAAGTTCGCCAAGCAAGAAGGGCTCTACAGCAAGTCCATCAATGGCGATGCCTTCTCCCACGAGGCGCGTGACAAGGCGATCGAGCTGATCAAGGCCGACATGGGCCAGATCGATCTGGTGGTCTACTCGCTGGCTTCCCCGGTGCGCAAGCTGCCCGATTCCGGCGAGCTCAAGCGCTCTTGCCTGAAGCCCATCGGCGAGACCTATCGTGCTACCGCCATCGATACCAACAAGGACACCATCATCGAAGCCCAGGTGGAGCCGGCGACCGAGCAGGAGATCGCCGACACCATCGACGTCATGGGTGGTCAGGATTGGGAACTGTGGATGGAGGCGCTGTCCGAGGCCGGCGTGCTGGCACCCGGCGCTCGCAGTGTGGCGTTCAGCTACATCGGTACCGAGATCACCTGGCCGATCTACTGGCACGGCGCCCTTGGCAAGGCCAAGGAAGACCTGGACCGGGCAGCCTCCGCCATCGATGACTCGCTCAAGCAGAGCGGTGGCGGCGCCAACGTGGCGGTGCTGAAGTCCGTGGTGACCCAGGCCAGTGCGGCGATTCCGGTCATGCCGCTGTACATCGCCATGGTGTACCGCGTGATGAAGGAGCAGGGTCTGCACGAAGGCACCATCGATCAGCTCAATCGTCTGTTCGGCGAGCGCCTCTACGGCGGCGAGGCGACCACCGATGACGTCGGGCGCCTGCGCCTGGACGACTGGGAGTTGCGTGACGATGTCCAGCAGGCGTGCAAGGACCTGTGGCCCCAGGTGACCAGCGACAACCTGTTCGACATCACCGACTACGCCGGCTACAAGCACGAATTCCTGAAGCTGTTTGGCTTTGAGCGCGATGACGTCGACTACGACGCCGACGTTGATCCTGTCGCCGAGTTCGACGTGGTGCAGCTGTAAACCAGAGGACTGCCGTTCGGCGATGAAGGAGGCCGCGACCGAGAGGTCGCGGCCTCCTTCGATGTGAAGCCAGCTGCCGTGGGTGTCGACCTGGTGTAGCCCATGCGCAACGGACATGGGCGCTGAATCTCGCAGATCAGTGGCGTAATATATGCCTCGCGCACACTCCTCGAGACCCCCCATGCCACACACCGTCAGCACAACACGTTCGCCGGATTTGCTTCGACAGGTCGGGGTCGTGGTCATGCCGGGGTTTTCGCTGCTGGCGCACGCCTGTGCCACCGAACCGCTGCACGTGGCCAACTTGCTGCACGGGCGAACCCTGTATCGATTGACCAGCTACGCCAGCGGCGGCGACGCGGTGACCAGCGCCTCCCAGCAGACGGTGTTGCCACGCGCCGCGCTGGGGGAGGCGGAGTCGCAGCCCGATATGGTGCTGGTGTGTGGTCCGGCCAAGCTGCCGGGGGGCATTCCTGATGACCTGGCCGCCTGGCTCAGGCGTCTGGCGGCGTCCGGGGTGGTGCTTGGCGGTATCGGCGGTGGCACCGAAGCCCTGGCCCGGCTGGGCCTGCTGGATGGCTACCAGGCAACGCTACCCTGGCAGCGTTTCGAGGCCTTCGCTGCGGCCCATCCCAGGGTGCGCCTGTCTCAGCAGCTGTTCGAGATCGACCGCGACCGGATCACCTGCGGCGGGGGGACCGCCGCCATGGACATGATGATCACCCTGGTGGAAAGCCACCACGGCTCAGGCCTTGCCACTCGTATCTCCGAGTACTTCGTGATGGAGCGCATCCGCATGGGGGACGAGCCCCAGCAGATCCCCCTGCGTTCACGCCTGGCCCATGCGCCGGACAGCCTGGTCGAGGCGGTCCAGCTGATGGAGGCCAACATCGAGGAGCCGCTGTCTACCCATGAACTTGCCGAGCACCTGGGGATCTCTCGCCGTCAGTTGGAGCGGCTGTTCAAGAAGTACCTGAAGTCGGTGCCGAGCCGCTATTATCTGGACCTGCGCCTGCAGAAGGCCCGTCGAATGTTGCGCGATACCGACCAGCCCGCGGGCGAGATCGCCCTGCAGACCGGCTTTTCTTCTGCCGCCCACTTTTCCACGGCCTATCGCAACCACTTCGGCATGACCCCGAGAGAAGAGCGACTGGGCTGACGCTCGAGGCTTTCTGTATCCGGTACGTCTTCAGGCCTTGATGAGCGACGCTTGTCGGAATGGTCTGGTCCTGAGGGTAACGGCTGCTGTCTTCACCGTGCTTCTCCCCTCCGTCGCGTTTCAGCTTCTCGCTCCGACCCTCTCGCTTCGCCCCTGCTCACTCCCGCATTTCTAGCCTCGCCTCCACTCGTTCCGTCTGCACGCGCTCCACTCGCCTCGTCTGCACTCGTCCCGTCTGCACTCGCTCTACTCGCCTCTGCGCTCTACATCATCTCCAGCACGACTCCTCTCGCTGATCTCTCCCCGGCTTCTGTCGTCCTATCGTTTCGCCTCTTGCTATCTCTACTGTGCACTGCCCGATGTGCCTACCCGCTAACAATTGGCGTATTTCCTTCTTTTGCGTCGCCGAGTGCATAGACCGGCACAGCAGTGGCACGTAAGGAATCTCCAATAAATGCTACATAGATACCGTAACTCCTGGAGCCGTTACGGCTTGTCCGCTGGCTGAGGTCAGGCAACGGCCAAGCAAATGGATCTGCTTTCGTCCCGGGAATGTCGATGGGCGTGTCGATAGCGGCCCGGGACGAAAAAAAAATGAAGAAGGCGTGTAAGAAAGTCGCAGGTAACACCTACCAACCACCATGAACAACAGACGAGTTGCTCGGAAGCCTGCCGCTATTGAGGTCGGAATTCTGTGCATATTCGAACGAAGCGTGAATGAAACGGTAGCAGCAAAGTGGAGGCGTCAGGATGCCATCCACGCAAACTAAAAAAGTGAAGACGGAGAGTTAGACATGAACCACACCACCATTTCTCGACTGGGTTTCTATGTGGCCCTGTACGGCGTCGTCGCCATTCTTTTCTGGATCGGCTTTTTCAAGTATCACCCCGATGAAGCTGCAGCGATCCAGGGCATTGTGGCCAGTTCGCCACTGATGGCCTGGCTCTATGATGTCGCCAGTGTCAATCAGGTATCGGCCGCGATCGGAACCGCCGAGATTATCGTCGGCCTGCTGGTAGCCGCCTATCCCATCTCGAAAAAGGCCGGCCTGGTGGGTGGTGCCTTGGCAAGCGTGATCTTTCTGACAACGACCAGCTTCCTGTTGACCACGCCGGGTGTGCTGCACGTCAGCAGCCTGTCGGGTGACACCCTGGCATTCCCGTCCCTGTTCGGAGGCTTCCTGGCCAAGGATCTGGTACTGCTCGGCGCATCGCTGGTGATCACCGGCTCAGCCTGGCAGGCGGTGAGTGCAGAGCGCAGTGCACAGCATGCTCAGGACGACGCTCTGGTTGCTGATGCTGCATAGAAATGAAAGGGCTTTTCGGTCTCGGGAGTGTGGCTTTCCCGGGCTGGAAAGCCCGGTCCGCGCCTGGTCCCTTTGTGAAGGGGCGCTGGTGGAGGACATGGCTACCAAGGTGTGTGGGCGCAAGAGTCCGTGTCGGCGCACCTTTCTAATCAAGAAGTTTGGGTGAATTAAATCAGCAGCTTAAACGAATATTGTGCCTGAATGATTAGATGGACATATTTGCAATTGCCAATATGAGGGATGCCGATTAGATTTGATGTTGCCGGGTAACAAAACGTTACGACGAGAGTCGGAAAGACGGAAAGTGGTTAGACCGAAGATAGAAGTAGAGGGCAGAGTGTCGGCGCGTCCAGGAAGATGATCCCAAGGGATGCTCGATAACGCACAAAATATCAAAACGATTCAACGTCGAAACACTATCGACGACTCCAAGGAGAGTGACATGAAAACCAAAATGATCTTTGCCGCAGTGATGGCCTCCATGTTTGCCGCTGGCAGTGTCTATGCCATGGACTCCGACACCCTGCAAAAGCGCATGCAGGAAATCGAAGAGCGCAGCACCGAAGCCTCTGAAGAGCAGAAGGTCGAGGCCCTGGAGCAGGAAGTGGCTGAGCTCAAGGACCTGCTGCAAATGACCGTAGAGAGCCTGGAAGAGTCCCAGTAACACAAGCTGGAGAAAGACACGCTGGAACACTGACGTAAAGGGCGCTCGCTCTGCAACCCGAGAGGATCGCCCTGGCAGCGCATGAACTAGCCAAAAGGACATGCAAGCGTGAAGGGAAATGTCGGTAAGGTGATAGAAAAGGTGTGCTCATCTTGATGACTCCCTTATCTACAGCGGCAGGGACGCCGTCTTGCCTTGCGGGTTTGAAGCGCTCTTTGGGTTGGTTGTGACAAGAAGTTGGGCATCAATATGCAGGCGGTTTCCGCTGGGTAGATGCCGCCAGCCAAAAGCGCTAGTGGTCAAACCAATGTTCGGACTGTGCAAGTCTGGTCATGCAGAGCAAGCGTCGGTTGCGTGCTGAAATGGTGCCCTTTAGATTGATCTTGTCGATTTGTGAACAGTGTTTTTCGAACGGATATCGATGCCTGTTCGTCGACACGTGGACGTTCATGGACCGAGCGCCTCAAGGACTTGAGTCGAAGGATTGGCTCACTGGCCGCAGGGACGCGGTCTTGCAGAGCGATTGAAGCGTGACATTGGATGTCCGGCGGAAGAGCTCGGGAGTGGTCGTCGAAGCGCCTACCTGTCGGTGGCCGTGACGCACCTTGGCTTTCACTAACGTTGGTTGATTACCGCTTCCTGCCACCACCCGGCAGCGCCATCCAGGGGCGGCGGTCAGGACAAGTGGTCGAAGGATGTTCGACGAAAACGAGGAGAGAGACATGAAAACCAAGATGTTGGCAACTGCAGCGCTGGTCTCGATGATGGCCGTCGGCTCAGCCTTCGCCATGGATTCCGATACCTTGCAGAAAAACATGCAGCGGATCCAGGAGAATGCCGAAAGCGCAGAGCGCCAGGCCAAGATTGCAGCCCTCGAGCAGGAGGTTGCAGAGCTGAAGGAACTGCTGCGCGAGACCATCGCGGCGTTCCAGGAAGCGAATATGTAAGTCGTCAGCAAAGACGGCAGCAGTGTTGTCGCGTTTCGCGACCGCTACGTGAAAGGCTCACTCAGGTGGGCCTTTTTAGCGTTTGAAGGATGCTGCGTTCGAATGCCCCTGCGTTCATGACATGCTCAACCGTGGCTACGCTGCTGCGGTTTGCTGGTATCCAGCGCTCGTCCATTGATGGGAGAAAGGTCAGGGCAGCCGATACCGATTCCTATGCTGGTGCCGATGGACGGAATCCTCGATAGTCACGTCATGTCCGGATCTGCCCCCTTCAGGGCCGGCCCTCTTCTGCGCATCGCTGCTGCGGGGCACTAGTCTGCAATCTCCCCCCGTTTGCTGGAGATTGGACATGACCAAAGCACTTCTCGTCATCGATGTTCAGGCCTCTTTTCTCCCGCGCCCCTACTGGGATGCCACTCGACTCGGTGATTGGCCGGAAGCTCAGCGTGCCTTGATCGATCTGGCACGCGAGGCTGGCATGTTGATGGTGCGAATCATCCATACGGAGCCGGGAAGCCAGGGCGCCTTTGATCCCGACAATGGATTGACCCGAGCCATGGAGGGCTTCGAAGACCCCGCTGATGTGACCTTTTACAAGACCGCCCACAACGCCTTCACCGATACAGGGCTGGACCGCTGGCTACGCGGTCGAGGGGTGTCTCGGCTATGGATCAGCGGTATTCGCACCGAGCAGTGCTGCGAGACCACCACCAGGGTGGCCTCCGATCTGGGATACGCAGTGGACTTCGTCAGTGAAGCGACCCTGACCTTTGCCATGCAGCGGGGAGCGCGAACCTTCAGCGCCAGCGACATCCGCGAGACATCGCCGAGCGGGTGGGGGTGAGCGACGAACGTCAGTTGCGCCGGCTGTGGAAGCGCTTTGAAGCTGACACGCCTGCCCGGTGGCGCCGCCAGCATAGTCAGTGGACGCAGGCTCAGCCGGACTGATGTTCAGTAGGCCCAGATTCTGCTGGTCGAGATTCGGCTGGTCGAGGTTCTGCTGGTCGCGGTTTCGCTGGTCGAGGCCCGGCGTGGTCGGCCTTGGCGGCGATCAACGCGCGAAACAATGAGCCCATCATCACCGGAGTGTCCTGTTCGATGACGAAGCCTGCCTGGTCCAGCAATGGCCGGGCCTGGCGAGTGATATCGGTGGCGATGGCGGATGTCAGCAGATTGAGCCCCCTGCGCGCCAGTCCCGAGGGCCGCTCGTCGCTCTGGAACTTGTCCATCACGCATAGCTGGCCGTCGCCTTTGAGGACGCGATGGGTCTCGGTGAGCCCCTTTGCCGGATCCGGCATCACCGCCAGGATCAGGTGCATCACCACCACATCGAAGCTGTTGTCGGCGTAGTCCAGCCGCTCGGCATCCATGGTTCTGGCCTCGACGTCGATGCCAAGCCGACAGGCGCGATCCTTGAGACGCTTGACCATCGCCGGGCACAGGTCGCTGGCGTGGATCTCCAGGTCTCGCGGTAGCCACGGCAGGTCAAGGCCGGTGCCGGCCCCCACCAGCAGTACCTTCATCCCCGACTGCCAGCACACCTGATTCAGAGCGCGCCGCCGCGCCCTGGCAAAGGTACGCTGGGCCACCGTGTCGTAGACGGGGGCATAAAGCGAATAGCGCCAGCGGTTCCAGACGGTGGTGTTGAGCATGGCGGAGCCCCTGGAGGTGGTAGTGATCGGGTCAGGTCCTGCGGGAGTCTTCAGCCTAGACGAAGCCTGGGTAGGCGTCATGACGATGGTGCAAGGGCAGGGCGCAAGGACAGAGCTTTGTGAAAAAGCGGGTCCCATTGCTGAAAGCCGTGGAGCGAGGGCGTCCCTATACTCGAAGCATCGATCCATTTCATGCTTTGCAGTAGCGCGCAAACTGCGCGCTCCCGTCCGACGACGGGCAACGCCAACCACAGCGGAGATCCCCGATGAGCCATACCCCGAGCCGTGCCGACTTCGACCAGTACATGGTGCCCAACTACGCTCCTCAGAAGGTCATCCCGGTGCGCGGCGAAGGCAGCCGTCTGTGGGATCAGGAAGGCCGCGAGTACATCGACTTCGCCGGCGGCATCGCGGTGAACTCGCTGGGTCACTGCCACCCGGTGCTGGTCGAAGCCCTCAAGGCCCAGGCCGACAAGCTGTGGCACCTGTCCAACGTCTACACCAACGAGCCGGCACTGGAGCTGGCTCGGGAGCTGACCGAGCGTACCTTCGCCGACAAGGTCTATCTGTGCTCTTCCGGTGGCGAGGCCAATGAGGCCGCGCTGAAGCTGGCGCGTCGCTGGGCCCATGACAAGCACGGGGCCCACAAGGACAAGATCATTTCCTTCCGTCAGTCCTTCCATGGTCGCACCCTGTTCACCGTCAGCGTGGGTGGCCAGCCCAAGTACTCCCAGGGCTTCGGGCCGGTGCCCGGAGGCGTGCTCCACGCCGAGTTCAACAATCTGGACAGCGTGCGCGAACTGGTCGGCGACGACACCTGCGCCATCATGGTCGAGCCGATGCAGGGCGAGGGCGGCATCGTGCCGGCCACGCCCGAGTTCCTCCAGGGCCTGCGTGACCTGTGCGACGAGCACGACGCCCTGCTGGTGTTCGACGAGGTGCAGACCGGCGTGGGCCGCTCCGGCTCGCTGTACGCCTACATGGACTACGCCATCACCCCGGACATCCTGACCAGCGCCAAGAGCCTGGGCGGTGGTTTCCCGGTGGGCGCCATGTTGACCACCGATCGCGTCGCCCCGGTGCTGGTGCTGGGCACCCACGGCTCTACCTACGGCGGCAACGCCCTGGCCTCGGCGGTGGCATTGGCGGCGATTCGCCATATCGACACGCCGGAAGTGCTCGGTGGCGTCGCCAAGCGTCACGACCTGTTCCGCGAGCACCTGGAAGCGATCAACCGCAAGCACGGTGTGTTCAAGGAAATTCGTGGCATGGGACTGCTGATCGGTGCCGAGATGGCCCCCGAGTATGAAGGTCGCGCCAAGGACATCCTGCCGCTGGCCATCGAGGAAGGTCTGATGGCGCTGATCGCCGGCCCCAACGTGCTGCGCATGGCGCCGTCGCTGGTGATTCCCGAGGCCGACATCGTCGAGGGACTCGAGCGTCTCGAACGCGCCATCGCACGGATGGTCAGCGCGTCGTGAAAGGTGCCGATCAACATGAGCTGACGGGAGGGCATCCGATGCTGGCCGTTCGCCCTGTGCGGCTAGGTGACCTGCCGGCGCTGGAGCGCCTGGCGGGTTCCGCCCAGCCACGTTTGACCAACCTGCCGGCCCACCGTGATCGCCTGGAAGAGCGCATCGCGCGCTCCCAGCGGGCGTTTGCCAGTGAGGCCGAGGTACCCGGGGACGAACACTACACCTTCGTGCTCGAGGATCGCGAGCGGGGTGAGGTGGTCGGTACGGCGACAATCCGCGCCCTGGCCGGGGCCACCGAGGCGTATTACACCTATCGCCAGGAAACCCTGATCCACGCCTCGCAGCAGCTCAATGTTCGCCGTGAGGTGCCGACCCTGGCGCTGTCCCATGAGGTCTCGGACGCCAGCCTGCTGTGCGCGCTGTCGCTGGATCCGCGGTACAAGGGCACCAGCGCCGAGAGCCTGCTGCGCCGCGCCCGGCTGATGTTCATCGCCCAGTACCCCGAGCGCTTCGCCGAGGTGCTGGCGATGGCCTTCCCGGGGTATCTGGACGACGACGGCGAGTCGCCGTTCTGGAACAGTGTCGGTCGCCACTTCTTCGTGCGCGACTACCACGAGATCAACTACACCGCAGGCGTGCGCTCGAAGAGCTTCATTGCCGAGGTGATGCCGCAGTTCCCGCTGTACCTGGCGCTGCTGACGCCCAAGGCGCGCGCTGCCATCGGGCGCGAGCACCCGGCCCACGAGGCGGCGCTGGAGGAGATGCTGGCCGAGGGCTTCCTGCGCTCGCGCCACGTCGACCTGTTCGACGCAGGCCCGGTGATCAAGGGTGACCGCATGCGTCTCGAGTCCTTCCGTCGCGCCGCCTGGCACCCGGTACGCATCCGCCCCGAGCACGCTCTACCCGACGCCGAGCCTGCGATGGTCGCCAACCAGCGCCTGGACGGCTTCTGCTGCACGGTGGCGCGCTACGCGCTGTCGCCGACCGGCCAGCTGATGCTGTCGCCGGCCCACGCCGAACTGCTGGGCGTGGAAGAAGGACGTGCGGTGCTGGCGGCGCCGCTGGGGCTGAGCGATGACGGGCTCGACCCGGGCTACGACGAGGGAGAGCTGTAATGCGCATGCGACCGATCATGGAAGGGGACCTGGACGAACTCCAGGCGCTGGCTCGGGAGACCGGCGTCGGCTTCACCTCCCTTCCCGATAACCGCGAGTTTCTGGCGGACAAGATCGCCTCCGCCACGAGCGCGTTCAACGAGCAGACCCCGGTGGACCAGCGTCTCTACTTCTTCGTGCTGGAGGACGAGGAGAGCGGGCATCTGGCCGGCTGCTGCGCCATCGAAGGGCAGGTCGGGCGTGAAGTGCCGTTCTATCACTACCGCGTTGGCACCCTGGCGCACTCGTCCAAGCAGCTCGACCTGCATCGCACCGTCGATACGCTGTTTCTGAGCTCGGATCACACCGGCGACGCCGAGGTCGCCTCGCTGTTCCTGCGCCCGGAGTTCCGGGGTGCCGATCGCCGCCATCAGCGCAACGGCGCGCTGTTGTCGATGATGCGTTGGCTGTTCATGGCCGAGTTCCGCGATCGTTTTCCCGAGAAAGTGCTGGCCGAGATGCGCGGACGCTTCGACGAGAACGGGCGCAGCGCCTTCTGGGACTGCCTGGGGGCCAACTTCTTCCCCATGGACTTCAACGAGGCGGATCGGCTGACCGGCCTTGGCCAGAAGAGCTTTATCGGCGAGCTGATGCCCAAGTTCCCGATCTATACGCCGTTTCTCTCGGAGCAGGCGCGTGCCTGCATCGGTCAGGTCCACGAGCACACCCGCCCGGCCCTGGCCATGCTCAAGAAGCAGGGGCTGCGCTGGGAAGGCTATATCGACATCTTCGACGGCGGTCCCACGGTCGAGGCCTACATCGACGACGTCAAGGGCGTGCGCTTGTCGCGACACGTGCGTGTCGAGGTCGACCCCAACGCCGACAGCGCCGAGCGGCCCCAGTGGCTGGCGGCGACCACCCGCATGGCCGACTTCCGTGCCGCCTGGGTCGGCCGCGGTCCCGACGCCGACGGCGTGCTGGTGCTCAATGACAACGAGGCGCGCAGGCTGGAGGTCGCCTCCGGCGACACCCTGCGCGTGCTGAATTCCGACGAGGAGGCGTGATGCAACCCACACAACAATTGCTTATCGATGGACAGTGGATGTCCGGCGACGCCGAGGCCTTCACCAAGCTCGACCCGATCACCGGCGCCGAGCTGTGGCAGGGCAAGGCCGCCAGCGCCGAGCAGGTCGCCCAGGCCGTTGCCAGCGCACGCAAGGCTTTTCCCGACTGGGCATTGACCTCGCTTGACGAGCGTGAAGCCTTGGTCGAGCGCTTCCGTGGCGTGCTTGAAAGCCACCGCGAGGACCTGGCGGCCAGCATCGCCCACGAGACCGGCAAGCCGCTGTGGGAAGCACGCACCGAGGTCGGCGCCATGATCGGCAAGGTGGCGCTGTCCATCCGTGCCCGCGAGGAACGCACCGGCGAGCGCGAGCGTGACCTGGGTGACGCCCGAGCGGTACTGCGCCATCGCCCCCATGGCGTGATGGCGGTATTCGGTCCCTACAACTTCCCCGGCCATCTGCCCAACGGGCATATCGTGCCGGCGCTGCTGGCTGGCAATACCGTGGTGTTCAAACCCAGCGAGCAGACCCCGCTGACCGCCGATCTGACCCTGCAGTGCTGGCTCGAGGCCGGCTTGCCGGCGGGCGTCATCAACCTGGTCCAGGGCGCGGCACAGGTCGGCCAGGCGCTGTCCGCCGATGCCGGCATCGACGGCCTCCTGTTCACCGGCAGCGCCAAGGTCGGTGGCCTTCTGCACAAGCAGTTCGCCGGCCAGATGGGCAAGGTGCTGGCGCTGGAACTCGGCGGCAACAACCCGCTGGTGGTCAAGGACGTGCCGGACGAGGACGCCGCGGTGCTGACCATCCTGCAGTCGGCCTTTCTGTCCGGGGGCCAGCGTTGCACCTGCGCCCGCCGCCTGATCGTGCCAGAGGGCGAGGCCGGTGATCGCCTGATCGACGCCCTGAGCGGTGCCATCGAGCGCCTGCGCGTGGCCGAGCCCTTTGCCGAGGAGGCGCCGTTCTACGGTGGTCTGGTCAGCGTCGAGGCGGCCGAGGGGCTGCTCGCCGCCCAGGCAGACCTGGAGGCTCGCGGTGGCAAGGTGCTGTCGCGCATGCGCCAGGTCGAGCCGGGCACCAGCTTGCTGACACCGGGACTCGTCGACGTGACCGGGGTCGAGGTGCCGGACGAGGAACACTTCGGGCCGCTGCTCAAGGTCTACCGCTACCAGAGCTGGGACGACGCCATCGCACTCGCCAATGACACCCGCTATGGCCTGTCCGCCGGGCTGATCGGTGGTGAGCGGGCCGATTGGGACGACTTCCTGCTGCGCATCCGCGCCGGTATCGTCAACTGGAACCGCCAGACCACCGGTGCCTCCGGCGACGCGCCCTTCGGCGGCGTCGGCGACAGCGGCAACCATCGCCCCAGTGCGTATTACGCTGCCGACTACTGCGCCTACCCGGTCGCCTCCGTCGAGAGCGAAGCCCTCAACCTGCCCGAGAAACTGCCGCCGGGGGTGAGCCTGTGAGCGATATGAGCCAGCGGGACGTGGTCGAGGTCAACTTCGACGGCCTGGTGGGGCCGACCCACAACTACTCGGGGCTGGCCCACGGCAACGTGGCGTCGATGTCCCACGGCGGCCTGGTGTCCAACCCCCGAGAGGCGGCGCTGCAGGGCCTGGCCAAGATGAAGGCGCTGAAGGACGCAGGCTACGTGCAGGGCGTGTTGCCGCCACAGCAGCGCCCTGACCTGGGGGCGCTGCGCTCGCTGGGCTTTGCCGGCGACAACGGTCAGGTGCTGGCCCAGGCCGCCAGCCAGGCGCCGCAACTGCTGCGCGCGGTGTGCTCCGCCTCCAGCATGTGGACGGCCAACGCCGGCACCGTGACACCGAGCCTGGATGCCGCTGACGGTCGAGTGCACTTCACCCCGGCCAACCTGCAGTCGAGCTTCCACCGCTTTCTGGAGCCGGAGACCACCGGTCGGGTGCTGGCGGCGATCTTCGCCGATCCCGCCCACTTCGCCCATCACCCGGTGCTGCCGGCGACGCCGGCGTTCTCCGATGAAGGCGCGGCCAACCATACCCGGCTGTGCGGCGAGCACGGCGAGCCAGGGGTGCACCTGTTCGTCTACGGGCGTCAGGCCTTCGGTGGTGACGGCGTCGAGCCGCGTCGCTTTCCGGCGCGCCAGACCCTGGAGGCCAGCCAGGCCATCGCCCGCCAGCATGGGCTCGCTGAGCATCAAGTGGTCTACGCCCAGCAGCACCCGGATGCCATCGACGCCGGGGTCTTCCACAACGATGTCATCGCCGTGGGCAATGGCCCGGTGCTGCTCTACCACGAGCTGGCCTTCCGTGACGAAGAGGCCACCCTCGATGCGCTGCGCGAGAAGATGTCGACGCCGCTGATTCCGGTGCGGGTACCGCTTGAGGCGGTCAGCCTCGAGGACGCGGTGGCCTCCTACCTGTTCAACTCCCAGCTTCTGTCCAATGACGACGGCAGCATGACCCTGGTGGTGCCGGGGGAGTGTCAGGAGCGTGAGGCGGTGTGGCGGTGCATCCAGGATCACCTGCTGGCCGGCAACAACCCGATCGGCGAAGTGGTGGTCAAGGACGTCAAGCAGAGCATGCGCAATGGCGGTGGTCCGGCCTGCCTGAGGCTCAGGGTGGTGCTGAGCCAGGCCGAGCGCGAGGCGCTGTCCGGCCGGGTGCTGCTCGACGACGCCCTCTACGCCGACCTGGTCGCCTGGGTCGAGCGTCACTATCGCGAGCGTCTGGCACCGGAAGACCTGGCCGACCCCAGACTCGCCGAGGAGACATTGGCGGCGCTGGACGAGCTGACGTCCCTCCTCGCGCTGGGCCCTGTGTACCCCTTCCAGGGAGCTGGCAACTGAGCCGCGATGGGCTCAAATGAACACGCGTATCCTGGTTGCTGTTTGTCGATTCGACCCCACCCTCCCCGGTGGGGTTTTTTATTGAGCGAGAGCGCCAGGTGGGCCTTGGTGCAGCGCTTCTGCCCAGGGCATGTAACGCAGCGAAAAGACCGCGTCCGGATGGCAGTCGTTGCCGCGTTGGCGTGGGGTCGCCGGGCTTGCCTGGAAGTCGGATTCGGTCGCGCTGGTGCGGGCGAAGGCTTCGCGGACGACGCCGATGCGACAGCTCAGGGCGTCGCGGTAGGCCTGGCGCATGGGCGGATCCAGGTTGCGGGCGCCTTCGTCGTCCTGCCACCACACCTGCCAGCCGCTTTCGGTGATGTCCTCGGCCCAGGCCGCGTAGACCCCTGGCGTCACGAAGCCTCCGCTGAACATGCTCAGGTGCAGCGGGCCCGTCAGTTGTTGGCTGGCGCTGGCCAACTGGCGCGTCAGTTCCTGGCGTACGCCGGGTTCACGAAACAGCCAGTCATCGAGTTCTTCCGGCAGGTACCAGCCCACCGGCGTCAGCGGCCATTGGCGCTGGATCTGCTGCTGTCGCGCGTGCGCCTTGGCCAACTGCTGGTACCAGTAGTGACGGAAGCGGGCGTTGTCGGGGAGGGTTTCGTAGTATTCGGGGTCCTGATAAAGACCGAGAATCAGATCGAGTCCCTGGCGTTCAGCGTCGACCAGGGCGCTGGACAGCCAGCCATCGGCGCCGCCGAAGGTCTCTTCGCCGTACTGGGTCCACTGCACGATCAAGGTGTGGACGCCGTTCTCGCGGGTACGCCGCCACAGCGTCTGCCACTGCTGTCGGCTGAGCGAGGCGTCGCGATTCTGAGGCTGGTAGAACAGGGTTTCGCTGCGGTAGGCCTCGGCGGCTCTTGTCTGGGGGCTGTCGTCGGCGGCAGCGACCGTCCCCACGGGCATCGCAAGGACCACCGTCAGGGTCAGTGGCGCGACAATGCCAGCGAATGGGACTGGCACCGCGGTGCCTTTGAGGTGTCCGACCACAAGAATGCTTGAGTTCATCACAGGCTCAGCTCCAGTTGGATCATCCAGCCGTCGCGTCCCTGGTAGAGGTTGCCCCCCAGGGATTGCTGGTACTCGGTGGAGACGCTCAGCTTGCGGCGAAAGGCGTTGTAGTGATCCTCGTCGTACCACAGCTCCCAGCGCAGTCCGGCGGCGAGACGTACATCCTCGTCCCAGCCGGTGGTGTCGTGGCTGGTGGCCTGGAGACTGGTGTAGGGCATCAGCGTCTGGGCCGAACGGGTCGGCAGCTTGAAGGTGCGGCCCTGGCGGTAGCGGCCGAACAGCTGGACATCGCCACGTTGGGTCCACCAGGCGGCGTCGAGATAGAGCGAGCGCTCGTTCCACTGCTCCTGGCTCGCGCGCCATTCGCTGCTGTAATCGCCCTGATCCAGAAAGGAGCCGGTGGCCCTCAGCAGCAGATTGTAGTCGGTGTGCTCGTCATCGTTTTTCTGGGTTTCGGCGAACATCTCGGCGTACAGGTTCAGGTTGTGACGGGACAGCGGCTTGGCCCGCAGACCCAGGCCTAGGGATCGTCCTCGTCCGTAGTCATCACGATCATCGCCGCCGAGTATGGTGCGCACATAGCCGGCCAGCTCCCGCCCCTGGTGGATCGGGTCGTGGCCAAGCGCGTGGTCCCATTGAACCACCTGGGTGTTGATATCGTGGCCGCTATCTTCGTCGTTATCGTGGTTCGATGGGTCACTGCGTATCCCCGGCGTCGGGCTGGTCGGCGACCAGCTGCTGGTCAGCGTGATCCGGTCGCGCCGCGTCAGCGTCTCGTGGGTCCTTCGCAGCCGGTAGCGGCGCTCGGCCATGGCCTCGAGGCTGTCCTCGCCCACCGCCAGGTCGAAGGGCTGCAGGTCGATGGCGTCCTCGATGCGCGTCATGGAGCGGGGGTTGTCGCCAATGCTGCTGTAGAGGTTCCCCAGGGTAGCGGCGCTGACGTAGTCCTCGGGATAGGCCTGGCGAGCGCGCTCCAGCAGCGCAATGGCCTCTGACCGAGCACCTGCTTCCTCCGTTGCAGCGAGCGTTAGTCCCAGCTCCCGGGCAAGCCTTGGCGAGTCCGGCGAGGTCGCCTGGGCCTGGGTCAGCCAGCGGCGAGAGAGGGTCGGATTGCCTGCCTGACGGGCCACTTGGCTCGCGCCTTCCAGGACGGCGGTGTCGGTCTTGGGCTTTCCGCCAGCGGCTGCCACTGCGCCTCTGGCCAGCGCCATGGCGTCGGCGTCGTCGTGGCGGGCCAAGGCGATGCGTGCGCCGAGCAGCCTCGCCTCAGGGCTGTCGCTATCCTCGGGCCACCAGCGCCAGGCGCCCTCGGTGTCGCCACTTGCCAGGGCACTGCGCGCGCCGGCCAGGCGATCTGTCAGGTCGAGTTCTCCGTCGCTGGTGCCGTCGCGTTCGAACGCTCGCCACTGACGCCAGGCGGCGTCGGGGTCGCCGGCGGCAAACAGCGCGAAGGCCAGGCGTTTGCGGGCCTGGACCTCTGGCTGCGTCATTGCAGCGGTCCCCGCGCCAGCTTCTGGCTGGCGCGGGGTGAGCTGTGTCAGCGCCCTCTGAAAATAGGCGGCGGCCTGGGCGGGCCTGTCTTGCGAGCAGATACCGAGGGCCGCCCAGGGTGGCGTGCTGGCGTCGGCCACGCTGCGAACGACAGGGCAACGATCGTGGCGGGCAAGCTGCTCGAGCAGGTTGTTGCGCTCGGTATCGGCCAGTCGGGGCCGGCGTACCAGCGCTTCCAGCGTTGAATCGGTGACGCCGGCATTGTCGTCGGCGTAAAGCTGGGCCAGTCGCGCCAGTGAGGTCGCCGATAGCCGCTCGGGGGCAAGCTTGAAGGCTTGCTCCAGCAGTCGCCGGGCCGCCTGGGGCCGCTGTGATGCCAGATACAGATAGCTTGCCTGCTCAAGCGAGCCGGAATCGCCGGTCAGATGATAGTGCTGCTGCCATAGCTCGGCGGCCTCGGGGCGTCCCAGCCGCTGGGTCAACTCGGCGCGCTCGCGCAGGATCGCCGGCGTCTGTGGCTGACGTGTCAGCAGGCGCAGCGCCTTGTCATCCAGCCCGTCGGCGCGATAGCGATCCAGCAGCACCCGATCGCGTCGCTGGTGCCAGGCCTCCGGCAGTTCCGTGGTTTCCAGCAGGTCGAGGGCATCGAGACGATCGGCGAGTATCAGCCAGCTTTGCGGACCTTCCTTTGCGTCGCACTCGGTGAAGGTGCTCAAGGCCTCGGGGTCGCCATGATCGCTGAGCCAGCTCACCAGCGTCAGGCAATCCATGTCCTGGCGGCTGGCCATCTGGCGGACCCTGTCGGTGTCGCCCACTGCCAGCGAGGTCTGCAGCAGCTTGCGGGTGTCGCTGGCGTCCAGCTGATCCGACTGCTCCAGGGTGGCCAGCCAGCGCTGGGCGATCCCGGGGTAGCCGAGAGCGATGGCGCGATCGGCGCCTGCGCGCAGCACGAAATGGCGGACGTCGCCCTCGGGAAGCCTGGCGATCACGGCATTGATGCCGCGTGCATCATCGGTCTGAATCATGGCGATCGACAGGCGTCGCCAGTCGTCGTCGTTCAGCGTATCTTCCATGGCGTGGGGCACCAGCGCATCGATCACGCCGTTCCAGTCCTGGATCTGCTCGGCCAGGGCGGCACGGTAGCGGTCCTGTGCCAGGGCGTCCTGCCGGGCGGGCACCGTAGCAAGCCATTCCAGCGCTGCCCGGGCGCCGCGGGTTGCGCGCAGATAGTCGGCCTGGGCGCTCCACAGGGCCTCCCGGGCGCTGCCCGACGTTTCGCTGAGCCATAGCGTCAACTCGCCCTCGCTGGCGTGGCCGTCGGCGATCCAGGCCTGGCGCAGGGCATTGATCTGGACCGCCGCCACGTTGGCGTCCAGCGCCCCCAGCGCCGCCATGGCGCCATCCAGATTGCCCTGCTTCGCCAGTGCCTGGGCCAGCAGGCGATAGGCCTCGACGTTCTCGGGTACCTGACTGATCAGGTGCTCCATCAGCTGCTGGACTTGCGCCCAGTCGCGCTGTTCTGCTGCCCGGTAGGCCTTGTCGAGATAGGGGTAGCTGTGAAACTCCTCGAACTGGCTCAGCCCCCAGGCCGGTGGCTGAGCCAGCAGCTGAGCCAGCGACACGGCGATCAGCAGCGACATTGCCCTGGCCTTCATACCGCCACATCCTCGAGGCTGCGGGCCGCCTGTCGGCGGTGGTCCGCCTGGAGCGCGAGCGCTCGCTCCAGATCATTCGACGTAATCATCCCGCGTGCGACAAGGAAGTCGCCCAGACGACCCTGTTCAGGATCGAAGTCGATCATCGCCTGACCGAACAGGGCGGGTGTGATAAGCCCTTGCTCCAGCAACAGTTCTCCGAGCAGGTACTGGTGAGCGCAGTAACCATCGAGGCGTGCGGCGTCGGCGTCTGCATCCAGTTCAAGCAGCCGGTCCCGGTCGACGTCGCCAAGCTCTCCCAGGTACCAGTGGCGCAGGCCAAGGGTGACGCGACCGAGCGGGACCAGACGCTGCTCGACAGGACGCTTGATGCGCCGGCCAATGGCGCCGATGGCGACCGGACTCAAGGCGGTCTCGGTGGCGATGATCAGGCTGTCGCCGCTCTCGCCGATGGGCAGCGTGGCGTAGCGCAGGGCGACATGCCGGGGCAGGGCGTCGATCAGCGGGGGCGACAGCACCAGCGGATGGATCTCGACGCTGGCGATGCCCCGCCGCCTGGCATCCAGCCTGGCCAGCGTCGCCCCGGACACCAGGTCTCGTGCAATCAGCTCTCTGGGTAGCCGACGTGCTCCGACGTCAACACCTATGCGTTCGATATCGCTTGCGGTGACAACGCCATCCTCGATCAACAGGGCTTCGAGAGAGACTTGCACGGCGTCGTCGAGCTGGGGGAAGTCGTGGGTGGTCTTGTCCCAGGCGAAGGTGCGGTGACGCGCCCGGGTGAAGAAAAGCTTCCAGGCCCGCACGTTAGCCAGAAAGTTGACCAGATTGCTCCACAGCATGCGTGGAAAGGACAGCAGGCCCTGACGCCAGCCGTAGTAGATCTTGACGAAGTAGAAGCGCTGGAAGGCCCTGTTGACCAGCAACAGGCCATTGATGGTGAGCAGGGTCTCCAGCAGCCAGCCACCGAGGATCGACTGGAAGTGCCAGGCCTGTGGCGACAGCACGGCGTACAGCCAAAGCCCTGCCAATACCAGCATCAGCAGGGTGGCGACCAGCGCCAGGGGGTAGGCCACCAGGCCACGACGGTCGCGCCACAGAAAGTAGTTGAGACGCCAGTTGGTGCGGCTCCAGCCCAGATGCTGATAACCCTGGAAGACGATACCGGTGATCCAGCGGGACTTCTGCCGGACCACCGCGCCCAGCGCCGTGGGGAAGTGCTCGCGCACACAGATCACCTTGCTGTCACGAATCGACAGGCCGTGGGCCTGTTCGCGCCGAGGCGACAGCTCGTCGCGCTCGACGCTGTAGCGCACGAAGACACAGGACAGTCCGCTTTCGTGCAGGCGAAAGCCGATATCGTAGTCTTCGGTCAAACTCCAGATGTCGAAGGTGATGCCGTCATTGAGCTCTCTCAAGTGGGCCAGCGCACGACGACTGAAGCAGGTGCCGACCCCGGCGCTGGGCACCTGGCCGCACATGGCCTCGCGAATCAGCACGTCCTTGCCGTGGTACTCGGAGAACTCGTCGATGTAGTGGCCGCCGGAGAGCTGATACCAGCGTGGTCGGAAGGGGTAGACCGGGACCTGGATCAGGTCCTTGTCCGGCAGCAGATAGTTGTAGAGCCTAAGCTCCATCGGCGAAATGACGTCTTCGGCGTCATGCAGGATGCAGCCGGCAAACTCGATCCCGGCGGCCTTCTCGAAGCGCGCGATGGCCTCGATGATGTTGTTCAGGCAGTCGGCCTTGCTGGTGGGGCCGGGGCGTACCGTGACCACCTTGTGCACGTTGCTGAAGCTCTGGCAGACCGCGTCGACCTCGGCCTGGGTCTCGGGGTCGTTGGGGTAGGTGCCGACGAAGATCTGATAATTCTCGTAGTCCATGGTACTGGCCATCAGCTGGGCCATCTGGCCGACCACGCCGACTTCCTGCCAGGCCGGCACCATGACCGCCAGCGGTTTCTCCCGGGCCTGATAGAGACGCTCCTCGTTGGCCCTGGGGTTATCGCGATAGATCGACCAGTAGCGCCAGCTACGCCGGGTCCAGTAGATCAGGTCGAGAAACAGATCATCGATGCCCATGGCCAGCATCAGCAGGCACAGCGTTATGGCGACGTACTTCAGGGCGTACAGCACATGGATGGTGGCGTCGACCAGCCACAGTGACAGCTCGGGGGATAACTCAGGCATCGCCGGCCTCGAGTGTCTCGACGGCGCGGACAAGCCAATCGTTGAGGTCTGCGATGATCTGCCTGGCGGCGTCGCCGCTACCGTAGGGATTGGGGATCGCGGCCATGCGCCGGCGCGCCTTTTTATCGTCGAGCAGGAGCGCCGAGGCGGCCACGATGGCGTCGCTGTCACTGCCGGTGAGGATGACGGTACCGGCGCTCAGGGCATCGCATCGCTCGGTGTGCTCACGCATCACCAGTACCGGCACACCGAGGGCGGGAGCCTCCTCCTGGATGCCGCCGGAGTCGGTGAGGATCAGATAGGCGCGGCCCATCAGCCAGACGAAGTCACGGTAGTCCTGGGGGGGCACCAGCAGCACGTTGGGGATGCCCGCCAGGGCGTGTTCGACGACGTCCTTGATCGCCGGGTTGAGATGGACCGGGTAGACCAGGTCGACGTCCGGGTAGCGAGCGGCGAGTGCGGCGATGGCGGTGCAGATGGTACGGATGCCATCGCCGTGGTTTTCCCTGCGGTGGCCGGTGATCAGCACCAGCCTGGCGTCGTCGCGCAGCGCGGCAAGCGGTGAGGGGGCTGCCGGGCGATAGCCTTGGCGGTCGAGGCGGTCTTTCATCCAGGCCAGGGCGTCGATGACGGTATTGCCGGTCACCAGGATGGAATCCGGTGCCACCTGCTCACGCAGCAGGTTGTGACGCGCCGACGCGGTGGGGGCGTAGTGGCGCTGGGCGATACGCGCCACCATGCTGCGGTACGCCTCCTCCGGCCAGGGCGACGCGATATTGCCGGTGCGCAGCCCGGCTTCCACGTGAGCCACCGGGACCCGCCGGTGGAAGGCCGCGAGGCTCGCGGCAAAGCAGGTAGCGGTATCACCATGGACCATCACCAGGTCGGGGGCCACCCGGGACATCACCTGATCGAGTGCCTGGATCATGGCCTGCATCAGACCGTTGAGGGTCTGCGCTGGTCTCATCACCGCCAGATTGCTGTCCGGCGTGAGGTCGAACAGCGACAGTGCCTGGAACAGCATCTCGTCGTGCTGGCCGCTGGCACTCAGATGCAGTGACAGTGCCGGGCATGCCTGTATGGCCTGGGCGACCGGGGCCATCTTGATCGCCTCGGGACGGGTTCCAACAACGAGCATGACGACAGGCATGAGACGTCCCATAGGAGCGGAGTAAAGTATTCTTTGATTATCTCAGCATACTTCGGTGCGAACTGGGCGCCATCGCAGTGATCTAGGTCAACAAAAGGATATTTTTTGCCGAAAGCGGCGAGAGGGCGACACCTCGTAAGGGAGAGGTGGAGCGACTCTTGGGAGAGAGGGTGGCGGCGAGCCTGGAGAGAGGGTGGCGGCGAGCGTGGAGAGAGAGCAGCGGCGGGAATCGAATCCCGGGACGACCCAGCCAGCCAGTCAGCAGGTTTTGCAATGCACAAGGAAGTCGAGCACCTTGTGCTCGCTCATCTCGCAAGGCTTCAGTTGCCACCCACGAGCGGTCAGGTAGCCATTGAGACTGACCATATCGTTGCCGCCCAACTCCCGCGCGAACACCTTGAGCGAGCGCCCTCGGTTGAAGGTGCGTCGGGTCATGGCGTAGCGGCGTCCCCGGTAGTGCACCTCGCTGTACCCCTCGGGCACACCTTCGAGCAAGAGCGCCAGGTCGTCGGGCGTCAGCTTGTCGGCTGTCAGATCGTCAGCAGCGGGATCTGAAGCCGGCTGCGGCCTGGCATCGGGCAAGTCTGGATGGGCCTTTGATGCTGCCGGCTTTCCAGTGGATGCTTGCGACATGGCATAGACCTCCAGGGCAATTGCTGCGGCGGCGAAGGGGCCGAGCGGTTATGCTGAGTCTACCCAAGTTTTCCCAGGCCAAGGAGGGATGCCCTGTGGCTGGAAGTAGCCTGTTAACCCTGATCGACGACATCGCCACCCTGCTCGACGATGTCTCGGTGATGACCAAGGTGGCGGCCAAGAAGACCGCCGGTGTTCTCGGCGACGATCTGGCGCTCAACGCCCAGCAGGTCACCGGCGTGGCGGCGGATCGCGAGCTGCCGGTGGTGTGGGCGGTGGCCAAGGGGTCGCTGTTCAACAAGTGTTTCCTGATTCCCGGCGCGCTGTTGATCAGCGCCTTCGTGCCCTGGCTGGTGACGGTACTGCTGATGCTTGGCGGGGCCTTTCTGTGCTTCGAGGGCGCCGAAAAGCTGGCCCACAAGTTCCTGCACAAGGAAGACGCCGAGCAGGAGCGCCAGGCGCGACTGGCGGCGCTGGCCGACGGCGAAACCGACATGAAGGCCTTTGAACGCGACAAGATCAAGGGCGCCATCCGCACCGACTTCATTCTCTCGGCGGAGATCATCGTCATCGCGCTGGGCACCGTCAGCGCCGCCCCCCTGAGCCAGCAGATCGCGGTGCTGGTGGCCATCGGCCTGCTGATCACCGTGGGCGTCTACGGCCTGGTGGCGGGGCTGGTCAAGCTCGACGACCTGGGGCTCTACCTGACGCAGAAGGACGGCGGCCTGGCACAGGCCCTGGGCCGAGGACTGCTCAAGGGCGCACCGCTGTTGATGAAGGGGCTGTCGATCTTCGGCACCCTGGCGATGTTCCTGGTCGGCGGCGGCATTCTTGCCCACGGCATCCCGGTGGTCGGGCACTGGATCGAGGGGCTGGCCGAGACCGAGGTAGCCCTTCCCGGCCTCGACGCCATCATGCACGGGCTGGTGCCAATGCTGGGGAACGGCCTGTTCGGCCTGGCCGTGGGTGCTGCCCTGGTGGCCGTCTGGACCGGCGTCCAGCGGCTTCGGGGCAAGGGCCACTGAATGTCAATGCTGGTCGATCATGCTTCGTTCGTCCTGGCCGTGGGCGCGGCTCAGGGGCAAGGGCCTCTGATCGTGGATAGGTAGACAGGGGCGGAGCGTGCTCCTGGCATCAAGCAAGAAGGGCGACCCGTGGGTCGCCCTTCTTGTGCGGTGGATGGCCCTTTCCTGGCTTTGCCGATGGCCCTTTCCTGTCTTTACTGATGTGGGGCCTAGCCGGTAGCGCGTCGGCGGGCCGCGACCAGGGCACGCAGGGCGTCCACCGTCAGGAATATCACCAGGCTTACCCCCATTACCGGCATCGCCAGTCCCAGCAGCAGCGCCACCAGCGAAATGAGCGCCAGCACCGACAGCGGCAATTCCAGCAGGGCTTGCCACAGTGTCTGGCTGTCGCGGGTCAGGGCACGGCGGCGCCACCACATGGCGTAGCCCCAGCCGACCATGGTCATGATGCCGATGCCGAGAGAGGCCAGCAGCAGTTGGTTGGGCAGGCCGAAGAGGATGCCCATATGGCCGTCGATGCCCCAGCGGGTGAGCTTGGCCGCAGGCGGGTAGTCGTTGAAGCTCACCTTATCCAGCACCTGGAAGCTTTGCGGATGGATCGCCACCTCGTCCACCTGGGACGGCCAGCTACGGTCGATCTCGCGCACCTTCCAGGCCTGATTGTCGCCGGGCACCAGCAACTCGATCTTGCCGGCGTCGAGGCCAGCCTCACGGGCCTGGCGTTCGACCGCGTCGAAGGCCTCAAGCGACCCCGACACGGTCGGGTGAGCGCCGGGCATTGAGTGGTCGGCGTGTGCGTCGTAGGCGACGTCGTGGGCCTGAAGCGACTGGGACACCCGAGGCGTCCCCCAGCCCGCGGCCTTGAGCATGGTGAAGAAGTTGTCGCCGGCGTACTTCGACCAGGTCATGCCGGTGGCCGACAGGGCCAGCAGGCCGACCAGCAGGAACAGCCCCAGCAGACTGTGGCGTCGGCGGGTGCGCAAGCGACGGGCGGTGCGGGTCTGCTTGCCGGGCTGCACTCGGGGCGAGGGGGTGACCGCCCAGATGGCCAGTCCGCCCAAGGCGGCGAGCCACATCCAGGAGGCGGCCAACTCGCTGTAGAGGCGGCCCGGGTCGCCCTGCATCAGGCTGCGGTGGATCTGGTCGATGATCCGGCGTAGCGGCAGCACCCCGCTGGTACCGTAGACGGTCATGTCGCCACGGATCTCGAGGCTTTGCGGATCGACAAAGATCGCCCGGTGTTCGCCGGCGTCAAGGCTCGGGTCGGCGAACATCACCCGGGTGGTGGCGCCGGGTTCGGGGGCCGGGCGCACGGCGCTGGGCAGGGCGGAATCATCGAGATAGTCCTGGGCCGCTGCAATCTGGCGTGACAATGGCCGGGCCAAGGTCGCGGAAGCGCTGTCCGAACCGGTGGTCAGTGCGTCCCGGTACAGTGCCTGCTCCAGTGCCGGGGTCAGCGCATAGAGCGTGCCGGTGAGGGCGGCGAAGAAGATGAAGGGCCCGACCAGCAGGCCGATATAGAAGTGCAGTCGTATCACCAGCGTCTTCAGCGCCGGCGCAACGGGTTTCGCGTGCGTCGTCATGGTCATTCTCTTGGAGTCGGAGTTGCCGACGGCGATGCCGTTCGGTGGCTCTGGAGGCGGTGGCCTCGATGGATCACGACAATGACGCGGGAGGGGCGCGGGGAGTCGGACGCTGGAAGCGCCCGCTGACAACGGGGGGAATGCCTGCAGCACAACGTGCCGGCGGGGCCCGCGGCGCCAGGCTAACCAATACCAGCAACAGCAGGGCCAGCCACGGCACCTGGGCAAACAGTACGCAGTAGCCACAGGCGGCCAGGTGATGATGCCCGGCGTCACCGATAGCCCCCTCGGCGGCAGGCTCGAACGTGCCGTGCCCCTCGACCTTGCCGACCGCCCCCTCGGCGGCAGGCTCAAACGTGCCGTGCCCCTCGACCTTGCCGACCGCCCCCTCGGCGGCAGGCTCAAACGCGCCGTGCCCCTCTACTTCCGTGGCGCTCGGCGTGGGATCATGCTGGGCATGGCCTTGTCCGGTGCCTTGAGCCAGGCCTTGGTGGTGACCATGTCCATGGTGGTGTTGTCGACCGGCCTCGTCCTCCATCGCCAGGCGCTGGACCTGGCTGATCAGTGGGCCTACGAACAGCATCAGCATGGCCAGCACCGCCAGCAGGCAGACCCGGCGCTGACGGCGGGGTCGGGAGCTCAAGAGACGAGCGGCTGAGGGCATGAAAGAGGCAACCTTAGCGATCGGGAATATGCAGACGGGCCACTATAGTGCAGCGCCTGGCGTTTGCCCACGGTGGAGGCATGCTCTTCCGAGGGACCTGTGCCGGCGGCAATAGGGGCACACGGGACAGCAGCACCAGCCAGGGAGCTTTCAATGGGTGACCGCTTTGAAGAAGGCGAAGAGATCGATGAAGGGATCGATGTGCGCCAGGGGCCGCATCCTGGGCCGGACCGAGAGGCGCCATCGCTTGGCAGCCAACGGCTGGATCGGCCGCTCCATGGGCCGTTGAACCAGTCTCGATGTCAGCCGTTGTCGCTGGGCTATCAGGCGCTGCTGGAGGAGGGACATCTGGTTGCCGATGCCGCCCAGGCCCGGGCGGTCGAGGCGCTGGACGCATTGCAGCAGGAGCTCGCTGGCGGCGTGATGAGCCGGGGCCTGTACCTCTGGGGGCCGGTGGGTCGTGGCAAGACCTGGCTGATGGATCTGTTCGTCGAATGCAGTCCGGTGACGGTGCGTCGTTGGCACTTTCATCACTTCATGCGCTGGGTGCACCAGCGTCAGTTTTACTGGCGCGGACAGCCCGACCCGCTGGCAAGGCTCGCCGAGGAGCTTTCCGCCGAGGTCGGGGTGCTGTGTCTCGATGAGGTGTTCGTCGAGGACATCGCCGACGCCATGCTGCTGGGCGGGCTGATGCAGCAGCTGTTCGCCAGACGCCTGACGCTGGTGGCTACCTCGAACCAGCCGCCGGCCGAGCTCTATCGAGATGGCTTCAATCGCGAGCGTTTCCTGCCGGCCATCGCCGCCATGCAGGCCCATCTTCAGGTGCTCGAACTGGATGGCGGTCAGGATCATCGCCGCCATCCCGGCGACGTTCACCAGCGCTATTTTGTGCGTAGGGCCGGCGACCCCGGCATTCTGTCCGAGCAGTTTGTTCGGCTGAGCGGCAGGGCGGCGACGCCCCGAACACTGGCGCTTGGTGGCCGCAAGCTGGAGGCCAGAGGCCTCGAAGGCCAGGTACTCTGGTGCGACTTCGCGGCCCTGTGCGAGGCGCCGCTGGCGGCGCTCGACTTTATCGCGCTATGTGATCGCTTCGATACGCTGTTGCTGGGGGAGGTGCCGTGCCTGGCTTCCAGGCCTGATGAGGATGACAGCGACGGCAGAGCCGCGCCGGATCGGCGACCGGGCGCTCCGCGTCCCATCGCTCGGGGTACCGAAGACGCCAGTGAGCGGGTGGCCGCCGGTGATCGCGTACTGCCGCCGCTGGGAGCCAGGGACGACAGCGTGCGTCGCTTTATTGCCCTGGTCGACGAATGCTACGACCGCCGGGTACCGCTGGTGATCGAGGCGTCGGTGGCGATGGAGGAGCTTTATCCCGACGGCTATCTGGCGTTTGCCTTCCGGCGCACCCTGAGCCGGCTTGGCGAAATGCAGCTGGCGCGCTTCGGGCAGCGCCGGTTGCCTTGATCCTTCCGGCGTCAGCCTGGGCGAGGCCGCGCTTGGCAGGCGCCGTCGAAAAGTGTCGGCAAGGACAACAACGCTCACAAGTGAACGGCAATAGACGGAAGTGGACAGCAATGGACGAAAATCGACAGATGAACGGGATCACCATCGAGCGCTTGAGCGCCGCTTCGCAACAGCTTGACCAGGTCGCCGACTGGACCTTTGACGCCTGGGGGCACCTGCATCCGGAGGCCGACATCGCCGGCTGGCGACAGGCGGTGGCTCAGATGTGCGGTCCGGCCGGGGTGCCCTCGGTGTTCGTGGCGATGAAGGAGGGGCAGGCCCTGGGCACGGCGAGCCTGTCGCCGGATGACATGAGCATTCGCCGGGAACTGTCGCCGTGGCTCGCCTCGGTCTACGTGCCGCCCGAACAACGCGGTCAGGGGCTCGCCTCCGCACTGGTACGGCGGGTGGAGCGGGAGGCCCGCGACCACGGCATCGAATGGCTTCACCTCTACACGCCGGATCAGCAGTCACTGTATCGCCGGCTGGGGTGGGAGGAGCTCGAAGAGCTCGACTACCTGGGTGAGCGGGTCACCATCTTGCGGCGGCGGCTGATTGATGGGTGAAGTGAAAAGGTTTGTCGGAGGATGGACTGTGCTCAAACAGTCTTTTTCGGAAGTTATCTGGTTGAATTTTTTATAAAAAACGAAGGTGTGTGGTGGGGTGGGCTAGCCGCTGGGTTTGCCGCAGGCTAGCCTTCGTCAGGAGTATGCCATCTACCTTTTTGCAATCGACTGACCCGGAGATCATGCCATGGACAAGCACACCATCGAAGGCAAGTGGAAGGAACTGAGCGGTGCCGCCAAGGAAAAGTGGGGAGAACTCACCGACGACGAGATTCAGCAGGCCGAAGGCAACAAGGAAAAGCTGATCGGCATCATCCAGCAGAAGTTTGGCCTGGCCAGAGAAGAGGTGGAGAAGGAGTTCGACAAGCTCAAGGGCCGGCTCGATCAGTAGCGGCGAGTGCCGCGGGCTCTGTCGCCCGTGCGGGCAGGCAGCGTCTTGTACCAGCGGGGAGTCATCGTGACTCCCCGTTGTTCGTTGTGGGTCAGGTCTGGTGTCCTCAGGTGCTCTCACCTTCCAGCAGGGCGAAGCCAACGTCGATCTGGCGTTCGGGGTCACGGCCCTCCAGATGGTCGATGATCTGCGAGGCGGCGAGCCGGCCGATGGCCTCGCGGGGGGAGGAGATGGTGGTCAGACGCGGCATCAGCGAGCGGCCGAAGGGCAGCCCGGTAAACCCGGCGATGGCGATGTCGTCGGGTACTCGCAGGCCCCGGCGCTGTGCGCCCAGCAGGGCGCCGCTGGCCATTACATCGTCGACGAAGTGGATCGCCTCGACGCCCGGGTGGTGGCGACGGACCTCGTCCAGCGCCGTGGCGCCCAGATCGAAGTGGCTGTCCTGGTGCCACTCCATCAGCGGGGCCGCAAGTCCGGCCTTCTCGAGCCTGGTGCGGTGGCCGGCGTAGCGCTGGGCGGCGCGATAGTTGGACTCGAGCCGGGTGCCGGCGAAGACGATATGACGGTAGCCCCGAGCGATCAGATGATCGGCCATGGCGGCGCCTGCCTTTTCGTGGTCCATGCCGACGTTCATGTCCAGCGCCGGGCCCAGTTCCATGATTTCCACCAGCGGTCGAGGAAAACGTTCCAGCAGCGCGCTCAGCCCCGGCTGGTGGCGCAGGCCGGTGGTCACCAGGGCGGTAGGGGACCAGCCGAGAAAGGTGCGGATCAGCTCTTCTTCGCGCTGCATGCTGTAGTCGGTGTTGCCCAGCAGCATCTGGTAGCCGTGCTGATCGAACTGTGCCTGCAGCCCCTGGATGACCTCGACGAACACCACATTGGACAGCGACGGCACGATCACCGGGATGAAACGCGAACTGGCCGATGCCAGGCTACCGGCCACCATGTTGGGCACGTAGCCAACCTTGGCGATCGCCGCCTCCACCTTGTTGCGGGTGGTCTCGCGTACGCTCTCCGGGCGGTGAATCGCCCGGGATACGGTGATCGAGGAAACACCAGCCTCACGGGCGACGTCGTCAAGCGTCGGGTTGTCCAGGCCCTTGCGGCGGCGGCGATCACCGCCCTGGGTCTCGTTCATCGGACTCTCCTTGATCGATGGCATCAGAGGGACGCCTGCCTTCCATGGTATGCCGAATGGAGCGCGCTGGCTCGCTCGTTCCCGGGCTGTCTACGTCGCAGGTCGGTGGAGACATGGCCCAGTTCCACGGCCTCGAGCGGCGGATGCCGAGCGCTTCATGCAGGGCAGCTTGGATCAAACGCTGCGCGCCTCGGGGCACCCATGGTCCCGACACCGGGATCACGGCGGTAGTTAGACATTGGTCGATGCCTATCGCTTTCGTGCTTGTGCAACAAGGGACTCTGGACTAAAAATGTTAGCGCTAACATCTTGCAGGACAGCAGCGGTGATCTTCACTCATCATCGTCGACCGGATTTCCTATCGTCCTGTTATCGGTATTGGTCGCTGGCCTTCGATGTGCCGGGGACAGATACCGCCTCCCTGCTCCTTCCGCAGATGAAGTCGAAGCAGGCCATACTCTTGTTTGTCGGCCCTGACGGCCTCGTTCCCGGAGAGCAGCATGAGCGAATCATCCACAACATCCGCCGGATCCCCTGTCTGTGGCGTGGTGGGGCTTGGCGCCATGGGCATGGGTATCGCCCGAAGCCTTCTGCGTGGCGGCCTTGAGGTGATCGGTTGCGACGTTTCCAGCGCCTCCCGTCAGGCCTTCGAGGAAGCCGGTGGCGAGGCGGTGGCGTCGGCCCGTGAGCTGGCGCCGCGCTGTGACGTGGTGCTGCTGGTGGTCGTCAACGCCGATCAGGTCGAGGCGGTGCTATTTGGAGAAGATGGCCTGGCGGCGACGCTTGCGTCGGGCAGCCTGGTGATCCAGTGCGCCACCGTGGCGCCGAGTTTCGCCGAATCCCTGGGACGCCGACTGGCAGAGGCTGGGCTGATGATGCTCGACGCCCCGATCAGCGGCGGGGCGGCCAAGGCGGCCAGCGGAGAGCTGTCGGTGATGGCCTCCGGGAGTGCTGAGGCCTTCGCCCTGGCCGAGGCACCGCTTGGTGCCATGGCGGCCACGGTCCACCGGCTGGGTGACACGCCGGGGCCCGGCTCCAGCGTCAAGCTGGTCAATCAGCACCTGGCCGGGGTGCATATCGCCGCCGCCGCCGAGGCCATGGCGCTGGGCCTGAAGATGGGCATCGACGGTCGCGCGCTGTACCGGGTGATTACCCAGTCGGCGGGCAATTCGTGGATGTTCGAGAACCGGGTGCCGCACATTCTGGACGGCGACTATCACCCGCTGTCGGCCGTGGACATCTTCGTCAAGGACCTCAACATCGTCCACGACACCGGCCGCGAACTGCGCCTGTCGATGCCAGTGGCGGCCAGCGCCCTGCAGCAGTTTACCGCCGCCAGCGGCATGGGGCTGGGACGCGAAGACGACGCCGCAGTGGTCAAGGTCTACGCCGCCACCGCAGGGATCGCACTGCCCGCGGCCAATGACGACGACGCCGGATAAGGCCGCGTCGCAGCCGTGCCCCTCCCCTTTATTCACCGTATTTGACGAGGACTGACCATGACTCTGGTACTCGGCGCCATCGCCGATGATTTCACCGGCGCCACCGACCTGGCCAACAATCTGGTGCGCTCCGGCATGCGCACCGTGCAGATGCTCGGTGTGCCCACCGGCAAGCCGCTTCCGGAAGGTGTCGACGCCGTGGTCGTCGCGCTCAAGTCGCGCACCTGCCCGGTGGAGGAGGCGCTGGCCGACAGCCTGGCGGCGCTGGACTGGCTGACCGAACAGGGCGCACGGCAGGTCTTCTTCAAGTACTGCTCGACGTTTGATTCCACCGCCGAGGGCAATATCGGCCCGGTGGCCGATGCCCTGCTCGAGCGTCTGGGCGGCGATCAGACGGTGATGGTGCCGGCCTTTCCGACGACCGGACGCACGGTCTATCAGGGTCACCTGTTCGTCGGCGATCGCCTGCTCAACGACAGCGGCATGCAGGATCACCCGCTCAATCCGATGACCGACGCCGATCTGGTGCGGGTGCTGGGCGCGCAGACGTCGCATGCGGTGGGGCTTCTGTCCCACTCGGTGATCCGCCTGGGCGCCGAGGCCTGTGCCAGCCACCTCGAACGCCTGGGAGGTGACAAGGTCCGCCACGTCATCTGTGACACCCTGGATGACGCCGACCTTGAGGTGCTGGCTGCGGCCTGCGTCGAGCTGCCCCTGGTCACCGGCGGCTCGGGCCTTGGCCAGGCGCTGCCCGCCGAGTATCGGCGCAAGGGCTGGCTTGAGGCGGTCGACGATGCGGCTCGGTTGGCCTCGGCCCAGGGACAGGCCCTGGTGCTTTCCGGTAGCTGCTCGCGGGCGACCCTGGCCCAGGTCGAGCACTTCCTCGAGCGCCATCCGGGGGTCGCCCTGGACCCGCTGGCGCTGGCCGAGGGTGACGCGCCCATCGCCGAGGCGCTGGACTTCGTGCGTCGCCACTATCGTGACTCGCCGGATGAACCGGTGCTGGTCTACGCCTCGGCTGCACCCGAGCGGGTCAAGGCCGCCCAGCAGCGCCTGGGTGTGGCCAAGGCGGGCGAGCTGGTCGAGCGGGCCCTGGCGACCCTGGCCGCCACCTTGGTGGACGAAGGTGTCGGCAGGTTGCTGGTGGCCGGCGGCGAGACCTCCGGTGCGGTGGTCTCGGCGCTGTCGCTGGACCAGTTGCATATCGGCGGGCAGATCGATGCCGGGGTGCCCTGGACCCAGGCCCGCGTCGGCGGGTCGACCCTGTCGCTGGCGCTCAAGTCCGGCAACTTCGGCGGCGTCGATATCTTCAGCCGCGGCTTTCAGGTGCTCAAGGAGATGAGCCAATGAGTGCACGTGACGTCAATCGTCTGCGCGAGCAGATCGCGACCTACGGCAAGTCATTGTTCGACCGCGGCCTGACCATGGGCTCCAGCGGCAATATCAGTGTGCGTCTGGACGACGGCGGCTGGTTGATGACCCCGACCAACGCCTGCCTGGGACGACTCGATCCGGCCAGCATCTCGACGTTGTCGGCGACGGGGGAATGGCTCGATGGCGACAAGCCGACCAAGGAAAGTTTCCTGCATATGGCGATGTACGCCGAGCGGCCCCAGTCCGAGGCCATCGTCCACCTGCACTCGACCCACTCGGTGGCGGTATCCTGCCTGCCGGATGTGGACCACCACGACTGCATTCCGCCGCTGACCGCCTACTACGTGATGCGCGTCGGCCGCCTGCCGCTGGTGCCCTACCACGTACCGGGGGACCCCAGCCTTGGCGACGCGGTACGTGGGCTCGCCGGCAAGCACAGCGCGGTGCTGCTGGCCAACCACGGCCCGGTGGTGGCGGGCAAGTCGCTGGAAGCAGCGGTCTACGCCACCGAAGAGCTCGAGGAGACCGCCAAGCTGTTCCTGCTGCTGCGCGGCCAGAATCCTCGTGGGTTGACGCCAGAACAGGTAGAGGAGCTCGAAGCACGCTTCCCCCGAGACTGACACGGCGCTTGCTGCGTCGATCTCAAGGCCCGCACGACAATGACAATCAGGAGAGCGAGATGCCCCGCCTGGCCGCCAACCTCAGCATGATGTTCACCGAACACGCCTTTCTCGACCGCTTTGGTGCCGCCGCCAAGGCGGGCTTTACCGGCGTCGAGTACCTCTTCCCCTATGACTTCGAGGCGCACGAACTGCGTGAGCGGCTCGACCAACATGGGCTGACGCAGGTGCTGTTCAACCTGCCCCCCGGCGACTGGGAGGCCGGCGAGCGAGGCCTTGCCAGCCTGCCGGGGCGCGAGGGGGAGTTCCGCGAGGGACTCGAGCGCGCGCTCGACTACGCCGCGGCGCTCGACTGTCCGCGCCTGCATGCCATGGCGGGGCTGCTGCCGCAAGGCGCCAGCGAGGCCACCCGAGAGGCCCATCTGGCCACCTACGTCGACAACCTTTCCCATGCCGCCGAGGCCTGTGGCCGGGCCGGGCGCACCCTGTTGATCGAGCCGATCAACGGTCGCGACATGCCGGACTTCCTGTTGCAGCGCCAGGAGCTTGCCAGGGAGGTGATCCAGCGCGTCGGCTCACCCCACCTCAGGCTGCAGTTCGACCTGTACCACTGCCAGATCGTCCAGGGCGACCTGATCCGTACCCTGGAAGCGCAGTTCGATGTGGTGGGACACGTTCAGCTCGCCGGGGTCCCGGAGCGCCATGAACCGGACCAGGGGGAGGTGAACTTTGGCCCGGTGCTCGAGCGTCTCGACGCCCTTGGCTATGACGGCTGGATCGGTTGTGAATATCGTCCCGCAGGTGACACCGTCGATGGCCTGGGCTGGGCGCGCGCCCATGGTGTTGTTGCCAAATAACTCGCCGCCGAAGGAGGAGGGCTTCCATGCATATCTTGATGACTGGTGCCTCTGGTGTATCGCTGGGGCAGCGCCCGGCGTGGGCCATCGTCCCCAAAGGAGGAGAACACCCATGCATATCTTGATTACTGGTGCAGCCGGCTTCCTTGGCCAACGTCTGGTTCAGGCGCTGCTGGCCAAGGGCGAGGTCAACGGCCAGCCGCTTTCACGCCTGACCCTGGTCGACCAGAGCACGCCGCCTCACCCGCAGGACTCAGGCCAGGTGGCGGTGACGTCCACCGCTCGGGATCTTACCGAAGAGGGAGCCTGGGACGCCCTGCTGGATGGCGCCCCGGACGTGATCTACCATCTGGCGGCGGTGGTCAGTTCTGCCGCCGAGGCCGATCTGGAGCTGGGGCTTGCGGTCAACTTCGACGCCACCCGGGCGCTGCTCGACGGCTGCCGCCAGCGCGGCCTGGCCACGACCCGGGTGATCATGGCCAGCTCGGTGGCGGTGTACGGCGGCGAGTTGCCCGAGGTGCTCGACGACATGACCGCGCTGCGGCCCCAGAGCTCCTACGGCAGCCAGAAGGCCATGTGCGAGTTGTTGATCAACGACTACAGTCGACGGGGCCTGATCGACGGTCTGGTGCTGCGCCTGCCGACCATCGTCATTCGGCCAGGCCGGCCCAACGCCGCGGCCTCGAGCTTTGCCTCCAGCATCCTGCGTGAGCCCCTGAACGGCGAGGCCGCGGTGTGCCCGGTGCCCACCGAGCTCGAACTGTTCGTGATGTCGCCTGGCAAGGTGGTTCAGGCGCTGGTCCACGGCGCCGAAGTCGCCGCCGATGCCCTGGGTGACTTCCGCGCCTTCATGCTGCCGGGTATCAGCGTGAACGTGGCGGCCATGCTCGACGCGCTGGAGCGTCAGGCTGGCGCTCAGGCGCGGGAGCTGGTGAGTTTCGAGCCGGATGAGCGTATCCGCGCCATCGTCGAGAGCTGGCCTGGGCGCTTTCGTACCGACAAGGCTGAGGCCCTTGGCTTTGTCGGTGACAGCGACTTCGATGCCATCGTCGCGGCCTTTGTCGAGGATCAGGCGACGGGCTAGCGCTAGCGGTGGGGAATCGAGGCTGAAGGCGGTTGCCCAAGGGCTGGCGCGGGTGCTTGGCGCGAGTCCTTGGCGCGGGGCCTTGGCGAGAGTCCTTGGCGTGGGTGCTTAGCGTGGGTCTTCGGGGGTATCCAGGTCGCGCACCACGCCGGGATCATCGACGTCGATCTCGAGCAGTGCCTGGCGGTGGCGGTGCAGTAACGCTCGGGCGCCGTCCTGGCCGTGAAGCTGCGTCATCTCGGGCCAGAAGTCGCAGCCAACGATCACCGGGTGGCCGGGTTGGCCGTGAAAGCGCGGCCTGACCAGTCGGTCGGCCCTGGCGCTGGCGGCAAGCCGGCGGCAAGTCGGTGCCGAGATCCAGGCCATGTCGCCGAGCCATACCGCCGCTGCGGTGAGCTCAGTACGTTGCTGCTGGCGTTGCTGAAGCAGCCAGCGAAAGGCCGCCGACAGGCTGTCGCCGAGGGCGTCGCTGGGACGTTCAAGCGACAGCAGCTCGAGGTTGGCAGACGGTGCAAGGTCCCAGTCGGCGAGGCTCTCGCCCGGCCCCAGCACCACCAGCCGCCGAGGGGTCAGCTCGGCCGCCGCCGCAAGGCTTGCCGCCAGCAGCCGACGACCATCCTTGAGGCGTGCATGGCGCTTGTCCGCGGCGCCGAAGCGCCGTGAACGACCCGCCGCCGCTACTACACAAATCAGTGGGGTGACGTGGGACGGATGGCGGCTTTCCTCACAAGAGGGGGTTGAAGCGGGAGTGCCCGACTGGCCGCTAGAGCGCATGGCGGTCCTTGCCCCGGCGTACCCGAACGATATCGGCCATCACCGCCAGGGCGATCTCCGCCGGGGTCTTGCTGCCCAGGTTCAAGCCGATCGGCATATGGATACGCGCGATCTCGTCATCGCTCAGACCACCGCTGCGGGATAGCCGCTCTGCCCGTGCCCGGGACGTCTGCAGCGATCCCATCACTCCGATATAGAACGCCTCGGAGCGTACCGCCTCGATCATCGCCAGATCATCGATGCGCGGGTCGTGGGTCAGCGCCACCACCGCCGTGGCAGCATGGCAGCCGCCTTCGGCGATAAAGCGGGACGGTAGGGTCGCCACCTTCTCGATGTTGCCGGAGGCGCCCCCGAGTTCATCGATAAAGGACTCCAGCATGCCTTCCCGAGGGTCGCAGACGATCACCTCGAAGCCGAGCCCCACGGCGAACTGGGCGCAGGCGACGGCCACCGGCGAGACCCCGGCAAGCAGCAGTCGGGCGGCTGGGCCGACGCGCAGTTGCGCACTGGCCTCACCATTCCCATCGACCAGAACGACGCGATCACCCAGGCCATCGTCTTGAACGAGTGAACGCGCGCCGCTGTCCAGATCGACGCGGCGAATCAGCGGCTTGCGTCCTTCCAGCGCCGCCTCCAGGGCGGAGAAGTGCGCCAGTGCCGCCTGGCCGGGGGCGAAGCGTTCGACCAGGACGTCGAGCACGCCGCCGCAGGGAAGGCTGGGCGCCGGGTAGTCGACGTCGTCGCCGGCGCCGTAGCGCACCCGCCTGACCGGCGTATCGAAATCACCCTGCCCAAGGCGCTCAAGAAAGTCCTCCTCGACGCAGCCGCCGGACAGCGAGCCAACGTGATCACCGTCACGGGTAGCAGCCAGCCAGGCGCCGGGTTCGCGTGGTGAGGAGCCATAGGTGGACAGCACCGTGGCCAGCCACAGGGTGCGCCCGTCGCGCAGCCAGGCGAGGGCACGTCGCACCACCGTAAGATCCAGATGTTGCATGGTCAGCGTGTCCTGTGTGTGACGAGCGCCACGCGATCAGCGTGGCGCTCGGGTGGCGGGTCAGGCCCCCAGTGCGGCCTTGAGCGCCTCCGGCCGCATCGGCAGGTCGCGCAGGCGCACGCCGGTGGCGTGAGCGATGGCGTTGGCGATGGCCGGCGCTACAACGCAGGTGCCAGGTTCGCCTAAGCCGACCGGGGTGTGGTCGTTGTCGACGAATTCAAGGTCCAGCTCCGGCACCTGATGCATGCGCAGCGGCGTATAGCTGTTCAGGTTGAGGTCCGCAGGCTGGCCTTCGGCGTACTCGGTGCCTTCGTGCAGGGCCATCGACAGGCCCCATAGCAGCGAGCCCTCCAACTGGGCCATGGCACCGTCGGGATGGGCCAGGGTGCCGGCATCCACCACCGAGGTCAGCTTCTCGACCGTCACCTCGCCGCTGGCACGATCCACCTTGACGCGGGCGACACAGGCCACCCAGGTCGGCATATGGCGTTCCTGGCCGAAGCTCAGCGCCACACCGAGACCGGTGTCCTCGGGCAGGGCGTCGCGCTCGTTCCAGCCGGCCTTGTCGAGGGTGCGTTCGAGCACTGTCTTGAGGCGCTCGGCGCCGCCGACGCTGTTGGGCGCCTCGCCGGCGTTGCGTCCTTCGGCCTTGAGCAGGTTCCGGCGGAACTCGGCAGGGTCCTGGTCGGCGGCCAGTGCCAGTTCGTCGATATGGCTCTCCACCGCCCAGGTGGTCCAGCCTGGCCCCACCGCACGCAGATAGCCGGGAACGAAGGCCTCGTGGGCCTTGTGGTTCTGCTGGGCCCACACCCGCTGGGCGCCCAGTGCGTACCAGTGGTCGGCACCACTGATGGCAAAGGAATCGATCTTGCCGCCACCTTCGACGAATTCGCCGAGAAAGCCGGGTGCGATATCGGCGGTGGGCCAGCCGGCGGCGGCGGCGTGTTCGCTGGCCTGGATGGCGCCGTCGGCTGCCAGGGCCGAGCGCAGCCGCTGCACCGAGGGTGAGCGCACGCAATCCATGCGACTGTCATCGGGGCGGGTAAAGACCATCTTGACCGGGGCACCCACGGCCTTGGCTGCCAGCGCCGCAGGCACGGCATAGTCGCCATAGAGACGGCGTCCGAAGCCGCCGCCCAGATAGTACTGGTGGAAGGTCACCTGGCTCTCGTCGACTTCCAGCGCCTTGGCTACCAGGGGCACCGCCACGGACTGCTGCTGGTTGCCGCAGTGGACGTGCCAGTGGCCGTCGCGCTCGACCACGGTGGCGTTGACCGGCTCGAGCTGGAAGTGCAGCACGCTGGACGTGGTGTAGGTGGCATCGATCAGCGACACGTCCTCGGCGGACGCGGCCTGCTCGAGGGTGGACGTCACCTCGCCGATATCGACGAACAGGGCGCCGTTGTCACGGCTCGGTGACTGGGTCAGACGGCGGCCTTCATCGAGAATGTCGGCCTCGGTGATCGAGATGCCGGAGCCGTTTTCCCATTCAATCTTCAGCGCATCGGTGGCACGCATGGCGGCGGAAAAGTTGTCGGCGATCACCGCCAGCCAGCCCTGGCACAGGCCCGAGGGGTCCTCCAGCCGGATGGTCTGGCGATAGCCGGCGATGGACTGGGCTGCGCTGTCATCGATGGAGGTGGCGCGGGAGCCGAAACGGGTAGGCGGCAGCACCGGGCGGGCGTAGAGCATCCCATCGACCTTGGCGTCGATGCCGAAGACGGCCTCACCGGTGGTCTTGGCGGGGATGTCCTGGGCTCGGCCGGAGGTGCCCAGCACGCGGCGCTCGGAGGCCGGCTTGAGCTCGATGGCTTCAAGCTCTTCGGCGCTGTAGCTGCGCGACAAGGTGCCGCTGGCAACGATCTCGCCGTAGCCGATGCGCTTGTCGCCGCTGATGACCTGACCGTCACGGGCCTGGCAGTCGGCGGCGTCGACCTCGAGCAGGCGCGCACCTGCTTCGATCAGCGCCTGGCGTCCGGCGGCGCCGGCACGGGAGAGCGGCAGGAAGCTGTGGTTCACCGACCAGCTACCCCCGGTGATCATGTAACCCCACTTGGGGTCGCTGTCGACGTATTCGATGGCGATCGTCGCCGGGTCGACCTCGAGTTCCTCGGCGACCAGGCGGGCCAGGCTGGTGCCCACGTGCTGGCCCATCTCGGCCTTGGTGCAGTGCAGGGTGACGTGACCCTGGGCGTCGATGGCGTACCACAGGGTCGGCTCGAAGCGACCCTTGGCCAGGGCCTCGCTGGCCGCGTCGGCGGCGCCGAAGGCCATGCCGGGCAGGCCAAAGGCGAGAACCGCGCTGGCGCCCAGGGTGCCGATCAGAAAGCCGCGGCGGCTAAGGCCGGGGCCTGCGTTTCGGTCGGCTAGGGACGTATCGCTGCGGACTGCGGAAGCGCCCCGATGGGCCGCCAGGGTGTCATCAAACCGGCTCATGGCGGGGCTCCTCGGCGCTGGTACGGGTTTCGCTGCGGGCAGCAGTAGCGGAGGCGGGGTCGAAGGTCTCGACGCCGCCCTGCTGAAGCGAGGAGGCGCGTTTCACCGCGCGATGGATGCGCACGTAGGCCATGCAGCGGCACAGGTTGCCGCTCATGCCCTGGGTGATCTCGTCATCGCTGGGGGAAGGCTTGCGCTTGAGCAGATCGGCCGCTTGCATGATCTGGCCGGATTGGCAGTAACCGCACTGGGGCACCTGCTCTTCTCGCCAGGCCTGTTGCAGCGGGTGGTTGCCGTCGGCGTCGAGGCCTTCGATGGTGGTGATCTCGGCACCTTCGGCGGCGGCCAGCGGCAGCACGCAGCTACGCGTGGCCGAGCCGTTGAAGTGGATGGTGCAGGCGCCGCACTGGGCGATGCCGCAGCCGAACTTGGTGCCGGTCAGGCCCAGGGTATCGCGCAGTACCCACAGCAGTGGGGTCTGGGGATCCACCTCGACGCTCACCGCTTCGCCGTTCAGGGTGAAGCTGGTCATGGGGGCTGGTTCCTCGCTGGTTTCATTGCGTAGCTTCAGGGTCCGTTGGTGCTTCTGATTTTTTTGTATGCGTCCCTTTTACCCGTTCTTGAGGCAACAGGGGACGCGAGGACGGTCGGGATGCCGTAACTGGCACACCATCTGCCTCTTAATAAGCGATGTCGCGATACTATAGACCAGTCGACTAGTGGGCAACGTTGAATGCGGGAACGGGCGAAATGCGTGGATGGCGGTTACCGCAAAGGCGCCGGGGGCGTCTGGCGCCTCTCGTGGTGAGGGCTGCTTCTCGACATGGAGTTCAGGGCGTCAGTGAATCTAGCTCTCGCTGAGACGTCGATGGAGTGCGTCGCCCTTGAGCATTTCGGGGTTCAGGCGAACGCCCAGCCCGGGTTCGCCGCTGACGCGGATCATGCCGTCCTCGACCGGCGGCAGGCCCTCGACGCAGTCGGCGTACCAGCCGTAGTAGAAGGCCCGGGTGAACTCCTGCTCGGCGACGTTGGCAAGCGCCATGGCCAGGTGGGTGGATACCGCCAGCGTCACCGGGCCGGAACAATCATGGAAGGCGATCGGGCGACCCTCGGCTTCGGCCAGGGTGGCGGCCTTGCGGGCGAAGCTGACGCCGCCGCCCCAGGTCACGTCGATGATCGGGGTGTGGATACGTCCGCGATGCAGCAGGTCGCGAATCTGCCCCAGGCCGCCGAGGGTCTCGCCGCCGGCCAGGGGGACGCAGGTGTCGGCCAGCTCGCCAAGCTGGTCGAAGCGATCCATCCACAGCGGGTCCTCGATCCAGTCCGGGTCAATGGGGGCCAGCGCCTGACAGATGGTGCGCGCCGCCGGCAGACTCCAGAGTCCGTGCAGTTCCGCCTTCAGGCGCATGCGATCGCCGTGGACACGACGGATCTCCTCGAACGGCCACAGCGCACGATTGAGATCGGCGGGCGAGATGGACATGCCGTGGCGGGCGCCTTCGGCGAAGTCGAAGGGCCAGATCTTCATGGCGGATATGCCCATCTCGAGAAGCTCTGCGGCGAGCTCTGCCGGACGCTCGAGAAAGGCGTCCAGGTCCTCGTAGCGGGGAGACGCCCCGTCATCCCCCGAGCCACCCTTGATGCCGAAGTTGTCCGGGCGTACCTCGGCGGACTTGGACACATAGTCGGGGCCGGCGCAGGTGTTGTAGAGCGGCACCCGCGCTCGGGTGGCGCCACCGAGCAGGTCATGCAGAGGCAGGCCGGCACGCTGACCAGCCAGGTCCCACAGGGCCACGTCGATGGCGGACAGCGCGCGGGTCTCGGCACTGGTGCCGCCAAAGCCCACGTAGGGTTGCATCTTGCGGTGCAGCGCCTCGATGCGGGAGGCATCCTCGCCCAGCAGCAGGGGAGCGAGGCGGCCATGAACATCGGCGTCGATGGCGTCGGTGCCGAACCAGCTCTCGCCCAGGCCCACCAGGCCGTCCTCAGTGTGGACGCGCACCCAGATCAGCGACGGACGAGCCGCAGGACGCAGGGTTTCGATACGCTGGATCTTCATGCTGGTCTCCGCAAGGTTCAGTGTTTCGCTACCGTTGATCGGCCCCGTTCGTCATTGCCGCGTACCGCCACCGTTCATCGCTGTTGTGCATCTTCAATGGCCACCCTTGCTGACGTCGCTTGATCCGCTCAGGCAGCTTGCGAGTGGCCGCCGTCAAATGACGTGTGACGCAAGCATCATGGCTGCTTTGACTGTGATTCGCCGAGCAGACTGACCAATTCCGGGACCAGTCTTTCACCGTGGCCGGCATCGACGATGTCCTGGTAGAGCCGGGTGATCGCCTGACTGAGCTGGCGCGAGGCGCCGAGGTCCTCGGACATGCTTTGATAGTAGCCCACGTCCTTGAGCGAGTTGGACAGGCTGAAGCGGAAGCCTGCAGGGTCGGCGTCGGTCAGGAAGGGACGCAGGCGTTCGAGCACCACGCCGCCGCCGCCACCGTTGCCCAGCACCTCGAGCAGCACGGCGTCGTCGATGCCGGCGCGTCGAGAGGCGGCGCTGGCCTCGGCCAGTACGGCGGTGAAGCCCAGCGAGACGAAATTGTGCAATAGCTTCAGGGTGTGGCCGGCGCCCACCGGGCCGCCGTGGGTGATGTGCTCGGCGAAGGCGCCAAACAGCGGCTTGAGCTCGTCAAACAGCGCCTGATCGGCACCGACGATCAGGTTGAGGCGGCCCTCGGCGGCCTCCTTCGGGGTGCGGGTCATGGCGGCGTCGACGAAACGGCCACCGGCCTCGCGCACCCTGGCGTCGATGGCCTGGGTGGAGCTGGGGATGGCGGTGGAGCAGTCAACCACGATCTGGCCTGGCTTGAGCCCCTCCAGCACGCCGCCTTCGTCGAACAGCACGCTTTCCACCTGGGGAGTGCCGGTGACGCACAGGATCACCAGATCGGCGGTCTCGGCGACCTCGCGGGCGCTGGTCAGAGCGCTTGCCCCTTTGTCGATCAGGTCGTCGCTGGGCTGATTGCCGGGGTGATCGAGAAAGCTCAGGCGATGGTCCGCGCGCAGCAGGCTGGTGGCGATCCCGTGGCCCATCAGGCCGACGCCGATCAGGCCGACGTGAAGCGAGGTGGTCATGTCCCTTTCCTTGTGGTGGTGGTAGTGGTGATGATGGTGGTTGGTGCTTGATAGTCCTGGGTGACGGCCTAGAGGAGGGCCGGCACCTTTCGTGCCAGGCCCAGACGTTTCCAGCGACGTCTAGCCGTGATGAATCGCAATGGTCTTGATGCGGGTATAGCTCCTGAGCCCTTCAAAGCCCTTTTCGCGGCCGTGGCCGGAGCGGCCGACGCCGCCGAAGGGCAGCTCGATACCACCGGCGGCGCCGTAGTTGTTGACGAACACCTGGCCCGAACGGATCGCCTTGGCCAGACGCAGTTGGCGGCCGCCGTCGGTGGTCCATACGCCCGCACACAGGCCGAAGTCGGTGGCGTTGGCCAGGCGTGCGGCCTCGGCCTCGTCGGCGAAGGCCTGGACCACCAGTACCGGCCCGAACAGCTCCTCGCGGCTGACGCCGTGGCCTTGCGGCACCTGGGTCAACAGGTGGGGGACCACGAAGTGGCCGTCCCGGGGGGCGTCGTCGGCCAGGCGTCCATGGGCGGCGATGTGGATGCCATCATCCTGTGCCGCCTGGATCAGCGTCATCACCTTGTCGCGCTGGCGTTCATTGATCAGCGGTCCGCAGTCCGGGTCGTTCTCGCCGACGTCACAGGTCAACCGCGCGAAACGCTCGCTCAGTGCCGCCACCACCTCATCGTGGATGCTCTGCTCCACCAACAGACGGCTGCCGGCGGAACAGGTCTGGCCGGCGTTCTGGATGATCCCGCGTACCACGGCGTCCAGGGCGCGTTCACGGTCGGCGTCGGCGAACAGCAGCTGGGGCGACTTGCCGCCGAGTTCCATGGTCACCGGCACGTGGTGCACCGCCGCCGCCTGAGTCACCAGGGTGCCGGTCTCCGGCGAGCCGGTGAACGACAGATGATCGATGCCGGGGTGGGCGGCCAGGGCGGCGCCGGCTTCACGGCCGAGGCCAGGCACCAGGTTGAGCGCGCCTTCCGGCAGCCCGCAGTCGACGGCCAGCTGGGCCAGGCGCAGCACGCTCAGACAGGCGTCCTCGGCGGGCTTGAGCACGCAGGTGTTGCCAGCGGCCAGCGCCGCCGCCACGCAGCGTCCGAAGATCTGGGCCGGGTAGTTCCAGGGGATGATCTGGGCGCACACGCCCCAGGGCTCGCGCAGGGTCATCACCGCATAGTCGGGATCGAAGGGGATGGTCTCGCCGTGGAGCTTGTCGGCGGCGCCGGCGTAGAAGCGGAAGTAGCGCGCGCAGGCGGCGATGTCGCCCCGGGCCTGGCTGATCGGCTTGCCGGTGTCGGCGCACTCGAGGGCGGCCAGGGTCTCCCTGTCGGCGTCGATGGCCTGACTGAAGGCATACAGCCATTCACTGCGCGCCCGCGCCGAGAACGTCGACCACTGGCCAAGCTCGCCTGTGAAGGCTGCCCGGGCGGCGGCCACCGCAGCATCGACGTCGGCTGCGCTGGACGCGGCGATACGGGCGATGACTTCGCCGCTGGCCGGGCGCAGCACCTCGAGGGTGTCGGCGGTATCGACCCAGTGACCGCCGATCAGGGCGCCGGTGGGTGGAGTGAGGGGGAGGGCGTACATGCTGTCGACTCCTGAGAAGGGGCGGAAGATGGGGTGGGCCCCGGCGCGGCCGGGGCAGTGATCGGTATCAGTAGAGCAGATCGACCAGGCCCAGCGAGATCCAGGGCATGTAGGTGATCGCCATCAGGCAGGCCAGGACCACCAGCACGAAGCGCGCAAGCCAAGGGATCAGCTCGTCGATGGACAGCTTGGCCACGGCGCAGGCGGCGAACAGATTGACCCCCAGCGGAGGGGTGAACATGCCGAGCGCCAGGTTGACCACCACGATCAGGCCGAAGTGCACCGGGTCGATGCCGTACTGCACGGCGATGGGGGTGAAGATCGGGGCCAGCACCAGGATCGCCGCCGAGGTCTCGACGAACATGCCGATCACCAGCAGCATAACGTTCACCGCCAGCAGGAAGCTGACCGGGCTCTCGAACACCTGGGTGACCCAGGCGGCAACCTCGCCGGGTAGCCCCGAGCGGCTGATCAGGAAGCTGAACAGCGCCGCCGCCGAGATGATCAGCATCACCGTGGCGGTGGAAATCACGCTCTGGCGCAGGATCGGCACCAGTTCCGACAGTGGCAGCTCGCGGTAGACCAGACCGCCGACGATCAGGGCGTAGAACACCGCCACCGCCGAGGCCTCGGTGGGGGTGAAGACCCCGCCATAGATGCCGCCGATGACCACCACCGGCATCAGCAGAGCGGCCCAGGCGCGACGCATTGAGGTGGTGAAGGCGGCGCGATCCTCGCGGTCGCGCAGGCCGTAGCCGCGCAGCTTGCAGAAGATGTACAGAAACAGCAGCAGCGCCGAGCCGATCAACAACCCCGGACCGATACCGGCAATGAACAGGCGCCCGATCGAGGTGTCGGTGCTGACGCCGTAGAGGATCAAGGGGATGGAGGGCGGGATCAGTACGCCGAGCTCCGCCGAGGAGGCCTGGATCGAGGCCGCCAGCGGACGCGGGTAGTCGTGGGCCACCATCGCCGGAATCAGGATGGAGCCGATGGCGAAGGTGGTGGCCACGCTCGAGCCGGAAACCGCGGCGAACATCATGCAGGTCAGCACGCAGGTCATGGCGAGCCCGCCCTGGAGCCCGCCGACGATGGACTTGGCCAGGTCCACCAGGCGCTGGGAGATGCCGCCGGCGGCCATCAGGTTGCCGGCCAGGATAAAGAAGGGGATCGCCATCAGCGGGAAGTTGTCGATGCCGACGAACATCTGCTGGGGCACCATCAGCAGCGGAAAACGGGTGAAGAACTCGATACCGATCACCGACGCCAGCAGGATCGACACGGCGATCGGCACGCCCAGGGCGAACAGGATGATCAGCGACAGTCCGATAGCGGCGTTCATGGCTGCTTCCTCCCTTCGGTACCGGACGAGGTCCCAGTGTCAGGGCCAGGACTGGATTCGGGTTCAGGCACGTGTGCGGGGGCCTCGGCATCGACCACGCCGATGGTCTCGCGTCCGGTCAACTGGGCGATCAGTCGAGTGATCACCGACAGCAGCGAAAAGGCGGCGCCGATCGGAATGGCGGCGTAGATCCAGGCGATCGAGATGCCGACGCCGGAGAGCATCTGGTTCTGCACGCGCAGCGTCATCTGATAGCCGTAGATCACCAGGATCGCCAGGACGATCATGCAGCAGGTGGCGATCAGTATCTCCAGCGTCTTGAGGGCGGAGGTCGGCACCAGCTTGTAGATCACTTCGACGGCCATCATGTAGCCGCCGCGAAAGGTCGCTGCGGCGCCCAGAAAGACGCACCAGATCATGGTGGAGCGGGCCATCACCTCCGACCAGGTGGAGGGGGCGTCGAACACGAACCGGGTCAGCACCTGGTAGAAGCCAAGGCTTACCGAGGCGATCAACATCAGCACCGCTGCGTAGAGGGCGACCTGGGAGATGGCCCGCTCGAGACGGAAGAACAGATCCAGCATGGGGCTTTCCTCATCGCGGGTAAGGCCCGAGGACGGGTCAGGCTTGACCGCCCAAGCGCTCGCCAACGGCAGGTAGCGAGCGCTCGGGCGGGAAGGTCAGTCGAGGATCAGTGGACGATCAGCTGCCGCAGTCGCTGGAGCGAATGCGATCGAGCATCTCCGAGCCGTACTCGTCGGTGTAGACCGAGTAGGAGGGCTCGACGGCGGCCTGGAACTGGGACTTGTCGATGTCATCGACCACGGTCATGCCCTTGGCCTTGAGTTCCTCGACGCCTTCGGTCTCGAGTCTCGACACCATCGCTCGGGTGGCCTCGGCGCCGGCTTGGGCGGCCTCCATGAACCAGCCCTTCTGCTCATCGGACAGGCCGTCCCAGAGGATCGGCGAGGCCAGCATGATGGCCGGAGAATAGACGTGGCCGGTCAGCGACAGGCGATCCTGGACCTCCCACAGATTGCCGGTGAGGATCACCGAGATGGGGTTTTCCTGGCCGTCCACGGTGCCCTGCTGCAGCGCGGTAAACAGCTCCGGGAAGGCCATCGGTGTCGGATGTACGCCCATCTCGTTGAACGCCGCCATGTGCATCTCGTTTTCCATGGTACGGATCTTGAGACCCTGGGCGTCTTCGGGGGTCTCGATGTCACGCTGGCTGTTGGTCATGTGGCGGAAGCCGTTCTCGGTCCAGGCAAGACCCACCAGGTCGTGCTCGCCGATCTTGTCGAGCAGGTCCTGGCCGACCTCGCCATCCAGCACGCAGCGGGCGTGGTCGTAGTCCTTGAACAGAAACGGCAGGTCGAGCACGTAGGTCTCGGGGACGAAGTTGCCCAGCGGCCCGGTGGAGGTGACAACGGCGTCGATGGTGCCGATCTGCAGGCCTTCGATCATGGCGCGCTCGCCGCCCAGCGCACCGGAGGGCTGCTCGTTGACCGTGAATTCGCCGTCGGACAGCTCCTCCAGGGTCGCCTTGAAGGCATCGATACCCTCGGAGTAGTGAGAGCTGTCCGAGGTGGTGTGGCCGACGGTGATGGTCTGGGCGGCAGCCGCTGGCAGGGCAAACCCGGCCAGTGCCACGGCCAGCAGGCAGGGCTTGAGGTGAAAGGCGGGGCGGCGTGTTGCGTGGCGTACAGTCGTCGTCATTGTTGTTTCCTCTTTGCGGGATGACGCTTGGGTGTGGCCGTGCCCGGTGGCACGGCCGGATCAGTGCTCGTGGTCGGCCAGGGCTCGTCCTCGCCTTAGCCGCTCGAAGTAGTCGTCGCCACCGATCTGACCGCCCTTGAAGGCGATCTCTAGATCCTGGTAGCGCGGGTCGTCGCTGTGGGCCTGGCACAGCGGCGAACCCGGGGTGTCCGGCAGCGGCATCTTGACCGTCAGGGCATGGATGTTCAGGGCGGTGATGGCATGGCTCGAGGTGTCGCCGCCGGCGACGCACACCCGGGTCAGCCCCTGATCGTCCACCAGCGCCTTGAGCATCTCGCCGAGGGCCTTGCCCAGACTGTGGCGGCTGGATTCGGTGGCCAGGCTGTCGTCGTGGCTGTCGGGTCCCATGGCGGTGTGCAGGATGACGCTGCGGCCACTGCTCAGGGCATCCAATGCCTTGAGGATGGCGGTAGCCATGGCCTCGTTGCGATGGGCGGGGATGGCCAGGCTGCGAGGGTCGAGCTCGATGCGCTGAAAACCGGCATGCTCGACCGCCCAGTGAATCTGGCGTGCGGTGGTGCTGGAGACGCTGCCGGAGACCACCGCGATGCGCTCGACCGAACGGGGCGGAGTGAAGTCCTCGCCACCTTCCACCAGCCCCAGGCGTTGCCACTCGGCGAGCAAGGCGTACTCGACGCCGGACGAGCCGACCACGAAGCCGCCCTTGCCGCCTTGTTGCTGCGGGCGAGTGCGCCAGAGTTGATGACCCACCACCTGTTGATGGGCGGGTTCGAGCACGTCGAACAGCACCGCCGGATGCTCGGCGAGGGCGTGATCCACGCGTTCGTCGATATCCGGCAGGGCCAGGCTGGGCACATCGATCAGGCCGACCGGCAGAGTGGTCTGGGCGGCCAGGTGGCGGCGCAGGTCCGCCTCGTGCATGGGGGTGACCGGGTGGCGCGACATCACGGGGTGTCGATCGATGCGGTAGATCTGATCCTGATAGGCGGCGTAGAGCTCGCCGAAGACGGTGTAGCGGCGCATCTGCGGCACCCCCACCACCAGTGGGATCGGTGTCTCGCCGAAGACGCCGCGCGCGACCTCCATGGCACAACCGATGCTGCCGACCTCAGGGCTGCTGTCGAAGGTGGAGCAGGTCTTGTAGTGGGTCAGCGCTGCGCCCTGTTCGGCCAGCCACTGGAAGGAACGCTTGAGCTCGCGGCGCATCCAGTCATTGGACTCGCTGCGGCTGGTGCCGGCCAGACCCAGGGCACGACAGTGGTCGAAGCGGGCGCGCTGCTCGGCGCTGGGGCGAGCGGTGAACAGCACACTGGGGACGCCCTGGCAGGCCAGGGCCTCGAGCGCGTCGGTGGAGCCGGTCAGGTCGTCGCCGTAGTAGCTCAGCAGCAGGTCGTTCATGGGCAGAAGGTCTCCAGAGCCTGGGCCAATTCGCCATGGTCACGGGCGTGGTCGGACAGCGAGATGCCGCGTGCAGCGGCGTCGTAGGCCTGGCGCAGGCTTCTGACGCCGGCGGCGATACCTCCAGGGTGGGCCATGATGCCGCCGCCTGCGGTGACGATCATGTCGCTGCCGCCCCCCATGGCGCGACAGGTGTCGATGGCCTGGCAGGCGGTCTGGTTGGACGAGAATACCGGCATCACGGTGTGGGCCGGTCCCGGGGGCTCGAACAGCGGCGTCAGGCAGGCCCGGGCGCTGGCGGCGACGCTGTCGTCGGATTCCGAAAACTTGTTGGCCAGACCATTGACGTGAAGGTGATCGACGCCGGCCAGGCGCCAGAAGGTCTGCCAGGCGGCGAAGTCCATGCCCAGCAGCGGCTCCCGGCTGAACATGCCCCAGCCGGCGCGGTGGCCGTGGATGGGCAGCTCACAGTGGCGCCGCAGATGACTGACGCCGGCCAGACCCACCGCGTTCAGGGCGACCATCACACAGCTACCGCCGGCGGCCAGCACGTGGTCGTGGTGCCGGCGCATCTCGTCGATCTCGCCGGTCATGTTGAAGGCCACCATGACCTTGCGTCCGGTGCGCTGCTCATGTTCAAGCACCAGCGGCATGATCGCGTCGACCCGCTCGGTGAACGGGCAGTGCGGGCCGTTGGCCTGGAGTTCATCGTCCTTGATGAAGTCGATGCCGCCATCCAGCAGTTCCTTCACCACCTCGGCGGTGGCATCGGGTGAGAGCCCGACGCTGGGCTTGATGATGGTGCCGATCAGGGGACCCTGGTCGACGCCGCTGAGGCGGCGGGTGCCGTCGATGCCGAACTGGGGCCCGGGGCAGGCCTCGGCAAAGGCGTGGGGCAGGCTGACGTCGAGCAGCCTGAGCCCGGAGAATTCCTTGAGTTCATACAGATTGCCGGCGAGGGTGGCCATCAGCGTGGTCAACGACGGACCGAGGTTCTCAAGGGGCCAGGACAATCGCACCCGGGCGCGCTGGTAGCGGGTGCCGGGCGGCTGGGGCCGGGTCGGCATGGGCAGCGAGGGCGCGTCGACGCTGTCGAGCAATTCGATGGACTCGACTCTGGCCGCATGACGCTTTCGAAAGTCATCGGTTTCCGCGGCCAGGCGGGTGAAGGTGCCGCAGGATTGCTCCCCGGCCATCACCTGGCAGGCCTGCTCCACCTCGAAGGGGGTCTCGATCAGGTAGCTGGCTTCGATTCGGTTCATGCCTGGCCTCTTGGTACTCGCGATGGCGCTGTCGTCAGACTCTGTGGAGAGCGTGGCCCCTCAGGTGATGCGCTGAATGCTGTCGGCGATGGCGTCCGGCTCGAACACCCGCTTCCAGTCATCGCGCATCAGCATCGGCTTGCCGTTCTCGATCGCCTTGTTGCAGGCATCCGAGAAAGCGCCGGGCTGTTCATCGAAGATCACCGCACCGAGGATGTTGAGATGGCCAAGCAGAAAGTCCCTGGCGCACTCATGGCTGACGCCTCGATCCACGACTTCGTCCATCGCTTCACGCATCACCGATAACAGTGTGGCACATACCGTTTCCGACAGACCGGGTTCCAGCAGCGCCATCTGTTCAACGCTGACGCGATGGCTGCGCCCGACGGGGGCATAGATGGTCCTGGCCACGGCCTCGCCGAGGGCAAAGTGGCGGTCATCGCCCTGCATCAAGGCGCTGACGATATGCTGGGTGGCGTGGCTGCCGCCGAAATAGTCGCGCTTGGCCTCGAGGGTGGTCTCGTCGTTGAAGATCGGGGGGTGGCAAGGGTGAGTGACGAAGTAGACCAGGTCGTCACGTTCGGGCAGATGGCCGGCGAAGGGGGCGGCGGCGTCCAGGCAGACCACCATGGTGCCGGCTTCGATCGACGGTGACAGCTCGGCGGCAATCTTCTGGATCAGGGTGTCGGGAACGGCCAGGATGACCACATCCGCGCCGGCCACCGCCTGCTCGGCGCTGTCGACGCACTCGATGTCGAGTTCGTCGCGAAGCCGTTGGCGGCCCTGTTCGCTGACCTCGACGTGACGCACGTCGAAGTCCGAAGTCTTGAGATTGCGGGAGAGGCGGGCGCCCATCTTGCCGCCGGCACCGATCAAGGCAATGGTCGTCATGGCCAGGTAACCTGTGTGAAAAAGTGGAAGAGGCAAGCTGTGCTGCAACTGGTATGATGACAATATAAGTGGCCGGGGCTGTCAAACACGACCTTGGTCGAGTGTCATGTTCCAGGACCGCTGGCATGGGTATGCTGCGGGGCCTGGCGCCGCGAGGTAGAGGCCATGAGCGACTCGTTGAAGATTTCTCGCCGCAAACTGTCCGACGAGGTGTTCGATCGGCTTTATCAGCAACTGCTGAACGGCGACTATGCGCCGGGGGACAGCCTGCCCTCTGAGCGGGAATTGATGGATACCTTCGGGGTCGGCCGGCCGGCCATCCGCGAAGCGATGCAGGCGCTGGAGCGGCTGGGGCTGGTGTCGATCCACCACGGGCAGCGGCCCAAGGTGCTGACGCCCAGTGCCGACGGCATGCTGGCCCAGATAGAACTGACCGCGATGCACCTGCTGTCGACCGAACCCGCCTCGCTCGAACACCTCAAGGAGGCGCGGCTATTCTTCGAGGTGGGCATGGTGGCGCGGGCGGCGCGGCAGGTGGGCGCCAAGGATCTGGCGCGCCTCGAGGCGCTGGTGGAGCGCCAGCGGGTGGCGTTGAACAAGGACATCGATGCCTTTATCGCGGCGGACATGGGGTTTCATGTTGCCATCGCCGAGACCACCGGTAACCCTATCTTCATCGCGGTCAGTCGGGCGATGTTCGAGTGGCTGGCCAGGTTCCATACCTCGCTGATCCACTGGAAAGGCAGCGAGCATGTGACGCTGGAGGAGCACGAGCGCATCTTGGCGGCGTTGAAGAACGGCGACGAAGGCGCTGCCATTCGCGAGATGACGCGTCATCTGGAAAGGGCGCGTTCGGTGTACGCTCCCAGTTGAGGGCGCATTGATCCCCGCTTTTGACGCTCGCCCCGGACGGGCGACACTTATCGAGAAGGAACGGGACCTTGGATAGTGATCTGGTCTACGCCCTGGACATGGCGGGGACGGTGGTCTTCGCCCTGTCGGGCATCTTGCTGGCGTGCCGCTCACGCATGGATCCCATCGGCATGCTGGTGCTGGCGGCGGTGACCGCCGTCGGAGGAGGGACCCTGCGTGATCTGGTGCTGGGTGTCGCCCCGGTGTTCTGGATCCGCGATCCGACCTATCTTTGGGTGATCCTGGCCACGGTGCTGTGCGCACTGGTCGGATTTCACTATATCCACCGCCTCAATCGGGTGGTGCTGCCGGTGGCCGACGCCTTCGGTCTGGCGCTGTTCGTGATCATTGGTGCCAATAAGGCGATGCTGCTGGGGACCTCGGGGGTCGTGGCGGTGTTGATGGGGCTGTTTACCGGGGTAGCCGGCGGCATGATCCGTGACGTGCTGGCAAGGCGGGTGCCGATGGTGCTGTGTCGTGAGGTCTACGCCACCGCCGCCATCGCCGGCGGTGTGGTCTTCGTGGCATTGGCGAGCCTCGGCGCCCCCAGGCTTGGCATCCTGCTGTCGCTTGCCACCACCCTGGGGCTGCGGCTCGCGGCGATCCGCTGGCAGCTGGCGCTGCCGGTGCTGGCCTGGGTGGTGATCGAGCCATCTCCAGGCCAGTCGGCGTCGAGTCGGGCGGCGGATGCCGACGCCGCAGCGGTGCCTCCTGACCCGGCGTCGATGCCGGCCGATGGCTATGACACACCGCTGACATCGGCCCGCGAGACGGCATCGTCCGCCGACGTCGCGCGTCCCAAGATGCGGGTGAGGATGGTCTCCCGAAGCAAGGCCGCCCGCCTGTGGCCCGAGGATGAGGACATCGACTGAGCGAGATCTGACGCGTTCACTTGTTCGCGCTGTTCAACCGAGGTGGCAGGTGCCATGCTCTTGTTCAGTGAGCCGATGTATTTGTCCCCTGCATGGTGAGAAGGGGGACGCCGCTCCCCCATGAGCGAGTGATGCCGACACTCTTGAGAAAAGGCCCGTACCGGTTTTTCTTCTACAGCGACGAAGGCGATCCACGAGAGCCGCCCCATGTTCACGTGGCGGCGGGCGATCAGGTCGCGAAATTCTGGCTGGATCCGGTCGAGTTGCAATCGAGCAAACGTCTGCGTGCCCATGAAATCACCCAGCTCTGTCGGCTGGTTGAACGGCACCAGGCAGAGTTTCTGGAGGCATGGCATGCGTACTTTACGTCTTGAATCCGAACCCCTGGCTGTTGATGTGGCATTCTCCTCCGATGCATTTTGCGTCACCCTGAATGATGGGCGAGAGCTTTCGATTCCGCTGGCCTGGTTTCCCAGGCTATTGCACGGCTCACGTGAGCAACGTGAGCAGTGGGAGCTGATCGGCGGCGGAGAAGGGCTGCACTGGGAGGCCTTGGACGAAGATGTCTCTGTGGCAGGTCTGTTGGCCGGTCGCGGTGATCAGACGCGCCGCCGCGAAAGCGTCGCTTGACCGGCCGTCTGGCTTGAAAACCACCATGAAGGGCGCTTCGGTGCGTCGAGCGTGCTTGTTCACGCTATTCGGCGCGATGACGCTGCTGCTGAGCGTCGCATCGCCGGCCCTGTTGTCATTACCGAGTGACACTGCCGTCTTTGCCTCGACTCAGGTTTCTGAGCAGGCCTCTCGATCTTCTCCTGTCGGCCAATCTCCAGGTGCGGTTGGCGCAAGTGTTGCTGTTGGCGAAAGCGGTGCTGCTGGCGAGAGTCGTACTATCGCCGAGAGGCGCGCCGCCGCCGAGATCCGTGCCGTCTACGAAACCTCCTTCGACCTTCTTCCCGCCGACAAGCAGCGCCACTACGCCCAGCGGCTGTGGCGGGTGACCGGTGACCCTGCCTACCTATGCGCCAATCATGCCTACGGCCGACGTCTGCTCGATCAGCTCGCGCGTGACGCCTTCACCGTCGCGGACAGTGACCGGCTTCGCCAGCGCAATCGCGAGTTGCTGGCGGCCTACCCCGAGACCAGCCCCAAGCAGCGTCGGCGCAAGGCCATGCTGTCGGAACATGTCGACATGATGCTGCCTCGGGGCATCCTGTTTCGGCTGGCCCAGGCCCGCTACCACGGCTTGCTTGGACAACTTTCCGAGGCTGATCGGCGCTTGCTTGAGCAGGCCGTGGGCGCAGTGGATTGGCGGGCCTTTCTGACCGACCCCGAGGTGGTGTCGGTGTATGCCGCCCAGGTGGCCAACCAGGCCGCCTTCCTGGCCCAGCTGGGGATCGTGGATCTGCGTGGCGAACTCGCCCGGGCCTTTCGTGACCGTTATCCACCCGGACGGATCGAGGAGCTGTCACCGGCGGAATATCGCAACTGGGTCTACGGCCTGACCCACTTCATCATCGCCGCGAGCCACTACTACCAGCGAATGCTGTCCGACGGCGAGCTCGATTGGGCGGTGGCGGCGTTGCTCGGCCAGGGAGAGGCGTTGGTGCAGGTCAAGGCCGATATCATCGCCGAGGTGGCGCTGTCGCTGCAGTTGGCAGGGCAGGCCGATCATCCGCTGGTGGCGGTGCTGCATGAAGCGCTGCTGGCACGACGGGATCCGCAGTCGGGCATCCTGCCCGCCACCGACGGCGGGTTCGATCTGGGCGAAGGTGAGCATCGCAATGTGCTGGCGATCATGACACTGGGGTGGGACGGGCGGTTGTATTCAAGGCCCCGGCTGGTCCTCAAGGACATCTCCGAGGAGCGTGACTGCCGACTACCTGGGCGGTCCCTGGCAACGTCGCCAGAGGACTGAGTTGGAGGCCGGGTCGGAGGTCCGCTCAAGGGGCAGGTCGAGGGTCGGGTCGAGAGGTCGGACGCTCGATCGACGCCTTGCTATACCCGGCAGCTCGACGTCGAGCGCCACAGGCTCCCCAGTCCGTCGAGGTGGTCCCGGGTGGCGGGCAACTGGGCCCCCAGTGACTCGTGCAGACGAAGGTAAAGCGGCGTCAGCAGCGGATTGCGTTCGCGCTCGGCGCATTCGTTGTCGATGTAGTAGGCACGCCGGGTACCGCAGTAGTGGATGGTGTCGCTCACCGGCTGGAAACGAAAGCCGGACAGGGTCAACAGCCGCGCCAGGGGAGGCTCCATCAGGGCGTAGAGATGTCGCCGTGCGGTCAGGCCGGCAAGGGCGTGGGCGCTCAAGAACAGGCCGGTGACGATCAAAGGAAATGCCTGGCGTTCCTCCGGAGGAAACTGTACCGGCAGCGTTTCTTCGCCCTTGCTTGGGGCCCGGAAAAGCCGCGAGATCGCCAGGCGAGAAATTTCGGCGATCTGGCGCCCGTCGTGCTGTCGCGGATGTAGCGAAGGCGCCGTGAAGACGCTGCGGGTGGCGTTCATCACCGGCAGGTCATCCGGACGATCGACGGGGGGAAATACCAGTCGCACGCAGCCCGCCGCCAGACCGCTTGAGCGATGTTCGACCAGGCAGTGGATGGCCTGTTCATCGAAGTCATCATGCTCCTGTCGCTTGTCACTGTCGCCTGGCAGGGCGTATTGAAGCTCACGTAGAAAGACGTCATGGCGCAGCGAATAGACCCGCTCCCTGTCCGCGACCGTCTTTACCAGGATCACCCGGAACTGGTCGGCGAACTGCTCCAGCAAGCGCTGTTGCCGGGATGGCCTCTCGGTGTCTGCTGCTGGCATGGGGGATCACCTCCGTGTTGTTATAGCCGGGCCGTAAAGGCCCGGCGGGCGTCCGGCTCCCTGCTCCGGTACACCCTGTCTATGATAATACCCATTCAATATGCACTAGTTTACCGAATCGATGTCGATCACTGGATCGAAGGCGAAGACCTCTTTGAAGGGCACAGGACGGCCCAGGTGATACCCCTGGCCATAGGTGATGTTGTAGGACGACAGCAGCGGAATCAGCGCCTCCTGGTCGACGAACTCCGCCACGGCCTGTTTGCCGAAGCCGGTGGCGATGTCGGACACCGCCTTGACGATGACGCGGCTGTCGGGATTGGTCGCCAGGCTGCGGATGAAGGAGCCGTCGATCTTGATATAGTCCACCGGCAACTGGCCCAGATAGTGGAAACTCGAGAAACCGACGCCGAAGTCGTCCAGCGCGGTCCGACAGCCTAGATCACGCACGCTCTGCAGCACCCCGCGGGCGGTGGAGAAGTCGGTGACGGCGGCGGTCTCGGTGACTTCCAGCACCAGATGATGGGGATCGGCCTGACTGACCGTCAGCAGGTTGGCCAGGTACTGCTTCAGCCCTTCGTCGTGGAGCGACTGTCCCGACAGGTTGACCGCCAGGCTGATGCCCTCGAGCCTCGCCAGGGCATGCACGCAGTGATGCAGCACCCAGCGATCGATGGCCACGATCTGGCCTGAATGTTCGGCCACCGGGATGAAGCGTGCCGGTGATATCAGGCTGCCATCGTCGTCGCGCATGCGCAGCAGCACCTCGTAGTGGCGGATCGAGCGATCCTCCAGCCGCACGATGGGCTGTACCATCAGCACGAAGTCACCCTCCACCAGGGCTCGGCGAATGCGGTCGACCCAGTAGACTCGCTCGTTGAGCTCATCCCGGGCGTTTTCCAGGGTGGCCAGCAGGTGCCAGCGCTGCAGGTTGCTGGCCTTGGCCTTGTACATGGCCACGTCGGCGCTGGCCATCAGGTCAGCGGGGGTGGCGCCCTCGGTGGGGAAGGGGACGATACCGATGCTCGCGGTGACCCGGTGGCGACGTCCTTCGGCGACGAACCCGAGGCTCTCGAACAACTGGTTGAGGTGCTGGGCGACGCGGATCGCGTGGTCGTCGTCGACCCCAGGCAGCAGCAGGGCGAACTCGTCGCCGCCGAGGCGCGAGATGACCCCTCGGTGGGCGTACTCCTGCTGCAGCAGGCGGGCCACGGTATGCAGCATGCGATCCCCGGCATGATGGCCGCTGAGCTCGTTGACCTCCTTGAACTGGTCAAGGTCCAGCAGCATGACCACGCCCTGCTCGTCACGGGCCAGGGCCTTGCGCAGCGACTCCAGGAAGAAGCGACGATTGTAGAGCTCGGTCAGCGGATCGCGCTCGGCGAGCCAGGTCAGTCTGGCCTCGGCGGCCTTGCGCTCGGTGATATCAAGTCCCACCGATATGCGTGCCAGGGAGGCTTTGGCACCGCTGTTCAGCGGGCTGTGGTACCAGATGATGGTGCGTGGCTCCCCATCGGGAAGGGTCAGGGTGCGTTCTTCCTGATGCAAGGGCTGGCTGGGCTCGCTGTCCCCCGGGCCTGCGCCGAAGATGTCGTCGAAACGACGCCCCAGCAGTTCCTGGGAGGGGCAGCCGAGCTGGTCCTTGAGGTAGTCGTTGACCATGTCGATGCGCCCCTCTTCGTCCAGCGTGAGGATATGCACCTGGGCGGTATCGATCAGATTGCTGACAAAGTCCCGCTCCCTGGCCAATTCATCGATACGACGTGCCAGCTCATCCCCCCGCTGAGCCACCTGGCGCTGCAGGCGCTCGAGCTTGTCGGCCAGGGTCAGGGTGCTGGATTCCAGCACGTCGATCTCGTCCGGCAGGCGACGTGGCGCCAGCGGCAAGGCTTCGCGCGCCTGGGAAAAGCCACCACTGGCCAGCGGCGGCAGCACCGAGGCCACCCGGCGCAGTCGAGCCATGGGACGCAGCAGGATCGCCAGCAGCAGGAGTTCGGCAGACAGCCAGCCAAACAGACTGGCCATCATCTGGGTCCGGGTATCGAGCTGGATGGCATGGATCTGGGTGGTGATGTCCGAGATCAGCACGAAATAGGCGGGTGCAAGAGCCCCGGAGGACGAGGTCAGCGGGACGGCGGAAAGCTCCAGATGACGTCCCTGCTGTTCGAGGCGCAGGGGTTCCTGCGCCAATGCCTCGAGGGAACCTTTTCGGCTTGCCTGGTGCAGCAGCGGCAGGCTCTGTGAGGCGTTGGTCACCGCCTGTACCCGTCCCTTCCAGCCGTCCAGTCGACGTGGTTCAAAGGCGGCTTCGGTGGCGCTGGTATCGACGCTGATCAGGGCGACTTCGCTGGTGGATATCTCGCGAGTCTGGCGGGCGACGTCCGCCAATGAGCGAGACAGCAGCAGGGTGCCTGCGCTGCCGCCGCTGGCCAGTATCGGGACCACGGCATACTGGCGGCACTCGGGAGAGCACTCGAGCGGCGACAGGGGGAGCTCCCGGGACATGACGCTTTCCACCCAGCGCCGATAATGAGGCGGCGGCGACTGGCCTGGTTCGAGCCCCAGCGACATGACCGCACGGGTGCGATCATCGTAGACCAGCATCTGTTCGATGCCCGCCTCCAGCTGGAGCGAGGGCCACAGTGAGGCCAACGCAGGGGACAGCGCCTCGGGCGGTGACGGCGGGGCCCCCTGCTCCAGCGCAGGGCCCAGGTCGGGCGAGGCCGCGATCAGTCCCGCCAGCTGCTGCAACCCTTTTTCCGAACGGCGGATGGCGAACTCGAGCTCACGCTGCTGGCGCTCGATCTGCTCCTGGCGCGTGGCGGTGAACTGACGTGTCAGGTTGGTGTGAGACAGGTAGGTGAACAGCACTGCCAACGCCACCAGCAAAAGGCTGGTGAGGGTGACCACTCGCCATGTGAGGCCCAGGCGAAGGCGCTCGGGGCGTGACGGGCTGGTAACCGGCATCAGAACCTCAACGAGAGCTGGAAGAGCCACATGTTCCAACGTCGCTCGGTGTCTTCAGGATCTGGATTATCCTGAACCGGCAGCCAGGCGGTCCCGTCCACATAGTGATATTCGCCCGCCAGCATGACCCGTGAATGGGGCTGCCACTGTAGACCGAAGGTCCAGTCATTGGCGTACTGGGAGTGGGCCGGACCACGGCCTTCGCGTTCGTAGTCGGTGCCGTTGCGGTCGTCGCGGTCGTTGACCAGGCTGTCGTAGCGGACCAGCCAGCGCCAGTCGTCGAGGAAGCGCCGGCGATATTGCACGTACCAGCTTTCACCCTGGTTCTCGTTGTCCTCGAAGGCGTCGAAGCCGGTGAGGCTGACGTCGCGCAGCGCGTACTCCGCGGTCAGGCTCCACAGCTCGGCGTTGTATTGAGCAGAGAAGATCCACGGCTGGAAATCGAGCTTGCCGTCTCCGGGAAAGGCACCGGGGGAATCGTAGTCGGCCTTGACCGAAGCCGCGCTGACGGCAAATACCATGCGACCGCCGTCGTGTTCGTAGCGCACCTGGCCTACCGCCGAGGTGTCGGCGTCGAAGGAGCCGGGTAACACATCGAGACCCAGCACCTCTTCCACATCGTCATCCACCTGCGCCTGGCCGACACCCAGCTGGGCATGGATCACGCCGTTGTCGATGCGCTCTTCGTGGTAGAGGCTGACGCCGTCGGCAGACAGCCCCAGGGAACGGGTGCGGTCGAAATAGATCGACTGTGGCAGCAGAATGCTGGGGCGGGTAAAGGCCACGTCCCGGGTCTGGTTGTAGAAGCCGAAGGGATTCTTGAAGCGCCCGACCTGAATGCCGAAGGTGCGATCCCGGTCGGACAGCATCTGCCAGTCGACGATACCGTAGTCGAGTTCCACCGAACCGTTGTCGACCTCGCCGGCGCGCCGGCTCAGGGCCTGGGCGGCCAGCAGCAGGTTCTCGGTGGGTCGGATGGAGGCGTTGATGCCGAGCTCCGTGTAGTCCCAGCTGCCGCCACTATCGCTGCTGTCGCCGAACATGTTGTTGTCGTCGGTGATCACCAGCGCCTGGCTCAGAAAACCGTGCACCTGGAAGGTGTCCAGGGGGGACGCCTGTGCGGTGGACACCAGCAGCAGCGGCACCAGCAGCGAAGGCGCCAGCAGCCCCAGGCGGCAACCCACCGACCTAATCCCTGGCAATGGCTTGGACGCGCTCATCCAGATACTCCCTTTCGATGTAGCCGATGGCTCCGGGGGTGGTGGCCACCGTGTCGATCATGTCTTGCTGACTGCGCACACGATGTGGCGCCTGCCCGGTACCCGAAAAGACGATGCGGTCCCAGGCCAGCTGCAACTGGTGAGGATAGACAGACAGCCATTCCTTGACGAAGGTGGCGTGGACGGGGTCGTCACTGGCCAGGACGTACACCTCCGCGCCTTGCCCGCTGGGCCAGGTGCGCAGGCGCATGGCAAAGATCGCCCGCAAGGTATCGCGGTCGAGCTCGTTCAGGGCAAGGCCAGGATGAGAAATGACCACCACCTCGTCTGCGGTCTTTCCCCACGCAGCCGTGCTGGCCAGCCCTCCGGAGATCAGGACCGTCCAGATGCAGAACAGGAGGCGAAGAGATAACCGACGCATCAACGCAGCCTCTCTGCAGCCTCGATGGAGGACAATCGCCACCTGGAGAGTGGCATCCACTGTGTCATAGTGCTCCGGATTCCCTGCATGGCTTCCTTGCGACGTCGCATTTCTTGGGCTTGGCCGCAGAAAAACGCTCTTTATAGGTAGATAGCCAGATGTCGTTACGCATCAAATGCGCCCAGCTTGTGCATTAACAAGCTTATCCTAAGGTGAGTCACTGTGGGGGAAAAGAGAGGTAGTAAAGAGTTTATGCCACCAACGCAAGGCGATGTGGTGCTTGCGAAGGTGGCATGGCAGAGAGAGGGACGGCCGGGATTCAGCCCTGAATGGCGAAGCTGGCCTGGTTCAACCACAGGTGCGCCGCGACGCTGGCGGCGTAGCCCAGCGCGATCACCGGGGCCCAGCGCAGGTGGCCCATGAAGGTGTAATAGCCGCGTGCCTGGCCCATCAGCGCGACGCCAGCAGCGGAACCGATCGACAGCAGGCTACCACCGACGCCAGCGGTCAGGGTGATCAACAGCCAGTGGCCGTGGGACATCTCTGGCTCCATGGTCAGTACCGCGAACATCACCGGAATGTTGTCGACCACCGCCGAAATGACACCGAGCGCGATATTGGCCCAGGTCGCGTCCCACTGGTTGTACATCACGTCAGACAGCAGTCCGAGATAGCCCATGAAGCCAAGACCGCCAACGCACATGACGACACCATAGAAGAACAGCAGGGTGTCCCACTCAGCCCGGGCGACCCGGTTGAACACATCGAAGGGGACCACGCTGCCGAGTTGCTCGAGCTTCTTCCAGTCGCCCTTCTGGGTATAGACGGTGCGCTTGCGATCCAGCGACTTGGGCAGGCTCTTGCGCAGATAGAAGCCAAAGAACTGCAGATAGCCCAGTCCGGTCATCATGCCAAGCACCGGCGGCAGGTGCAGCAGGGTGTGGCAGGCAACGGCGGTGGCCACCGTGAGCAGGAACAGGACGATGATGCGGCGTGCCCCACGCTTGAGCTCCACCGTCTCCTCGAGGCTGTCCGGGGTGCGATTGTGGATGAAGAAGCTCATCACCACCGCCGGGACCACAAAGTTGATCAGCGAGGGAATCAGCAGTTCGAAGAACTCCTGAAATTCGATCAGGCCGGCCTGCCAGACCATCAGGGTGGTGATGTCGCCGAAGGGGCTGAAGGCGCCACCTGCGTTGGCTGCGACCACGATGTTGATACAGCAGAGATTGATGAAGCGCTTGTCACCTTCGGCCACCTTGGTCACCACCGCACACATCAGCAACGCCGTGGTCAGGTTGTCGGCGATCGGCGAGATGACGAAGGCAAGGCCGCCGGTGAGCCAGAACAGGGTGCGGTAGCTGAAGCCTTTCTGGACCATCCAGGAACGCAGGCCATCGAAGATCCGGCGCTCGTCCATGGCGTTGATGTAGGTCATCGCTACCAGCAGGAACAGCATCAGCTCGGAGAATTCCAGCAGCGTCATATGGAAGGCATGCTCGGCCTCATCCGGCATACCGGATTGCACGTAGGTCCAGCCGATCAGCGCCCAGATAAGGCCTGCCGCCACCAGCACGGGCTTGGACTTGCGCATGTGCAGCTTTTCTTCCGCCATCACCAGGGCGTAGGCCAGTACGAAGATGGCCACCGCCAGAAAGCCGGCGAAGGAGCCGGTGAGGTCGAGTTCTCCGGTCACCGCCTGGCTGGCTCCCGCCAGGGTGAGCCCCATCAGCAGCAGAGCGGCGAGGACGAGCCAGCGACCCGGTCGTCGTATCCTCTTGTTGTCATAATTATGCATGACGATGTCATCCTGAATGTGAATGAGAAAGGGAGAAATCGACGTCGAGACTACCACAGCGTTTTGCACTGCAATATGCTGCCAAAGGCGCGCTGGAATGCACCTTTGGTAGGAGTAGTGAGGCCCTGTCCGGTTGTCGGGGCAAGAATCTGTGCTAGTTGATGCCGGCGGTGCTCATCTCGGCAGGTTCTGTGGCATCATGCTCGCCTGGAGAGCCTCCGGGAGCTCCATCTTCAGTTTCAGCCAGGCGCCTGTTCCATGTTTCTTGATGACTACCACTCCTGCGTCGATGATCGCATCGTGATTTCCGCTGACCAGGCGAGCCGCTTCGCCAAGTGCATAGCCGGCGACTTCAACCCCATTCACACACCGGGCGCACGGCGGTTCTGCGTACCGGGCGACCTGTTGTTCGCTCTGGTGCTGAAGCGTTTCGGACTGTCGCCGCACATGAACTTTCGCTTTCTCGCCATGGTGGGGGCGGATCGGGCGCTCAGTTTTCGCGAGGAAGGCGACCGGGTGATACGGGTGCTGGACGATGACGGCAAGTGCTATCTGGAGGTCGAACGGCGCGGAGAGGCGACCTTCGACGAGAGCGTCGTCGAAGCCTTCACGCGCTGCTACGTGGCGTTTTCTGGAAAGAACTTTCCTCACTACATGAAGCCGCTGATGGAAGACTGCGGTGTCATGTTCAATCCCAAGCGGCCGCTGGTGATCTACGACAGCATGGGCTTTTCGCTGACGCGACTGGATGCGCTGGAGCCGGCGTTACGGCTGCTGGATTCCCGCCTGGAGGTCATCGGCAAGCGCGGTGACGTGCACCTCGAGTTCGCCATCGACGCCGCTGGAGAAAGTATCGGTCATGGTGGCAAGAAGCTGGTGGTCAGTGGCCTGTGTCCCTATGACGCCGAGGCCATGGACGACATCGTCGACCAGTTCTACCAGTTGAAGCGGGATCACGCCGGCACTCCCTGCTGAGTCCGGGCCGGACCTGACGGCCGGCTGCTGGTATCGCCGGCGTCGGGAGCGACACCTTCTTCATGGGCAGGCACCTTTCGTACCCGCCAAGCCCTAGGCGCTGTCCGAAAAGTCGACGAGCGAAGGTTAGACAAGGCAAAAATCGGTGAGAAAGCGCAGTTTACGGGGTGTAAATGAGCATTTTGACCGGGCTGGCGCACCAGCCGATTTTTAACGCCGTATTACCGAGCGCAGGCACTTTTCAGACAAGCCCTAGCCCAGCAGCCCCCTGACCAGCCCCAACGCCAGAAACGCCAGCACCAGTGCCCACACCGGCAGCCGCTTCAGCAGCACGAATCCTGCCACCACGATCGCCACGTCGAGGGTCGAGACGATGGCGCTTTGCCACACCGGATCGATGAAGGCGGCCCCCAGCAGCCCGACCACAGCGGCGTTGGCACCGCTCATGGCGGCCCTCAGGCGAGGGCGACGGCCGAGCCGTTGCCAGGCCGGCAACAGCCCGATCACCAGCAGGGCCCCGGGAAGGAAGATGGCGACCAGCGCCAGGGCGCCCGCCCACACGCCGCCGGCAATGCTGCCCAGATAGGCGGCGAAGGTGAACAGCGGCCCCGGAACAGCCTGAGCGGCGCCGTAGCCAGCCGTAAACTCCTGAGTCGAGACCAGCCCGCGGCCGACCACCTCGGCGTCCAGCAGCGGCAACACCACATGGCCCCCGCCAAACACGAGTGCGCCGGCGCGATAGAAACCGTCGGCCAGCGTCGTCCAGGCGTTGGGCGAGAGCCAGTGCAGCAGGGGCAGCCCTCCCAGCAGCAGCGCGAACAGCACCAGGGCAACGGGACTCACCCAGGACGCCAGCGATGGTGCCGGCACGCCAGCGTCGTCGGTCGACGTTGGCGTCGCGCCTTCCAGCAGCAGGAGACCTGCCAGGGCTCCCAGCACGATGACCGCCACCTGGGCGCCGATGCCGCCGACGACCAGCATGATGGCAAGCGCCACCAGCGCCATCCCGGCACGCGGAAGATCCGGGCAGAGGCTGCGGGCCATGCCGGTCAGGGCCTGGGCGACGACCACCACGGCGACCAGCTTGAGCGAGTGGATCAGCGCTTCGCCAAGGGCGCCGTCCATGGCACCGGCACCATAGGCGAAAGCCATCATCGCCAGTGCCGAGGGCAGGGTGAAGGCGAGCCAGGCCAGCAGGGCGCCGACCAGGCCGCCGCGGATCAGTCCGATGGCGAGCCCCACCTGGCTGCTGGCCGGGCCGGGAAGAAATTGGCACAGCGCCACCAGTTCGGCGTAGGCGGATTCGCTCAGCCAGGCCCGGCGCTTGACGAAGACCTGATGGAAGTACCCCAGATGAGCGACCGGACCGCCGAAGGACGTCAGCCCGAGGCCAAGGAAGGTCAGAAAGATATCCAAGTGGCGTCGCGGCTGTTGTCGGAGGGGTTGTTGCGATTGTTGAGGGCTGTGTTCCATGACGTCACCGCGAGAAGTGGCAGTCCAGTCTGGCACCTCGAGGTGACAGTGAAATGAAAAGAGATAACGGAAGGCAGGTGGCATGGATAGGGGGCGTCATGCCCCCTCTCTGTCTGCGCTCTGTCTCCAGTCTATCTCAACTCAATCTCCGCTCTATCTCCAGTCTGGCCGACTAGCCCTTCGGCCAGGGCCTCATCCCACCAGTCAGCCAGCGCCGGTACTTTTCAGGAAAGCCTTAGGCGCTGTCCGAAAAGTCGACGAGCGAAGGTTAGACAAGGCAAAAATCGGTGAGAAAGCGCAGTTTACGGGGTGTAAATGAGCATTTTAAGCCGATTTTTAACGCCGTATTACCGAGCGCAGGCACTTTTCAGCCAAGCCTTAGCGCAGGTAGAGGCGGCCCTGTTCGTACAGACTGCGGCAGTCGCTGGCGTCGTGGAAGCGATCGGCTTCGATATTGCCGCTGGCAACCCCGGGGCCGGCGAAGCGAGGATCATCGCACTCACCGTCGTGGCTCCACTGGCTGCCGTCGTCGCCCCACTCGATCTCGCCACCGACGTAGCTGCTCGATGCGCTGGCAGAGGCGCCGGCCGACGCTGCGCTGCTGGTGGACAGCGACTCGGATACCACCAGGGTCGCGGGTGCCAGCTGGCCGCTGCCATCGTAGCTGCCGACCCAGACGTTGTAGTTGCCGCTGGGGGGCGAGGTCAGTACCACCGCCGGATCGGTGCCGTCGGCGTCATCGCTGCAGTGCCAGATGCCGCTGGCGTCGTAGACCACCAGGGTGGTATCGCTGGCCGAGGTGGCGGCGATCTTCAGCGGATAGCTGCCGGCGGTGTAGTTGATGTCCACATCCGGAGCCTCGGCGTTGACGAAGCCGGCGCAGTCGGCGCTGACCACACTGGCCCGGGTATTGCCGCCGGCCATCACGTCGAGGGTCTGGGGATCCGGCTGGAAGCCGGCGCTCAGGGTCAGGGTGGAATAGACCGGAGCGGCGGACCAGTCGAGCTGCTGGGCCACGGCAGGCTTGCTGGTGGACATGCCGGCGCAGGCGGTGGTCAGCAGAGGAAGCGCCAGAATGAGGGAGGTACGTGCGAAGGGGGGCATCGGATGTCCTTGGATGGCGACGGGGCGAATGAGACACCAGGTCAGTTGAACGAGGGGGCAGTCGAATGGACGGACGACATGACAAGAGCGACGCCCGAATTTCAGCGCACGCCCGGTCCTTAGCATAAAAAACCTGGATATCGGATACCACTTAATAAGCACTCACTAGCTCTGGGCGATAGTGCTGTGCTGAATCGGCGCATCAGGCTGAATCAGCAAAAAGTACGCTGAAAGTGTGTTCTACAGGCGTGGTACTGTGATTCATGGAAATTTGAGAGCAGGCGATGGCGTCGGGGGTCTTCGGAATGGGCCCGCGCAGGGCACCCGGGAATCCGGTTCGGTCTTCGCCAGCACTCGACGAGACCGTCATCTTCCCGACACGCAGAGGATGCTGCCGATGGATACCCCCCGTACGGAGCGAATCTCGATCTACCCCTTGACCACCCGCGTAAGAGTGGACGTCGAAGGCCAGGTCCTGGCCGACACCCTGCACGCGCTGGAACTCACCGAACCGGGCTACCCGCCACGTCTCTACCTGCCTCGCAGCGACGTCGACATGAGTCGTCTGGTAGAAAGCGACACCCGGACCCACTGCCCGTTCAAGGGTGACGCTCGCTACTTCCATGTGGAGGTCAACGGCCGCCGTTACGAAGATTCGGTGTGGAGCTACGAACAACCCCTCGATGGCGTCCAGGCGATCCGCGCCCACCTGGTATTCGATCCCAGGGTCGCGACCGCCAGCGTCGAATCCTGAAGAGGGGCCGCTTGGCGATAGAGAGCCCTGTCAGGCGGTCAGGCTGCCAGAAACTGGTCAGCACAGCTCCAGCGGCACTTCTTGGGCCTCGAAGGCCAGCAGCCATTGCTTGCGGCCCATGCCACCTGACGATAGAGAGCCCTGTCAGGCTGCCAGGAACTGGTCAGCACAGCTCCAGCGGCACTTCCTGGGCCTCGAAGGCCAGCAGCCATTGCTTGCGCCCCATGCCACCTGCATAACCCGTAAGGCTGCCATCACTGCCGATGACCCGGTGGCAGGGCACCACGATGGCGATGGGATTGCGTCCGTTGGCCGCGCCCACCGCCCGGTGGGCTCCCTTGCGGCCGAGTCCTTCGGCGATCTGGGCATAGCTTCGGGTCTCGCCGAAGGGGATCTCCGACAGCGCCTTCCACACCTGACGCTGGAAGTCGGTGCCCAGGGGATCCAGCGGCAGCGAGAAGCTCTGGCGTCGCCCCGCAAAGTAGTCATCAAGCTGTTCGCGGCAGGCGCGAGTGTGCTCCGAGGGGCGAGCCGTGATGGTCTCGGCACGACCGATGTCGATAAAGTCGAGTCGGGCGACGCCGCCAGCGGTAGCGGCGATGACGATGGCTCCCAGAGCGTCGACCTCGGGCGGATGGTAGACCTCGAGTCCAGCGAAGGCGTCGAGACAGGCGATGGGATCAAGGGTCGTTGTCATGGTCATGACTCCAGAGTTGCAGCAGCAGATAGCTGCGCCAGGGGCGGGCCTTGTCAATGTCGATGCCGATGTCGCTGTCGCCCCCAGCCAATGAAGGGGGGGACAGGACGCGTCGAATCACGGCGTCACCGGCGAGCCAGACATCGGGATCGCTTTCGCCCCTTAGACGGGCGTAGCCGGCGGTCCAGGGGCCGATGCCGAGAATGTCCTCCCAGTGCGGAGGCTTGCGCTCGTCACCTGCCACCGCCTCGGCCAGGCGTCGAAGCGTCTGGCGTCGGCTGTCGGGCATGCCGAGAAAGGCAAGCGGCGAGCCTGCCAGCGACGCCGCGCTCGGAAAGTGGCAGCCACCGTCCGGGGTCCTCTCGCCGAGGGCATCGACCAGCGTCTGGGTCAGGGCGCGCGCCTGGACGAGGCTGACCTGCTGGCCGAGTACGGCGCGAACGGCAGCCTCGAAGGGTGACCATAGCCCAGGCAGGCGCAGGCCTTCCACCAGCGGCAGAACGGGAGCCGCGTCGCGCAGGGTCGCGTCGATCAATGAGGGGGTAGCGTCCAGGTCGAGCATGCGCCGAATATTGGCGATGACGCCGGTCACCTGATTCAGATCGTCGATGACCAGTTCGACACGAAAGCCATGGCGTTCGGGCTGATGGAAGGCGGTGAAGTGCCCACGGGCGCTACGCCAGCGGAAACGTCGGCCGTAGTGATCGTCGCCGACCCACTCGAGACCGCGGATCGCTCGGCGAGCGAAGAAGTCGCGCAGCGTGGCGAAGGCGTAAGGGGGACGATAGCCGAGGGTCAGGCTCAGGCACTGGCCGAGCCCCTGCCCTGTGTCCTTGCGCGTGCTGGTGCTCGACACGCGCCGGCGGATATCACGGGGGCTGAGTCCGATGCGCTCGCGGAACACCTCGTTGAAGCGTCGTACGCTGCCGAAGCCGCTGGCCAGCGCGACCTCGCCGATGGTCAGGCTCGATTCATGCAGCAACTGTTTGGCGAACAGACAGCGACGATGCTGCGCATAGCCCGATGGCGAAATGCCCAGGTGGCGCTGAAACAGCCCTCGTAGATGGCGAGCTCCGATACCGAGCCGTGCGGCCAGGGCCTCGACCGAGTCACCATCCAGCGCGCCCTGGTCGATCAGCGCAAGCGCTCGCTTGAGGGTGGTGTCACTACCTTGCCAGGCAGGCGAGCCCGGGGCGCTGTCGGGACGACAGCGCAGACACGGTCGGTAACCCGCCTGGAGCGCGCCCAGCGCACTTTCGTAGTAGCGCACGTTGTCTTCCCGCGGCAGTCGCGCCGGACAGATGGGCCGACAGAAGATACCGGTGGTCAGCACCGCCACGAAGAAGCGACCGTCGAAGCGTGGGTCCCGGCTGAGCCGGGCACGTCGCAGCGTCGCGAGGTCAAGCGTCATGGGGTGGGATGCGCGGGCGCCTGATGCGTGGCCCGGGGCGCCTGGCTGGCGGGTGGCGTTCAGGTTGGCGGACGGCGCAGGCATGTCCCTCTCCCAGACGGTATGCTTGAGGACAAGTCTATCGCGTCCTTGTCCCCACAATGGCGGAAATCGGCACTCACTGGAAGATCGTTGTCCCCCCCGCACAGGAGAACCGCATGTCGCTACCCTTGACTCGCCACAATCGTCCGCGTCAGGTGCTTGACGCCATCGAGGCAGCCAATACCGGTCTCAGGGAAGACGACCGGCAGGCCAAGTTCGACAAGATCGCGGCCTCGCCCTACGCCTTCTTTCGAGGCACCAATCATCTGTACTGGGCCGATGTCTGGCATGACTGGCGCTTTTCGCTCTACGGCGGTCAGGTCGACACCCAGACCTGGTTGCAGGGTGACGCCCACGCCTTCAACTTCGGCGCCTATGGCCACCACGATGACCACGTGCGCTACGGCATGGACGATTTCGACGACTCGCTGATCGGTGACTATCAGTATGATCTCTGGCGCCTGGCCATCAGTCTGGTGCTGGACGCCCACGACAATCAGGGTCTTTCGCCCAAGGCGCTGCGCCGTGGTCTCAAGCACCTGGTGCTGGCCTACCATCGGGAGCTTGCCGACCATCGCCGAGGCGAGACCCCAGGGTACGTCAATGTGGAGAGCGCCAAGGGGCCGCTCAAGCCGTTCATGCAAAAGGTCGAGCGCAAGAAGAGTCGGGCCAAGATGCTCGACAAGTGGACCCGGCTCGACGATGACGGCCGCCGGCTCGAGCGTGAGGGCAAGCTGTCCAACCTGCCTGCCCACCTGGACAGCCAGTTGCGCAAGGCCATCAACGAGGAGTATCGCGATACCCTGAAAGGCGAGCGCAGCGAGTCCGAGGACGAGCACTTTCGCATCAAGGACACCGCGCGGCGTCTGGATGCGGGCACCGGTTCACTGGGACTGGACCGTTTCTACGTGCTGATCGAGGGTGGCAAGGACCACGAGCACGACGATGTCATTCTCGACGTCAAGGAGCAGCCTGGGCCGGCCGGACTGGTGCTGATGAGCGAGGCCGGCAAGCGCGCCTGGAAGGCGACCTTCCCGCATGAGGGCATTCGTCATGCCGCCGCTTTCCACGCCATCGCCGAACACCCGGATATCTACCTGGGCTGGCTGCACCTGGGCGACAAGGTGTTCTCGGTGCGCGAGCGCTCGCCCTACAAGGAAGACTTTCCTACCCACAAGCTGAAGGGCGGCAAGGACTATCGCCAGCTGGTAAAGCAGTGGGGTGGCATCCTCGCTCGCGAGCACCTGCGCGGCGCCGCTGCGCTGACGCCGGACGATCCGGGCCGTTTTGCCCGGGCGGTGGGCCGGCGGGTCGACGGTCACCTCGATCAGGTGGTCGAGATGGTGACCACCCTGGCGCACAGCTACGCGCGTTGTGTGGCCCAGGACCATCAGACCTTTGTGCAGTCACGCAAGGATCGGCAGTGATGCCTGGCCTGGCTCAGGTCTGCTCGCCCGGCTCCAGCGGCTCGCGGGTGGGGCCTCGATAGACCCGCGCCAGGGTCCGCGTCATCAGCTTGCGTGACAGACCCGGCACCAGGCGCATGCCAAGGGTGGCCAGGCGTGCCTGGCGGGTCGGCACGATCAGGTAGTCACCCTTGTGCAGTCCCGTGAGGGTATCGTCGGCGATGGCGTCCAGGCTGGCCTTGGGGATGGACAGGGTCTGGGCGCGATTTTCCGGCGTCCGGCCCTGTTCCAGGGTGTCGACCATGGGCGAGTCGAACTCGCCGGGGCACACCAGCTGTACACGGATGCCCTGGGGCGCGAGCTCGTAGTAGAGCGACTCGGTCAGCCCCACCAGGGCGTGCTTGCTGGCGCAGTAGGGGGTGTAGCCGAAGACCCCGGTCAAGCCCGCCACCGAGGCAATATTGATCAGCCAGGCCGCGGGGGCATTGCCCTTGTGTCCGTGCTGGCGCCCGCCCTGGGCCGCCAGAAACGGCAGCGCCGCCCGAGTGGCGTTGAGCGGGCCGAAGTAGTTGACCTCCATGACCTCGCGAAAGTCCCGCTGGGTCAGTGTCTCGAAGTAACCCTCGCGCATTACCCCGGCGCAGTTGATCAGACCGTCGATGGCGCCGCTTTCGGCGGCGATGGCGGCCATGGCCTCCTGCATCGCGGTTTCATCGGTGACGTCCGCCACCCGACAGTCGACCACCGCCGCCGGCGACTCGCCTCGCAGCGTCTCGAGCGCGGCAAGCAGGCGCTGTTCGTTGCGGGCCACCAGGGTGACCCGCGCGCCCTCGCGTATCAGCCGCTGTGCCAGCGCCAGGCCCAGACCCGAGGAACCTCCGGTGATGACGAAGTGACGATGTTCGAACATGGTGGCTCTCCAGCCGCCAGCCTGTCATGGCAGTCTGACAAGCGTGGCCTCTTGTGGATGGTGGTGGTCGACGGTGTGCCAAACGCTCTCGGTGATCAGGATGCCTGTCGCCAGCGACAGGGGATCGGAAAGGCCTCGAGGCGGGCCTTGAGAGAGGAGAGATCGACATCACCCGGCACCCTGATCTCCGCCACCAGGCCGAGGGTCGCATCCTGGCATGCCGTGATGCGTGCCACCCCGGGCCCCAGTTCGGCTTCGGCGATCTCGCCATAGACCCGGGTGACCGCGTCCTGTCGCAGGGCCGGCTTGAACACCTTGCCCACCGCCGTCAGTGGAATGCTGTCGAGGATCCAGATGTTCTTGGGGATGGCGGCCTTCTCGGCCAGGTGGGCCTGACAGTGGCTGAGCAGGTCGTCCTCGTTGACCTGGCGATTGGGCTGCAGGCTGACGTAGGCCACCGGCAGTTCGCCGACTCGGTCGCAGGGCTTGCCCACGGCAGCGGCCATCTGCACCGCAGGGTGGCGGTAGAGCGCGTCTTCGATCATCTGCGGATCGATGTTGTGCCCCCCGCGGATGATCAGATCCTTGGCGCGCCCGGTGATCCACAAATAGCCGTCGGCATCCTGGCGGGCCAGGTCGCCGGTGTTGAACCAGCCATCCTCGACCCAGATGTCGCGGTTCTGTTCGGGCCTGGAGTAACCGTCGAAGACGTTGGGGCCGCGGATCAACAGCGTCCCGATCTCGTTGACCTCACAGTCGCGCAGGTAGCGGTCCTGGTCGTCGAGGGCGACCACCCGAGCACCGGTATAGGGCAGCGCCAGGCCCACCGATCCGGTGCGACGCTCGCCTGCGAGCGGGTTGGCCATGCTGCCGCAGGTGCCCTCGGTCATGCCGAAGCCCTCGATCAGCGAGATGCCGGTCAGCTCCTCGAAGTGGCCGTGGACCGCCCGGGGCAAGGGCGCGCCGCCACTCAATGCACTTTCGAGGCTCGATACCTCGGCGTCGCCGAAGGGCACCTCGAGCAGGCGAGAGAAGATCGCCGGCACCGCACTGAAGAAGCTGACCCGGTGGCGCTCCATCAGCGACCAGAAGTTGTCGACCAGGCCGGGGCTGCGAAAGCCGCCCGGGGTGGCCAGCAGGATCTCCGCGCCGATCATCAGCGGCACCAGGCCGGTAATCAGTACGGCGTTGACGTGAAACAGCGGCAGGCCACAGAGGATCACCGCGTCCTCTCGGTGGCGAAACAGCATCTGCATCATCGCCGCGTTGGCCACCTCGTTGGCGTGGCTATGGGGTGCCAGCTTGGGCAACCCAGTGGTACCGCCGGTGTGGAACAGCGAGGCGCGCTCCTCGGGGCGAATCCTACGTTCATTGATGAGCCGATCGGCGGGGGCCCGATCGAGGCAACGGTCGAAGTCCTCGCACCAGTCGGCGGCGTCGGGCAGCGGCAGACGTTCGCGCAGAGCGCGGGCTTCGTCATCGCCGAGAAAGCGCGCGGCATCGACGTACAGCACCTTTTCGAGGCTCGGTACCCGGTCCTTGATGGCTTCCACCTTGTCCCAGATGTCGCTGCCCGGAAAGGGCGCCAGCGCCACCAGCACTCGGGTGCCGGCGGCGTTCATGATGCCGGCGATATGCTCGGGCTCCAGCATCGGGTTGATCGGGTTGACCACGCCGGCCGCCTCGCCGCCCCACAGGGTGAAGTGGGTCTGGGGCAGGCTCGGCAGCAGAAAGGACACCACGTCGTCAGCGTCCACGCCGAGGCGGTGAAAGGCGTTCGCAGCCTGCACCACACGGGCAAGAAACTCGGCGTAGGTGTAGCGCTGCCCCTGCTGCTGGGCCGTGGCGTCCATCACGAAGCGCAGCGCGGTGGCGTCGGGTCGGCGCCTGGCGCTGATCTGAATCAGCTCGAGGGTGCTGTCGGGCAGCTCCAGCGAGGCCCACGGGGTCGCCTCGATGACCTCGATGTCGGCGCGATCGCGAATCGCCGGAAAACGACTAATTCGCTCGAGATAGGAGGGCAGGGACGAGGCTGCGGCGGAAGCGGTGTCGATGGTCATCTTGGTTTCTCGAGGCGTCGCGGCGTCAGGACCAGGCGCGACAGCAGCAATCGTAAGTGTTGTTGTTGAACGTGCTAGCGGACCAGCCACTGCATCAGCTTGAGGACCTTGTGGGTGGTGCTGGTGTAGGGCGGTATCAACAGTTTCATGCTGTCGACAGGGCCCTGACGGTAGACCGGGCGCATCTTGGAGAAGGTGATGAAGCCGTCGCGGCCGTGGTAGTGACCCATGCCGCTATCACCCACGCCACCGAACGGCAGGTCATGCTGGCCCACGTGCAGAAGGGCATGGTTGACCGAGACGCCGCCCGACTGGATACGCTCGATGTAAAGGTCCACCAGCGCCCTGTCCTGGGAGAACGGATACAGCGCCAGCGGACGAGGACGTGCGTTGATGTAGTCGATGACTTCTTCCGGCTGGCGGTAGGTCTTGACTGGTAGCAGCGGACCGAAGATTTCGCGCTGCATGATCTCCATGTCATCGGTCACGTCCAGCACCAGGTGCGGGGCGAACTTGCGTGTCTCAGGGTTGCTTTGCTGTTGCGACAGGGGAATCACCCGCGCGCCCTTGGCCCTGGCGTCCTCCAGGGTCGCCTCGAGCCGGGCGAAGGAGGCGTCGTCGATGATCGAGGTGTAGTCGGGACTGGCGAGATCCGGATAGCGGTGTCCGACGATGCCCTTGGCGGCGTCGACCAGGGCATCCACGCTACCTTCCGGGAGAAACAGGTAGTCCACCGTGGTACAGATCTGGCCGGCGTTGAGCAGCTTGACGAACAGGATTCGCCGAGCGGCCTCGGCCAGGGAGAAGTCCGGGGCGATGATTGCCGGCGCCTTGCCGCCCAGTTCCAGGGTGACCGGGGTCAGGTTGTCGGCGGCGTTGGCCATGACCTTGCGCCCGGTGGCGGTGGACCCGGTGAACACCAGATGGTCGAAGGGCAGGCGGGTGAAGTGAGGCCCCAGCTCGCCGTCGTCGGCGAAGAACTTGAGCTTTTCCTCGGGGAAGTAGTCGGGGCTGAGGTCGATCAGCAGTTGGGCCAGTCGGGGAGAACGATCCGACATCTTGACCAGCGCCCGGTTGCCGGCGGCGAAGATGCCGATCAAGGGGGCGAGGCTCAGGTTCAGCGGAAAGTTCCAGGGCACCAGTACACCGACGACGCCCAGCGGTTGCGGGATAACGCTGTTGCGTGCACCGAAGTAGAGGCTGTGGTCGACCCGCCGGCGCTGGGGCTTCATCCACGACTTCAGGTGCTTGATGGCGTCCTTGATATCGCCGAGCACCACCACGAACTCGCAGAACAGGGTCTCCTCGCGGGAGCGATTGCCGAAGTCGTCGCTGATCGCCTGGACGAACGCCTCCTGGTGGTCCTTGAGCATGTTGGCCAGGGCCTTGAGGTGGCCGATGCGCTCCCGGTAGCTTGGCACCGGCGCCGCCAGATAGGCGCTTCGCTGCTGGTGGAAGGACTGCTCAAGCTGATCGAGGGTGCGGGGATCGGGTGACATCAGGGGGGCATTCATGCGTCGACTCCAGAGGTCGCGGTGGTCGTTGTGGCGGCGTCGCTGGCAATCAGGCCATGCAGGTCGCCGTGGCCGTCCAGCGCCGAGCAGGAGCCCGGCAGGGGCTTGGAAAAGTGGACGCGCGACACCTCGGCGGCCCGTCCTTCATCGAACACAGGCTCCTCTGCCCAGGCGTACTCCGCCAGGGCGAGGATGGTCAGCGAAGGGTTCACCCCCAGGTTGCCGGGAATCAGCGAGCCATCGATGACCCTCAGATTGTGGTAGCCGAAGGCGCGACCGCGATCATCGACGACGCCATCCTCGGCGCTGGTGCCGATGGCGACGCCGCCCATCAGGTGGGCGGTGCTGGGGGCGCCGGAGAGCACTTCGGTGGCCACGTTGCCGGCCTCGCCGCCACCGGCGGCCTCGACGAAGTGACGCGCCGCCTCGTGGGCGATGGGGAAGTAGTTCGACAGCGCCCGGTCATCCTTGTCCTGGTATACCGACCAGCCGGGCTTGAACATGGTGTACCAGGGGCGCTGGCTCTTCAGGTGGACGTAGGTGTCCCTGGTCTGCATCACCAGAAAGATGATCGAGTGTTTCGACTTGCCCACCGGGTTGAGCATTCGCAACGTGGTCAGCGGCTGGCGCAGGATATTGATCAGCATGCTGACAGAGCGCGGCACCTGACCATGGGTATCGGTCAGCGGCACGGCGCTCTGCAGCGCGAAGGTGGCGTCGCCGTAGCGGGGGAAGCGGTTGATCTCGATGCGGGTCTCGTCGTCGGGATCGAACATCGAGGTGATGGTCGGGCCGTGGCAGATTTCCTGGGGCTGGCCGCTGGCGTCGGCGAACCTGGCGGTGTTGACGATCAGCGTCTCGGAGTTGGTGCGGACCTCTCGCCCCAGGCGCGATGACAGCCGGGGCAGGGTCTGGTCCTGGTCCCTGGCCTTGAGCAGCAGCGGGATGGTGCCGAATACGCCGGCGGACAGCACCAGGCCCCGGCAGCGCAGCCGGTAGGGCTTCTTGGCGAACCAGGCGGTGGAGGACTGCACCGTGATCTCGTAGCCGGCGCTGCCGTCGCGCTGACCCTTGGCATCGGGCAGCGCCTCGATGCGCGTGACCTCACTCTCGGCGCGTATTTCCACGCCGTTGCGTTCGGCAAACCATAGGTAGTTCTTGACCAGAGTATTCTTGGCGTTGTGGCGACAGCCCATGGTGCAGCCGCCACAGTATTGACAGCTGTTGCGCTCGGGGCCGTCGCCGTCGAAGTAGGGGTCGCCGCGCTCGGCGCCGCTGGCGTCGTCGGGGTCCTCGGGAAAAAGCACCCCGGTATTGACCGTCTGGTAGGTGTGTTCGCGGCCCATGCGCCTTGCGGTTTCCTTCAGCGCTTCGTCGGCGGCGTTCTCGTAGTGGCTCTTGGTGACGCCGAGCATGCGCTGGGCCAGGCCGTAGAAGGGCGCCAGGCGTTGCTTCCAGTCGCCATGAACCCGGGTCCAGGACTCGGCGGCAAAGACCTCGTCCTTTGGAATCAGGTGCACATTGGCGTAGACCAGCGAGCCGCCGCCGACGCCGACGCCGTGCAGGGCGGTGATCTTGCGGGTCAGGCTGATCTGCAGATTGCCGGTCAGACCGAGCCTGGGGGCCCACAGGAATTTTTTCAGGTTCCAGGAGTTGTCCGAAAATTCCTCGTCCTTCCAGCGCCGGCCCTTCTCCAGCATCAGCACGCGATGGCCCTTTTCCGAGAGCCTCAGCGCGCTCACCGAGCCGCCGAAGCCGGTGCCGATGATGATCTGGTCATAGTCGAAACGGTCGTCTTGGCTGGACGTCATGGACTGGCCCCTCACGCTGTCGTTGTTGTCTACACCGAGCATAGTGAAGGCAGGGCCGGGCGGATTGACCGAAGGCGCGCGCTATTTGACAGATCGCGCAATATCGAGCGTTTCGGTCTTATGCTTTCGTCGCCATTGGGCGGGACTCTCGCCCATGATTCGCTTGAAGCTGCGGGTCAGGGCGCTCAATTGGCTGTAGCCAAGCAGGTCGGCGATCTCGGTCAGGCTCAGTTGGGTGTCGAGCATGTAGACCCGAGCGCTGCGCATGCGCACGCGATCGAGCAACTGCTGGAAGCTCAGGCCGCGCTTGAGCAGGCGGTCCTGGAGGGTACGTGGTGGTACGTCCAGGGCCTGGGCCACGGCCTCCAGGCTGACCTGATCGAGCGGCAGCAGGTTGGTGATGATCCACTCCACCTTGCTTTCGATGTCGTCCCAGCGATGACGGTGCATCAAGGAGTTGATCAGGTGCCGCAGGGCCGGACTGCCTCCGGCGATGGCGTGGTCGAGACAGCTGCGGTCGAACACCAGGGTGTTCTCGGGATGATTGAAGCGCAGCGCCGAGTGCAGCTGCTGGGTGTAGGGTTCGAGGTCTCTTGGTTCCTCGCCGCACAGGTAGACCGCGCGCAGCTTGATCGGCTCGCCGTAGAGGAAGGTGAGGATGTTGTAGGCGCCCATCAAGGTATTGTCGTTGTGCTGGCGTGATGGGGCGCTGCGCCCGGGCACACGATAGGTGAAGTGGTAGTAGGCCTGGTCATCGCGCTCCTCGAGACGCACATCGAGTCCTTGCACGTGGCGGCCGATTTCCTCGGCCACGGTGACCATCGCCTCGCGCAGGGTGGCGCACTGCTGGATCAGCAGGCCCACCATGCCCAGCATCGAGATATTCTGGTAGCGCCCCAGCAGCAGGCCGAAGTGGCGACAGCCGCTCATCTGGGCACCCAGTTCGAGCAGGTCGATCTTGGTGGCCACCGGAATCAGGCGGTCCGGCCGGTCGAGGTAGTCCGGCGGCAACGACAGTCGTGCCAGCGCCTGGTCGGCATCGACACCCTGCTCGTCGAGCAGGGTACGGTAGCCGGTCAGGGCCGCGGCACGCACCATGGGCTGCATGGGGGTATCTCCGGGACAGGGTGTGATCAGTATATCGCTCTGTGCGCGGGGCCGCGCTTGGTCAAAAGATATAGATGCCAGGCGTCTAATATGCCGAAGCGGGAGGTGCTGGTATACGCCGGCGGCGCCCCGCAGGGCGCCGCCGATGATGGAGCGAGTGTCGAGCTGCGCCGAAGAGGCGTCCCGGACTCAGCGATAGGTGTCCTTGAAGCGATCGCGCAGCTGATTCTTCTGCACCTTGCCCATGGTATTGCGCGGCAGGCTTTCGACGAAGAATACCCGCTTGGGCTGCTTGTAGCGGGCCAGCTTGTCGCTCAGCGCGGCGATGACGTCGGCCTCCTGGGGCGAGGCGCCTTCGGCGGGCACCACCACCGCGGTCACCCCTTCGCCCAGGTCAGGGTGGGGCAGGCCGATGACCGCGGATTCGGCGACGCCGTCCATCTCGTCGATATGCCCCTCGACCTCCTTGGGGTAGACGTTGTAGCCGCCGGAGATCACCAGATCCTTGTCGCGTCCGACGATCTGCACATAGCCCCGCTCATCGATCTGGGCCAGGTCGCCGGTGATGAAGAAGCCATCTTCCAGCAACTCCTCGGCGGTCTTCTCGGGCATCCGCCAGTAGCCCTGGAACACGTTGGGGCCGCGCACCTCCAGCATGCCGATCTCGCCCTGGGGCAGCGGCGTATGGTCACCCCCCTCTCGGTCGGTGATGCGTACCTCGACGCCGGGCAGCGGCATGCCCACGGTGCCGGCGATGCGATCACCGTCGTAGGGGTTGGAAGTGTTCATGTTGGTTTCGGTCATGCCGTAGCGCTCGAGGATGGCGTGGCCGGTGGCGGCCTCGAAGGCCTCGTGGGTCTCCGCCGTCAGCGGCGCCGACCCCGAGGTGAACAGACGCATGCGGGCGGTGGCCTCGCGGGTCAGGCGGGGATCCTTGAGCAGCCGGGTGTAGAAGGTCGGCACCCCCATCATGGTGGTGCCTTCGGCCATTTCCTCGAAGATGACGTCCGGGTCGAACTTCGCCAGGAAGCGCATGCTGGCGCCGGCCATCAGGATCACGTTGCAGGCCACGAACAGCCCATGGGTATGGAAGATCGGTAGGGCATGGATCAGCCGGTCGTGCTCGTTGAAGCGCCAGGCCTCGACCAGCGACTCGGCGTTGGAACCAAGATTGCGATGGCTCAGCATGGCGCCCTTGGAGCGGCCGGTGGTGCCGGAGGTGTAGAGGATCGCGGCCAGGTCATCCGGCCCGCGCTCGAGCATCTCGGTGACCGGTGTGGCCGCCTCGGCGGCCTCCATCAGGCTACCGTCGGCGGCGGTGCCCAGGGATTCGACTCGGGCGCCACCGCAGGAGGCAGCGACCTCGCGGGCGGCCGTGAGTGAATCCGGGCGGCAGACGAACAGGGCGGGTTCGGCGTCACCGAGGAAGTAGCGAATCTCCTCGCTGGTGTAGCCGGTATTGAGCGGCAGGTAGACTCCGCCGACCTTGAGGCTCGCCAGGTACAGAAGGATCGCCTCGGGGCTCTTGTCGACCTGGACGGCGACCCGGTCACCGGGCCCCACGCCGAGCGCGACCAGCGCCCCGGCGAGCCTGGCCACCGCTTCCAGCGCATCGCTGTAGCGGTAGTCACGGCCTTCGCGGGTGGTGATGAAGGGCGCGTCGCCACGCTCGGTCATGCGCTTTTCAAAGGTGGCAAAGAGGTTGTGATTCATGTGACGGGATCTCCCTTCAAGTGCTTGCGGGCGCGACGACGCTGGTCCCTGACCTGAGACGAGCAGGCCACCTTGCCTTCGGTGGTGTAGCGCTCATGGTTGCCTTCGATGTCGTCGAGCACGTAGAGATAGTTGACCATCAGTGAGCCGAACTGTGACAGCCCCCGGCGAGAGGTATCACCGAGCCAGTTGATGCGGTGCAGTTCGGCGCCATTGCCGAGATGGAAGCGGGCGACGGTATTCAGCGGAAGATTGCGCGCGTTGCGCTCCTTGGTGAGGTAGTGAGCGGCCAGCGGCTTGATCACCTCACCCAGGGCCTTGCTGCGCTCGGGGTCCTCGAGCCAGTCGTCCTGATCGAGCTCGGCCAGCAGGGCGCGGGTGTCGTCGTCGAGGCGACCGCGTTGGTCCTGGCGCTCGGCGTCCAGCCAGGCGCGAAAGCCGGGTACCGGTGACAGGGTGACGAAGTTCTTCAGCCGCGGCAGTTCCGACTTCAGCTCCTTGACCACCTGTTTGATCAGGAAGTTGCCGAAGGAGATGCCGCGCAGGCCGACCTGGCAGTTGCTGATGCCGAAGAAGGCCGCACTGTCGGCGTCTTCGGCCTCGATGGCCTCGTGGTTGGCGTCCAGGATCGGCTGGATGCGCTCGGGCATGCCCCTGGTCAGGGCCACCTCGACGAAGATCAGCGGCTCGTCGCCGATGGCCGGGTGAAAGAAGGCGAAGCAGCGCCGGTCCCGGGCGTCGAGGCGCCTGCGCAGGTCGTTCCAGTCGCAGATCTCGTGCACCGCCTCGTAGCGGATGATCTTCTCCAGTACCGCCGCCGGGGTGTTCCAGTCGATCCGCTTGAGCACCAGAAAGCCACGATTGAACCAGGACGCGAACAGGTGGGCGAAGTCGGCATCGAGCGCCTCCAGCGCCGGGAAGGCCTTGAGCCGGGGCAGCAGGTCCTCGCGCATGCGCACCAGCTCATAGGTGCCGCCGGCGGTCAGGTTGAGCCGGCGCAACAGCTCCTGGCGCTGCGGTTCGCAGGCCTCGAACAGTCGCTGCAGGTCGACATTGCCGCGACTGTCCCGGTAGCACTCGTAGGCGCCGTCGACGGCCTCGGGATCGGCACTGAACTGCTCGGTCAGGCACTGGAAGAAGCGCGTCTTCTCGTCTTCATCGAGGCAGCTATAGCCGTCCAGGGCCTGGCCGGCCAGGGCGATGCTGGAGGCCTCGCCATCGCTTTCCAGAAGCTTGCGACAGGCGTCGATCACCTGGGTATGTTCCAGCGGCGGGCCATCGCCCCGGCGTCTGAGCAAGGCGTCACGCTGGGTGATACTGGAGAACAGTTCCTGCAGAAAGCTGAAGTTCATCGGGGACATCTCCTCGGGGCTGGGCCAGGTGGGAGCGGGCCTGGTGGCCCGCTGGTCACACGCGTCGGCGTCGGGATCATCCGGCGCTCTCCATGATCAGGTCCGGCAGCCAGGTAGCGATGCCCGGGAAGAAGCACAGCAGCACGATGCCGAGCACCATGCACAGGGCGTAGGGCAGGCTGCCGAGCAGGATGTCCTTGAGCGCGATATCCGGCGCGATCCCCTTGATGATGAACAGGTTAAGGCCCACCGGTGGGGTGATCAGGCCGATCTCGAGGTTGATGGTCAGGATCACCGCGAACCAGTAGGGATCGAAGTTGGCCGCCAGAATGATCGGCAGCAGGATCGGCGCGGTCATCACGATCACCGCCACCGGCGGCAGGAAGAAACCGGCCACCAGCAGGAAGACGTTGATGATCCCCATCAGTACCCAGCGATTGACCTCCAGTGCCGCGATTGCCTCGGCCACCGTCTGGGTGATGAACAGCGACGACAGGGCGTAGGCGAAGATCTCGGCGCAGGCGATGATCAGCATGATCATCACGCTCTCGCGCAGGGCGTCGCGCATGATGGTGGTCAGCGGCTTCACCTGCCACATGCGATAGACCACGATGGCCAGGGCCAGACACAGGAAGGCCCCGGCGCCGGCCGCCTCCGAGGGAGTGGCGACACCGCCGTAGAGGGCGAACAGGATACCGCTGACCACCACCAGGAAGGGCAGCACCCGCACCAGCGCCTTCATGTTGGTCTCGACGTTCCTGGCGACGGTGTCCTTGAGCTCGCGGGCGGCGTCGGCGACGGGGCTGGGGGTGTCATAGCCACCGGCCAGCTTGCACGCGATCAGCGTCCAGGCCATGAACAACAGCGCCAGCATGATGCCGGGCAGGGCGCCGGCGATGAACAGCCGTCCGATCGAGGTCTCGGTGGAGATGCCATAGACGATCATGGTGACCGAGGGCGGAATCAGGATGCCCAGGGTGCCGCCGGCGGCGATGCAGCCAGCCGCCACGCCGTCGGGATAGCCGCGCTTGCGCATCTCGGGGATACCCAGCTTGCCGATGGCGGCGCTGGTGGCAGGCGACGAGCCGGACAGGGCGGCGAAGATCGAGCAGGCACCGATATTGGAAATGGCCAGTCCCCCCGGCACCTTGCCGAGCCACAGGTCCAGCGAACGGTAGAGGTCGCGGCCGGTGGGGGAGGAAGCCACGGCGGCGCCCATCAGGATGAACATCGGAATCGCGACGAAGCCGAACGACGCCAGGCTGCCGAAGAAGGTCTCGCCGAAGTAGGTCAGCTCGCTGACGCCCCGGTCCATCACCAGGGCGGCGAGGGACACGCCGCCAAGGGCAAAGGCGATGGGTGTGCCGATGGCCATCAGCACGAACAGGGCGGTAACGATAAGGATGCCACTGGTAACCGGATCCATCAGCGTGCTCCTCCCAGAATTTCCGCCAGGTACTGCAGCGCCAGCAGGGTCGAGCCCAGCGCCAGCGGCACCAGCGCTGGCCACAGTGGCGGATTCCACACCGTGCCGGTGGTCCAGCCTCCGTGGTAGGCCTCCAGCAGGTAGAGCCAGGAGCCGTAGGCCAGGGCGATGCAGAAGGCCAGGCCGCACAGTGAGGCGATCAGGTTCATGGCGCACTTGATGCCGCCCTTGAGCGCATCGGGCAGCACCGTGACCGCCACCTGGCCGCCGGTCAGCAGCACATAGGGGGCGCCCAGCAGCATGGCGCCGGTGATCGAGAAGATCGCGAATTCGGTCTGCCAGGTGGTGCTTTCACCGAGCAGGTAGCGCACGAAGATCATGTGGCAGACGGCCAGCACCCCTGCAAAGAGGGCGGCGCCGGCCACCACTGCCATAGCGATGGATAGCCGGTCCATCAGCCGACAGAAAGCGCCCACCGGGCCGGAGGCATGTCGCCGGGAACCGGGGGCTGCGGGTGCAGAGACGTGGGGGGGAGAGTGGGACGGTGTGTGTGACATGGAGCCTCCGAGGTGACCTGACCGCAACGAACGACGAGGCGCGGCCAGCGGCCGCGCCCACCTCGGTCTATTCCACCGCCAGGGCGGCGTCGATCAGTGCCTGGCCGTTGTCGACGTTCTCGGCAAAGCTCTTGTAGGCGCTCTCTTTCGCTACCTCGAGCCAGGCGTCGTAGTCTTCCTGGGACATCTGGACCACTTCGACGCCGTTTTCCTCGAACACTTCCACCATGGTCTGGTCGAGCTGGGCGGCCTGCTCGGCGAAGTACGCCTCGGCCTTCTCGCCAGCGTCGATCAGTGCCTGCTGTTGCTCCTCGTTGAGCCCGTTCCAGCTCTGCTCGGAGATCAGGATCGGCTCGTACATGAACCATAGGGCGTTCTCGCCCGGCGCCGTCAGGCAGCTGACCTGCTCGTAGATGCGATAGGAGACGAAGGAACCCGACGAGGTGTTGGCGCCGTCGAGCACGCCGGTCTGCATGGCGGTGTAGATCTCCGACGAGGGCATCGAGGCGATGGAGGCGCCGGCGGTGGCCAGCATCTCGTCGAACGCCGGTCCGGCGGCGCGCATGGTCTGGCCCTGCACCGTGTCGGGCGAGGTGATGCACTGCTGGTTGGAGGCGAAACCGCCAGCCAGCCAGGCGTCGGCCAGTACCCGGGCGCCGGCGTCCTCGATCACCTGCTTGATCATGTCCATGAACTCGGAGTCGTTGAGGCGCTGGGCACGCTCGTGATTGCGCACCAGACCCGGCATCAGGGTGGCCGAGAACTCGGGGTGGCGACCGCTGGCGTAGTCCAGCGGCAGCGAGGTCATGTCCAGGCGGCCGCGTACCAGCGCGCCCCACTGCTCCTTGGCCTTGAACAGCGACTGACCGGGATAGACCTGCAGGGCCAGGTCGACGCCGGCGGCTTCGACCTCCTTGGCCATCAACTGGACCATTTCGTCGCGCACGTCGCCCTGGCCACCGGGAAACTGGTGGGACACGCGCAGGGTGGTCTCGGCGCTGGCAATGGACGCGCTGGCGGTGGCGATGGCGGCGACAGCGAGAGTGAGAGCTTGGCGTTTCATGGTGACTCCTCGAGGCGTTGTTGTTGTGATGATTGTTGTAGTGGGTGTTGTAGCGAGCGTGATGATCACTGTTGTGGTGGTGGGATAAACGCGCCGAGGTCGGCGCGGGGGATGGAGGTCAAACATTTTTTATCTGCTATGATGTATACATCAATAGCCAGCATGTATATTCCTGTCAATTCGTGGGACTTAGACCATGGTGGAGTGAGGGCGCCGAGGGGTCAGCCGCATCAGTACAGGATATGCTGGAACGATTCGAGTTCAGCCAAGGGACAGCCAGGGGACAGCCATATGAGCAAGAAGCCCTCCAACGCCCAGCGTCTGCGGGACTCTCTCGAGGACGACATCATCAATGGTCGGCGCACGCCGGGTGAGCGACTGGACCCCGAAGAGCTGTGCAGGACCTACCAGGTATCGCGTACCCCGGTGCGCGAGGCCATCCAGCAGCTGGTGGCCAGTGGCCTGGTGACCGTCTACCCCAAGAAGGGCACCTTTGTCGCCAGGCTAGGGCTCGAGCGACTGATCGAGATGTTCGAGGTGATGGCCGAACTCGAGGGCATGTGCGGTCGACTGGCGGCGCGGAGAATCTCAGCCGATGAACTCAAGGCCTTGCGCGACGCCTTCGAAGGATGTCGCCGCGCCGGCGAGACCGGTGACAGCGACGACTACTACTACGAGAACGAAGCCTTCCACAGCGTCATCTATCAGGCCAGCCACAACGCCTTCCTGGCCGAAGAGGCCCAGACCCTCAAGCAGCGGCTCAAGCCCTATCGACGCCTGCAATTGCAGGTGCGTTCACGCATGCAGAGCTCGCTCGATGAACACCGTGAGGTGCTCCAGGCGATCGAAGCCGGTGATGCCGAGAGCGCCGAGCGCATCCTGCGTGACCACGTGCTGATCCAGGGCGAGCGCTTCAGCGACTTTGTCTCCAGCGTGCGCAAGCTGGAGGAGGGTGGGGGCGAGTTGCGACGCGCCACTGCCTCGAACTAGCCGGGCTCTGCCGTACCGGGATGGTGGTGTCGCAAGCAATGTCGCTTGACGACCACCACAGGCAGGGCCGAGGGTAGTCGGCATCCCACTTGCCAGCCTGAGGTAGCAGCCCATGTTTCCTGCCTTCGCCGGGCGCTATGCGTCCCTGCCCGATCGTATGCGCGCCGAGATGGCGCCCACCCCTGTGGCGGCGCCGCGTCTGCTGGCCTTCAATCGTCCGCTGGCCGAGGCGCTGGGTTTCGACCTTGACGCCTTCGACGCGACCCGTGCCGCCGAGGTGCTCGGTGGCAACGCGGTGCCCGATGGAGCGACGCCGATCGCCGCGGCCTACGCAGGGCATCAGTTCGGCAACTTCGTGCCACAGCTCGGCGATGGTCGGGCGATCCTGCTGGGCGAGCTAGCCCATCGAGACGGCGGCCTGCGTGAGGTCCAGCTAAAGGGCGCCGGACGCACGCCCTTTTCCCGCGGCGGTGATGGTCGCGCGCCGATCGGACCGGTGCTGCGCGAGTATCTGGTGTCAGAAGCCATGGCCGCACTGGGGGTGCCCACCACCCGGGCGCTGGCGGCGGTGGCCAGCGGCGAGCAGGTGGTGCGCCAGATGGTGGAGCCCGGGGCGGTACTGACCCGGGTAGCCTCGAGCCATGTGCGGGTCGGCACCTTTCAGTATTTTGCCGCCCGCCGTGACAGCGAGGCGCTGTCGCTGCTGGTGGACTTCTGCATCGAGCGACACTACCCCGAGCTGGCCGACTTGCCCGAGGCCGAGCGCGCGCTGGCGCTGGTCGAGGCGGTGGTCGAGCGCCAGGCCAGCCTGGTCGCCCAGTGGAAGGGGCTCGGCTTTATTCATGGGGTAATGAACACCGACAACTGCGCGATCTCGGGGGAGACCATCGACTATGGTCCCTGCGCCTTCATGGACGCCTTCCACCCGCACAGGGTGTTCAGCTCCATCGATGAGCGCGGCCGCTACGCCTGGGACAACCAGCCGGCCATCGCCCAGTGGAACCTGGCGCGCCTGGCCGAGACGCTGCTGCCGCTGATCAGTGACGATCAGGAGCGAGCGGTGGCGCTGGCCACCGAGGCCATCGAGGCCTTCGCCGAGTGCCATGACGACGCCTGGACGGCGGTGCTGCGTGCCAAGCTGGGGCTCGGGGCTGAAGACTCGCAAGGCCAGCCGGAAAGCCGCTCGACCGATGGTCAGGGGGGCCAGGTGGCAGACGAGGACCTGGCCCTGGGCGAGGACTTCCTCAAGGCCATGGAAGAGGGCAACGCCGACTTCACCCTGAGCTTTGCCCATCTGTCCCGGGCGCTGGCCGGTGATGAGGCAGCGCTTGCCGAGGGCTTCGAGCGCAGTGGCAGGCTCGAGGCCTGGCTGCCGCGCTGGCGCGAGCGTCTGGCCCGTGAAGGCGTCTCCGACGAGGTCGTCGGCGCGCGCCTGGCGGCGGCCAACCCCCAGGTGATACCGCGCAATCATCTGGTCGAGAAGGCCATTCGCGCCGCCATCGATGACGACGACCTGAGCGTATTCGAGACGCTGCTCGCCGCCGTGACCCGGCCCTACCGGATCCCGGACGATACCAGCCTGCTGGCCCCACCCGGGCGCGACGAGCGAGTGCTCAGAACCTTCTGCGGTACCTGAGGGACCCCACCGGCAACGTCGTCGCCGCCGGTGGGCTGCTCGCCAGCAGGACTTACGCCGACAGAACTTTCGCCAGCAGGGCTCGCGCCGGCTACTGCGGTGCCTGGCTGGCCTGCAGGGTGCGCGTCAGCAGTGCCCGCAGGGCGGCCGGGCGCACCGGCTTGAGCAGCAGCTGGTAGCCACCGCGGCGGACCTCTTCGGCCACCTCCTCGGTGCGGTCGGCGGTGATCACGATACCGGGCACCGCGCCGGTCAGGCGCTCCCCCAGGGCGTCCAGCGCCATCAGGCCGGTGACCTCGTTGTCCAGGTGATAGTCGGCGAGGATGGCGTCGGGGTCATCGTCCAGATGGCGCAGCACCGACTTGGCGCCACCGATGGAGGTGGCGGTGAACACCTCGCAGCCCCAGCCCGACAGCATCGCCTTCATGCCCTCGAGGATCAGCGACTCGTTGTCGATACACAGGATGCGCTTGCCGTCGAGCTTGCTGGCGACCTTGCGCGCAGGCCGGGAGTCCGTGTCCTCGGCCGGGGCCTTTGCCTCGACCCTGGGTACGCTGACTGAGAATACCGTGCCCACGCCGACCCAGGAGCGCACCCGGATGGGGTGGTCGAGCACCCGGCTCATGCGGTCGGCGATGGATAGGCCGAGGCCCAGTCCCTTCTCGCTTTCCTTGTGGCGCGAGGCCTGATCCAGGCGACGAAACTCCTGGAAGATCTCGGCCTGCTTGGCCTCGGGGATGCCGGGGCCGCTGTCCCATACCTCGATCAGCAGGCGCTCACCGCGCCGGCGAATGCCCAGCAGCACCCGGCCCTCCTGGGTGTAACGGATGGCGTTGGACAGGAAGTTCTGGATGATTCGGCGCAGCATCTGGCTGTCGCTGTCCACCCACAGGGCCGACCCCACCACCTTGAGGTCCAGGCCGCGATCTTCGGCCATCACCGCAAACTGGGCCTGCAGCGGGCGCAGGATGTCGGTCAGCGCAAAATGGCTGCGTCTGGGGGTCAGCGCGCCGGCGTCCAGCTTGGAGATATCCAGCAGGGTGCCGAGCAGCTCTTCGGCGGACTGCAGTGAGCTGTCGATATGGCCGATGGTGCGCTTCATGTCCTCGGCGCCCATGTCCTGGGACAGCGCCGAGGTAAACAGCCGCGCCGCGTTGAGTGGCTGCAGCAGGTCATGGCTGGCTGCGGCCAGGAAGCGCGTCTTGGAGGCGTTGGCGTCCTCGGCCACCTGCTTGGCCTGGCGCAGGGCCTGCTCGGCTTCGGCGCGCACTCGGTTCTCCTGGCGCAGCGCGGCGTTGGCTTCGGACAGGGCCAGGGTGCGCGAGCGTACCCGCTCCTCCAGGGTCTCGTTGGTTTCCTTGAGGGCGATCTCGGCCCTCCGGCGCTCGGTAATGTCCTGGTAGAGCGCGAAGAAGCCGAGGATCGCGCCGCTGTCGCCGAAGTGCGGAGTATAGGTCACCAGCATGTAGCGCAGGCCTTCGTTGGTGATCTCGAGCGACACCTCGAAGCTGACCCTTTCGCCACTCAGGGTGCGCTGAATCCAGGGAATGCGCTCCTCGGCCATGGTCTCCGGAATCACCTGGGTCACCTTCTTGCCGATGACCTCGTTGCGGTTGATGTTGAAGGCCTGCTCGTAGGCACGGTTGGTAAAGAGGTAGCGACACTCCCGGTCGAAGTAGGCGATCAACGCCGGCACGTTGTCGGTATAGATGCGGATATTGTTTTCCGAGCGGATCAGCGCTTCTTCGGTGCGTTTCTGCTGGGTGATGTCCTGATAGGTGTAGACGAAGCCGCCACCGGGCATGGGGTTGCCCTGGACCTCCAGCACGCTGCCGTCCTGGCGATATCGCACGTAGCGGTGGGGCTGGCCCTCGCGGATGTTGTCGAGCAGCAATTCCACGTGCTCTTCCGGGTCGCCGGGGCCGTACTCGCCGTTATGGGCGTTGTAGCGGAAGATGCGGTCGATCGGTGCGCCGACACGGATCAGGTGGTCAGGGAAGCGGAACAGCTCCAGATAGCGCTGGTTCCACACTACCAGGCGCAGGTTCTGATCCACCACGCTGATGCCCTGGTTGATGTTCTCGATGGTGGCCTGGAGCAGGGCGCGATTGAACTCCAGCACCTGGGAGGCCTCATCGACGATGGAGATGACGTCGGAGATGCCGATGCCACGCCCCTGCAGCGCGGAGTTGACGACGATGCGCGCCGACGAGGCGCCCAGCACCGAGGCCAGAAAGCGCTCGGTGAACTGGATCACGTCGATGGACGCTCGGGCACTGTCTTCCAGCGCCTTGCCGTTGCGCCGGGCGTAGTCCGAGAAGGCGCGGTCGACCTGGCCGGCGCTGAGGAAGCGCTGGCACAGCACCTTCAGGTCGCCGACCGTGGTAGCCCCGGTCCAGGGGCGATTGACCGAGGTCTGGCGGGTCTCGACGCTGTCGACGAACAGCGACGCCTGAATCCGTTCCACCACCCGCTGAGGGGTTACCTGGGAGACAAAGATGTAGGCCACCAGGTTGACCCCCAGCGACAGCATCACGCCGTGGGTAAAGCTGTCACCCACGTGCAGGCCGAACAGCGAGGTCGGTGACAGCCAGGCGATCCCCAGCGGCCCACCCTGGAGCCAGCCGGCGGGCAATACACCGGCGTTGATCATCGCTGGCAACAGCAGGGTGTAGGCCCAGATGGCGAAGCCCGCGTTCATGCCGACGATGACCCCCAGGCGATTGCCGCGCTTCCAGTAGAGCCCGCCGATCAGCGCCGGGGCGAACTGGGCGGCGGCGGCGAAGGACAGCATGCCGATGGAGGCCAGCGAGGTGAATTCGCCGATCAGCTGATAGAAGCCATAGGCCATGGCCAGGATCACGGCGATGGTAATGCGCCGTGCCCGCAGGACCAGGCGTCCGTAGTCGCGAGCCTTGGTGTCGAACCAGCGCATGCGGAACAGTGCCGGGATGACGATCTCGTTGGAGATCATGATCGAGACCGCCACGGCGGCGACGATGACCATGCCGGTGGCGGCGGAGAAGCCGCCGATAAAGGTCAGCAGGGCCAGCCAGCTCTGGTTGGCGGCCATCGGCAGCGACAGCACATAGGTATCGGGTGATACGTCGGTGCCGGCGAAGATGGTCAGGCCGGCGGCGGCCAGCGGCAACACGAAGAAGGCGAACAGCACCAGGTACAGCGGGAACATCCAGCGCGCGCGGGCGGCGTCGTCGCGGTGGGTGTTCTCCACCACGGTGACGTGAAACTGACGCGGCAGACACAGGATCGCCAGCATGGCCAGCAGGGTCTGGGCCCAGAAGCTCTGGCCGAAGTCCTGCTGGGCCAGTTGCCGCTGCAGCTGCAGGTGGGTGTCGGCCCGGGTCATCAGGTCCTGCAGGCCATCGAACATGCCCCAGGTGACGTAGGCGCCGAGGATCAGGAAGGCTACCAGCTTGACCAGCGACTCGAAGGCCACCGCGTGGATCAGGCCCTCGTGGTGCTCGGTGGCGTCGGTATGGCGGGTACCGAACAGGATGGCGAAGATCGCCATGACGATGGCCACATAGAAGGCGGTGTCACCGAACAGCGGCGCCTGGGTGATGTCGGAGGCGTCGGTGAGCACGGCAAAGGACGTGGACACGGCCTTCAACTGCAGGGCGATGTAGGGCAGGGTGCCGATCAGCGCGACCAGGCTGGCGAAGGCCGCCAGAGACTGGGTCTTGCCGTAGCGAGAGGCGATGAAGTCGGCGATCGAGGTGACGTTCTGGTGCTTGGCGACCCGCACCATCTTGGCCAGTACCGGCCAGAACAATAGAAGCGTCAGTACCGGACCGACGAAGATGCTGGCGAACGACCAGCCGGAGGTCGCCGCCTGGCCCACGGCGCCGTGGAAGGTCCAGGAGGTGCAGTAGATCGCCAGCGCCAGGCTGTAGACCAGCGGGCGACGATGGCTGGCCCCCAGGTGGCGTGCACGACGATCGCCGCGCCAGGCGATGGCGAACAGCACGGCGATGTAGATCAGTGAAACAGCGATCAATAGCCAACCGGCAAACATGGGCACCTCCTCGACGTCAGCGGCCATTCTAGGGCATTGGCGGCCTGCTCGGCAGGGGCGCAGCGTGGTTGCCTCGATTCGGGCGCCTGAAGCGCGAAGCATTGACGGAATTTTGCGCCATCAAGGGAAAGGCATTGCCTGGTCTCAAGGCCTTGGATCGCGACTAAGGTGGATTGCACCTTTGTAGTGATAGACCATCGGCTAATATTCCAGGAATGTTTGTAAGTTGCTGAAATATTTAATGTAATGGTTTTCTTGGTGCGGTGCATTTATGCTTTTCGACTAAAGTTATCGTTCCAGGAAAGGCCATTTTGTCTAGTCTGCTTCTCGAGCCTTTGTGTCGTCTTTGCGGCGGCATTTGGCGATCAAACCACTTCTTGAGGGTAGCCTTATGCTAGACAAGAGCGCACAGGCCTACTGGAAACGAAACATACGAACCATCCTCGGCTGTCTGGCCGTATGGTTCATCGTCTCCTATGGCTTCGGCATTCTGCTGGTGGATGTACTCAACAATATCCAGTTCTTTGGCTTCAAGCTCGGCTTCTGGTTTGCACAGCAGGGATCCATCTACACCTTTATCGTGCTGATCATTTTCTATGCCTGGAAGATGAACAAGCTCGATGAAGAGTACGACGTCCACGAACAGTGACACCCGCAAAATAACGTCAATGAACGGGAATTGATTCCATGGATGTACAACTACTTACCTATATATTTGTAGGGGCGTCCTTCGCGCTCTACATCGGTATCGCGATCTGGTCGCGTGCCGGGTCTACCAAGGATTTCTACGTCGCCGGCGGCGGCGTCCACCCTGCCGCCAATGGCATGGCTACCGCGGCAGACTGGATGTCGGCGGCCTCTTTCATCTCCATGGCGGGTCTTATCGCCTATCTGGGTTACGACGCCTCGGTCTACCTGATGGGCTGGACCGGTGGCTACGTCATGCTGGCCATGCTGCTGGCGCCTTACCTGCGCAAGTTCGGCAAGTTCACGGTGCCGGACTTTATCGGTGACCGTTACTACTCGAATATCGCCCGTACCGTGGCGGTCATCTGCGTTATTTTCGTGTCCTTTACCTATGTCGCCGGTCAGATGCGCGGCGTCGGTATCGTCTTCGCCCGTTTCCTCGAAGTCGAGGTCAATCTGGGCGTGGTCATCGGCATGGTCATCGTGTTCTTCTACGCGGTGCTCGGTGGCATGAAGGGCATCACCTACACCCAGGTGGCCCAGTACTGCGTGCTGATCACCGCCTTCATCGTGCCGGCGGTGTTCCTGTCGATCATGATGACCGGCCACGTGCTGCCGCAGACCGGGCTCGGTGCCACCTTCGTCGATGCCGCCGGCAACGACAGCGGCCAGTACATTCTCGATCGTCTCGACGGTCTGCTGACGGATCTGGGCATCACGCCCTACACCGACGGCAGTCAGCCGATGATCAACGTGTTCTTTATCACCGCAGCCCTGATGTGCGGTACCGCGGGTCTGCCCCACGTCATCGTGCGCTTCTTCACCGTGCCGCGGGTGCGTGACGCCCGGGTCAGCGCCGGCTGGGCGCTGGTGTTCATCGCACTGCTCTACACCACCGCTCCGGCGGTCGGCGTGTTCGCCCGCACCAATATCATCGAGACGGTACACGAGACCAGCTACGAAGAGGCACCGGCCTGGTTCAAGAGCTGGGAAGGCGTGGGCCTGATCGGCTGGCTCGACAAGAACGACGACGGTCGGGTGCAGATGGGGCCGGGCGCGCCGTTCGAGGGCAAGCCGACCTTCGAAAGCGGCCCGCTGGAAGAGGAAACTCCCGGCGAGCACGGGCAGCGGGTGGTGACCAATACGCCTACCGACAGCCCCAACGAGGTCTATATCGACCGCGACATCATCGTGCTGGCCAACCCCGAGATCGGCGGCCTGCCGGCCTGGGTGATCGCCTTGATGGCCGCCGGTGGCGTGGCCGCGGCGCTGTCCACCGCAGCCGGTCTGTTGCTGGTGATCTCGGCGGCGGTGTCCCATGACCTGATCAAGAAGCAGATCAATCCCAACCTCAGCGAGAAGGGGGAGCTGCTGGCGGCGCGTAGTGCTGCTGCGGTGGCGGTGGTGGTAGCCGGCTACTTCGGCATCAACCCGCCGGGCTTCGTGGCCCAGGTGGTGGCCTTTGCCTTCGGTCTTGCTGCCTCGTCCTTCTTCCCGGCGATCCTGCTTGGCATCTTCGACAAGCGCATGAACCGCGAAGGGGCCATCGTCGGCATGGTGCTGGGTCTGAGCTTCACTTTCATCTACATCGTCTACACCAAGTTCATCAACACCGATCCTTCGATCTGGTGGTTCGGCATCTCGCCGGAGGGTATCGGTACCCTCGGCATGATCCTCCACTTCGTTGTGGCCTTCGTGGTCTCGCGGGCAACCGCGGCACCGCCGGAGCACATCCAGGAACTGGTGGAGAACGTGCGTGTGCCGAGAGGCGCGGGTGAGGCCCACGCTCACTAGAGCGGGCCATCAGGCAGGGGCGTCGGACCACCATCCGCCGCTCCCTGCCAGACGACAACACTCCCCGACCCCGGCCTCGCCGGGGTCGGTCATGGAGCAGACATGATCGACATCGACTTCACTCATCCACCGTTTTCATTGCTCGACGAGGCCGAGCGCGAGCGGGTCCTGGGCGGGCTGGATATCGCCTACTACGGGCGGGATGACGTGATCCTCGATGCAGGGCAGTCCGGCGAGTTCGTCTTTGTGATCCACAAGGGCGAAGTCGCCGAACTGGACCCGGCCGAGGGCCCCGCCGGGGGGCGCATCGGCCACTACACCGGGGGCGATCTGTTCGGTGCCATCAGCGTGATCAACGGCCAGAGCCGTTACCGCTTCGTCGCCGAAGAAGAAAGCCTGTGTTACCTGATGCCGCACACCTTGTTTCTGTCGCTGTGCGAGAACAACGCCGCCTTCTCGGACTACTTTCACCAGCGCCTGATCAGCAAGACGCGCTTGCTGGCCGAACGTCGCGCCGAGGGCGGCGTCACCCTGGCCGGATTCATGCTCGCCCGGGTGAACGAGTGCATGCGTGAGCCGCTCAAGGTCGGCTCGACGACATGCATTCGCGACGCCGTGCTGACCCTCAAGGACAAGGGCGCCGACAGCCTGCTGGTCGAGACGCCCGACGGTCCTGGCATGCTGACCAAGACCGACCTGCTCGAGGCCCTGGTGCTGGAGGGGTGCGACGGTGATGCCGAGGTCGGTGGTATCGCTCATCTGTCGCTGGTGACGGTGGATGAAAGCCAGTACCTGTTCGAGGCACTGATCGAGATGACCCGCCACAAGGTGGCCAGGGTGGTGGTGCTTCAGGGCCAGCGGCTGATCGGTGTCGTGGAGCTGACCGATGTGCTCAGCTTCTTTTCCAGCCGCAGCTACGTGGTCAGCCTGCAGGTCGAGCAGGCGACGACCCTGGCCTCGCTCAGCGAAGCAAGTCAGCGTGCGCCGGAGCTGGTCGAGGCGCTGATGGCCCAAGGGGTACGCATGCGCTTCGCCATGGGCATGCTGTCGGCGCTCAATGGGCGCATCATCAGCAAGGCCTGGCACTTCTCGATGCCGGCCCCTCAGCGCGAGCGCGCCTGTCTGCTGGTGCTCGGCAGCGAAGGGCGCGGCGAGCAGATCCTGAAGACCGACCAGGACAATGCGCTGATCCTGGCCGATGACCAGCAGTGGGACGAGCTCAGCGCAGATACCGCGCGGTTCACCAGCGTGCTCGACGATCTGGGCTATCCGCGCTGCCCGGGCAACATCATGGTCTCCAACCCCCAGTGGGTCGGCACCCTTGCGCAATGGCGCGCGCGCATCCGTCGCTGGGTCAGCGAACCCGACGGAGAAAGCCTGATGCGTCTGGCGGTGCTTGCCGACGCCTCGGGGGTGGCCGGTGACTTTGCCCTGGTGGACCGACTCCACGACGTGCTGATCGAAGAAACACGGGGCAATGAACTGTTGCTGACCCATCTGGCGAGGGGAGTGTTGCGGTTCTCGACGCCCTTGACCCTGTTTGGAACGCTGAAGAAGCCCGAGCACGGCGTCGACATCAAGAAGGGTGGCATCTTTCCCATCGTCCACGGTGTTCGCACCATGGCGCTGGAGTGCGGGCTGCGCGAGACCTCGACCCACGACCGGCTGGCGGCGCTGGCGTCACTCGGGCGCATCGAGCGAGTGGTGGCGGAGGATCTCGGCGAGGCGTTGTCGCTGTTCTGTGAGCTTCGGCTTCGGGCGCAGCTGGCCTACCGGCGCGACGATGCCCGGGCCACGGACGCCCCGGACAGGGTGGTGGTGCAGTCGCTCAATTCGCTGGAGCGGGACTTGCTGCGCGAGGCGCTGCACCTGGTCAAGGAGTTCAAGGCCAGCCTGTCCCACCGCTATCACCTGGAGTATGCATGAGTGTCGAGGCAGCCCCCCAGGGCAAGCTGCCTTGGCGTCAATGGTTTCGCTTGGGAGAGTACCCGATGCTGAGAGCGATCAGGCGTGTGGCCGACAGGCGTCGGCAGGCCGATGGCGATTTCGCCTGGCTGTTCAATCCCTATACCGGCGACGAGCTGGTGTCCCTGGACTGCGAAACCACCGGCCTGGATACCCGTCATGCGGAGCTGGTGTCCATCGCTGCGGTGCGCATTCGTGACGATCGCGTCTTGACCAGCGAGTCGCTGGACCTGCGGCTCGCGCGTCCTGCCAGTCTGAGTGGTGACTCCATCTGTATCCATCGCCTGCGTGGGGTCGACCTGGAAGGCGGCCTCGAGGTGCGCGAGGCCTTGACGACGCTGCTGGAATTTATCGGCAATCGCCCATTGGTCGGCTGGTGTATCGACTTCGACCTGGCCATGCTGGATCGCTACCTGAAGGCGGAGTTTGGCTTCTCGCTGCCCAACGCCACCATCGACGTGGCCCAGCAGTACCGCAAGCGGCTGCGCCGAAGTCACCCGGAAATCGAGGTGCAGCCGACCTTTGAACAATTGGCAGAGCGACTTGGAGTCCCGATCATGGGACGCCATACGGCCCTGGGCGACGCCGTCACCACGGCGCTGATGCATCTGCGCCTGGAAAGCGGGGCACTCACGGCGCCATCGCGCTGACCCGTTGCCGTCATCCGCGCTGACCCGTTGCCGTCATCCGCGCTGACCCGGTGCCACCCGCACCGGCAACCATTCACCTGCAAGGAGATCCTGTCATGAGTCTGCACGCCATGTTGACCCTTCTCGAGCCCACGCTGCTGGCGCTGGGCCTGGTCTCGGTGCTGGTGGCCTACCTCCAGTACTATCGCCGTACCCGGGACCTGTGGGGCATGGTCAAGTTCTGGGAGAAGCGCCTGACCCTGACCGTGCGCGAGTTCGGCTGGCAACGTGCCGGCATCCTGCTGCTGTTGCTGGGCGTGGTGGTGCGCTATCTGCTGGCGCTGAACGTCGTCTAGGCCCCGGCTGACAGGCACTTGCGTTCTTCGACTTGCCAGACCAGACCAGACCAGACCAGACCAGACCACGACGCGCAAGGGCGCCACTACGGCGGTGTCGTCCTTGGCGGTTTCCGATGTGCTGCCGACGAGAAGCCCCTCCCGTATTGTCCTCGCCGGGGTAAGCGGTCGCTGACCTCTTCGCCACTAAAGCGTCCGGATGGTAGACTGGCGCCTCTTTCATTTTCAGCCGTGATGTCCCGCTCCCATGTCGCCACAGTCCGCCTCCGCCACCCTGTTCGATCCCCGTACCCCCGAGGATGACCATCTCTCGATCGATGCCGGCGACAGCCCGGCCGACCCTGCTGCGGGTGACGATCAGACGGAAGCCCAAGTTCAGGCCAAGGCACGGCGTGAGTTCAACAAGCTGCAGAAGCGCCTGCGCCGCCAGGCCGGCAACGCCATCATCGACTACGGCATGATCCAGGAAGGCGACAAGATCATGGTGTGTCTGTCTGGTGGCAAGGACAGCTACACCATGCTCGAGATCCTGCGCAGCCTTCAGCGCAACGCGCCGGTCAACTTCTCGCTGGTGGCGGTGAATCTGGATCAGAAGCAGCCGGGCTTTCCGGAGCATGTGCTGCCGAACTATCTGGACAGCATCGGCGTGGACTACCACATCCTTGAGCGCGACACCTATTCGGTGGTGAAGGAGAAGACGCCGGAGGGCAAGACCACCTGCGCGCTCTGCTCACGCCTGCGGCGCGGCTCGCTCTATGGCTTCGCCGAGGAGATCGGGGCGACCAAGATCGCCCTGGGCCACCACCGCGAGGACATTCTCGAGACGCTGTTTCTGAACATGTTCTTCGGTGGCAGCCTCAAGGCGATGCCGCCCAAGCTGCTCTCCGACGACGGCAAGAACATCGTCATCCGTCCGCTGGCGTACTGCCGCGAGGCCGATATCCAGGCCTACAGCGAGGCGATGGAGTTCCCGATCATCCCGTGCAACCTGTGTGGTTCCCAGCCCAACCTGCAGCGCCAGGTGGTCAAGGAGATGCTGGCCGAGTGGGAGGTCAAGCATCCCGGGCGCCTCGAGAGCATGTTCAAGGCGGTGACCAATGTGGCGCCGTCGCAGCTGGCGGATCGGCAACTGTTCGACTTCGAGGGGCTGGAGGCCGTACAGGCCGAACGCCAGGCCCGGCGCATCGACGTGGTGGATGCCGGCTGATCTCGCCAGCAGCGAATGTGCATGATGCCATGACAGCGAAAGAGGCCGCATCTCCGGATGCGGCCTCTTTCTTGTCACACGCCATCTATTACGCTTTGCTTTCCAGATCCTGGATACCGGGCCCTGCCGGCCAAGCCCGGCACACTGCCGCCAGGCCCGCTCAGGTAACTTCGGTGTCGGCCAGGGTCGACAGCGCGGTCAGGTCGAGGATATTGACCTCACGTCCCGATACCGCCACCAGATCCTGCTGCTGGAAACGCCCGAGGATACGGCTGACCGTTTCCACCGCCAGCCCCAGGTGATTGCCGATGTCGGCGCGGGACATGGACAGGCGGAAGCTGAACGGTGAATAGCCGCGGCGGCGGAAGCGGTCCGACAAGCCGAGGAAGAAGCAGGCCAGGCGCTGATCGGCGGTCTTGCGTGACAGCAGCTGCATCATCCGGCGGTCTTCTCGCAGCTCCTTGCTCAGGGTGCGAAACAGCTGGGCACGCAGCTCCGGTAGGGTCTGGGTCAGCGCATCGAGGCGGTCGAAGGGAATCTCGCACACCGTGGTGGTCTCCAGCGCCACCACGCTGCCGGGATAGCGGCCGTCGTCGATGCCATCCAGGCCAACCAGTTCACTGGGCAGGAAGAAGTTGGTCAACTGAGCTTCGCCGCTGCCTTCGGTGGTGATCTGCTTGAGACTCCCCGATCGGACCGCGAAGACGCTGGTGAAGCGATCTCCCTGCTCGACCAATCGTGTGCCTTTCTTGATCGGCGGGTGACGACGGATGATGGAATCGAAGCGCTCGAGGTCGGCGGTCTCCAGCGACAGCGGAAGGCACAAGGAACTCAGGCTGCAGGACTCACAGCGAGTCTCATGCAGCATGGGACGCCGCCGATCTTGGGCCGTAGGACTCATTCGCAGCTCCTGTGGATCTGGGATCGATATTGACTGGGCCATGGGGAGAACAGACGTCGCCCGTACAGCACGTTGATGGCACTATTCTACACCCTCAGATCAGCTAAAAGTGGCGTCTACCTCTTTAGGATTAATAACTTAGAGGTAGGATGCGTCATTGATGCAGCCCAGTCCAAAGTTGCCAGACGGCAAAGGCGATGATCATGCCAGCGGCGACAAGGCGTGTTGCCCGATGCGCCAGCAGGGCCTGCATTTGTCTGGCGGCGAGGCCCGTCACCACCAGCGCCGGAAGCGTGCCAAGACCGAAGCTCGCCATTAGCAGTGCGCCCTCGAGGGGCTCGGCCCGTGCCAGGCTCCAGGCCAGCATCGAGTACACCAGGCCACAGGGCAGCCAGCCCCAGATGGCGCCCAGCGCCACCGCCTGGGGCAGACGCACCACCGGCAACAGGCGTCTGCCTGCGGGTTCCAGGTACCTCCAGAGGTGACGTCCCAGTGCCTCGACGTGACGCAGGCCTTTCCATAGATCGGCAATGTAAAGCGCCATCAGGATCAACATCAGGCTGGCGACGATCTGCATCAGGCCACGCAGGGTCGGCGAAAGGCCGATCACCGAACCCAGGGTGGCAACCAGAGCGCCCGCCACACAGTAGCTAGTGATACGACCTACATTGTAGCCGAGCACAAGTGTGCTCACCCGCCAAGGTTGACGCATGCTGGGGGGGATGGCAAAGGTCAGGGCGCTCATGATACCGCCGCACATGCCAATACAGTGTGCACCGCCGAGCAGGCCAAACACGAAGGCCGCCATCATGGGGGGCAGTTCCAGGCCGGTAGGGTTCACTCAGGCCCTCTGGACGATGGATCACGCTCGGATGTCTGCGCAGGCGTTTCGGAAGAGGAAGCGCCGTCATCGGCACCGCGAGTGTCGTCCTCATCCTCGAACAGGATGCGATAGGCGGGGCCTTCGAGGTCCTCGAACTGGTCGTTGCGCACCGCCCAGAAGAAGGCCCAGACCGCCAGGCCCAGCAGGATCAACGACAAGGGTATCAACAGGTAAAGGATGCTCATGGGCCGGGGCTTGCGGTGACGGGTGAAGGCGTCGCGGTCGGCCTGGTGCGTCCGCGCCGCAGACGCAGGGCATTGCCGATGACCAGCAACGAGCTGAGTGACATGCCGATGGCGGCAAGCCATGGGGGCACGAAGCCCAGAGCCGCTGCGGGCAGCGCCACGACATTGTAGAGCACCGACCAGGACAGATTCTGGCGAATGATGCGACGGGTCTGGCGGGCCACCTCGATGGCTTCGACGATACCCGTGAGCGGTTCGCCCAGCAATACCAGATCGGCGCGGGTGCGGGTGAGGTCGCTGGCCCCGGCCATGGCGAGGGCAAGGTCGGCGCCCGCCAGTACCGGCACGTCATTGATGCCATCACCGACCATGGCCACCTTTTCGCCCTGCGCCTGCCGCGCCTTCAAGTGCCCGAGCTTGTCCTCGGGGGAGGCCTCGCCACGCCACTGATCGACGCCCAGCGTGCGGGCCAGCTGGCCAACGTTGACGGCGCGGTCGCCCGACAGGATCTCGATGGCAAGCCCCCGCTGGGCGAGGGCGGCGAGGGTCTCGGCGGCGTCGTCACGGGGCTGATCGTCGAGCTTGAACCAGGCCTGGGGCTTGCCTTCGCAGGCCAGCAGCAGCCAAAGCCCTGCGCCAGGGAGCTCAGTAGCGGGTTGGCCCAGGCAGGCAAAACGCGGCTGGCCCAGTCGCCAGCGCCGGCCGTCGATCACGCCTTCCACGCCCTGACCCGGGTGATTGCGCAGTTCGCTGGCCTGGCAGCTGGCGTCGCGCCAGGCAGCGAAGGCACGGGCGATGGGGTGCTCCGAGCCGGTCTCCAGTGCCGCCGCCAGGGCCAGATGACGGCGCTTGGCGGCAGCGTCCATCTCGCCATTGTTGGCGCTTCCTTCGGCGTCGCTCAGCGGCCGGTGTTCGGCGAGTTGCATGCGACCCCGGGTCAGGGTGCCGGTCTTGTCGAAGACGACGCGATCGAGGCAGGCCAGGGTCTCCAGCGCATCGGCTCGGGTCACCAGTACCCCGGCACGTCTCAGCCGGCCGTGGGCCACGGTCAGGGCTGTGGGGGTCGCCAGCGCCAGGGCGCAGGGGCAGGTCACCACCAGTACCGACAGGGTGATCCACAGGCTGCGGCTAGGATCGATCAGGCTCCAGACCAGCGCCACCAGGGCGGTGATGACCAGCAGGTTCAACACGAAGCGATGGGCCACCTGCTCGGCCAGGCGGGCGATACGTGGACGATGGGCGAAGGCACGGTCGGTGAGATCGAGAATGCCGGCGGCGCGGGTGTCGTCGCCGACGCGGGTGACCATCACTTCGATCGGGCTGTCCATGCACAGGGTACCTGCGTGCACGGTATCTCCCTGGCGACGCAGGCAGGGCAGCGATTCGCCGGTCAGCAGCGACTCGTCGATCTGGGCCAGGCCCGAGGTCAGGTTGCCGTCCGCGGGGATCTGGGCGCCGGGGCTGACCCGAACCCGGTCACCCGGGACCAGCCGACTGGCGGGGATGACGCGTTCATCGCCATGCTCGTCGAGGCGCACCGCGGCACTCGGCAGCGCGCTGGCCATGGCATTGCCGCTACGGCCGTAGTGGGTACGGGCGCGAGACTCCAGGTAGCGTCCGAACAGCAGGAAGAAGGTGAACATGCTGACCGAGTCGAAGTAGCGATCACCGGAGTCGCTCACGACCGACCAGGTGCTGGCGACGAAGGCCCCACCGATGGCCAGGGCCACCGGCACATCCATGCCCAGCACGCGGGTTCGCAGATCGCGCAGGGCGCCGACGAAGAAGGGTTGGGCCGAGTACAGTACCACCGGAGTGGTCAGCGCCAGCGATAGCCAGGCAAACAGACGCTCGAACTCGCTACTGAGATCACCGCCGTCGACGTAGTGCGGGATGGAAAACATCAGCACCTGCATCATGCCGACGGCCGCCACGATCAGGCGTCTTATCATCTGGCGCGACTGTTGCTTGAGCCGCTGCTGAGCCTGGTCCGGCTCGTAGGGCTGGGAGGGATAGCCGATGGCGGCCATCTCGGCCAGCAGGCGCGACAGCGACAGGCGTTCGGGATCCCAGCGCACCTGAAGGCGATGCTGGGAAAGATTGACAGCGCAGCTCTCCAGGCCGTCGAGGGCATTCAGGCGGTGTTCGATCAGCCAGGCGCAGGCGGCGCAGGTGATGCCATCCACCGCCAGGGTCGCTACCTTGGTGTCGCCATCCTGACGCACGAAACGATCCTGCAGGCCCGGATCGTCGAATACCTGATAGCGGGCCTCGTCGGCGGGTGTCGGCGATGGGCGCTCCGGCAGGGCGGTGCGAAAGCGATAGTAGCTGTCCAGGCCGCCGCCGACGATGGCCTGGGCCACCGCCTCGCAGCCCGGGCAGCACAGCGGATGGCGCTGGCCATCCAGGGTGATCGACCAGGGTGCTGTGGCCTCCACCGGGGCGCCACAGTGGTAGCACGAGGCCGCCATCAGAGTCCCGGTGTCAGGCGCACGGAGGTCTCCCGCGGGAACTCTGCCTCGCCGGTCAGGCGCCATTCAGGCTGTCCTGACGCGCCTTCTGCGTGGGGCTGCAGCTGAAGGTACCAGCGATAGCGCAGATTGCGGTCGAGGGTGCCGACATAGTGGCCTGCACGGGTGTGGGTCAGCACCAGTGCCCGGTCGCGGGCGCCATCGGTGGGGAACTTCAGCGCCAGATCCAGCCGCTCTGGGCGTTCGTCGCCATCGAGCGTTACCACCACGTCGCCGGTGGTGGCGTCGATGCGCAGCTCGGCCGCCAGCCCCAGCGCCTCGGCACGTTGCTGCTTTTCGAGCTGGACGTTGATGGCCAGACCTTCCTTGTAGTAATCGTCCGGCACCGAACCGTCGAAGTAGCGGATCGAGAAGGCCAGGTAGACCATGCTGAAGGTGACCGACGACAGCAGCAGGGCGATCAGGAACCAGGGCCAGAACTGCTTGTACCAGGGCGGCACCTGGGGATCGGACAGGGACATCAGGGGGTAACTCCTATAAAGCGGCTTTCACGTTCGATGGCCACGGACGGATCGTCCTCGGCGAGGACGCGAACGCTGATATCGGCACTGCGTTGTTCCATCTGATCAGGATTCACGCTCAAGGTCATCACCAGTTGGCGGGACTGGTTGGCGGGAACCTCGATGGCGGTGGTGTCGCTCTCGAGACCCTCGATGCCGGCTACCTCGATCACGTAGCGATGAGGGCGGTTGTCGAGGTTACGCACGGTCATGGCGTAGGAGTTGGCGATGCGTCCATCGGTCAGTGTCTGGTAGAGCCGAGCGCGATCGCGCTCCACATCCACATCCAGCGGTGTGCGGTCGGCGATGGTCCAGACGAACAGGCCGATCATCACCACCAGGGCGACCAGGTAGCCGATCAGGCGTGGTCTCAACAGGTGGGTCTTGTTGCCGTCGAGGGCGTGCTCGGTAGTGTAACGCACCAGGCCACGGGGGTAGCCCATCTTGTCCATGACGCTGTCGCAGGCGTCGATGCAGGCGGCGCAGGTGATGCACTGGTACTGCAGACCGTCGCGGATGTCGATGCCGGTCGGGCAGACCTGAACACAGAGGTCGCAGTCGATGCAGTGGCCAAGGCCCTGCTCTGCCGGGTCGGCGTTGCGCTTGCGCGGGCCGCGAGGCTCCCCGCGGTGGTAGTCGTAGGACACGATCAGGGTGTCGCGATCGAACATCACCGACTGGAAGCGGGCGTAGGGGCACATGTACAGGCAGACCTGCTCGCGCAGCCAACCGGCGTTCAGGTAGGTGAAGACGATAAAGAAGCCGACCCAGAAATAGGACCAGCCGCTGGCCGAGAGGGTGGCAAGGTCCGTCATTAGGCCACCGATCGGGGTGAAGTAACCGACAAAGGTGATGCCGGTGGCCGCCGAGATGATCAGCCAGATGGCGTGCTTGGCACTCTTGCGCCAGGCCTTGTCGGCGTCCCAGGAGCGTTTGTCGAGCTTGATGCGACGATTGCGCGGCCCCTCGATACGGTGCTCGACCCAGATGAACAGGAAGGTCCAGACGCTCTGGGGGCAGGTGTAGCCGCACCATACTCGACCGGCAAAGACGGTGATGAAGAACAGGCCGAAGGCGCAGATGATCAAAAGCCAGGACAGCAGCACGAATTCCTGGGGGTAGAAGGTGGCGGCGAAGATATGAAATTCGCGCCCCGGCAGATCAAACCAGACCGCCGGTCGATCACCCCAGGGAATCCAGGGCAGCAGCAGAAAACCGAGCATCAGCGCCCAGTTGGCGACCCGACGGACACGCTGGAACACGCCTTTGATCTCGCGTACGTAGATGTGCCGGCGGCTCTCGTACATGCTCTGGCTGTCGGGGGAATGGTGCGACACCGCAGGGTCGGTGACGTCGTGGGCAGGGATCTTGTCGCTCATGGCAGACTCACATCGCGTCGATGGGGCCGAAGCCCCAGTCTAGCGATTGACGGGTAGGTGGGTGGCGAGTGCGGCCAAGCGCCGCACTCGCCGCGGGAGCGATCCCGCTGGGGTCACTACTGACTCTTCTGGTCTTGATTCTGGCTCAGACCATAGACATAGGCGGCGACCAGGTGGACCCGCTCCTCGCCGATGTAGGCGGCCTGCGCCGGCATATGGCCATTGCGGCCGTTGCGCAGCGTCTGACGCACGGAGTCGGCCAGGCTCTGGCCCGGTGCCTGGTACAGCCAGCTGTCGTCGGTCAGATTGGGCGCGCCCAGCGCCTGGTTGCCGGTACCGTCAGGCATATGGCAGGCGGCACATACCGAGGTGAAGACGGCGCCGCCTTTTTCGGCACGTTCGGCGTCCTCGGCCTGGCCGGACAGCGACAGCACATGCTGGGTCAGGTTCTCGATATTGTCCGCGCCGAGCTGCTGCCATGACGGCATCAGGCCATTGCGTCCGTTGTTGATGGTGGTGACGATGTGCTCGGGCTCGCCGCCGTAGAGCCAGTCGTCGTCGGTCAGATTGGGGAAGCCGTAGCCGCCCTTGGCGTTGGAACCGTGGCAGATGGCGCAGTTGTTGAGGAAGATGCGCTCGGCCACCTGCATGGCGTCACCGTCCTGGGCGAGTTCCGGGATGGGTACCTGCTGGTACTTCTCGAAGATCGGTGCAAAGCGCTCTTCGGCCTGGGCGACCTCTTCCTCCCACTGACCTTCCTGGCTCCAGCCCAGCACACCGGCGAAGTTGCCGAGGCCCGGATACAGCACCAGATAGCCCAGGGAGAAGATCACCGTGGCAACGTAAAGCTGAAACCACCAGCGAGGCAGCGGGTTGTCGTATTCGTCGATACCGTCGGCGGTGTGGCCGGTGGTCTCGACGGTGCCGTCGGCGTCAGGGCGCTTGTCGGTCTTGCGGTTGGCCCACAGAAGCCAGAACGCAAAGCCGATGGTGCCGAGCGTGATGACGATGATCCAGGCACTCCAGAAGCCTGAGAGGGCATCACCCCAAAGCGTATTCATGTGTTCTTCTCTCCCCTGTCCTCTCGGGAATCGGCCTGTCGCTCGGCCGTGCGGTCACGATTCGGTTGTTCGTCGTCGTCGGCGAACGGCAGCTGCGCCGCCTGATCGAACTCGCGCTTGCGGCGGCTCGAGTAGGCCCAGGCCACCAGGCCCAGGAAGGCGATCAGCAGGATGCCGGTCAAGATGCCGCGAAAGGTTCCGATATCCATGGTTACGGGCTCTTCGCCGAGCTGGGCAACACCGTGCCAAGCTGCTGCAGGTAGGCGACCAGGGCGGTGATTTCACGCTCACCGCGGACCTCGCTGGTGGCGTTGGCGATCTGCTCGTCGGTGTAAGGCACGCCCAGTTTCTGAAGGGTGCGCATCTTGGCCGGGGTGTCCTCGCCGTCCAGGGTGTTCTCGAACAGCCAGGGGTAGGCCGGCATCACCGATTCCGGCACCACGTCCCGCGGGTTGTAGAGGTGGGCACGATGCCAGTCGTCACTGTAGCGACCGCCGACGCGGGCCAGGTCCGGGCCGGTGCGCTTGGACCCCCACAGGAAGTTGTGCTCGTAGACGGATTCACCGGCCACACTGTAGTGGCCATAGCGCTCGGTCTCGGCACGGAAGGGGCGAATCATCTGCGAATGACAGCCGACGCAGCCTTCGCGGCGATAGATGTCCCGGCCTTCCAGTTCCAGCGCGGACAGCGGCTCGAGGCCCTCGACCGGCTCCGTGGTCTGCTTCTGGAAGAACAGCGGTACGATCTCGGCCAGGCCACCGAAGCTGATTACCACCAGCACCAGCACCGCCATCAAACCGATGTTCTTTTCTATGATCTCGTGTTTCATGTCAGTCTCGGTCCTTCGTTGACTCAGGCGGTCTGGGGCAGGGGCGCGCCGCGCTTGGCGGAACCCTTGACGGTCATGGCCACGTTGACGGCCATGATCAGCATGCCGGTCACCCAGAAAAGGCCACCGATCAGGCGCACGATATAGCCGGGGCCGCTGGCCTCGACGGTCTCGACGAAGGTGTACATCAAGGTGCCGTCTTCGTTGATGGCGCGCCACATCAGGCCCTGCAGGATGCCGTTGACCCACATCGCGGCGATGTACAGCACGGTGCCGATGGTGGCCAGCCAGAAGTGCACCGCCACCAGCTTGACGGAGTACATCTCGGTGTGACCGAACAGGCGTGGAATCAGGTGGTACATCGAGCCGATGGTGATCATCGCGACCCAGCCGAGGGCGCCGGCGTGGACGTGACCGATGGTCCAGTCGGTGTAGTGGGACAGGGCGTTGACGGTCTTCACCGCCATCATCGGGCCTTCGAAGGTCGACATGCCGTAGAACGACAACGCGACGACGAGAAAGCGCAGGGTCGGGTCGGTTCGCAGCTTATGCCAGGCCCCGGAGAGGGTCATCATGCCGTTGATCATGCCGCCCCAGGAGGGCGCCAGCAGAATGATCGACATCACCATGCCCAGCGACTGCGCCCAGTTCGGCAGGGCGGTGTAGTGCAGGTGGTGGGGGCCGGCCCACATGTAGACCATGATCAGCGCCCAGAAGTGGACGATGGACAGGCGGTAGGAGTAGACCGGGCGCTCGGCTTGCTTGGGCACAAAGTAATACATCATGCCGAGGAAGCCGGCGGTCAGGAAGAAGCCTACCGCGTTGTGGCCGTACCACCACTGCACCATGGCGTCGATGGCGCCGGAGTAGATGGAGATGGAGTAGGTGGCGGTGACCGGAAGGGCCGCGCTGTTGACGATGTGCAGTACGGCAACGGTCAGGATGAAGGCGGCGAAGAACCAGTTGGCCACGTAGATGTGGGAGGTCTTGCGGACCTTGATGGTGCCGAGGAAGACGGCTGCGTAGGTAACCCACACCACCGCGAGCAGAATGTCGATGGGCCATTCCAGCTCGGCGTATTCCTTGACCTCGGTGAGGCCCAGCGGCAGGGTGACGACCGCGCACAGGATGACCGCCTGGTAGCCCCAGAAGGTAAAGGCGGCCAGCTTGTCGCTGATCAGCCTCACCTGGCAGGTGCGCTGGACGACGTAGTAGGACGTCGCGAACAGGGCGGAGCCGCCGAAGGCGAAGATGACCGCATTGGTATGCAGCGGGCGAAGCCGACCGAAGCTTGTCCAGGGCAAGCCAAGGTTGAGTTCCGGCCAGACCAGTTGGGCGGCGAGAATCACACCGAGGGTCATGCCCACGATGCCCCACACCACCGTCATGATCGCGAACTGCCGGACCACCTTGTAGTTGTAGGTCGGATGTTCAAATGCTGTGCTCATGATCAGTTTCCCATCGATCGCGTAAAGGGGACGATCCCCCGGCCATAGTGCCTGCCCGGCAATTGCCTCAGAATGATGCAGATCAACAACCACTCAGAATTCTAGCCCAGCCTGGCAGTGAGAAGAACTTAGCCTCTGGTGGCAGTGAACTTTGGAAACTTTGCCGTGTCACAACTCGTTTTACCCGACGCTTTTACTCAGGAATTCAGCCAGGCACTCGCCGCCGGGCACCGTGGCGAGTGGCAGGTGCCCGACCTGGCGCCGGTGATCCTGGAGGGACCACCTTGCCGAGACGTGTTGTTGCTGGCGCATGGGGCCGGTGCCGGACACGATTCACCCTTTTTGCTTGAATGGCGCGCGGCGCTGGCCCGGGCCGGCGTACAGACGCTGTCATTCGAGTTTGCCTATCTGCGCGAGATGCGTGCGGCGGGGCGTCGGCGGCCGCCGCCCAGGGTGGCTCGGCTGGTGGAGGAAATGCGCCTCTGGCGTGACGTTTTGTCGCAGATGGTGCCAGGGGCGCTGTGGCTCGGCGGCAAGTCCATGGGCGGGCGGGTGGCCAGTCTGCTGGCCGCCGAGGACGGTGCACCGGGGCTGGTGCTGGCTGGCTACCCCTTTCATCCCGTGGGCAAGCCCGAGCGCCTGCGGCTGGATCACTGGCCGTCGCTGGCTTGCCCTCTGGTGGTGCTGCAGGGTACCCGGGACCCTTTCGGTACTCGAGACGAGGTGGCGGGCTATGAGTTGCCGGCGCATGCGCGTCTTGAATGGCTCGAGGATGGTGACCACGACTGGTCGCCGCGGCGCTTGAGTGGACTGTCGCGTCAGGACCTGATGGCTAAGGCGGCGCGCGCTACCGCGGACGCCATGGGCAAGTCGTGAGCGCTTCTTTCTGCAAGGGTGGATATCACGGCGCTGTGGCGCCAGCCCTTGCGCCGTCTGGCTTTCGGCCCAAGTCGATGAATGCACGGGCAAAAGTCGGGACAAAAAAAACGAGAAAGATGCGTGGAGCGCGTTGACATCCCCCGGATGTTCTGTAGAATGCAGCGCCACGTGACCAGGGGTGGTTAGCTCAGCTGGGAGAGCACCAGCCTTACAAGCTGGGGGTCACAGGTTCGAACCCTGTACCACCCACCATCATGAAAATGATGGATGGACACGTAGAGTAGAGAGCGCTGGACCGGTAGTTCAGTTGGTTAGAATGCCGGCCTGTCACGCCGGAGGTCGCGGGTTCGAGTCCCGTCCGGTCCGCCAGCGTCTCTTCTCGAATTGGTCATCATTGCGGACCGGTAGTTCAGTTGGTTAGAATGCCGGCCTGTCACGCCGGAGGTCGCGGGTTCGAGTCCCGTCCGGTCCGCCACGATGACAAGCCAAAGACGACGTCTTCAGGAAACTCGAGACATCGCACCGTGTGAAATAACGTGGGTGATTAGCTCAGTTGGTTAGAGCACCAGCCTCACATGCTGGGGGTCACTGGTTCGAATCCGGTATCACCCACCACGCGGACCGGTAGTTCAGTTGGTTAGAATGCCGGCCTGTCACGCCGGAGGTCGCGGGTTCGAGTCCCGTCCGGTCCGCCAGTTTCACTCGATCCAGTTCGCTGGAAAAGTCCGGTCCTGTTACCGGCGCTTATTTCGGAAGGCCCCGCTGCTTCGCAGCGGGGCCTTTTTCGTGTGCGTCAGGTCAGCGGTGGTGGACGAGGGTTGACTGGAGGGCTATCCAGAGAGCTGTTCCAGGAGGGCGATTCCAGGGGCTATTTTAGGAGCTCTTTCAAGAGCTATCCCCGGAGCTGGCCAGAAAGAAACCTTTGCCCGACGATGCGTTTTGCGCGCATTTTCATCGAGGGGGGTGGCAGAGGGTGGACTGCTATCATACAGTTGTTTGAAATTGGTCGATGAGTGGCGCCAATTGTGTGAGCGCGCCATCCGACACCGCCAACAACAACGCGCAGCCTGTGCTGCGAAGGACCGCCCCGTGACCGCCTATCCCCAGCTCTTCACTCCCTTGCGCCTGGGCCATCTGAGCCTGCCCAATCGTGTGCTGATGGGCTCCATGCATACCAACCTGGAAGAAGCACCGCGCGGCTTCGAGCGTCTGGCCGCCTTCTACGCCGAGCGCGCCCGCGAGGGAGTGGCGCTGATTGTGACCGGCGGCATCGCCCCCAACGCCGAAGGCGCCGTCTTCCAGGGGGCCTCGCAGTTGACCAGCGAGGACCAGCTCGAGGGACACCGTCAGGTCGTCGAGGCGGTGCACGCCGAGGGCGGACGCATCTGCATGCAGATCCTGCACGCTGGGCGCTACGCCTATTCGCCGGAGCTGGTGGCGCCGTCGGCGATCCAGGCGCCGATCAATCCCTTCGTGCCGCGTGAGCTTACTGACGAGGATGTGGAGCGGCAGATCGACGACTACGTGCGCTGCGCGCGCCTGGCCCAGCAGGCCGGCTACGATGGCGTCGAGATCATGGGGTCCGAGGGCTACCTGATCAACCAGTTCATCTGTCGGCGCACCAATCAGCGCCAGGATCGCTGGGGCGGCGACTTCGACAATCGCTGTCGCTTTGCGCTGGAGATTTTGCGCCGGGTACGCGCGGCGGTGGGGGATCGCTTTCTGCTGATCTACCGGCTGTCGATGATCGACCTGGTGGAGGACGGCAGCACCCATGACGAGGTCATCGCCCTGGGGCGGGCGGTGGAAGCCGCCGGTGCCGACGTCATCAACACCGGCATCGGCTGGCACGAGGCCAGGGTGCCGACCATCGTCACCAGTGTGCCGCGGGCGGCCTTTACCGAGGTGTCCCGGCGCATGCGCCAGGCGGTGACAATTCCGCTGATCACCACCAACCGCATCAACATGCCCGAGGTGGCCGAGCGGGTGCTCGCCGAGGGCCACGCCGACATGGTCTCCATGGCTCGGCCTCTGCTGGCCGACCCCGCCTGGGTGGCCAAGGCTCGCGGCGACAGGGCAGACGAGATCAACACCTGCATCGCCTGCAACCAGGCCTGCCTCGACCACACCTTCCAGGGCAAGCTGACCTCGTGCCTGGTCAACCCTCGCGCCTGTCACGAGACCGAGCTGTCGCTGGAGCCGGCCGCCACGCCGCAGACGGTGGCGGTGGTAGGGGGCGGTCCTGCTGGACTCGCTACCGCCGTCAGTGCCGCCGAGCGGGGCCACAGGGTCACCCTGTTCGAGCGCCAGGCCAGTCTGGGGGGGCAGTTCAACTTTGCCCGTCGGATACCTGGCAAGGAGGAGTTCGACGAGACGCTGCGCTACTTCCGGGTCATGCTCGACAAGACCGGTGTCGACGTCAGGCTGTCCTGTGAAGCAACGGTGGCTGATCTTGAGGGCTTTGATCATGTGGTGCTGGCCACCGGCGTCCGTCCCCGCCAGCTTCAGTTGCCCGGTGCCGATCATGCCAGTGTGCTGAGCTACGCAGAGGCAATCGAGTCACCCGGGCGGGTCGGGCGGCGGGTCGCCATCATCGGCGCCGGCGGTATCGGCTTTGACGTGGCGGAGTTACTGACCCACGTCGCCCCGGGTGACGACCCCCTGGCCGAGTGGTGTGACGAGTGGGGCGTGGATCTCTCCGTGAGCGCGCCGGGAGGGCTCAAGCCCGCACAGCGTCCCGAGTCACCGCGGGAGGTCTTTCTGCTGCAGCGCAAGAGCTCCAAGCCCGGCAAGGGGCTCGGCACTACCTCTGGCTGGGTGCATCGGGCCTCGCTGCGCCATCGGGGAGTCCAGGCGATACCCGGCTGCGAGTATCAGCGTATCGACGACCAGGGCCTGCATCTGAGCGTTGACGGCGAGGAGCGCACCCTGGCCGTGGACAGTGTGGTGGTGTGTGCCGGGCAGGAGTCGGTGCGTGAGCTGGTAGCGCCACTTGAGGCCGCCGGCGTTCGGGTGTCGATCATCGGTGGGGCGGACAAGGCAGCGGAGCTGGACGCCAAGCGCGCCATCGATCAGGGCGTGCGTCTGGCGGCGTCACTGTAGGATTGTCGACAATAAAATATGCAGATTCGGTAATCCTCAGGAGGTGCGCTGTCGTGCCTCATGAGGACCGGGCAGGTGGCGTCCGGCGCTGGCTTCCCGGCCGTCGGCTACCTCGGCTTTGGTGCCTCTTGACCCTCTTAGGTCGAATTACGTCTGGACAATGAAACGCTTCTGCTGGCATGAGTTCTTATAGGTAAGGACGTTCAGCGTTGAAGATCCGAGCATCGTCATTGGCTAATGCTGTTCTACGCTGAGAGTACCCCCTCGACAAGGGCGATGGCAGGCAAGGGTGGGTGACGTCGTCCAGATCGAGTCCCGGGCATCACAGGAGGCATCGATGAGCATCTTCGACCATGTGCAGAACCGCTTCGCTCGCGTCCAGCAGGAAGAAATGTCCCTGCAGGAATATCTGGAACTCTGCCGTCAAGACCCTTCCGTCTACGCCAGTGCGCCAGAGCGCATGCTGGAGGCCATCGGTGAACCGGAGGTGATCGACACCGCCAAGGACCCGAGGCTGGCGCGGATCTTTTCCAACAAGGTGATACGCCGCTACCCGGCGTTCAGTGAATTCCATGGCATGGAGGAGGCCATCGAGCAGATCGTGGCCTACTTCCGCCACGCCGCTCAGGGCCTGGAAGAGAAAAAGCAGATTCTCTACCTGCTGGGGCCGGTGGGGGGCGGCAAGTCGTCGTTGGCCGAGCGGCTCAAGCTGTTGATGGAAAAAGTGCCGTTCTACGCCATCAAGGGTTCTCCGGTGCACGAGTCCCCGCTTGGCCTGTTCTCGCCCGAAGAAGACGGCGAGCTGCTCGAGAAGGAGTACGGCATTCCCGGTCGCCACCTGCGCAGCGTGATGTCGCCCTGGGCAGCCAAGCGACTCAAGGAGTCCGGTGGTGACATCTCCCAGTTCCGGGTGGTGCGGCTGTATCCCTCACGTCTCAATCAGATCGCCATCTCCAAGACCGAGCCTGGCGACGAGAACAACCAGGACATCTCCTCGCTGGTGGGCAAGGTGGACATCCGCCAGCTCGAGCTTTATTCCCAGGATGACCCGGACGCCTACAGCTTCTCCGGTGGCCTGTGTCGGGCCAACCAGGGTCTGATGGAGTTCGTCGAGATGTTCAAGGCGCCGATCAAGGTGCTGCATCCGCTGCTGACCGCCACCCAGGAAGGCAACTACAACCCCACCGAGGGCATGGGCGCGATACCCTTCGATGGCGTTGTGCTGGCCCACTCCAACGAGAGCGAGTGGCAGGCGTTCCGCAACAATCGCAACAACGAGGCCTTCCTCGACCGGGTCTACATCGTCAAGGTGCCTTACTGCCTGCGGGTCTCCGAAGAGATCAACATCTACAAGAAGCTGCTCGAGCACTCCTCGCTCAACCAGGCTCCCTGCGCGCCGGATACCCTGCGCATGCTGGCCCAGTTCTCGGTGCTGTCGCGGCTCAAGGAGCCGGAGAACTCAAGCGTCTACTCCAAGATGCGGGTCTATGACGGCGAGAACCTGAAGGACACCGATCCCAAGGCCAAGTCGATCCAGGAGTATCGCGACAGCGCCGGGGTGGACGAGGGCATGGACGGGCTGTCCACACGCTTCGCCTTCAAGATCCTGTCGAAGGTATTCAACTTCGACAACCATGAGGTGGCGGCCAACCCGGTGCACCTGCTGTACGTGCTGGAGCAGCGTCTGGAGCAGGAGCAATTGCCCAAGGAGACCTTCGAGCGTTACCTGCGCTACATCAAGGAGTACCTGGCGCCGCGCTACGTCGACTTCATCGGCAAGGAGATCCAGACCGCCTACCTGGAGTCCTACTCCGAGTACGGTCAGAACATCTTCGACCGCTACGTCACCTACGCCGACTTCTGGATCCAGGATCAGGAGTACCGGGATCCCGAGACCGGCGAGCTGTTCGATCGCCAGTCGCTCAATGACGAGCTGGAAAAGATCGAGAAGCCGGCGGGCATCTCCAATCCCAAGGACTTCCGCCACGAGGTGGTCAACTTCGTGCTCAGGGCGCGTGCCCAGAACAACGGCATGAATCCGGGCTGGCAGTCCTACGAGAAGCTGCGTGGTGTGATCGAGCACAAGATGTTCGCCAACACCGAGGAGCTGCTGCCGGTGATTTCCTTCAACGCCAAGGCATCCTCTGCCGACATCAAGAAACACGAGGACTTCGTGGCGCGGATGAAGGATCGAGGCTACACCGAGAAGCAGGTGCGCCTGCTGTCGGAGTGGTACCTGAGGGTGCGCAAGTCGCAGTAGCCGTGAAGGCACCGGGAGCGTCCCGGTGCCTGCCACCCTTGTCGACTGCGCCCAGGAGGTCCCATGACCTACTTCATCGATCGCCGAGCCAACGCCAAGAACAAGAGCGCGGTCAACCGCCAGCGCTTTCTTGACCGTTATCGGACCCATATCAAGCGCTCCGTGGAGGAGGCGGTGAATCGCCGTTCCATCACCGACATGGAGCGCGGCGAGAAGGTCTCGATCCCGAGCCGTGATATCTCCGAGCCGGTATTCCAGCACGGCAGCGGGGGGCGTCGCTCCATCGTCGCGCCGGGCAATCGCGAATTTCAGGAAGGGGATCGCCTGCGCCGTCCGGACGGTGGCGGCGGTGGTGGCGATGGCAGCGGCGAAGGCGGCGCTTCCAATCAGGGTGAGGGCATGGACGAGTTCGCCTTCACCCTGACGCGGGAGGAATTTCTCGAGTTTGTCTTCGACGGCCTGGAGTTGCCCCACCTGGAGCGCAAGCCGCTGGTCGACGTCGAGGAGGTGCGGCCGGTGCGCGCCGGGGTGTCCCGGGACGGGGTGCCGGCGAGGATCAACATCGTGCGCTCCATGCGCGAGGCCCAGGCCCGACGTATCGCCATGCGGGCGCCCATTCGTCGGGCCCTGCGCGAGGCTCAGGAGGCACTGGAGGTCGAGGAACGCAAGGATCCGGTGCTCCGAAACCCCGCTCGCATACAGGAGCTCAAGGACGAGATCGAGCGCCTGGAGCGGCGCCTGGAGGCGGTGCCCTTCATCGACACCTACGATCTTCGCTACAACCACCTGATCAACCAGCCCCAGCCATCGAGCAAGGCGGTGATGTTCTGCGTGATGGACGTCTCCGGGTCGATGACCCAGGCCCACAAGGACATCGCCAAGCGCTTCTTCCTGCTGCTGTACCTGTTTCTCGAGCGCAGCTACGAGCGGGTCGAGCTGGTCTTTGTCAGGCATCATACCGCCGCCAAGGAGGTCGACGAGGAGGAGTTCTTCTACTCCAGGGAGACCGGCGGCACCATCGTCTCCAGCGCCTTGACCCTGGTCGACGAGATCATCGACAAGCGCTACCCGCCGGGTCAGTGGAATCTGTACGTGGCCCAGGCCTCGGATGGCGACAACTGGGACGATGATTCGGTGAACTGTCGCGAGCTCCTGACCAAGTCACTGATGGGGCGCCTGCAGTACTTCACCTACGTGGAGATCACGCCCCACGCCCACCAGGCCCTGTGGGAAGAGTACGAGCGGGTGGAGGCGGCCTATCCTGACCGTTTCGCCATGCGTCAGATCGTCGAGCCGGGGGATATCTATCCGGTGTTCCGTGCCTTGTTCAAGCGTCGCGCCGAGAGTTGACCCCTCGGTCGATTCGACAGCAGGCCGGGGCCTTGCGGCCCCTGAACAAGCGCTACGCAACTCCGGGCGATGATAGAGCCCCGGAGAGGAGGGGAGCTCCATGACCACCTTGACCAAGCGCCACGCCAAGCCCATCGCCACCGGCTCCGACTGGAGCTTTGACGATCTCACCGAGTTCGAGGCCGAGATCGCGCGACTGGCAGACGAGTACCGGCTCGATACCTACCCCAACCAGATCGAGATCATCACCACCGAGCAGATGATGGACGCCTACGCCAGCGTCGGCATGCCGGTGGGCTATCACCACTGGTCCTTCGGCAAGCAGTTTCTGGCGGTGGAGCAGGCCTATCGGCGTGGTCAGATGGGGCTGGCCTACGAACTGGTGATCAATTCAGATCCCTGCATCGCCTACCTGATGGAAGAGAACACCCTGATGATGCAGGTGCTGGTCATGGCGCACGCCTGCTATGGCCACAACTCCTTCTTCAAGGGCAACTATCTGTTTCGGACCTGGACCGACGCCTCCTCGATCGTCGACTACCTGGTGTTCGCCCGCAAGTACATCAGCCAGTGCGAAGAGCGCCACGGTGTCCAGGCGGTGGAGCAGCTGCTCGACGCCTGTCACGCCCTGCAGAATTATGGCGTCGACCGCTACAAGCGTCCGTCCCCGGTATCTCCCGAGGAGGAGGCTCGCCGTCAGCAGGAACGCGAAGACTACCTGCAGACCCAGGTCAACACCCTGTGGCGCACCATTCCAACCGGTGATGTGGGCAGCATCGCCGAGCCCATGGCGTCCGAGGACGATCCGCTGGGGCTGCGAGGTGGCGGGCGTTATCCGCCGGAGCCCCAGGAAAACCTGCTGTACTTCATCGAGAAGAACGCTCCGCTGCTGGCGCCCTGGCAACGTGAGGTGGTGCGTATCGTGCGCAAGCTGGCCCAGTACTTCTACCCCCAGCGCCAGACCCAGGTGATGAACGAGGGCTGGGCGACCTTCTGGCACTACACCCTGATGAATCGTTTGTTCGACGAGGGCGCGGTGGACGAAGGGCTGATCCTCGAGTTCCTGCAGTCGCATACCGCCGTGGTCAGTCAGCCGGCCTTCGATAGCCCCTACTACAACGGCATCAACCCCTACGCCCTGGGGTTCGCCATCTTCACCGACCTGAAGCGTATCTGCGAGGCGCCCAATGACGAGGACCGCGAGTGGTTCCCCGACATCGCCGGCAGTGACTGGCGCGAGACGTTGAACTTTGCCATGCGCAACTTCAAGGACGAGTCCTTCATTCAGCAGTTTCTCTCGCCCAAGGTGATCCGCGATCTGAAGCTGTTCCAGATCGTCGACGATGACCAGGAGGAGACCCTGGAGGTCGGCGCCATCCATGATGAGCGAGGCTACCGGCGGGTGCGCGAGGCGCTGTCCACGCAGTATGCGCTGTCGCTGCGTGAGCCCAATATTCAGGTCTATGAGGCGGATATCCGTGGTGATCGTTCGCTGACGCTGCGCCACGTGCAGGATCAGCGGCGACCGCTGGCACGCAGTGTCTATCCGGTGATCCGTCATCTGCATCAACTGTGGGGCTTTCCGGTCAAGCTGGAGTCCTGGGACGGCGATGAGGTGGTGCGTCGCTATCAGTGGCCGCTGCCGGACAGCGAAGAAGGCGCTTGAGACTCGGCAAGAGCGGCAAACGACAACACCCCGGGCCATCGGCCCGGGGTGTTGTCGTTCTGGTGTGGCTCAGGGGCGCGCTCTTTTCAGCCTACCCCTGGTGAATCCGACGCTGGTCAGCCAGACGTCAGGGCTTGGCGGTCCAGGACTGGCACCACCCGCCCGGCTCCACGCTGTTCTGCGGGAACAGCTGGCAGCCTTCGGTCTCGGCGTTGAAGAACATGCAGTTGGCGCAGGTCTCTCCCTCTTCGTAGGCGGCGTTGCCACTGGCGTCGCTGGCGTTCTCGACGTAGCCGAGCGCCTTGGCCTGGGCGTTGTCGGTATCCAGGCGCGGCAGGCTCTGGGCCAGGGCGGTGCGGGACAGTACGCCAGCGCCCAGAGGCAGGGCGGCGATGCCCAGCAGACTGTGGCGCAGGAAGTCACGGCGGCTGTGCTTGGCCATGGTGGGGCTCCTCGTTGTGGCTCGATCGATGGTGATCGAAGTCGATAGTCGAACGGTCTTGGTTGGGCCCGTTTCTGCTGGACCGATGTTATCGAGTGTGCCCGGTGAGCCTGGGCGACCTCGTGCGCTCTAGGCGGCGCTGAACATTCAGATTAGCTAAGCCTTTGAGTCTTGGCGAATCCTCGCTACTCCGCTGCGGCAATCCGCCACGCAGGTGGTGCCTGTCGGGTGGTGCTGCCCGTGCCGCGCCGGCGCTGATATACTGCGCCGCGAGCACACCACATCTTGCCGTCTGTGCCGTGGGCTTGGTTGGCCTGGCGAAGACGGACATCGAAGGAGGGCGACCATGCAGAATGCAGTGATCCTGATCAATGCCGAAAAGGGCCAGGTCAAGGCGGTGGCGGAGCGCCTCGCCGAGGTCGACGGCATCAGCGAGGTGTACTCCACCTGCGGTCGCTACGACCTGGTGGCGATCGCGCGCACCCGTGATTTCGAGAGCCTGGCCGAACTCGTCACCGGGCGCCTGAACGCGGTGGAAGGGATCGCCGACACCGAGACCCTCAACGCCATGCAGGTGCACTCCCGTCACGACCTGGAGACCATGTTCTCGCTGGGGTGGTAGCAAGATCGCGTCGGCGGCCCGGTGACTGCGCCGGGCCGGCGCAACGCCGCTCGTTCGACGCGCCGGCGACCAGCACCTCTTCGCCATCTCGTGACTCTTTGCATCAAGGAAGCGTGTGGACCTTTCACTCGATCGCCTGATACCCCGCCCCCGAAACCTCCTTGTCTCGCTGGTGCTGGTCGCCGCGGGTGCCTTTCTGTGGCACAGCACAGAGCAGGGCTACCGTGATCGCATGAGCTGGATGGGGGTAACCGAGTGGGCCGAGCCCGGCGTCTTGTCCTTCACCCGCGTCATGCGTAACGATGGCTATCTGCTGGGATGGTCGGATGTCCGCGTCGGTGCGCTGTGGGTCAGCTATGAGCTACGCCAGAGCGGGGATCGGCAGATCGGGCCGCGACCCGGTTTCCGCCAGGACTGGCGCACGCTGTGGCCTGTCAGCACCTCTAGCTACTCGGGCAGTGGTTACGACCGTGGCCACCTGGCCCCGAACTACGCCATGGCCAAGGTGTGGGGAGAGGACGCCCAGGACGACAGCTTTCTGATGAGCAACATGATGCCGCAGAAGCCCGCGCTCAATCGGCAGCTGTGGCAGCGCCTGGAGGAGGTGGTGATGGACCACTTTCTGCCGCGCTTCGGCCGGCTGCAGGTGATCACCGGCCCGATCTACGCCGAGACACGAATCACCGATCTCGAGATCGATCGTCTACTCGATCGCGTCGGCTTCGTCGAGGTGCCGGTGGCGTTCTACAAGATCGTGGTGGTGCCGGGCGATACGCCGCTGGCGGTGGCATTTATCATGCCCCAGGACGTGCGTGGCGACGAGTCGCTCAAGCAGTTTCTGGTCAGCATCGACGAGGTAGAAGCAAGCACCGGGCTGAATTTCCTGCCGCGGCTGCCGGCGAGTCAGGAATCTGACTGGGAGTCGGTCGCGGGTGTCGGCGACTGGGCGTTGTCCCAGGTGGCGGAGTTGCCCTCGCGATTTGATTAGGGGGCGAAGTCGCGGGTAGCGCAATACCGTCGGGTCGCCTGTTGCTGTTCTGCTGCGTCAGGAGGGGGCGCAGAGGGATAGGGCAAGAGGAAGGTGAGGTAGAGGGATATCTGGGATCGGTGCAGATTTCAGACACAAAAAAACCGCGACGAGGCGCGGGTTCTTGTCGATCCAATGCGGATCCGTTGTCTGCATGACGATGGTGCCCAGGAGAGGACTTGAACCTCCACGTCCATAAGGACACTAGCACCTGAAGCTAGCGCGTCTACCAATTCCGCCACCTGGGCATGTCATGCGATTCTCTTGTCAATCTTGCATCAGTCTGTCGTGTTCGTCGACCCTGACGAGTCGATGGTGCCCAGGAGAGGACTTGAACCTCCACGTCCATAAGGACACTAGCACCTGAAGCTAGCGCGTCTACCAATTCCGCCACCTGGGCGAACACGTGCTGCTTGACTGACAAAGAGCGTGACGACTTGCATCGTCGTGATCCCGAAGGATCGTTGGTGCCCAGAAGAGGACTTGAACCTCCACGTCCATAAGGACACTAGCACCTGAAGCTAGCGCGTCTACCAATTCCGCCATCTGGGCAAGTGGCGCGTATGTTACCGAATCATCTGAATAATGCAAGCGTCTCGATAAGGAATCGCGCGATTTTTTTTGCCGTTGTGACCATTGCCTGAATGGGCCCTCGGTGGGCGGTGGGTCTATCCACGGGCGCTTATGGTTGGGTCAAGGCCGCGCCAGCGCTATACTGCGCGCATGTTACGACAAATTTTCGACAAGACCGCACGCTCGCGCCCGGGAGTCGGCGCTCACCTGCCGTCCTCGACCCTGCCAAGGATGCCTTTCGCATGACCCATTGGACGCTCGACGCCGACGAACACGCTCTCCGCGAAGCCCACAAGTACGACAACCCCGCCCCGTCCCGCGAATACCTGCTCAAGCGGCTCGAGGAAATCGGGGCGCCGGTGACCCATGAGGCCATGAGCGATCAGCTGGGTCTCGATGACGAGGACCTGCGCGAGGCGGTGCGTCGCCGCCTGTCCGCCATGGAGCGGGACGGCCAGGTGCTGCGCAACCGTCGCAACGCCTATGCGCTGATCGACAAGCTTGATCTGATCAAGGGCAAGGTGCTGGGGCATCGGGACGGTTTCGGCTTTCTATTGCGCGACGACGGCAAGAAGCCTGATCTGGTGATCCCCCCGCGACAGATGCGCCGGGTGTTTCACGGTGACCACGTGCTGGTGCGCATCAGCGGACGCGATCGCAGGGGCCGTGACGAGGCCACGGTGGTGGACGTCATCGCGCGCAACACCCAGACCATCGTCGGTGTGTATCGCGAGAATACTCCCGAGTTCGGGGTACTGATCCCCGAGAACAATCGGATCACCCAGGAGGTGATCATCCCGCACAGCGCCTGTGGTGGCGCCCAGGACGGCCAGGTCATCTCGGCACGCATCGTCAAGCAGCCCGAGACCCGGGTGCAGCCGGTGGGTGAGGTCATCGAGGTGCTGGGAGAGCGTATGGATCCCGGTATGGAGATCGACATCGCGCTGAGAAGCTACGAGATCCCGTCCGAGTTTCCGCCGGATGTCACCGACCAGATCGCCAGCATGTCCGCCGAGGTCGCCGAGGAGGACAAGCTCCACCGCATCGACCTGCGTGACAAGCCGCTGGTCACCATCGATGACGAGACCGCCAAGGACTTCGACGACGCGGTGTGTGCCTACAAGACGCGTTCGGGCAGCTGGAAGCTCCTTGTCGCCATCGCCGACGTGTCGCACTACGTGCGTCCCGGCAGCCCGCTCGATCAGGAGGCCATCGCCCGCGGCAACTCGGTGTACTTCCCGGGGCAGGTAGTGCCGATGCTGCCGGAGCTGCTGTCCAATGGACTGTGCTCGCTGAATCCGGACGTCGATCGTCTGGCGCTGGTGTGCGAGCTCAACATCTCCAAGACCGGGGCCATCAGCCGTTATCGCTTCTACGAGGCGGTGTTCCGTTCCCATGCCCGGCTGACCTACAACAAGGTGGCGGCGATCCTTCAGGACGAGGGGGAGGAAGGCGAGGCCCTGCGCCAGGAGTACAAGTCGCTGGTGCCGTCGCTGAAGAACCTGCACAGCCTCTACCAGTTGCTGCGAGAAGCGCGCACCGAACGGGGTGCCATCGACTTCGAGACCACCGAGACCGCCATCGTCTTCAACGACGAGCGCAAGATTGAGAAGATCGTGCCGCGCTCGCGCAACGACGCCCACAAGATCATCGAGGAGTGCATGCTGGCGGCCAACGTTGCCACCGCGCGCTTCCTCGACAAGCACGACCTGCCGGCGCTGTACCGTATCCACGAGCGTCCGTCGCCGGAACGCCTGGACAAGCTGCGGCTGTTCCTCAACGAGATCGGCATGTCACTCGGCGGTGGTGATGAGCCGACGCCCCAGGACTACCGTGACCTGGCCGAGGCGATCAAGGGCCGCGACGATGCCGACATCATCCAGACGGTGATGCTGCGCTCGATGAGTCAGGCGGTGTATTCGCCCCACAACGAGGGCCACTTTGGCCTGGCCTACCCGGCCTACGCCCACTTTACCTCGCCGATTCGTCGCTATCCCGATCTGCTGGTGCACCGCGCCATTCGTTCGGTGATCCGCGGACCGCGCCAGACCAACACCGTGCTGCGCGCCGAGGGAGCGCCGGTGGAGCCGCCGACCAAGTGGTGTCCCTATACCTTCGAGCAGATGCTCGAACTTGGCGAGCACTGCTCGATGACCGAGCGTCGTGCCGACGACGCCACCCGTGACGTCGAGGGCTGGCTCAAGTGCGAGTTCATGTCCGACAAGCTCGGCGAGGTCTACGACGGTACCATCGCCTCGGTCACCCAGTTCGGTATCTTCGTGCGCCTCGACGCGTTCTATGTCGAGGGACTGGTCCACGTCACCTCCTTGCCGTCGGACTACTACCACTACGAGCCCGAGAAGCATCGTCTCAAGGGCGAGCGTACCGGCACCAGCTATCGTCTGGGCGATGGGGTCACCGTTCAGGTGGCTCGGGTCGATCTCGACGAGCGCAAGATCGACTTCGAGATGGCCGACGACAAGCCGCGCCCTCGTCGGGCACCGCGCAAGCGTCGCGACGCAGGCGCGCAGGGCAAGGGGCGTAGCAATGGGCAAGGTGACAAGCCCGCCCAGGCCAGCAAGGGGCGGGGCGGCAGGTCGGCCCAGGGCGACACCAAGCGCCGTGCCGACGGCCCCTCCGGGGTCGGCGAACAGGACGCCCCGAAGAAGAAGGGCGGACGTCGGCGCCGCGGTCCGCGGCGTGGCAACAAGGGATGAACACCCGCGTGATGATTGACCAGGAGGCCGCCCGTGGCCAAGCATGATTCCAGACGCCGTCGCCACGGCCAGAGCCAGTCCCAGACGCATGACCAGGCGCGTACTCAGGCGCGTGGCAAGGGGCGTGGTCAGCATGGTCCGGCAGTGCCGAACGGCCTCGACAGTGTGTTCGGCGTTCACGCCGTCCGGGCGCTGCTGGAGCGTGGCGAATCACCCAAGGAACTGTGGGTGCAGGAGGGCGACGCCGGGCGTCGTCTGAGTGAGCTGGTCGATACCGCGCGCAGTCGCGGCGCCAGGCTCAGGAGCGTTCCTCGTGAAGAGCTCGACGGCCTTTCCCAGGGTGCCTCCCATCAGGGTATCGTGGCGTTCTGTCCGCCACTGGCGCCGGAGGGCGAGGAGTCCCTGTGGCACAAGCTCAAGGCCTGGCCACTGGAGACGCCGCCGCTGTTGCTGATCCTCGATGGTGTCACCGACGTTCACAACTTCGGCGCCTGTCTACGCAGTGCTGACGCCGCCGGGGTGCACGGCGTGATCGTGCCCAAGGACAAGTCGGCACCGCTCAACGCCACCGTGCGCAAGGTGGCCTGCGGTGCCGCCGAGAGCGTGCCGGTCTATCAGGTGACCAACCTGGCCCGCGCCATGGCGCGACTGAAGGAAGAAGGGGTGTGGATCACCGGTACCGCCGGCGAGGCCGATGCCAGCGTCTTCGCTGCCGACTTCACCGGGCCCATGGCGCTGGTGATGGGGGCCGAGGGCAAGGGCATGCGTCGGTTGACGCGGGAGGCCTGCGACACCCTGGTCAAGCTGCCCATGGCGGGCACCGTCTCGAGTCTCAATGTGTCGGTGGCCACCGGCGTCTGTCTGTTCGAGGTGGTGCGCCAGCGCGAGCTCAAGGCCCGCGGGTGACGGTGTCGCCCCAGCATCGGCTTGCAACCCTGATCACAACTCCGTAGAATCTGGGCGCCCGTGCGTTCTGCGCGGGACAGGCTAATTGTTATTCACTCCTTGCTTCCCCCGGCGCCGAGACTACTCAGGCCCCTGCGGAAGCTGCCAAACCGAAAGGAGAATCCATGCGTCACTACGAGATCGTCTTCATGGTCCACCCGGACCAGAGTGAGCAGGTTCCGGCCATGGTCGAGCGCTACACCAGCATCGTCACCGAGAACGCCGGTACTGTTCACCGTCTCGAGGATTGGGGCCGCCGTCACCTGGCCTACCCGATCAACAAGATCCACAAGGCTCACTACGTGCTGATGAACGTCGAGTGCAGCGGCGAGACCCTCGAGGAAATCGAGAACATCTTCCGTTTCAACGACGCCATCATTCGCAGCCTGGTGGTGCGCTGCAAGGAAGCCATCACCGAAGCGTCTCCGATGATGAAGCCGGTGGAAGAGAAGCGTGCCCGTCGCGAAGAAAAGCCGCGCACCGCTGAATCCGCCTGAGCCGCGCATCACTAGCTCTGCAACGCACGTATAAGGAGTCTTTCCATGGCACGCTTTTTCCGTCGCCGCAAGTTTTGCCGTTTCACCGCTGAAGGCGTGAAGCAGATCGACTACAAGGATCTGGACACGCTCAAGGCCTACATCACCGAGACCGGCAAGATCGTTCCCAGCCGCATCACCGGTACCAAGGCCCGTTACCAGCGCCAGCTGTCCACCGCGATCAAGCGCGCACGCTACCTGGCCCTGCTGCCTTACACCGACAGCCACCAGTAAGTCGTCGCCGATGCTGCCCGTCGCCCGATGGTCGATGAAAGGCATGCCCCAGGCGGCGCTGGTCGCGCTGGTGGCGTCTGCGGTGCCCTGGCTGTTCTGGTTCGGGGCGGCGATTGCCGCTCTGGTGACCTTGCGCAAGGGCATGGCACCGGCGATGCCGGTGATCGCCGCCGCGGCGGTGCCGGCAGGCTGGTGGTGGACCCAGGGAGATCCGATCCCTCTGGCGACCACCCTGCTGGCGCTGTTGATGGCCATCGTGCTGCGCTCCCGCATGCGCTGGGGCGAGGCGCTGATCCTGGGGTCGCTGGCCGGCGCTGCGATGATCCAGCTGGGGGTGTTCCTGCCCAAGGCGGACACCGCCCTGATGCTGGAGCAGCTGCGCCAGAGTTCCTCCGAGGTGGCGGCCATGCTCGACGAGCTGGCTGCCCAGGGGCTCGACGCCAGTCGGCTGGCCGAGCTGGTCATCAGCGGTGTCACCGGTCTGGTGGTGATGCTCGCTGCGGTGGCCTGTCTGGCCCTGGCACGCAGCTGGCAGGCGGGACTCTACAACCCGGGAGGTTTCCGGGAAGAGTTCCACGCCCTGCGGCTCACCCCGAGGGAGCTGATCCTGTTGGTGGTGCTGGTGATCGCCGGCACCCTGCTGGGTCTCCCCGGGATCGGCATGCTGGCCTGGATTCCGCTGCTGATGGCAGGCATCGGCCTGACACATGGTGTAGTTGGACGTAAGGGAATGAACGGGTTGTGGCTGGTCGCGTTCTATTTGCTGCTGATCACCACCTGGCCCATGATTCTCATCGTGCTGGTTGTGGCCCTGATCGATACCTTCGCGGACTTCCGCGGGCGTCTGGGTCACAGCAACTGACATAGAGGTTTACGAGATGGAAGTCATTCTGCTCGACAACATTGGCAAGCTGGGCGGTCTCGGTGACAAGGTCACCGTCAAGCCTGGTTACGGCCGCAACTACCTGGTGCCCTACGGTCTCGCCGTGCCGGCCACCAAGGACAACATCGCTGCCTTTGAAGCCCAGCGCGCCGAGCTCGAAGCTCAGGCCGCCGAGCGCAAGGCCGAAGCCGAAGCTCGCGCCGAGCAGCTCAACGACATCGAGCTGTCTCTGGTCGCCAAGTCTGGCGACGAAGGCAAGCTGTTCGGTTCCATCGGTCCGCGTGACCTGGCCGAGGCGATCTCCAGCGCCGGTATCGACGTCGCCAAGAGCGAAGTTCGCATGCCGGAAGGCCCGATCCGCCAGACCGGCGAATACGACATCGTGCTGCACCTGCATGCCGACGTCGACGCCACCGTACGCGTGGTGGTGGTGGCCGAGTAAGGTCGTCTCCCACGGCAGTGGCAAGGGCGCGGGAGTCACATCCCGCGCCCTTTTTTGTGGCTCGCGATCGCCCGCACGGGTGATCGTGCGACGGACCCGGCTTCGGGTAGACTAAGGCTTGTCTGGAGAGTGGCTGCGCTCGTCGACTTTTCGGACACAGCCTGGATCCAGTGGCATGGCGCCGTGAACAACAGCGAAGAGACAAGCGCATGAGTGACGTCCAGACCATCGATCGTGAAGCCGCGGCGCTGAAGGTTCCGCCGCACTCGGTGGAGGCCGAGCAGTCGGTGCTGGGTGGCCTGATGCTCGACAATCAGGCCTGGGACAATATCGCCGACCGGCTGGTGGCCGACGACTTCTATCGCTACGAGCATCGCCTGGTGTTCAACGCCATGGTGGCGCTGGCCGAGTCGAGCCGTCCGCTGGACGTGGTGACCCTGTCCGAGGCCCTGGAGGGGCGCGACCAGCTCGACACCGTGGGCGGGCTCGCCTACCTGGCGGAGCTGGCCCGCAACACTCCCTCGGCCAGCAATATCCGCGCCTATGGCGACATCGTGCGCGAACGCGCCACCCTGAGAAAGCTGATCCAGGCGGCCAACCAGATCGCCGACGGCGCCTTCAGCCCCAATGGGCGTCCTGCCGATGAGCTGGTCAACGAGGCCGAGCGGCTGGTGTTCCAGATCAGCGAGGATCGCCCCAAGGCCGGCGGCCCCATCGGCATGAGCGAGCTGCTGACCAAGGCCGTCGATCGCATCGACGAGCTGTTCAACATGAAAGGCGAGATGACCGGCCTGTCGACCGGCTTTCGCGATCTCGATGACATGACCTCCGGGCTGCAGCCCTCCGACCTGGTGATCGTCGCCGGCCGTCCGTCCATGGGCAAGACCACCTTCGCCATGAACCTGGTGGAGCACGCGGTGGTGTCCAGCGACAAGCCGGTGATGGTGTTCTCCATGGAGATGCCGGCGGACTCGATCATGCTGCGCATGCTGTCGTCACTCGGCCGCATCGACCAGACCCGAGTGCGCTCCGGTCAGCTCGAGGACGAGGACTGGCCGAGGTTGACCTCGGCGGTCAACCTGCTCAAGGACAAGCAACTGTTCATCGATGACACCGCTGCGCTGTCGCCCAACGAAATGCGCTCACGGGTGCGTCGCGTGGTGCGCGAGCACGGCAACCTGGCGATGATCATGATCGACTACCTTCAGTTGATGCAGGTGCCGGGGTTCGGTGACAACCGTACCGGCGAGATTTCGGAGATCTCGCGCTCGCTCAAGGGGCTTGCCAAGGAGTTCGGCTGCCCGGTGATTGCGCTGTCGCAGCTCAACCGCTCGCTGGAGCAGCGCCCCAACAAGCGTCCGGTGATGTCGGACCTGCGTGAATCCGGGGCCATCGAGCAGGACGCCGACCTGATCGGTTTCGTCTATCGTGATGAGGTCTACAATCCGGATAATCCCGACAACAAGGGGCTCGCCGAATTCATCATCGGCAAGCAGCGTAATGGTCCCATCGGGACGGTGCACATGGCCTTTATCGGCAAGTACACCCGCTTCGAGGATCTGGCGCCGGACAGCTACGGTGATACCTTCGGCGAATAAACGTGCTTGAGCCTGACCGACGGGCTCGTATAATGCCGCCCCTTGCGATTTCGACAGACACAGTGAAGGAGACCTGACATGGCAGGCGGATTTCGACGCGGCAATCGCCGTCGCGCGCCCAAGCTGGAAGCCCGTGGTGAGTTGACCTCGGTGGAACGGGAAGGCCCGTTCAAGGAATGGCTCGGCATGCCCGATCTGTATCGCTATCACCTGGTAGTGGACGGCGTGGACTACAGCTACCAGACAGAAGACTCCGAGCTGCCGGTGCAGATCGGCGACAAGGTGGTGTTTCGCTACAAGGAGACCAAGGCCGGCAATTGGGTCGACCGCAACTCCCTCGGCAAGGCCATCGATCCCTCCGACTACCAGTAGTCTCACCGCCGGATCCGTCGCCCGCGAGCATTCGTGTCGCGGGCCTTCGTTTGCCCTCCTTCAAGCTCTCCACTTCCTCCCGCAAAGGCGCTGCCTGCCGCTGAAGACCCCCTTTTCTCCGCCGCGATCATGGAGGTCGTTTAACCCGCTGTGCGCGCGAAACGGCCAATATGTATCCAGATCAGAGAAATTCTTCACACCGTCACGGGAATGTCACCCGAAGGGCCCAGGCTGTGCCATGATCAGAGAGTCACATGCGCGGCACAGGGAAATGAAACGAGTGTCATGGTCTGCCGAAATATCATCGGCACGCTCGTCGCCGTAGTGTCGTCACATAAGGAGGGCGGGGGCCACAGGACCCCCGTCGCGACAGGATGAAAAGAGGCGAAAGATACGATGGAAATTAATGATCTCAAGGCCTTTGTCGGCCGCCACGACAACTTCGAGATTCGCGTGATCGGCCATGCCGGCAGCCGTTTTTACCAGGTCGAACTGGAAGACGTGGAAGGTGCCCGCAAGATGCTCTGCCGCCGCGGCAAGCCGGTGTTGTTCCGCTCGCTGGACGACGTCTACCTGGAGCTCAAGCGTGCCGGTATCCACCGCGCCTACCTGGTCCAGCACGTGGCCCACGACGAGGTGATCGGTCGCGAGGCCCACTATGCCGAACCGCTGGCCTCACGTATGCCCCTGGTGTTTTGAGTGACATCGTTCCACACCACCCTGGTGCTGGAACCCTCTCGACGGCAGTCTCGCCGTCTCTGCCTTGCCACTGATGTACCCACGTTCAGCGAACAAGTCCCTGGCGCAAGCTGCCAGGGCCCTTGGCGGTGTCGACCTGCCTCATCGCTTCCTATGAGTCCCTGTTAGCCAGGGGCGCAGTCGGGCGAAGCCCAGATAGCCGATGTCCAGCAGTCCACGCAAACCGGGTACGCTGCTTAGCTGCACCCAACGGCGATGACCCAGCGTCGCGTACAATGCGCGAGTGGCATCCATGCCGATGAACCAGCGACCCGTGGCGTCGCGCAGGTGCAGCTTGCCCAGCATGTCATCGAAGCGCTGGCCCCAGGCCTCGGCGCAAAAATCGTCGTCGCGGATATCGATAAAGTGGATCAGCCGGCTGCGCGGATGCCGCCTCAGCCAGGCGATCTCCTTGCGGCATAGTGGGCACTGACCATCATGAAACAGCGCAAGCGGTGTGGCGAGTGTCTCGAACCGATTCATGGATTCGCTCCCTGAGGTCGATAGCCGTCGCGGTGGGGACCCTTACCGTAGCTCGGCTCGCATGCCAGGTTGTCGAGAAAGGACGTGGCCTGGCGGCGCATGGCGCTGCGCTTGTCATCGCTCATGCGGCGCAGCGAGCCATAGATCAGCTTCATGCGAGGATTGCTCGCCAGGGTGTCGGCGTGACGTTCGAGAAAGTCCCAGTAGAGGCTGTTGAAGGGACAGGCGTCTTCGCCCAGGGTCTTTTTCACGTCATAGCGACAGTGGCGGCAATGGTCAGACATCCGATCGATGTACTTGCCTGACGCACAGTAGGGCTTCGAGCCCATCAGTCCACCGTCGGCGTGCAACACCATGCCAAGCGTATTGGGCAATTCGACCCATTCGCAAGCGTCGGCGTAGACCGCCAGGTACCAGTCGCACAGGGCCTCGGGGCTGACATCGCACAGCAGAGCAAAGTTGCCTGTCACCATCAGACGCTGGATATGGTGCGCGTAGGCGTTGTCCCGGGTCATGCCAATCGCGCGGGATAGACAGCGCATGTCGGTGTCACCGCTCCAGTAGAAGTGGGGCAGACCCCTGCGGGCCTGCAAGGCGTTATAGCTCTTGTAGTCCGGCATACGGGTCCAGTAGATGCCCCTGACGTACTCTCGCCAGCCGAGGATCTGGCGGATAAAACCTTCCACCGCATTGATCGGTGCATGCCCCTCGAGATAAGCGGTTTCGGCGGCCTCGCAGACCTCTCTCGGGCTGAGCAGGCCAAGGTTCATGGGAGCGGACAGGCGCGAGTGGAAGAGAAAGGGATCGCTGTCGCTGATGGCGTCCTGGACGTCACCGAAGCTCGGCAGCAGGTGATCGATGAAGTGTCTGAGATCGACCAGCGCCTGGCGTCGGGTGACCGGCCAGTGGAAGCCATCCAGACGACCGAAGTGTTCATCGAAGTGTTCCTCCACCAGTGTCTGCACCTCACGGGTCATGTCGTCGACGGTGTGGCGGGGAGGCTTGGGCAGCGTGTAGTGCTGGGGCAGGGGTCGTCGGTTGTCCTTGTCGAAGTTCCACTGGCCGCCCATGGGTTCATCGCCCTCCATCAGCAGGCCGGTGCGGCGACGCATCAGTCGATAGAAGCCCTCCATGCGAGGCTGCCGGCGATGGGACAACCAGTCGCCGAATTCACCAGGCGTGCAGTAGAAGCGGTCGTCCTCGACCCATTGCCAGGGTATCCCGCCTTGGCGGCGCTCCATGGCATCCAGCAGCCGCCATTCGCCGGGCCTCGTGGTGACAATCCGCGAACAGTCGTAGGCTTGCGCGAGGCGTTCCGCCTCCGCCAGCAGGCCATGGGCGTTGTCCGGATCATCGAGGGCGCTGTAGTGGACGCGATAGCCCTTGTCGCGAAGAGTGGCGGCGAAGTGGCGCATGGCCGACAGCATCATGGCGATCTTCTGAGGGTGATGCGGCACGTAGCGGCCTTCCTCGGCGACCTCGCACAGCGCGACGACGTCGTTGTCGCCAGCGGTCTGCAAGAGTCCGAGGTCCAGGCTCAACTGGTCGCCGGTGATCAAGATCAAGGATCTGGACATGGGTTCACCAAAAATTGTACAAATCCTCTTCATAGTAACACTTCATTCGAGCCTGATACCCACCGGTGATAGGCTTTGTGCATTCGCTACCAAGAGGAAGTCACCTTCATGGATCAGTCCGTTCCCCCCTCAGTGGTGGAGGCCCATCGCCCGGAGCAGGCGCCGGTCGACCACCCCGCCGTCGCACGTGAAAAGATCGGCGTGCTGGTCGCCAACCTGGGTACGCCGGACGATACCGACTACTGGTCCATGCGCCGCTATCTCAGCGAATTTCTGTCGGACCAGCGGGTGGTCGACTATCCGCGCTGGCTCTGGCAGCCGCTGCTGCAGTTGATCATCCTGAGTCGCCGGCCATTTGCCTCCGGGGCGGCCTATCGCAGCATCTGGAACACCGACAAGGACGAGAGTCCATTGCTGACCATCACCAGAAGCCAGAGCGAGAAGCTGTCGACGCGGCTGCGCGCTGAGCTGGGGGACAATATCGAAGTCAGCTTCGGCATGCGCTACGGCAATCCCTCCACCGACAAGGCGCTCAAGGAGCTGGAGGAGAAGGGATGTCGGCGTATCCTGTTCTTCCCGCTGTATCCCCAGTACGGCTCACCCACCACCGCCACCGCCTGCGATCAGTTCTTCCGCCAGCTGATGAAGCGCAAGTGGCAGCCATCGGTGCGAACGGTGCCGGCCTACTTCGACGAGCCGGGCTATATCGAGGCCCTGGCCGCCTCTGTCAGCGAACGCCTGGAGAACGAGACGCACCAGCCCTCGGTGGTGGTGGCGTCCTATCACGGCGTACCCAAGCGCTTTCTGGAGGAAGGCGACCCCTACTACTGTCAGTGCAGGAAGACCACGCGACTGCTGCGCGAACGGCTGGGGCAGGCCGAGGACGAGGTGGTTACCGCCTTCCAGTCCAAGTTCGGGCCTGAAGAATGGGTGGGCCCCGCCACCGTCGACAAGGTGGCGGAGCTGGCGCGTCAGGGTCACAAGAGTATCGCCGTACTGTCCCCCGCCTTCAGCGCCGACTGCGTGGAGACCCTGGAAGAGATCGAGGAAGAGATCCGCGACGCCTTCATGGAGGCCGGCGGCGAGCACTTCATCTACATTCCGTGTCTCAACGATCGCGACGACCATATCGCGGTGCTGGCCGATATCGTCAAGCGCGAACTGGGCGGCTGGATCTGATCGCTCGGCCTTTCGCGCCACGATAGCCAGACACAGAACGGGCAGCCCATGGGCTGCCCGTTTCGTGTCTGGCTTGCATGATGCCCAGGCTTTGTACGAAAAGCCGGCGAGCGATGGTTAGACAAGGCAAAAATCGGTGAGAAAGCGCAGTTTACGAGGTGTAAATGAGCATTTTGACCTGATTTTTAACGCCGTATTACCGAGCGCAGGCACTTTTCGAACAAGCCTTAGTCTCGGTCGGGGTGGGGCACCGGCTTATCCCCAACCTCTTCCTCACGGAATTCGAGCGGCTTGCCGCGGGTCTTGTCCAGATACTTGAGGCGCTGGTGCAGGCCAGTCTTGGCCAGCATGTGGGCGCTTACCGGGGCGGTGATGAACAGGAACAGGGTGATCAGCATCTCCTGCAGGTGGGTGCCTTCCTGGGTGGCGCTGAAGTACACCATGGAGCCGGACAGGATGCAGCCCATGCCCAGGGTGGTGGCCTTGGTCGGGCCGTGCAGGCGCATGTAGAAGTCCCGCAGGTGGGCCATGCCCAGCGAGCCGATGAAGGCAAACAGCCCGCCGGCGATCAGCAGCACCGAGATCAGCCCCTCGAGAATGACGTAGAACATGGAATTCTCCCGAAGTTACTCGATGATATCGCCGCGCAGCAGATACTTGCAGACGGCAATGGTGCTGATGAAGCCGAGCAGCGCGATCAGCAGAGCGGCTTCGAAGTAGGTCTTGGAGTTGAGCCACACTCCCATCAGGATGATCAGGGCGATGGAGTTCACGTACATGGTATCCAGCGCCAGGATCCTGTCGGGCATGTCCGGGCCCACGGTCAGGCGAAACAGGTTCAGCAGCAGCGCCAGGCAGACCAGCGCCAAACTGATGGTCAAGGCGGTGTCTAGCATTCGAAGATCTCCTTCAGCGGCTGCTCGTAGCGTTCGCGGATGGTGCGGATCAGGGTCTGTTCGTCACGCACGTCCAGAGCGTGGATCAGCAGCGTCTTGCCGTCCATGCGCAGGTTGGCCGACACCGTTCCTGGGGTCAGGGTGATGGTGCTGGCCAGCAGGGTGATGGTGAATCGCTCCTCGAGCATCAGCGGATACTCGACGAAGTGGGGCCGAGTGCGGCGCCAGGGATTGATGATGATCCAGGCCACCTGCATGTTGGCCACCACGATGTCACCGATCACCCGGAAGAAGAAGCGCAGCAGTTTCCAGGGCTTCTTTACACCGGGCTGCATGTCCCAGAAGGGGTAGGTCAGCCAGGGGATGAGCACGGCCAGAAAGCCGCCAAGCAGCAGGTGACCGACCGAGACCGTGTTGACCAGCAACAGCCACACGACCAGCAGCAGCAGGCTGAGCAGCGGTGTCGGCAGTAGTGAGCGAGTGCGTCGGTTCATTGGGCGTCTCCCTGATCGATCAGAACGGCCTGAATCATCGGTTGCGGGTCGCTCAACTGTTCTGCAGTGGCCTCGGTGTAGCCGGCCAGGGGGCCGGCCAGGATCACCAGCAACGGCGACGATGCCAGCAGCCAGCCGGTGCCCGCCCACTGCCAGGGGGACAGCGAATCGCCGTCATCGCTGGCCTGGCTGCGCCAGAACAGGGTGGACCCTGCCCGCGACAGCGCCACGATGGCGCACAGGCCGGTGGCCAGCAGCAGAGGCCAGAACCAGAGACGTTGGGCGCTGTCGCCGGCGTTCATCAGCATGACCTTGCCCAGCGCCCCGGACAGCGGAGGCAGGCCCGCCACCGCCATGGACCCGATCAGGAACATCAGGCCCAGCGCCGTGGCGTTGCGCGGTATCCGGCCGCGCACCAGGCGGGTACCGGCCTTGCCACGCTGGACGCCGATCATGTCCGCCAGCAGGAACAGCCCGCCGGTGACCAGGGTGGTGTGCACCAGATAGAACAGGAGGCCCGATACCGCCTCGGGGGAGCGCATGCCGACGCCGGCGAGCAGGGTGCCCACCGATACCAGCACCAGATAGGCCACCAGCAGACGCAGGTCGCGGGCGGCCAGCACGCCGACACCGGCAATCGCCAGGGTGCCGAGCGAAAGCCACCACACCCAGCTCTGCTCAAGCGCCTCCAGGGGGCCTGCCTGGTCGCCGAAGACCAGCCAGTAGACCCGCAGGATGGCGTAGACGCCGATCTTGGTCATCACCGCAAACAGGGCGGCCACCGGCGGCGGCGCGCTGGCGTAGGCCCGCGGGAGCCAGAAATACAGTGGCAGTACCGCCGCCTTGAGGCCAAATACCACCAGCAGCAGCAGAGCGCCGGCGACGACCATGCCCTGACGCTCTCCCGGCAGCTGACTCACCGCCTGGGCCATGTCCGCCATGTTGAGGGTGCCGGTGGCCCCGTACAGCAGACCCACGGCGAACAGGAACAGCGCCGATCCCGCCAGGTTGAGCACGGCGTAGTGCACCGCCGACTGGATGCGCGCCTTGCCACCACCGTGGACCAGCAGGGCGTAGGAGGCCAGCAGCAGCACCTCGAAGAACACGAACAGGTTGAACAGGTCGCCGGTCAGGAAGGCGCCGTTGATTCCCATCAGTTGGAGCTGGAACAGGCCGTGGAAGTTGCTGCCCTTCTCGTCGTCGCCGCCGCAGGCGAACAGCACCGCACCAACCGCCAGCATCGAGGTCACGAACAGCATCAGTGCCGATAGCCGGTCCAGCACCATGATGATGCCGAAGGGCGGCTGCCAGTTGCCCAGGGCGTAGTACTGGATCTCGCCGCTGGCCGCCTGGCGCAGCAGCATCACGCTGATCACCAGCAGCGCCAGGGTGGTGGCAAGGCCGAGACCACGCTTGAGCGTGGCATTGCCGAATCGGGTCAGCAGCAGCGCCACCGCTGCTGCCAGCGGCAGCACGATGGGCATCACGATCAGGTGGGACATCAGCGTCGCTCCTCCTTGTCCTCGGCCTTGCGCCCGTCCACGTGGTCATTGCCCATGTCGCCCCGTGCACGCATCGCCAGGATCACCGCGAAGGCGGTCATGGCGAAGCCAATGACGATGGCGGTCAGCACCAGCGCCTGGGGCAGCGGATCGCTGTAGTCGCTCTTGCCGTCGATGATGGCGGAACCACCGGTGGTCAGTCCGCCCATGGAGAACAGAAAGAGGTTGGTGGCGTAGGAGAGAAGCGTCAGACCTACCACCACTGGGAAGGTTCGGCCGCGCAGCATCAGATACAGGCCACTGGCGGCGAGCACGCCGGTCGTTATGGCATAGAGCATTTCCATGTCACACGGTCTCCTTGCCGTCGGGGGTGGGGTCGTCGGTGCGGTGCAGGCCGCGTTCCGTCGCGTCATGGTCTTCCTTGGCCGGACGGTGGGGGGTGGTCACCTTGCCCAGGTTGGCCAGGATCATCAGGGTCGCACCGACCACCGCCAGATAGACACCGAGATCGAACAGCATCGCGGTGGCCAGTTCGATATCGCCGATCAGCGGGATATGGAAATGGCCGAAGGACGAGGTCAGGAAGGGTGCGCCGAACAGCCAGCTGCCGAAGCCAGTCAGGGCGGCGACACCGACGCCGAGGATCGCCACCGGCTGGTAGGGGAAGTCGAGACGCTTCTGGGTCCAGGCAACGCCCCGGGCCATGTACACCAGGATCAATCCCACCGCGGTGATCAGGCCGGCGATAAAGCCGCCACCGGGCTGGTTGTGGCCGCGCAGGAAGATGAATACCGACACCAGCAGTGCCAGCGGCAGTACCGTCTGGGAGATGGTGGTCAGAATCATCGGGTAGCGATCCGGCGCCCAGATGCGCCCCTCGCTGTCGCTGTGAGGCATGAACAGGCGCAGACGGTTGAGCAGCTTGAAGATGGCGAGACCGGCGATCGCCAGCACCGTGATCTCGCCCAGGGTGTCGAAGCCACGGAAGTCGACCAGGATGACATTGACCACATTGTGGCCGCCGCCGCCGGGCACGCTGTTGTCGAGGAAGAAGTCCGAGATGCTTTCGGTGTCGCGGGTCAGCACGGTGTAGTTGAGTCCGGCGATCACTCCGCCCAGACCGGTACACAGCACCAGGTCGCGCAGCGCCCGCGCCGGGGTGGATTCCCGAGGGGTCTTCTGGGGCAGGAAGAACAGCGCCAGCATCAGCAGGATCATGGTGACCACCTCGACCGATAGCTGGGTCAACGCCAGGTCCGGTGCCGAGAAGCGGGCAAAGGTCAGCGATACCAGCAGGCCCACCACCGACAGCATCAGCAGCGAGATCAGACGATGGCGATGGGTAATGGCGGTGCCAATGCCGGTGAACACCAGCAGCAGGGCGCCGACCAGCAGCACGCCGTCCACCGGTTGGTTGCCCTTGGCCCCGGTCAGGGTATCCATCTGGGCCAGACCGATGGCGCCGACCACCAGGGAGGCGGTCAGCAGCAGGGTCATGAAGCGCTGCAGCGAGGCGTTGTCGACGCATTCGGTGATGCGCTCGGCGCGATCGCCGATGCACTGGATGACACCCTCGAAGATACGGCTGGCATCACGCGGCGGGAAGTCCCGCACGAACTGGCGAATCTTGCGATGCAGGATATAGGTGATGACGCCGGCGACCAGTGCCACCGCGCTCATCGCCAGCGGCAGGTTGAAGCCGTGCCACAGGGCCAGGTGGAACTCCAGCGGCTCGAGCAGCACCGCCTCGACCGCAGGCGCCATCAGCCAGGTGGCCATCAGCGCCGGGAACAGGCCGACCAGGATACACAGCACTGCCAACAGCTCCGCCGGAGCCCGCATCAGATGGGGCGGCTCGTGCGGCGTCTTGGGCGGCGCGTGGCGCGGAGGGGAGAAGAACACCGCGTGGACCAGCCGCGCGGAGTAGGCCACCGACAGCACGCCGCCAATGGTGGCCAGTACCGGCAGCACCAGGCTGAGGCCACCGAAGGCGTGGGTCTCGAGGGCCTCGGTGAAGAACATTTCCTTGGAGATGAAGCCATTGAACAGCGGCACGCCCGCCATGGCGGCGCCGGTGATGCTCATCACCACGCAGGTGACCGGCATCGCCTTGGCCAGTTTGCCCAGCCGGGCCAGGTCGCGGGTGCCGGCCTCATGGTCGATGATCCCCGAACACATGAACAGTGCGGCCTTGAAGGTGGCGTGGTTGAGGATATGAAACAGCGCCGCCAGGACCGCCATGGGACTGCCGATGCCCAGCAGTACGGTGATCAGGCCCAGATGGCTGACGGTGGAGAACGCCAGGATACCCTTGAGATCCGCCTTGATCAGAGCAAACCAGGCGGCATACACCATGGTGACGATACCGATCACGGTCACGATGGCCGACCACAGCTCGCTGCCGGCGATGGCGGGATGCAGGCGCGCCATCAGGAAGATCCCCGCCTTGACCATGGTGGCGGAGTGCAGGTACGCAGACACCGGAGTCGGTGCCGCCATGGCATGGGGAAGCCAGAAGTGGAACGGGAACTGGGCGGACTTGGCGAAGGCGCCGAGCAGCACCAGGACCAGCATCAGCGGGTAGCGCGGGTCGGCCAGGATCGTCTCGCCGCTTTCCAGCACCACCTGCATGTCGAGACTGCCGACGATATCGCCCAGCAGCAGAAAGCCCGCCAGCAGGGCGAGGCCACCGGCGCCGGTGACCGTCATCGCCATGCGCGCGCCCTTGCGCGCCTCCGAGCGGTGTGACCAGAAACCGATCAGCAGGAAGGATGACAGGCTGGTCAACTCCCAGAAGAACCACAGCACCAGCAGGTTGTCGGCCATGGCGATGCCCACCATGGAGGCCATGAACAGGATCAGGTAGGCGTAAAAGCGGGCGTAGTTCTCGCTGGGGTCGAGATAGTAGTGGGCGTACAGGATGATCAGCAGGCCGATGCCCAGGATCAGCACATTGAACAGCAGTGACAGGCCATCGAGGCGAAAGGCCAGGTTCAGCCCCAGTTGGGGCACCCAGCTCAGGGAGACCCGAGGGATATCCCCGGCACCCAGGGCGGGTAGCTGGGCCAGGGTCATGGCCAGGGCAATGGCGGGAAGGACCGCCGTGGCGAGGGTGCAAAGAGGGCGGCCTCTAGATCCGGTCAATGCGGGGACCAGCACACCGAGAAGGGGGAGCAAGGGAATCCATAGCAAAGTCATCTGTCGGTCATCCTGCCTGTCCTTGAACGTGGTGAGCGCCGCGATGGTCTGAAAACACGAGCCCTCACAATGCCTTGGCCTACCGCCAGGGGTGTTGATCAGCTCACCCTGAAGCGCCGACCCACTTTACCCGAAAGATGGACGGACCGCTGCCCCGTGCGGATTCAACGTGATAGCCGTAGGCGCTCTAAAAATTGTACATGTAGTGTACAAGGCCTATATATTATCGCTATGCAGTAGGGCAATGCCTCCGTCGGTAGCGCACGATCTGTGCCCACGGGGCGCGTGCCGCGAATCCTCAGGCCTGTCGGGAGCGTGACATGGAAACAGAGCTGGTGTGGTTGCGTGGGGAACTGCGGCTGGCCGACAACCCCTTGCTGGACATCGCGCCCTCGGTCAGCGAGCGCCTGGTGGTGTTCGTGATCGACGAGGCGCTGCTTGATGGCACATCGGCAGACGGCGTGGCCGGTATCGGCGCTCGTCGGCTGCGCTTTCTGTGGCAGTGTCTCAAGGAGTTGCGTGGGACGCTGTTGAAGAAGGGTAGCGACCTGCTGGTGGCGGTGGACGAGCCGGTATCGCTGGTCGCCCGGCTGGCCGAGCAGTATCAGGTGACACGGGTGGTGGCCAGCGAGGCAGCAGGCGGGGACGACCAGCTTGAGCGACTGGCACGCTGCCTGCCAAGGCAGTGTCGACTGGAGCGTCGTGGTACGGGCACGCTGTGGACGTCGCAGACGTTGCCGATGACGTTGGATGAGGTACCGGCAAGCTGGTCGGCTTTCCGGCGTCGCCTCGGCGAGGCGTCTCCTCGAAGTCACAGCCGTCCGGCCCCGGCGACGCAGCCGGCGTGGCCGGAACGAGCGCCGCGCGGACTGCCCTCGTTGCAGCGATTGTCACGCGAAGCGGACGCCTTGAACGACGTGCCCGACAGCGCCGGGCTTGCCTTTGTCGGCGGTGAAGCGCCCGCCTGGCAGCGTCTCGACGACGTCGTGTGGGAGTCCGATTTGCTGGCGACCTATCAGCAGACGCGCAATGGTTTGATCGGCGCTGGCTTTTCGTCCCGTCTATCGCCCTGGCTGGCGCTTGGCTGTGTGTCGGCGACCCAGGTCCTCGAAGCACTGAGAGAATGGGAAGACCGGCGGGGTGCCAACGCATCATCTCGCCACTTCTATCACGAGTTGTTATGGCGCGAGTACTTCCACTGGGTGGCACGCCAGGAAGGCAAAGCGCTGTTCGGCGATCCCCCATCATCGCCGGGGCAGGCATTCGAGTGCTGGCGCCTGGGCGCTACCGGGCAGCCGCTGATCGATGCAGCCATGCGTGAGTTGTCGGTCAGCGGCTGGCTCTCCAATCGAGCGCGTCAGCTCGTCGCCAGCTACCTGGTGCACGATCTCGGGGAGGACTGGCGCCACGGCGCCGCCTGGTTCGAACGCTGTCTGATCGACCATGACGTTGCCAGCAACTGGGGCAACTGGAAGTACATCGCAGGAGTGGGCCGCAACGCCAAACCCAGGATCTTCGATATCGACGAACAGAGCCGGCGCTACGACCCCGATGAACGCTATGTCCGCCACTGGAAGGAGGTGAGCTTGCAGCCGTCTTCCTACGAGGCACTGGGGCATTGAGGCACCGGTGTATGGAAGGACGAGCGATGCCCAGTTCACCACGTTGTTCGACCTCCCGTATGAGGTCTCTTGCCCCTGCGGGTGGCTCTCACCTTGGTGGTAGTGGTGCCACATCTTGCGATGCTCTGGTGTCCTGACTGGCTGGTATGACAGCGGGTCCTGGGTCATCATGCCCGCATATTGATCGCCAAGGATTGCTTCATCATGCTGACCCGATTGTTCCCCGCCCTTCTCGTGGTGACCCTGGCCGGTTGCCAGAGTACCTCCGCCGCCCCCTCCGGCGATGCCGCGGCCGGTACCAATGCCAGTGCTGGTGCAAGCGTCACCGCCAGCGCCAGTGGCGAAGCGTCTGGGCAGGCCGCCCCTGCCGCCGCTGCAGTCGAGCCCCAGAGCTTCGATCAGTGGCTGGCCGGCTTTAGTGATCAGGCGCGTGCAGAAGGCATCAGCGAAGCGACCCTGGCGCGCGCGCTGGATGGCCTGCGCTACCGTCCCCGGGTGATCGAACTCGACGGCTCCCAGCCGGAGTTCGTGCGCCCGATCTGGCAATACCTGGATACCGCGGTCTCCAACGCCAGGGTGACCCAGGGGCGTGACAAGCTCGCCGCCAATCGCTCCGCGGCCGACCGCGCCGAGGCCGACTACGGTGTGCCCGCCGAGGTCCTTACCGCCATCTGGGGTATCGAGAGCAACTACGGCCAGAACTTCGGTGACTTCTCGACCCTGGAGGCACTGGCGACCCTGGCCTATGACGGTCGGCGCCGAGACTTTGCACGCGGTGAACTGATGGCAGCGCTCGAGATCATCGATGCCGGCGATATCACACCGCAGCGCATGAAGGGCTCCTGGGCGGGGGCGATGGGCCACACCCAGTTCATTCCTTCCAGTTTCGTGGCCTACGCCAAGGACGGAGACGGCGACGGTCGCCGTGATATCTGGGCGAGTATCCCCGACGTCATGGCGTCGACTGCCAACTATCTGGATCGTGCCGGTTGGCGTCAGGGCGAGCCCTGGGGTGTCGAGGTGCAACTGCCGTCCGGGTTCGACTACGCCCAGACCGAGCTCGATACCCGCAAGAGCGCTTCGGCTTGGGCCGGCCTGGGTGTGAGCCCGCTGGGCGGTGGCGATCTGCCGGCCTTCGATGAGGCGTCGGTGATCACTCCGGCCGGCGCGCGTGGTCCTGCTTTCCTGGTGGGACCGAACTTCCGCGCCATTCTGCGCTACAACAACGCCACCAGCTACGCCCTGGCGGTGGCCTCGCTGAGCGACCGTATCGCTGGGCGCGCCGGCATCGAGGGTGGCTGGCCTCGTGACGAGCAACCGCTCTCTCGTACTCAGGTGAAGACGCTGCAGTCGCGGCTTCAGGCGCTTGGCTACGAGGTGGGAACCCCGGACGGCATCATGGGTCCCAATACCCGGGCAGGGTTGCGCGCCTGGCAGCGCGACCAGGGGCTGGTGCCCGACGGTTTCGCCACGCTCAACCTGCTCGAACGCCTGAGCCACTGAGCGATCAATCAGCCCTGAAAACATCAAGGCGGCCCCTGACTCAGGGGCCTGACGTATCGGCGTCCGGCGGGACGCCCTCCACATGGAAATGGCACGATGACTCTCTGGAATCGATGGCTGTCGGGCCCCGCCCGACGGATGGCGCTGGCGGCGCTTCCCCTGTGCATGGCGCCGGCCGGCGGCGCCCTGGCCGATGACGGCCCTGACGTCTTTGGCTGGGTCGAGATGGCGACCCTGGAGCCCTGGGACGTCGAAGTGAAGGCAAAGCTGGACAGCGGGGCGCTGACGTCTTCGCTGGATGCCCGGGATATCGAGCGCTTCGACAAGGAAGGCGAACCCTGGGTGCGTTTCGCCCTCGAGCTCGAGGACGAGGAGACCGGTGAAACCTTCAAGAAGCAGCTCGAGCGCCCGCTCTATCGCGACATGACGGTGCGCGGCGCCGGCGGTCGCGACGAGCGCCTGGTGGTGTTGATGGAGGTGTGCATGGGGGACACCATCCACGAGGAGCAGTTCAGCCTGCGCAACCGGGAAGAGATGAACTACCCGATGCTGCTGGGTCGCCGTACCATCGGTGAGCTCGGGCTGCTGGACGTGCGCGAGACCTTCATGATCGAGCCGAGTTGCGACGAGAACTCTCCGGTCATCGAGCATGAGGGAGAGGGCGAGTACGGCACCAACAAGGATGACGGTGCCGATGACGAGGACAGCGAGAGCTGATACGTCGATGGCACCGCTGGTGTGGTCTACAGGGTTGGCCTAGGCGCTGTCCGAAAAGTCGACGAGCGAAGGTTAGACAAGGCAAAAATCGGTGAGAAAGCGCAGTTTACGGGGTGTAAATGAGCATTTTGATCCGATTTTTAACGCCGTATTACCGAGCGCAGGCACTTTTCAGACAAGCCCTAGAACAGCCTGGACAGTAGCGCGGTCACCGCGGTTTCTACCCGCAGGATGCGCTCGCCCAGGTGGATGCCCTCGCAGCCTGCCGCCAGCATCTGTTCCACCTCCCATTCGATGAAGCCGCCCTCGGGGCCGACCAGCAGGGTCACAGGCTCGGTCAGGCCTCGAGGGCAGGCAGTCGCCATCCCGGGGTGCGCCAACAGGCCCCGCCGTCCTTCCAGCAGGGACGGCAGACGGTCCTCGACGAAGGGCCGAAAGCCCCGCGCCGTGTCCACCACCGGCAGCGCAGTATCGCGGGCCTGCTCCAGGCCAAGCACCAGGTGCTGGTGGATCTTGGCGGGATCGAGTTCGGGGGACTGCCAGTAGCTCTTCTCCACCCTGCGGCTATGCAGCAACGTGATGCGCTTCACCCCCAGCGCGGTGGCATGCTCTATGCTTCTTGCCAGCATGCGTGGGCGAGGCAGCGCCAGCACCAGGTGCACCGGTAGCGCCGCGGGCGGAGCCTGATCGAGCCCGGAAACGTCGAAGCAGGCCTCATCGTCGGTCAGCGACACGAGCTGACCGCGGCCCAGCGGGCCGTTCTCCAGTCCCAGGGTCATCACGTCGCCCTGGCGGGCGCGGTGGACCTGGCGCAGGTGGGCCAGGCGCCGGGGGTCGCGGACCCGTGCCAACCCGGCGTCATCGACGTCGTTCCGGGTGAGAAGTATCAGATTCATGGAGCCTCGAGTACCGGTTTGTCTTGCAAGGGCCGTGTCGCGGTGCAAAATGGATGCGAACGAAGCCGAGGATCTGCAGCTGCAGTCCCTGGGCTTCCCACGAACAAAGGAGCAGCGCCGTGCGCGTGATTCGCAAGTATGCCAATCGCCGGCTCTATGATACCGAACAGAGCCGCTATGTAACGCTCGAGGATCTACGAAGCCTGATTCTCGAGGAAGTGCCTTTCCGTGTGGAAGATGCCAAGAGTGGCGAGGACCTGACGCGTACCATTCTGCTGTCGATCATCATCGAGCAGGAGCAGGCCGACAGCGACGCCGAGGTGTTCTCCAATGACCTGCTGCAACAGCTGATTCGGGTGTACGCCATGTCTCAGCCGCTGCCCCTGGCGCGCTACCTGGAGCAGGGCACCCGGTTGATGATGGAGCAGCAGAAGAAGATGCAGGATCAGTGGCAGCAGGCCATGCGGCATTCGCCGATGGAGCTGATGCGCGAGCTGGCCGAGGAAAACATGCGTTTCTGGCAGAACACCATCAGCCAGGGCGGAACCAGCCAGGGCGGGACCACCAAGGATGACGACGAGCGTTCCTCCTGACCCTCCCACGCCCGGCTCTGATGGAGAGAGGCCAGGAGGGCGAGAGCGGGCTTTTTCTGCCATAATGCCGCCTCATTTGGTACTCGAAAGGTAGTTGAGCGGATGAAGGTCCTGATCATCGGCGGCGGTGGCCGCGAACATGCCCTGGCCTGGAAGGTCGCCCAGTCGTCCAGCGTCTCCTCGGTCTTCGTGGCGCCAGGCAATGCCGGCACCGCACGGGAGGCGGGACTGACCAACGTCGATATCGCGGTATCCGACCTCGACGGGCTGGTGGACTTTGCCCGGCGCGAGAGCGTCGGCCTGACCATCGTGGGCCCCGAGGCGCCGCTGGTCGAGGGAGTGGTGGATCGTTTTCGTGACGCCGGGCTCGCGATCTTCGGCCCGACCCAGGGCGCTGCCCAGCTCGAGGGGTCCAAGTCCTTTACCAAGGACTTTCTGGCTCGCCACGCCATTCCCACCGCTGACTACAGCACCTTCACCGCCGTGGAACCGGCGCTGGCCTATCTGCGGGACAAGGGCGCACCCATCGTCATCAAGGCCGACGGCCTGGCGGCGGGCAAGGGCGTCATCGTGGCCATGACCGAGGCCGAGGCCGAGGCGGCGGTTCGCGACATGCTCGAAGACAACGCCTTCGGTGATGCCGGTGCTCGTGTCGTGATCGAGGAATTCCTCGAAGGTGAGGAAGCCAGCTTTATCGTCATGGTGGATGGCGAGTCCATCGTGCCCATGGCCACCAGCCAGGACCACAAGCGGGTGGGCGAGGGCGACACCGGCCCCAACACCGGCGGCATGGGCGCCTATTCGCCAGCACCTGTGGTCACCGACAGCGTCTACCAGCGCATCATGGACGAGGTGATTCGCCCCACGGTGCGTGGCATGGCCGACGAAGGGCATCCTTATACCGGCTTCCTCTACGCCGGGCTGATGATCACCGACGCGGGTGAACCCAAGGTGATCGAGTACAACTGCCGCTTCGGCGACCCCGAAACCCAGCCGATCATGATGCGCCTGCAGAGCGATCTGGCCGAGCTGTGTCTGGCCGGCGCCGAGGGTCGCCTGTCCGGTCACGATTGCCGCTGGGACCCGCGTCCGGCCATCGGTGTGGTGATGGCCGCCGAAGGCTACCCCGGCAGCTACCGCAAGGGCGACGTGATCAGCGGAGGCGACAGTGCCGAGGCCCTGGGCGTCAAGGTCTTCCACGCCGGCACCGCGGAAAAGGATGGCCAGGTGGTCACCTCCGGCGGACGAGTGTTGTGCGTGACCGCCCTCGGTCAGGATCTTGGCGAGGCTCGGGAGCTGGCCTACCGCGGGGTCAAGACGGTGAGTTTCGAAGGCGCCTTCTGGCGTTCGGACATCGCCCACCGCGCCATGGCCCGGCAGTCCTGATCGTCGGGTACCGGTCTGGCTTGCCCCATGGTACTGACCAACAATAATCAGCAAGGAGCGAGCATGGAACGCGTCAAACTGGAGTTTCCCGAGCAGGCGATCGTCCACCGTCATGGTTTGACGGTGCGCGTGACCGACATGAACTACGGGCACCATCTGGGCCATGACGCCGTGATTTCGCTGTTGCACGAGGCCAGGGCGGCCGCCCTGGCCCATCTCGGGCTTCACGAAGGTGACATGGGAGGCTATCCCAGTGTCGCCGCTGACCTGGCGGTGCAGTACCAGGCCGAGTCTCGTTGGCCGGATGCCTTGACGGTCGAGACCGCCATCCCCGAACCGGCGCGCAAGGCCATCACGGTCTACCATCGCATGCGTCGCGACAGCGACCAGCGGATAGTGGCGACTGCCAGGCTCAACCTGATGGTGGTCGACCCCCAGGCAGGGCGTGCGGTGGCGGTGCCCGAAGCGGTACGTGACGCCCTGGCGAGGGCTGGCTGATGTCGAGGGAGTATCCAGTCATCGCGGTCACCGGCTCGTCCGGTGCCGGCACCACTACGGTCAAGCGTACCTTCGAGCGCATGTTCGCCCGGGAAGATGTCCATGCCGCCTTCGTCGATGGTGACGCCTTCCATCGCTACACCCGCCAGGAGATGGCGCGGATCTTTCGCGAGGAGCCCGAGCGCAAGGATGAGCTGTCCCACTTTGCGGTGGAGGCCAACCTGCTCGATCGCCTGGAGACGCTGTTCCAGGAGTACGGTGACAGCGGCGCCGGGACCTTCCGGCACTATATCCACGCCGAAGACAAGAAGATGATCGAGGCCGGCTACCAGGTCGGCACCTTCACCGAATGGCAGCCGCTGCCCACCGGTACCGACCTGCTGTTCTACGAGGGTCTGCACGGTGGGCTGGTCACCAGTGAGGTGGACATCGCCCGCCACGTCGATCTGCTGGTGGGCGTCGCCCCGACCATGAACCTCGAGTGGATCCAGAAGATCGACCGCGACATGCATGCCCGCGGCTACACCCAGGAAGCGGTCATCGACACCATCCTGGGGCGCATGGATGACTACGTGCGCTACATCCTGCCGCAGTTCTCGCGTACCCATATCAACTTTCAGCGGGTGCCCACGGTAGATACCTCGAACCCCTTCGAGGTCCAGGATATCCCCACCGATGCCGAGTCCTTCGTGGTGATCCGGTTCCGCGATCCGTCCACCGTGGACTTTCCCTACCTGCTGGCGATGATTCAGGACGCCTTCATGAGTCGCCCCCACACCCTGGTGGTGCCCGGCTCTCGTCTATCCTTGGCGATGGAGCTGATCCTCGGTCCGCTGGTGCGTCATCTGCTGGCCCAACGACGTTTTCGTTGAGCTGCCGCACCGTTGATGCCGGCTTCGTCTGACTGACAGGTCGGGATCGACGGCACCGGAGCTGGTGTGGCGAAGCGTTTTGCGCCGGCGACGCACACCACGACCGCGGCACAGGTGGCGAGCATCGCCACGCTGATCGACTCGTTCAACAACCAGGCCGCCAGGCCAAGCCCGAGAAACGGCTGCAGCAACTGTAGCTGACTCACCGCGGCCACCCCACCGAGCGCCAGGCCGCGATACCAGAAGATGAAGCCAATCAGCATGCTGAACAGCGATACATAGCCCAGCGACCACCAGGCGGCGCTGCCGATACCCTGCAGGGTCAGCGGTTGCGATGCGACCGCCAGAGGCAGCATCAACGGCAGGGTCAGGGTCAGCGCCCAGCAGATCACCCGCCAGCCTTGCAGCCGTCTTGATAGTCGCGCGCCCTCGGCGTAACCGAGCCCGCAGACGGTCACGGCGGCCAGCATCAACAGATCGCCGGTCAAGGAGGCGCTGCCAGGCTGGCCGAGCGCGAAGCCTGCGACCAGCGCAGCACCGCTCAACGAGCAGGCCCAGAACGCCGGGCGGGGCCTGTCGCCGGTACGCAGCACCCCGAACAGCGCGGTAGCCATCGGCAGCAGGCCGATATAGACCAGCGAGTGCGCTGCGCTGACGTGCTCCAGCGCCATGGCGGTCAGCAGTGGAAACCCCACCACCACGCAGGCGGCAACCAGCCCCAGTGATGCAAGCTCATCGGTCCGCGGCCGGCGTCCCTTCAGGCACGCCAGCAATACCACCGCCACCAGTCCCGCCAGGCTGGCCCTGGAAAAGGTCAGAAACAGCGGATCGAAGGCCCTCACCGCCACCCGGGTGGCGGGCAATGAACCGCTGAAGATGGCCATGCCGAGGGCGCCGCAGGCCCAGCCCTTGCCAAGGTCCGGGCGGTGTGTCGGGTTCAATGGTCGGTGTCGTGAGGGCATCTGCGCGAACTCCGTGGCGGGTCAGTAGCGCCTAGGGTGAAGGGCGTGCGCTGGTGCAGCCAGAGACGGTGCAGTACAGTTTTGACAAACTGTCATGGTGGAGCCTCCAGTACAGATGAAGGCACAGGACATCGATCGTCGGGCGGGCATCAGCCTGGTCGAGCAGGTGGTAGCGCTGATCCAGCGCCGCATGGCCCAGCGTCAGCTGGCGCCAGGTGCGCGCCTGCCGTCGATTCGCGGCTTGGCTGAATCGCTCGGGGTGTCACGCTCCACCGTGGTCGAGGCCTACGATCGGCTGGTCGCCGAGGGCGCCATCCATTCCCGTCGCGGCGCCGGCTTTTTCGTCGGTGATCGCTTGCCGCCGCTGTCCCTGGCGGAGCTGGCGCCCCGTCGCGAGCGCGAAGTGGACCCGCTGTGGCTGACCCGCCAGGCGCTCGAGAGCGACCATTACCGGCTGAGGCCAGGCTGTGGCTGGCTGCCGGCAGAGTGGATGCCCCACGAGGAGATTCGCCGTGGGCTGAGGCAGTTGGCGAGGCGTTCCGGCGCTGTCGCCAGCCTGACCGACTATGCGTCGCCCCAGGGCCTGCAAGCACTGCGTCAGGTGCTGGCGCATCGCCTTACCGAGCGGGGGGTCGAGGCGGCGCCGTCCCAGATCCTGCTGACCGAGTCCGGCACCCAGGCCATCGATCTGTTGTGTCGGTTTCTGCTCGAGCCGGGCGACCGCGTGCTGGTCGATGACCCCTGCTATTTCAACTTTCATGCCCTGCTGCGTGCCCACCGGGTCAAGGTGGTGGGGGTGCCCTTCAGCCCTGCGGGGCCGGACCTATCGCGCCTTGCCGAGGCCCTCGAGCAGCATCGTCCGCGGCTCTATATCACCAACTCGGGGCTGCATAATCCAACCGGTGCCAGCCTGTCACTGGCGGTGGCCCACCGCGTGCTGCGCCTGGCCGAGCGTCACGACCTGCTGATCATCGAGGACGACATCTTCGCCGACTTCGAGCACCAGGCGTCACCACGCCTGGCGGCGCTGGACGGGCTCGAGCGGGTAATCCAGGTGGGCAGCTTCTCCAAGACCCTGTCGGCCTCGGTGCGCTGTGGCTATATCGCCATCCGCCCCGAGTGGTTCGAGGAGCTGGTCGACCTGAAGCTGGCGACCTCCTTTGGCGCCAGCGCGCTGTCGGCAGAGCTGGTGTTCCAGCTGGTCAGGGAAGGCGCCTATCGACGTCACCTCAACGTGCTCAGGACGCGCCTGGCAGACGCCATGGGACAGGTCATGCCGCGACTGCGCTCGGCGGGCCTGGAGCCCTGGGTGGAGCCCAGTGCGGGGCTCTTTCTGTGGACGCGACTGCCCGCGGGGCTCTGCGCCAAGGACGTGGCCAGAGCGGCGTTGGACGAGGATCTGGTACTGGCGCCTGGGGAGGTGTTCAGCCCGGAAACGGCGAACAGTCACTACCTGCGCTTCAATGTGGCGCAGTCGCTGGATGATGACGTCTTCAGGGCGCTGGACCGGGCCATGGAGCGGGCGGCCCGGGGCGGGGACTGACCTTCGTGGTGCCATGCCAGTCCCGCTCATCCTGGAGGGGGGGTCAGTGGCCGGGAGGCGCCTGCTTGACGGGGGCGTCCTTGGCGGCGCCAGAGCCGACAAAGCGCTGGGCCATGGGCTGGGCGCTGACGCCGTGCAGCACCACCGAGATCATGACCGTCAACACCACGCAGGCGAGGATCTCGTCGCTGCCGGGGATCGGGTACTGATCGTAGATCAGCAGTGCGAACAGGATGCTGGCCAACCCCCGAGGTCCGAACCAGCCGAGGAAGGTCTTTTCATAGGCGGACAAGCCGAGTCCGGTGAGCGATATCCAGATCGGAATCATGCGAATCACCGACAGGTACATCAGCGCCAGAGCAACGGTCTTCCAGGACGCATGCGAGAGGGCCAGCGGCACCATTACCGCACCGAAGATCAGGAAGGTGGCGATGGTCAAGAGCTGGCCCTCGCTCTCCATGAACTCCTCGATGAAGGTGGTGTCATGGCGTAGCTGGTTGCCGAAGGTCAGGCCGCCGAGGAACACCGCGATAAAGCCGTTGCCGCCGACGGTTTCGGCGACCAGATAGATCAGGAAGGCCAGCGCCAGAAACAGGATGCCCTGATAGATGACGGTGACGTAGCCGCGGTCGATGGCGGCGTCGAGCAGGCGGGCAAAGCCCCAGCCGAACAGCACCCCGACCAGCGGCCCGAGGGTCAGTTGCAGCAGGGCGAAGGTCCAGAGGTTGTTCGGGGCGTCGGCGACCTCGGTGCCGGTGGCCGCCACCGCCAGCAGTGCCGAGGCAAGAATCACGGGTACAGCCAGACCATCATTGAGCCCACTTTCGACGTTGATCGACTGGCGGATACGTTCCGGCACGCTGGGGCTCGATACCACCGCCTGGCCCAAGGCCGCGTCGGTCGGGGTAAGAATCGCCGCCACCAGCATGGCGGTGCCCCAGGCTGCTTCCGGCGAGACCCACTTGGCCATCAGCGTGCCCAGCAAGACCGTCAGGGGCATGCCGATCAACAGCATGCGCAGCGGAATCGCCAGGTTCTGGCGCAGAGACTTCAGCTTGACCACCGAGGCATCGGCGAACAGCACGATGATCAGGGTGATCTCGGCGATCACCTGGGTCAGCTCCTGCTGCATGTCCATGGGCACCAGGTCCGGCGTCAGCGCGCCCAGCCCCATCCCCGCGGCCATGAACACCATGGGCAGACTGATCAGCGAGGCCGAGATGCGCCGCGACAGCAGGGCAAAGGCGATGATGATCAGAAGGATCAGCAGCAGGGCGGTGTGATGCATGGCAGGCGACACTCCGAAAATGCATGGGAGCTACGGTTGTACCATAGCCGCAATGGCTTGGGGGGGCAGGCGAGCGCGATGACCAGAGATGCATAACTGGCGGTTTGGGAACGTTGCTCATGGGGCCTGGGTCAGTGATCGGGCGAGTCAGGGGACTGACAGCAGCCCTGTTGGCGGGTAATCTCGAAGACACCGTTTTTTCAGTGTGCCCCGGAGCCTGCCATGGATTGCCTGTTCTGCAAGATCATCAACCGCGAGATTCCCGCCGATATCGTCTACGAGGACGATCAGGTGCTGGCCTTCAACGATATCGATCCCAAGGCCCCGACCCATATGCTGGTCATCCCCAAGAAGCATATTGCCACCCTCAACGACATCACCGAGGAAGACCAGGCACTGGTGGGGCGCCTGCCGCTGACCGCCTCGCGTCTGGCCAAGGACCTCGGGTTTGCCGAAGACGGCTTCAGGGTGGTGATGAATTGCAATGAAGACGGCGGCCAGACGGTCTATCATATTCACATGCACGTGATGGGCGGTCGTCGCTTCACATGGCCGGCTGGCTAGCCGGCGCGCAACGGAGTCTCTTCCGGCAGTTCAAGCGCTCGACGCATCCGTGCATTCTCCGGCGTCGCCTGGTGTCCCCCAGGCGGCGCCGATCGCTTTTTGTTTCTAGGCGCAGCCGAGGGGCTGGTGCCCCATTTGAAAAGCCGGCGCCGATCGCTTTTGGTGTGTGTTGAGCGTCGAGGCGTCGCCGCCCTCAACATGAAGAACCGGCGCCGATCGCTTTTTGTTTCTAGGCGCTGCCGAGGGGCCGGTGCCCCATTTGAAAAGCCGGCGCTTGAGTGCCGCCGACGCTTGCGTAGAATAATCCCTTGATGCGAACGTTCATCGTTTCGCCCATGTTCGCTGGCTCACTTAGTCGTACAAGGATCGCGCCATGTCCCGCTCTCTCAGCCCCGCCGATCGGGCCATCCATCAGTTCGACAATGTATTGCGCACCCTGGTGCCGGGGGCGGCGCGGGCATCTCGGCCGACGCCCGCGGTCGATACGATCCATGACGGCGAAATGAGCCCGGATGAGCGCCATCACGCCGCCGGCCTGATGCGCATCAACCACACCGGCGAGGTATGCGCCCAGGCGCTGTACCAGGGCCAGGGCCTGACCGCCAAATTGCCGGAGGTGCGTGGCCAGATGGAGGAAGCCGCCCAGGAAGAGATCGATCACCTTGCCTGGTGCGAGGACCGGCTCAGGGAGTTGAATGCGCCCACCAGTCGACTCAATCCGCTGTTCTATGCGGCGTCCTTCGGCATGGGGGCGCTGGCGGGGGCGGTCGGCGATCGTGTCAGCCTGGGCTTTGTCGCCGCCACCGAGGAGCAGGTAGGCAAGCACCTGGACGAGCACCTCGAGACCTTGCCCGAAGGGGACAAGCGCTCCCGGGCGGTGCTCAGGCAGATGGCCATCGACGAGGCCCACCACGCCCAGCAGGCGCTGGAGGCTGGTGGCGCCAGGTTCCCTGGCCCGGTCAAGGCCGGCATGACGCTGATGTCCAGGGTGATGACCAAGAGCGTCTACCGCATCTGATCCTGTGCCGGTGGCCAGCGCCTGATGCTGCGATGGCCTCGCCCTCACGCAAAAGCCCCTGCCGATCGGCAGGGGCTTTTGCGTGAGGGTGGCTGTCGATCCGAGGCGCTCGCTGCTGCGCGGCGCTCGAAGCGGCCTCAGGACTCGACGATGGTGTAGGAATGGGTGACCTCGACGCCGCCCTTGGCCAGCATGATGGAGGCGCTGCAGTACTTGTCGGCGGAGAGTTCCACCGCGCGCTGGACCTGCTTTTCCTTGAGCCCCTTGCCGGTGACGGTGAAGTGCACGTGGATCCTGGTAAACACCGACGGCACGCTGTCGGCGCGTTCGGCCTCGATGTCGGCGACGCAGTCTTCCACCGGGGCGCGGGACTTCTCGAGGATCTCCAGCACGTCGAAGGAGGTGCAGGCGCCCATGCCCATCAGCAGCATCTCCATCGGGCGCGGCCCGGTGTTGCGGCCACCGTGATCGGGGGGGCCGTCGATGACCACGGCGTGGCCACTACCGGATTCGGCCACGAACTGACGGCCGTCGGTCCATTTGACGCTGGCTTTCATGGGGATTCCTTCTTTTTCTGCGATAGTGATGTCGATGTTTTTTGATGCGGTCTGCAGGATGCGGTCTGCAGGATGCAGCCGGACTCAATCAGCGTTCGCCAGGAGCGCCGCCGAGTCTGTGATTCAACGCCTCGAGGCGCTCGGGCGTACCCACGTCGACCCAGTCTCCCCGATGGTGGGTGCCGGCGACGAGGCCGCGGGCCATGGCCTCGCGAAGCAGTGGAGCGACAGGATAGCAGGGAGCGGGCAGGTCATTCACCAGACGCGGGTCGATCAGCGCTATCCCCGAGTAGGTCAACTTTGGCGAGCCGTCGCTCGAAACTCTGCCGCCGGCCGCCAGGTGGAAGTCGCCGTCCGGGTTGTGGACGGGGTTGTCGACCAGCACCAGATGGGCCAGATCGCCCTCCAGAGAGGGCAGGGCGCTGGGGTCGATGTCGCAGAAGGCATCGGCGCTGACCAGCACGAAGGGCTCCTCGCCGAGCAGTGGGCGAGCCTTGGCGATACCGCCGGCGGTCTCCAGCGGCTCGTCCTCGCGACTGTAGGCAATCGATACCCCGTAGCGTTCACCGTCGCCCAGGGTCTCGATAATCTGGTCGGCACGGTAGCTGACGTTGATCACCACCTGTTCGATACCGCAGCCGGCCAGGCGCCTGAGGTGGTGGCCAATCAGCGGTTCGCCGGCCACCGGCAACAGGGGTTTGGGGCAGTGGTCGGTCAGCGGCCGCATGCGTTTGCCGAGACCGGCGGCCAGGATCATGGCTTTCATGGGCGCACCTCTGCGACGCGGGCTTCGATCAGCGGGCGCAGGCTGTCTTCGACCCAGGCGCTGAAGTCGGCGTGTCCCGCGAGGCCCTCCAGCCCCTCGAGGCTGTCCTGAAGATGGGCAAGAAAGTGAGGTAGACGCGCCAGGTAGCCGTCGCGCTGGTCGCGCAGGGTCAGGCGACAGAAGATGCCGAGCACCTTGAGCGCACGCTGGGCAGCCATGGCATTGACCCAGCGCAGGAAACTGTCGCTATCTACCGAGTCAGACAGGCGCCCGTCGGCTATCGCGCGCTGGCGGAAAGCCTCGCTCCAGGCCGCCCGGGTGGCCGCATCGAAGCGCCGATAGCGCCCGTGCAACAGCGAGATCAGGTCATAGGTGATGGGGCCTGCCAGGGCGTCCTGGAAGTCGATCAACCACAGTTCGGCGGCGTGACGCATCAGGTTCATGGCATCGAAGTCGCGGTGCACGGTGACCACCGGCTGGGCCAGCGCCTGTTCGATCAGCGCCTGGCGCAGCGCAGGCCAGCCGGGAGGCTGGCCATCCAACTCCAGCCACTGGGCGAGGCACCAGTCGGGGAACAGGTCCAGCTCCCGGGCCAGCGTTACGGCGTCGTAGGGCGGCAGGCTATCGCTCGGAGCCTTCCGCTGAAGCTCCTCGAGCAGCGCGATGGCGGCGTCGAAATGGGCGTGGGTGGTGGCCTCGTCGGCACCGTCGAGGGCCAGGTGCAGCGGCTCGTCGCCGAGGTCCTCAAGCTCCACGAAGCCCTGGTCGGCGTCCACGGCATAGACCCGGGGTACCGGCAGGCCCGCTGCGTGCCAGTCACGGGCGATGGCGACGAAGGGGCCGACGTCCTCCTGGGGGGGTGGGGCGTCCATCAGCATGCGGGTCTCCCCACTTTCCAGGGTGAGGCGGTAGTAACGCCTGAAGCTGGCGTCGCCGGCGGCCAGCACGAGATCGCTCGAGCCCTCGATGGACGGGTGCTGTGCCTGTGCCCAAAGGCGCAGTTGCTCGAGTCGGCGGGGGCTTTCAGCCTGGGACATCGGGGGGAAAACTCCTGGTGGCGGCAGGGCGAAGGATGCCAATGTCGGTTGACGCTCCGTTGGCCTCACCGCATGCTGTGCATGGATCAAGGGCGGCCGTGGCGCGAATCTCGTTGGTACAGATCGGCGTTACAGGTCGGCCGCGGCCTGTATAATACCGATTCACCCCGTCGAGGACAGCGTGCAACATGGCCAAGCGATACGCATGGACGGCCCTGGCGGGCCTCGCCACCACCAGTCTGGTGTCGTCCCCCCTGTGGGCGGCCCCACCTGAACCCCTGCCGGCAAGCCAGATGGATTGGCAGCCCTGGGGCGATGACCGTCCCGCCGGGACGGTGTGCCGAGGCTACTACGTTCAGCCCGAATACCGCCTTCCTGCGCCGGCCATCGATGGCCAGGTCAACAGCGAATCCAACACCGCCAACTACGGCACCGACGGTGACACCGTGCTCGACGGTGAAGTGGTGCTGCGCAAGGGCGATACCCAGCTCGAGGCAACCCGGGTGCAGGTACCACCGGAGCGTGACCTGGCCAACGCCAGTGGTCCCCTGACCCTGCGCGACAAGGGCCTGCTGGTGCGCGGTGACAGCGCCGAGGTGTCGCTGAACAGCGACCAGGCCACCATCGATTCGGCCCACTACGTGGCCCACGAGTCGCGCCTGCGCGGCGATGCCATCCAGCTCGAGCGAGTCAGTGACAACGTCTTTCGTTTGCGCGAGGCCAGCTTCACCACCTGTGAGCCTGGCGACAGCACCTGGCGCCTGATCGGCAACGATATTCTGCTGGATCGCAATCAGGGCTACGGTACCGCCAAGCATGCCCGCCTGGAGGTAGGCGATGTGCCGGTGTTCTACTGGCCCTGGGTGCGCTTTCCCATCGACGAGCGGCGCCAGACAGGCTTCCTGTGGCCGACCATCGGCGTCTCCGACGGTGGTGTCGACTACGCACAGCCCTTCTATCTGAATCTGGCGCCCAACTATGACGCCACCATCACCCCGCGCTGGATCGACGACAGCGGGTTACTGATGGGGGCGGAGTTCCGTTACCTGTTTCCCACCGATCAGGGCACTCTGGAAGGCGCCTACATCGGTGACGACGAGTCCGCCGGAGATGACGACTCCACCACCGAGCTCGAGAACGGCGACGAACGCTGGTACTTCGACTACAGCCATTACGGGCGCTTCAGCTCGCGCGTTCCCTACCGGCTGCGCTATGGCGCCGCCAGTGACGGCCGCTATTTCGATGACTTCGGGCGTACCTTTGGTGAGACCGATACCAGCAACATGGCGCGTCTGGCCCAGATCGACTACCTCGGCGACACCTGGAACCTCCAGGCCAAGGCCCAGGGCTATCAGCTGCTGGACGATCCGGTCGACGAAGGCGACAAGCCCTTCTACCGGCTGCCGAGCCTGACCGCCAACGGCCGCTGGTCCCAGGACCTCGGCTTCTATCAGGAGTGGAACTCCAACGCCACCTACTTCTGGCGCGATATCGAGGGCGACGAGAACGGCTTCTACGACTACGAGGATACCCAGCGCCGCATCCCGCTCAGGGAAGACGTCAAGGGCGCCCGCCTGGATCTGGCGCCGGCGGTGGGCTACCGCTTCGAGCCGAGCTGGGGCTTCTTCGAACCCCGCGTGGCGCTGCAGCACACGAGCTATGACCTCGACTATGACGAGCGCATCACCGACAACAGCGAGAGCCCGACGCTGACCGCACCGGTGACCACCATCGACGCCGGGCTGATCTTCGAGCGCGACTTCGCCTTTGGCGGTGACGACTGGCGCCAGACCCTCGAGCCACGCCTCAACTACGCCTACGTACCGGAGCGCGACCAGAGCGACTTCCCCGACTTCGACACCGAGGAGCTGGCGTTCTCGTGGGGCCAGCTGTGGTCGCCGTACCGCTTCTCCGGCGGCGATCGTCTGGGTGACCTGAACCGTTTGTCCTACGGCGTGGAAAGCCGCTTCCTCGAAGACCAGAGCGGCCGCGAGCGGTTGTCTGTGGGGGTCGGGCAGTCGGCCTACTTCGAGGACCGCAATATCGATATGGCCGGTGATCCCGACACCTTGCCCGGTGATGAGGAGTCCTTCGACTACTACGAAGCCACCCGCGATCGTTCGCCCTGGGTGACCCGAATCAACTGGCAGATCACCGACAATTGGAGCACCCGCTGGCAGTGGCTCTACGACGACGAGGAGAGTCGCACCGAGAGCACCGGCCTCGGCGTGCAGTACCGTGCCGACGCCGGTCACGTGCTCAACCTGGGCTACCGCTGGGAGATCGAAGGCTTCGACAACGCCGACGATGACGATGACGTTCGCAACTACAACCGCGAAGAGTACGACATGTCCTTCGCCTACAAGGCGACGGATCGTTTCGACGTCATCGGCCGGGTGCTCTACGACAACACCAACGACCGTGCCCTCGACCAGATGGCGGGTGTGCAGTGGAACGACTGCTGTTATGGTGTGCAGGTCGTGTGGCGCGAGTGGATCGAGGACGAGGACACCGCCAACAACATCGAGGACGACACCACGGATCGCGGGCTCTTCCTGCGCTTTGTGCTCAAGGGCTTCGGTGGCATCGGTGGCGACGCGGACACCTACTTCCAGTCTGCGGTGCCCGGTTACCGTCCCGGCCTGAACTAAATACCCTGGCGTATCCCCAACGGCGAGCACGAGACGTGCTCGCCGCATCGAATCTGAGTGAACGAGGAAGCATGACTATGCGTAGCCGACCCCTTGCCGCCCTGGCGATGGCCGCCTGCCTGGCACTGACCACCGTGGCGGCCCACGCCCAGGATGGTTACCGCCAGCCGCTGGATCGGATCGTCGCCGTGGTCAACGAGGACGCCATCATGGCCTCCCAGCTCGATGACCGTGTCGAGCAGGCCATGGCCAGACTGCGCGCCAGCGACATGGACACTCCTCCGGAGCAGGCCCTGCGTGAGCAGATTCTGGACCGCATGATCGTCGAGGAGATCGAGGTGCAGATGGCCGAGCGCATGAACCTGAGCGTCGACGATACCGAGCTCAATCGTCAGGTGCGCGCCGTGGCCAACCAGAACGGTGTCAGCCTGGAGCAGTTCGCCGATCGGCTCGAGTCCCAGGGCATGAGCCTGTCCCAGGTGCGTGATCAGATCCGTCGCGAGATGCTGATCATGAAGGTCCAGCAGGCCCAGGTGTCCAGCCGGATCAACATCTCCGAGTCCGAGGTCGAGCGCTATCTGCAGCAGCAAGGCGTCGGTACCAGCCGCGAGGAGGCGCGCCAGGCGATCTTCCAGCGCAAGGCCGGCGATGAACTCGAGAAGTGGGTTCAGGAAATTCGCGGCGAGGCCTTCGTCGAGAAGCGCCTGAACCAGGGCTGATGTCGCAGCGGATGAAGGCACCGATCGTGGTGACCACCGGCGAACCCGCCGGCATCGGTCCCGAGCTTGCCCTGATGCTGGCTGCGCGCCACGCCACCGACTGGGTCGCCATTGGCGACCCAGAGCTGTTGAGGGCTCGCGCCTTGGCGCTCGGACTGGATGTCGAGGTGGTAATAGCGGCACCGGGCGAGGCGCACCCGGGGCCGCGCCGGCAGCGTCTGGCGGTATGGCCGGTCGCGCTCAAGGAGGCCAGCGAGCCTGGCGTGCTGTCGACGGCCAACGCCGACTATGTGCTCGAGACCCTGGATATGGCGGTGGTCCAGTGCCTGGCCGGCAAGGCCTCGGCGATGGTCACGGCGCCGCTGCACAAGGGGGTGATCCGCGACGCGGGCCATCACCACTTCACCGGCCACACCGAGTACCTGCGCGATGCCTGCGGGGTCGAGGAGGTGGTCATGATGCTGGCCACCGACAGCGCCCTGCACGGGCGCGTCGTCTCGGCCGACGCCACCACTGATTCATTGCGTTCGATACCGCTGCGGGTGGCCCTGGCGACCACCCACCTGCCGCTGCGCGAGGTGGCCGACGCGCTGTCTCGAGAGGGTCTCGAGCGAGTGCTGCGTATTCTGGCCCGGGACCTGACAGACTTCTTTGGCGTTGTCTCTCCGCGGATCGCCGTGTGCGGTCTGAACCCCCACGCCGGCGAGGATGGGCATCTCGGGCGCGAAGAGATCGAGATCATCACCCCGGTGCTCGAACGGCTACGTGAAGAAGGACTGGCCCTTGACGGGCCGCTGCCGGCGGATACCCTGTTCACCCCGCGTCATCTCGACGGCGTCGACGCGGTGCTGGCGATGTATCATGACCAGGGTCTGCCGGTGCTCAAGTACTCGGGATTCGGCCAGGCCGCCAACATCACATTAGGGCTGCCGCTGGCACGGACCTCGGTGGACCACGGCACCGCCCTGGACCTGGCCGGGCATGGCACTGCCAGTCCCGATAGCCTGGCGGTGGCGATTGCCGTCGCCGAGGATATGGGCAGCCGGGTGGCCGAGCGCTGAAGGTCCGTCACCCCAACCCTCGTTTTGCAAAGGATTCAAGCATGTCATCCCGCCCCACGGCGCACCGGGCCCGCAAGCGCTTCGGTCAGAACTTCTTGCGTGATCCCGGCGTCATCTCGCGCATCGTGCGTTCCATCGGGGCGCGCCCCGGCGACCGTATGGTCGAGATCGGCCCAGGCCAGGGGGCGCTGACCGAACCACTGCTCGATGCCACCGACGGTGATCTCGAGGTCATCGAGCTGGACCGGGACCTGATTCCGGGGCTGCGGGTGCAATTCTTCAATCACCCGAACTTCGTCATCCACGAAGGCGACGCCCTCAAGATGGACTTCGTTGCGCTACGCGGCGAGGGCCAGCCACTCAGGGTCGTCGGCAACCTTCCCTACAACATCTCGACCCCGCTGATCTCGCACCTGCTCAAGGCTGGCGACGCCATCCAGGACATGCACTTCATGCTGCAGAAGGAGGTGGTGGATCGTCTTGCGGCGCCACCGGGCGGAGGTGATCGTGGGCGGCTGTCGGTGCTGGCGCAGTACTTCTGCGACGTCGATTCGCTGTTCGTGGTACCGCCGGAGGCCTTCGTGCCGCGTCCCAAGGTGGACTCGGCCATCGTCAGGCTGACCCCGCGTGAGCGACCCCAGGGGCGGGCCAAGGACGAGACGTTGCTGTTCGACGTGGTGCGCGAGGCCTTCGGTCAGCGGCGCAAGACGCTGCGCAACAATCTCAAGGGACGCATCGACGGTGACGCCCTCGAGGCCCTCGGTATCGATCCGAGCCGGCGGCCCCAGACGCTGGAGGTGGAAGAGTTCGTGTCCATCGCCAACGCCTTGAGTGCAGAGGAGAATCCGTCATGAGCGAGATGCCCGACGTAAGGGTCGATGTGGAGCCCGCCTATCGTGAAGATGAATCTTCGCCGATGGAGAACCGCTTCGTGTTCAGCTACACGGTGACGGTGCACAATCATTCGCCGGGGAATATTCAGTTGATGGCGCGTTTCTGGAAGATCACCCAGACCAGCGGGCAGGTCCAGGAGGTTCGTGGCAAGGGGGTGGTCGGCAAGCAGCCGATGATAGGCCCCGGTCAGACCTTTCAGTACACCAGTCGTGCCATTCTCGACGGGCCGGTAGGGTTCATGGAAGGGGCCTACACCTGCGTGGACACCGCCAGCCAGCGTCCCTTCGAGGTGCCGATCACGGTGTTTCGCCTGGCCACACCCAACCAGATTCACTGATCTGGCGAATCGAACGCCCTTCAAGAGCCCCGAGATCCTATGAAACGCTACGCTATCGGTGACCTTCAAGGCTGTCACGAGGAATTCATCGCCCTGCTCGAGGCGCTCGACTTCGATCCACGTCGGGATCAGTTGTGGCTGGCCGGAGATCTGGTCAACCGCGGGCCGGGGTCGCTGGCCTGCCTGCGCGAAGTGATGGCGCTGGGGGAGGCGGCCAGGGTGGTGCTAGGCAACCACGACCTGCATTTGCTGGCGGTGGCGCGAGGTGGCGCCGCGACCAAGCGCAAGGACACCATCGACGATATTCTAGAGGCCGAGGATCGCGAGACCCTGCTCGACTGGCTCCAGGCCAGGCCGCTGCTGGTGCGCGATGGCAATACCCTGATGACCCACGCCGGCCTGCCGCCCCAGTGGGGGCTGGATCAGGCCGAGTCGCTGGCCGGTGAGGTCGAGTGGATGCTGACCGGCGAGCGTGCCGGCGATTTTCTCACGCGCATGTACGGCAATCGTCCGCGCCGCTTCAAGCCGCACCAGGAAGGGGTCGACCGCCTGCGGGCCATCGTCAACACCCTGACCCGTATGCGCTTCATCGACGCCGAGGGGCGCCTGGATTTCGACGCCAAGGAAGGCCTGGACAGTGCGCCGGATGGCTTCGCTCCCTGGTTTCAGTACCCTCGCCAGGATGATCCCTGGCTGCTGTTCGGCCACTGGGCCGCGCTCAACGGCGAGGCCAGCGGCAGTCGGGTTCGCGCCGAGGCGCTGGATACCGGCTGCGTCTGGGGCGGCAGCCTGACCGCGCTGGACCTGGACAGCGGCGAGCGCATCAGCGTGCCCAGTCGGCAGTTTGCGTAACGCCGCAGGCCACTCGCCGAGACCCACTTCCCCGTGCCCGACCCTTCCCTTTATCAAGGAGTCCATATGACGTCCGCCGCCTTCGAACATCTGGATATCGAGCGCCTGAGCCAGTGGCTCGATGAGCAAGGCGAGCTGTGTCTCGTCGATATTCGCGATCCCGGCAGCTACGCCCAGGGCCACATTCCCGGCAGCCGCCATCTGGACAACCACAGCGTAGGGCCGTTGGTCGAACAGACGCCGAAGGATAGACCCCTGGTAGTGGTGTGCTATCACGGCCATTCCAGCCAGCAGGCGGCAAGCTGGCTCAGCGCCCAGGGCTTCGAGCGCGTCTACAGCCTCGATGGTGGCTTTACCGAGTGGCAGCATCGCCTGCCCGAACGGGTGAGCCGGATGGCGTCATGACCCAGGAACGCGAGCAGCGTCAGGGCGACGAGCCTTGTGCGGGGCTGGAGGTCTATCGGGTGGGTGGCGCGGTACGCGACGCGCTGCTTGGCTGGCCGGTGAAGGACACCGACTGGGTGGTGGTCGGTGCCACCCCCGAGGCCATGCGCCAGCGTGGTTTTCGCCCGGTGGGGCGCGACTTTCCGGTATTTCTGCACCCCGAGACCCACGAAGAGTACGCCCTGGCGCGGACCGAGCGAAAGTCTGGTCACGGCTATACCGGCTTTGTGGTGCACGCCAGCCCCGAGGTGACCCTGGAGGAAGACCTGGCCCGCCGCGATCTGACCATCAACGCCATGGCCGAGTCACTCGACGGCGCGCTGGTGGATCCCTTCGATGGCCGTCGAGACCTCGATGATCGACTGCTGCGCCACGTCAGCCCGGCTTTCGTCGAGGATCCCTTGAGGGTGCTGCGTACCGCCCGCTTTCTGGCCCGTTATGCAGGTCTTGGTTTTCGCATCGCCGAACCGACCCAGGCGCTGATGCGCCAACTGGCCGACAGCGGTGAGCTCGACCATCTGGTGGCCGAGCGGGTCTGGGTGGAGACCGAGAAAGCGCTCGGCGAGCCCGAGCCGCGGCATTACTTCGATGCCCTGGCCGCCTGCGGTGCACTTAAGCGGCTGATGCCGGCGCTGAGCGAGGCGGGCGGTGATGCCCTGGAGCGTGCGCTTGTTCGGATGACGAGATTGCCCGAGGCGTTGTCCGGTTCGCCCTGTTGGCGCTGGGGGCGACTGGTGGAGGCACTGAGTGCGCCCGCACGCAAGGCCCTGGAGGAGCGCCTCAAGCTACCCAACGACTATCGTGACGCCGGGCATCAGTTAGCGTCGACCCGACAGCTGGCGTCGTCGCTTGCTCAGGACGGTGATCGCTCGGCGCCGTTGATCGCCATGGACTGGCTCGATGGCATCGACGCCTGGCGCCGCGGTGAGCGGGTGTCGCCGCTGCTGGCGGTGCTGGCACTTAGGCGTCCCGGGGACGCCGAACGGTTGGCGCTGGGCTATCGTACGGCGCTGGCGCTCTCGCCCAGAGACCTGCTCGATGAGGGCTTCAAGGGTGCGGCGCTGGGTCAGGAGCTACGACACAGGCGGCTTGCCGTCCTGGAAGACGCCTGGCGCTAGCGGGCTTGCGGGGCTACTGCTCGAGAGTCCCCTCGAGTGCTGCGCGTGAAGGCAGCGCCCGATCCCCCCAGTGGAACTCGATGGGCCACAACGGCTGGTCGTCCGCGTCGAAGGCCTGCCAGATCTCCTGATAGCAGCGCCCGTCGAGGGGGTGGCGGTGCTCCGGCAGCAGCTCGGCCATGGGCCAGAGCACGAAGGCGTGGTGCAGGATTTCGCCTCGCGGCAGGCTGACGCCGTCGATGTCGCCTACCTGCTCGCCGACGGTGAGGATGTCCACGTCGAGGGTGCGAGGGCTGAACTTGGGGCTGTCCTTGCGTCGACCATTGGCGGCCTCGAGACGTTTGCACCAGGCCTGCAGTTCGCCAACGGACCAGTCGCTGTAGAGGGCGACCACCAGGTTGTAGAAGTTGCGACCGTCTTCGAAGCCGACCGGCTTGCTTTCGTAGACCCGCGAGATGGCAAGCTCGCCAAAGGTCTCCGACAGGGCGTCCAGGCAGACGCGAATATGCTGGTCGCGCTCGATATTGCTGCCAAGACTCAGGGTTACCAGCGCCATCAGTGGCCCCCGGGGCGCTGACCGCGCTCGATGCTGACGCCTACGGCGCGGGCGTTGGCCACCGCCCCGGGCTTGCGCAGGGTCATCTTCAGCCAGGGCACGCCGAACTCCTCCTGAAATAGTTCCGCCAGCCGCTCGGCGAAGGTTTCCACCAACTCGAAGCTGTGTTCTTCGGCGAAGACCCCGATGCGACGGCTGATGGCGTCATAGTCGAGGGTCTGGCTCAGGTCATCGTCTTGCGCTGCAGCGCGGATGTCGGTGGCCAGCACCAGGTCCAGCGTCAGGCGCTGGGTGATGCTGCGCTCCCAGTCATAGACGCCGATGACGGTATCCAGTTCAAGGCCTTCGATCAGTACCTGATCCATCGGTGATCCCCGGTGATTGTCCTCCCGGCCGCTAAGCAAGAACCGGGAAAAGCAGGTGTGACAAGGCGCCCGATTGTACTTGAGCCGCCCCCCGGGAAACAGGCCGCGGGTGACTCGCGAGTGCTCGTACTGGCAAACTACGACGGAATGCCCTTGAGTGTGGCATCTTTCGCCAGCACCGGTTGCGTCGGGTCAGGAGTTGCCATGGGTTCATCGTTGGAAGTGATACTGCCCTTGACCGCTCTTGCCTACCTGAGCGGCACCTGGCTGGGCGCCATCAGCGTCTGCCGCTGGGCCGGGCGCCCGGATCCGCGGCTCAGCGGCTCCTGCAATCCCGGCTTCTCCAATGTGCTTCGCCAGCACGGCGTGCCGCTGGCGCTGGCGACGCTGGCGATCGACGCCCTGAAAAGCTGGCCGGTGCTGCTGCTCGGCCTGTGGCTCGAACTGCCGCCCTGGGGGCTAGGCCTGGTGGGGCTCGGTGTGCTGCTGGGCCACTGCTACCCGGCGTGGTATCGCTTCCGTGGTGGCAAGGCGGTGGCCAGCGCCTTCGGCGTGATGCTGTTGTTGACCCCTGGGGTAGCCCTGGTCAGCGCCGTGATCTGGGCGCTGCTTGCCTGGTGGGCGCACACCGCGGCGGTGGCCTCACTGACCAGCGCCACCCTGGCCCCGCTGCTGAGCCTGTGGCTGGCGCCGGACTTTGTCTGGGTAGTGCTGGTATTCGCCGGTCTTGTGGTGGCCCGCCACGCCATCAATATCGGCCGGTTGCGCCAGGGCAAGGAGCCCCACCTGTAAAGCGACCGGCTCGATGGGGCAGGCAGGGCTCCTGGGCGTATAGAGAGCGCAATCATGGCCCTTTCTTCTTGCTAGTCGACTACGGCGCGCTGAGTTGATCCATCGGCCAGCGCGGCACCGCCTTCATCTGACCCACGGTATCGCGTTCTCCCGCCAGCAGGCGCTGAGCACCGGCATAAGCGATCATGGCCCCGTTGTCGGTGCAGAAGCGGCCGCGAGGGTAGTAGGCGCGAGCCCCCTGTTTTCGCGTCGCTTCTTCCAGCTTGGCGCGCAGGCGCACATTGGCACTGACACCGCCGGCCACCACCAGGCGGGTGAGCCCGGTCTGCTTGAGGGCCCGACGGCACTTGATCGCCAGGGTGTCGGCGACGGCCTCCTCGAAGGCTCTGGCGACGTCGGCGCGGGCCTGGTCGTCGAGCTGGCCAGCCTGTTCTAAGTGACGAATGGCGGTCAGGGTGTGGGTCTTGAGCCCCGAAAAGCTGAAGTCGAGACCCGGGCGATCGGTCATCGGCCGGGGGAAGCGGAAGCGGCCCGGGTCGCCGCCCTCGGCCAGGGCGGCTACCCGCGGGCCGCCGGGATAATCGAGGTCCAGCATCTTGGCAGCCTTGTCGAAGGCTTCACCGGCGGCATCGTCCACCGATTCGCCCAGCAGTTGATAGCACCCGATGCCGTCAACCTGGACCAGCTGGGTGTGGCCGCCCGAGACCAGCAATGCCACGAAGGGAAAGGCCGGAGGCTCGTCCTCGAGCATGGGAGCGAGCAGGTGTCCTTCCATATGGTGAACGCCGAGCACCGGAATGCCGAGTGCGCGGGCCATGCCGTGGGCGGTGCTGGCGCCGACCATCAGCGCGCCGACCAGCCCGGGGCCTGCCGTGTAGGCGATGGCGTCCAGCTGGGTGCGTTCGAGCTGTGCTCCAGAGAGCACCTGGTCGATCAACGGCAGCAGGCGCCGGGTATGGTCGCGAGAGGCGAGTTCCGGCACCACACCGCCGTAGTCCGCGTGCATCGCCACCTGGCTATGCAACGCATCGGCCAGCAAGCCGCGGTCGGTGTCGTAAAGGGCGACGCCGGTCTCGTCGCAGGAGGTTTCGATGCCTAGTACGCGCATGGATCGGGCTCGGGAAACGGTGAAAGGGGGGAGTATTCTACGCCGATTTGGCTTCCGCTGCATAAGCGACGGGCTCCCTTTCGGCGGCCGCGGCGCGCCTTGTGGCAGGCAAGCAGCGCTGGCGGCGGGTACAGATTGAAGGGTGAGTGAGACGAAAGCATTTGCAAGAAAGCGGGATGGTCACTAAAATACTGTCCGCTGCAAGACTGGGTCGTGCATCCAGGGCTCGCTTCCCCCGTCTCTGTTCCGTTTCAGGTCATGCCCGCAGGGTTCCTGCGCTGAGCTGTTGTCAGCTCAAGGGTTGGCCGGACAAGGAGTGGTGCGGGGTATTGGCCTTGAAGGTGTGCGTACAAACCGAACTCAAGTTACCCAAGGTAGGTGAGTGCTTAATGCCTTCTGTCAAAGTACGTGATAACGAGCCGTTTGACGTCGCTCTGCGTCGCTTCAAGCGTTCCTGTGAAAAAGCCGGCGTTCTGTCCGAGGTTCGTCGTCGTGAGCAGTACGAGAAGCCGACTGCCGAGCGCAAGCGCAAGGCTGCTGCCGCTGTCAAGCGTCACGCCAAGAAGCTCCAGCGCGAGCGCAAGCGTTTCGAACGGCTCTATTGATCCGTACTTGAGTCGAGCGCGGTCCGCCGCCCTCGGTTCAGGAGGACGCCAAGCGGCCGCCATTGAGGTGGCCGCTTGTTTTTCTGACGTTTGTCGCCGACTCCCGCTTCGCTTCTCTTGCTCCTGCTAGTGCATTGTCTAGCGCGTTTCAGTCTAGACTAGCGCGCTTAAGTCGAGAGAGCTCCTGTCGAGCAGAATATGGCCGGTCAGATTCCCCAGCGTTTCATCGATGATCTCCTTGCCCGCGTCGACGTGGTCGAAGTGGTGGGAGAGCGCGTCAAGCTGAAAAAGGCCGGGCGCAACCATTCCGGTCTGTGCCCCTTCCACCAGGAAAAGAGCCCGTCTTTCACGGTCAGTGCGGACAAGCAGTTCTATCACTGCTTCGGCTGCGGCGCCCACGGCAACGCCCTGCGCTTTCTGATGGAGTACGACAAGCTGCGGTTTCCCGAAGCGGTGGAGCAGCTGGCCTCGCGGATGGGAATGGAAGTGCCGAGGGAAGGGGCGGACGACCCTCGCGCCCAGGCCCGCGAGAAGAAGCGCAAGGAAGGCGTCAACCTGCTGGAAATGTCGGCCAGCTATTTTCGCGAGCGGCTCAAGATGCCAGAAGGCAAGGCGGCGCGCGAATACCTCGAGGGTCGAGGGCTGTCCGATGAGGTGCGCGAGACCTTCGGCATCGGCTACGCGCCGGCCCAGTGGGAGGCGCTGAAGCGACACCTGGGCAGCCAGGGCGTCGATGAGTCGGTGCAGATCGAGTACGGCCTGCTGGTGCATCACGAGGACAGTGGCCGCAGCTACGACCGCTTCCGCGATCGGGTCGTCTTTCCGATCCGCGACATTCGCGGCAGGACGCTTGGCTTCGGCGGCCGAGTGATGGGCGACGCCAAGCCCAAGTACCTGAACTCTCCAGAGACGCCGGTGTTCCACAAGGGGCGCGAGCTCTACGGCCTCTATGAGGCACGTCAGGCCAATCATCGCCTGGAACGCCTGCTGATCGTCGAGGGCTACATGGACGTGGTGGCGCTGGCCCAGTTCGGCATCCGCAACGCGGTGGCGACGCTTGGCACCGCCACCACCGCCGATCACCTGCGTCGGCTGTTCCGTCTGGTCAGCGAGGTGGTGTTCTGCTTCGACGGCGACAAGGCGGGACGTCAGGCGGCGGCGCGGGCGCTGGAAACGGTACTGCCGGAGATGATCGATGGTCGCCAGGCACGCTTCCTGTTCCTGCCGGAGGGAGAGGATCCCGACTCCCTGGTGCGCAAGGAGGGAACCGAGGCCTTCGAGGATCGGGTGACGTGCGCAAGCCCTCTGTCGGAGTTTCTGTTCGAGCACGCCGCCCAGGGGCGCGATCTGGCCCAGCTTGAGTCGCGAGAGCGCTACGCCAGTCAGGTGCTGGCAGCGATCGAGAAGCTGCCGCAGGGGGTGCTCAAGTCGCTGATGCTGACCGAGCTCTCGCGTCGCACCGGGGTCGAGCAGTCGCGCTTCGAGGCGCTGCTGGCGCCGGCGCCCGAAGACAACGACGTCGCGCCGGTCGATGAGTTGTTCGAACCCGTCGTCGAGGACGGCGAGCCGGCGCCGCGACCGCGCCGTTCCGGGGGCGCCCTTGGCCTGATGGCGCGAACCCTGCAATTGCTGGTTCACGAGCCCAGGCTGGTGGAGCGCTTGCCCGAATCGCTGGACTGGTGCGGGGGGCAGGACGAGGACGCCCGGCTATGCCGGGAGGTCATTACCTTGCTGCGCGCTGGCGGCTACTCAAGCGCTCAGGTGCTGCTGATGCACTTTCACGGCAGCGAGGACGGTGAGCGGCTGGCGGCGCTGGCGCGACGGGAGTTGTTGATCCCGGTGGCGGCCAGGGCGGCGGAGCTCGATGGTCTGGTGAGCTATTTTCAGAGAGCCAGTCAGACCCCGTCCCGGCAGGAAGAGATCGACGCCTTGCTGAGGCGGCAACAGTCCGGCGAGCGGTTGTCGAGTGAAGAACGCGGGCGCTTGATGGAGTTGCTGGCGGCGGGGCGCTAGGTCGCTTGCGGCAGGGCGCGAGCGCTGTCACGACGGCAGGTTCGGCTACCACCAATGGTAAGAACCTGTGAGCGATCGACGACAAATATGAGGTATGGATGCGGGTAGGGTTGAATTTTGTCCTACCATCACCATCTAAGGGATACGGCGCTGACAAGTGGCGCAACCAGATAAACTAACACACCTGAGACATCGCGCAAACACTCCAGACTGGCAGAAGTGGCCCCAAAACCGCTATACTGTCCGGCTTACCGAGTTTCTCCACCTTAGCGCTTCAGGTGCTTCATTCTTCTTCGTCGAGATAGGGTTTCTATGGCTGGAAATGCGCAGCAGCAGTCACGTCTGAAGGAGTTGATCGCGCGCGGCAAGGAACAGGGCTTCCTGACCTATGCCGAGGTCAACGACCACCTTCCCGAAGATATCGCCGACCCCGACCAGGTGGAAGATATCATCGGCATGATCAATGACATGGGTATTAACGTCGTCGAGGAAGCTCCCGACGAAGATACCCTGATGATGTCGGATCACTCAACCGATGAATCCGCGGCTGAAGAGGCAGTGGCGGCCCTGGCCGCGGTGGAAAGCGATGTCGGTCGCACCACGGACCCGGTGCGCATGTACATGCGCGAGATGGGCACCGTCGAGCTGTTGACTCGTGAAGGCGAGATCGAGATCGCCAAGCGCATCGAAGAAGGCACCCGTGAAGTCATGTCGGCGCTGGCCTATGTGCCGGGTGCCGTCGAGTCGATCCTCGATGCCTACGATGCCACCCAGGACGAGGAAGCGCCGGGACGTCTCTCTGACCTGTTTTCCGGCTTCATCGACCCCGACGAAGGCATCCCCGGCGTGGCCGAGGCCGAAGTGCCCGAGGTGGACGAGCAGGCTGCCAGCGACGACGACGAAGACGGCGAGGAAGAAGAGGACGACTCCGGTGGTGGCCCGGATCCGGAAGAGGCCCGTGCGCGTTTCGGGCAGATTCGCGAGCAGAGTCAGGCCGCCAACGCCGCCATCGAGACCCACGGTCGTCAGTCCCGTGAGGCTCAGGAAGAGCTGGCACGTCTGGCCGAGCTGTTCTCTCCGATCAAGCTGGTGCCCAAGCACTTCGAACGTCTGGTCGGACAGGTCCGCATCAGCGTCGAGCAGGTGCGTGCCCAGGAAAAGACGGTGATGCAGCTCCTGGTGAAGCAGGCCAAGGTGCCGCGCAAGGCCTTTATCAAGGCCTTCCCGAGCAACGAGTCCCGGCTCGACTGGCTCGACGACTTCATGGCCGACAACGCCCGCTACGCCGATCGTCTCGCGCCGCTCAAGGCTGACGTACAGCGTGCCCAGCGCAAGATCGCCTTCGAGGAGGAGATGATCCAGCTGCCGGTGAGCGAGGTGAAGGAGGTCAATCGTCGCCTGTCCATCGGTGAGGCCAAGGCTCGCCGTGCCAAGAAGGAGATGGTCGAGGCCAACCTGCGTCTGGTCATCTCCATCGCCAAGAAGTACACCAATCGCGGCCTGCAGTTCCTCGACCTGATCCAGGAAGGCAACATCGGCCTGATGAAGGCGGTGGACAAGTTCGAATATCGTCGCGGCTACAAGTTCTCGACCTACGCCACCTGGTGGATTCGTCAGGCGATCACGCGTTCCATCGCCGACCAGGCGCGCACCATCCGTATTCCGGTGCACATGATCGAGACCATCAACAAGCTCAACCGCGTTTCGCGGCAGATGCTGCAGGAGATGGGGCGCGAGCCGACGCCTGAAGAACTGGGCGAACGTCTCGAGATGCCGGAAGACAAGGTGCGCAAGGTGCTCAAGATCGCCAAGGAGCCGATCTCCATGGAGACGCCGATCGGTGACGACGACGATTCGCACCTGGGTGACTTCATCGAAGACTCCACCATGGTGCTGCCGATCGACTCGGCCACCGGCGAGGGCCTCGTCGAAGCCACGCGCAACGTGCTCGGTGGCCTGACCGCCCGCGAAGCCAAGGTGCTGCGGATGCGCTTCGGTATCGACATGAACACCGACCACACCCTCGAGGAGGTCGGCAAGCAGTTTGACGTGACCCGCGAGCGTATCCGTCAGATCGAGGCCAAGGCGCTGCGCAAGTTGCGCCATCCGACCCGCTCCGAACCGCTGCGCTCCTTCCTCGACGAGTAACGCCTGTCTCGACCGAGCAGGGCTTGCGTCGACAGCGAAGCAGTAGGGTGAGCTCAGGACGCCCGTGGCGAAAGCCACGGGCGTTTTTTCATGTCATCGAATCAGGGTGAAGCGCTGCCGCACGCGAGCGTTTCCGGCGAGCGAAGGCTGAAAACGACAACGCCCGCGGTGATGGCCGCGGGCGTTGTCGTGTCACGACGCTGTGGTGGTCACGAGCTATTGGCTTCTGGCCTGACGCCGGCGGATCCACAGCACCAGTTCGACCATGGCGAACATCAGCAGGGTATAGCCGAACAGTTCCGTGACCTCTTCGGCGGCGTCCTTGAATACCCTGACGTAGCGTTCGGCGAGCAGGGCCTCCCACATCTCGCTGCGGCCGTAGAGCCGCGAGAAGGCAAAGGTGCAGAGGAAGCCTGCTGCAAACAGGCCGAAGGCGAAGCTTTCGACGAACTCCTCGAACTCGCGTACGAAGGCGTGACGCTGGCGAAGCACGCAATAGAGAATGGGCAGCAGCAGCAGGGTCACCAGGGTCTGCCAGGCGCCGTCGAAGACGTAGGCGTCGAGAAAGGCGTCCTGCTCGCGAATCAGGGCGGCGCCGAGCAGGCCGAACATCAATAGCGTCACCCGTGGCAGGCCGCCCAGCACCTGGCGGGCGTAGATCAGCAACAGGCAGCTGATCAGCAGCCACAGCGTCTGCATGCTCTCGGTAAAACCGACTTCGCTGAAGCGAATCTTTTCGGGCAGGCCGGTCTCCCACAGCACGCCCTGCATCATCGCGCCGATGATCAGGATATAGAGCAAGGCTCTGGCGCAGGTCGCGCGAAAGCTGATGGTAGGCGTGATGGAAGGGGGGGTATTGAGCATCCCTCTCAATCTCCAGAAAAGGGGTGTATCTGGAAGTGATTATACCCGTCGAGCCGGGGGAGTGTCTGGGAATCCCGAAGGATTCTTCGCCAGTCTTCGCCATATGCTTATACAGCATAGGTAAGGCGCAAGACAGGTGCCCAATGGCTTGGTCAGGGCCGCTCGTCCAGGCACGGGGGCTAGTGGTTAGCGCTGCGGCCGGCCTCCTCCACCAGCCAGTCGTGCACGGCCTTGACCCGGCGATCGTCGGTGGCGCCTGCCGCGTGGACGATGCCGTACTGCTTGCCACTGTCGACGCGGGCACGGAAGGGGGCGATCAGGGCGCCGCTCTTCAACTCGCTGGTGATCAGTGTTTCCCGGGCGATCGCCACGCCCATGCCGGCGATGGCGGCCTCCATGGTGAGGTGATTGCGGTTGAAGGTGTAGCCACGCTCCAGATTGATCGAAGGGGCGCCGATGGCGGATAGGTAGTGGCGCCACTCGCCATACTCCTGGCTGCCGCGCCAGGCGGTGATGTCATGCAGCAGCGGGTACCAGGCCAGGTCTTCGGGACGTCTGAGCGGTGGGCGGCCCTTCAGCAGGCCGGGTGAACAGACCGGGAAGATGCGTTCCTGCATCAGCGGGGTGATGGCAAGTCCCGGATAGTGGCCGTCGTTGAGGTCGAGTGCGAGGTCAAAGTCGCCGTCACGCAACGAGATGTTGCTGTCCTCGGCGGTGATATGCAGTTCGATATCGGGAAACCTGGCCTGCAGACGCGGCAGGCGGGGCATCAGCCACTTGTTGAGGAAGGAGGGCACCGAGCGCAGGCGGATGACCCCGCTCATTACCCCGCTGCGCAAGCGACTCACCTCGAGTCCCACCGCCTGGTAGGCGTCGTCCACCACGGCGGCCAGGCGCTTGCCTTCTTCGGTCAGTTCCAGGCGACGGGGCAGGCGCCGGAACAGCTTGAAGCCCAGCCGGTCCTCCAGTTGCTTGATCTGCTGGCTGACGGCGCCGGTGGTGACGTGCAGTTCCTCCGCCGCTCGGGTGAAGGACAGGTGGCGGGCGCTGACGGCGAAACCCTTCAGCCAGGCGTGGGTCTGGGCGTTGAGCAGTCGACTCATTGCGATGTGTTCCGACAAGAGGTCATGGTCTGGCCGTGGTATGGCGGTGGTTTAGGTATGGTTTAGCTGAGCTATAGTGAAGGCAAGATATTCTGCCTTGTCCATCGAAGCGATGGCAGCCAGCATAACGATATCCCGGAGGAACGGCAGCCCTCGCTTTAGCGAAATTGACCTCGCAGGTCTCGGACCTCCGCCCCTCATGCCCCACACTTCGCGTCATTCGTACAAGAGGCAGCGCCATGGCTATCAGCGTATTCGACCTGTTCAAGATCGGGATCGGGCCGTCCAGCTCCCACACCGTGGGGCCGATGAAGGCCGCCTACGACTTCGTCGAGGCGCTGCGGTCGCAGGACCTGCTGGAGCGCGTCGCGGGGATCGAGATTCACCTCTACGGTTCGCTGTCGGCCACCGGCAAGGGCCACGCCACCGATCGCGCCTGCGTGATGGGACTGATGGGTGAGCGTCCAGACCGCATCGATCCGGCCGTTGTTGGCCCCTGCATCGAAGAGCTGCTCGAGAGCCAGACCCTGTTGCTCGGTGGTCAGGTGGCGGTGCCTTTCCTGTGGGCCAGAGACCTTAAGTGGCACGAGGAGAGCCTGCCCTATCACCCCAACGCCATGACGCTGGTGGCCAAGGGGCACAGCGAGGAGGTCAAGCGCGAGACCTACTACTCGGTCGGAGGTGGCTTCGTCGTCGACGAGGCCCAGGCCCGGGACGGAGCGCTGGATTCCGACACCACCCCCTTGCCTTATGACTTCAATAGTGGCGCGGAACTGATGGCGCTGTGTCGTCTGCATGGCATGAGCATCAGCGAGCTGATGCTGGAAAACGAGAAGGCCTGGCGCAGCGAAGCCGAGGTGCGCTCCGGTCTGTGGGATATCTGGCAAGCCATGCAGGCCTGCGTCAACCGTGGTGTCGAGGGGGAAGGGGTGTTGCCTGGCGGGCTCAACGTCAAGCGTCGCGCCGCGTCGCTGTATCGCCGTCTCGAGGCGATGGGCGATGACGCCGGACTGATCGCCACGACGTTTTCGGCGATGGACTGGGTCAACGTCTACGCCCTGGCGGTCAACGAGGAAAATGCCGCCGGTGGGCGGATGGTCACCGCGCCCACCAATGGCGCCGCGGGGATCATTCCCGCCGTGCTGCACTACTACATGAAGTTTCAGCCCGGTGCCTGTGAGAAGGACGTGGTCAACTTCCTGCTGACCGCCGGTGCCGTCGGCATCCTTTGCAAGAAGAATGCTTCCATCTCCGGCGCCGAGGTGGGCTGTCAGGGTGAGGTGGGCTCGGCCTGCGCCATGGCCGCGGCCGGGCTCGCCGAAGTCATGGGGGCCAGCGTCCCCCAGGTCGAGAACGCCGCCGAGATTGGGCTCGAGCACAACCTGGGGCTGACCTGCGATCCGGTCGGAGGCCTGGTCCAGGTGCCCTGCATCGAGCGCAATGCGATTGCCTCGGTCAAGGCCATCAACGCCGCCCTGATGGCCTGTCGCGGTGATGGTGAGCACTTCATCTCGCTGGACAAGGCCATCCGCACCATGCGCGACACCGGCGCCGACATGCAGGAGAAGTACAAGGAAACCTCCAAGGGTGGACTCGCCGTCAACGCCATCGAGTGCTGAGCAGGACGCGGGCGCTGGTCGTGGTGGTTGACCAGTCGCTCGACGAGGACCGAACCATTTGAGCCTCTTCTTTCAGGCCCCCGTCGCGCCAGCGCGACGGGGGCCTTGTGCTTTTCAGGGGGAAAACCTCGCGGGGCCAAGGTGTTGCCGGTTTGTCGTAAGCAACCTATTGAAATGCGGAGAATACATCTTTGGTCTTGTTCAACGCTTGGCCAATTGCGTCGGGCCTTTGACTCTTCTAGCTTACGTAAACGTAAAGTAGAGCGTCGCCATCGCGGCATCGAACAACCATAACAACCTCAAGCCAGGGACCCCGGTCCCGCAGAGGACGCCACATGACCCAGCAGTACGTGCTAGAGACCCGTGGCCTGACCAAGTCGTTTCGTGGCTTCACCGCCGTGGACGGCGTGGATCTCAAGATCACGGAAGGGCATATCCACGCCCTGATCGGCCCCAACGGCGCCGGCAAGACCACGGTCTTCAATCTGCTCACCAAGTTTCTTCCGCCGACCCGCGGCGAGATCCTCTATCGCGGCAAGCCGATCACCCGCATGCGGGCCAACGAGATCGCGCGGCTGGGGCTGGTGCGTTCGTTCCAGATATCCGCCGTGTTCGCCCACATGACCGCGCTCGAGAACGTGCGTGTGGCCCTGCAGCGCAAGCTCGGCACCTCCTTCCACTTCTGGAAGTCAGAGCGCTCGCTGGAGCCACTCAACCAGCGTGCCATGGAACTGCTCGAGCAGGTGGGACTGGCCGACGTCGCCGATGTCCTCACCGTGGAGTTGCCCTACGGACGCAAGCGTGCGCTGGAGGTGGCCACCACCTTGGCGCTGGAGCCCACCGTGATGCTGCTCGACGAGCCCACCCAGGGCATGGGAGCCGAGGACGTCGACCGTATCGTCGAGCTGATTCGGCGGGTTTCTGCCGGGCGTACCGTGTTGATGGTCGAGCACAATCTGAGCGTCGTCAGTCGTCTTTGTGATCGCATCACCGTGCTGGCCCGGGGCTCGGTACTGGCCGAAGGCGACTATGCCAGCGTCTCGGCCGATCCGGCGGTGCGTGAAGCCTACATGGGCAGTGAAGCCAGCGTCGGTGAGGAGGCCAGCGCATGAACCAGACTCTCGACAGGCCAACTGCTTCACCGGCGGTCGGCGCCCATGGCGACGAAGCGCTCAGTCTAGCGGACGTCAACGCCTTCTACGGCGAGTCGCATATCCTGCATGGCGTGGAGCTGCGCGTGAAGCGGGGAGAGCTGGTGACCCTGCTGGGGCGCAACGGTGCCGGACGCAGCACCACCCTGAAGACCATCATGAACATGGTCGGTTCGCGCAGTGGCTCGATCAAGATCAACGGCCAGGAGACCCTGGCCATGAAGCCTCATCACATCCCGCGTCTGGGGGTCGGCTACTGCCCCGAGGAGCGTGGCATCTTCGCCAGTCTCGACGTCGAGGAGAACCTGCTGCTGCCGCCCACCGTGCGCTCGGGCGGAATGAGCCTGGATGACATCTACGCCATGTTCCCCAACCTCTACGAGCGGCGCCGCAGTCAGGGGACGCGGCTGTCCGGCGGCGAGCAGCAAATGCTGGCGATGGCCCGCATCCTGCGTACCGGGGCCGAGATCCTGCTGCTCGACGAGATCACCGAGGGGCTGGCACCGGTCATCAACCAGAAGCTCGCCGAGGTGCTGATTACCCTCAAGTCTCGGGGCATGACCATCGTGCTGGTGGAGCAGAACTTCCGCTTCGCCGCGCCCCTGGCCGATCGCCACTTCGTGATGGAACACGGTCGCATCATCGAGACCATCGAGGCGCGTGATCTGGACGCTCGTCGTGAGCACCTCAACAGCCTGCTCGGGGTCTAGTGTCCATGGCCGCTGTCTTCCAGGCCTTAGAGGACCTTTGCATCAACCACAAGATGTCCGGCAGTAGCCGTTCAACAACCACTTTCTAAACAACAACCTATTCAACAACAACAAGGGCCGCTGGCCCCAGGAGCCTCCCATGACCAAGGTACACGCTTCCTCCCCCCGTCTTGCCCGCCGCCACCTGGCCCTGGCGGTCGCCGCCGCCACCGGCCTGGGCCTGGCATCGTCGGCCATGGCGCAGGATGCCATCAGCGATGGCGAGGTGCGTATCGGCTATCTGGCCGACATGTCCGGCACCTACCGTGACCTGGCCGGCCCCGGCGGCCTCGAAGCGCTGAAGATGGCGGTAGAGGACTTCGGCGGCGAAGTCGCCGGTGCCCCCATCGAGGTGTTCAGCGCCGACGATCGCAACAGCGCCGACGTGGGCGCCAACACCGTGCGCGGCTGGGTCGACCAGCAGAACGTCGACCTGGTGGCCGGCATGGTCGCCTCCTCGGTGTCCATCGCCGTGACCAAGGTGCTGGAGGAGGCCGGTGGTCTGGCCATCATTTCCGGCTCGGCGGCCTCGAGCATCACCAACGAACACTGCACCCCGAACCATATTCACTACGTCTATGACACCTATCCGCTGGCCAACGGTACCGCCAAGGCGGTGGTCGAGCAGGGCGGCGACAGCTGGTTCATGCTCACCGCCGACTACGCCTTCGGTCATGCCCTCGAGAGCGACGTGGAAAAGGTGGTCACCGACAACGGTGGCACGATCATCGATCGCGTTCGCCATCCGTTCCCGACCAGCGACTTCTCCTCCTACATCCTTCAGGCCCAGGGCTCCGGCGCCAAGATCGTCGGTCTGGCCAACGCCGGCTCCGACACCGTCAACGCGATCAAGACGGCCAGCCAGTTTGGCCTGACCCAGAGTGGCCAGCAGCTGGCCGGCCTGCTGATCTTCCTCAACGACGTCCATGCCATGGGCCTGGAGACGACTCAGGGCCTGTTGTTGACCACCGGCTGGTACTGGGACATGGATGACGAGTCCCGCGAGTGGGCCGAGCGCTACTTCGAGCGGGTGGGCAAGATGCCGACCATGGTTCAGGCCGGCATCTACTCCAGCACCACCCAGTACCTGAAGGCGCTGGAAGACGCCGGCACCGACGATCCTGCCACCGTCAGGGCCAAGCTGGGCGAGGCGCCGATCAACGACTTCTTCGCTCGCAATGGCCAGATTCGCGAGGATGGTCGCATGGTGCATGACATGTACCTGGCCGAGGTGAAGGCTCCCGCCGACTCCGAGGGCGAGTGGGACCTTTACGAGATCCAGGCCACGATCCCGGCCGAAGAGGCCTACCGTCCGCTGTCCGAGAGTTCCTGCAAGCTCGTCAACTGAGCCGCCCGCGCTCGATCTACGCCGGGGTCACCAGGGTGGTGCCCCGGCCTGATGCTCAAGGGAAATCATCATGACCATGATATTCGGCGTACCGCTGGCGGTGTTCATGGGCCAGCTGATGCTGGGGCTGATCAACGGCGCCTTCTATGCGCTGCTCAGCCTGGGGCTGGCGGTCATCTTCGGTCTGCTGAAGATCGTCAATTTCGCCCACGGCGCCCAGTACATGCTGGGTGCCTTTGCTGCACTGCTCGGGGCTCAGTACCTGGGCATCAACTACTGGCTGGCGCTGTTGCTGGTGCCGCTGGTGGTCGGCGCCTTCGGTGCTCTGCTCGAGCGTCTGGTGCTGCGGCGCATCGCCCACCTGGATCACCTCTATGGGCTGCTGCTGACCTTCGGCCTGGCGCTGATCTTCGAGGGTAGCCTGATCAACCTGTTCGGCGTGTCCGGGGCCAGCTACCCGATTCCCGAGGCGTTGAGCGGCGGCATCAAGCTGCCCTTCATGTTCCTGCCGACCTATCGCGGCTGGGTGCTGGTGGCGGCCCTGGTGGTATGCCTGGGCACCTGGTTCATCATCGAGCGAACCCGGCTTGGCGCCTACCTGCGGGCGGGCACCGAGAACCCCGCCTTGATGCAGGCCTTCGGCGTCAACGTGCCGCTGCTGGTCACCCTGACCTACGGCTTCGGGGTGGCCCTGGCGGCCTTCGCCGGGGTACTCGCCGCGCCCTTGTACCCGGTGTCACCGACCATGGGCTCGAGTCTGTTGATCGTGGTCTTCGCGGTGGTGGTGATCGGCGGCATGGGCTCGATCCTCGGTGCCATCCTGACCGGTCTTGCCATGGGGCTGATCGAGGGGCTGACCAAGGTGTACTACCCGGAGGCAGCCAACACCGTGATCTTCCTGGTGATGATCATGGTGCTGATGCTGAGGCCCGCCGGGCTGTTTGGAAAGGAGGCCTGAGATGTCCACAACCACTACTTCGCCGACGCCGACTCAGACCCGGGCCCGCGCCGCGCGCCGACGCCAGGGCATGCTGATGATCGTGTTGCTGGCCATCGCCCTGGTCGCGCCGCTGTTTGCCTACCCGGTGTTCCTGATGAAGGTGCTGTGCTTCGCGCTGTTCGCCTGTGCCTTCAACCTGCTGCTGGGCTTCGCCGGACTGTTGTCCTTCGGCCACGCCGCCTTTCTCGCCACCGGGGGCTACGTCACCGGCTTTCTGCTGTCGAGCTATCCGGGCCTGACGCCGGAACTCGGGATCGTCGTCGGCACCCTGGCGGCGGTGATCCTCGGCACCCTGTTTGGGGCGCTGGCGATCCGTCGTCAGGGCATCTACTTCGCCATGGTGACCCTGGCGCTGGCCCAGATGATGTTCTTCTTCTACATCCAGGCGCCCTTCACCGGGGGCGAGGATGGCCTGCACGGTGTGCCGCGGGGCAAGCTGCTGGGGCTGATCGATCTGTCCGACAACCTGGCGATGTACTACGTGGTGCTGGCGATCTTCGTGATCGGCTTCGCCATCATCCAGCGCACCGTGCACTCGCCCTTCGGTCAGGTGCTCAAGGCCATCCGCGAGAACGAGCCACGGGCGGTGTCACTGGGCTACAACGTCGACGCCTACAAGCTGGTGGCCTTCGTCATCTCGGCGGGGCTTGCTGGCCTTGCCGGCGCGACCAAGACGGTGGTGTTCCAGCTTGCCTCGCTCACCGATGCCCACTGGCACATGTCCGGCGAGGTCATCCTGATGACCCTGGTCGGTGGTGTCGGCACCCTGTTCGGCCCGCTGGTCGGCGCTGGCCTGGTGGTCAGCCTGCAGACTCAGCTCGCGCAGTCGCCGCTGGGCAACTGGGTCAGCGTCATCCTGGGGTCCATCTTCGTGCTCTGCGTCCTGAGCTTTCGCAGCGGTATCGTCGGCGAGATCCAGAACATGGTGCGCAAGAACTTCAAATAGACACGGCGATTGCCGCTGTTCTCCCGCTGCCCGGCCTCAAGGCCGGGCTTTTTTTTGTCAGGATTTTTATCTCAGGGTGGAGTGCGTGGTTTTGATGTGGAGAAAAATATTGAAGATATGGTGAAATATAATGAGAACGCCTGGAGGTTGGGTGCAGTTGATGCGGGATACGTTCTGTTTGGAATGTACTATACCGGGGGTGGCGTCGAGAAAAACAAAGGAGTTGCATTAAGATATCTATTGGATTCAGCTAGGCTAGGTTTTATTAGATCGCAAAGACAATTGGGCGTGGCATATAGGGGGCTAACTTTACGTGACTTGGTGGATAAAGATGAAGCTGCAGCATTCGAATGGTTTTTATTGGCTGCAGAGCAAGGAGATAGGACTTCTGCAACGAATGTGGCAGTGTTTCTTCACGAAGGAAGAGGTGTAGATAAAGATGACGATGAGGCATTTCGTTGGTTTTCTAGGACGGAGGATATGCCTTATGGCCGCGATACATCAGGGTTTAGAGGGCTGGCAGCATTTTATGAAAAAGGTATCGGTACCGACATAGATCTCGTCCAAGCCTATAAATATTACGACCTTCTCTCCCCCGGCAGCGCCCCCGACAAAGCCCGCCTTGAAGAACAAATGACCCCTGAGCAGATCCGTGAGGCGATCCGACTTTCTCGCCAGTGGCAGGAAGAACACAATATCTTTGTTCCCAGCTACTACGGGCTTGAGTATCAGGAGGATGGGACCTTTCAGTAGTCGCAGGTGGCAGGCAACAAGAGGCAAGGCTTTTGGTGACCAGATGTCGAAGGCCCTCGATACGAAAACGTGTCGAGGGCCTTTTTGTCGCTGGGGGTTAGTCGGATGGCGCTGGCTCGTCTGTGCCTCGCCTGTCGCGGTATCGCGGTGGCAGGCGCTCTGCGAGGTGTTCGGCCAGGTAGTCGATGACCACGCGGACCTTGGGGGAGCGGTGGCGGTGGTGGGGGGTGACGGCCCAGACGCCGGTATCGCTGTGGCGGTAGGTGTCGAGCACGGAGACCAGCTCACCCTGGGCCAGATGATGCTCGACGTAGTAGTCGGGAAGCTGACCCAGGCCCACGCCCTTCAGCACGGCGTCGAGCAGGGCCGGGCCGGAGTTGCCCTGCCAGGGCCCCTTGATCGCCACTTCCCGGGGAATGCCGTCGACGGCGAAGCGCCAGCGATCGCGTGAGCCATGCAGACAGCGGTGATGCTTCAGCTCGGACAGGGCGTGGGGCTGCGAGTAGCGCTGGAAGTAGTCGGGGGAGCCCACCACGTACTCGCGGCGGTCGGCCAGACGACGGGCGATCATGGTGCTGTCCTCCAGCGTGCCCATGCGGATGCCGATATCGAAGCCTTCCTCGATCAGGTCCACCTGGCGGTTTGTGAAGTGCAGGCGCACGCCAAGCTGGGGGTACTGGATCAACAGGTCATTAATCAGAGGCGCCACGTAGCGCTCGCCAAAGGTGGTGGCGCAGGTCAGCGCCAGCTCGCCCCTGGGGTGAGCCTCGAAGTCCTTGACCACGGCGTCGGCCTCGCGAAAGCCGTCGACCAGTGCCTCGCATTGTTGATAGTAGAGCCGACCGGCCTCGGTCAGGCTTATCTGGCGGGTGGTGCGATACAGAAGCGGCGTATCGAGGCGGCTCTCCAGGGCGGCTACCTGTCGGCTGACGTGGGAGCTGGATACACCCAGGCGTCGGGCGGCGGCGGCAAAGGACTTCAGGCGTACCACTTCGATAAAGGCTTCAATGCCGGCCCAGGGATGCATGGCGCACTCCATTATTGCGAGACAGCAACAATGTTATGCCGAATGCGTGCTTTATCCCAGTCCGTAGCGGGGTCTAGACTGTGGTCATCATCCACCGGGTCAGGATGGCCCGTGCCCCTTACGTCAGTGCGCCAGGCTTGGTCGTTCTTGCCTGTCGTGCAGCCCCCAATCCGAGGAGATTGCCATGAAGTCTCGCGCCGCCATTGCCCTGGAAGCCGGCAAGCCGCTTACCCTGACCGAAATCGATGTCGAAGGCCCCAAGGCCGGCGAAGTGCTGGTCAGGGTGGTCGCTACCAGTGTCTGTCACACCGACGCCTATACCCTGTCCGGGGCCGACCCGGAGGGGCTGTTTCCTTCGGTCCTGGGGCACGAGGGTGCCGGTGTGGTCGAAGAGGTGGGGGAGGGCGTCACCAGCCTGAAGCCCGGCGACCACGTCATCCCGCTGTACACGGCCGAGTGCGGCGAGTGCAAGTTCTGCCGTTCGGGCAAGACCAACCTGTGCAGCTCGGTCCGTGCCACCCAGGGCAAGGGCCAGATGCCTGACGGCACCACGCGCTTCTCGCTGGATGGCAAGCCGCTCTATCACTATATGGGCACTTCCACCTTCAGCGAGTACACCGTGGTGCCGGAGGTCTCGCTGGCCAAGGTGTCCAAGGAAGCGCCGCTGGACAAGATCTGCCTGCTCGGCTGCGGGGTGACCACCGGGATCGGCGCGGTGATGAACACCGCCAAGGTCGAGCCGGGCGCCACCGTGGCGGTGTTCGGTCTCGGTGCCATCGGCCTTGCGGTGATCCAGGGTGCGGTGATGGCCAAGGCCGGTCGTATCATCGCCATCGACGTGAACCCGGACAAGTTCGAGCTGGCCAAGCAGTTTGGCGCCACCGACTTCGTCAATCCGCAGGACTACAGTGATTCCATCCAGCAGGTGATCGTCGACCTGACAGACGGTGGCGTCGACTACTCGTTCGAGTGCATCGGCAACGTCAACGTCATGCGTTCGGCGCTGGAGTGCTGTCACAAGGGCTGGGGCGAGTCGATCGTCATCGGTGTCGCCGGCGCCGGCGAAGAGATCTCCACCCGGCCTTTCCAGCTGGTGACCGGTCGGGTATGGAAGGGCTCTGCCTTCGGTGGCGTCAAGGGCCGTAGCCAGCTGCCGGGCTACGTCGAGCAGTACATGAAGGGCGAGCTGAATATCGACGACTTCATCACCCACAACATGGAGTTCGAGAAGATCAACGAGGCCTTCGACCTGCTTCACGCCGGCGAGAGCATCCGCACCGTACTGCATTACTGAGCCGGTAGCATCGAGACGGCGCTGATGAGGCCACGCCCACCTGACCCAAGCGATGGGCCAGGTGGGCGCCGATTGGCGGTGAGTCGATTGCTGGCGCAGTATTGATGCCAGCTCGCCCCACCGCCAGACGGCCGCGTCGTCCGCCAGAACGCACCGCGTCGTTTTATCCGCCCCGGACCTCGGGGCTTCATCGTTGAGGGGAAGTCGCCATGTCCATGAGCGAACATCTGGAACTGGTCAGCGCCAATCGCAGCTTCGGCGGCTGGCACAAGCGCTATCGTCATCATTCGCGGGCGCTGGACTGCGAGATGACCTTCGCCATCTACCTGCCGCCCCAGGCCGAGACGGAGAAGGTGCCGCTGCTGTGGTGGCTGTCGGGGCTGACCTGCACCGATGAAAACTTCATGCAGAAGGCCGGTGCCCATCGGCTGGCGGCGGAACTGGGCATCGCCATCCTCTGCCCCGACACCAGCCCCCGGGGGACTGACCTGCCAGGTGAGCACGACAGCTACGATCTGGGGTCCGGGGCGGGCTTCTACGTCAACGCCACCCAGGAGCCGTGGAAGGCTCACTACCGGATGTATGACTACGTCACCGAGGAGCTGCCTTCGGTGGTTCGTCAGCACTTCCCGCTCAACGGTCGCGAGTCCATCAGCGGTCACTCCATGGGAGGCCACGGTGCCTTGATTCTGGCGTTGCGCAAGCCGGGACACTACCGCTCGGTGTCGGCGTTCTCGCCGATCGTCAATCCGACCCAGTGCCCCTGGGGGCGCAAGGCGTTCTCGGCCTATCTGGGCGAGGATTCCAGCAAGTGGACCCAGTACGACGCCTGTGAACTGGTGGCCCGTGGCGCCTCACGTCAGCCGTTGTTCATCGACCAGGGCGACGCCGATGACTTCCTCTATGAGCAGTTGTGTCCAGAGCGGCTCGAGGCGGTCTGTGCCGAGCGCGATCACCCGCTGATCCTGCGTCGTCAGCCCGGCTACGACCACAGCTACTTCTTCATCGCGACCTTTATCGAGGATCACCTGCGCTACCACGCCGAGAAACTCTACGCCAAGCGCTGAGTGAGACTTCTCGCCAGCCTGCAGTACCCTCCAAGGTATCCACCACGGCCCCCGATCATCGGGGGCCGTGGTGTTTCTGGGCTTATTTTTTTGCCCGGGATTTCTGCGGCCTGAACTTCCGGACCATGGAGTGGGGGAAGAGAGTGCTGGGTGTTGGCGTGTCCGGGCAGGGGGTGGGCGTGCGCTGGCTGGCGAGCCAAAGGCGGCGTCCCGGCAAGGCATCAACGGGTCGCCTGGAGAGATAGCCCTGTCGTGAATGGGGAAATATGGCCGATCCTTTGCCTTGTCAGGTGACAGATGCGACCTCGTCATAGTCACCTGCGACATCATTGTCGGAGACGACTGGTCAAGCGGCAGCCGATAGCGATTATTTTGATGCCGAGACTCAGTCGCCAGGCGTAAAGTCGTCGGAGAAAAGCACGGACGCTCCTGCCTGCGATACCCGTAGCGACGCTGGCAACGTCGAGGGTGTCGACACCATGCGCGAGTCCTGTTCCGTTTACGACGTCGCGATAACAACAAATGGACGTGACGGTACCTCGTGGCTTGCGACGAGGAGGCCGACGCTGTGGAGAAGATGACCATGACCCTGCCTAGCCGGCCCGAGGGGCCACAGACCGTAGGCTTTCTGCTGCTCGAGCATTTCACCCTGATCTCGCTGGCCTCGGCCATCGAGCCGCTGCGCATGGCCAACCAGCTGTCGGGCCAGGAACTCTATCGCTGGTTCACCCTGAGCCTGGATGGTGCGCCGCTTCAGGCCAGCGACGGCCTGACCGTGACGCCGGACTCGTCGATCACGGTGCCGCTGTCGCTGGATATGGTCGTGGTCTGCGGCGGCGTGGCGCCGACCCGCCATGTGCACCAGGGCCACGTCAGCTGGCTGAAGGCCCAGGCACGCCACCTCAAGCGATTTGGCTCGGTGTGTACCGGTGCCTGGGCGCTGGCCCGGGCCGGGCTGCTCGAGGGTTATGAGGTCAGCACCCATTGGGAGTGCCAGGCAGCGCTGCAGGAGGCCTACCCGGGTATCGGCCTGACCTCGAAGCTTTTCGCCATGGATCGGGACCGTTTCACCTGCTCCGGCGGCACGGCGCCGCTGGACATGATGCTGACGCTGATCGGGCGTGACCATGGGCGCGAGCTGGCGGCGGGCATTTCCGACATGTTCGTGTGCGACCGGGTGCGTGGTGAGCAGGACCAGCAGCGGGTGCCGCTCAAGCATATGCTCGGCACCACCCAGCCGCGACTGCAGGAGATCGTCGCGCTGATGGAGAACAACCTTGAGGAGCCCATCGACCTGGACGAACTGGCCCGCTACGTCAGCCTGTCGCGGCGCCAGCTGGAACGGCTGTTCCAGCGCAACCTGCACTGCTCGCCGTCGCGCTATTACATGCGCCTGCGGCTCAATCGCGCCCGTCAGCTGTTGAAGCAGACCTCGATGTCGATCATCGACATCGCCGCCGCCTGTGGCTTCGTCTCCACCCCGCACTTCTCCAAGTGCTACCGCGAGTGCTTCGGCCTGCCGCCGCGGGAGGAGCGACTGGGCTGGAGCGCCTTCTCGCCGGTGGTGGCCGGTAGCACCGTATCCCCGCTGCTGGCGGCGGCCCCTGACGAACCGGTGTCCCGGGCGCTGTCGGCGTTGGAAGAAGCCCGCGGGGAGCCGACCTACGGCAGCTTCAAGGTGTTGCCCAAGTAGCGAAGGGCGTGTTGAACAATGCGCCTTCGCTGGCGGAATTTGCTGGACGAGGCCTGGGAGCAGGCTTCGGCATGCCTGGACGCCAGATATCGGCAGGAGAGCCTTTGGCCACACCGGTAAAATGCTGACAGCGGCGATTGCCCGCCCCACCCAAGGCCTTGATATACTCCCCGGATCGATTCCAACCGAGCCCGATGCATGCGCAACTGGTGGCGCCCTCTCAGCCGACTTCTGCTACGCGCCACCCTTGCCTTTGCGCTGGGGTCAGTGGTGCTGGTGCTGGTGTTTCGCGTGGTGCCGGTGTTCGGCTCCATGGTGATGCTGGAGCGCGAGGTCTCGTCCTGGTTCTCCGGCGACCCGCTGGACATCCAGCAGCGCTGGCGTCCCTGGGATGAGCTGTCAGACAACGCCAAGCTGGCGGTGATTGCGGCGGAAGACCAGCGCTTCCCCGATCATCATGGCTTCGACCTGGTGGAGTTGAAGCGTGCCATCGAGTCCGCCATGAACGGAGGCTCGCTGCGCGGGGCCAGCACCATTACCCAGCAGACCGCCAAGAATCTGTTTCTGTGGACCGGGCGGGACTATGTGCGCAAGGTGTTCGAGGCCTGGTTCGCCACCCTGATGGAACTGCTGTGGCCCAAGGAGCGCATCCTCGAGGTCTATCTCAATATCGTCGAATTCGACCGGGGGGTCTTTGGCCTGGAGGCCGCCAGTCGCCACTACTTTGGCGTCGGTGCCGATCAGTTGAGCGCCGCCCAGGCGGCCCGCCTGGCGGCGGTGCTGCCCAACCCGCGAGAGCGCAGCGCCTCGCACCCGGGGCCGCGCACCGCCCGTCATGCCGCCTGGATTCAGCGACAGATGAATAACCTGGGCCTTGGCTACCTGGAGAAGCTGTAGCCGGCAGGCGTCGCAGTCCTTGATCCTTTGGGTTCTGTCCATTCACTTCTTTCCCTCTTCGCCCCTTTGCTTCCGGCACGTCTTCGCGGTGTTTTGAGGCGCGTCGTTTCGCTTCTTTCCTTTGCCCACGGGTGCCTTTTGTCGCTGCCGGAACGGCGGTGACGCTTTTGGAATTCTCGTCGTCGCAATCAGGCGTCGTGGCCCCCCGGGGCGGCGCTATCCTGCCCGCACAACGCCAGCGTTCTGATGCTGGCGCTCTCCCTGAAGCGGGTAAGGACAACAGCGATGAACTCCCCTCTGACGCAAACCGAAACTGGTGCCATCGATGCCCGGGCGCTTCACCGCGAGGCCACGGTGATCGACGGTCTGATCATCGCCAAGTGGAGCCGTGAACTCCTCGAGGACATGCGCCGTGGTGGGCTGTCGGCGGCCAACTGCACCGTGTCGGTGTGGGAGGGGTTCCAGGCCACGGTGGACAATATCGTGGCCACCAACGCGCTGATGGAAGAGTGCAGCGACCTGGTGCTGCCGGTGCGCACCACCGCGGACATCCGGCGTGCCAAGCAGGAAGACAAGACCGGCATCATCTTCGGCTTTCAGAATGCCCATGCTTTTGAAGACCAGATCGGCTACGTCGAGATCTTCAAGAAGCTCGGCGTCGGTATCGTCCAGCTCTGCTACAACACCCAGAACCTGGTGGGCACCGGCTGCTACGAGCGCGACGGTGGCCTGTCCGGCTTCGGTCGCGAGATCGTCGCCGAGATGAACCGGGTCGGGGTGATGTGTGACCTGTCTCACGTTGGCGCCAACACCTCCCGCGAGGTGATCCTCGAGTCGTCCAGGCCGGTCTGTTATTCCCACTGCCTGCCCTCCGGGCTCAAGGAGCATCCGCGCAACAAGTCCGATGAGGAGCTCAAGTTCATCGCCGACCACGGCGGCTTCGTCGGCGTGACCATGTTCACCCCCTTCCTGCGGGCCGGGGTCAACGCCACCATCGACGACTACGTCGAGGCCATCGTCTACGTGATGAATATCGTCGGCGAAGACGCCATCGGTATCGGCACCGACTTCACCCAGGGCCACGATCAGGCCTTCTTCGAGTGGCTGACCCACGACAAGGGCTACGCCCGTCGCCTGACCTCCTTTGGCGAGATCATCAATCCCAAGGGCATTCGCACCATCGGCGAGTTCGGCAACCTCACCGAGGCGCTGCTGCGCCACGGCCTCAGCGAAGCCCAGGTGCGCAAGATCATGGGCGAGAACTGGGTACGGGTGCTGGCCGATGTCTGGGGCGAATAGCACACAACCACCACAACAATAACGCCTGCCAAGGAGTCGACCGTGACCAAGATGGCGCCTGAACTGCCCATAGAGGTGGACGTCGAGACCGGTGTCTGGACCACCGACGCCCTGCCGATGCTGTATGTGCCGCGACACTTCTTTATCAACAACCATATCGCCGTGGAGCAGGCGCTGGGCGTCGAGGCCTACGCCGAGATTCTCTACCACGCCGGCTACAAGAGCGCCTGGCACTGGTGCGAGAAGGAGGCCGAGTTGCACGGTCTGGCCGGCGAGGCGGTGTTCGAGCACTACATGACGCGTCTGTCCCAGCGAGGCTGGGGCCGCTTCATTACCGAGGCCATCGACCTGGAGGCGGGTACCGCCCGGGTGCGACTGGAACACAGCGCCTTCGTCTACCAGCTGGGCAAGGTCGGCTACCGGGTCGAGTACATGTTCACCGGCTGGTTCGCCGGTGCCATGGACCAGATCCTGGCGGCCTCGGGGTCGGCACTGCGTACCCGTGCCGAGCAGACCCAGAGCGCCGCCGAGCCAGGCTGCGAGGTGGGCCGCTTCGAGGTCCAGCCGCTCGCCACCGTGTCTCGCTGAGCTGCGCTATCTCGTCGATTCGGTGCGCCGCCCTGGTGTCCCTGTTGGGTGACGCTGTTCGGCGAACCCGGTTGACGACCCTATTCAGCAACCCCGGTCGGCGAGCTCAGACAGCAACCCCCGTCGGCGAGCCCAGCCAGCGGCTCCCGTCAGCGACCCCAGTCAGTGACCACCGCAGGCCAAGGCGTCTGTCGTGGTTCCACCTTCGTCCGGGCAGAGGAGTTTCCCCATGGCCTTTGACGCGATCTTCGAGCCGATCACCATCGGCAGTCAGACCATTCGCAATCGCGTGGTCAGCACCGCCCACGCCGAGGTCCACGCCACCGACGGTGGCATGACCACGGAGCGCTACGTGCGCTACTACGAGGAGAAGGCCAAGGGCGGCTGCGGGCTATGCATCTGCGGCGGCTCCTCGGTGGTCTCCATCGACAGCCCCCAGGCCTGGTGGAGTTCGGTGAACCTGTCCACCGACCGCATCATTCCGCACTTCCAGAATCTGGCCGAGGCGGTGCACCGTAACGGCGGCAAGGTCATGATCCAGATTACCCATATGGGGCGTCGTTCGCGCTGGGATGGCCACGACTGGCCCACCCTGGTGTCGCCCTCGGGCATTCGCGAACCGGTCCATCGTTCCACCTGCAAGACCATCGAGGAGGAGGAAATCTGGCGCATCGTCGGTGACTTTGCCCAGGCCGCTCGCCGGGCCAAGGAGGGCGGTCTCGATGGGGTCGAGCTGTCCGCCGTGCACCAGCACCTGATCGACCAGTTCTGGAGCCCCCGCGTCAACAAGCGCGAGGATGCCTGGGGCGGCACCTTCGAGGGCCGCATGCGCTTTGGCCTGGAGGTGCTCAAGGCGGTGCGTGCCGAGGTCGGCGACGACTTCGTGGTGGGTATGCGCATCTGCGGCGACGAGTTTCACCCCGACGGCCTGACACACGACGACATGAAGGCCATCGCCGCCTACTACGACGCCACCGGCAAGGTGGACTTCTTCGGCGTGGTCGGCTCCGGCTGTGACACCCACAACTCCCTGGCCAACGTCATTCCCAACATGTCCTATCCGCCGGAGCCCTTCCTGCACCTGGCCGCGGGCATCAAGGAAGTGGTCAGCGTACCGGTGATCCACGCCCAGAACATCAAGGACCCGACCCAGGCCAACCGCATCCTCGAAGGTGGCTACGTCGACCTGGTGGGGATGACCCGGGCGCATATCGCCGACCCCCACCTGATCGCCAAGATCAAGATGGGCCAGGTCGACCAGATTCGTCAGTGTGTCGGCGCCAACTACTGCATCGATCGCCAGTACCAGGGCCTCGACGTGCTGTGCATCCAGAACGCGGCGACATCGCGGGAGTACATGGGCCTGCCGCATGTCATCAGCCAGAGCGAAGGCCCGAGGCGTCGCGCGGTGGTGGTGGGTGGCGGTCCCGGTGGCATGGAGGCCGCCCGGGTGCTGGCCGAGCGCGGCCATGAGGTGACCCTGTTCGAGGCCGAGGACAGCCTGGGCGGCCAGATCACCCTGGCGGCCAGGGCCCCGAGTCGCGACCAGATCGCCGGGATTACCCGCTGGTATCAGCTCGAACTTGCCCGGCTCAAGGTGGACCTGCGCCTGGGCACCCGGGCCGATGTACCCACCATCGACGACCTGAGGCCCGACCTGGTGGTGCTGGCCACCGGCGGACGGCCGTTTCTCGACCAGTACGCCGACTGGGGCTTCGACCCTGACCCGGAAAAGAGCCTGGTTGTCAGCACCTGGGACATCCTCTCGGGCAAGGTGGCACCGGGCCAGAACGTGCTGGTATTCGATTCCATCTGCGAGTTCTCCGGGGTATCCGCCGCCGACTTTCTGGCCGACAAGGGCGCCCGGGTCGAGATCGTCACCGACGACATCAAGCCCGGGGCCGCGGTGGGGGGCACCACCTTCCCCACCTACTACCGCAGCCTGTACGAGAAGGAGGTCATCATGACCTCGGACCTGATGCTGCACGAGGTCTACCGCGAGGGGGTGTCGCTGGTGGCGGTGCTCGAGAACGAGTACAGCGGGGTGCAGGAGGAGCGCGTGGTCGACCAGATCGTGGTGGAGAACGGCGTGCGCCCGGACGAGCGGCTCTACCTCGAGATGAAGGAGGCCTCGCTCAATCGCGGTCAGGTCGATCTGGAGGCGCTCTACGCGGCCAGGCCGCAGCCCTGCCTGGCGCACCTGGACGCAGAAGGTCGCAGCGCTGGAGATCGCAGCGCCGGTTTCGTGCTGTTCCGACTGGGCGACGGGGTGGCGCCGCGCAATGTGCACGCCGCGATCTATGACGCCCTGCGTCTGTGCAAGGACGTTTGAGCGAGCCATGAGGGCGGCCCAGTCGCCGCCCCCCTGCCCCTCGTCGAGAGGAGATAGAAGATGCCCGCAACCGTTCTTCCTGACCTGCTGGCCGTGCTGGTGCTGGCCGTGCTGACACTGACCCTGGTGGGTGGGGCCAGACGCTTCACCCTGTGGCGACGCGGGCGGCCCTCGCCGGTGCCCTGGTTGGCGGGCCTGGCGGCGATGCCGCGCCGCTATCTGGTGGATCTGCACCACGTGGTGGCCCGGGACAAGGCCTTCGCCAACACCCACGTGGCCACCGCCGGGGGCTTCGTCGCCGCTGCGCTGCTGATGCTGCTGGTGTTGCTGGTGCCGATGCCGGCGGGGCTAAGGCTCGGCCTGACCGGCCTGATGCTCGCCGCCAGCGTGCTGATGCTGGTCGGTGCCAGGCTGGTCGCCAGGCGGCGGCGCTCGCCGCCGGCGCGGCTGTCACGTGGCCCCTGGATGCGCCTGCCCAGGAGCCTCACGCTGTTCTCGGCAAGCCTTGCCGGCGTTGCACTGGTCAGTCTGCTGTCCTCGCTGCTGCCGCCAGGCTGGCTCGGCGGCATCCTCGGCTGGGCGCTGGCTGGTGTGCTGCTGGTGGGGCTCGCACTGGGGCTCGCCGAGATGATGCTGGGCATGACCTGGGGCGGGCCGATGAAGCACGCCTTCGCCGGTGCGCTGCACCTGGCCTGGCATCGCCGGGCAGAGCGCTTTTCCACGCGCTCAAGCGAGCGCGAGGGGCGCACGCCGCGCTCCACCGGGCTCAAGGCGCTCGATCTGGACGACCCCGAGGCGCCGCTGGGGGTGGCGTGTCCCGAGGACTTCACCTGGAACCAGCGCCTGGGCTTCGATGCCTGCGTGCAGTGCGGGCGCTGCGAGGCGGTGTGCCCGGCCTTCGCCGCCGGCCAGCCGCTCAATCCCAAGAAGCTGATCCAGGATATGGTGCGGGGCATGACCGGCGCCAGCGCCGACAGCTACCACGGTTCGCCCTATCCCGGCCGGCCGCTCACTCAAGATAGAGGTCAAGACAATTCTCAGAACCAGGGCCGGCCGGGAGGACCCATCGTCGTCGAGGCGGGTGGCGCCCTGCTCGATGCCGATACCCTGTGGTCCTGCACCACCTGCCGGGCCTGCGTGGAAGAGTGCCCGATGATGATCGAGCACGTGGACGCCATCGTCGACCTGCGCCGTCACCTGACCCTGGAGCGCGGCAAGACTCCAGGCAAGGGCGCGGCGGTGCTCGACAATCTGATCGCCACCGACAATCCCGGCGGCTTCGCCCCTGGGTCACGCATGCACTGGGCGGCCGACCTGGCGCTCCCGCTGATGCGCGACTACGGCCAGGTGGATGTGCTGCTGTGGCTGGGCGATGGCGCCTTCGACATGCGTAATCAGCGTACTCTGCGCGCCCTGGTCAAGATCCTGCGGGCGGCGTCGGTGGACTTTGCCGTGCTTGGCAACGAGGAGCGCGATAGCGGCGATGTAGCGCGTCGGCTGGGGGACGAGGCGACCTTTCAGCGTCTGGCCCGGGCCAATGTGGCGACGCTTTCACACTATCGCTTTCAGACCATCGTCACCTGTGACCCCCACAGCTTCCACGTGCTCGGCAACGAGTACGGCGCCTTCGGCGGCGACTATCGGGTACGCCACCACAGCACCTTTATCCAGGAGTTGATCGCCGACGGACGGCTCACGCTCGAGTCCCGTCCGCGTGGCCGTGTCACCTACCATGACCCTTGCTATCTGGGGCGCTACAACGGCGAATACGAGGCGCCGCGCCAGGTGCTGGCGGCGCTCGGCATCGAGCTTGCCGAGATGCAGCGCTCCGGCTTCCGTTCACGCTGCTGCGGTGGGGGTGGCGGCGCCCCGATCACCGACGTGCCCGGCGAGCGGCGGATTCCCGACATGCGTATGGCCGACGTGGCCGAGACCGGCGCCGAGCTGGTGGCGGTGGGCTGCCCCCAGTGCACCGCCATGCTGGAAGGGGTGGTCGAAGCCACCGCCCAGGTGCGCGATATCGCCGAGCTGGTGGCGGAGGCGCTGATCGAGCCGCCCACCGGCAAGCGCCAAGCGCGCAAGGCGCCAGCACACGACAGGACGGTCGCCGCAAAAGGAGGTGTGGCAAGAGGCGCCGACCCGGTCGTGGACCGAGGCGTGGGCCGTGACGTAGAGGAGCTGAGCCAATGAACCCGTCCGATGAAGCGACGCGAGGCAGCACCCCAGTAGCGACGGCTCGGCTGCGTCGCGATCCCCGGCAAGACTGGATCGCCCGCAACCGCCTGCATCCGCAGCATCAGTCGGTACTGGCCGCTTTGGAGGACGCCACCTCGCCGCCGGCGTGGATGGGCCCCCAGGGACGGTTGCGCCGGAACCCCCACGCGGTGGGCTTTATTGGCCCCAACGGTCGCCGGCGTATCGACCGCAGCGGTGTCCAGGCGGGAGCCACCGCGTCGCCTGCAGGTCGCGCCCAGACCGCAGACGTTCAGGTCGCCCGCGACCGGCGCCGCGCGGTGACGTTGGAGGCCCCGGCGGGCTGGATCGCGGTGGTCCCGGATACCGCCACCGGCAGGCTGACCGAGCACGATCGCGATCTGTTCGGCCTGGCCCGCCGACTGGCCGATAGCGGTTCCAAGCCAGAGGGAGCTGAACTGGCCGTGGTGGCCATCCTGTTCGGGGATTCGCCGCCACCCGCGCTGAAGCAGGCGCTCGGCGAGGCCGGGGCCGATCGGGTGGTCTGCCTGGCGGTGGCGGAGGGTTATGCCCCCGAGGCACGTCTGGCGGCCTGCACCCGAGTGGACGACGCGCTGGCGCCGCGCCATTGGCTGTTTCCCGATACCGCCCTGGACGGCGGCGATCTGGGTCGCAGGCTGGCGGTACGGCTGGGCGAGCGGCCCGCCTGCGGGGTATGGCGCGTCGAGGCGGATGGCGGACTCGATGCCGACGGGTCCTGCGTCTGTCGGACCGGGTCCGGGCGCGAGGACCAGCCCCGTCCGCTGCCGCGCATCCTGATGGCGCTGGCTGAGTGCGCCGAGCCGGTGGTCGAGACCCGCCATGAGGCGAGAGCGATGGCCCTGGAGCCACAGCACGCGCCCCAAGCACTCCAAGCAAGGGTCGAGGATCTTGGTGCGGTGGCGGTGGACCCCGCCGAGATTGCCCTGCACGAGGCGCCCTTTATCCTGTCCGGCGGCAATGGCGTTGGCGACTGGCCCGGCTTTCACCGGGCCGCCCAGGCGCTGGGCGCCAGCGAAGGCGCCTCCCGGGTGGCGGTGGACGACGGCCATATGCCACGCCATCGCCAGGTGGGGGCCACCGGCACCTTCGTCAGCGCCCGGGTCTACCTGGCGGTGGGGATCAGCGGGGCGATCCAGCACCTGCAGGGGATCCAGCGCTGCGACAAGGTTATCGCCGTCAACCGCGACGCCGGCTGCGATATGGTCAAGCGGGCCGATCTGTCGGTGATTGGCAATGGCGACGAGATCTTCGCCGAACTGGTACGTCTGGTCGAGGCCGGGGGGGAACGTGGAGGCAAAGTTGATAGTGAGCGTGGCGATACCCACGAGTCCCGGCCCGCGGAAACATCCTCGAAGGAGGCCCTGAATGTTGCCTGAATCTTCCTCCCCCCATGGCGAGGCCCAGATCGGCGCCAGTGCCGATGCCAACGGCGGTGTCAAAAACAAAGCCAAGGCCAAAGCCAACGCCAAGGCCTCCAGCGCAGACGCTGCCTACCCGCAAGCCAGCGCCATCACCTCGCTTCGCCTGGATGTGCTTTTATCGGTGGGCCGCCATCGCCTGACCGGTCGCGCCCAGCGTGCCGATGGCGACGCCCGGGCGCTGGAAATGGCGCTGTCGCTGAAACAGGCGCTGTCGCTGAGACAGGCGTTGCAGACCGAGAAGACGCCCCCTCCCGAGGTGGAGTTGATTCCCTGGCACCAGGGGCCGGAGGGCGACGACACTGAAGCGGCGCTGCGTGGCTATCTGGGCATGGGCCTGGACGCCATTCGCTGGATCCAGGCACCGGCGGCGGCGGACGCCATGGCGCCACTTCGGGCGTCGCTGACATCGCCCTCGGCGGAGGACGCTTACCACCGTCAGGCGCGCCTGGCGCTTTGCGGGATGCGTGCCGAGCAGGGCGAGGGCACCGGCATGCTGCCCATGGTGCTGGCCGAGCAACTCGGCTGGGCCTGGGTGCCTGGGGTGGTGGCCCTCGAGCGTATTGAAGCGATCGAGGGTCGCCAGCGGCACGCTGAGGACGGCGAGCCAGGCAAGGTCAATGACTGCGAGGAGACCGCGCTGTTCCGGGCCATCGTGCTGCAGGCGCTGCCGCAGGGACAGCGACGTCGTCTGGCGGTGACCCTGCCGGCCATCCTGGGGGTGGACAGTGCGGCACCGGCCGCGCGCCAGAGCGCCTTCGGTCCGGCCCGGCGTGGTCAGCTGCGTCTGGTCGAGTCAGGCGAAGAGCTGGTGCTGGACCCGGCGGTGGAGCAGTGGCCGCTGATCCCGGCCCGCGCCCGCCCCAGGCGGCTCAAGATCGTCACCGCCACCAGCGCCCGGGATCGCTTCAAGGCCGCCGCCGCCAAGGCCGAAGGTGGCGGTGGTCGGGTGCTCGAGGATGTCTCGGCCACAGAAGGGGCCGCCGCCATCCTGTCGATGCTCGAGGCAGAGGGCGTCTTGCCTGCCGGCGGGGCCCGGCACGGTCAACAAGGTAGTCCACAAGGCGATGGACGCTGACGCCAAGCGGTGCCAGCATCAAGGCAGGGACCGCCAGTGGCAGGGCGCGTCGACCCGGCAAAGTCCGCACCGCTGCCTTACATGGACATAACTAGAGTCAAGCAATGACCGTCGAACCCGATACCACCGTGACTTCCGACGCCAGCCGATCCCGGCGTACCCGGGCGACCCTCAAGGGGCGCCAGACCGACCCCGACCTCCTCGAGGCATTGCGTCGGTTGCTGGGCGATGAACGCAAGCACCCCGAGCTGCGGCGGCGGGATCTCTTGATCGAGCACCTGCACGCTATCCAGGACGCCAATGGTCATCTGGCGCTTGACTGGCTGAGGGCGCTTTCGAGCTACATGACGCTGCCCATGGCGGCGGTCTACGAGACGGCGACCTTTTACGCTCACTTCGATGTGGTGCATGACGGCGAGGCGCCGCCACCCGCACTGACGGTGCGCGTGTGCGACTCGCTGTCCTGTGAGCTTGCCGGGGCCGAGCGCCTGGCCGAGGCGCTGAGCGACGGCCTCGACCCCGAGCAGGTGCGCGTCACCCGTGCCCCCTGCATGGGCCGCTGCGACCTGGCGCCGGTGGTCGAGGTGGGGCACCACCACCTGGGCCACGCTACCCCGCAGGCGGTGGAGGTGCTGGTGGAAACCGGCAAGGTCCACCCCGAGGCGGTGCTGTGGCAGCGCCTCGACGAATATCGCCGAGAGGGCGGCTACGAGCTGCTGCGCGGCTGCCGGGAAGGCCAGGTGACGGCCGATGAGTTGACCTCGATGCTCGAGCGCGCGGGGCTGCGTGGCCTCGGAGGCGCGGGTTTCCCGACCCATCGCAAGTGGCAGAGCGTTCGCGCCGAGCCCGGTCCTCGCTGGTGCGCGGTCAACGCCGACGAAGGTGAACCGGGGACCTTCAAGGATCGCTACTACCTGGAGCGCGCCCCCCACCAGATGCTGGAAGGCGCCCTGGTGGCCTGCTGGGCGGTCGAGGCAGAAGGCGTCTATATCTACCTGCGCGACGAGTATCCCGGCGTCCACCGGGTACTGATCGAGGCCATCGAGGAGCTCGAAGACGCCGGTATCGCGCAGCCGGGCCAGCTTATCCTCAGGCGTGGCGCCGGGGCCTACATCTGCGGCGAAGAGTCGGCGATGATCGAGTCGCTGGAGGGCAAGCCCGGCAAGCCCAGGCATCGTCCGCCGCTGGTCGCCCACAAGGGCCTGTTTGGCCGGCCTACGCTGGTCAACAACGTCGAGACCCTGTACTGGATACCGGTGCTGTGGCGCGAGGGGGTGGCCATGTACGCCGGTCAGGGCCGGCGCGAGCGTAGCGGCCTGCGCAGTTTTTCACTGTCCGGGCGAGTGCGGCGGCCTGGTGTCTATCTGGCGCCCGCCGGCATCAGCCTGCGCGAGCTGGTCGACGAGTACGGCGGCGGCATGGCGCAGGGCCATCAGCTGGCCGGCTATCTACCGGGGGGCGCCTCCGGCGGTATCCTGCCTGCCGCCAAGGCGGATATCGCACTGGACTTCGACACCCTCCAGGCCGAGGGCTGCTTTATCGGCTCGGCGGCGGTGATCGTGCTGTCTGATCAGGACGACCTGCGCGCGGTGGCCACCAACCTGCTGGCCTTTTTCGCCGATGAATCCTGCGGTCAGTGCACCCCCTGTCGGGTCGGCAGCGAGAAGATGCTGAGCCTGCTCGAGCGCGATCGATGGGTGGTGGAGGACCTGGAACGACTGTCCCGGGTGATGCAGGACGCCTCGATCTGCGGCTTGGGGCAGGCGGCGCCGAATCCGGTGCTGAGTCTGCTGCGCCACTTCCGCGATGATCTGGGGCGCCACGACATCATCGTCACCGATACCGCCGAGGGAGCGTGCTGATGACCGGATCCCGGAACGCTTTTGTCTCCCACGTCGCTGATGATTCGACGCTTGAGTCCTTCACGCTGACGCTGGATGGTGTCGAAGTAAGCGCCTGGCCCGGCGAGACCCTGTGGCAGGTGGCCAAGCGTGCCGGGGAGACCATACCGCACCTGTGCTTCAAGGACGCCAGCGGCTACCGCGCCGACGGCAACTGCCGTGCCTGCATGGTGGAGATCGAAGGCGAGCGGGTGCTCGCCGCCAGCTGCCTGAGGGAGGCGCGCCCCGAGATGGTGGTCAGAAGCCAGTCGTCCGAGCGCGCCCGGGTCGCCCGCGAGGGCGTGCTGGAGCTGCTGCTCAGCGATCAGCCGCCGCGCGACGATAGCCCGGACCGTGCAAGCCAGCTGTGGCAGATGGCCGATCACCTGGCGGTGGACGCCACCCGCGCCCGCGCACGCTACCCGAAGCGCAGGCCCGACGTCGTGCGTCATGCGCCCGGCGCTCGCCTTCCCGGCCAGTGCCCGCCGATCGCAGATGATGTGAGCGGGGGGCGCCATGCTTCCGCGACAGCAGACCACGACACCAGCCATCCGGCGATGACGGTCAATCTGGACGCCTGTATCCACTGCACCCTGTGCGTGCGCGCCTGTCGTGAGGTGCAGGTCAATGACGTCATCGGCATGGCCCATCGCGGCGCCGCCAGCAAGGTGGTGTTCGACCTCGATGACGCCATGGGCCAGAGCAGCTGCGTGGGTTGCGGCGAGTGCGTCCAGGCCTGTCCCACCGGCGCCCTGTCGCCGACCAGCCTGATCGATGCCCAGGGCCGTGGTAACAGCGACAGCGCCGAGCGCAAGGTGGACTCGGTGTGTCCCTACTGCGGTGTCGGCTGCCAGTTGACCTACCACGTCAAGGATGACGCCATCCTCTACGTGGAAGGCCGCGACGGCCCGGCCAACCAGGGAAGGCTGTGCGTCAAGGGACGCTTCGGCTTCGACTACGGCCGCCACCCGTCGCGGCTGACCCGGCCGCTGGTGCGGCGCGAGGGGGTGCCCAAGGGCATGGACGAGGGCTTCGATCCCGCCCGGCCACTGACCCATTTTCGCGAGGCCGACTGGGACGAGGCGCTGGCGCTGGCCGCCGGGGGCCTGACCCGGCTCAAGGCCGACCACGGCCCCAGGGCGCTGGCAGGCTTTGGCAGTGCCAAGTGCTCCAACGAGGAGGCCTGGCTGTTCCAGAAGCTGGTACGCACCGGCTTCGGCTCCAACAATGTCGACCACTGCACCCGGCTGTGTCACGCAAGCTCGGTGGCGGCGCTGATGGAATGCATCGGCTCCGGTGCGGTGACCGCCTCCTTCATGCAGGCGCTGAACGCCGACGTGGTGATCCTCACCGGCTGCAATCCGGCGGTCAATCATCCGGTGGCGGCGACCTTCTTCAAGCAGGCGGCCAAGGGTGGCACCCGGTTCATCATCATCGACCCACGGGGCCAGGCCATGGGCGCCTATGCCCATCGGGTGCTGCGCTTCACCCCGGGGGCCGACGTCTCGCTGTTCAACGCCATGCTGAACGTCATCATCGACGAGCAGCTCTTCGATGAGGCCTATATCCGTGAGCACACCGAGGGCTTCGAGCGGCTCAAGGCATCGGTGCGCGATCAGACGCCGGAGTCGGTGGCCATGGCCTGTGGCGTGCCCGCCGACGAGATCCGCGCGGCGGCGCGGGAATACGCCAACGCCGATCGGGCGATGATCTTCTGGGGCATGGGGATCTCCCAGCATACCCACGGCACCGACAATGCCCGCTGCCTGATCTCGCTGGCGCTGGCCTGTGGTCACACCGGGCGCCCCGGCACCGGCCTGCATCCGCTGCGTGGCCAGAACAATGTCCAGGGAGCCTCCGACGCCGGCCTGATCCCGATGGTGCTGCCGGATTACCAGCCGGTGTCCGACGCCCAGGTGCGGGCCTCCTTCGAGGAGCTGTGGGGCTACGCCGGCATAAGCAGCGACGGCAGCGGCGACGCCCTGGATCCCGAGCCGGGCCTCACCGTGGTCGAGATCATGGACGCCATCCACGCCGGCACCATTCGCGGCATGTACATTCTGGGCGAGAACCCGGCCATGTCGGACCCGGACCTGACCCACGCCCGTGGGGCGCTGGCAAGCCTCGAACATCTGGTGGTGCAGGACCTGTTCGTCACCGAGACGGCGCAGTTCGCCGACGTCATCCTGCCGGCCTCAAGCTGGCCGGAAAAGGACGGTACCGTGACCAACACCAACCGTCAGGTGCAGCTAGGGCGCCAGGCGCTGCCGCTGCCCGGTGATGCGCGGCCGGACTGGTGGATCATCCAGGAGATGGCGCGGCGCTTCGGTCTCGACTGGGACTATGGCCACCCGCGCGAGGTCTACGCCGAGATGCAGAAGGGGATGGCCTCGCTGAACCATATCGACTGGGAGCGACTCGAGCGCGAAGGCGCGGTCACCTATCCCTGCCTGGCGGAAGGGGCGCCGGGCGAAGACGTGGTGTTCTCCGAGGCCTTCCCCACGGCGAGCGGCAAGGCGCGCTTCTCGCCGGCGCTGCCGCTGCCGCCCGATGAACCTATCGACCGTGACTACCCGACGGTGCTGTCCACCGGACGCCAGCTTGAGCATTGGCACACCGGTTCGATGACCCGCCGGGCCCAGGTACTCGACGACCTGGAACCCGAGGCGGTGGCCAGCCTGTCGGCGGGGGAGCTCGCCCGACTGGGGTTGCGCCCGGGGGAGCGGGTGACCATCACCACCCGGCGTGGCGCCATCACCCTGGTGGCGCGGCTCGACGACGGCATGCCCGACGGCATGGTGTTCGTACCCTTCTGCTATGTGGAGGCCGCGGTCAATCTGCTGACCAATCCGGCGCTGGACCCTTACGGCAAGATTCCGGAGTTCAAGTATGCCGCCTGTCGCTTGAGTCGCGCCGAGCCGGCCCAGGTCACCTAGGCGCTGTCCGAAAAGTCGACGAGCGAAGGTTAGACAAGGCAAAAATCGGTGAGAAAGCGCAGTTTACGGGGTGTAAATGAGCATTTTGATCCGATTTTTAACGCCGTATTACCGAGCGCAGGCACTTTTCAGACAAGCCCTAATCTGAACGTAAGACACAGCAACAAGGAGTCACCCACCATGATGATTGCCGAGCTGATCGACGGTCGTGACTTTCGTGATCGTCTGTTGGCGCTGGGAGTGCGCCTGCCCGAGGATGCCTGCCCGGAGACCTGCGCCAGGATGGCCCGGCTCAAGGCACGTGAGGTCGGCCTGCCCGGACTAGCGGCGCTGGTGCGCGAATTGATGGACAAGCAGGAGGTGCTGTTGCCGTCGGTCCATCAGGCCATTCAGGCCCACCTGCTGGGGCTCGATGATAACGGCGAATCCAGGGCTGCAGGGAAGGGCTCAGCCTAGGGCGCCTAGCCTAGGGCGCCGACTGTGGTGCCGTCTATGGCTCAGCCTGGGGCGCAGGCTAGACCGCCGGCTTGCAGCCGCTCAGTCGCAAGGCGAAGATGGCGTTTCTTCGCCAGCGGCGGCAGGTGGCCCCATGATTCTGAGCGCTGAGCTCGCACAGCAGATCATCGACAAGACCCAGGATATTCTCGACGCCAACATCAACGTGATGGACGCGCGCGGGGTGATCATCGCCAGCGGTGATCACTCGCGTCTGGGTACCCTGCACGATGGCGCAATGCTGGCGCTTCAGCGTGGCAATGGACTCGAGATATCCGAGCATGACGTCGATGCCTTCAAGGGGGCGCGACCGGGCATCAATCTGCTGCTTCAGTGCGCCGGCGAGACCGTGGGAGTGCTCGGTATCACCGGTCCGCCATCGCAGGTACGTCAGGCGGCGCGGCTGGTCAAGGTGACCGCCGAGATGCTGGTCGAACAGGCCGACATGCTGAGTCAGCTTGAGTGGGCCAAGCGCCACCGGGAAGGTTTTATCCTGTCATGGGTCAACGCTGAGCTTTCTTCCGAGCAACTTCATGACTGGGCCGAGCGACTGGGGATCGACGTCGCCTGTCAGCGACTGGCGGTACTGATCGAGCTGGACAGAGGATCGCCCAGCGCAGATCTGGATGCCATGCAGCGACTGATGGAGCTTCTGGCCCGTGACAGTCTGGTCACCCAGGTCTCACCCCATCGCGTTCTGGTGCTCCAGCCTTTGACGGATCAGGCTGGACAGCACAAGCAGGGCGCACACCCAGGCCCCGACGGGGCTATCGAAGCCCTGCTGGCGCGACTGGCACGCCACGATATTCACGGGGCCAAGGTCGCCGTCGGGCGCGCCTTCGATGCACCCGGCCACCTCCACCTGTCCTACGAGAGCGCTCGGCAGGTACTGGCGATCGGCAAGCGCCAGTTTCCCGAGCGAATGACCTATCACTACGACGAGCTGCGCCTTCCGGTGCTGTTGTCGCCACTGAACGATGGCTGGCAAGGCGAGCAGTTGCGCGAGGCGGTCGAGCGCATTCGTGGAGCCGACAGCCATGGGCGCCTGCTCAAGACCCTGGCGATGCTGATCGAGCACGAGGGCAACCTGAGTCGCTGCGCCGATGCCCTGCACGTCCATCGCAACACCCTGCGCTATCGGCTGGATCGCATCCAAGAGATTACCGGTATTTCTCCCCATCGCTTCACCGGCCTGGTGGAGCTTTTCCTGGGTCTGGAGCTGTCGTCCGGCGACGGCGTTCGTTGATGCCCTCAGGCTGATCTTTCTCGCGGGTGGCGAGCGGTGGCTTGCGAGCTGCTGCTTGCGAGCTTGTGCCTCGATGCTGTCCTTCATGATGTCGCAGGGGGGCATCGGGCCTGCTGGTGTGTCTGCAGGTAGGGTGGTGGTTGCCACAAAGCCAGCCGTCAGGGCTTGCCTGCCATAAGAATGTGAAGCCACGGCGCTTAGCTTGTGGCTTTTTTCTTACATTAAATTACGAATTAGTTACCGAGAGTCGTAGCGACATTTTGTGCAGGATAATTAGCAGGGAGACAAATCTGTGCAGCTTTCCCCTGAGGCGGGCTGATCTAAGGCGTTCGCCCAGGAGGCTTGCGCCGCCCATCTGGACGCTCCTTCACCACTGAGGCCGGCCGATGAGTGACTGGAAGTCCGAGGAAGAGCGGAGTCTGGGCTTTCCGCCACTGCTGCTGGTGGTGCTGACCTTCGGGGCCCTGATGGCCCTGCATACCCTGTTCGCCTCCTCCTCGTCCTCATTGTTCCTGTTCGATCTTCTGACTTTCAGCCGTTGGGGCGCGGTGGCGTCGTTGCTGGCGACGCTCGGTATTCTGGCGCTGGTTATCGGCTGTGATCGTGTCAGGCGGCTGGCCTCGTTGGCGCTGCTGGGGTACAGCCTGGGACAAGGGCTATGGCTGCTTGATCAAGTCAATCGTCAGGTGAGCCTCGAGGCGCTGCCGGCAATGTCGTTGCTGCTGATGCTGCTGTTCGCCTTCTGTCTGTGGCACGGTCGAGGCGTCGGGCGCAGGCGCTACGCGGCCCTGGGAATCGTGTGCATGGTGGCTGGTGCGCTGGGATTTTCGATCCTTTGGACGACGGAGGATGCCCCTCGTTGGCGCCTTATACTGTTCGAGTCCCGGCCGCTTGGCACCGTCATGGTGTTTACCTATGGCGTCATCTTCTGGCTGTTCGCCCGCCAGCGCAGCTTGAACTTGCGACGGCTGGCGCCCAGGGTGATCAAGGTCGGGCTTATCGGCACCAGTCTCAGCATGCTGGTGGGCTTTGGGGGCTACCACCTCTATTCGCTCGATCTGAAACAGGATCTGAGCACGCAGCTGGATACCTTGAGTGAGCGCATCGCCAATTGGGAAGAACGCTACCGCCTGGGCTGGAGCGAATGGAGCCTTCCACTGACCCAGGCAGGAGGGTCGCCGGAACCCACCGGTCCCGCAGCCCGGGGAGAGGTGCTTGCCTACGTCTGGTGGCAGGACAGGGGCGCATTGCGCTGGAACCCCGCTGACGGTGGTGGGGCGACGTCTCGACTCGAAGAAATGCTGGCGTTGCACGAGGTTCGAAGTTGGCTCGAACAGCGTCAGAACGAGGCCATGCGCTGGTGGATTCCGGGCAAAGGCGCGGCGCTGCTAGAGGTCAACAGCTTCGGTGCTGCGGGCCCCCGGCTGGTCGTACTGGTCGACACGACGCTGTGGCTTGAGCATATGAGTGAAGGACTGACGGCGAACCTGTCGCTGTTGGGGCTCCGCCCGGCAGAGGCGTTGGATCATGGTGCCCGCGAGGTCTGGGTCGAGCGCGGCAGGCTGGCCGGCGTAATGCGAGACGATATTGCCCTGGCTGGCGGCACGCTGCTGCGGGTTCAGGCATCGAAGCCGCTGTCGCTCAAGTGGGTGCTATTGCCGGCGCTGTTGCTGGCGTTGGGCCTTTTTGTCACCTATCAACTGATGACCTGGATTGCGCTGGCGCGATTGCGTAGAGAGCAGGCGATTTCGCTGGCGACGCGTGAACAGGAGTTTCATTCCCTGTTCGGACTACACCCCGTGCCGATGCTGCAGGTTCGACGTTCGGGCCTGATCGGTGCGCTCAACGACTCTGCCACGGAAGCTCTGGGTGACAGCGCAGGGGAGGCTATCGCTCGACCCTTCACCGAGGTAGCCAGTCGACTGCTGGGATGCGGTGATGCGCCCGATGAATTGATGAAGCACTTCGACAATGTCATGACCGGGCGACAGCGGTCCGTGGTGTTCGAGTGCTCGATCGCGGATTCTACCTTCAGGATACGCCTGCAGCAGGTCCGGGTGGGGGCGGCCTGTGTGGGCCTTTTCGCCAGTTTCGCCGACATCAGTCTGCGTCAGCAGGAGCAAGCCAGGCTGTCGATCATGGAGCACTGTCTCAGGGAGAGCAGCAATGGGGTCGTGATCTTCGACGCCCAGTCCAGGGGCTGCCCCGTGATGTATGCCAACGCTGCTCTGTGCCGCATGCTGGATGCTTCGGCATCCTCGGTGACCGGACTGCTGGCGAGTGAGCTTGCCAGGACCATGTGTCTGGACCCGGTGACCGAAGCCGAGATCTGTCACTGGATGAAGACCCAGCAGCCGGGCTCGGTCACTGCGCTGGCCAGCCAGGGAGGAGGAGGCGGTCGCTGGTACGACCTGACGCTCTCGCCGGTGCATGCGCTCCGCGAAGGGGTAAGTCACTACATCGGCATCGTCGATGACGTCAGTCAGCGCAAGGTTCAGGAAGAGATGCTGGCCCACCAGGCCACCCACGACGCCCTGACTGGTCTGCCCAATCGCACCCTGCTGGCCGACCGACTGGAGCACGACGTAGCCCTGGCGACACGTCATCGGCAGGGGCTGGCGGTGCTGTTCATCGATCTGGATGCGTTCAAGCCGATCAACGATAGCCTGGGGCATGAGGTCGGTGATCGCGTGCTGATACAGGTCGCCAAACGCCTGAGCCGAGGGCAGCGACGCTCGGATACCCTGGCGCGTCTGGGCGGGGACGAATTCGTGCTGGTGCTGGTGGATATCGGTGGCAAGGACAAGGCCATCGCGGTGGCCGAGCGTCTGCTGAACCAGTTGCGTGAACCCTGCCGCGTCGACGGCTTCCAGCTGCAGATATCCGCGAGTATCGGGATCGCCTTGCTGGACACCGGGACCACCCTGTCGCCACAACGGCTGATCCAGCAGGCCGATCTGGCCATGTACCAGGCCAAGCAACGCGGGCGAAACCAGTATCAGTTGTTCACACGCACCCTCGACGGTGTCCCCGGGCGTCATGTGACCCTGCGCAACGCGCTGCGTATTGCCATGGAACAGCAGCGTCTGCAGTTGTTCTATCAGCCCCAGGTGGATGGCGAGGGCAGGATCACCGGTCTGGAGGCATTGATACGCTGGTCCCATCCCGAATTCGGCTGGGTCTCACCGTCGGAGTTCATTCCACTGGCCGAAGAAACCGGCCAGATCATCGATCTGGGGCGCTGGGTGATGCGCAGGGCCTGCTACGACGCCAAGCGCCTGTGGCGAAGTGGACTCAAGCCGGGGCGGGTGGCGGTGAACCTGTCACCGCTGGAATTTCATCGCATGGATTTTCTATCGAGCGTGTGCCAGACGCTGGATCAGACCCACCTGCATGCCGAGTGTCTGGAGCTGGAAATCACCGAAGGCATGTTGCTGGATGACCAGGAACGCGTGGCTCGTACACTGGGGGCCCTGGCGGCCCGCGGGGTCACCACGGCGATCGATGACTTCGGAAAGGGATACTCGAGCTTCGATTACCTCAAGTCCCTGCCCATCGACAAGATCAAGATCGATCGTGGTTTTGTCGCCCAGTGCCTGGACAGTGAACGAGATATCGCGGTCTGTCGCAGCGTGATCACCCTGGCCCAGGAGTTGGGCCTCGAGGCGCTGGCAGAAGGGGTCGAGACACCGCATCAATGTGCCGCCCTGAAGGACCTGGGCTGCACCACCTTCCAGGGCTATCTGTTCTCTCGACCGGTGCCTTTCCGGGAGCTTGCCGGCCTGCTGCGTCGCCCCCATCTGGCGCCGCAGCAGGAGGTCCCGATGGATCGGCAGGACTTGATTGGGGCGGAAGCGCGCCGACGCTGAGCGCCCGCCGAGTCCTAAAATCCGCCCTGGTGTCGTCTTGAAGACGACACCAGGGCTGGCTTCAGCGCAAGCGATGACGGCAGGCTATGTCAACAGGCTATGTCAGCAGGTCAAGACACCAGGCCGTGACAGAGAGACACCCAGGGGGCCGAGCGCAGGGGCTTTTCCGCCAGGCCCTAGCCGCTGGCCAGGCTCAACGCCGGGCTGCTGCCCAGGTTGGCTGCCAAGGTGGTGCGGTACCAGTCGATAAAGTCGATCACCCCGTATTCGTAGGTGGGGGAGTAGGGGCCGGGGCGATAGGCCAGGGAGTTGATGCCTCGCTGGTTCTCTTCGGCAAGCTTTCGGTCCTGGGCGTTGGTGGCGTCCCATACCCGGCTCAGGTTCTCGACGTCGTAGTCGACACCCTCCACCGCATCCTTGTGGACCAGCCATTTGGTGGTGACCTGAGTGCGCTGGGGACCCAGCGGCAGCACCCGGAACACCGCGGCGTGGTCGCCGACAAAGTGATTCCAGCTATTGGGCAGATGCAGGATGCGCAGGGAGCCCATGTCCTCGATGCCCTGGTGGGTCAGCGGACGGCGACAGGCGGCCCTGCCGTCCATGGTCATGGACACGGTGCCTTCGACCAGTGGGGTGCGGGTCAGGCGATTGCGCTTGCCTCCCGCCCAGCGCATCTTCCAGGGGATGCCGAGGCCATCCCACTCCTGCTGCTTGCGTGCCACCAGACTGCGGTATTCCGGCGTGGCACGAGGGTCCTCGGTGTCGTCAAACTCGTAGAGCGACTTGATCAGCTCCGGGTGAGAGCCGTTGCAGTGGTAGCACTCGCGGTTGTTCTCGAGCACCAGCTTCCAGTTGGCCTGCTCCTCGATGGTGGTGGTCACGGCCACCTTGAGGTTGGCCATGTCGTAGAAGCTCAGGTAGCTGTCGAAGATGGCCTTGAGGTCGCTCACGTCCGGCGGATTCTCGGCGAGGCTGACGAACAGGTAGCCGCCGGCCTCGGTCAGCGCGACCGGGGCGAGTCCGTAGTCCTCGAGTTGAAAGTCCTCGCCCATCTCGGTGCCGGCGAACAGCAGGCGTCCGTCCAGCTCGTAGGTCCACTGATGGTAGGGGCACACCAGCTTGGCCAGCTTGCCCTTTTCGGTGGAGCACAGGCGAGATCCGCGATGGCGGCAGGTGTTGTGGAAGGCGTGAATGGCGTCGCCATCGCCGCGCACGATGACCACCGGATTATGGCCGATGTCGAGGGTGATGAAGTTGCCCTTGGCGGGAATCTCGCAGCTCATGCCGGCGAAGATCCACTCGCGCTCGAAGATGGTCTGCATGTCGAGCTGGAACAGTCGTTCATCGTTGTAGAACGGCTGCGGCAACGAGAAGCCGAAGGGGTGGTGTGACATCGTCTCCAGGGCGAAACGACGGGCGTCCCCCAGGGGATCCTCCAGATTGAGATGGGCGATGGGCTCCATGGTGCACTCCTCGTGATGCGATAGATGCGGTGTCGATGGGCGCGGTGGCCCATGGCAAGGGGCGCCGCTATGGATCAGGGGAAAGCATTAGCGGCGCTATTGGCTGGCGTGCGTCGCGGTTGTCATGCTGCGCAGTCTGGGGCAAGGGGGATGACCCTGGGTATCTGGCGGCGACACCAGATGATGCCGTTGCGACCTCTTTGTCGCTGCAGCGAGCGTGGCCGGAGGATTCGAGTATGCTGATGTCGCGATCAGACAAGTGGCGCGCGAGGCGCGAGGGGCAGAATGCGCTCAATGACCAGGCCTCGAACGAGGTTCGGGGCCTGGATGAACCGCCGACTGTCTGCGAGCGAAACCGCCATGGTGACGAATTTTCTCAATCCGGTGACCACCCAGACCTGGGCCAATGGCCGCCACGTCGTGCGCTGCGTCAAGGTCATCCAGGAGACCTGGGACGTCCGAACCTTCTGCTTCATGGCCGAGCAGCCGGTGATGTTCTTCTTCAAGCCGGGGCAGTTCGTCACTCTGGAGCTCGAGATCGACGGTGAGTGCGTCTTTCGCTCCTATACCATCGCCAGTTCACCCTCCATCCCCTACAGCTTCTCGATCACCGTCAAGCGGGTGCCGGGGGGGCGCGTCTCCAACTGGCTGCATGACCAGATGGACGTGGGCCACGAGCTGGCGGTGCACGGCCCGGTGGGGGACTTCAACTGCATCGACCACACCGCCGACAAGGTGCTGATGCTCTCCGGCGGTGTCGGCATCACGCCGCTGATGTCGATGACCCGCTGGTTCTTCGATACCAATGCGGCGGTGGACCTGGCCTTTATCCACTGCGCCAGGACCCCCAGGGACATCATCTTTCACCGTGAGCTTGAGCATATCTTCTCGCGCATTCCCGAGTTCCGGCTAAATATCGTGTGTGAGCGGGACAACGAGCTGAACCAGGCCTGGTCGGGTTTCCGCGGCTTCCTGTCGGAGCCCATGCTGGAGCTGATGGCGCCTGATTTTCTTGATCGAGAGGTCTTCTGCTGCGGGCCCACGCCCTTCATGTCGGCGGTCAGGCGTCTGTTGACCCAGCGTGGCTTCGACATGAGTCGCTACCACGAGGAATCCTTCGGTGCCACGCCGGTCGACGTCCAGGAAGACGTCCACGAGCTGGCGGAGCAGGCCGAGGCGGAGGCCGAGGAGCTCGTTGCGGCCGACATGCACTGTGTCGAATTCGCCTCGGCGGGCAAGAGCGTACGCATCCAGCCGGGCGAGACCGTGCACGCCGCGGCCTCAAAGCTCGGACTGCATATTCCCAAGGCCTGCGGCATGGGCATCTGCGGCACCTGCCGGGTGCCACTGGTCGCCGGCGAGGTGGACATGGAACACAACGGTGGTATCACCGACGAGGACGTGGCCGAGGGCTTCATCCTGTCCTGCTGCAGTCGGCCCAGGGGTAACGTCACGGTGGACTGGTAGCGGCGGTGGCTCCCGGCGGAGGAGGGTCGTGGGCCACCCAGCGCGGCAGTGGTGTAACCGTCCGGTGCAGGTGACTCCGTATGGCGTTGATAAATAGGAGGGCCGTGAGAAATTCGGTTAGGCTGGAGTCTGATTTTTGCTGGTATTCGGACGCCATGCCATCCTCGCCCCTGCACCCGCTCCATCCATCACGGCCATCGCCGGCACCAGCGTCAGCACAGCAAGGGCACGCCGATGTCTCTGGCGGCGAGCCGCTCACGCCGGCGCTGTCGGTGGGCTTTGTGTTGCTGTCGCGCTTTACCCTGCTGCCCTTTGCTGCCTTCGTCGACTGCCTGCGGCTGGCGTCCGACGAGGGCGACCGCAGTCGTCAGCTACGTTGCCGCTGGCGCTTTCTGTCAGAGGATGGCGCCGAGGTTGCGTCAAGCTGTGGTGCGGTGATCTCGCCCTGCGAGCCGATAGGGGGGCGTCATGGGCAGCCTTTCTGTGATCCCCGCCAGTTCGACTACCTGGTGGTCATCGGCGGGGTGCTGGGGGATGGCGAGGAACCTGGTAGCCCTGAACGAACGAGCCATGAACGACGGGCTCTCGAGCGAAACCGCCCCGAGCGAGATGGCGGCACCCTCGACTATCTGCGCCATGCGGCAGCGTTGGGCGTGCCGCTGGTGGGGGTGTGCACCGGGGTCTACTCGCTGATCCAGGCCGGTGTGATGGAGGGGCGGCGCTGCTGCGTCAGCTGGTACCACCACCTGGATCTGACCCGGCGTTTTCCCGCCGTCAGCGCGGTGGCCGACCGCCTCTATGTCGACGATGGCGACCGCTTGACCTGTGCCGGTGGCGCTGCGGCGGCGGACCTGGCCGCCTATCTGGTGGAGCGCCACCTGGGACGCGCCTGGGCACGCAAGAGCCTGCACATCATGCTGCTGGACGGCCACCGAAGCGGCGACCACTCCCAGCCCCAGCCGGTGGTCTTCGATCGCATCGAGGATCGCATCGTGCGTCGTGCCGTGGCGATTCTCGAGCAGCATCTGGGCGAGCCGCTGTCGGTGGATGAGCTGGCGACGCGCGCCGGCGCCTCGCGTCGGGGGCTCGAGCGCAAGTTTCGCCAGGCCTTCGGTGTCGGCCCGCAGAAGTTCGCCCGTGACCTGCGCCTGCGCTACGGCCTGTGGCTTCTGTACTTCACCGACCATAGCGTCACCGAGATCGGCGAGCGCTGTGGTTTCGCCGACACCGCCCACTTTTCCCGCCACTTCCGCAGCGCCTTCGGACAGTCACCCTCGCGCCTGCGGCGCGATCCCGTCGGTCGCGAGGAGGCCGGCGTCGATCCCTTCTTCCTGCATGTCGGTGCACGTCTGGGGCATCGCTGAGCGCCCCCGCTGGCGCAATTGCCCCGGATAGTTCTCCTGACAACGTCATCCGAGCGCTCTTCCACGGCGCTCGGCTCATGCCTGCGTCCAACAAAGCTGTCGCATTTGTTCAAGTTTTGAAGGAGCCGCTCGGCTTCAATGACCTTATCCCGCCAGCCACCTGCGCTCGTCTGGGCCGGGCTCAGCCAGTCTGGGCCCGTCTGGGCCGGTCTGGGCCGGTCTGGGCCTATCTGGGCCCGTCTGGGCCGGTCCGGGCAGCGTCGATGTCCCTGACGGCGACGCCGATGTCGTTTCCAGAATGTCGGCGCCGGGATAGCGGCTTACCTTGGAGGCGGGGGACTGCCCGTCTTCGTCAGCCATCACAACGACAACATCGATCAGGCGAAAGCGGCCGCGAATAGGCGCTTCGCCATTACCGGAGATACCCCATGCCAAGCGCTCATCTGTCCAGCTCGTCACTGTCCCGGTTCGATCCACAGATCGCCGAGGCCATCGCCGACGAGGTCGTTCGCCAGCAGGATCATGTGGAGCTGATCGCCTCCGAGAACTACGCAAGTCCGGCGGTGATGGAGGCCCAGGGCACCCAGCTGACCAACAAGTACGCCGAGGGCTATCCCGGCAAGCGCTACTATGGCGGCTGCGAGCACGTCGACGTGGTCGAGCGTCTGGCCATCGAGCGGGCCTGCGCGCTGTTCAGCGCCGACTACGCCAACGTGCAGCCCCACAGCGGCGCCCAGGCCAATGCCGCCGCCTTCATGGCGCTGGTGTCCCCCGGCGATACCGTGCTCGGCATGAGTCTGGCTCACGGCGGTCACCTGACCCATGGCGCGGCACCGAACTTCTCCGGCAAGCACTACCACGCGGTGCAGTATGGTCTGGACGAGGCCTCCGGCCAGATCGACTACGCCGAGGTCGAGCGACTGGCCAGGGAGCATCGCCCCAAGTTGATCGTCGCCGGCTTCTCGGCCTACTCCCAGGTGGTCGACTGGCGCCGCTTTCGCGCCATCGCCGACAGCGTCGGCGCCTGGCTGCTGGTGGACATGGCCCACGTCGCCGGTCTGGTGGCGGCCGGGCTCTATCCAAGCCCGCTGCCCCACGCCCACGTGGTCACCACCACCACCCACAAGACCCTGCGCGGGCCGCGCGGTGGCCTGATCCTGTCCGCCAGCGGTGACGAGGCGCTGTACAAGAAGCTCAACGGCGCGGTCTTCCCCGGCCAGCAGGGCGGCCCCCTGATGCATGTCATCGCGGCCAAGGCGGTGGCCTTCCGCGAGGCCATGAACCAGGACTTCGTGCGCTACCAGGAGCGGGTCATCGTCAATGCCAAGGCCATGGCCGGGACCTTTCTCGAGCGCGGCTACGACGTGGTCTCCGGCGGCACCGAAGACCATCTGTTTCTGGTCTCGCTGATTCGCCAGGGGATCACCGGCAAGGACGCCGACGCAGCCCTGGGTCGCTCGCACATCACCGTCAACAAGAACGCGGTACCGGGAGACCCGCAGAGCCCCTTCGTCACCTCGGGCCTGCGCATCGGGACCCCGGCGGTGACCACCCGCGGCTTCGATGCCGAAGAGTGCGAGCGGCTTGCCGGCTGGATCTGCGATGTGCTGGACGTGCTGGCCCGTGGCGAGGACACCGCCGCCATCGAGGCCGACGTACGCCAGCGGGTCGGCGAGCTATGCGCGCGCCACCCGGTCTATCCGACCCCTCGGCAAGCCGCTGCCGTGCCGGCCTGATGACCCCCCGGCGGTCGTGACGCACCAGCGACCGCCCAGGCACTTTTCAGACACGCTCTAGCCCAGAGTTTTGAGGGACACCCTATGCAACGCTACTCCGGATTCGCGCTGGCCCGCCACGCCCTGAGTCACCACGAGAACTGGCAGCGCCAGTGGCGCAACCCGACCCCCAAGGCCGCCTACGACGTGATCATCGTCGGTGGTGGCGGCCACGGCCTGGCCACCGCCTACTACCTGGCCAAGGAATTTGGCGTGCGCAATGTCGCGGTGATCGAGAAGGGCTGGCTGGGCGGCGGCAACACCGCCCGCAACACCACCATCGTGCGCTCCAACTATCTGTGGGATGAGGCCGCCGCGCTCTATGAGCACTCGATGAAGCTGTGGGAAGGGCTGTCCCGGGATCTCAACTACAACGTGATGTTCTCCCAGCGTGGCGTGCTCAATCTTGGCCATACCCTGCAGGACATGCGCGACATCCAGCGCAGGGTCAACGCCAACCGGCTCAATGGCATCGACGGCGAGGTGCTCGACGCCAGGGGCGTGCAGGAGATCGTGCCGATCCTCGACTGCTCGAAGAACGCGCGCTACCCGGTGATGGGGGCCTCCTGGCAGCCCCGCGCCGGTGTCGCCCGCCACGACGCCGTGGCCTGGGGCTACGCCCGTGGTGCCGATGCCCTCGGCGTCGACATTCTGCAGCAGACCGAGGTGACCGGGTTCAAGATCCGTGACGGCCGCATCCTTGGGGTGCACACCAATCGCGGCGATATCGAGGCTCGCACCGTGGGCTGCGTGACCGCCGGCAACTCCGGGGTGATGGCCTCGCTTGCGGGGCTGCGCCTGCCGCTGGAGAGCCACCCGCTGCAGGCGCTGGTGTCAGAGCCGCTCAAGCCGGTGCTCGATACCGTGGTGATGTCCAACCACGTGCACGGCTATATAAGCCAGTCCGACAAGGGTGACCTGGTCATCGGCGCGGGCATCGACGGCTACAACGGCTACGGCCAGCGTGGCAGCTACGCCACCGTCGAACACACCCTGCAGGCCATCGTCGAGATGTTTCCGATCTTCTCACGGGTGCGCATGAACCGGCAGTGGGGCGGCATCGTCGATACCTGCCCGGACGCCTGCCCGATCATGTCGAAGACCCGGATCGAGGGGCTCTACTTCAACTGCGGCTGGGGCACCGGTGGCTTCAAGGCGACCCCCGGTTCGGGGCATGTGTTCGCGGCGAGCCTGGCCAAGGGCGAGATGCACCCGCTGGCTGCCCCCTTCTCGATCGACCGCTTCCACAGCGGCGCGCTGATCGACGAACACGGCGCCGCCGGTGTCGCCCACTGATTTCAGGAGGTTTCCATGTTCCATATCCATTGTCCCTACTGTGACGAGTGGCGCGAGGAAGAGGAGTTTCATCCCAGGGGGCAGGCGCACATCGCACGCCCCGAGGATCCGGCCGGCTGTTCCGACGAGCAGTGGGGCGACTACCTGTTCTTCCGCGATAACCCCCGCGGCATCCACCACGAGCTGTGGGTCCACGCGGTGGGCTGTCGCAAGTTTTTCAACGTGACGCGCCACACCCAGAGCTACGAAATCCTCGAGACCTATCGTATCGGCGAGCGACCGCGCTTTACCCGGGACAACCCCGACGGGGTGGTTGCGTCGGCGCCTGAGTCCCTTGACGACAGCGATATCGCCACCCCCGCCCAGGAGGTTCGCGCATGAGCCAGCCCAATCGCCTCGACACAGGGGGACTGATCGACCGCAGCAGGCCCCTGCGCTTTACCTTCAATGGCAAGGAGTACACCGGCTTTCACGGGGACACCCTGGCCTCGGCGCTGCTGGCCAACGGGGTGGACGTGGTCAATCGCAGCTTCAAGTACTCGCGTCCCCGCGGCGTCGTCGCCGCCGGTGCCGAGGAGCCCAATGCGGTGGTCCAGCTCGGCCAGGCCGAAGCCGAGCAGGTGCCCAATGTGCGCGCCACCCAGCAGGCCCTGTTCGAGGGGCTGACGGCACGTTCCACCAACGGCTGGCCCAACGTCCAGCGCGACCTGATGGGGACCATCGGCAAGCTAGGCGGCAAGCTGATGCCCCCCGGCTTCTACTACAAGACCTTCATGGCGCCGGCCTCGCTGTGGATGACCTACGAGCGCTATATCCGCAAGAGCGCGGGGCTGGGGCGCAGCCCGCTGGAGCGCGACCCGGATATCTACGACCACATCAATCGCCACTGTGAGGTGCTGGTGATCGGGGCAGGGCCTGCGGGACTGGCTGCCGCCCTGGCCGCTTCGCGCAGCGGCGCCCGGGTGATCCTGTGCGACGAGCAGGAACGCTTTGGCGGATCGCTGCTGGACGGGCAGGAATTGCTGGACGATCGTCCGGCGTTGCAGTGGGTCGAAGAGGTGCTGGAGGAGCTTGCCGCCAACCCCGAGGTGACGCTGCTGCCGCGTACCACCGCCAACGGCTACCACGACCACAACTTCGTCACCCTGCACGAGCGGCGCAGCGAGCACCTGGCCCACTGCGCGCCTCGAGTGGAGGGACGCCGTCAGTCGCGCTCGCGCCTGCATCGGGTGCGCGCCGCGCGCGTCGTGCTGGCCACTGGGGCCCATGAGCGTCCGCTGGTCTACGCCGGCAATGACGTGCCGGGGAATCTGCTGTGCTCGGCGGTGTCCACCTACATCCGCCGTTACGGTGTAGTGCCGGGCAAGCGGCTGGTGGTCTCCACCGGCAACGACGACGGCTACCGTGCCGCGCTCGACTGGCTGGACGCCGGGCGCGAGGTGGTGGCGGTGGCCGACGCCCGTCCTGCCCCCGACGGAGAACTGGTCGAGGTCGCCCGGGCGCGCGGTATCCGCGTTCTGCCGGGTGCCGCCGTGGTCGAGGCCAGGGGCGAGCAGCGGGTTGCCTCAGCGCGGGTCGCCGCCATCGATATCGACGCCTTTCGCGTTACCGGCGCCAGCGAGACGCTCGACTGCGACACGCTGGCCAGTTCCGGTGGATTCAGTCCGGTGATTCACCTGGCCTCCCACACCGGAACGCGGCCGAGTTGGCGCGACGACCTGATCGCCTTCGTGCCCAACCTGCCCAGGGGCATGTTGGCGGCCGGTGCCGCCGGCGGCACCTTTGGCCTGGCCGAGGTGCTGGCGGAAGGTCGCGACGCCGGCCTCGAGGCGGCGAGCCAGGCTGGCTTCGAGGGTGCCGAGCTTATACTGCCGGCGGTAGCCTCGCGGCGCGACGGTGCGGCGGTGGCGCTGTTCCAGGTGCCCCACGAAAAGCCGACCCTGCGGGCGCCCAAGCAGTTCGTCGACCTGCAGAATGACGTCACCGCCGCCGGGATCGAGCTTGCCACCCGGGAAGGCTTCGAGTCCATCGAGCACGTCAAGCGCTACACCGCCATGGGCTTCGGTACCGATCAGGGCAAGCTTGGCAACATCAACGGCATGGCCATCGCCGCGCGCTGCCTGGGGCGCTCGATTCCCGAGGTCGGCACCACCGTGTTCCGGCCCAACTATACCCCGGTCACCTTCGGAGCCATCGTCGGTCGCCACTGCGGAGCGCTGTTCGATCCCGAGCGCTACAGCGCGCTGCACCAGTGGCACGTCGGGCAGGGTGCCGAGTTCGAGGACGTGGGCCAGTGGAAGCGGCCCTGGTACTTCCCCAGGACCGTCAACGGCAAGCGCGAGACTCTGCACCAGGCGGTGATGCGTGAGTGCCGCGCGGTGCGCGAAGGTGTCGGCATCCTCGACGCTTCGACCCTGGGCAAGATCGATATCCAGGGGCCGGACGCCCGCGAGTTTCTCGGCCGCATCTATACCAACAAGTGGGCCAAGCTTGGCGTGGGCAAGGTGCGCTACGGCTTGATGTGCAAGGACGACGGCATGGTCATGGATGACGGCACCACCAGTTGTCTGGCCGAGGATCACTTCCTGATGACCACCACCACCGGTGGCGCCGCGGGAGTGCTCGAGTGGCTGGAGCTGTGGCACCAGACCGAGTGGCCGGAGCTCGACGTGAGCTTTACCTCGGTCACCGACCACTGGGCCACCATGACCGTCACCGGCCCCAGGGCGCGGGAGCTGATGAGCGAGCTTACCGAGGGCATCGATCTGGATCGCGAGGCGTTTCGCTTCATGGACTGGCGCGAGGGCAAGGTGGCCGGGGTGCCGGCACGGGTGTTCCGGATATCCTTCACCGGCGAGCTTGCCTACGAGATCAACGTCCAGGCCCACGCTGCCATGCACGTGTGGAAGGCGCTGTTTGCCCACGGCGAGAAGTACGACCTGACACCCTACGGTACCGAGACCATGCACGTGCTGCGTGCCGAGAAGGGCTTCATCATCGCAGGTCAGGACACCGACGGTTCGGTGACCCCGGAAGATCTGGGCATGCAGTGGGCGGTAGGCTACGACAAGCCGTTCTCCTGGGTGGGCCAGCGGGCGCTGACCCGCAGCGACACCGCGCGCCAGGATCGCAAGCAGCTGGTGGGGCTGAAACCCAGGGATCCGTCGGTGGTGCTGGAGGAGGGCGCCCAGATCGTGCTCGACCCTGACCATCCGATTCCCATGCCGATGGTCGGCCACGTGACCTCGAGCTACTACAGCCCGACGCTCGAAACCGGCTTCGCCCTGGCGGTGGTCAAGGGTGGCCACCAGCGGATGGGCGAGACCGTCTATCTACCCTGTGTCGACGGCACGGTCCACGAGGCCGAAATCGTTTCCACCATCTTCCTCGACCCCAAGGGGGAGCGCCAGAATGTCTGAAGCTATAGAACGTGCCCGTACCTTTGATGCCTTCCCGGACGAAGGCATCCCCCTGGAGTCGCCGCTGGCCTGGTCGTTTGAGCACGTCGGCTGCCCGGCGCCCGGCACCCACTCGCGGGTAGTGATGCGCGAACGCCAGCACGACCATCTGATCCTGCGCGGAGGCGCCATCGTGCTCGACGAGGCGGTGCGCGCGGTGCTGGGGCTGTCGTTGCCGGCGCGTCCGCTGGAACTCAGTCAGGGAGATAGGGCTTCGCTGCAGTGGCTAAGTCCCGACGAGTGGCTTGCCGTGCTGCCCCAGAGTGACGCCTTCCGCGTGGAGACGGCGCTGCGCAGCGCCCTGGGCGACGCCAGCGTGGCCTTCTCTGACGTCAGCGCCGGTCAGACGGTGATCGAGCTGACCGGTGATGACCAGGCCCTGCGCGAGCTGTTGATGAAGTCGGTGGTCTACGACGTCCACCCACGCCACTTTGCGGTGGGCAAGGGGGTGACCACGGTGCTGGCCAAGACCAGCGTCATCCTGCGTCGCCCCGACGAGCGACGCTGGGAGCTGGTGGTGCGGCGCAGTTTCGCCGACTACGTTTATCGTTGGCTGCTCGATGCCGGTGAGGAGTTCGCCATCGGCGTCGAGCGTGACGTCACCGCCGGGGAGACGACATGACGATCAGCGTGAGCGCCGTGCGCACGACCCACTGGATCCTGACCGCCCAGTGCCCGAGTCGTCTTGGCACCGTGGACGTGGTCACCCGCTTTCTGCGCGAGCAGGGCTGCTACATCACCGAGCAGCAGTCCTTTGACGACAGCAGCTCCTGTCGTTTCTTCATCCGCACCGAGTTTCGCCCTCCCGAGGGGGGCGAGTTCGATGCAGGCGCCTTCGAGGCGGCCTTTGCCGAGCGCGCGGCACCGTTCTCCATGGCATTCGAGCTGACCTCGCCAGAGCGCCTCACGCCGGTGGTGATCATGGTCTCCAAGGCGGATCACTGCCTCAATGACCTGCTCTATCGCTATCGTACCGGCCAGCTTCCGGTGGCCATCAAGGCGGTGGTGTCCAACCACCCCGATCTGGCGCCGCTGGCCGAGTGGCACGGGCTGCCCTATCACCATCTGCCGATCAGCGCCGAGACCAAGGCCGAGCAGGAGGCCCAGGTGTGGCGGATCGTCGAGGACAGTGGCGCAGAGCTGGTGATCCTGGCGCGCTACATGCAGGTGCTGTCGAGCGAGATGAGCGAACGCCTGGCCGGTCGAGCGATCAATATCCATCACTCGCTGCTGCCTGGCTTCAAGGGCGCCAAGCCCTACCACCAGGCCTTCGAGAAGGGCGTCAAGCTGGTCGGGGCGACCGCCCACTACATCAACGATGACCTGGACGAAGGCCCGATCATTACCCAGGGGGTGGAGCCGGTCACCCACGCCGATACCGCCGAGGACCTGGTGGCCCGGGGGCGTGATATCGAGTGCATCACCCTGGCCCGGGCGGTCACCCTGCACCTGCAGCGTCGGGTGTTTCTCAACGGCTCGCGCACGGTGGTGTTCCAGCGCTGACGTCAGGGACAGACAGGCGGCGACGACGAGGCGCTGAACTCCATCTTGCTGAACCAGGCGGTGGCGTCGCCTCCGGCGTTGTCGCCATCGCTCATCAGCGCCAGGCCATCGACGCCGTCGGGGCTCGCGCCGAACAGTCGACGGTAGTCGGCGGCCACGTCGCGCACCTCGCCGACCCACTGCCCAGCCTTGGCACCTCCGCTTTGCAGCGCCAGCAGGACGGCACGATCGGTAAAGGCGTTGGGCCAGCTGGTGCCTGCCGGCTGATTCGATGACCACACATAGTTGACCGACTCCACCTGCCAGGGCAGAAGGCCGGTGCGTCTGGCCACGTAGACCCGGGCGGGATAGTCGTCGCCACTCTCTGTGCGTTCGTCGACCCCGGAATAGACCCCGGATACCTGCCAGCACCAGCGCAGGTAGGGCGTCTCGCCGAGGTCGATGTCGCGCTCCAGATAGCGGGCCGAGGCCTGCCCCCGGGAGCGCGCTTCGAGCACGCTGACGCCATCGCGCTCGACCAGTCGGTAGGCCGTTTCGCCGGCGAAGGATTTGGTTGGCCAGTCGAGCATGGCGCGCGGGCTGAAGGTCTGGGCCTGGGCCTGGGCGCAGGTGGCAAACAGGACCGCGGCCGAGACAAGGGCGCGGGTAAGGGTACGCGGCGGTGGGGCAGCGAGGTGGCGAAGGGGAAGAATCCGGGCCATGCAGGCTCCTGTCGTCGGCAATCGGGGAAGCGGCTGAAACGACGTGAACGATATGAACCATCAGGTCCAAATCGTGTGGGCGACCATCGCCTGTGCGCACATCGTGTAGCTGCAGTTGTGCGCACTATGCCCAGTCGCGTCGGCTATTGGTACTGGGTCGTCGCCCCGGCGTTGAACCTTACACAGCGTCAACCCGGATTGTGAGAGATTTCCCCTTGTGGTGGTCGGGGACCGGCGACCATGCTGTAGGCACATTGACCTGGAAAGGAAGCTCCATCATGAAGCAGTGCTATCGCAAGATGTTCACCCTGTGCCTGGGCAGCGTGCTGGCGGGATCGATGGCGACCATGGCCTGGGCGCAGGGCGAGGTCGAGGTGAGCGACAGCGGTATCGCCAGTCTGACGTCGACCGATAGCCTGGAGGCGGTGGAATCTCGCTTCAAGGAGGGGCTGGAAAAACGGGGAATGGGACTGATGGCAAGCGTGGACCACCAGGCCAACGCCGCCGGGGTGGAGCTGGAATTGCCAGCGACGCGCACCTACATCTTCGGCAAGCCCGAGGTGGGCACTCGACTGATGCAGTGCGAGGGCAGTGTCGCGCTGGACCTTCCTCAGAAGATGCTGGTTCGCCAGCAGGATGATCACCTGGTGATCGAGTGGAACGACCCTCACTACCTGGTGGAGCGCCACGGCCTGCAGGACTGCGAGCTGCCCGTGGACAAGATCGCCGAGGCCCTGACCGGGCTGGCGCGGGAGGCAGCGGGCCAGCAGTGATGGCCTGGTCTTGCCCAGGCATCTCCCGAGCCTTGCTCACCGGGTCCGGCTCGGGACCTCTTTACCGGGGATCTGACACGCAATCGCTTGAGGCTGACTCAGGTGGGGGGTAACTGGCGCCCCGTCGGCGGGCTGCCTTGGTGGCCCGCCAGGGGGAGGCAGAATGGTGGGTCGATCAGCGAGATGCTTCCCTCGAGGTAGTTCAGTCGAGGTAGGTCAGTCGAGGTAGGTCAGTCGAGGTCCTTGCGCCAAGTCCGTCAGCCGAGTCCTTCAGTTCTGGCGACGGGTCTCCGCCTCGGCCATCGCTTCCTTTACCTTCAGCAGGTCCTGATCACTGGCGACGTTGTCGGTAGTCGCGCCAGGGGACGTACCGTCCTGGGGTTTATCAATTGTGCCGTTATAGGCATTGCCGACCCGGTGCAGCATGCCGAACTGCTTTTCGCAGTTGCGACAGGCCGAGCACAACATCAAGTGAAACCGCAGCGAAATACGCTCCCTGGCCGTCAGGGGGGCATCCAACTGCTTTGACATCAGCCGCGTAGCGGCCTTGCACATCATCATGCCGCGTCCTCCTTCCATCCCTTTTCAATGCAAGCGCGAAGCTTGAGGCGAGCCCGATGCAGGATCACCCAAGCGTTGTTTTCCTTGATGCCCACTTCCTTACAAATATCGTCGGTGGAAAGGCCCATCAATTCGCGCAGGGAGAAAACGCGAGCCACGTTTTCTGGAAGACTCAGCATACAAGCGTCGAATACTTTCCAGAAATTTTCGTTCTCGAACGCTTGCTCCGGGGTGCTCCATGCCTGGGGCTTGGCATCGGCGGCCCAGTGCCCATCCTGTTGAAACATGCGGTCGATGGCGTCGTCGCTGTGCTCTTCATCGAAGGGCTCCCAGCGACCATGACGCTTCTGCTGGCGCATCTGGTCGAGCAGCTTGTACTTGAGGATGCCGAATACCCAGGTTTCGTAGCCGGAGCGCCCCGAAAAGCTGTCGTTCTTCTCGATGGCGGCGATCATGGCTTCCTGCACGGCGTCCTCGGCGGCGGCATGATCGCGCAGGTGCATGCGGGCGAAGGACACCAGGCGGGGGCGCACGGCGGCGAGTTTCTTGTGGCGGTCGGTGAGCGTTTCTTGGGTCACGGCAGAATCTCCAGGGCGAGGGCTTCCATGTCGGCGAGGCGAGCCAGGTCCTGGGGCGTATCCAGGTCCCATACGGTCGTTGGACACTCCAGCGTCCACAAAAGCTCCGCAAGACGTGTGCGCGTCTGGGACATGACGCTGGACGTGCCCCAGTCGATTCCTCGGAAGAGACGGGGATCGGGGCGACGAACTCCAACCAGAGCATAGCCGCCGTCCTCGGCCGGAAGAAAGACGCTATCTGCGTCTTTAAGCCGTTTATGACAAGTTTTTAGTAATGTCTTATCCAATATCGGGCAATCTGTGCCGATTAGAAGGCTCGGGCCACCTGCCGAGCACAGCGCCGCGTGCATGCGCACCCCCAGGTCGCCTTCAGGCTGTGGTCTCAGCGTCACGCCGAACCGCTGGCGGATATCGACAAAGCACGGATGGTCATGCTCAAGCGCCGTCCACAGCGTGATGTTGCGCGCGGACGTCGTCTCCAGCGCCGTCTTCAGGGTGTACTCGATCAGTCTGTGCTGGAGACGAGCGGCGCCTTCGGCGCCGAGGGCGGGGATCATCCGCGTCTTGGCCTGGCCGGGGATTGGCGCCTTGGCCAGGATGGCCAGCATCGGACCATCCTCACGGTAAACACGGCGCTGATCGCCGAGCCCTTGGCCGCACGCCTGGCTATTCGCCAGATCCGGGCTGGCTGCCAGTCCGTCGCTATCGTGGTCAGCGCACATGGCGATACTCCTCGGCCAGGCGAACGGGATCGGCCCCACGCCAATAGCGAAAGCGCAGTCGCCACATCAGCAATATCGTCGTCAGCACGCCACCCTGCTCCCAGCGGCGACCGTCGGTGAGCACCTTGACGCCAAGGCAGGCGGGCGGAGACAGCCGCTTGAGGCGCTTGGACATTTCGATGTCTTCCATCAACGGCTGGTCGGGGAAGCCACCGACGGCGTCGAAGGCGCTGCGACGCATGAACATCGCCTGATCGCCGGTGGCGATGCCGGTCAGGCGTGAGCGCAGGTTCATGCAGGCGGCGATCAATGATAACCAGCGCGAGCGGCCCTGGATGCGCACGTCGAAGCGCCCCCAATGGCGCTTCTCCAGCGCCTTCAGTATCGCCGGCATGGCCGCCGTGGGGAGTCGAGTGTCGGCGTGCAGAAACAGCAAGGACAGCGCACTCGCCGCAGCGGCGCCCTGGTTCATCTGGCGCGCCCTTCCGCGGGGGCCGTCGATGACCCGATCGGCCAGGGGACGGGCAAGCGCCTGGGTATCGTCTTCGCTTCCGCCATCGACGACGATCACCTCGACACCCTGCTGGCGCCACTCGGATAGCCGCTCAAGACCCGCGACGATGGTCGCTGCCTCATCGAGGACGGGAATGACCACACACAGACGTGGTGCGACGGTCGGGGAGCCTGGTTCAGCGAGAGGCACGGCGGGCACCCTGCCAGGCGGCCCCGGCGGGGGCTTCGGTGGCGGCCGCCAGTTCGACGATCGGACCCGCCGCTGCCTCGGCGTCTGCCCTGTCGTGGGTGACCAGCAGCGCCGGAAGACGATGGTCGCGGATGCGCTGGAAGACCAGGTCACGCATCTCCTGGCGGAGTGCGGCGTCGAGCTTGGAGAAGGGCTCGTCCAGCAGCATCGCCTGGGGACGCGACAGCAGGGTGCGCATCAGCGCGACGCGAGCGCGCTGGCCGCCGGACAGCGTTGCCGGATCACGCTCACCGAATCCCGCAAGACCGATATCCGCCAGGGCCTCTTCGATGGCCTCGCGGCGCTCGCGTCGGCTGGCAGACGACGGCATGCCGAAGGCCAGGTTGCCGGCGACGCTGAGGTGGGGAAACAGCAGCGCATCCTGGAACAGCAGACCGAGTCGGCGGGCCGAGGCAGGCAGGTCGGTGACTCGCCTGTCGCCGAGGCGCACCTCGCCCTGGGCGTCAAAGGCGGGGGCGAGAAAGCCCGCGGCGTAGGCCAGCAGGGTGGACTTGCCGACACCGGAAGGCCCCATGACGCTGACCACCTCGCCGGGGGCGACCTGAGCATTCAGTGATACCAGTGGGGCACCGTCCAGCGAGATCACGACCCGATCGAAGACCAGTGCGCCCGTCGGGTTCGCTGGAGACGTGGGGGGAAGGTGGCATCGTGTGTCTGGTGTCTGTGACATGGTGGGCTCGGATGGCGTTGAGGCGGTTCAGGTCAGCAGGGCGCGTCGGTGGCGATGCAGTACGCGCGGCAAGCCGATGGCGAGGGCGAAACCGAGTGCCGGCAAGAGTAGCTGGGCCAGGGCATAGACCGCTGTCAGGCGACGATCCCCCCCGGAGGCAAGCGATACCGCCTCGGTGGTCAGGGTGGTCAGGCGTCCGGCCCCCAGCAGCAACGTCGGCAGATACTGGCCGACGCTGACGGCGACCCCCACGGCGGCGGCGGTGGCGATGGGGGCCAGCAGCAGCGGCAGGCGAACGCGTACAAAGGCGGCGGCCGGGCCATGGCCGAGACCTGCGGCGACCTGGGCCCAGCGGGGGTCAAGCCGCCGGTAGCTCTCGGCCAGTGACAGAAAGACGTAGGGCAGCACGAACAGGCAGTGTCCCAGTACCACCACCATGAAGCCCGGTGCCACCGACAGCTGCGCCTGAAGCTGCACCAGACCGTAGAGAAAGGCGACCGGTGGCACCAGCAGCGGCAGGTAGAGCACCAGGGTGGCGCTCGCTCCCATGCTGCGGTGATTGAGCGCTTCGCTCTCAAGACAGCCGATCACCAGGATGGTCGCGAGAGCGGTGGCGGCCAGCGCCAGCCACAGGGTATCGAGGGCGGCCGGCAGCAGGCCTGGCAGCGCACGACTCCAATTGGCCAGGGTCAGGGGCGTGGGCCAGGCCGAGGGAAAGGGCCAGAAGGCCGCCAGCGACCACAGCGTCAGCCCCAGCAGACTGGCACCGAGCAGGGTGACGCTGAGCCAGGTCAGACCGCCGCCCAGCAGGCTGCCGAGGCGTTGACCGCTGTTGCGTCGGCCGTCGGTCAGGCGTGGCGTGGCGCACCAGCGTACGGCCTGTTCCAGGCACCACCAGCAGGCCAGTGCCAGCAGCGTGATGCCGAGCTGGCTCAGCGCTGCGGCGGAGGCCATGAAGCGCATCGACAGGTCGGGATCGCCAAGCCAGCGGACCACGCTGACCGCCAGGGTCGGTGGGGTGGACGGCCCCAGGATCATGGCCACATCGACATTGGACGAGGCAAAGGCGATGACCGCATAGACCGGTAGCCGAATCAGCGGGTACAGGCTCGGCAGGACCGCCTTGAGAAAGGCGGTCACCGGCGAATAACCCAGCGACAGTGCCAGGTGCCGACGATCGTCGGCCTGGCACTGAGGCAGCGCCGATAGACTCATCAGCAGCAGAAAGGGGACTTCCTTGACCACCAGTCCGGCGACCAGCGCAAGGCCAAAGGGATCACCGGGAAACAGGTAGTCAGGAGGCGTGGCGTGACCGCTCAAGGCCGGGGAGACCAGGCGCATGGCCAGGCCCGAGGGCGCCAGCAGAAAGGCCAGACCGATGGCGGCGGCGGCGTGGGGCACCGCCAGGAGCGGCGACAGCAGGCGCTTGAGCCAGACAAAGGCGGCGCTGTCGGCGAAGGCACCGAGAAACAGCACCACGATGGTCAGGGCCAGGGCGGTGCTGATCAGGCCAGTGGTGAAGCTGAGCACCAGCATCTCGAAAAGCCCGGGGGTGTTCGCCAGGCTCACCCAGGGCTCCAGGCTCAGCTGCTCTCCACCGAGCACCGGCAGCCAGCCGAAGGCCGGCGCCGCAGCGCCTGCCAGGCCGGCCACCACCGGGGCCACCAGCAGCAGTACCGTCAGCGCCGGCGCCAGCCCCACCAGGCGGGAGAAGGTCGAGGTATCAGCGGCTGCCATAGCGCTCGAGCCAGGCCGCCTCTACCGCTTCCATCCAGCTCGGGTGCGGCTCGGGCAGGGTCTGTTGCAGGGCCTGTGGCGCCAGTCGCGCTGGCTGGTCATCCATGGGCGTCAATGCCTGACGCTCGGCCTCATTCAGGCGCGCGAGATCGAGCACGCTGGGGTCGCCCCAGACATCCAGTTGTTGCTTGCGCGCCTGGGCCTCGGGCGAGAGCAGGAAGTTGGCGGTGACCATGGCGCCGGCCTGGTGGCTGGCGTTGAACGGGATGGTGACAAAGTGAACGTTGCCGATGGTCCCGCCGTCGAGCACATAGCTGCGAATCGAGGGAGGCAGTTGGTAGTTGTTGACCGCAGCGGCGGGCTCGGCGGGGTTGAAGGTAAAGGCCAGCGACAGTTCGCCGTCGCCCATCAGGCTTCTGAGCGCAGGCCCTGAAGCGGGGAAGTCCCGCCCCTGGCGCCACAGATGGGGATGCAGGGCGTCGAGATAGTCCCACAGCGGTGCCATGGCCGCTTCGGCGTCGGCTTCGCCGACGGGGCGGGCAAGCACCGCCGGGTCGTCGATCAGTGCGATAAGCGCCTGCTTGAGAAAGGTGGAACCGTGGAAGTCCGGGACCAGTGGATAGGTGAAGCGCCCGGGATGCTGCTCGGTCCAGTCGAGCAGGGCGGCCATGCTGGTCGGCGGCGCCTCGACACGCTCGCTGTCGTAGTAGAACGTCAGCTGGGCCTTGCCCCAGGGTGACTCGAAACCCTCGGTGGGGACGGTGAAGTCGGTGGTCATCTCGGGATTGGCGTCCGGCGAGGTCAGCGCGAAGTTCGGCAGCCGCTGGGCAAAGGGCCCGAGCAGCAGATCATTGGCCTTCATCGCGGCGAAGTTCTCGCCGTTGATCCAGATCAGGTCGATGGCGCCCTCGTCGACGTTGCCGGCGGACTTCTCGGCCAGTACCCGGGAGACCGCAGCGGCGGTGTCGTCGAGCTTGACGTGGACCAGATCGATGTCGTGGCGCCGTTCGAGCTCGTCGGCGACCCAGTCGAGATAGCCATTGACGTTGGGGTCACCGCCCCAGGCGTTGAAGTAGACCGTCTGCCCCCTGGCCTGCTGCTCGATCTCCTGCCACGGCTGGTTCAGCGGCGTGGACGTATCCTGGGCCCAGGCGGGCGAGCCTAGCCCCAGGGCAGCCAGGGCGGTGAGGACGAAGGCGCCACCGGGAGGCCAGGTCAAGCGGAGGTCGGACAACGGGCGTCTACAGGAAAAAGGCGTGGTCATGGTCGCGTCCTTGTGACGATGGATAGGCAGGGTCGGATAGAGCCGGACAGGGTTGGATAGAACCGGGCAGGGCCGGACAGAGCCGGGAGCGTCAGCCGGCACGGGCGAGTTCCTCGAGTTCGTCGGCGACACGCCTGATGATGGGGGCCGAGAGGTAGTGATCGACGCGGTCGGCCACATGGGCGATCAAGGCATGGTCGCTTAGCTGTGCCGACCAGTCTTCACCACTGTGCTGCCTGTCGACCTGGCGGCGCTGCTGGGCACGCCATTTGGCACACCAGGTCAGCGACCATAGCCACATGGCGCGACGACAGGTGATCAGCGTCGACCAGTCGCTGTGATGACTGTCTTCGGCCATCAGTTCCTGCCAGCGCCGATACAGCGCCACCAGATCCTCGACGAACAGCACCGCGCGGCTGTTGAGGTCCCAGGTGGTGGAGGTGTAAAGGCTCAGGTGGGCCAGGTCGAAGCCGGGTAGCGAATAGCGGCACTTTTCCAGATCCACCAGTACGGCGCGTCCGTGAGGCGTGATCAGAAAGTTGCCGGGGTGAGCATCGAAGCTGATTAGGCGAATCTCGTCGTCGGCGATGCGAAGTCTCTGCGGGAGCTGTGCCAGCGCCTGTTCGATCAGGGCAGTGCTGGTGCGAGATAGCCCGGCCCCGGGGAGAAAGCGGGCCTGGGTGGCGATCTCGTCGAGCATCTCTCGCCAGGGATCCACCGGTGAGGCCAGGGGGGCGCGTTGATCGGGCAGCGGCAACCGGTGCAGGCTGGCCAGGGCCGAGGTCAGGGCCGGCAGGTCCGAGGGCAGGCTGGCGGGACGGCCATCGATGGCCTCCACCACCAGCGCGCCTCTGGGCAGCAGGTCGTCGCAGGGCAGCCAGTCATCGAGTCTGGGTGTATGGCCACTGGCCTGGGCGCGGTCAAAGCAGGCGACCTGATAGGCCAGGTTGGACGCCGCGTCCAGCCCCATCTGGCTCTGCTTGGGCAACCGTGCCAGCCAGCCGCCCTTGTCACTGCCGCCGGCCAGGCGCACATGCCAGTGGGCCAGGCCGGTATCGGCCAGCGGTTCCAGTCGATGCCCGGACAGAGGCCTCCCATGGCGCGCGAGACTATGCTCAAGCGCTATCAGCGGCGGGCCCGGCGATGGGCTCTCCGTTCGCGATGACGGTGGCGTCGAGACGCATCGCTCCATGTCGCGTTCCTTGGACGTAGTCTGCTGAGTCGGCAGGGGGCAACGATCCTTACACATTTTTTTAAGAAGATGCCACCGGGCGGACTTGGCCGGATCGAGACCGGGGTGGCGACAAGGCGGCGACAAGGCAAAGACAGGCTGGGTAGCAGCGTCGCCTTGCTCAGGTGGTTCTGGTAAACTGCGCCCCTTCCCGTGTCTCCACTACATCATGACAGCGCCAGGCTAACGCCTCCCGGTGCGCTGCTGTCGTGGAGAAACGGTCGGCCCTGGGCCGCTTGTCGCGATATCTCACAACCACTCCCCCTGGACCGCCTCATGATGCGATCGATCAAGCAAGACTGGTTTTCCAATATTAGGGGCGACGTGCTGTCCGGCATCGTCGTGGCCCTGGCGTTGATTCCGGAGGCCATCGCCTTCTCCATCATCGCAGGTGTCGATCCCAAGATTGGCCTCTACGCCTCCTTCTCCATGGCGGTGATCATCGCCTTCGCCGGGGGCCGGCCGGGGATGATCTCTGCCGCCACCGGCGCCATGGCACTGTTGATGGTGACCCTGGTCAAGGAGCACGGACTTCAATATCTGCTGGCCGCGACCCTGCTGACCGGGGTACTGCAGATCATCGCCGGCTATCTGCGCCTGGCCGATCTGATGCGTTTCGTCTCGCGCTCGGTGGTGACCGGCTTCGTCAACGCCCTGGCGATCCTGATCTTCATGGCCCAGCTGCCTGAGCTGACCAACGTCACCTGGCACGTCTACGCGATGACCGCGGCGGGTCTCGGCATCATCTATCTGTTCCCCTACGTGCCCAGGATCGGCAAGCTGCTGCCGTCCCCGCTGGTGTGCATCCTGGTGCTGACCGGCGTCTACCTGGCGACCGGCATGGACATCCGCACCGTCGGTGACATGGGCGAGCTGCCCGATACCCTGCCGATGTTCCTGTGGCCTGACGTGCCGCTGAATCTCGAGACCCTCGGCATCATCTTCCCCTATGCGGTCATGCTGACCGTGGTCGGTCTGCTCGAATCGATGATGACCGCCACTATCGTCGACGATCTGACCGATACCTCCAGCGACAAGAACCGCGAGTGCAAGGGCCAGGGTCTGGCCAACATCGGTACCGGTCTGCTCGGCGGCATGGCGGGCTGCGCGATGATTGGTCAGTCGGTGATCAACATCAAGTCCGGCGGGCGTGGACGCCTGTCTACCCTGCTGGCGGGGGTCTTCCTGCTGCTGATGGTGGTGTTCCTGTCGGACTGGGTCTCGCGCATCCCCATGGCGGCGCTGGTGGCGGTGATGATCATGGTGTCCATCGGTACCTTCAGCTGGAGCTCGCTGCGCGACCTCAAGAAGCACCCGATGTCCACCAATGTGGTGATGATCGCCACCGTGGCGGTAGTGGTGTGGACCCACAACCTGGCGATCGGTGTGTTCGTCGGTGTGCTGATCGCCGCGCTCAACTTCGCCAACAAGGTCGGCAACTTCCTGTACATCGCCAGTGACGAGCTGGAACAGCAAGAGGAGCTTGGCAAGGGACGGCGCTACCGCGTGGTCGGCCAGGTGTTCTTCGCCTCGTCTCAGCGTTTCTCCGCCGCCTTCGACTTCAAGGAAAGCGTCGAGAAGGTGGTCATCGACCTGTCACGTGCCCACTTCTGGGACATCACCGCGGTCCAGGCGCTGGACATGGTGGTGATCAAGTTCCGCCGTGAGGGCACCGACGTCGAGCTGATCGGGCTCAACGAGGCCAGCGCCACCATCGTCGATCGCTACGCCATCCACGATAACCCGGCGGCGGTGGAAAAGCTGATGGGTGGTCACTGAGGCAGGCGCCGAAGATGTGACGGGTGTGTGCCAGTTGGTGTAGAACTGGAGGTAACACCCGGATCGGGCTAGACAACAGGTCTGAGGGTCGCGCCCCGCTCGGGCGCGACGACAAGGCCACAATCGATGGAACGCGACGTCTGAGGACGCGCGTTCGCCCCCAACGCCAGGCAGGACGATTTCATGACAGAACAGGTGATGGCCGCCATCGACGGGTCCCAGTTTTCCGAAGGGGTCTGCGACTCTGCCGCCTGGGCCAGTCAGGCCCTCGATGCGCCGCTGACGTTTCTTCACGTGGTGGATAACCACCCCCAGACCGCCGAGGCCGATCTGTCCGGTAACCTGGGACTCGGCGCCAGGGAGCACCTGCTCGAGGAGCTGGCCAGTCTCGATGAGCGGCGGGCCAAGGTCGCCCAGGAGCACGGCCGCCTGATGCTCAAGGCGGCCAAGGATCGCGCCAGCGCCAGTGGTGTTGATGACCTGCATTGCCGACAGCGCAACGGCACCCTGGTGGAAACACTGCTGGAGCTGGAAGACGAGATCCGCCTGCTGGTGATCGGCAAGCGGGGCGAGAGCGCCCAGCAGGCCAGCGAGCACCTGGGCTCGAATCTCGAGCGGGTGGTCCGCGGTCTGCATCGGCCGATTCTGATGGTACCGGAGAGCTTCACGCCGCCGACTCGGGTGATGATCGCCTTCGATGGCAGCAAGACCACCCGCAAGGGCGTCGAGCTGCTGGCCAGGAGCCCGCTATTCAAGGGGATCGCCTGTCACGTGGTGATGGTCGGCGCCGATACCGGTGATAACCGCACCCAGCTGGAGTGGGCGCTGGACAGCCTCAAGGGCGCCGGTCACGAGGCCCAGGGCGAGATTCGCGCCGGAGAGGTCGAGGAGACCCTGCGCGCCTACCAGAAGGACCACGCCATCGAGATGGTGGTGATGGGAGCCTATGGCCACTCGCGGATTCGTCATCTGCTGGTGGGCAGCACCACCACCAGCGTGCTCAGGCGCACCTCGCTGCCGGTGCTGCTGCTGCGCTGACGAGGCTGAGCCGACACGACATCGACCCGCCGCCGAATCCTGTTCGGCGGCGGGTCGTTTCTTTTTTGCGTCTATGCGTCTATGCGTCGTCGGCGCGTTCCTGCTGCGGCGTCACCGATTCGCGACCTTTGCCCTTCATCCTGCACAGCAGCCACTCCAGCGAGAGGCAGCCGCCGCCGCGCAGGATCAGGGTGGCGAGGCTCGCCGCCCAGAGTCCGTGGGTGACCCAGGCCTCGGGATAGACGAAGGTCTGGATCACCAGGGTCATGATCAGTAGACCCAGGGCTGCAAGTCGCGTGGCAAGCCCCGCCCACAGCAGCAGCGACAGCGAGAACTCGGCGAGTGTTGCCAGGTAGGCGGCCAGCACCGGCGAAATCAACGGCAGGGCGTATTCGTGCTCGAACAGGAAGAAGGTGCTGTCGGCGATACCGAACCCTTCCACCTTGGTCAGCGCCGACAGAAAGAACACGGCGCCGAGTACCAGGCGCATCAACGCCAGCACCAGGTCCAGCGAACGACGCTCGAGCCAGGGGCAGAGTCGCCCGTAGTAGGTGTCCAGCAGGTTTGTCATCGGTGTCATGGGGTGCCTCGTAGCAAAGTGGGGGCGGGGTCCGGTACCGCCAGCGCGCCATGGCCGACCAGGGTGCCCAGGGCGTGGCCGAGGGCATCCTCTGCCACGCCGCTGTCGGCCAGTTCGCCCAGCGCCTGGGACAGCGAGGTCGGTGTGTCCAGCAAGCCGTACAGCGCTGCGCTTGCCGCATCGAGTGGCATAAGCCTGACCTGGCGACCCGAGCGGATCACCAGCCAGTGGCCGGCGCCTCGCTCGCCCAGGGGGGCGCCACCCTCTCCGCGCTCCAGCGCCTGCCACAGGGCTTCGACGTCATGTTGGCAACGGATGGCCCGGCTGGCTGGACGGGCCTGGACAAGCCGCTGGTCGTCAAGGACGGCGCCGATATCGGACGCCTCCAGCGGCGCTGTCTCGGCTGCGTGACTGACCTGAAGCCGGGCATGCTCGAGTCGCGCGATATCGGCAACGAACTGATAAGGCGCAAGCGCCGGTGCGCGCGTGAGAGCGTCGGCAAAGCCCTGGCCGTAGCGGCTGAGTCGAGGGTCCTGCGGGGGGCTTGTGGCCACGAAACTCGCGGCCTCGGCGCTGAAGCAGCGCTCGCCCAGCAGGGTCAGGGTATGGGGAAAGGCTTCCTTCAGGGCCTCGATCAAGCTTGAGCGAATATTGTTGCGGTAGACGTCGAGCCCGGCCTTGTGACCAAGCTGTGGTGGCGTCGCCTGGGGGCGATGCATGGCATCGATGAAGCTACGCTGCCAATCGAGCAGGCCGCTCATGGCGCTCTCCCTGTGTCTCGCGCCGAGGCGCTGGCTGCCAGGGTGGTGCTCGCATCGGCGTCGGGGCCATGGGCTGCATGCTGATGCCGGCGTGCCAGGTCGACCTCCTGCATCCAGCGCTCTAGCGTCGGCACCCGGTTGTCCCACTCGATCAGGGTGGGCAGGCCGGGACGCCGGGCGAGCACCTGACGGTAGCGTTGCCACACCGGCTCACTGACGGCGCTGCCATGGTCGTCGATGTACAGCTCGCCGGCGGCATCGAGGCTGTGGCCGGCCAGGTGCCATTCGCCGACGGCGGCCCAGGGCACCTCGTCCAGATAGGCATCCAGGTCGCGTCCCAGGTTGGCGGCGCTGATATAGGCGTTGTTGACGTCGAACAGCAGCCCACAGCCGGTCGTGTCCACCAGCCGCTGGAGGAACTCGGTCTCGCTGAAGCGATTGTCGAGGCTGACGTAGAGGCTCGGGTTCTCCACCAGCAGGCGGCGGCCGAGACGGTCCTGGGTGCGTGCGATATTGTCGCCGAGAACGCGCAGCGATTCCTCGGTCAGCGGCACTGGCAGCAGGTCGTTGTAGCTGTGGCCATCAAGACGGCTCCAGGCCAGGTGCTCGGAGACCAGCGCGGGGTTCAGGTGATCGACCAGGCGTGCAAGACGTTCCAGATGGGCCGGGTCGATGCCCTCGGCACTGCCCAGCGACAGGCCGACGCCGTGGACCGAGAGCGGGTAGCAGCGTGCCAGTTCATCGAGTCGATCCTGAAGGGGCCCGCCGGCGTTCATGTAGTTCTCGGCGTGCAGTTCGAGAAAGTCCGGGGCCTGGGCCGACTGGGCTGAGTGAACCGAGTGAGCCAGATGGACCAGCGCCTGCATATGCTGAAACTTGAGGCCGATACCGACCGCATTGGCCGCCATTGGCTGTGGCGCTGGCAAGGACGCCGAGACGGGCGTCTCGAGCGACTCGCGTGGAAGGCTGGATGACAGGGAAGAGGGCATGGGCGATTCGCTATGGCTTGAGGCTTGGCGTGTAAACGTCACGGGAAGGCCGTAGCCTCCCCGTGGCGCCAGTGCTCTGGCTCAGGGGCGCTCGACCTCGCTCAGGCTGCCATTGCCGTGGGGCGTTTCGATATCGGTACAGGTGCCTTCCGGGACCAGGGTCCAGGCGTTGCCCTGGTAGTCGACGGTAGAGGTGCCGGCGCAGGTGGTGCCTGGCCCTGCCTTGCAGTCGTTCTCTCCGGCCAGGGCGACGCCGTAACACTTTTCCATGTCGCCATCGGCGGCCTGGACGGTGGCGATGGCGCCGGCTTGCGCCAGGGCGGTGGACAGCACGGCGGCCATCATGACGGAACGTTTCATTTGCAAACCCTCATATAAACGGTTGGGCGACAGCAGGACTGTCGTGACTATGTCGCCGGGGTGAGGGATACCTGACATCGCAAAAGAGGCAAAAGCGCGACAACAGACTATCTGGCGCAGGGAGAAGTTGGCTATATTGGGCGGCTGTCTAACGTTGCAGAGAAGACACTGGTGAAGAGGTGGTCGAATCGGCTGTCTTTTCGAGGTTTTTTAGAAATACCGACTTTTTTGGAGAGAGCGATGAGCATTCAGCGTCACGACACCAAGACCCGCATGAGCCGCGCCGTCATCCACCACGGTGTTGCCTACCTGTGTGGTCAGGTCGCCGGACCGGACGCCCGTCAGGGGGATATCACCGCCCAGACCACCAGCATGCTGGAGCGTGTCGATGAGCTGCTGGCCGAAGTGGGCAGCGACCGCGAGCATCTGCTGAGCGCCACCATCTACCTGCAGAACGGCGAGGACTTTGCCGCCATGAACGCGGTATGGGACGCCTGGGTGCCGGAAGGCCACGCCCCCGCCCGTACCTGCGTGTGCGCGCCGATGCCGGCCAAGGAACTGAAGGTCGAGATCACCGTCACCGCCGCCGTCAAGGGCCTGTAACAGAGCCCCAGTGACCTAGCCGTTGACATAGCCGTCCGCTCGAACGACAACGCCGGCCCCGTGGCCGGCGTTGTCGTTTGTGTCGGTTTTGAGGCATTGGTCCTGGCGTCAGGGTGCGCCGGATAAAACGCCTGTGCCGCCCTTGAAGACGTCTTGTCTTCAGCGCAGGCAGGGATCTGCCCTTCAGCGCAGGCAGGGGTCTTCCATAGGTGGCTCACAAGGCCTCAGACGGCGGGCCAGGGCGTCGACGGCGATATTGAGCAGGGCGGTGATCACCAGCAGGGCGAAGGCCACGTCGAACATCAAGGTCTGGAAGGCGTCATCGATATTGTCGCCGAGGGTGGCGACCCCAAGCATGCCGAGCAGGGCGCTTTCACGCAGGATCACCTCGGCGCGGTAATAGACCAGCGCCAGCATGCCCGGGTACAGCCGTGGCAACAGCTCGTAGGCCAGCCGCCCCGAGGCCGGGAGTCCCGGCATGCCGGGCTCGATGGCCTGAGCGTGGCGACATACCAGAAAGGCGATCAGGGCGCCGTTATGCAGCGCCAGGGCCAGCCAGGCCGGCAGCAGCGATGGCCCCAGCAGCAACAGGAAGACGAAGGCCAGCATCAGCTCCGGGGTCGAGCGCAGAAAGATCAGCAGACCCTGGCCGATGCCCTGGCTGACGCGATTGCCGAAGTGGCGCGAGGCCAGGGGCCACAGCACCAGGGCGAGCAGCAGGGCGCCGACGGTGCCGAGCAGCCCCAGCAGCAGGGTATTGGCCACCGCGCCGACGAGGTCGGGCAGTTCGGCCAGCCAGCGGAGCACACCGCCGATGTCGCCCTGGAGCAGGGCGCGGGGCCAGATGTCTACGCTGACGAAGCGCCATAACAGGCCTGGGTCGATCTCGGGCCAGGGACCCAGCAACCACACGCTGGCCAGTCCCAGCGGCAGCAGCAGGCGCCGATGGGCCCACCAGGGCAGGGTGGCGATCAGCAGGTAAAAGGCCCACAGCAGGGCACCGGCCTCGAAGTAGCGACCCTCGCGAAAGGCGCTCTCGAGCTGGTAGCCCAGCGTCGGCAGACCGACAAAGCCCAGCAGCACGCTGCTTCTGAGCGCGCATTCGAAGCGGTAGCGGGTGTAGGCGGCCAGTTGGGCGAAGGCCTGGGGCAGCTCGGTATAGGCCAGCCGGGCCAGGCGCCCGGTACCCTCGGGCAGCGCCGCCTGGGGCGCCTGGGGCGTCTGCTCGAGGATCTCGGCGTAGACCTTGGCGAAGATGCCGGCGTAGGGAATCGCCAGGGCCGCCAGGGCGGTCAGCGCGGACAACCCGAACACCTGCAGGAACAGCAGCGCCCAGAACAGCTCATGTACCGCCCGCACCGCGGCACTGGCCGCGCGCACCAGGCGTGAGCGGGCGTAGACCAGCGCCAGGGGCAGGCCCAGCACCACGCCGGCCAGGGTGCCCCAGAAGGCCACCGCGATGGTCAGGCCGATGGCCTGCAGGGGCGTCTCGATGGCGCCGAAGTCAGGCAGCGCCAGGCCCATTGCCATGCGTCCGAGTTCGCCCCAGGGATCGCGGCTCAATACTTCGAGGTCGGCCAGCGGAATCGCCAGGGCAGCCAGCACCACCAGCCACAGGCTGTGGCGTGCCAGGCGGGCACCGATACCGTCGCCGGCCAACAGGCCTGGGCGTGTCGCTTGCGCGGCGCTCACGGTCGTGCCTGCTCCTCGCCGGCCTGGTGCAAGGCGTGGCGAGCGCTGGCCTCGGCCGGCGAATCGCTGTTGTCGTCGCGAGCAGGGCTGGGAGCAGCGGGAGAGGAGACCGTGCGTGACGCACTTGGGTAGAGCGCGTCGAGATCATCGAGGCTTAGATCTTGGCTGGGCGCGTCGAGCACCACGCGACCGTCGGCCAGCCCCCAGACGCGATCGAAGTGGCTCAGCGCCAGCTCGCGCTGGTGCAGCGCCATCACCGTGGTAGCGTGCTGGGTATCGATTCGATCGAGCAGCGCCATGGCCTGGTGGGGGTCGACGCTGGCGACCGGCTCGTCACCGAGAAATACCTGGCGGCGCTGATAGAGCGCACGGGCAATGGCGACCCGCTGGCGCTGGCCACCCGACAGCCGACCTACCGGGCGCCTGATGGCGCCTTCGAGCCCTAGTTCAGCGCACAGACTTGCGACATCTTCCCAGGCCTGGCGCAGCGGCCTGACCAGGTTCCACAGGTTGACCAGCGCCGAGTGGCGCTCCAGCCTGCCCATGTAGACGTTATGGTAGACCGATAGCTGAGGCACCAGGCCGTGGTACTGGGGACACCAGGCGGCGTGGCGGCCAAGACGGCGGCGCAGCTCCGCCAGCAGGGTGGACTTGCCGACGCCGCTTTCCCCGAGCAGGGCGACGCGCTCGCCGGGCGCAAGGCGAAGGTGGACGTCATGCAGCACCGTATGGTCGGCGTAGCCCAGGTCGACCCCGTCGAGGATCAGTGTCGGGAAGTCACCGTGGCCGTTGTCCCGGCCGCCGGTGACCTGACGTTGGCCATCGTCCATCAGCGCAGCAGGCCGAGGCTCTCGGCGACCGTCTCGATGGGGGCGTACATGCTGTTGTCGGCGGGAATGAAGCCGGAACGCGGGAAGCTCTCCAGCAGTTCGGGATCTTCCATCTCGAGCAGTGCCTGGCGAACCCTGTCGGTAAAGCCTTCGCCGAAGGCTTCATCGGCGTCGCCGCGCAGGGTCCACTGGTAGTCCGGGTAGCTCGGGGTAGACCAGATCACGCTGACCTTGTCGGTGTCGACATCGCCATTTTCCAGCGCCGCGTCCCACACCTTGAAATTGACCGCGCCCAGCTCGTAGGTGCCGGCCTCGACCAGGGCGATGGTGCGTGAGTGATCACCGGAGAAGCCGACCCGTGAGAACAGCTCTTCCGGCGCGGCGTCGAAGCGCTCGCGCAGGTAGTGCTCCGGCATCAGGCGACCGGAAGTGGAGGTCTTGGCGCCAAAGGTGAAGGTCTTGCCCTCGATCTCTTCGGGCAGCTGGTCGGCGGCCTCGAGTCCGGTGCTGGAGTGGGCGATGAAATAGCTCTCGAAGGCCGCATCCTCGACGCCCTGGGCCAGCGCCTGGGAACCGGGCACCAGGCGACGGGCCTGGACACCGGACAGACCGCCAAACCAGGCCAGCTGAACCTGGTCGTTGCGGAAGGCGGTGACCGCCGCACCGTAGGACTTCACCGGCACGTACTCGACCTCGACCTCGAGCGTCTCGGACAGATAGTCGGCCACCCGCGAGAAGCGCTCCACCAGACGCGATTCGTCCTCGTCGGGGATGGCGGTGAAGCGGAAGGTCTCGGTCTGGTCGGCCAGCGTCGGCAGGCTGAACAGCCCCAGGCTCAAGACGGTCAGAACGGAGGTCAGGGATGGCAGTGATCGCATGAGGCTTCCTGGCAATGATGTGGATGGCGGCGTGCGGACAGGGACGCAAGACAGGCCGCTATTGTTGTGCCAATACGCTAAGGAGGCAAGCCGAGGAGCGGGCCTGACGTTGTTGTCACTCGTCGACGCTGTACCTTGTGCTGCGCAGGCTGTCCTTGATCTTCTTGAGGTGGTGCAGGAAGTCCTCGCCGCGACGCAGGGTGACGCCGGTGGCCAGCACGTCGATCAGCGCAAGCTGTACCATGCGTGAGGTCATCGGCATGTAGTGGTCGGTGTCTTCGGGCGCGCTGACCGCAAGGGTTTCGGTGCACTGGCGCGACAAAGGTGAGTCCGGCGCGGTGATACCGAGCACCACGGCACCGTTTTCACGGGCCAGGGCGGCGATGTCGACCAGTTCCCGGGTGCGCCCGGTATAGGACAGCACCACCACCACGTCGCCGGTGTGGCAGGCCGAGGCGACCATGCGTTGCATCAGTACGTCGATGTAGGCGCTGACCGGCAGGTTGAAGCGAAAGAACTTGTGCTGGGCGTCCTGGGCCACCGCGCCGGAGGCACCGAGGCCGAAGAAGTGGATCTGCTTGGCCTGGATCAGGTAGTCGACCATGCGCTCGATGCGCTCGGGAGCGACCTCCCGACTGGCGAGGTCCAGCGCCGCAATGGTGGCGCCGAAGATTTTGCCGCTGTAGGCCTCGGCACCGTCATCGGGTTCCACCGCCTGGCTGACATAGGGGGTGCCGCCGGCCAGGCTCTGGGCCAGCTGGATCTTGAAGTCGGGATAGCCCTTGGCCTCGAAATTTCGGCAGAAGCGATTGACGGTAGGTTCGCTGACCGAGGCAGCTTGAGCCAAACTGGCGATACTCATGCCGGTTGCGGCGGCGGGGTCGGCCAGAATGACGTCGGCGACCTTGCGCTCGGAGCGGTTGAGCTCGTCGAGGCGGGTGCGAATGCGTTCGATAAGGTCGTGGCGAACCATGGTCGAGGTCGGCTCCGTGACGAAAGGCGCGGGCAACTGCGCGGTGGTGCGCGGGCAGCGGCGCATTTATTGGGGTACCCGAGACAATTCTCTCTGGGGATGTGGTGATTTAACTACGTATTGGCGGCTATCCTAGCGCTCCACCGATCTACATCCAACGTATAAGCGCGCCAGCGGGATATTTTGTGTAAGTTTACAAAATATTTTTCAATCTGGCCGTCGAAAGTTGACCATTTTTTTGTAAACTTAGATACCCTGACGGTAAGCAGGACACATCTCGCTCGATAGCCTTCTGCGATATCCAGGGGTCTACCACCAAACGAGGACGGTTATGACACGACACACCCGATCCGGTGACGCCGAGCGTACCGACATCGATCTGGCGTTGTTCGGCGCCCTGGGCGACCTGTCTCGCCGCAAGCTGTTCCCGGCGCTCTACCAGCTGGACCGCGAGGGACTCTTGCATGACGATACCCGGCTTCTTGGCCTGGCGCGTCAGGACATCGACCAGGAGGCCTTCCGCGAGCGCATCCATGGCTCCTTGAAGGAATACGTCAAGTCGAGCGAGCTCGATGACAAGGTGGTCGCCCGTTTCCTCGATCGCCTGTCCTTCCTGTCGGTGGACTTCACCACGGTGGAAGGCTATGGCGCCATCGCCGAGTGGCGTGAGCAGGGCGGTCAGCAGCGCCCGTTGGTGGTCTATCTGGCGGTGGGGGCGAGCCTGTATGGCGATATCTGCCGCCACCTCGAGGCCAGTGGCAGCCTGGACGAGCAAAGCCGCGTGGTGGTGGAGAAGCCGATCGGCTACGACCTGGAGTCGTCGCGGGAGGTCAACGATGCGGTGGGGGCGGTGTTCCCCGAGTCGCGGGTCTATCGTATCGACCACTACCTGGGCAAGGAGACGGTGCAGAACCTGATCGCGCTGCGCTTTGCCAATCCGCTGTTCGGAACCCAGTGGAACCAGAACCATATTTCCCACGTGGAGATCACGGTGGCCGAGAAGGTCGGCATCGAGGGCCGCTGGGGCTACTTCGACGAGGCTGGCCAGCTCAGGGACATGGTCCAGAACCACCTGCTGCAGCTGGTCTGCCTGATCGCCATGGACCCGCCGGCCAACCTCGACGCCGACGCCATCCGCGACGAGAAGGTCAAGGTGCTCAAGGCGCTCAAGCCATTCACCGACGACATGATCGGACGTGACGTGGTGCGCGGACAGTACACCGCCGGCACCAGCGACGGCACCAGTGTACCCGGCTATCTCGAGGAAGAAGGCGCCAATACCCGCAGCCATACCGAGACCTTCGTGGCGATGAAGACCGAGGTGTCCAACTGGCGCTGGGCCGGCGTGCCCTTCTACCTGCGTACCGGCAAGCGCATGCCCGAGAAGCTGTCACAGATCGTGATCCACTTCCGTCAGCAGCCGCACTATATCTTCGACCCGGACCAGCGGGCGCTGGCCGCCAACAAGTTGATCATCCGGCTGCAGCCGGAGGAAGGTATCCGTCTCGAGGTGCTGACCAAGGACAGTGGTCTCGACAAGGGCATGCGCCTGCGCCGTGGCCCGCTGCACCTGGACTTCAACAGCGCCTTCCCCAAGGCACGTATCCCCGACGCCTACGAGCGTCTGCTGCTCGAAGTCATGAAGGGCCAGCAGTACCTGTTCGTTCGGCGTGACGAGGTCGAGCATGCCTGGCACTGGTGCGACGAGCTGATCGCTACCTGGCAGGATCGTGACGAGCCGCCGCGCCGCTATCCGGCAGGCTCCTGGGGACCGGTGGCCTCCATCGCCATGATCACCCAGGACGGACGCAGCTGGTACGAGGACTACTGACATGAGCAGCGAGCAACTTTCTCCGTCTCCCCGAGAGCAACTGGCGCACCAGTTGGCGCAGACTGTGGCCACGGCGCTGCGCGAGGATCTGTCGTCCCAGGATCGCGCCCTGCTGATCGTGTCCGGCGGCTCCACCCCGGTGCCGTTCTTCGAGGCACTGTCCCGGGAAACACTGCCCTGGGATCGGGTCGACGTGACCCTGGCCGACGAGCGCTGGGTCGCCGCCGAGGCCGACGATTCCAACGCCCGGCTGGTCAGGAAGCACCTGCTGATCAACCGGGCCGAGGCGGCCACCTTTGTCCCGCTCACCACCGAACACGATACCCCCGAGGAAGGCACCGACGAGGTCGCCCAGCGACTGACGGGCCTGTCCTGGCCGGCATCGGTAGTCATCCTGGGGATGGGCGGCGATGGCCATACCGCCTCACTTTTTCCTGACAGTCGCGAACTGGACCTGGCACTGAGCACCGATGCCCATGTGGTGGCGGTGCGCACACCGAGCCAGCCCCAGGCGCGCATTACCCTGAGCGCCGAGCGCCTGCACCATGCCCGCCGCCATTACCTGCACCTGACCGGTGACGACAAGCGCGCCGTGCTGGGAAGCGCCATGGCCGGTGACAACGTACGTGAACTGCCCATTCGTGCCTTTCTTAGCTGCCCGCTGGCCGTCTACTGGGCGCCCTGATTTCCTGGAGCCACGCTCATGACCATTGAAAAACAGCTTCCGTCTACCCGCACCACCGAGCTCGACAGCATCTGCCTGAAGGCCGAGGTGATCCCGGTGATCGTCATCGATCGCATCGAGGACGCCGTGCCCATGGGCCGCGCCCTGGTCGAAGGTGGTCTCAGCGTGCTCGAGGTGACCCTGCGCACCGACTGCGCGATCGAGGCCATCGCCCGGCTGAAGAAGGAGCTGCCCCAGGCCAGCATCGCCGCCGGTACCGTGCTGACACCTGCCCAGTATCGTCAGGTCGAGCAGGCCGGTGCCGACTTCGTGGTGACCCCGGGCGCCACCGAGGCGCTTTACCGTTACGGCGTCGAGAGCCCGGTGCCGATGTTGCCGGGGGTGGCCACCATCTCCGAGCTGATGACCGGCTGGCAGTACGGCTATCGTCGCTTCAAGTTCTTCCCGGCCGAAGCCAGCGGTGGCGTCAAGGCGCTCAAGGCCTTCGCCGGCCCCATTGGCGAAGCTCGCTTCTGCCCCACCGGCGGCATCAACCTGGGCAACGCCTCCGAGTACCTGGCGCTGCCTAACGTCATGTGCGTGGGCGGCTCCTGGCTGACCCCGAAGTCGCTGGTCGACGCCGGTGACTGGGACGCCATCCGCGCCCTGGCCAAGGAAGCCGCGGATCGTTTCCATCACTGAAGCCATCACCGAATGCTCGATGACGAAGCGGCGCTGGCCGCTTCGTCATGATTCCTGAGCTCTCTGCACCGGAAGGGCGTCATGCCTATCCATGTGCTCTCTCGACAGCTGGTGCTGTCCTTGATCCGGCCTCTGGCCGGATTTTTTTTGTCCGCCGCCATGGGATGATGGTTGCCTGAGCGAGCGGAGAAAACCTATGAAACTGTTGATACTGGGCGCGACGGGGTTGGTGGGTAGCGAGGTGCTGCGCCAGGCATTGGCCCATCCCGACGTCACCGAGGTGCGGGCACCGGTACGCCGACCGCTGACGCTGGAGCACCCAAGGCTAGCCGCCCCGGTCGTCGATTTCGCCGATCTGGAGTCACTGCGACCGGACAAGACTGGACGAGGTGATGCACAGGCGCTGGAGGGGAATGACGAGTGGTGGAAGGCGGATGGCGTGATCTGCGCACTGGGCACCACCCTCAAGGCCGCCGGCTCGCGAGAGGCCTTTCGACGTGTGGATCTCGAGTTGCCGCTGTGGTTTGCGCGCCGCGCCAGAGCCGCCGGTGCCGAACGCTTTGCCTTGAACTCGGCACTGGGCGCCGATCGTGGCTCGCGCTTCTTCTACTCCCGGGTCAAGGGCGAACTGGAAGCCGAGTTGCTCGACCTCGACTACCCCAGCCTGACCTTGGTCAGGCCGGGCCTGATCGACGGTGAGCGAGCCGAGGTGCGCCACGCCGAGCGCCTGGGGCTCGCGCTTTCTCGCGGTCTGCGTCCGCTGCTGCCGCGCCAGTGGCGACCCAGTCCGGTGGCCCGCATCGCCGAGGCGCTGGTGCAGGGCGCCATCAGCGCGCCAGCCGGAAGGCATCTGGTGCAGGCCAGGGACCTGGCCTGACCCAAGCCTCAACGCAGTGATGGAATAGGCCGTCAATGAACCTAGGATTGCTTTACCGCGTGCTTGGACTACCAGGACTGCGCTTTCTGCTTCTGGTGGTGGGGTACAGCGTCGGTCATGAGATCGCCGATTACCTGGGCAGGGAGTACCGGGGTGGTGTGTCCTGGGGGATGACCCTGGGCTACCAATCGTGGGGGGTTGGGTTGCTGTCGCTAGTCGAAGGAGTCGTGGTGTACCGCTGGTCGCGGCGCTGGGTCAGGCTCGAGTGGTTGGCGGCAACGATCACCGCGGCCATCGTGCTGACCTGCACGGGGATCCTGACTGGATACTCGGGCGCATGGGCGCACCCTTATCGTCTGGCCTGGTTCCAGGGCTGCGCGGTGGCTGCCATCTTTCTGCCGCTGATCGTCCACAGGCTGGTCAATCGCTGGCGCCATGCCAGGGTGGGGAGGCGATAGGCCCTGGCATGGCGGCGGGGGACTTTCGGGTCACCCGAGGTTGTCGAGATGTCAGCTGTCGATCACGTCTTCGCGGCGCGGCAGGGCCGCGTAGGCGCCGGGGCGCGTCACCGCGTGGGCGCCGCAGCGACAGGCCAGGGTCAGGGCGCGTTCGAGGAAGGCCTCGTCGTGCTGCCAGTTGGGGCGCTGCCAGTCGTGGTCGGCCAGAGCCGCCAGCAGACCGCCGATAAAGGCATCGCCACCGGCGGTGGTATCGACCGCCTGGACCGGCGGCGGTGTCATGCGCTTGACGCCCTGGGTGGTGTGGGCGGCGACCGCACCGGGACCATCGGTGATCACGATCAGGCGAGCACCGGCGGCCAGGCGTTCGGCCAGCCAGTCGTCACGTGGGTGATCACCCCGCAGGGCGTCGAGTTCATCGGTGGACAGCTTGATCAGGTCGGCCTGGTCGAGCAGGCGGGTGACCAGGCCGACGTCGATGCTGTGCTCGGGCCAGAGGTTGTGACGCAGGTTGGCATCGACGCTGACCAGACAGCCTGCCCGGGAGGCCATCTCGGTGATCGCCAGGGAGGTGGCGGCGATGGCATCGTCCGTAAGGCTGTTGCTGCACAGGTGGACGATGGCGGGCTCGCTGAACACTCCATGGGGCAGATGCTCGGTGCGATACAACAGGTCGGCGGCGGGAGGACGATAGAAGTCGAAGGTGCGCTCGCCGTCTGCGTCGCGGGAGACGAAGGCCAGGGCGGTGCGGGCCTCGCGGGTGCGTGATACGCCGGAGACGTCGACGCCGTGGTGCTCGAGCTCACGGGCCAGGAAGTCGCCGAAGTGGTCGTCGCCCAGCATGCCGAGAAAGCGACTGGTCAGTCCCAGACGCGCACAGGCCACGGCCACGTTGGCCGGCGCGCCACCGGCGTAGGGGGTGAAGGTCTCTGGTCCCTCGGCGGCATCACCGAGACGACTGGAGAGCATGTCGACCAGGGCTTCACCAAAGGCGATCACGGGGGTCATGGCGGGATTCCTCGTCGATCAGTGGTTGTCGGCCAGCGACAGGGTGGTGCCGAGCATATGCTGGGCGCCGGGTACCAGCCACACCGGATCGAGGCGGGTGTTGGCGGACTCGACGCACAGAAAACGGCGGGCGGCGTCCAGCGGGGTGTCCGGGTTGGGTGTCTCGCCGGGATTCCACACCACCACCGAGTCGCTGTTCTGGCGAGCCACTCGCAGGCGGCGCTGGCCGTCATCGAGCACCACCTCGGCGTTGGAATGATAGATACGATCGACGCCTTCACGGACCCCGAGCTCACCCACCTGCTCGCTCTCGGCGAAGCCCTTGAGCTTGTCCAGGTAGCGGGCCCCAACGAGGCCTTCGACGCGGCAGGCGAAGACCTGATCCACCGCCAGATAGCTGTGCAGGGCGGCGGTCATCTTCACCGGCGTCTCGCCCAGGTGCTCGGTGATCAGCTCCACGTGCAGACGCTGGGCGTTGGCCTGGACCACCGCACGGGGATGCAACTGGCTGTGCAGGCGCTGTGGCAGTGACAGGTGCACCTCGACGCCGTCTTCGTGCTCGTCCACCGCGTCCAGTTGCCAGTCGGCCTTGCGCGCCGGGCCGTGCATCGGGCCGGAGCGGTCGGGGGACTCGTCGGCGGTGTTCTCGTCGGCGAACCACGGCCAGCACAGGGGAATGCCGCCACGAATCGCACCCGGCACGTCCTGGGGCGTGGGGGTCACCCACAGCCAGCCAGCGGGCACCAGAGGATCATCCGCACCGCTATCGACGGTGGCTTTGGCGGGAGAAGCGCCTGCGGCTTGCGCGGCGTCGGACGCGGGTAGATAGTGAAGCACCTGGGCGCCCTGCAACGAGATCGCCAGCTGGCCCCAGCTCTCGTTGGCCACCCAGATGTCGCGGCCGGCCCAGTGGATGTGCCCCTGGCCCTCTACCTCGTCGATACGTGTCTTGAGCGTTGCCGGAATCATTCGACCTCCTCGTTGTGGAGCGCCTCGGCGGCGCCCAGCAGCCCCGTCCACGGGGCCGTGACCACCTGGATGGAGATGGCTTCGTTGTAAGGGCGCATCCTTCCCTTGTTGCAGAAGGCGCTGAGAAACCCACTGTGAGGCAGCCAGTCGATCAGCCGTGGCACGATGCCACCACACAGGTAGACGCCGCCTCTCGCACCCAGGGTCAGCGCAGCGTCGCCCGCCACGTCGCCGAGGATCTTGAGAAAGCGCAGAATGGTATCACGCCCCAGCGGGTCGCCGCGGTTGGCGGCCTCGGTGACTTGAGCCGGCGTGCTGGCGCTGGCCTCCAGACCATCGATCTCGGCCAGTACTCGGTAAAGGTCGAGCAGGCCCTGACCGCACAGGATGCGTTCCACACTGACCCGGCCATAGCGACGGTGGAAGCGTCGATAGATCTCGAGTTCCTGTTCGTCGGTGGGCGCGAAGCTGGCATGGCCACCCTCGTTGGGCAGTGGCACCCAGGCGCGCCGTGCCGGGAAGACGCCAGCCATGCCGAGGCCGGTGCCCGGTCCGATGACCAGTCGAGCGGCATGCCCTTCGGCCTCGCCGGTCTGGATGCTGACCAGATCATGCGAATCGACGTGGGGGACGCCGAGCGCCTGAGCCATGAAGTCGTTGATGACCTTGAAGTCATCCAGGGCAAGGTCACGCTTGACCTCGCCCTTCAGGAAGCTCCAGTGATTGTTGGACATGCTGACCCGTTCAGCGTGCACCGGACAGGCGAACGCCAGGCACGCCTCCCGCGGGGCCTTCTCGCCGCTGGCGCCCACCCGCTCGAGGTAGTCACGGGCAGCCTCCACCACGCCGGGATAGTCGGCACAGGGCAGGGTCAGGATGTCGTGGGGGGCAGTCTTGCCCGGCGACACCAGCGCGAAGCGTGCGTTGGTGCCACCGATGTCCCCGATCAGCGCTTGGCGTGTCATGGGCGAACTCAGGCATCCTCGTCGTGGATCTGTCCCTGCTGGCGCTCGAGGTCGTCGGCCTCGAAGCCACCGAAGACGCCGGCGCCTTCCTCGGCGCCCATGGCCAGGTGACGGTAGCCGCCGAACAGCTCGCGACCCAGGCCCACATGGTAGTGGTCCAGTTCGGCCACGCGCTTGGGACGATCCCCCCATTCGGCGTCGCTGAGCACGACAGACAGCTCGCCCTTGTAGGCGTCCAGGCGCACCACATCGCCATCACGCAGCCTGGCCAGCGGGCCACCGTCCAGCGCCTCCGGGGTCATGTGGATGGCCGCAGGTACCTTGCCCGAGGCACCGGACATGCGCCCGTCGGTGACCAGGGCGACCTTGTAGCCGCGATCCTGCAGGACGCCCAGGTAGGGGGTCAGCTTGTGCAGTTCGGGCATGCCATTGGCCTTGGGGCCCTGGAAGCGCACCACCACGATGACGTCACGGTCGAGATCGCCGGCGTCGAAGGCGGCCTTGAGGTCGTTCTGTTCCTCGAAGATCTTGATCGGCGCCTCGACGACCCGGTGCTGAGCCTCTACCGCCGACACCTTGATGACGCCACGGCCGAGATTCCCCTCGAGCACGTTGAGGCCACCGGTGGCGGCAAAGGCGTTGGATACCGGGCGCAGCACGTCCGGGTCGAGGCTTTCCAGGGGGCCTTCGCGCCACACCAGCTTGCCATCCTCGAGGAAGGGCTCCTGGGTGTAGGCGGTCAGGTCGGTGCCGAATATCGTCGGGATGTCGCCGTGGATCAGGCCCGCGCCGAGCAGCTCCCGGATCAGCAGGCTCATGCCGCCGGCGGCCTGGAAGTGGTTGATATCGGCCTGGCCGTTGGGATAGACCCGGGTCAGGCTGGGCACCGCGGAGGACAGCTCCGAGAAGTCATCCCAGTTGATGGTGATACCCGCCGCCGCGGCCATGGCCACCAGGTGCATGGTGTGGTTGGTGGAGCCGCCGGAGGCCAAGAGGCCGACCATGGCGTTGACGATGGCACGCTCGTCGATCTGGCGATAGAACGGACGGTAGTCGCCGCCGGGCTCGGTATTGCGGATCGTCTGTTCGGTGGCGAAACGAGTCAGCGCTTCGCGCATGTCGGTACCGGGGTTGACGAAGGAAGCGCCCGGCAGGTGCAGCCCCATGAACTCCATCATCAGCTGGTTGGAGTTGGCGGTGCCGTAGAAGGTGCAGGTACCGGGGCTGTGGTAGCTCTCGGACTCGGCTTCCAGCAGCTCGTCACGGCCGACCTTGCCCTCGGCGAACAGCTGACGGACGCGGGCCTTTTCCTTGTTGGGCAGGCCGCTGGGCATGGGCCCGGCCGGGATGAAGGTAGTCGGCAGGTGGCCGAAGCGCGCCGCGCCGATGAACAAGCCCGGCACGATCTTGTCGCACACGCCAAGATAGAGGGCGGCGTCGAACATGTTGTGCGACAGGCCCACTGCGGTGGCCATGGCGATGACGTCGCGGGAGAACAGCGACAGCTCCATGCCCGGCTGGCCCTGGGTGACGCCGTCGCACATGGCCGGCACACCGCCGGCGAACTGGGCGGTAGAGCCCATCTGGCGGGCGCTTTCGCGAATCACCTCGGGAAAGGTCTCGAACGGCTGGTGCGCCGACAGCATATCGTTGTACGACGAGATGATGCCGAGGTTGGCGCTATTCATCAGCTTGAGCTGATTCTTGTCCTCGCTGCCGCACGCGGCAAAGCCGTGGGCCAGGTTGCCGCAGGACAGTTCGGAGCGATGGACGCCGCGACGATGCTGGGCCTCCATGCGCTCTTCGTAGAGGGCGCGCCTTTGCCGGGAGCGCTCACGGATGCGCTCGGTGACGCGGGCGACGGTGGGATCGAGCGAAGAAGCTTGCTGGCTAGCCATGGTCAACCTCAGACGTGTTGATGCGGGTCAGGTACGTAACTTTACCAAATAAAAAGCCAATTTCCTCCCCCTTGACCGAGTGCTTTGGTCGAATATGTAGTTTTTTTACAGGGAGTGGCCGGTGGTCGCCGCCTTCGACGATCTCGGCGACGAGCACCTCCAAAGTCTGGCACTCTGTGGCTGAATCGCAAAGCGCAAGGAGTGGGTTGTGACGCCATCATCCCCGCAGCAAGAACAGGGCGGCCACGCCGAGGAAGGTCTTTCGGTCAAGTGCCTGGAGACCGTCGCCGAGGTGCCGGCCGAGCACTGGAACGCCCTGGTGGACCCGGACCACCCCTTTGCCCGTCACGAATTTCTCGATGCGCTGGAGGCCACCGGTGCGGTGGGGGAGGGCACCGGTTGGCAGCCTCGACATCTGACGCTGTGGCGAGGGGCGCGACTGGTAGGCCTGCTGCCGTACTACCTCAAGGAACACTCCTGGGGCGAGTACGTGTTCGACTGGAGCTGGGCGGATGCCTGGGAGCGTGCCGGGGGACGCTACTACCCCAAGGCGGTGAGCGCGATCCCCTTCACCCCGGCGCCAGGCCCGCGCCTGGCACTGGCAGAAGGTGAAGACGAGCAGACCGTCATGGCCATGCTGGCGAGCCAGTGGCAAGACGACCCCGGGCTATCGGGCTGGCATCTGCTGTTTGCCGAGGACTCGGAGGTGGCCGCCTGGCGACAGGCCTGTCCGGGGCTGATCGCCCGAAGCGGCGTGCAGTTTCAATGGCGAGACGAGGGCTTTGGCGACTTCGAGGGATTCCTGGCGGCGATGACCTCGAAACGGCGCAAGGAAGTAAGACGCGAGCGTCGCCGTGTCGCCGACCAGGGCATCGAACTGCGGCGCCTCGAGGGTAGCGAGATCGACGAAGCGGCGATCCGCCACTTCTTTCGCTGCTATCGCATCACCTATCTCGAAAGAGGTGCGACAGGATATCTAAGCGAGGTATTTTTTCAGCGGCTTCGCCGTCATATGCCGGAAAACCTTGTGCTTGTTCAAGCTTTTGTTGAAGGCCGCCCGGTGGCCGCCGCGCTCTGCCTTCAGGGAACCCGAACCCTCTACGGTCGCTACTGGGGCAGCGAGGTGCTGGCCGACTGTTTGCACTTCGAAGCCTGCTACTACCAGGGTATCGAACACTGCCTTGCGCGAGGCCTCGACTGCTTTGACCCCGGTACCCAGGGTGAGCACAAGGTGTCCCGGGGCTTCGTCCCCCGCCGGCTGACGTCCTTGCATCATGTCAATGATCCCCGCCTCAACGATGCGGTAGCGCGATTTTGTCAAGAGGAAGCCCGACAGCTCGAACTGTATGTGGCGGCGGCTCACCGTGGACTACCGTTTCGAGGTAGAGCGTAATACGGTGCTATGATTCAACCGATACTCATGTGAGATAACGATTACATTACGCAGGCGCAGATGGATCGAGAGCGGTCGGGTTCGTAGTCGCGTTGGCGCGACAGTCCGATCGTTGCTGGTGTCTGCGGGCGGTTGGGTTCAGGGGACAGGCGATGGACGTCAAGCAACGTTGCAGTTGGTGGATCGGCGACCCCGGTGGTCGTGCCGGCCACCTGCTGGAGGGATTGCAGTCGAATGGCTGGCAGATGCATCCGCTGGTGTCGCCGCTGTCGGATTGCCGCTTGCAGCCTGATGACCCTTGCCGGGTCGGCATCATGGTACTGGAGGACCTGTCCTGTCAGGACCTGCGCCATCTGGAACCGCTGATCCTGAAAAGCGAAAGGCCCTGGATCGCGGTCAGCACCTCGGATCAGTGTGACGATCCCGAGATGCGTCGCATCATGGCCCACCTGAGCCACTCCCTGGTGTCGCCCCAGGTGGATCTGCTACGCCTGTCGATCCTGATGGAGCACGCTGCGGAACTGTCGATGCTGCAGCAGCGCGACCGTGAAGAACAGCGCATGTCGGCCGCCGCCGAAGACAGCGAGTACGAGTTCGTCGGTACGACGCCGGTGATGTGGAACCTGTTCAAGACCATCCGCAAGGTGGCGGTGGTCGATGCCCCGGTGTTCATCAGCGGTGAGTCCGGTACCGGCAAGGAGCTGACGGCTCAGGCCATCCACGAGCGCTCCACGCGTTCGCGCCAGCCCTTTCACGCCATCAACTGCGGCGCCCTGCCCGAGCATTTGATTCAGTCAGAGCTGTTCGGCCACGAGAAGGGCGCCTTCACCGGTGCCTCGCAACGCAAGATCGGTCGTATCGAGGCGGCCGACGGTGGCACCCTGTTCCTCGACGAGATCGGCGACCTGCCGCTGGAGCTTCAGGTCAACCTGCTGCGCTTTCTGGAAATGCGCTGTATCCAGCGCGTCGGTGGGCTCGAGGATATTCCGGTGGACGTGCGTATCGTCGCCGCGACCCACGTCAATCTCGAGCTGGCGGTGAAGGAGGGACGCTTTCGGGAGGATCTCTATCACCGGCTCAATGTGCTCCAGGTGCAGGTACCTGCCTTGCGCGAGCACTCGGAAGATATCGAGATCCTGGCGCGTTTCTTCTTCGAGCGCTTCTCCTGCGAGAAGGCCTCCTGTCTGAAAGGCTTTTCCCGAGAGGCGCTGTCGGTGATGCAGCGCTACCATTGGCCCGGCAACGTCCGCGAGCTGATCAATCGGGTTCGCCGGGCCATGGTGATGTGCGAAAACCGCCTGATCCAGCCCGAGGACCTCGGCATCGAACGGCGTGGCTTGAACCGCCACCAGATAACGCTTGAAGAGGTTCGCGAGGAAGCCGAGCGTGATGCGCTGCTCTCGGCGCTGGGGCGCAACAAGTACCGGGTCAACGCCGCCGCCAAGGAACTTGGCGTCTCCCGGGTGACCATCTATCGGTTGCTCGACAAGCACGGTATTTCACGTACGCCTCCCCAGGAGGCCGCCTTTTCCTGACGGCCTGGTGTCATTGATTCTGTTCGAGCGATAGTGAAGAGGCGTTATCGGCAGGTCTCTCCTCGCAGCGCTCTCTTCTCTCTATATGACATCTCGGCTATATGACCTCTCGGCAAACCACTCTTTAATAGCCCCGCTGCAAGCGGGGCTTTTTGCATCCAGGTTCCAGTGCTCTGCTATCTGGGGGCTTTCTATCGCCCTGGCATCTGGGTCCTTCTATCACCCTTGTATCTGCGCTCTGACATCCGGATCCGATTATCGACGTTGAGAGATCGCGGCAAGATGTCGACGCTATGCGGACGAAGCTGATGCTTCGTACTCCCGAAAAATGGGCCTGGCGCAAAAGTGTTGCTTTGTTGAAACATTGGCCAGAAGGACAGTGTTGAAGTGGTGAATGTCTAAAAAATACCTTTTATATCAGTATATTGCTTGTTGATGGGTCAGTTTTAACTGTGCTCAATCATGTGATTTCTGACATTTCTCCCCCATCCGTACAAGGTGCCGGCTTCCCTCGTAACGCGAATGTCGTCCTTGAACACACCCTGCCACATTTTTTTGCTGTTTCTTCTGAAACCCCCGCCACGCGGGCCCTTCAGCACGATAGTGCCAGGCTGGCAGCGTCGCTTTGCCTGTTTGTCGCTATCGCTCAGTTCTGTGCTGTACCAGTAACGGTACTTTTTGGAAAACCACCGACAAAACAGATAGTTGACGATGTTTTGTGCTGTTTTTTCTCATCGGCTGAAGGTGCGTTGTTTCATCCGCTTAACACTCTTCATTTCGCACAAAAATAAAAATGCCTATAAATCAACAGGTTATAAGTTGGCACGGCGATTGCTCTGTTCTTTGTGCAGGAGAAACACTGCAACGGGAACAGGACCCGAGGAGACGCCGACATGAACCAGACGATCGCAAACAGCCGGACCCTAGTCCTTGGCGCGTCCATCGCGATCGGTGTGGCGCTGGCCGCCACCGGATCCATGTCGGCCCGATCGGACACCGCGATGCTCGACGAGCAGCAGGTGTTCGGCGCTCCCGGGGAGCAGCACCTCGTCAATGACGGGGCGCTGGACACAATTCGAGGCCGCTTCGTGCCGGAGCAGGGAATCGACGCCGACGGCGTCATCCTCTGGGACGAACGGCCGGGACGAGGTGCCGGAGGCGGGGGCGACGACAGCAGCCATCGCGCAGCCAACGGGCTGAACAACCGTCAGAGCGCCAACGTCACTACGCAACGGGACTGGTGATCACCATGGGACACCTGAAGCACAAAGAAGGGCAAGGGGGAAGCGGGAACGCCGTGACGTGCCAGTGGCGTCTGGCCCTGGCCGCAGCGGTAGTAGCGGTGGGCCTGGTCGGTGTGGGGACCGACCAGAGCCTCGGCGCCGATCTTCGCCCCGGCGTCCAGCCCGGCGAGATCATCATGCTGCGAGAGGTCGAGACTGCGCCATTCGGCTACGTCAATCGCGAAAGCGGGCCGATTCGTGGCCGTGCCGACCTGATGCACAGCAGCAACATGGCGCGCAGCGCCACCGGCAGCGTTCACACCCGCATGGGTGGGGTCTCCGCGATCATGCTCGATGACACCCGGGCGGCCAGTATCTCCGCCGGCGTAGGCCGCGGCATGAGTCAGATGCACCGCGCCCTGGGTACCGGCGCCAATCTCGGCACCGGCCCCCTGGGCAGCAGCAATCGGGTAGCGACCTCGGTCGGTGGCGGATCGGCAGCCGGTGGCAGCGTGATCGGGGCGACCTCGGGTATCGCCAATACCGTGACTGGCGCGCTGGCGCCCCTGACCGGCGGGAGGCGCTGATCATGCGGATCTTCAAGCCTTCATTCGTGCCGGTACGGCTGACTCGCAGCCTGGTGCTTACCGCCGCCTTCGGGCTGGTGATGGTGAGCCCGGACCCGGCCCAGGGCCAGGACCTGAGCGGCCTGCGCAGCAGCAGCGTGATCAGCGGACAGGCGCTCAGCGGTGTCAGTGGTGTCGCGGCGGCCAACCAGGCCGCGGGCAACCAGAATCTGCAGTCCAACAGCGGCGCCCTGGCCATCGGTGATGGCGCCACCATCAACAATCGTCTGGTGCAGCAGGTGCGCATCGACGAACGACTCGCCGGCATGGAGGTGGGCACCGCCATCAGGGAGGGCGCCTTTAGTGGAGCCTCCGGGTGGATGTCCGTCAACCAGGCGGCGGGGATAGGCAACCTTCAGAGCAACAGCTTCGGCATGGCTCTGGGGAGCACGGTCAGCGGCCTGAGCGACGACAGTCTGCAACAGGTGCTGGCACCAAGGCAGGGGCTGAATGGGTCGAGCAGCAATGGCTCCGACAGCGCCATCCGGAATCTCGAGATCGATGAGAGTACCTTCGGGGGCGCCAGAGGAGTGATTCAGGTCAACCAGTCAGCCGGCACGGGGAACGCCACTCGCAACAGCTTCAGCTATCGCTTCAACCAATAGAGCAAGCGTGGAAGACAACGAGTGACGTCAATAAAAGCAGTGAAAAGACAGTACGGTTCATTCAGGAGAACGATCATGAAAACTTTCGAAAAAGCACCGCTCGCTCTGGCCATCTCTGCACTTCTGGTCGCACCGGCGGCACTGGCGGACAACAGCTTTGACACCGATTCCTACATGGATTCCGACGTCAACAACCGCTACGACGTTCATATCAAGAACGATTCCCACACCTACAAGCGGCTGGGTGCGCTCGGTGGAGCCCTGGTTACAGATGACAACTACTCCGGCGCCACCGTGGACAGCAAGCAGTTCAGCGACAACAACTATGCCACGCAAGACCTGACCACCAATGACGCGACCCTGGGCGGCAATGCCCTGCAGGGTGCTGCCGGTAATATCGGTGCCAACGTGGCCGCCGGTGACAACAACCAGCAGGCCAACGACGCCGCGCTGTCGTCTTCCGACGCGGCCACCGTATTCGGCCAGGCGGCTTCCTTCTCCTTCCAGTCCACCTCCAACAACATGACTGGCATCACCGGCAGCCCGAACACTGCCCTGATGGGTGGCAACGCCCTGCGTAACGCCAGCGGCAACATCGGCGTCAACGTCGCGGCTGGTATCGGCAACGCCCAGCACAACAGCCTGGCGGCAGCCGTCAACACCGCCAGCGGCAGCGCCGACGCCACCACCGGCGGCGTCCAGGCCAGCTACAACAACAGCACCACCACCGCAGGACAGGTCGTGACCCTGGAAAGCGGCTCCGAGTTCAGCGCCGGCGTGGTACTGGGCGGTGGCTACATCGGTGGCGGTGTCGGTAGCTACGAGGGCAACTGGGAGCAGACCAACGACGTCTATCCGGAAATCTGGCAGGGCGGCGATAGCCACCCCGGCGGCGAGTCCCTGTGGGGCCATGCTGACTTCGACGACCAGGGCCCGGATGGCAACGACGGTCGTTTCGAGGGTGAAGAAGGCGGTTCTCTCGGCTTCGTCGAGGCCGGTCTGATTGGCCTGGCCGGCACCGCTTCCGGTTCCAGCAACTCCTTCAATGAAGTGCTGGTCTACCAGGAAAATACTGCCACCCTGGGCGGCAATGCCCTGCGCGGCGCCACCGGCAACATCGGCGTCAACATCGCCTCCGGCACCGGCAACATGCAGCGCAACTCGCTGTCGATTGCCTCCAGCATGGGCGGCGCAGCCACCGGCGGTGGCGCGGGCGAAGCGCAGTAATCCGTTCGATCCAATCGGTACTTCCCCGGCCCATCTGGGTCGGGGATCTTTCCAACAAGACACGACCGCCAAAGCTCACCAAGAAGCTGGCCAATACGACACTCACCATCTGGATACGGGGGACAGGTCATGACACTGCCACGCTGGCCGCTGGCCGCGGCACTGGCCATCGGCCTCGCACTACCACTCGGCAACACCCAGGCTGCCACCATTCGCCTGGGAGGGATCGTGCCGGGGACGGTGATCAACAAGGACGTGCAGTCCATCCGTGAGCGTCGCTACGAAAATCTGGTCGAGCAGCGCACCGACTTTTCCTGTGGTGCCGCTTCGCTGGCCACCCTGCTCAAGTACGCCTACCAACGTCCCGACACCACCGAGCACGACGTGCTGGCGGGGATGCTGGAGGTAGCCGACCTGGAGCTGGTACAGCAGCAGGGCTTCTCCCTGCTGGATCTGAAGAACTATGTCGAGACCCTGGGCCTGCGCGGGCGCGGCTATGAAGTCGACGCCGAGACCCTGGATGACGTCTCGATTCCGGTGATCGTCCTACTGGACCTCAACGGCTACAAACACTTCGTGGTCATGAAGAAGGCCAGCGCAGATCGCGTCTATATCGGTGATCCGGCGTTGGGCAACCGGGTGATGTCCCGGGACGAATTCATGGCCGCCTGGAACAATATCATCTTCGCGGTGGTGGGCGACGGCTTCGATCGCTATACCGCCTTGCTCGATCCGCGCCAGCCTTTGACGGCGCATCGAATGAAGGACGTGTTTTCGCCCGTCTCACGCGAGCAGATGATCGACTTCGGTTTCCGTCACGCTGAACTGTTCTGATAACGATAACGCTCTTTCGGCAAGGCTCAGCGGCGAGCAGGAAGGCGCCGTCGATCAGGGGGCAACACCATGATGGGACATGACAGGGGACCAGGGCTGAAATACTGGGCAATGCTGTTGGCATTGTCGTTGGCTCTGGGCGCACCGGCAGCGTTGGCTGCCACCACCGACTTTGACCGCTTCGAGGGTTTCAGCGAGGCGCGTCAGCTATCCGACAGTGAACTGGGACAACAGCGCGGGCGCTTCGCCGATAAGGGGCGCCTGATGTTTTTCGGGGTGCAGATGGTCAGCGAATGGCGCACCGCGGCGGGGGATCATCTATCTGCCGGGGCGCAGATGCTGGGTGATCTGAGTCGAGGCCAACCCACGGTGAGCTTCCAGCCCACCATTACAGTGGTGGAGAGCGCCGCGGGTCTGGCAAGTCTTGGCAACGGTGCAACGATAGTCGATCGGGGCACCGCCAACGCCTCCGGCGTGGTGCAGTCGATCCAGGCGGGGGGGGACTTCAACGTCGCCGCCAATGACCTGGTCATCGATGTCATGGACGCCTCGAGCTTCGGTGGAGTGAGCCCGGACACCAGCGGCAATCTGACCCGCTCCATCGCCGGCAGTACCATCGCGGTATCCGCCGTCGGCAACAACATGAGCGTATCCGTGGACATTCCGGGTATGGGCAGCATCAGTCAGGCCATTGTACCCGGCGGCGGGCTGAATCAGGCGATCCAGCTCTCCAGCAACATGCAGCAGGTGCGCAACCTGACCCGGCTGCAGCTGTATATGGGTAACCAGGCCGGGGTGGGAGACAGGGCGGTACCCGGCATGCTCAGCGGCATCAAGTCCGCGGCGGCACTGCGTTGACAGCTATGAAGGATTTGGCCGTCGTAAACGCACAATTTGACTACACTTTACCAGGAGTGTCGGGGGACCCTGCTGGAAGGGGAGCAGAAGGGCGCAGTAGACGCTCGACAAGAAGTACAAACGATTTCATTCGGGGACAAGGAGATCGACGTGAATATCGTCATCAACAGGACGCTCTGCCCGCCGTTGGCGGGCCTTTTACTGGCCGGTGCTGCGGCGCCTGCTCTTGCACAACAGACCGTCGGAGCCGAACAGCAAGAAGCGCTGGAATCCCAGGAGGCCTCGCGCAGCGTGCAGGATATTTTCCGCGAGGAGCACGCGCTGTTTTCCGATCGCCTGACCATCGAACCCGGGATCACCTACACCTACTCGGATCGGGATAGCCTGGCACTACGCGGCTTTCTGGCACTGGACGCCATCTTTCTCGGCGAGCTGAATCTCGACAATGTCGAGACCCACATTACCACCCTGGATATCAATACCCGTTATGGCCTGACCGATCGGCTGGAAGCCAGCATCAATGTGCCCTTCGTCTATCGCACCACCACCATCCAGTCCATCGGTGGTGAGTTCTCCACAGAACGCAATGTGGAGGATGACGTCGATGAAGCCGGGCTAGGTGATATCTCGGCGAGCCTGTCCTACCGGCTGCTGCCGGAGACCGTGGAGAGGCCCGACGTGGTGGTCAGTCTGGGGGTGCGTGCGCCCACCGGCAAGGACCCCTACGGCATCGAAATCGAGCAATCCGATACCGCCGGTAACCTGTCGGTTCCCAAGGAATTGCCCACCGGCAACGGCGTCTGGGGCGTGACTGCCGGGGTGTCGGTACTCAAGACTCTGGACCCGGCCATCGTCTTCGCCAACCTGGGCTACACCTACAATATCGAGGAAGATTTCGACGATATTTCGGCGGGTGAGGGTGATCAGCGCGCCGATGTGGATCTGGGTGACAGCATCAGCGCAGGCTTCGGTACCGCCTTTGCCTTGAATGAGCGGCTGAGTCTGGCGTTGTCCTACTCCCACGAATATATCCGCAAGACCGAGATTACTCCGGAAGGTGGCAATGAGACCGAGGTTATCGGCAGTGACGCCACTATCGGGGTGTTCAATATCGGTGGCACCTACGCCATGACCGATTCCACCTCGGTGGTCACCAACCTGGGCATCGGCATGACCGATGACGCCTCGGATATCAGCCTGACCTTCCGTATGCCGTTCCAGCTATAGAGCGGTTGGCATTTAACCAGCGCAAGAACGCTCGCCAGTGAGTCGGCCGACCCTCGGGGTCGGCCGATTGCGTTGGTGCCTCTGGTCTTGATGCGCTCTCCTGGCCATCGTGACATGGGCCGACCCGCGACTCGCCCCCGACCGGGCGGCGATGGCATACTAGGCGCCGAATCGAATGTCGACGGTACCTGCATGCTCAAGACCTTGGCGATAGTGCTGCTGGCACTGCTCGCCCTGCTTCAGTATCGACTGTGGCTGGGCCAGGGCGGTGTCATGGAAATGAATGAAGTCAGCGGGCGGGTGGCGGCGCTGGAGGCGGAAAACCAGCCCCTGCGCGATCGCAATGCTCGCCTTAGCGCCGAGGTGGTGGACCTCAAGACCGGTCTCGATGCCATCGAGGAACGCGCTCGCAGCGATGTGGGCATGGTGCGCACCGACGAGCAGTTCTTCTGGGTGCCCGGGGTCGAGACCGACGTCGCCCCGGTGGCCCAACCGACACCGGGATCTGCCCAGGGGGCCAGTGAATGAGCCGACTGTGGCTGATCGTGCCGGCGGCGGGCGTCGGCAAGCGGGTCGGCGGGACCTGCCCCAAGCAGTATCTCGAAGTGGCGGGGCGACCGGTGCTGGCGCATACCCTGGCGCGGCTGCATCAGAGCTTTCCCGAGGCGCGGCTGTGCCTGTGCCTGGCGCCCGATGACGACTGGTTCGACCCGGCGCTGGTCCCCTTTACCGACTGGCAGCGGGTGGCCGGCGGCGCCGAGCGCGTGCACAGCGTGGTCAATGCCCTGGCGGCGGTCGCCGCCCAAGGCGCCCCCGATGACCTGGTGCTGGTGCACGACGTGGCGCGCCCCTGTGTCAGCGCCGATGACCTGTCACGGCTCTACAACGCTGCCCTCGCGAGCCCTGACGGGGCGCTGCTGGCCTCGCCGGTGGCGGATACCATCAAGCGTGACGATGGCCAGGGGGCGGTGGCGAACACCGAGGACCGACGGGGTCTGTGGCAGGCCCAGACGCCCCAGGCATTTCGCTTTGCTCTGCTTCAGGAAGCTCTGGCCCGGGCGCTGGCGCCGGACGGCATCGGTGTCGGCCGGATCACCGACGAGGCGTCGGCGGTGGAGGCCCTGGGCCGCGCGCCCCGACTGGTCGCCGGTCGCCGCGACAATATCAAGATCACCCACCCCGAGGACCTGCGCCTGGCCGAGTTGATCCTGGCCGGCGACGCGGTGCTCCGGGATCTGCACGAGAGTTCATGAACATGCTGCTGCCCCTGCGCATAGGCCACGGCTTCGACGTCCATCGCTTCGGCGAGGGTGACCACCTGATGATCGGGGGCGTGCGACTGCCCTTCGATCGGGGGTTCGTGGCGCACTCCGATGGCGACGTTCTGTTGCATGCCATCAGTGATGCGCTGCTGGGCGCCTGCGCCCTCGGTGATATCGGTCACCTGTTTCCGGATACCGACCCTGAGTGGAAGGGCGCCGACAGTCGCGACCTGCTGCGGCGGGTGGTGGCACGGGTGGCGCAGGCCGGCTACCGGGTGGCCAACCTGGACGCCACCCTGATGGCCCAGGCGCCGAAGATGGCACCGCATCTCGGTGCCATGCGCGACGCCCTGGCCGAGGACCTGGGCATCGACAGGGGCGCCATCAACGTCAAGGCCACCACGACAGAGCGTCTCGGCTTCACCGGGCGTGGCGAGGGCATCGCCGCCGAGGCGGTGGTGCTGATGGCGGCCATTGACAATGATGCCACCAGCGCCGCCGGGGACCCTGGCGCCAGTGTCACGAGGGCCGAATCGACATGAGCGATGCCATCGTCTGGCCCCCGGACTGGCCGCGCTATCTGGACGAGCGTTTCGGCGCCCCGATGGCTGGGCGTTACCGGGAAACCCCCGAGGATTTCCAGGTCGAGGAGGACCTTGGGTTCGCTCCTGAGGGCCAGGGCGAGCACCTGTGGCTATGGATCGCCAAGCGTGACACCACCACCGCCAGGGTCGCCTCGACCCTGGCCCACCAGTGTCAGGTGAGTCGCCGCGACGTCGGTTATGCCGGCATGAAGGATCGCACGGCGGTAACGCGTCAGTGGTTCTCGGTGCATCTTGCGCGGCGTGAGGCGCCGGAAGATCTCGACGCACGACTGGCGGCGGAGGGCTATGTGGTCGAGGCCGCCAGCCGTCATCCGCGCAAGCTCAAGCGTGGGGTCCATCGCGGCAACCGCTTTCGTCTAAAGCTGACCGGCGAGGTGGCTCGGGACCCTGGGCTCGAGCAGCGCTTCGAGGCCTTGGTGAGCGACGGGGTGCCCAACTATTTCGGGCCCCAGCGATTCGGTCACGAGGGACGCAACCTGAGCAAGGCCTGTGCGGTGCTCGAGCGCGGCTGGCGCAAGCGTGATGACCGCGAGGGCATGCTGTTGTCTGCCGCTCGCAGCTACCTGTTCAACGCCCAGTTGGCCGAGCGTCTGCGCAGGGGCTGCTGGCGAGAGGTGCTGGCCGGCGATGTGATGATGCTGGAAGGTACCCACAGCCTGTTCGACGTGGAAAGCCCCGATGACGCCTTGAAGGCGCGCCTCGAGCAAGGCGACATCCATCCCGCCGGGGTACTCTGGGGGACCGGTGGCAGTCGCGCCCGGGAGCGAGCCGAGGCGCTGGAGCAAGACGTCCTGGCCGAGGCGCCGGCGCTTTGCGCCGGACTCGAGAAGGCCAGGGTCAAGGCGTCCCGACGGGCGTTGAGAGTCATGCCCACCGAGGCCCGTCTGTGGCGTCAGGACGACGCGGTGTGGCTCGAGTTTCGCTTGCCCGCCGGGGCCTTTGCCACCGCCGTGCTGCGTGAGCTGATGGATCACCCCACCTTGAGCTTTCGCAACGCGCCGTCCGTCGACGAGCCTTTAGTGAAGGAGCCTGTGGCCAGGCAGCCTGGGGAAGAGCTGACCGGGGACGCGCAACCAGTGGCCGAGCAACACCAGGGAGATGCACCATGAGGAGACTGCTGCTATCCAACGACGACGGCGTCAACGCGCCTGGCTTGAAGGCCTTGCATGACGCCCTCAGCCCCTATGCCAAGCTCAGGGTGGTCGCCCCCGATCGTGATCGCAGCGGTGCCAGCAACTCCCTTACCCTGTCGCGTCCGCTGTCGCTCAGCCCCATGGACAGCGGCTTCTACAGCGTCGACGGTACCCCCGCCGACTGCGTCTATCTTGGCGTCAACGGCGTCTGGGACGAGACGCCGGATCTGGTGATCTCGGGTATCAACCATGGCGGCAACCTGGGCGACGACGTGCTCTACTCGGGCACCGTGGCGGCGGCCATGGAAGGGCGCAATCTGGGCATGACGGCCATCGCCGTGTCACTGGTCGGGCACCGCTACTTCGAGACCGCTGGCCGGGTGGCGGCGAGCCTGGTGGGGGCACTGGAGCAGCTTTCGCTGCCGCCGCGCAGCCTGCTCAATGTCAATGTGCCGGATGTGCCGTGGGAGGAGCTGCGCGGCTTTCGCGTCACTCGCATGGGCTATCGTGGCCCCGCCGAACGCCCCATCGAGACGCGCGATCCCCGTGGACGATTGCGCTACTGGATCGCCCCGGTGGGGGAAAATGCCGACGATGCGCCGGACACGGACTTCGCCGCGGTGGCGGAGGGTTACGTCTCCATCACCCCGCTGCAGACCGATCTGACCCGACACGCCGCACGCGATGATGTGCAGGACTGGCTTGATGCGCTCACCTGATCTCAGAGGCGTCGGCATGACGTCCCAGCGAACCCGGGACCGCATGGTCAGCCGCATGCGCGAGCAGGGCATTCGCTCGTCTCGCGTGCTCGAGGTGATGGCGCGGGAACCTCGCCATCTGTTCCTTGACGAGGCCCTGGCGCATCGTGCCTACGAAGATACCGCGCTGCCGATCGGCCATGGCCAGACCCTGTCGCAGCCCTGGATCGTCGGACGCATGAGCGAGCTGATCCTCGAGCAGGCGCCCGAGCGAGTGCTGGAGGTGGGCACCGGGTCAGGCTACCAGACGCTGATCCTGGCACGTCTGGTGACGGAACTCTGGTCGGTGGAGAGGATCAATGCTCTGCATCGTATCGCCGCCTCACGCCTGCGCCTGTTGAAGACCTACAACGCGCGCTTGAGGCTGGCCGACGGCGGGCACGGGTGGCCCGAGGCCGCCCCCTTCGACGCCATCCTGCTGACCGCCTGTGCCAGCGAACTGCCCGAACCTCTGCTGTCCCAGCTGGTGGACGGCGGCGTGCTGATCGCGCCGCTGGAAGGGCACGATGGACGCCAGTGGCTGACCCGTGTACGGCGCGAGGGAGAGCGCTTTGAATTCGAACGGCTGGAGCCGGTACGCTTCGTGCCGTTACTGGAAGGAGTAATTCGTTGAAACATTCGCTAGGCCTCTACCTCCGGGGTGCGGGCATGGGGGCGGCGGATGCCGTCCCGGGAGTCTCCGGGGGCACCATTGCCTTCGTCACCGGCATCTACGAGGAGCTGATCCACACCATCAAGCGCTTCGGTCCCAGTGCCTTCGGGGCGCTGAAACAGGGCGGCGTCAGGGGGCTCGTTGCTCACCTGAACCTGCGCTTCCTGCTTCCGCTGATGGCCGGCATCCTGACCAGCCTGATCACCGTGGCTCACCTGGTGGTGTGGCTGCTGGATAGCCATCCGCTGCTGCTCAACGGCTTCTTCTTTGGCCTGGTGGCGGCGTCGGCGCTGGTGGTCGGCAAGCACCCGGCCGACTGGCGCTGGTGGCACATGCTGCCGCTGGCGCTGGGACTGGTGCTGGCCCAGGCGCTGCCGTCGCTGATGCCGCTGGTCAACGCCCTCGGTAGCCCCTCGCTGGTACTGGTCGTCGGTGGCGCCATCGCCATCAGCGCGATGCTGTTGCCCGGCGTCTCGGGTAGCTTTCTTTTGTTGAGCATGGGCCTCTACGACGTGGTAATGCAGGGGATCCGTGGTTTTGATGTACCGCTGCTGGGGCTGTTTGCCCTGGGGTGCCTGGTTGGCCTTTTCACCTTTTCGCGTCTGCTGTCGTGGCTGCTGCGGCGTCATCACACCGCCACCCTGCAGCTGCTGGTCGGCTTCATCGTGGGCTCGCTGCCGATCCTCTGGCCCTGGCGGGAGCTGACGCGCTATCAGCTAGGCAGTGACAATCAAGTCATCCCGCTGGACTATCGCTATCTGGCCCCCTGGGATTATTCTGCGGTGACAGGAGAGGCCGCGCAGCTGGTGGGGGTGACGCTGCTCGCCATCCTCGGCATGCTGGTGGTCCTCATCGTTGCCAGGGTTGGCGCTTCGTCCGCCGCCCGCGAAGACGCCAACGCTAGCCGCTCGACGCGGTCAGCCGACAAGGAGACACCACACGATGCATAAGACTCTCGTCATCTCCAGCCTGGCGCTGGTCCTGGCCGGCTGTGTCAATCAGCAGGGCCCGAGCCAGCCGGTCCAGGTTCAGGACCTGTCGTCGGCCCGTGCCGCCCAGGTGCCTGCGCAGTACACCGTCGAGTCCGGCGATACGCTGTACGGCATCGCCTGGCGCCACGATATGGACTTCCGCGAACTGGCCCGGATCAACAATATCCAGCCTCCCTACCGCATCGACGTCGGCCAGACGCTGAGCCTGTCGGCCAACGGTCAAGCCCCGTCGTCGGGCGCCGGCGGCCAGCAGGTGGCGGGCGCGCAGGCAGGCCAGGGCGGGGCGGTGGCAACGCCCCTCGGCCAGGAAAGTCAGAACGCTCAGCCCTCCTCCGAGGATCTCGAGTGGCTGTTGCCGGACGGCAGCACCGAGACCGTGAGCGCGAGTACCGAGCAGATCAGCGGTACCGCGGCCCAGGGCGCGGCCGCCGTGGCCGGTGTCAGCGCGACCGCTCCGGGACCAGTGTACGACTACGACACCCCCGGCGCCGATGGCAGCCTGAGCAGTCAGGATGAGGCCGAGCGCGCCCAGCGCGAAGCCGAGGAATCGGTGGTGGCGGCCGCCGAGGAAGAGGCCAGGGCACAGCAACAGCAGCAGGCCGAGGCTAGCGATTCTGCACAGTCAGAAACCGTTGCCGCCAACGCTTCACAGGACAGCGGCAGCAGCAGCCAGGCCACGTCTTCCAGTGGCGGCGAAAGCGCTTCAAGCAGCGGGTCCCGGACCTATACGCCGGTCGATGAGGTCCCCTGGCAGTGGCCGGCCGACGGCCAGATTGTCAGCCAGTTCGGCGAGAGTTCGAGCATCACCGCCGGCATTGATATCGGCGGTCAAAAGGGGCAACCTGTCAGAGCGGCGGGGCCGGGCAAGGTGGTCTACGCGGGCAGCGGTGTGAGGGGCTACGGCAAGCTCATCCTGCTCAAGCATAACGATGAATACCTGAGTGCCTACGCCCATAACGACAGTCTCAAGGTCAGCGAGAACGATGTCGTAGAGGCAGGCCAGGTCATCGCCACCATGGGCGATTCCGACGCCGAGGACGTACGCCTGCATTTCGAGGTGCGCAAGGACGGCCAGCCGCAGGATCCGACGAAATATCTTCCTTCCCGTTGAGAAACGGCAGTTTCTCCAGGATGAGCGTCACACAATAATAATCTTTGGCGTTGATCGTAGTGGGTGACGACAACGCCGGGTCGCAACCACGGGGTAGCTATACGATGAGCATGCTTGAACGGGATCTTCAGGATGTGAATCTCGAAACGGTAGACGAGGCTGACGAGGACGCCGTCGAGGACGTGACGGACGAGGTCGAAGAGGTCGAGGAAGCCGACGACGAGACTCAGGCGTTCGAGAAGGCGCTGGGTCGCGAGGATCGCTATGCGCGCCAGAGCCTCGACGCCACCCAGATCTACTTGAACGAGATCGGCTTCTCGCCATTGCTGACGCCGGAGGAAGAGGTCTATTTCGGCCGTCTGGCGCGCAAGGGCGACCCCCAGGGGCGGGCTCGGATGATCGAGTCCAACCTGCGCCTGGTGGTGAAGATCGCGCGCCGCTACCTCAATCGTGGCCTGACCCTGCTGGACCTGATCGAAGAGGGCAACCTCGGCCTGATTCGTGCGGTGGAGAAGTTCGATCCGGAGCGCGGCTTTCGCTTCTCGACCTACGCCACCTGGTGGATTCGCCAGACCATCGAGCGGGCGCTGATGAATCAGACCCGCACGATTCGCCTGCCGATCCACGTGGTCAAGGAACTCAACATCTACCTGCGCGCCGCCCGCGAGCTGACCCAGAAGCTCGATCACGAGGCCACCGCCGAAGAGATCGCCGAACATCTGGACAAGCCCGTCGAGACCGTCAAGAAGATGATGGGGCTCAACGAGCGGGTGTCCTCGGTCGACTACCCCATGGGCGGCGAGAGCGACAAGCCGTTGATCGAGACCCTCACCGACGACAACGAGCAGGGGCCCGAGTCGACGCTGGTCGACGGCGACGTCAAGGCCCACGTCAATCACTGGCTGGCCGAGCTTACCGAGAAACAGTGCGAGGTGGTGGTGCGACGCTTTGGCCTTCGTGGCCACGAGGCCGCCACCCTGGAGCAGGTCGGCGAGGAGATCGGCCTGACCCGCGAGCGGGTGCGCCAGATTCAGGTCGAGGCGCTCAAGAAGCTGCGTCGGATGCTCGACAAGAAGGGCCTGTCGCTGGACGCCATCTTCGAGTAGCCCCGTCAGCCTGGCGTGACCAGGGTGCTGTCGGTGGCGGTACCCGGCGAGCAGATGATATCAGCGCATGCTGGGGCGCTTGGATAGAGGCATGGTCCCGACCTTCAAGACTGACCCCGTGAGACGTATCCGTAAGCGCCAGGCCAAGCCTGGCGCTTTTTTAGTGGTTATGTCTGTGGGTTATCATGGTTATGGGGTAACCGACTATGTTGGAAGGAATTTATGGTTCTATATGCCATGAAATGACCATTTCTATCGAGCATAATATGGTGGCAACACTAGCCTCTGCCCACTGACCTCGGAGTCCCCATGTCTCGCCCCCTGATCGCCGATATCGACCTGGATGCCCTGCGCCACAACTACCGGCTTGCCGCGGGCCTGGCCCCTGGCAGCCTCAGCGTCGCGGTGCTCAAGGCGGACGCCTATGGCCATGGCGCCGTCGCCTGCGCCAGGGCCTTGTCCGGCGAGGCGCCGATGTTTGCGGTGGCAGCGATCGAGGAGGCGGTCTCCCTGCGCGAGGCCGGCATCGAGGAGCCCATCGTGCTGCTCGAGGGGATCTTCAGCGCCGATGAGCTGGCCCAGGTGGAGGCGCTTGGCCTGGGCATGGCGATTCACAGCGACTGGCAGCTCGAGGCCGCCCTGGCCCGGCGCCCGGCCCGGCCCATCCCGGTGTGGCTGAAGGTGGACTCCGGCATGCATCGGCTGGGCTTCCCGCCCGAGCGGGCCGAAGCGGTCTGGCGGGCACTCGAGGCGGCCCCCGAGTGTGTCTGTGATCTTCACCTGATGAGCCACTTCGCCACCGCCGACAGTACCGATGCTGGCTACTTTCAACGTCAGCGCGAGTGCATTGTGGCGCTGGCCGAGCGTCTCGACGCGCCCACCTGCCTGGCCAACTCGCCAAGTATTCTTGCCCAGCCCTCGGCCCACGGTGCCATCAACCGTCCGGGAGTGATGCTCTACGGGGCCGACCCACTGGAGGTCGCCAACAGCGCAAGCCAGCAGCTTGCACCGGTGATGAGCCTGCGCAGCGAGATCATCGCCGTGCGCGAGCTTTCCGCGGGGGAGCCGGTGGGCTACGGGGGGCGCTTCGTCACCTCTCGGCCCTCGCGTATCGGGGTGGTGGCCTGTGGCTACGGCGACGGCTATGACCGCCACGCGGTGGACGGCACTCCGGTGCTGGTCGACGGCAAGCGCACCCATGTGGCCGGCAAGGTGTCGATGGACATGATGACTGTGGACCTGAGCGAACTACCCGAGGCAGGCATCGGCAGCGAGGTGGTGCTGTGGGGCCGCAGCCGTCACGGTGGCGTTCTGTCGGTGGATGAAGTGGCCCGATTCTGCGACACCATCAGCTATACCCTGTTGACCGGGGTGCTGCCACGGGTGCCCAGGCGGTACAATGGCGCCGTTAGCGACTGACGGCCTGGCTCGTCGGTCGTCCTGATCGACCGACGAGGGATCGCATGTCCAAGGACACAACGACCGCGCCACGTTACTGGACCCAGCCACGCTACTGGCCGACCTACCTTGCCATCACCGCCATGCGCGCCAGTGCCTGGTTGCCGTGGCGCTGCAAGCTGGCGCTGGGCCGATTGATCGGACTGGCTGCCTGGCGTTTCGCCGGGCGTCGCCGTCATATCACCGAGACCAATATTCGCCTTTGCTTTCCCGAGCTCGACCCGGCGGCCCAGGCCCGCCTGGTCAAGCAGAGCTTTCTGGCCAACGGCATCGGCATCTTCGAGACCGCCACCGGCTGGTGCCGGGATCCCGAACATCTGCGCCACCGGGTCACCTTCAAGGGCCAGGAGCATATGGCCAAGGTCCAGGCCGAAGGCAAGGGCGCGCTGATCATCGGCATCCACTTCTCCACCCTGGATCTCGGCGGCGCCCTGCACTCGCTGTTCTTTCCCGCCGACGTGGTCTATCGCCCCCACGACAATCCGGTGTTCGAGCGTTTCATGACCCGTGCCCGCAACGGCATCTTCGGTACCGCCATCGATCGTCATGACCTGCGTGGCGTGGTGCGACGGATCAAGGCCGGTCACCACGTCTGGTACAGTCCGGACCAGGACTTCGGTCGTGACGCCAGCGTGTTTGCGCCCTTCTTCGGAGTCGAGGCGGCGTCGATCAAGCTGACGGCCAAGATCGCCAAGATGACCGGCGCGCCGGTGATGCCGCTGATCTTTCATCGCAATCCCGACAATCGCACCTACAGCCTCGAATACCTGCCCGCCCTGGACAACTTCCCCAGCGGTGACGAGGTCGCCGACGCTGCCCGTATCAACGCGGTGATCGAGGCCGCGATTCGCCGCCATCCCGAGCAGTATCTGTGGATGCACCGGCGCTTCAAGACCCGCCCCAGGGGCGAGGCCAAGATCTACTGATGGACCCGCCTGGCGGGGCTTGCCGGCTTGGCCGCGGGCGCCCCGTCGGTCCAGGCGTCAACCGATCTGCTCGAGGCGCGCCGCCAGGCGTTCTCGCATGGGGGTCAGGTCGAGGCGGTGTGCGCCTCTTTCCAGGCGTTCCACGATAAAGGCCTGATCCATCGGGTCGCTGGCGCCGTCCGCCAGCGCCTGGCCGACCCGCTGAGCCATCCGCTGAATGCTGGGGAGCTGGTGTTCCCCGGCGAACAGTGACTGGGTCTTGAGCGACTTGAGCAAACCCAGCAGGGTGCTCTGGTCCTCGGCGCCGTAGGACAGGATCGGCACGAACAGGCGGTGCAGCAGGCTGTCGTAGCGTTCCACCGGCCAGGTCACACGGCGCTTGCCGTCACCGTCGACCATGGTGTTGGCCGGCTGCCATTTGAGGTAGCGGCACAGCAGATCGGTCATCCGGTGCAGGCACAGCCTGGCGGTGCCGGGGTCGTTGATCCCCGGTGACAGCGCCTTGATCGCCACTTCCATCATCTGGGTCAGTCCGTGGACGAAGTGCTCGTCGATGGATTCACCGTCGAGATAGGTGAGGGTGGAGAGCACCTCGTCGCACCACTCCTCGTTGGGCGTGTCCTCGCATTCCAGGATAGCGATGGGCAGACCTTCCACCACGTAGTCGCCGAAACGAAACTGCAGATGCAGCACGCCACCGATGCGCTCGGCAAGCTCCGCCAGTCGCTCGAGGTTGGCGTTCTGCACATAGCCCGCCATGCGCGCATGGATCTCGTGACACTGGGCGCTCGGCGGTGCAGCCGAGGGCAGGTAGCGCCAATGGTCATCGGTTTCCTTGTCGTGCAGACGCTGCATGCTGGCCAGGGTGGTGTCATGGAGCCCGGAGATCACGGCGTCGATCTGGATCGACTGGGAAGCGTTGTGGATGAAATAGACGAACAGCGCCAGGCAGTGCAGCACCATGGCGCAGGCCAGATAGATGGCGAGCGAACGCCAGGCGGCTTCGCCGTCGTCGACCTCCGGCACGATCAATAGAATCAGGATGAACAGGATGGTGCCCAGGTAGTGGCCGAGCACCCACTGATTGGCGCGCTCCGATACCAGCCCGAATACCAGCTTGTGGGAAAAGTTGCCGCCGGCCTGGGACAGCACCGACATCACCATGGAAAAGCTGAACACCATCAGCGAGATCATGCCGCCGAGCATCGCCGCCAGCAGTGACTGGGCGCTGCCCGGGGCGGTGAGACTGAGCTTCTGGATCACCTCCGGCAGCGAGGTGTCGCTGATCGGTGGGGCCAACGCCAGCAGGCCGAGCAGACCGTAGACCAGGGCTGCCAGGGTCGGCAGGTAGGCGATGCTGGTATAAAAGGCGCGAATCAACCGCACCGGATGGAAGGTCAGCGATGACATGGCAGGGACCCTGTCAGGTAGCGGTGGATGGGAGAGGTCGATGTCGACGACAAGATGCGTCGCATGTGGCTCTTATCGCTTCAAGCGTGCTGTCATGCAAGTACGCCGGTAAACGCTGGCGGCAGCGGAAAGACTGGAACTGCACAAACGACGACGCCACCGGCGTGGGCCGGTGGCGTCGTTGCAGTGCGCAGTGCTTGTCGTATCAGGCGTCGATACGCTTGTACTTCATCCGATGCGGCGTGTCGTCACCGACGCGCTTCTTGTGGTCGGCTTCGTACTCGGTGTAGTTGCCGGCGAAGAACTCGACGTGGGACTCGCCCTCGAAGGCCAGGATATGGGTCGCGATGCGGTCCAGGAACCAGCGATCGTGGGAGATCACCATGGCGCAGCCGGGGAAGGCCAGCAGAGCCTCTTCCAGCGCACGCAGGGTCTCGATATCCAGGTCGTTGGACGGTTCGTCGAGCAGCAGCACGTTGGCGCCCTGCTTCAGGGTCTGGGCCAGCTGCAGGCGGCCGCGCTCACCACCGGAGAGGTCCCTGAGGAACTTCTGCTGGTCATTGCCCTTGAAGTTGAAACGCCCGACGTAGGCCCGTGAGGAGACCTCGTAGCCGTTGATGTTGAGGATATCCTGTCCATCGGACACCGCTTCCCACACCGTCTGCTTGTCGTCGAGGGCGTCGCGCATCTGCTCGACGTAGGCGATGTCCACCGTCTCGCCGAGCACCACTTCGCCGGCGTCCGGCTTCTCGCTGCCCTGGATCAGCTTGAACAGGGTGGACTTGCCGGCACCGTTGCCGCCGACGATACCGACGATGGCACCCTGGGGGATGGTGAAGCTCAGGTCCTCGTAGAGCAGCTTGTCGTCGAAGCGCTTGGACACCCCGTGGAATTCGATGACCTTGTCGCCCAGACGCGGACCCGGCGGAATGTAGATCTCGTTGGTCTCGTTGCGCTTCTGGAAGTCGCCGGACTGCATCTCCTCGAAGCGGTTGAGGCGTGCCTTGCTCTTGGCCTGACGGCCCTTGGCGTTGGAGCGAACCCACTCGAGCTCGTGCTTGATCGCCTTCTGACGCGAGGCCTCGGCCTTGGCTTCCTGCTCCAGGCGCTTCTCCTTGGCTTCCAGCCACTGGGAGTAGTTGCCTTCGAAGGGGATGCCCTGGCCGCGGTCGAGCTCGAGGATCCAGCCGGCCACGTTGTCGAGGAAGTAGCGGTCGTGGGTGATGGCTACCACGGTACCGGAATAGTCGTGGAGGAAGCGCTCGAGCCAGGCCACGGACTCGGCGTCCAGGTGGTTGGTCGGCTCGTCCAGCAGCAGCATGTCCGGGTTGGACAGCAGCAGGCGGCACAGCGCCACGCGGCGACGTTCGCCACCGGACAGGTGGCCGACATTGGCCTCCCAGGGCGGTAGCCGCAGTGCCTCGGCGGCGACTTCCAGCTTGCGCTCCAGGTTATGGGCGTCGGCGGCCTCGATCAGGTTCTCGAGCTTGGCCTGTTCGGCGGCCAGCGCGTCGAAGTCGGCGTCCGGTTCGGCGTAGGCCGCATAGACGGCGTCCAGCTTGGCCTGGGCTTCCTTGATCTCGCCCAGTGCCTCCTCGACGGTCTCGCGCACGTTCTTGGTGTCGTCGAGCTCGGGCTCCTGGGGCAGGTAGCCCACGTTGAGGCCCGGCATCGGCCGTGCCTCGCCTTCGATCTCGGTGTCCACGCCGGCCATGATCCGCAGAAGGGTGGACTTGCCGGCGCCGTTGAGACCGAGCACGCCGATCTTGGCCCCGGGGAAGAAGGACAGGGAGATGTCCTTGAGGATCTGCTTCTTGGGGGGCACGACCTTGCCCACCCGGTTCATGGTGTAGACGTATTGCGCCATGGGAACTCGCTAGTGTTGGGGAAACGATCACCACCGGCGCTGACGGACGCCCTGGGCGTCGACAGCATAGCCAGACGTGGACGATGCCGCGTTTCCACTGGGGTTCGCGGAAAAAAGCTGGTCACAGATGATAGAGCCGGAGGCGCACAAACGCCAGCCGTGTGGCGAGATCGAGGGGCGCCCCACGCAAGGTGAGGGGATTCGCCAGGCGAGAGCGAATGGCGGGGGCGATGCACCGACCGCCCCGGGAAAGACAGGTGGCGCTGGGTGCTATTCCTCTTCTTCTTCCTCTTCCTCGTCATAGCCCCAGTCGTCATCGATGGCCTGGCGCAGGCGACGTTCCTCGAGCAGGGCTTCCACTCGTCGGCGGGCGCGCAGGGTGTCAGCACGGTTGGAAGGACGACTGCGGGAATAGTCCTCGTCGTTGACCGCCTCCTGATCAGAGAGGTCGAGGTAGGCATCATCGAGAAGGGAATCACGGCTCATGTGAAATCTCCCATGGCCAGAGCGCCGAAGCGCGTCTTGTCACACCATGCTTCCGACGGCGGGAAGCGCCAACAGAATCCGAGGACTCTGTTGGCTATATAAGCGGGAATCGAGAAAAGTGCAAGAGGGAGGCGTGGACTGGCTCAGGCGCTGTCGGCGCCGTCACGCAGGCGATCGATCTCGGCCAGGTTGGCCACACGTTCGCTGACGTCCTTCTGGACGCCGATGAAGTAGACCAGCTCGTCACTTTCGTCCAACACCGGGGTCAGTGACAGCTCGTTGTAGAACAGGGTGCCGTCCTTCTTGTAGTTGCGCAGAACTTCGCGGCAGGGGCGCAACTCCTTCAAGGCCTTGCGCACGACGTCGAGGGCCGGCTGGTCGGTATCGTCGTTCTGCAGAAAGCGGCAGTCGCGGTAGAGGATCTCGTCCGCGCTGTAGCCGGTCAGGCGCTCGAAGCCCTGATTCACGTAGATCAGGATATGCTCGTCGCCTTCCTTCTCGGCCACCACGATCCCGTCTTCCGAGGCGTTGACGATGCGTTCGAGCAGTTCCGGGGCGATCATGTTCGGTCGTGTCATGGGACGTCCTGTTGCGGGCTTGGCGTTACACCCTTGTTGCCTGGTAATCAGGGGCCGGGGATTCAGGGGCCAGGATGTGCACCAAACCGGTAGTCTCTCGTAGACGGTTTGTGCGCAACCTCGGGATGTAATGATGGCTCTAATCGGCAAAATTTGATGCTAAGCATGGCCAGGCGGCGAGATTAAATCAATGGTCCGCTAAGGAAACGCTGCATAAATTGCTGCGCTCGACATCTCGACCGCCGGCGGTACTCAGGGTCCTCATTTAACCCATGTAAACTCGAATCCTTGCGTTCCGGCGGCAACCGACCTGTCATCGCTCGCGACATTTCTTCAGCGCTTCCTGTCGTCTTTGCTGTGGCGGTAGTGTGGAGCGGACGCTGAGGCAGCCCTTGCGTCACTCTACCTCCGGCAGGCGCAGCGCGCTGAGGGCGGCCAGGGCGGCGGTGGCGGCCAGCACCAGCAACAGCGGGCCGGCGCCGAGCCATTGCGCCAGAGCACCGATCACGGCGCCGACGATCAGCATCAGCACGCCAGTGATGGTGTTGGACAGGGCCACATAGAGGGCACGATTGTCGGCGCCGGCCATGTCGACGATGTAGGTCTTGCGACCGAGGCGAATGCCCGAGTGGACGATGACCAGCAGCGCATAGACCAGGGCGTAGGGCCAGACACTTGCGCTCATCGACTCGGGCAACCAGGCCAGCGATGCCCCCAGCAGGCAGCACAGGGTGGTACCGATGGCACCGTCGCGCATCACCGTTTTGCTGGAGGCATCCGAACGCTTGCCCCAGATGGGGCTGGCGACCATGCCGGCGACCCCGGATACCACGATCAGAAGTCCCAGTCCGCCAAGTTCAGTACCGCCGTTGTCCTGGGCCATCAGCGCGACATAGGGCAACGCCAGGGCGCTGGACAGCAACAGGGCGCGGGTCAGATTGAAGTTACGAAAGGCGGCGTCGTCGCGCATCAGGGCGAGGCCGGTCTTGACCGAATCCCAGGCGTTGGCGCCGCCGTCGGTGGCGCCTTCCGCTTCTTCGATGGCGGCGGCGCACAGCGCATTGAGGGTCCATCCCAGCGCCGCCACGCCAAGCAGCACCGCCAGGGCGAGCTCACCGGGGCGGTCGTCGAACAGCACCAGCACCGCACCGGCGGCCAGGGTCACGGCGCCCGCCACGCTGCCGCTCCAGCCCATCAGGGTCCCGCGACGTTGCTTGGAGATGGTCTTGCCGAGCACGTCCTTGGTGGCGATGGACGACAGCCCCCGGGCCAGCGACAGGGCGACCAGGGCCAGCAGTACCAGGCCGCCGCCAACACCGCCTGAACCGATCAGGGCAAGAACCGACAGCGCCGCGGCGGCCAGCGCCTGGAGCAATCCACCGACCACCCAGACGCCCTTGCGCCGAGGTTTCAGGCGGATAAAACCGGCCACGAACAGTTGAGGCAGCAGGGCGCCGGCCTCGCGAATCGGCACCAGCAGGCCGACCATCCAGGTCGGCGCGCCGATGGCGCCCAGTAGCCAGGGCAGGACCAGACGAGCGCTGGAGAGCTCGTCGGCGAGCTTGTTGCCGAGCGACGCCAGCAGATGCAGGAAGAAGTTGCGCGGCTGCTCATCGCAGGCGCTGTCCGGGATGTCCTTGCACAGGCGACTGTCCTCGTCGCCGGTGAGCCACTCGTAAAGTCGCGTCTGGGTTTCGCCACTGGCCATGGAGGCTGTCCTGACTGTTATGATCGAGGTTTGAGGGAATACGGTGTACACGCTGCCTTGCAGCGCGTTGCCGGTGTTTCCACCTACGTGCTGGAACAGGGAGGCTGAACGTGGCACGCATTCGGATTATCTACTGTACGCAATGTCAGTGGCTCTTGCGTAGTGGCTGGTATGCCCAGGAGCTGCTCTCGACCTTTGGCGAGGATCTCGAGGAGGTGACGCTGGTGCCTTCCCACGGCGGACATTTCGAGATCCGGCTGGATGACGAGACCCTGTGGGAGCGCAAGCGAGATGGCGGCTTTCCCGACGTCAAGACGCTCAAGCAACGGGTCCGCGACGGCATCGCTCCCGAGCGCGATCTGGGCCATCTGGACCGTTGAACGTTGCCGATGGTCATCCTGTGTTGACGGTCTGAACGTGGGCTCGATGGCGTCATCCTGATTGACCGCGTTCCCCTTCGCGTGGCCATGGCTCGCGGCTCCTTACCCTCATCTTTACCCCAGGGAATGTCATGACAACTGATCGACAGGCCATGGCCTTCGGCCTTGGCGCCGTGGCGTTGTGGTCCACGGTGGCCACCGCCTTCAAGCTGGCGCTTGCCCATATGAGCCCGCTGGAGCTGATGTGGCTGGCGGCACTGGTGTCCTGGGCGCTGATGAGCGTGCTGATGCTGCGGCGCGGACAGCTGCATCAGGCACTTCGTCGCGGCTGGCGCACCGCTGTGTGGGCCGGGCTGATGAACCCGGTGGCCTACTACCTTGTGCTGTTTGCGGCCTATGACCGGTTGCCCGGACAGGAGGCCATGGCGCTCAACTACACTTGGGCGCTGGCCATGGCCCTGCTGGCGGTGCCGATCCTCAAGCAGCGGTTGACGCCGATGGACGTGGTGGCCGGCCTGGTGGCCTACGCCGGGGTCTGGGTCATCGCCACCCGCGGCCAGGTTTTTGACGTGTCCTTCGCCGATCCTCTGGGCGTCGCACTGGCGCTGGTGTCGACGCTGATCTGGGCGTTGTACTGGCTGTTCAATGCCCGCGACCGGCGTCCTCCACTGGTCGCCCAGTGGCAGAACTTCAGCGTCGGGGTGCCGGTGCTGACGCTGCTGATGGTGCTGGGGCCAGGCTTTCAGTGGCACGGCAGTGCCGCCCTGGGCGCGGGCATCTATGTCGGACTGTTCGAGATGGGCGTCGCTTTTGTGCTATGGCAGGCGGCGATGCAGCGGGTGTCGCGCACCGCCAAGGTCTCCAACCTTATCTTTCTGTCACCACCGGTGTCGCTGATGCTGCTCTACCTAGTGGTGGGCGAGCCGATACTCCCCTCGACCCTGATCGGATTGGTGCTGATCCTGCTGGGGCTTGGGCTGCAGCAGTGGCAGAAGGCGCCGGCTCACGTCGAGCCATCCTCCTCGTAGGGGCCCGCGGAGCGCCTCAGGAGGCGCTCGCTTGCTCGCTGCTTTCTTCGCTCGCGCTGCTGGTCGAGGCAGCTTCGGTTCCCTCTGATTCTTCGGTCTCGTCCAGCAGGGGCGCAAGGCTCGGCCAGACGTTGTCGAGCAGCCTCGGCTGGGCTTCGGCGGTGGGGTGGATGCCGTCGTCCTGCATCAGCTCCGGGTCCAGCGCCACGCCTTCGAGCAGGAAGGGCACCAGCGGCACCTCATGGGTGTCGGCCAGTTCTCGAAAGACCCCGGTGAAGGCCTGACGGTAGGCGTCGCCGTAATTCGGGGGAATATCGATACCCAGCAGCAGCACCTGGGCGCCGGCGGCCTGGCTCTTTTCGATCATGCCTTCGAGGTTTGCCGACATCTGGCTCGGCGGAAGGCCCCTGAGTCCATCATTGCCGCCCAGCTCCAGCAGAACGATGTCCGGGTCGTGCTGTCGGAGGAGTTCAGGGAGACGGGTGGCGCCCCCGCCAGTGGTTTCGCCGCTGATGCTGGCATTGACCACCTCGGCGCGGTGCGCCACTCGCTCGGCCAGCAACGCCACCCAGCCGGCGTCCCGTTCGATGCCGTAAGCGGCGCTCAAGCTGTCGCCCACTACCAGCAAGGTCGGCGGGGCTGTGTCAGACTGGGCCCAGACCGACCCCGGCACAAGGGCGGTCAAGACGCAGGCCATCATCAGCGTCTTCAGCATCCGCCTGGCGGGCGTTGCCCGGCGATCCTGCGCTCGTCTTCCTGACGTCGTGGCATCAGCAGCGCCGAAGCGCGAGGCTCCAGAAAAAAACCGCCGTGCCGCCCCAAACGTCCAAGTCCCAGGGAATGCCATCACCATGTCGCTGTCTCCTTCCGAGAATACCGTCCCGACCACCGTGCTGCGTGCGCGAGGCCTGTCCAAGCGGGTCGCCAGCGGAACGCGGGAACTGACCATCCTGCGCGAGCTTGAGCTCGACGTACAGTCCGGCGAGAGCGTCGCCATCCTCGGCCAGAGCGGTGCCGGCAAGTCGACCCTGCTGGCGCTGCTGGCCGGTCTCGATACGCCGAGTGCCGGCGAGCTTGCGATGTTCGGTACATCGCTTGCCGAGCTCGACGAGGACGGTCGCGCGGCGCTGAGAAACACCCGAGTGGGCTTCGTGTTTCAGAACTTCCAGTTGCTGCCGACCCTGACGGCGCTGGAAAACGTGCTGCTGCCGACCGAGCTGTCGACCCTTGCCAACCGTGAGGCCCGTGCCACCGACTGGCTCGGTCGAGTGGGGTTGGGCGAACGCCTGGATCACCTGCCCAAGCAGCTGTCCGGCGGCGAACAGCAACGGGTGGCGCTGGCGCGGGCCTTTGTCACTGGCCCCGAGCTGGTGTTTGCCGATGAACCGACCGGCAATCTCGACCCGGACACCGGGGAGCGCATCATTCAGACCCTGTTCGAGCTCAACCGTTCCGAGGGCACCACCCTGGTGCTGGTTACCCACGACCACGCTCTGGCGAGGCGCTGCGATCGGTGTCTGCGCCTGGCCGACGGCCAGCTCACCGAGGTGACATCCAAGCTTCCAGCCGAGGCGCCAGACGCCCAGCGGGAGGCCTCGGCATGAGTGAGCGAAGCTCCACGGCGAAGGGCCAATTGGGACGTCAGCTGGTGATGGCGGCGCGCTCTCTGCGGCGCGATCTTCGTGCGGGTGATGTACGCGCCTTGCTGGTGGCGCTGACCCTGGCGGTGGCCGCCTCGACCATGATGGGGTTCTTTCTCGACCGGCTGGAACGTGGTCTGACCCGTCAGGCTAGTCAGATGATGGGCGGCGATGTGGTGCTGGAGCAGTCCGATCCCTTCGCTCTGGAGATCCGGGAGCGTCTGGAAGGCGCCGGCATGCGCCTGAGCGACCAGGTCGATCTGGTCTCCATGGCCAGTCGCGATGGCGCCTTTCAGCCGGTCAGCATCAAGGCGGTGGACGAAGACTATCCACTCTACGGCGTGTCCCGGGTCGACCAGGGCGCCGGCGTCGAGGAGCTCGCCAGTGGCCCTGCGCCAGGCGAGGTGTGGCTGGCGCCGAGGCTCGAGACGCTGCTGGACATCGAACTCGGCGATAGTCTGACGCTCGGCAGGGGCGAGTTCCAGGTGACCGGCTGGATCGAGCGGGAGGCCGACCAGTCTGCCGGCTTCGGCAGCTTCAACCCGCGGGTGATGATGCACGTCGACGACGTCGAGGCGACCGGGCTGATCCAGCCCGGTTCGCGCATCGAGTTCGAGATCCTTGCGGCCGGCTCGCCCCAGGCGGTGGAGACGCTGTCGCCCTGGCTTGCCCGCCTGCGCGCCGACGGCGTCGAGGTACGTGACGTGCGCGAGGACCGGCCGCGGCTGGGCTCGGCGCTGGAGCGAGCCGAGACCTACCTGAGCCTGGCCGGTCTAGCCGCCGTGCTGCTGGCCGGGGTGGCGGTGGCCATGGCGACGCGGCGCTACGTTGATCGCCATCTGGATACCGCCGCGCTACTGCGCTGCTTCGGCGCTTCCCAGCGGGACCTGGCGCGTATCTTCACCTTCCAGCTGGCCGGTCTGGCGCTGGTGGCCTCGCTGATCGGCGCGCTTCTGGGGCTGGCGGGACAGGCGTTGCTGCTGGGCTTGATGCAGCGTTTTTTACCGCTGGAGCTGCCGCCTCCCGGAGCGTTGCCGTTGTGGCTCGGCGTGCTGACGGCACTGGCCGTGCTGACCGGCTTTGCAGGGCCGACCCTGCTGCGCTTGAAGCGGGTTAGCGCACTCAAGGTACTGCGCCGGGAGCTGGACCCCTTGCCCGCCTCCGGCTGGTCGCTGCTGCTGGCGGCGGCGCTGGCCTTCGGTGCTCTGCTTTGGCTGTACTCCGGCAGCCTGGGGCTGGCGGCGGGGCTCTTGGCCGGCGGCATGGTGGCACTGGGCGTACTGTGGGGCCTGGCGGGCTTGATCCTCGATGGACTGTTGCGTCTGGCCGCGCGGCTCGACGGTGGTGATCCCGCTGGTCTGCGCGGGTCGTTGCGTCTGGGCGCTCGGCAGTTGGCGCGCCGTCGCAACGCCAGCCTGGGGCAGATGCTGGCGTTCGCGGTGACCTTCTTCGCCATGACCATGATCGCCTTGGTGCGGGGCGATCTGTTGACCACCTGGCAGGCGCAGTTACCCGAGGACACACCCAATCACTTCGCGATCAATATCCAGCCCGGCGAGCGCGACGACTTCGAGCAGCGGCTCGAGGCCATCGCCGAGGCCAGCAGTGATCTCTACCCCATGGTCCGCGGGCGTATCACCGCGATCAACGGCCAGCCGCCGAGGCAGGCCGTGCCCCCCGAGGCGAGGGGAGAAAACGCCCTGCGCCGGGAGCTCAACCTGACCTGGCGGGAGGATCTGCCGAGCGGTAATCGTCTGGTGGCCGGCGAATGGTTCACCTCGCGCGCCGAGGCCGGCGGCTGGCTCGACGAGGTGGACGCCCAGCCGTCCTCGGCGCCCGCAGGCGATGACGTCGCCGAGACGGCGCCGATCTCCATGGAACGAGAACTGGCAGAACGTCTGGGGCTGGCGCTGGGGGATCGTTTAAGTTTCACCATCGGCGCCGACACCCTGGTCGGTGAGATCACCAGTCTCCGCGACCTCGATTGGGACAGCTTCAAGCCCAACTTCTACGTGATCTTCCCGCCTGGTGTGCTGGAACGCTACGGCCATAGCTACATCACCGCCTTCTATCTGGAGCAGCAGCAGAAGCGCGAACTGGGGAGCCTGGTCCAGGCCTTTCCGGGGGTGACGCTGCTCGACGTGGATGCCCTGCTGGGGCAGGTCCGTGAGGTGCTGGGGCACGTGACCCGGGCGGTGGAAGTGGTGCTGGCCTTCGTGCTGCTGGCCGGGGTCAGTGTGCTCTACGCCGCGTTGATCGCCAGTCAGCCGGTACGTGCCCACGAAAGCGGCTTGTTGCGCGTCTTTGGCGCAGGTTCCCGTCTGCTAGCGCGGGTGCAGTGGGCTGAATTTGCCGTTCTGGGACTGGCCAGCGGCCTGATGGCGGCGCTGCTGGCGGAGGTCGCCACGGCCGCGTTATATCTGCTGTGGCTGGATCTGCCGCCGCGGGTGCATCCCAGGGTCTGGCTGCTGGTCCCGACGCTCGGCGCTGTGGTACTGGGCCTGGTAGGGCATCTGTTGTCCCGTGGCATTCGTCGACAGGCGCCGGCGGCGAGCTTGGGGCTGCTGGGCGAGGCCTGAAAGGCGAATCATCATGAAAGGGCGGAGCGTCTCACGAAACGCGAAGCGCCTCATGCAAAGCGAAGCGCCTTATGCAAAGCGATGCGCCTTATGAACAGGGAAGTGCGTCATGAAGGAGCGACGATGACCAGGACCAAGGTGGCAAAGGGAAAGAAGCGGGGCTCAACCAGCAACGCCTCTCGCAAGAACGCCTCCGGCAAGACCATGTCCGCCGAGGAGTGTCAGCGGTTTCGGCTGCTGTCGGCCCAGCTGGAATTGGCCCAGCGAGCGGATCGGGCAGTGGTAGTGCTGGTGGCCGGTCACGCCGCCACCGGCAAGGGCGAACTGATCAACCTGCTCAACCACTGGCTGGAGAACCGGTTGACCGAGGTGCACGCCCTGGTGCCCGGCGACGAGGAGCGCCGACGACCTTACTGGTGGCGATTCTGGCGACGTCTTCCAGGGCGTGGCCGGCTCGGGGTGTTCGTCCATGGCTGGGTCGGCGATGCGGTGCTGGCGCGGGCCTCCCGCGCCTTGGGCGAGGGCGCCTACAATGACCGCATCGAACAGATGCGTCAGTTCGAGGCGGAGCTTGCCGCCGACGGAGTTCGCCTGGTCAAACTGTGGCTGCAGATCGATGCAGACACCCAGCGACAACGACTCGAGGCCTGGGCCGCCGACCCGGCCAGTCGCTGGCAGGTCACCGACGAAAAGTGGCGCCGCCACGCCCAGCATGGCCTGCTCGATGAGCTTGCCCGCGACCTGCGTGCGCGCACCCACTGTCGCCACAGTCCCTGGATCGAGCTCGACGCGAGCCCCGGCAACGACCTGCTGCCCCAGGTGGCCGAAGTCCTCGAGAAGGTCATGGCAAGCCCTGTCCCGGCCCTCGAGCGCCCCGAGACTCCCCCACTGAATGCCATCGCTCCCCCTCGGCTCGACGCCCTCGAGCATGACGACCCGCCCCCCCGACTCAAGAAGCGCGACTACAGCGAGCGCCTGGCCGACGCCCAGGCCAGGCTGGCCCAGCTGGCGCGCAGTGCCGCGCGCCAGGGAGTGCCACTGGTGGTGGTGTTCGAGGGCCATGACGCTGCCGGCAAGGGCGGCGGCATCCATCGCCTGACCTCGGCGATGGATGCACGTCAGTACCGTGTGCATCAGATCGCTGCGCCCACCGAGGAGGAGCGCCAGCACCCGTGGCAGTGGCGCTTCTGGCATCGTCTGCCCCGCGATGGCCGGGTGGCGATCTTCGACCGCTCCTGGTATGGCCGGGTGCTGGTGGAACGGGTCGAAGGCCTCGCCGATGAGCGGGACTGGCGACGCGGCTTTGAAGAGATTCGCCAGTTCGAGGCGCGCCTGCTCGAGCACGGCACCGTGCTGGTCAAGCTGTTCCTGGCCATCGACAAGGACGAGCAGCTCGAGCGTTTCGAAGCCAGGGCCGAGACCCCTCACAAGCGGCACAAGCTCACCGACGAGGATTGGCGCAACCGCGAGCGCTGGGACGACTACCAGCAGGCCATCGACGAGATGTTCGCGGAAACTCATGCCCCTGGCGGCGAGTGGGTGCTGATCGACGCCAACGACAAGCGTCGGGCGCGCCTGGCGGTGATCGAGGAGGTGAGTCGGCGGTTGTCGGCGCGCCTGCCGCTGGATTGAGTGAACGATGTCCTGTTAACACTGCTGAAGGCCTGTCGACGGATTCGTTCAGGCGCTACAGTGAAGGCTGACACAACAGCCGTATCGGCAAAGATCGTTGGTGTTTGCCAGGTTCTATTTTCACACCGGAGGTGAAAGTTCATGAAGTGCCGTCTGTCTTCCCGCCACGCCGTCCCTTTCGTGGCGCTGCTTTCTCTGGGGGCGAGCGTCGCCCAGGCCGACGCCGAACGTCTCGAGGCTGACCTGCGTGCGGCCCTGGAGCGTGAAGGTACCCTCGAGATCGGCGAGGTATCCGATGAGCTGCTCGGCAGCACCACCAGCGCCGAGAACCTGACCCTGACCGGCGACAACGGCGAACGCCTGACCATCGCGCGCTACCTGGTCGAGGGCGACTACGACGCACCGGAAGAAGTGGTGCTCGAGGACATCGAGCTGGTCGACCGGGGCGCCAGCATGCTGCTTGAGCGGCTGGTGTTCGAGGAGCCCGGCCAGCCTGTGCTCGATCTGCGTGATCTGCCCTGGGATGAAGACAACCCGCTGGCCGGGATTAGCCTGGAAGGACTGGTGATGGATCAGCGCCAGGGCAAGGTGGGGGCTGACCTTCCCTGGGGCGACTATCCCGGACGCATCGAGATCCAGAGCCTGGGCGCCAGCGACGTCAGCGCCGATGCCATCGGCAGCCTGACGCTGACCGGGATGAGCGGCTCCAGCGACAACTTCGAGGAGCTCGGGGCCGGAACCTTCTCGCTGCCGTCACTCAGTCTGACCGGCCTCAAGGGGCTTGCGAGCGACGCGCCCACGGTGGACGCCCTCGAGCTCGAGGACCTGGAGATCGCCACCGATCGCCTGGTGGCAAGCCTTGAGCATCTGGTGGCCGACGGCGACATGAACGACGGCGAGTACAGCGGGCGCATGGACAACCTGACGGTGGATCTGGCCAGGATGATCGAGCTGGCGCCGGTGGACGAGCGCACCCAGCTACGCCTGGTCAGCAACGTGCTGACCGATGGCTCCGGACAGCTCACCCTGGACGCCGACATGGACGGTACCTGGGAGGCCAGCGGTGCCAATGGCCAGGTGGCCAGCCGTTTCGAGATGACCGCAGCCGATGCCTTCCGCCTCGGCTTCGACAGTGACCTGCCGGTAAACCTGCCCAAGGGCCAGGACCCTGCGGCCTACTTTGCCGGCCTCGAGGACTGGACCGAGCTGGACACCCAGGGCGGCGACGTCTCGCTCAGTCTCAGCGATCTGGGCGTGTTCGGGCGTATCGCACCGGTGGTGGCAGCGACCCAGGGGGTGTCCGAAGACGCCCTGCTCGAACAGCTCAGGACCCAGTCCGAAGGCTTCGGCATCATGATGGGACCGCAGATCGGCGCGGTGCTCACGGGGCTGGTGCAGATGATGGCCGGCGAGGCCAGCGAGATGTCGATCGACCTCAGCCTGCCACCCAGCCGACAGCTCCAGAAGCTGGCCCAGGACCCGCTGGGGCTGCCCCAGGCTCTGTCCATGGAAGTCACGATGGACTAGGGCTTGGCCGAAGGGTCGTGGCGCTCGCCGGCGTTTCGGGCTGAGCCTGGAAAAGAGCGCCCGGTGGGCCACGCTTCAGTCTGACTGAAGCCAAGATGAGAAATCATGCAGCAGCCCATGACGGTCTTTCATGTGAAAGCGGTCATGGGCTGCGCTATGATGGCGGCCCGCTTTTCGCGATTGCCCCTTGAATCCCCCGCTGCGAGGTTATGCCGCCGATGTTCAGCCGTGATATGCAGATTGCCGGTTTCGATGATGCCCTGTTCGATGCGATGCAGAAGGAAGTCGCCCGTCAGGAGGCTCACATCGAGCTGATTGCCTCCGAAAACTACGCCAGCCCCCGGGTGATGGAAGCCCAGGGTAGCCAGCTGACCAACAAGTACGCGGAAGGCTATCCCGGCAAGCGTTACTACGGTGGCTGCGAGTACGTCGACGTGGTCGAGCAGCTGGCCATCGACTATGCCAAGGAGCTGTTTGGCGCGAGCTACGCCAACGTCCAGCCGCACTCCGGCTCCCAGGCCAACGGCGCGGTCTTCCAGGCCCTGGTCAAGCCCGGTGACACCGTGCTGGGCATGAGCCTCGACGCCGGCGGTCACCTGACCCACGGCGCCCGCCCGAACTTCTCTGGCAAGCACTACAATGCCGTGCAGTACGGCATCGACGAGTCCGGCCGCATCGACTACGACGAGGTGGCCCGCCTGGCCCGCGAGCACCAGCCGAAGATGATCATCGCCGGTTTCTCCGCCTACTCCCAGGTCATCGATTGGGCACGCTTCCGCGAGATCGCCGACGAGGTGGGTGCCTTCCTGCTGGTGGACATGGCCCACGTGGCCGGCCTGGTTGCCGCCGGTGTCTATCCGAATCCGCTGCCCCACGCCCATGTGGTCACCACCACCACCCACAAGACCCTGCGCGGTCCGCGTGGTGGCCTGATCCTGTCCGCCGAGAACGACGCCGACATCGAGAAGAAGCTGCAGTCTGCGGTCTTCCCCGGTGGCCAGGGCGGCCCGCTCGAGCACGTCATCGCGGCCAAGGCGATCTGCTTCAAGGAGGCCATGGCGCCCGAGTTCAAGACCTACCAGCAGCAGGTGGTCAAGAACGCCCAGACCATGGCCAAGGTATTTATCGAGCGTGGCTACGACGTGGTCTCCGGCGGCACCGAGGATCACCTCTTCCTGCTGTCGCTGATCAAGCAGGGCCTGACCGGCAAGGACGCGGACGCCGCCCTGGGTCGTGCCCACATCACCGTCAACAAGAACGCCGTGCCCGGTGATCCGCAGAGCCCCTTCGTGACTTCTGGCCTGCGTATCGGCACCCCGGCGGTCACCACCCGTGGTTTCGGCGAGAGCGAGTGCGGTAATCTGGCTGGCTGGATCTGCGACATCCTCGACGTCATGGCCAAGGGCGAGTCCACCGAGGTCATCGAGGCCGAGGTCAAGGCCAAGGTGGAAGACGTCTGCACCCGCCTGCCGGTCTACGGCTGAGTGCCCGGCGGGATGACCCGCCGCTCAGGCCACCAATGACACCCCCGAGAGCCCCGCTCTCGGGGGTGTCGTCGTTCTGGGGCTGTGTGCTTGCAGCGGGGCGTCGGCAGTCGATGCACCATTGTGGTGCCTTATCCTGCACCGGACACGGCCGCGCCCGCCCCGGACCTGACGGGGCCTCGTTGCGCTGACGTCTACCTTCCCGTCATCTGCTTGTTTTCCCGTTGCTCTGTTGAGCGCTGGCGCAGCCCTTGCTTTGCATCTCGGTGAACCCTTTTGATGCGAAGGTCCCACCATGCACGCCAGCACGACTCCCCGAATCGGTGCCTTCGACGGGCCCAGGCTGCTGTTCACCGACCTGGATGGCTCGCTGCTCGACCACCATGACTACGGCTGGAAGCCCGCCGAGCCCTGGCTCGATGCCCTGCGTGAGGCCGGCGTTGCGGCGATCCCGGTGACCAGCAAGACCCGCAGTGAACTGCTCGGGCTGCGCCAGCAGCTCGGCCTCGCCGATCGCCCCTTTATCGCCGAGAACGGCGCGGTGATTGCGCTGCCCCCCAGCTGGTGTCACGCCCGACGTGAGGGACAGCCGGGCCCGGATGGCCTGGTGATCCGCACCCTCGGGGTGGATATCGGGCTGATTCGCCGGCGGGTGGCGATCTGGCGTGAGCGGCTGTCCGCGCGCTTTCTGACCATGAGCGAGATGGCGCTGGAGGACGTGGTGGCCTTCACCGGTCTGGATGAACAGGAGGCTCGCCTGGCACGCCTGCGCGAGGGCAGCGAGCCGCTGTTGTGGGAAGACGACGAAGCGCTGCTGCAGCGCTTTCGCGAGGGCCTGGCCAGTGACGGCCTGCGCATGACGAGGGGCGGGCGCTTCTGGCACGTGCTCGGCGACACCGACAAGGGCCAGGCGGTGCAATGGCTGTGCGCCCGCTTCGAGGCGCTCAAGGGCCGACGCCCCGAGACCCTGTCGCTGGGCGATGGCCCCAACGATGTCGCCATGCTCGAGGCCACCGATGCGGCGGTGGTGATTCGTGCCCGCCATGGCCTCGACGTGTCCCCGTGCCAGCCGCGCTTGTATCGCAGCGAGGCGCTGGGCCCCAGGGGCTGGGCCGAGGGGGTTGCGCACTTCTGGGGAGAGCAGGACGCGGCGGAGCCTGCCAGCAGCGCTGAGGCCGGCAGCGTAGATGCCGGCGGCGCCGACGACAAGGATCATCACAAGCTGGGCGAGGAGGGTGAGGCATGAGCGATTTCCACCAGAACGGCATCATCACCGACTTTCACAACCTGACCCGGCGCAAGGTCGAAGACCTGGAGGCGGATCTGGAGCGCTTCGGCCGCCAGCGCCCGCTCGGGCTGATCCTGCCGTCATTGTACTCGGAGCTGGAAGGACCGGCGCTGGACGCCATCGTCGAGTCCCTGGCCCAGGCGAGCTATCTGTCGGAGATCGTGATCGGCCTCGATCGTGCCGACCGGGACCAGTTTCTGCGGGCACGCGAGTTCTTTTCGCGCCTGCCCCAGCACCATCGCATCCTGTGGAATGACGGCCCGCGCCTGAGCGAGCTGGACGCGCAGCTGGCCGAGGAAGGCCTGGCGCCACAGCAGCCGGGCAAGGGCCGCAATGTGTGGTTCTGTGCGGGCTATGTGCAGGCATCCGGGCGCACCGCCGCGGTGGGGCTGCATGACTGCGATATCCTGACCTACGACCGCGGCCTGCTGGCACGGCTGATGTATCCGGTGGCCCACCCACGCTTCAACTACGCCTTCTGCAAGGGCTACTACCCGCGTATCGCCGAGGGCAAGCTCAACGGCCGGGTCTCCCGGCTGATGGTGACCCCGCTGCTGCGGGCGCTAAAGATCATGCACGGGCCCTTGCCTTACCTGGACTACCTGGACAGCTATCGCTACCCGCTGTCGGGGGAGTTCTCGATGCGTACCGAGGTGCTGGACAACATCCGTATCCCCGCCGACTGGGGGCTGGAGATCGGGGTGCTGTCCGAGGTCCACCGCGACCACTCCACCAATCGGCTGTGTCAGGTGGATATCGCCGACGTCTACGACCACAAGCATCAACCGGTGTCCGCCGATGACGCGGCCACCGGGCTCAACCGCATGAGCCTGGATATTGCCAAGGCGCTCTATCGCAAGCTGGCCACCCAGGGTGTGGGTTTCTCGTCGGAAGGCTTTCGTACCCTCAAGGCCACCTACTATCGCCTGGCCCTCGACCTGATCGAGGCTTACGACCACGACGCCACCATGAACGGGTTGAGCCTGGACCGTCATGCTGAGGAGCAGGCGGTGGAGCTGTTTGCCGCCAATCTGATCGAGGCCGGTAACGCCTTTCTCGACAACCCCAGGGAGAAGCCCTTTATCCCCAGCTGGAACCGCGTGCGTGCGGCCTTGCCGGACCTGCCCGAACAACTATATAGCGCGGTAGAGGCCGATAACGCGGGGGATGTCTAAGGCTTTGACGAAAAGTGTCTGCGCTCGGTAATACGGCGTTAAAAATCAGGTCAAAATGCTCATTTACACCACGTAAACTGCGCTTTCTCACCGATTTTTGCCTTGTCTAACCATCGCTCGTCGACTTTTCGTTTAAAGCCTAAATCGCGCTGGCACCAGGCCCTGGTGCCAGCGCCTTGATAAACCCAGTCAGTCGGGCTCCGGCCCCATGATGGTATGGAACAGTTCTTCGCTGGGCAGGCCTTGGCTCATCTCGAGCTTGCCATCGTTGCGATAGACGATGCCCGGGGTCGCCACCATGCCGAAGCTGCGAAACAGTTCATGGTTGCTCTGCAGGCGTTGCTCCAGGTCTCTGGGCAGTTGGCGCATGGGCTCAATCGGATCGCCGCTCTCATGGGCGCGGAGGGCGGCCTGAGGGTCGTCGGCGGCCAGCATCGTGACCGCCTGGCGCGGACTCTCGGGGTCGAGGATACCGACCATCACGTGGCGTAGCTGGACCTGGCCGCTTTCGACGAAGGGCCGGCTCTGCTGCCACAGGCGGGTGCAGTAGGGGCAGTTGGGATCGGTGAACACATAGACGATGCGCTCGGCGTCGGGATCGCCGTCGGCGATCCAGGCGCTGTCCTCAAGGCTCTGCCAGGTGGTCTCGTCCTGGGGGCCGCGTACCAGGCGCTCCAGCGGCGCCTCCGACAGATTGTTGGCGTCGGCGTCGATCAGATTGCCGACGATGGCGTGCTCGCCATCCTCGGTGACGAAGATGGTCATCGGCTGTCCGCGATGGCTGGCGGCGAAGCCGCTAAGCCCACCCGGCGCGTCGAATTCACCGTGCACCTCAAGGCCTTCCTCTTCCAGCGCCTCGATGGGGGCGGGGTGGCCCTCGGCCTCGACGCTGGACAGTGGCATCAGGCCGAAGGCCACCGCCGCCAGGGTCATGAAGGAACGCTGATGGCGGGGCAGGTCGGGCAGGCGGGGCAGTCGGGGGCGGCGGGGCATGTCGTTACTCTCCGGCATCTTGTAGGACGAATCCCGCGACAAGCGAGAATCACTCGCACTAGGACAGCAGCAAACGCCTTCGGTTCGACCGCTGACGTCGCCGGGCAGTGAAAGCGCCAGGGCCGCGCTGTTGTGCGATACACCGAGCGTGCGGCGACTTATCTGTCGGTGCGCACCAGCCACAGTGAACGATAGGGGGCCAGGGTGTCGACGGGCCGCCAGGCGCCTCCTTCCAGCAGGTCCTGCCAGCCGGACTGATCGAGACCGTCCAGTACCAGTGGCTGAGGCCGATCGGTGACGTTGTGAATGGCCAACAGTCGACGGCCATCGTCCAGGGGGCCGCGCTGGATCGCCAGCAGCTCCGGTGGTGTGGGGATGACCGTCTGGGCCGCATCGGGGTGGAAGCAGGGTTCCCTGCGACGGATCTCGAGACGGCGGGTGAGGGCGAAGAACACCTCGCGGGTCGGCGTGTGACGGCTGTCCAGCAGAGGTTCCAGCTCCTGGCGGTCCCAGCGCTTGCGATTGATCGAACGCAGGCGCCCGCTGCGTTCGACCCCGTCGTGGTCGTTCTGGGTGGCGGTCAGGCAGTGCAGGTAGACGCCGGGGATACCCTTCAGCACCAGCATCAGGTGCTGACTCAACAGGAAGCGCTCGACCTGCCACGGGTCGGGTCCGCGCCTGGTGCCGCTCATGGCATCGAACCAGGTGATATTGAGCTCGTAGGGGCTGTCGCTGCCGTCGGCCTGCCGGCGCATGCTGACGAAGCCACCGAAGCGCTGCATCAATGCGACCAGGGCGTCGATCTCGTGGCCTTCCAGCCAGCCTTCCAGCGGGCGCACGCCAATGCCATCGTGGCTGGCGGTGAAGTTCAGATAGCTGCAGCCGGCGGGGAGCTCGGGCAGGCTGTCGAGCCAGCGTGCCAGGGTGCCGGCCTCGCCACTGGTCAAGGTGTGCAGCAACAGAGGTGGCAGCGGGAACTGATAGACCAGGTGGGCCTCGTCGGGCGGCGTGTCCTGTCGCTCCAGGCCGAAGTAGCTGATGTTCTCGGCGTGGGGCACGTTGGTTTCGGTGATGATCAGGGTGCCGGGGGCGACGTGGTCGACCACCGCCCGCAACAGCCGCACCACCGCGTGGGTCTCGGGAAGATGGATACAGCGGGTGCCGGGGCGTTTCCACAGGAAGGCGACGGCGTCCAGCCGGACGATGCGGGCCCCCTGCTGCAGGTAGAACAGCAGGATGCCGACGAATTCGATCAAGACGTCGGGGTTGGCGAAGTTGAGGTCGATCTGGTCCTCGGAGAAGGTCGCCCACAGGTGACGAACGCCACGGCGGGTGCTGACGGGGACCAGTAACGGCGAGCTGCGCGGACGCACCACCTCGCTGAGATCGGTATCGGGGTCCATCTCGATGAAGTAGTCGCGCCCGGGCAGGTTGCCGCCGAGATAGTCGGCGAACCACAGTGATTCTCGCGAGACATGGTTGAGCACCAGGTCCACCATCAGATCATGGTGACTGGCCAGGCGCCGGATATCGCGCCAGTCGCCCAGTTTCGGGTCGACCTCGCGATAGTGGATCACCGAGAAGCCGTCGTCGCTGCTCCAGGGGAAGAAGGGCAGCACATGGACACCGCTGAAGACGGTCTTCAGGCGCTTGCTCAGGAACTCATCGAGTACCGCCAGGGGGGGCTTGTCGGCATCCAGCAGCGAGTCGCCATAGACGATCAGCCACTGGTCCTGCTCGCTCCACAGCGTCTGGCGTGCACCATGACGGTGCCTCAACCCGGCCCCCTGCGCTTCGATCAGGCGCAGCAGACGGCGCAGGACCTCTTCGCTGCGTGCACCATAGAGAGGCGCGAGCAGCTCTGCGGCACGCTGGCGAAAGTCGTCGGGTTCCAGGGGGGAGAGGTGGCTTGCCATGGTGTCCTCCGCAGGCGTGGGGGCGCCTTGCCCCGTGAGCGCTCGCCATTTCATTGACGGCTAGAAAGAAAGTATCAAGCACAGGGCGTGCCAACTCAGCTGAAATCGCGGATGACCTGGGCCATTGCGCTGGGCGGGGCAGGCCTCAGCCGTTACACTATGGCGACATATTTTTCCTGCCGGACTGTCCGCTATGCATTGCCCCTTCTGTGGCGCCCAAGAGACCCGAGTGACTGACTCCCGGCTGGTCGCCGAAGGTGATCAGGTGCGCCGACGGCGGCAGTGTGCTGGCTGCGGTGAGCGCTTCACCACCTACGAGACCGCTGAACTTATCATGCCACGGATCATCAAGGCCGATGGCTCGCGGGAGGTGTTCGACGAGATCAAGCTGCGGGCCGGCATGCTGCGGGCGCTGGAAAAACGCCCCGTCAGCGCCGAGTCGATCGAGGCGGCGGTGGAACGTATCCGCCAGAACCTGCGCGCACGGGGCGAGCGCGAGGTCCAGGCGCGGGTGGTCGGTGAAGAGGTGATGAATGCCCTGAAGCGCCTCGATCAGGTGGCCTATATCCGCTTTGCCTCAGTCTATCGACGGTTTCAGGATATCGACGAATTTCGCGCCGAGATCGACCGCCTGGCCCAGGAGCCGAGTTTCTCGCCCGACACCGGGGAGAGCACATGAATCCGACGGACATCACGGCAGGCCAGGATGAAGCCTGGATGGCCAGGGCATTGAAGCTGGCCGAACGCGGTCGCTACACCACCATGCCCAATCCGAGGGTCGGTTGCGTACTGGTCAAGCACGGCAAGCATCTGGCCGACGGCTACCATCAGCGCGCCGGGGAGCCCCACGCCGAGGTCCATGCACTCGAGGCTGCCGGTGAGCACGCCCGAGGCGCCACCGCTTACGTGACGCTGGAACCCTGCTCCCACCAGGGGCGCACAGGGCCTTGCTGCGATGCCTTGATCAAGGCCGGTGTCGCCAGGGTGGTGGTAGCCATGCAGGATCCCAATCCTCAGGTGGCGGGACGCGGTATCGCACGCCTGCGTGACGCCGGGGTCGAGGTAAGGCTCGGTTGCCTCGAGGCGGACGCCCAGGTATTGAACGCCGGCTTCGTGTCGCGCATGACCCGGGGGCGTCCACGGGTCAGCCTCAAGCTCGCCATGAGCCTCGACGGCCGTACCGCCATGGCCTCCGGCGAGTCCCAGTGGATCACCGGTGCCGAGGCTCGGCGTGACGTCCAGCGGCTGCGGGCTCAGAGCTGCGCCATCCTCACCGGGGTGGATTCGATCATCTTCGACAACTCGCGGCTGACGGTGCGTGCCGATCAGCTCGGGCTCGATGACGCAGAGGCCATCGCCCGACGCCAGCCGCTTAGGGTCGTGGTGGACTCGCGCCTGCGCATGCCGCTGGCCGCGGCCTGCCTGAGCGAGCCAGGGGAGACGCTGGTGGTCTGCGTCGAGGGCAGCGAATCCCCTCGCAGAGACGCGCTGATGCGCTCCGGCGCGCGGGTGCTGGAGATGCCTGCAGGCGACGACGGCCGCGTCGATCTTGGCGCGCTGCTCAAGTGGCTCGGTGACGAGGGCGGCTGCAACGAGCTGTTGGTGGAGACCGGCGCGACCCTGGCAGGTGCCTTGATGGATGCCTGTCTGGTGGACGAGTTGCGTCTTTACATGGCGCCGACCCTGCTCGGCTCCGACGCGCGCGGGCTGATGGCGTTGTCGGGCATCGAACGCATGGCCGAGCAGCGGCCTCTGGAAATTCTCGATATCCGTGCCCTCGGCAAGGACTGGCGTATTCTGGCGCGCCCGGCGCTGGCCGCCTGCGCCGAGCACTGACCCGACGAAAGTCACCGGGGCCCGGGATCGTAGTAGCGGGGCTTCATATAAGCGGCGCCCGACGCGGAGTCGCAGTGGCCGATCTTGATATAAGCGGCGCCCGACGCCCTGTCTGGTCTTTGTCTTTGACTGGCGCCCGACGCCGCGCCACGGTACCCTGACGCGGTTTCTGGCCGCCGTCGCGAGTGGCCATTTTAGATCCAGGGAGCATACATGTCGCAGTCTTCCAGCGGGGGCCTGGCCCCTATTGCCGAACTCGTCGAGGATATCCGCCAGGGCCGCATGGTGATCCTGATGGACGACGAGGATCGGGAAAACGAAGGTGACATCATCATGGCCGCCGAGAAGGTCGAGGCCTGGCACATCAACTTCATGGCGGTTCACGCCCGTGGTCTGATCTGCATGCCGATGACCCGGGAGCGCTGCGAACAGCTCAAGCTGCCGCTGATGGTGCAGGACAATGGCTCCGGTTTCGGTACCAAGTTCACCCTGTCCATCGAGGCCGCCGAAGGCGTCAGCACCGGCATCTCCGCTGCTGACCGCGCACGCACGGTGCAGGCCGCCAGCGCGCGCAATGCCAAGGCAGAAGACATCGTCCAGCCCGGCCACATCTTTCCGCTGATGGCCGAGCCCGGCGGCGTGCTCAGGCGCGCCGGCCACACCGAGGCGGCCTGCGATCTGGCCGCCCTGGCCGGTTGTGATCCCAGCGGTGTGATCTGCGAGATCATGAACGACGATGGCAGCATGGCCCGACGTCCTGAGCTCGAGCGCTTCGCCGAGACCCACGGGATCAAGATGGGCACCATCGCCGACCTGATCCACTACCGGATCCACAACGAGCAGACGGTAGAAGAGGTCGAGCGACTGCCGGTGACCACCGCCTACGGTGAGCTGACCGCCCACGTCTTTCTCGACCGCACCCACAAGGTGCACCACCTGGCGCTGGTGAAGGGCTCGCCGAGTCCGGACAGCGTGACCACGGTGCGGGTGCATCTGGCCAACGAGATGCGTGACCTGATGTGCCTGGTCAAGGGCGAGGACGCCTCCTGGCGCGCCCACCAGGCGCTGGAAGAGGTGGCGCGGGCCGAGCAGGGTGTCTTCGTGCTGCTCGATGACATGCGTCCGCATCAGGACCTCAACGATATGCTGCAGGTGTTCCTGGAGCGCCGCCGCACCGCTCGCGGCAGCGAGTCCGACGGCGCCGGCAACTACCTGACCATCGGAACCGGCTCCCAGATCCTGCGCGAGCTCGGTGTCGGCAGGATGCGTCTGCTGAGCTCACCGTGGAAGTTCTCCGCGCTGTCGGGTTTTGATCTCGAGGTGGTGGACATCGTCTCGCCAGGTGATATCAGCGGTTGATTCACGCCGGGCGAGGCAGTAATGCTGGCGTCCGGTGTTTCGGTTTTTACCAGGGGACAGGCCCTTTGACAGGGTCACCCCGACTACCGGCCCCAGGCCGGTACATTCAGGAAGATTCAAGATGCAACCTATTTCCCAAGTCGAAGGCAGCTTCGTCGACGTCCAGGGCCGCTACGTGATCGTCGTGGGCCGCTTCAATCACCATGTGGTAGATAGCCTGGTCGAGGGCGCGGTGGACAGCCTGGTGCGCCACGGGGTGGACATGGAGATGATCGACATCGTCCACGTCCCGGGCGCCTGGGAACTGCCGCTGGCGGTCAAGCGTGTGCTCGCGGTGGCGCGTCCCGACGCCGTGGTCGCGCTCGGCGCGGTCATTCGCGGCGGTACCCCGCACTTCGAGCACGTGGCCGGCGAGTGCAATTCCGCGCTGTCGCGGCTGCAGCTGGAGTTCGATACCCCGGTGGCCAACGGTGTGCTGACGGTCAACTCCATCGAGCAGGCCATCGAGCGGGCCGGCACCAAGGCCGGCAACAAGGGCGTCGAAGCCGCCATGGCCGCCATGGAGATGGTGTCGCTGCTGCGTCATTTTGGTGACGATGCCGAGGAGACCCCCGCATGAGCCGCGAACAGCGTGCGCCCAGCAAGGCCCAGCAGTCTCGCCGTGCGGCTCGCGAGCTGGCGGTGCAGGGACTTTATCAGTGGCAGATGACGGACAAGTCCATCACCGCGGTCGAGGCCGAATTTCGCAGCCAGGTGCCCGATGACGACCTGGAGGTGCACGAGAACTGGCTCAAGGTCATGGAAATCGCCGATCTGGCGCTGTTCCATGAGCTACTGCATAACGTCGCACGCTACCGCAAGGAGCTCGACGCCTCCATCTCGCCGCTGCTGGACCGCCGCCTCGAGGACATCGATCCGATCGAGCTGGCGATCCTGCGCCTTGGGGCCTACGAGCTGTCCAAGCGTCTGGAGGTCCCTTATCGGGCGGTGATCAACGAAGGGGTCGAGCTGGCCAAGTCCTTTGGCGCCACCGATGGCCACAAGTACATCAACAGCATTCTCGACAAGCTGGCCATCAAGCTCAGAAGCGCCGAGGTCAGTGCCCGTCGCCGCTGAAGGTCGCGCCTGATGTACGGAGAATTCGAACTCATCGAGCGCTGGCTGGCGCCCGCGACGGGCGAGCCCGGCAAGGCCTCCGGCGTTTCGCTCGGGGTGGGTGACGACGCCTGCCTGATGCGCCCGGCGCCAGGGCACGAACTGGTCGTCAGCGTCGACACGTCGGTGGAAGGGCAGCATTTTCCCGAAGACGCACCGCCGCAGGCGCTGGGGCATCGTGCCCTGGCGGTGAGCCTGAGTGATCTGGCCGCCATGGGCGCGCAGCCGCGCTGGTGTCTGATGGCGCTGACGTTGCCCGAGGTGGAAGAGCAGTGGGTGGCAAAGTTCGCCCAGGGCTTCCATGCTGTGTGCGACGAGGCGGACATGACCCTGGTCGGGGGCGACGTCACCCGGGGCCAGCGCGCCGTCAGCGTCACCGTGATGGGTGAGGTACCCACGGGCGAGGCGCTGCGTCGTGACGGTGCCCGTGCCGGCGACGTGCTGGCGGTCACCGGTGCGCTGGGTGGCGGTGCCGGGGGACTGGCGGCCTGGTACGAGGGTCAGCGAGATCTTGAGTCACCGCTGCTTGCCCGCTACCTGTTGCCCCAGGCGCGCTGGCAGGCGGGGCTGGCACTGCGGGGACTGGCCAACGCGGCCATCGACGTCTCCGACGGGTTGCTTGCCGACCTTGGCCACCTGCTGAAAGCCAGCGGTGTCGGGGCGCGTCTTGACGCCGAAGCGCTGCCTCTGGCCGAAGGGCTCGTAGAGGCCCTCGGCACCGAGGCGGCCCGAGAGGCCGCCCTGACCGGCGGCGACGACTACGAGCTGGTCGTGGCGCTGCCGTCTGCAGCGTTCGATCGGGCCCGCCTGGCACTGGCGGAACTGGGGCTCGCCTTCGTTGCCATCGGCCAGGTCACCGCGTCGCCGGGGATACAAGGGGTGAATGCCTCTTCGCTGCCGGGGTGGCAACATTTCCACGGAGGGACATCGTGAACAAAGCACCGGCTAGCGTGTGGCGTCGACCGACCCATTTCCTTGCCTTCGGGCTGGGCAGCGGGGCGGCGCCCTTTGCCCCGGGGACCTTCGGGACCCTGGCGGCCATTCCCTTCTACTGGCTGTTGTCCGAGCTGACCCTGGGCTGGTACCTGGTGATGATCGCCATCACCTTCGTCTGGGGTGTCTGGCTGTGCGACAAGACGTCCCGGGACCTCGGCGTGCACGACCACTCCGGTATCGTCTGGGACGAGTTTGTCGGCTACTGGCTGACCATGGCGGCGGTGCCCTTTTCGTGGGAAGCGGCGCTGTGGGGCTTCGTTGTCTTTCGCGTATTCGACGTGATCAAGCCCTGGCCCATCCGCTGGGCCGATCGTCGCGTCGCCGGCGGCTTCGGCATCATGGTCGATGATGTCATGGCCGGCGTTTACTCCTGGTGCACCATGCACTTGTGGTTCTGGCTACACTGAACAGCGTATCGTCACGCCGACGGGGGCAGGGAGGCTCCTCTCGGCAGAGAGGGCAAGGAATGCGCAAGGAACGATGGATCGTACCGGTGGTGGTGGTGCTGGCGCTGGCCTGGGCGGTTGCCCAATATCTCGCCGGTCTGCTGTTCGAGCGCGAACTGGAGAGGGCGCTTGCCGATCTCGAGGCGCGCGGTGACCTGCGAATCTCGCGTGACGACGTGGAGCAGGGCTGGCTGCGTTCCTCCGGCGTGTTGCATGTGGCTCCCCTGATCGGTCACGCCTGGCATCTTGCGATTCCCTATGAGGCACGCCACGGCGTACTCGATACCAGCGTCTTTGGCCGGCTCGATGTACACGTCGGCGACGCCGACCGGCGCCTGTTCGGTGATGCCATGCCGGCAAGCCCGCCCCGCTGGGAAGCCCACTACCGCACCCTGGGGGGCACCCTGCAGGGGGAGTTGCGGCTGGCACCATTTCTCATCAGTCAGTCGCCGTCCGGTGAAGCGCCTCGCTCGCTGCAATTCTCCGGCGGACGTATCGCCTTTGACGGAGTCTATGGCGACTGGCGCACCCAGGTGCTGCTCGAGGCGATCGAGTTGCGCGATGGAGACGCGGTGCTGGAAATCGGCCCGCTCCATCACGAAAGCCGTTACGCCTATACCCCCGGGGCCCTGCACTTCACCCAGCAGGACAAGCTGACCCTGGACGCCGTCAGTCTGCGTCACCCTCAGGTCAACCTGGATGGCACCGAACTGGTGCTCGAGGCCCGCACCCTGCTGGATGACAGCGAGCTGAGGCTGCAGAGCACCTTGACCATCGGTGAGGTGCGCTCCGGCGACGACATGCTGGTGGACGGCGAGGTCAGTCTGGAGCTGTCTCGCATCAACGCCGAGGCGCTGCGTTCGGTGGTGGCCCTGGCGCGTCACAAGACCGCGCTAGGCACCGTCTCGCTCGAGGACGCCGAGGCCTACTCGGCGATGGATCGCGCCCTGGCCCAGTTGCTCAAGGACTCTCCGCGTCTGGATCTGAAGGACGTGGATCTCGACAGCCCCATGCTGGGACTGAGTCTCAAGGGCGAGGGCGTGCTGGTGCTGGACCCCCGAGACCTTGCGTCGCTGAGCCTGCTGTCGCTGGATCGCCCCGAGATGCGTGAGCGCTTTCGCCAGCGCCTGGACGGAGACTTCGAATGGCGTGAGCCGCCGGCCGTGGTCGCGCTGTGGCTGGGGTTGCCGCTGGATACCTCGATGCTGGGCATCGACGTGGTCAAGGGGCGACTGCGGGTCAACGGACGTCCGCTACCACCGCTGCTGGGTGGTTGAGCGGACTCCGCTCACACCGTCAGAAGAGCCACCAGATTCCTGTCCCCTGAGTCCCTCCCGGCCGGGCCCGACAGCGTCCCCGATGGCGTCACTCTGCTGCTATCCTCCTGTCACGCCTTGAACTTGGTCGTGGTCGCCCGCATTGCTGATACCCAGACGGGCAAGACGCCCCCTACTTCAGGATGAGGACACCATGAGCGATGATCGCGATCCCCGGTCCGACGATCTGGACTGGATTCCCATGAGTGGCGACGCCGAAGACGGAACCGCGGACGGCCTGGCCGATGGCGAGCAGGTCCAGGGCCATGCGGTGATTCCTGCCAGCGCCTCGCTGCCGGAACGGCTTTACCTGTTGCCGATTCACAATCGTCCCTTCTTTCCCGCCCAGGTGCAGCCGCTGGTGATCAACCGCGAACGCTGGTCCGAGACCATCGAGCGGGTCGCCAATACGCCCCATGACACCGTCGGTCTCGCCTTCGTCGGAGAGGCCGGTGTCGAGGAGCTGTCCCACGAGGACTTTCCGACCATCGGCACCGCGGTCAAGGCCCACAAGCTGCAGGGCGAGGACAACCAGATCCAGTTCATCGCCCAGGGCGTGCGACGCTTCAAGATCGAGCGCTGGCTGTCGCGCACCCCGCCGTTTCTGGTCGAGGTGTCCTACCCTCGTGAGCCGGTGGACGCGGAGGAAGACGAGACCCGCGCCTACGCCATGGCGCTGATCAACGGCATCAAGGAACTGTTGCCGATCAATCCGCTGTACGGCGAGGAACTCAAGCACTACCTCAATCGCTTCAGTCCCCACGAGCCGGGCCCGTTGACCGACTTCGCCGCCGCCATCACCTCCGCCCAGGGGCAGGAGCTGCAGGACGTGCTCGCCACGCTGCCGGTGGTGCCGCGGATGCAGAAGGTGCTGCCGCTGCTGCGCAAGGAGATCGAGGTGGCGCAGCTGCAGAGCGAGATCAGCGAGCAGGTCAACGCCCAGATGCAGGAGCGTCAGCGCGAATTCTTCCTGCGCGAGCAGCTCAAGGTGATCCAGCGTGAGCTGGGCATCTCCAAGGACGACCGTGAAAACGACGTCGACACCTTCCGCGCGCGCCTCGAGGGCCGCGAGGTGCCCGAGCGGGTGCAGGAACGCATCGACGACGAGCTGGCCAAGCTGTCGGTGCTCGAGACCGGTTCGCCCGAATATGGCACCACCCGCAACTATCTGGACTGGCTGACGGCCATGCCCTGGGGCCAGCGCAGCCAGGACCAGCTGGACCTGGGCCATGCCAGACAGGTACTCGACCGCGACCATGACGGACTCACCGACGTCAAGGAGCGGATCGTCGAGTTCCTCGCAGAGGGCACCTTCAAGGGTGACGTGGGGGGCTCCATCGTGCTGCTGGTGGGACCACCAGGTGTCGGCAAGACCTCCATCGGTCGCTCCATCGCCGAGGCGCTCGGCCGTGAGTTCTATCGCTTCTCGGTGGGTGGCATGCGCGACGAGGCCGAGATCAAGGGCCACCGGCGCACCTACGTCGGCGCCATGCCCGGCAAGCTGGTCCAGGCGCTCAAGGAGGTCGAGGTCGAGAACCCGGTGATCATGCTCGACGAGATCGACAAGATGGGCCAGTCCTTCCAGGGCGATCCGGCCTCGGCCTTGCTCGAGGTGCTGGACCCGGAGCAGAACGTCGACTTCCTCGACCACTACCTGGACGTGCGTCTGGATCTGTCCAAGGTGCTGTTCGTGTGCACCGCCAATACCCTGGATTCCATCCCGCCGGCGTTGCTCGACCGTATGGAGCAGATTCGCCTGTCGGGCTATATCGCCGAAGAGAAGCAGGCCATCGCCAGGAACCACCTCTGGCCCAAGCTGCTCAAGCGCGACAACATCCCCAAAAAGCGTATCAATCTGACCGCCGCAGCCCTGCGCCAGGTGGTCGAGGGCTACGCCAGGGAGGCCGGTGTCAGGCAACTGGAGAAACAGCTGCACCGGATCGTGCGCAAGGCCGCCGTCAAGCTTCTGGAGAACGACCAGGCGACGGTCAAGGTCTCGCTCAAGAACCTCGAGGAATTCCTCGGCGCCCCACTGTTCCGCAAGGAAAAGGTGATGAAAGGGCAGGGCGTGGTCACCGGCCTGGCCTGGACCTCCATGGGCGGTGCCACCCTGTCCATCGAGGCCGGCAAGGTGCACGGGCTGGATCGCGGCTTCAAGCTCACAGGCCAATTGGGCGACGTGATGAAGGAGTCGGCTAACATCGCCTACAGCTATGTTCAGGGGCACCTGACCGAGTACGGCGCCGATGCCGGCTTCTTCGATGCCTCCTTTGTTCACCTGCACGTGCCGGAAGGCGCCACCCCCAAGGATGGCCCCTCGGCGGGGGTGACCATGACCACGGCGCTGCTGTCACTGGCGCGTCATCAGTCCATCGAGCGCAACCTGGCGATGACCGGGGAGCTTACGCTGACCGGACAGGTGCTGCCGGTGGGCGGGATCCGCGAGAAGGTCATCGCCGCGCGCCGCAGCGATATCTTCGAGGTGATCCTGCCCGAGGCCAATCGGCGCGACTATGACGAACTGCCGGAGTACCTCAAGGACGGCATGACCGTGCATTTCGCCAATCGGTACAAGGACGTCGCCAAGGTGGTGTTCGGCTAACGACGGCATGACGGTGCATTTCGCCGACCGCTCTCGTCGGCCACTGCAAGGACGTCGCCAAGGTGGTGTTCGGCTAACGGTCATATGACGGCGCATTTCGCCGACCGCTCTCGTCGGCCACTGCAGGGACGTCGCCAAGGTGGTGTTCGGCTAGCGGCAATATGACGGCGCATTTCGCCGACAGTGAGCCGGCAAGCCGTTCCGGATCGGGCCCGAGGCCGCATGACGCGGTTCTCGGGCCCGTGGCGTGATGGCCTGTGCAAGGCTAGTCAGTGCCGTCTGTGCGTGACAGAATCGACAGTCTGGACACGCGACACCGCCCGGTTGCCTTCTGCATCACGGGTGGACGAAAAATGACGAGGATTCCATGCCTGAGTATCGCTCCCGTACCACCACCGCCGGTCGCAACATGGCCGGCGCTCGCGCCCTGTGGCGCGCCACCGGCATGAAGGATGGCGACTTCCAGAAGCCGATCATCGCGGTGGCGAACTCCTTCACTCAGTTCGTGCCGGGCCACGTTCACCTGAAGGACATGGGCCAGCTGGTCGCCCGTGAAATCGAAAAGGCCGGCGGTGTGGCCAAGGAATTCAACACCATCGCCGTGGACGACGGTATCGCCATGGGCCACGACGGTATGCTCTATTCGCTGCCGAGCCGCGATCTGATCGCCGACAGCGTCGAGTACATGGTCAACGCCCACTGCGCCGACGCCCTGGTGTGCATCTCCAACTGCGACAAGATCACGCCTGGAATGTTGATGGCCGCCATGCGCCTCAACGTGCCGGTGATTTTCGTCTCCGGCGGCCCCATGGAAGCCGGCAAGACCAAGCTGCTGGATCACGGCCTGGACCTGGTGGACGCCATGGTCATGGCCGCCGACGATTCGGTGGACGAGGAAACCCTGAACGAGGTCGAGCGCAGCGCCTGCCCCACCTGTGGCAGCTGCTCCGGCATGTTCACCGCCAACTCCATGAACTGCCTGACCGAGGCGCTGGGTCTGGCGCTGCCGGGCAACGGCACGGTGCTGGCCACCCACGCCGATCGCCGCCGCCTGTTCGAGACGGCAGGCGAGCGCATCGTCGAGCTGGCCAGGCGCTACTACGAAGGTGACGAAGCGCACCTGCTGCCCCGTGCCATCGGCTCCAAGGCGGCGTTCAAGAACGCCATGACCCTGGACATCGCCATGGGCGGCTCCACCAATACCATCCTGCACCTGCTGGCCGCCGCCCAGGAGGCGGGCGTCGACTTCAACATGATGGACATCGACCGGCTGAGCCGCGAAGTCCCTCAGCTGTGCAAGGTGGCGCCCAATACCCAGAAGTATCACATCGAGGACGTGCACCGGGCCGGCGGCATCATGGCGATCCTCGGCGAGCTGGATCGCGCCGGAGTGTTGGATACCTCGGTGCCCACGGTCTACGGCGACAGCCTCAAGCTGGCCCTCGATGAGTGGGACATCATGCGCAATCCGTCGGCGGAGGTGGTCAACTTCTTCAAGGCCGGCCCCGGTGGTATCCCGACCCAGACGGCGTTTTCCCAGAGCGCCCGCTGGCCGAGCCTGGACGGTGACCGCGCCACCGGTTGTATCCGCGACTACGAACACGCCTTCTCCAAGGAGGGCGGACTCGCCGTGCTGAAGGGCAATATCGCCGAGAACGGCTGTGTGGTGAAGACCGCCGGCGTCGACGACAGCATCCTGGTGTTCGAAGGGCCGGCCCACGTGGTCGAGTCTCAGGATCAGGCGGTGGAACATATCCTTGGCGACAAGGTGAAGGAAGGCGACGTGGTGGTGATCCGCTACGAAGGCCCCAAGGGCGGCCCGGGCATGCAGGAGATGCTCTACCCGACGTCCTATCTCAAGTCCAAGGGGCTGGGCAAGGGCTGCGCCCTGCTCACCGACGGACGCTTTTCCGGCGGCACCTCAGGGCTGTCGATCGGCCACGTCTCACCGGAGGCCGCCGCCGGCGGCGCCATCGCTCTGGTGGAAAACGGCGACCGTATCCGCATCGACATCCCCGCTCGGACCATCAATGTCCTGCTGGACGACGCCGAGCTTGCCGAGCGCCGCCAGCGCCAGCAGGAGCGCGGCAAGGATGCCTGGAAGCCGAGCATTCAGCGTCTGCGCAAGGTGACTCCTGCGCTGAAGGCCTATGCCTTGTTGGCCACCTCGGCTGACATGGGCGCGGTGCGCGATCTGGAAAAGCTTGACGACTAGTATCTGCGCTTTTTAGCACAGAGTAGCTCGATGAAGGCCGGCATACGCCGGCCTTCATCGTTGATGGCGTCCAGCGCTCAGGCGACCCGCTTGAGGAAATGAGCGACCGATCAGCGAAATGAAACAGCTTGCGTGTACGCCGGAACTCGATAATTTCCGGGGATTTGGTCATTCTGACGTGACAGGGGATCGACAGATCAAAGAAGCCCTCGACAAGATGGGCGAGATGCAGGCACGGGGACCGCTATGAAAACACAGACTCTCAATGTGGGCCTGGTGGGTTACGGCATGGCTGCCAAGACCTTCCATGCCCCCTTGATCCAGGCCGCGCCAGGGCTCGAGCTGACCTCGGTGGTCAGCTCCGACGCCGACAAGGTCTTGCGTGACCTTCCGGACGTGACGGTGCACGCCAAGCTCAACGAGCTGCTCGAGGTGCGCCACGTTGACCTGATCGTGATTGCTACACCCAACGAGCAGCACTATGCCATGGCCAAGGCGGCCCTTGCGGCAGGCAAGCACGTGGTGGTGGACAAGCCGATCACGGTGTCGGCCTCGGAGGCGCGTCAGCTCCGCGCCCAGGCGGACCGCTCGGAACTGCTGCTCAGCGTCTTTCACAATCGTCGCTGGGACTGCGACTTCCTGACGGTGCGCAAGCTTCTGGAGCAGGGCCGGCTGGGGCGAGTGACATCCTTCACCTCGCGATTCGATCGCTATCGACCGGCGGTTAACAACCGCTGGCGAGAGCAGCACAAGCCCGGTGGCGGCATCTGGTACGACCTCGGTCCGCATCTGCTCGATCAGGCCATAGAGCTGTTCGGCATGCCCCGGGCAATTCTACTGGAACTGGCCTCCGCCAGAGATGGCGCCGAGGTGGACGACGACTTTCTGGCGCTGCTCGAGTACGACCGCCTCAGGGTGACCCTGCAGGCCAGTTCGCTGGTAGCCGAGCCCAGCCCGCGCTTCGTGGTGCACGGCACCGAGGGCAGCTATTCGATCTACGGGCTCGACCCCCAGGAAGACTGGCTCAAGCAGGGACTGACGCCGAGTGAAGACTGGGGCGTCGACGATGCGCCGGGACAACTGACCCTCAACCGGGGCAGCGCCGAGGAGCCGGACCTGGTCACCGAAGAGTGGCTGTCGGAACCGGGCAATTATCCCGCCTTTTACACTGCCGTCGCTCAGACCCTGCTGCATGGCGACCCGCCGCCGGTGTCCGGCGAGCAGGCGGTGGACGTGATGACCTTGCTGGAAGCGGGGCTCGACAGCTACCGCCAGGGGCGCTGGGTGCGCCTGAAGGAAGGCAACAGCAACCTCCGCCGGCTGCACGCCCGTCGCTGAGGCGAATCAGCCAGGCACGACAAGAGGGCCTTGGCCAAGGAAGCTTGGCCAAGGCAAATTCGACCAAGGCACGTTGACCAGGGGGCCGTCAGGACCCCCTGGTCGTATTGGTAGGGTGGGTCTTACCAAAGTGAGGTATCGGCCTGCTCGCCCTTGAGCTTGTCCCGGGCGATGTACAGCGCAGCGATGGCGCGGGCCTCGTGGAAGTCCTCCCGGGCGAGCAGCGCGGTTATGCTGTCCAGCGCATGGGTCTCCACCACCAGCGGCTCCGGCTCATCGCCCTCCAGGCGCTTGGGGTAGAGGTCGCTCGCCAGCATGACCTGCATACGCTGGCGCATATAGTTGGGCGACAGGGAAAGCTCGACCAGCGGTTCGATACGCCGGGCGCCCACACCACACTCTTCCATCAGCTCGCGGTTGGCGGCGGTGACGATGTCCTCGCCGGGGTCCACGACGCCCTTGGGCAGGGTCAGTACATAGTCCTCGAAACCGGCGGCGTACTCTCGGATGAGCAGCACATGGTCGGGGTCGGGCATGGCGACGATCATGACCGCGCCGATGCCCTTGCCGTTGCCAAGCAGCCGTTCGAAGTGACGCTCGGCGCCGTTGGAAAAGCGCAGTTCGAGTTCCTCGACCCGGAACAGACGGCTCTCGGCGACGGTCTTGCGTGAGAGGATGCGGGGTTTTTCCGGGGAACTGTCGTCCATGGGGGCTCCTGGGCGGTGGGATGGGCTGGTGAATAGCGTAATGACTAGGGCTTGTCTGAAAAGTGCCTGCGCTCGGTAATACGGCGTTAAAAATCGGATCAACATGCTCATTTACACCCCGTAAACTGCGCTGTCTCACCGATTTTTGCCTTGTCTAACCTTCGCTCGTCGACTTTTCGGACAGAGCCTAGCGTAATGAACATGGGGTTGGCGGCGTCGCGGGACATCCGCCGTCCGCACCGGGCCGAGACCAGGCGCAAGCGCCCGGGCTGCGAGCCCGAATGCCTTTGAGGTACACTAACACGTTACTCAGGTGTCGGCGGACGTTCGCCGGCGCAGTGGAACAAGCATTGAGCTGGTGATGGCTGGAGATGAGGTAATGCTCGATTGGGACACCATCGATACCGTGCTGCTGGACATGGACGGCACCTTGCTGGACTTGCACTTCGACAGTCATTTCTGGCTGGAGCATCTGCCTCGCCGCTACGTAGAACTGCACAAGCTGGATGAGGCCACCCAGGAAGTGGTGCGCGCGCGGATCATCCGGGAGCAGGGCACTCTCAACTGGTACAGCCTGGCCTACTGGAGCCGCGAGCTCGACGTGGATATCGTCGCGCTCAAGCGCGAGGTCCAGCATCTGATCGGCCTGCGCGGCGATGCTCTGGACTTTCTGGGCTGGCTCAAGAGCGCCCATCCGCGAGTGGTGCTGGCGACCAACGCCGATCGCGAGAGTCTGGCGCTGAAGCTGCCGCTGACGGGCCTCGACGACTACCTTGACGCCATCGTGTCGTCTGCCGATATCGGTGAGCCCAAGGAAGAACAGGCGTTCTGGCATGCGCTCAACGAGATCGAGCCCTTCGACCGCGAGCGGACCCTGTTCATCGACGACAACGCGGCGGTGCTCGAAAGCGCCCGCGAGTACGGTATTCGCCATCTGCTGGGGATCCGCCAGCCGGACAGCCGGCGGCCGGAGAAGTCGCTCAAGGACTTTATCGCGCTGGACCGTTTCGCCGATATCATGCCCTCGGCGCCGCAGACTCCGGAGGCCCCCCGTGGATAGCGTCAGACTCGACAAGTGGCTGTGGGCGGCACGATTCTTCAAGACCCGCGCCCTGGCCAAGAAGGCCATCGAGGGTGGCAAGGTCGAGGTCGACGGGGCCAGGGCCAAGACTAGCAAGTCGGTGAGCCCCGGCATGTTGATACGTGCGCCTCAGGGCTGGGATGTGTGGGAGGTCGAGGTGCTCGAGGTCAGCGAGCAGCGTCGTGGGGCGCCGGAGGCGCGGCGGCTGTACCAGGAGACCGAGCAGAGTCGCGAACGTCGCGAGCGCGAGGCCGATCAGCGCCGCCAGGCCAACGAGGTCTTCAAGCATCCGCTCAAGCGCCCCGACAAGCGGGCGCGCCGCGATATCAAGCGCTTCCAGCGCGAGGGCGGCTCCTGACGGCGCGCGTCGCGCTCATCCCAGCGCCCTCGTCGAACACCCTTCTTTTCGTCAGACGCGCGCCCGCCGGGGCGCGCCCAGCAGAGATCGTTTTTCATGGCTGATCAGATACAGCGATTCATTATCGATGACACCAACGTCCGCGGCGAAGTCACCCGCCTGTCCGAGGCCTACGACGAGGTGCTCAAGCGTCACGAGTATCCGGCCGCCGTCAATCGTCAGCTCGGTGAACTGCTGGCGGCGGTGGCTCTGTTGACCGACACCGTGAAGCTTGACGGCACCATGACCCTCGAGGTGCGCGGCAGTGGTGACGTCTCCCTGATGATGGCGGAGTCCAATCCTGGCGGTGAGCTTCGCGCCATCGCCCGCCTCGCCGAAGATGCGGCACTGCCCGGCGATGAGGCCGGCTTTCGCGAGCTGGTGGGAGAAGGCCAGATCGTGATCACCCTCGACCCCAAGGAAGGGCGGCGCTATCAGGGTATCGTCGGCATCGAGCACGATCGCCTGGCCGGCTGCCTGGAAGCCTACTTCACCCAGTCCGAGCAGCTGCCCACGCGGCTGTGGCTGGCGGCGGACGGTGTCAGCGCCGGTGGCCTGCTGCTGCAGCGACTGCCCGACGAGTCGCTCAATCAGGATGACGACGCCTGGGATCGCGCCTATCACTTGGCTGCCACCCTCAGCGAACAGGAATTGCTGGAACTGGATGCGGCAACTTTGCTGGTGCGGCTGTTCCATGAGGAGCCATTGCGTACCTTCGAATCCAAGGCGTTGCGTTTTGGTTGTACTTGTTCTCGTTCGCGCATCGCCGGGGGACTGATGTCGCTGGGGCACGAGGAATTGCGTCAGATCGTCGCGGAGCAAGGTACGATCGAGACCCAGTGTCACTTCTGCAACACCCGCTACGCCTTCACCGCGGCCGATGTCGAAGCCTTGATCGAGGACCCCAGCGACGGCAGCCCAACGGTGCATTGAGCGGTTGCAGCGTCCAGGCCCGAGCCGTTTCGCTGGCATGAATGGCAGGCTCGAGGTTATCGGGACTGCGGTGGCGGTTGCAGGTTTGTAGTGGAATGACAGGAAATGCACCAAAAAGGCCGAAATGTTGTAATTAAACTACAATAACGTCTTGAAAAATGGGCATTTCCTGTCTCGGGGTTTTTTGCCATAATCCCCGCCGATCCCGGACGCGTCGTCAGTCGAAGAAGACGGTCGAACCGCGTAGTCGACTCGCCGGATCCCTTGCGCCGTTCGCCCTGTCGGATGGCGCCAGTCCACGAGAGAGAAGCCGAAGGCCCAGGAATCCTATGACCACCACCACGCAGTCTTCTACCGTTCACGTCAACCTCAGCACTGCCGAGCTCATCGAGCGTGCGGTGGCCCAGGGCGAGGGCCGACTGGCCTCCCACGGCGCCCTCGTGGTCAAGACGGGTGAACGTACCGGGCGCTCCCCCAAGGACCGGTTCATCGTCGACGAACCGTCCACCAGTGCCCAGATCGACTGGGGCAGCGTCAACCGTCCCTTCGACGCCGAGCGTTTCGATGCACTGTGGGAGCGAGTGGAAGGCTACCTGGGCGAGAAGGACAGCTATGTCAGCGAGCTTCACGTGGGCAGCGATCCGACCCACTACCTGCCGGTTCGTGTGACCACCGAGACCGCCTGGCACAACCTCTTTGGCCGCACCATGTTCGTGCGTCCCGAGGCCTACAATGCGTCACGCAAGGACGAGTGGGAAATCCAGAATGCCCCGCACTTCGTGTGTGAGCCGAGCCGTGACGGCACCAACTCCGATGGCTGCGTGATCATCAACTTCGCCAAGCGCCGGGTGCTGATCGCCGGCATGCGTTACGCCGGCGAGATGAAGAAGGCCATGTTCTCGGTGCAGAACTTCCTGCTGCCCGAGGCCGACGTGCTGCCCATGCACTGCAGCGCCAACGTCGGCGAAGACGGCGAGACCACCCTGTTCTTCGGCCTGTCCGGCACTGGCAAGACCACCCTGTCAGCGGACCCGGGTCGCTACCTGATCGGCGACGACGAGCACGGCTGGGGCGTCGGTACCGTGTTCAACTTCGAGGGTGGCTGCTACGCCAAGTGCATCGACCTGTCGGAAAAGAACGAGCCGGTCATCTGGAATGCCATCAAGTTCGGTACCGTGCTCGAGAACGTGGTGCTCAACGATCGTCGTGAGCCGAACTACGCCGACGACAGCCTGACCCAGAATTCCCGCGCCGCCTATCCGCTCGAGCACGTCGACAAGCGTGTGGCCGAGAACCGCGCCGGCGAGCCCAACGCCATCGTCTTTCTGACCTGTGACATGAGTGGCGTGCTGCCGCCGGTGTCGGTGCTGTCCAAGGAGGCCGCCGCCTATCACTTCCTGTCCGGCTACACCGCCAAGGTGGGCTCCACCGAGATGGGCTCTTCCAGCGGTCTGGAAGCGACCTTCTCCACCTGCTTCGGTGCGCCGTTCTTCCCGCGCCCGGCCCGCGAGTACGCGGATCTGCTGATCAAGCGCGTGGCCGAGAAGGACGCCCAGGTCTACCTGGTCAACACCGGCTGGACCGGCGGTGCTTACGGCGAGGGCGGCTCACGCTTCTCCATCCCGACCACCCGCGCCATCATCCACGCGATCCAGACCGGCGTGCTGCGTGACGTGGAAACCCGCCACATCGACGGCCTGAACCTGTCGGTGCCGGTGTCCGTGCCCGGCGTCGACTCCAGCCTGCTGGACCCGCGTCAGACCTGGGAAGACCAGGCGGCCTACGATCGCAAGCGCAGCGAACTGGCAGGCAAGTTTGTAGAGAACTTCAAGAAGTTCGACGGCGTCAGCGACGCCATCGTCAAGGCGGGCCCGAGCCTGGTCTAGGCGGCTCCGGGCCTGATACAGGCCGAGGGCCAAGTTTGTAGGGCTGACATACGGCCAAGAAGTTCGACGGCGTCAGCGACGCCATCGTCAAGGCAGGCCCGAGTCTGGTCTAGGCGGCTCCGGGCCTGGTTTAACCTGCGGGTTGCCAAGGCAGTAAACGACTGAACCTTGCCGCGAGGCAGGGGTCGAGAAGAGGAGAAGGCGATGGCCTTCTCCTCTTTTTTTGCGCTTGTTCCAGCGCCTTGCCGTCGATAGTTGGCGAAGGTCCGGACGGACAGCGACGATTGAGTGTAAGGAAGGGGAGGGGCAGACCGACCCAGCACAATCCTTGACGCAGGAGACTCTACAATGAAACGACGCAATTTCCTCGCGCTGCTCGGGCTCGGCGGCCTCGCCAGCATGGTGCCGGCGGTGGCCAATGCCCGCCCGGAGCTGGAGCTTTCGCCAAGTCCCGATATCGAGCCGCTGGAATTGAGCGAGAGCGAGTGGCGTGAGCGCCTGAGCCCGGCCCAGTACGATGTGCTGCGCGAGGCAGGGACCGAGCCGGCAGGCTCCAGTCCGCTCGACGGCGAGAAGCGTGAAGGCGAATTTCGCTGTGCCGGTTGTGATCTGTTGTTATTCACCAGCGCCATGAAGTACGACTCCGGCACCGGCTGGCCGAGCTTCTACGAGCACGTGGAGGGCCACCTGCTGACCAGTGTGGACTACAAGATCCTGTGGCCGCGTACCGAGTACCACTGCGCTCGCTGTGGTGGTCATCAGGGGCACGTGTTCGAGGATGGGCCCGATCCCACCGGTCTGCGCTGGTGCAACAACGGGGTCGCGCTCAAGTTCGTTCCGGCCTGAACGAAAAGCTGCCCGGGGGATGACGCCGGGCAGCGGGTGGCGGCGGCGCAAAAGGGCGCTTTGTGATACCTTGGCCGGATCACAGACGTCGTATTGCCAAGGATTTCATGGACGCTACAGCCAAGATCATTGCCCGCCTGGCCGAAGAACTGGCGGTCAAGGCCCCTCAGATCTCCGCGACCGTCGAGCTGCTGGATGGCGGCGCGACGGTGCCGTTCATTGCGCGCTATCGCAAGGAAGTGACCGGAGGACTCGACGATACCCAGCTGCGCAACCTGGAAGAGCGCCTGGGCTATCTGCGTGAACTGGAAGAGCGCCGCACCACAGTGCTTGCGGCCATCGACGAGCAGGGCAAGCTCAGCGATTCGCTGGCCGCCAGCATCCAGGCTGCCGATACCAAGCAGCGCCTGGAAGACCTCTACCTGCCCTATCGCAAGAAGCGCCGGACCAAGGCACAGATCGCCCGGGAAGCGGGTCTCGAGCCGCTGGCCGACGCGCTGCTGGCCGATCCAACCCTCGACCCCGAGACCGAAGCCGCGGGCTACCTGCGGCCTGCCGAAGGCGAGACGCCGGCGATCGAAGACGCCAAGGCGGCGCTCGATGGCGCCAAGCAGATCCTGATGGAGCGCTTCGCCGAGGACCCCGAGCTGGTCGGACGCCTGCGCGAGAGGCTGTGGAGCGAGGGCGAGCTGTCCAGCCGCGTGATCGCCGGCAAGGAGCAGGAGGGCGCCAAGTTCTCCGACTACTTCGAACACGATGAACGGCTTGCCAAGGTGCCTTCTCACCGCGCCCTGGCGATGTTCCGTGGCCGCAACGAGGGTGTGCTGGCGCTGGCGTTGCGCCTGCCTGGCGAAGACGAGGCGCCGGTTCACCCAGCTCAGGTCGCCATCGCGCGTCACTTCGAGATTCGCGACGAGGGGCGCAAGGCCGACCGCTGGCTGGCCGAGGTGGTGCGCTGGACCTGGCGGGTCAAGCTCTACACCCATCTCGAGACCGAGCTGATGGGGCGTCTGCGTGAGCGGGCAGAAGGCGAGGCCATCGACGTCTTCGCCGCCAACCTCAAGGATCTGCTGTTGGCGGCGCCGGCCGGCCCCAAGGCCACGCTGGCCATCGATCCCGGCCTGCGCACCGGCTGCAAGGTGGCGGTGGTCGATGCCACCGGGCAGTTCCTCGAGCAGGCCACCATCTTTCCCCACGCCCCGCGCAATCAGTGGGATGCGTCGCTTGCCGAACTGGCGAAACTGGTCAAGAAACACGGCGTCGAGCTGATCGCCGTGGGCAACGGCACCGCCAGCCGGGAGACCGATCGGCTGGCCGGGGATCTGCTCAAGGCGATGAAGGATCCCCGGTTGTCGAAGGTCATGGTCTCGGAGGCGGGGGCTTCGGTGTACTCTGCCTCAGAATATGCCTCCCGTGAGCTGCCTGATCTCGACGTGACCATTCGTGGCGCGGTGTCGATCGCGCGCCGCCTGCAGGACCCCCTGGCCGAGCTGGTCAAGATCGAACCCAAGTCCATCGGCGTCGGCCAGTACCAGCACGACGTCTCCCAGGTCCAGCTGTCACGCAGCCTCGAGGTGGTCATCGAGGACTGCGTCAACGCGGTGGGGGTCGACCTCAATACCGCCTCCTCGGCGCTGCTGTCGCGGGTGGCGGGGCTCAATCCGGGGCTGGCCGAGAACATCGTCACCCAGCGCAACGCCAAGGGCGCCTTCCGTGATCGCCGTGATCTGCTCGAGGTGTCCCGGCTGGGGCCCAAGACGTTCGAGCAGTGCGCCGGCTTCCTGCGCATCATGAACGGCGCCAATCCGCTGGATGCCAGCGCCGTGCACCCGGAGGCCTATCTACTGGTCGAGCGCATCGCCGAGCGCAGCGGGCGCGAGCTGTCCGGGCTGATCGGCGACAGCGCCACGCTGAAGGCGCTCAAGCCCAGCGAGTTTGCCGACGAGCGCTTCGGGGTGCCCACCGTCAGCGATATCATCGCCGAGCTCGACAAGCCTGGCCGCGACCCTCGTCCCGAGTTCCGTGCAGCGCAGTTCCGCGAGGGCGTCGAGACGCTCAAGGACCTCGAGCCGGGCATGGCGCTGGAAGGTACCGTGACCAACGTCACCCACTTCGGTGCCTTCGTCGATATCGGTGTGCATCAGGACGGTCTTGTGCACATTTCAGCGCTGTCGGACCGCTTCGTCGAGGATCCACGCACCGTGGTCAAGGCGGGCGACATCGTCAAGGTCAAGGTGATGAACGTGGATCTGCAGCGCTCGCGTATCGGGCTGTCCATGCGCATGGACGATACTCCCGACAGCGCCGACGGAGGTGACGCTCGCCAGGCCCCCAGACGTCGCGAAGGCGGTGGCAAGGGCAAGGGCCCTCGGAGCCAGCAGGGTCGCGGTCAGGCAGGCAAGGGAGGGCGCGACGAGGCAGCTCCCATGGGCGCTCTGGGTGCCGCTCTGCTCAAGGCGAAGCAGGGTCGTTCTTGAAACCTGCCAATGGAACGCCATAATCTGTCGACCTTATCCAGCGATCTCGACTGTCGACCTTCGCTGTCGACCGTATCTGTCGACTGAAACAACGGGCGCCTGAGCGCCCGTTGCCGTCGCCGCCATTCGAAGCAGGCCCCCGGGCCCTTCCACGACACGGGGTGTTCACCTTGTCCACTCAGCTTTCTTCGCTCCTCGAACGCCTGCGCGGCCCGGCGGCCGCACGACGCTTCGGCCGCCTGCGCCGCGGCATTGAAAAGGAGGGGCTTCGGGTCGACGACCGCGGCGTGATCGCGGCGACCTTCCATCCCCGGGCGCTGGGCTCCAAACTGACCCACCCCCATATCACCACGGACTACTCCGAGGCGCTGCTGGAGTACATCACGCCGGTCTACAGCCGTCCCGACGAGGCGCTGGAATTTCTGGCCGATCTCCACCGCTACACCTATCGCCATCTGGACGGAGAGTGGATCTGGCCGGCCAGCATGCCTTCCCGGCTCAATGGCAACGACAGCGTGCCCATCGCCGACTACGGGAGCTCCAATGTCGGCACCATGAAGCATGTCTATCGTCGCGGCCTGGACGCTCGCTACGGGCGGATCATGCAGTCGATCGCCGGCATCCACTACAACGTGTCGCTGCCCGACGACCTGTGGACGCTGCTGCAGACCCTGGACGAGCAGGAGCAGGTGTCCATGGGCGAGTACCGCTCGTCGCGCTACTTCGGGCTGATCCGCAACTTCCGGCGCCATAGCTGGCTGCTGCTGTATCTGTTCGGAGCATCGCCCGCCATCGACGACAGCTTTCTGGATGACGGCGAGATTCCTGAGGGTCTGGAACGCCTCGGCGAGCGCACCCTGGTATCTCGCTATGCGACCAGCTTGCGGATGTCCGATCTGGGCTACCAGAACAAGGTGCAGGATCAGCTCAAGATCTGCTTCAATTCGTTGTCGAATTACGTCAACACCCTGCGCCATGCCATCGCCACCGGCTGGCCGGACTACGAGGCGTTGGGTGTGCGTGATGGCGATAGCTGGCGTCAGCTCAACGCCAACATCCTGCAGATCGAGAACGAGTACTACAGCGATATCCGTCCCAAGCGGGTCACCCGTCACGACGAGACACCGAGCCAGGCCCTCGAGGCCCGCGGTGTCGAGTACATCGAGGTCCGCTGTCTGGATATCGATCCCTTCGCTACCCTGGGGATCGATGCCGCCCAGACCCGCTTTCTCGACACCTTCCTGGTGTGGTGTCTGCTGTCCGACAGTCCCTGGATCTCCGACGAGGAGTGTGACCACCTGGACGACAATCGGCGCCTGGTGGTGGAGCGCGGTCGCGAGCCCGGGCTCGAGCTCAATGACCGAGGCAACCGCCGCGGTCTGGTCGACTGGAGTCGTGCCATCGTCGCCGAGATGCGCGAGGTCGCCTCGCTGCTCGACCAGCTCGAGGATGGCAGTCCCCACCAGCAGGCGGTGGACGCGATCGCGCCGCGCATCGATGATCCGTCGCTGACGCCTTCTGCTCGCGTGCTGGCGCGCCTCGAGGACAACGGTGAGGAGTTTGTCGAGGCCATGGTCGCCATCGCCCGTGAGCAGGCCGCAGCGCTGGCTGACGAGCCGCTCAATCGGTGTCGTGCGTCCATGCTGGAAGACCTGGTCGAGACCTCTCATCAGCAGCAGCGGGAGATCGAGGCATCCGACACCAGCGATTTTGCTCAATTCCTGAGCGACTATTTCAGCCGAGCCCGGGAGACCCGGGCGTTGGCACCCACGGATCAACCGACCCATAGCGGAGAGAGCCTGAAATGAGCGAGTGGAGCCTGCGGCAGTGGAGCCTGGCGGGACTGGGCTTTTGCGTGGCAATGATGGCCGTGGCCCTGGGGCTTGAACACCTGGTCGGGCTCGAGCCCTGTCCGCTTTGTGTGTTTCAGCGGGTGGCGGTGATCGCGGCGGGGCTGGTGTTTGCCGTGGCTGCGCTGCATGGACCCCGTGGTGCATTCGCCACAGTGGCCTACAGCGGTCTGGCGGCCCTGGCGGTGTTCTCCGGGATCGCTGTCGCCGGGCGTCATCTGTGGCTGCAGTCGCTGCCGGCGGATCAGGTGCCGAGCTGTGGCCCCGGTCTTGACTACATGATCGATGTGCTGCCGCTGCAGAAGGTCATCGCCTCGGTGTTGTCCGGCTCCGGCGAGTGCGCCGAGGTCGGCGCTACCCTGCTCGGGCTGTCGCTGCCAGGCTGGACGTTGATCGGCTTTGTGGTACTGCTGGCGGTGCCGGTGGGCATGCTCACAACGCTGCGGGCCACGACCAGCGGCTATCGCTGGAACGGCTGAAGCTTGGCGGTAGAGGCGTGCTCTGCGCCGTTTTGCTGTCGGTGATGACGGCCAATCAGGTACTTGGCATGCATTCGTTGACAGGGGCGGCGGCACGAGGGAGTCTGTTCATCCGCCTGGATTCGGGGTGAGGCAGTGCTAGGGAGGCCGCCATGTTGGAAGATTGCAAGACCGCTCGCGAACGCTGGGGAGGCGTCCATCGACTGATCGACCGCTGGCTCGAGCAGCGCGAGGGTCTGCTCGTTGTCTTGAATGAGCTCGAACAGTCATGCGATGCGGATCTGGAAACCATCACCAAGGAACGCATCGACACCTTCAGCGAGACGCTGATGGACTACATCAGCGCCGGCCATTTCGAGGTCTATCCGCAACTGAGGGAAGAGGCGCGTGCCTTCGATGACACGTCGGCACTGAATATCGCCGATCGTCTGCTGGAACGCCTCGAGATGTCCACCGAACTGGTGCTGTCCTTTGACGAGGACTACTCTACTCCGGTGCGCTGCCAACGCTTTCTGCCGCGTTTGCCGGCCTGGCTCGAGCGTCTGAAGAAGGGCCTGTCGGAGCGCTTCGGCCTGGAAGATCAGCTGATTGCACGGCTCCACGACGAGCACGCCCCCGCCGAAGGCATCTCCTGACAGGGGGTGCCGGCGGTGAAGGAGGGTAGTGAGGGCGGACCGTGAGGGCGGACAGTGAGTGAGAGGGTTAGTGAGAGGGTGAGTGAGCGCGCAAGGCCAGCGCAGCGCCTTGATCGCCTCCGATAACACCGAAGGCTTTGGTGGCGTTGTTCGCACCAGGCCGCCGATTTCGCCCGCTCCCGATACTCGAGGAGCCGACACTTCCGGATCTGGCTGTTGAGGGGCCGCCACGTCAGGTCGTCCAGGCGGTCGTGTCTGGCGACAGCCCAGGTCGGCGGTGCCAGGCCAGGTCAATTGCGTCGGGCCAATTGAGTTTTGTGCACTGCAAGCATAAGATTTTCCGCGTCCTGAACGCCGCCCGAGGCAGCCAAGGTGTCGGCCGACGTCTGCATGATGCCGCCCGGGCCCCTTCACGGCGACAATCCCAAGGAGCCATGATGAAAGACCCCGTACGTATTGCCATCACCGGTGCCGCCGGTCAGATCAGCTACTCTCTCGCCTTCCGTATCGCCGCAGGCGACATGCTGGGCCCGGACCAGCCGGTCATCCTGCAGCTGCTCGAGATCACTCCGGCCATGGAAGCGCTGAATGGCGTGGTGATGGAGCTCAACGACTGCGCCTTCCCGCTGGTTCAGGACATCGTCGCCACCGACGATGCCAACGTGGCCTTCAAGGACGCCGACTTCGCCCTGCTGGTGGGTGCCCGTCCGCGCGGTCCGGGCATGGAGCGCAAGGACCTGCTCGAGGCCAACGCCGCCATCTTCTCCGCCCAGGGCAAGGCCATCAACGACAACGCCAGCCGTGACATTCGCGTGCTGGTGGTGGGCAACCCGGCCAACACCAACGCCCTGATCGCCTCCTGCAACGCGCCGGACCTCGACGCCGGTCAGTTCACCGCGATGATGCGTCTGGACCACAACCGGGCCAAGACCCAGCTGGCGCAGAAGGCCGGCAAGCACGTCACCGACGTCGACAGCATGATCGTCTGGGGTAACCACAGCGCGACCCAGTACCCGGATCTGTCCCACTGCAAGGTGGACGGCAAGCCGGCCTTCGACCTGGTCGAGCGCGACTGGTACGAAAACGACTTCATCCCGACCGTGCAGCAGCGTGGCGCCGCCATCATCAAGGCGCGTGGTGCATCCTCCGCTGCCTCCGCCGCATCCGCCGCCATCGATCACATGCGTGATTGGGCGCTGGGCAGCGACGGCATCGTCAGCATGGGCATTCCCGCCGACGGCAGCTACGGCGTCGAGCCGGGCATCATGTATTCCTACCCGGTGGTGTGCAAGGACGGCAAGTACGAGATCGTCCAGGGCCTCGAGGTCGACGAGTTCAGCCGCACCAAGATGAAGGCGACCGAAGACGAGCTGCGCGAAGAGCGCGCTGCGGTCGAGCACCTGCTGGGCTGATATCGGTCTCGCAAGGCCCGACAGGGCCTTGCACAGCATCGCCGGCACGTCGACCAGTGGTCATCGTGCCAACGAAGAACCCCGCCACATTGTGGCGGGGTTCTTTTGTGGATGGCGTCGGCGTCGTTCGAGGGGCTTGTCTCAACCGCGCTTGGCTCAACCGCGCAGGGAGATGATCTTCCAGCCCTTGGCCTCGGCGACTTCGCGCAGGGCCGGGTCCGGGTCCACCGCGACCGGATGATCGACCTGCTCGAGCAGCGGCAGGTCGTTGTGGGAGTCGCTGTAGAACCAGGCGCCGTCGAGGGTGTCGTCGCGCTCAGAAAGCCACTGTTCCAGGCGGGTCACCTTGCCCTGCTGAAAGCTCGGCACGCCGCTGACCCGGCCGGTGTAGCGGCCATCGACGAGCTCCGGTTCCACGGCGATCAGGTCATCGATGCCCAGGCGTTCGGCGATGGGGCCAGTGATGAAGCGATTGGTGGCGGTGATGATCAGAAGGGTGTCGCCCCGCGCGCGGTGGCGGGCGATCAGTTCCTCGGCCTGGGGCAGGATGGCGGGCTCGATCTTGCTGGCCATGAACTGCTGATGCCAGGCGGCGAGCTGTTCCATGGAATTGTCCGCCAGTGGCTTCAGGGCCACCTCCAGGAAGGCCATCATGTCGAGACGACCGGCGTCGTAGTCGGCCTTGAAACGGTCATTGGCCTCGCGATAGGCCACCGCGTCCACGGCGCCCTGCTCGAGCAGGAATTCGCCCCAGGCATGGTCGCTGTCGATCGACAGCAGGGTATTGTCCAAATCGAAGATGGCCAGACTCAAGGTGTGTCTCCCGGCGCTTGGGTGAGGCGACCTCCCGGCCCGGCGATCTGTGTCGGAGTGGCCAGCAACAGGCGTATGTCATGCCCATGGGCCCCTGGCCCGGGAAGGCCACAAAGGGGGCGATTATGTCAGAACCTCGGCAGGGGTTCGAGATGTCGTATTGATGCGCTTCGAGCCATTGTGGAAGAATGCAGTCAATACCGATTGGAAAGGTGAAGCCCGTGATCGACGCAGACGGCTTTCGCCCCAACGTTGGCATCATCATCGTCAACGACCAGGGGCAGCTGCTATGGGCGCGTCGGGTAGGGCAGAACGCGTGGCAATTTCCCCAGGGAGGCATCAAGTCAGATGAGACGCCCCAGCAGGCTTTGTTCAGAGAGCTCCACGAAGAAATCGGCCTGACCGCCGAGGATGTGGAGGTACTGGCCTGCACCAGGGGGTGGCTACGCTACCGCCTGCCGCGACGCATGGTTCGCACACATTCGCGCCCAGTGTGCATAGGACAGAAACAGAAGTGGTTCCTGCTGCGGATCCGCTGCCAGGAAAGCCGCATCTGTGTGGATGGCACCCCCAAGCCCGAGTTCGATGGCTGGCGTTGGGTCAGTTACTGGTATCCGCTGGGGCAGGTGGTACCGTTCAAGAGGGAGGTCTACCGCCGAGCACTACGTGAGCTATTGCCTCGCGCCCAGAGCCTGGCGCTGGAGAAGGGATGAATCCAGCGCCCGCGGCAGCACATCAGCCACGTCGGCGAGAGGCCGGTGGCGTTGCTGCCTCCCACTTATCGTTCGGTCGCCCCATGGCCGGACCAGTACAAGAACAGGGGTGAGACCTTTCCATGCTCAAGGTCCTGCAACGAATCATTCAGGAGGTCAACAGCGCGCGCAGCCTGGACGCGGCGCTGGCGACCCTGGTGCGCCGGACACGCAAGGCGATGCAGACCGATGTCTGTTCGTTCTACCTGTTTGACGGCGAACGCGATGCGCTGGTGCTGATGGAGACCATTGGCCTGAGAACCCAGGCGGTGGGCCAGGTGGCGCTGCCGGTAGGGGAGGGGCTGGTCGGCACCGTGGCCCGCCGCGAGGAACCGCTCAACCTGGAGGACGCCCAGGCTCACCCCAGTTTCCGTTACTTCGAGGCCACCGGTGAAGAGCGCTACTCGAGCTTTCTCGGTGTGCCCATCATCCATCAGCGCCGCATGCTCGGTGTACTGGTGGTGCAACAGGCAGAGCGTCGTCGTTACGATGAATCCGACGAGGCCTTCCTGGTCACCATGGGCGCCCAGCTTGCCGGCGTGCTGGCCCATGCGCTGGCTACAGGTGGGTTGACCTGCCCGGCCTTTCCCGGCGTCCAGGCGACCTTCATCGGGGTCGCCGCCTCACCCGGCATGGCCATCGGCGAGGCGGTGGTGCTGTCACCGCCGGCCGATCTCGATAGCGTGCCGGATCTGGTGCCCACCGACGTCGAGTTCGAGATCGCACGGCTCAAGGACGCCATCGCTCGGGTGCGCGAGGAGATTCGTGCCGCCGGCGAGCGGCTGGCCAATCGTATCTCGGCCCAGGAGCTGGCGCTGTTCGACGTCTATCAGCAGATGCTCGGCGAGGCGGCGCTGTCCCAGGAAGTCGAAAAGCGCATCCGCGAGGGCCAGTGGGCGCCCGGCGCCCTGGCCGACGTGGTGCGCCGCCATGTGCAGTATCTGGAGAGGGTGGACGACGATTACCTGAGAGAGCGTGCCGCCGACGTGCGCGATCTTGGTCGTCGAGTGCTGGCCCATCTGCAGGAAGAGTCGCCGCGGTTGCCCGAACACTACCCCCAGGGGGCCATCCTGATCGGTGACGAGATCAGCGTCGCGCTGCTTGGCGAGGTGCCCCGGGACCGACTTGGCGGACTGATCTCGGTACGAGGGTCGAGCAACTCCCATGTGGCCATCATCGCCCGTGCCATGGGGATTCCGCTGGTGTCGGGGATGATCGACCTGCCATTGCCGCGACTCGACGGCGCCCCGCTGGTGCTGGATGGTCACCGAGGGCGCGTGTTCGTGCGTCCTGGCCCGGAGCTGGTGGCCCATTACCAGAGCCAGATCGACGAGGAGAAGGCCCTGGCGGCGCTGCTCGAACACGAGCAGGACCTGCCCAGCGTGACCCCGGACGGTCACGCCATGACGCTGATGGTCAATACCGGACTGACCGTCGATACGGTCGCATCGCTCAAGACGCGTATCGGCGGGGTAGGGCTGTATCGCACCGAAGTGCCGTTCATGATCACCGAACGTTTCCCCGGCGAGCAGGAGCAGACCCGGCTGTACAGGGAGCAGCTCGAGAGCTTTGCACCGCTTCCGGTGGTGATGCGGACCCTGGATATCGGTGGCGACAAGGACCTGCCGTACTTCCCCATCGAAGAGGCCAACCCCTTTCTCGGCTGGCGCGGTATTCGCGTCACCCTGGATCACCCCGAAGTGCTGATGGTACAGCTGCGCGCCATGCTCCGGGCCTCCCAGGGGCTCGACAACCTCGAGCTGCTGCTGCCCATGGTGACCAATGTCGATGAAGTCGATGACACCCTGAAGCTGATCGAGCGGGCGATCATCGAGCTGGGCGAAGAGGGGGTGGAAGTGCGCCGGCCGCGCCTCGGGGTGATGCTCGAGGTGCCGGCGACGCTCTACCAGCTCAAGGCACTGGCGGCGCGGGTCGACTTTTTCTCCGTGGGCAGCAACGACCTGACCCAGTACCTGCTGGCGGTGGATCGCAACAACCCGCGGGTCGCCGACCTCTACGATTCCTGTCACCCTGCGGTGCTGTCGGCGCTGCATCGCCTGGCCGCCGAGAGCAGCGAGCTGAACGTGCCGACCTCGGTGTGTGGCGAACTCGCCGGCGACCCGGCAGGTGCGCTGCTGCTGATGGGCATGGGCTTCCGGGTGCTGTCGATGAATGGCCCCAACCTGCCGCGTGTGCGGGCGGCCATTCGCCGGGTATCGCGGGAGGCGGCAGCCGAGCTGGTGGAGCAGACCCTTGCGCTGGATACGCCAGCCGAGGTGCGCGCCCACCTGGCGAACCGCATGCAGGCCTGGCAGCTGGCCCATCTGCTGCCGCCCAGGGATTGAGCGAGGCAGCGGCCGTCAAGGATGGCCGCGCGCCTTGGCATCTCGCAGCGTGGCCAGCGACGCTTCAGCCGTCTCGGTCGATGGTCAGCGCCAGCCGGGTCTCGCCCTGAGGCCGCCCGCCCGGGCCAAAGCGCCGTTCCGAGATGTCGAAACGCTCGCCGTTCACGTCGCGGTGCAGCGTCAACTCGCTGGTGGCACGGGTGCCGTAGTCGTCGCCGACGATAAAGGCCGGTGACAGGAAGCGTTCGAGCTCCAGCCCCACGCCGGTGTCCGGCAGGCTAGCGTCCGGCGCCGGGTGGCGGTCGAGGAAGCCCTGGCGGGCGTTTGCCAGGGAGGCGTGTCTGGCCTCGGCGATGTCTTCGGCCAGGGCGTTGCGCACCTGGACCAGCTTGGGCCAGGGGGTATCCAGAGAGGCGTTGGACAGGCCGTGCACTCCGGCCTCGACCGCCTGCAGTGCGCAGCCGTGGCGATGCCGCTCGAGGTGCCAAAGCCGCTTGCCGTCGCCGATCAGCAGATTGAAGCCACCGTAGCGCAATGCCTCGCCCGCACTCTGGCATTCGAGCCAGGCCTCGAGGTCATCGGTTTCGAGGCCACGGCGCACCAGCAGGCCGCGGCTTTCGCTCGGTTGCGGTGGTATCAGTTCCGGGTCGCGAACATTGGTGATGGCGGCGAAGCGGCCGCGACGATGGATGCCGAGCCAGGTCCCGCCGGCCTCGAGGTCGCGACCGGCGAGCAGTCCCGGGGCGTCCAGCCAGGCGGCCAGGGGCGCGGTGGGGCGCGAGTGGACCTCGTCGCGGTTGGCGATCAAGGTGATCGGCCGCGCACTGTCCGGGGCGAAGTGAAAGGCAATCAGGCACATGGGCGCAGCGTAGCCGGATTTTCTGCCCAGGGGAATCCGGGGAGAGCCTGCAACTGTGCCACCATGACAGGCTGCGGCCGGCAACGTACACTCTTGGCTTCTTCATTCAACAGGATGGAAGATGGAAGGCGACGATAGCAGGGATCGCTTTTGGCGCAGGCTGGTGATTCCCATCCTGTGGCCGGTGGTAGCCGCCCAGGGGGTGCTGCTGGCGCTGTGTCTGGTGCTGGGCGCCTCGCTGCACTGGCTGATGCCCGCCGCCGCCGGCTGGAGCACCACCCTGTGGATCGTCATGGGTCTGCTGGTGGGCACCACGCTCAACATCCTCGTCTTCCTGGTGCTGCTCAAGCATCGCCTATCCCGCGCTCAGCGTGACTTCGACAGCCTGCTCGAACGGGTCGAGAGCCAGTTGTCGCCACAACTCGATGGGCAGCACGAAGCCCCCTCGCCGGAAGACTCGCTGATGGAGCGAGTCAGGTGGCTGCTCGAGGCCATCGACGCTCGACCGAAGGCAGGCCAAAGACGACGTGGCAGTCCGCCTGACGTCGAGAGCGGTGATGCGGTTTGGCTCGAAAGCCAGGGGGAAGTCAGAGCAGATATCGGAGTAGATAGCCAAGTAGATAGCCGAGCAGAGAACACGCCGGATTCGCTGGGCGAGCCCAGCGACTGGGAGCACGAAAGCCGGCGCCTGGCCGCGGCGCTGTCCCGCGCCAGAGAAGAGTCGCGTCTGAAGTCGAGCTACCTGAGCCACGTCGGCAAGGCACTGGCGCCCTTGATCGCCGAGCTCGATCAGCTGATCAACCGGGCCGGCGACGGCGCCGAGCCCGAGGCGTTACGCCGACTGAGCGATATACGGTTGTTGCTCGACAACCTCGAGGACGGCACCGACACGGCGCCTGTGGCAGAGCCTTCCGAGTCATCGGCCGACGAAGCGACACCCAGGGTGCTGATCGTCGACGACGGTCCGGTCAACCTGATGCTGGCGCGGGAGGTTCTCGAGCGCCGAGGCGTCGAGGTGGTGACCGCGACCCGCGGAGAGGAAGCGCTGGAACGGCTGGCGGCGGTTGCCGTCGATCTGGTGCTGATGGATATCGTGCTGCCGGATATCGACGGCGTCGAGACCTGCCGTCGTCTACGCGCGATGGAAGCGGCGGACTCTGGCCGCCGGCGTGCGGTGGTGATCGCCCTGACCGCCAATGCCAGCGATCAGGACCAGGCGCGCTTTCAGCAGGCCGGCATGGACGCCTGGCTGGCCAAGCCCTATCGTCCCCAGGCGCTGCTCGAACTGCTCGATCACTGGTTGCCGCTGCCGACGAGGTCGGTCTGATGCTGGCGTCCCTGGTCTCCTATCTGGCGCTCGGTACCGCGGCGGGCTTCCTGGCCGGTCTCTACGGCGTGGGTGGCGGGCTGATCATCGTGCCCAGCCTGATGACGGTATTCGCGCTGCAACAGGTGTCCGGCGAGGTGGCCATGCACGTGGCGGTGGGGACCTCGCTTGCGACCATCGTGATCACCGGCGCCTCGTCCGCCTGGGGCCACTTTCGCCGGGGCAGCATTCGGCGCGACTGGTTGGTAGCGCTGCTGCCGGGGCTGGTGATGGGCGCCGTGCTTGGGGTGTTCGTTGCCGGCGCCCTGTCTGGCGGCCTGCTCGGCACGCTGTTCGGCGTCTTTCTGCTGCTGGTCGCCGCCAAGCTGGTGCTGGGGCGCTCGCCCAAGGCGGGGCGCCAGGCACCCGGGCGTGGCAGCATGGTCGTCGCCGGCGGTGTCATCGGTGGTGTCTCTGCCCTGTTCGGTATCGGTGGGGGGACACTGAGCGTTCCCTGGCTGATTCGCTGCGGTGCCAGCATGACCCAGGCGGTCGGTACCTCGGCGGCCTGCGGACTGCCCATCGCCCTGGTCGGCGCCGTGACCTTCATCGCCATGGGCCTTGGTGATCCGCGTCTGCCCGATGGCGCCTTCGGTTTTGTCATGCTGCCGGCGCTTTTGGGGATTGCCCTGACCAGCGTTCCCTGTGCTCGGCTTGGTGTGCGACTGGCGCATCGGTTACCCGCTCGGGTGCTCAAGCTGTCCTTCGCGCTGTTGCTGACGGTGGTGGGGCTCGGCTTCCTGCTGTAGCGAACCGTCGCCGCCGCTTGCTGTCCTATTGCCGCTGTAGCGTTTTTCTGGCGGTCATCCGCTTGTATAGCGCTACGTTACTCTCTGGTCACCTCGGTCACTTTCAGGAAATCTACCGACTATGCTGTCTTATCCCCAGATCGATCCCGTTGCCATCTCGCTGGGTCCGCTCCAGGTCCACTGGTATGGACTGATGTACGTGGTGGGCTTTGTCGCTGCCTGGTGGTTGGGCTGTCGACGCGCCCACCGCATCGGCCTGACCCGGGACGACGTGGGCGACCTGCTGTTCTACGCCGCCCTCGGCGTGGTGCTCGGCGGACGCCTTGGCTACGCGCTGTTCTACGGGCTGGATCAGTGGCTCGCGGACCCGCTGTGGATCGTCAAGGTGTGGGACGGCGGCATGAGCTTCCATGGCGGCCTGCTCGGGGTGTTGCTGGCGGCCTTGCTGTTCGCCCGGCGCAAGAACCTGGCGTTCTTCACCCTGACCGACTTCGTCGCGCCGCTGGTGCCGATCGGCCTGGGGGCCGGGCGTATCGGCAACTTCATCAATCACGAACTGCCGGGCCGCGTCACTGACCTTCCCTGGGGCATGCCGTTCCCTGGCTACGGCCCCGAACCGCGTCATCCTTCCTCGCTGTACGAGGCGCTGCTCGAAGGCCTGGTACTGTTCGTGGTGCTGTGGTGGGTGTCGAGCACACCGCGACGTCGCGGCCTGGTCTCTGGTCTGTTCCTGTTGATCTACGGCTTGAGCCGTTTCGCCGTGGAGTTCGTGCGTCAGCCGGACCCGCAGCTTGGCTTCATTGCCCTGGGCTGGGTCACCATGGGCATGCTGCTTAGCCTGCCGATGATCCTGTTCGGCGTGCTGTTGGTGGCCTGGTCTCGCCGCCAGCCGGTGGATGCCAGTACCGCGCCTGCGGCCGGCTAGGCGCTGACGAGCCGCCGATGCATGATGCGGCCGCCTTGACCGCGCCCGGTTGGACACGCCCAAGAGGCTGCGTCACGCAGACCGGGCCCCGGTGGCCGCGCCAAGCTGGCCGCGCCAAGCTGGCCGCGTCTGGTATCGAAGCATGCCGAGCAGTACAATTGCCGGTTTTTCTGGTTTCGAGAAACCGTCCCGAATCCGTCACGACCAAGCGAGTGAATCCCGATGCCTGTTGATAGCGCTGCCGAAGCCACCGACCTTCCCGCCCTGGAGCAGCCGTATCTGGATTTGATGCGCAAGGTGCTGGACGAAGGTATCGAGCGTGACGACCGCACCGGCGTGGGCACACGCTCGATCTTTGGTCATCAGATGCGCTTCGATCTGTCCCGCGGCTTTCCGTTGGTGACCACCAAGAAGCTGCATCTGCGGTCGATCATCCATGAGCTTCTGTGGTTTCTGAAGGGCGATACCAATATCGCCTACCTCAAGGAAAACGGCGTGCGTATCTGGGACGAGTGGGCCGACGAGAACGGCGACCTCGGCCCTGTCTATGGCTATCAGTGGCGTAGCTGGCCGGATCCTCGCGGTGGCAGCGTCGATCAGATCGAGACACTGCTCGACCAGCTTGCCACCAACCCGCGCTCACGGCGGCTGATCGTGTCCGCCTGGAACCCGGCGCTGGTGGACGAGATGGCACTGCCTCCCTGTCATTGCCTGTTCCAGTTTTACGTGGCCGACGGCAAGCTGTCCTGCCAGCTCTATCAGCGCAGTGCCGACATCTTCCTTGGCGTTCCCTTCAATATCGCAAGCTACGCGCTGCTCACTCGGATGATCGCCCAGGTGGCGGGTCTTGCCCCCGGTGATTTCGTTCACACCCTGGGGGATGCCCACCTTTATCTGAACCATCTCGAACAGGCCGAGTTGCAGCTGAGTCGAACGCCCACCCGGGCGCCTCGCCTGGAGCTGGAGCCGTCGGTGGATAACCTGTTCGACTTCCGTTTCGAGCACATCAGCATCCACGACTATGAACCCCATCCCCATATCAAGGCCGAGGTAGCGGTATGAGCAGCGCCGACAATGCGAGCGAAGGCCAGGATCTGGCGAGGCTCGACACCTTCGTGCCGGTGGCGATGATCGCCGCCATGTCGCGTAACCGGGTCATCGGGGTCGACAACCAGCTGCCCTGGTACCTGCCGGAGGACCTCAAGTTCTTCAAGCGCATGACCCAGGCCAAGCCCCTGGTGATGGGACGCAAGACCTTCGAGTCCATCGGCCGTCCGCTGCCTAACCGGCTGAATATCGTGGTCACCCGTGACACCTCCTTTCATCACGATGGCGTCAGGGTCTGTCACGACCTGGCCAGCGCGATCGAACTGGCCGACCGTCAGGCCACCATCGAGGCCGCCGAAGAGATCATGGTCATGGGCGGGGCTCAGATCTACGCCCAGGCCATGCCGATCGCATCGCGGCTCTATCTCACCGAGGTGGATGTCGATATCGAAGGTGACGCCCACTTCCCGGCGCTTGAAGGCGACTGGCAGGAAGTCGCCAGCGAAGCCGGCTCGCCGAGCGAAGGCCAGCCCGCCTACCGCTTCGTTCGCTACGAGCGTTCAGCCGAGAGCTGAAGCGCCTAATGCCTGGTTGCGGATTTGCGGTAGTCGCCACGGGACGAAATTGGCGTCTTGCAGGTGACACGATGAGCGTCGCCGAGCGGCGACAATTGCGACATCGCAAGCCCTGGCACAGACTGTGGCGACAACCCTGATAACAGCGGGGCGTGACCGGAGTCACCCCTGCAACGCGGCATTTTGCTGAGCCTGGAGGAGTCGACGTGATCGAGACACACGCAGAACACCCGTTGGAGGCGCTCGAGCAACGCACGGCGACGCTATTGGACGGACTGCGTGAGGGGCGTCGGCGCGAGCGGCAGCTGTCCAGCGAGCACCAGCGTATGGCCGACGAGCGCCGGCGCTTGGTCGAGGAGTGCGAACGGCTGGCGTCGGAGCGAGAGCGGTTGAGCGCTGAGCTGAACGCCGAATTGACCGCCGCCCGAGAGCGTCAGCGCGAGCTTGAGTCGCAGCTTGGCAGCGCCGTCGAACGCAGCGGACAGCTCGAGACGGAGCTTGAGGCACTGCGCGCCGAGCGCCAGGCGCTGTTTGAAGAAAACAGCGAACTGACCGAGGAAAATCGCGAACTCGACGAACAGAATCGTGAACTCGAGGCCCACAACGCCAGGCTGCGTGAGCGCGTCGAACATCCCGAGGCCGAGCCTCAGTCCCCCGCCTTTGTTCGTCCCAAGCGACGCGCCCAGGGCCTGGCCGCCCTGATGCAGCATCGCCCGCGTCATGCCAGTGGTGATCAGTCAGCCGACGAGACAGACGATCGGACGACTGAACAAGCAGCCGACCAGGCGTCTGACCAGACAGCGGCTTCCACAGCCGTTGAGCAAGCCGAGCAAGCCGACAAGACCTCTGCCGAGCACAGCGGTGAGCAAACCCCTGACCAAGCCTCTGACCAAGCCTCTGACCAAGCCCCTGAGCAAGCCTCTGACCAGGATGCTGAGCGAGATGGCGAGCCGGCCGGCGAGGTCGCTTCGGCTGTAACGGCCAGCGAAGCGTCCCCGGCCCCGTCCACTGACGCGACGGTGTCATCCGACGGCTCTCGGTCGCAGTCAAGCCAACAAAGCCAAGGGGCGCCTTCCGGGAACGCTGACCTCCAGGGTGATACATCCGAAGCGACAGGCTCCGACGAGGCTGGCCGCCAGGGGGATCTGGCCATCGACAAGGCGCCGTCTCCCCAGGCGCTGTTGGGTGAGTGGTACCAGCGCTATGACAAGACCTTCTTCAAGGGCCACACCCGTCCCTTGAAGGTGGGCATCCACGAGGACCTGGCGGCCAGCGAGCCCTGGCCCGAGAAGCTGGTGCGGCGGGCCCTGGCCTGCTACGTCAACCTGCCGCGGTATCTCAAGTCGGTCAGGGAAGGCGCCGAGCGTATCGACCTCCAGGGCGCGCTGGTCGGGGAGGTCGATGCCCAGGCCGCCGAACACGCCAAGCGCAAGCTGGACCGCCTGCAGGCGGAGCAGCAAGGGCGCGGCAAGGTGTCGCAGCGGCGCAGCGGCCAGGGCCGGCGGCGCGCTGGCGCAGGCAAGGGCAAACAACCCCAGGGGGCATCAAAGGCCGACCCGCAGCCCCATCGGGAAGCCGAGAGTGAACAGAGCAGCCGCCCGGCGATGTCCCAGGGGCGCGCCTCGCATCTCCACCAGCCGCAGAACGAGTCCAGGCACCAGTCTCATGGCCACGACAGCGAGGAGTCGCGGCTACAGCGCAAACTCGACGCCCTGATGGCCCGCCACAATGGTAGTCACTGACCGCGCTCCTTGGGTGTGGTCGTTGTCTGGGCGCTTTATGCCTGGTCCTGATGTGCGGTCCTCAATTGTGCGGTCCTTATGGACGGCCGCCGCCGTTGACGACTGTCGACAGTGTTCAACCCAGCTGACTTGAAAGCGTCACATCAGCGGGGCATGATGTAGTCGCTATGCCCGGCGCAGCATTCTATGCAGAATCGGTACGAGGTTAGCGAACAATGTTCGTTAAGTCGTTTTTCCGGTTCCAGCGCTGGCGGCGCCTTCGCAGGGATCGGTGTCGAATCGAGGGGCGGCGGGAACGAAAACAGTGTTTTTTTCTTGTTGCGCTCCTGAGAATCCCGGTATATGGTTGCCCTTGCGAGCATTGGACTATAACAAGGCTTCGCCGCTGTCAGGCTCGCTGCCTCGGTTCCCTGCCAGGAACCACAAGGCCAGAAAAACGAGCCGGCAACGACCGGCAAGCCAAGGCTGCCAAGCGCAGCAACGATCGAAACAGCAAGCTAGTCAAAAGGAACTCAGCAATGAAAAAGACACTGTTAGCGACTGCCATCGCCGGTGCTGCCGCCTTTACCGCCGTCAGTGCCCAGGCCGCCACCGTCTACAACCAGGACGGCACCAAACTCGACATCTACGGCAACGTCCAGCTGGTCTACGCCGGAGTCAAGGATGACGATGGCGAAACTCGTGACGAGATCGCCGACAACGGTTCTACCTTCGGCTTCGCCGCCGAGCACGTCATCTACAACGGTCTGATCGGCTACGCCAAGATCGAAATCGACGACTTCAAGGCCGACGAAATGAAGGTCGCCGGTCGTGATGCAGGCGACACCGCCTACATCGGCCTGAAGGGCAACTTCGGTGACGCTCGCGTTGGTTCCTACGATTCCCTGCTGGACGACTGGATCCAGGATCCGATCTCCAACAACGAATACTTCGACGTTTCCGACTCCAACACCTTCAAGGGTGCTCCGGGTGACGAAGCTGGCGACGCTGACGTTATCGTCGGTGATCCCGAAGGCGACAAGATCACCTATACCTCTCCGGTCTGGGGCGGCTTCCAGTTCGCTCTGGGTACCCAGTACAAGGGTGACGGCGAGTCCGAGAACCTGACCGATTCCGGTGAGGCCTCTATCTTCGGTGGTCTGAAGTACACCTACGGCGGCTTCTCCATCGCCGGTGTCTACGACGATCTGGGTATCTACGACATCGAAGATCAGTCATTCACCTACATCGCTACCGATGTTGATGGTGATAGCGTCACTAACAGTGTAGAAACGGTGGACATCGATAGCGACCTGGGCGACCAGTACGGTGTCACCATGCAGTACCAGTGGGACAGCCTGCGCGTTGCCGTCAAGTACGAGCGCTTCGAGTCCGACAACGACCTGCTGAAAGACGCTGACTACTACGCCATCGGTGCCCGTTACGGCTACCTGGACGGTATGGGTGACGTTTACGGCTCCTACCAGTACATCGACTTCGGTGGCAGCGGCTTCAGCGACTTCGACAGCGCCAACGATGACGAGAACGACGACGACAACCACAACGAGTTTGTTGCCGGCGTGACCTACAACATCTCCGACGCCATGTACACCTACGTGGAAGGCGCCGTGCGTGACCGTGACAACGACCAGGGTGACGGCTACGCCGTGGGTCTGACCTACCTGTTCTAATCCGACAGGTTTGACCCCCTAGCGTTGGAACGCTATAAACGAAAGCCGATCCTCCGGGATCGGCTTTTTTTCTGCTCTCAATCGGCAAGCATGTGAGGATCCATGAAAGACGTCACCCTACCCGCGGCGCTGCTGGCGCTTGGTGTTGCCCTTGCAGGTACCACCGTACAGGCTTCTGACAGTGCCATGACCGAGCGCTTCCGTGAGGAGAACCGCCAGCTCGATCTGACCGGCTTCTTCAAGCCGGAGAGTGACGCCCGCAGCCAGAGCTTCATGTTCGGGTCCCCCCATGCCCATGACTTCGAGGTAGAGGAAGAAGGGGTCTATCGTTTCGAGAGCCGTGTCAGCGCAGGCTATGAAGACAGCTACCAGATCGATGCGGTGCTGATGGACGATGCCGGCAACGTGATCGCTCGGGGCGAGGGCTACGGCCAGGATGGTGGTCTCCAGTTGGAGAGTCGCCTGACACCCGGCAAGTACGAGTTGCAGGTCAAGGGCACCCGCTTTGGTCGACGCGGTCGCGCCGGCGACGGCTACAGCATCGCCGTGGTGGGTCTCGATGATCGTGGTAATCGTATCGAGGTGGATGATGGCACCGGCTTGCAGTTCGTGGGCTCGGATCGTGACGGGAGCCAGAGCGCCTTTGTCACCAGTCGTGACGCCGTGGTTACCCTGGGTAGTCAATCCGGTGCCTCCGGGGCCGCCGCGACTCAGTCTGCCGCAGCCCAGTCCTCCAGCGCAGCAGCGACTTCTGCGTCTGCCTCCTCCGCAGCGGCAGCAGGCGAAGTGGCCTCAAGCGCAGGTGCCTCGGCGGCCACCACGGCGTCCACGGCCGGGGTGGCGGGTTCCTCCTCGGCGGCCGGTGCCACAGCAGGTGCAGCCGCCGGCGCTGGCGCGGCAGCCAGCGTCAGCGGTAGTGCAGCGCGCAGCGATAACCCGGATGAGCGTCAGGTGCAGAGCGTCAAGACCGACGTCAAGATTCGCGCTCGTGGTGAGGTACTGAGCTTCAACGTGGCCGAGCCGAGCAGCGTGCGTATCACCACCTCGACCTTCCCGCCGGGCGACGAAGACACCTATCGCCTGACCATGGAGGTGGCCGATGCCTCCGGGCGTATCGTCGCCGAGGGTGAAGGTCAGGGCTTCAACGGCAACGTCGATCTGACCACCCAGCTGGATCCGGGTATGTACCACATTCGGGTCACCGGTCAGAAGTTCGGCAACGCGCAGGACGGCCCCAACAACTACGAGCTCAAGGTCGTGCTCGACAACTGATATCGCGAGCGACGTATCGTCGCGAGTGGTGACAACAGGACGGGCCCTTCGGGGCCCGTTTTTTGTGCAAGACGTTGGTCTCTGGCCGGTGGGGTCGCCCGACAAGCCGAACGATGCCACCACGGTGGACACAAAAAAATACCCCCGCCTTTAGGCGGGGGCATGGGGACGTGCTGTGACGGGATTGGTCAGCGGGTGGCACTTCTCGCCTGGTGGCAAGATGGGTCAGTCACCGACCCTTGCGATGGCCTCACGGACACCGGCAGCATACTCCGGGTGGCACTTCTCGAAGTGGCCGAGCTGACGCTCCTTGATAAAGTCCGGGACACCCTGCATATGCCGGGCGATATTGCCGAACAGTCGCTCCCGCTGCTCCGGGCTCATCAATTCGAACAGGGCGCGCGGCTGCGAATAATCGTCGTTGCCTTCGCGATGGTCGTAGCGCCAGGCGTCGCCTTCCAGCGGCAGCGGCGGTTCCACTACGCTCGGGTCCTCGGTCGGTCCATCGAAGGAGTTGGGCTCGTAGTAGGCGTCGCCGTTTTGCTCTCCGTTGGCGAAGAAGCGCATCGGGCCGTCCTTGTGGTAGTGGTGGACCGGACACTTCGGCTGGTTGACCGGCAGCGCCTCGTAGTGGGTGCCGAGGCGGTAGCGGTGGGCGTCGGCGTAAGAGAACACCCGTGCCTGCAGCATCTTGTCCGGCGAGAAGCCGATGCCCGGCACCTTGTTGGACGGTGAGAAGGCAGCCTGCTCGATCTCGGCAAAGTAGTTGTCGGCGTTGCGGTTGAGCTCGAAGTAGCCGACCTCGATCAGCGGGTAGTCGCCATGGGGCCACACCTTGGTCAGGTCGAAGGGATTGAACGGCGCCTGCCTGGCCTGTTCCTCGGTCATCACCTGGATAAAGAAGTTCCAGCGCGGGTAGTCGCCGTTTTCCAGGGCGTTGTAGAGGTCTTCCTGGGTGGTCTCGCGGCTCTTGCCCACCACCTGTTCGGCCTCGGCATCGGTAAAGTGCTTGTGACCCTGGGCGGTGCGGAAGTGGAACTTGCACCACACGCGCTGGTTGTCGGCGTTGATCAATGAGTAGGTGTGGGAACCGTAGCCATTGATGTGACGAACGTCGGTGGGCAGGCCACGGTCCGACATCAGCATGGTCACCTGATGCAGTGACTCTGGCGACAGCGACCAGAAGTCCCAGGCCGCGGTGGCCGAGCGCATGTTGGTGCGCGGGTGGCGCTTCTGGGTATGGATGAAGTCCGGGAACTTGGACGGATCACGGATAAAGAACACCGGCGTATTGTTGCCGACCACATCCCAGTTACCTTCCTCGGTGTAGAACTTCAGGGCGAAGCCGCGCACGTCACGCTCGGCGTCCGCCGCACCCTGTTCGCCGGCCACGGTGGAGAAGCGGGCCAGCATCGGCGTCTGGCTACCCGGGGTGAAGACCTTGGCCCTGGAGTAGCGGGTGATGTCCTGGGTGATGGTCAGGGTGCCGTGGGCGCCCCAGCCCTTGGCGTGGACGGTGCGCTCGGGGATGCGCTCGCGGTTCTGGTGAGCGAGTTTCTCGAGAAGCTGGTAGTCCTCGAGCAGCAGAGGTCCACGGGGGCCCGCACTCAGGCTGTTCTGGTTGTCACCGATGGGGGCACCGGCGCTGGTGGTCATTGTCTTGCGGGTCATGTGGCGTCTCCTGCTCTTGGTCTGGTCCGATATAAGGTATAGACCGCTGTCGACGAAGAACAATCGAACCTTTCTATTTCGTTTATAGGAAATGGATGTTTAGCGTTACTATTTATGCTATTCACGATGCATGTAACGTATTTCGCACCACCGCCACCGGCGGTTCGACCCTGAAGGAAAGCCTTCGTGCCCAAGCTGTGCAGATTTGTCGCTTCGCTCTCGCTGCAACTGAGAATGATGACTGGCCTGGCGATGACCTGGGTTGTCGTGGTGACGATCCTGCTGGCGTGGGGCTGGTACACCGGCAAGGACCTGGTGCGTGAGGTGAACTTTTCTCACCTGCGTTACGAGACGCATCTGATCGCCGATGAGGTGACCGAAGAGATCGAGACACGCCTGGCGATGCTTGAGCGGGTGGCGTCCAGGCACCCGAGTGGCGCGTTGCTCGACCCCGGCGGTGGGGTGTTGAAGGACAACAGCGTACTGCTCGAACTGTTCGACGGCCTGGTGGTGTTCGACGGCGACGGCAAGGTGGTCACCGATTGGCCGGTGACACCGGGGCGCGAAGGGCTCGATATCAGCGATCGTGAGTACTTCAGTTTTTTGCGCGAGGTCGGGCGGCCCTACGTCAGTGACCCCATCTATGGGCGTATTACCGGGCTTCCGCTGGTGCTGATGCTGGTGCCGCTGAAGGGCGACGACGGTCGTTTCATGGGGGCTCTGGGAGGCGTAGTCGAAGTTCATTCGGGCGGTATCTTCCGACGCTTGAGCCGGGTCCGGCTGGGTGGCGAAGGCTACGCAGCCGTGTTCAGCGCCTCAGGGCAGGTGCTCTACCACCCTGACCGTCGGCGCGTGATGGGGACGCTGGGAGACCTGTCCCACAACCCGGCCCTGGACCTGGCCCTCGATGGCTGGGAGGGCGAGCGTTATGGACCTACGGTAAATGGCGAAATGACCTTTCAGGCCTACCGGCAGGTGTGGCCGGCGGACTGGATCGTCGGCGTGTTCTTGCCGGAAGGCCAGGTATTGGCGCCCTTGTGGGGCTTGCTGAAACGCCTCAGCTGGGTCGGGGTGGGTATCGCGCTATTGCTGCTGCCGCTTCTTGGCTGGATGGTTTGGCTGCTGCTGCGGCCGCTTTACCAGTTGCAGTCGCAGATCGCCCAGGTAGGCAAGGGGCTGCGTGGGCGCGTCTCGCTGGGTACCGAGATGAAGGAATTGACCCAGGTCGCCGAGGCATTCAATGCCGTGGAGGTCGAGCGAAACCGGGCGCTGAATGATCTGCGCGGACGTCAGGCGTTCCTCGACAGCGTGCTGGCGTCCTCGCCGGTGGGCATGTTCGTGACCGACACCCAGGGGCGCATCACCTACATGAATGACGCCCTGGCCCAGTTGACCGGTCGTACCATGAAAGGGCAGGACCGCTACGGCTGGGTCCAGGCGATCCACGCCGAGGATCGTGATGCGGCGATCGAGCTGTGGCGCTACAGCATGGCCTCAGGGAAGGACTTTCTGCGTCAATACCGCTACTGGCGGGCCGATGGCGAGCTTCTGTGGCTGGAGGTTCACGCCAGCCAGGTCGCCATCGATACCGAGGTGATCGGCTTCGTCGGTACCGTGAAGGACATCACCGCCCGTCGTCAGCAGGAGGCGATACGTCAGTGGGAGGCCGAACACGATCCCCTTACCGGCCTCTTGAACCGTCGAGGCTTCGAGCGTCGCCTCGAGGAGGCCATGGCGGACTGGCGCAAGTTGGCCAAGCCCTCCGTTCTGATGCTGTTCGACCTGGATCGCTTCAAGCCGATCAACGATGAGGGTGGCCATCCGCTCGGTGACGAGATGCTGCGTCGCATCGCTCGGGAAGTCGGCCGCTGTGTTCGCAGCAGCGATCACGTGGCACGCCAGGGCGGCGATGAATTCGCGGTGCTGCTGCCAAGTTGCACACTGGCCCAGGCGCAACGCATCGGCGAGGCCATCCTGGCGGTGATCAACGACACCTGTGTGGTCCACGAGGGGCGTGAATACCATGTCACCACGAGCCTCGGCATCACCGAGTTTCGTGAAGGCGATGCCGATATTCACGCCCCCATCGAACGTGCCGATGCGGCCAGCTACGCGGCCAAGCGCCAGGGGCGCAATCGCCTGGTGGTGGACGAGAGCGAGGCGTAAGGCCGGCCGCACCGACGACCCAACCAACGACCCCACCGCCAACCACCCGACGACTCTTTGGCTGTCGCATCAGCGCCTGGGCGACGTCGGTCGACGTCCGATGACGCCCAGGCACTTTTTCATCCAGGCCGAAGGGGGCAGGGCATCTTCAGGGATGCTATTGATTGCCGCGTAGCTGGCGCTCCAGCTGCCCCAGTCGTGGGTCGTCCGGGCGTAGTCGGCGCAACTCGGCCAGGGCCGACAGCGCCTGGGGGATGCGCCCGCTGGTGGCGTTGACGTAGACCAGGGCGTAGAGCAGGTCGGGATCTCCGGGTGCCTGCCGGCGTCCCTGTTCGAGTGCCGCCAGGGCCTCGTCCTTGCGTCCCAGGCGGTCCAGCATCAGTCCGCGGTTGTAGTGGGTGCGGGCGTGGTCCGGGCGCCATTCGGCCGCCTTCTCGAGCCAGGACAGGGCCTCTTCCATCCCACCCTCTTCTTGCATCCCTCCATCCTCTGCCAGCGACAGTGCCAGCAGGTAGGCCAGGTGGCCTCGATCCGGTGCGGGCATGCCATCGAGGGCGATGCCGTCCTTCAGCAGTGCTCGGGCGTCCTGTTGGCGGCCTTCGGCGCTGAGCTGGGTGACCAGGTTGGCGCGGGCCGGCAGGAAGTAGGGGTCCATCGCCAGCGCCGCACGATACTGTTGCTCGGCTTCGTCCTCGCGTCCGGTACGCGCCAGCAGTACCGCCAGGTTGAGGCGGTTGCCGGGCAGGTCGGCGTTCTGCTCCAGGCGCCGCTCGTAGTCGCGACGTGCCTCGAGAAAGGCTGCACGACGCTCTTGTGGCATGACCATCAACGAGGTGCCGGCCAGCGCCTTGACCGCCTCGTCGCGTACCGCCAGGCGTTCGTCATCGATCAATGGAAGCAGCAGCTCGACCCTGGCGCCTTCGGGGGCCTGGGCGAATACTGGCGCTGCGGCGGCACGGACCAGTGGGGACTCGTCTTGCAGCGCCTGCTCAAGCGTCGGCAGGGCGTCGCCGGCAAAGGGGGTGAGCGCGTCCACCGCGGTGGCGCGCACTATGTCCGGAGTATCGTCATCCTCAATCAGCGCCTTCAGATAGTCCGGCGCTTCAGGGCGGCCCAGGCGGGCCGACTGAAGCGCCACACCGTAGTGGGAACGACTGGCGCTGCGGCTGTCGTCACCGAACCACTCACGAATCTGCGCCGCGGCGTCGGCGGGCGACAGGTCCTGGTGGCAGCCGGTGCAGGCGTCGGGGCTACCGGTGGCCTCGGCGAGATCCGGGCGGGGCACCCGGAAGCTGTGGTCGCGACGCGGGTCCACCACCATGTAGGTGGTCTCGGGCATATGGCAGCTCACGCACTGGGCGCCTTCGCTGCCGGGGGTATGGTGATGGTGCTCGGGACTGTCGTAGTTGTTGCGCTGCATGGTCGGGAAGCGCGGCGGAGGCGCCGGGTTGTGGCACTGCAGGCACAGGCCGTTGCCCTCGATCTTTACCTCGCTGGTATGCGGGTCATGACAGTCCATGCAGCTGACACCCTGCTGGTACATGCGGCTCTGGGTGAACGAGCCATAGACGTAGACCTCGCCCTGGATCTGGCCGTCGGCGTGGTACATGCCCTCGCCCAACAGGCTCGGCAGGGCGGCATCGGTCAGCGGAGCACCATGCACCGGGCCCGCGCCCAGCATCTGGCGGCGACTGTGGCAGCGAGCGCACTGCTCGACCAGCTCGGGGGCGTCCATGTCGGCGAGATCCAGGGCAAGGCCCATATCGCCGGCTGAGGCGGGAGAGGACGCGGGAGCGACTTCGTCGGCCTGCCACCGGGCCGCCCAGTCCAGGTGATCCTGGGCGGGGCCGTGGCAACTCTGGCAGCCGACACTCTGCTCGTGCCAGGTGGTGGCGAAGCTGTCGCTTTCAAGATCGTAGTGCTTCTCGAGGTTGGTCGAGTGGCAGTCGGCGCACATGGCGTTCCAGTTCTGGTAGCGCCCGCGCCAGTGCAGGGGGTCATCCGGGGTAAACGCCTGGCCCGGGTAGAGCGAGAACCAGCGCTGCCCACCTTCGTCGGCGGGGCGCGAGTCCCAGGCGATGGTCAAACTCTGCAGTCGTCCCCCTGGCTGCTCTACCAGATACTGCTGCAGCGGGCGTACGCCGAAGGTGTGGCGGATCTCGAAGGTCTCGGCGGGGTCCTGTGGGCCTTCCAGAGTCGCCAGGAAGGTATCGCCTCGGCGGTGAAAGCGTGCCTTGACCTCGCCATCCTCGAAGCTGGCGTCGTCGAAGTCGCCCAGTACATTGTCGGGGGTGGCGTCGCGCAGCGCCCAGGCGTGGTCGGAATCCTGCCATGCCTGGGTCTCGGCCTCGTGACAGGAGGCGCAGCTTCCTTCGGGGGCGTAGCCCTTGGCTTCGGTGGCCGTCGTCGGGGGCGTTCCCTGAGGCGCCTGGGCAATGCTCTCCGGTGCGGCCAGCAACCCCGCCATCAGGGCCATGGCAAGCGCTGGTGCCGATACCATCGAAAGCGCTGGTGTCAGCGTCGACGAAAGCGCAGGTGCGGGCCCTGTGGACTCGACGCTCGGAAGGAGCGTCGCAAGTCGAGCACGCAGGCATCGAAGAAAGGATAAACGGCCAGGTTCACGCATTACGTCGGGTCACTTGTGCAGTCGGGTTCAACGCCGTCAGGCGGTCGTGGGCAAGCTGTCGGTTTGCAGAGCGCGATGATGCAAGCTCTCGTGCACTTGGCAGGGCCTGTGCCAGGCGTTGCCAGAGGGATTCTTTACTGTCCATGCCATCGCCTTCGCCGCCGCCATCCCCATCGCTGCCGCCGTCGCCACCAGTATCGCGAAAACCTGCCGCTGGCTTGGCGATCTCGCGATCGGGACCGAGGCGGGCGCGACACAGGGCGTCGAGTCGGTTGGCAAAGCGGGCGCGCGCCTCGCTATTGCTGTCCAGATGGGGTTCCAGGGCCTCCCAGTGTCGGCGCACCGCGACCAGGTCGCGGGCATCGAGGGATCGCTTCAGGCGATGAAGCCCGGCCACGCCGCTGGCCTCGCGACGCTGGCGCTGTTGTTGCTGGTGATATTGCCAATGCGCACGCACCTTGGCACCGATGGCAAGGCGCCGCCACAGCCAGGCGGTGAGCGACACCAGCAGCACCAGTCCCAGCAGCCAGGGCAAGACGCCGAGAACGAGGCGCGACCAGTCCTCTGCGCTGCGAGCGGCGCGGGGTGCCGAGACGCTGACCTCGAGTGGCGCAAGCTCTGCCTGCTCCAGGCTGTCGCTCTCGGGATCGTACCAGCGCAGCGAGACTCCGGGCAGAGAACTCTTGCCACCGGTTTCTGCCACATAGGTCACGCGGTCGGTACGGGTGCCGCCATCGCTGGACTCTTCAAGGCGTGGTGTCTCGGGATAGACCCCGAGCGGGGCCATCGCTGTCTCGTCGCCTGCCTCCTTGGCCGGTGCAGACAGCAGGTCGGGCAGCAGCAGAGCGCTGCCGCCGCTCAGTCGCGCGGTGACCGTGCGGGTGACGCTGTCGCCGGCCTCGAGCTCGATGGGGCCGCTGTCACCGTCGGCACCGTCTTGCTCCGGTGACTGTCGGTCGTCGCCCGCGTTTTCGGTGTCGTCAGCATCACCATCGTCTCCTTTCTGGCCCTGCGCCTGCTCACCGTTCTTGCCATTCTCTCCGTTCTTGCCGTTCTTGCCGTTCTTGCCGTTCTCACCCGCTCGCACGATCTCGAGCGTCTGGGTCAGCTCGATGTCGCGGGCCGACAGATAGGGCTCGAGTCCCTCGGCGGCCTCGGGCAGCTGGGCCGTCAGGGTCACCGGTGGCAGGGTGAGGCGTTGCTGGGTCGGGGAGTTGTCCTCGGGAGAGGCGTAGGTGACCTCGAGGCTGCCGCTGCCCAGTTCGAAGCGTCCGGCGGACAGTGGCGTCAGGCGATAGCGGCGCGATACACCGGACCAGGTCTTTCCATCGACGCGCTGGCTGGTCGGGGTGGTGGCGCGATCGCCCAGGGTCACCCTGAGCCCCGGCTGGTCCAGGCTCGGAAAGGTGACAGGCTCAGGCATCCAGGTGGGTACCAGCACCTGGACACGCAGCTCGGCGCTGTCGCCGGGCGCCAGCTCCTGCGGCTCGAGCTCGACCGTGAGCCGGACCGGGGACGAGCTGGTATTCGCCGCTGTCGCTGCGGCCGAGCAAAGTGTCGACATCAGCGCCAGCGACGACAGCAGCAACGACAGCAGCATGAGCCCCGCCAGACTCGGCGCACTCTTGCCAGGGCGCGAGGCGCGGCTGACTCGACGTGGGTTCATGGCGCCGTCTCCCTGTCGTTGTCGCTATCACGATCACTATCGGTCCCACTCACGGAGCTAGCGGGAGCCTGCGCCTCGATGGCGAAGCGCTGGCGTAGGAAGTCGCTGGTATCGGTGTCCAGGGTCTCGATCCACTGCTCGGCGGTGATCTGCTGGCCAGGTTTCTCCACCGGCTGTTCGGTGTCCTCACCCCGGGCCTCTTCATTGTCGAATACCACGTCGTCGGCGCCGATGCCGAGCTCCTCGCCGGTATCGGACTGCTCACGGGTGTCCTCGACGTAGGCGAGTATCTCCCTGGCCAGTTCCAGGTTGCGTTGACCTTCGGGATAGTCGGGGTCGCGCTCGAGCACCGTCTCGAAGGCGTCGATGGCGGGGCGGTACTGACGATTCTTGATCAGCGCCAGACCCTGGGTGAAGGCAGCATCGGCGCTGTCGAGCCGTTCGAGCACCTCGACCGCCGCCTGGTACTGGCCATCGCGGTAGAGCGCATAGCCGAGCCAGGCCGGATCCTCGAAGTGGCGGGCCGCACGGCCGTAGTCGTTGTGTTCGGCCCACCATCGGCCCTGCTGGTCCGGCGTCAGAAAGGCGTCTGCGAGGCCTTGGGTCAGCCTTCCCGCCAGGCTGGTGTCGAGGGTCTCGGTGGCCCTGGACGCCTCCTGGGCCAGGGCCGGCGTGACGGGCCCGGCCCACAGCACCGGCAGCAGCGCCAGGCCGGACAGGCCGAGCTGCCAGCCGCGGCGAAAGCCCAGTAGAGCGAGCAGTGCCGCCGGCCAGGCCAGCCATACGCCGCGATCCTCCCAGGCCAGGCGGTCGTCATCGCGTAGCGCCTGCTGGTAGGTGGCGGCCAGACGGCGGGTGATCTCGTCCACGTCGGCGTCGTCAACGCTCAGCCCCACGCGGGTCGCGCCTGCCACCGACGCCGTGCTTGTCCCGGAGCTGCGGGGAGCGTTCACGTCCAGCACCAGCAGGGTGTCATCCTCGCCGAGACCGGCCGTGACGGAACCCTGCGCGGTGACGCCGTCGCTCACCAGCAGTACCGCGCCGGGAAGCCCTGCGTTGTCGCGTCGAGCCCCGTCGAGCACGCTGGCGGCAAGCGCCAGCGCTTGCCCGGCGGCGTCGCCGTCTTCCGGCATGACGTCGCTGGAAAGCCCCTCGAGGTAGGGCGTGACCAGCGCCGGGTCGTCGGTCAGCGGCACCACCTGGTGGGCACTGCCGGCGTAGGCGATCAAGGCGGTACGGGCGCCGTCGCGACGTTCGAGCAGGGTCTGGATCTTGTGCTTGGCGCGCTCCAGGCGGCTTGGTGGCACGTCGCTCTGGTCCATGCTGGCGCTGACCTCCAGCACCACCACCAGCGGGGCGCTCTGGGCGATCAGCGGGTTGGGCATGCGCGTCCAGGCGGGACCGGCAACGCCCAGGATCAGCAGGATGGCGAGCAGCGCCAGGGTGTCCAGCGGCCGCAGTCGGCGGCGGTCGTGCCCATCGGCACGCAGGGCAGATGCCAGGTGGGGGGCAAAATGGTCACCGCCGATGTCCGCCGAGGGGGTCCGGCGGCGCCACCACCACAGCACCACCACCAGCGGCAGCAGCAGGCACCACAGTGGACGCAGCAGGTGCAGCGCGGAGAGACCGTCGAGCCATTCGCTCATGGCGTGCCCTCCTGCGTGTTGTCGCCGCGGCTGGTATCAGGGTGTTCGGCGACGTCTGTCCGGGTATCTGCCTTCCCGCCAGCGGGAGCGCCAGCCGTCCGTGAGCGGACCAACTGCCGGCGATCGAGCGCCAGGGTCAGCAGCACCAGCGCCGCCGCCAGAGCGAGCGGCCAGTGACTCAGCGAGCGGTGCTCGCGATAGCTGTGGGTGGCGACCTCACGCGGTGCCAGTTCATCGATCCGCGCGTAGATGGCGGCAAGTGCCTGCTGGTCGGTGGCGGTGAAGAAGGCGCCGTCGGTGGTCTCGGCGATGGCCTCGAGGGTTTCGCTATCGACGCGGTTTTCGCCGCTGCCCTGAGGATCACCCATGGCGATGGTGATCACCCGCACGTCGCGCTCGGCGGCGATGGAGGCGGCGTTGATGGGGCTCATGCGGCTGCCGGTGTCGGCGCCGTCGGACAGCAGGATCAACAGCCGCTGTTCCACGTCGCTTGCCTCGAACTGGCGGATGGCCAGACCCATGGCGTCACCCAGCGCGGTATGCGGGCCGGCCATGCCGACCTCGGTCTGGTCGAGCAGCGTGGTCAGCGTCTTGAGGTCCTCGGTCAGCGGCGCCTGGACGTAGGCCCGCGAGCCAAACACGATCAGCGCCAGACGCTCGCCCTCGCGATCGGCGACGAAGTCGGCGATGACCTCCTTGACCGCCGCCAGGCGCTGGCGGGGCTCACCCTCGGCATCGATCAGGTCGGACTCATCCATGCTGCCGGAGATGTCCACCGCCAGGATCAGGTCGCGGGCGGCGCTCTGCCAGACGATGGGTTCGCTGAGTTTCTCCGGACGGGCCAGGGCCAGCACGATCAGTCCCCACACCAGCGGCTGTGTCAGCCGAGCCAGCGGCGAGCGCTGGCGGCCGCGCGGAACCGAGACACCGGCGGCCTCCACCAGTCGCTGAAAGAACGGCAGGCGCAGCGCTGCCAGCCGTTGGCGGTGGGCTGGCAGCAGCCAGTAGGCCAGTAACGGCAGCGGCAGCAGGGCCAGCGCCCAGGGCGTCGCCAGTTCGATCATGACGCCGACTCCTGGGGAATATCGCGACGGTGGTGGCGGATCCAGCGTCGGCTCAGTGCCACGAGTTCCGCCGATGGGGGATTGGTGCCGTCTGTCGGGGTGGCCCGGTAGGGCGCCGTGGACAGCTCCTGGCCCAGCGGGCCGTCGAAATGCGGGGTGCGTCTGTCGCCCAGGCTTGCATCGAGAAAGCGCCACCAGCGCTGGCCGGTCAGGCCGGCGACACGCTCTCGCGGATAGGCAGAGAGGGCGGTCCGCCTGAGGATCTCCGCCAGGGCGATCGCTCCTTCGTCATCCAGGCGCTGGTCGAGCTCGATCAGGGCGGCGCGGCGATAGGCATCGGCACGCCAGCGCAGATACCGACGGATGCCCCATAGCGCCAATAGCGCCACTATCACGACGGCCAGCAGCGACCAGCCCCAGGTCTGGGGTATCCAGGGGATCGCAGGGGGAACCGGTGCCTCGGACAGCTGATCGATCAGGTCGGGCAACATCACGATATCGTCGTTGCTCGCAGCGGTACTCATCGCGGCCCCCCTGTCGCCGGGTCATCGCCAGCGTCTGAACCAGCAGCACCCTCGGACGGCAGCCCCAGTAAGGTACGCAGCTGGGGCAGGGTGGGGGAGCCCGCAGACAGCGACGCCAGGCCGACGCCAAGCTGTCGTGACCAGCGCTCAAGCTGCTGGCGGCGCTCCCTGGCCACGCTTTCCAACGCCCGGCGCTGATCGGCGTCGGAGGTATCAAAGCGGGCGTGGCGTTGACCGTCGGTGGCCACGCAGGCGAGGTCGTCAGGCAAGCGCTCGGACAAGGGGTCGCTGACCGCCACCAGCATCAGGTCATTGTGGCGGCGGATGGCGCCGAGCAGTGCTTCGGTGCGCGGGCCCGGAACGTCGAAATCGCTGAGCAGGATGATCAGGTGGTCACGGCTGGCCAGGCGTGCCACCGACGTCAGTACCTGATCCAGCGAGGTCGGCGCGGGTGCCTTGCGCTGTGGATGCAAGGCCTGGTTGGCCTGGGCCAGGGCGCTCAGGTAGCGCATCAGCTGGGCCCGGGAGCGACGCGGTCGGAACTCTTCGACGGCCTCGTCGCTGACCACGATGCCGCCCACCCGGTCGCCCTGCTCCAGCACAGCGAAGCCCAGCAGCGCGGCGGCTTCGGCGGCGGTGACCGACTTCATGGCGTGGCGGCTGCCGAAGAACATCGACATGCGCTGGTCGACCACCAACAGGGCGGGGCGATCGCGCTCTTCGGTGAACACCCGTACATGGGGAGTGCCGGTGCGCGCGGTGACCCGCCAGTCGATGTTGCGCACGTCGTCCGATGGCTGATAGTCGCGTAGTTCAAGGAAGTCCAGGCCGCGCCCCCGGAGGTGCGAGCCATGGCGGCCATTGAGCACGCTGCGAGCCGGCTGGCGCGGCAGCAGTCGCAGGCGGCGGCCCTGGGGTTCCAGCGCCGTCAGCTGGGCCAGGTCCAGGTGCACGCGCGGATCCAGCGTGGTTCGCTCCGTGGAGCCGGGCACCGTCCGGGAAGCCGGGTGTCTGGCGAATGGCAGGCGCATCGATACCTCTTGTCCAGGGATCCGTCCCTTGCCGGGGCGAGGCTCACGCCGTGGCGAAGTCTGGCGGCTAGAAGGCGTGTACGGACCGGGTTTGCACGAGACCAGGCCTCAGGGGAGCGCCACGCAGCCAAGCAGGGTGGCGACCGCGTCGTCGGCGCTGAAGCCCTGGCCCTGGGCCTCGAAGCTCAGCCCGATGCGGTGGCGCAGCACCTCCGGAGCCACCTGCTGGACGTCCACCGGATCCACGTAGTCGCGGCCTTCGAGCCAGGCGTGGGCGCGGGCGCAACGGTCGAGCGCCAGCGAGGCGCGCGGGCTGGCGCCGAGTTCGATGTAGCGGGCCAGGTCGTCGCTGAAGTCCGCCGGGTGACGGGTGGCGTCCACCAGCGTAGCCATGTACTGCTCCATCGGCTCGGCCACGTGCAGGGCGGCGATCTCGCGGCGGGCGGCGAAGATCGCCTCCTGGGCCAGGGCCACGGGGACCTGAGCAGGAGCGTCGCCGGCGGCCGGGCTTGCCTCGCGATTGTTGGCCTGCTCTTCCTGACGCACCAGGCGAATCACCTGAACCTCTTCCTCGCGGCTGGGGTAGTCGACCCGCACATGCATCATGAAGCGGTCCATCTGCGCCTCGGGCAGCGGGTAGGTGCCTTCCTGCTCGATCGGGTTCTGGGTAGCCAGCACCATGAACAGCGCCGGCATCTTGTGGGTCGTGCCGCCCACCGTGACCTGGCGCTCCTCCATGGCCTCGAGCAGGGCCGACTGTACCTTGGCCGGGGCGCGGTTGATCTCGTCGGCCAGCACCAGATTGGCGAACAGCGGGCCCGGGTGAAAGCGGAATACCGCGCCTTCCTCGCCCTGATGGTAGACCTCGCTGCCGGTCACGTCGGAAGGCAGCAGGTCGGGCGTGAACTGGATACGACTGAAGTCGGCCTCCAGGTGGCGCGCCATGGCCTTGACCGCGCGGGTCTTGGCCAGTCCCGGCAGGCCTTCGATCAGCAGGTTGCCGCCGGCCAGCAGGCCGATCACCAGCCGCCGAATGACGTCGCGCTGGCCGATGATCGACTCGCCGATGGCGGCCTCGAGTCCCTTGATGTCGTCGTTGAGGCTCATGGTTTCTCCGGGTAAAGGCGTTGCCAGTCGCGGGCCATGTCGATCAACTGCCAGTCGCGCGCTTCAGCCTGTTCCAGGCCATCGGCCAGGCGTCCGATATGGCTGTCGCTGTCGTAGGCGACCTCGCGCTCGCCATCGGTGTGGTGAACCAGCACGCCAAGGCGCGGGCCTTCGCCCTCGGTGGTCCAGATCAGCATCGGCACGTCGCCGTCTGAGTTGCCCACGGCGAGAATAGGGCGCTGGCCCAGATGGCGGTTGATCGATATCACCTTGCCGGGGCCGTCATCGAGCCAGATGTCGCCGCCGCGCTTGTAGAGCTGCGGATCGTCTTCGAGATCGACCAGTTCCATCTCGCCGGTACTGCCGATGATGTTCTGGGGCGGCACGCCATAGACGTCGCTGGCGAAGACGCGCATGAACTCGAGCCCGCCACCGGAGACGATGTAGGTCGAGAAGCCGTGGTCGCGCAGATAGCCGAGCAGTTCGAGCATCGGCTGGTAGACCATGTCGGTGTAGAAGCGGCCGGTCGCGGGGTGGGTGGCGTTGGCCAGCCAGTCGCTCACGTCCTGCTGGAAGTCACTCAGCGACAGGTCCTGGTGGGACAGCGACAGCAGCGCCTGGATGCCTTCCTCGCCTGCCTCCAGCAGGGTGTCGATGTCACCTTCGGCGGCGGCCTTCTTGAGCGGCGTGTCGAGCGCCTCGGGGTCGGCCTCGCTGGCGCGGTCCAGGGCGTAGAGCAACTGGGTGTAGGCGGGCTGTTCACTCCACAGGGTGCCATCGTTGTCGAACACCGCGATGCGTCGCTCCTGTGGCACGAAGTCTTCGCTGTCCGGATCGCTGGTGGTCTCGACAAAGTCGACGATGGTGCTCTTGCTGTGACCGGCATTCCAGGAAGGCAGCGGGTCGGCCAGTGCCATCGCAGGAAGCAGAGACAACAGTACCGCGGGCAGCAGCGTTGCCAGTGACTGTCGTTGGAGGATGCTCGGATTAGGGGGATTCATGCACTCGGTTCCTTGAGAGAATGGAAGGGGCTCTTCGACCCGTCTTTTTTCACCGACGAGCCGCCCCCGGGGGAGCGGCTCGTGGCGTTCAAGCCGGCGTTAGTGAACGCTGGCGGGTTGTTCCAGGGCTTCCATTACCTGATCCAGACTGAAACTTGCTGCCTTCATGCGTGGCGGAAACTCCTTGAAGGTCTCCAGGAAGTTTGCCACATAGGACTGGGCGGGCAGGGCCAGGAAGGAGTGATCCAGCAACCAGTCATAGTAGGTGTTGGAGGTCAGCTGAGCACGCTCGTAGGGATCGCGGCGAAGGTTGAACATCAAGGGGACACGCAGCGGGGTGAAGGGGTTCGCCCACACTTCGAAGGTACCCTCGATGCGCTGCTCCATGAACACCAGCTTCCAGTCATCGTAGCGCAGCGCGGTCAGGTCACCGTCATCGGAGAAGTAGAACACCTCATGACGGGGGCCTTCCTCACTTTCCCCGGTGAGCAGGGGCAGGAAGTTGTAGCCGTCCAGATGTACGTTGTACTCGCGACCGATGGCCTGAACGCCACCCTCCAGCAGGTCCTGCTTGATGGAATCGTTGCCGACGGCGGCCATGAAGGTCGGCATCCAGTCCATGTGGTGCATGACCTCGTTGGAGATGGAGCCTTCCTCGATCTGACCTGGCCAGCGGACCATGGCGGGTACCCGCCAGCCGCCTTCCCAGTTGGTGTTCTTTTCACCGCGGAATGGCGTCATGCCAGCGTCGGGCCAGGTATTCATGTGCGGCCCGTTGTCGGTGGAGTAGAACACGATGGTGTTGTCGGCGATGCCCAGCTCGTCAAGCTTGTCGAGGAACTGGCCCACGTGCATGTCGTGCTCGACCATACCGTCGGCGTATTCGTTCTGACCGGAGATACCGCGCAGCTCGTCCTTGACGTGGGTACGGAAGTGCATGCGGGTGGCGTTCCACCAGACAAACCAGGGGGTGCCCTCGGCGGTCTTGCGCTCGATGAAGTCCAGCGCCGCGGCGGAGGATTCCTCGTCGATGGTCTCCATTCGCTGGCTTGTCAGCGGTCCGGTGTCCTCGATCTGCCCGTCGGCGCTGGACTTGATTACCCCACGGGGGCCGAAGGCCTCGCGGAAGGTACGCCCGTCCGGCATTTCCATATCGGCAGGGTAGTCCGGGTGCTCGGGTTCTTCCTCGGCGTTGAGGTGATAGAGGTTACCGAAGAATTCGTCGAAACCGTGATTGGTCGGCAGGTGTTCGTCGCGATCACCCAGGTGGTTCTTGCCGAACTGGCCGGTGGCGTAGCCTTCGGCCTTGAGCAGGGCGGCGATGGTCGGGTCCTTCTCGCTGATGCCCTGAGCGGCGCCCGGCAGGCCGACCTTGGATAGCCCTGTGCGAAACACGCTCTGGCCGGTGATGAAGGACGAGCGGCCGGCGGTGCAGGACTGTTCACCATAGTAGTCGGTGAACATCATGCCTTCGTCGGCGATGCGGTCAATATTGGGGGTCTGGTAGCCCACCAGACCGTGGGTGAAGGCCGAAATATTGGACTGCCCGATATCGTCGCCCCACAGCACCAGGATGTTGGGTTTGGACGAGTTCCCGTTGTCCTGCTGCTGGGAGTCATTCTCCTGGGCAAGCACCGACGTGGACATCGTCATGATAAGGCTGGCCGCTAGATAACCGCTCCAGCGTTGCGCTCTGTTGCGATAAGGATTGAATGCGAACACCGTCTGTCTCCCTGACCCGGTCACGTACGACGATGACCAGTGATTTGACGCGATGAGAGGCTCCAAGGGAGCCCGATCGAACGAGTATAGGAGGAGTTGTTGACGATTCAGTGCAACAGAAGAGGTAAGGCGGGGGAGGATAATCAGGGTAAGGAGAGAAAGCGTCTCATTGCGGCGAGAAAGTCCGATGTTGGCGGACGTTTCGCGTCAAATACAAGGAGTTGCTGGATTGTCGTATTTTTGTAAAAAAGTGTTTTGATGACGCGGTCGACGTCGGTACAGAAATTGGAAGGGCGTCGAACGAAAGATCAGATAGAAAGGCTAGACAGAAAAGCCAGAAAGAAAAGACAGACAAGATACAAGAAAGACAATCGATGGCGCGCCCGGGAGGATTCGAACCTCCGACCACCTGATTCGTAGTCAGGTACTCTATCCAGCTGAGCTACGGGCGCGCAGATGCCGCAGGGGATGCGGCGTCGAGAGGCTGCGCATGGTAGAGCAAAGAATGTGATTTCGCAAGGTGTCTTCGGGAGGCAGTACCAGGCCCGGCCTGCGGGACTGGCCGCCGAATCAAGTAGCGGAGCTGCTTGATCAGGAACCAATCAACCGATCCGCCAACTTGCCGATATCGTCGACGCTATAGTCCGGTACCGGGACGCCGTCCGCCGGCAACATGGCGTTGTAGGGTCGTAGCACCAGTGCACCCTGCCAGCCGGCGGCCTGGGCGCCGATGGTATCCCACAGGTGGCAGGCAATCAGGCACAGTCTAGATGGCGGTGTCTGCATGGCCTCGGCGACCTGGGCGTAGGTGTCCGGCGCGGGCTTGAACTTTTTGACCTGGTCGACGCTGAACGAGCGCTCGAAATACTCGGCCAGTCCTGCCTTTTCCAGCGGCGTGGGGCCAGCGCCCGGTGCCGAGTTGGTCAGGGTGACCATGCGAAAGCCGGCCTGACGAAGCCGCTCGAGTGCCGGGGCCACGTCGGAGTGCGCCGGCATGGAGCCGATGCGCTCACCCAGTTCGTCGAGATCGTTCTGCTCGAGGGTGACCCCGTGAATCTCGGCGGTCATGCGCAGGGCGCCTGCGCCGAGTTGGCCGAAGGGCGTATAGAGACCCGACAGGGTCATCGACTGGGAGTAGAGGATCAGCTGGGCGAACCATTCGCGCAGCATCGCCGGGTCGCCGAACAGCCGATCGAACAGCGGCTCAAGGTGGGTCAGGTCGAGCAACGTTTCGTTGACGTCGAAGACCAGCACGTCGGGGCGTTCTGGGGCAGTCATGGCGTCTCCTTGATCGAGCCCGTCGCGATCGACGGGGCCTTCGGTGGCCTCGGCCAGGTACCACGACCAGGCACCACGACAGGACGCCACAGTAGCGTCCTGTCGATAGGGTGGTCGTTACTCGGCCTTCTTCCAGTCGAACTTGGCGAAGGGTTCGTCCACCGGGGTGTTGGCCAGGTGATTGGTGTAGTTGCTCATGACCTTCTGGGACAGGGCCAGGATCACTTCGAGCACCTGGCGCTTAGTGTAGCCGGCGTCGAGGAAGGCCTGCACGGCGTCGTCATCGACGTTGCCACGTTCGCGCACGACCGACAGGGTGAAGGTACGCAGCGCTTCGAGGCGCTCGTTGGGCAGCGGGTCTTCGTTGCGCAGGGCGTCGGAGACGGCGTCATCCACTTCCATCTGCTTGGCGATGGCGGTGTGGGCCGGCACGCAGTAGTGACAGTTGTGCTCGACGTTGATGGTTTGCCACACCACGGTGGTTTCCTCGGCATCGAAGGAGGAATCCAGAAATAGCTGGTGCAGGCGCTGGTAGCCTTCCAGCAGGCCCGGTGCCTCGGCCATGACCGCGTGCAGGTTGGGGATCATGCCAAAGGCGTTGACCGAGTTGTCGAGCAGTGCCTGGCTCTCTTCGGGGGCGCTTTGCTTGTCGTGGAGGCTAAAGTCGGTCATCGGGTTCTCCTGTGTGATGGCGCCTGTGGCAAGGCCGCAGACCGTTGCAGACCGGGGCGTTGCACGCGCCATTGATTCCGAATTTTTTGAGCGATTGCTCAAAATTGGCCGCCAGCAGGCCCTGCTGAAAGCCGTTCGGGCACACTCTAGCTATACCTGAGCGATCACTCAAGTTAAAATTTGAGCAGTTGCTCAATTTTCTGAAGGCCGTACCGGCCACGACACCGGACCCATCCATGCCGCGCGCGACACTACACAACCGTCAGGATTCGCTTGAACGTGCCCTGCACCTGTTCTGGCAGAAGGGGTTCCACGCTACCTCGCTCAAGGACCTGGAACGCACCCTCGATATGCGGCCGGGCAGCATCTATGCCGCCTTCGGCAGCAAGGATGCGTTGTTTCAGGAGGCGCTGGAACGCTATGCCCGGCTCGGGCTGGTCGAGCTCGAGCGTACCCTGGCCGAGTACGACTCGCCCTTGGCGGGGCTGGCCGCCTACCTGCGCAAGCTGGGCTGTCTGCGGGACCAGGAGCTTCCCAGCCGGGCCTGCATGCTGGTGAAGAGCCTGCTGGAGTTGGGCGAGCGAGAGCAGGCGGCGCTGGGCAAGGCCGAGGCCTTGCTCGAGGCCATGGAAGCCGGCTTCGTCGAGCAGTTTCGCGCAGCCAAGGACGCCGGAGAGCTTGAGCCGAGCGCCGACCCGGTGCGCCTGGGACGGCGGCTACAGGCCGAGGTGATGGGTCTTCGCGCCTACGCCCAGCGCGAGGTCGATAGCCAGGCGGTGCACGCCCTGGCCGACGATATGGCCCGGTCGATCGAAGCGCTGCGGCTTCCCTGATAGCGGCGCGCCTGTTCTGATCGAAGCGCTGCGGCTTCCCTGATAGCGGCGCGCCTGTTCTGATGCACGTCCGCCAATGGTGGGCTGCCTGCCGAGTCCGACGCAGGTAACGCCAGACTCGGCAGCGGGCAGGGCCTCAGGAGGCGGAGGGTGATGTCGCCTCGGGTGACGCGGTATCGCTATCGCCTGAGCGTGGCCGGCGACGTTCCACCAGGCGACGCACGCCCACATAGAAGAGCGGGGTCAGCAAGAGCCCGAACAGGGTCACCCCGATCATCCCGTAGAACACCGCCACGCCCATCGCCTGACGCATTTCGCTACCCGCACCGGAGGCCAGCATCAGCGGGATGACGCCCGCGGTGAAGGCCACCGAGGTCATCAGGATCGGCCGCAGGCGCAGGCGGCAGGCGGTCAGCACAGCGTCCAGTCGCGACTGTCCCTGGCTCTGCTGCTCGCGGGCGAACTCCACCAGCAGGATGGCGTTCTTGCAGGCCAGCGCCACCAGCACGATCAAGCCGATGCGGGTGAAGATGTTGTTGTCACCGCCGGTCAGCCACACACCGGCCATGGCCGACAGCAGCGTCATTGGCACGATCAGGATGATCGAGAACGGTAGCGACCAGCTCTCGTACTGGGCCGCCAGCACCAGGAACACCAGCAGCACCACCAGCGGGAAGACGTAGATCATGGTGTTGCCCGCCAGCACCTGCTGGTAGGTGACCTCGGTCCACTCGTAGGCCACGCCGGCCGGCAGGGTGGTGGCCAGCACCTCCTCGATCGCCTGCTTGGCCTGGTCACTGGACACGCCCGGTGCCGGCGAGCCGTTGATGTCGGCGCTGACGAAGGTGTTGTAGTGCATGACCCGGTCCGGCCCGGTGGTCGGGCTGACCTCGACGAAGCTGCCCAGCGGGATCATCCGGCCGTCGTTGCTGCGTACCTTGAGCTGGCGGATGGCCTCGGCGTCCAGGCGGTATTCGGCGTCGGCCTGGGCGCGCACCTGGTAGGTGCGCCCGAAGCGGTTGATGTCGTTGACGTAGAGCGACCCCAGGTAGATCTGCAGGGTGTCGAACACCGCGTCTAGCGAGACATTCATCACCAGCGCCTGCTCGCGGTCCACCTCCACGTCGTACTGCGGCACCTGGATGCGGTAGCTCGAGTAGACACCGGCCAGCCGCGGATCCTGGTTGGCGGCGCCGACCACCGCCTGGGTCGCCTCGAACAGCCCGTCGAAGCCGACGTTGCCGCGGTCCTGTAGCTGCAGCTTGAACCCCCCGGTGGTGCCGAGGCCAAGGATCGGCGGGGGCGGGAACACCGCCACGTAGGCCTCGTCGATCTGGGCGAACTGGGCATTGAGGCGGGCGGCGATGGCGCCGGCCGAAAGCTCCGGCGACTGGCGCTCGTCGAAGGGCGCAAGCGGGGTAAAGACGATGCCCGAGTTGGAGGCGTTGACGAAGCCATTCACCGAAAGACCGGGGAAGGCCACGGTGTTGGCTACCCCCGGCGTTGCCAGGGCGATCTCCTGCATCTCGGCGAGCACCTCGCTGGTGCGCTCGAGGCTCGCGGCGTCGGGCAACTGGGCCATGGCCACCAGGTACTGCTTGTCCTGGGACGGAATGAAGCCGCCGGGGACCTCCTGAAACAGCTTGCCGGTGAGTCCCAGCAACGCCAGGTAGCCGAGACCGACGATCAGCCCGAAGCGCAGCAGGCGACGAATCAGCCCGGTGTAGCCCCGCGACATGGCAGCGAAGGCCCGGTTGAAGGGGCTGAACAGCCAGCGGCCGAACAGGGCGTCGATCAGCCGGGTCAGCCAGTCGGGCTTCGCCCCGTGGGGCTTGAGCAACAGCGCCGACAGTGCCGGTGACAGGGTTAGCGAGTTGAACGCCGAGATCAGCGTCGAGATGGTGATGGTCAGCGCGAACTGCTGGTAGAACTGGCCGGTCAGACCGCTGATGAAGGCGGTCGGCACGAACACCGCGGTCAGTACCAGGGCGATGGCGATGATCGGCCCGGTGACCTCGCTCATGGCTATGCGGGTGGCCTCATAAGGCGAGTGGCCGAGTTCGATATTGCGCTCGACGTTCTCCACCACCACGATGGCGTCGTCCACCACGATGCCAATCGCCAGCACCAGGCCGAACAGTGACAGCGTATTGATCGATACGCCGATCAGTTGCATCACCGCGAAGGTGCCGATCAGCGAGACCGGCACCGCGATCAGCGGAATCAGCGATGCTCGCCAGGTCTGCAGGAACAGCACTACCACGACCACTACCAGCAGCACCGCCTCCAGCAGCGTATGCACCACCGCCTCGATGGAGCCCCGCACGAACACCGTGGGGTCGTAGACGATGTCGTAGTCGACGCCGTCGGGGAAGGTCTCGGCGGCCTCGGCCATATAGTCGCGCACGCCGTCGGACAGGGCGATGGCGTTAGAGCCCGGACGCTGGAACACCGGCAAGGCCACCGCGTCCTTGCCGTCGAGCTGGGCGCGCAGGGCGTACTGGTCGGCACCGAGCTCCACCCGGGCGACGTCGCCCAGGCGGGTGATGCGGCCGTCGTCGTCCACCCGGATCACGATCTGGCGAAATTCTTCAGGCGAGGACAACCGTCCCTTGACGTTGAGCAGGCGCTGGAACTGGCTTTCGCGCGGGGCTGGCTGGGCGCCCAGGCTGCCGGCGGCGACCTGCTGGTTCTGCTCACGCAGCGCCGCCACCACGTCGCTGGCGCCGAGGCCCCGGGAGGCGATGGCGTCCGGGTCGAGCCACACCCGCATGGCGTACTCGCCGGCCCCGAACAGGCCGACGTCACCTACGCCCTCGAGGCGAGCGATGTCGTCCTGCAGGTTCAGCCGCGCAAAGTTCGACAGCCACAGCTGGTCGTAGCGCCCATCCGGTGAGGTCAGGTGGACCACCATGGTCAGGTTGGGCGACGACTTCTCGGTGGTCACCCCCAGCGCCTGGACCTCCTGGGGCAGGCGAGGCGTGGCGCGGGCCACCCGGTTCTGGACGTTGACCTGGGCCTGGTCCAGGTCGGTGCCGAGGGCGAAGGTCACGGTCAGCGTCAGGTTGCCGTCGGCGGTGGACTGGGAGTCCATGTACAGCATGCCTTCGACCCCGGTGATCTCCTGCTCCAGCGGGGTGGCCACGGTCTTGGCGATGACCTCCGGATTGGCGCCGGGGTAGTTGGCCTTGACCACCACGGTGGGCGGCACCACCTCGGGGTATTCAGAGACCGGCAGCTTGAACAGCGCCAGGCTGCCGGCCACCACGATCAGGATCGACAGCACCGCAGCGAACACCGGGCGTCTGATAAAGAAGTTCGACAGGTTCATGTGCGCGCAGGCTCCTGATCGAGGTGCTTGGCGTCGAGGCGTTCGGCCAGGCGACGGGTACGCTCTCGCAGTTGCTCCAGCGGGGCGCGGTCGGGGCCGTCGACCAGCGCAGGAGAGATCGCCATGCCGGGGCCGAACTTCGAAGGACCGGCGGCGACCACGGACTCACCGCCCTCGAGCCCTTCGCTGATCTCGCGCCAGGCCCCGAAGCGGGCGCCGGTGGTGACCTTGCGGTAGGCGAGTTTGCCCTGTTCGTCGGCGACCAGTACAAAGTTGGCGTCGAGGTCGGTGCCAATGGCGCGGTCGGGCACCAGCACCCCATCGCGATGGCGGGCGGCAGCGATTCGCACCCGGGCGAAGGCGCCGGGGCGCAGCGAGGGATGCCCGGCGTCGAAGCGAGCGCGCACCCTCAGGGTGCCGGTGGCCTCATCGACCCGGTTGTCGATAAAGTCGAGCTCGCCCAGGTAGGCGAAGTCGTCCTGGCCGGCGAGCTGCAGTTCTACCGGCCAGCCCTGATCGGCGGTAATCTCGGCAAAGTCGCGGTTCCAGCTGCGCTCGTCGATATCGAAGTAGGCGTCGACCTGGTCGGTGCTGACGATGGTGGTCAACACGCTCTGGCCGGCGCTGACCACGTTGCCCACCGTCAGGTCGGCGCGGGAGACGCGACCGCTGATCGGCGCGCTGACCTCGGCGTGGGCCAGATCGAGACGAGCACTGTCGAGCTGTGCCTGCAGCGAGGCGACCTCGGCATTCTGGGCCTGGGCACTGGCGCGCCGGGCCTCGGCTTCCTCGCGGGCCATCAGGTTGCGCCCGACCAGCTGATTGGCACGGTTGGCCTCACCGTTGGCGCGGGCCAGCTCGGCCCGGCCCCTGGCAAGCCCCGCCTCCAGCTCACGCACCCGCGCCTCGAAGGGCGCCAGGTCCAGGCGCACCAGCGGTTGGCCCTGTTCGACCAGGGAGCCTTCCTCGAACAGGATCTCGGCCACCTGACCGGTGACCCGGGGGCGCAGGGTGACACGCTCGGGAGCCTCGAGGCGGGTGGTGTAGCGATACCAGTTCGAGACCGGCTGACGCACCGCCTGAACCACCTCGACCCGAGGCGCGGGCGCAGAGCCCGCGCCATCGGCAGCGTCACCCTGTCCTCCCTGACCTTCGCCGGGTTGGCAGGCCGCCAGCAACAGCGCCAGGGTGGCGAGCCCCAGGCCACGGGCCAGGCGACGTGTTGCACGAGGTGCAGTGCGACGTGCCGTGCGACTCGCCTTGCGATGTCCAGTGCGGCCAGCGCTATCGGCACCCCCTCGAGCCGGCAGGTCGTCAGGCTGCGGTGGCGATACGGCAAGCGCAGGGGAGGGGGCAGGCGACACCACCTGGGGGTCGCACGGGGGGCGTTGGTCGGACATCTGGCGACTCCTGAGCAAAAGGTTCGCCAGTGTAATCCTCGATCGAGACTTGTATTAGACCGGTTGGTCGCACATTATTGATGCCAAATATGCACGCATGTGTGCGCTTGTACCTTCTGTGGAGACCTTCATGGACCAACCGAGTCGTCTGCTGCTGCTGGTCGATGTGGCCGAGCTTGGCAGCTTTTCCGAGGCCGCCAAGCGCCGCGAATTGGATCGCTCGGTGGTGTCCAAGCATATCGCGCGCCTCGAGCAGGAGCTGGGGGTGCGCCTGCTCAATCGCTCGACGCGCTCGCTGTCACTGACCCAGGCGGGGCAGGCCATGGTGCAGCAGGGGCGTGAGCTGCGTGACTGGATGTACCACACCCAGGCGCTGGCCGAGAACCTGCAGCAGCTGCCGAGCGGACGGCTCAAGGTGAGCGCCCCGGGCATCCTCGGCCGCTGCCTGGGCTTCGAGGCCATGCGACGCTTTCGCCAGCACTATCCCGATGTGCAGGTGGACCTGCAGTTGGAAGAACGACGGGTCGACGTGATCGGTGAAGGCTATGACCTGGTGCTGCGGGTCGGCGACCTGAAGGATTCCAATCTGGTGGCCTCGCCACTGGCGCCCAATCATCTGTTGATCGGCGCCAGTCCCGCCTTTATCGAGCGCCATGGTGAGCCACGAGACCTCGCCACCCTGGCCCGGCTGCCGGCGTTGACCTTCAGCTCACAGCAGTTCCAGCTCGACTATCTGCCGTACCTCGATGACCAGGGGCGGGAGCAGAAGCTGCCGCTCAATAGCCAGGTGCGCACCAGCGAGGCTGAGGTGATCAAGCGTGGGGTAATGGAAGGCATGGGCATCGGGGTACTGCCGGCCTTCGCCATGTACAACGAAGTCAGTGACGGGCGCATCTTGCCGCTGATGACCGACCTGGCACTGCCGGAGTTCGGCGTCATCACGCTGCTCTATCCCCACCGCGAGATGCCGCTGCGTACCCGGCGCTTTATCGAGATTCTGCGCGAGATGGTCGGCTCGCCACCCCAGTGGGAGGCACGCATCCCCGGCTTTGCCGAAATGTACGGCAAGGGCACTGGTGGGATGGGCCTGGCGTCCTGAGTGTGGAAAGGGTGACGAGCCGGCTGTTAGTCGCACGTCGCTGCGCGGTGAGCCTAGCCAGCATCGAAGGCCGGCAATACCTCCTCGGCCAGGCGATGCAGGGTCTCTTCCACCGGCGCCTGGTTGCGGCGCAGGTTCAGGCCGATGTGATTGACGCCGGCGGCCTGCATGGCCTCGAGCTCGGCGATCAATCCCTGGCTGCCGACCCTCAGCCCGAAGCGGTGGCGGCGAGGCGGTTCGTCCGCGCGCTCGGCCAGGTCCAGGTGCAGGAAGCTGATGTAGGGCTTGTCGCCGGCCACCTCGCGCCACAGGCCGACCCGACGGCGGTGGTCCTCCGGCGTGCCGGGGTAGGCCAGCCAGGCATCCATGTGCTGACCGACCCAGTCCGGGCGCTGCTGGGCCAGACCGGCCACCAGCAGGGGCGGTGGCGTCGCCATCGGCAGCAGCGCCTGGCCCGCGTCCAGGCGCGCATCCTGATCGCCCCTCAGCACCGCGACGGCGTCGCGAAAGGCCTCGCCGCGCTGCTCGAAAGGTATGCCGAACAGCGGATACTCCACCGGACGGTCACCGCTGGCGACACCCAGCAGCAGCCGGTCACCGCTGAGCTGTTGCACGCTCGCGGCGGCCTTTCTGACCAGCCAGGGCATGCGCAGCGGCAGCACCGCAGCGGCGGTGCCCAACAGTGCATGCTGCGTGGACGCCGCCAGATAGCCCAGGTAGGTGAACATCTCGAACACCTGACCGGCGTCGCCAAAATGCGGGTCGTAGAGCGGTACATCGCGCAGCCACAGCGCACGAAAGCCGAGGCGATCGGCCAGCTGGACAGGGTTAAGGTGTTCGCTCAGATCGGGGACGCCGAAGGCGCGACCATCGCGCAGGCGGGCGGCTTCACCGGCGGGGCTCCAGTCATTGTCCAGCGCCAGCTCCAGACCCAGGGTCAAGGGGCCACTGGTCAGTCGTTGCAAGCTCATCTTGGCTCCTGCCTCGAGGGGAGGCGTATCAATTCGATAGAACGCTAGGCGCTGTCCGAAAAGTCGACGAGCGAAGGTTAGACAAGGCAAAAATCGGTGAGAAAGCGCAGTTTACGGGGTGTAAATGAGCATTTTGATCCGATTTTTAACGCCGTATTACCGAGCGCAGGCACTTTTCAGACAAGCCCTAATCGTTGTAATGGAGTGTGGCGCCGTCAGGGGCGGGGAAAAAGAGGCTCGCGGCGGAATCACTTTTTCGTTTGCGGCAACAATCGACACGAAACATCCGATGATGCTGGCGCAGGCACGGGGCAGGGCGACACCATTGAACTGACACGGTGAGTCCTGCTTCACTAGGACAGCGGTATCAGCGATAAAGATATCGCCGACTGGGGCCGGCTCAGGGAAGGGCAGCGGGCGATGCCACGGCGCAACGGGAGGAAAAAATGAAAGACGAGACAACCCAGCAGGTCATCTTGGCCGGAGAGCCGATCGACGAGCACCAGGGCCACTATTCCGACGAGCGCTTCTGGGCCAAGGTCGGGCGCTACGCCAAGGCCGCCGGCGAGGTCACCCTGTCCCGGGCACTGACGCTCTACTACGCCGCCCGGGACAAGGACACTCCTGTGTGGGCCAAGACCACCATCTACGGTGCGCTCGGCTACTTCATCTCACCGCTGGACGCCCTGCCGGATCTGACCCCGCTGGTCGGCTACACCGACGACATGGGCATGCTGGCGGTGGCGCTGATGACCGTGGCGGCCTACGTCAAGGATGAGCACAAGGACAGGGCCAGCGCTACCTTGACACGCTGGTTTTCCTGATCAGCCCTCGACCTCCACGACCACCTTGCCGACGGCCTTGCCCGAGGTGAGGTGGGCGTAGGCCTTGCCGACGTCGGCCAGGGCGAAGCGGTTGTCGTCCACCAGCGGCGTCAGTGCCCCCGAATCGATGATCTCGGCAAGCGTCGACAGGATGTTGCCGTGCACTTCCCGCCCGACGTTGTGGATCATCGGAATCAGCATGAAGATCACGTGCAGCGAGGCGCCCTTGAAGTGCGCCGGGGTCATGTCCAGTTCGGCCAGCGACATGGTCGTCGCCACCTGGCCGTTGAGCTTGACCGCATTGAAGGAGTTGATCAGGTTGGGGCCGCCCACGCTGTCGAAGATGACGTCGAAGCCGGCACCATCGGTGTGCTGGTTGACGTAGTCATCGACGCTCTGGGTCTTGAAGTCGATGGCGGTGGCACCGAAGCCTTCGATCAGTTCGCGCTGTTTGTCGCCGGAACCGGTGGCGTAGACCTCACACCCCAGATGGCGGGCAAGCTGCACCGCCACATGGCCGACGCCACCGGCGCCGCCATGCACCAGTACCTTATCGCCGGTTCCTGCGCCTGCGCGGGTCAGGCCCTCGTAGGCGGTGATGGCGACCAGCGGCAGGGCCGCGGCGTCACGCATCGACAGGGAACGCGGTTTGTGCGCGATCAGTCGGGCGTCGGCGAGCATGTACTCGGCCAGACTGCCCTGCAGGTCGGTGAGCCCGCCGGCGCAGCCGTAGACCTCATCGCCCGGGGCGAAGCCGGTCACGCCTTCGCCGACTTCCTCGATGGTGCCGGCAAAGTCCATGCCGAGCACGGCGGGCAGATCCGGTGCGATCGGCAGCTCCTCCTGGCCCAGCTGACGGATCATGGTGTCGATGGTGTTGACGCTGGTGGCGGCGATACGCACCACCACCTGACCGGCGCTGACCTGGGGGCGAGGCAGTGTGGCGGATTCGAACGGCGCGTCCTCGCCGTAGCGGTTGAGGACCATGGCGGACATCGATGAGGTGGACATTGTCGGTCTCCTGTAGGGGGTGTGGATCAATGCCTACAGGATTGCCGATGCCGCCTTGGAAAAAAACGCCATGACCCGGGAATCAGTTTCTGGAAATCGCTGACAGTGCGCGCCGGCTACTGCGTAGTACGGCGTAGTAGGGCGTAGTGCTGTCAGTGCCTGTCCCAGATCGGTGGAGTGCCGATCTTCTCCAGCAGGAAGTCGATGAAGACCCGGACCTTGGCCGTCAGCACGTTGGCTTTCGGGTAAACCAGCCAGATGGCGGAATGATCGTCGACCTCGTGGTCGGGCAGTATCCTGACCAGCGTCCCCTGTTCCAGGTCCTCGTGGATGCTCCACAGCGCATGCATGGTGATGCCGGTGCCCGCCACTGCGGCCACCCTCATGCTGGCGCCATCGTCGCAATAGACGCGGGGCTTGGCCCCGGCCGGGGGAAAGGTGTGAGGGGTGCGCATCCCGTTCTTTGATAACGCCCGCGGCGTGCCACCCTGAAAGGCCACCAGCCGATGGCTTTGCAGGTCCTGCGGCGTCCTCGGCACGCCGTGGCGCTTCAGGTAGTCGGGGGAGGCACACAGCACGCGCTTGTCGTCGGCCAGCTTGCGCGCCTTGAGGTTGCTGTCCTCGATCGGATAGTTGCGCAAGGCCAGGTCAAACCCACCCTCGATCAGGTTGGTCTGGGTATCCGACAGTCGCAACTCCAGGCTGACGCTGGGATAGCGTTCGAGAAATTCCGGCAGAATCGGTGCGACATAGAGCTGGGCGAAGGTGCTGGAGGCGGCGAATCGCAGGCGCCCGGTCGCCTCTTCGCTGTCCTTGCCGAGGGCGGCGAGCCCGGCGTCCTCCTGGGCCAGCATCTCCTTGGCGAAGGGAAGAAAGGCCGCGCCCTCCTGGGACAACGATACCTTGCGGGTAGAGCGGTGCAGCAGGTCGGCACCGACCTGATGTTCAAGCTTGGATAGTCGAGCGCTGGCGACCGCCGGTGCGATGCCGAGTTGGCGTCCCGCCGCGCTGATATTCAGCGTCTCGGTCGCCAGTACAAACAGGCGTAGTCCATCTGTGTCCATTCACTAGGCTCCCGGTGACGTTGATGGCCTCGGCACCAGCTTAAGGCAAGCGCCACGCTGCAGATAGCGCGGTTCGCTGCAGGGCCGAGGCAAGGGCTTGAAAGGACCGCGGCGCGGTGGTGCTCCGGCGATGCCTTACCCTGCCTCGACCTTGCTTTAACCATGCCTTCACCGTGCGCAACGCCCCCCGGCCGGGCCGGGCGGCAGCACCGAGCGGCCCCCGGGGCAGAGGCGCGGTATCGAGCCTGCACGAATCTTTCCGGGAGGCCGGGGGCACGGCGAACGCGAGGCGTCGGGAGGTCAGCGCGACGCGAAGTCGAAGCTGCCATCCGTGCGCACGTAGAACAGGCATTCGGCGTCCGAGGTGCAGGTCAAGAGCGGAGCCGAGTCGTCATTCGCGCTGAAATAGCTGCCAGAGGGAAGCGGTGACGAGCCCTGAATATCGGCCCCGCTCAGTTCGGCGTCGCCCTGGATGACAACTGCGCGCAAGGCATCACCGTCCCCGCTGATGGTCCCCGAGCCTCCTGCCGGGATCTTCAGCAGGGAGCCGTTGGCTTCTCCGGGCGCGGTGCTTCCCCAGAGAAAGGCCACTTCGGCGCCCTTTTCCTGCGACTGGCCGGGTACCTCGAGCCAGTTGATGGCATCGGCATCTAGCCAGACCATATTGCCGGCTTCTAGGTTGACGGGTTTCTCACCATTGTCGAAGGCCTGGTCCGAGGGCTGGACCAGGTAGGGGCCCTTCAGAATTTCCAGAAAGATGGTGGCGCCTTCTTCGGCGATGGCGGAGGTAATGTGATCCTCGCCAGCCGGCTGTGTCCAGAACGACCCCGGACCCATCCACATGGTGGCGGCATCCGGGTCATCATTGTGCACGGCACCCTCGATGACGACCGCACGGTAGGTGATGTTGTGAATATGTGGGGGCGAGGCAAAGCCTTCCTTGAACTCGATGATGGCGCCACTGGGCACATCTTTGGTGATGTCGCCCCACAGCACGCTGGCCTGGGGACTGGCGTCGCCTCTGGCAGGGTTCAGCGGCTGTGGCGTCACCTCCGAGCGCAGCACCACCTCGGTGGCGGCGGTGGCTGGGCCGGCGATCGAGAGCGTTGCCATCGCGACGCTGGTGGCAAGCAGGGGGAAAGCAGACAAGCGCATGGGATCACTCCTGAGAAGACGCTGGTTGGACGGCGGGGGGGCCGGAGCTTCGGAATGCGAGGGTCGGCAACCGAAGCCTCGTTCAAGGCTCCGCAGGGAGTAGCATGGCTACCGGCCCAGCAGTGAGGCGATGAACGGTATCGGCTGGGGTTGGGGGGATAAACCGCCTATATTCGAAAAATAAATCCGGAGAATCCGAATAATGCTCGTTCACAACATGCGCCTCTTTCTGACCATCGTGGAAAAGGGCAGCCTGGTGGCGGCGGCCAGAGAGACGGGGCTTTCCAGTACCACCGTGTCCGAGCGCCTGGCGTCGCTGGAGCAGTACTTCGGCGTGGTGCTGATCAATCGCACGACCCGCTCCATCAGCCTCACCGAAGAAGGCCGTACCCTGGTCGAGGGCGCCAAGCAGGTGCTGGCAGAGCTTGAGGAGCTGGAATCCCGCATTCGTCATGGCGCCCAGACCCTGTCCGGGCCGATTCGCATCAGCGTGCCCATCGACCTGGGCCGCGGGGTGGTGTCCCAGGTGATGGCGAACTTTGCCCGCGAAAACCCGGATGTATCGCTCGAACTGTCGCTGTCGGACGGTTTCACCGATATCGTCGGTCAGGGCTTTGATCTGGCGCTTCGGTTCGGGCAAGTGCTGGACAGCAGCCTGCGCATTCGCCAGCTGGGATCGTTTCGCCGGATCGTCTGTGCCGCCCCTACCTACCTGGAGCGCCATGGCGTTCCTGGCATCCCCACGGAACTCGCACAGCACAACTGCCTGGTGATGCGTTTTGGTGCGGCGCTGGACAACGTCTGGAGCTTTGGGCCTGAGGACGCACCGCAGCAGGTGACGGTTAAGGGCAATCGGATCGCCAACGACGGCTCACTGGTGCGCCAGTGGGCGGTGGAAGGTCATGGCATCTGCCTCAAGTCCGAGCTGGACGTCCAGGAAGACCTTGAACAGGGGCGGCTGGTGCCACTGCTCGAGGACGTGGCAGCGCCCCCCAAGCCCTTGCAGCTGATGTTTCCTCCCGCTCGCGACCAACCCCGGCGGGTGAAGGCTTTCGCCGAAACGCTCTGCCAGGAGCTATCTGTGAGAGAGCAGGCCGTCTCGGCCCGAGAGAACTGGTAAAGAGAGCTGGTAGAGGGAACTGGCAGAGAGCAGGCAGAGGGAACCGGTAAAGAGAGCTGGTAGAGAGCTAGCAGAGGGAACTCTGGTACAGAGAGCTGGCACTGCCGGGCGTCTTGTCGGGGGAGAGAATGTGAGGGAAGTGCCTGAAAGGGCAAAAATTGGTCCCCATTATACGGATTTTGCGAATTCTGAAACCGGAAAGCGGCCATTCTGAAGCCATCTCGACTGGGCTAAGTTGGTCCGAGTGTCATCGAGCTGAATGGTAGCCACGGGAGGCCGGCGTGCAAGGCGCAGAATGGCTCGACCATCCGCAGTGCCAGGCCGGCGACGGATTCACGAATCTGTCCGAGGGGATTGTCATGCAGTACAGAAATTTCACCACCTTTAACGTATCGGTACGCCGAGGTGCCGCCTGGGTGACCTTCCTGGATGCCCCTCTGGACCCGAATGGTGCCATCTTTCTCGACGAGATGAGCAAGCTGCTGGATCATCTCGAGCGCGATGCCAGAATCGATGCCATCGTCTTTCAGTCTCGGTTCCCTGAAGTGTTCTCGCGCCTGGCGGGATACAAGACATTGAAGGGTGCCTCGTTCCCCCAGGTCGGCGATGACGACAGCAGAAAGCGTGAGTTCAAGCGTCTTCTTGCGCGAATCGAAGACCTCCCGCAGACCACCATCGCCAAGGTGGAAGGCATGGCCCGGTATGGAGGCCACGAGCTCGTCATGGCGTGTGACGTACGCATTGCCGCAAGAGGCCTTGCGAGATTCGTACCGATGGAGGTCGGCTTGACGGGGCTGCTGGCCCGTGGCGAGTCTTACGGGCACGAGAATCGTGTGGGTCCGGTCGGTGGACTGAGTTCCTTGCTGGGTAGCCGAGACTACGGAGCCGATCAGGCGGAATATCTTGGCACCATTCACCGTGCCCTGGATCCGGAAGATGTCGCCGCCTATGTCGATGATCTGGTGAGACGGCTGACGGGCCAGACCAGCGAGACAGACGAGCGCAGAGACATCGACCCTGCGTCGACACCCTTGCACGATAGCCCAAGGGAAGATGCGCAGACGGATTACACAGGCTTCGCCCTGGCCTAGGGCTTGTCTGAAAAGTGCCTGCGCTCGGTAATACGGCGTTAAAAATCGGATCAAAATGCTCATTTACACCCCGTAAACTGCGCTTTCTCACCGATTTTTGCCTTGTCTAACCTTCGCTCATCGACTTTTCGGACAGCGCCTAGTCGAGAGGAATGACGCGCGACCTGACAGACGGTATGACGAGCCCGGTGTGAACCTCCCGGGTCGGCAGGATCATGGCTTCCCGCGTGCGAACGTGCCGACATCGACAGCACGATCCTTGATGTAACGTTCTGTTGTTTAATTGCTTTCTTTTGGATGTTTTTCCGTTTTGCCGGTCATTGGTGAGATAGGCTGGGGGCGCCGATACCTCGGCGACTTTTCACCAAAAAAAGACGGGAAGGATCCATGTCACGACACCTCTTGCTTGCCTCTCTGCTGATCGCGGTATCCACCAGCGCCATGGCCAGCGACCTCAAGCCTGGACAATGGGAAATTATCCAAAGCATGTCAGGCGACCAGATGCCTGAGCAGATGACTCAGGAGACGGCCGAGACGCAGTGCATGACCGCGGAAGAATCCAGTGACATGATCGCCACGTTGCGCGAGGACTGGACATCGTCTGGTTGCGAAGACATCAAGATCAGACGCGATGGCGATACCATCGATGCCCAGGCAACCTGTCCCGCCGGCGCTCGCACGACCACCTTCGATGCCAGTATCACGATGCACAGTGACGAGCACTTCAATAGCATGATCGAGATGGACAACGGCCAGCAGGTCACCATCGAGCAGGAAGGTCACTGGGTCGGCGAGAACTGTGAAAGCTAAGCCAAGCCAAGCCAAGCCAAGTAAGACCAAGCCAAGTAGCCAAGCACGGCCCTCGAACCACTTGGCTTGCAGCATGGCTGATCAAGACGAAGGCCCGCCTATGGCGGGCCTTCTGTTTTTCTCCATCAAGGCAATAACGCGTGGGGGCGTTACCACCTGGCCAGGTGCCCGCCACCTTCCCGGGGGGACCTGTGATTATTGCGCCTTCTCGATATCACCTGGCTTCCAGCTGCCGTCCAGCGCCGGTTCGGCGGGGGCATAGAGGCGCAGGATGGCGAAGAAGCCTCGCCCCGGGGCGGTGGCGAGCCAGTTGTCCTGCTGGCCCTCCGGGGCCTCGGGGCCGAGATAAAGCTGGGTACTGCCGTCGTCTTCCTGGGCGGGTTCATCGAGCTTGCCGAGCGAGGGAAACGGTTGGCCATTGTCGAGGCCCGAGGCATTCTCAGCCTCGTACAACGTCACCGACCAGAACAGTTCCGCCGGGATATCGGGGGGCAGTGTCAGGGTGTAGTGCTGGTCGCCGCCCAGAGGCTCGCCGTCCGCATCCTCGAAGGCGATCATGTAGAAGGCGCCCTTGCCGGGGGTCATCGACACCATGCCGGGGCTGATCGAGAAGTAGTCGGTGAAGAACCAGGCGCGGGCGTCCAGTTCACGGTATCCCGCCTCGCTCGACATCCAGTCGAGCCCGACCGGCACGTCGGGCCAGCGGGCCGAGACGTTGTTGACCGGATTCAGCCATTGGCGGTCCTCGTACACGCGGAAGTCCTCGCCGTTCAGACCGTGCTGGAAGCCGATGACGCGGCTGGTCTTGTAGCCGGTCTGGGCGGCGGCTTCCAGTGTCTTTCGGGTCGACTCATCCGGGGCGAAGTCCCGATCCGAGGCGATACCGATACCCTCGAGCATGCCCAGCCAGTCGGGGCCGGCAAGGGCTTCTCCTTCGGTATCGACCAGATACTTGAGCTGGTCGAATGCCGTGGCATCGGAGCGCGGCAGCATGTTGTAGGAGCCGCCCGCGGCGTCCGGGAATTCCATCGGCCTGGCGCTATCCTTCTCGCCGAGGGGATAGATCAGCGACTGTTTCAACAGGTCCGTCGCCGGCGCGATGTTGTCGAGGGACTGATAGAACGAGCGCAGGAAGAAGAAGACGTTGTTGGTGCCCGAGCGATAGACGTAGTGATCCTCGGGAACGTCGCCCTCCCAGCCCGGCGGCACGATCAGGAAGTTGCCGCCCTCGCCACCGTCTGGCCCCGGCAGGCCCAGATCACCGAAGTATTCGCCGCCGTCGACGGGAATCGGGCGTTGCCAGGCATCCAGCAGGATACCCTGCAGCTTCGGTGGCGCCTCGAAGACCAGCGGGCCGCTCTCGCCCAGGTCTGCGAATACCATGCCGTAGATCAGGTCCGAGTTGGGCGTCGTGATCAGCGTCCTGGCGTCCAGGCGCTCGGTCCAGATGGGCATGACGTTGTAGCCGGTGCCGAAGGCCTCCGCCGCGCCGTCGCGCATTCCCATGGTGTTCAATAGTGGCAGCGCCCACAGATAGGTCTGTGTCGCTCGCTGGAAGGTCAGCTCCTCCATCAACTGTTGGGCGGTCTGCTCGGTGGGACGGTTCTGTTCAAAGGGCAGGTTGGCAAGTTCCGTCGCGCGCTCGGACTGGGCCAATGCGACCGGTGTCAGGGCCAGTGGCAGGGTCAGGGCAAGACCGGCGCACAGAAGGGGTCTGGACAGGCATTTCATGATCGGCTCCCGCGGCGTGAAAAGGGGCGACCCGCCGGCAAGGGCGGCGGGTCGAACAGGGGATTACTCGACGAGTTCAAAGTCCGGGAGTGAGAAGGACTTGTCGAAGAAGGCCTGGCCTGGTGCGTAGAGGCGGAAGTACACGAACCAGCCATCATCCTCGACCGTCTTCATGTGATTGCTTTCCAGGCCGTCCGGGGCATCTGGACCGATGTAGAGATCGATGGAGCCGTCTTCGTTGTACTGGAGCTGTTCCATGCGGCTGTCGAGGCTGACATCGGAGATCTCCGTTCCTCCGTTGTCATAGGGGCGGCGAGTGTCTTCGCTGTAGAGCGTCAGCGACCAGAACTGCTCCACCGGAACCTCCGCCGGGACATGCAGCACGTAGTTGCGATCGGCGCGCAGCATGTCGCCGTTGGCGTCACGCTTGGTGGTCATGTAGACCTGTCCCGCGCCGGGCGTCGGGTTGACCATTCCCTCGCTGGAGCCGACCGCCTCGTAGAACCAGGTCGCACGTTCGTCGATCTGCTGCAGCGTATCGGTGGCCTGGGCGACGACGAAGTCGAAGCTCTTGTACCAGGAGGTGCCCTCCCACCAGACATCCGCATAGCGCGGATTCACCTGCAGGTTGCGGGTCATCAGCTCACCCAGGGCCGCGCCCTGCAGCAGGATCTCTCGCTGGCGCTCGTCCGGTGCAAAGGCCTCGCCCTTGATGATGCCGAGCGGCGCGAGCATCGCCATCCACGCCTTGTCGATCTCGCGCACCGGCTCTTCGTCGATGATCGAGGCGAGCTTTTCCCAGTAGGCGAGGCCCCGTGGGGCGGTGGCGCTCCACTCGACGTCCTTGCCCTTGACGAAGGTGCTGGGCGAGGTGTCACCCACCGGCCCCATCTGGTATTGGGACACATAGGTGTCGTAGTAGGCCGGGTCGGGATCGAGGATACGGATGCCCACCAGCACGTTGTTCGTCTCGCTCTGGAAGACGTGGGCATCTTCCTCGCTGTAGTCGTCGGGATCGTCACCGGGGCCGACCACGATGTAGGTGGCGCCTTCGCCCTTGTCGGGGCCGGTCAGGCCGAGGTCGAATACCGGGCGCATCCACATGTCGAGCACCCCGCCGGCGGTCTGGCCGGGTGGGTAGTCGATCTGCACCGGTCCATCGGAAAGATCGGTGAAGTTGAAGATGTAGGGGGTCGTCAGGTTGGCGGTGACGATGCCGCGTTTTTCCTTGAGCGTCTCGAGGACGGCAAAGGCACCGGGTTCATCGGTACCGAAGGCTTCGCCCTGGTTGTCCCGCCAGGTCGTCGTGCTGACCAGCGGCGTCGACCAGATATAGGCCTGGGCGGCCCGCTGTACGTCCATGGTATCGAACAGTCGCTGCGACGCCTGTTCATCGAAGTAGCTGTCCTGCAGTTCGATCTCGCCGGCGGGCGTCTCGATCACCTCGTCGCCCTTGAGGGTTGCCTGATCGAGTGGAACGGCCGACTGCGCGAGCCCCGAAGCGCAGAGCAGCGCCCCGGCGACGGTGGCCGTGGTCATGTGACGAAGCATCTTCCCGAACTCCCTTTCTGTTATCGATGGTGGTCTGAGCCGGGCGGACATCGCCTCCATCCCGCCAATCCGCGCCGTCGTGCTGTCGATCCGATCGTGCCTGGTGTCGTCCGAGCCTCGGGTGGGCGGGGACGTCACGCATCGACAGGACGCAACATAGCCCGCCCGGCGCAGCGCCTGATTCGCCACCGCTCGAGAATCGTCTTCAAAACATTTCTGATTTAGAAAGCTGGCACAGAGCCCGAGATCCCGCCACTAAGCCGCCTTCGGGCCGCTGCTGTTTCTGCATAGTACTTTCGAATGGGGCTGTGGAGCGCTTCCTGGGGGAGGGGGCAGGGGAAAGGTCAGGGGGGGGCAGTCAGCCAGAAGCGGACGTTTAGCCAGAGAAGATAACGCCTGCATTACGGGCCGGTTTGGAGCGAAGCGGAAACCGGTCCCGTTGATGCACTGGTTAAATCATTTTCGGCGCCGGTTCTTTCGCCTTGCGCCCTTCTGATTGTTTCTTTTCTTTTTTCGTTCTTTTTCTTTTTGTCGCTTTTCGCGGTTATCAGTGCTTTTTCTTTCTACCGGATATTGGTAGTGCCTCTCGCTTTTTTCTATTACATTAGTTTCTTTAAATAGCCCAAGTTTTTCACGCACGTCTCGCGCTTCCGCGTAGTCATCTTCAGACCAAGTATCTGTATCAATGTATATCATATCTTCACTACCACCATTTGAGCCGGGGGGATCGGTGGCGACTCCAACCACGATTCTCCGTTCAGTCTTAAGCAGCTTTGCGGACTGACAGTATGCGATGAGAAGCCCAGCTCGAAATTCTCGATATTCCCGGTAGGACTCGAAATGTCCGGAAATAGGTAGTACTAGCCAGACATACATAGTCTCAGGATTGGTTGGGGATAGCAGGAGACGGACGCCCCTCTCGTCTGGATTTAAAGACCTGATTTTCTGGTGTATTGAATCTGCTAAGATTCGACGTCCAACTCTCGACTCGGAAGCAAATTCCCTAATGCCAAGGGTAACCGAGTCGAAGTCTTCAGCGTTGCTGAAGTGCCACGTATTGTTTTTCGCATGTTGACCAAAATACTCGATGAATCTGTCAATAAAGTAAGAAGATGCGTCAAGCTCCTTGCCTTTCTTATATTGAGGCAAATCCTTTATTTCGTCATAGATGCCCTCATCTACAATAATGAGGTCCTCGTCGTTAACATAGAAACCTGGGTCACGATCCTTGTTCGATTGCGATAAATAAAACCCTAGAAGATCCTCTTCACCTGCCGAAATAGCTAAACGGCCCGACGAAACCAATGCTTCCTTATCAGATAGATAGCTGGTAAAGTCGTAAACCGTATCTAGCTCTCGCATCAAAGTATCTAGTGCTAAATCGTCCAGCACATGAACGAAGCCTTTCTCAGGATTTACCGACCCAACTTGGAAAGGAGTTTTCTCCATTTCCTTCCCGATTAATGCCGGGTTGAGCATCAAAGACCCTGATCCCGAAGCATGTTTTCTGAACCTTTCTACTGCGTTTCTTGCGACCAGTATTCGATGAATTCTTATTTGGTCGTTGGAAGGGAAAGAAATCGGAAAGGGTTGAGTACATTTTCGATCTAAAAATATTCGACCAGGGTGCTCGCAAAGAAATTTTTCGGCACCAAACACTTGAGGCGCGGATTTTAATACTGCCTTTCTTACCCAGCGCCCCCAGTCTACTTCCAAATCACCGGTATCTTTAAAGGCAATATCTTTGTCAGAGAAAATGATTACGTGTTCTTTGAAAACAACAAGAAGGTCACAAAGTTCTTTACCATCGCCACTCTCGGCTTTCTTCCCTTCGTCTGTGTACAGGTTCGGAAAACACCAGGGACTTAGAAAGGTATTTTTACCTAGCCAAGCGAGATAACGCTCTGAGGCTGTCACTCCCTGTGCTTCTTCTTGCTCTTCACTCATTGCTTTCCTTCGATTTAACAGGTGTTCGACAGCCGGCTCGTTTCATTGACTTGAACGCGTCGGCACGTTCATTCGGGTTATACCGCGCGCCATATCCACACCTAACCGTCTGAAAATCAGGAAAATTAAGTATAGCTTGGTAGTATAATATCAATTATCGTTCCAGCCTCATAACACCGATGACCGAGCACGCTGCCTTTGCCGGCATGTCCGCTTTGTGTCGTAAGCAGGCTCCGGACCAGTCAGGCCCTTCTAAGCCACCTCGTTGCGAACTTGGCATAGATTTATCCTTTCCGCCACTGACGCTACTCCAACGCGTAGCATCCTCAGCATAAATTCGCGTGATTCCGCATGAGTCCTCGTAACCCTCTATAACTGTCAGAGCCTAGTAGTGGTGCGTGTTGGCGGCCAGCGCATGAGTGCATTAAAACCGACGGGTTTAGCGCGCAGGCGGGGCGGGGTGTCGAGAGCGCGCCAGGGTCGCGCGTTTGATAGGGCTCAAAACGGATCAACCCCGCCGTATGGCGGGGTTGATGGGTAGGGCGCTTCCCAGAGTTGCCTCCAGCTCCTCAGGCGTCTCGCTGTCGCCCTGCAGTTCTGGATGGCCTCTCTCGGTATTTTACCGCTCAGCTCTGGAATCTCTGTTCAGTAGTTGTCGCTGGTGTGAGTTAGCGGTAGCAACTTGAGGAAGAGAGCACCGATAGCGGCCAATTGTCTCTGCTCAATCTCATGTTTGACCTGTTGGGTTTCCTGCTGGTCGAGGTGGCTGAAAGCTCCTCTAAGGGCTGCTTGCTGTTGTCGGTCTGATGGCCGGTGTCGATCTTGTGGCAACACCGAATTGGGCTAAAAACAAGGCGTGGGTCATCTTCGAGCAGCAGGATTGATGAGGTGCAAAAGTACGGTTGAGCCCGGGCAGGAAGGGCTTGCAGCAATATCCAGGATCAATAATTGGGGAAAAAAGCGCCGGAATGTCAGGGGAGGGGGCATGGATCGCAGGGCTGACATGGCGCCCTCTGCAGGATTCGAACCTGCGACCTGCCGCTTAGGAGGCGGCTGCTCTATCCTGCTGAGCTAAGAGGGCGTTGGGGCGGCATTATAAGCGGCTGACTCGCCAAGATAAACCCGCAGTTGGCAGGGAAGGTGGCTGGGACGGTGGCAGGGAAGGTGGCTAGGCAGGTGATGAGGGCGGGTGTCAGCGCTGGCCTGGCTCGGTAGAATGCGCGCCACGGCTCTTTGTTATCCACACCTGTCTGGCGTTTTCGATGTCTCAACACCCCACGAGTGACGCTGCCGTCACTCCCGCTGCTGGTTCTGTCGCTGCTTCTGATGCTGCCGCTTCTGTTGCTGGTCATGCGTCCGGCGGTGCGCCGCTGTCTGTCCATGGCGATCGCCACTTCGATGGACTGGCGGACAAGTTCTCGGCGTCGCTCTACGGGCACCTGCGCGGCGAGCTGCGCCTGTCGTTGCTGGACCGCCTACTGCCGGAGATGCTCGATCTCGAAGGCCAGCCGGTGCTGGACGTGGGGGCGGGGCTCGGTCAGCAGGCCCAGTGGTTTCTCGAGCGTGGGCATGCGGTGACGCTGGCCGAGCCCGCCGGCGAAATGCTCGACCGGGCCCGGGAGGCGATCGACGCCCAGGGTGTCGAGGCGTCCCGGGTCCGCTATCTGACGTCGCCGCTGCAGGACCTGGCGGGCGAGGCCCCTGGGCCCTGGCCGCTGGTGGTGTGCCACGCGGTGCTCGAATGGCTGGGCGACCCCAGGGCGGCCATCGATCGTCTGGCCGCGCTGATGGCGCCAGGGGCTCAACTGTCGCTGATGGTGTTCAACCGCGACGCCCTGCGGCTGTCCAACGTGGTCAAGGGCAACCTGGACAAGGCGCTGGAGGATCGGCTCGAGGGCAAGGGGCAGCGTCAGCGGCTGACACCGATCTCGCCGCTGACCCATGACCAGGTGATGGCCTGGACCGAAGAAGCCGGGCTTCGTTGCGAGGGCGTGGCGGGGATCAGGGTGTTCCACGATTACCTGCGCCACCCGCCCCAGAACGACAAGGAACTCGACAAGCTGGTGGCGCTGGAGCACGCCTACTGCCGCCTGGACCCCCATTGGCGGCTGGGCCGCTATCTGCTCTATACCTTCCGCCGTCCGGCCGACCCCGAGGAGCGTCCATCGCCGCGCGACGGCGGCGCTGACACCCGTGAGGAGACCCCGACATGAGTGCCGAAACCCCGGTGTGCCAACTGCTCGAGCGTCAGGACGCCGACTATCGCGGCTGGTGGTGGGTGGCGCCGCCTCGGGATAGCTGGCTCGAGCAGGGCGAAGGGACCCTGATCAGCGCCGATGTGTCGGTGCGTGCCGCCTGGCAGGCCCAGGGGCGCCCGGCGCTGTCGCCGTTCTCGCCCGAGGCGTCGCCGCCGCCGGGGGTGGTGCTGTTCTGGCCCAAGTCCCACGCCCTAGGGGAGTGGTGGCTGTTGTGGCTGTGTCAGGTATTGCCCGAAGGCACGCCGATGCAACTGGTGGGCGAGCACCAGGGTGGCATCAAGCGGGTACTCAAGGTGCTGGCGGCTCTGGGCATGGGCTGTCGCAAGCTCGACAGCGCCCGGCGCTGCTCGCTGTTCGCGACCCGCTCGGCGCCCCAGCCCCTCGATCCGGAAGCGGTGTGGACGCGTTTCGAGGCCGCCGGCCTGACGCTGGCAAGCCATCCAGGCGTCTTCGGACACGGCAAGTTCGACGAGGGCACGGGGCTTCTGATCGAGCAGCTAGAGACCGCCTTGCCCCGGGGCCAGGTGCTCGACATGGGCTGCGGTGACGGCATTCTGGCGGCCTGGATGGCACAGCAGGGGCGTGATGTCACCGCGGTGGACGTCAGCGCCTTTGCGGTGGAAGCGACCCAGCGCTCGCTGGCGGCCAATGGGCTAAACGGCGAGGCACTGGAAAGCGACGTCTACTCGGCGCTGGCGGGTCGTCGCTTCGACGCCATCGTCTCGAATCCGCCGTTTCACCAGGAGCGCTCCATCGACTACGGCCCGGCGGCCCGTCTGATCCAGGAGGCGCCCCAGCACCTGACGCCAGGCGGGCAATTGATCCTGGTGGCCAACGCCTTCCTGCCCTACGCAGATCCCCTGGAGAAGGCCTTCGGCGGCTTCGAGATCCTGGCCGACAATGGCCGTTTTCGGGTCTACCGTGCCCGCCTCGCCAGGGGCTAGCTAGGTACCTGCCGGGCTAAGTGCCTGCTGGGCTAGGTCTTCTGACCCGGCGTGCGGTAGTGGATCTCGGTGATCAGCCAGGTGGTCTCCCCGCCGGGGGCGGCCACCGTCACTTCGTCGTCCAGCGACTTGCCCAGCAGCGCCTTGGCCAGCGGCGCGTCGACGCTGATCCAGCGCTTGCTGGTGTCGGTCTCGTCGTGGCCGACGATGCGCAGTGACATCTCTTCACCGTCTTCGTCCTCCAGGGTGACGAAGGCGCCGAAGAACACCCGATCGGTGTCCGCCGGCAGGCGGTCCACCACCTGCAACTCATCCAGGCGTTTGGTCAGGTAGCGAATGCGACCGATGACCCGGTTGAGCTCCTTCTTGTTGTAGGTGTAGTCGGCGTTCTCGCTGCGGTCGCCAAGGGCCGCCGCCTCGCCGACCTTGGCCGATAGCTGCGGTCGCTTGACCCGGCTCAGGTGGTCGAGAATGCCCCTCAGGCGCTCGGCACCTTCCAGGGTAATCAGGTTGCTCTTGGGTTCCTGACGGGGATCCTTCGCCGGGTCACGCCAGCGAGTCATGTTGCGGCCTTTCATGGCGATCCTCGGTGAGTCGTTGAATCAGACAAGGTCCACGAGGGTGCCGCGACTTGGGTCAGGTCGCAAGCGCTTTGGGTGGTGGGGGAAAGGTCAGGGGAGCGATGCAGTGAGCGGTCGACGAAGAATGCGACTGGCGAATAAATCAAACGTTCGTTACATTTCGGGGAGGGCGCCAGAACGCGTGTGGCTTTCCGTATCGGGTCACAACGCTGCCGGTTAGTGCTCGGCAGCGCTTGGCCTGATCGCTCGGCCTGATGGCTTGGCCTGATCGCGCACTACGGCCGCCCACCATGACCACCCAGCATCAGGGTGCATCACAATAACAGTATCCGGAGCCGCCAAATGTCACGAACCCTGTTTTCCGCCTCGCCTGATGTTCCATCTACCGCGTTGCGTCGACGCCCGCGTCGGCTGCTGGCCACGACGGCACTGACGCTTGTTACCCTGTCCGCCTGCCTCGCCAGCGGCGTGGCGCTGGCCTGGCAGGGTGAGCTCGACCAGCTCAGGAACCGCTGGGAAAGCGTCACCACCTCGAGCGCCTTGTCGGCCCAGGAAGCCCCGTTGACGGCGTTGGCCGCCGAGGCCCACGAGCTGAGCTCGGCCAATCCCAACGTCAGCGAGCTGCTGGTTTGGGAGGGCATCATCGAGGCGTCCCTGGCCAAGGCCAAGGGCGGGCTCGGCGCGCTGGACAACGCCAAGGCCGCGCGGCGGGCGCTGGAGCGGGCCATCGCACTGGACGCCAACGGCCTCGATGGCTCGGCTTACGTGACCCTGGGGGCGCTGTATGACCGTGCTCCGGGCTGGCCGGTGGCCTTCGGTGATGACGACAAGGCCGAGGAAATGTTCAAGCGCGCGCTGACGATTCGCCCCGGCGGTATCGACGTCAACTACTACTACGCCGCCTACCTGGCCGACGAGGGCCGCGACGCCGAGGCCCGCCAGCACGCAGAAAAGGCCATCGCCGGCGCGGTTCGCGCCGGACGCGAAGCCTCTGATGAGGCGCTCAAGGCCGAGGCGCGCGCCCTGCTCAACGAGCTATGATCAGGCGCTCAACGAGCTCTGACCCGCGCCGATTTCCCTGTCGTTTCCCGCCTTGACAGGAGGCCCCACCTGGACTCGCCTTGTGGGGCCCCTGACCGATCCGGATAATGGGCCGATCTGTCTGCGGAGGTCCCCATGCCGGAAACGAGCAACATCGATGCCCCCTTTACCGCCCAGGACGTCGAACTGGTGTCACGCGATTGCCTGCACCAGGGCTTCTTTCGTCTGGACAAGCTGACCTTCCGCCATCGCAAGTTCGAAGGTGGCTGGAGCGAGGCGGTGGTGCGCGAGGTGCATAGCCGGCACGACGCCGTGGGCGTCATGCTCTATGACCCCGAACGCGACAGCGTGGTGCTGGTGGAGCAGATCCGTGCCGGCGCAATGGAAGACGCCCACACCCCGTGGAAGCTCGAGTGCGTGGCCGGACTGGTCGACAAGGACGAGTCTGCCGAGGAAGTGGCCCGTCGCGAGGCCCTCGAGGAGGCCGGTTGCGAGGTCGGGGACCTCATCTTGCTGCATAGCTACTATCCTAGTCCGGGTGCCTGCGACGAACGTGTGACGCTTTTCTGCGGTCTCGTCGATACCAGCGGACTGGGTGGGGTGCATGGCCTGGACGAAGAGCACGAGGATATCCGCGTCCATGTGTTGCCATTTCATCGTGCCTGGGAACTTCTCAATCAAGGGAGACTCGATAACGCCATGTGCCTGATCGGCTTTTACTGGCTGGCCGCCGAACGGGCGTCGTTGAGAGCAAGGAGGTAGCGTGACCCAACGCAGCGCCTACGTCACCGATCTGCGCACCCTGCAGAGCGAGTGCACGGCCAACTACATCCGCCTGACGCGCCTGCTGGGCGAGCTGGAAGAGGGCGAAAGTCGCGAGGTCGAACTGCTCAACGGCGAGCGTCGACTCGGTGCCCTGCGTCTGCATGTCGAAGAGCTGGCGCCCTATACCAGCATCATTCGCGTCAGCCAGGAGGGTATCCTCGACGGCGTCATCGACAGCCCGCGCATGCGCGTGCACCTTTATCACGATGTGCGCATGGCCGAGGTCACCGACTTTCAGCGCCGGCGCCACTTCGATGGCCGCTACCGCTATCCCAACGCGCATATGCACCAGCCCGACGAGAAGCTGCAGATCAATCGCTTCCTCGGCGAATGGCTCGATCACGGGCTGGCCCACGGCCACTCGCTGGATCTGCCGCAGTTGCCCTGAGCCGGTTCGCCGTTGCCGCCCGTCGAGAGATCTCCATGCGCCTGATCCAGATTAGCGATTGCCACCTGTACGCCGACCCGATGGCGCGCTCGCGCCGAGGCCTGCCCGCCCATCAGCTTGAGGCGGTGGTCAAGGCGGTGGACGCCGACCGCCCGGACCTGGTGCTGGTCACCGGTGACATCAGCCAGGACGAGTCCGAGGCCGCCTACCGGCTCGCCACCGAGCGATTGAGCGAGCTCGACTGTCCCTGGTTCTGGATTCCCGGCAATCACGACGACGTGGCGTTGATGGGCGCCGAGCGGGACATCCTGCCCGAGGTCGAGGCCGGCCACTGGCGGCTTCTGCAGCTCGACACCCAGCTTGTCGGTGAGGCCACCGGGCAGCTCGGAGAAGAGGCCCTGGCCGCGCTCGGCGCGCGTCTGGCCGAGGACGACCGGCCGACCCTGATCGCCATGCACCATCCGCCGCTGGCGGTGGGCAGCGCCTGGATCGACGCCCTGGGCCTGGTAGATGCCGACGGCTTCTGGGAGGTGCTGGACGGCTATCCTCAGGTGAAGATGGTGCTGTGCGGTCACGTGCATCAGGCCTTCCACGGCGTGATGTCTCTGGCCCATGGAAGGGTCGACGTCTACGCCTGTCCCTCCACCTCTGACCAGTTCCTGCCCGGCAGCGAGGACTTCGCCGTGGACGAGGCGTCGCGCCCCGGCTACCGGGTGGTGGAGTTGAAACGAGAGGGAGAGTGGCAGACCTGGGTGGAGCGCGTCGATATCTAGGAGTCTTACGCTTGGTTCTAAAAAGATAGTTATTAATTCTTTTACGTTATTACTCGCCCCGCAGTATCCTCGCTGACATCTCCACTTTTCCCGTCATGCGAGGTGTCCGGCCATGACCAGCCTTTCCGCACCAGCCCGTGAGCGCGCCGCCCAGGCGTCGCTCACGCCGAAGCGACTGACCCACCTCAAGCAGCTCGAGGCGGAGTCCATCCATATCATCCGTGAAGTGGCCGCCGAGTTCTCGAACCCGGTGATGCTCTACTCCATCGGCAAGGACTCCTCGGTGATGCTTCACCTGGCGCGCAAGGCCTTCCATCCTGGCCCGCCGCCGTTCCCGCTGATGCACGTGGACACCACCTGGAAGTTCCGCGAGATGATCGCCTTCCGCGACCGCATGGCCAAGGAAGCGGGCATGGAGCTGATCGTCCACACCAACGAGGAAGGGCGTGCCGCCGGCATCAACCCCTTCGACCACGGCTCCAGCGGCTATACCGACGTGATGAAGACCCAGGCCCTCAAGCAGGCGCTGGACCAGTACGGCTTCGACGCCGCCTTCGGTGGCGCCCGCCGCGACGAAGAGGCCAGCCGTGCCAAGGAGCGGGTGTTCTCCTTCCGCGACCGTCACCACCGCTGGGACCCCAAGAACCAGCGTCCGGAATTGTGGAATCTGTACAACGCCCGCATCAACAAGGGCGAGTCGATCCGTGCCTTCCCGCTGTCCAACTGGACCGAGCTGGATATCTGGCAGTACATCTACCTCGAGAACATCGACATCGTGCCGCTTTACTTCTCCGCCCCGCGCCCGGTGGTGGAACGCGACGGCATGCAGATCATGGTCGATGACGAGCGCCTGCCCCTGGCCGAGGGCGAAGAGCCCGAGCAGAAGTGGGTGCGCTTCCGCACCCTGGGCTGCTATCCGCTGACCGGTGCGGTGGAGTCGAAGGCCCAGACCCTGCCGGAGATCATCCAGGAGATGCTGCTGACCCGTACCAGCGAGCGCTCCGGCCGTGCCATCGATCATGACCAGGCCGGTTCCATGGAGAAGAAGAAGCGCGAAGGCTACTTCTGACGCCGGCACCGACCGCACGCAGCCACGCGCCTTGCTCCGGCCGACAGTGATCGGGAGCGAGGACGCAGATGACAGATCAAGGGCCCGGCGTCCAGCACGACGTCGGGTCACCATCAGGGGTACAGCATGTCTCACCAGTCCAGTCTGATTGCTGACAACATCGAGCAGTATCTGCACGAGCACGAAAACAAGGACCTGTTGCGGTTCATCACCTGCGGCAGCGTCGATGACGGCAAGTCGACCCTGATCGGTCGCCTGCTGCACGATTCCAAGATGATCTTCGACGACCAGCTGGCGGCCATCACCCAGGCCTCCAAGACCAAGGGCACCACCGGCGAAGAGGTGGATCTGGCGCTGCTGGTCGACGGTCTGCAGTCGGAGCGCGAGCAGGGCATCACCATCGATGTGGCCTATCGCTTCTTCTCCACCGACAAGCGCAAGTTCATCATCGCCGACACCCCGGGGCACGAGCAGTACACCCGCAACATGGCCACCGGTGCCTCCACCGCCGGCCTCGCGGTGATCCTGATCGACGCCCGTTATGGCGTGCAGACCCAGACCCGTCGTCACAGCTTCATCGCCGACCTGCTGGGCATCCAGCATCTGGTCATCGCGGTCAACAAGATGGATCTGGTCGACTACTCCCAGGCGCGCTTCGACGAGATCGTCGCCGACTACCGCGCCTTCGCCGAGCAGCTCGATGCGAGCGACATTCACTTTGTGCCGCTGTCGGCGCTCAAGGGTGACAACGTGGTCGATCGCGGCGAGCGCCTCGACTGGTACCAGGGCCCGGCGCTGCTGGAGCTTCTGGAGACCGTGGAGGTCAGCCGGGATCAGAACCTGAGCGATCTGCGCTTCCCGGTGCAGTACGTCAATCGCCCCAATCTCGACTTCCGCGGCTACGCCGGCACCCTGGAGGCGGGCATCCTGCGCCCCGGCCAGGCGGTAAAGGCGCTGCCGTCCAACAAGCTCAGCCGGGTCGAGCGTATCGTCACCTTCGAAGGCGATCTTGACGACGCCTACCCGGGCCAGGCCATCACCGTGACCCTGGAAGACGAGATCGATATCTCGCGTGGCGACTGGCTGGTGGCGGCGGACGCCGACATCACCCTGTCCAATGCCTTCGACGCCGACATCGTGTGGATGCACGACGACGCCCTCGAGCCTGGGCGTCAGTACGATATCCGCATGGCCGGGCGTGCCGTGGCAGGCCACGTCGACGCCATCCACTATCAGGTCGACGTCAACAGCCTGGAGCGTCATGGTGCCGAGCGACTCGAGCTCAACGCCATCGCCCGCTGCCGGGTCGCGCTGACCGCAGAGGTGCCCATCGATGACTACGCGCGGGTGCCTGGCACCGGCAGCTTTATCGTCATCGACCGGCTGACCAACGTCACCGTGGGCGCCGGCATGATTCGCGGTGCGGCCAGTGTCGAAGGCGGCGCTGCCGAGCAGGTCGACTGGGCCGGCTTCGAGCTGGAACTCAACGCCCTGGTGCGCAAGTACTTCCCCCACTGGGAGGCCAAGGACGTGCGCGAGCTGCTCAAGCGCTGACGTCCGGGACCGGCTTCACCATCGTTGGTTCGCTGCAACAGCGGCGTCTCAGTGGCCTGGTTGAATCAGGATACTAGTGCTTTCCGATGGATTTAACTCCAACTGCGCAGCCAGATGGTGGCGGGCTGGTGCCTGGGCTAGACCAAAGGCAGGATGCGTCGCGTGTGACGTCATGACGACGTCTTCCATTCCCCCACGGAAGCAGGGAGGGCACGAACATGGTGGCCTGCCATCTCTATGACAATATCGAAATCGCCTGCCTGTACCATTTTCCGGTCAAGCTGTCGCTGCGAGACGGTGACGAGAAGCACGGCGAGGCACTGGATACCGCCTTCAACGAGGATCGCGAGGAGTGTCTGTCGCTGAAGACAGAGCGCGGCGAGCGCATGGTGGTGCTCGACGACATTACCCGCATGGAAGTGCTGGTCGACAATCCCCATTTCATGGTGCTGGACTTCGTCTGACGCGGATCCGCCACTGACACAGCCCCTGGCACAGCCCCTGGCGACGACGCCCCGCTGACTGGATCAGCGGGGCGTCGCGTCTTATGGGGGCAGGGGGGCAGGGGATCAGGCTGGGCGCGTCGCGATCACGACGGCCCGACGCGGTGCCGGGTGGCCTTCTCGGGTCAGGTGGGGGCGTTCAGGGTCCAGGAAGTCACCCAGCGACTGAAAGGTCATCCAGTCGGTGGAGCGCTGCTCCTCCAGGCTGGTGGCGGCTTCATCCACCACCCGAACGTCGCAAAAGCCGACCTTCTCGAGCCAGCCCACCAGGGCGCGCGACGATGGCAGGAAGTAGACATTGGGCATCGCCGCGTAGCGATCGCCCGGCACCAGTACCCGGGTCTCGTCGCCTTCCACCACCAGCGTCTCGAGCACCAGTTCGCCGCCCCGACGCAGGGCGTCGCGTAGCTGCATCAGGTGGTCGAGGGGGGAAGGGCGGTGGTAGAGCACGCCCATGGAGAACACGCTGTCGAAGAAGCCCAGGCCCTGGGGCACATCGTCGATGCCCACCGGCAGGAAGTGGGTGCGCCCGCCGTCGGCATCGCCGACGAAGTGCTTTACCGCCTGGAACTGCCAGTAGAAGCGCGGTGAGGGATCGATCACCAGCACGAAGTCGGCGCCGGCGCCGGCCATGCGCCAGGCGTGATAGCCGTTGCCGCCACCCACGTCGAGCACCCGTCGACCGCGCAGCGGCGACAGGTGCGGCGCCAGCCGCTGCCACTTCCAGTCCGAACGCCACTCGGTATCGATCGCGATGCCTGCCAGCCGGTACGGGCCCTTGCGCCACGGCATCAGCGCGCGCAGCAGGTTCTCGCTCTGGCGACGACGACTGTCATCAAGCTCCAGCTCGACCGTGACCTCGTCGCGATCCAGGTACACCTGACGCTTGTCGGGCAGCGCCGGCAGCTTGGCCACCGCCTTCTCCCAGGCCGGCAGGTCGCCGTGACGCTGGCGGTCGAGGCCACGGGCGAACTGCTCGGGCAGGCGGGCAAGCCAGTCGCCCATGCCGGCGTGGCGGAAGGATTGCTCGAGAAAGGCGCGGTACACATCGCGCTGATGCTCGGGAATCATTTGAAGGCCACCATGGAGGCGAAATTCAGATACTGAAACCAGGTCAGCGAGCGCGCAAAGCCTACCCGCGCCAGGCGCTGGTGGTGCTGCTCCAGGGTGTCGGGCACCAGCACGTTTTCCAGCGCGTTGCGCTTCTGGCTGATCTCCAGGTCGCTGTAGCCATTGGCGCGCTTGAAGTCGTGATAGCGCTCCACCAGCCAGGCATTGTCCTGTTCGTCACCGGCCTTGATCTTCTCCGACAGGATCAATACACCGCCGGGCTCCAGCGCCTGGTAGAGCTTCTCGAGTACACCGTCGCGGTCTTCCGGGGCCAGAAACTGCAGCGTGAAATTTAACACGATCATGCCGCTGGGACGGTAGTCGAGGTGGCGGATGTCGCCTTCGATCACCTCGATGGCGTGGTCGGGGCACTCGTGCTCGAGGGTCTGGCGGGCGCGCTCGACCATCGCCGGGGACAGGTCGACCCCGGTCAGGCTGAAGGCGTCCCTGGGTAGCTGGCCGGCCAGCGCCAGGCCCACGGCGCCAAGCGAGCAGCCAAGGTCATAGACGTGGGCGCCGTGGCGCAGGTGGCGCTCGGCGATCACCCCCAGCATGCCGAGGATCTGGCCGTAGCCGGGGACCGATCGGCGAATCATGTCGGGGAAGCAGGCGACGACCCGCTCGTCGAACGAAAAGCGCGCCACCTTGTCCAGGGGTGTGGAAAAGATGGCGTCACGGTAAGATGCGTCACTCATGGATTGCCAGTGTTGTCGGGCTCGGGGGGAGTGATTGTACGCGCCCCGCGGTCAGGCTGCACGATGAGGCTTGCCGTCGCCGTTCGGCCCAGCTTTGCCCACCAGACAGGGCCCAAGGAGAGGAATCATGCCATCGATCGATCGAACGCCGGCCTGGCAGGCGTTGAAGCAGAAGGCACAGGAAGTCGGCAAGCGGCACCTGTGCGACATGTTTCGCGAGGATGCCGGGCGATTTGCCACCTTCAGCCACGAGGCTGCGGGGCTGAAACTCGACCTGTCCAAGCAGCGCTGGGACCAGCAGACCCTCGAGGATCTGCTGGCGCTGGCCGACGAGGCCTGCGTGCCCGACGCCATCCGTCGCCTGCTGGCCGGTGAGCGGGTCAACGTCAGTGAAGACCGTCCTGCGCTGCATACCGCGCTGCGTCTGCCGCAGGATACGTCTCTGGTGGTCGAAGGCGAGGATCTGGTGCCGGCGGTGCACGCCACCCTGGACAAGATGGCGACCATGGTCGAGCGCTTCCATTCCGGCCAGTGGCGCGGCGCCACCGGCAAGCCGATCCGCGACGTGGTCAATCTGGGGGTCGGGGGCTCCGACCTGGGGCCGCTGATGGTGACCCACGCCCTGGCCGACTATCGCCCGGCGGATACCCATCCGGTCGAGGTCCACTTCGCCTCGACCATGGACGGCTCCCAGTTGGTCGACTACCTGATGCGCTTCGACCCCGAGACCACGTTGTTCGTGCTGTCGTCGAAGTCCTTCACCACCATCGATACCCTGTCAAACGCCAACACCGCGCGGGATTGGCTGCTGTCCCGGCTGGTCGAGGCGCGCCAGGAGGGCGTGGATCGCGAGTTGGTGCTGCGCCAGCACTTCATCGGTGTCTCGGCAAGCCCGGACAAGATGGCCGAGTGGGGCATCGCCTGCGACCACCAGCTCGAGTTCTGGGAGTGGGTCGGCGGGCGCTACTCGCTGTGGGGCGGTATCGGCCTGCCCATCGCCCTGGTCATCGGCATGGACGGCTTCCGCGACTTCCTGGCCGGCGCCCACGCCATGGACGTGCACTTCCAGAAGGCGCCGCTCGAGGACAATCTGCCGGTGCTGCTGGCGCTGGCCGGTATCTGGAACAACAACTTCCTGGATATCCGTGCCCACTCGATTCTGCCCTACGATGGACGCCTGGAATACTTCGCTGCCTACCTCGAACAGCTCGAGATGGAGTCCAACGGCAAGTCGGTGACCAACGACGGCGATATCGTCGACTACTCCACCTGTCCGGTGCTGTGGGGCCAGCTCGGGCCCAACGCCCAGCACGCCTTCTACCAGTTGCTGCACCAGGGCACCCAGGCGGTGGAGTGCGACTTTATTGCGCCGCTGGCCCGCTACGATGACGTCGAGGATCCGGCCACCCGCGAGCACCTGATGGGCCAGCACCGGCTGACGTTGGCCAACTGCTTCGCCCAGTCCCGCGTATTGATGCTCGGCGACGACGCCATCGCCGATGACGGTCCCAGGCCCGAGCACAAGCGCTATCGTGGCAACCAGCCCTCGACCACCCTGCTGCTGGAGCGGTTGACCCCTCAGACCCTGGGCGCGTTGATCGCCCTCTACGAGCACAAGGTGTTCGTCCAGGCCACCATCTGGGGCATCAATCCCTTCGACCAGTGGGGCGTTGAACTGGGCAAGAAGATCGCCAACGAGACCCGTGACATCATCGAGGGGCGCCAGGGCCTGGAGGCGATGGATGACTCCACCCGCGGGCTGATCGAGGCCACCTGGCAAGCCGCGCGGGACTGATGGCCGTTGGCATGCGTGATGGCGACGGCGCCCCAGCGGGCGCAGGGGAGGGTCGAAAACTGGCCATTTATACAGGTTTTCCGTTATGCTGAGCCCATCAACAGCGTCGAGTGCTGCCGCAGCGAGCGGCGTGCTCTACCTGCATGGATTCAATAGTGCCGGCGCCTCGCCCAAGGCGCGGCTGATCAAGGCCGCCTGTGCGGAGCTGGGGCTTCCCTGCGAGACCCCGGACCTGTCCTCGCAGGCGGCCGACGCCCTGCGGCTCGCCGAATCGCTGTTACCCCGGCTGGGGGCCAGTCCGATGCTGATGGGCAGCTCCATGGGCGGCTTTCTGGCCACGGTGCTGGCAGAGCGCCACGAGCTGCCGGCGGTACTGGTCAATCCGGCGGTGCGACCGGCCAGGCTGGTCGACACCATGCTCGGCGAGAGCTTCGTCAACGCCTACACCGGTGAGCGCTTCGTGGTCGAGCAGGGCCACCGCGACCAGATCGCCGAGATGACGCCGGAGGTGGTGGCACCCGGGCGCTATCTGCTGCTGCTGGTGACCGAGGACGAGACGCTGGACAGCGCCGACGCCTTCGCCGCCTACCGCGGGGCCAAGGCGATCCTGCATCCCGGCGGCGAGCACGGCTTCAATGCCCTGGCCGACTACCTGCCGGCGGTGTTCGCCCACGGTGGTCACGCCCTGGCGCCCGGGCGAGTGGCGCCGGTACCGGCCGAGTGAGCCGTTCAGTCGACGGCGCAAAGACGATCCCAGTCATCCTGATGATGGACCACGCATGACCCAATACAGTGCCAGTTCGATCGAGGTGCTTTCCGGGCTGGAGCCCGTTCGCAAGCGCCCCGGCATGTACACCGACACCTCCCGCCCGAATCACCTGGTCCAGGAGGTCATCGACAACAGCGTCGACGAGGCGCTCGCCGAACACGCCAACGAGATCCGCGTGGTACTGCGGGACGACGGCGGCATCGAGGTGACGGACAACGGTCGCGGCATGCCCATCGACGTTCACCCGGAGCACGGGGTATCGGGGATCGAGCTGATCATGACCCGGCTGCACGCCGGCGGTAAGTTCTCCTCGTCGAGCTACCGCTTCTCCGGCGGTCTGCACGGGGTCGGGGTGTCGGTGGTCAACGCCCTGTCGCGACGCCTCGAGGTCGAGGTCCTGCGCGACGGCGAGCGCCACACCATGGCCTTCGAGCACGGCGACAAGGTCGAGGACCTGCACGTCATCGGCACCGCGGCCAAGCGTGCCAAGGGCACCCTGGTGCGCTTCTGGCCGGATACCAGCTACTTCGATAGCCCCAACCTGGCGGTGGGACGGCTCAAGCACCTGCTGCGGGCCAAGGCGGTACTCTGCCCCGGCCTCAAGGTGGAGCTGGTGGAAGCCGACGGCACCGCCACCACCTGGCAGTTCGCGGACGGTCTACGCGACTATCTGGCTCAGACCACCGACGGCTACGAGGTGCTGCCGAGCTCGCCCTTCGTTGGTCACTTCGCCGACGACGAACAGGGGGTAGACTGGGCGATTCAGTGGTTGCCCGAAGGCGGCGACTCGCTGATGGAGAGCTACGTCAACCTGATCCCCACCGCCCAGGGCGGCACCCACGTCAACGGTCTGCGCTCGGGGCTGCTCGAGGCACTCAAGGAATTCTGCGAGTACCGCAGCCTGCTGCCGCGCGGGGTCAAGCTGACCGCCGAGGACCTGTGGGAGCGGGTCGCCTACGTGCTGTCGGTGAAGATGCTCGATCCGCAGTTCGCCGGCCAGACCAAGGAGCGGCTGTCGTCACGCACCGTGGCGGGCTTCGTCTCCGGCGTCGTCAAGGACGCCTTCTCGCTGTGGCTCAACCACCATGTCGACCAGGCCGAGGCGCTGGCCGAGCTGGTGATCAGCGCCGCCCAGCGGCGCCAGAAGAGCTCGAAGAAGGTGGCACGCAAGAAGGTCACCTCCGGCCCTGCGCTGCCCGGCAAGCTGGCCGACTGCAGTGGCCAGGACCCGGCCTTGAGCGAGCTGTTTCTGGTCGAGGGTGACAGCGCCGGGGGCAGCGCCAAGCAGGCGCGCAACCGCGAGACCCAGGCGATCCTGCCGCTGCGCGGCAAGATCCTCAACACCTGGGAGGTCGACTCCCACGATATCTACGGCTCCCAGGAGGTCCACGACATCGCCGTGGCCATCGGCGCCGACCCGGCCAGTGCCGACCTGTCCAAGCTGCGCTATCACAAGATCTGCATCCTCGCCGATGCCGACTCCGACGGGCTGCACATCGCCACCCTCCTGTGCGCGCTGTTCGTGCGCCACTTCCCGTCGCTGGTCGACGCCGGCCACGTCTTCGTCGCCATGCCGCCCTTGTACCGCATCGACCTTGGCAAGGAGGTCTACTACGCCCTGGACGAGAGCGAGAAGGCGGCCATCCTGCGCAAGCTGGAAGGCAAGCGCGGCACCCCCAACGTGCAGCGCTTCAAGGGCCTTGGCGAGATGAGCCCGCTGCAGCTGCGCGAGACCACCATGGCGGTGGAGACCCGGCGGCTGGTACAGCTGACCCGGGAGGAGGGCGACGGCACCATGGAGATGATGGACATGCTGCTGGCCAAGAAGCGCGCCTCGGACCGCAAGAGCTGGCTCGAGGACTACGGCAACCTGGCGGATATCGAAGTGTGACGGGCCGCCATCGCGGTGACTTGCACGCAGTGACGCTCCCGGATTTCACGTCGTCGGTTCAGGCGACCAGGATTGAGAACGAGGGATCATGACTCTGGACATTGAGGTGGCGGAGGGCGACGTCGAGCGACTGTCCCTGCGCGAATACACCGAGAAGGCCTACCTCGACTATTCGATGTACGTCATTCTCGACCGGGCCCTGCCCCATATCGGCGACGGCATGAAGCCGGTGCAGCGGCGCATCATCTACGCCATGCGCGAGCTGGCGTTGAACGCCAACGCCAAGTACAAGAAGTCGGCGCGTACCGTCGGCGACGTGCTCGGCAAGTTCCACCCCCACGGCGACAGCGCCTGCTACGAGGCCATGGTGCTGATGGCCCAGTCGTTCAGCTATCGCTATCCGCTGGTGGACGGCCAGGGCAACTGGGGTAGCCCGGACGATCCCAAGTCCTTCGCCGCCATGCGCTACACCGAAGCGCGGCTGTCGAAGTTCGCCGAGGTACTGCTCAGCGAACTCGGCCAGGGCACCGTGGACTGGGCGCCCAACTTCGATGGCACCATGAACGAGCCGGTGGTGCTGCCGGCACGTCTGCCCCACGTGCTGCTCAATGGCGGCACCGGCATCGCCGTGGGCATGGCCACCGATATTCCGCCGCACAATGTGCGCGAGGTGGTCGAGGCCACCTGCGAGGTGCTGCGCAATCCCGGCGTCACCACCGCCGACCTGATGGCGCACCTGCCTGGCCCGGACTTTCCCACCCGGGCGGAGATCATTACCCCGCGCGCGGACCTTCGAAAGCTCTACGAGAGCGGTCGCGGCAGCGTCAAGATGCGCGCCCGCTACGAGCAGGAAGAGGGCCAGGTGGTGATCACCGCGCTACCCTACCAGGTCAGCGGGGCCAAGGTGCTGGAGCAGATCGCGGCGCAGATGCAGGCCAAGAAGCTGCCCATGGTGGCCGACCTGCGCGACGAGTCGACCCACGAGGAGCCGACCCGTCTGGTGATCGAACCGCGCTCCAATCGGGTCGATATCGAGTCGCTGATGGCGCACCTGTTCGCCACCACCGACCTCGAGAAGAACGTGCGGGTTAACCTGAACGTGATCGGCCTCGACGGCCGCCCGCGGGTGATGCCGCTGCCTGAGCTGCTCGGTGAATGGCTCGACTTCCGTCGCACCACGGTGCGCCGTCGCCTCGAGCACCGGCTGGGCAAGGTCAACGATCGCCTGCACCTGCTCGAAGGCCTGTTGATCGCCTACCTCAATATCGATGAGGTGATCCGCATCATCCGCGAGGAGGATGAGCCCAAGAGCGCGCTGATGGCAGCCTTCGGTCTGACCGACCGTCAGGCCGAGGCGATCCTGGAGCTGCGCCTGCGCCACCTGGCCAAGCTCGAGGAGATGAAGATCCGCACCGAGCAGGACGAGCTCGAGGCGGAGCGCAAGCGTCTTGAAGAGCTGCTCGGCAACGAGGCAGCGATGACCGACCTGATCGAGCAGGAGCTGCGCAAGGCCGCCGAGGAGCACGGCGACGAGCGCCGCTCGCCGATCGTCGAGCGCGAGGAGGCCAGGGCGCTGTCCGAGGTCGAACTGGTGGGCGCCGATCCGGTGACGGTGGTGCTGTCCGAGAAGGGCTGGATTCGTGCTGCCAAGGGCCACGACATCGACCCCTCCGGGTTGTCCTACAAGGCCGGTGACGCCTTCCATCTGGCCGCGCGAGGCAAGACCAACCAGCCGCTGGTGCTGCTCGATGACACCGGCCGGGCCTATACCCTGCCGGCCCACCAGCTACCCAGTGCCCGCGGCCAGGGAGAGCCGGTCACCGGCAAGGTCAACGTGGTGGCCGGCGCGCACATGGCCGGCGTCATGCTGGCACCGGGGGACGCCCGCTTCCTGCTGGCCTCCGACGGCGGCTACGGCTTCGTCGCCCGGCTCGAGGACCTGACCGGCAAGAACCGTTCCGGCAAGGCGGTGCTGAGCCTGCCCAAGGGCTGCAATGTGCTGCCCCCGGTGGAGCTGCCGGCGGCCGAGGAATTGACCGTGGCCACGGTCTCCAACGAAGGCCGACTGCTGCTGTTCCCGCTGGACCAGTTGCCGGAGATGTCCAAGGGCAAGGGCAACAAGATGCTGGATATTCCCGGCGCCCGGGCGGCCCGGCGCGAAGAGTTTGTGCGCGGCCTGGTGGTGCTGGCGCCAGGGGATACCCTGGTGGTGCACGCCGGCAAGCGCAAGCTGTCGCTCAAGAACGGTGAGCTCGACTACTATCGGGGAGATCGCGGACGGCGAGGCAGCAAGCTGCCACGCGGGCTGCAGAAGGTCGACCGGCTCGAGCGCCTCGAGGCGTAACCCTTACGACGGTACGGCGCCCGCCGGTTGCTGCGGGTGCCCAAGGAAGACACATCATGACACGACGAATCCTGATGCGCGCCACCGGCCGGGCCCGGCCCGGTCAGCTTGCCGGCCTGGGGCGGATCCTGGCCCGCAGCGGCGCGCGCCTTCTGGACATCAACCAGAGCGTGACCTTCGGTATCGTCTCGCTGGAGGCGCTGGTAGCGCTTGACCACGAGGCCGACCTGGAAGGCGCCCTGTCGGGCGCCGGCGATGAACTGGGCCTGGACGTCCAGGCGATCCAGATCAGCGCCGAGGAGTACCATCGCTGGAGCGAGACCGCGAGCCAGCCGCGCCTGATCATGACCCTGCTGGCGCCGCGACTGCCCGCCGGCATCCTGGCCGAGGTGGGGGCGCTGACCGCCGAGCACGGGCTGACGGTGGAGTTGATCCATCGCCTGTCCGGGCGCGAGCCGCTGGACGGCGAGGCACCGGCCCAGGGCAGCTGCGTCGAGTGCTGGCTGCGCGGCGAGGACGTCGACCTTGAGTCGTTGCGCGAGAAGGCGCTGGCGCTGGGTGCGACCCACGGGGTCGATATCGCCCTGCAGGAAGACTCCATCTGGCGCACCCACCGTCGCCTGGTGTGCTTCGACATGGACTCGACCTTGATCAAGGCCGAGGTCATCGACGAGCTGGCGCGCCGCCACGGGGTCTACGACGAGGTGGCCGAGGTTACCGAGCGGGCCATGCGCGGTGAGCTCGACTTCCAGCAGAGCTTCCGTGAGCGCATGGCCAAGCTGAAGGGCCTGGACGAGTCGGTGCTGGCCGAGATCGCCGAAGAGCTGCCGCTGATGGACGGGGTGGAACAGTTGATGGCCCAGCTCAAGCGGCTGGGCTACCGCACCGCCATCCTGTCCGGCGGCTTCACCTACTTCGCCCGCCATCTGCAACAGCGGCTGGGCTTCGACGAGATCCACGCCAACGAGCTGGTGATCGAGAACGGCAAGGTCACCGGCGAGGTGCGCGAGCCGATCGTCGATGCCGATCGCAAGGCCGCGTTGTTGCACCAGATCGCTCAACGCGAGGGGATCGCCATGGAACAGACCATCGCCGTGGGCGATGGCGCCAACGATCTCAAGATGCTGGCCGCCGCCGGACTCGGTATCGCCTTTCGGGCCAAGCCGCTGGTGCGTGCCCAGGCCCGTCAGAGCATCTCGACCCTGGGGCTTGACGCCGTGCTCTATCTGATCGGCTATCGCCAGGCGGATCTGTCCTGCCAGGCGCCGGGCCACGACTAGTCCGGACGTCATCGCTGCCTGGACGAGATGTTCACTTCTACTGCAAGGGAGCCCAGGGCTCCCTTTTTTTGTGTCTCCCATTCCCGCACGGTGCCAGCGAGCCTGGACGTTGTCGCGAACCTGGTAGCGACATGGCGCTGCAGGCACCCGCGAAGCAAAGTTCCCTCGCTCAGGACGAGCCATTGACCGCAACTCCGAGGGAAAGGTCGTTGCAAGCGGCCGAGATCAAACAGTGGTGGTGGAGCGATATAACCTGATCGGGGTCGTTATTATGTACTTCGAAAGGCGTAGTTGACACGAGTCAGCAGAGAGGTGTGTACGGCGGTTTCGGTAGCCTCAAGGGGCCAAAAAGAGAGTAGCCTGAATTGGCAAACTTTTGGTCCCCACGAGGAAACCCTTCCCATGGAAAATGACACAGGAAAGCTGAGACTCGGCGCTTTGCTCGCGCTGGTCGTCGGCTCGATGATCGGGGGCGGTATCTTTTCGCTTCCGCAGAACATGGCGGCGAGCGCCGCACCAGGGGCGGTGCTGATCGGCTGGGGAATTACCGCGGTCGGCATGCTGGCACTGGTGTTCGTCTTCCAGACCCTGGCCAATCGCAAGCCGGAACTCGACGCCGGCATCTATGCCTACGCCAAGGCCGGCTTCGGCGACTATCTTGGCTTCTCTTCCGCCTGGGGTTACTGGATCAGCGCCTGGCTCGGTAATGTCAGCTACTTCGTTCTGTTGTTCAGCACCCTGGGCTTCTTCTTCCCCATCTTCGGCGAGGGTAATACGCCGGCGGCCATCGGCTGTGCCTCGATCCTGTTGTGGGCGGTTCACTTCCTGGTGGCCAGGGGCATCCAGCAGGCGGCGTTCATCAATCTGGTGACCACCATCGCCAAGATCGTCCCGCTGATCATGTTCGTCGTGCTGGCCGCCATCGGCTTTCACCTGGACGTCTTCACCATGGACTTCTGGGGCACCGGCAACGCCGATCTGGGCAGCGTCATGGACCAGGTTCGCAACATGATGCTGGTCACCGTCTGGGTATTTATCGGTATCGAGGGTGCCAGTATCTATTCCGCCAAGGCTCGCGATCGTCGCGATGTCGGGCGCGCCACCGTGATCGGCTTTGTCGGTGTGCTTCTGCTGTTGGTGATGGTCAATGTGCTGTCCATGGGCATCATGAGCCAGCCGGAACTCGCCGAGCTCAAGAACCCGTCCATGGCGCTGGTGCTGAGCCAGGTGGTCGGCCCCTGGGGCGGACATCTGATCAGCCTGGGCCTGGTGATCTCGCTGCTCGGCGCCTTGCTGTCCTGGACACTTCTGTGCGCCGAGATTCTTCACGCGGCTTCCAGCGACGGCACCATGCCTGAACTGTTGAGCAAGGAAAACGCCAACAAGGTGCCGGTCAACGCCCTGTGGCTTTCCAACGGTCTGATCCAGCTCTTTCTGCTGCTGACGCTGGTCAACGAGTCCACCTACCTGAGCCTTCTTTACCTCGCAAGCTCGATGATCCTGGTGCCTTATCTGTGGTCGGCGGCTTACGCCCTGTTGCTCGCGGTAAAGGGGGAAACCTACGAGAAGGAGCCTGAGGTACGCCGCAAGGATCTGTTTATCGGCGGCCTGGCTACCCTCTACGCGATCTGGCTGCTGTTTGCCGGCGGTATCGACTATCTGTTGCTGTCGGCGCTGCTTTACGCCCCTGGGGCCGTGTTCTTCTACAAGGCCAAGAGCGAGCGTGATGAAAAGGTCTTTACCCCCATCGAGAAGATTATCTTCGCGGTCACTGTCGCCTCGGCGCTGGCGGCCACGCTGGGGCTCTATCAGGGGTGGTTGAGTCTGTAGTTATGTAGTTAGACCTCGATGTTCAACATGTTACAGCGGTCAGGTTCATTGATGATGCGGTAGTGACAGTCCCGCAATAGGGAAGGAGAAACAGAATGAAAAGTGGATCTTCACGATTGGGTGTCTATTCCGAGGTAGGCAAGCTTCGCAAGGTCATGGTGTGCTCGCCAGGGCTTGCTCATCAGCGGCTGACCCCCAGCAACTGTGATGACCTTCTGTTCGATGATGTGCTGTGGACCAACCAGGCCAAGCGTGACCACTTCGACTTCGTGACCAAGATGCGCGAGCGTGACATCGAAGTGCTCGAGATGCATAACCTGCTCACCGAAACCCTCGAAAATCGCGATGCCATGCGCTGGATTCTCGAGCGCAAGGTGACCTCCAACCTGGTCGGCTTCGGCCTTGCCGATGAGGTCCGCGCCTGGCTCAGTGAACTGGAGCCACGGAGACTCGCCGAGTTCCTGATCGGCGGGGTGTCCTGGGCCGACATCACCGATAGCCACGGAGGCGAGACCCTCAAGACCTTCCGTGACTATCTGGGACAGTCCAGTTTCGTTCTTCCGCCGCTTCCCAACACCCTGTTCACCCGGGATACCACCTGCTGGATCTACGGCGGGGTGACGCTCAATCCGATGTTCTGGCCGGCCCGCCGCCAGGAGACGCTGCTGACCTCGGCGATCTATCGCTTCAACCCGCGCTTCGCCGGTGCCGACTTCAAGGTGTGGTACGGCAATCCCGACCAGGACCACGGTTCGGCCACCCTGGAGGGCGGCGACGTGATGCCGGTGGGCAACGGCGTGGTATTGATCGGCATGGGCGAGCGCACCTCGCACCAGGCCATCGGTCAGGTGGCGAGCGCGTTGTTCAGGGCCGGCGAGGCCGAACGGGTGATCGTGGCGGGGCTGCCCCGGTCGCGTGCCGCCATGCACCTGGACACCGTCTTCAGCTTCTGCGATCGCGACCTGGTGACGGTCTTCCCTGACGTGGTCAAGGACATCGTTCCCTTCAGTCTGCGCCCCGACGAGAGCAAGCCCAGTGGCATCGACGTGCGCCGCGAGAAGGGGAGCTTCATCGAGGTGGTGGCCGAGGTGCTGGGACTGCCGAAACTGCGAGTGGTGGAGACCGGTGGCGACAGCTTCGAGGCCGAGCGCGAACAGTGGGACGACGGCAACAATGTGGTCGCCCTGGAGCCAGGCGTGGTAGTCGGCTATGACCGCAACACCTACACCAACACCCTGCTGCGCAAGGCCGGGGTCGAGGTGATCACCATCAGCGCCAGTGAACTGGGCCGTGGGCGAGGCGGCGGTCACTGCATGACCTGTCCGATTCAGCGAGATCCCGTCGACTTCTGACGACGACGCTACGCGTTACTTCGCTTCTTTAACTGTGAATCGACGGCTGCCCTGGTGGCCGTCAAGGAGACCCTCATGTCCTTCAATATCCACAACCGTCACCTGCTGTCGTTGATGCATCACTCCGAGCGTGAGCTGCGCTACCTGCTGGACCTGTCGCGGGATCTCAAGCGGGCCAAGTACAGCGGCTGCGAGGCCCAGCGACTCAAGGGCAAGAACATCGCCCTGATCTTCGAGAAGACTTCCACCCGCACCCGCTGCGCCTTCGAGGTGGCCGCCTATGACCAGGGCGCCAACGTCACCTACATCGATCCCACCTCGTCCCAGATCGGGCACAAGGAGTCCATGCGCGATACCGCCCGGGTACTGGGGCGCATGTACGACGCCATCGAGTACCGCGGCTTCAGCCAGGAGGTGGTCGAGGAGCTGGCGGCGTTCTCCGGGGTGCCGGTCTACAACGGCCTGACCGACGAGTACCACCCGACCCAGATGATCGCCGACGTGCTGACCATGCGCGAGCACGCCGAGAAGCCGTTGCACCAGATCTCCTTCGCCTACCTGGGCGATGCCCGCAACAATATGGGCAACTCGCTTCTGCTGATCGGCGCCAAGCTGGGCATGGACGTGCGGATCGCCGCGCCACGTTCGCTGTGGCCGGACGAGGAGCATCTGGCCAACTGCCGGCGCTTCGCCGAGGACAGCGGCGCGCGCATCTGCCTGACCGAGGACCCCCGCGAGGCGGTCAGAGGCGTCGACTTCATCCACACCGACGTCTGGGTGTCCATGGGCGAGCCGGTGGAGGCCTGGGCCGAGCGCATCGACCAGTTGCTGCCCTACCAGGTCAACAAGGCGCTGATGGAGGCCGCCGGCAACCCCAGGGTCAAGTTCATGCACTGCCTTCCGGCCTTCCACAACTGTGACACCAAGGTGGGGCGCCAGGTCGCCGAGCAGTACCCGATGCTGAAGGACGGCATCGAGGTCACCGAGGAGGTGTTCGAGTCACCGGCCTGCATCGCCTTCGAACAGGCGGAGAACCGCATGCATACGATCAAGGCGGTGATGGTCTCGACCCTCGGCGATGTGTAAGTCACGCACCAACGGATCGGCAAGATAGCCTGGCGGCCCCTGGGCCGCCAGCAACCCCGAACGGGAAGGACACTGTTATGCGTATCACGATTGCCCTTGGTGGCAACGCCCTGTTGCGGCGTGGCGAGGTCATGAACGGCGAGGCCCAGCGCGCCAACATTCGCATCGCCTGCGAGCAGATCGCGCGCATCGCATCAGGCAACGAGCTGGTGATTGCCCATGGCAACGGGCCCCAGGTGGGCCTTTTGGCCCTGCAAGGGGCGGCCTACGACGAGGACAACGCCTTTCCTCTGGATGTGCTGGGTGCCGAGACCGAAGGCATGATCGGCTACATGATCGAGCAGGAGCTCGGCAATCTGTTGCCGCCGGAGGTGCCCTTTGCGTCGCTGTTGACCCAGGTCGAGGTGGACGCCGACGACCCTGCCTTCCAGCAGCCGAGCAAGCCCATCGGCCCCATCTATCAGCGCGACGAGGCCTGCCGGCTGGCAGAGCTCAAGGGCTGGACCATGGCGCGAGACGGCGATCACTACCGCCGGGTTGTGCCGAGCCCTAGACCCAAACGGATCTTCGAGATTCGCCCGCTGCGCTGGCTTCTGGAGAAGGGCACCGTGGTGATCTGTGCCGGCGGTGGCGGCATCCCCACGGTCTACGGGGAGGAGGGCAAGCTCGAGGGCATCGAGGCGGTCATCGACAAGGACCTGTGCTCATCGCTGTTGTCGCAGGAGCTGGCCAGCGATCTTCTGATCATCGCCACCGACGTGGACGGGGTCTATCTGGACTGGGGGACCCCGCATAGCCGGCGGGTCACGATGGCCGATCCCGATAGCCTGGAAGCCCAGGGTTTTGCCGCAGGATCCATGGGGCCCAAGGTACAGGCGGCCTGTGAGTTTGCTCGTTCAAGCGGCAAGACGGCAGTTATCGGTGCGTTGGCCGATATAGAGGCTATCGTCGCCGGCCACGCCGGCACTCGGGTGAGTATCAGGGCCACCGGCATAAGCTTTGCTCAGGAGACGACGACTCCTTGAAGGAGGAGCGGGACATGCCTGGTTGCCTGCCCTCGTCTGGAGGCGGCTGGCTACCGCCGATGGGGGAGCGCTCTCCAGGTTGACGATCGTTAGGATGGAGCCCTCGGAATGGCGTTAGGGGCGCCAACGCCACGGAAGGCGTTCTGGCCGGGTGGTTATCCACCCGGCCGTTTTTATGCGTTCCGACTAGATTCGCGGGTGGTCATTGCCGCTTATTTTGCCAGTTCGTCGGCCATGCAGTTGGCGTAGAAGGTGACCGCCGCCGGCCAGTCAGAGAACACCGCCTTGACCCCGATATCGCGGGCCATCACGTCAAGCGCCACCATCTTGTCGCCATCGTTGTCGACGACATTGTCGATGGTCTGGTGGTACCAGGCACCGTCACGGGTCAGCGGCGCCGAGCGCTCGAAGGACCAGGCGATCAGCTCCAGTCCTGCCTCCTTGGCCTTCTCGGCGTAGACCGATGGCACGATGGGCCGGTCTTCGCTGTCCCCCTCGGCCAGCAGCATCCACATCGGCGGGGCCAGAATCTTCACCCCCATATCGGCCAGCTCCTGCATCGACGGCTCCCAGCTTGCGGGATCGGTCACGTCGAAGCCTTCCACGTCATAGCGATCGTCCAGGTACACCGCCTGGTCGGCGAACTCGGTGTTGTCGACCCAGTAACGCACGTCATCGAGCAGAAACGACTGGGGAAAGACGTCTTCCGGGGGCACGCCGGCCTCGACGTACTCGTCGATCAGCTTCTGGGCATAGTCCTGCTGGCTCATGCCGTCGAAGGGCATCTCGACGCTCGGTGTCTTCAGCTCCGGGGTCATCTTGACGCCCAGGTCCTGAAACAGCGCGATGCTTTCGGCGTGACTCATCAGGGTACCGCGATCGGCATAGAGCTCGGTGCGCCAGCGCGGGTTGCCGGCCAGGTAGGCCTCCAGGGTGTCGGCGCTGGTGTCGACGCCGTCCATGCGGCCTTCCAGGGTCTTGAACTCGGCCAGGGTGATGTCGCTGGTGCAGCACTGGACGTCGGCGGCGTTGGTCAACTTGCCATCGGCATCGAAGGTCGGTGGCACGCTGCACTGCTCGGCAAGCTCGGTCTCGAGGATATTGGTGGTGCCGTGCAGGTCGCACTGGGAGTGGCGGCAGACCAGTTCCTTGTCTTCGGTAAAGGCCACGTCGCACTCGAGCACGCCAGCGCCCATGCGCGCGGCGGCCAGGTAGGATTCCCGGGTGTGCTCGGGGAACATCAGGGGGGCGCCGCGGTGGCCGATGGAAAAGTCGCTCCGGGTGGGCTGCTCAAGGTTGGCCGCGCACTGCTCAAGGGTCGCCTTGAGCTCCGCGGACTGGGCATTGTCCTCGTCCATGTCGTCGATCAGGAAGTAGGGGCGGGGGCCCAGACTGACCGGCAGGGAGGAAGAAGCGCTGGCGTTGGAGGCGTTGTCCTCGGCCATGGCGGGCGCGACAGTGGCCCCGCAGAGCGCGATGGCAGTGATCGCGCATGACAGTAACGCGGCGAGGGGAGCGGGGCGGCGGTGGTGATGGGCATCCATGGAGCGTCTCCTTTGTGTCAGCCATGCTGAACCATCAGCACGAGTCTGGTGGTGTTGTCAGAGATTACGGTGGTTCCGGGGCGCCGGAATCGCTCTATTACCCTAGTCCGGCTCGAGGACATTCACATGACAGCGAGCGCTCTTGGCGCCCGCGCTGGCGCGCCGCAGTTGACAACGTCGCTGAAGACTGATTTTCTAGAGCGCATGAACATGACATCTCGCCACCTCGACCTACGACTACTACTACGCGTTTGAATGCGCGTGGCGACGCCCTTTGTGCTTGCGTCGCCGGCAGGATCGCCACCAGTCAGGTTGAGTCGAGGTTGCAAGATGTCCGTCAGTACCCAGTGCCCCACCATGAACCCGTCCCGTCACGCCACCTGTGGTGTCCGCTCTCGTCGTTGCGACGATGTACGGATGGCTGGTGCGCGAATTGTCGTGGTCGCTATCGTCTCGGTCCTGGAACGACTTATGACGCCCCGCTCGCCTCTGGCGAGCGGGGCGTCGCCGTTTTCACCTGGCCTTTGCTCACAAGGCGCTGGCCGGGTCGCCCAACAGGCCTTCCAATAACGCTTCGCTCGACACACCCTATTCCGGAGAAAACGCCATGATGCTCAAGGACCCTTCGACCAAGTACCGCCCCTTCGTGGCCGTGGACCTGCCTGATCGGCAGTGGCCCAGCCAGCGCATCGAGACCCCGCCCCAGTGGTGCAGCGTCGATCTGCGCGACGGTAACCAGGCGCTGATCGATCCGATGGACCAGGAGCGCAAGCAGCGCTTCTTCGATCTGCTGGTCAAGATTGGCTTCAAGCAGATCGAGGTGGGCTTCCCCTCCGCCTCCCAGACCGACTTCGACTTCGTGCGCAGCCTGATCGAGGAAGGCAAGGTCCCGGACGACGTCACCATCCAGGTACTGACCCAGGCCCGCCCGCATCTGATCGAGCGCACCTTTGAATCGCTCAAGGGTGCCAAGAACGCCATCGTTCACGTCTACAACGCCACCGATCCGGTGTTCCGTCGCGTAGTATTCAACGTCGACAAGCCCCAGTGCATCCAGATCGCGGTCGATGCCACCACCCAGATCCGTGACCTGATGAAGGCGGCCCCCGAGACCAACTGGACCTTCCAGTATTCTCCGGAGCTGTTCACCACCACCGAGATGGACTTTGCGGTGGAGATCGTCAATGCCGTGCGCGAGACCTTCGGGGCCAGCGCCGACAACAAGATGATCGTCAATCTGCCGGCCACGGTGGAGTGCGCCACCCCCAACAACTACGCCGACCAGATCGAGTGGTTCTGCCGCAACGTCGAGCACCGCGATCACCTGATCGTCAGCGTCCACCCCCACAATGACCGTGGTACCGGTGTGGCCGCCGCCGAACTGACGGTAATGGCCGGCGCCGACCGGGTCGAGGGCACCCTGTTCGGCAACGGCGAGCGCACCGGCAACGTCGACATCGTCACCCTGGCGATGAACCTCTACACCCAGGGCGTCCATCCGGGCCTCGACTTCTCCAACATCACCCCGATCATGCGTGAGGTCGAGCACTGCAACCAGCTGCCGGTCCACCCGCGTCATCCCTACGTCGGCGATCTGGTGTTCACCGCCTTCTCCGGCTCTCACCAGGACGCCATCAAGAAGGGCATGGCGCTGCGCAAGGAAGACCCCGACAGCGTCTGGGCGGTGCCTTACCTGCCCATCGACCCGCTCGACGTGGGCCGCAGCTACGAGGCGGTGATCCGCGTCAACAGCCAGTCCGGCAAGGGCGGCGTCAGCTACCTGCTGGAGCAGGAGCACGGCATCGAACTGCCGCGCCGGCTGTCCATGGAGTTCAGCCTGGTGGTGCAGGAGGTGGCCGATCGGGTCGGCAAGGAGATCACCTCGGCGATGATCTACCAGACCTTCGTCGACGAGTACCTGGCCAAGACCGAGCCCTACAGCCTGGTCAGCCACCGCCTGTCGTCCGAGCCGGACAGCCCGACGGTGACGCTGGAAGCCTGCATCGCCAAGGACGGTGAGCGCCACACCATCAGCGGCGAAGGCAACGGCCCGCTGGCGGCCTTCGTCAAGGCGCTGCGCAGCGAAGGCCACGACATCGAGATCATCGACTACCACGAGCACTCCCGCGGTCAGGGCGCCGACGCCGAGGCGATCGCCTACGTCGAGGTCCGAGTCAAGGGCGAGGCGGTGTTCGGCGTCGGTACCGACGAGAGCATCACCAGCGCCTCGATCAAGGGTGTGATGAGCGCGATCAACCGCTGCCTGTCCACCGAAGAGGTGGCGCCCAACGTCACCGCCGACAGCGTGGCCTGATTCGCGCCGCTGGCAAATGGCGTAAACGCACCGCCCCCGGGGGAAACCCCGGGGGCGGTTTTTTTGCAGCATGCTTTGTGTGGTCCAGGGAGGGGCGTTCTGCGGAGTGGGTCACCAGCAGTCGTTACTAAAGACGTTTATCGGGAGCGAAGGGCATCTCTCGGGCTTCATCGACCATCGCCTTGAAGCTGAAATGCGCCGGGTTGATCAGGTAGTTGGTTTCCCTCGGCACGATGACGCTTGGCACCGCGAGATTCGTCACCGACGTTGTGGATTAACTGCTTTCGCAAGGCGAGTGTCTGTCATGAGCGATACTCACACGCAGACGCCGTGCTCGAGCCGTCCAATCAGGTTCAGCACGGCAGCTGTACCAGCCGATGTCACCACCATATCCACCGGCCGCGTGTTTCCAAGACCAGGGGCAGGGGTAAGCAGCCACTGGTTAGTCTGCTGCGTGTCACCCTCGAACAGATCAATGGCGCAGTGGTATACCTCGGCAACACGATAAAGCCGGTCGCCCTCGTCCACGGTGAAGCGGCCAGTCGTCGCTCGACGCCTCAGTGTGGTGGGGGAGATGGCGACAAAGCGTCTCAGGTCCTGCTTTCCTAACCCCGTGAAGGAGGCGAGCATGGAGTACACCTCGTAGGCGACACCATTTCTTAACGCTTCGTGCAGTTGCGGGCCTCGCCGGGGAAGCCCAATGGCGTGCCAGAGGTCACTTTTGTGGTCGGCCTGCTTCGGTCGGAAAACCTTGATGGCAGACTTCATGTTTCACCTTTCCTTGTGGCATCGGTCGATATCACAAAAGAGGACGAGAGGCTGTTGCAGCTTCCCTCGCCCCACGACGGGCCTGATAACCAGCGTACTTTGACGATTGCGTCACAGCTACAACGGCGTCTTGCTGGCTTCGCCGGGGACCTCGCGGACCAGGGTCGGCATCAGGAAGCCGGGCAGGCGGGTGCGCAACTCGTCGACCAGGGCGTTGGCGCGGGCGTCGGCCACGTCGAAGTGGGCTGCCCCGGACACCGGGTCGAAGGCGTGCAGGTAGTAGGGCAGTACGCCGGCCTCGAACAGCCGCTCCGAGAGCGCCTCCAACGCATCTACCGAGTCGTTCACTCCCTTGAGGATCACGCTCTGGTTGAGCAGGGTCACGCCGGCCTGCTTGAGCCGCGCGCAGGCGCCGGCGACGGCCTCGTCGATCTCGTTGGCGTGGTTGATATGCAGCACCATGACCTTCTGCAGGCGGGTGCCGGTGAGCCACTCGAGCAGGGGGCCGTCGACGCGATCGGGGATCACCACCGGCAGCCGGGTATGCAGGCGTAGTCGCTTGAGATGGGAGATGGCGTCGAGCCGCTCGACCAGCCAGGCCAGCTGGCGATCGCTGGCGGCCAGCGGATCGCCACCGGACAGGATCGCCTCGCGCAGAGTATCGTCCTCGCGCAGGTAGTCTAGGGTGTCGTCCCACTGGCTGCGTGAGGGCGCGTTTTCCTGGTAGGGGAAGTGGCGACGGAAGCAGTAGCGGCAATTGATCGCGCAGGCGGGGCTGGTGATCAGCAGTACCCGTCCGGCGTACTTGTGGATCAGGCCGCGACGGGCGGTGTGCTGGGCCTCCTGGAGCGGATCGGTGACGTAGCCCTCGGGGTTTGTCTGCTCGGCATCCAGGGGCAGCACCTGGCGCAGCAAGGGGTCGCCCGGGTCTGCGTGGCGCATGCGCGCGGCAAAGGCCTCGGGCACACGCACCTCGAACAGGGAGTGGCCGGCCTCGGCGCCGGGGATCAGGGAGGCGTCGAGCCCCAGGCGTCGGCACAGCTCGCGCGGGTCACGAATGGCGCCGGCCAGCTGGCGCTGCCAGCCGCCGGGGGCGGGAAGTCCCGGCTCATCCGGGGCAGAGCAATGCAAAAGCGTCGAGCTTCGGGTTATCATGCGGGCCATCCATCGATGCGTGCGAGGGGCTTGTCCTCGCAAAATGTCAGTTGAGTGCCGCTCTGAGCCGATGGCCGGGCCGGGCACCGAAAGGAACGAGATCTCATGGCGAACTATTCTACCAACGAATTCAAGGGCGGTCTGAAGGTGATGCTCGACGGTGACCCCTGTGCCATCGTCGAGAACGAATTCGTCAAGCCCGGCAAGGGCCAGGCCTTCAACCGCGTGAAGCTGCGCAACCTGATGACCGGCCGCGTGTGGGAGCGTACCTTCAAGTCCGGCGAGTCGCTGGAAGGCGCCGACGTCATGGATCTGGACATGGAGTACCTCTACACCGACGGTGACATGTGGTACTTCATGAAGACCGACGGTTCCTTCGAGCAGTACGCCGTCGAGAAGAAGGCCCTGGGCGACAGCGACAAGTGGCTCAAGGAGCAGGTGGTGTACACCGTGACCCTGTGGAACGACAACGCCATCTCGGTCTCCCCGCCCAACTTCATCGAGCTGGAAGTGGTCGAGACCGACCCGGGTCTCAAGGGCGACACCGCCCAGGGCGGCTCCAAGCCGGCGACCCTGTCCTCCGGCGCGGTGGTGCGCGTTCCCCTGTTCATCAACCAGGGCGAAGTGCTCAAGATCGACACCCGTAGCGGTGATTACGTCTCCCGCGCCTGAGGCGAGGGCGATATCCCCGGATCGGCAGATCGATATACAGACAAAGGCCACGCGATCGCGTGGCCTTTGTCGTTTGGGCAAGTGCAAGGAACGAACGATGACAGACTGGCAACCCACGGCCTCGCTGGACACCCTGCGCCGCCGCGCCGTGCTGATGCAGCGGGTGCGCGGCTTCTTTGTCGAGCGCGGCGTGCTCGAGGTGGAGACCCCCTGTCTCGGTCACGGCGGCAGCACCGACGTGCACCTGGCGTCGCTGTCTTGCCAAGCCGTCACCTCGGCGGGCAGCGAGACCCTGTGGTTGCAGACGTCGCCGGAATTTCACATGAAGCGCCTGCTGGCGGTCGGCAGTGGGCCGATCTTCCAGATCGCCCGCAGCTTTCGCGACGGCGAGGTGGGACGCCGCCACAATATCGAGTTCAGCATGCTGGAGTGGTATCGCCCGGGGTGGAGTCTCGACGCGCTGATCGAAGAAACCCAGGCGCTGATCCGCGAGGTGCTGCCGTTTAATCCCGGCCCGACGCAAAAGCGTCGCTATCGCGAGCTGTTTGGCGAGGTGCTGGATATCGACCCCTTCGACTTGGATCTCGCATCGCTTCGCCGTCTTGCCGGTGAACGCGGCGGCCTCGACATGGCCGAGGCGCCGCGCGATGAGTGTCTCGACTTGCTGATGAGCCTCGTCATCGAGCCCGAGCTAGGCCGCGACGGCATCGACGTGGTGCTGGACTACCCGGCCAGCCAGGCGGCGCTGGCCCGGCGTCACCAGGATCCCCGCGACGGCGCCTGGGTGGCCTCGCGCTTCGAGGTCTATCTAAATGGGCTCGAGCTTGCCAACGGCTACGACGAGCTGACCGATGTGGACGAACAGCGCGCACGCTTCGCCGACGACAATCGTGCCAGGCGTGAGGCAGGCCTTGCCGAGGTCGACGTCGACGAGCGCCTGCTGGCGGCACTGGACGCCGGCATGCCCGAGGGCAGCGGGGTCGCCCTGGGGCTCGACCGGCTGATCCAGCTGGCGCTGGGCAAGTCGCGCCTTGAAGAGGTGATCACCTTTCCCACACCGCGCTGTTGAGGGGGGCTGGGCACCTCGTGGGGTGGTCAGCCCAGGTGCCCAGATCTTTTGATTGTCAGCTAGAAGGGGGCGCGGGACAGGGAGGTAGAAGGTCTGTGGCGGTTCAGCCCTGGAGCTTCGCGACGGTGGCCATCGGCAGGAACATGCGTAACGGATTCGATGGCAGAGACTGAAAACCAAAGCCTGTGTATAGACGCAGCCTTCTTTCCACCGCCTGCGAGTCTCCGCAGTCCAGAATATCGAGCAGCACAACGGCCGTGCCTATTCTCAGTGATGCTGCAAAGGCTCGATTCAATGCATCGACCAGCAGGCGTCTACCGATTCCCTGCCCCTGGAACTGTTGATCGACGCCGATCATGCCGATGAAGGCGGCAGAGATACTGCCATCCGCATTCGCCAGGCGCTTGTAGCGGTTGGGCAGGTCGCTACAGTCCACGCTATGGGCGTTGAGCGAATAGAAACCCAGGATATTCGAGGGATCCCGAGTTGGGTCTGTCATCACGAAGACGCGAATCGTGCCACCATCCATCAGCCTGCTGGCGGTGCGCTGCAGAAAGTTGTCGACTTGATCCACCCCAGACGAAAAAGCCGCTCGATGGTGTCGAGACTTGTCGAGCGCCTCGATGACGACGGTGGCCGACATCAGCGCTTCGCCACCGTCTGCCGATGGTGGGTGAAGGCGTCACGTAGCTTCTCGGTCGGAGCCGGAGGGTTCTCGATGGCCTCAAGGAAGGCCTCATGATCTTCAGGCATGAGCCGTGTCACTTCATGCGCCCGGATGGTCTCCATTGCCCGCTCATACGCTGCGGACAACGCGAACGTGGACATGTCCTGGCCACTCAGCGCGGCCGCCTGCTCGATGGCTTGCTTGATACGCGGTGTTGTACGGAAGCCAAAACGTTCAGTGTTGCGCTGACGTGCTTCTGTACTGGCGTCGGAAGATTGGCTGGCCAAGGTGTTGACCTCCAGTGCATGTGATCTTCAAATCACACTGTACGCCCTGCCGGCGTACATCTCCAGAGCTTGCTTTCTTTCCCCTCGGTGTCTTGCTGTGTTCGTTCAGTTGTTCAGTTGTTCAGTCGTTCAGTCGTTCAGTCGTTCAGTCGTTCAGTCGTTCAGTCGATTGGGCGGAAGGCTCTGTGGGGGCTTGGCACAGACGCGAAAGGGGCGGCCACCGCCGCCCCTTTCAATAGTGTTGTCATGCCTAAGGCGTTGTCTTGCCACCGGCGTTGCCGACACGCCTTGGCGCTTCAGTCCGCGCTGGCGGTCGCTTCGCCGTCTGCCGTCGCCGGTGCTGCGCTGGTTCCCGGCTCGCCGCCCAGGCGTTGGCCCATGCTCACCGCGACGGGGCTGCCGGCCTTGCCGCTCAAGGCATCGAAGTCGACCTTTTCGGCGAAGGCCATGACCACGGTGGAGCCGAGCTTGAAGCGGCCCATCTCGGCGCCCTTGGCGAGGTGAATCGGGCGATCGAAGCGGACACGCTCGACCCGACCGGACTGCGGTGTCACCTGGCCGGCCCACACCGTTTCAATGGCGGCGACGATCATCGCACCCACCAGCACCAGCACCATGGGGCCGTGTTCGGTCTCGAAGTGGCACACCAGCCGCTCGTTGCGGGCGAACAGGCCCGGGACGTGGCGGGTGGTGGCGTCGTTGACCGAGAACAGGCGCCCGGGCACGTAGACCATCTCGGTCAGGGTGCCGGCAAGCGGCATATGCACCCGGTGGTAGTCCTTGGGCGACAGGTAGACGGTGGCGAAGCTGCCGCTCTGGTAGCGGGTGGCCGCCCTGGGGTCGCCGCCGAGCAGTTCGGTCATGCTGAAGCGATGGCCCTTGGCCTGGACCAGCCGGCCATGGTCGATGGCGCCCCATTGGGACAGGGTGCCGTCGGCGGGACACAACAGGCCGTCTTCCAGCGGGCGGGCGCCGGCCGCCAGCGCCCGGGTGAAGAAGGCGTTGAAACTCGGGTAGACCCTGGGGTCCGGTTCCACCGCCTGGCTCATGTCGACCTTGAAGCGCTTGATGAAGGCGCGGATCAACAGGTTCTTGAGCCAGCCGATACGGCAGTCGGCAAGCAGGCCGACCAGGCGCGACAGCAGGTGGTGGGGGATGGGGTACTGGATCAGGGAAAACAGCTTGGCGAGGGTCACGAAGGGACGATCTCCGGGTGGTCAATGACGCGCACGCGGCCTCACGGCCGCGCCGCTGGTGCAATCAAGTGCCCTAGGCTCAGTCCGAAAAGTCGACGAGCGCAGATACTTTTCAGACAAGCCCTAGATGGGCAGAGGGACAAGGGGGTCAGTGTTCGATGGGGGTATCGTCGCGATTGCCCCACTCCTTCCACGAGCCCGGGTAGGCACGCATGCGTTCGAACCCCAGTGCCTTGCCTACCAGCCAGGTGAAGCCGCTGCGATGATGGGTCTGGCAGTGAGTGACCACTTCCATATCCGGGGTGATACCCATGGCACCCAGCTCGGTGATCAGCTCGGCGTAGTCACGCAGGCGAAGTGAGCGTTCACGGTCCATGGCGTCGGTCCACTCCATGTTGACCGCTCCGGGCAGGTGGCCGAGGTGCCGGTTCTGGCCCTTGTTGCCATCGAACTCGTCGACGGAGCGGGCATCCCAGATGGCGAAGTTGTCGCTGCCCAGGCGCTCTTCAAGCTCGAGTCGGTCGATCGCGACCTCGGGATTGAGGACCTCGGCCTGGTAGTCCGAGGGCTTCGGCGCATGGTCTTCGGTGGACTGGGGCAGCCCCTCGTCACGCCAGGCGTGAATGCCGCCATTCAGGTAGGAATAGCGCTTGTGGCCAATCAACTCCAGCGTCCACAGCAGGCGCCCGGCCCAGCCGCCGCCCTCATCATCGTAGGCGACCACGTGGGTGTCCCGGGTCAGGCCCAGCGACGAGAACAGCTGTGACAGGGCCTCTTCATCGGGGACGTCGTTGGGGACGTCGCCGGAACCTTTCAGCAGACGACGATGGTCGAGAAAGATCGCGCCGGGCACATGGCCCTCGGCGTAGCTTTCCGCCTTCAGCGGCACGTCGATCACCAGGATGTCCTCGTGATCCAGCACGCCGGCGAGTTCCTCGGGCTCGGCGATCAAGGGCAACAGATTGTCTTCTGAGCTCATGGTTCTCTCCTGGCGGATCCACACGGATGAAAGGGGCGGGCGCTGTGTCTGGCGCCTGGCACTTCGCGAGGGGACGCTACTGGCGTTTCCCTATTGGCTATCCAGACTATCGACGATACGACGATAACTGGCAAAGCGTTCCGGGTGAATCGCCCCCTCGTCGATGGCGTCGAGAATGGCGCAGCCCGGCTCCTGCCGGTGGCGGCAGTCGCGGAAGCGACACAGGCCGAGGTAAGGGGCGAATTCGATAAAGCCCTCGGTGACCTCGCGCTCTGTCAGGTGAGTGAGGCCAAACTCGCGGATGCCGGGGGAGTCGATCAGCTCGCCCGAGGCCAGACTCTCGTCCGGTGCGGGCAGGTGGTAGAGCTGGGCGGTGGTGGTGGTGTGGCGACCCTTGCGCGAGTCCTCCGACAGCGCGCCGATGCGCAACTGTTCGTCGGGCAGCAGGCGGTCGATCAGTGAGGACTTGCCGACCCCGGACTGGCCGACGAACACCGAGGTGCGGTCGGCGAGCTGGGCGTAGAGGGCGTCGAGTCCGCCGTCGACCTCGGTGGAGGTGGCCACCACCTGGTAGCCGATGCCGCGGTAGCGATCGAGCAGCCCGCGCAGTTCGCCGCCCTCGTCGGGCAGCAGGTCGGTCTTGTTGAGTACCAGCACCGGGGTGATGCCGGTGGCCTCGGCCGCCACCAGGTAGCGATCGATCAGGCCGGCGTGGGGCTCGGGTTCCACCGCGAAGACGATCAGTATCTGGTCGATATTGGCCGCCACGGGCTTGAGTAGCCCGCGCATATCCGGGCGTTCGAGCACATTGTCGCGCTCGCCTCGGGCCACCACCACGCCGCTGCCGTCCTCGCCGGCCCGCCAGATGACGCGGTCTCCGGTGACCAGGCCCTCGAGGTTGGCGCGCAGATGGCAGCGGGTGGGCGTCTCGCCGGCACGGCTGGCGACGTCCAGGGTCCGTCCGAAGTGAGCGATCACTCGGCCGTCTCGCTCGGCGCCGTATTCGCCGGCGGCAAGCTTTTCGTCGTCCTGGCCGGCCTTTCTGGCGGCGCGCTCGGCGCGTTCGGCCTGGATCTTCTCGATGCGCCAGCGCTGCTGGCGGCTCAACTTGCGTTTGCTCATGAGCACCCGATGGTCGGTACAATGGTCGGCATTGTACCTACACGCACGGCCCCTGTCCCGACAAGGGCCACCGCCTGATCAAGGAAGCGACGATGTCCGATGCCAGCGCCAGCCCCGACGATACCCTCAACCCGCGTCCTGACGATGCCAAGACCGGCCCGCGAAACGACGCCCTGATCTGGATCGACCTGGAGATGACCGGGCTCGACCCGGAGCGTGAACGCATCATCGAGGTGGCCACCCTGGTCACCGACGGCGAGCTCAATGTCATCGCCGAGGGGCCGGTGATCGCGGTTCACCAGAGCGACGCATTGTTGTCCGGCATGGATGAGTGGAATACCCGTACCCACGGCAATTCCGGGCTGGTCGAGCGGGTGCGCAAGAGCCAGATCGATACCCGCGAGGCCGAGCGCAGGACGCTCGAGTTTCTCTCAGCCCATGTGGCCCGGGGAACCTCGCCGATGTGCGGCAACTCGATCCACCAGGACCGGCGCTTTCTGGAGCGCGAGATGCCCGAGCTGTGGGCGTTTTTCCACTACCGCAATCTCGACGTCTCGACCTTGAAGGAGCTGGCCAAGCGCTGGAATCCCCAGGCGCTGGAGGGCTTTTCCAAGCGCAACGTGCACCTGGCCATGGACGACATCAAGGAATCCATCGCCGAACTCGCGCACTATCGCAAGACGTTCCTCAAGGCTGGGGAATAGTCAGCAGTTGACGCCAGGTTCGAGGCGAGGGGCGCGTTCAGCTTGAGGCGCTCGGCTCGACACGCTCAAGCAGAGGTGATCAGCTCGGCGCGCCGCTGGCGCTGGCGGGCGAGCGCCCAGCGTACGTGCTCGCGCACCAGCTCGGAGGGATAGGCCAGGCGGGTGAGCAGGGCGCGTTCGATGGCGGCGCTCCAGGGGGCGTTACCGAGCCCCACCGCCAGGTTGCGCAGCCAGCGTTCGTAGCCGATACGCCGAATCGGGCTGCCGGCGGTGCGCTCGAGAAACTCCTCCTCGCTCCAGCCGAACAGGGTCAGCAGCTCTACCCGGTCGAGATCGTGGCGCGGCGCGAAGTCAGGTTCGCTGCTTGCCCGTGTGAAGCGGGTGAAGGGGCACACCAACTGGCAATCGTCGCAGCCGAACACCCGATTGCCCATGGCCTCGCGATAGCGCTCGGGAATGGCGCCGAACAGCTCGATGGTCAGGTAGGAAATGCAGGCGCGGGCGTCGACCACCTTGTCCTCGACGATGGCGCCGGTGGGGCAGGCGGTGCGGCAGGCGCTGCAGCTGCCACAGTGTTCCTGCTCGAATGGCTCGTCCACCGGCAGCGGCAGGTCGGTGTAAAGCTCACCGAGAAAGAACATCGAGCCGGCTCTGGGGTTGAGCAGCATGGCGTTCTTGCCGAACCAGCCGATACCGGCCTTGCGCGCCAGGCCGCGCTCCATCACCGGGGCCGAGTCGACGAAGGCGCGGTAGCCGAAGTCCCCGACTTCCGCCTCGATGGTCTTTGCCAGGCGCTGTAGCCGCTTGCGCATCAGCTTGTGGTAGTCACGCCCGGTGGCATAGCGTGACACATAGGCGCGGCTGGGCTGTCCCAGCACCTTGGTGGTCTCCACCTCCGGCGGCAGATAGTCCAGGCGCACACTGATGACCCTGATGGTGCCGGGTTCGAGCTCGGCCGGACGGGTGCGTTTGGTGCCGTGCTTGGCCATGAAGCCCATCTCGCCGTGGAAACCTGCCTCCAGCCAGCGCTCGAGATGGGCCTCATCGTCGCTCAAGTCGACGTCAGTGATGCCGACCTGCTGGAAGCCGAGCTCCCGCCCCCAGGTGCGGATGCGCGCCGCCAGGTCGTTGAAGTCGACGTCGGTGGACGGGGACGATGCAGACATAAATGAGGACATACCCGGCAAATGGCAAGACAGCCCGGCTCTGCGCTTGGCGCGAGAGGAGAAGGGCTTAGACTTCATAGGGAAGGAAGTGACCGCCATGGTAGACCATCACGATCGAAGGGAGAACCGCATGGACATCTTGGACGGCGGCGTGATTGAGCCAGGACAGACTCCGTTGTACACCGCCGAGCAGGTGCGCGAGCTGGACCGACGGGCGATCGCCGGCGAGAGCGACGGCTTCGCCCTGATGCACCGGGCCTCCGGCGTCGCCTGGCGCTGGCTGAAGGCGCGCTGGCCGGCGACCAAGTCGCTGACGGTGTTCTGCGGTGGCGGCAACAACGGCGGCGACGGCCATGTGCTGGCAGCGCTGGCCGCGACCGAAGGGCGCCAGGTGCAGCGCATTTCCCTGACCCCGCGTGAACGCTTGAAGGGTGACGCCTTGCGCGCGGCCGAGATGGCCGATGACGCCGGGGTCGGCTTTATCGAATGGCGAGAAGGATTGCGCGTGGAGGGAGACGTGGTGGTCGATGCCATGCTCGGCACCGGCTTTGCCGGCGACCTGCGTCCGACCTACGCCGCGGCCATCGCCGCCATCAATGAAAGCCGGTGTCCGGTGCTGGCGGTGGATATTCCCTCGGGCATCACCGCCGACGGCGGCGCCGAGCCCAGCATGGCGGTCAGGGCGGTGATGACGGTGACCTTCATCGCCGACAAGCTGGGACTGCACACCGGGCGTGGCGCCGCCCTGGCCGGCGAGGTGGTGGTGGAATCACTGGGGGTGGACGCCCTGGCCCATGACGATATCACGCCCACCGCCTGGCGCCTGCAGTCGAGCCTGGTGAACCTGGCGTTGCCTCCGCGTGAGCGCGACATGCACAAGGGCGCCGCCGGATTCGCCGGCATCTTCGGTGGCGCACCCGGGTTCGGCGGGGCGGCGCTGCTGGCGGCAGAGGCCTGCGCCAGGGTGGGCGCTGGCCGAGTGCTGCTGGCCACCGCGCCGGAACACGTCGGCGCCAGTCTGGTGCGCTGCCCCGAGGTCATGGCGCGTGGGGTGACCCATGCCAGCGAACTCGATGAGCTGCTCGATCGCCTTAGTGTGCTCGCCGTGGGGCCAGGGCTTGGCCAGGGGAGCTGGGGCCAGTCGGTATTGCAGACCGCGCTGAAGCGCTCGATTCCGCTGGTGCTGGACGCCGATGCCCTCAACCTGCTGGTCAGCCGTTTTGCCGATCAGCGACGTGACGACTGGATCCTGACCCCCCACCCGGGAGAAGCGGCACGCCTGCTCGAGACCAGCGTGGCCGAGGTCGAGGCGGACCGCCCCGGTGCCGCGCGCGCCCTGCAGCAACGCTGGGGCGGGGTGATCGTGCTCAAGGGGGCCGGAACGTTGATCGCGGGTCCCGAGGGCCTGGCGCTGTGTCCTTTCGGCAACCCGGGCATGGCCAGCGGCGGCATGGGCGATACCCTGACCGGTGTGCTGGCGGGCCTGATGGCCCAGGGCCAGGCCCCGGGCTGGTCACTGGAACGTACCGCGCGGCTGGGCGTGCTGGTACACGCCCTGGCCGGTGACATGGCGGCGAGAGAGGGCGGTGAGCGTGGTCTGTTGGCCAGCGATCTGGCATCCTGTGCACGAAAATTAGTCAATCCGACGATGGGCGAGGAAGATGCAGCTGCGACTCGATGATGAAGACCGCCAGGTCGCACTGGGGGAGTGCCTGGGACGGGCCTTGCAAGGACGAGGACGCGTCCACCTGTCGGGAGAGCTTGGGGCCGGCAAGACCACCCTGGCTCGCGGTGTGTTGCGCGCCTACGGCCATCAAGGTGCGGTGAAGAGTCCTACCTATACCCTGGTGGAGCCCTACGAGCTTTCGCTGGACGGGGAGCCGGTCACGCTGCACCACTTCGACCTCTACCGCCTGGGCGATCCCGAGGAGCTTGAGTTCATCGGTGGGCGCGATCTGCTCGCCGAGGGGCATCTGTGCCTGGTGGAGTGGGCCGAGCGCGGCGAGGGCTGGCTGACGCCGCCGGATCTCGAGGTAGCGCTAAGCCACGCCGAGACAGAAGGGCGCGAGGCGCGCATCAGCGCCGCCACGACCCTGGGCGAAGCGCTGCTGACACGCCTGGAAGACGAAGTCTCCCGCGATCAACGACTGGCGGGAGGCAAGGCATGAGGCGTCGCCTTCCGGCCCGTATGGGTGCTGGTCTATTGACGTTGGTGGCCACACTGGGCCTTACGCTTTCGAGCCTTGCCCAGGCCGCCAGCGTGGACAACATGCGCCTGTGGGCCGCGCCGGATCACTCGCGGCTGGTGTTCGACCTGTCGGCGCCGGCCACCGCCAACGTCTTCGAGCTCGACAACCCGCGCCGGTTGGTCATCGATCTCAGTGGCACCAGCCTGGCCGCCGATCCTGCCAGCATGGACCTGTCCAACAGCGCCATCAGCTCGGTTCGAACCGGCGTGCGCGATGGCGGCGACCTGCGCGTGGTGCTCGAACTCAGCCGTGCCATCGAGCCGCGTCACTTCTCGTTGGCGCCCAACAACCAGTACGGCGATCGTCTGGTGGTGGATCTGGAGTACCCCGGCGAGAGCGCGGTGGAAGACCCCATCGATCCCATCGAGTCGATGATCCGTGAGCAGGAGATCGCCGCCGAGCGGGCCAAGACCGTGGCGGTGGCCGAGGGCCGTGACCCGGTGGAGGCAGCTCCGGTGATCGACACCGCTCAGCCCCATCCCAAGCGCGACATCATCATCGCCGTGGATGCTGGGCACGGTGGCGAGGACCCCGGCGCGCTGGGCCCGAGCGGTACCCGCGAGAAGGACGTGGTGCTGCAGATGGCCGATCGCCTGGCGCGCATGATCAACGATTCCCCCGGCTTCAAGGCGGTGTTGATCCGCGACGGCGACTACTACGTCGGGCTGCGTCAGCGCACCCTGATCGCCCGCGAGCAGAAGGCCGACTTCTTCGTCTCCATTCACGCCGACGCCTTCAACAGTCCGCGTCCCCACGGCAGCTCGGTGTTCGCGCTGTCCCAGAGCGGAGCCACCTCGGAGACCGCCAAGTGGCTGGCGGCCAGCGAGAACCGCTCGGATCTGATCGGCGGGGTCGACGGCAACCTGTCGCTGGACGACAAGGACCAGGTGCTCAGGGGCGTGCTGCTGGACCTGACCATGACCGCGACCCTCAATGACTCCCTGACCATCGGCGATGAGGTGCTCAGTCGCATCGGACGCATCAACGACCTGCACAAGCCCAGGGTCGAGCAGGCCGGCTTCGTGGTGCTGAAGTCTCCGGACATTCCTTCGCTGCTGGTGGAGACGGGCTTTATCTCCAACCCCGAGGAAGAGCGACGACTCAAGGACGGCGGCTACCAGCAGCGGATGATGAGCGCCGTGTTCGGCGGCATCCGCTCGCACTTCGAGCGCAACCCACCACCGGCAAGCCTGCTGGCCTGGCAGCGCGATCAGGGGCGGTCCACCGCTACCAACGAGTATCGCATCCAGCCAGGCGACACCCTGTCCGCCATCGCCTCGCGTCACGGCGTGGCGCTCAGCGCGCTCAAGCAGGTCAACGAGCTGTCGGGGGACGTCATTCGCGTCGGCCAGGTGTTGAGGATTCCCAGTTCATGAGTGATATCCCGTGTGAGAGCGAGCCTGGCGTCCAGGTGTCACAGCGCCGCTCGATCAAGATTCTCGACCCCCGGCTGGCCAACCAGATCGCCGCCGGCGAGGTGGTGGAGCGCCCGGCCTCGGTGGTCAAGGAGCTGATCGAGAACGCCATCGACGCCGGCAGCACCCGCATCGAGGTGGACATCGAGTCCGGCGGTGCCCGGTTGATCCGGATCCGTGACGATGGCTCCGGCATTGGCGAGGAGGACCTGCCGCTGGCGCTGTCACGACACGCCACCAGCAAGATCCTGTCGCTGGAGGAGCTCGAGGGCGTCGCCAGCCTCGGCTTTCGCGGCGAGGCGCTGGCCTCGATCAGCTCGGTGTCGCGACTGGAACTGACCTCCAACGTCGAGCAGGACCCTCAGGGCGGCTGGCGGGTGGTGGCCGAAGGGCGGCGCATGGAGCCCCGCGTCACGCCGGCACCCCATCCTCGTGGCACCTCGGTGGCGGTGCGTGATCTGTTTTTCAACACTCCGGCCCGGCGCAAGTTCCTGCGTACCGAAAAGACCGAGTTCAACCATGTCGAGGAGGCCTTTCGGCGCCAGGCGCTGTCGCGCTTCGACATCGGCTGGACCCTTCGCCACAACCAGAAGACCATTCACCAGTTGCCGGTGGCACGGGATGACCACGCGGTGGAGCGACGTCTCGCCTCGCTGCTGGGCAAGAACTTCCTGGACAATGCCCTGACCCTGGACATCGCCACCGGCAGCCTGCGCCTGTGGGGCTGGGTGGGACTACCGACCCACTCCCGCGCCCAGGCCGACCAGCAGTACTTCTTCGTCAATGGCAGGGTGGTGCGCGACCGGCTGGTGGCCCACGCCATCCGCCAGGCCTACCGCGATGTGCTGTTCAATGGTCGCCACCCGGTATTCGTGCTCTATCTGGACGTGGACCCCACGGTGGTGGACGTCAATGTTCACCCGACCAAGCACGAGGTGCGCTTTCGCGACGGGCGCATGGTCCACGACTTCCTGTTCTCGAGCCTGCACCGGGCGCTGGGCGAGGCCCGCGCAGGGCATCAGGATGGTCAGTCTTCGCAGCAGCAGGCGAGCATCCAGAGTGATGGCCTCGACGTCGACCCCGAGACCGGCGAGATCCGCGAACCGCCCCCCCAGGGCGGGAATCCCGGCCAACACCCGTCCCGGCAACAGCCTTCCTGGCAGCAGCAGCCGATGGCGCTGCACCCGCGCCGCGACGAGGGCGAGGGCGGTGTCACCCCGGACCGGGTGCGCGCCTTCATGGACGGCTACCGCAAGCTGCACCCGGACCACGAAGACAGCCTGCTGACGCCGCAGCCAGGAGGCCCTGGCGCCGGCGGTCTGGCCGCCGGCACGGCCCAGGCCGAGCGCCATAGCCCCACGCCGAGAACCTGGCCCGGCGCCGCTGGCGCGGCTAGTGAGTCCCCTGCCGGGGTCGGCGGCGCATCGCTCACCTCGTCGACGCTTGAGGTGATGCCGGAAGACGACGCCACCCAGGCGCCGCCACTGGGCTACGCCATCGCCCAGTTGCACGGCATCTACATTCTGGCCCAGAGCGCCCAGGGGCTGGTGCTGGTGGACATGCACGCGGCCCACGAACGGATCGTCTACGAGCGCATGAAGACCCAGGTCCACGGTGGCGCGCTGGACGCCCAGCCGCTGCTGGTACCGGTGTCGCTGGCGGTCAGCGCCGCCGAGGTCGAGACCGCCGAGCGCGAGCGCGAAGCCTTCACCCGGCTTGGTGTCGAACTCGATGCCGCCGGTCCAGAGACCCTGCTGGTGCGCCAGGTGCCGGCGCTGCTGGCCGATGCCGATGTGGAACCGCTGGTGCGCGAGATGCTCTCGGACCTGGAGCGCTACGGCCGCTCCGATCGCATCGAGGCCCACATCAACGAGTTGCTGTCGACCATGGCCTGCCACGGCAGCGTACGCGCCAATCGCCAGTTGACCATTGCCGAGATGAACGCGTTGCTGCGCGACATGGAGCGCACCGAGCGCAGCGGCCAGTGCAACCATGGCCGCCCCACCTGGACCCAGATGAGCCTCAAGGATCTGGACCGGCTGTTTCTGCGAGGGCAATGATGGCGCCGACAGACGCTCCGGCCGCGGCCACGCCGCCTGCGCAGGACGACCGACCGCTGGCGCTGCTGCTGATGGGCCCCACGGCGGCGGGCAAGACCGATCTTGCCATCGAGATCCGCGAGCGCCTGGGTGGCGAGATCATCAGCGTCGATTCGGCGATGATCTATCGCGGCATGGACATCGGCTCGGCCAAGCCCTCGGCCGAGGAACTCGCCCGGGCGCCCCATCGACTGATCGATATCCGTGATCCGGCCCAGGCCTACTCGGCGGCAGAGTTTCGCGACGATGCCCTGGCCGAGATGCACGATATCGCCGCCAGTGGTCGGCTGCCGCTGCTGGTCGGTGGCACCATGATGTACTACAAGCGCCTGGTCGAGGGGGTCGCCAACCTGCCCTCGGCGGACAGCGCCGTGCGTGAACGCCTGTCCCGCCAGGCCGAGCAGGACGGCCTCGAGGCGTTGCATCGGCGCCTGGGCGAGGTCGATCCCGAGTCGGCCGCGCGCATTCACCCCAATGATCCTCAGCGCCTGATGCGGGCGCTGGAAGTGTTCGAGCTGTCCGGGCGGCCGATGAGCGAGCTGTGGAATGAGCAGCGTCGTGAAACCTTTCCCTTTCGTCTGCTGTCCATAGGGCTCGCTCCCGCCGAGCGCTCCGTGCTGCACGAGAGAATCGCCAGGCGCTTCACCGCCATGCTGGACGGCGGATTTCTCGATGAAGTGGCGGCGCTCAAGGCGCGTGGCGATTTGACGCTGTCGCTGCCATCGATGAAGAGCGTGGGCTATCGTCAGGCATGGCAGTACCTGGATGGCGAGTTTGATCGTGAGACGTTCATTCATCGTGGCGTGGTGGCGACGCGTCAGTTGGCCAAGCGGCAGCTGACCTGGATGCGTAGCTGGCCTGCGCTGACCTGGGTGGACCCGTTGGCGGCCGACCCCGCCGAGCGCCTCGTGAAACTCGTGCGCGAAGCGGGGACTTAGCGTAAGATAACGAGTTCGTGCGACCACTTGCAGGGTCCCGCCGAACAACCGAATACCTGTCGCCCGCCGTCTTGAAGACCTCGGCGGGCGGCACCATAACCTAAAACCCTAAGACACTTCAGGGAGAGCAACATGTCCAAAGGGCAGTCCCTTCAAGACCCGTACCTGAACATTCTGCGCAAGGAGCGCATTCCGGTATCGATTTTCCTGGTCAACGGCATCAAGCTGCAGGGCCAGATCGAATCCTTTGACCAATTTGTCATCCTGCTGCGCAACACCGTCAGCCAGATGGTCTACAAGCACGCCATCTCCACGGTGGTGCCGTCACGCAATGTGCGTCTGCCGGCCCAGGATCCCGCTGCGCAGCCGGAGAGCTGATATTTCGTGAGGTATTGATTGTTTTTTGAACGTCCCGACGCCGGTGAAACGGCGGTACTCGTCCATATCGACTTTCAGGACGAGAAGGAGCGCGAAGATCCCGGTGAGTTCCACGAGCTGGTGAGGTCGGCGGGTGCCGAACCCGCAACCCTCGTGACCGGCTCGCGGCAACGACCCGACCCCAGGAGTTTCGTGGGGTCGGGCAAGCTCGAGGAAATCGGCGAGGCCCTGGCGGTACACAAGGCCGAGCTGGTGATCTTCAACCACGCGCTCAGTCCTTCCCAGGAACGCAACGTCGAGCAGACGCTGAAGTGTCGTGTGCTCGATCGTACGGGCCTGATTCTGGATATCTTCGCCCAGCGGGCGCGGACTCACGAGGGCAAGCTGCAGGTGGAGCTGGCCCAGCTCGAGTACATGTCCACGCGCCTGGTGCGAGGCTGGACCCACCTGGAACGCCAGAAGGGCGGTATCGGCCTGCGCGGTCCGGGTGAAACCCAGCTCGAGACCGACCGCCGCCTGCTGCGTGCGCGCATCAAGTCGATCCACAAGCGCCTGGACAAGGTGCGTAGCCAGCGCAGCCAGAATCGCCGCGCCCGCTCGCGTGCCGAGATCCCCAGCGTCTCGCTGGTGGGCTACACCAACGCCGGCAAGTCAACGCTTTTCAACAGCTTGACGGCGTCTGAGGTCTATGCGGCGGACCAGCTCTTCGCTACTCTCGACCCTACGCTGCGGCGTCTTGAGGTCGAGGACGTGGGGCCGGTGGTGCTGGCGGACACGGTGGGCTTTATCCGCCACCTGCCGCACAAGCTGGTGGAGGCGTTCCGTGCCACCCTGCAGGAGGCCGCCGAGGCCAGCCTGCTGGTGCATGTGATCGACTCAGCGGATCCTGATCGTGAGCTCAACGTCACCCAGGTGGAGGCGGTGCTCGACGAGATCGGCGCGCTGGACGTGCCGACGCTCAAGGTGATGAACAAGATCGACCTGTTCGACAGTTCGCCACGCATCGAGCGCGACGAGCACGGGGTACCGCAGACGGTGTGGCTGTCGGCGCAGAAGGGGCTGGGGCTGGACCTGCTGACCCAGGCCCTGACCGAGCGGCTGGCGGAAGACATCATCGACTTCTCGCTGACCCTGACGCCGGAGCAGGGCAAGCTGCGCGCGGCGCTGCATGAGCTGAATGCCGTGCGCGACGAGTCCTTCGACGAGGACGGCCAGACGCAGCTGGATGTGCGTCTGCCGCGTCGTGACTTCAATCAGTTGATGGCACGCCTTGGCGAGCGTGCCGCCGATTACCTTCCCGTCGCGCTGCAGGAACGCGACGTCTGGGAAGCCTGAACCGACCCGCCTGACGGGTCGGCAAGAGCGTCGCCCGGATGGCGACGCCACAAGGAAAGCACTGAAGAAATGTCGCGAGCGACGACAGTTCGGTCGCCGCCGGAGCGCAAAGGTCGGAGTTGACACAGGGTCAAATGAGAACCTTGAGCACCGCCGGCGGCCGAGATGCCGAGCGCAGCAATGTATGCAGTGTTTTCCAAGGATCGCAATCGATGCGCCTCGTCTAGGCGGGGGCACAGAGTGGAGACGACGTATGGCCTGGAATGAGCCTGGTGGCGGCAACGGCAACCAGCACGACCCCTGGAGTGGCGGGGGGCGCCGTGGCGGTAATGGGGGCGGTGGCAACCGCGGTGGCGACAATCAGGGTCCCCCCGACCTCGATGAGGCCCTGAAGAAGTTTCAGGACAAGCTCAATGGCATGCTCGGCGGCCGCGGCGGCAAGCGCGGCGGTGGCAAGGGTGGCGGCAAGGGCGGTGGCAATCGCCCGCGCAATACCTTCGCCTTGCCGGGACTGTTGATCATCATCGGTCTCGCCGTATGGGCGGCCAGCGGCTTCTATCTGGTCGACCAGTCGGAGCGTGGCGTCGTACTGCGCTTCGGCAAGTTCCAGGAAGTCGTCACCCCGGGTCTGCAGTGGAATCCGCCGCTGATCGACGACGTGCGCATGGTCAACGTTACCCGCGTGCGTTCGGTCAGCCAGACCCAGTCGATGCTGACCCAGGACGAGAACATCGTCTCGGTCGAGATCTCGGCCCAGTACCAGGTGGCAGCGCCGCGTGACTACGTGCTTAACGTGCGTGATCCCGAGCTGTCGCTGGAAAACGCCCTCGACTCGGCGCTGCGTCACGTGGTCGGTGGCACCGACATGATCGACATCCTGACCTCGGGTCGTGAGATCCTCGGCAGTGCCGTGACCAGCCGTCTGCAGACCTACCTGGACAACTACGGTACCGGTATCCGTCTGGTGACCCTGAACGTCGAGTCCACCTCGCCGCCCGATGCGGTGCAGGATGCCTTCGATGACGTCATCCGTGCCCGCGAGGATCGTCAGCGCACGATCAACCAGGCCATGGCCTACGCCAACGCCATCATCCCGGCGGCTCAGGGTCAGGCGCAGCGTATCGTCGAGCAGGGCCAGGGTTACCGCGAATCAGTGGTCGCCGAGGCGCGTGGTCAGGCCAACCGCTTCACCGCACTGCTGACCCAGTATCGCAATGCCCCCGAGGTGATGCGCGAGCGTCTCTACCTCGACGCCATCTCCGAGGTGCTCGGCCAGACCAACAAGGTACTGGTGGACGTCGATCAGGATGGCCCCTTGATGGTGCTGCCGATGGACCGTATCGGCCGTGGTCTGGGCACGTCCACCGCTGCCGACGCCGAGAATCAGCTCGATCCGCAGGTGCTGGAGCGCATCCGTGCCGAGTCCGCCAACGCGGCCTCCAATTCAAGCTCGAACCGCAACGGTCGTGACACCGGTATTCAGCGGGAGGGTCGCTAAATGATCAATAATCGATCCCTGCTCATCGTCGGCGGCCTGGCCGCCGCCGCCTGGCTGGCCAGCAACAGCCTCTACGTGGTCGACGAGACCGAGCGTGCGGTCAAGCTGCGCTTCGGTGAGATCATCGAGGAAAATATCCAGCCGGGCCTGCACGTCAAGGTGCCGATCACCCAGACCATTCGCAAGTTCGACACCCGGGTGCTGACACTGGATACCGACGCCAGCCGCTACCTGACCCAGGAGCAGAAGGCGGTGATCGTGGACTCCTACGTCAAGTGGCAGGTGGTCAACCCCACTCGCTACTACGAGGCCACGGCCGGCGACGAACTGATGGCGGTTCGCCTGATCCAGCCGCGGGTCGACGAGAGCCTGCGTAACGAGTTCGGCCAGTTGAACCTGCAGCAGATCATCTCCGAGAAGCGTGACGAGCTGATGTCCGGCCCCACCGAGGAGCTCGACAAGCTGATGCGCGAAGAGATCGGGGTGGCCATCCTCGACGTGCGGGTCAAGCGTATCGACCTGCCCGAGGACGTGTCCTCGGCGGTGTACGATCGCATGCGCTCCGAGCGTGAGCGTGAGGCCCGCGAGTGGCGTGCCCAGGGCCAGGAGGAGTCCGAGCGGATTCGCGCCAACGCCGATCGCCGCCGTCAGGTACTGCTGGCCCAGGCCAACGAGCGTGCCGAGACCCTGCGTGGTGAGGGTGACGCCGAGGCCGCCGGTATCTACTCCGACGCCTACGAGGGCGATACCGAGTTCTATCGCTTCTGGCGTAGCCTCAACGCCTATCGCGACTCCTTCGGTGCCGGCGAGGGCAACATGATGGTGCTGGATCCCTCCAGCGACTTCTTCCGTTACCTCAAGAGCGCCGATCCCCAGGGAGCTGGCAGCCAGCCCCAGGGCTAGCGGTGGCCCCTGGCCGCCGACCGCAAGGGCGAATGCTGCCCTTGCGGGGTTCAACTGGCGGCCAAACGTGATAGAATCGGTAAACCGGGCGTGGCCCGGTTTTTTTGTGGCCGTCATTCCCGACATCGTTCCGTCCGACGCATTCGCCAGCACGCCAGAAGTTCCGAGACCGCTCCAAGATGAGTTCCCGGATTTCACCAGTGCGCGAGGTTTTGCGTGCGCGCGGACCAGGCCCACCGTCTAAGCAAGATATCGACCAAGCAGGATATCGACATGACCATCGCTGACCGCTGGCTCCTGCCCGACGGCATGGACGAGGTGCTGCCACCTCAGGCCAGTCGTATGGAGGAGCTGCGCCGGGCGCTGCTCGACCTCTTCCATCTCTGGGGTTACGACCAGGTGATGCCGCCCCCGGTGGAGTTTCTCGACTCCCTGCTGACCGGCACCGGCACCGATCTCGACCTTCAGACCTTCAAGCTCACCGACCAGCTCACCGGGCGCATGATGGGGGTGACCGCCGACGTCACGCCGCAGGTGGCGCGCATCGATGCCCACTCGCTCAAGCGCGAAGGGCCGGTGCGTCTGTGCTACTGCACCAATGTGCTGCGAGCCAAGGCCGACAAGCATCAGGGCGGGCGCAGCCCGGTCCAGGTCGGTGTCGAGCTGTTCGGCAGCGCCAGCCTGGCGGCGGATCTCGAGATCCTGCGCCTGGCGCTGGAGAGCCTCTCGGCCTCCGGCGCCGGCGAGGTGCACCTGGCGCTTGGCCATGTCGGCATCTACCGCAACCTGGTCGAGGTCGCCGAGCTCGACGCCGAGGCCGAATACGCCATCTCCGCGGCGCTGGCGCTGAAGTCGCCGGGGCAGCTAGAGGCAGAGGTGTCCAGGGCGGTAAGCGATCCCGCTCTGGCGGCCATGTTCCGCACCCTGGGCGAGTTGCACGGCGGCCCCGAGGTGCTCGACCAGGCCCGTGAGGCCTTTGCCGAGGCGCCCCAGGCGGTCAACGACGCCCTGGACAAACTGTGCGAGCTGTATCAGGGCGTGCATCGCGAACACCCCGAGGTGGCCTGCTACTTTGACCTGGCCGAGCTGCGCGGCTATCAGTACCACACTGGCATGATGTTCGCCGCCTACGTGCCGGGGTACGGTCAAGCCCTGGCCAAGGGCGGGCGCTACGACGACACCGGCCGTGCCTTCGGTCGCGCCAGGCCAGCTACCGGCTTCTCGATGGATCTGAAGCTGTTGGCGACGCTGGCCTCCAGCGAGGCCGCCAGCGACAGCGTCTGGGCGCCGGCGGAAGGTGACGCCGAGGGCCTCGACGAGGCGGTTCAGGCCTTGAGGCGTCAGGGGCGCCGGGTGATCCAGGGACTGCCCGGCCAGCGCGCGGCGGGACACGGCTGCAGCGAGCAGCTGGTGGCCCGAGACCAGCGCTGGGTGCTCGAACCGCTGGCGACATGATCCGATCGGCAGTGCCTGGCACTGCCTGGCAAGCAATACCGGGGCGCCGGGGCGTGGCGCTTTAATCGACTGTGGCGCCAAGGCGCAACCAAGAAGAGACGAGAACTGCAATGGGCAAGAACGTAGTCGTACTGGGTACCCAATGGGGCGATGAAGGCAAGGGCAAGGTCGTCGACCTGCTGACCGAGTCCGCCTCCGCCGTGGTGCGTTTTCAGGGCGGTCACAATGCCGGCCACACCCTGGTCATCGACGGTGAAAAGACCGTCCTGCACCTGATTCCGTCCGGCGTGCTGCGCGAGGACAAGACCTGCGTCATCGGCAACGGCGTGGTGCTGTCGCCGGAGGCGCTGATCAAGGAAATCCGCGAGCTCGAGAGCAAGGGCGTGCCGGTGCGCCAGCGCCTGCGCCTGTCGCCGGCCTGTCCGCTGATCCTCGACTACCACGTGCGCCTGGATCAGGCTCGCGAGAAGGCTCGTGGCATCGCCAAGATCGGCACCACCGGTCGCGGCATCGGTCCGGCCTACGAAGACAAGGTCGCCCGCCGCGGCCTGCGCCTGGGCGATATGCTCCATCGTGAGCGCTTCGCCTCCAAGCTGGGCGAGGTGCTGGACTACCACAACTTCGTGCTGACCAAGTACCACGGCGAAGAGCCGGTGGACTTCCAGGCGACCCTGGAAAGCGCCATGGAGATGGCCGAAGAGCTGCGTCCGATGGTCACCGACACCGTGAGCCTGGTCCACGACCTGCGCAAGGGTGGCGAGAACATCCTGTTCGAAGGCGCCCAGGGCTCGCTGCTGGACATCGACCACGGTACCTACCCCTACGTCACCAGCTCCAACACCACCGCCGGCGGCACCGCTACCGGTTCAGGCGTCGGCCCGCTGTATCTGGACTACGTGCTGGGTATCACCAAGGCCTACACCACCCGTGTCGGCTCTGGTCCGTTCCCCACCGAGCTGTTCGACGAGCACGGCCGTCACCTGGCAGAGAAGGGCCACGAGTTCGGTGCCACCACCGGTCGCGCCCGTCGTTGCGGCTGGTTCGATGCCGTGGCGCTGCGTCACGCGGTGCAGATCAACTCGGTATCCGGCATCTGCCTGACCAAGCTCGACGTACTGGACGGCCTCGAGAACATCCGTGTCTGCGTGGGCTATCGCAGCAAGGACGGTGAAGTGCTCGACAACCCGGTGGACTCCGAAGGCTACGAGGCCATCGAGCCGGTCTACCAGGACCTGCCGGGCTGGAGCGAGTCGACTCTGGGCGTCAAGCGCGTCGAGGACCTGCCCAACGCCGCCCGCGCCTACATCAGCTTCCTCGAGGAGCAGGTCGGCACCTCCATCGACATCATCTCCACCGGCCCGGACCGCAACGAGACCATCGTCCTGCGCAATCCCTTCGGTGACTGATCGTCAGGTCGCCTGACCCAAGCGACGGGCGCAACAGAAAAGGCCGGCAGTGATGCCGGCTTTTTGCGCTCTATCGATAACCGTCACCGATTCCCTTTGCTGGTGAATTTACGGCGGCACTCCATCGAGAGCCTCGTGTGATTTTCTGTATACGCGCCCCAAAGCAAGCAGAATGACGCCAAGCAAAGCGACGCCGATCATTATCGAGAAGCCGGAGAGATAGTCGCTGAAATAATCGAAAGCGCTTGTGTCCATAACGTTTGAAAGCTCTTCCGATCGCTTGAACGATATCAATAGAAAAGTAATAAAGACATTGACTGCCTGCCCTGATAGTAGCGTGATGCCTGACAATGTCATCCAGTTTGACCCAGGGTATACCACCAGGCCAAGTAACAGGAATCCTGCCAGAGGTATGCAATATTCCCCCATTACTTCAAACTTTACATTCCCGGTTTCTGGGACATCGAAGAAGGCCAGCAGGCCCACTGTATATACAAAAAAGGCGCAGATCGTTAGAAAGAGAATACCAAATAATTTTCTCATGATGATACCGTCATGAGACAAGAGAATTGAAATAGATATTGGCTTTTTGACGATATAGGAAAAAGGTAGATATTATAAAAAACAACAATAATAAATTTGTTATTGATTTGTCGAAGTTAATGAAAAACAAAAACAGAAGAGTTAAGCCGTGCCAGAATACAAAGATATTTCTCCCTCTTTTTAGACGAGCGAATATCATCGTTGCTGTATATAGTAGCATAGTAGCATTAACGGTTAGTAATAATGACTGCATTCCCCTAGGCAGCCCAATCATATGCATTTTTATGGTAAAGTCGATGCTTTCATAGCCTCTCATCATTAACCCAAATTGTACTGTGGAAAATATCATCAGGGCGCAGCAGATGATTGATATGGAAATAGGACGTTTAGGCATTACACACTCCTTTGTGTAGTTTACTTCCTGTAATAAGTTACGGCTAGTTTATCAAGGCTCCTTTTTTTCTGAGTGAACTTCACATATGTAAGGTAGACAGCATACCTCTATATCAAGTGTCGAAGCGTCCCCAAAAACTGGATGTGTGGTAGTACCGGGTCAGGGAAACGAACATATAAAACGAAGAAATAGCATTCTTGCTACTTGTAGCTACCATCCGGCTGGTGCTCCAGGCCACTCTGTTCTTCTTCGATGGAGTCGTAGGGCAGTACCTGGCCTTGCTCATCGCGAACGCCCTATCGGCAGCGGGTCACCCAGCAGGAGACAGCTCGCGCAGCGTATACGGTGAGGGTTGAGGGCAAGCCGCTTTCTTGGAACGGTGAACAAAGCACCGCGTTCGATGATCTCCGCGCCAACGAAGACGGTGGTTGTTCTTACGGTGACATAGAGAGTTGCCCCCGAAGAACCGCCGGTTGGCGGTACCGGTGGAAGGTCTCTGAAGTGTCGTCAGTGTCACTTAAAACTGCCGTCGGGTTGATACTCAAGTCCATAGTAACTTGGTACGAAAACTCCGTGTTCCTCTTGCCACTCGCGTGAAAGGCGAATGGCTTCCTGAACCTGCTCAGGAGTCATTATTGCCTCAAGGCGGCGTTTGTCTGGCGCTCCAGCAGGATCCTGGAGGTCGTAGTACTTATATGCTTGAACCAGATCTACCTCGGTGCCGATGCCATGTTCGTAGTAGTTGGCAAGGCCTCGGTGGCTCAGAAATCCATTAAAAGGCATATCTTCCGCGCGTTTTAGCCACTCAAAGGCTGTTTGTTCATCTTTAGGGACACCAGTTCCTTCTCGGTAGATGCCGGCAAGCTGGGTGGCGGACTCGGCATCACCCTGTTCGGCGGCTTCGGTAAACCAGATTTTCGCCTGCTGGATATCTTCATCCACCAGGTCCCGAGGATCGGCGCCACGGTAGGCATGGCCAAGATCTTTCTGGGAAAGAATATAGCCTTTCTCCGCCGATGCTTGGAGATAGGCCAGGGCAAGTGGTTTGTTGACTTGTGTGCCAATTCCCTTGTAGTAGACGGTGAAGAGAGAGTAACCGGCATCTATAACGCCAAGCCTCCATGCCTCTTGAAGTAACTTCGTGCCTTCGCTCGTATCAGGCTGCCGCTCGAATCCTATGATCTGACCAAAGTAAACAAGACCCAATAGGAAGGTGGCTTCGCCATCTCCGTTGCTGGCTCTCTCTTTAATTTGATCTTCTGTTATGTTACTGAAGTGGTCCCAGTATGATTTGTTTTGGGGTGTGTTTAAAGTAAAGTATGGCGTTCCTTCCATTTTGACAATGGTTGTGGTCTGAGATTTTATAAAGCTTAAAGTGGAGGCGTTATCACAGCCCGAAATGCTGGCTATTGTCAGAAGAGATAAAACAAAAGTTGCTAGGCGCAGTTGAATGTGTGGCACGGTTATATTCTCATCGTGAATGCCCCGGAATTGGCGCCGACTGGACTATCTAAGTTTAGGTGTGGTGCTCAACAACCCTTTTCACCCTTACGCCCTTGAACACCAGCTCCAGGCCATTCTGTTCTTCTTCCATGGAGTCGTAGGGCAGTACCTGGCCTTGCTCATCGCGAACGCCATATCGGCAGCGGGTCACACAGCAGGAGACAGCTCGCGCAGCGTATACGGTGAGGGTTGAGGGCAAGCCGCTTTCTTGGAACGGTGAACAAAGCACCGCGTTCGATGATCTCCGCGCCAACGAAGACGGTGGTGGTTCTTACGGTGACATAGAGAGCTGCCCCCGAAGAACCGCCGGTTGGCGGTACCGGTGGAAGGTCTCTTAAGTGTCGTCAGTGTCACTTAAAACTGCCGTCGGGTTGATACTCAAGTCCATAGTAACTTGGTACGAAAACACCGTGTTCCTCTTGCCACTCGCGTGAAAGGCGAATGGCTTCCTGAACCTGCTCCGGTGTCATCATTGCCTCGAGGCGGCGTTTATCTGGCGCTCCAGCAGGATCTTCAAGGTCGTAGTATTTGTAGGCCTGTACCAGATCTACTTCGGTGCCGATGCCCTGTTCGTAGTACATGGCAAGGCCGCTATGGCTGATACGTCCCTCAAACGGCATGGTTTCCGCGCGTTTCAACCAATCGAAGGCCGCTTGTTCATCTTTAGGAACACCAAGACCTTTCCGGTAGATCCCGGCTAACTGGGTGGCGGACTCGGCATCACCCTGTTCGGCGGCTTTGGTAAACCAGGTTCGCGCCTGCTGGATATTTTCCTCCACCAAGCCCCGAGGATTGGAGCCTCGGTAAGCGTGGCCCAGCTTCCTCTGGGAGAGAATATAGCCCCTCTCCGCCGATGCCTGGAGATAGGCGAGGGCAAGCGGCCTATTGACTGGGGAGCCAATTCCCCTGTAGTAGACAGTGAAGAGAGAATATCCGGCATCTATAACCCCAAGTCTCCATGCCTCTTGAAGTAGCTGCGTGCCTTCGCTTGTATTTGGCTGCCGCTCGAACCCTATGATCTGACCAAAGTTAACAAGGCCCAATAGAAAGGTGGCCTCGCCATCTGCATTCCGACTTCTTTCTTTCATTTGATCTTCTGTTATGTTGTTGAAGTAGTCCCAGTAAGATTTGTTTTGGGGTGAGTTTGATATAAAATAAGGTTTTCCTTCCATTTCGACAATAGTTGTGGTGTGAAGTTTTATAAAGCTTAAAGTGGAGGCGTCATCACAGCCCGAAATGCTGGCTATCATCAGAAGAGATAAAATCAAGATTTCTAGGCGTTGATGAATGTATAGCACGGTTATATTCTCATCGTGAATGTTCCGGAATTGGCATCGGCTGGACTATCTGAGCCAGAGAAACTGACGTGAAGCGAAAGCAATTTTGGTGGTCGGTTGCTATGAACGAGATCTTTAAAAATTATGGCATAAAGGCTGCCGCTCTTTGAGATACTAACTCGATCGTCATTCTCTAGACTTGGGGTGTCTTCTTTCCTATTTATTAATGTGTCGCTACCTTCCGTTCTAATATATTCCTCTTGAAATAGTGTTTCTTTTTGATCATCCTCTCCAAGCTCCAGTTTTAATCCAATCTCCATCTCATCCAAATCCGGTACGGTGATCAGAATGCTAAGTGTGCGTGGTAGCTGACGGGAGCGCTCCCTGACGATATCCCATTGCCCTTGAGTCGGTACCACCCCATAGCTTTCGTAGTCATCTGGCTCTTGCAGCAACATTTCCACCGTCACGCCCTTGAACACCAGTTCCAGGCCATTCTGTTCCTCTTCCATGGAGTCGTAGGGCAGTACCTGGCCTAGCTCATCGCGAACGCCATATCGGCAGCGGGTCACCCAGCAGGAGACGGCGAAGGCGACCAGGATGTTGAGTCCAGGCCCAAGGATGAGTTTCAAAACGGAGGTAACCACCCCGTTGGCAACACCCGCGAAAAGAGCGACAGGTGCGCTAATGGGCCCGACAGCGACAGCTACGACAATGACCAAGGCGACGACACCGTTGGCAACATCGATATTGCCGGCGGTCCTGTGTTTATTCTGAATACTCTCCGGCAGGCCCAACAAGGCCGCCCGATGGGCGTTGGCACGTTTGTCTAGACCATCCGCGATACTGAGTACCCCTATGATGGCGTCGCCTGGCAGCCTGAGGATCTGCAGGCGCCGGACGAGCGATGCCAGGGCGCCGTCGGTACTGGCCAAAAGAGTGGCAGCGAATTGCAAGGTGTCGACCGAGGCAATGATGAGTTTTGTCAAGGCAAGCGTTACCTGGATGCCGTCTGCGTCGCCTGAGGAAAATTCGCTGTTGAGGATGCTGAAGTTGTTGTAGTAGATCAGCAGCAGTTGAACCCTCGTGGACGTATTCCTGAGGCCTGCGACGGCGGGGTGGTTGGTGCCGCCGATGCCCTGTGCAATGTAGCTGCCTAGATCGCGCGCATTTTGCCGATCGTTCCAGTTGCTTTTTGCAATATCGTCTTCGCCGAAGTCATCGGTAGTGGTGTTGTAGCGATCCAGGAAGTCCGGGGCGGTTGTATCGATGGGGATGACCACGGTGATTTGATGGTCATTCTCGATATGGGTGACGGAGAAGTTGCCTCCCACGCCGTCGTCCTCGTGGAACTGCAGAGCACCGGAGGCGTCGGGGTTGGCCTTGCCTTTGGGATAGAGTTGGCGCGTCAGCGTATCCAGCCAGTCGTGGAAGTCCTTGCGGCCGACGGAAACGCTCGCCAGCACTGGCAGGTGGAGGTATTGGGCAGGGTCATTGGCGTCCTGTGACGCCTGGATCTGCTGCACGTCGTAGCTGCCGGTAATGATCAACTGCTGATAGCGGTTGAAACTTTCCAGCGCCTTGACGGATGGGAGGTCTGCCGCGTCGATCGCGTTGTTGTTGCTGTTGATATTTGTTGTACCACCATCGTTGCCGGCGTCCGCGTCAGCGGTAGAATTTGGGTCCGGTGGCGTGTCGGGAATGACCTTGGAGGCGTCCTGTAGCGCCTGGGCGTAGAGACTGTTGCCCATGGTGGCGATGAGTCCGGCCATGGTGGTGTCGTAGCGAAACTCACGCTCGCCATGCAGCAGCTCACGATACTGCTCCCGCCATCTGAGCAAGACCCTGGGCGGTACGTAGGCTTTGGCCGGTAGCGCCTGGCGAACGGTAATGGCGTCGTCGATCAAGCGACGCTGGTTGGAGAACATGGCCTTTATCAGCAATGAGTCAGCTGAGTCGATGGCGCTGGCTAGCCTGTCCCACAACCATTTGCTGGCATCACTTAGAATGCCGCCCAGCAGTGCGTTGGAGAGTACTCCGCTCAGTCCCAGCCCGGGTGCATAGACATCGTCGGAGTAGCGTACTGTGACGCGATCAAGGTGTGCCTCGACCCACAGGGAGTAGTCCTCATCAAAGGCCCGTACCAGCTGATTGATCCGCTCCACCAGCGCTTTGTACTTCGCCTTGAAGTCTTCAAGCTCGGGGTTGATGCGTTTCCCTGTCTCGGGATCTACGGGAGCGTCCGGCAAGGTATAGTAGTCCGCTAGCTCCTTGTTGTAGGCGGAGATAAGTTGCTCGGGTTCCTGGGTCAGCAGTTCGATGCTCCTCCTTTCTGCATCGATCTGACGCTGCAGGTCGCGCCTTTCAATACGTAGTGTTTCGATCCGCTGTCTATCTAGCCAGTTGGGATCGCCGTCGGAGCGTATCGCTTCGATCTGCCGATCTATCTGATTTATCCGTTGCTGCTTGGAGTCGATTGTCGGTTGGCTGGCCTCTTCAATCCGCTGGTTCAGGGGGGCCTGGGCAATCTGCCGCTGTATTCGGTAATTTTCCTCGAAGATCTCGATGGCCTTGTAGCACAGCAGGTTGCGCCGATTGAGGTATCCCTGGGGGTCATACTGTTGAAGAAACTCCTCGAGCAGCTCCAATGGTCGTTGGCGGTAGGCGTTGAGTTCGTTGATCAGGCCGACTTCATCATGCACCGCCAGTACCAGACTCTTGTCCTTTAGTTGCTGCGAGGCGGCGCGAAGACGCTGTCCCATGGCTTGGCGCAGTTCCTCGCGGGTGAATAGTTGGCGATTGTTCTGATCGGGCCAGAAGAAGGCCTCCATGCCGGCGGCATTGTCGCTGTACTCGGCGACCAGCGAGAGCTCCTCGGCGCTGAAGGCGAAGGGCTGCTGGGTCTTGTTGTCGCGCCAGGCGGCGACGTCGAAGCGCTGCATGGCTACGTCGCGCAGGCGCCGACCGTCACTGTGGGAGGCGGTGCGCAGGTGGTTGAGAAAGGTGATGGGAAGCGCGTGCTCGCTGTACAGGTAGTAGATGTTGGTGGCGGTGTCGACGCTGTCCAGGGCGATGGTCGAAGCGCTGACCGTCTTGAAGCGCCGTTCCTCGTCGTTCAGCCCGCAGGCAAATTCGGGTTGTTCCGGGGAGGGGGGCGCCTCACTGACAGCAAACTGATAGAACATGCCGTCGGTCGTGACGACATAGGCATACCAATTGTGGTTGACGCGATCTCCCGTCGTCTCGCCGTCGCTGGTATTGCGAGTGTTCTCGTCGTCGAGCAGATAGAAGTAGCCGGGTCTGAGCTGGCGCAGGATATATTTGCTGACCTGGCTATCGGTGGTGTCGCCCAGATAGCTGCGTACGGGTTCTCCCAACGTGCGTGGTGAGGTCCCCTGGTCGGTCACGGCCTGGTTGAGCCGGATATCGGTGAACTCCGTTACCCTGTCCGCCGGTAACTCGGTGAAGCCGGAGGTCAACGAGGTGCGCTCACACACAGTCAAGCGCACCGGCAGGATGGGGAGACCCACTCTCTCGCACAGAGGGCACTGTCCTGATTGCACGCCGGGTAGATCGATGCAGGCGTCATCAATCCGCTTGAGCAGGTCTGGATTGACCATGAGCCGTATTCCTCGTCCAGGTTGAGATCTCGTTCCACTCGGCAACCGGCAGGGCGGCGGTCAGATCGCCGTAGCGCTGGCTCGGACCGATGCTTTCCAACAGGCGCTGCATGAAGGGGTGTCGATGAAAGTCATCCCCCACGTGGAGACCATGCAGGACAAACCTTTGCTGGTCGGCAGGCGTGTGGAGTCCATGCCGTTCAGCAGTCCGCATCAGCGCGTTGATACGCTCTGGTGATGCCTCCGCTGCACTGTCAGGCTCAAGCGAGCGCCACTTGTCGATCAGGTGGTTGATGGTGCCGCTGCGTTTGAGCGAGGCCCATTGTTCCGGTGACAAGGTAAAGGGCGCTGGAGGCGGCTCCCGGGGAATCTCCATTTCACGCAGGACCTGCTGGTGGTCGAAATAGAACCAGCCGGTGAAGGGGTGCAATAGCAGGGTTTTCTGACCGGGTTCCAGCAGAAAGGCGAGCAGCTCCATCACCCTTGGATCGAAAAAACGCAGAAGGCATGTCTTGCCTTCGGGACTGGTCACCGTCAGTTGGCGTTCGATCCACCGACTCAGGGAGATCGACAGGACCGACGAGGTGACCAAGGCGCAAAACCCGCTTGGCTCCGTACGCTTGCTTGGCAGGCTGCTACGTTGCTGCGCTACCAGCTCGGGGATGTCGATGTCCCGCACCTCCAGCGGTTTGAGGTAGAGCCGCCGCCATGGAGGTAGGTCGATAAAGGGGTTGGCGATGATGCGAAACTGCCTGGTCGCCAGTTCCAGTTCGTCGCAGGAAAGTTGCCAGCGCTCGTCCTGGGAAGGATCGATCAGTGCGTAGAGCCTGGAGGTGCTGGCCTGCAGACGAAGGCGCTGGAGTGTGTTGTCAGTTGAGCTTGCCGGTTCGCTCGACATCAGTTGCCCTCCACGATGCCGCCGCCGTCCTTGCTGGCCTGGCCGTTGCTGCGCGGGCAGATTTTCGGCGCGAAGTCCGGCAGGTAGGGAAGCGCGGGATCCAGCGATGAAGGCCCGGCCAAGCTGTGCGTGGTGGCCTTGAGGCTGACAAGACCCGGGCCGTGGATCTGGATATCGCCGTCCTTGATGCGCAGGACGCCTCCGCCGCTGATGAACTCAATGCCCTGGGCGGCCTCGATACGCACCTTGCCCTCGGTGGAGGTGATGGAGAGGGTCTTTTCCGCGCTCAGCGCCATCTGGTCGCTCTGGGCCTGCACCTCTACCTTGCCTCGGGCGGCGAACAGCTTGATGCCGGCTCGCTGCACGAACAGCGACAGGCGCTCGCGGATAGTGGCCACCAGGCTGCGTCGGCTGGCCAGGTTGATGTCTTCGCCACAACTGGCGCTGAACGATTCGTGCTGGGCGAGGTGTGTCGATGCGGGGGTACTCAAGACGATGCCGGCCGGTGAGGCAAGATGCAGCCAGGGTTGCTGGAGCCCGGATGCCTGTCCGGTGCCTGCCTGGCTGCCGGCCTCGGCGGTGGACTGCTCGTCGCTGTCGGCGGCACAACTGTTTGGCTCGCCGTAGATCTGCCGGGTGTCCTCGGCGGCCTGCTTGAGGTCGAGGCGAGTCTCCAGCACATCGGCACCGTGTTCCATGGCGCTCTTGCTCAGGCGATCGGACAGGTGCCAGGCGCTGGACAGTTCCTGATGGATGGGCCCTGTCGCAAGCTGGTCGCCTGCAGCCCCCAGCTGCCCCCAACTGGTCAGCAACAGCCCCTGATTCGAGCGGATTGCGCCATAGGCATCGCTACGCAGTTCGAAGCCGGTGCCACGAAAGTCCCCGCGCGTGTTGCCGTGCTGATGTATCAGGTAGCCCAGATTGAGCTGGCTCTTGGCGTGTTCCGAGTTGAGGCGGATACGCTCCTGGTCGGTGGCGTCGTCAAACACCAGTTCGTTGTAGTTGCTGCCTCGGTAGGTCTTTGACTTGATGCCCGAAAGCAGGCCGTTGGAATGCCACTCGGGTTGTGCATCACCGTTGTAGACCCGGCCGGTTATGAGGGGACGATCCGGATCGCCCTCGAGGAAGTCGACGATGACCTCCTGGCCGATGCGTGGCACGAACACGGACCCCCAGCTGGCGCAGGCATTGGCTTCGGACACCCGTAACCAGCAACTCGAGCGATCGTCGTGCTGTCCGTTGCGATCCCAATGGAACTGCACCTTGACGCGGTTGAGGCGGTCGGTATGGATCTCTTCGCCTTCGGGGCCGACGACGATGGCAGTGTGGGGGCCGCCGACAACGGGGCGTGGATGATCCAGTGTGGATCGAAAGGGCACGACGGTGCGCTGCACCTCGAAGTCAACCAGGTAGTGGCCGGTGCCGGCACGCTGGTAGTCGTCTTGGTGAGGGCTCTCGTCCTGCAGACCGTGGGCGCTTCTGGCCTGATCCAGGGCTTGCTGCAGGCTGCCCGGCAGGGTGCTGAGGTGGGCGGATACCGGCAGGGCGTTCTCGGCCTGGATATTGAGGTCGAGCACGACGAACTCACGCTCGCTGGCATCGCCGTGCAGGTGACGTTCGTGCTGTTCCAGCGAGAAGATATGGCCAGCCTGCAACTGTCGGGTGCCGCCGGCGCCTCGAAAACGCTTGGCCAGGGATTCCACTGCCTGCAGGCGGTTGTCCACCAGGGTACGGCCGCGATCGAAGGTATCGTAGTAGTAGGCCCCGGGATAGTCGTAGAACTCCTGGGGACTGAGATTTCCCTGGTCGGGCAGGGTATCCAGTGCGTATTGGCGGGGCCGTGATGGTTGCCGGTAGTCGCAGGTGCCGATGGTCATGCGGGTCGGTTGCTGGCGACGGATACCTCCCCACTGAGTGATGCTGTCCTGGTGCTCCGTGGCGGCTTGACGGTGATAGCGAATCGCCCTGGGGGAGACCGCCGGACAGACGGTGAGGTCGTCGGTGATCACCATGCGATGCCCTGGATAGCGGTCCTGATCGGCGCTGTGTTCGAAGAAGTAGTAGAGGCCTTCCTGCTGCATCAGCCGGCTGATGAAGTGGAAGTCACTTTCGCGGTACTGAACGCAATAGCTGCGGGCCGCATACGGGCGCTGGCTGCGGATGAGCCAGCGTCCGTTGGCCATGTCGTAAGCCGAGAATACCGTTTCCAGAATATCCAGCACGTTCATGTCCTGGAAAATGCGGCTGTCCTGACCGAGTTGCAGGAGCGACAGCCAGGGCACTATCCCGAGCTGGTAATAGAAGACTCCACCATCCTCTCCCAGTAGCGCTGCCGTATCGACGAAGCCTGATCGTCGTTGATAGCTGCCGTCTGCCTGGCGAATGTCGAGTTCGGCCGGCATTGCCAGCAGGTGTTTGAGCTCAACATCTCCGCGTTGGCAAATGCAGTCGAGGGTGTAGCGGAAGGGGTGGGACATTCGCTCATTGCCCACCAGTCGATGGGGAATCAGTGGATGCTTGCCGACGCTGAGTTTCAGCAGTCGTTCGTCCTGCGTGAGTTCCGTATCGAACAGTGATCCCAGCCAGCGGCCCGAGCCATTCTCCATTGCTTTGCGCTCCCTGTGCGTGTCCATGCCCACGCTTCCGCCAGAACGTGTCCGGGAACGCTCTTCAGGTGTTTCGAACTTCGGGTCGGACTTGTACGGGGCGAGCGACGGCGAACCGTTATCTAATGGTTATGGCTACATTAGGCATCATCGGTTGTCTGGGGGAATCGGTGATATGGATGGATGAATGGAAGTGGTGGATTTGTAAGAAGATCAGTACAAACTAACTGGGAGTGACGAAGTGGCTCGCGCGGTATGTCGGGCGGGGAAGTGGCGGTTAGAGGCGGGGCGCTGCGTTGGCGTAGATGAGGAGAGAAGCTGATGAGAGAGGCTCCCCCGTGGCCAGGATATCGTCCACGGGGGAGAGAATGATCGACCCTTCAAGGCCAGTAGTGGCTGCCCACATCAGCCACGCTGCCTGGCCATCGACAATCGAGCAAGCCTGGCTGGGTCGGGGCGCTACAACTCGTTGAAGTAACAGTGATACCGGGTCTCGCAACGGGACACTCGGTACTCCAGCGCCTGCTCCTGAATATCTCTTGCCACCCGCCGTATCTCGAGGATCGGACTGCCTTCGGCGACCTCCAGGTGGTGGGCTTCGTCCTTGCCCGCCGCCACCGCGAACAGGCGTTCCTCGGCGTGGCTGACGTTGCAGCCGAAACGCTGCTGATACAGCTGATAGAGGGTGTTTGGCAGGGTCTCCGGCAGGCTTTCCAGCGTCGGAAAGCGTGTCGCCGCGACCACCACGTCCTCGAGCAGGGCGGGGCGTTCGTCGAGCTCCCTGACGCGGCGAATATGGATGACGTCGTCTGCGTCCTCCAATCCCAGCACCTCCATTTCCTCTTCGTTGGCCGGGCGCCTTTCGCGCACCAGGATGCGCGATGTCGGCAGCGAGCGGCTGCCATCGAGCCGGGTCAGGTGGAAGAAGCGAAACAGCGAGCTGTCCTGATCGTGGGTGGCGACCACGGTGCCCTTTCCCTGGTAGCGGATCACCACGTTGTCGCTGGCCAGGGAGTCCAGCGCCTTTCTCAGGGTGCCGACACTGACCTGATACTCCTTGGCCAACGCCGACTCGCTGGGGATAAAGGTGCCGGGTGCCCACTCTCCCGAGACGATGCGCTGAAGCAGCACCTCCTTGATCTGCTGGTAGAGCGGTCGGTAGCTGAGGCTTGGCTGATCCATGCGGGTTCCTTCTTTGCGTTGGGCGAGGCCCGTTTCTTCGTCGCCAGTATAGCTCGAGGGAAATCTAGTTGATACTTGACTAACCTATATCCTATGTCCTATATATGAGTTGTGAGGGCAGCAAGCGACACCTGCCCAGGGCCAACCGGCGATATCACAACGTCAACAACATTCGTTCAGGAGAGGGGCAGCATGAGCATCGATTTCGTAGTGCACGATGCCGACGACAGTGTCGGGGTCGTGGTGGTCGAAGGCGTCGAGGCGGGGCAGACCCTGACAGGCTGGGTCATGCATCAGGACCAGACGGTCACCTTCGAGGTGAGCGACGCCATTCCCATCGGTCACAAGCTGGCCATTCGTGACCTCGATGAGGGCGACACCGTGATGAAGTACGGCGTCGATATCGGTCGCGTCGTCCAGCCGATCAAGCAGGGCGAGCACCTGCACGTACACAACGTCAAGACAAAGAGGTGGTAAGCATGGAAATCAAGGGTCGCAAGTTCCAGGGGTATCGGCGTGAAAACGGCCGTGTAGGGGTCCGTAATCACGTGATCGTGCTGCCGGTGGACGACATTTCCAATGCTGCCGCCGAAGCGGTTGCCAACAACATCAAGGGCGCACTGGCGCTGCCGCATCCCTACGGCCGCCTGCAGTTCGGCGCCGATCTGGACCTGCACTTCCGCACGCTGATCGGCACCGGCTGCAATCCCAACGTGGCGGCGGTGGTGGTGATCGGTATCGAGCCAGGCTGGACCAACAAGGTGGTGGACGGCATCAAGGCCACCGGCAAGCCGGTCGAAGGCTTCTGGATCGAACAAAATGGTGATCACAACACCATCTGTGCCGCCTCCAAGAAGGCCAAGGAATTCGTCCAGTACGCCAGCGAGATCCAGCGCGAGGAGTGCGACGTCAGCGAACTGTGGGTGTCCACCAAGTGCGGCGAGTCGGACACCACCTCCGGCTGCGGCGCCAACCCCACCGTGGGCGACGCCTTCGACAAGCTGTACGACGCCGGCTGCACCCTGGTATTCGGCGAGACCTCAGAGCTGACCGGCGGTGAACACCTGGTGGCCGAGCGCTGCGCCACCCCCGAGGTGCGCGAACAGTTCCAGGCGATGTTCGATCGCTACAGCGACATGATCGATCGCCACAAGACCAGCGACCTGTCCGAGTCCCAGCCGACCAAGGGCAACATCGAAGGTGGCCTGACCACCATCGAGGAGAAGGCGCTGGGCAACATCCAGAAGATCGGCCGTCGCTGCAAAGTGGATGGCGTACTGGACAAGGCCGAAACGCCGGACAAGCCGGGCCTGTGGTTCATGGACTCGTCTTCCGCCGCCGCCGAGATGGTGACCCTGTGCGCCGCCGCCGGCTACGTGGTGCACTTCTTCCCGACGGGGCAGGGCAACGTCATCGGCAACCCGATCCTGCCGGTGGTGAAGATCTGCGCCAACCCGCGCACCGTGCGCACCATGAGCGAGCACATCGACGTCGATGTGTCCTCGATCCTCAAGCGCGAGATCAACATGGAAGAGGCCGGTGATCAGCTGCTTGAAATGATGCTGCGCACCGCCAATGGCCGCAATACCGCCGCCGAGGCGCTGGGGCATCGGGAGTTTGTGCTGACCCGTCTGTACGAAAGCGCCTAAGCCAACGCCCGAGGCGGCGATCTGGCAAAAAAACCGGCTCCTCCCGCCGTTCGTCGGGAGGGGCAGGCCGTTGTAGTAAAGAAGGTTGTGCAAGAACGGCGAGCAATGAAAGCGTGTTGCTCGTAGCGAAGATCCTGACCACCCCATAACGACAACATCAGGAGTAACGTCATGCGCCTTTCCCACACCCTGACCCTGACCGCGATGCTGGCGGCGTCAACCCTCGTGGCCCCGCTGGCCCTCGCCGACGCCGCGGACTTTCCCGCCAAGGACGTGCAGTACGTGATCCCCTTCGGTCCGGGCGGCGAGTCCGATATCAGTGCCCGACTGCAGCAGAAGTACTTCGAGGAGATCACCGGCCAGCAGCTGATCATCCAGTACATGCCCGGTGGCGGCGGCGCGGTGGGCTGGTCCCAGCTCAACGACATGACCGCCGATGGCCATACCATCATGGGCTCCAATCTGCCCCATATCGTGCTCAAGCCGATGGGCAAGGACGCCGGTTTTGCCACCGAGGACGTCAACAACTTCTACTTCTTCCACTACTCGCCGGACGCCATCCTGGTCCGCGAGGACAGCCCCTACCAGACCCTGGAAGATCTGGTCGAGGCGGCGCGCCAGGCGCCCGGTGTAGTGACCTTCTCCGGTAGCGGTACCTACAGTGCCAATGACGTGGCCAATACGCGCTTCCAGCAGTTGGCCGACGTCACCACCACCTACATTCCTTTCAAGGGCACCGGCGCGGCGGTCACCGCTCTGCTGGGGGGCCAGGTCCAGGCCGAGTGGGGCTATACCACCGTGGCTGCCAACCATCAGGACAAGGTGCGCATGCTGGCGGTGGCCGCCGAGGAGCGCCATCCGCTGTTCCCCGACGTGCCGACCTTCCAGGAACTCGGCTATGACATGGTGGGCGGCGCCTATCGTGGCATGGCGGTGCCCAGCGAGACGCCGGCAGACGTTCAGGCGCGGTTGTCCGAGATATTCGATCAGATCAACCAGAATCCCCAGTTCCGCCAGGAGATGGAGGATCTGGGTTTCGTGTTAATGGACGTCGGCAATGACGATGTTGCCGATTTCCTGGCCGAACAGAGCCAGCAGTATGAGACCAGCGCGCGAGAACTCGGCCTGATCGACTGAGGTCAACGCCATGGATCTTATCGTTCACGCGCTCGGCGCTCTGTCGCCGCTCAATCTTGCGCTGGCCCTGCTCGGGGTAACGGCGGGCATCGTCATCGGTGCCCTGCCGGGGCTGTCCGCCACCATGGCGGTGGCGGTGCTGGTCCCGGTGACCTTCGGCATGGCGCCAGAGTCGGCCCTGATCATGCTCGGCGCCATCTATACCGGGGCCATCTACGGCGGCTCCTACTCGGCGATACTGGTCAATACGCCAGGTACGCCCTCGGCTATCGCCACCACCTTCGACGGCTATCCCATGGCCCGCCGGGGTGACGGTGATCTGGCCGTCACCCTGTCGACCATCGCCTCGGTGGTCGGTGGGCTGGTCGGGGTGCTGGCGCTGCTGCTGCTGGCGCCGCTGCTGGCCCAGGTCGCGCTCAGCTTCGGGCCGGTGGAGTACTTCTGGCTGGCGATCTTCGGGCTGACGCTGATCTCGGCGCTGTCCGAGGACTCGACCCTCAAGGGGTTCATGGGGGCGGGCTTCGGCCTGTTGCTGTCCACCGTGGGCGTCGCGGTGATCGGCGGCGATATCCGCTACACCTACGGCTCGCCGGTGCTGCTTGGTGGCATCGAGACGGTCTCGGCGCTGATCGGCCTGTACTGCATTCCGGTGCTGATCGATCTGGTGGCAACACCCGCCGCTCACCTCAAGGTGGATGGCGTGTCGCGCGGGGTGCGCTTTCGCGAGGGCATGGCGATCGCCATCAAGGGCAAGCTGAACCTGCTGCGCTCGGCGACCATCGGCACCGGTGTCGCCATCCTGCCCGGGGCGGGCGGCTCGATTGCAAGCCTGGTGTCCTATTCGGAGGCACGCCGGGTGGCCGACGAGCCGGCGAGCTTCGGCAAGGGCAATCCTCAGGGGGTGCTGGCGACCGAGGCCGCCAACAATGCCACCGTGGGCGGCGGCTTCATTCCGACCCTGGTGCTGGGCATCCCGGGCACGCCGCCGGATGCAGTGATCCTCGGGGCCTTGCTGGTGCAGGGCTTTCGTACCGGGCCGGAGCTCTTCACCACCAACGCCGGCATCACCTACACCTTCGTCGCCGGGCTGTTTCTGGCCACCTGCCTGCTGCTGCCGCTGGGTCTGTTGATCGGGCGCTACGCCTTCAAGTCGATCATCTCCATTCCCAAGGCGCTGCTGGTACCGACCATCGCCTTCATGACGGTGATCGGCACCTACGCCATCCGCAACAGCGCCAGCGACGTGGTGATCATGCTTTGCCTGGGGGTGCTGGGCTGGGTGCTCAATCGCTACGGCTTTCGGCCCTCGCCCATCGTGCTGGGGCTGATCCTCGGACCCATTGCCGAGCAGGGCTTCGTCCAGGGCTTCCTGATGGGGCGGGCCAGCGGATCGCTGTTCGCTACCTTCTTCGGTGGTCCGATCAGCCTGACGATCATTGCGTTGTCGTTGCTGAGCGTCTTCTACCCGATGGTCAAGGCACGGCGTGAGGCAAGACGTCAGGACAAGACGATCAATGGGGAGGCGTCGCCATGAGCGCTGTTCACAACAGAAGCACTGGTCACGACACGAGCACTGGCCACAACACCAGCGCTGCCGGCAAGAAGAAGCACGCCATCCAGGCCTCCTGCTCCCGCGCAAGCGAGTATCTGCTGCCGACGCTATTCGTCGCTGGCGCCGCTCTATGCCTGTGGGAGACCCGTGAGATGAGTCAGCTCGGGGCGGTATTCCCTGCGGTGATCTCGCTGGTGGTAATCGTCGCGGGACTGCTGCGCCTGGGGCAGCTTGGGCTGCGCGGGGTGGTGGCCAACCATGAGCGGGGCTCTGATTCGAGTTCTGATCCAAGTTCTGATTCAAGCTCTGATGCGAGCTCGGACTCGGGCTCCGGCTCGACCCCGCGGCGTCTGGCGTTGGTCGGAATCATGCTGGCCTGGGCCCTGGCGCTGCCCTGGCTCGGCTTCCTGTTGACCGGCCTTGCAAGCTTCGTCGGGCTGATGGTGGTGGCGCAGTACCGGCGCTGGAGTCCTCGTCGCCTGGCCGGACACCTGCTGACCGGCGCCATGCTGGTGGCCTTCTTCTATGCCCTGTTCGCGCTGGTACTCAATGTGCCGCTGCCGGCGGGGCGTTGGTTCACGCTGTGAGGCCGCTTCGACGGCAACATCGAGGGAGTAAAACGATGGCCAGGATAGTGATTTCGGAATTCATGGACGAGCAGGCGGTGGCCTGGCTCGGTGAGCACCACGAAGTGCTGTGTGACACCCGTCTGGTCGAGGATCGAGGACGCCTTCTGGACGCGGTGGCGGACGCCGATGCGCTGATCGTGCGCAACCGGACCCAGGTCGATAGCGAACTGCTGACACGGGCGCCGCGCCTCAAGGTGGTGGGGCGTCTTGGTGTCGGACTCGACAATATCGACCTCGGGGCCTGCGCCGAGCGCGACGTCGAGGTCAAGCCGGCCCAGGGGGGCAACGCCGGCTCGGTGGCCGAGTACGTGATCGCGGGGGCGCTGATGCTGCGCCGAGGTGCCTACGCCTCGACCCCGGCCATGCTGGCAGGGGAGTGGCCCCGCCAGGCGCTGATGGGGCGTGAGGTCAGCGGCGCGAGGTTGGGTCTGGTGGGCTTTGGTGCCATCGCCCAGGTCACCGCCGGGCTCGCCCGGGCCCTCGGTATGGAGGTGCTGGCGTTTGATCCCCACCTGCCGGCCGAGTCTGCGGCCTGGGGCCAGACCCAGCGCTGCGAGACGCTGGAAGCGCTGCTGTCCGCGGCCGACGTGGTCAGTCTCCACGTGCCGCTCAATGACCAGACCCGACACCTGTTGGACGCCGATCGCCTGGCCGTCATGAAGCCCGGCGCAGTGGTCATCAACGCCGCCCGCGGTGGGGTGGTGGACGAGCCGGCACTGGCCGAGGCGCTCACCAGTGGACGCCTGGCGGGGGCCATGCTCGATGTGTTCGAGCAGGAGCCACTTGGTGCAGGCTCGGTGCTCGAAGGGGTGCCCCATCTGGTACTGACCCCGCATATCGCCGGGGTGACCGAGGAGTCCAACGCGCGTATCAGCCAGATGACCGCCGAGAACGTGGTTGCGGTACTGACGCCGGAGGGGGTGGCATGAGCCAGACGACAACACTTGCCCGCGAACAGGCGCGGGAACTCGCCATGGAGGCGATGCGTGCCAGAGGCTTCCCCGAGCGCGAGGCCGCCATCACGGTGGAGGCGCTGCTCGACGCCGAGCGTGACGGTCTGCCGTCCCACGGGCTCTCGCGCCTGCCGTTCTATCTGGACCAGGCCGCCAGCGGCAAGGTCAACGCCGGCGCCATACCCAGGGCCGAAGCCGATGGCGCGGTGGTGCGGGTCGACGCCGACCATGGACTGGCCTTCCCGGCCATCGCCAGCGGGCTGGACGCCGGCTTCGAGGTGGCGCGGCAGCAGGGGCTATGCGCGATTTCCATCAGACGCTCTCACCACTTTGGGGTGGCCGGTGCACCGGTGGAGCGAGCGGCTCGGGAGGGCTTCATGGCGCTGGCATTCAGCAATGCACCGTCGGCCATGGCGCCCTGGGGTGGTCACAAGCCGCTCTACGGCACCAACCCCATCGCCTTCGCCTGTCCGCGACCCGAGGCCGAACCCATGCTGCTGGACCTGTCGCTGTCCAAGGTGGCCAGGGGCAAGGTGATGCTGGCGCGCAAGGCCGGCAAGCCGATTCCCGAGGGCTGGGCGGTGGGGCCGGATGGGGCGCCTACCACCGATCCGGAGACCGCCATCCAGGGCAGCATGGTGCCGGCAGGAGACGCCAAGGGGGCGGCGCTGGCGATGATGGTGGAGCTGTTGTGCGCGGGGCTTTCCGGTAGTCGCTTCGGTTTCGAGGCGGGGTCTTTCTTCGAGGCGCAGGGAGAGCCACCCGGGGTCGGTCATTTGATGCTGCTGTTCGACGTCGATCGCTTCGCACCCGATGTGCTCGCGCGCTGTGAAGTGCTGTTCGCCGCGATGCTCGAGCAGCCGGGCGTGCGCCTGCCCGGCGACCGGCGCCACCAGCTGCGACGCCAGAGCCATGATCGGTTGGCGCTGCCGACGGCGGTGGTGGATGACCTGACGGCCATTGCGGCTTCCTAGACGTGCGGCTTCCTGGATAGCGTTCGCGGATACAGTTCGCGGATAGCGTGTTAGAACGACTTTCCCGAATAGCTTTGCTGAACGGCTTTATCAGCCAGCTCAGCCACCCTACTGGCCGCGTCCGGCAAGTGGCGGCGCCGTCGATCCCCTTAGCTGGACGCTGGCATCCAGGTGCAGGTCGCTGGGCCGCTCGCGATGGCGAATCCACGTCATCAGGGCGTCGGCGGCATGCACTCCGATGTCACTGGCGGGCACCGAGACGGTGGTCAGCGATGGCGACATGTAGGCCGCCTGGGGCAGGTCGTCGAAGCCGGTGATCGACAGTTCCCGAGGCAGGTCGAGCCCGCGTCGCTTGGCCTCGAGCAGGGCGCCGAAGGCCAGGGTGTCATTGCCGCAAAGCAGCGCCGTGGGCGGGGAGGGCATCTCCAGCAGTCTGGCGCAGGCGTCGGCACCCTCGGCGACACCATACTCCACCACCTCGACGTCCGGCGCCGGGCAACCGGCAGCGGCAATCGCATCGCTGAACCCGTCGAAGCGGGCCCGGGCACGGTCATTGTGTTCATAGGGTGCGGTGACGATGGCGAGGTGGCGGTGGCCCAGGTCGATCAGGTGGCTCGCCAGCTGTCTGGCGGCGCCGCGATTGTCGAAGCCGATACAGGGGGCTTCGGCCTTGTCATGGGTCTGCCAGCTGGTGAGAAAGGGCAGTTGACGCTGGTGCAGCAGACGGTAGGCGTCGGCAAGGTGTTCATGGCCGATCAACACGACGCCGTCCACGCCATGCTGGACCAGCGTCCGCAGCGCCTGCAGTTCGTCCTCGAGGTCGTAGCGGTAGGTGGCCAGCAGCAGACGACAGTCATGCTCCTTGAGGCGCCGCTCCAGGCTGTTGGCCATGGTGCCGAAGATCGGGTTGTCGAGGGTCGGTACCAGCAGACCGATGGCGCCGATGCGGCGCGAGGCCAGTGCACGGGCCGAACCATCCGGCACGTAGCCGAGGCGGCCGACGGCGGCCTCCACTTTCTTTCGCAGGCGGTCGCTGACGTGGGGTGCGCCGTTGAGCACCCGCGAGACAGACGCCGTCGAGACCCCGGCCTCCCGGGCCACATCTTCCAGCAACGCTCTGGTGGGACGATCGTTCATCTGGCCTCTCCTGGGTGGCGCCACCGGTGTGACCCGATCGGCGCCACGGTTGCGGCTAAAGTCGAAGGTCCTTTACAGGATTCTGGCTGGACAAGTCCTATAGAGGAATCTACCTTGAATGGTGCGCCATGTAAGCGCTTACAATTATAGCAGCAGACAGCGTTGATCGTAGTTCACTGCTGCATTTTTGCCTCGTTAGCCTGACCACGGCTTCGAGCGGAGCCGGTCCAGGCTCAGCAAGATCGACAACGACGCGTACCACCAAATACAACGAGAGTCGGGAGTCGCCACCCATGTCCAGGTCGTCTTCGTCCTCAGCCAAGTTGATGTTATGGCTGTCGATATGTCTGTTCGCCGCCTTTTTCATCAACGTCGCCATCCAGCGCTATGTACCGGGAATGTGGGCGCTGGAAGCCGCCTACGAGGCGGTGCTGTTGACGCTCGCTACCGCCTTCTTCGTCTCTGCCTGCCTCAAGTTCGAGGGCAAGGCGCCGTCTGGCGCCGAGCCGGGCACGCCAACCACACAACAAGGACAATGACCATGCGAGATTTCATCACCAATGACAGTGGTGCTCCCAGTCAGCCGGAAAGACGGCTGTTCATGGGCACCGTGGCGAAGTTCGGTTTTACCGCGGCGGTGGTCGGTGCGGTCGGCGGTGCGTTGTTCTCGGAAAGCGCCATGGCGGCCACCGCCAAGGAAGAGTCCGAGCGAGAGAACGCGGCCGAGTCCACCATCGTGCTCGCCACCGGCTATACCCTGGGCGCCTCGCGGGCCTATCCGATCATGCAGCTCAACTTCAAGGAGAACCTGCAGAACTTCTCCGGCGGCCGGCTCTACGTGAAGCTGGCGCCCGGTGGCCAGCTCGCCACCGGCGGGGCGCTGATCTCGATGGTCCAGAACGGCTCCATCGCCATCGCCCAGCATTCGCTGTCCAACCTGTCGTCCTTCGCCCCGGAAGCCGACCTGGTGAACATTCCCTACTGGTGTGGCGAGAACCAGCGTCTGATCAATCTGGTGACCTCGGACGCCTGGCGCGACACCGTTCACCACAAGGTCGAGGAGCGCGGCTTCAAGGTGCTGTCCTATATCTGCATCGACCCGAGGACCGTCGCCGTGCGCGATGGGCTGCTCGATGGCCCGGTGCGGGTCCCCGATGACATCTCCGGCATCAAGTTCCGGGTGCCGTCCTCGCAGATCCTGCAGCAGGTCTATCGACTGGCCGGTGCCAACCCGACGCCGGTGGCCTGGGGCGAGACCTCGTCGGCGATCAAGCAGGGCGTGGCCGATGCCCTCGACCCCAGCGTCCAGGCCCTGCTGGTGTTCGGCTTCACCGACGTGCTGTCGAGCATCTCCACCATCCAGTCGGTGCCGGATGCCCAGGTCTACACCTGCAACAAGGCCTGGTTCGACAGCCTGGATGGCGAGCTTCAGGACGCCGTCATGCAGGCGTCCGATGTCACCTTCCGCGAAAACCTCGCCAAGGTCCCGGCGGCGCGAGCCTACGCCCATGACCAGATGCGCCTGGCCGGCGTCGAGGTCTACTCCCTGAGCGACGAGGAAAAGGCCCAGTGGGTCGAGCGTTGTGGCCATCAGCTGCCCGCCTGGGATGAGACCAAGCGTGAGCTGGCGGGGTCGCTGGAGGCATTCGACAAACTGCTGGCCGCCACGGAGGTGCAAAATGGCTATTTCGTCGACAGCAACGCCTAAGGACACGCGCTGGCGCGCCCTGCGCCTGCGCTGTGACGACGTCGATCGCCGCACCGAGCGCTGGCTGCTGCTGACCTTCTACGCGCTGATCATCCTGACGGTGGCGGTGGAGGTGATTCGTCGCTTCGCCCTCAACTACTCCTCGGTGTGGGGCGAGGAGCTGGCGCGCTATGCCTTTATCTACCTGGCCTGGCTCGCCGCCGCCGCGGCGGTCAGGGACCGCGCCCATATCCGCATCGATGTGCTGATCAACCTGGGCGGGCCTCGCATGAAGCGCCTGGGCTGGTGGATCTCGGATATCGCCACCCTGGTGCTGGCGGTGTGGGCGCTGTACCTGTCGATCGCACCGGTGCTGACATCGATCAACTTCGGTTCGGTCACCGCGGGACTGCGGGTTTCCCAGGCGTTCTTTCTGGCCGCCATCCCGGTGGGCTTTCTGCTGATCGCCTGGCGGGTGGTACAGAGCATGCTGGCGGATATCCGGCGCATGCAACGTGGTGATCCGGTCTTCGATGGCCAGAAGCTCTTCGACTGAGGGGGACCGTCATGGAATTCATGGAACTTCAACAGGCCGCGGCCTCCCTGGACTGGACCTTCTATGCGCCGCTGGCGGCGCTGATCGTGATGATCCTGGTCGGGGTGCCGGTGTGGGTCGCCATCGGTCTCGGCACCCTGGGCATGCTGACCTTTACCGAGACCTTGCCGCTGTCGGTGTTCGGCGAGTCGCTGTTCGAAGGCATCAACGCCTTTGCGCTGATCGCGGTGCCGCTGTTTATCCTGACCGGTGATGCCCTGGTGCGCTCGGGGCTTTCCGGCAAGTTGCTGGATGTGGCCGAGGCCAGCGTCGGCGGGCTCAAGACCGGCCTTGGCAGCTCGACGACGCTGGGCTGCGGCTTCTTTGCCTGCATCTCCGGTTCGGACGCGGCGGGTGCCGCGGCGGTGGGGCGCATGACCATTCCCCGGCTGGTGGAGCGCGGCTATCCGTTGCCGGCGGCCTGTGCGCTGGTGGCCTCCGGTGCCTGCACCGGCATCCTGATCCCGCCATCGATCGCCTATATCGTGATGGGCCTGGTGCTGGGCATGTCCGCCTCGACGCTGTTTCTGGCGGCGGCGATCCCCGGGGTGATGGTGATGATCTCGGTCATGGCCACCAATATGGTGCTCAATCGCATCTACGGCTTCGAAGGCGATCGCGAGCGTTTCTCCTGGCGACGCTGGATCGACACCGTATGGGACGCCCGCTGGGCGCTGTTCGTACCGGTGGTGATCCTGGGCGGCATCTACACCGGCATCTTCACTCCTACCGAGGCGGCATCGGTGGCCGTGGTGGTGGTGGTCATCATCGGCCTGCGCCAGGGCCGCCTGACGCTGGGTGACATTCCGCGCATGCTGGAGAGCTCGGCGCGGGTGTGCGGCGTCATCGTGCCGATCATCGCGGTGTCCCTGCCGCTGGCGCAGAGCCTGGCCAGCCTCGATATCCCCCAGACCCTGGTCAGCGGAATCAGCGGTGTCACCGACGCCCCCTGGCTGATGATCCTGATGATGATCGGCATTCTGGTGCTGGCTGGCTGCGTGATGGAAACCACCCCCAACATCGTCATCCTGGCGCCGCTGCTGCTGCCACTGGCGCTGGAGGCGGGGATGAACGAGTTCCACTTCGCGATCCTGATGGTCACCACCCTGGGCCTGGGCTTCATCACGCCACCGCTGGGACTCAACCTGTTCGTGGTGTCCGGCTTGACCCGCTGTTCGGTCCTGTCGATCGCTCGCTACGCGCTGCCGTTCGTGCTGGGGATGCTGATCGTGGTGTTGATGATCGCTTATTTGCCTTGGTTGTCGACCTGGGCGATAGGGTAGGGCTCGTCTGAAAAGTGCCTGCGCTCGGTAATACGGCGTTAAAAATCGGATCAAAATGCTCATTTACACCCCGTAAACTGCGCTTTCTCACCGATTTTTGCCTTGTCTAACCTTCGCTCGTCGACTTTTCGGACTGAGCCCAGGGAGAGGTTGGGGGAGAGCTGTCTTCCCCCTTTTTTCAACGGATTTGTAAGCGCTTACAAAAGTGTAGACGTAAAGATACGAAGCGAGGGCGAGGGCGAGGGCGACGCTAGGCGACTGGCCGGCCCACGCCTCGACAGAGCAACGCTCACCAAAACAACGACGCCGTCGGCGCATCACGGCCGAGTCGACGGCATACCCTAGGCACTGCGCATGCTCAAGACTCAAGCATGTGTGGCGACCGATACCGGCCGATGACCTCAAGGAGACTCAACATGGCGATTCACTACTACAAGCAAGCCGACAAGAATGCCTCCAGCAACGACACCCAGACCCATGAAGTCGTCTCGCGCATGCTCGCCGAGATCGAGGCTGGGGGAGAGGCCAAGGCGCGGGAATACTGTCGTGAACTCGACGGCTGGGAAGGCGACGTCATCGTCAGCCGTGACCAGATCGAGGCGGCCAGGGAGAAGGTCCCCGAGCAGCTCAAGCAGGATATCCACTTCGCCTATGAGCGCGTCAGCCGGTTTGCCGCCGCCCAGCGCGACAGTATCCAGGGCTTCGAGACCGAGCTGTCGCCGGGCCTGTTCGCCGGGCAGAAGCTGATCCCGATGGAGACCGCCGGTTGCTACGTGCCAGGTGGGCGCTACGCGCATATTGCCTCGGCGATCATGAGCGTAGCCACCGCCAAGGTGGCCGGGGTCAAGAACGTGGTGGCCTGTTCGGTGCCGCGGGACGAGAACGGCATCCACCCGGCCATCCTGTATGCGATGGATCTCGCCGGTGCCGACGTCATCCTGCAGATGGGCGGGGTTCAGGGCATCGCCTCCATGGCCTTTGGACTGTTCACCGGCAAGCCCGCCGACATTCTGGTCGGCCCGGGCAACCGCTTCGTCGCCGAGTCCAAGCGTCAGTTGTTCGGACGCTGCGGCATCGACATGTTTGCCGGGCCCACCGAGATCGGCATCATCGCCGATCACAGCGCCGATCCCGATATCGTGGTCGAGGACCTGGTCGGCCAGGCCGAGCACGGCCCGGATTCGCCGGCCTGGCTGTTCACCACCTCGCGTGAATTGGCCGAAGCGGTGGATCAGCGCATCCAGGCGCGCATCGATGACCTGCCGGAAACCCAGCGCAAGGCCGCCGACGCCGCCTGGCGCGACTACGGCGAGATCATCGTCTGCGATACCCGGGAGGAAGCCGTCGAGGTCAGCGATCGTTATGCCTCCGAACATCTGGAACTGCAGGTGGAGGATCTGGACTGGTGGATGGAGCGCCTCAACAGCTACGGCTCGCTGTTCGTCGGCGAGGAGGCTTCGGTGGCGTTCGGCGACAAGTGTTCGGGCACCAATCATATCCTCCCGACCAAGGGGGCGGCGCGTTACACCGGCGGGCTGTGCGCCCAGAAGTTCCTCAAGATCGTGACCTACCAGCGCCAGAGCCGCGAGGCCACCCGCACCGTAGCCGCCACCGCCGCCAGGCTGTCGCGCTGCGAGGGCATGGAAGGCCATGCCCGTACCGGCGATATCCGTCTGGCCAAGTACTATCCGGATGAGCGCTTTGTGCTGGCGGTGGAAGAGGATGTATGACCATGCGTCCCGATTTTGACCTCGACGGACGGGTGGCGCTGGTCACCGGGGGCAGCAGCGGGCTGGGTCTTGCCATCGGCGAGGCACTGGCGGCGAGCGGCGCCCGGGTGGTGCTGGCCGCCAGGCGTCAGGACGCGCTGGATGCGGGAGTGGAGCGGATTCGGAGCATGGGCGGCCAGGCGGCCGCCCTCAGCGCCGACCTGGCCGACGCCAGGGGCCTTGATGAGGTGGCACGTCGCGCTACCGAAGCGTTTGGCGATCCCCAGGTTGTGGTCAACGCCGCCGGGGTGAACCTGCGCCAGCCGGCAGAAGAGGTCGATCTGGCCTCGTGGGAGCTGACCCTGCAGCTCCACCTGGGCACGCCGTTCTTTCTGTCACGGGCGCTGGTGCCGGGGATGCGCGCGGCGGGCTACGGTCGCATCATCAACCTGGCCTCGCTGCAGTCTAGTCGTGCCTTTCCCGACAGCGCCCCCTACGGGGCCGGCAAGGGGGGTATCGCCCAGCTGACCCGCGCCATGGCCGAGGCCTGGTCGCGCCACGGTATCAACGCCAATGCGCTGGCGCCGGGATTCTTTCCTACCGAGCTGACCTCACCGGTGTTCGACGATGCGGCCAGGTCCGAGGCGCTGGCGCGCCAGACCGCCATCGGCCGTAACGGAAGGCTTGAGGATATCGCGGGACCAGCGGTATTCCTGGCGTCCCCGGCCTCGGCCTACGTCACCGGCCAGATCCTTCACGTCGATGGCGGCTTTACCGCCAAGTGATTCAGGAGACTCACCATGCAAGCCTTGTTCTACGTCGGTCGCGAGCAGATGGAGATGCGTGGCACCGAGCCCGAGCCGCTCAAGCCGGGGGAGTCGCGGGTGCAGGTGGAGGCCACCGGCATCTGCGGTTCCGACCTGCATGCCTACCATGGCCATGATCCCCGGCGGGTGCCGCCGATGATCCTGGGCCACGAGGTCGCGGGACGGGTGGTCGAGGGTGCCTGGAAGGGCAAGCGGGTCACCATGAACCCGCTGATCGTCTGCGGCCACTGCGAGTACTGCCAGGCCGGGCGCCAGAATCTATGCGAGAACCGCAGCATGATCGGCATGAATCGCCCCGGCAGCTTCGCCGAGACGGTCAACATCGCCGATCACAGCCTGATCGAGCTGCCACAGACGCTCAGCGCCGAGATCGCCGCCATGACCGAGCCGGTGGCGACCGCAGTGCATGGTATTCACCGCCTGGAGCGGGTGCTCGATCGCCCGCTGGCGGAGTCCCGGGTGCTGGTGATCGGTGCCGGCGCCATCGGCCTGATGACCGCCTTGATCCTGCGCCAGCGCGGGGTGCGCTCGCTGCGTATCGCCGATCTCAACCCGCTGCGCCGGGAGGCGGCGCTAAGGGTCGGGCTCGAGGCCTTCGACCCGCGCGAAGCGCCGCCCCGGGCCGACTCGGTGGAAGCGGTGTTCGACTGTGTGGGAGCTGGCCCCACGCGCAAGATGGCGGTGGCCTCGGCTAGTCCTGGTGGCGCCATCATGCACCTTGGTCTGCAGGACAACGATGGGGTCACGGATACCCGCGCCATCACCTTGAAGGAGCTGAGTTTTCTTGGTGCCTACACCTACAGCTTCGGTGATCTTCGCGCTGCCGTCGCACTGCTCGACGCCGGTGCGCTGGGGGAGCTGTCCTGGGTCGAGAAGCGGCCTCTGGCCGAGGGGCCGGCCGCCTTCGAGGAGCTGGCAAGCGGGCGCAGCGCCGCCGCCAAGGTCATTCTGTATCCGTAAGGGCCGCGTTGGCACCGAGCAGCGCTTTGAACAGGCGATGTCGAGTGGACGCGCTGTGCGTCGCCTGTTGCTTCACCAGCGCTTTTGCCAGCGCTATCTGTCATCCTTTTGCCAGTCCTGTCGCCAGCGCTATCTGTCATCCTTTCGGCTATCTTCTGGGTTCATCCGGTCGGCAAGGTGGCGCAGATGTTCGACGTTTTTTCTGAGCGAATAAATAGCTGAGTGAGCGCTTGTTCAATCGTGAAAGGGCGGTCGACCTCAGGCTGCATTTTCCGTTGTTGTTCGCTGGAGGTTGCCTTCAGGGTGTGATCACGCCGCCAGGCCGGGCACGCCGGGCCTGGGAGGCTCGGAAGGGCATAAGGTTACACCCCGCTTCGTGTCGGTTCTCTTAATGGATTCAGGTGGTTGCTTTCACATTGCAGTGCACAAATTACTGGCGATCCCCTCTTGTGCAGACTAGCCACAAGAGGTAACACTGGTAGGAATGACAACAAGAAACCATAACAAGCAATCGTAATAACGTTGGCCACATGGGAGATCCATCGTGAAGATAGGAGCACCAAGGGAGCGGCATAAGGGCGAGGCGCGTGTCGCGCTGACGCCCGAGAGCGCCGGACACATTCAGAAGCTGGGTCACGAGTGCCTGATCGAGACGGGCGCAGGTGAGCTTGCCGGCTTTACCGACGCCGCCTATGAAGAGGCCGGTGTCACTATCGTCGACAGCATGGAGGCGGTATTCGAGCAGGCCGACGTGGTCGTCAAGGTGCGCGAGCCACAGAAGGAAGAGTCCGACCTGCTGCGCCAGGGCCAGACCCTGATCAGCTTCTTCTGGCCGGCCCAGAACGAGGAGATGCTCGAGACCTGCAAGGACAAGGGTGCCAGCGTCGTCGCCATGGACATGGTGCCGCGGATTTCCCGCGCCCAGAAGATGGATGCGCTGTCCTCCACCGCCAACATCGCCGGCTATCGCGCGGTGATCGAGGCAGGCAACCAGTTCGGGCGCTTCTTCACCGGTCAGGTCACCGCCGCGGGCAAGGTGCCGCCGGCCAAGGTGCTGATCATCGGTGCCGGCGTTGCCGGTCTTGCCGCCATCGGTACCGCCACCAGCCTTGGTGCGGTGGTGCGTGCCTTCGACGTGCGCCCCGAGGTTTCCGAGCAGATCGAGTCCATGGGCGCCGAGTTCCTGTTCCTCGATTTCGAGGACTCCCAGGACGGCTCCGAAAGCGGTGGCTATGCGGCGCCCTCCAGCCCCGAATTCCGCGAAAAGCAGCTCGAGCTGTTCCGTCAGCAGGCCCCCGAGGTGGATATCGTCATCACCACCGCCCTGATCCCCGGACGCCCGGCTCCCAAGCTGTGGCTCGAGGACATGGTCAAGGCGATGAAGCCTGGCTCTGTGGTGGTCGACCTGGCCGCCGAGAAGGGCGGCAACTGCGACCTGACCAAGCCTGATGAGCGCGTGGTCACCGACAACGGCGTCATCGTGGTCGGCTATACCGACTTCCCGTCGCGCATGGCTACCCAGTCGTCGCTGCTGTACTCGACCAATATCCGTCACATGCTGACCGATCTGACGCCGGAGAAGGACGGCAAGATCGTTCACGACATGGAAGACGATGTGATCCGTGGCGCTACCGTCACCCACCAGGGTGAGGTCACCTTTCCGCCGCCTCCGCCCAAGGTCAAGGCCATCGCCGCGGCCAAGCCGAAGCCCAAGGAGAAGGAGCCGACACCGGAGGAGCGCAAGGCTGCCGAACACGCTGCCTTCATGAAGCAGACCAAGAGCCAGGTCACCATGCTGGCGGTCGGCGGCATCGTCATGGGGCTGCTCGGTCTGGTGGCGCCGGCGTCCTTCATGCAGCACCTTATCGTCTTCGCGCTGGCCTGCTTCGTCGGTTTTCAGGTCATCTGGAACGTCAGTCACTCTCTGCACACGCCGCTGATGGCGGTGACCAATGCGATTTCCGGGATCATCATCCTCGGTGCCGTGCTCCAGGTGGGTTCGGGTAGCTGGTTGGTCGCCTTGCTGGCGGGCATCTCGGTGCTGATCGCTTCCATCAACGTCGTGGGTGGCTTCCTGGTGACACGCCGGATGCTGGCCATGTTCCAGAAGTCCTGAACCGCGGAGAGACGAAATGCTAGGACAACAATTCGTAACCGCCGCGGCGATCGCGGCGAGTGTGCTGTTCATCCTCTCGCTGGGGGGACTGAGCAATCAGGAAAAGGCCAAGCGCGCGGTGTGGTACGGCATCGTCGGTATGGGCCTGGCGGTGTTCTCCGTCATGCTCGGCCCGAACATCGGCAACTACTGGCTGATGATCCCCTTGATGATCGTCGGTGCCGTGGTCGGCACCATGGTGGCTAAGCGGGTCGAGATGACCCAGATGCCGCAGCTGGTGGCGGCGCTGCACTCCTTCGTCGGTCTGGCGGCGGTGTTCGTCGGCTGGAACGCCGAGATGGAACGTGCCCGGGTGCTGGCGCTGAAGGCGGCCGGTGAGTCCCTCGACGGCCTGTCGGCGTTCGCCGCTACTCTGGCCTACAAGACACCTGCCGAGCTGACCTTCCTGCAGGTCGAGGTGGTGCTGGGCGTGTTCATCGGTGCGGTGACCTTCACCGGCTCGGTGATCGCCTTCGGCAAGCTGGCCGGCAAGATCGACGGCAAGCCGAAGAAGTACCCCGGCGGTCATGCCCTGAACGCCGGTGCGGCGATTCTCTCGCTGGTGCTGGCCATCGCCTACCTCAACGGTGCCGGCTTCTGGACACTGTTGCTGATCGCTCTGCTCGCCTTCTTCATCGGCTGGCACCTGATCCTCGGCATCGGCGGCGCCGACATGCCGGTGGTGGTGTCGATGCTCAACAGCTACTCGGGCTGGGCCGCGGCCGCTATCGGCTTCACCCTGTCCAATGACCTGCTGATCGTCACCGGTGCGCTGGTGGGCTCCTCCGGTGCCATCCTGTCGTACATCATGTGCAAGGCGATGAACCGCAACTTCGTCAGCGTCATCCTCGGTGGCTTCGGCGGTACCCAGGGGCCGGCCCAGGAGATCGAGGGCGAGCAGGTGTCGATCGACGCCGGTGGCGTCAGCAGCGCCCTCAACGACGCCGACAGCGTGATTATCGTGCCGGGGTATGGCATGGCGGTGGCCCAGGCCCAGAACGCGGTCAGCGAACTGGTGCGCAAGCTGCGCTCCGCCGGCAAGGAGGTGCGCTTCGGCATCCACCCGGTGGCAGGTCGTCTGCCGGGTCACATGAACGTGCTGTTGGCCGAGGCCAAGGTACCCTACGATATCGTGCTGGAGATGGACGAGATCAATGATGACTTCGCTTCCACCGACGTGGTCATCATCATCGGCTCCAACGACATCGTGAACCCGGCCGCCCAGGAAGACCCCAACAGCCCCATCGCCGGCATGCCGGTGCTCAAGGTGTGGGAGTCCAAGCAGGTGTTCGTGTGCAAGCGTGGTCAGGGAACCGGCTACTCTGGCATCGAGAACCCGCTGTTCTTCAAGGAGAACACCCGGATGTTCTACGGCGATGCCCGGGCCAGTATCGATTCGCTGATTCCGCTGATCGACTGAACTGAGCTGCGTGTAGTACAGGGCTCCTCTTTCGAGGGGCCCGACGACGCCCCTGTTTAAAGGGGCCCGAAGACGCCCCTGTTTAAAGGGGCCCGACGACGCCCCTTTCGGGGGCGTTGCTCGTTGTGGCACCAGGTCAGTCAAAGTGGCGACGAGATCCCTCGTCGTGACGTCAGATTCGGTACAATCCACCAAGACTCATCGACTGCGGAGCAAGCATGACCGACATGGACACCAGGGTGGCGGTGCTGGGGGGCGGGAGCTTCGGCACCGCGCTGGCCAGCATCGCCGCCGATAACGGCTTCCACGTGCGCCAATGGCTCAGGGACGGCGCGCTGGTGGAAAGCATCAATCGTGATCATCGCAATCCGCGCTACCTGCCCGACTACGCCATCAACCCCAGGGTCGAGGCGTCCACCGAACTTGAGTGGGTGCTCGAGGAGGCCATCCTGGTGCTGGTGGCGATTCCCTCCAAGGCCTTCGCCGAGGTGGTGCGTCAGGCACGTCCCTGGCTCAAGCCCGAGCAGATTCTGGTCAGCACCACCAAGGGTATCCAGGAGGATGGCTTCAAGCTGATGAGCCAGATCCTCGAGGACGAGACGGGGTTTGCCCACGTGGGCGTGCTGTCCGGGCCCAACCTGGCCTCCGAGGTGGCCCAGAAGCAGCTCACCGCCACGGTGATCGCCAGCCACGACGCCGAGACGAGATCCCGCGTGCAGGCGGCGCTGGGCTGTGACTATTTCCGCGTCTACGCCAGCAATGACCGCTACGGGGTCGAGCTTGGCGGAGCGCTCAAGAACATCTACGCCATCGCCGCCGGCATGGCGGCGGCGCTGGGCATGGGCGAGAATACCCGCAGCATGCTGATGACCCGTGCGCTGGCCGAGATGAGCCGCTTTGCCGTATCCCAGGGCGCCAATCCGATGACCTTCCTGGGGCTGGCCGGCGTCGGCGACCTGATCGTGACCTGCTCGTCGGAACTGTCGCGCAACTATCGCGTCGGCTTCGCGATGGGCAAGGGTCAGAGCCTGGACGAGGCGGTGGCGTCTCTCGGCCAGGTGGCCGAAGGGGTCAATACCGTCAAGCTGGTGCGCGACAAGGCCGATGCCGAAGGCGTCTACATGCCGTTGGCGGAAGGGCTCTATCAGGTGTTGTTTCGCGGCGTGCCGGCCCGTGACATGGCCAAGCTGCTGATGCGCGGCGAGCAGAGCAGCGACGTCGAGTTCGTGCTCCCCCGCGAGGACGTCAAGCAGGACCGGCGACAGACGGAGGCCAAGAATGGCGGATAGACTCTGGATCATGCGTCACGGCGAGGCCACTCCGGGCTTTCCCGACGAGGCGCGCAGGCTGACCACCCGCGGCGAGGACGAAGCTCGCGCCATGGGCCGCTGGCTGGCGAGTCGTGACGACATCGACTTGGGCCGGCTCAAGGTGCTGGCCAGTCCCTACGTGCGTGCCCAGCAGACCGCCGCCCTGGTGCTGGAAGCACTGCCGGACGAGGTGAGTCTCGATACCCTGGACATCATCACCCCCGACGATTCCCCCGAGGCCGTGGTGGACTGGCTGACGCTGGAAAGCGACGAGGGCCCGCTGCTGCTGGTCAGTCATATGCCGCTGGTCGCGGCCCTGACCGGGCTGCTGGCGGAGGGCAGGGCAGGGGCCGGGGTGGGCTTTGTCACCGCGGCAATCGCCGAACTGGAGGCCGATGTCAGAGCCGCTGGTTGTGCGCGGCTGGTGGGCATGACCACGCCATCGTCACTTCGCTGACCCTGACCGCAGTGGTTGGCGTGGTGCAAGCGACGTGTCTGCCATATTTCGCACTCGATAGAACGGGCCCGTCACTGGCGGGCTTTCACCTGAAGGGACGCCCATGAGTTTTTTCGTCAACAACCGCATCTTCGTCAATCCGGGCTTTGAGGACGAGTTCGAAGAGCGCTTTCGCCGTCGCGCCGGAGAGATCGACAAGCAGCCGGGCTTTGTCGCCATGCGTGTGCTGAGGCCACTGGGCAACCAGGCGCCCTACGTGGTGGAGACCCAGTGGGAGAGCCAGGCGGCGTTTCGTGCCTGGGTCGGCAGCGATGACTTCAAGCGTGCCCATGCCAACCCGCTGCCGGCAGAGGCCACCCGCGAGGGCGGCGGTATCGAGCAGTTCGAGGTGGTCGAGGGGACTGAAGCCAAGGGCTGAACTAGATCAGCCCGTTGAGCCGCAGGGCGAAGACACCCACCGTCACGCTGATGCTGGCCACCAGGGTGGTCAGGGCGATGATATTGGCCGTCAGGATCTCATCGCCGCCCATGGCCTTGGCCATGACAAAGGCCGCCGCCGCGGTGGGGCTTGCGAAGAACAGAAACAGCACGCCCAGCTCGGCACCACGAAAGCCAAGCCCCAGCGCCGCCAGGGTGGCCACCAGCGGGATCACCACCATCTTGGCGAGGCTTGCGCTGACGGCGGTGCGATAGCTGGTCTTGAGCGCCCGGGTGGAGATGGTGGCGCCGATGCAGATCAGCGCCAGCGGCAGGGTCAAGGAGGCAAAGTAGTCACCGGTGGTCTCGATCCACTCGGGCAGGCTGACCTGCAGCGCCGCCAGGGGCGTGGCGACCACCACCGCCAGGATCAGCGGATTGGTCAGGATATGGCGGAAGATGCTGTTCCAGTCGATGGCCTTGCGCCGGCCGTCCTCGTCCAGTTGGTAGGCCGCCAGCACCACCACCGACAGCACGTTGTAGCAGAGAATTACCACCCCCAGCAGCAGACTCCCCAGCGATAGCCCTACCTCGCCGTACATGCCGTGGGCGAGTGCCAGGCCGACCACTCCGCAGTTGCCGCGAAAGGCGCCCTGGACATAGACCCCGCGCTGGTGACGCTTCACCCGAAGCGCAGCGTAGCCCCAGGCGAGCACGAAGCTTGCAATGGTGGCCAGTGCGAAGAAGGCCAGCATCCAGGGGTTCAGGGTGCGTTCCAGATCGGCGCGGATCAGGCTGAGAAAGAGCATGGCCGGCAGGGTGGCGCGAAACACCAGTCGCGACGCCGTATTGACGAAGGCCTGATCGATCCAGCCGAGTCGCTTGAGCGCAATGCCGATAAACACCATGGCAAACACCGGCAGGCTGATGTTGAGCGTCGACAGGAAGACATCGATCAATGACATGGGCGCGCTGTGAAGCCTCTTGATGGTGGCGCCGGGTCGTCCACAAGGGATCAGAGAGGTGCGCCTTGAACTTTGGTCTCAATTTACCATAGCGTCCCTTGTCAGTCCTGAAACAAGTCGCTAACTTGTACTTTGTATGATGTATGACATGACGGGGAGTCGAAACCCTCATGTCCGTTCACGACGAAGACAGGAGGACGTTTCGGTGAAATTTTCCCATGCACAGGTCAAGCAGGCGATCAGCGATGGTCTGCTGTCCTTTCCGGTCACGGACTTCGACGCCGAAGGACGTTTCGACGCCGAGAGTTATCGCGCGCGTCTCGAGTGGTTCATCAGTCACGAGATTTCGGCGGTGTTCGTCGCCGGTGGCACCGGCGAGTTCTTCAGCCTGTCGCTGGAAGAATTCCGCGCGATCGTCCGTCTGGCCGTGGAAGTCGTCGATGGCAAGCTGCCGGTGATCGCCAGCGCCGGTCTGAGCGTGGCCACCGGTTCCGAGTTCGCCCGCATCGCCGAGGAAGAGGGCGCCGACGGTATCTTGCTGATGCCGCCTTACCTGACAGAGTGTCCCCAGGACGGCCTGGTGGAATACGCCAGCCGGATCTGTCAGTCCACCAGCGTCAGCGTGATCTACTACAACCGTGGCAACGGCGTGCTCAACGCTCAGTCCGCCAAGCGGCTGGCCGACGCCAACCCCAACCTGGTGGGACTCAAGGACGGCAAGGGCGACATGCAGGCGCTCAACCGCGTGATCAAGACCGTCGGCGATCGACTGGCTTACGTCGGTGGCGTGCCCACCGCCGAGATCATCGCCGAGGCCTACCTGGCGGTGGGCGTAAACACCTACTCCAGCGCGGTGTTCAACTTCGTGCCGGACATGGCGGTGACCTTCTACAAGGCCCTGCGTGCCGGCGACAGCGACACCGTGCGCAAGATCTCCCGCGAGTTCTTCCTGCCCTTTGTCGCCCTGCGTGACCACAAGGCAGGCTACGCCGTCAGCCTGATCAAGGCCGGCACCGACCTGATCGGCCGTCCGTCCGGCGCGGTGCGTGCCCCGCTGGAAATGCCAAGCGATGATGAGCGCAAGCAGCTCGAGCAGCTGATCGAGCGCGCCCGTTCCTTCTGACCGAGGGCGGTCGCTAGCGCTACGGTGTAGACCGCCCCTCGATCTGGCCCTTCGTCACGATCCTCCCGTATCGAAGGGCACCACTCGTCCAGCCACCAACAACCATTTCAATGAGGTGACTTCATGAGCATGCCAAGACTCTCTTTGCCCCTGACCCTGACCGCTACCGCCCTGGCGACCTCGCTGGCCCTGGGTAGCGCTGCGGCGCTGGCCGCCGACGGGCCCCTGCGCGGTAACATCCGTGTGGTCATCGGCTCCAGTTCCACCGGTGGCGACACCTACCAGAACTCCGCCATCGTGGTGGACCAGCTGTCCGAGGCGCTGGACCTGAACATGAAGGTCGACGCGGTGGGCGTCAGCGCTGCCTATCGCGCCCTGGATCGTGATCCTCGCGGCAACACTCTGATGATCTTCCATGACCAGGCCTACCTGGGGAATCAGTACGGGGTCGAGGGCTACAAGGACCCGTTCGAGAATTACATCATCGGTCCGACCATTGCGATCAATCCGGGCAATGCCTACCTGGTGCCCAAGGACTCGCCCTACCAGACCCTGGACGACATCATCGAAGCGGTCGGCAGTGGTGAGACCGTGCGCGTGGCGATCCAGCCTGGTGGCGTCTCCGAGATTGGCTACACCGCGCTCAAGAACGCCATCCGCATCGAGCACCCCGGTACGGAAGACAACCTGGTGGCGGTCAACACCGGCTCCCAGGCCGACAAGAACCAGCTGCTGTTCGATGACCAGGCGGACTTGATCAACGGCTCGGTGCAGGCCAACGAGCAGTACACCCGTCTGCCTGAGGATGACCAGAAGGCCATGCGCTTCGTCTGGCTGACCGCACGCCATGACACCCTGCAGCAGGCCAACGAGGAAGGTCTGGGTCAGACCGACCGCGAGACACTGCTGCAGTTCGTCGAGCCCAACGTCGAGGTGACCATGGGAGAGGGCGAGAACTTCGCCTTCGATAAGGAATTCTTTTTCCTCTACAACAAGGACATGAATCCAGAGATCGTCGAGCAGATCGACGCCACCCTGGAAGAGATCTACGCCGAAGGCGAGATCCAGGAGACCCAGAAGACGTCGTTCTTTATTCCTGACTTCATGCCCTCCGACGAAGCCCAGGCCCACCTGCGCGAGAAGGCCGACCGCTACGCCGACATCATCGACAGCATCAAGTAAGGGACCGCTGCCGGCGGCTTGGCCCGCCGGCATCCCTGTTCTTGTCCGTCCACACAACTCGCAAGGCTCTCCCGTCAGGCCTGCCCCGGAGCCGCTATGGAAACCTCACCGTTGAGTGTGTCGATCGACTTCGACAGCTCTCATCTGTTCTTCCCCACGATCATTCACTGGGTATTGGCGTTGCTGTTCGCCCTGATCGTGGTGTTTCGCCTTGTTCCTTTCTTTGCTGCGGTCAAACGCGGCGAGAAAACGTTGCCGATCATCGGCGAGTCCATGGACGGATTTCGTTTCTTCGGCACCCTGGTGCTGATCACCGCCTATTTCGTGCTCATGTCGGTGGTGGGGAACCTGTTCCCCTATACCGGCTACGGCTTTCTGTTCGTGTCCATCGTCTTTCTGTTCTTGATGTCGATGATGTACATGCACACCCGTACCCGCCGCAAGGTGATCACCGCCGCGATCAATGCCGTGGTGGCACCCTCACTGGCCTGGCTGATCTTCGCCAAGCTTTTTTACATCACCTTGCCGTAGGGGAGAGTTGACCCATGGAACTTCTGTCCTACCTCGATATCACCTTCTTCCTGCTGGCCGCGATCGGTGCCCTGATCGGCATCATCTTCGGCGCTATTCCCGGCATGACCGCCACCATGGCGGTGGCCGTGTGTCTGCCGCTGACCTACGCCCTCGGCCTCGAGCATGGCCTGGCACTGCTGCTTGGCCTCTACGTCGGTGGCATCTCCGGCGGTATGGTTCCGGCGGTGCTGCTCAATATTCCCGGCACGCCCTCGTCGATCACCACCACCTTCGACGGCTACCCCATGGCGCAGAAGGGCCAGGGCGAGAAGGCCCTGCGCGTATGCGTCGTGGCGTCGCTGGTGGGTGGACTTGTCAGTGCCCTGGTGCTGTTCTTCTTCGCTCCCTTGCTGGCCGAGTTTTCGATCAAGTTCTCCTATGTGGAGAAGTTTCTGATCATCTTGCTGGCGCTGACGGTCATCGCCTCCATGTCCAGCAACATGTTGATCGGTATCTTCAGCGGTGTACTGGGCATCTGGCTGAGTCTGATCGGCACCTACAGCCTGTCCGACGGCGGTAACGGCAAGACGCGGCTGATGTTCGACTTCATGCAGCCCTATCTGGTGGACGGCTTTGCACTGCTGCCGGTGTTGATCGGGATCTTCGGCATCTCGACCATCCTGCTGGAGGCAGAGAAGGGTGTGAAGAGCGGTCTGTCCGGCGCCAAGATCGAGATGGGCAAGGGCGGTGGTTTCACCTTCGGCCTGTTCAAGGGCCGCCTGACCAACCTGATGCGCTCGTCTTTCATCGGCACCTTCGTCGGGATGCTGCCGGGGGTCGGCGGCAGCGCCGCCTCGGTGCTTGCCTACACCCAGGAAAAGAACCTGTCGCGGGATTCCAGCCAGATGGGCAAGGGTGCGCCCCAGGGGCTGATTGCTTCCGAGTCGGCCAACAACGCCTTGACCGGTGGCGCCCTGATCCCGCTGTTGTCGCTGGGGATCCCCGGGGACTCCACCACGGCGGTGTTGATCGGTGCCTTCACCCTTCAGGGCATCCAGGTGGGGCCGTTGTTCATCCCGGAAAACCAGGACACCTGGACGGTGATGATGATCGCTCTGGTGTTCGCCAACATCGTGATGTTCTTCCTGATGTTCTACGCCATCAAGTACATCGCCCGGGTGGTGCTGGTGCCCAAGTACGTGCTCTATCCGATCATCGTGATGATGTGCGTGGTCGGCGCCTATGCCATCAACTACGGCATCATGTTCGACGTCTGGACACTGCTGATCTTCGGCATCTTCGGTTATCTGATCGAGAAGATCGGGCTCGAGGTCGCGCCTTTGATCATCGGCTTCATTCTGGGCAGCTCCGCCGAGGTGTACTTCGTCAAGAGCCTGGAATCCTTCGGCACCTTCTCGATCTTCTTTACCAAGAGCCCCATCGCGCTGGTGCTGTGGGGGCTGATCGCCGCGTCCATCGCCTTCTCCATCGTGCTGGGCATCAAGACCCGTGCGCGTCAGAAGATGGAATTGAGTCAGGTGTCTGGCACCACTTCTGGATCGGGAGAACGTCATGACGGCTGAACCCAGGACCAACGAGAGCCGCGTGATCCGCGTCCATCCAGGCGACAATGTCGCCATCGTGGTGGGCCAGGGCGGATTGCCCCGGGGTACCCAACTGGATGATGGCGTGGCGCTGGTGAGCGACATTCCCCAGGGCCACAAGGTGGCCCTGGCGGATATCGCCGAAGGTGAGCGCATCCTGCGCTACAACGAGGTGATCGGCACGGCGCTGTCGGCCATCCCGCGCGGTGGCCACGTCAACGAGAACAACGTCAGGCTGCCGATACCACCGAAGCTCGACGAGCTGCCTCTGGCGACCCGCAAGGCGCCGGTGGTCGAGCCACTCGAGGGCTACACCTTCGAGGGCTTTCGCAACCCTGACGGCAGCGTCGGCACCAGGAATGTGCTCGGCATCACCACCAGCGTGCAGTGCGTGGCCGGTACCGTCGATCACGTGGTGGCGAAGATCAAGCGAGAGCTATTGCCGCGCTTCCCCAACGTCGATGACGTGGTCGGGCTCAACCACAGCTACGGCTGCGGGGTGGCGATCGGCGCGCCGGCGGCGATCGTGCCCATCCGCACGCTCAGGAACCTGGCGCTGAACCCCAACTTCGGTGGCGAGGTCATGGTCATCGGCCTTGGCTGCGAGAAGCTGCAGCCCTCGACTCTTATCGAGGACCGCCCGGTCAAGATTTTTGAGCGCAGCGAGGATGCCGCCACAGGTTCCGCCAACGACGACGCCAACGTGTTGAGTCTGCAGCACGAGTCCTTCGAAGGTTTCGGCGAGATGGTCGACGGCATCATGGCCATGGCCGAGCGCCACCTTGAGCGGCTGAATCGTCGCCGCCGGGAGACCTGTCCGGTGTCGGAGCTGACGGTGGGCATGCAGTGCGGCGGCAGCGACGCCTTTTCTGGGGTAACCGCCAATCCGGCGGTGGGATTTGCCACCGACCTGATCGTGCGTGCCGGCGGCAGCGTGATGTTTTCCGAAGTCACCGAGGTGCGCGACGCCATCCATCTGCTGACGCCTCGAGCGGTAGACGAGGAGGTCGCTCGGGCGCTGATCGAGCAGATGGCCTGGTACGACGACTATCTGGCCCAGGGCCAGGCCGATCGCAGCGCCAATCCGTCGCCGGGCAACAAGAAGGGCGGGCTCAGCAATATCGTCGAGAAGGCGCTCGGCTCGGTGATCAAGTCCGGCAACTCACCGATCGTCGACGTCATAGGACCCGGCGAGCGCCTGCGCAAGCGCGGGCTGACCTTTGCCGCCACCCCGGCCAGCGACTTTATCTGCGGCACCCTGCAGGCGGCGGCGGGCATGAACCTGCAGGTCTTCACCACCGGGCGCGGTACCCCCTACAACCTGGCGATGACGCCGGTGATCAAGGTTTCCACCAACTCGACCCTGGGGCGTCGCTGGCACGATCTGATCGACCTGGACGCGGGGCGCATCGCCACCGGCGAGGCCAGCATCGAGGACATCGGCTGGGAGCTGTTCGAGATGATTCTCGAGGTGGCAAGCGGCCGTCACCAGGTCGCCGCCGACCGCCTGGGTCTCTACAACGACCTGGTGCTGTTCAACCCGGCGCCGGTCACCTAAGCGCTTCATCATCTTTAACCGAACTACCAAGAGGCAAGATTCCATGTTCCCCAAGATCACCAAGATGAACATCGTGCCGGTGGCCGGCGAAGACGGTTTTCTGCTCAACCTGAGCGGTGGCCATGCCCCCTGGTTCATCCGCTGTGTGCTGGTGCTGGAAGACGAGTCCGGCAATCGCGGCGTCGGCGAGATTCCCTCCAGTGACGGCATCCTCAAGGGGCTTGAGCAGTGTCGTTCGCTGGTCGAGGGCGCACGGGTCAACGAGGTCAAGCAGGTGCTGAGCCAGGCTCGCCAGGCGCTGTCGCAAAACGGCCCGGAGGAGCGCGGTCGGCAGACCTTTGATCTGCGCGTGGCGGTACACGTGGTTACCGCCATCGAGTCGGCACTTTATGACCTGTTCGGCCAGGCGCTGGGCATGCCAGTGGCCGACCTGCTCGGCCAGTACGGACGTCAGCGTGACGAGGTAGAGGCACTGGGCTACCTGTTCTTGCTCGGCGATCCGGACAAGACCGACCTTCCCTATCCCAAGGTCAGCGACCCGATAGACGCCTGGGACGAGGTGCGGTACCAGAAGGCGATGACTCCGGAGGCGGTGGCCAACCTGGCCAAGGCCGCCTACGCGCGCTACGGCTTCAAGGACTTCAAGCTCAAGGGGGGCGTGCTGCGCGGCGAAGAGGAGGCCGACTGCATCCGCGCCCTGCACGAGGCCTTCCCCGAGGCACGTCTGACGCTGGATCCCAACGGTGCCTGGTCGCTGGATGAGGCGGTGCGAGTGCTCGAGCCGATCAAGGAACTGTTGAGCTATGCCGAGGATCCCTGCGGCCAGGAAGGCGGCTACTCCGGTCGCGAGACCATGGCCGAGTTCAAGCGTCGTACCGGCCTTGCCACCGCCACCAACATGATCGCCACCGACTATCGTCAGCTGAAGCTGGCGGTCCAGCTTAACTCCGTGGACATCCCCTTGGCGGACTGCCACTTCTGGACCATGCAGGGGGCCGTGGCGGTGGGCGAGCTGTGCAACGAATGGGGCATGACCTGGGGCTCGCACAGCAACAACCACTTCGACATCTCGCTGGCGATGATGACTCACGTCGCCGCTGCCTGTCCTGGCGAGATCACCGCCATCGATACCCACTGGATCTGGCAGGACGGTCAGCGCATCACCAAGGAACCGTTCAAGATCGAAGGCGGCAAGCTGAAGGTGCCGACCACGCCAGGCCTTGGCGTCGAGCTCGACGACGACAAGCTGATGGAGGCCCATCGGAAGTACCAGGGCCTCGATGTCACCAGCCGCAACGACGCCATGGCCATGCAGTACCTGATCGACGGCTGGGAGTTCGATCCCAAGCGTCCTGCCCTGGTGCGTTAGCCTCGACTCGATGGCTCAGGTGCGAAAGCCCCGGTGAGGACGAAAGCCGACGGCCTTTACCGACGCTCACCCCGTCGAACGTCACACGACAGGAGAAGATTCATGAAACTGGAAGGAAAGCAGCTGATCGGCAGCCAGGCCGTCGAGGCCAAGGGCGAGCCCATCCACGCCGTCAATCCGGCCACCGGCGAGACCCTCGAGCCTGGCTACAAGGCAGGTTCCAAGGCCGAGGTCGAGCGCGCCTGCGAACTGGCCTGGGCGGCCTTCGATAGCTACCGCGAGACCGGCCTCGAGGCCCGTGCGACCTTTCTCGAGACCATCGCCGAGGAGATCGAGGCGCTCGGTGACGCCCTGATCGAGCGGGCCATGCAGGAGTCCGGCTTGCCCCAGGCACGTCTTGAGGGCGAGCGTGGCCGTACCTGCGGCCAGCTGCGCCTGTTCGCCTCGGTGGTACGCGCCGGCGAATGGCTCGACGTGCGTCACGATCCGGCGCTGCCGGACCGCGAACCGATGCCGCGGGTCGACCTGCGCCAGCGCCATATCGCCCTGGGTCCGGTGGCGGTGTTCGGCGCCTCCAACTTCCCGCTGGCGTTCTCGGTGGCCGGCGGCGACACCGCCTCCGCCCTGGCCGCCGGCTGTCCGGTGGTGGTCAAGGCCCACTCGGCCCACCCCGGCACCTCGGAGCTGGTCGGCCGCGCGCTGCAGAAGGCGGTGGCCCGCTGTGAACTGCCGGAAGGCGTGTTCTCGCTGTTGTTCGGTTCCGGTCGCGAGGTCGGCCAGGGCCTGGTCAGCGACGCGCGGATCAAGGCGGTGGGCTTCACCGGCTCGCGCAGCGGTGGCACCGCCCTGATGAAGACCGCCCAGGCGCGTCCCGAGCCGATCCCGGTGTACGCAGAGATGAGCTCGATCAATCCGGTGTTCCTGCTGCCCGAGGCGCTCAAGGCCCGTGGCAAGGAGCTGGGCGAGGCCTTCGTCGGCTCGCTGACCATGGGGGCCGGTCAGTTCTGCACCAACCCGGGGCTGGTGATCGCGGTCAAGGGCGAGGCGCTCGACGGCTTCGTCGAAGCCGCCGCCGAAGCGGTCAAGGGCGCAGGCGCACAGACCATGCTGACGCCGGGCATCCACGACGCCTACACCCAGGGCGTCAACACCCTGGGCGGCAGCGACAAGGCCCGTGAAGTGGCGCGCGGCCCCCAGGGCGACGGACCCAACCAGTGCCAGGCCGGCCTGTTCGTGGCCAAGGCCAGCGACTTCCTCAATGATGAGGCGCTCAAGGCCGAGGTATTCGGTTCGACCTCGCTGGTGGTCGAGTGTGCCGACCTGGACGAGGTCAAGGCACTGGCCGAGGGCCTCGAGGGCCAGCTGACCGCGACCCTGCAGATGGACGACGGCGACATCGACGCGGCCCGTGGCCTGCTGCCGATCCTCGAGCGGCGTGCCGGTCGGGTGATGGCCAACGGCTGGCCCACCGGGGTCGAGGTGTGCCACGCCATGGTCCACGGTGGCCCCTATCCGGCCACCTCTGACTCGCGCACCACCTCGGTCGGCAGTGCCGCCATCCACCGCTTCCTGCGCCCGGTGTGCTATCAGAACCTGCCGGATGCCCTGCTGCCGCAAGCGCTCAAGGACGGCAACCCGCTGAACGTCAGCCGCCTGGTGGATGGCAAACGGGACAGGTGAAGGGACTGATGGACAGCGCCAGACGCGCTCGGTGGTGACACCGCTGACGTGAAGACAGCAAGGCCCGGTGAGTCGATCACCGGGCCTTGCTGGTATTGCATTGACGCTCGCACTTTTCAGGTTGCGCAGGAGCGTTCATTTGACTCGAGGTGGTACTAAGCTTTGGTACTGTCGGTGCGTGAAACGAAAACATGCAAGTTTTGAGAAGTGCGCGTGTTGCATCGTCCACACCCGACACCCGACACCCGACACCCGACACCGGATACGGATAAGGGGGCCGTCGCAAGCCTTCGTAAATGGCTGGAAGCAAACGGATTGATGCCATGAACAATGTCATGATGATCAATGGTTATCGCGCCATTATTCAGTATGACCCCGAATTCGAGATGTTTCGCGGAGAATTCACGGGACTCAATGGGGGCGCCGATTTCTATGCCGATAGTGTCTGTGCCTTGCGCAAGGAAGGGGAGATATCGCTGCGTGTCTTCTTGGTTACTTGCCGCGAGATGGGGATCGATCCTGTCAGGGCGTACTCTGGAAAGTTCCAGGTCCGCGTCCCCGAATCGATGCACAAGCAGGCGGTTGATGCAGCCAAGGCCCGCGGCATCAGCCTGAATCAGTTGTTGACGACTGCGCTAGAGAACGAGCTATCGACGTGACGTCGATGAATTGAGGTCAAAACGTACCGAGATTGCTGGACTCATGGGGTGTGCTGGACCCTTTTCTTACACCAGGTCGGCAGCCGTCAACACCATGATCCCCACACTGATGGAGACCAGGCTAAGCAAGGTGCTGAGCATGATGATGCTGGCGGCGAGGCGTTGATTGGCGCCGGCCCCCCTGGCCATGACGTAGGCTACGGCGGCGGTGGGGCTACCGAGAAACAGGAACAGCATGCCGAGTTCGGCGCCCCGAAAGCCCACCGCCAGTGCCAGTGCAACACCGATGGCCGGCATGACGGCAACCTTCCACAGGCTGGCCGACAGCGCCAGGGTTCCGCTCTCACGGGCGGCCTGCAGGCTCAGGCTGCCACCGATGCAGATCAGCGCCAGCGGTAGCGACAGCGAGGCCAGGTAGTCGCCGGATGTCATCAGCCAGGGCGGCAAGTCGAGGTGAAGGTAGGTCAGCGGCAGGGCGGCGACGATACCGATGATCAATGGGTTGGTGGCGACGTCCTTGAGGATCGCCAGGGGACGTGAGCTGACCACCGGACTGTAGACCGACAGTACAATGGCCGACATTACCAGGTTGACGATGATGATGCCGCCGGCCATGACACTGCCGAGCGACAGACCAAAGTCGCCGTACATGTTGGCCGACAGGGCCAGTCCGACGATACCGCAGTTGCCGCGAAAGGCACCTTGCACAAAGACGCCGCGATCCACTCGCGGGCAGCGCCACAGGGCCCAGCCCCAGATGACAAGAAAGATGGCCACCGAGACGACCAGATAGAAACCGACCAGTCCGAGCTTCAGGTCCTGGCCGGGATCGGCGCGCAGCAGGCTCAGGAACAACAGCGTTGGCATGGTCAGGCGAAACACCAGGCTCGAGGCGGTGTCGACGAAGGCTTGATCGATCCAGCCCAGACGCTTCAGAACGGCGCCGATGAAGACCATGGCGAAAACGGGCAGGCTGACGCCGAGGGTGCTGGCAAGGATGCTGATATCGATGGGGAGACCCTCCTGCTCGGATAGCACGCTAAAGGACTTAATATACTATGTATGATTTATAGTTGGGAAGCCTTTGGGTGGACGGCGTCGGGTGAGGTTCTTGGTATGACCGGGAGCGCGGGACTTGGATGGTGGCTGGATTCAGGAATCTGAGGGCCAATCACGGTGCGGTTCGACCAGGGAGAGGGCCGGTCGAAGAAGAGGTGGTGAAGAGGACGTGAAGATGAGGTGAAGAGAACGACTGAAGAGGGCGCACGTCGGGGCTTCTGGTGCGCCCTTGTCAAGAGAGTTCAGCGCGCCAGCCAGAGTCCGATGACCACCGCCACGGCCACGGTGGTGAAGAACAGACGGTTGCGCAGGCGGGTATCGCGGGCGGGTTTACGGGACACGCGTTGCTCCTTGGTAGCGGGGAGTCAGGGGGAATTCCGGGGAATCTAGGCTTTGGTTCACTTGGCGGCCTAGGGTAATGCCGTTAGCCTGCCAAGGCTACAGCGGCGGGTCGCCGCCTCTCATCGGATGAGACAGAATCATGCCAGATACCCCAACCTTGCTGTTCGCCCACGCCAATGGCTTTCCCGGCGGCAGTTACAGAAGCCTGCTGGCACCACTCGCAGAGCGCTTCGACGTCCAGCCGCTCGATCGCCTGGGCCACCATCCCGATTTTCCCGTGGGCCACAACTGGTTGGCATTGCGTGATGAATACCTCGAGAGCACCCGCCACCTGGCCGGACCCTTTATCGGTGTCGGCCACTCCATGGGCGGGGTGATCACCGCCATGGCGGCGCGCCAGGAGCCGGAGCGGTTCCAGGCCGTGGTGATGCTCGACCCGCCGCTGATGCTGGGCATCGACGCCTTGGCCATGCGCGTCAGCAAGTGGCTCGGCATGGTGGATCGAGTGACGCCGGCAGGCAAGAGCAAGGGGCGCCGTACCCGTTGGGAAAGCCGTGATGCGATGCGCGCTCAACTCCGGCGCAAGGGTCTGTTTCGCAGCTTCACCGAGGAGGCGCTGGACGACTACATCGATGCCGGCACCACGACCCTGGAGGACGGCGCGGTGGTGTTGAGCTATGACCCGGATATCGAGGTCGAGATCTTCCGTCATCTGCCCCACCATCTGGATCGTCTGCCCACGGAGGTACGAGTACCTCTGGGTGTGCTGGCAGGGGAGACGTCTGACTTGCTGACCGAGGCACGTTGCCGACGTCTCAGCCGGCGCGGTATCGCCCTGGACAGGGTGCCCGGCAGTCATATGTTTCCGATGGAGCAGCCAGAGGCAACGCGACGCGCCTTGCTTGCCATGATCGACCGTCTGCTGGGCGAAGGGGCAACGCAATGAAGCCAGCGGGAGAAGCGCTTCGCCTGGCACAGGGGCGCCTGGCCGCACTGGCCTGGGGACGCACGGAGGCGCCGGTGTGGCTGGCGCTGCACGGCTGGCTCGACAACGCCGCAAGCTTTGCGCGTTTAGCGCCGGTGCTGGCCGAACGGCTCGATATACGCCTGGTGGCCATCGACATGGCCGGCCATGGACACTCCGAGCGGCTGCCCGGTGACTACGACTACGCCATCTGGGACTACTGCCACGACCTGCTCGATGCACTGGATGATCTCGGACTGGATAGTGCCCCGGTGCTGGCTCACTCCCTCGGCGCCGGGGTGGCCTGCCTGGTCGCCGCGGCCTGGCTCGAACGCATCGAGCGCCTGGTGCTGATCGACGGTCTGGGGGCCTTGACCACCCCACCTGAAGATACCGCTGGCCAGTTGGGGCGTTCGTTGCGGGCCCAGCGTCGCCGTCGCTCGCGGATTCCTCATTATGCCGATCTGGATACCGCGGTGGCGGCGCGGGTCGCCGGTGGCGCCACCCCGGTGGATGCCGAGACGGTGCGCGACATCGTGGCCAGGAACCTGACCCCCTGCGACGAGGGCGGCCTGCGGCTGCGCACCGACCCGCGCCTGCTGCGCCCCTCCCCCGTGCGGCTGACCGATGACCAGGTCGCGAATCTGCTCGAGGCTATTGCCTGCGAGGTACTGCTGGTCGAAGGGCGTGACGGTATTCTCGGGGAACGTCCACGAGGGGTGGCTTCGCGAGCACGCGTTCGCCGCCTGACCCGTCGCGTGCTGGAGGGCGGACACCATCTTCATGCCTCGCCGCAGCACGCCCCCGCGGTGGCCGATGCCATCGTCGAGGCGTTGTCCGCAACACCTTGATCGAAAAGACGATCTTGGCAGCCAGTCGGTGGATGAGTCTTGGCCGCTGCGCCGTGACAGGCCGCGTAAGCTTTTCCACGGTGGGTTAGTCTAAGCTTATAGACAGGCCTGCGAGTGCGAGGCATGCGCTGTTCAAGCGCTGCCCGCGCGGCCAATCCGCAGCAGGAGGGCATTGCCATGACCGTCTATCGCCACGATTGTCCCCCGGGATCGAGCGGCAAGCGCATTGCGCTGACATTGGGTAGTGGTGGTGCCCGAGGCTATGCCCACATCGGTGTGCTGCAGGAATTGGTCGCCCGCGACTATGAAGTGGTGGCTATCTCGGGGTGCTCCATGGGCGCCCTGGTCGGGGGCATCTTTGCTGCGGGGAAGCTCGAGCCCTACCGTCAGTGGGTCGAGGAGCTGGGCTCCTTCGGCGTACTTCGCCTGCTCGACATGTCGTTCACCTCCATGGGTGCCATGCAGGGCAGGAAGGTGATGAGCAAGATCGAGTCGTTTATCGGTGACGTCGCCATCGAGGACCTGCCCATTCCCTTCACCGCGGTGGCGACCGACCTGATGCGCCAGCGAGAAGTGTGGTTTCAGCGGGGGTCCCTGCTCAAGGCTATCCGTGCCTCCATCGCCATACCCGGGGTCTTCACGCCGGTCGAGGATGGGCCTCGGCTGCTGGTCGATGGCGGTCTGCTCAATCCGCTGCCGATCATCTCCAACGTGTCGGTCCACGCGGACCTGGTGATGGCGGTCAACGTCACCGCCAACAGCCCCAACCTTGTCTCTCTCGAGGAGTTGCTGCCGGTGGAGTGCCCGAGCTGCGATGAGGCCCGGGGCGGTAAAGGTACCAACGGAGAGCGCCGCAGGGGCGATCGACGCGGTGCGCTGATGGCGCGGCGTTTTCAGGAAAGCGCCGAATCGGAGGCCGAAGCCGACCGTGCCGAGCGCGGTAATGCCGCGCTGGGGCGCAAGGACTGGGGGCGGCTGGCCACCATCCTGACCTCCTTCGACATCACCCAGGCCGCGTTGGCGCGCTACAAGGAGGCGGGCTATCCGCCGGACATCCTGGTGGAGATACCCAAGACCGTCTGCGGTTCCTTCGAATTCCACCGTGCCAGGGATCTGATCCGTCTGGGGCGTCACCTGACCTGCCAGGCGCTGGATCGCATCGAGACCTGTGGTATCGTCGAGCAGACCGAAAAGCCAGCAGGCTGACCCAGGGCATCGGCCGCGACTTCCAGGCCCATATCGACTGCGCCGCCTCAGCAGCATCTGGGTCGCACCGATGCACCTTCTGACAGGGGGGCAGGGTGTCTGTCTGACCGGGGCTCAGGGCGTTTGTCCGCGCCGTCTCAGCAGCACGTAAACCGCACCGGTGCCGCCTTCGGCGTCGGTGGCCGAACAGAAGGCCAGCACGCTCGGCCATTCTCTCAACCACGCATTGACGTGACTCTTGATCACCGGATAGTCGGCGGTGGCGCCCCAGGCCTTGCCGTGGACCACGATCACGCAGCGATGGCCACTGGCCACCGAGTCACGCAGAAAGCTCTCGAGTTCCGAGCGAGCCTCCTCGAGGCTGTAGCCGTGCAAGTCCAGACCGCCTTCCCAGCCGATCATCCCGCGCTTCAACTGGCTACGGGTGCGATAGGGCAGGTCGGGAAGGGCAAAGTCCAGATACTCCGATGGGCGTACCGGCTCGACTCGGCCATCCGAGGTGCGCCCGGTGGCCACGTCATCACCCGCGCTGACGGCGGCAGCGCGGCGCGCGGCGGCGGCCTGATCTCGCTGGGCACGGGTGGTCGGGCGCGGCTTGCCGGTGTCGGCGCGGTTGTGGCGGATACGACGGACACCTGCCTGCTCCAGGGCCTGGCGAAACGCGCTGATCTCGTCGTCGGGCGGTGGCTGGCGCTGGCTCATGGGGTCCTCGGGTCCGGTAAAAGGGAGGCCCAGTATACCGTGGTGGCCGTGGCAGTGAACCGCCGGCACGGATACAATGCCTTGCGAGTCAGATAGCCATCTATATCGCTATCTCGATCTCTATCTATATCGCTATCCAGGATCTTGCATCTGCCTTCGCCCCTGGAACGGAAGGGACCTTCGCGTGAAGGTCGTCGAAGGCGGTGATGGTCCATGCGATCCTGGCGCACGCCTCTTCTTGAACCCGATCGACAGGATGCCCTCTTGGCCGACTCTTCCTCCTCTCCGTCCACTTCCAGGTCTTCGACGCTGGCGCTCCCCGACGCTGAATTGGCCGACGGCCTTTTCACCCTGCGCGACTGTCTGCGTTGGGCAACCAGCGAGTTTCACCTGGCGGGGCTGACCTATAGCCACGGCACAGACAGCGCCTGGGACGAGGCGGTGGCCCTGGTGCTTGGCGCCTTGCATCTGCCCTGGAACGTGGACCCCGGCGTGCTGGATGCGCGGCTGCTGCCGATGGAACGCGAGCGCATCGTCGGCCTGGTGCGCGCCAGGATCAGCGACAGGCGGCCCTTGCCCTACCTGCTCGGCGAGGCCTTCTTCGCCGGGCTTGTGTTCAGTGTGGACGAGCGGGTGTTGATTCCGCGCTCGCCGATTGCCGAGTTGATCGAGTCGGGCTTTCAGGCCTGGTTCCCCGAGGAGCCGCCTCGGCGCATCCTCGACCTGTGCACCGGCTCGGGCTGTATCGGCATCGCCTGCGCCGAGTATCTGCCTACCGTCGAGGTGGACCTGTCCGATATCAGCCAGGACGCCCTGGCGGTGGCCCGTGAGAACATCAATCGCCACGACGTAGGCCGGCGCGTGCGCGCGGTGCACAGCGACGTCTTCGATGGCCTGGAAGGGCAGCGTTACGACTTGATCGTGTCCAACCCGCCCTACGTCGATATCCGCGACCTGACCACCATGCCGGAGGAGTTCCGTCATGAGCCGGCGCTGGCGCTGGGGGCGGGCAGCGATGGCCTTGATATCGTCAGACGTATCCTGCGCGAGGCAAGAGCGCACCTCAGCGACCACGGCGTGCTGATCGTCGAGGTCGGCAACTCCGATCATCATCTGGAAGCGGCCTTCCCCGAGGTTCCCTTCCTGTGGCTCGAATTCGAGCGCGGCGGTCAGGGCGTGTTTGCCCTCACCGCCGAAGAACTCGACGCCCATGCGGCGTCCTTTGCACAACAATAGAGGAGCGCCCATGTCCGGCAATACCTTCGGCAAGCTGTTTACCGTCACCACCTTCGGCGAGAGTCACGGGCTTGCGCTCGGCGCCATCGTCGATGGCTGCCCGCCTGGCATCGAGCTCAGCGAGGCCGATCTGCAGGCCGACCTGGATCGTCGCCGTCCAGGCACGTCGCGCCATACCACCCAGCGTCGTGAGCCTGATCAGGTGAAGATCCTGTCGGGCGTGTTCGAGGGGCGCACCACCGGTACCTCGATTGGCCTGTTGATCGAGAACACCGACCAGCGCTCCAAGGACTATTCGAAGATCAAGGACCAGTTCCGGCCGGCCCACGCCGACTACACCTATCACCACAAGTACGGCGAGCGCGACTATCGCGGTGGCGGACGTTCCAGTGCCCGCGAGACCGCCATGCGGGTGGCCGCCGGGGCCATCGCCAAGAAGTACCTGGCGAGCCAGGGCATCGTGGTGCGTGGCTACATGAGTCAGCTGGGCGAGCTGGCCATCGAGTTTCGTGACTGGGAAGCGGTCAACGACAACCCCTTCTTCTGTCCCGACCCCGAACGGGTGCCGGAACTCGAGGCCTACATGGACCAGCTTCGCCGTGACCAGGACTCGGTGGGGGCGAAGATCACCGTCACCGCCGAAGGGCTGCCGCCCGGGCTTGGCGAGCCGGTGTTCGACCGCCTCGATGCCGAACTGGCCCACGGCCTGATGAGCATCAACGCGGTCAAGGGCGTCGAGATCGGTGACGGCTTTGCCAGCGTGGCCCAGCGTGGCAGCCAGCACCGTGACGAGATGACCCCGGAGGGTTTTCTGTCGAATCATGCCGGTGGCGTACTGGGAGGCATCTCCAGCGGCCAGACGCTGATCGCTCACCTGGCGCTCAAGCCGACCTCCAGCATCACCATTCCTGGGCGCTCCATCGACGTGGATGGCAACCCGGTGGAGGTGGTGACCAAGGGACGCCACGATCCCTGCGTGGGGATTCGTGCCACGCCCATCGCCGAAGCGATGATGGCGCTGACCCTGATGGACCACCTGCTGCGTCATCGCGCACAGAACAGTGATGTGCGAGTCAGCACACCACGGCTACGCTGAATCGCAGAGCATGACAGGACTGCTACACTCAAGTAACGGTGGCAGGGAAGGTGCAGGATGCAGGCATCTTTGCGCCCGATAGCGCGGGCTACCGGCGCCACACACCGCCATACAAGGATCACGAGGCCAGCATGAAGATCAACGTCGAATTCGATCTGACCCCGGAAGAGTTACGCCAGGCATTGGGGCTTCCCAATATCGAGGCCTTCCAGCAGGACCTGCTCGATCGCATTCATCGGCAGATGGAGTCCGGTGTCGAAGGCTACGATCCGATGAGCCTGATGCAGCCGTTCCTGCAACAGCCGGCGCTGCAGCAGGGACTGTCCCAGGGGCTTGCCAGTTTCGGCAACTATCAGAAGATGATGATGGATATGCTGACCCAGGCCGCCCAGAGCGCCAAGGGGTCTTCTGCCAAGGATGACAAGGCCGAGGAGGCGTCAAGCTCCACGGCGCCGCGGTCCAGTGGGGCGGCCAAGGCCAGCTCGCGCAGCGCCAAGGGCGGCAAGAGCTAGCCAGGTGCTCGTCAAGTGCCTGCCAGGGGCCCGCAGGAAAGCGGCCTCGGGTATGACGGGGAGGGCAGATTCGCCGATAGCGAGGGTGCGGGGCGTCTTGATGCACAATCGCGCAGGAGGCGACGCCTGTCATGGCGTTGTCACCGAGGGTGTGCCAGACTGAGTTTGTTGCGCTGCAACAACGCTGTCCTCAGCATGCTTCCTGGACGGAGGCGCCCTGCGGACTGTGGCAGCGGATTGCCGAGTGGACAGACACCATCGACACGATTCCAGGAGGTTCGGTCATGCAAGACAAGATGTTCGACAACTTCAACGAGCAGACTCGTCAGTTCTTCGAGCCGATGCGCAAACTCAACTCCCTGATGCTGGACAACATGCAGAAGATGTCCCAGTACCAGATGGAGTCGATGAAGCGCTACAGCCAGATGGGTACCGAGCGCATGCGTGAAGCCACCGCGATCAACGACGCCGAGGGGCTGCGCGACTTCTCTACCCGTCAGGCCGAGATGCTCAACGAACTGTCGGCGCAGATGCTCGAAGATGCCCGCGCCATGAGCGAAATGAGCCTCGAGTTCAAGAGCGAACTGGAGTCGCTGTTTGCCGAGTCCGGCCAGCAGCTTGCCGATCAGGCGACCCAGGCCCGCGACCAGGCGACCGAGGCGGTCGAGAAGGCCACCCAGCAGGTCACCGAGGCAGCCGAAAAGGCCACCCAGCAGGCCAGCCAGGCGACTTCACAGGCTGCCTCCCAGGCCTCGTCTCAGACCAGCAGCGCCAGCAAGTCGACCGGCGGAACCGCCAAGGCGACCTCCAGCCGCAAGCGCACCTGAGCCAAGCGGGTCTGAGGCAAGCGGATCTGAGACAAGAGTACTGTTGGACGTGCCAATGAGTGAGCGGCCGCAGGCGAGTGCAGGCATTGGTGTGAAGCGCCTGCCGCACGACGGTATAGACAGCGGCGGCCGACTCGCCCCCCAACAACGATGACGAAACGAGGGTGGATAGCTGTGACGCCGCGAGGCCGACGGTGGTCCACCCTTTTTTGCAGGGCAGGCCAGAGGAGAACGCAATGGCGGCAGGTGATCAGGCGGCGGACAACCCGGAGGAATGGGGCAACCAGCTATCGGTGCTGGGCGCCGAGTACCAGGCGTTGATGGAAGATTTCCTTTCGCGCATGGTGCCCAATGACGCAGCGGATTCGGTGATGGAGGACATTCGCAACAGCTTCCAGGCCGGTGCCGAATCGCTGATGCGCAATCCCACCCTGCTATGGGAGACCCAGGCCAAGCTGATGCAGGATCAGATGGCGCTGTGGCAACAGGCCATGGCGGCGGCCAGCGGTGGCGCTTTCGAGCCCTTGGTGACGCCGTCCCGCGGCGATCGCCGCTTCAAGGACGAGGCCTGGACCAGCGATCCTGGCTACAACGCCATCATGCAGCAGTATCTGCTGTTCTCGAACACCGTCGAGACTCTGGTGGACAAGCTCGACGATCTGAGCCCCGGCGAGAAGCGCAATCTGTCCTTCTACGCGCGTCAGATGGTCAACGCCATGTCGCCGACCAACTTCGTCTCCACCAATCCCGAAGTCATGCGCAAGACCCTCGAGACCCGGGGCCAGAACCTGGTCGACGGTCTGTCGCGTCTGCGCCAAGACCTGGCCAACTCGGCCGAGGGTCTCAACGTCACCATGACCGATCGCAGCGCCTTCGAGGTCGGTGAAAACATCGCGGTGTCACAAGGCGCGGTGGTGATGGAAAACGAGCTGATCCAGCTGATCCAGTACGCGCCCACCACCGAGAAGGTGTTCAAGACGCCGCTGTTGATCGTGCCACCCTGGATCAACAAGTTTTACGTGCTCGACCTGCGCCCGGAAAACTCGCTGGTGAAGTGGCTGGTGGACCAGGGCCACACCGTGTTCCTGATCTCCTGGCGCAACCCCGGACCGGAGCAGCGCGATCTGACCTGGGCGGACTACATGCAGCTTGGCCCGATCGCGGCGCTGGACGGTATCGAGCAGGCCACTGGCGAGAAGTCGGCCAACTTCCTGTCCTACTGCATCGGCGGCACCCTGACGGCCTCGACCATGGCCTACCTGACCAGTACCCGGCGCGGGCGCAAGGCCAAGTCGGTGACCTACATGGCGACCCTGCAGGACTTCCGTGACCCCGGCGAGATCGGCGTCTTCCTGAGCGAACCGGTACTTCAGGGCATCGAAGCCAAGCTCGAGCAGGACGGTTACCTGGATGGCCGCGTCATGGCCTACTCGTTCAACCTGCTGCGGGAGAACGATCTGTTCTGGTCGTTCTACGTCAACAACTACCTGAAGGGCGAGGATCCTGCGGCCTTCGACCTGCTGTACTGGAATACCGACGGCACCAACCTGCCGGCGGGCACCCACGGCTGGTACCTGCGCCACCTGTATCAGGAGAACCAGCTGGTCGAGCCAGGCGGTGTCGAGCTCGACGGCGTCAAGATCGACCTGCGCAAGGTGTCGACGCCGAGCTACTTCATCGCCACCAAGGAAGACCATATCGCCAAGTGGAACAGCAGCTACTACGGCGCGCTGTTGCCCAAGGGCCCGGTGACCTTCGTGCTGGGGGGCTCCGGCCATATCGCTGGCGTGGTCAACCCGCCGCACAAGAACAAGTACGGCTACTGGACCAACGACGAGCTACCCGACAACCACGAAGAGTGGCTGGCCGGGGCCAAGGCCAATGAAGGCTCCTGGTGGCCCCACTGGCAGGAGTGGATGGTCAAGGGTGGCTACGTGGACGCCGACAAGATGGTCGATGCCCGCGAGCCTGGTGGCGGTGAGCTGCCGCTGCTGGAGCCCGCGCCGGGGCGTTTCGTCAAGACCAGCATCCCTGAAGTGCTGGGCGAGGCGGAGGACGACGAGGCCGCCGAGTAACGTTCGTCAGCGTGACAGGCAGGAGGGTATCCGAGGAACGCATCTGGCCCTTGATACCCGCCTGACGCTCGTACACTGATCCCCACTGTTGTAACACGGTTGCAACACAACAACGCCGCGAGGGCGAGCCCTCGCGGCGTTGTCGTTTGTGGTGAATGTCGTTCGCGGCCAGAGCGCCGTCGACGGTCGTTGGCTTGCGTCGGCTTGCGTCGGCTTGCGTTGGCTCAGTCCCGCCGGCGCCACAGTGCGCCCGCCAGCAGCATCAGCCCGGCGACGAGCCAGGTGGGCCAGCTACCGGTGCGGGTGAAGGGCGTCAGCCCCTGCATCGGCTGTACCTGACCGTCCAGGCGCGCCGTCTCGAACTGGGGCAGCTGGTCGAGCAGGCGGCCCTGATCGTCGATGATGGCGGTGATGCCATTGCTGGTGGCTCGCATCACGTAGCGGCCGTTTTCCAGGGCGCGCAGCCGGGCCATTTCCAGGTGCTGGTGGGGGCCGATCGAATCGCCAAACCAGCTGTCGTTGGAGACGGTGAGCAGCAGTTCCGAATCACGGGCACGCTCGGCCACCAGGTCGGCGTAGATGATCTCGTAGCAGATGGCGTTGCCGAGGGTGTGACCGGCGGCGGTCATCGGCGGCTGCGTATCCGGTCCCGGCGTCATGGCCGGCATCGGCAGGTCGAAGAAGGCGATGGCGCCCCTGAGCAGGCTTTCCAGTGGCAGGTACTCGCCGAAGGGCACCAGGTGGGCCTTGCGATAGGCGCCACTGGCGTTGCCGTAGGCGCTCACGGCGTTGAAGAAACGCCCGTCGGCGTCGCGCTGAAGGATGCCGGTCAGCAGCGCCGTCTCGGGGGCCAGCGCCGCCTGGGCGCGGGCCATGATCGGCTGGGCCTGGTCCTCGAACATCGGCAGGGCGGCCTCGGGCCAGATAACGATGTCCGGCTCCACCGGGACGGTCGCCTCCAGGTCACCGGTCATGCCCAGATAGGTATTGACCGCCTGGCGCTGGCCTTCTGGCAGCCACTTGATCTCCTGGGGCAGGTTGCCCTGCAACAGGGCCACGTTCAGCGGATCACCGGTGGGCGAGGTCCACTGGTTCGGCAGCAGCCAGGGCAGGCCCCACAGCGCCACCAGCGGCAGGGCGGCCAGCGGTCGTGGCCGCGCGAGCTCCGTCAGCAGCACACCGCTGGCCGCCACCACCAGCGACAGCAGGTAGACGCCGCCCAGGGGCGCCAGCGCCGACAGCGGTGAGTCGACCTGGGTGCTGCCGAGCAGCAGCCAGGGAAAGCCGGTGAACAGCCAGGTCCTGATCCACTCCATCAGTACCCAGAAGCCGACGAAGCCGAGCCCGCCCGCCAGCGCGGTGGGGCGGGCCGGCATCAGGCGACGGAACAGCCCCATCGGCAAGGCGACGAATAGCGCCATGCTGGCCACGAACAGGGCGGTCAGGAAGAACGCCAGCGGTGCGCTGGTGTAGCCATAGTCGTGGATCGATACGTAGACCCAGGAGGCGCCGCTTCCGAACAGTCCGAGGCCGTAACACCAGCCGCGCAGCAGCGCCTGGCGTGCGCCCCGCCGATAGAGACCGGCGTAGACCAGGGCGGCGGCCAGCGGGGCCAGCCACCACCAGGAAAAGGGGGCGGCGGCGAGGGTCGTCAGCCCTCCGGCGATCAGGGCGGCAAGGTAGCCGGCCCTGCCGCCGAGCACTCGCTCGAGCATGGGGTCCATCCTTGGTGTGGGCGAGAAAGGCAAGGCGTCCCCGGGCGGGGACGCACGGGTTCAGTCGTCGGTACGGCTTTCGGGTTCGACCTCGAGCAGCCGGATACGCCGATTGTCGGCGTTGAGCACGGTGAAGCGCCAGCCCCCGATCAGAGTATGTTCGCCGCGCGCCGGCAGGTGGCCGAAACGCTGCATCACCAGTCCTCCCAGGGTATCGAACTCGTCGTCGGAGAAGCGCGTGCCGAAGCGCTCGTTGAAGTCCTCGATGGGGGTCAGGGCACGCACCGCGTAGCGGTCATCGCCCAGCTGGCGGATGTCCTCTTCCTCGTCGGTATCGTGCTCGTCTTCGATGTCGCCGACGATCTCCTCGAGGATGTCCTCGATGGTGACGATCCCGGCGGTGCCGCCGTACTCGTCCACCACCACCGCCATATGGCTGTGGGTGTCGCGGAACTCCTTCAACAGGCTGTTGAGGCGCTTCGACTCGGGTACGAACATGGCAGGGCGCAGGACTTCTTCAAGCTGGAAGGGGCGGTCGTCGCTGGACCCCTGCAGCAACGGCAGCAGGTCCTTTACCAGCAGGATGCCCTTAACCTCGTCGAGGTTCTCGCCGATCACCGGGTAGCGTGAGTGACCGGTCTCGAGAATGATCGGCAGGTAGTCCTCCAGCGGCTGATCGAGCTCCAGGGCGGTGACCTGGGAGCGCGGGATAAGCACCTCCCTGACCTGCTGGTCGCTGATGTTCAGGGCGCCTTCGATGATGGTCATGGCATCCTGCTCAAGCTTCAGGCGGCTGCCCGCCTGGCGCAGGAATTCGCGCAACTCTTCTCGCGAACTGGGTTCGTCACTGTCGCTGGACAGGGCACTGAAGAGTTTGTCGAACCAGGATTTGTTGGGGGCCTGGCTACTCGATCGGTCTTCGCTCATGCGTCGGCTCTCTCGTCCTCGCTACCGGGATCCGGAGATGGGGCCGGCGGGGCGTAAGGGTCGTCAATGCCCAGGCCGGCAAGGATACTGCGCTCGAGGCCTTCCATGAGGTCGGCCTCCTCATCCTCGATATGGTCATGGCCCAGCAAATGCAAGGTGCCGTGCACGACCATATGAGCGTAGTGATCGATCAGCGACTTGTCCTGCTCGCGTGCTTCGCGCACGACCACCGGATGGCAGATCACCAGATCGCCAAGCAGCGGAAGCTCGAGGCCTGGCGGGGCCTCGAAGGGGAATGACAGGACATTGGTCGGGGCATCCTTGCCACGGTAGTCACGGTTGAGGGTCTGGCTCTCGTCGGCGTCGACCAGGCGAATCGTGAGTTCCGACTCCGCCCGTTCGGGGAAGTGGGCCAGCACGGCGTCGACCCAGCGCTCGAGGTCATCGACCTCTGGCAGGTCGCTGGCCTCGCTGGCCACCTGACGGTCCACGCAGGCGCTCATCGGTGGGCGTCTCCGTCACCGTTCATGGACTGTAGACGCTCGGCACGCTCCAGCCGACGCTCTTCGGCACGCGCCTCGCGGCGAGCGCGCTCCTCGGCTTCCTGGTTGGCCTCGAACAGGTCGTAGGCCTCGATGATACGCTGCACCAGCGGGTGGCGAACCACGTCCTTGGCGGCGAAGTGGGTCACCCCGATACCGGCGGTGTCCTTGAGCACATCGAGCACCTGGATCAGGCCGGAGCTCTGGCCCTTGGGCAGGTCGACCTGGGTCACGTCGCCGGTGATCACCGCGGTGGAGCCGAAGCCGATGCGGGTCAGGAACATCTTCATCTGCTCGCGAGTGGTGTTCTGGCTCTCGTCGAGAATGATGAAGGCATTGTTCAGGGTGCGCCCGCGCATGTAGGCCAGCGGCGCGATCTCGATCACCTGGCGCTCGATCAGCTTGGCGACTTGCTCGAAGCCGATCATCTCGTACAGGGCGTCATACAGTGGGCGCAGGTAGGGATCGATCTTCTGGGCAAGGTCACCGGGCAGAAAACCGAGCTTCTCGCCGGCTTCCACCGCCGGGCGCACCAGCAGGATGCGTCGCACCTGCTGCTGGTTGAGCGCTTCCACCGCAGCCGCCACCGCCAGGTAGGTCTTGCCGGTGCCGGCGGGGCCGATGCCGAAGTTGATGTCGTGGTTGCGGATGCTGGTGACGTAGCCCTGCTGATTGAGGCCGCGCGGCTTGATCAGGGTGCGCGGAGTACGAATCAGCACCTCGCCCTCGCCGGCGTCTTCTTCGGCGTCCTCGTCGAGGGCCTCGATGCCGGCTTCCTGCAGGAACAGGTGCACGGTGTCCGGGGTCAGCTCGGTGGCCTCGGCCTCACGATAGAGGTGTTCCACCAGGTTCGCGGCCGCCTTGACGCGAGCGCCGGGGCCGGCCAGCTGGAACATGTTGCCGCGGTTGCGCAGGGTGACGCCGAGCCGGCTTTCGATCAGTTTCAGATGCTCGTCGCGCTGGCCACACAGGTTGGCAAGACGGCGGGGCTCGTTGGGTTCGAGGTTGAGCGTGATGATGCGGTTGGCCTGGGTCGATGGCTGGCTCAAGGCGTGAAGAATCCGTGTTTGGGTGGCTTTGAAGGTTCAGCTTACTGCCCCGGCGTGGGCCAGGGCAATGCTCCGGGTCCTGTGCGTTGGCGATCGTCATGGTGAAACGGCCAAGCCGCCCGTCCCGGAGCAGGGCGAGCCTCAGTAGCGCTCGCCGGAAGCCAGTTCGCCACGCAGCGAGTTGGGCAGGGCCTCGGTGATCTCGACGTCGACGAAGTAGCCGATCAGCTCGGTGGGGTTGGCCGCGCGGAAGTTGACCACCCGGTTGTTCTCGGTGCGTCCGGACAGCTGGCCCGGGTCGCGGGGCGAGAAGCCGCTGACCAGCACACGCTGGGTAGTGCCCACCATGCGCCGACTGATCTGCATCGCCTGCTGGTTGATGCGCTCCTGCAGGATCGCCAGGCGCTGCTTCTTGATCTCCTCCGGGGTCTCGTCGTCAAGCGCCGCCGCCGGCGTGCCCGGGCGAGCGGAGTAGACGAAACTGAAGGACACGTCGAAGCCGATGCGATGGATCAGGTCCATGGTCGCCTCGAAGTCCTCCTCGGTCTCGCCCGGGAAGCCGATGATGAAGTCCGAGGAGAAGCTGATGTCCGGGCGCAGGGCGCGGATGCGCTCCATCTTGTCGACGTACTCTTCGACCGTGTGACCGCGCTTCATCGCCGCCAGGATGCGGTCGGAACCGGCCTGCACCGGCAGGTGAAGGTGGCTGACCAGCTCCGGAATCTCGGCGTAGGCCTCGATCAGGCTGTCACTGAATTCCACCGGGTGCGAGGTGGTGAAGCGGATACGGTCGATGCCGTCGACCGCCGCCACGCAGGCGATCAGTTCGGCCAGATCGATTTCGTCGCCGTCGTCGTTGAGCCCGCGGTAGGCGTTGACGTTCTGGCCCAGCAGGTTGATCTCGCGAACGCCCTGGTCGGCCAGGTGGAAAACCTCGTCCATGACCGCCTCGAACGGCCGCGAGACCTCCTCGCCACGGGTGTAGGGCACCACGCAGAAGGTGCAGTACTTGGAGCAGCCTTCCATCACCGAGACGAAGGCGCTGGCGCCGTCGGAGCTGGGCTTGGGCAGGTGATCGAACTTCTCGATCTCGGGGAAGGTGACGTCCACCACCGAGATCTGGTTGTCACGGCTGGCGTCGAGCATGCTCGGCACCCGGTGCAGGGTCTGGGGACCGAACACCATGTCGACGTGGGGGGCGCGCTTGCGAATGGCCTCGCCTTCCTGACTGGCCACGCAGCCACCGACGCCGATCACCAGATCGGGGTTGGACTGCTTGAGCTTCTTCCAGCGACCGAGCTGGTGGAAAACCTTCTCCTGGGCCTTTTCCCGAATCGAACAGGTGTTGAGCAGGATCACGTCCGCGTCCTGTTCGTTGTCGGTCAGTTCCATCTGATGGGAGTCGCCGAGCAGATCCGCCATGCGGGCAGAGTCGTACTCGTTCATCTGGCAGCCGTGGGTCTTGATGAAGAGTTTCTTCGTCATAGCAATATGTCGGGCTCCCGGCCCGATGGGCACCAGGGGTGCCTGGTCACGTGAGTGGTGGTGAATGGGCGCGAGACTGGCGGTCGAACGACCGTGGCGCATGGTGGCGCATTATACGCACCCGGCCCGGGTGGGGCCAGTTTGCCGAAGTACCGGCCAGGGACCAGGGCAGGGCGCGCGGAGATCCCGGTGGATCTTGGTCCACCGGCCGGGGTATCCCGGTGAGCCAATGTGATAGTCTTGCGGGCGGATGGGAACGCGGGCTGGCTATTTTATGACCATTTTGTGCCAACCCCAGGTGTCTCGCCCGCAGGACAGCGATGTCCAGCGGTTTTCCCGACACTTGTCCACAGGAGCTGTGGAACGTTTGTCACCCTCCTTGGTCTCATCGCACGTTGCGGCTTGGCAGGAAGCCGGCGCAGCGTCACTCGAGTCGCAACCGAGCCCAGATTAGCCAGGAAAGACGGCATGAAAACGCAATTTCTCAAGACAGTGACCCTGGGCCTCGCCCTGACCGGCGCCGCCCTGCCGGCGATGGCTCAGGACGACGGCACCTCACGGTGGGTGTCGGACGAACTCACCACCTATGTGCGTAGTGGTCCCACCGACGGCTACCGCATCGTCGGCACCTTGACCGCCGGCCAGCCGGTGACCCTGCTGGACACCTCCGGCGACTATTCCCAGGTCCGAAGCGACAGCGGAGACGTGGTCTGGGTCCCCAGCAGCGAACTGCAACAGACCCCCAGCGCCAGCGACCAGCTGCCCAAGCTCGAGGCAAGGGTGGAAGAACTCACCGAGGAGCTCGACGGCATCAACGAAAGCTGGGAAGAGCGCACTCGGACCATGACCGAGACCCTCGAGGTGCGCGAGAGCCGCATCGCCGAACTGGAAGCACGCAATCATGAGCTGGAGAGCGCCTTCAGCGATATCAGCGAGACCAACAAGGACCTCGAGGCTCGCCTGGAGACCCGCAAGGAAGACCTGCTGATGCGCTACTTCATGTACGGCGGGGGCGTCGCCGGGGCGGGCCTGATCGTCGGCCTGATCGTGCCGCACCTGCCGCGGCGTCGGCGCAAGCGCGACCGCTGGTTCTAGCACCCGGGACAGAGAATTCGATGCACGAACACTGGTTGAAACGCTGGGAAGAGGGGCGCATCGGCTTTCATCGCGATAGCGTTCATCCTGCACTGATCCGCCACTGGCCGATGCTCGGGGCGGTTCCCGGGACCAAGGTACTGGTGCCGCTGTGCGGCAAGAGTCTGGACATGCGCTGGCTGGCCGAGCATCAACATCCGGTGCTCGGCATCGAGCTGTCGGAGCGCGCGCTCGAACAGTTTGTGGAAGATGGCCGAGGGGAGGTGTCGCGCTACCAGCAGGACGGTTTCGCGATTCTGCGTCAGGGCAGTATCGAGCTATGGTGCGGTGACTTCTTTCACTTCCATATCGCCCAGGCCTCGGAGATCGGCGCCTTCTATGATCGCGCCGCCCTGATCGCCTTGCCCGAGGCCACCCGCCAGCGCTACGCCTTTCACCTGGCCCAGCTGATACCGCCTGGCGCGCGGGGGCTGCTGGTCAGTCTGAGTCGGAGCGGCGACGAAGGTCCGCCGTTCCATGTGGACGGCGCCGAGGTGAGGCGGTTGTTCGACCCCAACTTCATCGTCACCCACCTGGAAGACGGCGAGCCCGAAGCCAATGGCTTTCGTGAGTCGGTCTGGGCGCTGGTACGGCGTGGTCCCACCACCGACGAGTGATTGAGTGCATCCAACCAAAGTGCGCCACCCACAAGGGGCGGCGCGCTGTCGTGTGCCTGCCTGGCCCGCCCCGCGGGGCGGGCGAGCGTCAGCGGGCCAGCAATTGGCCCAGCTCCGGGTCGGCGAAGGCCCGGTTCAGACCGTCGGTGAGCAGGTCGGTGACCATGCGCTGATTGGTTGCCTTGTCCGGCTTCACCGCATAACTCTGCACGCGGCGCGAGGTGTAGGTGCCGGTGTAGGTCTGGCCGTCATTGCTGGCTTCGGCCTCGATGACGCTTTCCAGTCTGGCCTCGTCCACCAGCGGCTGACTCTGGCCGCGTTCATAGCTCAGCTTCTTCAGCGTCAGCGTCAGGCTGGGGCGGCCCGGAGCCGGTTCGGCGGTGGGGCTGAAGCCCATCTCGCGCACTGCCCGCTCCACCTCGGCCTGAAGCCTCGGCACGATCTCGTGGGGGCTGACGCTGATGGTGGCGGTGGAGCTTGCGCTGCCGCTGCGGGTACCGAGCACGTCCGAGGGGCGGTCATCGGCGGCGATGACGGTGACCGCCTGGCCAGAGCCGGAGGCCGGCACGGCCACGCTGCGCTTGGGGTCGGGCTGCAGATGGTGGGGGCTCGAGCAGGCGCTGAGCGCGAGCAGCGCGGTCACTCCAGCGGCGCCCAACAGAAGGCGACGAAGCATAGGGGAACTCCTTGTCGTGTTATCGGTAGAAATCGCACCGTAGTGCGCACTCGTCGGACGAGGCTTTGCCTGGACGGGCGATAGTACGTCTATCAGAGGGGGGCGTGCAGCAAAAGTTCCTGGGCTGATCGAAGCGGACAAGGCCCGCCAGGCGGGCGTCTGCGCCGGATTAGCGGCGCTTGGACAGTGGCGCCACCCTTGGCGGCGCTTAGACGGTGGCGCCGGATTCTCGGCGCTTAGACAGTTGCGCCGGATTCTCGGCGCTTGGCACCACTCTTGGCGGATCTATCACCCGACACGTCCGGTTGCTGGCTATCGGGCCGACTGTCTGGATAGTGGTGCCAGCGGCGGGGCAGGGCGTAGACCCGGGAGCCACGGCCAAGTGCCAGGCGTTCGGCGTCGCCATGGCTCAGGGTCGCCATCCAGGGCTCGTCCATCCAGTCGGCGTTCAGCTCGATGCGCACTTCGGCGCCCACCGGGACCACCGCGGTGACCACCGCGGGCAGGTGAGCGTCGGCACTGGGGGCGGCGGCCACCTGTACCTCGTGGGGGCGCAGCAGGATTTCCTGAGGGCCGTCGTCCAGGTCCAGTGTCAGGCGCGCCTCACCGCAGGTCAGCACGCCGTCGCGAACCTCGCCTTCCAGATGATTGACGTCGCCGAGGAATTCGAACACGAAGCGATTGCGCGGTTGACGGTACAGCGTCTCCGGGGTGTCGATCTGCTCGATACGGCCGTTGCTCATCACCACCACACGGTCAGACAGCTCCAGCGCTTCCTCCTGGTCGTGGGTCACGAACACGCTGGTGAAGCCCAGCTCGTCGTGCAGGTGCCTGAGCCAGCGACGCAGCTCCTGGCGGACCTTGGCATCGAGCGCCCCGAAGGGTTCATCGAGCAGCAGCACCTCTGGCTTGAGGGCCAGGGCGCGTGCCAGCGAGACACGCTGCTGCTGCCCGCCGGAGAGCTGCGCCGGGAAGCGTTCGGCCAGGTGAGACAGCTGCACCATCTCCAGTAGCTGCATGACCCGGGAGCGGATCTCACCGCTGGACGGACGCTCGCGGCGGGGCAGCACAGTCAGGCCGAAGGCGACATTGTCGAACACGCTCATATGGCGGAACAGCGCGTAGTGCTGGAACACGAAGCCGATACGCCGGTCACGTACGTGGACATGGGTCACGTCGCGTTCGCCGAACAGAATGCGGCAGTCGGGGTGGTCGTCCGGTGTCTCGAGCCCGGCGATGATCCGCAACAGGGTGGTCTTGCCGGAACCGGACGGGCCCAGCAGGCCGATCAGCTCGCCGCTGTTGATGTCCAGGTCGATGGGAGACAGCGCCTGGGAGCGTCCGAAGTGCTTCTGGATATGGTCGAGACGAATGCTCATGTCAGGGCCTCCCGGCGCGTCGCGCGCCATTCGAGCGTGGCCTTGGCGGCCAGGGTAAGCAGGGCGATCAGCGCCAGCAGGGCGGCGCTGGCGAAGGCGCCGACGGTGTTGTAGTCCTGATACAGAAGCTCCACGTGCAGCGGCAGGGTGTTGGTCTCGCCGCGGATGGCCCCGGAGACCACCGAGACCGCGCCGAATTCACCCACCGCCCGGGCGTTGGTCAGGATCACGCCGTAGAGCAGGGCCCAGCGGATATTGGGCAGGGTCACCCGGCGAAACAGCGTAAAGCCGCGTGCGCCGAGGGTTACCGCCGCTTCTTCCTCGCGGGAGCCCTGGGCCTGCATCAGCGGGATCAGCTCCCTGGCGACGAAGGGGCAGGTGACGAAGATGGTCACCATCAAGATGCCGGGCCAGGCGAACATCAGCTGGATGTCGTGGGCATCCAGCCAGCCGCCGATCCAGCCGTTGCGGCCGTAGAGCAGCAGGTAAACCAGGCCCGCCACCACCGGCGAGATGGCGAAGGGGATGTCGATCAGTGTCTGCAGCAGGCGCCGTCCGGGGAAGGCGAAGCGGGTCACCAGCCAGGCCAGCATGACTCCGAAGACCAGGTTGACCGGGATCGTCAGCAGGGTGATGAACAGGGTCAGGCCGATCGCCGCCAGGGTGAAGTGATCCGTGACATTGGCGATGAAGGGCCCGACACCCTCGGCCAGGGCCTGGGCGAAGATGGCCAGCAGCGGCAGCAGCAGAAACAGTGCCGAGAGCGTTACCGCCAGCGCGATCAGGCTGCGCCTGAGCCAGGGGGCGTCACCGATTCGTTGCATCAGCCGCGTCCTCCGTGCAGTCGGCGAATAAAGCGTCCCTGCCACAGGTTGATCGCCAGCAGCAGCGCCAGCGAGGTCGCCAGCACCACCGAGGCGATGGCCGAGGCCCCCACGTAGTCGTACTCCTGCAGCTTGACGAAGATCATCAGCGAGGTGATCTCGGTCTCGTAGGGCATGTTGCCGGCGATGAAGATCACCGCACCGAATTCGCCCAGGGAGCGCACGAAGGCGAGCCCGGTGCCGGTGACCAGGGCCGGCCACAGGTGGGGCAGGATGACCCGACGAAAGGCCACGCCGTCGCGGGCGCCCAGACTCATGGCGGCTTCGTCGATTTCCGCGGGCAGGTCCTCGAGCACCGGCTGCACCGTGCGCACGACGAAGGGGATGCTGGTGAAGGCCATGGCCAGGGCGATGCCGACCCAGGTGTAGGACACCTGCCAGCCCAACGGCTCCAGCAGCTGTCCCATCCAGCCCTTGGACGAGTAGAGCGTTGCCAGGGTGATGCCGGCGACCGCCGTGGGCAGCGCGAAGGGCAGGTCCATCAGGGCATCGAGCAGGCGCTTGCCGAGGAAGTCGTAGCGCACCAGCACCCAGGCCATCAACAGCCCGAACACGGCGTTGACCAGCGCCGCCACCAGGGCGCCACCGATGGTGGTGACGTAGCTTGCCACCACGCGGGGTTCACTGATGATGAACCAGTACTCGGACAGCGACAGCCCCTTGAGCTGGCCGACCAGGCCGGTCAGCGGCAGCAGCAGTACCAGCGAGACGAAGGTGAGGCTGATGCCCAGAGACAGGCCGAAGCCCGGCAGCACGCGGCGCCGGGCGGATCGGGCAAAGGGCAGGGAGATGGCCTTGTGCATGGGATAGGTCGCTTGCCTTGACGATCAGCGACGCTGCAGCTGGTCCAGCTCGCCGCCGCTCTTGAAGTGGGTGTCCATGGCGCTGTCCCAGCCACCGAACACGTCCTGAACCTCGAACAGCTCGGTCTCGGGGAAGCTATCGGCGAACTCTTCCTTCACCGCTTCGTTGTGGACGCGGTAGTTGAAGCCTGCCAGCTGGCGCTGGGCCTCCTCGGTGTAGAGGTAGTCGAGGTAGGCACGGGCGAGCTCGAGGTTGCCGTTGCGCTCGGCGTTCTCCTCGACCACCGCCACCGGGAACTCGGCGAGGATGCTGACCGGCGGCACGATGACGTCGTATTCGTCGCTGCCGTACTCGTCACGGATATTGTTGACCTCGGACTCGAAGCTGATCAGCACGTCGCCGATGCCACGTTCGATGAAGCTGGTGGTGGCGCCGCGGCCGCCGGTGTCAAACACCTTCACATTGCCGAGGAAGTCGCTCATGAACTCGCGCACCTGGTCCTCGTCGCCGTCGAAGTTGCGCTCGGCGGCACCCCAGGCGGCCAGGTAGGTATAGCGGCCGTTACCGGACGTCTTGGGGTTGGGGAACACCAGTTCGACGCCCTCGGCGGCCAGGTCTTCCCAGCTCTCGATGCCCTGGGGGTTGCCCTTGCGCACCAGGAAGGCGGTGGTGGAGTAGTAGGGCGAGGCATTGTTGGGCAACTGGCTCTGCCAGTCTTCCGCGACCAGGCCGGCATCGGCCAGTACCTGGACGTCTGTGACCTGGTTGTAGGTCACCACGTCGGCCTTCAGGCCCTGCAGGATGGCGCGGGCCTGGGCGGAAGAGCCGCCGTGGGACTGCTTGATGGTCAGCTCACCGTCATTCTCTGCCTGCCAGTGCTGCTGAAACGCCGGGTTGATGGCGGCGAACAGCTCGCGGGCGATGTCATAGGACGAGTTGAGCAGCTCCTTGTCCTCGGCCATTACCGGCGAGGCCATGGCACCGCCGAGGCCGGCGGCCAGGGACAGGGACAGGGCGGTACGGCGCAGGATCGGGGGCAGCTTCATGTCGGGGTTCCTTGACGTCGGGGGTGGGCCGGGGAAATCGGCGGATCGCAACGAAGGCTAAGGCTAATTTTAAGGAATTACAATCCTGTTTGTTAAAACTGTTTGGAATATAAGATGTCGCAAGGCGCATACTATAGACGACTGCAACCGGACGAATCGGCAGAAGACGTGGAGGAAGATCGCTGATGCGGGCGGGACCAACTGCTAGAATGCCGCTTTTCGTCGAGCCCTTGTGGCCTCCACCATGACTCTCTCCTCGGATGACTCCATGAACGACTTCCTGATCGCGCCTTCGATCCTGTCCGCTGACTTCGCCCGCCTGGGAGAAGAGGTCGACAACGTGCTGGCATCGGGTGCCGATATCGTCCACTTCGACGTGATGGACAATCACTACGTGCCTAACCTGACCATCGGGCCGATGGTCTGTGAGGCGCTGCGCAAGCATGGCGTCACCGCGCCCATCGATGCCCACCTGATGGTCAAGCCCGTGGATCGACTGATCGGTGACTTCATCGATGCCGGTGCCAGCTACATCACCTTCCACCCCGAGGCCTCCGAACATATCGATCGCTCGCTGCAGCTGATTCGTGACGGCGGCTGCAAGGCGGGACTGGTGTTCAACCCGGCGACGCCACTGTCCTACCTGGACTACGTGATGGACAAGGTCGACATGGTGCTGCTGATGAGCGTCAATCCGGGCTTCGGCGGTCAGTCGTTCATCCCGGCGACGCTCGACAAGCTGCGCCAGGCGCGTGCGCGCATCGACGCCAGCGGACGGGACATTCGTCTGCAGGTGGATGGTGGCGTGAAGGTAGACAATATCGCCGAGATCGCGCGCGCCGGGGCGGACACCTTCGTCGCGGGCTCCGCGGTGTTCGGCGCGCGTCGCGACGAGGACCCCCACGGCTACGACAGCATCATCGCCGACTTTCGCTCGCGCCTGGCCTCTACGCGGTGATTGGCGATTCGGACTATGCTGGCTCAGGCAAGCCGGGCTTAGGCGAGCCGGGCTTGGATGAGCCGGGCTTAGTCGAGCCTGTCTCAGATGAGCCTGTCTCAGGCGAGCCAGTACCCGAGCTGCCGGCGGCGGCAACGACGACGTGGTACCTGTATATCGTCGAGACGGCGGCCGGGGCGCTTTATACCGGCATTACCACCGATGTCGCCAGGCGTGTCGAGCAACACCGCAGCGGCAAGGGTGCCAAGGCGCTGCGTGGCAAGGGCCCGCTGACGCTTCGCCATCAGGAGCCGGTCGGCACGCGAGGTGACGCCAGCCGGCTGGAAATCGCCGTCAAGCGCATGTCGGTGCGTCGCAAGCGCCAGTGGCTGGCGGCGCGCATCAGCACTGACGAAGCGAGGGCGGTGGTTGAGCAGGATCGTACTTCGATAACGAAAACGACATACAAGGAGAGGTAGATGGAGTTCCTGCAAAAGCTGGACGTGGAGGCCCTGATCGAGTTTGCCTCGACCACCGGGCTGCAGTTTCTGATCAATCTGGTCGCCGCGGCGGCGATCTTCATCATCGGGCGCTGGGTGGCCAAGGCGGTACACCGGGTGGTGGTCAAGGGCATGCAGCGTGCCGACGTCGAACCCCTGCTGGTCAAGTTCCTCGGCAACATCCTGTATGCCTTGCTGCTGACCTTCGTGATCCTGGCCGCCATCAGCCGGATCGGTATCCAGACCGCCTCGTTGATCGCGGTGATCGGTGCCGCCGGTCTGGCGGTGGGTCTGGCCCTGCAGGGGTCGCTTGCCAACTTCGCCGCCGGGGTCATGGTCATCATCTTCCGCCCCTACCGGATCGGCGACTACGTGGAGGCCGGTGGGGTCAGCGGCACCGTCGAGGATGTGCAGATCATCAGCACCGAGCTGAGCACTCCGGACAATCGCAAGATCATCGTGCCCAACGGCCAGATGATGAGCGGTGCCGTGGTCAACTATTCTGCCCACGCCACTCGTCGGGTCGATCTGACGGTGGGGGTCGGCTATGACGACGACATCGATACCGTGCGTCGGGTGCTGGAGAGCGTGGTCGCCGACGACCCTCGCGTGCTCAGCGAACCGGCGCCGAATATCCGCATGAATGCCATGGGCGACTCCTCCATCACCTGGATCGTGCGGCCCTGGGTGCAGGCATCCGACTACTGGGACGTCTACTGGGAGATGACCGAGGAGATCAAGCGTCGCTTCGATCGCGAAGGCATCAGCATTCCCTTTCCCCAGCGCGACGTGCATCTCTATCACCACGCCAAGGACGAGCCCCAGGCCAACGCCTGAGCAGGATGTGGTGCTGTCGATGACGACAAGCAAGAGAGGCTGCCTTGGGGCAGCCTCTCTTGCTGTAAACGCACAGTGCGAAGTCTTTCAGGGGTGTGTTTTCAGACGAGCCCTAGTGCAGCTTTAGCCTGGGCTTGAGGAAGCGGTTAAGCCCATCGACCACCACCATCATCGCGGTCTTGACCGTGCCGTGGATGGCGCGCTGGTGCATGCGGTAGAGCGAGGCGTAGAAGAAGCGCGCCAGGTTACCCTCGATGAACAGGCTACGGGCCGAGGCGGCGCGCATCAGGCTGCCGATGGCGTCGAAGTGGGCCAGCGAAATCAGCGAGCCTCGGTCGCGGAAGACAAATTCCTTGAGCGGCTTGCCGTCGACCACGGCACACAGGTTGCGGTAGAGCACGCCGGCCTGCTGGTGGGCGGCCTGGGCCCTGGGTGGCACCACCGTGCCGTCTTCCTGGGGGCAGCTAGCGCAGTCGCCGAAGGCGAAGATGCGCGGGTCATCGATGCTCTGCATGGTGGCGGCCACCTTGACCCTGTTGTTGCGCTCCACCTCCAGCCCCAGTTCTGCCAGGAAGGCCGGAGCCTTGATGCCGGCGGCCCACACCCCCAGGTCGATCTCGATGGCGTCGTCGTCGGTGGTGTGGATGGCGCGCTCGTCGACCATGGTCACCCGAGTGTCCACATGGACCTTGACCCCCAGGTTCTCGAGTTCCTTGTGCACCGCGCCGCTGATGCGGTCCGGCAGCGCCGGCAGCACCTTGGGTGCGGCCTCGATCAGGTGGACCCGCAGGTGCTCGCGGCCCAGCGCGGTAAAGCCGTAGCTCTTGAGCATGCGCGAGGCGTCGTGCAACTCGGCGGCCAGTTCGACGCCGGTGGCCCCGGCGCCGATGATGCCCACGGTAATGCAGGGATCCTGATCCTCGAGCCGGGTGCTGTAGCGCATGAAGGTATTGAGCAGTGCCTGGCGAAAGCCTTCGGCCTGGGCAGGGCTGTCGAGGAAGTGGCAGTGGTCCGCCACGCCTTTCGTGCCGAAGTCGTTGCTGACGCTGCCGACCGCCAGTACCAGGTGATCGTAGTCGAGACGCCGCGCCGGCAGGATCTCGTTGCCCTCGTCATCGACGATGGGGGCCAGGGTCAGTTGGCGGGACTCGCGATCCAGATCGCACAGGGTGCCGCGCTGGAAGCGGTAGCCGTTGGCCGCCGAGTGGGCCTGATAGGAAATCTCGTCGAGGCCCGAGTCGAGGACGCCGGTGGCCACCTCATGCAACAGCGGTTTCCAGATGTGGGTCGAATTGCGATCGACCAGTACGATGTCGGCCTTGTCCTTCTTGCCGAGCCGTCGTCCCAGGCGCGTGACCAGCTCAAGGCCGCCGGCGCCGCCGCCGACAACCACGATGGTGGGTTTGCTCATGATGAGCTCCAGAAAAAAGGTGGAGCGCCATCATAGACAGATAAGTGCTTGGCTGACCACGGCGCTTGCGCCAGAATGTGCGCCGCGCATAGATATTCCAATTTCGGCATAGTCGAGGAGACGGCCTATGGGTGACGCCCTGGAGGGGGTGCTGTTGGTGGCCTTCGATCTGGATGGCACCCTGATCGATTCGGTCCCGGACCTGGCAGCGGCGGTGGATGCCGCCTTGATCGACGTCGAACTGGCGCCGGCAGGCGAAGCCAGGGTGCGCGACTGGGTCGGCAATGGTGCCTGGGTGCTGCTGGAACGTGCCCTGACCGATGCACTGGGCGAGGCCCCCAGCGAGGTGCTGTTGAAGACCGCCCACGAGCGCTTCCTCGAGCACTACCATCGCCGTCCCTGCGACAGGACGAGGCTCTATCCGGGGGTGACGGAGACCTTGAAGCGGCTGTTCGGGCGGGGTCTGATCCTGTGTCTGGTCACCAACAAGCCCGAGGCCTTCATCCACCCGATCCTCGAGCACCTGGGTATCGATGGCTTCTTTTCCGCCTGCCTCGGTGGCGACACCCTGCCTCGTCGCAAGCCTGACCCCATGCCGCTGCGACACCTGTCCCAGCAGTTCGACGTCTGTCCGTCGTACTGTCTTATGGTGGGCGACTCCCGTCACGATGTCGCGGCGGGCAAGGCCGCAGGTTTCCGTACCGTGGCGGTGCCTTACGGCTACAATCACGGCGAGCCGATCAGTCTGAGCGAGCCGGATCTGGTGGTTGAATCGCTGGAACAACTCGTTTAGGGTTTTTTGGCATGACACTATCGTTAGCGTCATGCCGATAAATCCTCGCTATTGCAGGCCTTGCCAGGCGCCCGTCACAGGGAATCCCGTCGTGTGGAATCCGCGAGCGCGGCGCACGGGTCTCGCGGTAGCGGTCTGTCACTCGTTGGCTTCATTCATTCGTTTCGCTGGTGGACTGCCCATGGCCCAGCCTTGCTTCTCCTCGATGTCCTGTCCGCATCTGTCTGCGTCGCTGCCTACGACGTCCTGCGGTTGGCGATGGTGACCGTTACTCCGTTCTTGTCGTTGTCACTTTCGTCTCTTGAATTGAGGATCTGGGCATGATGACCCCCGAGCGTTTCGACGAGCTGGCCCAGGCCGGCTACAACCGTATTCCCATCACCCGCGAGATGATGGCCGACCTGGACACGCCGCTGTCCACCTATCTGAAACTGGCCGATCAGCCCTGGACCTTTCTGCTCGAGTCGGTGACCGGCGGCGAGAAGTGGGGGCGTTACTCGATCATCGGTCTGCCCTGTCGCGAACGCATCGAGGTGCGGGGCTATCAGGTTCAGCATATTGTCGATGGTGACGTGACCGGCGCCACCGAAGTGGAAGATCCGCTGGCCTGGATCGAGGAGTTTCAGCGTCGCTTCAAGGTGCCGGTGCTCGACAACCAGCCGATCTTCGACGGCGGACTGGTGGGCTACTTCGGCTACGACACCATCCGCTATATCGAGCCGCGCCTGGCCGGTGTGGAGAAGGACGACCCCATCGGGGTGCCGGACATCCTGTTGATGGTGTGCGATGAGCTGGTGGTGTTCGACAACCTTTATGGGCGTCTGACCCTGTGGACCCACGCCGATCCTTCCACGCCCTCGGCCTTCAGCGCCGCCCAGGCCCGGCTGAGCGCCCTGGAAGACGCCCTGCGCAGCCCGCTGTCGGTGGCCTCGCGGGTGCCCGGTGACGCGCGCCCGGCGGTGGAGGAGGGGCACTTCACCTCCGGCTTCACCGAAGAGGGCTTCAAATCGGCGGTGGAAAGGATCAAGGAGTACGTGCTGGCCGGCGACGTGATGCAGTGCGTGCCGTCCCAGCGCATGTCGATCGAGTTCCAGGCCGAGCCGCTGGACCTGTATCGGGCTCTTCGCAGCCTCAATCCGTCGCCCTACATGTTCTTCTTCAACCTTGACGACCACCATGTGGTGGGCGCCTCGCCGGAGATCCTGACCCGCCTGGAGGATGGCATGGTGACGGTGCGTCCGATCGCCGGCACCCGGGTGCGCGGCAAGACCGAGGCCGAGGACAGGGCGCTGGAGGAGGACCTGCTGGCCGACCCCAAGGAAGTCGCCGAGCACCTGATGCTGATCGACCTGGGCCGCAACGACGTCGGCCGCATCTCCGAAACAGGCAGCGTCGAGGTGACCGATCAGATGGCCATCGAGCGCTACTCCCACGTCATGCACATCGTCTCCAACGTCACCGGCAAGCTGAAGCCGGGCTACAGCGCCATGGACGTGCTGCGCGCCACCTTCCCGGCGGGCACCCTGTCCGGAGCGCCCAAGATCCGCGCGATGGAGATCATCGACGAGGTCGAACCGGTCAAGCGCGGCGTCTACTCCGGGGCCGTCGGCTACCTGTCCTGGCATGGCAACATGGACACCGCCATCGCCATCCGCACCGCGGTGATCAAGGACGGTCAGCTGCACGTCCAGTGTGGCGCCGGCGTGGTGGCGGACTCGGTGCCCCAGTCCGAGTGGGACGAGACCCTGAACAAGGGGCGTGCGCTGTTTCGTGCCGTGGCCATGGCCGAGCAGGGACTGCGCTGAGTTCGGCCTGACATCCGCTTGACAGCCATGACCACGACACACACTATAAGCCCATGATGAATATGACCTCCGCACCGTCCCGTGATCGCCAGCAGTGGTGGCGCCCCTTCGACTGAAGCGGGCGGAGGAACCCTGAGCGCCGGGGTGTCGCGGACCACGGTCTGGACAACGACGGTCAGGACAGCGAAAGTGCCGCCCGCGAGGCGGCATTTTTGTGTGTGGGTCGTCTCGCTGGGTGAAGCCCAATATTGAATCCTGGAGCCACCATGATCTTGATGCTCGATAACTACGACAGCTTCACCTACAACATCGTCCAGTACCTAGGCGAACTGGGCGCCGAGGTGGTGACCCGACGCAACGACACCATCAGCCTCGGCGAGATCGAGGCCATGGCGCCCAGCCACATCGTGGTGTCGCCGGGGCCCTGCACGCCCAACGAGGCCGGCATCTCGCTGGAGCTGATTCGCCACTTCGCCGGCAAGCTGCCGCTGCTCGGTGTGTGCCTCGGCCATCAGGCCATCGGCCAGGTGTTCGGCGGCAAGGTGGTCCGCGCGCCCCAGGTCATGCACGGCAAGACCTCCGACATTCGCCATGCCGGACAGGGTGTGTTCAAGGGCCTCGATGATCCGCTCTCGGTGACCCGCTACCATTCGCTGGTGGTGGAGCGCGAGAGTCTGCCGGAGTGCCTCGAGATCACCGCCTGGACCGATGACGACGACGTCACCCCCGGCCTGATCATGGGCCTGCGCCACAAGGAGCTGCCCATCGAAGGGGTGCAGTTCCACCCGGAATCGATCCTGTCGCGACAGGGACACGAGATGCTGGCCAACTTCCTCGAGCGCCACTGACTACCATCAGGAGACTTGCATGCAGATGACCAATGCCATCGCGGCGGTGATGCGCCGGGAGAACCTGGGCCGAGAGCAGGCCTATGCGGTGATGCGCACCATCATGACCGGCGAGGCCAGTGACGCCCAGGTCGCCGCCTTTCTGATGGGGATGGCGATGAAGGGCGAGACCGCCGAGGAAATCAGTGGCTGCGCCCAGGTGATGCGCGACCTGATGACGCCAGTAATGCTGTCCTGCGACAACGTCGTGGATATCGTCGGCACCGGTGGGGACGGCGCCAACCTGTTTAACGTATCCACCGCCTCGAGCTTTGTCGCCGCCGCCGCCGGCGCCCATGTGGCCAAGCACGGCAACCGAGGGGTGTCGTCGTCCTCGGGCAGCGCCGATCTGTTCCAGGTGGCCGGCATCGGCCTGGATCTGGACGCCGAACAGGTGGGCCGCTGCATCGAGGAGGTCGGCGTCGGCTTCATGTTCGCGCCCAACCACCACCCGGCCATGCGTCACGCCATCGGTCCGCGCCGCGAGATGGGCGTGCGCACCCTGTTCAATATTCTGGGGCCGTTGACCAACCCTGCCAGTGCGCCCAATCAGCTGCTCGGCGTCTACCACGCCGACCTGCTGGAGTTGATGGTGGAAGTGCTGCGTCAGCTCGGCAGTCGGCATGTGCTGGTGGCCCACGCCGAAGACGGCCTGGACGAAATCTCGCTGGCGGCGCCGACCCGCATCGCCGAACTCAAGGATGGCGAGATCCACCGCTATACCCTGACCCCCGAGGATGTCGGTATCGAGCGTCAGTCGCTCGCTCCGCTCAAGGTCAAGACCGCCGAAGACAGCCTGCGCCTGGTCGAGAAGGCGCTTTCCGGCGAGGGGCCTGCGGCGGATATCGTCGCCCTCAACGCCGGGGCCGCCCTCTACGCCGCCGACGTGGCCGATTCCCTCAAGGAAGGCGTGCTGATGGCCCAGGACGCCCAGGGAACCAGGCTGGCGCTGGAAAAGATGAAGGAACTGGCCCACTTTACCCGGGTGTTCGCTCAGTAGGACCTTTCTGAAAAGAGCCCGACGGGCCGCAAGGAGAATCACAACATGGCCAATGCCACCCCGACGATCCTCGAGCGAATCCTCGAGCGCAAGGACGAGGAGGTCGCCAGCCGACGCCGCCAGGTCAGCGAGCAGGCGCTGCTCGCGCGTGCCCGAGAGCAGGATGCACCGCGCGGTTTCGTCATCTCGCTGGCCGAGCGGATCCGTGACGGCGACGCCGCGGTGATCGCTGAGGTCAAGAAGGCGTCACCCTCGAAGGGGCTGATCCGTGAGGACTTTCGCCCGGCCGAGATCGCCGCTCAGTACGCCCGGGGTGGGGCGGCCTGCCTCTCGGTGCTGACCGACGCCGACTTCTTCCAGGGCCATGAGGACTACCTGATTGCCGCCCGCGAGGCGTGCAGCCTGCCGGTGATCCGCAAGGACTTCATCGGCCACGGCTACCAGGTCAGCGAGGCGCGGGCCATCGGCGCCGACTGCATCCTGCTGATCGTCGCCGCCCTGGAGGACGCCCAGATGCGCGACCTGCACCAGCAGGCTGGCGAGCTTGGCATGGACGTGCTGGTCGAGGTCCACGACGCCCAGGAGCTGGAGCGGGCGCTGGCGCTCGATCTGGATCTGGTCGGGATCAACAACCGCGACCTGCATACCTTCAATACCCGACTCGAGACCACCCTGGAACTGCTGCCGCGGATTCCGCCCGAGGTCACGGTGATCACCGAGTCCGGCATCCACAGCCGCGATGATGTGCTGCGCATGCGCGAGAACGACGTCCACGGCTTCCTGGTGGGCGAGGCCTTCATGCGCGAAGAAGATCCGGGCGAGGCCCTGCGGCGACTGTTCTTCTAAGTCCTGTGCTCGCCTGAAGACACCTCGGGCCGGTCATTGACCGGCCCGAGGTGTTTTTATTTCCGACTACTTTGCCGGTCTGGCATGACCAGGCGGATCACATGATCGCCCTTGCGTGGTGTCAGCGGCGCGTCGGCTGTGGCGATGCGCGGCCGCCCTGAAGTGCCGACACAGATCAGCGGCGCCGAGTCGGTGTCGCCGGGGAAAGCCCCCTGACGTCTCGCGCTGGCGACGTCCTTGGCCTGGAGAGGCGCTTGCCGGGTGTCTGTGCTATGGACGTGACCTGGGCGTCTTTCTCCCCTTTCTCCACTTGCACGCTTGTCGCCGCTCGCGCGCAGCAGCGCCCGTGAGCGGGGTGCTTCGTCGAGCCTTTCGACCTCGAAGCGAGCCCCACGCTCCACCAGGCTCGAGAGCTGGGCAAAGGTCATCTCGCGGCCGAACAGGTAGGGAACATGCTCGATGGCGGTGGCGTGCTGGCGCCGCGCCTGGCGCCCCAGGTTGACCGCCAGGCGGAATACCTGGCCCTGGCCCAGCAGATGCTCGAAGTGCAGCGCGGCCAGATCATTGAGCTCTCGGTAGGGCGACAGTGGCATCAGGTAGCCGATACCGCTCAGTTCCATGTGCTGGGCGGCGTGTTCGGACAGCGGGTCACCGTAGTAGGCCGAGAGCCCCTCGGCGCGGGCGGCCTGCACCGCGTCCCAGCTCGAGTCGGTCAGCAGCACGCCGAGTCGGGCCTGGCGCAGACAGTGGGCCATCTGCCGGGCCACCGGGTTGGCGCCGATGATCAGCACGCCGTGGGCCGAGGGACGGCGCACCTTCAGCCAGTCGCCCAGCGGACGAGCCAGCAGACTCTGGGATACGACTGTGGCGATGATCACCAGAAAGGTCACCGGCACCAGGCGGTCGGCGCCGGGCACACCGATCTCTTCCAGCCGCAGCGCGAACAGCGAGGCCACCGCGGCGGCGACGATGCCGCGGGGCGAGATGAACGCCAGCAGACTCTTCTCGCGCCAGTCCAGGCCGCTGCCCAGGGTGCACAGCCACACCGCCAGCGGACGCACCAGCAGCAACAGCACCGCCAGAAAGGCCCAGGCCGGCCAGCCCAGCAGTGCCAGTTGCTCGACCGTCAGACGTGCCGCCAGCAGGATGAACAGACCCGAGATCAGAAGGATCGACAGGGTCTCCTTGAACTCGATGATCGGTCGGGTGGGCACGCCACGCATATTGGCGAGCCAGGCGCCCATTACCGTCACCGTCAACAGGCCGGACTCGTGAAACAGGGTGTTGGACAGGGTGAACAGACCGAGCATGGTCATCAGGGTGCCGAAGCTGTGCAGCCGTTGCGGCAGCAGGTGCTGGCGCAGTACCTGGCCCCATAGATAGCCGCCGGCGACGCCAAAGCCGAAGCCGATCAACGCGGTCTGGGCGAACAGCATCAGGGTATGCGGCAGTGCCTGGGTGCCGGAGCCCAGGGCGACGAATTCATAGACCAGTACCGCGCCGATGGCGCCCACCGGGTCGATCAGGATGCCCTCCCAGCGCAGGATCTGGGTCAGGTGCTCGCGGGCCCGCAGGGTCTGCAACAGCGGCAGGATCACCGTCGGGCCGGTGACCACCAGCAGCGCCCCCAGCAGGCTCGCCATCTCCCAGCTAAGGCCCAGCAGCCAGCGGGCGGCCAGCGCTCCGCACAGGGCGGTGATCAGGGCTCCCCAGGTGACCAGGCGACGCACCGTGCGGCCATGCCCTCCCAGCTCGCGAAAGTTCAGGGTGAGGCTACCCTCGAACAGGATCACCGCCACCGCCAGCGACACCAGCGGGAACAGCAGCTCGCCGAACAGGGCGTCGGGGTCGAGCAGGCCAGTCACCGGGCCTGCGGCAATGCCGGCGATCAACAGCGTCAGGATGGCGGGGACCTTGAGGCGCCAGGCTAGCCACTGTGAGCCCAGCGCCAGCAGGCCAACGGCCGCCAGGGTGAGTCCGGCATGCTCCATGGTCGGTCGACTCCGAAACGGGAAAAGCCGCGCAGCGTACTGACGCGGCGTCGATCATGCAAACCATCGCCATCATAGGCGTCAACGATGGTCTGACTCAGCTCGCCCGACGAAGTGCGCCGAGCAGCGCCTGCAGCGGATGCGGCAGCTGGCTGTCGGAGAAGCGTCGGGCCTGGCTGCGACAGGAGTAGCCGGTGGCCAGCAGGCGACCGCTGCCGCCATGCTCCTGCACCACCGGCTCCCACGACTGGGCGTAGATGGTACGCGAGGTCGTAAGGTTGCGTGCCTCGTGGCCGTAGGTGCCGGACATGCCGCAGCAGCCCGAGGGCAGGGGCGCCAGGCGCAGCCCGAAACGTTCGAACAATTGCTGCCAGGCCTTGGGACTGCCCGGCGCCTGGGTCTTCTCGGTGCAGTGGGACAGCAGCTGGAAGGGGGCTTCCTCTCTCAGGTCGAGTCCCGAGGGCACCAGCGAGGCGCCCAGACTCAAAAGCCACTCCTGCAGCATCAGCACCTCAGGCACCGCCTGCTCACCCAGTGCCTTCACGTACTCCTGGCGATAGGTCAGGGTCATCGCCGGGTCGATGCCCACCAGCGGCACGCCGCTGGCGGCCAGGGTGGAGAGCTCTCGGGCACGCTTGCGAGCGGTGCGCTCGAAGGCGCCGAGGAAGCCCTGGACGTTGAGCGGCTTGCCGTTGGGCTTGTAGGGCGCGACGAAGACGCGGATATCGAGGCGCGACAGCAGTTCCACCACGTCGGCGACCAGTCTGGCTTCGAAGTGGCTGGTGAAGGCGTCCTGCACCAGGATCACGCTGCGCGCCTTCTGGCGCTCGCTGAGGCGCCCCAGCGTCAGCGGAGTGGCCTCGGCCACGCCCCAGGCCTTGAGCTGCTTCTTGAGCCGGGCGCGTGACAGCCGGGGGCTGTCGACCATGCCCAGGCCGCGGGCCATCAGCCGGTCCACCAGGCGGTTGTCGAGTGCCGCGTTGTAGGCCGGGGCCAGTGGCGCCAGCGCCGGCAGCAGGAATTCGAGCCCGCCGATCAGGTAGTCGCGCAGCGGGCGCAGGTAGCGTCCGTGGTAGACCTCGAGGAACTGGGAGCGGAAGGCCGGGACATTGACCTTGATCGGGCACTGGCCAGCGCAGGACTTGCACGCCAGGCAGCCGGCCATGGCGTCGTAGACCTCGTGGGAAAAGTCGTCCTTGCCGCGCAGGCTGTTGAGCGCGCGGCGGGGCAGGTGGGCGAGCCAGCCGAGCGCGGTCTCATCCTTCTTGCGCTGTGACTCCTCGACCACGTCGATGCCGGCCTTCCCCTGCAGGCGCAGCCATTCGCGCATCAGGCTGGCGCGGCCCTTGGGCGAGTGCACACGATCCCGGGTGGCCTTCCACGACGGGCACATGGCGTCGTCGGGATCATAGTTGTAGCAGGCGCCGTTGCCGTTGCAGTAGACGGCGTCGGCGTGGGCCTGCCATACCCGCTCGTCGATCTGACGATCGAAGTCGCCGCGCATGGGCACCGCGTCGATGGCCAGCAGGCCTGGGTCGCTGAGGCTGGCGCCGGGCTCGGGCTGGCTGTCGGCCGCTTCGTCGGTCTCCACCAGCGGCGTGGCGATCTTGCCGGGATTGAGCTGGTTGTGCGGGTCGAAGGCACCCTTGAGGCGTCGCAGGCTGGGGTAGAGCTCACCGAAGAAGGCCGGCGCGTACTCCGAGCGCACGCCCTTGCCGTGCTCCCCCCACAACAGGCCGTGGTAGCGCTGGGTCAGCGCCGCCACCTCATCGGAGATTTCGCGGATCATCGCCTGCTGGCGCGGGTCCTTCATGTCCAGCGCCGGGCGCACATGCAGCACCCCGGCGTCGACGTGGCCGAACATGCCGTACTCGAGCCCGCGGGCATCGAGCAGGGCGCGGAACTCGGCGATGTAGTCGGCCAGGTGCTCGGGGGGTACCGCGGTATCCTCGACGAAGGGCAGCGGGCGCTTCTCGCCCTTGACGTTGCCGAGCAGGCCCACCGAGCGCTTGCGCATGGCGTAGACGCGACCGATGGCGTCACGGCCGATGGCCTGGGTGAAGCCCAGGCGGGAGACGCTGGTGTCGCTTTCGAGTCCCCAGCAGAAGGCGTCGACCCGGGCCTCGAGGCGCTCGGGGTCGTCGTCGTTGAACTCCACCAGGTTGATGCCTTCGATGGCCGGGCCGTCATCCACCGGGAAGAACTCGGCCACCGAGTCCCACACGAAGTCCTCCATGGCGAGCTTCAACACCTTGTCGTCCACGGTCTCGATGGAGGTGGGGCGAAGCGCCTGCGGCTTTTCAGGTGACGAGCCGCCGGCCATCAGCGCCTTGGCGTCGGCGAGGGCCGCCATGAAGCTCGGGTAGCGCACATTGACCAGGATCGAGTGGCGCGGGATCGGCAGCACGTTGAGCACCGCCTCGTTGGTCAGCGCCAGCGAGCCCTCGGCGCCGCACAGCACGCTGTTGAGGTTGAAGCGGCCGTCGTCGTCGCGAAGGTGGGCCAGATCGTAGCCGGTCAGGCAGCGGTTGAGCGGCGGGAAGATTTCCTCGATGCGCTCGCGCTCCTGCTCGATGATCTTGCGGGCGGCGCGATAGGCGCGGCCCCGGGCCGAGTCCTCGGCGCACAGGGTCTCGAGTTCGTCCTCGTCGACCGCGGCGCTGATCAGGCGCTCGCCGCCGATCAGTACGCTGTCGAGCTCGAGCACATGGTGGCGGGTCTTGCCGTATTCGCAGCTGCCCTGGCCGCTGGCGTCGGTGGCGATCATGCCGCCGATGGTCGCCCGGTTGGAGGTGGACAGTTCCGGTGCGAAGAACAGCCCATGGGGCCTCAAGGCGGCGTTGAGCTGGTCCTTGACCACCCCGGCCTGGACCCGTACCCGGCGGTTGTCGACGTCGATCTCGAGGATCTGGTTCATGTGCCGGGAGACGTCCACCACCAGGCCGTCGCTCAGCGACTGGCCGTTGGTGCCGGTGCCGCCACCACGTGGTGTCAGGGCCACCTTGCGGAAGGTTTCCCGCCCGGCGAGCCGGCCGAGCAGCTCGAGGTCAGCTGCGTGACGCGGAAACACCGCCGCCTGGGGCAGGCGCTGGTAGAGCGAGTTGTCGGTGGCCAGTACCGTGCGGCTGGCGTAGTCCGGGGCGATTTCGCCCTCGAAACCTTCCGCCTTCAGGGCCTTGAGAAAGTCGACATAGTGCTGGTCCAGTGGGGTCGCGGCATCAGCTAGGGGCAGTGGTGCGATCATGGTCTCGGTCGATACAGGCCCCGCGGCGGCGCGGCTGGCGCTATCGACAGGGCAGGAGAATGGGAGGGCGTCCACTTTACCGCGTCTCGGGGGGTGGGTGCATCCCGATCGCGAGAGAAGCGGGCGCTCGCCCCCGGTCGATGGCGCCGCCTCTCGCTTTTGCCTACAATGTGTCGCCTGCGCGGAGGGTGGTCCCAGGGCACACCAGCGGGGCGCTTTTCGGCAGTCCTCACGGTGGGGCCCGAGAGCAGCGTCCGACGCTGGCGATGGTGACGCACGGCCCCAGGTGACGCCTTCCGCATCCGACATGTTCTTTTCACTCAGGCGACGGACCAGACTCCATGCTCGATCCGAAACTGCTGCGCGGCGACCTCGATACGCTCGCCCAACGACTGGCCACCCGCGGTTACTCTCTCGACAGCGAGGCGCTTGGCTCGCTGGAATCCCGCCGTCGCGAGCTGCAGACCGAGACCGAGCGTTTGCAGAACGAGCGCAACACTCGCTCCAAGGCGATCGGCAAGGCCAAGGCCGCCGGCGAGGACATCCAGCCGCTGCTCGACGAGGTCAGTGACCTGGGCGAGCGCCTGGACGCTGCCAAGGTGGCGCTGGCCGAGGTGCAGGGCCAGTGGGAAGACATCGCTGCGGGGATCCCCAATCTGCCTCACGCCAGCGTGCCCGAAGGCGCAAGCGAAGACGACAACGTCGAGGTGTCGCGCTGGGGCAACCCCGGCGAGTACGCCTTCGAGGTCAAGGATCACGTCGACCTGGGAGCCAAGAAGGGCGATCTGGACTTCGAAGTTGCCGCCAAGCTGACCGGCGCTCGCTTCGCCGTGATGCGCGGGCCGATCGCTCGCCTGCACCGCGCCCTGACCCAGTTCATGCTCGACAAGCAGACCCTGGAGCACGGCTACGAAGAGTGCTACGTGCCCTACATGGTCAACCGGGACTCGCTCTACGGCACCGGCCAGTTGCCCAAGTTCGGCGAGGACCTGTTCAAGCTCGACGACGAGCGCGAGTTCCACCTGATCCCGACTGCCGAGGTGCCGCTGACCAACCTGCTGCGCGGCGAGATCGTCGACGTTGGCGCCTTGCCGTTGAAGCTGACCGCCCATACTCCCTGCTTTCGCAGCGAGGCGGGCTCCCACGGTCGCGATACCCGCGGGATGATCCGCCAGCACCAGTTCGACAAGGTCGAGATGGTGCAGCTGGTCGATCCGGCCAAGAGCTACGAGGCGCTGGAGGAAATGCGCGGCCACGCCGAGGCGATCCTTCAGGCGCTCGAGCTGCCTTACCGGGTGGTGACCCTGTGCACCGGTGACATGGGCTTCTCCGCCGCCAAGACCTACGATCTCGAGGTCTGGCTGCCGAGCCAGGACACCTACCGCGAGATCTCCTCGGTGTCCAACTGCGAGGACTTCCAGGCACGCCGCCTGCAGGCGCGCTTCCGCGCCAAGGGTGAAAAGAAGCCGCAGCTTCTGCACACCCTCAACGGCTCCGGCCTGGCGGTGGGCCGCTGCCTGATCGCGGTGATGGAAAACCACCAGAACGAGGATGGCTCCATCACCGTTCCCGAGGTGCTGCGTCCCTATATGGGCGGGGTCGAGTGCATCAACGTCTGATCCGTCCTTGAGAGGGGCGGGCGCGCTTGCCCTTGCTTAAGCACAAGCAAAAGCAAAAGCCCCGGTGGTCGCGACCCCCGGGGCTTTTGCGTCACGGGCTTTTTACGTCACGGGCTTAGGCGATATGGCACCGGACCCCGGCCGCTTTCCGTTGGGCGGGTGCGACTCGTTGGCCACCGATGCCATGGCCGTCGGGCTGACGTCGCCGCTATCGTCATTGCGGCGCAGCCGGGACCTGCTGGCGATCCTGATCGATATCCGCGGTTGCCTCGGCCAGCCCCCAGCGGACCTGGACACCGGCGTCGATGGTGATGCTGCCGGGGCTGTAGTCGGCGTTGCCGCCGCTTTCGGCCATGTCGGCGCGCATCGCCATCATGCGTGGCTGAAACACCGGGGCGTTGGTCTCGCTGACATGGATCACCTCACCGAGCTCCACTCCCAGGGCGTCCGCCATCAGTTCGGCCTTGGCCCTGGCGCGCTCGAGCGCCTGGGTCAGTGCGCGGTCGCTGGCCGCGTCGCGGTCGGCAAGATCGTAGCTGACGCCGTCCAGTGCATTGACGCCGGCTTCGGTCAGGGCGTCGAGCAGGGTCGGAAGGCTATCGAGATCGCTGATCGCCAGGGTCACCGGACGCTCCAGGCGAGTACGTACCATGGGGATGGGGTTGTCGTTGCCCTGGCGTGTTTGATGCAGCATCTCCTGCTGTACCCGCAGCGATCCGGCGTTGATCGCCTCGCGGGAAAGACCCGCGTCTTCCAGCGCCGAGATCAGCTCGGCGGCACGATCCTCCAGGCGTTGGCGGGCCTCAGCCAGGGCCTGGCCGTGGTCACCACTGTCCTTTTCCTGGGCGATGGCCGGTGTCAGCTCCCACAGTCGGGCGTTCAAGGTCGCCTCGTCCGGAGCGACCTTGAGCTCGGACTGGGCCTGGATATCCAGATAGCGTGGCGTGGGTGACTCGGCGGCCAGGGAGGGCGTGGCGGCCAGAGAAGCCAGCGCCAGGCCGAGCCCCACTGTCGCCAGCCGGTTGAGGTGGCGCAGGCGAAGGCTCGGCATCGCCCGTGACCGGGCGGAGGGAGTGGCGAGTGACATCGGATTCTCCTTGTAACGTGGGGGATGAACGACAGGGCGAACAACAGGGGGCGCGTCGCAGACAAGTCTGACAGGGTCCAGCACCGGCCAGGGCCTACTGACTGGGACGGTGTCCCTGGCGAGACGTTCCCGGATCTCAAGCGTCTCCACGATCCTTGCATGGTTGAGCCTGGGCCGGCCAATGTCGCCGGAGTGATACACGGAACATTGGCAATGTTGCGCCATGTGCCATGATTCTTTGTGCTGAAACGATTGGCGGGGCATGATGGCGCCGATAACGCCGTCGAGCCGACGGCTGGTTAACGAGAGGAGCTACCGTCCATGGAAGATGAAGTCGAGGCGCAGGAGCGCAGGCTCCCCTTGAACCTGACGCTGGCCCTGGCTGCACTGGTGGTCATCGTCGCCGGCATGCGCGCGGGGGCAGACCTGCTGGTGCCGGTGCTGCTGTCGCTGTTCATCGCGGTGGTGTGTACCGCCCCGGTGCAGTGGCTGCACGAGCGGGGGCTGGGCTTGAAACTATCGGTATGGGTCACGCTGGTGGTGATCGGCGGCATGCTGATCCTGCTGGCGCTGTTGCTGGCCAATAGTGTCGGTACCTTTGCCGAGGCCTTGCCCGGGATCGAGGAAAAGCTATACGAATACTACCTGCGCCTGCTCGATGGACTGGCCAGCATGGGGCTTGCCATCGACACCCAGCGGCTGGCCGGGTTTCTCGACACCCAGAAGCTTGGCGAATGGCTTCCGGCACTGCTCAGCCAGCTCGGCAATCTGATGATGCAGAGTGTCGTGGTGGCGCTGCTGGTGATGTTCATGTTGTTCGAGACCCTGAACTTCCGCGACAAGATATCCCGGGCGCTGGCCAACCCCGCCCCGAGCCTCGAGCGCTTCAACGAGTTCAGCCACACCCTCAAGCGTTACCTGGCGGTCAAGACCGTGATCAGCCTGGTCACCGGGGCCCTGGTGTGGGTGGCCTGTCTGCTGGTGGGGGTCGACTTCCCGCTGCTGTGGGCGGTGCTGGCCTTTGCGCTCAACTATATCCCCAACATCGGTTCGGCCATCGCCGCGGTGCCGGCGGTGCTGCTGGTGCTGGTGTCTCCGGACGGGGGCATGGGCGATGCTCTGCTGCTGAGCCTTGCCTATCTGTCGATCAACTTCGTCATGGGCAATCTGGTCGAACCGCGGGTCATGGGGCGGGCGCTGGGGTTGTCCACCTTCGTCGCCTTTCTGTCGCTGGTGGTATGGGGCTGGATCTTCGGGGTCACCGGCATGTTGCTGTCGGTGGTGCTGACGATGACGTTGAAGATCGCCCTCGACAGCCACCCCCAGACCCGCTGGATGGCCCACCTGCTGGGACCGGCCAAGGGTGGCCCGGTGGAGGACGCCAGCCGGCCACTGGCCGAGCGTGCTCGTATGAGCAAGCTGAAACGCAAGGTCGAATCGGTCCAGCGCAAGTAAACCGACCGGGCGCATGAGCCAGCGATATGGACCACCTGAACGAAAGGTCGAATCGGTCCAGCGCAAGTAAACCGACCGGGCGCAGAAGCCAGCGCTAGTAAGCTGGGCAAACCCAACAAAAGGTTGAGCCAACCCGGCCAGGGTCGGCTGCTGTAGCGCAAGCGAGCCAAGGACGGGGTTATGGCGCCTTCTCGGGCGGAGGGAATACCACCTCCATGCCGCGGGCGTCGAGCTGACGGATGTCCTCGGGGCTACCGTCCTCGGCCAGGGTGACCAGACCGATGCCGGGCCCGTTCCACAGGCGTTCTCCGGCCTTGGCGCGGTCCGGGTCCCTGGGCTCCACTGCCATGGGCCGGCGCTGGGTAAACCAGTTGAGCGGCGAGCGTGGCGAGTAAAGCCAGCGATTGAGCCGGTCGAAGGTATCCAGCAGGGTGTCGGGAAAGCAGTTCTTGAGGCCGCTGGAGGTGATCTGCCAGATCATCGGGCCCTGGTGCCGGTGACGGATACGCACGTCGTAGACGAAGGAGTAGTGCACGTCGCCAGACAGGATGACGTAGTGCCCCGGGGTCCGCGAGTGGCGGAAGATGTTGAGCATCACGCTGGCGGCGCCACGATGGGCCATCCAGTTCTCGGCATCCACCAGCAGCGGTTTGCCCGCCAGGGTGAACAATTTCTGGATGGTCTCGATCAGCTTGACCCCGAACATCGGCGCCGGAGAGACGATGACCGCCGACGGCGCGTCGATCAACTCCTGCTGAAATTCCGATAACGCCTCCCAGTCCATCAGGCCGGATGGCCGTTCGGGCTTGCGCCCGTTGCGCCAGCGTCGGGTGCGGGTATCCAGCACCACCAGACGTGGACTGCCCTCCACCTGAAATTCCCAGCCCTCGAAGCGAAAGAGGCGCTCGAGACAGGCATCCTGCTGATCCTTGTCGAGCCAGCCTTGGTTATCGTTGGCGTCGCTCAACAGCGCCTGGGCTTCGTCCAGCGGTGCCTTCAACCGCTCGGGGGCGTTGCCCCAGCCCTGACACAGCAGATAGGCCAGCAGGGCATTGCCGATGATGCGCTTGGAGAAGGGGTGGCCGTAAGCCGTGCTTTCCCACTGCGCGGTAAGGTTCCAGTCGTCGGTGACGTCGTGGTCATCGAAGATCATCAGGCTCGGCAACTGGGCCATGACGCGGGCGGCGGCAGGCAGGGTAGCGACGAAGTCGTCGATGATCCGGGCCTGGTCGTCGTAGGTCTCTCGTCGCTCTTCTTCAAGTGCAGGAGGCTGGCACTCGATGAGGCGCCACGGCGTCGGCGACCAGACCAGCAGGTACATGGCCACCATCTCGGCGAAGGTCATCAGGTGATTGGCGGCGCTGGCCGACGTGAACACCGGCTTGCGAACGCCCCCGAAGAAGCGATCCTTGAGGGCAGCCGAGCTCTTGACGTCGGGCAGCAATTCTTCGCGTCGATAGTAGCTGAAGGGGCTTGCGTAGAGCGATTGGCTGTCGTCGATGGTTGAGCCCTCGAGGGTCTCGTCGAACAGCCCCAGGCGCTCGATCAGCGCGTGTATCGCCACCAGCAAGGGGCCGGCGACGTCATCGGCGTAGATCTGGTCGCCGGTCATCAACAGCCAGGCCGGCCACTGTTCGGGACAGTCGAGACGCTGGGCGAGCCAGCTGTCCAGATGGGCCAGGCCGTCCGGGCCATCGTAGTGAGGACGACGGCAGGAGCCATGCAGCAGGCGTCGGTGGCTCGATGCCAGCACGAATGCCGGCGTCTCGTGCCCTTCATGGCACAGATGGGGCGCCAGCTCGCCGAGTGAGGTTTCGCGCTCGTCCGTCACCTTGAGGTCGTAGTCGATCCGGGTGTCCTGGGGCAGAGGCTCATCCAGCGGCGCATCGATCAGGTAGAGCAGGGCATGGCGGCCCAGTGGCACCAGCCGGTAATCGTCCTCACCAAGCGGCTGTCGGCGCGGTGACTCGCCGCTGGGTGACAGCTCGAGGGTCAAGCTGAGCGGACGGCTCGCCACCAGCCAGATGCGCAGACGTTCGGGACTCAAGCGTCGCAGGATGGGGCCGGCGAGGATAGCGGGAAGGTCGTCGGGAGACGTTCCGGTGTCGGTCATGGCGGTCCTGTGTCGGTTCGCTGTCGGTAAGCCCCTTTACGGGGGGAGACCTCGCGCATGGCGAATACATCAAGAGTATCAACGGTAAGCGGCAAGGAGGCCAGAGCGCCGGCGTATGCCTTGCAGACTGTTCCCGAGGTGGCCGTTGCGCTGACTGGTCTGGTAGCGCTGGTCTTGACCTGGCTGCGCGAGTGGTCCGGGTCAGCACCTGGCAAATGCTAGCATCAAGGATGAGGAACGCGTCTTCCGGGAGACTCCCATGGCTCATGAACATCGAACGACCGAAAGCGCCACAGCGGGCGGCCCTGCTCACCAGCACGCTGAGCGTGACAAGCATCGGCACGATCCCCACGGCCATGACGCGCACCGCCATGGCCATGGCATCGGCCATGTACACACCGACAGCCAGCGTCGGCTGGCCTGGGGCATCCTGCTGACAGCGTCCTTCATGGTGGCCGAGGTGATCGGAGGTGTTGTCTCCGGATCGCTGGCGCTGCTGGCCGACGCCGGCCATATGCTCACCGACAGCGCTGCCCTGGTGCTGGCCTGGTTTGCCGCCCGCCTCAGCAAGCGACCTGCCGACGACGCCCGCAGTTTTGGCTATGACCGGGTGCAGATCCTCGCCGCCTTCGTCAACGGCTTGACCCTGATCGCCATCGTCGTCTGGATCTCGATCGAAGCGGTCCGCCGCCTGCTGAGTCCGGTCGAGGTGCTGGGGCCTGTCATGCTGACGGTGGCGGTGGCGGGACTGCTGGTCAACATCGTGGTCTTCGTGATTCTTCACGGCGGCGATCGCGACAATCTGAATATTCGCGGTGCTGCACTGCACGTGCTGGGCGATCTGCTCGGTTCCGTTGCGGCGATCGTTGCCTCGCTGGTGATCATGGCGACCGGATGGACGCCGATCGACCCGCTGCTGTCGGTGCTGGTGGCGCTGCTGATCCTCAGGAATGCCTGGACACTGACGCGCCAGAGTGGGCACATCCTGCTGGAAGGCGTTCCGGAATCCCTGGACATCGATGCCATGAAGCGGGCCGTCGTCGAGGCGGTACCGGCGGTATGCGACGTTCATCATGTTCACGCCTGGTCGCTGACACCCGGACGGCATCTGGTGTCGATGCACGTCGGGGTGCGCTCGGGAGAAGACCACCAGACAACTCTGGTGGCAGTGCGGGAGGTGCTGACCCAAGGGTTCGATATCGAGCATGTCACGATGCAACTGGAAGAGGTGGGGGACTGCGTCGACCATCGCTGAGCAACACCACTGCGTGGGGTCAGGCAGGGGCAAGGTAAGCCGAAAGGGAAGAGCGGGTGGCCGCCCCCCCTGGAGGCAGGGAGGGCGAGGATGGCCGGCGACTAGAGAAGCTTGGTCTGTCGCAGACTGTGCAGGGCGCAGGGGGCATCGAAGCTGTTCGCATCCGCCAGATCCCAGAACTCACGATACAGCGGATGGTTCTTGGCGCCGCCCTCCAGCAACTCCTTGGGTGCCAGGCTGTCGATCAGGCTGATGTAGGGCAGCGCCTTGCCATTGGAGAGGCGCCTGATGATGTGTTCGGGGCCAAGTTCGCTGGGATGATGCAGCCCCGCCGCCTCCAGCATCTCGCACAGGGCGAACTTGGTATTGGCGTGGAAGTTCTTCACCCGCACCGACTTGTCCTCGACGTCCAGGCGGTTGCCGCGGGCCTTGTCCTGGGTGGCGACCCCGCTGGGGCACTGGTCGTTGTGGCAGCTCTGGGCCTGGATGCAGCCCAGCGAGAACATGAAACCACGGGCCATGTTGACCCAGTCGGCGCCCAGCGCCAGCGTGCGGGCGATGTCGAAGGCGCTGATGATCTTGCCGCTGGCGCCGATGCGAATCTCGTCGCGCAGTCCGGCGCCGACCAGGGTGTTGTGGACCAGGATCAGGGCGTCATTGAGCGGCATGCCGAGGCGGTTGATGAATTCCAGCGGTGCGGCGCCGGTGCCGCCCTGGCCACCGTCGACCACGATATAGTCGGGGCGGTCGCCGCATTCCAGCATGGCCTTGACCATGGCGAACCATTCCCAGGGATGGCCCAGGGCCAGCTTGATGCCCACCGGCTTGTCGCCGGACAGGGTGCGCAGCTCCTGGATGAAGTGGATCATCTCGCAGGGGGTGGAGAAGGCGGAGTGCTTGGACGGCGAAAGTACGTCCTGGCCTTCGGGCACGCCGCGGGTCGAGGCTATCTCGGCGGTCACCTTGGCCCCCGGCAGGATGCCGCCATGGCCAGGCTTGGCGCCCTGGGACAGCTTGATCTCGATCATCTTCACTTCGTCACGACGGGCATTCTCCTTGAACTTGTCGCGATCGAATCCACCGTCGTCGCGACGACAGCCGAAGTAGCCGGAACCGATCTGCCACACCAGGTCGCCGCCGCGCAGGTGGTAGGGCGATATCGCCCCTTCCCCGGTGGTGTGGTAGAAGCCCCCGAGCTTGGCACCTTCGTTGAGGGCGCTGATGGCATTGGGCGACAGGGCACCGAAGCTCATGGCGGAAATATTGAGCACGCTGGCCTTGTAGGGCTTGGCGCGATGCTCGCCGACGACCACGCGGAAGTCATGATCGGTGATCTCCACCGGTGACAGCGATGGCCCCATCCACTCGTAGCCGGGGGCGTTCATGTCCCGGAGCGAGCCGAAGGGCTTCTTGTCGATGGTGCTCTTGGCCCGTCGATAGACCAGCGAGCGCTGCTCGCGGGAGAAGGGCGACTCGAAGGTGTCCGCCTCGATGAAGTACTGGCGGAACTCGGGCCCGATGGATTCCAGGAAGTAGCGAATATGCGCCAGGATCGGGTAGTTGCGACTGACCGTGCGGCGACGCTGGACGATGTCATAGGTGCCCAGCGCGGTCAGCGCGCCAAACGCCAGCACCCCCGTCAGCCACCATAGTGACGCCAGTAGCCCGAGCAGGCTGACGATCAGGCCGGCGACGGCGATGTAGTAGGCGCCGAAGCGGGTCGAGGCGTGGCGTGAAAGGTACGAGGCCATGTCGTTCTCCCTGAGTCACGGTTTTCTTGTGTTCTTTACTCATGCAAGCACATTACCTGTCACCGGCATAGAGCACGCGGCACCGGGTGACGACCAGGCACAGTGGAGCAAAAGGCGGAGGCATGGCTCGGGAGAGAGGCCGCGCTAAAGGCGGCAGCCGGCAAGTCGTGAGGTGCTGCTGCAGGTGACTGCAAAGCGTCATCGTCTCGTAACCAAGTGCAAATAGTGTTTGACCTGAGCGCCAAGACGGCGCATGCTGCTCGCAGTTGGTTAGCAAGTTGAACGTCTCAGAGGTCATCGAAGCATCCTGGCGACGATGTTCCGGGGGAAGGTTTCTTGTTTTACCCACTGCAACTCGGGTATCTCCCGGTAATGTATATACGCTAGTCGAGGATTCGATCATGGCAACTGGTACCGTCAAGTGGTTCAACGACACTAAGGGCTACGGCTTCATCTCTCCGGACGACAACGGTGACGACCTGTTCGCTCACTTCTCCGAGATTCAAGCCGACGGCTTCAAGTCCCTGCAGGATGGCCAGAAGGTCTCCTTCGAGGTGACTCAGGGCAAGAAAGGCCTCCAGGCTTCCAACATCAAGGTCATCGACTAAGTCGATCGCTTGATGGCCGCTCAGGCGGCATGATGCATCGCACTTGATGCATGGAAAAGGCTCGCTACGGCGGGCCTTTTTGCGTTTCTGATGTGTCGTTCTGCGCCCCGGGTGGGTGCCGGTGAAGGACACCCGTAAACGAGGTGAATCTCTCGCAAAGGCGCTGAGGTATAGGGTGAAGGGCCTATATGCCTGAAAGATATAAAAAAATAATACATTGTAACTATTTAGAATAAGGTGAGGGAGGCACAATAGGCTGATTCTCTTCAGCAAGGCCACCTCATGTCGCTGGATGCCTGGATCGCCCTTTCCGTTGCCTGTGCCGTCTTCCCGTTGATGGCGCTGACCCGCCTCGGCCCCGACATGGTGCTGATGGGGGCTCTTGTGGTGCTTCTGAGCCTTGGGGTCATCGACGCCGAGCAGGCGTTGGGCGGCTTTTCCAACAGTGGCCTGTTCACGGTCGCCTTCCTCTACATCCTGGTCGCCAGCCTGCGTGATACCGGTGGTATCGATCTGATCATTCGTCACGTGCTGGGACGCCCCTCCGGCGAACGTCACGCCTTGTCACGCCTGGTGTGGCCAGTCACCGCCGTCAGCGGGCTGCTCAACAACACGCCGGTGGTGGCCACCTTCATCCCTGCGGTGATCAGCTGGGGGCGTCGCTTCTCGATTGCCCCGCAGTTGTTGCTGATGCCGCTGAGCTTCGCTTCGATCCTCGGGGGCACCGTCACCCTGATGGGTACCAGTACCAATCTGGTGGTGCATTCGCTGATGCAGGAGCGCTTCCCGGATCTCCACCTGGGGCTGTTCGAAATCGCCTGGGTGGGCGTGCCCATGGCGCTGGTCGGGGTCGTCTACCTGCTGGTAGTAACGCCTCGTCTGCTGTCCAGGCGCCCCGGCAGTGAGGAGGCCTTCGCCAACCTGCGCGAGTTCACCATCGAGATGGAAGTGGATCCGCAGGGGCCGCTGGTCGACCGTACCGTCGAAGAGGCCGGGCTGCGGCATCTTTCCGGGCTCTTCCTGGTGGAAATCGAACGCGGTGGCAATGTGGTCAGCGTGGTGGGGCCGGGTGAACGTCTCAAGGGCGGGGATCACCTGGTCTTTGCCGGCACCACTGAGGGGGCAGTGGAATTGCAGCAGATGCGCGGTCTGAGGCCATCTCGTCTGGGGGAGTCGCATCTTGAGAAGGAGTTTCGCGAGCGCCGCCTGGTGGAAGCGGTAGTCTCCGACCAGTGCCAGTTCATCGGGCAGAAGATTCGCGATGGCCATTTTCGCACGCTCTATGGCGCCGCTGTGCTGGCGGTTTGTCGTGGCGGGCGCAGGGTGGCGGGTAGCCTCGGGCAGATTCGTCTGCAACCCTCCGATGTGCTGTTGCTCGAGGCGCGCCCGGCCTTTATTGAACGTCATCGACAGTCTCAGGACTTCCTGTTGATCAGCCAGGTCAATGGTCAGGCCAGGCCCGCCTTCGACCGAGCGCTGCGCGCCTGGGCGATCCTGGCGACGGTAGTGGTGCTGGCCTCCACCGGGCTGATGAGCATGATGAACGCCGCCATGCTGGGCGCCACGGCAGCCCTGTTGAGCGGCTGTGTCAGCGTCCGCAGTGCCCGTCGCGGCATGGACACCCAGGTGTTACTGACCATCGCTGCATCCTTTGGCCTGGGCGCCGCACTGCAGACGTCCGGGGCAGCAGATGTGGTGGCCCGTGGGCTGCTGAGTGTCGTCGGCGACAGTCCCTGGGCGCTGCTGGTGGGCACCTACTGTGTGGTGGCGCTGCTGACCTCGCTGGTGACCAACAATGCCGCAGCGGTCATTACCTTCCCCATCGCCATGGCAGGGGCCGAGAGTCTCGGCGTCAATCCTTTGCCCTACGTGGTCGTGGTGATGTTTGCCGCATCGGCCAGTTTTCTCACCCCGATTGGCTATCAGACCAATCTGATGGTCATGGGCCCCGGTGGCTACCGGGTTCAGGATTACCTCAAGCTCGGCGGCCCCCTGAATCTGCTGACTGCGGTCGTGGTGCTGGTGCTGACCCCCTTTTTCTGGCCCTTCTAAAAAGCCCTGTGTGCTTCTCGGTAGCCGGGTGACTTCACCTGTTTGGCTCGTCCCCTCTGGCGCATTGCGGTAGGCTAGGAGGTTGTGCTTTGCAACATAGACTGAGATCTGCCCATGAGCGACAACGACCAGCTGGTCATCGAGCCCCGAGGCGAAGCGGACGCCTGCATGATCATTCTTCACGGCCTGGGAGCGGATGGGCGTGACTTCGAGCCGGTGGTGCCCATGCTGCCAAGGCCCGGTTACGCTCAGATCCGATTTATCCTGCCCCATGCACCGCGCCTGCCGGTCACCATCAATGGTGGCATGGTCATGCCCGCCTGGTACGACATTCTCGAGATGAGCCTGGACCGTCGGGTGGACGAGATGCAGCTGCGGCTGTCGGCCGAGCGGATCAAGGGCGTCATACAGTCCCAGATCGATGCCGGCATCGACAGCCGACGTATCCTGCTGGCCGGGTTTTCCCAGGGTGGGGCCGTTGCCTACGAGGCCGCCTTCAGCTTTGACAAGCCGTTAGGCGGTCTGCTGGCGATGTCCACCTACTTTGCCACCGCGAACTCGATCGAGCTGAACGAGGCCAATCGCGACCTGAGGGTGGAAATCCATCACGGCAGCATGGATCCGGTGGTACCCGAATCCCTGGGCCGAGCCGCCTTCGCTCGTCTGGAGGAGCTTGGCTATCACACCGTCTATCGTCAGTATCCCATGGCTCACGCGGTCTGCCCGCAGCAGATCGGGGATATCGGCGAGTGGATGAGTGAGCTGCTGGGACAGTGAGTCCTGAGGCTGCTTTGCTCAGCCTGCGAACATGAGACTTTTCATCCTGCGAAGGAAGTCTGGTTCTTCTAAGCTTTTTTCGTACAAAAAATTAAGAAAAAGCTTACGGGATGCAGGGTGATGTCTGTATGGAGGTTTTTCCGTCGCGACAAGACAAAGGCTGAGAGTGGCGCACCCCCACAGACCATGACGGTCAGTGACGGGGAGTCGGGGGCCGAGGCCCTGCTGGGCGCCGCGCCGGGGTCCGCCTTGTTGCTTGACCATGAAGGAACCATCGTCTGGGCGAACGCTCGTCAGTGCAATGAACTGGGCAAGTCTCTGGCAGACATCAGGGGGCTGCGCCTGACCGATGTTCATTGCAGTACGGCAGCCGAGACACTGGAGCTGGCCCTTGCGCGTTGTCGCGAGGGAGGCGGGAGCTGGGAAGGCGTGGTGGCCTGTGACGGGGTTGGTCGTCTACGTCACCTTGGTACCAGCATCCACCCGGTGTCGTGGTGCGCTGCCCGCTGGATGCTGATGAAGCACGACGTCAGCCGACTGCAACTGCAGGCGGCGTCAGCTCAGCGACTGAGCCGCACCATTGAAAGCCGCATGGCGAGGCTCCCGGGAGTGGTGTTCCGGCTGCGCCAGTCGCCCGGGGGAGGCTTGTCGTTTGACTACCTGGGACCTGGCTTCGAATCCCAGACGGGGCTGTCTCGTCAAAGAGCCCTTGAAGACGTCGAGGTCGTGCTTTCCAGGCTGGACGAGGACGCGCGTGAGCAGTTGACGCTGGCGCTCGCCCAGTCGCTGGTCAGCCTCACACCCTGGCACCTGGACATCACCCTGGGTGATGCTCAGGAGACCGTCGCGGAAGGTCAGCGCTGGTTCGAGGCCAGGGGCACGCCCCAGCGATTCGATGACGGCACCGTGGTCTGGGATGGCCTGCTGCTGGATGTGACCCAGCGCAAGCAGGCGGAGTCGCGTGTCGCCAAGCTGGTCAGCACCGATGTCCTCACCGGCGTGATGAATCGCCGTGCCTTCCTCGAGGCAGGAGCGCGGGTACTCGCCCGATTGCGGCGCCGTGGCGAGCCAGCGGTGCTGGCGATGCTGGATCTTGACCATTTCAAGTCACTGAACGATGCCTACGGCCACGCCGCCGGGGACATGGTGCTGAAGGCTTTCGCCGATACCTGTCGTCTGAGCCTGCGCCCCTATGACCTGCTGGCGCGTATCGGGGGCGAAGAATTTCTGGTACTGCTCGGTGACGTTCATGCCGAAGACGCCTGGGACATACTGGAGCGTCTTCGAAGCAACGTGGAAGCATCGACCTTGAAGGTCGACCGTCGTGCCCTCAAGGTAACAGTGAGCATGGGAGCCATCTGTGTCGGGCAGGACGAAAGTCTCGACATGGCCATGCGGCGTGTGGACGGAGCGCTCTACGATGCCAAGCGTGCCGGTCGCAACCAATTGAAGGGCCTCCTTCCTGAGTATGAACGCGATAACCTCGCGTTGGGCAAGGCCCTGGCATCATCCACCATCTACAAGGAGATCGAGATGGCGTTGAGCGAAGATCTGCGGATCCCCAAGCCCTGCCCGAACTGCGGCAGCTACAACATGCGAGTCCCCAGCACCAAGAATCCCGATGAAAAGGTGCACTGCGCTTCCTGCCAGACCTACGTCTGCCTTTACGCCGAAGCGGAGGAGATGATCGAGAAGACACCCAAGAGCGAGTCCGAGGAACTGATCGAGAAGGCCATGAACCGGGACAAGTGACCGGGACAACTGGAAGTGTCAGCTCCGGGCCGAACGCCAGCGCCCCCGCCTTGCAGGCGGGGGCGCTTTGGTTTCGTTGGGGGGCGCTTTCGTTCCGCTGGGGGCGCTTACAACAGCTCTTCGCCGGCCAGGGCCAGGCGCGAGCGCTCGACGTTCTTCAAGGTGTCTTATGAAGAGCTGGCCGGCATGGGGCCAGCTCTTGACGGTACTGTAGTGACGGTGTTGTAGGGAGCGTACCACCGCCGCCATGCCATGTCGGCTCTCTAGACGCCAGCGCCCCCGCCTTTTCGGGCGGGGGCGCTTTGGTTTCGTTGGGGGGCGCTTTCGTTCCGCTGGGGGCGCTTACAACAGCTCTTCGCCGGCCAGGGCCAGGCGCGAGCGCTCGACGCTCTTCAAGGTCACATGGCCGGCATGGGGCCAGTTCTTGAAGTTCTGAACCACTGCGGCCATGCCGCAGGTATTGGCGGTGAGGTAAGGGGTGTCGATCTGGCCGACGTTGCCCAGACAGACGATCTTGGTGTTGCGTCCCGCTCGGGTGATCAGGCTCTTCAACTGCTTTGGCGTAAAGTTCTGGGCCTCGTCGATGATCAGGAAGGTGTCGTTGAGGGTGCGTCCACGCATAAAGCCCGGCGCCCGGATTTGCACGCGTGAGCCCAGCAGTTGGCGCGTGGCGTCCTGGTTCCAGGTCGAGCTTCCGTCATGCTCGTCGCGCAGCAGGTTGTCCATGTTGTCGTGGAAGGCGCCCATCCAGGGCGACATCTTTTCCTCTTCGGTGCCGGGCAGAAAGCCGATGTCCTCGCTCATGGAGATCGGCGCCCGGGTGAATACCACCCGTTCGAAGCGCTTGGTATCGAGGGTCTGCTGGAAGGCAGCGGCCAGGGTCATGAAGGTCTTGCCGGTGCCGGCACTGCCGGCCACCGTGACCAGGTCCACGGCGTCATCCATCAGCAGGTTCAAGGTGAAGTTCTGCCGGCTGTCGTGGGCGTGTACCCCCCAGACGCTGGCGCCGTGGCGATAGTTGGTCAGAAGCTCCAGGGTGGCCTGGTGGGGGGCGAGTTCGCGCACGATGGCCTCGAAGCTGGCCTCGCCGTCGGCGTCGGACACCAGCATGCCCAGGTGCCAGTGCTGGGGAATCTCGCCGCTCAGTCGATAGATGACACGGTCATGGTCGCGCTCGACCTTGACGTCCAGCGCCATGGCGTCCCACAAGCCACGGCCGGCGTCCTCATACACAGCGACACCGTCGGTCATGGCGTCGGAGTCATCGAAGGCGCGATCGGTCAGGTAGTCCTCGACCGGCACGCCGAGGGCGGCGGCCTTGACCCGCAGGTTGATGTCCTTGGTGACCAGGATCACCGAGGCGTCGGGGCGCTCCTGACGCAGTCGGCAGGTCTCGCCGAGCAGACGATTGTCGGGGCTGTCTTCCAGGTTGTCGGGCAGGGTGAGGTCGGAGTAGCAGAGCAGTCTCAGTCGGCCATCTGGTCCGCTGACGCGGGTGATGGGAATACCTTGGCGTATCTGGTCGATGTCGACGTTGGCGGTCAGGTCAGAGAGGGTCCGGCTGACTTGCCGGGCGGTGCGGGCGATTTCGCGGATGCCATTCTTGTGCTTGTCGAGCTCCTCGAGCACGGTCATGGGGATAACCACTTCGTGCTCTTCGAACTGGTAGAGGGCGCTGGGATCATGGATCAGTACGTTGGTGTCCAGCACGTACAGTCGGGTGGCCTTCTTGTCGATGCGTACCATCGGCACAGCTCTCCTGATTGTCACCTTGGGCGTCAACATGACGCCTTGATGTCGACACTCTCAGCGCGCGATGTCAGGAATGTGACAGCCGCCAAGGTGTCGGATTGCACACGATAGGCTCCTCCTGTGGCCATGAAACGGTTCTCAACCGATTCTCAACTGGTTCTCAATCGATTCTCGAACCCTTGGGCGGGTTGGCCGTTACTTGCAGTTTGTCCCGCTGTGGCGCAAGACGTGCTGCCAACGGCGCTTCTTTACATTGGACCCTGTTTCGGTCCAGCGGTGCCCTTGAGTCAAGCATGGACGATGACAAAAATGCTGCAAGGGCGAAGTGTCAACGCTGCGCTATCAGGTCAATTCTTCGGTCAACCTTCCCACTCACGCCAGGCCGGTCCTCTGCGATTCGGCCGCGACGGCCGTATCCCCCGAGATGACGGTCAGGACCGAGCCCGCCAGCTTTCGTGCCGCACAGGCCCGGGCCGAAATGCTGCGGCGCTCAGGGTGCGATCATTACCCTGTCCTGGTCGAAGGCCACCGCCCAGGTGCGCAGCGAGACGCTGTCGTCTTCCACGCAACGGCCGTCCGTGAGGCGAAAGTGCTGCTTGTACAGGGGAGAGGCCACCACTGGCTCTCCCTGGATGTCGCCGACGATGCCTCGGGCCAGCACATTGGCCTTGGCGATGGGGTCGTGGTGGTCGATGGCGAACAGTTCCGGGCTATGCCCGGGCAGGTAGAACAGCGCCACCTGGGCGGGGCCCTCGGCGCTGTCGATCCAGGCGGCGACACCGGAGAAGGGCACCAGGTCACTGCGCTGGCACAGCGGTATCCAGTCCAGCGAACGGCTGATGGAAGAAGCGGTCATGGAAAACTCCTTGTGGCGTTGTTGGCGGCCCGTCTCGTGACGAGGTGTGGTCACGAGGGCGGAAACGGTGGTTGGCTGAGGCTTGCTCAGGCTGGGCGGAGCTGACCGCGCTCCTCGGTGACGATGATGTCCGGGTCGGGACGGCTGTCGTTGACGTAGCTGCGAAAGCGCTTGAGCTTGTCCGGATCGGCCAGGGCGCCCGCCCACTCGCACTCGTAGGTATCGATGACGTGCTGCATCTGGCGTTCGAGCTCCTCGCCGATGCCCAGACTGTCGTCGAGCACCACCGCCTTGAGGTAGTCGAGGCCTCCCTCGAGGTTTTCGCGCCACACAGAAGTCCGCTGCAGTCGATCGGCGGTGCGTACGTAGAACATCAACAGACGGTCGATGGCCTGGATCAGGGCCTGGTCATCCAGGTCGGTGGCGAACAGCTCCGCATGACGCGGACGCATGCCGCCGTTGCCGCAGACGTACAGGTTCCAGCCATGCTCGGTGGCGATGACGCCGATGTCCTTGCTCTGGGCCTCGGCGCACTCGCGGGTGCAGCCGGACACCGCAAACTTGAGCTTGTGCGGCGAGCGCAGTCCCTTGTAGCGATGCTCGAGTCGCAGCGCCATGCCGACGCTGTCCTGGACGCCGTAGCGGCACCAGCTGCTGCCGACACAGGATTTCACCGTGCGCAGCGACTTGCCGTAGGCGTGTCCGGTTTCGAAGCCAGCGTCGATCAGTTCCTCCCAGATGGCCGGCAGGTCCTCGAGACGTGCGCCAAACAGGTCGATGCGCTGGCCGCCGGTGATCTTGGTGTAGAGGCCGTACTTCTTGCCCACCTGGCCCAGCACGATCAGCTTGTCCGGGGTGATCTCACCGCCGGCGATACGCGGCACCACGGAAAAGGTGCCGTTCTTCTGCATGTTGGCCATGAAGGTGTCATTGGTATCCTGCAGCGGGATATGCGCCGCGTCGGTGATCGGTTCGTTGAAGCAGGAGGCCAGGATCGAGGCCACCGCCGGCTTGCAGACGTCACAGCCGAGACTCGGCGCCCCGTCGTCCAGGATGGTGCCGTGTCGGGTCATCAACTCGCTGAAGGTCTTGATGCCCTCGACCCGGACGATATCGAAGAGCTGCTGGCGGGTGTGGGCGAAGTGCTCGCACAGGGAGGTGTCGACTTCCATGCCGCGGGCCGCCAGTTCATGGTCGAAGACGTTCTTGAGCAGCGCCGCACAGCCGCCGCAGCCGGTACTGGCCTTGGTCGTCCCCTTGACCGCGCCGAGGTCCTCGCAGCCGGCGTCGATGGCGGCGCTGATGGCGCCCTTGGTGACGTTGTGGCACGAGCAGATGGTGGCACTGTCCGGCAGGGCGTCCGGGCCCAGCGCCGGCGCCGGTTCGCTGGAGGGCACGATCAACGAGGCGGGGTCCGCCGGCAGATCCAGGTTATTGGCGTAGTACTGCATCAGGCTGTCGTAGGCGGAGTTGTCGCCCACCAGCATGGCGCCGAGCAGGCGCTTGCCGTCACCGGAGACCACCAGCTTGCGATAGACCTGCTGGATCTGGTCGAAGTATCGGTACTGCTTGGCGCCGGGATGGCGGTTAGCGTGGGCGTCGCCGATGGCCCCCACGTCGACCCCCATCAGCTTGAGCTTGGTGCTCATGTCGGCCCCGGTGAAGGTCGAATCGCCACCGCACAGGGTGTCGGCCGCGGCCTTGGCCATCTGATAACCGGGGGCGACCAGACCGAAGATGCTGTTGTTGTACAGCGCGACCTCGCCCACCGCGAGGATGGCGGGATCGCTGGTCAGGCAGTGGTCATCGATCACCACGCCGCCACGTTCGCCGATCTCGAGCCCGCACTCGCGGGCCAGCTCGTCCCGGGGGCGTATGCCGGCGGAGAACACGATCAGATCGGTCTCCAGCACCTTGTCGTCCTGAAATACCATGCGCAGACGGCTGGCTTCACCGGGGACGATCTCGCGGGTCGCTCTTTCGGTCAGCACCTGGACGCCCAGGCCCTCGATCTTTTCCTTGAGCAGTTCACCGCCTTGCTCGTCCACCTGCATCGGCATCAGACGCGGGGCAAATTCGACCACCGCGGTGTCCAGGTCGAGGCCGCGCAGGGCGTTGGCGGCCTCCAGCCCGAGCAGTCCGCCCCCCACCACCACGCCGGTATTGGCGGTGGCGGCGGCGGCGCGAATGGCGTCGAGATCGTCCAGGGTGCGGTAGACCAGGCAGCCCTCGCGATCATTGCCGGGAATCGGCGGGACGAAGGGGAAGGAACCGGTGGCCAGCACCAGACGGTCGAAGTCGAGGTAGCCAGCGTCGGTGTGAACGCGCCGTGCATCGCGATCGATGGCGGTGACCGCCTGGTGCAACTTGAGCTCGATGCCGTGCTCGGCGTAGTAGTCGGCGGTGGACAGCGCCAGGGACTGGGCGTCGCGGCCGCTGAAGTACTCCGACAGGTGCACTCGGTCGTAGGCCAGATGACGTTCCTCGCCGAACACCACGATGCGGTAGCGGCGGTGCTGATCACGTTCGACCAGCTGCTCGACCAGGTGGTGACCTACCATGCCGTTGCCTACCACGACCAGGGTGGGGCGGGTATCCGTGGCGTCGCTGTCGGGAGCATTGTGTGCGGCGAGATTGTGCTTTGTGCTGGACATCAGGCGGCATCCTGTTCGGTGGTCGATGGGTCGGTGTCGGTGGTGGCGTCGTCCGCCAGCAGGGCCTCGGTATCGGCCTGGCCCAGCAGCAGCGAGTGGCGCGCTCGGTCCAGTCGCTGGCCTTGCTCGGCGAGCCGGAATAGCCAGGGGCCCATGCGGGTATCGCCGTAGAGCACGGCGCCCTCGAGTAGGCCGTCGCGCAGCAGCAGTCGGCGGTATTCGCCCTGGTCGCGATAGCTGAGGACCTCATGTCCGTCCTCGGCCTCGGTGGGGCCGAAGGCGTACAGCGAGACGCCGGAAACCTTGAGCTTGGTGGCGCAGGCGCGTTCGTGGTAAGGCGCCGAGGGCTCGCCGCACAGGCGACTGGCCAGTACCTCGACCTGATGCCAGATCGGCTCCACCAGGCCGTAGGTGGTGTCCTCGAACTGGCAGCATTCGCCGAGGGCAGAAATGTCGGGGTCCGAGGTGGCCAGGGTGTCGTCGACGACGATGGCGCGATCGCAATCGAGCCCCGCATCCCTGCCCAGCTCGGCGTTGGGGGTGATGCCGGCGGCGATCACCACGCAGTTCGCCGGCAGCAGGCGCTCGTCGTCTTCCAGGCGCACACCGACCACCTGGCCGTTTTCATCGCCGACGATCGCGGCCAACCGCGCCCCGGTCTTCAGATGGATGCCGCGGCCTTCGATTTCGCTTGCCAGCATGGTGCTGGCGGTGGCGTCCAGCTGCCGGTTCATCAGGCGCGGTGAGCGTTGCAGCACGCATACCTGCATGCCTCTGGCGGCGAGGCCGGCGGCGGCCTCCAGGCCCAGCAGGCCACCACCGACCACCACCGCCGCGCCGCCAGCCTTTGCTGCGTCGGCCAGGCGCGCCGCATCGTCCAGATCGCGAAAGCCCGACACGCCCGTCAGAGTGATGCCGGGGATCTGTGGCATGGCGCTGCGCGAACCCAGTGCCAGCACCAGGTGGTCGTAGGGGATCACCTCGCCGTCGTCGCACTCGACCAGGCGCCGGGTACGATCGATCCGCTCCACCCGCGCGCCCAGGCGCTGATCGACAGTGACGGCGGAGTCATGCGGCGGTGTCAGCGTCAATCCATCCTGCTCGACATCGCCGGCCAGCCAGCTCGACAGCAGAATGCGGTTGTAGGCCGCGTGCGGTTCGGCACCGATCACGGTGATGTGTCGTGGGGCACCACTCTGGGCCGCCAGGGTCTCGATCAATCGATGCGCGGCCATGCCGTTGCCGACGATCACCAGGTGGGGAAGACGTGCGTCGTCAGACCTCGTCGGCGAAGACGAGCCGGCCTGGGTCATTTCGGAACGGGACCTTGAGTCAGGCAGGCCTGAGGAACGGGGCCTGGAGTCAGAAGGACCAGTGGAATAAGGCATCGCATGGGCTCCAAAAACGCCAAAGACGTCTCTCACACCTCCGGCGTCGGAGGGTGAAGAGACGTCTTTGTCTAGTGTCGGTGCGATCGCCGTTGACCGCCGCCGGCATTCGCCGGCACTTGCTACAGGCTATCCAAGTTTCATGCCTGTTTTACGTTTTGTGCAGGTAAAACAGCCTGTTGGTGCAGGCACTGGTGGCGGGCGTCAGCACCGGTCAGGCAGGGTTCAGGGCGTGTCGGCACCGTACTGGTGCGTGGCGGCGTCGTAATGCACAGCGCTGTAGCACTCCTCCAGGGTGGCGGTGTCGAGCTGTCGCCCGCGAGCCTCGAGCAGCGGCGACAACCGCTGGATCAGCCCCTCGAAGTCGGCCGTCAGGGGGCGCAGTCGCTCACCGATGCAGGGGTAGCCCGGGGCGGCTTCCAGCGGCAGCTCGTCGAGATGGCCTACGGCTTCATCGAGGTAGGGGGGCAGTGCCAGCCAGGCCAGGGTCTGGCGTCTGGCCTCAGGCGCCTTGTCCAGCCACAGGGCGGCGGCCTGGAGGGCGCGCAGCAGCGCGGACAGGGTATTCGGGTAGCGCCGCGCCCAGGAGGCCGTCACCCCCAGCACCTTCTCGGGATGCGCCGGCATCAGTTCTGCACCGCTGGCCACCACTCGACCCACCTGACGATGCTGGGCCAGGCTGCCCCAGGGCTCGCCGACGCAGAAGCCATCGATCTCGCCTTCGCGCAGGGCGTCCACCATGCGCGGGGGCGGCAGCGCGACCAGTTCGACCTCGCTGTCGACGTCGATGTCGCCGCGGGCCAGCCAGTCACGCAGCAACAGGTGCTGGCAGGAGTAGGGGTAGACCATGGCCAGGCGTGGCCGGGTGCCTTCTTTCAGCGAGGCCTTGAAGCGTCGGGCCAGTTCGCTGGCCGCGCCGAAGGCGCCGGGCTCCCCGTTGTCGACCGAAGCGCCGACCGCATCGGCCAGGCGGCGAGACAGCACCAGCGTATTGCCCTGGCGGCTCAGCACCGCGGCGGCCAGGGTGTCACAAGGCGCGCGGGACAGCCCCAGGCTCATGGCCAGCGGCATTGGCGCCAGCATCTGGGCGCCGTCAAGCAGGCCGGCGGCGACCTTGTCGCGCAGGGTGGACCAGGCGTTCTCGCGTGACAGGCTGACCTCGACCCCCTGGGCGGCGAAGAAGCCGCCTTCCCGGGCGATGATCAACAGCGCAGCATCCAGCAGTGGCACGAATCCCAGGGTCAGGCTGGCGAGCTCGGGTGGATGCGGCGCGCCAGTTCTGGACGTGCTGGCCGCGTCAGAAGACAGCGATGGACTCATGATCCCTTCTCCAGTGGCTTGAGGATGTCGATGACGTTCTGGGCGACCTGTGCGATGCGCTGGCCGCGGTCCATGGCCAGCTTGCGCAGCATGCGGTAGGCCTGTTCCTCATCGCAGCTCTGATGCTTCATCAACAGGCCCTTGGCCTGTTCGATGCGCTTGCGGTCGGCGAGCTGATTGCGTGCCTTGTCGAGGTCGCGGCGCATTCCCTGAAAGGCTTCGAAGCGGGCGATGGCGACATCGATGACCGCCTTGACGCGGTTGGCCGCCAGACCGTCCACCACATAGGCGCTGACGCCGGCCTTCACCGCCGCCTTGAGCGATTCGGGGTCGTGCTGGTCGGCGAAGAACACCACCGGTCGAGGGTTTTCCCGCTGCAGCAGCGCCATGCTTTCCAGGGTGTCCCGGTCAGGCGATTCCATGTCGATGATGACCACGTCGGGTTGATGCTGCTGCACCATGTCGTTGAGGCTGGCCGGGCTTGACAGTCGGCAGACCACCTGGTGTCCGTCCAGCGCAAGCGCCTCTTCGACCATGGCGGCGCGCACTATCTCGTCGTCGACCAGCAGGACCTTCAAGGTGTCGTGTTCGGGCATGGGCGTGGCTCGATGATGCTGTCGCTCGATAGAGCTCGAGTCGACATGATGAAGGGTGCACCTTGGGTGCCTCTGCACCTGTCAGCGCAAAAGGCGTTCCATTTTCGATCTTGTCGTTTTCTGTCAGGGAGATAACCCCCTGCAAAGCCGCCGCCGTGCCCCCGCAGATATGCCGGGCAGGCGCTCGCGCACCGAAAGGGTGCGTAAACGGTGGCCTCTATCGTTCGTTGTGGTGCGAGCCTGGGGTCTGTCAGACGTCTTCTCGCCACCATCGCCTGGGCAAACGTCAGAAAAAACGTCGTGGCTTCAATTGGCTGGCACCAGCATTCCACACTGCAGGGGGCGATTATGGTGTTCTGGCACAGGGTTTGCTTTGGTTACTGGCAAAGCTAGTGCCGTTGTTGGTGCCATGGGCATCACTAAGCCGAGCCAGATGACTACGTCGAGCCCGATCACTAGGCCGAGCCAGATCACTAGGCCGAGCCAGGAAGGGTCCCGACGCTGGTGGCGGGTGGGCCGGTCCGACAACTCGTCTGCAACGGGCGCTAGCACACACGAAATCCAGCGCGGGATTTCATCCGGCAACGACGCCCATCTCCTCGAGCCTCGCTCGACGGGATGGGCGTCGTGCGTTTGGGCCGCAGCAAGACCCGACCGATCAAGGCCCGGCCGCTAGCGGAGCGATGATCTGCCGATGAGATGCCGACGATATGCCAAGGCAGCAAGATGGCCCAGAGGAGAGCGCGATGACCCGGACGGATAGCGACAGCACGGAGATCGACAGCGGTGCTGGCGGCGAGGCCACAGGCACCACCTGTCCCTACTGCGGGGTCGGCTGTGGCATCGAGCTACGTCGCGATGGCGAGTCGGTCACCCTCCAGGGCGATCGGGATCACCCGGCCAACTTCGGGCGCCTGTGCGTCAAGGGCTCGGCCCTGGCGGAGACCCTTGGCGTTCAGGGGCGCTTGACGCGACCCAGGGTGGACGGTCGCGAAGCCGACTGGGACAGCGCGCTGGACGCCGTGGCCGAGCGTCTCGGAGCGATTGCCGAGGGCAGCGGTCCAGAGGCCATCGCCGGCTACCTGTCCGGGCAGCTATTGACCGAGGACTACTACGTCGCCAACAAGCTGTTCAAGGGGTTTCTCGGAACACCGCACCTGGATACCAACTCGCGGCTGTGCATGGCGTCGGCGGTGGCGGCCTACAAGCGCACCCTGGGCGCCGACGCCGTCCCCTGCAACTACGAGGACCTGGAAGAGGCCGAACTGGTGGTGCTGGTGGGGTCCAATCTGGCCTGGAACCATCCGGTGCTGTATCAGCGGCTGCGTCTGGCCAAGACCCGCAATCCGCTGATGCGGGTCGTGGTCATCGATCCTCGGGTCACCGACAGCTGCGAGATCGCCGATCTGTACCTGGGGCTGCGCCCCGGCAGCGACGCTTTGCTGTTCAATGGCCTGCTGGCCTGGATGGCCCGTCGCCAACGGCTCGATGAGGTCTATCTGAAGCGCCATGTGGACGGCGCCGAAGAGACGATTGCCGCCGCCCTGGACGAGGCCTCGGACATCGAGGCGGTGGCGGCGGCCTGCGATCTCGACGCCGAGCGCCTCGAGACCTTCTACTACTGGTTTGCCACCCAGCTGCACGTGGTCACGCTTTACTCCCAGGGGGTCAACCAGTCGACCAGCGGCACCGACAAGTGCCAGGCCATCCTCAACTGCCACCTGGCCGGCGGCAAGATTGGCCTGCCCGGCGCCGGTCCCTTTTCCATCACCGGCCAGCCAAACGCCATGGGCGGGCGCGAGGTCGGCGGACTGGCCAACCAGCTGGCCGCCCATATGGACTACCACACCCCGGGCGCCATCGAACGGCTGACCCGCTTCTGGTCGACCGAGGCGCTGGTGCCGACGCTGCCCCGGGAGCCCGGCCACAAGGCGGTCGAACTGTTTCAGGCCGTCGAGCGCGGCGACATCCAGGCGCTGTGGATCATGGCCACCAACCCTCTGGTGAGCCTGCCGGATGCCGACCGGGTACGCCGCGCCATCGAGCGCTGTCCGCTGGTGATCGTGTCGGAGTGCATGGCCGACACCGACCTGGTGGAACTCGCCGATATCGTGCTGCCGGCCAGCGGCTGGTCGGAAAAGGACGGTACCGTCACCAACTCCGAACGGCGTATCTCGCGCCAGCGCGGGCTCCTGCCGCCGCCTGGCGAGGCCCGCCACGACTGGTGGATCCTGTGCCGGGTGGCCGAGCGCCTGGGCTTCGGCGAGGCCTTCGCCTATGACCACCCCAGCGAGATCTTCGACGAGCATGCGCGCCTGTCGGGCCTCGACAACCAGGGACGGCGGGCCTTCGATATTTCCGGGCTGGCGGGGCTGTCCCGGGTCGAGTACGACGATCTGGCTCCGATCCAGTGGCCGGTGACGGCAAGCGCACCACGAGGCACCGCGCGGCTGTTCGAAAGCGGCCGCTTCTACACCGAGAGCGGTCGGGCCCGGCTGTGGCCGGTGAGCGCCCGGGCGCCGCGCCAGGCGACTGATGCCGACTTTCCGCTGCGGCTGAATTCGGGGCGGGTGCGCGATCAGTGGCACACCATGACCCGTACCGCCAGGGCCAGCCGACTGATGAATCACCGCTCCGAGCCCTTCGTCGAGGTCCACCGGGATGACGCCGAGGCCCTGGGGCTGTGTGACCAGGGGCTCGCCAGGATCCGCTCGCGCAGCGGCGAGATGCGCGCCCGCGTCAGGGTCTCTGCCGCCCAGCGCCGTGGGGAAGTGTTCGTGCCCATCCACTGGACACCGCGCTTCAGTCACTCGCCACTGGCGGGGAGCCTGTTCGCCCCGGACGTCGATCCGCTTTCTGGCCAGCCGGAGACCAAGCATGGCGCGGTGGCGGTCACGCCGCTGCAGCACGCCTGGGAGGCGACCCTGGTGGTTTCCCGGGCACTGGCCCAGCAGGGACCGCCCGAGGGTTCGGGCCTGGCGGCCCGGGTGGTCGAGGGGACCAACTACTGGACGCGGGTCCCGCTGGCCTCGGCGGAGCGATGGCAACTGGCCGGTGAGCCGATCGAGCCAGGGGGGGGTGAGAAAGGGGGGGGTGAGAAAGGGAGCGTCGAGAAAGCGGGCGTCGACCGCGATTGGCTCGACTGGGCCGCACGCCAGTTGCCGGGGGAGCTGGGCCCGGTGGCCCAGGACCCGGCCAGTGGTCGCTGGCGCCTGGCGGGGTTCGAACAAGGACGCCTGTGCTGGTGGCTGATGGTTGGCCCGGTCAGCGAACTGCCGGGGCTTGGCTGGCTGTGCGAGCGCTTCGACGAGGCCGCGCGTGGCGAGGCCATGGGGCAGCAGCATCGGCGGCGAGTGCTGGCGGCCTGTCATGACGGCGCCGCCGACCAGGGGCCGATCGTGTGTAGCTGCCATCAGGTGGGGCGTACCCCGATCCAGCGGGCGATTCGTGCCGGCGACGACAGCGTCGAGGCGCTCGGTGCGCGGCTGGCCTGTGGCACCCAGTGCGGCAGTTGTATTCCCGAATTGAAGAGTCTGGTGGAAGAGGAGAAGAGCCGTGGTCGCATCGAGCGCGCACAACCCCAGTCGGCCTAGAGACCGGCAGGGTCACCTTGCTGAAGCGGGGACGAAGCCTTGGCTGGCACGTCGTCTGGACGGGCTGTCGATGCTGCTGGGGCGACTGGCAGGGCAAAGCCAGCATTTGGCCGACCGGCTGGCTTCCCTGTCCGCTGCCAGCGGCGCTGGCCATCGGTCAGGCGGCGCTGTTGGCCGGGTCGCGCTGGTGGGGGCTGGCAGCGGCGCGGGTGAACTGCTGACGCTCAAGGCGCTGGATCGGATCGAACACGCCGACGCGGTGGTCTACGACCGCCTGGTGGGGCCCGAGGTACTGGCGATGATTCCGGCCGGTGTCGAGCGCCACTATGTCGGCAAGGCCAGGGGCCACCACAGCGTCGATCAGGCGCAGATCGGCACCCTGCTGGTGGCGCTGGCGCGCCAGGGCAAGGCGGTGGTGCGCCTCAAGGGCGGCGATCCGGGCATCTTTGGACGCCTGGGGGAAGAACTCGACGCCCTCGACGAGGCCGGCATAGCGCGTGAGATCGTGCCCGGCATCTCGGCGGCGGCCAGCGCCTGCGCCGCCATGGGGATTCCGCTGACCGATCGCGGCCACGCCCAGAGTCTTCGCCTGATCACCGCCCAGCAGTGTCGCGAGGGGGGCGAGCCGGACTGGGCATCGCTGGCCCGACGCGACGAGACCCTGGTGTTCTACATGGGGCTCAACAAGCTTGGAGCGATTACCCGTGGCCTGCGTGGCGCAGGCCTGCCACAGGACTGGCCGGTGATGCTGGTGGCCAACGCCAGTCTTCCTGAGATGGCCTCGTTGGTGGGCACCCTTGGCGATATCGATCAGCGCCTGGCGGAGAGCCCCCTGCCATCCCCCTGCCTGATCATCGTCGGCGGCGTGGTGTCGCGGGTAGCGGCAGGCGCGGCGGCAACGGCTGCGTTGCAGACTACACGAGGGGCCAGCGACGCCAGTTGCTAGTGGCTGGCGACCTGATCGTGGCTCAGGGTTCAGGCTCTGCTTTCAACGTCGACGGAGCCTCTGACCGGGCAGCCTCTTGAAGCATGTCTCTCAGCGCTGATGCGGCGGCGGACAGCGGCGCACGGCGGCGGTAGAGAATGCCGAGCCGACGTGGCAGGCATGGCGATACGAGGACACGGTGGTCCAGGCCCACAGGGGAGATCAGGCGCAGGCTCAGGGAGGGCAGCACACTGATCCCCAGTCCCGCCGCCACCATGCGACCCACCGTGGCGAGTTGCCCCGCTTCGCACTGCAGGTCCAGTGACCCTCCGATGTCGGCCATCACTCGATCGATCTCCTGGCGAGAGCTGGATTGGCGGTGAATGCCGATGAACGGATGATCCATCAAGGCCCGCCAGGGGACCCTGTCCAGCGCCAGCAGGGGATGCCCCAGGGGGCAGATCACCACATTGTGATCAGAGACGATCGGCTGAAAGTCCAGGTCATCGGCGCCCTGGGGCTCGACCGACAGGCCGAAGTCAGCACGCTCTTCCCGAACCAGAGCGGCGACCTCATCGGCGAGAACGTCATGCAGGCTCAGCTTGATCTGAGGATAGCGGCGGCGAAAGTCGGCGATGACACCAGGCAAGAGCCCGCCGGCCAGGGTCGGTAGTGCCGCGACGGTGATCTTGCCGCGGCGCTTGGAGAACGTGGCTTCCAGGTCATCGAGCGCATCTTTCCAGTCACCCAGCAGGCGCAACGCCACCGGAAGAAAGTCTCTGCCTTCAGGCGTCAGCACCAGCTGACGAGCGTCGCGGCTGAACAGCAGACCACCTACCTGGGATTCCAGATTGCGCAGGGCAATGGAGATCGCCGGCTGTGAGCGATGCAGTCGTTCGCTGGCCTGGGACAGCGAGTGAGACTGGGCCACGGCGACAAAGGCCTGCAACTGCTGGATGCTGGGTTTCATAAATTTATTAAAACGTTTCCAAAAAACTATTCAATAGTCAAAAGGTGGTGTCGGGACCATGCTCAGGATGTCGCCTTCCCACAGAGACAGGCGAATGGCTCGTGGCGGCGTTGGTCCACAGCGCCGGTCCACTGTTCAGTTCCGCGAGCCCTGCAACACGGTCAACAACAACATGCCCTTTGAAGGGCTGGAGAACGCCATGAACCGCCGAGTGACCCTGTGCGCGGCCGCCGCCGCGATGATCGCCACATCCTCCGTCTACGCCCAGGACCGATTGCTGATCGGCTCCACGTCCAGTTCCTCAAGCCATTACGGCTACTTTGTTGCCGTCAACCAGATCATCAACGAGCACCTGGAGGGCGTCAGTTCCTCGGTGGCCGAGACCGGCGCCACGGTCGACAACTTGCGTCGCCTGAGCCGCGATCAGGTCGACATGGGGCTGGTCACGACCAACACCGGCTATCAGGCCTATTCCGGCACCGGCGAATACGCCTCTCGGCCGGTCGATACCCGTCTGTTGTGGGTCTACACCGTGGCGCCCCAGAACGTGGTGATGCGTCAGGACGCCGGCGTCGAGGATCTCGCCGGTCTGGACGGCGTTCGCTTGAACCCGGGGATTACCGGATCGTCCACCGAGGCGACCTCCGAGGCGGTCTTCGCCACCCTCGGCATCGAGCCAGACTATGTTCGTGGGTCCACCAGCGACGTGGTGGACTCGATCAAGGATGGGCGCATCGCCGGCTACGTAAAGTCTGGCGTCGGCGAACGCCTGGACGGTTCCAGCCTGGATATCGCGACCTTCACCGACGTCGCCGTGCTGTCGCTTGATCAAGCCCAGGCCGACACACTGCGCGAACAGATGCCGGAACTGGCGGTGGTGGATATCCCGGCGGGTGCTGCTGAAGACATTCCTGGTTACACCACCTGGGCGTTTGGCGTCGCGGTCCATGCCTCTCCGTCACTGGACGAGCAGACTGCCTATGAGATCGTCAAGGCGGTGATGGAGAACCCCGAGCCTCAGGTCAACGCCTTTGGCGCTCTGGAAGGTGCCGATATGGCGCAGATGACCCTGACGGTTGGTAGCGTGCCGTTGCACGCCGGTGCCGCGCGCTACTACGAAGAGCAAGGGCACGCGATTCCCGAAGCGCTGACCCCCGCCGACTGATCGAGGCCGTCCCATGCTGACACTGCTTTCCCGGGGCCTGGCGTTGTCGCTGGGCGCCTTGATCCTCTATACCTCGGCGTTCGGCGCGTTCGAAAGCCTGGTCCAGCGCAGTCTCTTTCTGACACTGGTGCTGCTGCTCGGCTTGACGCTTTATCCCTTGGGTCGGGGCACGTCCTGGCGGCGCATCGGTGGCGTGGTCGATGTTCTGTTGGCCCTGGGTGTGGTGGTGGCGTGCGTCTACGTGGCGCTGAACCAGCAGCGGATTCTGACCGAACTGCCCTGGGCCACACCACGCGACATGGCGCTGTGCGCTGTGCTGGTGGTGACCGTACTGGAGCTGTCGCGTCGGGCGATCGGCGCGATCTTCCCGTTGCTGGTGCTCGGCGGCCTGGCCTACGCCTGGCTCGGTGCTGCCATTCCCGGGCCGCTGGGCCATCGAGGCTTCGATGTCTTCTACATCACCGAGACGCTCTACCTGGGGGATCTCGGGGTCTGGGGCATGCTGGTAGGAGTGGCAGCCACCACCATCGCGGCCTTCGTCATGTTTGGGGGGCTACTGCTGCATACCGGGGGTGGCAACACCTTCATGGATATCGCCCTGCGTATCAGCGGGCGCTCTCCGGGTGGGGCGGCCAAGGTGGCCACCGTGGCCTCGGGGCTGTTCGGCATGGTCAGCGGCAGTGCGGTGGCCAACGTCGCCACCACCGGCAATTTCACCATCCCGATGATGAAGCGCCTGGACTATCCGCGCCCCTTCGCGGCTGGGGTCGAGGCGGTGGCCTCCACCGGAGGCCAGGTGGCCCCGCCGATTCTCGGCGCTGCGGCCTTCATCATGGCTGAGATACTGGGCGAAAGTTACCTGCGCATCGCTCTGGCAGCGCTGTTGCCGGCGGTACTGTTCTACCTGGGCGTGTTCATGACCATCCATCTGGTCGCGCGACGTCGCGGGCTAAGGGTGGTGCCTGCCGAAGACCTGCCGGCCTGGTCTGAGGTGCTGCGAGCGTCACGTCTGATCCCGATCCTCGCTGCTCTCGGCGGTCTGTTCGCCGGCGTGCTGAGTGGCAAGTCGATCCAGACTGCGGCCTTCTACGGTATCGCCATGACGGTGATCACCTTCGTGCTGTTCGCCGTGCTGGCACGGCGCTCGCCGCGAGACATCGTCAACACCCTGTTCGCCGGTCTCGAAGACGCCGGTCGCGGCATGGTGATCATTGGCGTGCTATTGGCAGGCGCCCAGGTTCTGGTGGCGATGATCGGCATGACCGGCATCGGCGTGACCCTGACCAGCCTGATCGTCGACGTAGGCCAGTCCACCATGATCGTGGCCTTGATCGTGGCGCTGGTGTGTCTGATCCTCGGCATGGGGATCCCGACCACCGCCGCCTACGTGCTGGTGGCCTCGGTGCTGGCACCGGCCCTGACCAGTATCGACGTGGACCCGCTGATCGCCCATCTGTTCGTGTTCTACTACGCCACCCTGTCGGTGATCACACCGCCGGTCTGTGTCGCCGTCTTCGTCGCCTCCGGCATCGCCAATACGCCTTGGCTGAAGTCTGCGGTGGAAGCCGTTCGCCTGGCGGCGGCGATCTACGTGATTCCCTTTCTGCTGCTGGTATATCCGGCCCTGGCCGGCTTTGGCGATGGCATCGACATCCTGTTGGCGGCGAGCCAGGGGGTGGTCTTCGTGCTGGCCTTCGCATCCTTGATGTCTCGCGCCGCCTTCACCGGCCGGCCGTGGCTGGACGTCCTGGCGCTGGTGGCCCTCATTGCCCTGGCGCTGACCCCTGGCTGGCTATCCACCCTGGCGGCGCTGGTGGGCGTGTTCGCGATGTTCGTCTCCAGGCGTCGCCAACTGGGCAGGCTCGACAGCGCCCATGAATCGGTTGTCGGCGCCAGCACCCACTCGGAGGAGATCACCCGATGAGCTTTCTACTTGGTAGCGGTGCGGGCTTTTCCGGTGATCGTACCGATGCCGCGATCGCCGTGGTGGCGGAACTGGCCCGGCGCGGAGAACCCTGCGCACTGGTCTTCGAGACCCTGGGGGAACGCACCTTGGCGGGGGCTCACCGGCGTCTGCGTGACGATCCCGAAGGAGGCTACGAGCCGTTGATCGAAGAATTGCTCGAGCCGGTTCTCGCCACCTGCCAGGACAATGGCATCGCGATTCTCGGCAACTTCGGCGCCGCCGACCCGGCCAGCGCCTGCTGTCGTGTGCACACTCTGGCGCGACGGCTGGAGCTGGGGGCGCTGGAGGTGGCGGAGGTATTTGGCGATGACGTCCGTGACCGGCTGGAGGCGCTCGACCTGACACGCTGGGAGGCCGAATCCAGAGACCTGCCCGAAGCAGGAGCCCTGGTGTCGGCCAACGTCTATCTTGGTGCGGCGCCGCTGGTGGAGGCGCTCGAGCTCGGCGCCGAGGTCGTGGTCGCCGGCCGGGTGGCCGATCCGGCGCTGTTTCTGGCCCCTCTGATCAAGCATTTCGGTTGGTCGTGGGACGACTGGGACCTGCTGGCGGCAGGTACCATGGCGGGGCACCTCGGCGAGTGCGGTTCGCAGGTCAGTGGTGGGTATTTCGCCGATCCCGGGTTCAAGGACGTCCCGGACATGGCGCGGCTTGGCTATCCGATTATCGAAGTCGAGGCGGATGGCACCCTGGTGGTGACCAAGCCGCCGGGGACCGGTGGCCTGGTCACGATCGAGACGGTCAAGGAACAGTTGCTCTACGAGGTCCATGACCCCAGCGCCTATCTGACGCCCGATGTGGTGGTGGACCTGACAAGCGTGCGTCTTGAGCAGGTCGGTATCGACAGGGTGGCGGTGACCGGTATCCGAGGCAAGCCTGCCCCCGACCGATTGAAGACCACCGTATGCCACGATGCCGGCTGGCAGGGAGAGGCGGAAATTTCCTACGCCGGCCCCAATGCGCTGGAACGAGCCAGGTTGGCCGCCGATGTGCTGCGTGAGCGTCTGAGCTTCCGTGCTCCACCGGATCTCAAGGCGCGTTTCGACATCATCGGGCACCTCAGCGTCTTCAATGATGACGCCGGCCAACTGACGGGGTCGGGAAACCGTGATGGCGACTACCGCCTGCGTTTGGCGGTAGAGCACCCGAAGAAGCGTTGGGTCGAGCGTGCCACCCAGGAGCTGCTGGCACTCTACTGCGCAGGACCTGCGGGTGGCGGAGGGGTACGGCGGCAGTTCCAGCGTCGCTTGCTCAGCTCATCCTATCTGGTGCGGCGCGAGGATATCGTGGCCGGCGCGAGGCTCAAGTCTGCAACCCGAGGAGAACCGGCATGAGTCAGGAGAGCAATGCTGCGAGGCGTGCTGCACCAGAGCGGCTGCACGATATTGCCCACGCCCGGGCCGGTGACAAGGGTGATCGTCTGAACATTGCACTGTTTGCCTATCGGCACGACGACTATGAGCGGTTGGTGTCATTGGTGACCGAGGACAGGGTCAAGGCCATGTTCGCCCATCGAGGGGTAACACGCGTGCAACGTTATCTGATGCCTGCGCTGGGCGGGATGAACCTGGTCCTTGATGACGTGCTCCAGGGTGGCGTCAATGGCGCGCTGAACCTGGATGGTCACGGCAAGACGCTTTCCTTTCTGTTGCTGTCGATGTCACTGGATAGTGTCTAGAACAAGGTGTCAGGCATGGGGCTCGAGGCTGGTGCTGTCATTTAGGCGACAGCACCAGAGTGGCATGGCCGTTGGCGGTACCTGGCGTGACGGTGCCGGTCTTCACGTAGCGGGCCAGAAAGTCGAGCATCAAGATGTTGCCGCCCTGCGCATGAAGGTTGGTGTCGATCCAGCGGTAGGCATCGAAGGCGCTGCCTTCGGGGGTGATCGGCAGTGGCGCCAGGCTACCTGTGTGGATCAGCTGGATACCCACGCCGCTGGCGCTTTGCTCTTCGTTGTCCAAGGCCAGAATGCCCTGATTCCCGCCGGGATCGTAGGCCGCCGCCTTGCCCAGCACGGCCCACTTGATGTCGCCGTCGGTGTGACACCAGGCGGTGACGTGCACCGGGGTGTCGGCGACGCCCGTGGCGGGCTGGCCCAGGGTGGTGAAGCGATGGCTGCCCACCTCTCCCAGTGACACCGAGACATTGTTGATGCCATGGCAGGGATTGATTCTAACCCGTGTACTCTGGGCCAGCTGCAGCCTGACCAGATTGAATAGTTCGTGGTTGGCCCCGGAGGGCGTGCCCTGGCTGTTCAGCAACGAGAACAGGCTGAAGCCGGCGTTGTTGTTGTTCTGAAGCTGTACACCGCTGGTGCCGGGGGAACCGGCCATGCGGTAGAGCGTGACCTTGATCTGGAAGGGGGGAAGCTGGCGCCAGTTGACGGCGTAGTCGCCGATGGGGCAGTTGATTTCTATCAAGGGGGGGTAACCCTCGGCGGCACCCGTCCCCAGCAGGGCGTCGCGGCAGGGGATGCCGTGGATCTCCCCGCCGATCGGCGGAAGGTTCTTGTTGGGGGAAGCGGAAACCCAGGAGAACGCATGGGCGTTGCCGTTGACCAGCAATTCGGTGGTATAGCCGACGCTGCCGCTGCCCCCGCCGCCGTAGGGATTGCGGCTACCGCTGTCCTGCATGATGTAGACGCGCCCGTCGGCGCTGTCCACGCTGATGCCGGGGACCGGGTAGTAGCCGCTGGACTGGGAGTAGTGCTGCTCGAGCCACCAGTACTTGATCGCGTCGTCCTGATTGTTGCAGGTAGCGACCCAGCCTCCTTTGATCGCATAGAGCTGGCTGCCGGGGATGACCGCCGTGGCGATGGGCGTGCCGACGGCCACGTTTTCGTCGAGCACGATCTCGGCGCCAAAATTTACCGTCAGAGGCTGGTCACTCCATGGTGGGTTGATGCGTCGGCAGCTGGCCTCCACCGAGGTCGCCGACAGCAGTGCGGCGATCGACAGCAGCAAGCCGAGAAGTCTGATGGCGAAACGCAGCGGAGCGCTCGCGCTGCGGGTCTTCAAGCCGATGGTGCGCATTCACGTTGTCTCCAGCAGGTCTTTCAGTGGCGTTGGCTGGCAGGGGCTGGTGACGATCGGTATCTCGTCGCTGTCCGTCGGAGGCGTCCAGACAGGACGTGCCCAGCAACGTCGTTCGCCTCCCAACGTCACCTGGAGCGAGGTACCGGGCGTCAGATCGCGCAGTAGCAGCATGCCGCCGGCGCCGACCACCCCCAGCTTGCGTCCGTCGGTGGCGCTGACTTCGGCGCCCAGCGGTACGCCCCGGCCGTTCTGCTCCAGCACGATCACCACCGGCAGCCCGGTTCGAGTGGCGAAGCGCAGTGGCACCACCGCGCCGGCATAGGGCGCGACATCGATCGAAGTTCGCTGAAATTCCACCGAGGTGGCGGCGCCGCGCGGGTCCAGCTGGACCGCGTTGTCGTGGTAGGCCGTCAAGTAGGGGACCAATGCCTCGCCGTCATCGTCGAGGGTCAGGTTGGCGGCGTTGGTGACGCGAGCGCCGGCGCCCCCCGGGGCGCTGACCAGGCCTACGGTATCGCCGGTGCTCTGGCCGAAGGTCACGCCGTGGCGGTGTATCAGCACGGCGCCGCTGGCGCCGATGGAAAGTTGTCGGTAGTCGTCGCTTTTCGAGCCTGCCGCGGTGAAGCGGCCGACGGAGGTTCCGCTCGACAGGTTGAGCCCGTAGGAGCGGTAGCGCTCATTCGGGCCGCGGGTCTGATTGGCGAACAGCCCGTAGGACAGCTCGCGTTCGTCGCCCAGGGTGCCGGTGAGGTCGAGGTGGGCATCGTCATGATGGCGGCTGTCACGACTGGCGGAGACACCCAGACGTGGGGCGAAGGACGCGTTGGACAGTGGCAGCGTCAGCGATACCAGCGCGCGGTGCTCGGCCTCTCCTTCGCGGTTGTCGGTGCGCGACAGGTTGAGGGCCAGGCTGACGCGCCCGATGCGGTGACTCAGACTCAGCTGGTAGGACGACTCGGTGCCGCCGCGATGCCAGTAGTCCGCCAGGCTGCCGGTTGCGGAGATGCGTGTACGTGGCCCGAGGGGCTGGCTCAGATTGAGCTGCAGGCGACTGCGTTGATCGATGGTCGTGCTGTTGTCTACGTATCCTTCGTCTGCCTGAGCGCCGTCGTCGTCAGCGTCGGCAATCCAGGCGGCGTCGGCCAGCGACACGAACCCCGTGGTCGAGTAGCGATACGCCGCCAGATTGATGTCGGTATCGGTGGATTGCAGGTGGCGGCTGTAGGAGGCCTCGAGACTCCAGCCGTTGCGACCTCCCTGGGGAAGGTCGGCATGGGCGTACTGGGCATCGACAGCAATGGCCCCCGCGGGGGTATTGAAGGCGGCGCCGATCAGTGGAGACCAGTAGTGTTCACTGAGCTGGGCGCCGCCGTAGGCGGTGATGGCGTTGCCGAGCCCCCGTCGATAGCCGGCCTCCAGCAGTGAGGGAGGGTCATCGAGGCCTTTGGCATGGTACTGACCGGCGGCCAGCGAGAGGCGCGATTGACCCGGTCTCAGCAGGCCCGGGACGGCAGCGTAGGGCACGCTATAACGCTCGACGCGTCCATCGGCCTCGGTGACTTTCACCTCAAGATCGCCCCCGTAGCCGGTGGGATAGAGGTCGTCGATCTCGAAGGGGCCGGGAGGCACGCTGGTCTCGAGCAGACGCCGTCCCTGCTGGGAGATGGTGACATGCGCCTGGGTTCTGGCGCTGCCGCGGACCACGGGAGCGTAGCCACGTCGACTGTCGGGCAGCATGCGGGTCTCTGTGCGTAGCGTAACCCCGCGCAGCGCCAGCGAATCGAAGAAGTCCCCTCGGGTGTTGATCTCGCCGGCCCGCAGCAGCAAGCCCTGGTCCGGCAGGGGCCGCTGAACGTAGTGATGAAGGCTGTCCCAGTCGACGTCGCCGTCATCGCTGCGGGAAACGTTGAGGCTGCTGCGAAACTGCCACAGGCCAAGGTTGGCGCCGAGCGTCGTGCCGAGAAAGGCACTTTGATAGTGCCCTTCGTCGGTGCTCGAGCGATAACCGTTCACTTGATAGTTGGCCAGCAGGGCGGTGGTGCCGGGCTCCCAGCGCGCGCTGTCGACCTGGCCACGAGGCAGCCGATGAAGCAACGCCTGGGGCACGCTGAGGTGGGCACGCAGGTCACCGATGGCGAGATCCAGGCTGGCGCCGGGCAGGGCGGCGTCCACCCCCAGAAAGCAGTTGGCGTCCAGCCGGCAGCTATGTCGCACTTCCTGTTCGAGGGCCGGCTCAAGGCGTGCGGCCAACCAGGCGTCCAAGGGCAGGGTAAGTCGCTGTGTTCCGTCCGGGATGTCCTCGACACGTAGCGGATAGCGTCCCAGCGGCGTCTGGTTGAGGGTCAGATCGACCAGATAGTCGCCTGGTAGCACGTAGTCCGGTCGGGAGAAGCGACGCATGTCGAGACTGGCGTCTTCGAGGAAGGCTGGGTCGAAGGTCACCTCGTCGGCCTGGACCGGCCGTGGCCCAGTTACCGTCGCCACCACTGCCGCCGCGACCACCAATGCCGCTCGCCACCGGTAGCGCCCGGCGGTGAAGCACCACCGGCAGGGGGGAGGATGTCTGGCAGCGGCCAGCGGCGTCGACTCGGTAGACGGTAGTGCCATGTCGTCGGTTCATTCGGTGTCCGGGATGGCCTCGCGCACCACGACGGCGCCGTAGTCGTTGATCGCCCGGTACCACAGTGATGACCCTGGCGCAGGCCTCGTCTGCAGTGACCAGCTTGCCTCGCTGTGCGGAGCCAGCATGTCGAGGGAAAGATCATCGTGGTCGCTGAACTGCCGCCAGGCACCGCCGATCAACGACACGTGGTAGTTCGAGGGGTTGTCGCACACCAGGCGCAGGTCGGGGCCAGGCGCCAGATGCCACTGAAGATTGGCGATGGCGTCGCCGGGTTCACCGGCGAGGCCCGTCGGACGATAGAACAGTTTCAGGCGTGTCAGGATGCCTAGCTGCAGTCGGTTGGTGGTCCCCTGGGGTAGCGGTGGCACCTCCTTGATGTTGAGCCAGTAGAGCGACTCCTGGTCGGACCTTTCCACGTCGCGAATGCGCAGGATACGCAGGGTCTGACTCTCACCGGGGTCGAGACGGAATACCGATGGCGTCACCAGAAATGGCGACTCGGCGTCCCGCGCCGGGCGCCCTCCGGCGTGGCGGTCGGCCCAGGCCTGGACCAGCACCGGGACACTATCCTGGTTTTCCAGCCGGAGCGTCTGCTCCCGCTGGACCTCCTGATAGATGACGCGGGTGCCATTGATGGTGATGCTGGCCTCGGCCTTGTGGCCTGGCAACGCCGCGATCATGAGCGCAAGACACAGACTCAGACCCAGGCCGAGGGCGTGTATCACCAGTCGCTGCCACGCCCGCATGGCAAAGGGCGAAGCGCCGGGGCCTTCTATCGCGGTCATTGGTAGACAATCTCGATATTGCCGCTGGCCTTGACGGTGCCGGCGGTTACCGTGGCGGCGGTGGACTGGTACCAGGCGCTCAGGGAAATGACCGTCGTGTCATCGCCTGCCACGATGTCCACCGGCGGGGTGCTGTCGTTGTCGGCCGCCTTGACCCAATCGTCGTTGGCGTCGTAGACGGCGATCCCCACGTCCTTGGCAGTGCTGTCGCTGGTGAGCAGGAACAGCCCGGTGACCGGATCCACCTGGGTGTCATCTCCGGTAAAGCGCACCGAGACCTTGTTGCGGCCAGTGGTGCCGGCGGCGCATTTCAGCACGAGCTGGAAGGCCTTCTGGCCAGCTCGGGTGCCGGAGGCACCGAAGGCGCTGGTGGACACCTTGGGTAGCGTCACGGTAGTGGCCGCCGTCGGTATGGTGCAGTTGGCCGCGACGATTTCGCCGGTGAAACTGATGGTACCGTCGGCGGCCTGGGTCGAGGTGCCGGCAAGCAACAGAGCGACAAGGCTCAGCCGGGCGATGGAGAAGTGACGGACGGGCATCGTGGTTTCCTCTTGTTCGGGGCAGTCGGCTTTTCACGGCGGTGGAGAAGGCCTGCGTGAGGGGATCGGGGAAAGGCTATTAGAAAAAGTAAAATTAGATTTGACGTAAATCAGTGCAGCGACGAACGAAGGCTGCAAGCGCTCGTTGTGGTCAATATGGCGTTCGGGTGGCAACGGTGGCCGCGTGGGGGTGGCATCGAGAGGGCATTCGAGAGGTTGATCGAGGGGGCGGCCGAGGAGGCCGGCGATGAGAAAAAGCCTTGCGGTGGTTCTTCTGCAACTTCGCTATGCTGTAACGGCCAACCCAGCGACGAATGGAACTCTCGAATGCCCGTTATCGGAAAACCGCTGATGCTTGCCCTGTGGCTATCGGTGGCCGTGTTGTTAACTGGATGCAGCGGCCTGCCCTCCCTGGAAGGGCGTAGCCAGACACAGCATCTGACGCTGGAGCAGGCCCGCGACACGGCGCTCGGCGAGATGCTGGCACCCTATGTGGATGCCCATCCCGGCAAGAGTGGTATCCATACCCTGCGCAATCCCCACGACGCCTTTGCCGCACGACTGTTGCTGGCGGAAGCGGCAGAGCGGACCCTCGATGTCCAGTATTACATCTGGCACGACGACATCACCGGCTCGATGCTGTATCAGGCCATGCTGGACGCCGCCAATCGTGGCGTGCGCGTCCGCATGCTGCTCGATGACACCAACACTGCAGGGCTCGATGACAAGCTGGCAGCGCTGGATGCTCACCCCAATATCGAGATACGCCTGTTCAATCCCTTCGTGGTGCGCTCACCGCGGTTTATCGGCTACCTGACCGACTTCTCCCGGGCCAATCGGCGCATGCACAACAAGTCACTGACGGTGGACAACCAGGCCACCATCATCGGCGGGCGCAATATCGGCGACGAGTATTTCGGCGCCGGCGACAACGTGATGTTCGCCGATCTCGATGTCGTCGCCGTGGGGCCGGTGGTCGAGCAGGTCTCTGAAGACTTCGATCTGTACTGGGCCAGCCAGTCCTCCTACCCGGCCAGTCGGGTGCTCGACTCGGCGGGGCGCCAGGGGCTGGCACGCTTCGAGCAGGCCTCGGCGGAAATCGTCCGTACCCCTGATTCGCTGGAGTACCGGCAGGCGCTGGACGAAAGCCAGTTCATCGAGTCGATCGAGGACGGTAGCCTTGAGCTGGTCTGGGCAAACACCAGAATGGTCAGCGACGATCCGGCCAAGGGCCTGGGGCTGGCCGCCGATGAAGACCTGCTGACCGGACGCATACGTGGCCTGCTGGGGCCGCCCCGGGACAGCGTGCATCTGGTGTCGCCGTATTTTGTGCCGGTAGAGAAGGGCACTCGCATGTTCGCCGATCTAGAGGCGCGCGGCGTGGAGGTGACCATTCTGACCAACGCACTGGAGGCGACCGATGTGGCCGCGGTGCACGCCGGCTACGCCAAGCGGCGACGCGAGCTGTTGGAGGCTGGCGTCCGGTTGTTCGAGCTCAAGCGCGCGCCAGATGCGCCGGGGCGCAGCGAATCTGCCGGCCCCTTCGGCAGCTCGGGTGCCAGCCTGCACGCCAAGACCTTCGCCGTGGACGGCGATCGGCTGTTCGTCGGCTCGTTCAATTTCGACCCACGCTCGGCGCGACTGAATACCGAACTCGGCTTTATCATCGAGAGTCCGGAGCTCGCTCAGGAAATGCAGCGGGTGTTCAATACCGACGTGCTCGACAACGCCTACGAGGTCAAGCTGGACGAAGACGGCAGCATGATCTGGCTGGAGCGCACGCCGCAAGGGGTAGTGCAGTACGACGGCGAGCCCAACGTGGGCATCTTCCGCCGGGCGGCGGTAACCTTGATCTCGGTGCTGCCGGTGGAGTGGATGCTTTAGCGTCCCAAGCGGCAAGTGCCGAGATGCCAGGACAAGACTCGGCTCGACACGGCTCGATACAAAGACAGGACGGCCAGCATTGCGCTGGCCGTCCTGGTGTTATCTGGGGGAACAGGACGGGCTCTGACGCAAGTGGCGAAAGTCACCAACGCTGGCCAAGGGCCTGGCAGGAGCCAGTCTCAGGTGTCCTTGGAAAACGCCTCGAACAGTTCCTGGCCTGTCAGATTGCGGGTGTCGTTGCCGAAGTGGTACCAGTGGGGCTTCTCGTCGATGAAGATCTGGAGGTCGAACCGCCAGGCTTCTCCGCTGTCGATCAGGCCAACGGGCACCGAAGTGTGCTCGCCGTTCTTCAATCGGTAGAACAGGTGGGTGCCGCAGTGGCGACAGAAGGCACGCTCGGCCCAGTCGGACGATGAATAGAAGGTGACAGCCTCTTCGCCTTCGAGCGTCAGCTGACTGACCGACTCCAGTGCCAACAGCGGGCCGCCGCCCCAGGTTCGACACATCTGGCAGTGGCAGGCGCCGACGCTCTGCTGTTCAAGTGCTACCTTGAGTGTCACCGCACCGCACAGGCAGGTACCGCTCAAGCGCATGGCCTGGTCTGCTGTCGCGTTCATGGACCGTGCTCTCGTCAGTGGGGGCTACTCCCCAAGACTAGCAGAACTGTGCTGGATGACCGCCTTGAAGAAGGGGGGGAAGGCGGGGGCGTCAGCCCCCGCTTGCAGCTCCAGGCTTTATACGAAAAGCCGGCGAGCGATGGTTAGACAAGGCAAAAATCGGTGAGAAAGCGCAGTTTACGAGGAGTAAGTGAGCATGTTGACCGGGCTGGCGCACCAGCCGGTTTTTAACGCCGTATTACCGAGCGCAGGCACTTTTCGTACAAGCCTTAGAGCCTGGCCAGCACCGTCTCGGCACTGGACGCCTCGATCACGCCGCGTTCGGTGTCGACGCCCAGATACTCGACTACGCCGTCGTTGACGATCATCGCGTAGCGCAGGCTGCGCACGCCCATGCCTGCGGCACTGGCATCCTTGTCCATGCCGATGGCTCGGGTGAAATCGGCGTTACCGTCGGCCAGCATGGTGATCGCTTCGGCGTTCTGGTCCTTCTGCCAGGCGCCCATGACGAAGGCGTCGTTGACCGCCAGGCAGGCGACCGCGTCGGCCTTTTCCAGCAGCTTGTCGGCGTTGACCACGAAGCCGGGCATATGGGTGTTGGAACAGCCCGGAGTGAAGGCGCCGGGGACAGCGAACAGCACCACCTTGCGTCCTGAAAAGAAGGCGTCGGTGGTCAGTGACTCTGGACCCTTGTCGCCGTTGGTAAAGAGGGTCACGTCGGGCAGGCGTTCGCCGGTAGCAATGGTCATGAGGTCTCCATCTGGGTGTGGTGAAATCGCGTCGGTGATGGTGGTGTCCGAAGAGTGAAGACGCTCACTCTTCCAGCGGTGGCGTGGGACGCACCAGAATCTCGTTGACGTCGACATGGTGAGGCTGGGAGATGGCGTACATCACGGCGTTGGCGACGTCGCGATCTTCCAGAGCATGTTCCGGTGGTTCATCGAAGAAGGGGGTGTTGACCATGCCGGGCTCGATGAGCGTGACTCGGATCCCGCTGCCGCGCAGTTCCTCGCGCAGGTTGTAGCCGATGCCGGAGACCGCCCACTTGGTGGCACCGTACATGGAGCCGGGGATGGTGGTGCGCCCCGCTGCCGAGCCGGTCAGCAGGATGTGTCCGTGGCTACGCCTGAGCTCTGGCAGGCAGGCCTGGATGGTCAGCCCCAACCCGTACACGTTGGTCATCAGCATCGACTTCCAGCTTTCCGGGTCGGCCTCGCTGAAGCCGCCGGGAGAGCCACCACGTCCGGCGTTGGCGAACACCGCGTCGAGACGACCAAAGCGCTCGAGGGTCTCGTCCACCATGGTCTTCTGGGCCTCGATGTCGGTCACGTCGACGCCGACCGTCAGCACGTTCTCCGGTCCCAGCTCCTGAGCCAGGGCCTCGAGTCCGTCCTTCGAACGGGCCGCCAGGACGAGGTGATAGCCCTCTCGAGCGGCTGCCCTGGCCGTGGCGGCCCCGATGCCGCTTGACGCTCCGGTGATCAGCAACACTCGTTCTCGCATCGCTTCCTCCTGGTCTCTCGGTGACGGGGCTTGACGGGCTATCTCTGTATGATTGATTCAGCATGCTCGTCCATTGCCTTTGTTGCAATCCTTCGGGCGGCGTCTGCGACTTTCAAGGGGCATCTTTTCCCGGATATCGGGTAGCAGAAAAGGATGAGTCCTGTCGGATATTGGCGGACGGACCTGCACGGGAGGGGCTCGTCAGGCTGGGCCCGATACGAGAAGGCCCGGCAGGATGCCGGGCCCAGGTCGTCTTGCCAGGGGTCGCAACAGCGGACTCAGCGCAGCGACAGCGCGCCCCTTGTCTCGCCTGAGGCAGCCTGTTCGTAGGCGGCGGCTTCTTCGGCTTCGACCTCGGGGCTGAAGCGCACCAGCAGCGCGCACAGCGAGGCCAGGATCACCGCCGCGCCCAGGTAGAACAGCCCCTGCTGGTAGCTGATCGATTCGGAACGGAACAGGAATCCCGCCGCCACCGCACCGGCGTTGCCGCCGGCGCCGACGATACCGGCCACCGCGCCGAGGGCGCGACGGTTGATGAAGGGCACCACGCCGAAGGTGGCGCCTTCGGCCATTTGCACGAACAGACTGAACACCAGCATCAGGCCGATGGCCAGCGCCAGTACGTGCATCTGGGAGAAGAACATCAGTGCCACGCCCTCACACAGCATGGCGATGAACAGCCAGCGTACGCGACCCTTGAGCCCGGCGTTGCGGGCGAACAGGTCAGAGAAGACCCCGCCCATGGTGCGAGCGAACAGGTTCATCAGGCCGAACAGTCCGGCGATCATGCCGGCGGTGGCCAGGGTCAGGTCGAAGTTGTCGAAGAAGTAGATGGCGGCGATGTTGTTGATGGTGAGTTCGACGCCGAAACAGGCGGCATAGACCACAAACAGCGCCCACACGCGGATATCCCGGGCGGCGGCGCCGAAGGTGCTGGACATGGAGCCTTCGCCGGAGGCTTCCGGCAACTCGCCGCGTGCGCGCAGGTCCTTGAAGTTGCCGTCGGGCGCGTCCTGGGTGAAGCGGTAATAGCACAGACCGGCGATGAACATCACCACACCTGGGACCACCATGGCCAGGCGCCAGCCCAGGGTCTCGCTGACGCCCAGCATCAACAGGCCAGAAAAGATCAACGGCATCAGGATCTGGGTAGTGCCACCGCCCAGGTTGCCCCAGCCGGCGGAGGTGGCGTTGGCCGTACCCACCACATTGGGCGCGAACATCACCGAGGTGTGGTACTGGGTGATGACGAAGGAGGCGCCGATCGCGCCGATGGCCAGGCGGGCCATCAGAAAGGACTCGAAGCTGTCGGCGAAACCGATGCTCATCACCGGGATGGCGCCCAGGCACAGCAGCCAGGTGTAGGCCAGGCGCGGCCCGATGCGGTCACACAGGACGCCGATGGCCAGACGCACGATTACCGTGATGGCCACCGAGGCGATGATGGTGTTGCCGATCTGGGTCTTGGTCAGTCCGAGGTCATCTCTGACCACGGCCATCAATGGCGCGATGCCGAACCAGCCGAAGAAGCACAGGTGGAAGGCGAACCAGGAGAAGTGAAAGGCTCGCATCTGGGGAGTCGAGAAGGAAAACAGGCGAATCCTGTTGGCCTTGTTGCGCAGATTCATGAACACAGCCCTCGCTGGGTGGACGAACACTCGAACTTGTGTGGCCTTCGCCATTGAAGGTCGGGTCCGACGCACTCGTACCGCTGGGGCCTGGTCTACGTCTGGCTCTCGCTAACCACTACTAAGCAAGCGGGATGCCTGTTTTTATTGAAACCTCGTTATATCAACACCTTGTGGTTTTCATGCGGAATAGCACTTCAGCAGGATCGCATCATTGCGCTGCATCATTGTGCACTCGACACCGCCCCAGTGCGCCGACTTGGTGCCAAAGAGAGAAGGTAGAGGAGCGCAGCGAAGAGAGAAGGAGCAGGAAGAGAGAGAAGGAGCAGGAAGAGAGAAGGTAGAGGGAGAGAGAAGGGAGAGAACGAGAGAGGAGAACGACTCAAGAAGATGTGCGAACAGAACTGCGAACAAAAGAGAACAAGGAGGAGGCGTCACCCGTCGCTGGCGGGTGACGCCGATGCTGGAGCCTCAAGCGATGGACTCAGTCGTTGAGGGCCAGGCGCTCACTGCTGTTCGGACAGCGCAGAAAGGCCGAATTGTTGAGCCAACGCTGGTCCGGGTAGTAGGTGAACAGGTACTGATTGTCGCGAATGCTGTTGATCAAGGGTACCGCCACCTCGGTACGTACCGCCGGGCAGCCGTGGCTGCGGCCGATGCGTCCGGTACGGTCGATGAACTCCTGGCTGACGTAGTCCGCACCGTGCATCACGATGGCGCGATCGAAGGCGTTGTCGTTGACCCCCGGCTCAAGACCCTCGAGTCGCAGGGAATAGCCGTTGCTGCCTACATAGCTGTTCTTGGTGCGAAACAGTCCGATGCTCGACTGGTAGCTCTCGGGCACGTTGGAGAACAGCGTGGCCATGGCGTCGCCGGAGTTCTTGCCGTGGCTCACCCATTCGCGAAACATCAGCCTGGGCTGGCGCAGGTCGAAGACCCACAGGCGGCGTTCGGTTGAAGGCAGGGAAAAGTCGATGACCGCCAGGCGCTCGGCGCCGGGGTCGGCGCAGTTGAGCGCCCGTGCGGCCAGGCGCAGTACCCCCGGGTTGGCCTTGGGGGCGAGGCGGGCCAGGGTCTGTTCGAGCGATGTGGCTGACGGCGCATTCGCCCTGACGGATGTCCTGAGAAAGTCCTGAGCGAGAACAGGCGCCGCAAAAAAGGCACTTAGGGTCAATAATAAGAGGTAACGAAAAATCGAGAGACGAGGTGATGCATTGTCATGAGAGGAGCTTCGTGACATCTCTAGGCTTCCTGTCGGTGATGTCGCGGATACGCGAACAGGCGTTACGCAAGATCAAATAACGCGATACGCTAATACACAGAGCGGAGAAACATGATCTTCGCGCACGCTAGAAAAATCAGGTCGGCTCGGCGGAACCCGATACCGACGACTCTATTATGACAATACCGCCCAGGATGGCCAGTATTGACGTCATGTTGCAGGGAGTAGATGCCATGTTTAGCCCAAATGTTCTATTGCGACTCATGCCAAGGAGGGGCGTCGCTGTAGCGCTTTGTTATGGTCTGCTGGTAGCCCCGGTCTGGGGGGCAACGGCAAGCGACGGAGGCGACGTCAGTGGCGAGGTCGCCAACGGCCAGGGGCTTGCCAGCGATGCCAGCGTCGAGCAGAACCTTCAGGATCTCGACGGGGTCGTGCCGGGTCCCCTGGCCAACGAGTTGGTCGGCGCCTCCGAGATGGTACAGCGATTCTACAGTCTGCGTGGCCAGCGTCCGGTGTGGACCGACATGGGCCGCGTGGAGGCCCTGGCCGACGGACTCAAGACGCTCGAGGATGATGGGCTCTCACCCTCGGACTACGCGCCCGACGCGCTGCTTGGCCAGGCCAGAGGGGCCGATCTCGAGACCCCCGGAGGCTTCGAGCTCGAGGCCACCGAAACGCTGCTGACCGCCATGGCCCATCTGCAACGTGGCAAGGTCGATCCACACCGCATCGACAGTGACTGGGAGGTCGATATTGCGCCACCGACGTTCGACCTGGTGGCGTTGTCGCGTGCCCTGGACGACGGCGATGTCGAGGCTGCGCTGGCGCTGGCACGGCCTCCTTTCGAGCCGTATCGTCAGCTAAGGGCCGCCCTGGCACGCTATCGCAACATCGAACGTCTGGGGGGCTGGCCACTGCTGCCGAGTCGCGAGACGCCGCTGAGTCCCGGCGATCAGGACACCGACGTCGCGCTGTTGCGCCAGCGCCTGGCGATGATCGGTGAACTGGAAGTGATGTCCGCCGACACCGGCCACTACCCGCACGTTGAGCTCGAGGCCCCCGAAGCTGAGGTGTACGACAGCACCCTGGCCGAGGCGGTACGCCGTTTTCAGCGCCGCCACCTGCTCGCCGACGATGGGGTGGTCGGACCCAATACCCAGACCGCCCTCAATCTTCCGGTGGGCTTTCGCATCGATCAGATCCGCGCCAACCTGGAGCGTGCCCGCTGGCTGCTGCATGGCCTGCCGGAGTCTTTCGTGCTGGTCGATATCGCCGGTTATCGGCTCAGCTACTTCCGCCCCGACGGCGACGTCTGGCGCTCACGTATCGTCGTCGGCCAACCCTACCGGCGCACGCCGACATTGCGTTCGGAGATTACCCACCTGACCCTCAACCCCACCTGGACGGTGCCGCCCACGATCTATCGTGAGGACATTCTGCCTCGAGTGAAGCGCGATCCGGGGTATCTGGCCAGCCGTGACATGGTGGCGTTATCACCCTCCGGCAAGCGTGTTGATCCCTATTCGGTCAACTGGTCGAGCCCCGGCGGGGTGATGCTGCGGCAGGGGGCCGGGCCTCGCAACCCCTTGGGGAGGGTCGTGATCCGTTTTCCCAATGACCACCTGGTCTACCTGCACGACACCCCGTCGCGAGGGCTGTTCAACCGTACTCAGCGTGCGCTGAGCTCAGGCTGCATCCGCGTGGAAGGGGTGGCGGAGCTGGCCCAGCTGTTGTTCGACGACTCGGACACCTCCGCCAACGTCGGCCGCCTGATCAACGACGGCAAGACCCGCAACGTGGCTCTGGATCGGCGCATTCCGGTGGTGCTCAACTACTGGACGGTGCAACCCGAGACCGATGGCCACCTGGCCTTCCGTCCCGATATCTACGACCGCGACCAGGCGGTGGTAACGGCGCTGGATACCCCGGTCATCCTGTAACAGGCCTGGAGTATCCACGACGCCGCTCTTGCAAGCGGCGTCGTGCCTTGTGAGGGGGAGGGGCGGGCCTGTCAGTTTCGCGTTGTACAACGCTGTCTGGCTGGCGCATTATTTGCCTGCGAACCAAGCGCTTTTCAGACAAGATCAAACAACAACGACATGGAATGAGGCGAAGTCATGCAACGATGGATGGCGGTGGCAGCACTGGGCATGGTCAGTACCGGTGTCTGGGCGCAGGATGACGACAAGCTGTTTCTGTTCAACTGGACCGAGTACATGGACCCGGCGCTGGTCGAGGCCTTCGAGCAGGAGTTCGGGGTGGAGGTGGTGCAGAACTACTTCACCTCAAACGCCGAGATGTTCTCCAAGCTGGCCGCCGGTGGTGACGCTCAATACGACGTGGTGGTGCCCACCGACTACTACGTCACCCGGCTGATCGACGCCGGCCTGGTGAGGGAGCTCGACGACCCGCGCATCCAGCAGGGGCGAGAGGATCTGATGGAAGCCTTCCGTCAGCCGCCCTATGACCCCGTAGAGCGCTACAGCGTGCCCTACCTGTGGGGCGTTACCGGTATCGTCTACGACACCAACACCTTCGCCGAGCTGCCGCACTCCTGGAGCGTGCTGTTCGACCCCGAGATCAATCCCGACCAGCCCTTCGCGCTGCTGGGTGGCGATCCCCAGGTATCACTCGGCATGGCCTGCGCCTACCAGGGAGCTGGGTTCGACTGCGTCGGTCAGGAGGCCTGGATCAACGCCGCCAAGCTGGTCAGCCAGACCCTGGAGCGGGGCAACTTCACCGGCTTCGTCGACAGTACCGCGGCGGTGGAGCAGGTGGCACGAGGCGTCAGTGCAGTGGCGGTGACCTACAGCGGCGACGTGGACTACCGCAAGGCCGATTCCCCCGAGATCTATGGTGATCTGGCCTTCTTCGCCCCCGAGGAAGGCGCCCAGCTCGGCATGGATACCTTCGTGGTGCCGGCGAGAGCCCCCCATCCGCAGCTGGCCCAGGACTTCATCAGCTTCATGATGCGTCCGGAAAATGCCGCCAAGGCGGCGAACTATGCCTACTACAGAACACCCAATGAGGCTGCCCTGCCGATGGTCGACGAGGCGCTGCGAGAGGCCTCCAGGCTCGATCCCGAGACCAGCGGTCACCTGGTGACCACGCCGCTGATCGAGGGGGACTCGCTGACCATGCTGCAGCAGCTATGGACCGAGGTGCGCTCACGTTGAGGTAGCCGTCCGGTCAAGGAATGGCGGTAAAAAAGCGGCCAGGCGACCCTTTCAGGGTAGCCTGGCCGCTCGCTTTTGCGCGGACGTCACCGCGCAAGGGGGCTCACCTCGGTGGATGTCAGCCCTTCAGCTGGTTGCCCACCGGCAGCTCCCGGATGCGCTTGCCGGTGGCGGCGAAGATGGCGTTGGTCAGGGCCGGCGCCACCGGGGGAAGCCCTGGCTCACCCACGCCGCCCATCGGCGCATCGGGATTGTCTACCAGATGGACACGCACCTCACGCGGGGCGTTGGCCTGGCGTGGCAGCAGGTACTGGTGGAAGTTGTCCTGTTCGATGCGACCGCCGCTTGCGCTGATCTCGTTCAGCAGGCCGATGCCGATGCCCATCACCACCGAGCCCTCCATCTGGGCACGGATGCGCTCGGGGTTGACCCTGGGGCCGCAGTCGAAGGCCACGTCCGCCTGGTGGACGATCACACTGCCCTGATCGTTGACCTCCACGTCCAGCACGATGGCGGTGTAGGAGCAGAAGCTGTGATGCACCGCCAGGCCCTGGCCGCGGCCTTCGGGCAACGACTTGCCCCAGTCGGCTTCCTCGGTCGCCCGCTCGACGACGCCACGCAGGCGACCGACATCGATGGTATAGCGCTCCGGGTCCTCTCCATAGTTCCAGGTGGCGCCGACGGCCAGCGGGTCGATCTCGCGCGCCGGCCCCAGAAGTTCCAGCAGGTAGTCGCGATGATCGCGTCCGGCGGCTGCGGCGAGTTCGGCAACGAAGCTCTGGATGGCAAAGGCGTGGGGCAGGTTGACCACCGAGCGGAACCAGCCGATGCGCTTGTGTGCCGGGGCCTCGCCGTTTTCCAGCGATAGCGCGGGAATGTCGAAGGGCAGGGGCGTCAGGCCCATGCCGAGTTCGTAGGTCGCCTTGTACTTGGGGTCGTCCTGGAAGATCGACATGATGGTCGGCGCCAGGGTGCGATGACGCCAGCCCTGGACCTTGCCGTCGCTGCCAAGGCCGGCTTCCAGGCGGTCCACCGACAGCGCGTGGAAGTAGGTGTGGTGAAGGTCGTCCTCGCGGGTCCACTGAAGCTGCACCGGGCGGCCGTCGAGGGCGCGACTCAAGTGCGCCGCCTCCACCACGAAGTCAGGCTTGGCCTTGCGCCCGAAGCCGCCGCCCAGCAGCGTCTGGTTGACCTTGACGCTGGCGCCGTCGATGCCGAGCTGCTTGGCGACCTGGTCGCGGGCGCTCTGCGGGTCCTGCACCGGCGCCCAGGTCTCGGCACCGTCTGCGTTTACCCGGGCGATGGCCACCGGTGGTTCCATGGTGGCATGGGCCAGGTGAGGCATGTAGTAGGTGGCGCTGTGGCGGGACTCGGCGTCGGCCAGCGCTGCCTCGATATCGCCGCTGGCTCTGAGCACCTTGCCGGGGGAATCGGCGCGCTGCTCGAGCATCTCGCGGTAGCTTTCGGTGTCGTAGCCGGCGTTGGCGTCGAGCCCTTCGGTATTCCACTGGATCTTGAGCGCCTTGCGTCCTTCGATGGCCGCCCAGGTGTTGTCGGCGATCACCCCCACGCCGCCGAGCGGGTGGAAGGAAGACGGCTGGGAGGTGCCCTCGAGCCTGACGGTCTTGATCACCCCGGGAATCTTGAGCGTCTCGCTGTCATCGACGCTGGCGACGCTTGCACCCAGCACATCGGGGCGCGCGATCACCGCGTAGGCCATGTCCGGCAGGCGCATGTCGCCGCCGTAGATGGCCTTGCCGCTGACAATATCCTCACCGTCCACCGCCGGGGCGCGCTCGAGGTTGCCGGTATCACTGTCGTGGCTGGGGCCGAGGGACTTGCCGATCAGTCGCCATTCGCTTTCGGGCTTGAGTGTCAGCGAGTCTCGAGAGGGGATATCGAGCTCCCTGGCCGCCGCCGCCAGCTCGCCGAAGCCGAGTTCGCGCCCGCTAGGCGTGTGGACGATGACGTGGACGCCGGCCTGGCATTCGTCCACAGGTACGTCCCAGCGCTGGGCGGCGGCCTGTTCCAGCATCCGACGGGCCGACGCGGCGGCCCGCCGCATGGGATCGAACCAGTGGCGCATGCTGCGCGAGCCGTCGGTGTCCTGGTTGCCGTAGGTGTCGGAATCCCCCGGGGCCTGGGTAGCCTTGACCTTGCTCCAGTCGGCACCCAGCTCATCGGCGGCCACCATCACCAGGCTGGTGCGGATGCCCTGGCCCATCTCGGCGCGATGGTTGGTCACGGTGACGCTGCCGTCCTCGTCGATCTGGATGAACACGTTGGGATTGTCGACCCAGCCGTAGGCCATGCCGGCGGCGCCGTACTGCTTGTCCTCGGCGGCGGCGGCCAGGTCCCAGCGGGCGGCTACCACCAGCGCGCTGCCGGCGGCCAGTCCCTGGAGAAAGCGTCTGCGGCTGACGTTGGCCAGCAGCAGCGTATCGACGGTACGGTTCATGCCTGCTCCTCCTGTCCGGCTGCACGATGGATCGCGGTGCGGATCCGGTTGTAGGTGCCGCAGCGGCAGATGTTGCCCCCCATGGCGCTGGCGATGTCATCGTCGCTGGGGTTGGCGTTGTCCTTGAGGAAGGCGGTCGCGCTCATGATCTGGCCGGCCTGGCAGTAGCCGCACTGGGCCACGCCGACATCCAGCCATGCCTCCTGCACCTTGCTGCCGACAGCGTCGGTGGCCATGGCCTCGATGGTGGTCACGTGCTTGCCCGCAGCCGCCGCTACCGGCGTGACGCAGGAGCGCACGGCGGCGCCGTCCAGGTGAACAGTACAGGCGCCACACAGCCCCATGCCGCAGCCAAACTTGGTGCCGGTCAGATTTACCACATCGCGCAGCGCCCACAGCAGCGGCATCTGTTCGGGCACGTCCAGTTCATGCTGCTGGTCGTTGATCGTCAGGGTTATCACCGTTCACCTCCTGGTGCTTGTTGTTGTCGATGCGCTCTTTGTTGGCGCTGTGCTCTTTGTTGGCGCTGTGCTCTTTGTTGGCGCTGCGCTCTTTAGTGTCGATGCGCTTGCGATATCGCTGCGCTCTTCACTGGCGCTGCACTGGTCGTTGTCGCCATGCTTGCCGTTGCCTTGGCGTGTCACGGTCGAGGCTTTGCCCCTGCAGCTGATCATAGGCAATTTACCTGCAACTTATTGTTCCACTTTGGGCCGAAGTCGGCGCCCTTGGCTAAGCGTACTTAGGTGCACGAGTGCCGTAGCACGGCCTCGGCTCTGCCGACCGAAAACGGCAGCGGGAGAGGACCTAAAGGAATGCGCGAGCGCAAGATCGGTAACAATGCGACTGGCAGAAAATCGACAGGTGGGGAGAAGAGACAGGAGAGACAGGAGAGACAGGAGAGACAGGAGAGACAGGAGAGACAGGAGAGACAGGAGAGACAGGAGAGACAGGAGAGACAGGAGAGGAGAAAAGACAAGGGACACGCCACCCGAAGGCGGGTGGCGTGAAGGATCGATCAGTTCTGGTCGACGCGATCCTTGGCGGCGCTGAAGCCCATCAGCGACACGTTGAGGTCCTGACGCTGGCCGCGCGGGTTGACGATGCTGACGGTGGCGGTGCTGCCGGCCTTCAACTGGTTGAGCAGTTGCGGCTGCAGCGGGATGTCGGCACGGCAGCCCTGGGGCACACACACCTGGTAGGGCATGCCCACCGGCTCGTTGGTATCGACCTTGAGCTGCAGGCCTGGGGCCAGACGTACGCCCAGCGGAACCAGGAAGGTCATGGCAGAACCGTCCAGCTGAGCAGGGTTGCCGACCACGACCCGAAGGACCGGCTCGCCATCGGCACCATTGACCAGCTGGGTCATGGAGCAGGAGCCGTCGGACGGGTTGACCGGGCAGTTGACCTCCCAGGACTGGAAGGTTTCGGTGTTGACGGCGGGTCCGGCATTACCGGTGCTCTGGGCGAAGGTCAGCGGCGACAGCGCCAGCAGGCTCAGCACACCGGCGGCACGCAGGCCGGACGCAAGGCGATTGAACATAAACGGCAGGCTCCTTTCCAAATCCATTGGCAGACAAAGGCTCGGGGCATAGTTCAACACGGAATGGGGCCTGTTGGCGACTGTCGCGAGGGGTTAAGGGCACTGACCACGGCGCCATGTCGGATTTTCTCTTTTTCTCAGCCCAGCCCAGCCCAGCCCAACCCTACACAAGATGCGGTCGACCTCGGGTAGCGTGGAAGCAGGAGCGACTGCGGGATCGATCGAGAGATCGACAGCGGGATCGACTAGAGTGGGGCGAGATCCTCGTAGCTGGCCTTCAGTACGATCCCGAAGTGCTCTTCCAGCGCCGCCAGATAGGCCGCGCCCGGGGGCAGGAGCTGTTCGCTTGCCGCGCCCCCGCGTCGGATCTTCAGGGTGAAGTCGGAAAGGCTGATCTGGCCCTCGGGGGTGGTCAGCGCGGCCATGCGCGAGGTGGTGAAGTGCAGGCCTGGCCAGGTGGAGGTGAAGTGATTGGCCATCTGAATATCACCTTCGCACACCGTGGTGAAATCGACGCTATAGAGGTCGACCCATTGGGCTCCCATCAATGATTGCAGCATGATCCCGTAGCAAGCGTTCTCCACCAGTCGTAGCGTCTGGTCTCCGATGTGGAGCGGGGTGTCCGGGGTCAGCGGTATCGGGGCACAGGGCGTATTGGTGCCGAAGCCGGCGTCGACCAGCCATTGGCGGTTGTCCAGCGTCACCAGCGATACCTGATGACTGCGCCCGGTGGGGGTTCCCGACAGATGCACACGTCCCAACAGGGCCCTGGCCTCGAATCCGAAGGCCTCAAGTGCCATCAGCAACAGGCCGTTGAGCTCGAAGCAGTAGCCGCCCCGGCGTTGACCGATAAGCTTGGCCAGAATGCCCTGGGCACTGACATCCACGCCGCGGCCCAGGCAGATATCGAAGTTCTCGAAGGGCAGCGAGGTGAGCTGGGCGCGATGCAGCGCGTGCAAGCACTCGGCAGACACCTCGACAGGTTGCACAAGGCCGATACGCTCAAGGTATTGGTCGCAGGGAAAGTCCGAGAGGGGCATGGGCGGTTACGCGTAGCAAAGTTCGGTTTAGCCTAGTGCGAGGGCAGCGGCCTTGCCAGCCTTCGCGCGTCGTCACCACGCATGCGGACAGGCTCGGTCGCTTGCCTGCCTGCCCGGCACAGCGCAACAGCCGTGCTAGGATGACCGATCCTTTTTCGATCGCTTGGGGGCTTGGCATGGAGGAGATGGGGCTGCGATGGCTCGCCGGGCAGGCCGTCAGCCTGGTGGCGCTCACGCTCTGTGTGATCGGCTTCGCCAGCCGGCATGACGACAAGCTCCTGGTATTGCTGCTGGGAGCCAACCTGGCCTTCGCGACCCAGTTTGCCCTGCTGGGGAGCTGGGTAGCCGCGTCGATCTCGGCCCTGATCATCCTGCGCATCGCTCTGGCGCGACGCTTTCCCGGCAATCTGGCGATCATGCTTGGCATGTTGCTCGCCACCTTGCTGGTAGCGGCGCTGACCTGGAGCGATGCGCGTGATCTTCCTGCCCTGGCGGCAGGGCTGCTTGGCACCTTTGCCATGTTCATGCTCAGAGGGGTGGCGATGCGTCTGGTACTGGCCGGCGCCGCCTTCTGCTGGATCATCAGCAATCTGCTGGCAGGTTCGCTGGGTGGCACTCTGGCCGAGACGCTGATCTTCGCCACCAACATCATCACCATCGTGCGCCTGAGGCGCCAGGCCTCGGCCGCCGCCCACTGATCCTGGCGGCTGTCGTCGATTCCTTGTGGTGGACGCGAAACGGTCACGGAATTGACATCCTTGTCTCGTATATATGAAATTCCATATATCCTGAGGCGCCCCCGATGACGATGTCACAAGAGTCCCGCAAGCAACGCGTGTTGTTTCTGTGTCACGCCAATTCCGCTCGCTCGCTGATGGGCGAGGCGCTGTTGCGCCACCTGGCCGGTGATCGCTTCGATGCCTTCAGCGCCGGTACCGAGCCGGACGAGCCGCATCAGAAGACGCTGGCCGCGCTCAAGGAGCAGTCCATCAGCACCGAGGGGCTCGCCAGTCAGTCCCTCGACAGCTTCGAGGGACAGCACTTCGATGCCGTCATCGTGCTGTGCGACAAGGCCCAGGAAACCTGTCGCGACTGGGAGGGCAGTCGCGACGAGCATCTCTATTGGGATATCCGCGATCCCCGTGGCATCGAGCGTGACAACGCCTACGCCCAGGCGCTTCAGGAAATCCGCGTGCGCCTGATGCTGTGGCTGCAGATCAAGGATCGTGATCGCGCCCGCCACCTGGCCGACGATTGATGGCGTAACCCTCTGTCGGCAGAGCCTGGCGGGTGCCGGGGCGCAATACTCACTTTCTAAAGCGAGACTTTCATGACGCTACGTATCGGTATCAATGGTTTCGGGCGGATCGGCCGCCTGGTGGTTCGCAGTCTGTGGCCGCGTATCGCCGCCGGGGAGGTCGACCTGGTTCGCGTCAACGATCCCGGTGGTGACGCCGCCACCTTCGCCCACCTGCTGGAGTTCGATTCGGTGCACGGCCACTTTTCGCCCGAGGGCGGGATCAATGGCGAGGGCGAGCAGCTGAACCTCGACGGTCGCGCGGTGGCCTTCAGCGGAGCAAGCGTGCCGGCCGACGCGGACTGGTCCGGCTGCGACGTGGTGATCGAATGCTCCGGCAAGCACAAGACTCTGGACAGGCTTCAGGCCTATCTCGACCAGGGCGTGCGGCGCGTCGTGGTCAGCGCGCCGGTCAAGGAGGAGGGCGTGCTCAACGTGGTCATGGGGGTCAACGATGATCTCTACGAGCCCGAGCGGCACCGCATCGTCACCGCCGCCAGTTGCACCACCAACTGTCTGGCCCCGGTGGTCAAGGTGATTCAACAGTGTTTCGGAATCCGTCATGGCTCCATGACCACGGTGCATGACATCACCAACACCCAGACCATCCTCGACGCGCCCCACAAGGACCTGCGTCGGGCGCGGGCCTGTGGCATGAGCCTGATCCCTACCACGACCGGGTCGGCCAAGGCGATCACCGCGATCTTTCCCGAGCTCGAGGGCAAGCTCAATGGCCACGCCATCCGCGTGCCGCTGGCCAATGCCTCGCTCACCGACATGGTCTTCGAACTTGAGCGCGAGGTGACGGTGGATGAGGTCAACGCCGCCCTGCTCAAGGCCGCCGAAGGGGAGCTTGCCGGTATTCTCGGCTACGAGGAGCGCCCGCTGGTTTCCATCGATTACCGCACCGACCCGCGCAGCTCGATCATCGATGCGCTGTCGACCATGGTGGTCAACGCCACCCAGCTCAAGCTCTACGCCTGGTACGACAACGAGTGGGGCTACGCCAACCGCACCGCAGAGCTGGCGCTGAAGGTGGGTCGTGGCTGAATCGTTGATGGCGCGGGTGAAGGCGCTGCCCTTCGAAATCCGCCAGTACCTGCTGATCACCGGCAACTACTGGGCCTTTACCGTTACCGACGGCGCCCTGCGCATGCTGGTGGTGCTGCACTTCCACCAGTTGGGCTATTCGCCCCTCGAGGTGGCGATGCTGTTCTTGTTCTACGAAGCCTTCGGGGTGATCACCAACCTGGTGGGGGGCTGGCTCGGGGCACGGCTGGGGCTCAATCGCACCATGAATCTGGGACTCGCTCTGCAGATCGTGGCGCTGGCCATGCTGATGGTGCCGTCCTCGGCGCTGAGCGTGGCCTGGGTCATGGCGGCCCAGGCATTGTCGGGCATCGCCAAGGACCTCAACAAGATGAGCGCCAAGAGCGCGGTCAAGGTACTGGTGCCCGCCGAGAGTGCCTCGGCAAGCTCTACCCTGTATCGCTGGGTGGCGATCCTGACCGGCTCCAAGAACGCGCTGAAGGGGGCCGGTTTCTTCCTCGGCGGCCTGCTGCTGACGCTGATCGGCTTTCGTGGTGCGGTCATCGTCATGGCGCTGATGCTGCTGGCGGTGCTGGTCCTCTCGCTGGTTCGCCTCAAGGCCGATCTGGGGCGCGCGAAGCGCAAGCCCAAGTTCTCCGAGATATTTTCCAAGTCCCGCGCGATCAATGTCCTGTCGGCCGCGCGCCTGTGTCTGTTTGCCTCCCGGGACGTCTGGTTCGTGGTGGCCTTGCCGGTGTTTCTCTATGACCAGCATGGCTGGAGCCACTGGACGGTGGGCGGGCTGCTGGCGATCTGGGTGATCGGCTACGGCGGTGTCCAGACCCAGGCGCCCCGGCTGACCTCGCTGATGGCAGGAAGCCAGCGACGCACGACGGTATTCTGGGCGCTGGCCCTGGCGGGGCTGCCAGCCCTGCTGGCGGTGCTGCCGCTGGCTCAGGTGGGCTGGCTGGTGGTGGGCCTGTTGCTGTTCGGGGTGCTGTTCGCCATCAATTCGAGCTGGCACAGCTACCTGATCGTGCACTACGCCCGCGCCGAGGGTGCCTCCATGGACGTGGGCTTCTATTACATGGCCAACGCCATGGGGCGCCTGCTCGGCACCTTGCTGTCGGGCTGGCTGTATCAAAGCCAGGGGCTGTCGGCCTGCCTGTGGGTGTCAGCGGCGCTGGTGCTGGCCAGCGCCCTGATGGCACTGGCCTTGCCCGGCGATGGTCAGCCTGAGCCCGCAGCCGCTGACGACGAGGCAAGGCCCGCTTAAGATAGTCGGCCCGCGGAGGAACCCCGTGACGCTGAACGAAGAAGGCCGCTGCCCAGGGAAAAAAGATGAACAGGCAAAGATGAACAGGAAACGCCGATGATGTCGCTGGACCCGTTACGCCTCTACAAGTGCCTGTCGGAAGAGACGCGCCTGTCGATCATGCTGTTGCTGCTGCAGGAAGGAGAGCTCTGCGTCTGCGAAATGACCGCGGTGCTCGAGGTGTCGCAACCCAAGGTGTCACGCCACCTGGCAGAGCTGCGTCGCTGTGGGTTGCTCCAGGATCGTCGCGATGGCCAGTGGGTCCACTACCGCCTGAGCGCCGAGCTGCCCGACTGGGCGCTCGACTGTCTCGAAGCCGGCGCCCGGGGGCGACGGGCCGAGCTTGAGGCATTGCACGAAGGACTGGCCAGGATGGGGGATCGTCCGCAGCGCTGCGAGAGCCTCTGCTGAGGCGCTGTCGCCTTCCATGGTCACCCTGATCGCCTTGCCCGGCCTTTGAAAAGACGCAGGCAACTTGCCTGTATTACAAGAAGAGGGCCTACACTGAAGCTGTGCACCGGCATGTTAATTCTCATGCTAACCAATTAACATGCCGGCCACTTAAACGATTCAGTGCAAGGACCTTGGATCATGATCATCTACTCCCTCATCCTGTTGTTGGTGGGGCTTTCGCTATTGGGGGGCGGCGCCTGGCTGGTCACCCTGGGTGGAAGCTGGTACTACGCCCTGGCCGGTCTGGTGCTGATCGCGGTGGGCGCCATGGCGCGCTCCCGTCGCGTGCCGGCGCAGCTGTTTTACGCCGGGCTGCTTGTCGCCACGGCCGCCTGGGCCCTCTGGGAATCCGGCTATGACTGGTGGCCGCTGGCCACCCGCATGGGCCTGTTGATGCTGCTAGCCATTCCGCTGCTGTGGCCGCCGCGTGCCGGCAAGCGTCTGGGTACGGCGGTGCTGCTGCCGGTCTGGGCGGTGCTGGGTGTAGGCCTGCTGGGTAGTCTGGCGGTGGACGCTCATCGCATCGAGGGGCGACTCAACGAGGACGAGATCGTCCAGTCACCCGAGCTTGGCGATTCGCCGGAGGCGAGCTGGCATGCCTACGGCCGCAGCAACCTGGGTCAGCGCTACTCGCCGCTGGACCAGATCACCCCGGATAACGTCGGCGAACTGGAACTGGCCTGGCAGTATCAGACCGGTGACAGGAAGGGCCCTGACGACGTCGGGGAGACCACCTACGAGGCCACGCCGCTGAAGGTGGGTAATGCGCTGTTTCTGTGTACGCCGCACAACTGGCTGGTGACGCTGGACGCCGATAGCGGCGAGAAACTTTGGCAGTATGACGCCAAGGTGCCTGCGGAAAGCTCACGCCAGCACCAGACCTGTCGTGGCGTCTCCTACCTGCCGCCGGCATCCGGCGATGGCGATAGCCTCGACGTCGCGGCGGCGAGCCAGCCGGCCGAGGCGCTGGAGCCGATCCAGTGCGACGCCCAGCTGTTCATGCCGACCTCCGATGCGCGCCTGCTGGCCGTCGATCCGGCCACCGGTGCCCGCTGCGCCAACTTCGCCGACAACGGCGAGCTGGACCTGATGCACAACATGCCGTTCACCCAGTCCGGCTTCTACTACTCGACCTCGCCCCCCGTGGTGGCCAATGGCCTGGTGGTGGTGGCCGGGGCGGTCAATGACAACTACGCCGTCGATTCACCCTCCGGCGTGATCCGCGCCTACGACGCCAGGACCGGCGAGCTGCGCTGGAACTGGGATTCCGGCAACCCGAACGAGACCGCGCCGATCGGTGAGGACGAGACCTACGCCACCAGCTCCCCCAATAGCTGGGCGGTGGCCAGCGCCGACGAAGAGCTGGGGCTGATCTACTTCCCGATGGGCAACCGGACCCCGGACCAGCTCGGCCACTTCCGCAGTGAGGCCGAAGAGAAGTTCGCCACCTCGGTGGTGGCGCTGCGTCTGGACAGCGGCCAGGTGGAGTGGGTCCAGCAGTTCGTCCACCACGACCTGTGGGACATGGACACCCCGGCGCAGCCGAGCCTGGTCGACCTGGAGACCGACGAGGGCATGCAGCCCGCGCTGGTGGTGCCGACCAAGCAGGGGGACGTCTACGTCCTCAACCGCGCCACCGGCGAGCCGATCTTCCCGATCACCGAGGAGCCGGCACCGCAGGGCACCATCGAAGGCGACTACGCGGCACCGACCCAGCCCAGGTCTGCCCTGAGCTTCCGTCCGCCGAAGCTGCGCGAGGCCGACATGTGGGGAGGCAGCCTGATCGACCAGATGGTCTGCCGTATCCAGTTCCGCTCGCTGCGCTACGAGGGTCAGTACACCCCGCCGTCCGAGCAGGGCACCATCGTCTTCCCCGGCAACTTCGGCGTCTTCAACTGGGGTAGCCTGGCGGTGGACCCCAAGCGCCAGGTGATGTTCGGCATGCCGCTGTATCTGGCCTTCACCAGCACCCTGGTGCCCAAGGATGGCGCCGAACTCGGCGAGACCAACCAGGGTGAGCAGGGGCTCAACGAGAACGCCGGTGCCGACTACGCGGTGGAGATGAAGCCGTTCCTGTCGCCGCTGGGCATTCCCTGCCAGCAGCCGCCCTGGGGCTACGTGGCCGGCACCGACCTGCGTACCGGTGAGGTCGCCTGGCAGCACAAGAACGGCACCATCGAAGACATGACAGCGCTGCCGCTGCCCTTCGAGATGGGGGTGCCGGGTATCGGCGGTCCGATCATCACCGACGGAGGAGTGGCCTTCCTGGCGGCGTCCGTGGACGACTACTTCCGTGCCTACGACCTGACCACCGGCGAGCAGCTGTGGGAGTCGCGGCTGCCAGCCGGCGGCCAGGCCACGCCGATGACCTACCTCAATAGCAAAGGCGAGCAGATGGTCGTGCTGGTGGCCGGGGGGCATGGCTCGATCGGCACCACCATCGGTGACTACGTGATGGCCTACAAGCTGCCGGATCAGGCGTCACAGTAGGCGAGCAGGGAGGGGAGCCGAACATCCGGCTCCTGCCCTGAAACAACGCCGTTGCAGCAAGAGCCCTCGTCGGATACCCGACGGGGGCTCTTGCTTAGGTAACGGGGCGGATGACCGGGGTGCGGCAAAACACCCGCTACCGGCCATAATAAAAGATTCAGATAATGGGGATCTTTGTGCCGCTTCGGGATCGTGTGTCCCGACGGCCTACCGCCAGGGACAGGGAGAAACGCATGTCAGATATCGTCCTCTACGTGATGATCTACGCGGCCGTGCTGTTGTCGATCTATCAGGTCTACTACATCTACTACGAGCAGCACTTTGCCGACTTCGAGAAGCGTCCCGGAATGGACGCCGAGGCGCTTGAGGAGCTGTCTCGGCTGGCCGAGCAGGCCAGGAATACCGGTGATCGCGAGGCCTTTGCCCGGGCGGTGAACGAGCGCTTCGATGGCCGCGTCGACCCCAGGGTAGCGCTGGCGGCCTTTTCTCGGGACGACGAGCCGGTCAATGCCGCCATGCTGCTACGCCGGCGTCGCCAGATCGTCACCAATGGGCGCATCATGGTCCGCCATCTGGCCAGCTGGACGACCCGCCCGCCGAGCCGGGACCTGCGTGGCACCCTGATCATCGTGATCATCGCGCTGTGCCTGTCGGTACTGGGGCTGGGTGGGCTCAGCGTCTATACCATCGGCTATCAACTGGGCTCACCGGCGTTCGCCTGGGCCAACGATCCCGCCGTCCTGCTTTCGTTGATCGCGCTGCTGATCGTCGCCACCCACCTGGTCTACAAGCTGGACGTCTACCTTCACGATCTCTACGAAATTGGCAGGCTGAATCCGCACTTTCGCTAGGGCTTGTCTGAAAAGTGCCTGCGCTCGGTAGTACGGCGTTAAAAATCGGATCAAAATGCTCATTTACACCCCGTAAACTGCGCTTTTTCACCGATTTTTGCCTTGTCTAACCTTCGCTCGTCGACTTTTCGGACAGCGCCTAGGTGGTGACGGTACTGCAGCGGCACGTCCAGGCTTCAGTCGCTGGTTCGCAGATAGGCGTGTCGGTCGTCTGTATTGGCTAGATGGTTGCCTTGCCTGGGTGCGTCGACCAAGCGCCAGATATTGAGGCCCCGCTTAGGCGGGGCCTTTTTGTGCAATGTGCCTGCGTCAGGCTTGTGCGCCCCTGAATCGTTGGCGGAAGGCGCGTTGCCGCTTCAGGAAGGCGCTGGAGGTTGAAAGTGGTAAGACCACATGGCTGGCACCAAAGTCGCCTTTTGCAGCCCAGACCTGACGACTATGGTTCAAGGCATTGACGAGAAAGCGTCGGATTTCGCGGAAACTGGCAATAAGAAGGGCGGCGATCAGCATTGTCGTGACCGGCGAGAGTCGCTGTTGATGTGCGTCAGGTGAAATGGTCGAGAAGTGGTCTTGAAGGCTCTTAAGAGGTAAGACCAGTTGGATGGGAGGATGACCAATGTTGGACAGCGCGATCCGTGAGGGCGAGTCGGTCAACGGCTATCAAAGAGTGTTCGAGGTCTTTCGTGAACGCGTCCTCAATGGCGAGTGGCGGCCTGGCGATCGTTTGCCCAGCGAGCGTGAATTGGCTCTGGAGCTCAAGGTAGGCCGACCGCTGTTGCGTGAGGTGATGCGCTCGCTGGAGATGCTCGGGGTCCTCGACATCCGTCACGGCAAGGGCGCCTATGTGGCCAAGGCCGACTTCAAGGTGTTGTCGGATTTCTTCGCCTTTTACCTGGCTCAGGAGAAAAACGCCCTCGACGACGTCATGCAGGCCCGGATAGCCATCGAGTGTCAGGCGGTGCGACTGGCCTGTGATCGCGCTACCGATAACGACATCGCCCGCATAGAGACCTGCTTCAAGCAGTTGATGGCCACGCTTGAGGATCCCGAGCAGGGCGGGCGCGCCGACTACCAGTTTCATCTTGCCATCGTCGAGGCCAGCCATTGTCAGTCGCTGATGACCTTGTACCACGCGATTTCCGCGCTGTTGCTCAAGAGCCACGTCCAGCGTCGACAGATCACCCTTGGTTCGGACGAGGTGATCGAGGCGCATATCGATTCTCACCGACAGGTGTTCCTGGCCATCGTCGAAGGCGACGGTGACAAGGCCAACCAGCGCCTGCGCGAGCATTTTTCCATCGGCGACGAACTGCGCCGCAAGAGCATCATCGCCGCCTATACCCAGGAAGCCGAAGCAGGCCTTGGCCGACGTTGAGCGCCAGCCATCGTCATGGCGCCGCGTCAGTCTGTTGCCAGGAAGGTGACGACGCACCATCGATACCGAAGTACGACAACGACAATACAACGCTACGAGAGGTGAGCCTGATGAATTTCAAGACCGCTGCGACCCTTGCCACTCAGGGGGTGGCCCTGAGCCTCGCGATCAGCCTTTCGGCTGCAAGCGCTTCTGCCGAAACGATTCGCTATGCCCATGTCGGGGCTGAAGGCGATCTGCAGACACGTTATGCCAGCGAGGCGGCAGAGGCCATCGCCGAGGCCTCCAATGGCGAGTTGGAGATCCAGGTTTATCCGGCCAGTCAGTTAGGTGGCGTTGCCGAAATGGTGGATGGTGTGCGCATGGGCTCCATCGGTATGGGACATCATGACTTCGCGTCCCTTGCGCGTATCGTTCCCGAGGCGGCGGTGTTCAACGCCCCCTATATCTATCGCGATGCGGCCCACGCCCTGGCCGCCACCGATCCCGAGACACCCGCGGTCAAGGAGATCAACGAACGGTTGATCGAGGACGGTGGGGTGCGCATCGTCGGGCGCATCTATCGCGGTGCACGGCATGTATCGTCCAACTTCGAAGTCAAGTCGCCGGCCGACCTCAAGGACAAGCCCTTCCGGGCGGTTCCGCTGGATCTGTGGATCTCCATGGTCAAGGGTTTTGGCGCCAACCCGACGCCGGTGGCGGTGTCGGAATTGCCGACCGCGCTGATGACCGGTCTGGTGGTTGGGCAGGAAAACCCGCTGACCATGATCGCCGCCAACAAGCTCGATGAAGTGCAGTCCCACGTGGCCCTGACCGGACATATGCACTCGGTGCTGGCCGTCTTCATCAACGAGGATGTCTGGCAGGGACTGTCCGATGACCAGCGTTCTGCAATCACCGAGGTCCTCGACGACAAGGCCGATGAGTCGCTCGAGTGGGCTCAATCGTCCGAAGATGCCCTGGTGGAAGAGCTCAGAGGCCGTGGCATGACGGTGATCACCGCCGACGACGGCCTCGATCTCGATGCCTTCCGTGAGCAGGTCAGCGCGCAGATCAGTGCCGACTTTCCCTCCTTTGACAGCTATGTCGAGCAGATCGCCAAGGTCGATTGAACCGGCAAGCATCGTCAGCGATGGGCGGGGCGACGCCCCGTCCATCGAGAGGAAATAAGGAGAACGCCGTGTCCGGCTTGAAGCGTTTCTGGCAGGGGCTTTGTGCGCTGCTGCTGGTCGGCATCGTGGTAGTGCCACTGTCGCAGGTGGTAATGCGTGATCTCTTCCTGTCACCGCTGGTCGGGGCCGAGGAACTGACGCGCTTTCTGCTGGTGTGTCTGGTCTTCGCCAGCTATCCGCTGGTAGTAGGCCACGGCGAGAACATCGGCATGAGTGAGCTCCGCGATATGCTGACCGGCCGGCCTCGTCGTCTGCTCGATACCACCATTTTCGTGGCGTCGGCGGTGGCCAGCGGTGTGGTGGCGTTCGCTACCATCACGACCATCGCCGATAACCTCAACAATGCCACCCCGACCCTCAAGATTCCGTTCTGGATCTTCCTGGGATCTACCGCTATCGGCTTCGCGGTGGCGGCACTGCAGCATGTGATACGGCTGCGTGGCCAGTCCGCGACTGCATCTCATGACGATCCGCCGGAGGTTTCCTGATGGGACTGGCCTTGATCGTTGCCTTTCTGGTGCTGTTTCTGCTGGGCTTTCCGGTGGTCTACGCCATCCTGTTGCCGGCTATCGCCTATGTGGTGGTGGAGGGCTTTCCGCTGGGGCTGCTGGGGCAGCGTGTCACCTACGCGCTGGACAGTTTTCCGCTGGTGGCGGTGCCAATCTTCATCTTTGTCGGCAACCTGATGAACCTCTCCGGTGTCACCGACCGCATCTTTCGCTTCGCCGACACCCTGGTGGGGCGAGCCCCGGGAGGCTTGGCCCAGGTCAACATCTTTTCCAGCCTGATCTTCTCGGGAATGTCCGGGGCGGCGCTGGCCGACGTGGGTGGGCTTGGCAAGATCGAGATCGAAGCCATGCGCAAGCGCGGCTTCAAGGCACCCTTTGCCGCGGCGGTGACCGCATCCTCTGCGGTGGTCGGGCCGATCTTTCCGCCGAGCATTCCGCTGATCGTCTACGGCTCGGTGACCAGCGTCTCGATCATTCAGTTGCTGATTGCGGGTATCGTGCCGGCACTGATCTGTGTCGCACTGCTGATGATTACCGCCGCAGTGCTGGCACTGCGCTCCGACATGCCACGCTCTGCTCGCTGGCCGACGGCCAGGGAGGTCGTCACGTCGCTGCTGCCTGCACTGCCGGCGCTACTGGCACCAGTGCTGATGATCGCCGGCATGATGCTGGGACTGTTTACCCCCACCGAGGCGGCGGCGGTGACCGCAGCCTATGTGGTGCTGATCAGTGGCATGATCTACAAGGAGCTTACCTGGGCCCATCTGTGGTCCGCGCTGCAGGCGACGCTGCGCAGTACCAGCGCGATCCTGATCATCGTTGCTGCGGCTTCGCTGTTTGGCTGGATCCTGGCGGTGGAGCAGATACCCCAGAGCTTTGCGGCCTTTATTTTGCAGATATCCACAGATCCGTTGGTACTGCTGTTGATTGCCAACCTGATCTTCTTCGTGGTGGGCATGTTTCTGGATTCCACTACCGCGACCCTGCTGGTGGTGCCGGTGATTGCCCCTCCGATGGTGCTGGCGGGTGTCGATCCCGTACATCTGGGGATTGTCGCCATCTTCAACCTGATGATCGGGCTGCTGACGCCACCCATGGGGCTGTCGCTTTACTTGATCTCATCGATTGCTCAGGTCAGCTTGCGGCAGTTGTTGAAGGCGTTGATTCCGTTCTACGTCCCGCTGTTCCTGACCCTTGCGATCATCACCTTTGCCTCCGATCTGGTGCTGTGGCTGCCGGGTCTGATGCGCTAACTTTCCCTTGCCAGCAATGGAGTTGTCATGAAACTCGTCATTGGTTCAGATCATGCGGGCTTTCCGCTGAAGGCCTCCGTCGTGGCCTTTGTCGAATCCCTCGGTCATGAGGTGCAGGATGTGGGCTCCTACGATGACCAGCCGGTCGACTTCCCCGATATCGCCAGAGAGGTGACCTCTCGTGTCACCTCCGGAGAGGTCGAGCGTGGACTGATGGTCTGTGGAACCGGAGTGGGCGCGGCCATCGCCGCCAACAAGGTCAGGGGAATTCGTGCCGCCGTGGGCCATGACGTGCACTCGGCGCACCAGTGTGTCGAGCATGACGACGTCAATGTGCTGTGTATCGGCGCACAGATCGTGGGCCCCTGGCTTGCCAATGATCTGATCAAGGCTTTTCTGGAGGCGGAGTTCTCCAGTGATGAAGAGTACCGCCGGCGGGTGGAGAAACTCCACGCCATGGAAGGTGGACAGGGGCCGGTCGAGGGCTAGACCGAGGGTCAGGTCGAGAGCGGCGTGGCCGATTCAGGGTGATGTGATGGCCGAACCGGAATACCAGCAACCGCCCTCATGGAGACAGCCAAAATACGATCCTCGAAAATATGACCACGGGTGCACCGATGCCGGCGGCTACATCAGCCGTCTTCCAGCACCACCAGGCCGTAGCTGCCGAGCTCCGGCAGTCCGCCTGCACTGGTGCGCAGGGATAGACCACCATCCTCGGCGACATCGAAGGCCATCACCTGGCCGGTGTTGCCGACCAGCTGATAGAGGGTGTCGCCGTCGGGGCTCAGCGCCATGTCCGAGAAGAACAGCAATTCGCCGTCGTCCTTGTAGGCGGTAGCATCCTCGAGGGCGATGCTGCCGTTCGGTTTGACGCTGTAGCGGCTGATGGAACTCGACAGGGCGTTGGCGGTGTAGAGAGTGTCGCCGTCGGCGTTCAGCGCGACCCAGCAGTTGGCGATCTCTCCTCCTTCCATGGCAGCGCCGGTCAGGGCGTCGGCGGTCTTCAGGGTGAGTCCGCCATGATCATCCAGCACATAGCTCGAGACCGAGCTGGTCTGCCAGCTGTAGAGCGGGCTCTGGGGTACCTTGTCGGCCTCCTCACGCAGGCCGAACTCCGGCGTCAGGAAGCGTGCCTCCGACATCAGCAGGGTCTCGCCCTGGTCCCCCTGGCCGATGGCGAAGCCCACCGGTATGGCGTGGAAGCGTTCGGCCGGCGCACGCGGGCTGTCCACGCTGGCGATCGGATCGGCGGACAGACCATCGTCACTGACCGCAAAGCTGTGAATCTTGCCGGTCACCAGCTCGTTGACGATGACGAAGGCTCCGGAACGCGAGAAGGCGATGGTCGAGGGGCGGGCGCCCAGGTCGCGCCGGCTGCCCTGGATCGCGATCAGTCCTTCGGGGGTGTGGCGATACAGCGCGATGGAGCCGGCCTGGTTGCTGTCACCCACGCTGGCGGAGGCGACGAGGTGGCCGTGGATGGCGACAGAAATCGGGAAACGGTCCGAGGCCGTCACGCTGTTGACGGCCTGAAGGCTGCCGTCGGGGGCGCGGTTCATCAGGCTGAGGGTACCGTCGCCTGGGTTGACCGCCACCATCCAGCCGCCGTCCGCGGAGGCCGCGATGGCGTTGGCGGAGATCAGGGGGTCATCGCCGTTGGCCAGCGGGTGGTCAGGGTTCTTCTCCAGAGCCGGAATCTCCAGATCACCGGTACCAAGGCCCCCGGTGGGATACTCGGAGGCTAGGGAAAGCGTGCCGTCATCGTCGGCATGGAAGGCGGCGACCGAGTTGCCTTCGGTCTTGTTGGTGACCACGTAGATCGTTTCTGCCGCCAGGCAGGTGGACAGCGGGGCAAGTGTCAGCAGCATCAGGGTGGGCAGGCGTAGCGTCATGGGCGGGGCTCTCCATGGGAAGGGACTCTCGATAGCTGTCTCTTACCTTAGGGCAGTCCTGCAGCGGTGCTCTTCATGGCTGTGCCTTGCCACAACACGGCCGGAAAAAAGGTCGATGCGATGCCTCGATGCGCGATCTTGCAAGGTTTGTGGTGCGCCAAAGAAGAGCGCCGACATCCCGGGATGTCGGCGCTGTGGGCAGGGGCTGTAAACCGCGACGCTCTGATCGGAGGCGCCGCGGTCAGCGCTCAGTTTTCCTTGAGCTCCAGGTCCGGTACTTCGACCTTGAACAGGCGGGTCAGATAGAGCAGGTAGGCAAAGCCGACGGCGACCCAGGTGAGTCCCACCTGGAAGGTGTTGAGCGACAGACTCGACCACAGCCAGATAGTCAACAGGAAGCCGACGCTTGGCATGACGCCGTAGCGCAGCAGGTTCTTGGGTTGCATCAGGTGCTCATCCACCAGGTAGTGCTTGATCACAGAAAGGTTGACGAAGGAGAAGGCGACCAGAGCACCGAAGCTGATCATGGTGGCGGCCAGCTCCAGGCTGATGACCAGCGCCATCAGCGAGATGGCGCCGACGATCAACGTCGACCCCAGCGGGGTGCCGTAGCGCTGGCTGAGCTTGCCGAAGACCTTGGGCAGGACCTGGTCGCGGCCCATGGCGAACAGGATCCGGGAGACGCTGGCCTGGGCGGCCATGGCCGAGGCGAAGCAGCCTGCTACATATGCAGCGGTGAAGAAGGCGACCAAAAAGCCCCCGCCGGCGCGGCGCATCACGTCCACCGCGGCCGAGTCGGCGCTGCCGAAGTTGTGATAGTCGGGAAACACCAGATGCCCGACCCAGGAGGCCAGAATGAACAGGCCGCCGCCGATCAGGGTGCACAGCATGATGGCGCGGGGGATGTCACGCTTGGGCTCGCGAGTTTCCTCGCACAGGGTAGAGACGGCGTCAAAGCCAAGAAACGACAGGCACAGGATGGCGGCACCACCGACGATGGTGGTCCACTGGAGCCCTTCGCTGTGGAAGGGCGCCAGCAGCGAGGGGGCTTCGCCACCGGCGATGACCTTCAGCGAGATGGCGATGAAAGTGGCCAGAAAGACGAACTGAAAGCCGATGATGATCAGATTCATCTTGGCCACCAGCTTGATGCCCAGGATGTTCAGTGCGGTCACGGCGACGATGGCTCCTACCACCCAGACGCCCTGATCGATGGCGGGGAAGACCTCCTTCATGTAGATCCCGATCACCAGGTAGTTGATCATCGGCAGGAAGATGTAGTCGAGCAGCAGCGCCCAGCCCACCATGAAGCCCACACGGCCACCGAAGGCGCGGCGTGTGTAGGTGTAGGCGGAGCCGGCGGTAGGGTAGTGCTCGACCATCTTGCCGTAGCTGTAGGCGGTGAAGAACATCGCCGCCAGGGTGATGACGTAGGCCATGGGCACATGGCCGCCGGTGGTTTCGGTGACCACGCCGTAGGTGGTGAATACGGTCAGGGGCACCATGTAGGCGAGGCCGAAGAACACCAGGGCGGGCAGGCCCAGGATGCGCTTGAGGCCGCTGTCCTGGCCGTCGGGGGCCTCGGGGAGGCTGGAACGTCGTTGTTGTGTCATGGGTCGGTTCCTGTTGTTGCTGTTGTTGTTCTGAGCGCGGCTCAGGGCGTGGTCTACCGCCCGTTTCAGGTTGCCGTCGTCGATGCGGTCTGGTGGCTGCGTCGGGGGAGACGTTTCGCCGAGCCGTGCACGGTCCCCGTGGCAAACCAGTATGGGAAACCGGCGGTGCTCGCGTGGCGCTGACGCCCGTCCGGGACAAGCGACCTACTGATGTCGTACGGGGCGTCGAGCGTTTTCGTCGAATCGGTCGTGCCTTGTGCCTTGTGCCTTGTGTCTTGTGCCGTGTGCCGGGGCTCAGGCGTTGTCGAAGCCCTTGAGCACGTTGATCGCATTGACCCCGATTTCTTCCACCGCGTAGCCGCCTTCCATCACGAATAGTGTGGGCAGACCGATGCGCTTGAGGCGGGCGCCGATGTCCAGGTAGTCGTCGCTTTGCAGGGTGAAGGAGCTGATCGGATCGTTCTCGAAGGTGTCGACCCCGAGGGCGATGATCAGCATGTCCGGGGCGAAGTCCCTGACGCGCGCGATGGCGTCATCCAGCGCCTGCGCCCAACGGGCGTAGTCGGTGCCGCTGGGCAGGGGGTAGTTGACGTTGTAGCCCTCGCCCTCACCTCGTCCGGTCTCGTTGGCGAAGCCGAGAAAGTAGGGGAACTCGTCCATGGGGTCGCCGTGCAGCGAGAGAGTGAGCACGTCGCTGCGCTCGTAGAAGATGTCCTGGGTGCCGTTGCCGTGGTGGAAGTCGATGTCGAGGATGGCGACCCGCTGGTGGCCCCGGTCCAGTGCCCGCTGGGCGGATACCGCCACATTGTTGATGAAGCAGTAACCGCCGTACTGGTCCCGCGCGGCGTGATGGCCGGGCGGTCGGCACAGGGCGAAGGCTGGCGCGCCGCTGTCGAGCACCTGGTCCACGGCGGTCAGGGCGATGTCCTTGCTGAGCAGGGCCGCCTCGAAGGTGTCTGCGTTCAGCGAGGTTTCTCCGGCCAGGGCGTAGTAGCCAAGGCGGCCCTCGATATGGCGGGGTATGGGGCCGCCGGGCATCCGCCGTGTCGGCCAGATATTGGGAATCGCTTCGCCTTCGTAACCGGCCGCCTGCCAGTCGCGCCAGGCAACCCGCAGAAAGTCGATGTAGTCCGCGTCATGGATGGCCAGCACCGGCTCCAGTCCATGCTCGTCGGGGCCGCGGATCTCGCCGATGGACTCGGTCCTGGCGCGTTCGATGATGTAGTCCACCCGCTCGGGACACTCGAAGGGCGCGACCAGTTGGCCGGCAAACAGCTCGGTGAGAGTGCGACGGTCGCGGGTGGCGTCGCTATGAACGATCAACATGGCGGTGTCTCCTTTGGCAGTTCCGGGGCAAGGTGACGAGTGTGCGGCCTGCATCGCGGCTGTCGCTGTCTACTCGATCACGGCGGCAAAACGGTCGTTGAGTCGGCTCAGCGCCGGGCCGATCAGCGGCAGGTGGCGCTCACGCGACGCCAGGGCCTCCTCGGTGGCGTAGCTCAGGGTGATGGTCTGGGCGCCCAGCCAGCGCAGGGGTTCGGGCTCCCAGCGACGAACCACCTGGTCCAGTGCACAGCCATCGAAGGCCCAGGGGGCCCGTGTCAGCGGTGTGTCCTGTCCACAGAGCATCTCTGCCAGGGTGCGCGCCATCAGGTGGCTGGCGGCGACGCCTTCGCCGGCATAGCCGCCGGCGGTGGCGATGCCGGCTCGCCGATCGACGAGGGCGTGGGGGCGAAAGCTGCGCGAGAGGCCCAGGGTGCCGCCCCAGCCGTGGCTGATATCGACCTCGCCGAGGTCGGGAAACAGATCCTGGAGCAGCGCCTTGCGCATCTGGATGTCGCCCTGGGTGATGGAGGCCTGGTGACGCGGACGGGCGTTGAAGCGGTAGCGACCCCTGGCGCCGAAGATCAGGCGACCGTCGCGGCTGCGATGGCCGTAGTTGATCAACCGGCTGGCGTCGGCGAAGGTCGGTCGCTGTGCCAGGCCGATAGCGTCCCACTGGCTCTGACTCAAGGGCTCGGTGGCGATCACCAGGCTGGAGACCGGGACCAGGTGGGGACGCAGCTGGGGCAGGGTGTTGTAGCCTTCGGTGGCCATCACGATCATCGGTGCGCGGATGCTGCCCTGGGGCGTGGTCACCTTGCCGGCGTCGATGCTCGTCGCCGGGCTTTGTTCGTAAAGCCTGACCTGCATGGCCGCGAGTCGCGCGACCAGCCCATCGATCAGCTTGCCGGGGTGCAGCGTGGCGACCTGACGATGAAAGATGCCACCGAAGGGGCGGCGGAAGCGGGCCCGGTCGCTGAGTTCGTCGGCGGACAGCCAGCGGCAGTCATGCTGGCGATGGCCGAGTTCCAGCAGGTGTGCGAGGTAGTCCCGCTGGAGCGCCTCCTGGGCCGGGTAGCGGGCCGCCGCGTAGAGTGCCCCGCCCTTGTGGAAGTCGGCGTCGATGGCTTCCTGCGAGAGGGTCGCGCCGATCTCGTCGACATTGGCGGACAAAAGCTCGCACAGCGCCTGGCGCCGGGCCAGGGACAGGCCCTTCAGGTGCCGCTCGAGGCCCGCCAGGTTGCCCACCACCCAGCCTCCGTTTCGCCCGGAGGCTCCGTGGCCGAAGCGCCTGGCCTCGAGCACCCGGATGTCTTTCTCCGGGGCCAGGCGCTTGAGGTGATAGGCGGTCCACAGGCCGGTGAAGCCACCGCCGACAATGACCACGTCTGCCTGTTCATCCCCGGTCTGTTCATCGATAGCCTGTTTATCCCCGGTCTGTTCACCGATGGCCTGTTCATCGATGGCCTGTTTATCAATGGAGAGGGGGGCGAGTGGGACTCGCCCGTTGTCTCGGTGTGACCAGAAGATGGCGTCGTTGGACGGTGCTTTCGTCATCACATGAATCCCAGTACCAGATAGAGGGCGGCGGCCAGCAAGCCGGCCAGGGCCGCGTAGGGCAGTTGGGTAAAGGCGTGCTGGAAGGGCGTGCAGCCGCTGGCTTGGGCCGTCAGCACCGTGGCGTCCGAATAGAAGCAGGCGTGGCTGCCGAAGGTGCTGGCCGAGAGGGTGGCACCGATCACCAGCGTCATGTCGGCGCCCAGATTGTGGCCCAGGGTGGTGACGATGGGCAGGATGATCACGAACACGCCCCAGTTGGAACCGGTGGCGAAGGAGACGAAGCCCATCAGCGCAAAGATGATGAAGGGCAGGATCTGGGCGTTGATCAGCGGTTCGACCGTGGTGATGATGTACTCGTTGAGTCCCAGGGTGGTGTTGACGTCATTGAACATGAAGGCCGCCACCAGCACCGCCAGGGCATCCAGCATCGACTTGAAGCCCTCCAGAATGTTGTCGAAGGTCTCGCCGGGGGTCAGCTTCTTCAGGCCGATGAAGGCCACGATCATGCCGGCCAGGGTCACGAAGATGCCCATCAGGAAATCGAGATCGAAGTACCAGGTGAAGAAGGCCAGCGACATCATCGGCAGCAGGAACATCCAGACGCTGCTGCGTGTCTGGTCCTTGGCCGCCAGGTGGGCGATCTCTTCATCGATGTGCTCGGCGCCGGGCGGCACGCAGCGACCCTCGAGCTGGGCGCGCTGCTCGGCGCGCTTCATCGGGCCGAACAGCGGAATCTTGCCGTAGGCGACCAGCGGCACCATGGCCACCGCGATCCACGGATAGAACATGAAGGGGATGGCCTGGATATAGGTCCAGACTCCCTGGCCGTCGGCGGCCAGGCCGTTCTTTTCGATCAGCGCGCCGAAGAACACCGCCCAGGTCGAGATCGGGATCAGTACGCTGATCGGTGCGGCGGTGGAGTCGATGACGTAGGCCAGCATCTCTCGCGACGTCTTGAAGCGGTCCGTCACCTGACGCATCGAGGTGCCGACCGCCAGGGAGTTGAGGTAGTCGTCGACGAACAGCACGATGCCCATGAACCAGCAGCCGAGCAGCGCCCGGGGCTTGCTGGTGATGTAGCGCAACAGGCTTTCGGCGAAGGAACGCGAGGCGCCGGATTTCAGCAGCAGCGCAATGATCGAGCCCATCAGCCCGCATACCGCGATCACCCAGGCCACGTCCTCGTCGGTCAGGACGTTGAGCAGGCTCTCGGAAAGGGTGGACAGGGCGCTGGTCGGCTCGATCAACAGGGTGCCGACGAAGGCGCCGGCCACCAGCGGCTCGAGCGCGCGACGGCTCCACAGTGCCAGCAGCAGTACAACGGCGGTGGGCAGCAGCACCAGCCAGCCGCCTGCGGGGAAAAACGCTTCCATGGATGTCCTCCTGGACGATCATTGTTGTTGGTGAAGCGACCTGGCGATGGCCGTGGGTCGCGTCGATCAGGAGCGTGGCGTGACAGCTATTGGTTGTCGTTGATGTTGTCGTTGGCGTCGTTGATGGTGAAAGGTCCGGTCGATATCGAGCTGCCGACGGCGAGTCGGCGGCGGACGCTCAGCGCAGTTTTTCGCGCAACTGGTAGTACCACATGCCCGCGGCCAACAGGCCGTTGCCGAGGCGCTCGCTGACCGGGATGCGCCAGTGGCGCATGTCGGCGAACAGGTCGAACTCCTCCAGCTGACCGCTGACCGCCCTGGCCATGATGTTGCCAACGATATGCGAGGTGGCGATGCCGTGGCCCGAGTAGCCCTGGGCGTAGAAGACGTTGGGTGACAGCTTGCCGAGCTGAGGGATGCGGTTGATCACGATGCCCGCCTTGCCCTGCCACTGGTAGTCGAGCGCGATGCCCTTGAGCTGCGGGAAGGTGTGTTCGAGCCGGGGGCGCAGTTCGGCGCCGATATCCGCTGAGTCCTGGCCGGAATAGTTGGCGCCGCCACCGAACAGCAGGCGACCGTCGGCGGTCAGGCGGTAGTAGTCGAGCACGAAGCGGGTGTCGTAGACCGCCAGGTCCTGGGGATTGATCGCGGCCTGCTGCTCCCGGCTCAGCGGGGCGGTGGTGACGATGCCGAGAGAGGCGGGGAACAGCTTGCCCTTGAGCGCCTTGCGCTCCAGCCGGTGATAGGCGTTGCCGGCCAGCACCACGCTGTCGGCGTGGATCTGGCCACGCTCGGTGACGACACAGGGGGTAGCGCCGTGGCGAATCTCGGTGACCCGGGTGTCCTCGAACAGCAAGCCGCCCAGGTCCTCAAGGGCGCGGGCCTCGCCAAGACACAGGTTCAGCGGGTGCAGGTGCATGTTGTAGTCGTTGCGCACCGCGCCATGGTAGAGCTCGGTGCCCACCAGTTCGCGCGTCTGATCGGCGTCCAGCAAACTCAGGTGCCGGGCGATCTCGTGGCCCTGGGCCGCTTCGACGTCGCGCTTAAGCTCGGCCATGTGGCTCGGTCGGTAGGCGGCGTGCAGGTGGCCGAACTTCAGGTCACAGGCGATGGCGTACTTGTCGACACGCTGACGCAGAATGTGGTGGCCTCGCCAGCGAAGATCCCAGACGAAGTTCTCGGCTGCCTCTCGCCCTAGCGGGCCGGAGAGCTGCTTGAGCATGGCATCCTGCCCCGACAGGCTGCCGGTGACCTGACCGCCATTGCGACCGCTGGCCCCCCAGCCGATCCGGTTGGCCTCGACCAGCGCTACCCGGTAGCCACGCTCGGCGAGTTCCAGCGCGGTGTTGACGCCGGTGAAGCCGCCTCCGATCACCGCAACGTCGACCCGATGCTCGCCCTCGAGCCTGGGGTATTCGGCTTCTTCGTGGATGGTCGCGGCGTAGTAGGACGCGCAGCGCGGTTCGCTCATGACGACTCCCGAAACGATGGCAGCTTGTTATTGGTGTGATCACATGTTGTGATCACACTAGCAGGGCTTGCAGATGCGCACAAGATGCGAATTCGACCCTGGGCGGCCCAGGCTGCGGCGTCTCGGCGTGGGCTATCGTCATCGAGATGGGCTAGTCTTGACGCCAGACGCAGGTAGATATAGCCGTGATGGTGGCAGGCCAGCGGCCTGTCGGGTTTTCCGCCGATGGTGACAGACGAGCGGTCGACGGGCGGCCGGCAAAAGAAGCAAAAGGGGAGTGATAGAAAAGTTATAGTGGGTTGGCGTGAGGAGTGAAGTGGAGAAAGGAATGGCGAGGGGAATGGCGAGGGGAATGGAGAAGGGAATAGAGAGCGGAATGGCAGAAAGGAATGGAGAGCGGAATGGAGAAGGGAATAAAGAGCGGAATGGCTGAGAGGAATGGACAGAGGAGTGACAAGGAAGCGCAATGACCGACGTTCATACTGACAATAGCGATGACGCCATGGTCGCGCCGATCGGCACGGAACCATCGCCTCCGCCCTACCTGCCGGATACCGCCTCGACCCGAATTCACCGGGACCTGAGGCGTCGTCTGTGCGAAGGGGCCTTCAGTCCGGGCGAGGTGCTTTCGATCCGCGGCATCGCCGCCTGCTATGACACCAGCGCCATGCCTGCTCGGGAGGCGCTGCGCTGGCTGGTGAGCGAGGGGGCTCTGCAGTTTGTCGACAGCCGCAAGATCATCGTGCCGCACTTGAGCCGGGAGCGCTTCACCGAGGTGCTGTTCGCCCGCAGGCGGCTGGAAACCGAGTTGGCCCGGCAAGCCTTTACCGCGATCGAGCACCAGCACATCGACGCCCTGGAGGCGTTGGACGATGGCATCAATCGTGCCATCGAAGCTGCTGATCTCAAGAGCTATATGCGTGGCAACCACGCCTTTCACTTTCTGATCTACCGGCTGAGCGGCTCGACGGTATTGCTGCCGCTGGTCGAGCAGCTATGGCAGCAATACGGTCCCAGCATGGGCTTTATCTGCACGCGTTGGGGCGGCTCCGCCATCGCCGACGATCACCATCGTGAGATTACCCAGGCGCTGCGCCGGGGGGACAGGGACGCCTTCTGTCGCGCGGTGACCGCCGACATCGAGCAGGGAATGCGGCTGCTGGACGACTACTACGCCTCGTCGAAGTGATTTCTGGGCTATCTTGATGACGTCCGGCGCCAGTCCTTCGGACCGCCGACCCGAGCATCGAAAGAACGTCGTTGAGTCATCAGGAAAAGCTCATGCAAATCTACCCTTACCTGTTTTTCGACGGCCAGTGTGAAGAGGCCCTGGCGTTCTATGCCGAGCTGATGAACGGCCGAGTGAGCGAGCTTCATCGCTACAGGGACATGCCCGCCGATGCACCTGATGCTGGATGCGGGGAAGCGGGCACACCGTCACCAGAGCACATCATGCATATGCAGATCGAGGTGGCGGGTCATGTGCTGATGGGGTCGGACGCCTCTGGGGAGGCGCCTCAGGGCTTTTCTCTGGCGCTGTCAGTGGACACGCGCGAAGAAGCCGAACGGCTTTGTTCCGGGCTTGCTGAAGGTGGAGAGATCATGTTGCCCCTGTCGGAAACCTTCTGGGCCGAGCGCTTTGCCCTGGTGAAGGATCGCTTCGGCGTCGCCTGGATGGTCATGTATGAAGGCGCACGTGGCGGCTGAATACCGGTGCGTCTTGATGCAGGGCGTCCAGCGGAGCCGGAGGATTCCCAGGCGGCATTCGCAAGCGGGGGCAAGGAGCACGACAAGCGCTCAAGCATGGGCGGCGAATAGCGACAAGAGAAGGAGGATGGGGGCAAGGATGGAATTTTCAGATGTCAGGGGGCCCTATATCAGCGAGCCGCAGATGCTGCCGGGCTTCGGTGAGAAGAGTGGTATCTACAAGGTCGCTGCCGCTGAGCCTCAATGGCTGTCCCGACTGGGGCTTTCCAATGACAGCCAGGCCAATCAGGTCGACCACGGTGGGGTGGACCGCGCCCTGTGTCACTACTGCGCCGATCACTATCCCCGCTGGAGCGAGCGCTATCCCGACGCCGGTGTGGTGCTGGAGGCCGGCGTGCTGGGTGAGAATATTGCGAGCCAAGGGGCCGATGAGCGCGAGGTGCGTATCGGTGACGTCTATCGCATCGGCGAAGCGCTGGTGCAGGTGACCCAGCCCAGGCAACCCTGCGCCAAGGTCGATGCCCGTACCGGCCAGCCGGGGCTGGCGCGGGCCTTTATGCAGGAGGCCCGGATGGGCTGGCTCTACCGCGTGCTGGAGGAAGGATGGATTGCGCCGGGGCCTGTCATCGAGGTGGTCGAGCGCGGTGATGAAAGGTGGAGCGTGGAGGCCTGCTGGCGGGTGCTGGAAGACCGCAGGGCGCCCCTGGATACCATGGCCGAATTGCACGGTGTCGAAGCCCTGGCGCAACACTGGAAGGACCAGTTGGTCCGGCGCATGGACTATTGGCGCGGGCGCGCCTGAGGACGGCAGGCGGGTGAATACCACGCGCTGTAGGGTGCTGCTGCGCCTGGCACCGAACCGACTGAGCCTGTCTTCTCTACACCTGTCTCTCGTGTGCCCCTGTCTCCTCTGGCTCTGTCTCCTCTGCCCCAGTCTCCTGGGCTGAAACGACAAGGCCCTGCTGTGTCGCAGCAGGGCCTTGTTGCAGGGCCTTGTTGCAGGGCCTTGTCGTGATCAACCGCAGCGGAGCATCAGATGTCGCTGTCGGCGGCCAGGTCGTTGGCCAGCGCCACTTCGGAGCCGGGCTTGGCGGTCTGAAGCGCGGCCAGGGTGGGGCCGGTTTCCTGCTGGAAGGAGGCCAGCGCCTGACCGGACAGGCTCTGGTTTTCCGGAAGGGCCACGCGCATCGCATTGACCTGATTGTTGTTGACCATGACCTCGTAGTGCAGGTGAGGTCCGGTGCTGCGACCGGTGTTACCCGACAGGGCGATCCGTTCGCCCATGGTCACGCGCTGTCCGGTGCTGACCAGCGGGCGCGACAGGTGCAGGTAGCGTGTCTTGTAGCCATTGTCGTGACGAATCACGATATAGCGACCCGCCGCCGGGTGGTTGCCGACCTTTTCCACGCGACCATTGGCCGGGGTCTCGATGCCGGTGCCGATCGGCACGGCGAAGTCCGTGCCCTTGTGCGGGCTGACGCGGCCGGTGATCGGATGGCGGCGGTTGAGGTTGAAGTTGGAGCTGATGCGGTAGCTGCCGGAGAACGGGTAGCGGTTGAAGGCCGGGTCGAGGCTCTGGCCTTCGGGGGTGTAGAAGTTGTTGTCCTCGGGATTGCGCACCAGCGTCAGGTCCATGCGCTCGCCGTCGTAGGACACCGCCAGCACGCGGGGGTCCAGGCGCTGGCCGTCGATGATGTCGGACTCGACCAGTACCCGGAAGCTGTCTCCGCGACGGGTGTCGCGGCGAAAGTCGAGCTTCTTCTCGAGCACCCGTGCCATCTCCGAGACTTCGGCACGGCTCAGGCCTGCGGCCTCGGCGGAGCGAGCGAAGCTGCCGCTCACGGTGCCGGCGTAAAGGCGTTGTGAGGCTTCGCCGGCACGCTCGATGGTCGCCACGTCAAAGCCTGAATCCTGGCGTTCGATCAGGTAGCCGTCGCGCACGTTCTTCATGATGCGCAGCGCCAGCAGTCGACCGTCCTCGCCAAGCTGATACTCGAAGGTGTTACCGACGCGCCAGCGGGTCAGCACGTTCTGGTCGGGCAGGTCCTCGAGCAGCGCCATGACCTCGCTGTAGCCCAGCCCCAGGGTCTTTTCGGCCATTTCGGCGAAGGTGTCGCCCTGCTGGACGCGATAGGTCTGCCAGGTCGGGACGAACGGCTCGTTGGCCGCAATCTCTTCCTCGAGCACGATCGGGCCTTCATCGAACAGTTCGAGCTCGTCTTCGCTGACATCCTCATAGGAAGTGGCGTCGCTGGCGACGTCCAGTGACTGCTGCTCCAGCAGCCCACTGGCCACGGTGCCGAGCACCACGGCGATATGCAGGGAGCCTTCGTCGAGCTTGAAGGCGGGCGGCTGCGGATTGCCGTCCAACGCAACTGGCGCCGCGGTGGATGAATCAGCGGCGCCAGGAAGCGTGCGAGAGGATTGTAAGGTAAGAGGAGGTAGTCCCGACGATGAACGCATGGCGTTCTCGAACTTGACGTCGGCGTGGGCCTCGTCGACGAAGTCGATGTCGACGATTTCGCTGGCCTTGAGCTGGGAAATCGGGATGTGCTGGCTGGTGGCATCCAGCGCCAGGTCGATGGCTTCGGCGACCTGGGTTCGCTCGAAGTTCAGCGATGGCAGTTCCGGCGAGGCAGACTCTCCTAGCGGAACCAGAACTGACTCCAGCGATTCATTGCCTCGCTGAACGTCTTCGTAGGTGGTGACAATCTTGTGGGCGCCCAGCACGGTGACCATGGTGGCAACGGGTAACAGCAGCAGCTTGTGCGTGCGGGGCAGCGAATGGAGGATTCGCATCATGGTAAAAGGGCCATAGAAAAATTGATGAAGGTAAATATATAGGCTATTGCACCATACCCCATGAAGTATGGTATGCCTAGACTGTATGGCCATACAGCGGATGGCGCATCGCCCGGTGGTTTATGTGACCGGGGGCGCCAGGAATGGATGAAGCTGTGACAAAACCCTGTTCGAACGCTGTTTATTAACTGTTGTTCATTGGACCCTTAGCGTTGAACAAATGCAACCCCCCGGTAAGTCGTAGTGCTTTCTACTCCCCCTGAAGGACGATAAGTCTCATTTTGTTGATATAAGTCCAATGACTGGCCAGGCGCCGTACAAGGCCTCGCGCGGGAGGGGCGTATCGTGATTTTCATCGATGCGACTTTCATCGATGCCAAGTCGTGTCATTGGCGCCGTCGGCTGGCATGCTCAATGGATATCGTCAAAAGGATTCAAGCATGTCGCGTGTCACGCTCGCACAGTGGCAGATGCTGGCCGCCGTGGTCGATCACGGTGGCTTTGCCAGGGCCGCCGAAGCCGTTCACAAGAGCCCTTCGACCCTCAACCATGCAGTGCACAAGCTGGAGGAGCAGTTGGGGGTCAAGGTGCTGGAACCGGTGGGGCGGCAGGTTCGGCTTACCGAGGAAGGGGCCTTGCTGCTGCGCCGTGCCCGCCAGTTGCTGGAGAGCTCCGACGCGCTCGTGGATATCGCCGCTCGACTGCGGGAAGGCCTGGAGGCCGAGGTGGTGCTGAGCATCGACCAGATCTTTCCCTCGAACGTACTGGCCAAGGCGATGGAAGCTTTCTCCAGCGCTCTTCCGCAAGTCAGGCTGCAATTGCACGAGTCGGTACTCAATGGTGGTGTGGAAATGCTCGAGGATGGCCGAGCCGACCTGGTGGTGTCAGGGGTGACCACGTCAGGCTACCTGGGCGAACCCCTGGTCAGCGTGCCTTTTATCGCGGTCGCTCACCCGGACCACCCTCTACATGCCATGAGCAGGCCGCTGGACCTCAGGGATCTGGAGCACCATCGCCAGGTCGTGGTGAGGGACTCGTCGCAAAGGGCGTCGCGCGATTCGGGCTGGCTCAAGGCCGAGCAGCGCTGGACCGTCAGCCATATCGCCACCTCGGTAGAGATGCTCGAGCACGGGCTGGGGTTTGCCTGGTTGCCCAAGACCCGCATTCGCGACCAACTGGCCAGTGGCCGGCTCAAGCCATTGCCGCTGCAGGCCGGCGGTACGCGTGAGGTGCCCATCCAGCTGTATCATCGCGACGCCGACCGGGCGGGACCCGCCACCAGGGCCATGGCGGAGCATCTGCGTCAGGCTGTCCGGGACTGCAGTTGCTGAGGTCTGGGCACATCGGAGGCAATGGGTTCGAAAGAATCGAAAGGTTGGCGGCAAAATGTGCGCTTGTAGTCGATTCTTTCCACCGTATGCTGGGCTCTCCAAGGCGCTTCACGGGAGAGACCGTATGGGACTGTTAATCGATGGGGTCTGGCACGACCAGTGGTACGACACCGAGAGTACCGGCGGCGAGTTCGTGCGAGAGTCCGCCCAGTTGCGAGACTGGGTCAGCGCCGATGGCGCGCCGGGCCCCGATGGCCAGCCAGGCATCAAGGCCGAGGCGGGACGTTTTCACCTGTACGTGTGTCTGGCCTGTCCCTGGGCCCATCGCACCTTGATCATGCGCCGACTCAAGGGGCTTGACGCGCTGATCGACGTCTCCCACACCAGTCCGCTGATGGGCGACAAGGGCTGGAGCTACAACGAGGCCGAAGGCTCCAGTGGTGACTCGATCAACGGCGTGAGCTTTCATCATGAGCTCTACACCCTGACCGACCCTCACTACACCGGTCGGGTGACCGTCCCGGCGCTGTGGGACAAGCAGCGCAAGCGCATCGTCAACAACGAGTCGGCCGAACTGGTCAGAATGTTCAACTCGGCCTTCGACGAGCTGACCGGCAATCGTCTCGACTTCTATCCCGAGTTCCTGCGCCAGACCATCGACGAGATCAACGCCGACGTCTACGACAACATCAACAATGGTGTCTACAAGGCGGGCTTTGCCTCCGATCAGGCGGTTTACGAACGTCACGTCTCGGCGCTGTTCGCCTGTCTCGACAGGCTCGAGGCGAGGCTTGCCAATCATCGCTATCTGGCCGGAGCCTGGCTGACCGAGGCCGATATTCGTCTGTTCACCACCCTGGTGCGTTTCGATGCCGTCTACCATGGCCACTTCAAGTGCAACCTCTATCGCATCGAGGACTATCCCAATCTGTCGCACTACCTGCGCGAGCTCTACCAGTGGCCGGGTGTCGCCGAGACCGTGGACCTGGATCATATCCAGCGCCACTACTATATGAGCCACGACACCATCAATCCCAACGCCATCGTGCCGTTGGGGCCTGTGCTGAGACTGGATCGGGACCACGACAGAGAGCGTCTGGCCTCAGAAGGCGTCTACCAGGGCTGAGTCAGACGCTGGCGGAGAGGATCCGCTGGTGAGCCGTGGGTGGGGGAGGGGACCGGCTCGTGAGCCGGTCCGGGCGGCTCGATCAGCGTGCGTGCCTGGCCAGCCAGCGATCGAGGGCGTTGGCAAACTCCCGTCGATCACTGTCCGAGTAGCCCTTGGGGCCGCCGGTGTGCTCGCCGCTGGCACGCAGCGTCTCCATGAAGTCGCGCATCTGCACGCGTGCCTTGATGTTGTTGCGATCCAGGGTCTCGCCTCTGTTGGTCATTACCATGGCCCCCTTGTCCAGCGCCTCCAGTGCCAGCGGTAGATCGGCGGTGACCAGCAGGTCACCGGGTGCGATGCGGCTGACGATCTCGTTGTCGGCGGCGTCGAAGCCGTGGCTCACCGCCATGGCCTTGACCCACTTCGAACTGGGCAACGGGATCTGGTGGTTGGCGACGAACCAGGTCTGGGTGGTGGTGCGTTCGGCGGCGCGGACGATGATGTCGCGAGCGACTCTGGGGCAGGCGTCGGCGTCGACCCATAGTTGGGGCATTGGTGTCTCCGGTGCAGAAAAAGGGGGCTCGATCATAAAAGGGCTGGTCAGAGCCACGAGTCGATGGTAGCATGCGCCCTCCTCGCATGTGTTGACCCCACCATCATGACGCAGCGACCTCCGACGCCCAAGCGGCCTCGAGAGTTCAAACAGATGCTGCAACGCGCAAGACGCGTTCGAATTGTGAAGATGGAGCACCCGACGTCGATCCCGACGCCCGCGGTGCAAACGGTCGCCACGATGGCTCCACGCAGTTGCGTGAGCCGATGCCAGGTGCGACCGGCGTCCCCGACTCCGAATGTTGACAACAGACTTGTTGACCTTGCTCTACCACGAGTAGAGCGACGTATTTCTGTTCGCCCCGAATACGGGCGCGTCAGGGACGCCAACCACGTTATTTTGCCGGTAACCCCGGCCTACCAAGGTGTGATTCATGACCTCGACGACTGTCGCTTCACCGTCTTTTGGTGATCTGGCCCTGCTGCCTGCCGTTCTCTCCGCCATCGAGACCCTGGGCTACGAGACTCCCTCGCCCATTCAGGCGCAGACCATTCCAGCCCTGCTGGAAGGCCGCGACATGCTGGGCCAGGCCCAGACCGGCACCGGCAAGACCGCTGCCTTCGCGCTCCCCATCTTGTCTCGTATTGAACTCGATCGGCGTGAGCCCCAGGTGCTGGTGCTGGCGCCGACCCGCGAGCTGGCTCAGCAGGTAGCCGTCTCCTTCAGCAAGTACGGCCAGAACCTCAAGGGTCTGGAAGTCGCCACCCTGTGCGGCGGCCAGGAATACCGTGAGCAGCTCAGCGCGCTGCGTCGTGGCGCCCAGGTAGTGGTCGGTACCCCCGGCCGCGTCATCGATCACCTGGATCGTGGCAGCCTCAAGCTTTCCGGCCTCAACGCTCTGGTGCTGGACGAAGCCGACGAGATGCTGCGCATGGGCTTCATCGACGACGTCAAGCGTGTTGTCGCCGATACCCCCGAGAACGCCCAGCGTGTGTTCTTCTCGGCGACCCTGCCCACCGAGATCGAGCGCATCGTCAATCGCTACCTGGTGGATCCGGTCAAGGTCGCCATCGAGGCGCGTACCACCACCGCCGAGAGCATCGAACAGCGCCTGGTGCGCGTCGATGGTGGCGCCAAGCTGGAAGCGCTGTCGCGCATCCTTGAAGTCGAGCCGGTGGACGCCGCCATCGTGTTCGTGCGCACCCGTGCCGCCTGTACCACTCTGATGGAGCAGCTGTCTGCGCGTGGCGTCAATGTCGCCAGCCTGTCCGGTGATCTGGACCAGAGCCTGCGCGAGCGCACCATCACTCGCCTCAAGCGCGCCAAGGTCGATGTGCTGATCGCCACCGACGTGGCCGCTCGTGGTCTCGACGTGCCGCGCATCACCCACGTCATCAACTATGATCTGCCCCAGGATGCCGAGGCTTACACCCACCGCATCGGCCGTACCGGCCGTGCCGGCCGCAACGGTGTGGCGATCACCTTCGCCGGCTTCCGTGAAGGCCGCAAGGTAGGTTGGCTCGAGCAGGCCACCGGCCAGAAGATGGCGGTCATGGAGCTGCCCGACGAGGCCGCCATTCGTGCCCACCGCGACAACGTCTTCCATCAGCGCGTGATCGCCTCCGTCACCAAGGGTGCCGAAGAGCAGCGTGCTCTGGTCGAGCGTCTGGTCGAGGAAGGCTACGATCCCATCGAGCTGGCCTGTGCCTTCTCCGCCATGGCGCGCGCCGACGAGGCACCCATCGGTCGCCTGCAGGCGCCGCGCAAGGAGCGCAATGACCGCGCCCCGCGTGACGGCAAGCCGCAGCGTCGCCGCGAGAGCCGTGGACCCAGCGAAGGCATGACCCGCTACCGCGTCTCCGTCGGCCACAAGGATGGCGTCAAGCCTGGCCAACTGGTCGGAGCCCTGGCCAACGAAGGTGGTATCGAAGGCGCCCGTATCGGCCGCATCGACATCCGTAACGGCTTCTCCACCGTGGAGCTGCCCAATGGTCTGCCGGCCAGCATCCTGGCCAAGATGGCACGTGCCCGTGTGGCCGGTCGTCCGCTGGAAATCAGCGAAGACCGTGGCGGTGATCGCGCTGAGCGTGGTGGCGAGCGCAGCGGCGAGCGTGCTCCCCGTCGTCGTCGCGATGACGAGGCGCCTGTGCGTCGCCAGTCGCGCGCCTGATCGAGGTGCCAGGGGCCTGAGCCGACAGCTTGTACAAGGCCCCTGTTGATCCGATGACGCATCGGATCACGACAAGGCAAGTTTCGTGAACGGGCCGGTGGATATCCACCGGCCCGTTTGCGTGTGCATGTTTCGCTGGCTTCCTGGGCGTTGGCTCCCGGGGATCGGGCCCGATGTTCATCCCATTCCCTTGCATGTCGACTTTCTCCCCGCCTGACCTACGTCAACCTCTGACCCGATGCTGCCGCTCCTGATGGTCGAAGCACGACATAATGTTGCAAAGTGTAACATCCAGGTGCGGTGACAGGGTCTCTCTTGTCCCGGCCGGGCTGAAGGCATGATTGCAATGGAGAGCGACGGGACATGGAACGGAAAACAGGCAAGGGATGGCTGCTTGGCGTCATGCTTTTTACCCTGGCAGGCAATGGATACGCCGCCACCGGCACCATCACGATATCCGGGAAGGTGCTTGCCACGACCTGTACGGTAAAGGTCAACAATGCGGGAACCGGGGATGGCACTGTGGTGCTTCCCACGGTCAGTGTCAGCGATTTGAAGAGCGGTGAGACGGCGGGTGACACCTCCTTCACCATCGACATGAACTGCTCCGCTGCCGTGGACAATGTGAAGCCGTACTTCGAGCCTACCAATGTCGATGCCGCCACCGGCTATCTGGTGAATACCGCAGGTACCGGCGGCGCCAAGAACGTCGAGATACAACTGCTCGACCATACCAACAAGGTGATCAATCTGATCGCCAATGATGCCACCGCGATGGATCTGGCCGACGACACCACGGCGACTCAACTTCGCTACACCGCGCGCTATTACGCCAGTGGCGCGGACGCCGTCGCGGGGACCGTCAGCACCTCAGCGGTGTATACCCTGAACTACCAATAGATCTCGCAGTCCGCCCGCACTGGCAGAAGTGCGCGGAGGTAGGGCGTCTGGCAAGGCTTCATAAAGGCTACAGAAAGGCATAGGGATCATGCGTGTACGGGAGTCGTGGGGAAGGGGAGTGGCGCTGTTGGCGCTGGTGGCGCTTTGCAGCCTTGTCAGTCGTGTCGATGCCAGTGTGGTGGTTTCGGGCACCCGGGTGATCTACCCCGCCGATGCCAGGAATGTGAGCGTCGCGCTGACCAATGCGGGCGATACGCCCTCGCTGGTGCAGGTGTGGATCGATCGTGGCGACCCGGACTCCACGCCGGAGAGTGTCGAGGTGCCGTTTCTGACGACACCGCCGGTGACACGCATCAATGCCCATGGAGGACAGGCGATTCGGATCGCCTATCTGGGCGAGGTGGCGCCTGTCGATCGCGAGTCTGTCTACTGGTTGAACGTGCTGGAGGTGCCCGCCACCCAGGCGGCGCCGGACCGAAACGTGCTGCAGCTGGCATACCGCACCCGCATCAAGCTGTTCTATCGACCCGTCGGGCTTGCCGCTTCCCCCGAGCAGGCCGCCGAGCAGCTTCACTGGGAGCTTGAGCGGGGGCCAGGCCGCTGGACGCTGGTGGCCCGTAATGAGAGCCCCTACAGTGTGTCGCTTCGTCGGGTCGGGCTAGGCAACGAAGAGCACCAGGTCACGGCTCGTGGCAGCCTGATCCCGGCCCAGAGCTCCCGCCGTTTCGGCATCGAACCGCTGGCAACCTCCCAGGGTTTCTTCGATTGGATCAATGACTACGGGGTGACGCAGCGGCGCCGATTCGAGCTGTGAAACGTCTGTCCGGCACAGCAGCCGGCAAGGTTCGAGGCTTGCGGCGGCACGGAGGCCTGTCTGTGCTCATTGCGCTGGGGCTGTCCCTCGTCACCGACGCCGGTCTGTCCGCCCGGGCCGACGACGGTAGCAGGGTGACCGGCGGTGCGTCCGAGCGCCGGGTCGAGTACGCCTTCAACGCCAAGCTGCTGAAAGGATCACTCCAGGGCATGGACCTGACCCGCTTCGAGCAGGGTATGACGGTCCCCCCTGGTCGCTATGAACTCGACGTTCTGGTCAATGGCCAGGCGTTCGGTCGCGAGACGGTGACGATCGGTGAGGACCCGGAAGGGACGCGTCTGTGTCTGTCGCTTGATGCGATAAAGCGCCTGCCGCTGAAGCCCGCGGCAGGGGGAGGCGACTCAGGCCGCGAGTGCGTCGATCTGGCCGCTCGCTATCCCTACGTCGATAGCTCGACCGACTCGGCGAACATGCGACTTGAACTGAGCGTGCCCCAGGCCTATCTGCGGCATCGCGTCAGGGGAAAGGTGCCGGCCGAGGCGTGGCAGGACGGCATCAATGGCGCCTTTGTTCGCTACAACAGCAATGCCTTCCGTGGCGAGCGCGACGGGCAGGAGTCCCGTGAGGACTATCGACTCGGGATCAACGCCGGGGTGAACCTCGGCGGTTGGCAGCTTCGTCACAATGCCAGTCTCGATGACGCCAGTGGCGAGACCGCCCACTATCATGTCACCAACACCTACCTGCGCCACGACGTGACGCCCTGGCAGGCCGACCTGGTCATCGGCGAGTATCAGACCTCCGGGATGGGATTCGAGTCGATACCCTTCACCGGCGTCCAGCTCGCCAGCGACGATGCCATGCTGCCTCCTTCCCGGCGGGGCTACGCCCCGGTAGTGCGAGGCACCGCTCGCACCAACGCCAGGGTGACGGTCCGTCAGGGGGAGGACGTCATCTACGAGACCAGCGTGACGCCCGGCCCCTTTGCCATCGACGACCTTTACGCCACCAATGTGGCTGACGACCTTGAGGTCACCATTACCGAGGCCGACGGCAGCGAGCGCGCCTTCGTGCTGCCCTATACCTCGGTGGCACAGTTGCTGCGACCCGGCGCCCACCGCTTCCACCTGACCCTGGGGGAGTATCGGGATGACGGCCTCGTCGACCTGCCCCGGTTCGTTCAGGCCGAATACCGACGCGGGGTCAGCAATCGGCTGACGCTATACTCCGGCGCCATCCTGGCCGAGGACTATATGGCGGGGCTTGCCGGTGGCGCCGTGTCGACCCTGTTGGGCGCCTTCGCGCTGGATGCCACCATGACCCGGGCGAATCACCTGGAGGCGCTGAGCGGTGAGCCGGAGAGCCCGCGTGGCGAGAGCTTTCGTGTGAGCTACAACACCCGTTTTGATCCCACCGACACCGAGCTGTCGGTGGTCAACTACCGTTTTTCCAGTCAGCACTATCTGAGCCTTTCGGACGTTGCGCTGCTGCGCGATGACGGCATGACATCCTCACCACGGGACCGCGAGCGCCAACGTCTCGAGGTCAATCTGACCCAGACCCTGGCCGGCGGCACCAGGCTGTTTGCCTCTGGCATCAGCGCCGACTACTGGGATCGCGAGGACGCGACCACCTATCAGGTCGGTGTCAGTCGTGGCTTCTCCTGGGGCACCCTGAGCGCCACCGCAGGCCGTAGCGAGACCGAAGGCGACTACACCAACGAGTTCTACCTCAATCTCAGCGTTCCGCTGGGAGGCCACCTGCAACTGACCTCCAATCTGGCCCATCGGGGCGATCATCGCTCGGGCCAGTTGAACCTCAGCGGCGACAGCGGCGCGCTGAACTATGGTGTCTACGTCAACCACAGCCGTGATGACCGGTCGCACGATTCAAGCTATGGCGGCAACCTGGGGATGGACACCTCCAGGGTACGTCTTGGCCTCAACCTCAGCGCCGGAGATGACTACCGCAGCTACAGCGCCAGCGCCGATGGCACCGCCATTGCCTATGCGGGTGGCCTGGTGCTGACGCGGGATCAAGGCGAGACCATGGCGGTCATCGAGGCGCCGGGCGCCAAGGGCGCGGCGATTTCTCAACATGACCAGGTGTTGCTGGACGGGCGAGGCAAGGGGGCGATCAGCGGACTGACACCTTACCGCTACAACCGGGTGGCGCTGGATCCCTCCGGCATGACCGATGGCGTCGAGCTCAAGGGCAATGCCAGGCGGGTAGCGCCTCGCCGAGGCGCTATCGTCAGGCTGACCTACGACACCCTGGTGGGGGCGCCGACCCTGGTGCGGGTGACCACGCCGGCGCCTTTCGGCGCGCAGTTGATCGACGCCGATGGAGACGTGCTGGCGGTGCTGGGTCAGGGGCGCATGGCAGTGGTCAGGGGAATCGATGCACACCGCGGCTATCAGCTTCGCTGGGGGCCGAGCCCGCGGGAGCGCTGCCGCCTGACACTGGAGCCGCAACGCGAGGCGACGCCGCACCAGGGTGCAGCGCCGCGTATCGCCCAGCGCCAGGCGACCTGCTTGCCTGGAGATATCTCGTCTGGCTAGCTTCGCCGATCGAACAGGGTTAGGGCGAAGGCGTCCAGCAGGCTGCTGGCCTCGGGGGTCTCGACCACAGACCGCTCGAGTGCCTCGACGTCCTCGTCCTGAGCGACAAGAATATCGCGCTGGTGCGCCAGGTAGGCCGCGGTCACCTGGACGGTGAATTCCGGGTGGAACTGCACGCTGTACTGGGCTGGGCCATAGCGCAGGGCCTGGTTGGGGTCATGGTCGTTGGCCGCCAGGACCGTGGCGGTCTCGGGGCGTGACAGGGCGCTCTGGGCGTGGGTCAGCTGGGCGGCGAAAGCATCGGGCAGCGCACCGAACAGCGGGTCCCCGCGACCGGCCTCGGTCAGCGTGAGGGTACGCGTGCCGCATTCCCGCCCCCTGGGGTGGTAGCCGGCGCTGCCGCCGAAGGCTTCGGCCATCAGCTGGTGGCCATAGCACACGCCAAACAGTGGCAGGCCACAGTCGAGCGCCTCCCTCAGCCAGGGTTTGAGCGCTTCGCTCCAGGCTTCCCGGTCGGACACCATGGCGTGGGACCCGGTCACCATCACCCCGTCCTGATCAGAGATTGCCGGCAGCGGTTGGCGGCGAACGTCGATCACCTCGATGACGCCGCCACGACGACGAAAGCCGTCGAGACGTGCGCTGAACAGGTCCTCGAAGTCGCCGTGCTCGGCGACGACATCGGCGAAGCTGTCACCGGTCTTGAAGATGGCAAGGCGAGGCGGCTCAACAGGCCTCGCCGGGCTTGAAGCAGTGTGGGTCACGGTCTTGGCTCGAAAAGGGGAATCCAGGGGCGCTTGCAGGTGTAGATTCAGCCGCGCGTGAGGCGATCACCGAGGGCGACCATGAAACGGCTGCCGGCGTCGAGCTGTTCGCGCTCGATGTATTCGTCGGGCTGGTGGGCCTGGCTGATGCTGCCGGGGCCGCAGATCACCGTGGGCAGGCCGGCGAGCTGGAACTGACCGGCCTCGGTGGCGTAGGCCACGGCGGCGCCGTCGGGGCTGTCGCCGAGCAGTTCGCGGCACAGGCCCAGCGCCTCGCTGTTGTCACGATCGGCCAGGGCCGGCACGGTGGTGTTGAGCGCCTCTGTGGTGATCGAGGCCTCGGGGGCGCGCTGGCGCATGCGGGCTTCGAGTTCGCGGGCGGTGGCCTCGACCCGGGCCAGCAGCTCCTTGGCGTCATCGGTGGGCAGGTGGCGAATTTCCCATTCGAAGCTGCAGCGCCTGGCCATGATGTTGATGGCCGTGCCGCCCTCGATCTTGCCCACGTGCAGGCTCGAGTGGATCACGCTGAAGGCCTCGTCGACTCGACCCTCTTCCTTGAGCTCCGCCATGACGTCCTCGATGCGGGTGACCAGGCGGGCGGCGACGTGGATCGCCGAGACCCCTTGATACACCTGGCTCGAGTGGGCTTCGCGTCCGATCACCGTGGTACGGAAGTTGCTGGCCCCCTTGTGGGCCACCACCGGCTCCATCAGGGTCGGCTCGCCGACCACCACGGCGGCAGGGCGGGGGTGTTCGGCCATCAGCGTCTCGATCATGCGCGGGGCGCCGACGCAGCCGATTTCCTCGTCGTAGGACAGCGCCAGCCAGATCGGCACCTCAAGCTCCAGTTCGCTCCAGCGCGGTACCTCGGCCAGGGCGCAGGCGATGAAGCCCTTCATGTCACAGGTGCCGCGACCGTACAGGCGCCCGGCATTGTCGCCCTCGCCGGCGGTCAGGGTGAAGGGATCGCTGGTCCATGGCTGTCCCACCACCGGCACCACGTCGGTATGGCCCGAGAGCACCACACCGCCCTTGACCGCCGGGCCGATGCGCGCCAGCAGGTTGGCCCTGGAACCGTCGTCGCTCTCGACCCGCCAGTGATCGACGCCGTAGCGGTCGAGCCACTCTTCGACGAAGGCGATCAATTCCAGGTTGGAATCCCGAGACACGGTGGCAAAGCCCACCAGAGTCTTGAGCAGGTCGTGTGCGGTCATGAAGGCTCCGTCGACTGAGGTCACAAGGAGCGTCAATGTACCATGGCCAGGCGACGCGCCCCAGCGTATCGCCCCGGGTTACCGCCCGAGCACGCTGCTCTCCCGGATCGCCCAAGACTGGTCCGCCCGGCAGCGACGTGCGGGGCGGATGGGACTCAGTCGGACAGCGCGACCCGACTCTCGCCATTGCCGGCGGGGTGCACCTGGATCTGCACCGGAATGCGCTCATGCATCTCCTGGACGTGGGAGATGACCCCGACCCGTCGGCCCTGGGCCTGGAGACCGTCGAGGGCGTCCATCGCCAGCGCCAGCGACTGGGGGTCGAGGCTGCCGAAGCCTTCGTCGATGAACAGCGACTCGATGGCCAGCTCCCCCGAGGCCAGCGAGGCGAGCCCGAGCGCCATGGCCAGTGACACCAGAAAGGTCTCGCCGCCGGATAGCGAGTGCACCGAGCGACGCTCGTCGGCGACGTCCTGATCGATCACCAGGAGCCCCAGCGGGCTGCCCCCTCTCACCAGACGGTAGCGCCGGCTGAGGCCCGCCAGGTGGACATTGGCCTCGTCGATCAGGCGCTCCAGGTTCCAGGCCTGGGCGATGCGCCGAAAGGTCTTGCCGTCGGCGGCGCCGATCAACTCGGCGATGCGGCCCCAGCGATGATGCTCGGCCCTGGCCCTTTCCAGGGCCTCGAGGCCGTCACGTTGGCGCTGCCGGCGTCGATCATCGTCGCGCACGGCGTGCAGAGCGCCATCGCGGCGTTGCTGGGCGGCCTCCAGCCGCGGCCGGTTGGCCTCACGTCTGGCGTCGAGGTCGGCCTGGCGTGCATCCAGCTGGCGTTGGGTGGCCTCGTCGAGCAGTGTCTGCGGGTCCTGCTCCGGCAGATGGCGGGCCCGCCAGGCGCGCCAGCCCTGGCGACGCTCGTCGCGACTAGTACGGGCGGTATGGCAGGCCTCGCGGGCGCTGTCCAGTCGGGCGCGCAGGGCCTTGAGCGCATCATCGGCCTGGTCGAGCAGCCGCTCCAGGTCGCCATCGGTGATGTCCGGGTGCTCGTTGCGCCAGCGTTCCAGCTCGGCGTCCAGGCGGGTCTTTTCGTCCTCCAGCACCGAGAGCGCCTTGCCCTCGTGCTCGATCCGCTGGGTCAGGCTCAGCACCTGACGCTGGGCCTGGTCATGGGTCTGGCGGGCCTGCTCATGGTCCTGACGTGCCTGGCGGACCTGAGCTTCGAGACGCTCGAGCCAGGCATCCGCCGAGCGGTCATCGCCGAGCGCCTCGGCCAGACGTCGTCTGTGCTCGTCGATGCTGCGGGTCAGTTCGGGACGCTGATCGTCGAGTCGCTTGAGTTCCTCGTCGAAGTTGGCAGCGCGCAAGGCAAGCGCCTGACGCTCTCGCTCGTCGTCTTCGATGGCCTCTGCCAGCGGGGCAAGCTGGCGCTCGGCGTCGTCCAGTGCCTGGAGGCGCTCGCGAGCCTGTTGCTGGCGCTGGCGGGCCTTTTCGCTGTGCTCGGTGAGCCAGGCTTGGCGGGCCTCAGCGTCGAGGGCGCGCCACTGCTCGGCGAGCGCCGGGTCGTCGAGCCCGGCCTGGGCTTCTTCGAGACCGGCCTGGGCCTCGTTCCTTCGAGGTTCAAGCGCGAGCAGGCTGGTCTCGGCCTGTTCGACGCTGGCCTTCAGCGCCTGAAAGCGCCCGAACAGGACGTCACGCTGCTCGCGCAGCTCGCCGAGTCGGCTTTCGGACTCGGCAAGCTGATCATCCTCCAGTGCGATCTGGGCGGCGAGCTGGGTGGCCTCCGGGGTGGCGGGGGGCGAGTCTCGCCAGGGGTGCTCGTGACTGCCGCACACCGGACAGGCGGTGTCCGGTTCCAGGGTGGCGCGCATGTCGGCGACGCTGTCGCTTCGGGTGGCGCGGGCGCGCTGGATAAAGCGCGTGAGCTGCTCGTGCTCCGCCGAGGCGTGGTCCAGGCGCGCCCGCGCCTGCTTGCCTTGGTCCAGCAGTTCGTCGCGCTGTGCGCTGTCGCGGCGGCGCTCGGCGTCGAGCCGGCGCTGTTGCTCATCGAGCTGGCGCAGCAGACGCCAGCGCTGCTCCAGTTCGGACAGCGCCAGCAGACGATGGCCGGCGTCCTCGAGGTGCTGCTGGGCCTCGGCCCTGGCCGTTGCGACCTGCTGATGCTGGCCAAGATGGCGTGACAGGGTGCGGGTGGCGGCGTCGCGCTGCTCCAGATGGCGGCGATGGCGCTCTGCCAGGGCTCGCTGCTGCCCGTCGAGATCCTCGCGCTGGCGCTTGCGCTTCTGGTGTTCGTCCTCCAGCTGTCGATGCTGTTGCTCGCGGCCCTTGAGTTCGCTGGCAATTTCACGGGCCTGGGCGATGGCGGGCCGGGCCTGCTCGAGCGCCTGCTCGCTGTCCTCCAGGGTCTGGCGGCGACGGCTGGTTTGCTGGTGCTGTTGTTCCAGGGCGGTGCGTGCCTGGGCCAGGGCTGACGTGGCTTGTTCGAGCTGCTGGCGCTGGTCCGGCAACTGTCGAGAAAGGCTACGCTGGCGCAGCAACTGGGGGCGCCAGGGTGCGACGCGCTCGAGCATCTCGCACTCACGGCGCTGCTCGCTCAGTGCCTCCCATCGGGCCTCTGCCTCGACCAGGCTGGCGTCGGCTTGTTCGCAGCGCTGGCGCCACTGGGCGTCCTGGGCGAGCCACTGGGCCTCTTCGTCCAGCGCCTTCATCTGCCGCTGGCAGGTGTCCAGCTCGCCTTCGGCCTCGGCGAGTTCCTGCTCCATGGCCTGGCGTGCGGTGTCGTCGCTGGGCGCGTCCTCGGCGAGCAGCGCCTGCTGGCGGGCCACCGCGTCGCGGGCCTCCTTGGCCCGGGCGTAGCTTTCGACCGAGATGCGCGAGTATTCCTGGGTATTGGTGAGCTTCTCGAGCAGGTCCGAGCGGGCGTTGTCGTCGGCCTTGAGAAAGGCCGCGAACTCGCTCTGGGCCAGCAGCACGGCGCGGGTGAACTGCTCGAACGATAGCCCCAGGCGCTCGGGGATCAGCTCGGCGAATTCGCGCTTCTGGGCGGTCAACAGGCGTTCGTCGTCCAGGTCGGTCAACGATTGCTCCACCGCCTGCAGCTTGCCGTCGGCCTTGTCCCGGGCGCGCCGCACGGCCCATCGCGCGCGGTAACGGCGAGCGTCGCGGCCGATGAAGTCGACCTCGGCGTAGCCGCTGGCGGCGCCGCGCCTCAGCAGGCTGCGGGGGTCGGCGGTGGCGATCCGCGAGCCGTCCAGGTCCTCCAGATGGGAGTCGCGCCCCGGGGCGTGGCGAAGCCTGGGCGTATTGCCGAACAGCGCCAGACACAGGGCGTCGAGCAGGGTGCTCTTGCCGGCGCCGGTGGGGCCGGTGATGGCGAACAGGCCGGCATCGGCCAGTGGCGCCGCGGTAAAGTCCAGCTCGACTGGACCGGGCAGGGAGGCCAGTTGGGACAGGCGCAGGGCGAGAATCTTCATGGCTGCGTGCTCCCTTCGGCGGCGCCCTGGTCTTGTCCATCCGCGCTCTGGTCTTCGGCATCCGCGTCCTGGACGCGCTGGCACAACCAGTCGAAGTCGGCGATCACGCTGTCGTCCGGCGCCTCGCCCCAGCGCTCTTTCCAGGTGCGCGAAAACAGCTCACGGGGTCCGATGTCCTCGAGGCGCTCGCCACGTCCGGGTGCCTGTGACTCAGTGACCGGCAGCTCGCGCTTCAGTCGCAGCAGGCGTACCGCCCGGTCGCCCAGCGCCTGCTCGATGCGCGAGCGCAACTCCGGCATCGGGGCGTCCAGGCGCACGTTGATCTCGAGCCAGTCCCAGCGCTCGACCGGGCCGGCCCCGTCGCGGGCCGGCAGCGCCTCGATCGCGCCCAGGATCTCTTCCAGCGGGGCAGGGCCGAGGCGACGCATGGCCACCGCCCGCGGCACGCTGATGGGCTCGACATGGGCAAGGGCGCCATCGGCGAAGTCCGCCATCAGCACCTGATGGGGGTAGTCGACCTCGCTGAAGTCCAGCGGCAGCGGGCTGCCGCTGTAGCGTATGCGTTCGTCGCCGACCCGCTGGGCGCGGTGCAGGTGCCCCAGGGCGACGTAGTCGATGTCGTCGGGAAACAGCGAGGCCGACAGCGATTCCTCGCCGCCGATGACGATAGGGCGTTCGCTGGCCTCGGAGACGGTGGCGCCACGCAGGTGGGCGTGGCTCATGGCGATCAGCGCCTGGCCAGGCTCGCGCTTTTCCCGGGCCGCCGCGATCAGTTCGCGATGGACCCGCTCGACGCTGGCCACATAGTCGTCGCCGGCGTTCGTCTCTCCTCCTGCTGCGCCCGCCGCTTGTCTGCTCTGCCGGCCACGACCGGTGATCTCCGCTGGACGCAGGAAGGGCAGCGCCAGGCACCAGGCGCGGACCTCACCCTGGGCATCGCTCAAGGGCACCAGCAGGCGATCGCTGTCCAGCGCGCCGTCATCGACGAAGCGCACCCGGCCAAGGGCATGGGTGCGCAGGTGCTGCATCAGCGGGGCGGGCAGCTCGATGCGGCTGCCGCTGTCGTGATTGCCGGCGATCAGCGCAATGGTCAGGTCAGGGCAGCGCTGGTGGACCCTGACGATAAAGTCATAGAGCAGCTCCTGGGCGCGCAGCGACGGATTGACCACATCGAAGACGTCGCCGGCGACCAGCAGCGCGTCCACCTGGCGTTCGGCGAGGATGTCGACCAGCCAGTCGAGGAAGGCGCGATGTTCCTCGTGACGTTCCTGGCCGTGAAAGCTCTGGCCCAGATGCCAGTCTGCGGTGTGGATGATCCTCATCCGTCCTCCCTGATGGAGCGCCAGGCCCTGCGGCCGGCAGCTTGTTGATCCCCGTGACTGGCGCGTAGTCTACCGCGAGCGGGTGGTGTCTTCAGCCACCGCAGGTCATCAACAGGGAGGTGACATGACCCAGCACCCCAGGACACGAGAGACTGCGCTGCACGACTGGGACCTGGCACCGAAGGAGGCCATCGCCTTGCAGCGTACCCTGGCAGGACGCCTGATACGCGAGGACGCCCTCGGTGAAGTGGAACACATTGCCGGAGTGGATATCGGCTTCGAAGATGGAGGCGACACCACCCGCGCCGCGGTGGTGGTGCTGTCCTGGCCGGGGCTTGCGCCGATCGAGCAGGTGGTGGCGCGTCAGCCGACGCGCATGCCCTACGTGCCGGGGCTCCTGTCCTTTCGTGAGATACCGGCGGCCCTGGCGGCCTTCGAACGACTCGACAGCCGCGTGGATCTGGTCATGGTGGATGGCCACGGCATCGCCCATCCCCGGCGCCTCGGGGTGGCGGCGCACCTTGGACTGTGGCTGGATCTGCCCACCCTGGGCGTGGCCAAGAAACGCCTGACCGGGCGCCATGGCGAGGTCCCCGAGGGGCGTGCGGAAAGTACCGACCTGATGGACGGCGACGAGCGCATCGGGGTCGTGCTACGCTCGCGCGCCGGCGTCAAGCCGGTGTTCGTGTCGCCGGGCCACCGGCTGTCGGTGGATTCGGCCAGGGCCTGGGCGGTGGCCTGCCTCGGCCGCTACAAGTTGCCCGAACCCACAAGGCTGGCCGACAGGCTGGCGTCACGGCGCTGAGCCGGCCTTCACTCAAGCATCCGAGAACTCGCCATGTCCGACACAGAGGTATCACCCGGCGTTGCGGCCACCGCAGCCTGGGTCGAGGAATTCGTGGTTGGCCTCAACGTCTGCCCCTTCGCCGGGCGTGAGGTCACACGCGGATCGATTCGCTATATCGAGGTCGACGGGCGCAGGCTCGAGGACGCCCTGGTGGCGCTGCTGGAGGCCTGCCACCACCTCGAGACGACACCCGAGGTGGAGACCAGTCTGCTGGTGTTCACCCGAGGGCTTGCCGACTTCGACGACTATCTCGACGCCCTGGCCATGGCCGAGGCATTGCTCGCCGACCGTGGCTACGAGGGCGTCTTCCAGCTGGCGAGCTTCCACCCTGACTATGTCTTCGACGGCGTGGATGATGATGATCCGGCCAACTTCACCAATCGTTCTCCCTGGCCGGTCTGGCATCTGCTGCGTGAAGAGGGTCTGGAAAGGGCGCTGGCCCACTATCCCGACCCCGAGGCTATCCCCGAGCGCAATATCGAAAGGTTGAGGGAGATCGGCAGCGACAGTCTGGCCGAGCGGCTGGCGGAATTGAAAGCGCGCTTTCGCTGAGCCGAAGGCGCACTCAGCTCTCTCATCAGGTTGGACCCACCTAGACGATATCCAGCGGCACCTTACGCTGTGGCGCCGGATACAGGGCGTCGAGTCGCGCAAGTGTTGCCTCGTCCAGGGTTACCTCCAGCGCCCTGGCGTTGTCGTCGACGTGCTCGGGGGAGGCGGCCTTGGGAATCGCGATGACCTCGTGCTGGCCCTCGACCGGTCGGATGGCCCAGGCCAGCAGCAGTTGCGCCGGGGTCAGGCCGAGGTCCGCGGCGAGCTCACCAAGTTGCGGGTCGGCCAGGGGATCTGCGCCGACGGCGCCGGCCTGGGCCAGCGGACAGTAAGCCATCAGCGGCATCCGTTGCCGGCGTTGCCATGGCCTCAGGGCAATCTCGATTCCCCGCGACGCCAGATGGTAGAGGACCTGGTTGACCGCGCAGTCGCCGCCACCGGGCAGGCGAGCCAGCGTCTGCATATCGTCCACGTCGAAGTTCGACACACCGAAGCGACGAATCTTGCCGGCAGCGACCAGGCGATCGAAGGCCTCCAGCGTTTCGTCCAGTGGGATGCTCCCCGGCCAGTGCAGCAGGTACAGATCCAGGTAATCGGTGCCCAGGCGCTCAAGACTCGCTTCGCAGGCGGCGATGGCGCTGTCGCGACCGGCGTTCCAGGGGTAGACCTTGGAGACCACAAACGCCTGGTCGCGGCGACCCTGGATGGCCTCGCCGACCAGGCGTTCGGCGGCACCGTCGCCGTACATTTCGGCGCTGTCGATCAGCCGCAGACCTCGCTCCAGCCCACGTTGCAGGGCGGCGATTTCCTGTCGCCGGGGCGCACGCCCTTCACCCATGTACCAGGTGCCCTGGCCCAGGGCAGGCAGGGCCTCGGCGGTGCTTCCGGTTTCCAGCAGAACCTTGGCAGTCGTCATGTCGCACACCTTTGCGGAATAGTTTTCCAGAGATGCGATCGACTATCGCAGCCATGACCGTCGGCGCGCAAGACGAGGCTGGACAGACCTCGGTACAAGATGCATGGTGAAGTCATCAGTTGTCCCGCCAGGGATGATTGGCCCCGCAGGTACCGCCCATCGATGGGAGGTGGCGGGGCGAGCGCCTCAGGAAGAGGCGCCACCGTAGTGTGTTTACCAGCCCGTGTATCTCAACTGGAAGGAGTCGTCATGAGTATCACCAACACCGCATCCGCGCAGTGGAAGGGCAGTCTCAAGCAGGGCAAGGGCGTTGTGTCCACCAACAGCGACGCGCTCAGCGATGTTCCCTATGACTTCAAGCAGCGCTTCGAAGGCCAGGCCGGGACCAATCCGGAAGAGCTGATCGGTGCGGCCCACGCCAGCTGCTATTCCATGGCACTGTCGATGATTCTGGGCGAGTCCGACCTTGAAGCCGACAGCATCGACACCAGCGCCGAGGTGACCCTCGATGAGGTCGACGGTGGCTTCGCCGTGACCAAGGTGCATCTGACCACTCGCGCCAGCATCCCCGGCGCCGACGAGTCGGTGTTCCAGGAGGCCGCCGAGAAGGCCAAGGCCGGCTGCCCGATCTCCAAGCTGTTGAACGCCGAGATCAGCCTGGACGCCAAGCTGGCCTGATCCGGCCGGGTCGCGTCAGCGACGTCGTTGCCACGATGTTGTTGCCACATGGAAAAGCCCGCCGATTGGCGGGCTTTTTCGCGCAGCTGCATTGACCCTCGAAGGCTCGTGCTCAGGAGGCGCTTTGCGTGGGACGTTCGGCGCGGGGTTCCGGTGGCACCTGGCGCTCGGCGTGGGGCTTTCTCGCCGCGTCGACCAGAGCGCGGATGAGTCGTTGCTGGGGGCGATTGAAGATCAGGAATTCCGGGTGCCACTGAACCCCCAGCAGGAAGTCGTGCTCACGGGACTCGATCCCCTGAACCAGGCCGTCCCGGTCACGTGCCACGATATCGACACCGCGACCGGTGTGTTCCACCGCCTGGTGATGAAGGCTGTTGATGCGACACCAGCTGACCCGCAGCAGCTGATGTAGTCGGCTACCCTCGACGATGTCAACGGTCTTGCGTGGCAGCACGGTGCGCCGGCGCTTGAGCCCTTCGTGGGTGGTGTAGATGTCGCTGTCCAGGGTGCCACCCAGGTGGACGTTGATCAGTTGCGAGCCGCGGCAGATACCGAGTACCGGTGTATTGCGCGGGATCTCGCGGGCCAGCAGCTCGAGTTCCAGTTCGTCACGTTCTGGATCGACGCGCACGTCGAGCTGCATCTCGCCGCCGTACAGATGCGCCTGGATGTCATCACCTCCGCCGACGATCAGGCCATCGAGCCGGTCCGGTCGTGGCCGCGACGGCGATAGCCTGAGCGGTTTGCCTCCATGGCGCCACACCGCGAACCAGTCGAAGCACCAGGCCAGCAGGCTCTTGTGGTCGGAGGTGGAAATACCGATCACCGGGCGTTCAGCCATCCTTGGAGTCTCCCTTGAGCTTGTGCTTTATCTTTTGCCACAGCGAGCTGTCGAGGTGACGGGCTCGATACTCCGCCATACGCTCATGCAAGGTCTCGGGCGCGCAGGCCAGGCGTTCTACCTCGAGCCAGCGGTTCCATTCGGTCACCGCGCCCCAGTCGGCTTCGGAAAGCTGAGCGTTGGGCAGACGGTAGTGAAAGGTGGGTCGCGGCTGGACAAGTTCCTTGCGAAACAGCTCGTGGGGATGGTCGGGCCTCAGGTGGGCGAACAACGGCAGCATGTCCAGATCGCGGTTGCGAGTGTCGTTGTCGGCCAGATAGTCATCGATCAACTGGTCGATATCGGGAGCATAGTCCTCGTCGAACAGCTTGAGGCAGTAGCGTTTGTGGAAGGGATTGGCGTGGGGCAGCACCTCCCGGGTGATATCGACCCGGATCTGTTCGCGCAGCCAGTCGGCGGACAGCAGGTAGGCGCGCAGATAGCGCAGGATGTCCTCGGCCTCGAGACTCGGGAGCTCCGGATTCAGATGCAGACCGAAACCGTACATCAGGCTGGCCTCGGTGCCCTTGGCGCCGTGCTCGCGCAGTCCGTCGAACAGCGCGTCGAGCTTGTCGAGCTCATCCCAGGGGACCGGGGGGCAGACGATCTCCGTCGGCACCAGTCCGGTGACCATGTCGCCAAGCAGCTCGCGAGAGCGACGGTCGAGGTCGCGGCGCATGCGATCCCAGTCGTCGCCGGGTGTCTTGGCCGCGTCCTCGGGTGATTCGGGGTGGACGTACTGAGAGTCCAGTTCGATCTTGAAGTCGCCCCACTGGGTGTCGCTGACCTTCATCCGGTGGGCGCTCTGGACCTCGATACGACCGTCGAACAGGGACTGGACCATCTCTGCGGTGGCCATGGGGTCCAGGCCGGCGAACTCGATTTCCACTCCCACCTTGCGGATGTCTCCGTCGGCGGTGGTGGGCTCGGGTGGCGCTTGAGCTTTCATGGCGGCATCCTGATAAGGCATTAGTGGGACGTTACTTCGCAGACTACCATAGGCGGTCACTTTTCATCGGCGGCGGCGCCGAGTCCTCACCGGCAGGGAGCACGAATGTTGCTGCATAGAAGTAAAATAGTTCACATATTTCAATGGTTTGTGCTTCTCTTTCTCATTGGGGCATGTATTTTGCCCGTTCAGGCGTCGGCCCAGGGCCTGGCGCTGGAGGCCCTGGCCGGGGGCGGTGAACAGGCCCCACAGGAAGCCTCCTCCGAAGAGCTGCAGCGATCCCTGGATACCCTGATCCAGACGCTGGAAAGCGACCAGAGCCGTCAGGAGTTGCTCGATAGCCTCAGGTCACTGCGCGACGCGGGCCAGGCCGCAGCGGAAACCGGCACCAGTTCCCAGGGACTGCTGGGGGCGCTTGCCGATACCTTCACCGAGCTTGGCGAGCAGGCCGAAGGGGCCGGTTCGCCCATGGCCCAGTGGCGCGCCAAGCTGGCGGAGGGCTGGCGCGATATCAATGGCCTGATCGCCGACACCAGCCATAGCGAGCTGGCCCAGTTCGCCGTGGAGTTCAGCATCCTGCTGACGATCTGGGGTGGCATGGTGATCATCCTGGTGGCGCTGGGGCGTTTGATCGGGTCCCGCCGGGGCTGGCCGATGGACCTGCCGAGAGAGCCCAAGGCGTGGCTGCTGGCGGCTCACTTTCTGCGCCGCATGCTGCCCTGGGCGCTGGCCTTTCTGGCGGTGCTGGGGGTGTCACAGCTGGTGCCCGGCAGCGCCGGGCGCACCGTCGTATCGGTGATCGCCTACGCCGCACTGTGCGGGCGCATCCTGTCGGTGGTGGTCGAGATCGTCATCTCGGTGTTCACCCGCGGGCATCGCTATACCGCGGTCAAGCTGCTGCAGCAGCGGGCTCTGCGTCCGCTGTTCGTCATCGGCGCACTGATCGCCCTCGGCGACGCCTTCAAGACCGAACGTCTGGTGGACCTGCTGGGGGTCGACCTGTCCTCGCTAGCCTCGGTGCTGGCCAATATCCTGGCCGCGGTGCTGACCTTCCGCTTCATCGTTCGCTTCAAGCGGCCGATCAAGCATCTGATTCGCAACCGCACCTACACCATCCGCAGCGATTGCTCGAGTCCCACCGAGGTCACTCGGGTGATCGGTCGGCTGTGGCATATTCCCGCGTTGCTGCTGGTGGGGGCCTCGCTGGTGGCGATCTTCGTCACCGGAGGCGATGTCGGTACCGCACTGGCCCGTTCGATCATCAACGCCGCCCTGCTGGTGCTGACGCTGGTGGTCACCGCGCTGCTGCGCCGCCAGAACGAGCGTCATGACCACAGCCGGGGTCGCCACCGCCACCACAGCGAGTATCGCCGCCGGCTCGAACGTTTCGCCTATACCCTGGGGCATGTGCTTGCCTGGCTGGTGTTCGCCGAGCTGTCGCTGCAGGTGTGGGGCGGCTCGCTGGTGGGCATCGGCCGCGAAGGGGTGGCCAGCGTGCGCATCGGCCAGGCGATCCTGGCGATCGCCTTTACCGTATTGCTGGCCTGGCTGGTGTGGATCTTCGCCGATACCGCCATCCAGCGGGCGCTGACCTCCTCGGCGCGCTCGCGCGGGCGTCGGGTCAACCAGGCGCGGGCCCAGACCATCACCCCGATGATTCGCAACGTGATCTTCGCAGCCATCGTGATCATCGCCTCCATCGTCGGCCTGGCCAATCTGGGGGTCAACGTGACGCCGCTGCTGGCCGGTGCCGGGGTGATCGGTCTGGCCATCGGCTTCGGCGCCCAGACCCTGGTGCAGGACCTGATCACCGGCATCTTCATCCTGATCGAGGACTCCCTGGCGGTGGACGACTTCGTTCAGATCAATGGCCACATGGGCACGGTGGAAGGGTTGACGCTCAGGACCGTACGCCTGCGTGACCTGGACGGCATCGTGCATATCCTGACCTTCTCGCGTATCGACTCCATTCATAACATGTCGCGGCAGTTCGGCGTGGCGCTGATGAAGATCCGCATTCCCTTCGACATGAAGATCGACGACGCCACCACCCTGATGCAGGAGACCGCCCGGGATCTGCGCCAGGATCCGATCATGCGCCACCACATCTGGTCACCGCTGGAAATGCAGGGTATCGATCGTTTCGAGGATGGCTGCGCGATCCTGCGGATGCGCTTTCGCACCTCGCCGGAAATGCAGTGGGACGTGGCCCGTGCCTTCAACATGCTGCTCAAGCAGCGCATGGAGGAGATGGGCGTCGAACTGGGCGCGCCGCGCCTCAGCGTCAGCATGGAAGGCCGTGGCGGCGGGCGTCTCGATGGTACCACCAGCGAGGGCGAGGCCGACCACCAGGGGCGCGATGCCAGCGGGCGCGCCCGAGGCCAGGCCGGGGTGGCAGACCCCCATCATCAAACCAGTGCTACCGGCGCCTCGCCCGATCCGGGGACCTGACGGCGTTGTGCTGTACCCCGCATACATTGCACTGAGGTGAGAAAAGTCGGGAAAGGCTGTCAGGAACTCGTGAGTGTCGACACCAAGTTAGCAAGTCGGGCGGCGGCAAGGTCTGGTACCAAGGCTCAGCGCCAAGGTTGAACCTCCGGAACGCGCCGTCGCCTGCACCAACTGTTTCGGGTGTCGTCGACTCTTGAAGGGAGTGACGTCACCGACCACATCGTCAACGAGCGGTATCACCCACGAGGGAGTCGTCACCATGACCGTTGCCAAGGATCTCGCGCTTTACCATTTCGCCCACTGCCCGTTCTGCGCCTTTGTGCGCCGTGAACTCGACAAGCTCGGCGTCGAGGTGGATATCCGCGACGCGGGCGCCAACCCGGCGCACCGCAAGGCACTGAAGGAAGGCGGCGGCAAGATTCAGGTGCCGTGCCTGCTGATCACCAATGAAGACGGCAGCGAGACCTGGATGTACGAATCCATGGACATCGTCGCCTACCTGAAGAAGCGCTTCAGCAAGGGAAAGGTGGCCTGAAGCAAAGCGTCTGACGTCGTGGGGCTCATGAACCCAAAGCGGCCTGAAGCAAGCGCGGCCACCACTTGGGACAAACGAGCCTTCGAATCGCGTGGCGTCACCGCCAGTCTCGCCACGCGAAAGACACTACAGCACGTCTGATGGAACCGATCTCAGGCAAGTCCAGCAAGCCTTGTGGCCACCAGTGGTGGCCTTTTTTGCGTCCGGCTGGCTGCGGCAGCTGCAGTCAATCGACTCCGTTTTCCAATCTCACATCGTCGGGGGGCGAGTCATCGGCGGGTGACACCAGGTGGATGATATTGCAGGGGCTGGTGATCCAGAACGAGTTGAATTCTTTCGGCAGCTGCTCGATCTCGTCGCAGCGCTGACAGCCACGCTGTTCGAGGTAGCTCGAGGCGGCCTGGATGTCGCTGGCCAAGATCTGAAGCCAGATCTCCGCCTGGCTCAAGTGCGGCTCGCGATCCAGCCACAGTATCTTGTCGCCGAAGGCAAAGCGCGGCGTCTCCCGGACACCGGGTGGCGTCAATTCCTCGAACTTCAGGATCTCGCGGTAGAAGGCAACGGTCGCCTCGTACTCGTGGGCCGGAATCTTCATGGCGATATTTTCGCCGGGAGAGAAGTCTGTGGTCATGGACCGTTACCTTGTTGTTTGAATTGAGGCGGGTACTTGGACGCAGGAGTTTGCGCCGTGATGGCCGCCACCCCGATGACCTGCACAGGGTGATGCAGCGCGGGTGACCCTCGTCCTGCCTCGCGGCCAAAGCGAACGTCACGTCTCGAGCGATTGTGGTGAGCCGGGCGGGGTCGCGCTGAACAGTATTGAGCATAGGCCGAATTGGCTCGGGCCGGTGCTGCCCGCTGGCGGTGACGCGTTCCGCTGTGTGGTGGCGAGTCGGCGAAAGTGCCCCCTTGCCGAGTTTGGGTCATATTGATGTTGGTAAAACTTCGATCTGATGTATGCTGAAGCGTACAGGTGGGAATGTTGCTGGCGCCGTGCCAGCGAGTGAGCGCCGGGAGAACGCGATGGAGCTTCTCGAAAAGGACCGTGCAGCGGGTGGCGGGGTGATGGCGCAGATCGACCTGCCCCGCGAGGTGTACACCGATTCAGCCGCTTTTATCAGAACCGTCAGGCAAGGGCTGCCGGGAAGCGTGCTCAAACAGGCGATCGATGCACTGTCGGCCGACCGCGATCTCTTTGTACGACTGCTGGAGACGGACTCCGGCAATCTGCATCGCTTCTACAAGCGCAAGGCGCTGGGGCGTGCGCAAAGCGAAGAAGTGCTCGACACGCTGAAGTTGTTTGTCGAGGTAGGTGAGGTGTTCGCTGACGAAGCGGTCGGTCATCAATGGCTGCACGCCGAGGTACCCGCACTCGCCGGCTCGCGCCCGATCGAACTCCTGGATACCTTTGCTGGCCGTGAACTGGTACGACAGGTGCTGCGCAAGATCAGTCACGGCGACTTCAGTTGATGAGGCTGTACCGTATCGCCCCTGAGCGTTTTCTGGCCAACCTGTCCGGGCGCGGTGCCAGCTATCACGATGGGGCGCGCTGGAATGACCCCGGCCATCCGGTGCTGTATTTCGGTACCAGTGCCTCCGTCGCCATGCTGGAAATGGGTAACTATATTCCAGACCCGCGCTTGGTCCCGAAGGATTTTCGCCTGGGCATCTATGACGTACAAAGCAGCGCCGTCGAGAAGGTCGGAGTCGATGAATTGCCTGATGGCTGGGACCTGTTTCCCCCTCCTGAACACACGCGGCGACTCGGTACAGCGTTCCTGTCGGCGGCCCGCAACTTGATACTGCTGGTGCCAAGTACCGCTGCTGCGGGCATTGATCAGGTGGCGATGGTGAATCCGCTGCACCCGGACATAGATAAAGTCTCGCTCATCGACATCCGGGCACGGATCTACAATCCGAGATTGTTTCAGGGCATCCAGTAGGGCTCCGGTTGCCGAGTCAGTTCGTTTGGCGCTCCGGCAGGTCTGCCAGGCAAATCGAGCCGATTCGGCAACGTCAGAGCGGACAACTCCGAGGTAGTGAATTCGCTCGCCTAGCTGGCGAAGGCGGAGTCCTTGCCCAGGTTTTCCGGCCCGAAGGAGTCCGGCAGCAGCTCGTCCATGGTGTAGCGCTTGAGCAGTTGGCCGTCCGCGTCCACCACCCGGATCAGGGTGTCGGGGGAGGAGAACTCGCGCAGGCGCTGACGGCAGTCACCGCAGGGGGTGCACAGATGCTCGCCGGGACCGATGACGTAGACCTCCTTCAGCCGGGTCTCGCCGCTGGTGACCATGGCGGCGATGGCCGAGGCCTCGGCGCACAGCCCCTTGTAGTGGGCGACCTCGACGTTGGCGCCGACGTAGCGGGTTCCCGAGTCACTGATCAGCAGGGCGCCTACAGGATGGCTGGAGTAGGGCACGTAGGCGCGGCCGCGTACCTCGATCAGCGCCTTGACGATATCGGCGTCGACGGTCTCTGGCGTCCTTGGATCGCTCATCGGGTAGTCTCCTGGCGGCTGGTTTGCTGGCGGTCGTCCTCGAGCACGGCCTCGAGGGCGATGGTCATCATCTCGTCGAAGCTGGTGGCGCGCTCGTCGCTGGAGAGGCTGTCGCCGTTGACGATATGGTCCGATACCGTGCAGATGGTCAGGGCGCGGGCGCCGAATTCGGCGGCGACGCCGTAGAGCCCGGCGGCCTCCATCTCGACGCCGACGATGTCGAACTTGCGCAGGCAGTCGATTAGCGCCGGGTCCGGGTGATAGAACAGGTCGGCAGAGAAGATGTTGCCGACCTTGACCGGGGTGCCCTGAGCGCCGGCAGCGTCCACGGCGGCGCGGGTCAGGTCGAAATCGGCGATGGCGGCGAAGTCGAGGCCGCGAAAGCGCGAGCGGTTGACGCCCGAGTCGGTGCTGCCGCCGAGGCCGATGATCAGGTCACGTACCTTGACGTCGTCGCGCACGGCGCCGCAGGAACCCACGCGGATCAGCCGTCTGGCGCCGAATTCGGTGATCAGTTCCTTGGCGTAGATCGATACCGAGGGGATGCCCATGCCGTGGCCCATGACAGAGATCTCGCGTCCCTTGTAGCGGCCGGTGTAGCCGTACATGTTGCGCACCTCGTTGACCAGGCGCGCATCCTCGAGAAAGGTCTCGGCGATGTATCTGGCGCGCAGGGGATCGCCGGGCATCAGCACGGTGTCGGCGAAATCACCACGTTCGGCCTTGATGTGGGGGGTAGCCATCTAAGCTCCTCGTCTATCCAATGCTCGTTTGCGCTCGATAAAGCTCTCACCGTCGGCCATGGGGGCAAGACCGAAATAGCTCGCCAGGCTCTGGCCGATGTCGGCGAAGCTCTGCCGACGCCCCAGCGATCCCGCCGGAAGCCCGGCGCCGCTGGCCAGTACCGGGATGAACTCGCGGGTGTGGTTGCTGCCTTGCCAGGTGGGGTCGCAGCCGTGGTCGGCGGTGATCACCAGCAGATCGTCGTCGGTCAGCCGTTCGAGCAGCGCCGGCAACTGTCGGTCGAAGGCTTCCAGCGCCGCCGCATAGCCGGAGACGTCGCGGCGATGGCCGTAGACCATGTCGAAGTCGACGAAGTTGGTCATGATCAGGCGCTGGGTGTCGCTCGCCACCGGTTCATCCATGGCCGCCAGGGTCGCCGCCATCAAAGCGTCATGGCCCGACGCCTTGATCAGACGACTGATGCCGCAGTGGGCGTAGATGTCGGCGATCTTGCCGATGGCCACGACCTCGCCGCCGGCGTCGTGAAGCTTCGACAGCACCGTGGGCGAGGGCGGCTCGACGCTGTAGTCGCGACGATTGCCGGTGCGCTGGAAGCTCGCGGCGTCGTCACCGACGAAGGGGCGCGCGATCACCCGACCGATATTGTAGGGCTCGAGCAGCCGCCGGGCGGTCTCGCACAATGACAGCAGGCGCTCAAGGCCGAAGCTGTCCTCATGGGCGGCGATCTGGAAGACGCTGTCGGCGGAGGTGTAGACGATGGGCTTGCCGCTGGCGCAGTGTTCTTCACCCAGACGGGCGATGATCTCGGTGCCTGAGGCGTGGCAGTTGCCCAGCACACCGGGTAGCGCCGCCTCCTCGATCAATGCCTTGAGCAGTAGCGGCGGAAAGCTCTGCTCCCTGTCCTCGAAGTACCCCCAGTCGAAGCGCACCGGGACCCCGGCGATTTCCCAGTGCCCGGACGGGGTGTCCTTGCCCGAGGACACCTCCATGGCGTGGGCGTAGGCGCCGTCGACCTCGCCCAGCTGGATGCCTGCGGCGCTGGCGCCGGTGGCCTCGCGGTGGGCGTGATAGAGCCCCAGGCGGGCCAGGTTGGGAAGTTGCAGCGGGCCGCGGCGGCCACGGTCGTCGGCCTGCCCGCGGGCACAGGCCTCGGCGATATGGCCCAGGGTATCGGCGCCGGCGTCGCCGAAGCGCTCGGCGTCGGGGGCAGCACCGATGCCGAAGGAATCCATCACCAGCACGATCGCGCGGCTCATGGTGTCTCTCCCGTTATCGAAGGATCGCACAAGGTCTCGTGCACCAGTGGCGGGGGCGTGCCCTCGTCGCCGAAGGTGAAGGCCTCGCGTACCCGTGCCGCGAGTCTGTCAGCGTCCGCCTGGCTGGCGGCGTGAATGCGCGCCAGCGGGGTGTGACGGTCGACCGTCTGGCCGATGGCGGCGATGGCGTCCAGTCCGACACGATGGTCGATGGCGTCGCCGGCACGGCGGCGCCCGCCGCCCAGCTCGACCACCGCCATGCCCAGCGCCTTGACGTCCTGGCGTGCCACCCGTCCCGGATGCTCGGCCAGGACGTCCTGGATCACCGGGGCCGGGGCGGGCAGGGCGCCTGCGTTTTCCAGCAGGTCGGTCGGTCCGCCAAGACCTGCCACCATGCGCTCGAAGCGCTCGGCCACGTCGCCGCTGGCCAGGCGTGCCTCGAGCTGGCGTTCGGCGTCCTCTTTGGACGTCGCCAGTCGGCCGGCCAGCAGCGCTTCCACCGCCAGGCGGCGGGTCAGCGTCAACAGCCGCGAATCGCGCTGCTCACCGCGCATGATCGCCAGGCACTCGCGTACCTCGATGGCGTTGCCGGCGCTTTCGGCCAGGGTCTGGTTCATGTCGCTGAGCACCGCCGTGGTCGGGGTGCCGGCACGTCGGGCGACGTCGGCGATGGTGGCTGCCAGGGTTCGGGTCTCGTCGTCGTTCGCCATGAAGGCGCCGTTGCCGATCTTGACGTCCATGACCAGGGCATCGAGGTTTTCGGCGAGCTTCTTGCCGAGGATCGAGGCAACGATCAGCGGCAACGAGGCAACGGTGGCGGTGACGTCGCGCACCGCGTAGAGGCGCTTGTCCGCCGGCGCCAGATCGCCGCTCTGTCCGACGATGGCCACACCGACGTCCTTGAGCAGGCGCTCGAAGGTGGTGCGCCGAGGAGTGACGTCATAGCCGGCGATGGCCTCGAGCTTGTCCAGGGTGCCGCCGGTGTGGCCCAGACCACGACCGGAGATCATCGGCACGTGGGCTCCGCAGGCGGCGAGCCAGGGGCCGAGGATCAGCGATACCGGGTCGCCCACGCCGCCGGTGGAATGCTTGTCGAGGATAGGCCCCGGCAGATCAAGCTGTCGGTAGTCCAGCACGCTGCCGGAGTCCCGGGTCGCCTCGGTCAGCGCCACCGTCTCATCCAGCGTCATGCCGTTGAGATAGGTGGCCATGGCGAAGGCGCCGATCTGCTCCTGACCGGCGCTGTCATCGGCGATGGCCATCACGAATTGGCGGATGGCCTCGCTGGACAGCGCCTGGCCGTCACGCTTGGCGGCAAGAATATCCTGCAACAGCATCAGTAGCCTCCGGACTGGCCCCCGCCGTCGACACCGACACCGGCGGTCATCAGCAGGTTGTCGAGCAGGCCCGAGGCGCCGAAACGGAAGGTCTCGGGACGGGCCCAGTTGGCACCCATGATCTCGGCGGCAAGCTCCAGATAGACGGCGGCGTCCTCGACGCTGCGAACGCCCCCGGCGGCCTTGAAGCCGACCGGGCGGTCCGCGTCGCGGATGACTTCCAGCATCACTCGGGCGGCCTCGGGCGTCGCGTTGACGGCGACCTTGCCGGTGGAGGTCTTGAGGAAGTCGGCACCACCGGCGATGGCCTGCTCGCTGGCCCGGCGGATCAACTCGGCGTCCTTCAACTCGCCGGTTTCCAGGATCACCTTGAGGGTGCGGCCGCTGGCGGCGGCCTTGCACATCTCGACCAGTTCCTGGCCGATCTGATCATCGCCATTCATGAAGGCGCGGTAGGGGAAGACCACGTCCACTTCGTCGGCACCGGAAGCCACCGCTTCGCGGGTAGCGCGGGCGGCTGCCATGACATCGTCTTCGCCGTGGGGGAAGTTGGTCACGGTGGCGATCTTGACCTGGCCGCTGAGGTTGTGGGCGGTGAGGGCGCGCCGCGCAGGCACCACGAACTGCGGATAGATGCACACCGCAGCAGTGTGGCCCAGCGGCGTCTTGGCCCGCTGGCACAGGGCCTCGACGACATGGTCGGTATCGTCATCGTTGAGGCTGGTCAGATCCATCAAGGACAGTGCCTGGCGAGCGATCACGGAGGGGTTGGTCGACTGGGGAGACATGGGAGGCTCCTGAAGTGGGACAGGCCGCCGCCTCGGGCGGCCGAAGATGTGAGGGCGGGCGCTGGATCCGCGACGTGGGATCAGGCGCCCAGGGTCATGAAGAAGCCGGCGATGCAGGCCGACATCAGGTTGGACAGGGTGCCGGCCAGTACCGCCTTGAGGCCATAGCGGGCGATGTCGTGACGACGGCTCGGGGCAATGCTGCCGAGCCCGCCGAGCAGGATGGCGATGGAGGACAGGTTGGCGAAGCCGCATAGCGCGAAGGACAGCACCGCGGCGGTGTGGTCGCTCATCACCTCGCCGGTGGCGGCCACGAGCTGCTCGCCGTCGATATAGGGGGCCAGGTTGATGAAGGCGACGAACTCGTTGACTACCAGCTTCTGGCCGATGAAGGACCCGGCCAGGGTCGCCTCTTCCCAGGGAATGCCGAGCAGGAAGGCCAGCGGCGAGAACACCCAGCCCAGGATCAGCTCGAGGCTGAGATCCTCGAATCCGACCCAACCACCGACGCCACCGAGGATACCGTTGAGCAGGGCGATCAAGCCGATGAAGGCCAGCAGCATGGCGCCCACGTTGGCCGCCAGTTTGAGGCCGGACGAGGCGCCACCGGCGGCAGCGTCAAGCACGTTGGCCGGCTTGTCCTCGTCCTCGATGACCTCGGAGACACGGTCGGCCTTGTCCGCCTCGGGATCGATCTCCGGCATGATCAGCTTGGCGAACAGCAGGCCGCCGGGGGCCGCCATGAAGGAGGCGGCCACCAGGTATTCCATGGGGATGCCGAGTGCGGCGTAGCCGGCAAGCACCGAGCCCGCCACCGAGGCAAGGCCACCGCACATCACCGCAAATAGCTGGGAGGCGGTCATGCGGGCGATAAAGGGCCGCACGACCAGCGGCGCCTCGGTCTGGCCGACGAAGATATTGGCGGTGGCGGACAGCGACTCGGTACGCGAGGTGCCGAGCAGCTTCTGCAGCGCGCCGCCGAGCAGGCGCACGACCCATTGCATGATGCCCAGGTAGTAGAGCACCGCCGTCAGCGACGAGAAGAAGATGATGACCGGCAGCACCTTGACCGCGAACACGAAGCCGACGCTGTCGGCGTTGGCCAGGCCGCCGAACAGGAAATCGATGCCGTCGTTGGCGTAGAGCACCACCTGGCTGACGGCGTCCGATACGGTTTTCAGGACCTTCTGGCCAAAGGGCACGTAAAGGACGAAGGCCCCGAGACCAGCCTGGATCAGGAAGGCGCCCCCCACGGTTCTCAGGCGAATGGCACGGCGGTTGTAGGAGAACGCGACGGCGATGGCGATCAGGGTGGCCATGCCGACCAGGCTCATCAGGAGTGTCATAGGTTCCTTCGCCTCATCAAAATATGAACGTTGAAGAATAGATCATCGCACTTCGGGCCTGGTCTGGCGTCCCGCATCGCGTTGATAGCGGGCAATTGCCTCGAACGGGGCGGAAATCTCTTATGCCGAATGGGGTATCAGAACAGGAATTATAGAGGTGATGGGGCATGGCGGCGGCTCGTGTCGAGTGATTGTTGTCGAGCGGAATTGGCCGGCACGGGCTGGGCCCATCCGTCAATGAGTGTATAGTAACACTTGATGTGAGAAAAATAACATTTGTGCAGTGGCGTTTTCTTACCTGCCCGGGCACTGGCTGAACCCGGTAGTTCAGGGCATGCTTATTGAAAAACGACGGCAGCAAGCCATGACCGTCGAGGCGCGGGGGAGAATCCATGAATCAGCGCAGTATTCAGCGACAGGAGCGCCTTTTGCAGGCGCTCGCCGGAGGCGGCAGCCTGAGGCTGGCGGACGCCGCCATCCTCTGCGGTGTGTCAGAGATGACCCTGAGGCGCGACGTGTCCACCAAGGACAGCCCTCTGATGCTGATGGGCGGGCATCTGGTTCGCCGCGACGACCCCCACTTCACGCCAGTCTACGACCTGGAAACTCAACAGGATCGCGGCGCCGATATCAAGGCGCGTCTGTGTCGCCGCGCCAGTGGCTACGTGGAAGACGGCGATACCCTGTTTATCGATTGCGGCACCACCCTGGTGCCGATGATCGCAGAACTGGCCAGCCGACGAGACCTGACGGTGGTGACCTACGCCCTTAACGTGGCCAATGCGGTCAGCCATTTCGATGGCATCCGACTGATCCTGCTGGGCGGCGTCTATCAGGGCGTCTCCCAGTCCTTCGACGGCGATGACATCGCCCGCCAGGTCCGGGGACTCGGCATCAATCGCGCCTTTCTCTCCGCCGCCGGGGTGCATGCCGCACGGGGCCTGAGCTGCTTTCACTTTCATGAAGTGGCGCCCAAGCAGGCCGCCATCGAAACCGCCGCCCAGCGGATCCTGGTATTCGACGACAGCAAGTGGGGCGTGCTGCGTCCCGCCTTCTTTGGCGCCCTGATCGACGCCGATGTCATCATCACCCACGGCGAGGGTGCCGCAGGCCTGTCACGTACGCCGGAAGTGGCGTCTCGGCTGGTTCATCCCTGATTCCCCGGTTTCGGTTTCTTGCCCAGCGTGGATCCTTGGCTTGTGGATTCTTGTCTTGTGACTTCTTGTCTTGCGGATCATTGGCCTTTCAGTCTCTGACGGCCTTTCTCGATAGTGGTCCCCTGGGCGCACGGTTGCGCCTCTCGTTGTGGTCTGTCCCTTCTGCTCGAGCCTTCCCTTGGCCCCCTTGCTGATCTGGCCCTCGTCGCCGATTCGCTCTTTTATGACCAGGCCCTTGGTGAGCCGGCCCTTCCTTATCGATCCTCCCTTATCTGTCCCTTCCTTGTCTGACACTTCACGGTTTGGCCCTCTCGGCATCGTCATCGCTTTCGTCCTGGCGTTGGGGCGATGGCGTCGGGGGAAATAACGTCAGGCGATAACGTCAGACGATAGCGTGGCGACGGATATCGTTCTTTTCCATCAGATCGCCTTTCCCATGGGGGTGGGGTCCGGCCTCGCTGACACGGTTCCTGGTGGTGCTTCCTGGGTGTGGTGTTGGGTCGCAGGGCAGGTTCTGCTGGCCCAGGCAATTGGCCATTTGTGCACTGTTGCGACGTCTTGGTGCGACAGATCAAGGAAAGGTGCGACACCCCTGCGGCAAATCGTCGCTTCTCAAGTCTGGTCGCTCTGTCGACAATACGCCCCGGTCGCATTCCATCTACTTCTTTTGTTCAGGTGTCGACGTCTTGTCGTGGTACCGAGGCAGGGTAGGGGATGCGAAATTTTGCGGGTCTAGTCCGTGGTTCGGCACATTTCATGCAACTTTTGCCAAAGGTGCATGCAATGTTCCACCTCAGCGGCCCCTGCACATCGCGCGAGCCTGAGCTCGTAATCTCTGGTATTCCGCCTCCAAGCCCTGACGAGGTTGCTACATGAGAAGAAAGTCGTACCTGCGCGTGCTCAGCGTTGTGCTGATGCTGGCGCTGCCCCTGTTGCTGGCGGGCTGCGAATCGGCGCTGCTCGACCCCAAGGGGGAGATCGGCCGTGAGCAGCGTACCTTGATCCTCACCGCCTTCGGTCTGATGCAGATCGTGGTGGTGCCGGTCATCGTGCTCACCCTGTGGTTTGCCTGGCGCTATCGCCGTGGCAACACCGATGCCACCTATTCACCCGACTGGGCCCATTCGACCAAGATCGAGGCCATCGTCTGGTTCATTCCCTGCGTCATCATCGTCTTCCTGGCGCTGTTGACCTGGTACACCTCCCACAGTCTCGACCCGCACCGCAGTCTCGAGGCCAAGGAAGGACAGAACGAGCCCATGGAAATCCAGGCCGTATCGCTGGACTGGAAGTGGCTGTTCATCTACCCGGAGCAGGGCATCGCCACGGTCAACGAACTGGCCTTCCCCGAGGACACTCCGGTGCGCTTCCGGGTGAGCTCCGGTTCGGTGATGAACTCTTTCTTCATTCCGCGCCTGGGTAGCCAGATCTACGCCATGGCCGGCATGGATAACGACGTTCACCTGATCGCCGAAGAGCAGGGCGTCTATCCGGGCCGCTCCACCAACTACAGCGGTGCAGGCTTCTCCGAGATGACCTTCGACGCCCACGTGGGTTCCGTCGAGGACTTCGAAGAGTGGGTGGAGAAGGTGCGTTCCTCGTCCGATACGCTGACCTTCCCCGAGGAGTACTACGATCTCGCCACGCCAAGCGAGGACAACGAGGTCCAGTACTTCTCCGAGATCACCCCGGCGCTCTATGAGCGCATCATCAAGAGCTTCCTGGCCGGCGGCAAGCATGCCGAGTTCGTCGAGACCTACGGCGGCGTGGTCAACGGGCACGGCGCAGGCGGCCATGGCGACGAGAGCGAGTCTCACGGCGAGTCCATGAGCGCAGAGGCAGCGGAGTAAATCATGTTTGGAAAACTGACGTTAGACTCGATTCCGATCCAGGAGCCCATCATCATGGTGGTGGCGATCGGTATCGCCCTGGGCGGGATCGCCGTGGTCGGCGGCCTGACCTACTTCAAGAAGTGGGGCTATCTGTGGCGCGAGTGGATCACCTCCGTCGACCACAAGAAGCTCGGTATCATGTACTTCCTGGTCGCGCTGGTGATGCTGATCCGTGGCTTCGCCGACGCCATCATGATGCGTACCCAGCAGGCCATGGCCTCGGCCGGAGCCGAGGGCTATCTACCGCCTGACCACTATGATCAGATCTTCACCGCCCACGGTGTGATCATGATCTTCTTTGTCGCCATGCCCATGGTCATCGGTCTGATGAACCTGGTGGTGCCGCTGCAGATCGGCGCGCGCGACGTGGCTTTCCCCTTCCTTAACAACTTGAGCTTCTGGCTGTTCGTTGCCGGTGTCATCCTGGTCAACGTCTCGCTGGTGGTCGGTGAGTTCGCCGCGACCGGCTGGCTGGCCTACGCGCCACTATCGGGGATAGAGTACAGTCCCGGCGTCGGGGTGGATTACTGGATATGGGCGTTGCAGATATCTGGCATCGGTACGACCCTGACCGGTATCAACTTCTTCGTCACCATCCTGAAGATGCGCACCAAGGGCATGACCCTGTTCCGTATGCCCATCTTCACCTGGACGTCGCTGTGCGCCAACGTGCTGATCATCGCGTCCTTCCCGATTCTGACCGCGACCATCGCGATGCTGACGCTGGATCGTTACCTGGGGACTCACTTCTTCACCAACGATTTTGGCGGCAACATGATGATGTACGTCAACCTCATCTGGGCCTGGGGCCATCCTGAGGTGTACATCCTTATCCTGCCGGCATTCGGGGTGTTCTCCGAGGTCATCGCGACCTTCGCTCGCAAGCGGCTGTTCGGCTACGGCACCATGGTGTGGGCGACCATCGCCATCACCTTCCTGTCGTTCATCGTCTGGCTGCACCACTTCTTCACCATGGGGGCCGGGGCCAACGTCAATGCCTTCTTCGGCATCATGACGATGATCATCGCCATCCCCACCGGGGTGAAGGTATTCAACTGGCTGTTCACCATGTACCGCGGTCGTCTGGAGTTCACCTCTCCGGTGCTGTGGACCATCGGCTTCATCATCACCTTTACCCTGGGTGGCATGACCGGTGTGATGCTGGCGGTACCGGCGGCCAACTTCGTGCTGCACAACAGCCTGTTCGTCATCGCCCACTTCCACAACGTCATCATCGGCGGCGTGGTGTTCGGCATGCTGGCGGGTCTGACCTACTGGTTCCCGAAGGCCTTCGGCTTCACCCTCGACGAGAAGTGGGGCAAGCGCTCCTTCTGGTTCTGGCTGACCGGCTTCTACGTGGCCTTCATGCCGCTGTACGTTCTCAGCTTCTTCGGTGCCGTGCGTCGCATGCAGTCCTATGACAACGGCGCCTGGCAGCCGTGGATGATCATCGCCTGGATCGGCGCCGTGCTGATTCTGTGTGGTATCGCCTGCACCGTGATCCAGTTCTACGTCAGTATCCGTGATCGCAAGAAGAACCAGGACGTCACCGGCGATCCCTGGGATGCGCGTACCCTGGAGTGGGCGACCTCGTCTCCCGCACCGTTCTACAACTTCGCGCATCTGCCCGAGATCAAGGACATCGACGACTTCTGGAACCAGAAGCAGGCCAACGGCGGCAAGGCCGGCGTGTCCAAGGGACCGTACAAGGACATTCACATGCCCAAGTACACCTGGGAAGGTCCGGTGATCGGTCTGATCTCCGCGGTCTTCGGCTTCGCCCTGGTGTGGCATATCTGGTGGCTTGCCATCGTGACCGCACTGGGCATGTTTGCCACCTTCATCGCGCGTATCTTCAACGATGACGTCGACTACTACGTGCCGGCCGCGGAAGTCGAGCGTATCGAGCGCGAACACCAGAACCGTGTGGAGATGCAGGCATAACCATGGCAACCGACACCCTCAACCAGCAAGGTCATGCCCACGGGCATGACCATGATCACGACCACGACCATCATGATGCCGCGGGCACCAAGGTCTTCGGTTTCTGGGTCTATCTGATGAGCGACCTGGTGATCTTCGGGTCACTGTTCGCCACCTACGCCGTGCTCCTTCGGGGCACGGCCGATGGTCCGACCCCGGGCGAGATCTTCCAGCTCCCGTTCATCCTGGTCGGGACCTTCCTGCTGCTGTTCTCGAGTTTCACCTACGGCATGGCGGTGCTCGCCATGAACGCCAATCAGGCATCCAAGGTGATGAAGTGGCTCGGGATCACCTTCCTGCTGGGCGCGGCCTTCGTGGCGCTGGAACTCTATGAGTTCCGTCACCTGATCCATGAGGGCTTTGGTCCGGATCGTTCAGGCTTCCTGTCGGCCTTCTTCCTGCTGGTCGGTACCCACGGTCTGCACGTGACCGCCGGTCTGATCTGGATCCTGGTGATGATGATCCAGGTGAAGCAGCGTGGTCTCGACGATATGGTGCGTCCGCGCATCATGTGTCTGAGCCTGTTCTGGCACTTCCTGGACATCGTCTGGATCTGCGTCTTCTCCTTCGTCTACCTGATGGGAGCCCTGTGATATGAGCGGACACGCCAACGACCATCACAGCCATGGCAGCGTCAAGTCCTATGTGATCGGCCTGATCCTGTCCATCGTGCTGACCGTCATTCCCTTCGGGGCGGTGATGACCGGCGCCTTCGACACCTTCGCGACGTTGATCGTGATCGTCGGTACCGCGGTGGCTCAGGTGCTGGTGCAGCTCGTGCTGTTCATGCACATGAACACCAAGGCCGATGAAGGCTGGAACTTCATGTCCTTCGTCTTCACCGTGGCGATCCTGGTTCTGGTCATCGGAGGTTCCCTATGGATCATGTACCACCTGCATCGCAACATGATGATCGGCTGACGCCGACTCGCATGATGTTCAGGGACACTCTCAGGGACTACCTCACCATCACCAAGCCGGGCATCATCGGCGGCAACGTGATCTCTGTTCTGGGCGGCTACTTCCTGGCCGCCCAGGGCCAGTTCGATGCCGTGGTGTTCCTGTCGGCGCTGTTGGGTCTGGCCCTGGTAATCGCCTCGGGCTGCGCCTACAACAACGTCATCGACAAGGACATCGATGCCCTGATGGAGCGCACCCGCAACCGCCCGCTGGTGCAGGGGCGGGTCAGCGAAGCGGCGACACTTCGGTTTGCCACCCTGCTGGGCATCGCCGGCTTCGGTCTGCTGGCGCTGGGGACCAATGCGTTGACGGTGGGTCTGGCGGCCTTCGGCTTCGTCATCTATGTGGGGGCCTACAGCCTCTACATGAAGCGCAATTCCGAGTTCGGCACTCTGGTCGGCAGCCTCTCCGGGGCGGTGCCGCCGGTGGTGGGCTATTGCGCGGTGACCGGCAGCTTCGATACCGGGGCCTTGACCCTGCTGGTGATCTTCAGCCTGTGGCAGATGCCGCACTCCTACGCGATCGCGATCTTTCGCATGGAAGATTACCGCGCCGCCAACATTCCGGTGCTGCCGGTGGTTCGCGGTATCGGTACGGCCAAGCACCATATCCTGGGCTATATCCTGGCCTTTATCGGTGCGACGCTGTCGCTGAGTCTGGCCGGCTACGCTGGACCCGGTTACTTCATCGTTGCCCTGGTGCTGGGCGTCTACTGGCTGTATATCGCGGCCAAGGGCTACCGTACCGACGACAACGTGCGTTGGGCGCGACAGGTATTCGGCATCTCGATCCTCACCATCACGGCGCTGAGCCTGATGATGTCACTGGACGCGACGCTGATGCCAAGCACGCCGATGTGGACCTCGATGTCCTGATCGGGTGGCGCTGAAACCGAAACCCCGCATCTTCACCGATGCGGGGTTTTTTTGTGTTTATCAGTCGTATGGGTGAAGCGTGACTGGAGATCAAGTGTTGTACAGGACTTGTATAGTATGTACGGTAACGTTGGTAGCGAAGCGAAAAATCGCTTCTATACTGCAAGTTAAGGACAACGGAGTCGCGGGCGCCGAGTGCCGGTCTCGGGACTTACTTCAGCGGTAGCAGGAGGGAGTCAGTATGCTGACACACGTCTGGGGATTGATGGCCCACCCGAATCGCGAATGGAAGCAGATCAAGCAGGAAAGGGAGACGATAACGCACCTGTACGCGCATCACGTGTTGTTGCTGGCCGCCATACCGGTGATCTGCTCGTACATCGGTACCACCCAGGTCGGCTGGAGTCTCGGCGGCGGCACGACCATCAAGCTCAGTTATCTAGACGCCCTGGGGGCGGGGATCGCCTTCTATCTGGTGATCCTGGCGGCGGTCTACATCGTCGGCAAGACCATCCGTTACTCGGCTAAACGCTTTCCCAAGACACCCAGCCAGAGCCAGTGCATCATCTTTGCCGGCTATGTGGCGACCCCGATGTTCCTGAGCGGCATCGTGGCGATCTACCCGATCATCTGGCTGTGCCTGCTGGCCGGCGTTATCGGCCTCTGTTACACCGCCTACCTGCTGTATCTGGGCATTCCCTCCTTTCTCGATATCAGCGAAAAGGAAGGCTTCGTCGTCTCCAGCACCACCCTTGCGGTGGGGGTACTGGTGCTCGAAGGCCTGCTCGGCATGACCGTCCTGCTGTGGGGCTACGGAGAGCGCATCATTCTGTCGCTGCTGGGGTGACTAGAGGGTGACTGGAGGGTGACAAGAGGTCGACTAAAGGTCGATTAAAGGTCGGCTAAAGAGTGACAAGTCGACGGGGATGACCCGAGAGCACTGAAACTCGAGGCGTGCAGGACCTGGCCGTTCAGTCCGACAACACGGGTAAGACAAGAGGGGCGACGCTGATGCGTCGCCCCTTTTTCTATCTGGGCCTTTCTGTGCGGCCCGATCTGGTGGGTGTCAGCCCGTTTACCCCTTGATACTGTCCAGCGCCTTGCGCAGGTGGTCGATGCTGCGCTCGGGCTGATGCAGCTTGTCCAGGCCGAACAGGCCAATGCGGAAGGTCTGGAAATCGTCGCCTTCATCGCACATCAGTGGGACCCCGGCGGCGACCTGGACGCCGGCTGCGGCGAACTTGCCGACCAGCCCCGGGTCGTTGTGGTAGCAGACCACCACACCGGGCGCCTCGTAACCCTCGGCGGCGACGCTCTTGAAGCCGTACTCGGCCAGCAGGCTGCGCACTCCCTGGCCCAGGGCCCACTGTTCCTGTTTCACCTTGTCGAAGCCGTAGGCGTCGGTCTCGCGCATGATCTCGCGTAGCTCGCGCAGGCTGTCGGTGGGCATGGTCGCGTGGTAAGCGTGGCCGCCATTCTCGTAGGCCTCCATGATCTCGAGCCACTTCTTGAGATCGGCGGCGAAGCTGGTGCTGGTGGTTTCCTTGATGATCTCTCGCGCCTGGGCCGAGAGCATCACCATGGCGCAGCAGGGTGAGCCGCTCCAGCCCTTCTGGGGGGCGCTGATCAGCAGGTCGACGCCAGTGTCCTGCATGTCCACCCAGACGGTGCCCGAGGCGATGCAGTCCAGCACCATCAGGCCGCCGTGGGCGTGCACCGCATCGGATACGCGACGGATGTAGTCGTCCGGCAGGATCATGCCGGACGAGGTTTCTACGTGGGGGGCGAAGACGATGTCCGGCTGCAGTCGCTCGATGGCCTGCTCGACTTCCTCGATGGGGGGCGGGGCGAACGCTGAGGTCGGATCGCTGTCCTGCTGACGTCGGGCCTTCTCCACGCACAGTTCGGCCGGGATCTTGCCCATCTCGAGGATCTGGTGCCAGCGGTAGCTGAACCAGCCATTGCGGATGACCAGGGCGCTGCGGTTCTGGGCGAACTGGCGGGCTACCGCCTCCATGCCGAAGGTGCCGCTCCCGGGCACGATGACCGCGCTGTGGGCGTTGTACACCTGCTTCAAGGTGGTGGAGATGTCGCGCATTACGCCTTGAAAGCTCTGCGACATATGGTTCAGGGCGCGGTCGGTATAGACCACGGAGTATTCCAGCAGGCCATCGGGATCGACGTCCGGGAGCAAGCCAGGCATGAGGCGCATCCTTACAGTGGGCGTTGAACAAGCCGAAGACGCGGACTGCGTCAGCGACGACGGCGCCGAGCGGCTAGGGCTCGGCGCTCATTATTCTCTACAGCATAAGGTCAAAGGGCGGTGGCGGCCAGAGGACGGCGGCTCGCGCGTGGCGCGGTCATTTTCCTTGTGTGACTGTCGTTACATCCGAGTCCGTCGTGATATGTGTTTTTGTACTGATTCGAGTAAAAAACGGACTAACCCGCCAATAAGGATTTTCATGAGACTTATCAGCCATTTCGCGTAGATGTCATCTCAGTAGCTGAAGCAGCGCGGCATGACCGATGGCTGGCAAAGCAAACTTTGACCATGCTGAGAAGACCGCTGCCAATAAGGCGTCGCAGCGTGTTTCGTCTAACGCCGTCGGTGACGCCGGGAGGTCCGGCCGGCGGAGCACGATCTTCCCAGGTGGAGGACGTCGATCATGAACGAACCATCATCATGTACGTGTCAGGCCGCTGGACTGACGCCTGAGCAGCTCGACGTGCTGCTGGCGCGAAACCCGCAATTGGCACAGGAACTGGCGGCACGATATCAGCAAACACTGGCCGAACCGGCAGAGCTGGACAGGCCAGATGACCTGGCCGCGGTGGGACTGGGGCCGGATGGGGCGCCGCTGGTCAGCGGTCCTGCGGAGCCCATGCCGCTGGCCCGTTTCGATCTCAGCAACGGCAACCGCGTCGAATTCGTCGGGCTTAGAGGCGACGACAAGGAGGCCCAGGTAGGTATGCGGGAGTTGGGCGTGAGCGATCGTGCGACCCCGCGAACCTTTGCAAGCGAAGTTGGCAAGTCCGCGCTGGATCACTACCTTATGCTCGCCCCGCAGGAGGTGCCCATCCCGAAGATGCTGCTCGAGCTGAATCCCGACATCGACCGCAAGGCGTTCAAGAATCGCACCGTGGAGCGGTTGGAAGAACCCATCGAGGTGGATCTGGACGAGTTGGGCATAACGCCGGACACTGCCAGGGCAGGGTCCTCAGCAGGAGGCGGACCAGGCCAGCAATACTGTGTCCCGGGCGATGGTTATCATCTGTTTCGCAACCACAATTGCGAGACCGTCTCCTTCCCGAGCAACACCTGGTGGTGGTGCGACCCGGAGGCCCACTATTCCTTCCGGGATCGCTGGACCTCTGACCGCAAGCGTCGCAACTCTCTTGGTGTCACCACTGCCTGCCATGGGCCGGCGGCCACCCTGCACTACTACAAGAATGTCTTTGGCAACTGGAAGCATCTACATACCTTTCACCTGCCTTCAGGCTACTGGCAGTGGACCCGGTATGAGGGGCTATCCAAGCGAGACCGCTGGATACGACATCGCTGTGTGACCGCGGGAGGCAGCAGCTTCGTGCGCTGCGTCAGCTTCTTCTACAACTGAGGCCTGTGTCATCTGCGCAGCGCTCGTTGCTTTCGTTGCAGGAGGGGGGGGGGGCAGGGCAACAGGGTCGGCGATCAAGCGAGCGACTCGTCGAACCATCTCGGCGCCATCACCGTTGTCGCGGTGGTGGCGCCTTGCTGTTTGGCGTCTGGTTTGGTGAGGGTTCCGGCCATGCGGGGTTGCTGCGGCTAGGGCGTCAGGCAGAGGTTTCGGATTCTGCGATGGGCTCGGGCAGGGCGCCCTGGTTGATCCGCGCGATGGCGGCGGCGGCGCGCTCCAGCGCCGGCAGGCAGTCCAGTGCGCGCTGTTTATCCATGCGCATCACCGGTGCCTGGATCGCCAGGCCGACGTTGGAGACCCCGGTGGGGTTGGGGGCCAGCACCGCGATGCACAGAAGCCCCGGTAGGAATTCCTCGTCGTCGAAGGCGTAGCCGTCGCGCTTGACCTGCTCGATCTCCGCTTCCAGAGCGTCGATGTCGGTAAGCGTGTTTCGGGTGAAGGCCTCCAGGGTGGCATCGGCGAGCAGCCGACGGCGCTGGGAGGCGCTCATCTGCGCCAGAAACAGCTTGCCGCTGGCGGAGCAATGGGCAGGCACCCGGGAGCCGGGGTGTAGATAGAAGCGCAGCGGAGCCGACGTCTCGACGCGGTCCAGATAGAGCACCTCGCTGCCGGACAGGGCAGTGATGTTGCAGCTTTCCCCGACCTCGCGGACCAGCTCAGCCAACACGCCGTGACGTGCGCCCTGAACGGTGTCGTTGAGCAGCAGGGTCTCGGCCAGCCGGCGCAGGCGGCTGCCCTTGCTGTAGTGGCGGTTGTCCGCTTCGCGCTGCAGCATGCCGGAGTTCTCGAGCTGCTGCAGCATCCGGTGCAGCGTCGGCTTGGGCAGGCCGGTCTCGTCCACCAGGCTCTGCAGGGTGAAGTACTGGTCCTTCTCCGCGATCACCTCGAGCAGCGCCAGCAGGCGCTGGGCCGGGGTGTCGCCCTCGATGATCCGGGTGTCAAAGCTTGCTGTGCTCATGGCGGGGTCTCCTCGATACTACAAGCCTATACGTATCTAAAAATTAATCAATGTGTATCGGAAAACGGAATTCGCCGAGATCACTGTCGTCTCTGACTGAAGCACGTCGGCGTCGGGAACCGGGCGGCGGACGTGAGTGGACAGGCACCCATGAGCCAGGACTCGGCCATGGCCAACCGGTTGTCGCGGTATCCGGCATAGGCTGCCCTGTCTGAGCTTGCACCGAGTCAAAAGTCCGAGCGGATTTCGGCACGGTAGCTGAAGCGGTCGGCCCTTCCCTTGGTGGTACGGACTTCCACGATACGGTCGTGGCTGGTGTAGGTCATCCGCTTGAGCACCACCACCGGGGTGCCGGGAGCGATGTCCAGCAGGGCGGCGGTGTGGGTATCGGCGGCTTCTGCGGTCAGGGTTTCGTCGGCCCGGACGACGGGGATGCCGAATCGGTCGAGGATCAAGGCATAGAAGTAGTCGGGAATATAAAGCTCGGAATCTTCCAGCCCCGGCACCAGTACGCTTGGCCACCAGCTGTACTCCACCAGGGTCGGGGCGTCATCGACCACTCCCAGGCGTTCGATATAGGTGACTGGACTGGTCTGGCTCAGGCCGAGGCGGGTATATACGTCATCGGGAGCCTGGCGGATAGCGCGATCGGTGGTGGTCTTGTGGATACGCACGTCCTTGCCGTCGGCGTCCCCGTAGCTGACAAAGCGAAACAGGGTTTCCTCGAAGTCGGTCCGCGAGACATAGGTGCCCTTGCCCTGATGGCGGAACAGCAGTTTTTCCCAGACCAGATTGGAGATGGCCTTCTTGACCGTTCCCTGACTGATCTGCAGCCGGTCGGCGAGCTGCCATTCGGGTGGAATGAGGTCGCCCGGGGCCAGGTCCCCCCGTTCGATCAGGCCGCGAATATGGTCCTGCAGCAGTCGGTACAGCGGTTTCCCCGGCTGTGCCACCATCACCTCGGGGGAGAAGAGGCCAAGGCGATCAGATTCGTTTTCACTGGTCATTCGCAAGATCCCGCTGCTGGCAAGGTCGGAAGGGGAGGCTGCTCGGGTCAGGCGCTTGTCTGACTCGCCGCTGCCCTGCAGCAGCGTGACGGCGCTCGCCTCTTTCACACCTTGATTCATCCGTTTCATTCTTAAGTGGTATTTCATCAATCTATCACGGGGCTCCTGTGCAGACACCTTTCCGGCCGTGTGACCCCTGGCCTCAGACCGGAAAGAGAAACAGCGGGCGGCGGGTGCGACGACTGATCTTGCGCGCCACCGAGCCAAGCACCATATGACCCAGCCCGGACTGGCGCTGTGTTCCCATGACGATGCAATCGGCATCGATTCTGTCGGCCTCCTGCAGGATGATTCGGGATGGCTTGCCAATGCGGACGTGAATCTCCTTCAGAGAGGCGTGGTAGCTGTCTTCCGAGGCCAGCGTCGAGTGGCCGAAGTCTTCAAGGCGGCGCTTGATTTCGTCGATGGCCTGCCGGGTCGCTCGTTCGCGATAGTTGTCCAGCGGGGAAACGGCGGTATAGCGGCTGGCCAGGCTGTCTTTCAACAGTGCCGGATCTTCGATGACGTGCAGCAGGTGGACCGCGGCGCCGAAGCGTTCGGCGATACCGATGGCCTTGCGGAAGACGTCGGGGCTGTGGGCGCTGAGGTCAGTGGCATACAGCAGCCGGGATATCTGGAAGCTCATGGCTTCATCCTCACAAAGGTTGGATGGCGCAGGCGGTGAGCCGACGTGGCCGAGGCACCTTCGACGCCAAGGCCGGGCTCGCCGGCGCCAGGCCCGGCCGAAACATCGATCAGGCAGGACCCTGGGTACCGCGAGCGCAGGCCAGGGCATCGGGCGCCAGGCTAGGCCGGTGCTTGATGCAGATGGTCGATCATCTCCGCAATCTTGAGGCGCTGGACCTTGCCGGAGGGCCCTCTGGGCAGCCATTTCACGATGTGAACATGTTCAGGCGCCTTGTAGTCACCGACCTCCTCGCGACAGTAGTCGAGAAGTTCTTGCTGGGTCGCCCGATGGCCTTCCTTGAGCACCACGACGGCCTCTACGACCTGCCCGTAGTGCCGGTTTTCCATGGGATAGGCGGCTGCCTCCAGCACCGCCTCATGGGCCAGCAGGGCGTCATCGATCTCGCGCGGGGCGATGTTCTCGCCACCCTTAATGATCAGCTCCTTGATGCGGCCCGTGATGAAGAAGAAGCCTTCCTCATCGCGATAGCCAAGGTCGCCGGTGTGCAGCCAACCCTCGTTATCGATGGTGTCTGCTGTGGCCTCGGGATTCTTGTAGTACTCCTTCATGACGTTGTCGCCGCGGACAACGATTTCACCGGTCTGGTGGCAGGGCAGTACCTGTCCTGTCGAGTCGAAGACACTGACCTCGTTGCGGTAGGCGATACCGGGGGATCCGTAGCGAGATTCGAAAGGGGGCAAGGGGTTGGACAGGATCTGGGCCGCGGTTTCGGTCAGTCCCATGGTTTCCACCAGGCTGACACCGAAGGTGGTCTCGAAACGGCGGTGGCTCTCCGCCGGCAGTGCCGAAGAGGCAGATCGCCCGAAACGCACCTGACGCATGCGCGGATCCTCGCGCAGGTCCTTCGACTCTGGCTTCTCGGCATGCTCCAGCAGGTAGGCGACAATCGTCGGCACGATACTGAACCAGGTGCACTGGTTGTCGAGCAGCCAGTCCCAGAATGCCGAGACACTCAGCTTCTCCGGCAGCACCACACTGCCGCCACTGATCAGTGGCGCCATGATGGTGACCACCTGGGCGTTGATATGGTAAAGCGGCAGAACGCAGAGGGCGCGATCCTTCTGGCACAGCGAGTGGGCCTCCATGGTGCACCTTCCCCCCGCGATCAGATTGGTGTGGGTCAGCACGACGCCCTTGGGCTTGCCTGTTGTGCCCGAGGTATACATCAACAATGCCGTGTCGTCGGGCGCTACCACGGGCAAGGGCGAAGACGCGATACGCTCTTGCTGCCGCGGCCCGTTGCGAGGACAGGCGACCAGAATTTCCTTCTCGCTCCCGTCGAGCAGGCCATCAAGGCGCTGCTCGTAGTGGGGCGATACGATGACAGTCGTGGCATCACAGTGCTCCAGCACGTAGCGCAACTGGGCATCCCCTGCGATGGCGTTCAAGGAGACCGCGACACGACCGCTGGCCATGATCGCCAGCAGCAGTGAGGCGGTCCACAGTCCGTTGTCCATCAGCATGGCCACATGGTCGCCGGGCTGGCAGCCGCGCGCCTGAAGAAGGCCATGCACCCACTCGACTCGCTCCTGGAGTCGGGACATTGAGACCGTCTCGCCAGTGTCGGGACAGATCAGGAAATCAGTGGCGGGTTGGCGTTCACACTGATGCTTGATGGTGTCTTGAATGGTCATCATCTGGCCGGCCTCTAGAAGGGATTGGCGATGCCGTGCTTGTCGAAAAAACCGGAAAACAGATCCTGTGGCAGAGGGGGAGAGGCCTCGATGGTGCGCACGATGCGGGTCGTGTTGAGGTAGTGGCGGTAGTTCATGTTGTCGGAAATGCTGTTCTTGCCCCAGCTACCGCAGCCCATCGACAAGGAAAACGGAAGGGCGTTGTCGAAGTTGCCACCATTGCCGAAGGCGTGGGCCTGATTGACGATCACCCGGCAGACCGGCATCTCCAGTCCCAGCTTCTCGATGTGCTCATCGGTGGTGCTGTGGATACCGCAGGAGTGCCCCTTGCCCTGGTATTCGAGCAGTTCCCTGGTGATAGCAAAGGCGTCCTCGAAGTCTCTGGCCCGGTAGAGGGTCAGCACCGGTGACAGCTTTTCGCCCGAAAAGGGGTAGTCCGCCCCGATACCGCTTTCTTCCACCAGCAGGATCGAGGCGTCGAGACACGCCGGACGATCGAGCCCCACGGTGCTGGCGATACTGCCGGCATCCCGGGCGATCACGTCACGACTGAGGTTGCCATCCGTCCACATACGACCTTCGAGAATCCGCTTTTCCTGTTCGGTCAGCAGTACCGCCGCGTGGTCGCGCAGTGCCGAGACCATGCTGTCGTAAACGCTGTCGAGGATGACCAGGCTGTTCTCCGAGCTGCAGCTGGTCGCATTGTCGAAGGTCTTGGAGGCAAGAATCTTGCGCGCGGCATCTGCGATATTGGCGCTTTCATCGATGATGACCGGGACATTGCCTGCCCCGACGCCGATGGCCGGGGTGCCACTGGAATAGGCGGAGCGCACATTGTTCTGGGAGCCGGTGACGACGATCAGGTCGACCAGTTGCATCAAGGCATGGGTGCTCGCCTTGGTCACCGGGTCCGGTAGCAGTTGCACCAGAACCCGGGGGGCTCCGATACGGGCGAGCTCGTCCTGCATGTAGTTCACCAGCCGTTCGCACACGGCGTAGCCCTTGGGCGAGGGAGCCAGCACGATGGCGTTGCGACCCTTGAGTGCGTTGATCGTCTTGTTGGTGGGCGTGGCCGCAGGGTTGGTGGAAGGCACCACGGCGCCGACCACGCCGATCGGGCGGGATATCTCGACGATGCCTGTGCTCGGGTCTTCGGAGACGATACCCACGGTACGCTTGCCCTCGAGGTCGGCCAGCAATCCAAGGGTCTTGCGGTGGTTCTTGGCGATCTTGTCGGAAACCTTGCCAAGCCCGGTGGTGGCCACTGCGAGTTGTGACAGCTCCTCATTTCGCGTGGGCTCCATCAACGCCCAGGCGGCGGCCAGCACGACTTCATCGACTTGCTGCTGGTCGTATTGCTCGAACCGGCGCTGGGCTTCTCGGGCTCGTTCGACAATGGGGGCTACCAGCCGGTAGGCGCTATTGTCGTCAGAAGAATGCTTGTGGTTGGTGTTCATGCTGCTACCTCGACGTGTCGATGGGGTAAGCAAGGGCGGCTCAGGGTATGGATTGCGGCTCCCTGCGGTGCAGGGGAATGAGGCCTGTGTTCCACGCGTCGCTACCCTTGCTTTCGTTGCCGTTGGCCTGAAATCCGCAGAGGTCACGGTGTCTCGAGCTGAGCGAAGAGTTCAGTCAGGTACGCTTGCTGTTGTTTCCACAGCGCCTCGAGGTCGGACGCTTCCATGACGCGAAGGGTCGATCCGCCTTCTTTCATCTGCTCGGCGATTCCCTTGTCCTGGAACATGTCGATGAAGTTGGAAGAGAGGTAGTCGACCGTTTCCGCGTCGACCCCTCTGGGAACCATGATCCCCCTGAGGTTGAGGCTGGTGTCGTCGACGTCGTATCCCGCTTCGATAAAGGTGGGTACATCCGGCAGGAAATCTTCGCTTCTTTCGAGATCGGCAATGCCGAGGATCTTGATGCGGTCCTGGTTGCGGAAGGCGTCGGACAAGTTGTTGAATCCCGCCATCACCTGACCACCGACAACAAACCTGAGGGCGTCCACTCCTCCTGAGGTAGGAAGGTACTTCAGGGTCACCTCGGCGCTTTGCTGAAGCTGAAGGGCAGCAATATGGTGTCCGACGTAGAGCCCGGCGCCCGAGACCGTCAACTTTCCAGGATTGGCTCTTGCGTACTCCACCACGTCATCGATGGAATCGAATTCACTGTCCTTGCCGACGATGAGTACGGCAGGGTCTGCGCCCCAGTTTGCAATGGGCTGCAGGTTCTCGATGCTGTAGTCGGTGTCGTACATGATCGACTGAGCGATGAAGTGCGGCACGTTATAGGCCGCAATATCGTAGCCATCGGTAGCGCCGGTACTGACAAACTGATTCCAGCCGATCTGTCCGCCTGCACCCGGGCGGTTGATCACCGTGACCGGCTGCCCGAGGTACTCATCGCCCTTCGAGGTGACGATCCTGGCCTGGAAGTCTGTCGCACCACCAGCCGAATAGGCGACCGTCAGATTCAAGGGCTTTTCCGGGAAGTCCGCCAGGCTGGGGAGGGGAGCAAGCAACAGACAGACCGCGAGGGTTGACGCTGTTTGACGCTTTACTGAGGTGGCGTGAATAGTCATTGTTTTATGCCTTCTACAGAAGTAGGCCTTTGGGAAACTGCACCTTTAACAGGGCAGTGAATACGCCGAAGAGCACCGCCAGAAAGCCGGTACCGATGACGATGTTGAGAAGGATCTTTCGGCTCGAGGAAAGCCCGGGCATATAGACGCTACTGATGACGACGAACCCCACCAGGGTGGTGACGTAGAAGCCGAGAATTCGTAGTGCGAGCAGCAGCAGGAAAAAGATGGCAAGCGCCGGGATGATGCTGCCCCAGGGGATGGAGATGGCGCCTTCCTCGGCCTGGCCTGGGGCCAGGATTTCCACCGCGAGCAGCACGACTGCCAGAGTCAGTACGATCAATGACACCACTCGGGGAAAGCTGTAGCCGTATGCCCCGCCTGCCCAGGAGGCGGCTACCAGGCCAAGTGCAATGATCAGTGCGCCGAGGGCCACCTGACGCGGTTTAGTGAGCATCATGGTTGGCCTCCGGATGTACCTGGACTCGATGATCGGGCGTCGCACGCTGGCGGGTCTTGCGGGCCTGCCAACTGGCGTAGAGGCTGTAGGCCACCGACAGCAGGCACAGCGAGACCAGCAGGATATTGAGCCAGCCACCGAACATGTAACGCAGCATGCCGTCGCCGGCCTGGGCCAGCATCTGACTCTGCAGGAAGTTGGTTTCGGCAATAGGGCCGAGAATGATGCCGAGTACGATGGGCCCGGGGGTGAAGCCGTACTGCATGCCGAAGTACATCAGAGAGCCCATGGACATCATGATGATGACGTCGGAGAAGCTGTTCTGGACGCTGTAGGTGCCGAAGATGGCCAGCGTGGTCACCGCCGCCGCCATGATGTGGCGAGGAATCCGAATGACGTACTTGCCGATCCCGCTGATCCACAGCCCACACACCACCAGCAGAATCTGGCTGATCAGCAGTGCTCCCATGAAGGTCCAGGCGACCGATGCATGCTGGGTGAACAGGTCTGGTCCGGGAAAGAGGCCTTGAATCAACAGGCCGCCGAGCAGCACCGCGGCGGTGGGGCTGCCCGGTATGCCAAGCGACAGCATGGGCACCAGTGACGCCCCGACCATGGCGTTGTTGGCACTTTCTGCAGCGATGATGCCCTCCGGCTCGCCCTTGCCGAAATTGTCCTTGTTGTGACTGAATTTCTTGCACTGGTCGTAGGCAATCAGCCCGGCAATCTGGCCACCGGCGCCGGGAATGATGCCGACGATGATGCCGGACAGGCTGCCGATCACCAGCGCCTTGACCTTCTTCAGGTTGAAGATGATCGCCTTGATCACGGAGGTGGGTGCCATGTCGAAGCGTTCGCCGCCGTTGGCACCCTTGGCGCCCTCTACCATCTGCAGCACCTGGGGTATCGCAAACAGGCCGATCAGGGCCGGGATGATGGTGATGCCGCCCTGCAGATGCTCGCTGAAGACGAAGCGTTCGGTGCCGGTCACCGGGTTGAAGCCGATCAGCGAGATCCAGACGCCGATCGCGCCGCCGAGCAAGCCCTTGAGTACCGAGGCGCTGCCCAGAGAGCCGATGACGGTGATGCCGAGGATGGCCGTCCAGAACAGCTCCGGGGGGCCAAACTTCAGCGCCACATTGACCAGGTAAGGGGTCAGGAAGATCAGCACCAGGACCCCCAGCACGCCCCCGACGGCGGAGCTGATAAAGCAGTAGTACAGCGCCTGGGTCGCCTTGCCGGCCTTGGCCATGGGGTGGCCATCCAGCATCGTTGCAATGTTGGCGGGCGCCCCGGGGATGTTGATCAGGATGGCGCTGACCGCGCCGCCGGCGACCGTCGAGGTATACAGAACGCCGAGCAGGATCAGCCCCGAGGTAGCGTCCATCTTGAAGGTGAAGGGGATCAGTAGCGCCACCGCCATCGTCGGACTGAGCCCCGGCGTCGCCCCCAGAATCAATCCGACGATCGTGCCGCCGATCAGGATAAGCAGGTTCCAGCCGCTGAGAACCTGCGGAAGGTAATGCAGTAGTTCCACCTTGAGCCTCCCGTGACGCCACAGGGGCGGGCGTCTGTTGTCGTTGTCATTCAGTTGGGATAAGCGCGTTTGCCTTTGGCGTGCTTTCTTTCACGGGCTTGATGGCGGTCGCATCAAGGTTGGTGAGTGTGTAGAGGGTCTGGATCAAGTCATTTAACAGATGTACATGAGTTGTATGTCTAGAAGTCTCCCGCGTGACTGTCAACGTATTTTTCCCTCCGAAATGCCGCTGCAATGCAGCAATGGCGGGCCTTTCAGCGGGATGCGGGTGTTCGGCAAAAGGAGCGTGATCGATCCTGCAGGCAAGGGTGCAAGGGGCGCGGATGGAGGGGCGGGCGAGCGGTGGGAGGCGCTGCAGGGGCTTGGCGGAGCAAACAGGGTGGCACGACGACGGTCTGTTTTTATAAAAAACGAACCGTAACGTATCAAATAATGAAATTCGTCTTGACCGGGCACGAATCGGCCGCTACCTTTGGATCAAGTTTCGCAAATCGGAACTTATGGTATCGAAAAGCTTGAGGCGACCGATCCGGAGCGGCTCAAGCCAAGACAAGGCCCGAGGCCCTGATGGCCGACGCCGCCAGCATCCGCTTTTGTTCCCTGGAGGAGCCCCATGAGTCACAACGACAACACCAACAAGCGCCAGGTCGTGAAGGGTAAGCAGAAGATGACGCCCTCCGAGGCCTTCGTCGAAACCCTCGTCGCCAATGACGTCACCGACATGTTCGGCATCATGGGCTCGGCCTTCATGGACGCCATGGACATCTTTGCCCCTGCCGGCATTCGTCTGATTCCGGTGGTGCACGAGCAGGGCGCGGCCCACATGGCCGACGGCTATGCCCGTGTTTCCGGCCGCCATGGTGTGGTCATCGGCCAGAACGGCCCCGGCATCTCCAACTGCGTGACCGGCATCGCGGCGGCCTACTGGGCCCACAGCCCGGTGGTCATGATCACACCGGAAACCGGCACCACCGGTATCGGCCTGGGCGGCTTCCAGGAGTGCAACCAGCTGCCGATGTTCCAGGAGTTCACCAAGTATCAGGGCCACGTCACCCACCCGGCGCGCATGGCCGAGTACACCGGTCGCTGCTTCGAGCGGGCCATGTCGGAGATCGGTCCGACCCAGTTGAACATTCCGCGTGACTACTTCTACGGCGAGATCGAGGCCGAGATTCCCGAGCCGCGTCGCATCGACCGCGGCCCCGGTGGCGTTCAGTCACTGGACGAGGCGGCGGCCCTGCTGGCCGAGGCCAAGTTCCCGGTGATCGTTTCCGGTGGTGGCGTGGTCATGGCCGACGCGGTGGAAGAGTGCAAGGCCCTGGCCGAGCGCCTCGGCGCGCCGGTGGTCAACAGCTACCAGCACAATGACTCCTTCCCCGCCAGCCATCCGCAGTGGTGTGGTCCGCTGGGCTACCAGGGCTCCAAGGCCGGCATGAAGCTGATCTCCCAGGCCGACGTGGTGCTGGCACTCGGCACCCGTCTCGGGCCCTTCGGTACCCTGCCGCAGCACGGCATGGACTACTGGCCGAAGGACGCCAAGATCATCCAGGTGGACGCCGACCACAAGATGCTCGGCCTGGTGAAGAAGATCTCTGTCGGCATCTGCGGCGACGCCAAGGCCGCCGCGGTCGAGCTGAGCCAGCGCCTCGAGGGCCGTGACCTGGCCTGCGACGCCTCCAAGGACGAGCGTCTTGCCAAGATCAAGGCCGAGAAGGACGCCTGGGAGAAGGAACTCGACGAGTGGACCCACGAGCGTGATCCGTTCAGCCTCGACGCCATCGAGGAAGCCAAGGACGAAAAGCCGTTCTCCGGCGGCGAGTACCTGCACCCGCGTCAGGTGCTGCGTGAGCTCGAGAAGGCCATGCCGGAAGACGTGATGGTCTCCACCGATATCGGCAACATCAACTCGGTGGCCCACAGCTACCTGCGCTTCGAGAAGCCGCGCAGCTTCTTCGCCCCGATGAGCTTCGGCAACTGCGGTTACGCCCTGCCGACCATCATCGGTGCCAAGACCGCCGCGCCGCATCGTCCAGCCATCGCCTACGCCGGTGACGGTGCCTGGGGCATGAGCCTGATGGAGACCATGACCGCCGTGCGTCACGGTATCCCGGTCACCGCGGTGGTGTTCCACAACCGCCAGTGGGGCGCCGAGAAGAAGAACCAGGTCGACTTCTACAATCGTCGCTTCGTGGCCGGCGAGCTCGACAACGAGAGCTTCGCCGAGATCGGCCGCGCCATGGGTGCCGAGGGCATCACCGTGGACCGTCTGGAAGACGTGGGCCCGGCGCTGAAGAAGGCGGTGGACATGCAGATGAACGAGGGCAAGACCTGCATCATCGAGATCATGTGTACCCGCGAACTGGGCGACCCCTTCCGCCGTGACGCCCTGAAGAAGCCGGTGCGTCTCTTGGAGAAGTACCAGGACTACGTCTGATACCGGCGGCGAAGGACTCCCCTGTCTGACTCGCCACGCAAGACTCTCTCGTCCGGTATGACGACATTGCCCTGGCCTGGTGCCAGGGCTTTTTTACATTCGCCAGAGGGTGGTAAAGAGCCCCGGCCGAGTGAAGGGATGGGCGGAGTCTCCGATAACAATGACCCCGGGAGAGCTATTCCGATGAAAGCGCTCAATCATATACGCGACATGGCCCGCCAGGACCCCAGACGTATCGTGCTGTGCGAGGGCGACGATGCGCGGGTGCTCAAGGCAGGACTGGCGGCAAGCCAGGCCGGCTATGCCCGAATCTTGCTGGTGGGGGATCGTCAGGCGATCGACGCCCGGGCCGAGGCCGAAGGGCTCGAGATTGGGGCGATCGAGCTGATCGATCCCGCCGACTCCGAGCACACCGATCGCCTGGCAACGCTCCTGCTGGAACTGCGCGGGCCCAAGGGCATGACGGCCGAGGATGCCGCCCAGCGGGTACGTGAGCCGCTGATCTTTGCCAACCTGATGGTCCGCGACGGCCTGGCCGACGGCTGTGTGGCCGGGGCGGTGCACACCACCGCCGACGTCGTCCGTGCCGCCATCCAGTTGATCGGCAAGGCGCCGGGGGCGAGCCTGGTGTCGAGCTTCTTTCTGATGATGTTGTGCAAGGAGTTCCATAGCCTGAAGGGGGGCATGATCTTCTCCGACTGCGGGCTGGTGGTGGACCCCGACGCCGAGGCGCTGTCGCAGATCGCCATGGCCGCCGCCGACAGTGCCGAGGCGCTGCTCGACGAACCGGCACGGGTGGCGATGCTGTCGTTCTCCACCAGCGGCAGCGCTCATCACGCCTCGGTGGACAAGGTCGTGGAGGCGGCGCGCAAGGTCAAGAACGCGCGCCCGGGCCTGGCCATCGACGAGGACGTGCAGCTCGACGCCGCCATCGTCGCCGAGATCGCCGAGCGCAAGCTGCCGGACTCCAGGGTCAAGGGCAACGCCAATGTGCTGATCTTCCCGGACCTTGAGGCTGGCAATATCGGCTACAAGCTAGCCGAGCGGATCGGCGGCGCCGAGGCTATCGGTCCGCTGCTGCAGGGCCTGGCGCGGCCTGCCAATGACCTCTCGCGGGGCTGCAGCGAAGAGGATATCGTCAACGTGATCGCCGTCACCACGGTCCAGGCCCAGCGCCTGTCGGTGGCGTAACATTCATCTGGCCGGCCGGGAGGGAAGATGACACTGGTACCCGAGGGAATGGAGCTCTCTGGCCTTTTGGCGGTAATACTGATCACGGTGCTGGCAGGCTACCTGCACACGGTGTCCGGGTTCGGTATCGGCATGATCATCATCGGCGTGGCCAGTGGCTTCGAGCTGGTCAGCGTCGCCACCCTGGTGGCGGTGGTCAGTCTGGTGACCCTGGTCAACAGCGCCGTGGCCCTGCCCGGCAAGCTGCATCATCTCGACCGGCGCCATGTGCTGGCGCTGGGGCTCGGCATCGTGCCGTCCATCGGCCTCGGGGTGTGGGCGCTGAACTGGCTGAGCGTCAGCGCCGAGGCGCTGTTGATGCTGATGCTGGGGGCGCTGGTGTTCTACGGCGGGCTCAGCGTGGGCCTGCGGCCGCGCCCACGCGCGGCCGTATCGTCCTCGGCAGGCTTCGCCGCGAACGGCGTCATGACTGGGCTGCTGGCCGGAATGTTCGGCATGCCCGGGCCGCCGGTCATCTACCACTGCTATCGCCAGCCGCTGCCCACCGAGACCATCCGGCTATTGCTGATCGCTTGCTTCGCCATGACCTCGGGGGTGCGCACCCTGTATGTCGGCGCCGCCGGCGGGCTCGATGCCCAGGTCTGGCTGTTGGCGTTGTGGACCCTGCCGGCGGTGGCGCTGGCCACCTGGGCCGGACGCCGCTATCCGCCGCCCTGCAGCGCCGTGCTATTGAGACGAGTGGCCATGCTGACGCTGATGGTGATAGGCGTGGGGCTGATGCTCGACGGCAGCCTGGCGCTGTGGACCAGGGCGTGAGGTTCGCACAGATACTACAACGGAACAGGAGTTTGCCCGTGAGAGTCGCCATGGAAGAGGCACCGCTTGGGGTGCTGTGTCTGGATTCTTCCTTTACCAAGCCGCTTGGTCATCTGCGCAACCCCGACACCTTTCGCCACCCGATACGCTACGAGGTGCTGCAGGGCATCGATATTCCCCGCCTGCTGCATGCACCCGGGGATGAGCTGGGCGCGCTGCTGGTGGACCGCGCCAGGCGTCTGGAGCGTGAGGGGGTGTGTGCCATCGCCGGGAGCTGTGGCTTCATGGCGCGCTATCAGGAACGGGTCGCGGCCGCGGTGACGGTGCCGGTGGTATTGTCCAGCCTGACCCTGCTGCCGTGGCTCGCCAGCGTGCACGGTGGCACAGGACGGATCGGCGTGCTGACCGCAGACGCGGGGGCGCTCAAGCGCGCCCACTTCGTCGGCGCTGGCTGGCAAGGGCCTCTGCCGGTGGTGCAGGGGCTCGAAGACGGTGATGAGTTTCGTCAGGTGATCCTGGAAGGTCGACGCGATGACCTGGATCTCGCCGCCATGGCGCAGGAGCTGGCACAGGCAACCCGAAGACTGAAAGCGCAAGCGCCGCTGGACGCGGTAGTGCTGGAGTGTACCGACCTGAGCGCTTTCGTGGAGGTGGTGCGACGGGAGGCGGGCTGCCCGGTCTACGATATTGTGCCGGCACTCGAGCTGATCCTTCGCTCCGCTGCCGGCAGGCAGCAATCGGCGCCGGACCCGCTCGTCACGGGCTGAGCGGCGACAGCGCGCGCCGGTGCCAGGTGTCGAGTCCCTTTTCCAGATAGGGCAGAAACCGCTGGCACTGGCGCGAACTGGTGTGAAAGCGCGAAGTGATCACGGCGATATCGAGGTCGATGGCGGGAACGAAGGGCAGGATCGCCACGGCGCAGTCGCGACGCATCAGAAAGCTCCAGGCCGAGACCGGGTCCACCAGGGCATGGCCGATGCCGGCATTGACCAGGCTGATGGCGGAAGGGAACAGGTGGGTTTCGGCGGCGATCTGCCAGTCGGCGCCGGCCTGTCTGAGCGCCTGCTTCAACTTGAGTGTGCTCTGGTGGTGCTCGTCCAGGGTCACCAGGGCCTTGCCGTCAAGATCCGCCGCCTCTACCTGAGCAAGGCCCGCCAGCGGGCTGTGGCGCGGTACCGCCAGGTGCATGCGCAGGGACAGGTGGCGGGCATCGAGGTCGTTAAGGTCATCCTGGCGTTCGATCACGCCGACATCGAACTGGCCCTCGGCCACCCAGTCCCGGATCTTGCGCGAGCTGAAGGTCTGCAACGACAGCCGGGTATCGGGATAGTCGGCCAGGTACTCGGCCATGATCCCGGGCATGGCGGTGGGCGAGAGCCCCGGCATGCAGCCCAGGATCAGCTTGCCCGCGCGGCCCTGGCGCAGGCCATCGGCGAGTTCGTCCAGATGTGATACCGACGCCAGTACCTTGTCGACCCCCTCCATCAGATAGCGGGCCTCGGGGGTCAGCTCGGTGCCGTAGTTGTTGCGGCGAAACAGCAAGAACCCCACCTCCTGCTCGAGATTGGCGATGGCCGAACTGACCGCCGGCTGGCTGAGTTCCAGACGACGGGCGGCCTTCGACAGGCTGCCGGTGTGCACAACCTCACGAAATATCTGGAGCTGGCGAAGCTGGTGACGAACCTTCATGGGCGTCCCTCCGGGCGCCCTCGGGAAGTGAGCGAGCGCCTCTAAATTATATTTATGGTTTCATAGTTATCTCAAAGTTGTCTTTATGGCAATGGCGGTCGATGCTGAAACCACCCCCAACAACCATAACGAGGGTAGTTTCATGAATCCCATCGACCTCGGCGGTCTGCTTCTGTATTTCGCGATACTGATCTACATCGGCTATCGCAGCGCCAAGAAGGTCTCCGGCAGCGCGGACTTTGCGGTGGCCGGCAACAAGATCATCTGGCCGGTGCTGTTCGCCACCCTGGCGGCTTCCTTCCTCGGCGGCGGCGCCTCCATGGGGCGTGCCGGCAAGTCCTTCGACGAAGGCTACGCCTTCATGGTCGCCGCCTCGGCCTTCCCCCTGGCCACGGTACTGGCGGGTCTGTTCATCGCCCCCCGGCTCAAGCGCTACGTCAACGCCCAGACCGTAGGCGACATCATGGCGCAGCACTTCGGTGCCAGCGCGCGACTGTTCACCGGCATCTTTTCGCTGGTGTTCTGCATCGGCATCCTCGGCGCCCAGGCCCTGGCGGTGGGCACCGTGTTCCACGCCATCCTCGGTATCGAGGTCTCCACCGGCATCCTGATCGGCATGGCGGTGGTGCTGTTGTATTCCACCGTGGGTGGCATGTGGGCGGTGATCCAGACCGACGTGGTGCAGTTTCTGATGCTGGCGGTGTTCCTGCCGGTGACTATGCTGATCGGCATCCATGATCTGGGCGGCCCCCAGGCGCTGGTGGAGCGGTTGCCCGAGGGCCACTTCAGCCTGATGGGCGACTATTCGGTGGGCATGTTCCTGTCTATCTTCATCGCCTTTCTGCTCGGCGAGACCCTGGTGCCGCCCTACACCCAGCGCGCCCTGTCGGCCCCTGACTCGCGCCACGCTCGTATCGGCTATTCGGTGGCCGGCGGCTTCGGCTTCCTGTTCTATCTGGTCAGCGCCACCATCGGGCTGGTCGCGCTGGTGCTCTATCCGACCATCTCGCCCGACCAGGCGATGCCGACCCTGATCCGCGACGCCCTGCCGGTGGGCATCACCGGATTGGTGCTGGCCTCGCTCCTGGCCGTGGTGATGTCCACCGCCGACTCCTACCTCAACTCGGCGGCGGTGATCTTCGTCGGTGACATCTACAAACCCTTTATCGAGCCTGACGTCAGCGAGAAGAAGCGGCTGTGGATCGAGCGACTGGTCAACCTGCTGATTGGCCTCGGCGCGGTGGTCTTCGCCCTCTACGCCACCTCGATCATCGATGCGCTGCTGCTCAGCTACGCGCTGTGGGCGCCGACCATTCTGCTGCCCTTCGTGTTCGCGGTGCTGTTCGATCTGCGCTGCACCCGCTCGGCGGTCGCCGCCATGCTCGCCGGCGCCCTGGTGACCATCCTGTGGAAGTGGGGCCCGTTCGACCTGCAGGCGGCGACCGGTCTGACCGCGCTGATCGCCGGCGTCATCGCCAATGTGCTGGTGTTTGTACTGGTCTACCGACTGTTCCGCTCGGTCCCCGACGCCCCTGTCACCGCCAAGGCTCAGTGAAGGAGATTCCCATGACCTTGTACGCTCTTGCTCTGTATACCGTCAGTGCCGTCAGCATCCTCACCGCGGTGGGGGTGGGTATCGCCTCCTGGCGCTTCTACCGCGACAACTGAACCCCACGATATCGCCCACAAGACGCGGCTGGCCCCAAGCACGGGCCGGCCGCCCTCGTCCAACAGGAGACTGTGCATGAATACCATCGCCGTCGTGGGTGCCGGCATCGTCGGGCTGGCCGTGGCGCGTTCGCTGGCGGGACGTGGCCACCGGGTACAGCTTTTTGACCCGGGCCCGCCGGGGGAGGGCACCTCCTTCGGCAACGCCGGCCTGATCGCCAACTACGCCACCTCGCCCATGGCCAGTATCGATACCTTGAGGCAACTGCCTGGAGAGCTGTGTCGGCGTGACGCCTCGCTGTCTGTTGACCCTCGCTATCTGGCCCGCCTGGCGGGCTTTGGTCCGCGCTTTCTCAAGGCGGCGACGCCGTCGCGTTTCGCCCGCCACAAGTCGGATCTGGTGGCGCTGATTCAGGATGCGGTCAAGGCTCAGCACGCGTTGCTGGAGTCGCTCGAGGCGCCGGATCTGTACGCCGACACCGGCTGTCTGCAACTCGCCCGCCAAGGCGACCCGCTGGCCGCGACCCTGGAGGCGTCGGCCCGTGCCAAGCGGGCCGATGGGGTGGCCTGTGAGGCGCTTACGGCGCAGGAGGTGCGCGATCTGGAACCCACGATCCATCCCGCGGATCTCGTCGGCGGCCTGTACTTCCCCGAGACGCGCCACCTCAAGGATTCCCTGGCGGTGAGCCGAGCCCTGTGGCAGCGCCTGGCAGGCGAGGGCGTGGTGCAGCATGGTGCCCGCATCAGGGGGTTGGTGCCGCTGGCCGCGGGGGGCTGGCGCCTGATCGGTGAGAAGGGCGAGAACGGCGAGTCCCGTGAGTACCAGGCCGACCAGGTCGTGCTGTGCGCGGGCATCGCCAATGATGCCCTGCTCAAGTCGCTCGGCGTGTCGCTGCCGGTGGTGAGCGAGCGCGGCTACCACGTGCGGCTTGAAACGCCGCTTTCGCTGTCGCGCCCGGTGGGCTGGCTGGCCCGCCACTTCTATGCCACCCCCATGCATGGCGGCGTTCGCCTGGCGGGCACCACCGAGTTTACCGCTCCTGACCGCGCCGCCGACGAGCGCCGCTGGGAAAGGCTCAAGGGCTGGGGGGAAGCGCTGTTCGGACGGCCCCTGAGCCTGGCGGAGCGCTGGATGGGCGTGCGCCACTCGACACCGGACGGCCTGCCGGTGGTAGGGCAGGTAACGGGCAGAAAAGGGCTCTTCGTGGCCTACGGCCACGGCCACCTGGGGCTGACCCAGTCCGCCCACACCGGCGAATTGATCGCGGCCATGATCCACGGCGAAGCCCTGCCTGACTACGTCGCCAGCTTGTCCCCTGCACGGTTTTAGGAAGGGCGATTCTAGACGAGCACTTTGAGATCAGCACTGATAGACGAGCGCTAGGCTTAGTCCGAAAAGTCGGCGAGCGAAGGTTAGACAAGGCAAAAATCGGTGAGACAGCGCAGTTTACGGGGTGTAAATGAGCATGTTGATCCGATTTTTAACGCCGTATTACCGAGCGTAGACACTTTTCAGACAAGCCCTAGTAACGACGCCTCGACAACATTAGCTCCACCACTTCGTCGAGCAGGGCGTTGTCGAGGGTCTGGTCCAGGGCGATGACCCGGTGGCGGGCGTAGTAGGGACTCAGGTCCAGGCCGACGCCGAGGCCGATGATATCGATGGGGCCGGGGCGACGGCCGTTGCCGCCGCCGAAGGTTGCGACCACCGAGCGCAGGTGGTTGTCGAGGTAGTGGCGGTCGTTGGCCAGGTTGGTGGCGCTGTCCGAGGGGCTGCCGTCGGAGATCACCACCAGCAGGCGGCGATTGACGTCTGCCGCCATCAGGCGCTGGCAGGCCCACTCGACCGCTTCACCGTCTATCCCTTCCTTGTACAGGTCGGCCTTGAGCAGGGCGGCAAAGCGCTTTCGCGCGCGTCGCCACGGCTGCTGGGCGTCCTTGAAGATCAGATGGCGCGCCTCGTTAAGCCGTCCCGGCGTGGCGGGGCGCCCGGCCTTGAGCCAGTCGCGCTGGGCTCGGCCGCCGTTCCAGGCGGCGGTGGTGAAGCCCAGCACCTCGCTGTCGACACCGGCCATGTCCAGCGCCCGGGTCAACAGCTCGACCAGCATGGCGATGGACTCGCCGTGGGCCTTCATCGAGCCGGAGCAATCGATCAGCAGGGTGACCTGGGCGTCACTGACCGGACGGTAGCGCTCGCGCCGAAAGACGCGCCGCTCCTGAGGGGAGGAGACGATCTGGGACAGTCGGCGGCCGTCGATGACGCCGCTTTCCTCGCCGTCCTGCCAGCCATCGCGATCGGCCACCGACAGGTGGCGACGAAACTGGCGGGCCAGACGACGCACATTGACCTTCTGGGCGTGCAGGCGCTCGTCCAGGCGCGCCCGGTACTCTTCCAACTGGGCCTGACGCACCAGGCTGTCGGCCTCGCGCTCGCTGTCGTAGGCGGTGGTGAAGGCGCGATAACGATGGGCGCCGTCGGCTAGGGTGCGGCTCTGGCCGGTGGCGGCCAGGGGCACCTCGTCGTCGAGTTCGTCCTCGCTGTCGAGCAGCAGTGCCAGCGCCCGGCGTGGGTCCTTGGCTTCGTCCTCGCGCTCGCCCTGGGGCTCGTAACCTTCGAGCTGGGCAGCGATCCAGTCGGCGATGTCGCGGGCGTGACGCTGGAATCCTTGCTGGTCGTGGCGCTCGCGCCGCAGTCCTGCCAGGGCGTGGCCCAGCGCCGGTACGATATTGGCGCGGGTCGCTTCCAGCAAGTCCTCGAATTCCTCGAGCATGGGCGCCGCCATCAGCCGTGACCGGCTGATCTGGATCACGCAGAACAGCAACAGGCCCAGCGCGCTCTCGGTGAGCTGGGCGTGGTGATAGTCCAGCGACCAGCGCTCGAAGCGTGCTTTCAGGTTGCGCGCCATGCCTGGGGCTGGCCCGTCCAGCAGGGCCTCGACCCGACACTGCTCGAGCCAGTCGTAGATCAGTCGCGGCTCGGGTTCCTCGGGGCGCAGGCGCTGGTGCAGCCGGTCGTCGCTGAAGCGCTGGCGCAATGCCAGGGCGTCGCTGACGGCGCGATAGTCGGCGAGCGACAGGCAGTCCTCGGCGAGCTTGAGGTGAGGCGCGCGCAGGGCCACCCGGGACGCCCCTCGGTAGAGCCTGCGACCGGCGTAGAACCAGTCGTGCTCACCGGTATGGGCGCGCAGCACGGCGGCTTCCAGCTCCTCCAGGTACTGCTGGCGGCGCTGGCGGGCGAGCGCCAGCGCCGCCTCGCCCGCTGCGCTCATGGCGCCTCCCCGGCGTCTGCTTTCTTGTCCAGTGAATCGCTGGCCTGTGAATCGTCGTCTGACGACACACTGGCCACGGATTCGCTGAGTTCGGCATCGAAGCAGCGCTGGTAGAACTCGGCGACCAGGGGCCGTTCGTGCTCGTCGCACTTGTTGAGAAACGATAGCCGGAAGGCCAGCGCCGGGTCGCGGAAGATCTCGCAGTTCTCGGCCCAGGTGATGACGGTACGCGGCGACATCAGCGTCGACAGGTCGCCGTTGGCGAAGCCCTTACGGGTCAGTTCGGCCACCGCCACCATGGCGTCGATGTGGCGTCGGCCACGTTCGTTGTCCTTGCTCGGCACCCGGGCGAGCACGATCTTCACTTCCTCGTCGCGGCGCAGGTAGTCGAGCTTGGCGACGATGTTCCAGCGGTCCACCTGAGCGTGGTTGAGCAGTTGGGTGCCCTGGTAGAGGCCGTCCTGGTTGCCTAGCCCCACGGTATTGGCGGTGGCGAACAGACGAAACATCGGATGCGGGCTGATGACCCGGTTCTGATCGACCAGGGTGAACTGGCCGTCGCGCTCCAGAATGCGCTGGATCACGAACATCACGTCGGGACGCCCGGCATCGTACTCGTCGAAGATCAGCGCCACCGGGCGCTGCAGCGACCAGGGCACGATGCCTTCCTGAAACTCGGTGACCTGGACCCCGTCGCGAATGACGATGGCGTCCTTGCCGACCAGATCGAGACGGCTGATATGGCCGTCCAGGTTGACCCTGACGCAGGGCCAGTTGAGGCGGGCGGCCACCTGCTCGATATGGGTCGACTTGCCGGTGCCGTGCAGGCCCTGAACCATCACCCGGCGGTTGCGGGTGAAGCCGGCCAGGATCGCCAGGGTCACGTCGGGATTGAAGCGATAGGCGTCATCGATGGCCGGCACATGGTCGTCGCGCGTCTCGAACACCGGGACTTGGAGGTCGGATTCGATGCCGAAGATTTCCCGGGCGCTGTGCCAACGCTGGGCGGGGAGGGCGTCGTCGAGCAGGGGTGAGGCGTCGGCCATGGTCGTCAATCCTGAAACGCGGTGGAAAGGTGTGTCGTCACTATAGACCTGTTTTAAAAAATAACGCAAATTGTATCGAAAAATGAGATTTGGTGGATCTTGTGTCGCTGCGACGATTGGCCTTTGGCGGTGATAACAGCGGTGATAACAGCGGTGATAACGGTGGTGGCAGCGGTCGCGATAGCGGCGCTGAATTGACATGGGCAGACGAGCGAGGAGGCGAGCATGAGCGATGTAGTGGTGGTAGGCGGCGGGGTCATCGGCCTGATGAGCGCCTGGCAGTTGGCCGAGGCGGGGCTTTCGGTGACCCTGGTGGAGCGCGGGCGCTGTGCCCGGGAAGCCTCCTGGGCCGGTGGCGGTATCGTCTCGCCACTCTACCCCTGGCGCTACAGCGCCCCGGTGTCGGCGTTGTCGGCACTATCGGAAGAGGTCTATCCGGGACTCTGCGATGAACTCAGGGAGACCACCGGCGTCGACCCTCAGTTCAGCCGACACGGGCTTCTGTACCTGGCGGTGGAAGATGCCGACGCGGCGCGTCGCTGGGCCAGGTGTCAGGCCAAGCCGCTCGAGGACATCGACGCCGATGCCATCCGCCGGATGGAGCCGGCGTTGGCCGACACCCATTGGGTCCGCCAGGGCCTGGGCGGACTGTGGATGCCGACCCTGGGTAGTCTGCGCAATCCGCGCCTGGGCCGTGCCCTGCGTGTGCGGCTCGAGCGGCATCCAGGGGTCGAGCTGCGCGAGGGCTGTGAGGTGACCGGCTTCAAGGTCGTGGCCGGGCAGATCCAGGGCGTCGACACCGCCACCGGCGTGCTCACCGCGTCCAGGGTGCTGGTATGCGGCGGCGCCTGGAGCGGTGCCCTGCTCAAGCACCTCGGGGTCGGCATGGCGGTGGCACCGGTCAAGGGCCAGATGATGGTGCTGCGACCGGCTCCCGGCACGCCGCGGCCGCTGTCGCGGGTGGTGCTGGCCGATGGGCGCTACCTGATTCCACGGCGTGATGGCCGCATCCTGGTGGGGTCCACCCTTGAGCATCAAGGCTTCGACAAGCGCACCACCAGTGAGGCCCGGGTGTCGCTGTATCGCAGTGCCGTGCGCCTGCTGCCGGCGCTCGCCCGGGCGTCGATCGAGCACCACTGGGCGGGCCTGCGTCCCGGCTCCCCCGGGGGGATACCCTTTATCGGTGAGGTGCCGGGATGTCGTGGCCTCCACGTCAATGCCGGTCACTTTCGCAACGGCCTGGTGCTGGCGCCGGCGGCGGCGCGGCTGGGCGTCGAGCTGATGCTGGGGCGCACCCCTTGCGTGGATCCGGCCCCCTATCGCATCCAGCGCGAAGAGCCGGCGGGCCCTGTCTCTACCCCTGGCTCGACGTCCGTGTCGGGGCTGGCCCAATCGACGGCGGGCAACTGGTGCTAAGTGGCAGACGACCGGCCCCTATAGGCTCAAGGTGAGTCGAGGCGCGCTGCGCCTCGCCACCACTTTGCTGACACAGCGTGAGCGACACCCACCCGCGCTGCCAATAACAAGGAGTCTCACCATGAGCCAGCCCGACGCCCAGTTTCTCGCCGACTTCGCCGACGCCCTCAACCGTCACGATATCGATGCGGTGATGTCGATGATGACCGACGACTGCGAATTTCATGCAGTCGCAGGTCCCGACCTGCTCGGCAAGACCTTTCGTGGTCAGCAGGAGGTTCGCGCCGGGCTGCGTGCCGCCTGGGAAAACGCGCCGGACGCCCAATGGCTAGACGGCGTGCATCAGGTCGTGGGAGATCGCGGCTACAGCGAAAGCACCTATAGCGGCACCACCGCCGATGGCATGCGCTCCGAGGCGCGGATGATCGACGCCTTCACCTTCCGTGACGGCAAGATCGCGGTGAAGAACGCCTACCGCAAGCAGCGCCCCGCCACGCCGGTCAACAACGGCTGAGCGACCTCGGATACCTGACTCGGGAGCTTCGACATGCTGGATCTACAGACCCCGCTGGCCGCTTCGTCGGACGATGCCGCCCGGGCCACTCCGGCCCAGGCCCCCTATGATCCCGCCTATGATCCGTTGACCGCCAGGCAGGTCGGTACCGGCTGTGACTATGCGCCGACCTACTGGATCGCCACCGCCGGCGAGCCCCCGGCCGACGATGGCCCGATCGTGGCGGACACCGACACCGATGTGGTGATCATCGGCTCCGGGTTCACCGGTCTTACGGCGGCGATCTTTCTGGCCGAGCGCTACGGCATCAAGGCCACGGTGCTCGAGGCCAACCGCGTCAGCTGGGGATGCAGCACCCGCAATGGCGGCCAGGCCCAGTGCGCCTCGGGGCGGCTCAAGCGGTCTCAGTGGATCCAGCGCTATGGCCTCGATACCGCGCTCAAGTTGCACCGCGAGTGTGTCGAGGGCATGCAGACCTTCAAGTCGCTGATCGCCGATATCGACTGCGACCCGCAGCCCGGCGGGCACCTGTATATCGCCCACAAGGATAGGGTGATGCCGAGCCTGGAGAAGGAGGCGCGGCTTCTGCGCGAGACCTTCGACTACGACGCTCGCATCATCGACGGCGACACCGTCAAGCGCGAGTGGGTGGGCGACAGCGAGGCGGCCGGCGCCATGCACGAGCCCGAGGGCATCGGTATCCACGCCGCCAAGCTGGCCTTCGGCTACCATCGCAAGGCGCGCGCCCTGGGGGTGAAGATCCACCCGGCGAGCCCGGTGCTGGGCTGGGAGACCCATGGCGACGTGCACCATCTGCGCACGCCAGGCGGCGTGGTCAAGGCGCGGGCGGTGGGCATGGCCACCGGCGGCTACGTCACCGGCCAGCTGAGCCCCCACCTCAAGAACCGGCTGCTGCCGATTCTGTCGAACTCCATGGTCACTCGGCCGCTGACCGAGGCCGAGATCGAGGCCACCGGTTTCCGCACCCGACAGGTGCTGACCGACACCCGAATCCTGCGCCACTACTATCGGCTGCTGCCGGACAACCGCGTGCAGATCGGCAGTCGCAGCGCCATCAGCGGCCGCGATGCCCCCAGGGAGCGCTACGCGGCGGTACTCAGGGCCGACCTGGAGCGCAAGTTCCCGGCGCTTGCCGGCATCGAGATCGACTACTCCTGGTGGGGCTGGGTCGACGTCAGCCACGACATGATGCCGCGCATCCATCAGCCGGACCCGAAGGAGAGCGTCTACTACGCCCTGGGCTATGGCGGCAACGGGGTGATGTACTCGGCCCAGGCCGGCAAGCGCCTGGCCCAGTGGATCACCGGGGAGGGCAGGTCGTTGGATCTGCCGATCTTCACCTCGAAGCTGCCCTTTCCCAACCTGCGCGAACGTATCGAGTCGGAGGCCTTCGCCCCCTTCCGCCGATTCGGCCAGCGCTTCCTCTATCGCTACTACTACTTCAAGGATGAGGTGCTCTGAACTCGATCGGTCCCGTTCTGGATATGGGTAACCCTCACGACGATGCCGCGACCCTGGGGTCGCGGCTTTTCAATGTCTGCAGTGCTGCGGTGGGTGCTGCGGCTACTTCACTTCCTCCGGTGGCAGCATCTTGTCGAGGCGGTCGAGAAAGGCCTGCTGAACCGCTGTCACGCCGTCTTCCCGCCAGGCCACCTCGGTGACCAGGCACTCCTTTACCCCCTCCAGCGGCAGTAGGGTGACGCCCTTGCGCACATAGTTGGTGGCGCACTCCAGGTGCACGGTGACGCCGAAGTCGCAGGCGACAAAGGCAAACATGGTCTCGCTGTTGAAGGTCTCCTGGGCGACATGGGGTTCGAAGCCCGCCTGCCGACAGATCTGCTCGAGCATCTGGCGAAAGTGCAGCCACATGCTGCGGGCGCCAAGAATGAACGGCTCCCGGGCCAACTCCTCCAGCCGGATGCTCTTGCGCCCGGCCAACGGGTGGTTGTCACCGACCGCGGCGATAAAGTGATCTCGCTGGATGGGACGGGAACGCAGCCCCGGGGTCAGCACCGGGCCGGTAACGAAGCCGAAGTCCAGGCGTCCCTCGGTCAATTCGTCGAGCTGCTGGGCGGTGGAGCCGAAGCTCAGGTCGAAGTGGATGTCCGGATTCTGGCGGCGAAAGTCGTCCAATAGTGCCGGCAACTCACCGGTGATGGCGAAGTCGGTGTAGCCGATGGCCAGCCGGCCCAGTTCTCCACGGCCCGCTCGCTGGGTCTTGAGCACCGCATCATCGACCTGGCGCAGTATCTGGCGGCTCTCCTCGAGCATGATGCGTCCCGGATCGGTGAGGCGGACCTGGCGATTGTTGCGCACGAACAGCGCTTCACCGATGGCGTCCTCGAGCTGAGCGATGGTGCGACTCAGCGCCGGCTGGGCGACGTTGAGACGCTCGGCGGCGCGGCGAAAGTGCAGGCTGTCGGCCACGGCGACAAAGGCGTAAAGGTGGCGAAGCTCAATGCGCATTGATGCCTCACAGGTATCAAGTGAACGTTAAATGATATTATACGCGCAACGATGGCGTGCCTAGGCTGGAAGTGTTCGCTTCACTTCCAACAACGACAACGTCGAGGTGACTCCATCATGCAAGACTCCTTTCACGGGGTGATCGCCTTCGCGCTGCTTGCCCTCATGCTGTGGGTCGGCAGCCAGCTGAGAAGCCGGCTGAGCTGGCTTCGGGCCTCGCTGGTTCCGGCCAGCATCGTCGGCGGCCTGATCGGTTTCCTGGCGCTTTCGCTGGATCTGCTGCCGGGCTACTCACCCGCCGACTTCACCGCTCTGACCTTTCATTTCTTCACCCTGAGCTTCATGTCGCTATGCCTTACCGGGGGTGGTCGCCAGGACGCGCCCGGTGGTGGCGGCAGTATCGTGCGCGGCGGACTCTGGCTGACGCTTGCCTGGAGCATCAGCCTGGGCATGCAAGGTGCCATCGGCTTTCTGGTGGTGACCGGCTATGACGCCGTGACCGGCAGCGACGTCAGCGGATTTCTGGGAGCCATCGTGACCCACGGCTTTACCCAGGGGCCGGGCCAGGCGCTGACCTACGGCACCATCTGGGAGACCGAGTACGGCATCGCCAATGCCGCCCAGGTGGGGCTGATCTATGCCTCTCTGGGATTCTTGATGGCGTTTGCCCTGGGCGTGCCGCTTGCCCGGCGCTACCTGACCAAGGGGTTGAACGCCAATCGCGCCTCGCGCCTGGATGACAACTTTCGCCTGGGCTTCTTTACCCGGGCGGGCGACGACGAGGGCAACCAGCAGGCTCCCGGGATGGGGCGCATGGTGTCGCACCCGGGCAATCTGGATTCGCTGGCCTACCATCTGGGCCTGCTTGCCATCGCCTACGTGATCACCCACCTGTGGCTGACCTTCGTGCAGGGCATCATCGGCAATGCCTCGCCGTTCGGCATCAACGTCGGGGTGCTGTTCAGCCACAACCTGTTCTTTCTGCACGGGCTGGGTGTCTGCGTGCTGATGCGCATGGTGATCGATCGGCTCGGGCTTTCCCACCGTGTCGATGACGAGACGCTCAAGCGGATCACCGGCAGCGCGGTGGACTTCATGGTGGTGGGGACCCTCATGAGCATCCAGTTCGCGGTGCTCTACGCGCTGCTGGCGCCGATCCTGCTGGTGACCGTGACGGTGACGATCGTCACCCTGGTGGGCTGTCTGTTGATCGGGCGGTTGAGCGGCAATCTGGGACCAGAGCGTACCGTGACCTCGTTTGGATGCTGCTGTGGCTCCACCGGTACCGGGCTCTTGCTGTTGCGCATGATGGACGCCGACTTTTCCACCTCGGTGCCCAAGGAGCTTGCCTTCTTCAATCTGGCCATCGTGGTGGTCAACCTGCACATCCTGATGATCTTCGCCCCCATCGTGCCGTCGCTGACGCCGGCGATCTATCTGCTGGTGTTCGGCGGCACCGCCATCGCCCTGATCGCCTGCATCCCGCTGATGCTGATGTGGGGGCGGCACGGCAGAGCCTCATCGCCCTCGTCGGGCTGGGCCGAGGGTGTTCCCACCCAAGGCCATGCCGCTGCCCAGTCAGACTCAGCCTCCGCGTCTTCGCCCACCATCAGCAAGGGAGCTGCCTCCTGATGAGCATCACCGTCTATCCCGCTCGACGCATCCTGACCATGAATCCGTCCCAGCCCGAGGCGACCCATGTCGCGGTGCAGGGAGATCGCATCCTGGCGGTGGGGGATACGCAAGCCATGCCAACCGACGCCCGCATCGATGATCGCTTTGCCGACAAGGTGATCCTGCCGGGCTTCGTCGAAGGCCACAGCCACGCTCTGGAAGGCGCCATGTGGGACTACCTCTATCTCGGCTATTTCAGCCGGGTCGATGCTGAGGGCAAGGAGTGGCCGGGGCTGAAGAGCGTCGCCGAGATGCAGGCCCGGCTGCGCCAGCATGCCGAGAGCCTGCCGCCGGGCGAGCCGCTGGTCGCCTGGGGCTTTGATCCGGTCTACTTTCCCGGCCAGCGCTTAAGTCGCCACCAGCTCGACGAGGCGGTGGGAGATCGACCGCTGGTGGTGCTGCACGCAAGCCTGCACGTGATGACCGTCAATTCGGCCATGCTGGCACTGTCCGGCATCAGCGAGGGGCCGCGGGTCGAGGGCATCATGCTCGACGAGGACGGCCAGCCCAATGGCGAGCTCCAGGAAATGGCCGCCATGTTCGTGGTGTTCGATGCCCTTGGCAGGAATCTGTTCGAGGCGGTGGCGTCACCCGAGGTGCTCAGGCGCTACGGCGCCATCGCGGCGGCCAAGGGCGTCACCACCATCACCGATCTGTACAACCCCTTGAGCGATGACGCCATCGCCTCGATGGTCGAGGTGACCCGGGAGGCCGATTTTCCGGTGCGCCTGGTGCCGGCCATGGGGGTGCTGGCGTGGTCGGCCGAGGAGGGCATCGCGCGGCTCCAGGCGGCGATGGGCCACAGCCATGAGCGGCTGGTGTTTGGCCCGGCCAAGCTGATGACCGACGGCTCGATCCAGGGCTATACCGCGCGGCTGAAGTGGCCCCACTACCATGACGGTCATCCCAACGGGCTGTGGAACGCCGAGCCAGAGGGACTGGTGGCGCTGGTGCACGCCTACCACCAGGCGGGGCTTCAACTGCACATTCACACCAACGGTGACGAGGCCGTGGAGTTGATGCTGGACGCCCTGGAGGAGGCGCTGACCCTATGGCCGCGCTTCGATCACCGCCATACCCTGCAGCACTGCCAGATCATCGACCATGCCCAGTTACGTCGCGCCGCCCGTCTTGGACTGTGCCTGAACATGTTCGCCAATCATCTCTACTACTGGGGCGATGTGCACCTGGAACGCACCCTGGGACCGACGCGCTGCCAGCGCCTGGAGCCGCTGGCCTCGGCCCGCCGACTGGGCATCGTCACCGCCATCCACAGCGATGCGCCGGTGACCCCGCTGGGGCCGCTGTTCACCGCCTGGTGTGCGGTCAACCGGCAGAGCGCCAGTGGCCAGACGCTGGGTCACCATGAGGCGGTGAGCGTGGAAGATGCACTGGAAATGATCACCCTGGGCGCTGCCATCACGCTGGGTATGGACGACCGTGTGGGTAGCCTGGACGTCGGCAAGTTTGCCGATATGGCGGTACTGGACGACGACCCATTGCAAGTTTCAGCACAGGATCTGCGACACATCCGGGTACACGCCACGGTGTCGGGAGGACAGGTGCATGAGGTGTGATGATCGGGTGCCGGTGACGGTGATCGCAGGTTTCCTGGGGGCGGGCAAGACCAGCTATCTCAACCGCCGGCTGGCGTCGGGGGATATCGAGGATGCTCTGATTCTGGTCAACGACGTCGGCGAGGTGAACGTCGATGTGGCGGCGATCGACTACCGCGATGATCGAGTGCTGTCGCTGTCCAACGGCTGCGTCTGCTGCACCCTGGGGGGCACCCTGGCCGAGCAGTTGTCCCAGGCGCTGCGACTCAAGGCCAGGCCAACGGAAATTCTGATCGAGGCCAGCGGCGTGGCCAATCCTCAACGGATCGCCGATATCGCCAGGCTGGCGCCGGGGCTTGAGCTTGCCGATATCGTGGTACTGGTGGATGCGAGCCAGGCTGGCCGTCTGGCGCTGGACGCCCAGGTGGGGGAGCTATGGCGCGCCCAGGTGCACGCCGCCCATCGTCTGCTGGTCAATCGTCTGCCTCAAGAGGACAGCGCGCGCGACCAGCTGCTCGGATGGCTGGGACAGCTCGCCCCAGGTGCGGCGGTGGCGACGGAGCCGGTACAAGTCGCTCCCGCGTCGTCCAGGACGACGTCCTCTGGCCCGGCCTTTTGGCAAGCGAATGGCGCCAAGCCATCGGCGGAGCCGTTCGCCGAGCGTGCCCGACACTCGGGGCTGACCGATGCCACCCTGCACCTTCGCCACCCCCTGGTGGCCGAGGAGTTGCAAGCGCTGCTCGAGCGCTACCGCGACTGCCTGTTTCGCGCCAAGGGCTTCGTCCGCTGTCGGCTGGCGGACGGGGAAGAATGGCGAAGTCTGCAGTTGAGCGGACAGCGCCTCGCCTGGCAGAGCCACGGGCCGCCCGCCACCGGCGCCGTGCTGGTGTGCATCGGTCGCCGGGGCGAACGCTTTACTCGGCTGATGGAGGAGCTTGCGCAGCTCGACAGCGAGACTGATACGGCGCCGATGGCACCGATCGGGCGCTAGCCCAGTGCCTCCCGGATTCAGCCGGTGCGACGTGCCTGGGGCAGCAAGGCCGCCAGGCGTTCGATGCCGCGCTCGATGCGGGTCTCGTCGATGGCCGAGAAGCCGAGCCTCAGGGTGGGGCGATGCGCCGGGGTCAGGAAGTGCACCTCGCCGTTCTCGATCAGGATGCTGTGCTCCTCGGCCAGCCGCTTCAGCAGTGCCACGTCGGTGTCGGCGGGGGCCTCCAGCCAGAAGCAGGAGCCGCCGAAGGTGGAGCGGATACGCAGCTCGGGCAGGTGGGATGCGAGGGCGTCACGCATCAACAGCCAGCGGCGCTGGTAGGTCTGGCGAATCTGGCGCAGCAGCGCGTCGTGGTAGCCACGGTCGAGAAACAGCGCCACGCTGCGCTGGTTGTTGGTGGCGGGGTGGCGCAGCATCAGCCGGCGCAGGGCGCGCGCCTCGGCGATAAAGGCGGGGGGCGCCACCATGTAGCCGAGCCGAAGGCCCGGCGCCAGGGTCTTGGACAGGCTGCCCACGTAGATCACCCGGCCATCGCTATCGAGGCTCTTGAGTGCCGGCGTCGGGTTGTCGACGAAGTTGGTCTCGCTCTCGTAGTCGTCCTCGATGACCAGATAGTTGTTGGCGCTGGCGCTGTCGAGCAAGTCGCGGCGGCGCTGCATCGGCAGGGTCACGCCGGTGGGCGACTGGTGGCTCGGGGTGACGTAGGCCAGGTGGCAATCGGCCAGGCGCTGGTCGATCACCAGGCCCTGGTCGTCCACGTCCACCGCGACGATATCGTCGGTGAAGGTGCGGGCGATATTGACCATGTCGACGTAGCCAGGGTTCTCCATGGCGAAGCGTCGACCCGCCCCCAGGATCAGCATGGCGGTGATCCATAGCGCCTGCTGGGCGCCCACGGTGATCAGGATCTCCTCCGGTCGGGCCCAGACGCCACGGCGGGGCAGCAGTCGCTGGTGGATCTGTTCGATCAGCAGCGGGTCGTCTTCGCTCAGGTGATCTGCCGACCAGCGGCGGATGGCCGGCACGCTGACCGAGTCGCGGCTGCACTCCCGCCAGTGCTGGGTGGGAAACAGGTTGGGATCGATCTGGCCGTAGAGGAAGGGGTAGTCATAGTCGAGCCAGTTGGCCGGCTTGACGATGGTCGGCTGGCGCGAGGGTCGCATCGTCAACAGCTCGTCCCAGGGCGTCGCTGTGCCGGAGTGAGAGGTGGCGCTGGTGGCTGGGGGGGCGATGTCGTCCGGGGGCGTGACGCGTCCGGCGAGGATATCCGGATTGACGAAGTAGCCGCTGCGCTCCCGGGCGACCAGGTAGCCGTCGTCCAGCAGTTGCTCGTAGGCGATCATCACCGTGTTGCGGGCCACACCCAGCTCCTTGGCGAGCTTTCGGCTCGAAGGCAGCGCCTCACCGGTGGGCAGGTGCCCCTCGAGGATGGCGTGGGCGATCTGCTCGCGAAGCTGGCACTGAAGGCTTTCCTGACGCTTTGCGTCGAGTCGAAACAGGGGGGCGCTCATACCGACGACGGGTTCCCGGATGGTGGTTGTTGGACGAGTTCCGGCGTGGCCCAGGCCTGGCGGCCACGCCCGCCTACGATCTTACAGCGTCGACGTCTTGTCGAGGGCTCGCGGGTGCCTGGCCCAATCGATGTGGGGCCACTGGTCCTATGGCGTCGATGCTCGACGGGGGAGAGTGAGTCACATGGCGGGTCGGACCTGACCGCGCTCGCCAGCCAATGACGATCAAGATGTGACACCCGCAACAAGATTCCGCTTTAAGCGGCACAACAATGATGGGAGTTCCGCATGCACACCAAGTCCCCTTTCCTCCGTACCACGCCCCCGCGCAACATGACTCCTGCGGCCATCGGCGCTGCCGCCTCGCCCCGGCGCTTCGGCCCACGCCCGCTGGTGGCGGCGGTCGCCCTGGCGCTGCTGGGCGCCGCTGGCTCGGCCCAGGCGACAACCTGGAAGATGGCGCTGGGCGACGCCGCCGGTGGCACCCAGCACGAGATGGGACAGACCTTCGCCAAGCTGATCGAGGAAAAGTCCGGCGGCGACGTCAGCGTGGACCTGTTTCCCAACGGCCAGCTGGGCAGTGAGCAGGACACCGTCAACAACGCCAGCATGGGCCTGCTCGACCTGTCGGTACTGGCGATCAACAACATCACGCCGTTCTCGCCCACGGTCGGGGTGATGACACTGCCCTACGTGATCCAGAGTCCCGAGGACGCCCGCACCCTGACCCAGGGCGAGATCGGCCAGGAGATGGTCGACAACACCATCCGTGACGCCGGCGTGCGGATACTGGGCTGGGCCTACTCCGGCTGTCGCCGTCTGACCAACTCGGCGAGGCCGGTGGCGAGCCCCGAGGATCTGGATGGCCTGGTCATCCGGGTGCCTAAGAACGAGATCATGATCTCCGCCTACCAGTCCTGGGGCGTCAATCCCAACCCGCTGGCCTGGTCGGAAACCTTTACCGCCCTGCAGCAGGGCGTCGTCGACGGCCAGGACAACCCCTACATCACCATCGACGCGATGAAGTTCTACGAGGTCCAGGATCACGTCACCGACAGCTGTTATGTGTTCTCCATGGAGCCGTTGATCATGGGTGAAGGCATGTTCCAGAGCCTGTCCGAGGAGCAGCAGCAGTGGGTGCTGGAGGCCGCTCAGGAGGCCACCGACCACAGTTACGAGTATCTGCTGGCCCAGGAAGACGCGATCAAGACCCGGCTGGTGGAAGAGCACGGCATGGAGATCACCGAGCCTGCCGACGGCGAGCAGGCGTGGATCGAACAGGCCACCTCCATCTGGCCCGACTTCTACGACAGCATCGGCGGCAAGGCCAAGCTCGACGAGGCGCTCGCCGCGCTGGGACGTGAGCCAGCCCCCTGATCTGTCACGACGTCGCTATCGTCTTGAATCCTCCCGGCGCCTGACTCCAGGCGCCATGAATCATGGCACCGCCGGACGTCTGCCATTGGACGCCAGGTGGTGCCTGCTCAGAGGTCGTCGTGATGAATCGTCTATGGAAGCTCGTGGACAACCTCGAGAACTGGCTGTGCCAGCTATTGCTGGTGACCTTTGTGGCGCTGCTGTTTGCCCAGATCATGCTGCGCAACCTGTTCAGCTATTCGCTGCCCTGGGCCGATGAGCTGGCTACCTACGCCTTCGTCTGGTTCGCCTACCTGGGGGCGGTCTACGCCGCCAAGAAGTCGGCCCATAACCGTGTCACCTTCCAGTTCCGTTTCTTCCCGCGCTGGGTGGAGCTGGCCTGCGGTGCGCTGACCGACCTGATCTGGATCGCCTTCAACCTGGTCTTCATCTGGCTCAGTTACGACTTCGTGTTCAACAAGATGAATACCTTCTGGAAGTCCCAGACCCTGGGCATCCCGATGAAGGGGTTCTACCTGATCCTGCCGCTGGCCTTTGTGCTGATGACCCTGCGCATCCTGCAGAACAACTACCTGCGCTTCGTCAAGCATCGCGAGCCCGTCGATCCCGAGGCCGAGGCCATCGCCGAGGCCAAGTCCTCGACGCTGTCGTCATCCAACGAGAAGGGAGACTGATCCATGGAGACGACCATCATCTACGTGCTGTTCGGGGTGTTCTTTCTGCTGCTGGTGCTGGGCGCGCCGATCACGGTGTCGCTGGGGGTGGCCGCGCTTGCCACCTATCTGTCGCTGGGGGAGAACCCCATGGCCTTCGTGCAGATCGCCTTCACCTCGGTGGGGTCCTTTCCGCTGATGGCGCTGCCGGCCTTTATCCTCGCCGGGGCCTTGATGGAAGCCGCCGGCATTTCGCGACGCCTGGTGGATATCGCCGAGGCCTTCGCCGGGCCGGTGACCGGCGGTCTCGCCGCCGCCACGGTGTTCGCCTGCATGTTCTTCGGCGCGATTTCAGGCTCAGGGCCCGCCACCACCGCGGCGGTGGGCATGCTGATGATCCCGGCCATGGCCAACCGCGGCTATGATCGCGGCTATGGCTCTGCCATCACGGCGTCCTCCGGTGGCCTCGGCGTGGTGATACCGCCGTCCATTCCCATGGTCATCTTTGGTATCTCGGGGATGGGGCTGCAGCCACCGGCGGAGGCCGTGGCCGCTCACGGCGCCTTCCAGACGCTGTCGATTCCGAAGCTGTTCATCGCCGGCATTCTGCCCGGCATGGTGATCGCTGGCTGCCTGTTGACCGTCAACTACATCATCTCGCGCCGGCGCGGCTACAGCGGGCTGAGCGACAGCTGGTCCTGGGACACCATCGCCAGGAGCCTGAAGCGTGGCGTGTGGTCGATCCTGGCGCCGCTGATCATCCTCGGCGGTATCTACAGCGGTCTGTTCACGCCCACCGAGTCGGCCATCGTGGCCATCGCCTACACCCTGATCGTCGGCATCTTCCTGCACCGCGAGCTCAAGTGGAAGCCTACGCTCAAGACTCTGGAGACCACCACCTGGATCACCGGACGGGTGCTGTTGATCCTGTTCACCGCCACGGTATTCGGCCGCTTGCTGGTCGAACAGCGGGTGCCGGCGGTGATCGCCGAGGGCATGCTGGGACTGACCGATAACCTGTACTTGATCTGGGCCATGGTTATCGCATTTCTGCTTTTTGTCGGCATGTTCATGGAAACCCTGGCGGCTATCATGATCCTGACGCCGGTATTGCTGCCGATCATGTACATGCTGGGCATGGACCCGGTGCACGTCGGTATCGTCGTCGTCTGTGCCCTGGCCATCGGCTTCCAGACGCCGCCCCTGGGGGAGAACCTGTTCGTGGCCTCGGGCATTGGCGGCGCCTCCATCGAGGAGATATCGATCAAGGCGCTGCCGTTTGCCGCAAGCTCGGTGTTCGCGCTGTTCGTGATCGCCTACTTCCCGGAAATATCGCTGTGGCTACCCCGTATGCTGGGGTATTGATTGCGCACCGTCAGCGCACCGCAAAAAAGGCCGGGTGTCTTCGCATGTCGCGGCGACCCGGCCTCTCGCCAAGGAGTCACGCCATGCCTGTTTCGATCTCGCGTCTTCTCTGTTGCCTGGGGCTGAAGGACGATTGCCGCCAGGTGCTTGCCCACACCCTGACGCTGGCCAAGGCCACCGGGGCCGAGGTTCACGTGCTGCATGCGGTCAAGTCGTTGTCCGATGACGTCATGCATACCCTCAAGGCCAACATCGGTGAACGCGCCACCCTGGATGGCTTGATGGAGCAGCGCCTGCGTCTGGCGCGAGAGCGTCTGGACGAATTTGTCGAGGCCTTCTGGCAAGAGCACGAAGCGAACCTGCCTGGGCGCGAGGTGGTGGCCGCCAAGTCGGTGCTGGAGGGTTACCCGGCATCGGAGATTACCCGCTACGCCGTGCGCCATGACTGCGACATGATCATCATGGCCACCAACAAGCGCGGCTTCGCCTCGTCCTATGCAGGCCGGGTGACCAAGGGCGTGATCAAGCGTGCCAGTGTGCCGGTGGTGGTGGTGCCACCGATGTAGCCACGAAGAACGTCAGTCTGGCTGGCCGAGCGTGTCCTGACCCGATCGGTCAGTCAGCGTACCTTGGCAATGCGTTCATGCGTTCATGCGTTCGTATGCTCAGTGGTCGAAGGTATCCTGCAGCTGCCCGGCGATACGCCGCATCAAGGGCGCCCACTCCATCAGCGAGTCGATGCTGTGGCGCAGCCGGGGCGCGTGGATCGCCAGCGTCGCCTGGATGCGCCCGGTCTGGTCGTACACCGGCACGGCGATGGCCACCATGCCCTGGATGAACTCCTCGTTGTCGGTGCTCAGCTCCTTTTCGGCGATGTCCGCCAGGCGTCGCTCCAGCTCGTCTGCTTCGGTGGCGGTGTAGGGGGTATAGGCCTCCAGCGGCAGGTGCTTGAGCAGCTGGCGGCGCTGGGCCGGCCCCATCAGCGCCAGAAACATCTTGCCGCTGGCGGTGCAGTGCAGCGGAAGACGTGAGCCCGGCGGCAGCTGTATGCGTACCGGCCAGTTGGTCTCCACCCGTTCGTAGTAGAGCACCTCGTGACCTTCGAGCAGGGTCAGGTTGCAGGTTTCGTTGACCTCTTCGGCCAGGCGCTTGAGCAGCATACGGCGCGGCGCCTTGAGGCTCTCGTTGGCGAGCACGCCCATGGCCATGCGGTGCAGTCGTTCGCCGGGAAGCAGATGCCGTCCTTCCACGTCGCGCACGATCAGATCCTGCTCTTCGAGCTGCTTGAGCAGGCGATGCAGGGTGGGCTTGGGAATGTCGAGCTGACGCTCCAGGTCCGAGGCGCTGACGCCGTGGATCGAGATGGCGATGGTTTCCAGCAGTACCAGGCCTCGTTGCAGCGTCGAATTGGTCGTGGTCCGAGTGCTTGCTGTAGACATACGCGATCCTTGACGACGGAAAATGGTGGCAGGCACTCATGATAACGCGGCAAGCCCGGTGAGGCTTGCCGCGTGCTCCTGCTTGCCTGTCGGTGTTACAGGTTCACCAGCATCAGTGACAGCGCCGGCCACATCGAGATGGCGATCCAGCAACTGATCAGCGCAATGAAGTAGGGGATGACGAACTTCACCAGGCGCAGGTAGGGGATCCCGGTGATGCTCGAGGCCACGTAGAGGTTGAGGCCGAAGGGCGGGGTGACGAAGCCGATGGCGGCGCCGACCAGGAAGATCACCGCGAAGTGGATCGGGTCGACCCCGGCGTTCTGGGCGATGGGCGCCAGGATCGGTGCCAGGATGATGGTCACCGGCAGGCTCTCGAGGATCATCCCGGCCAGCAGGATCATCAGCATGCAGGCCCCCAGGATCACGTAGTAGTTGCCCAGACCACTGAGCAGGTCCTGCAGCGCCTGGCCCGCGCCCAGCACCGACAGCAGTTGCTGCATCACCACCGAGATCGCGATCAACGGCGCCAGCATGCCGGCGATCTGGCCCGAGCGCAGCATGATCGAGGGCAGCGCGGTGAAGCGAATCTCGCGGGTGATCAGTAGCCCCGCGATCAGGGTGAAGCCCACGGTAATGGCGGCGGCCTCGGTGGGCGAGAACTTGCCCGAATAGATGCCGTAGATCACCACCCCGATGGTAGCGAAGCCGAGATAGGCGCGCCTGGCGAAGCGCGCGCTTTCACCCGCCTTGAACGGAATCAGGGTGCCCCAGCCGTGACGTCGCGCCACCAGGTGACAGGCCGCCATCATGCCGAACACCATCATCGCCCCGGGGATCATGCCGGCGATGAACAGGTCGCTGATCGACAGGTTCATCATGAAGCCGTAGACGATAAAGATGATCGACGGCGGGATGATGATGCCGACCGTTCCGCCGGAGGCGGCGGTGGCGGCGGAAAAGCGCTCGTCGTAGCCGTTCTTGACCATCTCCGGCTGCATGATCGAGCCGATGGTGGCGGTGGTGCCGGCGTTGGACCCGGAGATCGCCGCGAACAGGCCGCAGGCGCCGAGGGTGGCCATGCCCATGCCGCCACGCAGCCAGCCCAGTACCGAATAGGCGAAGTCGGACAGTCGCTTGGCGATGCCGGCGGCGTTGATCAAGTCGCCGGTCAGGATGAACAGGGGCAGTGCCAGCAGGCCGAAGAAGCTCAGGCCCTGGAACAGGGTGACCCCGATATTGGCCAGGGTGAAGTCGATGATCAGGCTGGTGCCGACCACCCACAGGCCGATCACCAGGAAGATCGGTACCCCCAGCAGAAAAATGGTGGTGCAGCCCGCGGTGACCAGGCCGATAAGCATGCCGTCGGTCATGACGTCTCTCCTAGTCCATGATGGACGGTTGCAGGTTGAACGGCTCGCGGCGCCGGAAGCGCGCGATGTCGCTGGCCAGGTTCTGCAGTACCCGGAAGATGATCAGCGCCCAGGCCAGCGGCGTGGCCAGGTAGAACCACCACTGCATCACGTTGTCGGTGCCCGGCACGATGGCGAAGTTCATGTGCGCCAGTTCCACCTGGGCGATGGTGAAGTGGATGACCAGGGCGCCGAAGCCGATCCACAGCACGGCGTCGAGCACCTGGCAGGCGAACTGACCGGTGTAGGGCAGACGCATGCGAATCTCGTTGAGCGACAGGTGGGTACGCTGCTTGACGTTGAGCGAGGCGCCGAACCAGGTCAGCCACAGAAACAGCAGCACCGGAATGCTGGTGCTCCAGGGCGCCTGCAGGCTGAAGAAGAATCGGCGGATGACCTCGACGAAGATGATGCCCGCCATGCCGCTGTAGGAGAACAGGATGATCACCTTTTCCAGATTGGCGTCGAGCCACTTGAGTGGCGCCAGCCAGGCGGGGGTCGGCCGATCGGCGACGTCGTTCGACGTCGCCTGGGCCGCGGTGGCCTTGTGATCGGTCATTACGCCCTCCACCAGCGCTTCGGCGCCACGTTGACCGCCGCCATCTCACGCGGGATCTCCCGGGCGATGGTGTGGATTTCCTTGTAGATGTCGACGTCGCCGGCCCAGGCATTGAGCCGCTCGCGCCACTGCTCCCAGGGCTCTGGGTTGAACTCCGGGGCGCATAGCTGCTCGGCCTGGGCGCGGATCTCGTCGGACAGCGGGGCCACCCGCACGTTGTTCTCGGCGAACACGGTGCCGGCGGCGGGGTGTTCGGTGGCGCCGACGATCTGGTAGCGGCCGGCCTCGTTCATGCCCTGGGTAAAGATCTGGGCGGCGTAGGCCGACTCCATCACTTGATCCTGCAGCTCGGCGTCCAGCGCCTCGAATTTCGACAGGTTCATGGCGGTGTGCTCGGTACCGGCGAAGAAGCGCAGGTCGACCGCCTGGGACACCACCGGCGCCATGCCGGCGTAAGCCACCGCGCTCATCCAGGTCTCGGCGCCGTCCAGCAGGCCCTGACGCAGGCCGTCCAGGGTCTCTTCCCAGGCCACCGGGACCGGGTTGAGGCCAAGCTGTTCCATGGCGATGCGGCCAAGCTGGGTGCCGGTGACGCGGTTCTTGGTGCCCTGCAGCACCTCGAGGCTGTCCACTAGCGGCTTGTCGGCCCAGCTCTGGCCCATCATCAGCCCGCGCAGGTCGCAGTGGGTGAACAGGAACTGCAGGTTGTGGCGCTGGCGCATCGGCTCGCGCAGCAGGGCCTCGCTGCGAGGGTCGTAGAAGAAGTGAAACATCGAGGCGACGCTCGGGAACATGTAGGCGAAGTCCAGCACGTTCAGGTAGGGCGCGCCGCCGGCGGAATTCTGGGTCGAGGCCGAGAAGATGTCGACGATGCCCTGCTGGGCCTTGCTGACGCAATCGAGCTGGTTGCAGACCTCGTTGGAGCCCATGAACTCGACGCGGATGGCGCCGTTGGTGCGCTCCTCGACGTCACGGGCGAAGAACAGCTGCCCGGACTTCTGGATATCGAGATTGCGCTCGTTGAAGCCCGAGGCGCCAAAGCGCAGCTGGAACTTGGGTTCGGTCTGATAGCGGCGTTGCTGCTCGGCGTCGGCGGCTCGGGCCAGGCTCGAAGCGGTGAGGCCAGCGCCCAGACCACTGGCGGCCAGCAGCGTGGAGGTCATGCCGAAGCGACCCGAGATATTCAGGAAGTCGCGGCGCGACACGTCTGATGAGAAGAGGCGTGAACTCATGGAAGGCTCCCAGTCTTGTGTTTGGTGTAGGGATGCAGGGGAGTGCCGGGGCGTTCGCGCTTGGCGATCGTCGCCTGGCACCGGGCCCGATAAAGGGCCTTGACCACACCTTAGAAGTCTCTCGGGAATAGATCAATAAAAATGATTTTTTTTGTCTCAATATTGATCTTTTGAGAAAAATGTCTAGCATAAATTGAGATAAAACGTCTCGATTGAGTGAGCGACATGACAACCACAACACCACCGCCAGAGGCTTTCGACTACATCATCGTGGGGGCGGGCTCCGCCGGCTGCGTGCTGGCCAACCGCCTGAGCGAGGACCCCGAGGTGTCGGTACTGCTGCTCGAGGCCGGCGGGTCCGACTGGAATCCGTGGATCCACGTGCCCGTGGGCTACTTCAAGACCATGCACAATCCGGCCACCGACTGGTGCTACCTCACCGATCCCGACGAGGGCATCGACGGTCGCCGGCTGCAGTGGCCCAGAGGCAAGGTGCTGGGAGGGTCAAGCTCGCTCAATGGGCTTCTGTACATTCGCGGTCAGCGCGAGGACTACGACGATTGGGCGCAGCTGGGCAACGACGGCTGGGACTACGACTCGGTGCTGCCCTACTTCAAGAAGTCGGAGTGCCAGGAGCGGGGCGCCGATGACTACCACGGCGCCGACGGCCCCTTGAAGGTCTCGGACCTGCGTCTGCGCCGCGAGATCGCCGAACGCTTCATCGAGGCGGCCAAGGCCTCGGGGATTCCCGAGAATCGCGACGTCAACGGGGCCAGGCAAGAAGGCGTGGGCTACTTCCAGCAGACCTCCTACAAGGGCTTTCGCTGCTCGACCGCCAAGGCGTTTCTGCGCCCGGCGCTCAAGCGCCCCAATCTCACCCTGGTCAAGCGGGCCCACTGTCAGCGGCTGCTGCTGGAGGGCAAGCGCGTGGTCGGGGTCGAGTACCGCCAGGGGCAGGGGACCCATCGGGCGAGCGCCAGGCTCGAGGTGCTGCTGTCCAGCGGCGCCATTGGCTCGCCGCAGATCCTGCAGTGCTCCGGCATCGGGGATCCCGACCACCTGGCCGAGGTCGGCGTCGACTGCCGCCATGCCTTGCCAGGTGTCGGCGAGAACCTGCAGGACCATCTGCAGATCCGGCTGGTGTTCAAGACCTCCTGTCGCACCCTCAACGACGAGGTGCGTCATCCGCTGAGAAAGCTGGCGGTAGGCACCCAGTACGCCCTGACCCGCACCGGGCCGCTGACCCTGGCGGCCAGTCAGGTGTGCATCTTCACCCAGTCGCGGGAGGGCCTGGATCGCCCGGATATCCAGTTCCATATGCAGCCGCTGTCGGCGGACAAGCCGGCCGAAGGGGTGCATCCGTTCTCGGCCTTCACCTCCTCGGTGTGCCAGTTGCGTCCGACCAGCCGGGGGCGTATTCGCATCACCAGCGCCGACCCCGCCGTCTATCCCTCGATCCAGCCCAACTATCTGAGCACCGAAGAAGACTGTCGCGTGGCGGTGGACGCCATCAAGGTGGCGCGACGCATCGCCGAGCAGGCACCACTTGCCGAGGTGATCACCGATGAATACGTGCCGGGGCGGGAGTATCAGAGCGACGAGCAATTGCTCGAGGCCGCCCGGCGCTACAGTCAGACCATCTACCACCCGGCGGGCACCTGCAAGATGGGCCACGACGACCTGGCGGTGGTCGATGACCGACTGCGGGTGCACGGCCTCGAGGGACTGAGGGTGGTGGACGCTTCGATCATGCCGATCATCGTCTCGGGAAACACCAACGCCCCGACCATCATGATCGCCGAACGCGCGGCGGACATGATCAAGGCCGATCGCCGTGCCCAGGCGCGCGCCGCCTGACGTGCAGCGCTGGAACCTCGACGGCGGATCGATGCCATCGGGGCCTGGCCTTACTCGAGGCCACGCTCTGGCCCTAACGTCGCGACGGCAGGCTGGGCCAGGATCAAATCAATGGCGTGTCATCGCCTGACCCGCTGAGCGCGACCCCTGATACGCGAACAACGAATAAACGAGAGGACGCCCATGTCCCAGCCAACGACCCACGCCAAGCCCGAGACGCCCGTGACCGGATGGCGTCGCCATCTGGAGCCCGCCCGGGAGCGCATGCCGGGGGTACTGATCTGTATCACCATTGCCCTGGCCACCACCTTTATCGCCGATCACTACGGTGGCCCGACCCTGCTCTACGCACTGCTGTTCGGCATGACCCTGCACTTTCTCAGCGAGCAGGGCCCTTGCCTGGTGGGGGTGGAGTTTGCCGCCCGCACCATCCTCAGGCTGGGTGTTGCCCTGCTGGGGGTACGCATCACCCTGGAGCAGGTGGCGGAACTCGGGATCGGCCCGGTGGTGACGGTGGTCGCCGGGGTGGTGCTGACCATTCTGGCGGGAAGCGTGCTGGCACGACTGCTGGGGCTGAAAAATGACCTGGGGCTGCTGACCGGCGGGTCGGTGGCGATCTGCGGCGCCTCGGCGGCGCTGGCACTGTCTGCGGCGATGCCGCGCAACGAGATCGCCGAGCGCAATACCATCCTGACCGTGGTTGGCGTGACGACGCTGTCCACCGCCGCCATGGTGCTTTACCCGCTGCTGGTCGGTGCGCTGGAACTGACCGATACCCAGGCCGGCATCTTTCTTGGTGGCACCATCCATGACGTCGCCCAGGTGGTCGGTGCCGGCTACATGATCTCCGACGAGACCGGCGATATCTCGACCTTCGTCAAACTGTTGCGGGTCGCCATGCTGGTGCCGGCGGTAATGGTGTTCATGCTGCTGTTTCGCCGCGCCCGTGGCGGTGAAGGCGGCAAGGTGCCGATGTTCCCGAGCTTTCTGGTGGCCTTCGTGGTGCTGGTGCTGATCAATAGCATGGGCGTGATTCCCCAGGTGATGGTCGAGGGCATGACCGACCTGTCGCGCTGGTGCCTGGTCACCGCCATCGCCGCACTCGGTATCAAGACCTCCTTCCAGAAGCTCGCCGTGGTCGGCTGGAAGCCCGTCATCCTGATGGTCGCCGAGACCGTCTTCCTGCTTGGGCTGGTGCTGGTGTGCCTGTATACCGGCATCGCCGAGTGGTAGCGAGCGGTTTCGGGCTAAAGCCCATACAAATGCCGAGGCCCCGGTTCTCCCGGGGCCTCGGCGTTTCTGACGGTCTATGGCGCTTTTCTGGTCGTTACTGACCGGCCTGGATCGCGGTCAGCGCAATCGTATAGACGATATCCTCCACCAGGGCGCCCCGGGACAGGTCGTTGACCGGCTTGTTGAGGCCCTGAAGCATGGGGCCGATGCTGACCACCCGGGCGCTGCGCTGGACTGCCTTGTAGGTGGTGTTGCCGGTATTCAGGTCGGGGAACACGAATACCGTGGCGCGGCCGGCCACCGGTGACTCCGGCGCCTTCTGCCGGGCCACGCTGGCGATGGCCGCCGCGTCGTACTGCAGCGGGCCGTCGATGGCCAGGTGCGGCGCCCGTTGCCTGGCGATGCGGGTGGCCTCGCGGACCTTGTCGACGTCGGCGCCGCTGCCGGACTCGCCGGTGGAGTAGCTGATCATGGCGACCCGCGGCTCGATGCCGAAGGCCTCGGCGCTGGTGGCGCTCTGCAGGGCGATCTCGGCCAGCGCCTCGGCGTCGGGGTCGGGGTTGACCGCGCAGTCACCGTAGACCACCACCTGGTCGGGCAGCAGCATGAAGAACACCGACGACACCTGGCCGTAGCCGGGGGCGGTCTTGATCAGCTGAAAGGCCGGGCGCACGGTGTTGGCGGTGGTATGCACGGCGCCGGAGACCAGGCCATCGACCTCGCCTTCGGCGAGCATCATGGTACCCAGCACCACGCTGTCATGAAGCTGGGCCTCGGCGGTCAGCGGGGTCAGCTTGCCACGCCGGCGCTCGACCATGGGTGCGACAAAGCGACCACGCTCGGCGTCCGGGTCGAGGATCTGCAGGTCGTCGGGCAGTTCAAGGCCACGCGCCTTGGCCACCTCGAGGATGGCGCGACGCTTGCCCAGCAGCACGCAGTTGGCGATGCCACGACGCTGGCACAGGATGGCCGCTTCCAGGGTGCGTGGCTCGTCGCCTTCGGGCAGCACGATTCGCCGACGCTTGTGCTGGGCCATGCTGACCAGTTGATGGCGGAAGGCCGCCGGTGACAGGCGGCGCTGGGCGTCGTCGTGAATCAGCGCCAGTAGCCAGTCACGATCCAGGTGATCGGCGACGAAGGCGCAGATGGCCTCGGCGCGCTCGTGATCATCCACCGGGATGCCGCCGGACATCTCGGTGAGCCGGGCCACGGTGGCGTAGCTGTCGGTGTCCACCGAGAGGACCGGCAGCCCCGAGGCCAGCGCCGGGCGACAGACGTCGATCAGCTGCTGGCTGGGTGACTCGCCGTGGGTCAGCAGGAGGCCCGCCAGGGGCACGCCGTTCATGGTGGCCAGGGCCGCCGCCAGCAGGGTGTCGTCGCGGTCCCCGGGGGACACGATCAGCTCGCCGGGACGCAGGGCGTAGAGCAGGTGCTCGGCGCTGCGGGCCCCCAGCGTCGAGTGGGCGACGCGGCGGCGATCGGCCTCGCCGTGGTGCAGGATCCTGGCATCGAGGGCGCGGGCCACGTCGACCACTCGCGGTGCGGTCAGGGAGGCCCGGTAGGGCACCGCCGCGACCACCGGCAGGGTCAGATCGGCGCCGCTGGCGAGCTGCTGCTGCCAGTGCTGGCGATGGGCGCGGGCCTCGACCTCGCTGACCGAGGCCAGGGTCTGGTCGATGGCCGAGCCGTCGCCGTCCCCCGGCAGTCGCATCAGCATGGCGCCCAGGGTACGCACCGAACCCACCGCGTCGATGCTCTGGCGATGGAACTGCAACTGCTTGGCCAGTTCCTGGGGATCGGCGATCTGGCCATCGGCGACCAGTACCACCTGGGCGTCGAGGGCACTGGCCAGGCGCACGTTGAGGTCGAAGGCGTAGGCGTTTCGCGGCAGTGGGCGAACGCCCTCCACCACGATCAGCGCCGGCGCCTTGCCGGTGGCAGGGCGGGCGACGCGGGCGTGACGCTCCACGGCGAGTTCCAGCAGACCATCGCGATCGTCGCGGCCGAGATACTGCTCCAGTGTCTGGCGCGAGATCGGACGCGGCGAACCTATGCCCAGGGTGCTGGCCACCAGCGAGCGGGCGCGTTCGTCGTTGTCACTTGCCTGCTCGCCACCTTCGGACTGGCTGAAGGGCTGCAGAAAACCCGCGTCCAGCCCCAGCGTATCCAGCGCACGAAGCAGGCCGAGGCCGGCGGAGGTGAGGGCGACGCCGTCGTCGATGGGGATCAGCAGCAGCGTGCGGGACTGGGTGCTCACAGAACCTCCTCGAGCCTTGGCGTGGACGTCAGGCTCACGATCAATTCCCGGGTCTGGCTGGCGATATAGCCTTCTTCGTCGGTGGGGATGACGCGGATCTCCGGCGCCGAGCTGGCGCCTCGGTCGTGGATCTGGCCTTCCTCGCCACGCCCGAGGCTCTCGTTGGCGTCAGCGTCCAGGCGTACACCGAGGGCCTCCAGGTGGCCCAGGGTCCGGGCGCGCACCAGAGCAGAGTTTTCGCCGATGCCGCCGGTGAAGGCGATGCCGTCGATCCGGGGCAGGGCACAGGCCAGGCCCGCCAGGGACTTGGCCAGGCGGTAGCAGAACACCTCGATGGCCAGGCTCGCGCCGGCGTGACCTTCACTGGCGGCCTGTTCGAGCTCACGCATGTCGTTGGTCAGCTCGGACAGCCCCAGCAGTCCGCTCTTCTGGTTGAGCAACTGATCGACGCCCTCCAGCGACATGCCCAGCTGGCGCGCCAGGTGCAGGTGCAGGCCGGGGTCGACGTCACCGCTGCGGGTGCCCATCACCAGGCCTTCCAGCGGGGTCATGCCCATGCTGGTGTCCAGGCTTCTGCCGGCCCATACCGCGGTGGCGGAGCAGCCATTGCCCAGGTGGGCGATCAGCCAGCCGCCTTCACCACGGGCGCTGACTTCTGTCAGGCGTCCGGTCACGTAGGCATGGCTCGAGCCGTGGAAGCCGTAGCGACGGATGCCGTGTCGGCTGTAGAGCTCTTCGGGGATGGCGTAGCGGTAGGCGTGGGGCGGCAGGGTCTGGTGGAAGGCGGTATCGAACACCGCCACCTGAGGCAGATCCTCGAACAGCCGGCGCGTGGCGACGATACCGTCGAGGTTGGCCGGATTGTGCAAGGGGGCCAGGCTGATGGTCTGGCGAATGGTGCGCACCACGGCGTCGTCGAGCAGGGTGGCGGCGGTGAAGCGCTCGCCGCCGTGTACCACCCGGTGACCGATACCGATGGGCCGGTGGACGTCAAGGTGCTCGAGGATGGTCTTGAGCGCCAGGGCGTGGGTCGCACGGGGAAGCGAGACCTCGCGGGTGCTGCCGTGTTCGTCTACAAGCTTGAGGCGAGCCTCGTGGCTACCCAGGCGCTCGGCGATACCGGACAGTCGGGGAGCGTCGGGGGCCTGATCGATCAGCGCGAACTTGATCGAGGAGGAGCCGCAGTTGATCACCAGAATCGGGGCTTTCATGCCATCTCCAGAAAAGACGCCTTGGTGAGGCGAGAATGCGTGGGATGGCGGCGAATCTAGCACCGCCCCGGGGCGCGAATAACTGGCCTGGGGAGGTAGTCGAACGGCTTTGCTGGTGGATCCGACGAAGCCGTGATGAGCGTCAAGTGCATGAATCTTTGGATTAGACTTTTGTCTAACTTTGTGCGGAAGAGCTGGGACCGGGCGTACAAGACATGCATCCCCGGGCAGTCGAACGCTGCCCGGGGATGCGCCGGGGAATGGCTTGTCTCAGACCTCCTTGTTCAAACCTCCTTGTACAGCTCAGCGCCTTGTTCACGGAAGACCCGGGCGCGCTCCTCCATGCCGGCCATGACGGCGTCGCCGTCACCCTCCAGGCCGTTGTCGCGGGCGTAGTCGCGGACCTCCTGGCTGATCTTCATGGAACAGAACTTGGGGCCGCACATGGAGCAGAAGTGGGCCACCTTGGCGGAGTCCTTGGGCAGCGTCTCGTCGTGATAGGCGCGGGCGGTGTCAGGGTCGAGGCCCAGGTTGAACTGGTCCTCCCAGCGGAACTCGAAACGCGCCTTGGACAGGGCGTTGTCGCGGCGCTGGGCGCCGGGATGCCCCTTGGCCAGGTCGGCGGCGTGGGCGGCAATCTTGTAGGTGATGATGCCGGTCTTGACGTCGTCCTTGTCGGGCAGGCCCAGGTGTTCCTTGGGGGTGACGTAGCACAGCATGGCGCAGCCGTACCAGCCGATCATCGCCGCTCCGATGCCCGAGGTGATGTGGTCGTAGCCCGGGGCGATATCGGTCACCAGTGGCCCAAGGGTATAGAAGGGCGCCTCGTCGCAGTACTCGAGCTGCTTGTCCATGTTCTCCTTGACCAGGTGCATGGGCACGTGGCCGGGGCCTTCGATCATCACCTGGACGTCGTGCTTCCAGGCGATATGGGTCAACTCGCCCAGGGTCTTGAGCTCCGCCATCTGGGCCTCGTCGTTGGCGTCGGCCACCGAGCCCGGACGCAGGCCATCGCCCAGCGAGAAGGCCACGTCGTACTGCTTGCAGATCTCGCAGATTTCCTCGAAGTGGGTGTAGAGGAAGCTTTCCTGGTGATGGTAAAGGCACCACTTGGCCATGATCGAGCCACCGCGGGAGACGATGCCGGTGACCCGGTTGGCGGTCAGCGGCACGTAGCGCAGCAGCACGCCTGCGTGGATGGTGAAGTAGTCCACGCCCTGTTCGGCCTGCTCGATCAGGGTGTCGCGGAACACCTCCCAGGTGAGGTCCTCGGCCACGCCCTTGACCTTCTCCAGCGCCTGATAGAGCGGCACCGTGCCGATCGGTACCGGCGAGTTGCGGATGATCCACTCGCGGGTTTCGTGGATGTTCTGGCCAGTGGACAGATCCATGATGGTATCGGCGCCCCAGCGGATGCCCCAGGTCATCTTCTCGACCTCTTGCTCGATGGAGGAGGTCACCGCCGAGTTGCCCAGATTGCCATTGATCTTCACCAGGAAGTTGCGCCCGATGATCATCGGCTCGGCTTCCGGGTGGTTGATGTTGGCGGGGATGATGGCGCGCCCGGCGGCGACTTCCTGGCGCACGAACTCGGGGGTGATCTCCTCTGGCAGACGGGCGCCGAAGCCCTGCCCGTGATGCTGGTGGCCGAGGATGCGCTCGACCTCGTCGCTGCCTCGATAGTCATCGGCCAGGGCCTGTCGACGCTGGTTCTCGCGGATGGCGATGAACTCCATCTCCGGGGTGATGATGCCGCGGCGGGCGTAGTGCAGCTGGGTGACATTGCCGGCGCTGCCGTCGGCGCCACGACGTGCGCGGCGCGGCGTGCGGGTCAGTTCGAAACGCAGCGGGGCGAGTGTCGGGTCGTTGGCACGCCGGCGACCGTAGTCCGAGGTCGGTCCATCGAGCCATTCGGTGTCGTCGCGCTCCTCGATCCAGGGCCGGCGCAATTCGGCAAGCCCGTGACGCAGGTCGACCTCGACCTGGGGATCGGTGTAGGGGCCGGAGGTGTCGTAGACCAGCAGCGGCGGATTGGCCTCGTCGGCCCCGGAGGTGCGGGTCGCTGACAGCGAAATCTCGCGAAACGGCACCCGCAGGTCGTCGCGGGAGCCCTTTACATAGACCTTGCGCGAACCCGGCAGGGGCGTAACTGCGGCCTGGTCGACCTGGGCGGTCTCGGCCAGGAAGTGCGCGCTATGGCGGGGTTTGTTTGCGGAAACGGGGTGATCGAGCGGCATTGGCTTGTCCTTCTCACGGCACTGGGTGCTGTCGTTGTTGTGTGCATCGCGTGAGGAAGGAGGGGGCGTCGTGGCCTGGGCCGTGAGCGCTTGATCCCTACGCTGGTCCTCACCGCGATGCCATGGCATCGGGGTTACCCCCAGATCAGGTTCAACGGGTCCCATGCGCTGCATGATCTCAGCCGCCTCTGGCGGCCCCCCGTCAAGCGTGGTGCTGATTGTGTTAGTCGCTTAGATCGAGTCCCATCTGCCAGAAGTCGATCTCGAGTCGTGTTGCGTCGGCGAAGATCCGTGACAGTCGCGCAAAGCGCTCGCCGGATACCTGGGCCAGCTGATCGTCGAGCCAGGCCTGCTCCTGGCGTGCGGCGGCCTGGAAGTCGTCGCTTTCGTACATGGCGATCCAGGCGTCGAAGGGATTGTCGGCACCGCGCAGGGTGTCCGAACGGGCGTTGAGGTTTCGTGCGATATCGGCGTAGCCGACCATGCAGGGGGCCAGCGCCACGTGCAGGTCCAGGAGGTCGCCGCGGCTGCCGGCGTCCAGCACGTAGCGGGTATAGGCCAGGGTAGCGCGAGCTTCGGGCAGCTCATTGAGTTCGGCCTCGCCGATGCCCCAGTCGCGGCAGAAGGCGAGATGCAGGCCGAGTTCCACGTCGAGGATGGTCTTCATGCCGTCGAAGGCGCCGCGCAGCTCGTCGAGGCTGTGGCTCTTGTAGGCCGCCAGGGCGTAGGCCCGGGAGAACTGCAGCAGAAACAGATAGTCCTGCTTCAGATAGTGACGGAAGCTGGCGTCAGCCAGTTCACCACGGCCAAGGGCGAGCACGAAGTCGTGTTCGATGTAGGCGTGCCAGTCATCGCGGCAGGCGTCGACAAGATCGGTAAAGCGGTAGCCCATGTTGCCTCCGGTTGGTGCGGATCCGGAGTGCGGCGGCTGAGGACACGGCGACGAGAAAGGAGGGAGGTGCGCGCGCAGGGGCTGTCACCACCGCCTGATTCCCTACGCCGGTTCAAGGTGTGAAGCCACACCGCACCCGGATCAGGTTCCACGGGATCGGCGCTGGCGGCCGGTGATTCGTCACCCTGGCCCTGCGCCATCTCAGCCGGATTCACCGGCACCCCGTCAAGCGAGTCTGGATCGAGTCTAGCATGACCTCGAAGGGAGTCCACCTCGGCTTGGCAAGAACCGATCCCGATCAGTAGATACGCCGCTGGGGGGAGGAGGTTTCCACGATATCGCGAGAGTGCAACTGCCCAGATATCTGGAGAAGTTTCCGCATGGTTGAGAATGCATTTTATCCGATTGAGGAAAAGTGGCGAAGTAGAGTCCTGATTGATCAATTCGACAAAGTTTCGACGATTTTGTTGTTATTTAAAGGGATGTTTGCGTGGTTTTTCTTGGATGTTCTCTGGATTGTATTTGCGTGTTTTGCGGCTGCCTGATAGAGAATATGTGAGAGAATCTAGAGTGAAAAAAGTACGTTTGTTTTATCGATATTCTGACAGTCGTTGTGCGCTTGATGACTCCTTTGTGAAGAAGGACAGAAGGTGACAGGTGTGTTGGTCCCGTCTTTATGGGAAGCATTGGTTCGCCGAGTTTTCATGGAAGCTAAAAATGCTTGCTTTGTTCTCTTTTGAACCACCCGTGGGGCAGGGAAATGGTGCATGGGAAAGGTTCTATGAAGGGCTCCGGGGCCGTTGTCAGTGCTCGTTTCTCAACACAATAGACAAATATTTCGCCTATCTTTTTTTATGCAAATATTTTAGAAAGGAAGACGAGATGCCAGTGTTGGCGTAAACACTCCTATTCGTCGTGGTAATGTGTGATTTAAGATAGACGTTATCAATTTTGTTCGTTCACGACCGATGTTATATATTATGTTTGAGGTGATTAATATGAATCCATATTCGACACTTCCAGACCGTGCCTTCTGGAAAAAAGCTGTATCAGAAAAGTCGATTTTTGACATATCCAATTTGTGGTCTCCAAAGTTCAAGATCACAAAGGATAGTAGGGTGGTTACCTTCGGTTCCTGCTTTGCGCAACATATTGGAAACGCTCTTGATAGCAGAGGGTTCAACTGGGTCTCGACAGAAACTCCACCTAGGGGGCTCTCGCAGGAAAATGCAAAAAAATACAATTACAATATATTTTCGGCAAGAACCGGGAATATATACACCACCTCATTGTTGAAGCAGTGGGTAGAGTGGGCAACAGGGATAAAAGAGCCGCCTGAGGAGATTTGGGAAAAGAACGGAAGGTTCTATGATCCCTTTCGCCCCGTGGTGGAACCAGAGGGTTTCTGTAGTAAAGAAGAGTTAATGCTCTCTCGAGAGGAGACAATAAAAGCGTTTAGGGAATGCATCTTCTCATCAGACTTCTTTGTCTTCACCCTAGGGTTGACTGAAAGCTGGTTCAATTCGGAATACGGCTACGAGTATCCGATGTGTCCCGGGACTTCAGCAGGGACCTACCTGAAAGGTATCCATGCGTTCAAGAATCAGATGTATCCCTCTGTGATGAATGATCTGCGAGATGCCATAGAAATAATGCGTCATGAGAATCCTGAGTTACGCTTTATATTGACAGTTTCCCCTGTTCCTTTGGTAGCGACAAACTCCAGGAACAACGTGATCGTCGCTACAATGGAATCCAAGTCAGTGTTGCGTGCCGTGGCTGGGCAGATTTCTAGAGGTTGTAATTATGTGGATTATTTTCCTTCGTATGAAATAATCAACAGCCCGGTTTTCAAGGGGGTGTTTTTCGAACCCAATCAACGAAGTGTTAACCCCCACGGTGTCGATTTTGTGATGAATCATTTTTTTTCTTCTCTGAGGAAAAAGTTTGGCGCTGAGATTTTCGGAAAACAAAACAAGAGGGTAGGTAGCGTAAAGAAAATGAATGATCTGGTTTGCGAAGAAGAGATCTTCGACGCCTTTGGAGGTAAGGAATGAAGAAAAATATTTGTGTGCTGGGCAATAGCCACGTTGGTGCTTTGAAAAGAGCCTGGGACCTGATGCCAGAGTGGCATCAAGAATATAATCTTGTCTTCTTTACCGCTAGAAGTAATGGCTTGGGTGGACTGATTCTCATCGATAATAAACTGGTTCCAAAAACAGATAGATTAAAGAGGACCATCACCTATACATCGGGTGGCAAGAGTGAGATTGATATCGTTGAATATGATCTATTCTTGATTTACGGACTTCAGATGGAAGTTTTTTTTGTCGAACCTGGAAAATTTTTTTCATCAGCAGTAATAAAGCAAACCGTGCTGGATAGTGTCAAGGGTACGACGTCCTGGAAGATCATGGAAATGATCAGGAGCGTGACCAATAAAAAGATATATGTTGGACATAATCCCCTGCCTATTCGGAAGAAAGGTGATGATAGAAGTTATCCTCCGGAAAGCTACCTGTCCGGAATAAAGTTGATGAACGATGAAGTGTATGATAAATGCAATGCCGAGTTGATCGCTCAGCCTGCTGATACCATCGTCAACGGATTTTTTACGGAGCGGGAGCTCTCGAAGGGAAGTAAAAGATTGCCTGTAGGGGATGCCATGGATGAGGAAGCGCATCCAGACCATGATATCAGGCATATGAACGAAGAGTTCGGGAAAAAGTGGCTATCCTGCTTTTTAAGTAGAGATTGACAAAGGGTTTTCCTGGCGGATGTGTGTTATCCGGAGCTGGAGAACGCTCTTTGTAGAGCAAAGCGTTACCACCAGACAGCGGCAAACAGATGAATCATGGATCACGCTACTATGCTTGACGTGTAGTAGTCCGCTGGGATTCCCCCTCCGGATGATGCAAAAGGAGGGGGAGGACACAACGCTGTGCCACGGCACCGGCTCAGTCGACGGGCTTCTCGCCGGAGACCTCCGGCGCCGATTCCGTGCCGTGCTCGCGAAAGGACTGCACCGGCATCTCGCGGGGGATTTCCCGTGGCGGCTCAGCCGGGGTCGCCGGCGGCGGTGGTGCCTCGGCGACGCGAAGCTCGCCTACCACCGCCGGGGGGCGGGTCTCGCTCGGGACCAGCAACAGGCCGGCGCGCCTCAGGGCCCGGCCGATGCTCAGGCTGGAGCTCCAGCGGACCAGCGGGGCGGCCATCACCAGGCCGAGCCACACCGGCGTCAGCCAGATGAAGAAGCTCGGGGTGAAGGCCCAGGTCACCAGCGCCCACAAGGCGCCGATCAGTGACCATAGCCAGGTGTGGCGAAAGGCTTCCTTCCAGGGCAGGGCGCGGCCCTCGCGGGACTGTGGATCCCAGGCCACGGTGCGGCCGCTCAGTACCTGAATCACGAAACGACTGTGGAACACCATCATCAGCGGCGCGATGAGCATGGCAAACAGCGTCTCGAGCAGCATGCTGGCGACGAGCCGGGCCCGTCCGCCATAGGCCTGCGGGTTCTGGATCAGCCCCAGCACCAGCCCCAGTACCTTGGGCATCAGCAGCATGCCCAGGGTGCCGATCAGCAGCGGCATGATCAGGTTGGGCGGGGCGATCGGCCAGTCGGGAAACAGCTGCGAACTCGAGGTGAAGAAGTTGGTCGGCACCAGCGCCCGGATCAGGGCGTCGATGGTGCTGATCACCAGAATCGCCAGCCACACCAGCGACGACAGGTAGGCGAGGGCACCGAAGAAGAAGTGCAGACGGCTGAGCACGTGCAGTCCGCGCCCGCCGAGCAGGCGCATATGCTGCAGGTTGCCCTGGACCCAGCGCCGGTCGCGTTTGGCGTAGTCGAGGATATGACTCGGCATCTCTTCGAAGCTGCCGCCCAGGTCGGTGCGCATGCGCACCTGCCAGCCGGCACGGCGCAGCAGCGCCGCCTCGACGAAGTCGTGGCTCAGGATATCGCCACCCAGCGGTGGCTTGCCGGGCAGCTCCGGCAGGCCACAGGCATCGGTGAAGGCGTCCACGCGAATGATGGCGTTGTGGCCGAAGTAGTTGGCCGCGGTGGCGTGCCAGAAGCTCAGACCGCTGGCCAGCATCGGCGAGTAGAGTGCAGCAGCGAACTGATTGGCGCGGCCAAACAGACTGTCCTGGCGCACCGGAATCGGCACCGTCTGCAACAGGCCAAGGCGCGGGTTGGCCATCATCTCGTCGATCAGCTCGATGACGGTAGTGCCGCTCATTAGGCTGTCGGCGTCGATCACCAGCATGTAGTCGTAGTGGCTGCCCCAACGGGTGCAGAAGTCGCCCAGATTGCCTGCCTTGCGTCCGACGTTACTGTCACGGTGGCGGTAGTGCAGTTGGCAGTGGCCTTCCAGGCGCTTCTGCAGCTCGGCCATGGCGGCCTTTTCCTCGGCCACCACCTCGTCGTCGGTGCTGTCGCTGAGCACGAAGGCTTCCACCTCGATGCCTTGCGGCAGGTCATCCAGATCCTTGCAGGTGGCCTCGAGTCCGGCGGCGACTCGCAGCACGTCCTCGTTGTGGATCGGCATCACCAGGGCGGTGCGGGAGTGGGAGCCTTCGGGCCGCATGGGATAGGAATGGCGCGGCTTCAGGCTCAGCGGGTCACGCCCGGTCAGGTTGAGCACGAAGCCGATCAGCGCGCTCCAGAAGGCCATGGTGATCCAGCCGAAGGTGATCGCGAACAGGCCGATGATCGCCATCTCGAGCGGACTGATGCCCTCCACGTAGAGGATCCTGAACATGGTCCAGACCCCCAGCGCCGTGGTGGCGGCAATGGCCAGGCCGACGCCAAGACGTCGCAGGCGTGGCCAGGGTACCTCGGGAGTATGGGCGTTCATCAGGGGCTCCAGATGCTGTTCCAGGTTTCGCTCAGGCGCTCGCCACGAAGCATGAGAGTCAGGCGGATATCAGCGGGCTGGTCGCCATCGGGCAGCAGCGTGAAGCTGGCGCGCCAGGTGTCGTCGTCGGGCAGCGGTGTGACCTTGGCCTCGGCGGTCTCGCCGCTGGAGGTGGTCAGGGTCATCTCGACCGGTTGGCTGGCATCGAGTCCCTCGAGCTCACCGCCGCGGAAGTCGATGATGAACTGGCGCAGGCGCTCGTTGGGGGGATCGCTCTGTCCCGGCACACCGCCCCAGCCCTGGCGCGAACGCACCACACGAGCCAGCGGTTCGGCCGTGGGGGTGTCGCCGAAGGTCCAGGTACGATAGCGATAGGTGCGGGAGTCGCCGGCCATCAGCGGGTTGGCGGGCACCCAGTAGGCGGTGATGTTGTCGTGGGCCTCGCTGTCGGTGGGGATCTCCACCAGCTCGACATGGCCTTCACCCCACTCGCCCTGGGGTTCGACCCACTGACTGGGGCGACGCTCGTAGCGGGCCTCCATGTCCAGGTAGGCGTTGAAGTGCTGGGGCCGCTGGACCAGGCCATAGCCCTTGGGCGAGGTGTCCTGCAGCCCGGAGATCTGGAGGCTTTCGGGGTTTTCCAGCACGCGCCATGTCCACTCGCCGGTGCTGGTGGCCATCAGCAGGCCGCTGGAGTCATGTACCCGGATGCGGTAGTCGTCCTCCTGGCGGCGATCCATCTCGCCATGCAGGAACATGCTGGTCAGCGGTGCGACGCCGAGCTTCTCGACGTCTTCCCTGGCAAACAGGCGTGCCTCGGTGTCGACCTGGGTGCGCTTGCCCGGGGCGATGTCGAAGCGGTAGGCGCCGGCCAGAGACGGGCTGTCCAGCAGCGCCAGCACGGTCATGTGGGTATCGCCGGGCTGCGGCTTGACCAGCCAGTATTCACGAAAGGCGGGAAACTCCTCGCCCTGGGGCAGGGCGGTGTCGATGGCCAGGCCACGGGCCGACAGGCCGTAGCCCTGGTCGCGGCCGACCAGGCGGAAGTAGGACGCGCCCAGAAATACCGCGAACTCATCCTTGTAGTCGGCGCGGTTGAGCGGGTAGTGCAGGCGAAAGCCGGCATAGCCGAGCCCACTCAGGTCGAGCTCGGCGAGGTCGGCGGCATCGTCGTCGTAGCGAAAGCGCTCAGGCTCGAAGGGCAGCGAGCGTACCTCGCCATCCTCCAGCAGGTGGATATCCACCGGCTGGTCATACAGAAAGCCTGGGTGGAAGAGCTCCACCTCGAAATCGCCATCATCCTTCCACAGTGCCCGCTCATCGCGGTAGCGAATCTGTCGGTAGCGATCGTAGTCCATCTCGGTGAGGGCCTCGGGCAGCTCGGCCGAGGCCTCTTCATAGGGGGACGCGGCCAGTTCCTTGGCCCGGTTCGTGACCTGTTCGAACAGCGCGCCGGTCTCGACGGCCATGGCCGGCGTCGTCAATGCGGCGCTGGTGATGACGCCGACGAAGGCGAGCGCCAGGTTGCGCGAGCCAGGTCGCCGCCGTGCAAGGGTGTGTCGTGCTCGAGATATTGCCGTGTCCAAGTGCGCTCTCCTTGCGAGCGGACGAACGCCCGGTGGCTCGGGTTCGCCCGCTGGGGGTGTAGGGGATCCTTCTGCCGTTCACATCGATGGCATGTTCTATGCGACTTTCTATGCCACTTTCTATGTCGCTTTCTATGCCAAATCGAGCCAGCCTTTAATCTAGCCTATTGGCCGAGACAAAAGTTGCAATAGATGTCATTCGAGTGCATTTGAGGGTTTGTGCTAATTCGGGTTCCGTGTCGCCGATTAGCGACGGTGTCGGGGTGGGCAGGTTACTGAGCGGTAACGTTCAGGTGGCCAAGAGCGAACGACTGGGAGTCCAGGAAGGGAGGTTGCATGTTTGGGGGAAGAGTCTTGCCGCGCCTACCATAGCCAGCTGGATGGCCTGGGCGGCGGCAGGCGCTGGTGCAGGGCACGCCAGCCGACGATGCAGCGGATCACGAACCAGGCGGTGACCAGCAGTGGGGGCAGTGCCAGGCCGATGATCAGCACCGACAGTACCACCGCGGCGACCATGTAGAGCAGGCCGATCCAGAAGGTGCTGATCAGAAACTGGTAGTGGGCACGCAGCCAGGGGGCGGCGTCGGTGCGATAGACGTAGGCGACGACCAGCGCGATCAACAGTGTCACGAATCCGCTCACCAGCCCTGCCAGGTAGAGCAGATAGAGGACGTGGCCGACGCGAGTCTCCGGCGGCGGTGACACTGACGCTGTCGTCACTTCATGTTCCTCGAGCTGTAGAGGCGGTAACGGCGGAAGTCGGGATCGCCACGTTGTTCTTCCAGGGTCTTGGTGTAGCGCTTGTATTCCCACTGGTACTGGGCCGGGTCGAGTGCGATCACCGCCTCGATGCTGGCATTGACCCCGCTGCAGGAGATGGTCTCGTCTTCATCGTAGACGCGCTCGTCGGCGGCCAGGAAGTACAGCGCGAAGCCCCGCCCGGGACGGCGCAGAGCGACGCCGGTCACGACCCTTGCATTGGTGCGCGACACCAGCTTGGGCAACAGGGTGGCAGTGTAGGCGGGGCGCTCGAAGAAGGGCGCGAAAACGCCGCTGCCCCAGCTGGGTTCCTGATCGGGCAGGATGCCGACGGCCTCGGATCGCTTGAGCGCCTTGAGCAGCGCCGCCACGCCTCGGGGGTTGGTCGGCACCAGGCTGGCGCCGCAGCGCTCGCGCCCGGCGCGGATGATCGGGTCCAGCGGTGCCAGCTTGGGCGGCTCGTACATGGCGGTGAAGGGGAAGTGGCTCGACAGCCAGAAGTTCAGCACCTCCCAGTTGCCGAAGTGAGGCGCCAGGATGATCACGCCCTTGCCCTCGGCGCGGGCATCATCCAGCAGTTCGCGGCCATGTACCTCGACGATGCTGTCGGCCACTCGGTCGGGGTCGCCCTGCCAGGCAAAGCCGAGTTCCAGCATGGTGGCGGTGGAATGCTTGAGGCTTTCGCGCCCCAGGGTGGCGCGACGGGCCTCGGTAAGGTCGGGATAGACCACTTCCAGGTTGAGCCTGGTCACCGCGCGTTCGCGCTTGAGCAGGGGGTAGGCCACATTGACCAGGGCGACGCTGAGTCGCCACAGGGTCGTCGGTGACAGTCGTGACAGTATCCGCCACAGGCGTGATATCGCGGTAGCCTGGAGTCGCTGTTGCCAGGGGACGTTCATATCAGATCAACCAACTTTCCACATTGTCCGGAGCGCGCTTTTCCTGCAGTGCCTTGAAGCCTTTGACGCAGCGCACGATCAACCACACCGCCAGGGCCAGCAGCAGCGGCAGGCCGATCACGATCAAGGTCAGGATCGAGGCCACGATGCCGTAGAGCAGGCCTATCCAGAAGGTACGGATCTGGTAGCGATAGTGCTCGTCTAGCCACTCGGGGCCCTTGCCACGGTAGACGTAGGCGATGATCACCCCGATCACCGCGGTGAAGCCGGTGACCAGGTTGGCCAGCAGCAGCGCGTAGCCCACCAGCGACATGGTGGTGTCGGCGGGGGGCGTGTCGCCAGGTGAGGGAGGCTCGACAGTGGGTCGTTGAGGCGTAAGGTCGTGTTGGCTCATCCATGGTCCCTTGGGTGCATGTCATACGGCCCCGTTATCATACCCAGCCTGTGCCGCATTGCCATGACAGGCGAAGCGACCCGCAGGGACGACCGACGTTACTCCTGTTTGAGCGGACGGCTGATCTCCAGCAGGTTGCCGTCCGGGTCGCGAAGATGCAGCGACTCGATCTTGCCGGTGGCACCCTGACGTTCCACGGGGCCCAGTTCCACCTCGACCGACAGGGCATCGAGGTGAGCCTTCACCTCAGCCAGCGGCAGATGGCTCTTGAAACAGACGTCGAGGCTGCCTGGGGTAGGGGTGGCGGCCCTGGGGGTCACGTCGGTGGCGGTCCAGTGCAGGCGCAGGGCCAGCTCGCCGAGCATCAGGTCGACCCGCTCGGTATCGCGATAGCGGACGTCCAGGCCCAGAACGCGGGTGTAGAAGTCCACGGCGCGGGAAATATCGGTCACGGTGATGACCAGGTGATCTAGACCTGACAGCATGCCTCTCTCCACAAATGATCCAAGTCCCAGAGAATACGACGATGCCAAGCTGTCCGCTATGCGCAAACCCGACGACGCACCACTTTCATGCGGACGGGCGCCGCGACTATTTTCGCTGTTCGGTATGTGACCTGGTGGCGGTGCCTCCCGAGCAGCGACTGGGACCGCAGGCCGAGAAGGCGGTCTACGATCAGCACGACAACCGCCCGGATGATCCCGGCTACCGTCGTTTTCTGGGTCGTCTGTTTGATCCCCTGAGCGAGCGTCTGTCGCCGGGTGCCGAGGGGCTCGATTTCGGTGCGGGGCCCGGTCCGACGCTGTCGCTGATGTTCGAGGAGGCGGGGTTTGCCACTCGGATCCATGATCCCTACTACCACCCCGCGCCGGAGAACCTGAAGCGGTATTACGATTTCATCACCGCCACCGAGGTGGTCGAGCACCTGTTCGCGCCCGGCTCGGTGCTGTTTGCGCTGGCGCGACAACTGCGACCCGGTGGCTGGCTGGGGCTGATGACCAAGCGCACGCCGGAGGACTTTGCCCGCTGGCACTATATTCGTGATCCCACCCATGTGGTGTTCTTCAGCGAGACGAGTTTTCGCTGGTTGGCCGAGGCACTCGGCATGAGTGTCGACTTCCCCGCGGCCGATGTGGTTCTGATGCGCCGTGACACGAGTCACTGAGGCCGGATTTATGCTTGACCAACAATGCGTTACAGATGCATGGGTGACGCCCTTCGAAAGACATTGACAGGCGCGAAAAGGGGGGTATATTCGCCGCCCAAGAGTCGTCGATACGCACCGCGACGGACGGACTCGAAACATCAACACCCACCCGCCGCCGCCGTCCGCGTCGTCCGCATCGCTGGAGCCCGACTCCTCATGTCTCCCCAACTTCTGGCCATGGCCCTGCCCCCCGTTCTGGGGCTATTCATTCTGGGCATCGGCAACGGTTTTCTGTCTTCGCTTATCACCCTGCGCCTGGACGCCGCCGGTGAATCGCCGGTGGTCATCGGCTGGGTCTCCGGCGCCTACTTCATCGGTCTTGGCCTGGGTGCCCTGTTCAACGACCGGCTGCTGCTCGCCATCGGCCATATTCGTGCCTACGGCAGCTTCGCCTCGCTGGTGGCGGTGACGGTGTTGCTGCAGGGGCTGATCCTGGATCCGGTGGCCTGGTTCGGCCTGCGTCTGATCGGTGGCTGGGCCACGGTCGGGGTCTTCCTGGTGATCGAGAGCTGGCTGCTGGCCTCCGGAGACTCCAAGGTGCGCGGGCGTCTGCTGGCGCTGTACATGATCGCCCTGTACGGCTCAGGTGTGCTCGGTCAGCTGCTTTTGGGCATCACCCAGAATATGGGCGAAACGGCCCCCTTCATGGTCATCGGTGCCCTGGCCTCGCTGTCGGTGCTGCCGATGGCGATGATTCCGCGGGTCACGCCACTGCTCGACAAGGTCGAGCCGCTGTCGCCGCTGCGCCTGATGATCCTCACCCCCACCGGGGTGGTGGGGGCCTTCGGTTCCGGCATGCTGGCGGCTGCGGTGTACGCCCTGATGCCGCTGTACCTCCAGCGTACCGGCTTTGATCTGGCCGAGGTCGGCCAGCTGATGGCGATAACGGTACTCGGCGCCATGCTGCTGCAGTATCCGGTGGGCCGCTGGTCGGATCGTCACGACCGCCAGCTGGTGCTGATCCTGATCGGTCTGTTCTGCCTGGCCATCTCGCTGGCGGTGCTGCTGCTGCCGTTGCCGAGCTGGGGGCTGGCCGCGCTGCTGTTCCTGCTGGGCGGTGGCGTCTTCTCGTTGTATCCGGTCTCGGTCAGCCACTCGGCGGACCGTGCACCCGCCGGCGCCCTGGTGCCCATGAGTCAGGGCCTTTTGCTGATCAGCGCGCTTGGCTCCTCGGTCAGTCCGCCGCTGGTCAGCCCGGTAATGGCGGCGCTTGGCGATACCGCCCTGTTCATGGCCTTCGGCGCCCTCGGTGGCGCCCTGGTGCTGTTCTTCGCCTGGCGTCGCCTGGTGCGTCCGGCGCCGGTGCCGGTGGTGCCGTTCTCCCCGGCGACGCCGTTGTCGTCGGTGGGTGCGGAATTCGTGGTCACCGACGAATGGGTGGCGGGCGCCAAGGAGCACGAGCATATGGAAGACCTGTCCGACGTGGTGCCGGACGTGGACGTGGCCGAGCCCATGGTGGGGCCGCCAGCGGAGGAAGGTCAGTACGTGCCTTATTTCGATGAAGACGGCTACCACGATGGCGTGCTCGAGGTGAACCACCACGAGTCTGATGAAGACGTCGCCGCTATCGAGCCAACGCCCGTCGAACCCGGCTGGGAGCAGGAGTCGCCGTCGGCGGCTGAGCCGGGCGAGGCACCCAAGGGCTGATCAACGTGGCCGGCGAACTTGTCCCTTTGGGTCGCCGTGGGCGGCCCAGACCTGGCAAGAGGCGCCGGCCTGAGCGGTCAACATGTGGCAGACAGTGGGCCTCAGTTCGGTCCGAACAGCAGCTTGAACAGCGCACGACGTACCGCGGGTGTCGCCTGCTGGCGGGCGTAGGCCAGCAGCACGTCGTGATGGTTGGGGTGACGGGCGTTCTGTACCAGGATCTGACGAGCTTGCTGTAGCTGGGTGGCCGACATGACAGTCCCTCCGGAGCATCGGGTGCCCACCATGGGCACTTGAGTCCCACAGTAGTCGCGGTCCTGGCTCGCTCCTTACGATGCCTGGTTGTGCTGCAGCGGCCTATTTCCTTCCCACGTCGAAGACAGATGGTTTTTCTCAAGTGGTATCTGAGCTGCCACCTCCGCTGCTATCTCATCCGCTATCTGCGGCCTCATCGAGCTGCGCCCGCCAGGCCATGATGCGAGCGAAACGCTCTTCCTGGCCATGATCGGTGGGGCGGTAGAAGCGCTCGGTCGGCACTGCCTCGGGCCAGCAATCGTGGGCCGACCCCGCCGGGTAGCCGTTGGGCTCGGCGTGGGCGTAGCGGTAGCCGTCGCCGTGGCCCAGGGAAGCCATCAGCTTGGTTGGTGCGTTGCGCAGGTAGGTCGGTACCTCCAGGCTCGGCTGGGCCGCGACAAAGGCCTGGGCCTTCTTCCAGGCCTGGTCGATGGCGTTGCTCTTGGGCGCCACCGCCAGGTGGATGGCGGCGTGGGCGATGGCGCGCTGGCCTTCGTAGTCGCCCAGACGCAGGTAGGCATCCCAGGCCGACATGACCAGTGGCAGGCAACGCGGGTCGGCGTTGCCGACGTCCTCCGAGGCGATGGCCGCCAGGCGACGGATGACGTCCAGCGGATCGCCACCGCCCTGGATAAAGCGGGCCATGTACAGAAGGGCTGCGTCGGGGCGCGATGAGCGTACCGACTTGTGCAGCGCCGACAGCAGGTCGTAGTAGTGATCGCCCTGCTTGTCGAAGGCGCTGGCGGTGTGGCCGATGACGTCCTCGAGCGCCTCGCGGGGCAGACGCTCTGCACCGCCTTCCGCCTGGGTGAAGTCGCAGGCGGTCTCCAGAAGGCCCAGGGCGCGCCGGGCGTCGCCGGCCGAGGCGCGCGCCAGTATCGCCAGCACTTCGTCGTCGACGCGGATGTCGCGGTGACCAAGGCCGCGCTCGGGGTCGGCCAGGGCGCGGCGCATGACCTCGATCAGCGCGGCCTCGTCCAGCGCCTTGAGCACATGGACACGGGCCCGGGACAACAGCGCCGAATTGACCTCGAAGGAGGGGTTCTCGGTGGTGGCGCCGATCAGCGTCAAGAGCCCCGACTCGACGTGGGGCAGAAGGGCGTCCTGCTGACTCTTGTTGAGGCGGTGGATCTCGTCGAGAAACAGTACCGTGGTCTGCCCCTGGCCCTGGGCCACCCGGGCGCGCTCCACCACCTCGCGAATGTCCTTGACCCCGGCCATGACCGCCGACAAGCGCTCCAGCCGTGCGCTGGAGGCGCTGGCAAGGATGTCGGCCAGGGTGGTCTTGCCGACGCCGGGTGGCCCCCACAGGATCATCGAGCGTACCTGGCCGGCTTCTACCATGCGCCGCAATGGTTTGCCTGGCCCCACCAGCGACGGCTGGCCCACGTAGTCGTCCAGGGACCTCGGGCGCATGCGCCAGGCCAGGGGCGCGGCGTCTTCCTGGTGGGCCTGTTCGAACATGTCCATCGACGACTCCTGAGAAGAATGAATTGAGCGCCAGACGTCAACGCTCAGGCGGTGTGTAGGAAATCAACCCTTCTTAATGTGGCAATTTTCGTCGGGCAAAAACTCGATTATGCGTCTAGGGTGATACATTCCGGTTCCCGCACGATCCGGAACCTGACCCGAGAAGGCCAGTCTAAGCTAGGGTGCCTTCAGCTCATGCTGACCACAGGAGGTTTCCGTCATGCCCATGCTAAAGCAACTGCGACGGGATCATGCCAACATGGCGCGCATACTGCACGTCCTGCAACTCAAGCAAAAGACCCTCGCGCAGGGAGAGCGGCCCAACTTCCAGCTCGTCAGGGAGGTGGTTGACTATATTCTCGACTACATGGCGGGTTTCACCCTGCCCCTGGAGCAGATCTGTACCGACCGTCTCAAGGAGCTGGCCCCCGAAAGCGAGGCAGTGGCCGAGCAGCTGTCCGGCGACTACCGCAAGCTCAAGGCCCGGCTGACGCGCCTGTCCCGTGACATCGACATGATCCTGATGGATGTCGCCATCCCCATGGACCAGTTTGCCGATGACCTCAAGCAGTACCTGGACAGCCACCGTGCTTACCTTCGCCAAGAGCGTGAGGAACTGTTTCCGCTGATCAGCGAGCACTTCTCGGACGTAGATCTCGATCGCCTGGCCCACGCCCTGCCGGAGAACGCCACCGCCGAACTTGAGCGACTCCAGGCGGCCTACCCTGAACTCTATGCCGAGCTACGCGAGGAGCCGGTACCCGCCTGATCGGTTTTTCCCTTGTTTTCCCCTTGCTTCTCGAGCGCCACGTCGTCGGCCCGAACTCCGGTTCGGGCCGCATGACGTCTGCGCTCACCTCGGCGCGCTGGCGTATCCGTGAGCGCCCTTGCTGCGCTTATGCAGGTCCGCCAATGTCGGGTAGAATGGCGCCCATGTTGATTCAGGCGCCGTTTCCCTTGCTCAGCCTCTTGCCCCTCCTCCTTCCCCGTATCCGGTCGGTCTCGATGGCGGCCCGATCCGATCGTGGGGGATATCTCCCCGCCGTCCGGCAGTGGCGGTGGGCATGGGCTTTGCCCGTCAGGGAGGAGGCTTGATGGCCGGGCCTGTGCTGGTGTTCGACTCCGGCGTGGGCGGGCTTTCCGTGGTGGCGGCGCTCAGACGCCATCTGCCCGATACGGCGCTTGCCTACTGCTGCGACAACGCCATGCTGCCCTACGGTACGCGGCCGGACCCTTGGTTGGTCGAGCGGATCGTCGCGGTGTGCGAGGCGGCGGTGAATCGTACCGGTGCCGATACCCTGGTGGTGGCCTGCAATACCGCCAGCACCCTGGCACTGGAGGCCTTGCGCGAGCGCCTGGACGTGCCGGTGGTGGGCACGGTGCCGGCGATCAAGCCGGCCGCCCAGGCCAGTCGCAGTGGGCATCTGGCACTGCTGGCCACCAGCGCAACGGTCGCCCGGCCCTACACCCAGCGGCTGATCGACAGCTATGCGCCGCACTGCCAGGTCGAGAAGGTGGCCGCCGACGCGCTGGTGGCCGAGGCGGAGCGCGCCATCCAGGGGCACGCTATCGATCCTGCGGTGGTTCGCCAGGCGCTGGCAGCGCTTGTGGAGGATGCCCGTATCGATACGGTGGTGCTGGGCTGTACCCACTTTCCCTTGCTGCGTCGCTGGCTCGACGAGGCCATGCCGCGGGCCGTCACCTGGGTAGACTCCGGCGACGCCATTGCCCGACGGACGGCCCAGGTGGCGGTGGGCCCGGACGCCCGACAGGGCCTCGATGCGGCCTGGGTCACGAGTCTATTGCGGGATTCGTCAGGTGCGACGGACGCCTCGGAAAGGCTGACGCGAGGGCTTGCGTCCTTCGGCTTTGCGGCCCCTTGTCTGCTGGACGTGCCCAGCGCTTGACCCATCTCTTGTACACCGTTCGGCACCGGCGCTGACCACGCCGTCATCGCCCACGTCATTTGTTTATTGTTCATCGTTTTTCCAGGAGTTTCCGTGGCCATACCCGTCGTTGAACCCGAACGCTATGCCGAACAGCTCGCCGCCAAGCGTGATCGCCTGGTCGAGCAGTTTGCGCGGTTTTCTCCGCCCGAACTCGAGGTGTATCCGTCACCGCCGAGCCACTACCGGCAACGCTGCGAGTTTCGCGTCTGGCACGAGGGCGACGATCTCTACTATGTGATGTTCGAGGTCAATCCCGAGGACCCCGACGACAAGCGACTGGTACGCATGGACCAGTTCGCGGTGGCCAGCGAACGCATCAATGCCTTGATGCCGGCGCTGCTCGACGCCATCCGTGACAACCCGGTGATGCGGCGCAAGCTGTTTCAGGTGGAGTTTCTGACCACCCTGGCGGGTGAGACGTTGATCAGCCTGATCTACCACCGCCCGCTGGAAGAAGACTGGGAGCGGGATGCCCGGGAACTCGAGCGCGAGCTTGGGGTGATGATCATCGGCCGCTCACGCAAGCAGCGGCTGGTGCTGACCCGTGATCACGTGTGGGAACGTCTCGAGGTGGACGGACAGGTACTGCACTACCAGCAGGTGGAAAACAGCTTTACCCAGCCCAATGCGCGCATCTGCGCCTCCATGCTGTCCTGGGCACGGGAGGTGACCGCCGGCAGCCAGCAGCAGGACCTGGTCGAGCTCTACTGCGGCAACGGCAACTTCACCATCGCCCTGGCAGAGAATTTTCGCCGGGTTCTGGCCACCGAGATCTCGCGCACCTCGGTGGCCAGCGCCAGGGTCAATCTCGAGGCCAACGCGGTGACCAATGCCTTTGTCGCGCGGATGTCTGCCGAAGACTTCTCTTCTGCGCTCAAAGGGGAGAAAACAGGCCGGCGAGTGGACGAGATGTGCCTGGGTGACTATGACTTCTCCACAGTGCTGGTAGACCCACCGCGGGCCGGTCTGGACGCCGACAGCTGTGATCAACTGAGTGAATACCCGCGTATCGTCTATATTTCATGCAATCCGGACACCCTGGCCGTCAATCTCGAACAGCTCACCAGGACGCACCGCATCGTTCGTTTCGCTCTGTTTGACCAGTTCCCCTTCACCCATCACTGTGAGTGCGGGGTCTTGCTGGAACGGCGCTCCTGAGGCGCCAACGAGCCTAACGCAAGCGTGCTGTCAAGGGGGGATGCGTAACCGTCATGCTCCATGAGAAGGCGGGCATCTGGATGGGGGTGGGGTGGGGATTGGCGTAAGCTTGCCGAATGCGCCGGGAGCGCCGGATGCGTAGCGCCGCGCAGCACGCTCGTCACTACCTTTACACAGGCCACAGTGAAGTGGCCGCCGCCAACCGAGGTGAGGATGTTACACGTCGCACAGGATGACAGTCGCGAGGATCTGCTCAAGCAACTCGAGGAAAAGCTGGAAGGACGCCTCGATCAGGAAAAGGCCGGTCTGGTGGGTGACTTCGCTCGCCATTTCTACTCCACGGTGCCGCTGGAGGATCTCAGCGAGCGGCGCCTGGATGATCTGTACGGCGCCACCCTGTCGGTGTGGCACTTCCTGCAGCAGTTCGATCCGGCCTCACCCAAGGTCAAGGTCATGAACCCTGACTTCGAGGAGCACGGCTGGCAGTCGACCCACACCTTTGTCGCGGTGCTGCACGAAGACATGCCGTTTCTGGTCGACTCGGTGCGCATCGAGCTCAACCGTCGTGGCATGACCGTCCACGCCATCCACAATTCGGTCCTGTCGGTCGCTCGTGACAAGCAGCACCGGGTCGAGCGTGTGTCGTCTCCGGGTGAAAAGGACGCCCCCGAGCATCGTGAGTCGCTGATCGCCATCGAGGTGGATCGTCACTCCGACCCCGAGGAGCTGTCGGCCATCGAGCAGAGCATCCACGAGGTGCTGAAGGAAGTGCGCACGGCGGTGGCGGACTTCGATCCGATGCGCGCGCGCATCCGCGAGACCATCGACGAGCTCAAGAATTGCTGCCCGGGCCCGATCGACAAGGCCGATCACGACGAGGCGGTGGCCTTCCTCGAATGGATGCTGGAAGACAACTTCACCTTCCTCGGTTATGACGAGTTCACCGTCGACAAGGACAACGGTGGCCAGAGCCTCAATCAGGTCGACGGCAGCGAGCTCGGTCTGTTCCGTCTGTCCGATGCCCAGTATCGCCAGCGTATCCGCACCGACCAGGGGGTCGAGGGCGATCGCTACGTGCTGGTGCCGCAGCTTCTGTCATTCGCCAAGAGTGCCTTCCACGCCCGCGTCCACCGTCCCACCTATCCGGATTACGTGACTATCGATCGCTATGACGACAAGGGCAACGTCATCGGCGAGCGTCGCTTCCTGGGGCTGTTCACCGCTGGGGTCTACAACGACTCGCCGCGTCATATTCCGATCCTGAGGCGCAAGCTCAAGACGGTGATGGATATCGCCGGCTTCAACCCCAAGGGCCACAACGGCAAGCAGCTGACCCAGATCCTCGAGGTCTATCCCCGCGACGACCTGTTCCAGATCGACACAGACGAGCTGGCCCAGACGGCGCTGGGTATCCTCGATATCCGTGAACGTCGCCGGGTGCGGCTGTTCATCCGCGAGGATCGCTTCGGTCGCTTCTATTCGTGCCTGGTATTCGTGCCGCGCGACGTGTTCTCGACCGAGCTTCGTCTGCGTCTGCAGAACCTGCTGTGCGAGGAACTCGACGCCACCTTCGGCGACTTCAACACCTACCTGTCCGAATCGGTGCTGGCGCGGATCCAGTTCATCCTGCGCTTCAACGGCGACACGCCGACCGACTACGACATCAAGGCGCTGGAAGAGAAGCTGGCGCGGCTCGCCCGCAACTGGCGCGATGATCTGCTTAATGCCGCCATCGAAGGCTTCGGCGAGGAACACGCCAACCAGCTGCTGGATCGCTTCCGCGACGCCTTCCAGGCCAGCTACCAGGAAGACTTCAGTGCCCGCACCGCGGTCTACGACCTGCAGCACATCGGCGAGCTGGACAACGGCAAGCCGCTGGCGCTGTCGCTGTACCGACTGATCGAGGAAGAGGGCAGCGGCGTCAACCTCAAGCTGTTCCACAAGCGCAAGCCGATTCCGCTGTCCGACGTGCTGCCGATGATGGAAAACCTGGGGCTCAGGGTCATCGGTGAACGCCCCTACGAGGTCGAGGCGGTGGACGAGAGCTACTGGATCCACGACTTCGATCTGGAGCATCACACCGACACCGAGGTCAACCTGCAGGAGATGCGCAAGCCGTTCATCGAGGCCTTCCAGCGCATCTGGGCCGGCGAGGCGGACAACGACCGCTTCAACCGTCTGATCATCGGCGCCAACCTCGACTGGCGTGAAGTGGCGATGCTGCGCTCCTACGCGCGTTATCTGAAGCAGATCCGCTTCGGCATCTCCCAGAACTTCATCGCCAATGCACTGGTGGCCCACCCGCAGATCACCCGCGAGCTGGTGACCCTGTTCGAGCTGCGCTTCGATCCCGAGGATCGTCCCGCCGAGGGTGAGATCGAGGCCTGCGTCGAGCGCATCAATGGCCTGCTCGACGACGTCGCCAGCCTCAACGACGACCGGCTGCTGCGTCGTTACGTGGAGCTGATCCAGGCGACCCTGCGCACCAACTACTATCAGAAGACCGAAGACGGCGGCTTCAAGGACTACCTGTCGTTCAAGCTGGAACCGTCCAAGGTCACCGGCATGCCCAAGCCGCGCCCGATGTTCGAGATCTTCGTCTGCTCGCCGCGGGTCGAGGGTGTTCACCTGCGCGGTGGCAAGGTCGCCCGTGGCGGCCTGCGCTGGTCGGATCGCCACGAGGACTTCCGTACCGAGGTGCTCGGGCTGGTCAAGGCGCAGCAGGTCAAGAACTCGGTGATCGTGCCGGTGGGGGCCAAGGGCGGCTTCGTGTGCAAGCGCATGCCGGAAGGTGCCGATCGCGAGACCACCCAGAAGGAAGGCATCGCCTGCTACCAGACCTTCATCCGCGCGCTGCTGGACGTGACCGACAATCTGGTCGGTGGCGAGGTCGTCGAGCCGAAGAACGTGGTACGCCACGACGAGGCGGACCCCTACCTGGTGGTGGCGGCCGACAAGGGCACCGCCACCTTCTCCGACATCGCCAACGAGATTTCCATCGAGTATGGCCACTGGCTGGGTGACGCCTTTGCTTCCGGCGGCGCCAACGGCTACGACCACAAGAAGATGGGCATCACCGCCAAGGGCGCCTGGGAGTCGGTCAAACGTCACTTCCGTGGCCTCGGCATCAATACCCAGTCCGACGAGTTCAGCGTGGTCGGTATCGGTGACATGGCCGGTGACGTCTTCGGCAACGGCATGCTGCTGTCCGAGACCATTCGCCTGGTCGGTGCCTTCAACCATATGCACATCTTCGTCGATCCGACGCCGGATGCGGCCAGCACCTTCAAGGAGCGCAAGCGCCTGTTCGAGATGCCGCGCTCCAGCTGGGAAGACTATGACACCTCGTTGATCTCCGAAGGCGGCGGTGTCTTCTCCCGTGCGGCCAAGTCGATCAAGATCACGCCGCAGATGAAGGAGGTCTTCGGCATCAGCGAAGACAAGCTGCCGCCCAATGAGCTGATCCAGGCGATGCTGCGCTCGAAGGTCGACCTGATCTGGAACGGCGGCATCGGCACCTACGTCAAGGCCAGCACCGAGACCGACGCCGAGGTCGGCGACAAGGCCAACGACGTGCTGCGCATCGACGGCAAGGAACTGAACTGCCGAGTGGTAGGCGAGGGCGGCAACCTTGGCCTGACCCAGCGCGGGCGCATGGAGGCGGCGGCGCGTGGTGTGCGCGTCAACACCGACTTCATCGACAACGCTGGCGGGGTCAACTGCTCCGACCATGAGGTCAACATCAAGATCCTGATCGATGAGGTGGTGGCCAACGGTGACATGACCGACAAGCAGCGCAATCAGCTGCTGGCGGACATGACCGAGGAAGTCAGCGAGCTGGTGCTGACCGACAACTATCGTCAGACCCTGGCGCTGGATCTGTCCGAGCGGCTGTCCCACCAGGGGATCGGGCCCTATCGCCGCTTTATCAGCGAACTGGAAGCGGCCGGTCAGATCGATCGCGAACTCGAGTTCCTGCCCTCCGACGAGGAGCTCCAGGAGCGTTCCGCCAATGACCAGGGCATGGTGTTGCCGGAGCTGTCGGTGCTGATCTCCTACGCCAAGAGCACGCTCAAGGGCGACCTGATCGCCTCCGACGTGCCCGACGACGAGATCATCGCCCAGCACGCCACCCGGGCCTTCCCCCAGAGCCTGGTGGAGCGCTACCGCGACCAGGTCCTGAGCCACCGCCTGAAGCGCGAAATCGTGGCGACCCAGCTGGCCAACGATCTGGTCGACCACATGGGCATCGTATTCACCCGCCGGCTGATCGACTCCACCGGCATGGGGCGTGCGGACATCGCGCGGGCCTACGTCATCGCCCGTGACAGCTTCCAGCTGCCCAAGCTGTGGGAGCAGATCGAAGCGCTCGACAATCAGGTCTCGACCGATATCCAGTACGGAATGATGCTCGACCTGATGCGCATGATTCGCCGCGCTTCACGCTGGTTCCTGCGCCATCGTTCGGGCCAGGCTGCCGGTGACTGCATCGAGTACTACCAGCCGCGTATTGCCCAGCTGCAGGAGAATATCGGCAAGCGTCTGCGTGGCGAGGAACTCGAGGCCTGGCAGGCCCGCCGTGACGAACTCGTCGACGCCGGGGTGCCCGAGGCGCTGGCCTCCACCGTGGCCGCGGCCGATAGCCTGTACGCGGCGCTGGGCATCATCCAGACCGCCCGCCAGGTCAACGAGAAGCCGCAGAAGGTGGCCGAGGTCTGCTACGAGATCGGCGCCCGTCTGGAGCTGCCGTGGATGATCCAGCAGGTTACCGCCTTGCCGGTGAAGGATAGCTGGCAGGCCCAGGCGCGGGAGACCTTCCGCGACGACATCGAGCGTCAGCAGATGGCGTTGACCGCCAGCGTGATGAAGATGGAGAGCGGCGCCCGCGATACCGCCGGACGTGTCGATCAGTGGCTCAAGCACCACGAGTCCATGCACAAGCGCTGGTGCCGCCTGATCAACGAGGTCGACAGTGGCGCCCAGGGCGGCTTCCCGCTGTTTGCCGTGGCGGTGCGTGAGCTGGTGGATCTGGCCGAGAGCAACAGCGAGGTCTAGACCCCGGGTCAGTGAGTCGACCACTAGAGGACGCCCACGGGCGTCCTCGTCGTAGCCAACACCGATCGAGTGAATCCGTGACGTTGGTTCACACAAGGTGGCGGTTCACACCAGGTGGCGGTTCACACAATGCAAGAAGGGCGCCCCTGGGGGCGCCCTTCTTGCGTCTGGCCTTCGTAGGCCTTGTCGGCAACCAACGGACCGAGGCTTAGCGGCAGCTGATGCTCCAGATCGCCTTGAAGCCTTCGCTATCGTCGTTCAGCGCCGCCAGGTTGGTGTCTTCGTTGACGGTGCCGCCTTCGACCATGGCCTCGGCGCGCTCACGCTTTTCCGGGCTGGTGTTGGGGCCAAGCACCTGTTGCTCTTCGATGATGAATTCGTCGCGATCCTGGGCCTCGCACTGCTCCAGTGCGCGCTCCTTGGCCTCTTCCAGGGCTTCCTGGCGATCGTCGCCGAGCCCGGTGACGATGTAGTCGGTGCTCTCTTTCTCCATCGAGGCGCTGTCGCTGGCGCAGCCGGCAAGGCCGAGGGCGGCAATGGCGCCGAGGGCAAGCATCATGGGGCGAGTCTTGATCATCATGCGGTCTCTCCTTTTCCGTCTCGGGGATCCCTGTTTCCAGCAGGGATGGGCGCTTGTCACCCGCGCCTTGCTGACCATGCTAACGAATCAGCACAGCAGCACAAGAGTAGCGTGCCGGCGACGGGGGGTGTCGCAGACAGGAGACGGCAGGCAAGGGATGGCAAACAAGAGTCGGCAAACAAGAGCCGGTAGATAAGTGACAGCAGATGAGGGGGCGCACGAAGCGGGAGGCAAGAGTCGGTAGACAAGAGCCGGTAGATAAGCGACAGCAGACGAGGGGCGTACCAAGCGGGAGGCAGGAATCGGTAGATAGGCGACGAGGTGGCGGGACCACCGATCGGCCATCAGTGCCCGTGGGGCAGTGATGGCCGGTCGATGAATCCGCTCAGCGAAGCGCTACAGCAGGAAGATCGTCGCCAGGCCGAGGAAGGACATGAAGCCGATCACGTCGGTGACGGTGGTCAGAATGACCGAGCCGGACAGCGCTGGATCGATGTTCATGCGCTTGAGCACGAGGGGAATCACGATGCCGCAGACCCCGGCGGCCAGCATGTTGATGACCAGGGCGGCGGCGATGATCACGCCGATCGCCACGCTCTTGAACCAGAGCACCGCCAGCACCGCCACCACCAGTGCCCAGACGATACCGTTGAGCAGGGCAATGCCGACCTCCTTGCGCAGCAGCCAGTTGCTGTTGGTCTTGCTGATCTGGCCAAGGGCGAGGCCGCGAATGGCCAGGGTCAGGGTCTGGCTGCCGGCGATGCCGCCCATGCTGGCGACGATCGGCATCAGTACCGCCAGCGCCACCACCTTCTCCAGGGCATCCTCGAACTGACCGATGACCCAGGCGGCGAGAAAGGCGGTCAGCAGGTTGATGCCGAGCCATACCGCACGACGCTTGGCGCTGGGCAAAACCGGCGCGAACAGGTCTTCCTCCTCGTCGAGGCCGGCCATGTTCATCAGCGCCTGTTCGGAGTTCTCCTGGATGACGTCGACGATATCGTCGATGACGATACGGCCGATCAACATGCCGTCGTTGTCCACCACCGGGGCCGACGTCAGGTCGTGGGTCTGGAACAGGGTGGCCACGTCGCGGGACTTCATGTCGCCCTGGATGACGTCGACGTCGGCGTCCATCAGCTCCGCCACCGAGGTCTCCTGATCATGGGAAACCAGCCGGGCCAGCGGCAGCACGCCGACGAAGTGGCCGATGCGGTCCACCACCATCAGGTTGTCGGTGTTGTCCGGGATCGACTCCTTCCAGCGCAGGAAGCGTTGCACTGTCTCGAGGGTGACGTCGGAGCGCACCCCGATGGCGTCGGTGCGCATCAGGCGCCCGGCGCTGTCTTCCTCGAACGACAGGGTCTCCTGCAGACGAGTGCGCTGCATCTCGTCCATGGTGCGCAGCATGTCCTCGGCCACCTGCTTGGGCAGGTCCTCGAACAGCTCTGCCAGGTCGGCGGTGTCCAGGCTTGCCGTGGCGGCGACGATCTCCTCGGGGTCCATGTCCTCGAGCAGGGTGCTGCGCACCTCGTCATGGACGTGCAGCAGGACCTCGCCGTCGTCCTCCGCCGGTACCTGTTCCCATAGCCTGATGCGCTCGCTCAGCGGCAGCGATTCGAGCAGCAGGGCGACCTCGGCGGGTTCGAGATCCTCCAGGGCCTCGGAGACCTCCTGGGGGTTCTCGTCTTCCAGGGCCAGGTGGATGCGCGACAGCTGGCTTTCAAACGTCTCGGTCACTTCTGTCATGGGCCCTCCCGGCATATGTCGCTGACTGACAAGACAACGATCGTGTCCTACGTTGATGGAGTTAGTAGAACACAACTATTTACAAAGAAAAGGAGTGGCGAATGGCTGGATCGAGCGAGGGCTACCACGAACCGGTGGAAGAGTTGACGGCGCAGACCCGGGATTACCATCGCGCCATCGTGTCGTTGATGGAGGAACTGGAGGCAGTCGACTGGTACAACCAGCGAGTTGACGCCTGTCAGGACGAAGATCTACGCAAGATCCTCGAACATAACCGTGATGAGGAAAAGGAGCACGCGGCCATGACCCTGGAGTGGCTGCGCCGCAAGGATCCCGCCATGGACAAGTATCTACGCGAGTTTCTGTTTACCGAAGGGGACATTGGACACTGACGACCTGGGATGAAAGCCCGTTTGGGCAAAACGGCTGAGGTCTGATTCAGGAAGTCGTCGTGGCGTCGCGGCTGCGCTATACTCGCGCCCGGCCGCGCGCCCTCGTCCTTTTTCGCCTCGGAGACGCCATGTACGATCTCGCCCGCTCCCTGTTGTTTCGCCTGGATCCCGAACGGGCCCACGGCCTGTCCTTGACGTCGCTGGACTGGGCGGCGCGCGTGAAGGCGACGCGGTTGCTGGCAGGTGCCCGCGTGGACGATCCGGTCAAGGTGATGGGCTTGAGCTTCCCCAACCGTATCGGCCTGGCGGCGGGGCTCGACAAGAACGCCGATCACCTCGACGCCCTGGGGGCGCTGGGCTTCGGCTTCGTCGAGGTCGGCACCGTGACCCCCAGGGCCCAGTCCGGCAACCCCAAGCCCCGGCTGTTCCGCCTGCCCGAGCGTGGCGCCATCATCAATCGCATGGGGTTCAACAACCTCGGCGTGGATCACCTGGTGGAGCAGGTAAAGGCCAGCCGCTACCGCGGGGTGATCGGCATCAATATCGGCAAGAACCTGACCACCTCGGTGGAGGACGCCGGTGACGACTACCTTTACTGCCTGGAGCGGGTTCACGCTCACGCCGACTACGTGGCGGTCAATATCTCGTCACCGAATACTCCGGGGCTACGCAACCTGCAGTTCGGCGACCACCTCGATGAGTTGCTCGGACGCCTGCGCTCGACAGGCACTCGCCTCGATGAACAGAGTGGGCGTCGTGTGCCGCTGGCGGTAAAGATCGCCCCGGACATGGACGAGGAAGAGGTCGTTCTGGTGGCGCGGGCGCTGGCGGACAATGGCATCGACGCGGTGATCGCCACCAACACCACGGTATCCCGTGAAGCGGTGCAAGGGCTTGCGCACGCCGATGAGCAGGGCGGACTGTCGGGTTGCCCGGTGTTCGATGCCTCCAACCTTGTGATCGAGCGGCTGCGCCAGGCGTTGCCCGACATGCCGATCATCGGCGTCGGCGGCGTCGACAGTGGCCAGGCGGCGGTGGCCAAGCGTCAGGCAGGGGCGGATCTGGTGCAGGTGTATTCGGGCTTTATCTACCGCGGACCGGGGCTGGTCCGGGAGTGCGCCAGGGCGCTGGCGTCGGCGCGCTGAAAGGGCGGGCAGCAAAAAGCCCATGGCGTCTTTTGCCATGGGCTTGGCGGGTCTTTCCTTTACCTCGACAGTACTGCGTTATCAGAGCACCATGGGGTTCTTGTGAATGCCGGACACTCCCGTCATGCCCGACCACTGGTCCCCACGACCTTCACGCCAACCGCTCATCCAGTATTCCCGTAGATTGATGTCCTGGCTGGGGCAGTCATCGCGGGATCTACCCGAGAGACCGGCCTTGTAGCCATGTACATAGGCACGCTGGAAGCGATCACGTTTCTGTCGTTTCATGGGTCTACCTCGTGACAAAGGTACCAATCTGACCTGCCCCTGCGGGAAATTCGGGGGATGCAAGCGGCAGGCCCGTGATGCCCAAGCCCTGCGATGTGCAGGCTCTCCCGAGTCGCACGAAATGAAGGCTTGTTGACAGGGACACATGTGTCGTATCTCGTAGCTACCATTCCATTGATAGCGTAAGCCGCTCGGCATTGTCGACTGTTGTTTTGTAACAACCTGTTCACCTTGTCGTCATGAAATGGTTAACCGAATAATGGCTTTCGCAGTCATCATTAATGTAGGAGAAGCAAGTGCCTGAGAAGCTTGACCTTCTGGCAACCTGTCCGCGGGGCATCGAACAACTGTTAGCCGACGAGCTAGTCACATTCGGCTTGACACCGGGCAAGACCACCGTGGCAGGCGTGAACGCCGAGGGCGATCTCGAGGGTGCCTACCGGGCCTGTCTGTGGTCGCGCCTGGCCAACAGGGTCATCCTGTGTCTGTCGCGGACGGAAGGCGTCGAAACGCCGGATGCCTTGCACGATGCCGCCGCCGCCGTCGACTGGCAGCGCCATCTGCCTGCCGGTGCCAGCATTGCGGTGGACTTTCATGGTCGCAGTGACGAGATTCGACACACCCGCTTCGGCGCCCAGACGGTCAAGGATGGCGTGGTCGACCGTCTTGGTGCGGCCGGCCAGGCGCGTCCCGATGTCGACGTCCGTAATCCCGACGTTCGCCTCTATGCCCACCTGCACCGTGGCCGCTTGACGCTGGGCATCGACCTGTCCGGCGACAGCCTGCACCGGCGCGGCTATCGTCGCGATACCGGCCACGCCCCGCTCAAGGAAAACCTGGCGGCGGCGCTGCTGGTGCGCGCCGGCTGGCCGGAGTTGGCCAAGCAGGGCGCGCCGCTGGTTGACCCCATGTGTGGCTCGGGCACGCTGTTGATCGAAGCTGCGCTGATGGCCGCCGACATGGCGCCCAACCTGAATCGGGAGCGCTTCGGCTTTGCCCGCTGGGCCGGCCACGACCCGGCGCTGTGGCGCGAGGTCCTGCGCGAGGCCGAGGCCCGGGCGAGCATCGGACGAAAACGCGCGCGCTCGGTGATCTTTGGCTTCGACCAGAGCCCGCCGGCGCTGTCGGCGGCCAAGACCAACGCCATGCGCGCCGGCATCCCGGCGCTGATCCACCTCGATGGCGCCAGCGTGCATCGCCTGGCGCGGCCGCGGGTGCTCGACCCCGAGCTTGCGGGGCTGGTGATCAGCAACCCGCCTTACGGCGAGCGTATCGGCGAGCTGCCGGAGCTGGTGCGGCTCTATTCGGACCTGGGCGAGCGGCTCAAGGCCGACTTCGGTGGCTGGCGCCTGGCGCTGTTCACCGGCAATCCGGACCTTGGCCACCGTCTCGGCATGCGCGCCCACAAGCAGTACGCGCTGAGAAACGGCCCGCTCGAGGCCAAGCTGTTGCTGATCGATATCGCACGCCGCGATGGCCAGAGCCAGAACCAGGGCCAGGGTCAGAACCCGGATCGGAGCCAGGGTCGCCGCCATGACGCTGAGGCAACGTCGGCGGTCGACGGCCAGGCTAGCCCGGCCACCGGGGCAGGTGAAGGGTCGGCATCCTCCGATACCCAGGCAACATCCACGGCACCTCGTAGCGAGGGCGCCCAGATGTTTGCCAACCGTCTGGAAAAGAACCAGAAGAAGCTGCGCAAGTGGCTCAAGCGCAGCGGCGAGAGCTGCTATCGGCTGTACGACGCCGACATGCCCGAGTATGCCCTGGCCATCGATGTCTACGGCGATCACGTCCACGTCCAGGAGTACGCCGCGCCCAAGTCCATCGACCCGTCCCAGGCCCAGCGGCGTCTGTTCGATGCCCTTGGGGTGATTCCCGAGGTGCTGGAAGTGGACCCCGGCAAGGTGGTGATCAAGCGGCGCAAGCGTCAGCAGGGCAAGTCCCAGTACGAGAAGCAGGGGCGAAGCGGCCAGCGCTTCCAGGTCACCGAAGGTCGCGCGACGCTGTGGGTCAACCTGCGTGACTATCTGGACACCGGGCTGTTTCTCGATCATCGCCCGGTGCGCCGTATGCTCGGCGAGATGGCTGCCGGCAAGCGCTTTCTCAACCTGTTCTGCTACACCGCCACGGCCACGGTGCAGGCAGCGCTCGGCAGCGAGGCCGAGGGCGGCGCCAGTGACAGTGTCAGCGTCGACATGTCCAACACCTACCTGGAGTGGGCGCGGGACAATTTCGCGCTCAACCGGCTCGACCCGTCGCGCCACCGGGTGGTGCGCGACGACTGCCTGCGCTGGCTGGAGACCGCAGGCGGCGAGTTCGACCTGATCTTCATGGACCCGCCGACCTTCTCCAACTCCAAGAAGATGGAAGACACCCTGGATGTCCAGCGGGACCACCCGCGCCTGGTGCGCCTGGCCATGGCTCGGCTGGCGCCGGGCGGTACCCTGGTGTTCTCCAACAACCAGCGGCGCTTTCAGATGGATGACGAGCTTGCCGTCGACTTCGAGGTCAAGGACATCTCGCGTCAGACCTTCGACCCTGACTTCAGCCGCCGGCCGGACCTGCACCACTGCTTCCTCATCCGCCATCGGCAGGCGTCGTGATGGTACTGACGCTCTACACCACCCTGGGCTGCCATCTGTGCGAGCAGATGGAAGCCCTGGTGCGTGCCCTTGCCCGGGTGGAGTTCACCATCGAGCGTATCGAGATCAGCGAAGACGACACCCTGCTTCGCCGTTACGGCGAAAGGATCCCGGTGCTGATCGACGCTGAACGTCCCGATGACGTCCTGGAGGGGCGGGTGGAGCCGGATGCCGTCATGCGCTGGCTGACGACACGCGGGTGGTTGAGCGAGCAAGTGGTCGCTGTGCAAGCCGAAGCGGACTCGGCGAGCCAGGGGAGGGAGGCTCCCGCAGTAACAGCGTCCCGGGTGAAGGGACGCCGCGTCTTCGGCAAGCTCTGAGCGGGTGCCGGGATGGCTGTAGGATGACTGTAACAAGGGCTATGGCGAGAGCGCCCGTAGTGGTGGCCTCGTCGCCATGGCGGCCACCGCGTTAGCGGCGGGTCGCCAGGGCAGCGGCCAGCTCTCGCTGGTAGGCCTCGAGATGTGAGGTCGGCTCCTCGTCAAGACGCCCAAGTGCCACCGCCAGTTCGAAGAAGCCAGGGCCCGGCAGTTGGGGTGCCTGGCGGCTGACCACCAGGGCGGCGATCAGCGGTCGTTCGGCCGCGACATCCTCGCGCATGGTGATTTCCAGGGCTTCGGCCACCCGGCGGATGGTGCGTGGCGGGGTGAGCCCTAGAGCCTCGGCGGCCTGCTGGTAGGTGATCGGCAGGGCGCTGTCGGGCAGGCTCTCCAGCAGGGCACGCAGTCGGGGAGCCAGGCTGGCAGGGGAGGTGTCCGCCATGCTCAGTGCTCGTCCAGCAGTGACAATTGCCCCATGGCTTCACGGCCTTCCGGGCTATGGTCGTCGGCTTCCAGGACCTTGGTGAAACCTCGCGATCCGAGGATGGTCTTCTCGTCTTCCAGCCACATCATTGCCTGACCGTAGTCATCGGCCAGCTGATGCTTGAGCCCGCCGAACTGGGTTCCGATCTGGCCCCAGGCACGGCTGAAGATCCAGTCGCCGAACATGTCCTGGTGCACGTGCACGAGGACATAGTCATGGTCGGTTTCCCAGCGGACGATCACGGCGACTCCCGTCATATCACTTGGTGGCTACGGAGGGCGGGCGCCGGCTCCGTTTCTGGAAACGCTGATAAAGCCTTTGCAGTGTTTCCATTATGGTTATCATGGGCATTGTAAGCCCTTGAGGCTAATCCACAAATAGCCCGGTTGCATGACCGGGAGCCCGATACCTGCGACCCGGGGAACCCCATGAAGATTCTTGTCGATGCCAACGTGCCCGCCGCCGATGCCTGCTTTGCGCCGCTTGGCCAGGTCAGCCGCCGGCCGGGGCGCGAGATCGACGCCGACAGCCTGGCCGATGTGGATGCCCTGGTGATTCGCTCGATCACGCGTCTCGACGCCGATTTGATCGAGGCCACCAAGGCCAAGGGCTCGCCGCTGTCTTTTGTCGGCAGTTGCACCATTGGCACCGACCATGTCGACCAGGCCGCCCTGGCGCGCCATGCCATCACCTTCGCAAGCGCCCCGGGCTGCAATGCCGAGCCGGTGGTGGACTACGTGCTGTCGGCGTTGATGCTGGCCTGCGAGCGTCGTGGCCAGTCGCTGCTCGAGCGTCGCGTGGGTATCGTCGGCGTCGGCAATGTAGGCGGCCGGCTGGCGGCCCGTCTGGCCGCCATGGGCATCGAGCACCGGCTGTGCGACCCGCCCCGGGCCGAGAGGGAAGCCAGCAGCAGAGCCGGTGACGAGAACGGCCAGGACTTTGTCGAGCTGGACGCCCTGATCGACAGCTGCGACGTGCTGTGCCTGCATACCCCGCTGGTGCGCGAGGGACGCCACGCCACTCGCCACCTGCTCGACGCCCGGCGCATCGAGGCGCTGGCACCCGGTACGCTGCTGCTCAATGCCGGACGTGGCGACTGCGTCGACGGTCAGGCGCTGAGCCGACGCCTGGCTCGCGGTGATGACCTCACCGCACTGCTCGACGTGTGGGAGGAAGAGCCCTCCATCGACCAGGTACTGGCGCACCAGGTCGCCCTGGCCACGCCCCATATCGCGGGGCATAGCCTGGACGGCAAGCTGCGCGGTACCCATCAGATCCATCAGGCGCTGGTGGCCCACCTGGGGCTGGGGGAAAGGGTTTCCCTCGCTGAGCTGCTGCCCGCTCCCGCGCTGTCACGCCTGGTGCTCGATGGCGGCCTGTCGCCGGAAGAGGTGCTGGCGCTGTGCATGCGGGCGGTGTATGACCCGCGGCGCGACCATGATCGACTGCTGCGAGCCATGGCCGTCGATGACCCGGGCAAGGGCTTTGATCAGTGTCGGGCGAGCTATCCGCTGCGTCGTGAGTTTTCGACCCTGACGCTGGAGCTTGTCGGCCAGGCGCAGGAGCTGGCGCCCCTGCTGTCCGGGGCCGGCTTTCAAGTGGACTGCCGTTGACACAGACGGCACCGCTGACACAGACGGCACCGCCGCCCAAGTGGTCTTTCCCGACCAGCTGCATGGACACCCCAAGGGCCCGACGCCATGCGCCGGGCCCTTGTCTGTTGTGGCGGACATCCTCTACTGCGACTTCCATCGCGCGGCTGAGTCTTGGCGTCGCGGCCAAGTCTTGGCGTTGCCTGAGTGTCAGCAGGCTACAGCCCCATGGCCGAGGAGGTGGAACGGCGCGGATCGGCGCCGCCGTAGAAGACGCCGTCCTCGATCAGGATCGACTGGGCGGCACCCATGGCCTCCTGCTGGCTGACGGTGTGGCCCATGCTCTCCAGCAGGTCCAGGGTGTCGGGGCTGACGCCCTGTTCGATGCGGATTTCGTCGGGCAGCCACTGATGGTGGATGCGCGGCATGCTGACCGCTGCCTGGATGTTCATGTCGTGGTCGATCACGTTCATCAGCACCTGCAGGGTGGTGGTGATAATGCGCGAGCCACCGGGGCTGCCGGTGATCAGGTAGTTCTTGCCGTCGCGCTTGACGATGGTCGGCGTCATCGATGACAGCATGCGCTTCTCCGGCTCGATCTTGTTGGCTTCGCCGCCGATCAGGCCGTAGGCGTTGGGTACCCCCGGCTTGGCCGAGAAGTCGTCCATCTCGTTGTTGAGCAGGAAGCCGGCGCCGTCGACCACGATGCCCGAACCATAGCTGAAGTTGATGGTGTAGGTGTTGGACACCGCCAGGCCGTTGCCGTCGGCGATCGAGAAGTGAGTGGTTTCGTTGGACTCGTAGGGCAGTGGGTTGCCTGGCGCGATATCGGCACTTGGGGTGGCCTGGTCGGCGGCGATATCGCTGCGTAGCTCGGCGGCGTACTCCTCGGAGGTCAGTCCGGCCAGGGGCACCTCGACGAAGTCGGTGTCACCCAGATACTGGGAGCGATCGGCGTAGGCCCGCTTCATTGCCTCGGCCATCAGATGGATGGTGCGGGCCGAGTTGAAGCCCAGCTCGCCGATATCGTCGTCCTCGAGGATGTTGAGGATCTGCACGATATGGGCGCCACCGGAGGACGGCGGACTCATCGCGTAGACGTCGTGGCCACGGTAGCTGCCATGCACCGGCTCGCGCACGGTGGCCTCGTAGCTGGCCAAATCCTCCAGTGTCATCAGGCCGTCGTGACGCCCCATCTCGGCGGCGATCAGCTCGGCGGTCTCACCCTCGTAGAACTCACGGGGGCCCTGTTCGGCGATGCGCTTCAAGGTGGCGGCCAGGTCCGGCTGGCGGTAGATGTCGCCGACCTGGTAGCGCGAGCCATCCTCCTTGAAGAACTTGGCGCGGCTGGCCTCCCAGGGCTCGAAGCGTTCGCTGGCGCTGTCGATGCCGTCGACGAAGCGCTGGGGCACGGCGAAGCCCTCTTCGGCAAGCTTGATGGCTGGGGCCAGGGTCTCGGCCAGGCTCATGGTGCCGTAGCGCTCCAGCGCCAGTGCCAGCCCTGCCACGGTGCCGGGTACGCCGGCGGCGTTGTGGGTGTAGCGGGACAGCTCGGCCACAGCGTCGCCGTTGTCGTCCTGGAACATGGTCTCGTAGGCCGCCTTGGGCGCCTTCTCGCGGTAGTCGATGGCGATGACTTCATCGCTGTTCTCGTCGGAGATCAGCATGAAGCCACCGCCGCCGATATTGCCCGAACGCGGCTGGGTGACCGCCAGCGCAAAGCCTGCGGTGACGGCGGCGTCCACGGCATTGCCGCCGTTGGCCAGCACCTCGCGGGCCACCTCGGAGGCCAGGAAGTGGCTGGTGGCGACCATGCCGCGGGTGCTGACCTCAGGATGGAAGCGTTCGCCTTCCAGGATCGCCTGACTGTCGGCCAGCGCCGAGGTCGAGACGAGACCCAGAGCGAGCCCTAGCGCCGAGCCTGCGATTGCCCCGCGCAGGGAGTAGGAGACTGACATGGCATACCCTCGTGTTTTCAATAGATCGTTGCAGGCCGCTGGCCGTGCGGCCAGAACGCCTCGTTGTACGCTGCTTAACTATTGTCGTGACGAGGCGTACGCGCAAATGGCGAAGCGATCCTGGGTGTGCCGAGAGGAGTAAGTGAAAGCCGGCTCCAACGATAACGCCCCCGCCAGGCAGGGCCGGGCGGGGGCGTTGAGAGCGTATCAAGTGTGCGCTTACTGGCGGTAGGCGGCTTCCTTGAGCGCGCGGATGCGATCATCCAGCGGCGGGTGGCTCGCAAACAGCTTTTCCATCAGCTTGCGGGTCTGGCCGGTGGTGATGGCGAAGGCGGTCAGGGTGTCCGGCATCTGGTCGGGCATCTGGGTCTCGGCCTTGAGTCGAGCCAGGGCATTGATCATGGCGCCGGAACCGGCGAGCTTGGCCCCGGCGGCGTCGGCGCGGTACTCGCGGAAGCGCGAGAACCAGGCGGCGATCATCGAGGCCAGGATGCCGAAAACGATCTCGGCGACCATGACCACGGCAATGTAGCCGAAGAAGCCGAGGCCCTCGTTGTCGTCACGCCGCAGGAAGCTGTCGACCACTTGCGCGACCACCCGGGCGAAGAACATCACGAAGGTGTTGAGCACGCCCTGAATCAGGGCAAGCGTGACCATGTCGCCGTTGGCGACGTGGCCGATCTCATGGGCCAGCACCGCCTTGATTTCTTCGGGCTGCATGCGATTGAGCAGGCCGGCGGACACCGCGACCAGGGCATCGTTCTTGTTCCAGCCGGTGGCAAAGGCATTGGACTGCTGGGCCGGGAAGATGCCGACCTCCGGGGTCTTGATGTTGGCCTCGCGGGCCAGCTCGGCGACGGTGTCGACCAGCCACTGCTCGGTGGCGTTGGAGGGGTTTTCGATGATCACCGTGCCAGTGGAGCGCTTGGCCATCCACTTGGAGATGAACAGCGACACCATGGAACCCGCCATGCCGAACACGAAGCAGAAGATCAGCAGGCTGTTGAAGTTGATGCCCTGGGCGTTGAGGTAGGGCTCCACGCCGAGCAGGCGCAGGGTGATACTCGCCACCAGGATCACCGCCAGGTTGGTGCCCAGGAAGAGCAGGATTCTCATCATTGCCGACATTCTCCGTAAGGAAGGAAACCTGCCGAGCCAATCGGCTCGACGGGAGGAATCAGATGCTTAGATAAGCCCTGGAGCGACAAGTTTCAAGCGCCCGGGCGCGGATGACGCTATCGCCGTGCCAGCGTCGAGATAGCGGATTCGATGCTGGCACCCGGCGATGACGTCGGCGTGACCGCCTACTGGCGATAGCGCGAGAGGAAGCGGGCGAAGCGATCCAGGGCGTCGCCGAGCTGATCGGCCCAGGGCAACGTGACGATGCGCACGTGGTCCGGGTCGGGCCAGTTGAAGGCGGTACCCTGGACCAGCAGGATCTTCTCCTGCAGCAGCAGGTCCAGCACCAGTTGCTGGTCGTCCTGGATATTGAAGACCTTGGGGTCCAGGCGCGGAAAGGCGTAGAGCGCCCCCTTGGGCGTGGTGCAGCTGACCCCTGGGATGGCGTTGAGCTTTTCCACCGTGATGTCGCGCTGGGCCAGCAGGCGCCCGCCGGGCAGGATCAGGTCGTTGATCGACTGGTAGCCCCCCAGTGCGGTCTGGATGGCGTGCTGGGCGGGCACATTGGCGCATAGGCGCATCGAGGCCAGCATGGTCAGGCCCTGGATGAAGTCGTTGGCGCGCTGGCGTGCCACCGCCCCGGACAGGGTCATCCAGCCGCTGCGAAAGCCGGCGCAGCGGTAGCTCTTGGACAGACCGTTCATGGTCACCACCAGCTGGTCTTCGCTGGCCAGTGCCCCGGTGGCCACGTGCACGGTGTCGTCGTAGAGGATCTTGTCGTAGATCTCGTCGGAGAACACCACCAGGTTGTGCTCACGGGCGATGTCGAGCAGCTCGCGCAGCACCTCGGGGGGGTAGACCGCACCGGTGGGGTTGTTGGGGTTGATGATGACGATGGCGCGGGTGTGGCTGGTTACCTTGGCGCGGATATCGTCCATCGCTGGCGCCCAGTCGGCCTGTTCGTCGCACAGATAGTGTACGCCACGCCCGCCGGACAGGTTCACCGCAGCGGTCCACAGCGGGTAGTCGGGGGCCGGGATCAGCACCTCGTCGCCGTCGTTGAGCAGCGCCTGCATGGCCATCACGATCAGCTCGGAGACGCCGTTGCCGATGTAGATGTCCTCGATGCCGACGCCAGGGATCTCCTTGCGCTGGCACTCCTGCATGATCGCCTTGCGCGCCGAGTAGAGCCCCTTGGAGTCGCAGTAGCCCTGGGCGGTGGGCAGATTGCGCATCACGTCCTGCAGGATCTCTTCCGGCGCCTCGAAGCCGAACGGCGCAGGGTTGCCGATATTGAGCTTGAGGATGCGCTGTCCTTCGTCCTCCAGCCGCTTGGCGTGCTCGAGCACGGGCCCGCGGATGTCGTAGCAGACGTTGTCGAGCTTGTGAGACTTGGAAAGGGTGGGCGTGTCCATGGCGCGGGTCTCGCTGGGTCCGTGTGTCCGTGCCCGCCGGGGCGGGAGTGTCGTTGTTGGTGAGTCCTGTCGATGCGTTGCCGGGGCGGCGGTGGCCGGGCGTGCGGCCTAGTCGTCGCTCGCCGCTTCGCCCTGGGCACCCTGGTGAGGTGCTGCCTTCGAGGCGCCTTCTGCGACATCCTGCGAGCCGTCTTCCGAGGCATCTTCCTCGGCCTCGACAGCGGCTTCCTCAGGCGCCGGGATGTCCTCCGGGGTCTCCAGGGTCAGGCGCCCGAGCTTGCCATCACGCAGTTCGTGCAACAGCACCTCGCTGCCGCGGTGCAGGTCGATCTCGCCACCGGCGCGCAGGCCACCGCGCTTGGCGGCGATCTCGGCGAGGATGGCGTGGCCGTCGAAGCCGGCCAGCGCCATCAGGTCCGGGCGAGCGTCTCCATCGGCCTCGACCTTGTCGGCGTCGGGATTGGCCTCGTAGGCCGGCAGCGCCTTGAGTTTATAGCGTGCCTTGAGCGCCTCTGGATAGCGTTTGGCCAGCTCGGCGGCGGTGATCAGGGCCACATCGACATAGTCGATGGCGGTATCGCGGATGGCGCCGCTGGCCGCCAGACGATAGGCACTGGCCTGATCCTCGATCTTTGGCCACAGCACGCCCGGGGTGTCGGTCAGCGCCACGCGACCCTGGATGCGTACCTTCTGCTGGCGCTTGGTCACCGCCGGTTCGTTACCGGTCTTGGCGATGGTGCGTCCCGCCAGACCATTGATCAGCGTCGATTTGCCGACGTTGGGGATGCCCATCACCATCACCCGCACGTCGCGGTCGGCACGCACCTGGCCAGCCAGTTCATGGCACAGCTTGGGAATGCGCTTGAGCTCGCGGGTATTGGTGGTGGTCACCGCCAGGGCGCGGGTGTCTGGCTGGGCGTCGAAGTGGGCGGTCCAGGCGCGGGTACCCTCAGGATCGGCCAGATCGGCTCGGGACAGGATCTTGAGTACCGGCTTGTGGCGGGTCAGGCTCGCCAGCATCGGATTGGCACTGGAATAGGGCAGGCGCGCGTCCAGCACCTCGATGACCACGTCGATTTCCGGCAGCGCCTCGAGAATCTGGCGTCGCGCCTTGTTCATATGTCCCGGAAACCAGCCCAGCATCTCGTTCTCCTGCCTTTTCTAAAGGGTGTTGCGCAAATGGCTCCCCATCTTATGGAAATGCGAGGCAAATGTCGCGAGCGGTGGATGACAAGGTCGCAGATGATGGAGGGCAGGGTCGCACACGGCGGGAGGCGAGGTCGCAAGGTCCGGGCGACGAGAGCGCCAGGCCCGCCGAGAAACACCTGGCGGCGGGCACAGGGGCTTGCAACGAGGAGGGAAGGGGCAAGGGGAGAGAGACGTCTGAGGCGTAGGCCGGGGGAGGGCGCAACGCCTACTCCCCCTCATGAAAGTCGATGGCCAGCGAATTGATGCAGAAGCGCTCTCCGGTGCTGGTCGGACCGTCGGGGAACACGTGGCCCAGGTGGGCATCGCAGCGATGGCAGGTGACCTCGATGCGGTGCATGCCGTGGCTGGTGTCCTCATGGCGCTGCACGCTTTCGCAGGACAGCGGGCGGTCGAAGCTGGGCCAGCCGCAGCCAGCGTCGAACTTGTGCTCGTTTTCAAACAAGGGGGCGTTGCAGCACACGCAGTGATAGATGCCGTGCACCTCGGTGATCTGGTAGTCACCGGTAAAGGGACGTTCCGTGCCTTTTTCGCGGGTGACGTGGTACTGCTCCGGGGTAAGCTGCTCTCGCCATTCGGCGTCGGACTTCTCGATCTTCTTGCGCATGGACGGTCTCCCGTGACGTTCGGTCGAGGCTTGCGCATCGTGGTTCGCGTCGATGCGGCACCCACGACTGCATCAAAGTCGCAGCCTCGGTATTCAAGCTAAGACGTTTGCTGCAGTTTGACCAACTCCTGCGTTCCACGATGCAGGGGAGGGTGGCTAAAGCGTCGATGGAGAGTGAATGCGTATAGAAAGAGCCTATATAGAGAAGGGCGCTGAATCGAGCAGGAAATCCTTCAGCCGGGGTTGACACTTTTGAGGGTGCTCAGTAACATACGCGCCACCTCGAGATGAGACGAGGCGGATGCGTCCCATTCGTCTAGTGGTCCAGGACACCGCCCTTTCACGGCGGGAACAGGGGTTCGAACCCCCTATGGGACGCCAACTCGAATCTCGAGGCCGGAATGCGGCAGTAGTGCGCAGCGCGGGAATAGCTCAGTGGTAGAGCACAACCTTGCCAAGGTTGGGGTCGCGAGTTCGAATCTCGTTTCCCGCTCCAATGCGTCCCATTCGTCTAGTGGTCCAGGACACCGCCCTTTCACGGCGGGAACAGGGGTTCGAACCCCCTATGGGACGCCACTTTCCGGTACAATTTGCGATGCGTTTGCGGGAATAGCTCAGTGGTAGAGCACAACCTTGCCAAGGTTGGGGTCGCGAGTTCGAATCTCGTTTCCCGCTCCATGCGTCCCATTCGTCTAGTGGTCCAGGACACCGCCCTTTCACGGCGGGAACAGGGGTTCGAACCCCCTATGGGACGCCACTTCGCAGCGCAGGCAGGACACGATGAAGACATCGTTGGACTGCATCGATCAAGCGGGAATAGCTCAGTGGTAGAGCACAACCTTGCCAAGGTTGGGGTCGCGAGTTCGAATCTCGTTTCCCGCTCCAGTATCGAGAAGCGTCTCAAATACCTGTGGAAAGCACATCGCCAGAAGCAGCAACAGTCGCCTGAGCGACGCGAATCATCGCGTTGATCGGCGATTTTTTTGTGCTTGCGCGAAGCGAGTCCGGCGTAAGACCATCGAGTGCCCCTTGCGTCGACGCCGCATTTGCCGCTTTGTCCGGTTGAAGATGCTCCCGACCGACCCCATATGCTAAGCCTTCTATCGAATAGCGAATCCCGTCGCTCGGCACGGCGCGATCGCGACGGGTTGGGCAAGCCGATGCCAACCGTCAACGTCGAGTCACCCGCGACAGGCAAGCTAGCGAAGGCGTGCAGCGCTTGGCGTCCGATCTCATGCTTCAAAGCCCAAGCTTTCAACCCTGACACCAAGGATCCCTCATGGCCGAACCGGCTCTGTCCATTCGAGGCCTGACCAAGGTCTACGGCAATGGCTTCAAGGCCCTAAAGGGCATCGACCTCGACGTCCAGCAGGGCGACTTCTACGCCTTGCTTGGCCCTAATGGGGCGGGCAAGTCCACCACCCTGGGCGTGGTCTGTTCGCTGGTGCAGAAGACCGCCGGCCAGGTAAAGATCTTCGGCATCGATATCGACGAGGACTTTGCCCGGGCCAAGTACCATCTCGGGGTGGTGCCGCAGGAGTTCAACTTCAACCAGTTCGAGCGGGTCATCGATATCGTGCTGGCCCAGGCCGGCTACTACGGCATGCCTCGCCGTGAAGCCCTGCCTCGGGCGGAAAGTCTGCTCAGGGACCTCAGCCTGTGGGACAAGCGCAACGGCAGCGCACGCATGCTGTCCGGCGGTATGAAGCGCCGCCTGATGATCGCCCGCGCGCTGATGCACCGTCCCAAGCTGTTGATCCTCGATGAGCCCACCGCCGGGGTGGATATCGAGTTGCGCCGCAGCATGTGGGAGTACATGCGGCGTATCAACCGCGAGGAAGGCACCACCATCATCCTGACCACCCACTATCTGGAAGAGGCGGAGAGCCTGTGCCGCAACGTGGGCATCATCAACCACGGCGAGATCGTCAGGAACACCAGCGTGCGCGAGCTACTGAGTGAGCTCGACACCGAGACCTTCCTGCTGGATCTGGCCGAACCCATCGATCATGCCCCCGCCATCGAAGGCTTCGAGGTCAAGCAGGTGGACAGCGCCCAGCTATCGGTGATGGTGCATCGCGGGCAGTGCCTCAACGACGTCTTCGATGCCCTCAAGGCAGACGGCGTGCGGGTGCTGTCGATGCGCAACCGGGCCAACCGGCTGGAGGAAATGTTCGTGTCCATGGTGGAAAGCGGCAACGCCGACAAGGAGCTGAGAGGATGAACCCGAGTCAGATCGCGATCGCCCTGTGGACCCTGGTAGCCAAGGAAGTCCGGCGCTTTACCCGGATCTGGCCGCAGACCCTGTTGCCGCCGTCGATCACCATGACGATGTACTTCATCATCTTCGGCAACCTGATCGGCTCGCGCATCGGTGAGATGGACGGCTACAGCTATATGGACTTCATCGTCCCGGGGCTGATCATGATGTCGGTGATCACCAACAGCTACTCCAACGTGGCCTCGTCGTTCTTCTCCAACAAGTTCCAGCGCAGCGTCGAGGAGATGATGGTCTCGCCGATGCCCAACTGGGTGATACTGGCGGGCTTTATCCTCGGCGGCATGGCGCGCGGGCTCGGTGTCGGCATCATCGTCACCGGGGTGTCGCTGTTCTTTACCCGCATCGAGGTGGCCCACCCGCTGTTGACCATCGGGGTGGTGATCCTGACCGCGGCACTGTTCGCCACCGGCGGCTTCATCAACGCGCTGCTCGGCAAGAAGTTCGACGATATCTCCATCGTGCCGACCTTCGTGCTGACGCCGCTGACCTACCTGGGTGGGGTCTTCTACTCGATCTCGCTGCTGCCGGCCTTCTGGCAGGGCGCCTCGATGCTCAACCCCATCCTCTACATGGTCAACGTCTTCCGCTACGGTTTCCTCGGCGTCTCCGACATCCCGGTCGGCTGGGCGCTCGCCGCCATCTTCGGCTTTATCGTGGTGCTGTTCGCCATCGCCCTGTGGATGCTGGAAAACGGCAAGGGCATTCGCAGTTGATCGCTCCGGCCGCCTCGGGCGGCCGGTAGCCGTTTGTCTCTCGGACTCTCTCTTGTTCAGGTATTGCCATGTCCACTATCCCCCGGGATCCCCACCACCGCCCCGACACCCTGACCGATGCGCCCCTGGGGCGGGAATCGGACTATCCCGAGCGCTACGATGCGCAGCTTCTGTTCCCCATCGAACGCGCCGCCAACCGCAAACCGCTGGGGATCGAGGAGGGCGCGCTGCCCTTCGTCGGCGAGGACGAATGGCACGCCTTCGAGCTGTCCTGGCTGACGCCCAGAGGCAAGCCCTGTGTCGCCGTGGCACGCTTTCGCCTGCCGGCAAGCTCGCCCCGGCTGATCGAGTCCAAATCCTGGAAGCTCTACCTCAATAGCCTGAATCAAACCCGCTTTGCTGGCCACGACGAACTGATCGAAACGCTGAAGCGCGACCTGAGCGAGGCCGCCGGTGCCGAGCTCAGCGTGGAGATCCTGGCGGTGGACGACGCCGAGCTCAACCCGCGCCCGTTGCCGGGGGAGTGTATCGACGATCAGGACATCGAGATCAGCGACTATACGCCGAGCCCGGAGCACCTTTCGGTCAGTGACGAGATCGTCGAGGAAGCGCTGACGTCCCACCTGCTCAAGTCCAACTGCCCGGTGACCGGCCAGCCCGACTGGGGCAGCGTGATGATCCGCTACCGCGGTCCCCGGCTCGATCGCGAAGGCCTTCTGCGCTACATCGTCGGCTATCGCCAGCACCAGGACTTCCACGAGCACTGCGTCGAGCATATCTTCATGGACCTGATGGACAAGGCTCGCCCAGAACGGCTCTTGGTGCTGGCACGCTACGTGCGCCGCGGTGGTCTCGATATCAGCCCCTGGCGCGGTACCCCCGGCGAGACACCGCCCACGCCGCTGCGCCTGGCGCGCCAGTAGTCGGCAATGGCTCAGGGCGATAGCGATAGCGCCACAGACAATACCCGAGTGATCTGGTAGGGTAATGCGAAGAATTCTCGATCGCTGAACAGTGACAGGGCTCGGACCCTCTGGAGTGACACGATGGATGCAATGACACTGCTGCACGAGCGCAGCTCCATGGGCAAGCTGATGGGGCCGGCCCCTAGCCGCGAACAACTCGAGGCGATCTACTGCGCCGCCCTGCGCGCACCGGACCACAAGGAGCTCAGGCCTTGGCGGTTTATCGAGTTCTCCGGCGAGGGGCTCGACCGCCTGGGTGAATTGTTCGCCGAGGCCGAATTTCGCGAAGACCCCAAGGCGACAGACGAGTGCCTCAATAGCGCCCGAATGAAGCCCAAGCGCGCACCCATGATCATCGGCGTCGTCGCCAAGGTGGACCCGGACGTACCCAAGGTGCCGAAGATCGAGCAGGTCATCTCCGCTGGCTGCGCTGCCCACGGCATCCTGCTGGCCGCCCACGCCTTGGGGCTCGGCGCCATGTGGCGCAGCGGCAAGTACGCCTTCGACGACACCGTGCGCAAGGGCCTGCGGCTTGGCGACGACGACGAACTGGTCGCCTTTATCTACATCGGCCAGCTCGGAGGCCGCCACAAGCCCATCGCCTGTCACGATAGTGAGGATTTTGTCGAGCGTTGGGACTAGTAGAGAGCCGAGCGTTGGGACTGAACCATGGATGAATTGATCAGACGCGTTGGCACGGCCCACCCGCGGCCCGTCTTGCCGCCCGAGGGAGGCGAGGACGACCCCGGGGCCTTTCTCGACTGGCTGGGTGAGGCCATCCCCCTGGTCGGATCGCTTGGCATCACCTGCATGGCGCGCGACCAGGACTCGCTGCGCTGGGAGCTAGCCCTGACCCCTAACCTCAACGACAAGGGCACCGGTTTTGGCGGCTCGCTGGCCGCCCAGACCACCTTGCTCGGCTGGTGCTGGACCACCCTGTGGCTGCGCCGTCGAGGCTACAACCGCGACGTGGTGGTGGCCGAGGCCAGCCAACGCTTTCTCGCCCCGGTGACCGGCGACTACCGCCTGATCTGCCGACCCGAGGCGAGCGGCTCCTCAGATGTTGATGCCAGAGGTGCGGCAGGGCAGGGTAGTGCCGGGCAGGTCGGCAGCGAAACAGGCGCCGAAGCGGCGCTGGAGCAGCGCCTGGCGGAACGCGGCAAGGGCCGCATAGCCCTGGTCCAGCAGCTGTGGTGCGGCGACACCCTTTGCCTGGAAGCCAGGGGTGACTACGCCGTGCTGGCCAGCGAACCTCCCATCGCAGCACGCTGACGCCATCGCGCCGCTTCGCCACCGCGCCGCTTCGCCATCAGACCCCGAACTGCCACACGACGAATCTGATGTAAGCCGAAAAACGGCTTGCAATCGAGAACTTAAGGCGATAAAGTATGCGCCGTCTTGAGGGATAAGCACCGCGCAACGCGGGCATCATGTTTCTCGGGATGACAATGCGGAGGGGTGTCCGAGTGGTCGAAGGAGCACGCCTGGAAAGTGTGTAAGTCGAAAGGCTTCGAGGGTTCGAATCCCTCCCCCTCCGCCACAGAATTTGAGAAAGCCGCTGAGAAATCAGCGGCTTTTTTCTATGTGAATTCTATCCGCGTTGACCCCACCCCAATCCATGCAGGGTGTCTGTCCTTCCTCAGGTTCGCCAGCCTGATCCATCTGGCAGCGGTAAAGCCTCGCTTCACAGCACCGGAATTGACGATACCTCCCACTCTCAAACGGCAGATCTCCACCGCGTGGCACAGCACGCTGGCAGCAGGCCGGGCTTGCCCAGCCCAGGGGCTAGCGGAGAAAATTAGTCGTTTACCTATTGAGAGGGAGGTGCGTTTTGGCACACCTGTTTATCTACGGGACCTTGGGGCCGGGCGGACCCAACGAACACGTCATGCAGGCCATCGGCGGCCATTGGCAACCGGGCAGCATCAAGGGACGGCTGCACCAGGCGGGTTGGGGCGCCGAGATGGGCTTCCCGGGCCTGGTGCTGGATGACGCCGGCGACGATATCCGAGGCCACGTCTTCGTGTCCGACGCACTACCGGAACACTGGGCGGCCCTGGACGAGTTTGAGGGGCCCGAGTACCAACGTACCCCGGTCACCGTCAGCCTCGATGATGGCGGTAGGGTCGAGGCCTACGTCTACGCCCTGCGCAGAGAGGCCTGACGAGGGGGCTGATCTCACCCCGCGGTGGTGTGGAAAGGCGCGTCAAACCGGCCTGATGGTGCGTATTGCCCGTACCGCAAGATCACCGGCTATCGAAATACGTGTGGCGAGCTTTTCGCCATGGCGGTGGATCACTTACCAGTGAAAGGTCTGTGAAATACCATCCTCGCTCGCCGCATTGCCATAGCCCAAGTTGTGCATCAGATGCCATCAAGCTAGCCGATCCCGGGCCGCGAGCGCAGCTTTCTGCGCGAGCAGCTGGTTCCTATTAAGTGCAGCTTGATACTGAGATGCTGCTGCGGCCCGGCAGGGGTGTCGGGGTGAATCAAGCCTACCCTGGCGATGGCAGGGCAGCTTCCTGTCCGTGCGGGTATCTCTTGGCTACTGCCTTCATGGACGGGCCAGGGTCAGCTTGGGCGACAGGGCGTGTGGGTCTACCTTCAAGTCCAGGATCGCGGGAACCCCTGCCTCTCTGGCTGCCTGCAGTGCGGCTGGAAATTCGCTATCGCTTGTCACGGTTGCGCCAAAGCCCCCGTAACTTCTGGCGAATGCAGCGAAGTCGGGATTGTGCATTCGTGTTCCCGAGGGGCGGTCCGGATACTTTCGTTCCTGATGCATGCGAATGGTGCCGTACATGCCGTTGTTGGACACCAGAACGATGACATTTGCGCCGTACTGACAGGCAACACCAAACTCTTGCATCACCATCTGAAAGCAGCCATCCCCTGCCAGGCAGACCACGTCTCGCTCGGGGTGGCGCAATTTGGCGGCGATCGCTGCCGGCAAGCCGTAGCCCATTGAGCCACTGGTGGGGGCAAGCTGGGTGGGCCAGTTGCGATAGCGATAGTAGCGATGAAGCCACGCGGAGTAGTTCCCGGCACCATTTGTCAGGATGGCATCCTCACCGAGCGCCTCGTTGAGGTGAGAGATGACTTGTTCCATCTTCAGGTCACCGGGGCTCTGCTGTAGTTGCTGCCACTCCTCGTAGTCCGAGCGCGCGCCGGTGATCCATTGATCACGCGGTGACTCCGGCGACCTTGCTGCATCGGCCAGCTGACAGACGAGCTCAGCAGCGTTCGCGACGACGCCGAGGGCCGGTCGATAGACACGACCAATTTCCGCAGCGTCTGCGTGGACGTGTATGAGGGTCTGTCGCGGCAGGGGAGGCGTCAGCAAGGTGTAACCGCTGGTCGTCATTTCACCCAGTCGAGCACCGAGTGAGAGAATGACATCGGCATTCTTGACGCGTTCCGCGAGCTTGGGGTTGATGCCGATACCAACGTCGCCAACATAGTGTGAATGTCGGTTGTCGAGATAGTCCTGGCAGCGAAAAGAGGCTCCCACCGGTAGCGCGGCCTTGTCGGCAAATCGTCCGAGCGCATTGGCGGCTTTCTGGGACCAGGGCCCACCGCCGACGATAACCAACGGGCGTTCGGCCTTCGCCAGCATGTCGACAATGGCGCCGACATCGCTCTCAGCCGCCTTGCCCGAAGGTAGCGTGGCAGCCGGTACAGCCGGGGCGCCAGTGTAGTCTGATGAGAGGATGTCCTCGGGAAGTGCGAGCACAACAGGACCCGGACGGCCGCTTTGAGCGACATGGAAGGCGTGGCTTACGTACTCAGGAATCCGGTCGACGCGATCAATTTCCGCGACCCATTTTGCCAATGGATTGAACATGGCCCGGTAGTCGACTTCCTGGAAAGCTTCTCTGTCGCGCTGATCGCTCGCCACCTGCCCAATGAAGAGAATCATGGGCGTCGAGTCCTGGTAGGCGACATGTACGCCACAGGAAGCGTTGGTGGCGCCGGGGCCCCGCGTGACGAAAGCGATGCCAGGACGCCCGGTAAGTTTCCCATCGGCTTCGGCCATCAGCGAGGCCCCGCCTTCGTGTCGCGTCACGATGGTGTCCACGCCGGAATCGAAAAGCCCATCAAGAGCGGCCAGGTAGCTTTCTCCAGGCACACAAAATACCCGCTCCACCCCCTGTGCCTCGAGGGCTTCGACGAGAACTTTTCCACCATGACGTGACGGTTGTTCACTCATAAATCTAGACCCTTGTTCTTATAGAAAGTCTTCGCGAGCTGCCAGACGCTCAGCCGCGCGTTCGAAGCGTAGGCGTGTCGCGCTGCGAGCTAGCGATGCGTCTTGTATTGCCAGTGCATCTCTCACCGCGCGGTGTTCATCCAGAATGGAAGGGCCGAATTCAGAAGCCGCTGCATTCTTCAGAAAGGCCGAGCGCAGGTTGCTCTGTATATTCCCCTCAATCATGCCGATAACCTCGACATAATATTCATTGTCAGAAGCTTCGGTAATGCGCCGATAGAATTCGAGCTCGGTGTCGACTCTTTGCTCAAGCGCTCCATCTGGACCGAGTGCGTCAAGTCGCTCGATTTCTGCAAAGAGATCTTCTAAAGCCTGCATTTGCTCAGCCGTGCGTGTTCCAGCGGCAAGCGCCGAGGCCCCTGCCTGCACCTCTGCTCTAAGCTGAAGCAACTTTATGATCTGCTTGCGTTTTTCGAAACATCCCGGGCTGATGCGAAACGCCGAACGATTGGTGGTTTCCGTAATAAAAGTGCCGACGCCACGTCGAGAGTCGACGACGCCATCGTACTTGAGAAGCGAAATCGCCTCGCGGATCACCGTGCGCGCAACGCCAAATTTCTTGGAAAGTACCGCCTCGGTGGGAAGGCGGTCGCCAGGCTGAAGCTGGCCTCCTTCGATCGCCTTGGTCAGGGCTACCGCGACCTCATCAGGTAGCCGGCGAGGGCGATCAATACGCCCATAGATTTCAAAATCCTGCATTGGGATGTCTTCCTGATCGTCTGAACAGCTCAAGCCGCGACGCGTCGTTGAAGCGTAGGCCATGCGACCTGCAAGGGGCTAGTGCGACAAAGGTAGCACTAAAAACAGTTGTCAGACAAACAGGCTTGAACTAGCTTGAGGTCCACAGAACACAAGAGCAACAAGGAGAAGGTAATGGCAGGGCAACGTATCGGGTTTGTCGGTCTGGGTGGCATGGGGAGAGGGCTCGTCAAGAATCTCTGCCTCAAGGGCCACAGGGTTACGGTCTACGATCTGGATCCGGAAAGGGTCGCCAGAGCGGTCAATGAAGGCGCGGTAAAAGGAGGCTCGGTCGGCGAGATCGCCTCAGAGTCCGATATTCTTGCCGTCTGTATCACCACCGCAGAAGCGGTCCAGGCGCTCGCCCTCGGACCCGATGGCGCCTTGGCCAAGTTGCCTAAGGATGCCATCTTTCTGGACCACACGACGGTCTCGGTCGAGCATGTCGAGCTGATGCGCAAAGCGTGTGAGCAGGCCTCTGTTCAATACGCAGAAGCCCCAATGACCCGCACTCCCGCTCATGCTGAACGTGGTGAGGTCAACGTCTTGTTTGGTGGCGATGAGGCACTGCTGGAGCGACTGCGCCCCGTCTTCGGTGCTTATGCAGAAAACATTTTTCATGTGGGTCCCGCCGGACACGCGACACGCTTGAAGTTGATCCATAACTACATTGCCTTCGCCAATGTGGCGTCCTGGTGCGAAGGCTTTGCCCTTGCCGCGAAAGAGGGGCTCGATATGTCAAAGGTCATCGGGATTATCTCGGCGGCTGGTGGCAAGTCGGGGATGATGGACCTTTATGGCAACCTGACGCTCCAGCGTGATTTTACGCCACACATGTCGTTGGAAAATGCTCAGAAAGACGTTCGTTATTATGCCGAGTGGTTGGAACAGGCAGGTCTTCCGGCTTTCATGGCGCAGTCGGTGCACAACACCTATGCCCTCGCTTCGATAATGGGGCACGGTAACGAAGGTTGCACAGCCGTGATCAAGGCATATGAAGAGCTTTCTGGCATCGAAGCTTGCCTGAAGGAGTAGGCGCTCACTGATGTAATGAAACAGAACTGATAGCTATAATGAGAGGAAGATTGTACTATGTATTATAATAAAATCCTTTTCGGCACGCTCGCTTGCATTCTGTCAGCCTCGGTTGAAGCGCAGGATGTTACGTTACGAATGGCACATTTTGCTGCAGAATCTCATCCTGCCCATCAGGCGGCGTTGGCATTCGCGAAAAATGTTGAAGAAAGAACAGAGGGTGCGGTATCTGTCGAGCTATATCCCGCAAACGAGCTTGGCTCACCTCCCGAGCAGCTTGAGCAAACCGTTCTCGGTGTCGTCGATATGAACTTGCCGACTCAGGGGGGATTGGACAAGTATGTAAAAGCATTTGGTACGGTAATGACACCCTTCGCCTTCGGCAGTTACGAAGAGGCTCACAACGTCCTTGACGGTCCCTTCTTTGAGTGGGTTGCGCCACAGCTCGAAGAGGAGGGGCTGGTCATGCTGTCAAACTGGGAGTACGGGTTCAGAAATATCACCAATAGTGTCAGGCCGATCGAGAGCCCCGAAGATGTGGACGGCTTGAAGTTGCGCACCCCGCCAGAATTGCAGATCGTCGCAGCGCTTGAGGCACTTGGTGCATCAACCGCGCAGATTGCCTTCCCCGAGCTTCCCAATGCTCTTAATCAAGGGGTCGTTGACGGGCAGGAAAATCCCATCAGCGTTATCTACCACTTCAACTTTGACGAGTTGCAGGACCATCTGGCTCTGACACGCCATGTCTACAACTCCATGGTCCACGTGGTCAATAAGGACACCTGGGATTCTCTTTCCGAAGATCAGCAGTCCATTGTCCGTGAGGAAAGTGTCGCCGCCTCGACGATGATGCGGGACGCCGTCATCGCACAAGAGGAGAAAGATATTGCTGCCCTCAAGGAGCGAGGCATGCAAGTGACGGATCCCGACTCGGCGATGTTTGTTGAGCTGATGGGGCCGGCCAGAGATCGCGTTTCAGAGTATGTCGGTCAGGAAAACATGCAAACATTCCTGAGCTTCCTGGATTAATCTCTACGGCACGGATTGGAGCGCTGGACTGCGCTCCAATCCGTATGGGGTGTGCTATATGCTGACATTCGTCATCCTTGGAGCTCTTGTCTCTTTGATTGGTATCGGGCTTTCGGTTGCTGCTGCGCTGGGTCTGATTTCCGTTGGTTTTTATTCCCTGCAGGGGGACTTTGATATTCTGGCGATGTTGCCGCAACGAATGTTTTCGGCAACCACCGGTTTTACGCTTCTAGCGATACCGTTTTTCATCCTGGCCGGTAATCTCATGAACACGGGAGGGATTACTCACCGGATCTTTCGTTTCGCCGATGCGTGTGTCGGACATATTCGTGGTGGACTTGGGCAGGTAAACGTTCTGGCGTCACTCTTCTTTTCCGGCATGTCTGGTGCCGCTGTGGCGGATGCGGCCGGGCTTGGGCAGGTTGAGCTCAAAGCGATGGCGGATCGAGACTACGATCCGGACTTTTCTGCGGCAATCACGGCGGCCTCATCCACCATAGGGCCGGTGTTTCCGCCATCCATCCCCTTCGTCTTGTATTCATCGATCACCGGGGTGTCGGTAGCCCAGCTTTTTCTTGCAGGCGTTGTGCCTGGCGTCCTGATGGCGCTGGCCTTGATGCTGGCGGTTTACGTGCACGCCTTGCGCCACAAGATGTCCCGACGGGATCATGTCGATTGGGCCGAAATCGGCCGTAGTTTCCTGTCTGCACTTCTATCGTTGCTGACGCCGGTGATTATTATTGCGGGGATATTTGGTGGCGTGTTTACACCGACCGAGGCGGGGGTCATGGCCAGTGCCTACGCCATGTTTTTATCAATGGTTGTCTATCGTGAGGTTAAGGTATCCGACCTTCCTGAGATAATATGGGAAACATTGGTCCATACGGTACGGGTCATGTTCGTTATTGCTGCCGCCGGCTTCTTTGGCTGGCTGTTGATACACCAACGCATTCCCAATCAGTTGGTGGAGACCATGCTTTCCCTCTCCGAGAGTCCAGCAATAATAATGGCTATTATCGTTGCTATCTTGCTGGTCCTGGGGATGTTTCTGGAAGGTATCGCGGTCATCGTACTAACCGTGCCTTTGTTTCTTCCTGTCGTAACACAGATTGGCGTTGATCCGGTGCATTTCGGCGTGATCATGATCATGTGTTCGATGGTCGGTTTGCTGACGCCTCCCGTGGGTATGGTTCTCTTTGCAACATCGTCGATTGCCAAAATCAGCGTCGGCCGCTTGTCGCGTGCCTTGACGCCTTACTTGATTGGTCTTTTCGTGGTGTTGATGGCCGTCGTCATGATTCCAGCGATATCGACATGGCTGCCTGATCTGGTGATGAACTCATGAATAAACTTGATCGAGTGGTGGGCCAACTCCTGCGCGCGATTGCCTCGTTCTGTTTGGCAGCGTTATTCATCCTGCTGTTTTCAAGCGTCATTGCGCGCAGCTTTCAACTTGCGAGCTTCGCATGGCTGGATGAGGTGGTAAGGGGCTTGTTTTCCTGGATGGTATTCATGGGCTCCTCTGCCTTATGGCGAGAGCGGGGACACTTCAGAGTAGATTGGCTCGAGCAGGTGATAGGGCAAAAGCGTGCGGCACCTTTGCTCAGGGCCTTTCTGGCATTTCTATCCCTTGGGTTCATGCTCGCCATGACGTGGTACGGATGGGAGCTGACGGCACGGAGCAGTGCAGTAACGCCTGTACTGAACCTTCCGACGGGGCTTTTCTATGCCGCGATCCCCATCTCGGGAACATTGATGATGATTTACTCATTGCGTGATCTGTTTGAATCGATCGCGGACGTTAAAGCGCCATTTTCTACCATGATGAAGGAGAAGTAAGATGATCTACGATCTAAGAACATACACCTGCCGCCCGGGTACCATCAAGAAACACATGAAGCTCTATGAAGACCACGGGTGGAAGGTGCAGAGTAAACACCTGGGTTATCCCGTTGTTTATGGGGCGGTTGAAACGGGTGATGTCAACTCCTATGTGCATGTCTGGATGTACGAGGATGCGGCCGACCGCGCAGCCAAGCGCCAGAAGCTACAGGCAGACCCGGAGTGGAAAGAATATCTCGCGAAAAGCGCCGAGGCGGGGTACCTGGTCAGCCAGGAGAACAAGATACTCGTCGCCGCGCCTTTCTTTGATCCCTTTCACGTAAAGAAGGTCGAAGGGTAGTACATAGGAAATAGTGACTTTTGATGTGATCGACTTTTGATGGAAATACTTTCTAGTCGACTAAAATATATGTTTCGATATGGCAATGGGCTCCTTTTCTCACCGAGATAAGGAGCTTTTTGTCGAACTGGGGGATTGATGTCGGGGATCGTGGGTCGATGAAGCGGCTTCACACTGTTTTTTGTTTCCTGGCCGTGCCCGCCGGCGAACTGCCAGAATCGCCCAGTGAGCTTCGTGTCGGGATGACCGCGTGTCCTCGCATTGCGGGCGGGGTCGATCGCCAAGGGGGGCGCCATGCAATGCCATCTATCCAAAGACGTGAGGCGCTCCACCATGACAGCGGACTCAACGAGCCAACAGATGGTGGTGTCGTTCCCTTGTCTGGCTGAAGCGGCAATCAGGCTGAACCGGTTGCGTGAGCCTGACCGCCGTTGTCACCCAGTTTCGGCCCGATGGCCAAGCACCGAGTGAGTGATTCGCCCTGGTGCCTTGGTGTTTCAGCCAGTGGTTAGAGTGTCGGCCCGGAATCCTCGCCACCGCTGCTCTGGTAGAACCAATCATCGGCGAAGGGTACGCCATCGGTATCGTTGGCATCGACGCGGGCAATCTGACCGCGGCCGAATACCGGCTGTTTGGTGCCATCTCTTGCTGGATCGACGTACTGCTCGAACCACGCAACCATGCGCTGTTCCAGCTCTGCCGCGATATCGGCATGCTCGGGGGAGTGGATGAGGTCGTTGAGTTCGTCTGGATCCTCGGTCATGTCGTAGAGTTCGTTGGGCCAGTCACCCACGCGCCAGATAAACTTCCAACGGCTGTCGCGGAGCATTCGCACGGGTCCATATTCGTCGAACACCACGACATCCCGGCTTTGCGTGTCATCTGGCCCCGTCAGGATGGGCAGAAACGACCTTCCAGGCAGATTGTCGCCGACCTTCGCATCGATGCCGAGGTACTCGAGCAAGGTCGGGCAGAAATCGTAGTGACTGACGAGTGCCGTCGAGGCTCTTGGTGTGATCTTGCCGGGCTGGGCCATGATAAAGGGCACGCGAACCGCCTGGTCGTACATATTCTGCGGGTAGGTCGCGTTGCCTTTGCCGTAGATGCCGTGGTGGCCAAGGCTCATGCCATTGTCGCTGGTGAAGATGACCAGAGTATCTTCGGTGAGGCCGAGATCCTCGAGCCTGGCCAGGACCCGTCCGATCGCCGCGTCGGCTGCGGTCAGTGAGGTGCAGTAGCCCTGGATCATCTCGTTGACGTCTTCCTGGGGATAGACGCCGTTGTTGATCTGATCGGGATGGCGCGGCAGGCGAGGGAAGGTGGAAAACTCACAATCGTCGTACTGGCTCCAGACCTCGCGTGGATGCTGTGACTTGTGCCAGGGCCGGTGGGGAGCGGAAAAATTCAAGGACAGGAAGAAGGGACGGTCTTCTCCGGCACGGGACTCGAGATAGTGGGTCGCCTCGTCGGCCAGGAAGTCCGTAAGATAACCCGGGACTATCTCTTCGACGCCGTTGCGGTACATTCTGGCGCCGTAATAGCTGTCGGAGCCTTTCGGCATGGTGATCCAGTGGGTGAATCCTTTCTGGGGATGTGCGCTGTCACCCAGATGCCACTTGCCGATCAAGGCGCAGTCGTAGCCGTTGTCATGAAGCACGTCACTGAATCCCAGCATGCCTTGCAGGTATTCGACGGACCTGTCGCCATTCTTGTCCTCGGAGCCCTGGCGGATCCAGTCGAGCACACCGTGCTGCGACGGGATGCGTCCGGTGAGTAGCGAGGCGCGGGCAGGGGAGCACACCGGAGAAACACAGTAGCAGTTGACGAAATCCACTCCGCTACGCGCCAGAGCGTCGATATGGGGGGTCTGGACTTCCTGATTGCCGCGCGTTCCCAGGCTCCAGAAGCCCATGTCGTCGGCCAGGATCATTATCACGTTGGGTTGCTTATCCATATTGTTCTCCTCGCATGCGTGATGGATGACTGTAGAGCGAGATTTGTATAGACGTCAATAGAACGATCTAACTAGGTGTCAAGTGAGCTAGTATTTGTGGCAGGACGGCGGCATGATTGAGAAAAAGGAGGTCCGATGCGTAAGAAAGTGACGATGGAGATGGTGGCCAAGGCGGCCGGTGTGTCTCGGGCGACCGTATCGCTTGTCGCGCGAAATTCGCCACTGGTGTCGGATGCGACTCGCGAGCTGATCACCAAGACCATGAAAGATATGGATTATGTCGCTGATCGTGCGGCCGCCCGGCTGCGCAGTAATAGCAGCGGTACGGTGGGGCTGATCGTTCCAAACCTGATTAATCCGTTTTTCATTGATTTCCTGGCGGGCGCCGAGCGGACCATGGCCGACGAAGGTCGGGTCATCCTGTTGGCCAACAGCTATGACGACACGGAGCGTCAGGAGGATATCCTGCAGAGGTTCCGGGAGCATTCGGTCGACGGCATCATCCTGTGTCCGGCCGTAGGCACCCCACCGGAGCTACTTTCACGCATTGCCAACTGGGGTATTCCGGTGATCCAGGCCATGCGCGCAGTCTCTCCGACCGAGTCTGACTATGCCGGGACCGACAACGCCAGCGGCATGCTTAGCGCCGTTCGGCATCTGACCTCCCTTGGACACCAACGCATTGTTTTTGTGTCTGTTTCGTCCAGGTCGTCGGCTCGGTCCGAGCGTGTTGGCGCCTTCCATCAGGGGTTGGCCGAGGCCGACGGTGTCGAGGGAACCATCATCGAGACCGAGTTCTCGCTCGACGGCGCCATCGAGGCGGGGGCCCGCATCAAGGACGAAGCCGCTGACGCCACCGGCATCATCTGCTTCAACGATATCGTCGCTGCTGGGGTGATGCAGGGGCTACGCCAGAGCGGCGCAGTACCAGGCGAGACGCATGCCATCATCGGCTTTGGCGATCTGCCCGTGGCGCGGATGGCGTATCCGCAGTTGACGACGGTGGCAACGAACCCCGGCAACACGGGATCAAGCGCATCCACTCTTTTAGCGCGCCGTCTGGGCAAGCCGGAGGCGCCTTTCGAGCGTGTTCTTACCGTTCCCTCCCTGGTGGTTCGCGGCAGTACCTTCGCCCTGTAGTGGACAGTCGACGGTAGTGCTTACAGGCTACTTCGCTGTTTCTGCTTGCTATTTTTCGTCTAAATCACTCTCGCTGGAGCGGCTCGATGCTACCGGCGAGTGGTAGTGCGATCCTCCTTCGCCCTCCCGGTAGTCTCCCCTTGTCGGCGCTTGCTGCGGTATCGCCGACCCAAGCGGCAGGAGGCCTGAGATGTAGGCTTCTACGACTATTGATATCAAGCCTGGCGCCCGGCGAGTTTCCTGCTGTTCCGGCGTCGAAGAAGTTCTCGAATGCGCTAGAAATATCCATGTTTAACAGTGTTGTAGGTTCATATTCGACAACGCTAACAGATGGCTTGACGAAGGTGCCGGCAGCGATGGCCCTTGGCGTGAACCGGCCTCCTACCTTGACATTGTGTAAGGTGCAATTTAGAACGATATAAACAACAAGGAGGACCAACATGTACGATTTCAATTTTCAGCCAGTCTTCGCGAGCTGGGATGCGCTGCTCGTCGGGGCACTGCTGACCATTCGGCTATCGGCCACCGCGATGGTGTTCGGGCTGGGGATCTCGATTCTCGGTGCCGTCGCCCGCACGTCACATGTTCGACCCCTGCGAATGATCGTGGCGTCCTATGTCGAGGTCATCCGCAACACGCCCTTCATCGTACAGATCTATTTCATCTTCTTTGGCCTGCCGGCGGCTGGCATCACGCTTTCCCCGAACACCGCGGCGCTAATGGCGCTGACGATCAACGTCGGCGCATACGGCACCGAGATCGTACGATCCGGTATCGAAGCGATTCCGCGCGGCCAGATCGAAGCGGGGCGGGCGTTGGCACTCAGCCCGTTCAACATCTTTCGCCATGTGGTCATCAAGCCTGCGCTTCGCACGATATACCCCTCGCTGACCAGCCAGTTCATCTACCTGATGCTGATGTCGAGTGTGGTCTCGGTCATCTCGGCAAGCGACCTCGCTTCTGTCGGCGCCGACATCAACGCCGCGACCTTCGCAAGCTTTGAGGTCTATCTGGTGCTGACCGCCGCCTACCTGGCGATGGCGCTGGGCTTCTCGGGCGTATTCGCGCTCATCCGTCGCAAACTCTTCACCTACCCTGTGAGCTGACGCCATGATTCGTGAATTCTCGACCGCCGACATACTTTTCATGGCCTCCGCCGTGCGCTGGACGCTCCTGCTGTCGCTTATCGCCTTTGGATGCGGCGCGATTGGGGGCTTGCTGATCGCCGCCATGCGTACCTCCGGCTACAAGATGGTGAGCACTGCTGCAGCCTTGTATATCCAGTTGTTCCGGGGCACTCCGCTGCTCATGCAACTCTTCCTGATCTACTTCGGTTTCTCGGTGTCCAGCTTTCCGGTCAGCCCCCTCACCGCTGCCGCGGTGGGCCTCACCCTGCACGCCAGCGCCTTCCTTGGTGAAATCTGGCGAGGCGCCATCGAGGCCGTGCCGGGTGGACAGACCGAAGCGTCGAAGGCCCTTGCGCTCAGCTACGTCAACCGGATGCGTCATATCATCCTGCCCCAGGCAATCAAGATCGCCACGCCAGCCACCGTCGGTTTTTCGGTACAGCTGATCAAGGGCACCTCGCTCGCCTCGATCATCGGCTTCACCGAGTTGACCCGCGCCGGACAGATCGTCAACAACGCCACGTTCTCGCCGATTCTGGTCTTCGGCACGATTGCCATTTTCTATTTTCTGTTGTGTTGTCCGCTGTCGATGTTCGCCAAGCGACTCGAAGCGCGGATGAGACTCTCAACCGTTCGATAATCCCCTAAGGAGCATAAAAAGATGATAAAAATAAAACATCTTGTCGCCAGCACCGCCTTGACCCTCATGGCCGTTGGGACACAAGCATCCGCCGTCGCTGCTGAACTCACCGACATCCAGGAGTCCGGCAAGCTACGTGTCGGCATGCTGGTCGATTTCCCCCCCTTCGGTGTGCTCGATACCTCAGGCAATCCCGATGGCTATGATGCCGCCGTGGCAACCGAACTGGCGGAAAGCCTCGGCGTCGATTTGCAGATCGTGCCGGTGACAGGGCCTAACCGTATCCCTTACCTGCTGTCTGGCCAGGTCGATGTTCTTGTGGCGTCCCTCGGCATTACGCCGGCTCGTTCTGAAAAGGTGGATTTCTCTGACCCTTACGCGGCCATCAGTATTGCCGTGTACGGCGATGCGTCCAAGGAAGTCGAATCGAAAGCGGACCTGGCCGACTACATCGTGGGCGTAGCCCGGGGCTCCACCCAGGAAAGGGGCGTCGTCGAGGCGGCCCCGGAGGGCACGGAAATCCGTCGCTTCGATGATGGTGCCGGTGCAGTACAGGCGCTGATGTCGGGCCAGGTCGACCTTCTAGGCGCCTCCAACGTAGTGATGGGAGAAGTGATCGCCGTCACCGGTGGCCGTTTCGAGAAGAAGCTCGATCTGTCCAACCAACTCCAGGGAATCAGCGTGGCGCCAGGCTCCGACGAGCTGCTGGAGCAGATCAACAGCTACCTCGCCCAGATCAAATCCGATGGCACCCTGAACGACATCCACCAGGAGTGGCTGGGTGAGCCGCTTCCGGATTACCTGAACAAGTAAGCCAATAATTGGGGACTGCCAATGTCTGCACAAGCTGTCGTGATGCAGGATGTCGTGAAGTACTACGGCGAGTTTGCCGCCCTGACAGACGTCAACCTGTCCGTCGAGTCGGGTGAGCGTATCGTCATCTGCGGCCCATCCGGATCAGGGAAGTCCACCCTGATCCGCACCATCAACCAGCTCGAAGAGATACATTCGGGCACGATCGTTGTCGACGGGATCGAGCTTACCGCGGGAGGCAAGAACGTTGCCAAGGTACGTGAAGACGTCGGCATGGTGTTTCAGAGCTTTAATCTGTTTCCTCATATGACGGTGCTGGAGAACTGCATCCTGTCACCGATGAAGACCAAGAAGGTCAGTCGTGCCGAAGCCGAGAAGACCGCTCGTCACTACCTCGAGCGAGTCAAGATCCCCGAGCAGGCCGACAAGTATCCGGCGCAGCTCTCCGGTGGGCAGCAACAGCGCGTGGCTATCGCTCGGGCTCTGTGCATGAAGCCACGGATCATGCTGTTTGACGAGCCGACCTCTGCGCTCGATCCGGAGATGGTGAAGGAGGTACTGGATACGATGATCGATCTGGCCGGGGAGGGCATGACGATGATGTGCGTGACCCATGAAATGGAATTTGCCAAGGCCGTGGCCGATCGTATCGTCTTCATGGACGCGGGCAAGATCGTCGAGATCAACGAACCGACCGGGTTCTTCACCAACCCGCAGAACGAACGGCTACAGAACTTCCTGGGTCAGATCACCTGAGCTGACAAAGGGCCAGGCCTCCCTGCCGGTGCGTCGGCAGGGGGCGTCCTGCTTGGAGCAGAGGGACGCATGGCCTTCCATGCAAGGTGAGTGCTTTCTCTCCGGTTGAATACTCGCCATGGCAAGGGTGTCAGTACACGTAGTAGCGTATTCCCGATGTGAAGATGCTTTCATAATCTTCATCCGGGGAAAATACGTAGCTCGGGACGACCTCCGAGAAGACTGAAATATCGATCGGCGTCATCAGCTCAATGCCGATGGGAAGCCTGACTCCCCGGCGTTCGTTGGTATTGTTGCTCTTGTTCTCGAAGCCGTAGTCTTCTTGTCCTTTGAGCAACATGATCCCTGCGCCGGCGTAGAAGATGGGAGTTATACGTGCTAGCAGGTCCTTGGGTGATGTGTACAGGTGCGCATTCAGATGAAGCATGAATGAGTCGTCAAAGTCTGTGTGGGCGCCAAGCTCTGCACTGAAGTTTTCGTAAAATGCCTTGTCCGAGTAGTGTAGCTGTTCGTTGTTGTAATTTGCGATGCCGATGCCAAAGTGTAGCGTATCGCTGGCCCCCATGGTTGGCGCAAGGAATAGAACCGTCGCGATCGGAAGGGTCATGATATGCATTGCTTTTGCTCTCTTGTTTTTTCTGGTTTTTTCGTCTTGTCGAGATTTTTATATTTGCCATCCGATAGATGTTTCTTTTTCTGAGACTGCCCATAATTTCTCGGCGACGGCCCTGTCCCAGACAAATGGTTTGATCTCACATTTTCCGACTGGCCCTATCCAGTTAAATAAGCCGGAAGGACCATAATAAGCTTGCTGTTCGAGGTTTTTAGTGGTGGCACACATCACTTCCGGGTAGGCGCCTCTTTCCGCTGTTTGCACCATCGGTGATTTTGCCATCAACGAAAAGATCAAACGTGACGCCACATTGGCCTTTTCGTTTATCAGGGAAGTCCGGGATGCACCAGGATGGCACACATATACTTTTATGTTTTTCCCTGCCTCTGTTGTTCTTCTCTGTAACTCGTAAGCAAATATCATCTGAGCTAGCTTGCTATGGCAGTAAGTGCTGTTTGGGTGGTAATTCTTGTTCCAGTTCATATCATCGAACTGGATGGTTTTTAAGCCCATCTTGTAGCCTTCACTGCCAACTACGACTATGTGCCCGTTCGAATCATCGATTCGCTGGTAGAGCAGTCCACAAAGAAGGAAATGGCCGTAGTGGTTTACGCCGAGATGACTTTCAAAACCATCCTGAGTAAATTCCTGCCTGGCGACCTGTGCAATAGCACCGTTGCAGATAAGGGCATCAATTCGGGGGAGCGTTGCCAGTACTTCTGCCGATGCTTTACGCACCGAGTCAAGCGAAGCAAGATCCAGTCGAACGAACGTTGCTTGTACCTCTCTACCGAATTCTTGTTTCAGTGCTGCTATCGCTGCTTCCGATTTTTCGACACTACGATTCATCATCACCACCCCGGCGCCTTTGGACACTAGAATGCGCGCCGCCTGAAAGCCCGTACCTGAGTTGGCTCCAGTAATTACATAGGTGTTTCCCTGCAGGGACTCGAGTTGATCTGGTGTCCAGCCCTTCGCTAGGGTTTTTTTTGTACACATTTTCGTGTCTCCAATTCTAGCCAGACCGACTAGTAAAACAGTGACTGAAGTTTGTGGCGCCAATGATAACTCTCGGCCATGCGTGAATGTAGACCAGATAATCTCTAAAACATGCCTATTCGTATCACTTCGTTGACTTTGTCTCTTTTGGTTGATAGCTTTCTTCCACTAAGTTATTCGAGTTTTGTCGAATGAGCAGGCACAAGATAAAAGCGCTTGTCGAAAGCAAGCTTCACGAAGATGGGGTGATGGAAACGGGGGTATCGGGCGTTCAGATATTCCGTGTTACTGAGGCGCTTCATTGTACTCCTGCCGTCTACGAACCTAGCGTGATCGCGATCGTAGGCGGTTCCAAGGAAGCCATCGTGAATGGCAGGCGATATGTGTATGACAGCAGCCAATACATGTGTTGCCCCATTTCGTTGCCGGTCGAGGCGGGTACCCCGGCTGCCTCCCCAGAAAATCCCTTGTTGGGTGTGTCTATTTCCCTGAATACAAAAGTGATGAAAGAAATAGTTATTCAGGTAGAAAGCACCGCAGCGGGGGCTGAAAAACCTCGTGGGGATTCATTGTCGCAAAGCGTATCTCTCGCCCGATGGGATGATGAATTTTCTGAAGCACTGTTACGCTTGTTGCAATTAGGTGATAGCAAGACGCAGACCGAGGTTCTCGGAGAAGGGCGCCTTCGCGAGTTGTACTATGCCGTTTTGATGGGAGATGCCGGGGCTTCGGCGAGGCTCGCTTTTGGAGTCGGCAACGAGATTGCCAGAGCCATCGAATATTTACAGTCCCGCCTCGATGAAACTGTCACCATTGACGAAATCGTCTCGTATGTGGGGATGAGTCGTGCTGTTTTTCATCGGAAATTCAAGCAGGCGACCACGATGTCACCCATTCAGTTCGTGAAAACGATGCGGCTGAACAGCGCCGCCATGAAGATTGCTACGGGAATGAACGTGAGCGAAGCGTCAATGGCGGTCGGGTACGCAAGTGCTTCGCAATTCAGTCGAGAGTTCAAACGACTGTATGGAAAGTCCCCCAAGCAGTGGAGCCAATACCAGGCGCTTGCCAGGGGCTAGAGAAGTGGCAGGCATTCAGGTTTCAGGGGGAGAGCCCCAAGCGAGGGCGCCGAGCGCGTAATACCTGCTCGCCATTGTCTTGCCCGCTGCGATGGGTATCGATATTGGGTCGACCACGAGGTGATCTCGCTGAAGGCGGTAAATCCGGCTCGCAGGGCAGCATCCGCCGCCCTGCGTGTGTGAGTGGTAACTTATCCGAGCACGCCCTGGCTACGCAGGTAGTCGTCGTAGCTGCCACTGAAGTCGACGATGCCATCGTCCTTCATCTCGATGACGCGGGTGGCCAGTGAGCCGACGAACTCGCGATCGTGGCTGACGAAGATCAGGGTGCCGGGATAGTGCTCGAGCGCCAGGTTGAGCGCCTCGATGGACTCCATGTCGAGGTGGTTGGTGGGCTCGTCCATCACCAGCACGTTGGGGTTCTGCAGCGAGAGCTTGCCGAACAGCATGCGTCCCTGTTCACCGCCTGAAATCACCTTCACCGACTTGCCGATATCATCATTGGAGAACAGCATCCGCCCGAGGGCGCCGCGCACGATCTGCTCACCGGCGGTGGTCCACTGCTGCATCCATTCGAACAGGGTTTCGCCCCCCTCGAAGTCCGCCGCGTGGTCCTGGGCGAAATAGCCCACTTCGGCGGCATCGGTCCATTTGACCTCACCGGCATCGGGCTCCATCGCGCCGACCAGGCAGTTGAGCAGGGTGGTCTTGCCGATGCCGTTGGGGCCGATGATGGCGACCCGCTCTCCGGCTTCGATGCGCAACCCGAAGCGCTCGAACAGGACATTGTCGTCCCAGGCCTTGGACAGCGCTTCCACTTCCAGCGCCTGGCGGTGGATCTTCTTGTTCTGCTCGAAGCGAATGAACGGACTGATCCGTGATGACGGCTTGATCTCGTCGAGCTGGATCTTGTCGATCCTGCGCTGGCGTGAGGTCGCCTGCTTGGCCTTGGAGGCATTGGCCGAGAAGCGACTGACGAACTGCTTCAACTCGGCAATTTCTGCCTTTTTCTTGGCGTTTTCGGACTGCAGACGTTCACGCGCCTGGGTGGCCGCGGTCATGTACTCGTCATAGTTGCCGGGGAACAGCTGCAGCTCGCCGTAGTCCAGATCCGCCATGTGCGTGCACACACTGTTCAGGAAGTGGCGATCGTGGGAGATGATGATCATGGTCGACGAGCGCGCACGAAGAATGTCCTCGAGCCAGCGAATCGTGTTGATGTCCAGGTGGTTGGTCGGCTCATCGAGCAGCAGCACGTCGGGGTCGCTGAACAGCGCCTGAGCGAGCAGTACGCGCAGTTTCCAGCCCGGTGCCACCACACTCATCGGCTGGTCGTGCTGCTCAAGCGGAATCCCCAGACCCAGCAGCAGCTCACCGGCACGAGCCTCGGCGGTGTAGCCGTCGAGCTCGGCGTAGCGGACTTCGAGGTCTGCCACCGCCATGCCGTCTTCTTCGCTCATCTCGGCCTGGGAGTAGATGCGCTCGCGCTCAGCGGTCACGCTCCACAGTTCTTCGTTGCCCATGATGACGGTGTCGATGACACGTTCGTCCTCGAAGGCGAACTGGTCCTGGCGCAACTTGCCCAGGCGAGTGGTGGCGTCCTTCATCACCTGGCCGCTGGTCGGCTCGAGGTCGCCCCCGAGGATCTTCATCAGGGTCGACTTGCCACAGCCGTTGGCCCCGATCAGACCGTAGCGGTGGCCCTGGCCGAATTTGACAGAAACGTTTTCAAACAGCGGCTTGGGGCCAAACTGCATGGTGATGTTGGCGGTAGAGAGCACGGCAGAGTATCTCGCGGGATGAACATGAATGAGAGACTTGGGCCGGCACGGCAAGGGGCTTCGACCAAAGTGGAGGGCGCATTGTACGCGTCTGACCCGGTGGCTAGCTACTCGAGAACCGGGCGGCACCGGCAGCTGCCGGCCGGCGGGGCAGGGAAGGCCTTTGAAACGTGGAGTGAATCTTGGCGGTACGTCGTGAGAGGGGAGGGGTGGCAGGCTCGGTTTAGCCTCGTGTGTTGGTGGGCGTGTGTAAACGGGTGAAGCGGTCTCGTGATACCGTCAAGTGCTTGTCCAGCTCCCGCTCGGCCAGGAAGGTGTTGCGCTTCAGGGCGTTGGCAATATCGTAGTGGCCGGCGTTGGATAGATCGAAGGTGCGGGTCATGTTGTTGCGAGCGAGGCGGATCTTGTCTGCTACCAGGCGATAGGAGTCAATGAGGTATTGATTGCCGGAAGATTCGATCAAGGTCATGTGGTATTGGTAGTCGAACGCTTCATAGCTCAGCCAGTCTTCTTTCGAGATGGCTTCATCCATCTGATGGCACAGGGTCAACAGACTGTCTGAGAGGGATAACACATCTCGAGACATGTGCAGGGCGCCAATCTCCATCATCTTTCGGTACGCCATGAGCTGTTCAAGCTCGGTCAGCGTGGGGTTCCAGATCCTGTTGCCGCTCTTGGGTGAAATGGTGATCAGCCCTTCATGCTGCAGGCGTTTCAACGCCTCGCCTACCGGGCTGCGTCCAATCCCGAGGCCCTCGGTCAATTCCTTGATCGAGATCTTCTGGTCCAGGGCATAGGTGCCTTTCAGGACGCGATCCTTGATGATGGTATATGCCTGCTGCGACATCGACTCGGCACCGTCGGCCATCCTTCTTCTCCTGTTCTTGCTCTTTAGACCGTATCCGTTCCGCCGTGACAACGGGCGAGGTGCCAATGACACCAAGCCCGTGTGTTTTACTGTCGATCGTGGACTTAGTCCAGTTCTGGCGATACTGCGCCGGTATTGACTGGTGCATCGATGCCAGTGGTGGTCGGCGTTAGATACTTCTTGCCATCGATATCTCGCACCGCCGTTTCGTTGAACAGATCCCGATTCAGCATCAGCATGAAGCTACGTCCAACGATGGCGATGACGAAGCACAGCGGGAACCCCGTCAGGATCGATATCGTCTGTAGTGGCGTCAAGCTTTCTGGATTGAGGAAGTAGAGCGCTGTGGAGACCAGCCCGACCAGCACCAGCCAGAAAGACGCGTTATAGCGTGACGCCTCCTGCTCGGGAAGCAGGGTCTTTTGCGTCGCCGAGGCTAGTGAATAGCCGACCGCACATTGACCGCTGACATAGGACAGCAGGGCTACCAGACCGAACACCACGATGAACAGTCCTGCGGCAGGCAGTTGCTCGAGCATGGCCTTCACCACCTCGCCGCGACCCGCCTCGTTCATCACCGCGATGAGGTCCAGTTGGCCGCTGGTCTGGAGGTGGATGCCGAATGCCGGAAAGACCATGTAGAACACCATGCAGCCCAGCGACCCGGCCACCAGGCCGGCGAAGACGATTCCCCGAATGGTCCTGCCACGCGATATCTTGGCGATGAAAAGTCCGTAAGGCAGGGCGTAGACGACCCACCAGGAGAAGTAGAAGATCGTCCAGGCTTGGGGAAAGCCGGTATTGCGAATAACGTCTGTGGCGAAGCTCATGTAGACGAAGTTCTGGAGCATCAGGCCCAGCCCGTCTACCGATTGGTTGAGCGTGAAAGACAGCGGGCCACACGCCAGGACGCCCACCAGCAAGGCAATATCCAGGCGGACGTTGAAATTGGACAGGCGAGCGACGCCTTTCTGCAGGCCGAGGATCAGCGCCATCATCGGAATGGCGGTCCACAGAAATATCACGAAGACGTCGAGTACCGGGTTGCCTGCCTGCATGCCAAATGCGTAGGCGAAGGTGCTCGAAATAAGCGGCGTGCCAAGGGCGATCGACGTCATGACGCCGCCGATGATGCCGAACATATACAGAAAGTTGATGGCGTGACCGACCAGGCCATCGGCCCAGCGCCCTAGCACCGGGCGAGTCAGTTCACTGAGTTTCAGGTTGCGTTGCTTGCGGACGTACATGGCATAGCCGATCGGTATCGCGCAGGCGATATACCAGGCCCATGCCGAGGGGCCCCAGTGAAACATGCCGAACGCGCTGGCCCAGCGTGCCGCCTCTGCAGTACCGGGCTCGGCGCCGAAGGGAGGCGACTGCATGATCCAGATCCATTCGGCGGCGCTGAGGTACAGCAGGCTACCGCCGGTGCCCGAGGTGAAGATCATGCCCAGCCAGGTGAGGGTCGAGAATTCTGGACGAGTGTCGCGGTCTCCCAGAACCACCTTGCCGTAACGCGACATCGCCAGATACAGGCAGAAGCTGATCGCGCCGATGGTGGCCAGCAGGAAGAACCAGCCAAGTTCGTTGGTGGTGAAGGCGTGAATCTGATGGAGGAGGCTCCCGCTCTGCTCGGGCCAGAGGGAAAAGACCAGAGCCAGTAGCAGGGTGAGGAGGAGTGCAGGCATGAACACCGCTGGATCGATGCCGGCGATTTCCTTTCTTATTTTCTGATAGCGCATGGGCGAAGCCTTTGCAGGTGAAAACAAAAACCCTGTCGAAGCAGGGGGCAGGCGTGTTGTGGCTATCTAAAATGCTAGTTTAGGGGTTGTCTTTCAACTGCTGTGCGAAGGTGATGTCGTGTCAGAGCGAGAGATGTCACTGAGTGATCCCTTTAATTTCCATAAAAAACAAACATATGAAGGTTTGTTGTGTTTTGGTTAAAGGTTTTTCGCTACGACAAAAGTCTATGCTGTTGTGATGCGCATGACTATTTCGCGTCTTCACAACACCAAATCTAGAATGTTAGATTGTGGTCAGTCATCACCTTTCCTGGCTGGAGCAGCCCGCATGGTTTCAGAGGTCGACATCATCATCATTGGAGCAGGCTCCGCCGGCTGTGTATTGGCGGAAAGGCTGTCACAGGATTGCGATCGACAGGTGCTGGTGATTGAGGCAGGAGCCCGCGGCAAGACGCCGACAATCTCGGTGCCGGCGGGGTTCGTCCATCACTTCAACAGTCCTCGCTACAACTACTGCTATCGCTCCGAACCTGAGCCCGAGCTGGGGCAGCAGCGGGTTTACCAGCCCCGGGGGAAGGGGGTTGGTGGCTCCGGTGCGATCAACGCCATGATCTACGTGCGTGGTGATCGGCGAGACTTCGATGACTGGGCTGCGGTCAGCTCTCCACGTTGGTCCTATGACGCTGTCCTGCCCTATTTTCGGCGCCTGGAGCGACACCATAGCGAGGACACAAGGTATCACGGTCGTGATGGCAGCATTGGGGTCCTTTCCACCCGGGATAGTGCCCCCGAGCTTTGCCATGCCTTCTTCGCTGCCTGTGACGCGTCTGGACTGCCGAATAATCATGACTTCAACGGCGAGCGCCTGGATGGCTATGGCTTCTACGACATGAATGTTCGGGCCGGCCTGCGTTCATCGAGCGCTCGGGAATACCTGACCCCGGCGCTGAAGCGCTCGAATCTGTCGCTGATGACGCAGACCCAGGCGAGGCGACTGGTGTTCGAGGGGCGACGTGCCGTCGGTGTCGAGGTCGCGTGCGGTGGCGAACGACGCACGATCAAGGCCCGTCAGGAGGTAATCCTGTGTGCCGGAGCGGTGGATTCCCCGAAGTTGTTGCAGCTTTCTGGCGTTGGTGACGCCAAGGCGTTGGCGCGACTGGGCATCGACAGTGTCATCGACAACCCCAGGGTTGGGCAGAATCTGCAGGATCATTTGTGCGGCAGTCTGTTCTTCGAGAGTCGCGAGCCGACACTCAACGTGACGCTTGGCCGGCTGACGGGCAAGTTGCGGGCTGGCTGGGACTACGTGAGTCGCCGCCAGGGTCCCTTGGCCTTTGGCGTCAAGCACGCTGGCGCCTTTGTCCCCCTCGAGGGGACAGGGGTGTCGGGTCACGGGGAGCACCCGGTGCAAGAGAGTGGCGATGGTCACGCCAAGGCTCAGGTGTTCTTCAATCCCATCTCCTACGCCCTGCCGGAAGAGGCCGGGGGGCGCCTGGTGTTGCATCGGCACGCCGAGGTGTCGCTTTTCTACAATGTCTGCCGACCCTACAGTCGCGGCTCCGTGACGCTGAAGAGCGCTGACCCCGACGATGCGCCGGCGATTCACAATCGCTACCTGTCCGATGCTCGTGACAAGGCAGAACTGCTCGCGGCCTTTCGTCAGGTTCGCAGTCTGGCCAGCGCGGGGCCGCTCAAGGACATCCTGGTCGATCACCGCGGATACGCCGATATGCACAGTGACGAGGCCATTCTCGACGACTTCCGGGCGTCGTGCGGGTCGATCTACCACCTCTGTGGAAGCTGCGCCATGGGTACCCGGCTCGAGAATTCGGTCGTCGACCCGTCACTCAAGGTTCACGGAGCCGAGGGCCTGAGGGTCGTCGATGCGTCCATCTTTCCCAACATTACCTCCAGCAATACCCAGGCCCCCACCCTGATGGTGGCCGAGGTGGCCGCCGACATCATTCGCCAGTCCTGGAACACTTAGATGAAAATCAAGAAGGTCGAATCTTTCTACAGCGAGGACGTTGGTATCGTCCGCGTCACCATGGCCGACGGCAGCCAGGGCGTGGGCCAGGTGTCCACCTACAACGCCGACATCAGTGTCGAGATCATGCATCGTCAGGTGGTTCCCTGGTTCGAGGGGCGCGACATCAACGGGATTGATGATATCGCTGACAGCGTGGCCTTGGTGCTGGAACGTCAGCACAAGTTTCTGGGCTCGTATCTCTATCGCGCGCTGTGCGGTGTCGAGACGGCGCTGTGGGACTGGCTCGGCAAGGCTCATGACAAGACGGTCTGCGAGCTACTCGGTGGTACGGTTCGACCGCTCAGGGTCTATGCCTCCAGCATGAAGCGCGACATTACCCCCGAGCAGGAAGCTGAACGCTTTCTACGCTTGCGTGATCGCCACGGCTATGACGCTTTCAAGTTTCGTGTGGGCGCCGAGTGCGGTCGTAACCAGGATGAATGGCCGGGGCGCACGGAGGCGATCATCCCGACCATTCGTCGAGCCATGGGGCCTGACGTCGACCTGCTGGCCGACGCCAACAGCTGCTTTCGACCGGAGCGCGCCATCGAGGTAGGGCGTCTTCTGCAGGACAATGGCATCCAGCATTTCGAAGAACCCTGCCCCTATTGGGAAATGGAGTGGACTCGCCAGGTCACGGCCGCGCTGTCGCTGGACGTGACAGGCGGCGAGCAGGATCACTATCTGCCGGCCTGGCAGAAGATGATCGATGACCGCGTGGTCGACGTGCTGCAGCCAGACATCTGCTACATGGGCGGCATCACACGCACCCTTCAGGTGGTGGAAATGGCCCGCAAGGCTGGGCGTGTCGTGACCCCTCACACCGCGAATCTCAGCCTGGTGACCATCTTCACCCTGCACCTTCAAGGGGCCATCGACAATGCTGGCCCTTATCTCGAGTTTTCCATCGAGGAAGACGACTACTATCCCTGGCAGTACGGCATCTATGACAACTTCCCGGTGGCCAAGGATGGCAAGGTTGCCATCCCCGACGAGCCAGGCTGGGGCATCCGCGTGCGCCAGGACTGGCTGGAATCCGCCCACTACCGAGCGAGCGAATTGACATGACAGCACTCAAGACTCTTTGCGAGAAAGCCGGCGTGATCGATCCGACGCCGCACCTTACGCCGCAGCACTTCATTGACGGGCGGTGGCATACGTCTACCTCGGGCGAGACTATCGAGGTTACCGATCCCGGCAGCGAGAGCACGATTGCGCACATCGCCAGGGGCACCCCGGAAGACGTCGAGGCTGCAGTAACCGGCAGCCAGCGTGCCTTCGAACACTGGCGCCGCCTTGCGCCTGCCGACCGGGCCGAGCACCTCTTTCGTCTCGCCGACACGGTGCGCCGCAATAGCGAACTGCTCTCGGTCATCGAGTGTCTGGATTCGGGCAAACCCTACGCCGAGGCCGAAGCTGATATTCAGGGGGCAGCGTCACAGCTCGCCTACTATGCAGGGCTAGCCGACAAGATCGCGGGAAGCACCACCCCCCTGGGCGACGGGTTTGTCTCGATCAATCGCCGCGAGCCGGTGGGGGTGACCGCCCACGTCGCTCCGTGGAACTTTCCGCTGTTGACCGCCGTACGCGGGATCGCCCCGGCACTGGCGGCCGGCTGTACCGCGGTCGTCAAACCGTCCGAGCTGACGTCGCTGTCCACGCTGGTCATGGCGGCCTTGTTCAGCGAAGCCGGCCTGCCCGACGGTGTGGTCAATGTCGTGACCGGCTATGGTCACGATATTGGCGATGCCCTGACGTCCCATCGTCTGGTTCAGCACGTGACCTTTACCGGTTCGGTTGCGACCGGGAAGCAGGTAATGAAGTCGGCTGCCGACAATGTTTCCAGCGTGCTGCTGGAGTTGGGCGGCAAGTCCCCTGCCGTGGTGCTGGCCGACGCCGATATCGACAAGGTCGCCGAGGACATGGTCTGGGCGATCTACTACAACGCCGGCCAGGTATGCACCGCCGGTTCACGCCTGGTGATCCACGAGTCCCAGCACGAAGCCTTCATGCAGGCCTTTCTGCCGCGAGTGGCGGAGCTGACATTGGGACATGGCCTCAAGGGACGAGACATCGGCGCTATCAACTCCGCCGGCCACCTGGCCAAGATTGCCTCCTTCGTCGATGACGCCAAGGCGCGCGGCTTGACCATCCGCTGTGGCGGAAATGTTACCCGTGACCCTGAGAGCGGCAAGGGGCTCTTCTTTGAGCCCACCGTGATTGATCGACTGGAGCGTGATGACCGACTGGTGCAGGAAGAGATCTTTGGTCCGGTCCTGGCGGTACAGGTGGTCGCCAGCGATGAGGAAGCCCTCTCGATTGCCAATGGCACCGACTACGGCCTTGCCGCCTGTGTCTACAGCCGCGATGTCGCCAGGGCGCTTAGACTTGCCGCCGAGATCGATGCAGGTCAGGTCACCATCAACCAGTACTTTGCCGGCGGAATATACGCACCGGTCGGTGGCACCAAGCACTCAGGGTTTGGCCGAGAAAAGGGCCTTTTGGCACTCGACAATTACCTGAGGAACAAGAACGTGACGGTCAAGCTCTAGGGCTTGTCTGAAAAGTGCCTGCGCTCGTCGACTTTTCGGACAGCGCCTAGCGTCCCTGGACGGCTGAATGATACCGCGCCACCCGTGTGGTGGTGCGGTATCGAGCGCTGTTCACCCGTCTTCCCCATGCCAAACGCTCGGCCAGGTGGTACTTGGCCGAGCGCCCCTCTTGCCTGGCATCTTCCTGCCGATTCCCTCACCATATCCCCTTCAGATCACCGCACCCTTCGCGGCGCGCTCGCCAACCGCCTGCCTTGCACTGGATGGCTGGTGGTATCTGCCGCTGTCTGTCACCCCAGGGGCGTCCCTGCAAACTACCCGGCCCATCACATCTTCTGCCTATGAACCCCAACCCCGCTTCCATGAAGTCGCTGATCGCCTTCGAGGCCACGGCCCGGCTCGGCTCCATGACCGCCGCCGCGGAGGCCGAGCGAACCACCCAGCCGACCATCTCCCAGCGAATCCGGGGGCTGGAGGAATACCTGGGGTTGGTACTGTTCGACCGGCACGGCGGCCGGCTGAGCTTGACCGTCGAGGGCGAGCGCTTCTACCGCGAGATGGCGCCGAGTCTCACCACCCTCAGAGACACCTGTGATCGCTTCGTGCGCCACGGCCAGGGGCCAGCGCCAACGGTCGTCATCGCAGCCGACGCGGGTTTTACCCACCTGTGGCTGTTGCCTCGGCTACCGGCGCTCAAGCGGGCCTTTCCCGACTTCAGCTTTCACCTGATGCCGATCGATCGCTCGGACGATCCGCAGCTGCTGGCCGCCGACATCGCGATTCGTTTCGGGCCTTATCTGCCCCAGGAAGAGGGGCAGTTGGTGGCCCGGGAGGCGGTCTTCCCGGTGTGCAGCCCAGACTACGCGCAGGCACATGGGCTTTCAGGCCCCCTGTCAGCACAGGACCTGTCACGGCTCTTGCTGTTGCATCAGGACATCAGGAATCCGCGCTGGCTCGACTGGGCCCAGTGGTGCCGCCATGCGGGGCTCACTCCACCCCCGGCGGCGGATATCTTCGCCTACCACAACTACGCGCTGTTGCTGAACGCGGCGCTGGCGCATCAGGGCGTGGCGCTGGGCTGGTCGAACCTGGTCGAGGAGTATCTGGTCACCGGCCAGCTCACTGCCCTGGGACCGCAGGTCACGCGGGAAGACTATGGCTACTGGCTGAGCGTCAAGCACCAGCGCAGCGCGGTCACGGAGCCGGTCAGGGACTGGCTGCTGGACGCGGTGCATCGTGGTGAGGGTGCCACCTCGGGAGACCCGGGGCGGTTACGCTGAGGGGGCGCCAGATCGGGGCTGATAAGACGCACTGACGTAAAGCAGGGCATGCATTGGGCGTGGATGCGTTCGCCATGGTGATGGCAAAGGTGCAGAGAGGTAGAGAGGAAGAGAGATGACGAGGATAGAGAGAGGCGGGGCCCAGGACCCCGTGCCCGATGTGGGCACGGGGCGGCCTGTCAGCGCCGGCGCGGGCGCAGTCGAAAGCCTTGGCGATAGGGATCGCCCGGTTCGCGGAACAGCGAGAGCAGCACGCCGAGGGTCATGACCAGGATGACCACGCTGACCGGCAGGGCGGCAGCGATCAGGGCGGTCTGCAGGGCGGAAAGCCCACCGACCACCAGCAGCACGGCGGCCACCAGGCCGATCACCACACCCCAGAAGACGCGGAACAGCTTGGGCGGATCGTCATCGCCCAGCGACAGGATGGTGGTCAGCACCAGGGTGCCGGAGTCGGATGAGGTGATGAACCAGCTCATCAGCAGGAACACCATCATGGCCGACAGCACCCAGCCGAAGACGCCAGAGCCGACGATCCCGTCCGCGGTGGCGAACAGCGCAGACGGCAGATCCCAGGCGCGCACCATCTCCATGATGCCGGCAGTGCCAGCGCCACCGGCGGCGTTCAGCTCCTGGTGGATGGCGTTGCCGCCGAAGATGACCAGCCAGACAAAGGCCAGCAGCGTCGGTACCAGCAGCACACCGAGGACGAATTCGCGCAGGGTGCGGCCCTTGGAGATGCGAGCGATGAACAGCCCGACGAAGGGAGCCCAGGCGAGCCACCAGCCCCAGTAGAAGATGGTCCAGGCCTGCTGCCATTCGCTGGTACCGGATTGCTCGGCGTACCACAGGCCCATGGGAATGACCTCGGTGGCGTAGTCCGCCAGCGTCTCGCCGAAGGTCTGGATCAGCCACAGGGTCGGCCCGCCGAACAGGAAGATGCCGATCACGACCGCGGATACCCAGATGTTGAGCACCGAGATGATGCGGATGCCCTTCTGCACGCCGCTGACTACCGAGATGATCGATAGCGTCGAGATCACCGCGATCAGCACCAGTTGGGTCGGCAGGCCATCGTCGATGCCGAACAGCTTTTCCAGTCCCACGCCCATCTGGCTGACGCCGAGTCCCAGCGAGGTGGCCACACCAAACACGCAGCCCAGCACGCCGAAGATGTCGAACAGATGCCCGGCGGGCCCGAAGATGCGATCGCCGATAAAGGGGTAAAGCGCCGATCTTAACGCCAGCGGCAGGCCCTTGCGGTAGGCGAAGTAGGCCAGCGACATGCCGACGATGACGTAGATCGCCCAGCCGTGCAGCCCCCAATGGAAGACCGTCACCCGCAGCGCGTCGATGGCGCGCTCATGCCCGATGGCGGTGGCCCCGGCCATGTCGGCGTGGGGGTTGTTGGGGTAGCCGAAGGAGTCGGTATTATCGAGATAGAAGATCGGCTCGGCGACACCGAAGAACAGGATGCCGATACCGATGCCGGCGGAGAACAGCATCGAGAACCAGGCGAAGTTGCTGAACTCCGGTCGGCTGTCGTCGGTGCCCAGGCGAATGCTGCCGTAGCGACTGCAGACGATAAAGGCGCAGACCACCAGCAGGGCGACCACGGTCACCAGGTAGTAGCCGCTGAAGGTGCCCTCGATCCAGGCGCGTGCGGTGCCGAAGACCACGGCGGCGGTGTCGGAACTGAGACCGGTGAACAGTACGAAGAGCAGGATCAGTGCCCCTGACGTGATCGTCATGCCGCGGTGCATGCCCTGGAAGGGGCCGCGTTGTTCGAGTTCGGTCACCTTGTAGTCGGTGCCCATCACCGCGTGGGGATTGTCGTCGGAGGGAGACCCCGGGGAAGATGATTCTGGAGTAGCGATAGTCTGTGTCCTCTTGAGCCGGACCTCGGGCCGGCGATCCCGCTGCCGCTACCGTGAGCGGCCTTGTCGGCGCGGCGGCTCGGGGCGAGCCGCCGCGTCAGACCTGTGGCTCATGGCTCCAGCGGATGCTCCTCGCCGATCACCTCCGGATCGAAGGGCTGGCGAGCGAAGATGCGCCGCAGCATGGGCTCGAAGTGTTCCAGTGGTGGCGTCGGATAGTCCGGATCGAACGCCGCCTGATCGTAGCGTTCACAGAAGTCCACGCAACTCTGGTACCAGGGATGGTCCCGGTAGCGATCGCGTTCGTGCGGATCCTCTCCGAAGTGGTGCGCATAGTACACTTTTTGAAACAGCCCGTGGTGATGGATCACCCAGGTCACTTCGGCGCGCACATAGGGCCGGATGATGGCGGCGGCCAGCTGGGAGTGGTTGTAGGGTGCCAGGTCGTCACCGAGATCGTGCAGCAGCGCGGCCACGATCATGTCCTCGTCGGCACCGTCGGCTTCGGCCCGTGCCGCCGACTGCAGCGAGTGTTCCAGACGCGTCACCTGGTAGCCGCTCAGGCTGTTCTCGAGTCGGCGCAGCGCGTCCAGCAGGCGGTCGACCAACCCCTGGTTGAAGTTATCTTCGAGTTGCTCGAGAAAGACGTATTCCTCCCGAGTCCCGTCCTTCATCTGGCGAAACGTGACCGTTTCCATTCAGGCGACCTCCTCGATGGACGCATGTTGCTTCAAGAGACTGGCGAAACGCTCCCGCGGGCCGTCGGTATCCAGGTAGCAACCCTGCAGGTGGCGCTGTCCTTCGTTGCTGTCATAGCTGGTGCGGCCGTGTAGTACGCGACTGTTGTCGAACAGCATCAGTTCGCCGGCGCCGAGCGCGAAGCGTACCTCGTAGGTCGGGTCGGCAAACAGCTCGCCAAGGCGCTGGCGGGCGCGGTGGAACAGCCGTGTCTCGGCGTCGGAGAGCAGCGGCAGGCCATCCAGGCGCGGGCTGTAGTGAACGCCGGTGGGGCGACCGTCGTCATCGGTCTGGATCATGGTGCGCTGGGTCACCAGCTGGGTGCCGGCGTCGACGAAGCGAAAGCGTACCGGGGTATGTTTCAGTAGCTCGTAGCCCTCGGGGGTCTCCTGGCGTAGCCGCTCGAGAACCTTGAGGCTGTCGACCAGGGTGGACAGGCCGCCGCTGGTCTCGTTGACCAGACAGTGCAGCAGCTGGATACCCGGCACCGGGTTGCGGTAGGGGTTGTCGGTGTGGGGACCAAGCGCCACGCTGCGATAGGCCAGGTCATTGCCGCTGGGGCGTGAATAGACCTCGAAATAGCGACCGAAGTTGGTTTCCTTGACGTAGCCATAGTGGCTGCCGACCTGAAGGATGCGTTCCGGGTCGGTGGGTACCTTGTAAAGCACCAGATAGCCGTAGCGTAGATAGGCATCCAGTGACTCGCGAAAGACGTCGGGGTCGTCAAGCACCTGGGTCCAGTCAAAGCGCACCTTGTTCTGATCGAGCGAGGCGTCCCAGGGTTCGGCGGCCGGAAACAGCTCGCTTTCACCGAGTTCCTCGGCCAGGACGCGCAGATCGTAGGTCTCGCGATGGCCGTCGCTGAAGGCCAGCGCCACATGCTGCTCATCGACCTGGGTCGCCTGGGTCAGCGCCAGATTCGCGTCGATGGCATGGGAGTCGAACAGCCGTTGCTGGGTCATCGGCTCCAGTTGATCCGGCGCCTGGGTGCGTTCGCGCAGCCACAGCGGGCTGATTTCGCGGGACTGCTGGCCGTCGATGACAACGATGGCCGGGGGCTGTTCTTGGATGACGAACTCAGGGCGGGAGGTTGGCTTTCGCATCGCGGGTCTCCGGTGTCTGGCAAGCGTTCGGCGCGCATGCTGAGCCATCTCCCGGCGAAGGAGTAGAGGCGCTGGCTTATCCTCCACCATGCATTTTCTTTATACCCGTGATGGCAAAGCGCCCGGCAGTACCGGACGCCTGAGGTAGACGCTGTAATACGCGCAGAGGGGTTCATGGCCGTCAAGCTAACCTGGATTTGGCTCCAGGCGACAGCTCTCTACGGCCGCCAGTTGTCGCGAGTGTTATCCGGTGTCGAGCCTTGGCGTGAATGGTGGCGCGAGGGGGGGGCGTAAGCGGCTGTCGAGACCCGCAAGAATCACGTCGTTGCGAAATTCCGCGCGCACCAGATCGTCCTGTGTCAGACACAGTGTCTTGAGTTGGGCGGACGGCTTGGAAGAGGTGGTGAGGCTGCGAGCAGGGCGGGTGGAAGTGGTCATGTCTGTATCCTGGTCCCCTTGTGAGTCGGCAAGCGCCGACCCAGGGGTTAGGAGTCGCACGCCGCTTTAGCTGCACTTGTATTCCGCCCGCAAGTTGGTGCTTAAATCGGCGGCGTTACGTTGTTCGGTAATAAAAAGTGTTCGGGCAACAAAAAACCCGCTCAGCAATAGCTAAAGCGGGCCTCTGGCGTCGCTTTAGCTGCATTTTTTAAAGCGCCCGCAAGCTGAGATTCAAATCGGCGCTGGTTACAACCTATCCCGCAGGTGACCGGCTGTCAATGAGGGGGGAGGATGGGCGGTCTTTCTCTCGTCGGGCTGGTGTAGCCCTGCTGACGTCGCTAGCGAAAAGGGGGCTTGGGTATGCTGATGGCCTAGATGCCCCCCGGTGAGCAAGTGGTTGCTCATCGGGGGCGCGTCTGTTCTGGCGACGTCGCCTCAGGCGGTGGCGAGGGGCGCCGGGCGTTCCAGGGTCAGCAGGGTGTCGTGGTCGCGCAGTCGATAGAGGGTGTAGCAGGCGGCCAGCATCGGCAGGGCGGCGAAGAACAGCATATGGCCGAAGGGATCGGTCACCATCGCCGGGATAGTCACCAGTGTCGAGACGCCGTGTACCAGCAGCACGCCACCATAGCTTATGCGCTTGAAGCTGCCGCTGACGAAGGCCAGGATCAGCACCAGTTCGAGCACACCTAGCGCCACCACGACGGCGGTGCCGACGCCGGCGATGCCGAAGTACTTGTCCATGATCCCGCTGCCCTGGCTTGGATTGATGAACTTGCTCAGGGTCCAGACCAGCAGTACCAGAAAGATGCCGATACGCATCGCCAGCAGCCCGCCCTTGAGGCCCGCCATCTCGTTTCCTTCAGTGTGCATCTGAGCTTCCTTGGTCGTCTTCTAGGGGATGGCGCTCGATGGGCGAGCGCCGTGGGGGGCTGTGTCGCATCTGAAAGCGGGACCTTACAACCAGAAGAAAACTTTTCGTGCAGGAGCAGCGAAGGGGCCAGGCCATTTGCCGAGCCACCGAAAACGGAGGGGCTCAGCCGGCGACGCCCCTGGTAGCTGTTCGGACGGGGGCTACTTAGATCGGGCCTACTCGGATGGGGCTTACTCGGGCGGAGCTAGCTCGGACGGGGACTACTCGCGGGGGGCTTACTCGGGCGGGGACTGCTATGACCGGGCCTACTCGGGTGGGGCCTGTGGTGCGGCGCAGCCTTTGAGGTGGTCGACGAACTGGCGCACCTTGGCGAGCTCTCCCAGGTGCTCGGGATAGACCAGGTAGTAGGCGTTGGGACCGCGCAACAGGGTGGGCCAGGCGGGGACCAGGGCGCCGGCTTCTAGTTCATGGTCGATCATGAAGCGTGGAATCAGGGCAAGGCCGCCGCCGGCCATGACCGTGCGAATCAGCGTCTGAAAGGTCTCGAAGCGGATGCCGTGGTAGCTGCGATCGGTGCGAATACCCTGTTCGTCGAACCAGCGGTGCCAGGCGTCGGGGCGGGTCGACAGGTGCAGCAGCCGGCAGTTGGCCAGATCGGCGGGGCTGTCGATGCGCTGGCGCGCCAGGTAGCCGGGTGCGCCGACTGCCATTACCTCTTCCTCGAACAGCTTGTGACATTCGAGGTTGGGCCAGCTGCCGTGGCCGTGGAAGATCGCTACGTCGATGCCTTCGTTTTCCAGATCGAAGGTCTCCACGCGGTCGGACAGGTGCAGGGTGATACCGGGGTGAGCCTCGAAGAAGGCCGGTAGCTGCAACGACAGCCAGCGCGTGCCGAAGGTGGGAAGCGTGGCCACCTTGAGCACGTCACCGTGGCCGCTGTAGGTCATGATGGCGTTGGCCGACATCTCGAGGTGGGCCAGGATCTTGCGCACCTCGGTCAGGTACAGCGAGCCCTCCGGCGTCAGCACCAGGGTGCGCCTGAGTCGACGGAAGAGCTTGTGCTGAAGGTAGTCCTCGAGCTGGGCCACCTGCTTGCTGATGGCGCTCTGGGTGATGCTCAGCTCATCCGCCGCCCGGGTGAAACTCAGGTGCCGGGCGGCGGCTTCGAAACACTGAAGCGTGGTGGTCGAGGGGAGATGACGGGCCTTCATCGAACGCTGACTCCAGCGTAAAAAACGCCATTCTACCGCAGTCGAGGGACTACCGTTGAGGTCGATACCGTCTGCAGATATACGCCAGCAATGGCCGGTCAGATGTTTTTCAGGCCATTGCCAGGGCACCGTTCGGGCACATCTACGCAGCAATCGACACTGGTTCCGGCATGGAGGTCCGGTAAAACTCACCGTCTTGATCGCTCGTAAAATACAAGATGGATGTGAGGAATCTTCTTTCCATATCGCTTCTTTTTTCGACGCTTTATCGCAGCTGCTTTGCCTGAAAAGTCGGTGAAGCAATGATGGGGTCGGAAAGCGTAGAAACTGGGCTAGGCTGTTGTCTTTTCTTGTGTGGAAGTTCACAGGTGAGGATGTTCTATGCCACTTTTTACGATCTCCGGACTTGACTCGTCGGCCTCTGCCGAGCTCGCCGTCACCTCGCATGCGCTGGCGACCTACTCGCAGACAGACCGTGCGCTCGGGCTTCCCCTTGGACAGATGCTGGTGACCCTGGACAACATCGCAGGACCGGGGACCTTTTCAGCCAATCAGGTCACCAGTGGCCTGCCGGGTGGCTGGCGAGAAGTCTCGGCCAGCGAACTGGGGTTGCCATCCTCTCTGGTGGACGTCGATGGCTACATCACGCTTCAGAGCCCCTTGCTCGGCAATGTCTCCCGTGGCCCGCAGCTCAAGGTCCTGGCCGAGCAGGACGCCCTGGGCAACATCAGCCGCGTCAGCGTGGCCTATGCCGGTACCAATGCCCCGGTAGATGTCGTCGACTACTCCTTTCTGAATTCCGGCAAGGAGATCGCGAAGACCATGGCACCCGTGCTGTCCGGGGTGGCGTCGTTCATGGACCAGCATGGGCTTGAGGGTGATGACGCCATCATTACCGGCTATAGCCTGGGTGGGGCGCTGGCCAATATCCAGGCGCGCTTCTCGGATCAGTTGGCGGGCGGGTTCTTCGCTGACAGTCACTATCTTGGCCATGCGTCACCGCTGATCTTCGAAGCCGACAATGTGCTCAATATCGGTTTCGAGAACGACGTCATCCATCGTTTCGTCGGTGACCACGAGGATCTGAAGTCGGCGCTCGCGGGCTTCGATGGCTTTCTGGAGAACAGCGATGAGAGCTACTCAAGCTCCGTGGACAATCTGGTGCTGTTCGATGCTGTCTACAGCAAGTCACCCTGGCTGTTGGCCAGCGACAGCGGGCTGAATCCCTTCGCCTGGGGCGCGCATCTCGGTGGCATCACGTCGGACGCGGTCGCGCGCATTGTCTCCTCATCATTTTATGAGCTGATGAGTCAGGACAGCGTAGTGGTGGTGTCCTCGCTTGGTGCCGCTGGGCGCGCGATACACTGGGTGGGCGACGTCGACTCGCCGACATCCAATCACGCGGGCGAGCCGGCCTTTATTGTCGGCAGTGTCTTTGACGACCTGCTGCGTGACGGCACGTCAGATGATTACATCGAAGGCTTTGCCGGAGACGACCAGATCCGGGTCTCGACCGGCACCAATCAGGTCGAAGGGGGGCAGGGCACCGACACCCTGTTATTTGAGGGAGAGGCGGACGACTACGAGGTCTACCGGCTGGATGATGGGCGGATTGGCGTGTCCGGCAATGATTCCCTGACCCTGGCGAGCGGCATCGAGCGCATCGAGTTCGAGTATGGCGGCGGCTTTCGCGGTGCCGGTCCCGGCCTGCGCTACGTTATCGAAGACGATCGACTGGAAGACGAGTTTCGATTCGATTGGTTCGATCGCGATATTGCCTTCGTCGATGCACCTCAGGAAGGCCAAGGCGGCGAGTGGTCGAGGGAAGAGGTCGCGCTTGCCGATGCCGGCGATAGCGTCTTCTCGGCCGCGGCCCGTGACGACGCCCTTCACCTTGGTGACCTGTTCGATGACGAGGCTTCCTTCAGCGCTGAATCTTCTCGTGCCTCGGGCGACGGCATCTTCGGCTGGCAAGGTGGCGCCATGGCGCTGGCCGGACTCGAGGCTGCCGCCTCCTTTGTCGGACCGGCACTGAGTGGGCATGTGGAACTGCCGGAGGCATGGCAGGCGATTTAAGATCTGCAACAGGGCGCGGCTGGGGCCTGAAAGCGATTCTTCAGACCGTCCGCGTCCGTTTTCAGGCCATGAAGACACATCGGCCTGCTCGACCGCCCCCACGGCAAGCCCCTTGCGATAGTTGTCCGCCCCCTGCACGCCGATGGCCACGCAACGGCGCTCGAACACCATCCCCAACCCGTGCACGCCCAATACCGCCCGGTCTCCCGGGCGTCGTTGTTTGTGGCTTCAACTTTAGATGCAACGCCAGGACGTGATCGCCTGCTGAGGATGTCGCCGTGATGTCGATCGGCTGGGCACACCATCGTGATGCTGGCGCGCCTCGGGCGGTGAGTACCGTATCGGGTTCTCACTTAGTGGGTTTTGATATTTTCAAAACTTATATCTGGATTGCGAATAACTGAATTGTACTGGTCTGTAGTCCCCATATTCTGAGGCATAACCAAGAAGGAGCCCCACCAAGGGTCGATTCCCCTCGGTGCAGATTAAACAAATTTTATAAAGGGCCGATCCCTATGACCGCTATCGCTTCCCTTCTCGTCGCTGGCCAGATCGGTGAACGTGCCTCTCCGGGCCATCAGCACGCCTGCCACCGTGCCTCCGGTGTGGCCAGTCGCCAGCTGACGCTGGCGCTCGATACAACAACACAGGAGACAAGTTGATGGCCAACACACCACTGGACGAACCAAAGAAAGGGCCTCTGGACGGCGTGACGGTACTGGACTTCTCGCGGGTGCTTGCAGGGCCCTACTGCACCATGGTCCTGGCGGACCTTGGCGCTCGCGTCATCAAGGTCGAAAAGATCGGCACCGGTGACGACACACGAGAGTTCGGCCCCTTTGTCGAAAACGAAAGTGCCTACTTCAGTTGCTTCAATAGAAACAAGGAAAGCATCGTACTGGACATCAAGTCGCCGCGTGATCGCGAGTTGCTGGAGCGCCTGCTGGACGAGGCCGATGTGCTGGTGGAGAACTTCAGGCCCGGGGTCATGGAGCGTCTTGGCTATGGGCCGGAGCGTCTCGCCCAGACCCATCCTCACCTGATCTATTCCTCGATTTCAGGCTTCGGTCACACCGGCCCGTTCAGCGAGTTGCCAGGCTACGACATGGTGGTGCAGGCCATGGGCGGCGTGATGAGTCTGACCGGTTGGCCGGACGGTGAACCGGCCCGAGTCGGTACCAGCTTTGGCGACCTGAGCGCGGCCCTGTTTGCGGCGGTGGGCATCATCTCTTCGCTGTACAGCCGAACCAAGGACGCCCAGGGGACCCGTGTCGATATCGGCATGCTGGACTGCCAGGCGGCGATGATGGAAACGGCGCTGGCACGCTACGACATCGAAGGCGTCGTGCCGAATAGAACCGGTGATTGCCACCCGTCGCTGGCGCCCTTCGAAAGCTTCAAGGCCGAGGATGGCAAGCTGGTCATCGCCGCCGGCAACGACACCCTGTTTCTGCTGATGGCCGATGCCATCGGCGCCTCGCGACTGGCCTTCGATCCCCGGTTCATCACCAATGATCTTCGCTGCCAGAATCGCCCGGCGCTGGTGGAGGAGATGGAACGCATCCTGACGACCAGGCCCGTGCAGCACTGGGTCGACCTGCTCAACGAGGAAGGCGTTCCCTGCTCACCGATCAACACCATCGACAAACTGCTCGATCATCCCCAGTTGAAGGCGAGAAACATGATCGTCCAGGTCCAGGGAAGCGCCGGGAAGCCCTTCAGGACGGCGGGCAACCCGATAAAGATGACCGGCAGGGTGGACCTTGGCAGCGACACACCGCTGGTGGCGCCAGGCCTGGGTCAACATCGACAGGCCATTCTCGATGAGTTGATGGCGCGTCACGGCTCCTATTGCCTGCCTTCCACGCCAGGGCAAGCCGGCAAGGCGGGGTCGGCCAAGGCCGACACGGCATCCTCGGGGCAACGTCAAGGAGCCCAAGGCGATCAAGCAGCGATGGCCAGGCAAGACTCGCGCAAGGCGAGTGGCAGCGCCGCCACCCGGATAAAGGGGGCCCCGGCGGCCTCCGATAACCAGGGTCAAGGACCCGCTCGAGATCTGGGCAAGCGGGTCGGAAAACCCTAGTCGTCAGATGCGTTTTTTCATCAGATGTACGCCGCTTGGCGATATCGGGTCGTGAATATCCGGTGTGGCGCGGCGCAGTCAGGTCGCATCACGACCAGGCGAGGTGGCGGCCGCAGGTGGGAGCGTATCGAACCGATACGTAGCTGGTTTACGGGTAACGTCAGGAGACAAGAGATGAACAAGAAGGTCGAAGAACAAACACAGAATGTCGCCTCCGAGGCTTCGTTTGAGGCAGGTAACGGTGAGCCAGAGATGATCGTGGTGGAACGCCGTGAACGGGTCGGGCTGATCATCCTGAATCGCCCGAAAAGCTTGAACGCACTCAATCGCCAACTGGCGGAAGAAACGCTCGCGGTACTGCGCGAGCTGGACGCCGACCCCGGCATCGGTGCCATCGTGATTACCGGCAACCCGAGAGCCTTTGCGGCCGGCGCCGATATCGAGGAGATGGCCGAGAAGTCGTTCACCGATTTCTACATGGATGACTTCCTGGCCCCCTGGGACGAGGTGCGCCACATTTCCAAGCCCATCATCGCTGCGGTGGCCGGCTTTGCGCTGGGCGGCGGCTGCGAGCTGGCCCTGCTGTGCGACATGATCATCGCGTCCGACGACGCCCAGTTCGGGCAACCCGAGATCAAGCTGGGGATCCTGCCCGGCATCGGTGGCTCCCAGCGACTGGCACGTTCGGTCGGCAAGGCGATGGCGATGGACCTGGTGCTGACCGGTCGCAACATCGGCGCCCAGGAGGCCAAGGAGATTGGCCTGGTGGCGCGAGTCGTGCCGAAGGATGAGCTGATGCAGACTGCCCTCGAGGCGGCGCACACCATCGCAGGCTACAACGCGCCAGCCGTCAAGATGGCCAAGCGAGCGGTCAACGCGGCCTTCGAGACCCCGCTGGCGGAAGGCCTGCGCCAGGAGCGTCTACTGTTCCAGGCGGCCTTTGCCACCGAGGGGCAGAAGGAAGGCATGAATGCCTTCGTCAAGAAGCGTGCGCCGGTCTTCCGCCATCGCTAGACGTCGGCCGAGCTCGCGACGAAAGACAACCAACAGCGTCGAATACAGAGCGTCAATCATTGACCGGGACAGGAGGGGTGGATGCCGTTTGTGACGATCAATCTAGTGAAAGGGAAGTCGAGAGACTACGTCAGGGCCGTGGCGGCTCAGGTTAACGCTGCCGTCATCGATACCATGGGCTTCCCCGACGATGATCGCTACCAAGTGATCAATGAGTGCGAGCCGGAGAACCTGCAGTTGCAAAGGCGTGATTCGGATCGCGTCATGATGCACCTGGTGATGCGAAGTGGTCGCCCGGACGCCGACAAGAAGGCGTTCTACGCCAGGGTCGTCGAGTCACTTGCCGAAAACCCCGGCATCCCCCCGCATAACGTCATGATCACCATCACCGAGAACCAGGACATCGACTGGTCGTTCAGGGATGGTGTGGCGCAGTTCTGTGAAACCTGAAAACGGATGCACCGAGACGACCATGGCCCGCGAATAGCGGGCCATTTTTTAGGCGAATCAGAGGGCCTGCCCGGCTCGTTCGTCCACCGGTTCTCTTCCTTGATTTCTGAACTCTTTGCCAAGGCACTTCAGCAAAGCCCCTCATCAAACCCCTCGCCAAAGCCGCTTGCAAAGCCCTTCATCAAACCCCTCACCAAAGCCGCTTTCCCGGGAGTCGGGCTAGAGCGGTCGCCCATCCAGTGAATGCTCCATGATCGCAAGCGTCAGTGTGAAGTGATGCTGGGCGACGCTGAAGGCGTCGTCTGCGCGTCGCTCGAGGATGGCCTGGACCAGTTCACGATGTTCCCGTCTTGCCCTTGGCAATGATTCGGCGGGGTAGGGTTCGGAGCCGAATCCCAGGGTGGCGCGCGCCGTAAGCTGACGTGACTGGGCGACCAGATGGTGATTGTCGGCCATCGCCATGATGCAGTCGTGAAGGCGCTCATCGAGTTGGCGGGCGACGGAGGCGTCGTCGGTGTCGCAGAAGCGGTCCAGCAGCGCCTGCAACGTTTTGGCCTGGGCCTCGTCGTGACGCTCGGCGGCGGTTCTGGCCACCAGCCCCTCCACCAGACAGCGATAGTCGAAGAAGTCCCTGAGCTGGGGCAGCTCCTGTCCGAGGATACGCTGGGCGGTGTTGGGCGAGGCCTCGTCGACCCGTTTGAAGGTGACAAAGGTACCGCCATCACGACCACGGCGGGATTCGATCAGGCCAAGCTCGCCCACGATCTTCAAGGCGCCGCGGACGGTGACGCGACTGACCCCCTGGCGCTCCGCCAGGTCGCGCTCCGGCGGCAGGCGATCCCCGGGGGAGTAGGCGCCAATGGCGATCGCCGTCACGATCCGGTCCGCCAGCTCCTGGGTGGCAGAGCGGGCGCCGCCGGCGCCTGGCAGGTCGGTTCGAGACGGTTCAAGCATAGGGTTCTCTCCAAAAGGTATTGTCACAATACCTTTAAGTGTGATTTTCTAAAAATGAAGCGGCCAACGTCGCTGTGTCCGGCGCACTGTCGCAGGTCGCGAACCGCGTCCGGGTCTGCTGGCGGGTTCGAGTATACACGGCGCCGTCAGATTCTTGACCGGCCAAGGGAATGCACAGCAAGAGGCCGCCCAGTGTCGCCACGCAGGCAGTCTCGACCCGGTGGACGTCTTCGACCGCTCGATGGCGGGAGATCCCCGCCTTGCCAACTAGAACAAGAGGAAATCACCGATGAGTGACAATACCCTGGAGAGTCTGGGCTACACCCAGGAACTCTCACGAACGCTCAAGCTGAGAGATCTGGTGATCTACGGCCTGATCTTCATCGTGCCGATTGCTCCCTTCGGTATCTTCGGCCACGTCATGAGCGCCAGCGGTGGCATGATCGTCACCGCCTATGTCATCGGACTGGTGGGGATGCTGTTTACCGCCATCTGCTACTCCCAGATGGCCAAGGAATTCCCGGTAGCAGGCTCGGTGTACTCCTACGTGTCCCGCGGGGCGGGCAGCTTTGCCGGCTTCGTCGCGGGCTGGATCATGCTGCTGGACTACATCCTGATTCCGGCGCTGTTGTACGTGGTGGGGGCGCTGGCGATACACGACATCTTCCCGTCACTGTCACCGATCCTGCTGGTGGTGGCCTTCGTCGTGTTCAATACCTACATCAATATTCGCGGCATCAGCTTTACCGCCGCCTTCAACCGCTGGATGCTGGTGGCCGAACTGCTGGTGCTGGCGGTGTTTCTGGTGGTGGGGGTGGTGGCCATCAGCAACAACGTCAACGGTGCGGTCTTCTCGATGGCCCCGGTCTACGATGCCGATGACTTCTCGCTGGGGCTGATCATCTCTGCGGTGCCGATCGCGGTGCTGAGTTTCCTCGGCTTCGATGGCATCTCCACCCTGGCGGAAGAGGCCAAGGGCGGTGGCAAGGCGGTCAGCAAGGCGATCTTCCTGGTGCTGTTGATCATCGGTGGCCTGTTCATCGCCCAGACCTGGGTGGCGGCGCTGATCCAGCCCGATCCCGCCTCGTTCAACAATCTCGACACCGCCTTCTATGAAACCGCACGTATCGCCGGGGGCGGCTGGCTGGCGGTGCTGACCGCCGCGACCACCGCTATCGCCTGGGGCGTCGCTGACTCCCTGGTGGCCCAGATCGCGACCGCGCGAATCCTCTACAGCATGGGCCGTGATCGGCTGCTGCCGGCGCCGCTGGCTCGCGTTCACCCGCGCTTCAAGACGCCCTACGTCAGTGCGCTGCTGGTCGGTGCCGTGTCCATCGTCGCGGGGATCGCTTTCATGCAGCAGCTGGCGTTGTTGACCTCCATCGTGACAATCGGCGCCCTGACCGCCTTCATCATTCTGAACATCACCACGCTCTACTACTTCGTGTTCAAGAAGAAGGCAGCCAATCCCTTCCTGCATATCCTGTGTCCGCTGCTCGGCCTGGCCGTGGTCGGCTACATCTGGAGCGGGTTCGAGTCCTATACCGTGCTGATCGGGCTGGCCTGGGCGGTTGTCGGTGTCGGCGTCTACGCCTTTGCCAAGCGCGGTGGACGTGCCGTGCAGATGGAAATCTAAGGCTTGCCTGAAAAGTGCCTGCGCTCGTCGATGTTGAGAACAGCGCCCAGGGCCAATTGAAAACACTCGAGGCGTCGGTCGGCGGAGACGACCGGCGCCTCGAGGTGGAGACACAAGAATGAAGATCAAGACGATACACGACGTTCATCACTGTTTTGACCACGCCCTCGAGCCGCAGGAAACGATCAGTTCCGGTGATACTCGGCGCTTCGATATTCTCGATGCCAGCGGTGGCTTGATTACCCGACACAGCCAGGCCGACGCGCTGACCCGACTGCCGGCAGGGGAGCTCAATCCGGTGTGTGGCCCCCTCTATATGGAGGATGCTGAACCCGGCGATGTGATCGAGGTGGAACTGGTCGACTTCGAACCGGGGCAGTGGGGCTGGACGGGGCTGATCCCGGGTTTCGGGCTGCTGGCCGACGATTTCACCTCGCCCTGGCTCAAGGTGTCGGAGTACGACAGCGAGTCGGTGTACTTCGACGAGGACATCGTGATTCCGTTTCGGCCCTTCGCCGGTACCATCGGGCTCGCGCCTGCCGAGCCGGGGCAGCACTCCATCGTGCCGCCGCGCATCTGCGGCGGCAATCTCGACATCCGCGACCTGGTAAAGGGAGCTCGGCTGTACCTGCCGGTGCAGGTCAAGGGAGGGCTTCTGAGCATCGGCGATACCCACGCCTGCCAGGGCGACGGAGAGGTCTGCGGAACCGCGGTAGAGACCCGCATGGCCACCACGGCCACATTGCGTCTGCACAAGGCGGGCAATATTCCTGCGCCGATGTTCGACGTGCCGCCGGGAGCGTCGAGCGAGGAAGATGCGGGCTTTCTGGTCACCACCGGGGTGGGGCCGGACTTGATGCAGGGCGCCCGTGACGCGGTGCGCTTCATGATCGATCGGTTGCACCGTCAGGCCGGCATGGATGAGCAGCTGGCCTACGCGCTTTGCAGCGTGGCAGGGCGGCTACGGGTCAGCGAGATCGTCGATCAGCCCAACTGGGTGGTGTCCTTCTACATGCCTCGGTCGATCTTCCGCTCGAAGAGTCTTAGAGCCATCTAGGGTTGAGCTGAACTGACCTTTCCGTTCGTCAGAACGTAGGGTCAGGCCCGCGGGCCTGACCAATAACGCCGGGTGTTGTGGCACCCGGCGTTGTCGTCATGACGTCACTTCGGCTCGCTCGGCGGCCACCTGCGCAAGGACTTCCTGGTAGTTCTCGACGCCCTGGGCGCCTGTGACCAGGTAGCGGCGGTTGAACACCATGGCGGGTACCCCGCTGATGCCCTGCTGTTGCCAGAAGGCCTGGCGCTGTCGTACCGATTCGCCACGCTCGCCCGACTCGAGCGTCGCCACGACCTCGTCGCGGTCATGGCCGAGACTCTCCGCCACATCGGCCAGCACATCGATCCGGTGGAGGTCGCGGCGCTCGGTGAAGAAGGCGCTGAACAGGGCCTGCTTCATGCGGTGGCCTTCGTCTGGCGAGCGCTGCTCTGCCCAGTCGATCAACTGGTGGGCGTGGAAGGTATTCACCATGCGCATGTCATCGGCGTAGTTGAAGGTGAAGCCGAGGTCGGCGCCCATCTGGGTGAGCCGTTCCCGTGCGCTGCGCGAGTCCTCATCGCTGGTGCCGTACTTGGCGGCGATATGCTCTCGCAGGTTTTCGCCTTCCTCGCCCATCTGCGGATTGAGCTCGAAGGGGTGCCAGTGCACCTCGATGTCGATCCCGCTCTGGCGCGCCGCCTCGGCGAGCTGGCGGTAGCCGATGATGCACCAGGGACAGACGACGTCGGAGACGATGTCGATGGTGATGGTGGTGTCGCTGTCGCGGCTATCTGGGGATGTGGGCATGTCGGCCTCTACTCCTGAAGAAAGGTGTCCCGGGTTGGTCGTTAGCAGGGAAACCAACCTTACAGGCCCCGGGACACGATCAACAGACAAGCCTCAGATGAGTCGATCCCACAGCCCATCCTGATATTCCCTGGCACTGGCCTCGAAGCTGTCCGGGTAGACATTGCGGAAGCGGTGCTCGTCCAGCGGGATCAGTCGTGCCATCTCGTCGATCATCGCCGCCGGGTCCTGCTGCAGGTCGTCGCCGGCAAACTGCTGCTGCACCGAGCGAATCGGTTTTTCAGGGGTGAAGCAGGCGTCGGGGTCGTACCACTGGTCCAGGGTGTTGTACATGCGGTCGTTGAAGCCGGTGCGGAAGGGGCCGGGGTTGATGGTGGCCACCTTGACGCCCAGCGGGGCGAGCTCTTCGTAGAGCAGTTGCGCCATGCCTTCGAGGGCGTGCTTCGAGGCGACGTAGGGACCGAGGTAGGGGAAGGTGGTGAAACCAGCGATGGAGGAGGTCAGTACGATCTTGCCCTTGCCTCGCTCGACGAACTCGCGGGCGTAGGGCTGCACGAATTCCAGGGTCGAGAAGACGTTGGTCTCGAACACTCGGCGTACCCGGTCCACCGGGATCTCGGCCAGCGGACCGGTCTCGCCGATGGCGGCGTTGGCCACCACGATATCGACCTGGTGCCCGTAGCTGGAAAACACCGCGTCGCGGTCGCGCTTGTCGGTGATATCGAGCTTTTCGACGGTGAGCGTCAGTTCCTGCTGCCGGGCCTTTTCCTTGAGCGAGGTGACCTGGGGCCAGATCTCCGTGGTAGCGATGACCTTGTGTCCCGCCCTGGCCAGGGCCAGTGCCGTACCTTCGCCGAGTCCGCTGCCGGCGCCGGTGATCAGAATGGTCTTCATCATCGTGCTCCTGTCTGGGAAAAGGAACGGTCGCGGCACGCCTGGGCGTAGCGCCTGGCAAGGCTATTGGGCGCTTGCCTCTGGGTGCTTGCCTCTGGGCGTTTGACAATCCGGGACCCTAACGTGCCGCGACGGCGCTGCTCAACCATCGCGCCAGCATCGCGTCGGCACCCTGGCCCGTATCCTGGCCAACATCATGGCCAGCATCGTGATCAGGGCGGCCGACCGTCGCCACCGCGAGTCCCAGCGTGCTGCCGAGGTCATGTCACGATGATGACGCTTCGGTGTCGGGGACCGTCGATCGACGATCCTTGTGCACTGCCCTTGCCTGCGAGTGTGGCCTGCGGTCCTGTCGACCCAGCGGGACCATCATCGGGCGGCCGCTGACGGGATCGGCGAAGACGTGGCTGTCCAGTCCGAATACCTCCCTGACCATGGTGGTGGTCATCACCTCACTGGCCGGGCCGCTTGAGTAGACCTTGCCGGCGGCCATGGCGATCAACTCATCGGCATAGCGCGCGGCAAGGTTGAGCTCATGCAGCACCATGACGATGGTGGTGCCGCGCTGGCGGTTGAGGTCCTCGAGCAGATCGAGCACCTCGACCTGGTGGTGGATATCGAGATAGGTGGTGGGTTCGTCGAGCAGCAGCACGTCGGTGCGCTGGGCCAGGGCCATGGCGATCCATACCCGCTGGCGCTGGCCGCCTGACAGTTCCTCCAGCACACGCTCGGCGAGGCCGGTGGTGTCGGTGGCTTCCAGCGCCTCGCTGACGGCGTCATCGTCTTCGCGGCTCCAGCGCTGAAACATGCCCTGGTGGGGGTGGCGGCCACGGCTGACCAGCTCCAGCACGGTGATGCCTTCAGGGGCGAGTGGCGCCTGAGGCAGCAGTCCCAGGCGCTGGGCCAGGCGCCTGGCGGGCAGCCGGTGCAGGTCGTGGCCGTCGAGCAATACCTGGCCGCGCTGCGGCGCCAGCAGGCGTGACAGCGAACGCAGCAGGGTCGACTTGCCGCAGGCGTTGGCGCCGACGATGGCGGTGATACCCGCTGGCTTGACCTCCAGATCGATGTTGTCGAGGACCGCTCGGTCACGGTAGCCGGCGGTCAGGCCTCGGGCACTGAGTCGGGTAGGCGTCATCAGGTGGATCCTCGGGCGTTGTCGCGCATGACGAGGGTAATCAGGTAGGGGGCGCCGATCACGCCGGTGACCACCCCCACGGGATAGCGGGCCGGCAGCAGATGCTGGCCGATAAAGTCACCCAGCAGCACGAACAGGGCGCCGACCAGGGCGGCTGGGATCAGCACCGAGCCATTGTGACGGATCAACCAGGCGGCGACCGGGCCGCTGAGGAAGGCGACGAAGGCGATCGGCCCGGTCACCGCGGTGGCAAAGGCGACCAGCCCCACCGCCGCGATCACGATGCCCAGGCGGGTGAGCGACAGCCTGACACCGAGCCCCCGGGCCATGTCATCGCCCAGGCGCATCGCCTCCAGGTCCCTGGCGAAGTGAAGTAGCGGCAGGCCAAGCACGACCAGCGCCAGCAGCAGGGGCAGGCTCTGATCCAGGTGCACGCTGTTGAGGCTGCCGGTCATCCAGCGCATGGCCTCCTGCAGTGGCCAGGCCGGGGCCTGGGTCAGCAGGTAGGCGATGGCGCTCTGGAGCATGGCGGCGAGGCCGATGCCGGTCAGAATCAGGCGGGTATCGGCGACGCCGCGGCGCCACGACAGGGCATAGATCAGCACGGCGACGCCAAGACCGCCGACGATGGCCACCAGTGCCACCGGAGCGCCACGCAGCGACAGCATGACGATGGCGAAGACCGCCGCTGCGCTGGCGCCGGCGCTGATACCGATCACGTCGGGGCTGGCCAGCGGATTGCGCAGCATGGTCTGGAAGGCGGCGCCGCCGAGGCCGAAGCAGGCCCCGGCCAGCACAGCAATCAGCGCCCGGGGTAGCCTCAACTCCATCAGGGTGAAGGAGGCGCCGGGTACCTGCTCGCCGGACAGCACCGCGATCACCGTGGCAGGGTCGATCCACGACTGGCCCAGCATCAGGGTGAGGCAGACCCCGGCAAGCAGCGCACACAGCAGCAGCGCAATGATCCGCCGGCGCTGGCGTTGGCGTTGCCGTCGCAGTTGCCTGACGGTCGACGGCGTGGACCTTGCTTGGGTGGACCTTGCTTGAGAGGACGTCGCTCGGCAGGACATGGCTTGAGTGGCCGTCGCTCGCTGGGAGGTGGTCGGTGTCGTCGTCACAGTGACCTCAGCGTATGGCGGCGGACGATCCAGATGAAGACCGGACCGCCGAGCAGGGCGGTGACGATACCGACGTCGAGTTCTGCCGGTCGGACCAGCACCCGGCCCAGAGTGTCGGCAAGCATGACCAGCAGGGCGCCGCCGAGGGCACACAGCGGCAGCAGGCGGCGGTAGTCGGCACCGACCAGCAGGCGCAGCGCATGGGGCACCACCAGACCGACGAATCCGATGGGACCACAGGCCGCGGTGGTCGCCCCGCACAGCAGGATGGCCCCCACCGCGGCCAGCGCTCGGGCCATGGCCACGCGCTCGCCTAGGCCGGTCGCCGCCTCATCGCCCAGCGCCATCAGGTTGAGCTTGCGCGCCGCCAGCAGCGACGCGGCAAGGCCCAGGGCCAGGAAGGGCAGCACCGGGGTGATGCGATCGAGGGTAGCGCCGCCGACGCCGCCGATCAGCCAGGAATGGATCAGCCCGGCGATGTCGGCGCGGGGCAGAATCACGGCGGAGGTCAGCGAGGTCAGGGCGGCGGTCACCACCGCGCCGCTCAGCGCCAGCCTGAGAGGGGTGGCGCCGCCTCGTCCGAGGTTGGCCACCAGGTAGACCAGCAGTGCACTGGCGCCGGCGCCGGCGATGGCCACCCAGATGTAACGAGAGGCCTGCTGCATATCGAACCAGGCGATGCCGATGACGACTGCCAGCGCGGCGCCGGCGTTGACCCCGAGCAGGCCTGGATCGGCCAGAGGATTGCGGGTCAGGCCTTGCATGGTCGCCCCGGCCACGGCCAGCGCGGCCCCTGCCAGCAACCCCAGCAGGGTGCGGGGCAGACGGCTGGCGATCGCCGCTTCGTCGATGGAGTCGATACGCCCATCCAGCAGACCCATGAGCGCGGTCAGGTCCGTCGGCCTGGCGCCGATGACCACCGACATCATGACGCCGGCGGCCAGCGCCGCCAGCAGCAGATAGACGCCGGTCGGGCCCGAATGGCCTGTCCTGCCAGGCGCCAGCGGCCTTGCCTTCATATCCTTCCCTTCCTGCTCATTTGTGCGTATCCATCCTGTCCAGACGCTTGATTCAGGGTTGCTGACGCTTGCGAGCGGCTTCGGCCAGTCGTTCGACGTAGTCGTCGAGCACCCAGGGAATCGACAGCGGCGTCGGGTTGGCTGCGGTTCCGGTGGGATTGTTGCCGAGCAGCACCAGCGAGCCCTGTTCCACCGCGGGCAGGCGCGAGGTCAGCATATGCTCGTTGAGTCGCTCCACCAGCGGCTCGCCACCATAGGTGATGATGATGTCGACATCGGCGATCTCGTCGATACGCTCGGCGCTGATGGAGCCGGCGAAACGGCCGTCAACGGAGCTGTCGGTGACGAACTGGGGCGAGGTCAGGCCGATCTCGTGCAAGAAGCGCACTCGGGCGTCGTTGTCGTTGTAGAAGTTGATCTGACTGAGGTCGGTGGGCTTGATATGGCTGATCAGCATGGCGCTCTTGCCGGCGAGTTCCGGGTGCTCGGTGATCTGCTGCTCCACCTGGGCCTCCAGGCGTGCGATCAAGGCCTCGCCTTCCTCCGCCATGCCCATGCCTGCGCTGTTGAGTCGGATCATGTCACGCCAGCCCGAGGACCAGGGGGCTTCGGGGTAGGCCACCACCGGGGCGATCTTGCTGAGGGTGTCGTAGTCGGAGCGGCTGAGGGCGGAATAGGCCGCCAGGATAACGTCGGGCTGGCTCGCGGCCACCGCCTCGAAGTCGATGCCATCGCCTTCGTCGAACAGGTTGGGAGGGCCTGCGTCGAGCTCGTCAAGACGCTGCTCCACCCAGGGCCAGAGGCCATCGCCATCGTCATCGCCGAAGGTGGTAGCGGGAAAGCCCACCGGCACCACTCCCAGCGCTAGCGGCACCTCGTGGTTGGCCCAGGCCACCGTGGCGACCCGTTCGGGCTTTTCCTCGATCACGGTGACGCCGAGGGCGTGCTCGATTTCGATTGGATAGCCATCGTCGCCAGCGGCGAGGACAGGCTGGACGGCGGCGAGTAACACAAGGCCGAGCGGCCAGCGTGGGTGGATCAGGGGCATGGGGTCTTCCTTATAGAGGCGATGACCGGCTCTCGCAGGAGAGCCGGTTTGACAGTGGTGTCGCGAGTGCCGGTCGGGCGCACAGCGCCCGACGCGGATGTCGAGGTTTCGGCGTTCCAGGGCACTAGAAGTCGTAGGTCAGGCTCAGCAGCGCGCTGCGCGGCTCGCCATAGATACCCTGGCTATAGAAGCCGAGCTGCGAGTAGTACTCCTCGTCGAACAGGTTGGTGACGTTGAGCTGGGCGCTCATGTTGTCGTTGATGCGATAGCGGGCCATGGCATCGGCGACGAAGACGTCACCCTGACCGATCTTCTCGGTACCGTTGGGGGTGTCGTTGTCGCGGTAGGTGTCACCCTGCCAGCGCGCACCGCCGCCGAGGGTCAGGTTCGACCAGCGGCCAGGCAGCTGCCAGCTGGCGAACAGCTTGGCCTGCTGGCGGGCATAGCTGGTGTTGAGCTGCTCACCGTCAGCGTCCTCGGCGTCCACCAGGGCGTAGCTGGCGGACAGGTTGACGCCGTCGGCCACCTCGCCTGCGATCTCGAGCTCAAAGCCTTCGACCTCGGCGCCGTCGGTGGTGGTGTAGGCCTGGTCGGTGGTGCCCGCGACGAAGACCCCGGGGATTTCCACCGCCAGATTGTCCTGCTGGCTGTGGAACACCGCGAAGGACACGTCGGCACGATCGTCGAACAGCTCGGCCTTGAGTCCGGCCTCGTAGTTGATGCCTTCCAGCGGATCCAGCAGGGCGCCGCTGGGCGAGCGCTCGCTCTGGGTGTTGAAGATCTCGGTGTAGCTGGCGTAGGCGCTGAGGTCGTCGGTGATGTCGACGATCAGGCCCGCGTAGGGGGTGAACTCGTTGTCGTATTCGTACTCACGCTCGCCGCGATAGTCCTGGTCGATCTTCCAGTCGGTCATGCGCGCGCCGACGATAAAGTGCACCGGGTCTGCCAGCGAGAAGCGGGATACCGCGTAGTAGCCCTGCTGTTCGGTCACGGTGTCGTCGGTCAGGCCCCACTCGCCCCAGACCGGTTCTGCCAGGGCCGGGTCGTTGCGGTCGCTGAAGCTGCCCAGCGCCGGCACGTCGCCGGCAGGGCCGCGACTGTTGATCTGGTAGTCCTCGTGCAGGTCCATGTAGCCGAAGCCGAGCTGATGCTCGCGGCCGAACAGGGTGAAGGGACCTTCGGCGCTGACATGCAGATTCTTCTGGGTGCGATCGCCGCGATAGTCGACCAGGTAGGACTCGGTGGCGTAGCTGGGCGTGTAGTAGAGCACACCGGTCTCGCGATCCGGATAGCCGCCGCGGTAGTTGTAGGTCAGGCCATAGTTGGCGTCGCCGTAGCTGTAGGCGGCTCGGGCGGACCAGCCATTGTCGAAGTGGTGGGTCAGGTCGACGAAGGCGCGGGTGTTCTCGGTGAAGAAGTTGGCCCAGTCGGTGTTGTTGGCGGTGGAGCGGTCGAAGTCGGTACGGCCACCGTCCAGGTAGTACTGCGGCACGCCGATGTAGGCGCCGTCCTGGTCGTAGTGCTGGTACTCGATGCCCACGCTGAGCTCGGTGTTGTCGGTCAGCTCGGCGGCGATCACCCCGTAAAGGGTCTCGCGGTCGTTCTCGACGCCGTCCATGAAGCTGTCCGAGCTGTCCTTGGCCGCCACGAAGCGCACGCCGACGCGCCCCTCGCTGTCCAGCGGAGTGCTGACATCGACCACGCCGCGCCCCCGGTCCCAGCGGCCCACCGCGGCAGTCACGCTACCCGCCGCCTCGTCCAGCGGCTTCTTGCGCACAAAGTTGACGGTGGCGGAAGGGTCGCCGACCCCGGTCATCAGGCCGGTGGCGCCGCGCACGACCTCGACCCGGTCGTAGATGGCAGTATCCCACTCGGCGTCGCCGAACGGCCAGAACGCGCTGGTATTGCTCTGCAGGCCATCGAACTGGAAGTTGCGAATGGTGTAGCCGCGGGACTGGAAGCTGGTGCGAGTGCCGTCCAGACGGATCGCCGAGACGCCGGGCAGCCGTTCCAACGCCTCGGTGGTGCTGGTGATGGCCTCATCGTCCATCTGCTGGCGGGTCAGGAAGCTGATCGACTGTGGCGTCTGGCGCGGCGTCAGCGTCAGGCCGTTGGCGCTGGTGCTGGAGGCCACCTGATAGCTCTCGGTCGATTCGGTGGTGGCACGCAGATCGTCACCGACCACGGTCATGCTGGCGAGTTGCTCGGCGTCCTGGGCCAGCACCGGGGTCGACAGGACGGCACCGGAGGCAAGGGCAATGGCGATAGCCAGGCGGCCAGGAACGAGGTGGCCAGGAACGAGACGGCTTGGAACAAGGCAGGTGAGGGGAGCGGAATGGTACGGCACGAAAGGGGTTCCCTGTTTATGTTTTAAGAATGCAAATTATTCACGTTTCCATTGGTGGGTGTTTATGAGCGCTGCCAAGTTGTCTATGCGAGATGCCACAAATGCACAAAACGGCAGAACTTTTTGGCGAAGTGGCACCATTGGCCTGGTGCAGGGGCCGGGCAAGCGGAGAAGGTCAGGAACCACGAGAAGGTCAGGCAAGAAAAGGAAACCAGGCAAGAAGAGCAGCCCTGATGCGAACGATTTGGGGCAAGACGACGATCTGGCAGAAGGCGGCCGGCGGTAGAAGACGCCGCTGGAGGTGGGAAGGGACATTGGCGGTGATGCGGGGCCCCGCCAGCGCAAGGCACTGGCGGGGAAAAACGACGGTAGGCGTGTTCTGGCGGGCGCGTTCGGCAGGGGCCTGTCAGCTGCGCCCGGGTTCGGCGGCGCTCGCCGGGCCTTCCTCCAGGGAGGACTCCTTGTCCGCGTCCATCAGTTCCAGGTCGAGCTGCACCGGATCGTCGGCCGCTTCCTCGACCCAGGTTGCCCCCAGGGAGGCGGTGCCGGCGGGGACCGCGACATAGTGGCCGTGGGTGTCCGAGGGCTGGTTCGGATAGCGCCACAGGCAGTAGCCGCCGAAGACCACGATAAGCGCGTGGATCAGCGCCAGGTCCCACAGAAAGCCGGCAGAGCCCAGCAGGTCCATCAATAGCCCCGTGCTTAGCGGGCCGAGGATGGCGCCGATGCCGAGCGCCAGCACCAGACTGCTGCTGGCGGACACCGTCTGCTGCGGCGTCAGGACGTCGTTGGCGCAGGCGAGAAACAGTGAATAGAGCGTCAGGGTGGTGCCGCCCAGCAGCACGCCGAGCAGCGTCAGCGCATGGCTTGCGCCTTGGTCGAACAGCAGCCCGGCCAGCGAGAAGACGGTGGCCAGGGCGGCGACGATGAGGATCACCCACTGGCGATCGGTCTTGTCGGAGAGCTTGCCCAGCGGCCATTGAAACAGCGCCCCACCGAGGATGAACGCCCCCATGAAGGCGGCGATCTGGTGGGTTTCCAGCCCATGGTTGGCGGCAAACACCGCGCCCATGCCGAACACAGTACCGTTGGCGATCCCGGTCAGCAGGCAACCGAGGGTGCCCAGCGGCGACAGTCGATACAGGCGCAGCAGGTTCATCGCCTCGGGCTGGCTGGTGTCCGGCTGCGGGGTGTAGCTCAACAGGATCGGCACCAGCGCCAGCGACATCAGTATCGAGACGATCAAGAACAGCAGGATGCCGCTGGGGTCGGCCACGTTCAGCAGCAACTGGCCGCCGCCCATGCCGAGATAGCTGATGACCATGTAGAACGCCAGCAGTCGCCCGCGCAGGTGGTTGCTGGCGTGGCCGTTGAGCCAGCTTTCGGTCACCACGTAGAGCCCGGCGTAGGCGAAGCCGGTCATCAAACGCATCGCCGCCCACACCCAGGGGTCGATGAACATGACGTGGACCAGGATGGCGATGGAGGTGATCGAGGCCAGGGCGGCGAACACCCGGATATGGCCGACGTCGCGAAGCTTGCGTGGGGTCAGGGTGGAGCCGGCCAGAAAGCCGACGAAGTAGGCCGACATCACCAGGCCGGTGACCGTGTTGCCGAAGGATTCCTCGGCGGCGCGCACCCCGAGCAGGCTGCCCTGCAGGCCATTGCCGAGCATCAGCAGGCCAACGCCGAGCAGCAGCGCCCAGAGGCTCCAGGCCGCCGACAGGGTGGAAGTGGGAGTCGATGTGGTCACGGCGGCCTCGCTTGTCCGGGGAGGGGGCGACGGAAGTCTGTTGTCGTCTGGGGTACCGCGGCGCCAGTCCATCGCCGCCGCCGCTAATCGTCAGTGTGTCCGGCGTACCGCTGATCGGCAAGGGGCGCCTCGATCGGGTCAGCAAGTGGTTGTCGGCAAAGAATTTCCTTCCGCTAATACTGGATTAATCTTCGCCGCCTAACGTGCCCCTCGGAGTTGGACGGAACCACTCCTTGCGTCGGGATGCCCTCGGCGTCCCAAGCCAGGGACGCCCGATGAAGGGACTGGCAAGGCATCCCGACCACCCGTTTTCGCACCCGGCGACGAGCCCACCGCGCAGTGTTCAAGCGAGCCCGCGGCTTGCGCCGGTCTGCAGTGGAAGATCATTCGACGACAACGACCGACGCGTCGACCTGCGTTGCCAGGCATCGAGGCGGCTCGTCGCTGGAGCATAGAACCGCATGAATATCACCATCTTTGGATCGGGCTACGTCGGCCTGGTGACAGGCGCCTGTCTGGCCGACGCGGGACACAATGTGATCTGCATGGACGTCGACAAGGACAAGGTCGCGCGTCTGGAACAAGGCGACATCCCGATCTACGAGCCTGGCCTGGAAACGCTGATCGCCAGCAACGTCGAGGCCGGCCGTCTGAACTTCACCACCGACCCGGCCCTGGCCGTGGCCTTTGCCACCCTGCAGTTCATCGCTGTCGGCACGCCCTCGGATGAGGATGGCAGCGCCGACCTGCACTATGTGTTGAGCGTGGCGCGCACCATCGGTCAACACATGGAGGGTTACAAGGTCATCATCGACAAGTCCACCGTGCCGGTGGGCACCGCCGACCGGGTTCGCCAGACCGTCGCGCAGACCCTGGCCGAACGTGGCGCCGAGCAGGCCTTCGATGTCTGCTCCAACCCCGAATTCCTCAAGGAAGGGGCGGCGATCGATGACTTCAGTCGTGGTGCGCGCATCGTGGTCGGCACCGACTCCGACGAGGTCCGCCGCCTGATGCGGGAGTGCTACAGCCCGTTCAGCCGTCAGCAGGACAAGATGATCTTCATGGACGTGCGCAGCGCCGAGCTGACCAAGTACGCCGCCAACGCCATGCTTGCCACCAAGATCAGTTTCATCAACGAGATGGCTAATCTGGCCGAGGAGCTGGACGCCGACATCGAACAGGTCCGCCACGGCATCGGCAGCGACCCGCGCATCGGCTATCACTTTATCTATCCGGGCTGCGGCTACGGTGGCTCCTGCTTCCCCAAGGACGTCAAGGCGCTGGCTCAGACCGCCAACGAAGTGCAGCAGCCGGTGGCGCTGCTCAAGGCCGTCGAGCAGGTCAACAAGGGCCAGAAGCATCGTCTGTTTCGGATGCTCGACGAGGCCCTGGACGGCGATGTCGCCGGGCGCACCATCGCCCTGTGGGGGCTCGCCTTCAAGCCCAACACCGACGACATGCGCGAGGCGCCGAGCCGAGTGCTGATGGAGTCGCTGTGGGAGGTCGGCGCCAGCGTTCGCGCCTACGACCCCGAGGCCCAGGCGGAATGCCAGCGTCTGTATGGAGAGCGTGACGACCTGGCGCTGGCCGACTCCGCCGAACAGGCGCTCGAGGGTGCCGATGCCCTGGTGATCTGCACCGAGTGGAAGAGCTTTCGTGGCTTCGAGTTTGCCACCATCCGCGAGCGCTTGAAGCGTCCGGTGATCATCGATGGACGCAACCTGTTCGAGCCGAGCCGTGTGCGTGAGGCTGGGCTTCAGTACCACGCCATCGGCCGCCGTCACGTGGCCAACGGCTGAGGAGGAGGCATGAGCAAGGCGACCTTCGCCTCCTCCAGGGCCAGCCGCGTCACCGAGCTTGCAACCATGCTTCTGTTGCTGGCGCTGCTGACGATCCTGGTACTGGAGCTGCCCGACGACGTCTTTTCCCCCGAGTCGCAGAGCTTCTTCTTTGCCATCGGGGCCATCGGTGCCTGGCGCTACAGCTGGTGGTTCATCCATGCGGCGCGCTCGCTGTGGTACAACCGAGTGCGTTTTCCGCAGCTGCGCCGTGACGCCGACGCCACGGCCCAGGCCATACGGCCGGACGAACTCTTCGTACTGTGCACCTCCTTTCGCATCGAGCCGGAGGTGAGCTTCCCGGTCTATGAGGCGCTGGTGCAAGAGTGCGCCAACTACGGCGTGCCGACCACCATCTTCGCCTCGGTGTCCGACCGCACCGACGTCGACGTGATCCAGCACGTGATGGACGTATGCGGCCAGCCGGCCAACGTGTCCGTGCGTTACATGTTTCAGCGCGGAGACGGCAAGCGCTCGGCCATGGCCGAGGTGCTGCGTGCCATATCGCGCCAGATGCCCGGGCCCTCGTCGCTGCTGGTGTCGATGGACGGGGACATCCTGCTGGAGCCGGGCACCCTCGAGCGCTCGCTGCCATTTCTGCTGATGCGCTCGGATCTGGGCGCCATCACCACCAACAACCGCGCCAGGGTGACCGGTGGCGACGCTACCCGCGAGTGGTACGACCTGCGCTACGCCCAGCGTCACCTGATGATGAGCTCGATGTCGATCTCCGAGCGCCAACTGGTGCTGACCGGTCGCTACAGCGTGTTTCGCGCCGATGTGGCGGTGGAGCGGGAGTTTATCCAGACGGTCGAAAGCGACCATATCGACCACTGGCGCTTCGGCACCTTCAAGTTTCTGTCCGGGGACGACAAGTCCACCTGGTTCTGCCTGCTCAAGCGCGGCTGGAAGATGCTGTACGTGCCGGACGTGTACGTCAGTGGTTTCGAGGAGCTGCCCGATCGTCATCGCTTCTTTCATTCCACCACGGATCTGATGCGTCGCTGGTACGGCAACATGCTGCGCACCAGTGGCAGGGCTATTCAGCTCGGCCCCAGGCCCATGGGCTGGTTCACCTGGTGGTGTCTGGTCGATCAGCGGCTATCGATGTGGACCACCCTGATCGGTCCCACGGTGGCGATCCTGGTCACGCTCTTCGTGCGGCCTTCGTTCATCTTCGCCTACCTGCTGTGGATCCTGTTCACCCGCGGTATCGCGACTCTGGTGCTGGCCCTGCAGCGTCGCCGCTTCAGCGTGCTGTGGCTGCCGCTGCTCTACTACAACCAGATCTTCGGTGCGCTGCTGAAGACCTACGTCAGCTTTCGCTTCAACCGTCAGGCCTGGTCGCGCCAGGGCATCGCCGCCGGCGAGCCCGACGACCCCCGGGCGGCACGTCGCCAGCGGCGCATGGGCCACCTGCTGCATGGCTTCCATATGGGTGCACTGGTGCTGGTGCTGGTGCTGGTCACCGGGGCACTCAAGGCCCCTGATCTGCCCAGCGCCAACCTGCTGAGCGAGCAGCTTGCCGCCGACCAGGCCGACGCCGGCAGTGACAACCGCTGGTTGTCCCAGGCGGTAGTGCGGGCACCGGAAGGCACTGCGCTGCGCCTGCCCCCCGGCGTGGTGGCACTGGACCATCAGCTGGCCAGCGAACTGGGCAGCGAGGACGAGGTACGCGTCGAGCGCCTGCTCGGCGCCGATGACGGCGACGCCACCGTGCTGTCGCTGAGCCCCGAATTCGCCGCCCAGGCACTCAGGCTGCCGGGGCTGACCGCGAGCCGCGAGGCCAGGGTGAGCTGCCCGGTCGATGCCGGCTGTGCACTGTCCCTGGGCGGGCAGGAGATCGCCCTGGAACGCCTCGAGGTGCAGGTGCTCTAGCCACCGTCACACTGCCCGCGCGACACCACGTGCGCAGAGTGCCTGCCACTCGCCAACTTAACGACACCACAGCAAGCAAGCGCGTCCCGGCCCGAGAGGCGGGCGCGCCCTTCGGACACCAAGCACAACGGATCAACCATGACCACAGACAACGACGGCAACAGGCGTGACGACACCGCGAGCCGGATGGATCAGGTCAGCCATGAAGCTCGCAGCGAGCGTCACCATATTCGCGTCTCACCCGACTTCGAGGTGGTGATGCCGCAGGGCGAGCACGCCAGGGGCATCGATCTTTCCCTGGGCGGCATGGCCATGCGAGGCGACCAGCGCCACGCCCCCGGCGACTGGATCCAGGCGGAGCTGCGTATCCAGGAAGCCGGGCGCGAGTTCATCGTGCCCTTCTCGGCGGTGTGCCGCCACAAGACCGAAGCCCACCAGGGTGAAGCGCCGCTGACCGGCTGGGAATTCACCTCGATCGAGCCGCAGCACCTGGCGCTGGTCAAGGACATCGTCCGGGCACGCCTGAGCGGCCGCCACCTCGATCCCCAGTCGATGGTCGGCAGCGAGAACGCCCAGACACCGCGCAAGCGCAAGGGTGGCGCAGGTGCCGGCGCCAGCCACAAGGGTGGCGGTGGTCGGCGCTGGGGCCGCTATCTGCTGCTGGTCGCCGGTATCGCGGCGCTCGGTCTGGTGTTGACGGCGGCGCTGTATCGCAACTTCATGCTGATCGAACCAAGCTTTGCCGCGGTCAGCGCACCGCGTATCGAGGTGCGCGCCCCCGGGCCCGGCGTCTTGATGGAGCACGGGTTGCGCGCCGGGGATCGCGTCGAGCGCGATGAAAAGCTCACCAGTGTCAGGAACCACGAGCTGCAGTCCGGGCTGATCCTGACCCAGGCCGCCCAGGAGTATAACGACCAGCTGATCGACAACCTGGAGCAGAGCCTCGAGGCCGCGGGCTCCGGCCCGGTCAGTGTGGCCAACTCGTCGAAGCCGGCCGGGCGCAGTTCGGTGAGCTACGACACTGTGTCACCGGCGGTGGCGCGGGCCCGCATCGACCAGTTCGAGACCGCCCGCGAGTATCAGAGCTCGCGCCTGGCCGCGCTCGAGGCCGAGCAGGCCCAGAACGAGATCTTCAGTCCCTGCAACTGCCTGGTGGCCTGGGCGCTGTCCAGCGCCGACGGCACCTATATCGACCAGGGCGAGCGGATCATGACGCTGGTGCGCACCGGTGACGACGAGATCATGGTTGAGGCACTGGTTCACATGAGCGATATCGAGCGAATCGAGCCCAACCAGAAGGCCTTTATCTCGTTGCCCCACGAGTCCGGCATGATCGATGCCCGGGTGCGCAGCGTGGCGCTGGATGTCGAGCGCGAGCCGCGCGCCGGCTTTCCTGGCTGGGTTCGCCAGCAGAAGAACGTGGCCAGTGTGCTGTTGATTCCCGAGCAACCGCTACCTGCCAGCAGCGTCGGTACCCCGGTGGACGTTCGCTTCAACGAGACCCCGATCATCGGCGAGACCGTCGAGCGGGTCTGGCAGGGCGGCCGTACCGTGTTCAATGAGGCCCAGGACCTCTATGAGCAGGTAGAAGAGAGCGTGCGCGAGAACGTCTAGCGCAGCACTCGAGACGCCCCTGTGGCGGGGCCGACCAGACCCCGTCACGGCGATGACCGCCACCGAGGGCCCGAACGGGCCGACGGGAGCGACCGATGCACCACGACAAGACCATCGACACAACGCAGTCACAGACCGGGCCGACGCTATATGTCGGGCTCGCCCTGGGGCTCTCGCTTGCCACCCTGGCCCCCGGGGCAGGGGCCGACGCCATGGAGGTCACCAGCGACGTCTCGGCGACGCCCTGTTCGCAGCGGCTGCGCCCCGTGTTCGCGCCGGATCTCGACGACGTCGAGGGGGAGATCGACGACATCATCGAGCAGCGCTTCGGTAGCCATCGCGACTGGGGCCTGGAGAACCTGAGCCTGGTCGAGGACCCCGAGGCGGGAGCCGTGTTGCGGGCCTTCTATCCCGCGGGCACCTCTTCACCCAGCGATGGTAAACGTGGCGGTGCGGGCTTCTACGCCGCGCCCCAGGCCCTGGCCGGAGCCGAGCATGCCTGCCTGCGCTATCGGCTGCGTTTCCCCGACGGTTTCGATTTCGTCAAGGGCGGCAAGCTGCCCGGGCTTTATGGGGGCGAGGCGCCCAGTGGCGGCACCCAGGCGACCGGTGACAACGGCTTCAGCGCCCGCTTCATGTGGCGGCGCGACGGTCAGGGTGAGCTCTACGCCTACGTGGTCAATCAGGATACGGCCTACGGCGCCTCGCTGGGGCGCGGGAGCTGGCACTTCGCCAGTGGTGATTGGGTCACCGTCGAGCAGGAAATCCGGCTCAATGAGCCGAGCCGTCAGGATGGCCTGATGCGGGTGTGGATCGACGGCGAGCCTCGACTCGAGGTATCTGGCGTGGAGTTTCGCGACGTCGAGGACGGCTACATCGACGGCCTGATGTTTTCCACCTTCTTCGGTGGCACCGGCGAGTCCTGGCGCACCCCGCGAGACCAGCACCTGGACTTTGCCGACTTCGAATTTTATCGCCGGTAGCGACCCGCTGCCGGCCAGGAGACACGATGCTGAATGTAGCGATAACACTGCCGCGCCTGGCGCGAGCAGGCGGCCTTGCGTTGCTGCTGGGTGGCTGGCTGCCCGTGGCCAGCGCTCTGACCCTGGAGCAGCGCCAGGCGCTTGACCTCGAGGACTACCGGGTTTCGGACCCACAGGCCTCCTACTTCGATGTCGAGGCGCGCATGGCCCTGCTGGAAGAGCAGGACAACAGCATCCTGACGCAGATACAGGATTCCCTGGGTGAGGGTGTCAGCTGTCGTCAATTGTTGCAGCCGCCGCCCATCACCTCGCAGATGCGCATTCCCGGCTTCTACCCGAGCCCCGAGGAGTGGCGTGAAGCCTCGGCGCCGCTGTTCGAGTTCGAGGACAGCGTGTCGCTGCTGGCGGGAACCTTCGTCGCCACCGGCGATGACTACTACGCCAATTGTCTGGTGCGCTATCTCGATCACTGGGCCAGCCAGGACGCCCTGACTCGCTTCCATTACGAGCCCGAGGAGCCCCAGGCCTGGTTTGCCACCGAGTCGATGATCTTCGCCGCGGCGCTGGCCTACTCGGTGGTGCGCCCCGAGGTGGACGGTCTGGAAGAGCCGAGGCAGAGGGTCGAGCGCTGGCTCGAGGATCTGGCGCTTGAGCATTCGGCGATCCCCGGCGACGCCGGCAACAGTTGCTGCAACAACCACTTCTACCGGCGGGCGCTGTACGCCAGCACGGTGGGGGTGCTGGTGGAAAACGACGAGCTGTTTCGCTTCGGCGTCAGCGCCATCCACTCGGCGCTCAATGACATGACCGAGCAAGGCGCCTTTCCGCTCGAGATGGAGCGGGGGCGTCGCGCCACCCACTACCAGAACTACGCACTCTTGTACTTGATTACCAACATGCAGGTGATCGCCCGTCAGGGCTACGACATCTTCTCGCTGGAGGTGGACGGCAAGACGATCCATGACGCCGTGGACTTCACCATGAGCGCCATCGATGACCCTGGCGTGCTGGGGGATATGGCCCCCAGCGAGCAGTACCGCGGCTTTCTGACAGACCCCCAGTACTTCTCGTGGATGGAGGTCTACCAGTCGCGCTTCGACGACCCACGCATCGCCGATTTTCTCGAGCAGCGTCGGCCGATCTACAACCGCAGCGCCGGGGGCTACGTGACGCTCTATTTCATGGCGCCGGGAGCCCAGCAACACCTGGAGCTCGAGGATCAGTCGCGCAAGCAGCAGACCCTGGAGGCACTCAGCGAGGCCGATGGCGTCTCGCTGATACCCGATAACGGAGGCCCACAATGACAACACCCAGATTGATCACAAATGTCAGGCACTGGGGCAGCGCCGCCGGCGTGGCACTGCTGTTATCCGGCTGTGTCACCACCGCAAGCGACCTGGGGCCCCACGGGACACGCGAGCTTGCCGCCGAGGACCAGGCGCTGTTTGACGGCGGCCAGGCCAATAACCTTCTGTGGATGCACAAGAACCGCGTCGAGGAGGCCGACCGCGCCCTGGCCGCCGGCGACACGCAGCAGGCGATAAGGGCGCTGGAGCGGTTGACCCATCAGGGGCTGCCCCAGGGCTACTACGAGCTGGCCAAGATCTACGACCAGGGGCTTGGCGTGCCGCGCGATGCCGAGCGAGCCGCCGAGCTTTATCGCAAGGCGGTGGCGACGCCTTCCTGGATTCGCGGCCATGCGTCGCTGAACCTGGCGCGACTGACCCTGGAAGGCGACGGCGTGCAGCGGGATGATCTGCTGGGCTACTACCTGCTCCAGCAGGCCATCGAGGAGGACGTCGGGCGCGACGCCAAGGCCCGGCTGGCAGCACTGCTCAGCCGTGGAGGAGATGGCGTGCGTGCCGATCCGGCGAAGGCTCGAACGCTGTACCAGGAACTGGCCGATGACGGTGATAGCGAGGCCATGGCGGCGCTGGCCGAGGCCCATGCGCCGGGCGGCTGGCTGGCCGAAGCGCCGGAGCTGGTGGAAGACTATCGCCGGCGTCAGCTCAGGGCCCTTGAGCGCGAGGCCGAGGCCGGCGAACCCGCGGCCATGGTCGACCTGGCCGAGCTTTATGCCGAGGGTGGCTGGCATCCAGGCAACAGTGAACGGCGTCGGCAATGGCTGTCGCGGGCGGCAAACGCCGGTGAGGTGTCGGCGATGACCGCGCTGGGACGTGACCACCTCAGGGCCAGCGACGGCAATGCGCGCCTCGCCCGTCGCTGGCTCGATCGCGCTGTGGCCGCCGGGGACGTCAACGCCATGGTGGTACTGGGGCGAGCCCTGGTGGAAGGCAACGGCCTTGAGCGAGATCTGGACGAGGGCACGGCGCTGTTGAACCGGGCCGCCGAACAGGGCGACCCGTTGGCCCACGCCGTGCTCGGAAGCCTCTATCTGGACGGGGACAAGGTGCCTGCCCAACCGCAACTGGCGCTCGAGCATCTGCGCCAGGGACAGCAGCTTGGCCACCCCTGGGCGAGCTACCAGCTCGGCAAGGCCTACCTGGAAGGCGATCATGTCGGCCAGGACCCGCTGCGCGCGATGACACTGCTGCAGGACGCCATCGACAAGGACCACGCGGCGGCGCGACGCACCCTAGGCGCGGCGTTGCTCGAAGGTGAGGTGCTGGACGCAGACCCGGCGCGAGCCGAGGAATTGTTGACGCAGGCGGTCGAGCAGGGCGACGTGCGTGCCATGACGCTGCTCGGTCTGGCTCGACTCACCGGCCAGCTGCCGGGGGGCGGTGGCCGAGGCCAGGGCGTCTCGCTGCTTGAGCAGGCCGCCGAGCAAGGCGACGCCTACGCCATGCTGGTGCTCGGGCGCGCCTATCGCAAGGGTACCGGCGTCGGCGTCGACCTGGCGCGCTCGGCCGAATGGCTTAAACGTGCCGAGCAGGCCGGCCACACCTCCGCTGGCGACGCCTTGATGAGGACCCGTCTGGCCCAGGGTGACGCCGGCAATATCCGCCAGCTCCGGCGTGCCGCCGAGGCCGGCCACGCCGGTGCCATGACCCAGCTTGGCCAGGCCTACCTGGCGGGCAATGGGATCGCTCGCAATCCTGTACAGGCGCGTACCTGGCTTGCCCGTGGACTGAGTAGTGGCGATACCAGCGCCGCGGCGCCGCTGGGGCGCATCTACATGGAGGGCATCGGGGTGGCCCGGGACGCCGGCAGGGCCATGGACCTGTGGCGCCAGGCGGCCGAGGCGGGCGACAGCCACGCCATGGTCGACCTTGGGCGCGCCCTGCTCGAAGGAGACGGCGTTGCGGCCAATCCGCAACAGGGTGTCGCCTGGCTCGAACGCGCCGCCGAACACGGCCGCCTGGGGGCTCAGCTGGCGCTGGGCAAGGCCTATCTGGAAGGGGAGTCCGTGGCGGCCGATAGCCAGCGAGGCTTGTCGCTGCTGCGCGATGCAGCCGCTGCCGGCAACGCCTACGCGGCCCAGTTGATCGGCCGGGCCTTTCTTGACGGCCAGGGCGTGAGTGCCGATGGCGAGCGGGCCGACCGTTGGCTGACCCAGGCTGCCGAGTCGGGTAGCGATTCGGCCCAGAAGATTCTGGGCACCGCTCTGGTACGTGGCGAGGGACCGCTGTCGGTGGACGCCGAGCGAGGCCGGCGCTGGCTGACCACCGCCGCCGAGTCCGGCCATGCCGGGGCCAAGGCGACCCTGGGGCGCGAGCTGCTGCGAGGCCAGGCGCTCGAGCAGGATCGTGAGCGTGGCGCCGAGTATCTGGTCGACGCGGCGCTCGAGGGCCACGGCTCGGCGCGACTGGCGCTGGCCAAGGCCTACCTGGCGTCCAGGGGGCTTGAAACCGCCAACCAGCAGGCGGCGTTGTTATGGCTCGACGGCGTGCTGGAAGGCGAGGGGGATCTGGCCATCGAGACCCTGCATCAGCTATTGATGGAAACCCCCAACCTGGAAAGCTGAACACCCGCCGCGTTGCGCCTCTAGCGAGGCGTACCGCCATCAAGGTACAGGTCGCAAGACGCACGTTTCGCGGCGAACATCCTCAGTGTCGTGCCCAGGGCTGGTGCCGAAGATCAGATTCAGGCCCGGGGCAGGACCACGCGGATCTCGGTGCCCAGCATCGGCCTGCGGTGGGCGGAGACGTCACCGCCGTGGGCCTTGACGATGGCGCGCACGATGGCCAGGCCCAGCCCGCTGCTCTTGCCGGTCTCGCTCTGATAGAAGGGCGAAAAGATCTGGTTACTTTCTTTGGCATCGATGCCCGAGCCCTGGTCGGACACGCTGAGTACCAGCCACCTGTCGTCACTGCAGTTCACCCGAGTGAGGATCTCGCCGCCGCGAGGCGAGTAGCGGATGGCGTTGTCGATCAGGTTGGTCAGCAGAGTGCGCACCAGCTCAGGCTTGGCCTCGATCTCGGAGTCGTGGGGGCCGTCGACACGCCATTTGAGCACCACCCCTTCACGCTGGGCGGTGACGGTGCGCCGTTCGATGCTCTCTTGCACCAGAGCGCTGAGGGTGATGCGGGAAGGATTCTCCAGCGGCGCGGACGGGTCGGTGCGGGCCAGCAGCAGCAATTGATCCACCAGCTGGGTCATTTGCAACAGGGCGCGCTCGGCCTTGGCGAGTGATTGCTTGAGGCGGGAAGGGTCCTCGATGCGCTGGGCCACCTGGACCTGGCTGAGACAGCCGGCCAGGGGGGTGCGCAGCTCATGTCCGACGCCGTAGGCGAAGGTGCGTTGCTCTTCCAGCAGGTTCTTGGTCTGGTCAAGAATCCGGTCGAGCTGGGTCACCAGTGGGCGCACGTCGCGGGGCAGTCGCGCCGGATCCAGCGCCAGGGGGCGAGGGTTGAGCAGGTCTTGATTTGCGAGCGCGTCCTCGATCTTCTTGAGCGGGGTAAAGCACCGATTCTGAATAGCGATCGCCAGCAGACCGAGAAGCGTGATGGCCCATACCAGCGGCTGCTGCAGCGTCAGCAGCAACATCTCGGTCAGCGGCTTGGGCTCGGCCGGTGTAAAGGCGACGCGAGACCAGGTCTGCTGGTCTTCACTCACTGCGGTAAAGACGCGCCAGCGTTCGTCTCCCTGGGAATGACGGGAGAAGCCGTCGACTGCCTCTTCTGATAGGTCTGGAAAGGAGGAGGAGCGCAGTGCCTGGTCGCCAGAAGAGCGACCGAATTCGTAGGACATCGTTTCGCCCAGGCTTTCGCCGATCTGGTCCAGTTGGCGGATCAGGGCGTCTCCGGTGACAGGCTCGTCGGTCTGGCTGGCGGCGCGCAACATCAGCCAGGCCACCGCCTGGGCCCGCTGGGCCAGCTGCTCTTTGGAGGCTTGCTCGATACCGGAACGAGTGGCCAGCGAGCTGGCGATCCAGGTCAGCACGATCAACAGGCACGACAGAAGTACCACGCGCTTGCGTAGCCCGGTATAGAAGGTGCTCATGGCGACACCCGATAGCCTAACCCGCGCAACGTCTCGATCCTGTGGTCACCGAGCTTGCTGCGCAGCTTGTGGATCAGCACGCTCAGGCTGTTGCTGTCGGGACCATCGTCCCAGCCGTACAGACGCGCTTCGAGCTGACTGCGGGCGACCACGCGGCCAGGTCGCTCCAGCAGGCTTTCGAGTACCACGTATTCGTAGGCCGAGAGGTCCAGCGGTTCGCCACCGAGCCACGCCAGCCTGTCGCTTCGGTCGAGACGGATGTCGCCGCATTCCAGCAAATTGTCCGCATGTCCACGGGCTCGGCGCAGCAGCGCCTTGAGGCGAGCGTCCAGCTCGTCCAGGTCGATGGGCTTGGTGATGTAATCGTCTGCCCCCTCGTTGAGGGCCTCGACGCAGCGACGGGTATCCTCGTCGGCGGTCAGTACCAGAATCGGTTCACGAAACCCCTCGTCCCGCCAGCGCCTAAGCAGCTCCATGCCGGTAAAGCCCGGCAGGGACAGGTCGAGGATGACCGCGTCAAAGGCGTTGTCGGCAAGGGCGTGGGCCGCGGTGTCGCCACGGGTCAGCCAGTCGACCTGATGGCCGAGCAGCGATAGCCCCTCGGAGAGTCCATCTCCGAGGATATCGTCATCTTCAATAAACAGGATTCTCACGTCGATATTCCGAAACTGGCGTCTGATATCGACAAAAGCCTACCACCGATCGTTGGGTTTTTCCCGGCGCCCTGTCCCGCCCCTTTCCTGATCAAAGCAGACTTTGTTGCTTCGCACATTGGAAGTTGGTGAGTGAATAATTGGTAAGGATTATCATTTGCCGCTTCTCCTCGTTGACCTCACATGGGGAAGCTGACGCGTAGATGGGCAGGATAGCCTTCAGTAATAGGGACCAACGCAAAGCGTGTCGCTGATGAAAATGGCCAGGCAGTACCTGCTTCTTGTTGTCTGGATTTTCGATCGGCTACCGGAGGCGATGCGTGTGGAAGGGAAGAGCGAGATTGCCGAAGGTTTTACGCCACCATCCGAGAGAATTCCGCTATCTTGACGTCTGGTCGAAAATGGGTAAATTATCCTTCGTCCGTCAGGTTGGACATTTTCTGCACAGCACAGTAGGGTGTGTGCGCCGCAGCGATGGTTTTATCCCGCCTTTTACAGGCCTCACGTCGCTCTGGACGCCGAGCCCTTATCCTGGCTCGCGATCCGATGCCAAGCTGGCGTTATACCGCCAGGAGAAGTGCCATCGCTGGATGGATGTGGCACCTTCCCGACTGGATTACCCCGGGGCCAATGGCCCGGCGGGGACCTGTTTGTCTTGTCTAATGCTGTTCCTGCGTTGTCGCTGGAGAGGACCGAGATGTCGCCCCACTACACCGACCAGGGCCGCTGCATGCCGCGCCGCCCGCCTCCCTGACCCACCTGTGGTCTGCTGGCGTCTTCGATACGCCCCGCCGGTTGTCGCAATGTCGGCCCGTCTGCCTCTGCTGCAATGGCTGGCCATGTGCTGCGGCGCGTCCCGACGCCTTTCTGTGCCGAAAAAGCGGCAGTAATCCGTTTTATTTCGGCCCTTGAGACTTCAATGACCCCGAGGAAGCTTCGTCCTTTTCGTGGGCGGAATTCCTGTGGCGTTGTCGTGCTCGTCTAGTGAGTTTTTCGCGGTGAAGTGCCGGCATGCGTTCGCATGAACCGTCGCTCGCCTGTGTTCCACCAACAAGAGAATTGCCCTTGAATAGCGCCTCCCTCCACCAGTTTTCGACCCTGACGGTCATCCTGTTGATGATCGCTTTTTATGGCGGCACCTACCTGCTGACCCTGAGCATCCGCAAGAAGAAGGAAGACGCCGACGCCTTCATGGTCTCGAACCACCGGGTCGGCTTCGGCATCGGTGCCGCCAGCATGACGGCCACCTGGATCTGGGCCGCTTCTTTCTACGCCGCTGCCACTTCCGGCTATACCTATGGTGTGTCCGGCCCGATCCACTACGGGCTGTGGGGCGCGCTGATGATCCTGTTCATCTATCCGTTCGGCCGCCGCTTCCGGCGGCTGGCGCCCAACGCCCACACCCTGGGCGAACTGATCCACGCTCGCCACGGTTCCTCCAGCCAGCTGATCCTGGCGCTATCGAACCTGCTGGGCAGCATCATCAGCCTGATGGTCAACTTCACCGCCGCCGGGGCGCTGGTATCGGTGCTGTCGCCGCTGTCGTTCCAGGCCGGCGTCATCATCGCCGGTGTCGGGGTGCTGCTGTACACGCTATGGTCGGGCTTCCGCGCCTCGGTGCTGACGGACTTCGCCCAACTGGTGGCGCTGATGGCGATCGCCGTGGTGATCATCCCGGCGGTGTTCTTTGCCATGGGCGGGCCCACTGAACTGGTGGCCGCGCTCGACAACCTCACCGCCGAGCAGGCCAACTTCTTCTCGATGGACGCCATCCTCAATCAGGGCGCACCCTTCTTCGTTGCGGTGCTGGCCTATGCCATCGGTAACCAGACCATCTCCCAGCGTCTGTTCGCGGTGAACGAGGATCACATCAAGCCGACCTTCCTCACCGCCACCGTGGGCTACGGGGCCATCGTCATCGGCCTTGGCATGATCGGCCTGATGGCGCTGACCCTGGGGGTCGAGCCGCTCAACGGTGACATGAACAACCTGATCCCGCAGATGGTGTCCAGCTACCTGCCGCCGGTGTTCATCGCTGCCTTCTTTATTCTGGTGATCGGTTCGCTGTCCTCGACCGCCGATTCCGACCTGTCGGCACTGTCGGCGATCATGATGGCCGACGTCTACGGCAAGAACATCGCTCGAGGCAAGGCCGACCCCCGCCGCATGCTGCTGGTAGGGCGCATCACCATGATCGTGGCCACCGCCATCGGTATCGTCTTCGCCAGCTTCTCGCTGGATATCCTGGTGATGCTGGTCTTCGTCGGGGCACTGTGGGGAGCCATCGTCTTCCCGGTGATCGCCAGTTGCTTCTGGAGCCGGGTCACCAACGCGGCCTTCACCACCTCGGTGCTGGTGGCCATGGTGACCTTCTGCGTGGCGCGTTTTGAATGGCTGCCGATGACCGGTGTGGCCGGTCTTGGCTTCGAGTTCCTGGCCAGCATCGGTGGCGGCATCATCATCGCGCTGATGGTGTTCGGCTTCCTCGGCCGCGTGGCCGGCGCCGTCGCCGGGCTTGCTGCCTTTGTCGCCATGCTGGTGTTCGCCACCGGTTTCCTCAGGGAGTACACGGTGCTGCTGGCGTCGCTGACCGCCTACGGCACCAGCACCCTGGTGTGCGTGGTGATGAGCCTCGCCAGCCGCGAGCGGTTCGACTTCGACACCATCGCCGAGCGGGTCGGCAACTATGATGCCGCCGAGGCCGTGACGGTAGCCGACGAGCGCCCGTCCAAGTCCGCCCCGGCAGGGCTTGCGACCCAGCGCTGAACCCTTGTTTGACGGGCGCCGCAGGCTGGCGGCGCCCACCGACGGAGATTCCCCATGACTCTGCTTTTTGGCTTTTACGTATTGATCTGGCCTGCGCTCACCCTGGGCGTGCTGCTGCTGATCTGCCGCGCCGTTGCCCGCGATCGTCGTGAGGCGAAAAAGGGCCACCGCACCCTGGTGTGAGGCGCAACTCGCACTGACCCGTTGCGACACCTGCCCTTGATGCGAGGGACAGGCCGCAACCAAAGAAGCCGCCCCAAGGGGCGGCTTCTTTCGTCATGGCAGGCGGCAGGGCAGGGAGGTCGCGTCAGCGCCGCGCCAGGTAGCCCAGGTTGCCCGAAATGTTGCGACCGGCCTCGACCAGAATGCGCTTGTACTCCGAAGTCTTGTCTTGGTGGTAGCGGATGCTCGGGATCGACATGCTCAGGGCGGCGATGGCGCGCCCGGTGTGATCGAAGATCGGGGTGGCGAAGCAGCAGACGCCTTCATCCATCTCTTCGAGATCCTCGGACAGCTCGCTCTCGGCGATCTCGGCCAGCTCTTCGCGCAGTGCCGCTTCGGTGGTCACGGTGTTCTGGGTGCGTGGTTCGAACTTGACGTTCGCGAGCAGGGCGTCGAGCTGTGCTGGGGGCAGGTGGGCCAGCAGGGCCTTGCCGATGGAATTGGTGTAGGCCGGGCTACGGTCGCCGATGCGGGTGTGCATGCACAGGTTGAAGTGAGAGTTGTACTTGTGCACGTAGATCACTTCGGCGGTGGAGGTGTCCAGGGTGCCCAGGTGCACGGCTTCGCGGGTCAGCTCGGACAGTGCCGCCATGTCGGGATCGGCCATCTTGATCAGGTCGGCCTTGCCGAGCGCCGAACTGCCAAGCGCAAAGACCTTCATCGTCAGCCGGTATTTCTCGCTTTCCGGATTCTGGGCGACGTAGCCCAGGTTCTTGAGCGTCTGCACAAAGCGATAGGCGGTGCTCTTTGACATCACGGCGCGTTGGGACAGCACCGCCAGGCTGGATTCTCCGCCCTCATCCAGAGCCTCCAGGATCGCCATGACCTTGAGTACCGCTGTGACGTTGTCGACCTTCGCTTCAGTAGCCATAGGGCCAAGATTCCAGAAATTGTGAAATAGGGTTTTATCTCTTGGTTTCGAGTTATACGTCTTTTGTCGTATGTCTGCAATCTCCTACAACGGGAACCCGCGCAAAATCTACAAATTCGTTTTTAGAATAAGCTTATAATCAAACAGTATCTGAAATAGCGTTTTAAAAAATATGCATCGTTGCTAGCGTTGCTGAAACGCTATCCAAATATTTACAAATCGAGCTTCTGGCGACTGCCGCTAAATGCTTATTTACAGGCGCTGTGGGCGGGTTTGGCGACTTTTGCACGACACCTGATGACAAATATTGGCAATGGCGGCCGACGCTCCTCCCATGACAACCCATGAGGCAAGTCCATGTTTGACGATCTGAAAGGCAAGAAGATTCTGGTAACCGGCTCGACCGCTGGCATCGGACTGGAAGCCGCCAAGTCGCTGGCCAGCGCCGGCGCCAGGGTGGCGATCCATGGCAGCCGCCCTGCCGATACCGCCCAGGCGGTGCTGGAGCAGTTCGAGGCTGGCGCCGATGTGGCCTATTTTCAGGCCGATGTGCGCTCAAGCGATGCGTGCAAGTCGCTGGTCGAGTCCGCCGCGGAGCACCTCGGTGGCATCGATGTACTGATCAACAACGCCGGTGGCCTCGGGGGACGCAACGGACTCGAGAGCATCGACGATGCCTTCTTCGATCAGGTGCTGGATCTCAATATTCGCTCGGTGGTGATGGTGACCAAGTACGCCATTCCCTACCTGCGCCGGTCCGCCGAGCAGAGCGGGGAAACCAGCAGCGTGATCAGCACCGGCTCCATCGCCGCGCGTGAAGGCGGCGGTCCAGGTGCATCGCTGTACGGTGGCAGCAAGGCCATGGTCCACAACCTGCATCGCAACTGGGTCAAGGAGTTCACCAAGGACAACATCCGCTTCAACACGGTGGCGCCCGGGACCATCGATACCGCCTTCCACGAGGACAAGGACCAGGGCACGCGGGACAAGATCAGCGGCACCATCGCCATGGGGCGCTTCGGTTCCTCGGCTGAGCTGGCCCCGGCCTACGTCTTCCTGGCCTCCCACACGGCGAGCGGCTACGTCACCGGTCAGGTGCTCGACGTCAATGGCGGCCAGATGTGCCCCTGACGGCAGCCGCCCTCCAGGCCGAGTCGCCTTCGTCAGACGACGTGGCGACTCGGCGATCCGTCGCCCCCGCGTCGCACCGCCACCCACCGAATAGATGAAGTGAGTCGAGAACATGGATAACGCCTTGCTGTTTACCAAAAGCGAGATTCAGGAACTGCGCGAAGCGCTCGAAAGCAAGCGCCTGCCTGCGCTGTATCAGGAGCAGATCATTCTGGATCAGGTAAGACTGCGTCCATGTCTTGGCGAGCCCCCCCAGATCCCCGGGCAGGGGGAGGCGGGGGGCGCCGAGCACACCCGGCACAAGCAGAACTACCAGCAACTGCATCTTGCCTCGCAGTTGTGGCTGTTGACCGAACATCCCGACTATCTGGCCTTTGTCAGGTCGATGCTGCTGGGCTATGCCGACATCTACGAGTCGCTGCCGTCCCATGTGTCGAAGGACAGCAATCCGCCCGGTCGGCTGTTTCATCAGTGTCTGAACGAGAGCATGTGGCTGCTGTACGGCAGTGATGCCTACAGCAACGTGCGCGACGCGCTGAGCGAAGAGGAACGACGGCATATCGAACAGCGCCTGCTGGTGCCCATGGTCCAGTTAATCGCCGATCACAACGCCGACGACTTCGACGTCATCCACAATCATGGCATCTGGTCGGTGGCCGCAGGCGCCTTCGCCGGTCTGGTGCTGGGCGACAAGGAATTGGTCAATCGCTCCTTGTACGGTAACGCCGGCGACGGAGTGTCGGGCGGGTTCTACGCCCAGCTCGACCGGCTGTTCTCGCCGGACGGCTACTACCTGGAAGGGCCCTACTACCACCGCTTTGCCCTGCGCCCGATGATCCTGCTGGCCGAGGCGCTTTATCAGAGCGGCAACGACACCGGCATCTTCGGCTATCGCGACGGTATCATCGGCAAGGCGATCGCCTGTCTCAATGAGCTGACCTTCGAGGACGGACGATTCATCGCCATCAACGACAGCTCCAGGACGATGGGGCTTGCCGACGAGGGCGCCATCCTCGGAGCGATGACCCTGGTCGGTCGCTACCGTCAGAGCGATCTGCCGCTGGCCCTGCGCGAGATCCTGCTCGACCAGTCGACACCGCTTTCTTACCTCGCCACGCTGCCGCAACTCGCCAGCTACCTGGAGAGCGGCGGCCAGGCGCATGCCCCGCGCGACAGCCTGTTCATCACCGATGGCCGCGACGGCGGCCTGGGTGGCATCGGGGTGCTGCGCGCCGCCACCGAGGCGGGGCACGAGGCCATGGCCTATCTGACCTTCGGTCAGCACGGCAGCGACCCCAACTTGCACAGCGCCCTCGATCACGGCCACTTCGACGGCCTGCATCTGGGCTTCTACAACGGACGCCGCGAGACCCTCACCGACTACGGCTTCTGTCGTTGGGTCAATATCGAGCCCAAGTTCGGCGGGCGCTATACCGCCGAGAACAAGAGCTATGCCAAGCAAACGGTGGCCCACAATACGCTGGTTGTTGATGAGCAGTCCCAGCACGGCTTCAGCACCCCGCGGGCCTGTGACAATCATGGCAAGCTGGTGTTTTTCGAGACGTCCCGGCCGGAGGTTCAGGCCGTCAGCGCGCGCTTGAGCGGCTACTACGAAGGCGTCGAGCTGCAGCGCAGCGTGGCGCTGGTGAGCCTGCCCGAGATCGCTGAACCGCTGCTGGTCGACATCCAGTGCGCCGACAGTGACCAGACGCATCGCTACGACAGCCCGCTGCACATCAATGGCCAGCTGATGACCACACGGCCGACACTCGAGCCGGTCGCGGCGCCGGCGGCGCTGGGCAGCGCCAACGGCTACCAGCACCTGTGGAAGCTGTCCGAGAGCGCGACGATCGAGCCCGACCAATGTGCCCATGTCACCTGGCTTGACGGTGACACCTTCTCCACCGCCCACCTGGCGTCCAGCAACCGCTTCAGCGTGGGATACGGGCTGATCGGCGCGGCCGACCCCGACAATAACCTGCGCAACGAACCCTACCTGATGGCGCGTTCCTCGGGGCGTGGGCATATCTTCGCCACGGTCATCGAGACCCACGGCTACTTCAACGAGGCGCGCGAGATCTCGCGCGGAGCGCGGCCGAGCCTTGCGCGGGTGGCCATCGCGGCCGCCGACGAGACCCACCTGGTCGTGACCCTGACGCTGGATTCGGGCAAGGCCTATCACCTGGCCTGGGCGCGACAGCAGGGCGGTCATCACCAGGTCAACATCGACGGGAACAGCCTGGCCTGGGATGGCTGGGTCAGCCTCAGCGCCGTCGAGAACGCCTCCTGATGTGCGTCAGGAAATCTGACCGGCGAGACGCATCGCCGCGGCAACAATCAGTGAGAAGTCAGAAGATGTCGAAGACGATGATGGGACTACTGTGGACGCGGGACGACCTGGCGCGGATGGCCGAGCACGTCGGTAGCGCGAGCCGGCTCGGCGTGACCCTGGACGAGCTTGGCGAGCGGGTCGATGACGCCATGGCCGCAGGGATCGTGGTGCCCGGGCAGGGCGAAGCGGGCAGTTTCGAGCACAACACCCACAAGCACAACGGCAAGCTGATCGAGCAGGCCGCGCTGGTGGGGCGGGTGAGGGAAGATTCCGCCTGTCTGGACGTTGCCCGGGATCTGCTGCTTGCCTACGCCGAGATCTATCGGGGCATGCCCTATCAGGTGGCCAGGAACACCAACCCGCCGGGCAAGCTGTTCCACCAGATTCTCAACGAGCAGATGTGGCTGCTGGGGGCCTCGCTCGGCTATTCATTGCTGCGCGAAGACCTGAGCAACGACCAGCGCACACGCATCGAGCAGGGGCTTTTCGAGCCCATGCTCGAGATGTTCACCGTTACCTACGAGCACGACTTCGATCGCATCCACAACCACGGCCTGTGGGCGGTGGCCGCGGCGGGTATCTGCGCGCTGGTCATCGGCCGCCAGGACGTCGTCGACAAGGCGATCCTCGGCAATGATGGCAGTGGAGAAACCGGCGGCTTTCTGGCCCAGATCGACACTCTGTTCTCGGCCGATGGCTACTACGTGGAAGGGCCCTACTACCACCGCTTTGCCATCCACCCGCTGTGTCTGTTCACCGAGGCGCTGGCGCTGCATCGGCCCGAACTGGCGATCCATGAACGGTCGGACGGACGAATCGGCAAGTCCATCCGGGCGCTGCTGGCGACTGCCTACCCGGACGGGACCTTTCCCGCCCTCAATGACGCCTCGCGCACCATGGACATCGACGACGAAGGCGTACGGATCGCGCTGGCGGTACACATTGGCCGCCACGGTGCCGACCCGGAACTCGTCGCCATGGCGGCCCAGCAGCGTGGCACCTGGGCCCATGGTTTCGGCGTGGATCTGGCCGAGGCCGTCGCTCGGTCGTCGGCCTCTGCCACGATCCCCAGCGCACTTCTGAGTGATGGCGCAGGGGGACAGGCTCACCTCAAGCAGGGGGAGGGGGCGCAGCGCCACCATCTGGTGGTGGCGGCCGGCCAGCACGGCATGGGGCATGGGCACTTCGATCTGCTGGGCCTGTCCTTGTTCAGCGCTGGGCGCGAGCGCCTCAACGAGTATGGCTATTGCCGCTGGGTCAACGTGGAGCCCAAGTTCGGCGGGCGCTACCTGGCCGAGAACGAGGGCTACGCCAAGCAGTCCGTCGCCCACAATCTGGTGGTGGTGGACCAGGCCAGTCAGCACCGGGGCGACCATCGCCTGGCCGATCAGAGCGCCGGGCGCATCGAGCAGTTCATCGATCGCAGCGACGTGGATGGCGTCACCGCGGTGTGCTGCTCGACCGATGACGCCTATCCGGGAGTCAGCCTGCGTCGCCACTGCCTGCTGCTGACGACCGAGCTGAGCGAGCATCCGCTGCTGGTCGATATCGTCGAGGCCAGCGGCCATGAGCGTCACTGCTACGACTACGTGTTCAACTTCACCGGCCAGGTCATCAAGTGGTGGGGGGGCTACGCCGCCCGCGACACCCTCGAGGTGCTCGGAGAGGCCGATGGCTATCAGCACCTATGGGTGGTGGGCGAGCAGCGGGGCTCCCAGGAAGGCCCCAGCAGCCACGCGATGACCTGGCTGGATGGCGACCGTTTCATCACCTGGCACCAGCGCTCGCAGCACCCGGCGAGCGCCATGCAGCTATTGGTCGGCGCCAACGATCCTGAGCGCAATCTGCGCCATGAGAAGAAGGTCATGGCGAGAAGCCACGCCGAGGCGACCGTGTTCGTCAATGTCTTCGAGCAGCACGGTCACTTTGATGAAGCCCATGAAGCCTGTCTGAATGCCAGGCCGACCCTCAAGTCGGTGGAGTTCGACCGCCTGGCCGATGAGCGGATCGAGGTAAGGCTTACCTTCCCCTGGAGGCGCGAGACGCTGGTCATCGACCCGAACGCTGCCTCCGGCTCCGACTACGTCAGTCTGAAGGGAGGGGGATATATGAAATGATCTTTCCATGTTGAGGCAACAACGCCTCGTTCCGTTCAGTAATACCTCGAAATAAAAGCGTTAATGGTTCGGAAAGCTGAAATTTCGGCTCTCCGGGCATGGCCTCCTTATGCCCGAAATTCAGACAACGCCATGTCCCGGAAGTGATTGGCTCCAGTTTTCCGAGTGGAAGTACAACGACAACACGAGTTCGCCAACATGAGTCTAGATATCGATACGATCATCATAGGGGTCTATTTCCTCTTTCTGATTGCGATTGGCTGGATGTTCAGGACCTTTACCTCGAATACCAGTGATTACTTTCGCGGCGGCGGCAAGATGCTGTGGTGGATGGTCGGCGCCACCTCCTTCATGACCCAGTTCAGCGCCTGGACCTTTACCGGTGCTGCCGGCAAGGCCTATGACGATGGCTTTGCGGTCGCCATCATCTTCATGGCCAATGCCTTTGGCTATCTGATGAATTATCTGTATTTCGCACCGCGCTTCCGTCAACTGCGCGTGATCACCGTGATTCAGGCCATTCGTCTCAGGTTCGGCAAGGTCAACGAGCAGGTGTTCACCTGGTCAGGCATGCCCAACAGCGTCATCTCGGCGGGCATCTGGCTCAACGGTCTGGCGATCGTGGCCTCGGGCCTGTTCGGCTATGACATGGAGACCACCATCATCATCACCGGTCTGGTGGTGCTGTTCATGTCGGTGACGGGTGGGTCCTGGGCAGTTATCGCCTCGGACTACATGCAGATGGTGATCATCATGTCGGTGACCATCACCTGCGCCATCGTCGCCGTCTATCAAGCCGGTGGTGCCACCAATATCGTGGACAACTTCCCGGTCGACTTCTTTATCGGCGACAACATCAACTATCTGTCGATCTTCGCGATCTGGGGTTTCTGTATCTTCATCAAGCAGTTCAGCATCACCAACAATATGCTGAACTCCTATCGCTACCTGGCCGCCAAGGACTCGAAGAACGCCAGGAAGGCCGGCCTGCTGGCCTGCGTGCTGATGACCATGGGGCCCTTCATCTGGTTCATGCCGAGCTGGTTCATGGCCAGTGAAGGCGTCGATCTGGGGGCGCTGTATCCCGAAGCTGGCGCCAAGGCGGCCGACTTCGCCTACATGAGCTTCGTCGAGCTGTACATGCCGGCGGGTATGCTCGGGCTTCTGATCTCGGCGATGTTCGCCGCCACCATGTCCTCCATGGACTCCGGTCTGAATCGCAACTCCGGCATCTTCGTCAAGAACTTCTATGAAGTCATCCTGCGTCCCAACGCCAGCGAGAAGGAGCTGGTACTGGTCTCCAAGATATCGTCCACGGTGTTCGGTCTGGCCATCATCGGTTTTGCCTTGTTCATCAATTCGCTCAAGGGACTCAGCCTGTTCGACGCCATGATGTACGTCGGCGCCCTGATCGGCCTGCCGATGACGATTCCTGCACTGCTCGGCTTCTTTATCCGCAAGACCCCGGACTGGTCGGCCTGGGCCACCCTGATCGTCGGCGGCATCGTGTCCTACCTGGTCGGCGTGGTGATGACGGCGGAATTCATCCAGAACACCTTCCAGCTCGACACCGCTCTGACCGGACGTGAATGGGCCGATCTCAAGGTCGCGGTGGGCATCATCTCCCACGTCGTGATCACCGGTGGCTTCTTCGTCTCGACCTGCCTGTTCTACCGCGGCCACAGCCCCGAGCGTCAGGTCGAGGTCGACACCTTCTTTACCAACCGCGACACCCCGGTGGTCACCGGAAAGGACGAACAGGTCGAGGTGGACAACCGTCAGCGCAACATCCTTGGCTACCTGATCATCGTCGCCGGCCTCGGCGTGACCCTGATGTTCCTGCTGCCCAATCCGTTGTGGGGACGCGTCACCTTTGTGGTGTGCGGCGGCATCATCCTGGCGATCGGTCTGGTACTGATCGGCTCCATTCAGAAGACCACCAACAGCAGCAAGAAGGAGGAATACGCCTAGCACCCTTGAAGACACAACAAGCAACAAGGAGATCCATCATGCCACTCAATATTGACCACAGCAGGAAGACCGGACTTCTGCTGTCGGCGGTCCTGGACCCGAGCCTCTGCGAGGCTCGGTACCCCGCCCATCACTTGCTCGAGACGCTGGACCATGGCCACTTTCGCTTCCCTCAAGAGGGTAGGTCGTTATCCAGCGGGCCTTGTATCGATCGTCTGAACATCGGCCCCTGCAGGGCGCCAGACACGTTCAGGACCGATGGGCCGTCTCTGCCGAAAAAGCCGACGTCAAAGCAACAAGTACAATGAGTGAACCAATGAGCAAGAAATTTATCCTCGGTGTTCTGTCTTCCGCTGCGTTCATGTCCACCAGTGTCATTTCTACCAGCGTTGAAGCGATCACCCTCGACTATCGACACGAGTACAAGCATCACACCGAACAGCACGCCAACCGGGTCAAGGTCAGCGATTCCATGGGCATCTTCTACTACGGACTTGAGGCCAAGTTCGCTGGGCAAAGCGAAGATGATGGCACCCAGGGCGCCTTTTCCGACCTCGGCCGTGGTGACAGCGAGATCGACTGGGGCATCAAGTACCCCCTCGATGAAAACTGGTACATCCAGCCCGGCATGCCGATCACCTTCGGCGACGGCAACAACAGCCTCAAGCCGCAGTTTCGCATCGGCTATCGTGCCAGCAGCCTGCCGCTGACCACCACGCTGCGCTATCGCCGTCAGTACACCAGCTACAGTGACGACGATCGCGAAGACTATGTGCAGAACAAGATCACCTTTGTGATGAGCTATAGTCCCGGGGATTATCGCTACTGGCTGGAGCTGAACTACAACCACAACGAGGACCGGGACATCTTCGACAACGGCCGGGAAGCCTACGATGCGATCTTCGGGGCCGGACGGCGCTTCGGCTCCTGGATGCCGTATTTCGATCTGTCAGATGTCGGCGTCAGCTCCGATTCCGATACGCGTCAGCTACGCACTCGGGTGGGCCTCAAGTACTACTACTGAAAGGCTGCCGGGCGAAGTGAGCACTCGCTTCGTCCGGCCCTCGATCATGACCGACAACAAGGCGGCCTTCACCTCGCAAGGCCGCTTGCCGTCCAGGGCCGACCCTGTAATGGAGCCTGTCCACCGGGACCGGACATTCTGAGGAAGTTTCGGCTCGGGCGGCCTCTTTCTTAGCGGAGAATCACCCGATGCCTACCCTCGACAGGGTCGCGCTGTTGCTCGCCTTGATGGTCATCGTCGGCACGGTGATCGCCTATCGCCGCCGCGCCGAGACGCCGGACGGCTTCGTCCGTGGAGGAGGGCGGGTGCCCTGGTGGATGGCGGGCAGTACCGCCTTCATGACCCAGTTCTCCGCCTGGACCTTTACCGGCGCCGCCCAGAAGGCCTACGAGGACGGCTTTTCGGTGCTGATGATCTTCTGGGGCAACGCGCTTGGGTTTCTGCTGGCGGCGCTCTATTTTGCACCACGATTTCGGCGTCTGCGGGTGTCCACCTACTCCGAGATCATTCGGATGCGCTACGGCAGGTTCACCCAGCTTTTCTATGTGGTGAGCCAGATCCTTCTCACCCTGATGACCGCCTCCATCGCGCTCTATGGCGTGTCGCTGTTTCTCGGCGCGGTGTTCGATATTCGGGTGGCCTTCGTCACCCTGGTGATCGGCGCCGTCATCATCTGCGTGACGCTGATCGGCGGGGTCTGGGTGGTGTCCGCCAACAACTTCATCCAGATGGTCCAGCTGGCGGTGCTGACCTTCGTCATCGGTGGCTTCGGCCTGTGGCTTGCCGCCGATACCGACATGAGCGTGATCGGCGACGGCCGTGACTTCTGGATCGGCGGCGACGACTACAGCCTGGGCATCATGGTCGTGTGGTCGGCGGCGATGCTGGTCAAGCAGTGCATCAGCATCAACAACGCCACCTCCAGCTATCGCTTCCTTACCACCAATGGTGATCGCGATGCGCGCAAGGCCGCCTCCCTGGCATCGATCCTGTTCGTGGTGGGGCCGGTTAGCTGGTTTATCCCGCCCTGGCTGATCGGGCAGGCGGGCATCGATCTGGCCGCGCTCTATCCGGCGCTTGGCGAGGACGCCGCCAACGCCGCCTACGTCCACTTCATCCGTGACTTCCTGCCGCCGGGGGTGCTGGGGCTGGTGGTGGCGGCGATGCTGGCGGTCACGGTGGCGCCGATCACCACCTCGCTCAACCGCGACGCAGGGGTGATCATCAGCCTGCTGACGCCGCTGCTGGGGGCGAGCGAACGGCTCGGCCAGCGCCTGGTGGCCATCGGGCGTAGTTTCGGGGTGCTTCAGGGCAGCATCATCGTGACGTTGGCCATCGCCCTGGGCCAGGTCCACCACCTCAGCCTGTTCGACATCATGGTGATGTTCGGGGTGATCTTCCAGATGCCGCTGGCGCTGCCGGCCATGCTGTCCATCGCCAGGACCGGCGCCCCTGACTGGGCCGGTTGGGGCGGGGTGCTGGTGGGTATCCTGGTGACCACCTCGAGCTATGTGTGGCTCGACGTCGAGGCCCTGGGCCAGTGGCTCGGCCTGCCGTCGATCCATCCCTCCCAACTGGTCGATATCAAGCTCGCGGTCTCGCTGATGCTGCAGGTCGTCAGCGTGGTGGGTTTCGTCTACTTGGCACGCTTCGTCCATGCGCCGCCCAGAAGCACCGCCCGCCAGGCAGAGGTCGACGAGTTGTTTGCCCGGCTGGAGCGCCCGGTGGCCGCGGACACCACGCCGGACAGCGGTGGGCCGTCGCGCAAGCTGGCGCCGCGACTGGTGCGGTACGTCGCGCTGGTATCGCTGCTGTTGGCGGTACTCGCCGATACCTGGCTCGGCGCCGGCTTCTTCGTGATCGTGGCCTTGTGTCAGTTGGTTGTCTCGCGACTGCTGAAGCAATAGAGGTTATCGCCAGGCCATCACGAGCAAATTTCATCCGGCTGGCCAAGACGTCGCCGGGGGAAAACTGGATAATGCGCCCCAAAGGCGTTGTCGGTGGCGAGTGTCCGACGACCCAAACCCATTACTCCGGTGCTGACTCCATGGAAATCAAGGTCAATTTTCTCGACAACCTGAGGCTCGAGGCCAAGTTCGACGACTTTACCGTCGTTACCGACCAGCCCATCCGCTACAAGGGTGACGGCTCGGCGCCGAGCCCCTTCGACTATTTCCTGGCGTCGTCTGCCCTGTGTGCCGCCTACTTCGTCAAGGTCTACTGCGTCGCCCGGGATATCCCCACCGAAAATATCCGGCTGTCGCAGAACAACATCGTCGACCCGGAAAACCGCTACAACCAGATCTTCAAGATCCAGGTAGAGCTGCCCGAAGACCTGTCCGACAAGGACCGCCAGGGCATCCTGCGTTCCATCGAGCGCTGCACGGTGAAGAAGGTGGTGCAGACCGGTCCCGAATTCCAGATCGAGACGGTGGAGAACCTCGACGAGGACGCCCAGGCGCTGCTGATGGCGGAGCCGGAAGAAGGCCAGAGCACCTGGATCGAGGGCAAGGACCTGCCGCTGGAGCAGACCATCGCCAACATGACTGCCATGCTGGCCGAGCTCGGCATGAAGGTCGAGATCGCCTCCTGGCGCAACATCGTGCCCCACGTCTGGTCACTGCACATCCGCGACGCCGCCTCGCCCATGTGCTTCACCAACGGCAAGGGCTCGACCAAGGAGAGCGCTCTGTGCTCGGCGCTGGGCGAGTTCATCGAGCGCTTGAGCTGCAACTTCTTCTACAACGATCAGTTCTTCGGCGAGGAGATCGCCTCGAGCGAGTTCGTCCACTACCCCTGCGAGAAGTGGTTCAAGCCCGGGCCCAACGACGAGCTGCCCAAGGGCATCCTCGACGATTACTGCCTGGAGATCTTCGATCCCGACGGCGAGCTTCAGGGCTCGCACCTGATCGACACCAACTCCGGCAATGTCGAGCGCGGCATCGTCGCGCTGCCCTTCGTTCGCCAGTCCGATGGCGAGGTGATCTACTTCCCCTCCAACCTGATCGAGAACCTCTACCTGTCCAACGGCATGAGCGCCGGCAACACCCTGGCCGAGGCCCAGGTGCAGTGCCTGTCGGAGATCTTCGAGCGCGGTGTGAAGCGCCAGATCCTCGAGCAGGAGCTGGCCCTGCCCGACGTGCCCGAGGAGGTGCTGGCGAAGTATCCGGACATCGTCGAGGGCGTGAAGGCGCTGGAGGCCCAGGGCTTCCCGGTGCTGGTCAAGGATGCCTCGCTCGGCGGCCAGTTCCCGGTGGCCTGCGTGACCCTGATGAACCCCAAGACCGGCGGCGTGTTCGCCTCCTTCGGCGCCCACCCGAGCTTCGAGGTCGCCATCGAGCGCAGCCTGACCGAGCTGATGCAGGGGCGCAGCTTCGAGGGCCTCAATGACTTCATGCCGCCCACCTTCAACTCGCTGGCGGTGACCGAGCCCAACAACTTTGTCGAGCACTTCATCGACTCCTCCGGGCTGGTGTCCTGGCGCTTCTTCAGCGCCAGGTCCGACGTCGAGTTTGTCGAGTGGGACTTCTCCGGCAGCAACGACGAGGAGGCGGCGACCCTGTTCGGCATCCTCGAGGAGATGGGCAAGGAAGCCTACATGATGGTCCACGAGGACCTGGGTGCGCCGGTCTGCCGCATCCTGGTGCCGGGCTATTCCGAGGTCTATCCGGTCGAGGACCTGGTGTGGGACAACACCAACATGGCGCTGGACTACCGCGAGGACATCCTCAATCTGCATCGTCTCGACGACGACCAGCTCGCGGATCTGCTCGAGCGGCTGGAAGAGAGCCAGATCGACGAGCACATGGACATCATCACCCTGATCGGTATCGAGTTCGACGAGAACACCGTGTGGGGCCAGCTGACGATCCTCGAGCTCAAGCTGATGCTCCACCTGGCGCTCGGTCAGCACGAGGAGGCGCTGGATCGGGTCGAGATGTTCCTGCAGTACAACGACAACACCGTCGAGCGTGGCCTTTACTACCAGGCGGTGCGGGCGGTGCTGGAAATCACCCTGGACGACGAGCTAAAGCTCGATGACTTCCTCTACAACCTGCGCCGCATGTTCGGGGACGAGACCATGGACAGCGTGGTCGGTGCGGTCAACGGCGAGCTACGCTTCCCTGGCCTTACCCCGACCAGCATGGCGCTCGAAGGGCTGGAAAAGCACCAGCGCCTGATCGAGAGCTACAAGAAACTGCACGCGCGCAGGGCTCAGCTGGCCAAAGCCCAGGGCTGATCAGCCCAGCCACCGGCGCCGGTGTAACGGTCAGGCGCCGATGGCCTGCAATACCAACGCCCCCGACGTCTTCGTCGGGGGCGTGTGCTTGAGGGGCGCTCGCTGGATCGGGTCGCTCAGGCGCCTAGCCCGGTTACCTCACGCCTTCGGTCGGTTCACCGGCCACAGCACCTTCTCGCCGCTGGCGAAGCGTACCGCTTCCTCGGCCACCTTGCGCTTGAGCTCTTGCGCGGCGTCTTCTGAATACCAGGCCATATGCGGCGTGATCAGGCAGTTGTCGATGCCCCTGAGCGGACTGTCGGCGGGCAAGGGTTCCTGCTCGGTGGTGTCCAGGGCGGCGCCGGCAAGCCTGCCTTCCTTCAAGGCCTGGGCCAGGGCCGTCTCGTCGATGATGCCGCCACGAGAGGTGTTGATCAGATAGGCCGAGTCCTTCATCCGCTCCAGTGCCGCGGCGTCCACCAGATGGCGGGTTTCCTCGGTCAAGGGGCAGAACAGCCCGATCACGTCGGCCTCCTGGAACAACTCATCGAGTTCCAGGCAGCGAATCTCGTCGGTGCCGTCTTCGGCGTTGGGCTGATGGTAGCGGTCGTGGGCGATGACATTGAAGCCCAGCGCCGCCATCTTGCGGGCGTAGAGTTGACCGATGCGACCCAGGCCGACCACCCCGGCGGTCATCCGGGTCTGGCGTCGGATCGGCATGGCGTCGGCGTACTCCCAGCGTCCGGTCTGGCAGCCGGCGTTCATCGGCACCAGTTTGCGAATCAGCGCCAGGCTCAGGGCCAGGGCGTGATCGGATACCTCGTGCATGCCGTAGTCCGGGACGTTGCAGACCTGGACCCCGGCGGCGCTGGCGGCCTCGAGGTCGACGTTGTTGACGCCGACCCCGTAGCGCACGATCTGCTTGAGATCGGGCAGGGCCTCGAATACCCGGCGGGTGAAGGGGGCGTACTGGTTCAGGGCGATATCGACGCCCTGGAGCTGTTCGATCAGCGCATCTTCGCTTTGGCATTCAAGCAGCGGGACATCGAAGCCCGCGCGCTTGAAGATCTCGGTTTCCACGTCGTGGTTGGCGTGGTCGAGGTCGGTAAAGACGATCTTCATGCAAGTCTCCTGTCAGCGGCCGAGGTAGCCGCCATCGACGGGCAGGGTGACACCGTGGACATAGTCCGAGGCAGGGGAGGCCAGAAACAGCAGCGGTCCTTTCATGTCGTCGCCATTGCCCCAGCGCCCGGCGGGAATGCGTGCGGTGATCTCGGCGTTGCGACCCTCGTCGGCCAGCAGAGCGCTATTCATGTCGGTGGCCATGTAGCCCGGGGCGATGGCGTTGACGTTGATGCCCTTGGCCGCCCATTCGTTGGCCAGGGCCTTGGTCAGCTGCATCACGCCGCCCTTGCTGGCGGCGTAGGCCGGCACCGTCATGCCACCGAAGAACGACAGCAGCGAGGCGATATTGATGATCTTGCCCTGGCCGTCGGGCCCTTCGACGTCGCGCTCGAGCATATGCCGGGCGGCTAGCTGACACAGCTCGAACACCGCCGTCAGGTTGACCTCGAGCACCGCCTCCCAGTCATCGGCGGGGAAGTGCTCGGAAGGGTGTCGGCGCTGGACGCCGGCGGCGTTGACCAGGATGTCGAGGCGACCGCCGAGCTTGGCAAGGGCAGCGTCGAAGCCCTCGCTGCGCTGCTGGCGGCTAGCCAGATCGACGACCACGCCATGACAGGCGCTGGTCGACGTGGACAGGCCCGAGGCGACCTCATGGACCTTGTCCGACGAGCCCAGGATGACGACCTCGGCGCCTGCCTCGAGCAGGGCTTCGGCCATGCCGAGGCCGAGGCCCCGGGTTCCGCCGGTGACGATGGCCTTGCGGCCGTGTAGATCGAACAGCTTCATGATTGGCAGTCCACCAGAACCTTGACGGTGTTGAGGGAGGGCGTGGCGATCATCTCGAAGACACCGGCCGCGTCGGACAGCGGCACCACCTGGGTGATGGTCTGGCGCAGTTCATCGGCCAGGGTGTCGGCCAGAGCCAGGGCGTCGCCGAACTGCTTGTGGGTATAGACCCGGGAGCCGATCAGGGTCAGCTCCTTGAAGTTCACGTCGATCAGATTGACCGCGTGGGCCGCCTTGTGGGTGGCGGTCAGGCAGATGGTGCCGCCGACGCGTACTACCTTGGTCATCTCCAGCGCCGCGCTCTCGACGCCGGAGCACTCGAACACGGCGTCGGCGCCGTCGCCGCCGGTGGCGCTGGCCACCCGCTCGACCAGGCTCTCGCTGCGCACGTCCACGGTATCGAAGCCGAGCTGGCGACACAGCCCCAGGCGGCCTTCGTCGACATCGGAGACGATCACCCGGGAGGCGCCTGAGTGGCGCAGCACGATGGCGGTCAACAGGCCGATGGGGCCGGCGCCCATCACCACTGCGCTGTCGAGCAGCGCAAAGCGTGCCTGGTGCAGGGTCCTGACCACCACCGCCAGAGGCTCCACCAGCGCCGCCACCTCATCGGACAGGCTGTCCGGCACCTTGAACAGCACGCTTTCGTCGATCCACTGATGGTCGGTCATGCCACCGTCACGATCGATGCCGATCAGGCGCAGGTTGGCGCAGACATGCGGGGTGCCGTTGCGACAGGGATGGCAGTCGCCGCAGGAGATCAGCGGGTAGGCGACCACTCGGTCGCCCACCGCGAAGCGCGAGTCCGGCGGTGTCTGCTCGACGCGGCCGACGAATTCGTGGCCCAGCACCAGGGGCGCCTGGGCGCGCGGGTGCTTGCCCGAGTAGATACCGATGTCGGTGCCGCAGACACCGCAGTAGAGCATGCGAACCTTGACGGCGCCGGCCCGCTCGGCGGGCTCCGGCACCTCGGTGACCTCGACCTGGCGGGGGCCGGTATAGACCAGTGCTTCCATGGGGGTTCCTCGTGTCGTCGGGGCGTTGTGAAGAGGGAGAATTCAGGCGCTGTGCTGCTGGCGCTCGGCACCGCTGTCGCTGCCGAGCCGTGCACCGCCGGTGCGATGGGGGGCCATCCGGTCGCGGTCGAACTCGACCCCGATGCCGGGGCTGTCCGGGGCCACCGCGCGACCCTGGTCGAGGACCAGCGGACGTCGGGTGTAGTGATCGATGGGGAAGGAGTGGATCTCCATCCAGCCGGCGTTGGGCTGGGCCGACACCAGGCTTACGTGTAGCTCCTGCATGCCGTGGCTGCAGATGGGCAGGCCGTAGTGGCGGCTCTGGCGGGCGACATCGAGCCAGCCGCTGATACCGCCGCAGTTGGAGGCGTCGGGCTGGATGAAGGATAGCCGCGCCTGTTCGAAGGCGTAGCCGAATTCGTGAGAGGTGTGCAGGTTCTCGCCCATGGCCAGGGGCATGCCGGTCGCCTCGGCGATGCGGGCATAGCCCTGGTAGTCATCGGGAAGGGTGGGTTCCTCGAACCAGGTGATGTCGTAGGGCGCGAAGGCCCTGGCGGCCTCGATGGCGCCATCGACGCTCAGCGCGTAGTTGGCGTCCACCATGAAGGGACGCTCGGGGCCGATCAGTTCGCGTACCCGGGCCACCCGCTCGACATCCTCGGCAAGGGTCGGGCGGCCGACCTTGATCTTGATGGCCTCGGCGCCCTGGTCGAGGTAGCCCTGAACGTTGGCAAGCAGTCGCTCGAGGGAGAAGTTGAGGTCGATGCCGCCGAAGTAGGCCTGGCACTGGCGGCCCTGGCCGCCGGCCATCTGCCATAGCGGCTGGCCGAGGCGGCGGCCCTTGAGGTCCCACAGCGCGATATCCAGCGCCGAGATGGCGAAGGCGGCGATGCCGCCGCGGCCCACGTAGTGGATATGCCATAGCATGTCGTCGTAGCAGCCGGCGATGTCACCGGCGTCACGCCCCAGCAGCATCGGCGCCAGGTCGTGCTCGAGCAGTGCCAGGATGGCGTGTCCGCCGCGCCCGCCGGTATAGGTGTAGCCGGTACCGCTGTGGCCATCCGCGGTGGTGACGGTGGCGGTCACGACCTCGAAGTCGGTGTGCACGCCATGCTTGGCATCGCCCATGGGCTCGCTCAGCGGCAGTCGGTAGAGGTCGAGCTCGATGGAGGTGATCGTCGACATGGGAGGATTATCCTGTGTTGCGTGTGCGCGTGATCTGCACCTGGATCGCGATCACGACGAAGAGAAAGGCGCCGCGGATGACCATCTGCCAGTAGGCGCTGAGGTTGAAGGTGCCGAGTCCGTTTTCGAAGTTCAAAAGGTTGAAGATCAGACCGAGCATCAAGGCGCCGATCAGCGTCGCCACCAGCGACCCCTTGCCGCCGGTCAGCAGGGTGCCGCCGACGACGACGGCGGCGATGGCGGTCAACTCCCAGCCTAGTCCCTCCAGCGGCTGGCCGGCGCCAAAGCCCGAGGCCAGAAAGACCCCGGCGAGCCCGGCACAACCGCCGCTGATCAGGTAGGCCAGGGTCTTGGCCTTGCGTGCGGGCAGGCCCATCAGGTGGGCGGCTTCCTCGTTGTCGCCCACCGCGAGCATGGTGCGGCCGATGGGGCGTTGTTCCAGCAGCCACCAGAGACCGGCGCCGACCACCAGGGTGATGGCGAAGCTCCAGGGCAGCAGGCCGCCGATCGACTCCATCCCCAGTCGGGTAAAGCCGCTGGCCCAGTCCACCGGCACCGTCTGGTTGCCACTGATGATCAGGGCGGTGCCCTTGGCCGCGAGCAGGCTCGCCAGGGTGGCGATAAAGGGAGGGATATGCAGACGCGTGATCATCACGGCATTGACCAGACCCGCCGCCAGTCCGGTGGCGAGCCCCGCCAGGAGCGCCGGGACCAGGCCGTAGGGGCTTACGTAGGCGGCGGTGACCGAGGACAGCGCCGCCACCGTGCCTACCGACAGGTCGATGCCGCCGGTGATGATCACCAGGCACATGCCCAGGCTGATCAGCACGAACATGGCGTTGTAGTTGAGAAAGGACGAGAGATTGTAGGCGCTGCCGAAATTGTCGTAGCGGATCAGGCCGAGGCAGACCAGTGCCAGCAGGATCACGCAGACCCCGGTGGCCTGGCCATTGTCGGCAAGGCGCTGGCGCCAGGAGACGGTGGTCATGTCAGTGGGCTCCTCTGGGCGTCTGGAGATACACCGCCAGCACGATGATGGCGGCCTTCACCACCAGCGCCACCTCGTCGGCGACGCCGTTGGCGAGCAGGGTGTAGCGCACCAGCTGAATGATCGCGGCACCGAGGATGACCCCGGCGATGGGGGCCTTGCCGCCCTTGAGCAGGGCGCCGCCGACCACCGCCGCGGCGATGGCGTCGAGCTCCATCAGGTTGCCGTTCTTGGCCGCGTCCGAGGCGGAATTGATGGCCACGGTGATCAGCCCGGCGAGGCCGGCGAGCAGGGCACAGCTGGTGTAGGCTGCGAGCTTGACGCGGGTCACCGGGACCCCGGCCATGCGTGCCGCCTGGGGGTTGCCGCCGGTGGCCAGCAGGTAGCGGCCGTAGCGGGTGCGGGCGATGACCCAGGCCACCACCAGGGCGATGACCACCACCAGCCAGCCCTGGAAGGGCAGGCCGAGTAGCCGACCGGCGCCGAGGAACTCGAAGGCGGGATTGTCGAAGGTCTGCAGGTTGCCGTTGGTCAGCACCTGGGCCAGACCGCGGCCGGAAATGAACAGCACCAGGGTGGCGATGATCGGCTGCACGCCGAAGCGACTGACCAGCACGCCGTTGAACAGCCCGCAGGCTACGGCGACCGCCAGGGCCACGATGATGGCCACCAGGGTCATCGCCAGCGGCGCCTGCTGGCCGAACTCTGACAGAAAGATCAGCGGCGCCAGGGCGCCGGCCAGGGCCATCACCGCGCCCACCGACAGATCGATGCCACCGGTGGCGATGACCAGGGTCATGCCGATGGCGACGATGGCGATGGTCGACACCTGGGAGACGTTGACCGACAGCGTCTGCCACTCGAGAAAGTTGGGGGTGATCGCGACATTGAACAGGATCAGTGCCAGCAGGGCGACGAGCAGCGCCAGACTGCGGGGATTCACCGGCATGGCCTGGCGCCATCGCGGGCTGGCCGACCGGGGCGTCGCCTGACGGGAGGAGTGGAGCGACGTCATGGTGCGGTCTCCTGGTGGTCGGTGGCGGTAGCAGACGGTGCAGCGTCGTCACGCGCCGCGCCGTCGGCTCGGTCGTGCTGGGCGGTGGCGATGGCGGTGACCAGGGCGTCTTCGCTGAGCCCGGGGTTGTCGAGCACCCGGGTCGAGTGGCCTTCGTGCATGATCACCACCCGCTGGGCGCCCTCGGCGAGTTCCTCGAATTCCGAGCTGATCATCAGCACCGCGCCGCCCTGAGCCTGATAGTCCTGGACGATGCGCTGGATCTCGCGCTTGGCGCCAATATCGACGCCACGGGTCGGCTCGTCGAGGATCAGCAGTCGCGGCTGGGTCGCCAGCCACCGTGCCAGCAGTACCTTCTGCTGGTTGCCGCCGGACAGCTGGCCGATGGGTTGTTCCATGGAGGCGGTCTTGATCTTGAGCGCCTCGATATAGTGTGCGGCGAGTTCGCGCTCGCGCCGCCGTTGAATGACGCCACGACGGCTCAGCGTGCCGAGCAGGGGCAGGGTCATGTTCTCGCGCACGCTCATCTCGGGGATGATGCCCTCGACCTTGCGGTCTTCGCTGAGCAGCGCCACCCCCGCGGCGATGGCGTCGCGGCTGTGGCGGGGGGCGTAGCGCTGGCCGGCCAGCCGCATGCTGCCCCGGGTGGTGCGATCGAGCCCGAACAGGGCGCGGGCAAGCTCGCTGCGACCGGCCCCGAGCAGACCACCGAGGCCCACCATCTCGCCCTGATGCACCTCCAGCGAGGCGCCTCGCAGGCCCTTGTCGGTGGCCAGGGATTCGACCTCGAGCAGCGTCTCGTCGGTGTCGAGTTCCATCTCACGAAAGCTGGTGGTGCCGCTTGCCTGGATGTCCGAGGCCTTGCGGCCAAGCATGGAGGCCACCAGCTCCAGGCGCGGTGTCTCGCTGAGGGTGCGCTGCTCCACCGTGGCGCCGTTGCGCATGATGGTGGCGCAGTCGCACACCGCGTAGAGCTCCTCGAGGAAGTGCGAGACGAACAGCACCGAGGTGCCCTGGGACTTGAGCAGTCGGATGACCTCGAACAGCCGCTGGACCTCGCGTTCGTCCAGCGAACTGGTCGGCTCGTCCATGATCACCAGCCTGACCTGCTGGGACACCGCTCGGCCGATGGCCACCAGCTGCTGGATGGCGGTGGAGTACTCGCTGAGCGGACGGCGGACGTCGATGTCCAGCCCCAGCTCCTCGAGCACCGTGCGGGCCCGTCGATGGGCCTGGGGCCAGTCGATCCCGCCCCACCAGTGAAGGGGCTCGAAGCCCATCATCATGTTCTCGGTGACCGAGCGCAGCGGCACCAGGTTGAGCTCCTGGTAGATGGTGGCAACGCCTGCCTGCTGCGCCCGGCGCGGGCCGGAGAAGGCCACAGGCTCGCCGTCGAGCAGGATCTGGCCGCTGGTCGGTGTGTAGACCCCGGTCAGAACCTTGATCAGGGTGGACTTGCCCGCCCCGTTCTGGCCGATCAGGGCGTGCACCTCACCCGGCGCGATCGTGAGCGAGGCGCCGTCGAGGGCGACGGTGCCTCCAAACCGCTTGTGGATGTCGCGCATGTCGATAAGCGCTGTCATGACGTGGTACCTGGTTGGAATGTCAGGTCGGGATCAACCGGCGTGGCTCAGCTCAATAGGCGTCGTCGATATGCTCGGCGGCGTTGTCTTGGGTGAAGACACGGTCCTCGACGCGCACCCAGGGCTCGATGGTCTCGCCGGCGGCGTAGCGGTTGAGCACGTCGCAGGCCATCGGACCAAAGCGCGGCGACGACTCGACGCTGACCCCGAGCTTGCCGTCGAGGATCGCCTGCAGGGCGTCGCGGGTGCCGTCGATGGAGACCAGCAGCACGTCCTCGCCTGGGGTGCGTCCGGCCAGTTCCAGCGCCTGGATGGCACCGATGATCATCTCGTCGTTGTGGGCGTAGACCACGTTGACCTCAGGATGGGCCTGAAGCAGCGTCTCCATCACCTGGCGGCCGGTATCGCGGGCGAAGTCGCCGGACTGGGAGGCGATGATCTCCATGTTGTCCTGTTCGGCGATGACCGCATCGAAGCCTTCCTTGCGGTCATTGGCCGAGGAGGCGCCGGTGGTGCCCTCGAGCTCGATGATGTGGGCCTGTTCGCCTTCGAAGTTGTCGACCAGCCACTGGGCGGCGATGCGCCCCTGCTCGATGAAGTCGGAGCCGAGGAAGCTAACGTAGTGCTCACCGGCCTTGGCGACCTCGTCATCGACGATACGGTCGACCAGGAACACCGGGATGCCTGCCGCACGGGCCTTCATCACCGCCGGGATCAGCGCCTTTTCCTCGCGCGGGGGCAGGAAGATCGCATCGACGCCCTGGGCGATCATGCTGTCCACGTCGGCGACCTGCTTGGCGGCGGAACCGGCCGCGTCGGTGACCGTCAGCTGCCAGTTGCACTCGGGGGCGATATCACGAAACGACTGGGTCTCGGCGATGCGCCAGGGGTTGTTGCTTTCCATCTGGGCGAAGCCCACCCGGTAGCTGTCCTTCTGTTCCAGCGGCGGCAACTGCTGGGCCCAGCCGGGCATGGCGGAAAGTCCCAGCAGGGCGGCGGTGGCAAGCCCCGCCAGGCGGCGGGTGCGGGGGTGACGGGCGGTCGGGGAGTGGTGGGTCGAAGGCATCGTGTTCTCCTGGGCTATTGTGCTTGTTGTCAAAAGAGCACCGCGTCGGCAGTGCTCCGTGCTGCAGGGAGGGGGCGTTCAATCGCCCCAGTTGACGTACATCGTCTGCTTCTTGAAGTAGGCGGAAAAACCGTACTTGCCGTCCTCGCCGCCGACGCCGGAGTGGCCCCAGCCCGAGTGATAGGCGTGGACCTGCTCGCCGTTGGCGCGATTGAAGTAGATCTCGCCGAAGCGCAGCTCCGAGGGCAGCCGCATCAGTCGCTTGAGGTCGCGGGTGAAGACATAGGCCGAAAGGCCGTAGGAGGTGTCGTTGGCGAAGGCCAGGGCCTGCTCGAAGTCGTCGACCCGCTGGATCGGCACCACCGGTCCGAACACCTCGTCGTCGATCAGCGGCGAGCGATTGTCCCGGGTCTCGACGATGGCCGGGGCGATCCAGTAGCCCTTGGCGTAGTCGCCTGAGTCGAGCGGGCCGCCTTCGAGCAGCACGCGGTCGCCCTGGGCGATACCGCGCTGGACCATGGCGGCGACCTTGTCGCGTTCACCACGGCTGACCTTGGGGCCCATGTCGGGGTCATCCAGCGGATTGCCGATGCTCAGTGCGCGCGAGGCGGCGATGAACTTGTCGATGAACTCGTCGGCGATCTGGCGATGCAGGTAGATACGCTCGCTGCAGGTGCAGATCTGGCCGCAGTTGGTATAGCGCGCGGTGACGGCGGCCTTCACCGCGGCGTCGACGTCGGCGTCTTCCATCACGATGAAGGGCGCCTTGCCGCCGAGCTCCAGCCGCACGATCTTGAGTTCCTCGGCGGCGCTGCGAAAGATCTGTCGCCCCGCCCGGGTACTGCCGGTCATGGTGATCAGATCGGTGTCGGGGTGCTCCACCAGCGCCTGGCCCACCACCGGCCCCTGGCCGGTCACCACGTTGAAGACGCCGGGCGGAAAACCGGCGCGCTCGGACAGCGCCGCCAGGTAAAGTCCGGCGAAGGGGGTGATCTCGTGACCCAGCAGAATAAAGGTGTTGCCCGCCACCAGGGCGGGGCCAGCCTTGCGCGTGGCCAGGGCCGCCGGATAGTTCCAGGCGGTCAGTCCGGCGACCACCCCCAGCGGCAGCGAGCGAATCTGAATTTCCTCGTGGCGATTGTCCGAGGGCAGAATGTCGCCTTCGATGCGTCTGGCCCACTGGGCGCTGTAGCGCAGAAATTCGCTGCAGGCGCCGACCTCGCCGCGAGCCTGGGACAGGGGTTTGCCCTGCTCCAGAGCAATCAGCCGGGCGAAGGGTTCGAGATGGCGATCGATCTCCTCGGCCCAGCGGGTCAGCAGCTTGCCACGCTCGTTGGCCGGTCGCCTGGCCCAGTCGGACTGAGCCCTGGTGGCCGCGGCGACGGCGGCGTCCACGGCGGCGGCGTCACCGGCGGGGACCTGGCCAAGCAGCGCCTCGCTGGCCGGGTTGTCCACCTCGATGGCGTGGGAGCCGGCATGCTCAAACCAGCTACCGTCGACCCACATGCGGCCTTCCAGGGGGGTGGCACCGAACTGTTGGAAATCCATGGGGCGTCCTCTGTTGGGTAAGGCCAGAACGATGATTGGGTAACGCCAGAACAACGTTGGGGTGGTCAGAACGTCTGTTGGATAACGCTGAAATGACGTTTGGTACGACCATATATTGTTGATGGTCGAGGTGGCTGGCAAGCGTGAGGCGCTACGACCATTGTCTATATTTGTTTTAAGTTTTTGAAAAATAGCAATTTTATGGGTTGTTGTGGCGATATTAGCCATTGGTTGTAGTTGTTGTTCGAGAATTTAATGATTAGTTTGGTACGACGATAAACGAGGTGTTGTATGAGCGGACGCAGTGCGGACTCGATCACTCTGGATATTGAGCGCTCCATCGTTGCCGGCGAGCTGGAGGAAGGCCGTCCGTTGCCCGCTGAGCGGGCGCTGATGGAGCAGTACGGCGCCAGTCGCACCGTGATTCGCGAGGCGATCACCGCGCTCACCGCCAAGGGATTCTTGAAGAGTCGTCCGCGCTATCGCCCGATCGTCTGTCGCCCGGATGCGAGTTCGGCGATGCAGGCGGCGGGAGGGGTGATCAAGCACCTGCTCGATAACTCCCGAGGCGTACATGACCTCTACCAGGTGCGGGTGTTGTTCGAGCGGGTGCTGGTGCGGGACGCCGCCACCGGGGCGGGCAAGGACGACCTCAAGCGGCTGAAGGATGCGCTGGACGACAACCAGGCGGCGATCTGCGATTCAGAGCGCTTCTACGCCACCGATGTGGCCTTTCACCGGGTGCTTTACACCATCTCGGGCAACCCGGCTTATCCGGCCATTCACGCCGGCTTTGTCGAGTGGCTGGCGCCCCAGTGGAGCCGGATGCCACGCAGCGAGCAGCGCAATCACGACAACTTCCTGGCCCACCAGGCGATCTACGAGGCCATCCTGATGCGTGATCCCGACGCGGCGGAGCGTGCCCTGGTCGATCACCTCGAGGCCTCATGGGAGTTTGTGCGCAGCACTTTCTTTGCAGGAGAGAACGAGTGAGCGACGTCGATCATATTGTTGTCGGGGGCGGGGCCGCCGGGTGCGTGGTAGCCGCCCGCCTGGTGCGCGAGCAGGGTGCCAGGGTGTTGCTGCTGGAGGCGGGCTCGTCCCACCACCACCCGCTGCTCGACATGCCCCCGGGCATCTTCAAGATGATCAATGGCTCGAAGTTCATGCGCTATCACCAGACCGAGCCGCAGGCTCATCTGGGGGGACGGGTCCACGACATTCCCCAGGGCCACGTGCTCGGCGGCGGCACCTCGGTCAATGCCCAGGTCTACATGCGCGGGCGGCCCGAGGACTACGACGACTGGGATCGGCGACTCGCCGGCAACGCGGCGAGGGCCGACTGGTCCTGGCAAGGGGTGCTCGAGCACTTTCGCCGGATGGAGGACAACGACCGTCTGGTCAATGAACACCATGGGCGCGGCGGGCCACTCAAGGTCTCTGATCCCGGTCATGTGGATGTGGCCTCGCGCTGGTTTATCCAGGCCGCCCAGGCGGCGGGGCTGCCCTACAACGGCGACTTCAATGGCGAGCGTCAGACCGGGGTCGGCTTCTATCAGTTCATGAATCGGGCGGGCAAGCGCTGCTCTGCTGCCTACGCCTACGTAGAGCCGCTGCGCGAGCACCCGGGGCTCGAGGTCGCGCTCGACTGTGAGGTCCAGCAGGTGCTGGTCGAAGACGGACGTGCCGTGGGCGTCGAGTACCGCGACCGCAAGGGCAAGGTGCACCGGGTGCGCGCGCAGGGCGAGGTGATCCTGGCGGCGGGTGCGCTGGTGACCCCGAAGCTTCTGATGCTCTCGGGTATCGGGCCGGCCGAGCAATTGGCGCAGCACGGCATTGCGGTGAAGGCGGACCTGCCGGGAGTGGGGCAGAACCTGATCGACCACCCCGAGGTGCCGATCACCGCCTACGCCAGGACCCCGTGTGGCTACTATCGCCAGGGCGTCGGCTGGCGGATGCTGGCCAACGGGCTCCAGTTCAAGCTGTTCGGCAGTGGCCCGGTGACCTCGGCCGGGGTCGAGGCGGGCGCCTTCGTCAATCCCGTCGATCCTCAGGCGGCACCGACCATCCAGGCCTTCTGCGTACCCATCGTCTATCTGGACCGGGATACCCGGAACGCGCTCAAGGACGACTACGGCCTGACGGTGACCACCGTGGTGGTCAAGCCCAAGGCCAGAGGCAGCGTTTGCCTGCGCTCGGCCGACCCCGGCGACATGCCGCGGGTGTCGCCCAACCTGCTCGGCCATCCCGACGACATGCAGGCGATGGTGGAAGGGCAGAAGTTCTTTCTGCGCGCCTTCGAACAGTCACCGCTCAAGGAAAACCTGCACGGTGTGGCCTTGCCCTTCGCCGGAAGCGGCGCCAGCGACGATGAGCTGCTCGAACACTGCCGACGCTTCGTCAAGACCAACTACCACCCGGCCGGAACTGCGGCCATGGGTGCCGATGACGACCCCATGGCGGTGCTCGACGCACGACTGCAAGTTCGTGGGGTGCGCGGGCTGAGGGTCTGCGACATGTCCGCGGTGCCCGATATACCCGCCGGCAACACCACCGCCCCGGCGATGATGCTGGGCAGCCGCTGCGCCGACTTTATCGGCGAGGATGCCGGCCTGGGCCAGGACGCCCGGCGCGACGCTGCAGCGCCCGAGGTGAAGGCCACCGGGGCGGCGATGCATTGATCTACTGAACGGATTTTCAAGCACCGACAGCAACCGACAGCAACCGACAGCAACCAATAGCAACAATGAAAAAGGAGCATCCGATGACACGCCTTACTCTCCTTCCGCTGACCCTGAGCGTAGGTCTCGCCGCTGCAGCCAGTGCTGCCCAGGCTGCCGACACCGTCCAGTGGGCCCATGTGTACGAACCCTCCGAGGCCTACCATCACTGGGCCGAGTGGGGCGCCGAGCAGATCGCCGAGCGCACCGACGGTCGCTACGAAGTGGAGGTCTTCCCCGCCTCGACCCTGGGCAAGGAGGTCGAGATCAACCAGGGGCTGGTGCTCGGCACCGTTGACATCATCTACACCGGCCAGAGCTTCGCCGCCCAGACCTACGGGCCGCTGGCGCTGTCCGACGCCCCCTTCGTGTTCCGTGACTACGAGCACTGGAAGGCCTACGCCGACAGCGAGCTGTTCGCGGAATTCGCCGACGGCTACCGTGATGCCTCCGGCGGCAACGTGATCCTGGGTGACTGCTACTACGGCCAGCGCCACGTGACCTCCAATACCCCCATCGTCGAGCCCGCCGACATGGAAGGCCTCAAGATTCGGGTGCCCAATGCGCCCATCTACAGCCTGTTCCCCCGTGCGGTCGGCGCCCAGCCGACACCGGTGGCCTTCTCAGAGGTCTATCTGGCCCTGCAGCAGGGGGTGGTGGACGCCCAGGAGAACCCCTTGCCGACCATCCGCGCCAAGAAGTTCTACGAGGTCCAGGACTACATCAACCTGACCGGCCACGTGACCGGCTCCAACCTGATCGTTGCCGGCGGTCCCTTCTTCAACGGCCTGTCCGAGGAGGATCAGCAGATCTTCCGCGAGGTGCTCGGCGAGGTGGCCAGGAAGGTCTCCGACGATGTGCGCGAGCAGGAGCTGGCATCCATCGACTGGTTCAAGGAGCAGGGCGTGGAGGTGCTGGAGGTCGAGCGTGAGGCCTTCCGCGAGAAGACGTTGCCGGTGCTCAACGGCGACGAGGCGACCTGGACCCAGGAACAATTCGATCGCTTGCAGGCGCTGTAACGCCTCGGGAATAACGCTATGAACCACACTGACAGCAAGGCTCTGGGCCCCGCACGGGCATCCCGGGAGGATGCCCGTGAGGGGCCGCAAGGCCCGGATATCGACTTTGACGACGACGGCCCGACCTTCGCCTGGCGCGACATCGGGCTTGAGGACGCGCTCACCCTGGTGGTCTTCTGGACCATGGCAGCGGTGGTGTTCGCCCAGTTCTTCAGCCGCTACGTGCTTGGCTCGCCGCTGGGCTGGACCGAGGAGGTCGCCCGCTATCTACTGATCTGCGTCGGCTTTCTGGCGGCGACCGTGGGGGTGCGCAAGCGCAGCCACATCCGCCTCGAACTGCTGTATCGCTACCTTCCCCTGCGTGCCTCGGCGGCGATGATCTGGCTGGTCGACCTGGGCCAGCTCGTCTATTTTGTGCTGCTGGGGTGGGTCACCTGGAAGATCCTGCCGCTGATGAGCGCCCAGAAGATGACCTCGATGGCGGTCGGCATGGACACACTCTACAGCGTGGTGCTGTTGAGCATCGCCATCATGGCGCTGCGTCAGGCCTGGCAGCTGGTGCGGGCGAGCGGTCCGAAACAGTGGCTGGCGGCGCAGCGAGCTGACACCACCGGCGAGGAGGCATCATGACGCTACTGGTCCTGTTCGGCGGCCTGCTGCTGATGCTGGTGATGGGCTTTCCGGTGATGGTGGCGCTTGGCGCCTCGTCGCTGGCGGCGATCCTGGTCGATGGCAGCGTCCCCGACTTTATCGTGCTGCACCGTATGGTCGGTGGCATGGACAGCTTCCCGCTGCTGTCGATTCCCTTCTTTGTCCTGGCCGGTGCGCTGATGAACTCGGCCGGTATCACCAGTCGCATCTTCGATTTCGCCAGGGCCCTGGTGGGCTGGATGCCCGGGGGGCTCGGCCACGTCAACGTCGGCGCCTCGGTCATCTTTGCCGGCATGTCCGGTGCCGCGGTGGCCGACGCCGGTGGGCTCGGCGCGATCGAGATCAAGGCGATGCGCCGGGCGGGCTATGACCCTGGCTTTTCGGTGGGCATCACCGCTGCCTCGTCCACCATCGGGCCGATCATTCCGCCTAGCCTGCCGCTGGTGATCTACGGCGTGATGGCCTCGGCCTCGATCGGTCAGCTGTTCGCCGCCGGCCTGGTGCCGGGACTGTTGATGGCGCTTTCGCTGATGCTGATGGTGGCCTGGTACGCGGTGCGTTATCAGTATCCGCGTGACGTCGGCTTCGCCCTGGGCTGGATCGCCTTGACCTTCCGTCGTGCCTTTCTGTCGCTGCTGACCCCGGTGATCATCGTCGGCGGCATCGTGCTTGGCATCTTCACCGCGACCGAGGCCGCCATCGCCGCGGTGATCTACGCCATGCTGCTGGGGGCGGTGGTCTATCGCACCCTGACCTTCAAGAGACTGCTGGCGGTCACCATGGAGACCATCGAGACCACCGGGATCATCATGATGATCATCGCCGCCTCGTCGATCTTCTCCTGGCTGCTGACCAGTCACCATGTGGCCGAGAACTTCGCCAACTGGATGCTGGCGGTCACCTCCAACCCCACCATCATCCTGCTGTTGATGACGCTGATCCTGTTCGTGGTGGGCTGCTTCATGGAAACCATCGCGGCGATCACCATCCTGGTGCCGATCCTGCTGCCGATCGCGGTTAACCTCGGCGTCGACCCGGTGCAGTTCGGTATCGTCATGGTGCTGAACCTGATGATTGGCCTGCTGACGCCACCGGTGGGACTGGTGCTCTACGTGCTCTCGCAGGTGTCCAAGGTGCCCTTCGAGCGCTGCGCCTCGGCGACCCTGCCGTTCCTGATCCCGTTGTTGATCGTGTTGATGCTGGTCACCTTCGTGCCCTCCATCTCGCTGTGGCTGCCGACCTTGATCTATCGCTAGGCGCTGTCCGAAAAGTCGACGAGCGAAGGTTAGACAAGGCAAAAATCGGTGAGAAAGCGCAGTTTACGGGGTGTAAATGAGCATTTTGACCGGGCTGGCGCACCAGCCGATTTTTAACGCCGTATTACCGAGCGCAGGCACTTTTCAGACAAGCCCTAGCATCGAGCAGGCAAGGGGACACGTTGCGCCCCTGACAACCAACGCCCCCGACGTCTTCGTCGGGGGCGTTTGCTTGAGGGGGGGCCCGATGGTGCGTCCTCCTGCCTATCGCCCCATCCAGCCGCCGTCCACGGTCATCACGCTGCCGTGCATATAGTCCGAGGCGCTGGAGGCCAGAAACACCACCGGTCCCTTGAAGTCAGCGGCGTCCCCCCAGCGACCGGCGGGGATGCGCGCGAGGATGTCGCGGGAACGCTCGGGATCGTCGCGCAGTGCCTGGGTGTTGTCGGTGGCGATGTAACCCGGAGCGATGGCGTTGACGTTGACCCCGTGGGCGGCCCATTCGTTGGCGAAGGCCTTGGTCAACTGGGCGATGCCGCCCTTGCTGGCGGCGTAGCCGGGCACGGTGATGCCGCCCTGAAACGACAGCAGCGAGGCGGTGAAGATCACCTTGCCGCTGCCTCGCGCGACCATCTGCCTGCCGATCTCCCGGGTCAGCATGAAGGGGGCGCTCAGATTGACGTCGATGACCCTGTCCCACAGCGCATCGGTGTGCTCGGTGGCGGGGGCGCGTTCGATGGTGCCGGCGTTGTTGACCAGGATATCGATACGCCGGTCGGCAAGCTGCTCGACCATCGCCATCAGCGCGCTGCGGTCCGACAGGTCGCAGGCGATCCCTGTGCAGTCTCGCCCCAGGGCGCGAACTCGCTCGCCCAGGTCGCCGCCGTCGGCGGCCATGTTGGCGCTGACGGCGATGATGTCGGTACCGGCTTCGGCCAGGCCCAGCGCCATGGCCGCGCCGATGCCGCGTCTCGCGCCTGTCACCAGGGCGGTCTTGCCGTCGAGTGCAAAGGTCGTCAGTACAGCCATCGAAAATCTCCTGAGTGATCGGACAGGCATGTATAGCAACGGGGGGTATCAGCCTAGTGGGCATCCCGGGCGCGGGAAAGGCCGGGGAGGGGCATCGTGCGGATGGCAGTGCTCCGTCTCGACCACATCTTGTACCTTTTAAAGACAAATTCTTTCTTATTAGACCTATGTCTAAGGGGCAGGCATATTGATCGGCCCCGACTAGGAGATGTTTTTTAAATAATTGAAAATAAAAGATTAAATTTGGCGTTTCGGGTTCTGGGTGTGGTCTCGAGTGCCGTATAAAGGTCAAGATGAAAGCCAAGTTGTAAAAAGTTGTTTGAAAAGCCTTCCGGCGCTTCCTATAGTGACTCCGTCAACGAACAACCCAGTTTGCCAGCGATAGGCGGAGCCCATGAGCATCATCAACGATTACCCCCACGCAGAGCTGTCCAACCTGACCCGCGAGCGACTGATGCGGGCTTCGACGGCGTCGCTGCACACCCTGCTGCACAAGCGGGGTCTGAAGAACACCTATATCCAGAACGTCGGTCGCATGAACAAGAGCCAGGTCAAGATGGTGGGGCAGGCCTACACCCTGCGCTATATCCCGGCCCGCGAGGACCTGGACGTGGTGGCCGCCTTCCGTGATCCGGAGCACCCCCAGCGTCTGGCGGTGGAAAGTGTGCCGCCTGGCCGCGTACTGGTATCCGACTGCCGTCAGGATGCCAGCGCCGCGAGTGCCGGCAGCATCCTGTTGACCCGCCTGCAGGTGCGCGAATGCGCGGGCTTTGTGTCGGACGCCGGTGTGCGTGACTCGGAGTACGCCGAGAGCATGTCGATGCCGGTGTTCTGCACCAAGCCCAGCGCCCCGACCAACCTGACCAAGCACCACGCGGTGGATATCCAGCAGCCCATCGGCTGTGGCGGCGTGCCGGTCTATCCCGGCGACGTGCTGGTCGGTGACGGCGACGGCGTCATGGTGGTGCCGCTCGAGCTGGCCGACGAGATCGCCGAAGAAGCCAGTGGCATGGAGGCCTTCGAAGCCTACGTGCTGGACAAGGTCAACAACGGCGCGGCGGTCATCGGTCTTTATCCGCCGAACGAACAGGCCCAGGAGGAATACCAGGCCTACCTGTGCGAGCAGAAGTCTCGCGGCTGAAGCAGGAGTCGCGCGGCCAGACAAGCGCCGCCTCATCTATCCCCACACAATCACAAAATAATTCCAGGAGTCGCCATGTTTGCTCTCACTCCCCTCAACGCCACCCTCAGCACGACCATGCGCAAGCGCCTGATCAAGGGCGCGACCGGCGCTACCCTGGCCGGTGTAGCGCTGGCCGCGGTCGTCGCCGTGCCGACGGCCCAGGCCGACTTCCCCCAGCGTGACATCCGCATGATCGTGCCCTGGCCTGCCGGCGGCGGCGCGGATGCCATCTCGCGCAAGATCAGCAACCTGGCCGAGCAGTCGCTGCCGACCTCGATCTACGTCGAGAACATCGGCGGGGCGGTGACCGCCACCGGCCTGATGCAGTTGGCCAAGGCGCGTCCCGACGGCCACACCATCGGCGTGCTGACCTACGACAGCGTCGTCACCCTGCCGCGGGGCAACATGGTGCCCGGCTACTCGCTGGACAAGCTCGAGCCGTTCGCCCGTGTGACCCAGGAAGCCGACGCCATCGTGGTATCCAAGCAGTCGGGCTTCACCTCCTACGAGGAGCTGATCGAGGCGGCCAGGGAAAATCCCGGCACGGTGCGCATCGGTGTGGCGCCCCAGGGCTCTGGTCCCTACCTGGCGGTACGTCGCCTGGAGGCGGCCACCGGGGTCACCTTCAACGTGATCTCCTATCCGGGGTCGTCCACCGCCGAGGCCGAGGCGCTGTTGTCCGGCGAGATCGACGCCGCCATCTCGAGCCTGGGGGACTTCTCCGGGATCCTGTCCTCGGGGGATGCGCTTGGCGTGGTCGAGCTGTCCGGTTCGCAGAACCCGGCCTATCCCGAGGTACCGCCGATCTCCGAGTTCGACGTGGATCTCGAGACCGGCAGCTTCATCGTGCTGGCGGCGCCGGCCAACACCCCGGAAGACGCCATCGAGACCCTGGAGTCGACCTACCACGAGGCTTACCAGAGCGACGAGTTCCAGCAGTGGGTCACCAGTATCGGTGTCACCCCGGGCTGGCTCGGCAGCGAGGAAGTCAACGACTGGATCGGCAGCTACCAGGAGCGGACCTTCGCCGCCATGGATGAGCTGGACCTGTAATCCCGGGGCGGAAAGCGCCTGACTGTCGAACGGCGACCTTCCGCTTCCTGCCTCCATCTGGAGCGGGCGAGTAGAGCACCTGCCTCTGCCGGCCCGCTTCACTTCCCTTCCAACGAACACTGTGTTGTCGGTCTCCCGCCATTGGGGGCCGAGAGAGGTTTCGCATGTCTCGTTCATCTTCATCTCTGCTGGCGCGTGCGCTTGGCCTTGGCTCCAGTGCTGGCGCGATCCGTTTCCACGGCGTGCTGGCGCTGCTGGCCCTGGGCTACCTGATCGGTGGCCTGGCGATGGGGCCTCCGCTGGAGGCCGGCAAGCTGACGCCATCCTTCTTTCCGTTGCTAATCGGTGTGCTGGCCACCGTGCTGTGCGTGCTGCAGTGGTGGTCCTCGGTGCGCAGCGCCGCTGCCCTGGATCGGGACAACGCGGCCGATGAAGGCGATAGGCCGAGGGGCCGTCGTCTTTCGCCGGAGCTGACCCTGATGCTGGCGACTCTGGTCTATGTACTGGTGTTTCAGTCACTCGGCTATGTGCTGTCCACCCTGGTCTATGTACTGGGCGTGATGCTGTTGTTCTCGGGGCTCGACAAGTGGTTGAGCAAGGCCCTGATCGCGCTGGCCATCACCGCGGTGGGCTTCGTGCTGTTCAACCAGGTCTTCAACGTCCGTCTACCGACACTCTGGGGGTGAGCCATGATGACTGATGCAACCCGCTCGGCGCTCGCTGCCGGGCGACACGCCGGGGGTGACCCATGGACTTCCTGACCCAGGTGCTGGCGAGCTTCGGTTTGCTGCTCAATCCCACGGTGCTGTTCTATGTGGTGGCCGGTTTTCTGATCGGCACCGTGTTCTCGGCGATTCCCGGTCTGACCGCGACCCTGGCGCTGGCGCTGCTGCTGCCGCTGACCTACAGCCTGGACGTGACCACGGCGCTGATGGCCTGTGCCAGCATCTATATGGCCGGCATGTGCGGTGGCAGCATCACCGCCACCACCATCAATATTCCCGGTGCTCCCTCGTCGATGATGACGGCGCTGGAAGGCTACCCAATGCAGCAGCGCGGCGAAGGGCCTCTGGCGCTGGGCCATGCCTCCTTCGCCTCGATGATCGGCGGCGTCTTCGGGGCGGTACTGCTGGTGCTGCTGGCGCCCTTGATCGCCGACCTGTCGCTGCTGGTGCAGACCACCGGCAAGTGTGCGCTGATCCTGTTTGCGCTGATCGTCATCGTCATCGCCCAGCGGGGCAATGTCCGCCGTGCGGCTATCGCCGCCTGTCTGGGGCTGATGCTCGCCACCGTGGGGCTAGACGCCATGGTGCCGGTGGCCCGGTTCAGCTTCGGCATGGGTGACCTGGCGGCGGGGATCGACCTGATGCCGGTGATCATCGGTACCTTCGCCATCAGTGAGCTGTTGACCCAGCTTGCCGAGAACGACAAGGCCCAGGCCATTCGCGATAAGCTCAAGGGCGTGGCGAAGATTCGTCGCCGCGACTTCATCCCGTCGCGTTCGGCGATCCGCCGTATCGGCGCGGCCTGCTATCTGAAGTCTTCCACCATCGGCTATCTGGTAGGCACGCTGCCCGGGGCCGGGGGCTCCATGGGTGGCTTTCTGGCCTACGTGGAAGCGGTGCGTACCTCGCGTGAGCCGGACAGCTTCGGCAAGGGCAATCCCCAGGGGATCGCGGCGGCGGAAAGCGCCAACAACGCGGTCTGCGGCGGCGCCCTGGTGCCCATGTTGACCTTTGGTATCCCGGGCGACCCGATCACCGCCATCGTGCTCGGCGTGCTGGTCATCAACGGCATCCAGCCGGGGCCGCAGCTGATGGAATCCCAGGCCGGGCTGATCGCGCCCATGCTGGCGGCACTGATCTTCAGCGCGCTGATCCTGATTCCGCTGACCATGTACCTGCTCGGGCCTTACTTTATCCGCATCGTGCGCATTCGCCGTGATGTGCTGTTTGGCTCGATCGCCATGCTGGCGGTGGTGGGCAGCTACGTGGCGACCTACTCGACCTTCCAGATGATGATGACGCTGGTCATGGGGGTACTGGCCTTCTACCTGAGAAAGCACGGCTATCCGGTGGTGACGCTGCTGCTCGGCTTTATCCTCGGCCCGGGCCTCGAGGAGTACCTGCGCCGTTCCCTGACCCTGTCCAACGGTGACCTGACGGTCTTCGTGACCCAGCCCGACAGTCTGTTCTTCATCGTGCTGACCGGGGTGTTCGTGTACTTCCTGGCGATCCGCAAGCCGGTGCAGTTGAAGGGTAGCCAGAACACGACCTGAGGCCCGTACAGATTCCAGAGCAGGAAACTTCAGCGCCTGCCCGACGGCATATCGCCCGGGTCAGGCGATTTTTTTTGTTCATGATGCCGAGCGGAAGGGTCGGGCGAGTGGCCTGGTTGGCCACGATCCTCCATGAAGTCTTCGCTCGCTCCCTCCGCGTCAAACCAGTCGTCCCAGGTCTTGTCGGCAGGAGTGAGGGCGCCTCTTTGAGTCGTGGAGACGATAACGCCCCTGTTTGCGTCCTCGGCAAAGGCGGCTGCCTCTGGCAGGCGTACCGCCTGGGAACGGTTGGATGGAAAGACGTAGCCTTTACTCATCGTGGCGAGCCTCTTGTATGTAAAGGATGTGCCTAGCCTAGGCGAGCTTGGTCCTTGAAGGGCATCTCCGGGGTGTCTCAGGGGCATCTTGGGGGCAGTTCAGGGCAGACGCGACAAGTCGGGGCCCGCTGGAGCGTAGATCGACATCATCAAAAAAGGCCCTCGCCGGTGGCGAGGGCCTCGTTGATGGTGCGCCAGGGACGTCGGTGGGCTGGCGTCGCCTGTTGTAGAGAAGCAGAGAAGGAGAAAAAGAAAGAACGCTGAGTTAGCGCTTGCCGTTCACCTGGCGGGTCAGCCCCAGCGGGTTGTCGGCCTTGAGGCTGTCCGGGGCCAGGGCCTCGGGCATCGCCTGGTAGCACACCGGGCGCAGGAAGCGCTGGATCGCGGCGCTGCCCACCGAGGTGGTGCGCGAGTCGGAGGTCGAGGGCCAGGGGCCGCCGTGGACCATGGAGTGGCACACCTCGACGCCGGTGGGCCAGCCGTTGAACAGGATGCGACCGGCGCGACGCTCAAGCAGCGGCAGCAACTGGTCGGCCAGCGCGTAGTCGGCTTCCTCGAGGTGGACCGTGGCGGTCAGCTGGCCTTCCAGCGCGGTCAGCACCTGCTGCATCTGTGCTACCGAGTCGCACTCGACGATCAGCGCGCAGGCTCCAAAGACCTCGTCATGCAGAGCGGCGTTGCCGATGAAGTCACTGGCGCTGGTGCGCAGCAGGTGCGGCTGGCAGGGGCAGGCCAGATGGCCGGTGGCCTTGCCCTTGGCGACCAGGCTGACGCCCGGCTGGTCGACGAGTTGGGCGACTCCCTGCTCGTAGGCGGCGTGGATGCCGGGGGTCAGCATCAGCTGTGGGGCGGCTTCGCGTACCGCGGCACCGGCCTGCTCGACGAAGCGCTCAAGCGCGGCGCCGGACAGTGCCAGAATCAGCCCCGGGTTGGTGCAGAACTGACCGGCGCCCATGGTCAGCGACGCGACGAAGGCGTCGCCCAGGGCCTCGGCGTTGGCTTCCAGGTGCTGCGGCAGCAGCAGCACCGGATTGATGCTGCTCATCTCGGCGTAGACCGGGATCGGCTGGGGGCGTGCCTGGGCGGTGCGCAGCAGGGCGGTGCCGCCGTTGCGCGAGCCGGTGAAGCCCACCGCCTGGATGCGCGGGTCCTTGACCAGGGCCTGGCCGAGCTCGCTGCCGCTGCCGTAGAGCAGCGAGAACACGCCCTCGGGCATGTTGCTGCTCTTGGCGGCCTGCTGCAGGGCGCGCCCGACCAGCTCCGAGGTGCCGGGGTGGGCGGAGTGGGCCTTGACGATCACCGGGCAGCCCGCGGCCAGCGCGGCGGCGGTATCGCCGCCGGCCACCGAGAACGCCAGCGGGAAGTTGCTGGCGCCAAACACCGCCACCGGACCCAGCGGCACCTGCTGCTGGGCGAGGGAGGGGCGTGGCATGGGCGCGCGCTCGGGCAGGGCGTCCTCGATGCGCACGTCGAGATAGTCACCGCTGCGCAGGACCTCGGCGAACAGTCTGAGCTGTCCGCAGGTGCGGCCACGCTCGCCTTCAAGACGTGCCCTGGGCAGGCCGGTCTCGGCCATGGCGCGCTCGGTCAGGGTATCGCCGAGGGCATCGATATTGTCGGCTGCCGCCTCGAGAAAGGCCGCGCGGTCTGCAAGCGGTAGGCGGCGGTAGGCCAGGAAGGCGTCCTCGGCCAGCTGGCAGGCGCGCTCGACCTCGGCCTGGCCCGCCAGGGGGTAGGCCGGGGCAAGGGTCTCGCCGGAGGCGGGGTTGACCGCCGAGATGGTGCGTCCGTCGGTGGCACCGGCCACCGAGGCGAAGCCGATCAGATGATGACCTTCGAGTGTCATGGGGACTCCTGTTATTGCGCAGTGAAGATGATGGAAGGTGGCAAGGGGCGGCCGCTGCCAAACCGGGGTCGACGCGCACGAACGCCGAGTAGGGGAGTGGATAGCGAAGCGGCCGGAAGCATGTCCGGCCGCTCGGGGCTCAAGGGGTAGACGTCGATAGCGCCGTCATGCCGGTGGCCCGGGATGCTGCGATATGCCTCAGGGGCACATCTGGCCGCCGTTGACGTCGATCACCTGGCCGGTGATGTAGCCGCTGGCAGCGTGGGAGGCCAGGAACAGGAAGGACGGTGCAACCTCCTCGGAGGTGCCAAGGCGGCCCATGGCGATAGTGGAGGCGATCTTCTCTTTCACCTCAGCGCTCTTGTCTGCGTGGAAGGCGGTGTCGATGGTGCCCGGTGCGACGATGTTGAAGCGCACGTTGTCCTTGGTGAATTCCTTCACCCAGTTGCGATGCAGGTTGTGCAGCATGGCCTTGGAGCCGCCGTACAGGGAGGCGCCGAGGCCACCGCCTTCGCGACCGGCGATAGAACCGGTGCTGATGACGCTGGCGGTCTCGCCGCGCTTCTCGGCGGAGGCCTTCAGGTGCGGCATGGCGAAGCGGGTGGTCATGATCACCGAGCGCAGGTTCAGGTCCATCACCAGGTTGAAGTCGTCGTCCTCGAGGGACTCGAGGCCCTTGCGAACGCCGAGGCCGCCGGCGTTGTTCACCAGCACGTCAAGGCTGCCGAACTGATCGACAAATTCGTTGACCAGGGTCTCGCACTCGCCGCTCTTGGTCAGGTCGCGCTCATAGTAGGCGAAGCGCGCACCCTCGGACTCCAGCTGGGCGATCAGCTCCTCGGCGGCGCTGTCCTTCTGGCTGCTGTTGATGCCGACGATGGCACCCTGGCGGGCGAAGGCCACCGCGGCGGCACGACCGATGCCCTTGGTGGAGCCGGTGATAAGGACGGTCTTGTCGTTGAGATCGGCGAACATGAAGTGCTCCTGAACGAATCGGGCCTGCAACAGGCCGCATCATGGATGTTGATAGGAGAAAGGAGGGCGCAGCGCGACCAGCCTGGGATTGTGGGATAAACCTTAGCCTAGCGCCTGATGGACTTCAAACAAATACTAACAAGTGGGCATGGTACTTTGGTCTTGTAGGCAGGGAGCTGCTGTCAAAGAGAACTTTGGAAAGCGCAGTGCTTACGATTGATTTGTTTGTTAAATCTTTGTAAATAAAAGGTTTTAGTGGGGTGTCGGCGATCGATTTTTCCTCTCGACAGGTGGCGGTGACGGCTCGTCTCCGGGGCCCGTTAGCATAAAGTATAAGTTGTAATAACTTGTCTAGTTGGCGCCGTGGCGGCACTCTTGCAAGCGTTCTTTCCGGTGGCGGGTCGCCACGACCTTGACCGGATCCCCAGACGCTCGACGACAAGAGAGATAAATCATGCGAACGCTCCCACGCCTGCTTTGCGCCTCCCTGCTGGTGGCCACCTCCACGGTTGCCGTCGGTGACGACTATCCCTCCAAGCCGATCACCCTGATCGTGCCCTGGTCCGCCGGTGGCGGCACCGACGCCGTCGGTCGTCAGTTTGCCGCCGGTCTGCAGGAAGAGCTGGGGCAGCCGGTCAACGTGGTCAACCGTACCGGTGGCTCCGGTGTGGTCGGCCACATGGCGATGAAGATGGCGCGTCCCGATGGCTATACCCTGGGCCTGGGCACCGCCGAGATCGCGACCTATCGCCATATCGGCACCGCCGACCTGTCCTATGAGGACTTTACCCCAATCGCGCTGCTCAACCTCGATTATGCGGCCTTCACTGTCAACGCAGAGTCGCCCTGGCAGAACCTGGATGACGCCCTGTCCGACCTGGCCGCGTCACCCAACGAGTACACCGTATCGGGTTCTGCGCCAGGTGCTGCCTACCACCTGTCGTTCGCCGGCTTCCTCGACCAGCAGGGCATCGATCCGAATACCGTCAATCTGGTACCCAGCGAAGGCGCCGCGCCGGGCCTGCAGGAGCTGGCGGCGGGCGGTGTCGACATCGTCTTCTCGTCGCTGCCGGAAACCGAGTCCATGCGCGAATCCGACCGCGTCCGCACTCTGGCGGTGCTGTCCAGTGAACGCGAAGAAGCCTTCCCGGATATCCCGGCGGCCGGCGAGGTGACCGGTGATGACTGGTCTCACGGTTCCTGGCGTGGCCTGGTCGGCCCCGAGGGTCTGCCTGAAGACGTCTCCGAGCGCCTTTTGAGCGCCGCCGAGACGGTGTGGAACTCCGAGGACTTCCAGTCGTTCATGGACGGTCGTGGCTTCGGCACCGTGTGGGAAGGCCCGGAAGGTTTCGAGGCATTCATGGCCGAACAGGATGCCAACAACGCCTCCATCATCGACAAGCTTGGCCTGGCCCAGTAACCGAGAGTCCAGAAACTGAAGGCCCAGTAACTGAAGGCCCAGTAACCGAGGGCCCAGTGACAGATCGCTCGGTGACAGAAAGCTCACCGAGCGGTCGGCTGGCACAGTCTGCAATACACCCGATTGAGCGCCGCATCGGCGGCGCACTGACAAAGGTGCGGTAACGCCCGGGAGATCGTCATCATGCGTACCAGTGACGCGGTATCGGGAACCATGGCGGCGGCCCTCGGGGCCGCCCTCATCGTCGCTTCCGCGGACTTGAGTCCGCTGCCGCGCCAGGTCTATGGCGCCGGCACCTTCCCCAAGGTGGTGGGGGCCCTGCTGCTGTTGATGGGAGGGCTATTGGTGCTCAAGGGCCTGCGCCAACGCCAGCCCTGGGCGCGCTGGACCTCCAAGGTAACCGGCCGAGCGTTTGTACTGGCGCTGGCGGCGGTGGTCGCCAGTGTCATCGCCTACGTGGTGCTCACGCCGCTGCTGGGATTTCCGATCGTTGCGGTGGCGCTTCTGACGCTGTTGTTTCGCGCCTATCACCGTCGTGGTTGGGGGCGTGCACTGTTGATCGCGGTGATTGCCACAACCGTGATCTGGATGCTGTTCGCACAGCTTCTGCACGTGCCGCTGGAGGCAGGACTGCTTGAACGGGTGCTCTACTGATGAATGAATTGATGCAAGCCGCTGCCATGGTGCTCGACGGCGAGGTGCTGCTGGTAATTGTCGCCGCCTCGTTGTTCGGGCTCTTCATGGGGGCCATCCCTGGTCTCACCGCCACCATGGCAACCGCCTTGCTGGTGCCGGTGACCTTTTTCATGGAGCCGCTGCCGGCCATCGCCGCCATCGTCTCCGCCACCGCCATGGCGATTGTCGCCGGTGACATTCCCGGTGCCTTGCTGCGCATGCCGGGGACGCCAGCGTCGGCGGTCTACGCCGACGAAGCCTACCTGATGGGCAAGAAGGGCAAGCTTGGCCTGGCGCTTGGTATCAACGTCACCTGCTCGATGCTCGGTGGCATCATCGGGGTCGCGGTGCTGGCGCTGTTTGCCCCGCGGATCGCCGAATTTGCGCTGCAGTTCACCAGCGACGAGTACTTCTGGCTGGCGCTGCTGGGGTTGTCCTGTGCGATTCTGGTCGCCGGTGGTGATCCGCTCAAGGGCGCCATCTCGATGCTGATCGGCCTGTCGCTGGCGATGATCGGCATGGACAGTGTATCCGGCCAGATGCGCTTCACCATGGGCAGCTATGACCTGCTCGCGGGTATCTCGTTGCTGCCGGTGCTGATCGGCCTGTTCGCCATCACCGAGCTGCTGCGCAGCCTGCCCAACGCCGGGCAGCGCGCCTCAAGGGTGGAAACGCCCAAGGGCAAGCTGCTCGACGGCGTGGCCCGTACCACCTGGCGTTACAAGGGCGGCGTCGCCCGTGGCGGGCTGCTCGGCACCATGATCGGTGCACTGCCGGGCGCCGGCGCCGACATCGCCTCCTGGATCAGCTATGCCATCAGCCGCAAACTGTCGCGGGAGCCGCAGAAGTACGGCACCGGCCATCCGGAAGGGCTGGTCTCGGCCAGCGCCGCCAACAACGCGGCCCTGTCCGGCGCCTATATCCCGGCCCTGGTGTTCGGCATTCCGGGTGATACCGTCACCGCCATCATCATCGGTGTGCTGACCACCAAGGGCATCACCCCGGGCCCCGACGTCTTCACCGAGCAGGGGGCTCTGGTCAACGCCATCTTCATGGTGTTCGTGCTGGCCAACCTGTTGCTGCTGCCGCTGGGGCTGATGGCGATCAAGGGCGCCGGCAGGCTGTTGGCCGTGCCCACTGGCGTTCTCTACCCATTGATCCTGATGTTTTGTATCGTGGGGGCCTTCTCCGCCAATAACAGCATGTTCGATGTCTGGGTGATGCTCGGTCTGGGACTGGTCGGCGTATTCCTGATGGAGAATGATTTCCCGCTGGGCCCGCTGATTCTGGCCTTTATTCTCGGCCCGATCATCGAGAGCAATTTCATGCGCTCGATCCTCAAGTCAGACGGTGACCTGATGGCCTTCGTCGACCGACCCATCGCCATGGTGCTGGCGGGGCTGGCGATCCTGACCTGGACCCTGATCATCGCCAACGGCGTGTGGAAGGGCCGCAAGGCCGGCAAGGGCGGCGGAGTCACCACCGAGGCATCCTGATCCGCAGGCGGTGGTGATCCGCCCGGATAGGGCAGGAAGAGGCGAGAGGCGCCCTGTATGGCCTAAAGGCCCAATGCGGGGCGCCTTTTGCAGTGGTAAAAGGGAGGTGGCGCCTGATGGTACAAGTCAGGCGGCTTCCAGGGAACAGAGAACCGGAGCAGGGCAAGATGGCACAAGACGAAAAATTTTCACTGGCTTCGGCGGTCTACGAGAAGATTCTGGAAGCGATCATCGAGGGCCAGTATCCGGTCAACAAGAAGCTGCCGACCGAAGCGCAACTGTGCCAGCGCTACGAAGTGTCCCGGCCGGTGCTGCGCGATGCCCTGGCGCGCCTCAAGGAAGACGAACTGGTGGTGTCCCGGCGGGGCTCCGGCAGTTTCGTGATCCGTCAGCCCGACAGTGCGGTGCTCAAGTTCGCGCCGATCTCGAGCATCGCCGATATCCAGCGCTGCTTCGAGTTTCGTACCAATGTCGAGGCGCGGGCGGCGCACCTGGCGGCGTTGCGACGCACCCAGGACCAGCTCGACCAGATCCGTCGCTGCTACGACATCATCGATGAGGCCAACGCCCGCCACGATCTGGCCACCGACGAGGATTATCGCTTCCACCTGGCGATCACCGAGGCGGCCAGCAACCACTACTACATCACCGTACTGAAGTCGCTCAACGAGAGCATCAAGGAAGGCATGAACCTGACCCGGGGGCTGTCATTGATGGCCTCTCAGGAGCGCTTGAAGCTGGTCCAGGATGAGCACCTGGCGATCGTCGAGGCGATCAGCGACAAGGATGGCGAGCGCGCCGAAGCCGCCATGCGCGCCCATATCGACAACGCCCGGCATCGCATGTTCGAGGGGAGCCAATAGGGGTGCGGGGGAGTGCTGGCGTGCCCGAGCGCGGCCCTCCAGGATAGTTTGAAGTGGGTCGCTGAGTGGCTCGGGACTCGGAAGATTAGGAAGGTATTCCCGAGCGAGTGTTCTTTATCTGCACATGGACAGCCCAGCTGTCTGGCCTGGTGGCGTACTTAGCTGTGTGTGCCCTGTTCTTCGCTTGTCTCTCCATGTGGCACGTCAGTACGCTGGCTTTTGACATAGACAAACTCTGGGTCAAGATCGATTCCTGAATCCCATTCGATGGTGTCAAACGATACCCGAACGCGATCAAATGCCTTGCGATCCTTTAGCTTCTGAAACACTCCAAAATCCAGGTAGGGTTTCATATCCAGGACGCCATTCTCTCCGTTGTCAAAATGGATCGAGAGGCGATAGTCGTCAATCGGTGTAACCTTTTTCACAGATGGGTACATGATTTCCCCCTCACTGTAACGGCTGGATCTTGAAGGGTTCTTCGCCGTTCATGACCAGTCGCCAGTCTGCCATCAATTCGTCCTGATGAAGCTCGGCCCATGCCAGGACAAGCTTGGTTTGCTTCCTTGGCAGATCTCCTTGAATAATCTCACATGTACGGATATTGATCGTTCCCTTGTGTTCGCCGTAGTAGACATGGAAATGCGGCGGCGGGTGTTCTTTTGGAGCATAGTACATCCGAATGATGATGCCATAAAACATTGAAATTGTAGGCATTCAACCTCTCCTGCCCGAATATGCTGGTGCTGCTCTCGTGGCAATGGTGTGCGAGAGGCCTGACAGGAAGTAGTGTGAATAGCAGCTCCGAGCTCAGGCGGCCTATTGTGAAGCTAGCCGGGGCGCGGCGGTCATGTCCAGATGGCACGCCCGACTCCAATCGTATCCACTAGGCGGCTGACAGTCAGTCGTTTTCCTAAGGCTCGTTGCCGCCAGAGGGGATCTTGCCGACGCTGGTGAATCTCGAGGTGGCTCAGGCCAAGTTCGTGGCCCTCGCTATGATCGATAGCCCGGCCAGCGAGCGAGCCCCGTCGACGATGCTCGTCGACCTCGATGGTGTTCCCCTCACGCACGTCTTTACAGGATAAGCCCCGCCGAGGCGGGGCTTATCTCTTTACAACGGTGTACAGCGGTGGCTTTCGTACTCGCAGGGCTGCTGCGGGTCGCTTCGGGGGTCAGTAGAACAACAGCGGGTCGAGGATGCCCTGGGGATAGGTCAGGGTCAGAAACTCTGCCATGGCCAGCAGGAATGCCAGTACCCCCAGCGCCATCAGCACCGCGACCCAGGGCTTGAGCTTGGCGATGGCCAGCAGGAACACCAGGGTGAACAGTGTGGCCGTGGTGATGAAGCCCAGCGTCAGCATGGCGGCGACGAGGGCAAAGAAGCCGACCAGCCAGATGGCTTCTCGGGCGAAGGTCTGACGCTCCCAGCGGGGGCGACGTACCACGCTGCGGACGATCTCGGCCAGGCAGGCGAGGGCCATGATGGCAATCGCGAGCCGTGGCATGATGCCGCCGATCAGTGACAGCTCCGAGACGTTGACCCAGGCGCTGGCCGCCAGCACCAGCAGGGCTCCCAGCAGCACGATATCGATGATCCCCAGACGATGGGATTCAGCGTCGGGCTTCGGTTCGGTGGCCGCGGCGCCCACCGACATCGGCTGACGCCGCTTCTTGATCTGCTTGCCGATCACCGGAATGAACATGGCGGCAAGAATCATGGCGCCGATGATCAGCACGCCGGGGCGCAGGAAGGCGTCGGTGCCCTGGAACTGGACCGCCTGGTAGAAGTAGGCCTCGGCGCCCGGTGCCAGCACAAAACCGATCAGGAAGGCCGGACGTGACCAGTTGGCCTGCTTGAACAGCACGCCCAGCACGCCGATGGCACCCAGTGCGAGCAGATCGCCGGTGGCGCGGGTGGCCTGGAAGGCGGCGAACATGATCAGCACCGTGATCAGTGGCGCCAGGGTGGCAAAGGGCACCCGGGTCAGGTTGGCCACGGGACGGGCCAGGATCAGGCATAGCGCGGCGCCGAGGATATTGGCGAGGGCCAGCGACCAGATGATGGTGTAGGTCAGGTCCAGATGGGTCTCGATCATGCCGACCCCGGGCTGCAGGCCGAGCAGCAGCAGGCCGCCCAGGAACACCGCCGCAGTGCCCGAGCCGGGCACCCCGAACAGCAAGGTCGGCACCATCGCGCCACAGGCGCAGGCGTTGTTGGCCGACTCCGGGGCGATGACGCCGCGAATATCCCCCTTGCCGAACTCGGAGCTGTCCTTGGCCGATTGCACCGCATGGCCGTAGGTCAGCCAGTCCACCACCGAGCCAGCGAGCCCCGGAATGGTGCCGACCAGGCTGCCGATGGCGGCGCAGCGTGCGACCAGCCCGCGCTGCTGGCCGACGTCCTGGATACCGCGACGCCAGCCTTCGCCCAGGCGGCAGGGCTTCTCGGCGATGGCGCCTCGCTTGACCAGCAGATCGATGATCTCCGGCAGGGCGAAGATGCCGAGGCCGACGACTACCAGCGGCAGGCCATCGAACAGGTAGTCGATGTCGAGGTTCAGGCGAAATTCTCCGGTGGCTGGTGCCATGCCGATACCGCCCACCAGCAGACCCAGGCCACAGGCGGCCAGACCCTTGAACAGGTCGGCTCCCGACAGCACTGCCACCATGGAAAGCCCGAGCAGGGTCAGCATGAACAGTTCCGATGACGAGAACGACAGCACCAGCGGCCTGGCGATCAGGATAAAGCCGGTCAGCACCACGGCACCGATCAGGCCGCCGATCATCGAAGACAGAAAGGCGCTGGACAGGGCCCGTGCAGCCTGGCCTTTCTTGGCCAGGGAGAAACCGTCGATGACGGTGGCCTGGGACGCGCTGGAGCCGGGAATGCCCAGCAGCACGGAGGCGAAGGTGTCGCCGGTGGGGATGACCGCCACCAGGCCCATCAGCATGCCGAGTGCGACCGTGGGCTCCATGCCGTAGAGAAAGGGCAGCAGCAGCGACATGCCGGCGATGCCGCCTAGGCCTGGAATGATGCCGACGACCAGGCCAACCAGCACCCCCAGCGTCATGAACAGCAGATGGGACAGGGTAAACAGCTGTCCCAGGCTGGAAAGAAGGATATCAAGCATGGCGTGTGGCTCTCGAGTTGTTGGTGACGCCCGAGGGCGTCTTGTTGAAGTCGTTGAGCCAGGAGGCGCCGGCCGTCGCGGCCGGCGCTTCCCGAACGGTGTCAGATCCTGGCGTTGTGCTTCTCCTCGAGCCACTTGGCCAGCCACTCACGGGTCGCCTCATCGATCGACATGGCGTCTTCCAGGTGGCGCTGGATGACGTCACCGATGACCGGGGTATAGGGACCGAGCTGGGCCTCTGCGTCCTGCTTGAACTCATCGGTGGCGACGAACTCGCGGGCAGCGTCACGGTAGGCGTCGACCAGCTCCTGAGGGGTGTCCCTGGGCACCATGATCAACTTCTGCAGGGCGAAGCCAGAGGCGAAGAACTTGCGAAATGCCTCATAGGCAGGCCCGGAGGGCGCCTCGCCGTGACGCGCCTGGTAGACCTCGTTGAAGGTCGGCAGGTCTGGGAAGGCCGGGTCGCGAACAATCTTGCCGTCGTCGTCGAGCAGGCCCAGCGAGAACAGCGGCACTGCCTTGCCGGACTCGACCAGCGGGGTGACGTTGCTCAGGTAGGCCGAGCTGGTCTGGAAATCGATGTCCGCTTCGCCGCGTTCGAAGGCCAGTCGTCCCTCGCCGCGGCTACGCATACCGAACACCGCTTGGACGTCGGCGCCGAGCAGGTCGAGGGCGATCAGCACGGGCAGCTCGAGACCGGTGGGGTTCTGGGCGGCCAGCTTGACCGGCTGGCTGAGCAGGGCATCGATCGCCGCGTCGGCGGTGTCGCCAAGGCTCGGCTGGCCATAAACCACCCCGCCGGTGGGGGTCGCCAGGATCGGCGTCCATTCGCTGTAGTCATAGCGTACGCGGCGATCATCCAGCATCGCCGGGTACTGGGTGGATGCCGATGTGCCGAGCCAGTTTGAACCGTCGGCCTTGGCGCGCATGGCGAACAGATTGGCGCCATTGATCGAGCCGCCTCCCGGGACGTTGTCGATCATGATGGTCGGCTCGCCGGAGATATAGTCGCTGAGCCAGGGTGAAAAGAAGCGCGCCCACACATCGGTGCCGCCGCCGACGCCGAACGGCACGGTCCACTTGATATTGGCGGGTACCTCGACCTCTGCGGCCTGGGCATTGCCGGCGAGGCTGGCGCCTGCGATGGCGATGCCGAGTGCCGCGGCCCTGGTAACGCGGGACAAGGCGAGGCGTGATGCGGTGAACGAGGAAGGTTTACGGGTCATCATGGCGTGTCTCCTGACGGTCGTTGTGACGATTATTATGTCGGTTGGGGAGGTGGTGATTGTTATGGCGGTTGTGGTTGTCGGGCGCGGCGGCGCTCGGCGCAGCCGGCAGCGTCCTTGTCGGTGCAGATCAGTCCGGGCCGGGGCGGCTGGAAGGCGTGCCGGGCAGAGTAGGGTCGGGCAGGGCATAGAACAGGGTGCCGCTCATGATCTTTCTGGCGGTGCGGATCAATGAGGCCCGGGCGATATCGCCGGGATCGCCGTCGCGGTGCTCCACCTGGAGGTCGATGAACCCTGACGGGTGCTCCAGGCTGACGGCCGCCTTGAGGTCACCGGCCTTGAGCTGCCCTGCATCGATGGCGATGCGATTGGCGACGGTGCCAGGGACGCTGACGGCGCTCGCCACAGCGATGGCACCGGTGACAGCGATCGCCTTGTGACAGCGATGGGGGACAAAGTAGCGGGTGCACAGGGTGCGCTCGGCATCCTCGGCGGGCGAGGCCAGTACGGGCTTCGGTAGCACGCTGTCGCTGACGTCACCAAGCCCCATCAGCTCTCCTGCATGACGACGGATCCTCTCCAGACGCTTGAGCAGGTCGCTGTCGGCGTCCAGCTCGAGCGGCGTCTCGCGGCCACTCAGTCCAAGCTCTCGCGCGTCGATCATGATGATCGGGGTGGCCGCATCCAGGCAGGATACGGTGACACCGTCGATGGTGTCGGCGGCCTGGCCGGTCGGGAGTAGTCCCGACGTCTTGGTTCCGACGATGTCGAGAAAGCTCAGTTGAATGGCGGCGGAACTGCCGGGGACACCGCTGATGCGAGTGTCGCCGTCGTAGCGGACCTGGCCGGCGTCGGTGGGTACGTGGCACTCGATCAGTCGCTGGGTGTTGAGGTTGCGTACCCGCACCAGGGTGTAGTCCGGTTGCGGCTCCACCAGGCCGGACTCGATGGCGTAGGGGCCGACGGCAGACAGCATGTTGCCGCAGTTGGGGTTGAAGTCGACACGGCGGTTGAGCACGTCCACCTGGGCGAACAGGTAGTCCACGTCGGCGTCCGGGTGGCTGGAGCGCTCGACGATGGCCACCTTGCTGGTCAGCGGGTCGCCGCCGCCGATCCCGTCGATCTGCAGGGCGTGGCCGGAGCCCATCAGGCTGATCAGGATTTCCGCCCTGGCGGGCTCGTCGTCGGGGAGGTCGCTCATGCGCAGGAAGGGCCCGCGGGAGGTGCCGCCGCGCATGATCATGCAGGGGATGCTGTTCATCATCGTGATGCCACGCCGTTGTTGGAGGTCGTGGTATCAGCTTGTCAGGCGTCTATTGATGCTTCAAATGCAAAGTTTGGCGTCTATCAATGCGAAATGAGGATTAATGCGCTATGGTTATTAGTCCAAAAGCCTTCATGCAAGAGTGACCCGATGCAGCACCGTCTTGAATTTCTCGATCTGCAGGCCTTCATCCAGGTCGCGGAGCTGGGCTCCTTCCATGAGGCGGCTCAGCGCCTGCACCTGTCGCAGCCTGCGCTGTCACGGCGAATCCAGAAGCTCGAAGAGTTGCTGGAGGTGGGCCTGCTCGAGCGCACCACCCGGCGTACCCGGCTGACGCCGATAGGCGCCGACTTTCTGCCTCGGGCGCGACGGATGATCGAAGAGTACGAGTCCTCGATCCTCGGTATCCGCGAGCTGGCCACCCACCAGACCGGCACCGTGACCATCGCCTGCCTGCCGACCGCTGCCTTCTACTTTCTGCCAAGCGTGATCAGGGGGTTCAGCGAGGCCTGGCCGGGCATCCGTATTCGTATTCTGGATGTCAGCGCCAACGAGGGTCTCGAGAAGGTCATCAGCGGCGAGGCCGACTTCGGCATCAACATGTTCAGCGCCCAGCGGCCCGAGGTGTCTTTCACCCAGTTGATGAGAGACCCCTTCGTCTTGGCGCTGCGCTCCGATCACCCGCTGGCGGCCAGGGAGCAGATCGAGTGGTCAGACCTCGAGCAGGTGCGGCTGATCACCGTCAGTCGCGACAGCGGCAATCGCACCCTGCTGGACAATGCGCTGTCCGCCGAGGGCATCCACCTCAACAGCTTCTACGAAGTACAGCATCTGTCGACCTCGCTGGGGCTGGTGGAGTCGGGCCTGGGAGTGGCGATTCTGCCGCGCATGACCATGCCGGGCCCGGATCACGAGATCCTGTGTTCGCGGGAGCTGCCGGAGCCACGCATCCAGCGCACCATCGGCCTGGTACGCAGCAACGTGCACAGTATCTCGGGCACCGCCCAGCTGTTTATCGATCTGCTGCTGGAACAGTGGAAGCATTCGTAGGCGCAGCGAACCGCATAGCCATCTATCGCCGATTCAGTATGGATTCAGGTTCTTGCGCTACAAACAGAGGGACACACCCAAAACGGAAGGATGACGTCATGCGCAGCACACTGATGGTGGTCGCTCTTGGCCTATTGTCGACCCAGGCATTGGCAGGTCCCGGCCACGCTCAATCGGACGCCATGGACCCCGATCAGGCGGATCGCACCATCGCCGTCGAGGCCGGCGATATCTGGTTCGACCCGGAAAGCTTGAGCGTTGCCCCCGGGGAGGTGGTGGCCTTCGAGGTCACCAACAGCGGTCAGCTCGAGCATGAGTTCGTGATCGGCTCCGCCGAGGCTCAGAACGAACACCGCAAGATGATGCGTGAGATGGCCTCGGGAGGAGGGCATGGCATGCAAGGTGACGGCCACGACATGAGTCAGATGCAAGGCGCCATGGACATGCCGGCGGTGACTCTGGCGCCGGGAGAGACCAGGACGCTTGTCTGGCAGGCGCCGGAGCAGGGGGCATCGCTGACCTTCGCCTGCAATGTACCCGGACATTTTGAAGCGGGCATGCATGGCACCCTGAGTGTGGGAGAATAGGCGGCAAGCCTGGGACGGGGCCACCCCGTCCGGCTCGAGTGAGGCGTGGCATGCCTGGGCCCGCTGGCAGGGAGATGATGGTGATGAAGCTGTTGCTGGTCGAGGACGATGACCTGCTCTGCGAGAGTCTGAAGGATACGCTGGATGATCATGGCTATCGCGTCGACGTTGCCGAGCGACTGAGCGTGGCAAAGGCGCTGTTGCACAGCGAAGAGTATGCACTGATGATCCTGGATATCGGCCTGCCCGATGGTTCGGGGCTCGACTGGCTCGAGTTCCAGCGTGAACACGGCCTAGGCCTTCCGGTGCTGATCCTGACGGCTCGCGATGCCTGGCAGGACAAGGTGGACGGCCTTCGTCGGGGGGCTGATGACTACCTCACCAAGCCCTTTCACGAACAGGAACTGCTGGCGCGGGTACAGGCGCTGCTGCGGCGGCGTACCGAATTGACGGCGCGGCTGATCGTCAATGGCATCCGCCTTGACGAGGAGCAGCGCCAGGTCAGTTGCGCGGGAGGCCCATGGCAGACGCTTACCGCCACCGAGTTCTGCCTGCTGCGCTACCTGATGCACCACCCTGACCGGGTGCACTCCAAGACGAAGCTGCTCGATCAGCTCTACGCCCTGGAGCAGGATGCCCCGGCGCCCAACCTGGTGGAGGTCTATATCGCGCGCCTGAGGCGTCTGCTGGGCAAGCATGTCATCCAGACCCGCCGGGGCCAGGGGTACGTGCTTGTTTCGCATTAGACGCAATAGTCTCCGTCTGCGCCTGCTGGTCAGCCTCGGGGCGGTGTCCCTGCTGGTCATGGGATTGACCTGGTTCATGCATGGCCTGCTGCTGCGCGAGACCGCGCGGGACTTTCTGGGTGATCGACTGCGGCAGGAGGCGGAGTATCGCCTGGCGCAACTGCGTCAAGCCGCAGACCCGGTACCGGCCCCCACCTTGCCCTCGAGCCTGTCGGCCGAGGTCTTTCATCATCTTTACGTGCTCAAGCGCGGCGAGATCGTCACCACCTCCCATCCGACCTGGTTGTCGGCGCTGACGCCCCATCTGGATGGGCCTGACAGGTCGCTGCTGGATGTGCACCTGGAGGGGCGTCACCTGCTGGTGTTGAGGCGAACCTTTACGGTGGACGGCAGGCCTGGGGTGCTGCTCATCGGAGAATCCTTCGACAGCGTCGAGGAAGGCCTTGCGGCACTGCACTGGTGGATTGGCGCCATCGCAGGTCTGGTGCTGCTGGCTCTTTCGCTGCTTAACGGGTTGGCGGTCAATGCCGCCCTGCGGCCACTGGATCTGTTGCAGCGCCAGCTGGCCGAGCTGCGAAGTGGTCAGCGACAGCGTCTCAGAATGAAGGTGCCGCAGGAGTTCCGCCCTCTGGTCTCGCAGCTCAACCGTCTGATGGACAGCCAGGAGCGCCGATTGGTGCGTTCGCGTAACGCCGTTGCAGACCTGTCCCATGCGCTCAAGACCCCTCTGACAGCGGTGATGCAGGCGCTGCGCAGCAAGCGTGAGCTTGATAAATCCCGCCGTGAGCGTCTGCTGGAGCGGTTGACGCTGATGCAGGAGTTGATGGAATCCCATCTGCGTCAGGCGCGTCTGGCGGGCCCCGGTGGCGGCCAGCACACCCGGGTCAAGCGGGAATTTGACCAGCTTTTCGACATGTTTCGAAGCCTCTACCCCGACAAGCGCTTCGTCATGGCGCTCGGGGACGCCGAGGATGCCTGCATCGAGATGGAGCGACAGGACTTCCTGGAAATGATCGGCATCGTGCTCGACAACGCGGGCAAGTGGGCCAACCAGTCGGTGTGGCTCGCGCTGACGTTGGGGCGATGTCTAGAGCTGAAGATCCAGGATGATGGCCCCGGAGTGGCGGCGGAGTTGCTGCCGTTGTTGGGCCGGCGAGGGCAGAGGCTGGATGAAGGGCGGCCAGGCAACGGCATTGGCCTGTCGATTCTGCTTGAACTGGTCGAGCAGTACCGGGGAGAGGTCGGCTTTCGGGCGGCGCCCAGCGGTGGACTCGAGGTGACCATCCGCTTGCCGTTGGCGCTGGCGTCAACCTCCGAGAGAGAGGCCGTGCGTTAAGGATTCAGCTGGCTTTCAGCTTGGCGATGGAAGATGGCAGAAGTTCATCGCACAGGAAGACAGCACCCATGTCGACGACACTTCTGCCGCCACATCGGCTATCACGACGAGGATTCATCAAGGGAAGCGCGGCCCTGGGAATCGGCACCGCCGCCCTCGGTCTGGCGCCTGCCTGGGCCAACCCCTGGGGGCAGACCTCGAGTTACCCCAAGGGAGTGGAAAGCGGTCCGGATATCTCGCTGGCCATTCGTCGCCAGAGCGTGCCCATCGCTGGCCAGTCTGCACGGCCGATTACCCTCAACGGCACCAGCCCTGGCCCCCTGATCCGGCTCAAGGAAGGGCAGGACGTGACGCTGCGGGTGACCAATCTGCTGGACGAGCCCACCTCGATTCACTGGCACGGCATTCTCCTGCCGCCTGAGATGGATGGCGTCCCCGGCGTGAGCTTTGCCGGCATCATGCCGGGCGAAACCTTTACCTACCGCTTTCCCCTCCGTCAAAGCGGCACCTACTGGTACCACAGCCACTCAGGACTGCAGGAGCAGATTGGCCATGTGGGCCCCCTGGTCATCGACGCCGAACAGCGCGAACCCTTTCGCTATGACCGCGAGCACGTGCTGCTGCTGACCGACTGGAGTTTCGAGGACCCCTCGACCATCTTCCACAACCTGAAGACCGGGGAGGGGTACTACAACTTCCAGGAGCGCACCCTGGGAGACTTCATCGCCGATGTGGACCGTCAGGGGCTCGCCTCCACCTGGGAAGCGCGTGCCATGTGGGGCCGGATGCGCATGAGCTCCCGTGATATCGCCGATGTTACCGGCGCCACCTACACCTATCTGCTCAACGGTCATTCACCCGATGACAATTGGACTGCCCTGTTTCGCCCCGGCGAGACGCAGCGGCTACGTGTCATCAATGGCTCCGCCATGAGCTACTTCGACGTGCGGATTCCGGGGCTCGAAATGACGGTGGTGGCGGCCGACGGCCAGCCGGTTCGGCCCGTGCCCGTCGAGGAGTTCCGCATCGGGGTGGCGGAAACCTATGACGTTCTGGTGACGCCGAAAGACGATGTGGCCTACACCATCTTTGCCGAGTCCATGGACCGAAGCGGCTTTGCCAGGGGGACCCTGGCGCCGCGTATGGGGATGGTGGCGCCGCTGCCGGAACGCCGACGTATTGCCGATCGAGGAATGGAGGCCATGGGAGCCCACGAGGGCATGGATCACGGCTCGTTGGCCGGTATGGATCACTCGAGCATGGCGGGCATGGATCACGGCTCGATGGCCGGTATGGATCACTCGAGCATGACGGGCATGGATCATGGCTCGATGGCCGGTATGGATCACTCGAACATGGGCGGCATGGATCATGGCTCGATGACCGGTATGGACCACTCGAGCATGGCGGGAATGGATCACGCTCAGATGGACAGTACGGAGAGCGCCACTGGTACAGCCATGCTACCGGTGGGCGTGGCGCAGCCTGGCTCCCGCCTCGATCAGCCTGGAATCGGCCTGGATGCCCGCGAGCGTCGTGTGCTGGTGTATCAGGACTTGAAGGCCATCGCGCCATGGCCTGACCGTCGTCCTCCTGGTCGCGAACTCGAGCTTCATCTGACCGGTAACATGGAACGCTACATGTGGTCCTTCGACGGCAAGAAATTCAGTGAGGTCTCGGGGCCGATCCACTTCGACAAGGGCGAGCGTCTGCGCCTCATCCTGGTCAATCGCACCATGATGGAGCACCCGATCCACCTGCACGGCATGTGGATGGAGCTGGAGAATGGTGCCGGCGAGCTGATTCCGCGCAAGCACACCCTGAACGTCAAGCCTGGCGAGCGCCTTTCTGCACTGATCACGGCGGATGCCGAGGGCAGCTGGGCGTTCCACTGCCACCTTCTTTATCACATGGACGCCGGCATGTTCCGCGTCGTCAAGGTTGCCTGAGGAGAGATGACGCATGGAAATTCGTGTGGGCCGTATTTGCCTGGCAGCGCTATCGGGCCTTGGGTTGTCGTCGCTGGCGCTGGCTGAGGATGGCTACGACGCGCCAGATCACTGGCCGTCGCCGATGCAGGAACATCTGCGTGGCTCGGTGCTGGTCGACCGTCTGGAATACGTCTGGCCGTCTGAAGACAGCGAGGCAGTAACCTGGGATTTTCAGGCCTGGTACGGAGGCGACGTTCATCGCGTCTACCTGAAGGGGGAAGGGGATAACACCCAAGGGGATGGCGAAGATGCGGAATTTGAATCACTGGATCTGCTGTATAGCCGACTGATCGCCGACTTCTGGGAGCTACAGGGAGGGCTTGGCTACCAGGGCGGGCTTGGCAGCGATGACCATCCCGAGCGCTATTTCGGCGTGATCAGTCTGCAGGGGCTGGCGCCCTACCGGTTGGAAACCGAGCTGGATCTTCGTGTCAGTGACGATGGTGACACCTCCTTGAGTCTGGAGCAGGAATATGATCTGCGACTGACCCAGCGGCTTTATCTGCAGCCTCGCCTGGAAATGGAAGTGGCGTTCGATGATGCCGAGGAGTTCGGTGTAGGGGAGGGATTCAATTCCTTGCGCACCGGCCTGCGCCTTCGCTATGAGCTACATCGCAAGTTCGCGCCCTATATCGGCGCCTATTGGCAGAAACTTTATGGTGATACTGCCGATATGGCGCGTGATGAAGGCGATCAAGTGGAGGACACCGCAGTGGTTGCCGGGCTGCGCGTCTGGTTTTGATGCCTCTGCGCCTACGGTTGCCATTCAGGCCGCTGGCGGGATCTGCTTCACTACGCCGTTTTTCAATGTTTCAGCGTAGATTAAGCCAGATGACACATCATGAAGGTGCCAACATTCAAAGGAGGTAATCGTTATGAAATTGTGGCAACACATGATGGGTGTAGCTGTCCTCGTGGGCGTTTCTCTACCGGTATGGGCTGCGCAGGGCCATTCGCAGGAAGCCGAAATCTTGCGGCAAGGTGTGTCTGCCACCCAACAGCTTCGTGGTGCACCCGTGCGTTACCGGTTGCCGATCGAAGAGGAAGGAATGATCGTCGTCAGCAGTGAACATCTTGCCAGCGACTCGAGTCAGTCGATGAGTATCGAGGGAAGGCTGTATTCCCCCGCGGGGCAGCTGGTGGCCAGCGACGCGGACAACAACGGCCACTTCCTGCTGGAGGAGCCTGTCACTCCCGGAAACTATGAGCTTGAAGTGCGAGGCAGTGTGCTTGGCAGCGCCAATGAAAACAGTGGTCGCTACAGTCTGCATGTCGGCTTCGAATAAACGTTGCATCGTGCCAGAGAAAACCCGCCAGGCAATACCTGGCGGGTTTTTGCTACGCGTCTGGAACGGCCAGATCAGGCGCGCTCTACATCAGAAGTGCCTTGGCCGGCATCCACAGGCCCATCAGCAGCATGATCAGGTTCTCGCTCAGGGAAACGAAGCCCAGGGGAACGTTGCTGTTGCCGCCGACGCAGGCGCACTTGAGTTCGCGCTTGTCGATGTAGACCGCCTTGAACACCGAAATGGCCCCCACGGTACCGATGAACAGGGCCACAGGCGCGGCGATCCAGATCAGGCTGCCTGCCAGCATCAGTATGCCGGCCAGTGTTTCGGCGTAGGGGTAGATGTAGCCGTAGCGTACATCGCGTTGGGCCAGCAGGTCGTAGTTCAGGAACATGGTGCTGAAGCTTTCCACGTCCTGCAGTTTCTGCAGGCCCAGCAGAACCATGGCCGAGGCGACGGCGAACTCGATGGTGCGCACTGAGACCAGCGACTGGCCGGACACCCAGCCCACCGCCAGGCCGATCAGCAGGGCCGTGGCGAAGATGGCGATGACAGGACGGTAGCTGACTTCCTTGTCGCCGGGCACGCTCATGCCGAGGTAGCGGCGCAGTTCCTCGTAGCCGCCGATGCGCTCGTCGCCGATGTACACCTGGGGTGTGGTGTCCACGTCGGCTTCCTGCTTGAAGCGGTCGATGGCTTCACGTGATGTCAGGGTGTGGTCGTCGACCTGGTAGCCCTTGCGCTTGAGCAGCGACAAGGTCTTGAGGCCGAAGGGGCAGAGGTGATCCGCGGTCTTCATGCGATAGAGGCGGGCAGTGCTGGATGAGGCCCGCTGCGCCGGGCTTGCTGTGTTCGTGCTCATTTCCTCTCCCTGTGGTGGTTGAGAAAAGCCCAGACAGGCCAGGGTGGTGGCCCCTGAAGCTTCCGTCACTACTATGCAAGTTCGAGCATCTTCACCACAGACTAAAACCCTTGTGCAGCACAAGGGTCAAGGCGATAAGGACGTCTGCTGGTCAGTCCTGGACAACCTGCGCAGGGGGATCCAGGTGGCGGGATATATCGGCTCGGGACCGGGCGATAGCGCGATCGACGAGCGTGGGGGCGATGGCGTTGATCAGCGCGAACAGGCGCTCCTTGCCGCCGAGGACGGCGCGACGCTGGCCTCTTGTCAGCTGCTTGATGATGGCATCTGCCACGCGCTCGGGGCTGTCCACGGTATTGCCCAGGGCCTCGTTCATGGCCTCGGCGTCGGGGCCGTTCATGGCGGTCCGGGTGGCGCGGGGGGCCAGGTACTGCACCCGGACCGAGGTGTCTTCGAGCTCCCGGGACAGCGCTTCGGCGAAGCCCTTGAGGCCGGCCTTGCTGGCGCAGTAGGCGATATAGCCCGGGTGGCCGATATGCCCCAGCAGTGAGCCCACGAACAGCAGGTTGGCGCTGGGTTGGCCGAGAAACAAAGGCAGCAGGGCCTGGGTCAGCAGCAGGGTCGAGCTCAGATTGGTATCGAGCACCCGGATGACGTCGTCTGGCGAGGTTTCGCGAAACCAGCCGAGATGATTGATGCCGGCCAGGTGGACCAGCGTCGAAGGGCGCTGCTCGGGTGCTGCCTGACTTAGCTGGTCGAGTAGCCGCTGGCGGCCCATCGCGGTGGTCAGATCGACGCCAGCGACGAGGGTGTGTCTCGAGGCAGCCTTGCCAAGCTCGCCCGCCAGGGCGCTGAGCTTGCCCTCATCACGCCCTGCCAGCCACAGGCTGGCGCCTTCGGCGTCAAGCCGCTTCACCAGCGCCGAGCCGATGCCGCCAGTGGCGCCGGTCACCAGAATCCTGCGCTCGCTCAGTGATGGCATGAGTTTGCCTCCAGCGCTTCGTCCGTCCAGTGCTCGGCGTCTCGCAGGGCGGCGTCATGGACCGCGCCATAGAGGCGATAGAAGGCGCGGGCCGAATGGACGATCTGGGCCTGCTCCTCGGTGTCGGTGATGGTGTCCATCAGTTCGGCGAAGAAGGCCATATGGGAGATGTCCAGTTCGCCGTGGGAAAACAGGTAGTGGAAGGCGTCATCGGTCAGGCCCAGACTATCGCGGATGGCCCTGCCGGCGGCGCTGGCCGCCGAGGTGCTGGTACCCTCGAGCACCAGTACCATGCCGAACATGGCCAGCGGATGGCGCCGTCTGATGCTGTCGTAGGCGTAGGACACCATCCATTCCGTCTCGAACAGCGGTGGGCGTGAACGCGCGTGGTGCCGATCGACGCCGGTGGACTCGAGGTCATCGAGTATCCAATGTTCGTGGCCCTTTTCCTCGTCGATGTACTCGGCGATGGCCATGCGCAGGTTGTCGCGCAGCACGAAGTTCGGAGCGGACAACTCGGCGCCGCAGGCCATCATCAGTGAGACGGTGTGACGCACATGGTGATAGGCCTGGGCGAGAAAGGCGCGATATTCGGGCAGCGTGATCTTGCCGCCCTGGGCGCGCCCGATCAGTTCCCCTCCCATCAAGGCTTGGCGTTCGTCTTCGGTGGCAGCGAGCAGGTGGCGGTAGAAACCGTCGGGCTTGCCGTTGTCGACAGGTGGCGAGGTGACGATCGGGGTATCGGTCAGCGTGTTCATGGGGGTGGGGGTTCCTGTGGGTATGAAGGGAGGCCGTCGGCGGCGGAGGAAAGCGCTGCTGACACCTGCTCATGGCCGGGGAAGGTTCTGGCGACAAGCCGCTCGATGTCGCAGCGACGGCGGAGCTGAATGCTGGCCCGGCGCAGGCGTCCGTTGGCGGTCAGTTCGTTGCTGGCGATCGAAAGCGGCTCGGCGACGCCTGGCAGTTGCCGCATCAACGACTGCCAGCCGCGGACCCTGGCGTAGTCGGGCAGGCGCTGATTGAGCGCGGCGATGTGGGCTTCCAGGAGGGGGGGCTGGATAGCGGCTGAAGGGCAAAGGAGTGCCAGCACCCCCGGCAAGCCTTCGCCGAAGACGAAGGCACGATCGATACCGTCGATAAGCTCGAGCTCCGCCTCGAGCCACTCGGGACAGAGATTGCGTCCGTTCGACAGGATGATGACGTTGCGCTGACGCCCGTCCAGGCGCCAATGACCGTCCGCCAGGCGGTGACCGAGATCTCCGCTGGGCCAGGGCATCTCGGTTGATGGAACCTGATGATCGGACGCCAGATAGCCCAGCATGCGACGACCGTGGACCAGCAGTTGCCCCTGCTCATCGGTGCTCAGGCGCAATCCCTTGAGGGGGCACCCCACACGGCCATCCTGGGGCTCGTCCGGGCGGCTTAGACAGACCACCGAGCCCATCTCGGACATGCCGTAGCCTTGGGCGACAGGGAGTCCCAACTGGGTTGCCTGTTCGAGCAGGCTGCGGGGCACCTGGCCCCCGCCCACGGCGACTAGCGACAACACCTGTTGCCACCCGTTTGCCGCAGAATGATGTGAGGCCAGGTGAGTTAGCGCCTTGAGCAGCCCCGGTACCAGAATCAGGCTGTCGGGTCGGCGCTTGGCCAGCCAGCGTTGCCACTGGTCGGGGGCTAGCGTACCGCTGCCATGTAGCCCGGTAAGATCGGGCGTATCGATAACGATCGTGGCTCCTCGCCAGAGCGCGAAGAGTGCGCCGGCCAGATGTTCGAGCAGCACCGCCATGGGCAGCACCACGCCGTGACGATGGAGGGGAACACCTGCAAGGCGCTGTTCCAGTCCTTCAATGACCGACTCGAGATGAGGCCCGGACAGGCAGACCCCCTTGGGGGTGCCGGTGGTGCCGGAGGTAAAGGTGATCAGTCGCGTTCCGTCCGGTAGTGGTGCGGGCGTCGAGGGGCGCCGGAACAAGGCGATGGACAGGCCGGCCGGAGCGTCGAGTGGCTGGCGCTTGAAGTCGTTTGCGCGGGCAGACGGCAGCCAGGCGTCCAGCGGGCTGTCCTGCGCGATCAGAAGCCCGTCCAGCCCGGTGGTGTCGAGCAGATGGTTGATCTGTTGTTCGCTGAAAAACGCAGGAATCGGGGTGATTGGCAGGCCAGCCCGCCAGGCAGCGAGCTGGGCGACCAGCCAGCCAGGAGAGTTGTGACCCAGCAGGCCCAGGTGAGAAACGCCCGGCTGCTCGAGTTGGTGCGCGACAGCTTCGATGGCTTCCTCAAGTTGCCGGGCGGTAAGGCGGATGTCGGCGCCATCCGGGGATTGCCCGATCAGGCTCTCCACATCCGGCGACAGCCTCGCCCTTTGGCGCAGGCGCTGGTGTAGCCTATCCATGGGGCATGTCCCCGGCCGCCGAGCAGGCGTGGACATGGGGTAGCGCCGGTACGGGATCTGCCGCCTCCGGGGCAAGCTGTGCTGCGCCGGCGAGCAGCAAAGCGCCGAGCGGAGTGGCGCGCATGCTGTTGGCCACCTCGAGGGGGCGAATCACCACGACCCTGGGGTCCCGCTCGTAATACCGTCCCCAGTCCACAGGGTTGTCCAGGCAGTGGCGATGGGCGCGACCGATCGTGTGCATCTCGATGCCGAGTCGGGCGAGGCCGTTGCGCACGTCCCTGGACGCCGTCACCACCAGCCAGTCGATGCCCAGTCGCTCGAGCACCACCACCAGCGACAGCATCAGCCGTCGGCCGGCGCCTGGCGATGCGCTGGCCAGGGCGCCGACCTCCATGACCTGGTGGCGCGGCGGCGCAAGGTCGCAGAGGCCACGAGTGGCGAGCACCATCTCGACAGGTGCCTCGAGGTAGTGTTCCACCATGAGAGGGCCTTCATCGGCACGCCTGAGTCCTGTGGTGGCGACGAGCGCGCCATGGGGGTCTCGCAGTGTCAGCAAGCGCTGGTAGGGGTTGCTGATGGAGGCATTGTGATGGAAACGATAGACGTCGGAGATGAAGGCGTTTGCCTCGCCCAGCCGCTCCGGGGACGCCCAGCACAGTCCCGAGGGCATGTCCGGCTCGGGAGCATCCGTGTGGGCTGTCGTCTTCGAGGCCGATGCTGCGATTGCCGGGGCCATGTCATCGCGTCCTTGAAAGAGGAGTTGATGGCAAGGCTAGGCTGCCTAGCTTAGCGAAAACTTAACGTTCGCAGATGACTAACCCGCAGCGGGCAGGGCAGGCCGATGGGGGCGCAACAGATGGTGCTAGGCTGATCCTGCAGGGTCCGGTAACGGAGGTAACCATGTGCGGCCGTTTCGCCTGTTACACACCTTTTGCTCAGCTGGCGGCGCTGATGCGCTTGCCGGTGGCGCCGCGCCTGCCCGAGCAGGAGCCGCAACCTCGCTACAACGTCGCGCCAGGCACCTGGATCACGTCCCTCGCCATGGAGGGGGAGGGCGTACCTTCCTTTGCCTCGATGTGGTGGGGCTATCGACCCCACTGGGCCCAGGCCGGGTCGCCGGAGCCGATTAACGCCACCGTGGAGAAGGTCGCCACCTCGCGCTATTTTCGTGGGGCCTTTGCCCGCCATCGCTGCCTGGTGCCGGCGGACGGCTGGTACGAGTGGCTGCCGGGCGAGACCGGCAAGCAGCCCTATTTTTTATGTCGTGAAGATCGCGCGCCGCTGTGGCTGGCGGCAATCTTCAGTGAAAGGGCTGACGGCAGGCCGGGCCTTGCCATCCTTACCGAACCTGCCCGGGGCTGCGCGAGTCAGGTGCACGCCCGGATGCCGCTGGCGCTGGACGACGGCAGCCTTGAACCCTGGCTCGATCCTGCCCTGAGTGATCGCCACGTCATGCGCCAGACGGTGCGGCATCTACCCGCTGGCGCCTTCGAGGCATGGCCGGTCTCGACCAGGGTCAATCGGGCGGGAGAGGAAGGAAGTGACTTGATGCAAGCCGTCCAGGCACCGGGCTGACCGTCGGGTCTGAAGCGCCCATCTGCATGCCCTGGCTGCGGTGATGTTCCAGGTGCTGCGCGGCTTGTCCGTCCCGCGCCGATGGGCTAAGGTCGAAGGCGCATGGCACGGGGTGTCTCGCACGATAGCGGGGCTGAGAAACACCCGTCGAACCTGATCCAGTTCATACCGGCGAAGGGATGTCAGCGCAGTCGTCAGTCCAGGGGTCGGCGTGCGTTCCTCGCCTCGACCAAGGACCCGCCAGATGACCTTTTCCGACGCCTCACCCGCTACCTCCGCAAGCCCGCCCGCGCTTCCCATTTGCCGCCAGCTGGTCGTCGTCACCGGCGCCGGACGTGGCCTCGGCGTCAGCCTGGCGCGCAGTTTCCTCGAGCAGGGCGCGCGGGTGGTGGTCAACTATCGACGCAGCGAAGAGGGCGCCAACGCGCTGGTAGCCGACTATCCCGAGCAAGCCTTGGCAGTGGCCGCCGACGTCTGTGATCGCAGCGCCGTCGATGCCATGTTCGCGCGTGCCCGCGAGCACTTCGGCGCACCGGTCACCACCTTGATCAACAATGCGCTGCCGGACTTCGCTTTCAACGGCGACGCCCGTCCCGGTCCCGACGAGCTGACCTGGGAGCACCTCGATCATCAGCTTCAGGGCGTCGCCCGGGGAGCACTGAACACGGTGCAGGCGTCGCTTGCCGGCATGCGTGAGGCCGGCTTTGGTCGCATCGTCAATATCGGTACCAACCTGTTCCAGAACCCGGTGGTGCCCTACCACGACTACACCGCCGCCAAGGCGGCGCTGCTGTCGCTGACGCGCACCCTGGCCCACGATCTGGGCCCGGACAACATCACCGTGAACATGATCTCCGGCGGCCTGTTGCGCACCACCGATGCCTCCCGCGCCACGCCGGAGGCGGTGTTCGATCTGATCGCCGCCAGCACACCGCTGCGACGGGTGACCACGCCGCAAGAGTTTGCCGACGCCGCGCTGCTGTTCGCCTCGCCCTGGTCGCGGGCGGTCACCGGCCAGAACCTGGTGGTCGACGGCGGACTGGTGAAGGACTGATGGCCAGCATGCACCTCAATCTGTTCATCATGGGCTGTGGCCACCACAAGGCGGCCTGGCGTCATCCCCGTTCCAGCGTCGAGCGCCTGGCCGATATCCGCTACTACGAGGAGCTGGCGCGGCTCGCCGAGCGGGGTCGCTTCGATGCGGTGTTCTTCGCCGATGGTCACGCCGTGGGCAGCGTCGCCGACGGCCCGCTGTGGACCCTGGAGCCACTGACCATGCTGGCGGCCATGGCGCGGGCCACCGAACACATCGGGCTGATCTCGACCGTCTCCAGCACCTTCTATACGCCGTTTCATGCTGCGCGCATGCTGGCCTCGCTGGACCATATCTCCGGCGGACGCCTGGGCTGGAACCTGGTGACCTCGATGTTCGACAGCGAGGCGCGCAACCATGGGCTCGAGGCCATGCCAAGCCACGCCGAGCGCTATGCCCGGGCGGAGGAATTCGCCAATACCGTGCTGGCGCTGTGGGACTCCTGGAGTGACGACGCCCTGGTGAGGGACCGCCAGGGCGATTACGTCGACGCCAGCCGGGTCGGTCCCATCCATCATCACGGCGAGCACTTTCTGGTGGATGGCCCGCTGACGGTGCCGCGTCCGCCCCAGGGCCACCCGGTGCTGTTCCAGGCAGGCGCCTCGGATCAGGGCCGTGACCTGGCCGCGCGCTACGCCGAGGCCATCTACGCGGTGGCCTACGATCTGCCCTCCGCCCAGGCCTACTACAGCGACCTTCAGGCCCGGGTAAAGGCCGCTGGCAGACCGAAGGTCGCGATCATGCCGGGGCTGGTCACCTACGTCGGCTCCACCGAAGAGGAGGCCAGACGCAAGCAGCGGGAGCTCGACGAACTGTTGCCGGTGGACAGCTCACGGCGCCAGTTGAGTCAGTTCATCGGCCAGGACGTGAGCGACTGGGAGCTCGACGCCCCGGTGCCCGAGTTGCCGCCACTGGAGGCCTTCAGCGGGCCCAAGGGGCGCTACGCCACGATTCTGCGGATCATCGAGAGCGAACGACCGACGCTGCGCCAGTTGCTGGGACGGCTCGCCGCCGGTGGCGGCCACTGCACCATGGTCGGCACCCCGGAGCGTATCGCCGACGAGATGCAGCGCTGGGTCGAGCAGGGCGGGGCGGACGGCTTCAACCTGATGCCGCCGTCGCTGCCGGACAGCATCGAGGACGTGGTCGAACAGGTCGTGCCCGAACTGCAGCGTCGCGGGCTGTTTCGAAGCGAGTACCTGGGCCGCACCCTGCGCGACCACCTGGGGCTGGCGCGTCGCGAGCGCTGATGAGCCGGAACTGCCAGGGCCCCTGATCGCCAGGCCTTGAAACGACAACAGCGGGACGCGTCAGCACGTCCCGCTGTTTTTTATCACGCCTTGCCAGGCTGTCAGCGTGGCGGTGTCAGCTCTGGAAGCGCCGTACCAGGCTGCCCATGCGGGTGAAGTCATAGTCCTGGCGGGATGGCAGCAGCTTCATCAGCACCAGCGAGACCAGCACCGGCACGAAGGCCGCCAGCAGGAAGGATTCCAGCAGGGTGGCGGTACCGCCGCTGGGGGACGGGAACATCGCCAGCCCGGCGACCAGACCTGCAGCGGTGCTGAGGACCGCGTTGCGCCCGTCGTAGCGGCGATTGAACAGACCGAAGAACACCGGGAAGGCCGCCGCCGAGCACAGCAGGTCCGCCAGCAGGAACAGATAGAGCACGCTGTAGCCCTGGGCTGCCACCCAGGTCACCGGCACCGCTGCGGCGACGATCAGCCAGCGTGCCAGGCGCATCAGGGTGGCTTCGCTGGCCTGGGGCAGCAGCCGGTGCATGTCGACGGCGATGATGCTGGAGGTGGCGTTGACGGTGGTGTCGGCGCTGCTCATCACCAGGGCCAGACCCAGCGGAATCAAGGCCAGGGCGAACCACAGCGGCACCTCGGACAGCAGCACGCTGAACAGCGCCACCGAGCCGTCTCCCTCGAGCCCGAGGCCGACGAACGCCAGGCCGAACAGGCCCATCAGCACGATCACCGGAAAGTTGAACAGCCCTGCGATCCAGAAGCCCCGCCGCAACACCTTGCTGTCCCGGGCGGCGTAGATGCGCTGCCAGGTGCCCTGGTAGAACAGGCCGGTCAGCATCACCGCGATAAAGAACGTCAGGCCGGCACGCAGGCCACCGGCATCGGTGACATCCAGCAACTGGGGCGCACGTTCCTGCAGGCCCTCGAGCGTCGGCGCGACGCCGCCGGCGGCCTGCCAGCCGAACACCAGCAGCAGCGCCAGCAACGGCAGGATCACCAGCATCTGTACCTTGTCGGTGAAGATGGTGGTGCGCAGGCCGCCGTAGAAGGTGTAGAGCAGGGTCGCGATCATCACTACGCAGGCGGTCAGCCACAGCGGGATCGGCGCCAGCAGGGTGACCATATGGGCGATTGCGGTGAGGCCTGCCGCCAGCGAGATGAACAGATAGAACAGCATGATCGTCAGGGTGAAGGCGTACATGGTGCGCCCGTAGCGATGGATCACGAACTCGGTGAGGCCGTGGCCTTCGGGGATCAGCTCACGCATGCGTCGTCCCAGCGGGATCATCACCAGGCGCGGGACCATGGAACCCAGCGCATAGCCCAGTACCGCGCCGATGCCGCCCCAGGTGGCCGCCTGGGCGGGGCCGAACAGGATCCAGGTGCCCAGGGTGGTGGCCACCAGGGTCAACACCGTGGCGCGGGTGTTCTGGCTGTTGCGAGCCGAGATGTAGTCATCCAGGCCGCCCTGACGACGTCGGGCATAGATCAGGCCGGGGATGGCAAAGATGGCGGCGCACAGCAGAAGCCACAGCGCCGTCCAGGTGGGATCGAGCATCATCGAAAGAAGACCTCTTTCTTGTCGTTGTCCGCAGGGACCGGTGGACAGGCGGGACGAGCGGCGGACAGGAAGAAAGAGGAGATAACGCAACCATCCTTCCCTTCGCCGGCATGACCCGGATCAGGTTCAAAGGGTTACCGCGTGATGCGGAATCTCAGCCGTCAGGCTCCCCCAGGAATGCGCACAGCGTAGGACCGCCTCCGATGGCTGTCAATTGGCGCTTTGGCCGCAGCGACGGGGCGTCAGACGGTGGGCGAGGTGCGCAGGCTGTGCCAGCCATCGTAAAGCCAGTTCGCCGCTCGGCGTGGATCGATTTCAGCCATCGCCAGATAGCCATGACAGCAGGCCTCGCGGCTCGCTCGGGCAATGGTCGAGGCGTCGGTGGCGTCCATCACCAGGGTGCGTCGGTGCCCGCCGCCGCCGCGCAGGAAGGGGGCCGCGGGAGCGCGCTGGAACTCGACGCCTGCCGGCAGGGGTGCTGTCGAGTGATGCGTGTCGGGGTAGTCTGGGGCGCACAGGATGACCTCGAAACCGAGCCGTTGCCCCTGGCGCGCCAGGTCGGCATTGACCGGGGAGTGGCCGGTCAGTACCAGACGCAAGGCCGGCTGGATCAGCACCTCGACGACGTCGTCGCCGATCTGGACCAGCGGACTGGTTGGTGTGGGTCGCTGCAGGTTCATGGACGTACTGCCCAGGCTGACGCGGCGAATCAGCGATGGCTGGCCGGCGAGCGTTGCATGGATGACCTCCAGGTGCACCAGGGTCTCGCTGCTCGGTGACAGGCGCTCGACCAGACAGGGGGTGCCATCGTTGGCGTTGTTGTCGATATTGACCAGGCAGGCGCCGCCGTCCCGGGCCTGGGTCAGCAAGATGGGCTGTCCGGCGTACCTGGGGCCATCGGCATCGCTGGTGACGCTCAGGTGGGGGAAGGCGGGAGCAGGGGTGTCCAGGCGCGTGCACAGCCAGCTGGTATCCCCGCGATTGGCCAGCGTCAGGGCGTGTTCGATGGCGACAAGGTCCTGGTGGTTCATGGGCAGCTCCCGCGGCGGTGTCGGCGACGCCAGCATAACGTGGAAGCGGGCAAGCGAAATAATCCGGCATCTATAAGCATCTTTTCATAGGCTAGAGAAGACGGCACGCGAGCCGCCAGGGTATTGACCTGCTGCCGGTCCAGGGCAGGGCTTACGCAAGGAGATGTCCTCATGGAGCGTTTTGCCTGGGTGGAAGAGGCATTGGTGTCGTCCGGAACGGTGCTGGTACGCCTGACGCCGGAGTTGCAGGTGCACGACGTGGTCGGTGATGCCGTGCGCGTGCTGGGCGAGCCTGGAGACGTCTGGATCGGGCGGGGGCTGGCAGAGCTGCCTGGCGAGGCCGCGGCAGTAGCTGAAGCCTGGGTCTCCCGGGGTGCCGCTCACGTTGCCAAGCCTTCGATGCCGCTGGAACTGGGCGATGGTAGCTGCTGTCGCCTGGCCGATGGTGGGCTGGTGCTGCGACTGTCGGCTCGGCAGAAGGCAAGCCGCGGTGTCATCGCGCGGATGGCCGACCACCTGCCGGTGATGGTGGCCTACGTCGACCGCGACTTCTGCTTCCGTTTCAACAATCGTGCCTACCTCGACTTCATCGGCCTGCCTGCCGAGGCGCTGATGGGGCAGCCGGTGTCTTCGGTGCTCGATGCAGACTCCTACGCCAAGATCCGGCCACGTTTCGATCTGGCGCTGGCGGGGCAGGAGGTCAGCTACGAGGATTCCCTGGTGCTCCAGGATGGTCGCCAGATCTACTTCAAGGTCCACTATCTGCCGGACCTGGTGGAAGATGAGGTGATGGGCTTCTACGCCATCATCCAGGACGTCTCCGAGTATCGCTCGATGATCCAGCTGTTGCGGGATGTCCATACCGGGGTAAATCGCACCGATATTGGAGTATCAGAGATCGTCGACATGCTGCTGCGTGACGCCTTGAGCTACCTGAAGCTGGATATCGCGCTGGTCAGTCAGGTCGAGGGGGAGCGTTACACGGTGCGCTGGGCGGCCTCGGATAATGCGCCAGTAGGGGCCGGCGATAGCTTTGCACTGGGTGACACCTACTGTCGGCTGACCCTCGACGCCGATGACGTCTTCCATACCCACCGCGCCGGGCAGGACGAGCGAGTCAAGGGCCACCCCTGCTACGAGAACTTTCAGCTGGAGACCTATATCGGTGCACCGCTGCGGATCCAGGGCAAGGTATGGGGAACCCTGAACTTCTCCAGTCCGTCGGTGCGCCGGCACGCCTTCAGCGAGGTCGACATCGAGTTGGTCCGGCTACTGGTCGGGGCCGTCGAACGTGTCATTTCCAACGAGATGGAGGTCGAGCGTATTCGCCTCGAACGTGATCAACTGGAAGACCAGGCGATGACCGATGCCTTGACCGGACTCCCCAATCGAAGCCAGCTGGATCGCCACGTCACCCGCCTGATCGAGGAATGCGACAGTGGCGGGATGGTGTTTTCGCTGGCCGCGGTCGATATCGACTTCTTCAAGCAGGTCAATGATGGTTTCGGTCACGCGGCCGGTGACCAGGTGCTCACCTGGCTGGCGCAAACAGTAGCCAACTGCCTGCGTGATGGCGATCTGGTGGCGCGCACCGGCGGCGAGGAATTCGTGGTGGTCATGCGGCGCACCGCCTTGCCCGAGGCGATCAAGGCGGCCGAGCGGGTGCGTCGCGCGGTGGAAGGGGGGGAAATCACCCTGTCGGATGGACAGACGATTCGCATCACCATCAGCATCGGCGTCAGCCAGTATCGCAAGGGGGAGGGGTTTGCACCGCTGTTCGAGCGCGCCGACCGGCGCCTGTACAGCGCCAAGCGTAGTGGTCGCAACCGCATTGCCAGCCTGAATGAATAGCGCCCAGGTGTCGCCAGGTGCGGCGTTGTCATCGCTGACGTAGGACTTTGCTCGTTCTTTCGGTCTAGTCTGAAAGGATCAGTGTGGGTGGTTGGGTAATCTCAGGTGGCTGGGCTGAGGTGACAGCGGCTGCCAGGCCTTGAAGCAATCTGCTTGGCGCATGACTGCCGCCGCTCCCGTGTACCTGAAGATGGTCTCTTGTCCCGCGTAATTTCGGAACTTTCCAGGTTTCAATGTGTTACCCGATTCCCTTCGGTGGCGGAATGCGATAGCGAGTATGAACTTTCTCATCTTTTGCGATGTAGTTTCCTACTGCGTCGATACTGCGTTGATCATGTTGCCTGCAAAAGAGTAGATGGGAGCTGTGTTCCTACAAAAGATGTGGGTAATATCGTACATCCGTTGTTAATAAAATATTACAAAGCAGTTGCGCAATGCCGGTGTTTGTCCCACCGGTGCGCAGGGGAAAAATCATCATGCATCTCAACAAGCTTGCGTTCGGCCTGGCGTTGGGCGGGTGGGCGTGCCTGCTTGCTCCGTCCGTGCTGGCAGAAAGTCTGCTGGAACTTCACGAGCTCGCGGTGGACAGCGATCCTCAGTTTCAGGCCGACTTTCATGGTAAGCAGGCCACCGATGAGCGTTACTATCAGGCGCGCTCAGCGCTGCTGCCGCAGATCAATGTCAATGTCGAGCGCAGCGAGATCTCCCAGGACATCGTCAGTACCGACAACGAGGTCTACGGCAGCGGCAGCACGTCCTACCCGACCACCGTCTACGGTGTCTCGCTCGAGCAGTCGATCTATGACTATTCCCGCTGGGCGGCCTTTGGCCAGGCCAAGCTGGAGATCCAGCAGGCCGCGTCCGAGCTCGAGGTCTCGCGCCAGGATCTCTACCTGCGGGTGGCCGAACGCTACTTTGCGGTACTCGCCCTTTCGGAAAACCTGAGTTTCCTGCAGGCCGAAAAGAAGCAGGTCCAGACCAATCTCGAGCAGGTCAGGGCGCGTTTCGAGGACGGTTTGATTCGCGAGATCGACCTGCTCGACGCCCAGGCGCGCTTTCTGCAGGTCGAGGCGCGCGAGCTGGACGTGGCCAACCGTCTGCGCGATGCCCTCAATGCCCTGGCCGAGGTCAGCGGCGTGCGTCCGGTGGAGCTTAGCCTGGTCGATGAGGACCTGACGCTGGCGAGCCCAGAACCGTCGTCAGTCGAGGCCTGGATCGAGCTGGCGATGCAGCGCAATCCTCGTCTATCAGCCGCACGGCTGGCGGTGGAAGTGGCCAATCAGCAGGTCAAGGTGAGTCGCGGTGGTCACTATCCGACCCTCGATCTGAGTCTCGACTACGACAATGACGAGACCGAGGGCTCATTGTTCGGCGGCGGCAGCGAGGTCGAGACCCAGACCATTCGGGTCGGCCTCGATGTGCCGGTCTACAGCGGTGGGCGAGTGTCGTCGGAGGTGCGCGAAGGGACCCGTCTGATCGAGGCAGGGCAGGCTCGACTCGAACAGGTGCGGCGAGAAATCGACCGCGAGATACGTGCGGCTTTCGAGGGTATCGTCACCGCCATGTCCCGGGTCAGGGCGCTCAGCGAGTCCTTGACCGCCAACCAGCGCATCGTCGAATACCGCCAGGTGGCCTATGAATCCGGTGTCATGCCGGTGCTCGAACTGCTCGACGCCGAGCGCGATCTGTTCTTCGCCCGCAGCGAACTTGCCAGTGCGCGCTACGACTACCTGATCAGCGTGCTGCGGCTGAAGCATGCCGCCGGCGTCATCAATGGCGAAGACCTGGCGGAGATCGACGCCCATATGAATGACCGGATGGACCTCCTTGCCTTCCAGCACTGAACCCCGGGCCTTCGCCGAGCGTCAGGCGTTGATCGAGTCCTGGCTCGATAGCCTCGCGCGTCCCTACAGTGCCGAGCGCTCGGTCAAGTGCGCTCCCGCCCGCTGGGCTCCTCAGCGCAGGCTCTACAGTGTGCCGCTCGAGGGCGTTGACGCCGACGATCTTGCGGTGCGCCTCGAGGGGTTGCTGGAGTCGCTGGCGCTGGCGCCTGGCGACCGGAGGGCCTTTGTCGCCGGACTGTCGACGCAGACGATGGCGCACTATCTGCATCTCGGGCTGGAGGAGGCGACCACCAAGGTGTACTGGGAAGCGCCGCTGCCGGACAAGGCTCTGGCGGGGCGTCGCTTCCCGCTGTACCAGGCGTGGAAGTGGCGCCCTGGCGTCGACGCCAGTGTCTCCGACTATGTCCTGCTCGAGAGCGCCGAGGCGGTGCGCCATGCAATGGCGAGCACGCTTGCGGCGATGCCCCCGCTCGTCGGCGACCTGATCGAACAGCTCGAGGTCAGCCATGCGCTGGCACGAAAGCCCTGGCCACCGTTGACCGTGAGGATCGAGGAACGGCGCCAGGGCCGCGATACCGGTCGTGATTCCCTCAATCTGCATCTACATCCGGCCGAGATACGTCTGGGCGAACTGGCGGGCCTTTTGTTGTCGCTGGCTCGCGAGTGGCGCTGTACGTCGCGCGCACAGGCGATCGAGTGGATTGCCGCCCACGGCGACAAGCCGCTGAGCAACCTTTCTCTGGGGTTCGATGCGAAAGGCGAACCCTTCGTGACCTTCTACCACGGGGTGACACTGGTCTCCCCGACTTCCACCGGCGCGCTGGCCGCGCAACGACGCTGACGTCCAGGCCCAGGGACGACACTCAAGTACTAGAGGACGATTTCATGGCGACTCAACTTCTGATCTATCGCAACGTTCAGCCGATCACCCGCGACAAGCATGGCGAGCTGTCGCTCAAGGTCGGCAAGGACTTCGGCTTTGCCAGCGGGGTGAACTCGGTGCCGCTGATGGCGGCCGAATTTCCGACCGCCGCCACCGACCTGCCGATCGTCTTCACCAAGGCCGACGACGGGGTGCTGCCGGTCGCCGTGCTGGGACTCGAGCAGGACCAGAATCTGCTGGTGGACCGTGAAGGCCAGTGGCGCGGTGAGTACGTGCCGGCCTTCTTCCGCCGCTATCCCTTCGTGTTTGCCTCCGCCGATAACGACAAGACCTTCACCCTTTGCATCGATGATGACTACGAAGGGCTCAACCGTGACGGTCGCGGCGAGCGCTTCTTCGACGCCGACGGTGAGCAGACCCAGTACCTGGGCAAGGTACTGGACTTCCTTCAGGACTATCAGGCGCACTTCCAGCGCACCCGCGCCTTCTGCGCCCGTCTGGTCGAGCTCGACCTGCTCGAGTCGGTCGAGGCCCAGATTCGCTTGCCGGAAGGTGGTCAGCGCACCCTGACCGGCTTCCAGGCGGTCAACCGTCAGAAGCTCAAGGCGCTGCCCGAGGACAGCCTCAAGGCGCTGCTGGACAGTGACGAGCTGGAGCTGCTCTACGTCCACCTGCAGTCGCTGCGCAATCTCAATCGACTGAGCCGTCAGGCGCAGGGTGGTTCGCGGCTGGGTGCTCTGGCCAAGGGCGACCCCGCCGAGGAGGCGGTCGCGTCCGACGCCGAACAGGACACTCCCGTTCACTGATCGACCGAGATCAGGGGGCGTATCGTCGCCGCGATGCGCCTCTTGACGTTTTTCGCCACCGGAGTCCCCCCATGAGTCGCCACCAGCGCAAGCCTCTGTCCGAATTGATCGCTCGTCTTCTCCGCCAGCCCAGGCGTGCTCGTCGTGCCCAGGCAGAGCCGTCCCGGTTCGTGTTCGAGGGACTCGAGCCACGCATGCTGATGTCGGCGGACCCGCTGACCGCCAGCGTGGCCGGTGGTGCCGAGATGACGTTGCGGGTGGTCGAGGAGAACCAGCAGCAGGTGCTGCAGGTGGTCGAACTCGACGAGCAAGGCGTCAGTCAGGTGGTGGCCTCACGCGGTCTCGATGAGGCCAAGGCCAGTGGCGGCGTGGTCATCCAGGGCAGCGACGCCCAGGACATCCTGCGCGTGGACCAGAGCCTGCTGGGCCAGGCGGATGGTCTGCTGGTGAGCTTCCAGGGCGGCGACGGCGACGACGTCCTGGCACTCGAGCATAGCCAGGGGCTGACCATCACCTTCGCGGGGGGCGAGGGCGATGATCGCATCGAGGGCATCCAGGGCAACACCGAGTGGCAGGTGAGCGCCGATGGGGCGGGCAGCGTGGACTGGTCGAGCACCACCACGGCGGCGCGCAACGATAGCTGGCTCAGTTTCACGGGCATCGAGACGGTGAACGCCGCCTCCTATCGCCAGGGCGACGACGGCGTGCTGTCAGCCACGGACGATGCCGCCCAGCACCGGCTCTCGAGCAGCCAGGACGGGGCGCGTTGGTCGCTTTACGACGAGGGCAGTCTGGGGCTTGGCAATATCGCGTTCAACGGCATCGACCGACTCGACGGTCGGGCCGGCCAGATCCTCGACTTCAGCGACTTCTCCACCTCGGTAGAGGTCGATCTGGGGACCGGCAAGGCCACCGGCTTCGTCGGTATCGACGGCTTCAATCACGTTATCGGTACCGGCGGCGACGACCGCCTGATCGGTGATGTCACCTCGCAGGTCGACACTATCCTCGACGGGGGTAATGGCAACAACCTGATCGTCGGGGGCGGCGGCGACGATACCCTGAAAGCCGGCGCCGGTCGCAGTACCCTGGTGTCGGTGAGCGGCAGCGATCGCTTCGAACAGAGCGAGCTGGGCAGTGAGTTCACCCCCGAGGAGGCCGAGCTGACCTATGTGGTGCAGCGCGCATCCGGGGACATCTCCCTGACCAGCGCTGGTGCCACGGCCACGATCACCACCGGCGACGGCAGCCTGAGCTTCCAGCGCCAGCCCGTGGAACTGGTGCTGTCCGCCGCGGGGACCGGCCAGACGCTGAATGCCAGCGGCTACTCGCTTTCCGGCGTGACCTTCCAGAGCCTGGATGGCGCCAGCAATAGCCAACTTGTCGGCAGCGCGCAGGACGACCGATTCGTGCTCAGCGCCGGGGGCGGCAGTGTCCAGGCCGGTGGCGGCAACGACCGCATCGAGGCCAGCGCCGACGCCGACATGACCCTGACCGATACCGCGCTGAGCGTGACCGGCTGGACCAACTGGGTATTGGGCGACGTCGAACTCGCCACCCTGGTGGGCGGTGCTTCTGCCAATGTGCTGGACGCCTCTGCGTTCAGCGGTTCGGTTCAGCTGGAAGGCGTCGCCGGTGACAACACCCTCAAAGCCGGCGCCGGCGACGCGGTACTCCTGGGCGGCAGTGGCAACGACACCCTGGTCGGGGGTGTCGGTGACGACGTGCTGTTCGGCAATCGCGGCAGCAACAGCCTCGATGGTGGCAGCGGCAGCGACTCGGTGCTGGGCAGTACTTCCCACAGCTTACGTCTGTTCGGCGGCAGCGGCAGCGCCACCCTGGTGCGCGGTGACGTCGCCGAGGAGCGCGAGCTGGTGTGGTCGCGCAGCGCCGGTGAGACGGTGGTCTTCCACTTCGCCGGCGAGCAGACAGACGCGCTGGCCTGGGACGCCGACGCCCTGGCGGTACAGCAGGCGCTCGAGGCACTGTCTGCGGTGGGCGAAGGCAACCTGCAGGTGGCCCGCGAGCTGTTCGAATCCGCTGGTGAGCAGCAGGTACGCTGGCGCGTCAGCTTTATCGGCGACTTCATGGCCGTGGCCGACGACGGTGCCTTCGCCAAGGCGTTGGTCGGCAGTGGTCTGGCGTTGGGAGCTTCCGGGGCCAGCGCCACGGTGACCTCGACCCAGGTGCGCGCTCGGGAAGCGGGGCGTGACAGCCTGGTCGGCATCGAGCACGGCATGCTGCGTGCCGAGTTTGGCGACACCGTGCTCGACGCCAGCGGCTTTGGCGGCAGTGTCTATCTCCAGGGTGGCAGCGGCAACGACCTGATGATCGGTGGCGAGGCCACGACCCAGTTTGTGGCGGTGGCCGGAGATAACGTCATTCGTGCCGGGGCTGGGCAGAACGAGATCCGCGGCGGCGTCGGCCAGGATCGTCTGGAAATCGTCCTGGCCGATGGCCAGAACGCCGTCAATGTGAGTGGGGACAGCTTCAGCATCGACGGCGGGACCGCTTCGAGCTATCGCGATATCGAGGCGCTGACGCTGGTCGGCAACGCCGGCGCCAACACCCTCGATGCCAGTGGCTGGCACGGGGTCGGCGAACAGACCCGGGTCACTGCGTTGATGGCCGCTGGCGGCGCCTCCAACGCCGAGATCGAGACCTTCCTCTCGGCGCTGGGCGATGCGATTCCCGGTGCAGAAGACTTCGCCAGCCAGGCGGAGTACGAGTCCTATCTGGCGCGTTACGTCACCGGTAGCGAACTCGAGAACTCCGGCGCGCACCTGAGCTTCACCCTGCAGAACGGCGAGACGCGGGCGCTCAATGTGGCCGACGCCCGCACCCTTGGCGACCTGCTGGTGCTGCTGGACAACGTCGAAGGTCTGACCGCGAGCTTCGATGGTGCCAGCGGGCGTCTTGTGGTCACCGACACCACCACGGGAAGCGCGAGCTTCGCCGTCAGCGCCGACGCCACCGCGAAGATCCTGACCGATGCACTCGGCATGGGCGTCAGTGCCGACAAATGGCTGAGCACCGCCTTGAGCGGGACTGGCGTGGTGCTGGACGCCAGTACCGGGGGTAGCGACACCCTGACCGGTAGCCGTGGCGACGACCGTATCGTCGTCGTGTCCGGCGCCGCCAGTGTCGACGGCGGCGCCGGCACCGACAGCCTGCTGGCGGCGGCGGGCGACTCCATGACGCTGACCGATGGCGGGTTGGTCGTTGGTTCGGCCACAACCACGCTGTCCGGGATCGAGGCGGCGCGCCTGAGCCTGACCGGAGGCGCCGACAAGACCTTGACGGCCACTGCCTTTACCGGCGCTTTGGCCATCGATATCGCCGAGGCGGCGACCGGCACCATCGTGAACGCCAAGACCGGCGATCAGGTCGAGGTGGAACTGGCGGCGGGGAGCCTCGCCCGGCTCGACGACGTGACCGTCGGCGGGGGCGCCAGCCTGGTGGGCTACTGGGATGGCGACGCCTCCCTGTCCAACGTGACCAGAACGTTCTCCAGCAGTGTCGAGCTGCGTGCAGACGGTGCCTTGACCCTGGACAACGTCGATCTGAGCATGAGTGATCCGACGCTGGGACACGATCTGTCGATCCTGGCGCGTGAGCTGACGATCGGTGGCGATAGTGTGATCGATGCCGGTAGAGGCGAGTTGCACCTTGGCGCGCAGTTGTTTCAACCCCTGCTGGCGCCTGCCAATGGCCTGGTCGACGTGGGCCTGTTCGACCTGTCGGTGGATATCGACAAGGCCACGCTCAAGGGCGGGGGCGTAACCATCGATGCGCGCCTGGTGGATCCCGATCGCGACTGGTTCAACCTGCGCACCGGCGTGGCCTTCCTCGACCAGGGCATCGATACGGCGCTGGACTTCCTCCAGGGGCTGTCGCTGTTTGGCAGTGTCTCGGTGATGGTGGCCGAGGTCGCCATCGATATCGGCTCCGACGCGGTCATCACCGCCACCAGCGGGGACATCACCGTCGCCTCCGAGCTCGACATCAGTACCGAGGTGGGCGCCAGCAAGGCCTGGGGCCTGGGCGTGTCGGTCAGCACCCTGATCACCCGCTCAAGTGTGCACGTCCACGGTACCCTGAGCGCCGCCAATGACATCAACCTGAGCAGCAGTGTCAGCACCGCCCAGAGCGTCTCTGCTGAACCGGATGGCCTCAAGGGTGTGGCCGGCGCGGTGGCGGTCAGCGTGCTGGTCAGCGATTCCCGGGTGATGGTGTGGGAAGACGCCAGTCTGAGTGCAGGCAATGATCTGGTGGTTGCGGCGACCAGCGTGGAGGAAAACGAGACCTCCGCCAGTTCCGCCCCTGACAAGGGCAAGGTCGGCATCGCCCTGGCGATCAACGTCGAGACCAGCAACACCGAGGCGCAACTGGCCGGTGACGTCAGCGTGGGCGGCGATCTGACACTGAGCGCCGAGACCTCCCAGGGTGAAGACCACGGCGGTACCAGCGCCAGCGCCGGTACCGCCCCCGGTGGTGGCCCCGATAGCCTTGTCGACGGGGCCACGGCCAGCGCCGAGGACCTGTCGCCGACATCGGTGATCGGCAACTTTCAGGAGGCGCTCAGCGGCGTCATCGGTGACAAGATCAAGGAAGGCATCGCCGACCGCGGGCCTGCCTCCATCGGCGAGCACTTCAAGGAATCCCAGGGCCAGCAGAAGAACGCCCTGGACGTGGCCGCCGCCCTGGCGGTCTCGGTGGACATCAATCGTGCCGAGGCCCGCCTTGGCACCAGCGTGACGCGACTGGGCGCCATCGCCACCCAGCGCAGCGATATCGAGGTGGCCGGTGCGGTCAGTGTCAGCGCCACCAGCGCCCACCGCCCGGCGGTCAGTGCAGAGGGTTCGGCTACCGGCGTCGACCCCAACAAGAAGGAAAAGGAAGAGAGCTTCACTGACAAGGTGCTGGGCAACACCCTGATCGGCAAGCTGCGAGACGCCGCGGCGGAGTCCGAGGTCCAGGGCACCGACAGCGCCAAGGATCAGAAGGAAGACAGCCAGGTGGCCGATGTCGGTGTCGCCGGCGGCTTCGTCTTTGCGCTGCAGAATAACCACGCCGATGCGGTGGTCGAAGGCCTGGTGGACCTGGACGCCGGCGATGCCATCAGCGTCACCGCCGAGAGCCTCAACAGCGTCGATATGGATAGCCTGTGGGGGCGTCACCTCTATGTGGCGGGCAAGGCCCTGGGTGAACTCGATGGCACCTACGACCATGCAAGCGCCGACGGTGCGGCAGACCTGACCAACGGCGACAAGGTGCTGGTGGCCGATGACCACCAGCGCGGGGGCGAGGCCGGCCTGATCTATCAGTTCGAGGGGGCCGACGTCAGCGGTGTGGATCTCTCCAGTGAAGACTTCAGTGACGACAGCCGCTGGACTGCCCTGAGCTCGCCGTTGCAGACCCGCATCGAGGAATTCGTCGAGGCGCTCAACGCCTTTACTACCGGCAATCTGGGGATCAGCGGCAGCTTCGATAGCTGGACCGTGGCCACCGCCGAGGGGGGCAAGCTGGCCATCGCCGGTGCCGCCAACGTCTTCCTGGTCAATCAGGACAGCGAGGCCCGCATCCGCGAGGGTGCCCGGATCAATCTGGGGGGCGCCACCGATGTGGCCAGCGTCACACCCAGCGACGAGCAGCAGGTCGAGGTCATCGCTCGCAGCGACAACCACCTGTTGTCGCTGGTGGGCAATCTCAGCCTGCCGACCTTCGCTGGCGCCGACGAGGCCAGCGCCGAGGCCTGGCGTGACGCCTTCAAGAGCGATATCGATACCATCAAGTCCGGGTTCGCCGGCATCCAGTCCGATGGCAGCGCCATCGGTGCTTCCATCGGCGTGCATCTGCTCGGCGCGGATACCCGTGCGGTCATCGAGACAGGTGTGGCGCTGGTCGCCAGCAGTCTGGACGTGCGCGCCGACAGCGACACCCTGCTGATCGGGGCGGCGGTGTCCGGTGGCAAGGCCGACAAGGTCGCCTTCAACGCCACCTCAGTGGCCAATATCGTCGACAACACCACCCTGGCGCAGATTCAGGACGGGGTATCGCTGAACATTGGTGCCGTCTCGGTGGACGGGGCCAGTGGGCCGGCGCTCAGGGTCGGCGCCAACGACGACACCTACGCCTTTGGTATCGGCGGCAGCGTCGCCTCCGGCAAAAGCGCTGGCGTCGGTGTATCGGCGGTGGTCTCGGTGATGGAGCGCGACACCCGAGCGGTGATCGGTGGTGTGACCACGCCAGCCAGCGCCAGCGGCAACATCACCGTAGGAGGTGATCTGCTGGTCGAGGCCAATAACGGCGGGGTGGTAGCCAACCTCGCCCTGGCCGGAGCCAAGGCGGGCAGCAGCGGTACCAGCGGGCTGGATTCGGCGAGTGATACCGGTAGTTCGGGCTCCGGCGGCGGCACCACTACCGACGACCCCAACAAGTGGCCCAACAACCAGAGCAATTATGACAGCGTGCTCAAGGAGTTGAGTGGCAAGCTCGGCGGTGCCGCCAAGGCGTCTTCCGGCGGCAGTGGCGGCACGTCTTCCTCCTCGTCCGGCGGTGACCAGAAGGGTAGCTTCGGCCTCGGTGTCTCGGGTTCGGTGGTGGTGAATATCGCCGACTATCGTACCGAAGCCCTGATCCAGGGGATCGAGACGCTGAAAATCACCGGCAAGACGTCGGTGGCCGCCAAGGACAGCAGCCATCTTGGCATGCTGGCCGGTGGCGCGGCGCTGTCGCTGGGCAGCAGTGGCACCCAGGTGGCGGTGGCCGGGGCCGCCGCCCTGGCCTTCGACAGCGGCATCACCCGGGCGCGGATCGATCGCGTCACCTCCTTTGATACGGGCGGTCTGGCACTCAGCGCGGCGCGTGAGGGCTGGACGGTGGTCGCTGCCGCTGGTGTCGCCGTCGCTTCGGGCGCCAAGGGCTTTGGTGTGGCCGGGGCGGCCAGCGTGCTGACTTCCGCTCGCACCGTCGATGCGGGGCTGTTGAACATCCAGTCCGGTGATCTCGGGGACGTCAGCGTGGGGGCGCGTGACGCCGCCAACGCGGTACTGATCGCCGGTGCGGTGGCCGGCGCCGGCAAGGCCGGTGTCGGCGGGGCGGCGGCCTTCGCCGATATCAGCCACGACGTCGACGCCCATGTCGAAGCGCTGGGCAGTGCCAGCGAGTCGCTGGTGATCGGCAGACTCTCGGTTCAGGCGCTCAGCGATACCCTGATCATTAGCCTGGCCGGTTCGGCCGGCATCGGTACCGGACCCAAGGGGGGTGGCCTTGCGGGGACCGCCGCGGTCAACCTGATCGACAATGCCACCCAGGCGCGTTTGGTCGACAGCTTTCTGGACAAGGGCAGTGACGCCCTTGCGCCGGCGCCGAAAGTGGAGATCAACGCCGAGGACAACAGCAGCGTCTGGACGCTGGCCGGCGCCGTCGGTGTCGGCGGCACCGCCGGCTTTGGCGCCGGGGTGTCGGTCAACAGCCTGTCCAATCAGACCCAGGCCCTGATCAGCGGCGGCGTCATCGCCAACGCCGGCAGCGTGGCGGTGGTAGCGGCCAACACCGGTCTGGTGCGATCGCTGACCCTGGGGATCGGCGCCAGCACCAAGTTCGCTGGTTCCGGCAGTGTCTCGGTCAACCAGATCGCCAATACCCTGCGCAGTTCAATCAGCAACGCCAACGTCTCGACGGTGGGCCAGGTGCTGGTGGCCACCCGCGATCGCGCCGAGCTTGTGGCGATCAGCGGCGCCGGTGCCGGTGCCGGCAAGGTGGCCCTGGCCGGCAGCGTCTCGGTCAACCTGATCGACAATGACAGCCAGGCGCTGATCCAGAACGCCAGCGTTTCGGCCGGCGGCGATGTGGTGGTGGACGCCGAGGCCAGCAGCCTGGTGGTGTCGGTGGCTCTTGGCGGTGCCGGGGCCGGAAAGGTGGGCCTCGCCGGTGCCGTCAGCGTCAACCTGATCAAGGGCAAGGTGGAGGCGCTGATCGACGGTGGGCGCGTCGAAAGCAGTACCGGTGATATTCGCATCCAGGCCACCGACAGTGCCCAGGTGGTAGTCGTGGCCATCGGCGCCGCGGGCGCCGGCACCGTAGCCGGCGGGGTCAGCAGCGGCACCGTTCAGGTCGACAACGCCATTGTGGCCCGGGTGACGGGGGCCACCTTGATCGCCGGTGGTGACGTAGCCGTCTGGGCGGGCCTGGCCGAGCGCAGCGGTCGCGCCGCGCTGGAATTGTCGGCACTGGGACTTGAGGTGGACCCGGCGACCCAGGGCACCGAGACCAATCCGAGCACAGGGTCATCGGATATTGCCGCCCGGGACATGTCCAACATGGATTGGACCGCCGGGGTGATCAACCTGACCATCGCCGGTGCGGGCGCCGGCAGCGTGGCCGGCTCCGCTGCGGTGGGGCTCAACTGGCTGCGCTCCAGCGTGCTGGCCGAAGTCTCGGGCGGCGCCAGTATCACCGCCGCTGATAGTGTCAGCGTGCTGGCCCAGGACAAGAAGGGTCTGGTCAACTTCTCCTTCGGCGCCGCCGGTGCCGGCAATGCGGCGGGGGGCGCGGCGATCGCCTTCAATTATCTGGGAGGCGACCCCAGCGATCCCTCGCGCACCGTCGACAACACCAGCGACCAGAACGTCGACGCCAGCGAAGACGCCTTCATTCTCCAGGGCGAGCGCAGCGACCACGGCTACAGCGTGGGCCAGATCGCCGCCTTGATCGATGCCTCCAGTGTGACCGCCACCAGTGGTGACGTGCTGGTGGACGCCCGTTCCGAAGCCAGCATGCTCAACATTACCGCCGGCGGTGCGGGCGCCGGGGCGGTGGCCCTGGCCGGCTCCATCGGCATCAACTTCATGCAGAATGATGTGCTGGCATCGATTGGCAATGGCGCCGTGGTCAGGGCCAGCGCCGGTGACGTCAACGTGCATGCCTCGGTGGCGCCGATCATGATCAACGTGGCCGGCGCGGCGGCTGGTGCCGGCTCCGTCGGTCTTGCCGGCGCCTCGGCGACCAACGACATGGCGTCGGCGCTGAGCGCGAGCATCCTCGGGGCGAGCACCGTGGTAACGGCGGGTGGGCGCGTCGACGTCAAGGCCGAGTTGATTCGGATCACCGATGTGCCTTCGGTCAAGGTCGATGACAGCCTGATACCGCCAGAAGACTCAGACGAGAATCGCCCGGCGACGCCTGGGCAGGGCGACCAGGTCTGGAGCTTTGCGCTGGCCGGTGCCGGTGCCGGCAAGGTGGCGGTGGCCGGGGCGCTGTCGCTCAACTGGCTGCGCGGCAGCGTCACGGCGGTGATCGACCAGGCCACGGTCTCGGCGACGGGAGACATTGCCCTGTCGGCCAGCGATGATCTCGGCCTCAATGCCTTTACCGTGGCGGGGTCCGGTGCCGGGGCCTTCGCCCTGGCCGGTTACCTGGCCTACAACTATATCGGCGGTGATCCGGACGACCCCACCAGCGACAGCGCCAACCGTATCCACGCGCTGATCAAGGGCGGCGCCAGCGTGGCGTCCAGCGCCGGCAAGGTCAGCCTTTCAGCGGTCTCATCCTCGAGCATCAGCGCCTACTCCCTGGGTGGTGCCGTGGCCGGCTTCGCCGCACTCAGCGGTACCACCTCGCTCAATTTCACCCGCAAGGACGTGGTCGCCGATATTCGCGACAGCGCCACCGAGGTGAGTGGCGCCGGCGGCATCGCGGTAAGCGCCAGCGACACCAGCGCGATCTCGGCGGCCAGTGCCCAGGTCAACGTGGCGGTCAAGGGTGGTGCGGCCGGTCTTTCGGTGGCCTATCTGGACATCGACAACAGCATCCTGGCCGGTAGCCAGGGCGCCACGCTCGACTCGAGCGGCGGCGATATCGCCATTGATGCCCGCTCGCGCTCCACCAACCTGATCGTGATAGCCGGTGTCAGCTATGGCACCTTCGGCGCAGGTGCCGGCAACGCCGGCAGCTCGTTGATCAACAACACCAGCGTCGCGCGCATCGACGGCGGCAGCGTCGATGCCGCCGGCAACGTCAGCGTGGTCAGCGACAGCAAGGACGTTAGCACTATTACCCTGGGCACCGTCAGCGTGGGTGCGGTGGCGCTGGGCGGCGGTGTCGGGGTCGACCTGCTGGGCAGCACCTCTGAAGCCTGGATCGGTGGTGGTGCGCGCGTCAGCGCCGGCGCCGGCGGTGCGGCCGTATCGGTGCGCGATGACTGGAACAATGGCTGGACGACAGACAGCCACAAGGGTGTGGTGGTGCTGGCCACCAGCGAGGTGTCCTTCACCAGCGTGGCGGTGACCGCGGCGGGCGCCGCCGGCAATGCCCTGGCGGCCAATGTGGTGGTGGATGGTGTCACCGGCGCGACCCGCGCCTACATCGACAAGGCGCGCATCGACAGCACCGCCGACGTGGTGGTACGGGCCCTGCATCGTGGCGACGCTGACAGTGGCGGTGGCGCGGCGGCGGTCAGTGGGGGCAGCTCCGGCGCCGCTGGTGTCGATGTCACCCTTTTCCAGCACAAGACCGAGGCCTTCATCAGCGGTGACGGCTTCGACCACTCGGCTGAAAGCGACGGCCTGATGGTCAAGGCTGGCGGCGACGTGGCGGTGGAGGCCCGCGCCGACGTGAGCTTCCTGTCCACGGTGATGGGGGCGGCGGTGGGCCTCAACGGCGTCGCCGGTGCGGGATCGGCCAGCGTGGTCGATCTGTCGCTTGAGACCCTGGCCTATCTCAAGGACGTGGAGGTCGCCGGCACCAACGTGGCGGTACGTGCCGACAACGACGTGGACGGCCGCTTTATCGTCGGTGCGGTGGCCGGTGGCTCCGTCGGCTTTGGCGCCTCGCTGGCGCTGGGGTTGCTCAACCCCGAGGCACGAGTGTCGCTGGACAAGGCAATAGTGACTGCCAGCAATGATATCGTGGTGTCGGCAAGCCAGCGCCTGGATCTGGGGATCACCGTAGCCACCGCCGGTGGCGGTGCGGTCGGTGTGGCCGGCGCGGTATCGGTGATGACGGCGGATTCGGTGACGCAGGTGCTGGTGTCCGGCGATAGCGAGCTGAACGCCGGCAATGACGTGCTGCTCGAGGCATCCACCACCACCCTGGTCAATGAGCGCAGTGGCCTGGCCGGCTATCTGCAGGGGGTCGGCGCTGCCGCCGTCGGCGCGGCGGGCTTCGGTGCTTCGGTGGACGTCATGGTGCTGCGCGAGCAGACCCGTGTCAGTGTGGCGGATGGTGCGCAGATCATCGCGGGGGGCGATGTGACCGCCGAGGCCAGGCTGTCGCGTACCCTCAACTCCACGGTGATCGCCTTTGCTGGCTCCGGCTCTTTGAGCCTCAGTGGCGCCATCTCGGTGATCAGTCTGGGCAAGGGGCTGAGTGAGGAGAGCTTCGAGCGGGTCGAGGACCTGCAAGACCTGGTGAGCGATACCTTCGCCGGCTTCCAGAGCGGCGAGTTCGCCATGAAGGCCGAGGCCGAAGACTCTGATTCCGGCACCGATACGCCGCTGGACAGCGACGAGCAGGCGGCGTTCGACGGTGACTTCGATCGTCCCGACGATGCCGGAAACCACAACAAGGCCAACCGCACCTCGACCAACAGCGCCCTGAGCACCCTGACCGGTGGTCTCTCGGGTGACAAGCTGTTCGACGTCAAGTCGCCTCTGAAGGTAGGTGACACCGCCGCGACCCTGGGACGTGGCGTGGTGATTACCGCCGGCGGGGACGTCAGCGTCAAGGCCAGCGAAGCCCTCAAGGTGCAGACCCTGACCGGCTCCGGTGCGGTCAGCGGTGTTGCCAGTGTCGGCCTGTCGGTGGGGGTGGTCGAGCTCAACGGGGCGGTGACCGCCCAGGTGGGCCGCGGCTCGACCCTGGATGCGGCGGACACCATCGAGGTGGCGAGCGACTACGACGGTGACGTGTCGATCAGCGCCTATGGCGGTTCGGCGGCACCCAGCATCGCGGTGGGTGGCCAGGTGGCCATCCTGCTGGATCGCACCCAGCAGCTTGCCTCGCTGGAAGGCGCCACGAGCGCCGCTGGCGGCACCCTGATCAAGGCGGCGGATCGCGTCGATATTATGGCCAGCGCCGATCGCGACTATTCACTGAGGGCTGCAGGTGGGGCCATCGGCCTGGTGGCCGCAGGCGTGTCGGTGGGCACCGTCGAGATCAGCGGTGCGACGAGGGCCTGGGTCGGCGAGCATACCAGGGTGGGCGAGAACCAGAGCGTCGGTTCGCTGAACGTCTCGGCCACGAGTATCGATCGGGTCGCGCTGGAGGTGGTGGCGGTGGCCGCCGGGATGGCCGGCGGCAGCGCCAACGTGGCCCTGGTGACCCTGTCCCAGGAGGTGCAGGCGTGGATCGGTGACGGCGCGCGGATCTCGTTGTCTGACGCCCTGAGCATCAACGCCAGCCTGACGCCTGCGGTACAGATCAAGACCCTGGGGGTATCGGTGGCGGCGGGCGTCGGCATCGGCGTCTCGGTGGTCGAAGGAGAGCTCAAGGCCAAGGTGCTGGCGCGGGTCGGCACGCCTGACTCCAGCGCGGCCCATGATATCCGCATCACCGCCGGGTCCATGGACGTTGCCGCGTCCCTGAATACCCTGGCGAATGGCAACAGCCTGAGCGGTGAGGCCCTGGGTTCCGCCGGGGGGGCGCTGTTGGGCGTCGATGCGACCCTGGTGACGCTCAAGGACAGCACTGAGGTGGTGGCAGAGATCGCCGACACCTCCCTGGAGGACGGCAGCGGCAGCAGCCTGCGCGAGAGCACCAATCTTGCCATCGCCGGGCGGCTGGACGTCACCAGCGACCTGATCTCGCGCCTCTCTGGCAAGTCCAGCAGCATCGTCGGCGGCCTGGTGGCGGCGGGGGCTGCCAAGGTTACCGTCGAACAGCGGACCGTCAGTCGCGCACGCATCGGCAGCGGCAATGGCATCCTCGCCGGAGACGCCAGCGTCCGTGCGAACGGGCAGCTGGAAGCGACCCTCGACGCCCTGGCCGGCAGTGGCGGTGTGGCCGCCGGCGCCGGCGCCGCCACCCACGTCACCCAGCATGCCACCACCGAAGCGCTGATCGGCGCCGCCGAACTGCTGCTGGTGAAGGCTGCCGGCAACAGCGGCCTGCTGACCGTGCACGCCGATCAGAGCTTCGACGTCGACGCCCGCATCATGAGTGTCTCCGGGGGCGTGTTCGCCGGAAGCGGCGCCGAGTCGCGCTACTGGATTACCGCCAATACCCTGGCCGAGGTCGGTGACAAGGCGCTGGTCAAGGCTGCGGCGATCGACGTATTCAGCGATACCCGGCTGGACAAGCAGCGTCTGGCAGGCACCGACGATGGCAATATCCGTGGGGTGGCCGGTGGTGCGGTGGCCGGCGCCGGCGCCTCCAGCGTCGCCCGTCTCGATCTGAATACCCGAGTGGTGGTCGGTGCGGGTGCGTACCTGCACACCAGTGACGGTGATCTGCGCCTGGCGGCGAAGAACCAGGTGGTGTTCAAGGAGAAGGTCAACCTGACCGCTGGCGGCCTGGCCTCCGGCGCCGGTATCACGGTGGACATCCTGACCACCAATCTGGCCGCCAGCGTCGAGATCAAGAGCAACGCCGAGCTGGTCAGCCAGGGCGAACTGCTGATGTCGGCCCGTGGCGGCGGCGACCTGGCGGCGACCCTGCTGATGGATACCTATGGCGCGGCCACCGTCGGGGTGGGCAGCGCCAAGGTGGTGGTGACTCCGGACAACAGGGTCACCGTGCGCGGTGGTGCCAAGGTGTCCGCGCTTGGCAATATCGATATCGTGGCCGGTGGTAGTGCCCAGGGCGAGCGTGATCGCTACGCGGTCAGCGCGGTGCTCGACAGCTTCGCCGGCAGCATCATTCCGATCGATGACCTCAACGCCCTGGCCAAGATGGACCAGACCAACCGCATCGAGGTGGCAAGCGGGGCCGAGGTCATCGGTGCGCGGGATATCCTGCTGTTTACCGAGCGCTTTGGCTTCAGCGACATGGAGGCGCGGGCCAAGGGCGTCAACTGGCTGTCGGCGGTGGGCAGCGCCATCGACGCAGCCCTCGGCAGCGGCGGCGCTCAACTGGTGGACGGCGATGTCGAGACCGACGCCGACGCCGACGTGATTATCGACGGCCGGGTGGAAACCGGCCTGGGGCGCCACAAGACGCTGGTGCTCGGGGTGATCGACGTAACGCAGGAACAGCAAGACATCGCGGATCTCAATTCGCGCATCAATGCCCTCGCAGAAGCGCTCAACAGCACCAGCCTGACCCCCGCCGAGCGCACCCAGAAAGAAGCCGAAATGGCAGCCCTCGAGGACCAGCTAGCGGCCAAGGTGGCCAATAGTGGCAACTATATCGTGGCCGAATCCGGCCATGACGATATTGGTTTCGCGGTGAGCGTCACTCCGGGTCAGAGCGGACTGGTCGACGAACTTCAACGCATTCGCGAGGCATACAACGTCTATCGCAACTCCGGCAATACCCGGCTGGTCGACTTCTACCAGGGCGAGATCGCGCGCCTCGAGCAGGCCCTGGTCGATGAAGGCTATGGCGAGAAGGTCAATGGCCAGCTGATCGTCAGTCGGGTGGACGAATTGACCATCACCCTGGATGACGTCTGGGCCCAGGCGGGGGCGGTCTACGTCTACGCCGACGACTTGAGCGGTGACGGCGTTGTCGAGGCGCCCACCGACGCCAGCATCACCATCCTCAACAAGGCGCCCTCGCGCATGGTACTGGGCGATATCGAGATTCCCCAGGTTACCGGGGGGCTCTATCTGAACCTGACCCAGGTGGCTTCCAGCGCCGAGATCGACGCCATCAACGCGAGCGTGAGCACCGGCTTGAAGGTGGAGGGAGACCCTGGCGCCCAGAATGGCCAGCCGCGCATCACCGTGGTCAACAGCTACGGTGTTGCCTTCAGCGAGGACGACGCCAACCAGAAGAAGATCCGCGACGTGCTGATGGGGGCGCTTGGCTACAGCGACGCGGAGTCGCTCTACGACCGACGAATCTTTGACACCGCTCCGCCCTCGAGCCTGGTGTTCGGCGGGCTGACCCGCAATATTTCCGGCGAGCTGATCGGCTACGCCAAGGGATCCATCTCGGTGGAAAACGAGATGCGCGCTGAAAGCATCCTGTTGAGCTCGCCGGGCGAGCTGACGATCAAGGGGCTGTCACAGTTCAACCCCGGGGGTAATGCGGATGCTGCCGCGGTGCGAGCCGATGGCGACGATGGCGCAGGGGCGCTGGACGCCGATGCGCTGTCCGCGATCGCCAACAGCGCTAGCGCGAGCCCACAAGTGGAGGCGCGCAGCATCGTCATCGATGCCGAATACGTCAACCTCAACGGCTATATTCGTGCCGGCGTCGACGGCTACGACCTGACCATCGGCGCCGCCGATGCCCAGCGTATCGCCGACCACATCCGCAGCGGCTCCAGCGGTAACCTGACGCTGTCGGCGTCCTCCGGCGACGCCCTGGTGATCTTCAATGGCCATACTCGCCAGATAGAGGTCACCGGCCTTGCCATCAGCGGCGGCAAGCTGGATATCACCGGTCACATCGCCAATACCGGCAACGGCAAGCTTGAGGTGCTGGGGGGCTATGGTGCGATCAATATCACCAACAACACTTCCTACACCCTGGCGGTGGGGGATCTCGACGTCAGCCGTCATGGCGAGGGTTATCTACGGATCGCCGACAAGTACAAGGGCTCCAGTACCAATCCGCTGGTGACCGAGTATCGCTACGACTTCGCCGATCCTGGCAAGACCTACACCTATACGCCGGACAGTGATGTGCGCTACGGCTTCAGCGTGGTCCAGGACAGCTCCAAGCGGCGTTATGCTCAGACCGCCTCCAGCGCCTGGGCGGGAATCGACGCCTTTGCCGCCGACCCGGATACCCTGAACTGGGGCGAATCCGAGATATCGCCCGGACGCCTGCAGGATTCGCTGTCCTACTTCTATACCAGCAGCGAGACCGGTTATCAGTACAACAAGAGCGAGGTCAACGCCAGCGAGTGGACCGATCCGCAGCTCGTCGACAAGTGGTCGACCAGCACCTGGTATGGCAAGAAGACCCACTACGCCAAGTTCGTCCAGGAACAGTCGAGTCAGATCCTGCACACCCACTCGGTGGCCGCCAACAAGTCGGTGGATATCAGCTTCTTCGGCCAGGCTACGGGTTCGATCAATATCGATTCGATGGGCGACGTGGTGGTGCTCGGGGATCTGGCCAACTACAACGGCGAGACACGCATCGACAGCGATGGCCAGATTCTTCACTACAATGACCCGACCCGTGATGTGCGGGTCTCCGGCGCCAGCGTGGTATTGCGCGCAGCGGACGGTATCGGTGACGGTTCGGCGTTGAAGCTCCTGTCCATCGAGGGCGCTGGCGGCGCTGCGGCGATGACCATGACGGTGGACGCCGTGACCGAGCGTGGTCCGCTGAATCTGGCGCACGAAAACGCTGACCTGATCGTGCTGCGCGCCCACAGCGGCTGGGGCGACGTCAGCCTGTCTGCCGAGGGCTCGCTCAAGGCGGGCAGTGCCCTTGGCGGTGTCCACGTCAAGGGCAACAACCTGAGTCTGGCGGCCGACGATGCGATCGGCTCCTTGGCCGCCCCCCTGACCCTGGCCCAGCACGCCGATGGCCGTCTCAATGCCGTGGCCGGTGGCGATATTGCCATCGATCAGCTCAGCGGGGACCTGGGGATCGAACGGGTCGAAAGCCGCCTGGGCGACGTCTGGGTGCGTGCCGCGGGGAATCTGCTCGACCGCAATGACGCCGCCACGGTCGATGAACGTACGGTCGAGCAATTGCGTGACGGCGTCTGGTCACAGCTCAATCTGGTCGGCAGCGCCGCCGAGCAGAAGATTCAGGACGCCCAGGACGACCTGGCAACCCGCAAGACCCAGGAGTACAACACCTACTGGAACTACCGCCAGGCAACCTCCGACGACTGGATCGGCGGCTTGGCCGATGGCACCAGCTACAGTGTGCTCAGCGTCGACAGCGGGGCCATCCTGCTCGGTCTTGTGCGTCAGATCAGCGATGGTAGCGGCGGCACCCTGGAAGTACGTGACGAGCTGCGCCTCAGCGCGCCGGACATCGCCGCCGGTGATGCCCGGGTCGCGCATCGTTTCTATCGGGCCGATGGCAGCTACTTCACCATCGACAGTCTGAACGACCTCAGCGCAGAAGGGTTGATCCTGGCCTCCGGGGCTGGCGTGGCCCAGGGCAACACCTTGACCTACCGTCGTGTGGCGTCCTACGCCAGCGATCAGGTGATCAGGCTGTCCCAGGCGGAGCGTGACGCCTATCGTCAGCGTTTCGCCGACCAGGGTCTCGACGACGCCCAGATCGAGGCTCGCCTCACGGGCATCGAGTCCGATCGCACCGATATCTACCACGAGCTGCATGACGTCTACGGCAGTGCGACCGAGTACCAGGACGCAAGCTACAGGGTGACCCTGAGCGCGGCAGAGAAGGAGCAGGTGCGCGGCAGCATCAAGGTGTGGACCGAGCAGGAGCTGCTGTCGCTGATCGGCGCGGGCCTGTTGCAGGAAACCACCGATACTCGCACCGAGATTCAGGAACCCAACGTGATTGCCGGGGGCGATATCACCCTGATCGCCGGCGACAGTGTCGGTGTGGCCCGCGGACGCGAGCTGCTCGACATGTCAGGTGGGCTGACCGGGCTCTCCGACGAGCAGCGGGTACTGCTGTCCGCCGCCGAACGGGCCGATGTCACCTACCTCAAGCAGGCGCCACATAGCGCCGTGGTGGACTTCCTTGATATCCAGCGCGACCAGGGCGTGACCACGGTCAAGCTGGTGCGCACCGACGGGCAGAGCTGGGATACCAGCGTGTTCAAGGTGGGCGAGGCCGTCGATCTTGCCGGCAAGTCGCTCAATGTGACTGAGAATGGACGCTACTACACCGTGACCGCGATAAGCGGCGGCACGCTGGAGCTGTCCACCGCGCTGGAGGTGGTCGGCGAGCTTGGTGCCCAGGTGGAGCTGGCAACGGTGTTGCTGGACCCCCAGACCCAGGTCAGTAGCGGTGAGCAGTTGATTCGCTACATCTCGATCAACCTGATCGATGACTTCGCCATCGAAAACGCAGGCGATACCTTTATCACCGCCGCCAACTCGGCCTACGTGGTGTCGGAGACCGATATTCGCCTGGCCAAGCTGGTGGCCGGACAGGACGCCAGGGTCAAGGTGTCCGGATCGATCCTGGCGGCCACGTCCTCCGGTGCCGACCTGGTCATACGCACCTCGGATCTGGTGCTGGAAGCGGCCAGCGGGCAGATCGGTTCCGGCGCCAGTGCACCGCTCAAGCTGGCCCTGACCGATGCCGCCACCCTGACCGCACGCGCTCAGGGCGATATCTCGCTGCACGAGATCGAGGGGGATCTGGCGATCTCGACCCTGTTCACCGAGCGCGGCGACCTGTGGCTGAAGGCCGCGGGCAGCATCATCGACGGGCTGAACCATGACCTGCTCAAGGTGTTGGCCAACAATGTCACCTTGATCGCCGGCGACAGCGTGGGCCAGGCGACCAACGCCATCGAGCTGGCCACGCGCGGCGATGGTGTCGTCACCGTCGATGCCGGCGAAGACGTCTACCTGGCGGCGGTGGATGGCAATCTCAGGGTCGGCCATATCAAGGGGGGGGAGCGGGTCGAACTCAGCGCGCTCAACTCCATCATCGCGACCCATGCCGATGAATTCCGCGGCGACATCGAGGCGAAAACGCTGCAGCTCGAGACTGGCTTCGGCGGAGTCGGCGCCGCCGATCGCCTGCTGGCGCTGGTCACCGATGACACCGCGGGGCGCGTCGATATCGATAGCGCCGATTCCGTGTTCGTGCGTGAGGTGAAGGGTGATCTGCGGCTGGGAACCGTGCAGGCGGGGCCGGCGGGCTCCACCGATGCACTGGCGTTCGTGTTCTCGCAGGGCGCCATCTACAGCGCCCTGGGTGCCAACGAGACGTTCAACCTGTTGACCGCCGGGGTACGTCTGATCGCGGTCAAGGACGTGGGTACCAAGAGCAAGGTGCTGACCTCCCGTATCGGTACCCTGGAAGGCCAGTCCCGCGACGGCAAGGTCTACCTCAACAACACCGGACATCTGACCATCCATGGTCTGGGACTGACGGCCACCGGCGATATCGAGATAACCGCCAACAGTCCGATCACGGTGACCGAGGATATCGTTTCGGCTGATGGCGATATCGTGCTGACGGCCAGGGAAAACACCTCTGACGCCAATGACAACGAAGACTACCTGCACATCGAGGCAGGGGTGATGCTGGATGCCGGTCGCGACATCCTGATGACCGCGGGCGACGATCTGCTGTTCAAGGCCAACGACATCATCGTGAAGGCCGCGCGCCATGTGGTGATGAAGGTCGACACGCCAGATGAAGACCAGCCTGCCTTCCGTGATACGCCGGAGGCCAAGGTCGAATTGCGTGGTGACTGGACAGTTACCGGTGATATCACTCTGGAAGGGGGTGACAAGCGCCAGACGGTACTGATCGCGGCGGGTGCAAGCCTGAAAGCCGACAGCATGAGTGTGGCGCTGGGCGGCGGCGATGATGCGCTGACCCAGCAGGGTAGCCTGGACATCGCCCAGCAACTCAACATTGCCGGCGGCGATGGTGACAATAGCGTCACTATCGAGGGTAGTGTCGAGGCGGCGAGCCTGAGAATCGACGGCAACGCAGGCGTCGACACCGTTACCTTCAACGGCACCCACCAGGCCGGCGCGCTGAGTCTGTCGCTGGGCGCCGGGAATAACGTGCTGAGCGTTAAAGACAGCCTGACGGTAACCAACGCCTTTAATGTCGAAACCACGGGTGGCGATGACTCCCTGACCTTCGACGCCAGTATCCAGGCCGGCTCGCTCGCCATCGCCATGGGCGAGGGCGCCAACACCCTGGACGTGACAGAAGACTTGACGGTCACCGCAGCGGCCAGTGTTACCGCCGGCGCTGGTGTGGACACCGTCACCTTTAACGGCACCCATCAGGCGGACTCGCTGAGTCTGTCGCTGGGCGCCGGGAATAACGTGCTAAGCGTGAGTAACGCACTCAGCGTAACCAACGCCTTTGATGTGACGACCGGAGAGGGCGATGACCGCTTCACCCTCGACGCCAGCGTCAAGGCCGGCTCGCTCTCCATCGCCATGGGCGATGGCGCCAACACCCTGGACGTGACCGAGGACCTCACCGTCACCGGCCTGGGCAGTGTCACCGCTGGCACCGGCGTCGACACCGTCACCTTCAACGGCACCCATCAGGCGGGCTCGCTGAGTCTGTCGCTGGGCGCCGGGGATAACGTGCTGTCCGTTAAAGATAGCCTGACGGTCACCAACGCCTTTGATGTCACGACCGAAGAGGGCGATGACTCCCTGACCTTCGACGCCAGCATCCAGGCCGGCTCGCTCTCCCTCGTAATGGGCGAGGGCGCCAACACCCTGGACGTGACAGAAGACCTTACCGTCGACGGTCTGGCCGAGGTCACCGCTGGATCGGGTGTGGACACCGTCACCTTTAACGGCACCCATCAGGCGGACTCGCTGAGCCTGGCGCTGGGCGCCGGCGATAACGTGCTGAGCGTCAGCAACTCACTGGGCGTGACCGACGCCTTCGATGTGACGACCGGAGAGGGCGATGACCGCATCACCTTCGACGCCAGCGTCCAGGCCGGCTCGCTCTCCCTCGTCATGGGCGAGGGTGCCAACACCCTGAGCGTGACTCGAGACCTTACCGTCACCGCAGCGGCCAGTGTCACCGCTGGCACCGGCGTCGACACCGTTACCTTTAACGGCACCCACCAGGCTAGCGCGCTGAGTCTGTCGCTGGGCGCCGGGAATAACGTGCTGTCCGTCAAAGACAGCCTGGCGGTAACCAACGACTTTGATGTCACGACCGAAGAGGGCGATGACTCCCTGACCTTCGACGCCAGCGTCCAGGCCGGCTCGCTCTCCCTAGCCATGGGCGAGGGTGCCAACGCCCTGGACGTGACAGAAGACTTGACGGTCACCGCAGCGGCGCTTGTCACCGCCGGCTCCGGTGTGGACACCGTCACCTTTAACGGCACCCATCAGGCGGACTCGCTGAGTCTGTCGCTGGGCGCCGGGAATAACGTGCTAAGCGTGAGTAACGCACTCAGCGTAACCAACGCCTTTGATGTGACGACCGGAGAGGGCGATGACCGCTTCACCCTCGACGCCAGCGTCAAGGCCGGCTCGCTCTCCATCGCCATGGGCGATGGCGCCAACACCCTGGACGTGACCGAGGACCTCACCGTCACCGGCCTGGGCAGTGTCACCGCTGGCACCGGCGTCGACACCGTCACCTTCAACGGCACCCATCAGGCGGGCTCGCTGAGTCTGTCGCTGGGCGCCGGGGATAACGTGCTGTCCGTTAAAGATAGCCTGACGGTCACCAACGCCTTTGATGTCACGACCGAAGAGGGCGATGACTCCCTGACCTTCGACGCCAGCATCCAGGCCGGCTCGCTCTCCCTCGTAATGGGCGAGGGCGCCAACACCCTGGACGTGACAGAAGACCTTACCGTCGACGGTCTGGCCGAGGTCACCGCTGGATCGGGTGTGGACACCGTCACCTTTAACGGCACCCATCAGGCGGACTCGCTGAGCCTGGCGCTGGGCGCCGGCGATAACGTGCTGAGCGTCAGCAACTCACTGGGCGTGACCGACGCCTTCGATGTGACGACCGGAGAGGGCGATGACCGCATCACCTTCGACGCCAGCGTCCAGGCCGGCTCGCTCTCCCTCGTCATGGGCGAGGGTGCCAACACCCTGAGCGTGACTCGAGACCTTACCGTCACCGCAGCGGCCAGTGTCACCGCTGGCACCGGCGTCGACACCGTTACCTTTAACGGCACCCACCAGGCTAGCGCGCTGAGTCTGTCGCTGGGCGCCGGCGATAACGTCCTGAGCGTCAAAGATAGCCTGACGGTAACCAACGCCTTCGATGTCACGGCCGAAGAGGGCGATGACCGCTTCACCTTTGACGCCAGCATCCAGGCCGGCTCGCTCGCCCTCGTCATGGGTGAGGGTGCCAACACCCTGAACGTGACTCGAGACCTTACCGTCACTGCAGCGGCCAGTGTCACCGCCGGCACCGGCGTCGATACCGTCACCTTCAACGGCACCCATCAGGCGGGCTCGCTGAGTCTGTCGCTGGGCGCCGGGAATAACGTGCTGTCCGTCAACAACTCACTGGACGTGACCAACGCCTTCGATGTCACGACCGGAGGGGGCGATGACCGCATCACCTTCGACGCCAGCATCCAGACCGGCTCGCTCTCCCTCGCCATGGGCGAGGGCGCCAATACCCTGGACGTGACCAAGGACCTGACCGTCACCACCGCGGCCAAGGTCACCTCCGGGGCTGGTACCGATACTGTTACCTTCAACGGCGATCACCGAGCCGACACCCTGCTGGTAGACAGCGGGGATGGTGATGATCTGGTGTCCTTCCTGGGCCAATGGCAGTTTGCCGACAGCCTGACGGTGGTGACCCGGGCGGGAGACGATCGTCTGCTCTTCGATGGCCGGCATCGCGCAGGGTCAATCGCCGTCGATCTGGGAGACGACAACGATATTCTGCATGTGCACGGCGATATCGCGGTGACCAACAACATGGGCTTCCGGGGTGGCAGCGGCAACGACGACATGTTGATCCATGCCGATACCCTGGTGGGCGCCATGCTGGTGGCCGGCGACGGCGGCAAGGATCGTCTGACCGTGGTGGAGCTCAATGATCGCCAGGCGCTGTTGACCCTGGATGGTGGTTCCGGCAGCGACGAGCACCGGATTGTCACGCGCCAGGCGGATCAGGGCGACTACCGCATTCGCGTTCTCGACAGCGGTGCCAGCAATGCCGGAGCGGACACCCTGTTCATCGAAGGTCGTGGCTACGACAACTATGACGGCAGTATGGTCCGGGCCCAGACGACGGCGTCTACCACGGGCGATCTGTTCCTGGTCCGCGACAACTTCGTTGCGCGCCTGGCCGAGGCTGGCAGCGCCGTGGAGCGTATCGATGTGGGGGCCAGCATCAATGCCCGGGTGACCATCAATGGCCACGACGGCGCCGACCGCTTCGTGGTCGATGGCTCATCGACCGTGATGACGCTGGACGGAGGTCGCGGCGACGATCGCTTCGAGATTGGCCAGCAGTACGGCGAGCATCCGAACCCTGTAGGCACGGCCAGCGCGGGCGTCTACGCCTCGGGCGTCGTCGTGGGCGATGAGATCGCGGTGACCCAGGCCGGCGACGGCTTTGTCAGTCGAGGCAACGGCCAGGCAATGAGCGTGCTGGGGGGCCAGGGCAACGATCAGTATCAGGTCTACGCCACCCAGGCGCCTCTGGCACTTGATGGCGAAGACGGCTACGACAGTCTGAGTGCCTTCGGCAGCAGCGCAGACGACAACTTCGTGATCACCGCGGGTGCCGTGTTCGGCGCTGGACTCAATCTGTCCCATGACGATCTCGAGCGTGTGCGCGTCGAAGCTGGAGCGGGAGACGATCGAATTCACGTGCTGAGCACCCGCGAAAGCGTGCTGACTGAGGTCATCGGTGGTCTCGGCAGTGACCAGATCCAGGTGGCGGGGGACGTCAGCGGCGAGGTGAAGGCGATTGACGCCAGGGGGGGCAGCAGCCTGGTGGGCCATGGCACCGTGTCTGCAGACGAGGCCTACGCAAATCTTCTGGCCGAGGCGCTGACGGTGCAGGTGGCTAGCCCCGAGCACGGTGCCATCCTGGTCGAGCAGCCCGGTGGGGCGACGCGGGTGGTGGAAGGCGGCGACGCTGCCGCTTACTGGCTGTCGACGAACCTGCCGATCTCCGGTATCGCCGAGGGCAGCAGGGTGACGCTGACACTGTCGGCCAGCATGGCGTCGACTCAGGACCGTCACGCGGCGGGCGCGGCGTCGGCCGAGACGCTGCTTCTGTCACTCGACGCTTTGGGCGAGTTTACCCAGGCGATCACCGTGGACTTCGTGTTCACCGGGGGCAGCTGGTCACCGCGCCAGCAGATCTTCGTCAAGGCGCCGACCGATGGTCTGGTCGAAGGGACTCGACAGGTGGCGATCAGCTATCTGGCCCAGGTCGAGACGCCCTCGTCGTCTCCGTTGCCCCAGGCGTTGGCCTCGCTGCTGGATCAGCCCATCGCCGATACCGAGATCACGGTATTTGATGCGACGCGCGGAGATGTGGTGGTGTCCACGGCCCAGGATCGACTCCAGGTGATCGAAGGCAAGGGTGCGTCGGCTCAGTCCGGCAGCGTCGAAGTGCGCCTGTCGGTGGCGCCCCAGGCCGGTGAGGTGATCACGGTCAGCGTGGATCTGTCGGCCTTCGGCGATCGTCTGGTGGCAAAGCACGGCGCCACCCTGAGCTTCGATGCCTCCAACTGGGACAAGCCCCAGACGCTGGTGCTGGAGGCGCTCGGCAACACCGACATCGAAGATCGGATCGACGCCCAGCTGGGCTTCGATATCTCCAGCAATCTGGGGCAGGCCAGCTCGTTTGCCGAGCGCGCCACGAGCAAGGTCGACGTCAGCGTCCACGACGATGACAGCGCTGGGCTGGTGGTGGAGCAGTCGGATGGCGGTACCCGAGTCTCGACCCTGGGCGGCAGCGACAGCTACACCCTGAGGCTGACCAAGGCGCCGAGCGCTGAGGTCAGGGTCCACCTCAATAGCGATGGCCAGACCGAGTTCCCCCTGGGTGGGCGCATCGTACTGGATACCCTGTTCGACGGTGAGCGCAGCGTGACGGTGCTGGCCGCGCAGGGAGCCGGGGCGATTCTGGTCCTGGAAGGTGGTGACTGGGCATCGTTGGGGGCCCAGACCGGGCGCTACCTGAGCCTGGAAGATGGCTCGGGATCGAGCATTGCCGGGCGTCTGCGGATCAACCACATCGATGCCCAGGGAAGGCTGCACCTGATGTCCGACGATACCCTGGGAGGCTGGGTCGGTGACAGCCTGACGCTGACCTCCGTCACCACCCCTGCGGTGGTGTTCGACGCCAGCAACTGGGCCGACAAGGTGGCCGTCGAGGTGGTGGCGGAGACCCGATATCGGGCTCCGGTCGAGGCGGGCATGCAGTTTGTCACCGAACGGCGTCTGTCCGACATTCAGGGACCGCTGATCGTCGAAGGGGGCACTGTCGCCGATACGCCGGTGCCGTCTGTGCCGCTGATGCTGCCTTCTGAAGGTGTCAGCGCGCTGGCCGCCGAGACCTCCGGCACCGCGCATGAGGATAGCGACAGCCTGGTGCTGCACGTGGATGCCAGCGTGGCCGACCTGTCCGGTGTCATCGGTGCCGAGCGGATCGGCGGGCTCGGCATGGGTGAAGGCATGCTGTCCCAGGACAACGGTGTGGGCGGTACCATCGATACCGAGCGAGGGGTTCATTTCCACGGTGTCGAGGTCTTCGAGGCGCTGCTGGGCGCAGGCAATGATCAGCTTGCCATCGATGCCGATCCGGTGGCCTTCGACGGCGACTGGCAGGCACAGACGGTGGCGGGTGTTTCCCAGCTGAATCGTAGTGCCGGCAGCTGGTACGCCGATGGCTTCCGCGCTGGTGACAGCGTACTGGTCGGCGAACAGCGTCTGTTGATTCGCGACATCACCAGCGCCGGGGCGCTGGTGCTCGACGGAGTGGTGAGTGCCAGCAGTGGCCGTGTCATTCGTGAAATGCCGCTCAGTGTGGTTCACGGTGGCGGCGGTGATGACCACATCCGGGTGAGCGGTGGCTATCAGTGGCAGATGCCGCTGGTGGTGTTCGGCGATACCTCTCGCAGTGGCGAGCGCTACAGCGCCGTCGGTGGCCGGCCGACGCTGCTGGCTCAGCCGTTCCTGGAGGCCGGTGATAACCTGCTGGACGCCAGCCAGGCCATCGGTGGCGTGGTGCTGGTGGGAGGCGCCGGCGCGGATACGCTGATTGGCGGCCTCGGTAATGACCAGCTGTTTGGTGGATCCGGCGATGACCGTCTGAGTGATGAAAAGGGCGGTAACAACCATCTGTTCGGTGATGGTGGCATCGACGTGGACGTTTCCCGACGCCTCAGCCAGGCCGATACGGTGATGACGGTGCATGCCAGCGCCGCAGCGATTGCCCATCCGACCGGAGATAGCCTCACAGCCGGTGATGACGTGCTGAGTACTGGGGCAGGCAACGACATCCTGCTGGGGGACCACGGCGTGATCCAGCTGGAGGCTCGCCCCGGAGAGGCAGGCCTGCGACTGCTCGATAGTCAGCGGGTGATCGCGGTGGAAGGCGTCGACATGGCGTCGGGCGGCGATGACAGCTTGAGCGTCAGCGGCGGCGACAACCTGTTGATCGGTGGCAGTGGTAACGACGTCCTGAGTGGAGGCGGCGCTTCCGACTGGCTGATCGGTGACAACGCCAAGGTTGCCTTGAAGGTGGTGAACGATCTGTCCAGTGGTGCCACGCTGGTGCTCAAGGACAGTATCCACGACGGAGGCGACCGACTGTTCGGCGGCGACGGCAATGACTTGCTGCTGGGGGGGGGCGGGACTGACGTGCTTTACGGTGGCAGTTTGACCAGCGGCGGTCGCAGCGGTGATGACCTGCTGGTGGGCGACTACGCCCGGCTGGACGTGGTGGGCACCCAGGTGCGTGAACTGGTCACGCTGCCAAGCGCCAATGGGGCAGCGGATCGTCTTGACGGTGGTGATGGTCGCAACGTCCTGATCGGCGGAGAAGGCAGTGACAGCCTCAGCACCGGTGGCAATGACAGCGTGACCGTCGCCTCGCCTGAGCGCAGTGCCAGCGTGGCGATCGGTGACCATGGTCTGCTTGAGTGGAACGCCGCGGGTGTCCTGGTCAGTGCGACCTCCCGCCTGGCGTCCGATACTGACGCCAGCGAGACGGCGGCTATGCTGAATACCCGCGGCGGTGACGACAGCATTCGCTTGAGCGGTGGCCACTCCGTGGTCATCGGCGGGGTGGGCAGTGACCTGATCGAGATCGTCAAGGCTGGCGACGGGGCGCGCCATGTGGTGCTGGCCGATCGCGGCACCCTGAGCTGGACCGACGTCGGCGTTCTGGTCAACGGCGATAGTCTGACGCCCAACGTCGGCGGCGCCGATCGTGTGGCTGTCGAGTCGGGTTCGGTCACCGCTCTGGGCGGCGCCGGTGCGGACACCATCGAGATCAGCGCAGCATCGGTCGACGCCCGTCACCTGCTGTTTGGCGATAACGGTTCTCTGCGCCAGAGTGCCAGCGGAGTGTTGTTGAGCGCCGCCTCCAGTGCGACTGCCATCGGCGGCGACGACACCCTCGAGGTGAATGCCGGTTCGGTCACGGCCATCGGCGGCGCTGGCGATGATCGGATTTCGATCACCGCCGCCTCGGCCACCAGTCGTCACCAGTTGATCGGTGACAATGGGCGACTCCAGTGGGACGACACCTCGGTGTTGAGGACGATGACCAGTACCGCATCGGCGGTGGCGGGACAGGATCGCATCGGCGTCAATGCCGGTCGCAATGAGATCGTCGGTGGTGCGGGCAGCGATGTCATCACCACGGGTGATCAGACCAGCACGGTGCTTGCCGACCTCGGTCGCCTGGAGTGGAACGCAGCGGGACATCTGGTGAGCGCGCGTTCGTTGGCGCACGGTCACGGCGCGGCGGATAGCGTCAGTGTCGGCAGCGGCGGCAACCTGGTGATCGGCGCCGAAGGCGACGATGTCATCACCTCCGCCGCTGGTGCTGACAAGGTAGCGGGTGATCACGCCGAGGTACTGTTCGACGCCAATGGCGTGGTGACGTCCTTTGCGTCCCTTCATTTCGCCATCGGCGGGGTAGATACCATCACGACCGGCAGAGGTGATGACTGGATCATCGGCGGGTTTGGTGGTGAACGCATCAGTGCCCTTGGCGGCGACAACGTGGTCATTGGGGACAATGGGTCGATCACCGCACAAGATGGTGTTCGCCAGGAGGTGAAGAGCCTCGATCAGCGCCAGGGCACCGGTGGGGATGACGTCATCCTGCTGGGATTGGGCCGGGATCAGGCGATTGGCGGTGTCGGCGCCGATACCCTTGTCAACGCCGGCGGCGAGACCGTGGCCATCGCCGATGACGGCCGTATTCTCAGTGATACCACCGGCCGTTACCGCCTGGCGGAAACCGGAAATATTGCCCTGCGCAGCGACAATCACCTGATTGGCGGCATCGATCGCGATGTGCTGCTGGGTGGTGGTGGCCAGGACACGCTCGAGGGCGGTGCCGGTAACGATATTCTGATGGGTGATTTCGCTCGGGTGACTCGCGTGCCAGGGCTGATCACCATCGAGACCATCGACAACTTCGAAGGTAGCGACGACGTCATCCTGACCGGACTGGGCCACGATGTGGCGATGGGCGGCGCCGGCTTCGACGGCTTCGGTGGTGACTACGGCTTCGACATCCTGATCGGCGAATATGGCCGAGTACGGTTGAGTGTGGCCTCTGCCGGTTCGACGAGCGTGCCGGAGGTCGAGCGTGTCACCTCCATCGTGACCCTGGCTCAGGGCAAGCTGGATCTGGTGCGCGGTGCGCAGCAGAACCTCTACCGTGAGCAGGAGCCAGGCGGCCGCCTGGCCGCCTGGAGCTGGATGGATCGCACCGAGTTCGCCCTGGGCGAGGCGATGGTCTCGAACAACCGCCCGGCAGCGGTGGCTCCGAGTCAGGGACTCGAGGATCTACGTGGTGTTGTCGCTGGTTGGGCGGCCCACCATGACAGTCGCGGTGGCATGATCAGCGGCTTGCCGCTGTTCGCCGCTCCCCCGGCTGCCGGCAGCGTGCCAACGGCGCCAGACGCTGCGGAGGGTAGTGAGTCGCTCGAGGCGGTACCGTCGGTCGATGACGCAATCCTGGAACAGTCGCCACAGGCGGCAGGCTCACCGGCGTCGACCGAGGTATCGCCCAAGGTGTCGAGCGAGGCAGATGCGTCCGTCCCTGCCGAACAGCAAGGTGCTATGGGCAGTTCGGCACTGGGTGGCCTGGCAGCGGCGCTGGCCGGCGCTGGCTGGGGTGTCGCCCGAGCCATGACGTCGTCTACCGAGCACACCGATAGACTAAAGACGCTTCGACGTGAACAGGCCGCCGAGCAATGGCGTCGGCTGCGCAAGGATGACGATGAGGAGACGTCTTGATTGACACCTTGATGAGGGGCCTGAACGGGCCAGCGGGAGCGGTATGCTGCTAGACGAGGCAAGGGGCGACGTTGAAGCGTCCATGCGTGAACGGATGCAGCACTGGCTGGCCCGGCACTGTGAGCGTAGCGGCGCTGTCGATGAGGTGCGGCTGGTCGAGGGATTGGTGGCGTGGCGTGGGCCATCCGGCATCGAGCCAGTGGCGCTGTGGCCGGGCCTCAGCGAGGGCGAGGGCGCCGGCGAGGCACTGTTGGCGCTGGCAAGTGAAGTCGCCGAGGTTGCCAGTGGCATGGTCAGCCAACTGAATAAGGCGCACCTGGGCATCGGCTATCCGGTGAGCATGGATGGCGAGGTGGCAGGCGCGGTAGCGCTGAGCCTGGCGATTCCGCCAGGCCTGCGCGACACCTCCGACGACGGTGTGGCGCGGGCACGTCAGTCCCTGGTGCCACTGATGCAGCGACTCGAGGAAGGTGTCGCTGCGCTGGAACGGGACCTGATGAGTGAGCGGCAAGAAGACATGCTGCGACACCAGGCGGTACTCGGGGACCGCCTGTCCCTGCTGGCCGGCGTGCTGTCGGAGGCTACCTTCGCCGCAGCCTCGGCACAGCTGGTGACCCGTCTGGCCGAGCAGTTCGGTGCCGAACGCGTAAGCCTCGGCTGGCGCCGCGGTGCCAGTTGTCGCGTGTTGCAGATTTCCCACAGCGCCCAGTTCAATCGCAAGATGAATCGAGTGAAGGCCACGGCGGCGGCGATGGATGAGGCGCTCGACCAGTTGGCCAGCGTGGCCTGTCCTCCCGTGGAAGGTGCGGCAGGGCGGCACGATGGCGGTGTCCAGCTGGCCCATCAGGAGCTGGTCGCCCTAGGCGGTGTTCCTTCGGTGGTCAGCGTACCCTGCCTCGACGATGGGGTGGCGCGTGGCGCCGTGACCCTGGAACGCGATCGACCCTTTACCCTCGACGAGATCGAGGCGCTGGAGAGTCTGCTGGCGCTATGCACCCGTGCGCTGGAGGAGAAAAGGCGCAACGACCGGCCGCTGGTGGTCAAGGCGCTGGCATCGGCTGGGGAGCAACTGGGGCGCCTGCTTGGACCGGGACATCTCGGGCTCAAGCTGGCGGTGCTGGCGCTGGTGGCTCTGCTGGTCGCCTCCACCCTGATCACCACGGTGGACGAGGTGGCGGCGGAGGTGACCGTCGAAAGTCGTGTGCAGCGGGTTATCTCGGCGCCGTTCCGGGGGTATCTCGAGGCAACCAGCGTGCGAGCCGGTGATCGTGTCGAGCGCGGGCAGGTGCTGGCGAGCATGGAAACCCGGGAGCTGCTGCTGGAACGGCTGCAATGGCAGAGCGAAATCGCCAAGCTGTCACGCCAGGAGCAGGAGTCCCGCGCGCGTGGTGATCGCGCCGGGCTCAACGTGCTGGCGGCTCAGCGAGAGCAGGCCGAGGCGCGGGTTGCGCTGGTCGAGTCCAGGCTCAATCGGGCCACCCTGGTCGCGCCCTTCGATGGGGTGGTGGTCAGTGGCGACCTGACCCAGCGACTGGGCGCGGTGACCGAGCAGGGCGAGGAGCTGTTTCGCGTCTCTCCGCTGGACGGGTTTCGCCTGGACCTGGCCGTGCCCGAGGGCCGTATCGATGATCTGGCGCCGACCCAGCATGGCTCGATGGTGCTGGCCTCGATGACCGGCAAGCGTTGGCCGCTGGTGGTCGAGCGGATCACACCCCGGAGCACCAGCGGTGAAGGTCAGACCCGCTTTATCGTCGAGGCTCGCCTGGAGATGAACGCCGGCGAGGTTGACCCCCGGCAGGTGGAACGCTTGCTGCGCCCTGGGTTGTCGGGTATTGCGCGGGTCGAGGTCGGCGAAGGTCCGCTGATCGAGATATGGACCCGCGGGCTGCGAGACTGGCTCAAGCTGACGCTGTGGCGCTGGTGGGGGTGAATCATGACCACTGCACTGTTCAGCCAGCACTGGCACCGAGTCGCCGATCTACGCCTGCGCCTGCGCCGGCATGCGCGTTTGTCACGCCACGAGTATCGCGGCGAGCCGTGGTACGTGCTGCACGATTCGCTGACTGGACAGGTGCATCGTTTTACGCCGGAGTCCTATCAGATCATCGGGCGACTCGATGGACGACGCACCCTCGACGACATCTGGCATCAGGTCAGCCGGTCTTTGGGCGAAGCCATGCCGACACAGCAGGAACTGGTCACCCTGATCGGTCGCTTGCATCGTGCCAATCTGCTTTCGGGGCACGAAGACATCAATATCGAGGAACTGTCACGGCGTCAGACGCGGCAGCGTCGCAGCAAGTGGCTGCAGCTGATCAAGTCGCCGCTGGGCATTCGCATCCCGCTGCTGGATCCGGAGCGCTTCGTCGCCGCGAGCTACCCACTGGTAAGGCCGCTGCTGGGCCCGCTGGGCGCGATGCTCTGGCTGGCGACCGTGGTGCTGGCGCTGGTGGTCGCAGGCATCCACTGGACGCAGCTGAGCGACAACCTGGCCGATCGGGTGCTGGGGGTCGACAATCTGTTGCTGATGGCACTGGTCTACCCGTTGATCAAGACCCTGCACGAACTGGGGCACGCCTGGGCCACCCGCGACGCGGGCGGCGAGGTCCACGAGATCGGGGTGATGCTGCTGGTCTTTTTCCCGGTACCCTACGTCGACGCCAGCGCCGCTGCGGCCTGCCCGGACAAGGGCAAGCGTATGCTGGTCGGGGCCGCCGGGGTGCTGGTCGAACTCTGGCTGGCGGCGGCGGCCATGCTGGTGTGGGCCATGGCCGAGCCTGGCGTTGTTCGCTCGCTGGCCTTCAACGTCATGTTGATCGGCGGTGTCTCGACCCTGATGTTCAACGGCAACCCGCTGCTGCGCTTCGACGCCTACTACGTGCTGGCCGACTACCTGGAAATTCCGAATCTGTTTTCCCGCGCCAACCAGCAGCTCACCTACGTGGTCAAGCGCTACCTGCTGGGACGTCGCGATGTCAGCGGTCAGGCCGGTTCGCTCAAGGAGGCCTGGTGGCTGGTGGCCTATGCAGTGCTGTCCTTCGTCTACCGACTGATCATCATGGTGGTCATCGCCACCTTCGTCGCCACCCAGTACCTGTTCATCGGTATCCTGCTGGCGCTGTGGTCGGTGACCATGACGCTGCTGTTGCCCCTGTTCAAGCTGTTGAAGGCCATGTCCGTGGATAGCCAACTCGAAGGTTCTCGCACTCGCGCCTGGAGCTGGTTGCTCGGCGGCCTGGCGTTGCTGCTGGCGGGCCTGCTGCTGGTGCCCGCGCCTCACGCCACCACCCTAAAGGGGGTGATCGATTCTGCCGAGCCCGCGCGCCTGCGGTCCGGTGTCAGCGGTGAGCTGGTCGAACTGATGGCGATACAAGGGCAGCCACTTCGCACCGGAGACCCGATTGCCCGTATCGCGGCACCGGAACTCGAAGCCGAGGTGAGGCTGCTCGAGGCCAGGGCACGGGAAATCCAGCAGCAGCAGCAGGCCGACATTCGGGACCCGCAGGCGCTGTCGATGCTGGCGGAGACTCAACGCCTGGTCGATGGTCAGCTGGTCGATGCCAGGCGCAGAGCGGCGGCGACATTGCTGACGAGCCCCCACGATGGACGCTGGATGATGCCCGAAGGGGCGCCCCTCCTGGGTAGCCATGTTCGCCGCGGCCAGGCCCTCGGGGTGCTGGTCAAATCCGGTGACTTGCGAGTGCGGACGCTGGTGCCGACCCACCAGGCGGAACTCGTGCGCGACGACCGGCGCAGCGTCAGCGTGCGTAGCGGCGGTGATGTGGAGGCCGCCGCCTCGCACCTGCTGCGGTTGTCCCCTGGCGCCAGTCATGAGGTGCCAAGCCTGAGTCTCACCCAGAAGGGCGGAGGCGATGTCGCCCTGGACCCCACGGCGGCGTCGGGGGAAGGCGAGCCGCTGAGGGCCTTTCGTCGGCATCATCTGGCGGACTTCAGCGCCACCGGCCTGATCGAGAGCGCTGCAAGGGTGCGCCTGGGCCAAGGTGTCCAGGTGCGTATCGAGCACACACCGGAGCCGATTGGATTCCGCATGTGGCGGCAGGTCCGGCGTTCCTTCCTGCGCCTGTTCGAGCGCTGAGTCGATGCTGACACGAGTTCCCGCAGACGTCATCAGCCGCGCCGAGCGCCCGGTGTCAGCACCTGGTGCACTGGAACGGGCCTGGCACGGGTTGAGGGCAAGCCTCGGCGGGCCCTCCTCGGTCAGACGATGGGTCTTGCGTTGCCGCCTTCCCGTCATTCACTGGCATGCGCGGCAGCTGTCACGACTCGACGACACCGCGCTCGATGCGCAGGCCGGCCTTCTGCGCCAGGCGTTGCGCCGTCGCGGCGTGGTTGGGTGGCTATGGCCACGTGCCTTCGCCATGGTCAGGGAAGTGGCACGACGTGAATTGGGCATGGCACACCACGACGTGCAGCTGTTGGGGGGCATGGTCCTGCTGAAGGGGCAGGTAGCGGAAATGCAGACCGGCGAGGGCAAGACCCTGACGGCCACTCTGCCGGCTGCTACCGCCGCCCTGGCCGGCATCCCGGTGCACATCATCACGGTCAACGACTACCTGGCGTCAAGGGACGCCGACAAGATGGGCCCCGTCTACGCCCGCCTGGGTCTCTCGGTGGCCTCGGTGGTCCACGGCATGACGCCCGCCGAAAGGCGCAGGGCCTACTCGGCGGATGTGGTCTACTGCACCAACAAGGAACTGGTATTCGACTACCTGCGGGACACCCAGGAGCTGGGCACCAGGCGTCACCCCTTGAGCGCCCACGCTGCACGACTGCAGGGGCGTCTCACCAGCCACAGGCTGCTGCTCAGAGGGCTGCACTTCGCCATCGTCGACGAGGCCGACAGCGTGCTGATGGACGAGGCGCGGACTCCCTTGATCCTGTCTGGCCCCGCCGGCGAGGGTGCACTGGATATTGCACTTGTCGATGAGGCCATCGCCATGGCGAAGCGCTTTGTCGAGGACGAGCACTTCGTGCGGGAACAGGGGCAGCTGTTGTTGACCGACAGCGGCAAGCGTTACCTGGAATCGCAGGTCGAACGACTGTCCCGCCAGGCGATGGCCGGACACTGGCAGGGACGTTCCCGTCAGCAGTGGTTGATCCAGCAGGCTCTGCTGGCGCAGCACCACTTTCAACGTGACGTCCACTACCTGGTACGGGATGGCAAGGTGCTGATCATTGACGAGCACACCGGCCGGGTGATGGAGGATCGGCGCTGGGAAAAGGGGCTGCAGCAGATGATCGAGCGCCGCGAAGGGTGCGAGCCCACCGATCCCAACATTACCCTGGCGCGTCTGACCTACCAGCGTTTCTTTCGCCGCTATCGCCACCTGTCGGGTATGACCGGTACGGCCAGGGAGGTGCGGCGCGAACTCTGGACGACTTACCGTCAGAGGGTGGTGACGGTGCCCCCCCATCGGCCTGGCTGGCGGCGTCTCGGCAAGGTGATGCGTTGCGACACGAAGGCGGCCAAGTGGGAATGGATCTGCCAACGTCTCCCTTCTCTCGTCACGCAAGGGCGTGCTGTGCTGGTGACCACCGTCAGCCTCGCTGATGCCGAAGCGCTTTCGGCGAGACTCAAGGCCAACGACATTGCACACCGAGTACTGAGCGCTCGCCAGGACGCCGACGAAGCGGCGGTCGTCGCCGCAGCCGGGGCGCCAGGGGCGGTCACCCTTGCCACCAGCATGGCAGGACGCGGGACCGATATTCCGCTTGATCCGGTGACTCGTGGTGCGGGCGGCCTGCACGTGATCCTGGCGGGCCATCACGACGCTGCGCGGATAGATCGTCAGATCATGGGGCGCTGCGCTCGCCAGGGTGATCCGGGCAGCGTCGAGTGGGTGCTGTCCGAAGAGGATGAATTGCTGACGGAACTGGATGGCTGGCAACGCCGTCTTGGAAGGCTTGCCACACGACTGCGCCGTGCGCAGCAGACGAGGGAGCGTCGCCACGCCCGGGAGCGGGCACGTTTGCTCGAAGCCGACTGGCGTGAAGATGACCAACTGGGTTTCAGCGGAAGAGGGGAGTAGCGTGGCGCGGAAGTGGCATGGCGCGGAAAGAGGCGCGTTCATTCCTTTCATCCGCTCTATGGTTTTTCCCACTGGCAGATCTGTATGGCCATGGTCTGCGCTGATAGCCGATCGTTGTTTAACCCTTGTCTCCGTCATGGAAAGGAAGTGCGCATGAAAGCAGCGAGATCACTGATCGTCGCCCTGGGATGCATCGCCGCGCCGGCACTGGCGCAGGACACGGACCTGCAAGAACCGGGATTTGGTGAAATAAGCTGCCTGGTGGAGCCAGGTCGCCAGGCTGCTCTGTCGAGCCAGGTGCCGGGCGTCATCGAGCGAATCGACGTACAAGCGGGCGTGCGGGTGGCGGCTGGCGATCCGCTGTTTTCGCTGATGCGGGATGTCGAATCCGCCAGTGTCGAACTGGAGCGTTCTCGCGCCGCCTATGCGTCACGACGCATGCAGCGAAACCAGCGAATGATCGAGCGCAATATGCTCAGCGAGAGCGAACGTGACGAGATCGATACCGAGCTTCGCCTGGCCCGCCTGCAGGTCAATCTCGCCAATGCACGTCTGCAACAGCTCACGACGCGGGCTCCCTTCGATGGGTGGGTGAGCGAACGCCTGGCGGAGGAGGGTGAATTCGTTGACGCCACGCCGGTGCTTGAACTGGTTCAGCTCGATCCGCTACGCATCGAGGCCGCTTTGCCGCTGGCCGCTTACGGAAGAATCGCTGCAGGAGATGTCATCGAGGTAACGCTATCGAGCCCGGTGGGGCAACGCTATTCAGCGGAGGTCATCCATGTGGACCCGGTGATCGACGCTTCGAGCGGGACCTTCGCCTTGGCCATGCGGCTTGCCAACCCAGATGAGCAGATTCCGGCAGGGATCGCCTGTGAGCTCGGCGGCATCGTGGAAGGTGGCGACGCCTAGGCCGATTCGATACGTCAGTGGATGCTCCATGACGAGCCGGGTAAGCAGAGGCCGGGTAAGCAGAGAAAGCCCCGGCGGTTTGCTGCAGTTTCTTGGCGCCTTCCTCGTCGCCTTGTCGGGGATGTCATGCAGATGACGGTGGCGTGAAATTTTTTTACACGAAGTGCTTGCCAAGGCCGGCCTCGATCCGTAAAGTACGCATCCGCTGCCGGCGACGAGCAAACGTCACAGGCGGTGAAGGGTGGTAAAAGTGATTGTTTTGAAAAGGCTTTTTCAAGTCTTCGAAAAATTCCCCACTTGACGGGCAACGAGAAATCGGTAAAATGCTCGCCACTCGATCGGAGTCGCCAGGACGGCATCGCAGGATGCGCGTCAGGCTCGCTTCGCTTTCTCTTGGGTCCTGCAGGCATCGCTTGCACGGCGAAAAAGAAAGCCTTGACGAGGCGCTTCGATTCTGTAGAATACGCCTTCCTCGCAGGGCGCTGTGACAAGCCTTCGGGCTGCGGCGCAGCAAAGCGAGAAGCTCTTTAAGCTCTTCTATAGAGCCCAGAGCACGCTCTTTAATAATTTGATCAGGTAATTCATGTGGGCGCTTGCCGATGAGTCAGTGACACTGTCACTGAAATATCAAGGCAAGCGACTCGTCAAGCGAGACGTTTGAACCTTGAGCCAAGTTTGGTCCGCTTAACGGACTATCAGACTTTAAACTGAAGAGTTTGATCATGGCTCAGATTGAACGCTGGCGGCAGGCCTAACACATGCAAGTCGAGCGGAAACGATCCTAGCTTGCTAGGAGGCGTCGAGCGGCGGACGGGTGAGTAATGCATAGGAATCTGCCCGGTAGTGGGGGATAACCTGGGGAAACCCAGGCTAATACCGCATACGCCCTACGGGGGAAAGCAGGGGATCTTCGGACCTTGCGCTATCGGATGAGCCTATGTCGGATTAGCTAGTTGGTGAGGTAACGGCTCACCAAGGCTGCGATCCGTAGCTGGTCTGAGAGGATGATCAGCCACATCGGGACTGAGACACGGCCCGAACTCCTACGGGAGGCAGCAGTGGGGAATATTGGACAATGGGCGAAAGCCTGATCCAGCCATGCCGCGTGTGTGAAGAAGGCCTTCGGGTTGTAAAGCACTTTCAGTGAGGAAGAAAGCCTTGAGGTTAATACCCTCGAGGGAGGACATCACTCACAGAAGAAGCACCGGCTAACTCCGTGCCAGCAGCCGCGGTAATACGGAGGGTGCGAGCGTTAATCGGAATTACTGGGCGTAAAGCGCGCGTAGGCGGCTTGATAAGCCGGTTGTGAAAGCCCCGGGCTCAACCTGGGAACGGCATCCGGAACTGTCAGGCTAGAGTGCAGGAGAGGAAGGTAGAATTCCCGGTGTAGCGGTGAAATGCGTAGAGATCGGGAGGAATACCAGTGGCGAAGGCGGCCTTCTGGACTGACACTGACGCTGAGGTGCGAAAGCGTGGGTAGCAAACAGGATTAGATACCCTGGTAGTCCACGCCGTAAACGATGTCGACTAGCCGTTGGGCTCCTTGAGAGCTTTGTGGCGCAGTTAACGCGATAAGTCGACCGCCTGGGGAGTACGGCCGCAAGGTTAAAACTCAAATGAATTGACGGGGGCCCGCACAAGCGGTGGAGCATGTGGTTTAATTCGATGCAACGCGAAGAACCTTACCTACCCTTGACATCGAGAGAACTTTCCAGAGATGGATTGGTGCCTTCGGGAGCTCTCAGACAGGTGCTGCATGGCTGTCGTCAGCTCGTGTTGTGAAATGTTGGGTTAAGTCCCGTAACGAGCGCAACCCTTGTCCCTATTTGCCAGCGATTCGGTCGGGAACTCTAGGGAGACTGCCGGTGACAAACCGGAGGAAGGTGGGGACGACGTCAAGTCATCATGGCCCTTACGGGTAGGGCTACACACGTGCTACAATGGCCGGTACAATGGGTTGCGAATCCGCGAGGTGGAGCTAATCCCATAAAGCCGGTCTCAGTCCGGATCGGAGTCTGCAACTCGACTCCGTGAAGTCGGAATCGCTAGTAATCGTGAATCAGAATGTCACGGTGAATACGTTCCCGGGCCTTGTACACACCGCCCGTCACACCATGGGAGTGGACTGCACCAGAAGTGGTTAGCCTAACTTCGGAGGGCGATCACCACGGTGTGGTTCATGACTGGGGTGAAGTCGTAACAAGGTAGCCGTAGGGGAACCTGCGGCTGGATCACCTCCTTAAACGACACGTCATCTGACTGTCGGTAAGTGCTCACAATGAATTACCTGATCGATAGAGCGGTTAACGGAACTTTAAGTTGGACGTTTGTGCTTCATTAGCAAGCTACAAGCCGCCAGCTTAGAGTTTTGTGCTCTAATGCTCTTTAACAATGTATATCATGCTGACAAAGTAAGATACGTTTCAAGCGTATCCGGCAATTGTCGTGACATCATCGATTGACAGACCCTTTGGGGTTATATGGTCAAGCGATGAAGCGCATACGGTGGATGCCTAGGCAGTCAGAGGCGATGAAAGACGTGGAAGCCTGCGATAAGGTTCGGCGAGGTGGCAAACGACCTGCGACCCGGACATCTCTGAATGGGGAAACCCACCCAAGGTAACTTGGGTATCTCATGTTGAATATATAGACATGAGAGGCGAACCGGGGGAACTGAAACATCTAAGTACCCCGAGGAAAAGAAATCAACCGAGATTCCCCTAGTAGCGGCGAGCGAACGGGGACCAGCCCTTAAGCAACACAACTGGTAGGTGAACAGACTGGGAAGTCTGGCCATAGTGGGTGATAGCCCCGTAACCGAAACCTGAGTGTTGTGAAATCGAGTAGGTCGAGGCACGTGAAACCTTGACTGAAGACGGGGGGACCATCCTCCAAGGCTAAATACTCCTGACTGACCGATAGTGAACCAGTACCGTGAGGGAAAGGCGAAAAGAACCCCGGAGAGGGGAGTGAAATAGATCCTGAAACCGTATGCGTACAAGCAGTGGGAGCCAACTTGTTTGGTGACCGCGTACCTTTTGTATAATGGGTCAGCGACTTATTTTCAGTGGCGAGCTTAACCGTATAGGGGAGGCGTAGAGAAATCGAGTCTTAACTGGGCGACCAGTCGCTGGAAATAGACCCGAAACCGGGCGATCTATCCATGAGCAGGTTGAAGGTTGAGTAACATCAACTGGAGGACCGAACCAGGATCTGTTGAAAAAGATTTGGATGACTTGTGGATCGGAGTGAAAGGCTAATCAAGCCCGGAGATAGCTGGTTCTCCTCGAAAGCTATTTAGGTAGCGCCTCACGTATCACCGCCGGGGGTAGAGCACTGTTTCGGCTAGGGGGTCATCCCGACTTACCAACCCGAGGCAAACTCCGAATACCGGTGAGTGCAAGCGTGGGAGACACACAGCGGGTGCTAACGTCCGTTGTGAAAAGGGAAACAACCCAGACCGTCAGCTAAGGTCCCGAAATCCTGGTTAAGTGGGAAACGATGTGGGAAGGCTTAGACAGCTAGGAGGTTGGCTTAGAAGCAGCCATCCTTTAAAGAAAGCGTAATAGCTCACTAGTCGAGTCGGCCTGCGCGGAAGATGTAACGGGGCTCAAACCAGGTACCGAAGCTACGGGTGTGTTCGCATCACTTAAGGTGATTCGATAGTGTCAGTTCGCTGCCATCGCGAAGCGATGGCAAAGCGCTTCCCGAACGTTGAGTCGGGCAGGGCAAGGTGAACGGCCTGAGTCATTTTAAGGATGCGAACACGCGGTAGAGGAGCGTCGTGTAAGCCGATGAAGGTGTGTTGAGAAGCATGCTGGAGGTATCACGAGTGCGAATGCTGACATGAGTAACGACAAGGGGAGTGAAAAACTCCCCCGCCGGAAGACCAAGGGTTTCTGTTCGACGCTAATCGGAGCAGAGTGAGTCGGCCCCTAAGGCGAGGCCGAAAGGCGTAGTCGATGGGAAACGGGTCAATATTCCCGTACCTCACAGTATTGCGATGGGGGGACGAAGAAGGCTAGGTGAGCCAGGCGTTGGTTGTCCTGGTGAAAGCCGGTAGGCTGAGGATTCAGGTAAATCCGGATCCTCAAGGCCGAGAGGCGAGACGAACTGACTACGGTCAGGAAGTCATCGATGCCACGCTTCCAGGAAAAGCCTCTAAGCTTCAGATACTGTGAGACCGTACCCCAAACCGACACAGGTGGTCAGGTAGAGAATACCAAGGCGCTTGAGAGAACTCGGGTGAAGGAACTAGGCAAAATGGTGCCGTAACTTCGGGAGAAGGCACGCCGCATTAGGGTGAAGGTCCTCGCGACCGGAGCCTGACGCGGTCGAAGATACCAGGTGGCTGCAACTGTTTATTAAAAACACAGCACTCTGCAAACGCGCAAGCGGACGTATAGGGTGTGACGCCTGCCCGGTGCCGGAAGGTTAAGTGATGGTGTTAGCTCACGCGAAGCTCCTGATCGAAGCCCCGGTAAACGGCGGCCGTAACTATAACGGTCCTAAGGTAGCGAAATTCCTTGTCGGGTAAGTTCCGACCTGCACGAATGGCGTAATGATGGCCACGCTGTCTCCACCCGAGACTCAGTGAAATTGAAATCGCAGTGAAGATGCTGTGTACCCGCGGCTAGACGGAAAGACCCCGTGAACCTTTACTACAGCTTCACACTGGACGCTGATGTTGCTTGTGTAGGATAGCTGGGAGGCTTTGAAACCCTGTCGCCAGATGGGGTGGAGCCAACCTTGAAATACCAGCCTGGCATCATTGGCGTTCTAACTCAGGACCGTAATCCGGTTCGAGGACCGTGTGTGGTGGGTAGTTTGACTGGGGCGGTCTCCTCCCAAAGAGTAACGGAGGAGCACGAAGGTACCCTCAGCACGGTTGGAAATCGTGCAGTGAGTGCAAGAGCATAAGGGTGCTTAACTGCGAGACAGACACGTCGAGCAGATACGAAAGTAGGTTCTAGTGATCCGGTGGTTCTGTATGGAAGGGCCATCGCTCAACGGATAAAAGGTACTCCGGGGATAACAGGCTGATACCGCCCAAGAGTTCACATCGACGGCGGTGTTTGGCACCTCGATGTCGGCTCATCACATCCTGGGGCTGAAGTCGGTCCCAAGGGTATGGCTGTTCGCCATTTAAAGTGGTACGCGAGCTGGGTTTAGAACGTCGTGAGACAGTTCGGTCCCTATCTGCCGTGGGCGTTGGAGATTTGAGAAGCGCTGCTCCTAGTACGAGAGGACCGGAGTGGACGTACCTCTGGTGTTCCGGTTGTCACGCCAGTGGCATTGCCGGGTAGCTATGTACGGACGGGATAACCGCTGAAAGCATCTAAGCGGGAAGCCCCCTTCAAGATGAGATCTCCCTGAGGCCTTGAGCCTCCTAAAGGACCCAGCAAGACCAGCTGGTTGATAGGCCGGGTGTGGAAGCGCTGCAAGGCGTTGAGCTAACCGGTACTAATGGTCCGTGAGGCTTGACCATATAACACCCAAAGGGTTTTGGTCGATGATGTCTCGAATCAATTGACGGATACGATGAAACGTATCGTCGGCATGGTGTACGTTGTCTTTTTTCCGCCTGACGACCATAGCGAGTGGGAACCACCTGATCCCTTGCCGAACTCAGAAGTGAAACCGCTCAGCGCCGATGGTAGTGTGGGGTCTCCCCATGCGAGAGTAGGTCATCGTCAGGCATTTATTCAGAAGAAGCCCAATTCCGAGAGGAGTTGGGCTTTTTCGCATGCATGGGGAAGACCCCGCTCTTTATATGTGGGGCCGCACTGCGTGCGGTCCGGCCGCTCGCAGGCTCGCGTCGTTCGTCTCCCCTTGCGGCGTTGCCGCAAAAGCTCGGGGTGACTCACCCCCATGCGAGCGACATTGCTGTCTAAGTGTCATCGTCAGGTATCGATTCGAAAGAAGGCCCAATTCCGAGAGGAATTGGGCCTTCTTTTTGTAAAGAGCGCATGCATGGGCTCTCTACAAGTTCAGCCCCTCTCTTTATATGTGGGGCCGCGCCGATAACCCCCTCGGCGCGGTCCGGCCGCTCGCAAGCTCGCGTCGTTCGTCACCCCTTGCGGCGTTGCCGCAGCCCTTGTAAAGAGCGCTGGGGTGACTCACCCCCATGCGAGCGACCTTGCTGTCTAAGTGTCATCGTCAGGATTTTCTTTAGAAGAAGCCCAATTCCGAGAGGAGTTGGGCTTCTTTCGTTTCTGCTTCCTATGCGGAATGCTGCTCTGGATGGAACAAAGGTGCTAAAGAAAGATCGAAATGGCATATTCATCGTGCGCAGAGCGAAGGAGGTGCCAGATGCAACGAATTCGTCATTCCGAGGGACGGCCACAGGTGACGGGGTTCTTCGATACCGCGACATCGAGCGTCCAGTACGTGGTCACGGACCCCGATACCAGACGGTGTGCCATCATCGATCCGGTGCTTGATTTCGATGCGGCCTCCGGTGCGACGTCCACCGCCAGCGCGGATGAACTGCTTGGCTACGTTAAGGAACACGGCCTCGAAGTCGAGTGGGTGCTGGATACCCATCCCCATGCCGATCATCTGTCGGCGGCGCAGTATCTCAAGCAGCAGACGGGGGCGCCGACGGCAATTGGGCAGAAGATCACCGAGGTACAGGCGCTGTGGAAGGATATCTATCATTGGCCGGAGCTGGCCTGCGACGGTAGTCAGTGGGACAGGCTGTGGGCTGAGGGGGATCGCTTCTCCATCGGTAGTCTCGAGGTCGAGGTGATGTTCTCTCCCGGGCATACCCTGGCGTCGGTGACCTACCGCGTCGGTGATGCTGCCTTCGTCCACGACACCCTGTTTCAGCCTGACTTCGGCACGGCCCGGGCAGACTTTCCCGGTGGCGACGCTCAGGCGTTGTGGCAGTCGATACAGGATCTGCTTGCCTTGCCGGAAGATACCCGCATATTTACCGGGCACGACTATCGCCCCGGAGGCCGGGAGCCCCGGTGGGAGAGCACGGTGGCTGAGCAGCGCCGTGACAACATCCATCTCCAGGGTCAGCACGAGGCCGGCTACATCGCCATGCGCAATGGACGCGACCAGGACTTGCCGATGCCTGCGCTGATGCTGCCATCACTCCAGGTAAATATTCTGGGAGGACGTTTGCCCAAGGCAGAGTCCAACGGCCGTCGCTACCTCAAGATCCCTCTCAACGCCTTTTAAGCTCCGTGACGGTTGCTGAGAGCGGCCTCCGAGAGCGGAGTCCATGAATATCCCTGCGGCGGGCGCTTGCCGATAGGGTCCGGTGAATATCACCCAGTGATGGTTCCTCGGGCCTTGCCCTTTCGATAGCGACTTCGATATCGACGTCGTTAGCGAGCGCGGGCGCTTGGGCAAGCGTTTCTGGTGAAGTGTCTGCTTTCACGCTAGGTTGGTCAGGCGGTTGTCGGCTCGGGTGGCATGAATGGCGCCTCTGCTTGATGGATAGTATTTCCACTTAGCCTGCGCACATCGGTGGTGACGCCGATCGTGCGATGGGCGCTTATGCCTTCGGCTCCAGGGCGATTGATGGAGTCCAGTGTCAGGAGAAAGGGATGTTCGATACGCTTGGTCTTGCCCTGGTGATCGGTGTCGGCGGGACTGCCCTGCTGGATCTGTGGAATTGGCTGTTGAACAAGTCGATAGGGCAACCACTGCCACCCTGGCATCTGGTCGGCCGCTGGTTTTCGGGCTTGCCCAAGGGGAGACTGGTCCATCGGCAGGGGATCGCTTCCTCGCCTGCGATCGGCGGGGAGCTCGCCATCGGCTGGATCATGCACTACGTCGTGGGCGTGAGCTTTGCCCTGGCGCTGTTATTGGTGTGGGGAGATGGCTGGGCGTTGGCACCGACCTTTGGCCCGGCCTTGATCGTGGGCCTGGTGACGGTAGGTGCGGGCTGGTTCATCCTGCAGCCTGGCATGGGAGTGGGAGTTGCCTGCTCGGGCGCTCCCAACCCGAGCCTCGCCCGCATGAACAACGTGGTGGGCCATATCGTCTTTGCCCTGGGCATGTATCTGGCGGCGCGTCTGATCACGGCGGGCTGAGCAGATACCTTGGGGTGAAGCGAGGTTCCAGATAGACGGTCTGGGCCGTCAGAGCAATGCTCTCGAGTGCCTTGTTCAATCGCTCCGGTGTCAGATCGGCCCCCGCTGCAGCCAGGGCTTCTCCGAGCAGGGCGCCAAGGGCGTAGCCACGCAGGGCTTCGGGCCCCTGATCGTGGAGGGCGGCCCAGCTCAGGGCGTCCTGGTGCGGTATGGCGAGGATAACCTCATGGCCGGCTTCTGCCAGGGCAGCGGCGTGTTCGCCGAGATGATCCAGACAACCGACCAGGGTTCTGGGGGTGTCCAGCAGTTCACCATTTTCCAGTTCGTCGACAATATTGTCGCTGGCGACCAGGGTCACATCGGCTGCCGCCGAGAGCGGAAGACTCATGGTCATCAGCCGAAAGCGAAATTCATCGCCATGGCGGCCGAGCAGGCCCACGCGCTGTGCGCTGGTATTGCGCACTTCCTTGACGGCGGCCACCAGGCAGGCCGTCTGCAAGCGCTCTTCCAGCCGGTCATCGATCTCGGCCAGGGTCGTTAACACGTCAGGCCGCGTCGTCACCTCGATACGTCGACCAAAAGCGCCGCCCTGGCTATTGAAGGCAGCAATGGCCGCGCTGAAGCCGATATCCAGGTCCGAATTTCCGGAGATGCCCACCAGCACACGTGTGGGTTCGATGCCGGTGTCCGTCGCCGCCGAGAGCTGTTGCAGGTGGTCGATCAGCGAGTCCAGAACGTCGTCGTCCAGTGCATAACGTGGCATCTGCGCAGACAGTCGGCGTTGATCGGGAGCGATGCCCTGACTCAGTGCCTTCAGCAGACTCGTTCGATCATAGCCAGGCTGGTGGTCTTCGCTGGTCAATGCCGTCCAATGGACAGCGGGTGCAGTGCCATCGATCCCCAGGCCATCGACACCGTGGCAGCTTGCACAGGAGGGATGAGGTGACTCGCCGTGGGTTCCCTGCTGGTAGAGGGTCTGTCCGGACGTCAGAGGAGGGGAGTCGGCGGCTCGGGCGGAAAGCACGATGCATGAGGCCATGACGGCAAGTCGAATGCTGGCTCTCAAGGCAGGGTGTCCTCCCGCTATTGCGTGTCCATGTACAGTAACGCAGCTTCCGAGTGACTGGGCAAGCTACCATCGTCCACCCGCTGGCTCCTTGGTGCCCACACACTGTAGCCGGAATTGCCGACTCAGGGCGGCTGACCTAAGAGTTTGTAGTCAGTCGACGTAGCCTCTGTCGGATGCTAACCGACAACCTGTCGGTGCGACTCGAGGTGTTCCCGAAGCCGCCCGATTTGGCACGTACCGAGCAAGAATTTGCCAATTGGGTCCGCCCGAAAATGACGTCCGTCCCAATGCTGGCGGTCGCTACCTGGCGTCTCCTGGACGAGCCCGACCGGCTAGCGTCCTCAAGCGTTCGCAAAGCGCTCTCGCTGGTTCACTGAGCAAGCTTTATTCCCGTAGCCGTCTGGCCTGGGAGTAAAGGCCAGCAGGAGTGGAGCAGAATTGGGCAAAAGACTCGGTAGACTTAGGCGATCGTAGGCTTCGGGTTGCGGATCTTGAACAATAAAACCATCCTTGTATAAGTTTGGTATATGGAAGAGCCGTGACATCGCCATGGAACAGACGCCGTCGACGGCGCGATCCTGGCACCGCTTCTACAAGGAGGAAGAGATCCGTGACCATCTTTGAAGCCCTGCGTGAGAGCCACGACAAGCAGCGCCGCCTGCTGGAACTGCTGGTGGAGACCGAAGGCGACAGTGACGGGCGCGATGAGCTGTTCAAGCGCGTCAAGGAGGAGCTCGAGAACCACGCTGGCGCAGAAGAGCGGGCCCTGTACATGCCGATGATGGAGCATGACATGACCCAGGAGAAGGCGCGGCACAGCGTGGCCGAGCACCACGAGATCGATGAGCTGATCGAGGCGCTCGAGACGACCGACTACAGTTCACCGGGCTGGCTTGCCAGCGCCAAGAAGCTGCAGCATCTGGTCACTCACCACCTCGACGAGGAAGAGCAGGAGGTGTTTCAGCTCGCCGGACGCGCCTTTGACGATGCCACCAAGGCCAACCTCGCTGAAGAGTATCTGCAGGACATGCAGGATCGGGAAGCCGGCTGAAGGCAGACGTTTTTCAAGCCGCTTGCACAAAAGGCGCTGGAGGAAACTCCAGCGCCTTTTTCATGGAGAGCCATCAGACAGCCATATGGTCGCAGAATGGTCAGCTGTCTTGCTGCTCGTCGAGCAGGTGGCTCAGGGCGTCCTTGCGGTTCTCGTAGATGTGCGGTGCATCGGCACGGCGCTCCAGCGCGTCGCCGAGCTTGAGGCGCAGGAAGGCACTGGTGGTGTAGCGAGTGACGCGCTCGTAGAAGCGCTCGGACAGGCCGCAGATCATTTCGGTGTAGCGCTCGACAAGGTGCGGCGCGATGGTGAAGTTGTCGTAGTTGACGATGGCATAGACGGGACGGCCCAGGGGCTCAAGCAGGCGTTCGACCTCCCTCTCGATGGTGGCGATGGTGTCATCGTCGTTGACCGCCAGTCCCTCGAAGTTGATGAAGAACTGGTAAGTGTCGAGATCGACGCTCAAGCGCTCGGCGATCGGCCGCTCCAGCAGGGTCTCGAGCAGGTCCATGGAGGCGCTGTCGAACAGGCGGGGATCCATGGTGGCAAGGGGCGCGTCGATGTGGGGCCGAAAGTCCATCAGCGCCAGGATGTCGCGCTCAAGTTCCATCCCCGGGGCGATCTCGATCAGCGTCAGCCCTTGCGCGCGCAGTTCGAACACGCAGCGCTCGGTGACGTAGAGCACCGGCTGGCCGCGCTTCGCCGCCAGGGGGCCACTGAAGGTGCGGTGCTCGACGCGCTCGACAAACTTGCGCTGGCTGCCGTCGGCGTCGATCTTTAGTCTTCCCGAGTCGATGGACAGCTGGGCACCGGCGGTGAAGGTACCGACGAACACTAACCGTTTGGCGTTCTGGCTGATGTTGATAAAGCCGCCGGCGCCGGCAAGCCTGGGGCCGAAGCGGCTGACGTTGACGCTGCCCTCCTGGTCGACCTGGGCGAGACCGAGAAAGGCGATGTCCAGGCCGCCGCCATCGTAGAAGTCGAACTGGCTTGGCTGGTCGATGATCGCCTGGGTATTGATGGCGGCGCCGAAGTCGAGCCCGCCCGCCGGCAGGCCGCCGATGACGCCGGGCTCGGCGGTCAGCGTCAGGTACTCGAGCAGCCCTTCCTCATTGGCCACGTTGGCGATGCCCTCGGGCATGCCGATGCCCAGGTTGACGATGCTGTTGGGCCGAAGCTCGAAGGCGGCGCGGCGGGCGATGACCTTGCGCTCGGTCAGCGAGAGGCTGGCGATGTCATTCATCGGCGCCTTCAGTTCGCCGGCGAAGGCGCGACTGAACTGGGTGGCGAAGGTCTGCCAGTGATACTCGGGCTGTGCCAGCACCACGGCGTCGACCAGCACGCCGGGGATCTTCACGTCCTTGGCCTTGAGGGTGCCTCGTTCGGCCAGACTCTCGACCTGGACGATGACGATGCCCCCGGAATTGTGCACCGCCATGGCAATGGCCTGCATCTCCAGAAATAGCGCCTCACGCTCCATCGTCACGTTGCCGTCGGCGTCGGCGGTGGTCCCGCGCAATAGCGCGACCTGAATCGGCTGAGCCTGGTAGAACAGGTACTCCTCGCCATCGATGGGCATCAGCCGCACGCGATCCTCGGTGGTGCGCTCGTTGATCTTGCCGCCCCCCTGACGTGGGTCGACAAAGGTATCGAGCCCCACCTTGGTCAGGGTGCCCGGCTTGCCGGCGGCGGTGTCGCGAAACAGATGGGAGATCACGCCCTGTGGCAGGTTGTAGGCCTCGATCTGGTTGTCGATGGCCAGCTTCTGCAAGCGCGGTACCAGCCCCCAGTGGCCTCCGATGACGCGCTTTAGTAGTCCAGGGTGACCGAAGTGATCGACGCCACGGCCCTTGCCGTCGCCCTGGCCAGCGGCGTAGATCAGCGTCAGATCACGAGGATGGCCGGACTCCACGAAGCGTTGCTCCAGCGCTACCGCCAGTGCCTCGGGAAAGGCCACCCCGACGAAGCCGCCGGTGGCAAGGCTGTCGCCGTCACGGATCAGCTGTACCGACTCCTCGGCACTGACCACCTTGTTGCGTTGGCGACTGACGCTGGGAGGAGTGCGATGGGGCATGGGTGTTCCTTTTCAAGCCATGGGGATAGGAGGCACGTCGGCACGCAGAGCCTATTGACCAGTGTGAGCGACATGAAGGCGGCGAGAGGTCGAGATGCTTGACGGTGCAAAGTCGTTGCTTGCCCCTTGAAGTCAGTCGCTGACTGTCCCACTCTGTACAAAAGTGGTACACAACCTTCACGTCACGTGCAGAAAAGGGCTTCTGCCGCAGACGCCTGTTGCGTACCGCCGGCCCCCAGGGATGCCCGTGGTGGCGGGGGCCATGACGTTCGCCATGTCGATGAGCCGAAGGAGTGGATCCATGTCTACACAGCAACCCCCTCAGCAACAGCATCGTCAGCCCGGCAGCGAGTCGGCCATGCAGCCCGAGCCGGAGGTGATCCGTGACAGCTACCGTGGCAGCGGCAAGCTGGACGGCAAGGTGGCGCTGATCAGCGGCGGCGACAGCGGTATCGGTCGCTCCGTGGCGGTGCACTATGCCCGTGAGGGCGCGCACTGCGCCATCGTGCATCTGGAAGAAGATCAGGATGCCGAGACCACCCGCCAGATGGTCGAGAAGGAAGGCGGTGAGTGCCTGGTGCTCAAGGGGGACGTCGGTGATGCCGACTTCTGTCGTCAGGCCGTGGCCAGCACCATCGAGCGCTTTGGACGGCTCAATATCCTGGTCAACAACGCCGCCGAACAGTATGACTGGTCCGATATTACCGAGGTGGATGATGCGCAGCTGGAGCGGACCTTCCGCACCAATGTCTACAGCCACTTCTATCTGTCCAAGGCGGCGGTGCCCCATCTCGACGCCGGCGATACCATCATCGCTACCTCCTCGATCAATGCCTTCAAGGGCAATGACACCCTGCTCGACTACACCGCGACCAAGGGGGCGGTGCAGGCACTGGTACGTTCGCTGGCGGCGACCCTGATGGATCGCGAGATTCGCGTCAACGCAGTGGCCCCGGGGCCGGTATGGACGCCGTTGATCCCGGCGAGCTTCGACGAACAAAAGGTCGCCGAGTTCGGTGGTCAGGTGCCGATGAATCGGGCAGGCCAGCCCAGCGAGATGGGGCCCGCCTATGTCTATCTGGCCAGCGAAGAGTCGTCCTACATGAGTGGCCAGACGCTGCACCTCAACGGTGGCGTGGTGCTCAATACCTGAGATGCCGCAGGAGGCTGCGCGACTCGCCTCTCCAGCGGCAGCGATGAAAGGCTGGATCGAAATGACAGGCGAGCCGGCACGGGCCGGCTCGCCTGTTGACCGTCTGGGCGACGTTACTGGTTGAGTTCCTGCTCGGTGAACAGGTCGGCGAACAGCGCCGAGCTCAAATAGCGCTCAGCGCTGTCTGGCAGTACCACCACGATATTCTTGCCGGCGAACTCGGGCAGCTTGCTGACACGCACCGCAGCCTCGACCGCTGCCCCGCAGGAAATGCCGCAGAGGATGCCTTCTTCACGCATCAGTCGATGGGCCATGGCCATGGCGTCCTCGTTGGTGACCGTCTCGACGCGATCGACCAGATCCATGTCCAGATTGTCCGGCACGAAGCCGGCACCGATGCCCTGGATCTTGTGGGGAGCGGGCTTGAGTTCCTTGCCTTCCCTGGCCTGGGTCAGGATAGGGGAGTCGGTGGGCTCCACCGCCACGGTGGTGATCGCCTTGCCCTGGGTCTTCTTGATGTAGCGCGAGACCCCGGTCAGGGTGCCCCCGGTGCCGACGCCGGCTACGAAGACATCGACCTCGCCGTCGGTATCGTTCCAGATCTCGGGGCCGGTGGTGGTCTCGTGGATGCGCGGGTTGGCCGGGTTGGAGAACTGCTGGGGCAGGAAGTAGGTCGACGGATCGGACTTGGCCATCTCTTCGGCCTTGGCGATGGCGCCGGGCATGCCCTTGGCCGGTTCGGTCAGCACCAGTTCGGCGCCCAGGGCCTTCAGTACCTTGCGCCGCTCCAGGCTCATGGAGGCCGGCATGGTCAGGGTCAGCGGGTAGCCCTTGGCGGCGGCAACGAAGGCGAGGGCGATGCCGGTATTGCCGCTGGTTGGCTCGATGATGGTCATGCCCGGCTTGAGCACGCCGCGTTCCTCGGCATCCCAGATCATCGCCGCACCGATCCGGCACTTGACGCTGTAGGCCGGATTGCGCCCCTCGATCTTGGCCCAGATCGTGGCGCCTTCATTGACCCGGTTCAGCCGCACCAGCGGGGTGTTGCCGATTGCCTGGGCATTGTCGTCGTGGATGCGAACCATGTCTGACCTCCGTTGCAGGGCCCCGGGTAGCCAGTACAGGCGAGTCGACCAGGGGCAAATGATGGATGCGAAAGAAATCTATCGAGCGTCCACTATGCCTCAGGTTGGCGCCCGCCACGAGAGAGCGAGGGCTCGCTTACCGCCAGGGGAATTAAAGCGGCTGGCGAAACAGCACGCGCCCGCATCAAGCGGGCGCGTGATCGGCATGGTGAACGCCGTCGCCGTTCAGGACCCAAGGTCGGGTCTCCCGGCGAGCAGCGCTGACAAGGGCGGAACCTCCTACTGCTGGTCCCACGCAACGAAGGCGTCGACCACCTCCTGGGGGCGCTCCAGCGGATAGAAGTGGCTGGCGTCCAGATATTCCCAGGTGGCGTGGGGCATGATGCGGGCCAGTGCCACGCCGGAGACGTAGGGCGGCTGGAAGGGGTCATGCACGCCCCACAGCAGCATCGCAGGCTTGTTCCACATCACCATCCGAGGTGAGGCCTCAAGGGTAAGGCGGTTATCCATGGCCTTGAGGTACTCGATGAAATGGTTGCGGGTCGACTCGTTCTCGGCATAGTTGCCGTAGAGGTCCTCGAGGATCTCGTCGGTCAGGGTCTCCTCCGGCTGCATGAGACCTGCCGAGGCGAAGTTCTTGACGATCTCGCGGACGTTGTCGGCACTGAAGATCTGGCTGGCCTCGGCGGACTTGGCCTTGGCGATGGCGGCGTTGGCCTCCGGGACCGGCCACATGTCGAGCACGGCGGAGTTGCCGATCACGATCTTGCGGACCTGGTTCTGCTCCTTGAGCTCGGGATCGGTCACCATGATCTGGGCGATGCCGCCCCCCAGGTCGTGGCCGAACAGGATGTAGGGGCCGGGCATGACCTGATTGGCGAAGTCGGTCATGATTTCGGCCTGGCCCTTGAGCGAGTGGTCGGCGTCCATGGGGCCGTCGGTGTAGCTGAGCCCGAGTTGGCCGGGCGCGAAGACGTGATAGCCCTGTTCCGCCAGCAGCGGGCCCACCCGGGAGAACAGCACGCTGTTGAGCGGAATGCCATGGATCAGCATGACCGCCGGGTCACCAGGCTCGCCCCATTCGCGATAGGCGACGCGAAAGTCTCCTACATCAGCAAACTGACGGCCGGGCATCTCGTCGGCAAAGGCCGCAAGTGGTGTGACGGCAAGCGGCGGGATGGCAAGGGCGAGCGACAGGGCAAGGGCGTTGATCGTGCGGATGGGCATGGCGGCTCCTGGGATGGTTATCGATAGCGCTGGCGCCGATGAACACGGTCGTGATGGCGGTGGTGCAGGCACGAGTGTCAACGGCGGTGCTGACATGGGAGACGGTGGCCGGCCGAGGGCCGAGGCCAGTCGCTTCAAAGGCACTTCATACTCTAGATCAGCGTTACCCGATAAGAAGCCCCCCTGGATTGTCCAAGCATGTTTGAGCATAACGTGATGAAAGCTCGAGTCTGTGCCTTCTCTCCGAGGCCTGTGCCTCTTCACCATGGTCGGGGCTAAAAGAGCACAAGATCGAGCACCTACCTCGAAAGGTGAGTGCCATCTTCGAATTCAAACGCGCTAGCGTGGTAACCGAATCCATGAAATAGGGAGCTTGGCCGTTGAACCATCAAGGGACTGAAAGGTGCGTGCTGGTGACAGGGGCGTCGTCAGGGATCGGCGAGGCGATCGTCACCGCGCTGCTCGAGCAGGGGTTTATCGTATACGCAGGCGCTCGGCGGGTCGAGCGCATGAGCCACCTAGCTGACAAGGGCGCCCGGGTGCTGGCGCTGGATATCACCGACGCCGACAGCATTGCCGCGGTGCTGACACGTATCGAGCGCGACGGCGTCGAGCTCGATGGGTTGGTCAACAACGCCGGCTACGGCAGCTATGGCGTGCTGGAGGAAGTCCCGATCGAGGAGGCCAGGCGTCAGTTCGAGGTCAACGTGTTCGGGCTGATGGCGTTGACTCGGGAGGTCTTGCCCGGCATGCGACGTCGACGGCGCGGTCGCATCGTCAATATTGGCTCCATGGCCGGCCGTATCTGGTTTCCGGTGGGTGGCTGGTACCACGCCACCAAGTACGCGTTGGAAGCGCTGAGTGATGCCCTGAGGGTCGAGACGCGCCCCTTTGGCCTGTCCGTCAGCCTGATCCAGCCCGGGGTGATTCGCAGCGAATGGGCGGCGATTGCCCGCAAGCCCTTGTGCGAGAACCCTCCCGAGGCGCCCTATGCGCGGATCAAGCGCGGCATGGCCGCCATCCTTGCCGATCACTCCCGGGCCGGCACCCCCGAGATGATCGCCGAGGCGGTGGTCCATGCCCTGACCGCCAGTCGCCCACGTCGACGCTACGCGCGGCCTCGGGACGCCAGGATATTGATCTTCCTGCATTGGCTTTTACCCACCTGGGCGTGGGAGAGAGGCGTCAGGTGGTTGCTGGCGCAGTATGCCCGCAAAGCGAGTGATAACGGCGGCGGTGCTAGTGTCGACGGAGACGAGGCCGGCCCTGACAGCGGTCCGGAAAACAACAACGAAAGCGGTAATAAAAGCGACGGCGAAAAGCGGGGTGAGGCGGAAAGCTGAGCCGACGCCGGTCAGACCAACGTGGGAAGCATCGAGGGAAGCATCAAGGGAAGCTACAGGGGAAACCACGAAGGAAACGACAAGGGCCCGCCATGCTCAGGCGGGCCCTTGTGATTGCCATGCCGGTTACAGGCGGCTGGCGGGGCGCAGGTCGTAGTCGAAGTACTGCTCCATCAGGCGCTGGAAGGTGCCGTCGGCGTAGACCTCGTTTAGAGCCTGGTTGAAGGTCTCGGCCAGGGCTTCATCGCGGGGGCGCACGGCGATGGCGTTGCCGCGCCCGAAGATCGATTCTGGCGAATTGATACGCTCGCCGACCTGGGTGAAGTCGCCATCCTCGGCCTTGATATCCAGCGCCTCGATGGCCACCGGGTAGTTGATGAAGGCCAGGTCCAGACGCCCGCTTTCCATGTCGAGGGCGACCTCGTCGGCGGTGGCGTAGCGACGGATATCGAGGGTGTCGCGATAGCGCCCGGTGATGTAGGTGTCCTGGGTGGTACCGCGCTGGACGCCGACGGTCATGCCCTCGAGGCTTGCCAGGTCTTCTGGGTCGACGGCCTCGCCGCGACGGGCCACCCAGACCTTGGGCGACATGGCGTAGGGCTCGCTGAAGCGAACCTGGCGTTCACGCGCTTCGGTGATGCGCATCGACGACAGGATGGCGTCGTACTTGCGTGCCAGCAGGCCGGGGATGATGCCGTCCCAGCCCTGGACGATCCACTCGCAGTCCAGTTCGGCGCGTTTGCACAACTCGTTGCCCAGATCGATCTCGAAGCCCGCGAGTTCGCCGTTGGCATCGCGGTATTCGAACGGTGGATAAGGCACATCGACGGCGATACGCACCTGGCGAGCCTCGTCGGCGAAGGCGGCGGGCATCGTCAGCATCGTCGCGCAGGCGATGGCCAGGGGGGACAGCAGACGCTGGGAGAAAGAGCGCATGGGGAACCTTATCGTCAGGGAAGAAGGGGGAGGGGTTATCGTTATGGTGACCGTCGACGGGGCCAGCAGGGCCCCGCCGAGGGTCTGTCGGGTGAGTTGCACCCAGGCCGTCAGGCCGCCTGCAGGCGCTTGGCTCGACGGTGGTGACGTACCGCCAGCACGATCGACAGTGCCGCCAGCAACAGCAGGCCCAGCGAGATAGGACGGGTGAAGAACAGCATCCAATTCTCGTCGGACATCAGCGCGCGGCGCAGGTTGGTCTCGGCGATGGGGCCGAGAATCACGCCCAGTACCAGCGGTGCCAGCGGGTAGTCCAGCTTGCTGAGCACATAGCCGAAGACGCCCACGCCGAGCAGCAGGTAGACGTCGGTGACCCGGTTGTTCAGCGCGAAGGCACCGATCACGCAGCACACCAGGACCACCGGCACGATGATCGACTTGGGCACCTCGGTGACGCGCAGAAACCAGCGCATGCTGAACAGACACACCACCAGCACCATCAGCGCGGCCACCAGCATCGCCATGAACATGCCGTAGACCAGATCACCGTGATCCATGATCAGGCGCGGACCGACGCCGATGCCATGGACCATCAGCGAGGCCATCAGCACCGCGTCCACCGCGCTGCCTGGGATACCGAGGGCGATCATCGGAATCAGGCCGCCACCGGAGGTGGCCGAGTTGCCGGACTCCGAGGCGATCACCCCTTCCGGCGTCCCGGTGCCGAAGGCCTCCGGGGTCTTCGAGGCGCGCTTGGCCTGGTCATAGGCCAGCAGGTTGGCGATGCTGCCGCCGGCGCCGGGCACCGCACCGATGAACACCCCGACCAGTGAAGAACGCACCAGGTTGACCGGATAGCTTAAGGTTTCCTTCAGCGCCGCCATGGGGTTGAAGTTGACGTCGTCGGGCATCAGCGCCTTGCCGTGCTTGACGCCCTCGGCGTCTTCCACCTCGGACAGCAGCTGGCTGACGGCGAAGATACCGATCAGCACCACCAGGAAGGGGAAGCCGTTGGCGAGCAGGTCCGAGTCGAAGGTGAAGCGTGCCACTCCCATCATCGGGTCGGAGCCGACGGTGGCAATGAACAGTCCCAGCAGGCCGGTCATCAGGCCCTTGAGCATGGACTTGCCGACCAGGCTTGCGACCACCGTCATGGCGAAGATGATCAGAGAGAAGTACTCCCATGCGCCCAGCTTGACGGCGATCAGTGCCAGCGGTGGGGCGGCGATGATCAACACCACCACGCTGACCAGCGCGCCGAAGAAGGAGGCCCAGATACCCAGCGCCAGGGCGCGGCCAGGCTCGCCCTTGCGCGCCATCGGGAAGGCGTCGAAGGTGGTCGCCACCGACGACGGCGTGCCGGGGATGCCGAGCAGCGCGGCGGAGATCAGGCCGCCTGTGTAACCGCCGACATAGACCGCCAGCATGGTGGCCACGCCCTGCAGCGGGTCCATGGTGAAGGTCAGCGGCAGGGTCAGCACGATGGCCATGGTGATGGTGAAGCCAGGAATCGCCGAGGCGATGACGCCGGCGATGACACCCAGCAGCATGGCGATCATGGTCGAGAGCGTAAACAGTTGGTCCATGCCGGACAGCAGCGCATCCATCATGAGCAATTTCCTCGAGGAGTCGTTGCCGCCTCAGCCGAACAGGCCGCGGGGCAGGCTGATGACGAAGACGTCGCGGAAAAGGGTGTCGACCCCAAGCGAGAACACCAGGGCGACCACCACAGCGATGGCCAGGGCCTTGAGCGAGCGCGCGCCCAGAAGCCATTGACCCGCCAGCAGGAAGGCCAGCGAGGCCAGGCTGAAACCCAGCCAGGGCAGGGCGATGATGTACACCGCAAACAGCGCCAGCACAGCGAAGGCCAGCCGGTGACGCCAGATCCAGGCGCCGACCTGGCCGCGCTCACCGGCGCTCTGGCGCAGGAAGGCACGCGCCTCCTTGAAGGCGATGGCCAGGTTCAATGCCACCAGCGCCGCCAGTACCAGCCGCGGGAAGCTGCCCGAACCCAGTGGTTCCCACATCGACGATGGCAGCGCCTGGGCCCTGACAAAGAGCGCGGTGAACAGCGCCGCCAGGGCGATGTTCAACAGCACATGGGCCAGGGGACCACCCCGGCCCGGGGCGTGCCGCTCCCCGGAAGGGGAGCGGTCGGTGGTGCTCTGGCTCATCGTGCAAGCTTCCCTGACAGACGCTCGATGGTGGCGTTGCTGGTCTCGAGGTACTCGGCGAACGCCTCGGGGTCTTCGAACACCACACTGGCGCCGGCGTTGTGTACCGACTGGGCGAAGGCCTCGTCCTGGCTCATGGCCTCGAAGGCCTCGGCCAGGGTGTCGATGCGTTCTTCCGGGGTGCCCTTGGGTGCCAGAATGCCGCGAATGATGTTCAGCTTGAGCTCAGGATGGCCGAGCTCGGTGAAGGTCGGTACGTCCGGCGCTTCGGGCTGGCGCTCCTCGCTGCCCACCGCCAGGAATCGCAGGTCACCGTTCTTGACGAACTCGCCGCTTGAGGAGATGTCGCCGATGGCGGCGTCGATGTGGCCGCCGACCAGGGCGCGGATGCGCGAGCCGGTGCCCTCGAAGCCGACGTAGCGGAATTGCAGGTCTTCGGCTTCTTCCATCATGGCGGCGTGGATATGCGGCACGCCGCCCAGGGTCACGCCGAAGCGGACCTCACCCGGATTGGCCTTGGCGTACTCGACGAACTCCTCGAAGGTGGTGTAGGGCGCGCCGGCAGGAACCGTCAGGTACTGGGGCGACTGGGTGACGCCGGCCACCGGTTCGAAGTCATCGTAGTTGAGCGGAGTCAGGCCGGTGTGGTGGGCCACCATCAGACCTTCGTGGACCTGACCGATGGTGTAGCCGTCGGCGTCACGCCGGGACAGTTCCTTGAGGCCAGTGGTGCCGCTGACCCCGGGCATGTTGATCACGGGGATCGGCTGACCAAGCTGGGATTCGGCGTGGTTGGCGACCAGGCGCATCAGGGTGTCGCTGCCGCCACCCGGCGACCAGGGCACGATGAATTCCACCGGCTTGTCAGGGTAGGCGTCCTGGGCCACGGCCACACTGGCGGCGGCCAGGGCGGAGGCAGAGACCACCAGGGCCAGCGCGGTCCGGGTGCAAGAGCGGCGGGAAAGAGCGATCTTTGACGGGGTACGGTGCAGGGTCATGGGATTGTCCTGTGCGTTGAGGGCTTTTGTCAGTGATTGTTGGATTGGGTGGTCGGGTTGATTGTTATGGGTGGATCGAAGGTCACGCGTCGTTGTTGTGGATGTATCGGTGGTGTCGTGTCGTCTCTCAGCCCAGCAGCAGGGCGCCGTAGCCGAGCCCGAAGCACACCACCAGGGCCGGGTGTACGCGGGTCTTGAGCAGCAGCAGTGCCGCCACAGCGGCGATGATCAGGGTGTGCACCAGGCCCGAGGTCGCCATGCCCTCCTTGAGGAAGCTGACGGTCAGGTAGGCCATCAGCACCATGACGACAGGACGGACCCACTGGCTCATGGACTTGACCTTGATCGAGTCGCGGTAGCGATAGAGGGTGCCCAGGGCCGCCAGCATCAACAGCAGCGAGGGACCGACGGTGGCCAGCACCGCCACCATGGCGCCGCCGGCGCCGGCCACTTCGTAGCCGATATAGCCGGCCATCTTGGTGGCGATGGGGCTCGGCAGGGCATTGCCCAGCGCCAGCGTCTCGGCGAAGCCCTGATGGGTCATCCAGCCGTAGGTGCCGACCACCTCGTTCTCGATCAGCGGAATGATCGCGGGGCCACCGCCGTAGCCGACGATATTGGGGATGAAAAAGGCCAGAAACAGCTGCCAGTAGATCATCAGGAGCGACCTCCTTCAGGGGCGTTGCGGGGCTTCTCGGGCCTGAGCAGAGCGGCGATCAGAATGGCGCCGATGATCAGCCCAGGGTGTACGCCAAGACCATAGATCAGGCCACCGGCGGCCACTCCCATGATCAGGGTGGCGACCACGCCGAGCCCGGCCCGGGACTTCTGGAAGAAATCGAAGGTCAGCTGGGCCATCATCACCATCACCACCGGCACCACGCCCAGCCCCATGCCCTGCACCCAGCGTTGGTCGCCGTAGCGGCTGTAAAGGCCGAGCAGCGCGATCATGGCGAAGATCACCGGCACGATCACCGCCACCACCGCATTGATGGCGCCGAACACCCCGCCGACCCGATAGCCGATGTAGCCGGCCATCTTGGTGGCGATGGGCCCCGGCAGGGTATTGCCGATGGCCAGGACATCGGCGAAGGCGTCGTCGTCCATCCAGGCGTGGCGCTTGACCACCTCCTGGTGGACCAGCGGAATCATCGACGGACCGCCGCCGAAGCCGAAGATACCGATGCGAAAGAAGGCGGCAAATAGCGAAGCTTGTACGCTCATGGGTCAGAGCACCGCGATGGTGGCGTCGGTGCGGGGCTCGGTGCCGCCACAGTAGATGCCGGTATCGGGGTCTCGCAGGATCACCTGGCCACGGCCGTAGCTGCGGCTGTCGGTATCTACCTGCATGCGATGACCACGTGCGGCCATGGCACGTACCAGCGGTGCCGGATAGCCGTGCTCGATACCGATGGTACGACCGCCCATCCACTGCCAGCGCGGTGCGTCCAGTGCCGACTGGGGGTTGAGGCCGAAGTCGACCAGGTTCATCACCACCTGAACGTGGCCCTGGGGCTGCATGAAACCGCCCATCACGCCAAAGGGCCCCAGCGCCTTGCCGTTTCGGGTCAGGAAGCCCGGGATGATGGTGTGGAAGGTCTTCTTGCCAGGCTTGAGCACATTGTCGTGGCTCTCGTCGAGGCTGAAGTCGTGACCGCGGTTCTGCAAGGCGATGCCGGTTCCCGGCACCACGATGCCGGAGCCGAAGCCGTGATAGTTGCTCTGGATGAAGGACACCATGTTGCCGTCCGCGTCGGCGGTGGCCAGATAGACGGTGCCACCGGCCCTGGGCTTGCCCGGCTGCGGGTCGATGGCCGCGTCCTGGATCAGCTCGCGACGGGCCTCGGTGTAGGCGTCGGACAACAGCTCCTCGACCGTGTAGGTCATGGCCTGTGGCTCGCTGATATGGGTCTTGCCGTCGGTGTAGGCGAGCTTCATCGCCTCGAGCTGACGATGCAGCAGTTCTGGGTCGTCGCGGTGGGACGCCGGATAGCCATCGAGCAGGCGCAGCGCCATCAGCGCCACCAGGCCCTGGCCATTGGGCGGGATCTCCCAGACGTCGACGTCGCGGTAGCGGGCCGAGATCGGGGTGACCCACTCGGGCTGATAGGCCGCCAGGTCGTCCTTGCGCAGATAGCCGCCGGTGCGACGCGAGAAGGCGTCGATGGCCTCGGCCAGCTCGCCCCGGTAGAAGCTCTCCGCCTGACTCTCGGCGATGGCCTCCAGGGTCCTGGCCTGGTCTTCGTTGCGAAACCACTCACCGGCGTCGGGAGCGCGGCCATCGAAGGTAAAGGTGTCGAACCAGGGCTGGGTGGCTTCGCCTTCGAGGTGCTTGTGGAAGGTCGCGGTGTCGCGCTGCCACAGGCTGGCGATGACCGGTGACACCGGAAAACCATCGCGGGCCAGGCGAATGGCGGGTTCGAGCAGGGTCTTGAAATCCAGCTTGCCGAAGCGGCGAGACAGTTCGGCCCAGGCGGATGGCGTGCCGGGCACCGTCACCGGGGTCCAGCCGTAGAGCGGGACCTTGTCGTGGCCGGCCTCGACCAGCGCTTCCCGGTTCAGCGCCTGGGGCGCCACGCCGCTGGCGTTGAGCCCGTGCAGCTCGCCGTTGCCCTGATCGTCGTTGGCGATCCACACCAGCGCGAAGGCATCGCCGCCGATGCCGCAGCCGGTGGGCTCGACCACCGTCAGCGCGGCGGCGGTGGCGATGGCGGCGTCCACCGCGTTGCCGCCGCGGGCGAGCATATCGCGGCCGATCTGCGCGGCCTGGGGCTGGGACGCCGCCACCATGCCATCGCGAGAATAGGTCGGGCTGCGCCGGGACGGGTAGGGCGTGGCATCGGGGTAGGGAGTGGACAGGGAGCTGGGGTTCGCGCGCTGGGAAGACATGGCGTCTCTCTTCAAGGTGGCTGACTCGAGGTCGCTGATCCAAGCTGGATCGGGTCAATCGTTATTGGTGTTAAAAATCGATTTTATGACCCGACTATGCCGCGCCCTCGAAAGGCCGTCAATCCCCTCGAGAGCGATCCAACGGTTCGGGGCCCGGCAAGGCGGGCCCCGAGAATGATGGCGGGTTTGATGTTCATCGTGGCCGCGATCCAGCGGTGACGCAGGCCCTGGCGGAATATCAGGCCCCGGAGGCGGAGCCGGCCGGCTGGCGCTCGTCGCTGCCATGACCCAGGGTCAGGCCGGTGAGTACATAGAGCAACGAGAAGGCGATGGCGCCGTAGCAGAGGATGGCGTAGACGAAGAAGTCGTCGGTGGCGACCCCCAGGGTGGCGGCGGTGAAGGCGCCGGTGACGCCCCAGGGCACCAGCGGCGACAGGGTTGTGCCGGTGTCCTCGAGGATACGTGACAGGTTCCTGGTCGGGCTGCCGCTGCTGGCGACCAGCGGGCGCAGCAGCGGGCCAAGCAGCGAGAAGGTCACGTAGTAGCTGCCGGTCAGCAGAAAGGCCAGGCTATGCAGCGCCATGGAGCCACCGAGCACCTGGCGCCGGCCGGCGTGGCGTCGGGCCAGGTAGGCGATGGCGGCGTCCAGGGTGCCGGCACTCTTGAACGGGGCCCCCAATACGGCGGCGGCGATCAGCACCGCCACGGTGGACATCATGCCCTGCAGGCCACCCCGGGACAGCATCTTGTCGACCATGGCGACCCCGGTATCGGCGACGAAGCCTGCGTTCATGGCGGAACCGATCTCGGAAAGGCTCGCGCCCTGCAGCAACACCGCGATCAGCGCCGCGCTGACGATGCCGAGCATGAAGGCGGGCAGCACCGGCTTCTTGGCCAGGATGCAGCCGAACACCACCAGGGGCGGCAACAGGGTCAGCAGATTGTCGCTGAAGGTGGCGGCCAGGGTGTCGATGATCGCCTGGGTCTGGGTCGACATGCCGTCACCGGCGAGGGTCGCCCCGGAGGTGGCGACGTCGCTGCCGAGCCAGGCGTAGACCACCAGGGCGATCAGGTAGGCCGGCAGGGTCGAATACAGCATATGGCGGATGTGGGTGATGATATTGACCTCGCATACCGCCGAGGCCATCACCGTGGTATCCGACAGCGGCGACAGCTTGTCGCCGAAGAAGGTGCCGGTGACGATGGCGCCGGCGGCGTAGGCCGGGGGAATGCCGAGCCCCAGCGCGACCCCCATCAGCGCCACGCCGATGGTGCTGAGGGTGCCCCAGGAGGTCCCGGCCATGACCGACATCAGCGAGCATGACAGGCAGGCGACGACCAGAAAGAGCCCCGGCGTCAGCGACTCGAGGCCCAGGGTGACCATGGCAGGAATGGTGCCGGAGAGCATCCATACCCCCACCATCATGCCGACGCTCATCAGGATCAGGATGGGTACCAGCATGGCCTGGATGCCCTTGAGCAGATCACTTTCCAGACGGGACCAGGCGATACCCCAGGCAAGGCATAGCGTCATGGCGATGGCGCCGGCGACGATCAGCGCCACCGCGGTGGGAATGCCAAGGCCCATGATGCCGACCAGCAGACTGCCGATGGCGGCGATGAGCAGAATCAGATGGCGAGAGCCAGACAGCGAGACAGCGGGCGCTGTCGAAGGGGAAGCGTCTTGGGACATGGGCGTGTTCCGAGGCTGTTGTTGTGGTGAAGGGGACAGGCTCCGCCCTGTTGGGTCAGGGTTTTCTGTGTCAGGGCATTCTGTGCCAGGGCCTGTTTTGTCAGAGATATCGACCCTTGTGGAAGAAATATCTCGATCGTTGTAAGAAATATCGTCTACTGTTGTTAATATCGATATTTTCTAAAAACTATGGCCCAGCGCTTGGCGAACGTCAATTGCCGACGTACTCTGCAAGCCTGTTATTTGCGAGTGTTGTCATGATCAATTCCCAACCAGCCGAGGTGGCGGCGAGCGGCGAGACGGCGGCGAGCCAGGTATTCAGTGCGCTGAAGCAGGACCTGATCCGTGGGCGTTTTGCGGCGGGGGAGAAGCTCGCCATCAGCGCGCTGAAAGAGCGCTACGAGGTGGGGCTGAGCCCGCTGCGCGAGGCGCTCAACCGGTTGGCCGCCTACGGCCTGCTGGAGCAGCACAATCAGCGCGGCTTCCGGGTGCCGCCGCTGTCGGCGGAAGAACTCGAGGATATCTCTCGGCTACGTATGCAGCTGGAGTGCATGGCGCTGACCCAGGCCTTCCAGGAGGGGGACGCCGAGTGGGAGTCGCAGTTGCTGGCCGCCAGCCATCGTCTGTCGCGGGCCAACAAGGCCCAGGGCGAGATCGAACAGTGGGAGCAGGCCCACCAGCGTTTTCACCGCACCCTGCTGGCGCCCTGTGGTTCACACTGGCTGTTGCGCTTCATCGAGCAGTTGCACGATCAGTTCGATCGCTATCGTCGTCTGGCACCGGGCAACCCGGAGATTCGTGACCGCCTCGATGCCCAGCACGGCGAGCTGGTCGAGCTGGCGCTGGACCGGCGTATCCACGATGCCCGCTACCTTCTCGAAGATCATATCCGTCAGTCCTGGGAGGTCGCCAAGGGCGCCTGCGAGCAAGGCTGACATCTTGCTGACGGTCTGGCCTGTCGGCTGCTGGAAGACGCGCTGGAGGACGCGCTGGAAGAGTCTAGTGGCGCGTCAGTTCCCGGAGGTCGCCAGGGGCGCCTGCCAGGGGCGCCTTCAAGGGATGCCTGCGACGGATGTCAGCGCCTAGCGATTGGAAGGATGCAGCTCGAGGTAGCGATTCTTGGAGGGCAGCAGGTGCTGACGGCACAGCTCGCGCAGTGCGTGGCGGTCCTGCTGTCGGATCGCCTCGATCATCGCCTGATGCTCATGGCGCGCCCGGGACAGGCTGTGGCTGTCGGCGATGGCGATAAAACGAATGCCGTGGGCCTTCTGGGCGAACTCGTTGATGGTCTCGTAGAGGTAGGGATTGCCGGTCGCCGCGAACAGGGTGCGGTGAAAGGCGATATTGAGATGGAATACCCGTCGCAGATCATGGGCGTCCACGGCAGCGCTGTAGCGCTGGTGGATGTCCTCCAGTTCGCTCAGCCACCGCTCCGGCGCCGGTAGTGGCAGGGCGTCGACACCGGCGAGTTCGAGGATCTCACGCATGGCGTAGAGCTGCTCGACCTCTTCGGGCGTGTAGGCCTTGACGAAGGCGCCGCGGTTTCTGATACGTTCGACCAGGCCGATGCTCTCGAGCTGGAACAGCGCCTGACGCACCACGTGGCGCTTGCAGTCGAAGCGCTCGATCAGGTCCTCCTCGACCAGTCGCTCCCTGGGGTGCAGACGCCCCAGCACGATGTCCTCCTCGACACTGCCGACGATGTCCTCCGCCACGCTGGTGGCGCTGGGACGACGGGTGCTGTTGGAAGGGTCCTGCACGTTGACCTGGCTCATCTCGCATCCTCTGCGATCACGATGGTGAAGCGGCGACGAGACGGTCCCGTCGCCGACTCCAGTCTATCAATAGCGCTCACCGCCTTCATCGGCTCGAATGACTTTCCTCACTCCTGGGTCGGCACGCGACAGTGGGGCTCGGGGCGGCACACCTTGAAGTCACAGCCTTGGTCGGCCTGCAGGATCTGCTCCATGAACAGCCGACGATAGCCGAGCATCGGTGGCTGCTCACGCGGCGGGGCCGTGGTCTCCTGGCGGCGGCTCTCCAGGGTCTGCTCGTCCACTTCCAGCGAAATACGGTTGGCAGAGACGTCGAGTTCGATGATGTCGCCGTCGCGCACCAGCCCCAGCGTCCCTCCTTCGGCGGCCTCCGGCGATACGTGCAGCACGATGGTGCCGGCGGCGGTGCCGCTCATGCGTCCGTCCGAGATGCGCACCATGTCCTTGACGCCCTGGGTGGCGAGCTTCTTCGGGATTGGAATGTATCCGGCCTCGGGCATGCCCGGAGCACCCTTGGGGCCGATGTTGGCCAGCACCAGGACGTCGTCGGCGTTGACGTCCAGGTCCGGATCGTCGATGCGCGTCGCCAGATCCTCCAGCGAATGAAAGACCACCGCCCGTCCGCGATGCTGCATCAGCTCCGCAGACGCCGCCGACTGCTTGATGATGGCGCCGGCCGGGGCCAGGTTGCCGCGCAGCACGGCGATACCGCCTTGTGCGTAGACAGGGCGGGAGCGTGGGCGCACCACCGGCTGCTCGACCAGATGCACCGCCGCGTCGATGTTCTCGCCCAGGGTGCGACCATTGATCGTCATGGTGTCCAGGTGCAGCAGGGGCTTCAGCTCTCGCAGCAGCGTCGGCAGGCCGCCGGCGCGATGCAGATCCTCCATATAGCCCTCGCCGGAGGGCTTGAGGTCGACCAGCACCGGCGTCTCGCGGCTCATGCGATCGAAGGCGTCCAGGTCGATGTCGATGCCCAGCCGACCGGCGATGGCGGTCAGGTGGATCAGACCGTTGGTCGACCCTCCCAGTGACAGCAGCACCCGCAGGGCATTTTCAAAGGCCTTGGGGGTCAGGATCCGGGAGGGCGTGACCCCGTCACGGGCCAGCCGTACCGCTTCGGTCCCGGACTGCTCGGCGATGCGCTGGCGGTCGGCGTAGACCGCCGGCGCGGTGGCGCTGTTGGGCAGCATGATGCCCAGGGTCTCGGCCAGGCAGGCCATGGTGCTGGCGGTGCCCATCACCGAACAGGTACCCACGGTAGGCACCAGCTTGTCGTTGACCTCGCTGATCTCGGCGTCGTCGATGTCCTGGCCGCGGTAGGCCGCCCAGTAGCGACGGCAGTCGGTACAGGCGCCGACCCGGGTGCCGCGATGGGAGCCCGACAGCATGGGCCCGGTGACCAGCTGGACGGTGGGTATATCGGCGCTGGCCGCCGCCATCAGCTGGGCCGGCACCGTCTTGTCACAGCCGCCGATCACCACCACGGCATCCATCGGCTGGGCACGAATCATCTCCTCGGTGTCCAGTGCCATCAGGTTTCTCAGGTACATGCTGGTGGGGTGGGCGAAGGACTCATGCAGCGTGATGGTGGGGAACTCCACCGGCAGCCCGCCGGCCAGCATCACCCCTCGCTTCACGCTCTCGACCAGCCCCGGCACGTTGCCGTGACAGGCGTTGTAGCCGCTGTAGGTGTTGGCGATGCCGATCACCGGCCGCGACAGCGCATCGTCGGTATAGCCCATGCCCTTGATGAACGCCTTGCGCAGAAACAGCGAAAAGTCGGCGTCACCGTAGTTGGTCAGGCGGTTGGACATGCCCCGGGTGGCGTTGTTGTGGTTGTTGTCTGAGTCCTGGCTCATCGATCGGTCCTCGTATCTTTATCGCTGGCGCCGAACAGCCCCTTCGCAGGAGGGCGTTGCGTCGTGGTTCGCTAGCTAGGTTAGGACGAGAAAAGATGGTTAACAAGATTATTGACAATTTTATTGGCGACCGTCTACGTTGAATCTGGCAGTCACGACGTGCCCGGCGCCTTCGCCCCGACTCAGCGCCCCAGCGTCCTGAGACAGGGCCCAGCGCTCGGAGACAGCGCCTGAGCAGGTGCGCGATGACCGCGCCCGTCGCACGTACCAGTGCAAGACAACGATAAAGACAACGACAACCGCACAAGAGGTGCAGCCATGAAACATCGTGGAGCTTACGCCGCCATCCTTCTGTCGACCCTGCTTCTGCCCGGCGCCGCCATGGCGGAGTACTCCGCCGGCGACGAGATCAAGGTGCTGCAGGGATTCAAGGCCGGCGGGGGCAGTGACGCCCTGGCCCAGCTGACCCAGCCGTTCCTGCGCGAGTCGCTGGGAGTGGACTTCGTCAACGAGTACCTGCCGGGGGCTACCGGTGCCATCGCCTGGACCCGCCTGGCCAAGCAGACCGAGGCCGACGGCACCACCATCAGCATCACCAATACGCCGATGCTGATGACCAACTACATCATGAACGACACCATCACCTACTCGGTGGACGAGCTGACCCCGATCGCCAATGTGGTGACCGACCCGGGCATCATCGTGGTACCGGCGGAGAGCCCCTACGAGACGGTGGAGGAGTTCCTGGCCGCCGCCGAAGAGAACCCGGGCACCATCACCGTGGGCAACTCCGGCGTGGGCGGTGATGACTTCTTCTCCACCATCCTGATCGAGCAGGCCTCGGGGATCAGCTTCCAGAAGGTGCCGTTCCAGGGTGACGGACCTTCGGCCACCGCCGCCATGGGCGGGCAGATCGACGCCAGCTTCAACAACCTGGGCAACGTCTACGGGCACATTCAGTCCGGTAGCCTGAGGCCGCTGGCGGTGTTTGCCCGCGAGCGCCTGTCGATGCTGCCCGACGTGCCGACCCTGAGCGAGAAGGGCATCGAGGTGGTGGCCGGCTCCTCACGTGGCTACAGCGCACCGGCCGGCATCCCCGATGAGGCGCGCCAGCAGCTGATCGACGCCTTCGAGGCACTCAAGACCAACGAGGAGTTCAAGAAGGTCGCCGAGGAGCGGGCCATGAACCTCGATATCCAGACCGGCGACGACTATCGCCAGATGATCGAGGACATGGAAGGCCAGTTCGAGGAGATCTGGGCCAGCGTGAAGGACGAGATCAACGGTTGATCGGTGCGCTTGCCGACGGGCCTGGCCCGTCGGCAAGCGACCTAGGGAGTCATACTGATGAAACTCAGTCGCCTGCTGTTTGGCCTTTTCGCCCTGGGGGTGGCCACGCTGTTCGGGGTCACCTCGCTGGGCTATCCCGACGCCGCGGCGCGGATGCCGCTGATCTACGCGGTGGTGGTGGGACTGTTCGCCATCGCCATGATCGTGCAGGAGTTGACCGCGCATTCCCGCGCGCGGGCCCAGGCCTCGTCGAGCGCCGCGCCCACCCTCGAGGGCAGTCAGCTGGCCGAGGGCGAACTCACCGAAGGCGATGGCGCGCCCGCGCCGCCCGCCAGGCCGCTCAAGGCGATGGCGGTGTTCGTGTTCGCCGCCGTCTACATCTACAGCATCTCCTGGCTCGGCTATGTGGTCGCCACGGCGGCCTTCATGGGCCTGTCGCTGTGGCTGGTGCGCCATGTGTCGCTGCGCTTCAGTCTGATCGGCATCGCCGGTCTGATCACCGTGGTCTGCCTGGTATTCATCGGCTTTCTGGGCCTGCCCGTGCCGCTGTTGCCACCGTTGTTTTAAGTCCTGTCGTGCGCTTCGCCACACCGATCGGCTTCGCTGAGGTCGTCATTGCACCCGCGCGAACCTGGAGCCTGACCCTATGAACGACTCGCTTGTGATGGTGGGGCTGAGCAACGTGCTCACCTTTACCAATATTGCGCTGATCCTCGGCGGCACCCTGCTGGGGCTGTTCGTCGGCGCCATGCCGGGGCTGTCCGCCACCATGGCGCTGGCGTTGCTGTTGCCGCTGACCTTTACCATGGACCCGGCGACGGGGCTCAGCATGCTGGCCTCGCTGTACGTCGGCGCCTCCTACGGCGGCTCCATCGCCGCCATTCTGCTGCGGACCCCAGGCACGCCCTCGGCGGCGGCCACCGTGCTCGACGGCTTTCCGCTGTCCCAGCAGGGGCAGGCGGGCAAGGCGCTGGGGGTGTCGCTGTTCGCCTCCTTCTTTGGCGGCCTGATGAGCGGGATCGCCCTGCTGACCGCCGCACCGTTGCTGGGGGTGCTGGTGTTGAAGTTCGGCCCGGTGGAGCTGTTCGCCATCGCCGTGCTGGGCATCACCATCATCGGCTCGCTGTCCCAGGGCTCCATCGTCAGCGGATTGCTGTCCGGCATCATGGGGCTGCTGCTCAGCACCGTGGGCATGGACCTGATCACCGGCACACCGCGCATGACCTTCGGCAACATCAACCTGTTTTCCGGCATCGAATTCACGGTGGCGCTGATCGGGCTGTTCTCGATTCCCCAGGCGTTGATCCTGATCGAAAACGCCCACGACAGCGACAAGGTGGCCAGCAAGATCACCGATCGGCTGGTGCCGCGGCTGAAAGAGCTGCGCACGCTGATGCCCAACATCCTGCGCTCCGGCGGCATCGGTATCGTTACCGGCCTGATCCCCGGCACCGGCGGCGACACCGCGAGCTGGTTTGCCTACAACGAGGCCAAGCGCTTTGCCAAGGACAAGAGCCGCTTCGGCAAGGGCGACATCGCCGGCGTCGCCGCCCCCGAGGCCGCCAACAACGCGGTGGTCGGCGGCGCGCTGATTCCGACCATCGCCCTCGGTATCCCCGGCAGTTCGTCCACCGCCATCCTGCTGGGGGCGCTGATGGTCCAGGGCATCCTGCCAGGCCCCAACCTGCTCACCGACTATGGCGATGTCACCTACACCCTGATCTGGGCGGTGATCTTCGCCAATGTCGGCCTGCTGGCGGTGGGGCTGATGTTCACCCGGCTGTGCGTCGGGGTGACCAAGGTGCCGGACAGCTTCGTCGCCTGCGCCATCATCACCCTGTGCGTGATCGGCGCCTTCGCCATCAACAACAGTCTGTTCGAGGTGGGGCTGATGCTCGGCTTCGGCCTGTTCGGCTACTGGATGAACAAGGCCGGCATCTCACCGGCGCCGATGGTCATCGGTCTGATCCTGGGGCCGGTGATGGAAACCAGCTTCCAGCAGTCGATGCTGATCGGCCAGAACAGCCCGATGATCTTCGTCGAAAGCCCCATCGCCATGGTGCTGCTCGGCATCGCGGTGCTGTCGATCCTCCAGGCCACGCCGGTCTTCCGCTGGCTGCAAAGCTCGTTGCGGCGCGGGGCACGCACCGGCTGATCGAGGCGCTGTCACCGCTTCAATAGCGGTGACAGCGCTTCATCCACGCCTGCAACCACGCTAGCGACAACCACAACAATATCTTGAAAGGAGCCCACCATGACGCGTATCAGCGACGTCCGTGCCCGCACCATCAGTGTTCCGCTGGACCATCCCACCAGCTTCTCCAATCGTCAGGTGTTCAAGCGCGACTACGCCCTGGTGGAGGTCGAAGGCGACGACGGCGTGGTCGGGATCGGCTTCTGCTACGGCGGCAACAATGCCGGTCTGCTGGTATCACAGGCGGTTCGCGAACTGCTGAGGCCTGTACTGCTGGGGGCCGACGCCCATGCCACCGAAGGCCTGTGGCAGGCCATGTATCAGGAGTCGCTGCTGCATGGTCGCTGTGGCTCGGTGATGCGGGCCATCAGTATTCTCGACACCGCCCTGTGGGATCGCAACGCCCGGGCGGCGGGGCTGCCGCTGTACAAGTACCTGGGGGCGAGTGACAGCGACAGCGTCCCGGCCTACGCCAGTGGCGGCTACTACCTCGACGGCAAGACGCCGGAGATGCTGGGCGAGGAAATGGCCGGCTACGTGGCGCAGGGCTTCAAGGCGGTGAAGCTGAAGGTGGGCCGCGAGGACCTGGCCGGGGAGGAGGCGCGACTGGCGGCGGTGCGCGAGGCGGTCGGCCCCCATGTGGCGGTGATGATGGATGCCAACAACGCCTGGCGCGACCTGCCATCTGCGCTCGCGTTCATGCGCATGGCCGAAGCGTACTCGCCGTTCTGGATCGAGGAGCCGTTCAGCCCCGACGACATCGACAACCACCGCCGTCTGGCCGAGCGTACCCCGGTGCCGGTCGCCACCGGCGAGATCGAGGCCGGACGCTGGCGCTTCAAGGAGCTGCTGGACAAGGAGGCGGCGATGATCCTGCAGACCGACGCCGCCGTGTGCGGCGGCATCACCGAGTTTCGCCGCATCACCGCCACGGCGGCGAGCTACGGGGTCGAGGTCTATCCCCACTGGTTCCATGACCTGCACGTGCACCTGGTGGCCTCGGCGCCCAACGCGCGCATGGTGGAGTTCTTCGCCGATGACCAGGTCCTCAACTTCCGCCGGCTGATCGACACCCAGCTTCAGTTCTCCGACGGCAACCTGCTGCTGCCGAGCGCCCCGGGCCTTGGCTTCAACTTCGACAGCGAGGCGCTGGAGCGCTACGCCAGCGAGCCCTGGTCGTGACCCGTCGTCATCGGCCGCTGGTCGGGCGGCGCCCGACCCCGATCGAGCGCTCCACCCCATTTAAGGAAATCGCATCATGACAGCCACCAACCTGGCCCATGCCAGCGACGCCTGGTCGCCGGTGATCACCCCCTTCACGTCGGATCTCGCCGTCGATACCGAGCGCTTTATTGCCCACTGCCGCTGGCTCGATTCCCACGGGGTCGGACTCGCGGTGTTCGGCACCAACTCCGAGGCCAACTCGCTGACCCTTGGCGAGAAACGCGAATTGCTCTCACAGCTGGGGCAGGCGGGCATCGATCCCTCCCGGCTGATGCCGGGCACCGGCCACTGTGCCATCGACGATACGGTCGTGCTGACCCGCGACGCGGTAGACATGGGCGCGGCCGGAGTGCTGATGCTGCCGCCGTTCTACTACAAGGGCGTCAGCGACGAGGGGCTCTATCGCTACTATTCCGAGGTCATCGAGCGGGTAGGCGATGCGCGCCTACGGCTGTATCTCTACCATATTCCGCCGGTGGCCCAGGTGCCGCTGTCGATCGAGCTGATCGCACGGCTGCGCGAGGCCTTCCCCGAGATGGTCGCGGGGATCAAGGACAGCGGTGGCGACTTCGCCAACACCCAGGCACTGATCGACGCCTTCGGCGCCGACGGCTTTGCGGTGTACGCCGGCAGCGAGCGTTTTCTGCTGGATACGCTGCGCGGCGGGGGAGCGGGCTGCATCAGTGCCACCGCCAACGTCAATCCGGCGGCCATCGCCGGGCTCGCCGCCGACTGGCAGACAGCCGAGGCCGATGAAAGCCAGGCAGGGTTGAACGCCATGCGCGATCTGTTCGAGCGCTATCCGCTGATACCGGCGATGAAGGTGGCTACCGCACATTTTTCGGGACAGGCGTCCTGGGCGACGCTACGCCCGCCCTTGATTGAACTGGCCGCAGGGCGTCGCCAGGAGCTGATCGCGGCGCTGGAAGAGCGAGACTTCGCCATGCCGGGACTCAAGGAGGAACAACATGGATAAAGCACCCGCTGCCCGCGATCGTGGGCAGGCGCCTCGTATCGTCGCCCTGAGGCGGCTGGGCGAGGAGGAACTCGCGGCCTTGAACGAGGTGGGGCAGGTGGACTATTTCGAGGATCTGAACGAGGGCAATCGCGAGGCCTTCGAGGCAGCGATGGCCAGCGCCCACGGTCTGATCGGCGGCAAGCTCGAACTCGATGAGGCGATGCTCGAGCGCTCTCCTAATCTCGAGGTGGTGTCGACCATCTCGGTCGGCTACGACCAGCTGCCGCTCGAGGCGATGAATCGTCGGGGCATCCTGCTGTGCAATACCCCGGACGTGCTTACCGAGACCACCGCAGATACCGCCTTTGCCCTGATCATGGCGACTCAGCGGCGGTTGGTGGAGCTGTCCTGCATGGTGCGGGAAGGACGCTGGACGTCCCATGTCGGTCCCGACCAGTTTGGTCACGACGTGCACGGCAAGGCACTGGGCATCGTCGGCGCGGGGCGTATCGGCGCGGCGATCGCCAGGCGCGGCGCGCTGGGCTTCGGCATGTCGGTGCTGTACACCGCGCGGGCACCGAAGCCTGAGCTCGAGCAACACCTCGGCGCCGAACACTGCTCCCTGGACGAGCTGCTCGCGCGCGCCGACATCGTCTGTCTGGCGGTGCCCTACAGCGATGACACCCATCACCTGATCGACGCCGACGCCCTTGCCCGGATGAAGCCCTCCGCCGCGCTGATCAACATCGCCCGGGGCAAGGTCGTCGACGAGACGGCACTGATCGAGGCGCTGGAACAGGGCACCATCCGCGCCGCCGGGCTCGACGTCTTTACCCGGGAGCCGCTGGACGCCGACTCGCCGCTCGCGCGCATGGGCAACGTGGTGGTGCTGCCGCATATCGGTTCGGCCACCCACGAGACCCGTGCTGCCATGGCGCGGCGCGCGGTGGACAACCTGATCGGTGCGCTGGTCGGCGAAGGCCCGGTCAACGCCGTCAACGAGTCATCCTGGCGAGCAGGGAGGGCATCATGAAGCGACGTCTCGAGCGCATCCTGAGCCTGGACGACTTCGAGCGGGCGGCGCGTCGCCACCTGCCGCGGCCCCTGTTCGGCTATGTCGCCAGCGTGGCCGAGGAGGGCGAGACGGCAAGGGCCGGTCGCGAGGCCTTCAACGAGGTGCACTGGCTGCCCAGGGCGCTGGTCAATGTGTCGTCGATTTCCACCGAGGTGGAGCTGTTGGGGCAACGGTTCTCGCAGCCCTTCGGTATCGCCCCCATGGGTATCAGCGCGCTGACCGCCTACCGGGGCGACATGGTGCTGGCCGAACAGGCCCAGCGTGCCGAGATCCCGATGATCGTCAGCGCATCCTCGTTGATACCCATGGAGGAACTCGCCGAAGCCACCGGTGCGGACTGGTTCCAGGCCTACCTGCCCGGCACCCTGGAGGGCATCGACGCCTTGCTTGAGCGGGTCATCCAGGCCGGTTACAAGCGTCTGGTCATCACCGTCGACTACCCGGTGCCGCCCAACCCGGAAAACCATCGTCGCTCGGGCTTTTCGAGCCCCTTGAAGCCGAGCGCGCGGCTGGCCTGGGATGGTCTGACACGTCCGCGCTGGCTCACCGGCACCTTCCTGCGCACCCTGTTGCGTCATGGCGTTCCCCACTTCGAGAACAACGCGGCGACGCGCGGGGTGCCGGTGCTGGCGAAGCACGCCGCCCGCGACTTCGCCGGCCGGCGTCATCTTGACTGGTCGACCCTCGAGCACGTGCGCTCGCGCTTTCCCGGCCAGCTGGTGGTCAAGGGGATCCTGCATCCCGACGACGCGCGCCGGGCCTGCCAGGCGGGCGCCGACGGTCTGATCGTGTCCAACCACGGCGGTCGCCAGCTCGACGCTACGGTGGCTCCCTTGACCATGCTGCCCGAGGTGGTAAAGGCGGTGGAGGGCAAGGTTCCGGTGATGATCGATGGGGGCTTTCGCCGCGGCGGCCAGGTGCTCAAGGCGCTGGCGCTGGGGGCCGACTTCGTGTTCGTCGGCCGGCCCTTCAACTATGCGGCGAGCGTCGCCGGAGGGGCAGGGGTCGCCCACGCCATTCGTCTGATGAGCGAGGAGATCGAGCGCAACATGGCGCTGCTCGGGGTGACCGCCATCGACCAGCTCGGCCCCCACCTGCTGCGCCGCAGGGAAGGTGGGACGGCGGGTGCCACGACAGCCGCCGATACGGGTGTCGGGGCAGGCGTCGAGACCGGCGACAAGGCATCCGACTGAGCCGCTCGCGCCTGATGTGCGTCAGGCCCCGTGGTAGCCCTTTTGCTCGGGCTCTTCATCGGCGTCATCGGTGGCTGCTTCTGGCAGTTCGGCCACCCACTCCATGGCCGCGCTGTGCTCCTTGTGGGAGAAGGTGCGGATCTCGATCTTCCTGACCAGCTTGTCCTCGAGATGGGCGATGTGCTTGATCCACTCCTTGTCGGTGATCACCGCGGCGCGATGGTAGTGGTCAAGCTCGCCGATCTGGGTCAGGCCATAGCCCAGGTCACGCAGCAGCGCGGTCAGGGTCATCCATCGCAGGTTATCGAGTTCCGCCACCAGGCTGACCTTGGGGCAGCGCTTCTTGGTCATTTCGATCAGATCGATGGCTTGCTGGAGTTCCTGCGCGGTCACGGTACCGCCGGCGCGGATGGCGACCACGTGTTCGGCCGGGTGGGGAATCTGCTCGAGCATCTTGAATCTCCTTGTCGGGGACGGCGGGACTCACGTCGCGATGCAGCGTGACGGGATTTTCTCAGCATAGTCGCTGTGGCATCCATGGCGGCCGATATTCCGTGTTCGACGCCAACGCTTTGCCGTCCTTGCACTCGGTCGTAAGGCCTGACGTAACGATAGCGACAACGACAGGTAGGCCCCGACCTTGCTTCGAACGTAGCGATAGATACAGGTGTGAACACAGCAATGTCGGCGCCATGACCAGACCAGGCATCATCATGCAAAGGAGGGTGGCGAACATGCAAGCGGATGGAGAGAAAGGCCAGACGGTGGGGTGGGCGAGCTGGGCCCTGGCCTTCGGCCTGGTGGGGGCACTGGGCTGGGTCGCGCCGGCCCATTCACAGCAAGCCCAGGCAGCCGACACGTCCTCCGGTCAGGCAACCGTCATCGAGTTGACTCAGCTGGGCTGTCAGTTCCTGGAAAGCGAGAACGGCACCGATCACGGCATTCACCCGCAGAGCAAGGCCGACTGCGAGGCCTTCAACGACGACACCGGTGAGGCGCGGCTGGCAGAGGCCAGGGTGCTGAAAGTGCCCGCCGGAGACTATGTGTTCCGGGTCAAGAACGAGGGCGTGCCCTATGACCTGGGTTTCTGGCTGCGTGGCGACGGCCTGCTCAACCGCGCTCGGCTACCCAGCGTATCCGGCGGTGGCCTCGGCACCGGCCAGACCGAGGATTTCGCCGTCAGCCTGGAGCCCGGTGAATACGTCTACTCCTGCCCACTGAATCCAACCCTGGACTATAAGCTGGTTGTCGAAGGCTAAGGATAAAGCGGAAGGCTTGCGCGAAAAGTGCCGGTGCTCGCCGACCTTCCGAAGAAAGCCCGAGGCTTGTCTGAAAGGTGCCTGCGATTGTCGACGGCGGGTGCGAGGCGAGGCCAGGTCAAGTCTAGTCAGGCTAGACTAGACCCCGGTCAGTGCGCGCGTGCCTCAGACCCATAGGATCGCGACACCTGACGATCGCCTACGCATCCGACGAAAAAGCTTAACCACCTTGATACCCGCTGTGTCGTTTCGACACGGCGGGTTTTTTGTATCTCCAGCATCAGAGTTTTCCCGTCTAGGCTCTCAGCAATAGCTGTCGTACGCCAAAGCGTCAGGAGGGCCAGATGGCAAAGGTCGAACCCCGCGCGCCCAAGCCGCGTATCGGAATGATCACCCTCGGTGTTCACTCGCTCGAACGGGCCATCGACTTCTATCAACAGGGGCTTGGCTGGCCTCGCCTGGAAGACAGCGCCCCCAGGATCGCCTTCTTTTCGCTGCAGGGTACCTGGCTTGCCTTGTACGGCTGGCACGATCTGGCCGATGACCTGATGGTCAACGCCGGTGGCGAGGGCTTTCGCGGCGTGACCCTGGCCTACATGGCCGAGGACCCCGAAGAAGTGGACGCGGTGCTGCTCCAGGCCCGGCGAGCGGGCGGGAACCTGCTCAAGCCTGGGCAGAAGGCCTTCTGGGGCGGCTACTCCGGCTACTTTGCCGACCCTGACGGGCACCTCTGGGAGGTGGCCCACAATCCCTTCTTCTGGCCTGGGCCGGGCGAACCCCAGGCCAGGTCCAGCAGCGCCAGGCCCAGCAACGCCAGATCCAGCAACGATAGTTGATCTCGGTCCACATTCTGTCGGATATCCAATATGCTGTTTTTCCAATAAAAACAAAGCTGTTAAGCAGGGGGTAGGACGTCGAGGAGAGCCTGGTGGCTACGGGTGCTGTGCTTTCAGGAAGGGACCCTCGACGCAAGGCCGTTACCAATAACCTGCCGCAAGGGAGTCGCTCATGAGTGCAGTCATCGTGTTGGTCCTGGGGTTGGCCGCCATGGCCCTCGGGTACTTCATCTACTCGAAGTTCATCGCCGAGAAGATCTTGAAGCTGTCCAGGGACTTCGTCACCCCCGCCCACGAGTTCGAAGATGGCGTCGACTTCGTGCCGACCAACCGCTACGTGCTGTGGGGCCACCACTTCACCTCGGTGGCCGGAGCGGCGCCCATCGTCGGCCCGGCCATCGCGGTCATCTGGGGCTGGGTACCGGCCTTCCTGTGGGTCATCTTCGGCACCATCTTCTTCGCCGGGGTTCATGACGCCGGCGCGATCTGGGCCAGCGTGCGCAACAAGGCCAAGTCGGTGGGCGCGCTCACCGGGGAAGTGGTCGGCACCCGCGCCCGCAGCATCTTCATGATCGTGATCTTCCTGCTGCTGCTGATGGTCAACGCGGTCTTTGCCGTGGTCATCGCCGGCCTGATGATGAAGTTCCCCTCGGCGGTCATCCCGGTGTGGGGCGCCATCCTGGTGGCGCTGGTCATCGGTCAGTTGATCTATCGCCGGATCATCGGCCTCGGCCTGGTATCGGTGATCGGTGTGGTGGCGCTCTACGCCCTGATCGGCATCGGGCCGGCGGTGCCGATCCAGATGCCCACCGAGGTCGGCGTGCTGTCCGGTCAGGCGGTGTGGATCCTCCTGCTGTTCGGCTATGCCGCCATCGCCTCGCTGCTGCCGGTGTGGATGCTGCTGCAGCCGCGCGACTACATCAACGGCCTGCAGCTGTTCATCGGCCTGATCATCCTTTACGGCGCCCTGGCGCTGTTGAACCCGGACATTGTTGCGCCTGGCTTCAACAGCGATGTACCCGAGGGCACGCCGTCGCTGTTCCCGCTGTTGTTCGTGACCATCGCCTGCGGCGCGATTTCCGGTTTCCATGGTCTGGTGTCTTCCGGCACCACCTCCAAGCAGCTGGATCGCGAGACCGACGTGCGCTTCGTCGGCTACTTCGGCGCGGTGGGCGAGGGCATGCTGGCGCTGGGGTCGATCCTGGCGGCCACCGCAGGCTTCGCCACCCTCGGCGACTGGCAGGCCATGTACGACGCCTTCGGCAAGGGTGGGGTCAACGCCTTCGTCGAGGGCGGTGCCTTCATCATCCACAACGGCATCGGCCTGCCCCAGGCCACCGCCGCGACCCTGCTCACGGTGATGGCGGCACTGTTCGCCGGCACCACCATGGATACCGGCCTGCGCCTGCAGCGCTACATCTTCCAGGAGTGGGGTGAGATCTACGACCAGCCGTGGATGAAGAAGCCGGCGGTGGCGACCCTGCTGGCGGTGCTGTCGTGCCTGGTGCTGGCCTTCGGCGCCGGGGCAGACGGTTCCGGTGGCCTGATCATCTGGCCGCTGTTCGGCACCACCAACCAGCTGCTGGCCGGCCTGACCCTGCTGGTGGTCACGGTGATGCTGATGCGCAACCATCGCCCGGTCTATTACACCCTGATTCCCCTGGTGTTCCTGCTGATCGTCACGGTGCTGGCGCTGCTGGCCCAGCTCAAGAGCTTCTTCGTCGCAGGCAACTACTTCCTGCTGGCGCTCGATATCGTGGTGCTGATCGCCTCGGTGCTGGTGGCGATGGAGTGCGCCTCGGCGCTCAAGCGTCTGCGTCATGAGGTGCGCGGGGAGGCGCCGTGAGCGATCACGACGAGGGTCTGGCGAAGTGGCGTCGCTGGCTATCTTCGGCGCGCCACTTCGCCGAGGAGTCCTACTCGGCGCCGTATCGCGGCGCCATCGCCCGCGCCCGGCGCGACGAGGACGACCTGTTCATGCTGCTGGTGTTCTCGGAGCTGATGGGCATGCCCAATCCGGTGGGCTACTACACCCTGGAGCTTCAGCCACTGTTGATGGAACGGTTCCACGACTGGCACCAGCGCATGGGCATGGAGCGCTCACCGCTGGACGATTTTCGCTGCTGCTGAACCGGGGGCGGAGGACCATCACGCCCCCCTTTAGCAACCTTCGCCGGGACCGAGCGTGCGCTGGACAGGGGGTAACGCTGTGCCGGGGGTGACAAGGGCAGGGCTGACAAGGGCAGGGCTGACAAGGACAGGGCTGACAAGGGACCAGAATGGACAAGGGAAGACCATGAAGGAACTGCTGGATCGACGCCGACTGTGGGTCGGCGGCAAGGGCGGCGTCGGCAAGACCTCGATGTCGGCGGCGCTGGGCGTGCTGGCGGCACGCCGAGGCAAGCGCGTGCTGGTGGCCTCCACCGACCCCGCCCATAGCCTGGGCGACGTCTTTGCCAGTGAACTCGGGGATACCCCGCGGCGGCTATTGCCCGGCCTGGACGCCATGGAGATCGATCCTGATCGCGAGGTCGAGGCGCATCTGGCGCGGGTAACCGCCCAGATGCGGCGCTATGCGACGCCTGCCATGATGGATGAGCTGGAACGTCAGATGCGCCTGTCGAGGCAGTCGCCGGGGACCCAGGAGGCGGCGCTGCTGGAGCGGCTGTCGCGACTGATGACCGACGACAGCCTGCCCTACGATCTAGTGCTGTTCGACACCGCGCCCACCGGTCATACCCTGCGCTTGTTGAGCCTGCCCGAGGCCATGGCCGCCTGGACCGACGGTTTGCTCGCCCACAGCCGCAAGTCCGAGCATCTGGGCAAGGTGCTGGCCCATCTGACGCCTGGCTCTCGGCGCGACGTGACCTCGCCGTTCGAGTCGGACGACGAGGCAGCGTCCCGGGATCAGGACCCGCGCACCCGGGATATCGCCGAGACCCTGCTGGCGCGACGGCGGCTGTTTCATCAGGCCCGCCGGCGCATCCAGGACGCAAGTCACAATGGCTTCCTGTTCGTGCTGACACCGGAGCGTCTGCCGATCCTCGAGACCGCCCGTGCCGTGGCGTCACTGGAAGAGGCGGGGATTCCCGTTGCCGCCACCCTGGTCAACCGCGTACTTCCGGTAGAGGCGGACGGCGACTTTCTTGCCGCCCGCCGCCTGCAGGAAGAGACCTACCTTGCGCGTATCGATACGACCTTCGCCCACCTGCCGCGTCCGCGGGTGCCCTGGCTCGCCACCGACGTCCAGGGTGTCCCGGCGCTGGAGACCCTGGCCGACTGCCTGGAGAACGCAGGTTTTTAAGACGCTGGATTCCAGGGCTACGGTTCAGTGGGCGTCCGGCGACTGTTCCATCTCTCGCTCCAGCTTGCGCGCCACGTCGCCGGGCGAGCCGGTGCGCCGGGCCATCAGATCGTAGGCCACCGGTACCACGAACAGCGTAAAGAAGGTGGCGGCGGCGACGCCGGTGAAGATCACCGTGCCGATGACGATGCGCGTCTCGGCGCCGGCGCCGCTGGACAGGATCAAGGGCACGCTGCCGGCGATGGTGGTGACCGAGGTCATCACGATGGGACGCAGGCGGGTCATGGCCGCACGCATCAGCGCCTCGCGGAACTCGGTGCCTTCGTCTCTTAGCTGGTTGGCGAACTCCACGATCAAGATGCCGTTCTTGGCGGCGAGCCCCACCAGCATGACCAGGCCCACCTGGCTATAGATATTCAGCGACTGACCGGTCAGCCACAGGCCGAGCAGGGCCCCGCCGATGGCCAGGGGCACCGTCAGCATGATCACCAGCGGATGGACGAAGCTCTCGAACTGGGCCGCCAGCACCAGGAACACCACCAGGGTGCCGAGTACCAGCAGGAAGGTGGTGGCGCCGGTGGACTCGCGATAGTCCCGGGCCGCGCCCTTGACGTCGGTCTGCACGCCCGCCGGCAACACCTCACTGACGGCGTTCTCGAGGTAGTCCAGCGCTTCGCCCATGGAGTAGCCGTCGGCCAGATCGGCCTGCAGGGTGATCGCGCGCAGGCGGTTGTAGCGGTTGAGCTGGCTGGGCCCGGCGAAGGCCTCGACGGTGACCAGGCTAGACAGCGGGATCAGCTCACCGGTGCGGTCCGAGCGCACCCGCACGTTGTCCAGGGAACTCGGCGTGGGGGTGGAGCCGCGCTCGCCTTCGAGGATGACGTCGTATTCTTCGCCCTGGTCGGTGAAGCGGGTCACGGTGCGGCCACCCAGCAGTGTCTCCAGGGTGCGGCCGATCTCGCTGACGGTGACGCCGAGATCCGCGGCGCGGGTGTAGTCGATATTGACGTTGAGCTGGGGCTGGTTTTCCTCGTAGTCGCTCTCGAGGTTCAACAGTCTCGGATTGGTCTGGCGAATATGGTCCATCAGGGCGTCGCGCCAGGTCACCAGCTGCTCGTAGCTGCCCCCGCCAAGCACGAACTGCACGCCCTGTTCGGTGCCGCCGCCGAAGCCCTGGCGCATCACCGGGAAGGCGCGGATGCCGGGCAGGTCGGCCAGTGACTGGCGCACCTCGTTCATGATCGGCCAGGCGGGTCGACGCTCGGCCCAGTCCGACAGGCCGACGATGGCGAAACCGGAGTTGAAGTTCTCGGTGTTGCCGCGCCCCTGGGGAGCGATGATCAGCACCCGTTCGACCTCGCCGGTCTCGCGCAGGGGCAGCAGCCGTGCCTCGACCTCGTCCATGTAGTCCTCCATATAGGAGAAGGTGGCGCCGGGCGGGCCGCTGATGATGACGAAGAAGGTGCCGCGGTCTTCCCGCGGGGTGTACTCGGCCGGCAGCTGAGGATACAGCCAGGCGATCCCGGCCAGCATCGCAACAAAGCAGGCTACCACCAGCCAGCGCGCCTTGAGCACGACCTCCAGGCAAGCCCGGTAGACGCCCTGGGCCCAGTTCAGCCCTTCGTCGACCCAGTGGGCCAGGCGCCCCTCGTGAAGGCTTGGCGACAGGATCTTGGAGGCCATCATCGGGGTCAGGGTCAGCGCCAGCAGGGTGGAGATGGCCACCGCCGCCGACAGGGTCAGGGCAAACTCGGTGAACAGCTTGCCGACGTCGCCCTGGATAAAGCTCAGGGGCACGAACACCGCGATCAGCACAAGGCTGGTGGCGATGACCGCAAAGGCCAGCTGGCGGGCGCCGCGGAAGGCCGCCACCAGCGGCGTCTCGCCGTACAGGTGCATGCGTCGATGGATGTTTTCCAGCACCACGATGGCGTCGTCCACCACCAGGCCGATGGCCAGCACCAGTGCCAGCAGGGTCAGCAGGTTGATGGTGAAGCCCATGGCCGCCAGGGCGGCGAAGGTGCCGATCAGGGTGACCGGCACGGTGACCGCCGGCACCAGGGTGGTGCGCAGGTTACCGAGGAAGACGAAGATCGCCACGACCACCAGGCCGATGGCGATCAACAGGGTGCTGACCACCTCGCGAATGGCGCCGGACACGAAGGTGGAGGCGTCGTAGTTGAGTGACAGGCTCATGCCGTCCGGCAGGCGAGGGGACAGCCGTTGCATTTCGGCGCGCACCGCCTTGGACAGCGCCATGACGTTGGCGGTGGACTGCTTGACCATGCCAAGGCCCACCACCGTCTGGCCGTTGCCGCGAAACAGCGAGCGCTCCTCCACGGTGCCGAGTTCCACCCGGGCCACGTCGGCCAGCCGAACCAGATAGCCGCCTTCGCCGCGATCGAGCACCAGGGCGCGGAAGTCCTCGGGGGTCGAGAAGCTTCGTGGCAGGCGCACCATGAACTGACGATCCTGTGACTCCACCGCGCCGCCGGGCAGCTCGACGTTTTCAGCCCTGAGTGCGGACTCCACGTCGCTGACGGTCAGCCCGCGGGCGGCCAGGGCGTCATTGTCGAGCCACACCCGCATGGCGTATTCCTTGGCGCCGCCGACGAACACCCCGGAAACGCCTTCCTGCACCGAGAAGCTGTCCACCAGGTAGCGCTCGGCGTAGTCGGTCAGCTCCGCCGTGGTATAGCCCTCGCCGGACAGCATCAGCCACATCACCACCTCGGAGCTGGTGTCCTCCTTGCGCACCTCCGGTGGGTCGGCCTCGTCCGGCAGATTGTCGGCGGCGCCGGAAATACGGTCGCGCATGTCATTGGCGGCGGCGTCGATGTCGGTGGACAGGCTGAACTCGACGTTGATATTGGAGCTGCCGTCGGTGGAGGTGGAGGAGATCACCTCGATGCCGGCGATGCCGGCGATGCGCTCTTCGAGTACCTGGGTGATACGGGTCTCGACCACGTCGGCGGACGCCCCGGGGTAAGCGGTGCGGATGCTGACGATGGGCGGATCGATGGTCGGGTATTCCTGCAGCGGCAGACGGGTCAGCGCCAGCAGGCCGAAGGCGACGATCAGGGCGGCGAGCACGGTGGCCAGCACCGGGCGCTGGACGGAAACGTCGGACAGGCGCATCAGGTGTCGTCTCCCTGGCGCTGCTCGAGCAGGATGTCGCTGACGCTGGTGGTCTCGTCCTCGATGCCGATCAGCGTGATCCGGGAGGCTTCATGCAGGCGGTCATTGCCGTGGGTGACCACCAGCTCGCCGGCCTCGAGCCCCTTGACGACTTCCACGTCGCCTTCGCGCCGCGAGCCCACCTCGATATCCCGGCGAACCACCTCACCGGCCTCGGTCGACGTCGGCTCACGCGTGGTCAGTACCCAGACCCGCTGGCGCTGGCCTTCCGGGACCAGCGCGGATTCGGGAATCACCAGCGCCTGACGCGGGCTTCTGGCGATGGTCACCCGCATCAGCATGCCGGGACGCAGCAGCCTCTCTTCGTTGTCGAGCAGGGCGCGCACCGAGATGCTGCGGCTGATCGGGTCGATGCGCGAGTCGATGGTGGCGATCTCTCCCTCGAACACCCGGTCCGGGTAGGCCGCGGTGGTGGCGGTAAGCGTGAGCCCCCGTGACAGCGAACCGAGCTGGACCTCGGGCACGTCGAAGTCGAGCTTCATGTGGGAGACGTCGTCCAGGGTGGTCAGCTCGGTGCCTGGAGTGACCAGGGTGCCGACGCTGATGTCACGCACCCCGACCACGCCGTCGAAGGGCGCCTTGACCCTGTAGTTCTCGAGCATCGCCTCGAGCCCAGCGATGGTCGCGTCCACCTGCTGAAGCTGGGCACGACTGTCCTCGACGTCGGCGCGGGGCGCCAGATTGCGGCTTTCGAGTTGGGCGAAGCGATTGACCGCGTTCTGTCGCTCGGTGCGCAGTGCCTGGGCCTCGCGCAGGGCGGCGCGTTCCTCGATGTCGGACAGCTCCAACAGCACATCGCCTTGGCTGACCTCTTCCCCGCCCTCGAAGTTGAGCGCCGAGACGGTGTCGGTCACCGTGGCCGACAGGGTCACGCTCTCGTTGGCCGATAGCGTCCCCAGCGACTCCAGCGGATCGGACCAGGCCTCCTGGGTCACCTCGGCGGCGATCACCGGGGTGGGGGGAGGCCCCTGGGTGCCGGCACCGCGCTGCTGCGCCAGGCTGGGCGACACCACACCCGCCAGCACCACCAGAGCCAGGACCAGGCGAAAACCCACCCTCCCTGGTCTCGACGTGCGATGCGATAGGGTCCTGGGGCAACGAACTGACGGCATGGCAAGCTTCCTGCGTTGGGCATTCTACGGTGGACGGCGCTCGAGGCGTGGCCGACGCACAGCGTAAACGATCGGATACGATGGTCGTACACAAGTGTCCGAGGATAGCGACAGCATGCCTGAGACATGGCCTCGCTGGCTTGAGCAAGGTGCGGGTTGCACAATCTTTTCGCAAGTCGTTCGCCGAGTAACAACAGGCTGTTGCATGCCACGGTGTTTCAGGGCGAATCGAGAGGACGGCTCTGCTAGTATGGCGGGCTTTTGTTGCGCCAAGGGTTTCGGCAGCGCGCTTGCACATGGCGACCAGCCCAGGGTGAGGCGCGGCCGACGAGGGCGCCAGGGCGTGATGCGAACAACGGGCGGTGAGGGGAATGATCCATGAAGGTTGACGTGGTAGTGATTGGTGCCGGAGCCGCCGGTCTGATGTGTGCGCTGACGGCGGGCTACTCCGGACGCTCGGTGCTGGTGATCGATCACGCCAACAAGCCGGGCAAGAAGATCCTGATGTCCGGCGGCGGGCGCTGCAACTTCACCAATATGGCGACGACCCCGGCCAACTTCTTCTCCGCCAATCCCCACTTCTGCATCTCGGCGCTCAAGCGCTATCGCCCGGAGCACTTCGTCGAGCTGGTCGAACGCCACGGCCTCGAGTACGTCGAGAAGGCGCCGGGACAGTTGTTCTGCGCCGACTCCGCCAAGGACCTGCTCCAGGTGCTGCTGACCGAATGCGACTGGGCCGGCGTCGAGCTACGCCTGAAGACCAGCGTCGAGCGCATCGAACGCCAGGGCGAGGGCATGCGCCTGGCCACTTCCGCCGGGCGCATCGATGCCGGTGCAGTGGTCGTCGCCACCGGTGGGCTGTCGATCCCCAGCATGGGCGCCACCGGCTTTGGCTACGATATCGCCCGTCAGTTCGGCCTGGAGGTCACCGATACCCGGGCGGCGCTGGTGCCCTTTACCCTCACTTCGCAGTGGAAGGAGCGGGCGGCGGCGCTTGCCGGGGTGTCCACCGACGTCGTCGCCCGCTGTCGCGGGGGCGAGTATCGTGAACCCTTGCTGTTTACCCACCGTGGGCTGTCCGGTCCCGCCATGCTGCAGATCTCCAGCTACTGGCAGCCCGGCGACGACCTCGAGATCGACCTGATGCCCGGCAAGGACGCCTTCGAGGCGCTGTGTCAGGCCCGCCGCGATACCCCCAAGCGTCGCCTGTCCACCTGGCTGTCCGAGCACTACCCCAAGCGCCTGGCGCAGTCCCTGGTGGAGTGGCAAGGCGATGACGGCGTACTCGCCGAGCGCTCCAACGCAAGCCTTGCGGCCTGGGCGGACTTCCTCAACCGCTTTCGCATCAAGCCCTCCGGCACCGAAGGCTGGCGCACCGCCGAGGTGACCATGGGCGGCGTCTGCGTCGACGCCATCTCGTCGAAGACCTTCGAAGTCCAGGGCCTGCCCCAGCTTCGCTTTATCGGCGAGGTGCTCGATGTCACCGGCGAACTCGGCGGCTACAACTTCCAGTGGGCCTGGGCGTCGGCCGTGGCCTGCGGCCAGTCGGTGTAGACGCTTCGTCCCCCCCTGCCTACTCATGCGACGGCAAGGCCTCCATCTCGCTGACCAGATGGTCGATGAAGCGGCGGATGCGGATCGGCAGGTGATCGGCGTAGGGGTAGACCGCGTAGATGTCGGCGTTGGGTAGCTGGTAGTCCGGCAGCACCCGTACCAGGCGTCCCTGCTCCAGATGTTCGTGCACGTCCCACTCGGCGCGCACGGCGATGCCGTGGCCGCGAATGGCCCAGGTCAGCACGCTCTCGCCGTCGTTGGCCGACAGGTTGCCACGGACCTTGACCTGATGGTGACGTTCTCCCCGGGTGAAGCGCCAGTTGCCGTAGGTGTCCTCGTTCTGTCTGAGCACGATGCAGTTGTGTTCGCTCAATGCTTCCGGGGTGTCGGGATGCCCGTGTTTCTTCAGATATTCGGGTGATGCACAAAGCAGACGTCGGTGGGAGGCGATCTTTCTGGCATGCAGTCCCGAGTCGGGAAGGGTGCCGAATCGGATACCGATATCGAAGGCATTTGCCACCAGATTAAGCGGGTGATCCGAGAGGTGAAGCTGACAGTCGATATCGGGGAATTGTTCGACGAAAGATGCGACGAAAGGAGCAATGTGACGTCGACCGAATCCGAAGGGGGCGTTGATTCTTATCTGTCCCGAGGCTTCGTCGGCGTTCACCTTTAGTGCATGGTGAAGCGCTTCCATGTCGGCCAGCATGCGCTTCGCGTAGCGCAACATGACGACCCCGTCCGGGGTCAGACTCATGGCTCTCGGGGTGCGGTAAAAAAGCTGGGTGTCCAGGGATTTTTCCAGATTTGCCAAGCGCTTGCTGGCAGCAGCCGGGGTGATGTCGAGATCCTTTGCGGTGCGCGACAGGCTGCCCGCTTCACACAGGATGACAAAGAATTCGAGGTCGGCAAGCGATTTCATGGTTAACCCAGGCGTCATGGTAGCTTCAACCGCCAGTCTATTGCCGCCAATTGTCCCTGTCACCTAGCCTTCGTGAACCCGGCAAGACCTCCGGTTTACAGAATCTTCAGTGAGGTGACAGCAGATGAGAACGCATAAGGTGGCGGTGATTCCCGGTGACGGTATCGGCCTTGAGGTCATCGAGGCAGGCAAGCAGGTCATCGAGGCGCTGGCCAAGAAGAGCGGCGACTTCAACTTCGAATTCGAGGACTTCGACTGGAGCTCGAAGCGCTATCTGGAACAGGGCGAGTACATCCCCGAGGGTGGCCTCGCTAAGCTCGCGAAGTTCGACGCCATCTACTTTGGCGCCGTGGGCAGCCAGGACGTGCCCGACCACGTGTCGCTGTGGGATCTGCGCCTGGCCATCTGCCAGGGCTTCGATCAGTACGCCAATGTGCGCCCCGCTCGGGTGCTGCCGGGTGTGAAGAGTCGTCTCGAGGGCGCCGACAAGATCGACTGGGTGATCATCCGCGAGAACAGCGAGGGTGAGTACTCCGGCAACGGCGGGCGCGTGCACCAGGGGCTGCCCGACGAGATCGGCACCGAGCTTTCCATCTTCTCGCGCAAGGGCATCGAGCGGATCCATCGCTTTGCCTTCGAGATGGCCCAGAGCCGCCCGCGCAAGAAGCTGACCCTGGTGACCAAGTCCAATGCCCAGCGTCACGGCATGGTGCTGTGGGACGAGGTGTTCTTCGAGGTGGCCAAGGACTTCCCCGAGGTCGAGATCGATCGTGAGCTGGTCGATGCGGTGACCACCCGCATGGTGCTCAAGCCCGAGACCCTGGATGTGGTGGTCGCCACCAACCTGCACGCCGACATCCTCTCGGATCTTGCGGCAGCGCTTTCCGGCAGCCTGGGTATTGCGCCTACCGCCAACCTCAACCCCGAGCGCAGCTTCCCCTCCATGTTCGAGCCGATCCATGGCTCTGCCTTCGATATCGCGGGCCAGGGGATCGCCAATCCGGTGGGCTCGTTCTGGACCGCGGCGATGATGCTCGAATACCTCGGCGAGAACACCGCCGCCGAGCGCCTGATGGCAGCCATCGAGCGCCTGACCGAGTCCGGCATGCAGACCAAGGACCTGGGCGGCGACGCCATGACCCGCGACGTGACGGCGGCCATCTGCGCCGACATCGAGGCCCAGGGCTGAGTCTGAGATCCCCGTCGTTTCCTGCCCCCTGCGGGCAGGAGGCGATGACCTTGTCCCCGTCGGATGGCATCGATGCCGAAACACCGACGCGGGATTCGGGGAGGCTCGGCTTTCGAGCAGAGACTCCCCGCTCCACGAGCCCATCGAGAGGCTTGGCAGTAACAATCACAACGCCAAGGAGCAACGCCATGAAATCCCAAACCCTTCTTTTCAGTGCAGTGATCGCCGCGGTGGCGGCGAGTCCGAGCATGGCCGCCGACGACCAGAGTGACTGGCCCCAGAGTGTCACCATCGGCACCGGTAGCCAGGGCGCTACCTACTACATCTACGGCAGCGGCTGGGGCAACCTGGTCGGTGAGCGCACCGGCATCTCGTTCGGCGCCGAGGTCACCGGTGGCCCGGTACAGAACGTCACCATGGTGCAGATGGGCGAGCACGAGTTCGGCATGGTCACCATGGGACCGGCCTACCAGGCCTGGCAGGGCAACAGCAAGCTGGCTCCGGGGGTCGAGCACACCGACGTGCGCGCAGTCTTCCCGATGTACCAGACGGCGCTGCAGGTGATCGCGCTCGAGGACTCGGGCATCGACTCCATCGATGACCTCGACGGCAAGACCGTCGGTATCGGGCCGGCCGGTGGTACCGGCGATCTGTATTTCCCGCAGATCTTCGACAAGCTCGGGATCGAGGCAGATACCCGCAACGGCGGCGCTGCCGACCAGGCCGGTCAGGTCCAGGATGGCCTGCTCGATGCGTTCGCGTTCGCCTCGGGGATTCCGGTATCGGCGTTCAGTCAGCTGGAAGCCCAGGCCGACGTCAACATCTTCTCGTTCTCGCCGGAGGAGAGTGAGCAGTTCCTCGAGGACTTCCCGGCACTCAGCGCCTCGTCGATCCCGGCCAGCGCCTATCAGTCGCTGGACGAGCCGACACCGGCGGTGTCGATCTGGAACTTCGCCATCACCCACAAGGACATGCCGGAGGGACTGGTCTACGAGGTCACCAAGGCCGTGATGGAAGAGCATGAGCGCATGCTCAAGGTTCATGGCTCGGCCAAGGAGACGCTGCCGGAAAACTTCTCCCAGAACAGCTTCATGCCCTGGCATCCGGGCGCCGTGCGCTGGTTCGAGGAGAACGGCTACGACATCCCGGACGATCTGGAAGGCTGAAGTGCTATGGCGCCGGCCGTCTGAGACGGTCGGCCCTTGAAGCTCGTGAGCCGGGGTCCGCCAGGGCCTCGGCCCTCGTGACCTGAGGTACAGCGAGATGACAACGACAAGACAACCGGAGCCCGCTGACGAGGTGGCTCCGCTTCAGACGGTGGTGGCGGATGGCGCCGACGAGCTGCCCCGTGCCCACAACGAGCGCGTCCTCGGCGGGCTGGTCGGCAGGACAGTGATGCTCGGCTGCGTGCTGTTTACCGCGATGCACCTCTACGCGCTGAATATCGCGCCGATCGAGACCTGGACCTTTCGCATTCTGCACATCGCCGGTGGACTGATGGTCGGCTTCGCCATCACCGCAGCGATGTCGGTGGACCCTGAAGGCGGGGCCGGCAAGGGCTCAAGGCCAGCAGGACTCGAACGTCTCGCTGCGCTGATCACGGCACTCGCCAGTGGCTACGCGGGTGCCTGCGCGCTGGCCCTGTGGGGGCTGAGTGAAGGCCCTGGTGTGGCGGTGACCAACTGGCTGCCGCTGCATCTGGCGGTGGCGCTGGCGATCGCCAGCGTGGCGGGGGTGGTATCGAGCTGGTGCTTTCCCAGTCGTGGTGATCGCATTCACTGGCCGGATCTGGCGCTGATGGTATCGGCGCTGGTGGTGGCGGCCTTTCTGATCTTCGTACTGGGACGCTGGCGCATGGCGGCGGGCACTCCGCTGGTGGGCACGCCTGAGCTGCTGGTCTCGGCCAGTGGGGTGCTGTTGATCATGGAGCTGACCCGGCGTATCGCCGGTCTGGCGCTGATCGCCATCACCAGTGTCTTCCTGCTCTACGCCTTTGCCGGGCCCTACCTGCCGGGCATCCTCGAACATGACGGCTACACGGCCAAGCGCTTCTTCACCTACCTGTACACCGACAGCGGGGTGCTGGGGCCGACCACCGCGGTGTCGTCCACCTACATCATCCTGTTCATCACCTTCGCCGCCTTTCTGCAGGCCTCCAAGGTCGGGGACTACTTCGTCAACTTCGCCTTCGCCGTGGCCGGGCGTTCGCGCGGTGGTCCGGCCAAGGTGGCGGTATTCGCCTCGGGGCTGATGGGCATGATCAACGGCACCTCGGCGGGCAATGTGGTGGCCACCGGCTCGCTGACCATCCCGTTGATGAAGCGGGTGGGCTACCATCCGCTCAGCGCGGGCGGCATCGAAGCGGCAGCCTCCACCGGTGGCCAGATCGTGCCACCGATCATGGGCGCCGGCGCCTTTATCATGGCTGAGATCACCGGCATCCCCTATACCGAGATCGCCTTCGCCGCGCTGATTCCGGCGGCGCTGTACTTCCTCGCCATCTATCTGATGGTGGACCTGGAAGCCCGGCGCGACGGCATGCAGGGTCTGCCCAAGGACCAGTTGCCGCTGGTCACCGAGATGCTCAAGCGGGTCTATCTGTTCCTGCCGATCATCATCCTGATCACCACCCTGTTCATGGGCTATTCGGTGATCCGTGCCGGCACCCTGGCGATGGCCAGCGCCGCCGTGGTGTCCTGGCTGACGCCGCACTGGATGGGGCCCAAGGCCTTGCTGCGGGCGCTGGAACTGGGGGCCCGAATGTCGGTGCCCTTGATCGCAGTGTGCGCCTGTGCCGGCATCATCGTCGGCGTGATCTCGCTGACCGGCGTCGGTGCGCGCTTTGCCTCCATGTTGCTGGGGCTGGCCGACACCAGCCACTTCCTGGCGCTGTTCTTCGCCATGTGCATCTCGATTCTGCTTGGCATGGGCATGCCGACCACGGCGGCCTACGCGGTGGCGGCGTCGGTGGTGGCGCCGGGGCTTCAGCAGATCGGCATCTCGCCGCTGGTGTCGCACTTCTTCGTGTTCTACTACGCGGTTCTGTCCGCGATCACGCCACCGGTGGCGCTGGCCGGCTACGCGGCGGCGGCGATCTCCAACACCAATGCGCTGAAGACCGCGGCCACTTCGTTCAAGTTCGGCCTGGCGGCGTTCATCGTGCCCTTCATGTTCTTCTACAGCCCCGAGCTTCTGATGCAGGGGACCTGGTGGGCGATCTTGAGGGTGGCGATCACCGCCGGTATCGGCATCTATCTGCTGGCGGCGGCGCTTCAGGGCTATTTCCTGGCGGCTCCGGCGAATCTGCTCCAGCGTGTGGTGCTGGGGGCAGCCGCCCTGGCGATGATCTCCGGTGGCCTCGTCACCGACTTGATCGGCCTGGGACTGGGCGCGGCGATCTGGGGCGTGCAACGCTGGCGCCACAAGAGCGCCGGTACGTTGCCCTCCTGAGGAGCGCAAGGCAGCAAAGCCAGGACGCCGCGGTACCTGGCGTCCTGGACCTGAGCGCAAGCCCAGGTGGTAAATCGCGGGGAGGCGGCCTACGGGCCGCCTCTTTTTGTGCTACTACCGTTTGCAGACGTGGAGGCTTCCTGTTCAAGCGATGCCTGTTCGCCACTTTTTTTCTCAGCCGCCCAAGGAATCGGCTACCAGCGACGTCTTTACATATAGATGCCCCCCTGTGGGGTGATGTGTATTTCCGAGAGCCCGACCGCGAGGAGCGGCCACTTGTCGATTCAAGAGCCCGAAACCCGGGCGCCAACGGATGTAGAACTGGTGAAGGGCGCCGCCGGAGGCGAGCGTGAGGCCTTCGCGCGCCTGCTGTCTCGCCACTACGACCGGCTTTATGTGCTGGCCTGGCGGCTGACCGGCAGCCGCGCCGAGGCCGAGGATCTGACCCAGGACATCTGTCTTGCGTTGCCCGACAAGCTAATCCGCTTCGATGGGCGCGCCGCCTTTACCACCTGGCTCTATCGGGTCGCGGTCAACGCCGCCCACGATCGTCGCCGGCAGCAGGCCACGCGGCGCAAGGCTGCCGAGGGCTGGGAGGCCTGGGAGCAAGACCGACATCGGCGCAATCGACAGCGCGACGATGAACAGCGCTGGCTCGCCAGGGCGATGGCGACGCTGTCGACTGATCTGCGTGACACCGTGGCGCTGTCCCTGGGCGAAGGCATGACCCAGGCGCAGGTGGCCGAGGTGCTGGAGGTTTCAGAAGGTACCGTGGCCTGGCGCATGAGCGAGGTGAAACGACAATTGAGCGCGCTGGCCCAGGCGGAGGAGGAAAGATGAGTGATGAGCTGAAGCGCCTCGAACGGGCCCTGTCATCGGCACCCGCGCCGCAGGCGGAGGTGAAGTCCGGGCATCTAAAGGCGGCGCTTGACCGGTTCGATCAACGTCAGGCCGCCGACCAAGAGTCCAACGCCGAGTCACGTCTCTCGGGGGAAGGCCGCGACGACATCAGGTCGCGGCCGCGTTCACCCCGGAGGGATGCCAGCATGAACCGATCGCTTAGCCACAGCCCGTCACACCGTAGCCCATTGCATCGTCGACCCTTGCATCGTCGACCAACGCTGGCTGCCGCCGCCTCGCTGGCGGCGATGTCACTGGGGCTTTACCTGCTGTGGCCCCAGGCCCAGGACTTCGACGCCATGACAGGGCCCGAGCCGAGCCAGGATGCCGAGATGGCCGTCTCGCCACCTCGAACTGCCAGCAAGCCCGAGTCTGCCCCTGAGTCGACCGAGGGCGAACGTCTGGCGATTGTGGCGAGCAAGACAGGACCGGTGGCAGACCAGATGGCCGGTGACATGCCCCTTGATACGGCCGTCGTGACGGCTGTCGAGACGGAAAGCAAGTCTGCGGGGCAGGTCACTCAGTTGGCCGAGGCTCCCAGGCTCTCTGTGTCGCGATCTCCCGCGCTCTCTTCTTCACCATCGACGTCGCTCTCTCCTTCGACATCGATGGAGATGCGCGGCCTGATGCCGAGTCAGGAGGTCGCACGGATAGCGCCCTTGCCGAGCCCGGGACCTTCGGTCCAGATGCCCACCGACACCTCGGAAGCCTATCCCGAGTTCGACGCCTCGAGTGTCAGGGTGACCGCCGAGACGCCGGTGTCGACCTTCTCGGTGGACGTGGACACGGCAAGCTACGCGGTGGTGCGTTCTTCGCTGATGCAGGGAGAGTTGCCGCCGCCCCAGGCGGCGCGCATCGAGGAGATGATCAACTACTTCGGCTACGACTACCCCCAGCCGGACGCCGAGGCCTTTCGCCCGATGGTCGATGTCTTTGCCTCGCCGTGGAATCCCGAGCGTCAGCTGGTGCGCGTGGCGCTGCAGGGAAGGGCGGCCACGCCTGGCCCCCGCTCGCCGGTCAACCTGGTGCTGCTGATCGACACCTCCGGCTCGATGCGCTCGCCAGACAAGCTGCCCTTGCTCAAGCGCTCCATGGCGCTGTTGCTGGGTGAGCTGAATGACGACGACGAGGTCGCCATCGTCACCTACGCCGGCAGCGCCGGGGTGGCACTGGCACCGACTGCGGCATCGAACACAGAGGAGATCATGCAAGCGCTCGAGAGCCTGGCGCCCAGCGGCGGTACCGCCGGTGAAGCCGGCCTGAGCCAGGCCTATCGGCTGGCGGGGCAGATGAACGGCGAGGACGAGACGACCCGGGTGCTGCTGGCCACCGACGGTGACTTCAATCTTGGCCTGAGTGATCCCGAGGCGCTAGAGCGCTTTATCGCCGACCGGCGTGAGGGCGGCGTATATCTGTCGGTGCTGGGCTTTGGCCGAGGTAATCTCGACGACGCCGTGATGCAGTCGCTGGCCCAGCATGGCAACGGCCAGGCCGCCTATATCGACAGTCTGGCCGAGGCGCAGAAGGTGCTGGTGGACCAACTGGCGGCGTCGCTCGAGCCCATCGCCAACGACGTCAAGGTGCAGGTCGAATTCAATCCGGCGCGGGTGCAGGAGTATCGCTTGATCGGCTACGAGACCCGAGCGCTCAGGCGGGAGGACTTCCGCAACGACCGCGTCGATGCCGGCGATATCGGCGCGGGTCATCAGGTGACGGCGCTCTACGAGATTGCCCCGGTGGGCTCGAGGGCTGCCCTGACCCGGCCATCTCGCTATCAGCAGGGACAGCAAGTGACGGAGGGCCAGCATGACGAGCTGGGGCATGTGGCGCTGCGCTACAAGGTGCCTGGGGAGTCGCAAAGCCGCCTGATCGAAACGCCGATCTCGCCAGGCCTGACGACAGCCGACAGCGAGGCGTCCTTCGCCGCCGCCATCGCCGGCTTCGGCCAGCTGCTGGGTGACGATCGCTACCTGGGCGACTGGGGTTGGGATGAGGCTATCGCGCTGGCCGAGGCCAGCAAGGGCAAGGATCGCTACGGCTATCGCGCCGAGGCGGTACGCCTGATGCGCCTGGCCGGCGGACTGTCGGATCGCTGAGTTTCTGCGCTACGCTTGAATGCATCATCTATTTCTTGTGCAGGAGAGAGTGTATGGCCAAGGCGCTGGGACAACGGCGGCTGGGGACGGTGCTTGAAGCCGTCATCCTCGAGATGCTCGATGAGGCTCGTCAGGCCTATCCGCGCATCCAGGACCCCGAGGACAGCGAAGGGCTGCACGATTTTCGGGTGGCCTTGAGGCGCCTTCGCAGCACCATCAAGGAGTATGGCGATCAGCCGGGGTTTGCGATCGACAAGGCGCTGTTGCGCCAGTTGACGGCGCTGGCGCGAGCCACCAACGACGCTCGTGACGGTGAGGTGATGCTGGCCTGGCTCGATAGTGTGGCCGAGACGACGGGAGCGCCGGAGCGTGGCGCCATCGGCTGGTGGCGGGAGCGCCTGGCGGCGCAGGTGGAACAGGAGTACGCCTCCATCGACGCCAGTGTGGCGGGGTTTCCGCTGCTCGACACCCGCCTGCGCGAGGCTGCCGGCAAGGCCGCTCTCAAGGACAAGGGCAAAGACAAGGACAGCAAGAAGAAGGACAAGAACAAGGACAAGAAAAAAGGCAGCAACAAGGCCGGCAAGGAGCCTCGGTTTGGTGACGCCTCGGCCCAGGTGCTGGCCCGGCTTGGTGAGGGCTGGCTTGAGGAACTCGCCGCGGTAAAAGGGCGCGAGGAAGAAGAGACGCTGCACCGGCCGCGTATCACCGGCAAGCGGCTGCGCTACCTGCTGCGTCCTTGGCGGGAACAGGGCGAGGTCTTCGCCGAGCTCGAGGAAGAGCTGAAGACCTTTCAGGATGCCTTTGGCGATCTCCATGACGATCTGGTGAGGGGCGACGTGCTTACCACGGCGGCGCTCTTGCATACCGAGGAAGAAACCCTGGATCGCCTGGAGGCAGCGCTCGAGCAGGCCTCACCCAGGGCCACCGCGCCTCGCCACCTGCGCGGTTTCATGCTGCTGCACGCGCACCACGAGGCGCAGACAGAGCAGAACCTCAAAAGGGTGCAGGCGCTATGTCGCAAGCCGCGCCTGGAGCGTCTCGAGGCCAGGATCAATGAGGCCGTGACACTGATGAAGGCTCCGCAATAGCGCTGAAAAAGACCCAGGGCGGCCCTGAGGGCGCGCCCGAGAACAAGCCTCGGGCCGTTCAATCAGGCCAGGCGCTGTTCGATCTCCTTCCACAGGCTGGCGTAGGCGCGGCACGCTGGGGTATAGGGGGCGAAGTGGCGTACTGGGGCGCGCTCAAGCCCCATGCGCTCGACCGCACTGGCCGCCGGGATGACGCTGGACAGCCGCAGCGGCCAGCGCTTGCCGAAGCTTTCCATCACCTCGCGATGCATGGTGCGGCGACGATCGGCCAGGGTGATGAAGGGCCACAGCGGGCAGACCAGATCCTGGTCGTCGAGGAAGGTCTCGAGTTGCTCCAGGGTGCGTAGCGAAAGGGTGGAAGGCACCACCGGCACCAGCAGGGCGTCGACGCTGGTGAACATGTTCTCGGACATGTGGGACAGCGTCGGTGGGCAGTCCAGGATGACCAGATCGTACTCGTCGCGTACCTTGCCGAGGATCTGACGCAGATGACTGGAGCCATGATGCTCGAGCAGCTGGTCCATCTCGCGGGAGTCCAGCGAGGCCGGCAGCACATCGAGGCCATCCACGTTGGTCGAGCGGATGACCTTGTTGAAGGCCGCCTTGCCTTTCACCAGCTTCTCGACGCCACCGCGGATCTTGGGCTTGATCTTCAGATAGAACGTCGTTGCCGCCTGGGGATCCAGGTCCCACAGCAGCACCCTGTGGCCACAGGCGGCGGCTTCGCAGGCTAGATTGACCGCCGACGCCGTCTTGCCCACGCCCCCCTTGATGCTGTAAAGCGACAACATCCGCATCGCAATTCGCCCCGTGAATTTGATGAACTAGAACAACGACTTTAGCACAGCTTTGTGCAGTGAATGGCGTTGTTCACCAGGGGATATTGACGTTGTTTTGTATACGGTCTTGGTAGTCGCTGCAACAACAACCTTTCTTGATTGAAGTTCTGGGCGCTGAAGGTCTGGGCGCAGAGGGGCAGGGTACTGTAGAGCTGGACAGAGAGGGGGCGGTGTCCTGTCAGCGCTTGACCAGACGCCTGACGCGCTGGATGGCGAGACCGGTCACTACCAGCTTGCGACCCCAGCGAGCCAGTCGGCCGGGGTGGCGCAGCACGGGAATCAGCGCCGTGCCGGCGGCAAGCAGGGCCGGCGTACGATAGCGACTGAGGGCCTGCCAGCCGGCGTCGATGCGCTCTCCGGCAAGATGGAAACGGCGCGAGGCCAGCAGGATGTCCAGCCGCTGCTGTTCGATGGTGGCCTCGAGTTCGGCCTTGCGCTCGGCGCGAGAGGGGCTCGCACGGCGGTCATCGCGGCTCATGGCATTGCTCCCTGACGTGTCGGCAGAAAGATGGCGGCTCATCGACGATGTGGCTCATCGACGTCCGGCCGCATCGATTCTTCGGCAAGCTCTCGATCCAGGGCCAGGTGCTTCAAGGTGCTGACCAGCAGCGTGCGACGGCGTGCCAGGCGCATGGCCGCCAGGGCCAGCCCGACGCCTCCTGCCAGAAGCACCGCCGCGCATACGGCGATGGCGGTAAGCCGGAAGGAGTTCCAGAACAGCACCACGACGAAGGCCGTCAGGGTGGCGATGCCGAGCATCAACAGCACCATGCTCAGCCCCAGCAACAGGGCCAGGGTTACCAGTCGAGCGCGTTCTTCCTCGAGTTCCAGAACGGCGAGACGCAGGCGCGTCTCGCCGGTGGCGATCAGGGTCGAGAGGACCCGCTTGCCCGCCCCGAATAGCCGTTGTGCCGGTCCTTGGCTGTCTGCCATCAGCGCCGCCCGATCAGCATACCGACGATGCAGCCGACGGCAGCACCGATGCCGATGCTCTTCCAGGGGTTGTCGTGGACGTAGCGATCACAGGCATCGACCTGGTCGGTGACGCTGTCGCGGGTCTGACGGTAGACGCGCTCTCCAGTGGCTTCGAGGCGAGCACGGGTATCCTTCAGTCGTGCCTCTGCCTTGCTGCGCCATTCCTTGACGGTCTCGCTGGAGTCGTCGGCGGTGGCGCTCAGCAGGTCTTCGAGGGTGCTCGATAGCTGCTTGAGGTCGTCCCTGAGCTGCTCGGTGGAGGCGCTGGAGCTGCTGGTGTCCGCGTCGCTTGCAGCGCTCTTGGCGTTGGACTTGCTGGCGGTGGTGCTGGAGCTTCGTGTAGCCATCGTGTCTTCCTTTGACGCAGGTGGATTAACGGTACCAGAGATGAATCTTTACCCGTTCATGCTCGCATCAGAATAGCAGTCACGGCAATGGCCGGCGGCCGACTGTGCAAAGAAGCACAATTGGCCGCCGCCGGCATCACGGATTGAAGCCGCCCGCCGAGAACAGCGGGTTCATGCTGAAGCCGATACCCAGGCGATTGACGCGCTCGTCGTAGTCGATAAGGCTCTCGCCGTAGCCATAGTAGTACTGCACGTGGCCACGCACCTTGCCGAACAGCGGCCAGGAGTAGTCGAGTTGGGTGCCGTAGTTGCCTTCGTCGGGGTTGCCGCGCATCAGCAGGCTGGCTTCGTGGGTATCGAACATCTGCCGGGCCACGGTGACGTCGGCATAACCCACGTAGTCCTCGATGTCGGGGTTGTCGTCATCACTATCGTCTTCCGGGATGCGCCAGAACGGCGAGACTGCCAGCGCCCACTCGTCGTTGATCCAGGAAGTGGTGCCGATGACCCGGTTCCAGCTGCGAGACAGCGGGTCCGAGCGGCCATTGGACTGGTGATTGAGCGAGATGCGGTTGTTGACGTTGGTCCAGCCCCACAGGGTGGTGTCGTTCTGGAAGTCGATGAAGAACTCAGGCTCGTAGTTGGTCTCGCGAAACGGCGAGGACTCGTCGCTGTTGTAGGCCTGCCACCAGCTCTTCTGGGTGTAGGCGAAGTAGAGGTCGGCGTTGTCGAACAGCACGTCCTCGGCGATGTTGAACTTGGCACTGAACTGAAACTTGAGTTCGGTGTTGTCCATGTCAGCATCGTCTTCACCGGCACGAAAGGCGCCGGAATTCGGGTTGGTGTTGTAGCTGATCGGCAGGATGTAGTTGCGTCGGTGGGTGGTGATCGAGAACGGGTTGCTCTCGGACTCCTGCTCCAGCTGACGACGCTCCTCGACGGTCTCCTCGATGGGCTTGCCCGAGGCACGTGCAACGATCTCCTCGGAGGCGGGCAGACCGGTGGTGTCGGGGGCTTCGGCGTTGACCGTCGATGAAGTGCCGGCGCTACTGACGGCCACGGCCTGTGCACCCTCGCGCTGGGCCTCGTCATCGTCGAGTTCATTTTCCAGCTTGGCGAGCTCAGCCTTCAGGGCCTCGATACGCGCCTCCTTGGCCGCGCGCTCGGCGTCGGACAGGCCGCCGTCGGCGACGGCCTGTCCACTGATGGCAAGCGCCAGCAGGGAAGGGAACAGGGAGGAACGGACGGCGGGGCGGGTCATAGGGTGAATCCATTCGACAGGTTGAGGCGTTGTTCTACCATGGCGGCGCAGCGAGTCAACTTCGTGGAAGAATCTTGCACTGGATTGCCATACTGACACACTGGGTTGAGAATCTCGCCTCCTCCACGCTGCGACAGGAAGTTCTCTTAAGATGCCCAGCTCGCCTTCTTCGTTGTTCCGAATACTCCCCCTCTTGCTGGTGTTGCTGCTGTCTCTGCTGTCGGTATCTGCGGTGGTGGCCCAGGAAGCGCCCGAGAAGAGGCTGCCGGACAAGCAAGAGCTGCAGTCGCGCCTTGACGAGCGCGTCGCCAATGCCAGCGATCCGCCAAGCGCCACGGCGCAGGAAGAGATCGATGCGCTGTCAGAGGCGATCGATGCGGTGGAGAAATTGGCCGAGGTCGAGCGTGACCTGGAGAGTCTAGAGCGGCGTATCGAGGAGGCACCCGAACGGCTGGCGGCGCTGGAAGAAGCGCTGCGCCAGAGTGAAGAAGGCGAGTCGCACAATCTGGCTGAGCTCGAGGGGCTGAAGATGCCGGCCGTCGAGCAGCGCCTGAGCGACGCCACCCGAGTGCTGCAGTCGACCCAGGATACCCTGACCAGTGTGCAGAGCCAGTTGCTGGGGGCCCAGACGCTGCCGGAGCGGGCGCAACAGGCCATCACCGAGGCCAATCGGGAGATGGATGAGGCGAGGGTCAAGCTCGAAGACCTCAATCGTCGTGACGTGCCGGAAGATGCCCCCTTGCGGGTGGCGGCGCGGGCGCGCCAGGCTCTGGCCGAGGCTCAGCTCGAGCTGCACCAGCGTCAGCTCAATACCAATACACGTATGCGTGAGGTGCTGCAGCAGCGCCTCGCGCTGTTGAAACTGGAGGCGGCAAGCGAGGAGGCCTGGGTCTCCGCGCTGCAGGGTCGGCTCGATCGACTGCGCCGCGAGCAGACCGAGCGGGCCATCGCCGAGGCAGTGCGCGATGAGCCAGAGGCCATCTCACGGCATCCGGTGATTCAGGCGGCCCAGACCACCAACCGGCAGCTCTCCAAGGACTTGCTCAACGCCACCTCGCGAGCCAACGATCTGGTGCGTGACGGACTCGAAGTGCGTCGCCAGCTCGAACGGGTGCGTCGCCTGCAGCAGGGGCTGACCCAGAACATCGAGGCGGTGCGCGGCAGTGTACTGTTGTCTCGCATCCTGCGTGAGCAGCGCGGATCGCTGCCCGAAGTGCAGCCACGGCCGGGCCTGCGTGACGAGATCGCCGATGTACGCCTGGCGCAGTTCGAACTCGACAGCGAACGCGACGCCTTGCGCTCCCCGGAGGCACTGGCAAGGGAGGTGTTGGCGCAGGCCGAGGTGGATGAGCCCGAGCCCCTGGTGGAGCCGCTAGTGCAGCTGTTCAATTCTCGGCGTGAGCTGATCAGCCAGCTAGAGCCCACCTACGGTCAGATTCTCACGGCTGCCATCGATATGCAGCTCAACCAGCAGCAGTTGCTCGACATCAGTGCGCAGCTGCGCACAAGTATCGACGAACAGCTGTTCTGGGTGGCCAACGCCAGGCCCATCGATCTCGGCTGGCTGATGAAGATCCCCCAGAACCTGATGATGGAGTGGCGGGAAGGCGAGTGGCGCCAGATCCTGCCTCACAACTGGCGCTGGCCGGGGCCTGGTGCCTGGGTAGCGGTCCCGGTACTGCTGGTGGTGTTGCTGCTGCTGGCGCTCAGGCGCGCGATCATGCGTCGCCTGGTCACCCTGCACGACCAGATCGGTCGACTTCGCTACGATTCTCAGCTGCATACGCCCAAGGCGGTGGCGCTGAACGCCCTGGTGGCCGCACCGGGACCGCTGTGCCTGGTGGCCTTCGGCCTGCTGTTGACCCTCGGTGGCTCCGAGGTGGCAGCGGATGTCGGCTACTCGGTACTGCAGCTTTCACTGGCCTGGGGCGTGGTCGCCTGGTCGCGTCGCCTGCTGGTCAGCGACGGCGTGGCGACACGTCATTTCCACTGGCCGGTCAAGTACGTGGGCAAGCTGCGCTGGTGGCTTTTGTGGCTTGGCGTCAGCATGGCGCCGGTGCTGCTGATCGCGCCGCTTGCCAGGGACGCTGCGGTGACGTTCAACCAGCGCCCGCTGGGGCTCGGACTGTTGCTGCTGGGGCTGATCGGCATGAGCGTTGCGCTCAGCAAGCTGATCATGGCCCACACCCCCTTCTTCGGGGTGAAGCTCTTTCGTCTGGTGCTGGGGCTGGCGCTGGCGATGGTGCCGGTGGTGCTGGGTGGCGCCGTGCTTTATGGCTACGTCTACTCGGCGTTGAGTCTGGTCAGCCGCTTCGTGATCTCGTTGTACCTGCTGGGCGTGTGGATCCTGGTCGAGGCAGCGGTGGTCCGCGGATTGGCGGTGGCGGCCCGGCGTCTGGCCTATCGTCGTGCGCTCGCCCGCAGGCGAGCCCTGGCCCAGGACGACAACGACCGTGGCCTCGATATCGTCGAAGAGCCGCCGCTGGACATGGAGCAGGTCAACCAGCAGTCGCTGAGGCTGTCCAAGCTGCTGCTGACCATCGGCTTCGCCGCCTTGCTGTATGTGGTCTGGACCGACTTTCTCGGGGTCATCGGCTACCTCGATAACGTCACCCTGGTGGAAGGTGCCACCGGAGAGGGTGGCGAGGCGCTGGAGGACAACCTGAGTGTCGGCGACGTGCTGGTGGCCTTGTTCATCGCCGGGGTGACCATGATGCTGGCGCGCAACCTGCCGGGTCTGCTCGAGGTGATGGTGCTGTCGCGCCTGGAGCTCAAGCAGGGCAGCGCCTACGCCATCAGTTCGCTGTTGTCCTACACCATCGTCGGCACCGGTACGGTGATGACCCTGGGCGCACTTGGGGTGTCATGGGCCAAGTTGCAGTGGCTGGTAGCGGCGCTTGGCGTGGGTCTCGGTTTCGGTCTTCAGGAGATCTTTGCCAACTTCATCTCGGGTCTGATCATCCTGTTCGAACGGCCTGTACGCATCGGCGACACCATTACCCTGGGCAACCTCACCGGCACGGTGAGCCGGATTCGCATCCGCGCGACCACGGTCACCGACTTCGATCGCAAGGAGATCATCATCCCCAACAAGACCTTCGTCACCGACCAGCTGATCAACTGGTCACTGTCGGACAGCGTGACGCGGGTGACGTTGAAGTACGGGGTCAGCCACGACGCCGATCGCAGCCTGGTGCATCGCCTGCTAGAGCAGGCCGCCGAGGAGAACGAGCGGGTGCTGTCCGACCCGCCCCCCGAGATCTACTTCATGGCCTACACCGCCAGCACCATGGAGTACGAGTTGCGCATCTACGTGAATGCCCTGGGGGATCGACTGCTGGCCACCGACGAGCTCAACGGCCGCATCGGCGACATGTTCTCCGAGCATGGCATCCGCATCGCCTTCGACCAGCTCGATGTACACATTCGACGCTCGGGGCAGCGCGACGTGTGGAAGGGCGTGCATCGCGTCAAGGGCGACCCCCAGGAAGGCCACCCGCCCCCCGGGGCCAAGGGTGACCCGGGTGACGTCGGTATCGGGGATGGCGGCGGCAGCGATGGGGGCGGAGACGCCGGCGGGCGCTAAGGGCGGCCGACCACGGCCACCGGCGTGATGCTATGTGGTCTGCTGTAAGGCCCGTTGCTAGCGCCGGCGGGCCTGTAGCAGAAACTCGCGATTGCCGTCGCCGCCAAGGATCGGACTTTCCTGCCAGTGCAGGATCTCGAAGCCGACCGAGGCGCAGCAGTCGCGGATGCGCTGCTCGACCTCGGCGTAGCGGCGGGGGTCGCTGACCACGCCTCGCTGATCCACCGCACCAGGCCCCAGCTCAAACTGGGGCTTCACCAGCGACAGCAGCAGGGCGTCCTGTGCCAGCAGCGTCGCCAGCTCCGGCAGAATCAGCGTCTGCGAGATAAAGGACACATCCATTACCGCGACCTCCGGCCGACCGATTTTCTCCATCAGCGTCATGAGTTCGCGGCTGTCACTCAAGTGGCGTGCGTTGAGCCCCTCCAGACAACTGACGCGGGCGTCGCCCCGCAGGCTGTCGTCGAGCTGGCCGTGGCCCACCTCGACACCGATGACGTGGCGCGCGCCGGCGGCCAGGGCGCAGTCGGTAAAGCCCCCGGTGGACTGGCCCACGTCCAGTACCAGGCGGCCGTCCAGTGACAATTCCAACGCCGAGAGCACCGCCTCCAGCTTGAGTCCGGCGCGGGACACATAGCGCTCCTCCGGGTCTTCTGCGACCACCAGAGCGAGGTCGTCGGGGCACTTCTCCCCGGGGCGTGTCAAAACCTTGCCGTCATCCCGGCGGGAGACACGGCCGTGGCGGATCAACCGCTGGGCGCGGGTGCGAGAGCGAACCAGGCCCTGGCTGACGAGGAGTTGGTCGAGACGTGGCATGGGGTGTCCTGTGGCGCCTTGGTCGGGCCGTCTGGAGTTCAAGCAGAAAATGCCGGCGCATTATGCCACGGCGAGGCCCCCGTGGGGGGCGCACACCAGTCTCAAGCGCTTTGAGCCGTCAACCACAGCCGTCCCCGCAGCTTTCCATCATATCCCGTCAGTTTCTACTCGCTAACCTGTTGTTCGCCTCTGGCTAGCTATCGTGGCCTTTCGACACCGCCTGGGCTCTCACGACATGGGGGATCATCTATTTTTTGTTTCATCTTCCAGTCGAAATGGCCGGGGTCAGGGGCTATGCTGAAAGCAATGTGCTAATTTAGAAATTCATAAGATGATGAGTTCTGTGCAGAGTTGCGACGAGTGACGGCGAGATAAGCAGTACGGCGAGGGAATGCTGTTCGATCGGGCATCATCGGGTGACAAGACAAAGCCATCACTCGGGCGTGTCATACGTTAACCGATGGGGCCATAAATCGAACCGTCAGTTTTCAAGTGGATAAACGAAGATTTTGCAGGATCATTCGCGTCAAGCTCGAGCATGCATACGATTGAAAATGTTGGGCGGAAGTTATACGTAAGTGCCGCGTGTGCTGACGCGTAAAAATACGTTATAAATTTTAAATCGGTTTGGGGGCAGGTGAGTGAAGGGGACTGTAAAATGGTTTTCAGCAGACAAGGGGTATGGATTCGTCACTGGAGAGGATGGTAAAGATCGATATATAAATGCACAGTCGGTGGTTGGCCCGACTCTCCCCAAAAACGGCAGCACGGTGCAGTTTGAAAGCTATCAAGGAAAGAAAGGACTCGCCGGGAAAAACGTTACGATAATGACCCAAGGCTCAACTCAAGAATCGAGTGGCCGTGTTAACTGTTCGAGTTGCCACAAAGAGATAATCCCTCGAATTATTACTGGGCCGCCTACCATCCGTGGTGCATATGGATGGACGCCAGTACCCAAAAAATCTATTTGTCCCTTCTGTGGTTCCACATTTAAGACCTTCACGAATGCGAGTGACGTCATTGGATGGATAATAATGGCGATTATTGTAATATTTCTTCTTGGTGTGTTTTTTGTGTGAACGTTCGCCGAAAATAATATCAATATTAGAACACATGTTTTCGAAGGCAGGCGCTCTGCAAAAATTTTGCAAGACTTGACATTGGAGGATTTTCCGTCCACTAAATCGTTTCAGCGGGCATTGGGCCCCATCACTCATTTTTGCTGCCGCAAAACGGGCGCCGTCTCAAATGCCTATGAACTCAAGCGTTATTCCGAAGGAGAGTGACAATGCAGTGTCCAAAGTGTGGATCTTTAAAGATTGACAAGCGGAATTATGGAAAACGAGCAGGCGCTACCATCGGCGGGATGGGAGGAGCAGCCGGTGGGGCGGCAACCGCCGTGGCCGGTGCTGCTGCGGGAGGAAAAGCAGGTGCGGCAGTTGGCTTGATTGCTGGCCCTCTCGGTGCGGCAGCGGGAGCCTCGATTGGAACAGTGGCGGGAGCTATCGCTGGTGCCTTGGCAGGAGGTACAGTAGGTGCCACGGCTGGAGCGATGACGGGTAGGGCAGTAGACGAGAATATTCTTGATAATTTTAAATGTTTGAGCTGCGAGCACGCATTTAATGAGGCTTAGTTGCGGTGTGACAAGTGGCTGCAGACGCAAGAAGGTTGGGCCTTTACCATTTCTTCTATATTGTGGTCGATATGTCGGTTATCTCTGCGATATGGAGTAAACTCGCCTAACTACAGCGTGAGCACGGGCAGGCTTTGTCGCTGAACTTCATATATCGATGGTACGTTAAACGTCAAGCAGTAGGGGGGAGTTGTGTACGCGAATGTGTCACGTTACGGAGTCATCCTGAACTCCGAAAACTATTCAGATTGCGTTGTCTCTTGGTCGTGGCCTGTTTTGTCTTCCTCTATTTTTCAAAAAAATGAGGATGGCGTTGGGATAGCCTAGTTTGAGTATAGGCGCTGATACCTGATGGTCGAGCAGGGTGGCAAGGCGAAGAACGGGATCGAGGGTTTACACAGGTAGAGGGAAGGGCACTGGCCCGGACTTGGCGGAAGGAAGCATTCTTCCCCTCAAGTCCGGGCCAGTGGCGTTTTAGACGCCCTCGTCGGCCTGTAGGCCACCTGCCGGGATGCGGTCGGCGCCCCAGCTTTCCTGAATCATGGCGACGACGCGGTCGAGTTCCTGCTGGTCGACCTGGGCCAGTTCGCCGTGCTCCAGCGGGTCGTAGTGGTAGATGTACAGACGCGAGGCGAACTGCTCGAAGGGCAGAGAGGCCTCGCCAAAGCGCTCGCCGTGGCTGGAGGTGCTGACCTTCACGCCCAGGCCCCAGTCCTGGCCGCTATCGTTGTTGGGGTTGAAGAAGTAGATGCGCATCTGTCCCGACGGATCCAGCGAGGCCCGCAACACGGTGATGGCATGCCAGCCGATGAAGCGCCCGGCGCTGTCGGTGACGGCGATGCCGGCGGGCTGGGGGTGAATCAGCGGCTGGTTACCGTTGTAGTAGGGGTGGTAGCTCGCATAGAAATGGCGCAGGAAGGTGTCCAGGTCGGTGAGCTGGCCGGTGGCCACGTCGACATTGATACGAAACCCGCGTCCTGCCCACCAGCCATGGAACTCCGGGTTGACCCAGCGGTGGGGATCACCCTCGCGGCCCAGGCAGCGACGCCCCATCTCGGCGTAGATACGGTCCAGATGCGGCACCACCAGCAGCGACACTGGATCAAGGTCCAGCGGCAGGGTCTGCGCGACGCCGGAGATGCTCTCCTGAGACGAGATCGGCTGGCCTTCGAAGTGCATCAGGATCTCATCGTCGCGGGCGGCCCAGGCTACCATCTGCAGCAGATAGTCCGGGTCGTTGTAGGCCCACATGGACAGCGCCCGCGCCGACTGGCAGGTCGGGTTGTTGCCCTGGCCGACCCCCAATGGAAGGCCCAGCATGCACAGCACACCTTCCATCAGGCGGGCCCGATAGGACACGCCATCACCGAAGGCGGCGTGGAGTCGCGCCTCGGACCAGTCGGATAGCTTGAGGCCAAGCTGCCGCCACAGTGCCGGCGCCACCGGTGGCTGGTAAAGGATGCCACGTTCCAGGGTCAGTGCCAGCCCATAGACGGCCTGGGCGGTCTCTGGATAGATGGCGGTGCGCACCATGGTGTGGACCAGATCGCAGTAGCACAGCAGGCAATCGCGGCCGGTGGACGAAAGCCCCAGCGCCTCGGACAGCAGGTTGTCGCCAAAGTCGAGCAGGTGGCGCAGCAGCACCGGGTGATAGGGCGACACCAGGCCGGTGTCGTGCATCGCCCTGGCAAAACCGCTGGCTTCGTACTGCAGGCCTCTCGCGTCCATGCTGGCTAGCCGTTCGCGGTAGACCTCGATGCCCGGGTCCTCACGGCAGCCCTGGGTCGGGCCAAACAGCGAGCTGACGAGGCGGTCCGCGCCCTGGCCACTGGCGCCCAGGTCGATCTCGGGGTTGGCCTGACACAGGGCGATCTGAGTGATCATCTGCTTGACCGGATCGACCTGGATCGGGCGCTGCTGCAGGATCCGCCAGATCTCGCTGATCAGCTCGTCGATGACGTGTTCGTAGCCGATGCGCTCGGCCAGGTACTGAAACAGCTGGCGGGGAATCTCGGCCAGACGGCCCTGGGTCTCACGCTCGGCCTCCGACGGGGCGGAAAACAGCAGCGGCAGATTGATCGCCATGACCTGGGTGAGGTAGTGGTGGGCCCCCTCATCGGAAATGAGGTGGTGGCGATAGCGTCCCTTGGCGACTGCCAGCATGCGCAACTCGCTCAAGGCCTCGATAACCACCAGCGAACTGTCGGCGCTCTTGAGCGACTGGGTGGTCAGGGAGGGGATCAGAATATGCGGGCTGGCCCAGTCCGATCCCAGAAACAGGCCAGCCTGTTCGAGGGTTTCGGCGCGCTGTTCGATTTCCGCGCAGCCTCCCGGCTGCATCAGCACCCGGCGACAGGTATCGATGACCCGAGGCAGCTTGGCCGGTTTGGCGAACTCCCGGGACTCGCCAAGACTGGCGATCGCGTCGTCCAGCTTGGTCAGCAGGCCCCGAAGCTTGTCGCTATCCGCGGGGGATGGAGTGTCTGGGTTGGTCACACCGGCTCCTTGTCGTCCTGAAGTTGGCTCCCGGAGGAGTTCCGGCAGCAGTCCCTACATCAGGGGGTCGAGTCGTGTCACGTCGAGCGGACGACGCCAGTATACGCATGCTCGGGCGGCGGCGTCGCCAATCCGGCGGCGCTGCCCCGACGGGGCAGCGCTTAGCAGGCAGGCCTAGATGTAGTAGTCCTCGTCTTCCTGTGCCTTCAACAGGTCGCGCAAGGTATGGGCGTCGTCGCCCTTGAAGTAGACCAGGCCCCAGTGGGTACCGAAGGCGGTACGCTTGGTGACGGTCTCTTCCAGAGGCGCGGTCAGCTCGTGTGACTCGAAGTAGGGGTGGTCTTCCACCGACTCCGGGATTTCCAGGCGGCTGACCACACGGCGGCGCGGATAGACCCCGAAACAGCCGGCGAAGCCGTTGGCGTCGACCACTTCGCGGGGGAAGAACTCGGCGACTTCCTCGGGCGTGGTCTTGGGGTCGAACACCAGCATGCTGGCCTGGTAGGCGTTGAAGCCATAGACCCGTTCGAGCAGCTCGAACACCTTGAAGCCGGGCGGACGATAGGCCACTTCGCCGAAGTACATCTCGCCATCGCTGGTGACGAAGTACTCGGGGTGGATCAGGCCGAAATCGATGTCGAAGGCCTTGATCAGCTTCTCGATCTGCGCGCGGATCTGCTCGCGGTAGCGCTCAAGCTCCGGCGAGGCCGGCACGAACACCGAATAACCCAGGGTCACGTACTCGGAGATGTTGAGAAAGGCGATCTTGCCATCATGGATCCAGGCCTCCACCGCGAACTCCCAGCCGTCCAGGTGGGATTCCATCAGCACCGGAAATTCCTCTTCCGGGATGGTGTCGACCTCGTCGGGCGTGCGGATCACCCGGTGGCCAAGGCAGCCTGCCTTGTCGAAGGCCTTGAGGTGGATCGGGTCGTTGGGGTCACCGTCGAGCTTGAGCAGGGTCTGGTTGACCCGCTTGAGGAAGCGGATGACGTCCTGGTGGTCGTGGGCTTCCTCGAAGATGCCGACGCGAATACCGCCGAGCTGCGCACGCCGCTTCATCAGGGCCTTGTCACGCAGCAGCAGCGACTGGCCGTAGAGGCGCGGGTTGTCGAGTAGCACTGAGTTGATCGCACCGGCCCACTCCACGGTTTCCTCGAACAGCGGAATGGACACGTCCACGCCCATGTCGCGCAGGGTCTCGGCGATTTCCAGTGAGCGGTCGTTGAGCCGTTCGAAGTTCCAGGAGACGTAGGGGATATCGTGCTGCTTGCAGTAGTCCTCGGCCCAGTCCGGGGCCACGACAACGTAGCGACGGTCGAAATTCTCGGCGGCCTCGATGGCGTTCAGGCTCCAGCCGAGTAGTGCGATGTAGCCTTTGTTGGGATCCTTGTTCATGCAGCGCCTCCTTGGAATGGGCGTTGGTGGGCGTAATGGTGCTGGTTGTTCGTGGTCGTCATCCTCAAAAAGTGACGCCTGGTGAGTATGAGCTCCCAGGCGTTAAGGTGCTTCCACCATACAGCTTCAGTGTAGAAGTCTCACATTTCGAGCGCTGCATGACTGTTGAGGCAAAGTCTACTGGGTTTGCCCTTGTGGCCCGGGCATGACCTTGGTATAGTGCCCGCGTCCTGAGCAAGAGGCTGATTTTTCAGGCCTTGCCCGGTGACGTTTTCAGGCAGTCGACATTTCCTTGTTGTCGAGCTCGCCTTGCAGTGGTGGCCCTGTCGGTCCTCCCGCAACGCTAGACCGCAAACCCCGCCAGGCCCGGAAGGGAGCAACGGTAGTGGTGGACGCGTGTGCCGGGATGTGGCTGTCGGGGCCGCCTCCATTTCAGGCCATGCCTTTGATCCTGCAGGACCTTCTACCTCATTGATCCCGCTGTTACACAACAGTGGTGCAAAGAGGTGGGACAACCGTGTCTGCTATCTTGCGCTGAGTATTCCTTATTCCCGCATTTGTGGGTCGGTATTGAGGTGCCCCTTCGATGTGGCATTCGCCGGTCTGATGCGCCGCCCGCGCTGCGATATCAGGAACTTCCTGTTTACACAGCGGAGCGCCTTGCTCGGCGCCCCTACCTGTCTTTCTCGTCTCGGCTCTTCCTCGCCCAGGCGGATACTGCCTTGCCTAGCGGATCTCGCGATCCAGGGCAAAGTAGTCATCGGACTTGAGTTTGGCGATCTCCGCCGAGAGAGTGGATTCTTCGTTGCGCGACAGCAGCACGCTGGCGACGGCGCTCAGCGAACACAGCACCTCCTTGCATTCGGTGCGGGTGCGCTGGATCGACTGGCGTGCCAGCAGCAGGCACATGGCCTGGGCGCGGGCAGGGCGCTTGATCAGGGTGCCGTAAAGGTTACCGATGACCACGCCACTCAGCTCCTGGTCCTGGATCTCCCGATTGTCGTACTCACGGTAGAAGGCTTCTTCCTGGCCGTCGGGGATGAAGTAGTGGATGAACTCCTTGTAGTCGGGGTCGTAGGCGATGCTGCTGACGGCGTTGACCAGCTTCTTTTTCAGGGCGGCGTGCTCGGGATCCTGCTCGTCGACCTTGGCGAGCCGGCTGGCAATCTTGACTGCGCCTTCCAGTTCACGCAGCAGGTGGGCGTAGCCTGAGTTGATCTCGTCATGGCAGCGGGCGATATCGTCGAAGTCGCTCTTGATGCTGGCGACCATGCCGTCGCCTTCGGGCAGGCTGCCGAGGACAGGGAACAGCAGGTACTTGTGGACGTGGCAGCTCTCGTAGTAGCGCGAGACCTCGTCCTTGAACGCCTGCAGGTATTCGCCGACCTCTTCCAGGTAGTCGTCGTTCTGCTCGATATGCCGCTGGACCGCATCCACACCATCCTGTTTCCACAGCCGGTTGAGGCGTCGTTCGATCTTGCCGGCGTTGGTGATCATGCTGTTGAAGTCTTTTGACAGCTGGATGGTGGTTTCCTGGACCTTGGTCACGGCGATGGCGCGGGCCTGGTCATTGATGCCGACCTCGCGAGCCATGCGCCGCTGACGGTGATTGTCCAGCGTCCAGGACACGAAGGCACCAAGGATCGCCAGGCTGGTGGCGATGTCCACGCCAATCGATAGGTTGTCCACTGCGTTGTCTATCCTTTTTAGGGGTTATCGTTATGTGCTGGGAATCGCTTCCGGGGTTACCAGAAGCGATGGCCGTCTCACGGGCATACTGGTGTAGCCTTAAACAGGTATGCTGAATCAGGCTAATACGATAGTAGTGGCTGTCGATGACGCTTAGAAGGGGAAATCCCGTCGTTTCGATGTGGGTTGTCAGTTTTTTATCAACATGATCGGGAGATTGCATGTCAGACGTCCTTCGTCGGCTCGAGCGGTTGCGGGCGCCAGCCATCGGCCTTGGCTGCATGAACGTGTCCCACGCCTATGGCAGTCCGTTGCCGGAAGCCGAGGCGGTCAGGGTGTTGCAGCACGCTTTCGAGGTGGGCTACCGCCACTTCGATACCGCCACCCTCTACGGCAAGACGGCCAATGAGCGAGTCGTGGGGCAAGCGCTTGCCGGTCGCCGTGAAGAGGTCTTCCTGGCCAGCAAGTGTGGCATGGCCTTCGACCCGGAGATCGGTACCAAGCGCATCGACGGGCGGCCTGAGACGCTGCGCCGCCAATGCGAGCAGAGCCTTTCGCGGCTGAAGACCGATCATCTGGATCTCTACTACCTGCATCGACGGGATCGTCAGGTGCCGATCGAGGAGAGCGTGGGAGAACTTGGACGACTCGAGCAGGAAGGCAAGATCGGCGGGCTCGGGCTGTCCGAGGTGTCGGCGGCGACGTTCAGGCAGGCCCGTCAGGAGCATCCCATCGCGGCGGTGCAGTCGGAGTACTCGGTGTGGACGCGCAACCCCGAGATCGCGCTGCTCGACGCCTGCCGTGAGTCGAATACCGTGCTGGTGGCGTTCAGCCCGCTGGGCCGCGCCTTTCTGACCGGTACCCTGCGTGACCCCGCCAGGCTCGAGGAGGCCGACATGCGTCGAGGCATGCCGCGCTTTAGTGCCGATAACTACCCGCGCAATCTTGCCCTGCTGGCCGAGTTCGAGGCGCTGGCGCGCCAGCGCGAGTGCACCCCCGCCCAGTTGGCGCTGGCCTGGCTGAGAGGGCAGGGGGCGGACGTGATACCGATCCCCGGATCGCGTACCGCCGCCCACCAGAAAGAGAACCTGGCCGCCGAGGCGCTGACGCTGGATGCCGGCACGCTTGCGCTGATCAACGCCATGATGACGCCGGACCAGGTGGTCGGTGCGCGTTACAGCGAGGCCCAGCAGGCGGATATCGACACCGAGGAGTTTGCAACGGCGCGTGGCGACGGGGATCACTGAAGCGTCGACAGGCCTCGGGGAGAAATTTGTTCGGCAGCCACGCCGAACTCTGGTCGAATCCTCCTGTCCACCGTGGCGGGCCGGCGCTATGCTGTTTAGCCCCCTGAATCTGCCGAGAGCCTTCGCCATGCGAAGGCTGGTCGCACAGCCATGCCGCAAGGAGAGACAGCCATGAGCCATTACAAGGTTACCAACCCGGCGACCGGAGAGGTCGAAGCCACCTACCCCGACGCCAGCGACGGCGAGATTCTGAAGGCCGTGGAGTCGGCGCATCAGGCGTATCTGGCCTGGCGTGACGTCACCCCCGCCGAGCGTGCGGCGCTGCTGCACCGGGTCGCCGACCTGCACGAACAGCGCCGTGACCAGCTCGCCGATATCATCGTGCGCGAGATGGGCAAGCCGAAGTCCCAGGCCCTGGGCGAAATGTCGGTGGTGGTGGACATATACCGCTACTACGCCGACAACGGCCCGGCCTGGCTGGAGCCGGAGCCCATCGTCACCGGCGGCGCCAAGGCCGAGGTGCGCAAGCAGGGGCTCGGGGTGCTGCTGGGCATCATGCCCTGGAACTTCCCCTACTATCAGGTGGCGCGCTTTGCCGGTCCCAACGTGCTCAACGGCAACACCATCCTGCTCAAGCACGCTCCCCAGTGTCCGGAGTCGGCCAAGGCCATCGAGGACATCTTCACAGAGGCGGGTGCGCCCAAGGGGCTTTACACCAACCTTTACGCCAGCAACGAGCAGGTGGGCGAGCTGATCGCCGACCCGCGGGTGCAGGGCGTGTCGCTGACCGGTTCAGAGCGTGCCGGTGCGGCGGTGGCCGAGCAGGCCGGTCGCCAGCTCAAGAAGGTGGTGCTGGAGCTGGGTGGCTCCGATCCCTTCCTGGTGCTGCCCGACGCCGATCTGGAGCAGGCCGTCAAGCAGGCGGTGCAGGGACGTTTCGGCAACTGCGGTCAGGCCTGCAACGCGGCCAAGCGGATCATCGTCGACGACGCCGTCTACGACGACTTCCTGGCGGCCTTCCACGAGGCGGTGGAGCAGATCAAGGTCGGCGATCCCATGGCGGACGATACCGTGATGGGACCGATGTCCTCGGAGCAGGCGCTTACCAACCTGGATGCTCAGGTCCAGGACGCGATCCGCCAGGGCGCGACCCTGGTCACCGGCGGCAAGCGCCTGGATCGCGCTGGCGCCTGGTACGCCCCGACCCTGCTGACCGGCGTGACCCGCGACATGCGCATCTTCCAGGAGGAGCTGTTCGGACCGGTGGCTGTGGTCTACCGCGCCGCCGATCTGGAGGACGCGATCGACCTGGCCAACGACACGCCCTATGGCCTGGGTGCAGTGATCCAGACCTCCAACCCCGAGGGAGCGCTCGAGCTGGCCAATCGTCTCGAGGTGGGCATGGTCCACATCAACGAGCCGCCCGGCAGCGAAGCCGAGCTGCCCTTCGGTGGCGTCAAGCGCTCCGGCTTCGGCCGTGAGCTTGGCAAGGATGGCATGGATGAGTTCGTCAACCGCCAGATGGTGAAGATGGCACGCTGATCCCGGGCCGACATTTGAGCCGACAGCGGGATGCGCCGCTGGACAAGGACCCGTCAAGTTCGCTTGGCGGGTTCTTGCGTTCAGGGGGCTTGGTCTGGATGGACAAAACAGGAGGCCAAGGCTAGTGCCAGTGTCTATGGTGACGCCATGGGCCCTTGTCCGCGGTTGAATCGAGATGGCGGCTCGTATCCAGGGAACCTCGCCGTCGTCGAGCTTTCCAATGACCATCGACCAAGGAGGAGTGCGATATGAATGCCAAGTACCTGCTCGACCAACTGATGAAACAGGCCGGCGGTTCGTCTTCCGGCGGTTCGTCTTCCGGCAAGGGCGGCTTCGACGTGCAGGGGCTGATCAACAGCGTCTCGTCCCAGCTTTCCGGGGGATCGTCGTCGTCCAGCGGTGGCGGCGGCATGGACATGAAGAGCCTGCTCGGGGGCGGCGCGCTGGGCATGCTGATGGGATCCAAGCGCGGCCGCAGCATGGGCGGCAAGGCGATCAAGTATGGCGCCATCGCCGGCGTCGGCATGCTGGCCTGGAAGGCCTGGCAGAAGTCCCGTGGCGGTGACGAGGCCACCCCCGCGTCTCAGGGGGCTCAATCCGGTGAAGGGGCTCCGCTGGAGGAGCTCGGCGGCGAGGCCCAGGAACGGCGTAGCCTGGAGGTATTGCAGGCGGTGATCATGGCGGCCCGGGCCGACGGCCACATCGACGCCCAGGAGCGCGCCCTGATCAGCGAGCAGATTCAGCAGCTCGGGGCCGATGATGAGCTGCATGCCTGGGTCGAGCGTCAGCTCCAGGCGCCGCTGGACGCCCAGGCGCTGGCCAGTCAGGCCGACTCGCCCCAGGCGGCGCGGGAGATGTACCTGGCCAGCGCCGCGGTGATCGACGACCAGAATGCCATGGAACGCGCCTGGCTGGACGAGCTGGGCACCGCGCTGTCGCTGGACGAGAACGTGCGTCGCGAACTGGAACGCCAGCTCGAGGGGCAAGGCTGAGCCACCGTCACGCACGACCGCTTGAGAAGCCCTCGGACACGCAAGCTCTGACAACAGCCCTGACAGAAAAGCCTTTTGATGATGAAGCCCGGCGCCGGTCGCCGGGCTTCCCTTGTTGACGGGCCCGGCGGCACAATACGTTCGCCCGATTTGCGCTGAAGGCGTTGTCGGTCAACCCGTCGCCGGTCAACAAAAGGAATAATGCAAGCATGCAGGTGTACCACAGTGAAGCGACCAAGCTGCGTCGTGCCAGGACCGAACTCCACGATGGCCAGCTGATGACCCCCTTCGAGTGCCCCGAGCGGGTCGACCTGGTGCTCGCACGGCTCCGTGACAGCGGTGTCGGACCGGTCGCCGCGCCGAGGGAGCACGGCCTGGCGCCGGTGCTTGCGGTGCATGATGCAGCCTACGTCGAGTTTCTCTCGACCTGCTGGGACGAATGGCAGGCCGCCGGTCACGGCGGCGAGGCCATCCCCACCATCTGGCCGACACGCACCATGCGCGAAGATCGTATTCCCGGCCATGTCGGCGGCAAGCTCGGCTACTATGCCCTCGGTGGCGATACCTCGATTTCCCCCGGCACCTTCGAGGCGGCGATGGCCAGCAAGGACGTGGCGCTGTCGGCCTACGAGCACACCGCTTCCAGCGGCCAGCCGAGCTTCGGCCTGTGCCGCCCGCCGGGGCATCACGCCGCCAGTGATCAGTTCGGTGGCTACTGCTTTTTCAACAATGCGGCCATCGTGGCCCAGCGTGCGCTCGACGATGGTCACGCTCGGGTGGCGATCCTCGACGTCGACTTCCACCACGGCAACGGCACCCAGCAGATCTTCTATGGCCGTGACGATGTCCTGACCCAGTCGATCCACGGCGACCCGGACCAGTGCTTTCCCTACTATCTCGGCCACGCCGACGAGAAGGGCGAGGGGCCGGGGCTTGGCTACAACGTCAACTATCCGCTGCCGCCGGGTACCGACTATGCCACCTGGCGCGAGCGCCTGGAGCTTGCCCTGGCCGAGATCAGCGACAAGCAGGCAAGCCTTCTGGTGGTGTCGCTGGGTGTCGATACCTTCGAAGGCGACCCCATCTCGAGCTTCCGCCTCAAGAGCGATGACTTCCTCGACATGGGGCGTCGGCTGGCAAGCCTGGGCCTGCCCAGCGTCATCCTGATGGAGGGCGGCTACGCGGTGGAAGAGATCGGCGTCAATGTGGCCAAGGTGCTTCAGGGCTTCCAGGGCGCCTAGGCTTCCAGGGGGCGGCGTTCAGTCTCGCGACTCGACGTCTGCCTGGGGTGGCGGATGGATCACTCGCTCCTGCCTGGGTGGCGGCAGGCGAAGCGATGCCCCGGGCCGCGAATACAGCCCCTTGAACAGCTTCAGCCCAAGCCATAGAAACAGCAGCGGAATCACCAGGGTGCGCATCACAAACAGCGCCATCAACTGGAGGATGGCGTTGGTGCCGGATTCGACTCGGCTCTGAATGGCGCTGATGCTGAGGCCGTCGGTAAGGGCTCCGATGCGCTCGGCCAGGCTGTCGAACAGGCCTTCGTCCGGGTCCTCGCCCGCCAGGCGGCGGCGCAGGGTGTCGCGTTCGCGGTCCACGGCGGCGAGCTCGGCGAGCTGGCTCTCGCGCTCGTCGGTGAGCTCGGCCAGGCGCTGTCGCCGTTGGCCAAGCTGCTGTTCGAGGCGCTCGATCTCGGGGTTGTCGTGGAAGGGGTTGAGGCGCTCGGTCAGACTCAGCCGGGCGGTCAACAGCGACAGCCGACCGCGACTCTGTTCCACCGCGTCCTCGGCCTTGCCGATCTGTCGATTGGTCTCGATCAGCGTTTCGCGTAGTTGCTGGCGTCGCTGGTCGGTATCGGCCATCTCGGCCTCAAGCCGCTCGCGCTGCTGTGGCGTCAAGGCATCGCCGGCCTCGGCCAGGCCGGTGGCCTGGACCTCTTCGGACAGGCCCTGGACCTCGGCCATGCTGGCGCTGGTGCGCTCATCGAGAAACGCCTGGTCCACCAGGGTGCTGGCCACCAGTGTCAGCAGCAGCAGAAACCGGCCGAGTCCGATCAGTGCGAAGGCCTTCCACGCCAGTGGCGTCAGCCGCCAGTCTCGCCACAGGCACAGGATCAGCAAGGCACCGGCCAGGCTCAGGGCGATCTTGAACATCAGCGAGCCGGTGATTTCCAGCAGCAGGGTCTGGCCGATCAGTGAGCCGATGGCCAGCTTCATCACGCTGGCGTAGTCCTCCACCAGGTCGTTGAAGGGGTCCAGCGCCTCGAAGGGATGGGTCGACACGCCAACGCCCATCTCGGTGGACTGCAGCACCGAGATGCCCGCATTGAGCCCCCGGGCGGCAGCGAAGGCGAGCAGCGCCTGGGTAGTGGCGCCCTCGACCTGACGCTGGGTCGCACGATCGAGCACATCGAGCCAGGACAGCGCCATCACCGCGACGATGGCCAGCGTCAGCAGTACCTTCAGTCGCCGTGAGGGCGAAAGCCGTCGCTTCGCGGTGGGGGGCGTCTCATAGGAGGTGGGCGCGGAGTCAGACATGAAGGGGCCTGTGGCAATGGAAGGCGGGACGCTACCGTCGGTTGGCTGCGGGGAACTCTCACCAGTGGCGGATGCGAGCAACGCCAGACGGGCGCACTGGTGTGAGGTGCCGCTTCAACGGCGTGAATCCCCTTGGCCTTTGCGCCCAAGGCCCCACCCGGTAGAATGCCACGACCATCGGGCGGGAAACACCGTCGCGTGACCGCCACGCCGCCTCGCTCCCGCCGCGTTGTCTCAGCGGGTCGCCTGGCCCAAAGCCCAGCCGCAGGAAAGAACGTTCAATGAGCTATCAGGTACTGGCCCGCAAATGGCGGCCTCGCACCTTCCATGAACTGGTGGGGCAGGAGCATGTCCAGCGGGCGTTGGTCAATGCCCTGGACCAGGGCCGCCTGCACCATGCCTACCTGTTCACCGGGACCCGAGGTGTCGGCAAGACGACCCTGGCGCGTATCCTGGCCAAGTGCCTCAATTGCACCGACAAGGGGGAAGGTGACGACGGCGTGACCTCGACCCCCTGTGGCCGTTGCGATAGCTGTCAGTCCATCGACCAGGGCCGCTTCGTCGACCTGATCGAGGTCGACGCCGCCTCGCGGACCAAGGTCGAAGACACCCGCGAGCTGCTCGACAATGTTCAGTACGCGCCGACCCAGGGTCGCTACAAGGTGTACCTCATCGATGAGGTGCACATGCTCTCCACCAGCAGTTTCAATGCGCTGCTGAAGACTCTGGAAGAGCCGCCGCCCCATGTGAAGTTCCTGCTGGCGACCACCGATCCGCAGAAGCTGCCGCCGACGGTGCTGTCGCGCTGCCTGCAGTTTACCCTCAAGCATATGCCGCCGGAGCGTATCGTCGGCCACCTGTCCAAGGTGCTGGAAGCCGAGCAGGTACCCTTCGAGGAGTCTGCACTGTGGCTGCTGGGCAAGGCCGCCGCCGGCTCCATGCGCGATGCCATGAGTCTGACCGACCAGTCGATCGCCTTCGGCCAGGGTGAGGTTCGCCACGCCGACGTCGCCGCCATGCTCGGTACCCTCGACCATCGCCACGTGCTGGCGCTGATCGAGGCGCTGGCCGAGGTGGACGCCGCGCGGCTGCTCCAGGAGGTGGCGAGCCTGGCCGAGCAGGGCCCGGACTTCGGCGCGGTGCTCGACGATCTGACGGCGGTGCTGCACCGCCTGGCGATCGGTCAGATGGTGCCGTCGGCGCTGGACAACGGCCACGGCGACCGTCAGGCGCTGCTTGAGCTGGCCGGACGCTTCGCCGCCGAGGACGTGCAGCTCTACTATCAGATCGGAGTGCAGGGGCGTGCCGACATGGCCCACGCCCCAGACCTGCGTACCGCCCTGGAAATGACCCTGCTGCGGATGCTGGCGTTTCGTCCCCAGGGCGTGCCCAGGCCCGCCCGGACGCCGCTGCCGATGCGCGGCGAGGCAGCGCCGCAGGCGGGTTCAGCGTCTACCGCGCAGCCTGACTCTAGGAGCGAACCGCAGCCCGAAGTTAAGACACAAGTTCAGAACCAAGCCCAGAACCAAGCCCAGAACCGAGCTCAGCCTCACGGCCAGGTTCAGACTCAGCCCGAGGCTCAACCTCACGTTCAGCCCGCACCGCAGCCTGAACCACAGCCCGAGCCTGGTGCGCCATCCCCGTCCGAGACCCAGGTGCAGACGGCGGCGCCGGTCGAGGCCAGTGTCGATGCCGCGCCGGCGCCCGTCGATGGGCCTGCGCCCATGCCGGGTGAGGCGCCAGACAGTCGCGATGATAGTGGTGGCGAAGCCGACTATCGTGCGAACAACCACGCCAGTGACGTGCCGCCGCCCTGGGAGGGCGGTGCTCCCGAGGACCCTACGCCGGGCGCTGACGCGCCCACCGCCGTCGCCAGCGAGCCGGTCGGCCTGGCCGAGACGCCGTCCGCCGAGGCCCAGGCCGGGCAAGCGATGGCGTCCACACAGGACCAGCCGCTCCCGACCGAACCGCTCCCGGTTGAGTCGCACCTGGCCGAAACGCCTGCGGTCGCCGGGAGCGAAGCGAGTAGCGAAGAGCCAAGCCCCGAGCCAAGCTTTGGGCCAAGCCTAGAGCCAAGCGCAGAGCCCAGCCCCGAGCCAAGCCTTGAGCCCGACGCCGAGGTCGAGGAGATGGCGGCAGAGGCGATGGCGGCCGAGGCGATGGTCGACGAGGCCTCGCAGCACCAGCAGCACGCCGCAGAGCCCGCCGCTGGCGAGGCTGCCGCGATGCCGACAGGGGCGCTGACTCACAGCGCCTGGCTGGCCCACTTCGATGATCTTGGCGTGTCGGGCCTGACCCGTAACCTTGCCGCCCACTGCGTGGTGGCCGCCGACGACGGTGAACGGCTACATCTGCATCTGGACCCGTCGCAATCGGCGATGAACGCCGAGGTTCACCAGAACCGGATTCGCGATGCCCTCGAGGCCCTGGGGTATCCCCGTCGACTCGAGATCGAGGTGCGTCAGCTCGACACCCGCGTCGAGACCCCGCGGCAGATGGCCGAACGCCTGGCAGCGGAACGCCACGCCGAAGCGGTTGAGGCCTTGAAGCGTGATCCCCATATTCAACAATTGCAGCAGACATTCGGCGCCAGGCTGGTGGAGTCCACCGTGACCCCCGCCGGCGAGACCCGCAAGGCCAGACGCTGAGCGTCTGCGCCTGACAGTTTAAAACGAGAGGATCGGACCATGATGAAAGGTGGAATGGGTAACCTGATGAAGCAGGCCCAGGAAATGCAGGACAAGATGCAGCGGGTCCAGGAAGAAATCGCCAAGGCCGAGGTGCTGGGTGAAGCCGGCGCCGGCATGGTCAAGGTGACCATGAACGGCCGCCATGACGTCAGCAAGGTCGAGATCGACCCGTCGGTGATGGAAGAGGACAAGGAACTGCTCGAGGACTTGCTGGCCGCTGCGGTCAACGATGCCGTGCGCAAGGTCGAGACCAGCTCCAAGGCCAAGATGGAAGAGGTGACCTCGGGCCTCAACCTGCCGCCCGGCTTCAAGATGCCGTTCTAAGCCGACCCTGACGCGACCCGGGCCAGCGACTGGCCTGGGCGAGAGTGTATCCGCCGGACGCAGTGTTTGCCCGGCGCTGGACGAGTTTGCCCATGAGTTTTTCTCCCCTGGTCGAGCAATTGATGGACGCACTGCGCGTGCTGCCGGGCGTCGGGCCCAAGACCGCCCAGCGCATGGCCATGCACCTGCTGGAGCGCCAGCGTGAAGGCGGCCAGCGTCTGGCCGAGGTGATGCGTGAGGCGGTCGAAAGGGTAGGCTACTGCCAGCGCTGCCGGACCCTGACCGAAGAGCCGCTGTGCGGGCTATGTCAGAGCGCGCGTCGGGATGACAGCCTGCTGTGTGTGGTCGAGTCGCCGGCGGATATGCTGGCCATCGAGGAGGCCGGCGGCTTTCAGGGACGTTACTTCGTGCTGCACGGCCACCTGTCGCCTCTGGACGGTATCGGGCCCGAGGACATCGGTCTCGATCAGCTCGAGACCCTGATGGAAGAGGGCCTGATCGAAGAGGTGGTGCTGGCGACCAATCCCACCGTGGAAGGCGAAGCCACCGCCCACTATATCGCCACCCAGATCCAGCGCCACGGTGCACGTCTGTCGCGTCTGGCCTATGGTGTTCCCATGGGGGGTGAGCTCGAGTACGTCGACGGCGGGACCTTGAGCCGCGCCTTTTCCGGTCGCCTGCCCTTCGACAGTGAATAAGTCGGGCGAACGTTGTTGCCTCAAATGGATGCTTGAATGCCTGTAATCCCTGATATTCGATGGATCGATAGCGCCGACGCTCTCGACGACGCCTGCCAGGCGCTGTCCCAGGCACCGGTACTGGCGCTGGACACGGAGTTCTTTCGCGAGAAGACCTTTCACCCGGTTCCCGCACTGATCCAGATCTACGGTGGCGACGCCACCTATCTGATCGACCCGCTGGAGGTCGCCTGCACCGAGCGTTGCCGGCAACTGCTGACCAATGACGCCTTGAAGCTGCTGCACGCCAGCAGCGAGGACCTCGAGGTATTCGGCCACTGGGCCGGGGTCGCGCCGACGCCGCTGGTCGACACCCAGGTGGCCCAGGGGCTCCTGGGCGAAGACGCCGCCATGGGCTACCAGCGGCTGGTGGAGTTCTGGGTGGGCGAGACGCTGCCCAAGGAAGAGACCCGTTCGAACTGGCTGGAGCGCCCCCTGAGCGATTCCCAGCTGAGCTACGCGGCGCTGGACGTGGTCTACCTGCTGATGGTGTGGCAGCACCAGCGTGAGTCGCTGGAGCGCCACGGTCGACTCGAGTGGGTGCTGGAGGACTGTACCGACCTGGTGGCCCAGTCGCAGCGCTCCAGCGAAAGCGACGGCCAGTGGTACCTGCGTCAGCGTCAGCTATGGCGGCTGGCCCCGCGTCAGGTCGAGGCCTACCGCCTGATGACCACCTGGCGCGAGGGCGAGGCCCGGGCCAGGGACCTGCCGCGCAACTGGGTGATTCAGGATCGTGTGCTCTACGCCATCGCCGAGAAGATGCCGGCCAACCGTCATGACCTGGCGGCGGTGGAGGGCGTCAAGCCGACCCTGATCAAGCGAGAGGGCGACACCCTCTTGGCGATGGTCAAGCAGGCCGCCCACCGAGAGGTCTCGGAGCTCGCACCTGCGCCACTGGCACCAACCTTGCCGCCGTTCAAGGCGCGCATGAAGGCGCTCAAGAAGGTGGTCAATCTCGACGCCGAGTCGCTGGGCGTCGCCCCCGAAGTGCTGCTGCGCCGGCGTGAGCTGGAAGCCCTGGTCACCGCCAGCCTGCGCAACCAGCCGCTGCCGCTGCCCAGTGGCTGGCGTGGCGAACGACTTAATGAGCGCCTTGAAGGAGCCCTGGGGGAGTTGGCCCAAGCCGGCTAGAAAGAAGGACTCGACCAGGCTGACGAAACACTAACAGCAACGACGAGGCGTCCGATGAATCGAAAGGACGCCCACCAGACCGACAGGGCAGCCCAGGTGGCGCCCGATGAGACCGACATGACGACGATGCAGGGCAAGATGCTGTGCGAGATATTCAAGAGCTCGCGCAAGGACGAGATGTATCTCTACGTGGACAAGCGCGAGGGGCTCAAGCGGGTCCCCGAAGCGCTGATGGAGCGCTTCGGCACGCCGGTATCGGTGATGACCATGATCCTCACCGCCGACAAGGCGCTGGCGCGCGCCAGCGGCGCCGAGGTGATGGCGGCGATCGAGGAAAAGGGGTTCTATTTTCAGATGCCGCCGGCCAAGGACGAGTATCTGCTGGACCTGTATCGCACCCCCACCGAAGCCCGCTACTGACGTCATGGCCGAGCTGAGAGAACGTTTCTGGGAGCGCTACGCGCTCGATGAGCTGACCCAGCAGGAATGGGAGGCGCTGTGCGATGGCTGCGGCCAGTGCTGCCTGCGCAAGCTCGAGGACGAGGACACCGGCGATCTGGCGGTGCTGGGCCTGTCCTGCCGGCTGCTCGATACCCACAGCTGCCGCTGCAGCGACTATGACAATCGCCTCGCCAAGGTGCCGGACTGCACCCACCTGACGCCCGAGCTCGCCCACCAGTTCAAGTGGTTGCCGCACTCCTGCGCCTACCGACGGCTGGCCGAGGGACGAAAGCTCGCCGGCTGGCACCATCTGATCTGCGGTGATCCCGAGCGGGTCCACCGCAAGGGTATCAGCGTGCGCAGCTTCGCCATCCCCGAGACCGAGGTGGACGAGGCCGACCTCGAGGACCACATCATCGCGGTGATCCCGGTCGAGGGCTGAACGCCTCTTGTGGCAACGCCACCTGCAATCTCTGATAGCGACCTCCTTCGGGAGGTCGCTTGCGTTGTGGCATGCCCCTGGTACCTGGCGTGCCGTCAGCCCGCCGCCATGGCCTCGATCAGGGCGTCGCGAAACGCTTGGGCCGGCGGCGACAGTGCTCTCTTGCGGTCCCAGGCGAAGCCCACGTCCATGGTCGGGATGGGGTCGGCCAGGTCGATGTGCTCGATGCGTCGGCCCTCCAGCGACCAGGGCCGATAGACCATGTCCGACAGGATGCTGACGCCCGAGCCGCTGGCGACAAGGGAGCGCACCGCTTCCACCGAGGATGTGCTGAACAGCGTCTGTGGGCCGAGTCCCGATGGTGCCCAGTAGCGCAGTGCGGTCTGCTCGGCCTCGTCGACGTTGAGCATGATATAGGGCTCGCGGGCGACGTCGGCCAGGCCAACGTCGCGCCTGCCGTGAAGAGGGTGGTGGCTGGCGACCCACAGGCGGCGGGGCGATCGGATCAGCAGGTGCTGGGCCAGCGGGGCACCCGGTTCAAGGTTGGAGATCAGCATGATGGCCAGATCGAAGCGCCCGCCGAGCAGGCCGGCCTGGATCGTCGGCCTCGAGGCCTCGTGCAGGCGTACCGTCACACCGGGATAGCGACGTTGAAACTGTGCCAGCAGCGGCGGAAGAAAGTAACCCGCCACGGTATAGCTCATGGCCAGATCGAGGCGTCCCTCCAGCGTCGGCGAGTGCACCCGGGTCGAGTCGAAGGCCTCGTCCACCGCCTGGAAGACGTGTCTGACCCGGTCGAGAAAACGCGTGCCTTCGCGGGTCAGCACCATGCCCTGGGCCTGTCGGTCGAACAGCTTGACGCCCAGCTCGTCCTCGATTTCCCGCACCCCGGTGGTGATCGACGACTGGGACACGTTCAGGTCCACCGCGGCCTGGGTCACCTTGCCGCTTTCCGCCACCGCCACGAAGTAGCGCAGCTTGCGAAGGGAAGGACTGCGCGCCATGTGAGATCTCCCTCAAGTTCTGTTGTTCGAACCTGTTATTCGGATTTTTTGATAATGCCAAACAAGAATTGGTATTTCCAATCAGTGGCGTCTCTCATATACAACGATGGAACACCCGCGAGGAGACCCACAATGACAACACTGGACCTCAATGCCGACATGGGGGAGGGATTCGGCGCCTGGCGCATCGGCGGAGACATCGACGATCGCATCATGGCCGGCATCAGTTCCGCCAATATCGCCACCGGCTTCCACGCCGGCGATCCCACCATCATGACCCATAGCCTGCAGCAGGCGGCGAAGCACGGTGTCGCGGTGGGGGCCCATCCCGGTTTCCGCGACCTGGTCGGCTTTGGTCGCCGGCATATTCACGCCGCCGCCGATGAACTGGTCAATGACGTCATCTATCAGCTCGGCGCCCTGCGCGAACTGGCCGCCCGGGAGGGCCTAGGCCTTCATCACCTGAAGCTTCACGGGGCCCTGTTCATGCACGCGGCCAGGGACGAGGGCTTCGCCACGGCGCTATGTCGCGCACTGATGACCATCGACGCCAATCTGCCGATCTACTGCCTGGCCGGGTCGGTGATCGATCGGGTCGCCGAGGCCGAGGGCATCCAGCGCGTCCACGAGTTCTACGCCGATCGTGACTACGACGATCAGGGTTCCATCGTCTTTGTCCGGCAGGTGCAGCGCCTCGACCCCGAAACGGTAGCCGAGAAGGTGCTGCTGGCGGCCCGCGAGGGCGTGGTCGAGACCGCCAGCGGCAAGCGTGTACCGGTCAGCTTTCAGTCGGTGTGTCTGCACAGCGATTCCCCCGGGGCGCTGGAGATGCTCGACGCCATCCGCCGCCGGCTGGCCGATGCCAGCATCGAGCTCAAGGCTCCCTGAGCCTGCGGCCGCCTGGCCACAGCCATCTTCACCTTGATCGTGTTCAGCGCAAACCAATTCCAATGACAAGCGAGAGACCTCATGTCCCAGCAAACACAGCAAGCCCCCTTTCCCGGCGTCTTCTATCGCCGTCCCTCGCCCGAGGCCGAGGCCTTCGTGTCCCCGGGTGATAGCGTCCAGGCCGGCGACACCATCGGCCTGCTCGAAGTGATGAAGCAGTTCTGCGAACTCAAGGCCGAGGTGACAGGCCAGATCGCGTCCATCGAGGTGGATGACGGCGATGTGCTGGAAGCCGGTCAGGACATCCTGGTCATCGACGTTTCGGAGGGCGAGGCATGAATGCGACCCGTCTGTTGATCGTCAATCGCGGTGAGATCGCCGTGCGGGTGGTGCGCGCCGCCCGCGAACTCGGCCTGACCAGCATCGTCACCCACAGTGAGGCCGACGCCGACAGCCTGGCGGTCAAACTGGCCGATGAGGCGGTATGTATCGGCCCGGCCCAGGCCGCCAAGAGCTATCTGAACATCGAGGCGATCCTGGCGGCAGCCCGGGAAGTCGGTGCCGAGGCGGTCCATCCCGGCTACGGCTTCCTGTCGGAGAGCGCCGACTTCGCGCGCCGTGTGGTCGAGGCCGGCATGATCTTCGTCGGCCCCGACGCCGAATTGATCGAGCGCATGGGCAACAAGGCCGAGGCCAGGCGCACCGCTCTGGTCGCAGGTGTTCCGGTGGTGCCGGGGTCGCCGTCGGCGGTGGCCGACGTGGAGGAGGCGGTGAAGGTCGCCCTGGAGGTCGGCTATCCACTGCTGATCAAGGCCGCCGCCGGCGGTGGCGGGCGCGGCATTCGCACCGCTGCCGACGAGGCGGAACTCCGCGCCCAGCTACCGCTGGCCCAGAGCGAGGCGCGAGCCGCCTTCGGCGATGACAGCGTCTATCTCGAGCGCTTTATCGAGCGTGCACGACATATCGAGGTGCAGATCCTGGCCGACGGTGAGCGTGCCGTGCATCTGTACGAGCGGGAGTGCTCGCTGCAGCGACGGCGTCAGAAGGTGTTCGAGGAAAGCCCATCGCCGGCGCTGGACGAGGCCGCCCGCGAGCGCCTCTGCGCCTCAGCGGTGGCGCTCGCCGAGCACGTCGGCTACAAGGCCGCCGGGACGCTTGAGTACCTGTACGACGATGACAGCGGTGAGTTCTTCTTTATCGAGATGAATACCCGCATCCAGGTGGAGCATCCGGTCACCGAGATGATCACCGGTGTCGATCTGGTGCGGGCGATGCTCAGGGTATGCCTGGGTGAGCCGCTGGGGGTGGCCCAGGACGATATCGCGATACGTGGCTGGGCCGTGGAGATGCGTATCAACGCGGAAGACCCGGACAATGGCTTCTTTCCGTCGCTGGGGCAGGTCGAGCGACTGACCTGGCCCACCGGCCCGGGGGTGCGCGTCGACAGCGCCCTGTACGAGGGCTACAGGATGCCGCCGTTCTATGACTCGCTGGTGGCCAAGCTGGTCGTCTGGGACGAGGATCGCGCCTCGGCGCTGGTCCGTGCCGGCCGTGCCCTCGACGAATTCACGCTGGAAGGCTTCACCACCACGGCGGGGTTGCACCGTCGGCTGGTCGAGGACCAGGCGGTACGTCGCGGCGACTTCCATACCGGCACCCTGGAGCACTGGCTGGGCACAGCATCGGCGGCGTCAGCGCCATCAGTACAGGAGAAAGCGTCATGAAGCCATCCACCCAGCGTGACCCCGGGCAGGCCAAGCCCGCACGCTACAGCGCCGCCGGAGACGAGTTCCTGTTCGTCGAGCTGTCCGAGGCGATGAACCTGGAAGCTTTCTTTCGCGGGGTGTCGATCACCAGTCGGCTTGCCGAGCGCAAGATCCCCGGGGTGACCGAGATCTGTCCCGCCAACGCCTCCTATCAGGTGCGCTACGATCCCGACCGGCTGCCGCTGTCACGCTTGATCGAGACTCTGGAGCAGATCGATGCCGAGGTGCTCGGCCAGCAGGTTCAGCGCCTGGAGACCCGGGTGGTGGAGGTGCCGGTGCTCTACAACGACCCCTGGACCCACGAGACGCTGATGCGCTTTCGCGATCGCCACCAGGACCCGTCAGGCACCGACCTGGAGTACGCCGCCAGGATCAACGGCTTTGCCAGCGTCGATGGCTTTATCGAGGCCCACAGCGCCAGTCCCTGGTTCGTGTCCATGGTGGGCTTCGTCGCCGGCCTGCCGTTCATGTACCAGATGGTGCCCCGTGAGCGCCAGATCGAGGTGCCCAAGTACGTGCGGCCTCGTACCGATACGCCCAAGCAGACCGTCGGCTATGGCGGCTGCTTCAGCTGCATCTACTCGGTGCGCGGCGCCGGGGGCTATCAGATGTTCGGGGTGACCCCCATGCCGATCTACGATCCCATCGGCAGCCAGCCCCACATCGACGACTCGATGATCTATTTCCGCCCCGGTGACATCGTCAAGCATCGGCCCGTCGATCGCAGCGAGTACGACGCCATGGTGGCCGCTGCCGAGGCCGGGCGCTTCCGCCCGAAAACCGCGCCATTCGTGTTCGACCTGGATGAATATCGCGAGGCCCCCGAAGCCGTGGCCCGTCGCGTCGAGGAGGTGCTCAATGAGCATTGAAGTGATCAAGCCGGGGCTTGCGACTTCGGTCCAGGATGCCGGACGCGCCGGTCATTACCACCTGGGCATTCCGCCCTCTGGCGCCATGGACCAGTTCGCCATGCGCTCGGCCAACCTGCTGCTGGGCAACGCCGAGGACGCCGCGGTACTCGAGTGCGCCCTGATGGGACCGGAGCTGCGCTTTACCCAGGCCTGCCGTATCGCCACCGGCGGCGCGGAAATGGTGCCGAAGATCGATGGCCAGCCCCATCCCAACTTCGAGGTGCTTGAGGTGCCCGCCGGCAGCGTGCTGAGTTTCGACTTTGTGCGCGCCGGGGCGCGGCTCTACCTGGCGGTGGAAGGCGGCATCGATGTGCCCGAGCGTCTGGGTAGCCGCAGCACCTACGCGCTCGGCGCCCTCGGTGGCTACGAGGGGCGTCCGCTCAAGGCTGGCGATGTGCTGCCCGTCGGTCAATCGAACGCCGCAACCCGCGCGGCAGTCGGTCGGCGTATTCCCGAGGCCTTTGTGCCGCGCTTTGCCAAGCACTATGAGTTGCGCGTTGTGCCCGGACTTTACGACCACCTGCTCGAGGAAGAGGCGAGGGAACGCTTCTATCAGGAGGACTGGAGCGTGGCATCGGAGGCCGATCGCATCGGCTATCGCTTCAAGGGCGGTACACCGCTTCGGTTCATCGAGCGAGAGCCGCCCTTCGGTGCCGGTGACGACCCGTCCAACATCGTCGATGCCTGCTATCCCATCGGTTCGATCCAGGTGCCCGCCGGCAGCGAGCCGATCATTCTCCACCGAGACGCCGTGTCCGGCGGTGGCTACGCCATGGTTGGCACGGTGATCAGCGCCGACATGGATCTGGTGGGCCAGATTCAGCCCCATCAGAAGGTGCGCTTCGTGGAGGTGTCCCTCGAACTGGCGCTGGAGGCGCGTAAGGCCTACGCCGAGCGCCTGGAGGCGCTGCGCATCGCCCTGGGCCAGGCCCAGGGTCAGGCGCTCGACTAGCCGGCTGAAAAGGATCGAAGGCAAGAGCCTGAGTGCTTCGATCCCGTCTCACTTATTCCCGCAATTGCCACTTTGCCCGGCGGAGCCAGATGTCTCCGCCCGGGCTCCCCTTGCCCGGAATGTCACTCGAGCCCTGTCACCGAGGTATGGGCTGGCTTTTCGGTCCAAGGGCTTCGTCCAACCACAACAACAGCACGAGGCAACAACCATGAACGACACGACATCCCGCGAGAAGGCTGGGCAAGGCGCCGGCGACTTCGCCGACCGCCCCATGCCCCTGGACCAACGCATGCCCAGGGGCAATCTGATGATGGCCTGGTGGGCGGTATGCAGCGCCATCTTCTACATGGTGGTGGCCGCCGCCATGGCCCGCAGTTACGGCACCACCAACGCGCTGATCGGGATCGCCCTGACGGTGGTCTGCTACGGCGTCATCAATGCGGTGATCAGCCGCTATGCGATACGTACCGGGCTGACCGTGGCGCTGTTTTCCCGGGTCCTGTTCGGTCATCTGGGAGCGATGATCGCGACCCTGATCTTTTTTGCCACGGCGCTCTACTACGCGGTATTCGAAGGCTATGTGATGGCGCTGGTGCTGTCCGAGTGGTCGCCCTTGCTCGGCATGGCCAGCGCTACCCTGATCGTGGTGGTGGTCGGAGTCTCGCTGATCTTCGGCAGCGTCCAGCACTGGCTCGACAAGTTCAACGGCGTGCTGCTGCCGGTGTACATCGTCGGCATGCTGATCGCCGTGGGCATGGCGATGGCCGAGTTCGGCTATCCCTCCGGCTGGCTCTCCCGGGTGCCCGAAGGAGGCGCCAGTCCCTTCGGCTGGCTGTCCACCTTTGCCTACTACATGGGGGTCTGGGTGCTGATGATGTTTACCTTCGACTACGCCCGCTTCGGTCGCGTCGAGGATAGCCGCTTCCATGCCCGCGTCACCTTCGGCATTCCCTTTTATCTGATGACCTTCGTGTTCAGCGGAGTGGTGGGGATCCTGCTCGACGCCTGCCTGCCTACCGACGGCCTGTCGGAGGCGTCCATCGTGCTGGGACTGCTCGAGCTCATGGGGCTCGGCGGGCTGGCGCTGGTGTGGGTGACCCAGAGCCGTATCAATACCGCCAACTTCTACCTGGCGACGGTCAATCTCGAGGCCTTCGTCGGCAAGCTCACCGGCCTCAAGCTCAACAAGATCCTGGCCGGCTGTCTGGTGGGCGGGCTTGCCTACCTGCTGATGCGGGCGGACGTGTTCAGCTACCTGCTGGCGGCCCTGGCCTATCAAGGCGTGTTCGTGGTGGCCTGGGTGGGGGTGGCACTGGCCCATATCCTGTCGCCGGAGGGGCGTCTCGAGGTCGATCTGGACGCTGACATCAGCGCCTTCAACCCTGTGGGGCTGGCGGCCTGGGCCCTGGCGGCGATCGTCGGCATCGCGCTGATGCTGTCGCCGAGTCTGGCCGGAGCCTCGGCACCGCTGACCTTTGTGGTGGCCAGGGGGATCTATGTCCTGGGGCGTGGTCTGGCCAGGCATGGAGCCACCGCCGCCTGACCGGCTAGATAGGGAAACGACAGCGCCGGGCCTCGTGAAGAGGCCCGGAGCCTTGTCGGCAAAGAAGGCTTCGCCGAGTGTTGGCGATCAATTGCCGCTGTGGCTAGCGTCCGTTTGCCGGTCGTCGCCGTCTTCTGTGCTTTCTCCTTCGTGGTCAGCCTGGTCGTCATCGCTACCTTGCGGTGCGGCGGCTGTAGCGGCGGCGTCGGGGTCGACCTCCGGCTCTGAACGCTCGCTTTCCATCGCTTCTTCCATCTCGCCTTCCATGTCACCTTCGAGAGACCCCGACATGGCCCCCTCACCGGTGAACAGCGGACGGGCGTCATCGAGGCTGTTGAAGTCTTCAATCAGGACGGTGGCGTTCTCGGCCTCGCCTTCGTTGCCTTCGGCTTCGACGTAGCTGCTGCCGTCGAAGCGCAGGTGCAGGGCCTGAGCCGGCTGATCGGCGGCCAGGTGGCGCTTGACCACCAGGTCTCGCCAGCCCTCGTGAGATGCTTCGCCAAGCTGGATCGGAGGCTGGGTGGTGGGCTGGGCGCTGATGACGCGGTAGGCGTCGTCCTGGGCTTCGAGGATCAGGGTATCGCAACCACCGGTGCCGCAGACCATCGGGCCGACCACGTGGACCACGGCCTCGTCCTGACCATCGTCGTTCAGGTCACTCCAGCCGACCAGGTAGCGAATCTCGCCGAGCTGGGGATCAAAGTTGGCACGCAGGGACTGCTCCAGTGCCTCGCGGCGATCCGCCGGGCTCATCTCCGAGATGTCGTCGCCTTGTTCGCCGCTGGTGTCGTCTTCACTGGCGGAGTCTGCGCTCTCGTTGCTGCCGCCACCATTACCGGAGGTGACGTTTTCGCTCTGCTGTGACGCGCCCTCGGACGTCTCGGAATCGCTGTCGTCGGAGCAGCCGACGAGGGAGGTGCCGAGCCATAGCGCAGCGGTGAGGGCGAGCATCGGTTTGGCGTTCATGAAATTCCTTATTCTGAAAGTGGCCGCTAAAGCGGCCAAGGGCGTCCAAAGGTGCGGTCAGGCCTGCGGGTTCTCGTCGGTGGAGCAGGGATGGGGCCTTGGTGATTCGACCGGAGGGTTGCCCATCAGGTCCGCATTCACCAGGTCTGCATCCAGCAAGTCCAGGGCCCAGAGCACGAAGGCATCCTGGCGTGCCCCTTCGCGCCAGGCCTTGAAACGACCCGAGGCGCCGCCGTGACCGGACGTCATGTCGGTCTTCAATAGGGTTGCCCGGTTGGACAGTGCCGCCTGCTCGGCGTTCGCCAGGCTCAGGCGTGCGTAGAGCTTGGCCGGCTCCCAGTAGGGCACACGGCTATCGTGCCAGCCACCCTGCAGGAATACCGGCGGCCAGGCCTCGGCATCGAGGTTGTCCAGCGGTGAATAGCTGCCGATGCGTCGGGCGTCGGCGGCGTGGCTGGGGTTGCCCCATTCGGTGTACTCCGCCGTGGTCAGCGGCAGGTCCGGGTTTTCCATGGTACGCAGGACGTCCACAAAGGGCACGTCGAGTACCGCCGCGCAGAATGCCTGTGGTGCGCGATTGAGGCTGGCGCCCACCAGCAGACCGCCGGCGCTGGCGCCGTAGGCGACGATACGCTGGGGATTCGATACACCCGCGTCGACCAGGGCGTCACGTGCGGCCAGGAAGTCCTCGAAGCTGTTGGGCTTGTGCTCGAGCTTGCCGGCCAGGTACCAGGGCTCGCCGCGCTCACCGCCGCCTCGCACGTGGGCCACCGCGAAGGCCGCGCCACGCCGGAGCAGTTCCAGTCGAGACACCGAGAACCAGGGATCCAGCGCCTCGCCGTAGGCACCGTAGCCATACAGCAGCGTCGGCAGCGGCTGGTTCGCCAGGTCCTTGCGGCAGACCACGGACACCGGTACCCGCTCGCCGTCGTGGGACTCGGCCCACAGCCGTTGGCAGTGCAGGTCTTCCGGTGCCAGATCGCCGTGCAGAGGCTGCCGCTTGAGCAGTCGGCGCTCGCCGCTATCAAGATCCAGCGACCACCAGCTTGGCGGGGTGCAGAAGGATTCCTCGCGCAGGCGCAGTACCCGGTCGTCGAAGTGTGGGCTGTCGCCGAGCCCCAGGCTAAGCGGTGCGGGCGAGCAGGGCAGGGGGGCGTCGAGGGTGACGCTGTGGTTGCTGTCGAACTCGAGGCGACGCAGGCGCACCTGGGCCTCGAGGTGGTCGCGTTCGGCGATCACCAGGCCCCAGGCGTAGGCATCGACACCCTCCAGGGTGGTCTCCTGGCGATGGGGCACCAGTACTTGCCGCTGACCGGAGCGGTCTTCGTTCTCCACTTCCAGCTGAAAGTGCACCAGCCCTTCGTTGTGCAACACATAGAAGTGACCGGGACGATGATCCAGGGCGTACTCGACACCCGGGCGACGGGGCTGAAAGCAGTGCGGGGGAGTCGCTGGCGCGTGGGCCGGAACCAGATGGGTCTCGCTGGTGTCCTTGGAGGCCGACTCGATGGTCAGCCAGGCCCGCGATCGGGTCTTGCCCAGACCGATCCAGAACTCTGCGTCGTCCTCGCGCAGGACCAGCTCGTCGGTCTCGACCCTGGCGTCTGCGCTGGCCGCATCCAGCGACAGGCTGAGCCGCCAGGCGCTGTCGGGTCGCTGGGTGGCGTCGTAGCGGGTGAACAGCAGGGTCTGGCCGTCCTCGGCCCAGCACAGCTCAGGGCCGATGTCGTCCAGCAGTCGATGCTCGGCGCCATCGGGCAGGCGCTTGATGAACAGGCGATAGGTCTCGTCACCCTGGGTGTCCTCGGTCCAGGCCAGCCACTGCTCGTCCGGGGACAGCGCCATGTCACCGAGTTCGAGGAAGGTGTGCTCCTGCGCTCTGGCCTCGAGGTCGAAGAACACCTCGCGCGACTGCGGGGCATCGTTGGGGTGGCGCCACCAGACCGGATAGTCGGCGTCGGCGGCGGTCTCGCTCCACAGGGTGAAGTGGTCCAGGCGACTGGGCAGCCCCTTGACGGCCAGCTCTCGCCGCGCCAGGTGGCCCTGGTAGAGCCGCTCGATCAAGGATTCCAGAGGGGCAAACCAGGCGTCGGCCTGGCGGTTGGCGGCCTCGAGAAAGTCACTCACGGCGGGGTCGTCGCGATTCTCGAGCCAGTGCCAGGCGTTATCGTCCTGACGCGTGAAGTCCGGGGCGGGGCCCCGAGTTGCTGCGGCCGGTGCATTTGGCGGCTGTGCTTTCATGGTGCGAGATGTACCATACTCAAGAGAAATTTCATCTGTGCGCGGCGCGCACGTCAGGTTGGAGCATGCAATGTTGATTTCGGATTCCATGTCCACGCTGTGGTTGATCTATGGCGCATTGTCGCTGGTCGTACTGTTGGCTGGCTACCTTGGACTGGCTTTTTTACCGCGCCTGCCACGCCTGGTGCTGACCTGGGCGGTGGCCGGCGTGATGTGGATGCCGTCGATGTTCGAACTGCCGCTGATCGAGGAAGGCCAGGTCTACAGCGGTCAGGCGCCGGCCATCATGGTGGCGGCGGTCGCCTTCATGGACGGCAACAATGGCGTGCTGGTGCCGGCGGCCACGCGCGTCATCGTCGGCGCCGCGATCGGTGGGCTGTTCGGACTGGCACTGTGGTGGAGTGGCCGTCGTCGCCGTCTGCGCAAGGCCGAGGCCGCTGCAGCGGCGCGTGACCAGGACGCAGAGGCTCATGGGACGTCGCGTGAAGAAGGGCGGGAGCGTCAGGAGCCGGTGCTCGGCTAGAAACGGCTGGCGACGTCGCTCTGGCCACCGTGAACGGTGGACCATCGATGAACACGTCGAAGGGGGATGTAAAAGACGTCCACCGCCCACGGCCTGGAGATTCCGGGCGAGTTCCAAGGAGGACACATGGCCAAGCGGGGCCAGCAACGCTGCGGGAAAGGGGTAATGATGGCGACAATCGTGGCGTTGTGCCTGTCGCCGCTGACGGCGCTTGCCCAGTCGGTGACTGGGCAAGCGGGCTCGGATGAGCCACCGGACGTTCGCGTCGTGGTGGACGTGTCCGGCAGCATGAAGACCAATGACCCCAATCGCCTGGCAGGCAGTGCGCTGGACATGCTGGTGGCGCTGTTGCCGAGTGGCGTCAGCGCCGGTATCTGGACCTTCGGCGAGTCGATCGACAATCCGTTGCCTCTGGGGCAGGTCGACGCCCAGTGGCGCGAGCGGGCCTTGGCGCTGCCGCCGGCGCTGGAACAGTATCAGCAGCATACCGATATCGAGGCGGCGTTGCGCACCGCGGCTGCAGCCGAGGGTGACGGCTGGCGCCACCTGGTGTTGCTGACCGACGGGGTGATCGACCTGTCGCCGGGCCGGGGTGCCAAGCCCGACGTGGACCTTGCCTCTCGCCAACGCCTGGTCGAGGCGATGGTGCCGGACCTGGCCAACCAGGGGGTGGCCATCCACGCCATCGCCTTTTCGCCAGGCGCCGACGTTGCCCTGGTCGAGCGACTGGCGCAGCGCACCGGGGGACTGGCGGCGGTGGTCGAGACACCGGACGCCCTGTTGGGCGCCTTTCTCGATATCGTCGAGCGCATCTTCCCGGTGGATCAGGTGCCGCTTGAGGACCGCCGTTTCACCGTCGATGCCGGCGTCGACGATTTTTCCGCGTTGATCTTCCACGACCCCGGCCAGGGAGAGGTGACCCTGGTGGCGCCGGACGGCACCCGTTACACCCGCGACACCGCACCCGCAGAGGTGCGCTGGCAGCGGGAACCACGCTTCGACCTGATCCGCGTACCCGACCCCGCCCAGGGGGAGTGGCGGATCGAGGGTCCTCTGGCGGCGGACTCGCGGATTACCGTCAACAGCGATCGCCACCTGGTGACGGAGGCGCTGCCCGCGACGCTGTATTCCGGCTTCGAGGTGCCGTTGGCGGTGCGTGTCGAAAGTGACGGCGAGGTGACGGTGCCCGAGGGGCTCAAGGTGACGGCGGAGCTGTCCGGCGAGGCGGTGGACGGCCTGCAGATCCTGGCGCTTGGCAACGATGATGGTGTGTTTCGCGGGCGGCTGCCGTCGCCGTCGGGCACCGGCGCGGCTGAGCTGGTGATCACCGCCGAGGGCGAGGACTTCCATCGCCGACGGGTGCAGGCGGTCAATGTGCTGCCGGCCGTCGGCGCGGCACTGGACGAATCCGGGCGTCGGGTGACGCTGGTGGCCGAACATCCGCGCCTTGGCCACGACAACACCCGCTTCGAGGCCGATCTGCTGGGCCAGTCGCTGGAGGTGGCCCCGGCAGACGCCAGGCGCTGGAGCCTGGAAATTCCGCCCCAGGAGGATGAGGTCAGCCGTCCGCTGCGGATCTCGGCGGTGGCGACGATCGACGGCAATGAGACCCGCTGGAACCTGCCGCCGCTGTGGATCAATCGCGATGGCGAGGTGGCCCTGGATCGGGCGCTGGCAGGCCCCACCCTGTCCGGTGAACGCTTCGCCGAAGCCAGTGAGCGACAGGCCGAGGAGGAGGCTGGCGAGGCGCTGGCCGACCAGTTTGTGGCGTTGGTGAATGAAGGCCCCGAGCGGCTGGTGCAGTGGTGGCGCGAGGGAAGGCCTGGTCTTGAGCCCGCCCTCGAGCGTGCTCGACATGATCCGCGCAGCTGGCTGGTAGCCGCTATCCTGGCGGTGGTGGTGATCGCCTGGCTGTTGTGGCGTCGCCGGCGCACTCGCCTGGCTGCGGCCGGGTCAACAAGAGAGGAACCCCATGTGTGAGCTTCTGGGCATGAGTGCCAATGTGCCCACGGATATCTGTTTCAGCTTTACCGGCTTTCTGCATCGTGGCGGCGGCACCGGCCCCCACCGTGACGGCTGGGGCATCGCTTTTTACGAAGAGGGGGGCTATCGCGAATTTCGCGACCCTCATCCTTCGGTGCACTCGCGAATCGCCCGGCTGATCTGTGAATACCCGATCAAGTCGAATATCGTCATCAGCCACATCCGCCAGGCCAATGTGGGTGGAGTGAAGCTGGCCAATACCCATCCGTTCGTGCGCGAGATGTGGGGGCAGCCCTGGTGCTATGCCCACAACGGCCAGTTGTCCGGCTGGGAGACGCTGGACCTCGCCAGCTATCGACCGGTGGGGTCCACCGACAGCGAGCACGCCTTCTGCCACCTGCTGGGTGAGCTCCGGCGGCGCTATCCAGACCCGCCGGAGGATCGTCGCGGTCTGTGGTCGTCGCTGCACGAGCTGTGCGAGAAGCTCAGAGGTCTGGGCGTCTTCAACCTGCTGCTGGCCGACGGCGAGTACCTGTACACCTATTGTTCCACCAAGCTCGCCCATATCACCCGCCGCGCGCCCTTTGGCGAGGCCAACCTGTCGGACGCCGAGATGGTGGTCAACTTTGTCGAGCACACCACCCCCGACGATGTGGTCTCGGTGCTGGCCACCGAACCGCTCACCGACAACGAAGAGTGGGTGCGCATGCAGCCGGGTGAGCTGCTGGTGTGGCGGGAAGGCGAGATCGTGGCCCGTTATCTAAGCGATGAATAGCGGGTTTTAAACGAAAGTTTGAATCAAGCGTATTACAGTCGCTGCGGGACTGGGCTATGGTAGCCAGTGTCGACACCACAATTTGATAATAAGAGGGGACCTGGTCCCCCGAATGGAGAACGCCCATGAGTGAGAACGCCGCTGCATCGATCGTTCGGGGGGAGGCCCTGGAAGGGCTCGATGACTATCATTCGGTGATGGATATCTTCCACCGCTCCGTCAAGCGCTACGACGAAAAGGTGGCCTTCTCGTGCATGGGCAAGTCCCTGACCTACGCCGAGCTTGACCGGCTGTCCGGTGATTTCGCCGCCTGGCTGCAGCACGAGACCAACCTTGAGCCCGGTGATCGGGTGGCGATCCAGTTGCCGAATCTGCTGCAGTTCCCGGTAGCGGTGTTCGGTGCCATTCGCGCCGGCATGGTGGTGGTCAACACCAATCCGCTGTACACCGAGCGCGAGATGACCCACCAGTTCAAGGATTCCGGCGCCAAGGCGATCCTGATCCTGGCCAACATGGCAGACAAGCTCGAGCGGGTGCTGGACAAGACCGACATCGAGCATGTGGTGATCACCGAGATCGGTGACCTGCACGACTTCCCCAAACGACCGCTGATCAACTTTGTGGTCAAGTACGTCAAGAAGATGGTGCCGCGCTACTCGATCCCCAAGGCGGTCGGGTTGCGTCAGGTGCTCAAGCAAGGCGCCTCCCTCGAGCACCGTGAGGTGGAACGCGAGCTCGACGATATCGCCGCGCTACAGTACACCGGGGGGACCACCGGGCTTGCCAAGGGCACGATGCTGACCCACCGCAATCTGGTGGCCAACATGCTGCAGGCCAAGCAGATCATCGGGGGTGGCTTGAGCGAGGGTAGTGAGGTGGTGGTCGCGCCGCTGCCGGTCTATCACATCTATACCTTTACGGTGAACTGCCTGTTCATGCTGGAAGGCGGCAACCATTCGCTGCTGATCACCAATCCGCGGGACCTCGATACCTTTATCAAGGAGCTCTCGAAGACGCGTTTCACCGGCTTCGTCGGGCTCAATACGCTGTTCAATGCGCTATGCAATCGTGACGACTTCAAGGCGCTGGACTTCTCCCACCTGCACCTGACCATCTCCGGTGGCATGGCGCTGACCAAGGCCGCGGCCAAGCGTTGGGAAGAGGTGACAGGCTGCCCCATCGCCGAGGGTTACGGCCTGACCGAGACCTCGCCGATCGTCAGCTTCAACCCGGTGGAGGCGATCCAGCTCGGCACCATCGGCCGCCCCGTCGCCGGCACCGAGCTCAAGCTGTGCAACCCTGACGGTGGCGACCCCGAGCCGGGTGAGCCGGGCGAGCTGTGCGTGCGCGGCCCCCAGGTGATGAAGGGATACTGGAACCGCGATGACGAGACGGCCAAGGTCATCGATGCCGATGGCTTCTTCCACACCGGTGACATCGCGGTCATCCAGGACGATGGCTACGTGCGTATCGTCGATCGCAAGAAGGACATGATTCTTGTGTCCGGCTTCAACGTCTATCCCAACGAGATCGAGGACGTGGTCGCGGCCCATCCCAAGGTGGTCGAGTCCTGCGCCGTCGGGGTGCCCGACGAGACCAGCGGAGAAGTCATCAAGCTGTTCGTGGTGGCCAAGGACAGCTCCTTGACCAGTGACGAGCTGCGCGCCTGGTGCAAGAAGGAATTGGCCGGCTACAAGGTGCCCAAGCTGGTGGAGTTTCGTGACGAACTGCCCAAGACCAACGTCGGCAAGGTGCTCAGGCGCCAGTTGCGTGACGAAGGCAGCACCGAAACCGGGACCGGCACCGACGGCTGACGCCCGCCGACAAGGTCCGGGGAAGGGCAGGGGCCGGCGATTGGCCCTTGCCTTGGCTGCGGCGTTACAATAGCGCCCTTTGCGTTGCGGGAGCCTTCCCGCCCCGCGTCCGTGCGACGCGGCGCCCATGATCCACCCGGAGCCTTCGACCCCAACGTGAGTAGTTCTACGCCCACCGCCCAGCAAAACGCCGACGACGCCTCTCGCCTGAAGTCTCTGACCGAAGGACTGGAACAGGTGATGCTTCGCGATCGCCCGACGCTGGCCAAGCGTCTGGCCGGTCTCGAGCGTCGTCGACGCGACGGCAAGCCCATCGACCGGGGACTCAAGGAGGTCGAGCACCACTGGCAGCGCTCCCGTCAGACCCTGGCCTCGCGCCAGGCGCGCCCGGTCACGCTCGACTATCCCGAACAGCTCCCGGTGGCGGCGCGGCGAGCCGATATCCTCAAGGCACTGGAGTCCCATCAGGTGGTGGTGGTGGCCGGCGAAACCGGCTCCGGCAAGACCACCCAGCTGCCCAAGCTGTGTCTGGAGCTGGGGCTTGGCCGTCGCGGGCTGATCGGCCACACCCAGCCGCGGCGCCTGGCGGCGCGCTCGGTGGCGACCCGCCTGGCAGAAGAACTGCAGGTGCCGCTGGGCGAGCAGGTGGGTTATCAGGTCCGCTTCACCGACCAGACCAACGACGACACCCTGGTCAAGCTGATGACCGACGGCATCCTGCTGGCGGAGACCCGCCAGGATCCGGACCTGCGCCGCTATGACACCCTGATCATCGACGAGGCCCACGAACGCAGCCTCAATATCGATTTCCTGCTCGGTTACCTCAAGCGCCTGCTCGATCGCCGCCCTGACCTCAAGGTCATCATCACCTCCGCCACCATCGATGTGGAACGCTTCAGTCAGCACTTTGCCAGCCGAGACCAGGACGGTGTCGTGCGCCCTGCTCCGGTGGTGGAGGTCTCGGGTCGTACCTACCCGGTGGAGGTGCGTTATCGTCCGCTGATCCGCGACGAAGATGACGAGGAAGACCGCACCCTCAGCGAGGGTATCCTTCACGCGGTGGAGGAAATCGAGACCATCGAGCGCGAAAAGCGCTGGTTCCATGGTCCCCGCGATATTCTGGTGTTTTTGCCCGGTGAGCGTGAGATCCGCGAGACCGCCGACGTGCTCCGGCGCGCCGATCTCAAGAGCACCGAGATACTGCCGCTCTACGCCAGGCTTTCTAACGCCGAGCAGAACCGCGTGTTTGCTCCCCACAGTGGGCGGCGCATCGTGCTCGCCACCAACGTGGCCGAGACCTCGCTGACGGTGCCGGGTATCCGCTACGTGATCGACCCGGGGCTGGTGCGCATCAGTCGCTACAGCTATCGCGCCAAGATTCAGCGCCTGCCGGTGGAGGCGGTGAGCCAGGCCAGCGCCAATCAGCGCAAGGGCCGCTGCGGCCGGGTGGCGGAAGGCGTGTGCATCCGTCTGTATGACGAAGACGACTTCCTGGCGCGCCCTGAGTTTACCGATCCGGAGATCCGGCGCACCAACCTGGCCTCGGTGATCCTGTCGATGCTGTCGCTGAAACTGGGCGACATCCAGGACTTTCCCTTCGTCGATCCACCTGACTCGCGCTTCGTCACCGATGGCTTCAAGTTGCTCTATGAGCTGGGTGCGGTCGACGACAACAGCCGCCTGACGACATTGGGGCGACGGCTGGCGCGACTACCCATCGATCCGCGCCTGGCCCGCATGGTGCTGGCCGGGGTCGAGCAGCAGAGCCTGCGCGAGGTGCTGATCGTGGTCTCGGCGCTGGCGGTGCAGGACCCGCGTGATCGACCCTCCGACAAGCGCGAAGCCGCCGATCAGGCCCACCGCCGCTGGCAGGATCCGGATTCCGACTTCGTGGCCCTGCTCAATCTGTGGCACGGCTTCGAAGCCGCCCGAGAGGAACTCTCGGGCAACCGGCTGCGTCGCTGGTGCCGCGATAATTTCCTGAATTACCTGCGCCTGCGCGAGTGGCACGATACCTTCCGCCAGTTGCGTCAGCTGCTCAAGGACATGGATATCCAGGTGCCGTCGGCCAGGCCCGCCATCGCCGCCGAGGGTGAAGATGACGACGGTCAGGCCAAGGAGCGCCAGCGTCAGCAGACGGTGGCCATGCACAAGGCGCTGTTGACCGGCCTGCTGAGTCATCTGGGCACCCTGACCGAGAACCGCGAGTACCTGGGGGCGCGCAATCGCAAGTTCATGATTCATCCGGCATCGGGGCTTTCGAAGAAGTCTCCGAAGTGGGTGATGGCGATGGAGCTGGTCGAGACCTCGAAGCTGTTCGCGCGCAGCGTGGCCAAGGTCGAGCCACAGTGGATCGAGCCTCTGGCGGGCCATCTGGTCAAGCGCAGCTACAGCGAGCCCCATTGGGAGATGAAGCGGGCACAGGTGGTGGCCTTCGAACAGGTCACCCTGTTCGGGCTGCCGATCGTGGCCCGGCGCAAGGTCCACTATGGTCCCATCGCCCCGGTCGAAAGCCGTGAGCTGTTTATCCGCCGGGCGCTGGTGGAAGGCGAGTTTCGTACCAAGGGCGAGTTCTTTGCCCACAACCGGGCGCTGATCGACGAGGTCGAGGACCTCGAGGATCGCGCTCGGCGGCGCGACATTCTGGTGGACGAGGAGCAGCTGTTCGACTTCTACGACGCTCGCCTGCCTGAAGATATCGTCAACGGCAAGGGCTTCGAAGCCTGGCGGCGAAAGGCCGAGCGCAGTGACCCTGAGCTGCTCAAGTTCGACCGTCAGGCGCTGCTGGCACGGGAGGCGGATGACGTCACCGGTGACGCCTATCCTGACGAGCTGTCGATCGACGGGGTGCGCTATCCGCTGGCCTATCACTTCGCGCCAGGGGCCGAGGATGACGGTGTGACCATAACGGTGCCGGCGGCGATGCTGTCTCAGCTGTCGTCGTCTCGCCTCGAGTGGCTGGTGCCGGGATTGCTCCGGGACAAGTGCATCGCCCTGTTGAAGTCGCTGCCCAAGTCGATACGCCGACAGGTGGTGCCGATACCCGACTGGGTCGACGCAGCGCTGGAGGCACTGGTGCCCGGGGACGGCAGCCTGACCGAGGCGCTCGGTGAATTTCTGCGGGTCAAGACCGGGTTGCGCCTGTCGCCGGACGACTGGCGCCTCGATCAGCTCGAGCCCCATCTGGTGATGAACCTCAAGGTGGTCGACCACAGCGGCAAGGTGCTGGGCCAGGGCCGTGACCTGCGGGCGCTGGAGCGGCGCTTCGAGGCTGCCGCCAGTCAGGGTGCCCGGGCGCTGGCCAAGAGCGTGGAGAGCCAGTCCGAGCTGTCGGGCTTCCCCGAGCAGGCATTGCCGGAATCGCGGGTGACCTCCCAGGCCGGGATTCGTGTCGAGGCTTTCCCGGCGCTGGTGCCTTCGTCGAGCGGGCTCAGCCTCGAGCTGTTCGACCATCCGGCCAAGGCCCATGAAGCGCATCGCCGCGGGGTAGTCAAGGCGGCGATGGAACGCCTGCCAGATCAAGTGAAGGCCATCGAGCGTACCCAGGGACTGTCGACCTGTGCTCTATTGTTCGCCAAGGTAGGCAGCAAGCGTGCACTGACCGAAGATGTGGTGACGGCCGTCTTCCGGCAGGTCGTGGCGGTGGACCCGCTGCCGCGAAGTGCCGAGGCCCTGGAACAACGCATTCAGGCGGTTCGCCAGGATATCGTTCCCCATGCCGACAAGCTGGTGGCGGTGCTCAAGCCGGCACTGGAAGGCCACCTGGCGGTGACAAAGGCGTTGAAGGGTAACCTGAGCCTGTCGCTGGCGCTGGTATACAGTGACCTCAAGGCACAGATGCAGCGGCTGGTGTACCCGGGGTTCGTGACCGACGCCGGTGCCTGGCTCGAGGCTTATCCGCGCTACATGGAGGCCGCCCAGGTGCGCCTGGAGAAGGCCCCGCGCGAGCGCATGCGCGACCAGATGCTGATGCAGACGGTGCAGGACTTCGAGACGCGCCTCGAGACGCGTCGACAGGCCGAGCACCGAGGCGGCGTCGAAGATCCATCGCTGGTGGAGTTTCGCTGGTGGATCGAGGAGTTGCGGGTATCGCTGTTTGCGCAGCAGCTGGGTACCGCCATGCCGGTATCGGAGAAGCGCCTGGAGAAACGCTGGGCGGAATTGACCGGGCGGGGGTAAGGCCCCCGCGCCAAAGATGACGAAAGTGAGTGGCCGCCCCGGGCGGTCGCGATCGACCGGCGGCACCGAGGTGCCGCATGAAGGAGAAGGGCATGACCCCAGCGAAGGTGCTTATTACCGGCAGCGGCCTGTATACCCCGGCCAACGCCATCGACAACGACGCCCTGGTGGCGTCGTACAACGCCTGGGTGGATGCCGAGAATGCCCGCCACCGCGAGGCGATCGAGGCCGGGGAACGTGACGCCCTGGCGCATTCCAGCAGTGAATTCATCGTCAAGGCCTCGGGTATCCACAGCCGCTACGTGCTGGACGCCGAGGGTATCCTTGATCCTGAGCGCATGCGCCCGAAGCTCGACGAGCGCGACAACGACAGCCCCGGCATCCAGTGCGAGATGGCGCTGGCCGCCTCGCACGAGGCGCTGGCCGCGGCGGGGGTCGAGGCCGCCGACATCGACCTGGTGATCGTGGCCTGCTCGAATCTGGAGCGCCCCTATCCGGCGGTGGCGGTGGAGTTGCAGCGTGCGCTGGGCACCGGGGGCTACGCCTTCGACATGAACGTGGCTTGTTCCTCGGCCACCTTCGCCATCGACAACGCCGCCAATGCCATCCGCTCCGGCGGCGTGCGTCGCGCCCTACTGGTCAACCCCGAGGTGTGTTCGGCACACCTTAACTTCCGCGACCGCGACAGCCACTTCATCTTTGGCGACGCCTGTACCGCCCTGGTGCTGGAAAGCGACGACGTGGCGAAAGCCGAGACACGGTTCGAGGTGCTCGGGACCCGCCTGGTGACGCAGTTTTCCAACGCCATTCGCAATAATGCGGGCTTTCTCAACCGCGTCACCGACGCCGACCCCCAGGCAGCCGACAAGCTGTTCGTACAGGAAGGCCGCAGGGTCTTCAAGGAAGTCTGCCCGATGGTGGCACAGTTGATCCGTGAGCACCTGGAGAGCCTGGATATCGCGCCTGGTACGCTGTCGCGGTTATGGCTGCATCAGGCCAATCGACACATGAACGATCTTATCGCACGACGGGTGCTGGGCCAGGAGCCTGCTCCGGATCAAGCGGCGATTATTCTTGACCGTTACGCTAATACAAGTTCTGCCGGTTCGATCATCGCGTTCCATCTGCATCATCAAGACCTGGAACCGGGCGCTACCGGGGTGGTGTGTTCCTTCGGCGCGGGCTACAGTGCGGGCTGCGTGGTGATTCGCAGGGACTGAGGCCGACCCTCCGGGGAACCGACAGCTGACTCGTCGGCGGAACCAGACGACTGCCGTACGCAGAGGCGTCGTCGCTGACGCTACCCGGAGTCCAACCCCGGACAACAGCGCCGATAGATTGACGATCGTGACAAGGACAGGCAAGGGAGGCAGTCGAACGATGAACGCGAACTACAGCGGTGCCCTGGGCAAGGGCATGCAGAGGGGTGTCCTGGTCATGGCCGTCGCCCTGGCGGCAAGTGGCTGCGCCAGCAGCGGCGTATCCAGCGAGCCCAATCCAGCGGACCCCTGGGAGGGCTTCAATCGCAGGGTCTTCGCCTTCAACGATGTGCTGGATCGCTATGCACTCAAGCCTGCCGCCCAGGGTTATCGCTACGTGACCCCGGACCCGCTCGAGCGCGGTGTCAGCAACTTCTTCGACAACCTCGGCGAAGTGCGCACGGTGTTCAACAGCCTGTTGCAAGGCAAGGGTGCCAATGCGGGCAACTCGAGTATGCGCTTTTTGATGAACACCACCTTCGGTCTGGGTGGTCTTCTGGATCCGGCGACCCATGCCGGCTTTATCGCCGACGAGGAAGACTTCGGCCAGACCCTGGCTGCCTGGGGCGTGGGCGAGGGGCCCTTCGTGGTGCTGCCGTTCCTCGGCCCCAGCACAGTGCGTGACACCAGCGCCTTGCCGGTCGACTGGTACACCTACCCGCTGACCTACGTCGAGGACGACACCGTGCGCTACTCGCTGCGTGGTCTCGAGCTGCTCGACGCGCGTGCCAGCCTTCTCGATCAGGAGGATCTGATTCGCGGTGATCGCTACAGCTTCATTCGTGACGCCTGGCTACAGCGTCGTCGTTTCGAGGTCACCGATGGTGAGCTTGGTGACGACAGCTTTATCGACGATGGCTTTGACTACGACGAAGATGCCTTCGCCGAGTAAGGTGGCATCTGCATGCAAGCAGCCAAACCTCTGATCGGGGTAATCGACCACCCGGGCGAGCACCGCGACGCCCTGGTGGACGCGATTGCTCGCGACGGACTTGCGGTCTTTGCCGCCGCCAGCGCCGATGAGCTTCCCGGCTCCACGGCGCTTGTGGTGGCACATTCGCTGGCGGTACCGAGTCGCGAGTGGATGGTGCTGGCCGAGCGCTGGCCCACCCTGGTGGTCAGCGAGGACCGGCGAGACGACGATCTGCTCAAGGCCGTTGACGCGGGCCTTGTCGACTACGTGATCGACCCCTTGCGCCATGCCCATCTGCTCAGGCGGATGATCCGGCGTGTGGTGGACGTCAATCGTCTGGCCCGGGAGCGCGAAGAGGATCGAGCGCGACTGGAAGAGCTCAACGAGAGCCTGGAGACCCACCTGGCGATGCTCCGGCTCGACCAGCAGGCCGGCGGCCAGATCCAGCGTCGCATGCTGCCGCCGAGGCCGCAGCAGCTGGGGGCAATCGGCTGTGACTACTGGCTTGCGCCCTCGTTGTATCTGTCAGGCGACTTTCTCGATATCCAGGCGTACAATGAGCGCTATACATTATTCTATTTCGCTGATGTGTCGGGCCACGGAGCCTCGTCCGCCTTCGTGACGGTGCTGCTCAAGTATCTGTTCAATCGCTGGCAAGGCGAGTGGGACGGTGAGGCACCCGAGGCATTGCCGCCGCGCTGGCTGTCCCAGTTGAACCGGGAGCTGCTGGACACGGGGATCGGCAAGCACGCCACCCTGTTCGTCGGCGTGATCGACCAGCAGAAGCGCTATCTGCACTATTCTCTCGGCGCGCAGCTGCCGATGCCGCTATTGAAGTCCGACGAGGGCGTCACCACGCTGGCGGGAGAGGGCATGCCGGTAGGCTTGTTTCCGGAGGTCAGTTATCCGGCACTGGGATGTGACTTGCCCGATGACTTTTCGCTCTGGCTCTGCTCCGATGGGGTGCTGGAGTGCTTGCCGGGGGACAGTCTCGAGGCGCGCCTTGACGATCTCAGGCAGCGGGTCGAAGACAGCGATTCCCTGGATACGATGCGTCGGGGGCTGGCCCTGGGGGCGCTCTCCAGCGATGAAGAAGCGCTGGAGGATCCCACCTCGGGGCGCGAAGAGCTGCCCGACGACTTGACGATCATGTTGGTGAGCGGGTTTGGCGATGAAAGTGCATGAAGGTCGACTGAAGGCGGCATTCGAGGCCGGTGTGTTCGTCCTGAAGCTATGTGGCGACGTGCGCCTGACCCTGTGTGCCACCCTGGATCTCCAGGCCCAGCAACTGGCCGACACGCCGGGACTCAAGGCGGTGATGATCGACCTGCGCGAGGCCAGCAACGTCGATTCCACGGCGCTTGGCTTTCTGGCCAAGGTGGCCATGGCGCTGCGCGGCAAGCTCGAGCAGGCGCCGACCATCGTGGCCGACAATCCCGACGTCAAGCGGATGCTCGAGGTGATGGGCTTTGGCGCTTTCTTTACCTTGCTGGAGCGTCCCATCGCCGAGGTCGACGACTTCGAGGAGCTCCCCGAAGTGCCCGCCGATGAAGAGGGGCTGCGGGAGCGCATCCTCGAAGCGCATCGTATCCTGATGCGCATGAACGAGCATAACCACGAACAGTTCCAGCCGCTGGTCGAGATGCTCGAGGCCCAGAACGACGCTTCGCACAAGGCCTGATCCCGCCCTTGCCGGGCCTGACGTCGACGCGCCGAAGGCGTGTTCAGCAGAAGGCGCCGAAGGCGTAGAAAATGGCGAACTCCAAAAGCGGAAAGCGGTGTCAGATCGCCGCAAGCTGGCAAGCGCATAATGCAAGAGGGCGATCCATGGATCGCCCTCTTGATCATCTGCAGCCAGGCCCAGCCAGGCTTGCCGGTGGTGCGCTCGTGATCATCCCTGGCGCAGTTCGGTCAGCAGGCTTTCCAGCTTGCGCTGATCGGCCATGAACTTGCGGATGCCTTCGGCCAGTTTTTCGGTGGCCATGGCGTCTTCGTTCATGGCCCAGCGGAAGTCGTCTTCGGTCTGGGGCTCCGGTGCGCTGGTCTCGGCGTCGCTACGGACGAGGCGGCGTTCGAGAGCGCCTTGCTGACCGTGCAATTCCTCGAGCAGTGCCGGCGAGATGGTCAGACGATCGCAGCCGGCCAGCGCCTTGACCTCGTCGGTGTTACGGAAGCTCGCGCCCATCACGATGGTCGAGTAGCCGTGGCCCTTGTAGTGGTCGTAGATGCGCTTGACCGATTGCACGCCGGGATCGTTGTCGCCGCTGAAGTCGGCCTCCGGCTGCTGGGCCTTGTGCCAGTCGAGGATGCGGCCGACGAAGGGCGAGATCAGCGTGACTCCGGCGTCGGCGCAGGCCTGAGCCTGGGCGAAGCTGAACAGCAGCGTCAGATTGGTGCGGATGCCTTCTCGCTCCAGCGTCTTGGCGGCACGAATGCCTTCCCAGGTGGACGCCACCTTGATCAGGATGCGCTCGGCGCCGACGCCTTTGCGGGCATAGCGCTCGATCAGTGAATGGGCGCGAGCCAGGGTACCTTCGGTATCGAACGATAGCCGTGCGCTGACCTCGGTCGACACATAGCCAGGCACCAGCTCGCTGATCTCGCTGCCGATGTCCACCGCCACGGCGTCGAGAGCGTCATCGATGTCGTTGGCCTCCTTGGCGATGGCGGCCAGGCGGGCGCGACGATCGGCGTGGCTGGCGGCCTGCAGGATCAGCGACGGGTTGGTGGTGGCGTCGGTGGGCTGGAAGCGACGAATGGCGTCCAGGTCGCCGGTGTCGGCGACCACCGTGGTCATCGCCTTCAGTTGGGTCAGCAGATCATCTGCCATGTGGCAATCTCCGTAGTTGGGCGGTGGTGAGCTGGACCTACTGTACCAAGGCGTCGATGTGGACAACAGCCGCAGCGGCGTCACGATCAACCCGATGACAATTTTTCAAACCTTGTTCTTCATGGAGCGCCTGTGTCCCTGAATGCCCGGCGTGTCGCCCTGCTGGTGGCCGCCAATACCGCCCTTGCCCCCTTCGCCATCGACGCCTATCTGCCGGCCATGCCGGCGCTGGCCGAGTCGGTGGGGGCCAGTGTTCATCACACCGAGCTTTCACTCAGCGTGTTCATGGTCGGCTTTGCCGTGGGCCAGCTCACTTGCGGGCCGCTTTCCGACCGCATCGGACGCAAGCCGGTGCTGCTGGCCGGACAGATCCTGTTCTTGATCGCCAGTCTGGTGATCGTCAGCGTCGATTCGTTGACGGAGCTTCTGGTCTGGCGCTTTGTCCAGGCGCTCGGCGGCGGCGCCTGCGTGGTCAATTCCGCAGCCATCGTGCGCGACTGTTTCAGTGGCCGCGAGGCCGCCAAGGTCATGTCGACGATGGCGATGATCCTGATGCTGGCGCCGCTGGTGGCGCCGATGGTCGGCAGCCTGCTGCTGTACCTGGCCGACTGGTGGCTGATCTTCGTCTTCCTGGCGGTCTATGCCGCCTTCCTGATGTGGCTGCTCGGGGCCTTTCTGCCGGAGACCCGGCCTGCAGGGGCACCGGTGGCCTCGCCCCGTCAGGTGCTGCGCAACTACGCAAGTGTGCTGACCGACCGTCAGGCCATGGGCTACATCCTGGCGGTGGCGGCGTCCTTCGCCGGCATCTTTGCCTTCGTCACCTCGTCGCCGTTTCTCTACATGCAGCACTACGGGCTGTCGCCGGCGGCCTATCCCTTCGTCTTTGGTGCAAATGTAGTGGTGATGGCGCTATCCAACCGGGTCAATATTCGCCTGCTGCGGCGGCGTACACCCCAGCAGAACCTGCGTCTTGGTCTCGCCATTCAGCTGGTCGCCGCCGGCGGCCTGCTGGTGGTAGTGGCCACGGGGACGGACTCGCTGTTCACGGTGGTGCCTCTGGTGATGGCGTTTCTGGGCGTGGTGGGGCTGATCTCGCCCAACGCCATTTCGTCGCTGCTGGAGCGCTTCAGTCATATGAGCGCTACCGCCACGGCGCTGCTCGGCAGTATCCAGTTCAGCAGTGCAGCACTGTCCGGTGCCCTGGTCACCGCCTTTGAAATCGACTCTGCCTGGCCCATGGTGATCGCCATGGTCACGGTGGCGTTGATCGGCAACGTCGGCCTGCGCGTGCTCGCCGGACGTCCGCCTCGGGTCGAGGAGGCGGCGTCATGATGGCGTCGTTGCTGGCCGCAGTGCAGGACTGCGCAAGTGAGTGGTGGGTGCTCAGCGAGCTGACCCTTGGCTCGTGGCTGTGGGTGGGGGCGGTACTGGCGCTGGGGACCTTCGTCCAGCGTACCACCGGCTTCGGCATGGCGGTGGTGGGGGCGCCACTGATCCTGTTGAAGGCGCCGTCCCTGGTGCCGGTGGTGCTGGTGGTCTACGGCTTTCTGGTGTCCTGTCTGGTGGTACGCCGCTATCGCCGGGAAGTCGCCATGACCGATATCTCCATGGCCCTGGTGGGCAAGGTGCCGGGAACCCTGCTCGGGGTCTGGCTGTTGCTGGTGGCGCCCATGGCGACGCTGGAGGTGATGATCGCCAGCATCGTGCTGTTTGCGGTGGTGGTGACGCTGTTCAAGCTGCGCCTGCCGGTCAACCGCTCGTCACTGTTTGGTGCTGGTTTTCTGTCGGGAGTGTTCGGTGCCGTGGCGGCGATCGGCGGACCGCCCATCGTGCTGCTGATGCACGGCATGCCGATGGACCGCCTGCGGGGCAACCTGGCGGCGTTCTTTCTTATCTCGTCGTTGATGACCCTGGCGAGCCTGGCCGCCGTGGGCAGGGTGCCGCTGTGGCTGTTGGGCGTGAGCCTCAGTTTCATGCCCATGGTGGTGGCGGGCCACGCCCTGGGGGCGGTGCTGGCGCCGAAGTTGCCTCGGCGACTGTTGCAGGCGGCGTCCTTGACCCTGTGCGCCGCGGCGGCATTGGGGCTATTGATCAGCTGACCCCGTTGTTTCATGTTGTCGCTATCGAAGCGACACCAGATTGGCCGTCCGGCGCAAAGCCGCGCGGCCTTTTTTCTCGGCACCTTCTTTTGTGTCCGCTCGGGATGCCGCCGGCTGTAAAAGGGTGGCGATGACCGGGGTCGCGGTGACAGGGCCGTGACGCCGTCATGACATGGCCGGGCGGGAGGAGGGGCAGGGGGGAAGCGTAAGAGGTATCGGGAAGGCGTCAACCGGAGTGGACTGTCATGAAGCTGTCATTTTTCTGCGGCATTGTGTGTTTCGCGAAGGTTGACCATCTCATCATCAGGAGCTTTCTCCATGAACCGCATCCTCAAGACCACCGCTATCGCCGCCGCCGTCATGGGCGTGGTGGGTGTCGCTCAAGCCCGCGATCAAGTCCGTATCGTTGGTTCCAGCACCGTCTACCCGTTCTCGAGCTACGTGGCCGAAGAGTTCGGTGCCACCACCGACTTCCCGACGCCGGTCATCGAGTCCACCGGTTCCGGTGGCGGCATGAAGCTGTTCTGCTCCGGTCTGGGTGACGATACCCCGGACATCACCAACGCCTCGCGTCGCATGAAGACTTCCGAGTTCGAGACCTGTGAAGCCAACGGTGTGACCGACATCACCGAAGCCTTCATCGGCTATGACGGCATCGCCTTCGCCCAGTCCGGCGACAACGAGGCGATGGACGTCACCCGCGAGCAGATCTTCCTGGCGCTGGCCGCCAAGGTGCCGGTCGATGGTGAGCTGGTCGACAACCCCTACACCAAGTGGAGCGACATCGATTCCTCGCTGCCGGATCGCGAGATCGCCGTCTATGGGCCGCCCACCACCTCCGGTACCCGTGATGCCTTCGCTGAGCTCGTGATGGAAGCCGTTTCCGAGGACATGGAGGCCTACGGCGGTGAAGGTTACACCGACGTGCGCGCCGACGGTGCCTTCATCGACGCCGGCGAGAACGACAACCTGATCGTTCAGCGCCTGGCCGAGAACACCGATGCCTTCGGCATCTTCGGCTACTCCTTCCTGGAAGAGAACTCCGACACCCTGATCGGCTCCAGCATCGACGGCGTCGAGCCGACTCCGGACGCCATCGGCAGCGGTGAGTACCCGGTGTCTCGCTCCATGTTCTTCTACGTGAAGAACCAGCACGCCGAAGACGTGCCGGCCATGTACGAGTACGCCAACATGTTCATGAGCGAGCAGATGGTCGGTGACCTCGGCTACCTCAAGGGCATCGGCCTGATCCCGGCGCCGGAAGACGAGCGCGCCGAGGCTCGCAGTGCCGTCGAGAACCACGAGACCCTCGAGCTGGCCGACCTGAAGTAAGGGACACGGTCCTGATCACGCCGGCCGGCATCCTGCAACGGGTGTCGGCCGGTACACGTTCCGGCAAGCCTATGCTTGCTTGAGCACAGAACCCCGAGAGACACCCATGCAGACCAACCAACTCCTGGCGATGTTCAGCGGCTCGCTGCTTCTGCTCGGTCTGATCGCCTTCTTCCTGGCCCGCGGCAAGGCCGCCAGAGTCCGAGCCTCCGGCACCTCCATGTACGCCCAACCCGATCAGTACGGCTGGTTCACCGTCATGTCAACGGCGGGTCCGGCACTGGTGGTCGGTGCCGTGGGTGGCTTCATCATGCTGCTCGTGGGTGCCGAGATTCCGCCGCTGCTGCTGCTGGCCAGTTGCCTGGTCATCGCCTGCATCGGCCTGGTGCTGGGCGTGGCGATGGTGCGCCCCGACTTCCACGCGCGTCAGGCGATCGAGCGGGTCATCCGCTTCATTCTTGCCGGCGCGGCTCTGATCTCCATCTTCACCACCCTGGGGATCCTGCTGTCCATCGTCTTCGAGGCGATCCGTTTCTTCCAGATGCAGAGCTTCTGGGACTTTATCACCGGCACCACCTGGAACCCTGGTGCCAGCTTCCTCGAGGCCGCCGGTCGCGCCGAGGAAGGGGCCAGTGCCGCCAAGTTCGGTTCGGTGCCGCTGTTCGCCGGTACCTTCATGATCACCTTCATCGCCATGCTGGTGGCGATTCCGATCGGTCTGCTGGCGGCCATCTACATGGCCGAGTTCGCGCCGCCCAAGGTGCGCACCATCGCCAAGCCGGTACTCGAGGTGCTGGCCGGCATTCCGACCGTGGTCTACGGCTTCTTCGCCGCCATCACGGTGGCGCCGATCATCGTTGCCGTGGCCGGGTTCTTCGGTCTCGAGGCCTCGTTCAACAACGCCCTGGCCCCGGGCATCGTCATGGGCATCATGATCATTCCGTTCATCTCCTCGCTGTCCGATGACGTCATCAACTCGGTGCCCAACAGCATGCGCGAAGGCTCGCTGGCGCTGGGCCTGACCAAGGGCGAGATGATTCGCGACATCGTGGTGCCGGCAGCCCTGCCGGGCATCATCTCGGCCTCGCTGCTGGCGGTGTCACGGGCGCTGGGCGAGACCATGATCGTGGTGATGGCGGCAGGCATGCGCCCCAACCTGACCTTCAATCCGCTGGAAGACATGACCACCGTGACCGTGCGCATCGTCGCCGCGCTGACCGGTGACCAGGAATTCGCCAGTGCCGAGACGCTGTCGGCGTTCGCACTCGGACTGATGCTGTTCGTGGTAACCCTGAGCCTGAATCTGGTGTCGGTGATCATGATCCGTCGCTTCCGCGAAAAGTATCGCGTCAACAACCTGTAAGCCGTGGAGCCAAAGCCAATGAGACAATCCTTCGATGACATCAGCGCCCAGCTCCGCGCTCGCCACCGCAGGTCGGCCCGACTGAAGTGGGCGTCCATGGGAGCGCTCGGCCTTGCCGGCCTGTTCCTGGTGCTGTTCTTTGCCGACATGCTGGTCAAGGGGCTGCCGGCCTTCCAGCAGGCCCAGATCCAGGTCGAGGTGGACTACTCCGAGCAGGCCAGCCAGATTCCCCTGGCGGCGGTTCAGGAAGACGTCCGCCCGCTGGTCAGTCGCGGCTATCTGCGCCTGATCCCCGGCCGCATGGAAGACAACCCGGACCTGCTCGGTACCACCCGCATGGAGTGGGTGCTGGCCGACGGCCAGGTGGACCAGTACCTCAAGGGCCACCACGCCAAGCTCAGCAACAAGGAAATGGCGGTGGTCGATCGGCTGAAAGAGGATGGGCGGGCCGAGCTGCGTTTCAACTCGACCTTCTTCTCCAGCGGTGACTCCAAGATGCCCGAGCTCGCCGGTATCGCTTCGGCGGCCATGGGCACCGTGCTGACCCTGCTGGTGACCCTGGCGGTGGCCTTTCCCATCGGCGTGATGACGGCGGTCTACCTGGAAGAGTTCGCGCCGGACAACCGCTTTACCCAGTTGATCGAGATCAATATCAACAACCTGGCGGCGATTCCCTCGATCCTGTTCGGTCTGCTGGGCCTGGCGATATTCATCAACTTCTTCGGTGTGCCGCGCTCCTCCCCGGTGGTCGGTGGCCTGACCCTGGCGCTGATGACCCTGCCGGTGATCATCATCGCCACCCGGACCGCGCTTCGCAGCGTGCCCGACTCCATCCGTCATGCCGCCTTCGGCGTCGGCTGCTCACGCTGGCAGATGGTGCGCGATCACGTCCTGCCGGTGGCGCTGCCGGGCATCATGACCGGTTCGATCATCGGCCTGGCTCAGGCCATGGGCGAGACCGCTCCGTTGATCATCGTCGGCATGGTGGCCTTCATCCCCGATGTGACCAACTCCTTTACCGAGGCGGCCACGGTGCTGCCGGCACAGATATTCACCTGGGCGGGCGAGCCTGACCGGGCCTTCATCGAGAAGACGTCGGGCGGCATTCTGGTGCTGCTGTCGATCCTTATCACGCTCAACGCCACCGCGGTGGTGCTGCGCAAGAAATTCGAGCGGCGCTGGTAAACCGGCCCCCAAACAGGATACGTTGCCATGAACATGAAAGTTGCCCAGCGCGGAGAAAGCGTGATGAAGCAGGACCAGCCCGGCCAGCCGGTCACTCGCAACGAGGATGCCAACCACGAGTTGAGCATTCGAGTGAACGACCTGAATCTGTGGTACGGAGACTTCCACGCGCTGAAGTCGATCGACATGGATCTGTACCAGAAAAACGTGACCGCCCTGATCGGCCCGTCCGGTTGCGGCAAGTCGACCTTCCTGCGTTGCCTGAATCGCATGAACGATCTGATCCCGAGCGTACGCGTCAAGGGCCTGATCGAGATGGACGGCCGCGACGTCTACGAGCCCAAGATGGACGAGGTCGCGCTGCGGCGTCGGGTCGGCATGGTGTTCCAGAAGCCGAACCCCTTCCCCAAGTCGATCTACGACAACATCGTCTATGCCCCGAAGATGCATGACCTGGTCAGCCGCAAGGCCGACCAGGACGAGCTGGTCGAGCGCGCCCTGCGTGATGCCGGCCTGTGGGAAGAGGTCAAGGACAAGCTGCACCAGCCCGGCACCTCGCTGTCCGGTGGCCAGCAGCAGCGTCTGTGCATCGCCCGTGCCATCGCGGTCCAGCCGGACGTGATCCTGATGGATGAGCCGACCTCGGCGCTGGACCCGATCTCCACCGCCACCATCGAAGACCTGATGGACAAGCTCAAGCAGCAGTACACCATCATCACGGTGACGCACAATATGCAGCAGGCGGCTCGTGTCGCCGACTACACGGCGTTCTTCCACCTCGGAGAGGTCATCGAGTACAACGACACCAAGACCATGTTCTCGACCCCGCATACCAAGAAGGCCGAGGACTACATCACCGGTCGTTACGGCTAGGCCGAGAAGCGTCGGTCAGCGTGGTAGCGTTCACCGCGGTAGCAAAGGGAGGCCTTCGGGCCTCCCTTTTTACTACCTGTGAACCGGGCCCAGTAGCCGTGGTGGCCCGCTCTGGTGTCAGGATTGGTGTCTGCATCTGATGTCAGGGTCTGGTGCAGGGGTCTGGTGTCAGGGGGCTGGCATCAGGAACTGGCGGGCTGGCGGCGGACGTAGGCGGCGACACCACGCATCGACCACAGTCCCAGCACCGGTCCGGGCAACAGTAGCCACAGCACGCTCAGTTCGTGCTCCTGCCACAGGCTGGCACCGAGCCAGATACCGGGCAGGGTAAGGGTGAAGCCGATGGCGTTCATCACCGCCAGGGTCGCGCCGATGTGTGCCCTGGGGGCGGTGGCCGAGGCCAGTGACGAGAACTGGGCCGAGTCGGCGATGACGCTGAAGCCCCAGAGGTACAGCAGGCCCAGCAGCAGCAGGGGGCTGGCCTGACCAAGCCAGGGGTAGATCAGGCACAGGGCGCCGGAGGTGGCGAGCGCCAGGTTGGCCGCACTGGCGCTGCCGTGGCGTCGGCTGAGGGCGCCGGCCAGGATGCAGCCCAGCGCCCCCACGGCGATGACCGAAAAGCTCAGCCAGGGCGCCCAGTCGGCTGGCGCCTGAAGGCGCGTGACCTCACGGCCGACCAGGAAGGGCACCAGCAGCCAGAAGGCGTAGAGTTCCCAGCAGTGGCCGAAGTAGCCGCCGGCGACGCTGAGAAAGTGGCGATCACGAAAGGCGGCAAGGCCATCCTTCAGTCTGGCGCGAGACGCGTTTGCTGGCAGGTGCGGGCCGTCGCCCAATAGCGCCACGGCGATGCCACCGGCCACCGCCAGGGCCGAGGACAGGATCAGGGTCCAGGCCCAGGGGAGGTCCAGGGTGGCGCCGCGCAGCAGATGGGGCATGGCCGTGCCGAGTGTCAGCATGCCCACCAGCCAGGCCAGGGCGGCCCCGGTGTGACGCGGGGTCCAGCCGATCACCAGCTTCATGCCCAACGGGTAAATGCCGGCCAGGCAGAGCCCGGTGGCGAAGCGCAGCAGCAGGGCGAGGGCGTGTTGCTCGGCAACCGTGATAAAGGCGAGGTTGACCAGAGCGCCTGCCAGGCTAGCGCTCAGAAAGATGCGACTGGCGCGGTAGCGATCGGCGAGACCGCTGGCGGCGATCGTCAGGGTGCCGACGATAAAGCCGAGTTGCACTGCCAGCGTCAGGTGACCGATTTCGGCCTCGCGAATGCCGAGGTCGCTTCCCAGCGAGGCGGCAACGCCGTTGATGCTGAACCACAGCGATGTACCGCACCACTGTGCCAGCACGATCAGCGGCAGGGCCAGGCGAGAGCGCTCCATGCGTGAGTCCTGTTGTGGATCCAGACCTGAGGTCAAAAAAATGGCCGGGAGCGCCTGTGAGCGCCCCCGGCCATGCTGACCGCTTATCGGCGTGGAAGGCAAGCGTCGCGCCTGCCTTTCAGACTACGACGTTGGCTAACCAGGTCTCGACGTCAGTCGATCAGCTCTCGGCCTCATTCGATCAATGGCCGGCCTCAGTCGATCAGTTCCACCGCCACGGCGGTGGCTTCACCGCCGCCGATGCACAGACTGGCGATCCCTCGTTTTCCGCCCTTGGTGCGCAGGGCGTGGATCAGGGTGGCGATGATCCGTGAGCCAGTGGAGCCGACCGGGTGACCCTGGGCGCAGGCGCCGCCGAAGACGTTGACCTTGTCGTGGGGTAGCCCAAGATCGTCCATGGCCATCAGGGTGACCACGGCGAAGGCCTCGTTGATCTCGAACAGATCCACATCGTCCACCGACCAGTCGAGTTTCTTCATCAGTGACTCGATGGCGCCCACCGGGGCAATGGTGAACTCGCTGGGATGACGCGAGTGGGTGCTGTGGCCAAGCATGCGGGCCAGCGGGGTGGCGCCGAGGCGATCCGCCGCTGCCCGGGTGGACAGGATCAGGGCAGAGGCGCCGTCGGAGATGGAGCTGGCATTGGCCGCCGTGATGGTCCCGTCCTTGGCAAAGGCCGGCCTCAGGGTGCGAATCTTGTCCAGGCGAGCCTGGAAGGGTTGCTCGTCATGCTCGACCAGGGTGTCGCCCTGACGGCTGGAGACCGTGACGGGGGCCATCTCGGCGGCCAGGTGGCCGGCCTCGGTGGCCTGCATCGCCCGCTCCAGTGAAGCGATGGCGAAGTCGTCCATGCGCTCGCGTTCGTAGCCGCGCTCACTGGCGACCTCCTGGGCGAAGCCACCCATCAGCTTGCCGGTCTCGGCGTCCTCCAGGCCATCGAGGAACATATGGTCCTTGAGCTCGCCATGGCCCAGGCGGTAGCCGCCACGGGCCTTGGTCAACACGTGGGGGGCGTTGGACATGGACTCCATGCCGCCGGCCAGCATGACCTCGGCGGTGCCGGCCTTGATCAGGTCGTGGGCCAGCATGGTGGCCTTCATGCCCGAACCACAGAGCTTGTTGATGGTGGTGGCGCCGCGGTGGTCGGGAATGCCGGCCTGGCGCATGGCCTGACGGGCCGGCCCCTGCTTGACCCCGGCCGGCAGCACGCAGCCGAAGATCCCTTCTTCGATGGCGTCTGCCGGAATCCTGGCGCGCTCGATGGCGGCACGAATGGCGCAGGCGGCCAGTTCGGGGGCGGTCTGACTGGACAGGGAGCCCAGCATGCCGCCCATGGGGGTGCGGGCAGCGGCAAGAAAGACGATATCGGACTGACTCATGGCGTGACTCCTGAAACTCTTGCATGTCGATTCTGCGGTCGAGCGGCAAGGTGTTGTGTTTGTGTGGGCCGTGGACACGGCGCTGTGATGTCAGTGTGGTTCAGTCCCCGGGGTTTCGCTCGCGACGCGAATCGCGTACGACAAGGTCAGCAAACGACGTTGACCCCGAGGGTGGGCTATGCTTTTCTCAACGAAACCAAGCAAGCGCTAGTGTAACTGTCGATGAATGTAATGAATGACTCGCCCCGTCGCAAGGAGCTGACCCGGCTCGCCGCTCAGCTGTTTGTCCAGGAAGGCTTCGATCGCACCACCGTGCGCATGCTGGCACAGGAAATGGGGATCAAGTCAGGAAGCCTCTTTCACCACTTTCGTGACAAGCAGGAGATTCTTGCTGCGGTCATCGAAGAGGGCACCCAGAACGCCTTGACGCTGGCTCGAGCCGCGCTCAAGGACAGTGCGCCCGACCCCTTGTCCAGGCTGCATGCCATGGCGCGGGCCCATCTGGATACGCTGTTGACCGACCGCAACGCCCACGTGGTAGCGCTGTATGAGTGGCGGCGCCTCGACGATGGCGCTCGGGACCACCTGACCCACCTGCGTGACGCCTACGAGGCGCTGTGGAACGAGGTGCTGGATGACGCCATCGCAGCGGATCTGGTCACCGGCGATCGCGCCCTGGTTTCGCGCTTTGTGCTGGGCGCCCTGAACTGGACGGTGCGCTGGTACGACCCGGACGGGCCGCGTGACCCCGAACAGCTGGCCCACGAACTGGTCGTGATGATCACCCGCCGTCCTTGATCTGCCAAGGGCAGAGTAGCGGGCCGCCCCCTGTGATGGACAGCTGGGGCGCGCCGTGTGCCTGGTAGTCGTTTCTGCTCGTCTTTTCTCTTTCTCTTTTCTCTTTTCTCTTTTCTCTTTTGCTCCTGTTCTCCTTTTCCCATTCCCGCGTTGTCGTTGCCTCGATGAGGTTCATTCTTTCGCCGAGTGCGCGGGCACGTCCGTCGTGCTCGGTCGGTGCGGTACTTCGAGGTATTCCTAGACGATGGTCTAGCGCACTCTTGCTTGTGTCATGACGTTGAAGCCTCTAGCTTCAACCCTAGCGCTTGCTAGGTTGACGCTTACGTCAACGGAATATTGCTGCCGGGGTCACCCTGGAGAGCTTCATCAACAATCACAACGCAAGAGGCCCGTCATGAGCCACGTCACGCCCGTCGATGCCGAGAGCTATCGCGAGACCTTCGACATCCAGCAGGTGATCGATCGTCTGGACGACCACCAGGATGGATATCTCAACGCCTATCATGCCTGCTGTGGTCGACATCTAGGGCAGGGCAGGGGCGACGTCCTGGCGCTGGTGCATGAGGACACCGCCGGTCAGGTGAGCCGGTTGACCTATCGTGAGCTCGACCAGCAAAGCGCGCGTCTGGCGGGCTGGATGGCGGCTCGGGGGCTGGGTGTCGGTGACCGTATCGCCTGCATGCTGCCGCGTTCGCCGCAACTGCTGGTCGCCGTGGTGGCGACCTGGCGTCTGGGGGCGGTGTACCAGCCGCTGTTTACCGCCTTCGGGCCGGATGCGGTGGACTACCGCCTGGGACGCGCCGACACCCGCCTGGTCATCACCGACGCGGCCAATCGTCACAAGTTCGACGGCCTGGAAAGCTGTCCCCCGGTGCTGGCGCTGGGTGGGGCCAGCGAGGCGCACCCGCAGGACCTGTCCTGGGATGAGGCGCTGGCCAGCGAAGCGCTTCAGGACTCGCCGCCGCGGCTGTCGCCGGACGCCCCCTTTCTGCAGATGTTTACCTCCGGCACCGTCGGCAAGCCCAAGGGGGTGGCGGTACCGCTGTCGGCCATGCCGGCCTTTGCGCTGTACATGGAGCTGGCCGTCGACCTGCGCCCCGAAGATCGCTTCTGGAACATGGCCGATCCAGGCTGGGCCTATGGCCTCTACTACGCCATCGCCGGGCCGCTGCTGCTGGGCGTCACCACCCACTTCTGCGAGGCGGGGTTCAGCGCCGAGGGAGCGCTTGCCTTCATGCAGCGCCATGACATCACCAATTTTGCTGCGGCGCCCACCGCCTATCGACTGATGAAGGCCTCGGGTCTGTTCGACAATGCCCATGAGACGCTGTCGCTGCGCGCGGCGAGTTCAGCGGGCGAGCCGCTCAATACAGAAGTGGTGAGCTGGGTGGAGTCGGCGCTGGGCTGTCCGGTGATGGATCACTACGGCCAGACCGAGACCGGCATGACCTGCAACAACCACCATCGGCTCGAGCACCCGAAGCACATCGGCGGCATGGGCGTACCCATGCCCGGCTACCGCCTGGTGATCCTCGATGCCGAGTACCAGGAGTTGCCCCCCGGTGAGCCCGGCGTGCTGGCGGTGGATATCGAGCGCTCGCCGGCGCACTTCTTCCCGGGCTATACCTGGCAGGAGAAGCATCCCTTCGCCGAGGGCTACTACCTGACCGGAGACGTGGTGGTGCGCAACGAGGACGGCAGCTTTCAGTTCGCCGGGCGCGACGACGACATCATCACCACCGCCGGGTATCGGGTCGGCCCCACCGACGTCGAAAACTCGGTGCTGACCCACCCCGCGGTGGCGGAATCTGCGGCAGTGGGGCAGCCGGACGAGATCCGCGGCGAGATCATCAAGTCCTATGTGGTGTTGCGTGACGGCTTCGAGGCCAGCGATGCCCTGGCCGACGAAATTCGTCAGCAGGTGCGAGAGCGCCTGTCGACCCACGCCTTCCCTCGGGTGATCGAGTTTGTCGATGAGTTGCCGAAGACCCCGAGCGGCAAGATTCAGCGCTTCAAGCTGCGAGCCGATGCCGCCGAAAAGGCCTGAACGAGCCGTCGGTATGGTGTCGGGCCAGGCATCCAGATAGACGTTTTTACCTTACGCCCCGAGCGAGTGCTCGGGGCTTGTTGCATGATTGATCAGGAGAATTCGCATGCGTATCGAGAACGCGACCTTTGTCATCACCGGAGCCGGCTCCGGCCTTGGCTCCGCCTGTGCCGAACGCCTGGTGGCCGCCGGTGGTCGAGTCGTGCTGTGCGACTTGAGCGAGGGCGTGCAGGACCAGGCCCGTCGTCTGGGCGACGCTGCCATCGCCGTGCAGGGCGATGTCACCTCGGCGGATGACATCCAGGCGGTGATCGACGCGGCCCAGGCCCACGGTGGCAGCCTTGCCGGAGTGATCCACTGCGCCGGTGTGGTCAGCGTGGCCAAGCTGGTGGATCGCCACGGCAACCCGGCCGACCTCGACGCCTATGCGCGCACCGTGCAGATCAACCTGGTCGGGACCTTCAACGTCATGCGCCTGGCGGCGGCGGCCATGAGCCAGAACCCGCCGGGAGACGACGGTGAGCGTGGGGTCATCATCAATACCGCCTCGGTCGCCGCCTTCGATGGCCAGGTGGGGCAGTGCGCCTACAGCGCCTCCAAGGCGGGGGTGGTAGGTATGAGCCTGCCGGCCGCCAGGGAACTGTCGCGTCACGGCATCCGGGTGATGGCGATCGCGCCGGGCGTGTTCGAGACGCCGATGATGGCGGACATCCCCGAGGATGCCGTCGCTGCGCTGTCCCAGGCGGTGCCTTTCCCCAAGCGGCTGGGCAAGCCCGATGAATTTGCCCGCCTGGCAGAGCAGATCATCACCAACAGCATGCTCAATGGCGAAGTCATTCGCCTTGATGGCGGTATTCGCATGCAGTGAATCCTGCCCTGAAACGAACGCTTGACTTAGAGGGCGGTCGTCGCTACTTTCAAACACATGTTTGAAAGTGCGTCCTGGCGAGGTCCATCGCAGGCGCAGCCACCGAATCCAGGAGTGCCCCATGCCCGACTATCAGGCCCCGCTGCGCGACATGCGCTTCGTGATGGACGAACTGTTCGACTACCCGAGCCATTATGCTCGTCTTCCTGCCGGGGATGATGTCTCGCCCGACGTGGTGGCGGCGATCCTCGAGGAGGGCGCGCGCTTCGCCCGCGAGGTGCTGCTGCCCCTCAACCAGAGCGGCGATCGCGAGGGCTGTCGTCTCGAAGGTGGCGAGGTCAAGGCGCCGAGCGGTTTTCGCGAGGCCTATCGACAGTACGTGGAGGGTGGCTGGCCAAGCCTTGCCGCAGAGCCCGAGCACGGTGGCCAGGGGCTGCCGCCGTCACTGTCGATGCTGCTGTCGGAGATGATCTGTGGCTCGAACCTGGCCTGGGGCATGTATCCGGGTCTGTCCCACGGGGCGGCAGACGCGCTGCGACACCACGGCACCAAAGAGCAGCAGCGCGTCTACCTGACCAAGCTGGTGGAGGGGAGCTGGACCGGCACCATGTGCCTGACGGAGCCCCACTGCGGTACCGACCTCGGGCTGATCAAGACCCGCGCGCTGCCCCAGGATGACGGCAGCTATAGCATCAGCGGGACCAAGATCTTCATCTCTGCCGGTGAGCACGATCTGGCCGACAACATCCTTCACCTGGTGCTCGCCAAGCTGCCGGATGCACCAGAGGGATCCAAGGGCATCTCGCTGTTTCTGGTGCCGAAATTTCTACCTGATGGCCAGGGCGAAGCGGGGGAGCGCAACGGCGTGGTGTGCGGCTCCCTCGAACACAAGATGGGCATCCACGGTAACGCTACCTGCGTGATGAACTTCGACGGCGCCACCGGCTACCTGATCGGTGCGCCGAACAAGGGGCTGGCGTGCATGTTCACCATGATGAACGCAGCGCGTATCGGGGTCGGTATCCAGGGCCTGGGGCTCGCCGAGGCGAGCTTCCAGAACGCCCTGGCCTACGCCCGGGATCGACTGCAGATGCGCGCGTTGTCGGGCCCCAAGGCACCCGAAAAAGCCGCGGACCCGATCATCGTCCATCCGGACGTGCGGCGCATGCTGCTGACCCAGAAGGCTATCGCCGAAGGCGGCCGGATGCTGGTGCTGTATACCGCCCAGTTGGTGGACGTGGTCGAGCAGTGTTCGGCCGGCGAGGAGCGCGAGCGGGCCGAGACCCTGCTGGGCCTGTTGACCCCGGTCGTCAAGGCGTTTCTGACCGAGCTTGGTTTCGAGGCCACCAACGAAGGGGTACAGGTGTTCGGCGGCCACGGCTTTATCCAGGAATGGGGCATGGAGCAGATGGTGCGTGATGCACGCATCACACGGCTGTACGAAGGCACCACAGGGATCCAGGCGCTGGACCTGCTGGGACGCAAGGTGCTGATGAACCAGGGCGAGAGCCTGAAGGTCTTCACAAAGGAGATCCACAAGTTCTGCCAGGCCAACGCCGACGACGAGGCCATGGCGCCCTTTGTTGGCCCGCTGGCCAAGCTCAACAGCCAATGGGGCGAGCTGACCATGGGCATCGGCATGAAGGCCATGAGCGATCGTGAAGAGGTGGGGGCAGCCTCGGTGGACTACCTGATGTATTCGGGCTACGTGACCCTGGCCTATCTGTTCGCCCGGTCGGTCAAGTGCGCCCGGGAAGCGCTGGCGGACTCGCCCAGCGACGCCAGCTTCTACCAGGCCAAGATCCACACCGCGCGCTTCTACTTCGAACGGCTGTTGCCGCGCACCCGTACCCACGCCGCCCAGATGCAGGCAGGGGCCGAGGGCCTGATGGCGATGGACGCGGAAAGTTTCGGCCTTGGTTTCGAGGTGTAGACGGGACTGCCTGTCGACACGATGTTTTGCTGAGCTCTCTCGATCGGGTGACTGATCGTTGATGGGCGGCGAGCCTGGCTCGCCGCCCTTTTTTTATCGAGGCGAAGCGAGCCCGGGGGATGCGTCTGTCGGAGCAGAAGACTGAGACACTTCATTAGCCGCCATACGGGTTTCATGGCATGATGCGCCGATACGCATATTCTTATAGTGAAGGTGATGCAAGACTCTCTCCATCTGTCGATTCTCGCCAAGGAGGCATCATGAGCCGCCACCTGGGATTGGGGGTCAAGTCGTTACTTATCCCGTTGTTGTCCTTTCTGGTCGCACTGGTGCCGGTGCTGTGGATCGGCAGCCACGCGCTTCAGGACGTCGAGCGCCACTTCGGACAACGCTTCGCCGAGCAGTACAGCCAACTGCATACCCAGCGCATGCTGACGCCGCTGTCCACCGAACTGGCCCTGGCCAGGCGCTTCGGCGATCTGACGGTCACCCGCGACTGGCTCTCGGATATCGACAACGAGGAACTCAAGGCCCGTTTCTTCGCCGAGTCCGAGGGATTTCGCCAGCAGTTCGACGGTGACGACTACTTTGTGGTGCATCACGACAGCCGCCAGTTCTACTTCAACGACGGCAAGATGAGTCCGAGCCGTGCCCCCCGCAACCAGCTGTCACGCAGTGACAGTGAAGACAGCTGGTACTTCCGCATGATGGACAGTGGGGCGCCTACCCGGGTTCAGGTCGCCTATAGTCCGGCGCTGGACATCACCCGGGTGTGGATCAATGTTCGCGTCGACGGCGAGAACGGGCCTCTTGGCATGGTCGGTGGCGGCCTCAATTTCAACCGCCTACTGGCCAGCAGCTTCGACGATCAACCGTTGGGTGTGGCTTCCTTCCTGCTCGGCCGCGAGGGTCGGGTGCTGGCGATGGCAGAGGACGGAGAGCTCCAGGCGACCGACTTGAGCCAGGTCGATGAAGGCGGCGGCGTGCTTGATGCGGCGGTCGAGGATCCCGAGGCCCTCGCCGAGATGCTGGCATCGGCCCGAGAGAGCGGCGGAGAGGTAGAGACCCGCACCCTCGAGTGGTCCGGTGAGGAGCGAGTGGTGGCGGTCAGCTACATGCCGGAGCTCGACTGGTGGTTGGTGTCGGCGGTCGATCCCTACGCCGCCACCTTGCTGGAAAAGCGTTGGTTGTGGCCGCTGATGTTCGCCCTGGTTGCCAGCCTCGGGGTGGTGCTGCTGGTGGTGGTGATCGCCCTGCGGCGGCTGATCGTCAACCCGATGCGTCGCCTCAGTCAATCCGCCCAGGCGCTGGCCCAGGGCCGTTATGACACCAGGCTCGACAGTGACCGCGGTGACGAGATCGGCGATCTGTCACGGGATTTCCAGCGCATGGCCGATCAGGTTCAGGCCCATACCGAGGAGCTCGAGGAACGCATCCGTCAGCGCACCATGGATCTCACCCTGGCCAATCGGCAGATGAGCGAGGCCAAGCGTCAGATCGATGATTCCCTCGACTGCGCTCGGGTATTGCAGCAGGCGATCCTGCCCAGCCGCGACATGCAACGCTGCGCCGGGCTAAGGCACGGCGTGCTGTGGAGTCCCAAGGATACGGTCGGCGGCGACATCTTCGTGTTTCGGGACTTCGGTCATGACCGCGGCTATCTGCTGGGGGTCATCGACTGCGCGGGACACGGCGTGCCCGGCGCCCTGATGACCATGCTCGCCCGTGCGGCCTTCGACAACTCGGTCAACCAGGTGGGGCCCGAGAATCCGGCGGGTATCCTCGAGGAGATGGACCGGCGCATTCGCCGCACGCTCGAGGCCGACAGCGAGGCTCACGGCGTGACGCCGCACATGGATGCGGGGCTGGTGTGGGTCGGCGCCGACCAGCAGCAATTGACCTTCTCCGGCGCCAAGCTGGATCTCTATGCCACCGATGGCCAGCGCCTGGAGGTACTGGCCGGTGGTCGACGCGCCCTGGCGTTCAAGCGTCGTGGGGAGTTCACCAATCAAACGTTGGCACTGGTGCCTGGCTGGTCCTGTACGCTGTGCAGTGACGGCTTCCTGGATCAGGCGGGCGGCGAGCACGGGTTCGGCTTTGGCAGGCGGCGTTTCGAGGCCATGCTGCTGGAGCACGCCGGGCTCGATCCCAGGGCACAGGTTGCGGCCTTCCTGGATGCGCTTGCGCGTTTCCAGGGTGAGGCGCACCAGCGTGACGATATCACCCTGCTGTGCTTCCAGCCGGCCGTCGAGGACGAGCAGGACGGCACCGCGTCCGCGACGTCCAATATTCACCACGGTCACGATGAGGAAATTCCATGGACCTCTTGACGCTGCGCGACCAATTCGAGAAACAGCGCGTGCTGCTAAGCTTCAATGGCCCGATTTCCCATAGCCTGATCGAAGAGATCGGCAAGGCCATTCGCAACTACCTCAACAGCGAATCTGCGGCACCATCGGCGGCGATGGACGTGTTCTCGACCTACATCGAAATGACCCAGAACATCAGCCATTACGCCACCGCCATGGGCTATGACGAACAGCGCGCCACCGCCACCGTTGCGGTGGCGCGGGGCGAGCAGGGTCACTATCTGGTGTCGGCGGGCAACGTGGTCGAGCATGCCGATGGCCAGCGTCTGATGGCGACCGTCGAGGAACTCGGCGAGATGGACGCGGTCGAGCTCAAGCGATGCTACAAGCAGCAACTCAGAAAGCCGCGGGAAGACGGCTCCCGGGGAGCAGGGCTGGGATTGATCGACATGGCGCGAAAGTCCTGCCAGCCGCTTCAGTCGAACCTGACGCCGCTCTCCGATCAACAGAGCTTTTTCTGCATCACCGCCACTATCTGACGGAAAGTCGAGAAAATGATCAACGACATTGCGATTGACGGGACCCAGTCGACCCCTGACATTCGTTCTGACTGGGACGCCGGAACGCTGACCATGCGTGGCGATTCCTATCCCGAAAACACCTTCGAGCTCTACAGTGGCGTGCTGAACTGGGTAGATCACTACCTGCGAGACGGCGAGAGCCCCCTCGAAGTGTGCCTGGAACTGGTCTACCTCAACACCAGCTCGGTCAAGGCGATGATGGACATCTTCGACCTGATGGAGGAGGCTCACCTGGAAGGCAAGGCCTGCAGCGTGGATTGGCGCTACGATGTCAGAAACGAACGCATCGCCGAGCTGGCCGAGGAGTTCAAGGAAGACTGCAGTTTTCCGTTTGCGATCATCCCCGTCGAGGATACCAGTTCATGACCGAAAGGGATCGTCAGCTGCTGCGGGACATCGAGGCACTGCTGGCCTCGTCCGAGCATCAGGACAATCCACTGAAGGCACCGCTCGAAGCGCTCTACCGGCGGCATACCGAGCAGCTTGAGCGGCTGGACCGCATGGCTTCCATTTCCGATGGCTTTCAGCGCAACGTCAAGAGCGACCTGTCCACCGCCGAACGCCGGCTGGAGCGACAGCAGCGTCGCCAGCACAAGCTGTCACGCATCGCCGATGGTTATCAGGAGCTGCTGTTCGAGCGCAAGCAGACGCTGGAAAGCGAGGTCATGCTCGATCCATTGACCAAGATCCCCAATCGTCGTGGCCTGCACACCGAGCTGCGTCGACTGATGGCCGCCTCCAGCCGACAGCAACGCCCTTTTACCCTGGCGATGGTGGACATCGACCACTTCAAGCGCTTCAACGACGAGCATGGGCATGATGTCGGCGATCAGGCGCTGCTGGTAGTGGCCAAGGTCCTCGACGACACCCTGCGTGGTGGCGATATCGTCGGTCGCTGGGGGGGCGAAGAGTTTCTGATCGCCTTGCCCGGCGCTTCGCTGTGGGCGGCTGAACCCCTGTTCGAGCGGCTCCAGGCCAAGCTGCGTACCACCCAGGTGGTGAGCGACGACTCCCTGACGCTGACCGTCAGCATCGGTGCGGCGGAGCACCGTCATGACGAGACCTACGAGCAGACCATGAATCGCGCCGACCAGGCGTTGTATCAGGCCAAGCGCAATGGCCGAGATCGCTGGGAGGCCGCCGAGTGACGGGCGTTCTGACTCAGTATCAGATGGTGTGTCGGCGTTGGAGGTTGCGCGGGTCCGGACCTGGCAGGCAGGAGGTGCCGGCAGCATGCTGAGGGTGTCCGAGCGGCTGTGGCTTGCGTCGATCGGCAAGGAACACTGTGACGCTCTGTGGCACGCCATCGACGCCAGCCGGCAGTCGTTGAGGCCCTGGCTGCCGTGGGTCGATGCCACCCGCGAGCCGGGAGATTGCGAGGTCTTCGTCACCGCTGCCATGGCTGAGCGGCGTCTGGGCAGCGCTCGACACTTTGTCTTGCTCGAGGACGACGCGCTGATCGGCGTCGTCGGCTTCAACCGCATCGTCGAGCGTCACCGCTGGGCGTCGCTGGGCTATTGGCTGCGCAGCGACTTCCAGGGTGGGGGCCGGATGACGCAGTCCGTGGCAAGCCTGGTGGAATGGGGTTTCGACGAATTCGAGCTTCATCGACTCGAGATTCGTTGTGCCGAAGGCAACAGCCGTAGTCGCGCTATCCCCGAGCGACTCGGCTTTCAGCAGGAAGGCGTGCTGCGCGAGTGCGAATGGGTCGGCGGACGGGCGCTGTCCCATGTGGTCTATTCGCGTCTTGCCGGTGACCCCGCGCCGGGCTGACGGCCTCGCCTTCAGGCCCAGCGTTCCTCGGCGGTAAAAGCGACGGTAAACCAGCGGCGCTCGGGGGGAATGCTCAGTCGTGAGGATATCTCCTCGCGGATCTCGTCCATCTCTACCATGCCGCGCCCGGCGGCGAAGTTCGGCGCGGTGACGATATGAATCTCGATAAAGTGGCCCCGGCCACTCTTGGCCACATGACTGTAGTAGTGGCTGAGACCCTCTCTTTGCATGATCTCCTTCATCGCCGCGTGCACCTCACGATCGATGGCGCTGGGTGCCATCAGCAGGATGTCCTTGGCGGCTCGCCGAATGATGTTGATGGGCACCGGCATGAACACCAGGGTCAGCACCACCAGCAGCGCCGAATCGACGTAGGGTGTCCAGTGGTCGAGCGCGGTACCTTCCAGCAGCAGGGCGATCATGAAGGCCACCAGCAGCGCGCCGGTGATCAGCGCCGCCATCAGCCAGTTCTTCTGATCGATTCGCAGAAACTCGGAGTTGGCCCTGCGATTGATCTTCTTGAGATACACCGCCATGGTGCTGCAGATCACCAGCACCACGGCGGCGTAGAGGGTGGCCGCGCCGAAGGCGAGGGCGTGGCCGCCGCCCAGCAATTCCCGCAGCGCGTTGAGAAAGGCGTAGAAGCACAAGAGCAGCAGAATGCCACCGTTGAGCGCCGCCACCATCGGCTCGAAGTGCCAGAAGCCATGCTGGAAGCGTGAGGTCGCCTCGCGCACGACCAGCCGCGATACCGCCAGCGCAAGCCCCGACATGGCGGCGTCAATGGTGGAAAAGACGCCATCGAAGAGGATCGACTGGGAGCCGGCCAGCAGGCCGAAACTGACCCCGAGCAGGGCGACGCCCAGGGTGGTGATGATCGAGAGCGACAGGGCCCGTTGTTCGAGTCGTGAATCCATGATCCGATGCAGTGTCGAGGAAAGCTCGACTATAGGGGCTGGCGTCGTTTGGCACCAGCCGGGGCGTTCGCGTCGGCTATCACAGGGCGTGGATCAACAGGGAGAACACCATGAGCAACAATCTCTACGCCAGGGCAGAGTGTGGCTGCGGCGCCATTGCGCTGCTGGTCGCCGGTGAACCCGAGGCCGTCGATCCTCGCCTGAGGCTGGCCTGGTGGCCGGAGACAGCGCTGCAGTTGACGCAAGGGGCGGACTGGCTCGAGCTCACGGATGAACGGCGCGGAGAGCATTGCTTGCTGGTGGAGAGTTGCCGCCGCTGTGGTGACCGGCTCATGGTCTCACGGGACGGCTGGGTCGAGACGACGCTTGAATGGGTGGAGAGGCTGGGGCTGGAGGTATCGACGCTCAGTGCCAGTGATGCACTTCGAGAGAGCTTCGGGCATGCACGCCCCGTTGACTGAGCCGTCGTGATCTCCACCCATGGGCGCTCGCTGCCTGCGCGGTGCTGAGATCAAGGGTGCGCGTTGGCGAGGGAGGGGTAGCCCAGCAACTGCCCCAGGCGCTCGGCGTGAAGCGACAGCCAGTCGGGATCGATCGGCCCCCAGTCCTCGATGCGATAGTGGCCGATATTGTGAGGCTTGCCTGGCTGATGCTCGAAGCGGCAGCGGATGTCCAGTTCCTCGAGGGCGGCGAGGGTGTCCTGAGCGGTACGTCTCGGCATGCCGGTGGCGGCGGTGATGGCCGGCACGCTATCGATGCCGGTGGCCACCAGATGGGCCAGGTAGAGGCGTCGATAGAAGCTGGTGCGGGTCTTGCTGAGGCTGGTCATGGGCTTTCGCTATCTCGTCAGGGGCCTTTGGTACCGATGGTTCAGCGTCACGTAAAAGCGCGGCCAGTGCAACAGAGGTTCGAGACTTTGATGCACGTCACAGGCGTGCCTGCCGGCACAGGCTAGAGTGTGGCGACACCGGGCGGTGCTTCATGAACTTCGTCATGGAAATGATTCTTGAAACGCGAACGGTTCTCGCCATTTTCTATCCCGAGGTTCTCGCATGTCTGCATCGCCGATCTTTGACCGCTCCGCCCTGGCCGCCCTGGCCACCACCCTCTGTCTTGGTGTCTTTTCCAGCAGTGCCTCGGCGCTGGAGTATCCGATCGGCGAGCCCGAACTGGTCAACGGCATGGAAGTCGCCGCGGTCTACCTGCAGCCGGTGGTCATGGAGCCTGCCGGTGAGCTGGCCGCTGCCGAGGCCGATATTCATCTCGAGGCGGATATTCACGCCCTCGAGGACAACGACAACGGTTTTCCTCCCGGCGCCTGGATTCCTTTTCTGCACATTGACTATCGGTTGCAGAAGGAAGGCAGCGACAGTGTGATCGAAGGTAGCCTGATGCCGATGATCGCCAGCGACGGCACCCACTATGGTGTCAATGTGGCGCTCGAAGGCATGGGGCGCTATCACCTGAGCTTCCACATCGAAGCGCCGCACCTGATGCGTCATATCGACAAGGAAACCGGCGTGGCACCCTGGTATGCGCCCTTCGACGTCGAGTATGACTTTGTCTACGCCGGCGTGGGCAAGAAGGGCGGCTACTGAGAGGAGGCGGTCATGTTGCTGCTACGTCGTTCCCGTCTCTCGGGCGCGCTGATCACGGCGCCGTTGGTCGCGCTGTCGCTGATGACACTGTGCGCCACCTCTGGTCAGGCAGAGGCCGGAGCGCTGCCTACCTACCGGTTGACCCTTGTTGACGGCAGGCTTGATCCCGTCGAACTCGAGGTCGTCGCCGGGCAGCGGTTCAAGATCGAACTGCATAATGCCGGAAGTACGCCGGTGGAATTCGAGAGTCGCCGGCTTCGCCAGGAAAAGGTGATGGGCCCCGGCGTTCACTCCTTCGTCGTGGTCCACCCGCTGAAGCCGGGGCGCTACGACTACTTCGACGAGTTTCACCTGCCCGATGCCCAGGGCGTGATCATCGCTCGGGAAGCCTCCGAGGAGGCTCACCCATGAACGAAGCGGCCTTTATCGTGGTCCTGCGCGAGAGCCTGGAGGCCATCCTGGTGGTCGGCCTTGTCTACGCCTGGCTCGCCCGAGAGGGGCGTCGCGATGCCTTGAATTGGCTGTGGGGCGGTGTCGCGGCGGGTATCGCCCTGGCGGTGGTGCTGGGTGCTGTGCTGATGGGAGTAGGGCGCTGGTTGACCGGTGACGCCCAGACCCTGTTTCAGACCGCCATGTCGGCGCTGGCCGCCGCGTTGATCGTGCAGATGGTGGCGTGGATGCGCCGTCGCGGCGCCTCCTTCAAACGCTCCATGGAGTGTGACGCCATGCTGTGTCTGTCGCGCTCACGGCTGTGGGGCATCGCTACCCTGGTGGCCCTGGCGGTGGCTCGCGAAGGCGCCGAGACCCTGGTGTTTCTGTACGGTCTGGGGCTGGCCCAGTGGCGAGGCGGACAACTGACCTCCTTCGCCCTGGCCGCAGGTCTTGGCTTTGTCACGGCGGCTGCCTGCTTCGTGATGCTGCAGTGGTCCTCGCGACGACTGGCCTGGCGCGGGTTCTTCCGGGCCAGCGAGATCCTGCTGCTGCTGGTGGCGGCGGGCCTGTGGGTAGCGGCGCTCGAGCGGCTGATGAATCTGGGCTGGTTGCCGGTCGGGATCGATCCGCTGTGGGACACCAGTGCCTGGCTGGATGATGGCCAGGGAGTCGGCGGACTATTGGCCAGTATCGCCGGTTACCGTGCCTGGCCTTCCTCGACGCTGGTGCTCGGCTACCTGTGCTATTGGGGCCTCGTCTACTGGTGGGTGGGCGGGCAGCGCCCGTCGCACAACGTCGTCGAGGGAGCGGTGTCGTGAACGAGGCGGCGGCAGTGACGGCAACAGGGACGGCAACAGTGACGCCAGCAGTGATGCCAGAAGCCAGCGATCGTCGCTGCGGGCCTGGCAAGGAGACTCGGCCAACCGTGGCTGAGAATCGGCATCCAGGCGCCCGCAAGACCCGACGCTGGGCGCGTCTGGGAGCCTGGCTGAAGCATCATCGGCGCTGGATTCTGACACTGCAGTGGGCCGTGGTGGCGTTCTACGCCGTGCTGCTGCTGGTGCCGCCCTTGTTGCCCCTGCCGAACCATGAGGCACGCATCCTCGATCACCTCACGGTGTTCGCCGAGTTCGTGTTCTGGGGTATCTGGTGGCCCTTTGTCATGGTCAGCATGGTGGTGGCGGGGCGGCTATGGTGCGGGATGATGTGTCCGGAGGGTGCCATCACGGAAGCCGCCAGCCGTGTCGGCATGGGCCGGGCGATACCGCGCTGGATGCGTTGGGGTGGCTGGCCGTTCGTGGGCTTCGCCATGACCACGATCTATGGGCAGCTGGTCAGCGTCTACCAGTATCCCAAGGCCGCGCTGCTGGTGCTGGGGGGCTCGACCCTGGCGGCGGCCGTGATCGGTCTGGTCTACGGCAAGGGCAAGCGCGTCTGGTGTCGCCATCTGTGTCCGGTCAGCGGCGTCTTTGCGCTGTTGGCCAAGCTGGCGCCGTTGCACTACCGCGCCGACCCCGAGGTATGGACCGAACACGGACGGCGCCAGCGCCGGCGTGAGGTGTCAAGAAGCCGGGCTACGGACTGCCCGGTGCTGATCCCGCTGAAGCAGCTGGACAGCGCCAGTGACTGCCATCTGTGCTCGCGTTGTTCAGGCTACAAGGATGCTATCCATCTCGAGCTCAGGGCGCCCGGCATCGAGGTGGTGTCGCCACCGCCTCAGCGACCCGCGACCCTGTGGGAGTTCGTGCTGGTGGTGTTCGGCCTGCTGGGAATCGCGGTGGGGGCATTCCACTGGTCGGCGAGCCCCTGGTTTGTTGCCGCCAAGCAGCAGGCGGCCGTCTGGCTCTATCAGCACGGTTGGGGATGGCCGCTGGAAACCAGCGCACCCTGGTGGCTGCTCACCCACTATCCCGAACACAACGACGTCTTCACCCTGCTCGATGGAGCCCTGCTGCTGGGCTATATCGGCGTGACTACCCTGGTGCTGGGGGGGCTTGTCTCGCTGTCGCTGTCGCTGACCAACCGTCTGCTTGGCCGCTGGCGCTGGCAGCGCCTGTGGCACCTATCCTACGCCCTGATACCCCTGGCCGCGGTCGGCGTCTTCCTGGGCCTGTCGATGACCACCCTGACCCTGCTGCGAGGCGATGGCCTGCTGATCCACTGGGCCAATGACGCCAGGGCGCTGTTGCTGGGGCTTGGCGTACTGGCAAGCGCGGGGCTTGGATGGGGCATCCTCGGACGCTACGCCAGTGGCCCGCGTCGACTTCTGGCCATGCTGCCCATGCTCGCCGCCCAGGCGCCGGTGATCGGCGCCTGGTGGCTGCTGTTCTGGGGCTGGTAGAGCGTGGTAGCGCCTGGTAGAGAGCCAGCCAGCGCCGACCCTGACTATGCAGAAAGAAACGGCGCTTTCATTGCGGTGATGATCTGGCGCATCTCGTCATCCGAGGTGATATAGGCGGGCGGGCTGGTAGAGAGCCAGTCAGCGCCGCCCCTGCCCACTAATTATGCGTTTGCTGTGAAAGTTATGCGTTTGCTGTGAAAGGCGCCTTCATGGCCTTGATGATCTGGCGCATTTCGTCATCCGAGGTGATATAGGCCGGCGGGCTGGTAGAGAGCTAGTCAGCGCCGACCCTGCCCACTAATTATGCGTTTGCTGTGAAAGTTATGCGTTTGCTGTGAAAGGCGCCTTCATGGCCTTGATGATCTGGTGCATTTCCTCATCCGAGGTGATATAGGCAGGCATGGTGTAAAGCCATCTGCCGAAGGATCTCAGCCACACGCCCTGTTCACGGGCGATGGAGGCGGCGCCTTTCAGCGCTTTACTGTCGTGCACCTCGATCACACCGGTGGCGCCGAGCACACGGATGTCGGCCACCGCAGGGTGGGCGCGCAGGTCACTGTCGCCGGCGAGTTCCTGCACAAGGATGGCGTTGAGCCGAGCGATACGACCCAGATAGTCGTCCTCCTCGAAGACCCTGAGGCTTTCCAGTGCCACGCGACAGGCCAGCGGATTGCCCATGAAGGTCGGGCCGTGCATAAAGGCGTGAAGCTCGCTGTCGCCGATAAAGGTGTCATGGACACGGTCGCTGGCCAGGGTCGCCGCGTGGCCAAGGTAGCCGCCGGTCAGCCCCTTGGACAGCACCATGATGTCCGGACTGACACCGGCATGGTCGGCGGCGAACATGCGCCCGGTGCGGCCAAAGCCGGTGGCCACTTCGTCGAACACCAACAGCACGTCGAACTCGTCACATAAGGCGCGAGCACCCTTCAGATAGTCCGGAGAGGTCATGTTGAGGCCACCGGCGGCCTGCAGCAGGGGCTCCATCAACAGCGCGGCGATCTCGTGGTGGTGGGCTTCCAGCACCGCTCGCAGGGCGTCGAGGTCGGCGGCGACCTGCTCTGGCGTGGCCGCATAGGGGGCCGTCGGCGCCGGGGCGAAATGGTGCTTCGGAAGAAAGCCGGAAAACAGCGAATGCATGCCCTCTTCGGGGTCACACACCGCCATGCAGCCGGCGGTATCACCGTGGTAGGCCTTCATCAGCGACAGCATGCGGTGCTTGTTGGGGCGGCCGCGCAGATGGTGGTACTGCACCGCCATCTTCATCGCCACCTCCATGCCCACCGAGCCGCTGTCGGAGAAGAACACGTGGTTGAGGCCCTCTGGCGTGACGCGAACCAGTTCCCGCGCGAGCTGGTCGGCGGGATCGTGGGTCAGTCCTCCAAGCATCACGTGACACAGCGTGGCAGCCTGCTCCTGAATCGCCTTGACCAGCCGTGGATGTCCGTAGCCGTGGATCATGCACCACCAGGAGCAGGTCGCGTCGAGCAATGATTCGCCGCTGTCCAGGGTAAAGCGGGTGCCCTGGCCGCCGACTACCCGGGGGGCAGGGGCCTGGGTCTTGAGATGGGCGTAGGGATGCCACACCGGAGAGGTCATGTCGGCTCCTGAAGGACGCTTGGTGGTAAACTGAGTGACGAGTTAAAAGTTTACCACTGCTGCTGCTACCGTCGCCAACGCCAGCGCTCCCACCCGGAAAACCGGGGTAGAGCGGGGCAGGCGAGGGCACAAGGAGGAGCGGTGCTTCCTTAGGGATGCTGGGCTCAGGGATGCTGGGCGTCGACACGTTCGAGAAAGCGCTCGAACAGGAACGCCTCGTCGTTTTTCAGCGAGCGACTCAGGCAGTCGATGAACTCTCGGCGCGGATAGGTGAAGACCCGCGGCGCCTTGTAGGCATCCAGATCGATGGCGATCACCTCTCCGTCGACGACCAGGAAGTTCTCTGTGTGCAGGCCACGACAGTGGATACGGTCACGGTACAATGCTTCGAGAATGTCCAGGTAGCGGTTCTGCAGTTCCGGAGAGTCGAGGACCAGCTTTTTAAGCGCGATGCCGTGCACGTTGGCGGTGACCAGACGATAGCGCTCTGCCGACAGGATTTTCGGTGTGGCGATACCCAGTCGCTCCAGTCGGCCGGCGACATAGCGAAAATTGTGGCCGGGGTAGCGCCGGATGCCCAGGCGGTAGCGCCAGCGATCGCTGGTCTTGGGCGTGAAGGTCTTGATGAAGGCGTCCTGGTCCGCGTCGTAGTGGACCTCGGTGTACTTGCCGGTCTGGATCAGTTGCATGGCGTCCTTGGCAGGCAGGGGGTGGCGGTCAAAACAAGGAGAGGGAAGACGTCAGGCGTCTTCGTCGAAGCGTGCGTCGAACAGTGCCTCCAGAGCGTCCAGCACCGCGTCCGCGTCCTTGCCTTCGGCCTCCAGGGTCAGTTCCGTTCCGCAGGGGGCGGCCAGCATCAGCAGCGACATGATGTTGGCGGCGTCACCCGAGCGGCTGCCATGGTGGACGGTGACGGTGGCGTCAAAGGGTTGGCAGCAGGTAACCAGGCGAGTCGCGGCGCGTGCATGCAGGCCGCGACGATTGGTCAGGGTCAGGGTGCGTCGGGCCACGCCTAGAGTCCTCCGCTGTCCAGTCGGCGTTGCTGGCCGAGTTCGCGGTGGCGTAGACGGACGCGGGGATGCTGGTCGGCCAGGGCCGAGGCGATTCCCTCGGCCAGGTAGACCGAACGATGCTGTCCTCCGGTGCAGCCCACCGCCACGGTGAGGTAGCTGCGCTGGCTTTGCTGATAGCGCGGTAGCCAGGTGCGCACCCAGGCGAGAATGTCGCGCTTCATGTCGGCGACGTCCTGATAGCGTTCGAGGAAGTCGATGACGCTGGGATCGCAGCCATTGGCATCACGCAGCGATGGTTCCCAGTAGGGGTTGGGCAGACAGCGGGCATCGAACACGATGTCTGCATCCGGCGGCACGCCACGCTTGAAGCCGAAGGACTCCACGGTCAGGCTCAACTGGCCGCTGCGGTGGTCGGCGACCTGTTCGGCGATGCGCGAACGCAGTTCGTGCACCGACATGCGAGAGCTGTCGATGACCAGATCGGCCAGGTCTCGAATACCCGAAAGGGCCTTCTGTTCGGACTCGATGGCTTCCGCCAGGGTCATGTCGCTATCACGGGTCAGCGGGTGACGGCGCCGCGTGTGGGAGTAGCGCTCGAGCAGAATTCGCGCATCACTGGTCAGGTAGACCACCTGGCAGTCGATCGGACTCTGCTTGAGGGACGCCAGCTGGGCGGGGAAGCGTTCCAGCGCCTCAGGCAGGTTGCGGGCGTCGACGCTGACGGCGATACGGCGGGAATGACCGTTTTCCAGCTCGTCCACCAGGGCGCCCAGCAAGGTCGCGGGAAGGTTGTCGATGGCGTAGAACCCCAGGTCCTCCAGGGCCTGAAGGGCCACGGACTTTCCCGAGCCGGAGCGACCACTGATGATCACGAGCTGCATGTCCTGTCTCCTTGGGCAGGCGTCCATTGCTGATGGCCTAGGCAAGGCCGCGATCAGGAGGGAGTGTCGTCCCCTGGCGCCTGTTGGCGGATGGCTTCCTGCAGGCGCTCGTGAAGCTCGCGCTGGGAGCTGGCGTGGCGCAGACGGTGACGTGTGTCGGCGTCGTTCATGACGCCGGCGACCTGGCCGAGCAGGGCAAGATGGGCGTCGTCGGCCTCTTCCGGCACCAGCAGCACGAACACCAGATCGACGGGCTCACCATCGATGGCATCGAAGTCGACAGGTTCCGCGAGTTTGAGGAAGCCGGAGATGGGCGCCTTGCAGTGGGGGTTGCGGGCATGGGGAATGGCGACGCCATTGCCGATGCCGGTACTGCCCAGGCGCTCACGTCCGATCAGCCGACTGAAGACCTCCTGGCTGTCCAGGCTCGGGGTGTTCTGCGCAATGAAGGTGCTGAAAAACTCCAGCACCCTCTTCTTGCTGCCTCCCGGGACATCGAACAATGTGCGCTCGGGAGGGAGAATGGCTTCCAATGTCATGAGAGTCAGCGAATTCCGGCGCCTTGGGCGCGGGCTTGGGATTTTTCCTTGTGCTTGACCAGCTGGCGGTCCAGCTTGTCGGCAAGGGCGTCGATAGCAGCATACATGTCGCCGTCCTGCGCTTCGGCATGCAGGTCGGCACCGGCGGCGTGAAGGGTGCAGGCGGCCAGCTGGCGTTCCTTTTCCACCGAGAGGGTCACCTGGACGTTGGTGATGTTGTCGTAGTGGCGCTCCACACGGGCGAGCTTCTCTTGTACGTAGTCACGCAGGGGATCGGTCAATTCGACGTGGTGGCCGGTGATGTTGACTTGCATGACAGGCTCCTTGCTCTTTCGGGTGGTGGCTTGATTGTAACCCTTTTTCCGATCCTGCAAACCCCCTCGACGCTACGCAGAAAGACGCAGATGTCATGCGAAATTTCAAGTGCTTGCGCTTTCCCGATAACTAGGCTAGCGACGCCGCAGCGCAAGGCCTCAGCGCAGTCGCTTGCGCTCGCTGGAAGACGGAATATTCATGGCTTCCCGGTACTTTGCCACGGTGCGTCTGGCGACATTGACGCCGTCTTCCGCCAGCAATTCCACCAGTTTGCTGTCCGACAGAGGTTTGCGGGCAGGTTCCTTTTGAATCAACGATTTGATCATGGCGCGGATGGCGGTACTGGAATGGGCGTCGCCATCCTGGCCGACCTGGCTCGAGAAAAAATACTTCAACTCGAACACGCCGCGAGGCGTGTGCACGAACTTCTGGGTGGTCACGCGGGAGATGGTGGACTCGTGCATCTCCACCTTGTCTGCGATATCGGCCAGCACCAACGGTTTCATGGCCGCTTCTCCCTGCTCGAGGAAGTCGATCTGACGCACCATGATTTCCCGGCCGACCTTCAGCAAGGTGTCGTTGCGGCTGGACAGACTCTTGATCAGCCAGCGCGCCTCCTGCAGGTGGTCCTTGAGGAACTGGTTGTCCTGGCTCTTGTCCGCGCGCCGAATCAGCGCAGCGTAGTCGGGCTGGATGCGCAGTCGGGGCATTGCATCCGGATTGAGTTCAACGCGCCAGCCCTCTTCGGTGTGGCGTACCACCAGGTCGGGTATGACGTAGTCGTTATCGCTGTCACCGAACTGGCTGCCGGGACGTGGGTCGAGGCTCCGGATCAGCTCGATGACGCTGTCGAGTTGGTCGTCATCGAGTCCTAGTCGGCGCTTCAGCAGACGTCGGTCGCCGCTGGCCAGCGCCTCGAGAAACTGTCTTACCAGTCGTCCGGCCTGGGGCAGCAGGACGGTATCGCGAGGCAGGCTATCCAGTTGCAGCATCAGACATTCGCGCAGGTCGCGGGCGAACACTCCGGTCGGTTCGAACTGTTGCAGCCGAACCAGCACCGCCTCCACCTCGGCGAGGGGAGGGGGGCGACGACCGTCTTGCTCGAGCCCTTGGGCGATGTCATCCAGTGTCTGCTCGAGATAGCCGTCGGCGTTGACCGCGTCGAGCAGGCTCTCGGCGATCAGGCGTTCCTGGTCGCTGACGTCGAGCATCGCCAGTTGCCAGCTCAGGTGGCTGTGCAGTGACTGGGAGCTTGCCTGGCGCTCGAAATCCGGCGCCTCGCCACTGCCGGCGGGGGTGGTGCCCAGGTCCTGGTAGGTGTCGGACCAGTCGCTGTCCACACTGAGTTCCGAGGGAATCTGATCCGCCCAGTCATCTTCCACGGCTTCCCTGGTCTGCTGTTCGCCGAACTCGTCCTCGAGTTCGAGCATGGGGTTGGCCTCCAGCGCCTGATGGACCTCCTGGCGCAGGTCCAGGGTCGAAAGCTGCAGCAGGCCGATCGCCTGTTGCAGTTGCGGGGTCATGGTCAGCTGGGTACCGATGCGCAGCTGCAGTGACGCCTTGAGGGCCATGGGTCGGGATCCACCAGTGTTGTCGAAAGGCTTTACCCTAACGACGAGTCATCAGACATGCAAGCATCTTGCCAAGTTGGTGTTTTTTGACCTGTGGGAGGGAGTGAAAAGGTCGATGTGGAACAACTTGGTAGGGGGGGGGAGGTGGTTCTTTCGAGGGAGGCCCTGTGTGCAAGGTGAGGCCGACCCTTTCGGGGCCGGCGGTTGGATGCTGATGCTGGCAAGTGTTGCGGCCGCTTGATGCGACTGCGGCTGTCGGGCGGCCCTGCGGTCTAGAGGCGGAAGTTCTCGCCCAGGTAGACCTCCTTGACGCGCTGGTTGGCGAGGATGGACTCGGCGCTGCCCTCGGCGATGATCTGGCCGTCGCCGACGATGTAGGCACGATCGCAGATATCGAGGGTCTCGCGCACGTTGTGATCGGTGATCAGGACGCCGATATCGCGGGCCTTGAGTTGACGAATGATGGACTTGATCTCGCCCACCGAGATCGGGTCGACCCCGGCGAAGGGTTCATCGAGGAGGATAAAGGCCGGCTCGGTGGCCAGGGCGCGAGCGATCTCGACCCGGCGCCGCTCCCCGCCGGACAGGCTCATGCCGGGGTTGTCGCGAATATGGCTGACGTGGAAATCCTCGAGGAGTTGCTCGAGACGTGCTTCTCGGCCCTCGCGGTCGAGGTCCTTGCGGGTCTCGAGGATCGCCATGATGTTGTCGGCCACCGACAGCTTGCGAAAGATCGAAGCCTCCTGAGGCAGGTAGCCGATACCGGCCAGCGCGCGCTGGTGCATGGCCGCGCGGCTCAGGTCCCGATCATCGATGCTGATGCTGCCGGCGTCGGCTCTGACCAGGCCGACGATCATGTAGAAGGAGGTGGTCTTGCCGGCCCCGTTGGGGCCCAGCAGACCGACGATGCTGCCCTGCTCGATTGACAGGCTGATGTCCTGGACGACGCGACGCTTCTTGTAGCTCTTGGCCAGATGGCGAGCGTGGAGAGTCTTCATCAGTTTCCTTGGCTTTCCGGCTCGAGGGTCATGCGAATGCGCTGCTCGCCCTGGACGCCCTGGGCGCTGGAGCGGGCCTGGACCACGCGGCGATCGAGGAAGTACTCCAGATAGGCACCGTCGAAGGTGTCATTGGCCTTGTGCAGCTCAGCCTGGTCGATCAGCTCCATGCGGCGTTCGGCCACGTGGTAGATCACCTTGCGGCCCCAGCCCTTGACCACCGGTTCTTCCGGGGATGGCTTCTGCTCGAGGTAGGCACGTGAGCCGGTCGCGGTCGCCAGTGACAGTTGTCCCTGGTCGTTGCGCTGGATCTCGACGCGTTCGCCGGTGAGGATCATGCTGCCTTGCACAATGCGCACGTCGCCGGTATAGACCGCGGTACCGGCGCGATCATCGAGATCCAGCTGGTCGGCCTCCACCTGAATCGGTGCGCTGCGATCACTTTCCAGCGCCAGGACACTGCTGCCGGTGGCGCCGGCGGCCAGGCCAAGGGCCAGGGCAAGCAGGAGGGCGGGACTTGGACGCATCATGGAAGGGGCTCCTTATTGAGGCTCTGGCGGATGATGACCGGTGACATTGTCGGTCAGGCGAGCGGTATTGTCATGGATCCAGGCGTCGAAGCGCTCCCCTTGCATCTGTTGAGGGGGTTGGCGTAGGACGGCTGGCGTTTCGCTCCAGACATGGCCACTGTCGCTGTCGTAGACCAATACCTCTGTATCAAGCTGCCAACGCTCCGCGGGGGCCTCGAGATGGGCGTCGCCCGACAGGGTCAGGGGGTTGCCGTCCGGACCCAGTTCACCGTTGTCGGCGTCGGCGATCCACTCTCGGCCGCTGTCGTCGATCAGCGCAAGGTCCGGCTGGTCCACCCGGGTGATGTCGTCGAGTGGTGTGTGCACAAGGCGTGGCGTATCGATGCGCTGATGGGGGGTGCCCTGGGCATCGAAGCGGGTCAGGCGGGCATCCACCAGGTAGTAGTCGGGCTCGCCGGCCTTGTCATTGGGTACCAGGTCGGGGACGTTGCTCTCGCGGGGGTCGAGCAACGTCAGGCCGCCACCGAGTACCAGCAGCAGGATGACCAGCCAGAAGCGAAAGCCTGGACGCAGTGCGCTCAGTTTCATGTCAGCGGTCCGTTGCTCAGGTAGCTGTCGATGATATCGTCGAGGCGGCCCTGGGCCATCAGCAGGGTGTCGGTGATCTCGCGCACCGCGCCATGTCCGCCGGCAACCTGGGTGACCCAGTCGGCGTGCTGACGAAGGTAGCAGGGGGCGCCTGGCACGGTGATGCCGACCGCACTGCGATGGATGCAGGGCAGATCCGGCAGGTCATCGCCGCAGTAGGCGACCTGGTCGAGGGTCAGGCCCAGCGAATCGCACAGCGATTCAAGGGCGGGCAGCTTGCGCTCGACCCCTTGCTGTACGTGCTCGATGCCGAGTGCTCTGGCTCTTTGAGTGACCATGGGGGAGCTGCGCCCGGTGATCAGGGCCACCTGGATGCCGGCGCGCTTGGCCAGCTTGAGGCCGTGGCCATCCAGGGTGTTGAACGCCTTCAACTCGGAGCCGTCGGCGTGGAAGTACAGTCGACCATCGGTCAGTACGCCGTCCACGTCCAGCGCCAGCAGCTTGATGTGGCGCAGGCGCTCCACCAGTTCCGGCGCGAGGGAGGCGAGAAGCTCGTGAGACATGACGGCGTTCCTTGTAAAGGGATAAATGAGGCTCAGATGACACCGGCGGCCAGCAGGTCGTGCATATGCAGTGCACCGATTGGGCGCTGCTCGTCATCGACCACCGCCAGGGCGGTGATCCGGCCTTCTTCCATCAGCTTGACCGCTTCCGCCGCCAGGGTGGCGGGGCCGATGCGTCGCCCGGGGGTGGTCATCACGTCATCCACGGTAAGCGAGCTGAAGTCCTGATGGCGATCCAGGGTACGGCGCAGGTCGCCGTCGGTATAGACCCCGGCCAGGGTGCCGTCGGGGGACACCACGCAGGTAAAGCCGAGTCCCTGACGGGTGATCTCGAGCAGGGCATCGCGCAGCGGCGAGCCCGACGGTACCGAGGGCAGCCGGTCGCCGGTATGCATCAGGTCGGCCACGGTCAACAGCAGTCGCTTGCCCAGGCTGCCGCCCGGGTGGGACAGGGCGAAATCCTCGGCGGTGAAGCCGCGGGTCTCGAGCAGCGCCACCGCCAGGGCGTCGCCCAGCGCCAGCGCTGCGGTGGTCGAAGAGGTCGGGGCCAGGTCCAGTGGGCAGGCCTCGCGCTCGACCCCTGCGTATAGATGGGCTTCGGCGTGGCGGGCCAGGGTCGACTGTGCTCGGCCGGTCATGCTGATCAGTGGAATGCCCATGCGCTTGAGCAGCGGCAGCAGGGCAGTGACCTCGGCGGTTTCGCCGGAGTTGGACAGTGCCAGGACGACGTCGCCGGGCGTGATCATGCCCAGGTCACCATGACTGGCTTCGCCGGGATGGACAAAGAAGGCCGGCGTGCCGGTGCTGGCCAGGGTGGCGGCGATCTTGCCGCCGACATGTCCCGACTTGCCCATGCCGGTGACGACCACCCGGCCGCGGCAGGCCAGCAGCAGTTGGCAGGCACGGTCGAAGTCGCCGTCGAGACGCCCGATCAGGGCGTCGATGGCGTCACGTTCCAGCTCCAGGGTGCGTCGTGCGATATCGCGGACGCTCAGGGTCGGCGTCTGCGCCGAGGAGGGGTGTTTGCTCATGGCCATGATTGTTGCCGTTTACTGCCGTTGTCACAAGGGGCCTGCCGCGACCGAAAGGCCGAGCCAGGTCAGATAAAGCGCATAGGTGCAGGCCAGCAGCGCGCCGATCCAGCGCCCCAGGCGCCCTCGGCGTTGCCACAGCAGCAGCGCCGCCAGCAGCAGCGTCAGGCCAAGCATTACCGGAAAGTCGCGGCCGGCGGCTGCGGGATCGGTGGCTCCCGGCGCCAGCAGCGCCGGTACCGGCAGTACCGCCAGCATATTGAACAGGTTGGAGCCGATGACGTTGCCGATGGCCAGATCGTGGTGGCGCTTCAGCGCGCTGGCCACGCAGGCGGCGAGTTCCGGCAGGCTGGTGCCGATGGCGACGACGGTCAGACCGATCACCAGCTCGCTTACGCCAAAGGTGCGTGCCAGCTCAGTGGCGCCCCAGACCAGGGCGCGGGAGCTGGCGATCATCACCGCCAGGGTCAGCACCAGCCAGCCGATGGCCTTGCCCAGTGCCATGCCGGGAATGTCGTCGGCCATCTCCTGTTCGGCCTCGTCGGCGCGAAACAGCCACCACAGACTGAATACCAGCAGCGCGATCAGCAGGGCCGCGTCGAGGCGATCGAGGCTGCCATCGGCCAGGGCGTAGCCGGCGAGGCCGGTGGCGCCCAACAGCAGTGGCAGCTCGCGGCGCACGATGGTGAAGCGCACCGGGATCGGCACCACCAGTGCAGTCACGCCCAGTACCAGCGCGATGTTGGCGATATTGGAGCCCAGCGCATTGCCGGTGGCCAGGTCGGGGGCGCCATCCAGCGAGGCCATCACCGAGACCACGATTTCCGGGGCAGAGGTGCCGATGGAGACGATGGTCATGCCGACCAGCATGATGCTCATGCCGGCGCGGTAGGCGGTGGCGGCGGCGGCGCCGACAAAGCGATCCGCGCTCCAGAGCAGGCCCACCAGGCCCAGGGCGACGACGACAGACGGTAACAGCATGGAGAACGACTTGGTTGCAGAAAGGGCGCCCATTGAACCCTTAGATAAACCTGCGCGCAAGCGCGCAACCGGGGCACTGGCATGCTGCATTTGAGTTAAGATACGATGTTCGAAAACCGAGCGCGGCTCAAGGCGCTCTATTCTCAAGGTTCGGGCTCAGGTCTGGCCAGGCGTCGAATCCGAGGATTCGGGGCCGGCGTCCGGTCTGAACCGCCGGTTCACGGTGATACTGACTCTATAGGGACTGCGATGACGGCTTCCTCCTTGGTGGAGGTGGAGAATCTGCATTTCACGCGCGGCGACAGGGATATCTTTCGCGGCGTGGATCTCTCCATACCCCGCGGCAAGATCACGGCCATCATGGGGCCAAGTGGCACCGGGAAGACTACCCTGCTGAAACTGATCGGGGGGCAGCTCAACCCCAGTGGCGGACGCGTCCTGATCGATGGTCAGGACGTCCATCGCCTGTCGCGCAAGGATCTGTTCCAGATGCGTCGGCGCATGGGCATGCTGTTCCAGAGTGGCGCGCTGTTTTCCGATCTCAGTGTCTACGAGAACGTGGCCTTTCCGCTGCGGGTGCACACCGATCTGCCGGAAAGCATGGTGCGTGACGTGGTGCTGATGAAGCTCGAGGCGGTGGGGCTGCGTGGGGCCAGAGACTTGATGCCAGCAGAGCTGTCCGGCGGCATGACACGGCGTGTGGCGCTGGCGCGGGCGGTGGCGCTGGATCCTGAATTGATTCTCTACGACGAGCCCTTCGTCGGCCAGGATCCGATCTCCATGGGTGTGCTGGTCCAGTTGATTCGGCGGCTGAATCAGGCGCTGGGCTTGACGGCGGTGGTGGTCTCCCACGATATCAAGGAGACCCTGTCCATCGCCGACTACGTCTACGTGGTCGCCGACGGGCGGGTCATGGCCCACGGCACGCCGGCATCGCTGGACGTGGAACAGGACGCCCGAGTCAGTCAGTTCGTGCATGGTGAGCCGGACGGCCCTGTGCCGTTTCACTACCCGGCCAACGATTTTTACGATGACATTCTGGGCCAGGGGAGCCGTCCATGATCGAACGAATCACCCATATGGGACGGCGCGGATGTGACCTGCTGGAGGCCGTCGGCCGGGCCAGCATCTTTCTCGGCCAGTCCATGCTGGGGCGCCCCTCGGCAGAAGGGTTCAGCCTGTGGGTGGCCCAGGTCTATGCGGTCGGTGTGCTGTCGTTGGCCATCGTGCTGGTGTCGGGGCTGTTCATCGGCATGGTGCTGGCGCTTCAGGGTTACACCATCCTGGTCGGGTTCGGTGCCGAGGACGCGCTCGGCCAGATGGTGTCGTTGGCCCTGTTGCGTGAACTGGCGCCGGTGGTGGCGGCGCTGTTGTTCGCCGGGCGCGCGGGCTCGGCGCTGACCGCCGAGATTGGCCTGATGAAGGCCACCGAGCAGCTGACCAGCATGGAGATGATCGGCGTCGACCCGCTGCGTCGTATCGTGGCGCCACGCCTGTGGGCGGGGTTCGTCTCGCTGCCGCTGTTGACCATCGGCTTCAGCGTGGTCGGCGTGTACGGCGGCTACCTGGTCGGGGTCGAGTGGCTCGGGGTATTCGAAGGCTCGTACTGGGGCAACATGCAGGCCAGCGTCGGCTTCTTTACCGATATCGGCAACGGCGTGGTCAAGAGCATCGTGTTCGCCATAGTGGTCACCTGGATTGCCGTGTTCCAGGGGTATGATCTGGTGCCGACCTCGGAAGGTATTTCGCGGGCCACCACCCGTACCGTGGTGTATTCCTCCCTGGCCGTGCTGGGCTTGGATTTCGTTCTTACCGCCGTGATGTTCGGCGGGCTTTCCTGATTCTGCGGAGACTGTCCATGAAGCGCAGCAAGACGATGGAGTTTGGTGTGGGCCTGTTCATGCTGGCCGGTATCCTGGGGCTGGTATTCCTGGGGCTCAAGGTCAGCGGCCTGGACCTGCAACGTGCCGACGACACCTACGAGCTCCGGGCCAACTTCGCGAATATCGGTGGGCTCAAGCCGCGGGCACGAGTGACGATGGCCGGGGTGACCGTGGGACGGGTAGAGAGCATCGAGCTGGATACCGAGTTCTACGATGCCGTGGTGGTGATGTCGCTGGACAGCTCCCTGGCCGGCAAGCTGCCGGACGACAGCACCGCGGCGATCCTGACCTCGGGCCTGCTTGGCGAGCAGTACATCGGGCTGTCGGTCGGGGGATCACCGGAGATGATCGCCGAGGGTGAGGCGATTCGTGATACCCAGTCCGCGCTGGTGCTCGAGGAACTGATCCAGCAGTTCGTGTCCAATCTGACGAAAGACTGATCCGGCAGTTTCCGGAGATACAAGGAGGCAACCCATGACCCGTTCTTTGCCCGCAATGGTTCACCTGCGCCGCTGGTTGATGGCGCTGATGATGGTGCTGGCCAGTCTGCCGGCCATGGCCCAGCAATCCCCCGAACAGCTGATTCGCGACAGCGTCAATGATCTGATGGGGATGATCGGCGGCCGAGAGGCCTACTTCATGGACCGTCCCGACGAGCTCAAGCAGATGGTTGACGAGAGTCTGCGTGGCGTCGCCGACTTTCGCTACATCGGCGCCAGTGTGATGGGCCGCTACTTCAACAATGCCACGCCGGAGCAGCGTTCGCGCTTCGTCGAGGTGTTCAAGCAGACCCTGCTCGACACCTATGCCAAGGGCCTGGTGACCTTCGAGTACAAGGAAGTTCGCGTGCTCGATAACCAGTCCGCCTCACGCTATGACGATCAGGACAGCGTCGAGATGGAAGTGGTGGCTACCGATGGCACCATCTACCCGGTCAACTACACCCTGCGCAAGTCCAACGGCCAGTGGCGGGTGGTCAATGTCATCGTCAACGGCATCAATCTCGGTCTGACCTTCCGCAACCAGTTCGATCAGGCCATGCGTGACCACAACCGTGACTACGACGCCGTGATCAACAACTGGTCGCCGGATGTCGGCGTCGACGAACTGGAGCGCGGTGCGTGAGCGTGTTGATGGAAGTGGCGTCGGCCCGCCTGCTCGAGGACGGAAGTACACTCCGGGTGTGTGGCAAGGTCGACTTCGACGGGGCCGCGGACATGGCCGAGGCAGGTCGTGAGTGGCTCCAGAGTCGGGCATCGGGCACCTCGGTGTGCCTCGACCTGAGCGAGGTGGAGCACGTCTCCAGCGCGGCGCTGACCATGATGCTCGAGTGGGCGCGTACCATTCGCCGGATCGGGCTGTCGCTCAACAGCATCAAGCTGTCGGCGCAGCTCAGGCAGTTGACCGAGCTGGCCGGTCTGGATGATCTGTTGCCTTCCAGCACCGTTACCGCCTAGCGGCGGTTGTCTGGCGGCTGGTGTCCGTGATGCGCCTGGTTCGACGTCTGAATCCAGCGCCTTGATCCGGGCTGCTCGCCCTCGCCGCTAGCCCTTCCGGCACCCCCGACCACCGCAAGGTGGCCGGGGGTGTCTTTTTTGTGACGGATGTATAGGTGGAAACCTCGCTGCGTCATCGCCAAGCGCGCCGCTTTTCTTTACCATATGCCCTTTGAGTTTTTTCGGGACGTCACGGCGAGGCCGTGGGCGTCTCCCGTCATTGGTCTGGTCAAGGAGCAGGTGCATGCAACCCAGCGACGTCAAAGCGCTGCTCGAGAGCCGTGTCGACGGCTGTGAATTTCATATCCAGGGTGAAGGCTGCAACTTTCAGGTGATTGCGGTGGGCGAACGCTTCGCCGAGCTGTCACCGGTCAAGCGTCAGCAGGTCATCTATGGTGCGCTGTCCGAGGAAATCGCCTCCGGCGCCCTTCATGCGGTCAGCATCAAGACCTATACCCCCGCACAGTGGCAGGCTGCCGCCGAAAACACCGGAGCCTGATGGTACCGCCTTCATGGACAAATTGATCATTACCGGCAACGGACCCGCCGAGGGCGACGTCTGGGCCAGTGGCGCCAAGAATGCAGCGCTGCCCATCCTGTGCGCCACCCTGCTGTCCGAAGAGCCGGTCACCATCGGCAATCTTCCCCACCTGCAGGACATCACCACCACCCTGGAACTGCTCGGCCACATGGGCGTGCAGGCGGTGATGGGCGAAAAGATGTGCATTCAGCTCAACGGAGCCCAGGTCAGCGACTGCCACGCGCCCTATGAGCTGGTCAAGAAGATGCGCGCCTCGATCCTGGTGCTGGGACCGCTGCTCGCCCACTTCGGCAAGGCCGACGTGTCGCTGCCGGGCGGGTGCGCCATCGGCTCGCGTCCGGTGGACCTGCATATTCGTGGCCTCGAGGCCATGGGTGCCGATATCCGGGTCGAGGGTGGCTACATCCGTGCTACCACGCCGGGCCGCCTCAAGGGCGCCACCATCTTCTTCGATACCGTGACCGTGACCGGTACCGAGAACCTGCTGATGGCCGCGACCCTGGCCGACGGCACCACGGTGCTCGAGAACGCCGCCAAGGAACCCGAAATCGTGGATCTGGCCGAGTGCCTGATCAAGATGGGTGCCGATATCCGTGGTCACGGTACCGACACCATCACCATCGAAGGGGTGGAGCGGCTCCATGGAGCTCGCCACGACGTCATGCCGGACCGTATCGAGACCGGCACCTTCCTGGTCGCAGCGGCGCTCAGCCGTGGCCGCGTTCGGGTGCGTCGTACCCGTGCCGACATTCTCGAGGCGGTGCTGGCCAAGCTCGAGGAGGCGGGGGCCAGGATTACCACCGGTGAGGACTGGATCGAGCTGGACATGGAAGGGCGCAGGCCCAAGGCGGTCAATATCAGGACCGCTCCGTATCCGGCCTTTCCCACCGACATGCAGGCCCAGTTCGTGGCCATGAATGCGGTGGCCGAGGGCTCCTCGCGAGTGGTCGAGACGATCTTCGAGAATCGTTTCATGCACGTGCAGGAGTTGAACCGCATGGGCGCCAACATCGCCCTGGAAGGCAACACTGCCGTCATCGAAGGCGTCGAGCATCTTTCCGGTGCACCGGTGATGGCCACCGATCTGCGCGCTTCGGCCTCACTGGTGATCGCGGCGATGATGGCCAAGGGCGAGACCCTGGTCGATCGTATCTACCACATCGATCGCGGCTACGAATGTATCGAGGAAAAGCTCCACCTGCTGGGTGCTCGGATCAAGCGCGTCCCGGGCTGAGCTTTCTTCGCCCAGCCGGCTCGGACTGCCCGAGCCGGCGCGGGGAAACACGCCACATTGACTTCCAACCCGACAACCGGGCGAGACCATGAGCAAGCAATTAATAGTGGCGCTCTCCAAGGGGCGCATTCTCGACGAGACGCTGCCACTGCTGGCAGATGCCGGCATCCGGCCCGCCGAGGACCTGGGCAAGAGTCGCAAGCTGTTGTTCGACACCAATCTGCCAGACGTCAAGCTGGTGGTGATTCGTGCCACCGATGTGCCGACCTATGTGCAGCTGGGGGCGGCGGACCTGGGGGTCGCCGGCAAGGATGTGCTGCTGGAGCACGGTGCCGAGGGGCTCTATGAGCCGCTGGACCTCAATATCGCGCGTTGCAAGCTGATGACGGCTGGTATTCAGGGTGCCGAGCCCGCCCGTGCCCGGCGTCGGGTGGCGACCAAGTTCGTCAATGTGGCGCGGCGCTATTACGCCGAGCAGGGCATCCAGGCCGAGGTCATCAAGCTGTACGGTGCGATGGAGCTGGCGCCGCTGATGAACCTGGCCGACGAGATCGTCGATATCGTCGATACCGGCAATACGCTGCGTGCCAACGGTATGGAGCCACGGGAACTGATGGCCCATATCAGCACCCGGTTGGTGGTCAATCAGGCCTCGATGACCATCAAGCATGATCAGATCAAGCCGCTGCTGCGCCGCTTGAGCGACGCCGTCGAGGCGCGGCGGCAGGCGGCAAGCTGAGCGCACCAGCCAACGGAACCCGAGGGTTCTCAACGTATGGCCAAGACAGAAGCGGAGATTTCCGACATGAGCCAAGACACGCCCCTGGTGGCCCGACTCTCGACCCGGGACGAGGATTTCGAGTCCCGTCTCACCGACCTGCTGGCGTGGGAAGGCGTGTCGGACCATGGTGTCCAGCAGGCGGTCTCCGAGATCATCAGCCAGGTGCGTCGGGAGGGCGACGCCGCCCTGGTGGCGCTGACCTGTCGCCTCGATCGCCTCGAGGCCTCGAGCATGGCGGATCTGACCCTGGGGGCCGATCGTCTCGAGGCCGCTTACGCCGCTCTGCCCGACGACCAGCGTCAGGCGCTGGCCACCGCCGCCGAGCGTATCCGCGTCTACCACGAACGCCAGAAGCCCACTTCCTGGCAGTACACCGAAGATGACGGCACCGTGCTGGGGCAGAAGGTGACGCCGCTGGATCGCGCCGGTATCTATGTGCCCGGCGGCAAGGCCGCCTATCCCTCATCGGTGCTGATGAACGCTGTGCCGGCCCACGTGGCGGGAGTACGGGAGATCATCATGGTGGTGCCCACGCCCGACGGCGTGGTCAACGATCTGGTGCTGGCGGCGGCGCATCTGGCCGGGGTGGACAAGGTGTTTACCCTGGGCGGTGCCCAGGCCGTGGCGGCGCTGGCCTATGGCACCGAAAGCGTGCCCAGGGTCGACAAGATCGTCGGGCCGGGCAACATCTATGTGGCCACCGCCAAGCGCGCGGTCTTTGGTCAGGTGGGGATCGACATGATCGCCGGGCCTTCCGAGATCCTGGTGGTGTCCGACGGCCAGACCGATCCTGACTGGCTGGCCATGGACCTGTTCTCCCAGGCAGAGCACGACGAAGACGCCCAGGCGATCCTGGTCAGCTGGGACGTGGAGCATCTGGCGGCGGTGGAAGCGTCCATGGAACGGCTGCTGCCGACGCTCGAGCGCGAAGCCATCGCCGGGGCCTCGCTGCGTACGCGCGGTGCGCTCATCGCCTGTCGTGACGAGGGCGAGGCGCTGGAGTTGATCAATCGCATCGCGCCGGAGCACCTGGAGTTGTCGGTGGAGCACCCGGAGCGACTGGCGGAGCAGGTGCGCCACGCCGGAGCCATCTTCATGGGACGGCACACCGCAGAGGCGCTGGGCGACTACTGCGCTGGTCCCAACCACGTGCTGCCGACCTCGGGTACGGCGCGCTTCTCGTCACCGCTTGGCGTCTACGACTTCCAGAAGCGCTCTTCGATCATTCACTGCTCGCCACAGGGGGCGTCTACCCTGGGCAAGACCGCCTCGGTGCTGGCTCGTGGTGAATCGCTGACCGCCCACGCGCGTTCGGCGGAGTACCGCATCAAGGATTGAAGCGACGCAGGGCCGGTGGTCGTTGTGACCGAGCGCCCCCGGCCCCAGACAGGCATCCAGACATGAAAAGGCCCGGAGCAATTCCGGGCCTTTTCATGTCTGGACGGTGGGGCACGCCTGGACACTGCTTCTGCGTTACCCACCTCGGGGTGCGTCTCAGGGGGCTGACTGGCTGCTGCCGGTCTGCTGCGACTGGGATTGGGGCGTGGGGCGCTCGCCGACTTCCAGTTCCACCTCGATCGGCTTGCCGTCGCGGGCGACGCTGACGGTCAGGGTGGTGCCGGGAGCCACCGCAGCGATGTCGCTCATGGTGCGACGCGGATCGATCACCGCGCGACCGTCGACCTCCAGCAGCACGTCTCCGGGTTTCAGTCCCGCCCGGTCGGCAGGTCCCTGGGACACCACGCCGGCGATGATTACCCCGGCTGGCGCCTGCAGGCCGAAGGAAGCGGCCAGTTCCTGGTTCAGCTCCTGGGCCTCGATGCCGAGCCAGCCGCGGATGACCCGGCCGTGGGTGACCAGCTCGTCGAGGATGCTGCGGGCCAGGTTGGCCGGGATCGCGAAACCGATACCCTGGGAGCCCCCCGAGCGGGAGAAGATGGCGGTGTTGATGCCGACCAGGGCGCCGTCGGGGTTGATCAGGGCGCCGCCGGAGTTGCCCGGGTTGATCGCCGCATCGGTCTGGATGAAGTCCTCATAGGCGTTGAGTCCCAGATGGCTGCGACCGGTGGCGCTGATGATGCCCATGGTCACCGTCTGGCCGACCCCGAAGGGGTTGCCGATGGCCAGCGAAACGTCTCCCACCGCGACCTTGCGCGAGTCGGTCAGCTCGATCACCGGCAGGTCGCCGAGATCGATCTTGAGTACCGCCAGGTCGCTTTCGGGATCGGTGCCGATGACCCGGGCCAGGGTCTCGCGGCCGTCGCGCAGCGCCACCTGGACCTGGTCGGCGCCGCTGATGACGTGGTGGTTGGTCAGCACGTAGCCGTCCTCGCTGACGATGACGCCGGAGCCAAGGCTCGAAAGCATGCGTTGGCGCGATGGCACGTCATTGTTGCCGAAGAACTGGCGGAAGAAGGGGTCTGACATCAGCGGGTGGGTTTCCCGTTCCACGACCCGCGAGGAGTAGACGTTGACCACCGCGGGCGCGGCCTTCTCCACCGCCTCGGCGTAGCTCACGGGGCCGCCACGGCGGTCCAGCGGCGCAGCTTCCTTGACCTCGGGGGCAGGCCGTTGCGGTGCCTGCTGCTCGGTGGGTGTCGCTGGTGGCGTGGCGGGAACTACCGTCAGGCTGTCACCGCTCGGTGACGGTAGTCTGCCGAGCCGTTCGGGGAAGGCATTGATCAGCACGATGGCGAGCAGAATGCCGATGAGGACCGGCCAGATATAGGTCGAGAGGGTGCGTCGCATGCGGCGATGATCCTTGGCGCTTGGCAGTGAGGCGGTCGCGGGCCGGCGGGGCGGTGCGTACAATGTGCGCCATTGTAGCATCGCCAACCTGATGCTTGTTTGGAGCTATTTCAGGAGATCTCATGATAGACCGCGACGAACTGGTATCGGCCTGCGAGCAGCTGCTGGAGGCCCGGCGCTTCAAGGACTACACCGAGAACGGGCTGCAGGTGGAGGGCGCACGCACGGTCACCCGTGTGCTCTCCGGCGTCACCGCCTGTCAGGCGCTGCTTGACGAGGCGGTGCGCTGGCAGGCCGATCTGGTGCTGGTGCACCACGGCTACTTCTGGAAGAACGAGCCGGTGGCGGTTACCGGCATGAAGCGCCGGCGGCTGTCGACTCTGCTGGCCAACGACATCAACCTGCTGGCCTACCACCTGCCATTGGACGCCCATCCCGAGCTTGGCAACAATGCGACCCTGGCGCAGCGCCTGGGGTGGACGGTGGAGGGAACGCTGGACGCGCCCATGGGCGAAGGGCTTCTGTGGCACGGTCGGCTGGAAAGGCCAATGGGCGTTGCCGAGCTGGCTGCCCAGGTAGGAGCGTCGCTGGCACGCGAGCCGTTGGTGATCGAGGCGCCTGGTACCGACGCGGTGAGTCGAATCGCCTGGTGTACCGGCGGCGCTCAGGACATGATCATCCCGGCCGCCGAGGCCGGTGCCGAGGTGTTCGTTTCGGGCGAGATATCCGAGCGCTCAACCCACCTGGCGCGGGAGATGGGGATCCACTATCTGGCAGCGGGTCATCACGCCACCGAGCGCTACGGCGTCCAGGCGTTGGGTGAATGGCTGGCGCAGCGCTTTGGTGTCGAGCACCGCTTCGTCGACATCGACAACCCTGCCTGAGCAGCAAGCGCCATCGACCGCTTGTGTCGCTGCCAACGCCAGAGCCCGCACCAGTGTGCGGGCTCTGTCATGGCGGGGTGGTCAGTAACGTGGCGGGCGCGGTTCTGCGTTCTGGTCGTCATTGGCCTGGCGCAGACCGAAGTCCTCTGACAGGGTGCCGCGGTTGCCGTCGGCGTAGTCCCGCGGAATGGCGATATCATCGCTGGTCTCGCCGGGTTCGCTGGGCGGTGTCACCTCGCCGCCGATGGCCTTGCTGCCAAGCTGGCGCGCCGACTCGTGAAGTTGGCGCTGCAGGGTGAGGGCGTCATCGCAGACCTGCCGGGCCAGGTCGTCCATCTGTTGCAGGTGGTCGTCGACACCGTCTTTCCACTCGGTCAGCTGGCGTTCCCGTTCGGTCAGCTTGAGGCGCAGCCTTTGGGCACTGCGTGCGCCGCCGTTGAGCAGGTGGTAGCCCAGTGCGCCGAGTCCAATTCCGGCCACCAGGCAAGCCGCCGCCAGGATCATGTTGAAGTTGCTTGGTTCCACGTAGTTCTCCCTGAGCTCTTTCGGACGACCCGCGGCCGCCGCCGGCCTGGCCGACGGCCCATTATAGAGGCGTTGGCTCATAAAGGGTCAATGGCCTGGGGCCTCCCTTGTCGTGCTGGCGTGATGCGCTGTTGCCGGTCGCGGCCTGGGACCTGCCATTCCTGTGTGGTCTGCGTATAATGCGGCTCCGAACTTGTTGACAGTCAGGACGCTACATGAGCTCTTCCCCGTCGAGCAGTGGTCGGCCAGAAACTCCGCTGGAACGCTACCGGCGCGACCTCCAACGTGATGATTTCACGGTGGATGCCGCCCAGGCCAATGCCGTGGCGCATCTGCAGCGACTGTATGACGAGCTGGTGGCAGCGCCCAAGGCCAAGGCGCCGGCGGCGGCGCGCGACGGCTGGGCGTCGAAGGTGAAGGGCCTGTTCGGGCGCAAGGAGGAAGAGCAGGAGCCGGCGCTGCCAGCCATCTCCGGGCTCTATTTCTGGGGCGGCGTCGGTCGTGGCAAGACCTACCTGGTCGACACCTTCTACGAAGCGCTGCCGTTTCCCCAGAAGATGCGCACCCATTTCCATCGCTTCATGCAGCGTGTCCACAACGAGCTGGATCACTGCAAGGGCGAGAAGAACCCGCTCCGGCTGATCGCCGGCAAGTTTGCCGAGGAGGCGAGGGTGATCTGTTTTGACGAATTCTTCGTCAAGGACATCACCGATGCCATGATTCTGGCCAATCTGCTCGAGGCGTTGTTCGAGCGCGGTGTGGTGCTGGTCGCCACCTCCAACATCGTGCCGGACGATCTGTACAAGGATGGCCTGCAGCGCTCTCGCTTTCTGCCGGCCATCGATCTGCTCAAGCGCCACTGTGAGGTGGTCAACGTCGATTCCGGCGTCGACTATCGACTGCGCGCGCTGGAGCGCGCCGAGATCTTCCATTCGCCGCTGGACGAGGCGGCGGATCAGGAGCTCGAGCGCAGCTTTCGCGAGATCGCCGGTCAGGCGGGGGAAGAGCAGGTGCCGGTGGAGATCAACCATCGCATCCTCAAGGCGCGTCGACTGCACGAGGACGTGGTCTGGTTTGACTTTCTCGAGCTGTGCGACGGGCCGCGCAGTCAGAACGACTACATCGAGCTGGCTCGCGAGTTCCACACGGTCCTGGTGTCCTGTGTGCGGCGCATGGACGCCGCCACCGACGATCAGGCCAGGCGCTTCATCAACATGGTCGACGAGTTCTACGACCGTGGCGTCAAGCTGTTGATGTCCGCCGAAGCGCCGGCAGAGGCGCTCTATGAGGGTGGCAAGCTGGAGTTCGAGTTCGAGCGCACTCTGTCCAGGCTTCAGGAGATGCAGTCCCGGGAGTACCTGGCGCTGCCCCACAAGCCTTGAACCGACGGTGATTGCGTGTGTCCGAGGGGGTGACGGCACGCTTTCGCTCATGTAGAATGCGCGCTCGCTCGACCGTTGTGGCGGCATCGACCGGATTTCCGGGTGCCGCGCAACCAAGAAAAATAGGGATGATCTCTTCGCGGCGTGGTCTCGCTGAACACCTGTCGGGTGTCCAGAACACGACGAAAGGGATCCAACACATCGAATTGGTGATTTCATCCATGAAGACGTTCAGTGCTAAGCCGCAGTCCGTCCAGCGCGACTGGTATGTCGTCGATGCCGCGGACAAGACGCTCGGTCGTCTGGCTACCGAAATTGCTCGCCGCCTGCGTGGCAAGCACAAGCCGGAATACACTCCTCACGTTGATACCGGCGACTACATCGTCGTGATCAATGCCGAGAAGGTTAAGGTCACCGGCAACAAGGCCAGCGACAAGATGTACCATCGTCACACCGGTTACCCGGGTGGCCTGCGTTCCATGACCTTCAGCCAGCTGATCGACCACGCTCCCGAGCGTGTCATCGAAGGTGCCGTCAAGGGCATGCTGCCGAAGGGTCCGCTGGGCCGTGCCATGCACGCCAAGCTCAAGGTCTACGCCGGTTCCGAACATCCGCACGCTGCCCAGCAGCCGCAAGAACTGAACATCTGAGGGGATCTTCGCCATGACACAGCAGTATTACGGTACCGGGCGCCGCAAGACCTCAACCGCGCGCGTCTTCCTCAAGCCGGGCACCGGCAAGATCACCGTCAACAGCCGTGACCTGAACGAATACTTCGGTCGCGTGACTGGCCGCATGGTGGTTCGTCAGCCGCTGGAACTGACCGAGACCCTCGGCCAGTTCGACGTCTATGTCACCGTCAAGGGTGGCGGCGGCAGCGCCCAGGCCGGCGCCATTCGTCACGGCATCACCCGTGCCCTGATGCAGTACAACGAGGACTTCCGTCAGCCGCTGCGTGCTGCCGGCTACGTCACTCGTGACGCACGTGAAGTCGAGCGTAAGAAGGTCGGTCTGCGCAAGGCGCGTCGTCGCCCGCAGTTCTCCAAGCGTTAATCACCCACGCTTGCCGATCAACAACGCCCGGGCCATTGGCCCGGGCGTTGTCGTGTCCGGGGTTCGAAAAATTGTGTGCTGTAGTGCTCTGGTGGTGGGGATCATCGGGTCGCCTGGCGGCGCTTGTTTCCCTCGTTAATCTGTCATCGTCTATGCCTTTTGAGCCGCCCTGTCCCTCAAGGCGAACAGGCACAGTGGTATAAAGTTGTTCCACGTCAATTGTCTGGGGCTTGCGCAGGGGGTCTGGGTCAGCCGGCTTCTTGTGCCGGTGGGGGGGATTTCCTAACATACAATCCACTTGTATCCGTGGTCACGGACATTCAAGGGGCCGTGAAAACAACAACGGATAAAGTCTGATGGGAGAAACCAGATCATGGCAGACAACGGCGTGAACAAAGGGCGACGCCGTTTCCTCGTAGGGGCGACCTCCGTAGTTGGAGCAGTCGGCGCCGTCGGGGTAGCGGTACCCTTTGTGGCTTCCTGGCAGCCTAGTGCCAGGGCTCGGGCGGCGGGTGCGCCCGTTCAGGCGGATATTTCGAAGCTCGAACCCGGGCAGCGAATGACCGTCGAGTGGCGGGGCCGTCCTGTATGGGTCATCAATCGCACGCCGGAGATGATCGAACGTACCGAGGCGTTGACCGACGAGGTGCTGGCAGACCCGGATTCCGCCAAGCCGATGCAGCCGGACTATGCCGGCGGTTCGCTGCGCTCCATTCGGCCCGAGATCGGTGTGCTGGTCGGCATTTGTACGCATCTGGGCTGTTCACCGCTGTTCAAGCCGGAGCCCAACGCCGAAGGCGTCGGTGTCGATGACTGGCCCGGTGGCTTCTTCTGCCCGTGCCATGGTTCGCGCTTCGACCTGGCGGGCAGGGTGTTTCGCAATGTGCCCGCTCCGGTGAACCTGGAAGTTCCACCCTACTACTTTGTCAACGAGTCGGTCATCGTGGTCGGCGAAGACGGGGAGGGCGCATAATGGCGAATCCCAACAAGGCCAAGGCCGAACGCGGTTTCATGCGCTGGGTCGATGATCGCTTCCCCGCCACCCAGATGTGGCAGGAGCATCTGTCCGAGTACTACGCGCCCAAGAACTTCAACTTCTGGTACTTCTTCGGCTCCCTGGCGCTGCTGGTGCTGGTCAATCAGATCCTCACCGGTGTCTGGCTGACCATGAGCTTCAACCCCAGCGCGGAGGGTGCCTTCGCCTCCGTCGAGTACATCATGCGTGATGTCGAGTACGGCTGGCTGATCCGCTACATGCACTCCACCGGCGCCTCGGCGTTCTTCCTGGTGGTCTACCTGCACATGTTCCGCGGCCTGCTCTATGGCTCCTACAAGGCGCCGCGTGAGCTGGTGTGGATCTTCGGCATGGCGATCTACCTGGCGCTGATGGCCGAAGCCTTCATGGGCTATCTGCTGCCCTGGGGACAGATGTCCTACTGGGGTGCCCAGGTCATCATCTCGCTGTTTTCCGCCATCCCGAGTATCGGTCCCGATCTGGCCCAGTGGGTGCGCGGTGACTATCTGATCTCCGGGATCACGCTGAACCGCTTCTTTGCCCTGCACGTGGTGGCGCTGCCTATCGTGATCCTGGCGCTGGTGGTGTTGCACATCATTGCCTTGCACGAGGTGGGGTCCAACAATCCCGATGGCATCGATATCAAGGCCAAGAAGGACGAGACCGGCAAGCCGCTGGACGGCATTCCCTTCCATCCCTACTACACGGTGAAGGATATCGTCGGAGTGGCGGTGTTCCTGTTCGTGTTCTGTGCGGTGATCTTCTACTTCCCGGAAGGCGGCGGCTACTTCCTCGAGAAGCCCAACTTCGAACCGGCCAACCCGCTGAAGACGCCGGATCATATCGCCCCGGTGTGGTACTTCACGCCCTTCTACGCGATCCTGCGCGCCATCACCTTCTCGCTGTTTGGTCTGGACGCCAAGTTCCTCGGGGTCATCTTCATGGGGGCGGCCATTGCGGTGCTGTTCGTGCTGCCCTGGCTCGACCGCTCTCCGGTGCGCTCCATGCGCTACAAGGGCTGGATCTCCAAGGTGATGCTGGTGCTGTTCGCGATCAGCTTTGTCATCCTCGGGGTGCTCGGGGTGCTGCCGCCGACCGGCGCCAGGACACTGCTGGCCCAGATCTGCACCGTGATCTACTTCGCCTTCTTCGTGTTGATGCCCATCTATACGCGGCTGGAGAAGACCAAACCCGTTCCTGAAAGGGTGACTGGCTAATGAAAAAGCAACTGTTCGCACTGCTCTTCGCGCTGGTCCCGCTTTGCTCCTTCGCCGCGGGTGGCGAGGGGGTGCACCTGCGCAGCATGTCGCCGGATCTGGAGAACCAGGCCTCGCTGCAGAACGGGATGAAGCTCTACGTCAACTACTGCATGGGCTGCCATTCCCTGGAGTACCAGCGTTTCTCCCGCGCGGCCGAGGATCTGGGGATGCCCCAGGATCTGGTCGAGGACAATCTGATCTTCTCGCCGGAACTGGGGTACAACGACCAGATGCACAAGGCGATGAGTGCCGAGGATGCCGAGGTATGGTTCGGCAAGGCGCCGCCGGATCTGACCCTGGAGGCCAGACTGCGCGGCACCGACTGGATCTACAGCTATCTGCTGAGCTTCTATCGTGACAGCGAGCGTGCCACCGGGGTCAACAATGTGGTGTTCCCGGCGGTGGGCATGCCCAACGTGCTCGAGCCGCTGCAGGGGGTGCAGGAGAAGGTCTGTGCAGCCTCCGATCATGCGGTCGGTGACGCCGAACTCGATCCGCTGACCGGCAAGTACCAGTCCTGCGAGACCCTGCAGGTGACGTCGCCGGGCAGCATGGAGCCCAAGGAGTTCGAGCAGGCGGTGTATGATCTGACCAACTTCCTGGCCTACGTGGGTGAGCCGTCCAAGCTGCATGCCCAGGCGCTGGGACCGAAGGTGCTGATCTTCATCCTGCTGTTTGGCATCATCGCCTACTTCCTCAAGCGCGAGTACTGGCGAGACATTCACTGACCGATTGGTCCACCATGGCGGGCGCGGGGTCGATGACCACGCGCCCGTTGCCTTTTCTGGTATCATCGTTGCGCCCGGGCGGACCCGCTGCGGGAGCAAAGATGTGCCCCTGATGCCCCCCCGAGAAGGGGGTTGTCGTGTTATCATCCCGGCTTGAACTGATGCGAGGATTGTTTCATGGGTGTAGTGGCCAAGCGGTCGTCGATGATCTTCTACTCCGGTGGCGAGGACCATTTCAGCCATCGTGTGCGGATCGTGCTGGCTGAGAAGGGCGTGGCCGTGGATATTGTCGAGGTGACCGACGACAAGCATCCCGAGGAGTTGGCGGACCTGAACCCTTACAACAGCGTCCCCACGCTGTTGGATCGTGACCTGGTGCTCTACGAGTCCAAGGTCATGATGGAGTATCTGGACGAGCGTTTCCCGCACCCGCCGTTGCTGCCGGTCTATCCTGTCGCGCGTGCCCAGAGCCGACTGTGGATGCATCGTATCGAGCGCGAGTGGTGCCCGATGGTCGATCGCATCCTGTCCGGCAGCAAGAAGGAAGCCGACAAGGCGCGCAAGGAGCTGCGTGAAAGCCTGATCGGTATCTCGCCGATCTTCGAGGACATGCCCTTCTTCATGAGCGAGGAGTTCACCCTGGTGGACTGCTGCCTTGCGCCGATCCTGTGGCGTCTTCCTGCGCTCAATATCGAGCTGCCCGAGAAGCAGGTACGGCCGCTGATGGGCTACATGGAGCGCGTGTTCGCCCGTGATGGCTTCCGTGCTGCGCTGTCCGAGGCCGAGCGCGAAATTCGTCCCTGATGTTTTGCTTGAACGGAATGCCTGAGCCGTGTGTGTCCGGTCGCCACCGGAGTCGCCCGAGTTCCCATTCGCCAACCAAGAGGGCCATATCATGAAGTCGAGCCGTCCCTACCTGGCCAGGGCGCTGTACGAGTGGCTGCTGGATAATGAATTGACGCCGTATATCGTCGTCGATGCGGAGTACGAGAACGTCGAGGTTCCCAGGCAGTTCGTGCAGAACGGCCAGATCGTGCTGAACCTTGGCCCTACCGCCGTGCGTGATCTGGACATGGGCAACGACGTGATTCGTTTCTCGGCGCGCTTCAGTGGCAAGTCGGAGTTGCTGTTTGTACCGCTGCCTGCACTGATTGCCCTGTACGCCCGCGAGAACGGCGTCGGCATGGTCTTTGGTCACGAGCCTGAGCTTCCCGTCGAAGAGGCCAACGACGTCGATGCGCCGGCCCTGGAGAGCGTCAAGGATTCGTCAGAGGAGGATTCTCCTGCCGCTTCCGATGAGGACGCAGGCGGTGAGTCCGATGGCGGCGATGGCGTGGATGAAGGTGTCGAGAGGTCCAAGCCGCCTCGCAAGGGGCGTCCATCCCTCAGGGTGATCAAGTAAGGCCATCGGGCGCATCGCGCTCTAAAGGTGGTCGGCGGCGAGCTGTCGTCGGCTTGGTCTGCTGGAAAAGCGGGGCCTCTTCACAAGCGTGATCTCATAAAAAGCGGCGAGCCCTCAGGCTCGCCGCTTTTTTGTGCATCTTTTGCGCTTGAGGGGCGTGCCTTCTTGCGAGGGCACGCCTGTCGCCATCAGTCGATGTAGTCGAATACCTTGACGATACGCTCCATGCCGCCGGCGTTGGATACCACATTGACCGCACGGTCGGCCTCGGCGTGGGTCACCAGGCCCATCAGGTAGACGGTAGCGTTCTCGGTGACTACGGTGATGCGGCCGGAGTCGACCTGATCGCTGGTGGCGAGGGCGGTACGTGCCTTGGTGTCCAGCCAGGCGTCGTTGAGGCGCTGACTGGTGGGCAGGTTGGCCGCCACGCTGAGTTCATTGTGGACCCGGCGAACGTTGCGCACCTGGCTGACGATCTCTTCGGCGCGCTGCTTGAGCTCTTCGCTGGGGACCTGGCCGGTCAGCAGTACCACGCCGTTGTAGCTGTCGACGTTGATCCTGGCGTCCTTCAGGCGTGCATCGACGCGTCCCAGGTTGTGGGCGGCCTTGGTCTCGATGCTCTCGTCCTCGACGGTCGCGCCCAGGGTGCGCTCGCCGTAATCCTCGTCGATGGTGCCGGGGTTGGTCACCGAGGTTACGGTGGTGCAGCCGGCCAGCAGGGCGGACAGCAGCAGGGCGGTCATCAGGGGGCGTGTCGAACGGGAATCGCGTTGCGTCATGTTATTCACTCGCACCAAAGAGTTGTTCGTCGATAAGGTCACACAGGCAGTGGATCACCAGCAGGTGAACCTCCTGAATACGGGCTGTGGAGGTGGCCGGCACCCGGATCTCGCAATCGTCCTGTCCCAGCAGGGAGGCCATGTTGCCGCCGTCCCGTCCAGTCAGGGCCACCACCGTCATGTCACGGTCATGAGCGGCCTGGATGGCCTGGATGACATTGGCCGAGTTGCCGCTGGTGGAAATCGCCAGCAGCACGTCGCCAGGCTGGCCCAAGGCGCGCACCTGCTTGGAGAACACCTCGTTGTAGCTGTAATCGTTGGCGATGGAGGTCAACGTCGAGGTGTCGGTGGTCAAGGCCAGGGCCGGCAGACTGGGGCGCTCGCGCTCGAAGCGATTGAGCAGTTCGGAGGAGAAGTGCTGGCTGTCGCCGGCGCTGCCGCCGTTGCCACAGGCGAGAATCTTGCCGTCGGTGACCAGGCTCTGGACCATCATCTGGCTCGCGACCTCGATGAACGGTGGAAGCACTTCGCTGGCGTAGGTCTTGGTGTCGATACTGTCGTTGAACTGTCCGAGAATTCGGCTCTGGAAATCCATGCTGCCTTCCTGGTCCATGGGGGCTCGCCGGGAGCCCGCTGTGTCAGTTTGCTTCGAATGCACCGGCGATCCACTGGATGTCGAGGCTCGGTGACGAGCCGGTAACGGCCAGGACATCGAAGCGGCAAGGACATGATAGCCCGTTGCGGTGGAGATAAAAACGCGCCGCCTGGATCAGGCGGCGTTGTTTGGTGATGGTGATTGTTTCTGCAGGATGGCCGTGGCGGATGCTGCGGCGGTGGCGCACTTCGACGAACACCAAGGTCTCGCCGTCGCGCATCACCAGATCGATCTCGCCTCCCTTGGCGCGCTGGTTGCGCGAGATCGCTATCAGTCCACGCTGGCACAGCCAGGCCTCGGCGTGACGCTCGATGGCCTGGCCGCGGGCGACGGCGTCTATGGCGTCAGGGCGCCGCATCACCGAGGCCGTCACTGAACACGGGTGCCGGCACGCCGCTGCTGAACTGCGCCCATGGCAGTTCGCGGTAGATGCGGCCATCGCCGGCGGCGCTCAGGGTGCCGGTAGCGCCCTGCATGCGTGAACCCGGCAGGGCCTGGATCTGCGGCATGCGGCGTGCCAGTTCGTAGGCGTCGACGCCCATCGCCATCAGGCGGAAGATGGCTGGCTTGTTCTCGGCCTTGAGCTCTTGATAGGTGTCGTAGAACGGGAGGGCCTCGGCACCGCCCACGGCGGCGTCCGGAATGTTCCAGGGAATATCGGGGAACTGCACGCCGTCGAGGTCGCGGTCCAGGCGCGACTGAGGGGTGCCTTCGTAGAGGTGTGAGGTGGCGTACACCGGTAGATCGGAGGCCGAATAGTATTCCAGTGTCGGCGGCACCTGGCGGGCGAAGTCCGGCAGGGCCAGCAGGAACAGCATGTCCGGACGCGGGTTGCTGATGGCGCGGCGGGTGCTGTCGGTGGCCGAGGCGCCGGGGTTGTAGCGCACTGCCGTGGCGATATCGCCGCCCAGTTCGCTCCAGGTGTTCCAGAAGGCCTCGCCGACCCGCTGACCCCAGTCGTTGTCCGGTACCAGCATGGAGGCGCTGCGGTGGCCGTCCTGCCAGCCGCGGCGGGCCGCCTGGCGGGCTTCGTCTTCTGCCGACAGGCCGTACTCGTAGAGGTTTTTGGTCTGGTTGGAGGCAGACTGGCCGTAGTTCAGCGCCAGGGTCGGCAGGGGCACCTCGGCGCGGCTTTCGAGTCGGGTCACGTCGCTCTTGTCCAGCGGGCCGATGACCACCTGGGCGCCGCTGCTCTGGGCCTGCTGATAGAGTTCGTCGAGATTGCCGTTGGAGGCGTCGAAGAAGCTGAGCTGGGCCCCGTTTCCGCCGCCGTTGACCACATTGGCCTGGTGGCTGCGAATTCCCTTTTCGATGGCGTCGGCGACGCCGGAAAGCGGGCCCGACTCGGGCAGCAGCACCGCGATGCTCTGCACGCTCTTGCCACGCAGTTCACGCAACTGGGTGATCTGGGTAGGCAGGCGACGGTTGGCGGGGTGGTCCGGATTAGCCACGCGCCAGTCATCGAGACGAGCGAATAGCCTCTGGATGTCACCGCCGCTCTGGTTGACCAGGCGGGTCAGCTCGAGCCAGCCGGTGACGATGGCATTGCCGGGCTCTTCAAGTGCCTCGAGCTGGCGGCCGTTGAGTGCGCTCAACTGGTCCCAGATGGCGTCGTTGATGTCCTCGCGGCCGGTGGCGCTCTGCACCTGCATCAGCAGGCGAGCCGACTCGAGTGGTTCGCCCAGCTGGCCCAGCGCCAGCCCCTGGCGCAGGCGCAGCAGATTGGCTTCGTCGTTGGGCAGCTGCATCTCGTCGAGCACGCTGGCGGCTCTGACGACCGCCTGGGGATCGCCCTCACTGTCCCCCAGTTCGGACAGCAGCAGTGCCCACTGACGCCGGCTGTCGCCGGAGAGCTGGCTGTCGTCCAGGCTGTTGAGGACTTCCAGTGCCTGGGGGCGGCGTCCGGAGCGTGCTAGGATGTCGGCCGCCCTCAGCCGGGTCTGCGCGGCTTCGGCGCCTTGTTGCTGGGCGGCTTGCGCCAGTAGTTGGTCCGGGTCGTCGTCCATGGCCCGCTGTACGATGCTCGGCGTGAAGCTGCAGCCGGCCAGCGTGATGGCCAGTACAGCGGCGGCCACGGGGCCGCGAGTCAAAGTCCTCATGAATCCTTCCTTGTCCGTGTTCCGGATGGCAGCCCAGGGAGCCAAGATGTCAGAAGCGAAAGCTGGTTCATTGTACGTGGTCGCCACGCCAATTGGGAATCTGGAAGATCTCAGTCCCCGCGCCGCCCAGGTGCTGGGCCAGGTGGCGTTGGTCGCGGCGGAGGATACCCGCCACAGTGGCCGCCTGATGCGTCATCTCGGTCTGTCGCCGGCGATGATTTCCGTGCACGACCATAACGAGGCGTCCCGGGTCGAGACGCTCAGGCAGCGGCTCGTCCAGGGCGACGATGTGGCGCTTATCAGTGATGCCGGGACTCCCTTGATCAGCGATCCCGGCTACGTCGTGGTGCGTGAGCTCAGGGCGGCGGGTTTTCGGGTGGTGCCGATCCCCGGTCCCTGCGCCCTGGTCACTGCGCTGTGTGCCGCCGGGCTGCCTACCGATCATTTCAGTTTTCATGGCTTCCTGCCGGCCAAGGGTGCGGGGCGGCGAGCGCGCATCGAGGCCTGGAGGAATTCACCCGTCACCCAGGTCTGTTACGAGTCTCCCCATCGTATCCGCGACACCCTGGCCGATCTGGCCGCCGTACTGGGCGAGCGCAGAGTGGTGCTCGGGCGTGAGTTGACCAAGACCTTCGAAACCTTCCTCGACGGCAGCGCCGCGGAGCTGCTGACACTGATGGAGTCTGACCCTGATCAGGCGCGTGGCGAATTCGTGGTGATGGTGGCCGGGGCCTCGGGGCCGGCACCGGACCAGCGAGCGGTGGATGATGAAGCGCTGCTGCGCGCGCTGCTGGCCGAAGGGGTGGGGGTCAAGCAGGCCGCGGCCGTGGCCGCGCGCGTGCTCGGCGGGCCGAAGAAACAGTGGTACGCCCAGGCGCAGGCATTGAAGGACGCCGATTGAATCCAGCCCCGGTTCGCTGCCAGGGGGTCGTTAGGACGAGCTATGGGTTGTCCCGGGCCCGCCACGGCAAGGCGGGGATTGAGGGCGTCGAGAGGGCATCGAGAGGGCATCAGGAGCGATCGCCTGAAGAGGCTGGGGGTTGTCCCAGGCCCGCCACGGCAAGGCGGGGATTGAGGGCGTCGAGAGGGCATCGGGATCGATCGCCTGAAGAGGCTGGGGGGTTGTCCCGGGCCCGTCACGGCGAGGCGGGGATTGAGGGGGTGGCAGGGCACTGGTATGCTTGCCGCGGGAGTTGGCCAGACAGTCGCCGCCGCTTGATGCGGGGGAGGAAAGTCCGGGCTCCATAGGGCGGAGTGCCAGGTAACCCCTGGGCGGCGTGAGCCGACGGAAAGTGCAGCAGAGAGTAGACCGCCTACGTCTCCCTCGGGAGGCCGGCAAGGGTGAAAGGGTGCGGTAAGAGCGCACCGCGCGCCTGGCAACAGTGCGTGGCACGGTAAACCCCACTCGGAGCAAGACCAAATAGGAACCCGTTGGCGTGGCCCGCGCTGGGTTCGGGTAGGTTGCTTGAGGGTAGTGGTGACACTGCTCCTAGAGGAATGACTGTCCTCGACAGAACCCGGCTTATCGGCCGACTCCCCATTTTTCTTGCGCGCTCGGGCCTGGCTCGAGCGGCGCGATCACGAGTTTGTGCGGCCAGGAGTCCAGTGGCGTGAGGGTTTTCCACCGCTGACGGCGCTGACGGCTGGCCGCGCGTAGGAACACCGCCGTCGAACGAGACCCGCATGCCGTCACCTTCCCCTGAATCCTCCGTGCGCGGCTTCGCTCATGAAAGCGTCCTGCTCGACGGTGCCGTCGACGCCCTGGTGCATGATCCCGCCGGCGTATATCTGGATGGCACCTTCGGACGAGGCGGTCATTCCCGCGCCATCCTTTCCCGCCTTGCACAAGACGGCGGCCTGCTGGCCCTTGATCGCGACCCCCAGGCGATCGCCGAGGCGGCCAGCATCGAGGACCCACGCTTTACCATCGAACGTGCCGAGTTTGCGCGGCTGAGAGAGGTTGCCCGTGACCACGGTCTCGATGGCAAGCTGTCCGGTATCCTGCTCGACATCGGCGTGTCCTCTCCTCAGCTTGACGATCCCGATCGCGGTTTCAGCTTCCTGCGCGACGGCCCGCTGGACATGCGCATGGACCCGACCCAGGGCGAGAGCGCGGCCCAGTGGATTGCGCGTGTGGGCGAGGCCGAGATGGCTTCGGTGTTCAAGCGTTACGGCGAGGAGCGCTACGCTCGTCGGCTGGCGCGGGCCATCATCGCTCGGCGCCAGGAACGGCCTTTCACCCGCACGGCCGATCTTGCCGAGGTGGTCAAGGCCGCCCATCCCGCCTGGGAGAAGGGCAAGCATCCCGCCACTCGCGTGTTCCAGGCCATGCGTATCGAGATCAACGGTGAGCTCGATCAGCTCGATCAGGCGCTGGAAGCCGCGCTGGAGGCACTGGCGCCCGGCGGACACCTGGTGGTGATCAGCTTCCACTCGCTGGAGGATCGACGGGTGAAGAGATTTATCCGCGATCACGTCAAGGGCGATACCCAGGTGCCCCGGGGTATACCGCTGCGCGACGATCAGATCGCGCGACGGCTGGAGTCACTGGGCAAGGCGATGAAGGCCAGCGCCGAAGAGGTCGAGGCCAATCCACGCTCCCGCAGCGCCGTCATGCGCATGGCGCGCAAGCGCTACTGAGGACCTTCCATGGCTCAAGGACGACTGGACATCAACGCCTTTGGCTGGCCGCTGCCGCGCACCATGTCGCCACGCCTTTTGCTGGTGGTGGCGCTGCTGCTGGCATGCCTGGTGTCGGCGCTGGCGGTGATCAGCGTCAGTCACCAGACTCGCCAGCAGTATGCTCGGCTCCAGGAGCTGGAGCGTGAACAGCAGCAGTTGCAGACGGAGTGGGGGCAGTTGCTGCTGGAGGAGAGCGCCTGGTCGACGCCGTCGCGTGTCGAACGCCTGGCGGTGGAGCGTCTGGAGATGCGGCTGCCCGATATCCATGACATCGAGGTGATCACGCCATGACCGCGGAACTTCCCCGGGGCGTGACACCTCGCCGCCCGCCACCGATGGAACCGATGGGGCGGGCGCGCTACGTGGTGATGATGACGCTGATCCTGCTGGGCCTGGGTCTGCTGGCCGGGCGGATCGTCGATCTTCACGTCATCGATCGAAACTTTCTTCAGGTGCAGGGGGACGCCCGTACCCTCAGAACCGATCCGATCCCCGCCCACCGGGGCATGATCACCGATCGTCACGGCGAACCGCTGGCGATCTCGACTCCGGTGGTGACGCTGTGGGCCAACCCCCAGGACCTGCCCGCCGACGACATCCAGCGGTTACGCCTGGCCCAGGCGCTGGGCCAGGACCTCGATGCCCTCAACGAGCGCATCGCGCGTTACAGCGAACGTGAATTCATGTACCTGCGTCGGCGCATGACCCCGGCCCAGGCCGAGGAAGTGCTCAAGCTGCGGGTGCCTGGCGTCCACGCCCGGGAAGAGTACAAGCGCTACTATCCTGCCGGCGAGGTGACCGCCCAGTTGCTGGGGGTCACTAACGTCGACGACCAGGGCCAGGAAGGACTGGAGCTGGCCTATCAATCCTACCTGTCCGGTGAGCCCGGCAAGCGCCGCGTGCTCAAGGACCGCCGTGGACGTCTGGTGCGCGACCTGGAGGTGCTGCAGGAGGCAGAGCCAGGCGGCAACCTGACGCTGTCCATCGATCAGCGACTGCAGTACATGGCCTACCGTGAGCTCAAGGCTGCCGTGGATGAGAACGACGCCGACGGCGGCGTACTGGTGATGATGGACGCGCGCAGCGGCGAGGTGCTGGCGATGGCCAATCAGCCCTCCTACAACCCCAACAACCGCGCCGGCCTGGACCCCCAGGGGCTGCGCAACCGGGCCATGGTCGACGTGTTCGAACCGGGCTCGGTGATGAAGCCGCTGGCCATGTCGGCGCTGCTCGAGACCGGTCGCTTTCCACGTGACACCGTGGTGGATACGTCGCCTGGCTGGATGCGAATCGACCGCTACACCATCCGCGACGTCTCCAACAATGGCGAGCTGACCCTGGCCGGGATCCTGCGCAAGTCCTCGAACATCGGCATGGCCAAGCTGACCCTGCAGCTCGACGACCCGGTGGTGCCAGATCGCTACCGCGCGCTGGGCTTCGGCCAGGCCCCGGGCACCGGCTTCCCCGGAGAGGCCACCGGCAACATGCCGGCGCCGGCGGTGTGGTCGAGCAGTCAGTGGGCCGCGCTGTCCTACGGTTACGGTCTGTCGGTCACCGCCTTGCAGCTGGCCAGTGCCTATACCTCCATCGCCAATCATGGCCAACGCCTGCCGCCGTCGCTGCTGCGCCTCAACCGCGCCGCCCAGGGCGAGCCGGTCATCGAGCCTGACGTCGCCGACCGCGTCCTGGCCATGATGGATGAGGTGGTGGCACCAGGCACCGGCGCCCGACGCGCGCTGGTGCCCGGCTACAGTGTGGCCGGCAAGACCGGCACCGTGCGCAAGAGCGGCAGCGGTGGCTACGAGCAGAACGCCTACCGGTCGTTGTTTGTCGGGATTACCCCGGTCTCCGACCCGCGCATCATCACCGTAGTAATGATCGACCATCCCCGGGGCGACGCCTACTACGGCGGCGCCATCGCTGCCCCGGTGTTCTCGCGGGTGGCGGGCAGTGCCCTGCGCATCCTCGACGTACCGCCGGATCGCCCCGAACAGGAGGGCGACAGCCCATGACGCAGAAGGCGACGGAATCCGCCATGACCCTATCCCTGGCGCGTCTTGAAGACGTGCTGACCCAGTTCTGGAGTGAGCTTGCGCCGAACGCCGCGGTCGCCGGCGAGGTGGCGACCTGGCTCACTACCGACAGCCGCGAGGTGTCGCCCGGCGCGACCTTTGTCGCGATCCCCGGCGTCGCCGCCGATGGCCGCGACTACATCGACAAGGCACTGGATGCCGGCGCCTGCCTGGTGCTGGCGGAAGGTCCGCAAGACGCTCCGCCGCGGGTCGATGGTCGCGTACTGTGGCTGCCCGGGCTGCGCGCCCGACTCGGCGAGCTCGCGCGCACCCTGTATCAGGTGCCCGATGGGCTCGAGCTGATCGGTGTCACCGGCACCAACGGCAAGAGCTCGGTGACCCACTATATTGCCGAGCTGTCCCGCGCCACGGGCAGCGACTGTGGCCTGATCGGTACCCTGGGTCACGGTCGCCCGGGTGCCTTGACCCAGGGCATGCTGACCACCCCCGAGCCACTGGCGCTGCAGCGCCAGTTGGGTGAGCTCGCCGACCAGGGCATCACTCGGATAGCCATGGAAGTTTCCAGTCACGCCCTGGAGCAGGAGCGGGTGGCGGGCTGTCGCTTTACTGCCGCGGTGTTTACCAACCTGAGCCGCGACCACCTCGACTATCACGGCAGCATGATCGCCTACGCCGCCTCCAAGGCGAAGCTGTTCAAGCGCCCGGAGATCAGTCTGGCCGTGGTCAATGGCGACGATCCCCTGGCTCGGCTGATGCTGGCGGGCATCGGCGAGGGCACCCGGGTGCTGGCCTGTGGTGAAGACGATGCCGTCTCGCTCAGGGTGCTGGATGTCGAGCCCGACGTCGGTGGGCAGCGTGCGCTGATCGCCACGCCGGAAGGCGAGAAGGTGGTGGTGCTGCCGCTGCTTGGTCGCTTCAATCTCGACAACGTCCTGCTGGCCATGGCCACCCTCTACGGTCTGGGTGTCGGCATCGACGAGCTGGTGACTGCCGCCGCGACCCTGACGCCGGTGCCGGGACGGATGCAGGCGTTGACACGGCCCGGGGCTCCCACCGTGGTGATCGACTACGCCCACACGCCGGATGCGCTGGACAACGCCCTGGCGGCGCTTCGCGCCCACCTGCCCGGACGCGGGGCGCTGTGGTGCCTGGTCGGCTGCGGCGGTGATCGCGATAGCGGCAAGCGCCCGCTGATGGCCCAGGCGGCCGCAGGCCAGGCCGATCGACTGGTGATCACCGACGACAACCCCAGAAGCGAGGACCCGGACGCCATTCGCCAGGCGATGCTCGCGGGGCTGGAGGGCCAGGCCCGCCAGCAGGCATGGAACATCGCCGGTCGCGGTGACGCCATCGCCCGTACCATCGCCGAGGCGAGCGCCGATGACGTGATTCTGATCGCCGGCAAGGGACACGAGGCCTACCAGGAGATTCAGGGCGTGCGCCACGACTTCTCCGACCTGGCCGAGGCCGAAGCCGCCCTGGACCAGCGTCGACAGGGGCGGGACCAATGAGCGCGCCAGGGCTCTCGTCGCTGGGGTCGGCGTGCCGTGCGCTGGGTGTCGATGAAGAGGGCCGCGGCCTTCAGGGGCTTGCCAACTCGCCGATAGCCGCCATCGTCACCGACACCCGTCGGGTGGCGGCGGACACGCTGTTCGTGGCCTTGAAGGGCGAGCGCTTCGATGCCCATGACTTTATTGCTAAGGCCCGCGAAGGCGGTGCCGTGGCGGCGGTGGTCGAGCACCCGGTGGACGACCCCTTGCCCCAGCTGGTGGTGGGCGATACCCGCATGGCGCTGGGGCTGCTGGCCCGTGAGCGGCGCCGGGCCTGGGGCGGTCCGCTGGTGGCGGTGACCGGCAACAGTGGCAAGACCACGGTCAAGCAGATGCTGGCGACATTGCTGGCTCGTCAGGGCGAGACCCTCGCCACCCACGGCAACCTCAACAACGATATCGGCGCACCCTTGACGCTGCTGGCGCTTGCCTCGGACCACCAGAGAGCCGTGGTGGAACTCGGCGCCAATCACCTGGGCGAGATCGCCTGGACGGTAGCGCTGGCCGAACCCCAGGTCGCCATCATCACCAATGTCACCGGGGCCCACGTCGGCGAGTTCGGTGGCATGGGGCGCATCGCCCAGGCCAAGGGGGAGATTCTCGGCGGACTCGGCCCCGAGGGCGTCGCCGTACTCAACCGTGACGACCGCTACTTCTCGCTGTGGCAGAGCCTGGCGTCGCCCCGCGAGGTGATCGATTTCGGACTGACGCCCGAGGCGCGCCTCCATGCCGGGGAGCTGGTCTGCGATACGCTCGGGCGCTATGCTTTCACGCTGACTTTCGACGCTCAGGTGCTGGGGCGTGTCGAGCTGCCGCTGATGGGTCGTCACAACGTGTCCAATGCCCTGGCCGCAGCGGCCGGGGCGCTGGCCATGGGACTGCCCGCCGCCGACGTGGTGGCGGGGCTTGGCGAGGTGGTGCCGACGCCGGGACGCCTGACCGTGGAGGAGGGGTTACGCGGTGCGCGGCTGCTCGATGATACCTACAATGCCAACCCGGGGGCGATGAAGGCGGCCATCGACGCCCTGCTGGGACTGCCCGGCCCGCACTGGTGCCTGCTCGGCGCCATGGGAGAGCTGGGTGAAGCGTCTGCCGATCTGCACGCAGAGATCGGACGCTACGCGCGGGAACGCGGCATCACATTTCTCGGTACTCTGGGCGAGGCGGCCGAGACCGCCGCCCGAGCCTTCGGCGAAGGCGGGTACCATTTTTCTGATCAGGCGGCGATGGTCCGCCATGTGCGTCAACATCTGCCCGAGGCGGCCAGCGTGCTGGTCAAGGGCTCCCGCGCCGCGGGGATGGAAGGCGTCGTGGCGGCCTTGCGGCCGGATGTTTCAAGGTGAACCTGATACATGTTGCTTTTCCTGGCTGAATTGTTGGCGAACTATCAAAGCGCCTTCAACGTCTTTGGATACCTCACCCTGAGGATGATTCTGGCGACCATCACCGCGCTGGTGCTGTGTCTGTGGTTTGGCCCCCTGATGATCCGCCGTCTGGTGGAGCGTCAGATCGGCCAGGCGGTGCGCGACGACGGTCCCCAGTCCCACCTGTCCAAGGCCGGTACGCCGACCATGGGCGGCGCCATGATTCTGATGGCTATGGCCGTCAGTACCCTGCTGTGGGGCGATCTGACCAACCATTATGTGTGGGTGGTGCTGGTGGTCACGCTGGGCTTCGGCGCCATCGGCTGGGTCGACGACTATCGCAAGGTGGTGGAAAAGAACCCGCGTGGACTGCCGGCCCGCTGGAAGTACTTCTGGCAGTCGGTGATCGGCCTGGGGGCTGCCGTGGTGCTCTACCTGACCGCGGCCTCGCCGGTGGAGACCAGTCTGATCCTGCCGCTGCTCAAGGACTTCGTGCTGCCCCTGGGTGGCTTCTACATCCTGCTGACCTACCTGGTGATCGTCGGCTCCTCCAACGCAGTCAACCTGACCGACGGCCTGGACGGCCTGGCGATCATGCCCACGGTGATGGTCGCCATGGGCCTTGGCGTCTTCGCCTACGCCAGCGGCAACGCGGTATTCTCCGAGTACCTGCAGATTCCGATGATCCCCGGTGCCGGCGAGCTGGCGGTATTCTGCGCCACCATTTCCGGCGCCGGACTCGGCTTTCTGTGGTTCAACACCTATCCTGCCCAGGTGTTCATGGGTGACGTCGGCGCCCTGGCGCTGGGTGCGGCCCTGGGCGTGGTCGCGGTGATCGTGCGCCAGGAAGTGGTGCTGTTCATCATGGGTGGCGTCTTCGTCATGGAGACCATCTCGGTGATCCTGCAGGTCGGCTCCTACAAGCTGACCGGTCGTCGTATCTTCCGCATGGCGCCGCTGCATCACCACTTCGAGCTCAAGGGCTGGCCCGAGCCTCGCGTGATCGTGCGCTTCTGGATCATCACCGTGGTGCTGGTCCTGCTGGGTCTGGCCACCCTCAAGATCCGCTGAGGTGGCCATGGACGCCAGTCAGGATGTGCGACTGCCGCAACGCCATGTCGTGCCCGCCCACCTGAGCGTGGTGGTAGGGCTCGGCCTGTCGGGGATGGCGATCTGTCGTCATCTCAAGCGTGAAGGCCGCGATTTCATGGTGGTGGACACCCGCGAGGCGCCGCCGGGACTCGACGTCTTCCTGGCGGACTTTCCGGGGGTGCCGGTGCGCCTGGGGCCGCTCGATGGATTGGTGCTGGACGACGCGCGGGAGGTGATCCTGAGCCCCGGCATCGACCCCCATCAGGCGTGCTTCGAGGCGCCGGCCAGGCGCATCGATCCGGACACCGGCGAGCCCCGTCTGGTGGGTGAGATCGCGCTGTTCCGGCGGGCCTGTCGCGCGCCGCTGGCGGCCATCACCGGTGCCAACGCCAAGTCCACCGTGACCACCCTGGTCGGCGAGATGGCCCGCGAGGCGGGGCGGCGGGTGGCCGTGGGGGGTAACCTCGGTACCCCGGCGCTGGACCTGCTGGTGCAGGAACCCGAGGCGGATCTCTTTGTGCTGGAGCTGTCCAGCTTTCAGCTCGAGACGACCCCGTGTCTGGGGGCCGACAGTGCTGCCTTCCTTAACCTCAGCGAGGACCACCTCGATCGCCACGGCGACATGGCCGGCTATCGCCGCGCCAAGCTCGCGATCTTTCGTGGTGCCAGGCACGCGGTGGTCAACGCCGAGGACCCCCTGACCTGGCCGGACGAGGCGTTGCCTGCACTGTCACGCTTCGGCGTGACGGCGCCGCAATCCGGCGACGACTGGGGCGTGGTGGAGCACCAGGGCGAGCCCTGGTTCTTCCACGCGGACCAACCGCTGTTGCCGGTGGCTCGCATGCGCCAGAGCGGCCGTCACCACCAGGCCAATGCGCTGGCCGCCCTGGCCATGGGCCAGCGTCTGGGTTTTCCGCTGGAGGCCATGGCCCGGGTGCTCGAACGTTTCAGCGGGCTTGCCCACCGCAGCGAGTGGCTCGCCACCATCGACGACGTCGACTGGATCAACGACTCCAAGGGCACCAATGTGGGCGCGACCCTGGCCGCCATCGCCGGTCTCGGCCCGACCCTGGATGGGCGTCTGGTACTGCTGGCCGGCGGTGTCGGCAAGGGTGCCGATTTCTCGCCGCTGGCCGCCCCCCTGTCGCGCTACGCCCGTGAGGTGGTGCTGTTCGGTCGCGACGCCGAGGCGCTGGCCCAGGCCCTGAAGGGCGCGGTCGCCATCACCCGCGTCGACGACCTGGACGCCGCCATGTGTCGCGCACGGGAGGTGGCAAGGCCCGGTGATGCGGTGCTGCTGTCACCGGCCTGCGCCAGTCTCGATCAGTTCGTCAACTATCAGGCCAGGGGAGACGCCTTTCGCGCCTGGGTGCAGGACCTTTCCAGCGGAGCCAAGCCATGAGTCGTCTCGCCCGATCTCGCCAGCGCCTCGGTGCCCTGCGCGAGCGTCTTTCCACCCGCGACCATGCCTTCGATGGCTGGCTGGTGGTGGCTACTCTGTCGCTTCTGCTGATCGGCTGGGTGATGGTGACGTCGGCCTCCACCGAGGTGGCGTCGAGCCTGACCGGCAACGCCTGGTACTTCAGTATTCGCCACGGCATCTTCGTGCTGGGTGGGTTGACCGTGGGGTGCCTGGCGCTGCGCGTCCCCCTGGCCTGGTGGAAGGCCAATGGCCCGCTGCTGCTGGTGGTGGGGCTGGTGCTGCTGTTGCTGGTACTGCTGGTGGGGCGCGAGGTCAACGGCAGCCGCCGCTGGCTGTCGATCCCCGGGGTGCCCTTCAATCTACAGGCCTCGGAGGTCGCCAAGCTCTGCTTGATCGCTTACATGGCGGGCTATCTGGAACGCTTTCTGCCACAGGTCAGGCGTCAGTGGGGGGCCTTCCTGCGCCCGTTGGTAGTGGTTGGAGTGGTGGCCGTGCTGCTGATCCTCGAGCCCGACTACGGCGGTGTGGTGGTCATGACCAGCTGCGTCATGGGCATGTTGCTGATGGCCGGGGCGCCCTGGGGGCGCTTTCTGCTGTTGTTCGTGCTGGTGGGAACCCTGGGTGCCATCCTGGCGGTGGCCGAACCTTACCGCATGGCGAGACTGACAAGTTTCATCGATCCCTGGGCGGACCAGTTTGCCAGCGGTTACCAGCTGACCCAGGCGCTGATCGCCTTCGGTCGCGGCCACTTGATCGGCATGGGCCTCGGTAACAGCGTACAGAAGCTGTTCTACCTGCCGGAGGCCCACACCGACTTCGTCTTTGCGGTGCTCGCCGAAGAGCTCGGCATGGTCGGCGCGATCGCCGTGGTCGGCCTGTTCGCACTGCTGGTGTGGCGGGCCATGGCGGTAGGGCGTCGGGCCGAGCTTGCGAGGCTGCCGTTTGCCGCCTACCTGAGCTATGGCATCGCCCTGGTGATCGGCGCCCAGGCCTTTATCAACATCGCGGTGAGTACCGGCATGTTGCCGACCAAGGGGTTGACCCTGCCGCTGTTGTCCTACGGTGGGTCGAGCCTGGTGGTGAGCTGTATCATGGTGGCGTTGTTGCTGCGGGTGGACATCGAGACGCGCGAGCGCCAGCGTCGGCAGTCGCCGGCGGCGCGGCGTGACCAGGCCCGCGAAGCGCCCAGGAGAACCAAGGCTGCAGGAGTGAAGCCGTGAGTGACACACAGGGAAGGCGAGCGCTGATCATGGCCGGCGGCACCGGGGGGCACGTCATCCCGGCGCTGTCGCTGGCCAGGGGATTGCAGCAGCAGGGCGTCGAGGTGGCGTGGCTGGGTAGTCCCAGAGGTATCGAGAATCGCCTGGTGCCCGAGGCCGGCATAGTGCTTCACCAGATCGCCATCAGCGGCCTCAGGGGCAACGGTCTGGCGGGCTGGCTCAAGGCGCCGGTGCGCCTTGGGCGCGCCGTGTGCCAGGCGAGAAGCGTGATTCGCGAGTTCGACCCACAGCTGGTGGTCGGGCTCGGAGGCTTTGCCAGCGGTCCCGGCGGGCTTGCCGCCCGACTGTGCGGCAGACCGCTGGTCATCCACGAGCAGAACGCCGTGGCCGGGCTGACCAATCGTGCACTGTCGCACCTGGCCAAGCGAGTCTACGCCGCCTTTCCCCAGGCCTTCGGTGGCCGCGCCGAGGTCGTCGGCAATCCGGTCAGGGATGACATCGCCGCCCTTGGCGAGCATGCACGTGTGGCCGACCAGATGCGCGGACGACGCCTTCGTCTGCTGATGGTCGGTGGCTCCCTGGGGGCGCTGGCGCTCAACCAGCAGATGCCCAGAGCGCTGGCCGAGCTACCCCCCGAGTCGCGTCCCGAGGTGCGCCACCAGGCCGGTAGAGACAAGGACCAGGCGACCCGCGAGGGCTATCAGGCTGCCGGCGTTGACGCCGAGGTCAGCGACTTTATCGCAGATATGGCCGACGCCTACGATTGGGCGGATCTGGTGGTCTGTCGCTCCGGCGCGCTGACCGTGGCGGAGCTGGCGGCGGCGGCCAAGCCGGCGCTGTTCGTACCTTTCCCCCACGCCGTGGATGATCATCAGACGGCCAACGCCCAGGCGCTGGTCGGTGCCGGTGCCGCGGCGCTTATTCAGCAGCGTGACATGAATCCGACGTCCCTGGCCGAGCGCCTGGGGACCTTGCTTGAGCCCGACACCCTGGCGGCCATGGCGAGCAAGGCAAGGGCCGAGGCCCACCTTGACGCTGTGGAACGGCTGGTGGCGGGCTGTATGGAGACAGGTTTTGAGTAATTCGACCCAAGGGCCGGTCCCCGGCCAACTGAGCTCATCCGCTGCCACCAGGCCCGGTCTCGGCATGCGGCGCATTCGTCGTATCCACTTCGTCGGCATCGGCGGCGCCGGCATGTGCGGCATCGCCGAGGTGCTGGCCAATCAGGGCTACCAGGTCAGCGGCAGCGATCTGCGTCATTCGTCGGTGGTGGCGCGACTCGAACAGTGCGGCGCCCAGGTGTTCATCGGACACGCTGCCGAGCACGCCGCCGGTGCCGATGTGGTGGTGGTATCCACCGCCGTGGACGCGGACAACCCGGAGCTTGTGTGGGCCCACGAGCATCGCGTGCCGGTGGTACGTCGCGCCGAGATGCTGGCCGAGCTGATGCGCTTCCGTCACGGCATCGCCGTGGCCGGGACCCATGGCAAGACCACCACCACCAGCCTGACCGCCACTCTTCTGGGTGAGGGCGGGCTGGACCCGACCTTCGTCATCGGCGGCAAGCTGACCAGCGCCGGCACCAACGCCCAGCTGGGGCAGGGCGACTACCTGGTGGCCGAGGCGGACGAGTCCGATGCCTCCTTTCTGCACCTGCAGCCAATGGTCAGCATCGTCACCAATATCGATGCCGACCATATGAGCACCTATGGTGGCGACTTCGAGCGTCTCAAGCACACCTTCATCGAGTTTCTGCATAACCTGCCGTTCTACGGTCTGGCGATACTGTGCATCGATGACGACAACGTGCGTGGCCTGCTCGACCGCATCAATCGCCAGTTCGTCACCTATGGCTTCTCCGACGACGCCGACTATCGCATCGAGAACTTCACCCAGAGTGCCGGCGAAGTCCGCTTTACCGCAGTGCGGCCCGGCAACCTCGAGGATCTCGATGTCAGTCTGGCCATGCCGGGCCGTCACAATGCGCTCAATGCGCTGGCGGCGATCGCCGTGGCCAGCGACGCCGGGGTCGACGCCGAGGCGATTCTGCGGGGACTCGCGAGCTTTGCCGGGGTTGGCCGTCGCTTCCAGGTACACGGTCACTTCGCCGCGCCGAACGGTGAAGGTGAGGTGATGCTGGTGGACGACTATGGTCACCACCCCCGCGAGGTGGAGATGGTCATCAAGGCGGTGCGCGATGGCTGGTCCGAGCGCCGGCTGGTGATGGTCTACCAGCCCCATCGCTATTCGCGCACGCGCGATCTCTATGAGGACTTCGTCAGGGTGCTGTCCGGCGTCGATACGCTGGTACTGCTCGACGTCTACAGTGCCGGCGAAGCCGCGCTGCCCGGCGCCGATGGTCGCAGCCTGGCGGGTTCCATCCGTCAGCGTGGCGAAGTCGATCCGATCTTCGCCCAGGACAAGGCGGAATTGCCGGCGCTGCTGGCCAAGGTGCTCAGACCCGGCGATATCCTGATTACCCAGGGCGCCGGTGACGTGGGTGGCATCTCCCAGCGTCTGGCGGATGCCCAGCTTCAGTTCGACGAGGTGATCCTGTGACACGACAAGTACAGTCCTACGGCCATGTGGTGGTCATCTACGGTGGCCATAGTGCCGAACGAGAAGTGTCGCTGAACAGCGGTGCCGCCGTGCTGGCGGCGTGTCAGCGCCAGGGCCTTGAAGTGACCGGCTATGACCTTGCCGAGGGCGGCGTTGCCGGGCTGCAGGCGCTGAACCCCGATCTGGTGTTCATTGCCTTGCACGGCAGGGGAGGGGAGGACGGCTGTCTGCAGGGGGCCCTGGAACTGGCGGGAATCCCCTATACTGGCAGCGGTGTGCTGGCCTCGGCGCTGGGCATGGACAAGCTCAGGACCAAGGCGCTGTGGCAGACCCTGGGTCTGCCGACGCCCGAGAGCGTGCTGCTGTCGCCCGAAGCCGACTGGAACGAGGTGGCCGACCGACTGGGTCTGCCGCTGGTGGTCAAGCCGGTCCATGAAGGTTCGACCATCGGCATCAGCATCGTCAACAGCCGTGATGAACTCGAAACCGCCTATCGTGAGGCCGCCACCTTCGATACTCGGGTGATGGCCGAGCGTTTTGTGTCGGGAGACGAATTTACCTTGTCGGTACTTGGCGACAGCGCGCTGCCGGCCATTCGCGTCGAGGTGCCCAGCGGCTTCTACGACTACGAGGCCAAGTACCTGTCCAACGAGACGCTTTACCACCTGCCCTGTGGTCTGGATACCGAGCAGGAGACCGCGCTGGGCGAGCTGTGCCTGGCGGCGTTCGAGGCGGTGGGCTGTCAGGGCTGGGGCCGCGTCGATGTGATGCGCGACGCTGAAGGTCGGTTCTGGCTGCTCGAGGTCAATACCGTGCCCGGCATGACAGATCACAGTCTGGTGCCCCAGGCGGCGGCCCATGCAGGCATCGACTTCGACGAGCTGGTCCTGCGTATCCTCGATACCGCCAGGGAGCGCGGCTGAGATGGCCAGGCGCGGCACCTGGCTTGGCGTCGTGCTGCTGGCTGCCCTGGTGGGCGCCGGTGGCAAGGCGCTGTGGTTGTGGCTGGATCGGCCCATCGAGCGAGTGTCCATCGGTGGTGAGTTGCACCACGTGGACGCCAGCTACCTCAAGGGCCAGCTGGCGCCGCTGGTCAGGGGCCGGACCTGGCTGTCGGTGGACCTGGAGGCGCTGCGTGAGCAGGCATTGCAGGTGGGCTGGCTCAAGGAGGTGCGTATTCGTCGCGAGTGGCCCAATGCACTGACCTTCGAGCTCGAGGAGCAGCGCCCGGTGGCGCGCTGGAACGACGATCAACTGCTCAACGGCGATGGCGAGCCCTTTGTCTTTGCCCCGGTGGAGCCGCCCATGGGACTACCGGATATGGCGGGACCCGGTGGCGCTGGTCCCGAGGTGCTGGCCTACTTCGATGACCTGGGGCAGCGGCTGGATAAGATGGGGCTCGGGATCGACCAGCTACGTCTGGAAGCCCGCGGCGCCTGGCGCTTTCAGCTGGACAGCGGCGTCTGGATCATGCTCGGCCGTGGAGATCTGGACGCCCGCCTCGGGCGCCTCGAGGCGGCCTGGCGGCGTGAACTGGGTGAGGTCGCGTCGCACATTCGCTACATCGATCTGCGCTACCCCAACGGCGTCGCCGTGGCCTGGCATGGCGAGACGGAGCCGGTCGATGATGAGGCCGCGACTCGCGGTTAACGAAAAGACGGCATGGATCAGACGCGAGAACGGAATTATATGGCGACACTTTTCCGGCCATCGGCAAAGTTTTCTCGGTTTCTTTTGTTTAAATGTGTCCGTATCGTGGAATGAATGTACGCCCCGGGCTGGTCGAACAAGCGCTATTGTTCCTATAATCGTCCCAGGTTTTTTTATAACAGAGGCAGGTTCCGAGGTAACGGAATCCGTTCAAGGAGATTTCCCGGCTCATGGCAGGTCCATCCAACGTGTCCAATATGGTAGTCGGGCTGGATATCGGAACATCCAAGGTCGTCGCGATCGTGGGGCAACCCACCGACGATGGTGGTATCGAAATTGCCGGTATCGGCTCTCATCCCTCCCGTGGCATGAAGAAGGGAGTGGTGATCAATATCGAATCCACGGTCCAGTCGATTCAGCGTGCGGTTGAAGAAGCTGAGTTGATGGCCGGTTGCGACATACATTCGGTTTATGTGGGCATTGCCGGCAGTCATATCAGTTCCATGAATTCCGACGGGGTCGTGGCGATCAAGGAGCGCGAAGTTGCGCCTTCCGATATCGAGCGAGTGATCGACTCGGCGCGGGCCAGGGCCATTTCCGAAGGGCAGCGGGTGCTGCACGTGTTGCCCCAGGAGTTCGCCATCGACACCCAGGGCGGTATCCGTGAGCCGCTGGGCATGTCGGGTGTGCGTCTGGAGGCACGCGTTCATCTGGTGACCGCCGCACTCAACGCGGTACAGAACATCGAGAAGTGCGTGCGTCGCTGTGGGCTCGACGTCGACGCCATCATCCTCGAGCAGCTGGCTTCCAGTCATGCCGTGCTTACCGAGGATGAGCGTGAACTGGGCGTCTGCATGGTCGACATCGGCGGGGGCACCACCGATATTGCGGTATTCACCGAGGGCGCCATCCGCCACACTGCGGTGATACCCATCGCCGGCGACCAGGTCACCAACGATATCGCCATGGCGCTGCGTACCCCGGCCCAGTACGCCGAGGAGATCAAGGTCAAGTACGCCTGTGCGCTGACCCAGCTGGCTTCCAGCGACGAAATGATAAAGGTGCCGAGCGTCGGCGACCGTCCCGCCAGAGACCTGTCTCGACAGTCGCTGGCCGAAGTGGTCGAGCCGCGTTACGAGGAATTGTTCACCCTGGTGCGCGACGAACTGCGCCGCAGCGGCTTTGAGGATCTGGTCGCCGCAGGGGTGGTGTTGACCGGTGGCACATCGCGCATGGAAGGTGTGGTGGAGCTTGCCGAAGAGATATTTCACATGCCGGTCAGGGTCGCTTGTCCGCAGAATGTGAGGGGCCTGGCCGACGTGGTGCGAAATCCGATTTATTCGACGGGTGTCGGTTTGTTACATTACGCTCTACATGAGGCCCGTCAGGGTCGTGTCCACCAGGGGCAGGGTGGCACCATCTCGTCGCAATCGAGACGCGAGGACGTCTCCCGGCGTGGACCAGAGGAAAGGACTCCGGCGCTGGAAAAGATCAAAGGCTGGTTCAAAGGAAATTTCTGAAAGGGCCGCACAAGCGGCTCAGGAGACGGGGCAAATGTTCGAAGTCGTAGATAGCGCGCCCTCAAGCAGCGCGGTCATAAAGGTCATCGGCGTCGGTGGCGGCGGCGGCAATGCCGTCAATCACATGGTCGAGAGCAGCATCGAAGGGGTGGAGTTCATCTGCGCCAATACCGATGCCCAGGCGCTCAAGCGCGTCTCCGCCAAGACCGTGCTGCAGCTCGGCAGCGAGATCACCAAGGGGCTCGGCGCCGGTGCCAACCCTGACGTGGGTCGTCAGGCCGCGATGGAAGATCGTGAGCGGATCGCCGAGTTGCTCGGTGGCGCCGACATGGTCTTCATCACCGCCGGCATGGGTGGCGGTACCGGCACCGGCGGGGCACCGGTGGTCGCTCAGGTCGCCAAGGAGTTGGGCATCCTGACCGTTGCGGTGGTCACCCGCCCGTTCCCCTTCGAGGGCCCCAAGCGCATGCGCGCAGCGGAAGAGGGCATGAAGGAGCTGTCCGAGCATGTCGACTCGCTGATCACCATTCCCAACGAGAAGCTTCTGTCCGTGCTTGGCAAGAGCGCGACACTGCTGACTGCCTTCAGCGCCGCCAATGACGTCCTGCTGGGTGCCGTGCAGGGTATCGCCGAGCTGATCACCAGCCCGGGCATCATCAACGTCGACTTTGCCGACGTGCGCACCGTGATGTCAGAGATGGGCATGGCGATGATGGGCACCGGTGGTGCCACCGGCGAAAATCGCGCACGCGAGGCCGCCGAGAAGGCGATCCGCAGCCCGCTGCTCGAGGATATCGATCTGCACGGCGCTCGCGGCATCCTGGTCAACATCACCGCTGGGCCGGATCTGTCGATCGGTGAGTTCAACGACGTCGGCGCCACGGTGCAGGAGTTCGCCTCCCAGGACGCCACCATCGTCGTGGGTACCTCCATCGACATGGACATGACCGACGAACTGCGGGTCACCGTGGTCGCGGCGGGTCTCGACAATCAGGTGTCACGCCAGCAGAAGCCGGCGGCGCAGCAGCAGGTTCGTCGTCCCGAGGCGCGCCAGCGTCCTCAGCAGAGTGCGATCAATCGCGCCCAGGGCGGCGCCGGTGTGGCCGCAGCGAGCAAGCCAGAGGCGCAGGAATCACCGCGACCGCAGGCCGAGAAGCGCAAGTCTCAGGAGTTGGACGATTATCTCGATATTCCTGCCTTCCTGCGGCGTCAGGCGGACTGATCGAGAGCAGAGTGCGCGAAATTTCCGGGGTGCAGGGATCGAAAGGCGATGTTTTTTTGTTGAAACGTCCGTTTGGTGTTATAGTGAACGGTGTTTGATAACCAACGACTGCCTGGCGACTGCACAATGATCAGACAACGTACCCTCAAGAATGTCATCCGCGCCACGGGCGTGGGACTGCACTCCGGCAAGAAGGTCTACCTGACGCTTCGCCCCGCGCCGGTGGACACGGGCATTGTGTTCGTGCGCACCGACCTCGAGCCGGAGGTCCGCATTCCCGCCCAGGCGTTGAATGTGACCGACACCACTCTCTGCACCGCCCTGTCTCAGAATGGTGAGAAGGTCGCGACCGTGGAGCACCTGATGTCCGCCTTCGCGGGTCTCGGCATCGACAATGCCTACGTCGATGTGAGCGCGCCCGAAGTGCCGATCATGGACGGTAGTGCCGGACCCTTTGTGTTCCTGATCCAGTCCGCCGGGATCCAGGAGCAGAGCGCGGCCAAGAAGTTCATCCGCATCAAGCGTGAGATCAAGGTCAGCGAAGGCGACAAGGAAGCCGTCTTCCTGCCCCATCAGGGCTTCAAGGTCTCCTTTGCCATCGACTTCGATCACCCGGTGTTCGAGGACCAGAAGCAGACCGCCATGGTCGACTTCTCCACGACGTCCTTCGTCAAGGAGGTGTCTCGCGCGCGGACCTTCGGCTTCATGCGTGATCTCGAGTACCTGCGCTCGAACAACCTGGCGCTTGGTGGCAGCCTCGACAATGCCATCGTGGTGGACGACTACCGCATCGTGAACGACGGTGGTCTGCGCTACGACGACGAGTTCGTCAAGCACAAGGTGCTGGACGCCATCGGTGACCTTTACCAGCTCGGTCACAGCCTGATCGGCGAGTTCCGTGGCGTGAAGTCCGGTCACGCGCTGAACAACCAGCTGTGTCGTGCGCTCATCGAGCAGCCCGAGGCCTGGGAGATCGTGACCTACGAGAGCGAAGCCGAATCGGCGCCGATTTCCTACGCGGCACCGGCCATGGCGTGATGCGAGCCTCGGTGATGGCCAGGCCAAGGTTAGCCCCGCAGATCGCCAGTCTTCCGTAGCAACTTGTCTTCGGCCATCACTCGCTTGAACGCCGCCCCTCGGGGCGGCGTTCTGCTGTCTGGGGTTTCATGTTCGCCTCATGTTCACGTCGTGTTCGGCGTCGCCAAGCGGCGCGGGCAGGGTCGGGAGGCCGCGGCGATTCATGCGCGGGGAGCGCCGATGGCGTTAGGCGTCGTCTTTCCCTGAAGGCGATTCGGCGTGGGCCGCCAGGCGCTCCAGGGCGCGCTTGAGTCGCGGATCCTCGACATCGGCGGCGCAGCTCGAGAGCTCGTCACCGGCCTGGGCGGGCAGGCGCCTTACCTGGCGCGGCGCAACCTTGGCCGGGCGCACTGGGCGTACCTTGAGGTGGAAGCCGGTCACCGCCTGGAACTCCGGCAACTGGTGCAGGCAGTCGAGCAGACGCGGCTGCTCGTAGCGCAGACGGGTCAGCCAGGCTGCGCCATCGGTGATCAGGGTCAGGCGGCCGTCACGGAAGCCACCGACAAACAGGTGTTCCGCCAGGGTGGGCGAGAGTTCATTGCGCAGATGCTCCTGAGCGCGCTCGATCAGGCGCGCCATGCGCATCAGTCCGCCCAGTTCGCCGCGGCCCTGAAGAAGCCCTGTCATGGACTGGGCGCGGAACCGCTTAACCTTTATACTCATGTGCTTGTGTCTTGGGATGCCCCAGGATCAATGAATTTGTTGCTCGGCGGCGTTCGTCTGTGGAACGCAGGTGTCATGGCCGTTTGCATGATGGCCGCTCGAGTGATGGGCAGCCGGCATGGCGCCGGCCCGAGACTAGCACGCCAGGGAGTTCCCCGACAGCATGACTGCCATCGACCCACATCGCTGCTGCCCCCGCGAGGCTCGTGCCCGTCGGGTGGCCAGATGGTGGTTGGCAGGGCTGCTGGTGGGCTGCCTGCTGCCGGCGAGCCTGAGCGCCGCCGAATCTCCCCGAGCCACCGAGCGACTGGTGCAGATCTGCATCATGGCGCCGGCGGTCATCCGGGCCCATACCATGCTCAAGGCCTGCCGCCATCGGCTGGCCCGACATCCCCTCAAGACCCTGCCCAAACCATCGTCCCCGTCGGTGGCCTGGTCGGCGCCAATGCTGGTGCCGGTGGCCGCCCTCGACGTGGTGTCCCGCCGGGGTCCTCCTGACATCGCCTGAATTCGATGAAGCGTGACGGTCGCCAATGCCTGGCGGCCTCTTTTTCAGGTTCCAGATTTCAGGAAGTTTCATGATCAATTCTCTGCTGCGTAAAGTCGTCGGCTCCAAGAACGACCGCGACGTCAAGCGCATGTCCCGCCAGGTTCGCGCCGTCAATGAGCTCGAGCCGAGCCTCGAAGCCCTCGACGACGCTGCGCTGGCCGCCCGCACCGCTGAGTTCCGTGAGCGTCTGGCGGCCGGTGAGTCGCTCGATGCCCTGTTGCCCGAAGCCTTTGCCACCGTGCGCGAGGCCAGCAAGCGGGTGATGGGCATGCGTCACTTCGACGTACAGCTGATCGGCGGCATGACCTTGAACCGCGGCCGGATCGCCGAGATGAAGACCGGTGAGGGCAAGACCCTGGTCGCGACCCTGGCGGTGTACCTCAACGCCTTGCCCGGCAAGGGCGTGCACGTGGTCACGGTCAACGACTACCTGGCCCGGCGTGACGCCAACTGGATGCGCCCCCTGTACGAGTTCCTCGGCCTGTCGGTAGGCGTGATCTACTCCGGCCAGACCTCCGAGGAGAAGCGTGACTCCTACGCCTGCGACATCACCTACGGCACCAACAACGAGTTCGGCTTCGACTACCTGCGCGACAACATGGCGTTTTCGCTGGAAGACAAGGTTCAGCGGGAACTGCACTTTGCCATCGTCGACGAGGTGGACTCCATCCTTATCGATGAGGCGCGCACGCCGCTGATCATCTCCGGTGCGGTGGACGAGAACACCGAGCTGTACAAGGTGGTGGATCGGCTCGCCAGGGAGCTCACGCCCTGCACCGACGAGGAAGATCCCGAAAGCGGCGACTTTACCCTCGACGAGAAGCAGAAGCAGGTCGAGGTGACCGAGCGCGGGCACCACAAGGTCGAGGAGCTGATGCGCGCCCAGGGGCTGCTCGGCGAGGACGACTCGCTCTACGCCGCCCAGAACCTCAACCTGTTGCAGCATATGCACTCGGCGCTGCGTGCGCGCCACCTGTACCACCCTGACGTCGACTACATCGTCAGCGAGGGACAGGTGGTCATCGTCGACGAACACACCGGGCGTACCATGCCGGGCCGTCGCTGGTCAGAGGGCCTGCACCAGGCGGTGGAAGCCAAGGAGGGTGTGACCGTCCAGCGCGAGAGCCAGACCCTGGCCTCCACCACCTTCCAGAACTACTTCCGCCTGTACGAGAAGCTGTCCGGGATGACCGGTACCGCCGATACCGAGGCCTTCGAATTCCGTCAGATCTACGGGCTCGATGTGGTGGTCATCCCCACCAACAGGCCGCTGGCGCGCAAGGACATGAACGACCTCGTCTACCTCAGCGCCGAAGAGAAGTTCGAGGCGATCATCGAGGACGTCAAGGTCCAGGTCGAGGCCGGCCGTCCGGTGCTGGTGGGTACCGCGTCCATCGAGACGTCCGAATACCTGGCCGAGTTGATGCGCAAGGCGGGCATCGACTTCAACGTGCTCAACGCCAAGCAGCACCAGCGCGAGGCCGAGGTCATCGCCCAGGCCGGGCGCCCAGGTGCGGTGACCATCGCGACCAACATGGCCGGTCGTGGTACCGATATCGTGCTCGGCGGCAACTGGGAGGCCGAAGCGGCCAAGCTGGAAAACGCCAGCGACGCCGAGGTCGAGGCATTGAAGGAGGCCTGGCGCGAGCGCCACGAGGCGGTGCTGGCCGCCGGTGGTCTGCACGTCATCGGCTCCGAGCGCCATGAGTCACGGCGCATCGACAATCAGCTGCGTGGTCGTAGTGGCCGCCAGGGCGACCCGGGCTCGACCCGCTTCTTCCTGTCGCTGGAAGACAACCTGATGCGTCTGTTCGGTTCCGAACGGGTGCAGAAGCTGATGCAGGCGCTTGGCCTGGAGCGGGGCGAGGCCATCGAGCACAAGATGGTGTCCAACGCCGTCGAGCGTGCTCAGAAGAAGGTCGAGGGACGCAACTTCGATATCCGCAAGCAGCTGCTCGAGTACGATGACGTGGCCAACGATCAGCGTCGCGTGATCTACGAGCAGCGCAACGAGATCCTGGCCGCCAGCGACGTCTCCGACAACGTCATGGGCATTCGTGAAGAGGTGCTGGACGAGGCCATCAGTGCCTACGTGCCGCCCCAGAGCCTGCCCGAGCAGTGGGACCTGGCGGGGCTCGAGGCTCACCTCAAGAGCGAGTACCAGTTGGACGCGCCGGTGGTGCAGTGGGCCGAGGAGGACGAGCGCTTCCACGAGGAGCAGCTGCGCGAACGCCTGCAGACCCAGCATCGCGAGACCTACCAGGCCAAGGTCGCCATCGCTGGCGAGGAGCTGATGCGGCGCTTCGAGAAGCAGGTCATGCTGCAGGTGCTGGACACCCGCTGGAAGGAACACCTGCAGTCCATGGACCATCTGCGTCGTGGTATCCATCTGCGTGGCTACGCTCAGAAGAATCCGAAGCAGGAGTACAAGCGCGAATCCTTCGAGCTGTTCCAGAACCTGCTGACCAATATCAAGGCCGACGTCACCCGTATCCTCAGTCACGTGCAGGTGCGTGCCCCCGAGGAGGTGGACGCCCTGGAGCGTCAGCGTCGCGAGGCCCTTGCGCGCGAGAGCGCCCAGGCGGCCAGTCGCCACGACGCACCTGCCGCGACGGACGCCGAGATGGCCGACGAGGGCGGCGAGCGTCACGTCAACGAGGTTGCCGATCAGCGCCCGGTGCGTCGAGACGCCCCCAAGGTTGGCCGCAATGATCCCTGCCCCTGCGGCTCCGGCAAGAAGTACAAGCAGTGCTGCGGCAAGCTCAGCTGAGCAAGCCTCGCAACCCATGACGACGGCGACCCCGGGCTTCAAGGCCTGGGGTCGTCTTTGACGCAAGGAGAAAACAATGGCAGTCGGTGACAGCATTTTTCCGGCAATGGGGCCGATCCCCGGGGTTCGCCTGGGCAGTGCCATGGCAGGCATCAAGAAGCCGGGCCGGCGTGATCTGGTGGTGATCGAGGTGGCCCCGGGCGCCAGGGTGTCCGGCACCTTTACCCGCAACGCCTTCTGCGCGGCGCCGGTCCATGTGGCCCGCCAGCATCTGGCCGCGGGCGACGCGGTTCGCTACCTGGTCATCAATACCGGCAATGCCAACGCCGGCACCGGCGAGATCGGCATGCGCGACGCCCACGCCACCTGTCAGGCGCTGGCCGAACTCGCCGAGGTGTCGGCCGACCAGGTGCTGCCGTTCTCCACCGGCGTGATCGGCGAACCGCTGCCGATGGAGCGACTTCTCGGTGGCCTGCCAGAGGCGCTCGACCAGCTCGACGACGGTGGCGACGCCTGGGCTCGGGCGGCCGAAGGCATCCTCACCACCGACACCCGGACCAAGGGCGCGACCCGCCAGGTAACGCTCAAGCAGGGCACTGTCACCCTCAATGGCATCGCCAAGGGGTCGGGCATGATCCGTCCCGACATGGCCACCATGCTGGGTTTTGTCGCCACCGACGCGGCGATCGAGTCCGAGCGTCTTGATGCCCTGCTCAGGGAGGGCGTCAAGCGCTCGTTCAACAGCATCACCGTGGACTCCGATACCTCGACCAACGACGCCTGCATGCTGATCGCCACCGGCCAGGGCGCAGCACTCGCCGATGACGATGACGAGCGGATATTTCGTCAGGCCCTCGATGAGGTGCTGGTGGAGCTGGCCCAGGCGATCATTCGCGACGGCGAGGGTGCGACCAAGTTCGTCACCCTGGACGTCAGCGGCGCCCTGAGCGTCGAGGAGGCGCGCGAGGTAGCCTTTACGGTGGCCCATTCGCCGCTGGTAAAGACCGCACTGTACGCCAGTGACGCCAACTGGGGCCGTATCCTCGCCGCGGTGGGGCGTGCCCGGGTCGAGGACTTCGATGTCGATCGGGTGACCATCGATCTGGGCGATGTGCGCCTGGTCGAGAACGGTGGGCGTGCAGAGGGCTACAGTGAGGACGCCGGCAGTGCGGTGATGGCGGCAGAAGAGATCACCATTGCCATCGATCTGGGGCGTGGTGACGCTGCCGCGCGGGTGTGGACCTCCGACCTGTCCCACGACTATGTTTCGATCAACGCCGACTACCGCAGTTGATTCCGCATGGGTTCGTCGGCGGCAGATGAATCTCGGCCAGTGAATCGGTATCCTGTGTCGTTTTTTTGCCTGTCCGGCGGGTAGCGGTGGAGCCGATCCATCGGCGATGCATCAGCGGCAGATGAATCTCGGCGAGCGAATCGGTATCCTATGCCGACTTTATATCGCCCTCCCGACTGAAAACTGGTGCGGGCGTGGCCCGCGAACCGAAGCTGGTATTGTTGAATGAACACTATGGTGAAGAGAAGGGTGCACGTGGCGGCGGCCGCCATCATCAGCCCGAACGGTGACGAAGTGCTGCTGGCCCGGCGTCCTTCCAATGTGGACCACGGCGGCCTTTGGGAGTTTCCCGGTGGCAAGCTGGCGCCCTACGAGACCGGGCTTGAGGCGCTCAAGCGCGAGCTGCACGAAGAACTCGGCATCGAGATTCGTCGCGCCCAACCGCTGATTCGCATCCACCACGAGTACTCCGACAAGCACATTCTGCTCGACGTCTGGCAGGTCAAGGACTTCTCCGGTGAGCCCTTCGGTCGAGAAGGACAGGCGGTACGCTGGGTGCCCATGGGCGAGCTGATTGGCTATCCCTTCCCGGCCGCCAACCTGCCGATCCTGCGTGCGGTGATGCTGCCCTCGGAATACCTGATCAGTGACGAGGAAGCCGACGAGGACGCCTTCGACGCCAAGCTCGAGCGGGCCCTCGAGGAAGATGGCGTGCGTCTGGTTCAGCTGCGCGCCAAGACCCTCGACGAGGACGCCTACGTGGCCCGTGCGGAGCGTGCCCTGGCGCTGTGCCGTCGATACGGTGCCAAGCTGATGCTCAACGGTGAACCGGAGCTGCTCGAGCGGATCGATGCCGATGGTATCCATCTGACCAGCGAGCGGCTGATGGGCCTGGAGCGTCGCCCCATCGCCGAGGCCAAGTGGTTGGCGGCCTCGACCCACGACAAGGCCCAGCTCGACCAGGCCCACGCCATTGGCTGCGACTTCGTGACCCTGTCACCGCTGCGCACCACTCCGTCCCATCCGGAAGTGGCACCGATCGGCTGGCATGACTTCCAGCAACTGGTCGAACGCGCCGGCATGCCGGTCTACGCGCTGGGGGGCATGACGCGCCACGACGCCAGCCATGCCCGCGCCGTGGGGGCCCAGGGGATCGCGTCCATCCGTGACTTCTGGCGCTAGGGCATTGGCGAAAAGGGCCAGCACCGGCCGTTAGCTACCAGATGCAAGAAACCCCGCCAGGAAGACCTGGCGGGGTTTCTTGCGTTCAGGAGCATGTCGTTCCATTGCCGCGTGGCTCTGTTCTCAAGCTCGACGAGCGTCGGCGCTTTTCGTACAAGCCCTGGGCTTTATGCGAGAAGTCGACGAAGCCCGGCTCTTTGGCGGCAAGCCTTAGTCGCGGTAGCGGCGGGTCAGGTCCCCATAGGCGTCGATGCGCCGGTCCCGCAGGTAGGGCCAGATCCGCCGCACGTTTTCGCCATGGTCGAGATCCAGGGTCACCAGCAGGGTCTCGGGCTCGGTGCCGGCGTGGGCCAGCAGCTCCCCCTGGGGCCCGGCGACAAAGCTGCCGCCCCAGAAGTCGATGCCCTCGCTGACCTTCGAGTGATCCTCCTCGTGGCCCACCCGGTTGGCGACCAGCACCGGGACACCGTTGGCCACGGCGTGACTGCGCTGGATCAGCGTCCAGGCGTCCTTCTGGCGCGTCTTTTCGGCGTCGTCGTCGCCCGGCGCCCAGCCGATGGCGGTGGGGTAGAGCAGCAGTTCGGCACCGGCCAGGGCCATCAGGCGCGCGGCCTCCGGGTACCACTGATCCCAGCACACCAGTACCCCGAGCCGGCCCACCGAGGTGTCGATGGGGGTGAACCCTTGTCCGAGAGTGGCGTCATGGTCTCCGGGGGTGAAGTAGAACTTCTCGTAGAAGCCCGGGTCGTCGGGGATATGCATCTTGCGGTAGTGACCCACCGCGCCCTTGGCGCCGTCGTAGACCACCGCCGTGTTGTGATAGATGCCCGGCGCGCGGCGCTCGAACAGCGAGCCCATCAGCACGATGTCGAGCTCCGCGGCGAGTTCGGCCAGTCGTGTGCCGGTGGGCCCGTCCAGCGGCTCCGCCAGGTCGAACAGGGCCGGATCCTCGTACTGACAGAAGTAGTGGGTGGCGTGGAGTTCCTGCAGCATCACCAGTCTGGCACCACGGCCTGCGAGATCGCGGATACTCGCTTCACTGGCGTCAAGGCTTCTGGCCTTGTCGGGCCAGGCGGGTTGCTGGACCAGGCCTACGGTCAATTGGCGCGTCATCGGCGGTCTCCTTCGGCGGTGGTGGTGGCGGCGGCGAGAGCCCCCTGGGGCCACTGCATGGTCAGGCAGTGCAGGCTGCCGTGTTGAACGATGGCGGCGCTGGCGTCCACCGGGATGATATCCCGGTCGGGGAAGGCCCCGGCCAGGGCGTCGAGTGCCGCCAGGTCGTGACGATCGCCGTAGACCGGCACCAGCACCGCCCCGTTGATGATCAGGAAGTTGGCGTAGGTGGCCGGCAGGCGGTGGCCATCCTCGGCGTCATGGCAGGCGCCAGGCCAGGGCAGCGGTACCAGGCGATAGGGCGAGCCGTCGGCGCGGGTCAGCGCCTTGAGCTCGCGCTCCATGGCGGCGAGCTCGGCGTAGTGCGCATCGCTCGGATCATCGCAGCGCACATAGGCGATGGTCTGGGGATCACAGAAGCGCGCCAGGGTATCGATATGGCTGTCGGTATCGTCGCCTTCGAGATGTCCGTGGCAGAGCCACAGCACCCGGTGGATGCCCAGCGTCTCGGCCAGCCAGGTCTCGATATCGGCCCGTGACATCGAGGGGTTGCGGTTGGGATTGAGCAGACAGGCCTCGGTGGTCAGCAGCGTCCCCTCGCCATCGGTCTCCAGGGCGCCGCCCTCCATGATCACCGCGCTATCGCTTGTCGCGCAGGCGATCAAGCCGGCATCCTTGAGCTGGCGGGTCAGGGTGTTGTCGCGATCGGCCGGAAACTTGCCGCCCCAGCCGTTGAAGCCGAGGTCATGGAAGGTAACGCCGTTGCCGTCACCGGTCGCCAGCGGGCCATGGTCCCGGGCCCAGGTGTCGTCGGCGTCGACCACGGTCAGGCGCAGACGCTCGGGTGGCGCGCCTCGGGCCACCAGGCGGCCTGACAGCGCCTCGCCGGTAGCGTGGTCGGGCACCCCGATGATCACGCTCTGATAACGACTGATGATCAGGGCGAGCTGCTCGAGCATCGCCTCGATGGCGGGCAGCGTCGGCGCCCAGTCGCTGTCGCGGCGGGGCCAGGTCAGCTGGACGGCATCCTGAGGGTGCCATTCGGGTAGCAGGCGGGGCATGGGTGATGTCCTGGGGCCAAGAAACGGCGAAATGTAGGCGGCTGTGACCGAAGATGCAAGGATCTCGCAATTCCTCTGCCATGGCGATGCAGTCGCTCGCAAAAAACCGTACCATGACGGCCCGCCGACAAGGAACGAGTCCATGCTTGATCGATTGCCCTTTCTGATCGGGTTGCGTTATGTGCGAGCCAAGCGACGCAACCACTTCATTTCGTTCATCTCGCTGACCTCCATGCTGGGTCTTACCCTGGGCGTGGCGGTGCTGATCCTGGTGCTCTCGGTGATGAACGGCTTCGACCGGGAGCTGCGCCAGCGGGTGCTGGGCATGGTGCCCCACACCCAGATCGAACAGGCCGGTGGGATGACCGACTGGCAGCCCCTGGCCGAGCGCCTGACCCAGCGCGAACATGTCATCGGGGCGGCGCCCTATATCCAGCAGCAGGGCATGTTCTCGGTGGCCGGGCGCAATCAGGGCGCCATGGTCAACGGCATCGAGCCCGAGTGGGAGAGCCGGGTGTCGATCGTCGACGAGAACATGTCGCGTGGCTCGCTGGACGACCTCAAGGCAGGGGAGTGGCACATCGTGCTCGGCTCCATCCTCGCCAACAACCTCAACGTCGACGTGGGGGACAGCGTGACCCTGCTGGTGCCAGAGGCCTCGATCACCCCGGCAGGCGTCTTCCCCAGGCTCAAGCGCTTCACCGTCAGTGGCATCTTCAGTGTCGGTGCCGACCTGGACGCCAACCTGGCCTACGCCAACATCGAGGACATGCAGACCCTGGCGCGCATGGGTGACAGCATTGGCGGGCTGCGTCTGGAGCTCGACGATCTGTTCCTGGCCGGTCAGGAGACCCAGGCCATCGTCAATGAGCTGGGCGGTGGCTATCGCGGCTACGACTGGACCTTCACCCGGGGCAACCTGTTCCAGGCGATCCAGATGGAAAAGCGCATGATCGGCCTGCTGCTGACCGTGATCATCGCCGTGGCTGCCTTCAATATCGTCTCGACCCTGGTGATGGTGGTGACCGACAAGCACGCCGACATCGCCATCCTGCGGACCATAGGCGCCACCCCGGGTTCGATCATGGGCATCTTCATGGTCCAGGGTATCGCCATCGGGGTGATCGGTATCGTCATCGGGGTCGCGCTGGGTATTCTGCTGGCGCTGACGGTGTCCGATATCATTGCCTTCGTCGAGTCGACCCTGGGTATCCACTTCCTCGACGCGGGGGTCTACTTCATCAGTGACCTGCCGTCCCAGCTGATCTGGAGCGATGTCTATCAGATCGTGGGGGCCGCCTTCGTGCTGACTTTCCTGTCCACCCTGTATCCGGCCTGGCGCGCGGCGCGGGTCCAGCCTGCCGAGGTGCTGCGCTATGAATGATTCGGTAATCGCCAAGCCTGGTGTCGAGGCGTCGACCCCCGCCGGCAACGATCTGATGCTCGAGTGCCGCGAGTTGTCCAGGGTCTACGATGAAGGTCCCGCCGACCTGGTGGTGCTCGACCAGCTCGAGCTCAAGGTGCACGCCGGCGAGCGAGTCGCGGTGGTCGGCAGTTCCGGCTCCGGCAAGACCACCCTGCTCAACCTGCTCGGAGGCCTCGACAGCCCCAGCGCCGGCGAAGTACGGGTGGCCGACACCGTGTTGCACAAGATGGGCGACGCCGAGATCGGGCGCTTCCGCAATCGCCACATCGGCTTCGTCTACCAGTTCCACCATCTGCTGGCGGAGTTCTCGGCGCTGGAGAACGTGGCGCTGCCGTTGATCATTCGCGGTAGCCGCAAGCGTGACGCCGAGGACAAGGCGCGTGCTCTGCTGGACAAGGTAGGGCTGGGCCCCAGGGCCGAACACAAGCCCGGCGAGCTGTCCGGCGGTGAGCGCCAGCGTGCGGCGATCGCCAGGGCCTTGGTCACCGATCCCAGCCTGATGCTGATGGACGAGCCCACCGGCAACCTCGACAAGCACACCGCCGCCAGCATCCTGGCGCTGATGGATGAGCTTGCCGCCAGCGCTCGCTGCGCCTTCGTCATCGTCACCCATGACCCGGCCCTGGCCGCCCATCAGGACCGCGTGCTGAGACTCGACAACGGCAAGCTGCACGCCGAGTAGGTCTTTCGCAGCGTCCAGAAGAAGCCAGAAGAAGGCCCCGATGCAATCGCATCGGGGCCTTCTTTCGTAGGGGATTGCTTGTCCGGGCTTTCTCGGCAGACCAGCGGGAACGGCGCCGGGCCGAGCAGGGCCTTTTGCGCAGGCTGAGTCAGTGCGGCTGGGGCAGTGTGGCTGGGTCGATGCGGTTGAGTCAGTGTGGTTGGTTCAGTGCGGCTGGGTCCTGCGGCGTCGCCGGCGCGCGCGTGCCTTCCAGCTGCGTGCCACCTGCCAGCGCCATAGCAGGCGTATCACCAGGTTGGCCAGGCCGCCGACGGCGATCGCCGCCACAAGCGAGCCGATCAGCAGGGACGGCAGGATGTCCAGCAACTGGGACTGCAGCCAGTCGGTGGTCAGCCGATGGGGCGCCTCCAGCGCCGGGCGTTGCATCAGCCAGGCGCCGAGACAGTAGTTGGCGTAGAAGATGATCGGCATCGTCAGCGGGTTGGTGATCCACACCAGAGCCACCGACAGCGGCAGATTGCAGCGTCCGACACGGGCACCGAGGGCGGCAACGACCATCTGACACGGGATCGGCAGCAGCGCGCTGAACAGGCCAACGCTGAAGGCGTTGGCCACGCTGCGGCGCGTCAGCACCCACAGGGCGGGGTCGGCGATCAGGTGCGCCATGAAGCGTAGCGAGCGCTGCCGGCGCAGGGCGTCCGGTGAGGGCAGATAGCGCTTGAGTAGTCGACGCGGCATGGCGAATCAGCTCGAGGCTGCGGATGCGTGGCTATTATCCATACAAGCCGCCGCCCTTGCCATGACGTCGGCCAACGATGGGCATGCGCGACGCCGCCGACAGGCTGCCGGGCTTCGGGGCCCCAAGCCTCCAGGGCTCCAATGCTCCAGGGCTTCGGGGCCCCAAGCCTCCAGGGCTCCAGAGAGAGGGCGATGGAATCTGACGAAGATTGGCAACGATCGATACGTCGGCCGCCAGGCCGCTCCTGTCAAGGCACCTGTTCCCTCTCGCTGGCATGGGCGCTGGCCTTGGGCAGCGTCCTTGGAGGCGCCGGTCTGACGCTGCCCGAGGCCGCCCTCGGCCTGAATCTGCTGACAGCGGCGGCACTGGTATCACTGGCCTTGCGCCGGACGGCGGCGCTGCTGGTGTGTCTGGCCGGGCTGTGGGTGCTTGGCTGTCTGTTGCAGCAGCAGGCGGCCCGCTTGCCCTCGGGGCTTGCCGGGGTGCCGCTGACGGTCGAGGGGCGGGTGTTGGCAAGTCGCCAGAGCGATGGCCTGCAGCGTCTGACCATGAGGGTCGAGAGCTGCCGTCCCCTGGAAGCCGGACTGCCTGACTGCTCGGGACTCGAGCGGATACGGGTCAGTCGCTATAGCCCCATGGACGGCGAGGTCGGGGCCGCGCCGGCAGCAGCGCACACGATAATGGCCGTCGGTGAGCGCTGGCGGTTCGATGTACGACTGCGCCCACCTGGTGGCCTCGCCAATCCCGGGCGCTTCGACTATCGCCGCTGGCTGTGGCGGGAAGGCATCCACGCCACCGGGTCGGTCATCGCACAGCCGCCGCCGCAACGCTTGGCCGCCGCACCCCGGGACCCACGCCGAGTGTTACTGCGACAGCTCGATGGCCAGCCGCTGCATGAGACGACGCAGCGCTGGCTGGCGGCCTTGACCCTGGGCCGTGGCGAGCGGCTCGAGGCCGATGACTGGGCGCTGCTCAACGCCACCGGGACGACCCATCTGGCGGTGGTGTCCGGGCTGCACGTGGGCCTGGTGGCGGCGCTGGCGCTGACCCTGTCGCGACTGGTGGCGCGGTTGATTCAGCCGGGGCGCTGGCGGCTGTTGCGTTGGCCGTGGCTGGCCGCCGCAACGGCCACCACCGGCTTTGTCTGGCTGGTCGGCGCCGAACCGCCGGCGCTGCGGGCACTGGTGATGGTCCTTATCGCTCTTTGGGTGGCCGGGGGGCGGCATTCTCCTTCGCCGTGGCAGGGCTGGGCACTGGCCTGGGCGGTGGTCGTGCTGTGGGATCCTCTGGCGCTGTGGCGCCCCGGGCTTTGGCTGTCCTTCGGTGCCGTGGCCCTGCTGATCCTGATGTGGCAGGGCAGGCAGGTGCCGTCCGGGCTCAAGGGTGCCTTGGCGGCGCTATTGCGTACCCAGCTGTTGCTGGCGCTACCCATGGCGGGTCTGGTGCTGCTGGCGATGGGTCAAGTGGCGCCGTTGGCCCCCTTGGCCAATCTGGTCGCGGTGCCCCTGGTGACGCTGGTGCTGGTGCCGCTGGGGATGCTGGGCTGGGTGCTGTCGACGGTGTCGTCTGAGGCGGCGATGGCGAGCTGGTGGCTGTTCGAAGCGGGCCTTGAGGTGATGCTGGCGTCGTTGCGGATGTTCGCCGAACTGTCACCCGGTCTGTCGCTGCGAGAAGGAGGGCGCTGGACACTCGGTATTCTGCTGCTGGGCCTGGGCGCGCTGCTGTTGCTACCTGGCCTGGGTGCCGGGCTGCGATCAGCAAGCGTCCTGGCACTTGTTGCGGCCATGGCGATGATTCCGGCCTTCGGTGGCAGGCCCGGACCGGGCGAGGTGCGGCTGATGGTCTGGGACGTGGGGCAGGGGTTGATGGTGGAGCTGATCACCGCCCGTCATCGACTGCTGTACGACAGCGGTCCTCGCTTTCGCTCCGGCTTTACGCCGCTGGCGTCCATCTGGGCATCTCCGCAAGCCTTCGACGAGGTGGTGATCAGCCACGCCGACCAGGACCACGCAGGAGGACTCGCCAGCCTGGTGCGCGAGCATCGGGTGGCTCATTGGTGGTACCCCGAGGGCGAGACGCTGGCGCTGTCGGCGCACGCGCCGCGACACCCTTGTCATGCCGGCGAGGGCTGGCGCTGGGACGGTGTCGACTTCACCTTTCTGTGGCCGCCTGCCTCGGCCGGCAGCGCAACGGCAAGCGACGTTGCCGGGCATGGCAGCAATGATCGCTCCTGCGTGCTGCTGGTGAGTACCGCCGGTGGCAGTGTGTTGCTTACCGGCGATGCGGGAAAACGCGTCGAGCGCTTTCTGATTCCTCGCTTGCCGCTGGCGCCTGAGGTACTGGTGGTGGGGCATCATGGCAGCGCGGACAGCACCGGCGAGGCCCTGGTGACGGCCAGGCCGCCCCGCCTGGCGGTGATTTCCCGCGGTGCCTACAATGGCTTCGGTCATCCTGCCGACCAGGTGGTGCGTCGCCTGCGACGCGCCGGCAGTTGCCTGATGGACACCGCTGTGGATGGGCGAGTGAACATCCTCCTGTCGCAGGTCGGGATAGCGGCGGCGCAGGGTATCCATCCCCGTCTGACCGGTGGCGGTGTCGAAGGCCCCTGCCATGGGGTAGAATCGCGGCACTGAATCTCACTGCCCTGTGTGTCGGCCGGCCAGGAGCGACGCCGCGTCCGCTGTCGGCGGCAGACGGCCGTGCGGGCCCGGGTGATCGCCACCTGGCCATCCGTGGCGGCCAGACAGGACCGATTCCCTCGCAACTGGAGCCAACGTGATCGAATACTCCGGCTGGACGCTCTACAAGCGTCTTCTTGGTTACGTCAAACCCTTCTGGAAGTCCTTTCTCGTCGCCGTGGTCGGCTACGCCATCTACGCGGCGTCCAGTACCGCCCTGGCCGAGATGATGAAGCGCCTGATCGATGGCATCCAGAATCCCGACGCCGCCTTTCGTCTGTTTCTGCCGCTGTTCGTCGTCGGCATGTTTGGCGCCAGGGGTGTCGGCACCTTTCTCGGCACCTACTTCATGAGCAACGTCGCACGCAACATGGTGCACGCGCTGCGCTGTGACGTCTTCAACCATATGCTGCGCCTGCCGGGGCGCTTCTTTGACAATCATTCTTCCGGCCACCTGATCTCGCGGGTGACCTACCATGTGGAGCAGGTGACCGGCGCAGGCACCAAGGCGATCACGGTAATCCTCCAGGAGGGCCTGTTTGTACTCGGCCTGCTGGGCTATCTGCTGTGGACCAACTGGATGCTGACGCTCTTGTTCATGGCCGTGACGCCGCTGATTGGTGGCGTGGTGAGCTACGCCAGCAAGCGCTTTCGGCGCATTTCCAAGCGCATCCAGCGCTCCATGGGGGACGTCACCCACGTCGCCTCCGAGGCCTTGACCGGCTACCGCGTGGTGCGTACCCACGGCGCCGAGAAATACGAGATGGGGCGCTTCCACGACGCCAGTGAAGTCAACCGTCGCCAGAGCCTGAAGGAGGCCCTGACCAAGGCCACCAGCACCCCGGTCATTCAGATGCTGGTGGCACTGTCGCTGGCGCTGCTGGTGTGGCTTGCCATGTCACCGGCGCTGATGGACAACATGACGCCGGGCGAATTCGTGGCCTTCATCACCGCCGCCTCGCTGATGGCCAAGCCGATTCGCTCGCTCAGCGAGATCAACGGCACCATCCAGAAGGGTATCGCTGCCTCCAGTGAACTGTTCGGGCTGCTCGACGAGCCTGAGGAACGCGACACCGGAACGCTGATGCCCGAGCGCCTGCAGGGGCGGATACAGCTCGAACAGGTGCGCTTCGCCTACGGAGACGATCAGCCCGAGGTGCTCAAGGGCATCGACCTGGACGTGCGCAAGGGCGAGATGGTGGCCATCGTCGGCCGCTCGGGCAGCGGCAAGTCGACCCTGGTCAGCCTGTTGCCGCGCTTCTACCGACCGACGGGCGGGCGTATCCTGATCGATGGCACCCCCATCGAGGAGTACCAGCTGACGGCGCTGCGACAGCAGATTGCGCTGGTGTCCCAGCAGGTGACGTTGTTCAACGCCACCATCGCCGAGAACATCGCCTACGGGGTCCCCGATGCCGATCCTGCTGACATCGAGGCAGCGGCCCGCGCCGCCCACGCCCATGAGTTCATCGAGCGCATGCCCGGCGGCTACCAGGCGCTGGTCGGAGACAACGGCGTGATGCTCTCCGGTGGTCAGCGTCAGCGCATGGCGATCGCTCGGGCGATCTTCAAGGATGCTCCCATCCTGATCCTCGACGAGGCGACCTCGGCGCTGGACACCGAGTCCGAGCGCCATATCCAGGCGGCCCTGGAAGAGGTCTGCAAGGATCGCACCACCCTGGTCATCGCCCACCGCCTGTCGACCATCGAACGGGCCGACCGCATCCTGGTCATGGAGCAGGGCGAGATCATCGAGCAGGGCTCCCACGCCGAGCTGCTGGAACGCGACGGCGGTGCCTACGCCGCGTTGCACCAGCTGCAATTCCAGGAGGCGTAGATGGGGCTTGGGCAGCGCTGGCTCGAGGCGGCCTATCGTGGGGCTCCCTGGCTTGCCGTCCTGCGGCCGCTGGAGGCGCTCTATCGCCGCGAGGTACGCCGGCGAGCCGACGCCTTTGCGCGTGGCGACAAGCCGGTGTGGCGCGCTTCGGTACCCGTCATCGTGGTCGGCAACCTGACTCTCGGCGGCACCGGCAAGTCGCCGCTGGTCGCCTGGATGGGGCGGCACCTGGCTGAACGCGGCTTTCGCCCCGGGATTCTGTCACGGGGCTACGGTGGCAAGGCCGATGGCTACCCGCTGCACCTTGCCGCCGATACACCAGTAGCGGCCAGCGGCGATGAGCCGCGAATGCTGGCCGATCAGACCGGACTGCCGGTGGTGGTCGACCCGGACCGCCCGCGTGGGGCCCAGTGCCTGATCGATGCCGGTTGTGACGTCATCGTCACCGACGACGGTCTTCAGCACCATGCCCTGGGGCGTGATCTCGAGGTGGTGGTGGTGGACGGCAAGCGAGGCTTCGGCAACGGGCGCTGCCTGCCGGCAGGGCCGCTGCGCGAACCGCTGGAGCGGCTGGAGCGCATCGACGCGCTGATCGTCAACGGCGAATCGTCGAGCGCGCTTGCCGCCGACGGCTTCACCATGCAACTGGAGCCCGCCTGCTGGCGCAGGGTCGGTGACGACGAGCGGCGTCCACTGACGCCGCTGCCTTTCGCCACGCCGGTCACCGCGGTGGCAGGGATCGGTCATCCGGAGCGTTTCTTTACCACCCTGTCGGAGCTGGGGGTCGCCCATCGACCGGCCCCCTTTTCCGACCACCACCGGTTCAGCCCGGCCGACCTGACGACCAGCGACCAGCGACCTGTGGTGATGACCGCCAAGGATGCGGTCAAGTGTCGAAGCTTTGTTCCCGACGATTGCTGGGCCCTGGATGTCGAGGCTAGACCCGAGGCGTCCTTCGTGGCCTGGTTCGATCGGCGAGTGTCCGCCTGGCGAGGCACCGACGATGCGCAGGTCGCTCATGATACCGGGATCGCGCAGCGGCAGAGTGACTGAGCACTGCCGCCGAAGGCTCAAATTCAACAGGAGAAACGATGATGGACAAGGAACTACTGGCGATGCTGGTGTGCCCCCAGTGCCAGGGCAAGCTGCGCTACGACCGCGATGCCGGCGAGCTATGCTGCCAGTTCGATGGCCTGGCCTATCCGATCCGTGACGGCATCCCGGTGATGCTGGTCGAGGAGGCGCGGGTCATGGAGGTCGACCAGACCCTCAAGACCAACCCCGGGCGGGGCGCCTCCAGCACGGACCAGACGTGAAGGAGCGCTAGCCGATGCAGGATTTTATCGTTGTCATACCGGCGCGTTACGGCTCGAGTCGTCTGCCCGGAAAGCCGCTGGCGGATATCGCCGGCCGCCCCATGGTCGCCCGGGTCTGGGACCAGGCCCGGCGCTCCTCGGCGAGTCGAGTGGTGATCGCCACCGACGATGCGCGCATCGAAAGCGTGATGCTCGAACTGGGCGCCGAGGTGGTGATGACCCGCGAGGACCATACCACCGGGACCGATCGGCTGGCGGAGGTGGTCGAGCGCCTGGCGCTGCCGGACGAGGCGGTGCTGGTCAACGTCCAGGGGGACGAACCGCTGTTGCCGCCCGAACTGATCGATCAGGTGGCGGGGCGGCTGATGCGCGACGAGGGCGCCTCGGTCGCGACCCTGGCCGAGTCCATTGGCGACGTCGACACCTTGTTCAACCCCAATGTGGTCAAGGTAACCCGGGCCGCATCGGGCAGGGCGCTGAGCTTTTCTCGCGCCCCGATGCCCTGGGACCGGGAGGGCTTTCGTGAGCCTCCGACGCTGCTCACCACCGACGCCTGGCTACGCCATATCGGCCTCTATGCCTATCGAGCGAGCTTTCTGCGGGCCTTCAGCCAGTGGCTGCCGGCTCCCATCGAACAGCTCGAACAGCTCGAGCAGTTGCGCGCGCTGCACTATGGGCACGCCATCCAGGTGGCGCTGGCCGAGCAGACGCCCGGGGCGGGGGTGGACACCGCCGAGGATCTTGAGCGGGTTCGCGCCCATTTCGCCGGCCAGCAGACGTCGCCGGACCAGTGAAGGCCAACGATCAGGAGACAAGCATGCGGGTACTGTTCGTATGTCTGGGCAATATCTGCCGCTCGCCCACCGCCGAGGGGGTAGTGAGGCAGCGACTCGAGGAGCACGGTCTGGCGGACCGGGTGGTGCTGGATTCCTGCGGCACCGGGCCCTGGCACGTAGGTGAGCCACCGGATGCCCGCGCCCAGCAGGCCGCGCGCAAACGGGGTATCGACCTGTCGGCCCTGCGCGGTCGCCAGCTCGAGGCCGCCGATTTCGAAACATGTGACTACCTGCTGGCGATGGACGCCGACAACCTGAGCGTGCTCGAGCGCCAGGCGCCGGCGAATTGCCAGGCCCATATCGGCCTCTTGATGGAGTTCGCCGGGGAGCCCGGCGTTGCGGTGCCGGACCCCTACTACGAGGGCGGCTTCGATGGCGTCTACGCGATGATCGAGCGAGCCGCCGATGGCCTGGTGGCCACCTTGTCGCAGCGTCTGGGGGCGTCCTCTTGAGGCCCGTCATAGGCCTCGATCAGGACTTGACCCGAGCCAACACCCTGGGACTGCCCTGTATCGCCGAAGAGGTCGTCGACGTCTTCAGCCGTGATCAGCTCGCCACCCTGGTCAGGCAGGTCGAGGACCAGCGACTCACGCTGCTCTCCGGCGGCAGCAATCTGATTCTTCCCGACTATCTGCCGGGGATGACGCTGCGACCGCGCCTCGATTACTGGTGGGTCGAGCGGCGCGGGCAGGACGCCCTGGTGCATGTCGGCGCCGGCGTCAACTGGCATCGGCTGGTCATGGCGCTGGCCTCGAAGGGGTGGTGGGGCATCGAGAATCTGGCACTGATTCCCGGGCACTGCGGTGCGGCACCGGTACAGAATATCGGTGCCTATGGTGTCGAACTCGCCGATGTGCTGGAGTCGGTGACCCTGGTCCATCGCGACAGTGGCGCGGTGGAAAGCTTGCCGGCTGGTGCCTGTGGCTTCGGTTATCGGGAGAGCCGCTTCAAGGGGGAGTGGGACGGCAAGGTCATCATCACCGATCTCACCCTCAGGGTCAGCCGTCACGGCGCGCCGAAGCTTGGCTACGGCGACCTGGCGTCCCGGGTGGGGGAGAACCCCGCTCCTCTGGCGGTGGCCGAGGCGGTCTGCCAGGTGCGCCGCGAGAAGCTGCCCGACCCCGAGCAGCTCGGCAATGCCGGCAGCTTCTTCAAGAATCCTGTGGTCGAGGCAGCGCGTGCCGGGGCACTGCGCGAGAGCTATCCGGGTATGCCGGCCTATGAGCTGGAAGACGGACGGGTAAAGCTGGCGGCGGGGTGGCTGATCGATCAGTGCGGCCTCAAGGGCTGGCGACAGGGTCACTTTGGCGTCCATGATCGTCAGGCGCTGGTGCTGGTGCACCACGGTGGCGGCAATGCCACGGAATTGCTGGCGTTCGCCGACCAGGTGTCGGCGCGGGTCGCCGAACGCTTCGGTGTGACGCTCGAGCGAGAGCCGCGCCTGGCCTGATTTGTAGCACCTGACTTGGCCAGCACCTGACTTGGCCAGCACTGACTTGCCGGCACCGGAGGCGCTGTGTGAGTAACGAAAGCGCATAAATGAAAACGCCCGCGTCCTTGGACGCGGGCGTTTTGCTTTCCGGCGAGTGATCAGCTGTTGTGGCCGTCACTTGCCTTTTCGGCCTCGAGCTTGCGACGCTCGCGCGGGTCGTTGTGGGCCCGGCGACGGCGACGGCGGCGAGGCGCCTGGCCATCATCAGTGGCGCCACTCAAGGCGTCGTCTTCGGCCTTGGCGTCAGTCTTGGCTTCTGTCTTGGCGTCGTCGGCCTTGGCGTCAGTCTTGGGCGCCTCGGCTTTCTCTTCCGCCTTGGCATCGGCCTTGGGTGCCTCCGCTTTCTCTGCAGCTTTTGCTACGGCTTTCTCTGCAGGTTGGGCGTCAGCCTTGGGAGTCTCGGCCTTTGGCGTCTCGGCCTTGGCTTCGGCTTTCGGCTCGGCTTTCTCTGTAGGCTTGGTGTCAGCCTTGGGAGTCTCGGCCTTTGGCGTCTCGGCCTTGGGGACCTCAGCCTTGGCTTCGGCTTTCGGCTCGGCTTTCTCGTCAGCTTTCTCTGCAGGCTTGGTGTCAGCCTTGGGGGCCTCAGTCTTGGGAGCCTCGGGCTTGGGAGCCTCAGCCTTGGCTTCGGCTTTCGGTTCGGCTTTCTCTGCAGGCTGCGCGTCAGCCTTGGGAGTCTCGGTCTTGGCTTCGGCTTTTGGCTCGGCTTTCTCGTCAGCTTTCTCTGCAGGCTTGGTGTCAGCCTTCGGAGTCTCGGCCTTGGCTTCGGCTTTCGGCTCGGCTTTCTCTGCAGGCTGCGCGTCAGCCTTGGGAGTCTCGGCCTTGGCTTCGGTCTTTGGCTCGTCTTTCTCTACGGGCTTGGCGTCGTCCGACTTGGGAGCCGCGGCGTTGGCGACGGGCTTGGTATCCGCCTTGGGAGCCTCGGCTTTGGCGTCAGTCTTGGCGTCAGCCTTGGGGGCTTCAGTCTTGGAGGCTTCGGCCTTGGCGCCAGTCTTGGCGTCAGCCTTGGGGGCTTCGGCCTTGGCTTCGGCTTTTGCTTCGGCTTTTGCTTCGGGCTGGGTCTGTTCGGCCGTAGCTTCCGTAGCGCTTGCCTGGCCCGCATCGGGCTGAGCTTCCTGAGCCGCGGCCGCTTCCGCCTGCAGGCGTTGCTGCTCTTTCAGCGCCTCCGGGTTGATGGCGTGCTTGCGGCTGCGGTTGCGCGGATTGTTGCGGGTGCGCTTGGGCTTGCTGTCCTTGGCAGCATCGCTGCTGGCAGCATCTGCCTGCTGCGTTTCACCGCGGCTGGCGGAACGGGGCGACTTGTTGTCGTCGCTCTTGCGGCTATCCGGCTGGCGGTTTTCCTGTTGACGACCCTCCTGCTGACGACCCTCCTGCTGACGTCCTTCAGCCTGGCGGTTGTCCTGCTGACGATTGTCGTCACGGCGAGAGCGCTGGCGGTTGTCGTTGCCGTCATTTCTGTCGGCTCGAGTGTCTGCCTTGCTGTCGGTGCGTGCGTCGTTTCGAGTCTCGCTGCGAGCGTCGGTGCGGCCGTCGCTCTTGGCGGCCGGCTGACGGCGATCCTGCTGGCGACGGTCCTGGCTGTTGCCATCGCTACGGTTGGATCTATTGGTGCTCTGACGCTGGCCGTTCTGGCTGCCACCACGGCGACTGCGCTGGCGCGTGTCGCTACCGCGCTGCTGGCCGTTGTCGCTGCGCTGTTGGGCGCCGCGTTGAGCATTGTCGTCGCGACTCGAGGACTGAGTGCGAGTGCTGCTCGAGCCTTGGCTGCCGCTCGCGGCGCCGTTACTGGTTTCTTCCTCGCCGCCGAGGAAGCGGGCGAAGCCCTTGACCAGTCGACCGAACAGGCCGGCGTTCTGAACCGCCTGACGAGACTCTGCGGGGCTCTGACGGCCTGACTGGCGATTAGCCTGAGGGCTGCTCTGCCTGCGGCTGGACGACGAGGCCTGGCGACCGGATTGAGCGCCCTGAGCGCTGGGCTGACGACTGGGCTGTGCGGGCTTGTCCTCGCTGGCAGCCTCTTCCTGGCTCAAGGAAGCGGGGGCAGGAGCGTTGTGGACCACGCTCTTGACCGCGGCTTCGGCGCGTTGCACCGGCTTGCCGAAGGCGGCGTCGGGCTCCTTGCCGACCTCGGTGTCGGTGGACAGCTCGAAACTGGAGGCGTTGGCGGTGCCTTCCTCGTCGACGTGGTCGTCGCGCAGACGCTGGACGTCGTAGTGGGGGGTGTCCATGTCCGGGCTTGGCAGGATGACCACGCGGACGCCCTGGCGACGCTCGATATCGGCCAGGATGGCGCGCTTCTCGTTAAGCAGATAGGTAGCGACAGGCACCGGCAGGATGGCGCGGATCTGAGCGCTGCGTTCCTTCATGGCCTCTTCTTCGATCAGGCGCATGACCGACAGCGAGAGCGAACGCACGTCACGGATGGTGCCCTGGCCGTCACAGCGGGGGCATACCACGCCGCTGGTTTCGCCGAGGGACGGGCGCAGACGCTGACGCGACATTTCCATCAGGCCAAAGCGCGAAATACGGCCGATCTGTACCCGGGCGCGGTCGAGCTTGAGGGCATCGCGAGCGCGGTTTTCGACCTCGCGCTGGTTGCGTGCTGGCCCCATGTCGATGAAGTCGATGACCACCAGGCCGCCGATGTCACGCAGGCGCAACTGGCGAGCGATCTCGTCGGCCGCCTCCAGATTGGTCTGCAGCGCAGTCTCTTCGATGTCACTGCCGCGTGTCGCTCGCGCCGAGTTGATGTCGATGGACACCAGCGCCTCGGTGTGGTCGATCACGATGGAGCCGCCGGAGGGCAGCTTCACTTCACGCTCGTAGGCGGTCTCGATCTGCGACTCGATCTGGAAGCGCGAGAACAGCGGCACCTCGTCGGCGTAAAGCTTGATCTTCTGCTGGTAGGACGGCATCACCTGGCGAATGAAGGCCAGCGCCTCCTGGTGCACCTCGGGGCTGTCGATCAGTACCTCGCCGATATCCTGGCGCAGGTAGTCGCGCATGGCGCGAATGATGACATTGGACTCGCGGTAGATCAGGAAGGGGGCGGCGCGCTTGCCGGCTTCCTCGGTGATGGATTCCCACACCTGTACCAGATAGTCGAGGTCCCACTGCAGCTCTTCGGGCGAACGACCGATACCGGCGGTACGCACGATCAGGCCCATCTTGTCGGGCACGCTGAGCTGGCCCATGGCTTCCTTCAGCTGGGCGCGTTCCTCGCCCTCGATGCGACGCGAGATGCCGCCTGCGCGGGCGTTGTTGGGCATCAGCACCAGGAAGCGGCCGGCCAGGCTGACAAAGGTGGTCAGGGCGGCGCCCTTGTTGCCACGCTCTTCCTTGTCGACCTGAACGATGACTTCCTGACCTTCCTTCAGTACTTCCTTGATGCTGGGGCGGCCGGAAGGCTCCTTGACGAAGTACTCGCGAGCAATTTCCTTGAGGGGCAGAAAACCGTGGCGTTCGGCGCCGAAATCGACAAAGGCGGCTTCGAGGGAGGGTTCCACGCGGGTGATCTTGCCGCGATAGATATTGGCTTTTTTCTGTTCCCTGGCACCGGATTCGATGTCCAGGTCGTACAGGCGTTGTCCATCCACCAGGGCGACACGCAGCTCTTCGGGCTGGGTCGCGTTGATGAGCATCCGTTTCATGTTGTCTCGCAATATGGGCGCGCCGGAGGGCGCCCATGGGCAACGGCAAGGGTGAACCGTTGGTGCAGCGTGCTTGTGCTCAGCGCATGTCGCGGAAGCTGCGCCCGGCCGCGACGTTACTTCATCAGGAACGTCACGGCATGATCATGTTGAGTACGGGGCGGAGGGAGGACGTGTCTCGGTGGGGCCTTGCCCATCCGGTCCTGCCGTCACCGCCAACACCTGGCATTCATCGATTCACCGCTGCCGGCCTCCGGCACGGTGTTGTACGTCTCCCGGCGACGGCCCACCCCTTCGGAAAGGTATCCAGCTGGGGTGGAGCGCGCCGGGCTCGGTGTTGTCACTTGACATCGGCGGCGGGACCTCTGTGGGTCGTCGCGGCCTCTGTGGCAAACGCTGTGTCAGTCACGTTTCGCTCGGGCCTGCGTGTCTAGTCGTGCAGGCGCTTGCAGGGGTCAATCGGACCCGGGGAGCGAACAAGCAATATAACAGCAATGCCAGGGGTCAGCAATTGGCGACAAGCTGCGCTAGAATGGCGCTTTATTGCGGGTTTCGAGTGGGGTGACAGCGTGGCCGAAGGGCGTGAAGTGCAGTGGGTGGAAGTGACCGAAGGCCAGGTCGGCCAGCGCGTCGACAATTTTCTGATGAGTCGCCTCAAGGGCGCCCCCCGTTCGCTGGTGTATCGCATCGTGCGCAAGGGTGAGGTGCGCGTGAACAAGAAGCGGGTCAAGGCGGATACCCGTCTGGCGCTTGGCGATCTGGTGCGTATTCCCCCGCTCAAGCTGGCACCGCAGGAGGCAGTGCGCGAGGTCAGCGATAATCTGCGTAATCTGCTGGCCGGCAGCGTGCTGCTGGAAGGGCCTGACTGGATGGTCTTGAACAAGCCGTCGGGACTGGCGGTGCACGGCGGCAGTGGTGTCAAGATCGGACTGATCGAGGCGCTGCGGCAGGTGCGCGAGGACCTGGACTTCCTGGAGCTGGTGCATCGGCTGGATCGGGATACTTCAGGGTGTCTGCTGCTGGCCAAGTCCCGGCCGGCGCTGCTTGCGCTGAACCAGTCGCTCAAGCAGCACAAGATGAACAAGCAGTATCTGGCGCTGGTGGCAGGCCGCTGGCCAGCCCGTCGGGATTTCGTCAGTGCCCGCCTGGATCGCTACGACGCCGGCAACGGCGAGCGTCGAGTCAGGGTCGATCCGCAGGGCAAGGTGGCTCGGACCCGCTTTGGTGTGCGTGAGACCTTTGCCGGTGCAACCCTGGTGGAGGCGGAGCCGATCACCGGGCGTACCCATCAGATTCGCGTCCACGCTGCCCACGCCGGACACGTGCTGTTGGGCGACGACAAGTACGGTACCCGAGAGGGCGCTCGCCTTGGGCGCGAACTGGGGCTGGATCGCCTGTTTCTGCATGCTGCCTCGCTGACCTTCCCCGAGCCGACCAGTCAGCGGCCGGTGCAGATTCGCGCTCCCCTCGACGATGCCCTGGAAACTGTGCTCGACAAGGCTCGGCGGCGACAGTGAAAGATGTCGCCGGCGGCCTTGCCTGGTGCCCGCCTTGTGGCAAGAAAGACTGAAATTACAGTGCGCTAAATGAGCAAGTGTGGGTGAATCGCTGTGTCTGGCGGACGTGGTGAGCCCGCGCCGGGCAGGCGAGCCAGGTTGCCAAACGATCGTCCTCGGCCAAGGATTCAGGTAAGGCATCGGCGGTTTGTGCCGGCGATGCGCCCATGAGTCTTCGGAGGGTAGGACGGTCATGCGTGTCATCAGCGAAAGAGAACAGTTTCCCGGTCACGACGGCAACCAGCTGGCGGCGAGGTTCGACCGGCCGGAGGTGGGTGAGCCCCAGGCGGTGGCGATCTTCGCCCATTGCTTTACCTGTACCAAGGATATCCTCGCCGCCAAGCGTATCGCCGCACGACTGGTGTCGCGGGGCGTGGCGGTATTGCGCTTCGATTTCACCGGTCTTGGTCATTCCGAGGGTGAGTTCGCCAATACCCATTTCAGCTCCAACGTGGATGACCTGGTGGCCGCCGCCAAGCATCTCGAGGGGCGTGGGCTGTCGCCGTCTCTGCTGGTCGGTCATTCGCTGGGCGGCGCGGCGGTGATCGCCGCCGCCGAGCGACTGCCCGGGGTCAAGGCGGTGGCCACCGTCGGGGCGCCTTACGACCCGGCTCATGTGGTGCATAACTTCGGCTCGAACCTCGACGTCATCGAACGCGAAGGGGAGGCCGAGCTGGTCCTGGCGGGTCGTCCCTTTACCATCCGCAAGGCCTTTATCGAGGATCTCCAGAGTCAGCGTCAGCACGAGCGCATCGAGAACCTGGGGCGTCCGCTGCTGGTGCTGCACGCGCCCAACGACGAAACGGTGGAGATCGAAAACGCCTCGGCCATCTTCACCGCCGCCCGTCATCCCAGAAGCTTTGTTTCGCTGGATGACGCCGATCATCTGCTGACCCGGCCCCAGGACGCCGAGTACGCCGCCGAGGTCATCGTCGGCTGGGCGTCGCGCTATCTGGGCCTGGAGGCGCCGAAGCCCCCCGCTGGAGCGCCTGAAGGCGTCACCCGAGTATCCGAAGCCGATCCTGCAGGTTTTCGCCAGGACGTGGTGGCGGGTGCGCACCACCTGCTGGCCGACGAGCCGCTTTCCTACGGTGGGACCAATCTCGGTTTTACGCCGTACCAGCTGCTGGCGGCGGCGCTCGGCTCCTGCACGGCGATGACCGTGCGCAGCTACGCCAGGCGCAAGAAGCTTCCGCTCGATGATGTCACCGTGGACGTCTCCCATGACAAGATTCACGCCAAGGATTGTGGCGAGTGCGAGGCGACCAGTGGCAAAATCGACCACTTCGAACGTGTCCTTTTCCTGACGGGGGATCTCGACCAGGAGGCCCGCGACAAGCTCTTGGCCATCGCTGACCTGTGTCCGGTGCATCTGACGCTGGAAGGCAAGGCAAGGGTGGTGACTCGGCTGGCCGACTAGCCCTGGCGGGCGCATGCCGCTGTCACCGGCGGTCGCGGTGTCTGGCGGTCTCTGGTGCTGCGCCGAGCCGGTCTGCGTGCTTGAGTGACCCATCATCGGGGAAGAGGCATTTATCCATGGGCGATGGCGTGGACGCCGTCGTCTCTCGAGGAGTTGTCTCTTGCGCTATGACCTGACCATCTTTGACTGGGATGGCACCCTGATGGATTCCATCGCCCGGATCGTATCCTGCATGCAGGCGGCTGGCCGCGAGGCCGAGTGGGGCGAGCTGGGGGAGGGCGAGATTCGCGATATCATCGGTCTCGGCCTGCCGGAAGCCATCGCCACACTGTGTCCGGGTATCCAGCCGGAGCAGGCCGAGCGTTTGAAGGCACGCTATGCCTGGCACTTCGTCGAGGGTGATGCCACCCCGGTCACCTTCTATCCCGGCGTCGAGGCGGGTCTGGCCTCGCTATCCTCGACCTCGGCGCTGGCCGTGGCCACCGGCAAGAGCCGTCGCGGGCTCGATCGTATCTTCCGCCAGAGCGACACCGGTCGCTTCTTTCGTGCCAGTCGTACCGCCGACGAGACGCGTTCCAAGCCGGATCCCCTGATGCTGGTCGAGCTGCTCGAAGAGTGCGGCGTCGACGCCTCCCGCGCCGTCATGATCGGCGATACCGAGTACGATATGGAAATGGCGCGTGCCATCGGCATGCCGCGCATCGCTGTCTCGTATGGTGTGCACGATGTGCAGCGGCTGTCGCGCAGTGAGCCGCTGCTGGTGGCGGATCGCTTCGATCAGGTGCTGGATCACCTGGCTGGCTGAATCGCGTCGATCGTCTGGCAAATCGTTTTCTATTCCTGGTTGTCGCCAGGCTTGCAAGGAGTGGTGGGATGTCGGATACCCCCAAGGATGACCCCTGGACCCAGGGGGAGATGTCGTCGTCCAGCGGCAAGGGAGCGGCGGCTGCCGGCGGTAGTGGGCCGGACAAGAGCGGTGGCAGCGGGTCGGCTGAATCGTCCGGCGGCAGCGGGCCGGCTGAATCGTCCGGCGGCAACGGGCCGGTTGGATCGGGCGGTGGCAGCGGGCCGGCTGAATCGTCCGGCGGCAGCGGGCCGGTTGGATCGTCCGGCGGCAGCGGGCCGGCTGAATCGTCCGGCGACAGCGCCGAAGTATTGCGGGAGCGCCAGCGCCTTGCCCAGATCGAGAGCATGGACCGCTGGATCCAGAGCGTACTGGTCGAGCAGCGGCGCAGTCGGCGCTGGAAGCTGTTCTTTCGTTTCGCCTGGCTGGCGCTGCTGCTGGGAGTGGCGGCGCTGGTGGGCTTTGCACTGCTGATGGTGCCTGGCGATGAGCGAGAGCAGGCCAGGCATCTTGGGGTGGTCAAGGTCGACGGTGTGATCGATAGCGAGTCGCCGGCCAATGCCGAGCGCCTGATCGAAGGTATCGAAGCCGCCTGGGAGTCGCCCAGCAGCGCCGCGGTGGTATTGCATATCAACAGTCCGGGCGGCAGTCCGGTGCAGTCCCAGCGGGTCTACAAGGCGGTGATGGCCCTGCGCGAGCGCGGCGACAAGCCGATCGTCGCGGTGGTCGAGGACCTGGGGGCCAGCGGCGCCTATTACATGGCGTCTGCGGCGGACGAGATTGTCGCTGCGCCGTCCAGTCTGGTCGGCTCTATCGGCGTCATCTACGCCGGCTTCGGGCTGGAGGGGGCCATCGATGACCTGGGTGTGGAGCGGCGCGTCTTCACCGCAGGCGACAACAAGGCCTTTCTCGATCCCTTCTCCGAGATGCGTCCCGAACAGCAGGCGTTCTGGCAAGAGGTGCTGGATACGACCCATCAGCAGTTCATCGATGCGGTCAAGGCAGGGCGCGGTGATCGTCTGGCCGATGATCCCCGGATCTTCAGCGGCCTGATCTGGACCGGAGAGCAGGCGCTGGAGCTGGGCCTGGTGGATCGCCTGGGTACCCTGGACGAAGAGGCCCGTCAATGGCTCGACCAGCCGCGGATCGAGGACTACACCCCATCCCAGGACCCCTTCGACCGCCTGGCTCGGCGCTTCGGTGTGGGCGTGGCCCAGTGGATGGGGCTGCCGCAGGCGTCATCGCCGGTGCGTTATCAGTTGCCCTGATCGCCGTTCGCGACATCGGTGGCGGATGCCGCCAGGGGGTCGGCGCCAGCCTCGCGCAGCCACCGGCACAGCAGAATCAGAGGGAGGCCGATCAGACTGTTCGGGTCGTCACCCACCAGGCGCTCGAACAGGGTGATGCCGAGGCCCTCCATGCGAAAGCTGCCGGCGCACTGAAGCGGCTGCTCGCGGGCGACGTAGGTGCTGATCTCGGTGTCGGTGAGACGGCGAAAGACCACGTCATAGTGCTGGTAGCCGACCCAATGGCGATGCTCGGCGGTGTCGAGCAGCGCCAGTCCGGTGACAAAACGCACCCGGTGCCCCGAAAAGGCTCGCAGTTGTGCGCAGGCGCGCTCCTGGGTGTGGGGCTTGCCCAGGATCTGGTCGTCGAACAGGGCTACCTGGTCGGAGCCGATGATCAGGTGGCGCGAGTAGGCGTCGGCCAGCGCTTCGGCCTTGGTCAGCGACAGCCGCTGCACCAGTGATGTGGGCGTCTCGTCTGTGCGCCGGGTCTCGTCGATGTCCGGGCTCGCCCAGGAGAAGGGCAGGCCCAGCCGTTCAAGCAGTTCGCGGCGCCAGGGTGAGCTGGAGGCAAGCACCAGTGGGGTCATGCGTCCTTCCTTGCAATGTGTGGAGTCGTGTCGGGGAGGCCCGCTATGGGCAGGTTGTGCTCGTCGGGTTCGAGCGGATCCCGGGACATGGTAACCTATTGAGCACAGGGCTTTGACAGGGGCGGAACGAGTGCCTATCATTGCGCGCCTATGTTGACCTCACGATTGCCCGGCCGGGTCGAGCCCTACAAGCTCGCCGCCCAAGCCGAACACCTCGAAGGCCTGGTGGCGCTGGCCGACATGAGCCGCCTGACCGAAGAGGTCGGCGCTCAACAGGGCGATGCCAGCGCCTGGCTGGAATTCGCCATCGACGCTCAGGGGCGTCGGGTGATCCGGGGGCGCCTGGAGGCCGATCTGCAGCTGCCGTGTCGCCGCTGCCTCGAGCCCATGGCCCAACATGTCACGAGCGACTTCCTGCTCGGGCTCGTCAGCAGTGACGACCTGGCCGCCGATCTGCCGAGCACCCATGAACCGGTGCTGGTGGAGAATGAACAGCTGGACCTGCTGGGCGTGGTCGAGGATGAACTTATCCTCAGTCTGCCCCAGGTGGTCTACCACGACGAGTCAGAGTGTCCTGTCTCGCGCGACCAGCTGAGCAGCGGGGCGGATGCCGAAGTCTCGGAAGCGCCCTCTGGCAGTCCCTTTGACGTGCTCAAGCGCCTCAAGGGCAACACCGATACCTGATCGATTTTTTGTGGAGTGATTTCCCATGGCAGTTCAGCAGAACCGTAAGACCCGTTCCAAGCGCGGCATGCGTCGTAGCCACGACGCCCTGAGTGCACCGACCCTGTCCCAGGACAAGGAGACCGGCACCACTCACCTGCGTCACCACGTCTCCCCGGACGGTTTCTATCGCGGTCGCAAGGTCGTCGACGTATAAGTTGACGACGCCTCGATAGCGCCTGGCCGCCGGGATGCGGATTGCCGTAGATGCCATGGGCGGGGACAAGGGTCCCCGCGCCACCGTGGCGGGGGCGGCCAGGGCAGTCATCGAGGACCCGCAGCTCGACATTCAGCTGTTTGGCCCTGCGGGCCTGCTGGATGACGAGATTTCACGCCTGCCGCGGCCTCTGGCCGCGGCGGCGTCGCATCTGCACCTGTGTGACGCACCCGATATCATTCCCGCCGATATGCGCGCCTCTCAGGCGCTGCGCCGAGGCCATGCTTCAAGCATGGCTCGCATGCTTGACTGTGTGGCGGCGGGTGAGGCCGATGTCGGCGTCAGTTCCGGCAATACTGGCGCCTTGATGGCGCTGTCGCGCCGCGCCCTTGGCATGGTGCCGGGCGTGCCGCGCCCGGCCATCAGTACGGCGATTCCGACGCGAGGCGACGGACGCTGCTATTTGCTTGATCTGGGTGCCAATGTGGATGTGTCGGCGGAGCGCCTGGTGGACTTCGCCCTGATGGGCGATATCATGGCGCGCCACGTCGACGGTCTGGCGGCTCCACGGATTGCCCTGCTCAACGTTGGGGTGGAGTCGACCAAGGGCTCCCTGGCGGTACAGCAGGCCGATGCGGCACTGCGCCAGGTGGCCGGGATCGACTATCTTGGCTTTATCGAGGGCGATGGCGTGTTTGCCGGTCAGGCGGACGTCGTGGTCTGTGACGGCTTTGTCGGCAATGTGCTGCTCAAGGCCAGCGAGGGCCTGGCCAAGATGCTGGTCGGTCGCGTCCAGGCGACCTTCGAGGCGCACTGGGGGAGTCGGCTGGTGGGGATGCTGGCCCGTCCGGCGCTCAGACGATTGAAGAGTGAACTGGATCCGGTTCGCTACAACGGCGCCAGCCTGCTGGGGCTGGCGGGTATTGTGATAAAGAGTCATGGCAGCTGTGACGCTCAGGGTTTTTACTACGCCCTGAAGCGCGCCTCCCAGGAGGTCAGCCGTGACTTGCCGAGCCGGCTGGAGGCCGAGCTCGACCATCGTCGTCCATCTTCCGGTCCCTTGTCAGGGGGCAGTGTGGATATGGATGATGGCCAACAAGAGCTATAGGTGATCAAGATGACTCAACCGCTTGCCCTTATCTTCCCTGGGCAGGGGTCGCAACAGGTCGGCATGCTGCGCGATCTGGCCGAACGCTACAGCGTGGTGAGGACGACCTTCGAGGAGGCCTCGGAGGCTCTGGGTTACGACCTGTGGCAGGTGGTCCAGGAGGGTCCTGCGGAGGCGCTCAATGCCACCGCCTGCACCCAGCCGGCACTGTTGGCCTCCAGCGTGGCGATCTGGCGCGTGTGGCAGGAACTCGAGGGCCCGCGCCCCGGTGCCATGGCCGGCCATAGTCTCGGCGAATACAGCGCCATGGTGTGCGCCGGCGCGCTTTCCTTTGCGGAAGGGGTCCGTCTGGTTCGCCTGCGCGGCGAAGCCATGCAGCAGGCCGTGCCGGCCGGGCAGGGCGCCATGGCGGCGATTCTTGGTCTGGACGACGCGGCCGTCGAGCAGGCCTGCGCCAAGGCGGCCGACGGGGACGTGGTCTCTGCTGTCAACTACAATGCTCCCGGGCAGGTGGTGATCGCCGGCAGCAAGGCCGCCGTGGATCGTGCCATCGCCGCCTGTCAGGAGGCCGGGGCCAAGCGCGCGATGCCGTTGCCGGTATCGGTGCCTTCCCACTGTGACCTGATGCGGCCGGCCGCCGAGCGGCTGGAGCAGGCGCTTGGTGATATCGAGCTCAAGGCGCCGCGCTATACCGTGGTGCAGAACGTCGATGCCCAGGCCCATGCCGATGTGGCCACCCTGCGCACTCGTCTGATCGAGCAGCTCTACCAGCCGGTGCGTTGGGTCTCCTGCGTCGAGAAGATGGTCGACGGCGGTGCCGAGGTGTTCATCGAGTGCGGGCCCGGCAAGGTCCTCACCGGCCTCAACAAGCGTATTGCCCGGGGCAGTCGCGGACTGGCGGTGAATGATCCCGACAGTCTCAGTGCCGCCCTTGAGCTGGCTCGCGAGATCAGCTGATCGAAAGCCTCCTGGCCCGGCGCTGTGCCGGGCGACAACGACGAAGCAATGGAAGTGACCATGACAACCGAGCCTAGAGTCGCCCTGATTACCGGGGCCAGCCGCGGTATCGGCCGTGCCATCGCCCACGAGCTGGGGCGGCAGGGTCGCATCGTGATCGGCACCGCCACCACCGATGCCGGTGCCGACCGCATCGATGCGGACCTCAAGGAGCAGGGGTTTCAGGGCGCAGGGCGCCGCCTCGACGTCACCGATCCGACCAGCGTCGAAGCACTGCTGAAGTCGATCAATGACGAGTTTGGTGCGCCGACCATCCTGGTCAACAATGCCGGTATCACCCGTGACAATCTGCTGATGCGAATGAAGGAAGATGAGTGGGATGGTGTACTCGACGCCAACCTCAAGTCGGTCTTTCGCCTCAGCAAGGCGTGCCTGCGTGGCATGAGCAAGGCCCGTTGGGGCCGTATCGTATCCGTCAGTTCGGTGGTCGCCACCATGGGCAACGCCGGCCAAAGCAACTATGCTGCCGCCAAGGCGGGCATGGAAGGCTTCACCCGGGCGCTGGCGCGCGAGGTGGCCTCCCGTGCCATCACCGTCAACGCCGTGGCGCCTGGCTTTATTGCCACCGACATGACCCAGGCGCTGTCCGAGGATCAGCAGACGATGCTCAAGGGGCAGGTGCCTCTGGCGCGTCTGGGGCAGCCCGAGGAAATCGCCGCGGCGGTCGGGTTCTTGACCAGCGATAGCGCAGCCTATATCACTGGCGAAACCCTGCACGTCAATGGCGGGATGAACATGCGCTGAATGCGCTTCCTGCGTGTGTTGCGTCGACCCGAAGGGGTCTATAAACTACCCCGCAGTTTACTTGCGGAATTAACCAGCTGGTCATCAGAACGGCTAACGTGAACGACTGGAGTATGTCTAAATGAGCACCATCGAAGAGCGCGTGAAGAAAGTTGTGGCAGAGCGCCTGAACGTCAAGGAAGAAGATATTCAGAACTCCTCTTCCTTCACCGAGGACCTGGGCGCTGATTCCCTGGACACCGTTGAGCTGGTGATGGCGCTGGAAGAGGAATTCGATACCGAAATTCCTGATGAAGAAGCCGAGAAGATTACCACCGTTCAGGAAGCGATCGACTACGTCAACGCCAACCAGTAAGACCGGCTCGGTGTTCCGAGTCAGTCTGCCGGTGGCGGCGATGGCCGCTTGCTGAAAGGCGGGGATGCAATCCCCGCGGAAGCCGTCCTGGTTCGCCAGGGCGGCTTTTGCGTGTCCAGGCCTCGAAGGCAGGGTCCTGTGCCAGCGTTCCCGGTAAAGCCTCGGCGCCGGGGGGAGCACAGCGGCCTGTGTCTCGGGTATAATGCGCGCAACCGACGGTCCTCCACAGTTGGGCCGTAACTTTTTGGATGTCTGGAGGAAAGCTGATGTCTCGTAGAAGGGTAGTGGTGACGGGCCTCGGCCTGGTCACACCGGTGGGCAACACCGTCAAGGAAAGCTGGGACAGCATCCTGGCCGGCAAGAGCGGTGTGGCGCCCATCGAGCACTTCGATGTCAGCGGCTTCAACACGCGCTTCGGCGGTTCGGTGAAGGACTTTGATATCAGCCCCTACCTGAACCCCAAGGATGCCAGGAAGATGGACCTGTTCATCCAGTACGGTATTGCCGCGGGGGCTCAGGCCATCGAGGACGCCGGTATCGAGTGCACCGAGGAAAATGCCGATCGCATCGGCGTGGCCATCGGCTCGGGAATCGGTGGGCTGCCGATGATCGAGCACAACCACAACGCACTCAACAAGAGCGGCGCCCGGCGTATCTCGCCGTTCTTTGTGCCCGGCTCCATCATCAACATGATCTCGGGCAATCTGGCGATTCAGCACGGCTTCCGTGGTCCCAATATCGCCATCACCACCGCCTGCACCACCGGTACCCACAATATCGGCTACAGCGCCCGCACCATCGCTTACGGCGACGCCGACGTGATGGTCTGTGGCGGTGCCGAGATGGCGACCACACCGTTGGGGCTGGGCGGCTTCTCCGCCGCGCGGGCACTGTCCACCCGCAATGACGATCCCCAGGCGGCCAGCCGCCCGTGGGACAAGGATCGCGACGGCTTCGTGCTGTCCGACGGCGCCGGCGTGGTGGTGCTGGAAGAGTACGAACACGCCAAGGCACGTGGGGCGACCATCTACGCCGAGCTGATCGGTTTCGGCATGAGCGATGATGCCTACCACATGACCCTGCCGCCGGAAGACGGTCGCGGCGCGGCGGCCTCCATGGCCAACGCGATCAAGGACGCCGGCATCGACGCCAGCGAGATCGACTACATCAACGCCCACGGCACCTCGACCGCCGCCGGTGACCTGGCCGAGAGCAGGGCGGTGGAGAAGGTCATGGGCAGCGCCGCCCAAAGCGTCGCGGTCAGCTCCACCAAGTCGATGATCGGCCACCTGCTCGGTGCCGCCGGTGCGGTGGAGGCGGTCTTCAGCATCCTGGCGATTCGTGATCAGGCGCTGCCGCCCACCATCAACCTGGACAATCCCCAGGAAGGGTGCGTGCTTGACTACGTGCCGCATACCGCCCGCGATGCCAAGGTCGACGTGACCCTGTCCAACTCCTTCGGCTTCGGCGGCACCAATGGCACCCTGGTGTTCAAGAAGGCCTGATGGATGAATAGGCCGCCCGAGCCGACATTGCCCCTGAGTGACCGGGGGCTGGCCTACGGCGATGGCCTGTTCGAGACGGTGCTGGTGCGCGACGGCACGCCGCTGTTGTGGTCTGAGCACCTGGCACGACTGCTGAACGGCTGCCGGGTGCTCGACCTGCCCCCGCCCCGTACAGAGGCCCTGGCATCCGCCCTCGCTGGCGCGGGGCCGGGGCTTGGTGTGCTCAAGCTGGTCTACACCCGGGGCAGCGGTGGGCGGGGCTACGCGCTGCCGGCGTCCTCAGACCCCAGGCTCGAGGCGATATGGTCGAGCTTCGCACCCGATCAACAGCGCTGGGCAGCCGGGGTCAGGGTGCGTCGCTGCCGCCTGCGCCTGGCACGCCAGCCCGTGCTGGCAGGGATCAAGCATCTGGCCCGCCTCGAGAACGTGCTGGCACGAGCGGAGTGGCAGGATCCCGACATCGCCGAGGGGCTTCTCGAGGATGATCGAGGCCAGCTTGTCGAAGCCACCGCCATGAACGTGTTCTTTCTCGCCCGGGGCGCCGAACAGGTATCGACCCCGCCGCTGGATCAGTGTGGCGTGGCAGGTACCCTGCGAGCCGCCTTGCTGGAACAGGGCGCGGTGGTGGAGGCGCCGTTGCTGGCTGACGAGCTTTCGTCCTGCGAGGCTTTATGGCTTGGCAACAGCGTCCAGGGCGTGTGGCCGGTCGCGCGACTCGACGACAGCGAAGGGCAGCCCCAGCATGGCTGGGAGCTGAGTGATGTCCATCGCGCCTTTCAGCACCGAGCCCACCGCCTGCTGGGGTATGCCGGGGCCGACTGAGTCACCCGGGCGCTTCCAGCCGGGGTGCCTGCATCCGCTTTGCCGTACTATTCTGACCGCTTCAGACAAGCGCCGTGCGCCGGCGCGACCAGACTAAGGAACTTCCATGCGCACCGCGCTCAAGGTCTTGCTCACTCTTGTCGTCATTGCCGCTATTGGCGGCTACGGCGCTTATCACTATTGGCAGACGCGTCTGCAGGCCCCGATCACCCTCGATGAACCGATGCTCTACGAGGTGCCGCCCGGGGCCGGTTTCAATCGGGTGGTGGATGATCTCGAGGCCCAGGGTGTGCTGGCCGACGCCTGGGCCTTCAAGCTGTTGACGCGAGTGGAGCCTGATCGTGTGCCGTCGCTGAAGGTCGGCGAGTACTCGCTGGAGCCAGGCATGAGTGGCATGCAGGTACTCGATAAGCTCGCCAGCGCCGAGGTGGTCACCTACAGCGTGACCATTCCCGAGGGCTGGACCTTCCAGCAGATGCGTGCGGCCCTGGCCGAGGCCGAGAAGCTGGCCCACGCCAGTGCCGAGATGAGCGACGACGAGATCATGACGGCGCTGGGGCACGAGGGCGAGCATCCGGAAGGACGCTTCTTCCCCGATACCTACACCTACCACAAGGGGGTGGAGGATCTGGAGATTCTGCGCCAGGCCAATCAGAGCATGGAAGCCCTGCTTGAGGAGGTGTGGGCCGATCGCGCCGAGGATCTGCCCATCGATACGCCGTACGAGGCGCTGATCATGGCCTCGCTGATCGAGCGTGAGACCGGCGCCCCCGAAGAGCGGCGTCAGATCGCCGGGGTGTTCAAGCGCCGCCTGGAGCGTGGGATGCGGCTGCAGACCGATCCAACGGTGATCTACGGCATGGGCGATCGCTTCGAGGGCAATATCACTCGGGCCGACCTGCGCGAAGCCACCCCCTACAACACCTACGTGATCGATGGCCTGCCGCCGACCCCGATCGCATTGCCGGGGCGGGCTGCACTGGAGGCCGCCGTCGACCCGCAGGAGGGCGACACCCTGTACTTCGTCGCCAAGGGAGATGGCACCCACCACTTCTCCCGCACGCTGCGTGAGCACAATAACGCCGTCAATCGTTATATTCGGCGCCGTTGACGCGGACGTCTCCCGAACCAGGAGTGGTATCCATGACGCAGACACAACCGGCCGAGCCCACCTCCGGCGCGCGCGGGCGCTTCATTACCCTGGAGGGCGGAGAAGGCGTCGGCAAGTCCACCAACCTGGCCTTCGTGGTCGACGCCCTCGAGGCGCGTGGCATCGAGGTGGTACAGACCCGCGAGCCCGGCGGGACGCCTCGGGCCGAGGCCATTCGCGAACTGCTGCTGGCGTCCAGCGACGAGCCGCTGGACAGTGACGCCGAGCTGCTGCTGGTGTTCGCGGCACGGGCCCAGCATCTTGCCCAGCGTATTCGCCCGGCCCTGGAGCGCGGCGCCTGGGTGGTCAGCGACCGCTTCACCGACGCCACCTTTGCCTACCAGGGTGGCGGTCGAGGCCTGCCGTTCGAGCGCATCGTCCAGCTCGAACGTCTGGTCCAGGGAGAACTGACGCCGGATCTGACGCTGTTGCTGGACATGCCGCTGGACGCGGCGGAGCGTCGCCTGGCGGGTCGTCTGGACCGCACCGGCACGCGCAAGGATCGCTTCGAGCAGGAGCGCCGCGACTTTTTCGAGCGGGTGCGCCTGGCCTACCTGGCCCGGGCCGAGCAGGCACCGCAGCGGATGGTCAGGATCGACGCTGACGCCAGCCTCGAAGAGGTGCAGCGGCGGATCACGCGGGTACTGGACGAGCGGGTGGCGCAATGGACGTGAGTAGTAGCGTCGCCCAGCCGCCGATGCCCTGGCTGGCGCCGCGCTGGCACGAACTGGTGCGGCTGATGGACGCCGGTCGTCTGCCCCATGCCGTGCTGCTGTCGGGCCCCCGCGGGCTCGGCAAGCAGTCCCTGGCCGAGGCACTGATTGCCCGCGCCCTGTGTGCCCGCCCAGGCGAGACCGCCTGCGGTGAGTGCCACAGTTGCCATATGCTGGCCTCGGGCTACCATCCTGACCTGCTTCGGGTGGCGCCGGAGGAGGGCAAGCGGATGATTCGCATCGACCCGATCCGTCAGGTCAATGGCTTCGTCTCCCAGACCGCTCAGCAGGGTGGGCACCGGGTCATCGAGATCCGTCCTGCCGAGGCGATGAACGTGGCCGCGTCCAACGCCCTGCTGAAGAGCCTGGAGGAGCCGGGGCAGGACACCCTGTTCGTGCTGGTCTCCGACATGCCGTCCCACCTGCTGCCGACGATCCGTTCGCGCTGCCAGCAGTGGACGCTCAAGCCGCCGGAACTCGAAGACTGCCTGGACTGGCTGTCGAAGGAACTCGGTTCCGAGGACGAAGCACGCTTCTGGTTTCGAGCCGCCGGTGGGTTGCCGCTGGCAGCGCGACAGCTGGCCGAGCCGGGCTCGCGGGCGCTGCGTCAACAGCTGCACGAGACCTTCGACGCCCTGGTACGTGGCGCCGAACCGGTGGCCGAGGCGGCCCGGCTGGACCGCCAGGCCATCGATGCCATCCTGTGGTACGGTATCGCCTGGCTGGAGGATCTGATTCGCTTGGGGCTTTCCGGCGAGCCTGAAGGCCTCAGAAACCCCGACCTGGCACCGCTCTATCGTCAGGCGGTGAAAAATGGCCGGGTGCGCGACTGGTTCCGCCTGCTCGACTACGCCCGTGAGCAGCGTCGGTTGCTCAGTGAAGGCGGCAATCCCAACCCGCAACTGGTGCTCGAGGCCTGGCTGGTCCGCTGGGCGGCCCTGTTGCGTTCCTGAGCGACGTCGTGTGCCCAGACGTCCTCCCCGGAGGCTCGCTGGCGTCTCTGATCATCGTCGCCGGTATTCGTCCCTGACATCCGTATTCAAGCCCCGAGAGATCTTCATGTTCGTCGATTCCCACTGCCATCTCGATCGCCTTTCTCCTGATACCCATGGCGGCGATCTGTCGCGGGCCCTGGACGCCGCCCGCGAGCGCGGCGTCCAGCAGTTCCTGGCCATCAGCGTGACCCTCGACGGCGTGCCCGAACTGGCCGCAATTCGCCAGGCCCACGACGACGTGGTGATCTCCGCCGGGGTGCATCCGCTGCATCAGGTGGAGCACGAACCCGGCGTTGCCGAGATTGTCGCCTGCGCCAAGGAGCATGGTGCCGTGGCCATCGGCGAATCGGGACTGGACTATCATTACGACAGTGTTCCCGCCGAGGTGCAGCACGAGCGTTTCGCTCGCCATCTGCAGGCTGCCACCGAACTGTCGCTGCCGATCGTGGTGCATACCCGGGAAGCGAGGGAGGACACGCTCTCGCTGATTCGTCAGTACAGCGATCCCGAGGTCGGCGGGGTGCTGCACTGCTTCACCGAGGACCTCGAGATGGCGCGGGATGCGGTGCGCCTGGGCTTTTATATCTCCTTGTCGGGGATCGTCACCTTTCGCACCGCCGAGTCGCTGCGCGAGGTGGCAAGAAAAGTACCGCTGGATCGTCTGCTGATCGAGACCGACAGCCCCTATCTGGCGCCGGTGCCGCACCGTGGCAAGCCCAACGAGCCGGCCTGGGTGGTCGACGTGGCCCAATGCATTGCCGACGAGCGGGGAATCAGCGTGGAAGAGGTGGCGATGCAGACCACCGCCAACTTCTACCGGCTGTTTCCCAAGGCCCAGCCTGCCGCCCCGGAGGACCTCAAGCAGGCCCTTCGCGACGCGGGCTTTGTGGACCAGGGCTAAGCGGGCGTTGTGGACCAGGGCGAAGCAGGCTTTGTTGTGAACAGGGCCCATGGCCCCGGTCGGCACGGGCACCGGTCTGTTGGCCGGGCCTTGAGCGATAACTCGACGAGGTAGCCTCCATGCAACTCGATCACATCCTGAACGGCATCGCCGAGCTTGGTGAGCGTCCGCCCTTGTCTGACTGGCAGCCCGAACCGAGCGGCGAGATGGACCTGGTGATCGCCCGGGACGGGCGCTGGATCCACGAAGGCAGTCCGATCCAGCGTCCTGAGCTGATGCGCCTTTTTGCGCGCATCCTGCGACGGGAGGACGACGGCCACCACTACCTGGTCACGCCTATCGAAAAGTGGCGGATCAGCGTCGAGGACACCGCCTTTGTGGTACTGGAGGCCGAGCAGGCAGACGCTCGGCTGGAAGGCCAGTCAAAAGGCCAGCCAGAAGACCAGCCAGAAGACCACGTAGACAAGCGCTGGTGGCTGACCACCAACGTCGGCGAGCGTATCGCCCTGGGGCAGCAGCATCGACTATCGCTGTCGACGACACCGGCGGGCGAGGAGGTGCCCCAGGTGTGCCTGCCCTACGGCGTGAGTGCTCGACTCGGGCGTAACGTCTTCTACCGTCTGGTCGAGCAGGCCGAAGCGTGCACCGAGCGCGGCGAGCTGGGGCTTACCAGCGACGGCGTGTGGCAGCCGCTGGGACGCCTGGAGGGTGACGCGCACTGATGGCTTCACCTGCATTGGAGCGGCTCGCGCTGACGCCCGAACAACGCTGCGTTGTCGCCCACCCGGCAGGCCACGCCAGGGTCGCGGCGGTGGCCGGAGCGGGCAAGACCACCACCCTGGTGGCCAGGGTGCTGCACCTGCTGTCCCACGGAGTCAGCGCCCGGCGCATGATGGTGCTGATGTTCAACCGCGCCGCCCGGGAAGACTTTCAGCGCCGTCTGGTGGCCATGGCCGAACCCGGCATGGAACTGCCGGAGGTGCGTACCTTTCACTCTCTCGGACATCGTCTGAGTCAGAGCCTGACCCGCTGGGGCGCGCTGCCACGGCGCGAACTGCTGACCGCAGACTGGCAGCAGGAGCGACTGCTGCGCCAGGCGACCCTGGAGGCGTTGGCCCAGGTCGACGAGGATCGCGACGCCGCGCTCGAGCCCGATCGCATCGAGGAACTCGCCCACTTCTGTTCGCTGGTCAAGGCCGAGGTGATCGACCCCCAGTTGCTGTATGAGCGGCTCGAGCTTGGCGAGGGGACTCGCCACTTCGTCGTCGCCCACCAGTGTCTCGAGACATTGCTGGCCGATCACGGCGTGATGACCTATTCGGATCTGCTGTATCGACCGCTGCTGGCACTCGAAGGTGATCCCGCGCTGCGCCAGCGGGTTCAGGGCTTCCTCGACCATGTGATCATCGACGAGTATCAGGACATCAATGCCGCCCAGCAGCGGTTGTTGGCGGTGCTGGCCGGCGACCAGGCTTCGGTGATGGCGGTGGGTGACGCCAACCAGTGCATCTATGAATGGCGCGGTGCCCACCCGGAGGCCATGCTCGAGAACTTTACCCGGATCTTCGGTGCCGCCACCGACTACCCCTTGTCGACCACCTTTCGCCATGGTCACGCCTTGGCGCTGGCCGCCAATCATGCCATCGCCGGCAACCCGCGTCGCCCGGACCAGCTATGCCTGGCGGCGCCCACCAATCCGCGTACCGAGCTCAAGGTGGCACGGGGCGCCAGTGCCTTCCTCGATGGACTCAAGCGCTGGGTGGAAGCCGGCCGTCGTCTCGACGAAGCCTGTCTGCTGGTACGTAGCTGGACCCTGTCGGTGCCGATGCAGCTGGCGCTGTTGCGCGAAGGCATTCCCTTTCGCCTGGCCCGGGAGGATCGCTTCGTCTTTCGCCTGCCGCTGGTAGAGGCACTGGCCGGCTATCTATCGCTGGCGCTGTCGCCCGAGCAGCTGCGCGACCCCGGCGCGCTGATGCCGATGTTTGCCCAGCCGACCTGCTTTGTACCACGTGAAGTGCTCGCTGGCCTGGTGCAGCGCCTGGCCGACACCCAGACCTGGCCAGGGCCGGGCGATGCGCTGCTGGCGCGACTGAAGCCGCACCAGAAGCGCACCCTCAAGCGTCGCTGGCAACTGCTGTGCGAGCTGCCGAAGCTTGCCCATCTTTCCGCCGACGCGCTGCTCGAGCACGTGGTCGAGGAGGTCGAGGCGGAAAAGGTACTCAAGCGCGCCGCCTCCCGCCGCGACAAGGGCGAGGAGGACGTGCGCCTGCTCGACGTTCTGATCGAGCAGGCTCGGGAGGTCGGCGACATCGCCACCTTCATCGAGCTGCTGCGACGCCCGGTGCAGAACCGCGACGAAGGGGTGTTGATCAATACGGTTCATGGCGCCAAGGGCCTGGAGTGGCCGCTGGTGATGGTGGGGGCGGTCAATGAAGAGGACTTTCCCCACTACAGTCGTGACAACCCCCTGTCCCCCGAGCGTCTCGAGGAAGAGCGCAGGCTCTACTATGTGGCCATCACCCGGGCCATCGAACGCCTGGTCATCCTCCACGATGGCGGCGATCATCGTCCCAGCCGCTTTATCCAGGAGAGCGCCTGCCGCGACGCCAGCGCCGTGGCCAGGGCGCTGTACCGATGCGCTGACGGAGCCGACCCCGAGGAGGTGAGCGTCGCCGAGCCGGCACTGGTGGGGCGCTATCTGAATGCCCTGGGGCAGCCGCTGCCGATCAAGGCGCTTGAGCGAGCGCCAGGCAATGGCCATTACCAGGTGGGTGAGCGCATTCGCCACGGCGTCTTCGGTGACGGTGAGGTCGCCTTGGTGGAAGGCGACCCCGCCAATCCGGTCATCGAGGTGCGCTTCGATCGTGCCGGCAAGCGCCGCCTGATCGCCCATCGCGCCCCGATCGAGCGGCTGTCGAGCGCCTGATCAGGGCGCGGGCCACTTGTCGAGACGCGCGAAAGCGCTTCGATACGATAAGGCTCCGAAGCGATAAAGCCTTGCGCCACCAGACAGTGTTCTGACATGAGAAGGAGTTCGTCATGACCCATCCCTTGATCGACGCCGATAGCCTGCGACACGCGCTAGACGGCGACACCCCGCCGCTGGTGCTGGACTGCCGCGTGCGCTTGAACGACCCCGAGGCCGGGGCGGCGCTGTGGCGTCAGGCGCATGTCCCTGGCAGTCTGCACCTGGATCTGGACCGTGACCTGTCCGGGCCCAGGGACGCTGGCTCCGGGGCAGGCGGACGACACCCCTTGCCGAGCCACGCCGACTTCACCGCGACCCTTCAGCGACTGGGCGTCGCGCCTGAGCGCGAGGTGGTGGTGCTCGATGATGCCGGCGGCCAGCTGGCGGCGGCGCGGGCCTGGTGGATGCTGAGCGAGTGGGCCGGCCACCCGCGGGTGCGCCTGCTCGACGGTGGCCTCGCCGCCTGGGAGAGCATCAATGGCGACTGGGAGGTGGGGGAGGGTGCGCCTCCTGCGCCGTCGCAGTGGACACCCGAATTCGACGACAGTCGTTTCGTCGTCCTCGAGGAGATGGCGTCGACTGCGGCGCTGAAGGTGGACGCCCGGGCCGGTGAGCGCTATCGCGGCGAGGTCGAGCCGATGGACCCCCGAGCCGGGCATATCCCTGGTGCGGTCAATCGCCCCTGTAGCCTCAATCTCGACGACAATGGACGCTTCAAGTCGCCGGAGGCTTTAGCAAGAGAACTGCCCCAGAAGTCGCAGCAGGATCCTGGCGTGATTGCCTACTGCGGCTCCGGCGTTACCGCCTGCCATGACATTCTCGCCTATCGCCTGGCGGGTCTGCCGGCCCCGCGGCTCTATGTCGGCTCCTGGAGCGAGTGGAGCGGCGATCCCGCACGCCCGGCCGAGACCGGCCCCGCCACCGCTTCCTGACGCCACTGCTGACGGCGCCGCCTTGTGGCGCCTACAGCGGTCCTTCAGCGTCAACACCATCAACGAGCACGGCCCCGTCATCAGGTGACGGGGCCGTGCTCGTTGGACTATCAGCATGGCGCTGAATCATCAGTACCTGGTCGAGGTGGGGCCTGGCTCTCCTGCGCAGCCGGGCCCTGTCGATTCATCGTCTAGCGGCCTGCCTCGCTGGCGCCTGTCTGGCCAGAGTCTGGGTGGGCGGCTGGGTGGGCGGCATGGTGGCGGCCCTCCAGACGGCTCAGCAGCATGGCGTTGGCGGTATTGCCCATCACGTTCAGAGAGGTGCGGAAGCCATCGGTGAAGCGGTCCACCCCGGCGACCACGGCGACGCCTTCCAGCGGCAGCCCTGCAGCCGACAGCACGGTGCTCATGGCCACCAGGCCAGCGCCCGGCACGCCAGCGGTGGAGAAGGATACCAGCAGGCCGGTGGTGAAGATGGTGGCGGCCAGGGTCAGGGTCACCTCGACGCCGAACAGCTGCGCCACGAAGAGCGCATTGAAGCCCTGGAGCACGGCGGCGCCGTCACGTTTAAGGGCGGTCCCGAAGGGCAGGGCGAAGGCGCTGAGCTGGTGTGGCGCACCGTAGGCCCGGGCATTGTTGAGGGCGATCGGCAGGGTGGCGTTGGAGCTGGCGGTGCCAAGGGCAAAGCTCAGGGCCTCGCCGAAGTGGCGCAGGTAGGCCAGGGGGCGGGCACCTGTGATCGCCAGCAGGGCCAGATAGAACACCGCCATGGCGACGATGGCCGCCAGCAGGCCGATCACGTACAGGCCGAGCTTCAACAGCAGGTCGAACCCCTGGGTGGCCACCACCGAGGCGATCAGCGCGAACACACCGATGGGCGCAAGCTTGAGTACCATCGACAGGATCTTGAGAGTCACGTCGTAGCCGCTCTGCAGCAGCGAGACCAGCGGCCGACTCTGTTCCGGTAGCTGGCGGGCGGCCACGCCGACCAGGGCGGCGGCCAGGATGATCTGCAGCAGGTTGGCCTCGGCCAGCGCCTCGAAGGGGTTTTTCGGTACCAGGCCCACCAGCCACTGGGCCAGCGGGGTCGGGTCGCGGGCCTCGACGCCGGCGGCCTGAGCGCTGTCCACGCCGAGGCCTGGGCTCAGCCAGGCGGCCATGCCCATGCCGATGGCCAGGGCCACCGCGCTGGTCAGCACATAGAGCATCAGCAGCTTGCCGGCGTAGCGTCCGACGCTTTCGCTGCGATCGACCTGGGTAAAGCTCAGTACCAGAGCGCAGAACACCAGCGGCACCACGATAAATTGCAGAAGGCGCAGAAATACCTGACCCAGCGGGGTCAGCAGTTGGGTATCCAGGACGCCCGCCCACTGGGGCAGGAACAGATTGACGGCGCCGCCGGCCAGGATCCCGAGGATCAGGGCCAGCAGTATTTGACGGGTGTGGGCCATGGTATCTCCCTGTAGCGGCCTCGATCACGGCTGCCCTGTCGCTGTCCCTGGCCTGGAGCTCGACCGGATAGGCCGATGACAAGGCGGGTGTGCGGCAGGGGGGGGGCGATCGATAAGGGGGCACACTATTAGGGCTCGGCGATGTCTTGGCAAGAAGCCCAATAGACCGATTTGTTATGACGTTAAGTGTATGCCCAGCAATAAAAAAACGGACGGGGCTGGGCCCGTCCGCTGAGGGTGTTGGCTAACGGGCGTGTCAACGCCCTGGGTCATGGTGGAGGCGCGTTCGGCAGCGACGCGGCCCGCCCGCGATCACATATTGGGATAGTTGGGACCACCGCCGCCTTCCGGGGCGACCCAGGTGATGTTCTGGGCGGGGTCCTTGATGTCGCAGGTCTTGCAGTGGACGCAGTTCTGGAAGTTGATCTGGAAACGCGGCTGGCCATCGTCACCCTCGACCACTTCGTAGACCCCGGCGGGGCAGTAGCGCTGAGCGGGCTCGGCGTACTCCGGCAGGTTCTTGTGGATCGGAATTTCCGAATCCTCGAGCTTGAGGTGGCAGGGCTGGTCTTCCTCGTGATTGGTGTTGGACAGGAACACCGAGGAGGGCTTGTCGAAGGACAGCTTGCCGTCGGGCTTGGGGTAGTCGATCTTCTCGAACTCGCTGGCGGGCTTGAGCGCCGCATGGTCCGCAGTGGTGTCGTGGACCCTGGGCAGCTTGCCGCCGAGCAACTGATCGACGAAGTTGTAGGCGCCACCGCCCACGGTGCCGTACTTGTGGATCGCGGGACCGAAGCTGGCGGTCTGCTCGAGCTCCTTGTAGGCCCAGCTGTCCTGCCACCTGGCCTCGAACGCCTTGAGTTCGTCGCCGCCCTCGTTGCCGTCCTTGAGCGACTCGAACACGCTTTCTGCCGCCACCAGACCGGACTTCATGGCGGTGTGGATGCCCTTGATCTTGGCGAAGTTGAGGGTGCCGGCGTCACAGCCGATCAGCAGCCCGCCGGGGAAGGTCATCTTCGGCAGGCAGTTGAGGCCGCCCTTGGCGATGGCACGGGCCCCGTAGGCCACCCGCTTGCCGCCTTCCAGGTAGCGCTTGAGCACCGGGTGGTGCTTCATCCGCTGGAACTCGTCGAACGGCGACAGGTAGGGGTTCTGGTAGGCCAGGTCCATGATCAGGCCGACCACCACCTGCTGGTTCTCGGCGTGGTAGAGAAACCAGCCGCCGTGGGTGTTCTTGTCCAGCGGCCAGCCGGAGCCGTGCAGCACCAGCCCTGGCTCGTGCTGTTCCGCCGGTACGTCCCACAATTCCTTGAGACCGATGCCGTAGTGCTGGGGATCCTTGCCCTCGTCCAGGCGGAATTCGCGGATCAGGCGCTTGCCGATGTGGCCACGGGCGCCCTCGGCGAACAGGGTGTATTTCGCACGAAGCTCCATGCCCGGTGCGTAGCCGCCTTTCTCGCTGCCGTCGGCGGCCACGCCCATGTCGCCGGTCAGGATGCCGCGTACCACGCCGTCCTCGACGATGGCGTCCTGGGCGGCGAAGCCCGGGAAGATCTCGACGCCCAGGGACTCTGCCTGTTCGGCCAGCCAGCGGCACAGGTTGCCGGCGCTGATCACATAGCGGGTGATGTCGCCACCGGTGTTGTGCATGCTCTTGGGCACCAGCGCGTTGGGCAGCTTCTGGGCCTTCTCGGCGTCCTTGAGCAGGTACAGCTCGTCACGCACCGCCGGGGTGGTCAGCGGGGCGCCACGCTCCTCCCAGTCGGGGAACAGCTCGAATAGCGCGCGGGGCTCGAGCACCGCTCCGGACAGAATATGGGCGCCCACCTCGGAGCCCTTCTCGACCACGCAGACGGTCAGTTCCTGCTCGGCCTCGTTGGCCTGCTGCATCAGTCGGCAGGCGGCGGCCAGTCCAGACGGACCGGCGCCGACGATGACCACATCGAACTCCATGGTGTCGCGTTCTACTTGTTCTGCCATCGGGTGCTTTCCTCCTCGGCGTGACGTCGGGGTGCCACCAACGTCGTACAGATTTTAAACGGTCGTTTGCTTCACGGTGTGTCCCATGATAGGCATAATAGCGTCGTCGGGTCATCCTTACGATGGTCGACCCTCCCCAATGGTCGACTCGGCATGCGGGGATTGTTGCCAAGGCCCGGCCTGTGGCACATTGAAGGTACGCACCGAGCCCCTATCAAACGCTTGCATGAAACGCATAAGGGCATAGCGAAAAGTTCTCAATCGTGGTGTCCTCTCGGGACACGCGATGCGTAAATCGATGCGGTGCCCGTCACCGCCAACGTGTTGATGGTTCCTTCCTTACATTCAAGGTTCCCCAGATGAACCAAGCGAGGACAACATGAAAGTACTCGTCGCGGTCAAACGCGTCATCGACTACAACGTCAAGATCCGGGTCAAGCCGGATGGCAGCGACGTTGACTTGACCAACGTCAAGATGGCCATGAATCCCTTCTGCGAAATCGCCGTGGAAGAGGCGGTGCGCTTGAAGGAGAAGGGCGTGGCGACCGAGGTGGTGGCGGTGACCGTGGGGCCGAAGGCGGCGCAGGAACAGCTGCGCACGGCCCTGGCGCTGGGGGCCGATCGCGCCATCCACGTCGAGAGCGACGAGCGCGTTGAATCGCTGGGCGCGGCCAAGGCACTGGCCAAGGTGGTCGAGAAGGAAGCGCCGCAGCTGGTCATCCTCGGCAAGCAGGCGATCGACTCCGACAACAACCAGACCGGTCAAATGCTGGCCGCGCTGACCGGCATGGCCCAAGGCACCTTCGCCTCCGAGGTGGAAGTCGAAGGCGAGACCCTCAAGGTCATCCGCGAGATCGATGGCGGACTGCAGACGGTGTCGCTGAAGCTGCCGGCGGTGGTCACTACCGACCTGCGCCTGAACGAGCCGCGCTACGCCAAGCTGCCGGACATCATGAAGGCCAAGAAGAAGCCGATGGACGTGATGACCCCGGCCGATCTGGGCGTCGAGGTGGCCAGCCGTCTCAAGCTGGTCAAGGTCGAGCCGCCGGCCGAGCGCCAGGGTGGCGTCAAGGTGGGCTCGGTGGACGAGCTGGTGGACAAACTGAAGAATGAAGCGAAGGTGATTTCATGAGCATTCTGGTTCTGGCAGAACACCACGACGGCCAGCTGGCCGACGCCACCGCCCACGTGGTGGCCGCCGCCCAGGCTATCGGTGGTGATATCGACGTGCTGGTCGCCGGTCAGGACGTGGCCGCCGTGGCCGAGGCCGCAGCCAAGCTGGATGGTGTCAGCAAGGTGCGTGTCGCCGACAGCGAGACCTTCGCTCACCTGCTGGCCGAGCCCACCGCCGACCTGCTGGTGGCCCTGGCCGACGACTACAGCCATGTGCTGGCGGCCGCTTCCACCACCGGCAAGAACGTGCTGCCGCGCCTGGCGGCACTGAAGGATGTGGCCCAGATCTCCGAGATCATCGCGGTGGAGAGCGGCGACACCTTCAAGCGTCCGATCTACGCCGGCAACGCCATCGCCACCGTCCAGAGCGAGGACGCGCTCAAGGTCATCACTGTGCGTTCCACCGCCTTCGACGCCGTCGGCCAGGGTGGCTCCGCTGCCATCGAACCGGTCGAGGCGAGCATCGACAACAGCCTGTCGAGCTTCGTCGGTGAAGAGCTGGCCAAGAGCGATCGTCCCGAGCTGGGGGCTGCCCGCGTGGTCATCTCCGGTGGTCGCGGCATGGGCAGCGGCGAGAACTTCAAGATCCTCGACAACATCGCCGACAAGCTGGGCGCCGCCATCGGTGCGTCCCGTGCGGCGGTGGATGCCGGCTTCGTGCCCAACGACATGCAGGTCGGCCAGACCGGCAAGATCGTGGCGCCGGACCTGTACATCGCCGTGGGCATCTCCGGAGCCATCCAGCACCTGGCCGGGATGAAGGACTCCAAGGTCATCGTCGCCATCAACAAGGACGAGGAGGCGCCGATCTTCCAGGTCGCCGACTATGGCCTGGTGGCCGATCTGTTCGAGGCCATTCCGGAGCTCGACAGCAAGCTCTGAGTGCAAGATGTAGAAACGGCTGTGCCGGCTAGGCCGGCAACGCTGACAAACGCCGTGGCGGCCAACGCCACGGCGTTTTTATTGGTGGGTGTCTGGCATCGATGTGCATGGCCGCCAACCCCTCGCCAGGCGTGCCGATCCGCTGTCGGACAGGGGCGTCGATGCCCTTGCCCGAGAGGTGTTGACAGCGATGAACTCGGGGTAGAGGCACCTTGCTCGCATTGATAACAATTCGTGTTTCGGGTACTGTCGTGGCATTTGACGCGGCGCCCCAAGGCGGCGCGAGAGCAGGTCGGAGGCCTTGGAATGGCGAACAAGCAGATCAACGGGCGGCCCTTCGCCGGGCCATCACAGGCTAGCCCCAGCGATGTGGTGACGGCTGGCGCAGCGGCAAGGAACAGCCTGCTGGGCGTCTCCTGTGCGCTGGCGCTGGCGCTGGGGCACAGCGGGGTAGCCCAGGCACAGAACACGGCGGACAATCTCGGCGACGAGGCCCTGGCGGCCCAGACGACCCAGGCCGAGCTGCAGGCGCGGATCGACCAGGCCGACGACGAGGTGCGTCAGCGTATCGAGGCGCTGCGCCAGGCCGAGCAGGAGGCCCAGCGGCTTCAGTCCTACAACCAGGCGCTGGCCCCCCAGCTCGAGCAGCTCAAGGCGACCCTCGAGCAGCGCAGTCAGGGCATGGCGACCATGGCCGAGACCCGCGACGCCCTGCCGGGCCTGTTGAACGACATGACCCGCCGCCTCGACGCCTGGGTCGATCAGGACGTGCCATTCCTCCATGGCGAGCGCAAGGCCCGGGTGGCGTCGCTCGAATCCTCCCTGGCCAACCCCGAGCTGACCGCAGCCGAGAAGCTCGAGCGGGTGCTGGCGGCCTGGCGTGCCGAGCTCGACTATGGGCGCGATCTCGATGCCTGGCGCGGCACCCTGGAAGAGGGCGATCAGACCCGCGAGGTCGACTTCCTGCGACTGGGACGCGTGGGCTGGTACTACCTGACCCCGGATGGCCAGAACGGTGGCGTATGGGACGACGGAGGCTGGCAGTCGCTGTCCGCTGCCGAGCGCGACCAGGTGGAGAAGGGCCTGCAGATCGTGCGTGACCAGCGTGCACCGGAACTGCTGACGCTGCCGCTGACCCAACCGATCGAGGAGCGTTCCTGATGGTGTCTTTGACGGATTTCCCGGTGTCGCTGAACCGGCACAACCCGATGGGCAAGGGCCTCGCCCGCAGGCTGGTGCTGGGTGCCGCCGTGACCGCGCTGCTGGCCGCCGCTGCGCCTGCCGCCATGGCCCAGCAGCACAGCGATAGCGACAGCGTACTGTCGAGCTTCAAGCTGGAGCGAGAGGCCGCCGAGGCGCGTGATCAGGCGAGGTTGGCCGAGCTGGTGGAGGACAGTGACGCGCTGTCGGCCGCGCTCGAGGAGGCCGAGGCCCGTCGTGACGCCGCCCGGGAAGAGCGTGAGCGTCTGGAGGCCGAGATGGCCGAGGCGCGTCAGGCGCTGGACGAAATCGGTGCCCAGCGTGATGCCGAGGGCGGCGACCTCAACGCGGTGTTCAGCGCGGTGGCCGGCACCAGTGGTGAGCTGAGAGACGATCTCGGCCAGAGCCTGCTGACCCTGGGCGCCGACGTCGATTTGCCGCCGCGGCTGGACGACGACGCCATCCTGACCGTCGCCCAGATCGAGACCCTGGCCGACAGCCTGATGGGGCTGACCGCCGAGACCGGACTGGTGCGCCGATTCGAGGCGCCGGTGGCCGCAGGCAGCGGTGAGGTCGCGCCACGCCAGGTGACCCGTGTGGGTGACCTGATGGCCTTTGGCGGCGGCCAGTTGCTCGAGCGGGTCGGCGACGAAGGGCGGCTCTCCGCCCTCGAGCACACCCCGGAGCGCGTCGGCGCTGTGCTCGACGCTTATCAGTCAGGCGATGGCCAGCTGCTGCCGGTGGATCCCGTCGACGGACGGGTGATCGAGGCGCTGTCGCGCCAGCCCACGCTGCTCGAGCGCTTCCATCAGGGCGGTGCGGTCGGCTATGTGGTGGTCACCCTGGGCGCCCTGGGCCTTTTGATCGCCCTTGGCCAGTATCTGTACCTGCTGCGGGTCAGCATGACCACCCGTCGCCAGCTCGCCAACATGGATGAGCTGTCCAATGACAACCCCCTGGGCCGGGTGCTTCAGCGCTTCCACGCCTTCGGTGCCGGCCATGCTCCCGAAGCCCTGGAGGCACGTCTGGACGAGTCGATGCTGGCCGAGCAGCCGCGTCTCGAACGCGGCCAGGCACTGGTCAAGATGCTCGCTGCGGTGGCGCCGCTGCTGGGCCTGCTGGGCACGGTGACCGGCATGATCGTGACCTTTCAGTCGATCACGGTGTTCGGCACCGGCGACCCCCAGTTGATGGCCGGCGGTATCAGTCAGGCGCTGGTGACCACGGTGCTGGGCCTGATCACCGCGGTACCGCTGCTGTTCGCCCATACCGCCATGTCGTCACGCTCGCGCGCCCTGATCGGCACCATGGAAGGCCGCGCCAGCGCGGTGCTGGCCGACCGTCTGGAAGCCGATCGCAAGGCCCTGCAGCCGGCCACCGACGCTAAGCAAGGAAGCAGGCGCCATGCCGATGCACCCCTGGCTTGATCCCCTCGTCCGGCTGATCGACGCCGGCGGGCCGGTGCTGGTGGTGATCGCCGTGGTGGCCATGCTGCTGTTCTCGGTGGGGCTCGAGCGCTGGTGGTTCTTTCGCTTCCACTATCGCCCGGCCCGGGCCGAACTGATGCGCCGCTGGGTCGAGCGGCCCGACCACCAGAGCTGGAGTGCCCGCACCCTGCGCGAGGTCTGGGTAACGGAGCTGATCCGACGCCTGCGTGGCCCCTTGCCCTGGTTGAAGCTCCTGGTGGTGATCTGCCCGCTGCTCGGGCTGCTCGGCACCGTGACCGGCATGATCACGGTATTCGACAGTCTGTCCATGGCCGACAGCAACCAGGCCCGCGCCATGGCCGACGGCGTTGCCCGGGCCACCTTGCCGACCCTGACCGGGATGGCGGTGTCGGTGGTGGGGCTTCTGTTCATTACACGGCTTGAACATATCATTCGGCGCGAGGATCAGCGGCTGCACGACCGCCTTGCCCGCGCCGCGGAGGATGCACATGCGTAGACGTCGACTGTCCGCCGGCGCCGAAGAGGCCAGCGAGGTCAACCTGACCCCGATGCTGGACGTGGTCTTCATCATGCTGATCTTCTTCATCGTGACCACCAGCTTCATCAAGGAGAGCGGGGTAGAGATCGAGCGGCCCGAGTCCAGCGCCGCCTCTTCCCGTCCCGACGTCCAGGTGCTGGTGGCGATCACACCGGAAGGCGCCTTGTGGGTGGACGGTGAGCCGGTGGACATCCATCGCGTCGGCACCACCGTCGCCGGCATGCTCTCCGAGGATGGCTCGGTGGTGATCCAGGCCGATCGCAACGCCGCCACCGGGGTGCTGATCGAGACCATGGACCGGCTGCGCGACGCCGGTGTCGAAAAGGTTGCCGTCGCCGCCGAAAGGAGCTCCGACGCATGAGGCGAGTGGTCTCTCTGGCGGCGGGTAGCCTGCTGACCCTGGTACTGTTCGCCCTGCTGGCGCTGCTGGTGGTGCCACCGGAGGCCGAGCCTGAGCTGCGCGAGGAAATCACTCTGAGCCTGGCCGAGGCGGTGGCGCCCCAGGCCGAGGCCCCGGCGGAGGCCTCCGCTGCTTCGGCATCGGCGCCGCCACCTCCACCGCCGGTGGCCGCCGCGCCGCCGCCGCCGAGCCCGGCCCAGACCGCTGTCAGCGAGATCCAGTTGCCGGACCCCGAGGTGGTACCGCCGCCACGAGAGCCCAAGGCGCTGGACAGCGCCTTGCCGGAGCTGACCGAGACGCCGCCAGAACCTGAACCTGAGCCCGAACCCGAGCCCAGGCCCGAACCGAAACCCCGGCCGGAGCCGACGCCGCAGCCTGAGCCCGCACCGCAGCCCGAGCCCGCACCACAGCCAACGCCAGCGCCCAGCGTGGCCACCAATGCGACCAGCAACACGGGCAGCGCCAGTGCGGCGGGGGCCGGCGCCGCCGCGCCTGCCTCCAACGAGCCGGTGGACGTGGGCACCTCGGCCCGGGCCACGCGCAAGGTGCCGCCGGAGTACCCGCGCCGGGCCCAGCGTCGTGGGCTCGAGGGCTATGTGGTGATGCAATTTATCATCCGCGCCGACGGCAGCGTCGATCGCGGCAGCATTCAGGTACTCGAGGCCAGCCCCCGCCGGGTATTCGAGGACGCTGCGCGTCAGGCCATCGCCGGCTGGCGCTTCGAGGCGGCGTCAGGGCTTCGGCGGGCGCGTCAACGACTCGAGTTCCAGTTGAGATAGATGTCGAGATAGCCACACAAGGGGTCGATCGCCATGGCAGTACTGTTGAAGACCACCCCGCTGGGGCGCTACCTGCAAGGCACTGGTGCCGCCTTGGCGCTGGGCCTGATGGCGGGTCTGGCCGGCGCACTGGCAAGTCCTGCGGCAAGCGCCGCGCCGACCCTGTCCGGTGGCATCATCGCCGACCTCAAGGGCCTCGAGCAGCGCCTGGCCGACGACCCGGCAGGGGTCGAGGCCAAGGCCGAGAGCCAGGCCGAGCGGCTCACCGGAGGCAACGCCTCGGACCGCTGGGCCAGGGCGCTCTACCTGCAGCTTGCCGCCGGGGCGGCGTCGGCCCAGAACCGGCCCGAGGAGGCGGCCGATCACCTGGCCAGCGCCCGCCGGATCGATGGGGTCGAGCAGGCCCAGCGAGATCGCTGGCTGCGCCAGGAGATTGAACAGCGCATCCAGGCGCAGCAACGTCAGCAGGCGCGGGCGCTGCTGGAGGACTGGCTGTTACGCCACGAGGATGTCGAGGCACTTTGGACCCTGGCCGAGCTGGCGGCCGCCGACGAGGACTGGGAGGCCGCCGCCGATGGGGTCGAACGGGCCAAGGCGGCGGACCCGCAGCCGAGTCAGGCGCGGCTCGATTTCGCCGGTGGCGTGATGCACAAGAGCGGTCGTCTCGATCAGGCCCTGGCGGCCCTGGAGGCGCGGCTTGCCACCGATCCTGCTGATGCCGATGCCTGGCGCCGGGCCGCGGCCATGGCCCAGCGCCTGGGTGATCCGGTCCGGGCCGCGGCGCTGTGGGAGGCCGGCTGGCGTCAGGGCGCCCTGTCCGGCAACGATGACCTTGAACGTCGCATCGAGCTCCACTTGGCCGCCGGTACCCCCGCACGCGCCGCCGAGCTGCTCGAACGGGCGCTGGCGGAAGGCGTCCTCGAGGATAGCGAGCAACGTCGCCGGTTGCTGGCCGAGGCCTGGTTTCAGGCTCGCGACCATGACCAGGCGCTGGACGCCTGGCAGACTCTTTCCGAGCGTTCCGACGCTGGCTCGGACTGGCTCCGGTTGGGACAGATTGCCGCAGGCTGGGGCCGCGAACAGACCGCGCGCGAGGCATTGAACCGCGCACTCGCCAAGGGCGAGGACGAGGCGCAAACCTGGCTGGGCGCGCTGTCTGCGGGCTCGCAGACGGGGCAGGGCGCGGCCGCTGAACCTGGCGCTGGCGCCACGGATTCACCTCGAACCTCCGATGAAGGCGCTGGCTGAGGCGGCTCGCTGCCTTGTGGCAAAAATGACCCTCAGCGTAGAATTCGCCCCATGAAGAATTCCAGAAGCCTCATATTGCTGGTCATCGTTCCCGCGGTGGCCGTGGTGCTGCTCGGGGCGGCCATCTTTGGCTCCCAGGCGATGTCCGACAGCCGTCTGGACGATGACACGCGCGCCGCCCTGGCGGCGTCACTTCAGACCTCGGCACCGATCGAGCTCGCCAACTTGCAGGAGGTGCGCTACGGCTATGGCGTGTGCGGCTCCTATCGGCTGGCATCGGACGAAGGCTTTGCCTCCTTCTATCTTGATACTCAGAGCGGCGAGGTGGAGCTGGACGTCAACTCCCGTCGTTTCAATACCCACTGTGGCCTGTCGGCGCTGTGCTGACGGTCTCCATCGACGGTGACCGGTGTTGGTCGGCGTTTGACGACTGAGCCACCTTCGTCGACACAGGCTCGTGCCGGCACTTTCTCAAGGAGACGTTTTCATGCGCATGTTCAAGGGCACCCTGGTTGCCGGACTGCTGTCGCTGCTGGCGGCTACCCCGGTGCTTGCCGCCGAGCTAGAGATCAGCGACGCCAGGCTGCGCATGCTGCCCGGCGACCGCCCTGGTGCCGGTTACTTCAAGCTCTACAATGCGGGCGACGAGCCGGCAGCGGTGGTCGGAGCAGAGACCGACGCCTACGCCTCGGTGGAGCTGCACATGAGCATGGAGAAAGACGGCATGGCCATGATGCACGGCGTCGAGCGCTTCGAAGTGTCCCCCGGCGAGACCCGCGAGTTCGCCCCCCAGGGTTATCACCTGATGTTCATGAAGCCGCAACAGTCGCTGAACATTGGCGATGACGTCGAGGTCCGCCTGATCCTCGAAGGGGATGAGCGCGTCGAGACGACCTTCGAGGTGGTCTCGCCGGCAGCGCTGTAACGACGCTCTTGATACAGCTGAGACTGCTGAGACAGTTGGGTGGGCAAAGTGATGTCGAGAGAACGGTGTCGGGAGCAGGGGCTGCAAAGTAGAGCCGAGACAACGGCCCATGAATTGAAAGTTACGAGGTTGGCAATGCGACAGGGCAGAACCGGCGGCAATGGCAAGGTGCAGAGAAGGGGAGCTGGTGCGAGCCAGGCAGTCGCCAGGGCTGGTGCGGCACTGCTGCTTACCACAGCGCTGTTTGCCCTTGCCGGCTGCGAGGACGTCAACTGGCGTGGCACCGACATCTCCGACGCCATGCCGGCGCTGGACTTCGAGCTGATCGACGAGAACGGCCAGCCTGTCGATGAGGGTGACTACGCTGGCAAGACGACCCTGGTCTACTTCGGCTTCACCCACTGCCCGGACGTCTGTCCCACCGCGCTGGCGCGGCTGTCAGCGGTGATTCGGGAACTCGACGAGCCCACCCGCGACGCCGTCCGGGTGCTGTTCGTCTCGGTGGATCCCGAGCGCGACAGCCCCGAGGTGCTCGACGCCTATACCGAAGCCTTCGGACCGCGCTTTATCGGTCTTACCGGCGACAAGGCTGCACTCGACGCGGTCACCAACCGCTACCGTGTCAGCTATCGTCTGGGCGAACCCGAGGCCGACGGCAGCTACGACGTCGACCATTCCAGCGCCATCTTCGCCTTCGATTCAGGCGGCGACGCCCGTCTGTTGATGCGCGACACCGACCCGGTGGACTCCATCGCTGCAGACATTCGACGGCTGGTGGAGAAGGGGTAGAGGTCCCCATCTTCTTGCAAAAATGCAGCTGGAAAAGCAAAGGGCCACCTGAAGTGGCCCTTTCGCGTCTCGATGGTAACGCGCCTTCACGCCTCGCTGCGTGGCAGCTTGATGCAGTCTCTGGTGCCGCGCGTGGTGTTGTGAAGTTCTAAAGATCCAGTTCGGTCCACACCGGGGCGTGGTCCGAGGGTTTTTCCATGGCGCGCAGGTCGTAGTCGATGCCGGCGTCGGTGACGCGCTCGGACAGCGGTGCCGTGGTCAGGATATGGTCGATGCGAAGGCCCCGCTTGGGTTCGCGATCAAAGCCCTTCGAGCGATAGTCGAACCAGCTGAAACGATCGTCCACCTCGGGGTAGAGGCGGCGATAGCTGTCCTCGAGGCCCCAGGCCTTGATGCCATCCAGCCATTCGCGCTCGATCGGCTGAAAGCTGGTCTTGCCTTCGCGCAGCCAGCGCTTGCGGCTGGCCTCGCCGATGCCGATATCGATGTCGGCGGGCGAGATGTTGAAGTCGCCCATTACCGCCAGGCGTTCGCTGGGGGAGTGGTCCTCGTCGAGCAGGCGCTGGAGCTGGGCGTAGAAGGCGCGCTTGTGGGGAAACTTGGTCGGGTGCTCGATGTTCTCGCCCTGGGGGAAATAGCCGTTGTAGACCCATACATGCTCGCCGTCGGCGGCGCGCAGACGCACGCCGATCATGCGGCGCTGGGCGTCTTCACCGTCGTCGGGAAAGCCATAGCGAACCTCCTCCGGGGCCTCGCGGGTCAGCATGGCGACGCCGTAGTGACCCTTCTGGCCATGGAAGTGCACCTGATAGCCCATGGCTTCCACCGCCTCGCGGGGGAATTCACTGTCCTGGACCTTGGTTTCCTGCAGCCCGATCAGGTCGGGCTGGTGGGAGGCGATCAGCGCCTCGAGCTGGTGCAGGCGTGCGCGGATGCCGTTGATGTTGAAGCACACCAGGCGCATTACTGCTCTCCCTTGTTGCTGTCGCTGTTACTGCTGTCCGGCCCCTTGCCTTCGGGGTGAATCTCGATCGACGGGGCGGCGCGCATGCGCTCCAGCCGGCGTGCGGCCTGGGCCTTGCGCTGCTGGCGCTTCTTGGCGGAGAAGCGCCGTGATGAGGTGACCTCATCGGGATTTTCGTGGCGCCACTGCTTGTAGTCCTTGCGCCGACCGGTACGGATGGTCACCTTGTCGGCCAGGGAACGGGTCTTCTTGCGGCGTGTCATGACGCGGGGCTCCTGTATTCAATGGGCACATTCTATCAGTGCGGGGCCGCCAGGACAGCCGCTAGACACGATTCGATGCGCATCGGGCAAGCCCAAACGGCCAGACGCTGGTACAATACCCGGCTTGAGGAAACTCGAGGGGGCCCTGTGCCGTTGCCTCGACGCTTTCCGCTTTCCTTCAACTTCTCTTCGAGACGGACACACAGCACAGCCTATGAGCGAGTCGGAACAGACCACCGCACCGGCCGAGAGCCGCAAGCCCAAGCGTCGTCGCCGCAAGCCGAGGCGCCGCCAGTCCAACTGGGATCTGCGCCAGTTTCAGGTGCCCGCCGTGGCGGGCAAGTGGCGGTTCCACGACTTCGATCTGCCGCTGCCGCTGATGCGCGCCATCCATGCGCTCGGGTTCGAGTACTGCACGCCGATTCAGGCCGAGGCCCTCACCCACACCCTGATGGGTGGAGACGTGGTGGGCAAGGCCCAGACCGGTACCGGCAAGACCGCCGCCTTCCTGATTTCCATGATGGCCTACTTCCTCGAGGAGGAGGTGCCGGATGGCCAGAAGCCGGGGACGCCGCGCGCACTGATCGTGGCGCCGACCCGCGAGCTTGCCTTGCAGATCGAGAAGGACGCCAAGGCCCTGGCGCGCTTCACCTCGCTCAAGGTGACCAGCGTCGTCGGTGGCATGGACTACCAGAAGCAGCGCGAGGGGCTTGCCGGCAACGTCGATATCCTGGTGGCCACTCCGGGCCGCCTTCTGGACTTCCAGCAGAAGCGAGACATCGACCTCGGTCAGGTCGAGGTGTTGGTGCTGGACGAGGCCGATCGCATGCTGTCGATGGGCTTCATTCCCGACGTCAAGCGCATCATCCGCTACACGCCGAAGACCGAAGAGCGGCAGACCTTCCTGTTCTCCGCGACCTTCACCGAGGACATCCTCAACCTGGCCAGCCAGTGGACCCATCAGCCGGCCCACGTCGAGATCGCGGTCACCGTGGATAACGCCGCCGATATCGATCAGCGGGTGTACATGGTGGGCGACGAAGACAAGCAGCGACTGCTGGTCAACCTGCTGCAGCAGGAGTCGTTCGACCGGGTGATGGTGTTCGGCAATCGCCGCGATCTGGTGCGCAAGCTGCTGGACCTGCTGAAGAAGGCCGACATCAATGTGGCCATGCTGTCCGGCGATGTGCCGCAGAACCAGCGCATCCGCACCCTGGAGCAGTTCCGCGAGGGCGAGATTCAGGTGCTGGTGGCCACCGACGTGGCCGGCCGTGGCATCCATATCGAGGACGTCAGCCACGTGATCAACTACACCCTGCCCGAGGATCCGGAGGACTACGTCCACCGCATCGGGCGCACCGGCCGTGCCGGCGCCAAGGGCGTGTCGATCAGCTTCGTGGGTGAAGAAGACGCCTTCTCGCTGCCCGAGATCGAGCGCTTCATCGGCGATAAGCTGCCCTGCGAGCATCCGCCGGAAGGGCTTCTGTAAGCCCGTCAGGCGTTTGACGCTTGTACGCAGTCAGGGCCGGCCCAGCGCCGGCCCTTTGCGTCTCTCCCCCTTGTCCTTTTTTTCAATTGTCGTGGACCCGCCATGCTAGACGACGCCCTCAAGAGCGAGATTCAAAGCGCCTATCGTCGGGTGCTGGAGGCGCTGGAGCTGACCCCGCGCTACGGCCAGCGGCTGATGATCGCCGAGATCTCCCGCACCCTGGCCGGCATCGAGACCGACGAGGATGGCAAGCGGGTGAGCGATGAGCACGTCTGCGTGCTGGAGGCGGGCACAGGTACCGGCAAGACCCTGGCCTACCTGCTGGCGGCGTTGCCGGTGGCCAAGGCGCGCGGCAAGCGCCTGGTGCTGGCCACCGCCACGGTGGCGCTGCAGGAGCAGGTGCTGCACCAGGACCTGCCGTCGCTGAAGGCCCACAGCGGACTGTCCTTCGACTTTGCCCTGGCCAAGGGGCGCGGGCGCTATGTGTGCGTGGCCAAGCTCGACGCGGCCATGGACGGCGCCGAGGAAAACCCGACCCTGTCGCTGTTCGAGCAGAGCCTGGACGCCGCCACCGGCGATGACTTCAAGGCGCTGGTGGCCGCCATGGGAGATGCCTACGGCAACGGTCGCTGGGAAGGGGATCGCGATAGCTGGGGCGAAGCCATCGACGATAGCCATTGGCGGCGACTGACGGTGGATCACCGCCAGTGCACCAATCGCCGCTGCGGGCACTTCGGTGCCTGTGCCTTCTTTCGTGCTCGGCGCGACCTGGATCAGGCCGACGTCATCGTCGCCAACCATGATCTGGTGCTGGCGGATCTGGCGCTCGGCGGCGGCCTGGTGCTGCCCGACCCTGCCGACTGTATCTACGTCTTCGACGAGGGCCACCACCTGCCGGACAAGGCGATCTCCCACTTTACCCATCGCTTCAGCGTGGGCGGCGGGCTGCGCTGGCTGAGAAACCTCAGGGGCTCGCTGACCGAGCTGAATACGGCCCTGGGCGTGCAGCCGACCCTGGCGCGACTGCTGGGCGCGCTGCCCACCGCGATGGAAGCGCTGGAGCCACGCCTGGGCGAGGTGTTTGCGCTGGGCCACCAGCTGGCCGAGCGGCCCCATGGGCTCAACGACGACGAGGACGGTGCTCAGCACCGCTTCGAGATGGGGCGTGTGCCCGAGGCCCTGCGGGCCCAGGCCGAGGCGCTGGTGGTGCCCTTCGCCGAGCTCTGCCGTCTGCTCGAGTCGATGACCGACATCCTGCGCGAGAGCCTGGACCCGGAGAAGTCCACCGGCCTTGCCCGGGAGCAGGCCGAGGCCTGGCTGCCGCTGCTGGCGCTGCTGCACGGCCGGGCGCTGGAGGCCCACGCCCTGTGGCAGGCCTTTGCCGAGGGCGATCCGGCGGACGCGCCGCCGCGGGCACGCTGGCTGACCCTGGAGCGCTTCCAGGGCGAGCCCGAGCTGATCTTCTCGGCCAGTCCGGTATCCGCAGCCCATACCCTGGCGCGTTCGTTGTGGGGGCGCTGTCACGGCGCTGTGGTGACCTCGGCCACCCTGACCGCCCTGGGCCGTTTCGAGCGCCTGCAGGAGAGGGCGGGGCTGGCCAACCGCTATCGCTACCAGCGTCTGCCGAGTCCCTTCGACTATTCCCGAGCGGTGCTCAGCGTGCCCCGGGAGGCGGTGGACCCCGCCGACCGTGACGGCCACGAGCGGGCCATCGTCGACTTCGTCGAGGCTCTCGACGACAAGGAAGCGGTGCTGGTGCTGTTCTCGTCCCGGGCCCAGCTGCGCGGGGTGGAGAAGGCCCTGTCGCGGGAACGGCGAGAGCGAGTGCTGGCCCAGGACCGTCTGCCCAAGCGTGAGCTGGTCAGCCGCCATCGCCAGCGTATCGACGCCGGCGAGGGCAGCATCCTGTTCGGTCTGGCGAGCTTCGCGGAGGGCATCGACCTGCCCGGCGACTACCTGACCCATGTGGTGATCACGCGGCTGCCGTTCGCCGTGCCGGACGACCCGGTGGGAGCGACGTTGGCGGAATGGATCGAGAGCCAGGGCGGCAACCCGTTCATGCGCATAAGCGTGCCGGATGCCTCGATCAAGCTGGTCCAGGCCTGTGGTCGGTTGATCCGCAAGGAGGCCGACCGTGGCCGCATCACCTTGCTGGATCGCCGCGTGCTGACTCGCCGCTACGGCCGCGCGCTGCTCGACGCATTACCGCCCTTCGTGCGCGAGGTCGACGGCGTAAGCCAGGCCGGCTGAGGGACGCCGCGCCTCGCGAGGCAGGCGTGATATGCCGGCAGAAGCAAAGAGCCCGCCAACTTGGCGGGCTCCTTGCTGTCGTGGGCGTTGCTTCTGCAGGCGTCGCTGGCGCTGGGGATGATGGCGCCGCTGGCGCCTGGCGTCGGGGCCTTTCAGCCCCTTGCCTCGCACCAGGGGCGAATCAATTCACCCGCTTTGCCAGCTCCGGCGCCAGGCGTTCGTTCATGCTGCGGAAGGCCTCCACGGTGGTGTCCCAGTCGATGCAGGCGTCGGTCACGGAGACGCCGTAGGCCATTTCGCTCAGGTCCTCGGTGATCTTCTGGTTGCCCCAGCCGATATTGGACTCGACCATCAGGCCGATGATCGAACGGTTGCCGTCGAGAATCTGGTGGGTGACGTTGTCGAGCACCAGCGGCTGCAGGGCGGCGTCCTTGTTGGAGTTGGCGTGGGAGCAGTCGATCATGATGTTGGGCTTGACCCCGGCCTTCTTCAGCTCCTGCTCGGCCAGCGCTACGCTCACGCTGTCGTAGTTCGGCTTGCCGTTGCCCCCGCGCAGCACGACGTGGGCGTAGGCGTTGCCGCGGGTGCGGATGATCGCCACCTGGCCCTGCTGGTCGATGCCCAGGAAGTTGTGCGGGTGAGCGACCGACTGCAGCGCATTGACGGCCACGTCGAGGCTGCCGTCGGTGCCGTTCTTGAAGCCCACCGGGCATGACAGGCCGGAGGACATCTCGCGGTGGGTCTGGGACTCGGTGGTGCGGGCGCCGATGGCCGACCAGCTGATGCAGTCCTGCAGATACTGGGGCGAGATCGGGTCGAGTGCCTCGGTGGCCAGCGGCAGGCCCAGCTCGGAGAGCTCCACCAGCAGGCGACGGGCGATGTGCAGGCCTTCCTCGATCTCGAAGGAGCCGTTCAGGTGGGGGTCGTTGATCAGACCCTTCCAGCCCACGGTGGTGCGCGGCTTCTCGAAGTAGACGCGCATCACGATGTACAGGCTGTCCTTCACCTCGTCGGCCAGGCGGCGCAGGCGACGAGCGTAGTCCAGCGCGGCGTCCACATCGTGGATCGAGCAGGGGCCCACCACCATCAGCAGCCTGGGATCGGTGCCGTCGAGGATGTTCTGCACGGTCTTGCGGCCCTCGATCACCGTGGCCTCGGCCTCGGGAGAAAGAGGAATTTCCTGCTTCAACTGCTCAGGAGTGACGAGAACATCCTGGGCCAGGACGTTGAGGTTGTTCACCTGCTTGTCGGACATGAGGTCTACCTGTGTGTATCGTGTCAGCGCTGACGTTTCTGCGTGGCTCTACTATCCCTTGAGGGAGGGGTAAATTCAATCGCCTGAGGGAACCTTGTCGCGCACCCGATGTCGGAGCGGCGTCGAGAGATGCACTCAGAGAACGCTTGATGCGAGCCAAGGAAACAGGAACACTTGTGCCTTTTATCATGACGAGACCCATGACCTATACATCGCCGACAGGCGAAAGGTGGCACCCTGTTGCCAAGGGCCAGACCGAGGGTCCGGCGTCGTCAGCCCGACATCGTCGGGGAGGAGAGACATGACGCCCAAGGAAACGGACCAGCAGCTGGTGGCGCGCGCGCAGAAGGGCGATACCCGAGCCTTTGACCTTCTGGTCAAGAAGTACCAGCACAAGATTCTGGGCCTGATCGGCCGCTACATCAGCGACCATGCCGAGGTGCAGGACGTGGCCCAGGAAGCCTTCATCAAGGCTTACCGGGCGCTTGGCAAGTTTCGCGCCGAGAGCGCCTTCTATACCTGGATGTACCGCATCGCCATCAACACCGCCAAGAATCATCTGGTGTCCCGCGGGCGTCGTCCGCCGGGCAGCGATCTGGATATCAATGACGCCGAGATCGTCGACATGAGTGGCCGGCTGGCCGATATCGAGACGCCGGAGGCGTCCATCGCCAGGGACCAGCTCGAGGCGGCGGTATTCGAGGCGATCGAGAATCTTCCCGATGACCTGCGCACCGCCATCACCCTGCGCGAGCTCGATGGTCTTTCCTATGAAGATATCGCCCAGATCATGCAGTGCCCGGTGGGTACCGTGCGCTCGCGCATCTTTCGCGCCAGGGAGGCGGTGGATCAACATATTCAGCCGCTGATGACGACCTCGCGAAACGCCGAGTCACTTCCCTGATTCGCTATCGCGAGCCTGTGAGCTGGTCGTGGGCGCAGGGGTGAGGCAGGGCGACCCCTTTTGTTGCCGAATTCCCCATTTTTTTCAAATTGGGATGAACTGTTCGCCAGATTGGGCGTCTTACCCAGTGACCGGCCCGATGCAACAATCAACGACGGTCGTCACCTGGCGCTCGAGCCGGTGGCGAGTAACCGAGAATCGGTGGCGGAACCTGGCGCATCTCCGGTGGTCTATGGAGCTGGAGGCGCGACGCTTCGTCGAAATGAGGTGTGGAGAATGAGTCTGAACGCACGGGAATCGCTTTCAGCCCTGATGGACAATGAAGGTGACGAGCTGGAATTGCGTCGAGTGCTGAAGTCGCTCGAGAGCGACCAGGACAGCGCCGAGAGCTGGCGTCGTTACCATTTGATGCGTGCCGCGCTGCGCCGCGAGACCGATAGTGACCCCTCGGTGGATCTGTCCGCCGGTATCCTGGCTCGCCTCGAGGATGAGCCTGCGCCGCAGATGGAGGCTCCCGCCGACGGCGCGGTCGCCAAGCGCGGCGGAATGGGGCTCGCACGCGGTGCCGGTATTGCCGCGGCGGTCTCGTTGATGGTGATCAGCGGGGTTCAGTTCTACAACGGCGCCTTCGATGGCTCCATCGACGGTTCCGGTGCCGGTGTGGCCAGCAGCGGGGCTGCGGGTGGCGTAAGCGGCGGTGTAAATAGCGGCGCAGCACAGACGGCGTCCGCCGTGCCAGGTGCAGAGCTTGCCAGCGTAGCGGCATCCCGGCCTTCGCTGATGGATCTGCCGATGTTTCAGTCCGGCACAGGCTCCAGCAATGGCCTGATGACCGTCGGCGCCCAGGTGGCCTCGCCGATGATGCTGTCGCCATCTGCCCAGCAGTCGCGGGTCAGTGACCAGGCGCAGGCCCAGTTGTTGCAGTCGTACCTCGATCGTCATGCCCAGGGGGCGGCCTTCAGCAGTGCCGACAACTGGATGCCGATGCTGCGCAGCACCCCGGCGGAAGCCCGTTGAGGTGATCGATCTGGCATCGAGATAGCAATGATCTGCTCGGCCCTGTGGGGCCGAGCGCATTCTCAGCAGTGCCTGTCAGGACATGATTTCTATGCCACATCAGGGGTCGCTTGCAGCGTTGGCCGGCTGGCTGACGCTTTCCCTTGTCTGTCTTTCTCTTCCCGCCCAGGCCGTTGCCGACCCTGGTGTCGACGCCGTAACGGCGAACGCCGAGGCCTCGGCTGACTCGGTAGCTGATCCGAATAGTATCCAGAGCGTCTACGACTGCAGCGCCTTGACCGCCTTGTCACCTCCCGAGTCTCCGGGAGACTGGTTCGAGCGCAGTGTCTGGGCTTCCCATTGCTACCAGTATCAGGCGCGCGCCGTTCGCATCGTCGATGAGGAAGTGGTGACGCTGTCGGTGGCTCGCGACATCCAGCAGGGCGTCGAGCGCGATCGCCTCCACTTCCTCGATGGCCCCAGTCGCTCGCTGCTGCGAGAGGGGGGCGCCTTTCGCTTCGAGCTCGGTGATAGCCAGGGGGCGGCGCCGGCCTCTCCCCAGGCGCTGGTCGAGCACCTGTCACGCTTCTATCGGCTGCGCTTCGACGGCGAGGAGCGAATCGCCAATCGTCACGCGATCCGTCTGGAGCTGTTGCCGCTTGACGCCATGCGCTACGGCTATCGCATCTGGCTCGACCGCGAGACGGCCATTCCCTTGAAGCGCACCCTGATCGACGAGCGGGGCCAGGTGCTGGATACCTTCCAATTGGTGGCGATGACGCCGCCGGAACGCTACGACGGCAAGGTGGAGCTGCGCCGGCCGCCGTCCTCGGCCAGGCTCGACTGGCGCGCAGGCTGGCTGCCTCGCGGCTTTGTTGCCCAGCCGTTGATGGCGATGGCATCGGACAGCGATGGGCCTCGCCGCCACAAGTTGTACAGCGACGGCCTGTCGACCATCAGCCTGTTCGTCGAACCGGTAGCGGGTTCACGGGTACTAAGGCCGGGTGTCCATCGACTGGGTGCCAGTCACGCCGCGGTGCGCCGAGTGCAGCGTGAAGGCCAGTTGCTTCAGGTGGTGGCGGTAGGCGAGTTGCCCCCCAGCGTGCTGGTCAAGGTGGCCGAAACCCTTGAACTGGCCGAGGGGCAGTCGCAGGGTGTTAGCGATGGTGCGCGCCCTGAGGCGGTGAGCAATGTCCATCAGGAAGCGTCGTCATGAGCACCGACTGCGCGACCGCAGAGGCGCGAGTGGTGGGCTGGACGACCGCAGGGGTCAGGGTAGCGCTGGCGGCAACCGGCGGCTGCGGGCGCTGCGCTGCTCGGGGCGGCTGCGGGGCGCGTTGGCTGCTGCGCAGGAGCGACGATCGGCGTGAGCTCGAGATCGATACCGAGCAGCGTCCCGCCATCGGGCAGACGGTGACCCTGGCCCTGTCCCGGACGAGCCTGGTGCGCGCCAGCGTGCTGGTCTACGGCCTGCCGCTATGGCTGGCGCTGGGGGCGACCCTTGCCGCCAACGCACAGTCGCCGGATCACTGGTCGCTGCCGCTGGTGTTTATCGCGGGCCTGGCCCTCGGCGGCGTGGTGCTGCGCCGGCATCTGCGCCGCCGCGCCGAGGCGTATCGGCCCACCTTGGTGCCGTAGCCCCGTTGTGATAGCTCTGTTGTGATAGCCCTGTTGTGATGGCCCTTTGCCCGAACACTTCACGGGCCCTTGTCGCGTTATTTTGCCCGCTAATGACTGAACCTTTTGGCGGCGTGACGGTACTACAAGAAGCGACCCTCGAGGTTGCGTTCGATGCACTCTGAGTCCTATCTGAGTCTTACGCAGGAGCCTTGCATGAAGCCAATGACTCGCACCCTGTCCATGTGGATGACGCTGGTAGTGGGAATGGTTGTCGCCCAATCCAGCCTGGCCAGGGATCTTCCTGATTTCACCGAACTGGTCGAAGAGGCCGCCCCCGGCGTGGTCAACATCTCGACGACCCGGGTCACCGAGGGCTATTCCACGCCCTTCGGCGATTTCGGTGGCCAGGAAATCCCCGACATCTTCCGTCATTTCTTCGGTGATCGCTTCCCGGTGCCGCCCGGCGGAGGCGGTGGTCGCACCGAGGAGCGTCAGTCGTTGGGCTCCGGCTTCGTCATCGACGCCGACGGCTACATCATGACCAACGCCCACGTGGTGGAGGGCGCCGACGAGATCATGGTGCGCCTCAATGACCGTCGTGACCTCAAGGCCGAGCTGGTCGGGGCCGACGAGAAGACCGACGTGGCGGTACTGAAGGTCGATGCCAGCGATCTGCCGACGCTATCCCTGGGTGACTCCGACGATCTCAAGGTGGGGGAGTGGGTGGCCGCCATCGGTTCGCCGTTCGGCTTCGATCACTCGGTCACCGCCGGTATCATCTCGGCGATCAACCGCACCCTGCCGCGTGACGCCTATGTACCCTTCATCCAGACCGACGTGGCGATCAACCCGGGTAACTCCGGTGGACCGCTGTTCAACCTCGACGGCGAGGTGATCGGCATCAACTCCCAGATATTCACCCGTAGCGGTGGCTTCATGGGGCTGTCCTTCGCCATTCCGATCAATGTCGCCATGGACATCGCCGACCAGTTGCGAAGCGAAGGTCACGTCACCCGGGGCTGGCTCGGTGTGATGATTCAGCCGGTGTCCAAGGACCTGGCCGAGTCGTTCGGCATGGACCGCCCCGAGGGTGCCCTGATCGCCGACGTCGATCCCGACGGACCTGCGGCGCGTGACGGCGTCCAGGCCGGTGACATCGTGCTCGCGGTCAATGGCGAGACGGTGGAGCGCTCCAGCAACCTGCCGCGGTTGATCGGCCGTGTCGCCCCGGACAGCGAGGTCGAGTTGACCGTGCTGCGCGCCGGGGATCGCAAGACCCTCAGCGTCACCGTTGGCGACTGGCCCGAGGAACTGGCCGGTGGCAGCGGTCAGTCGTCCGGCAGCGCGTCGCCGGCACGCCTGGGTCTGGCGGTGCAGTCGCTGTCCGACGCCGAGCGTGACAAGTACGGCATCGACGCCGGCGTGCGGGTCAGCGACGTCGATCCGCGTGGCGTGGCGGCGGCTTCCGGTATCCGGCGTGGCGATATCATCGTCAGCGTCAACCAGGTCGCGGTGGAAAGCGGTCGCCAGCTTAGCCAGCTGGTGCGTGAGCTGCCTGCCGATCAGGCGGTGCCGGTCCGTCTGTACCGTGACGGTCGCTCGCTGTTCGTGGCGCTGCGACTGGCCGACGACTGAGGCGCGTCCCGCTGACCGACGACGCCCGAGGGCCGCCATGGCCCTCGGGCGTCGTCGTCCTGTGATATCGAATCGAGCCGCCGCAACGGCTTGGGATGCGCGGGGCAGGGGATGCCGGTACAATAGCGCCAACTTTTTTTTCCGCGTCATCGGGGCAGGGCGAGCCTGTCGCTGTCCGGTGCGTTCTCAAGATGGAATCATCCTGCATGTCTGATCCTGATAACCGCAAGGTAATCAATAATATACGTAACTTCTCGATCATCGCTCACATCGACCATGGCAAGTCCACCCTGGCCGATCGCCTGATCCAGAGTTGCGGTGGCCTGTCAGAGCGCGAGCTCAAGGATCAGGTGCTGGACTCCATGGATCTGGAACGCGAGCGCGGCATCACCATCAAGGCCCAGTCGGTGACGCTGGACTACCACGCCAACGATGGTGAGACCTACCAGCTCAACTTCATCGATACCCCGGGGCACGTCGACTTCTCCTACGAGGTGTCGCGCTCGCTGTATGCCTGCGAGGGCGCACTGCTGGTCGTGGACGCCGCCCAGGGTGTCGAGGCCCAGTCGGTGGCCAACTGCTACACCGCCATCGAGCAGGGGCTCGAGGTGTTGCCGGTGCTCAACAAGATGGACCTGCCCCAGGCCGACCCCGACAAGGTCGCCCACGAAGTCGAGGAGATCATCGGTCTCGACGCCACCGACGCCTGTCAGGTGTCGGCCAAGAGTGGTCTGGGCATCGATGCGCTGCTCGAGCGGCTGGTGCGCGATATTCCGCCGCCCAAGGGCGACCCCGAAAAGCCGCTGCAGGCGCTGATCATCGACTCCTGGTTCGACAACTACCTGGGCGTGGTATCGCTGGTACGGATCTTCGACGGCGTGCTCAAGAAGGGCGACAAGATTCGCATCCTGTCCACCGGACGTGACTGGCAGGCCAACGAGGTCGGCATCTTCACCCCGCTGCGCAAGGAGACCGACATCCTGCGCGCCGGTGAAGTGGGCTTCGTGGTGGCCGGTATCAAGGACATTCAGGGGGCTCCGGTGGGGGATACCATCTCCCACGCCAAGACGCCGGACGTCAAGCGCCTGCCGGGCTTCCAGAAGGTCAAGCCCCAGGTCTATGCCGGCATGTTCCCGGTCAGCGCCGACGACTACGAAGACTTCCGCGACGCGCTCGAGAAGCTGGCGCTCAACGACGCTTCGCTGGACTACGAGCCGGAAAACTCCGACGCCCTGGGCTTCGGTTTCCGCGTCGGCTTCCTCGGCACCCTGCACATGGAGATCGTGCAGGAGCGTCTGGAGCGCGAGTACGACCTGGACCTGTTGACCACCGCGCCGACGGTGGTCTACGAACTGGCGATGAAGAACGGTGACGTCAGCTACGTCTCCAACCCGTCCAAGCTTCCGGACATGGCCGACGTCGAGGAGATGCGCGAGCCCATCGTGCGCGCCAGCATCCTGGTGCCCCAGGAATTCGTCGGCAACGTCATCAGCGAGTGCGAGCTGCGTCGCGGCACCCAGAAGGACATGCTGTTCCTGGGTAGCCAGATCCAGCTGACCTACGAATTGCCGATGAGCGAAGTCGTCATGGACTTCTTCGACCGGCTCAAGTCCATCTCCAAGGGCTATGCTTCGCTCGAGTACAACTTCGAGCGCTTCGAGGCGGCCAAGCTGGTACGCCTCGACGTGCTGATCAACGGCGACCGGGTCGATGCCCTGGCGGTGATCATCCATCGCGATCACGCCCACAGCCGTGGTCGTGTGCTGGTCGAGAAGATGAAAGAGCTGATCCCGCGTCAGATGTTCGACGTGGCGATCCAGGCCGCCATCGGTGGCCAGGTCGTGGCCCGTTCCACGGTCAAGGCGCTGCGCAAGAACGTGACCGCCAAGTGCTACGGCGGCGACATGACCCGCAAGAAGAAGCTGCTCGAGAAGCAGAAGGCCGGCAAGAAGCGCATGAAGCAGGTCGGTCGCGTGGAGATCCCTCAGGACGCCTTCCTCGCCGTGCTCAAGGTGAACGACTGATGCCCCAGCGGCGGTCGATCCGTCCCGGTGTGACGCCGGGACGGCTTGCCCCTCCCTCAGATACCGACTTACAAGCCACCTGGAAACACTGATATGGACTTCTCCCTGCTGCTGGTGATCGCGGTCGCCGTCACCGGTCTGATCTGGCTGCTCGACCTGGTCTGGTGGCGCCCCCGGCGTCAAGCCGTCACCGCAGCTGCCGAAACCGGCACCACCGAAGGCGTGGATCTGTCCGCTCGGGAGCTTTCGCGCAAGGACCCCTGGCCGGTCGACTACGCCAAGTCGTTCTTTCCGGTGCTGCTGGTGGTGCTGGTGCTCAGAAGCTTCGTGGTGGAGCCGTTTCAGATTCCGTCAGGCTCCATGCGCCCGACGCTGGAGGTCGGGGATTTCATCCTGGTCAACAAGTTCACCTATGGCCTGAGGCTGCCGGTGGCCAACACCAAGATCCTCGATCTGAACGAGCCGGAGCGGGGTGACGTCATGGTCTTCCGCTATCCCCAGGACCCGGCGGTGAATTTCATCAAGCGCGTGGTGGCGCTGCCCGGCGATACCCTGCGCTACGTCGACAAACAGCTCTACGTCAACGGCGAGCCGGTGCCCAAGACGCTGCTCGACGACGCTCCGGAGAGCGCGCCAGGTGAGCTGCTGTTCTCCGAGCAATTGGGCGAACATCAGCATCAGATCTACAATAATCCCCGCGATCGCGGCCCGCTGGTCCACGACGTCGTGGTGCCCGAGGGCATGTACTTCGCCATGGGCGACAACCGGGACCACTCCAATGACAGCCGCTACTGGGGCTTTATCCCGGAAGCCAACATCGTCGGCAAGGCCTTCGCGGTATGGATGCATTGGGACGGTGGACTGCCGAGCTTTTCCAGCGTGAGGACGATCCCGTGATCGCTTCAACGCCGCTTGGTTCTTCCATCGCCAGCACAAAGAGTTAACAGGAGCGTCGTGAGCAATTCCCTGACCCCCTTCAGTCGCCGCATCGGCCATGAATTCCAGGACGCGAGTCTGCTGGAACTGGCCATGACCCACCGCAGCTTCGGTGGGCGCAACAACGAACGCCTCGAGTTTCTGGGTGACTCGATCGTCAACTTTGTCATCGCCGAGGCGCTGTTCGAGCGCTTTCCCGAGGCCCGTGAAGGCCAGCTTTCGCGCCTGAGGGCGCGCCTGGTCAAGGGCCAGACCCTGGCGGAGCTGGCCCGGGAGATGCGCTTTGGCGAATGCCTGCGCCTGGGTTCCGGCGAGATGAAAAGTGGCGGCCATCGGCGTGAATCGATCCTCGCCGACGCCGTCGAGGCGGTGATCGGTGCCATCTACCTGGACGCCGGCATGGACGCGGTACGCACGCGGGTGCTGGCCTGGTTCGAGGAGCGCCTGGCGCGCATCGACCTCAAGCAGTCCCAGAAGGACCCCAAGACCCGCCTGCAGGAGTTTCTGCAGTCCCGGCAGGCACCGCTGCCTCGCTACGAGGTGACCTCGGTGGAAGGCGAGGCCCACGCCCAGACCTTTACCGTGGAGTGCCACGTCGAGATGCTCGACGAACACACCGTCGGCACCGGCGCCAGCCGCCGCCACGCCGAACAGATGGCCGCCGAAAGCGCCCTGCAACGCCTCGATCCCAAGGGAGTCAGCGCATGAGTCAGACCTGTGGATTCGTGGCCATTGTCGGCCGTCCCAACGTCGGCAAGTCCACCCTGATGAACCGTATTCTCGGACAGAAGATCTCGATCACCTCGCGGCGGCCGCAGACCACCCGCCACCAGGTGCTGGGGATCAAGACCGAAGGCGACGCTCAGGCCATCTTCGTCGACACCCCGGGTATCCATATCCTCGGCAAGGACCGCAACAAGGCGATCAACCGCTTCATGAACCAGGCGGCGGTGCAGGCCCTGCGGGACGTGGACTGCGTGGTCTTTCTGGTCGACCGCACCCGCTGGACCGAGGAAGACCAGATCGTGCTGGACCGCCTGGCCAACGTCGAGGCGCCGGTGATCCTGGCGGTCAACAAGGTGGACCGCCTGCAGGACAAGGCCACCCTGCTGCCGTGGTTGGCCGAGCTCGGCAACAAGCGCGAGTTCGCCGCGGTGGTGCCGATCGCCGCCCAGCACGGCACCAATGTGCCGGAGCTCGAGGCCGAGATCGACAAGCACCTGCCCGAGGGTATCCACTTCTTCCCGGAAGATCAGGTCACCGACAAGAGCATGCGTTTTCTGGCTGCCGAAATGGTACGCGAGAAGGTCATGCGCCAGCTCGGCGACGAGCTGCCTTATCAGATGACCGTCGAGATCGAGGAGTTTCGTGACGAGGCCCGGGTGGTGCACATCAGCGCGCTGATCCTGGTCGAGCGTCAGGGCCAGAAGAAGATCCTGATCGGCGACAGCGGCGATCGCATCAAGAAGATCGGCCGTGAGGCACGCCTGGATATGGAGCGGGCGCTGGACAAGAAGGTCATGCTCAACCTGTGGGTCAAGGTCAAGCGTGGCTGGTCCGACGACGAACGCGCCCTCAAGAGCCTCGGCTACGACCTCGACTGAGCCGTTCCCCCGCGCCCCGGCAGGATCATCGACGACGATGGTCCTGTTGTGATCCTGTTGCCCCGACGTCGGGATCCCCATGCAGCTCCAGCCCGCCTTTCTGCTCCACAAGCGTCCCTACCGCGAGACCAGTGCATTGGTCGAACTGCTGACTCTGGACCACGGTCGTGTGCGCGCCGTGGCCCAGGGCGTGCAGCGTCCCGGTAGTCGCTCGCGCAGTCAGATGCAGCCGTTCGCGCCCCTGCACCTGACCTGGCAGGGCGATCGCGAGCTCAAGCGGCTGCGTTTGATCGAGTCCCGTGGCCCGGCGGCGATGCTCGCCGGCGAGGGACTGCTGTGCGGTCTCTACGCCAACGAATTGCTGACCCGCCTGCTGCCGGTGGAGTTGCCGGTGGGGCAGGTGTTTGCCTTTTACACCTCGGCGCTGGACGAGTTGGCGACGCCGGCCTCTCGCGCTGCGGCCCTGCGTCGGCTCGAGTTTGCGCTACTCGATGCGCTGGACGCCGCACCGCGTTTCACCACGCCCGACGGTGGCGGGCTGGATCCCCAGCGGCGCTACCGCTTCGAGCCCGGCAGCCGGGCCTTTGTCGTCGCAGAGCGCGGCATCGACGGGCGCACCCTGCGCCTGCTTGCCGGGGCCGACTGGGGCGAGGCCGGGCTCGCCGGGCCGGCCAAGGCGCTATCGCGTGCGGCCCTGGCGCCGCTGCTGGGCGACCGTCCGCTGCGCTCCCGTGCGCTAATGGTTGCCATGGCCGAGCGGCGCCGCCAGGCGCGCTGACCCTTGTCGCCCTGGCGCCGTTGCTGGGCGACCGTCCGCTGCGCTCCCGTGCGCTGATGGTCGCCATGGCCGAGCGTCGCCGCCAGGCGCGCTGACCCTTGTCGCCCTGGCGCCGTTGCTTGGCGACCGTCCGCTGCGCTCCCGTGCGCTGATGGTCGCCATGGCCAAGCGTCGCCGCCAGTCTCGCTGACGTTTCAGCGCGCTGATATCGCCTGGCCGCGGGTGACCGCCGGCCTGTCGGCGGTGCTACCATAGGGCTCGTCTTTCATCCCCATGACGGAGAACCTTGATGCATCCCCCTCGACTGCTGCTCGGCGTCAACATCGACCATATCGCGACCCTGCGCCAGGCCCGCGGTACCCGCTATCCCGACCCGATTCAGGCGGCCCTGGTCGCCGAAGAAGCCGGCGCCGATGGCATCACCGTCCATCTGCGGGAGGACCGCCGTCATATCCAGCAACGCGACGTGCGCCTGCTGGCCGAGGTTCTCAACACCCGCATGAATCTCGAGATGGCCGTGACCGAGGAGATGCTGGCGCTGGCCGAAGAGGTACGTCCGGCCCACGTCTGTCTGGTGCCGGAGAAGCGTGAGGAGCTGACCACCGAAGGTGGCCTGGACGTGGTCGGCCAGTTCGACGCCATCGAAGCCGCCTGTCGCCGACTGGCCGCCGTGGGGGCAGAGGTATCGTTGTTCATCGATCCCGATCCGGATCAGATCGCCAGCGCCAAGCGCGCCGGTGCTCCGGCCATCGAGCTGCATACCGGCGCCTTCGCCGAGGCCGATAACGACAGTGAGCGGGCGCGCGAGTACCAGCGCATCGTGGCCGCCGCCGAAATGGGCGTCGAGCTCGATCTGATCGTCAACGCCGGTCACGGCCTGCATTACCACAACGTCGAGGCCATCGCCGCCATCCCCGGCCTCAACGAGCTCAATATCGGTCACGCCATCATCGCCCGGGCGCTGTTCGTCGGCCTCAAGGAGGCGGTGGCGGAGATGAAGCGACTGATGCTGGCCGGCTACGAGGCGGGGCTGGTCGCGGCCATCGACGAATTTGAGCAAGAGCACGAGCATGAGCACGACCACGACCATCAGCACTGAAGCGTTGCCGATGTTAACGCCGGCTCGAGGAGGTCTGTCTGTCGGGACTTTGCTCGGGAATACCGGGTCTGTCGGAGCCCTGGCATGATCCTCGGCATCGGCACCGACATCGCGCGGATCGAACGCTTCGATGCGGCCATTGCGCGCCATGGCGCGCGCTTCGCCGAGCGTATCCTGGGGCCGCTGGAAGCCGAGCGCTACACCGAGGCGCCACGGCCTTCGGCCTTTCTGGCCAAGCGCTTCGCCGCCAAGGAGGCCTGGCTCAAGGCACTGGGCACCGGTCTTCGCCACGGCATGCGCTGGACCGAGATACAGGTGGTCAATGATCCCCTGGGGCGGCCGGAGCTGGTGGTCTCGGGGGAGGCGCTACGTCTGGCCGACCAGGCGGGCGTCGGCGCCTGTCACCTGAGTCTCAGCGACGAGAGCGATGTGGCACTGGCCTTCGTGGTGCTCGAAAGGCGTTGATCGTTGCGGGGGGCTGCCCGAAGTGCGAGCGACAGTTGCCCGCGTCGGCTAAACCGGTCCCTTGAGTGGGGTTTCTCCGCTGTCCTGCTGCCAGCGCTCGACCTGGGTCATGGCCTGCTCCAGGTTGGGCAGCAGCGGACGAACGCCGTCGATCCCGCGTGAGCGAAGTCGGGTCTCGAGGGTTTCCACCAGCAGCGCCATGCGCGGTACACCGCAGTAGCGGCAGGCACCGTTGAGGGCGTGGATGCTATCGAGCAGGGCCTCTTCGTCCTCGGCCGCCAGCGCCGCCTCGATCTCTCGACGGGTCTCGTCCAGCGATGCCCCCAGGCTCGCCAGCAATTGCCTGGCCAGCGCTTCGCGCCCACCCGCCAGGCGGGTGCCCAGGGCGATGTCGATGTCGGGCAGGTCGTTGCCCTGGTCATCGCTGTTGTCACGGGTCTGGCCCTGGTCCTTGCCAAGGTCCTTGCCTTGGTCCTTGCCAAGGTTCTTGCCAAGGTCCTTGCCATGGGCCTGGTCTGGGACGTCCGGCTCGACCGAGTCATCAGCGTCACTGGCGTCCTGTCGATACTTGTCGGTGACCGGCGAGTTCGGCGCCGGGGTCGTCTCTGTCAGGCCGCTGCCCAGCCTTTCTCTAAGCAGGCGGTCGAGGCACTCGGTGTCGAGTGGCTTGATCAGCACATCGTCCATGCCGCTTTGCAGAAGCGCTCGGCGCTGGTGTTCCAGCACGTGGGCGGTCACCGCGATGATCGGTCGCTTCGCCCAGGCGGGGCTGAGTTGGCGGATCGCCTGGGTCGTCTCCACACCATCCATGCCACCCATGCGAATATCCATCAGTACCATGTCATAGAGCTGCTGCTGGGCCAGCGCCAGGGCTTCTTCCCCACTGGTGGCCAGGGTCACGCGACGCTCCGGGCCTTCCACCAGTTCTCGCAGCAGCAGGCGGTTGGTCTCACTGTCATCGACGATCAGCAGGCTGGCCATAGAGGTTTGCGTGTCCGGCGAAGGCGGCGGGGTCTGCGAGTTGTTCCATTGGGGCGGTGCAGCCGGGGCCGCTGTCGACGTCTCGTCGGGCACATAGGGCTGGCGAGACGGTAGCGCCGGCGGGGACGTCGGCGCAGGCAGGCTCGGCCTGTGGCGAGTACCGGCGAGGGCGCCCTCCACCGCTTCCGCCAGGGTCTGGCGAGCCAACGGCTTGGACAGTACGCTCGAGCCATCGGGCAGGCCCAGTCCGGGCACATCCGGAAGTCCCGCATTGATCAACAGCAGGGTGGGGCAGTTGCGCTGCCTGAGTCGTGCGCGCAGCTCGCCGATGCGGCCCTCTTCGAGCTCCTCGATGGCGATGGCTTCCAGTGCCAGCGCAGCCTGCTGGGGGCTCGCCACAACCCGGGCGTCCCACTGTTCGAGCATATGCAAAAGGGCCCTGCGGGTGGGGCCGTGGGGTTCCTCGACAAAGATCGAGGCCTGGTCGAGCGCCAGTTCGGGGGCACGCACCTGGCTTGCGGTGCTGGTCAGGGGCAGGGTGAAGTGGAAGGTGGAGCCGTGGTCGAGGGTGCTGTCCACGCCGATGGTGCCGCCCATCTGCTCGATCAGCTGCCGCGAGATGGCCAGCCCCAGGCCGGTGCCGCCGTACTGGCGACTGTGTCCGGCGGTGGCCTGGCGGAAGGCCTGGAACAGCCGTCGCTGCTGGCTGTCACTGAGGCCGATGCCGGTATCGCTGACGCTGATGCGCAGGGTGAAGCGCTCGTGGCGGGACTGTTCGACCATGACCCGCACGATGATCTCGCCGCGGTCGGTGAACTTGATGGCATTGTTGACCAGGTTGGTGATGATCTGGCGCAGTCGCAGCGGATCACCGGTGATTTCCGCCGGTACGTCGTCATAGATCAGGCTGAGCAGCTGCAGGCCCTTCTGCTGGGCCAGTGGCGCCTGCAGCCCCAGCACCTCGTCGACCAGCGACTGGAGGTCCACCGGCACCTGTTCCAGCACCAGACGACCGGCTTCCAGCTTGGAGAAGTCGAGCACATCGTTGACCAGCGACATCAGGTTGTCGCAGGCCCGTTGCACCTGGTCGAGCCACTCGCGCTGACGCGGGTCCAGCGACGAGCGCCCCAGCAGCCGGCAGAAGCCGATGATGCCGTTGAGCGGCGTGCGGATCTCATGGCTCATGTTGGCCAAAAACTCCGACTTGACCCGGTTGGCCTCCACCGCCTGGCGATGGGCCATGTCGAGCTCGATGTTCTGCACCTCGATGGTCTCCATGGACTCCTGAAGTTCCGAGGTGGCGTGTTCGATCTGCTGCTGCAGGTCTTCGCGCGCCCGCGCCTGGTGGTCGATCAGGGCGTTGACCCGGCGCCCCAGCTCGGCCAGCTCCAGCGGGTGGTCCAGCGGCAGGTGGTGGGGCTGACGACCGGCGGCCAGCTGGTCGAGCAGGTGGGCGATGTCATCCAGCGGCTGGGTCAGGCGGCGGCCCAGGGTGAAGGCCACCAGAAACAGCAGAAGGCCGCAGACCAGCAGGATCATGGCGCCCCTGGCGATATCGCTGTAGGTGGCGAGTAACAGCAGCGAGGCGTCGATATCGAGGATCAGGTAGGCGCCGTCCACGGCAGTGATCGGCGTCGTCAACACCCACTGGCGATAGTGCTGGGTCAACAGCCCCTGGCTGGGAGCCTCGACGTTCAGCGCTTCGGCCCGCAGTCGACCGAGTTCAAGCACCACCTGATCCTGCTGCACCAGGCGCAGGGCACGGACGCTGGGAATATCCATCAGGCGATTGGCAGCGGCCTGAACGCCGGCAATATCGTCCAGCGACAGGGCCTCGCCCAGCTCCGGGGCCACCAGCCGCGTGGCGGTAGAGAGGTTTTCTTCCATGGCGGCCTCGCGCAGGGCATGGTCCTGATACAAGGCGAGGCTGATCGCCAGCCCCAGCAGCAGCAGCGGCAGCCCCACGAGGGCTAGCATCAACCGTGTTCTCAAACTCATAGGCGCTGCGTTCCTGGCCGGGAATAGGCGCGGACGAAGAGCGGCCACCGCCGCCTCGTACGTCTCCATGTCACCCCATGGGACCATGCCTGTCCAGTGGCGAGGGGCGTCGATATAATGGCGTCAGATGACGTTACAAGGAAAGTCTTATGGAATTCCCCTACCTCGACCAGCTGGTCGGCAAGACCCCGCTGGTCCGCCTCAAGCGCATCAGCGCCGGGCGCAACAATGTGCTGCTGGCAAAGCTCGAGGGTGACAATCCGGCGGGCTCGGTCAAGGATCGGCCGGCCCTGTCGATGTTCGACGAGGCCGAAAAGCGCGGCGAGATCGCCCCCGGCGACACCCTGATCGAGGCGACATCCGGCAATACCGGCATCGCCCTGGCCATGGTCGCGGCGATGAAGGGCTATCGCATGGTGCTGATCATGCCGGAGAACGCCTCCAGCGAGCGCAAGCAGGCCATGGCGGCCTACGGTGCCAGGCTGATCGAGGTCAGCAAGGAAGGCGGCATGGAAGAGGCCCGGGACCTGGCCGATACCATGGTCGCCCGAGGCGAAGGCAAGTCGCTGGACCAGTTCGCCAATCCCGACAACCCGCTGGGTCACTATCGCACCACCGGCCCCGAGCTGTGGCAGCAGACCGACGGTCGGATTACCCACTTCGTCAGCTCCATGGGGACCACCGGCACCATCATGGGGGTGTCGCGTTACCTGAAAGAGCAGCGCGCCGACATCGAGATCATCGGCCTGCAGCCCGAGGACGGCGCCAGCATCGCCGGGATTCGTCGCTGGCCCGAGGCTTACCTGCCGAAGATCTTCGAACCCCAGCGGGTCGATCGGGTACTGGACATCGGCCAGCACGAGGCCGAAGAACACATGCGCCGACTGGCCCGGGAAGAAGGGATCCTGGCGGGGGTATCCTCTGGGGGCGCCCTGGCCGGGGCGCTCAGGGTGGCCGAAGAGGTCGAGAACGCGGTGATCGTGTTCATCGTCTGCGACCGGGGAGACCGTTATCTCTCCACCGGTCTGCTGGCGCCGGAGTCCTGAGGTGGCTGGACTGGGAAAACGCCGTCCGCCGCGTCAGCGCTCCGGTGTCTCGGGGCTTGCTCACAAGCGCCCGTCGGACACTCGCCGGGCCTACCAGACCGACACGTCCGATGAGCTGCCCGACGAACTCGAGATTCAGGGGCTGTCCCACGATGGCCGCGGGATTGCCCGTTCGCCCGCCGGCAAGACCCTGTTTGTCGAGGGGGCCTTGCCCGGCGAGCGGGTCAGGGTGGCGGTGCATCGCACCCGCAAGCGCTACGACGAGGCCCACCTGCGTGAGCTGATCGAGGCCGCGCCGACCCGGGTGACGCCGCCCTGTCCCTACATCGAGCGCTGTGGCGGCTGTGATCTGCAGCATCTGGAACTCGACGCCCAGCGTCGTCACAAGGCCGTCGTACTGTCGGAGCTGCTGGCCCGTCAGGGCGTCGAGGTCGACCTCGAACGCATCGAGGTGCTGGCCAGTGATGACGTCGCCTATCGCCGCCGTGCTCGGCTGGGGGTCAGGGTCGATGCCGACGGCGGCATCCATCTGGGCTTTCGCGCCAGGCGCAGTCACCGGCTGGTATCGGTGGAGAGCTGCACCGTTCTGGTGCCGGAGCTGTCGTCGCTGCTGGCACCGTTGCACCAGCAGCTGGCGAGCCTCGAGGCGCCACGCCAGGTCGGCCATCTGGAACTGCTGGCCAGCGACGGCCAGGTGACCCTGGTGATCCGCCAACTGCGCGAGCAACCCGCGGACCTGGCACGCTGGCGTGCATGGGCCGATGAGCGAGGCATCGCCGTCGGCGTGCTGGCAGGCCGTGAACAGGTGCGCTTCGAGTGGCTGGTGACCCCGCCCCGAGGACTCCAGGTGACGGTCCCGTCGGCGCGTGGCCCGCTCAGCCTCGGCGTCGGACCGAGCGACTTCCTGCAGGCCAACGCCCAGGTCAACCAGCGCATGATCGAGACCGCGCTGGATTGGCTGGGAACACCTCACCGGGTCGATGAACCCCTGCTGGATCTGTTCGCCGGGATCGGCAATTTCAGCCTGCCGCTGGCGGCGTCGGGCTACGCGGTGAGCGCGGTGGAAGGCTCGCCGGAGATGACCGCACGCCTGGCCGACAACGCCGCGGGCGCGGATCTGGACGTGGCTGCCCTCCAGGGCAACCTGCATGACGAAGGGCAGGTGGCGAGGCTGTTGCGTACCCATGATGCCGAGGTGGTGGTACTGGACCCACCAAGGGAAGGGGCCGAGGCGCTGTGCCGGGCACTGGCCAAAAGTACGGTGTCCCGGGTCTTGTATATTGCCTGTGATCCCGCCACGCTTTCTCGCGATGCGGCACACTTGTTGCAGGGAGGTTATCGTCTGCAACGGGTCGCCATGGCGGACATGTTCGTGCACACCTCGCACCTCGAGTCGATGGTACTGTTCGAACGCCAGGGGCCGTCGCCACGCCAAGGAGTCAGGAAAGATGGTTAAAGTGCGGGAAGACCAGCCGTTGACCGCGGATGGTCGGGTCGATATCGATCAGTGGGTCGCGCGGCTGCAGGACGACGTCAAGCTGGCCGACGCCGATGAACTGGTCGAGGCCTGCCAGCTGGCGCAGTCGCTGGAGCAGGCCTCCGAGCGGCCCCACAAGTCCTGGTTGAAGGATGGCTCGAGCTTTCGCATGGGCCTCGAGATGGCCGATATCCTCGGTGAGCTGCGCCTGGATCAGACCGCCATCGAAGCCGCCGTGCTGTATCGCGCGGTGCGTGAGAACCTGATCAAGCCCGAGCAGGTGGCCAAACGTTTCGGCCGCGAGGTGGCGAGCCTGATCGAAGGCGTGCTGCAGATGGCCGCGATCAGCAATACCCAGGCCACCACCGCCGGCCTGCAGCAGCAGGATCAGCAGGACAACCTGCGCAAGATGCTGGTCAACATGATCGACGACGTCAGGGTGGCGTTGATCAAGATCGCCGAGCGCACCTGCGCCCTGCGCCAGGTCCGCGATGCCCCGCGCGAGAAGCAGGTGCGGGTCGCCCGCGAAGTGTTCGACATCTACGCTCCGCTGGCCCACCGCCTGGGCATCGGCCACCTCAAGTGGGAGCTCGAGGACCTGTCCTTCCGCTACCTCCACGAGGACGACTACAAGACCGTCGCCCGGCAGCTGGCCGAGAAGCGCCTGGATCGTGATCGCTACATCCAGGAGGTGGTGGAGACCCTGAAGTCGCTGATGTCGGCCCAGGGCATCCACCAGTTCCAGGTGGACGGTCGGGCCAAGCACATCTTCTCCATCTGGCGAAAGATGAAGCGCAAGCGCATCGACTTCTCCCAGGTTCACGACGTACGCGCGGTGCGCATCCTGGTGCCCACGGTGCAGGACTGCTACACCATGCTCGGCATCGTCCACTCGCGCTGGCACACCGTGCCCGACGAGTTCGACGACTACATCGCCAACCCCAAGAAGAATGGCTACCAGTCCCTGCATACGGCGGTCATCGGCCCCGAGAACAAGGTGCTGGAAATCCAGATCCGCACCTTCGCCATGCATGAAGAGGCCGAACTTGGGGTCTGCGCCCACTGGCGCTACAAGGGCCACGATACCAATGCCCGCAGCGACAGCTACGAGGAAAAGATCGCCTGGTTGCGTCAGGTGCTCGAGTGGCACGAGGAGATCGGCGAATTCGGCGACCTGCGCGAGGGCCTGACCAGCGACGTGGCGCCGGATCGCATCTATGTGTTCACCCCGGACGGTCACGTCATCGACCTGCCCAGGGTCGCCACCCCCATCGACTTCGCCTACCGCGTGCACACCGAGGTGGGCCACCGCTGTCGCGGCGCCAAGGTCAACGGTCGCATCGTGCCGCTGACCTACAAGCTCAAGACCGGTCAGCAGGTCGAGATCCTGACCGCCAACAAGAGCGCCCCGAGCCGTGACTGGCTCAACCCCAACCTGGGTTTCGTGCGCACCTCCCGGGCCAGGGCCAAGATCCAGTCCTGGTTCAAGCACCAGGCGCGTGACCAGAACCTGGAAGAGGGCAAGGCGCTGTTCGAGCGCGAGATGAAGCGTCTCGACGTCCACGACATGGACCTCGCCACCCTGGCCCAGAAGGTCAACTACGCCAATGCCGACGACATGTACGCCGCGCTTGGCGCCGGCGACCTGCGTATCGGTCAGGTGCTGCACCAGGCCCAGCAGCTGTTCGGCGACAGCGACGAGCAAGAGCACCTAGACCGGCTGCTGGCCAAGCCGCGTCAGAAGCCGGCCAAGACCCCGGACGGCGAGATCACCGTGCTGGGCGTCGGCAACCTCAAGACCAACATGGCCAACTGCTGTCATCCGGTCCCCGGCGAGCCGATCGTCGGCTTCATCACCCAGGGCCGTGGCGTGTCGATCCATCGCCAGGACTGCCCCAACATCCTGCAGCTTAGGGTCGACGAACCCCAGCGGGTGATCGAGGTGGAGTGGGGCGAGCGCTCCAGCAGCCAGTACCCGGTGGATATCGAGATCCAGGCCTGGGACCGCTCCGGCCTGCTGCGTGACGTCACCGCCGTGCTCGGCCAGGACAAGGTCAACGTGCTCTCGGTCAATACCCTGACCAACACCGACGACGGCATCGCGCGCATCTCGATCACCGCCGAGGTGGACGGCCTGGAGACCCTGGGCCGGCTGTTCTCCCGCATCCAGCAGTTGCCCAATATCATCGAGGTCAAGCGCAAGCGCGGTCAGGGAGGGCGTCGCACATGAGCCGGCGCTATTCCATCGATGACCTGCTGACCCTGATGGCGGTGCTGCGGGACCCCCAGCAGGGCTGCCCCTGGGACGTCAAGCAGCACTGGGACACCATCGTCCCCCACACCCTCGAGGAAGCCTACGAGGTCGCCGACGCCATCGAGCGACGCGCCTTCGACGAGCTGCCGGGGGAGCTCGGCGACCTGTTGTTCCAGGTGGTCTACTACAGCCAGTTCGGCAGCGAGGAAGGGCGTTTCGATTTCCATGACGTGGTGCACACGCTGACCGACAAGATGCTGCGTCGCCATCCCCACGTGTTTCCCGACGGCACCCTTGAATCCCGCCGCCAGGGCGTCAGTGCCGCCGAGGTCGAGACCCGTCAGGTCCACTCCCGCTGGGAGGCGCTCAAGGCCGAGGAACGGGAAGGGCGCAGCGGCCCGCAGCAGGGCGAGGCCGAAGCGGTGGTTTCTGTCTCGGCGCTGGATGACGTGCCGCGGACCCTGCCGGCGCTTAGTCGCGCCGCCAAGCTGTCCAAGCGCGCGGCCCGGGTGGGCTTCGACTGGCCGGACACCGACGGGGTGCTCGACAAGCTCGAAGAGGAGCTGGGCGAGATTCGCGAGGCGCTCTCGGCCGGGGATCGCGACCACGCCGCCACCGAGGTGGGCGACCTGCTGTTCGCCACCGTCAATCTGGCGCGCACCCTGGGCGTCGACCCGGAAGCCTGCCTGAGAGGCACCAATCAGCGCTTCGAGAGCCGCTTTCGCCATATGGAGCGGTCCCTGGATGCTCAGGGCACGCCGCTCGGCCGGGCCTCGCTGGAGCGCATGGAAGAGCACTGGCAGCAGGCCAAGCGTGCCGAACGCGCCGAGCCGTCCGATCCGACCATGGACTGACGAGGCCGGCCAGACCCTATCGATAACAAGGCGGGGCCGCACGCTCGGGACCCGCTGGACACCACACCCAAGGAGACCCCATGAGCCACGATCTGCACGAATCCTTGCGCGATAACGTCCGCATCCTCGGCGACAGCCTGGGACGCACCATCGCCGATGATCTCGGACCCGAGTTCGTGTCACGCATCGAGACGATTCGCGGACTGGCCAAGCGGGGCCGCCAGGGCGAAGAGGCCGGCCAGCAGGAGCTGATCGAGTACCTGCGCCGGCTGCCGGAGAAGGACCTGCTGCCGGTGACCCGGGCGTTCAACCAGTTCCTCAACCTGGCCAACATCGCCGAGCAGCACTACCGCGCCCGCTTTCGTCGGGTCGAGGACTACAAGCCGGGGATGCAGCCGGTGCTCGGTGAGCTGCTCGAGCGCGCCCGGCGCGAAGGCCACTCGTCGCGCACCCTGGTCGAGACGCTGGCCAACATGCGCGTCGAGCTGGTGCTGACCGCCCATCCCACCGAGGTCATCCGGCGCACCCTGATCCAGAAGTACGATGCCATCGATGACTGCCTCAGCGCCATCGAGTCCTCCAGCGAGTACCCCGAGCGTGCGGCCCGGGCCAAGGGGCGGCTCGAGGAGCTGATCAGCCAGGCCTGGCACACCGACGAGATCCGCCACGACCGGCCGACCCCGGTGGACGAGGCCAAGTGGGGCTTTGCGGTGATCGAGAATTCGCTGTGGCAGGCGGTGCCGGACTTCCACCGGGACCTGGATAACCTGCTGCTGGAAAGCGCCGGCGAGCGTCTGCCGCTGGACGCCGCGCCGCTGCGTTTCGCTTCCTGGATGGGTGGCGATCGCGACGGTAACCCCAACGTCACCGCCCGGGTCACCCGGGAGGTGCTGCTGCTGGGCCGCTGGATGGCGGCGGACCTGTACCTGCGTGATCTCGAGCAGCTCAAGATCGAGCTATCGATGTGGAGCACCAACAGTGCCCTGCGTGCCGAGGTCGGCAACGTCGCCGAGCCCTATCGCGAGCTGCTCAAGCGTCTGGTGGCGAAGGTCGAGGCCACCCGCGACTGGGCCAAGGCCGAACTCGACGGCAAGAGCTATGACGGCGGGCCGATCATCGAGACCCGGGACCAGCTCTATGCGCCGCTGCTGGCCTGCTACCGTTCGCTGTGCGACGTCGGCCTGGACACCATCGCCAACGGTGTGCTGCTCGATACCCTGCGCCGTGTGGCGGTATTCGGCGTCACCCTGACCAAGCTCGACCTGCGCCAGGAGGCCAGCCGCCACGCCTTGGTGATGGAAGAACTGACCCACGACCTGGGCCTGGGCAACTACCGCGAATGGAGCGAGGAGCAGCGTCAGGCCTTCCTGCTGGCGGAGCTCGAGTCGACCCGGCCGCTGATCCCGCGGCGTTGGGAGTGCTCCGCCGAGACCCGTGAGACCCTGGACACCTTCCAGGTGGTCGCCGCCGAGCACGGCGAGGCGCTGGGCACCTACATCATCTCCATGGCCGCGCAGCCCTCGGACGTGCTCACGGTGGCGCTGTTGATGAAGGAGGTGGGGGGCCGTGTCGGCATGCCCATCGCACCGCTGTTCGAGACCCTGGACGACCTCAATCGCGCCGGCGACGTCATCGATCGGCTGCTGGCGCTGCCCGGCTACCGCCAGTTCGCCGGTGATAGCCAGGAGGTGATGATCGGTTACTCCGATTCGGCCAAGGACGCCGGCCAGCTGGCGGCGGCCTGGGCCCAGTACCGCGCCCAGGAGGCGCTGGTCGATGTCTGCGAAAGCCACGGTGTCGACCTGACCCTGTTCCACGGCCGCGGTGGCACCGTGGGCCGTGGCGGCGGTCCGTCCCACGCCGCCATCCTGTCCCAGCCCCCAGGCTCGGTGAACGGCAGCCTCAGGGTGACCGAGCAGGGCGAGATGATCCGCTTCAAGTTCGGTCAGCCCGACATCGCCCTGCGCTCCATGGAGATCTACGCCTGCGCGGTACTGGAGGCGTCGCTGCTGCCGCCGCCCAAGCCCAAGCCGGCCTGGCGCGACGAGATGGACCGCCTGGCCGAGATCGCCCACGGTGCCTACGTCGGTGTGGTGCGCCAGGACCCCGATTTCGTGCCGTACTTCCGTGCCGTCACACCGGAAGGGGCGCTGGGCCGCCTGCCGCTGGGCTCGCGGCCGACCAAGCGGCGTCAGGACGGTGGCGTCGAGACCCTGCGCGCGATCCCCTGGATCTTCGCCTGGACCCAGATCCGCCTGATGCTGCCGGCCTGGCTCGGCACCGGCGAGGCCTTCGCCACCCGCCTGGCCGAGCCCGGCGGACTCGAGGTGCTGCAGGAGATGCGCGAGCAGTGGCCGTTCTTCGGCACCTACCTGGACATGCTCGAGATGCTGCTGGCCAAGGCCGACGTGGAGCTGGCCGCCTACTACGAGCATCGCCTGGTGGACGAGCCGAGCCTGGAGGCCCTGGGCAACCGCCTGCGCGAGCGTTTCGGCAGGCTCAACGAAGAGCTTCTGAAGATCCTCGATCAGCAGGAGCTGCTCGAGAAGACACCGCTGATTCGCCAGGCCATCGAGGTGCGCAACCCCTACATCGACCCGCTGCATGGCCTGCAGGCCGAGCTGCTGCAGCGTAACCGCGACGCCGACGGCGCCATCAGCGCGGACCTGTCCCGCGCTCTGATGGTGACCATGGCGGGGATCGCCGCTGGCCTTCGCAACACCGGCTGACGCGACCGCGAGCGTTACCCTGAACACCCAGCGCCCGGCCAGATGGCCGGGCGCTGGCGTCTTGGGTGAGCGTATCGGTTGGGTGTGTCGGTCGGGCGTTTCGGGATGTGTTGTGGATGCCGACGTTTCAGTCGGACGAGCTCGACCGATCGCGCTTGAGCCGTCGCATCAACCAGGACTGGCTGACGCCAAGGTCCTGGGCTGCCTTGCGGGTGCTGCCGGCGCGGGACAGAGCGTCATCGATGGCCTGGCGTTCGATCTCGGCCAAGCGCTCGGGCAGGGGGCGGGAATCGTCCAGTGGCAGCGATAGAGCACCGTCGCTTTGGCCGTCGTCTTGCCAGGAGCTCTTGCGCGAGCCGTTGAGGGAAACGCGGTCGGCAAGGCTAGCGGGCACAAGCTCCGGGTGGTCGAGGGCGAGATCGTCGATGCCGATGGTGTCGTCTTCACAGAACACGCTGAGCCGCTCGAGCAGGTTTTCCAGTTCGCGCACGTTGCCAGGCCAGGAGTGGTGGGTCAGCGCCCTCAGCGCGTCGCGCTCCAGGGTGATACGGCGCTTGTGGCGGCGGGATATCCTAGCCAGCAGCTGATTGGCCAGACCGGGGATGTCCTCGGCGCGCTCGCGCAGCGGTGGGATCTCGATGGGCACGATATTGAGTCGGTAGTACAGGTCGGCGCGGAAGCTGCCATCCCGCACCCGGGCGGCCAGGTCGGCGTTGGTGGCGGCGACGATGCGCACCTCGGCCTTGCGCGGCTTGCCGCCCAGCGGGTGGTACTGACGTTCCTGCAGCAACTGCAGCAGTTTGGGCTGCAGCGTCAGCGGCAGTTCGCCTATCTCGTCGAGAAACAGGGTGCCGCCCTCGGCCAGGGCCACGTAACCGACCCGCCCGTCGCGATGGGCGCCGGTGAAGGCGCCGCTCTCGTGGCCGAACAGCTCGGCTTCCAATAGGGCCTCGGGGATCGCCGCGCAGTTGACGTGAATCAGCGGCTTGTCCGAGCGCGGGCTGAACTGGTGCAGGCGATTGACCAGCCAGCTCTTGCCGACGCCGGTCTCGCCGCTGAGCAGCACCGTGGTATCGCTGGCGGCGGCGCGCTCGAGGCGCTCCAGACACCGGCGATAGCGCGGGCTGCGGCTGGATGAGGCGGGACTGGCCTCCGTTGCTACCTGTTCCTGACGGATGCGCTTGAGCTGATGCATGACGTGATCGAGCAGCGCCTGGGTGGTGTCCGGCGAACGCGAGGCCAGTACGTCGCGGTCCAGGTTGCGGGCCTGGACCAGCACCGCGTCGGGTTCGCCGGAGGGGTCGCCGCCCAGGTGAAACAGGCTGCCGTTGACCAGGTAGTCCTTGCCGCGATAACGGTGGACCACGCTGACCGGTCGCCGCTCCTCGATCACGAAGCGGGTGACCGAGGGCGAGAATACCCCTTCCTCCTCGAGCCGGTAGACGTCGCTCTGGTAGAGGTGCTCCGCGCTGGCATCGAGCTGTGACAGGCTCGCCTGGTTAACCCACAGCGGGCGTCCCTTGAGATCGGTGATGAAGATGCCGTCCTCGAGGGCGTTGAGGATGGCCAGTAGCTGTCGGGGCATGAGGGGGCCGTGGTTCATCGAGGCTCCAGGCAGGGTCCAGAACGTCAATGGTGTGCCGGGAGCGCGTGTTAGTAAAGCCAGGCCGGCGCCTCACGGCGCCGGCCTGGTGGATCAGTGACAGCAGCGGTGACGGTGGGCTCAGGTCCCCAGCTTGCTGAACAGATAGCCCCACAGGGCGCCTGCGATGATCACGAACAGCACCATGATGCCCCACACCTGGCGGTATTCGCGCACCAGCTCGCGGGCGCCATCGGGACGGGCCAGGATGTCGCGGATGGTGGTATCGGACAGTCGCCTTGCACGAATGTCGTCGAATACCTTGAGCTCGTACTCGGAAGGCTGGCTCTTCAGTCCCACTGCGATCAGCGCCAGGGTGCCGAGCAGGATGGCCACCTGCAGGTTGTCGATATGCAGCGGCAGGCTGACCAGGCCGTGGCGCTCGAGTTCGCCCACCACGATGAAGGTGATCGAGCCCACCAGCATGCAGGCCAGCGCGGCGTTGGCGTTCATCCGACGCCAGTGCATGGCGGCGACGATGGTCGGCAGCCAGGCCACGGCAAAGATCGCGCCGGCGTAGATCGAGATCCAGTAGATGCCCGCCGGGCGCGAGATCGCCACGGCGCACACGACCAGCGCTACCGCCGCCTGGGAGATGCGGCCGAGTACCACGCCCTTGCGTTCGCTGACCTCACGGTCGAACAACTTCTCGTAGAGGTCGCGGGCCAGGGCGAAGCCGGTCAGCACGAACAGTGTCGAGGCGGTGGACATGATCGACGCCATCAGGCCGGCCAGACCGATACCGGCCAGGGTCGGGTTGGTGTGTTCCATGAAGCCGACGATCATGGCGCGGTCGGTGGGCTCGATGCCGGGCTGGATTACCTGCATGGCGCTGGCCGCCAGAAACACCAGCAGCTGCATGGCCGGGGCGAAGAACACGCCGATCACCGCCACCTTGAGGATGACGAAGTCGTTCTTGGCCGGAAAGACGCGGGACACCAGCGCCGGGGTGCAGGCAAAGAACAGGATCCACACCAGGAACTGGGAGATCGACCAGCCCAGCGGGCGGTCGTTGGCGCCCCCTACCGTCCAGAAGCCGGGCAGGGTCTCGCCGAGGCCCTTCATCGCCTCGAAGCCGGCGTCGCCGATCAACATCGGCGCGATGACGAAGGCGATGGCCAGCATGGTGAAGAACATCATGGTGTCGGTGTAGACCACCCCGTACATGCCGGACAGCGAGCAGAACGCGAGCAGCGCCAGGGTGAAGGCGACGATGATCACCGGGAAGGGGATATCGATGATCTCGGCCAGCACCAGGCCGGCGCCGATCAGCTGGATGATGCCGTAGCCGAGCAGGCCGATCACCATCAGGATCAGTGCGACCACGCTGACCCACTTGTTGTTAAAGCGGTAGTCGAAGAAGTCCATCATGGTGCGGCAGTTCAGCGCCTTCAGCTTGCGACCGATGAACACCACCGCGATCAGGGTGCCGACCCAGGCGCCGAAGGAGCCCAGCGCCGCGATCACCAGCGGGCCTTCGCTGTAGGAGATACCGGCGATCCCCATCAGCGTCACGGCGCTGAGGAAGGTAGCGGCCAGGGTGCCGACGATCAGCAGCGTCGAGCCCTGCTCACCCATGACGTAGAAGTCGTCCTTGTTCTTGATGCGGCGTGCCAGCAGGGCCGCCACCGCCACGTAGGCGGTCAGTACGATGGCAAAGATGGCCAGGGTCATGACAGGTCTCTCAGGTCAGATGAAGTCTTGTTGTGGTTGGTGGTGTCGGCCGAGGAGGAAGCCGCTGCCTCGTCCTTCAGGCGACGAATGGTCGGCCGGTATTCGCGCAGCAGGATGACGCCAACGATGACCACCGACAGGGCGGTGGTCAGAAAGGCGTTGGCAAACAGCAGCAGCACATGGGAGTTGATGTCCATAGGGTATCTCTTGTTGTGAATGGCCTGAGCGTCCGGGGAGCGAGTCGGCTGATCGGGCAAAGGGCCTTTGATGCTATTCCGACTCGTTGAATCGAAATCGATTCATTGTGTGTTGTTCAGGGCGCTGATGGCGATCTCAGTCGCGCTCGGCGCGTGCCAGCACCGCGTCGCACAGCAGTTGGGTGCCCAGCGCGCAGTGCTCAGGCTCGGCGTATTCGGCCTCGTTGTGGCTGATGCCGTCGCGGCAGGGCACGAAGATCATCACCGTGGGGGTGACGTGGGACAGGTGCACGGCGTCGTGCCCGGCACCGCTCATCATGCAGGGGGCATCGAGCTCGCGCGCCTTGACGGCCTCGCGCAGGGAGTCGATCAGGGCGTCGTCGAAGGGGGTGACCGAAGAATGCCAGCGGCGCTCGAACGTCAGCTCCACGCCCTCGGCGTCGGCGGCGTCCCTGGCCAGACGTTCCAGTTCGGCATCCAGTGCATCGAGGCGTTCGTCGCTGACGTGGCGCAGGTCCAGCAGCAGGCGGACCTCGCCGGGGACCACGTTGCGCGAGGGCTCTACCACCTGGAAGTCGCCCACGGTCAGGCGCGCAGCGCCGTCCGGATCCGCCATGACCACCTCGCGCATGCGCTGGATCATGGCGGTCGCGGCGAGCAATGGGTCACGGCGATAGCTCATCGGCGTGGGGCCTGCGTGGGCCGACTGACCGCGCAGGCTCAGGTCGTACCAGCGGATGCCCTGGACCCCGGTGACGATGCCGAGGGGATGGCCCTGCTCCTCGAGCACCGGGCCCTGCTCGATGTGCAGCTCGAAGTAGGCGTCGAGTTCGGGTTCGCCCAGGGGCAGATCGCCGGCCTCGCCGCAGGCCGCGATGGCCTCGCCCAGGGTGACGCCCTTGCTGTCGCTGGCGCCGAAGAAGGTCGCCTCATCGAGTCGGCCTGTCCAGACGCCGCTGCCGCCCATGGCCGGGGCGAAGCGGCTGCCTTCCTCGTTGGTCCAGACGATCAATGACAACGGCCGGCGTGTGGTGATGGCATTGTCGTGCAGGCTGCGCAGCACCTCCAGGCCCGCCAGTACCCCCAGCACGCCGTCGAAGCGTCCGCCCAGCGGCTGGGTATCCAGGTGGCTACCCATGGACACCGGGGGCAGGTGGTCCTCGCGTCCGGCACGCCGGATAAACAGGTTGCCGGCCTTGTCACGCTGCCAGGTGCAGCCCAGCGCCTCGACCCAGTTCAGCAGCAGACGGCGCCCATCGGCATCTTCAGGGGTCATGGCAAGGCGGCGGCTGCCGCCGTTGGGGGAAGGGCCGACCTCGGCCATCTGCATCAGGCTGTCCCACAGGCGGTTGGCGTCGATATCGATGGAGCGGTGGGGGATCGATGACATGGCAGGAGATTCCTTGTGATTTGGTGTTATGCCAAACCACGAAGCTATTCTCATGCCGTAATCAAAAAAATGTATTTAAAATAAGCGCATAAAGATGAGATATGGCGCAAGGCGACGTCAAAAGTCACTGCGTGTAACGCGAGTGAGTCGATTTCGACTCGGTTTGCCGGCGGGGCTAGGCGCTGTCCGAAAAGTCGACGAGCGAAGGTTAGACAAGGCAAAAATCGGTGAGAAAGCGCAGTTTACGGGGTGTAAATGAGCATGTTGATCCGATTTTTAACGCCGTATTACCGAGCGCAGGCACTTTTCAGACGAGCCCTAGAAGGGGAGGTGGAACGAGGCCGTAATCATATTCAGATGCTCAAGTTCGGGGTCATTGACCTCCTCGAACTCGACCTGGCCGATCCAGCTGCGGGTCATCCAGCGGGCCCCGAGACCCTGGACCCGGGTGGAGCCACTGGTGGAATCGAAGGTGTTGCGACCGGTGACCGGATCGCTGACCCACTGGGCCATGCCGGTCTTGCCGTAGACGCCGAAGTGGCCGACACGGAAGCCGGCGACCAGGCTGCCCCCCAGGCTGGTCACGTCCTGGACATGCTGGCTGTCGCTGGAAGACATGGGGACGTCATCGCTTTGTCGATAGCGCAGCTCGGCCCCCAGGTCCCAGCCGGTTTCCTGCTGTGGCGCCATGCCGGCGGTCAGGCGGAAGCCGGAGGTGTAGCCGTCGGGAGTGTGGACCTTGTCGCCCTGCACCAGGACGCCACTGTCGAGCCTGACGATTTCCTGGCCCATGCCGGAAAAGGCCGGGGTGGCCGAGTGGGCAGCGTCATTGTCGGCCAGCGGGTCGGCAGCGTCTTCGCTCGCCAGGACAGGGGCCGAGAAGGCGACAAGGGTCAGTGCCGCAAGCAGGCCCGCCAGCAAGGTGTGCGACGTGGGGCGTCGAGCGGGGAGAGAGGGCAAGCGACAAGCAGTCATCATGGTTGTCCTGGCGGAATAGCCTCCGCGGGTGGCACCTGATCGATCATGCTTCGGTTTTATTCAAGGGCTCGGCACTCAATTCTAGACTCAGCCAACTTAAATCTCAGCAACCTCAGCTCTCACCTTGGCTCTCAATCTTGACGCGGCTCATTTTGAACGAGGCTGATTGAGAACACGGCGCAGTGTGAGCGCAGCTCGTAGTGAACATGGCTCACAAGGGCAAGACCGTATGCGGGGACACGGACTTGTTCGAGGGCCGGCCCGGCAAGGTGATTCGAGTCGATATTCAGGTGGGAGTCGAATCACTGCCAACCGTTAAAATAGCAATCGCTTTTGTGTACCGCCAGCCTGGGTTTGCTCGTTTCAGGCATTCAGAAAGCGCCAATGCGCGTCGAGCTGGGGGCAAGGGAGGCCCAGGCGTGTGGCGGCCTCGCGCAGCGGGCCGAGGATGGCGTCGTGTTCGGTGGGCCGGCCGGCCTCGATATCCTGCAGCATCGAGGCACGGTTGGCGGCGGTCCGCTCGATGACCTGCCAGACCAGGGCGCGCCAGGCGCGGTTGCCATCGTTGACGTCGCTGGCAGCAATGTTGATGGAGGGAACGTCGATGGCGGGAGCGGGAATCTCCAGTGCCGCCAGGATCTGCGCCACCTCGTCGACGTTGGCGTCGACCATGTCGCGGTAAGGATGCCCGCGCAGCTCGCCATTGCGCAGTCGGTAGCGTGCCACCAGGGGGTTGATGGCGGCGTTCACCGCCAGCTTGTGCCACAGCCGGGTGGCGATATCGTCCACCGCCTCGGTGGCCAGGCCGGCGGCGCTCAGGGTGGTGGCCAGTGATCTGGCCAGGGCTTGGGTCTGGAGGGCTTGGGTCTGGAGAGCGTCAGTCCGGAGGGGGTGGGTGTGGGGGCCGTGGCCTTCGCCTGGATGGCCGTCGAGGCCACCGTCGAGATGACCGATGACGGTCTGACCCTGGCCGGCGTGGACGACGCTGTCGTCCGCCTTGATAAAGGCGCCCTCGGTGGTGGAGGCGCACAGCACCGGCCCGCTCCAGGTATCGGTCAAGGGTCGCTGCACGCGCAGCCCGTTCTGCCACAGCACCAGCGGTGTGGCGGCAGGCAGATGGTCGGCCACCGCAGCGAAGGCTGCCCTGGCGGCGTAGGCCTTGGTGGTCAGCATGACCTGGTCGACATCGACGCAGGCAAGGCGTGGCTCGGTGGTGGTGGCCAGTTCAAGGCGCTGGGTCGTGCCATCCGGTGAGGTCAGGGTCTGGATCGTCGGCAGCGGTCGCCGCCCCAGCAGGCGCACGCTCTGGCCGCCAGCGGCAAGCCGACAGGCCAGCAGGCGGCCGATGGCGCCGGGACCGATGATCAGTGTGGTCATGTGGTGCTGCCTTTACGGGAGGGGCGGCGTTTACGCCCGGCGCTGCGGCGTGGCGAGTTGGTGCGGCGGCCTCGCTTGCTGGCGGGGCCGGCTTCCGGCGACTCGCCCTGGGCTGCGCCGAGGGCGGCACTCAGCCGCTGACTGTCGGCGCTGCCCACCAGCGTGCGAAGGTCCTCGACCAGCTGGGCGACGAAGGGTTCCGGTTCGGCCTGGGCTTCGGCGATGCCTTCCAGCCGCTGTTCCCACAGGGCGGTGCGCTCCGGGCGGCTGACCGCTTCGGGCAGCGAGTGGATCAGACCCACCCCCAGGCGTGTGGCGCGCAGCGCCTTGGCCTTGCGCACCAGATAGCCGCGCTCCAGCAGCGTCTCGATGATGCCGGCACGGGTGGCCTCGGTACCCAGGCCGTCGGTTTCCCTGAGGGTGCGGCGTACCTCGGGGTCCTCCACGTAGCGGGCGATATTCATCATGGCCTTGATCAGGCTGGCATCGGTAAACGGCTCCGGTGGGCGCGTCTCGCGCTGTTCGACCTGGGCCTCCAGTGCCTGACAGGCCTCGCCCTCGACCAGCGCCGGCAACGGCGGTGGCTCGTCACGGGTGGTGAACAGGGGCTTCCAGCCGGGCACCAGCAGCGTCTGGCCGGAGGCCTGGAAGCGCTCGTCCAGCAGGCGGAACTCGGCCTTCACCTCCTGGGTTTCCAGCGCCGGATAGAACTGGGCCAGCACGTTGCGCGCGATCAGACGGTAGACGTCGGCTTCCTGACGCGACAGGCGCTCGGCAACGAAGGGCTTGCCGGTGGGGGCCAGGGCGTGGTGGGCACCGACCTTGGCGTCGTCGAAGGCGCGTGAGCGAAGCCCCATGTCGGCGTTGGCCAGCCAACCGGACAGGGTGGTGTCATCGCGACAGGCGCTGGCCAGTTGGCCCGGCAGGCTCGCCAGGTGTTCACGCGGCAGGTAGCGACAGTCCGAGCGCGGATAGGTGATCAACTGATGGCGCTCGTAAAGGCGCTGGCAGATGTCCAGCACCGCCTTGGCCGAGAGCCCGTGGCGGCGTGCCGCATCGACCTGCAGCGCCGACAGAGAGTAAGGCAAGGGCGGCGGCTGGCGACGACGACGGGAGTCCACGCTGCTCACCTGGCCTTCAGCACCCGGCAGGCGCTCTGCCAGCGTCTGAGCAGGAGCGGCGTCGAGCAGCCGACCGCGCTCGTCCAGGCGATGGGGCTCGCCGGGGACCCACCAGGCCTTCAAGGTGCCGGCGCCGACGCGCAGGTGAGCCCACAGCACATAGAAGGGGTAGGGCGTGAAATGACGGATCTCCTCATCGCGGCGCACCACCAGGCCGAGCACCGGCGTCTGCACGCGCCCCACCGACAGCACGCCATCGTGGCCCGCCTGGCGGCCGATCAGGGTCCAGGCGCGGGTCAGGTTGATGCCGTACAGCCAGTCGGCGCGGGCGCGGGTCTGGGCGGCGCGGTAGAGCGGGTAATACCTGGCATTGTCCTCGATCCGCCCGAGTGCTCGAGCCACCGCAGGCCGGTTGAGATCGTTGATCAGCAGACGCTGGACGGGCCCCTTCCAGCCCAGGTGCTCGATCACCTCCTGGACCAGCAGCTGGCCCTCGCGGTCGGGGTCGCCGGCGTGCACCAGTTGGCGTGCCTGTTTCAGGCGCGCACGAATCACCGACAGCTGACCGCGGGCCTTGGGCCTGGGCACCAGCTTCCACTGACCGGGCACGATGGGCAGGTGGTCGCGTCGCCAGGGCTTGAAGGCCGGGTCGTAGGCATCCGGTGGGGCTTGTTCCAGCAGGTGGCCGAGGCACCAGGTGACCTCGGTGTCGCCGACGGACAGGTAGCCGTCTTTTTTCTGTGCTGCCCCGGGCAGCGCCTCGGCGATGGAGCGAGCCAGGCTCGGTTTTTCCGCAATGATCAATCGCATAGCGCACCGGTGCGGGTGAATCGTCTGGATATTCTTCCAGTATGTGTGATGAGATGCCAGGTGTACCATGGAGTGAAAAGTGTACAAGTCCTATATCATTTTTGTGTGCAGATGCGGGTAAGGTGACCGTCTTGTGACGCGCTATCCTCCCGGTGAGGCCAGCGTTGCCAGCATCTTGCATGGCGCCCGTACGGGCAGGAGGCAGCATGCGTCAGTCAGGCCGGACACGCCGGATGCTCGGGTTGTCCGCTCGTACCGGATCGACCCTGCTGCGCTCGAGAATCGGCGGCAAGGCCGATTGGCAGGCGCTCGGCGAGTCGCTGTTTGAAGGCCTTTCCGAGCTCAAGGGGCCGGCGATGAAGATCGCTCAGGTCATGTCCCAGTGGGATGACCTGCTGCCCCCGGCCCTGGCCGAAGAGCTTGCCCGGCTGCAGAAGGATGCTGCACCGGCGCCCTGGGCCGAGATCAAGGTGGCGCTTGAGGCAGAGCTCGGCGACCTCGATGCCCTGTTCGACGAGATCGAGCCCGAGCCCTTTGCCAGCGCCTCCATGGGACAGGTGCATCGAGCCTGGACCCGGGACGGTCGTACCCTGGTGCTCAAGGTGCAGTACCCGGGGCTTGATCGGGTGCTGGAACAGGACCTGGTGCAGGTCAGAAGGCTGCTGCGACTGGGTCGCTGGCTCAAGGTGTCCCAGGCACGCCTCGATGCTCTGTTCGACGAACTCGCCGATGGACTGCGGCGCGAGCTCGACTATCGCGCCGAAGCGGACGCACTGGAGCGCTACCGGCGGCGCTATGCCGATCACCCCGACCTGGTGATGCCGAAGCCCGTGAAGGAGCTCAGTGGTCCAAGGGTGCTGGCGATGGAGTATCTGCCGGGGACGCCCCTGCGTGACCTCGAAGGTGCCGACGATGCCCTGCGGCAGCGGGTGTCGCGCACCCTGGCGGACTGGATCACCGAGGAGCTGTTCACCCACCATGAACTGCACGCCGATCCCCACGCCGGCAATTTTGCCGTCGATGAACAGGGCCGGCTGGTGGTGTATGACCTGGGCGCCGTGATCGCGGTCCCCCGGGAGCGGCTGGCCGGTCTGGTGGCGCTGCTTGGGGCAACCCTGGACGGTGACCCCATGGCCATGGATGAGGCCGTGCGCGGGCTCGGCGGTCGACAGGGAGAGGGCGCGCCGCTGGCGCTGTATCGCGAATCCGCGGAAGCGGTGTCGCCGCTGTTCGCGCCCGGTGAGCAGGACTTCGGCGATGTACGGGTGCATCGGCGTCTGCGCGAGCTGAGCCCCCGGGTATGGGGCGCGCTGGACCGCCTGCAGCCCCCTGCCGGCATGCTGTTGCTGGCGCGTACGCTCAATGGTCATTACTGGAACCTGGTGCGGCTCGAGGGGCGCCTGGACATGCATTCACGGAGTGCACAGTTGCTGGATGCCTACGCCGTCTGAGGCGCGGGTCTGCCCAGCCGGTGCATGCACTGTTAGACTGTGCCGTTTTCAATTTCGGGGAGATAGCGATGCTGGCGTTATGGGTGGATCAACTGCTGGGTTTTGCCGCGGGCGCCCTGGCAGCCATTCGGCAGGATGAACGCTATCCGAGCTTGATGAGCTGGGCGCGCGAGGAGGGGCCTGCCTGCGTGGGCGGTGACAAGGCCCTGGCCCAGGCGCTGGCTCCCGAACTGTGGTCCCAGACGCCCCTGGCACGTCTCGACTTCGCCTGTGAAACCCTGGCACGCCCTGGCCGCAACGAACCTTGCTGGTGCGACTCTGGACGCAAGATGAAGCAGTGCTGCGGCGCCGTCAGCCTGCCCGGTCACCTGCCGCCTCATCTGATGTGGATGCTGTCGCTGAGGGAGTGGAAAGGGGAGACGCTGAAGGCTGCCCTGGCCAGTGGTCGCGCCCCTGCCCAGGCGCTATTGGAGGCAGGGCTGATCGCCGCCGAATCGGGCCTGCGGGGACGTGCCCAGCAGATCCTCGAGTCACTGTTCGACAATGCCGACTGGGAGCGCCTGCCGGAACAGGCCGAGCCCGCCTTCGAGATCCTGCTGGACCTTTTCCAGGAGCGCGGTTTCCACCGCAAGCGCGAGGCGCTGCTGGACGAGGTGCTGGAGCGGGGGCCGATGTTCCTGCGTGGCGTGGCGCTGGAGCGGCTGTGTCTGATGCACCTGGACAACGACGATCTCGACAGTGCTCGCTCCGCCTTCGTGCGTGCCCAGCAGGCCCTTCCCGATTCGCCGACCCTGGCCTATATCGAGGCCATGCTGCTGCTCCACGAAGGTCACGACGAGGAAGCCATGGAGCGCTCGCGCTTCTGGCTACGGCGGCTGACCCGCCAGGGTGATCTCGACCCCGACCAGCTGCAGTTCCTGGCGGACCTGGCCGACAACCCCGGCGCCACCCTGGCCGATCAGCTGCTGTGCGCCGAAGAGGATCTCGGCGAGCCCCTGGTGGGCCTGCAGACCCTGCTGGCGGAGTTGCCACCGCCCCCGCCGATCAAGGTGGTGGAGGAAGACGGGCAGTTGCTGTATCGCTCCACGGCGCGGGAGGACACGCTGTTCGCCGCCTTCCAGGAGGGTTTCCAGGTCGACGTGGACCCGGATGCGCCGATGGGCTTTCTCGGAGATCCATGGTTCAATGCCGCAGCCTGGTTGCCGGCGCTGTGTGCCAACCCCGAACAGCTTGATTCACCGGCGGTGCTGCAGTCGGTGTCGCTGGCGCTGACCAGCCGTTTTGGCAGTCTGCCGTGGATGGCGCCGAGTCTGTTCGAGCCCCTGGCCGAGCGTCTCGAGCGCTGGCTTCTGCAGATTCGTCAGAGTGGCGACGGCGCCTTCCAGTGGGACCAGGAAGACAACGCTCAGCTGCTGCGGGCGGGGCTAGCACTGGTGGTGGGCATGGAACGTGGCTCCCGCCAGCACTCGCGGGAACTGGCCGAGTTGCTGCTGTCGCTGGACGAGCAGGACAGTCTGGGGCTGCGCGAGCTGGTGCTCGACCAGTTGCTGCGTGAAGGCCGCGACGACGAGGCGCTGGAGATCAGCCGCCAGGCCCTGGAGGTCGGCCCTGCCGATGACGAGACGCCGCTGCTGGGCATGTACATGGGGCAGGTGCTGGCGCTGTACCGACTGGGCCAGCTCGACGACGCGGCCCTGGCATTGGAAAGCGCCCAGCGCCACAACGCCCACGCGGTGGCGCTTCTCTGCAGCGACAACCCCAAACGTGGCGCCATCCCCGGCAATGGCCAGCTGGCCGAGCCCGGCACCCGCGCCGAGGCCTGGCAGTACCGTACCCTGATGCGCGATCAGTGGCGTAGCACACCGGGCGCGCTGGCCTGGCTGGAAGAGCGCAGCGGACGGCGCGGTTGATCGCAAGCCCTGTTCAAGGGCGTACTACAAGGCGGCTTCAGCAATGGGGGGGGATCGCTGCCTGCGCTGGATGACGGCTCCGGCTGAGCGTTGGGGCGCGTAGCGCCGAAGGTCTACTCAGACCCCCAGGTACGAGACCGAACGCTGAAGCACTATGGAAAAAGAGGGCCGACAACGTCGGCCCTCTTTTTGTGATGCACACTGCATCGATGGCGTCATGGCTTGTCGAGGCTGACGGGGTGTTTCCCTGGCTCGCGCACATGGTGTCGCCAGACCCACAGCGCCATCAGGATGGCCGGCACGCCCAGCGCTGAGGCCAGCACGAAGAAGCTCGGGTAGCCCATTCCCTCCACCACCAGCCCGCCAAAGCCTGACAGGAACTTTCCGGGCAGCGTCATCAACGACGAGAACAGGGCGTACTGGGTGGCCGTGTAGGCCCGCGAGGTCAGGCTCGACAGGAAGGCGATGAACACCGCGCTTGCCAGGCCATTGCTGAGGTTGTCGCCGACGATAGTGAGCACCAGCAGCGAGTGCTGGGCGCCACTGAGCGCCAGCCAGGCGAACATCAGGTTGGTCAGCACGGTGGCCGTAGCGCCGAGCACCAGGATGCGTCCGATGCCGTAGCGCACCACCAGCACCCCGCCGACTAGCCCGCCGAGGAGACTCATGATGACGCCGAACACCTTGGTCACGGTGGCGATGGTGTCGAGGCTGAAGCCCAGGTCGACGTACAGCGGATAGGCCATCGAGGCCATCGCCAGGTCGCTGATGCGATAGATGCCGATAAACAGCAAAAGTCCCAGTGCGCCCAGACCGAAGCGCCCGAAGAAGTCGAGAAAGGGGCAGACCACGGAGCCGATCAACCAGGCGCCGGTGCGCCGGACCCATGCGGGCCGGCCGCGGCTGGCGCGCAGGAAGGCACGCACCCGGGGCTCCTTGGCCAGGCGACTGGCCAGCGGTTGGCGCGGCGGCTCGGGACGCAGCAGTACGGTGATCATGCCCACCGCCGTCAGTGCCGCCATGCACTGGTAGGACACCTGCCAGGAGAAGGCCGACGCCAGATACAGCGCCCCTGCACCGGCCATGATCAGGCCGCCGCGATAGCCGATGATGTAGGTGGACGCCATCGCCGCCTGGACCTCGTCCTCGGCCGACTCGATACGAAAGGCGTCGATGGCGATGTCCTGGGTAGCCGAGCCGAAGGCCACCATCAGCGCAAACAGCGCCACCGCGCCGAGCTGGGAGGCCGGGTCCAGCGACGAAAGGCCCAGCAGGCCGCCCATGATCAGCGCCTGGCCGGCAAGCATCCAGCTGCGCCGCTGGCCCAGCAGGCTGGTCAGCAGCGGCAGGCGGAAGGCGTCCACCACCGGTGCCCAGAAGAACTTTATCGAGTACAGCAGTCCAATCCACGAGAAGAAACCGATGGCGGCAACCTCGACCCCGCTGGTACGCAGCCAGGTGGTCAGGGTGGAGAACACCAGCAGAAAGGGAAGGCCCGCAGAAAAGCCCAGAAACAGCATGGCCAGCACGGGTAGTCGCAGGTAGACGCGCAGGGCGTCGACCCAGGGATGCTGGCCGGACGAGGTGGGCATGGATAGCCTCCTTGCAGTTGGTCGGCCACAGGCCGCCTTCCGAATGGTAAAATGCGCGCAACATCTCGGTGCGGCTCGACGAATTGTTGCAAAGCCGCAGGGGCGATACCAGCGGTGATCATCAAGGGTCGTCGGCAACGCACCGGGAACCGCGTCAATGACAGGCGATACTGCCGGCTTGGTGGCTGGTGGTGGTTGAGTCTGGAAGGAGTCACATGAGTCACAGCAATATCGAGGCGGGCCTGGGGGGCGATGCCACCCCGCGCTGGTACGTGGTCCAGTGCAAGGGCGGAGAGTCGTTCCGGGCCGCCGAGCATCTGGCCAACCAGGGATACGAGCTCTTTCATCCAGTGCTGGAGGTGCAGAAGAAGCGCCGCAACAAGCTGACCTGGGTCGAGGAGCCGCTGTTCCCCTACTATCTGTTTCTGCGGCTCGACCAGGTCGAGAGCAACTGGCGCCCGATTCGCTCGACCCGCGGAGTGTTGAAGATCGTGACCTTCGGGCTGTCGATGCCGGTGCCGGTCAGCGATGAGCTGATCGACCTGCTGCGCCAGCACGGCGAAGCCAAGGACGACGATCCTGGCCAGCTTTACTTCCGGGCCGGAGAGTCGGTGGAGATCACCGACGGCCCCTTCAAGGACCTCAAGGCGGTATTCGAGAGCCACAAGGGCGAAGAGCGGGCGATCGTGCTGCTCAACATGCTGCATCGCCAGCAGCGCCTGGAAATGCCCGTCGCCGCGCTCAAGCGCCAGGACTGATGTCGACCCCAAGGAGCCCGAGATGAGAGTTTCTCCCCAGTGTGTGGTGCGTCTGCACTATGTCCTGAGCAACCAGCAGGGCGACGTCCTGGACGATTCCTGGAAGCGCGATGAGCCGCTGGAGTATCTGCACGGCCACGGCAACCTGATGGAAGGCCTCGAGCGCGCCCTGGTCGACGCCGAGGTCGGCAGCCGCCTCAGCGTCACCCTGTCCCCGGCCGAGGCCTATGGACTGCGCGACGAGTCGCTGGTGCGCGAGGTGGGACGCCAGGCCTTTCCCGGTACCGATCTGCGCCCCGGCATGTGCTTCCAGACCCCCGGCGATGCCGGCCCACAGATCGTCAGCGTGGTAGAGGTCAAGGGGGACAGCGTGGTGGTGGACACCAACCATCCCCTGGCCGGGGAGACCCTGTCGTATCGCCTTGAGGTGCTCGAAATTCGCCAGGCCACCCGCGCCGAACTGGCCAAGGGGCACCCGCTGCCGCCCGGCACCGAGGCCTCCGAGGTGGAGGACCGCAAGGTCCTCTAGGCTCAGTCCGAAAAGTCGACGAGCGAAGGTTAGACAAGGCAAAAATCGGTGAGAAAGCGCAGTTTACGTGGTGTAAATGAGCATTTTGACCGGGCTGGCGCACCAGACGATTTTTAACGCCGCATTACCGAGCGCAGACACTTTTCAGACAAGCCCTAGGGTCCCGGCAGTGGTAGCTGGAGGCGCTTTCGCTGAAAGGGTGCCACAGACGACGAAAAAGCCGCCTGTTGAAGGCGGCTTTTTCGTCGTCATGGCGGGCCGATGTCTCGCGGTCACCCTTGACGCAGGTCAGCACAATTCAAGGGCCGAGCGGGTACCATGAATTCATCGACACAGAGACAGGAGGACAGCGCCATGTACGTCGACAACGCCGTCATTTTCGGGCTGGGTGCCGTCGCTCTCTCTGTGGCCTTCATGGCCGGCTGGATCGCTATTATCATCCGCGACGCTCACCGTCGCAAGCGATAGTCGTCAACCAGCGTCAGGGGAGGGGGAGTCATCCCCCTTTTTCAACCGACCCTTCGGGGTCGGTTTTTTTTTTTTTGCTTTATTGCACCTGAGCGCACCTGATCTCGCCTGAATTCCATCCGCCTGCCAGGCGCGCCGCGACAAGCCGCGGCGCGCCACGCGGGGCCTTAAAGGGCGATGCGCTGCTTGAGGAACTCGACGATCTCGTCGGCGGGCACCATGGTGGCCTCGCTGTCACGGCGACCCTTGTACTCGAGCTCACCCTTGTCGAGGCTGCGATCGCCCACCACCAGTCGATGGGGCAGGCCCATCAGTTCCTGATCGGCGAAGCGCACGCCGGGACGCAGATCACGATCATCCAGCAGCACGTCGAAGCCGGCGGCGCTGAGTTCGTCGTGCAGGCGCTCGCTGGTCTCGCGCACGCGCTGGGACTTGTGGGCGTTCATCGGCACGATGGCGATATGGAAGGGGGCGATGGCGTCGGGCCAGATGATCCCGCCCTGGTCGTGGTTCTGCTCGATGGCAGAGGCCACCACGCGGGTGATGCCGATGCCGTAGCAGCCCATCCAGGGGTGAACCGCCTTGCCTTCGTCGCCCAGCACGGTGGCATTCATCGCCTCGCTGTACTTGCGACCGAGCTGGAACACGTGGCCTACCTCGATGCCGCGCTTGATCGACAGCACGCCCTTGCCGTCGGGTGACGGGTCACCCTCGACCACGTTACGCAGGTCGGCGACCTTGGGCAGGGCCACGTCGCGCTCCCAGTTGATGCCGAAGTAGTGCTTGCCGTCGACGTTGGCACCGGCGCCGAAGTCGCTCATCAGCGCCACGCTGCGATCGATGACGATCGGCATCTCGAGCCCCACCGGGCCCAGCGAGCCGGGGCCGGCGCCCACGGCGGCGCGGATCTCTTCTTCGCTGGCCATGGTCAGCGGCGTCGCCACCTCCTCGAGGTGCTCGGCCTTGACCTCGTTGAGTTCATGATCACCGCGCACCAGCAGCGCCACCAGGCCGCCCTCGTGGCCGTGCACCATCAGGGTCTTGATGGTCTTCTCGATGGGCAGGCCGTGCTGCTCGACCAGGGTGGCGATGGTCTTGGCATTGGGGGTGTCGACCAGCCTCAGCTCCTCGGCGGGCTCGGCGCGGCGGGCATCGCTGTCCAGGGGCGCAGGCAGGGCCTCGGCCTTTTCCATGTTGGCGGCGTAGTCGGACTCGGTGGAGAAGACGATATCGTCCTCGCCGGAGTCGGCCAGTACGTGGAATTCGTGGGAGCCGGTACCGCCGATGGAGCCGTTGTCGGCGATCACCGGACGGAAGTCGAGACCCAGGCGAGTGAAGATGCGCACGTAGGCGTCGTACATCTTCTGGTAGGTGTCCTTGAGCGAGGCCTCGTCCAGGTGGAAGGAGTAGGCGTCCTTCATGATGAACTCACGCGAGCGCATGACCCCGAAGCGCGGACGGATCTCGTCACGGAACTTGGTCTGGATCTGGTAGAAGTTGGCCGGCAGCTGCTTGTAGCTGGCGATCTCCTTGCGTACCAGGTCGGTGATCACCTCTTCGTGGGTCGGGCCGACGCAGTAGTCACGCTGGTGTCGATCCTTCAGGCGCAGCAGTTCCGGACCGTACTGCTCCCAGCGGCCCGACTCCTGCCACAGCTCGGCCGGCTGCACCGCCGGCATCAGCAGCTCCTGGGCGCCGGCACGGTCCATCTCTTCGCGCACGATACGCTCCACCTTGCGCAGGGTGCGAAGGCCCAGCGGCAGCCAGGTGTACAGGCCGGAGGTGAGGCGGCGAATCATGCCCGCGCGCAGCATCAGCTGGTGGCTGATGACCTCGGCGTCGGCAGGAGTTTCCTTCAGGGTACTGATCAGAAGTTCGGTGGCGCGCATGGGTCCGCAGGTTCCTTCACATCGAGTCTGGTAAGCGCTGGAGGCGAGCAGGACAGCAGGCTGTCCCGTCGATGGCCGTCGAGGGGCATCCTCGGCGACTCGCATCCGGCCATGAAAGTGACGTGCATTGTACGGGGAAGGCGTCATGCCGGCAAAAGCAACCGCCACCGTTGGTGGCGACAAGGAGCGAAGGGTGGCGAACGTGGTAGGATGCGCATGAGTTTTATCATGCTGGGCAGCGGTCGAGTCGTTGTCGGCACCGCTTTCCGTCATTTATGCCAGATTACTGCAAGAGGAAGTTGTTCATGCTGCGTCCGCCCCGTCTGCTTACCGGCCTGGTGCTTGCCACCACCCTGACCTCGCTCGTCGGCTGCGGTACCGTCTTTCATCCCGAACGCAAGGGGCAGATCAGTGGTCGCATCGACCCGGTGGTGGCGGTGGCCAACGGCGTCGGCCTGCTGTTCTTTATCGTGCCCGGGGTGATCGCCTACGCGGTGGACTTCTCCAACGGCACCATCTACCTGCCGGGCACGGGCTCCGCCAGCGTCGATTCTCTGCCCATGGGCGAGGGGCGTGATCTGGCGAGCCTCGAGCGGCTGGTCAGCGAACGTGTCGGTACCGAGGTCAAGCTGAGCGACGAGCTGGTGCGTGTCGAGCAGGTCGAGAGCCTGGATGAGGCCCTGGCCATGGTGCGCATGGCCAGTGACGAGGCGACCCACGCTGGCCGTGGTTTGCCAGCCCGTGCCTTGCCAGCCAGTGCCTCGCCCGACAGCGTGTCGCTGGACGGCTGAGATCGATCACGCCGGGTGCGCCCACAGCACCCGGCGGTTGCTCCTGTGGTTCTTCCCTTGTCTTGTGGTTCTTCCATCGCCGCCTGAGCGGCCGCCCCCGCAGCATCCTTCCCGCAATCTCTACCGCCCCCGACTCAGCGCCTGCGCTGCAGTCTCAGCACGATCAGCCCCGCCACCAGGCCCCAGAAGGCCGAGCCGATGCCCGCCAGGGTCAATGGCGATGCGGTGATGGCGAAGGTGACCAGCACCGCGTCCAGGTTGTCGCCGTCGCTGAAGGCGGTACGTAGCGCACCGCCCAGGGTGGCCATCAGCGCAAGTCCCGCCACCACCGCGATCATGGCGCTGGGCAGGGCGTCGAACAACGACGCCACCGTCGCCCCCAGGGCGCCCAGCAGCAGATAGCCCATTCCCGCCGCAATGCCGGCGGTGTAGCGTCGCCCAGGCTCGCGGTGGGCCTCTTCGCCAAGGCAGGGGGCCGCGCTGATCGCCGCCATGTTGACGCCGTGGCCACCGAAGGGTGCCATCAGCAGCGACGCCAGGCCGGTGGCCCCCAGGCTTGCCGCCACCGGCGGCGTAAAGCCCGCGCTTCTGACCATGGCGAACCCCGGCAGGTTCTGGGTGGTCAGGGTGACCGCGAACAGCGGTATGCCGATACCCAGGCACACCACAGGATCGAAGGCCGGGGTCACCCAGGCAGGACGGGTCAGACTCACGGCAACACCCGCCAGACTCAAGTCGCCGCGGCCCAGGCACAGCGCCACCCCCGCGGCCAGGACCGTGACGATGGCCAGGCGTGGCGCCAGGCGGCGGCACAGCATCCATACACCCAGCAGAGCCAGCGGCAGCCAGGGGTCTGTCTGCACGGTGGTGAAGACTTCCAGCACGAAGGGCAACAGGATGCCGGCCAGCATGGCCGAGGCGATCGACGCCGGCACCACCGCCATGATGCGCTCGACCAGGCCGCTGGCGGCGACGGCGAGCATCAGCAGCGATGACAGCAGGAAGGCACCGACGGCCTGGTCGAAGGGCACGCCGGGCAACTGGGTCACCAGCAACGCCGCCCCGGGCGTCGACCAGGCGGTCAGCAGCGGCATGCGATAGCGCCAGGACAGCCCCAGCGATGTCACACCCATGCCGATGCCCAGGGCCCACATCCAGGAGCCGATCTGGGCCTGATCGATAGCGGCGGCCTGGGCCGCCTGGAAGATGATCGCGGCGGAACTGGCGTAGCCGATCAAGACCGCGGCGAACCCGGCGGCCAGCGTGGAGGGATGAAGGTCGTCGAGCATCTTCGGGCGATGCGTCTGGCCAGCCTTGGCGGCCAGTGAACTTGGCGAAGCTTTCATGAGACGGTCCAGAAAAAGCCAGGGAAACCGCGGAGCGGGTACATTGGAGTTTGTGCGTTATAACGTCCAAGGCTAGCAGTGGACGTTATAACGCACAAGCATGCTGAAGTGAGAGAAGAGAGAAGAGAGAAGAGACGAGAGACGAGGAACAAGAGAAGAGGAACAAGAGAAGACGAACAAGAGGCAGGAGTCGTGGCGCGTGAGGTGTGGTGTGCTGACCGCAAGCGACGGCGGGCCAGCGGCGTAAACCTTGCGTATACTGGGCCGACCTTTCTGGAGGCCGCCATGCAGGATATTGCCGACCATATCGCCACCACCCTGAAGGGACTGCGCCAGGCTCAGGGCTGGAGTCTCGAGCGTGCCGCTCGCGAAACCGGCGTCAGCAAGGCCATGCTCGGCCAGATCGAGCGTGGCGAGTCGAGTCCCACCGTCGCCACGCTATGGCGTATCGCCAGCGGCTTTCGGGTCAGCTTCTCGTCGCTGTTCGGGAGCCCGACACGGGCCATGGACGGCCCCCTGGAAGAACGGCGCGTGAGTATCGACGATTCGGTATGGGGCAGGGACAGCGCCGGCATGCGCGCCAAGCTGCTGTTTCCCTATGATCCCATGCTGGGTTTCGAGATGTTCGAGATCGAGCTGGCCGAAGGCGCCGAGAGCGCTTCGAGTCCCCATGCGCCGGGGGTGGTGGAGCATCTGGTGGTGGTGGAGGGCGAGCTGGTGCTGGTGATCGACGACGACTGGCATCTGTTGAAGGCGGGGGAGGGGCTGCGCTTCTTCGCCGATCGTCCCCACCTGATGCGCAATGAGGGGCCGGGGACGCTGCGCTTTCACGATGTGATCCACTATCTACCCGGTGCCGCCAGCGACGGTTCCGGTTGAAGCTCGTCCCGTCACGTCGTCAGAGTGCTTTCCGTTGCGCTCCTTGTTCCCATTGCTCCAGCGCCTCGGGTCGATAGCGCTCGAGCAGGGCCCATAGCCTTGCCGCGCTGTCGGCGTCTGGCTGGCCATCGAAGTTCGCCGGTCGAAAGTGCAGTTGGAAGGCCCGCAGGGTGGCGCGACTGGCGTCATCCCACACGCCACTGGCTTCGATCCCGTAGCCCCAGGCGGCCAGCGCCCGCTGCCATTCGATCAGCGCCGGTGGTTCACGCTCGAAGCGGCTGCGGTAGTGGGCGACGCGCGGGGCCTCGGGCCAGGCGCCGATGCCGGCCTCGTGAAGCTTGCGCCAGGGAAAGGCCGGCCCCGGGTCGAGCTTGCGCAGCGGTGCCACGTCGGAGTGCGCCAGCACGTGCTCCGGGGCGATCCGGTGACGCTCGATGATATCCCGGGCCAGCGGAATCAAGGCGTTGAGCTGGTCATCGGGGTAGCTTGCCCAGCGCACCGGGCCCTCGGGGGCATCTAGCTCGCTGCCGACCCAGGGGCGATCGGGCCCCTGGTTGACGATCTCGATGCCGATGGAGGTGTCGTTGAGCCCCACGCGATTGCCCCAGCGGCTGGCGCCGGCGTGCCAGGCACGGCGGCTCTCGGGCACGAGCTGGAACACCACCGGGGTATTCTGCAGGCGGCGTGTGGGCAGCGGCACCAGGTAGTGGCTCGATACCCGGGGCCCGGTCAGGGCGCGCAGGGAGTCGGCCTGGTTCTCGTCGGTGTAGTGCAGGATCAGAAAGTGCACGCGGCTATTGTGGCCTCGGGCCGGATGGCGATGGTCCACCACATAGCCGTCGCGCGGCTCCAGGGCGGGGCCCCGCTGGATCAGCGCTTCGGTGGCCAGGCCGCCGGCAAGGTCGCAGCCGGCAAGCCCCAGCAGCGACACCAGCAGGGTACCGGCGATCAGCCCAGGCCTGCGTCGATCGCGGAGATGCCCCGGCGGAGTCACAAAGGCCGTGGCGTTTTTCCTTGTCCACTTCCCTGTCCACCCGGTCAGCCACCTGGTCAGCCACCTTGTCATGCACTTTGGCATCCGTTCTGTCATCCGCTTTGGCCTCCGAGCCACAGTCGCACCAGCAGGCCAAGCACCAGGGTGCTGGTGACGCTGGCCAGGGTTCCCAGCAGCACATACTCGGTCAACTTGCGGTCTCGGCTCTCCTTCAGGTCACCAAAACGCAGCACGGACTTGGCCGCCAGCAGAAAGCCGACGGCGGTGAGTTGGTCGAGCAGGGTCAGGGTCAGTACCAGCAGGCGCTCGAGGATGCCGATGCGGGCGCCGGCCCGGTCCAGCGTACCGGGTGCCTTGAGTTGTCGAGCCAGGGGGGCCATGGCCAGGGCGATGGCGACCGCCATGGGCCGGGTGACCAGCAGATAGGCGAGCAGCAGGAGCAGCGAGGACGGTGTACTCAGGTGTGCAAGCATCGCTGTCAGTGGCGACAGGCTACCGACGAGCCACAGCCACACCACCACGATGGTCGCGCCGTGCAGGCCCTGGTCGAGCATGAACAGGCTAAGTTGCCGGGTGGGCCAGCGTCGCGTCGCCTTGGTCTTGGCGGCGTCGATCGTCCAGTGGGCGAGCCCCAGCATCATGGCCGCCAAGGTGGCGTCGATGCCGTCGTCGATACCGGCGACAGACCGCAAGGCGCACAGCGCAAGCCAGGCAAGGACGGCATGCACCAGAGCATGCAGTACCAGACTGGGACTGCGTATGCCGCGGGCCTGTCTATCCGCTACCCAGCGGTCCGGTTGCAGCACGAAGTCGCCAAGCAGGTGCGCCAGCAGCAGGGCCAGTAGAAGCGACAGCGACGACGATGACGCTGGTGCGAGATCCAGGACCAGAGTGTTCATGTGCGCTCCTGCGCCGCCGACGCCAGACAGGCCAGGGTATCGCTCAGCAGTGCCCAACGGGCGGTCTTCAGGCGCTTGTGGACACTGGGCTGGCGGATGCCCAGTCGGCCGGCCATCTCGGCCTGGGTCAGCTCGGGCTCGGCCAGGCTGAGGGCCACCACCTGGGCGGAGGGGCTGGACCAGGCGTCGATCATCTCGTCGAGATAGCGTATCAGCAGCGACTCGGCGGTGGTCTCGGACGGGTCGAAGCCAAGGTGAGCGCCATTGGCGGACAGACCGTCCAGGGCCTGCCCTGAGGCCATGAAGGGGGGATCATCGGCGTCGGCCAGGGGGGCGCCCGGGACCCAGCCCGCCGGGCCCCGGGCGACGGCGACACGAGCGTCCCAGCGTTCGTGGGCTGGGCTCTGGCCGATCAGGCTGGCGCGCAATGCCACCGCCGCCTCAAGGCCCCGGTCGCCCTGGCGGATGGCCAGTTGGAAGCCATCGCCACGAAAGCGGTGGAAGTCGCCGTCGTGGCGTCTGGCCAGGGCCTCGAGGGTGTCATCGAGGCAGCGGTAGAGGGCCTCGCGATCACGTTGACGAGAGGCAATCAGGTCGCCGGTGAGTACAGCGATGATGGGATCGGACATGACGCGGATGGCTCCGTGGTGAGCGCGGATAGCGCTAGAGACCTATTACGCCTATTTATAGCTCTTTTAGGCTATTTTCTCACGAAATTGCCTGATGTGGTTATTGCGGGCGACGGCGAGGTGGTGCCAACTGTCCGGTCCCCCAGCAACACTATGGTCATCGCGCCAGTTCGCGCATCGCTTCATCCAGTCCCTCCAGCGTCATGGGATACATGCGCTCGTGGATCAGCTCGCGAATCAGCCGGGTCGAAGGAGTGTACTCCCAATAGCGCGGCGGGTTGGGGTTGAGCCAGACCAGTCGCGGGTAGCGCTCGGCCAGGCGCCTGAGCCAGACCCCGCCCGGTTCCTCGTTGAAGTGCTCCACGCTGCCGCCGGGGTGGGTGATCTCGTAGGGCGACATCGACGCATCGCCGACCACCACCACCTGATAGTCGGCACCGTAGGTGCGCATCAACTCCCAGGTCGAGAAGCGCTCCTTGTGGCGACGGGCGTTGTTGCGCCAGACGCCCTCGTAGAGGCAGTTGTGGAAGTAGAAGTGCTCCAGGTGCTTGAACTCGGAGCGCGCCGCCGAGAACAGCTCCTCGCAGACGCGGATGTGGTCGTCCATGGACCCGCCCACGTCGAGGAACAGCAGCACCTTGACCGCGTTGTGACGCGGCGGGCGCATGCGCAGGTTGAGCAGGCCGGCGTCGCGTGCGGTATCGCGGATGGTGGCGTCGATGTCGAATTCCTCGAGCACCCCCTGGCGGGCGAAGCGACGCAGGCGACGCAGCGCCATCTTGATGTTGCGCGGCCCCAGCGCCTGGTCGTCGTCGTAGTCGCGAAAGCGCCGCTCGTCCCAGACCTTGACCGCACGCCGATGGCGCGAGCCATCCTGGCCGATGCGTACGCCCTCGGGATTGTAGCCGTAGGCGCCGAAGGGGCTGGTGCCGCCGGTGCCGATCCACTTGCTGCCGCCGGCGTGGCGCTCCTTCTGCTCGGCCAGGCGTTGCTTGAAGGTCTCGATCAGCTTCTCGAGCCCACCCAGCGACTGGATCTGCGCCTTCTCCTCGTCGCTGAGCTGACGCTCGAATTCACGGCGTAGCCAGTCGTCCGGGATCAACGCATCGATGGCCGCATCGAGGCCTTCCACCGACCCCATCCAGGCGGCAAAGGCGCGATCGAAACGGTCGAAGTGGCGCTCGTCCTTGACCATCACGGTACGCGCCAGCCGGTAGAAGTCGTCGATATCGGCGAATACTACGCCGGCCTCGACGGCGGCGTGCAGATCCAGCAGCTCGCGCAGCGAGACCGGCACCTGGTGACGGCGCAGGGTGTCGAATAGATCGAGAAACATCAGCGACCCTGACGCCGCACCATGAAGGCGAGGCGCTCCAGCAGAGCGGTATCCTGCTCGTTCTTGACCAGGGCGCCGGCCAGCGGCGGCAGGCTCTTGGCCGGATCACGCTGGCTCAGGGCCTCGCGGGCGACCTCATCGGCCATCAGCAGTTTCAGCCAGTCGACCAGTTCCGAGGTCGACGGGCGCTTCTTGAGCCCCGGCGCCTCGCGCAGCTCGAAGAACACCTCCAGCGCCTGGCTGACCAGCCGCGGCGCGATATCCGGGAAGTGCACAGCGACGATGCGCTCCATGGTGGCGCGGTCGGGAAACTCGATGTAGTGGAAGAAGCAGCGGCGCAGGAAGGCGTCGGGCAGCTCCTTCTCGTTGTTGGAGGTGATCACCACGATGGGCCGGTGACGGGCGCGAATGGTCTCTCCGGTCTCGTAGACGAAGAACTCCATGCGATCGAGTTCCTGCAGCAGGTCGTTGGGGAACTCGATGTCGGCCTTGTCGATCTCGTCGATCAACAGCACCACCCGTTCGTCGGCGGTGAAGGCTTCCCACAGCTTGCCCGGACGCAGGTAGTTGGCGACGTTGTCGACGCCTTCCACGCCAAGCTGGGAGTCGCGCAGGCGACTGACCGCGTCGTACTCGTAGAGCCCCTGGGCGGCCTTGGTGGTGGACTTGATGTGCCAGGTGACCAGCCGGGTGCCGAGCGAGGCGGCGAGCTCCTCGGCCAGCAAGGTCTTGCCGGTGCCCGGCTCACCCTTGATCAACAGCGGGCGCTTCAGCGTTACCGCGGCATTGACGGCCTGCTTGAGGGCATCCGTGGCGACGTAGGTGGAAGTCGAGTCAAACGCCATGGGCGAGGATCCTGAATAACGAAGTGGCAACGAAGTGATTTCAAACGAGTGTACGGTAGCCCCGTGGGCGGAACAATCCTCGGCGTCAGTGCTGGGCGTCGTCGTCTCGATACAGGCGAATCAGCGTTGCCGGGTCCTTTTCACCCTCGCCGCGGGCGAGCCGGCTGCGCATCAGCTGGGCGGCCAGGGCCGCCATGGGCGTGGCGCTGGACTGACGATGGCCCTGGGCGGTGGCCATGTCGACGTCCTTGAGCAGGGTGCGCAGGTGCCAGCTCGGCGCTTCGAAGTCGCGACTGGCCATGCGCGGGGTCAGCATGCGAAAGGGCGTCGAGTCGGCGAAGCCACCGGCCAGGGCGTCGGGCAAGCGACTGGCGTCGACCCCGCTGGCCTCGGCCAGCGCCACCATCTCGGCGATGGCCGCGGTGGTGCAGCCGACCAGTAGCTGATTGCACAGCTTGGTGACCTGGCCCGAGCCCACCGGGCCCATGTGGGTGATGCGTGAGGCCAGCGGGGCGAGGACCTCTCGGGCCGCCTCCACGTCCGCCGCGTCGCCGCCACACATGATCGCCAGGCTGCCCGCCTCGGCGCCGGCCACGCCGCCGGAGACCGGCGCATCCACCCAGCTCACGCCCGCCTCGCTGGCGGCCTGGGCCAGCTCCCGGGTGGCGGCGGGGTCGGCGCTGGTCATGTCGATGATGCGCTGTCCCGGTCGCGCCCGGGCGATGACGCCGTCGCTGCCGAGCATCACTTCGCGCAGCACCTCGGTATTGGCCACGCAGCTCAGGATCACGTCCACCTCCGCGGTCAGCTCGGCGACGTTGTCGGCCACCCGGGCACCGGTGTCGGCGGCCACCGCCTCGGCCTTGGCCCGGGTGCGGTTATACAGCGTCAACGGATGCCCGGCCTCGGCCAGCCGGCGGCTGAGTGGATCGCCCATCAGGCCGATACCGATAAAGCCGAGGCGAGGCAGCGCAGATGATGTGGTCGAGCGGGGAAGCGGCATGACGAACTCCTGTGCAGGGGCGGGTGGTCGTGACACCCCGGTTGGCCAGTGCCAGGGGGGGGCGTGAGTGGGGGGAAGCGTCTAGCATGCGTCAGTCGGTCGTGCTCCCTCAACTGATAGTGTGGACGCGCCCGGACGCGCGACCTAGTCTGGGGATTCACCCCATGCCCCCATCGGGGCGTCTGGCGTGTTCCTTTATTCGATACTCCACCTCTATCTCTATCCAGGCCAAGACCGCGATGCTCGAGTACTCCCTGGCCCACTGGGTCACGTTTCTGTCGGCGGCGCTGCTGCTCAACCTTTCCCCGGGGCCGGACATGGCCTACGTGCTGGGCCAGACCGCACGCCATGGCCGCCGTGGTGGCTTTGCCGCCATGTTCGGGGTGTGGAGCGGGGCGGGGCTGCACGTCGTCATGGCGGCGCTGGGTCTGTCGGCGATCCTCGCCACCTCGGCGCTGGCCTTCAGTCTGGTGAAGTGGCTGGGCGCCGCCTATCTGGTGTGGCTGGGGCTCAAGTCGCTGCTGGCGCGGGGGACAGAGGACGCCGCCACGGCGCCTGTGGTGCCTGCCAGCGGCGCCCGCATCTACCGCCAGGGAATCATGATCTCGCTGCTCAACCCCAAGGTCGCGATCTTCTTTCTGGCCTTCCTGCCCCAGTTCGTGGTGGCCGGGGCGGGACCCGTCAGCCTGCAGCTGGCGCTGCACGGGCTGGCCATCATCCTGGTGGCGGCCGTGGTCGAGCCTCCGCTGGTGATCGCCGGGGCCAGGCTGGCCAAGGCCCTGCGCGGCAGTCGCAGGCTTGGGCTATGGTGTGAACGAGGGCTGGGTGCCTTGTTCGTGGGATTGGGCGCGAGGCTGGCCCTGACCGAGCGTAACCTCTAGCCGGGAACCGGGAGGCGACACCATGCGCCTGAGAATACTGTCCGACCTGCACCTGGAACACTTCGACGGAGATCGCGAGCTACCGGAGATCGAAGCCGACGCGGTCATCCTGGCCGGGGATATCCACCTCGGGCTCAAGGGGCTCGAGTGGGCGGCCAGGCGCTTTGCGGATCAGTCGGTGATCTACGTGCCGGGCAATCACGAATTCTACAAGCACCGCATGGGCGCCCTGCGCCGGGAGATGGCCACACGGGCCGGGGAGCTTGGCATTCATCTGCTCGACAATGCGCGGCTGGAACTCGGCGGCGTGCGCTTTCTGGGCACGACACTGTGGACAGACTTCGCGCTCTACGACGAGCGTCCCGACCCGCAGGACATTCCCACCGAGACGCTGTCCGCAGCACTGCGACAGATGCCCGACTTCGCGGTCATCGAAGAACCCGAAGGTGAGGTCTTCTCGCCGGAACGCAGCGTCGAGCTGCACCGCCAGAACCGGGCCTGGCTGGAGACCGAGCTCGCCAGGCCGTTTGGCGGTGCCACGGTGGTGGTCAGCCACCACGCCCCCCTGGCCGAGTGCATTCCCGCCCACTATCAGGGCGACCCGCTGTCGCCGGCCTTCGCCTCGTGCCTCGAGTCGCTGATGGAGGGCGTGGCGCTGTGGGTCCACGGCCATGTCCACGACCCGGTGATGCTGACGGTGGGGGACGCCCGCGTGGTGGCCGTGCCCGGCGGCTATCCCGGCGAGCGCCCGGAGGATGACCTGCGCCTGGATCGTGTGGTCGAGGTCGAGAGCATGGCGTCGGAATCCCGGCAGGTGTGAACTAGCCGCCCTGGAGCTGTTCCTTGAGCTTGTTGGGCAGCTTCTTGATGATCAGCCGGTCGCGCTCTTCGTCGTACTCGATGCTGTTGCCGAGCAGATGGGAGTCGAAGCTGATCGAGACGCCCTCGGCGCGGCCGGTGAAGCGGCGGAACTGGTTCAGGGTACGCTTGTCCGGCGGAATCTCCGGCGACAGCCCGTAGTCGGCGTTGCGGATGTGCTCGTAGAAGGCCCGCGGCTTGTCGTCATCCACCAGCGCGGACAGCTCGTCCAGGGTCATGGCCTCACCACGGCTGGCCTGATCCTGGGCGTAGTCGATCAGCGCGTCGGTCTTCTCGCGGGAGGTCTCCTCGGCCATGTCCTCGCGCTCCACGTAGTCGCTGAACGCCTTGAGCAGGGTGCGGGTCTCGCTCTTCGGGTCGACCCCTTCGCTGGCGCCGAGCAGCGCCTGCAGGTCGTCCGCCAGCTTGCGCGCACCACGGTCGGCCAGCAGTGACAGGTACTGGCTCGACGGGCCGCCTTCCTGCCATTGGGTCAGGTTGAGGCGAAAGGCCAGCGACATCTGGCTGTGGTTGACCTGACCGGTAATGGCGACGCGGCCGTCGTCACCGATGACGAAGCCGTCACGATGGTGCACCAGCGCCAGAAACAGGTGACGGGTTTCGCCCTGGCGCTGGTCGGCGAGGATCAGGTGCCCACCGGTGGGCAGGTGGTCGTCGACCAGTGTCTTGATCGCTTCACCCAGAGACGCCGCGAGCGTCTGCAGGTCGCGTTCGTCCTGAAGGTAGGCCTTGAACTCGGCCGGGAAGCGGCTGGACGTGGCGACCGGGCCGGTGGTTTCCGCCGCGGCGTCGTCCCAGGGCGGGGCATCGTCAGCCGGGGGCTCGTCAGCCGGGGTCTCGTCAACAGGGGCATCGCTGGCGCCCACAGCGTCCTGCGCTACGTCGCTCACCGCGACAGTATGCTCATTGAGCCGTCCCCAGCGCTTGGCCTTGCCGTGGTAGGCATCGGTCAGGCGGGTGACCAGGCTGTCCAGGGCGTCACTGTCGGGATGCAGTTCGCTTGCGGGCACAAGGGTCGCCGGACTGTCGCTGGCGCTCTTCTCGAGGCGCTGGATGACACAGGCGGATATCGGCATGGGGACCTCGTGGGCAGGGGGCGGCGGCAGATGATAACGCAAGCGACAGGGTGGGTCGAAAGGGTCCCTGGATTCAGGGCTTGAGTCGATAGCCGCTTCTGAAGATGGCGTGGATCACCACCAGGGCCACGGCCATGAACAACAGGATCATGCCCAGGCTGATCCACACGCTGACGTCACCGAGCCCGTAGAAGCTGTAGCGAAAGCCCGACACCAGATAGACCACCGGATTGAACAGGGTCACCGTCTGCCATAGCGGTGGCAGCATGTCGATGGAGTAGAAGGTGCCGCCGAGGAAGGTCAGTGGGGTGATCACCAGCAGGGGCACCAGCTGGAGCTTCTCGAAGCCGTCGGCCCAGATACCGATGATGAAGCCGAGCAGGCTGAAGGTCAGGGCGGTGAGAACCAGAAACAGCAGCATCATCAGTGGATGCTCGATGGTAAAGGGCACAAACAGGCTGGCGGTACCCAGCACGATAAGCCCCAGGACGATCGACTTGGTGGCGGCGGCGCCGACAAAGCCCAGCACGATCTCCAGCGGCGAGATCGGCGCCGACAGGATTTCGTAGACGGAGCCGGAGAAGCGTGGAAAGAAGATCCCGAAAGAGGCGTTGGAGACGCTCTGGGTCAGCAGCATCAGCATGATCAAGCCAGGCACGATAAAGGCCCCGTAGGGAATGCCCTCGACCTCACTGATGCGTGACCCGATGGCCGAGCCGAACACCACGAAGTACAGCGAGGTCGACAGCACCGGAGAGACCACGCTCTGCAGGATGGTGCGCAGGCTGCGGGCCATTTCGGCCCGATACAGCGTCTTGACCGAGGTGAGGTTCATGTCCGTTCCTTGACCAGATTGACGAAGATCTCTTCCAGCGAGCTCTGACGGGTGTGCAGGTCCTTGAAGGTGATGCCGGCGGCGTCGACCTCGCCCAGCAGGTCGGCGATGGCGCCTTCGCCGTCGTCAGCACCATCGTAGCGATAGACCAGGGCGTGGCCGTCATCGGCCAGGGTCAGGCTGCGGTGGGCGAGCGCCTCGGGCAACTGGGAGAGCGGTTCGCGCAGGTGCAGGGTCAGCTCCTTGCGCCCCAGGCTCGCCATCAGTGTCTGCTTGTCTTCGACCAGCACCAGTTCGCCTGCGCGAATCACGCCGATGCGCTCGGCCATTTCCTCGGCTTCTTCGATGTAGTGGGTGGTGAGGATGATGGTGACGCCGCTCTGCCTGAGTCCACGTACCACCTCCCACATGTCGCGCCTCAGTTCGACGTCGACCCCGGCGGTGGGTTCGTCGAGAAACAGCACCTGGGGCTCGTGGGCCAGCGCCTTGGCGATCAGTACTCGTCGTTTCATGCCGCCGGACAGGGTGATCAGGCGATTCTTGCGTTTCTCCCACAGGCTCAGCTGGCGCAGTACCTTCTCGATATGCGCCGGGTCCTTGGGCTTGCCGAACAGGCCGCGGCTGAAGGAGACGGTATCCCAGACGGTGGAGAAGGCCTCGCTGGTCAACTCCTGGGGCACCAGCCCGATGCGCGAGCGGGCGGCGCGGAAGTCGTCGAGGATGTCATGGCCATCGACCAGCACACGCCCGGAGGACGGATTGACCAGGCCGCAGATGACGCTGATGAGGGTGGTCTTGCCGGCGCCGTTGGGTCCGAGCAGGGCGAAGATCTCGCCGCGACGAATCTCAAGATCGATGCCCTTGAGCGCCTCGAAACCGCCGTTGTAGACCTTGGTCAGTCCCTTGACGTCGATGATCGGGGCGCTCATGTCTGGGCCCCTTCGGCGGCAGGTACAGGCCGCCCGGGTGCGACCCGGGCGGATAGAGATGCTGAGAGATGCGGGCGAGGCATGGAGACGTCCTTATCGATTGACCCCGCCCATCCTAGCGCGACCGCTCTGATCTGCACACAGTCGGGCGCCGTCCCGGCGCGTCTCAGTCGCGTGGGGTGACGTTGGTCATCCGCGGCAGCACATCGGGACTGTGGCGGCTGACGCGATGGAGCACTGCCATTACCACATGGCCGAGAGCGAGGGCGAACAGGGCCCAGCCCAGCCAGCCATGGAGCAGGTTGGCGGGGGCCTCCATCCAGGCGATCTCGTCTCCTTCGAAGCCGGCCATCAGTTCGATGCCGAAAGGCGAGAAGGCGCGGCCGGAGCCGTACTGGCGAAGGAGCGCGATGGAGGGGATGAGAATCAGCAGGCCATAGAGCGCGACATGGCCAAGGTGCGACGCCAGGTTGACCCGTGCCGGGCGACGCCGCTGGTTGATCAGCGCCCAGCTCACGCGTAGCAGCATCAGTACCAGAATCGTCAATCCCACGGGCTTGTGGCTGCCCCACAGCAGTTCATCCAGCCAGGAGTCCTCGAACAGGAACCTGGCGCTGGCGGTAACGAGCTGCCACACCACCAGCGCGGTGATGGCCCAATGGAAGAAACGGCTGATGCTGCCGTAACGGTCGGGAGTGTCGGTGATCGGCATAGGGGTGTCCTCATCATCGGGTAACAGATAGCGTCGCGGTTCATTGGTTCTTGTTTTTTTGCCTAGGCTAACCCAGCCCAGCGGACCAGGCGGGTGAATTCTCCCAAGAGACTGTGCAAAAACCGGCAGTCACGCGTGGAACACGGTGTTCGACGATGTGCGTTGGACAGACTGGTGTAAGGAAGGCCGCAGCCGCGCTACTCAAGGATTCCCAATTCGACGGCGTCTTCGGCAAGAGGATCGATCCATGGCTCGAGTGTCCCCCCTGACGTATAAAAAAAATGTGGCTGAAGCAATGGCAAGCAGAGCAATCGCAAGCGGTGCTATGGCAAGCGGTGCTATGGCAAGCAGTGCATTGGCAAGCAGTGCATTGGCAAGTCAGCCAATGGCGAGCAGGGCAGTGGCGCTGGCGCAGTCACCCTGGCGTTCGCTGGTGCTGCTGGGACTCGGCCTGGCGCTGATGGTCGCGGTCTCGCCCCGGGCGTCGGCGCAGGCGGGCGAGCAGGTGACGCCGAGCGTGTCCCAGAACATCATGCAGCAGAAGTGGGTGTCCGATGACTCGAACCTGATCTCGACCATGGTGCTGGTCACCCTGGACCCGGGGGCCAGCCTGCCGCCTCACCGTCACGCAGGGCCGGCCTACGTCAAGGTGGCCACCGGTGAGGTGATCTCGCAGCTTGAAGGCGGGGAAGAAGAACGCTTTGGCCCCGGAGACGAATGGCGAGAACCCGAGGGCGTGCGCCACGTACAGCTGGTCAATGCCAGCGACGACACACCGGCGGAACTGATCGTGGTGATGATCCACACCCGTGGCGAACCCCTGACCCGGGTGGAATGACCCTGTCAGTGTCGCTCTGATAGCCCCGCTCCGACGGTATCGCTCTGACGGTATCGCTCTGACGGTATCGCTCTGACGGTATCGCTCTGACGGCATCGCTCTGACGGTATCGCTCTGATAGCCCCGCTCTGATAGCCCCGCTCGGATCGTGCCCTGCGGATTATTCGACACGCCGACACGACAACGCCGCGATCTCTCGCGGCGTTGTCGTTGCTACCCAGGCGGGTCTGAGGCTCGGTCGAAAGGTCGCCAAGCGTAGGCGCCTTGCTGGCAAGCCTAGCCGCGGCTGGTGACTTCCAGCAGATGATAACCAAATTGGGTCTTCACCGGGCCCTGGACCTTGTTGAGGTCGGCGGAGAAGACGACCTCGTCGAACTCACGCACCATCTGGCCGGGGCCGAAGCTGCCCAGGTCGCCGCCCTGGCGGCCGGACGGGCAGGAGGAGTGCTCGCGGGCAACCTCGGCAAAATCACGACCGTTCTCGATCTCGGTCTTGAGGGTTTGGCACTTTTCTTCGCCGTCGACAAGGATGTGGCGGGCGGTGGCCTGGACCATGGGATGACTCCTGAACTTCACTGAAGGTTGGCTGATGTTGCGAGACGCGAGCTTACCACGGGTGCCGCCGAGGCGGCACCGGGCTTGGTTTGTGTCCAGGTCCGGTGCACCATGGGACTGTCGTCGCCGCCCTTGCGCCCTCTCTTGTGTAGAACGAGTAGATACGATGGACCCGAAATCATCATCCGCCGCAGCAGAACTGACCCCACTTCTGGTCAGCGCCTGCCTGCTCGGGGATCCGGTGCGATATGACGCCGGGCACAAGTGGCTCGGCGACGAGCGTTTGGCCCAATGGCGTGACCAGGGACGGCTGGTGCCGGTGTGCCCCGAGGTGGCGGGAGGCCTGCCCACACCGCGGCCCGCGGCGGAGATCGCAGGAGGCAGCGGCGCTCAGGTGCTGGCAGGCGAGCTCAGGATCGTCGACATCGACGGCGGTGATCCCACCGAGGCCTTTGTGGCGGGCGCCAGGCGAGCGCTCGCGACCGCCAGGCGCTACCATTGCCGGTTGGCGCTGTTGACCGACGCCAGTCCGTCCTGTGGCAGCACCCAGGTGTACGATGGCCGCTTCAGTGGCAGCAGGATCGCCGGTGAAGGCGTGACCGCCGCGCTGTTGCGCGATGCCGGCATCGAGGTCTTCGCCCCGCACCAGCTAGAGGAATTAACCCGCCGTCTGGATGAGCTGGATACCGACCGGCGGCGTTGAACGCCGGAGCGCTATTCTTGAGGCACCTGCTCCTGCTCTTGTTGCTGCTCTTGTTGCTGCTCTTGTTGCTGCTCTTGTTGCAGTGCGGGTCGCTGGTGCTGTCGAGTCCCTTCACCTCGCTCGACGTCCAGAGCGGGTTCCACGATCGGGAAACTCACCGTCAGCGTCTGGCGCTGGTGGTCGCGCGTCACCGTGATGCTGGCCTGGGTGCCTGGCAGTACGCGAGGCACCAGTGCCTTGAGCTGGTAGGGATGCGCGATGCCACGCCCGGCAAAGCTCAGGATGCGGTCGCCGACGCGCAGCCCCGCAGCCTCGGCGGGGCTGTTCGGGACCACCTCGGTCACCACCAGGCCCGGTCGGTCCTCGCTTGATTCGACACCTACCCCGAGTCGCGGCCCCTCGCTCTGCTTGTCTTCGCGTACCACAAAGACGGCGTCGGCAAGTCCCGCTTCGGCCTCGCAGGCGTCGTCGGCAGACAGCGGCAAGAGGCTCGCGACATCGGCGATACCCAGGCTCTTGAGCTGTGCCTCGATTCCCTCGCCGTGGCTGGCGTGACCCATTCCCACCAGGCCCACCGCCAGGTGGCCATCTTCGACCAGCTCGGCGAGCCCCTGAGCCATGGCCATGTCCCACACCTGCTGGGCGTAGACGAAGCCGTCTATCATGTCGTCGTCGAAGCCCTGGCCAAAGCCCTCGGCACCAAGTTCCTGGGCGTGTTCCTCGAGACTCGCCTCGAGCCGTTCACGGTAGGACGGCATGGCCGCTACGGGTTCGGGTATGCCGTAGCGTTGTGCCGGCGGCAGTGTGGAGACGCCATCCTCGACCAGCCGTTGGCGCAGCTCAGGGGTGACGTTCAGTGCCTTCAGTGGCAGCGCCTGGTCCCGGGCAAAGCGCAGCACCGGCAGGTACAGCTCGGGGTCGAAGCCCCAGTAGCGGTACCACTGGCTCTGCTCGAGCAGGGCGGCCTCATCGATGTCACCGGCGATCCAGGCGTCCAGTGCCGGTTGGCTTTCCCTCGGCAGCATCTCAAGGCCAATGGCCAGATTCGGCTGATGGGCGTGCAGGGCGGCCAGGCTCGCCAGCTGGAAACGATGATGGTCGGGACGATCGTGCTGTTCACCCAGCAGGACCACCTGCTGGCGGGCGAGCATCGGCCAGCCCATCGCCGGCGCCGTATGGACGCGAGTGTCGCCGGGCGTGACCCAGTCGCCTGGCGCCAGGCCAGCGCCTGTTGCAGTGCTGGTGCAGGATGCCTGGGCATCGAGGCCGAGCACCAGCAGCATCGTCAGAGTAGCCAGCCTCGGCGTCGCCCATCGGCGCGGGAGAGAGCAGAGATGTGACGGTCGAAATCGCAGAAGGGGCATGAGCGGGGCCAGCGTGAATCCAGCGTGAATCAAGAGAGAACCAAGAGTGAACCAAGAGCGGAACCAGCGCAGCTTCGGACCGGAACGAAGCCGAAACCAGACCGAAGCGAGAGCCGAAAAGGTTCAGGCTAGCCGCCCCGGCGCCGACGATCCAGTGTGGCCTGCCCATCGCTTGATCGATGTCCCGCCTGCGGCCTGCTGGTACCATGACGCACGCCGTCCACTGTCCATCGCCCAACACCCACCTTTAGCTACCATGATCTTCGCGACCGCATGAACACTCCCTCGCTTCACGCCGAGCGCCTCGAGGCCTTGACCCGATTGCTCGCCGACTGGCACTGGCTCTGGTCGCCGGCGCCCTTTACCCATGCCGGGACTCCCTGGCCCGAGCGGGCGCCCGCCGGCGATATCGCCGCCTGCCTGCAGGCGCTGGACGACGCTCGGTGCCAGCGCTTGCAGCAGAGGCCTTTCGATGCCTCGCCGCTGGCCGCCTGGCTACCGGTGGATGAACTGGCGCGCCTGGTCAGGGTTCCCGATGGAGCGCCGCCGATCCAGGCGCCCGAGGCGTGGGCGGCCCACGTGGGAGGTCGCAAGTGGCAGCAGATGCTGGCCTTTGCACCCCAGGTGGCGGTCGGCCAGGGGCAGCGGCTTGTCGAGTGGTGTGCTGGCAAGGGACATCTTTCGCGTCTGCTGGCGCGCCGCCACGACGGCTCCATTTGCGCGCTGGAGTGGCAGCCGGCGCTGTGCGAAAGCGGCCAGGCGCTGGCCGAGCGGCAGGGACTGGAGGTGACGCTGGTCGAGCAGGACGTGATGGCGCCCAACGTGAGCCGACACCTCGGTGACGCCGATCGGGTGGTGGCGCTGCATGCCTGTGGCGATCTTCACGTGCGCCTGCTGGAGCTGGCACGTGAACAGAAGGTGGCGATCAGTCTGGCTCCCTGCTGCTACCAACGTACCCGTGACAAGATCTATCGCCCCCTGTCGCGTCAGGCGCAGCAACAGGCAGAGCGCCATGGTCTGTCGCTGGATCGAGAGGCGTTGGCGCTGTCGGTGCAGGAGACCGTGACCGCCAGCCTGGGAGAGCGACGCAAGCGTGAACAGGCGAACGCCTGGCGACTGGGTTTCGATGCTCTTCAGCGCCGGCTGCGCGGAGTCGACGACTATCTGGCGGTGCCGAGTCTGGCCTACGGCAGGATGCCGGAGCGCTTCGAGGACTTCTGTCGTTGGGCCGCCCGGGAGAAGGGACTGACAGTGCCCGACGGGATCGACTGGGACGCCTATCGACGTCGTGGCGAAGCGTGTCTGCAGCGGGTCAATCGACTCGAGCTGGTGCGCCATCTGTTTCGCCGGCCGCTGGAGGTGTGGCTAGTGCTGGACCGGGCCCTGTGGCTCGAGGAGGCCGGGTTCGAGGTCAGTCTGAGCCAGTTCTGCCCGCGCGCGCTGACCCCGCGCAATCTTGCCCTGGTGACGCAACCGACGTAAGGCCGCGTGATCACCAGCCGGTCGCGACGTTCCCGCAGGCGCGGCAAGTCCAGGTGCTGGCGCTGCCGTGGTGGTCGAGACGAGACGGCCCCGGACACTTGAACTGTCCGGGGCCGTGTTTTCTTCAAGGGAGGGGATAGCTCGGCTGTCGCCGCACGCCGGATCAGCTGCGCTTGTTGCGCCTGAATTGCTCGGTTTCCCAGACCTTGGCGCGCTTGATCAAGGGGGTGATGCTGGATCCCTGGATCAGGATCGAGAACACCACCACCGAGTAGGTCATTACCAGGATGATCTCGCGCACGTCGATGTTCTTTTCGGGAATCACGGTGATCCCCGACGGAATCGACATCGCCATGGCCAGCGCCAGGCCACCACGCAGTCCGCCCCAGGTCAGGATGCGCACCGAGTAGGGGTTGTAGCGACGAAAGCGCCGGAAGCCCAGGTAGGCCAGGCGCACGCTCAGATAGCGCGACAGCAGCACCAGCGGCACGGCGGCGATCATCAGCACCCAGTCCTCTGGGTGGAAGCTGAACGACAGCATGGTCATGCCGATCAGCAGGAACAGCACGCCATTGAGGAATTCGTCGACCAGCTCCCAGAAGTGGTCAAGATGCTGCCGGGACTCCTCGGAGAAGCCCTTGCGACGGGTACGGTTGCCGATGATGATGCCGGCCACCACCATGGCCAGGGGCCCGGAGACCTCGAGAAACTCGGCGAACACGTAGCCGGTGGTGGGCACCAGCAGCGTCAGCATCAATTCCATGGAGTGGTCGTCGGTGTGACGGATCAACTGGTGAAACAGCTGGCCGAGCACGAAGCCGTAGACGATGCCGCCGAGCGCTTCCTGCAGAAACAGGTGGCCGACGCTGGTCACCGTGGGGGTGGTGCCGCCGAAGGCGACGGCGAACAGGGTGACGAAGAGCACCAGACCGAAGCCGTCGTTGAACAGCGACTCGCCCTCGATCTGGGTCGAGATGCGCCGGGGCGCGTTCATCTTCTTGACGATGGCGAGCACCGCGATGGGATCGGTGGGAGAGATCAGGGCGCCGAACAGCAGGCAGTAGATCAGATCGAAGTCGATACCCAGCCAGCCCACCAGCAGCCACAGGCTGTAGCCGATGAAGAAGGTCGAGAACAGGGTGCTGCCCATGGCAAGGATGGCGATTTCCCACTTCTGGTCACGCAGGTGGGGGAGCTTGATCCCCAGCGCACCGGCAAACAGCAGAAATCCGAGGATGCCCTTCAGCAGGAAATCCTCGAAATTCAACTGATTGATGGCGGTTTTAGCGGTTTCGTCGAGGGCGAACCAGCCCGCGTGACCGGCGATGACGATGGCCAGCGACAGTATCAGAGCGCCAGCAGTGATCGCGATGGTGGTCTGAAATTTTCCGATCTTGCCGTTGATCAGGGAGATCACCATCGCCATCGCGGCGAGCAGGCAAAGGGTGTCGTACACCGACATGGAGGGAGGCCTCTAGGTAGGATGGGTGAGTCGTGTCGGCTCGAGCGCTGGCTCGAGGCCGTAAAAGGGGGGCAGCAGCAGGCACATCGGCTCGGCCCGTCGCATCGCCTGAGGAGGTCAGGCGCTGGTGTGACGGGGGAGGCGATTGTGACGTGTCCATCGCGGGAGTTCGGTCCTGAGCGTGGTGTGCTACGCCCTGGCCGGTTGGACCAGGGGGAGCGGATAGGGCTTGCGAACAGGTCTTGCAAATTGGGCTTGCGAATAGCGCCTGTACGCTGGATACGGATGTCCCGGCGGTCAGCATCTGCGGCGTCATGCTCGGAGGCGCTGAAGCCAGGCGTCCAGGCCTTCGACGCGTGAGACGCGAGTCGGCTATATCGGCGTTTCGCAGTGCAACAAAGTATACGCGGGTCGCGGTGCGGGTACATCCCGGATGTCGCTTTTTTTGAAGCGCGTGGGCGAGGATTGACAGGCGCCTGGCTTGTCTACGACAAAGGTCTGAAACCAAAGGCGTGTGTCGCTCGGTTCAAGCGAGCGCCCTGACGACAAGGAACCTCTATGCAAGTACACGATATCGCCGTACACCTGGGTCCTGCCCAGGCCCATCTGCGCCAGTTGGATGACGGTTGGGCGGGGCTGATCGATCGGGTGGGCGACTGCGGCCTGACCACCGCCCTCCATCGCAGCCCCTACGAGTCGTTGTCCAGGGCGGTGGCCTATCAGCAGCTCCATGGCAAGGCGGCGGCGGCGATTGTCGGCCGTCTGACGGCGCTGTTCCCGGGGCAGGATTTCCCCAGTCCCCGGCAACTGTCCGAGCTCCCCTCGGAGGAGCTCCGAGCCTGTGGCTTCTCGGCACGCAAGCAGGCGACCCTCCAGGGCCTCGCCGAGGCGGCACTGGACGGTCGAATCCCTAGCCGTGAACAGGCCGCCGAGATGGAGGACGAGGAGCTGATCAAGCGTTTCACCGCCATCAAGGGTATCGGCCGCTGGACCGTCGAGATGATGCTGATCAACACCCTTGGACGTCCCGATATCCTGCCGGTGGATGACTTGGGCATCCGCGACGGCGCGCGCTACCTGTTCGGCTGGGAACGCATGCCGACGCCAAGGGAGACCCGCGAGCTGTGCGAACCCTGCAGGCCCTGGCGCTCGGTGGCGTCCTGGTACCTGTGGCGCTGCAACGAACAACCGGATTACCGACGCCTGGCGAAGTCCTGAACCGGGCCAGGCAAGCCGAGAAGGCAAGGAAGGAGCAGAAGCAGCAGCGAGGATGACCGGCGACAGCCGTGCAGGGTTCGCAGCCGTTGCTGCGCACGCGGTACCCGCTGATGGCGACAGCAGGGTGACTTAGTCGCGACGGCGGTAGGGGTCGGGCATCGCCTGTTCCGGGCGCCAGCGGGTGCGCTCGCCGTTCAAGGTCAGCACAAGCTGGCGAGGCCCGCCGTGGTCGCGGTGCTCGCACAGATAGATACCCTGCCAGGTGCCCATCGCCAGGCGCCCTTCGGTGACGGGAATGCTGAGTGAGGGCCCCAGCAGGCTGGCCTTGAGGTGGGCCGGCATGTCGTCGCTGCCTTCCTGGGTGTGGCGGTAGTAGGGTGCGTCCTCCGGCACCATCACATTGAAGTGACGCTCGAAGTCGCCACGTACCGTGGGATCGGCGTCTTCGTTGATGGTCAGCGATGCCGAGGTGTGCTGGATGAAGACGTGGAGCAGGCCGATGCGCATGCTCGGCAGGTCCGGCAGTGCCTGAACGACCTCATCGGTGATCAGGTGAAAGCCCCGGGGGCGGGCAGCGAGGCGAAGGGTGCTCTGGAACCACATCTAGGACGGTCTCATTGTCGGCGTTGACGCTGGAGGCCATGGCACGGCAAGGCCCCTGCGCAGGAAAGCCCCTGTGCAGCAGGGCCATCGCTCGGGGCAGACAGGCGCCATCAGGCGGCCAGCGGTAAGGAATTTAAACGCGCAAAGACTACCTCCTTTCCCGTCCTGTGAGGAGTCCCGAATGAAAGATCAACGTCTGACCCGGGCCGACGTCTTTCGCCACCAGCCGATGCTGGCCAAGTCCCTGGTGGAACTCGAGCGTGCCGTGGCCGAGGCGGGCATCGAGTCTGAGCTGGTGCACCTGATCAAGCTGCGCGCCTCCCAGCTGAACGGTTGCGCCTTCTGTCTGCGCATGCACAGCCAGGAAGCACGCGAGGACGGTGAGCAGCAGTCGCGTCTGGATGTTCTGTCGGCGTGGCGAGAGACCCAGCTCTTCAGTCGCCGTGAACAGGCAGCGCTGGCCTGGACCGAGGCGCTGACCCTGGTCAGCGGCCAGGAGATCGGCGGCGGCGACTACACCCGCCTGGCCGCGGAATTCACCCCCGAAGAGCAGGTCAACGTGACGGCGCTGGTGGTCTCGATCAGCGCCTGGAACCGGATCGCGCTGGCGTTCGCCTTCCCGGTGGAGTGACGTCCTGCGGCGCGACCGAACGTCTCCCGCGCTGGTAGGCGAGGGCGTCTTGCCCCTATGTCCCGCCAAACTGGCCGGCGGGAAAGATCATCCTGCCAGCAGCGGAAACAGCGGGTGCTCCATGGGGCTGCCCGCGGGCAGTTCGTCGGCGAGGCCGGGAAAGGGCGGCGAGGTGGTCCAGGCCCGCGGTGCGTGGACCATGTCGTCACCCAGCAGGCGCACCGAGAAAGCGCGACGGCGATGAGGGCCGCTGACGCCGCCCGAGGCGTGCAGGGTCAGCATGTTGAAGAATACGGCGTCGCCGGGTTCCAGCGCCCAGCCAAGGATGGTGTAGCGCTCACGCTGGGCCTCGATGTCAGGCAGCTCGGCCAGACTGCCCTCGGGGAACCAGCTGGCCTGGTGGTCCATGAAGGTCCGCGGCATCAGCCAGGGCCCCTTGTGGGACCCGGCCACAAACTCCAGGGTGGCCGGCCGGGATACCGGATCCACCGGTAGCCACATGCTGACGTTCTGACTGCCTTCCACGTTGTAGTAGGGCTGGTCCTGGTGCCAGGGGGTACGCTGGCGGGTGCCCGGTTCCTTGACCAGTAGATGGTCGTGGTAGAGGCGTACCTGACGCGAGCCCATCAGGCGTTGCCCGATAAGCCCCAGCGGCGAGTCGAAGATGAAACCTCGATACGCTTCGTTGGTCTGCCAGTTGCAGAAGTCCTCGAAGAACCAGCCTGGGTCATCGGGTCGACTGGCGACCTTGGCCCGTGGGCTGGGATCGCGCAGGTTGTCCTCGATGCCCTCCGCCAGTCGCTTGAGCTCCTGGGGGCAGAAGATGCCGCGTAGACAGATGGCGCCGTCGCGCTGGAAGGCGGCGACGTCTTCGTCGCTGACCATGGTGTCGGGATGGATGCGCAGGTTCATGGGGCCTCCAGGCGGTGGAAGTCAGGAAGAGGAAAGGACAGCTGTGACAACAGCCGGTCGAAGAAGCCTTCGCACTTCGTGATCTGATCGAAGGCGATGAACTCGTCTGGCTGATGGGCCTGATGGATGCTGCCGGGGCCGCAGATCACGGTAGGGACGCCCAGCTGGGCGAACAGCCCGGCCTCGCAGCCGAAGCCGAGCGCCAACGGCTCGACGCTGCATTCGGCCAGTTCGGCGATCCATGACAGGTAGCCTTGGCGGCGTTCGTCCAGCGGTGGGTACTGGCCGCGGCATTCCAGGGTCAGTCTGGCGCGACGGCCGAGGCCGATCAGGTCGCGATCCAGGCCGCAGGGAAAGTCCTTGCGCAGGCGCTCGAGGATTTCCATGGCGGGCTGCCCGGGCAGCGGGCGCATCTCGAAGTCGATGCGGCAGTGCTCGGGGATCTGATTCAGCGCGCTGCCACCCTCGATCAGCCCGACGTGGACCGTGGAGTAGGGGGGATCGAAGCGCTGATCGGTGAGCGACATCAGGCGCTTTTCCCGTGCCAGCTGGCGGATCTGCGCAACCACGCCCGCGCCGACGTCGATGGCGTTGACGCCTCGCCCCGGGTAGCCCGAGTGGCCTCCCACACCCTCGATGGTGGCGCGCATGCCGACGTGGCCCTTGTGGGCGTTGGCGATGCGCATCGCGGTGGGCTCGCCGACGATGATGCCCCGCAGGCGTTCCTTGTGGGCCTCGAGAAACGGCAGCATCAGCGGGGCACCCAGGCACCCGACCTCTTCGTCGAAGGACAGCGCCAGCAACACCGAGTGACGCGAGTGCTCTGCCTGCCAGGCGGCCAGTTTCGTCAGGGCCACGCCGATGAATCCCTTCATGTCCGCCGTACCGCGACCGTAGAGGCGTTCAGCGTGGCGTTTCGGCGTGAACGGGGCGGTGACGCGCCAGTCTGCGGGGCTTGCCGGCACCACGTCGGTGTGGCCGGAAACCAGCAGGGCCGGGGCGTCGTGGGGGCCGAATTCGGCGATCAGATTGGCCTTGTCGCCGCTGTCGTTGTAGAGCAGGGTCACCGCCGCCCCACGCGCCTCGAGCCAGCCGGCGACGTCGTTGATCAGTTCAAGGTTGGAGCGATGACTGGTGGTGTCGAAAGCCACCAGGCGTTCAATCATCGCAAGGCTCAAGGGTAGCGTGTTGCTGGTCAAGACGAGGCTCCGTGAGTGCAGACCGTCAGGCGAGGGGCCAGACCACCAGGGTCGCCAGCAGGATGAGCACAGCGCCGAGGGCATAGAGCAGGGCGATCAGCGGCAGCATGAAACGCATCCAGCGGCTCCAGGGAATGCCGGCGATGGTGAGTCCCGCCATCAACCAGCCGGCGGTAGGAGTAAAGGCATTGGAGATGCCGTCGCCAAACTGGAAGGCCAGCACCGCGACCTGGCGGTGTACCTCGGCAAGGTCCGCGATGGGCGTCATGATGGGCATGGTCAGCGCCGCCTGGCCGCTGCCCGAGGTGACGATGAAGTTCATCGCGCTTTGCATGGCGAACATGCCCAGTGCTGCGGCCGACGCCGAGGTGTCGCCGATCAGCGTGGAAAGCGAATGGATGATGGTGTCGATGATCTCGCTGTGTTGCACGATGACCACGATGGTGAAGGCCAGGCCCACCGCCAGGGCGCCGTCCATCATGTCCTTGCAGCCGGTGGAAAAGGCTCCGGCGATGGTGTTGGCTCGCATACCGGCGAGCAGTCCGGTGACGATACCCAGCAGCAGGAAGACGCCGGCCATCTCCTTGAGGTACCAGCCGAAGGCACTGACTCCGGCGATGATCGCCACCAGAGCCAGGGCGAAGGCGCCGAGGATCAGCAGGTGGCGAGGGGTCAGGTCGACGTGATCGCCCGGTCCTTCTTCATCGGGCGGGGCCAGGCCGTAGACCACACTGCGCTCTGGCCGTGCCTGCACGCGACGAGCGTAGAACATCACGTAGCCGATGCTCAGGGCGACGAACGCAAGCCAGCAGACGAAGCGGTAGCCCATGCCGGAAAACAGCGGCAATTCGGCGATGCTCTGGGCGACGCCGACGTTGAAGGGATTGAGAAAGGAGCCGGTGTAGCCGATGGCGGTGCCGATCAGCGGGATGGCGGCGGCGACCACGGCGTCGTAGCCGATACGTCGCGCCAGCGGCAGCAGGATGAAGATGTAGACGATGCTGCCCTCGATCATGCCGTAGGTACCGGAACACAGGGCGAAGAAGGTCATCATCAGCGGGATGATCAGGATCTCGCGGCCCTTGAGCTTCACCAGCAGGAAGTGGACCAGCCCTTCGATGGCGCGGGAGCGCCTAAGGACCCCGAAGGTACCGCCGACGATGACCAGAAAGAAGATGATCGACGAGCCGCTCTTCATCCCTTCGAAGAAGGCGTTGAAGAACTCGAAGGGACCGATGCCCGGGGAGTCGATGGCCTGGTAGGTGCCGGCGACGATGACCGAGCGCCCGTCGGCGTTGGTGATGCGTTCGAAGCTTCCGCTGGGGACGAACCAGGTGACGATGGCCGCCAGCAGGGCGAGAAAGAAGAGGATGACGAAGGCGTGGGGGAGCGGCCTCTGTTGCTCGACGTGTGGTCTGGCGGCCATCTTGTCATGATTCATCGGCTGACTCTCGCTGGTGGCGGGGTTGTGGCACCTGGGGCTGAGTTCATTGATCCTTTCGGTTTAGTCCGAACCAGCGAAGCCTGTCGAGTCAGGGCGCGCGGCTGGGCAGAAGATCGTCGAGAACGAGGTCACACAATGCGCCTTCGTCCAGCAGACGTGTGGCGGCCTCGATGTCCGGTGCGAAGTAACGATCGTGGTCATAGTGGGTCACCCGGCGACGCAGTCGCTGACGGGCCTGCTCCAGCAAAGGTGTCGAGGCGAGCCCCTCGCGCATGTCGAGGCCCTGGCAACTTGCCAGCCATTCGATGGCCAGCACGCCGCGAACATTGGCCGCCATCTCCTTGAGTCGCCGTCCCGCCGCCGGCGCCATGGACACATGGTCCTCCTGATTGGCCGAGGTAGGCAGGCTGTCCACGCTGTGAGGGTGGGCCAGAGCCTTGTTCTCGCTGGCCAGCGCGGCGGCTGACACCTGGGCAATCATGAAACCGGAATTCACGCCGCCGTTTTCGACCAGGAAGGGGGGAAGCCGGGACATGTGGGTGTCCATCATCAGCGAGATGCGTCGCTCCGACAGGGCCCCGATCTCCGCCAGCGCCAGCGCCAGATTGTCGGCCACAAGGGCAACCGGCTCGGCGTGGAAGTTGCCGCCCGAGAGGATGTCGCCGTTGTCGGCGAAGACCAGCGGGTTGTCGGTGACAGCGTTGGCCTCGATCTCGAGCACCCTGGCCGCGTGGCGGATCTGGTCGAGCACCGCGCCCATGACCTGAGGCTGGCAGCGCAGCGAGTAGGGGTCCTGTACGCGGTCACAGTCGGCGTGGGAGGCCCCCACCTCGCTGGTGTCCTCGAGCAGGTGACGATAGGCCCTGGCAACGTCGATCTGCCCGGGTTGGCCGCGCAGTTCGTGGATGCGGGCGTCGAAGGGAACCCGTGAGGCCAGGCTCGCCTCGACGCTCAGGGCGCCGCACACGGTGGCGCTGGCAAACAGATCTTCGGCCTCGAACAGACCGCGCAGCGCCAGCGCGGTGGAGACCTGGGTGCCATTGAGCAGCGCCAATCCCTCCTTGGGTGCCAGGGTCAGGGGCGACAGGCCAGCCACGTTCAGGGCGTCCCGTCCCGAGAGGGTCTCGCCACGGTGGCGTGCCTGGCCTTCGCCCAGCAGCACCAGACTCATATGGGCCAGTGGCGCCAGGTCGCCCGAGGCACCTACCGAGCCCTTGGCGGGGATGACCGGCCAGACCTCGGTGTTGATCAGGGTGATCAGGGCGTCCAGGACTTCGCCGCGAATGCCGGAGTAGCCGCGTGCCAGGCTTGCCACCTTCAGCGTCATGATCAGCCTTACCAGCCCGTCGTCCAGGCGTTCACCGACGCCGGTGGCGTGGGACAGCACCAGCGAACGCTGCAGGTCCTCCAGGCGTTCGCGCTCGATGCGGGTCTGGGCCAGCAGGCCGAAGCCGGTGTTGACCCCGTAGGCGGTGCGTCCCTCGTCGATGACGCCAGCCACCGTCGCCACCGAGGCGTCGATGGCGGTGTATGCCGAGGGCTCCAGAGACACCACTGTCGGTGACGTAAGGAGCCGGCGCATGTCCTGGAGGGTGAGTTGGCCTGGGGTGATGACGAGTCGATGCATGGTGGCGAGCTCCCGAGACGTGGCCGAACATGATGGGAAAACTTTAATGTATATACATTAACAGCAGGGCAATGGCGCGGCGTCAAGGCAGCTATCGTCGAACGGCAGGCAAGAATCGCCAGGGGGGAGTGACGATGTGTGTCACAGACTGTGCCCGATCTTCTATACAGATTTCGCCGCTGACATGATCGGGGGCAGCGACTGGGTCGGCTAGTGCAGGGATGGCTCGATGGACGTCTGGACTCGGTTCACAACGTCAGCGAATTCAGGCAGGTGTCAAACCGTCGTTACAGTGTTGCCCAGGGGCTGGTGTCCCCCTGTTCCAGCACACGTCGCACGGTGGCGAGGGCCTGTTGCAGGGACTCGCGGCTGTCGGGGGCGCCCACGCAAAGGCGAATGGCCTGGGGCGCCGGCTCGCTGCCGGTACAGAAGGGTTCAGGCGTTGCCACCAGCACGCCTTCGCTCTTCAGCAGGGCCTGTACCTCGCTGGCCCGGCGGCCCTCGGGCAGCGGTAGCCAGAAGTTGGCGCCGTGGGTGAGATGGCGGGGCGTCAGGGCCTTGAAGCTTGCCCGTGCCAGACGCTGCCGAGCGGCCAGCTCTGCGGTCTGCCAGGCCAGCAGTTCGGGGTAGCGGGGCGAGGCGATCCAGCGCCGCGCCACCTCGGTCATCAGCGGCGGACACATCCATGACTGCGCCCGCAACAGGCTGCCGATGCGCTCGCGCAGGGTGGCCGGCATCTGCAGCGTGCCGACCCTGAGGCCACCGGAAAGCACCTTGGAGGTACTGAATACCTGCAGCGTGCGTTCCGGCGCCAGTTCCAGCAGAGACACACCGCGATCCTCCCGCGGCAGGTACTGGACGGCGTCCTCGATCAGCCAGAAGTCATGTCGGCGCGCCAGGGCGGCGAGCTGTTCCCTGCGCTGCGGCGAAAGCACCGCGCTGGTGGGGTTGTTCTGGTCCGGGGTCAGGTAGACCAGGCGGGGCACCTGGCGTTGGCACAGGCGTGTCAGTGCATCGATGTCCATGCCGTCGTCGTCCAGGGGCACCGCCATCGGCTTGAGGTGAGCGTGGCGGGTAGCGGCGTTGAACCCTGGATAGGTGAGGGCATCGGCGGCCACGCTGTCGCCGGGGCGGGTCAGGGCTCTCAGGCACAGGTCGATGCCGTGCTGGCCGCCCTGGGTAATCGCCAGCACCTCGTGCAGGGGAAAGCCGAGATCCTCAAGCCAGCATGACAGCGCCTCTCTGTGCTGCCGGGTGCCGATGTCGGGCTGGTAGGCGGCGACCATGGCAAGACAGGCCGGGTCCTCGGTCACCTCCGCCAGGGCCTGTTGCAGACACTGGTGACGCCAGGGGTGCGGCGGAGCAAAGCTCAGGCTCATGTCGACCACGCCATCGGAGTCGGCTGCGACGTGTACATCGAAGGGGCTGTTGCCGGCGGCGGCGTCATTGACGTAGGTGCCACTGCCGACCCGGGACGATACCCAGCCCCGTTGCTGGGCTTCGCTGTAGGCGCGGGTGATGGTGCCCACGGTGACGCCCAGCGCGTCGGCCAGGGCCCGTTGCGGGGGCAGTCGATCGCCGGCGGCGAGCTGGCCCTGGTCGATGGCATCGCCGATGGCCGAGGCGATCTGACGATAGCGGGCCGAGCGGGAGTCGAATTCGAGGGAGGGAGCCCAGATTGTCATGGTGACAATAAACTCTTTGACGGCAATTGTTGCCTGAGTATGCTTTAAAAACCGGGGTCAATTCACCTTGTTTCACACCATAATGCAAAAATTGTAGGGGTACAATCATGGAAGAGACCGCTAGTCAGCTCGCCTTTCTGCTTCCGGCAGCGCTGTTCATGGTGTCCATGACCATCACGCCGGGTCCCAACAACGTGATGCTGACCGCCTCCGGCGCCAACTACGGCTTCCTGCGTACCCTGCCACACCTGTTCGGCATCCTGGGCGGCTGTTTTGTGCTGTTCGCCTCGATCGCGCTCGGGCTCGGGGTGGTGTTCGAGCGCTATCCGGTGGTGCAGGGCGGACTCAAGCTGGTCGGCAGCCTGTACCTCTTGTACCTGGCGTGGAAGATCGCGACGGCCCCGCCGCCGGACCTGCGGGTAGGCGATGCCCGCCCGCTGTCCTTCGTGCAGGCGGCGGCGTTCCAGTTTGCCAACCCCAAGGCGTGGGTCATGGGTATCGCGTTGATGGCGGGGTTCCTGCCGGACGGCGGCAACCTCTGGGTCAACGCCCTGTTGCTGGCGGGCGTGGCGGAACTGGTGGGGCTGCCCTGCATCGCTCTGTGGGCAGGGTTTGGCACCGCCATCGGCCGCCTGTTGAAGAGCGACCGATCCTGGCGGGTGTTCAATGGGGTGATGGGGGCGCTCACCGCGGCCTGCGTGGTGATGATCCTGGCCTGAACCTTTCAGTCTAACGCGGTTGGGGCGTCAGGCTTGGTCGACAAGACTCAGCCCTCGCTGGGCTCATCTGGCGATGCCCCCTCGGGCCGCCGGGCGGTCAGGGTGATCTCCACCGCGGCGCCGCCATGCAGCTGTGGCGACACGGTGCAGGTACGCGCCGGATAGCGCGCAGCCTCGAACCACTCGGAGTAGACATCATCCACCGCCTGTTGCAGCGACAGGTCGGTGAGGTGTACCTGAACACGCACGGTGTCGGCCAGGGTGCAATCCGCCTGCTCGAGCAGGTGAGACAGACGCCTGAGGATCCAGCGAGTTTCTTCGGCGGCGTCACCGAGAATGGCGTCACTGCCCTGGATATCGGCGGCGGTCAGCCCCGACAGATGGACGTAGTGTTCGTCCATGACCAGATGGGAGCCCGGAAACTCGGGGCTGGGTAGGGTGGGGTCGTTGAAGTAGCGTGCCATCTTGCCTCCTGCTGCGGCTTGGTCGTTGTGCCGCTGGAGAAATGTCTGGCGAATGCCGCCGACTTTCCTTGCGGAAAGCAGGCGGCGGAAATGCGTTTGTCGGTTGACTGCGGAGAGCGTCCGGGAATAGCGCGGGCGTCAGCTGCTGACTTCGCACTGCACCGGCATGCGCCGGCCGATGGTCCAGGTGGCCTCGTTGCCCTTGCCACGGAAGACGTGCTGGCCGTTTTCCGAGGCGTAGTGCATGCCAGAGGCGGCGGGCTGGCGTTCGAGCGGGAAGCTGTCGCCGTGCATCTGTACCTCGGCGCTGTCCTGACTGTCGAAGACGATGGTGAACTGGCTGCCATCCTGGCAGATGTAGTCGGCGGAGGGCGAGGCTGCGGCGTCGGCGCTGTCATCATGGCCACTGCCGCCGGCACAGCCGGCCAGGGCGGTGAACAGCGCAGTGAAGGCGGCAACAGGGATCCAGCTGGCGTTCATGAAACATCTCCTTGTCATATGAAGGGAGCCGTGGAAAAGGCTCGCCTGGCGTTAGGCCTTCCCAGGCTACACAAGTTCCGCACCCGCCACGATACCTCGCCGGATCAGCCCTGCTCGGGCGGCTCGCGTCCGGGAGTCGTGTTGTCGCGGGAGTCGCCGTCGTCATCGTCATGGGCCCCGTCGTCAACGCTGACATCCGTCGAGCCTGATTCTGCCCCAGCCCCAGCCGCTGATTGTTGCTCCTGGCGTCTGGCGTGGCGCTCTGCCTTGTCCTGATGGGTGTCGTCGGGCACCAGGGCGAGCAGGGTCTCGCCGTCACCGGCATCGAAGCTTTCATCCTTGTGCATGACGCGTACTTCGCCATCCTCGTTGTAGGTCGAGATCACCCGGGCGTCGGGGTTGTCGCGTCGATAGTCCTCGAACGAATAGCTCTCGCTGAGGCGCGTCAGACGGACGCACCAGCCCTCGCGGATGTAGTTGGTGGCCTGTTCGAAGTCGAGTTCCTTGGCGAAGAAGCGCCCGCCCAGGGTCTGCTCGAGATGATCGCCACCGGCACCGCCCCCTGGGGCGAAGCGGTACACCTGATGGTGGCCGAATTCGGGAGCATAGTGCATGCACAGCAGGGCGTTGTAGTCGTCGTTGTCGGTCAGCGCCACCATGCTGTCGAAACGGCTGAACTCGAGTGTCAGTTCGGCCTCCTCGGTGAGTACCTCGCCGTAGTAGGTGGGAATGTCGCGGCCTCTGACCTGGCGCAGATGGTTGTAGTTGCGATCGGCGATCAGCACCGGGCGCCCGGTGGACTGGATGGCCTCGGCCAGGGCGACCGTGAAGGGGTTGGCGCCGATGATCAACAGCCCCTTGGTATCGGTGGACTGAAGATTGAAGCGACGGGCCAGGGGCTGCAGCGAGAAGCCGTGAAGCAGCACCGTGACCGCGACGATGGCAAAGGCCAATGGCGACAGCAGGGCGGCGTCCTCGATGCCGATGTCGACCAGGCGCGCGCCGAACAGACCGGCGATGGCCACCGCGACCACCCCGCGTGGACCGATCCAGCCGACCATCAGCTTTTCGCCGAAGGGCAGGTCGACCTTGATCAACGATATGAAGACCGCCAGCGGGCGGACCAGCAGCAGTACCACTGCGACGAACAGGATTTCGCGGGTCGTCAGGGTGGCCAGGGTGCCCAGGTCCACCTGAGCGGCCAGCAGGATGAATACCCCGGAGACCAGCAGTACGGTGATGTTCTCCTTGAAGCGGCGAATCTCGTCCAGCGACGACAGCGACGAATTGCCGATCACCACGCCCATCACGGTGACCGCCAGCAGGCCGCTTTCATGCAGCAGGGCATTGGGCAGGGCGTAGGTGGCCATGACGAAGAAGATGATCACCGGCACCTTGAGAAACTCGGGGATATGGCCGCCCTTGATCGCGCGGATCAGCCCCCAGGCGGTGGCCAGTCCCACCGCGCTCGCCACCGCGATGCCCAGCGCCATATGGCCGAGTGTCATCGACAGCGAGTGAGAGGAGTTGAGGACGATGGCGAGTTCGAAGGCCAGCACCGCCGCCAGGGCGCCCACCGGGTCATTGAGGATCGCTTCCCAACGCAGGATTTCCCCCGGACGTCGCTTGAGGCTGGCCTGGCGCAGCAGGGGAATGATGACGGTGGGGCCGGTGACGATCAGGATGCCGCCAAGCACCGAGGCCGATGCCCAGGTCAGCCCACCGATGTAGTGACCCGACAGGGTCGCCAGCAGCCAGACCAGCGGGCCGCCGAAGAACACCAGGCGCTTCACCGCAAGCTCGGCGCCCTTCAGCCGTGTCAGGTTCAGCGTCAGGCCGCCCTCGAACAGGATCATCGCCACGGCGACCGCGATCAGCGGTTCGAGCAACTCGCCGAATACCGAGCGTGGGTCGAGCACACCGGTTACCGGGCCGATGAGTACGCCGCTCAGCAGCAGCAGAACGATGGCCGGCACCTTCCAGCGCCAGGCCAGCCACTGGGCGCCGATACCGAGCGCCGCGATCAGGCAGAAGACGAGAACGGGGGTCATGAGGGCTTCCCTGTGGTCGAATCGGTGCAGCCAATACTTTGCCAACCAGGCTGGCTACGCAACGTCGAGCGCGAAACGTCAGGCACGACAAGTCAGGCGCGCAAAGTCGGCAAGCGATGCCATCTAACGCTAGGCGGCGCCCGCTGCATTCACAACCAACCCTGTAAACGCTTGCGACCCGATCGGCACAGTTGCCCGGAGACTCAGGGGCCCGCGCCACGCAGGCATTGAAGGAGCCTTCGTACTACCGAGGGCGGGGAAGTGTTTGCCCTGCTTGTTCTGTTCGTGACGAATGAAGCAATCGGAAGCGATGCCATGGTGGCGGGAGGAGGAGGCGTTGCAGATAAAGTCCGGTTGCCATCAGCTGGCGAACAGCAAGGCGACCACCGCGACAATAAGAATGCCGAACTGCGCGGCACGAATGTAGAGCGACCAGCCATGGTAGAGGCTGATACGGATGCGTTCGGCAGGGCTTTCGGTGAGGTAGATATAGCCACACACCAGCACGGGAAAGATGAGCAGCCCGATCATGGTGGGCGGCTACGCTGCTACTGGGTATCGTGGGAAGCCAGGGGGAAGCTCTGGTCGATGCGTTGGCGCTCGAGCTCGGCGGCGTCCTTGCTGGCGTACCTGCGCACCACCACGGTACCCGAGGCAGTGATATCCACGTCATCCCAGCCTGCCGTCTCTGCCGCCTCGGTAGATTGCTGCAGCTGCTGCTGAATCTGCTCGAGAATGCGTTGGCCCTGTGCGCTCATGTCCTGTTCCTCTCATGGACTGACACTGAGAATAGCACGATGCGATGTATGTCGCGGGATGGAAAGGAAGCGGAAGAGAGAGGGAAGGGAGGGAAGAATCGCTCAGGCCCTGTTTCTCGCTTTCCTCCTTCCCCCTCGGCATTGGTCAGCCCTTGGCAACCACCGCCACACCGGCCTTGGAGCGATTGGGACGCCCGATGGCGCGGGTGATCCAGTCGCCCACGGCGGCGATGCGCTCGAGGTCCACCGTGGTTTCGATGCCCAGGCCTTCAAGCAGGTAGACCACGTCCTCGGTGGCGACATTGCCGCTGGCGCCCTTGGCGTAGGGGCAGCCCCCGAGGCCAGCCACCGAGCTGTCGATCACCTGGACGCCGTCCTCGAGCACCGCGGCCAGATTGGCCAGCGCCTGGCCATAGGTGTCGTGGAAGTGGGCGGCCAGACGCTCGACCGGAACGTCACGGGCCACCGCCTCGAGCATGCGCCGGGCCTTGATTGGGGTACCGGTGCCGATGGTGTCGCCCAGTGACACCTCGTAGCAGCCCATCTCGTCCAGCGCCCGGGCGACCGCCGCCACCTGTTCTGGCGCGATCTCGCCTTCGTAGGGGCAGCCGAGCACGCAGGAAACATAGCCGCGCACCTGGATCCCCTGATCGCGGGCGCGTTCCACCACCGGGGCGAAGCGCTCGAGCGACTCGGCGATGGAGCAGTTGATGTTCTTTTGCGAGAACGACTCCGAGGCCGCGCCGAACACCGCCACCTCATCGACGCCGCACTCGATGGCCGCCTCCAGTCCCTTGAGGTTGGGAGTCAGCGCCGAATAGCGCACCCCTGGCTGGCCTTTGCCCTCTCGCATCAGGGCGGTCATCACCTCGCGGTGGTCGGCCATCTGTGGCACCCATTTGGGCGACACGAAGCTGGCCGCCTCGATATGGCGGTGGCCGGCCTTGGCCAGGCGTTCGACCAGTTCGAGCTTGGTCGCCGTGGTGATCGGGTCCGGCTCGTTCTGCAGGCCGTCGCGAGGCCCGACTTCGACGATGCGAACGCTGGCGGGAAGGGCCATCAGCGGGACTCCTTTTGCTCGGTTTCGGGCTGTGTCTCTGACTGCGCCTCTGTTGACGACGCGCCGGCGTCGAACTCCAGCAGCACGTCGCCCTGGCCGACGGTGTCGCCGGCGGCGAAGTGGAAGCTGGCCACGGCGCCGTCGGCCGGGGCGGTGAGGGTGTGCTCCATCTTCATCGCTTCCATCACCATCAGGGCGTCACCCTTGGCAACGGCAGCACCGGGCGCAACCAGCAGCGCCACCACGGTACCGTGCATGGGCGCGGTCAGAGTCGACTCGACCTCGTGCTGGCCGTGGTCGATGGCGTCGATACGCCGCCAGTAGAGGCGGACCTCGCCCTCGGGGCTCGACAGCACGATCTCGTTGCGCTCCTTGCCTTCGCCCACCAGGCGCGCCTGCAGGCGGCGGCGGTGGCCGTCCAGGGTGATCGCCACGGCGTCGCCGGGCAGATCGGTGAGGCTCGCCGATACCTGCTGAACCTCGTCGCGATTGGCCCCGCTGATGCTGAGCTGCCAGGCGTCGTCGCTGGCCCCATGACGTCCCTCGACCAGCGCCAGGCTGGCAGGCTCGGCGTCCAGCGCCTCGCGCGGGTCGCACAGGGCGATACGAATCTGGCGCGGGCCGTTCAGGCGAAAGCCGTCGTGGCGGTCCCAGGGCGAGTCGCTCTCGCACTCCCGAGACAGCTGATGCAGCGCCACCAGAGCGGCGCTGGCCAGGCTGTCCTGGTCGAGGCCGCGGGAGGCGAACAGGCTGTCCTCGTGGCGCTCGATAAAGCGGGTATCGAGGTTGGCCGCCTGGAAGTCCGGGTGGGTGGCCAGGCGCTGCAGGAAGCCGCGGTTGGTGACCACACCACGCACGTCCAGCGCCGCCAGGGCGCGGTTCAGGGTCGCCAGCGCCGAGGCGCGGTCGGGGCCGTGGGTGATCAGCTTGGCCAGCATGGGGTCGTAGTGCATCGACACCATGTCACCGCTTTCGACCCCGCTGTCCAGGCGCACCCTGGCCGGGTCCAGCGAGGCGCCCTCGAGGTCCAGCGAAAAGTGGCTGAGCAGGCCGGTGGCGGGCAGGAAGTCCTGGTCGGCGTCCTCGGCGTAAAGCCGCGCCTCGAAGCTGTGGCCATTGATGGTCAGCTCATCCTGGCTCAGCGGCAGGCGCTCGCCCATGGCCACGCGCAGCTGCCACTCGACCAGGTCCTGCCCGGTGATCATCTCGGTGACAGGGTGTTCCACCTGCAGGCGGGTGTTCATCTCCATGAAATAGAAGGAGCCGTCCTGCCCCGGTGAGGCGTCGAGCAGAAACTCCACCGTGCCGGCGCCGACGTAACCGATCTCCTGGGCCGCGCGCACCGCCGCCTCGCCCATGGCCTGGCGCAGTTCCAGGGTCATGCCCGGTGCAGGGGCTTCCTCGAGCACCTTCTGGTGACGACGCTGCACGCTGCAGTCGCGCTCGAACAGGTAGACGCCGCCGCCGTGGCTGTCGCAGAACACCTGGACCTCGACGTGGCGAGGCTGGGTCAGGTACTTCTCGATCAACATGCGGTCGTCGTTGAAGGCCGCGCGGGACTCCCGTCGGCAGCCGTCCAGGGCCGCCTGGAACTCGTCGGCGTTCTCGACCACGCGCATGCCCTTGCCGCCGCCACCGGCGCTGGCCTTGAGCAGCACCGGATAGCCGATGGCGTCGGCCTCGCGCTTGAGCAGGTCGTCGTCCTGATCATCCCCGTGGTAGCCCGGCACCAGCGGGACCCCGGCGTCCATCATGCGGGCCTTGGCGGCGGACTTGTCGCCCATGGCCTTGATGCTGGAGGCGGGCGGGCCGACGAAGACGATACCGGCGTCTTCGCAGGCGCTGACGAAGGCCTCGTTTTCCGACAGGAAACCGTAGCCGGGATGGATAGCGCCGGCGCCGCTGCGGCGGGCCGCCGCGATGACCTTGTCGACATCGAGATAGCTTTCCCGGGCCGGCGCCGGACCGATGCGGATCGCCTCATCGGCTTCGCGCACGTGGCGCGCGCCTTCATCGGCGTCGGAGTACACCGCCACCGTCTTCAGGCCCATGGCCCGGGCGGTGGCCATGACACGACAGGCGATCTCGCCACGATTGGCCACCAGCAGAGTGTCGAAGCGCGGCTGGCGGTCTGACGGATTCGAGCTCATGAGGCGCTCCCTTTTTTGTTGGTGGATGAGGGGGGGCTGGCGGATGAAGGGGGGCTGGTGGAAGAGGCGGTGTCGGCCCAGGCCGGACGGCGCTTCTCGAGGAAACTCGCCAGTCCCTCCTGGCCTTCGGCGCTGGTGCGCAGTTCACTGATGACCTGACAGGTGCGCTCGCGGGTGGCGTCGCTGTCGGTGTCCCTGGCGACTTCCGCCAGCAGGCCCTTGGTGGCCCGGCTGGCCTGGGGCGAGGTGGCCAGCAGGGTGTCGAGCATCGCGTCGATGGCGGCGTCGAGTTCCTCTGCGGCGACCACCCGGTGGACCAGGTCCAGTCGCTGGGCGGTGTCGGCGTCCATGACTTCGGCGCTGAGCGCGTAGCGGCGCATCTGACGGCTGCCGATGGCGCGCTGCACGTAGGGGCTGATGACCGCCGGCGACAGGCCGATGCGCACCTCGGACAGGCAGAACTTGGCTCTGTCGGAGGCGATCACGATGTCGCAGCAGGCGGCCAGGCCTACCGCGCCACCGAAGGCCGCACCCTGGACCCGGCACACCGTCACGCAGGGCAGGCTGTCGAGGCCGTGCATCAGGCGAGACAGCTCACGCGAGTCGGCCAGGTTGTCGTCGACGCTGTAGTCGACCATGCGCTTCATCCAGTTGAGGTCGGCGCCGGCGGAGAAGCTCTTGCCCTCTGAACCCAGCACCAGCACTCGTACCTTGCCGCTGTCGGCGGCCTGGCGTACCTGATCCAGGTGGGCGTTGAGCTCGCCGATCAGGGCGTCGTCGAAGGCGTTGTGCACCTCGGGGCGGGTCAGTGTCAACCAGGCAACCCCCCGGTCGTCGATCCGTAGTTGGGACATGTCTGACATGGGATCCATCCTTGAGGGCATTACATGCGGAAGACGCCGAAGCGCGTATGTTCGATCTCGGCATTCATCGCGGCGGCCAGCGACAGGCCCAGTACATCGCGGGTCTGGGCCGGGTCGATCACGCCGTCGTCCCACAGTCGGGCGCTGGCGTAGTAGGGGTGGCCCTGGTGTTCGTACTGTTCGCGGGTCGGCTTCTTGAAGGCCTCTTCGTCCTCGGCGGACCAGGACTCGCCGGCGCGTTCGATCTGCTCGCGCTTGACCTGGGACAGCACGCCGGCGGCCTGCTCGCCGCCCATCACCGAGATGCGGGCGTTGGGCCACATGAACAAAAGGTTGGGCTCGAAGGCGCGGCCACACATGCCGTAGTTGCCGGCGCCGAAGCTGCCGCCGATCAGCACTGTGAACTTGGGTACCTTGGCGCAGGACACCGCGGTCACCAGCTTGGCGCCGTGCTTGGCGATGCCCTCGTGCTCGTACTTCGAGCCGACCATGAAGCCGGTGATGTTCTGCAGGAACACCAGCGGAATCTTGCGCTGGGCACACAGTTCGATGAAGTGGGCGCCCTTGACCGCGCTCTCCGAGAACAGCACCCCGTTGTTGGCGACGATGCCCACCGGATGACCGTGGATATGGGCGAAGCCGGTGACCAGGGTATCGCCGTAGTAGCGCTTGAACTCGTCGAAGTCGGAGCCATCGACGATCCGCGCGATGACCTCGCGCACCTCGAAGGGCTTCTTGAGGTCGGTACCGACGATACCGTAGAGCTCCTCGGGGTCGAGGCTGGGCGGGCGCGGAGCGGCCATCGCCAGCTCGCCGCGCTTCTGCCAGTTCAGGCGGGACACGCAGCGCCTGGCGATCTGCAGGGCGTGGGCGTCGTTGTCGGCGTAGTGATCGGCGACCCCGCTGATCCGGGTATGGACGTCGGCGCCGCCCAGGTCCTCGGCGCTGATGGTCTCGCCGGTCGCGGCCTTGACCAGCGGCGGGCCGCCGAGAAAGATCGTGCCCTGCTCGCGCACGATGATCGATTCATCGGCCATGGCCGGCACATAGGCGCCACCGGCGGTGCAGGAGCCCATCACCACGGCGATCTGGGGAATTCCCTCCGCCGACAGGGTGGCCTGGTTGTAGAAGATTCGGCCGAAGTGGTCGCGGTCGGGGAACACCTCGTCCTGGCGCGGCAGAAAGGCACCGCCGGAGTCGACCAGGTAGACGCAGGGCAGGCGATGCTTGCGCGCGACTTCCTGGGCGCGCAGGTGCTTCTTCACCGTCAGCGGAAAATAGGTGCCGCCCTTGACGGTGGCGTCGTTGGCAACGATCACGCACTCGACGCCCGAAACGCGGCCGATGCCGGTGACGATGCCGGCCGCCGGCACTTCGGTGTCATACACCTCATGGGCGGCCAGCGCCGACAATTCGAGGAAGGGCGAGCCCTCGTCGAGCAGGTGGTCGATGCGGTCGCGCACGAACAGCTTGCCGCGGGATTCGTGACGGCTACGGGCCTTGTCGCCACCGCCACGGCGGATGGCAGCGGTCAGTTCGGCCAGTTTGCCGACTTCGGCGCGCATGGCCGCGTCCCGGGCCTGGAAGTCCTCGGAGCGCGGGTTGATCTTGGTGTCCAGAATCGCCATGACCGGCTCCCCTTACTTAGATTCGTTGAACAGCTCACGCCCGATCAGCATGCGCCGGATCTCGCTGGTGCCGGCACCGATCTCGTAGAGCTTGGCGTCACGCAGCAGGCGCCCGGTCGGGTACTCGTTGATGTAGCCGTTGCCGCCGAGCAGCTGGATGGCGTCCAGCGCCACCTGGGTGGCCTTCTCGGCGCAGTAGAGGATCACCCCGGCGGCGTCCTTGCGCGAGGTCTGGCCGCGGTCGCAGGCGGCGGCGACGGTATAAAGGTAGGCGCGGCAGGCGTTCAGGGTGGTGTACATGTCGGCAACCTTGCCCTGGACCAGCTGGAACTCGCCGATGGACTGGTTGAACTGCTTGCGCTCGTGGATGTAGGGCACCACCACGTCCATCGCCGCCTGCATAATGCCGATGGGGCCAGCAGCCAGCACGGTGCGCTCGTAGTCCAGCCCGCTCATCAGCACGCGCACGCCCTTGCCGACCTCGCCCAGCACGTTCTCGGCGGGGACTTCGCAGTCCTCGAACACCAGTTCGCAGGTGTTGGAGCCGCGCATGCCGAGCTTGTCGAGCTTCTGGGCGGTGGAGAAGCCGGCAAAGCCCTTCTCGATAATAAAGGCCGTCATGCCCTTGGAGCCGGCGTCAGGATCGGTCTTGGCGTAGACCACCAGCACGTCGGCGTCGGGGCCGTTGGTGATCCACATCTTGTTGCCGTTGAGGATGTAGCGATCGCCGTCCTTGCGGGCGCGCAGCTTCATCGACACCACGTCGGAACCGGCGCCCGGCTCCGACATGGCCAGCGCCCCTACGTGCTCGCCGGAGATCAGCTTGGGCAGGTACTTGGCCTTCTGTTCGGCGGAGGCGTTGATCTTGAGCTGATTGACGCACAGGTTGGAGTGGGCGCCGTAGGACAGGCCCACCGAGGCGCTGGCCCGGGAGATTTCTTCCATGGCGATGCAGTGGGCCAGATAACCCATGCCGGTGCCGCCGTCCTCGTCGGACACGGTGATGCCGAGCAGGCCCATGTCGCCGAACTTCTGCCACAGGTCGGCGGGGAATTCGTTTTTCTCGTCGATCTCGCCGGCGCGGGGGGCGATCTCGTCGCGGGCGAAGGCATTGACCTGGTCGCGCAGCATGACCAGGGTTTCGTCGAGGCCGAAATCGAGAGGCGTGTAGGGGCTGAACATGATGGGCTCCGGGGCATCCTTGATGGTCGATACGGCGCCAGGAGGGGGCCGGACCATCTTTATTGATGGTGTTGGTGACGAGGTGAAACGGCACCGCAGGCGGTGAGCGTTCACGGGATGACAAGAAGACTAGGCAAGGTTTACGTTAACGTAAAGTGCAGCTTGTGATGCTTGCGACCAAAGTTGGTAGATAAGTGCGGGTAGTCGAGCGGCAGGCGCCCGGCAGTGGGTCGCCACCAGAAGCGCCAGACGACGCCTTCGGGCCAGGGCGATGGGGTGAACAGGGTGGCCGTGCGGTTCAGATCGAGATCAGGATAATGGCAGTGGTTCAATGCCAGGCCAGATTCAGGGACGAGACCGGCAACGTCTGAGAAAGCGCGCCTGTCACAAGGCATGGAGCGACACGGCGAGGGTGAGTCGTCTGCCTCCAGGCACGCCCGTCCCATCAACCTTCGTCCTGCCAGTAGTCCACCGCGTTCTGGCGCATGCCGTAGTGTTCGAAGCTGCGCTCGGCCTTGTCGCCGCCCGGAGCGCTGCCGGCCAGTACACCAAACTTGCCTGAGTCGGGATACTCCATCACGTCCGGAGCGTTCATGCTGCTGATACACAGGTAGGTCAGGGGTTCGTCGGAGTCGTTGATGATCTGGTGGGCGCAGTCGGCGTCGCCGGCGGGGGCCGCGATCAGCTCCCCCTCGACGATGGGGTAGCGTTTCTCACCCAGACGCACGCTGCCCTTGCCCTTGAGCACGATGAACATCTCGTCATTGTTGTGATGGAAGTGGAAAGGCCAGGCGTGGCAGCCAGGTGCCAGGGTGACTCGGCGACAGCCGAGGTCGCGCATGCCCAGCACCGGCGTCAGGTTGATGATCTTGGCATCGACCTTGTCGCCGTGCTGGTGGTCCTGGCGGGGGATCGGGCAGTGGCACAGAGAGAGGATGCGAGCTCGCATTGAGGGTCCTTGTCGGTCATGGGGACGAACGAAGCACGCCGATCGCGTGCCTTCGCCCGTCTCGCGTCAATCCTCGTATCAGCCTAGACCGAGATATATGACCCTGCTACGACCCCGGTCAGTTGACGTTGCTGCCTCGGGCGCGGCCGCCGGCTTCAGCGCAAGCCAGCGATTACTCGCCGTCGGCGTTGGGAAAGAACAGCTGCTGTCCCTTGACCTCGAAGTCGCCGATGGCCTGCTGGCCCGCCTCGGACAACAGCCAGTCGTGCCACTGGGCGGCCAGGTCGTGCTTGAGCTCCGGATGGAGCTCGGGTGACAGCTTGAGGCTGCCGTACTGGTTGAACAGCACCTCGTCCCCTTCGAACAGCAGCTCGAGATCCTGACGGTTGTCGAAGGCCACCCAGGTGGCACGATCCGACATCACGTAGGCACCCATGCCCGCCGCGGTGTTGAGGGTGGCCCCCATGCCGCTGCCCAGTTCACGGTACCAGTCGCCGCCGGGTTCGACCCCCGCCGACTCCCACAGCCGCAGCTCCGCCCGGTTGGTGCCGCTGTCGTCGCCACGGGAGGTGAAGGGCGACGCGTTGTCTGCGATCAGGTTGAGCGCCTCGGCGGCGCTCTCGGCGTCACGGATGCCTGCGGGATCCTCGGCCGGGCCGATCAGCACGAAGTCGTTGTACATGACGTCGGCGCGCTCGGTGGCGTAGCCGTCCGCCACGAAGGCTTCCTCGCCGGCGGTGTCGTGCACCAGCAGGCTGTCGGCGTCCCCGCGCCTGGCGATCTCGAAGGCCTGTCCGGTGCCCACGGCGACCACACGGACGTCGATGCCGGAGTCCTCGGTAAAGCTCGGGATGATGGCGTCGAACAGCCCCGAGTTCTGGGTCGAGGTGGTCGAGGCCAGGGTGATAAAAGGGGGCTCATCCTCGGCCTGGGCACTGGTGGCGCACACCGCCAGACCGGCGACCAGCAGGGCGCCGGAGAGCAGAGCACTGGCAGGAGTGGAGTCTGGATATCTTGTCATGGGGGCCTTCCTTGCGTGGGTTGATCGGACTTCTGGATGGGGCAGGCCGCTCAATCGAGCAGCTCGCCGTGGACAAAGGCGTGGCCCTCGGCGGTGACCGGGGCGTCGAAGAAGGTCGCCGCCGGGCTCTGTTCGACCAGCCTGCCGTGGTGCAGCAAGATCACCTCGTCGGCCAGTCGGCGCGCCTGATGAAGGTCATGGCTGGTCATCACGATGCGTACCCCCTGGCGGTGAAAGTCGCCGATGGCGGCCTCCACGGCGCGAATGGCGGCGGGATCCAGGGCCGAGGTGGGCTCATCGAGAAACAGCACCTCGGGCGACAGCAGCCAGGCCCGGGCCAGCGCCAGGCGCTGCTGTTCGCCGCCGGACAGCACCCTGGCCGGTCGCCGGGCAAGTGCCTCCAGACCAAACCGCGCCAGCGCCTCCCTGGCCCGTTCGCGACGCTGACGCCGCGGCACCCGCTGCACCGCCAGGGCATACTCGAGGTTGGCCAGGGCCGAGCGTCTGAGCAGCACCGGGCGCTGGAACACCATGGCCTGGCGTGGCGCCGCGCCTTCCCACACCAGGCGACCCGACGTCGGCTGCAGCAGACCATGGGCCAGGCGCATCAGCAGGCTCTTGCCGGCGCCGTTGGGCCCCATGATCAGGGTACGGCGATGGCCCTCCAGGTTCAGCGACAGCGGCCCCAGCAGCGTCTGCCCCCGGGACGCGTAGCTGACGCGATCGAAGTTCAGGCGTGGCGTCGTGGCTGGCACCGAAAGGGTCAGATGGGTCATCCGAGCTGCCTCCGCGTCGCTTCGCCCAGCAGATGTGCCAATGCATTGATTACCCCCACCAGTGTCAGCAACACGATACCCAGGCCCAGCGCCAGGGGCAGGTTGCCCTTGCTGGTCTCCAGCACGATGGCCGTCGTCATGACCCGGGTGACGCCATCGATGTTGCCGCCGACTATCATCACCGCCCCGACCTCGGCGCTGGCGCGGCCAAAGCCGGCCAGCACCACAGTGATCAGCGACAGCCTGGCGTCCCACAGCAAGGTCGGAATACGGCGCCGCCGAGAAACCCCGATGGAGGCGAGCTGTTCGGCGTACTCGCCGTGGAGCTCCTCGACCTTCTGACGGGTCAGGGCCGCCAGGATCGGCAGCACCAGGATGACCTGGGCCACGACCATGGCGGTGGGGGTAAACAGCAGCCCTAGTGAACCCAGCGGCCCTGCCCGGGACAGCAATAGATAGACGGCGAGCCCCGCCACCACCGGCGGCAGGCCCATCAGGGCATTGAGGGTGACGATAAGAGGGGCTCGGCCTGGAAAGCGAAACAGCGCCAGCGCCGCCCCCAATGGAAAGGCCAGCAGGGCAGCGATGGCGACAGCGGTCAGCGAGATCTTCAGCGATAGCCCGACGATGTCGAGCAGGTCGGCGTCCAGACCGATGACGAGTTCAAGGGCAGTAAGGAAGGCAGAGTCGGTCATCGTGTCTCGGTCGATTTGGGGCGTCGGGTGCTTGCCGTTTTCCGGTCTACCGGCATGATGTGATGATCTACTGCGGCGCGCACCCCATGGCCGTAAAATATGCAGCCATAGACCACTTGCTGCAAAGTGGTCCTCTACACCTTTTGGAGGTAACCCGATGGTCGACCCCGTCCTGCCTCGCTACCTCACCACCGCAGAGGTGGCCGACTATCTGCGGTTGAAGCCACGCAAGGTCTACGATCTGGTCCGCCAGGGGCAGATTCCCTGCACCCGTGCCACCGGCAAACTGCTGTTTCCACGTCACGCCATCGACCTGTGGCTGATGAATCACCTGGAGGGGGATCAGTCTTCCGCGACCGAGCCGCTCGAGGTGATGGCCGGCAGTCAGGATCCGCTGCTGGACTGGGCGATGCGCGAGAGCGGCTGTGGCCTGGCGAGCCTTTGCCTGGGTAGCGGCGACGGTATCCAGCGGCTGATGGCGGGCAAGGCCATGGTGGTGGGTGCTCATCTGCTGGACGGGGCGGGGCGCTACAATGTGCCCTCGGAGCTTGGCCTCGGTGGCATGCGGGACCTGGTGGTGGTGCACTGGGCCAGACGTACCCAGGGGCTGATGCTGGCGCCGGGCAACCCGCTTGGCCTCGAAGGCCTGGGTGACCTGGCAAGGCCGGGGCTACGTGTCGGTCGGCGACCCGAGGGTGCCGGCGCCCACCGCTTGCTGGGTTGGCTGCTGGAGCGGCAGGGTATCGAGATTGAGCGGCTGGATATGGTGGAGCATCCGGCGACAAGCGAGGACGACCTGGCGCTTGCCGTTGCCCAGGGCAGGGCGGATGTAGGGCTTGGAGTGGAGGCCGCAGCAAGGCGCCAGGGGCTTCATTTCCTGCCCCTGCATCAGGAGTCCTTCGACCTGCTGTTGCGGCGACGCAGCTATTTCAGCGATGCCCTGCAGCGGCTGTTCGCCTTCGCCCGGGGTGAGCGTTTACGCGACCAGGCGGAAAGCCTTGGCGGCTACGAGGTGTCGCGGATCGGGACGATTCGCTTCAACGCCTGATGCGAGGTCGGTGATCCTTGGTGTTCCGCCTTTCACGCGCGCAAGGGTGTCGCGGAGGGCCGATGATCCTTGGTGTTCCGCCTTTCACGCGCGCAAGGGTGTCGCGGAGGGCCGGTGATCCTCGGTGTTCCGCCTTTCACGCGCGCAAGGGTGTCGCGGAGGGCCGGTGATCCTCGGTGTTCCGCCTTTCACGCGCGCAAGGGTGTCGCGTGAAAAGGCGGTCTCCCTTCTTACTCCTCCCGCATCGCCCGTGCCAGCATGTCCACGATCGGTTTCGCCACATAGCTGGCGAAGCTTCTTTCGCTGGTGCGGATCATCACCTCTGCCGGCATGCCGGCCATCAGCCGCATATTCTCGGTCATGTCCTTCTCGCCGAGTTCGGTGACCTGGATGCGTACCTTGTAGTAGCGCTGGCGCGTCGCCTCGTCCTCGAAACTGTTGGCGCTGACGTGGACGACCTCACCGTCGATGACGTTGGACAGCCGCTGGTTGAAGGCGCTGAAGCGGATTTCCGCCGGTTGGCCAAGGTACAGATGGTCGACGTCGTGGTTGGCCACCTTGGCCTCGACGATAAAGCCGTCGCCCATGGGCACCAGGTCCATCAGCGGGTCGCCGCCGCGCACCACCGCGCCCAGGGTATGCACCTTGAGCCCGACCACGGTGCCCGCTACCGGGGCGGTGATCTCGGTGCGCTTCAAGGTATCGTTCAGCGCCACCAGGCGTTCTTCAGCGTCCGCCACCTCGGCCTGCACCTGGCGCAACGCCTCGCCGACCTGCTGCTGAAACTCCTGCAGGCGTATCTGCTTGTTCAGGGTGTTCTCGCTGATCTGGGCCCTGAGCCTGGCCACCTCGGAGACGTGACGAGCGTTGTCGCTCTGGTACTCCAGGCTCTCGCGCTCCATCTCGCGCATGCGCTGGCTGCTGATCAAGCCATCACGAAACAGCTTGCGATGGTTGGCGACATCGCCGTTGAGGGAGTCGATTCGCCGCTGGGTGATGACCTGGGTCTCCTCGAGTCCGGTGATCTGCTCCTCGAGCTGGAGAATCTGCTGGTCGAGTGCGGCCAGGGTGCCCTCCAGCGAGTCGCGGCGTACCTCGAACAGCCGTCGTTGAACCTCCAGCACCGCCTGTACCCGGGCGTTGTCCGAATCGATCAGGGCCTGGGGGAAGACCAGCGTTTCGGCGCCGGACTGTTCGGCCAGCAGGCGTACTTCGCTGGCGCGGGCGATCAGGTACTCGGTCTCGACGATACGACTCTGGGCCATCGCCTGGGTGTCATCCAGGGTGATCAGCGGTGCGCCGGCCTCGACCTGGCTGCCATCCTCGACGTGGATCTGCTCGACGATGCCACCCTCGAGATGCTGCACCGTCTTGGTGAAGCTCTCTACCGACACCGAGCCTGGAGCCACCACCGAGACCGCCAGGCTGGCCATCACCGACCAGCTGCCGAAGCCGCCGAAGGCGACCAGCAGGATGATCAGGCCCATGCGCCGATAGCGAGTGTCCTGCAGCGGCAGGTCGTCCTGGGAAGGGGAGGGGCTGTTCATGATGAGGTCTCCTCACCGCCGCTGCGGCGGTTGACGGGGGAGCGCCCCCGGGCGCTGGGGTGCAGGGTGGTGACGCCGGGCGAGCGCCGTCCAGCGGTGGCCACGGCGGCCGCCGGCGTGTTGCGGCGGGGCGGCGTCAGCGAGGCGATCTGGCCGTCCTTGAGTACCAGGATACGATCGACGTTGCTCAGCAGGCGTTGGCGATGGGTGATCACCAGCGCGGTGGTGCCCTGCTGGCGCAGCTGGAGCAGGCACTCGGCCAGGGCGGCCTCACCGGCATCGTCCAGATTGGCGTCGGGTTCATCCAGCACGATCAGCGCGGGGTCGCCGTAGAGCGCTCGGGCCAGGCCGATACGCTGGCGCTGACCGGCAGACAGCGCGGTGCCGCCGTGATCCAGATAGGTGTCATAGCCTTCGGGCAGCTTCAGCACCAGTTCATGCACGCCGGCACGGCGGGCGGCACGTACGACCTGCTCGGGGTCGACCTCCTGGAAGCGGGCGATGTTCTCGGCCACGCTGCCGTCGAACAGCTCGATGTCCTGGGGCAGATAGCCGAGGTAGGGGCCCAGCGCAGTGCGATCCCACTTGTTGATATCGGCGCCATCCAGGCGCACACAGCCAAGCTGAGCCGGCCATAGCCCGAGCACCACCCGGGCAAGGCTCGACTTGCCCGAGGCGCTGGGGCCGACCACGGCCAGGTGTTCGCCCTTGGCAAGCTTGAGGTCGATGTTGGTCAGGGTCGGCAGGCGCACGCCGGGAGGCGCGGCGCTGACACCTTCCAGGCTGAGCTGACCCCGGGGCCGGGGCAGCGGCATGGTCGGCGGATCGGCGGGCACCTCGTCGAGCAACGCCTCGAGTCGTCCCTTGGCCGTGCGTGCCCCGGAAAAGCCCTTCCAGCCGTTGATCATCTGGTCGATGGGGGCGAGGGCGCGGCCCATCAGGATCGAACCGGCGATCATCATGCCAGGGGTCAGCTCGCCCCTGAGCACCAGAAAGGCACCGATGCCCAGGATCAGCGACTGGAACATCAGCCGCAGCACCTTGGAGGTATTGGTCAGCAGGCCCGAACGATCGCTGGCCTGGGATTGCAGCACCAGGTATTCACGATGGCGCGCCGCCCAGCGGCCCTGGATCCCGGGCAGCATGCCCATGGCGTGCAGCACCTCGGCGTTGCGCAGGTTGCTGTTGGCCAGGTCCTGGGACTGCACGTGGCGACCGTTGGCCTCGGTCAGCAGTTGCTTGGTCATACGCTCGTTGATGACCGCGATGGTGGCCAGGATCACGCCGGCGCCCAGGGCAAACAGCCCAAACCACGGATGAAAGAGTGCCAGCACCCCGATGTAGACCGGTACCCAGGGCGCATCGAAGAAGGCAAACAGGCCGTTGCCGGAGAGGAACTGACGCAGGCTGGTCAGGTCGTTGAGCGGTTGGGCGGAGGGCTTGCCGGGACTCGACAGGGTGCGCTTGAACATGGCGCTGTAGAGCCGGGGACTGATCAGCGCATCGAGGCGATTGCCGACCCGGACCAGGATGCGTGAGCGCATCAGCTCGAGCCCACCCATCACCAGAAACAGGAACACCACCACCAGAGTCAGCATCCACAGGGTTTCCTGGCTGCGGGTGGTCAGCACCCGGTCATACACCTGCAGCATATAGAGTGGCGGCACCAGCATCAGCAGGTTGATGAACAGGCTGAACAGGGCCACATAGCCAAAGCTGCGCCGGCAGAAGGCCAGCACCTTGCGCAGATCGTTGTGTTCCGCAGACATCTTCCCTCTCCCCCTGGACGTTACGTCATTTTTCTTGTTTGGCGAACATTACGCCGTTTTTTTAGAAAATCGGTCGGGCCATTTGCCTATAGATGGTCAATGTCGTGGGTCAACGCGGGCGTCGAATGACTAAAGATGTTATGCGGATTTTTCTACCTTGCAACTACTTTGCAGGGGCTTTTGCCTAGTTATTCTTTGGATTTTATTCCCCAGTTATCTGCGGGCTGTATCTCTGATTTTTTAATAGTGGAAATCTGAATATATATCCGATGTTGGCATAATAAAAGTCTCATGTTGGAGTGTTGTTACGCTGGACTTCAAGGTGCCTTGTTTTTGGTTTTGGGGTGGTGGGTATACTGCATGCAGATAGGTTAGAAATTTAATAAAACAATAAAAAACAACAAGATATAGCACCGTTGATGAGGGTTTTTCTACCGTTTATTTCGCATGGTTAGCGCTGTCAAAAAAATCTTGATGTACCTCCGTCGGGTTATAGAATCAGAGAGAGCCATCTCTTTCTGGCTGCCGGTTCGTTTGTTGTCTCAGCGGAAGTTGGGGATTCGTCTGGGCGGACTGTAAAGCGGCGAGAGAGATCTTCGAAGAAAGTCGATGGGTTCTTGTTGGTAGTTGGTGGCAATCACTATCCAAAATAATCGTCAGGGGGCAGGCCATGTTTTCCATGTCATTTGTGAGCCGTGGGCAAAAGTCATTTCAAAAGCGTCTGGCAGATAAGGCGGAATTTCGGACAAAAGATTTCGAGATGCATGATCTGGTGGTCGCACCGCATCCTGGCCAATGGCGGGACGCGGTCGAAGCCGTGCGGATGACCTGGAAGGATGCCGCCGGCGCACAAAGCGTCTTCGAGCGTTTCGAACGGCCCTTTGTGTTTGACCATCTGCCGACGCCGCAACCGGGCAAGCTGGCCATGGTGATCGATGCCCTCGATGGGCAAGGGCAGGCTCTGGGCGGACTTCGTGCCGCCTTCGATGTGCTTATCGAGGACGCCGAGGCTGCCAGTGACGAAGAAGTCGCAGGCCCGAGTGGCCAGGTGGAAGCGGGGCAGGACGGTGAAGGTCTGGAAGCATCGGAACAAGCGTCTGGTGATCAGGGTATCCCGGCAGATGCAGCGCCGGCGTCGGCACCAGGCGCGCCTGCTGCGTCCGATAGCACAGCGCCTTTGGCAACCCCAGCATCAAGCTCGGCAGCAACCCCAGCAGCGCTTTCTACCACCCCAGCCGCAGCGCTTTCAGCCACCCCTTCAGCCACCCCCTCAATAGTGGCCGCGGCCGCACCGATCGGCTTTTCGCTGCGTATCCAGGCCGAGGACGATGACGCCAGCGACGGCGCCTCGGCCAGTATTGCCGGCGATACCGGAATCGCCGTGGTCAGTGATCCGGCTAACCCTGACGCCGCCGACGCCGAGGGCAACGCCTACGTGGACTACGGCAACGGCGTGGCCGGTGGCGAGAGCCTGACCTTCACCTTCGAGGCGCCGGAGGCCGGTGAATACGACCTGGTGCTGCGCTACGCCATGGGCGACGGCAACCGTCCACTGCGACTGGACGTCAATGGCGAGCTGTTCGACCGCATGTTCGACCTGCCCGCCACCGGCGATGATTTCACCAACTTCGAGCTGACCCAGCCGGTACGGGTGACCCTGGCCCAGGGCACCAACACCATTACGCTGACCTCCAACGGGGCCAGCGGGCCTAACATCGACTATCTGGAAATCACCGCCCCGGACCCCGATCGCTACGTGGTGCAAGGCGAGGACATGCTGCTGTCGCCCGCCGAGGACGTGAACGACAGCGGCACCAACCGGGTGGCGACGCTCGACAGCATCGCTGACTTCACCAACGGCAACGAGACCTTCCGGGTCGGCGCCGAAGGCGCAGGCTACCTGGACTGGGCGTTCGACAATGCCAATGCCACCGCTGACTTCACCCTGGACGTGGCCACCGCCGGCACCTACACGGTAAGCGTCACCTACGCTACCTCCAGCCCCCGTCCGCTGGACCTGATACTGGTGGACGGCGCGACCACCACCACCCTGGGCACCTTTGCCTTCGCGACAACCACGGCGCCGGACTACTACCCCGACGATGTCGAGTCCGATCTCGACGCTGCCAACCGGCCCAATCAGAGCAGCCAGTGGGAAGGCTGGACCGTCGAGACCCTGGAGGTCGACCTGGCTGCCGGTTCCAATACCCTGCGTCTGGTCGGCGGCTATACCAATGGCCCCAATATCGACAAGATCGAGCTGGCCCTGGTCAGCGCTGCGGTCACCAATCCAGTGATCGACCCGCTGGTGGTGCAGGCCGAGGACGCCGAGCTCGGCGTCGACAACGGTGCCGCCACCCTGGTGCGCGACGCCGAGAACCCCGAGAGCGGCGGCTTTGTCGGGCTGCGCCCGGACTACTCCGGCACCGGCTATGTGGACTTCGGCAGTGCACCCGGCGACAGCCTGACGTTCACCGTCAACGTGGCCGAGGCGGGTGACTACGACCTGAACTTCCGCTACGCCAGCAACGGGGCGCGCCCGCTGGATCTGTCGATCAACGGGGGAGACGCCTCGACCCAGGCCTTTGCCAGCACCGACCCCAACGCCGGCAATGTCGATCCCGAGGGATTCGATGTCTGGGGTTACCAGACCCTGACGGCGAGCCTGCAGGCCGGCGACAACACCATCACCCTGGCGATCCCGGCTGGCCGCAACAATGGACCCAACGTCGATCGTCTCGAGGTCACCACGGCGGGTACCGGTCCGGTCGGCGATGTCGAGGGCGACGAAGGTGACGACCTGTCGTTCAGCTCCGCTTCCGCCCTGATCAATGCCGACGCCGCTGCCTCGGCGGGTTTCAACGTGACGGGGCTGGATGATGACATCGTCTTCGTCGGCGTCAGCTTCGATGGCGGCGTCAACGTCGAGGAGGTCACCCCGGACGCCAACGGTGACTTCAGCCTCGACCTGTCCGGCCAGGCCGATGGGCCGCTGGCGGCCAGCCTGATCGCGATGGATGCCTTCGGCAACCGTGCGACTCGCGAGCTGTCATTGACGCTGGATACCACCGCCGACGAGGGTGCTGACCTGGCGCTCAGCGGCCCGGTCGATCCGGTAGCCGCGGATGACAGCGACGCTGTCACCTTCAACCTGGCGGGGCTGGACACCGACGCCGACGTCGTCGAGGTAAGCTTCGACGGCGGCACCACCCGCACCCCGGTAGGCGTCGATGGCGGCAGCGTCCAGCTGGACCTGTCCGGCCAGGACGCCGGCACCCTGGACGTCACCCTTTACGTCACCGACGCCGCCGGCAACGAAGCCAGCACCAGCACCCAGGTCACCCTGGAAGCCGACGATGCCCCGCTGACGGTGGACTTCTCGGCGGGGGCGATCTCGTCCTACGGCGGTAATCAGGACAACCCGTCCCAGGGCACCGGTGCGGCGGTGGAAGACGCCGGCGCGACGCTTGCCCTGACCGACAACGTGTGGAAGCGGGTGGCCCTGGGCGAAAGCTACCAGATCACCGCCGACACACGCCTGACGCTCGAACTCAGCGCCTCTGACACCCCGGTGTCGGAGATCATCGCGATCGGCTTTGACCTCGACGACAACCCCTTCAACGGTGGCAACAGCGCCTACCAGCTGGCCGGCACCCAGAGCCAGGGTGGTTTTGTCGACCTGCGTGGCCAGGGCGTCGATGACGACGGTGATGGCGTCGTCAGCTTTACCATCGATCTGTCGGCCCACGCTGGCACCACCATCGATTCGCTGGTGTTCGTCAACGACGACGACCTGGGCGCCAAGGGCAGCGCGCGCTTCTCCAACGTGACCCTGAGCGAGGCCACCACCGGCGACGTCAATCAGGCGCCGCAGGTGGTCGGTGGTGGCGTCGCCGACCTTGCCCTCGATGAAGGTTCCACCCTCGAGGTCGACCTGGCCTTCGAGGACCCCGACGGCGACGATCTGAGCTACCGCTTCGAGGTGGCCGACGCCGATGGTGCGCCTGTCGACGCCGCTGGTCTTGCCATCGACGGCAGCGTGCTGAGCGGCAGCCTGGATGGGCTGGAACCCGGTGATTATACCGTTACCTTGTTTGCCGATGACGGACAGATCGAGACCTCCGACAGCTTTGTGCTGACCATCGACAACGTCAACGACGCTCCGGTAGCGGAACCGGCGGCGCTGGAGCCGTTCTTCGGTGAAGTCGGCGAGGCCTTCGGTCAGGTGGCGATCGCCGACTTCGCGCCGCTGTTCTCCGACCCCGACGGTGACGACCTGACCCTGACGGTCGAAGACTTGCCGGCAGGACTCGAGGTGGTCAATGGCTTGATCCAGGGCACGCCCTCCCAGGGCGGCAATTTCAGTGTGACCCTGCGCGCCACCGATCCCGGCGGTCTGTCCGCGACCCAGGTGCTGGAGTTCCAGATCGAGGGCACCGATATCGGTGACGTCGTGACCATCGAGGCCGAGGCCTTTACCGACCTGGACGCCGACAACGTCATCGCCACCGGCAACGCCAGCGCCTCGGGCAACGAGCTCATACGGGTGACCAGCAACACGCCCGCCACCGTGGGCACCGAGCTTGCCGCCGCAGGCGTCGAGCCGGGCTGGTATCGCGTTACCCTGTACGTCTTCGACGAGACCGACGGTGAGGGTGAACTGACCCTGTCCATCGACGGCAATGCCCTCGAGGCGCGCAATCTTTCGAGCGACAGCCTGACCTCCGACGTCGTCTTGAGCGACGACTTCGGCACCCTGGTGGGCAGTGGTGGCCGGGGCAACGCCGGTCAGAGCGGCAACCGCAAGGAGATCGTGTTCGAGACCCCGGTGGAGATTACCGCCGATTCACTGCTGTCGCTGGAGCTCAGAGGCGAGGGCGGCGAGCTGATGCGCATCGACTCGCTGGACTTCCTACGCATCGAGGAGCCGGTCAACAACGCCCCGACGATTGACGGCCTCGACGACAGCGTCAGTGTCGATGAAAACACCAGTGCCGTGGCCACCCTGACACTGGACGACCTGGACGGTGACGCCCTGACGGTGACCCTCGAGGGCGCCGACGCCGCGCTGTTCAGCTTCGACGCCAATACCGGTGTGTTGAGTTTCGTCAATGCCCCGGACGCCGAGCTCGCCGCAGACGCCAACGAAGACGGCGTCTATGAGCTGACGGTCATCGTCAGCGACGGCGAAGACAGCGTGTCCCAGGCGACCCTGGTCACGGTCAACGACATCAACGAGAGTCTCTCGATCGGTGCAACCGCACTTGCCATCGACGAGAACCTGACCGAGATCGGGTCCATCGCGGTGCTCGATGAGGACGGTCAGCCGGCCACCCTGACGGCGCCGGTGTTCGCCATCACCGGTGGTGTCGACGCGCCGCTGTTCACCATCAACGCTGATACCGGAGCGCTGGCCTTCACCTCGGCGCGTGACTTCGAGCTGGCGGCGGACGCCAACGAAGACAACGTCTACGAGGTCGAGGTCAGCGTCAGCGACGGTGATCTTTCCACCACCGAGCTGGTGTCGGTCACCGTCAACGACGTCGACGAAGCGCCTTTCTCGCCCTTGAGCCTGCAGGCCGAGGACGGTGTGGTCGAGAGCTTCGATACCGACCCCAACAACACCGACACCCAGGTCCGCGACCCGGACAACCCCGAGCCGAACCAGCCCACCGGACTGCGTCCGGGCTTCAGTGGCACCGGTTACCTGGACTTCGGTGACACCCCGGGAGACAACGTCAGCTGGCAGATCGACGTGGCCCAGGCCGGCCAGTACGACATCAGCGTACGCTACGCCACCAATACCGATCGCCCGCTGGATCTGGTGATCAATGGCGGTGATCCGCTCGCCCTGGCCATGGTCAGTACCGACCCGGACGGCACCGGGCCTGAGGAAGGCTTCGACCACTGGCTGTTCGAGACCGTCACCGTGACCCTGGAGGCGGGCAGCAATACCATCGCCCTGGCGATCCCGGCAGGTGCCAATACCGGTCCCAACATCGATCGCATCGAGGTGACCGAGGGCGGCAGCGGCCCGATTGCGGAAGACGTCAGCGCTGACGAGGATGGCGATCTCGCCATCGTCGCCGACGACGATACCCTCGACGCCAGCCAGCTGGCGGCGGCGGTGTTCAATGTCTCGGGTGTCGATGACGACGTTACCACCGTCGAGGTGTCCTTCGACGGTGGCGCGACCCGCACCGAGGTGACGCCGGATGCCTCGGGCAACATTACCCTGGACCTGAGCGGCCAGCTCGACGACCAGAGCGGTGATCTCACCGTCTCGCTGTTTGTCACCGACGCCGCCGGCAACGAGGCCAGCGCCACCGAAGTGGTCAGCTTCGAGGACGACGACGTGGTGGTGGCGCCGATCACCCTGCAGGGCGAAGACGCCGACATCGTCGACGTGGGCGGTACCGCCCAGGGCGAGGTCACCCGGCCGGTGGATGCGGACAATCCCGACGACTTCGGCAATCATCGTCCCGGCGCGGTGGGTGACGCCTACCTGGACTTCGGCTCCAACCCCGGCGACCAGATCACCTTCAACGTCAACGCGGTGGAGGCCGGCAGCTACACCGCCACCGTGCGTTATGCCAATGGAGGTGATGCCCCGCGGCCGCTGGATCTGACCGTCAACGGCGATGATCAGGGCCAGCTCGGCTTCCCCAACGCCACCGGCGCGGACGCCTGGAACGAGTGGCAGACCCTGGAAGTCGAGGTAGAGCTGGTCGAGGGCGCCAACACCTTCACCCTGACCATGCCCGCGGGCGCCACCGGCGGTCCCAACATCGACCAGGTGGTGTTCGACTTCAACGAGGCCGACGTCGGCACCCCGGCGTTCAACTTCGCCATCGAGGGTGAGGCGCTGACCATCGTCGACGCCGACGGCGACACCCAGGTGCGCGACGCCGACAATCCGGAAACCAACACCGCAGCCGGCCCCGACGGTCTATGGAATGGCTTCTCCGGTAGCGGTTACCTGGACATGGGCGCCGACGCCGGTGACGCCGCCGAGTTTCAGGTGAGCGTCGATGAGGCCGGCACCTACACCCTGGAGGTGCGTTATACCAACGCCGGCACCAACGGCGCCGACCGTCCCATGGATATCCTGGTCGACGGCCAGAGCCAGGGCAGCCTGGCCTTTGCCTCCACCGGAACCGACGCGGCCGGCTGGGAGAACTGGACCACCACCACCATCGAGGTGGAGCTTGAGGCCGGCGAAAACACCATTCGTCTGGCCAATATCGGCAACGCTGGCCCCAACATCGACAGCCTGACGGTGAGTCGTGACGGGGTGGCACCGGATCGTCCGGTGGAGCCGGGCGATCGCTTCTCGGTCAAGATCAACTTCCAGCCCGAGGGCACCGCGGTGCCGGATGGCTACATCGCCGACAACGGCAAGGCCTTTGGCACCCAGTCGGTCACCGTCGACGGCCAGACCTACCAGTACGGCTGGGTCACCGAGGAGTCGATCTACGATGGCGATCCCGGCACCGAGCCACTGGACATCAGTTCGCTGACCAGCGTTGCGGTCAATGATCGCACCGATGACATCGCCGGCCTCGACCCGCGTCAGGGAACCTACGCCCACTTCGACCAGCCGGGACCCAACTATGTGCGGGCCGGCTGGGAGATCGAGCTGGAAGACGGCTTCTACGAGGTCACCATCTCCATCGGTGATACCAGTGGGCCCTACGACAGCAACAACGTGCTCAACGCCGAGGGCGAGCTGTTCAACGACCCCTTCACCCCGTTCCGCCCGGATGACTTCCCGGCCGACACCAACCCGTCCAACGACACCGACGGCGTGCGCTCTGACCTGGTCACCCGCATCGTCCAGGTCACCGACGGTCGTCTGACCCTGGATTCGATGGGGCTCAACAATGAGAACACCGAGATCCAGTACATCGAGATTCAGGCCCTGCCGGACCTGACCCCTGGGGACGATCGCGACGCCGCCGAAGACTACGCCTTCTTCACCGACGCCCGGGCGATCGCCGGGGTCGGCCAGAACGAGGTGGAGGTGGATCTCGATCCGGATGACGGTGCCATTCCCACCGGGGTCGATCCGACCTCCGACATCTTTGTCGGCATCTCGGTGGTGGACGGACGTGGTGGAGCCCTGCTCGAAAGCCTGGGCGACGGCTCGATCCGGTTGTTCGAGACCGTCACCGGTCAGGAAGTCAGCTTCAACGCCAACACCACCGGCGGCTTCGATTCGCTGACCATCTCGCCGAGCCAGACCCTCAAGCCGTTCACCAGCTACACCCTGGTGATCGACGGCTTCCAGGACCGTGGCCCCAACGACGATGCGAGCGCGCCGACCCGCGAGTTCCAGAAGTACACCAACACCTTCGTCACCGGCGCCGAGCCGGAGGTGGTCGCGCGCGACGTGGCCTTCAACGACGTGGTGGAACTCAACGGCGCCGCCGACGGTGCCTTCGGCTTCACCTCGCTGGAGATGAGCCCGGATGGCGCCTACATGTACATCGCCACCATCAGCGGTGAACTGTTGCGCTACGACGTCGACCCGATCGACGGTTCGCTGTCCAATCGCCAGGATCTGAGTCTGCCCAACGACTATTTCGACCAGCCGGGACAGAGTCAGCAGCGCGGCATCATCGGTCTGGTGGTGGACCCCACCGATCCCAATGTGCTGTGGATCACCGACAACTATCCGATCCCGCTGACCGGACGTGACAACGGTGTGCCGGACTTCAGCGGACGGATCACCAAGATCACCCTGGACGATGGACCCGGCTTCTCCGGTACCGCCGAGGCCTATATCACCGGCTTGCCGCGCTCCAACGGCGACCACGTGACCAACAGCCTCGAGTTCCGCGAGAACCCGGACTACGACCCGGACACCAACCCGGACGTGCCGAGCCATCTGCTGTATCTGATCCAGGGCTCGAACACCGCCATGGGCGAGCCGGACAGCGCCTGGGGCAACCGTCCCGAGCGTCTTCTGAACGCCGCGGTGCTGGAAATCGATCCAACCCGTGACGTGTCCAACGGGCCCTTCGACGTCAGTACCGAACCGCTGCCCGACGATGGCCTGAACCGGCGCTTCGATGACCCCGACGGTCATCCCAAGGATGATCCCATCCCCATGGGCAACGGCGAGTTCCTGGTGTTCGACGATCGCGGCGTAGCCACGGTCCAGGACGCCAGCGGCAACGTGCTGGAGGCCTACTACGACCCCTACGCCCCCGACGCGGTGTTGACGATCTTCGCCACCGGGGCGCGTAACGCCTACGACCTGGTGTGGCACTCCAACGGCTTCCTCTACGTGCCGACCAACGGCTCGGCGGCCGGTGGCAACGTGCCGGACGATCCCTCCACGCCGGAGAACGAGCGCTACACCAATGTCGAGAAGCAGGATGACTACCTGTTCCGTATCGAAGAGGGCGGCTACTACGGCCACCCGAACCCGCTGCGTGACGAGTACATCCTCAACGGCGGCAATCCCACCGGTGCCAACGACCCCAACCAGGTCGACAAGTACCCGACGGGCACCATTCCCGAGGGCACCTACGACATCGCCGGGGTCTATTCGCTGGGCGAGAACCGCTCACCCAACGGCGCGGTGGAATACACCAGCGGTGTGTTCGGCGGCAACCTCCAGGGCAACGTGCTGTTCACCGAGTACTCCGGCGGTGACGACGTGCGCTCCATTACCCTGGACGCCAACGGCAACGTCATCGGTGACGATGTGCTGCGTGATCCCGACGGCAACGTCATCACCTACGTCGACCCGCTGGACATCATCGAGAACCCGGCTACCGGCCAGCTCTACCTGCTGACCCTCAACCGCGGCAACGGCCAGAGCCAGATCATTCGTCTCGACCCGGCCCCGGGTGGCACCACCGGTCCCGTCGATCCGGATCCCGATCCCGACCCCGTCGATGATCTGGTCATGGTGCTGGCCATCCAGGCCGAGGACATGACCCCGGATGACGGCACCTCGGTGGTCGTGGCCTCCGGTGCTGGCGCCGAGATCGAGATCCGCGACATCAACAACCCCGAGCCGAACCAGGCAGATCTGCCCAACGGCCTGCGCCCCGGCGCCTTCGGGGTCGATGGCAATGACGTCGACGATGACGGTGTGCCCGGCGGTTACGCCGACTTCGGTAGCACCAATGAGGACTTCATCACCTTCAGCTTCGAGCTGGACCCCGACCAGGCCGGCGACTCGGTGCTCAGGGTGCGCTACGCCAACGGCGGCAATGCCGATCGTCCTCTGGAGGTGTTCGTCAACAACGTCTCGGTGGGCGTCGTATCCTTCCCGCCGCCCCAGGACCCGGCACTTGATGACGCAGACTCGCGCTGGGCCGAGTGGCTGACGGTGGATATCGATGCCGATCTGGCAGCCGGTCTCAACACGGTGCGCTTCCAGGCCACCGACAACACCGGGCCCAACATCGACCAGCTGGCGATCCTCCAGGAAGAAGGGGATGCAACGCCCGGCTTCACCCTCTACGAGGCCGAGGACGCCGCGCTCGGCGGGGCGGTAGTAGTCCCCGAGAGCCAGGACGACCGTAACGCCTCCGGTGACGGCTTCGTCGACTTTGCCGGTGCCGGGGACCAGACCATCACCTGGACGGTGAACGTGGACGAGGCGGGCAGCTACGAGATCGGCTTCCGCTACGCGCTGGCCGCGAGCAAGGCCGACCGTCCGCTGGGTCTGACCATCAACGGCAATGACCTGGGCCAGCTCAATTTCGTCGGCCAGAGCAACGACGACGAGACCGACTGGTTCTTCCAGGACGTGCTGGTCAACCTGGAAGCCGGCAGCAACACCATCGTGCTGACCGCGCCGAATGCAGTGGGCCCCAATATCGACCTGCTGCGGGTGCCGGACGACAGTGGTGACATCTTCATCCCGGTCTACGCCGATGTCTCCGATGGTGGCCGCATCGAGCTCGAGGATGGCAACAGTGCGCGTACCGTCAATGAGCTGACCGCCGACTTCTACTTCACGGTGGACAGCGACGGTCTCTATCGTCTGGACCTGGCGGCCAACGCCGGTGCCGATGACGGTGGCTCGCTGGCGCTGACCCTCAATGGGCAGACCATCGATAGCCTGGCCTATCCCGGGGTGGGTGACGCCGGCGAGCAGGGCATCTACGTCGAGCTTCAGGCCGGCGTCGAGTACAACCTGCGCGCGGTATCCAGCGCCGATGGTGCCGATGACCTCGACTACCTCGACGTGTCGCCGCTGACCGGTAACGACAACGCCGATATCGAGGTGCAGAGCGGCGATGCTGCCTACTTCGCCAACCGCCTGCACTTCAGCTACCTGGAGAACAACAGCGCCTCGAACGATGATCGCGAGTTCAAGGACAGCGCCACGGTGACGATCTCCAATAGCGGCAGCGAGCCGCTGGAGATTCTCGAGTCCGATATCGACGGGCCCTTCGTGCTGGCCGATCCGGGCGCGTTCGACGGCCTGACCCTCGCTGCCGGTGAGTCGCTCACGGTCACGGTGCTGTTCGACCGGGACGCCTATACGGCGCCGACCACCGACGCCGGGGATGGCGTGTTCGAGGGTCGCATTCGACTGGTGACCAATGACCAGGACTCGCCGGTGGCCGAGATCCACATGGCCGGCTTCTGGCAGGCTCGTGACGAGGGTGGCTGGGAACCCAACGTCAACGAGGTCTGGGAGGTGTTCGGCTTCGGCAACCAGATCGATGGTCTGGCGACCACTGGTGGCGGCCAGAACTCGGTGCTCAACGACTTCGACCTGTATCGGCCGGTCAACGACGACGAGGTGCTGTCGCGCTACTGGTCGCTGGCCGACGGCGTAAGCGAGGCCAAGATCACCCAGATCGCCGCCTACCACGGTGGTGGCGGGGCGACGCTGGGTATCCATGCGCCGGGCAACAAGAACCAGGACATCATCTTTACCAACCACCAGGGAGACAACAACCAGACGCTGTTGCCGCTGGTCAACAACGGTGACTTTGCCACCGCGACGTTCAGCCGGGATACCATCCCCGATGGCTGGGCCGGCGAAGAGGTCTTCGGCATCGAGATGGCCGGCCTTTCCACCGATCCGTCGCTCAACCCCCAGGGTGGAGGCACGCCGCCGGCGGACGCCGACGGCATCGAGCGGGGCTACACGGTGCGCATGTTCCGGGCGCTGGACGCCGACGGCAACGTGATCCCCAATACCTACCTGGGGATCATGGACTACACCGGCATCAACTATGACTACAACGACAACATGTTCGTGATCGAAGGGGTCAAGCCGGTGTCCGGTGGCTCGCTGACCGTGACCAACAACGACGGCGTGCCTTCCGACGAGCGCCTGGTGATGTCGCGCATCGAGAACCCGGTCAATGATGCCCAGGAGGTCCACGACGAGGTCACCATCACCCTGTCCAACGACGGCTTCGATGCCCTGACCATCGACGACGTCGAGGTCAGCGATACCTCGCTGTTCGAGCTGACCGAGGCGTTCAGTGCGGTGACCCTGGCGCCGGGCGAGTCGGTGGAGGTGACGGTGCGCTTTATCGCCGATGACCCCAACGACGGTTCGCTCTACGAGGCCAGCCTGATCATCAGCTCAAGCGACGCCGACGAGGCCGAGAAGGTGATCGAACTGGCCGGCATCAGCCAGAACCAGTCCGAGAGCGGCCAGGAGCCGACGGTGCAGGAGATCGTCAACGCCTTCGGCTACTCCACCGACGTGGCCCAGGGACAGATGAACCAGGGCGGCCTGGTGGAGGCCAACGGCGACGAGGTTCTGGCGCCGTACTTCCAGCGCGCCGACGGGGCCTCGCCGATCACCATCACCCAGCTGGCGGCCTACCATGGCCAGGGTGACATCGCCCGGCTGTTCATCCACGACGTCGACAGCCGCGACATCGACGAGATCATCGCCCATGACGAGGCCGACGGTCAGACCCTGTTGCCGCGTACCCTGAACGATGGCGACAACCTGGCGGTGGCGACCCTGGATCGTGACGATCCCTTCGGCTTCTATGCCGAGATCTCCGATCGTCCGGGATACATCTCCTGGTCCGATCCCGATGCCAACCTCTACGAGGACACCATCGATGCCATCGGTATCCCGGGGGCCAACCTCAACTGGGACGAGAACGACGGTCACCTGATCCGGGTGTACGTGGCCAAGGACGCCGACGGCAACGTGATCCCGAACACCTATATCGTCATCCAGGACTACGCGGGGGTGAACTACGACTACAACGACAATATCTTCCTTGTCGAGAACGTCACCACCTATGATCCGACCGGCGCCGAGGACGCCGACGGCAACGGCCGCGTGGACCTCTACGACGACGATGACGGCGACGGTACCCCGAACTTCCTCGACGACCCGACGCCGGTGGAACAGACCGCCTTCAATGACGACCAGAGCGCCTGGGCCGTCGGAGCGGACGGCCTGACCCTGGAGGCGAGGTTCTTCGACAACGGGGGTCAGGGAGTGGCCTACAACGACACCACCGACGCGCACCAGGGCGATGGCTTCCGCTCCGACGAGGCGGTGGACATCTCCAACGGTAGCCTGGCCATCGGCTATGTGGCCGACGGCGAGTGGCTGGAGTACACCCTGAACGTGGAGACGGCAGGCACCTATACGCTGAACTTCTCCACCTCGGCGGTCTCAGGTGGCAAGTCGATCACCGCGGCCTTCGAGCAGGATGGCAACTTCTACACCGATGCCCAGACGCAGGCCTTGCCCAACACCGGCAGCTTCACCAGCTTCACCGAGGTGGGTCCCCTGACCTTCGATCTGGAAGAGGGTGAGCAGGTGCTCAGGCTGACGTTCAACGGCGGTCAGCTCGATCTGGCATCGTTCAGCCTGGATCTGGTGGAGCCGGTGGACGACGGTCAGGACCCGTTCAACGACACCCAGACCCCGTGGCTGGTGGACGCCGACGGTCTGACCCTGGAGGCGCGGTTGTTCGATAGCGGCGGTCAGGGGGTGTCGTACAACGACTCCACCGCGGCGCATCAGGGCAACGGCTTCCGCTCGGACGAGGCGGTGGACATCTCCACGCCGTCACTGGCCATCGGCTACATCACCGAAGGCGAGTGGGTCGAGTACACCATCAACGTGGCCGAGGACGGGCTCTATGATCTTGGTTTCCTGACCTCGATGGACACCAATTTCCCCGGGCCGCGCACCATCACCGCAAGCTTTGCCAAGGGCGGCGACAGCCCCTACGTGAGCGCCTCGCCGGTGGCGGTGAACGACACCGGTAGCTGGAGCAACTTCGTGCCGACCGAGACCACCCAGGTGGCGCTGGAGGCGGGCGAACAGGTGGTACGCCTGACCTTCAACGGCGGCTCCATGGATCTGGCGAGCTTTACCCTGGCGCCGGTGGGAGCGGTGGACGATGGCCAGCAGGCGTTCACCGACGATGGCCAGCCCTGGCAGGTGGGCAGCGAGTTCAGCCTCGATGCGGTGAACTATGACGAGGGCGGACAGGACGTCGCCTACAACGACACCAGCGAGGCGCAGCTCGGCAGCAACGTGCGCGGCGAGGGGGTGGATCTGTCCAACGGCGGCAGCGCCATCGGCTGGATCGAGGATGGCGAATGGGTGGAGTACACCCTGAATATCGAGCAGGCGGGGACCTATGACATGGCCTTCCTGGCCTCGCTGGGTACCACCGGTGGTGGGCAGCGCTCGATTACCGCCAGCTTCACCAAGGACGACGGCACGCCCTACGCCACCGCCACGCCGGTGGGGGTCGAGCCCACCGGTGGCTGGACCAACTATGTCGAGACCGAAAGCACCCAGGTGACGCTGGAGGCCGGCGAGCAGGTGCTGCGCCTGACCTTCAACGGCGGGTCCATGGACCTTGAGGGCTTCTCGCTGTCACGGGACGGCCAGCAGGCGTTCAACGCCGGTGGTACCCCCTGGCTGGTGGACGCCGACGATGGCCTTGCGCTGGATGCGGTGCAGTTCGACGAGGGCGAGCAGGGCGAGGCCTTCAACGAGCTGAGTGCGGCGCAGTTCGGCAGCGACTTCCGCGATACTCCGGTGGATATCGTCGGCCAGGGTGAGGCCGTGGGCTGGATCGAGGATGGCGAGTGGCTCGAGTACACCATCAACGTCGAGCAGGCCGGTAGCCACACCCTGTCCTTCGTCACTTCTGGCCCCAATGGCGGACGCAGTATCACCGCCTCGGTGGAGCAGAACGGCAGTGTCTACGAGCAGGGCAGCGTCGACACGCCGGTGACCAGCGACTGGGGCGTGTTCGTCGATACGGCGTCGATGACCCTGGATCTGGAGGCAGGCGTGCAGGTGCTGCGACTGACCTTCAACGGCGGTTCCCAGGACATCGCGTCCTTCGAACTGACCCGTGATCCGGACGCGGCGGCGGCCAACGCGGCCAGCGCCAGTCTGCTGCTGGCGGACGATCCGCTCGCCAGCCAGGCCGACGATGGTATCGACAGTCAGCCGATGAGCGACGATGTCGGGGTCCAGGGCGTTCAGCAGGACGACGCCGGCTTCTGAGGCTGAGGCTTGGAGAACAAGCCAAGGCTGAACAGAAAAACGAGGGAGGAAGCCATGTCAGGCCCCGGCAACGGGGTCTGACGACAAGAAAAATGGAGGAGGGAGGATGGCCGGGGGGCCACCCTCTGCTCCAGAAAGATGCAGCAGAGTCGCTGTCATGGAGTCCCGTGCCGGCAGGGAGCTGGCCCTGCGCGGACCGTCCCCCCCCTGAACCTTGGTCCGCGCAGTTCTTTTTCTTGCCATCATCGAGCCGAGTGGTCCAACTCGGTCCTCGTCATTTTGTTCTGCTTGATCCCAGTACTTGATCCTACTGCTTGATCCCTCTGGGGGGGGGCCTTCCTGGAACTGGCAGTCTGCGCGTGCGCATGGCGCCATCGAACCAGCGGTTTGGTGATTGCTCTTTCGTCATTCCTCGCGCATTGCCCTAGCGAGCATGTCGCCATTGAATCAGTGGTTTGGTGATTGCTCTTTCGTCATTCCTCGCGCATTGCTCTAGTGAGCATATCGCCATTGAATCAGTGGTTTGGTGATTGCTCTTTCGTCATTCCTCACGCATTGCTCTAGCGAGCATGTCGCCATTGAATCAGTGGTTTGGTGATTGCTCTTTCGTCATTCCTCACGCATTGCCCGGGCTAGCATGTCGCCATTGAATCAGTGGTTTGGTGATTGGTCTTTCGTCATTCCTCGCGCATTGCCCTAGCGAGCATGTCGTTGATCGGTTTGGTGATATAGCTGGCGAAGCTTCTCTCCCCGGTGAGGATCATCACCTCTGCCGGCATGCCTGCGACAAGACGCATGTTGTCGGTCAGCTGCGATTTGCCCAGGTCGGTCACGCCGACGCGGACCTTGTAGTAGCGCTGGCGGGTGGCCTCGTCCTCGAAGCTGTCGGCGCTGACGCGGACCACCTCGCCGTCGATGACATTGGACAGGCGCTGGTTGAAGGCGCTGAAGCGGATTTCCGCCGACTGGCCGGGGTAGAGGTGATCCACATCGTGGTTGGGGACGCGGGCCTCGATCACGAAACCGTCGCCGGCCGGGACCAGGTCCAGCAGCGGGTCGCCACCACGTACCACGGCGCCCAGGGTATGTACCTGCAGGTCCACCACGGTACCCGCCACAGGGGCCGTGATTCGCGTGCGCGCGAGGGTGTCATTGAGGGCGACCAGGCGCTCTTCGGCGTCGGCGACCTCGGCCTGGACCTGACGTAGCGCTTCGCCCACCTGCTGTTGAAATTCCTGCAGGCGAATCTGCTTGTTCAGGGTGTTTTCACTGATATGGGCGCGCAGTCGGGCGATCTCCGAGGCGTGTCCCGCGTTGTCACTCTGGTACTCCAGGCTCTCGCGTTCCAGCTCACGCAGACGCTGGCTGCTGATCATGCCGTCACGAAACAGCTTGAGGTGGTTGGCGACCTCACCCTCCAGCGAGTCGATGCGTTGCTGGGTGATCGAACGGGTTTGCCCCAGGCCGGTGATCTGCTCTTCCAGTTGAAGAATCTGCTGGTCCAGGGCGGCCAGCGTATCGTCCAGCGATTGCCGGCGTACCTCGAACAGGCGCCGCTGCACGCCCAGCACCTCCTGAACCCGCGAATTGCTGGACGCGATCAGTTCCTGTGGAAAGACCAGGCTGTCGCTGTCGGCCTGTTCCGCCAGCAGTCTCACCTCACTGGCCCGAGTGATCAGGTACTCGGTCTCGGCGATGCGCTGTTGCGCCAGCGCCTGGGTGTCGTCCAGCACGATCAGTGGGTCGCCGGCTTCCACGTGATCACCGTCCTCGACCAGCACGTCGGCGACGATGCCGCCTTCCAGGTGCTGGATCGTCTTGGTGAAGCTTTCCACCGAGACCGAACCGGGGGCGACCACCGACACCGCCAGGTGAGCGGTGACCGACCAGACCCCGAAGCCGCCGAAGGCCACCAGCAGGATGGCAAGGCCCCAGCGTCGATAGGGCCGAAGGTCCACCGGTACTTGATTCTCAGGACCGGCGGTGGCCGAGCTCGAGTCGATGGCGGCGGTCTCGACGGGCACCGAAGTAGAGACTTGAGCGCTCATCGTGGTGTCCTCGAGCTGTTGGATGAAGGGGGATCCGTTGGCAGCGGGTTCGATGGCGCAACGCCGGACGGGGCTCGTTGAGAAGAGGGCGTGCCGGCACCGGCGACTTGCTTCACCACCCGTGCCGAGGACACCGTTCCCTTGAGTCTTGCCCCGCCGGCCGGGAGGGAGGAGCCAGGGACGTCACTCGGCCGTTGTCGAGGAACATTACCCGGTCGACCTGGGCCAGCAGGCGCTGTCGGTGGGTGATCACCAGGGTAGTGGTGGCGAGCCGGCGCAGGCGGACCAGGGTTTCCACCAGGGCTCGCTCACCGCTTTCGTCCAGATTGGAATCGGGTTCGTCCAGCACCACCAGCGATGGTTCGCCGTACAGGGCTCTGGCAAGGCCGATGCGTTGACGCTGGCCGGCGGATAGACCCGTGCCGCCGTGTCCGATGGTGGTGTCGTAGCCTTCGTCGAGCTTGAGGATCAACTCGTGGACGCCGGCCAGGTGGGCTGCCTTGAGTACTGCGTCGGCGTCGACCGGGCCGAAGCGAGCGATGTTGTCTGCAATGCTTCCGGCCAACAGCTCCACGTCCTGGGGCAGATAGCCCAGGTGGGGCCCCAGGGTGCTGCGTTCCCAGCGCAGGATGTCGGCGCCATCGATGCGTACGCATCCGTCGAGACTCGGCCAGATGCCCAGGGCTACCCGTGCCAGGGTCGATTTTCCCGAGGCACTCGGGCCGACGATAGCGAGTTGTTCGCCAGCCTTGAGGTCGACGCTGATCGCGTTGAGTGAGGCGACGGTCGCTCCAGGCGGGCCGGCACATACCTGCTGGAGGGAAAGCTGGCCCTTCGGGGCGGGCAGCGGCATCGGTGGTGATGGTGCCTCGCTGTCGATGAGTTGGCCCAGGCGTTCACGGGCGTTACGGGCGGCGATAAAGCTCTTCCAGCCATTGATCAGTTGATCGATGGGGGCCAGAGCTCGCCCCAGCAGGATCGAGCCAGCGATCATCATTCCTGGGGTCAATTCCGCCTTCAGTACCAGCCATGCCCCCAGGCCGAGGATCAGCGACTGGGACAGCAGCCTTAGTATCTTCGAAAGGTGGGTGAGTACACCTGAACGATCACTGGCCCGGGATTGCAGTGCGAGGGAGTCACGGTGCTGCGACTGCCAGTGTCGCTTTACGCTCTCCAGCATGCCCATGGCATGGAGCACCTCGGCGTTGCGCAAGTTGGCGGCGGTTTCATCACGGCTGGCGACCTGGTGGGCGCCAGCCTGTTTCAGCAGACCCCGGGTGCAGGCCTCGTTGATCGCGGCCAGGGCCAGCAACAGGATGCCGGCGGCCAGGGCAAAGAGCCCGTAGAGCGGATGAAACAGCGTTAGTACCCCCAGGTAGAGGGGGATCCATGGCGTGTCGAAGAAGGCGAGCAGGGCGGGGCCGGAGACGAACTGGCGCAGCGTGGCCAAATCATCCAGCGCCTGGGTCGAGGTGGCACCCGGACGGCGCAGGGCCTGATCGTAGATGGCCTGATGGATAGCCGGCTGGAGCCGTTCATCCAGGGCATTGCCGATGCGCACCAGCAGTCGCGAGCGAACCCACTCGAGTCCGCCCATGACGGCGAACAGGAACACCACGACCAACGTCAGCATGACCAGGGTCTCGACGCTGCGACTGGCCAGCACCCGGTCATACACCTGCAGCATGTATAGCGAAGGCACCAGCATCAACAGGTTGATGAACAGGCTGAACAGTCCGACGTCGAAGAGGCCGCGTCGGCAGCGAAGTATCGCCTCCCGAATATTGTAACGGGTGGGGGTCATGTAAAGGCGTCTCGTTTTCTGGATTTGCGGCGAAGTTCTGGTGGTGTTGGCAGCCGGAGCGAAGAGTGATGCCTGACGTCGTTTAGCACCTTGTCGTGCAGGGTGTCCGAAATCTGATGGAATGAAGTATGGAGTTGGCAGGGAGTGAGAGGCTAGGGAGAAGTTCGCCGAAACGACTTTTTTAGAGCTTACAAATCTATGTAAAACGGCATAAAAATGAAGAATCGCAATAGATGTTTCCGTATTCTTTTGTTGAATTTTTGAAGAATTCTGTGCTGATTTTGTCGACGATTATTGTGAGGAATATTGAAGTCATTGTTTTTAGAGGGAGTAAATAGGTTTTCGGCCGCTTTTGGATGCGTCAAAAAAGTTCTGTTGTGGAAGGGCGAGTTGATCAAGACGAAGTAGTTGGATCAAAAAAACCCTCAACTTCTGATGTTGGTGTAAGATATTTGCTATTTGTTTCCGAATGTAAAACGGTTTTCATGGGGTATGACATGTAGAAAATATATGGAGTCACCATGAGCAGTAACGATGAGATGGTCAGCCCGATCACGGGAAGAACCGCCCAGATGTTGGTGGTGCCACAGGATGCCGATCTTCTGGTTTGGCAGGCGGAAGAGGGCACCATCATCGACGTTGGCGGTAGACCCTCCGGCGCTGTCACCGAAGTGGTGTCGGGTAGCAACGCCAGGCCCGGTGCTGTCGACAATGCCTATGTGGATCTTTGCAGGGATCCCGGTGATGGTGTCCAGTATGACATCAGTGTCGATACGGCAGGCAGCTACCAATTGACCCTGCGCTATGCCAACGGCAGCAACAGTGATCGTCCGTTGGCGCTTCAGGTGGATGGCGGCGTCACGACGTCGGTGAGCTTTCCTGGAACCGGTGGCTGGAGCAGCTGGCAGGAGGTGACGGTCGAACTTGAGCTTGAGCCGGGTTCGCATCAGCTGTTTTTGTCGATCCCCACGGCGGAACAGGGTGGCGTGGGCCAGGGACCCAACCTGGATCAGCTGACACTGGTAAAGGTGGAAGACGAACCAGATCCCGACCCTGACCCAGATCCCGACCCTGACCCAGATCCTGATCCTGATCCCGATCCCGATCCCGATCCTGATCCTGATCCCGATCCGGAGCCGGAAACAGGCATCATGTCGTTCGAGGCGGAAACCTTTACCATCGACGATCAGGAGTCGGATCCAGGCAGCCCGGCCGATACGACGGCGCGTCTGGAAGCCGATGGCGTGGATTCGCTCAGGCCTGGCTACAGTGGCGAGGGTTACCTTGACCTGGGCAACGATGTCGGCGATGCCGGGGTATTCGAAGTCACCGTGGAGGAAGGCGGCAATTTCCGACTGGACGCCCGCTACGCCAATGGAGGCAACGCTGATCGCCCCATGGCGCTCTACATTGATGGCGTCAGGGTAGGCGAGTTCGAGTTTGCTTCCACCGGGGCTGGTGATGATGGTTGGCAACGCTGGCGGGAAGAGTCGCTTGAACTCAAGCTCGAAGCCGGAACCCATTCTGTTCGCCTTGAGAATCTCACGTCAGGGGGGGCCAACCTTGACCTGGTCAAGCTGTCTCCGCTCGTCGTCGAGCCCGGCGAGCGTCCGACACTGAAGATCAACTTCCAGCCACAGGGGGCCGACGTTCCCGAGGGCTATGTCGCGGACACCGGCCAGGCCTTTGGAACACAGATGCTGGAAGTGGACGGCAAGACCTACCGCTACGGCTGGGTCACCGAGCAAAGCATTGCCGATGGCACGGAGAACGGCACCGATCCATTGTCGCTGGCGAGTCAGGGTGCTTTTACCCTGGTGGATCGCTCCGAGCGCTTCGTCGGCCTGGACCCGCGCCAGGCGACCTTTGCCCAGATGACCAGCGAGCGCGACGGCTTCGTCGATGCAGGCTGGGAAATTGAGCTGGAGCCCGGCTTCTACGAGGTGACCCTGTCGGTGGGCGACGCTTCCGGCAACTTCGACGCCTTCTACGGGGTCAATGCGGAGGGTGTTGCCTTCACCGATGCCTTTGCCCCAGGGCGTCCAGACGACTTTTCCATCGATGCGACGCCGACCAATGACACCGAGGGCCTGCGTTCGGATCTGGTCACTCGGGTGGTTGAGGTGACCGATGGTCGTCTGACGCTGGATGCGCTCGACGTCGACAGCAAGAACGTCAAGCTGCAGTATCTGGAGATCCGACCGCTGCCGGACCTGACTCCGGAAGATGACCAGCCAGCGAGCCTCGACTATGCGCACTTTACCGATGCCCGGGCCATCGCCGGTGTTGCTACCAATACCGTTGTCGTGGATCTGGACAGGGAAGACGGTAGCCTGCCCACCGGAGTCGATCCCACCTCCGATATCTTCGTCGGCGTTCAGGTGGTCGAGGGCCGAGGAGGCGCACTCCTGAAGAGCCTGAGCGATGGTTCGGTACGGTTGTTCGAGACCGTCACCGGCATCGAGGTGGCGTTTGATATCAACACCACCGGCGGTTTCGATTCACTTACCCTTTCCCCCAAGGAAACGCTGAAGCCTTTCACCAGCTATAGCCTGGTGATCGATGGCTTTCAGGATCGTGGCGACAACAGCGACAGCAGTTTGCCGACCCGGGAATTCCTGAAGTACACCAATACCTTCGTTACCGGGCCAGAACCGGATATCCTGCCCAGTGATGTGGCCTTCGAGGGAACGGTGGAGTTGAACGGTTCCGTCGACGGAGCCTTCGGTTTTACCTCCCTCGAGGTCAGCGCCGGGGGTGATGCGCTGTACGTGGTCAGCATGGGCGGCCAGATCGTGCGCTACGCGCTGGACCCTGAGGACGGCTCGCTGGGCCCCGGGGAGGCCCTGTCGCTGGCCCTGGATCCCTTCATGGAGCCCGACGCCGACGCCTTCAACAATCGGCGGGGTATCATCGGCATCGCGGTGGACCCGACCGATCCAAAGGTGTTGTGGGTGACCGACAACTATCCGATCCCGCTGTCCGGACGCGACACCTCGACCCCCGACTTCAGCGGTCGCTTGTTGAAGATTACCCTGGACGAGGGAGACGACTTCAGCGGTAGTGCCGAAGTCTACCTGACCGGACTTCCCCGTTCGGTGGCGGACCACGTCACCAACAGCATCGAGTTTCGGGAAAATCCGGCGTTTGATGCAGAGGCGTCGCCCACTGAACCCTCGCATCTGCTTTACCTGACCCAGGGGTCCAATACCGCCATGGGGGACGGCGACAGTGCCTGGGGCAATAGGCCCGAACGTCTGCTGTCTGCGGCGGTGTTGGAGGTGGATCCGACGCGCTCGCCGCCCGCTGGTGGCTTCGATGTCACCACCGAGCCCCTGCCGGAAGACCAGACACGCTTCCTCGACGTCGACAATGACCTGAAAAATGCCCCCATTCCCATGGAGGAAGGGCGCTTTCTGGTGTTTGACGACAAGGGTGTCGCCAGCGTCCAGGACGCTGATGGCCTCGTGCTGGAGAGCTTCTACGATCCCTTCGTCGATGATGCCGTGGTCAAGATCTTCGCCACCGGGGTCCGCAACGCCTACGATCTGGTCTGGCACTCCAATGGCTACTTGTACACGCCGACCAATGGCTCGGCGGCGGGCGGTGCCGTGCCGGATGACCCCTCGACGCTGATCGACGAATCGGCGACCAACGTGGTCAAGCAGGATGACTATCTGTTCAAGGTCGAGCAGGGGGGGTACTACGGCCACCCGAATCCTCTGCAGGACGAGTACATCCTTAACGGCGGTAACCCCACCCGGCTGGAGGACATCAACGAGGTCACGTCCTACGATCCAGGCATCGAGCCCGACCCCAACTATCGCATCGACGATGCCTACTCGCTGGGGGAGAACCGCTCTGCCAACGGCGCGACCGAATACGTCGGTGATACCTTCGGCAATGCCTTCAAGGGCAGTCTGCTGATCACCGAGTATTCCGGAGGAGACGACATTCGCTGGATCACGGTGAATGCCGAAGGCAAGGTCATCGGTGACGACGTTCTTCGGAATGCCGCCGGCAAGGTCATCACCTATACCGATCCTCTGGATATCATCGAGAACCCCGCCACAGGGCGCCTGTATCTGGTCACCCTGAACCGCCGGACCGGCGAGAGTCAGCTGGTCCGCCTGGATCCCGTCGAACCCATGTCGTCCGGAGGGGCTGGCACTGACTCGATGAGGATACTGGCAACCATCCAGGCCGAGGACAACACCCCTGACGACGGCACCAGCGCCACCATCAGCGAGGGCGGCGCTGCCGAGATCATCATCCGTGAAGGGATCGCCAGTGAGGTGCCGGGGCTACAGCCGGGCAGCTTTGGCAATGACGGCAATCTGGATGACAACGACGGGGTCGGTGGCGGTTACGCTGATTTCGGCAGGAACTCGGACGATGCCATCACCTTTGGCTTCACCCTGGAAGCCGGTGATGGTGGTGACACCGTACTGCGGGTGCGCTATGCCAATGGTGGCTTTTCGGATCGACCTCTCGAGGTCTTCGTCAATGGCCTGAGTGTGGGTATCGCCGACTTTCCACCGGCACCGGACAGCCTCGAGGGTTCCGACCGCTGGCGTTTCTGGATGACCCAGGATATCGAGGTGAACCTGACGCCGGGCGATGTCGAGGTGCGTTTGCAGTCGGTGTCCCGGGCTGGGCCTAACGTGGATCAGCTGGAAGTGGTGCACGAGCCTTCGCCCGGTTTCGGCATCTACGAGGCCGAGGATGCACTGCTCAACGGTCCTCGAGTGATCGAAGTGGGTGACGTGCGCGACGTCTCGGAGAACGCCTACGCCGACTTCAGGGGCACGCAAGACCAGACTATCACCTGGTCGATTCGTGTCGAAGAAGCGGGAACCTATGAAATCGGTTTCCGCTACAACCTTTCTCAGACCAAGGCGGATCGACCGCTGTCTTTCAGTATCAACGGTGTCGCCCAGGATGAACTCGACTTCGCAGGGCTGAGTGAGAATAACGCTGACTGGATCTATCATAACGTGCTGGTCAGCCTGAAGGCGGGGATCAATACCCTGGTAGTGACCGCGCCGGCGGCGGTTGGGCCGGACATGGACCTGTTGTGGGTGCCCGACCAGTCGTTGGAAGCGATTCGGGCCGCCGTTCTCGGGCCAGCCGACGCCACCGATGGCGTGCGCATCGAGCTTGAGGATGGCATCTCGGCGCTCAGCGTCGACCCGCGAAGCGCTGACTTCTTCTTCGAGGTCGATACTCGAGGCCTCTACCGGCTCGATCTGGCGGCGAATGCCGGTGTGCTGCGTGGCGAGGATCTGGCCCTCAGTCTCAATGGCAAGCCGTTGACCGTGATGTCCTTTCCCGGAGCAGGAACGGCGGGTGAAGAGTCCTACTACGTCGAGCTGGAGCCCGGGATCGAGTACCGCCTGCACATGGTGTCCGATGATCTGTGCAGTCAGCGCATCGACTACCTGGATGTGACGCCAGTCGCCGTCACTGCCGAGGCCGTGGCCCACCTGGAGAGTGGTGACGTCAACTACTTCAGTGATCGCCTGTTGTTCAACTATCTCGATGAAAACGACTTTGGTGGCCCGGATCGGGACTTCAAGGAAAGTGCTACCGCCGTCATTTCCAATGATGGCAGCGACCCGCTGACCATTCTCGATGTCTCACTGGATGGCCCCTTCGTGCTTGCTGACGCGGCGGCCCTTGAAGGGGTGACACTGGCACCGGGGGAATCGCTCGAGATCGATGTATTGTTCGATCGCGCGAATTATCGTCCGCCCGCCAGCAACGCCGATGACGGCAGCTTCTTCGGGAGTCTGAGGCTGGTGACCAACGACGCCGATGCCCCGGTCCAGGAGTTGACGCTTGCCGGGTTCTGGCAGGCTCAGGATGAGGGCGGCTGGGAACCGACCGTCGACGAGGTCTGGAATGTGGCCGGATTCGGCAACCGGATCGGCGGTATTCCGACGGACGGTGGCGCCAGAGGCTCGGCCTTCGATGACTACGGTTTCTATCGCGCCGTCAGCGAGGAGGAAGTGCTGTCGCGCTACTGGACCCTGGCCGACGGGGTCGATGAAGCCAAGGTGAGTCAGATAGTCGCACTGCATGGGGCGGGTGTGGCTGCCTTTGGACTCCACGCCTTCAAGAATACCTCCCAGGATATCAAGTTGATCCGCCACGATGCGGACCAGAACCAGTCCTTTCTGCCGCTGACCTATCTTGATCGTCAGGAACCGGCAGCCACCTTCACCCGAGACGATATTCCTGACAATTGGGGAGGCAACGATCTGTTCGGCCTCGAGGTGGCCACCCTGTCCTCCGATCCCTCGTTGAATCCTCCCGGCAAGGGCAAGCCACCGGCGGATTCGCCGGATCTGGAGCGTGGCTACTACGTTCGCGTGTTCAAGGCGCTGGACGATGAAGGTAACGAGATTCCTGATACCTATCTGGTGCTTCAGGACTATTCCGGATCCAACCTCGACTACAACGACAACATGTTCGTTATCGAGGGTATCAAGCCGATGTACGAAGGCAACGGTGTCCCGCCGGAGGAAACCGACCAGGTGGTGCCATCGTCGCGCTTCACCGTGGCCGCCGAGCAGGGTGAGTCTGCGCAGGAAGTGCCCGATGTGGTCGATCCGCTGGATCTGCAGGGCCTGCCCCAGCAGCAACCCGACGAACTGTTCTGACAGGCTTGCCACTGTCAACCGTGTGAATGCCGCTCCCCCGGGAGCGGCATTTTTCTGGGCGCCGGATCCAGAGAGTAGTTGTCGCTGTTGGCAGACACCGGGTGTTGCAGGGCGTCGACAGCGGCGAAAAGGCGACCTTTGCGTTAGGCTGGTGTCAATTTGAACGGAAGGAGTCATGCATATGCGAACCGCTGGATGGATTGTTTTCCTGGTGATGGCCGTGTTGATGGTGGGCTGCAGCTATGACCCCGCACGGGTCTCGCCGGAGCCACTGATCATCATCGATGACGATCATCGCGACCATCGAGATCATGACGGTGGCGACTTCTGTCCGCCGGGACAGGCCAAGAAGGGTCGTTGCTGAAGGTGGCCGGGAAGTGCGCATGAAGACAGTGAGTACAGCCGTACTTTTGCTCGTGCTGATGGGTCTTGCGGGATGCAGTTACGATCCCGCACGGATCAGTGCAGAGCCCTTGATCGTCGTCGACGACCATCGTGACCGCGACTACCACCGTGATGACGACTGGCATGATCGCGATTGGGACCATGACCGCCATCGCCACGATGATCACGATCATGACCATGATCGCTATTACGACGACCACGATCGGCGTGGCGACTTCTGCCCGCCGGGACAGGCCAAGAAGGGTCGCTGTTGAGAAGACGCCGAGTCTGACAACGGCCGCCATGCCCCCGCCACAAGGATGCCCAGGCGACAAGCGTTGAGGTCGCGTGAAGCCGGGCGTTCGCCCCGGCTTGTCAGGCTGTTCGGTGAGCGGCATGGTAGAGGTATCTTCTTCAGGCGAGGCGATCGTGAGCCGGATCGATCTCAGGACCAAGACCCTGGCCAACGAGCACGTCTCCCACGTGCACGGCTACCACCAGTTGATTCTGCCCACCTGCGGCAGTACCGAACTATCCCTTGAGGGGCGGGAGCAACGGGTCACCGCCGAGCGTGGTTGCCTGATTCCAGGCAACTGCCATCACGACTACCTGGGAGACGGCAACAATCGTACCTTCGTGCTCGACGTGCCGGTGGTCTTCGGGCTGCCAGACGTCGACGTGGCCCGACTGTTCGAGCGACCGCGTTTCTTCGCGGTGCCCCCCGAATTGCAGCGACTTGCCGACAGCCTGATGCGGCAACTGGATCAATTCCCCACCCTGGGCAACGATATCGCAGCGCTTCTGTTACGCGCGCTCTATCTCCATCTGGAGGCTTCCAGCGAAACCTGTGCCCCAACACGATCGACGGGCGTCAGCGGTCGGCTCGATCTGCGTCTGCTGGACGACTGGATCGATAGGCACCTGGCCAGCGACATTCGCGTGGATGACCTGGCGTCCTTGTGCGCGCTTAGCCCCGGTCACTTCCACGCCAGCTTTCGCCAGGCCACCGGGATGACGCCGCAGGCCTATGTTCGCCGACGCCGGTTGAGCCACGCCCAGGCGCTGATCCGTCACAGCGAGTTGCCGCTGGGGCAGATTGGGGCGCTGGTGGGCTTTCGTGACCAGGGCAGTTTTTCCCGAGCTTATCGCAGGGTTCATGGGGTGGCGCCCTCCCAGGAGCGCACAGGTTTCTAAACAGCGATTCAGCCTCTCTCCGCTCTCGCGCTCAGCCACCTGTCACTTTTCTCCTCTCGTCGCGGTGACGTTGTGTCCGACGACACGGTTTGCCTGAGTCCCGGGCAAGGTTTTCGTAGTCTCGGGCAAGTTGACGATGGGTTTCGCGCATAGCCTGAAAAGGAGTCTCTCGGCGCCGGCCTCGATTCGGCGCCATCAACAATGACAACAACCATGACAACAACCGGAGTTACTGATGTCTTCGACCTCCCTTCCTGCCTCCGCCCGCACTGACGACCGCATTGCGGCTGACCGCCGCTCGCACGATAACCACGAGGTAGGCGCCCGGCGTGGCCGTGGCCAACGGGCCAGACAGCGGCGACGAGCGCCGATGCTGGCGCTCGCGGCGTTGCCGCTGGCGCTGATGGCGTCCCAGGCGCAGGCTCAGTCCTACGAGATGGCCATCGCTACCCTGATCCCCGAGAACCTGACCAACAACGCCATCTATCCTGCCCTCGTCCACTTCAAGGAACTGGTGGAAAGTCGCACCGAAGGCGACGTCACCGTCAGCATCTTCGGTGGCGGCCAGATGGGCTCCGAAGTCGAGACCGGCTCCCAGGTCCAGGCCGGTGGCAGGGCGCTGCAGTCCGCCATTCTGACCTCCGGCGCGATGTCGTCGTTCTACCCCGAGTATCAGGCGGTGACGGCCCCCTTCCTGTTCGATGACTGGCGCCAGGCCTGGGCCTTCTTCGATGGCGAGTGGTTCGCCGACTTCATGCAGGGCGCCATCGAACAGGCGGACATGCGCTATCTGGGGACCTTCGATGATGGTGGCGGCTTTGTCGCCTTCACCAACAACGAGCGGCTGATCAAGACCGTGGATGACCTCGAGGGGCTCAACATCCGCACCGAGGAAAACCCGGCCCACGTCGCCACCATGGAGGCGCTGGGTGCCTCCGCCACACCGCTGCCGTGGGGCGAGCTGATCACCGCGCTGGAGACCGGACTCGCCGACGGTCAGTTCAACGCGCCGGTGATCAACACCACCTTCGGCCTGGACGAGGTGACCGACTACACCACCCTGACCGGGCACGTGTACAACAGCGCCAGCTGGATGGTCAGCGAGAGCTGGTTTCAGGAGCTGCCCGAGGAGCACCAGCGGGTCATCACCAACGCCGCCCGTGAGGCGGTCAGCCTGAGCCATGGCGCTTCCGGCATGCTGGCGACCGCCAGCTGGCAGACGTCCTGCGAGATCTTCGAGGAGTGCTACCTGATGCCGGCAGAAGAGCGCCAGCGCATGGCAGAGGTGGCGCGTCCGGCCTGGAAGAGCTGGATCGTCGATGACTTCGGACTCGACGCCGCCTTGATCGACGACCTGCTGGCCGAGGTCGATGGCCTGCGCCAGTCGCTGCCGCAAGAGGCCTACAGCCGCTACGGCCAGTGATTGTCGCGGCGGGGCGGCCAGGCCGCCCCGCCAGTGCCCACCGCCTTGCCCGAGTTCTCCTGTCATGTCATCACTGCGATCTCTTCAGGCCTGGCTCCAGCGCCTGAGCAACGGCGTCAATCGCCTCGCCATCGTGTTCTGCGTCGGCTGCGTCCTGGCCATGCTGGGTATTTCGTTCACTGGGTTTCTGTACACCCTGTTTACCGGCGGGGCGCTCAGCTGGACCTATTCCCTGGCCCGCCTGTTCCTGCCGTGGATCGGGCTCATCTCCTCGACCATCGCGCTGCATTCCGGCGAGCACGTGGCCATGACACTGCTGGTCAAGCTGCTGCCGCGCCCGCTGGTGGTGCTGGCAGCCGGCGCGACCCTGGCCGTCATCGGCGCGCTGGCGGTGCTGATGATGTTCTACGGCTGGGACTTCTTCTCCAACGCCCGCCAGAGCTACATGGTGTCCGACAGTATTCAGATTTCCTACAAGTGGACCACCTTCGCGGTGCCGCTGACCGGCGCCATCATCGCGCTGCATCTGGTGCACGGCTTTGCACTGCTCGAGCACTTCATCGACAGCGACGCGGTGATCGAGCAGGCGATCCATTCCAATGACAATGGCACCGGCAGCAATGCCGAGCAGGCGGTCGACAGCCGTGTCGAATCCTCCGATCCCTCTTCACCACAAGGCGACGCTGTCGCCCGGGAGCCACGCTCATGACCGCCGCGATTCTGGCCTTTATCCTGGTGTTGGCGATCGGCGCCCCGGTCGCAGTGGTCATGGCGATCTCGGGGGTTGCCGGGGTCTATGAGCTGGGCGGCGAGCGCCTGGTGGGGATCATCGCCGATCGCATGTTCTCCGGTGTCTCCGGCTACATGCTGATCGCCGTGCCGTACTTCATCTTTACCGCCGAGTTGATGAACCAGGGCGGGCTGACCCAGAAGCTGATCGCCTTCAACAATGCGCTGTTCGGCCGGGTGAGGGGGGCGCTGTCTCACGTCAACGTGACGGTATCGCTGTTCTTCGCCGGGCTGACCGGGGCCGCCATCACCGATACCGTGGCGATCGGCAAGATCATGATTCCGGAGATGAAGAAGCAGGGCTACGACGCCGAATACGCGGCGGCGATCACCGCCTGTTCCTCGATCATCGGGCCGATCATTCCCCCAAGCGTGGTGATGGTGGTGTACGCCACCCTGCTGCGGGACGTCTCGGTCATCGACCTGTTTGCCGGAGGCATCGTGCCGGGCATTCTGATGACCGTGGCGCTGCTGGCCACCAGCATCGTGCTGGCCTGGCGACGGGGCTACCCCAAGCAGGCGCCGACACCGCTGAAGATGGCACTGCTGGCATTCTTCTCGGCGCTGCCGGCCATGCTGGTGCCGTTGATCATCCTCGGCGGGATACTCTCGGGCATGACCACCATCACCGAAGCTTCAGGCTTTGCCGCAGTGTACGCGATCCTGATCGGCATGCTGTTCTATCGCAACCTGACTCTGGCCAAGGTGGCCCAGGCGCTCGTGACCACGGTCAAGTTTTCCGGTGTCGTGTTCTTTCTGCTGGCGACCTCGGCGGTGCTCGGCTGGTTTGTCACCCGCTCTGGCGTCGCCCGGGAGGCGGCGAGCCTGATCACCTCCCTGAGCGATGTCGCCTTCGTGCAGATCTTGCTGGTGTGCCTGTTGCTGATCGTCATCGGCACGGTCATGGATGTACTGCCGGCGCTAGTGGTCATCGGCCCTGTGGTGGTGCCGGCGATGGTCAGCCTGGGCTTCGATCCACTGCACTTCGCCATCGTCATGATCGTCACCCTCAACATCGCCAACGTCACGCCACCGGTGGGCATGACGTTGATGACGGCGGCAAGAATCGCCCAGGTCCCCTACGAAAAGGCGATCCTGGCGTCGCTGCCGTTTTATACCGCCTTTATCCTGGTAGTGGTGTTGCTGGCGGGTTTTCCGGCACTATCGACATGGATCCCCTCGCTGCTCGACTGATGTGAGCAGTGACGGAGCGTCATCACCGGAGACAGATGCAGATGAAACTTTTCTACCATCCTGACCAGGAACGTCACGCGCCGCCTCAGTTCCTGAAGCGTGGAGCCCTTACCGATTCTCCCGAAGGGCCCCGCCGGGCGGAGCTTCTGAGCGAAGGCCTGGCCGAGGTCGGCCTGGCCCTGACCGCGCCGGCCGAGGTCGACAGTCCCACGCTCAGGGAGCGTCTCAAGGAGATCCACAGCGAGCGCTACCTGGATTTTCTCGAGACCATCCATGCCCGCTGGCAGGCGTTGCCGGACGCCACCGAATTCGTGGCGCCGAACGTCCACCCCTGCGGCGGCGGCAAGCACTACCCGCGCCATCCGGTGGGGCAGGTGGGCTGGCACATGCACGACATGGCCTGTCCGATGACCGAGACCAGCTTTCAAGGCATCCTGGCCAGTGCCGCTACCGCCCAGGCCGCCGCCGAAAGCATCGTCGCCGGCGGCGGCACCGCCTACGCTCTGTGTCGTCCGCCGGGGCACCACGCCGGTCCCGATCGTGCCGGGGGCTTCTGTTTTCTGAACAACGCGGCCCTGGCGGCCACGGTGCTGCGCGAGCATGTGTCCCAGGTGGCGATTCTCGACATCGACCTCCACCACGGTAACGGCACCCAGGACATCTTCTACGACCGTGGCGACGTCTGGACAGGATCGCTGCACGTCGATCCCAGCGACTTCTATCCCTACTATTGGGGCGGTGCCGGCGAGACCGGCATCGGTCCTGGACTCGGCGCCAACCTCAATGTGCCGCTGGCACTGGGCAGCGGTATCGAGGCCTTTCAGGCCGGTCTCGATGAACTGCTCGACGCCATGGCGAGCTTCAGCCCGGACGCGCTGGTCGTGGCGCTGGGACTCGATGCCCACAAGGACGACCCGCTGGCGGGGCTGACGCTTGAAACCCCGGACTTCGTCGCCATCGGTCGCCAGATCGGTGAGCTGGGCCTGCCCACCGTGCTGGTGCAGGAGGGCGGCTATCCGACCGTGGCCTTGAGCCATAACCTGGCCGCCTTCCTGCGCGGATTCAACGACGCCTGACCATAGCTTAATAAAGCCTGATACAGCTCAATACTTAGCCCAACGATCATCCCGCGGATGATCCCCCACAAGGAAAAGACCATGAGCCCGACCCTTCACGACAGCAACGACCGCATGAGCCAGATCGCCGTGCACAATGGCACCGTCTACCTCTCCGGCCAGGTACCGGCTGACGCCAGCCAAGGCATGCGCGGCCAGACCGAGCAGGTGCTGGCGCGAATCGACGAACTGCTGGCCAAGGCCGGGACCTCCAAGGATCGACTGATCTCGGCCCAGGTGTGGGTTACCGACATGGCCGAGTTTGACGAGATGAATGCCGCCTGGGACGCCTGGGTCAGCCCCGGACGTCCGCCGGTACGTGCCGCGGTGGAAGCGCGCCTGGCCCGGCCGGAGTGGAAGGTCGAGATCATGGTGGTGGCCGCCTTGCCCCAGGCCTGAGGTCACCCATGAGCTACAGCAAGACGACGGGTTTCTATTGGCACGAGCGCTGCTTCTGGCACGACCAGGGGGCGATCGGGGTATTTTCGGCGCCAGGGCCCTGGCTGCAGCCCCAGCCGGCCTCGGAGAGCCCGGAGAGCAAGCGCCGTCTCAAGAACCTGCTGGAGGTCAGCGGGCTCATCGACGAGCTTGAGGTGGTAAAGCCGCCGGCGGCCGGCCGCGAGGACCTGCAGCGCTTCCACACGAAAGACTACCTTGATGCGCTGGAGGCGGGTGATGCGGGCCTGGGTGGCGATGCCGGCGAGGCTGCGCCCTATCGCCCGGGCAGCCTTGCCAGCGCCCGGCAGTCCGCCGGGCTTGCCATCGCAGCGGTGGAGGCGGTGGCCCGTGGCACCCACGCCAGCGCCTATGCGCTGTGCCGTCCACCGGGGCACCACGCCGAAGCCGATCGCGGTCGCGGCTTCTGCCTGCTCGGCAATATTCCGGTGGCGGTGATGCGAGCGAAGGCACTGGGGCTGGTGCGGCGGGTGGCGATCCTCGACTGGGACGTGCACCACGGCAACGGCCAGCAGAGCGCCTTCTGGGACGACCCTGAGGTGCTGACGGTATCGCTGCACCAGGCCGGCAACTATCCGCTCGAGACCGGTGGCTTCGACGAGCAGGGCGGTGAGGGCGCGTGGGGGTCCTGCCTCAACCTGCCGTTGCCGCCGGGCTCGGGGCTTGGCGCCTACGACTATGCGGTCGAGCGCCTGGTGCTGCCGGCCATCGAGGCCTTCGCGCCGGATCTGATCGTGGTGGCCTGTGGCTATGACGCCTGCGCCAAGGACCCGCTGGGCAAGATGCTGCTCAATAGCGATGCCTTCGGGCGCATGGCCCAGTCGGTCAAGGCGCTGGCTCAGCGATGTTGTGAAGGGCGCCTGGTGGTCGTCCACGAAGGCGGCTACTCGGAAGGCTATGTCCCGCTGTGTGGCCACGCCGTGATTCAGGCGCTGGCCGACAGCGACATCGGCGTGGATGACCCACAGAACGACGAGATCGCCGCCTGGGGCTATCAGGCACTGCAGCCCCACCAGCGTGAACTGATCGATGGCTGGCGGCGCGACTGGCCTGGGCAGATCACCGAGGCCCGCGGCGACAGCCAGGCTGAAGAGGCTAACGCCTGCGTCTGTGGCAGGGACAGCGACGCAAACAGGAACAGGGACAGGGAGCCAGGCACATGAGTGGACTGCACCAGCGCGACGGCTGGATCTGGAAGAACGGCGAATGGCTGCCCTGGCGGGAGGCCACGACCCATCTGCTGACCCATTCGCTGCACTATGGCATGGGCTGCTTCGAGGGCGTGCGCGCCTATCGTGACGACAACGGCAATGCCCGGCTGTTTCGGGTCCACGAGCATACCCGACGCCTGCTGGACAGCGCCCATATCCTCGACCTCGAGGTGCCCTGGAGCCATGAAGAGCTGATCGAGGCGCAGAGCCAGTGCCTGATCCGCAATGGGCTGACCGATGCCTATCTCAAGCCCACCGTGTTTCTCGGTCCCGAGGGCCTTGGGCTGCGGGCCAAGGCGCTTAGCTGCCAGGTGATGGTGGTGGCCTGGGACCTGGGACCCTACGACAGCGCCGAGACCGCTGCCGTCGGGCTCAGGGCCCTGACCTCGTCCTGGGCGCGCCATCACGTCAATATCAGCGCCTGTCGGGCCAAGACCAGCGGCCACTACGTCAACAGCATGCTGGCATTGAATACGGCGGTGAAGGCGGGCTTTGACGAGGCGATCATGCTTGACGCCGAAGGCTACGTGGCCGAGGCCAGCGCGGCCAATGTCTTTCTCTATCGAGACGGGGTGTTGCACACCCCGGAGGTCACCTCCTGCCTGCAGGGGATCACCCGGGACAGTGTGATCCGATTGGCGCGTGAGGTGTTGGGCGTGGAGGTGCAGGAGCGCCGCATCACCCGCGATGAGCTGTACATCGCCGACGAGGCCTTTGTTACCGGCACCGCCGCCGAGATACTGCCGTTGCGGGAGCTCGATGGTCGCCATATCGGCGCCCGCGCAGGGGCACCCGGGGTCGCTGAGCCGATAGCCGCCGATAGCCTGACGGCAAGACTGCAGCGACTGTATCGCGACGTCTGTCGAGGTCGGTTGTCACCGGCGACCAACGGAGATCGCCATGACCTGGCGCGCTACGCCGACTGGCTGAGCCTGGTCCCGACGGATAACGAAGTGGATATCGACGCAGACAGCGATACGGACAGCGACTAGGTCGGTTTACACAACCAGGCGGCTGCACGATGGCCACAAAGAAAGGCGCCACGACCCTTGAGTCGTGGCGCAGCTAGCCGTCTTTCCTCCCTGGGGCAGCTTCCCTGTGCCCGTGTTGCTCCCTTGGCGCTTCCCGCGCCGTCGCCTCCGTGACGCTCGAGGGGCAGTGTCCCTTGCCCGGTGTCGCCTGAACACAGAGGTAGTATCGGCCAGGCGTGTGTCAGTCAGATAACCGCCTCATGACCCTTTGGTGACATCCCGGCCACAGGACTTTTCTGGTACCATTCGCGCCGCCTGTTACCGGCGAAATGCCCAGGCGCCGTCGCGTACGGCAGTCGAGGCCGTCTCGCCAGGCACCAGGCTTGGCACGAAAAGCCGGCGAGCGCCGGTGCTTTTCCGACAAGCCTCGATTGCGCAAACCCTCTCTCGAACATAAACCTGGATTCGTCTATGAACGCTGTAATCCTTGCCGTGCTGGTGATGGTGGGACTGTCGCTGGCGCGGGTCTCCGTGGTGCTGGCCCTGGTGGTAGGGGCGTTGGTGGGCGGCCTGGCCGGTGGTCTGTCCATCGAGGACACCCTGGCGGCCTTCAACGACGGTGTCGGTGGCGGTGCCAAGGTGGCGCTGGCCTACGCCACTCTCGGTGCCTTCGCCGTGGCGATCTCTCGCTCGGGCCTGCCGGACCTGCTGGCACGCCGCCTGATCACTCTGCTGGGGCAGGAGTCCAGCGCGTCCCGTCAGGCCACGGTCAAGTACCTGCTGATCGGTAGCGTGCTGCTGGTGGCGATCTCCTCCCAGAACCTGATCCCGGTCCACATCGCCTTTATTCCGATCCTGATTCCGCCGCTGCTCAAGGTGATGAATCAGCTCAGAATGGACCGCCGTGCGGTCGCCTGTACCCTGACCTTCGGCCTGACCGCGCCCTACATGTTGCTGCCGGTAGGCTTCGGGGCGATCTTCCTCAACGACATCCTGCTGGCCAACATCAACGAGGCTGGCGCCGCACTTGGCCTCGAGATCGACCGCGCCATGGTCCCCATGGCCATGGGCGTGCCGGTCGCCGGCATGTTCCTCGGGCTTCTGGTGGCGGTGTTCCTGTCCTACCGCAAGCCTCGGGTCTATGACGAGGTGGAGCTCGGCAATACCCCGGCCCACGGCCATGGCCACGACCACAGCGAGATCGAGGAGCCTCACACCCTGGGCCTGATCATGTCGGTGGTAGCGATCGTCGCTGCGCTCGGCATCCAGCTCTATACCGGCTCGATGATCCTGGGTGGCCTGGTGGGCTTTTCGCTGTTGTCCATGGGCGGCATCTTCCGCTGGCGTGAAGCCGATGATCTGTTCACCAGCGGCATGCGCATGATGGCCCTGATCGGCTTCATCATGATCTCGGCCTCCGGCTTCGCGGCCGTGATGACCGCCACCGGCGAGATCGAGACCCTGGTCAGCGCCAGCGTCGAGGTCATCGGCGACAACCGTGGCCTGGCGGCGCTCTTGATGCTGCTGGTGGGGCTGTTCATCACCCTGGGCATCGGCTCGTCGTTTTCGACCATCCCGATCATCGCCGCCATCTTCGTTCCGCTGGCGGTACAGTTCGGCTTCTCCGATCTCGCGACGGTGGCCCTAGTTGGCACCGCCGCCGCCCTGGGTGACGCCGGCTCCCCGGCGTCGGACTCCACTCTCGGGCCGACCTCCGGCCTCAACGTGGATCGTCAGCATGATCATATCTGGGACAGCGTGGTGCCGACCTTCGTGCACTACAACATCCCGTTGATCGGCTTTGGCTGGCTGGCGGCGATGACGCTGTGATCGCCCACCGGAAAGCCCAGACGCCCGCGCTATTCGCGCGGGCGTTTTTTTGTGCGCCAGGCCTGGCCCGAACATCGACGGGTGAGCCGCCGCAATAGTGAGACATGAGTGCTACGGGTTGTGCAGATCCGTCGATATGGTCCACGCTGGGGGAGACTCATCGACCGGTGGGTCGTGGCGCTCCCGGGAAGATGAAGGAGTTATCGAGCCTAGGGCGCAGCAAGACACTTGTTCACAGATGGAGAGGATCGACACATGGACAGGAGCGACAAAATGCTGAAGGCACGCGTATTTGCCGGATCGTGCTTGTTGGGGGCAGGCCTTTTAGTGGCAGGCACCGCCCACGCCGCCACGGAGGTGGAGATGCACAGCGTCAGCACCGACGGTATTGGCGACTCCCTCGGCACCATCAGTTTCGAGGATAGCGAGCATGGTCTCAGGATCACCCCCGACCTCGAGGGTCTGGACACCGGCATCCACGGCCTTCACGTTCACGTGAACCCGAGCTGCGAGCCGGCCGAGAAGGACGGCGAGACGGTAGCGGCGGCTGGCGCCGGAGGCCACTTCGACCCGGAGGACACCGGCACCCACCAGGGCCCCTACGGTGACGGCCACCTGGGTGACATGCCGGCGCTGGCGGTGGGACAGCAGGGCGAGGCGACACTGCCGACCCTGGCGCCGCGCATCAGCGAGGAGGACCTGGCAGGTCACGCCATCATGATTCACACCGGTGGTGACAACTACTCCGACGAGCCCAAGCTCGGCGGTGGCGGAGCCCGCGTCGCCTGTGGCGTCATCGAAGGCTGATCGACACCACCCCCGACATGGCCATCCAGGCCCCGCTCAGGCGGGGCCTTTTGCTGTAGTGACGTCAGTCCTGGCGATCGTCGCTGGAAGGTGGCAGGTGTGCCTCAAGGGATGACAGCAGGCCGCGCAGCAGCGAGAGTTCCTTGCGCGTGGGCGTGGCCCGGGCGAACAGCGCCTGGAGCTGTTCCTCGGTGCGTGCGTGGGGCTGGGTAATAAAACCACTGTCGCGCATCACCCGGCCCAGATGTGCCTGAAAGTGGGCGACCTGCTCGCGGGTGGGCTGGCGCAGTCGGGACGGGGTCCCCGAAGTGGCGACGTTGTCGGTGTCGGTATCGGTGTCGGTATCCGTGTCGGCATCGCTATCGACGGCGACATCGATATCAGGGCAGGGGAGTCGGCGCCACGCCCGGCGCAACTCGTAAGCCAGCACCTGCACCGCCTGGGACAGGTTCAGGATGCCGTAGTCGGGATTGGCCGGAATGCTGACCTGATGCGAGCACAGACGGATTTCGTCGTTGGTCAGACCGAAGCGCTCGCGGCCGAAGACCAGTGCCACCGGGTCGTGCACCGCGTCCTTCACCAGCGCCTGGGCCATCTCGTCCGGTTCGTCATAGTGAGGCAGTGGCAGGCTTCTCAGCCTGGCGCTGGCCCCGACCACCCTGACACAGTCATCGATGGCGTCCTCGAGACGTTCGACCACACGGGCGTTTTCGACCACATCTGCCGCACCTGCGGCCAGGCGGGTGGCCTCTTCATCGGGAAAGACGCGTGGATTGACCAGCACCAGATCGGTCAGGCCCATGGTCTTCATCGCGCGAGCGGCGGAGCCGATGTTGCCGGGATGGTAGGTCTGGACAAGAACGATGCGCAGATTGGCGAAGGGCAAGGCTTGAGTCATGGAGCACGGCAACCGTCGATGGGAAAACGAGCGACACCATACCGCCACTTTCGCCCAAAGCGAAGGGGCCGCGATGGCGGCCCCTGAGACGGTGGTGGAAAGATCAGGCTGTCTGTGAACGATACCGCCTGAGGCTGCGGCTGAACGCCACCAGCATCACCAGCATCACGCCGAGCATACCCCCGAGGATCACGGCGAGCGCCATCACCAGGGCCTTGCCGGGGCCCTCGGGCTGCATTGGGCGATAGGCCACATTGACCACCTCGACGACGTGGATGTCGTCGGCGGTGATGCGGTTGGCCCTCAGCAGAGTGTTTTCCTGGCGTAGCTGGTTGTAGGCGTCAATGAACGCCGAGTCGCTCTCGCGAGACTTGAAAGCCTCGATACGTCGCTGGTGCTGCAACTGTTCGAGCTGCTTTTCGATCTGACGGATGGCCGGCGAGGAGATGGGCTGGTCGAGCCCCTGCTTCAATACCTCGCGCTCGGCCGCCAGGGCTTCGGTACCCAGGAAGTACAGTGGTAGATCATTGCCGATGCTGACGTTGTCGTAGACGATACGGGCGGCGTCATCGGCGTCTCCCAGCGATAGTGGGGACGTCGGCTTGGTGATGCCAAGCATGCCGGCGATCTCTTCTGCTACTTCCAGGGTGCGAATGCGCTCTTCGCGGGAAGCGCGCTCCGCGGCGCGTTCGGCGGCAAGCTGATCCTGGAGCTCGAGCCGGCGAATCGAGTGCTCCTCGCTCATCCGCGTGACGGTCGCGTCAAGCTCGGCGTCGTAGGCCTCCAGGTGGGCTTCCATGTCTGCCTCATTGCGTGAAATGGCGCTGGCCAGGCTACGATCGACGCGCGCGAGCAGGTCTTCGGTGTACTGCCGCTGCGACCACTGGAAGTACTGGTTCAGCAATGCAGCGCCGTCGATATCTTCACGATAGGAGAAGCTAACCTCCCCGGGGCTACCGGAGGCGAGGTCGCCAGGCGCGACCTTCAGCTCTCGGAACTGCGTGCGAAGCACCGTGCCTTCGAGTTCCGGAGCGCTATCCTGCATCAGCATGTCGGCGTAGTCGGGGTGCTGGTCGAGGAAGCCGCGGAAGCGCTCGTAACTCCCCAGGCGGATCTCCAGTTCGGAAACGGCCTGCTGGGGAGTGATGGCAATCCCCGGAATGCGGTTGATCACATTGAGACCATCACTGGTCTCGGTGTAGGCGAGCGAAGAATGGTATGACGGTGTGGATGCCACCAGATAGAGCGTCGCCAGTGCGAGGCAGGTTGCCATGCTGACGGCGATCCAGCGCCATCCGTTGATCAGCATGATGGCAATGTCTCGCAGGTCAATCTCGTCAGAGGAAGGATGCTCAGGTTGATCGACGGCTTGGTGGTTGAAAGAGTTCATGCGTGAGGATTCCAGACAGCAAGCCTCGCCGTCAGAGCGAGCAGGTGAACGAGCAGGACAGACACTTCCGCAAGAAGAAAATGAGAGGTATCGACCAGGTCCAGATACAGCAGGAAGATGGGCGCAAGTGCCGCGGCGAGCATGATGGCCGCCGAGATATAGCGTCGTTCGCTGAACGCCAGAGCGCCCGGAAGCAGCAGCATCATGGGGGATGCCACCAGGTGTTTAAGTGTTGACATGGCGTTTATCAGCCCTGCGTGAGCCAAGGGATAGTGCTTATATGCACTTTATATTGCGGTTGAAAGTAGCAGGGAGAATGTAAGTATGTAAGTCTATGTTAACTTGAAATGCGCATATGGACTGGTCGGCTTATTAAAAATATAGCGTTTATATGCTGATATGAGTTTGATAGATTTTTTATGTGCCAATTCGGTTGATTACCGAGGTGCTCTGTAAAACATGACCAACCAAGTTCTGACAACGCGAATGCCACTGAGGCAGCGTGGTTTCCAGAGTGCGTTAGGCATATTGTTCCCACTTGATGCCAGCTTGACGTTCGCAGGCGCTATGCAGGATAAGCCATGATGCCCAGGTTGGCGCGCACCTATTCAGGGAACCAAGGGTAGTGGGTCAAGCCGGGGTGATGTCCAGCACGGTCAATGGTGCAAGGAGTGATCCGTTGTTCCCTTTGGCTCCTGAATTCAACCAATGAGCGTGACAGGCAAGGTGGGTAGGGACGAGGCGCTTCCCCGAGTCAGGCCATGATCTGACTCGGGGCTAGGCGCTGTCCGAAAAGTCGACGAGCGAAGGTTAGACAAGGCAAAAATCGGTGAGAAAGCGCAGTTTACCGGGTGTAAATGAGCATTTTGACCGGGCTGGCGCACCAGCCGATTTTTAACGCCGTATTACCGAGCGCAGGCACTTTTCAGACAAGCCCTAGTGCTGGAGGACGTATTACGGGATGGCGTGGGAGAGCCAGCGGATCGTGGCTAGGGGTGCAGCGCTGGCGCTGCCAGGTCGGGTTGGCAAGATCAAGCCCGCTGGGCCCTGTAGCGCTTGAGGCTTCGGCTGAACGATACACACATCACCAGCATGACGCCCAGCATGCCCCCCAGTATCACGGCAAGTGCCAGCACCAGGGCCTTGCCCGGGCCTTCCGGACGGTTAGGACGATAGGCCAGGTTGACCACCTCGATGATGTCGATATCGTCGGCGGTGACGCGGTTGGCGCGCAGCAGGGTATTTTCCTGGCTCAACTGATTGTAGGCGTCGACAAACGACGAGTCGTCGGATCGTTGCTGCAACGCTTCGATTTGGCGCTGATGCCGCAATTGCGCGAGCTCTTTCTCGATTTCGCGGATGGCAGGCGTGCTGGCTTCCTGCTCCAGGCTTTGCTCGACGACCTCTTTTTCTGCGGCCAGTGCCTGGGTGCCCATGAAGTAGAGCGGCAGGCTTGTCGCGTTGCCGCTGTCACCGCGGCTAACTTGGGTTTGTCCGTTTTCGCCGAACGCCGGCGGTGAGGTGGGCTGGGTGATGCCGAGCCTCTGTGCGATGGCCTCTGCCTGGGTCAGAGTGCGAATGCGCTCTTGGCGAGACTTGCGCTCGGCATTCTTTTCGGCCTGAAGCTGGTCATCGAGTTCGGCTAACTGAACGTCATGTTGCTCTTGCAGCCGTGTGATCTCGACGTTCACGCTGTCCCGGTAGGCTTCCAGATGTGCCTGCATCTCTTCACTATTGCGTGCCAGCGCCGTTTCCAGTGAGTGTTCGGCGCGCTGCGCCAGAACCTGGGCATATTGCCTCTCCGTCCATGCCAGATAGTCATTGAGTAGAGCAGCCCCCTGCAGCGACTCTGGATACACAAGGCTCAACTGGTGCGGGCCTGTCCCGTCTTTGCCGGGACGCGTGATCGTTAGCTTGTCGAAGTAGTGAAGGCGCAGATGCTCATCCAGGGTCACGTCCTGTTCGTCGGCCTCCGACTGGGCGATGGACTGCCATTCGGGATGGTCGTCGATGAAGTCGCGCAGGTTGCCGAAGCTACCGAGCTTAAGTTCCAGTTCTGTCTGAGTGGAGGCCGCTGAGTAGTCGATGTCGGGCATCTCGTTGAGAAGACGCAGTCCTTCCGACGAGGGCGTGTAACTGGTGGACGCAGGGTAGCTTTGCGGGGCTATGGTGACAAACACCAGGGCCAGCACCACGGCGGTGGCCACGCTGCCAAGGATCCACTTCCAGCCGTCAAGCAACATCAGGGCGATGTCGCGCAGGTCTATCTCATCATCGCGCCGATAGGAAAGCGCGGGAAGTTGGCTGTCGTGATCGGTCATCGCTGCGGCCTGTACAGTGCCAGATGTATGCTGTGGACCAGGCCATGGGTAACAAGATTGGAAGACTCCGCCAGGCGGGCGACGACCAGGCTCATCAGCCCCAGTGCTGATGCGACCAGCGGTGACAGCCAGGCAAGGAAGACGATGGCGGCACGCCGGGAACGCCCACCTAACAGAGTAAAGCCCCCGGGAAGCAGCAAGGCGATGGGGCCGAGAAGTAGTAGCCGAGAGGGTGACATCGGAGAGTCCTGATCGAGCGTTGAGGAATTGGCGGTCGATGAGTCATCGGTGTGCCACAGGGGCAACCTTCAAGGACGGAAAACCACGGGCTATCTGCTGGGCGAACAGCCTAGCGACGTGGAGGCGGCGTGACGCTGCCGTGGATCAGGAAGGGGAAAAGTACAGGTCGCCACGCTGCGTCGTCCTGTCGAAGATCAAGGACGTCGCAGCCGTGGTCTGGGCTCTTGGGTGTCGTGCCGCTGACAGGGCGGAGCGAAGGGGAAGCGCGGCAGAACTCGTTGCTAGGCGCTGTCCGAAAAGTCGACGAGCGAAGGTTAGACAAGGCAAAAATCGGTGAGAAAGCGCAGTTTACGGGGTGTAAATGAGCATTTTGACCGGGCTGGCGCACCAGCCGATTTTTAACGCCGTATTACCGAGCGCAGGCACTTTTCAGACAAGCCCTAGTGATGGGCGGCCTGTTTCCAGGCATCTAGTGTTTCGATATGAGCCGGATGGATGCCGCAGCATCCGCCGATCAGGCTTGCTCCCAGGGAGTGCCAGCGCTTGGCGTAGTCCAGGTAGCCTGCCGGGGTCAGCTCCCGGTCTGCCGTCAAGGTGGTGTTGGCCCGGTGAGCATCGCCGATCGGCGAGAAGCTGTTGGCGTAGGCGCCCAGCGGGCGCGATAGCTTGAGTCGTTGCATGGCGTCGCCGGCGTCGACCAGGGCCTGCGCCATGACCTCCGGAATCGAGCAGTTGAACAGGATGGCGTCGGCGCCGCCCTGACATAGCTGTTGGGTCGCCTCGGCAACGGACTCTCCGGAGCGCAGGCGTGCGATGTCGGACACCTCGTCCTGCAGGGTGAGGGCGTACCAGCGAGGCTTCTCGGAAGCCGCCAGAACCTCCTGCATGACCGAGATCTCGGCAAGACTCGACAGCGTCTCGGCGAGCCACAGATCCACGTGTGGGTCCTGCGCATGATACAGGGCGGTGGTGATCTCCCTGGCGCGGCAGGGGTCGAACAGATCGGGACGATAGCTGCCCAGGGCAGGAGGCAGGCAGCCCGCGACGCTAAGCGAGGCTTCTGGGGCATTTGCCTGCGGTGGTGGCTGGACGGATTCTTCCTGCCAGCGGCTTGCCGCTTGCGTTGCCAATCGTGCTGCAAGAGAAGCGAGTGCCGGCCCCTCTTCTCGATAGCGCCGCTCGCCAAGATGGAACGGCACGCAGGCGTAGCTGTTGGCAGTAATCACTTGGGCGCCGGCCCGAATAAAGTTGAGGTGGGCCTCGATGACCCGGTCGGGAGCTTCGATCAGCGCCTGGGCGCTCCACAAGGGCTGTGAGAAGGGGGCGCCGATGCGCTTGAGCTCGCGCCCCATGCCGCCGTCCAGTAGCGTCAAATCCATGATGTTGCCTGCAAGTTGATCCAGCCGATAGTGAATCATGTCCCGGGGGCGGGAATAAATTGAAAAGTCCTCAACCTCTGGATGAGGCGGCTCGATGAATGGTGAAGAACAAAAAAGCCCTGCCATAAGGCAGGGCTTTGTGCGCTTGGGGTGCGCGGGTCGGGCAGCCGGAGCTGCCCGGGGCAGGCGTTACATCATGCCGCCCATGCCGCCCATTCCACCCATGCCGCCCATGTCCGGAGCAGCGTCCTTCTCGTCCGGATCGTCGGCGATCATGGCTTCGGTGGTGATCAGCAGGCCAGCAACGGAGCCAGCGGACTGCAGCGCGCTGCGAGTCACCTTGGCCGGGTCCAGCACACCCATCTCGAACAGGTCGCCGTACTCGCCGGTCTGGGCGTTGTAGCCGAAGTTGCCTTCACCGTCCTTGATGCGGTTGACGATGACGGAGGCTTCCTGGCCGGCGTTGGTGACGATCTGACGCAGCGGTGCTTCCATGGCGCGCAGGGCGATGGCGATACCGTGGGTCTGGTCTTCGTTGTCACCCTTGAGACCAGCGATCTTGGTCAGGATGCGGATCAGGGCAGTACCACCGCCAGGCACGACACCTTCTTCGACCGCGGCGCGGGTAGAGTGCAGGGCGTCCTCGACGCGGGCCTTCTTCTCCTTCATCTCGACTTCGGTAGCGGCACCGACGCGGATGACGGCAACACCGCCGGCCAGCTTGGCGACACGCTCCTGGAGCTTCTCGCGATCGTAGTCGGAGGAAGTCTCTTCGATCTGGGCGCGGATCTGGTTGACGCGTGCTTCGATGTCACCATCGTTGCCGGCACCATCGATGATGGTGGTGTTTTCCTTGGACATGGTCACGCGCTTGGCGGTGCCCAGGTGGTCCAGGGTGGCCTGCTCGAGGTTCAGACCCACTTCCTCGGAGATCACGGTGCCGTTGGTCAGGATCGCGATGTCCTGCAGCATGGCCTTGCGGCGATCACCGAAGCCAGGCGCCTTGGCGGCGGCGACCTTGACGATGCCACGCATGGTGTTGACCACCAGGGTAGCCAGCGCTTCGCCTTCGATGTCTTCGGCGATGATCACCAGCGGCTTGCCAGCCTTGGCGACGGCTTCCAGGGTCGGCAGCAGTTCGCGGATGTTGGAGATCTTCTTGTCCACCAGCAGGATGAACGGATCTTCCAGTTCCACCGCCATGGTGTCCTGGTTGGTGACGAAGTACGGGCTCAGGTAGCCGCGGTCGAACTGCATGCCCTCGACCACGTCCAGCTCGTCTTCGAAGCCACGGCCTTCATCGACAGTGATGACGCCTTCCTTGCCGACCTTCTCCATCGCCTCGGCGATGATCTCGCCGATACGCGAGTCGCCGTTGGCGGAGATGGTGCCGACCTGGGCGATGGCCTTGGAGTCGGTGCAGGGCACGGACAGAGCCTGGATTTCCTTGACCGCAGCGATGACGGCCTGGTCGATGCCGCGCTTGAGGTCCATCGGGTTCATGCCGGCGGTCACGCCCTTCAGGCCTTCGGCGACGATGGCCTGGGCCAGCACGGTAGCGGTGGTGGTACCGTCACCGGCGACGTCGGAGGTCTTGGAAGCCACTTCCTTGACCATCTGCGCGCCCATGTTTTCGAACCGGTCCTTCAGTTCGATTTCCTTGGCGACGCTGACGCCGTCCTTGGTCACGGTCGGCGCGCCGAAGGACTTCTCCAGCACCACGTTGCGACCTTTCGGGCCCAGGGTAGCCTTGACGGCATTGGCCAGGACATCGACACCACGCGCCATGCGCTTGCGGGCATCATCAGAGAACTTGACTTGTTTCGCTGCCATTTTCTGTACTTCCTTAGAATCTAAGCGTCAAAAGTGAACGTTGAAACGAGTGAGTCTGCGGGGCAGGGCTTAGCCCTCGACGACCGCCAGGATGTCGGACTCGCTCATGATCAGGACTTCCTCGCCGTCGATCTTCTGCTTTTCGACGCCGAAGCCATCCTTGAAGATCACGGTGTCGCCGACCTTGACGTCCAGAGGACGCACGTCGCCGCTCTCGAGAATCCGGCCGTTACCGACGGCGAGAACTTCGCCACGAGTCGGTTTTTCCTGGGCGTTGCCCGGAAGCACGATGCCGCCTGCGGTCTTCTGCTCTTCCTCAACGCGACGGATGACGACGCGATCGTGCAAGGGACGGATGTTCATTGCTCACGTTCTCCTGATGGTTTTGCAAGGCCGGGGCATCCACCCCGGCGGTTCATTGTTCACTCTCGTCGTGACGCCCTGCGACTCGGCGAGAGCTGGAGGTCATTGCCGGGCTGCCGATGAAGTGGCAGGCCCTTGTCGGCCCTCCTGTCAATGGCGGGGGAGCGTACTCCCTCACCGAAGCTTGGTGCTGCTCTGGTAAGTGGGGCTGGAGTGGGGGCTTTCAAGGGCTTGGATGAAAATTTTTTTGTCTTCTTGCATCCAAGGCTGACGGGGCCCATGAAACGGCATCGGCACCCCGAAGGGTGCCGATGCGAGGGACAAGACGATGATGCGGCAAGGGTGGGTCCACCGCGCAAGCCTCAGGCTCAGTCCGAAAAGTCGACGAGCGAAGGTTAGACAAGGCAAAAATCGGTGAGAAAGCGCAGTTTACGTGGTGTAAATGAGCATTTTGATCCGATTTTTAACGCCGTATTACCGAGCGCAGACACTTTTCAGACAAGCCCTAGCGGCGTCGCTCATCCTTGCTGATAAATTCGCCCTCCAGCGGTTCTTCATCGCCGGCCGAACTTTCGCGCCAGCTGGTGTCATCCCGGCGGCGGCCGGAAGCCTCGTCCCATCCATCGGCATTGGCCTTCGGGCCCGCAAAGCCCCCTTCCTCGGTACCGCCGAAATGGGTGCCGCCCATCTGGAAGCCCTTCATGCGCACCCCGACCTTGGCCAGCGCCTTGCCCAGCAGGCGGCGAGCGTTGGGAATCAGGCACATGAAGCCGAGTGCGTCAGACAGAAAACCCGGCGCCATCAGCAGGGCGCCACCGAAGATCAGCGCGGCACCGGTCATCAGCTCCGAGGAGGGGATCTCGCCGCGTGACATCCGCTCCTGGGCGCGTGCGAAGGTGGCCACACCTTCGCGACGGATCAGGTGCAGACCGATGAAGCCGGTGGCCAGCACCAGCGCCAGGGTGGAAAGCAGACCGATTTCGCTACCCACCGAAAAGAGTACAGCGAAGTCGAGCAGGGCGAAGATGGTGAAGATAAGAAGAAAGGGCATGTCAGCTCCGCGTTGTGATCTCCGTTCAAGATGGGGGTGGCCTCCTCGGAGTTCAAGCGTTGCTGTGGCTTTTGCTGACTGCGCCTTTGTTTTGCTGGCGGCGGCTTTCATTTGCTGGCAGCGCCTTGCCGACTCTGGCGCGGCCACTCGCGCAGTCGTGCTTACGGTTTCAGCCGCTCGGCGTGGCAAAGATCTTCTTTTTTTGCCCGTTTCGGTCGCAGGGGGTTGCGCAGGCTTGCGCTAGACCAAGGAAGAGTGGCGGGGGTTTTGAAAGGTTGTCATGATGCGGTGCACCAATGGTTAGTGGGCTCATATGTGGTGCTTTGGTGTATCACGCGGCCGCTTTGCCTGGCGGCAGGTGCGGCCTGTCACGCCTTGGCGCCTTACCAAAAAACCATCTGAAAACGCGCGTGTATGACGCGTCTTGCAAGGGGAAACCGTATGCAACTCAACGATGCCCTGATCGCCATCACCGGCGGAGCCCGTGGACTCGGCCTGGCCATGGCGCACCATCTGGGACGCCGTGGAGCGCGGGTCGCGCTCATCGATACCGACAACGACCAGCTGGACCAGGCCGTCAATGGTCTGTTCGATGCCGGCATCACCGCCAGAGCCTTCGTGGCTAACGTGGCAGACGAGGCCTCTGTCACTGAAGCCTTTGCGGACATTCGCGAGCACATGGGGCCGCTCGACGGTCTGGTCAACAACGCCGGTATCCTGCGTGACGGCCTGCTGGTCAAGGCGCGCGACGGCAAGGTCGAAAAGACGCTGGGACTGGACGAGTGGCAGGCGGTCATCGATGTCAATCTGACCGGTGTATTCCTGTGCGGGCGTGCCGCCGCCACGGCCATGATCGAGGATGATCGTCGGGGTGTCATCGTCAATATCTCGAGCATCTCGCGCGCTGGCAACATGGGCCAGAGCAACTATGCCGCGGCCAAGGCCGGCGTTGCCGCTCTGACCGTCACCTGGGGCAAGGAGCTGGCCCGTCATGGTATTCGCGTGGGCGCGGTGGCACCTGGCTTCATCGAGACCGAGATGACCGCCTCCATGCGTGACGACATGCTCGAAAAACTGACCGCAGGCGTGCCCCTGCGCCGCCTTGGCGCCCCTGCCGACATCGCCGAGAGCGTTGCCTTCATCTTTGACAACGACTACTTCACCGCCCGTGTCATGGAGGTGGACGGGGGGCTGCGGCTCTAGGTCTAGCCAAGGGAAGAGGCCGGCCGCCTGGCCGGGCACGCCATGAAAAACCAGCATGATCGAAGCTACAAGCTGCTATTCAGCGAGCCGAGGGTGATCCGAGACCTGCTGACCGGCTTTATCGGTGAAGACTGGATCGAGAAGCTGGACCTCGACTCGCTGGAGCGGGTCAGTGGCAGCTTCGTCACTGATGACCTGCGTGATCGCGAAAACGATGTCATCTGGCGCGCGCGCTTCGGTGATGAGTGGTGCTACGTGTACCTGTTGCTGGAATTTCAGAGCACGGTGGATCGTTTCATGGCGCTTCGCACCATGACGTACGTCGGGTTGCTCTACCAAGATCTGGTCAAGCAGAAACAGCTGACTCGGTCGGGCAAGCTACCGCCGGTGTTGCCTATCGTGCTCTATAATGGAGAGCGTCGCTGGAGCGCGCCTGTCAACGTTCGGGATCTCATTCAGGCAGGGCCTGGCAGCCTGGCGCAATACCGACCGGATCTGTCCTTTCTGCTATTGGATGAAGGTGCCCTCGTTGCCGACCAGCAGTTCTCCAGCGAAGCGCGTAATGTGGTGTCGGCCATCTTCCAGCTGGAGCATCACCGGAGTCCCGCAGATGCGGTTGAGCTGATCGGGTTGCTGGTGAAATGGTTGCAGACACCAGAGCAGGCAGATTTGCGTCGACACTTCGTCATCTGGATCAAGCGAGTACTATTGCCAAACTGGGTGTCAAATGAGGAACAGGGCGGATGGCAGGCCCTGAATGAATTGAGCGAGGTGCACAATATGCTGGCAGAAAGAGCTAAGCGGTGGCCTGAGCAGTGGAAGCAGCAGGGGCTGGCGGAGGGCCGTCGGGAAGGTCGCGAGGAAGGTCGCGAGGAAGGTCGCGAGGAAGGTCGCGAGGAAGGTCGCGAGGAAGGGCGCGAGGAAGGGCGCGAGGAAGGTCGTCAGGAAGGGCGTCAGGAAGGGCGTCAGGAAGGGCGTCAGGAAGGGCGCGAAGAAGGCAAGCTAGAGGTAGCCCGCAATATGATTCAGCAGACTTCGCTGGATGATCAGACGATCGCGCAAGTGGCCGAGATTTCGATAGAACTGGTCAGCGAACTGCGAGAGCAAATCGAGCGCTCCAGCTGATGGTCTATCATGGCTTGTTGGTTGCTAACAGAAATCCCGTTGCCTGAAGTGTTGATTATTCCTCACCCCCACAAGCCCTCCGCAGCACTGCGCGGCGGAGGGCTTGGGTGCAGCCGGTGTCTAGCGCAGGCTGATTTCATCCTTGAGCCGAGCGACGGTGGCGTCACCGATGCCCTTTACTCGAGTCAGGTCCTCGATGGTGGTGAAGGGGCCATTGGCCTGGCGGTCTTCGACGATGGCCTGAGCCTTGCCTGGGCCGATGCCGGGGAGTTCCGCCAGCAACTCGACGCTGGCCTCGTTGATGTTGATCGGCTCGATACTCAGCTGCTCTTCGGCCATGACTGGCTGTGCCAGCAACATCCAGGTCAGTGCCAGTAGTGCGATAGTCCATAACCTGGACCGCTTGCTTGCGGAAAGGGTGCTCGAGTTGTCGTTCATCGATGGATGGCGAACAGCCTGTTGTGCGTTGTGGGTCTGCATCGGACATCTCCTTGGTGTTGAAAGTCGTCTTCATGACGTAGGGGGCTTGCCCCTTCGAGTCCGTTCGACGTGATGCCGTTGGGTCTCGACTTTCACCTTAGGCGCCGAGCGACGAATCCAGTTATAAGAAATTACTTATAAAAATATCAGTGGAATTAGATATTCAGATGAGGCCATAGGGCCGCGCGGAAGTCGCTTGGGCTGATATACTGCGGCGTTTTGGCGCTCCGGGTCCTGTGTCTCGCGACCGGGCCGGCTTGGCTCACGTCATGCAGGCCGCAGGTGCGCCCTTCGATTCCACTGTGCCGGAGGCCTCCGTGACTACCTCATCGCCCTTGATCATCGCACTCGATTATCCCTCCATGGACGCCGCGCTGTGCATGGCGGACCGACTGGACCCCGAGCGCTGTCGTCTCAAGGTTGGCAAGGAGCTGTTCACCCGCAGCGGCCCCAATGTGCTCGAAGCGCTGCATGGCCGGGGTTTCGAGGTCTTTCTCGACCTCAAGTTTCACGATATTCCCAATACCGTGGCGGCTGCCGTTCAGGCGGCGGCAGAGCAAGGCGTGTGGATGGTCAATGTTCATGCCAGCGGCGGCGCCCGCATGATGGAAGCGGCGCGCGAACGGCTCGATAGAGAGGGCCTTGCGACCCGCCTGATCGCGGTGACGGTGCTGACCAGCATGACCGCCGAGGAACTTGCAGCTACTAATGTTTCGGTAGCCCTGGACGAGCAGGTGGAGCACCTGGCGCGACTGGCCAAGGCCAGCGGGATGGATGGTGTGGTGTGCTCGGCGCAGGAGTCGGCGCGTCTCAAGGCAGCCTGTGGCGAAGACTTCCTCAAGGTCACCCCGGGTATTCGCCCGAGCTTTGCCCAGGCCGGCGATCAGCGCCGAATCATGACCCCGCGCGAGGCCATGGACGCCGGTAGCACGCACCTGGTGGTAGGAAGACCTGTCACTCAGGCAGAAGACCCTATGGCCGCACTCGAGGCGATCGAGAAGGAGCTAGAGGCCAAGTGACCGCTACTCTCCCTCTATACCGGTGATGGGTTTGGTGGTGCCCCAATTCCTGCATCTGGGGCACTGCCAGTGCAGGTGTTCACCTGAGAAGCCGCAGCGCCGGCAGCGGTGGCGGGGGAGCGCTTTGATCAGCGGCTGGGTGTGCTGGCGCAGCAGGTCGAAACGGGGATCGCCTTCGCTTGCCTCGCTACGCTGGTACAGCCCCATCAGGTAGTCCACCCCACCAAGGCTCGGCTCCTTCCTGAGCTGTTCGGTGATCAGCGCTATCGCCTCCTCATCACTCCCTCGCACCTGGCGCAGCGTCTGCGCCAACAGCAGCATTACGCTGGTGCAGGGATTCAGCTCCAGCAGCCGGTGCAGGTGCGCGATCAGTCCCTCTGCGTCGTCAAGAAGCTGATAGGTGCGTTCCAGCGGCTCAAGCAGCGTCGGGATAAAGTCGGCGTCCTGCTGGGGAATGCGATCCAGATGCTTGAGCGCCTGCCGGTACTGGCCGGTGTCGTGGCACAACTCGGCCTGGATCATGTTGGCGCGGATGCAGCGTTCGTCGATGGAAAGCGCCTGCTTCAGGTGCTTTCTGGCGATGCCGTGGCTATTGGATGCTCGCGCCTCTGCGGCCAGTTCGCAGTGCCAGTGGGCAGCGGCCCGACGCAGGTCATCATGGCGTCGGGTCAACTGGGGAACGGCCTCGTCGATCGCCTGCTGCCATTCACCCTCGCGCTCGAACAGGTCCACCAGCAGCCGCTTGGCATGGTGGCGTACTTCGGCGTGGGTTTCTTCCTTGACCAGCCCCTTCAGCAGCCGTTCGGCGCGATCGTGCAGACCCAGCTGCAGAAAGTCCCGGGACAGCTCGAGCTGAACCCAGGCTCCCTGGTGACCGTCCAGGAAAGGACGGGCGAGCAGGTTCTGGTGAATCTTGACGGCGCGGTCGGCCTCACCGCGAGAGCGAAACAGGTTCCCCAGGGTGACGTGAGTCTCGATGGTATCGCTGTTGACCTCCAGCGCAGAGATGAAGGTCTCGATGGCCCGGTCCTGCTGATCGTTGAGCAGGTAGTTCAGACCGACAAAGTAGTCGCGGTGAAGACTTGGGGCGGGGCGTTCTTGCTGTCGACTCTCCCGCCGGCCGAGCGCCCAGCCAATGGCGAGGGCGACGACCAGCAGGCCCAGCAGCAGAAGATCGGGCATTCAGGGAAGTTCCTTCATCTCCTGCACGCGAAGACGATCGAGTTCCTTGCGCTGCTGCTGGTTATGGCGTTGGGCGCGAGTCAGCAGGGCGCGCAGCCGAATGTAGACGCCGCTCATCGCCAGCATGCCAAGCAGCACACCGACAGCCAGGGAGGCCAGCAGCCACACCGACAGGGAGGCCTCGGGCAATTCGAACCAGATGAGGTTCAGCGGCAGGGCCTGTTGGTTGTTGGTCGCGAACAGGATACCGATGACCAGTACCGCCAGCAGAATGATGGCCATGATCAGGCCTTTTAGCCAACGCATGTGTGACTTCCCATAGTGAGACAAAGAGAACGGAGAGAGCGGTTGTCAGCAAACTCAGTAGCCCAGCGCACGGCTGGCGTCGACTTGTTCGCGCAACTCCTTTCCGGGCTTGAAGTGTGGCACGAACTTGCCTTCCAGCTCCACCGCTTCACCTGTCTTGGGGTTGCGGCCGACCCGGGGCTCCCGATAGTGCAGAGAGAAACTGCCAAAACCCCGTATCTCGACCCGCCCACCATCGGCGAGGGTATCGGTGATGTCATCCAGAATGAGGCGCACCGCGGCCTCGACGTCCTTGATCGACAGCTCCGGCTGCCGCATGGAGATCTGCTCTATCAGTTCGGACTTTGTCATCGGTTGTCTCCGTGAGTCCCACCTGGGTGTTGAGCGCTGGCCAAGCCAGTGGCGAAGGCCGTATCCGTCACAGCCTCTTGTTTTTAGATAGCATACTTTTCAAGTCTTGAGAAAACAACGCACTACATTCGTGGCAATGATCTTGCGCCGGGTCACCTTCGGGATACGCCGGCGGCTGCCTGGCGGATCGTGCTGCGGTATACTGAGGCCACACATTCCATCCCTGACGAGGTTCCCCTTGGATCAACCGTCTTCCGTGGCCTCCCGCCTCGAGGCCGAGCGCAAGCGACTGCACTGGCACTCCCGCCGTGGCATGTGGGAGCTGGACCTCTTGCTGCTGCCGTTTCTCGAGCATTGCTACGATGAACTCGACGAGGCCGATCAGGCCGCCTATCGCCAGCTGATCACCGAAGAGGACCAGGACCTGTTCATGTGGTTGATGCGTCGCGAGTGGCCGGAAGAGCCCAGCCGTCGCCGTATCGTGCAGATGATCGTGGACTATGCCGAGACCAGCGGTCACGGTCACAATCGGGGCCTCTGAGCAGCAGCATCTCTTCCAGGGGGCGCTGGTGGCGACCATCGCGCTGGTCGTCGCCGGCGCCACTCCCTCGCCGGTGGGGGCGCTACTCACCGCAGCTCTCTGCAGCAGACTGATTCACGCCCACCGCCATCCGCTTCAGGGTCAGCTAAGGTGCCTGGTCGAGAGTGAGCCAGCAGCGACAGCTGGGGCAACGCTGGGCGCCGTGGATGACGAGCAAACCGAAGAGGTGGGCCTTTCCGTATGGCAGCGTCGGCAGCGACGCCTTCTGCGCGCCCTGAGTCAGGCGCTTATGCGCTGGTGGGGCAAGCCCAAGGCCCCGGTACCTGGGCGTTGGCAGTGGTGTCCGTTGGCGTCATCTGCGGGCAAATCCGTGAGGCTTTATTCGGATGACGCTGACTGGCGCGAGATCGAGCTGACCTGCGAAAGCGTCGGCGCCAGGCTGATCTCCCTGCGTTGGCAGGGGCACACCCACTGGCTGTGGCCCGATTCGATGACACCCGAGGAACACCGTGTGCTGAGACGTTACCTGCTTGGCATGCCTGTGGCGTTGGGTTCTCAGACGTCAAAACGGCAATGACAGCTGTTGCCTGGCTTCCTGTGGCACCAGGCGCACGCCGACGCCGAGCAGGCGCACCGGGCGGTGGGCGCGTTGCCAGGCCTGGTCGAGCAGTTGGCGGTAGCTGGCGAGATCCGGCTCCAGGCCCTTCGACTCCAGGGTGGTGGTGGTGAAGTCGTCAAAGCGCACCTTGACGAACACGCCGGCCAGGGGCGGGCGACCATTGCGGTCGATGCGCGCCTTCAACTTCTCGCAGAGGGTGACCAGCGCCTGCTGGGCCGCGGCCAGATCCGGCAGGTCCCGGCCGTAGGTGCTTTCGACGCTGATCGACTTGCGTTCGCGCTCCACCTTGACCGGGCGCTCGTCGATGCCGCGGGCGAGTTCATAGAGGCGTCGCCCGAATTTGCCGAACTCGTCCAGCAGCTTGTCGATGGGCTGTTCGCGCAGCTCCTCACAGGTGGTGATGCCCAGCGCGTCCAGGCGGGCGCCGGTGGCGGGCCCCACGCCGTGAAGCTTGCGCACCGGCAGGGCCAGTACGAAGCTTTCTACCTGGTCGGGTGGTATCACCGTCAGCCCATCCGGCTTGTCCCAGTCGCTGGCGATCTTGGCCAGGAACTTGGACGGTGCCGCCCCCACCGACACCGTGATGCCGGTGCGCGCCAGACACTCCTCCTTCAGCCAGCGGGCCATCCAGGTGGCGCTGCCCTTGAATCCCTCGACATCGCTGACGTCCAGATAGGCCTCGTCCAGCGACAGCGGTTCGACCAGTGGTGTCAGCTCATGGAAGATCGCCTGAATTTGCCTCGACACCTCGCGGTACTTGTCGAAGTCAGGCGGAACCAGCGTTAGTTCCGGGCACAGGCGCAGCGCGCGGGCGGTCGGCATCGCCGAATGGATGCCGAACTTGCGCGCCGGATAGTTGCAGGTGGTGATGACGCCGCGGCCCTCGCGCGCGCCACCCACCGCCAGCGGAATGTCCCGCAGGGCGGGATTGTCGCGCATCTCGACCGCGGCGTAGAAGCAGTCGCAGTCGGCATGCAGAATCTTGCGTACGGGTGCTGGCATGGGCGGGCAGGCGCTGGCACGACGTCGGTGAAAACGGCGACTAGCCCAGGGCCTGGCCGTTGCCGCCGCGAATGACCCCAACCCCGACACCCTCGATATCCAGGCTGTCACGACGCAGGTCCAGGGTGATGGGCGCGAAGTCGGGGTTTTCGGCTTCCAGCGTGACCTGATGGCCGTCACGCTGGAAGCGCTTGACCGTCACCTCATCTTCCAGGCGTGCTACCACGATCTGGCCGTTGCGGATGCGCTCGGTGCGATGCACCGCCAGCAGGTCACCCTCCAGGATGCCGACGTCTTTCATCGACAGCCCGCGCACGCGTAGAAGATAGTCTGCGCGCGGGGTGAAGTAGTCCGGCGGCAGCGGGCAGTAGCGGTCGATGTGCTCGGCGGCGAGGATCGGGCTGCCGGCGGCGACCTCGCCGATGATCGGCAGGCCCTGCGAGGGGCTGGCTTCCTGGGGCGACTCGTTGGCGGCGCCGGAGTCGGCCTCCTGGGCCGGCAGGCGGATGCCGCGAGAGGTGCCGCGAATCACGCGAATCGCGCCCTTGCGCTCGAGCGCCCGCAGGTGTTCTTCGGCAGCATTGGGGGAGCGAAAGCCCAGGGCGCGTGAAATCTCCGCGCGGGTGGGCGGGTACCCCAGCTCGTTCATGGTCTTGACGATAAAGTCATAGACGTTTTGCTGGCGAGGGGTCAGGGGACGTGTCATGCGGCCTCCCACGGGCGGCGATGGAACAGGGTGGCTTGGCGGCGGCTTGCTGCCGGCGCTTGCCAGTGCTGGGGGCGTCAATGCTCGCCCTTGGTGAAGTGTACAGTATGGATGTACATCCAGTAAAACCGCGAAAGGCCAGGAATAGTGTGCCAGGGCACTGGTGTAGTGGGCCGCCGCCTGATGCATTCGTTTGAAACAGGGTGGAGCCAGGGTTGATTGTGCGAGAAGGGCGGCTCCCTTACACTCAAGCCAGTATTCAAACAATTGTTTCCAACTGCCCTTGACAAGACTGGACGGAGCCCGCGAATGGCCCAGACCGATACCGTGACGCGCATCCTGGACACCGCAGAGGTGCTTTTCGCCGAACGCGGCTTCGCGGAAACGTCGCTGCGCAACATTACCGGCAAGGCCAAGGTCAACCTGGCCGCCGTCAACTACCACTTCGGCTCCAAGAAGGCCCTGATCCAGGCGGTGTTCTCCCGCTACCTGGATCCCTTCTCCGATCGCTTTCATGCCGCTATCGACGAACTCGAGCGTGGTTACGGTGATCGCGTGATTCCGCTGGAGGTGCTGCTAGAGACCATGGCCCGCACCGTGCTCGAGGTACCGGCCGAGCGGCACAGCCTCAAGGTGTTCATGCGCCTGCTGGGGCTGGCCTACAGTCAGGCCCAGGGACATCTGCGTCGCTATATCCAGGACCAGTACGGCACCGTGTTCACCCGTTTCGTGGCGCTGGTGCGCAAGGCCACGCCGGAGCTGCCGGACTCCGAGCGCTTCTGGCGTCTGCACTTTGCGCTGGGCACCGTGATCTTTACCCTGTCTGGGCTCGATGCCCTGCGCGACATCGCCGAGAAGGACTACGACGAGCACGTCTCGGTACGCGACCTGGTGCGCCGCATGATGCCGGTGGTGGTGTCGGCGCTGAAGGCGCCACTGCCGGAGCCGGCGCCGACGATGCCACCGGCGACGCGCGAGCCAACTGCATAAGCCGAGAAGGGAGTCAGGGTCATGCGAACCCCGCAACTGGCAGTGCTTCCCCCCACCGACGGTGTGTGGGTGGAGGTCGACACCGCCCGTCAGCAGCTGACGCTGTGGCGGGGCGAAGCCCCTTCCTGGCAATGCCTGGTGTCCACCGGTGCTGCCGGTACCGGCCAGCAAGAGGGCAGCGGCCAGACCCCGCTGGGCTGGCACCAGATCCGTGCCGCCATCGGTGACGGGCAGCCCGTGGGCTGCGTCTTTCGTGGCCGTCGGCCCACCGGCGAGGTTTTCAGCGAGGCGCTAGGCCAGGCCCAGCCAGAGCGCGACTGGATCCTGACCCGGATCCTCTGGCTCAGCGGACTGGAGTCGGGCTTCAATCGTGGCGGCGACGTCGATTCCCAGCGCCGCTATATCTATTTTCACGGCACCCCGCCGGACAAGCCCATGGGGGTGGCCGACTCCCATGGCTGTATTCGTCTGCGTGACGACGACCTGTTGCGGCTTTTCGATGAAGCGACGCCCGGCACGCCGGTGTGGCTGCACGACTGATCACGTCTACTGATCAAGCGAGTGCAGGCGTCAATAAAGGCCTCACTGAGCGAAGTCCTCGTCGGCTCAGGCTTCGTCGAGCCTGGGCTCCTCAGGTCAGGATTCGACATGCCTGGATTCATCAGTCCGGGGCTTGGTCAGATGACGTTGCCCAATTGGAAGATCGGTAGATACATCGCCAGCACCAGGCCACCCACCACCACGCCCAGCACCACGATGATCAGCGGCTCCAGCAGGCTTGTCAGGGTGTCGACGCGATCGTCCACCTCGCGCTCGAAGTGGTCTGCTACCCGCGTCAACATGCTGTCCAGCGCACCGGCTTCCTCGCCGATGACCACCATCTGCAGCGCCAGTGGCGGGAAGCGCCTGGTCGCCCGCATCGCCAGGTGGAGTCGCTGGCCACTGGCGACCTCGGTCTGCACTGCCGCCACCGCCTGGCAGTAGACGTCATTGCCGCAGGCGCCGGCGGCGGTCTTCAGCGCCTCCACCAAGGGCACGCCTGCGGCGAAGGCGGTGGCCAGGGTGCGACAGAAGCGTGCCACCGAGGCCTGTTCCAGGATCGTCCCTACCACCGGTAGCCTGAGCGCCAGGCCGTGAGCGGCGAAGCGCGCCCTGGCCGAGCGCTTGATCCACCATCTCGCCGCACCGGCCATCACGCCTGCGCTTCCCAGCAGCACCAGCCACCATTGCTGGGCGAACTCCGAAAGCTCGATGGTCAGGCGAGTCAGCGGGGGCAGGCTTGCCCCGACGCCCTCGAACATCTGCTCGAACTGGGGCACCACCTTGATCAGCAGGATGGCGCTGACCGCGATGCCTACCGCCACCACCGTGGAGGGATACCATAGCGCCTTGCGAACCCGTGCCTTCAATCGCTCGCGCTTTTCCAGGTGGCCGGCCAGACGCTCGAGCATGCGGTCCAGCGTACCCGACTGCTCACCGGCAGCGACCAGATTGACGTACAGCGCATCGAAGGTGAGCGGGTGGCGGGACAGTGCCTGGGCCATGCTGGCCCCGGCGCTGACGTCCATGCCCAGTGCCTGAACGACTAGCCGCATGGCTGGCTTTGAAAGGCTTTCGCCCAGCACGTGAAAGGCCTGCAACAACGGCACGCCGGCGGTCAGCAGGGTCGCCAGCTGGCGCGAGAACAGGGTGAGATCCCGGGGCGATATCTGGCGCTCGAAGCGCGCAAGCGTGCCGCCCTGGCGCAGCTTGCGCGGGATCACACCAAGCTGATGCAGCTGTCGTTGGGCCTCGGGACGGCCGGTTGCCAGTAGCACCCCGTTGCGCCGCTGGCCCTGGCGATCCTCGCCTTTCCAGTGCCAGCACCTCTGGCGCGGATGCGGGGGAGTAGAACGGCGTCCACTGCGCGGGGGCTCACTTGACCCGTTTGACCCGTTTGACCCGTTTGACCCGGCTGAAAGGTGGCTGTGGCCAGCGTGGGAGCCCGATCCGCCGGAGGCAGAAGAGGTCGTCTCCCCCGGCGTTGCATCAGGTGTGTAGCCACCCACCTGCCCGGGGGGGCCAGGAGGAGAGGCCGGCGAGGACGACGACAGGGACGAAGAGGCTGGCGGAGCCGTCGAAGGCGAGCGATGACGAAAGGGCACGTGTCGGTGGACTCAAATGGTGGAGGGAAGGGCGGAGGTCTCATGCGGCGGTGATGCGGCAGACCTCGGCCAGGCTGGTCACGCCTTCGAGCACCCGATCAAGGCCGCTGCGACGAAGATTCGGGTAGCCCTGGGCGCGGGCCAGGGCGTCGAAGTCATCGGCGCTGCCCCCTTCCAGGATCAGCCGGCGCATGCGTTGGTCCACCGGCACCACCTCGAACAGCCCGACCCGCCCCTTGTAGCCCTGGGTGCAGTGACGACAGCCCACGGCCTCGTACAGCTGGGCGGTCTCGGCCTCGGCCTGGTTCAGGCCCCGCTGCACTAGTACCTCGGCAGGAAGGGTGACCGGGGATCGACACTGGCTGCACAGGCGCCTCGCCAGGCGTTGGGCCACGATCAAGCTGACCGCACTGGCGATATTGAAGGCTTCGATGCCCATGTTCGAAAGCCGTGACAGGGTATCGGCGGCGGAATTGGTGTGCAGCGTGGACAGCACCAGGTGGCCGGTCTGGGCGGCCTTGATCGCGATCTCGGCGGTTTCCCGGTCGCGCACCTCGCCGACCATCACCACGTCTGGGTCCTGGCGCAGAAAGGCGCGCAGTGCATTGGCGAAATCCAGGCCAATGCGGGGCGCCACATTGACCTGATTGATCCCGGACAGCTTGATCTCCACCGGGTCCTCGGCGGTACAGATATTGCGCTCGACAGCGTTGAGCTGATGGATGCCGGTGTACAGCGTCACCGTCTTGCCGCTGCCGGTGGGACCGGTGACCAGAATCATCCCCTGGGGACTTGCCAGGGCGGTCTCGAACAGCCGTCGCTGGTCCGGTGAAAAGCCGAGCTGCTCGTCGATACCCAGGCGTGCCGACCTGGAGCCCAGCAGTCTAAGCACGATCTTCTCGCCGTAGACGGTAGGCAGCGAGTTGACCCTAAAGTCGATGTCCTCGCCATCGTCGAGCTGGACCTTGATGGTGCCGTCCTGGGGCAGGCGGCGTTCCGAGATGTCCATCCGCGCCATCACCTTGAGGCGCGAGGCGATGCGACCGCGAAGGTTAAGCGGCGGCTGGGCCACCTCGTGGAGTAGGCCATCGATGCGAAAGCGCACCCGAAAAGACTCCTCGAAGGGCTCGAAGTGGATGTCCGAGGCACGCTTTCTTACCGCGTCACGCAGGATAGTATTGACGAACTTTACCACTGGGGCGTCATCGGCCTGGTCGTTCAGGCTGGAGCTGAGCCCGGAACCCAGCCCGGCATGGAGCTCCTCGTCTAGATCTGCATCCTGTTCAGTGTCGAAAGCCACGCCCTGGCCAGAAGCCAGATCCGATTGCCGTGACGGATCCAACTTCCCCGTCCGCTCGTCGGCGCCCCTACTGTTCGCGCCTGAGGCACCAAGCGCGCCCAGAGCGACGGCGATGGCGCCATCATCGGGGCGATCGGCCCCCAGGTAGGCGTCGAGCAGCATTCGGATCTGATCCAGCGGCGCCAGCGCCGGCTTCAAGCTCTTGCCGGTGACGAACTGCAGCTCACCCAGACGGGCAAGAGTAGAAGGGTAGGGCACCGCCACGTGCAGTTGATGATCATCGAGGCTAAGCGGCAGCACCGAATGCTCGCGTAACAGGGCTTCGGGAAAGTGAGATAGCGCCGGTAGTTCGTCCAGCTCATGTTCCTGCAGGTCGACAAACGGCAGGTCATACTCATCCGCCGCCGCCCGCGTCGCCGGCCCGACGCTGACCAGCTCATGCTCCACCAGGTAGCGCAACAGCGTGCTGTGGCTGTCCTGGGCCTCCTGCTCGGCCCGAAGCGCCGCCGGAGGACTCAGTAACCCCTGTGACACCAGCCGTTGGGCCAATCCACTGTTTGGCCCCTGCGGCGAGCCGTTTCCGAACCCCTGGTCAAATGGCACAGCACCCTCCCTGGGAGTGGGCCCCACGATGGGCCCGTTCACTCCCGTCGGCGACATCCTGAATCTAGCCATCAGTCTACCCCGCGACAGAGCGCCCATAGAGGCCGCACAGGCGGTTTTGTTGTCCGAACCCGAATCGGCGTCAAGGTTTGGGCGTATAGCCCTCAGGGGCGCTCGCAGCGCCAAGTAAGATGCTCCGAACCCGGTAGGGCGGCGTTATGGGGGTTGATGGCCTGGCTCAGCGCCATTTTCGCCATGCCGAACGCCGTTCAGTTAGAACGCCACCGGGTAAGCGCAAAAAAGCCGACAGGGAGCATCAGACATGGAAGACAGTAAAAGCAGCACCAGTACCAATTGTTCAGAGCAGAGCGGAACCGTGATACCGGCAGGGCAGGGCGGCTTTACCCTGATAGAGCTGTTGGTGGTGGTGGCCATCATCGGGCTGCTATCGGCCATCGCCATACCGCAGTACACCAACTTTCAGAAGCGTGCCGCGGTGAATGCCTGCAAGGAAGAGCTGGCGGCGGCCAGGACGGCGTTGGCGGTTGATGGCACCTTTGATGAAGCCTCGCCCGACATGGCCAATGCGTATGCGTGGTCTGCATGTCTGGATTCCAGTATTGCCTATACCGCTCCAACCACGACGGAAGAAGGTTCGCTCCTGGGCTGGCCATCCCCGAGCCAATTCGCGGTAGCAGAGAATGCCGCCACCCTCGTCCTGCCCAAGGTGATTGATATCGATAGTCCTTGAGACTAGGCGGGCAAGCTCCAATCGCGTGTTCTCAAGCGCCCGGCAGCGGGCGTCGGGGCTTGTCACCCTGATTCAGGCAACAAGGAGCAGGTTTCATTGGAATATCCGTCCATTATCCACCACGGTGGCGCCGATGGCGTCACCGGAAGCTGCCACCGTCTACAGATTTCTCCTGACCACGCCATCCTGATCGACTGTGGGCTATTTCAGGGAGAGGACCTCAAGGGCCAGTCCAGCTTCGAGCGACACCAGATCGAATTTCCGATCGATGACGTCATCGCCTTGGTGGTGACCCATGTCCATATCGACCATATAGGTCGCTTGCCCTACCTGATGGCAGCAGGGTTCGAGGGCCCCATCGTCTGTACCCCGCCGAGTGCGCGGTTGCTGCCGCTGGTGATCGAGGATGCCCTTAAAATCGGCTTTACCCGTGACAGTAGGCTAATCGAGCGGTTTCTTGATACCGTTCAAATGCATCTTGATCCAAGTCCCTATGGGGCTTGGAAAAGCTTGCTGAACGATGAGCGTTACAAGGTCAAGGTGCGTCTACAGAACGCGGGGCATATACTCGGTTCAGCATACGTCGAAATTGATGTTGAGGACGAGCGCGCGAGTCTGGATAATCGCTACGTCTTCTCGGGGGACCTTGGGCCGCCCGACACTCCGCTGTTGCCGGATCCCACACCACTGGAGCGGGCAGACGTGCTGGTGCTTGAGAGCACCTACGGTGATAGAAGGCATGAAGGTCGCAGGACGCGGCGCGCACAGCTCAAGGAAATGATTTATCGTGCACAGCGCGAGGGCGGTAGCGTGGTCATTCCAGCCTTCAGCATCGGCCGTACCCAGGAACTACTCTACGAAATCGAAACCCTCTTGCACGAGCGACAGGAAGGAGAGAAAGGCGAGCGCCCCCTGATCATTGTCGATTCCCCGCTGGCTGCCCGCTTCACCGAAGTATACCGAGACCTCAAGCCCTGGTGGGACAGCGAAGCCAAGGAGCGACTCGACCAGGGCCGCCACCCCCTCAGCTTCGATGGCCTCGTCACCGTAGACAGCCACGACGACCACCTCGCCATGGTCGAGCACCTCGCCACCACCAACACCTGGGCCATCGTCATCGCCGCCAGCGGCATGGCCACGGGGGGCAGGGTGGTCAACTACCTTAAGCGATTGCTATCAGACCCTCGGCACACTGTTCTGTTTGTGGGGTATCAAGCAGAGGGTACGCCAGGAAGGCAGATTCAGCGGGCGAAACGTGGAAGCGAAGTCGTTGTCGACGGAGAGCGCATGGCGGTGAATGCCTACGTCAAGAATATTTCGGGGTTTTCAGCACATGCTGATCAAAAAAACTTAATCGAATTTGTTTCACAGCCTGATCAGAAAGTCGATAATGTGGGACTAGTTCACGGAAGTTATAAAAGCCAATGTATGTTTGCTGATGCTCTTAAACCATTCGTTTCGAATGTCGTGCTGACTAGTAAATTTTGACTTCAATACCTCTTGAGCGAAGCATTCTGAATGCAAGACCTGACCTAGTCGAGAGAATGTTCTAGTTATGTCATATGCTAAACTTTGCATGCAATAACGTACAAGTACCTTGGTTAACTTCGTGCAGGGCTTGAGCATCAGGCAGGTGGCGGCTCTACCGAGCGCTTCCCAACGACGATTAGTCGAGAGATATGCCGCAATGGTTCGGCTGATGGCAGATATCTTGCGCCAAACGCGCAACAGCGCCGAGCCGTCTGGCGGCCTAGGCGCAAGCTGCTTCCTGTAAGCCCTCGGTTTGCCTTGATTCAGTACATGCTGTGTCGGTGATCGTCCCCCGAGTAGATCAGCGGCAAGCTCAAGCATATGAATATCCCTGACCTCCGAGACGCTTACGCCTGCCGTGAAACGATATACAGCGCTATTTATGCGCAGCCCGACGGAGATCTACGAAAAGAACTGTTCCACTGCTTGCGGCAAGGAAAGCGACTCGCAAGCCGCCGCGAGGGGGAGTCGATCGGCGCAACCAGATCCCTGATATGGTCAGCGTTCACCTCCGTCCTCCCCCCACTGCCAAGCTGGTTGGAGCCTCAGCAGCTGTTAGACTCTGAACCATGTGGGGCGTGATGAGGTTCGGATGAAGTACTCCGACGAGCGCCAAGAAGCAATTCTTAAGAAGCTGCTCCCGCCGCATAGCCGCACGGTGGCAGAGGTGGCCCAAGAAGAAGGCAGCTCACAGCCACGCTATACAACTGGCGTAAGAAGGCTCGCCAAGCGGCCCGTTTGCTACCTGATCAGAGCGATGATCCCGAGGGCTGGAGTTCGCAGGAGAAGTTCCACGCCGTGCTGGAGACGGCGGCCCTCAGTGAGGCCGAGCGTGCCGAGTACTGCCGGCAGCGCGGCCTCTATCCTGAACAGATTCAGCGCTGGCGGGCGAGCTGCGAAGACGCCAACGACCGGAGTGAAGTCGCCTCCAAGCAGGAGAATGAAGCCCGCAAGGCGGACCGCCAGGAAAACAAGGATCTCAAGCGTGAGCTGCGCCGCAAGGAGGCCGCTCTCGCGGAATCCGCAGCCCTCTTGGCGCTACGAAAAAAGGGGCGAGCGATCTGGTGGGGGGACGAATGATCAGCACTTCAGATCGCCAGGACGCCCTGTCACCTGAAGAGCGTCAGCAAGTGCTGGAGATTTGTCATCGTCCCGAGTTCGCCAGCCTGCCGCCCGGGCAGATCGTGCCGCGGCTGCTGGACGAGGAAGGGCTATACGTGGCGTCAGAGGTCAGCTACTACCGTATCCTCCGGGAGCGCGGTGAGCAGCACCAGCGTGGCCGCGCTCGTACCCCACGCCCCAAGGGGGATCCTCAGCGATACCGCGTGACTCGCCCAATGCCTGTTGGAGTTGGGACGTGACGTACTTACCGACCCGGGTGCGTGGGCAGTTCTACTACCTCTACATGATCGTCTACATATACAGCCGCGAGATCGTTGATGCCGAGGTCTTCGACCAGGAGTCCGTGGGCAACAGCAGCGAGGTCATCCAGCGCGCCGTGTTGCGCGAAGGCTGCATCAACAAACCATTGGTTTTGCATGCTGATAATGGCTCCGCCATGAAAGGGTCGACGCTTCAGGCGACACTGCAGCGACTGAACACCACCCCGTCGGACAGCGGCCCCCGAGTCTCTAATGACAACGCCTTCTCGAAGTCGCCGTTCAGGACATGCAAGTACCGGCCTGACTATCCGTCGGAAGGCTACGAGAGCCTGGCAGCGGCGCAGCAGTGGGTCACTGGCTTCTTGCGCTGGTACAAACACGAGCACCGCCACAGCGCCATCTGCTTCGTCACCCCAGAGGAGCGGCATGCCAGCCAGGATGACGAGTTTCTGGCAAGGCGGGATGCCATCTATGCCGAGGCGAAACGGCAACATCCCAGACGGTGGAGCAGCGCTACCCGCAACTGGACGCCACGTCGGACGGCCTGGCTGAATCCCGATCAGGAATATCCAATCTTCATGCAGAATCAGCGGTTAGAAGCCGCATGATCCCGTGTTCCAACAAGCTTGACAGGCATCTCCCTAGGTTGAGAGACGTTAATCCCACGTGCACTGAGAAGGCGCCCTGATCACAGCCAAGGGCAATGCATCGGCCGCCGGCACCCTCGTAGATTGAAAAGCTGTTACCTGATTCTGGTGTAGATGTACGATGTGACCGCCACCACTGCCGTGTAAGGCTTTAGCACTGCGCTGAAGCGAATGCTATTGGCTGTACGGAAGACCATGACGTATGGGGGGGATGCGAGATGACGTAGCATGCCCAGAATACCTATGTTGCCATCTACTTCTGTGACCCGCATAGTCCGTGACATAGAGGTGCCAACGAAAATATCAATGGACTCATACGGCAATATCTTCCCAAGGGAATGGACCTATCGGTCTCTAGCCAGAAAGAACTAGATAAAATCGCGCTTGAGTTGAACATGCGCCCGCGAAAGCCCTTCTTTTTCAAGTGCCCCAATGAAATGATGAGCGAACTGATGGTAACGCCACCATGTGGCACCGGCATCAACGCATTGACGGTCTAGCACTCAGGAACTGTATCCGCCGTCAGGAGATGCGTCTCAGTGGACGCCCCGGTGGCAGATATAGAAGACCTATTGCTGATGGATTGAACTTTGTCTATGACTGGCCGTTATTTTCATTCGCTTTAATCAGGGTATGTGTTAAAAGTTTCGTTTGATAATATCGTAGTCGAATGTATTTAGGGTGAACACTACTAGATTTGAAATCTCTTGGAATATCTAAAACTGAGCTATAACTGGCAGTCCCCAGGTCTACTGAATGTTATGGTGCAGCAGCCATCGAAGCTGGGATTATTGCTTAGACCCGCATCCAAAATATCAAGCAAAAAACTCAAATTCATGATTTCTTCTAGAGGTCTGAATCAATATATGGCGAGAAAAAATGAAGAAAAGGTAAAACTTACGTGGTTAAACTATTGATAAGCAGGTATAAAAAACTTTTCTACGCAATGACGGAGCAAGCGATATATTCTGTAGGAAATTTATTATTATCAATTTACATTATTAATAATTTTCCAAGCCAACTTTCAGGACAAATACTGTTCATTCTTTCGATCGCAATTGTTTCCGCAGGCATTTGTGGCGCGTGTTTCGTTGAGACAGCTATGGTTTTTGAACGCGCTCAGGGAAAGACCTTTGTAGCATCGTCGGGAAGTTTAATCTTCCGAATGACTGTAATTGTAGTGGCGTGCCAGGTCTTGTTTTTCGCACTTGACATGCCGCCGCTATCAGAGATGTTTACCTCCGTTGGGATTATTATATTAACTGGAGTGTTCTTTTCGTTAAGGAAAAGTTCAAATGTATCAGAAATGCAGGGTATGTCTGTCATTTCTTCCTGTGTATATTTTTCATCATTAATGTTGATGTTACTCGTCTTGCCGGACGGGAAAAATAGTATTCTTCTTGCAATATTCTTAAGTTTAGTTTTTGGCATATTTACGTTTATTGCGTTTACAAAAATGAAAAGAGCCTGTGTAAATTCCACTTACTGCATTGTAGTACTGAAGGAAGAAAGGTACTTAGTACTTAAAAATGTACTGCTGTCGTTTTTATATTGGTTGCCAATGAATGGAATATATATAATTGCGGCACTTTGTTCAAATGAAGAGGTTATCTCAGAGTCGAGGAAGTACCTTAATCTATTTATTCCAATATTCCAGTTTAATTCAGTGTTTGCAGTTTACTATTTATCAAGGCTGACGGTGTCAGAAACCAGCCATACTAAGATGCTGTTCAACATAGGTTTTGTAGTTAATTTATTTTATGCGGTAATGGCAATGTTAGGCGGTGAGGTTGTATATAAGTTTCTGTATAGAGGTTCTGATGAATATTCCCAGGCCATTAGTGTTGCATTAGCCCTAGTGGCAATGGTTGTTTTTTGTTTAAATAGAAGTTTAGCGAGAGCTAAGATTGATAGAGACCAAACGGCAATTGGAAAAGCGTATTTGATGTGCGTGCCGATTTTCGTATTGTTTTACGTCTTCTCCGACATCCTTTCGGTAAATATTGTTGTTTTTTATATTTGTGTATCTTATGTTGTTGTAACAATAGCGCTACGCCAGTTTGTTGGGAAAAAATCGTTAACAAAGGTCTAAAATGAAAAAGTACTACTTTCTGTTGGCGATTGCATTGTTTCCGGTTTTTGGAGTAGAGGTTGTTGACAAGACTGGTTTGACAGATATGCCGCTTTTGAGTGCCAATAAGATTGTCAGACTACTATGGTTCTTCTCAACAACTGTAGTGTTCATAGCATTAATTAAGTTGGGAAGTCGTGCGGTTTTTACTAAAAGCCATCGGCAGTGGCTACTTGTGTCTTTCCTTCTGATACTTTCGGTTGGATTAAACACCCCTCAATCGGTTGTTGCTTGGTATCGTGTTGCGGAAATTATCGTACCTCTTGCGGTTATAGTTTTTGTAGTAAATAAATCAGTAGAATATAATGTGCCTGTGGAGATTTTATTGCATAAAGCAGTTTATTTTATAGCTGCAACGTCCTTGATAGTCGTGTTTTTATATTTAATATTAGATCAAGATATGGTGTGGGTAAAAGAGACACAAGGAAGAACGCGTCTTGGGGGATATGTATATAGCCCGAATATGTTGGGTGCATTTATGTCTTTCGGTTTCGTGAGCGCGTTAAGTCTTTCAAAAACCGAAAGAAACAATACGATAAAATCAGTATTCTACATCATGTCAGCCATAGCTTTTGTGTCTGCATTAATCTTTACCGGCAGCCGAACATCACTTGCTTTGCTTTTCTTGTTGATTCTTATACACACACATATATATATGAAGAAAAGGTTCTTACTCTTTGAAAAAACAATTCTCTTTCTAGCCGCAATAATAGTAGGTTTCTGTGCGCTTATCTATCTTATGCTAAACATTATGGAGTTGATTGAAGTAGTAGGTAAAGGCGAAGACCCAATTAGAGAGATATTTACATTAAATAACCGTACTGTTGTATTCAGTACTGCGCTTCATGCGCTAATAGAAAATCCACTGACTGGCGTAGGTTACGTAGTAGGGGTCGAAGACTACTACGCTGAAAATTTCCCTCAACGTTTCTGGTTGCCTCCGCACACACATAATGGTGTGCTTGAGATTCTAATGGCATTGGGCGGCGTTTTTGGACTGATACTGCTGTTATATATTTTAAAAAACCTTCTGTTACACTTTGGACGTATTGTTCTGTTAAAGAATGGTGGAGGAGCAGTTAGCACATATTATGTTGTTGTGTTTGCGCTTTCAATGACTACGGTACCGTTTGGCAATGTATATGGGCCGCTGTGTGGAATCTTCTGGATGACATTTGTTTTAACAAATAAGGTTTAGTTCCAAATGAAGAAAATCATCAAATATATTTTTGAGTGGATAACAAAGCCGGAAAGGCATGGGAAAAAAATTGGCAGACCAGTAGTGATCAACTTTCCAATTACTGATAATTGCAATTCACGGTGTGTGATGTGCAATGTTTGGAAAGATTCGGTAAAAGGAGAGTTGTCACCCGAAGAGATATTTAAAATTCTTAGCAATGAATACTATGAAAGAGTTGAGCACTTGGGTATCTCAGGAGGAGAGCCCACATTACGTTCAGACTTAGCAAAATGCGTCGTTAGCATTCTTGAAGCTTTGCCCAAGCTAAAAACACTCTCTATTACTTCACATGGATTCCATACAAGCAAATGGAGGCGTTTAGGAAGACTAATAGATGCGGAATGTAAAAAGAGAGGGGTTGATTTTTCAGTTAATATATCTTTAGATGGTGTTCAGAAAACACACGATGCTATTAGAGGTGTCCCTGGGGTTTTTTCGAAGGTTGAGTCTACAATTGGTGTGCTTCAAGAAAAAGGGGTGCGTCTTCAACTGCAATGTACAGTAAGTAAAGATAACATTTATAATGTAACTGAAACTCTTCGGTATGCTAGAGATAAGCGAGTTGAAATTGTATTTAGATGTGCGACAGAGATAAATCGATTGTATAATAAGGATGTCATACCAGAAGTTTTTCTTGATTTCGAACAAAGAAGTTATTTGTCAGACTTTTTCCGTTCCTATGAGTTGAACAAACAAACTAGATCTTTGTCCAGAAAGTTATACTATGAAGCAATGTCGAAATGGTTAGTAAACGGCGGCAAACGGCCAATGCCTTGTGCTTTCCAAAGAGAGGGGGTGCTCATAACATCTCTTGGAGAAGCATACGCTTGCAGTGTTTCAGATGAGATGTTAGCCAATGTTAGGTATTCTGATAGTTCCCTCGAATTAGAAAAAAGCAATGTGATAAATAAGAGGAAAATATTTAACGCTGAAAAGTGCACTTCCTGTATTCACGATCAGAGTGGAGCTTGGGATCCCCTAACACTAATTTTGTTTAAGCTTAAGTCACATGGAAAAATTGTAAATATTCTAGATGTTGTTAAGAAGATGTTTTCTTCAATTTTTCTTATCTACACAGTCCTTTATCACTCGGTTAGTTCAAAGATAATAAATAAAGTACGTGCCAGCACCATAGTCAAAAGTTCATCTTCATATGTTTCTTCAGTTCTTGTCGTTGGAGCATACGGAGGTGAACACGTTGGGGATGCCGCAATTTTGGGCGGAGTTATTCTGCGGACGATCGAGAAGAATCCGGGGATAAAAAGGGTCTATGTTTCGAGCTTCAGACCTGATAGGACAAAGGTATGGGTAGGAAAGCTTTCACTTCCGGTTGATATTGAAGTAATCAATGAAAGTGAAAGATGGAGATTTCTTCGTTCTGTAGATATGGTCGTTTATGGTGGAGGTCCTTTGATGGAGCTTCCGCTTCATCTTCTAAAGCATTTTTCAACTCTTTACGTGGCTAAGAAGAGAAGAGGACTGTTTTGCACTCTTGAAGGCGTGGGTATTGGGCCTCTAAAAACAAAACTCTCAAGCCATATTGTCAAGAAAATGCTGGGTTTGTGTGACTCTGTGGTGGTTAGAACAGAGGCATCTGCAGATTTTTGTAAAAATAATAACCAACCTTATATATTGAAATCGGATCCGGCCTTCGACTACCTAGAATACCGCAGAAAATCACTTGTGAGCACAAAATCGGATGAAAATAAAATTGTTGTAAAAGATAGTATGATTAGTGTTGCAATAAATCTCAGGCCTCTTTGGGCGAAGTATTCATTTTCTCCTTCTAAAAACTTAGAGGAGCTACAGAAAGAATATATTGTGGAACTTTCACAATTTCTTAAAATGTTTTACGATGAGAATAACGGTAATGTTAATTTTTCGTTCTTTCCAATGAATGCCGACCAATATGGGATGTCCGACTTTGATGTCGCCTATGATTTGAGAGATGAAATGGGGCATCTTGGTATGAAACTTAATATTTGGCACGAAGAGCCGGGTGTTGATGAAGCTATGGAGTTTTTGAGGAAGCAGGATTTGGTAGTAGCTATGAGGTTCCATGCTTGTATTTTTGCACTTAGCATAAACAAGAATAATGTTATTTCATTGGACTACCAAGTTGGTAAGGATGGGAAGGTTACTGACGTTATGCGGGCGCACAGTGAAAATCTGGATGGTATTTTCAGGATAGATAACCTAGAAAGTAGTAAGTTGCTAGAAGCAGCAAATGCTATGGTTTGATGATTTTAATACGTAACCCCTGAATTCCGATGATAAGTGTCAAGGTGAAGTACCACCCTCACGAGCTGCACATGCTATAGTGCAGCCATTGGGAGGGCAGAACGGGCGACGAAAGCCCCATCAAGCGATGCACCACGAAGCGCAAGGCCACCGTGTTCACGGATATCTCCATGGGCAAGATCATAGCTGCTGAAGTGGCGCGCCAATACGATCTCACCGTCTCCGAAATCGAAAGTTAGGTCGATGAGGCCAATCTGAAGATTTATACTCTTAAAAAAGTTTGGCCGCTTGCTCGGCGAGGACAAGAATTCGTAGGGGCCCTGCAGTAGGAAATGGCCTGCCACGGCCATGGGGTTCGCTCGTCAACGTGTGTCAATGGCAGGGGCTTCTCCGGCGGACGTTGTACTACCGTGTCCAAAGTGATCTTGCCCACCAACAGTGGACACCCCGTTAAGGAACTACGCTGAACGACGTGACCCATGACAAAGCCAGCTACCCCCATGAAGAAACAGCAACGTGCCCACTACACCGATGCCTACCGCGAGGAAGCTCTATTGCTCGCTGAACGGGTAGGTGTCACCACTGCCGCCCGTGACCTCGGCCTCCAGCCTAGTCAGATCTATCAATGGCGCACGAAAGCCCAGCAGCGCAAAACGGTGACGGAACGCGAACAGGCTCTTGCTGACGAGAATGCCCGTCTCAAGCGCCAGATGGCTGATATGGCGGAGGATCTGGCCATCGCAAAAAAGGCAGCGGTGTACTTCGCAAAAAGCCTGAAGTGAAGTACGCCTTCATCCAGCAACACCACAAGGCCTACCACATCCGGCGGATGTGCGCGTTTCTCTGCGTCGCCCGTCGTGGCTACTACGCTTGGCGCAAACGTGTCGATGAGGCGTCTCCACGGCGACGTCAGCAGGCCGAGACGGACCGGCGTGTGGCAGAGGCCTTCCACCATCGCAAGGGGCGTTCAGGCGCCCCCAGGTTGGTTCTCGACTTGAAGGAGGATGGGGTTTCGATCTGTCGCAACACCGTCGCGGCCAGTCTCCGGCGGCAAGGCCTGCGCGCCAAGGCGGCGCGCAAATTCAAGGCAACCACCCACTCGAAACACTCCTTGCCGGTGGCGCCGAACCTCTTGGATCAGGACTTCGACGCCAAAGGGCCGAACCAAAAATGGGTGAGCGACATCACATATCTGGGCACAGACCAAGGCTGGTTATACCTGGCCGTCGTTATCGATTTGTTTTCTCGACGAATTATTGGCTGGGCGACGAGCAGTCGGATGAAAGCAGATCTCGTCTGTGAGGCGTTAGAGATGGCGCTCTCATGGCGCGGTTACCCGAAGACGGTGATCACCCATTCAGATCGCGGAAGTCAGTATTGTTCTACGGATTATCAAAGGCTTATCAAGCGACACAAGCTCTTATGCAGCATGAGCGCCAAGGGCAATTGCTACGACAATGCCTGTGCTGAAAGCTTCTTTCACAGTCTCAAAGTCGAGGCTATCCACGGTGAGCGCTTCGGGACCAGGGATGCGATACAAAGGCAGGTCTTCGAATACATTGAACTGGACTACAATCGGCAGCGCCGCCACAGCGCCATTGGGATGATCAGCCCAGTAGCCTTCGAAGCTCGAATGATCGCATAGACAGGTGTCCACTTTTGTTGGGCAAGATCAGACCTGTATTCACGCAAGGTGATCGGCTGGGCGATGAGCGAGCGCATGACCGGTGACCTGGTCGGTGACGTGCTTCAGATGGCGCTGTGGAGCCGCAAGATGCCCAAGGGCGCCATCGTGCATAGCGACCGTGGTAGCCAGTATTGTTCGTCCCTGTACCAGTCGTTGCTGACCCGGCACGACCTCCGGTGCAGCATGAGTGCCAAGGGCAACTGTTACGACAATGCCTGCGCCGAGAGCTTCTTTGACAGTCTCAAGGTCGAGGCCATTCACGGCGAGCGACTCACGACTCGAGAAACCATGCAACGGCAGGTGTTCGAGTACATTGAGTTGGACTACAACCGGCAACGCCGGCACAGCGCAATCGGGATGATCAGCCCAGAGGCCTTCGAGGCTCGAATGATCGCTTATACCGGTGTCCACCAGTGCTGGGTAAGATCAGTGTCGAATCTTTGTTCTTTATTAGCATTCTTGATGAAAATGCCTTTAAGAATAGATGTTTTATTAAGTATGAACTCGTAATTACACAATGGCTGTCCACCCGGAACAATATATTTTCAAGGTTAAAGTGAATTTACTTATATGAATATAATATTGGCCCATAATTTCTATTCTTCAAAGCAGCCCTCTGGCGAAAATGAAGTGGTGTGGTCGGAGAAAAAACTATTAGAAAAAAATGGTAATGTCGTTAATATGTTTTCTAGGCACAGTGATGATTTGAATGAAAAACACTTGTCTGGAAAAATAAGAGGAGCCATTTGTACTCCGTGGAACATTTCTACTACCGGAGAAATAAGAAGAAGAATTGCTGAAACTTCTGCTGAAGTTGTTCATGTACACAATACTTTCCCTTTGATTTCGCCGTCCATCTTTTATGGAGTCGGCGATCGTGCTGCGAAGGTGCTTACTTTACATAATTATAGACTTTTTTGTTCTGCGGCGATACCGATGAGAGATGGACGAGTATGTGTAGAGTGTCTTGAGAAAAGAACGTCAATTCCTGCACTCAAGCATGGTTGCTACAGAGGAAGTAGGCTGTCCACAGTGCCGCTCGCAGCAAATATAGCGTTACATCGTTTCGCAAAGACATGGAAAAACAAGGTTGATGCCTTCATTGTCTTATCGGAATTCCAGAAGTCTGTTATGATTGATGCAGGACTTCCAAGAGAGAAGGTTTTTGTCAAGCCAAATTTTTATAGCGGACGTCCAAAAGTTATCCCTTGGGGAGATAGAGAACCGTGCGTTGTTTTTGCAGGACGATTGTCACGAGAAAAAGGTATAATTTCACTGATAGATGCATGGAAAATTTGGGGAAAAAAAGCACCATTACTTAAGGTTGTTGGTGATGGGCCACTCAATGACAAGGTAAGAAATTACGCAGACGGACTAAATATAGAATTTTACGGAAGGCTTTCACAAAGTGATACCGTCGAACTGATTTCAAACGCAAAATTGCAGATTCTACCTTCGGAATGGTTTGAGGGATTTCCTATGGTTGTAAGAGAGGCATTTGCCTTCGGTACGCCTTCAGCAGTTTCTAACATAGGTCCACTTCCATCAATAGTCAGTCACGGAACGAGTGGAATTGTATTTGAACCGTCAAATCCCACTTCAATCCATAAAATGGTGGCAAAATGTTGGGAAGATGACGGTTTATTAAAGCATATGGGGGAGAATGCTCGGTTGGAGTTTGAAAGTAAATATACAGAAGAGTCAAACTATGAAACTCTGCTTGAAGTTTATCGTAGCGCTATACAGATATCAAAGAGATGAAAATATATCCACGAGAGAATAGAAAAATAGCTCACGTAACTGGGATTCCAATTGATGAATTGTCTTGGAATGATGCTATCTCAATAATTTCTCAATGGGCAGAAAAAAATGAGAGTAAATACGTTTGCATATGTAATGCACATTCAATTGTAACAGCCAAGAGGGATTTAGAATTTAACACTGTCATTGATGAAGCAGACATGGCGACTCCTGATGGTGCCCCCGTGGCATGGATGATGTCGCGAGGTAATAAGAAGCGGCAGGAGCGGATTAACGGGCCAGATCTAATGATAAAATACTTTGACCAGGCAAATAAATCGGGGCAATCTGTCTTTCTCTATGGTGGCATGCCGGCTACACTTTGCCTGTTAGAGCAGAAAATACGCGAAAAATTTCCGTTCTTAAAGATCGCGGGTACTCATTCGCCACCATTTAGAAAACTTAGCAATCATGAGAAGCAAGAGATTGTTCGTAAGATTAATGAGTCTGGCGCAAATACTGTATGGGTTGGCTTAGGATGCCCGAAGCAAGAGAAATGGATGTATGAACATCGAGGTGAAATTAGTGCTGTTATGATAGGAGTTGGTGCCGCATTCGATTACCATGCTGGCGTTATAAAAAGGGCGCCGATGTGGATGCAAAATAATGGTCTGGAGTGGCTACATCGGTTGATATCTGAACCAAGAAGGTTGTGGCGTCGATATTTTTTCACTAACACCCTGTTTGTTATGTATGCACTTAAGGAAATTTTTTCCTCAATAGTTCTTGGTTGGAAGAAGAAATGAAAAAGAAGACTGCATTAATTACTGGTGTGACAGGTCAAGATGGTTCCTATTTGGCCGAGTTTTTGCTTGAGAAAGGGTATGAAGTTCACGGTATAAAAAGACGAGCGTCTTTGTTCAATACTCAACGAATTGATCATATTTATCAAGATCCACACGTTGAAAATAGCAACTTCATCCTGCACTTTGGTGATTTGTCAGACACCTCCAACCTTACTAGAATTTTACAGCAAGTGCAGCCTGATGAAGTTTATAATTTAGCCGCACAATCTCATGTCGCTGTAAGTTTTGAGTCGCCTGAATATACGGCTGACGTTGATGCATTGGGCACTCTTAGGATCCTTGAAGCTATACGATTGTTAGGCCTAGAGAAAAAAACTAGATTTTACCAAGCATCGACATCTGAGCTATTCGGAGAAGTCCAAGAGATCCCGCAGCGGGAAACGACACCTTTTTATCCGCGTTCACCTTACGCAGCTGCAAAACTATACGCCTACTGGATTACTGTAAATTATAGAGAGTCCTATGGCATGTATGCATGTAATGGTATTCTCTTCAATCATGAATCTCCAAGACGAGGTGAGACCTTTGTCACAAGGAAGATTACTAGAGGGCTTTCCAATATTGCTCAAGGCTTAGAAGATTGTCTGTATTTAGGTAACATGGACGCGTTGCGTGACTGGGGGCATGCACGGGATTATGTAAGAATGCAATGGCTGATGCTCCAACAGGATATGCCTGATGATTTTGTTATCGCGACCGGAAAGCAGATATCTGTAAGGGATTTTGTTGTTATGAGTGCTTCTGAATTAGGACTTGAGCTTGATTTTGAGGGAGATGGCATTAATGAGGTGGCTAGGGTAAAGGCTATAATCGGCAATAATTGTCCAGGTATTAAAGTTGGCGATATCGTTATTCGAGTAGATCCTCGATATTTTAGACCTGCTGAAGTCGAAACGCTCTTGGGCGACCCTGCCAAAGCTAAAAAAGAACTTGGTTGGGAACCGGAGATATCAGTTCAAGAAATGTGTTCTGAAATGATTTCCGAGGACATTAAAATTGCAAAACGGCATGCGCTACTGAAGAAGCACGGTTTTGAAATTCCGGTCGCTATAGAAGGATAAAGCTAAAGATGAGTGGAAAACGAAGAGTGTTGATTTGTGGCCACAACGGCATGGTTGGCTCTGCAATTTTACGTAGACTAGCATTTGAAGACAGAGTTGAGATATTAACCGCTAATCGTGATGAGCTGGATCTTAGCAATAGAAGTTCTGTAGATCAATTTTTTTCGAATAATTCGATTGAACAAGTCTACTTGGCAGCAGCAAAAGTCGGTGGTATTAATGCTAACAATAAGTATCCCGCAGACTTTATTCACCAGAATTTATTAATCGAGATGAATGTAGTCGAAGCTGCATACCGACATGGTGTAGACAGACTTTTGTTCCTTGGGTCATCTTGCATTTATCCGAGAAGTGCAAAGCAACCAATTAGGGAAGAATATTTGTTGTCAGGAGGGCTTGAGCCGACTAATGAACCTTATGCTATAGCAAAGATAGCTGGAATTAAGTTGTGTGAAAGTTATAATAGACAGTATTCTTGTGATTATCGAAGTGTAATGCCAACAAATCTTTTTGGAAGAAACGACAATTTCCATCCAGATAATTCTCATGTCATTCCAGGCTTGCTTCGCCGCTTCCATGAGGCAAAGCTTAACGGTGCTAATGAAGTTGTTGTATGGGGGAGTGGTAGACCAAAACGCGAATTCTTGCACGTCGACGATATGGCTGAAGCTTGTGTTCATATAATGAATTTGCCAAAATCAGAGTACTGGTCGAGGGTGTCGCCAATGCAATCCCATATTAATGTCGGCTCAGGGGTTGATAGCTCTATACATGATGTCGCTGAAATGATTAAGCACGTCACAGGATTTACTGGGGATATCGTGTACGATACTAGTAAACCCGATGGAACACCTAGAAAACTACTTGATGTCTCGACTATAAATGAGATGGGGTGGAAAGCAAAGATTTCCTTACTTGAGGGACTGAGAGACACTTATTCCTGGTATTTGGATAACTCAAATTGTCTACGTTCTTAAAGTGCGGCGAAATGGCTTTGAATTTCACTTCTTTGGTTCGTGAATTGGAGCTGTGATCGTTGCAGTGTCCACACTGTCAAGTTGGTGGGAGCTAGTTGCTGGCACACTCGGAACGATATGGGGTGTGGCGAGGTTGACAGTGTCAATGAGCAGGTGTAGCACCAAATCGATCGGGTACGCTATCGCTATGACTCATTGCTACTAACACCGTACTGCTGAAGAATGTGCCACCATCATGATGATGCGTAGGGGTCACTCGATACGTTGCATCGCCAAGTACCTAATGAAAGTTGCGAGCACGATTTCTCGAGAACTGGCTCAGCATGTGGTTCCCACACCAGCGGGCCATGGCGACAGTTTAGTGGGTTTTGAATCCACGCTGACGTGGCATTGAGCACAACGACGATCGAAGTTGCGCCTTGATACACCTCTCTTCGACCTGGTTACCTACGTGTTATGCATACTCTTGTCTCCTAGGTTTTATCTGAAAGGTCGGCGCGTAAGCAGTTATCGATACAGGCCGGGTTTACCATTGCTTTGAAACTGCTGGCCAACTTAGCGTAGTGGGCGCAGACACGGTGTAGGTCTTTGACCCTGCCGAAAAAAAACGATTGATGATGTTTCGCTCTCGATATGGTGCATGTCAAAGCCCCTTGAGGCGCTGAGGCGCGTCTTTCGCTCAATGATCGGATTCACGCATTGCCGATTGCAGTAGCTGCGAAGCGAATCGCTGTCATAGCCTTATGTCCGCCACAATATGGCGACAGCGCTTACGCGGTCTGCCCCTACTTCCAGGCTGATGAACGTGTCCAGAGCGGGGATGATGTGGCCTGTATCCGAGTCCTGCCCGGGCGAGAGCGCGAAGGCCTGCTGCCAATCATGTCGATGGCAGACCGTGTGGATTGTGGTCGTCAGGCCGCCTCGGCTGCGGGCCAAGGCATGGTCTACGGGCTCTTGCTATCCCGTTTTTTGCCTCCTCCACAAGCGGCACGGGTACCGCGGATCGATGTCGAGCCGATCATCCGGGTTCCTAGTCCATCAGACCATCCCCGTGCAAGGGGAGTTGGAGGCGCTTCAGAATAGCATCAAAGGTGCCGTCATCGCGCCACTGGCGGCCGCGGCGATAGGCGGTCTGCCATGGGGCGTAGCGCTCTGGTAGATCTCACCACTTGGCACCCGAGCTGAGGAACCAGAAGATGCCGTTCAGCACCTGGCGGCCTTCGCGGCGGGGGACGCCCCGTTCTCTGCGGCGGCGACAAAATGTTCTCGGCGCGGGTTCAGCCGTTGTCGGAGATCTCGTAGCGTCCTGGCATGGTTCACCTATGCTGTTGCGGCATTCACGACATTAGCAAGTTCGACCTTTCGGACAAAACCTAGGCAAATAGCCATCACAATGAAGTATATGTATCCATACGTGATTTTTCGCAAGAACATTGGGCAATGGCTTGGAGTTCGCTGATCACCAGACCGTACAAAAGGCGATACCGGCGGCGACTTACCTTTGCGAATCCTATTGTTCCGGACACTATGTGACCAATGAAAACATTAATGGCCTGATGCGGCAGTATTTTCCGAAGGCAACTGGTTTCGGGAGGATCACCGGTGTCGAGTTATGCACGGTGGTCAATACGCTGAAAGTTCACTCCCGAAAACGATTGAGATATAGGACAGCGGAAGAGGTAGTCCTGAGGGAAAACGCAGGAGCTTTAGATACCGCCAGTGCTGCGCTTATTTATTCTATGCTGGACTCCGAGCTGCAGAGTTTGATCAAGGCATTATATTGCCTCTCTCGATATCTCTGGGACATTGCATTCCGATATTGCTGTTTCGGGGGAAACACTTCGGGGCACTCGATGTTGCATGCACTACACTTCTCTCTTGCATTCACGGAAATAAATGTAAGATCATCTTTGGTAAAACAGAAGGTGGTGTTAGCGATGTTATTCCATCAAAACTGAAATTGAGACTTGCTATGATAATTCCTGTTATTTTGGCCGGTGGAAGCGGTACGCGCTTGTGGCCGCTTTCTCGCAGTATGTATCCAAAGCAATTTTTAAGATTGCTCGGGAGAAAAAGCATGCTGCAAGAAACAATTAATAGGCTAAAGCCATTTGATAGTGACAACGCGATAGTTATCGGTAATGAAGAGCACAGGTTTCTAATAGCCGAGCAACTTCGCGGTTGTGGCCTAAGGTCTGTGGATATCCTATTAGAACCGCAGGGGAGAAATACGGCACCGGCCATTGCATTGGCAGCCCACCAAGCAGTTAATAAACATCCCGAGGCAATGCTTCTGGTCCTTTCTGCGGATCATGCAATAGGGGACACTGGTCTTTTTTTTGATCTCATAAACGAGTCTGCTAAGGTTGCTGCATCGGGAAAATTGGTGACATTTGGTGTGAATCCCACGCGTGCAGAAACTGGATATGGTTATATCGAACGGGGTAAGTCGGTTGGAGATGGTGGGTATGAAGTTTTAAGGTTTATTGAAAAACCAAATTTACAGACAGCCGAAAAGTTGTTCGCAGAAAGTGGTTACTACTGGAATAGTGGAATCTTTTTATTTCGAGCAAGTGATTTCTTGAATGAACTGGAAAATTTCGAGCCGGAGGTCTATGTAATTTGTAAGAAAGCACTTGATAATGCTAGCTCTGATCTCGATTTTATTCGTCCCGAAAAGTCTATATTTGAAACATGCCCGGCCGTTTCTGTCGACGTCGGAGTAATGGAAAGAACAACGAATGCATGTGTTGTACCGTTTACTACGGACTGGAGTGATGTGGGGTCTTGGTCTTCACTATGGGATATATCGACTAAAGACTCAATGTTGAATGTTACGCATGGAGATGTTATAAGTTCTACGAGTTGCAGAGGGTCTTATGTGTACGCTAGCCATCGACTTGTGGCTACGATAGGAATTGAAGATCTAGTAATTGTTGAAACTGAAGATGCTGTCTTGGTCTCACGGAAAGATATGGTGCAGGACGTAAAGGAAGTTGTTGATAAGCTCTCGTTAGATGGACGAAATGAAGGGGTTACTCATAGAGAAGTCTTTAGACCGTGGGGGGCATACGACAGTATAGACGTTGGTGAGCGTTATCAAGTCAAACGAATTACTGTCAATCCAGGAGAGAAACTTTCCGTACAAATGCATCACCACAGGGCGGAGCACTGGGTTGTTGTTTCAGGGACTGCTAAAGTTTTAAATGGGGAAGAGTCGTATCTGGTCAGTGAGAATCAGTCGACATACATACCTGTCGGACAGATTCATTCACTTGAAAATCCCGGAGTTATTCCGCTTGAGATAATAGAAGTTCAATCAGGTAGTTATCTCGGGGAAGATGATATTGTTCGGCTTAAAGACATGTATGGTCGAGAATAAGGCGTTATTATATGTCTAAGTTTAGTTACGGATTATCCGACAGATACCCCGCACAGCTAATAATAGCAATGGCGGATTTGGGTTTTGTTGTCTTTAGTGGTTTTATTGTATATCGTCTACGTTTTGGTGACTTTTATCTCCATGAACGGTACGTGCTAGCCGTATCTGTTATCTCTCTTTTTGTACTATTACTCAACAGCTTGTTTGGTTCTTATTCTAGATGGCGTGTAACTAGAATCACAACCCTCGTGGCTAGACTTTTTATGGTTTGGGTGTTCGTGGGACTTTTGGCAACTTCAATAATATTTTTTGCACATGCTGCCGATAGATTTTCACGTTTGTGGGTGGTTGGCACACTTTCTTTATCCTTGTTGTTGGCTTGCTGTGCAAGAGCAACTGTTCAATTGATGCTGAAGAAGTATAGAATAAAGGGTAAAGCAAGACGATCGGTCTTTCTTATCGGCCCCGGGCATCAGTTGATAAAAGTTGCCAAAGGTATGAGATCATCACCTGGTGAAGGGTATTCTATTGCTGGTGTTGAGCGTGTTAGTAATGAGAACGATAGGTATCTTGTTGACCGAATAGTAAGGCGCGTTATTAGTTCTGGAGCCAAGGAAATTTGGATATGCCTGCCTCTTGAATTGGGAGGAGTCGTTAGAACTATATCCTACGCTCTTCGGAATCATACTGGTGAATTACGTTTTCTTCCGGATCTACAAGGTATGCAACTTCTGAACCATAGCGTCAGTGAAGTTGCTGGGCATTATTCGATTGACCTCAGTGTATCTCCGCTAAATGGTATGGCAAGGGTTGTCAAGCGTTCTGAAGATTTACTTGTAGCTTTGTTCGCTTTGATTATAATTTTGCCCATCTGTCTTGCTATAGCTATAGCTGTAAAGCTATCTTCTCCTGGGCCTGCTCTTTTTAAACAGTATAGAACCGGCGCGAATGGTAAGAAGTTTAAAGTGTATAAATTCAGAACCATGAAGTTTCATGAAGAAAGTGATGGCGTTGTTTCACAGGCAAAAAAAGGTGATGATAGAATAACACCGGTTGGAAGATTTTTAAGAAGAACATCCTTGGACGAACTCCCTCAGTTTTATAATGTTGTGCAAGGAAGAATGTCCATTGTCGGACCGAGACCGCATGCGTTAGCTCACAATGAATACTATAAAGATATAGTTGAATCGTATATGAGGCGTCATAAAGTAAAGCCTGGGATCACCGGATGGGCTCAAGTTAATGGTTTTCGCGGGGAAACAGACACACTGGGAAAAATGCAGTCCAGGGTTGAGCATGATCTTTGGTACATTGATAACTGGTCAGTTTGGTTAGATATTAAAATTATAATCCTAACGGCTTTCAAGATTTTTAGTGACAAGAATGCGTACTGATTCGCTACAAGTATTCTCTACTCCCGCCAGGGGTTGGGTATTGATCTATTCGTACTTTGTTCTATGATATTTATAAAGGAAAGTAATATCGAGTATAGCGAATAGCATTCGCTCGAGAAAGCAGAGCGTTCTGCAAAGCCCCCGGTTCATGTGCCCATTCGTTGAGGGTGGAAGCCCCCCCACTGCCAAGCTGATTGGAGCCTCAGCAGCTGTTAGACTCTGAACCATGTGGGGCGTGATGAGGTTCGGATGAAGTACTCCGACGAGCGCCAAGAAGCAATTCTTAAGAAGCTGCTCCCGCCGCATAGCCGCACGGTGGCAGAGGTGGCCCAAGAAGAAGGCAGCTCACAGCCATGATCTTGCCCACCAACAGTGGACACCCCGTTAAGGAACTACGCTGAACGACGTGACCCATGACAAAGCCAGCTACCCCCATGAAGAAACAGCAACGTGCCCACTACACCGATGCCTACCGCGAGGAAGCTCTATTGCTCGCTGAACGGGTAGGTGTCACCACTGCCGCCCGTGACCTCGGCCTCCAGCCTAGTCAGATCTTTCAATGGCGCACGAAAGCCCAGCAGCGCAAAACGGTGACGGAACGCGAACAGGCTCTTGCTGACGAGAATGCCCGTCTCAAGCGCCAGATGGCTGATATGGCGGAGGATCTGGCCATCGCAAAAAAGGCAGCGGTGTACTTCGCAAAAAGCCTGAAGTGAAGTACGCCTTCATCCAGCAACACCACAAGGCCTACCACATCCGGCGGATGTGCGCGTTTCTCTGCGTCGCCCGTCGTGGTTACTACGCTTGGCGCAAACGTGTCGATGAGGCGTCTCCACGGCGACGTCAGCAGGCCGAGACGGACCGGCGTGTGGCAGAGCCCTTCCACCATCGCAAGGGGCGTTCAGGCGCCCCCAGGTTGGTTCTCGACTTGAAGGAGGATGGGGTTTCGATCTGTCGCAACACCGTCGCGGCCAGTCTCCGGCGGCAAGGCCTGCGCGCCAAGGCGGCGCGCAAATTCAAGGCAACCACCCACTCGAAACACTCCTTGCCGGTGGCGCCGAACCTCTTGGATCAGGACTTCGACGCCAAAGGGCCGAACCAAAAATGGGTGAGCGACATCACATATCTGGGCACAGACCAAGGCTGGTTATACCTGGCCGTCGTTATCGATTTGTTTTCTCGACGAATTATTGGCTGGGCGACGAGCAGTCGGATGAAAGCAGATCTCGTCTGTGAGGCGTTAGAGATGGCGCTCTCATGGCGCGGTTACCCGAAGACGGTGATCACCCATTCAGATCGCGGAAGTCAGTATTGTTCTACGGATTATCAAAGGCTTATCAAGCGACACAAGCTCTTATGCAGCATGAGCGCCAAGGGCAATTGCTACGACAATGCCTGTGCTGAAAGCTTCTTTCACAGTCTCAAAGTCGAGGCTATCCACGGTGAGCGCTTCGGGACCAGGGATGCGATACAAAGGCAGGTCTTCGAATACATTGAACTGGACTACAATCGGCAGCGCCGCCACAGCGCCATTGGGATGATCAGCCCAGTAGCCTTCGAAGCTCGAATGATCGCATAGACAGGTGTCCACTTTTGTTGGGCAAGATCAGATCGCCGGCGTCGCCGACCGGCTGAGGGAGGAATGGAGCCCGGAGCAGATCAGCGGTTTCATGGCGCCCTTATCTGGCTTAGGAGTCAGTCACCAGTGGATCTACGCCTGGATCTGGGATGATAGGGCTCGTGGTGGCGATCTCTGGCAGCATCTCCCTCAGCCCAAGCGACGCAGCAACCACCGTGCCTAGGCGAGGTTGCCTACAAGCTCTTATTTTTCAATTTCCTATATGTTCTAGATATGGACGTTGCATGATATTTTATACGAGAAATTTTGATTGTAAGGTCCCTCGCAATTTTTTAGCGTGTGGCATTTTGCTTGTTTTTTTGTACTCTTTTTTTCGAATTTTTTATCCTCCTGTTGGTAGCTTTAGTGAAACCGCTTTTGCTATAACTGGTTTGTTTTCACTTCTGTATTTTTCGAAATTTTTGCGGTTTTCATTTCCCGTTTTTCTCCTTTTTCTAGCATTGTTATCTCAAACGTTGTCTTGGGTCGTTAACTATATTGAAAACCCAGATTGGGTTGCTGATAATCCTCAGATAGATAGACTGGCAAAGATTTTTATTTTTATATCAGTTGCTTGGTGGCTCAGAGGGAGTGCAAATAAAGTTATTTTTTCTTGGTTTCTAGGGCTCTTGGGTGCAGTTGTTGGAATTTGGAGTCAGAGTGATGGTGTCTCAGAGTGGCTATTAGGCTTGGAGGGCGTTCGGGTAAATTTAGGGGTAAGGAATTGGCAGCATTCGGCAATGCTGTTGGGTGTTTGTTTTATCGGGTTGTCCGTTTTTTTTCCTAGGATTATTGCGACAGAAAAGTATAGAACCCTCAAATGCCTATTTTGGGTGGGAGGACTTCTGTATTGTCTCATTGGATTATATATAACTCAAACAAGGGCTGTGTTTGTAGGTCTTTTGTTAGGGTTTTTGACTTTTTTCTTTGTTTTTTTCTTTGCTACTGAATTTAAGAGTATTTTGTTCCGTCCCCTGAGGAATCGAATTATTCTGATGTTCTCTTTGATCATTGGGATTTCCTTGTTGTTCCTCTATAGTGCTGGAGGGAGAATACTTATAGAATTTTCGTATATTCTACCTAAGATTTTTGATCTTCAGTTTCCACTTCCTGATACTAGTTTAGGTGTCAGGATTAATACATGGGTTGCTGCATTTCCATGGATATCTGAAAAGCCTTTTTTTGGTTGGGGAGGCTCCGCTAGGGGGCTTGTTATTGATCATACTCCGTGGTTGTCCGAGTGGACAAAGGAGAATATTGGGCATCTACATAACTACGCCCTGGAAGTCCTAGTTTCATATGGTGTTTTTGGTTTGTCGATAATATCGGCGCTTTATGCTTGGTTTGTTTTCGTCGTATATAAGTCTTGGAGAAAAAGATATATATCGGGTGATATAGCAGCATTTGGATTGATTTTTCTCGTTTACTGGATTTTTATTAACCAGTTTGAGTCCTATTTGTCTTTTTGGACTGGTGTTTATGTTCATAATTTGATTTTTGGCGGTTTTGTTTCAATCTATTGGTTGGGGTGTTTAGGAGAAAGAATTGATTCATCAGAAAAATGAATTGTCGCTTGCTAAACTAGCTTGGCAGTGGGGGTGTAGGAGGCGCGAATATTCCCGAGCATCCGCTGGTCCTTGAACAACCGCTCTGACAATTGCCTATGTAAAAAGACGTAGTGATCTTACCCAAGACCATTGAACACCCCGTTAAGGAACTATGGACTTCCCCGGCTTCTTCTGGACACTTCTGGCCTATGATTTGAGCATAGGAGGAAGTGCCATGAGCAATCAGATATATACCCCCTAAATCAAGAACGAGGCGGTTCGGCATGTGCTGGATCGCGGCTACCCCGTCGCCGATGTGGCCGAACGGCTCGGTGTGTCGGCTCACAGTCTGTACAAGTGGGTGAAGGCGGTGAAGCAAGTCTACGCAGAGCTGTAATGGCCCCCTGGTTTCTGCACACCTCATCCAGTTAATGCGAGGTGTGCTCGGGGTGCCACATAGCCCAGAGACTGATGTGGTCGCTCTTCGTTGTAGTATCAGATCCAGCGCTCGATCACGATTCTGGCTTGGCCCAGCGACTCGAAGCGATGCTGCCAGATGCACTCCTCCTTCAAGGATCGGAAGAAGCGCTCCACGAGTCCGTTCTGTTCCGGTGTATACGGCGTCGTGAACTCCTGGGTGAGACCATAGGCCTTCACCGTGCCCGTGTAGTGGCGGCCCCGAGTTCGACACTTTCAGCCCGATTTTGGCCTGAAACCGGCCCCTGTGGTCTGAGAATTCAGTGACTTATCGAATCGTGGCCAACATTCTTGTAGTGACACGTTTTTCTCGTGGTACCTTGCCAATAGCTGAGTAGGCTGTCTATGGTGGTGACATGTTCGTCAAAGTCACCAAATCCGGGCCGCGCCGCTACGTGAAGCTCGTCGAGTCTTACCGCGACGAAGCTGGCAAGTCGCGGCAACGCGTGATCGCGACGCTGGGACGCCTGGAAGCCGTCACGGCGGGGGAATCCAGCGCGCTGATCAATGGCCTGCTGCGCGTCTCCGGCCAGCCGACGCTTGAAGACGGCACCGGCGAGACCGACTTTGCGCCGGCGCGATCCGTTGGCGATACCTGGCTGCTGACGTCGCTCTGGAAAGAGCTTGGATTGGATGACGCCTTCCGGCGGGTGCTACGCACCAAGCGGCAGTTCGATGCCGAGCGGCTACTGCGGGTCATGGTATTCAATCGGCTATGCGATCCCGAATCGAAGCTCGGTGTGCTGCGCTGGCTGGAAGATGTACTGGTGCCCGATGTCGATACAGCCTCGATCAGCCATCAGCACCTGCTGCGCACCATGGACACGCTGTCGAACTGCAGCGAAGCCCTCAATAACGTGCTGGCACAGCAGCTCAAGCCGCTGATCGATCAAGAGCTGTCGATCGTCTTCTATGACCTCACCACGATCCGGGCAGAAGGCAGTACCTCACTCGATGGTGATGTTCACCATTATGGTCCCTCGAAGGAGGGCGGGATCGCCCGACAGTTCATGCTGGGCGTCGTGCAGACGGCGGAAGGCCTGCCCATCCACCATGAGGTATTCGATGGCAACGTCGCGGAAACCAAGACGCTGCTGCCGACCATCGAGACCGTGGTCAAGCGCTTCAACGTCCGCCGTGTCGTGCTGGTGGCCGACCGTGGGCTGCTCTCCCTCGATAACCTGGAGGCCTTGTCAGCCGTGCGTGTCGAGGGACGCCCCCTCGAGTTCATCCTGGCGGTTCCGGGTCGCCGCTACAGCGAGTTTGATGATCTGTTGAAGGTGTTTCATCAGACCCACTGCCAGGACGCCGACACCGAAGCCTATGGCGAGATGGCATGGCAGGATCACCGGTTGATCGTGGCGCACCGGCCGGAAGTCGCCAAGGTGCAGACGGCGGCGCGCGATCAAAAGCTCGAGGCACTGCACGCTGATGCTCGCCAGTGGTTCGAGAAGCTGGATAACCAGGATACCGGGCGTCGCTATCGCGGCAGAAAGCTCTCTGATGCCGGCGTGACGGCCAGGTTCTACAAGGCCGTCACTGATGCTCACCTCGGGCATATCCTGAAGGTCGACCTGACGGCCGAGACGTTTAACTACGTGCTGGATCAGCGAGCGCTCGATCGCGCCAGGATGCTGGATGGCAAGCTGCTGCTGGTCACCAATATGGCTGATCATGAGCCACAACAGATCGTGGAGCGCTACCGGGCGCTGGCTGACATCGAGCGCGGCTTCCGAGTGCTGAAGAGCGACATCGAGATCGCGCCGGTCTACCACCGGCTACCGGATCGCATCCGCGCTCATGCGCTGATCTGCTTCCTCGCCTTGGTGCTCTACCGGGTGCTTAGGATGCGACTGAAGGCGAGCAGTCATCCGCTGTCGCCGACGCGGGCACTGGAGATTGCCCGCAAGATCCAGTTCCACCAGGTCCTGCTCCACCGTCGCGAGACGGCGAGCGGCCTGACCAAATTGAAGCCTGAACAGCGCGACCTTTTCGAGGCGATTGGCCTGCCGGCACCTGCTGCATCACGCTTGTAGTGCCAATTTTGAAAACGCGTTTCCAGGATAATCAGTAGGTTATGCTTCTAACTGTCGAACTCGGGAGGCCCAGTCGCTGAGCGCTGAAGAACGCCAATGGCGACGCGACACCCGAGCGAGGCCTATCGCCGACGCGCTACACCGCTGGATGCTGGCTCACCGCGAGAAGGTGCCCAACGGCTCGGCGACGGCCAAGGCACTGGATTACAGCCTGAAGCGCTGGGTAGCACTGACACGCTACCTGGATGACGGCGCGGAGCCTGTCAACATAGATGTCCATGACCACGGCGGCCTGCGCTTCGCGGTCCATTGTTGTCACTCATTTTCTCCGTCTGGTGGCTGCACTATAGCCTCTGGAGTTTTGGAGGTACTCACACCACATCTCCTGAGCACGAAGTTTTCGTGAGCCTTGATATGGGTCTGGAAGAAATCATGACCACCATAGTCATTCCAGTCTGCAGGGGTGATTCCGCTCAGTAACCTCTTCAGCTTGCGTTTTAGTTGTCGCTCTAGCCCTGGCGTGCCTCCAAGATCGTGCATGGAGTGCAGTGCCAGGGCTTTTTGTTTCTGGATTTCCATACTAAGTGGAAAGCTGGCGATCTTGTCGTCTCGCGGTGATGGTGTGCCGGTTTGGGTTGGCCACACTCCTGCGGCGGCGTGAGCGGGGCCTCTTGGGAAGCCGCGGGTGCTCTTCAAATGGTTGGCGTATAGCAAAAGGTGGTCAGGGACATGTCCACTTTGTTCGATGGCTGCCTGAAGGTGTCGGGTGCTGGCGATATGGTCGGCATGAGGGTCGATGTCGGTGTGGGGCGTAATGATGGTGGTCGGTTTGATTTTGTTTAGTAACGATGCGAGGTCGCGCTGGAGATTTTCCCCAGTATTTTGCGCTTGCCCGTCGGTTGGGAGAGACAGTTTGTTCCACTGGCGATAGGCGTCGGGTGTGATTGCCGGCGCTGAGTACGAGGGCACGACGGTACCCGACTCCTCATACAGCTCTGCAAGGGTGTCGTTGAAGTAGCCTAGCATGATGAGTTGCTCTGCCGACACACCGGCGAGCAGCGGGGTGGTGGCGCTATTCCAGGCGCGAATAAAGCCTTTACGTTGTGAGGCTTCTTCTAGTGAATCATCGAGCCCTGGCCAATATTGCTTGTCGAGGCGTTTGAGGCGCTCGCCCGCAGTGATGGTGACGATCCAGGTGTTCTTGGGGTACTGGCTGTAGACACCAAAGGCAGCGAGTTCGGCGTCATCAGGGTGGGGCGCGATGATAAGGAGCGGTCCGCTTGCCAGGTCCGGATTGCGAAAGCCGAGTAGAGTGGCGTCCGCCTCAAGCGTCAAATGTTTCAGCGTTAACTGGAGTTGGCCGAGTGACTCTATGCCTGTGAGGTTGATCAAGCGCTTGCCGGTCTCGTTGGGCTCGAGATACTGGGTGAAGAGTTCCGTAGCTTGGCTTTTGCTTCGGTCAAAGATGGTGACTGCTGGCAACTTCCAGCGGGACGTCGCCCGGTAGCGTACCTCCAGCATCCAAGTGTTGGGTTGAACGTCGCCCGGGTTTAGTGAGGCAATGGTGGGGTCAGCCAACTGAATATTGCCATTGTCGTCGATAGTGGCCTTGCATTCCCAGTCGGGTGCGAGGGGGAGGTGGTGGTCACGCAGGATGGGCATAGAGGCGTTCCGAAGGGGCTTCTGTCAGTGCCATAAGTTGCGCGATAACACTTTGCGGTTCAAATACTTTGATCATCTTCTCGTCGACGATGAGAGGGTCTTGAACAGCTTCGAGAAGCTTTTCGGCAAGGCCAGCATCGCTGGGCTCGGCCAGTAGTCTAGCCTGTGGGCCTGTTAACACCTCGCTAATGCCGCCTGGTACCTTGCAGGCGACGCACTGGGTTCCGAGGGCCAGGGCTTCGATCAAGACGATACCGAGTCCCTCGAAGTCGGAGCTGAGCACGAGGGCGGTTGCGTCTTTCATCCAGGGGTAGGGGTTGTCCCGTTGCCCCAGAAAGTGGACCCGGGCGGCAAGACCGAGACCCAGTGTCATCTCTTCAAGGTGGCGACGTTCGGAGCCATCGCCGATGATCACCAGATCGTGGTCGAGGCCTTCATTCACCGCCTGGTGGTAGGCCTTAAGTAGCCGTTGCTGGTTCTTCACTGGAACGAGTCGTGCAACATGTACAAGGTAGGGGCTGGGGATGGCCGGTTCTGCTGGTTCTGTTGCCTTGCGGCGTATGGCTTCGATCGGTACCGCGTTGTAGAGAAGTTCACTCCTGCTGACTTTGACCCCTTGGCGCTCCAGATAGTCGCCGACTTCCTGCTGTACCCCTCTGGAGACGTGAAGTAGTTTCTTGCCCTGGTACAAGGTTCTCGTCAGCCAGCGGCCTTTGGCGGTGTTTGGAAATCGCCCTGTCACGGCCTCGACGACGCGCCATGTGCGTTCGTCATCGAACGCCCAAAGGTTTTCGAAGGCGCCTTGGCCTCGAATCAGGATCAGGTCGAAACGACCATGTTGAGCTTCCAGCGTTGCCACATAGTCTTTGAAGGTGATCGAACAGCGCCTGCCGCGCCAGACGAATCCCGATTGCTTGATAAGAGGAGACAACAGCGCCTTGTCGGCAAGATGGATGAAGCGACCGAGGCCATTGCGACTCTCCCGGTCTATGTCGTATTGGTGGAGCCTGCAGGTTTCTCTATCGGCTGACGAGACTGCCCCCTTGAGGACCAGCAGGTGAGCCTCATGGCCGTCGTTCTGCAGCGCCCTTGCCAGGGTTCTTGTGGCCTGCTCTATCCCGCCCATGCCCATTCTCCTTAGCACGAGCAGAACACGCTTTTTGTCCTTCATGCTCCCGGTCCCAGCTTTTTCTTCGATTTTTCGTTAGTTTAGCAGGTGATTGGTCGGTGTGAGTGGCCAATATTGCGCGATATATGATCCAGCATAGTCGTCCTACGGGTCGGGGCGGCCCATGGTGAGAGGGGTAAAGGAGGTTAGGAAGCTTCGCCGTTGATGTTTCGCGAGCAGTCGGCTCGAACCTGCATAGCATTGTGTGGTCTCATTGGGCACTTTTGCGATGGCAGGATATAAGGGCGCCTATCATGAGAACGCTGGTGGTGGTGAGATCGCTCAAGATGGGCGGGATGGAGCGGGTGGCGGTCAATCTGGCAGATGCTTTTCATGAGGCAGGCTATGAAAGCCATCTGGTGCATTTTCGTAAGGTTAAGCGCCCGCTGAGTCCGGAGCATTCCGAGGTCAAGGTGCATCACCTGCCGCTTCAGCAGCGCAATCGCTTGACGCTGATCGGCTATGGTCTCGAGGTGTTGGCCCGTCTGTTACTCAACCCGCTTATAGGCAGGGCGCTGTTCCTGGGGCTTGGAGTGATGGGCGGAGTCGTGTTCCGGCACTGGTTGAAGCGCTTCGAGCAAGAGCATGGAAAAGTAGACCGCATCGTGTTTCGGGGTATCGGTACCTTCGAACTGGTCTGGAGCTTCCGCGATAAGCGTGCCCGCTACGTGCTCGAAAATATCTTCCACTTCAATGGCGCCAGTCGTCGTAAGGCACTGTTTGCTCGCTGCCTCTACCATCGCCGGGATCTCGTGGCAGTGTCTCAGGGGGTGGCAGACAGCTTGCGCAAGGCGCAGACACTCTGGAAGTTTCGCCCACGCTCTCTCACGGTGATTCCCAACCCTTGTCCGCTACGCTCGATCCGTGAGGCGATGGTGGATGCCAATGACGCCTTACCATCCGAGCCATACCTTTTGAATGTGGCGCGTCTGGTGCCGGCCAAGGGACAAGACCTGCTACTGCGTGCCTACGCGCGATCCGGTACTAGCCTGCCGCTGGTGCTGGTAGGGGATGGTCAGGAACGAGATAGCCTGGTGGCTTTGGCGAATGAGCTTGGCATCGCTGACAAGGTCATCTTCGCCGGCAATCAGCACAACCCTTACCCCTGGATGGGTCACGCTCGGTTGTTTGTGCTCAGCTCGCGTTTTGAAGGCATGGGCATTGTGCTGTTCGAGGCGCTGGCCTGTGGTACGCCGGTATTGTCGGTGGACTGCCCGGGGGGCGTGCGTGAGATTCTCAAGGGTGAGCTCGAGACCAGTCTGGTTGAGCGTAGCGAGGAAGCCCTCGCTGCCGGGATCACCGCTGCGCTCGAAGGGCCCAAGCCTGAAGTGCGTGAGCAATGGCTTGACGACTTCAGACCTGAGCGAGTGGCACAGTCCTTCGTTGCTTGCTGAAGATAGTATTCAAGACGTTTCTAATTTTGGCAGTGGATATAGTAACTGCCAGACAATGTCGTAAGGACGAATAGAATGAAGGTATTAGTCACCGGTGGAGCCGGCTATATCGGGACCCACACCCTGGTCGAGCTGATCGCCGCCGGGCATGAGGTCGTTGTCTACGATAACTTCTGCAACAGCTCACCCAGGGCTATCGCCAGGGTCGAAGAGCTGGTCGGGCAGAAGGTGCCGGTGGTGCGCGGTGACATTCGTGATCGCGCCTGTCTGGACAGGGCCTTTGCCGAGCACTCGGCGGAAGCGGTGATCCATTTCGCAGGGCTGAAGGCCGTCGGCGAAAGCTATCGGCAGCCGCTTTCCTACTACGACAATAACATCACCGGCACCCAGCGCTTGCTCGAGGCCATGGAGGAGGCTGGGGTCCGATCGATCGTGTTCAGTTCCTCCGCCACGGTCTACGGTGAGGACGCACCGGTGCCTTACGTCGAAGCCATGGGCCGAGGCAGACCTTCCAACCCCTATGGCGCGACTAAGGCCGTGGTGGAGCAGATGATCGAGGATCTGGTCCGGGCCGACGATCGCTGGTCCGCGTCCTTGCTTCGCTACTTCAACCCGATCGGCGCGCATCCCTCCGGGCGTATCGGTGAGGATCCCCAGGGTATCCCCAACAACTTGCTGCCGTTTATCTCCCAGGTGGCGGTGCGGCGTCTGCCGGAGCTGTCCATCTTCGGGGATGACTATCCAACCCGGGACGGCACCTGCGAGCGTGACTATCTGCACGTGGTAGATCTGGCTGTGGGGCACGTCAAGGCGCTGGAGGCGATGAAGGAAATGACATCGTCGGGTGTCGCAACCTATAACCTGGGCACCGGCAGGGGCACGACGGTCCTCGAAATGGTCTATTCCTTCGAGCAGGTGACGGGGCAGCGGGTACCGTATCGCATCGCTACGCGCCGGGAAGGCGACCTGCCTGCCTTCTGGGCAGACGCCTCGAAGGCAAGATTGGAGCTTGGCTGGAGTGCCAGGAAAACGCTGGAAGACATGATGCGGGATAGCTGGCGTTGGCAGTCGGCCAATCCTGAGGGGTATGGAGGCTAGTTGTGATTTCTATTTTGGCTGGCGTGGCGCATGGCTGCGGCTTCCGTCTAGTGCTGTAAAAACTGCGCTAGAACGCTTGTTTTGTGTTTAAGCACATCAGTTGCGCACGTTAGGGCCAAGTATCTGTTCTCGTGAACGTAAGAAGCCGCTGATGATAGGGAGCTCCTTTCTTGGTCGGATGCTTCCTGCATGTCTTCTCGCAGCGTATTACGCGTTCTTTTTATCGTGGATCATCTGGACTCAGGCGGAGCGCCTGTAGTGGTCAGGGATCTGATCGCTGGCATGGTCAGCGCTGGTGCAGAGGTCACCCTGCTGATCCTGAGTGACCGACAACGTCACCGTCTGCCTGCTGAGGTGCACCTGGTGACGATGCCCTATGTGGTCAAAGGGAACCTCAGCAAATGGATGCGCTATCGGGCCCACGCGAAGATGCTGGATCGCTGGTTGAAGGAGCAAGAGCACGCCTTTGATCTGGTGTACGCGCACCTGCACCACGCCCATCAGGTGGTATCGCGCTCAGGGCTCAGGGACGTCGCCTGGTATTGCCTGCATGCCGACCCGGTGATTGGCTTTCTTGGTAACAAGCATGGTTTCTCGCGGTTATTGAAGAAGCGCAAGGTGCGTGCCTTGTACCAGGGCCGCAAGCTGGTCACCGTATCTCAGGCGATGCTGGATCGATTGTGTCTGCACTTTGGTGTGACGCCGTCTCGTGGCGTGGCCATCCATAATCCGGTCGCCATCGACAATATTCGTCGCTTGGCGGGTTGTGCCGTCGATGACGTGCCTGACGACTACCTCATCTATGTGGGGCGAATGTATATGCGCCAGAAGCGTCTGGACCGGCTGCTCGACGCCTACCTGGCCAGTGGCACCGCCTTGCCATTGATCATGGTAGGTGGAGGGGCGGGGCTCGACGAGGTCAGGTCGATGGTAAAACAGCGCCAGTTGGAGGGGCGAGTCCTCACCCTGGGGCCCCGGGAAAATCCCTATCCGTATATCGATCGGGCGCGAGCGCTGCTCCTGAGTTCCGACTATGAGGGGTTTCCGCTTGTTCTGCTCGAAGCTTTGGCCTGCCAGACCCCTGTGATCAGCGTCGATTGTCCCACTGGCCCGGCAGAGATACTGACGGACGACTTGGTGCCTTGGCTAGTGCCCCTCAACTGCATCGAGGCATTTGGAGCCTGTATTGCTCGCCTGGTGAATGACACGCCGCAGATTGATGCCACCCAGTGCGAGCACTATCGACTGGAGAACGTCGTCGAGCGTTACCTGGCGCTTAGCGACGACCACAGAGGCGCAGTCGATTTGGCCCCCTGACGCGGCACATCTTGTTATACTCCGTTGCGAATTTTTCTTCAGGTGGTGGCAAGGCTGTGGAGCAATACGGTGTCAGCGTCGTTATTCCTTCGTACAACCGGCGTGATGCGGTCGTACGTGCCCTAGACTCCGTGCTGAGCCAGGATTACCCGAATCTCGAGTGTATCGTGGTCGACGACGCCTCGACCGATGGCTCAGGCGAGATGCTGCGCGGCCTGGCCGGTGAGCGGGAAGCGCTGCGCGTTATCGAGCTTGAGCAGAATGCCGGTCAGGGCGCTGCCCGCAATGTGGGGGCGCGTGCTGCGCGGGGACGGTGGGTCTGTTTTCTTGATTCCGACGACGAGCTTCTGCCGGGCTCCATCGAGAGCCGGGTCTCGGTGTTTATCGAAGACCCTGAATTTGATGGCATCGCCTTTGGTGGCAACATCGTTGCGGGCAAGTCCGAGGTGCTGTTTCCCGGCTCTGTCGAGAAGGGGGAAGACATCTCGCTTCAGGACTATCTGAAAGATCGCGGCTGGCTTCACACCAACGCATTCATGATCTCGCGCGAGCGGTTTCTTGCGTTGGACGGGTTCCGCGAAGACCTGCGACAGAAACAGGACGTGGAGTTCTTTATTCGAGCGCTGTGTCGGGTCAACGCCAGATACTGCGGCCAGGCCTGTTCGAAGATGCACGATCTCGGTGATGTGCGTGCCCGCAATCACCATGAACGTATCGCCCGCCAGGGGTATCGGTTTATCGATGCCGTGCGCACCAATCCCGAAGTGCAGGGGCGCGTGGAACCTGACCTGCTCAAGGACCTGGTCAGTCGAGGCGTATCCACCTACCTCAGTGCCCTGTACCGCACCGGTCAGTATTCTCAGTTCCGCAAGGCGTTGCGACGCAGCGTCCGTCAGGGAGAGCTCTCGCCGAGCTCGCGTTGGCTGAAACGCTACCTGCTGTCCTGGCTGAGATCTCCGTCGAACTGATCCAGGTAGTGGTGGAGTCGGTTGGAGACTTCCTTGAGGTTGTCGTGGCCACGCAGCTTGTTGGGTGTCAGCGAGTCTTCCAGCAGGCGCCATCGCTTGGCCGTCTGGCGTGGCAGGGGCCTGACGTGGGCGTCGACCCAGGTAAAGTCACCCTGCTTGTCGATCAGCAGGTTGTTGAAGTGAAGGTCCCTGTGGACAAAGCCTGCCCGGGCCAGTTGGGCCACCTCTTTGCTGAACTTGTCGAGAAAGCTTTTCTGCTGAGGGCGGGGGAGTTGATCAAACACATCGCCCGCCGTTGTTGCACCGCTGACCCGTTCCATCAATAGAAGTGAGGCGTTTCTGTTGAGCGGATTAAGGCTCAACCCCCAGCCGTGGAACCGTGGTGTGCGCAGTCCCGCCTGCTTGAGGATGCGCATGCTGAGGTATTCCTTGCGCGCATCCGACTGGCCCAGCCAGCGTTTTTCGAGGTAGTCGCGCGTCAACCACTTGAAGGGCTCAAGCGTCTTCGAGAACTTGTCCGGCACCACCTTGGCCAGAATTCTGCCGTCCTGGGAGACAAAAAAGCGGCTGGAGCCCACCGCCTCGAAGGCGGCGGTTGTCGTGGTCTGAGACAGCGCAAGACGCTCCGGCAGGTCCCGGGTGTGGAACATCAGGTAGCGCCGGCGCCGGTCGTTGAAGGGAATATCCAGAAGCTGCATGGTTCAGGCTGAACCTGACTGCAGGGCTTCGAACTTCGGCAGCACGTTTTGTGTGAGAAACTGCTGATAGTGGCGCGGTTCGATGGTGACGGGCGCCTCGGCCATGCGCGCCAGGGCGCTGGCAAGCCCTGCCTCGTCGTCGCGTGCCACCAGAAAGTCTTCGAGTTCCTGGGTCAGGATCTCCTTCGGGCCACTGGGGCAGTCGACACTGATCACTGGTGTGTGCAGCAGCAGCGCCTCGATCAGCACCCGTGGCAGGCCTTCGGCGTCCGAGGTCAGTACCATGGCAAGGGCGTTTAGTATGTAGGGGTAGGGGTTGGCGGTATAGCCAAGCCAGTGGATGTGATCATCGAGCCCCAGCTCGCCGATCATGGCCTTCAGTCGTTGTTCATTTTCTGGCTTGCCCTTGCCCAGCAGCACCAGGGGCACATCGAGGCCATGCTCGTCCCGGGCCTGGCGATAGGCCCGCAGCAGGCGGTCCTGGCGTTTGCGCGGCTCGATGGCGGCCACCGACAACAGGTAGCGGCCTTTTTCGACCCCTGGTGGCAGGTTAAGGGGCTCATCTGCCATTGCGACAAAGGGCTCCCGCTCGTAGGGGTTGTAGATCGGGATGATCGTCTCGGCTTCAAGTCCCACCACCTGCTCGAGGTTTTCCTTGACGCCCTTGGACACTGCAATCACCTTGCGCCCGCCGTAGAAGCGGCGCACCTTGGCAAAGGCCTTTTCCCGGGCGGCCGGGTCGCTGAACTTGGCGCTGACGTCGGACTTGATCCAGAAGTAGAGGTTGGGCCAGTCCAGGTGGCGGGTGATCTTGTCGCAGGAGCAGGAGATCACCACCTCTGGCCGCCAGGTTTCAAGGGCCTTCTGGACCTTGCGGGCCTGCCACTTTTCGGTCAATACCGTGGAAGTCGCCTTGGTCAGGCGCGTGACCACCGCCAGGTTCTCGATATCGAGGCCGTCCGGCAGGCGGTGCTCCACCTTGTCGCGCAGGGTGAAGACCTTGACGGCGTGACCACGCTGGCGCAACTGGTCCGCCGTGTACAAAAGCGACTTCTGGGCGCCGCCTCCGTAGAGGTCTTCGATGACAAAGGCGATTCGCTGATGGTTCACGGCGGCTCCTGCTGGGCTGGCGATGTTGGATCGTCGCGAATCCTACCATAGCCGAAAAGCCAACACGCAAAGGGTCGCCTTTCGGCCTAGCAGTGGATGCTTTGGGTAGCCACGTCCAAGTGATTCGCGATGTGACGCGCAGCGTTTTGCCGGATGTCGCGTTACAATGGGCGCGCACTTGGCAAGGACTCTGCGATGAAACTCCTGATTACAGGTATGGCAGGCTTTATTGGCCATGCCGTGGCAAAGCGGCTCAGCGGTGCGGGCCATCGAATTGTCGGTATCGACAACCTCAATGACTACTATGATGTCGCCCTCAAGCAGGCACGCCTTGATGACCTGGCGGGCTGTGAGGATGTGCGCTTCCTGAAGATCGACTTGGCCGATCGGGCGGAGGTCGCAGCGTCGTTCGAGCAGGAGCGCTTCGATCGAGTCATCCATCTTGCCGCACAGCCTGGTGTGCGATATTCCATCGACAATCCCCACGCCTACGTTGACGCCAACCTGGTGGGGCACCTCAATATCCTGGAGGGCTGCCGTCACGGTCGGGTGGAGCACCTGGTCTACGCCTCGTCTAGTTCGGTCTACGGGGCCAATGACAAGGTGCCCTTTGCCACCGACGATGATGTCGACCATCCCATCAGCCTCTATGCGGCCACCAAGAAGGCCAACGAGCTGATGGCCCATACCTACTCCCACTTGTATGACCTGCCCACCACCGGGCTCAGATTTTTCACCGTCTATGGGCCATGGGGGCGTCCTGATATGGCGCTGTTCAAGTTTACCCGGGCGGTGCTGGAAGGTCGGCCCATGGACGTCTACAACCATGGTGACATGTCCCGGGACTTCACCTACATCGACGACATCGTCGAGGGCGTCGTGCGCGTGCTGGATGTGGTGCCTACACCACGGGGTAGCACCGAGGTCACCACCGATACGGCCTCTGCCCCCTACGCGCTCTACAACATCGGCTGTGGTAGCCCGGTGTCGCTCATGGACTTCGTTCGCGCCATCGAAAAAGCGGTGGGGCGAGAGGCGATCTGCCACTACAAGGACATGCAGCCGGGTGATGTGCCGCGTACCTGGGCGGACACCGAGGCGCTGTATCAGGCAACCGGGTATCGCCCACAGATGCCGGTGGAAGAAGGCGTGAAGCGCTTTGTCGACTGGTACCGCCACTTCTACGCGGTGTAAGCCAAGTGGGGACAAAGTGCGATAGGTTGTGCCTGCGGGGCCTTCTTGCTATCCCATTTGCCCCAGGCAAGGAAACGGCTGTGCCATTTGCAGGGCGGGATTGCTATCCTTGGCCGATCAAAATGTTCAGTGAGTGACAAGGGATGAAGATCACCATTTTTGGCACCGGCTACGTGGGCCTGGTCACAGGTGCTTGTCTGGCGGACGTCGGTCACGATGTCATCTGCATGGACGTGGATGAGAACAAGATTGCACGCCTCGAAGGCGGGGAGATCCCGATCTTCGAGCCGGGGCTTGAGCCCATGGTCAAGGCCAATGTGGCGGCGGGGCGGCTCAAGTTCACTACCGATGCCGCCAGGGCGGTCAACCATGGTGTGCTGCAGTTTATTGCTGTGGGCACTCCACCGGATGAGGACGGCAGTGCAGACCTGCAGTACGTGCTGGCGGTGGCCAAGGCCATCGGTGAGCATATGCAGGACGACAAGGTGGTGGTCGACAAGTCCACCGTGCCGGTGGGCACCGCCGATCGGGTCAAGGCGATGGTGGAGTCCCAGCTCGAGCAGCGCGGTGTCAGCCTGAACGTTGACGTCTGCTCCAACCCTGAGTTTCTGAAGGAAGGCGCGGCCATCGAGGACTTTGCCCACGGTGCGCGTATCGTGGTCGGTACCGACTCCGACAAGGTCAAGCAGCTGATGCGGGAGTGCTACGCGCCCTACATCCGTCTGCAGGAAAAGCTGATGTTCATGGACGTGCGGGCGGCGGAGCTGACCAAGTACGCCGCCAACGCCATGCTGGCCACCAAGATCAGTTTCATGAACGAGATCGCCAATCTGGCCGAGCGCCTCGGCGCCGACGTGGAGCAGGTGCGTCGCGGAATTGGTAGTGACCCGCGGATCGGCTACCACTTCATCTACCCGGGCTGTGGCTACGGCGGTTCCTGCTTCCCCAAGGATGTCCAGGCGCTCGCTCGCACCGCCCGCGAGGTGGACTACGAGGCCGAATTGCTGGGGGCGGTGGAAGCGGTAAACCAGCGTCAGAAGCAGACACTATTCGCCAAGCTGGCCAACGCCTTCGACGGTGACCTAAAGGGCCGCACCATCGCCATCTGGGGACTGTCGTTCAAGCCCAATACCGATGACATGCGTGATGCCCCCAGCCGTACCCTGATGGAGGCCCTGTGGGAGGCCGGCGCCAGGGTCCAGGCCTATGACCCTGAGGCCATGGGCGAGACCCGTCGCATCTACGGCGAGCGTGATGATCTGATGCTGGCGGGCGATCGCATCCAGGCGGTCAAGGGCGCTGACGCCTTGGTCATCTGCACCGAGTGGAAGGAGTTCCGCTCGCTGGACTTCCCCTGGCTCAAGGACCAGCTGTCGATGCCGGTGGTGGTGGATGGCCGCAACCTCTATGACCCCGAGAGCGTGCGCCAGGCCGGGCTGATGTACTACGCCGTCGGTCGTGGTGATTCGCTTGAGGGCGTTGCGTAAAGAACGCTGAAGGAGAAGGGGCTATCTGGACGGCGTTTTAACAGACAGCGCGTGAGCCGCATTGCCTGCTAGCTCTAATAAAGATAGCCGTAAAGAGAAACGCCCCGAAGGCCTTGGCCTTCGGGGCGTTTTGTTATTGGCGCAGATGTCCGCCTGGCGGGAGCGAAAGGCCCTTAGTCCTTGCGGGCTGACGCCTTGCGCACCGTGCCGGCGAATTCGGCCAGGAAGGCGGCCATCACCGCCAGCATGCCGCCCAGCACGATGGCCAGTGCCATGATCAGGGCCTTGCTGGTGCCCACCGGTTCGCGACTCTGCGCTGCCACGCGCTGAATACTACCTTCGGCGAGGTAGGCCAGCTTCTCTTCGATGTCGACCACATTTCCGGTGTAGGTGGCCACCAGTTCGGCGGCACTCTCCGAAGTTGACTCCTTGGCGGCCTCGAGGCTCTCGTTAGCGCTGGCGAGCTGCTGCTCCAGTGTCTCGCGACGCTTGGCGACAAGCTCATCCTGGTCGGCCTTGACTGTGTCCAGAAGCCTCTGGTGATACTCGGTGGCCAGTTCGGCGTCTGCTTCGACAGCCTCCGAGGAGAGGGTCAGGAAAGCCACGTCTTCCGGCGCCTTGGCGGTAGTCTCGAAGTCCAGCTTGTCGAGGGATTTTTCCTCCAGCAACTGGCTTGTCACCATGTCGAAGTAGTAGTTGTCGATCTTGGCGACCACACTTTCCGGGGTTTCCAGCAACCCGACACCGGCGTCACCGCTGGGCTGGCGTTCGGCCACGTGGTAGACCGACACGTAGCGGTAGCTGTCGGCCTTGATCAGTGCAAAGGCGAGCGCCAGCAGCACAATGACCAAAAACACCCCTGCCATCATCTTCCAGCGCCTGACCAGAATCAGGGTGATATCGACCAGCGATATCTCGTCATCCGCCGGTGGCCTTGGATAGTAGTGCTCCGGAGGTTGGGTGGGGGTGTCAGCCATTGCAGTGGGGTCCTTGCTCGCGCTTCGCCGTGTCCGAGGAGTCGGTGGCGGAGTGTTCAATGTTATGTAGAAAGTTGATGGCACAATTCATTGCGAGGTGCCTTGCAGAGGATACAGAAGCCGCTGTAACGCGCAAGCGCCTGCGTGCAAGATGAGGCTATAAAAGGGCTGGCGCGCAATGGTTGGTGAGAAGTGGGGCATCCTGACAAGGGCGCGCCTAGTGACTCATTTTACCTGTTGGCGAAAGTGCCGACTTGTCGGCACGTAACAGCCTCGCCGCCAGATTGGCATCCATGGGGCGGTGGTAGTAGAAGCCCTGGAGCAGGTCGCAGCGCATTTCCTGCAATAGCGCCTGCTGCTCGTCGGTTTCCACGCCTTCGGCGACGACCTCGAGACCGAGGCGGTGGCCAAGAAAGATGCTGGCTTCCATGATCGCCCTGTCCCGGGGGTCCTGGGTGCATTCGGCGACGAAGGTGCGGTCGATCTTGAGCGCGGTGATCGGCAGCACCTTGAGGTAGCTCATCGATGAGAAGCCGGTACCGAAGTCGTCGATGGCGATCTTGTAACCCTGGTCATAGAGTCTGCGCAGGCTGTCCAGCACGTCCTGGCCGGCCTCGATCAGCACGTTCTCGGTGAGTTCGATGCCGATCTCGCGAGGCCCCAGGCCGTATGACGCGACGCAGGAGGCGAAGGCCTCGAACATGCCGGGCATGACCGCGTGACGCCCGGAGACGTTGACGTCCACCCGCACTTGGCGGCTGCCCTCGGCGCGCCATTGGCGCTGTTGCTCGCACACCTTGTGCAGCACCCAGTTCTCCAGGCGTTTGATCAGTTCGCTTCGTTCGGCCACCGGGATGAACTCCGCGGGGGAGATGGCTTCACCGTCTCGGGTCGTCCAGCGTAGCAGCGCCTCGAGGGAGTCGATATGCCCGCTGGCGGCAGCCACCTGGGGTTGGTAGACCAGGCCAAGTTCGCCGCCGCCGTCCTGATCGAGCAGGCGCTGCAGGCGTTCGGCGATGGTGTGCTGGCGCACCATCGCCGCGTGGGCTTCGGGGCTGAAGAACTGGTAGGTGTTGCGGCCGGTGAGTTTGGCCCGGGTCTTGGCGGCGTCGGCACTGCCCACCAGTTCCTGCACCTCGCTGCCATTGTCGGGAAAGGTGCTGATGCCGATCGATGCGTGGATTCTCAGTTCGCGGCCGTCCACCCGCATCGGACGGGAGAGGCTTTCCAGCAGGCGCTCTGCCACCTGTATGGCGTCGGTGGCCATGTCCACCTGGGGCAGGGCCAGCACGAACTCATCGGTACCGAAGCGGCAGAGCAGGTCATCGCTGCGCCGGAAGGCCTGCAGGCGATTGGCCGCCTGGCGGATGACCTTGTCGCCGCAGTCGTAGCCATGGGTGTCGTTGATCTCGTTGAAGTGGTCGAGGTCGACAAACAGGATTAGCAGGCTGTCGTTGTGGCGCCGACATTCTGCCAGGGTCCGCTTGAGCTCGATTTCGAAGGCGTGGCGGTTGGGCAGGCCGGTCAGGCGGTCGAAGCGCGTCATGTAGTCCAGATCACGACGCGCCTTGCGCTCACCCGCCAGATCGATGTCGATACAGAACATCAGCGGATTGTCGGTCTCCCGGCCCAGCATCACGTGGTGGGAGAAGACCGGTACGCTGGCGCCGGAACGGTGCTTGAGCTCGAGCTCTTCGGCGGGGATCTCCACGCCCCGGTAGACCCACGCCTGGTGAGCATCGATCACCGCGTCCACCATGGCCTCCGGTATCAACAGCTGTTCCAGACGCTTGCCCAGGGCTTCCTGCTCGCTGTAGCCATACAGCGCCTGACTGGCGCCATTCCAGTAGATGACGCGCCTGTCCCTGTCATACCCCTGCACCGCGACGCGCGAAAGGCTCATCAGCAGTTCACGAAAGCGCCAGTCGCTGAGCGTCAGGGACGGCAGCGGGAGGGCGTTCTCTGCGCCGCTACCGGCATCGGCAGCGGTCGAGCGCGGTGCGTGGAATCTGTCACCGATGTGCAATGGCGTCATTTCCTGAGCAAGGGCAGCGAGGTGTGCCAGAGGGTGTGCCCGAACAAAAGTAACGAATCCGCATATATCGGCAGTGTCGTACAAATTGTCGCTAGCAGCGAGTACCAAACGCCGGAATGAGTTTTTCCATTATCGGAATAAACGTCGCAGATACTCTCTTTTGGCAGCAAGTTGGTCAACGAAGTTTCTTCGTTCGCGGTATTTGACCGCTGTGTGGGCGCTCCACATGATCCTCGGTGTTGCATATGCAACATCCATGAAGTGCACATGTTTGTGCAAAAAACCGAGGTTAATGACATGAAAATAGCGCAGAAAGTCGCACAAGATAGGCATCTTGCCGCCATCGAGACGATCAACGTTGGGCTCCGGATTCCTGAATCCGGGTACTGGGATTTCTCTGTCCTAGAGGAGGTTGCCTCTCAGTCCTGGAGCAAGACGCGCCTGTCGCATATTGATCTGTCCGCCTGGCAGTCATTTCTCGGCGACCTGCCGCGGGACCCCTACGTCAATCGCCGCTGGAAGCGCATGTCCTGGCTGCACCTGAACGACGAGGGAGAGGTCGAAACCCTGGGCGAGTGCCCCATGGCCCAGGGGGGACGCTTCAATGACGCTGCCAGCATGGCGGATCGGCTGCGCTACTACGAGCCGCTGTTGCCCGAGTTTACCGAGCGCGAGGACGTCAAGGCGTTCGTCAAGGCCTGGGCGGAGCTATGGGGGCTCGAGCGCCGCGCGCCCATTCTGATGCAGATCACCGGTGTGCGTGGTGACGGCACCGTGGATCCGTTGCAGGGGCAGGGCATCCACGCCGACGGCTGCAAGTACCTGAGCATCGTTGTGCTCAATCGCGACAACGTCAGTGGGGCGGTGAACACCCTGTATCGGGACAAGGCCGGCCAGCAGGAAGTCGGCCGGGTGACGCTGGCGCCGGGGGAGGTGCTGCATCTGCGTGACGATCGCCTGTTCCATAGCGTCGATGCGATCACCCAGTGCGAGCCAAGCGCCCCTTTCGAGCGCTTTATCATCATCATCAACGCATGCTTCGTGGACGAGTTCCAGAATCGCATGTTGCGCCGCCACTTCCCCAAGGCGGTGTTGAACGAAGCGATACTGGAAAGCGCCAGCTGAAGGCCGGCGTCCACCAGGCAAGGTGGCGTCGGTGGCGTTTTACCGACGTTGAGGGTCCGTGGCGAGGTCCGGGTCGAGTGCTCGGGCCAGCCGCTTGCTATGCTGGCATGCGATAGGGCTTAAGGCGCTTACATCACCCCAGCATTACCGCCAGGCGACCTCGGTCGCCTGGCGGTACTTTTTGTTGAGATATCCTCTGCTATTGAGACCTCGCCTGCCGTTAATATCCTGTCTGGCATCGAGGTCTCGCTTGCCATCGAAACCTTGCCTGGAAACTGACTTTCCATCGCCTCAGCGTTGGCCTCAGACCCCCTCACGCACCGCCTGCTCCAGGCGGGCAAGTCGCCCGGGCTCGAGGGCGTCGGCCACGGCGGTGATGCGCAGCACATGTCCGAGGGCCGGGTGGGCCGGGCGTGCGATCAGCTTGCCTTCGTCCAGCAGGTCGGCGTTGACCCGCTTGGCCAGATCCGCGTCGGCCAGACGAATGCCGATAAAGTTGGTACCACTCTCCAGCACGTCGGCGCCCAGTGCCTTGAAGTGCTCGGCGAGGCGCGCCCGGCGCTCCAGCACCGCCCGGATGTGGGCGTCGGTCTCGTCCTGGTGGTCCAGCACCACCTCGGCGGCGGCCAGGCTCAGGGTCGACACCGCGTAGTGGATGCGCACCTTCATCAGCATCGCCAGGGTGTCGGGCTCGGCGATGGCGTAGCCGACGCGCAGCCCGGCCAGGCCGTGGGCCTTGGACAGGGTGCGACAGCGAATCACCCCGGGCAGGGCGCGGGTAAAACTGGGCTTTGCGGCGTCGTCGCGAAAGTCGTGGTAGGCCTCGTCCAGCAGCAGCCAGCAGTCATCAGGCAAGGCGTCACGCAACCGCGCGACCGTAGCCTCGTCGTGGACGAAGCCGGTGGGGTTATCCGGGTTGGCCAGGTAGACGAGCCGAGCGTGGTGGCGGTGGGCGGCGTCGATCAGGGCGTCGATGTCCGGCGCCAGGTGGTCGGCGGTCTCCTCGTAGTCGACCTCGATCAGGCGGCAGCCCTGGCCCTTGGCGAAGTAGCCGAAGGTGGGGTAGGTGCCGGCGGAGCTGACCACGCTGGTGCCGGCGGGGGCGGTGGCCCGCAGCACCAGCGCCAGCAGGCTGTCGCAGCCGGCGTCCACCAGCAGGGTATCCAGGTCGAAGCCGTGCAGCCGGACGAGCCGTTCGCGCACGCCCAGGGCCTCGGAGTCACCGTAGCAGTAGACGTGCTCGACCATGGCGTCACCGAAGTGCTCGCGCAGGGCGCGATGGGGCATGTCCAGGCCTTCGTTGGAGCCCAGACGGTGGGGGATCTCCTTGCCGATACGGCGCTTCAGCACCCAGATGCCAGGGAAGGGGTTGTCCGGTCCCGGGGAGTAGAGGTGGTCGGCGAAGGTGGGGGTATCGGATGCCATGGGATGTCCTGTGGGAGTTGGCTTGAAGGGTGCGGAGGCCTGTCAGAGAGTGTCCGAGAGCGTTACGACAGCGGCCTATGCTAATAGGTCACGTCAGGTCAGGTCAGGTCAGGTCTGTGGCGCGGTCCAGGGCACCACCTTGTGGCGGTTGAGCAGGCCATGGGGGTCGAGGGTGCGCTTGAGCGTCGCCATCAGCGCGAGTTCCTCGGGGCTTCGTGAGATAGCCAGCCAGTCGCGCTTTTCCAGGCCGATGCCGTGCTCGGCGGAGATCGATCCCTTGACCCGGGCCAGCGGCTCGTAGAGGCAGGCCTCGACCTCGTGGCGGGTGTCCGGATCGTCGCTGCCCACACCCACCGACAGGTGCAGGTTGCCGTCGCCCAGATGGCCGAACACCGCCAGGCGTACCTGGGGCCAGCGGGCCTCGAGGCGTGCCTGGACCTCGGCGACATAGTCCTGCATCTCGCCGATCGGCAGGCTGACGTCGAAGGCCATGATCGGCGAAAGCGCCTCCACCAGTCCTTCGATATCATCGCGAATCGCCCATAGCTTGTCGCGCTGGCTTTCCGACTGGGCGATCACGGCGTCGACCACCCAGCCCTGTTCGACGGACGCTTCGAGAGCCGCCTCGAACTGCTGGCGGTGGTGGTCCTCGTCGTTGGCCAGCGACTCGATCAGGGCGTAGTAGGGCGCGTCGGTGTCCAGCGGCGGCTGATGACGCTCCTGTTCGGTGATCAGGGCGAAGTGGTTCTGCCACATGGCCTCGAAGGCGGCGAGGCTTCCGCCAAGGCTGTCACGCAGGTGCGTAAGCAACGACGTCATCGAGGTGAAGTCTGGACAGGCGACCAGCGCGGTGCGGGTGTCGCCAAGCGCCGGCTGCAGCTTGAGCACCGCCCGGGTGACCACGCCCAGGGTGCCTTCGCTGCCGATGAACAGCTGCTTGAGGTCGTAGCCGGCGTTGTTCTTGAGCATCGGGCTCATGGCGCTGATCACCTGGCCATCGGCCAGGACCGCCTCGAGCCCGAGCACCTGCTGGCGCATCATGCCGTAGCGTATCACCCGGTTGCCGCCGGCGTTGGTGGCGATATTGCCACCGATGCTGCAGCTGCCACGGGCGCCCAGGTCGAGTGCGAACTGCATGCCGACCTCGCGGGCGGCCTCCTGGACCTTCTGCAGCGGCGCGCCGGCCTGCACGGTGATGGTGCCGGCCACCGGGTCGATCTCCTCGATGGCGGCAAGACGCTCGAGTGACAGCGCGAGCTCGTCCGGGGCCGCCTCGGCGCCGTGGACCAGCCCGGTCAGGCCGCCGTGGGTGACAATAGGCTGGCGGGCCTGGTGGCACAGGGCGAGCACCTCCGCTACCTGCTCGGGGGTGCCGGGCCGCACGATGGCCGCGGCGCGACAGGGCGCCCCGCTCAGCCAGTCCACCTGGCGGCTTGCCACGTCGTCGCCGGTCAGCACCTGGGCTGTGCCCAGGCGCTCGCGCAGTGTCTCGATCAGGGTGGCAAGCGATGACGATAGTTGCTGGGAGGTGACGGCCATCAGAGTGTGGTCTCCTCGTTGCTGGTCTTGTCATCGGTGGTCTTGTCGCGGCCGGGAATGGCGGCGAGCAGTTCGCGGGTGTAGTCGGCCTGAGGTCGGGTGAAGACTTCCTGGGCGCTGCCCTGTTCGACGATGCGCCCCTTCTGCATGACGATGATGCGATCGCAGATCTGGGCGGCGACGCGCAGGTCGTGGGTGATGAACAGCAGCGACAGCGAGAAGCGTTGCTTCAGGTCCTCGAGCAGCTCCAGCACCTGGGCCTGGATCGATACGTCCAGCGCCGACACCGCTTCATCGGCGACGATCAACTCCGGGTCCAGTGCCAGGGCGCGGGCGATGCCGATGCGCTGGCGCTGACCGCCGGAGAACTCATGAGGGAAGCGGTCGGCGCTGCCGCCAAGCCCCACCAGTTCGAGCAGCTCGTCGGCCTTGGCCAATGCCTGGTCGCGGGGCACGCCGTTGGCGATGGGGCCCTGGGCGATGGCCATGCCCACCCGGGTGCGCGGGTTGAGTGAGGCGTAGGGGTCCTGGAACACCATCTGCACCCGGTGGCGCTGGCGCCGCAGGGCGTCGCCCTTGAGCGCGGACAGGTCTTCGCCGCCGAGCAGGATCTCGCCGCTGTCGGGGCGCTCCAGGCGCACGACACAGCGTCCCAGGGTCGATTTGCCGGAGCCCGACTCGCCGACGATGCCGATGGTCTCGCCGCGTGACAGGGTGAAGCTGACCTCGTCCAGGGCGCGTACCTCACGGGAGGGCTTGAACAGCCCTCCGCGGGAACGGAATACCCGATTCAGGTCGCGTACCTCGAGGATCGGCGTCGGCGCCATCGGCTCGCGCTCGGGCGGTGCGGCGTCGCTGGGAATGGCCTCGATCAGCGCCCGGGTATAGTCGTGACGGGGGTTGTCGAGCACCTCGTCACGGCGACCGATCTCGACGATCCGACCGTGGCGCATCACGCACACCCGGTTGGCGATCTCTGCGACCACGCCGAAGTCGTGGGTGATGAACATCACCGCCATATGGTGGCGACGTTGCAGGTCGGCGATCAGCTCGAGGATCTGCGCCTGGGTGGTGACGTCCAGCGCGGTGGTGGGCTCATCGGCAATCAGCAGCTTCGGTTCCAGCGCCAGCGCCATGGCGATCATCACCCGCTGACGCTGGCCGCCGGAGAGCTCGAAGGGGTAGGCGCGGATGGCCCGTTCGGGCTGGGGCAGGCGGACTTCCTTGAGCAGCTCCAGTGCCCGGGCCTGACGCTCGGCGCCCTTGAGCTCGCCGTGGGCCTCGAACACCTCAGCGATCTGGTCGCCGATACGCATCAGCGGGTTGAGGGCGGTCATCGGCTCCTGGAAGATCATGCCGATCTTCTTGCCGCGCAGCGCCCGGTGGCGCTTTTCGTCGAGGGTCAGCACGTCGTCGCCCTCGAACATCACCCGCCCGGCCACCGGGCGCACGCCCTTGGGCAGAAGGCCCATGACGGTGTTGGCGGCCATGGACTTGCCGGAGCCGGATTCGCCCACCACGCACAGGATCTCGCCGGGGCTGACTTCGTAGGACAGCTCTTCCACGGCGTATTCGCGATCGGCGCCGGCGGGCAATGCGACGCTCAGGCCCTCGATGCGCAGGATCGGTTCTGGGGCGGGATCGCCGCTGTGATCGCCGCAAGGATCGCCAGCGGTTGCTCCCTTCGGCACCTTCACCGTTTCGCTGCGCGGTGCAGTGGAAGCGCTGGTGCCGCTGGTGCTGTTGTCAAAGGTATTCATGGCTCAGCGCTCCCGTGCGAGTTTGGGGTTGAGGGCGTCATCGAGCCCTTCGCCGACCAGGTTCAATGCCAGCACGGTCAACAGGATCGCAAGGCCGGGGAAGAACGACAGCCACCAGGCCTGGCGGATCACGGTGCGCGCAGCGCCGATCATGTAGCCCCAGGACATCACGTTGGGATCACCGAGGCCGAGAAACGACAGCGCCGACTCCAGCAGGATGGCGGTGGCCACCATCAGCGAGGCCAGGACGATGATCGGTGACAGGGTGTTGGGCAGGATCTGGCGCAGGATGATCTGGGTGTTGGTCTGGCCGACCAGGCGCGCCGCCTCGACGTATTCGCGATGGCGCAGCGACATGAACTCGGCGCGCACCAGGCGGGCCACCGGCGGCCAGCTGACGATGGCGATGGCCAGCACGATGGAGGTCACGCTGGGCTGCATGATCGCCACCAGCACGATGGCCAGGGCGAAGTTGGGGATGGTCTGGAAGAACTCGGTGAAGCGCATCAGGGCGTCGTCCACCAGGCCGCCGTAGTAGCCGGCGATGGCGCCCAGCGGCACGCCGATGGCCAGCGCCACGGCGGTGGATACCAGGCCGATCAGCAGCGATACCCAGGCGCCGTGCATCAGTCCGGCGGCGACGTTGCGGCCCATGGTGTCGGTGCCGAGCCAGAAGCCGTCCTGGGCCAGCGGCGGCAGGAAGGGGCGCTGCACCATGCGCCAGGGGGATTCGGGGAACAGCACCGGGGCCAGCACGGCCATCAGGATGATCGCCCACAGGATGATCAGTCCCACCAGGGCGCCTCGGTTCTGGGCGAAACGGGCGAAGAAACTCATGCGGCGGCCCCCTTGATGCGTGGATCGGCCAGTCGATAGACCAGGTCGGTGGCGATGTTGAACAGGATCACCAGGGCGGCGGAGAAGAAGAAGATGCCGAGCAGCAGGTTGTAGTCACGTTGCATCAGCGCCTCGTACATCAGTCGGCCGATGCCCGGCCAGGCGAACACCGTCTCGGTGAGGATGGCGCCGCCGACCATCTGGCCGGCCTGCAGCCCCGCCAGGGTGATGATCGGCAACAGGGCGTTGCGCAGGATATGGCGACGCTGGATGACCCTTGGCGCCAGGCCCTTGGCCTTGGCGGTCTTGACGAAGTCCTGCTGGGCGGCGTCGAGCATCGAGGCGCGGGTCATGCGCGTATAGATGGCCATGAAGAACAGGCCCAGGGTGGTGGCCGGCAGTACCAGGTGCTTGGCCACGTCCAGGGCGTAGGCCAGGCCTTCCAGGTTGGCGCCGACGGTAAACATGCCGTAGGCGGGCAGCCAGTCCAGGTACACCGAGAACAGCACCACCGCCATCAGCGCCACCCAGAACAGCGGGGTGGCGTAGAACAGCAGGGCCAGCGCCATGATCAGCGAGCCCGAGGCCTTCTTGACGCGCATGGCGGCCATGGAGCCGGCGAGGATGCCGAGCACCAGCGACAGCACGAAGGCGGTGCCTGTCAGCAGCAGGGTGGCGGGCAGGCGGTCGAGGATCAGGTCCAGCACCGGCATCTGCTGGCGGTAGGAGTAGCCGAAGTCCAGGGTCAGGATGCCGGACACGTAGTGCCACAGCTGGACATACATGGGCTGGTCCAGCCCGAACTGCTCGCGCAGCTGGGCGATGAAGGCTTCATCGGCGGCGCCGGCTTCCCCGGCCAGGATGGCCGCCGGGTCGCCGGGGGCGAGCTGGATCAGCACGAAATTGAACACGACGATCAGCAGCAGCACGATGGCGGCCTTCAACAGTCGTGAAATGATCAGGCGGGCGTAGAGCATGGTGAGGTCCCGGGCAGTAAGCCTGTGGTGATGGCAGCAGCGAAATCAGGGCTGGCGCGGCCCGTGGCGGGCCGCGCCGTATCGCCTTTTTTGGCTCAGTCGGCGATCCAGGCGTCCTTGAAGCCGTCGTTGACGCCCACCGCCGAGGTCACCAGATTGTTGACGTTGCAGCGGTAGATGGTCGGGAAGCCGAGCTCCAGCAGCCAGCCGAGCGGTGCGTCCTCGAGCAGGATCTGCTGCACCTCGTGGTAGAGACGCTCACGCTCGCTGTCCGGATAGGCGGTGGCGGCGGCGTTGAACAGTTCATCCACCTCGGGGTTCTGGTAGCCCTCGACGTTGTTCCAGGGCGAGCCCTTCTCGGTGTTGGTGGACAGGTAGGTCCGCGAGATACCGAGCGCCGGGTCGCCGTACTGGTACAGGTAGGTGAAGGCCAGGTCGAAGTCACGCTCGCCAAGGCGCTGGTTCCAGCCGCCCACGTCGGTGGCCTCGGTGCGCACGTTGATGCCCACCTCCTTGAGGTTCTGCTGTACCGCCTCGGCCCAGCGATTCCAGGTCTCGCCGTAGGGCAGCGGCAGCAGAGTGACCTCCTCGCCGTCGTAACCCATCTCGTCGAGCAGTTCCTCGGCCTTGTCCGGGTCGTAGCTGTAGCCCTCGAGGTCCGGGTCATTGAACTTGGCGTTGGAGCCAAACGGTCCTGCCGGTACCTGGCCCATGCCGTTCCACAGCACGTCCCGGGCGAACTCGCGGTCCATGGCGTACATCACCGCCTGGCGGAAGCGCTTGTCGGCGGTCGGTCCTTCACGATTGTTCATCCACAGCATGGCGAAGGGGCTGAAGTACTCGTGGCCCTTCTCGGTCACGCAGGTGTTGTCCATGGCGGTCAGCCGGGGGACGTCGAAGTTCTCCACGGTGCCGTAGGGCAGCACGTCGACGGTACCGTTCTCGTAGGCCACCGCGCGGGAGGCGCCGTCCGGGATAACGTGCCAGTTGATGCCATCGAGGTAGGGCAGGCCTTCCTCGTAGTAGTCATCGAAGCGGGTCAGCTTGATGACGGTGCCGCGGTCCCAGCTGTCGAACTGGAAGGGACCGGTGCCGATGGGGTGGTTGTTGGCCTCGTTGTTGCGGAAGTCGGTGCCGGCGTAGATGTGCTCGGGCACCATGGTGAAGGTGCCGGCCTCAAACGAGATCAGGAAGGGGCCGAAGGGCTTTTTCAGGGTGAACACCACGGTGTGGTCGTCGGTCGCCTCGATGCTCTCGACGTGCTCGAGCACCGCACGGGCGCTGGGATTCAAGTCGCGGTGGAAGACGTCGGCGGAGAACACCACGTCTTCGGCGGTGAAGGCCTCGCCGTCATGCCACTTGGCGTTTTCCTGAAGGTGGAAGGTGTAGGTCAGGCCGTCTTCGCTGATCTCCCAGCTCTTGGCCAGTTGCGGCATCGGCTCCATGTCGGTGGAGTAGCGCAGCAGGCCCTCGTAGATGTTGCCGGCCACCGTGCGGGTGGGGGCGTTCTGGATCATGCCCAGCACCAGGCCCGGCGGCTCCGGTTGGATGATGGTGTCGATGACACCGCCCCGCTGGGGTTCCTGGGTGGCCTCTTGCTGGGCGTCCTGGCCGTCGTCCTGGGCCAGCGCCGGGGTGGCCGCCAGCGGTAGCAGGGCGGCGAGCCCCAGCGTCAGCAGGGAAGTGTTGAAGCGAGAGGCGCGTGCCTGAGTCGAGCTTGCCCGGGGCGAGGGGGACAGCGGCGAGCAAGATGGCAGAGCGGCGAAGTGGGGGTGGCGGGAGTTCGAGGTCATATCAGGGCACCTTGGTGGCCCGGAGGTGTTGCCAGAGGTGCGTGAAGCCAGGGGCAGAAAGCGCCGCCAGTGCGCTGTTGCCGGGCTTTCGCGTCGCTGAGGCCAGCTCCGGGACTGTTGTTGTTGGGGATTTCCGTAAGCCCTTTAGAACCTAGCAGCCTCGGCACAAACTGTCGACAGTCGGCAATCGACTGTTGTTCGACGCAGGATGCGGTCATACTGGGGTATGACCCTTCAGGCCAACTACGGGAGTCGAGCATGGCCAATCCTCGGGACCCCTCAGCCGCGCCCTTCGTGGTTCAGCGCAACCTGGTGGACCAGGTGGTCGACTACTTGACCGAGGCGATCCTGGCCTCGCGCTTCGCACCGGGCGAGCGGTTGTCGGAGGCGGGGCTGGCGGCGGAGCTCGGCATCAGCCGGGCCCCGGTACGCGAGGCCGCCAGGCTGATGGAGAGCCGTGGCCTGCTGGTATCGCGACCGCGGCGCGGGTTCTTCGTGCGTACCCTGGATGTGGCCGAGCTGAGCGATGTCTTCGATCTGCGCATCGGTCTGGAACGCCACGCCTTCGAGCGTGTGATGACGCGCTTCGACGCGGCTATCGAGCAGCGTCTGCATCGGCAGATCAGTCGTCTGTGCGAGGTCGCCGCCGGTGATGACGAGGGGCTCAAGATCGAGGAGGACCTGGCCTTTCATCGCCTGGTGTTCGAGCTGGCCGACAACGCCCGGCTGGCACGTGCCTTCGACGACCTGAGCTTCGAGCTGCGGCTGTGCATCACCCTGATCACCCGTACCCACGAGACCCCCGAAAGCATCGCCGCTTCCCACTGGCGGCTGCTGGAGGCACTGAAGAGCGGTGATCCTCAGCGCTGCCGGGACGAGGTGGACTACCATATTGGCGTGGCCAGGGACTCGGTGATCGAGCGGTTGGCCGATCACGCCGGGGTGGCGCGTGGCTGAACGACTGGGCGACGTCGGGAGTGACGTCGTGGTCGAACTAGCGACTCCAGCAGTGACTCAAATACCGATTCAAATTGCGACTCAAATAGCGACGTAAGTCCTGGTCGAACGGTGGGCCCAGGGCCGCGGCTAGAGCCTGTATCGGGTGCGGTGGGCTTGTGCTGCAGGTGCTCGAAGGTGCATAACTAGTACGCGTAAAACACATTTAACATGCGGGATTTGCCGTCAATGACGACACCACAACTATCCACCGATGCCCTGGACGCCAACGAACGGCGGCTGCTCGATGCCTGCGACGAACTGATGCCGGAGACCCTTGCCCTGACCAGCGCTCTGGTGCGCGAGTACAGCGTACTGGGGGCGGAGGCCGGGGTACTTGAGGTGATGGAAAGCCATCTGCTGGACATGGGGCTGCCTGTCGAGCGCGTACCACTGCCCGAGAAAGGCGCAGATGCCGAGCAGGCACCGGTGGCCAGGGGCGTCGACCGACACAACCTGATCTCGGTGATCAACGGCACCTCGTCCAGGCCGCATCTGATCTTCAACGGCCACCTGGACGTGGTGCCGGCGGAGCCGCTGTCGATGTGGTCTCGTCCGCCCTGGGAAGCCTGGCAGGAGGACGGCTGGCTTTACGGGCGCGGCGCTGGCGACATGAAGGCTGGCATCGCCGCCATGGTGACGGCGGTGGCGGCGATGAAGCGGGCAGGGCTCGACATCGATTTTCCGCTGACGCTGCAGACGGTGATCGAGGAAGAATGCACCGGCCATGGCGCGCTGGCCTGCCTGGCCCGTGACGGCCGCGGCGACTTTGCGCTGATTCCCGAGCCTTTCGGGGCGACCCTGACCACGGCCCAGATCGGCACCCTGTGGTTCAAGGTGTCGCTGGATGGGGTGCCGGCACATGTGCTGGATACCGCCGCCGGGGCCAACGCCATCGAGGCGATCCAGTTGGTGGTGGCGCCGCTCAAGGCACTGGAGGCGGAACTGAACGCCGGGCGCGAGCCGCCCTATGACGAGATCGAGCACCCGTTCAACCTGAATATCGGCAAGATCGAAGGGGGCAACTGGGCGTCCAGCGTGCCGTCCCGGGCGACCCTGGAGGGGCGTATCGGCTTCGCGCCCGAAGTTCGGGTGGAAGACATCATGGAAAAGGTGCGGCGCTGTGTCGAGGCGGCGAGCGCCTCGCTGGGCCCGGGTATCTCCGGGCTGGACGTCGAGTTTCACGGCTTCCGCTCCGAGGGCCACCACGTCGACACCGACAGCCCCGGGGTCGCCCTGCTGGCCGATTGTCATCGTGCGCTGACCGGTGAGGAGCTGCCCTCGGTGGCGTTGACCTGCACCACGGATCTGCGAGCGCTCAATCGACACGGCATCGCCGGGACCTGCTACGGGCCCGTGGCCGAACGCATCCATGGCATCGATGAGCGGGTCGAGATTGCCTCTATCCAGCACACCCTCAAGGCCTACGCGCTGTTTCTGTATCGCTGGGGGCGCTGGGCCGAGGGCCAGGCCGCTTCCGATAGCTGTCCGCAGTGATACCCATGGTCCGGCCAGCCCTGGCCCGGCCAGCCCTGGTCGGGCCTTCACGTTCGCCGTGCAAGCCCGGCCTGCACGCTCGGTCCACAAGCACAGCCTGCAAGCTCAGCGCGAAAGCCTGACCCGCAGGCCTGTCTGCAAGACCCGCCCGAAAGACCCGCCCGCAAGTCCAGCCCGCCAAATCCCTCGCCTCAAGCTCGACCCATTAAGGTTGACTGGGTCGAGCACTTTCGTCTGTGACCGCCGAACGACTCGGTTTCTGTTGTCCTGAGTCGGGGTTTTGCCGTCAGCAGGCTGACACTCTAAAAGCGTTGTTCCATGGAGTGGAGCGGCGGGTGCTGCACGAGCGGGCTCAGGAATGTCGACCTTTCATGCAGAGCTCGCGTCAATTGGCAGGGAGGGTGGCATGGCAACACAAGTGGGCGGGAAGGATGACCCCGAGGAGAATCCCGCAGACAGCGGGACAAGACGTACAGGGCCGAGACCGGTTTCGCTCTACGATGCGATCGACGCGGAGGTCAGTCCTCCGCCCGGTCGGCTGAGCCCGAGAGGGCGACGATGGTTGATCAACGCCGAGGGCTGCCGGCTGATGCCCTATCTCGACCTGAGCGGAGCGCCCATCCACCACTGGCAGAAGGGGGCGACGATCGGGGTGGGGCATCTGATCATTCGGCAGCAGTGGCCGTGGTTTGCCAATGGCATCGACAAGCAGTGGGCGGAGTCACTGTTGCGCCAGGACCTGCAGCACGTGGAGCTTGGGGTGCTCGATCGCCTCGAGGCCTGTCGTCCCTGGGTGGGCGCGCGAGGTCTTCGTCAGCACCAGTTCGATGCCCTGGTGTTGCTGGCCTTCAATATAGGACTGGCGGCATTTTCGAACTCTTCACTGGTAGCCATGCTGTGTGATTCGCGTACGGTGACCCCCTACGCGACGCTTGAACAGGCGTGGCTTGCCTGGAAGTACGCTGGCGGCGAGGTGATGCCAGGATTGGAGCGGCGTCGCGCCGAGGAGTGGCGCATCTTCAATGAGGGTGACTACGGGCCTGACATCTAAGCCGGTTTTCTTGTAGGGAGCCCGCTAGAAGAGGTGCCCGAAGCGGGGTGGGGCGAGGTGTCAGCCCTATCTTCAAGTCGGTGCATGCCCCGCCAGAAAAAGCTCGGTCGCGTAGCGTGCGCGGTGGTCTCTCGCCTCCAGTGTCAGCGAGGGTGGGCGCCCGACCAGCGAATCGAGCATCCATTCCCCGAGCACCATGCCGGTAAACAAGCCGGCCGAGGTGCGCGGGTCCTTTACCACCAGCTTGCCGCGGGCATGCTGGTCGCGCAGGTAGTCGGCCAGTTCACGGCGGGTACGATCCGGGCCGTGATCGAGAAACAGTGCTCCCAGCTCCGGGGCACGCTCGGCCTCGGCGGCGATGCCACGAATCAGGCGGATGTTGGCGTTTGGCAGCGCCAGGTCGATCAGGTCTCGGGCAAGCTCCTCCAGCACCTCTTGCGGCGGACGCTCGCCGGCCTGTCCCAGTCGACACCAGACACTGGACGCCTGGGCTTCCAGGGCCGCGGTGAACAGCCCCTCCTTGTTGCCGAACAGCTTGTAGAGGGTGCTTAGCGAGCCGCCCGCGCGGGCGACGATGTCATTGACGCTGGCGCCGGCGTAGCCCTTGTCCAGGAATACCTCGCGGGCGGCGGCCAGCAGCCGCTGGCGGCGGGCCTCGCCCTTCGGTGTAGAGCATGAATCTGCGGACGTCATCGTGGCTTCCATCAATCCAGGAGGGGGCGATATCAGGCTGTCGGGACGATTGTAGTCTGCATTACACATCCATGTTTCAACGCCAGGATGTGCGGGGCTGGCGACAGCGAGTGGGCGTGAGGCGTGATTCAAGTCTTGAACGAGAACAGGGCAAAGGCGCCGAGGCTTGCCACCAGCAGGAAACCCGCCAGGCCGATGCGGCCCCAGGGCAGCGAGGCGTTGCCCACATGCATCAGCTCAGGCTTGCGCGGTGAGTAGCGCACACGCACGACGCTGCCTACGGGATAGTCGGCGATGTAGGCATCGGCGTCTTCCTGTCGGGTGAAGGAGGGAACGCCATCGAAGCCCGCGTTGTCGGATTGAATACGCCGACCGTCGATGGTGGCTTCGAAGCGCAGCACTGCCAGGTAACGCCTTTGCTGATCGTCTCGCTCGCGCTGGTGGCGCTGGGCTTCCGCCAGCCGGACCTCGGCGTGGGTCACGGTGGCCTCGGCGGTCGGCCAGCGGTTGACGTCGCGGACCTTGTACGCGCCGACGCCGGCGATGACGGCACCGATCAGAGCGGCGAGGGAGACGATCAGCAGCGGATGAGGCATGGTGGTATTCCGAATGAGCCCATGAATGTCGAGGGCGAAGCAGGGGGCGCCGTCACGGGCGGTTCATGAGCCTCCTGGAAGGCGCAACTCTTGGAAGGCGCAACAACGAGGAAAACACGATGACGATGATGGCGTCCCTGAAGCGTTGGATCAATGATGTGGCGCAGCAAGAGGATGCGTCGTCCAGGGTGGACCTGTCACTGGCCACGGCGGTGCTGCTGTGCGAGGTGATGCGTGCGGACTACCGCCTGGATGACAGCGAGATCCATCTGATGCGCAGCCAGCTCAAGGAACAGTTCGAACTCGAGGACGAAGCGCTGGACGAGCTGATGACACTGGCTCGGGAAGAGGCCGAGGGTGCGGTGGATCATCACCGCTTCGTGCGTGAGTTGCGTGACCGCACCGGCTACCAGGATCGGGTCGCGCTGGTACAGCAGATGTGGGCGCTGGCGTTTGCCGACGGCGAGAAGGATGCCCTGGAGGAACACCGTATCCGCGCCCTGGCGGAGCTGTTGCACGTCAGCCACTCGGACTTCGTGCGCACCCGCATCGTCGAACAGAATCGCGCCGAGGGTGTGTAGCGAAAGTCTTGACGCTACAATAAGTTTTTCTGCATATGACGCCGTGGTCGCCATGGTTTTACTGGCGAGGGGCGGCATGTCCAGGTAATCACACGTCATCAGACGTTAGCAGGCGTTATAGGACAAGGAGGAAATGATGTCGCGCAAGATGGTGGTAGTGGGAGCCGGCATGGTCGGTGTGTCGGTGGCGTGGCATCTGAGGCGCCGTGGCCACCAGGTCACACTTGTCGACCGCCGTGAGCCCGGTCGCGAGACCTCCTACGGCAACGCCGGCATCATCCAGCGCGAGGCGGTGCGTCCCTATGCCTTCCCGCGCGATCTGGCGACCTTGTTGCGGGTGGTACCCAATCGTCAGATCGACATCCGCTATCGTCCGGGCGCGATGTTCGCAAGCGCCGGGACGCTGCTCAAGTACTGGCAGAACTCGGCGCCCGCCCGTTACGAACAGATCGTGCCGGAGTACGCCTCGCTGATAGGCGGCTGCCTGGAGGCCCACTCGGCGATGATCGAGGCTTCCGGTGCCGACGCGCTGGTACGTCGCCAGGGCTGGCTCGAGGTCTATCGGAGCAGCAAGGCGCTGGGCGAGCGAGCGGCCCAGGCCGAGTTGGATGCCAAGCGCTTCGGCATCCGCTTCGACTACCTCGACAGCGAGGCGCTGGCGCGCCTTGAGCCGGATCTGGAGCCCGGACTTGCCGGGGCGATCCACTGGCTCGATCCCTGGACGGTGGCAAGTCCGGGTGATCTGGTGGCCGCCTACGCCAAGTCATTTTCCGATGATGGCGGTGAGATCATCCAGGCGGACGTCACCGATGTGCGCCGGCAGGGCGATACCTGGCGCATCGATACTTCGGGCGACAGCCTGGAGGCAGATGGGCTGGTGATGGCGTTGGGTCCCTGGTCACAGGACTGGATGAAGGCCCTGGGGCTGTCGATCCCGCTGTTCGTCAAGCGTGGCTACCATATGCACTATGGTCAGTCGAATAACGCCAGACTGACCCACTGGGTGATGGACGCCGAGGTAGGCTATCTGCTGGCGCCCATGAGCAGCGGGATTCGCCTGACCACGGGAGCCGAGCTCGAGCGTTTTGATGCGCCGGCCCACCTGGAACAGCTGGAGGCAGCGGAGCAGCAGGCACGCAAGCTGTTTCCGCTGGGGCAGCGTCTCGAGCCCACGCCGTGGAAAGGCGCCAGACCCTGTACCCCGGACATGAAGCCGGTGATCGGTGGCGTACCCGGGCAGTCAGGCTTGTGGCTGGCCTGTGGCCACGGTCATCAGGGCTTCACCCTGGGCCCGGTGACCGGCAAGCTGCTGTCGCAGGTCATCGATGGCGAGCAGCCGGACATCGATATGGCGCCGTTCAGGGTGGACCGCTTCTGATCCCGCGCTGGCGCCGGTCCATGCCGGAAGTGCGTTAGCGCCTGCCCATGCCGGCAGTCCGGGGCCGTGCCGCCTGTGCAAGGGGCGGTCTGGCGTGGCAGTCAGCGAGGGCGAAAGAGGTGGGGAAGCGGCGGGCAAACTGCGTGCAAGCGCCGTTGTCGGCGGCGGCGGCGGGGCTGGTCAGGCTGGGGCCAGTCGGTGACCAGACATCGGCCCCGTCATGATCTGAGGCCTTTATCAGGCCTCGTCGGCGTCACGACGGTGAAGGCCGGAGGCTGAGTTACCGTCGTTCGAGGTATCGTTCAAGGTAGCGTTCGCGCTATTGGTCGAGCTATTGGTCGAAAGAGCAGGCTCGGCGCCGGATGACCCGCGGCGATCGGCCAGGGCGCGTGCCAGCAGCTTGATCAGCAGCGTCACCAGGAACACCAGCCAGCTTGCCGTCGCCAGTACATTGAACAGCAGCATCTTCTGGGCGCCGCTCATCGGTGTAATCAGATGGTCGATGCCGATGGCCAGCAGAAATGCCAGGTTCAGCGGCAGCGCCAGGATGTGCATCCACATCTCCGTGCGCCGCTTGCGGACGTGGTAGCGGCCCAGCATCACCCGAACCGGGCGGTGAACGAAGCTCACCAGGATCATGCTGCCGAGCAGCAGCAGGGCGGCCAGGGCCGGCTCGGCGCTGCCGATATGCAGCGACACGCTAATCGACCAGTAAAGCATCAGCCACATCAGGCCTGCCAGGGTGGCGACGAGGTCGGCGTAGTGACGAACCTTGGGCATGTAACTCTCGCTAGGATGTTTCTGTAATAAGTCTGCGCGCGGCCAGAGGCCCTGGGACTAGTCGGCTCGTTGACGGCGCCTTGACAACGTATCGCCCCGGACATCGATGGTAACGTGCCGCGACTCCTCGACGGTGCGGATCAGATCCGGGCGCATGTCCCTCGAATGATACGCGAAATCTCACCCCGTTTGGGCCATGAAACCTTGCCCTTTACGGTATACTGCGCCCGACCATGGATCACTCGACGACAGGATAACAAGTGACTGCGATTACCTTGACCCGGCCCGACGACTGGCACCTCCACCTGCGCGACGGCGTCGCTCTGGCCTCCGTGGTGGCCGATACCGCCCGCCAGATGGGCCGTGCGATCATCATGCCGAACCTCAAGCCGCCGGTGACCAATCTGGACCAGGCACTGGACTACCGCCAACGCATCTTGGCTGCCTTGCCTGCGGAAAGCCAGTTCGAACCGCTGATGACCCTCTATCTTACCGATCGCACCACTTCGGAAGACATCGAGACGGCCTGGGGCAGCGGCAAGGTGCAGGCGGTCAAGCTGTATCCGGCCGGGGCCACCACCAATTCCGACTCAGGCGTGACCGATCTGCGTCACTGCGAGGAAGCGGTAGCCACCATGGCACGGCTGGGGATGCCGTTGCTGGTGCATGGCGAGGTGACCGATCACGAGATCGACATCTTCGATCGCGAGGCGGTGTTCATCGAGCGGGTCATGAAGCCGCTGCTGTCCCGTCATCCTGATCTCAAGGTGGTGTTTGAGCATATTACCACCGCCGACGCGGCGCGCTTCGTGGCCGAGTCGCCGTCGAATATCGGCGCAACCATCACCGCTCATCACCTGCTCTACAACCGCAACCACATGCTGGTGGGCGGGATTCGCCCGCACTACTACTGCCTGCCGATCCTCAAGCGCGAGCGTCATCGGGAGGCGCTGATCGAGGCGGCGACCTCGGGCGACAAGAGCTTCTTCCTCGGCACCGACAGCGCGCCCCATGCCCGTCACGACAAGGAAAGTGACTGTGGCTGTGCCGGCGCCTATACCGCGCTGACGGCCATCGAGCTGTACGCCACCGCCTTTGAACAGGCCGGCGCGCTGGATCGGCTGGAGGGATTCGCCAGTCACCACGGTCCCGACTTCTATGGCCTGCCGCGCAACAGCGACTCGATCACCCTGGACAAGGTCGAGTGGCAGGTACCGGCAGAACTGCCGTTTGGCGAAGGCAAGACGCTGGTACCGCTGCGTGCCGGTGAAACTCTGGGCTGGAAGATGCGCCAGGACTGACAGACCTGATGCGATGACCTGGCGTGGCGACCTCGAGCCGCGGCCTGGTACCCGGACCTCATACTCGGATGAGATGTTCTGGACGGTAATCTGCTTTAGCTAGCCCTGATGATATGACTCAGGGTTTCTTGACCACGAAAACGGCGCGCCCAAAAGGGCGCGCCGTTTTCGTATCTGGCCCCTGGGCAGCGCCGAGGTGCGGGCCAAGGGAATGCCAGGGGAGGCGGCTCTGTATTGGAGGAGGGCTCAACAAGGACTGACGTGAAGCATCAAAGGGGTAGCGAAGAGGCATGGGAAAGTTGGGCCATTGGATTAGAGGTAGTTCATTGTCCTCTAGTACAGTATTGACCTATACCCCATGCATGTAATGTGCGCATAAGCACAGTTTTGTTGCTGCCGGACTAGGTTTGTCATCCCTTTGTTCACAAGGCCTAGGTCTGTCATCCAAAAAAAGAGAGACGCGCCCCTATGATCATCGCCATCGTCGTACAAGTTACCGGCCAAGCCTGGGCCAGAGATGCTGAAGGCAACCTGAGGCCCCTGGCCGAGGGCGACCGCCTGACTGAGGGCGAGGTGGTGATCACCGAAACCGGCGCTCGAGTGAACCTCGTGCAACCCGATGGCACCCGCCTGGCGCAGCTCGGTGGCGAAGTCGAGGTGGCGATTAGCGAGGCGATCAACGAGCAAGGGTCGGCCGATGACGAGGTGATAGAAGACGCCGAGGTCGCCAGGGTCCTGGCGCTGCTCGAAGAGGGCGAAGGAGATCTGCTCGAGGCGTTGGAAGCTCCTGCCGCTGGCTCCGCGGGGGGCGCCGGCGCCGAGGGCGGGCACGATTTCGTGCGTCTTTTGCGTATCGTCGAGGAAGTGTCGCCGCTGTCGTTCGAGTACGGCTATCAGCGCGAGGTCTACGACGTTCAGGAGCAGGATGGCGGGACCGCGGCCGATGAGGACGAGTCGGTCACCCTGACGGGGCTCGATGGGCCTGCGGGAGCAGCAGGCAGCGCCGATATCGGCTTTTCCTCTGCCGAACAGACTGTCAGTGAGGCAGGACTTCCTGGCGGTAGTGGATCAGGCACCGCCGCGACATCAGCGAGTGGCAGTTTTGGTGTATCCGCACCCGATGGCCTGTCGTTCATTACCGTTGGCGGCAGTGGTCCGATCAGCTTGGATCGGCTCAATGGCCTGTCCGGCAATCCGCTGACCATCGAGACGCCCCTGGGCAGCCTGACGCTGACAAGCTATAGCGGCGATGACACCGGTGGTAGCGTTGCCTACACCTACGATCTGACCGACAACGTCGACAACGACAGCGTCGACGGCGCAACCGACGATGGCGTGGTCGACAGCATCGAGATTAGTGCTGTCGACAGCGATGGCAGTACCACCAGTGGCACTCTGGATATCGCGATTCTCGACGATGCGCCCGAGGCGGTGGATGATGCCACCACGACCGGCGAGGACACAGCGGTCACCTACAACGTGCTGGTCAATACCGACGGCACCAGCGATGTTCAGGGCGCTGATGGTGCCAGTGTCACCGCCGCGAGCTTGCGAAATCTGAGCCAGGGCAGTGTGAGCTTCGACAGCAACACCGGTGAGGTGACCTTCACCCCGGCGGACGGCTTCGAGGGCGACGCGGTCATCGACTACACCATCACCGATGCCGATGGCGACACCAGCGACGCGGTGTTCACCGTCACCGTAGCGGCGGACTCCACGCCCACCGTCAGCGTGCCGGACGAATCCCCCGATGCCGAAGGTGGTCAGTTCAGCGTCAGTGAAGCCGGATTGCCGGGCGGTAGCGCGGCAGGCGACGGCAGCCAGTCCACCGGCGGTAGTCTGCCGATCACCACCGGCGGCGACAGCCTGGCCTCGTTGGTGATCAACGGCCAGAACGTGACGGGCGGCGGCACGGTCGAAGGCGACTACGGCACCCTGAGTGTCAGTGTCTCTGACGGCGAGTACAGCTGGAGCTACACCCTGGACGGCAGCACCCAGGATCACACCAGCCAGGGCACCGGCAGCGACGATCTGGCGGATCAGTTCGCCATCGTCGTCACCGACAGCGATGGCGACGAGGCCTCGACTAGTCTGACCATCGACGTCAACGACGATGTGCCTGTGGCCGTGGATGACGCCGCCAACACCGGCGAAGACACCCCCGTCACCTACAACGTGCTGGCGAACGACACCCAGGGCGTGGACGGTGCCAGTGTCAGCGACGCCACCCTGCGCAATCCGAGCCAGGGCAGCGTGTCCTTCGATAGCGACACCGGTGAGGTAACCTTCACCCCGGCGGCAGGCTTCGAGGGCGATGCGGTAATCGACTACACCATCCGCGACGCCGATGGCGACACCAGCGACGCGGTGTTCACCGTGACGGTGGCGGCGGACTCCACGCCGACCGTCAGCGTGCCGGACGATTCGCCCGATGCCGAAGGTGGTCAGTTCAGCGTTAGCGAGGCGGGCCTCGCGGGCGGTAGCGCGGCGGGCGACGGTAGCCAGACCACCGGCGGCAGTCTGCCGATCACCACCGGTGGCGACAGCCTGGCCTCGTTGGTGATCAACGGCCAGAACGTGACGGGCGGCGGCACGGTCGAAGGCGACTACGGCACCCTGAGTGTCAGTGTCTCTGACGGCGAGTACAGCTGGAGCTACACCCTGGACGGCAGCACCCAGGACCACACTAGCCAGGGCACCGGCAGCGACGACCTGGCGGATCAGTTCTCCATCGTCGTTACCGACAGCGATGGCGACGAGGCTTCGACCAGTCTGACCATCGACGTCAACGACGATGTGCCTGTGGCCGTGGACGACGCCGCCAACACCGGCGAAGACACCCCCGTCACCTACAACGTACTGGCGAACGACACCCAGGGCGTGGACGGCGCCAGTGTCAGCGACGCCACCCTGCGTGATCCGAGCCAGGGCAGCGTGTCCTTCGACAGCGACACCGGTGAGGTGACCTTCACCCCGGCTGCAGGCTTCGAGGGCGATGCGGTCATCGACTACACCATCACCGATGCCGATGGGGACACCAGCGACGCGGTGTTCACCGTGACGGTGGCGGCGGACTCCACGCCGACCGTCAGCGTGCCGGACGAATCCCCCGAGTCCGAGGGTGGTCAGTTCAGCGTCAGCGAAGCCGGATTGCCGGGCGGTAGCGCGGCAGGCGACGGCAGCCAGTCCACCGGCGGTAGTCTGCCGATCACCACCGGCGGCGACAGCCTGGCCTCGTTGGTGATCAACGGCCAGAACGTGACGGGCGGCGGCACGGTCGAAGGCGACTACGGCACCCTGAGTGTCAGTGTGTCTAACGGTGAGTACAGCTGGAGCTACACCCTGGATGGCAGCACCCAGGATCACACCAGCCAGGGCACCGGCAGCGACGATCTGGCGGATATGTTCGCCATCGTCGTCACCGATAGCGATGGCGATACGGCTTCGACCAGCCTGACCATTGACGTCAACGACGATGTGCCGAAGGCTCGTGATGACCGCAACACTATTGCCGAGGAGACCGCTTCTGTTTCCGGCAATGTGCTGGGCAACGACACCACCGGCGCCGACACCACCGATGCCGATCCGGCCAGCGTAGCGCTGGACGCGCCGACAGGCGCCGGCCAGTACGGCACGCTGACGCTCAACAGCGACGGCAGCTACACCTACCAGCTCGACAACGACGATCCGCGGGTGCAGGCACTCAGCGGCAAGGAGACCCTGACCGAGACCTTTGCTTACACCCTGACCGACGCTGATGGGGACACCTCACCGGCGACGCTGACCATCACCGTGACCGGCACCGACGACGGTGTCAGCCTCTCGGGCCTGGCGAGCGAAGGCAGTGATGTATCGGTCAGCGAAGCGAATCTTGCTGGTGGCAGCGATGCCGACAGCAGCGCACTGACCCAGCCTGGCAACTTCACGTTCGCCAGCGTTGATGGCGTGGCCAGCGTACAGGTGGGCAACCAGTCGTTGACCCTGGCCCAGCTGCAGGGTCTGTCCGCCGATAGCCCGGTGGTGGTCGATACCGAATACGGCAGCCTTAGCCTGACCGGCTTTACACCGTCGGATAGTGCCAACCCGGCCGCCGGCGGCACCGTGAGCTATAGCTACACGCTGGACACCCGCGTCGACAACGACAGCCAGGCTGACGCCACGGATGCCGGCTTCACCGAGACGGTGGCCCTGGTGGTCACCGACGATGACGGCAGTGCGGCCAACGGCAGCCTCAGCATCGCGATCGCCGACGATAGCCCGTCCGCGAGTAACGACAGCGACACTATCGCCGAGGAGACCGCTTCCGTTTCCGGCAATGTGCTGTCCAACGACACCACCGGCGCCGACACCACTGATGCCGATCCGGCCAGCGTTGCACTGGGCGCCCCGACGGGCGCCGGCCAGTACGGCACCCTGACGCTCAACAGCGACGGCAGCTACACCTACCAGCTCGACAACGACGATCCGCGGGTGCAGGCACTCAGCGGCAAGGAAACCCTCACCGAGACCTTTGCCTACACCCTGACTGACGCCGATGGGGATACCTCACCGGCGACGCTGACCATCACCGTGACCGGCACCGACGACGGTGTCAGCCTCTCGGGGCTGGCGAGCGAAGGCAGCGACGTAGCGGTGAGCGAAGCCAATCTCGCCGGCGGCAGCGATGCCGACAGCAGCGCACTGACCCAGCCTGGCAACTTTACGTTCGCAAGCGTTGATGGCGTGGCCAGCGTGCAGGTGGGCAACCAGACGCTGAGTCTGGCGCAGCTGCAGGGCCTGACCGCCGATAGCCCGGTGGTGGTCGATACCGAATACGGCAGCCTTAGCCTGACTGGCTTTACACCGTCGGATAGTGCCAACCCGGCCGCCGGCGGCACCGTGAGCTACAGCTACACGCTGGACACACGCGTCGACAACGACAGTCAGGCTGACGCGACGGATGCCGGCTTTACCGAGACGGTGGCCCTGGTGGTCACCGACGATGACGGCAGTGCGGCCAACGGCAGCCTCAGCATCGCGATCGCCGACGATAGCCCGTCCGCGAGTAACGACAGCGACACTATCGCCGAGGAGACCGCTTCCGTTTCCGGCAATGTGCTGTCCAACGATACCACCGGCGCCGACACCACTGATGCCGATCCGGCAAGCGTAGCGCTGGACGCGCCGACAGGCGCCGGCCATTACGGCACGCTGACGCTCAACAGCGACGGCAGCTACACCTACCAGCTCGACAACGACGATCCGCGGGTCCAGGCGCTCAGCGGCGAAGAGCAACTCACTGAGACCTTTGCCTACACCCTGACCGACGCCGATGGCGACACCTCACCGGCGACGCTGACCATCACCGTGACCGGCACCGACGACGGCGTCAGCCTCTCTGGCCTGGCGAGCGAAGGCAGCGACGTTTCTGTCAGCGAAGCGAATCTGGAAGAGGGCTCCGCGGCGGATGCTGCGGCTCTGACCCAGCCTGGCAACTTTACGTTCGCCAGCGTTGATGGCGTGGCCAGCGTGCAGGTGGGCAACCAGACGCTGAGTCTGGCGCAGCTGCAGGGCCTGACCGCCGATAGCCCGGTGGTGGTCGATACCGAATACGGCAGCCTTAGCCTGACTGGCTTTACACCGTCGGATAGTGCCAACCCGGCCGCCGGCGGCACCGTGAGCTACAGCTACACGCTGGACACACGCGTCGACAACGACAGTCAGGCTGACGCGACGGATGCCGGCTTTACCGAGACGGTGGCCCTGGTGGTCACCGACGATGACGGCAGTGCGGCCAACGGCAGCCTCAGCATCGCGATCGCCGACGATAGCCCGTCCGCGAGTAACGACAGCGACACTATCGCCGAGGAGACCGCTTCCGTTTCCGGCAATGTGCTGTCCAACGATACCACCGGCGCCGACACCACTGATGCCGATCCGGCAAGCGTAGCGCTGGACGCGCCGACAGGCGCCGGCCATTACGGCACGCTGACGCTCAACAGCGACGGCAGCTACACCTACCAGCTCGACAACGACGATCCGCGGGTCCAGGCGCTCAGCGGCGAAGAGCAACTCACTGAGACCTTTGCCTACACCCTGACCGACGCCGATGGCGACACCTCACCGGCGACGCTGACCATCACCGTGACCGGCACCGACGACGGCGTCAGCCTCTCTGGCCTGGCGAGCGAAGGCAGCGACGCTTCTGTCAGCGAAGCGAATCTGGAAGAGGGCTCCGCGGCGGATGCTGCGGCTCTGACCCAGCCTGGCAACTTTACGTTCGCCAGCGTTGATGGCGTGGCCAGCGTACAGGTGGGCAACCAGTCGTTGACCCTGGCCCAGCTGCAGGGGTTGTCCGCCGATAGTCCGGTGGTGGTCGATACCGAATACGGCAGCCTTAGCCTGACTGGCTTTACACCGGCAGATAGTGCCAACCCGGCCGCCGGCGGCACCGTGAGCTACAGCTACACGCTGGACACACGCGTCGACAACGACAGTCAGGCTGACGCGACGGATGCCGGCTTTACCGAGACGGTGGCCCTGGTGGTCACCGACGATGACGGCAGTGCGGCCAACGGCAGCCTCAGCATCGCGATCGCCGACGATAGCCCGTCCGCGAGTAACGACAGCGACACTATTGCCGAGGAGACCGCTTCTGTTTCCGGCAATGTGCTGGGCAACGACACCACCGGCGCCGACACCACTGATGCCGATCCGGCCAGCGTAGCGCTGGACGCGCCGACAGGCGCCGGCCATTACGGCACGCTGACGCTCAACAGCGACGGCAGCTACACCTACCAGCTCGACAACGACGATCCGCGAGTGCAGGCACTCAGCGGCAAGGAAACCCTCACCGAGACCTTTGCCTACACTCTGACCGACGCCGATGGGGACACCTCACCGGCGACGCTGACCATCACCGTGACCGGCACCGACGACGGCGTCAGCCTCTCGGGTCTGGCGAGCGAAGGCAGCGACGTTTCGGTCAGCGAAGCGAATCTTGCTGGTGGCAGCGATGCCGACAGCAGCGCACTGACCCAGCCTGGCAGTTTCACCTTTACCAGCGCCGATGGCGTGGCCAGCGTGCAGGTGGGCAACCAGTCGTTGACCCTGGCCCAGCTGCAGGGGCTGTCCGCCGATAGCCCGGTGGTGGTCGATACCGAATACGGCAGCCTTAGCCTGACCGGCTTTACACCGGCAGATAGTGCCAACCCGGCCGCCGGCGGCACCGTGAGCTACAGCTACACCCTGGACACCCGCGTCGACAATGACAGCCAGGCTGACGCCACGGATGCCGGCTTCACCGAGACGGTGGCCCTGGTGGTCACCGACGATGACGGCAGTGCGGCCAACGGCAGCCTCAGCATCGCCATCGCCGACGATAGCCCGTCAGCGAGTAACGACAGCGACACCATTGCCGAGGAGACCGCTTCCGTTTCCGGCAATGTGCTGGGCAACGACACCACCGGCGCCGACACCACCGATGCCGATTCGGCCAGCGTGGCGCTGGACGCGCCGACAGGCGCCGGCCATTACGGCACGCTGACGCTCAACAGCGACGGCAGCTACACCTACCAGCTCGACAACGACGATCCGCGAGTGCAGGCACTCAGCGGCAAGGAAACCCTCACCGAGACCTTTGCCTACACCCTGACTGACGCCGATGGGGACACCTCACCGGCGACGCTGACCATCACCGTGACCGGCACCGACGACGGCGTCAGCCTCTCTGGCCTGGCGAGCGAAGGCAGCGACGTTTCTGTCAGCGAAGCGAATCTGGAAGAGGGCTCCGCGGCGGATGCTGCGGCTCTGACCCAGCCTGGCAACTTTACGTTCGCCAGCGTTGATGGCGTGGCCAGCGTACAGGTGGGCAACCAGTCGTTGACCCTGGCCCAGCTGCAGGGTCTGACCGCCGATAGCCCGGTGGTGGTCGATACCGAATACGGCAGCCTTAGCCTGACCGGCTTTACACCGGCAGATAGTGCCAACCCGGCCGCCGGCGGCACCGTGAGCTACAGCTACAGCCTGGACACCCGCGTCGACAACGACAGCCAGGCTGACGCCACGGATGCCGGCTTCACCGAAACGGTGGGCCTGGTGGTCACCGACGATGACGGCAGTGCGGCCAACGGCAGCCTCAGCATCGCCATTGCCGACGACAGTCCGTCCGCGAGTAATGACAGCGACACCATTACCGAAGAGACCGCCACGGTCACCGGCAATGTGCTGTCCAACGACACCACCGGCGCCGACACCACTGATGCCGATCCGGCCAGCGTTGCACTGGACGCCCCGACGGGCGCCGGCCAGTACGGCACCCTGACGCTCAACAGCGACGGCAGCTACACCTACCAGCTCGACAACGACGATCCGCGGGTGCAGGCTCTCAGCGGCAAGGAAACCCTCACCGAGACCTTTGCCTACACCCTGACTGACGCCGATGGGGACACCTCACCGGCGACGCTGACCATCACCGTGACCGGCACCGACGACGGCGTCAGCCTCTCTGGCCTGGCGAGCGAAGGCAGCGACGTTTCTGTCAGCGAAGCGAATCTGGAAGAGGGCTCCGCGGCGGATGCTGCGGCTCTGACCCAGCCTGGCAACTTTACGTTCGCCAGCGTTGATGGCGTGGCCAGCGTACAGGTGGGCAACCAGTCGTTGACCCTGGCCCAGCTGCAGGGTCTGTCCGCCGATAGCCCGGTGGTGGTCGATACCGAATACGGCAGCCTTAGCCTGACCGGCTTTACACCGTCGGATAGTGCCAACCCGGCCGCCGGCGGCACCGTGAGCTATAGCTACACCCTGGACACCCGCGTCGACAACGACAGCCAGGCTGACGCCACGGATGCCGGCTTCACCGAGACGGTGGACCTGGTGGTCACCGACGATGACGGCAGTGCGGCCAACGGCAGTCTCAGCATCGCAATCGCCGATGATGCGCCGGAAGCGGTGGCCGACACCAACAGCATTACCGAAGAGACCGCTACGGTCGGCGGCAATGTGATCGGCGGTACCGACAGCGGAGCGAGTGCCGGTGATGCGGCTGATACTCTGGGCGCCGATACCACCACCGTGACCGCCGTCAGCAGTAACAACGCCAGTGGCAACAGTGCCAGCACGGTCGACGGCAATCTGGTCATCGAGGGTCAGTACGGCACTCTGACCATCGCCTCGGACGGCAGCTACAGCTACGCGCTGGATAACACCAATCCGGCGGTGCAGGGCCTGGACGGTGACGAAAATGCCACCGAGGTCTTTACCTACACCCTGACCGATAGCGACAACGACGTCAGCAGCACCACCCTGACGCTGACCATCCAGGGTCAGGAAGATGATGCGCCGACCGTGACGGTCGAGGACAGCGATGCCGACGTCAGTGGTGCCGACAACAGCGTGACAGAAGCCAGTGGCGAGACCGTCACCGGCAGCTTCACGGTGGGCGGCAGTGCCGGCCTTGCCAGCGTCACCATTGCGGGGGTGGAGCTGGTCGGGGCGGACTTTACCACCCCGGTGACCATTCCCAATGACGCGGGCCAGGGCAGCCTGAGTATCACCGGCTTCGATGCCGACAGCGGTACCTTCAGCTACAGCTACACCGAGACCGGCGGTGCGGCGAGTCACAACGCGGCTGACGACAACATCGTCGACAGCTTCGCGATCGTGGTCACCGACCACGAAGGTGACATCGCCAGCAATAGCCTGGACATCCAGATCCTGGATACCGCGCCGGATGCAGATGATGACTCCACCACGACCGGTGAAGACCAGTCTGTCGCCTACAACGTCCTGGCCAACGACACCCAGGGCGCGGACGGTGCCAGTGTCACCGACGCCACCCTGCGAAATCCGAGCCAGGGCAGTGTGTCCTTCGACAGCGACACCGGTGAGGTGACCTTCACCCCGGCGGCGGGCTTCGAGGGCGATGCGGTCATCGACTACACCATTCGCGATGCCGATGGCGACACCAGCGACGCGGTGTTCACCGTCACCGTGGCGGCGGACTCCACGCCCACCGTCAGCGTGCCGGACGATTCGCCCGATGCCGAAGGTGGTCAGTTCAGCGTCAGCGAAGCCGGACTGCCGGGCGGTAGCGCGGCAGGCGACGACAGCCAGAGCACCAATGGCAGTCTGCCGATCACCACCGGGGGCGATAGCCTGGCCTCGCTGGTGATCAACGGCCAGAACGTGACGGGCGGCGGCACGGTCGAAGGCGACTACGGCACCCTGAGCGTCAGTGTCTCTGACGGGGAGTACAGCTGGAGCTACACCCTGGACGGCAGCACCCAGGACCACACCAGCCAGGGCACCGGCAGCGACGACCTGGCGGATCTGTTCGCCATTGTCGTTACCGACAGCGATGGCGATACGGCTTCGACCAGCCTGACCATCGACGTCAATGACGATGTCCCTGTGGCCGTGGATGACGCCACCACGACCGGCGAGGACACAGCGGTCACCTACAACGTGCTGGTCAATGCAGACGGTACCAGCGACACCCAGGGTGCGGACGGTGCCAGTGTCACCGACGCCACCCTGCGTGATCCGAGCCAGGGCAGCGTGTCCTTCGACAGCGACACCGGTGAGGTGACCTTCACCCCGGCGGCAGGCTTCGAGGGCGATGCGGTCATCGACTACACCATTCGCGATGCCGATGGCGACACCAGCGACGCGGTGTTCACCGTCACCGTGGCGGCGGACTCCACGCCCACCGTCAGCGTGCCGGACGATTCGCCCGATGCCGAAGGTGGTCAGTTCAGCGTCAGCGAAGCCGGACTGCCGGGCGGCAGCGCGGCGGGCGACGATAGCCAGAGCACCAATGGCAGTCTGCCGATCACCACCGGTGGCGATAGCCTGGCCTCGCTGGTGATCAACGGCCAGAACGTGACGGGCGGCGGCACGGTCGAAGGCGACTACGGCACCCTGAGCGTCAGTGTCTCAGTGTCTCTGACGGCGAGTACAGCTGGAGCTACACCCCTGGATGGCACCAGCACCCAGGACCACACCAGCCAGGGCACCGGCAGTGATGCCCTGGCGGATCAGTTCGCCATTGTCGTCACCGATAGCGATGGCGATACGGCTTCGATACGGCTTCGACCAGCCTGACCATCGACGTCGTCAACGACGATGTACCTGTGGCCGTGGATGACGCCACCACGCCGGCGAGGACACAGCGGTCACCTACAACGTGCTGGGTCAATGCAGACGGTACCAGCGACACCCTGGGTGCGGACGGTGCCAGTGTCACCGACGCCACCCTGCGTGATCCGAGCCAGGGCAGCGTGTCCTTCGACAGCGACACCGGTGAGGTGACCTTCACCCCGGCGGACGGCTTCGAAGGCGATGCGGTCATCGACTACACCATTCGCGATGCCGATGGCGACACCAGCGACGCGGTGTTCACCGTCACCGTGGCGGCGGACTCCACGCCGACCGTCAGCGTGCCGGACGATTCGCCCGATGCCGAAGGTGGGCAGTTCAGCGTCAGCGAAGCCGGACTGCCGGGCGGTAGCGCGGCAGGCGACGACAGCCAGAGCACCAATGGCAGTCTGCCGATCACCACCGGTGGCGATAGCCTGGCCTCGCTGGTGATCAACGGCCAGAACGTGACGGGCGGCGGCACGGTCGAAGGCGACTACGGCACCCTGAGCGTCAGTGTCTCTGACGGTGAGTACAGCTGGAGCTACACCCTGGATGGCAGCACCCAGGACCACACCAGCCAGGGCACCGGCAGTGATGCCCTGGCGGATCAGTTCGCCATTGTCGTCACCGATAGCGATGGCGATACGGCTTCGACCAGCCTGACCATCGACGTCAACGACGATGTACCTGTGGCCGTGGATGACGCCACCACGACCGGCGAGGACACAGCGGTCACCTACAACGTGCTGGTCAATGCAGACGGTACCAGCGACACCCAGGGTGCGGACGGTGCCAGTGTCACCGACGCCACCCTGCGTGATCCGAGCCAGGGCAGCGTGTCCTTCGACAGCGACACCGGTGAGGTGACCTTCACCCCGGCGGACGGCTTCGAAGGCGATGCGGTCATCGACTACACCATTCGCGATGCCGATGGCGACACCAGCGACGCGGTGTTCACCGTCACCGTGGCGGCGGACTCCACGCCGACCGTCAGCGTGCCGGACGATTCGCCCGATGCCGAAGGTGGTCAGTTCAGCGTCAGCGAAGCCGGACTGCCGGGCGGTAGCGCGGCAGGCGACGACAGCCAGAGCACCAATGGCAGTCTGCCGATCACCACCGGTGGCGATAGCCTGGCCTCGCTGGTGATCAACGGCCAGAACGTGACGGGCGGCGGCACGGTCGAAGGCGACTACGGCACCCTGAGCGTCAGTGTCTCTGACGGTGAGTACAGCTGGAGCTACACCCTGGATGGCAGCACCCAGGACCACACCAGCCAGGGCACCAGTGATGCCCTGGCGGATCAGTTCGCCATTGTCGTCACCGATAGCGATGGCGATACGGCTTCGACCAGCCTGACCATCGACGTCAACGACGATGTACCTGTGGCCGTGGATGACGCCACCACGACCGGCGAGGACACAGCGGTCACCTACAACGTGCTGGTCAATGCAGACGGTACCAGCGACACCCAGGGTGCGGACGGTGCCAGTGTCACCGACGCCACCCTGCGTGATTCGAGCCAGGGCAGCGTGTCCTTCGACAGCGACACCGGTGAGGTGACCTTCACCCCGGCGGACGGCTTCGAGGGCGATGCGGTCATCGACTACACCATTCGCGATGCCGATGGCGACACCAGCGACGCGGTGTTCACCGTCACCGTGGCGGCGGACTCCACGCCGACCGTCAGCGTGCCGGACGCATCGCCCGATGTCGAAGGTGGGCAGTTCAGCGTCAGCGAAGCCGGATTGCCGGGCGGTAGCGCGACAGGCGACGGCAGCCAGAGCACCAATGGTAGTCTGCCGATCACCACCGGTGGCGACAGCCTGGCCTCGCTGGTGATCAACGGTCAGAACGTGACGGGCGGCGGCACGGTCGAAGGCGACTACGGCACCCTGAGCGTCAGTATCTCTGACGGCGAGTACAGCTGGAGCTACACCCTGGACGGCAGCACCCAGGACCACACCAGCCAGGGCACCGGCAGCGACGATCTGGCGGATCAGTTCGCCATTGTCGTTACCGACAGCGATGGCGATACGGCTTCAACCAACCTGACCATCGACGTCAACGACGATGTGCCGACGGCACGCAACGATGACACCACGACCGGTGAAGACCAGTCTGTCGCCTACAACGTCCTCGCCAACGACACCCAGGGTGCGGACGGTGCCAGTGTCACCGACGCCACCTTGCGTGATCCGAGCCAGGGCAGCGTGAGCTTCGACAGCGACACCGGTGAGGTGACCTTCACCCCGGCGGACGGCTTCGAAGGCGACGCGGTCATCGACTACACCATTCGCGATGCCGATGGCGACACCAGCGACGCGGTGTTCACCGTCACCGTGGCGGCGGACTCCACGCCCACCGTCAGCGTGCCGGACGATTCGCCCGATGCCGAAGGTGGTCAGTTCAGCGTCAGCGAAGCCGGACTGCCGGGCGGCAGCGCGGCGGGCGACGATAGCCAGAGCACCAATGGCAGTCTGCCGATCACCACCGGTGGCGATAGCCTGGCCTCGCTGGTGATCAACGGCCAGAACGTGACGGGCGGCGGCACGGTCGAAGGCGACTACGGCACCCTGAGCGTCAGTGTCTCTGACGGCGAGTACAGCTGGAGCTACACCCTGGATGGCAGCACCCAGGACCACACCAGCCAGGGCACCGGCAGTGATGACCTGGCGGATCAGTTCGCCATTGTCGTTACCGATAGCGATGGCGATACGGCTTCGACCCGCCTGACCATCGACGTCAACGACGATGTACCTGTGGCCGTGGATGACGCCACCACGACCGGCGAGGACACAGCGGTCACCTACAACGTCCTGGTCAATACAGACGGTACCAGCGACACCCAGGGCGCGGACGGTGCCAGTGTCACCGACGCCACCCTGCGAAATCCGAGCCAGGGCAGTGTGTCCTTCGACAGCGACACCGGTGAGGTGACCTTCACCCCGGCGGCGGGCTTCGAGGGCGATGCGGTCATCGACTACACCATTCGCGATGCCGATGGCGACACCAGCGACGCGGTGTTCACCGTGACGGTGGCGGCGGACTCCACGCCGACCGTCAGCGTGCCGGACGCATCGCCCGATGCCGAAGGTGGTCAGTTCAGCGTCAGCGAAGCCGGACTGCCGGGCGGTAGCGCGGCAGGCGACGACAGCCAGAGCACCAATGGCAGTCTGCCGATCACCACCGGGGGCGATAGCCTGGCCTCGCTGGTGATCAACGGCCAGAACGTGACGGGCGGCGGCACGGTCGAAGGCGACTACGGCACCCTGAGCGTCAGTGTCTCTGACGGCAAGTACAGCTGGAGCTACACCCTGGATGGCAGCACCCAGGACCACACCAGCCAGGGCACCGGCAGCGACGATCTGGCGGATCAGTTCGCCATTGTCGTTACCGATAGCGATGGCGATACGGCTTCGACCCGCCTGACCATCGACGTCAATGACGATGTGCCGACGGCACGTGACGACAGCGACACCATTGCCGAGGAGACCGCTTCTGTTTCCGGCAATGTGCTGGCCAACGACACCACCGGTGCTGACACCACCGATGCCGATCCGGCCAGCGTAGCGCTGGACGCACCGACGGGCGCAGGCAATTACGGCACCCTGACGCTCAACAGCGACGGCAGCTACACCTACCAGCTCGACAACGACGATCCGCGGGTGCAGGCGCTCAGCGGCGAGGAAGAGCTGATCGAGACCTTTGCCTACACCCTGACCGACGCCGACGGGGACACCTCACCGGCGACGCTGACCATCACCGTGACCGGTACCGACGACGGCGTCAGCCTCTCGGGGCTGGCTACCGGGGGCAGTGACGTATCGGTGAGTGAAGCCAATCTGGAGCAAGGTTCTGCCCCGAGCGAGGACGCGCTGACCAAGCCCGGTAATTTCACCTTTACCAGCGCCGATGGCGTGCAAAGCGTGCAGGTGGGCAACCAGTCGCTGAGCCTGGGCGATCTGCAGGACCTGACTGCCGATAGCCCGGTGGTGGTCGATACCGAATACGGCAGCCTTAGCCTGACCGGCTTTACACCGTCGGATAGTGCCAACCCGGCAGCCGGCGGCACCGTGAGCTACAGCTACACGCTGGACACCAGCGTCGATAACGACAGTCAGGCAGGTGCCACGGATGCCGGCTTCACCGAGACGGTGGCCCTGGTGGTCACCGACGATGACGGCAGTGCGGCCAACGGAAGCCTCAGCATCGCGATCGCCGATGACAGCCCGTCCATCGAGTTCGTCGAAGCGCCTGCCAGCGTGGTCGAAGGCGAGAGTGTAGACGGCACCTGGAGCACCGACGCCGGTGCCGATGGTGCCACCGTCAGCGTGACAGCGGCAGGCGAAACCAAGCCGCTGGGCGATGGCGATACCGATTTCGTCAGCTTCAAGCTCGCCGAAGGCACTCTGACCGTCACTGGCGACGGCAACTGGACCTTCGAGGCCAAGGACAACCTCGACCAGGCCAACATTCCGTCGATCGACTTCACCATCACCACCGAAGACAGCGATGGCGATACCGCCACCGATAGCCACACCGTCACCATCACCGACGGCAGCGGCCCGAGTGTCAGCATCAAGGAAGGCGACGATGATGCTACTACCGAGGCGCTGGATCTGACACTGCAGGACGCCGACACCGGAGTCTCTGCGGATCAGGACAGTGGCGTACTGACGTTTAACGCGGGTAGCGACAGCCTGGTGAACTTCGGCTTTGGCAATATCGGTGCCGATGACAGCGTCACCGGCATCAGCGTCCAGGGTCTGGCGGCTGGTGAGTCTTTGGTCTGGAGCGCAAACGACGAGGGTGAACTGGAGGCTCGACTCGCTGGCAGCGACGACCTGGTGCTGACCCTGAGCCTGCAGGCGCCGGCCTCGGTGGCGGCTCAGAACAGTGGCGATGTCAGTGTCACGGCCACGCTCAGCGACAGTCTGCCCCATGAGGTGGCAGCGACGCTGAAGAACTCACTGTCTATCGAGGGCGTGAGTGTGGTGGCGAGCCAGGCTGATGGGGATAGTACGACGGCGACCGTCAAGGTTTCGGTGGTCGATGACGCGCCGGAGGCGGTGAATGATCAGCTCGATGGCGTGCAGTCTTCGCAGGTGATCAGCAAGGGTGCCGATGTTGGTCTGCTGGCCAATGACACCCAGGGCGCCGACGGCGCCACCGTGACCTTCGTCGATGAGTCTTCCCTGCAGGGTTCCCTGACGTGGAACGCCGATGGCAGCTTTGACTATACGGCCAAGGACAACGCCAGCTACACCGAGGTGGTCAACTACACCATTACCGACGCCGACGGTGATACCAGTCAGGCCACCCTGACCATCAATGTCGAAAACGGTACGCCGACGACTCAGCCGACCAACGTGCAGGTCAACGAGGCCGGGCTTGACGAGGGTTCCCAGTCGGCGACCAATTCAGAGCAAGTGAATGGGCAATTGGTGGCGACCGATGCCCAGGGCGACGACTTGACCTTCAAGGCGGAGACTATCAAGGGCAACTATGGCGAGATCGACATCCGCGCCGATGGTTCCTTTACCTACACCCTGACCAAACCGGTCACCTCGTCGGATAACCCCGTCGATGACGCCGAGAGCTTTGTCTATACGGTGACCGACAGTCACGGCAATTCCGCCACCGGCACCATTACCGTCGATGTCATCGATGATGTGCCTCAGGCCGTCAATGACACCCCCGCCGCGCTGCAGTCCGGTACCTCGTTGACCACCACAGCGGGCAACGGAATGCTGGCCAATGACGTCCAGGGTGCGGACGGGGCCACGGTCATCTCCGTCGATGACAGCGGGCTGCGTGGTCAGCTCAGCTGGAACGCCGACGGCAGTTACACCTACACCGCCGACGCCAACGATAGTTATGAAGAGGTAGTGAGCTACACCATCAGGGACGCCGATGGCGATACCAGCCAGGCGACCATCAAGTTTGTGGTGAACGACGGCTCGCCCACGGCCAATGCCAGCGCAGCTACCGTCAGCGAGGCCGGGCTTGCCACGGGCAGCGATGCCGCCAGCAATAGCGAAGTGGCGGAAGGCCAGCTTCAGGCAAGTGATGCCCAGGGCGATGCACTGACGTTCACCGCCACGACCCTGCGCGGCAGCTACGGCACTCTGGTCATCGAGGAGAATGGGTCCTACACCTATACCCTCGATACCGCCGTGACCGGCGCTGAGGCGGATAACGGTCAGAACACCCTGAATGGCCAGGACGTATTCAGCTATACCGTGATCGATGCCCACGGCAATAGCTCGACTGCCAGCATCAGCATCAATATTGTCGATGACGTGCCAACGGCGGTCGATGACGTTGTGAGCACCGCCGAGGACACTGAGGTCACCGTCGACGTACTGGCCAACGACGAGGGCGGAGCCGATGGCGCCACTCTGGTGTCGGCGAGCATGGCGTCGGGCTACGAGAGTGCTGGCAGGGTGACCATCGATAGCGACAGCGGTGAGGTGACCTTCACTCCGGCGGCGGGCTTCGAGGGCGCCGCGGTCATCGACTACACCATCACCGATGCCGACGGCGACACCAGCAACGCCACCTTGACGGTCAATGTGGCGGCTGACTCCACGCCGGAGGCCACCAATGGTGTCGCTCGCGTGGACGAAGATGGCCTGTCGGGTGGCAATGCCGGTGGCCCGGGTGATGCGGCCGGTGAGGCGACCGTCGTCACCGGGACGCTTGGCTATTCCTTTGGCAACGATGGGGCAGCGAGCTCAAGTGCCTTTAGCTGGAGTCTTGATGGCCTGCCCACGGTAACGGCCAGTGGCCAGGCGGTGTCCTACACGTTGAGCGACGACGGCCGCACGGTCACGGGGCGTGACGCCTCCAACGCACTGGTGTTGACCGTTGCCCTGACCGGGGTGGCGAACGGCGCCTACAAGGTGACACTGCACCAGCCTCTGGACCATGGTGAGCAGGGTACGGAGGACTCTCTGGCGTTCAATGTCGGCTACACCATCGTCGATTCCGATGGCAGCCCGGCCAGTGGTCAGTTGCAGGTGCTGGTCAACGACGACAGCCCGGAGGCCTTTACCTCGGATTCGGCTGCTCTCGTCGATGGTCGAGGCGGTCAGCTGAACTTTGCTGGCGTGTCTGGTGCCGATGGGGTCAAGGACGTGACCTTCACCGATGTGCAGGGGCAGCCAGCCACTGACGCGGACGGCAACCCCCTCTACTTTGACAGCGAGGCGCTGACCTATCAGGTATCCACCGACGGTCATCAGTTGCAGGCGGTGACTGCGGATGGGGTTGTCGGCTTTACGGTCACCCTGGATCCGGCCGGAGACGGCTATCAGATCAACGTTGCCGATGGCGAGATCAGCAACGGGCGTGTCGAGCGTGCCGATATCTCTGAACTGAGTCTCGATGGTGTCGTGCAGTACCACGGCATTAACTACCAGGACGATGAGGGTGACAACGACGTTCTCTACTCGACGCCCAATGGCGTTGGCATGGTGCCGCTGGACGGCACGCTCGGTGTCTTCGGTGGTGTAAGTCCCGGTATCGAGCTTAACGAAGTCATCCGCATCAGTTTCCTCGATAGCCTGGGGTTCTCTGTCACCGGTGAGCCGAGCTGGCAGGGGCACGAAAGTGTGTCCGAGGTGACCCAGACCATCCATGTTGAAGGTGACGGTGCCAAGGCAGTGGTCACCGTGGCTGCCTTCAACTACGCAAGTGATGTGCCGGGTTCTGGGTCTCCCAGCCAGACGGTGGACAACGATATTCGTCTGAGCGCCGATGACGTCCGCATTCTCGATCAGACAGGCACCGATGTTACCAACAAGGTGTCCGTCAGCGTCGATGGGGCCGGCCGTCTGATTCTGGATGGTGTGGAGGATGGATGGTCGTTCGAACTCAGTCCGGATGGTGGGCTCCAGGGTATCGAGGTGGTGGGCGGTAGCAATACGCCCTTTACCCTGGGCGATATGGACTATCGGCTTGGTGAGGCGGGGGATGCCTTTGACATCGAGCTCGGATTGACCGGTATTGATGGTGACGGCGATAACGCTGCGGGCAGCCTGACCGTCGAAGTCAGCGCTCCAGATCAACTGTTCGTCGGTGATAACTCCGACAATAGTGTTTCCGGCGGTGGCGGCAGTGATGTCATGGTCGGCGATGGCGGTGGCAGGTTCACCGTGGTGAATCAGGCTCAGAACTACAACATCTCTCTGATTCTCGATTCCTCGGGCAGTATGGGCGAGGATTCAGGTACTGAAGGCTTGACTCGTATGGAGCTGGCCAAGAGAGCACTAAAGAACCTGGTCGAGCAGCTCGCTGACTTTGAAGGTACCGTCAACGTTCAAATCATTGATTTTGATGAAGGCGCAAGCGCAGTAGAAGCGCTTGACTTAGGATCCTCGTCGGAAGACCTCGAGGACATTATTGAGCACATTGATGAGGCGTTAGCCAGTGGGGGGACGAATTACGAAGCGGCATTTACCGAATCTGAAGGATGGCTGAAGGCGCTTTCGGAGAATAATGGTTACGAGAATTTGACGTTTTTCTTGACGGATGGTCAGCCGACCTTCTATGTCACCGATACAGGCGATGTCGGTGGAACCGGTAGGAGCTTTGGGGTCGATGAGTTTGTGAATTCTATCGATGCCTTTGGAGAGCTTTCTGCGATCAGTCGCGTCGAAGCGATTGGTATAGGTTCTGGTGTTGATAAGGATATTCTAAGATTTTTTGACAACACCGATGTACTGGATGAAGGAAGCGGTAGAGCGATTGAGCTGAGCGGTTCCCGTGTACTGGCCGACTTTTCGGGTAGAAACGATGAGTTGGATGCCCGGGGAGCGTGGACGCTGTATGGGGATCAGCGGAGCTCCTTGCGAGTTTCTGGCGGGCAACTCGAGCTGACGGACGTAACGTCCGGGACAAACAGTTGGAGTGCGTACGCGATTAGCGATTCCTTTGCGTTAGATTCTGCGCCTGGCAAAGAAACGGCTATAGAAATTCGTTACAGAACGGATCTGTATGGCCCCGATGATGAGTTTCAATACCTGATTCAGAAATACGATAGTCAGGGGGGATGGAGCACTGTATACAGTGAAGTAGGCGGTGAAAGCGAAAGCTGGACAACGTTAGAAAGTAGCTTCCTCGATTCTGGGGTTTATCGAATTATCGTTAACGTGGTGAACGGTTCGGGGCAATCTGACAGCATCACTTTGGATAAGATTACGGTAAACGAGTACGTGCTGTCTGCGGCCTCAGGCGAGCCTTCCATCGTCAACACCGCCGAGGAGCTCGAGGCGGTGCTCAAGGGCGGCTCGTCCTTCGACAAGCTGGCGGAACTCGGCGACGATGTACTCGATGGAACGGATCGTGGTGACATCATCTTCGGCGACACCATCAATACCGACCATCTCGAATGGACCAATGGCGATGGTGAGGAGTTCAGGGCAGGCGAGCATGATGGTCTTGGTTTTGCCGGGCTGTTCGAGTTCCTCAAGTGGTCGGAAAATGGCGGAGCGGATCCCGACGAGACCCAGGTGCTCGAGTACATTCGCGGCAACTATGAATCCTTGATGGACACCGAGCGCAAGGATGGCGGCGCCGATACCCTCAAGGGTGGTGACGGTGACGACACCCTGATCGGCGGCGGTGGTAGCGACACGCTATATGGTGAGGAAGGCGATGACCTGCTGCTCGGTGGTGCCGGCGATGACACCCTGGTCGGAGGACTCGGTGCGGATACCTTCGCCTGGGTGCTGGGTGATGAGGGAGTGGGCGGGGATCCCGCCGACGACGTCATCACCGACTTCCACGTCGCGCCGGCCGGTGTCGACGCCAGCCAGGACCCAGAGGCCGATGTGCTGGATCTCAGCGAGTTGCTGCAAGGCTACGACAAGGACGACGACCAGCAGTCGCTGAATGACTATATCCACGCGGAGCAGGAAGGGGATGATATTGTGCTGTACGTCAAGAGCGATGGAAATCTGGCGGACGACAATGGCAACGCTGATCAGGTCATTACTCTGGAAGGTGTGGCCAACGCGGCCCCAAGCCCCGATGATTTCCTGACGCAGTTGCTCAACCAGGGCCAGCTGGATGTGTAGGCAGGCGCTCGGTCCCGTCGTATAGCGCGAAACGGGCAAGGCCCTCGGCGGTAAACGCCGAGGGCTACTGATCAAGGGAAACTTGATATATGCTCGACCAACAAAGATTGCGGAGAACGTGACATGTACGTCCAGCGTGACGGGGAAGGAAAGCTTGTCTGTGTCAGCCGGGAGCCTACAGCGACCTGCGACGAATTTATGGCGCCGGATGATCAGGAGCTGTTGTTCTTCCTGTCAGACGGTAACGAGCGCAACGAACAGTCCCAGTTCCATGCCTCCGACCTGGCCTTCGTGCGGGTGCTCGAGGACGTGCTTGATCTGCTGATGGACAAGGGCGTGATCAGCTTCACCGATCTGCCTGACGCGGCGCGCCGCAAGATCATGGACCGCCAGTCATTGCGTCGTCGCTACAATGATGTGGATCTGGTAGGGGACGACGACCCGCTCATCTAAGCGCTCAGCATCTGCACCTCTCAAGTCGCATGCGTCGACCTGGGCAAGACAAAGGGCCACCTTCGGGTGGCCCTTTGTTGTGTACCCTTCATGTCATCGACGTTCACGAGTGCCTGTCGGTTTCCATCCTGGCGGACACGGCGGGGCCGGTGACACCGTCCAGGCCCAGCTCGAACAGGGTGTCGATATCGCGATCCTCGTCGATGCCCTCGGCGATGGCCTGGATCGCCAGCGAATGGCACAGGGTCGCCATGCCCCTGAGAATAGTCTGCTGCTCCGGCCGCTCCGACACGCCACGACACAGGGTTGCGTCGATCTTGATGTAGGACAGCCCAAGGTCCTGCAGATCTCCCAGCTGGCGGAAGGCCGCACCGACGTGCTCCATGCCCAGATGACAGCCGAAGGGGGCCAGCGACTGGCAGAGATATCGGAAGCTCTCGAGATCGCTTCGGGCGATCGACTCCGGCACCTCGATCCACAGGAAGGGGGCCGAGTCCGGGCGGGCGCTGAGTCGTTGCTGCAGGGCGATCACGACATTCGGCTGGGTAATCGCTGCATGGGACAAATTGATGCCAAGCGGCTGCCGGTGGTGATGGATGGTGTCGAGAGCGGCATCGATCACCTTGATATCCAGGCTGTCGTGGAGGCGCAGACGGGCGATCCAGGGCATGAAGACACCCGCCTGACGCCATTCGCCCTTGATGTTGAGCCGTGCAGGGGCCTCGTGATGCAGCAACTGTCCGCGTCGATCCAGCACCGGATACTGCCCCAGCAGGACGCCGTGCTCCATCGCTTCGACCAGCGATGAGCGCCACTCGGCGCGGCTGCGGTAGAGCGTCTCCTGTTCCACGTTGTGGCAGGACTCGATCGCCTGTCCAGGACGGCTCTCGGCCAGCGACAGGGCGCCATCCAGTGCGGCCATCAGGGTGGTGCGCTCCTGGCCGTGGTGGTAGACCGCCAGGGCAGCGGGGAGCCGCAGTACCGGTGCGTTCTGTTCGGCCAGTGTCGACAGATTGTCGTCCAGCCGTTCGCGGGCCCAGCTTTCGTCGACGTTGCCGCACAGCATCAGGGCGAAGTCACTGCCGTTGAGGCGACCCACATAGCCTTCGCCATGGGCCTCGGCGATGGCGGTCAGGCGTTGGCAAAGGTCGCTGAGCACGCCGTTGGTGTGCAAGTGGCCGCGGCGTTCGTTGAGCGCGGCCAGGTCGGTGGCACGGATCATCGCCACCACGCCGTAGCTGGATTCACCCTGTTGCTCGAGGCTGTAGTTGAGGCGGTCGATAAAGGCTTCCCGGGTCAAGGCCCCGGTCACCGTGTCATGCAGCAACTGGCGGCGTAGCCGGTCGATCTGCTCGCTCTCGCGCTGGAGCATCTCGCGCACGCTTTCCGACAGCCGGTTCATGGCGTCGGACACTTCGCGCAGTTCCAGTGTGCGGGGCAGCGGGGCGACGGTGAAGCGACGCTGGCCGATATCGTTGGCCTGGCGCGTCAGGGTCTTCAGCGGGGTGCGGATCTGGCGTACCAGCAGGTAGGCAATCAGCAGGCTGAGGGCACCTGCTGCCATGAACCAGGCGGCCATGCGCAGGGTGCTCTGCCACAGCGACTGGTAGGCGAAGCCATGTGCGCTTTCGAGCTGCAAGGTGCCAAGCTGCTGCCAGCCATCCTGGATGACCGCAGTGCCGGCGGGGACCTCGAAGGCGACCAGCTCACGGAACCATCCCGGTACGCCAGTCTCTTCGGGGGCTGAAGAGACGCGACGAATGATCGGTCTGTCCTGGGTGTCCAGCAGCTGGATCTTGCGGTAGTGGCCAGTATCGAACTGCGCCGAAATCAAAAGCTCCAGCGTCACTTCATCCTTGTCAGGCATCTGGCTCATGCTCAGCGCCAGGGCATTGGCGTTGTCCGCGTTCTTAATCAGTATTTCTTTTTCGATGTAGGCGCGGCTGCCTGATACGGCCACCACCAGACTGCCGATCAGGGCAATCAGCAGGATGGCAATGATGGCGAGCCAGAGTTGTTTGATCAACGACATGGCGACGTCTCTAGATGAAGGATTGGCATGATGTCACTGGATTCCCTGTTGGCGCATGCGATCCAGCGCGTTTCGCCAGCGCGACAGGCGCGCCAGGGGATCCGCCCGTGATTGGGTGGTGCCACCCGCCCACAGGCCACTGCTGTTGAAGCTGAACAGCGGGTCCAGATCGGTGCGCAGGCTGGCACGGGAAATGCCGGCGGCAATGTTGTCGAGAATCAGGGGCTCGGCGCCTGGCGTCTCGTAGTAGCCGAGCACCATATGGGCCTGGGTGATCTGGCTACGTCCCAGTCGAGCACGCACATAGATCATGCGCAACTTGCTGATGGGAATGCCGAGCTCCTTGAGGGTCACGTATTTGGCGATGGAGTAATCTTCACAGTCGCCTGCGCCGCGTCCCAGCGATTCGATGGGAGTAGCCCAGTAGTCGCTCTGGCGCCAGATGGTGCGATCCTCGAGCCACTGCATCTTGCGATTGAAGAAGTCGTTGACGTCGCGCAGCTGAGTACGAAGGTCGGCGCCTCTCAGGCGATCGATCAGGTTGAGCCATTCGTCCAGGGCTCTTACCCCCTGACTGCCGTACTCGGCGCTCATGGCCGCGTGCATTCGCGCATGGTCGAGCGTCGCGTCCACCGGTGCAGGTGCCAGCACCAGGAAGGCGCCCAACAGGCTCGCAGATCCCCAGGCGAGCCAGGAAGGGGGGCGGCGGCGAGACGGGCGAGACAAGACGGCATCTGGGCTCATGGCGAGTTCCAAGCCGGGCGGAGGTCAGGCCTTGCCGGGCCCTTGCCACAGCTTCAGTTGGCCTACCCAGGGCAGGGTGTCGAGGTCTCGGCACAATTGATGAGCCAAGTCATCGAGATCCCCATGATGGATATCAGAGTCAACGTACAACGAAATGTCGATGCGGTCATCCAAATAGTGCAGATTCAGCGCCGTACGGTGTTGCCAGGCACGCTGATGCGACCAGCGTTCATCCAGCAGTTGCTCGATCTCCTCGCGCAGCGGCAAGCCCGGGCGCAGGCTGTGTTCGGTCTGTCCTTCGTCGTCCTCGGGGTCGATGTGGAAGGTGACATCCTTCAGGCGGGTGTGCGCTTCGCGTAGTTGTCGACTGACCGCATTACCGATCTCGTGGGCTTCGGACACCGTGACCCTGGGAGCGACCACGATATGCAGATCGAGCACGACGTCGCTTCCGAGCTGGCGGGTGCGCAGATCGTGCACGCTCTTGACGCCCGGCACCGACTCCGCCAGTCGGCGCATCGCACGCTGCTCTTCGACCGGCAGGGCGGTGTCGATCAGCTCCCGCGAAGACTGCCACATCAGCCGTCCGCCGACCCAACCCACCATCAGACCGACCACGATGGCGGCCACCGCGTCCATCCAGCCGACGCCGAACTGCCCCGCCACCAGGCCGACCAGCACCACCAGGGTGGACATGGCATCGGTACGCGAGTGCCAGGCATTGGCCTCGAGCAGCGGTGAGTCGAAGCGGCGGGCGGCGCGCAAGGTGTAGTGGTAGATCGCCTCCTTGGCCAGCAGCGAGACCACGGCCACGGCGATGGCAACGAGGCCGGGTGCGGCGCTGGGAGACCGATCGAGCAGGCGCTCGACACTCGACCAGGCGATGGCACCCGCGACGAAGATCAGCACACTGCCGAGCCACAGCGTCGCCAGGGTCTCGATTCGGCCGTGGCCGTAGGGATGGTCGCGGTCGGGTTCCTGGCGGCCGTAGTGGGTGGCCGCCAGCACGAAGGCGTCGGTGACGATATCCGAAAAGGAGTGGATGCCGTCGGCGATCAGGGCGGCCGACCCGACGATCACGCCGGTCACCAGTTTGAGTACGCCGACGACAAGGTCCACGCCGGCGCCGATCAGGGTGACGCCTTGGGCCGTCCAGGCAAAGGCGTGTCTGGAGCGCCCCGGCTGGCTTTTCTGGCTCACGACGAAGGCTCGCTCCGCGCGCAGTTGATGACAGGGTTGGCGTACTGGGCCAGCCACCAGGATCTGAGGTCTTCCGGAACTTCGGAAAGCCGTTGCGCGAACCGATCGCGGTCGGCCTCTGACACCTCGGACAGGTCCACCAGCTCAGGATGGCTGCCCAGGGCCTCCAGCGCCAGATGGTGGCTGGGAAAGAGGTGATAGCCGCTCAGCACCTGGCGGTCGATCTCGGCAGCGACCGCTTCCGGCGTATCGAAGCTGCGATCGATCGGCGTGCCGAAGCGCAGATGAACACGCCCCTTGTGGCCGGTGATGCCGGCGACGATGGAGCTGATGTCCTCGAACTCGCTCTTGTTGTAGCTGCCGTCTTCACTGACGGCTTTCAGCTCCCTTGCCTTCTGCACGTCGCAGGGGTCGTACTCGTAGCTGATCGATACCGGCACCAGGCGCAGGGCTTCAATGCCTTCCCCGAGCGGCGCATGACGGTTGTCGGCACGGTGGGCCATGGTCATCATCTTGATGATCGCGGGGTCGGTACGATCGATGCCGTCCTTGGCCCGGCCTTCGCGCTGGGCCATCCAGATCGAGTGATTGTCGTCCTGAATGGAGTGGCGGATGTAGCTCGACAGCTTGTGGTAGGCCTGCAGCATGGCGCGCTTGCCGCGAGCACTGCGCGGCACGATGAAGCTCTTGTTGAGCCGCATCAGATCGGTGACGTAGGGCTTCTTGAGCAGGTTGTCACCGATGGCAATGCGTACGGTGTTGCGGCCGGCGAGGTACAGCGCATAGTTGACGAAGGCCGGATCCAGAGAGATATCGCGATGGTTGCCGATAAACAGGTAGGCGGTATCGGGGTCCAGACGATCGAGGCCGTCGACGCGAAAGTCGTCGGTGGAGGTCTTCAGCATGCGCTGCATGTAGGCCGCGATGCGTTGCTGAAACGCCGTCACGCTGGTGACGTCGCGTGTCTCGCGCTTGATCGCCCAGCTGGCCAGCGTGCGTGACAGGCGGGGCATCATGCGGGAAAGGCGCGGCAGCCGGTAGCGGGTCAGGGCGCTCAACAGCTCCGGGTCCTCTGCCAGGCGAGTCAGGGTCGTCGCCACCTCGTCGTCCTGATAGGGGCGAATATCGTGCCAGGGATCCTGCGGGGCATCGGATGTCGAAGTCATGGTGTCGTCGCAGTGAGGTCAGTAGCCGAAACAGAAGAACTCTGGGCTTCGCCGCCCAGCCAGTCGATCAGGCGGTCGACGCTTTCACCCAGGGTCTGGGCCATCAGAATGAAGTCGGTTTCCATGCGCAGCACGGCATCGTCGCCGTCATCTGCCTGGTTGGCTTCGTCGATCAAGGCGTCATCGAAGGCCAGTGACTTGACCGCCAGGTCGTCGTGGAGCACGAAACGCAGGCGCCCCTCCATGCCCAGCGCCAGCTTGCTGGCCTGTCGGCCGCTTTCGAGCAGTTGCTGAATGTCGTCGCCGTCCAGGTCCACCTGGCGCGCCTTGAGCACGCCATCGTCGCCCTTGGCCTTGAGTTCGACCTGGTCGCCGAGCAGCATGTCGGCGGGGCGCGAGGAGGCGTCGTTGAGCCAGGTGGTCATGGCGCGAATCGGCAGTGTCTGGGCCGAGAGCGGCGTTACCTTGAGGCTTCCCAGGGACTCGCGCAACAGATCCAGCAGCTCTTCGGCGCGCTTTCGGCTGGAGCTGTTGACGGCGATCAAGTTTCGCCGGGTATCCCACCAGAGGTCAGTCTTCTGGCTGCGTACGAAGGCCCTGGGCAACAGTTCCTCGTAGACCTGCTCCTTGATTGCCTGCTTTTCCTGGCGGCGCAGCTTGCGGCTTTCCTGGGTCTCGATGACCTCGACGCGCTCGTCGACTTCTTCGCGGACCACCGAAGCGGGCAGGATGCGCTCCTGGCGCAGGGCGGTCATCAGGCGCTGGCCCTGCAGCTCGTGGAGATAGCGATCGCTACCCCGTCCGGCAGGCGTCGTCCAGCCGATGCGGCGGGCTTCGGTGCCACCGAGCGGGCGGAAAGCCTGTTCGGCGAGGGCCGTCTCCAGCTGCTCGCTGTCCAGGGTGCTGGCGTCGTGCAGACGGTAGAGGTGCAAGTGCTTGAACCACATGGAGCAATTCTCGGGTCAAAAAGGAGGCACATTATGGCGAATGGTCCCTTCGGGTGCCAGTTGCCAGCCATCGCAATGGTCGATTGAACAGGGTTGCGGCAAGCCTAGCAGGCTGCGTCGCCCGCGCCCGTCCCTCTTTGGTGACAGTGTTGCCACTTTGCCCGCTCGAGGTCAGAATCAAACAGTAGTTTAAATGAGGAGCAATGACATGGAAGACGCTATCAGCACCACTTCGCTGAAGGTTCGTGGCTACCACCTGGACGGGTATGGCCACGTCAATCACGCCCGTTACCTGGAGTTCATGGAGGAAGGGCGCTGGGACTATTTCGACAAGCATCCGGCGCTGATGTCTCGCCTGGGAAAGGGAGATGTCGCCTTCGTCGCGGTCAATCTCAATATCGACTATCGCCAGGCGGCGGTGGCCGGTGACGAGCTGGACATTTCCACCCGTCTGTCGGCCCTGGGCGGGCGCAGTGCCAGGATGCGCCACGAGATCCTGCGCCGCCACGATGGTGCCCTGGTGGCTCGCGCCGAGCTGACCTTCGTGCTGCTGGACGTGGCCAGCAACAGTGCGGTGGCGATCGAGGGTGAGCTGCGTGATGCCCTGGCGCCGCTGGTGGTGTCATGACGGCAGCGGTCAAGGCGCCGCACGCAACGACAGACGCTGCGCGGAAGGCCCCAAGGGTGGTATGCTAGGTCGCTGTATTTGTGCGCCTTGTCACGGCTGCGTGACGCGCCTACCTGTTGCTGTGCAAAGGACTTGACGACCCATGGGTGACATCGCCAGAGAGATTCTGCCAGTCAATATCGAGGACGAGCTGAAGCAGTCGTACCTCGATTACGCGATGAGCGTGATCATCGGCCGAGCGCTGCCGGACGTGCGCGATGGCCTGAAGCCGGTTCATCGGCGTGTGCTGTTTGCGATGCACGAGCTGGGTAACGACTGGAACAAGCCATACAAGAAGTCCGCCCGTGTGGTGGGTGACGTGATCGGTAAGTACCACCCCCACGGCGACAGTGCGGTGTACGACACCATCGTGCGTATGGCCCAGGACTTCTCGATGCGCCACGTGCTGGTCGATGGCCAGGGCAACTTCGGCTCCATCGACGGCGACAACGCCGCCGCCATGCGTTACACCGAGGTGCGCATGGCGCGCCTGGCCCACGAGCTGCTGGCCGATCTCGAGAAGGATACTGTCGACTGGGTCGACAACTACGACGGTACCGAGCGGATCCCCGACGTGCTGCCGACCAAGGTGCCGAACCTGCTGGTCAACGGCTCCTCGGGCATCGCCGTGGGCATGGCGACCAATATCCCGCCCCACAACATGAACGAGATCATCAACGCCTGCCTGGCGCTGGTCGACGACTACACCCTGAGCGTCGATGATCTGATGGAGCATGTGCCGGGGCCCGACTTCCCCACCGGCGGTATCATCAACGGCCGCGCGGGCATTCTCGAGGCCTATCGTACCGGCCGCGGGCGCATCTACATTCGCGCCAAGCACACCATCGAACACGACGACAAGTCCGGCCGTGACCACATCATCGTCACCGAGCTGCCTTACCAGGTGAACAAGGCGCGGCTGATCGAGAAGATCGCCGAGCTGGTCAAGGACAAGAAGATCGAGGGTATCGCCGAGCTGCGCGACGAGTCCGACAAGGACGGTCTGCGGGTGGTGATCGAGGTCAAGCGCGGCGAGAGCGGCGAGGTGGTGGTGAACAACCTGTTCGCCCAGACCCAGCTGCAGAATGTCTTCGGCATCAACATGGTGGCGCTGGAAGACGGCGAGCCGAAGACCATGAACCTCAAGCAGGTGCTCGAGGCCTTCATTCGCCACCGTCGTGAGGTGGTCACCCGGCGCACCCTGTTCGAACTGAAGAAGGCGCGTGAGCGCGGCCACATTCTCGAAGGCCTGGCGGTGGCGATCTCCAACATCGACGAGGTGATTGAGCTGATCAAGGCCTCGCCGAATGCTGCCGAAGCCAAGGAAAAGCTGTTGGCCAAGTCCTGGCAGCCCGGTCAGGTCACCGGCATGCTGGAGCGCGCCGGTGCCACCTCGTGCAAGCCCGAAGACCTGGAAGAAGGCTTTGGTCTGGACCAGGCGGGAGGCGAGTACCGTCTGTCGCCGGCCCAGGCCCAGGCCATCCTCGAGCTGCGCCTGCACCGCCTGACCGGCCTCGAGACCGAGAAGCTGCTCGACGAGTATCTGTCGATCCTCGAGAAGATCGCCGAGCTGATGGCCATCCTGGCCTCCGCCGATCGCCTGCTCGAGGTGATTCGCGAAGAGCTGATCGCGGTGCGCGATCAGTTCGCCGACGAGCGTCGTACCGACATTCAGGCAAGCCACCTGGACCTGTCCATCGAGGACCTGATCGCCGAGGAAGACATGGTGGTCACGGTGTCCCGCTCGGGTTACGCCAAGACCCAGCCGTTGTCGGACTATCAGGCCCAGCGTCGTGGTGGTCGTGGCAAGTCGGCCACCGCGATGAAGGACGAGGACGTCATCGAGCACCTGCTGGTGGCCTCGACCCACGACACCGTGCTGCTGTTCTCCAATCGCGGCAAGGTCTACTGGCTCAAGGTCTACGAGATGCCTGCGGCCAGTCGCGGGTCCCGCGGCAAGCCGCTGGTCAACCTGCTGCCGCTGGAAGAAGGCGAGTCGATCAACGCCATCATGCCGGTCAAGGACTATGATCCGGACTGCTATATCTTCTTTGCCACCGCCCGGGGCACGGTCAAGCGCACCAGCCTCGAGCAGTTCTCGCGGCCGCGCAGCGTTGGCCTGATCGCCATCGACCTGGAGGAGGGCGATCGCCTGGTGGGCGCCGCCATTACCTCCGGCAGCGACCACGCCATGCTGCTGTCGTCCAACGGCAAGGCGATCCGCTTCGAGGAGTCCCAGGTCCGTGCCATGGGCCGTACCGCGCGCGGTGTGCGCGGCATGCGACTGCTCGATGGCGCCGAGGTGATCAGCCTGATCATCCCGCAGAGCCTCGAGATCGATGCCGACGCCGAGGGCGGTGAGCGTGGCGAGGCCGGTGATGTCGACGCCAGCGGTGACGACGGCCAGATCTACATCCTCACCGGCAGCGAAAACGGCTACGGCAAGCGTACCCGTCTCGAGGAGTTCCCGCTGCGCGGTCGTGGCGGCCAGGGCGTGATCGCGATGCAGACCAGCGCCCGCAATGGCGCCATGGTGGCGGCGATGCAGGTCTGTTCCAGCGACGAGATGATGCTGATCACCGATCGCGGCACCCTGGTGCGCACCCGGGTCGAGGAAGTCTCGATCAGTTCGCGCAACACCCAGGGCGTCACCCTGATCCGCCTCGGCGAGGCCGAGGCGCTGGTCAAGACCGTGCGTATCCAGGAGCTTGAAGGCGACGACGAGCTCGATGCCGAGGGCGAAGAAGGTAGTGAGGATGCCGTCGAGAACTCGGCAGATGACGTCGCCGAGGGTGGCAGCGCCGAACCGGGCGACGACAGCGCGGCCGACGACAGCAACACCGACAATAACGACTGATCCGGGGTGCCACGGTGTCCGCGATGGACGCCGTGGCCCACCTATATAGTGACTGGCGGGCGTCGCCGGACGCCTGCCCTTGACGATCAATCGCCAGGACACCATGACACGCCACTACAATTTCTGCGCGGGCCCCGCCGCGCTGCCTACCGCAGTACTCGAACGCGCCCAGCGCGAGATGCTGGACTATCAGGGCCGTGGGCTCTCGGTGATGGAGATGAGCCACCGCTCCAGCGAGTACGTGGCCATCGCCGAGCGTGCCGAGGCCGACCTGCGTGAACTGCTCGCCGTGCCCGATAACTATCGGGTGCTGTTCACCCAGGGTGGTGCCACCCAGCAGTTTGCCGCGGTGCCCATGAACCTGCTTGGCCGCGGCGGCCGGGCCAACTTCATCGAAACCGGTATCTGGGGCAACAAGGCGGTCAAGGAGGCGCGGCATCTATTCGGCAGCGCCCACATTGCCGCCTCAAGCGCCGAGAATGGCCATGTCGAAGCACCGCAGCAGGCTGATATCGCGCTGTCCGACGACGCCGCCTACCTCCACGTGACCCCCAACGAGACCATCGGTGGTCTGGCACTGGACTTTGTGCCCGTGGCGCGGCGCGGCGACGGGGTCGAGGTGCCGCTGGTGGCGGATCTTTCCTCGACCATTCTGTCTGAGCCGCTGGACGTCTCGCGCTTCGGTGTGATCTACGCTGGCGCCCAGAAGAACATCGGGCCGGCCGGTCTGGTGCTGGTGATCGTGCGTGATGATCTGCTCGACCAGGCGGTGAGCGAGATGCCGTCCTTGTTCAGCTATCGTCAGTTGGCCGAGGCAGGGTCGATGATCAACACGCCGGCCACCTATAGCTGGTACCTGGCGGGCCTGGTGTTCGACTGGCTCAAGCGCGACGTCGGTGGTCTCGAGGCGATGGCCGAGATCAATGACCGCAAGGCGGCCAAGCTTTATGACGCCATCGACCGCAGCGACTTCTATTCCAACCCCATCGCGGTGCGTAATCGCTCGAAGATGAACGTGCCCTTCGTGCTGGCCGACAGCGCCCTGGATAACGCCTTCCTCGAAGAGGCGGAAGCGGCGGGGCTTTTGAATCTCAAGGGCCATCGCAGCGTCGGCGGTATGCGCGCTAGCCTCTATAACGCGGTGCCTGAGGCCGCGGTGGACGCCCTGGTGGCGTTCATGGGCGATTTCGAAAAGCGGCGCGGCTGAGGTTCGTGCGAGAGCTGGCGCACCCAGTAAAGAGGTGGCGGGGCCAGGTTTCGCCAGCCATGCGTCAACGCCCGGTCACGGGGCGTTACAAGGAGACAACCCATGAGTGATTCGCAAGAGCCGAACCTCTCGTCGCTGCGTCAGCGCATCGACCATATCGACACCGAGATCCTGCGCCTGATCAGCGAGCGTGCCGAGTGTGCTCGCCAGGTGGCGGAGACCAAGACCGCAAGCGACCCCCAGGCGGTGTTCTATCGCCCCGAGCGCGAGGCCCAGGTGCTGCGCCGGGTAATGGAGCTCAACCAGGGGCCGCTGGACAGCGAAGAAATGGCACGGCTGTTTCGCGAGATCATGTCGGCCTGCCTGGCGCTGGAACAGCCGATCAAGGTGGCCTATCTCGGCCCCGAGGGCACCTTTACCCAGCAGGCCGCGCTCAAGCACTTCGGCGACAGCGCCATCAGCCTGCCCATGGCGGCCATCGACGAGGTCTTCCGTGAGGTCGAGGCCGGCGCGGTGAACTACGGCGTGGTGCCGGTGGAAAACTCCACCGAAGGCGTGATCAACCATACCCTGGATTCCTTCATCGATTCGGGGCTGCGCATCAGCGGAGAGGTGGTGCTGCGCATCCATCATCACCTGCTGGTGGCCGACACTACCCTCAAGGACAAGGTGTCGCGTATCTACTCGCATCCCCAGTCCTTCGCCCAGTGTCGCAAATGGCTAGATGCCCACTTCCCCCACGCCGAGCGGGTACCGGTGTCGTCCAACGCCGAGGCGGCCAGGCTGGTCAAGAGCGAGTGGCACAGTGCGGCCATCGCCGGCGACATGGCGGCCAAGCTCTACGGCCTTAGCCACGTGGCCGAGAAGATCGAGGATCGCCCGGACAACTCCACGCGCTTCCTGATCATCGGCAACCAGGACGTGCCCATGTCCGGGGTCGACAAGACGTCGCTGGTGGTGGCGACCCGCAACCAGCCGGGTGCCTTGCACGACCTGCTCGAGCCGTTCCACCGCCACCAGATCGATCTGACGCGTCTGGAGACGCGACCCTCGCGCACCGGTGCCTGGAACTATGTGTTCTTCATCGACTTCTGTGGCCACGTCGAGGAGCCGCGGGTGTCGGCGCTGCTCGAGGAGGTGCGCCTGCGTGTCTCCGAGGTCAAGGTGCTTGGCTCCTACCCCCAGGGGGTCCTGTAGTAATGCAGGAAGAAGGAATGCAGCAAGAAGGAATGCAGGACGTCGCAATGCAGGAAGTTGCAACGCGTGGCGCAGTACCCGCATCCTTGCCTCGGGCTTCACGCATCGTCATCGTTGGACTTGGCTTGATCGGAGGGTCGCTGGCCGCTGCCTTGCGCAAGGCGGGGGTGGGGCAGGGGGATGACAGCCTCATCCTGGCCTGTGACCCAGACCCGAAGGAGCTTGAGTGCGGACGTCGCATGGGGTTGATCGACGCGGGGTCGACGGAACTCTCCGAGGTCATCGAGGGTGCTACCCTGGTGGTGCTGGCGGTACCGGTGCTGGCCATGGGCCAGGTCATGGGCGAGCTAGGCGCGTTGCGTGGCCGCGCCGCCGGCGATCTGGTGATCACCGACGTCGGCAGTACCAAGGCAGCGATCGAGGCGGCCGCCATCGAGGCCTTTGGTGAGCTTCCCGCGCGCTTTGTGCTGGGGCATCCCATCGCCGGGTCGGAAAAGAGCGGAGTGGCCGCGGCCAATCCGGAGCTGTACCAGGCCCACAAGGTGATCCTGACGCCGACCTGCGCTACCGACCCCGAGGCGCTTGAGCGTGTGCGGGCCCTGTGGCAGTTGACCGGTGCCGAGGTGCTGGAGATGGACGTGGCTCGCCACGATCAGGTGCTGGCGCGCACCAGCCATCTGCCGCATCTGCTGGCTTTCTCGCTGGTGGATACCCTGGCGCGCCAGGATGAGCGCCTCGATATCTTCCGCTACGCCGCCGGCGGCTTTCGCGACTTCACCCGCATCGCCGGTAGTGATCCGGTGATGTGGCGAGACATCTTTCAGGCCAACCGGGGTGCCGTGCTCGAAGCCCTGGATGACTTCGAGTCAGGTCTGGCCCGACTCAGGGACGCGGTGAACCGTGGTGATGGCGACGGTCTGCTGGCCACCTTCGACCGCGCCAGTCATGCGCGCCACTATTTCGATACTCTGTTGAATCAGACCAGTTATCAGGCGGAATATCAGATGCAAGAATCAGCCATGCTGCGCTACCGGGTGGCCCCGGGCGGAAGCGTCACCGGTCGCATCCGGGTCCCCGGCGACAAGTCGATTTCCCATCGTTCGATCATGCTCGGTGCGCTGTCCGAGGGCGTTACCGAGGTGTCCGGATTCCTCGAGGGCGAGGACAGCCTCGCCACACTCCAGGCCTTCCGCGAGATGGGGGTGGCCATCGAGGGCCCGCACCAGGGCCGCGTGACCATCCACGGGGTCGGCATGCACGGCTTGAAGAAGCCGGCAGGTCCGCTCTACGTCGGCAATGCCGGCACCGCCATGCGGCTGTTTTCCGGGCTGCTGGCGGGGCAGGCCTTCGACACCGAATTGACCGGTGATACCTCGCTGACGCGTCGTCCCATGGGGCGGGTGGCCGATCCGCTGCGCCAGATGGGGGCGGTGATCGACACCGCCGAAGGCGGGCGTCCTCCGCTCAGGATCAAGGGCGGCCAGGCGCTGAAGGGCATCCACTATGACATGCCCATGGCCAGCGCCCAGGTGAAGTCCTGTCTGCTGCTGGCGGGGATGTTTGCCGAGGGTGAGACCCGAGTGCGTGAACCCGCACCGACCCGCGATCACACCGAGCGCATGCTCAATGGCTTTGGCTACGCCGTCGAGCGCGAGGGCGATACCTGCTGGCTGCAGGGCGGCGGCAAGCTGGCCGCTGGCCCGATCGATGTACCCTCGGATATCTCCTCGGCGACCTTCTTCCTGGTGGCGGCGGCCATCACCCCGGGGGCGGATCTGGTGCTGGAGCACGTCGGCATCAATCCGACCCGGATCGGGGTGATCAATATCCTGACCGCCATGGGGGCGGATCTGCGCCTCGAGAACGAGCGAGAGGTAGGGGGCGAGCCGGTCGCCGACCTGCATATCCGCTATCGGCCGCTAAAGGGCATCGACATTCCCGAGGACCAGGTGCCGCTGGCCATCGACGAGTTCCCGGCACTGTTCATTGCCGCGGCCAACGCCGAAGGCACCACGCGACTGCGCGGCGCCGAGGAGCTCCGGGTCAAGGAGTCCGATCGCCTGCAGTCCATGGCCGACGGCATGAGCGTGCTGGGTATCGACAACACCCTTTATGACGATGGCATCGACATCGTCGGCAATGGCGGCGATGGCGCCAACTATGACGGCGGGCGCGTGGACAGTCATGAGGACCATCGCATCGCCATGGCCTTCACCATCGCGGCCCTGCGCGCATCAAGCCCGATCGAGGTCAACGACTGCGCCAACGTGGCCACGTCCTTCCCCGGCTTTGTCGAGCTGGCACGAGGTGTCGGCCTTGAACTCGAAGAGGTACGCGAGGAGCAGGCATGAGCGATCATGACGACCATTCGGCCCCGGTGCTGACCATCGATGGCCCCGGCGGCGCCGGCAAGGGCACCATCAGCCGGCTGATTGCCGAGCGACTGGGCTGGCATCTGCTGGATAGCGGCAGCCTCTACCGACTGACCGCGCTGTCGGCTATCGGCAAGGGCATCGCGCTGGACGATGAGCCGGCGCTGGCGGCACTGGCCTCGGCCCTCGATGTGGTCTTTCGTGCCGAGAATGGCGAGGCGGTGGTCGAGCTCGAAGGGCGTGACGTGACTCGCGAGATTCGCACCGAGCAGGTGGGAAACAGCGCCTCTCTGGTGGCGGCGTTGCCGGCGGTGCGCCAGGCGCTGCTCGAGCGTCAGCGGGGCTTCCGCCAGGCGCCCGGCCTGGTCGCCGATGGCCGTGACATGGGCACCGTGGTGTTCGTCGATGCGCCCCTGAAGATATTTCTGACCGCCAGCGCCGAGGAAAGGGCGCGCCGGCGTCACCTGCAGTTGCGGGAGGCCGGGGTGGATGCTAGTCTATCGAGTCTTTTGAAGGAGATTCAGGCGCGCGACGACCGCGATACGCAGCGTAGCGTGGCGCCGTTGGTGCCGGCCGATGATGCCATCGAGCTCGACACGACCCGCCTGAGCATACCGGAAGTGGTTGATCGGCTGTCCGAACTGTTGTCCCGAAAGGGGCTCCTGTCCGGCACCTGAACTCCCTTGCGGCGTCCCCGGCCAGATGTCACGACGTGCCCGAGTACAGGAAACGGAAAACTCGGTCAGGTCCAACCAGTGCCAACATCCCCGGGGGTTTTTGAATATGGCCCGCACTTGCTGGTGGTGCGGAGAAGCGGCCCTGCCGCACTCAACGTTGATCACGTAGGAACATCATGAGCGAAAGCTTTGCTGAACTGTTTGAACAGTCTCTCCAGGACATCAACATGGAGCCGGGCGCGATCGTCGCGGCTACTGTCGTCGACATCGAAGGTGACTGGGTCACCGTCAATGCCGGCCTGAAGTCCGAAGGTCAGATCCCTGCCGCGCAATTCCGCGACGACAGCGGCGAACTGACCATTGCCGTCGGTGACGAGGTCCACGTGGCCCTCGAAGCTGTGGAAGACGGCTTCGGCGAAACCCGCCTGTCCCGCGAGAAGGCCAAGCGTGCCGAAGCGTGGAAGGTGCTGGAAGCTGCCTTCGAGAAGGAAGAGATCGTCAAGGGCGTGATCAACGGCAAGGTCAAGGGCGGCTTCACTGTCGACGTCGACTCCATCCGTGCCTTCCTGCCCGGCTCTCTGGTCGACGTTCGTCCGGTGCGCGACACCACGCACCTGGAGAACAAAGAGCTCGACTTCAAGGTCATCAAGCTCGATCCGAAGCGCAACAACGTTGTCGTTTCCCGTCGTGCCGTTCTCGAAGCCGAGAACAGCGCCGAGCGTGAAGCGCTGCTCGCCACCCTGCAGGAAGGCCAGCAGATCATCGGTATCGTCAAGAACCTGACCGACTACGGTGCCTTCGTTGATCTGGGCGGCGTTGACGGCCTGCTCCACATCACCGATATGGCCTGGAAGCGCATCAAGCATCCGAGCGAGATCGTGGCTGTCGGCGACGAGATCACCGTCAAGGTGCTGAAGTTCGACCGCGAGCGCAACCGCGTCTCCCTGGGTCTGAAGCAGCTGGGCGAAGATCCGTGGGTCAACATCAAGGATCGTTACCCGGAAGGCACCAAGGTGCACGCCCGTGTCACCAACCTCACCGACTACGGCTGCTTCGCCGAGCTGGAAGAGGGTGTCGAGGGTCTGGTTCACGTCTCCGAAATGGACTGGACCAACAAGAACATCCATCCGTCCAAGGTGGTTCAGGTCGGTGACGATGTTGACGTCATGGTGCTGGATATCGACGAAGAGCGTCGTCGTATCTCCCTGGGTATCAAGCAGTGCACCGCCAACCCGTGGGAAACCTTCAACGCCCAGTTCAACAAGGGCGACCGCGTTGCCGGTACCATCAAGTCCATCACCGACTTCGGTATCTTCATCGGTCTGGACGGCGGCATCGACGGCCTGGTTCACCTGTCCGACATCTCCTGGACCGAGACTGGCGAAGAAGCCGTGCGTTCCTTCAAGAAGGGCGATGAGGCCGAAGCCGTCATCCTGTCCATCGATCCGGAGCGTGAGCGCATCTCCCTGGGTATCAAGCAGCTCGATACCGACCCGGTTGCCGAGTTCCTGGCTGTCAACGACAAGGGCACCATCGTTACCGGTCGTGTCGTCGAGGTTGACGCCAAGGAAGCTCACGTCGAGCTGGCGACTGACGTCGTTGCCGTGCTCAAGGCGTCCGAGATCAGCGCTGACCGTGTCGAAGACGCGCGCAACGTGCTGAACGAAGGCGACAGCGTCGAGGCCCGTATCGTCGGTGTCGATCGGAAGAACCGTCAGATCGCCCTGTCCGTCAAGGCCAAGGACCAGGACGACACCCGTCGCAACATGAGCAAGCTGCGCGACCAGGAAGTCGAGACCGGTGGCCCGACCACCATCGGCGACCTGATCAAGCAGCAGATGGGTCAGGACTAAGCCGGACCCCGACACTGTTCGGGACTGGTAATGGTCAAGAGCGCTTCCTTCGGGGAGCGCTCTTTTTTTATATGTAAGAAATTGTAGAGGGCTGGAATGTCCCTCGTGGCGGCGCTGCCTCAGTATTATTGGTGAGTTGGGCGAGTTTTTACCGCATATGCTTGAGGGGACGTGTTTTAGGGTTGATGCCCTTGTTATAAGCATCTACCGTTTGTTTGACAGGATTTTGACTTTGCTTTTGGCCAATAACGTTTGAATAACGTCGTTTGGCTGGTTGTCATATACTCATGCAGGAGTGATAATGCCCCTGCATCCGAAAGCAACTACTATAGGCGTACCTTAATGTCTTCACTTTTGAATGACTATATGCAGATGGAGCAGCAGCTCCAGCAACTGCAGGAAAGACTTGGTCAGCTCCAGAACGATGACCGTCTCAAGTCCGAACTCGAGTTCAAGGGAAAGCTCGAAGAGCTGATGAAAGAGTTCGACAAGAGCGCATCTGACGTCATCGCCATCCTGGATCCGAAGTCCGCTGCTTCCCCGGCAAAGGCCGCTGCCCCGGCCGCTGGCGGTCGTCGCAAGCGCAAGCTCAAGATCTACAAGAACCCGAATACCGGCGAAGTCGTCGAAACTCGTGGTGGCAATCAGAAGACGTTGAAGGCCTGGAAGGAAGAGCACGGTAATGACACCGTCGAGTCCTGGCTGGTGCGTGTAGAAGACTGATGATTGTTTGAGCCGCAGATGAGCCAGTGCCTTGGACGTTGCATCGGTCCGGCACTGTTTCGATCTTCAGGCTTGCGGTGCCAGAAGCCGTCTTGAACCATCGACATGACAGTGACGTCGTCGTATTGTTCGGGACGGTTTCTTTTTGCACGGTATTCCTTGATCGGCTGCGTCTCGTTGGAGGCGAAGCCCGAAGCCCGTAGCTTCGACTGCCCCTTGCGATGTTTCTGGTTTCCGGGGAGGGGACGAAGCGTGGCCTCCCACTGCACCGGTGTGATGCAGGAACAGTGTGATCCAGGCGAAGCGGGGCTGTGGCCTTGTCGTTGCCGGTACTCTGCTTGAATTCTGGTATGATGGAACGCAAAAGGTGGCCACCGAAGTGGCCACCAGAAGGGAGGCTTGCGGGCTCGGAGAGGCTAAGCGATCAGTCCTCTTCGAGTAGCGGCAGTCGCAGTTCCAGCCCATACTTGCCTTTGACCAGCTGAGGCGCTTCGCCGCTCAGGTAGACGCCGTGTTCGGACAGGCCGCGACAGGCCATGAACAGCATGGCGCTGGTCAGGTGTGAGCTGTCCTCGAGGGTGATGCAGGCGTGTCGCTGGGCCGGCAGCATGACCAGGCGGAACGGCAGTGGCAGCGCCAGGCGGTGTGCGTGTTCTTCGTCGACGTGGACACCCAGGTCGATACGGGGCGCCTCGCTGGCCAGCGGGTGATCGTGAAGAATAGCGATCGGTGCCGCGTTGGTGAGGCGTGCCGGAAGATCGTAGGCGCCTTCGGCATTACGCTGCCAGTTGTCCAGGTTTTCGATGATTTCGGGCGGCTGATAGAGGCGGGTGACCGCGGCACGCCGCAGCGGCAGGTCGGCCATCTTCACCGAGAAGTGGGGCAGATTGTGGCGCTGGCGATAGAGTTCCAGGCGCTGGTTCTGGCGGTACTCCCGGGGAGCGACACGGTAGCGGCGCTGGAAGGCGCGGGTGAACGCCGAGTGATTGCGATAGCCGCAGCGTTTGGCGATATCATGCACGCCGTGGGGCGTATGGATCAGCAGCCTGGCGGCCTTCTCGAGCCGCAGCATGTCGCGGTAGGCACTTGGCGAAATGCCGAACGACTGGCGGAAGCGCCGACGCACCTGGGATGAGGAGTACCCCATACGCGTGGCAAGATCTTCGATACTAAGCTGACTGTCCAGGGTTTCCTGGAGCCAGATTTCGGCGCGCATCATCTCGTTGAACATGGTCTTGCCTCCCTGAACCATCGGCGCGGATCCGACCCTCCCTGGGTCCTCGGAGAGCGAATCCGAGCGTCCGTATCGCTGGTCGTTGTAGTCGGAACATCCGCCTGTCCCGAGGTATGATGGTGTAGGTTTGTAGCGTTAGGATACATCCTGTTACGTAGTTATGCAGTCTAGCGCGCCTGTCTGGCAAGTGCAATGTGCCGTTTTGATCGTTTGTGCACAAAACGTCAGTGATGGATTGCATATCTAACATGCTGTTGTGAAAGTAAAAAAGGCGTTATTTTCGAGCCTTTCTTGATAAGGTGGTGCCGCAGGATACTGAATCTGTCGCACCTCCATCGACGTTAACGACTGGTAACAAATGAAATCTCAGAGTTCCCAAAAGCCTATGGACGAACGCGAGAAGCTTCGCCGCTTTCGTGAATTGGATGACGCCTTCGCGGAAGCGCTGCGCAGCCTGGACAACCCGAACAAGGCCGCCGAGATCCCCACCGGCCCTCCGGTCCGCTCCATCGACAGCCTGGAAGAAGAAGAGCAGCGTCGTAAGGAAGAGGACTTCGAGCGGCGGCTGCTGGGCTTGATCCAGGAATATGCCCAGACCCCTGAATCGGTGCGGGAATTGGTCGCCACGCTGCAATCGATGGGGCGCATCGCCTGACCGCATGACCTCTGCCTTTGTCAGGGGTCATCGAGATGGGTCTTGCCGGACTTCAACCTGTGCGATTTTGACAGGGATTTTCCGACGGCTCTGTGGGTAAAGGCCGTGGCGTCTTTGCGCAAATACTGCAAAATGATGTCAGCAATTGCTGATGTCAGCGCTTGCCGACAGGCGCGCGCTACGTATGGCGGTTGCCGGAACGCAGGCGCCTGAGGCGGGGTGCAGGTGCTTTGGCAGGTCAGGGGCAAGCCTCGTTGAGCGGGCGCGCTGGCGTGCGCCGCACCGGGCCCTTCAGCGGTAGCGAAAGACTCTCAAGCTTGGCAGGAAGGGGGTGTCCTCGAGGCGTTCGTCGCTTCTCCGGGCGCGTTGGCGTTCGGCTGGCGGTTGTGCCGGCGGAAGGTTGTGATGGGGGAGTTGCGCCTGGGGCACAAGCAGGGGTAGAGCCGCATTCATGGCACGCCTGAGGCGACCGTCCGGCAGAGGGTCCCGGTAAAAGAGGTTGGCTCGCATCAGCGGTGCCTGTCGTTGCACCTGGGCCAGGGGCTCGCTGGAAGGAATGCCGGCGAGGCGCTCGAGTTGAATGCGAATGTGCGGTGACTCGGTGTCGAAGGCCATCAGCTTGCGCTCGACTTCGGCCACGCTCAAGCGGGTGATGGAGCGTCCGCTGGCGTACCAGGCCAGACGAACCCGCTCCACCGGCGCCTCGGCGATGGGCAGGGCGCGCCAGGTCTGTTTCAGATGGAGGCGGGCGAGGCCAGCGCCCCCCAGGTGATCATTGAGTTCCGGGTGGCGTATCGGCAGCCTGGCCTTGATCTCGGGTATCAGTTGGGGCGATTGCTGGCGAATGACACTCAGCCGTTCAGAAAACTCCGCCTTGGCCTGGTTCAGCGCCAGAGCCGCCTCGCAGGTGACAGGGTCTGCGGCCACCAGACCGATATAGCTGCGTGTGACACGGCCGTCCTGGCCGTCGACATACCACAGATCCAGTAACGCCTGGCGCAGCCAGTCCGCATCGGCTGTCTCGCGATCGAAGGACCAGGCAGGAAGGCGTGATGCCTGCCAGCGGTCGACGACCGCTCTGGCGCACGCGATGATCCGATCGAACCCTGCGTCGAGCTCTGCCAATAGCTGGTAGGCGGGCCGTGACGGGGCGCTGGCATTGCCTGGCCGGTCCATCGTTCAGTCCTGGTTGTGCAGGTCGCGTTCGGCTCTGGCGACCCATTCATCGATGCTGGTTTCGTCCATGGCGGGTTCGCCGGCAATGCGATGGCTGCCATCGGCCCAGGCCCCCAGGTCAATCAGACGACAGCGCTTGCTGCAGAAGGGGCGATAGCTGTTCTCGGGCGTCCAGAGTACTTCCTTGCGACATTGTGGGCAGGCAACCTTCAAGGTGCCCTGACGAGTGCTGTGTGACATGTGGGGCTCCTGATGCAAGACGTAAACGTCGATAGCGGAAGTGAAAGGCTCAGGCCTTGGCGGCGAGCCTGCGATAGGTGGCATCCAGTACCTTGACGGCCTCGGAGAGCGCCGCTAGATCACCGTCATTGGTGATGACATCGTCGGCCAGTGACACCCGCTCGTCACGCCCCATCTGCGAGGCCACGATAGCCTTGGCCTGGGCGAGATCGACATCATCGCGCTGGGTAGTGCGTTCGATCTGCAGCGCTTCTGGTACGTCTACCACCAGGGTGCGCTGAACCATGTCCACCTGCCCGGATTCAAACAGCAACGGGGAAACCAGCAGCACATAGGGGGCGTCTTGCTGCCGCAACAGCGACAGTCTCGTGACCAGCCGTTCGCGCACGCGTGGATGGGTGGTCGCTTCAAGCCAGCGGCGTTCCTTTTCGTCTGCGAAGACGAGGGCGCGCAAGGCAGCACGGTCGAGGCGACCTTCTCTGGTCAGTATGGCATCTCCATATCGGTCGACGATGGCCTTGAGGGCCGGCTCGCCCGGGGCGACGACCTCTCGCGCGATATCGTCGGCATCGACCCAGCGAGCGCCGAGATCGCCAAACAGACGGGCTACCGTCGATTTGCCTGAGGCGATGCCACCAGTCAGTCCAATTATCATGCCACCCATACTCCCTTCGTGTGTTCAGCGTAGTGCTTGTGTAGTGCAGTAGCCTGGGCCTTGAGTGCAACGTCGGCAAGCGACGATCAAAGGTTGCAGCGCTGAGAGAACGCAGTTTACGAGGTGCAACTTTCCATTTCGAGACGCCATTCACCCCGTGTCACCGAGCGCAGCGTGTCTTCATGTCAGTCCCGACAGCGCCTGATATCCGGTGAGCAGTTCATTGCCGGCGAGCAGGCCAAGACCGCCGGCCAATACCAGCGAAGGACCGAACGGCAAGGGCTGGCCCTTCAGGTGTCGGGACCTCCACTGTATCAGCAGACCCGAAATTGCACCTAGCAAGGCGGCGATCAATATCACCAGTGGCAACAGTTGCCAGCCGAGCCAGGCGCCGAGTGCGGCAATCAGCTTGACGTCACCAAGCCCCATGCCGTCGCGTCCGGTGAGGACGTGAAAGGCCTTGCCGATGGCCCACAGCACGGCGTAGCCGGCGGTGGCCCCGATCACCGCATCATCCAGACTGGCGAGGCTGAACAGCAGCTGGTAAAGCAGTCCACACCATAAAAGGGGCAGGGTAAGGGCGTCGGGAAGCAGTTGGGTGCGCAGATCGATCACCGCCAGGGCCAGCAGCGTCAGGCTGGCGCCGTAGAGCCACAGGGCAGGCCAGGTGGGTCCGTGGAGGATGCAGAAGCAGACCGCGAGCAGGGCGCTGGCCAGTTCCACCAGCGGATACTGGATGCTGATGCGTCCCTGGCAGTTGGCGCAGCGTCCGCGACGCTTGAGCCATCCCAGCAACGGCAGGTTGTCGTGCCAGGCGATAGGGGTGAGACAGCGCGGACAGCGAGAGCGTGGGTGGGCCAGTGACAGTGGCTCCTCGATATCGTCCGACAATTCGAGAGCCGCGCGGGCCTCGGTGCGCCACTGTTGCATCAACATGACCGGAAGGCGAGTGATGACGACATTGAGAAAGCTGCCGAGGCATAACCCCAGCAGAGCAACAAGAGCAAGAGAAGCGAAAGTGACATCCGAAAAAAGCAAAAGGAGCTCCGTGGTTCGGGGGCGGTCAAAGGAGGCTATTCTACCGTTGGCAAGAGGCGATTGTCTGGTGATACGGCAAGGCAGCGGGTGATGTCGGGGGCTGGACGTCCCTTGCCGGGCTTCCTGCGTCGCCCTTGGGGTGTCACCTGCTCAGCCATTAGTCTAAAATTGTTCCCTTTTTCCGATCAGGTAAGCGACATGACCCAGACGTTCGGACCCGTGATGCTGGATCTCGATGGCCATGAGCTATCGGCAGAGGAGCGATCGCTGCTCGAGCATCCCGCCACCGGTGGTGTCATCCTGTTTGGACGCAACACTCGAGATGCGCACCAGGTGCGCGAACTGTGCCGGTCGATTCGAGAGGTGCGTCCTGATCTTCTGCTGGGCATCGACCAGGAAGGAGGGCGTGTCCAGCGCCTGAAAGACGGAGTCACCCGGCTGCCGCCGATGTCCCGCCTGGGGCAGGAGTACTTGGACTCACCCGAGACGGCCGTACGGCTGTGCCAGGACGCCGGCTGGCTACTGGGTATGGAAATGGCCGCCTGTGGCCTCGATCTGAGCTTCGCGCCGGTGCTGGATGTCGACGTCGGGCTGTCATCGGTGATCGGTGATCGCAGCTTTGCCGGTGATCCCGAGACCGTGGCGCTGCTGGCGGGTGCCTTCGTCGAGGGGCTGCACGACGCGGGGATGGCGGCGGTCGGCAAGCACTTTCCGGGGCATGGCGGGGTGAAGGCCGATACCCACCATGAAGTCGCGCGTGACGAACGTAGCCTCGACGAACTCCGACAGCACGACCTGGTGCCGTTTCAGTCTCTGGCACCCAGGCTCGATGGCATGATGCCGGCTCATGTGGTGTATCCCGCCTTTGACCCAAGGCCTGCAGGATTTTCGCGCCCCTGGCTTGGCATGCTGCGTGAGAGCCTGGGCTTCAAGGGCCTGATCTTTTCAGATGACCTGACCATGGCCGGCGCTCAGGTCGCCGGTGGGCCGGTGGAGCGCGCCCAGGCGGCCCTCGACGCCGGCTGTGACATGGTGCTGGTGTGCAATGACCGAGCCGCTGCCAAGGCGGTGCTCGATGCCTGCGCCGAGCGTACCGTTCGCCGGGCTTCACGCTTGCGCTATGGTCGCGCTCGTCCTGACCTGGACGCCTTGCCGGCCCTGTCTCGCTGGCGCCGGGTACATGCTCGCCTCGAGGCGATGACTTCCGATTGATGTTTGAAACGAGTTGACTGTTATGCCGAAACTGGACCCTGCCCATAGCGCTTCACGTGACGATATGCGTGAGGTGATGGACACCGCGGATTGCCTGATCAGCCATGATGAAGTCGAGCGTGCGCTCGATCGCATGGCCGAGGAGATTACCCGGGATCTCGGCGATGAACTGCCGGTGTTCTACTGCGTAATGAACGGTGGCTTGATCACGACCGGTCATCTGCTGCCGCGCCTGGGCTTCCCGCTGGAGGTGGACTACCTGCACGCCACTCGCTATCGCGGCAAGACCCGAGGGGGCGAGCTGTTCTGGCGTGTCTCGCCGGAGATTCCCATGGCCGGACGTCATGTGGTGATCGTCGACGATATCCTCGACGAAGGTGCCACCCTGGCGGCCATCCTCGACTATTGCCGCGAGGCCGGCGCCAAGAGCATCTCCACCGCGGTACTGGTGGACAAGAATCACGACCGCAAGGCAGTGCCTGGCCTCAAGGCCGATTACTGCAGCCTGGAGGTCGCCGACCGCTATGTCTTTGGTTTCGGGATGGACATTAAAGGCTATTGGCGCAACGCCCCGGGGATCTTTGCCCCCAAGGGGATGTGAAAAGGTAAGGCCGACCACTACGTCTTTGGTTTCGGTATGCTGATATAAGGTCGGTAAAGGTTACTGGCGAAACGCCCCCGGCATCTTCGCGCCGAAGGGGATGTAAAAAGGTTAGGGCAAGACCGACCGCCAGTGTCCGGCGTCAGCAATACAAGAAGCGCCCCGGGGATAGCCTCCGGGGCGCTTCTGACTTTGGGTACCAGGTAAGCCAGGAGCTTGGCTTTCAAGTTCTTGGCTTTCAGGACCTTGGCTTTCAGGTCCTGCTATTCAGGACTCAGGCCAGTCCAAGTTCGTGGGTGGCTTCCTCTCGCATCTTGAACTTCTGCACCTTGCCGGTGACGGTCATCGGGAACTCGTCGACGAACTTGACGTAGCGCGGCACCTTGTAGTGCGCGATCTTGCCCTTGCAGAAGGCCTTGAGTCCTTCCTCGTCGAGCTGTTCGCCTTCGCTGAGCTTGACCCAGGCCATGACCTCCTCACCGTACTTCTGGTCGGGTACACCGATGACCTGAACGTCGGAGATGGCGGGATGGGTGTAGAGGAAGTCCTCGATCTCGCGGGGGTAGATGTTCTCGCCACCGCGGATGATCATGTCCTTGATACGCCCGACGATGGCCACATAGCCTTCATCGTCCATGGTCGCCAGGTCGCCGGTATGCATCCAGCCGGCGTTGTCGATGGCCTTGGCGGTGGCTTCCTCGTTGTTCCAGTAGCCGAGCATCACGCTGTAGCCACGGGTGCAAAGCTCGCCGGTCTCGCCCTTCGGGACTACCGCGCCGCTTTCCGGATGCACCAGCTTGACCTCCAGATGCGGGTGGATGGTGCCCACCGTGGTGACGCGCTTGTCCAGCGGGGCATCGGTGGTGGTCTGGAAGCTGACCGGGCTGGTTTCGGTCATGCCGTAGCAGATGGTCACGTCCTGCATGTTCATCTGGTCGATGACCCGTCGCATCACCTCGATCGGGCAGATGGAGCCTGCCATGATCCCGGTACGTAGCGACGACAGGTCGTAGCGTTCGAAGTCCGGGTGTTCGAGCTCTGCGATGAACATGGTGGGGACACCGTACAACGTGGTGGCCTTTTCTTCCGCCACCGCTGCCAGGGTGGTCTCGGGGTCGAAGCCGTCGGCGGGGTAGATCATGGTGGCGCCGTGGGTCACGCAGCCCAGGTTGCCCATCACCATGCCGAAGCAATGGTAAAGCGGTACCGGAATCACCATGCGGTCCTGATCGGTCAGGTTCATCGCCCTGGCCACGAACATGCCGTTGTTGAGGATGTTGTGGTGGGACAGGGTGGCGCCCTTGGGCGCACCGGTGGTGCCGGAGGTGTACTGGATGTTGATTGGTTCATCGAACTGCAGACCTGACTGCACCTCGGCCAGTTCCTCGGCGCTGACTTCGTCGCTGCGCTCGAAGATGCGCTCCCAGGCCAGCATGCCTGGCAGGGTCTTGGCCGAGTCGAGGCAGATGACACGCTTGAGCTCGGGTAGTCCTGCCAGTTTGAGCGGGCCAGCCCCCTGGACGTCGTTGAGCTCCGGGGCAAGCTCCGCCAGGGTGGCTACGTAGTCCGAGGTCTTGAAGCTGCCCTGGAGGATCAGCGTCGAGGTGCCCGACTGCTTGAGCGCGTAGTCGAGCTCATGGGTGCGGTAACTCGGATTGATGTTGACCAGGATGGCGCCGATCTTGGCGGTGGCGAACTGGGTGATCGTCCATTCAGCGCAATTGGGTGACCAGATGCCCACCCGGTCGCCTTTCTTGACGCCCATGGCCAGCAGCGCGCGGGCCGCCTGGTTCACCTCGTCCTGGAGCTCGCACCAGCGATAGCGTAGCCCCTGGTGGCGGCTGATCAAGGCGTCCTGGTCGGGGAAGCGGGATACCGTTTCGTCGAAGCAGTCACCGATGGTCTGGCCCTTCAGGGGCAGGTCACTGATGCCGCTGACGTAGCTCACGCTCGAGGGTGAGGGCGCGGTCGAGGGAGCGAGATCGGGAGAGGAAGCAGACTGGCGTGTCATCGTGGCTCTCGTCTTGTCGTCTGGTGATTGCCGTGGGGCAGGGTGTTGTCATTGTTCGGGGCAGAGCATTGGCAGTCAGGGTGTCGCAGCAGGCGAGGGACCAGCAGCCAGTCGTGGAGGACGGGAGCTAGCCCTTCTCGCCGAGCTGACCCAGGGCGTCCCGGGCTCGCCGGTCGACATCGTCCATCTCGAGGCGCATCAGGCGGATATCCTCGAGCTGACGGTCGAGCTCGGCACGCTTCTCGGCGATGATCTCGAGTAGACGCTTGAGCTGGCGGGCGTTTCCGTCCGGCATGGCGTCGTACATCATCACCACCTCGCGTATCTCGGCCAGCGAGAACCCGAGCCGCTTGCCTCTGAGCGTCAGTTTCAGGCGCACCCTATCCTTCTCGCGATAGATGCGCTTCTGACCCTGGCGTCGGGGCGCCAACAGCCCTTCCTGCTCATAGAAGCGGATAGTCCGAGGCGTCACCTCGAACATCTTGGCCAGCTCTCCGATACTGTAGGTGCGGGAGATCGCGGTGGGCTGGCGAGCTTCGCTGGAGGAGCCTGAGGCGCGGTTGGCGCTGGCGGTTTTGCTCATGATGCTCTGTCCTGTTGGGAGGACCCGACGCGGCGGGGTCCTTGGAAAAGACACTAGTCAAAGTTTACGTTAACGTAAAGTGGATGTAGCGAAATTGACCCTCGCCTGGGCAAGGCGCCCCGGTGTTCAGGGCCGCAGCGCCGTGTACGACTATGGGTTGATAGGTCGAAAACCGAGCAAGTGCTAGGTTGGGTCCCATTGCATGGCGGGGAAGCCGCCCGGCCGGCTGAATGGCCAGCCGAACGGTTCGCTGTCCGACTCGCTGTCTGGCTCGCCATCGACGTCTTGAACATGAGGATGCCACCATGGACTTTTCCCTTACCGACGATCAGAAGGCCCTGGTCGACGCCGCCGCCGACTTTGCCCGAGTCGAACTCAAAGATCACGCCGCCGAGTGGGACGCCACTTCGCACTTTCCGCTGGACGTCATCCGGCGTGCCGGCGAAGCGGGCTTTCTGGGGATCTATACCCCGGAAGAACACGGCGGTCTGGGGCTCTCGCGCCTGGATGCGTCGCTCATCTTCGAGCAGCTGTCGCAGGGCTGTATCGCCACCACCGCCTACCTGACCATCCACAACATGGTCACCTGGATGATTGCCAACTGGGCCACCGACGGCGTCCGTGATCGCTACGTCGAGGCCATGGTCAGTGGTGAGTGGCTCGGTTCCTATTGCCTGACCGAACCCGGTGCCGGTTCGGATGCCGCCAATCTGCGTACCAAGGCCGTGCGAGACGGTGATGATTATGTCATCGATGGGGCCAAGATGTTTATCTCCGGTGCCGGTTCCACCGAGGTGCTGGTGGTGATGGCGCGCACCGGTGAGCCGGACAGCGGCGCCCGTGGCGTCTCGGCCTTTGTGGTACCGGCGGACGCCGAGGGCGTCAGCTATGGCAAGAACGAGGACAAGATGGGCTGGAAGAGCCAGCCGACTCGGCTGGTCAGCTTCGATGGTGTGCGGGTCGCCGCCGACCATCGTCTGGGTGAAGAGGGCGAGGGTTTCCGGTTTGCCATGAAGGGGCTGGACGGTGGCCGTCTCAATATCGCCAGCTGTTCGCTGGGGGCGGCCCAGCATGCGCTGACCCTGGCGCGCGACTACCTCGGCGAGCGCAAGCAATTCGGTCGCGAGCTGTCGTCCTTTCAGGCGCTGCAGTTCCGTCTCGCCGACATGGCCACGGAATTGATGGCGGCCCGTCTGATGGTGCGCCAGGCCGCCTGGCGGCTGGACCAGGGCGATCCCGAGGCGACCGCCCACTGCGCCATGGCCAAGCGCTTTGCCACGGACATCGGCTTCAAGGTCTGCAACGAGGCACTGCAACTCCACGGGGGCTACGGTTACATTCGTGAGTACCCGCTGGAGCGCCTGGTCCGCGATACCCGGGTGCACCAGATTCTCGAGGGGACCAACGAGATCATGCGCCTGATCGTCGGTCGTCGCCTGCTCGCCGACGGCGTGGTCGAATCGCTGCAGTGACGTCGGATTGAACAGACAGCGCATGGAAAAGAGTGCAAGGAGCCAAACAATGAGTCACGACCTGGTCAGATTCGAACGCCGCCCGGCGGCCGGCGGCGGTTGCATCGGCATCGCCACCCTGAACGCGCCCAAGGCCTTGAACGCCTTGTCGCTCGAGATGATCGAGCTGCTCGACGAAAAACTCGAGGAGTGGGCCCAGGACCCCGATGTTCACGCGGTATGGCTTGACGGTGAGGGGGACAAGGCCTTCTGCGCCGGTGGCGATGTGGTGGCGCTGGTGCGAGAGCTCAAGCGCGAGCAGGAGGCCGGGCGTGGTGTCGGCAGCTATGCCAGCCACTACTTTTCCGCCGAGTATCGCCTCGACTATCGGCTGCATACCTATCCCAAGCCGTTGCTGGTGTGGGCGGACGGCATCGTCATGGGCGGTGGGCTCGGCCTGACCGCCGGTGGTCGGCATCGTCTGGTGACCGAGACCACTCGGATCGCCATGCCGGAGATCACCATCGGTCTGTATCCGGATATCGGGGCCAGCTGGTTTCTCAACAAGATGCCGCCGGGGGTCGGGCTCTACCTGGGCCTTACCGGTGCCAGCATCAATGCCAGGGACGCCCTCGACCTGGGCATGGCGGATCGTTTCGTGCCGCGCGAGCGGCGCGACGAGCTGCTCGCGCGACTCTGCGACTGCCACTTCGCCCCCGGCCACGTGGATGACGCCGAGGCGCTGGTGTGCGACGTACTCGGTGAATTCGAGGCGCCGGAGAAGGCCCCCGGGGCGCAGGTCTGGCCGCATCTGGATCACATCACCTCGCTGACCCTCAAGGGCCGCGTAGAGGACGCCGTGGCTGCCATCCTGGGCGATGATCGCGACGATGACTGGCTTTCGGCTAATCGCGCACGACTCGAGAAAGGCTGTCCACTGACCGCGCACCTGGCCTGGCGGATGCTCGAGCGACATCGCCACTCCTCGCTGGCCGACGCCTTCCGCGACGAGCTGGTGGTGTCGATCCAGTGCAACGTGCTGGGCGACTTCGCCGAGGGAGTGCGCGCGCTGTTGATCGACAAGGACAAGTCACCGCAGTGGCGGCATCGAGACGTCGCAAGCGTAGGCAGCGCCGATCTGGCGGCGATGTTCGGAGCCCCCTGGGGCAACGGTCCCGGGCCACTGGACGACCTTTGATCGCCGCGAAACGCGACAGCACAACAATCACAATTCGTTAGATAGCCAGGAGACATCTTATGCAAATCGCCTTTATCGGCCTTGGCAACATGGGCGCGCCGATGGCTGCCAATCTGGTCGGCGCGGGCCACCAGGTGCGGGTCTTCGACCTGGTCGAATCGGCCATGGCGACGCTTGAAGAGCAGGGCGCGAGTCGGGCGAGTTCCGCCCTGGAGGCCGCCGAAGGCGCCGAGGTGGTGGTCTCGATGCTGCCGGCGGGGGCGCACGTCAAGGCGCTGTACCTCGGCCGTGACGGTGCCGAGGGACTGCTTGACCAGCTTTCGTCGCGGCCCTTGCTGCTCGATGCCTCCACCATTTCGCCGGACGATGCCCGGCTGGTGGCGGGCGAGGCCGCCAAGCGTGGTCTGGCCTACCTCGATGCGCCGGTGTCCGGCGGCATCGGGGGCGCCAAGGCCGGCACCCTGACCTTTATCGTCGGTGGCGACGCCGACGCCTACGAGCAGGCCCGTCCGGTACTCGAGGCCATGGGCAAGAACCTGTTCCACGCAGGCCCAAGCGGCAGCGGTCAGGTGGCCAAGATCTGCAACAACATGCTGCTTGGCATCCTGATGAGCGGTACCGCCGAGGCGCTGTCTCTCGGGGTCAAGAACGGCATGGATCCGGCCGTGCTGTCGGAGATCATGAAGCAGAGCAGCGGCGGCAACTGGGCATTGAACGTCTACAACCCCTGGCCCGGGGTGATGGAGGGTTCCGCCGCCTCACGTGACTATCAGGGCGGCTTCTTGACCGACCTGATGGCCAAGGACCTGGGGCTTGCCTGGGAGCTGGCGCTTGAGTCCCGCGCCAGCGTGCCGATGGGTTCCCAGGCGCGCAACCTGTTCGCGCTGCACAGCGCCCAGGGCAACGGCGGTCTGGATTTTTCCAGCATCCAGTCGCTGTACCGGGCCGGCGAGTCGTCCGGCCAATAGCCGGGCTGACGACGTTCGGGCCTCGTCGTTCGACGTCGAGGTCCGTGATTCGTCATCGCTCGACCAAGGTGGGGGTTGGCAAGATCGACCATTAGGTCTACATTTGGTGAAAATGTAGAAATTCTGGAGCCCCCGCCATGACCAGCATCACCCCCGTTACCTGGGAAGATCCCTTCCGCCTCGTCGATCAACTCGACGAGGAAGAGCGTATGGTCCAGCAGACCGCCCACGACTACTGCCAGGAAAAGCTGCTTCCCCGGGTGCTCGAGGCCAACCGTCACGAGCGCTTCGATCGCGAGATCATGAACGAGATGGGGGAGCTTGGACTGCTCGGCGCCACCATCGATGGCTACGGCTGCGCCGGCATGAACTACGTCAGCTACGGCCTGATCGCCCGTGAGGTCGAGCGGGTCGATTCCGGCTATCGCAGCGCCATGAGCGTGCAGTCGAGCCTGGTCATGTACCCGATCCACGCCTTCGGCAGCGACGCTCAGCGCGATCGCTACCTGCCGAAGCTTGCCAGCGGTGAGTGGGTGGGCTGCTTCGGCCTGACCGAGCCGGACCATGGCTCCGATCCCGGCAGCATGTCGACTCGGGCCTATCGCACCGACTCCGGCTGGCGCCTGAACGGCACCAAGACCTGGATCACCAACTCGCCGATCGCCGACGTCTTCGTGGTCTGGGCACGGGACGAGGAGGGGGTGGTCCGCGGCTTCGTGCTCGAGAAGGGCATGCCTGGTCTCAGCGCGCCCAAGATCGAGGGCAAGTTCAGCCTGCGCGCCTCCATCACCGGCCAGATCGCGATCCAGGACGTCGAGGTTTCCGACGACCAGCGTCTGCCTGGGGTGCAGGGCCTGAAGGGGCCTTTCTCCTGTCTCAACCGCGCCCGCTACGGCATCAGCTGGGGTGCCATGGGCGCCGCCGAGGCCTGCTGGCACGCCGCACGTGACTACACCATGGAGCGCAAGCAGTTCGGCCGCCCGCTGGCCGCCAATCAGCTGATCCAGAAGAAGCTCGCCGATATGCAGACCGAGATCGCCCTGGGCCTGCAGGCGTCGCTGCGGGTGGGGCGGATGATCGACGACGGCCAACTGGTGCCCGAGGCGATTTCGCTGATCAAGCGCAATAACTGTGGCAAGGCGCTGGATATCGCCCGGGTCGCCCGGGACATGCATGGCGGCAACGGCATCAGCGACGAGTACCACGTCATCCGTCACGTCATGAACCTCGAGGCGGTCAACACCTACGAAGGCACCCACGATGTGCATGCGCTGATCCTCGGGCGTGCCCAGACCGGCCTGCAGGCCTTCACCGGGTGAGTGACACCGCCATGCACCAGGCAGACAGCTCAGCGGAGGCCGGCGCCGGCAATACGGCAGGCGGTAGCGGTCCAGGCAAGAGCGCGCAAGCTGCCAGCGCCGCCAGGCCGCTCGAGGGGGTTACCGTGCTGGACATGTCGCGGGTGCTGGCCGGCCCCTGGTGCGGCCAGCTGCTCGGCGACCTCGGCGCTCGGGTGATCAAGATCGAGCACCCCGGTCGTGGCGATGACACCCGCGGCTGGGGGCCGCCCTGGCATCAGGGCGAGCCGATCGACGGTGATGCGGTCGAACGCCAGGCCGCCTATTACCTCTGCGCCAATCGTGCCAAGCAGTCGTTGGCGGTGGACATCGCAAGCGCGGATGGCCAGCGCCTGATCAAGGCGTTGGCCAAGGGCGCCGACATCGTGCTCGAGAATTTCAAGGTCGGCGGGCTAGCTCGCTATGGCCTCGACGCTGCCTCGCTGCGAGAGATCAATCCGGCGCTGGTGGTGTGTTCCATCACCGGCTTTGGCCAGACCGGCCCCTACGCCCACCGGGCAGGCTACGACTTCATGATTCAGGCCATGGGCGGCTTGATGAGTCTGACCGGCGACGCCGATGGCATGCCGATGAAGACCGGAGTGGCGATCACCGACGTGATGACCGGGCTTTACGCCACCGTCGGGGTGCTGGCGGCATTGCATCGCCGGCGCGAGACCGGTGAGGGCAGCCACGTGGACCTGGCGCTGCTCGACGTTCAGGTGGCGACCCTGGCCAACCAGGCGCTCAACACCCTGGTCAGCGGTGTGGCACCGCAGCGCTTCGGCAATGCTCATCCGAATATCGTGCCCTACCAGGCGTTCGCCTGCCGCGATGGTCATCTGGTGCTCACCGTGGGCAACGACGCCCAGTTCGCCCGCCTGGCTGAGCTGCTCGGGCACCCCGAATGGGCCGAAGGCGACTACGCCACCAACGAAGGACGGGTCGCCCATCGCCAGGATCTGGTGGCCTTGATCCAGGGCATTCTGAGCGGTGGCGAGCGCGATCACTGGCTCGCCGAATGCGAGGCCCGGGGGATACCGGCAGGGCCCATCCATACCTTGCCGGAAGTGTTCGCCGATCCTCAGGTGCGTCACCGTGGCATGGCCCGGGAAATCGACGGCGTACCCCAGGTCGCCAACCCGCTGCGCTTCGATGGGGCCAGTGCCACCGCCGATTCCGCGCCACCACGCCTTGGTGAGCACAGCGACAGGGTGCTGGCCGAGATGGGGCTGTCGGCGTCCGATATTGAGCGGCTGCGCAGGGAAGGCATCATCCGCTAAGCCCCCCAGCAGTACTTGAGTGCACAACGGCCAGGCCCGAAGGGGCCTGGCCGTGTTGTTGGCGCGGTCGTCGATGCCAGGGGCGATGACAGGATTGATGCCAGGAGCGATGTCTTGGTCGACGGCCTGATGGCCGATAACCCGCGGGTGGTGATCAGGTCAGGTGGTTGTCCCAGCGCAGCGGCAAGGCGGCCAGTTGGTAATGGCGGCCGCCATCGTCGATGCGGTGGACCTCGCCACCGCCGGTGGTGACCAGATAGCCTCCGGCGCCGTCGCAGCGAACGCCTGCCGCGTCCTCGATATCGAACTGTGCCAGCAGCTCGCCGCTGTTCCTGCCCAGCACCAGCACCTTGTTGCCTCGTGGGGCGGAAATCGCCGCACTCGGGCGCACCTGGCTGGCCGCCACGCTGGCGGTGTACTGGGCCAGACGCCCTTGCAGGGGCGAGGGCAGCACCTGCTCGCTGAAGCTGCCGTCCGGTGCGCGCCTGGCGATCAGCGGGTGGTCGGTCTCCCACTCGGGGCCCTGGAACTGGTAGCCGGCGACGACGGTGCCGTCGGGGGCGATGTCCAGATGGCGACAGCTCAGCTGGTGGTGGGATGGCCGATGGCGTTCGAGGATCTCGCCGCTATGGCGATCGAGCAGCAGCAGGGCGGGGTCCATGTCCGAGAGGTTGAGCTTGGCCCGCCCGCTGTCGGGATGGGTGCGGATACCGCCCAGCGCCACCACCAGGGTCTCGCAATCAGGCATCAGGCCGACCTCGTGGGGACCGATGCCGTCGAGAAGGTGGTCGCCCACATGCCGGTAGCCTTGCTCGGCGTCGTGCACCTGAACCAGCCCCATGGCGTCGTCGATGCGATTGGCGGTGACGTAGAGCCAGCGACCGCTCGGGTCGAACACGCCGTGGCCGTAGAAGTGCCGCCCCTGGCTTGCGCTGATCTCGAGTGTCGATGCCTGGCGCCTGGCGTCGAGCACATGGAAGCGTTGGCCTGGCCGTCGAGCGAACAGTACTACCTCGTCGCGGCCTGGTCTGAGGCAGCCGCCGTGGCAGCGCTCCGGGCTCGGCAGCAGAAAGTGACCCGCGCCGTCGCGGCGCAGCCCTGCCAGGTGGTGTCCACCGTCGCTGTCGTCCACCGCGCTGAAGTACCACTGCCGGCGGCCATCATCGTCCAGCGCCCACAGACTGGCCGGCAGGCCGGTGGCGGCCAGTCCCAGCAGCGACGCCTTGAGCAGGCGCCGCCGGGACAGAGAAGGAAGTGACGCCACCGGGTCAGTCTCCGTCGCTGGAATTGAAGCCCTTGACCACCCCCAGGGCGGGGGCGATCTGATCATCGAGCAGCGCCCGCAGCTGGGCCACCTCCAGGTAGAGGGCCGCCAGTTCTTGTTGTGCAGCCGGGGAGCTGGAATCGCCATCGGAATGGTCGGCCAACGCATCAACGATACCGGTGTCGATCGCCTCGGCCTGATCGAGCGTGTCCTCCAGCTGGCGAGCAAAGGCGTCGCCCAGCTCGGCATGGCCGGCCTGGTCCAGCCAGGTCGCAAGGCCCGGCTCGAAGTACTGCTGGAGACCCGCCAGGCTGGCGGCCGCCAGGGCCACCGACTGGCCACTGCGCCAGGCCTCTGCGCGATAGGCATTGGGCGCGGCGCCCATCAAGCCGAGCGGCTCGCCGAGGCGCTTGTCCTCCAGAATCTCGAGAGACTGCATCGCACCGTGCAGGGTCGCCTCGTTGTAGCTGTCGGTGGCCAGGTAGTGCGGCGCAAAGGCCTGCCAGTCGGCAACCACGGCGTCGCTGACGGCGACCAGGTGGCTGCCGATGGCCCCAGCCAGGGCGCAGGGCAGGGGATCGCCCAGCGAGTGGCTGGCCATGACGTCGTCGTAGAGCAGCACTTCCAGCGCCGGGAAGCCCTGCTCGGCGACGCCGGCCTCGGCGATGTCGTCGGCGCTGACGGGGGCGTCCTGGCGTAGCCTGGCGCCGACGCGGGTACCCACAAGATTCTTGGCGTCGGGCCAGAACTGCAGCTGCCAGGCGCGGCTGTCCACCTCGATCGGCCCGAAGTCGACAAAGCGCACCGCTTGCCAGGCCTGGTAGGCCGCAAGCCATTCACTGCGCAGCGCTGGGCGGTCGACCTCGCCGCAGCTGGCCTTCAGGCGTTCGGCCAGTGCCTGAATTCGGCTCGCCAGTTGCCGATAGCCAAGCCCGATATCGTGATGCCAGACGCTGCGCGGGGTGCTTTCGTTCTCTGCATCATGCGTGGTGTCAGCGCTGGCGTCAGAGGACCCCTGGGCCAGGGCCGTCCCGGGCCCACCTAGCGTCAAGCCGGCGGTCGCCAGCAGCAGGGCGGCTGCCAGGGCGCTGCCCGAGTGTCGTGGAGAAGTCGTCATAGGGAGTTCAGGAAGTCCAGTAGTTGTTGGCGCTCGTGGGCCTCGAGCGCCTTGTAGGCATCTCGTGAAGCGTCAGCTTCACCGGCGTGCCACAGGATCGCCTCTTCCAGGGTGCGAGCCCGTCCGTCGTGCAGGAAGCCAGCCTGGGGATTGACGCTCTGGGCCAGGCCAAGCCCCCACAGCGGCGGGGTGCGCCACTCATTGCCGTCGGCCTGGTACTCGGGGCGACCGTCGGCGAGGCCCTCGCCCATGTCATGCAGCAGCATGTCGGTGTAGGCCCACAGGGTCTGTCCGGCCAATTCGGCGCGCTCGGTGTCTTCCGGCGTGGTCAGTGACGGGCGATGACAGCTGGCGCAACTCAGGGTGTTGAAGTGACGGGCGCCGGCCTGGACGTCTGGCGAATCCATGTCGCGTCGCTCGGGTACGGCCAGGCTCGAGGCGTAGAAGGTGATGAAGTCGGCGACCTCGTCACTGACTTCGGGATCGCCGCCATCGGGGAAGTCCTCGCAGCCCTGGCCCGGCATGCAGTCGGTGCTCGCGGCCAGGCGCGACGTCAGGCCCATGTCGCCGGCAAAGGCATGCAGGCTCTGCTGTTCCACCGTGGGCTCACCGGCCTTCCAGCCGAACCGTCCCAGCACGGTGGCCTGCTGGCGCACGTCCCACACCCGGTTGGGCCGGCCCGAGATGCCGTCGCCGTCGGCGTCCTGCTCATCCGCCCAGGCCAGGATCTGCGCCTCGTCGACCACCTCGAGCAGGCCCAGGCCGATCATCGGCGGGGCGACCCGGGGGGACGTCAGCAGATTCTCGGGCAGCTCCCCGTAGGCGGGGTTCTCGATGGAATAGACGGGCGCCGTGAGGACCACGCGGTGTCCGTCGTCGAAGCTGATCTCGCGATCCTCGAGGGTGCGTACCATGTCGGCTTCCGGCGTGGCGCCGGGAATCGCCGCGGTCTGAAGCTGGCGCCCGTAGTGGGGCACCGGAACGGCGCCGGTGCGCCTTACGATGTCATGATCCTCGTCGCTTTCGGCGGGCAGCGACAGGCGCAGGAACAGTGACACCGGCGCCTCGCCAGGGGCCGGAGGGTGACCGCGGCCGTCCTTGATATGGCAGCCCTGGCAGCTGTTGGTGTTGATCAGCGGTCCGAGGCCGTCACGCGCATCGGTGCTGGCCGGTGCCACCACCCAGGGGTTGCGGAAAAAGCTGTTGCCGACGCTGAAGTCCAGGCGCTTGGTCATGCTCATGTTGCCAAGGGGCAGCGAGTAGGCGTTATGGTCGAACTGGCTAACCGAGCCTTCGCCACCCGAGCGTGGGTCGTTCTGGATGGGCGGCTCGTCGTTTGCGCTGACCGGCGCGTCGTTTGCGCTGACCGGCGCGCTGATGACGAGGGCCGTAAGCAACGCTGACAGAGTAGGGGGGAGCGACGGAAATTGACGCATCAGGCGTTTCCTTGAAACAGGTGAGCCGCACGCGGGCCGTGCGGCTTCTTGGGGCGAATGACTCTCATTGCATCATCCGCCAAGGCGTTATCACCTGATCTGGATCAAGCGGGGTCCAGTGACGGGGTCAGAAAGTATGACCGGCGTCGTCGGGCTGCAGCGAGGTGACACCCAGTTCGCCTGCGGCCTGCTCGATGGAGCCGGTCTGGGTGACCAGCGCCAGGATGGCATCGTTGACGATGGCGGCGCCCTGATCATTGCTCGGTGCGATCATCATATCGAAGGTCATCGGCGAGTCGCTGCGCTCGGCGGTCTCCTTGAGGGTGCCGAGCGCGTCCATGGAGGCCTCGATCTGCTGCTCCAGGGTCTGGGCCAGCTCGCTGTCGCGCTGGGCCAGCAGGGCTTCCACGCCCGGGCCTTCCAGGGTGGTGCCGTCGATGCGCTGGTAGCTGCCGGTGTAGACGTTCTGGATGCCCTGACCGTTGTAGTAGTGCGAGTTATGAGTGTTGTCGCTGAAGCAGTCGTGCTCGTCCTCGTAGGAGTTGGCCTCCAGCGCGACCTTCATGCGCTCACCGGCGAGCTCCCCCAGTGACAGAGAGCCCATGCCGAAGAGGATGCGGCGCAGGCCTTCTTCAGCCGGTTGCGCGGTCAGTTCGCTGCGGTAGTTGTCGCCGTCTACCGGCGCCCACTGGGCGACCATCCATTCCAGGTCGTTGATCAACAGCTGACTGGCTGCCTTCAGATAGGCCCGACGGCGGTCGCAGTGGCCGTTGCTGCAGTCTTCGCCCTGGGCGAAGTCGCTGGCGGGGCGCTCGCCGGCGCCGGCTTCGTAGCCGTGCTGATCCTGGCCCCACAGCAGAAACTCGATGGCGTGGTAGCCGGTGGCCACGTTGGCCTCGGAGCCGCCGATCTCGTTGAGCTCGGCCAGCAGCTCCGGGCTCAGGGTACTGACGTCGATCTCTTCGCCGCCGACGTTGATGCGCTCGGAGGCAATGATGTTGGCGGTAGCGCCGGCGTTGCCCAGCTCGTGCTGGTAGCCGTCCTGAGCGACGTAGTCGATCATGCCTTCGTCCAGCGGCCAGGCGTTGAGCTGGCCTTCCCAGTCGTCGACGATGGCGTTGCCGAAGCGGAAGACTTCACTCTGCTGGTAGGGCACCCGCGCCTCACGCCAGGCCTTCTTGGCCGCTGCCAGGGTCTCGGGGGTCGGCGCGGCCAGCAGGCTGTCGATGGCCTCGTCCAGCGCCTTGGCCGTCTTCAGCGCGTCGCTGTAGGTGGTGTGGGCGAGATCGGTGTAGTGGCTCACCACCGCCTCGGCGGTAACGTCTTCGGCGGCGACGTGGCTAGACACGACAAGGGCACTGGCGGCAATGGCAAGCGCCAGGGGACGGCGGACGAGACGGGAGATCATGGGGCGTTACCTTTTCTCAGGGCGGTTATTCTTGCGCGGCGACGACAGGTAAGGGATGGCTGCGCCGGGGAGTCCACTACGGAAAGAAATAGTAACGAGATTGACTATCATTGCAAGTCGCTGGGTGCGCTGGAACGGTCCGGAGCCTGGTGACTCAGCCCTATGCCCAAGCCCACGGACCCTGCGCTGCGGTGCAGCCGAGCAGGGGCAGCGACTCGACCGGGAGATGGCGGAAAGGAGGCACCTTCCCGCCATGGACCGGCGGACGCAGGCGGGCGTCAGCGCGGTGAGAAGCGGCGGTTGATGCCGGTCTCGGCGATCATGCGGGTGGAGATTTCCTCCACCGAGAAGCGGGTGGCATCGATAAAGGGGATATGCAGCTGGCGGAACATGGATTCGGCCTGGGCGACCTCCTGCATGCACTGGTCCATGCTGCTGTAGCGGCTGTTGGGGCGACGTTCGTGGCGGATGGCGGCAAGCCTGCGCGGGTCGATGGTCAGGCCGAACAGCTTGTGGCGCTGTTTGGCCAGTACCGGCGGCAGCTTCAGGGTGCCGCTGTCGTCCTGGTCGTCTTCGGTCAGCGGGTAGTTGGCCGCGCGCACCCCGAACTGCAGCGCCAGGTACAGCGAGGTCGGCGTCTTGCCGCAGCGTGACACCCCGACCAGGATGACATCCGCCTGGTCGTACTGGTGGGTACGGGCGCCGTCATCGTTGTCGAGGGCGAAGTGTACCGAGTGGATGCGGTCCATATAGACATCGTCGCTGGAGATGGCGTGGGTACGCCCGACGCTGTAGGAGGAGTGGGTGTCCAGCTCGCGCTCCAGCGGCTCGAGGAAGGTGGAGAAGATGTCGACCTTGAAACCCGGTGCCTGGCGAATCACCGCGCGGATCTTCTCGTCGACGATGGTGTCGATGATGATCGGCTGCACGCCATCGCGCACGGCGGTGGCCTCGATGATGCTGACCAGCGAGCGCGCCTTCTCGATGGTGTCGATGTAGGGCTTGGTCAGCTTGCGGATGTCGACGTTCTCGAACTGAGCCAGCAGACTGCGGCCCAGGCTCTCGGCGGTGATGCCGGTGCCGTCGGAAATGAAGAAGGCGGTTCGGGTCATGACGATTCCCTTGAAGACAGTGATGGCATTGTCCGTTTACCGCTGCGGTGAGACAAGTTGTCGCTGTTCCAAAGTAAACCTAAGGCGGCACAGGCGTCCCCGACTACAAGATAGGCTGGCTTTCGATCAGCCTCTGAAACGGGGCCTGGCGGTGGGGCCGAGCCAAGCATTCGCGCGCCTTTCAGGTACTTTGACGCCAGCATCCGACGTCATGATTTGCGCGCCCTGGCGGAGACCTCGATAGCGGCGTCAGGGCGCTGACTACAGGAATCGTCGATTTCCCCCGGGTGTTGTAAAAATCCTCCAGTGACTTCGCTCTTAGACCAATGGCGAATATGGCGAGGCGCTGATAGAGTCGCCAGCATCCAGTCATGACGGCGCGTCACGGACGAGGTCGTCGACATCCAAGGGGGTCACGTGGACAAGTACATTCTGTGGTTTGATCAGCTGGGCATGAACGACGTCGAGCGAGTCGGGGGCAAGAATGCTTCCCTGGGCGAGATGATTTCCAACCTGTCCGGCGCCGGCGTCACGGTGCCTGGCGGTTTCGCCACCACCGCCGAAGCCTATCGCGAGTTTCTCTCCCACGAGGGGCTCAACGATCGAATCAACCAGGAGCTTGCGCGTCTCGACGTCGATGACGTCAATGCCCTTGCCGAGGCCGGCAGCAAGATTCGCCAGTGGGTCATCGATACCCCGCTGCCGCCGGCCTTCGAGGCCGCTCTGCGTGAAGCCTACGAGCTGATGCTCGGCAAGCATCCCAACCTCAAGGTGGCGGTGCGCAGCTCCGCTACCGCCGAGGATCTTCCTGACGCGTCCTTCGCCGGCCAGCAGGAAACCTTCCTCAATATCGAAGGCTACGACAACATCAAGCGGGCGGTGCACGAGGTGTTCGCGTCCTTGTTCAACGACCGCGCGATTTCCTACCGGGTGCACCGTGGCTATGCCCACGAGAACGTGGCGCTGTCCGCCGGCGTGCAGAAGATGGTGCGCTCCGAGACCGGGGCCAGCGGCGTGATGTTCACCCTGGACACCGAGTCCGGCTTCCGTGATGCGGTATTCGTGACCTCGTCATGGGGTCTCGGCGAGACCGTGGTGCAGGGCGCGGTGAACCCTGACGAGTTCTACGTCCACAAGACCACCCTGGCGGCAGGCCGCCCGGCGGTGCTGCGGCGTAACCTCGGCTCCAAGCTGATCAAGATGGTCTACACCGGTGATGCCAGCGCCGGCAAGTCGGTGGAGACCGTGGATGTGCCGCTGTCCGATCGTGGCCGTTTCAGCATCAACGACGAACAGGTGATGGCGCTGGCGCGTCAGGCGATGACCATCGAAGAGCACTACGGCCGTCCCATGGACATCGAGTGGGCACTGGACGGTGACGATCAACAGCTCTACATCGTTCAGGCGCGTCCCGAGACCGTGGTGTCCCAGCAGGAGGGCGGCTCGCTGGAGCGCTTCCAGCTCAAGGAAAAGGGGCGCACCCTGGTCACCGGTCGCGCCATCGGTCAGCGCATCGGTCGTGGTGCGGTCAAGGTCATCCTCAGCCCGGACGAGATGGACAAGGTCAACGCTGGGGACGTGCTGGTCACCGACATGACCGACCCGGACTGGGAACCGATCATGAAGCGCGCTTCTGCCATCGTCACCAACCGTGGCGGGCGCACCTGTCACGCGGCGATCATCGCCCGCGAGCTGGGTATCCCGGCGGTGGTGGGCTGTGGTGACGCCACCGACGTGCTGCGCGATGGCCGTGAAGTCACCGTGTCCTGCGCCGAGGGCGATGCCGGCCACGTCTACGATGGTCTGCTGGAGTTCGACCGCAACGTCACCAGCGTCGATGCCATGCCGGACATCCCGTTCAAGATCATGATGAACGTGGGCAACCCGGATCGCGCCTTCAGCTTCTCCACCCTGCCCAACGCCGGTGTCGGCCTGGCGCGTCTGGAGTTCATCATCAACCGCATGATCGGCGTTCACCCCAAGGCGCTGCTGGAATACGACACCCTGCCCAGCGAACTGCAGCAGACCATCGATCTGCGTATCGCCGGCTACGATGATCCGGTCAGCTTCTACGTCGACAAGCTGGTGGAGGGTATCTCGACCCTGGCGGCGGCCTTCTATCCGGAGCGGGTCATCGTGCGAATGTCGGACTTCAAGTCCAACGAGTACGAGAACCTGATCGGCGGCAAGCTCTACGAGCCCGGTGAAGAGAACCCGATGCTCGGTTTCCGCGGCGCCTCGCGCTACATCTCCGAGAACTTCCGGCCGTGCTTCGAGCTTGAGTGTCGGGCGATGAAGCGGGTGCGCGACGAGATGGGCCTCGACAACGTCGAGCTGATGATTCCCTTCGTGCGTACCACCGAAGAAGCCAGTGAAGTGGTCGACCTGCTGGCGGCCAATGGCCTCAAGCGCGGCGATAACGGGCTCAAGGTCATCATGATGTGCGAGCTGCCGGCCAACGCCCTGCTGGCCGATGAGTTCCTCGAGTACTTCGACGGCTTCTCCATTGGCTCCAACGATCTGACCCAGTTGACCCTCGGTCTCGATCGCGATTCCGGTATCGTCGCGCACCTGTTCGATGAGCGGAACCCGGCGGTCAAGAAGCTGCTGGCCATGGCGATCCAGGCCTGCAAGGCCAAGGGCAAGTACGTCGGGATCTGCGGCCAGGGGCCGTCTGATCATCCGGAACTGGCCAAGTGGCTGATGGAGCAGGGCATCGATTCGGTGTCACTGAACCCTGACGCGGTGCTGGAGACCTGGTTCATGCTGGCCGGCGAGACCATCGGCTGAGCATCACCATGCTGTGAGACGGCGACGCGATCGCCCGCCTGTCGACGCCGCGGACCTTCCGCGGCGTCGTTGCGTTGTGCGGGTGTGCGAAACTCGCTCAATCGCCTCGAGGGGCTCCCCAAGTGCCCGCTAACTTGGCACCATGGGAAGCTTTTCTTTTCAGGATCTTGTGATGGCGTATCTGTTGGTCATGGGCAGCGTGCTGCTGTCCATCGGGGTGTGCCTGGGCTGGGCCTGCTGGTCGCTGGGGCGCTGGACTCTCGGGCGGCTGCTGCCAGGGGGGCGTCAGTCATCGGGCACGGCAACACAAAAGGCGAAGCCAGGACCCAGGGCCCGCAGTCGCAGCGATGCCCCGACCAAGGCGTCGAGCAAGGCCGCGAACAAGGCCCAGGCCAAGTCAGAACCCAGCCAGGAACCCAGGGCCTCACGGGGCAAGGCTGCTCCGGCAAAGTCGGTCAAGAACAAGGAGCCTACGCCTCCCTGGGCATTGACTCGGGGCCTGTCACGCTTTGGCTCGGCGCTGCCGCTGGGCCTGCTGGTGGCGTTGATATACGGTGTGGTACGCCTGGCCGAGAAGGGCATGGCGGCCAGGGCCGAAAGCACCCCTGAGGGTTATCACCAGTTGGTGTCGGTGCTCGGTGTGACCGCCGTGGCGCTGCTGGCGCTGGCACTGGTCTCGCGGTTCTGCCGCTGGCGTGTCGATCGCTACGAGCGCCGGCAATGAGTCAGCGCTGCTCGTCGGCGGTAAAGGATGCCGGTGAAACACGCACATGACAGCGAGCCTGCGTGCCGTCTCGACGCTCAGGGCCTATGCTGAATTGAGCAATAAAGACTCTCCCGTATTACTCATCACAAAAGGAGCGGTGATGACATCGCGTACTTCGCCACGGTTGGCGCGTCTGGCGTCTTCCATCGTTTGCGGCAATCTGCTGCTGGCCGGCCTGCTGACGACACCGGCACTTGCTCAGGAAGGGTTTGAATACGCCCGCCCGGATATCTCGCCGGAATCGAGTTCCGGCTACCAGGAGAAGCCCGGCTGGTCGACCTCGTCCTTTGCGGTGGCGGCGGCGAACCCTCTGGCCACCGACGCCGGCTATCAGGTGATCAAGGCCGGAGGCTCGGCCATCGATGCCGCCATCGCGGTGCAGATGGTGCTGACGCTGGTGGAACCCCAGTCCAGCGGCATCGGCGGTGGTTCCTTTCTGATGCTGTTCGACGGGGAAGAGGTCCACGCCTTCGATGGCCGTGAAAAGGCCCCATTGGGCGCCGACGAGTCCCTGTTTCTGAATGCCGACGGCGATCCGATCGACTTCATGACCGCGGTCGAGAGCGGGCGTTCGGTGGGGGTGCCCGGTACCTTGAGGATGCTGGAGCTGGCGCACGACGAATACGGCGAGCTGCCGTGGAAGTCACTGTTTGCGCCGGCCATCACCCTGGCCACGGAAGGTTTCGAGATCAGCCCGCGTCTGCATCAGAGCCTGGTGTCGACGCCAAGCCTTGCCGAGGACGAGATCGCCGGGGCCTACTTCTTCGATGACCAGGGCGAGCCGCTTGAGGTGGGAACGACCCTGCGCAATCCCGCCCTGGCGGCGATTCTGACCAAGGTGGCCGAGGAGGGCAGCTCTGCGTTGCACACCGGCGAGTTTGCCGAGGATCTGGTGTCCCGGGTGCGGAATCACCCGGAGCTGCCCGGTACCCTGAGTCTCGAGGACATGGCGGGTTACGCAGCACTCGAGCGTGAGCCGCTGTGTACCCCCTGGCGTGACTGGGAGGTCTGCGGCTTCCCGCCGCCCTCGTCGGGACACCTGACCGTGATGCAGATACTCGGCATGATGGAGGCCTTGCCGGAGATCGAGACCGCCATCCACGAGGGCGTACCCACGGTGGATTGGCTGCATCCGTTTCTCGAGGCCTCGCGCCTGGCCTTTGCCGATCGCGGCCGCTACATCGGTGACAGCGATTTTGTCGAACCCCCCGGCGATGACTGGAACACGCTGCTGGCACCGGACTATCTGGCCAAGCGCGCCGAGCTGATCAAGCAGCAGAGCATGGGTAGCGGCGAGGCGCGCCCCGGCAACCCCGGTTCGCTGGAGACCGCCTACGCCTCCCAGCCCCAGCAGCCCGAGCACGGCACCAGCCATATCAGCATCGTCGATCCCCGGGGTCAGGCGGTCGCCATGACCTCGAGCATCGAGCAGGCGTTTGGTTCGCGCATCATGGCCAACGGTGGCGGCGAGCTTGATGGCGGCTATCTGCTCAACAATGAGTTGACCGACTTTTCCTTCACGCCGACGGATGAGCAGGGCACACCGATCGCCAACCGGGTGCAGCCCGGCAAGCGGCCGCGTTCGAGCATGAGTCCAACGCTGGTGTTCGAGCGTGAGAGCGGCGAGCTGGTAGCGAGTCTCGGGTCTCCCGGAGGCGCCGCGATCATCCACTACACCGCCCAGACGCTGGATGCCATGCTTACGCGTGGTGTGGACGCCCAGCAGGCGCTCGATCTGCCCCATGCGATCACCACCGGTGGCACCGTCTATCTGGAGCAGGGGCGCTTCCCCGAGGCCACGCTGGGCGATCTGCGGGGGCTTGGCCACGAGGTCGAGACCCGCGAATTGACCAGCGGTCTGCAGGCGCTGAAGGTCACCGAAGACGGCTTCTATGGGGGTGCTGACCCCCGCCGTGAAGGCGTCGTCATGGGCGATTGAAGCGCGCCATTCGCTCCGCGGACTGATGTTTGCCCCCGCTTCCGGCTACCGCCGGGGCGGGGGTTCTTCGTTCAGTCGTCGGCCAGCCAGTGGCGCAGCTTGGTCAGCAGTAGCTCGGCGTCGCTCATCCTGCGTCGTTCGCGCAGCAGTGCGCTGAGTCTTTCGGGGCGGTCGGTGATGATGCCGTCCACGCCCATGTCGATAAGTCTGGCCATGCGGCCAGGATCGTTGACCGTCCAGGCGTAGAGCGGCGTCTGGTTGAGGTGGGCGCGTCGCAGTTGATCATCGTCGATCTGGCTGTTGCGCAGGCCGAGTCCGTCGAAGCGACGCTGCGGCAGGCTGCCGGGCAGGGCCCACTCTGCCAGCAGCAGTGTCCTGGCGCGAGGCTCCTGGGCGTCGATCAGGTGGATCTGACGGTACGACAAGGACGCAAGCCAAGTGGTCTCGAATAGCCTGGGATCGCCACAGATCATGCGCGCCAGGCGGTCTTCTGCCTGGTCTCGGCAGTGCAGGCGCCAGCGGCGTTCGGCGTCAAGCTCTGCCACGACCGCCTCGATCAGCGCCTGTTCCTGGCCGCGGCTCGGCTTGAGCTCGATGATCAGGTCGGCGCGGCCACGCACCGCAGCCAGGGCCTGGTCGAGCCTGGCCAGGCGTTCGCCGGCGAAGGCGTGGCTGAAGCCTGATCCGACATCCAGCGTTGCCAACTCCTGCCAGTTCAGGTCGGTGACCCGCCGCGGGTCTCCCGCAAGACGCTGTAGCGTGGCATCGTGGCTCAGCACCACGCTGCCGTCGGCACTCAGGCGCACATCGATCTCGATCTGATCGGCGCCGTCTTCCAGGGCCTGACGGATAGCCGACAGGCTGTTCTCCGGCGCTACTTCCGAACTACCTCGGTGGGCGATCACCTCGACCTCGTCATTGAGCTCCTGTCGCTCCACCATCAGCCACGCCTGGGAGACGGCGAATACCAGGATGCCGACCTCCACCGCCCAGGCCAGCCGCCCCGGGTGGGCGTCAGCCGGTGGGGGATCGGGGCGCGGCAGGCGATGGGCGCGGCGCAGGTACAAGCAGGTCGCCAGCAGGGCGTTGAGCACGATCACCGCGAAGGCGACACTGAGCGTCAGCAGGGTTGCGGCGGTGACCACCAGCAGCATGGTCATGATCACCACCGCGCCGATCTCGGGCAGTGTCGACAAGAGGGGGGCGACCCAGGCGCTGAAGGCGATCGACACCGCCGATGGCAGCACCAGCAGTACCGCCAGCATCGAAAAGATGACCCGAGCAAGTCCCCCCTGGCGGTGCCGGGTCAACTGGTAGCTTCGGCGCATCGCTGCGACAGGCGAGAGACCTTCCAGTACCACGCAGGGCAGCGCCAGCCACCATCGGATGTAGAGTCGCGCCGCCAGCGCGGCCCAGAGTCCGACCAGCGGAAGCAGGGTCGAGGCGTAGAGCCAGAAGGCCGGTGGGCGCACCCGCCGCACATAGTAGGGATCCAGGTGACCGAGCAGGGAATCGTGGACCAGGCTGGCACAGGCGGCAACGAGGGTCAGGGCCAGCAGGTGAATCGACACCTGCAGGCTGGCGAGGCCCAACAGCCTGGGAAGACGATGCAGGCTCTGCCACAGGGCGATCAAGGCCTGGCGCGCGTGGGAGCCCTGGCGCTCCACCGCCACCAGCATCATCCCGGCCTGCTGCAGGTAAAGCAGCGTCAGCAGGATGACGGCAAAGGCGAGGATCCAGCTGAAGCCGAGCGGCGACAGCAGCAGTTCGACCGCATCCACCGTGGTGACCAGGGGGCGGCCAACCCGCGATAGCCAGCCGGCCAGCAGCCAGCCCATGGCCGGCAGCAATGCAGCCGAGGCGAACAGCGTGAACAGTAGATGGTAGGCCAGCAGAGGACGCAGGTGGTCATGCAGGCTGGTGTAGACATCCCTGGCAAGCGTCATGAGTCTAAAGTGTGCCGTTGGACGTGGGTAGCAGGAGCAGGGGGCGCTGCGCGCCGAGGACCCACCGAGTGGGCGATGGCGTCAGTGGTGGGGGGCACAGGACCCCCGACGGTCGGTGGACCAAGGAAGAGCGATGGCCCGTCAATCGAGTTCGAGGCGGGACTCGGCGACCAGAATGCCGTTGTTGTCGGCGTAGACCCATTGGCCCGGTGCGAAGTCGACACCGGCGAAGGCGACGGGGACATCACGCTGGCCTTCGCCGCGCTTCTCGCTCTTGCGTGGGTGGGCGCCGAGGGCCTGGATGCCCAGATCGGTCTCCGCCAGGATGTCCACGTCGCGCACGCAGCCATACATGATCACCCCGGCCCAGCCATTGCCGGCCGCCTGTTCCGCGAGCATGTCGCCGAGCATGGCGCAGCGGGTTGACCCGCCTGCGTCCACCACCAGCACTGCGCCGTCTCCTGGTTCGGCGACCGCCTGCTTGACCAGCGAGTTGTCTTCGAAGCACTTGACCGTTTTCACCGGGCCGAAGAAGGCCTCCTGGCCCCCGTAGTTGACGAAGATCGGGTCGCACACCGCCACCTCTGGGTAGGCGTCGCAGATATCGGGCGTGACAATCTGGGTCATTGGAGCGTCTCCGTGGCTAGTCCTGGCATGATGCCACAGGTGTCGATGTTATCCAGCCCCCGGGGGATGACGGGCTGAGGAGGTCGAGCGTGGGAATGGATTTCGGTGATCTCTGATAAATTGTGCGCGAGTCGTCAAATCGGTCGTTGAAAAGTGGCGTCGTTTCACCGGCTTGTCCACGTTCAGCCCAGAGATGTGATCGATGCCTTGGCGAAACGCCCTGGCAATCCGCCTGATCTTTTTCCACTGAAGGTACGATGATTTGCCTGGCACCCGAGTGCGAGTGCATGTCGTTGGCCTCCGTTCGCTGTTGGTGAGTTCCTCTCATGATTCCGGCATCAGACCGGCGCTGATCTTTCGTGGTGCTGGCGAATCGATAGCGGGCCGGGCCGAGGGTCGGTCGTGCAAGGCCGGTACTATGCAGCGCTGCAAGCCACGGGGGAAGCCGGAGACGCCAGCGCGATAGCGGTGTGGCCAGGCTCGCCCCTCGAATCCAAAGATCCGTTGCGGATAAGGGGATCTTGAGGCCATTGCCGATTTCCGCATAAGCCATCGGCGATGACCAAGTTCGGCCGTCGCAATGCCAGCCGTCCGCATATCTTTGGCCAGGTGAAAGGCGTCACTCGGCCAAGCTCCAGTCGTGCGTTGATCGTGCAAGCCGCGGACCCGGCGTCTTTCCTTCTTGGCATCGACACAGGGGATGGCGTCATGGCGAACCAGAGCAGTGATTTCAGGGTGGATGAGGCGGGGCTGGATGACGGCACCCGGGCGGGTACCGTTGCGACCTCGGTAGGGGGCGTCTATGAACGGCCGCCAGGAGGACAGATCGAGGGCTTTGTCGTCAACGGTGTCGACCTGACCGGTGGCGGCAGCCTCAGCGGTGACTTTGGCACCCTGACGGTGGCGGTGGACGACCAGGGCAACTATCGCTGGGACTACCAGTTGACCGACAACTCTGACGATCACCGTTCCCAGGGGCGCGGCGACGAGGGCATCAACGATCCGTTCAAGGTGGAAGTGAACGGCGGAAGCCAAGGGACGCAGACCGACAATCTGCGGATCTTCGTCAAGGATGACGTGCCCGATGCCACCGCCACGGCACCGAGTTCGGTGGCCGAAGGGGAGGTGGCGCGCGGCACCTGGTCGGTCAATGCTGGCGCCGATGGTCTGCGTGAAATGCGCGTCTACGTGTCGGAGGAGAGCGGCTTCTATCGCCTGGACACACCCATCGAGTTGTCGGTGGGCACCCTGATCGTGAACTCCGACGGTAGCTGGGAGTTCGAGGCCAAGGACGGGCTCGACCAGACCACCCATCCGGAGCTCGAGTTCACCCTCAGGCCCATCGATAACGATGGTGACCGCGGACGGGCGAAGGTCACCGTAGAGATCACCGACGCCAATGTCCCCACGACGCCGACGAGCGATGACGATCCCTACACCCGGTCTCCTTCGGTGGTGCTCGACGAGGACGGCCTGGCCGGGGGCAACCCCGGAGGCCCTGAGGACGTGGCCGGTGAGGCCACCAGCGCCAGCGCGCGGCTGGGCTATGACTTTGGTGCCGATGGACCTGCCGCCAGCGGGGCCTTCTACTGGACCACGGACGGCCTGCCGACCAATCTGCAGAGCCAGGGCAGCGCCGTCGTCTACGAGGTATCGGCCGACGGCCTCAGCCTGACCGGCCGTGACGAGGTGAGCGGCGAGGCCGTGTTCACGGTGGTGCGCGCAGATGACTCGGATCTGGTGACGGTGTCCCTGCTGCACCCGCTGGATCACTTCGCCACCGGCACCGAGGACGACATCGATCTGTCTTTCGGCTATGTGGTGAAGGATGTCGATGGCAGCGAGGCCAAGGGCTATCTGGCGGTCACCGTCGACGACGACACCCCAGTGGTCGTCGACGACTATTCCAGCGCCGGGTCCGGCGAGTCGGTGAACGCGGATGTGCTGGCCAATGACAGCCCGGGCGCAGATCTGGGGCACCTGGTCAGTGCCGAAGTGGTATCCGGCCAGGGGCAGGTGGTGATCAATGACGACCAGACGCTGACCTTCACCCCCACTGACGATTTCAGCGGCACCGCCCGCATCAAGTACAAGGTGCTGGACTGCGACGGAGACCCGATGGTCGGCCATTGGACCGTCAAGATCGAGGACACCGATGGCAAGCCGGTGACCAGTGATGTGCATCGCATCGTGCTCGATGAGGATGGATTGCCAGGGGGCAATGCCGGTGGCAATGGCGACGTGGTCGGTGAGCCGATCAGTGCCGTGAGGGATCTCCAGATTGACTTTGGTGCCGATGGGCCGGCGGCGGGAGGCGGCTTCACCTGGAGTGCGGACATCGCGCTGACCGCCGGCCCCCAGAGCCCTACCGACGACAATCCTCGCAGCGATCTCGATGGCCTCACCTCCCAGGGTAGCGAGGTGAGCTTTGAGGTGGTCGATGGGGGGCGTGGCCTGATCGGCCGCAACGAGGCCGGCGAGAGTGTCATCACGGTGAGTCTGGAAGACGGTTCGGACGTGGCTCGCGCCGTTCTGCATCGGCCCATCGATCATCTGCGGCCGTTCAGCGAGGACAATATCTTCCTTGGTCTGTCCTACACGGTCACCGACGCCGACGGTGACACCGCTCAGGGGCAGCTCGAGCTGCTCATCGATGACGACACCGCAGAGACCGAGGATGACAGCTCGGTATCCGACAATGGTGCTGCGGTGACCCTGGACGTGCTGGCCAATGATGCCGTCGGCGCCGATGGTGGCCGCGTGACAGCCGCCAATGTGGTGGGAGACAGCGAGGTTACCGGCTCGGTAGTGCTCAACCAGGATGGCACCCTGACCTTTACCCCCGACCCCGGCCAGAGCGGTGTGGCCACCGTGCGTTACACCCTGACCGACGGCGATGGCGATCCGCGTTTTGCCGAGTGGACGATCATCGTGGACGCCGACGGTACCCCGACGACGCCGAGTGGTGGTGACGTGCCCTTGGCGGTGGTCGACGAAGATGGCCTGGCGGGAGGTATCGCGGGGGGTATCGACGATGTCGCGGGTGAAGCGACTCAGGTGGCTGGAGTGCTTGGCTACGATGCCGGCACGGATGGCGCCGGCGACTTTCGCTGGTTGGCCCCGAGTCCGAGCGGGCTGACCTCCGGGGGCACGCCGGTCATGTTCTCGGTCAGCGGCGATGGTCGCCAGCTGGTGGGCAGCGCGGGCGGAAGCGTCGTCTTTACGGCGGTACTGACCAATCTGCTCACGGGCGCCTATCAGGTCACCCTGGCCGGTCCGCTGGACCACAGCGACCCTGGCTCCGAGGATGACATCGGCCTGACCCTGAACTACGTCGTCAGCGATAGTGACGGCGACGAAGCCCAGGGCAGCTTGAATGTCGTGGTCGACGACGATTCGCCGCTGGCGGCGGATGACGCGGCAAGCGCGAGCGGCGGCGCGCCGGTGGTCATCGAGGTGCTCGACAACGATCAAGCGGGTGCCGATGGGGCAAGCGTGACGGCGGCTGCGGTGCGTGGAGGAGACAGCGTCGGTACGGTAAGCGTGAACACCGACGGATCGCTGACCTTCGTCCCCAACCCGACCTTTGGCGGGCAGGCGGTGATCGATTACACCCTGACCGACAACGATGGGGATAGCGCCGAGGCCGAAGCGACGGTCAGCGTCGAAGGTCCTGCTGACGAACTGGTGGTGGGCGACAACGACGACGATAACGAAGCGACAGGGGCCGGCGGTGACGTGCTGATCGGTGATCGAGGCGGCCTGGAGGCGGTGCTGACGCCGGCCACCAACTACAACATTTCGCTGATTGTCGATACCACCGGCAGCATGGTGGTGCCGTCGGGGACGCCAGGCCTGAGTCGACTCGAGCTGGTTCAGGCGGCGCTCAAGAACCTGTTGACCGACCTTGTGGCCCATGACGGCCAGATCAACCTGCAGATCGTCGATTTCGGCACCAATGCCGTCGATCATATCGTCATCGACCTCAACAGTGCTGACGATATCGCCAATGTGGTGAGCTTCATCGACGGTTTCAGGGCGGAGGGCGGCACCAATCTGGAAGCCGGCATTCGCACTGCATCTGGGTGGCTGGCGGCGCAGGACGCCGATCCCCAATTTGCCGACTTCGAGGACCTGAGCTTCATCCTGACCGATGGCGGGCCCACACACTACATTGATGATGCCGGACGTACGGTGAGCGCCACAGCGATCGACGCTACCGCCATCAAGGAGGCCGCCGACGCCTATACCGAACTGGCCGCGCTCAGTAGCGTGCGAGCGGTGGGCATCGGTGACGCCACCAGGGAAGATGTTCTCGAGTTTTTCGACAATACGGATGTGTCGGGCACCGGGGCGCTGTCTTACCAGGGCACCGTGGTCGATGGTGTCAGGCTTGCCAATTTCACGCGCGGTTCGACGGACGCGCTGAGGGTGGAGACCTGGACCAAGGTCTCCGGCGCCAACACGGTGGCGGCCCAGTTCGGGGGCAAGTTGCGGATCAGGGACAACGCCAATGACGACCAGGCGGCGGAAGTGGTCAGTACCTCTTTCTTCGTCGATGACGATCCCGATGACCAGCTGTACACCTCGCTGCTGTTTCGCTACAGCACCAGTGTGTTCAGTCAGTCGAACGATTCGATGGGTTATGTGGTCGAGGTGCGCGAAGGTGGCCAATGGCAGGAGTACGCCAGCAGTTCACTGACCTACGCCCCGAACTGGACGACGGTCGATACCGGCTTTCTCGAGTCGGGGGAGTATCGTCTCCGGTTCCTGGTCGACAGCGGCAACCGCACCAACGACAGTCTCGATATCGATCAGATCCGACTGGAGCAGCGCCTGCTCGACGATGGAGACATTCTCGAGACCGGGCAGGTGGAGGTGGTCAATACCGCCAAAGAACTGGAAGCGGCCCTGTTTGGCGGAGGCAGCCAGGCCGAGTTGGCCGCGCTCGGCGATGATGTCCTGGCAGGCAACGAGGGAGACGATGTCCTGTTCGGCGATACCGTCAACAGCGATGGACTGTCCTGGGTGGATGGCGACAGTGGCGAGAGTTTCCAGGCGGGAGAACACGATGGCTTGGGTTATCTCGGCCTTGTCGAGTTCCTGAGGTGGGACGTCAATGGTGGGGCGGAGCCGACGGATCAGCAGATCATCGACTACGTCAGGGACAACGTCGAGACCCTGGCTATCGCGGATCGATCTGACGGTGGCAACGACAGCCTGTCCGGCGGTGCCGGTGATGACATCCTGATCGGTGGCGGCGGCGACGACCTGCTGGTCGGCGGTGCCGATGATGATCTGTTGGTCGGCGGTGCCGGGGCCGATGTCTTCGCCTGGGAGTTTGGTGACGCGGGCAGCACAACGTCACCGGCGCAGGACACCGTAGCCGACTTCACCGCCGGCGAGTATGGCGTTGAGGCCGAGGCCGACCGGCTCGATCTTGCCGATCTTCTTCAGGGCGCCGACGAGGACAATCTGGCGGACTACCTTCAGGCCAGTCAGGACGGGGACGATACCCTGTTGTCCATCAGCAGCGAAGGCAACCTGGCGGCTGGAGGTGCCAACGCCGATCAGGTCGTTGTGCTTCAGGGCGTGCAGATGGGCGCAGACGGTGACGCCTTCCTGCAGAACCTGCTCGACGATGGTCAATTGAGGGTCGAGTAAAGCAGGCGAGGGAAGCACGTGAGGGAAGATGGGGTGGGCGGTCAGCCGCCCACCCAGTGACACGGCCTTTGCTGGCAAGCCATGAAAAAGCGCCCAGGGGAGTTGAACGCAACTCGCTCCCCGGGGCGCTTCCTTGTGATTCAAGGCTCGAGTCGGTCTGGCGACAGGCTCGAGCCGTTGACCGTCAGATGACTCAGGCTTCCTGAGCCACCGGAATCACGTTCGAGGCGGCCTTCTGGTACTCCTCGATTTCGTGGAAGTTCATGTAGCGATAGATCTCGCCGGCCATGGCGTCGAACTCGCCCATGTAGCGACGGTACTCATCGACGCTCGGCAGGCGACCTTCCACGGCGGCCACGGCGGCCAGTTCGGCGGAGGCCAGGAAGACATCGGCGCCATCACCCAGACGATTGGGGAAGTTACGCGTGGAGGTGGACACCACCGTGCTCTTGGCGGCGACACGGGCCTGGTTACCCATGCACAGCGAGCAGCCCGGCATTTCCATGCGCGCGCCGGCGCGGCCGTAGATGCCGTAGTAGCCTTCCTCGGTCAGCTGGTGCTGGTCCATCTTGGTCGGCGGGGCGAGCCACAGCTTGGTCTTCAGGCTGCCGGCGGGCTGCTTCTCGAGCAGCTTGCCGGCGGCGCGGAAGTGACCGATGTTGGTCATGCACGAACCGATGAACACCTCGTCGATGCTCTGACCTGCCACCTCGGACAGCAGACGGGCGTCGTCCGGGTCGTTGGGGGCACACAGTACCGGCTCCTTGAGCTGCTCCAGGTCGATCTCGATGACCTCGGCATACTCGGCGTCGGCGTCTGCGCGCATCAGGCTCGGGTCGGCCAGCCACTCTTCCATGGCTAGGATGCGACGCTCGATGGTGCGCTTGTCACCGTAGCCATTGGCGATCATCCACTTGAGCAGGGTGATGTTCGACTTCAGGTACTCGGAGACAGAGTCTTCGGACAGGGTGATGGTGCAGCCCGCCGCGGAGCGCTCGGCACTGGCATCGGACAGCTCGAAGGCCTGCTCGACGGTAAGATCCTCGAGGCCCTCGATCTCCAGCACGCGACCAGAGAAGGCGTTCTTCTTGCCGGACTTCTCGACGGTCAGAAGCCCCTTCTGGATGGCGTAGTAGGGAATGGCGTGGACCAGGTCACGCAGGGTGACACCAGGCTGACGCTTGCCCTTGAAGCGCACCAGGATGGACTCCGGCATGTCCAGCGGCATGACACCGGTGGCGGCGGCGAAGGCCACCAGACCAGAGCCCGCCGGGAAGGAGATGCCCATCGGGAAACGCGTGTGGGAGTCACCGCCGGTGCCGACGGTGTCCGGCAGCAGCATGCGGTTCAGCCAGGAGTGGATGATGCCGTCGCCCGGGCGCAGCGATACGCCGCCGCGGTTCATGATGAAGTCCGGCAGGGTGTGGTGGGTTTCCACGTCCACCGGCTTCGGGTAGGCACTGGTGTGGCAGAACGACTGCATGACCAGATCCGCCTGGAAGCCCAGGCAGGCCAGGTCCTTGAGCTCGTCACGGGTCATCGGACCGGTGGTGTCCTGAGAGCCGACGGTGGTCATCTTCGGCTCGCAGTACATGCCGGGACGCACGCCTTCCAGGCCGCAGGCCTTGCCGACCATCTTCTGGGCCAGGGTGAAGCCCTTGCCGGTGTCCTTGGGCTGCTCGGGCAGACGGAAGACGTCGGACTGCTCCAGACCCAGCGTCTTGCGGGCGTTGTCGGTGAGACCGCGACCGATGATCAGCGGGATACGACCGCCTGCGCGGACCTCGTCGAGGATGACCTGGGTCTTCAGCTCGAAGGTGGAGATCACTTCGTCGGTGTCGTGACGGCAGACCTTGCCTTCGTAAGGGTAGACGTCGATGACGTCGCCCATTTCCATCTTCGACACATCCATCTCGACCGGCAGGGCGCCGGCGTCTTCCATGGTGTTGAAGAAGATCGGGGCGATCTTGCCGCCGAAGCAGAAGCCACCGGCACGCTTGTTGGGCACGTTGGGGATGTCGTCGCCGAAGAACCACAGCACCGAGTTGGTGGCGGACTTGCGCGAGGAACCGGTACCCACGACATCGCCGACGTAGGCGACCGGGAAGCCCTTGGCCTTGACCGCTTCGATCTGCGCCATGGGGCCCTTGGTGCCGGGGACCTCGGGCTCGATGCCGTCACGCTCGTTCTTGAGCATGGCGTTGGCATGCAGCGGAATATCCGGACGTGACCAGGCGTCGGGGGCCGGGGACAGGTCGTCGGTGTTGGTCTCGCCGGGCACCTTGAACACGGTCAGGGTGATCTTGTCGGCCAGTGCCGGCTTAGACAGGAACCATTCGGCGTCGGCCCAGGACTGCATCACGTCCTTGGCCACCTCGTTGCCGGCCTTGGCGCGGTCGGCGACGTCGTGGAAGGCGTCGAACATCAGCAGGGTGTGCTTGAGCTGCTCGCCGGCTTCCTTGGCAAGCTCGGCATCATCGAGCAGTTCGACCAGGGTCGCGATGTTGTAACCACCCTGCATGGTGCCCAGCAGCTTGACGGCATGCACCTTGTCGATGAGCGGAGATTCGGCTTCGCCCTTGGCCAGGGCGGTCAGGAAACCGGCCTTGACGTAGGCGGCCTCGTCCACCCCGGGCGGAACGCGGTTGGTCAGCAGATCGAGGACAGTCTCTTCTTCTCCGGCGGGCGGCGCCTTGAGCAGTTCGACCAGTTCGGCGACCTGTTCGGCGTTCAGCGGCTTGGGGGGAATGCCTTCCTGGGCACGCTCTTCGACATGTTGGCGATAGGCTTCAAGCACGTGGGGGCCCTCATTGGTTTGTGGTGGTCACGCTCGAACGCGTCTCGCTCGAACGTGAGGGACACGCTGTCAACGGTGGCCGGGATTCTAGAATAAACTGTCGACAATGTTAAGAGAGCCCGTCATGACGGGCTTTGAACTTTGGTCGCCGAGGCCGGTTCGTGCCTATTCGACTGGGGTAGGGGTGTGTCCGCTCGAGGCAGGCGTTACCATGTGCCGATTCAATTTTTAGCACGATGAGGTGTCCGACGATGACCCAAGTTGTGGTGTCGCCCTGCGTCGGGCTGTGTTCGACCACGGTGGGCGATAACGTCTGCCGCGGCTGTCAGCGCCATGATCAGGAAATTCTGCGCTGGTTCTCGCTGGATGGCGATGAGCGCGAGAGGCGGATCGGGGAACTGGACGCCCTGCGTATCGAGGTGGCCGCGAATTTCGTCGAGGTGATCGACGAAGACCTGCTGGAGCGCCAGATGCGACGTCATCGCGTGCGTTTTCGTTCGTCCCAGCCGGCGGCGTCACGGGTGATAGAGCTGCTGCGGGTGGGGCGTGATCGTATCGGCGACCTGGCAGCCTACGGTATCGTGCTGCGCCCAGGCGTTCCTGGCCAGCCTCAGCAGTTGTACGCCGCCATCAGCCAGGCCCTTCAGCAGGCCGCCGAAGAACGTCGGACACTTCATCTCGAGTCCGGGCCCGATGGGGCCCAGCAATGGAAACCGCTTTCATGAATGTCACCATCAGCCCCGACCATGACACCTCGCTGCCTGAGGAGCTTCTCGATTTCCTGCCGTGTGCGACGCCGAATGCATGGGTCGAGTGGGCGCTGGAGAATGAAACCCTGTTGTTGATCGATCACGCCCAGTGCGAGAAGAAAGCGGCGTCCACGGCCATGAGTCTGATGTATCGCTACGTGGATCACGTCGACCTGCTGACCAAGATGTCGCAATTGGCCCGTGAAGAACTTCTGCACTTCGAGCAGGTCGTGAAAATCATGCGCGCCAGGGGGATTGAGTACCGCCATCTCAGCGCATCGCGCTATGCTGAAGGACTGAGGGAACTGGTCAGGCGCGATGAGCCGGAGCGTCTGGTGGATGTGCTGATCGTCGGTGCCTTGATCGAGGCGCGCAGTTGTGAACGCTTTGCGCGACTTATTCCACATCTCGACGACGAACTTGCCAAGTTCTACCGAGGTCTGGTTAAGTCGGAAGGACGCCACTTCGAGGACTACATCACACTGGCGAGCCAGCTTTCAGACGCGCCGATAGAAGCGCGCATTGCGGTCTTCAAGGCCCGCGAAGAGCAACTTGTGACGACCCCGGACGTCGCCTTTCGATTTCACAGCGGTGTGCCGGCCTGAGGCCGATAGCACCGCCACGCAGGGACACCATCATGCGGGACGCCCAACACGATGCTTCCCAGATAACGGACCAGGACCACCTGGCACTCTTTGGGCACTTTTCCCTCAACCTGGGAGACGATGTCCTCGTTCAATTCAGCTACGACAAGGTCAAGGCGCTGCTGGTCTACCTGCTGCTGCATCAGCAGCCGGTCAACCGCGCGACCCTGGCCGAACTGCTGTGGCCCGACCAGGGGTTGTCCTCCGGTCGTACCAACCTGAGACATGCCCTTCACTGTCTGCGCCAGTCGCTGGGGGATGAGGCCGACAAGGTGTTGACGGTGTCGCGCCAGACCATCGCCTTTCAACTGCCGGCGCAATGGGGGTTCGATGTTCATGACCTGCAGCGGCTGCTGGAGGGTAGTCGTGACATCGACACCCTGGAAGAATTGCTGGGGTTGTATCGAGGCGACCTGGTGGAGGAGCTGCAGCTGCCGGCCTGTCCCGATTTCCAGCGTTGGCTGATTCAGGTGCGCAACGAGTGGCGCCAGCGGGTCATTCGCTTCGCCGAGGACGTGCTCGACCAGGAAGGCAGCATCCCCGATGCGCTGTTGCAGGAGCTGGTCAGCCGATTTTCCGGCTACGCTCCCTTTCATGAAAAGCTGGTGCGCCAACTGGCCGAGCAAGGCCAGATGGCGGCGGCGCATGAGCAGTACAACGCCTTTTTGCAGTTGCTGGCGCTGTCCGGGCAACAGCCAGACCCCAGTTTCCTGCAGTTGGCTTGTTACTGGTCCGACGGACAGCCCGAAAACCCGTCCTTGTCGCCCAAGGGCGCCTTCTCGCGGACCCTGGCGATGGACAGTCCGCCGCTCGGTGAAGAAGAGGTCGAGCACCGACAGCTGTCGGTCATGGCGATTCGCCTGACACTGGACGGCGACATGGGTAGCCGGGCCGAGACGCGGGCCTGTCTAGCATTGCAGATCGAACTGATGCGCTGGCTCGAGAAGCAGTGCCACCATCTGGGTGGCTTCTGGTTGCCCGGGGCCACGGGCGGGCTGGGGCTTGCCTGTTTCGGTACCCATGGGCCGGCGCATCAGCTGGCCGAACTGGTGGCCCTGTACGAACACTGTCGACGTCTGTTGGCGGAAGAGTCGCAGCGACACTGGACCGGTGAAGGGAGCCTGCCCCACATGACCCTGGCGGCGGGCCTGAACAGTGGCCAGGTGGTCTATCTGCCGTCGCGCCACCTGGTGGATCCACTGGGTCAGGTGACCCAGCGGGCACTCGACCTGATGAGCGCCGCCGAGGGCAGCGAACTCGTCATTTCTCAGGAGGCCAGCCAGCACATGCCGCCGGCGCTGGACCTGCAACCGAGGTTGTTTTCCCGGTTGGTGGCAAGCGACGGCCGAGTTCGCCTGCGTGCCCTGGTGCTGGGCACCAATGAGGGCGGCCGTGACGCGACGCCACCAAGCCTGGTGGGGCGCGAGAACGCGCTGCGCATGCTGCGCGACGCCCTGGCGCGGGCCGGTATCGGTCTGCGTCAGAGCGTGCTGGTGAAGGGGCCATCGGGGCTTGGCAAGTCGGCACTGCTGGTGGGGTTTCGTCACCTTGAGCAGAGTCGCGACGCCACCATCTGCTGGCAGCCCAACACCCGCATGTCGGTGCAGGAATCCTATGGTGTGGCGCGCCACCTGGTGCGCTGGCATCTGGGGGGCGAGATCGACAGCGAGGGCCTGGCCGCGTTGGTCGAGCGCCTGGGGCTAAGCGAGCTGGATGACGACGATATTCGTTGGCTCGAAGAGGCCATGGGTATTCGCGAACCTCACGAAGTCTCGCTGCTGGCGCAGAGCAGCGAGGCGGTGGAAGCGGTGGTGGCGCTTCTGCATGGGCTGATTCATGAGCTGTCACAGGAACGTCCGCTGGTACTGATGATCGACGACCTGCAGTGGGTCGACGAGCCATCGTTCAAGGTGCTGGCCGGCCTCCAGGCGCGGCTGCCGATCAACTGTCCGCTGTTGTTGATCGCCAGCCATCATGGTCGTGAATCCTTGCCCACCCGACTGCACTGGGATCAGCAGATTGCGCTTGGCAGGCTCGATGCCATGCAGTCATCGCGGCTGTTGACCCAGCTGGCTCGGCGCTATCGGCTGCATCTGTCGCCGCGCCTGCGAGGCCAGATCATCGAGCGCTGCGATGGCGTCCCGCTCTACCTGCAGGAGATCTGTCGTCGTCTCGACATGGACCGGCGGGAAGGGCGTAGCGTCCAGCTCGACGAACTGCCCCACGGCCTGCTTGGCCTGTTGACCAGTCGCATCGATCAACTGGATGGCGATCGCGAAGTGGCGCACATCGCTGCAGTGCTGGGTCGCCACTTCCGCTTCGACTTTCTGGCCGAGTGCAGCGGTTGGGAGCCGGAACGGCTGAGCCGGGCGCTGGAAGAAATGCGTCGACTCGAGATCATCGAGCCGTCCGATGGTGACGTGGGGGCGCGAGAATTTCAGTTCACCCACCAGCTGCTGCATGAGGCAGCCTATCTTTCCTGTCCGCGTGACGTGCGGGTCGACATGCATCGCCGCGTGGTTCAGTTGATCGAAGAACGTTTCCCGGTGTGGATCAGTCGTCATCCCGGTGACTTCGCCATGCACCTGCGGCGCAGCGGTCACTACGCTCGAGGCGCGCGCTACTTCGAGCTTGCCGCCCGGGAGGCGCTCAAGGTCAGTGCCAATCGCACGGCGCTGAAGATGGCCGACGCCGGCCTCGCCAGTCTGCGCCAGGTCGAGCCCCAGGCAGAGCGCGAAATCAGCCTGCTGACGGTGCGTGGCCAGGCCGCTTTCGCCCTGGAGGGGCATGGTTCGCCTACCGCCCACGAGAGCTTCGTCAAGGCACGCGAGCTGCTGGCTGAGTGCACCACCGACCTCGAGGATGAGGACGATCTCGAGCAGGCGTTCCTGGTCAAGTGGGGACTATGGGTTGGCTGCAGTCAGCGCAACGCCCACGCCGACGCCTTTCTGCTGGCCTCGCGGCTGAACGATCTCGCCTTGCGCCTTGAGGACCCGCGCTACCAGCGCCTGGCCGACTACGCCGGGGCAAGCTGTGAGTACTGGGCTGGCAGAATTCGCCAGGCCTATGACCATCTGGAAGAGCTGGATCCGCTGAACAAGCCGATGATGATCGAGTGGTTGCCGTTCTCTGACCACCCCCAGGTGGCGGCTGCCTGCTTCCAGGGATGGGCGCTGTGTCTGCGTGGCGACTACCAGCGGGCGGAACGCCATGTGGAATCGGCCATCCGCCTGGCGGAAGAGATCCATCATCCCGGCAGTCTGGCGATGGCGCTGATGTACGCCTCTGCGTTGTATCGCCAGCTTGGGCATGTCCACGAGGCGGCCAATCGGGCCCAGCGAGCGTATGAGCTCACCGGCAGCTCCGATCTGCACCTATGGCAGGTCGCCTCCCGTGCGGTACTGGGATGGCAGCAGGCGTTGGCGGGGAGTCGTGAAGGCCTGCAGCAGCTTCAGGCGGCCCACGAGGAACTGGCGGAAGTGACCGGCCGGGACCCGAGTCAGCGTCCGAACCTGTGGTACGTGGACGCCTGTCTTGCCATGGGGGAGCTGGAGCAGGCCGAAGACTATCTGGATCAGTGTCTGCTGATGGCCCGAGAGCGCACGACGCTGTTTGTCCCGGAGCTTGCCACCCAGTTGGCGCTGGTACGCCACCGCCTGGGTCGCGACGCCGAAGCGGTACGGACCCTCGCCGAGCAGGCGCGTACCCAGGCGGAGCGGGACGGCAACCTTCATCAATTGCTCGGGGCCCTGGAAGTCTGGCTGACGTGTGTCGATCCCGACGACGATGCGGTTCGAAGCGAGTTTCGCCGCCTGCTGTCCCAGGTCAGCCTGAGCGATGCGCCGGTGTTGATGCGCTGGCGAAGCCTGCTTGATCGTCGGGTATCGCAGACCACCGACGCTTGATGCGCTAGCTACCCATTCACTGACGTCTCACCGACAAGACGACGCCCGACTGGCTTGGCCAGTCGGGCGTTTCTGTTTGTTTCTCCCAGGCGCCTCGCGCTGTCAGCTCCAGGCGTCCCCAGTCTGCGTGTTCTCGTCGCCAGCGCTCCTGGCAAGGGCCAATTTCGCACCACGCTGTTCCGAAATCAGCATGAAACAGACGATAAAACGTACAAAAGTGGCAGCAAAAAGCATGACTTTCTATGGTGACTAGGAGGAAAGCAGTATCTCGGAAGGTGCATTACTTGATCGTAGCGACTATTGGCCATTGGTACAGTGTGTAACGATGTGTAACGTAAGTAGTATTATTCGTACCAGTTTACTAGCCATTGTCTTACGCTCCGTTACGAAAAATTCGAGGTCCCCGTGCCTGTTACCATCGCTACTGTCAGCTCATTGCAAGGAAACGCCTGGGTCAAACGGCCGAATGGCGACGTCATCGCTCTGGAAGAAGGGGATCGTCTGGACGTCGGCGATATCGTCATCACGGCGGACGGCGCCCTCGTGACGCTGCAGTTTGCGGACGGCAGGCCCGGTGTCACGCTGGTCGATGCGCAGCAGGTTTCGTTGCCCGAGGATATGGGGCAGGGCGACGCTTCCTCGGTCGAGATTCTGGACCAGCAGCAAGTAACGGAGCTGTTGCGTCTGCTCGAGTCGGAGGTACCCGATCTGCTCGAGGCGATAGAGGCACCTGGCCTGGGGGAAAGTGGCGGTGGCGCGGAAGAGGGCTTCGATTTCGTGCGCCTGTTGCGCATCTCCGAGTCTGTTGATCCCCAGAGCTACTCCTTTGGTGGGGCGGGAGCAGTGGAGTCGCTGGAGTCGGTAGAGGGCGGTGGGACTCCCATCGCCGACGACGAAGAGGTTTTCCTGGCGGAAGGTGAGCCCGATCTACCGCCGATCGAAGCGGGAGAGGGCTCCGTTTCGGCCGGAGACAACAGCGTCGTTGAAGGAAGTGGCCAATCTGTCACCGGCAGCGTGACAGTGACGGCTCCTGCCGGTGTGGCGCGTGTTGCTGTCTCGGGCGTCGATGTATCGGGCGCTTCGGCCGCAACGCCAGTCCTGATCGATGGGCAGCACGGTACCCTTGCGATCACCGGCTTCGATCCTGATACCGGGACGATCGACTACGTCTATACCGAAGACGGTCAGCCAGCCGACCACTCTGCCGGTGACGACAGCGTGTTTGATCGCTTCGAGGTGGTGGTGACCGACAATCGGGGGTCGCAAGCCGGTGACAGCCTCGACATCAATATCCTCGATACCGTGCCGTTGGCTGAAGATGACGCTGCCCGGGTCGGCGAAGATAGCAGTGCGCCGATTTCCGGTGACCTGCTGGATAACGACCTTGCCAGGTCCGATGGACTGAGTTTCGTAGGTTTCGACGACACTTCAGCAAGATATGGCTCCTTCACCGATCACGGTGACGGCACCTGGAGCTACTCCGTCAATACGGTGAATGCGGCGGTGCAGGCCCTTGATGATGGCGAGCATCTGATGGAGACCTTCAGCTACACCGTCAAGGACGCCGATGGCGATATCAGTACTGCGACCTTGACCGTGCTGATCGACGGTAGCACGGATGGTGATCCCAATGTGGTGATCCAGGACAGCGATGGTGACGTCACGGCCGGCGACAACAGCGTAGTGGAGGGCAGTGGCGAGACGGTCTCAGGCGAGATGCTGCTGACAGCCAGCGCAGGAATCGGCACTGCGACCATCGCCGGGTCGGATATTACAAAGGCTACCGCCGACAATCCAGTGGTAATAGAAACCGACCAGGGCAAGCTTGAGATCATCGGCTTTGCCAATGGTGCCGTTGATTATCGCTATACCGAGAACTCGCAAGGCGCGGATCATAGCGCCGGCGATGACAGTGTTGTCGATCGCTTCGAGGTAGTGGTCACCGACACTGCCGGTGAAAGCCGTTCCGACAGTCTGGACATCAACATCCTCGATACCGAGCCCGAGGCCGTGGCCGACACCACCAGCACCGCCGAGGACTCGGCGGTCAGCTACAACGTGCTCAGCAACAGTGATGACACCAGCGACACCCAGGGTGCCGATGGCGCGACCCTGACCGCGGCCAGCGTGCAGGGCGGGGCCAGTGTGGGTTCGGTGAACTTCGCGTCCAATGGCGAGATCACCTTTACCCCGGCGGCGGGCTTCGAAGGCAAGGCGGTCATCGACTACACCCTCACCGATGGCGACGGTGATACCGCGTCCTCGACCCTGACCGTGACGGTGGCGGCGGACTCCACACCGACCATCGACCCGAGTGGCCCGGACGGCGATCCGGCGACCGCCGATGGCGCCTACAGCGTGCAGGAAGCAGGACTGGATGGCGGTGCAGGTCAGTCCCCGGGCAGTAACGCCGCCAGCAACAGCGAGACCACCAGCGGCCAGTTCCAGAGCAGCACCGGCAACGATGACCTGGCGCGCTACGAGGTGAAGGACAAGGACGGCGACTGGGTCCCGGTCAATGCGAATGGCACCACGGTCGCCGGTGATTACGGCACCCTGACGGTGAACACCGACGGCAACTGGTCGTACACCCTGACAAGCAGCGCGAGTCAGGACGATAAGGACAAAACGGGTCTGGATGACAGCGTGCCGGAGACCTTCGGCGTGCGGGTGGTGGACAGCGATGGCGATACCTCCGACCCGGCCGATCTCACTATCGCCATCGGTGACGATGGCCCGAGTGCGGTGGCCGACACTACCAGCACCGCCGAGGACACGGCGGTCAGCTACAACGTGCTCAACAACAGTGATGACACCAGCGACACTCAGGGTGCCGATGGTGCCACCCTGACCACCGCCGCTCTGCGCAATTCGAGCCAGGGCAGCGTGAGCTTCACCAGCGACGGCAACGTCACCTTTACCCCGGCGGCGGGCTTCGAAGGCCAGGCGGTGATCGACTACACCCTCACCGATGGCGACGGTGATACCGCGTCCTCGACCCTGACCGTGACGGTGGCGGCCGACTCCACACCGACCATCGACCCGAGCGGCCCGGACGGCGATCCGACGACCGCCGATGGCGCCTACAGCGTGCAGGAAGCAGGACTGGATGGCGGTGCAGGTCAGTCCCCGGGCAGTAACGCCGCCAGCAACAGCGAGACCACCGACGGCCAGTTCAAGAGCAGCACCGGCAACGATGACCTGGTGCGCTACGAGGTGAAGGACAAGGACGGCGACTGGGTCCCGATCAATGCCGATGGCACCACGGTCAGCGGCGAGTACGGCACCCTGACGGTGAACACCGACGGCAGCTGGTCGTACACCCTGACAAGCAGCGCGAGTCAGGACGACAAGGACAAAGCGGGTCTGGACGATAGCGTGCCCGAGACCTTCGGTGTGCGGGTGGTGGACAGCGATGGCGATACCTCCGACCCGGCCAATCTCACTATCGACATCGGTGACGATGGCCCGAGTGCGGTGGCCGACACCACCAGCACCGCTGAGGACACGGCGGTCAGCTACAACGTGCTCAGCAACAGTGATGACACCAGCGATACCCAGGGCGCCGATGGCGCGACCCTGACCGCGGCCAGCGTGCAGGGCGGGGCCAGTGTGGGTTCGGTGAGCTTCGCGTCCAATGGCGAGATCACCTTTACCCCTGCGGATGGCTTCGAAGGCAAGGCGGTCATCGACTACACCCTCACCGACGGTGACGGTGATACCGCGTCCTCGACCCTGACCGTGACGGTGGCGGCCGACTCCACGCCGACCATCGACCCGAGCGGCCCGGACGGCGATCCGACGACCGCCGATGGCGCCTACAGCGTGCAGGAAGCAGGACTGGATGGCGGTGCAGATCAGTCCCCGGGCAGTAACGCCGCCAGCAACAGCGAGACCACCGACGGCCAGTTCAAGAGCAGCACCGGCAACGATGACCTGGCGCGCTATGAGGTAAAGGACAGCGACGGCAACTGGGTCGAGATCAATGCCGATGGCACCACGGTCGCCGGTGATTACGGCACCCTGACGGTGAACACCGACGGCAACTGGTCGTACACCCTGACAAGCAGCGCGAGTCAGGACGACAAGGACAGAACGGGTCTGGATGACAGCGTGCCCGAGACCTTCGGTGTGCGGGTGGTGGACAGCGATGGCGATACCTCCGCTGATGGCACCCTGAGCATCGCCATCGGTGACGATGGCCCGAGTGCGGTGGCTGACACCACCAGCACCGCCGAGGACACGGCGGTCAGCTACAACGTGCTCAACAACAGTGATGACACCAGCGACACCCAGGGTGCCGATGGTGCCACCCTGACCACCGCCGCTCTGCGCAATCCGAGCCAGGGCAGCGTGAGCTTCACCAGCGATGGCAACGTCACCTTCACCCCGGCGGCGGGCTTCGAAGGCCAGGCGGTGATCGACTACACCCTCACCGACGGTGACGGTGATACCGCGTCCTCGACCCTGACCGTGACGGTGGCGGCCGACTCCACGCCGACCATCGACCCGAGCGGCCCGGACGGTGATCCGACGACCGCCGATGGCGCCTATAGCGTGCAGGAAGCAGGACTGGATGGCGGTGCAGGTCAGTCCCCGGGCAGTAACGCCGCCAGCAACAGCGAGACCACCGACGGCCAGTTCAAGAGCAGCACCGGCAACGATGACCTGGTGCGCTACGAGGTGAAGGACAAGGACGGCGACTGGGTCCCGATCAATGCCGATGGCACCACGGTCACCGGTGACTACGGCAGTCTGACGGTGAACACCGACGGCAGCTGGTCGTACACCCTGACAAGCAGCGCGAGTCAGGACGACAAGGACAAAACGGGTCTGGACGATAGCGTGCCCGAGACCTTCGGTGTGCGGGTGGTGGACAGCGACGGTGATACCTCCGCTGATGGCACCCTGAGCATCGCCATCGGTGACGATGGCCCGAGCGCGGTGGCTGACACCACCAGCACCGCCGAGGACACGGCGGTCAGCTACAACGTGCTCAACAACAGTGATGACACCAGCGACACCCAGGGTGCCGACGGCGCCACCCTGACCACCGCCACTCTGCGCAATCCGAGCCAGGGCAGCGTGAGCTTTACCAGCGATGGCAGCGTCACCTTTACCCCGGCGGCGGGCTTCGAAGGTAAGGCGGTGATCGATTACACCCTCACCGATGGCGACGGTGATACCGCGTCCTCGACCCTGACCGTGACGGTGGCGGCGGACTCCACACCGACCATCGACCCGAGTGGCCCGGACGGCGATCCGACGACCGCCGATGGCGCCTATAGCGTGCAGGAAGCAGGGCTTGATGGCGGAGCAGGTCAGTCTCCGGGCAGTAACGCCGCCAGCAACAGCGAGACCACCGACGGCCAGTTCAAGAGTAGCACCGGCAACGATGACCTGGCGCGCTACGAGGTGAAGGACAAGGACGGCGACTGGGTCCCGATCACCGCCGATGACACCACGGTCGCCGGCGATTACGGCACCCTGACGGTGAACACTGACGGCAGCTGGTCGTATACCCTGACAAGCAGCGCGAGTCAGGACGACAAGGACAAAACGGGTCTGGACGATAGCGTGCCCGAGACCTTCGGTGTGCGGGTAGTGGACAGCGATGGCGATACCTCCGCTGATGGCACCCTGAGCATCGCCATCGGTGACGATGGCCCGAGTGCGGTAGCCGACACCACCAGCACCGATAAAGGTACGTCGAAATCCTACAACGTGCTGAAGAATGATGACGGCACCAGCGACACCCCGGGCGCCGATGGCGCGATCCTGACCGAGGCCAGGGTGCAGGGCGGCGATAGCGTCGGTCGCGTAACCTTCACCAGCGACGGTAACGTCACCTATACCCCGGCGGCGGGCTTCGAAGGCAAGGCGGTCATCGACTACACTCTCACCGACGGCGACGGTGACACCGCGTCCTCGACCCTGACCGTGACGGTGGAGCCCGACGCCACGCCAACCACACCGTCGACCGACACCGATCCGACCACCCAGAGCCCCGTGGCGATCGTCGATGAGGATGGTTTGTCCGGTGGCAACAAGGGCGGTACTGGCGATGTGGACGGACAGTTCACTGTCGCCACTGGAGATCTGGGTTACCGCTTTGGCGACGATGGTGCGGCTAGCACCAAGGCTTTCCAATGGAATCTGACGGATCTGCCCGAGCTCTATACAGCAGACGGGCGCAAGGTCGCGTTCTCACTTGTCGACGGTGGACATACCGTGGCCGGCAGCGTAGCCGGCGCCAGCGGCGCCGAGTCAGTCATCACCATAAAGCTGACAGATGAGGCCGCCGGCGATTACCAGGTGACGCTGCATCAGGCGCTCGAGCACGCCGAGCGCGAAGACGAGAATGATGTGTCATTTGACGTCGGCTATACCATCACCGATGGCGATGGTAGCAAGGCGATAGGCAAGTTGACGGTAGTGATCGATGACGATACGCCGGTGGCCTTCGATACCGTCGATGGCGTGTTGTCTTCAGGCACCGTTGGCGATATCAACTTCGCAGATGCAGCGGGAGCCGACGGTATCGGCGCCGTGCAGTTTTCCTCGGCGTTGGATGGCAGCGCTGTGCTGAGCCTGAACGGCGCGACCCTGGTGACCTCAAATGGCGAACGTCTCACCTACCGGCTGAACGATGGAGGAAAGACGCTTGAGGCGACGACGGCCGGTGGCGACGTGGCCTTCGAAATAGCTCTGGCGGCGGATGGCTCCAGCTACGAGGTGAATGTCCTTGATGATGCCATCATGACGCTGGCGGACTCAGGCCAGGCTATCAGTGATGGCAGAACAGAAGTCTTTTATGAAGGGCACAATACCTCTACTCAAGGCCATCGGTTTGTGGCGTTTGACGGTAGCGATGGCGGCCCCGATGTGGTGGTGTCCGCCTGGTCTTTCAATTTTCCGGGCGAGTCCTGGTTGAGAACGGATGGCGGCACCCAATTGGCACCAGGCGGTGACGACAGGACCACGTACAACGAAGTGGCACGTTTCGACTTCGTCGATAATCTGAGCTTTTCCGACGAGGAGCCCAATTGGGAGCAACACCGGGGCGTTACTCGTTTTGAACAGGTAGTCGACCTCGCCAACCTGGATGGGCGGACAACACCCGCATCGTTCAAGGTAACCGCCATTGCCTTGGCCCCTGACGGTGACAACACCAGCGGTCATCCGCACGAGGTCAGCGGCGATGCGCTTGCCCTGGATGTTGATGAGCTCCGTTTTCTGGATGGCTCAGGAAACGACATTACCGCGTCCGTGACGATCGTGGAGAATTCTGATGGAACTCTTTCGGTGTCTGGGGTTCCCGATGGCGCTCGGCTCGTTCTCGAGACCGAGAGTGCGTTCGAGGCGATCGAAATCCGCGCCACGAATACCAATACGCGAGTCGGTTTTACCCTGGGGGATTTCGAGTACACCTGGCTGAACGGGACCTTCGATGCTGACGACGCATTGTCCCTGGGGCTGCAGGGAACCGACGGGGATGGTGACACCGCCGAGGGGACTCTGGAGCTTACGCTGCCGGGCAGGGCTCAGTTGGCCGGACTCGACCCTTTCGCTTCCGAACTGGTCGTCAGCGAGGCCAACCTGGCCGATGGTAGTCAGCGCAATAGCAGCGAACTGACACGCGCCGGCAGCTTCGATGTCGATACGCCGGATGGACTCGAGACGCTGAGCATCGGAGGTCGAAGCCTGACGCTTGCCGACCTGCAAGCCTTGTCCGGCGATCCCGTCGCCCTGGATACCCCGTACGGCACTCTGACCTTGACGGGATACAGCGGTGATGCGAGCGGAGGTACGCTCAGCTACGAGTATCTGCTGGAGCGTAAGGTCGACAACGACAGTCAGAGCGGGGCCACGGATACGGAATTCGCGGATACCTTCGCTGTTGAGGTGGTTGATGTCCGGGGCAATACGGCGTCTGGCGAACTGGATGTCGCCATCATCGATGATACTCCCTCTGATTTTGTGGCAGACACCGGGCTCCTGGTGACGGGCTCCAGCGGCCATATCAACTTCGAAGAGGCCGGCGCAGACGGTCTTCGCGATATCGGCTTCGACGCCTCGCTCGATGGACAGCGAGTGTTTGATCAGGATGGTAACGCGCTTTTCCTGGTGACTCGGCCGCTACTCTGGAAGTTGAGTGCCGACGGCTTGACCCTTCAAGCGGTCGCTGGCGACACAGTGGCCTTTGAGGTGGGCCTGGCAGGAGACGGCTCACAGTACGATGTGACCAGCTTCGAGCGTATCAACGCTGGCCAGGTACAATCTGGTTTCGTTCAACGGGATGCCAAGACCTTCGGGGGAGGAAATAGCGCTCGTACCTTTACCAACTCCGCTGATGACGAAGCCCCGGTCGTGTTGTTTACCGGCTATAACACCAATGCCAACAGTGCGATTGGTGCGAATTTCAACAGTGCCAGTAGTGCGGATCGGCTCTTTGTTGGCGGGTTCAACGGCAATGATGCGGGAACGCAGAAGACCGGTGCCAACGAGGTGATGCGCTTCGATTTTGTCGATTCAGCCACCTATGGCGGCCAAGGCCTATCCTGGGGGGAGCATCAAGAGGTCGTTCGCTTCAGCTACGGTATCAACCCCGGCGCGGCCGGCGGTCCTTCCAGTCAGGCAACCTCTACCCATATCTTGCAGGCTATCGTCTATGACGGTGATGGGGGCGGTTCAGGGATACCCTTCGAGCAGCAAGGCAGGGTGCTTGCGCTTTCGCCAGACGATGTGAGATTTCCGTCGGGTGGCAACGTGACGGTGCTGGCTGACGGTAGTCTGAGGATCAGTGGCGTCCCCAGTGGCGGATACGTGCATCTAAACACCGATGAGCCGTTCGAGGCCATCAACTTGTATGGCGTCAGTAATGCCAGTGCCTTCTATCTGACGCGCACGTCGAACTCGGCCTTGACCGAGGCCGGCAGCATCGACATCGCCCTGAGTGCGACCGACAACGACGGGGATGCCGCCAGCGGTACCTTGACGCTGGAAAACAGGGAGGCAGCGATCCCGTCAACGCCGGAAAGCGATGGCGATCCGAGCACCCTGAACCCGACGGCCACCCTCGACGAGGATGGCCTGGCCGGTGGCAACGCTGGCGGCAGCGGCGATGTGGCGGGTGAGGACACGGTCACGAGCGGAACACTGGGCTACAGCTTTGGCAACGATGGCGCTGCGGCGAGCGGGGCCTTTACCTGGAACGTCGCGAGCCTGCCGGGCGATCTGAAGACGGCAGATGGTCGAGCGGTAAGTTTCCAGTTGAGCAGCGATGGCCACACCCTGACCGGCACGGCGAGCGATGGCAGTGGCGGCAGCGAAGACGTGGTCACCATCGCCTTGACCGATCAGAGCAGTGGAGCCTATCAGGTGACGCTGCACCAGGCGCTCGCTCATGCAGCCGGCAACGACGAAAACGATCTGCTGTTCGATGCCACCTATACCATCGTCGACGCCGATGGCAGCCAGGCCGATGGTGCCCTGTCAGTGGTCATCGATGACGATGCCCCGGTGGCGACGAGCGACACCAACGCCATCATCGAGAACATGGCGCCGGTCTCCGGCAACGTGATCGGTGGTCCGGGGGCGTCCAGTGGTGATCAGGCCGACGCCCCCGGTGCTGATGGGGCCAGCGTCACCGCCGTCAGCCAGGGTTCTACCACGGTGTCCTCGTTGAATGCCGACGGCAAGCTGGTGATCAAGGGGCAGTACGGCACCCTGACCCTCGACACCCAGGGCGGCTATAGCTACGCGCTTGATAGTGACAATGCCGAGGTCGCGGCGCTCGACAAGGGCCAGACCGTCGATGAGAGCTTTACCTATACGCTGACCGATGGGGACGGCGATGCCAGTGACGCCAGCCTGACCATTACCGTGACCGCCACCGACAACGACGCCCTGGTGGTTGGAACCAACAGCGACGATACCGTCCAGGGTGGTGGTGGCAATGACGTCCTGATCGGCGACACCGGCGGCAAGTACACCGTGGTGGAGCCGGCGCAGAACTATAACTTGTCCTTTATCCTGGATACGTCGGGCAGCATGGCGTTTAAGCTTGGCGATACCGGCAAGACGCGGCTTGAGGTCGCGGTAGAGGCGCTCAAGGCCAAGCTTGATGAGCTCGCGACGTTTGAGGGCATCATTAATGTACAACTTGTCGGTTTTGCCCAGGCCGCGAAGTCGGAACCGTTCTTGAACTTGTCACAGGACAATGTCCAGGATGCCAAGGACTTTCTGGATTCTTTAGAGGCGAAAGATGGCACCAACTACCAAGAAGCCTTTAACGTCGCCAGCGACTGGATGACGGAAACCAGCTCCAATGGCTACAACAATGTGGCTTACTTCCTGAGTGACGGTAGCCCGACACTTCATAACACCACTGCGGGCACTGGTGTGACCGCTTCGCCCAACGATTCCACTGCGCTGGACGTCTCGCAGGCTGTCAAGGCGTACGAGACACTTGCCCAGATTAGTCAAGTGGAAGCCATTGGTATCGGCAACGATGTCAATCGCGAGATACTCAAGGTGGTTGATAACACCGCTGACGGTGGCTTGACAATGGTGCCGTTACCCTATGCGTCAGGTGAGACGCAATCGGTCGATTATCCAGCAACCTTCGATGCCGGTGACACGGGCAGCCTGGGACAACTGGAGAACTGGCACCAGACAGGTGGCAGCGGGTCGGTCAGCGTCGTGAGAAATGGCAGCAGGACGTATCTACGTATCGCTGACAGCGGCACCAATGATGGAGCTACCACGGTGGTCAGCGACAGCATCACAATGTCTGAGCCGGTTAACGCCAACGACTTCTACAGTCTTGCCTTTACTTACCAGACAAGTGACAGAGAAAGTTCCAACGGAATTGTTCGGGACCACTTTGTCTGGCGAGTGGAAAAGCTGAACGATGATGGCACCTGGGAAGTCGTGTCAAACAATTTCGAGAATGCGGTAGGTACCACCACCACTACCCAGATCATGGCCAATAGTCTGAAAGGGGGGACGTACCGGCTCGCTTTCGATGTGGATAACGGTACCGGTTCGTCCGACTTCGTATTAGCGGTGGGAGGCGTTTCACGCAGTCTCTATCGCTACACCGACGACGAACTGGTGCCAGCCGGTGAAGATCTTATCGTCAATTCCGCCGAGGAGTTCGAGACCGCACTCGATGGTGGCTCGTCTTCCGATGTGCCGCAGGAGGTGGGCAACGACCATCTGATCGGGGGGGCGGGGGACGATATCCTGTTCGGCGATCAGATCGAACCCGCAGGCGTCGGTGGTGAGGCCGGTAGTGGCTACGACGGTCTGGTCGACTATCTGACTGGCCAGAACGGTGCGGAGCCGACCCAGGAAGAGACGCTCGACTTCATCAAGGCCAACTACGACAAGTTGATCGATAAGACCCGTGCCGATGGCGGCCAGGACCTTCTGGAAGGCGGGCAGGGCGACGATCAATTGTTTGCCAGCGCCAACGATGACATCTTGATCGGCGGCGCCGGTGACGACTTCCTGCTGGGTGGACTGGGGTCCGACACCTTCAAATGGAATCTGGGAGACGCCGGCAGTGCCACCGACCCGGCCCTCGACGTGGTCAGTGATTTCCACGTCGAGGACCAGACTCTGAGCATGGATCCGAATGCCGACAAGCTGTCCCTGGGGGATCTGCTCAACGACTTTGACTCCTCGAGCACTGACCCTGACCAGTCGGCGTTGGATAGTTTTGTCTTCGCCCAAGAGGAAGACGGTGGCACCGTGCTCTACATCAAGAGCGATGGCGGGCTCGATGATCAGCACAGCAACGCCGATCAGAAGATCACCCTGAGCGGTGTCAGCATGGGCGGTCAGTCGTCGGAGGCCTTCCTGACGATGCTGCGTAATTACGGGCAGCTCGACGTGGAGTAGGCCTGGGTCGTCATGACCAGAGTTGCCATAAGAGAGAGCCGGGCCACCTTTGGGTGGCCCGGCATTTTCTTGTTCTTGGATTGCAAACAGGATGTTAAAAGGCAACGTTTATTTCTGCTCGATTCCTTAGGGCTTGTCTGAAAAGTGCCTGCGCTCGGTAATACGGCGTTAAAAATCGGATCAAAATGCTCATTTACACCCCGTAAACTGCGCTTTCTCACCAATTTTTGCCTTGTCTAACCTTCGCTCGTCGACTTTTCGGACAGCGCCTAGTTCTTTGCCCCTTTTCCTTTCGCCTTTAATTGCCTATTCAAGATTCGCCTTTCCTGTATTTTCTCAAGCCGTCGGTCACTTGCAACGGAGTATCTAGCGACACGCTGTTCTAGATCGGGCACAACAGAAAGAAATGTCCTACAAAATCTGCAATAACAAGCATATCCGTTTACGGCGGAGAGTAAAAAAATACCGTAACTGCAAAGAAAAAAGGAAAAATCAGGGCGAAACATTTCAAGATCTGATGTCCTATTGTCCATTGGTACACTGTGTAACCTCCTGTTACACGGATAGCATGATTCGTATTAGTTTGTGGTTATATTCTTACTTTTATATACGAATATTGCGAGGTCCATGTGCCTGTGACAAACGTCGTCGTCACTTCTCTGCAAGGTAAGGCCTGGGCTAAACGCCCGGATGGTGAAGTTATCGCTCTGGAAGAAGGAGATAGCCTGAACGCCGGCGATATCATTGTCACTGCCGAGGGTTCGCGTGTGGCTCTTCAGTTCGATGATGGTAGACCCGCGGCCCTCCTCGTAGGAGCCCAACAGGTTTCGTTGCCCGAAGAGCAGGGACAGGGCGATGCAAGCTCCGTCGACTTTTTGGGCCGGGAGGATGTTTCGAAACTGTTGGAATTGATCGCTGAGGGTTCCACCGACATTCTCGAAGCGCTCGAGGAGCCCAGTGCGGGTGGTGGGGAGGGGGCAAGCCATGATGGGTTTGACTTTGTACGTTTGATGAGAATTACCGAAACCTCTGGCTCACAGTCCTATTCCTTCGGTGATCCTTTCATTGTCGAATCGGCTGGGCACGGGGAGGTGGGTGGTATAGCTGATGACATGGATGATAACGATGCCGACTCGGGCGCTCCGTCAATAGAGTTTGAAGACGGTGATGGAGGGGCAACTGCCGGGTTCCACAGTGCCGTGGAGGGCAGTCAGGCGTTTGTGGCCGGCAGTTTTACTGTGTCGGCGCCGGCTGGAGTCGCATCGATCAGTGTTGGTAGGCGAGACATCGCAGGTACTTCTGACGAGAATCCACTGGTACTTGAAGGGGAGCACGGTACGTTAACCATTACCGGTTTTAATCCGGAAAGCGGAGTCGTTACCTACCAGTACACCGAGAATGGACTGGCTGCCAACCACGCGGCTGGTGACGGTAGCGTGGTTGATCGTTTTGACATCGTGGTGACCGATTCTACCGGTGAAACTGTCAGCGAGAGTCTGGACATCAATATCATCGATACCGCCCCGGAGGCCAAGGATGACAGCGCGGCACTGGGTGAAGAGGCGGTGACGGCGATCAGCGGTAATGTGCTCGACAATGACAGCGCCGGCGCCGACAGCATGACCTTTGATGGTTTCACCGGCAACGCCTCCGCCAGCTATGGAAGCTTCATCCACAATGACGACGGTAGCTGGAGCTACCGCGTGGATCCTGACAACGCCGACGTTCAGGCGTTGAAGGACAACCAGACGCTGAAAGAAACCTTCAGCTACACCCTCACCGATGCCGACGGTGATACCAGCAGCGCGACGCTGACGATCACCATCAACGGCAGCGACGACGACGTGCCGACGATCGAGATTCCCGACGGCAACGAGCCGGGCGGCAACGAGCCTGATGGCAACGAGCCGGACGACAGTGATCCGAACGGTCCAGAGGTGGTGGCCGGCGATCACAGCGTGGTGGAAGGTAGCGGAGCCACGGTCACTGGCAGCATGACGGTGGCGGCGGATGCCGGCATCAAGCAGGTGACCCTGACCGACCAGAGTGGCAAGACCGTCGATATCACTGGGGCGAGCACTGGTCCGGGGGCACCCAAGAGCGTTGTGGTGGAAGGCAAGCACGGCAGCGTCACGGTGACCGACTACGACGCGGCCAGCGGCAAGATCACCTACTCCTACACCGAGAATGGCGAGAGGGCAGATCACAGCGATGACGCCACGGTGCTGGACAGCTTTGCGCTGACGGTGACCGACAACGAGGGCGATAGCACGAGCGCCAACCTGGAGATCAACATCCTCGATACCTCGCCAGAGGCGGTCGCCGACACCACCGAGACGGCGGAAGACACGGCGAAAACCTACAACGTGTTGACCAATAATGACGGCACAAGCGACACCCAAGGCGACGATGGCGCAATCCTGACCAAGGCCTCGGTCCGGGGTGGGGAAGGCGTCGGTACGGTGGCCATCGCGTCCAACGGTGAGATCACCTTTACTCCGGCAGGGGCCTTCGAAGGCGACGCCGTGATCGACTACACCATCACCGATGGTGACGGAGACAAGTCGTCTTCGACATTGACGGTGAAGGTGGCGCAAGACTCCACCCCCAGCGTTCCCGGAGATGGCGACAACCCGACTACCCAGAGCCCGAAGGCGACCGTCGACGAAGACGGACTGGCTGGTGGCAACGCCGGAGGTACCGGCGATGTGGCAGGAGAGGCCTCCGTCGTGAAAGGCGAGCTGGGCTACCGCTTTGGCGACGATGGCGCCGCCGATAGCAACGCCTTCCAGTGGAACCTGGCTGGTCTGCCCGACGACCTCAAGACAGCGGACGGTCGTGAGGTGAGCTTTGAGCTCAGCCCTGATGGGCACACGCTCACCGGGACGGTGACCGATAGCAACTCCGAAAAAGAACCGGTGATCACCATCGCCATGGCCGATCAGGCCGAGGGCAAGTACAAGGTGACGTTGCACCAGGCGCTTGAGCATGCGGCGGGCGATGACGAGAACGACCTGACGTTTGACATCGGCTACACCGTGACCGATGCCGATGGCAGCGAGGTCCAGGGCACGCTGTCGGTGCTGATTGACGATGATACGCCTGTTGTCTGGGAGGCGGAGCAAGCGCAGTTAAAATCTGGCCAGACGGGTGAGGTTCGCTTCGAGGCGGGTGCCGATGACATTGGTAAAGTGACATTCAGCGACGTAATGAACGGTACCGAGGTCACGAGTGTCAATGGCGGGACGCTGCTCACGTCGAACGGCGAGGTTCTGACTTACCAATTGAGTGGCGACGGCAAGACGTTGGAGGCGAAGACCGCGAGTGGCGGCGTGGCCTTCAAGGCGAGCCTGTCGGCGGATGGCTCTACCTACGAGGTAGAGGTCATCGATGAGGGGATCAGGGCATTTGATGATGCCAGCAAGGAAATCAGTGAAGGCAGCAAGCACGTTGTGCGTGAGTTTGGCACCGATGGGTCCGGCTCGGGCCATCGTTTCATCGCCTTTGAGGGTGCCGATGGAGCAGCCGATGTCGTGGCGTCCGCCTGGACCTATAAAGGCCCCTGGGCGTCCTGGTTGCGAACTGATGGGGATACACAACTAGCCGCGGGTCACGACAATCTGACGGGACTCGACGAAGCTGTACGCCTCGATTTCGTTGATAACCTGCGTTTTTCTGACACCGCACCAAGCTGGGATAACCATCGAGGCATTACGCACTTCCGTCAGTTTATCAATGCGGAAAACGGGACGTTGACGGATGTCGGGATCAAAGCGATTGCCTCGGCTCCAGATGGTACCGATACCAGTGGCCATCCGGTTGCCGTCAGCGGCCACGTGCTGGAACTTGCGAAAAGTGATGTTCGCTTGGTGAATGGTGCCGGCAAGGATATCACCTCGTTGGTGACGATTGAGGAAAACGCCGATGGCACCCTCAATGTGAGAAACATTCCCGCCGATGCCCAGCTGATGCTTACAACCGGCGAGGCCTTTGAAGCGATCGAGTTTCGTGGCTTGGACGGCACAAGGCCATTTTCGGTCGGCGACTTCGCCTATTCCGAGGCGGAGAAAGATCCGGCGCTGTCCTTGTCACTGGCCGGAACGGATGGTGACGGCGACACTGTCGATGGCACCCTGACCCTGGCACTGCCGGATGATGACCAGCTACTCGTCGGAGGCGGTGGCGATGACAGCATCACCGGTGGGAGTGGTGATGATGTGGTTCTCGGTGATGCTGGCGGGAAGCATGCCGTGCTTGAACCTGCCAAGGACTATAACCTTTCCTTTATCGTGGATGTTTCGCCAAGCATGGGCGCCGTGTTGGAAAACGGCAATTCACGCTTCAAGGTGGCGATCGAGGCGATACGTGCCAAGCTTACCGAGCTGGCCGATTTCGAGGGGACAATCCATGTCCAGATCGTGGCGTTCGGCGGGAAGTATTCGCCTTCGATCGCATTCAATGATTTCTCACCTGAAGATCTGGGTGACGTCAATGACTTTCTGGATAGTAGAGCGATTATTTCTGGAACCAATTTCGAGCAAGCCTTTGTTACCGCTACTGAGTGGATGACGGATGTTAGTCGGAGCGGTTTCAATAACGTTGCCTACTTCATGACGGATGGTCAGCCTAATTCTCACAATGACAACGGTCAAGTTGGTGTCAGTGATGCGGGGAATATTACCACCTATAAGGATGTTACCAATGCGCTTGAAGGATACAAACCGCTGGCCGCCATCAGTCGGGTGGAAGCGATCGGGATAGGTGATGATGTAGGTCGCGATTTTCTGAAGATTTTCGACAACACGGCAGATGGTGAGTTGGAGATGGTGCCGATTCCTCTGGAATCCGGGGCTTCGGTAGGCAGTACCGAAATGCTTGCCACTTTTGACACGGGGGACACGGGAAGACTCGCTTCCATCGATAATTGGGCGGTGGAGACAACCAATGGCCACATAGCCATTGATAGAACCCCGGTCGGCACCTATCTGCGCGTTCGAGACAGTGGTGCTGGCGATGGCAGTACTGTCGCCACCAGCGATGCTATCGTCCTGGATGAGCCTGCTGGTACCAACCAGTTCTATACCTTGTCATTTGACTACGTGACCGACACCCCAAACGACTTCGAAAAGGAAGGGAATCCAAGCGACAGATTCTCTTGGTCGCTGGAAATGCAAAATGAGGAAGGCGACTGGGATGTTGTTGCCACCTCGCTGCCAATATCGCCGTCGGGCAGTATCAATAGTAGCTCGACTCAGTTTATGGAAAATGGGTTGAAAGGAGGAACATACAGGCTGCAGTTCGAAGTAGAAAACGCTGCTGGGAACTTCTTCTCACTGCTTATTCATGACATTTCACTCGATCTTTACAGCTATACGGACGACCAGCTTGTACCGGCCGGTGAGGTGGCCATCGTCAATTCTGCCGAGGAGTTTGCAACGGCGCTGGAGGGGGGGGCGTCCTTCGATCAGCCAGCGGACCTTGGCGGTGACACCCTGGACGGTGGCGCGGGTGATGACGTGCTGTTCGGTGATCAGATCGATCCTGCGGGTGTCGGTGGTGAGGCGGGTAGTGGCTATGCTGGGCTCGTCGATTACTTGACCACTCAGAACAGCGGGACAGAGCCGACCCAGAAAGAGATATTGGCCTTTATCAAGGACAACTATGAAGCCCTGTCGGGTGACAGCCGTAACGACGGTGGTCAGGATCGCATCGATGGTGGAAAAGGCAACGATCAGCTCTTCGCGGGCAGCGGGGACGACGTGCTGATTGGCGGTGCTGGCGATGATCTTCTGCTTGGTGGGCTCGGTTCCGACACCTTCCAGTGGAGTCTGGGTGATGTCGGTAGTACGACGGACCCCGCCCACGATACGGTCAGTGATTTCCACGTCAAGGATGCGGCTCTGAGCATGGACCCAGAGGCCGATAAGCTGGCATTGGGGGATCTGCTCAACGACTTTGACTCCACGAGTACTGATCCCGATCAGTCGGCGCTGGACAGCTTTATCTTTGCCCAGGAGGAGAACGGAGACACCGTGCTCTACATCAAGAGCGATGGCGGGCTCGACGTCCAGCACAGCAACGCCGACCAGAAGATTACCCTGGACGGTGTCAGCATGGAGGGTCAGTCGTCGGAGGTCTTCCTGACGATGCTGCGCAATAACGGGCAGCTCGACGTGGAATAGTTTAGTGCCGTCACCACCTGGGTTGGGGTTTATACAGCCCGGAGTGTCATAAAGAGTGCCGGGCCACCTTTGGGTGGCGCGGCCTTTTCTTGTTGGTGGATCACTGATGAGGAGGCAGTGGAGAGGGCGTCAGTAGGGAGCGCGGAAATGAGGGTTGCCTGAACATAGACAACCGGTGCAGAAGACGCTGAGCGACGGCTACTCGGCGCAAGTAAGCCCGACTCAGGTCAGGCGTTCGAGTTCGTCAATATTGGCCAGCGCCTGGTCTCGATGGCTGCCACAGATATCGGCATCGTAGTCGAAGCGCTCGCACACCGCCGGACGCTCGGGTCGGCCGAACAGGCGGCACAGGTTGTCGTCGTCGAGCTGCACGCAGCGGATGCCGGCGGGCTTGCCCGCCGGCATGCCGGGAATCGGGGAGCTGATCGACGGCGCAATGCAGCAGGCGCCGCAGCCGGGGCGGCAGCCCTGTTCGCCGGTCGCTGTGCGGGTCTCTTGCGGCGAGGAGGAGGTGATCAGTTCGCTCATGACGTTGGTTGGCTCATGGCATTCTTCAAATGCGCTTGGTTGTCTCGGTGGTCGGTCTCTCTTGCGGATCTCGAGATGCTATCGAGAAGTTATCGAGAAGTTATCGAGACGTTATCGAGATCGTTCGCCGGGGCTTCTTGCCGTGGCGCCCTTGTCGACGCCTTCATAGGCGCGCACCGCGGTGTCCTCTCCGGTGTCTCGGGCGACGGTCGCCGCCAGCCACTGGGCGATGCGTTCCACCGTGGTGGCGCCGGGCAGGACATGACAGCGCTCGCGGGGCAGGCGCAGGTGAAACAGGCCCTGGGGCGAGCGGTAGCCGCACTGCAGCATGTCGCCCTGGTGCTGTTCCAGGTCGTGTTCGTCCACCAGGTAGGTATCGTCGAGCCAGCGGGCGTAGCGGCGCTCGAGCTCCGGCTGTCGCACGCCGCGCTGAACGATTTCCAGCCGCGAGCGGTGGCCGTGGGCGATACGCTGGCAGTTGCCGGCGTGGCGGCGAAGGCCGTGGCTGTATGTGTAGGCGGCGCCATCGATGGACTCATCGGCGAGGCTGAGTTCGATGCTGGATACCCGCTCGGGCGGTTGGCGCATCAACTGGCGTGACAGGTGCTCGGCCATGGCCTCGGGGGTGATTCTGCGCCAGGGTAGCAGGGTAAAGGCCTGGCGGGGCCCGCGCACCTCCATCGCGTATGGCGTCGTGGTGCGTACGCAGATACCTTCGCGACATTCGCTGACGCTGACGCCAGGGGCTTCGGTAGGCACCAGCAGGGTGTGATCGGCGCCGCCGTCGAGACGTGCTTTGATCCAGGGTTTGACCTCGCCGAAGTCGAACAGCATGCCGTCTTCACCGAGCTCTCCATCGAGTTCGACGTCGACCAGCCAGCTTGCGCCGATCAGTCCACGATCGGGACACCAAAGCGACACGTCGAGATGTGTCAGTCGTCGTACAAAGAGTGCCATCAGTCGATTCCCGCGATCTTGTGGGTCTGCAGCGACAGCCGCCAGCGTGGATGCGCCATGCAGTGCTCTACCGTGGCACAGAGTGGCTCCTTGCGAGCGTCGCTGGCCATCAGCCCGGAGGTGTCCATCGGCTGCAGCAGAAAATGGTCGAAGTCGAGCCCCTCGAAACGTTCCGGCGGGGCGTCGGTCTGGGGATGGACGAGCTTCAGCTCGTCACCGCGGGTCTGCACCAGCGGCGCATTGCCCTTGGGGCTGACACATAGCCAGTCGATACCGTCCGGCGCGGCCAGAGTACCGTTGGTCTCCACGCCAATCTCGAAGCCGGCAGCGTGCACCGCGTCGATCAAGGCGGCATCCAGCTGCAGCAGGGGCTCGCCACCGGTGAACACGACGTAGGGCGTGACACCCTCGTGGGGGTGTGGCCACAAGCGGGTGATGTGCTCGGCCAGGGCGTCGGCGGTGGCAAAGCGTCCGCCGTTCTGACCATCGGTGCCGACGAAGTCGGTGTCGCAGAAGCGACACTGGGCGCTGGCGCGGTCCTGCTCGCGACCCGACCAGAGATTGCAGCCGGCAAAGCGACAGAAGACGCTGGCGCGGCCGGCCTGTACGCCTTCTCCCTGAAGGGTATAGAAGGCTTCCTTGACGCTATACATCCTGGTGCGCTCCGCTCTGGTCTGCCTGTGCAATCGCCGACTCCTGCCGGGTATTGGCGGCGTAGGCCAACGGATCTTCGACACCCTGGTCGGCGAAGGCGGCGAGCCGCTCCAGACAGCTGCCGCAGCGGCCACAGGCCAGGCGCCGGCCCTCGTAACAGGTCCAGGTGTCGCGGTAGTTCAGTCCCATGGACAGTCCGTCGGCCAGAATCTCGCTCTTGCTGGACCGTAGATAGGGTGCGTGGATCTCTACCGGCGAGAAATTGGCGATGGCGGCCACCGCATTCATCTGCTCGACAAACTCGGGACGACAATCCGGATAGAGCACGTGGTCACCGCCGTGGGCGCCGTAGTCGACGCGACTGGCGCCGATATTCACCGCCTTGGCGATGGCCAGCGACAGCAGCACCATGTTGCGATTGGGGACCACGGTGGCGGCGAGGTTGTCTTCGGCGTAGTCACCGCCAGGGATCTTGCGATTGGCGTCGGTCAGCGCAGAGTTGTCGATCAGGCCATGAATGGCGGTGATGTCGACGACCTGATGAGGGATCTTCAACTCCTGACAGACATGGCGGGCCACCTCGAGTTCGCGGGCGTGGCGCTGGCCATAGTCGAATGACAGGGCGTGAACTTCGAGGCCTTCGTGCAAGGCGCGATGAAGTACGGTGAAAGAGTCCATGCCACCGGAGTAGATCACCACGGTGGAGCGGGAAGTCGTGCTCATGAAGGGGGTCTCGATTCGGAGAATTTGGGGTGGCGACAAGAATCGCCAGCGGCCGGGGTCCGGTCCGGCGCGACAAGGGTAACGAAAGCCGGACGGCAACACCAGTGCGGCGTTGATGCCGGCGACTTGCTCCTTGTCAACGTCCGTTGCTCGCGGTTGTGGCAGGCTGCGCGGTTTACTGCTGTCTGCCCGGTTTAATCCCGAACCATGCCCGGCACAAGCCCGGACCAAGCCCGGCCCACGAGAGAGACGCCTGGATGAATGCCCCTGAACTACTGTCACCGGCCGGCACCTACCGGCATATGCGCTTCGCCTTCGCCTATGGCGCCGATGCGGTCTATGCCGGTCAGCCGCGCTACTCACTGCGTGTACGCAACAATGACTTCGGCCTCGACAACCTGACCCGAGGCATCGCTGAGGCCCAGGCGCGTGGCAAGCGCTTCTACGTGGCTTCCAATATCGCTCCGCACAATGCCAAGCTCAGGACCTACCTGAAGGACATGGCACCGATCGTCGAGGCGGGGCCGGATGCGCTGATCATGTCCGACCCTGGCTTGATCATGATGGTGCGTGAGCGTTGGCCTGACCAGGTGATCCATCTGTCGGTGCAGGCCAACGTGGTCAATCACGCGGCGGCTCGCTTCTGGCAGTCCCAGGGGATCTCCCGGGTGATCCTGTCGCGAGAGCTGTCGCTTGAGGAAATCGCCGAGATCCGTGCCGAGTGCCCGACCCTGGAGATCGAGACGTTCGTTCACGGTGCCCTGTGCATCGCCTATTCCGGGCGCTGTCTGCTGTCGGGCTACTTCAACCGGCGCGACCCCAACCAGGGCACCTGTACCAACGCCTGTCGCTGGAACTACCGGACCCACCCGGCCGGCACTGACGCCTGTGGCGACCTGATCCCGGCGCAGGACGTGGCACAGGGCCGGGAGGAGCGCTCGGCGCTGATCGAGGACCCACAGCGGCCTGGCGAACTGATGCCGGTGTTCGAGGACGAGCACGGTAGCTACATCATGAATTCCAAGGATCTGCGCGCCGTTCAGCACGTGGCGAGGCTCACCGAGATGGGGGTCAGTTCGCTGAAGATAGAAGGGCGAACCAAGTCGCCCTACTATGTAGCACGTACCGCCCAGGTCTATCGTCGTGCCATCGATGACGCCGTGGCCGGGCGCCCCTTCGACATCGGGCTGATGGATGAGCTCGAAAACCTGGCCAACCGGGGGTATACCGAAGGCTTCTACCGACGCCACGTCCACGACGAGTACCAGAATTACGAGCGTGGGCACTCGGTGGGCGTTCACCAGCAGTTCGTCGGCCAGATCCTGGGACAAGCGCCATCAGGTTGGCTGGATATCGAGGTCAAGAACCGCTTCGAGGTCGGCGATCGCCTCGAGCTGATGCTGCCCTCCGGCAACCGTCGTTTCACCCTTGAGGCGATGGAGGCGGGCAACGGCAGCGCGCTGAAGGTGGCGCCCGGGGACGGTCACCGGGTAAGGGTCAAGCTGCCGGGGGAGTCGCCGTCGCCCGACGAGTTCGAGTTCGCTCTGTTGCTGCGGGACCTGCCGTCAGCCTGATGATAGGCACGTCTTTACAAGGGCCTGGGGAACCGGGATGCTAGGCTCCGTAGCAGCCTTACCTTGGAGCATCCCTCAGGCAAGGAGTCGGTCTGGCCATGCCCACCATCGAACACAGCGCCACGCTTCCCGCGCCTCCCGAGCGCGTCTTCGCCCTGCTCGAAAAGGTCGAGGATTTCGCCGACTATTCGGATCTGATCACCGAGATCGAGCCGCTCGGGGACGATCGCTATCGCTGGCATGTCCACGCGGTCGGCATGGACTGGACCTTCGAGGTGCAGGTGACCGAGAAGTCGCCACCCAGCCGACTGGCCTGGGAGTCGATCGACGGTGTGCGCAATCAGGGCCGCTATGAACTCGAAGCGGTCGATGAAGGTACCGCGGTCAGCCTGATCGTCGACTACCAGATCCGCAATCGGCTGGTCGCCAAGGCGGTCAATCGCGCGGCTCGCCCGCTGGTCGCCAAGGTCAGCGCCCAGATCCTGGAGCGGGTCGAGGCGCGTCTCTAGCGAGTGCCTTGGCGTCTACTGCCGCGGCGTCTGGCAGAGATCTTGTTCTGATCAAGTGCTGCTTCAGGGTGTTTCCCCGGCGCGCTCCTGCAGTTGTTGAGCTTGACTGATGCGGGCACGGCCGGCCTGCTTGGCCTGGTACATCTGCAGGTCCGCCTTTTCCACCAGCGACGCTGCGTCGATGCTGTCCATGCCGGGCTGCCATTGGGCGATGCCGATGGAGGCGCTGACGTAAAGGGGGCGCTGGTCGACCTGGGCCATCGGCTGCTCGGCAAGCCACTGCTGTAGCCGCTGCGCGACCCGCAAAGCTCCTGGCTCCGGCGTGTTCCGCAGGGCGATGACGAACTCCTCTCCGCCGTAGCGGGCCGCCAGGTCCGACTCACGGATGGCGTCACGCAGGGTAGCGGCGACATTGACCAGCACGATGTCGCCGAGTCGGTGGCCGTAGCGGTCGTTGAGCGGCTTGAAGTGATCCAGATCGAGAAATAGCACCGACAGAGGCTTGTCTCGCGCATGGGCGTCCTCGAGCATCTCCTCGAGGCGCCGTTCCAGCGCGGCGCGATTGGCGAGACCGGTGAGGGCATCGGTGCTGGCGCGCACATCCAGCGCCTCATTGTCGCGTTGGAGCGAAATCAGCTGGTCCTCACGATGGTGCAACCGCTCGGCCAGGCTCATGGTCAGCCCATGCAGGCGCTGCTTGCCGGCGACCAGCAGGCGTTCGATATCCTCATCTGCCGACAGCGAGGTGGCGAGAAAATCCGGCAAGGTCTCAAGGCGACTCGCGAGTTCATCGACAAGACGTGCCTGGGCATTGCCGTCCATGTTCATGCGTTGCTGAAAACGATGAAGCACGGCGGGGATGGCGTCGCTGTTGTCGTCCAGACAGCATCCGGCCAGTTCGTCGGCGAGCTCCAGGCAAAGGCCGTCGAGCCATTCGTGGTGACGCTGGCCTTCCGGCTCGAGAGGGCGCTGAAGGAACAGGTTGGTGGGCAGCTGCCAGCGCCGTGCCAGCCAGCTCGACGCCTGGTCGCGGTCGCAGCCAAGATGCCGGTGTTCCAGAGCCAGGCGCTGTTCGCGGGTGGCGGCCTGGGCGGTCAGCTCGAAGTAGTTCGGGTCCAATGCGTACAGCAGCAGTACCCCGACCTCGCGTAGCAGGGCGCGCGTCGACAATTCGCCCGGATGGCGGGGATTTACCACCTTGGCGATGGCCGGAATCAAGTGCGCGGCTGCGAGGGTGCGTCGCCAATAGTCGGCCAGGGGGCCGCGGGTCGCGTCGCGCACCAGGGTGAAACCCAAAAGCGCGGTGAGGGTGCCATCGATACCGAGGCGTGTCACCGCGTGCTCGCAGCAGATGACGGGATCGCAACCGCGGCGATAGTAGGGGCTGTTGGCCAGCCGCAGCAGCTGCAGGCACAGGGCCGGGTCACGGGACAGCAGGGTCGCGAAGTCGGTCAGCGGCGCGTCGTGATTGCTCGCCAGTACCAGCAGCTCGGACACCACGGCAGGCAGAGAGGGAAGACGCGTGGCGGGCTCGAGCCGCGCTTCGATATCAGGGGGAAGACAGGTCACGTCGAAAAGGCCATCGATTGTCGTTGTGCGATTGGTGTCAGGGCCGATCCATCGGCCTGATAGTGGCGCGAGCCGCCGACATCAGCGGCTCGCGCAGCTTGTAAAGGACTTGTCCGAAGAGTCGACGAGCGCAGCTACTTTTCAGACGAGCCCCAGGCTTTATACGAAAAGTTGACGAGCGATGGTTAGACAAGGCAAAAATCGGTGAGAAAGCGCAGTTTACGAGGTGTAAATGAGCATCTTGACCCGATTTTTAACGCCGTATTTCCGAGCGCAGGCACTTTTCGCACAAGCACTTTTCGCACAAGCCCTAGGGTTTGCGCAGTGAAGCGTCCAGATGATCGACCACCTCGGCCCAGTCGGCATCGGCCTCGATGGCTTCGCGCAGAAATTCCGACTGTCCCTCGTTCCAGCAGGCCGCATCGGGCAGTTCGACCCCCTCCGGAATCGGCGAGTTGCGATCGATGAATCGTTTGATGGCTTCCGGCTCGGATGCCAGGCCCAGCTGTTCAAACAACTCGCTGAAGGGGTGATCCGGGTGTTCCATGAGCAACTCCTTGTCATGACGGGGACTCCCTAACCTTACTCCATCATCGCCCCTTGAGTGTCAATAGAGCATAAAATTGCTCCGTGACCTGTGTGATGTCAACCTCGTTCTCCGACCAGCGGAGTTCGAAACAGCCGACGTCTCTGTTCCTGCGAGAGGGGCAGCGACAGCAGATGCACCAGTTTGGTATAGGCCGACTCAGGGGTCATGTCGTCGCCGGATACCACCTCGGCGTCGGCCAGCATCTTGCCGGCAGCGTAGTGTCCGATGTCGATGGTGCCGTGTGGGCATTGGCTGATCGCGACCAGTAGCTTGCCCTGGCCACTGGCCTCTGCCAGCACGGCGCCAAGCTCGGGGTCGTCAGGTACATTGCCGCCGCCCCACACCTCGATCAGGGCGCCCTTGACGCGGTCATCACCCAGCCAGGCCGCCAGCTGCCAGGGTTGAATGCCCGGCCACAGGACCACCCGCACCACCTGCTCTCCCAGGCCATGATAGTCGCCGAGCTCGTAGCGGGGTGCGCCGCGCTGCGTAGCCTCGAGGCTGTGCTCGCGATGCAGCCGGAAGTCGTTGCCGTGGCGCTTCCCCAGCAGGTCAAGGTTGGGGCTTTCGAAGGCATCCGGCTCGCGAGTGTGCCACTTGCGAGCCCGGCTGCCCCGCAGCAGCTTGTCGCCAAAGCTCACCGCCACTTCCTGCAATTCAGGCATGGCGGCGTAGCGCAGCGCGCTCTCGAGATTGTACAGGGCGTCACTGTGCTGCTGGGCCAGCGGCGCCATGGAGCCGGTCACCACCACCGGGCGATCGATGCCCTGAAGCTGGTAGGCCAGGCTCGAGGCGGTCCAGGCCAGGGTGTCGGTGCCGTGCAGCACGACCACGCCGCGATGGCGATTGGCCTGCTCGGCGACAAGCGCGGCCAGCCGGGCCCAGTCCTCGGGACGGGCGCCGCTGGAGTCGATGGGTTGGTCGACCTCGATCCAGGTAAAGGGTGGCAGAGCGGTCCTGCGATCGTCGGGTAGTGTGGCCAGGGCGTCGCGCACCCGGGCTTCCATGTCGGGGCCGGGGGCGAGGCCTGAGGGGGTGTCGATCATGCCGATGGTGCCGCCGGCGTAGATCACCAGCACCGGGTCCAGGGGTGAGTGGGTCATGGGTGGGCTTCCTGCACAAGGAGTGAAGACACGAGTGACAGTATCAGCGTGAGCCTCGGCGAGGCGCGCAGCGGGTGATGACGTTATCGTCGGCGTCGAAGCAGAGCTGACGCTGACGACCGGCGAACCAGGCGAAGCTGGCGGCGGCGGCGGCGATCCCCATCAACAGCCAGGCGATGGCGGTGATCGGTGCCTGCAGGTCAAGCATGATACCGACGCTCAAGGGGCCCAGGGCGGCCAGGGCATAGCCGCCACCCTGGGCCAGTCCGGACAGGCGGCCTGCCAGACGCGAATCGGCGCTGCGCAGCACGATCAGGGTCAGCGCCAGGGAGAAGTTGCCGCCCTGGCCGAGCCCCAGCAGTAGTGCGCCGAGGTAGCGCAGGGAGGTGTCGGCCATCAGCAGGATCCACAGGCCACTGGCGGTGCTGGCAAGGACCAGCAGCAGCGCCGGGCGCTGATCGCGACCGAAGCGGGCCAGCCAGGGTGCCAGTAGCGCAGAAATCAGCTGGACCATCACCGACATGCCCATCAACAGGCCGGCCTCGGCCTCGCCGATGCCGCGCTGCATCAACAGCGTCGGCAGCCAGCCGAAGACGATGTAGGCCAGCGACGATTGGGTGCCCATCAATAGCGCCACCTGCCAGGCCAGGGGCTGGCGTAGCAGGCCACGGGTCATGCCGGTGCCGGGGTCACCCGCCATCCGCGGGGTAGCGGCGGTGCGCGGCATGTAAAGCTCCCAGGCGATCAGCGCTGCCATGGCCAGCAGCGACCAGGCCGCCAGACTGCGTGTCCAGCCACCCAGCAGGTCGCTCAGGGGAATCGCCAGGCCGGCGCCCAGGGCGCCACCCAGACACAGGGCCATGGTGTAGACCCCGGTCATCAGGTCGGCGCCCCGGGGCAGCTCGCGCTTGACCAGCGCCGGTAGCAGGGCCCCCGATACACCGATACCGGCACCCACCAGCAGGGTGCCGGCGTAGAGCGCGAGGGGACTTCCCTGCCAGCGCAGCAGCAGACCGCTGGTGATGACCACCAGACCCAGCGACAAGGCGCGTTCCGGGCCGTACTGGCGCGACAGGCGGGGCGCCAGCGGAGCGAACAGACCCAGGCACAGCACCGGCAGGGTGGTCAGGGCACCGATGGCGCTGGGGGACAGGCCGGTATCCTGCTGCACACGGGCGAGCAGCGGGGCAAGCGAAGAGAGTGCCGGTCTCAGGTTGAGGCCGACCAGTACCATCAGCACCAGAAAGCGCCAGGGCAGGGACGTGACCTTCATCGGGGGCTCCAGCGGGTGGACCACCGCAGCGGGGAAGGCGCGCCGCCGGAGGCGCAGGCCCCGCGGACGGCGGCCTGTACGGTTATTTCAGGAAGCGACGCAGATCGCCACGCACCTGATCATTGAAGGTCAGGAACTGGCTGTGGCGATCGCCGTCGACGCCATCGATGCGCACGGCGGTGGCCATGCCCTTGTCGACCAGTAGCTGGTCGTAGATCTCCAGGGTGATCTTTTCGACCGGGGTGTCGCCGGGGGCGCACTGGCCATTCTCCAGGCGGAAGGTCTCGAGCAGGCTGGCGCGTACGCGAGTGGCACCGCCTTCGGCCAGCACGCGACGCACGAACATCCAGCCTTCGCAGGTCAGTGCCACGCCGTCATGGTCGCGCAGGTAGAGGGTGCGATAGCAGGCCCCCTGCTCGGCGCCTTTCTCTGCCATGCTGCGGTAGGCCTCGGTCATGCGAGCGGCACTGACCCGCGCCTCGTCGATCTTGGTCTGGGCGCCGCGATGCTCGTTGTCGAGTTGCGCCTGCTTCTGGAAGGCCCGGAAGCGGCGATATTCCTTGATCAGTTCTGGAGATGCCATATCGCTGTCCTGCTGAGATGGAAGGGGGCGGCAAGCCGCCCCCCGGATTGCTCTTGTCCAGCCGCTCGGGGCTCTGCCTGCACCGACGCTCAGGGCTATGCCTGAGCCGATGCTCGAGCTTATGCCTGTCCCTGGCGGTTGCCCTGGCCGGAGCGCCTGCGCCTGCGACGTGCAGGCTGCTCGCCATTGCCGTTGCGGGCATTGCCGCCGCCACCGCCACCGTCACCACGTCGTCCGTTGCCGCGCTGGGAGCTATTGTTGCCACCCTGGCTGCGGCGCTGACCACCACCGCGCTTGTTGCGGCCGTTCTCGATGGGCTCCGGCTTGGCGTTGGGGTCGGGCTCGAAGCCCGGTTCGATGCGCTTCTCGAGGTCACGCTTGATCATGCGCTCGATGTTCTTCAGCAAGCCATGTTCATCGACGCACACCAGCGAGATGGCCTGGCCTTCGTTGCCGGCACGGCCGGTACGACCGATGCGGTGGACGTAGTCCTCGGCGACGTTGGGCAGCTCGAAGTTGACCACGTGGGGCAGTTCGTCGATGTCGAGACCACGGGCGGCGATGTCGGTGGCCACCAGAACCTGCAGCTCGCCGGCCTTGAACGCCGCCAGGGCGCGGGTACGGGCTGACTGGCTCTTGTTGCCGTGGATCGCCATGGCAGAGATGTCGCGCTTGTCGAGGTGCTCGGCCAGGCGGTTGGCGCCGTGCTTGGTGCGAGTGAACACCAGCACCTGGAACCAGCGTTGGCTAGTGATCAGGTGTGACAGCAGCTCGCGCTTGCGTTCCCGGTCCACTCGGTAGACGGCCTGGTCGACGGTCTCGGCGGTGGTATTGCGGCGTGCGACCTCGATCATCTCCGGGCGGTCGAGCAGCTTGTCGGCCAGCGCCTGGATCTCGCTGGAGAAGGTCGCCGAGAACAGCAGGTTCTGACGCTTCTCGGGCAACAGCTTCAGCACACGGCGGATGTCGTGGATAAAGCCCATGTCGAGCATGCGGTCGGCTTCGTCGAGCACCAGGATCTCGACGCTCGACAGATCCACGTGGCCCTGCTGGTGCAGGTCGAGCAGGCGGCCAGGCGTTGCCACCAACACATCGAGACCGGGCCGCAGGGCGTCGATCTGGGGCTGTTGTCCGACGCCACCGAAGATCACGTGGTGACGCAGTGACAGGTGCTGACCGTAGTCGCGCACGCTCTCGCCGACCTGGGCGGCGAGTTCACGGGTGGGCGTGAGCACCAGGGCACGGACCTGGCGCTTGGAGGGGCGAGGGCCATCGGCCAGGCGCTGCAGCATCGGCAGGGTAAAGCCCGCTGTCTTGCCGGTGCCGGTCTGGGCACTGGCCAGCAGGTCACCACCCTTGAGTACCGCGGGGATGGCCTGACGCTGAATCGGAGTCGGGGTGTCATAGCCTTGCGCCGTGACGGCGCGAAGCAATTCGGCACGCAGGCCGAGATCGGAAAAACTCATGCAAACTCCAGCACGCACGCACTCGCTGGACGCCACCGTTCTGATGGCGTCGGTCCCGGACAAGGCGTGGGGAAAAATTCGGTGACCGCTCTAGCGGGGGACCCCCGTCACCGTTGCGGGCATGATGCCAGATTTGCCGGCCCGGCGCATCGGCGGGGGTGAAAAGAAGTCGGGCCGGCAGAACCTTGATGAGGGGCGCGGAGGCGTTGTCGAGACGCTCAGGGAGCGACACGGACCCGGGCGGCGATATCATCGGCCACCTGATCCCAGGTGCGCCCCAGCGCCCGTACCAGTGCCGAATAGCCGTCGCTGTCCAGCGACTCGGTGGCCTCGAAGCTGTCGCTGTCCACCACCTGGCGCTGGCTGTCACGCAACAGCCACTGGCCCGAGGCCACGGCGTAGCCGTCATAGTGGCCCTGGAAGCGGTCGACGCTCAATTCCAGCGTCAGGGCGTTGCCGCTGTCGCCGGACAGGAGCACCCGGCGTCCAGGCAGTCTGGCCTCCAGGCGGTCGCGTAGGCCGCGTTCGAGTTGCTGTGCCAGCGGTGCCGCCCATTGGTGGGACTTGGCCTCGTTCAGCGAGATGTCGTCGAGTTGAAGGACGATGCCTTCGGCCTCGAGGTAGTTGGCGAGCCTGGGTGTGGACACCAGCAACGGCGTTTCGTCGGCGCTGGGGACCCGGGCATCGCTGCTGCCTGCATCCGAGGGCAGCACATAGTGGTTCATGGGGGCGGTGCCGCTGGCGCAGCCGCCCAGCCACAGCGCCAGCAGGGGAACACACAGGCGATGTATCGGCCTCATGGAGAACTCCTTTCCGGTGAGGTCAGTGTTGTCGATGCTTCCGTCTATCCCGCCCGAGTCCGCAGACTCGGGCGGGAGGCGATCAGCGCGGTGCCCGCGGGATCGGGTCCTCGGTCTGGATGCTGTCGAACAGCAGCGCGCGGGGATCGTCGCTGATCTTGCGAGCGGCCGGCTGCAGGTCACGCACCAGACGTTCGACCTCGTTCAGGGTGCGGGTCAGGTCCTGGTAGACGCTGGATTCCGGCGACAGCCCGTCGAGGGTGCGGCGCAGCTCGACCAGGGTCTGGTTGAGGTTGCCGGGCAAGCCCTGGGTCTCGGGGTTGTCGAGCAGACTGTTCATGCTCTGCACCAGTGAGCGGGCCTGAGTCAGCATCGCCTCTGAGACCTGAAGGTTGCGGTCGAGTCCCGACAGGATAGGCTCGATCTCGAGGCGGTTGAGCTTGTCGAGCAGGGCGGTGACCTGGGCCTGGATCTGGGCAAGGCCAGCCGAGGCGGTGGGGAACACCGGGCGGTCGGCGAAGGTCTCGGCCAGATACTGGCCCTGCAGCTCTTCGTCGATCTTGAGGTCGACGAACAGCGCCCCGGTCAACAGGCTGCCGCTCTTGAGGGTCGCGCGCAGGCCACGCTCGAACAGCCGGTCGAAGCGCTCACGCCACTCCTGCAGATCCAGCTCATTGGCGCCGATGCCCAGACGCTGGGGTTCGATGCGGATCAGCACCGGGATGGCCAGCTTGTCGCGGTTTTCCGGCTGGGGCGAGGTGAAGTTCCAGGGGACGGCTGCCACGGTACCGATGCGCACGCCACGGAATTCCACCGGGGCTCCGCGGGACAGGCCGCGTACCGTATCTTCGTTGAGCAGCACGTACTCGAGATAGCGATTGAAGGTACCCTGGCGGGCGGCCTCCTCATCGGCATAGAGTTCGTAGGAGGCGTCCTCTTCCGCCTCCTTGCCGGCGGGAACATCGTCGGGCACGCCAAAGGTGACGCCGCCGCCGAGCAGCGCTTCCAGCGACTCGACCTGCACCTGAAAACCGTCGGAACCGAAGCGCACGTCGATGCCGCTGGTGGCCCAGAAGCGGGTGTTCTCGGTGACCAGGGTGTCGTAGGGGCTCTCGATGAAGATGCGGTGGTGCATGCTCTGGGTGGAGACATCGAAGTCGGCCTCCTCGACCCGTCCGACGCTGACCCCCTGGAAGGTGACGGCGTCGCCGACGCTGAGCGAGTTGCCGACCTGGCTGACCAGGTTGAGGCGCAGCCCCTGGGCGCCAGGTGGTGCCACCGGAGGCTGGTCGCTGACGTCGAATTCACGGGCATCCACCTCGCTCTGACCCGGCTCGAGCTGGATATAGGCACCGGAGAGAACGGTGCCGAGTCCGCTGATACCCTCGCGCCCGATGCGCGGCTTGACCACCCAGAAATGGGTGTCCTCGACCAGCATCTTCTCGGCCTGGGGTTCCATCTGAGCGGTGATCTCGACGCCGGAGAGATCGTCGCTGAGTGCTACCGAGGTGACCTTGCCGACCTCCACGTTACGGGTCTTGATCAACGTCTTGCCGGCCTCGATGCCGTCGGCGGATGGCAGGTGCAGCGCGATCTGGGGGCCGCGGCTGGCGTAGTTGTCGTAGACCAGCCAGGCGCCGATCAGCAGTGCCACAAAGGGCACGATCCACACCGGCGACAGCCGTTTCTGCTGGGTCGGCGCGGCGCGGTGCATGTCCTTGCTGGACGGCGCTGGCGGGTTGTCGGGGTGGCGCTTATCGGCGTCACTCATGGTGTGCTTCCTTGTTCATCCGGCGCAGTGCGATGGGGTGAAGGGGCGGCGTCGGACGCCAGGCCCGAGTGGTCGCCGTGCAACCCGTCATTATCCGGGGAGTCCATCGGGTTGCAGGGATCCTCGCTGCCGTCCCACAGCAGGCGAGGCTCAAAACTCATGGCCGCCAGCATGGTGATGATCACCACGCCACCGAAGGCCAGCGCAGCGGGGCCAGGATCGATCGACATCAGCGCACCGGCGCGGATCAGGGCCACCAGGATGGCTACCACGAAGACGTCGACCATCGACCAGCGTCCGATCAGTTCGGTCAATCGGTAGAGCCGCGCTCGCACCACCGAGCGCATGCCCGGTGCCCGCGGCGCCACCAGGCACAGCCAGACCAGCGCCAGCAGCTTACCGATGGGCACGATGACGCTGGCCACGAAGATCACCAGCGCCACCGGCCAGGAACCGTGGCTGACCAGGTAGATGACACCGCCGATGATGGTCTGCGGGTCGGAGCTGCCTAGGCTGGTGGTGTACATGATGGGATAGACATTGGCGGGGATATAGAGCACTGCGGCGGTGAACAGCAGCGCCCAGGTGGTCTGCAGGCTGCGCGGCCGGCGGGCGTGCAGCTTCTCGCTGCAGCGCACGCAACGGCCATGGCCCTCGCTGTCCAGGCAGTTGATCAGCCCGCAGGTGGGGCAGCCGGTGAGCCCCTGGGAAGCCGCGGTCTCGCCGGTGCGCGTGCCCTCCGGTGCCAGCGGCTCGCCGCTGAGCGAGAACCACAGCCAGTCCTTGTCCAGTGACAGGGTCGTCGCCAGCAGCAGGATGGCGTAGGCGATAAAGGCCCAGAACGACGGTCCGAGGGAAATTTCGGCAAGTCCTGCCACCTTGATCAGCGCCACCATGGTGCCGACGATAAAGACGTCGGCCATCAGCCATGGCGCGATGTGGGAAAGTCCACGGGCCAGGGTGCGGCTATAGGGCAGACGGCGGGGCAGCATCAGGCTGATCTGCAGCCACACCACCGTCAGCAGATAGATCGCCGGCAACACGATGATCGACATCAGCACCACCATGGCGACGATGGGCTGGTGGTGCTCGAGCATCTGGGTGGCGGTCTGGGCCACTTCTATTTCGTTGCCGACGCCACGCGTACTGAAGCCGATAAACGGAAAGGACAGGGCCAGCGCCAATGCCACCAGCGATGCCAGCGACAGCGCCAGGCTGCGCTGGGCGGGGAAGGCATGACGCTTGACCAGGTCGTGACCACAGCGGACACAGTCCGCTTCTTCACCGGGACGCAGCGGCGGCAGCGCCATGATCCAGTCGCACTCGTGACAGGCACGCAGGCGCCGGCGCGACCTGATGCGCACCTCGGGGGGAGGATGCTGGGTGACGGAGGCGTTGCGGATCCGTTCCAGGGGGCCACGTACGGGGGTCGTCACAGTGGTAGGGGGACTCCGGTCTTGAAAGAGGGTTCTGTTCGTCTGCATTTCGTCGCGAATCAGGCGCTGATGGCTTAACAAGCTGATCCTGCGAATTAAATAGTGTGGCACGTTGACGTGGGTGACACCATAGACAAAGATGCGACCGATATCATGGGTGAGGAGTTGACATGTTGCTTCCCGTTTTGGCGGTTCTGGGTGGCCTGGTGGTGCTGGTGTGGAGCGCCGAACGCTTTGTCGAGGGCGCCGCGGCCACCGCTGCGCGGCTGGGACTGTCGCCCTTGCTGGTGGGCATGCTGGTGATCGGCTTCGGCACCTCGGCACCGGAATTGACGGTGTCGGCGCTGTCTGCGGCACAGGGCAACCCGGGGCTGGCACTCGGTAACGCCTATGGCTCGAATATCGCCAACATCGGCCTGATCCTGGGGCTGGTGGCGCTGATCTCCCCGCTGGCGGTGCATTCATCGGTGATTCGGCGCGAATTGCCGGTGCTCGGTGCCGCCACCCTGGTGTCGGCGTTGATGATGTGGGGCGGGCTTATCTCCCGGCTGGAGGGCGCGCTGCTGCTGCTGGCGCTGCTGGTGTTCATGGTCGCAAGCGTGATCCAGAGCCGGCGCGAGGAAGCCGCCGCCAGGGCGGACGCCCTGGCCACCGATACCGTGCAGGAACTCGATGCTCATCCCATGTCGCTGGGCAAGGGCATCTTCCTTACCGTGCTGGGCCTGGCCCTGCTGGTCGTCAGTTCCCGGCTGCTGGTGTGGGGCGCGGTGGATATCGCCCAGGGACTCGGGGTGTCCGACGTCATCATCGGGCTGACCGTGGTCGCCATCGGCACATCGCTGCCGGAACTGGCCTCGTCCATCAGTGCCCTGCGTCGCAAGGAGCATGATCTGGTGCTGGGCAACGTGGTCGGCTCCAACCTGTTCAACACCCTGGGGGTGGTGGGGCTGGCCGCCGTCATCGCGCCGATCGAGGCCGGGCGTGAGGTGCTGATGCGAGACTGGTCACTGATGACCGCCATGACCCTGATGATGGCGGTGTTCGCGTTGGGCTGGAAGGGCCGGGCGGGGCGCATCAATCGGTTCGAGGGTGGCGTCCTGGTTGCCGTCTACCTGGCCTACACCGCCTATCTGGTATCGCTGGTGCTGGGGCAGTCCTGACCTGACACCTGGCTACGTTCCCTTGTCACGGCAAAGGCAAGGGAGGTGGGCTGACAAGCGGGTAGGTGATCGGCCATGGGTGCGTGCGACAATTGGCCATGGGACAGAGGCCTGCGGGACCTCTATGCTGAGGGCAAGCGGGATCGAAGATGCATGATTGTGCATAGATAGATTGCCAGGCTAGCCGAGCAAGGCTGCGCTCTATCGACTCGATTCCGCTCGGGTTCGATGCTGTCCTGCCAGGGTCGGGTTGTGTTCCCGAGGCAGGGCGGTGCCGTCGGTCATCCCTGCCTCGAGGAGTCGCTCATGGAACTGGATCCCGTGCTTCTGTCACGTATACAGTTCGCCTTCGTCGTATCCTTCCACGCCATCTTCCCCGTCTTTACCATAGGGCTGGCGTCCTATGTCGCTGTCCTGCATGGACTCTTCTACAAGACCGGCAATCCCGCCTGGGATCGACTGGCCGCCTTCTGGGTCAAGGTCTTCGCCGTGGTCTTCGGCATGGGCGTGGTCTCCGGGATCGTCATGGCCTTCCAGTTCGGAACCAACTGGAGCAACTTCAGTCAGGCGACGTCCAATTTCCTCGGCCCCATGCTGAGCTATGAAGTGGTCACCGCCTTCTTCCTGGAAGCCGGCTTCCTCGGGGTGTTGCTGTTTGGACGTGGCAAGGTGGCCGAGGGGGTTCACCTGTTCGCCGCCATCATGGTCGCGGTGGGCACCTTCATCTCGGCCTTCTGGATCCTGTCCACCAATAGCTGGATGCAGACCCCCGCCGGGGTGGAAATGATCGACGGCCACTTCAGCGTCACCAGTTGGGGCGAGGCCATGTTCAATGCCTCCTTCCCTTATCGCTTTGCCCACATGGCGCTGGCTTCCTTCCTGACCGGCGGCTTCGTGGTGGCCGGCGTCAGCGCCTGGTATCTGCTGATCGGTCGCGACGTCGAGGCCAACCGCAAGGCCCTGTCCATGTGCATGTGGCTGTTGCTGGTGCTGGCGCCGGTACAGGCGGTGGTCGGCGACGCCCATGGTCTCAATACGCTTGAGCATCAGCCGACCAAGGTGGCGGCGATGGAGGCCAACTGGGAGACCCAGTCCGGGGTGCCCCTGCTGCTGTTCGCCTGGCCGGACAAGGAGGCCCAGGAAAATCACTTCGAGATCGGCATTCCGCGCCTGGCCAGCCTGATCCTGACCCATGACCTGGACGGCGAGGTACCCGGGCTCAAGGAGGTCCCGGTAGAGGAGCAACCACCGGTGTGGTTCGTGTTCTGGTCATTCCGCGCCATGGTCGGCATGGGCATGCTGATGATCGCTGTGGCCTTCACCGGCCTGTGGTTGCGCCGTGGCGGTCGCCTGTACAAGAGCCGCCCCTTCCTGCAGACGCTGAGACTCATGAGCGTGGCGCCCTTTATCGCGGTGCTGGGTGGCTGGTTTGTCACCGAAGCGGGCCGCGCGCCCTGGCTGGTGTACGGCATGATGACCCAGGCCGAGGGGGTGACGCCGTCGCTCAGTGGCTGGATGGTGCTCGCTACCCTGATCGGCTATGTGCTGGTCTACGCGGTGGTGTTCCTGACCGGGGGCTACTACCTCACCCGGGTGGTGCGCCAGGGCATGCTGGCCGAGGAGCCCCACGACGACGAGGTCGAGACGGCCAAGCGACCGCTGTCCGCCGCCCACGCCACCCTCGAGGCCGACGCCGGCCGCCAGTTCGGGAGTTGATGACATGGAATTGATCAACCTTTCTGCCATCTGGGCCCTGATCATCGGGTTCGGCGTGATGATGTACATCCTGATGGATGGCTTCGATCTCGGGGTGGGTATCCTCTACCCCTTCGCCCCGGACGAGCACGCCCGGGATGTGATGATGAACTCGGTAGCGCCGATATGGGACGGTAACGAGACCTGGCTGGTGCTCGGCGGGGCGGGACTTCTGGCGGCCTTTCCGCTGGTCTACACCATCCTGCTGCCGGCGCTCTATCTTGGGGTCTTCCTGATGTTGGCCGGCCTGATCTTCCGTGGCATCGCCTTCGAGTTCCGCTTCAAGTCGGTTCGTAATCGTCACTGGTGGAACCGCGCCTTCTGCTGGGGCTCGATGGTCGCCACCTTCTGTCAGGGGGTCGTGGTCGGCGCCTACATCGAGGGCTTCGAGGTCGCCAACAATGTCTACGTGGGCGGTCCTTTCGACTGGCTGACGCCTTTCACCGTGATCACTGGCCTTGCACTGATGGCGGGCTATGCGCTGCTGGGGGCGACCTGGACGATTTTGAAGTCCGAGGGGCAGGTGCAGGAATGGGCCTACCGCATCACGCCCAGGCTGCTGGGACTGGTGCTGGCGGGCTTTGCCGTGATCAGTATCTGGACGCCGTTCGTCGACGACTTCGTGCGTGAGCGCTGGTTCGGCCACCTGACACTGTTCTGGGTGTTCCCGGCACTGGCGTTGCTGTGCGCCGCCATGGTGTGGCGTTCGGTGGCCCGTCGCCGTGAGGGCCAGCCGTTCGTGGCTACCCTGGGACTGTTCTTCTTCACCTACCTGGGGCTGGTGGCCAGCAAGTGGCCCTACCTGATCCCGCCGGACATCACCCTGTGGGATGCCGCCTCGGCTCCGGAGAGCCAGCTGTTTCTGCTGCTCGGGGTGCTGTTCGTGATCCCGGTGGTACTGGGCTACACCGCCTGGTCCTACTGGGTGTTCCGCGGCAAGGTAAGAGGGGGCGGCTATCACTAAGTCGTCTGGTGCTGAGTCGTCTCGTCCTGAGTCGTCTCGTTCTGAGTCGTCTCGTTCTGAGTCGTCTCGCGGCGAGGCCACCAGGGCGCGGCTGTGGCTCGACCAGCACACCGGGGCTCAGCGTCGTCCGCTGACCCTGGCCGCGGCCTTCGCGGTGCTGGCAGGACTCGCGGGTGTGGTCCAATGGGTACTGCTGGCCAAGGTGCTGGTACTGGCGATCGAGGGTGAGCGTTCCCTGAGCCAGCTATGGCCCTGGCTTGTCTCTCTACTGGGGTTTCTGGCGCTGCGTGCCGGGGCTGGCTTTGCTCAGGAGTGTCTGGCCCAGCGAGCCAGCCAGCGCCTTCGCCGCGCGGTACGCCACGAGTTGCTCGAGCATCTGTTTGCGCTGGGACCGGTGCGTGCTGGTCGCCATCACAGTGCCGGGCTGGCCCATCGCCTTGTCGAGCAGGTCGAGGCACTGGACGGCTACACCTCACGTTTCTGGGTGCAACTTCGGGTGGTGATGGTGGTGCCGCTGGTCATCTTCGCCATCATCGCCTGGCACAACTGGCTGGCGGCGCTGCTGCTGGCGATCACCGCGCCGCTGATTCCCTTGTTCATGGCGCTGGTGGGCATGGGCGCCGAATCGCTCAATCGCGACCAGTTCGCGGCGGTGACGCGACTGTCCGGGCACTTCGTCGATCGGGTGCGGGGCATCGCCACCATTCGACTGTTCGGTGCCGGCGACAGGGTCACCGACGAGGTTGCCCAGGTCGCCGACGACTATCGCCGGCGCACCCTGAAGCCCTTGCGACTGGCCTTTCTGTCATCGGCGGTGCTCGAATTCTTCTCCTCGGTGGCGATTGCGGCGCTGGCCATCTACATCGGCTTTGGCCTGCTCGGGGACCTGCCGCTGGAGGTGGCCGATTCGCTGACGCTGGCCAGTGGCCTGACCATCCTGCTGCTGGCCCCGGAGTTCTTTCAGCCGCTGCGCACACTGTCCCAGCACTACCACGACCGTGCCTCGGCGCTGGCCGCCGCCCAGGCCCTGACGGAACTGCTCGATGAACCCGTCGATCCGTCGCGAGTGTCGCCCGTCTCGGCGCCTGGCACCGCCGAAAGTCCCGCTTCTTCAGTGTTGTCCGGTGGCCAGCTTGCGCGGCTCGAAGGCGCCTGCCTGGATCACCCTGGGCGTGGCCGCGTGCTGGGTCCGCTGGACTTCCGGGTGGACACCGGTGAAGTGGTGGTGATCAGCGGCCCATCGGGTGCCGGCAAGTCGAGCCTGCTGGCGATGCTGGCGGGGTTTGTCGGGCCTGGCGAGGGGACGCGCCAATCGGCACCGGGCATCGCCTTTGCCTGGATGGACCAGCGCCCGCTGCTGATCCAGGGCAGCCTCGCCGACAATCTTCGCCTGACGGCACCGAACGCTGGTGATGACGACCTGCGTACAGCGCTCGAGCAGGCGGGGCTTGGGACGCTGGTCGCGGCTCTGCCCGAGGGACTCGATACCCGGATCGGCGAAAATGGCCTGGGCCTGTCCGGCGGGCAGGCCCAGCGCCTGGCGCTGGCTCGGGTGTTCCTGAGTGATGCCGCGCTGGTGCTGCTGGACGAGCCGACGGCGAGTCTGGATCGAGAGACCGAAGCGGTACTGATCCGCGGCTTTCGGCGTCTGGCCGGCCAGGGCCGGGCGCTGGTCATCGCCAGCCACCACCCGGCCATCCTGGCGATGGGGGACCGGCGTGTGGAGCTGCTCGATGGGCGAGTCACCGCGAGTGGAAGGGAACAGCAAGAGGTGGCCGATGGCGTTGTCGACTGAGCGCACGGATACGGGATTCGCTGCGGCGATTGCCAGTCTGCGTCCGTGGATCGAGGTGCATGCGTCGTTTCGTCGGCGCCTGGTGCTTGGCGTGGTGCTGATGGTGCTGACCGCGCTGTCGGCGCTGGGGCTGCTGGCGGTGTCGGGCTGGTTCATCACCGCCAGCGCGCTGACCGGCGCGGCCTTGGCCGCGGGTATGGCGGCTACCCTGGACGTCTACACCCCCGGGGCGGGCATTCGTCTGTTTGCGGTGTCCCGTACCGTGTCACGCTACGTCGAACGCCTCTACAACCACGACACCATCCTGCGACTGCTGGCACGCCTGAGGGCGCGCTGCTTCTCGGGCCTGGTGGTGATGGACGGCGCCAGCCTCGGGGCAAGGCGATCCGGCGACTGGCTCAACCGTCTGACCGCCGATATCGATACCCTGGACGCGCTTTACCTGCGGCTGCTGGCGCCGGCGGCGATGGCGCTGGTGCTGGGGGCGGCGCTGGTAGCGTTGGTGGCGGTGTGGCTGCCCCAGGCCGCGCTGGTGCTGGGTGTCTTGCTGCTGTTCGGCTGGAGCTGGCTGACCCTCGGACAGGCCCGCCTGGGCCTGGCGGCCTGTCGTCGCCGCGTCGCCGGGCTGGAGCGACTGCGCTCAGCCATGATCGAAACCCTTGGCGGTCTGAGTGAACTCGAATCCTACGGCGCATTGGCGCGCCGCCGTGGCGAGCTTGAAGCCCTCGAGGACGAGCTGCTGGCGGCCCAGTGGCGACTGTCACTGATCACCGGGTTTGGCAATGTTCTGACGACGCTGGTGATGGGGGGCGCCTGGTGGCTTGTATTGATCGGTGGCCTCGCCGCCTTCGGCAGCGGCCAGTTGGGCGCCGCCGTGCTGGTGATGTTGCCGTTGGCCTCGCTGGCCCTGGCCGAGGGGTTGGCAAGCCTGCCCGCCGCCTTCACCCAGGCCGGCGCGAGTCTCGCCGCCGCCGAGCGGCTCAACGCTATCGACCAGCAGCGTGCAGCGCCAGTACAAGCCTCAGACACCACCCGAGCTGTTGCAGTGCACGCTGCGCCTCGAAGCGGGACCGCCGAGTGTGGAGGGCTGGAGGTCTGTGCTACGTCGCTGAGTTTTCGTTATCCGCAGGCGCTCGATCAGGCGCTGTCGCCCCTGAGCTTCCGGCTGGCGCCGGGGGAGAGGGCCGCGATCTGTGGCCCCTCAGGCAGTGGCAAGTCGACGCTGCTGGCGCTGCTTGCCGGGGAGTTGCGGGGCTACCAGGGTCGCTTGACCCTGAACGGCCAGGCGGTGGAAGCCCTCGACACGCAGTGGTTGAGCAGCCAAGTGGGCTGTCTGACCCAGCGGGTGGAGCTGTTTGACGCAAGCCTTGCCGAGAATCTGCGTCTGGGCGCCCCCGAGGCGAGCCCGGAGCGGCTGTGGCAGGCGCTTTCTGCGGTAGACCTGGCCGACTGGGCGCAGGGTCTGCCCGCTGGGCTCGAGACACGCGTGGGGGAAGGGGGACGACAGCTTTCCGGCGGCCAGGCGCGACGTCTGGGCCTGGCGCGTCTGTGGCTGACCGATCCCGCCCTGGTGGTGCTCGATGAGCCTTATGCCTCGCTGGATGCGGCCACCGCGCAGCGGGTGGCCGAGGGCATCGGCCCCTGGTTGGCCGCACGCACGGTGCTGATGCTGGTGCACCATCATGATCCCGACTCGCCGTCGCCCGGCATGGAGCACATCCCCAGGGTCATCGACATGGCGGCCGGTACGCCATGGCAAGCCGGGGGCGAATGCGTCACCATGTGAACGACGACACCTGATTTCTACGGTTCGATGCCACAGGGCCAGACACCATGACCGACGACTTTCTGACCCGCCTGCCCAAGGCGGAACTGCATCTGCACATCGAGGGTACGCTGGAGCCGGAGCTGATGTTTGCGCTGGCCGAGCGTAACGGGGTCAGCCTGCCTTACGCCGATATCGAGGCGGCCCGACAGGCTTACGACTTCAGCGACCTGGAGTCCTTTCTCGATCTTTACTATCAGGGCATGAGCGTGCTGGTCCGCGCCCGGGACTTCGAGGACCTGGCGATGGACTACTTCCGGCGCGCCGCCGCCGAGGGAGTGGTGCATATCGAGATGCACGTGGACCCCCAGGCCCACCTGTCCCGTGGCGTGGCGCTGTCCGAGGTGATGGAAGGCCTGACGGCCGCTTGTGCCAAGGCCCGCTCCGAGCTGGATATTTCCACCGCCATGATCCTCGCCTTTCTGCGTGATCAGCCCGCCGCCGATGCCATGCAGCTGCTCGAGGACAGCACGCCCTGGCATGACCACTTCAGTGCCGTGGGGCTGGACAGCGCTGAGCGAGGCAATCCGCCGAGCAAGTTCCAGGAGGTCTTTGCCCGGGCGCGGGAGCTGGGCCTCGAGCGCGTGGCCCACGCAGGTGAGGAGGGGCCACCGAGCTATATCCGCGAGGCGCTGGATGAGCTTCAGGTGTGTCGCATCGACCATGGCGTAAGGGCGATCGAGGACGTCGAGCTGATGGAGCGGCTGGCCGACGAAGGCACCGTGCTGACGGTGTGTCCGCTGTCCAATGTGCGCCTGAAAGTGGTGGAACGGCTCGAAGATCATGGCCTGCCGACGCTGATCGACGCAGGACTGGTGGTAACCATCAACTCCGATGACCCGGCCTACTTCGGCGGTGGCATGCGCGACAACTTCGCCGCCTGTCAGCGGGCCTTCGGCTGGTCCAACGAGACCCTCAAGTGGCTGGCCGGCAACGCCATCGAGGCTGCCTTCATGGATGAGGAGAGGAGGCAGGCGCTGAGACAGCGGCTGGTGGAATCCTAGGGCTTGTCTGAAAACTGCCTGCGCTCGGTAATACGGCGTTAAAAATCGGATCAACATGCTCATTTACACCCCGTAAACTGCGCTTTCTCACCGATTTTTGCCTTGTCTAACCATCACTCGTCGACTTTTCCGACAGCGCCTAGGCCTTGCCGTAAAAGTGCCTGCATTCGCCGACGTTTCAGACAGTGCCTGACGCCGGGACTGGCACGTCAAGCGCCGCCTTGCCCCTTGTCGGGGGAGGCGGCGCTGGCGTTTGCAGGGGGCTATTGGTGATAGTACCGGGTCAGGCCTGGCCCGGGGCTGGATCAGGACTGGATCAGGGCAGAGCAGGTACCGTGACCACTGGCTGCTCTCCTGTCAGGGCATGCAGGAAGCTGACCAGCCGTTCGACGGTCGCTTCATCAAGCTCCCGCTTGAGCATCTGCTCGCCCATGATGGGCACGACGTCTTCAAGCGTCTCGGCTGAGCCGTCGTGAAAGTAGGGGTAGGTCAGGGCGACATTGCGCAGTGACGCCGTCCTGAAGGCCTGTCGATCGCTTTCCTCGTTGGTGACCGCGAAGCGCCCGAGATCATCTGATCCCGGCACCTGGATCGGGTGGAACAGGCTGTCGCTGAAGTTGGCGCCGCGGTGACAGCTGATGCACCCGACGTCCACGAAGTCCTTCATGCCGGCCTTCTGCTGATCGGTCAGGGCAGCCTCGTCACCGAGCAGGTAGCGATCGAGCGGAGCATTCGGCGTATTCAGCGTGCGCTCGAAGCTGGCGATGGCGTCGGCCAGGTTGCCGGAGGACAGCGGGGCCTCGTCGGCGGGAAATGCCGTCTGGAAGTGATCGGAATATCCGTCGACGGCGGAAAGGCGGGCAAGGGCGCCGTCCAGATCGTGGGCCATCTCGATGCTGTTCTGGATAGGACCCAACGCCTGGCCTTCCAGGTCGGGTTCGCGACCATCCCAGAATTGTGAGCCAAGAAAGCCCGAGTTGAGCACGGTGGGGGAGTTGCGTTCGCCTGTCTGGCCATCGTGGCCGACCGCCGTCGGCAGTCGATCCGTCCACGCCAGGGCCGGGTTGTGACAGGAAGCGCAGCTGATGTTGCTGCTCTTTGACAGCCGGGGTTCGAAGAACAGCATCTTGCCAAGCGCTACCTTCTCAGCGGTGAGGCTGTTGTCGGCGGGGATGGGGGGAAGCGAAGGTAGCGGGGTGAAATACTGCCGATAGTCCTGTTGCTCGGCGGATTCGGCGCTGGATTTTGTTGCCGCTGGATACTGGGAGGCGACGGCCATGCTGCAGGCCAGAAAAGTGCCGGTTAAAAGAGTGCCGGTCAAAAAAGTGCCAGTCAATAAAGCGCAGGCAAGAGCAGGGGGACGGTTGCTGGGCCAAGGTCGCATCATGTATTCCCTTCGTTGCGTCACGGTATGCCGTCTGGGCGGGCGACCTGGGGCTGCCGTTTTTCGGCGAACGGCATGGGGTAAACCAGTATCGGCACAGGTCGACGACGAATCCCGATGCTCAAGGCGTGCTTGTTGTCACCAGATGGCACTGAGGCTTGCCCGCGCTGGTGTTAGTAATAGGTGATCCTGTGTGGGCTGCGGCCGCTTTTCGGGCAACGGGCGGTGTGGAAGATTGCTGAGGCATGTTGTCGAAGCGAAAGCGTCGGAATTTGAGGCGTTTTCGGCGTGATCGCCGACCGAGGCGAGGAAGAGGTTGAACAGGCCCAGGCCGTTTCTTTCAGTACACTTGGGGGCGCTTCGGCGCGCCCTTCGCTACCGGCGAAGCCCTCGGTGACACGCAAAAGAGGCGCCCGTCTCTGGTAAAAATCCCAGGGCGCCTCTTTTTTGGTCTGGCGGTTGGTCTGGCAGGTGTTGTGGCTGGAGGGCCGGCGTGCATGAGCCGGCATGCATCAACGGGCGTGCAACACCAGAAGCCGTGTATCAGCCTTGTTGGCGATTGGCCTCGCGCGCCGCTTCCCTGGCGCGTCGCTTGGCCTCGCGACGCTCTTCCATGCGTGCCACCGCGTCGGCACCCAGGTGGGCCTCGCCGCGCTCCCGGGCGAGGCGCATCTGGCGCTCACGCTCGGCGAAGCGGGCCTTCTGCTCGTCGCTCAGGCGGTCGTAGCAGCGCGGGCAACAGACGCCTTTTTCATAGTACTCGCTCTGCTTGTCCTGCTCGGTGATCGGCATGCGGCAGGCGTGACACTGGTCATAGCGTCCCGGCTTGAGGTCATGGTCGACGGTGACCCTGTCGTCGAACACGAAGCACTCGCCACGCCACAGGGTCTTGTCCTTCGGTACGTCCTCCAGGTACTTCAGGATGCCGCCCTTGAGGTGGTAGACGTCCTCGAATCCCTGCTCCTTGAGGTAGGCGGTGGACTTCTCGCAACGGATGCCGCCGGTACAGAACATCGCCACCTTCTTGTGGCGACTCGGGTCCAGGGTCTTCTTCACGTACTCGGGGAAGTCGCGAAAGGCGCTGGTGGCCGGATTGACCGCGCCCTCGAAGGTGCCTACCTCGACCTCGTAGTCGTTGCGGGTGTCGATCAGCAGAACCTCGGGGTCCTGGATCAGCTCGTTCCAGTCCTTGGGGTCCACGTAGGTGCCGACGGTATGGCGCGGGTCGATGCCCTCGACGCCCATGGTCACGATCTCGCGCTTGAGCTTGACCTTGGTACGCATGAAGGGCGCACGTCGGGTCAGCGACTCCTTGGTGTCGAGCTCGGCCAGGCGCGGGTCGGCGCGCAGCCAGGCGAGCACCGCGTCGATGCCCTGGCGGGTGCCGGCGACGGTGCCATTGATGCCTTCACGGGCCAGCAGCAGGGTGCCGCGCACCTGATGCTCGAGCAGGGTGTCGAGCAGCGGCTCGCGCAGCGCCTTGTAGTCGTCGAGGGTGACGAACTTGTACAGCGCGCACACCACCAGGGTGTCTGGACCAGAAGTGGCGGTTTCGGTGGCTGTGTCAGGGGATGAAGTATCGTGACTCATGGTTGTCCTCGTGCGAGCCGGAGCGTAAATCCGGAGCAGCGTTGGCAGCGTGTGGTATTCAAGGCGCGCATTCTAGCGCACTCGCCGAGGAATTTCCCGGCCAGCCATCCACCCCATGCAAGCGCCGGTCGCCGGCGCCTGTCGTCGGGTTCTTCAGGTCTGGCGGCGGTGCTGCAGGCGTCCCCCCGCCCAGGTCTCGTAGATGGCGCGGTCGTCCCCCAGCATCATCAGGGTGAACAGCTCCTCCGCCAGCGACTGGGTGCGCCCCATGCGTCGAGCCAGCAGCGGCGAGGCGAACAGGTCGATGACCACGAAGTCGGCGTCACGACCGGGGGTCAGGCTGCCGATGCGATCGTCCAGTGACAGCGATACGGCGTTGCCTCGGGTCAGGTCATGAAAGCCTGCCCAGGCGGTCAGTGGTGTGCCCCTGAGCTGGCCGACCTGATAGGCCGCCTTGAGGGTGGCAAGTCCCGACAGGTCGGTACCGGCGCCGATGTCGCTGGCAAGCGTCAGATTCAGCCCCTGGGCCCGGGCGCCGGCCCGGTCAAACAGGCCACTGCCGAGAAACAGGTTGGAGCTGGGACAGAAGGCGATGTTGGCGCCGCGCTCGGCCAGTCGCGCACGCATCTCGTCGTCCAGGTGGATGCCGTGGGCAAAGGTGCTGCGCGGCCCCACCAGCCCGGATTCCTCGTAGACCGCCAGGTAGTCGCGGCTGCCCGGAAACAGCTCGGCCACCCAGTCGAGCTCACCCAGGTTCTCCGACAGGTGGGTCTGCAGCCACAGGCTCGGATCATTGCGCAGAAGGCCACCGGCGGCGTCGAGCTGGGCGCGGGTGGAGGTAGGCGCGAAGCGTGGGGTGACGCTGTAGCCGAGACGCGCGGTGCCGTGCCAGTCACTGATCAGGCGCTCGCTGTCGCGGATGCCGCCGTAGGTGTCGTCGGTGAGCGCTTCGGGGGCATGGCGGTCCATCAGTACCTTGCCGGCCAGCATGCACAGGTCGCGGCGTTGGGCCGCGCTGAAGAAGGCGTCGGTCGAGGCCGGGTGGCTCGAGCAGAACACCTGGGCGGTGGTGGTGCCTACCCGCATCAGTTCGTCGAGGAAGACGTCGGCCATCTGCTCGGCGTGTTCGCGCTGGGCAAAGCGACATTCCTCGGGGAAGGTGTACTCGTTGAGCCAGTCGAGCAGCTGGCGTCCGTAGGAGGCCATGATCTCGAGCTGCACATAGTGCACATGGCTGTCGATGAAGCCTGGCATCACCAGCTTGTCGCGGTGGTCGATGACGCTGGCGTCGGCGGGCAGGTGGGGGGCGAGCTCGGTATAGTCGCCCACCGCCTGGACGACACCCTCGGCCCACCACAGCACGCCGTCGGCGAAGTAGCTGACGCTACCCTCGAGCGGGGTGTCGCCGTCACCGGGATCGGCGTTGAAGCTGAGGATGCGCGCGCGCATGACCCAGCTCGATGAGCAGGGGCCGCCGGCGGGACTGGTGGAGGCGCCGGCGTAAGTTCCGGAGAAAGCCTCGGGCTTGGGCGCGGTGCTGGCAGAGGCGTTAAGGGTCTCGGTCATGGGGCACTCTTTATCGGGTCGTCGCTTATAGGGTCATCGCGTCATCGCACTGTGGCGGTGACGTTGTGGTCAGGGGCGGCTGGCCTGGCGGCTTGATCAGGTGGCAGGCGCGGCGGCCAGGGAGGCAGACGCCTGGCGCTACCCGGCCAGACGGGTAACGGCCGGGCCAGGACAGGTTCAGGAAAACAGGCGTCGTACCTCTGCGCTTTCCAGGCCGCGCAGCGCGTCGCGACGTGCCCCCTCCGGCCTGGGGCTTGCCAGTGGCAGCAGCTCGGCCAGGGCGGCCAGGGCGACGGCGTAGGGCGTCTTGTCGCCGCCGGAGTCGCCGATCGGGCAGCGCACGGCGTCGATGCGATCTTGCGGGATGCCGGCACGCTCCAGTCGCCCGCGGAAGCTGGCCCACTTGCTGCGCGAGCCGATCAGCCCGATCGAGGCCATGTCGCCGCGCCTGAGCAGTGCCTCCACCAGGGCGTAGTCCTCGGCGTGGTCGTGGGTCAGCACCAGCACGTGGCTGCCGCCAGGCAGCGACTCGGCGCTGGTGTTGCAGTCGTCCAGCCGGTGGTGGTGCTGGCCTGGTGCCGGGTTGAGCCCGCTGAAGGCGTCCTCGCGGCTATCGTACCAGTCGAGTCGCCAGCCAAGCGGCGCCGCCAATGAGGCCACCGCGCGGCCCACGTGGCCGGCGCCGAACAGCGCCAGGCGCGTGGCCGTACCGAGATCCGTTTCGAGCAGCACGTTGACGAAGCCGCCGCAGCACTGGCCACTGCGGCCACCCAGCGAAAAGGCCTCCATGCTGAGGCCGGCCTCACCGCGCTCGAGGCGTTCCCGGGCGCAGGCGATCAGTTGCCATTCGAAGGTGCCGCCGCCCAGGGTGTCGATGATGGCGTCGGCGGTGATCACCATCCTGGCGCCAGGCTCACGTGGGGTCGACCCCTGGCTGGTCACCTGGGTGGCCAGCACATGGGGCAGGCCGGCGCGTCGGAGGCGGGCCAGGGCGTCGTACCAGCGCTCGCCGCTCATGGGGTGCCTCCTGCACGACTCTCATTCACCCAGCGTGCCAGGCGTGCCGCCGCCATGACCCGCTCAGGTGTTGCCGGGGTGTCCAGCCGTACCGCCTGGCGGTAGTCGGTGAGGCTCGCCAGGGCGTCGCGCAGCGCGCACCACACCGACATCCCCAGCATGAAGGGCGGCTCACCCACCGCCTTGGAGCGGTAGATGCTGGCCATGGAGTTGGGGTGGCCCTGCATCAGCTCGACGTTGAAGGTGGCCGGCAGATCGCCGTAGGCGGGGATCTTGTAGGTGGCCGGGCCGAACGAGGTCAACTGGCCCCGCTCGTTCCACTTCAGTTCCTCGCTGGTCAGCCACCCCATGCCCTGGATAAAGCCGCCTTCCACCTGGCCCACGTCGATGGCCGGATTGAGCGAGTCGCCCACGTCGTGGAGGATGTCGACCCGATCCACCTGGTACTCGCCGGTGAGGGTGTCCAGTGCCACCTCGGCGACGGCGGCGCCATAGGCGAAGTAGTAGAAGGGGCGTCCGCTGCCGCTGGCCCGATCGTAGTGGATCAACGGCGTTGCGTAGAAGCCTTTCTCGGACAGCGACACCCGACCCAGGTAAGCGTCCTGGATGAGCTCGCCCCAGGCGATACGTCGTTCGCTGCCACCGATGCCGGCGATCAGCTCGCCCTGTTCCAGACGCATGTCCTGACGGTCGAGCTGGTAGCGTTCGGCGGCGAAGTCGAACAGCCGCGACTTCAGCTTGCTGGCCGCGTCGCGGGCCGCCTGGCCGTTCAGATCGGCCCCGCTGGAGGCCGCCGTGGGTGAGGTGTTGGGCACCTTGTCGGTACGGCTGGCGCTGATGCGTACCGCTTCGAGATCGAGCCCCAGCTCGCGGGCGACCACCTGGCACACCTTGGTGTGCAGGCCCTGGCCCATCTCGATACCGCCGTGATTGATCATCACGCTGCCGTCGGTGTAGACGTGCAGCAGGGCACCGGCCTGGTTGAGGTGCTGGGCGGTGAAGGAGATGCCGAACTTCACCGGGGTCAGCGCCAGGCCCCTGCGGATGACCGGGCTGTCGGCGTTGAACTCGGTGATCGCCTGGCGCCGGGACCAGTAGTCGCTCGAGGTCTCGAGCCGCTCGATCAGGTCATGCAGCAGCGTGATCTGGTCCACCGTCTGGCCATAGTGGGTCTGGTCGCGGCCTTGGCGATACAGGTTGCGCTTGCGCACCGTCAGGGGATCCTCGCCCACGCGGCGGGCGATGTCCTCCATGGCGGCTTCGATCACCATCATGCCCTGGGGACCACCGAAGCCACGAAAGGCGGTGTTTGACGCGGTGCTGGTACGGGCGCGATGACCGGTGACCCGAGCCTGGCCCAGTGAATAGGCGTTGTCGGCGTGGAACATGGCGCGGTCGACGATGGCTTCGGACAGATCCGGCGAGTATCCGCAGTCGCCGATGACGGTGATGTCACCGCCCTGGATCACGCCCTGTTCATCGACACCGAGCCGATAGCGGTTGTGGAAGGGGTGGCGCTTGCCGGTGACCTTCATGTCCTCGGCCCGGGGCAGGCGAACACGGCAGCTCTTGCCGGTGCGGCGGGCGATCAGCGCCGCCAGGCAGGCCCAGGGCGAGGCCTGGGTTTCCTTGCCGCCGAAGCCGCCGCCCATGCGGCGTACCTCCACGGTGACCGCGTGGAAGGGGATGCCCAGCACCTCGGCGATCAGCTTCTGGGTCTCGCTGGGATGCTGATTGGAGGTGTGGACCATCACGCCTTCGTCTTCGGTGGGGTGGACCACGCAGGCCTGCCCCTCCAGATAGAAGTGCTCCTGGCCACCGACGAACTGCTCGTCCTCGATGACGTGTGTCGCGCCGGCCAGGGCGGCCTCCCAGTCACCGCTCTGCTGGCGGTGGGTCGGGCGCACCACGTCGCCGGCCTCGGCGGCGGCCACTGGGTCGAGGCTCGCCTCGACCTCATCGATCTCCAGGCGCGCCTTCTTGACCGCCTGACGCGCCGCACGATGGCTGGTGGCGGCGACGCAGAAGATCACCTGGCCGGCGTAGAGTACCTCGCCGTCGGCCATGATCGGATCGCCGGGAAAGACCGGGCCGATATCGGTGTGGCCCGGGACGTCGGCGACGCTGATCACGTCGACCACGCCCGGGGCGCTGCGCACGGCGGACAGGTCCAGCCCGGTGATGCGTCCGCTGGCGACCGGCGAGAGTCCCACCGCCAGGTGCAGCGCGTCCGCCGGCAGCGCCAGGTCGTCGATGTAGGCGGCGCGCCCGGTGACGTGCTTGACCGCGCTTTCGTGGCGAGCGGCGCTGCCCGAGAAGCCCTTGGCCGCCGGCGCGTGGCGGGGAGTATCGGCAGTATCGCTGGCCGCGGAGGCAGGTGTGGTCAGATCAGTGAGCGTACGCATGGAGCATCACCTCCTGGGTCGGGTGCTGAGAGTCCTGGGATGCCGCGTCGGCGACGACCAGGCGCAGGCGTTCGATCAGTGCAGCGGCGGCGTGCCGACGATAGTCGCTGCTGCCACGCACATCGCTCATGGGCTGAAAGTCTTCGGCCAGCGCATCGATGGCGGCGGCGAACCGCTCGGGTGAAGGGGCATGGCCTTCCAGTGCCGCCTCGGCGCCGGTTGCCCGGGCCGGGATCGCAGCCATGCCGCCGAAGGCCAGGCGGACCTCGGCCAGGGCGCCGTCCTTCAGGGCCCAGCTAAAGGCACCGAGTACCGCCGAGATGTCGTCCTCACGCCGTTTTGACAGTTTCCAGACCTTGAGCTGGCGGTCAGCTGCCAGCGTCGGCAGGAAGATCGCTTCCAGGCACTCGTCCGGCGCCAGGGCGGTCTTCTTGTAGTCGATGAAGAAGTCCGCCGCGGCGAGTTCGCGACTGCCGCCGGGTCCGGTCAGGCACAGGCAGGCGTCGAGTGCCAGCAGTACCGGTGGGGTGTCGCCGATGGGCGAGGCGTTGGCCACGTTGCCACCCAGGGTGCCGCGGTTGCGCACCTGACCAGAGCCCAGTCGATGCAGGAGGTGATGGAAGGCGGGATAGCGCTCGGCAAACAGCGGTTCCAGTTGCGTGTAGGTGACGGCAGCACCGACCCACATCCCTGGTCGACCGCTGGCGTCGTGGCCCGCTTCCAGCACCTTGAGCTGTTCTACCCGGGTGACATCGATGACCTCGGCGAAGTCCGCCAGATTCTGGGTGACTTCGAGCCAGAGATCGGTGCCGCCGGCCACCAGGCGGGCGTCGGGGTGGCGGGCGCGCAGTTCGACCAGCTCATCGAGGCGGCGCGGCTGGTAAAAGCCGCTGTGGGTAGCAGGCTCACCCACATTGGTGGCAAGCGTTTGGGCAAGGGCGTCATCGTCGAGCCATTCGGGCCGGAAGCCCGGGGTGTCGCCCATGGCCAGGGCGGCGTCGCGGATCGGGCGATAGCCGGTGCAGCGACACAGGTTGCCGCCCAGCGCCGCTTCCAGTCGCTCAGGCGTCAGTGGCGCGGGCCGCGCGCGGTCATCTTCATGAAGGGTGAACAGCGACATGACGATACCCGGGGTGCAGAAGCCGCATTGGCTGCCGTGGTGTTCCACCATGGCGGCCTGGCAAGGATGCAGCTCGTCCCCCCGGGACAACCCCTCGACGGTGACCAGGTGGCGTCCATTGAGCTGGTGGGCCGGCATGATGCAGGCGTTGGCGCTGTGATAGCGCAGGTTGCCGTCGGCATCGGGCTCGCCGATCGCCACGGTGCAGGCACCGCAGTCGCCGGAGGCGCAGCCTTCCTTGGTGCCGGTCTGGTTGAGGCGCTCGCGCAGCAGGTCGAGCACGCTGAGGTGGGCCTCGGCGTCGACGCGCCGTGGCCGCCCGTTGAGGAAGAACTCGATCATGGTCAGGTCCGCTTATGTTGTCGTTGTCGTCGTTGATGTCCTGGTCGATGTCCTGGTTGCAGGCTGAGCCGAGTGGTTGTCAGCGAGTCGGTACCAAGGGGCATCGCCATGGCAAGGGGGTAACTTCATTCTTGACCAATCGGTCAGCTTCTTCAAGTCACGCCGTCGAGTTTTTTTCGGTGCCCGCCGCGTGTTCCTGTCGGCGACCACAGCAGAGGCCTAAAAAGCTGCCCGTCACAGGCGCTGTCGCGCCAGGTTAGCCGCTTTGCCCAATTGCCAGAGCGGTGGGGTTCAGGCACTCTTTTCCTCCTTGCCGACCCACCTGCAACCGGCGGTGGCGGGCGATTCGACGACCGGGATAACCATGGGCTCACAGCTTGATGACACGGCGCTGAAGGCGCCGCTGGAGGCGGAGGCTGGTGCCATTCGCCAGCGTAACGAACGCGACATACTCGACGCCGCCGAGCGAGTGTTTTCGCGTCACGGCTATCGGGGCGCCAGCCTGAAGCTGATTGCCGAGGAAGCCGGGCTGCCCAAGTCCAATGTGCTCTACTACATGGGCAGCAAGAAGGCGCTGTACGTTCGCCTGCTGGAAGGGGTGATGGAGCGCTGGAACATGATGCTCGACGATATCTCGGTGGATGATGATCCCGCCGAGGTGCTCAGTGCCTTTATCCGCTCGAAGATGGAGATGTCTCGACGCCACCCCGAGGCCTCGCGCCTGTTTGCTGGCGAGATCCTTCAGGGCGCTCCCTTTCTGCAGGACTATCTGCGTGGCGAGCTGCGCGACTGGGTCGAAAGCCGTGCCGAGGTGTTTCGTCAGTGGGCCGAGCGCGGCCTGATGGACCCGGTGGACCCGGTATCCTTGATCTTCCTGATCTGGTCGGCGACCCAGCACTATGCAGATTTTCAAAGCCAGGTCGCCGGCATCACCGGCCATGACGACTTCACCGATGACGATATGCAGCGGGTCACCGATTTTCTGATCCAGGTGGTCCTGAAGGGCTGTGGGGTAAGATCTTCCTTCGCGCCATAGCAGGGGACGTCGCCAGCACTACGCTGCTCATTACCTGCCAAAGCCAGGTCGCCGGCATCACCGGCCATGACGACTTCACCGACGAAGATATGCAGCGGGTCACCGACTTTCTGACCCAGGTGGTATTGAAAGGCTGCGGGGTGGTGTCGGCGCCACGGGGCTGAGGCCCGGTGGCGCTTGCTTACGCTATTGCGCTGTCACCAGCATGATCGCGGACAGCACCGCGGACACCCACATGGCGGGTTTGATCTCGGTGAACTTGCCGGTGGCCAGCTTGATCAGCACGAAGCTCATGAAGCCGAAGGCGATGCCCAGGGTGATCGAGTAGGTCAACGGCATCAGGATGATCGCCAGAAAGGCAGGAAAGGCCTCCTCGAAGCGTCCCCAGTCGATCTTGCCCACCGGGGCCATCATGAACAGCCCCACCAGCACCAGCGCCGGCGAGGTGGCGATGCCCGGCACCAGCGACAGCAGCGGCGACAGGAACAGAAACGGCAGGAACAGCAGCGCGATCACCAGCGCGGTCAGGCCGGTGCGCCCGCCCTGGGCGACCCCTGCGCCGGACTCGATAAAGGTCTGGGCGGCGCTGGTGCCAAGCGGAGCGGCGATCATCGAGGCGAAGGCGTCCACCGTCATCGAGCGCTTGAGATTGCGCGGGTTGCCCTTGGCGTCCTTGAGCCCCGCGGATTCCGACAGCGCCATGAAGCACGACAGCGCATCGAAGAAGTTGGTGAACAGCATCACGAAGATAAAGGGCAGGTAGGCGACCTTGAGAGCCCCCAGCACGTCGACCTGACCCAGCGCCGAGAAGTCTGGCCAGGCGGCCAGTCCCTGCCATGCCACGACCACCTCGTCACCCCACAGACGCCCCATCGGTGCGGCCAGCAGGGTGGTGGTGGCGATGCCGAGGATCAGGGCGCCGTTGAAGCCGCGGATGACCAGCACGGCGGTCACGATCAGGCCGATGAAGAAGGTGGCGAGACTTGCGTCCAGGCTGCCCAGGCTGACCAGGGTGGCGGGGCTTGCCACGATGAAGCCGGCGTTCTTGAGCCCGATAAAGGTGATGAACAGGCCGATACCGCAGGTGATGGCGTAGCGCAGCGACGGCGGAATGGCGTCGATGATCGCCTCGCGGACGTTGAACATGGCCAGTACGGCGAACATCACACCGGACCAGAACACGCACCCGAGCGCGACCTCCCAGGACAGGCCCGCCCCCAGTACCAGGGTGTAGGTGAACAGGGCGTTCATGCCCATGCCGGGTGCCACCAGGATGGGGTTGCGCGCGTACAGCGCCATGGCCAGGCTGCTCAGAAAGCTGATGACCACCGTGGCCGACAGCGCCGCCGAGAAGGGAATGCCGGCGTCCGACAACACCGCTGGATTGACCACGATGATGTACATACCCGCCAGAAAGGTGGCGATCCCGGCCAGCAGTTCGGTCTTCAGCGAACTGCCCCGGCGGCTGACGTTGAAGTAGCGATCCAGCCAGGCAAGCCGGCCGACGGCGTCCTGGCTGGTTTGATCCGCAGTGCCGTCGTCGCCGTCAGGGCGACTCGCGCTGGCTGCCGGATGACGGTCGCGCGGTGAAAGCGTGGACGTGGTCTCGCTCATCTCAGGGTCCTCTTGTCGTTGTAGTGGCCGCTGTCGATTGTCTGGGTGATGCCGCGACGGGCGTCGCGCTTAAAAAACCTGACCTTTCGGTCAGCTTGAAGAGCGTAGACAAAAACGTCATCTACTGGCAACAAAATGTTGTTGCTGGTGTATACAGGTCGGGCCTCGGGCGGGGTCGCTGCCGCCGGGCCATGTGGCAGCGGCGTGCTATCATCGGCGGCGCATTACTGCCTTGCTTGTGCAGTCCAGTACAGCCCAGTTCAGTCCCGTCCCACGCCAGGAGCCCCCGAGCCGATGTCTTCACCGCCCAGCCTGCCCATCGACGCCCGACTGCCTCAGCTCACCGCAGCGCTCGAACAGCAAAACCGGGCGCTGCTGGTGGCCGAGCCCGGGGCCGGCAAGACCACCCGGGTACCGCTGGCCCTTCTCGACTGTGACTGGTGCGGTGGCGACGATGGTCGTGGGCGTCTGCTGCTGTTGGAGCCTCGTCGGGTGGCGGCGCGTCTGGCGGCGGGCCATATGGCCGATCTGCTGGGCGAGCGGCCGGGCGAGACGGTGGGATACCGCATGCGTGGCGAGAGCCGGGTCGGCCCGACGACTCGCCTCGAAGTCGTCACCCAGGGCGTGCTGTCGCGCATGCTGCAGCATGACCCCATGCTGGAGGGCGTCACCGGCATCCTCTTCGACGAGTTCCATGAACGCAGTCTGGAGGCCGACCTGGGGCTGGCGCTGGCCCTCGACGTCCAGCAGGGGCTGCGCGAGGACCTGCGCCTGGTGGTGATGTCCGCCACCCTGGACGTGGCCGCCATGCAAGGCGTGCTGGGGCAGGACGTGGCGGTGATCGAGTGCCCGGGGCGGCAGTATCCGGTCCAGACGCTGTATCGGCCGCTGTCCCAGCGCGCCTCGGCGGAGGAGCAGCAGGGCCGGGTGGTCATGGAGGCGCTGCAGGCGTCCGATCCTGTGTCCCATGGCGGGGATGACGATGCCAGGGTTGGTGGTGATCCTGCCGGCGACGTGCTGGTGATCCTGCCTGGGGTTGCCGAAATCGAACGTCTCGGGCGCTGGCTGGGCGAGCGGCTGGAGGATATCGCGGTACTGCCGCTGCATGGACGCTTGCCGCTCGAGCAGCAGCGCGCTGCCCTTCGTCCTGACCCGAATGGCCGGCGTCGGGTGGTGCTGGCCACCGCCATCGCCGAGTCCAGTGTCACCGTGGATGGCGTGCGCAGCGTGGTCGATGCCGGACTGGAGCGGGTGCCGGTGTTCAGCCCGCGTACCGGGCTTTCGCGTCTCGAGACCCGCCGTGTCAACCGAGCCAGCGCCGATCAGCGGCGTGGGCGGGCAGGGCGCCAGGGGCCTGGACGCTGCTATCGGCTGTGGGCGGAAGAGCAGCCGCTGCCGCCCCACGCCGAGCCGGAGATACACCAGGCAGACCTGTCCGGCCTGGCCTTTGAACTGGCTCGCTGGGGCGTCAAGGACGCGTCCGCGCTTGCCTGGGTGACTTCGCCAGGGACAGCGGCCCTGGACAGCGGGCATCGACTGTTGCAGTCCCTCGGGCTGGTCGAGCCTGATGGCGGCTTGAGTTCGCTGGGCCGGGTAGCCGGACGCTGGCCGGTGCATCCCCGGCTCGCCGCCATGCTGGAGCGAGCCAGCCGCGCCGGCGAGGCGTCGCTGGCCCTGGCCTGCGCCCTGGCTGCCTGGCTCGAGGGTCGTCAGGGCGCCTCGCGGGAGCCGGATCTGGAGCGGGTGTTTTCGCAGCTGTTGTCGTCGCAAAGGCCTGATCCCGCCTGGCAGCGGGAGGCCCGGCGACTGTGCAAGCGTGCCGGGGTGGCGCTGGGCAAGGCCCGTATGGGCGAGCCGCGTGGGAGAGGCGAGACGGGCGCCTCAATAACCCTGGGCGAGCTTCTGCTCTGCGCCTACCCCGACCGAGTCGCTCAGCACCTTTCGCCCGGACGCTTTCGCCTGCGTGGCGGTGGCCTGGTGACGCTGGCAAGCGATCACCCCCTGGCCCACGCGCCCCTGCTGGTCGCGGTGGACCTGGACGGTCGCCAGCGTGAGGCTCGGCTCTATCGTGGTGTGCGGATCGAGGAGGCGGCGCTGCTGGCGCATTTTCCTGAACTTGGCGACTGGACCGAGCGGGTCGCCTGGAAAGCATCGGCGGGACGCTTGGAAGGCGAGCGGGTACGCGCCCTCGATGCCGTGGTGCTGGAGCGCAAGCCCCTGGCAGGACCGCCGAGTCGAGAGGCGAGGCATAGGGCGCTGCTCGACGCCCTGGGGCAGCGCGAGGCGCTGCCGCTGGACGAGGCGGCAGAACAGCTCAGAAGACGGGTAGCGCTGCTGCGACGGGCGCATGATCCCCAGTGGCCGGAGCTTGACGACGCCAGCCTGATGGCCGAGCTCGAGGACTGGCTCGGTCCGCATCTGGATGGCCTGTCGCGGCTCGATCAGGTGTTGGCGCTGCCCTGGGAACGGCTGTTGCGCGAACGTCTGCCGTGGCCGTTGGCGGGCCAGCTGGACGAGCTGGCACCGCGACGGCTGGCGCTGCCAAGCGGTGACAGTGCGGCCTTGCGCTATGAGCGTGAGGTCGATGACGGCGACGAGCACGGCACGCGTATCGTGCCGGTGCTGGCCGCCAAGCTGCAGGCCCTGTTCGGTTGCGAGGCCACACCGCATATCGTCGACGGGCGGGTGCCGGTACGCCTGGAATTGCTGTCCCCGGCGCGGCGTCCGCTGGCGACGACCATGGACCTTCGAAGCTTCTGGCACAACGTCTACCCCGAGGTGCGCAAGGAGAACCGCGGCCGCTACCCCAAGCACCCCTGGCCAGAAGATCCGCTTGCCGCCGAGGCGACCATGCGCACCAAGCGGCGCGGGCGCTGAGCGGGACATATCGCCCGGGAGATTGTCCCCGGCCGGGAACCGGCGTTGACAGCCACGAAGGAGGGGGCGACCATCGCCAGCCTTGTCAGGCTCCTGGAAGAATCACGCTCATGGGAAAGACCCTTACGCCGGAACAACTGCAGGCGCTGGTCGAGAGGCTGGATCGCGAGGCTCGTCAGGCTGGCGAGTGGGGCCAGGTGGCAAGCTATATCCCCGAACTTGCCTGTGTTGATCCCCGCCAGTTCGCCATCAGTGTGTGCACCGTGGATGGACAGGAGTTTCATGCCGGCGACGCCGCCAAGGCCTTTTCGATCCAGAGCGTGTCGAAGGTCTTCACCCTGGCGCTGGCGCTGGGGCGCCACGGCGATGGCCTGTGGCAGCGGGTCGGGCGCGAGCCATCGGGCCGGGCCTTCAACTCCATCGTCCAGCTGGAGGTGGAAGACGGCATTCCCCGCAATCCCTTCATCAACGCCGGGGCGATTGTCACCACCGACGCGGTGCTCGGGTGCAATGCGCCACGCGACACCCTCGGCGAGATTCTGCGCTTTCTGCGCGAGGCCTCCGGCGACGAGGACATCCACATCAACGAGCAGGTGGCGCGCTCCGAGCATGCCACCGGGGATCGCAACTTCTCCCTGGCCTACTTCCTGCGTTCCTGCGGCAACCTGACCAACGACTGTGACCGGGTGCTGGGCACCTACTTCCATCACTGCGCCATCGAGATGTCCACCGCCCAGCTCGCCAGGGCCACACGCTTTCTGTGTGGTGGCTTCGAGGGCCAGCGCATGATCGGGCTCGAGCGGGTACGGGCGATCAATGCGTTGATGATGACCTGCGGCCACTACGATGGCTCGGGGGACTTCGCCTATCGGGTCGGCTTCCCGGGCAAGAGCGGTGTCGGGGGCGGGATCATGGCGGTGGTACCCAACGTGGTCTCGATCGCGGTGTGGTCGCCGGGCCTGGATCGCTACGGCAATTCGCTCAAGGGCACCGCCGCCCTGGAAGGGCTTTCCAAGGCCACAGGCTGGTCGGTATTTGCGTGAGGCCGGTACAGGTCGGCAGTCTGTTTAAAGCGTTGCCACCCACGTCGGGTGTTCGTACAAGGCCCGCGCTGTGGCAAAGCGCAAGGTAGATAAGAGGAGAGCCGTACCTTGACTACAACGTCATCCACCCGCTGCCCCTGCGGCAGTGGTCTGGTCCTCGAGCACTGCTGCGGTCTGCTGCACCAGGGCGAGAACGCAGGTTCGCCTGAGGCGCTGATGCGCTCGCGCTTTGCGGCCTTCGCCCTCGGGCTCGAGGACTACCTTCGCCATAGCTGGCACCCGGACAGTTGCCCGGCGCAACTGGGCGATGACGACGATACCCGCTGGAAGCGTCTCGAGATACTCGATAGCGGTGAAACAGGCGACCAGGGCTGGGTGCAGTTTCGTGCGACCTTTGCCGAGGGCACGCCGGGGCGGCAGCGCTGGGGCGTGCTGGAAGAGCGCTCGCGCTTTGTGCGCCACCAGGGACGCTGGGTCTATCTGGATGGCGAGGCCCGGGTGTCTCGACTCAAGCCGGGACGCAACGATCCCTGTCCCTGTGGCAGTGCGCGCAAGTTCAAGCAGTGCTGCGCCTGACCCGTCGCCGGCCGCTTCAGGGGCGTCGGCGCACGTTTCAAGTGGCATCGAAGTGAACCAGGGTTGTAAACGATAAAGGCCGCCCCGAGGGGCGGCCTTTGTGCAGGCGTTCGCGCTTTTTGCATGGCGCTCCCTGGCAGGAGGCGCCCTCAGGGACAAGGCGCCTCGATGCCAGGGTCGGGCGCGCCAGCGGCTGGCCGCGCCCGGGACGGCATCAGTCCTTGAGCATCGGCAGGTCGAGGCCGTTGTCGCGGGCACACTGCCTGGCGATGTCGTAGCCGGCGTCGGCATGGCGCATCACGCCGCTTGCCGGGTCGTTGCGCAGGACGCGGGCCAGGCGGGCATCGGCCTCGTCGGTACCGTCGGCGACGATGACTACACCGGCGTGCTGTGAGAAGCCCATGCCGACACCCCCGCCGTGGTGCAGCGAGACCCAGGTAGCGCCGCCTGCGGTGTTGGCCAGGGCGTTGAGCAGCGGCCAGTCGGACACGGCGTCGCTGCCGTCCAGCATGGACTCGGTCTCGCGGTTGGGGCTGGCCACGGAACCGGAGTCGAGGTGGTCACGGCCGATGACGATGGGTGCCTTGAGTTCGCCGTTCTTGACCATCTCGTTGAAGGCGCGGCCGAGGCGCGCGCGATCCTTCAGACCGACCCAGCAGATACGCGCCGGCAGACCCTGGAAGCTGATGCGCTCCTTGGCCATGTCGAGCCAGTGGTGCAGGTGCTCGTCGTCGGGGATCAGCTCCTTGACCTTGGCGTCGGTCTTGTAGATGTCCTCCGGATCGCCGGACAGCGCCACCCAGCGGAACGGGCCGATGCCCTGGCAGAACAGCGGACGAATGTAGGCCGGGACGAAGCCGGGGAAGTCGAAGGCATTCTCGACGCCTTCTTCCTGGGCCATCTGGCGGATGTTGTTGCCGTAGTCGAAGGTGGGCACGCCCATCTTCTGGAACTCGAGCATGGCGCGCACATGCACCGCCATGGACGCCTTGGCGGCCTTGACCACTGTGTCGGGCTCGCTCTTGGCGCGGGCCACGTACTCGTCCCAGGTCCAGCCAGAGGGCAGGTAGCCGTGCAGCGGATCGTGGGCACTGGTCTGGTCGGTGACCATGTCCGGCTTGACGCCGCGCTTGACCAGTTCCGGCAGGACGTCGGCGGCGTTGGCGCAAAGACCGATGGAGATGGCCTTGCCTTCACTGGTGTAGCGCGCAAGACGCTCGAGCGCGTCGTCCAGGTCGTTGGCCTGCTCGTCCAGATAGCGGGTACGCAGACGGAAGTCGATGCTCGTCTGCTGGCACTCGATGTTCAGCGAGCAGGCGCCGGCCAGGGTCGCCGCCAGCGGCTGGGCGCCGCCCATACCGCCGAGGCCGGCGGTCAGTACCCAGCGGCCCTTGAGGTCGCCGTTGAAGTGCTGACGGCCAGCCTCGACGAAGGTCTCGTAGGTGCCCTGGACGATGCCCTGGGAGCCGATGTAGATCCAGGACCCGGCGGTCATCTGGCCGTACATCATCAGTCCCTTCTTGTCGAGCTCGTTGAAGTGCTCCCAGTTGGCCCAGGCCGGCACCAGGTTGGAGTTGGCGATCAGCACCCGCGGCGCGTCCTTGTGGGTCGGGATCACCGCTACCGGCTTGCCGGACTGGATCAGCAGGGTCTGGTCGTCCTCCAGGCGCTTGAGCACCTCGACGATCTTGTCGAAGCATTCCCAGGTGCGGGCAGCGCGACCGATGCCGCCGTACACCACCAGATCCTCGGGACGCTCGGCGACGTCAGGGTGGAGGTTGTTCATCAGCATGCGCAGGGCGGCTTCGGTCAGCCAGCTCTTGCACGACAGCTCGGTGCCGGTGGGGGCGGCGATCTTGCGCGAAGGATCGTGACGGTCGTTCAGCGAGGGCGTGATCTGGTTCATGTCGGTACCTGTAGTGAAAGGGAATAAAAGGCTCGGTCAGGCGTTGGACCGGGTCAGTTGATGGACCAGGCGGGCGGCGAGACGCGCCGTGCGTTGGTCGATGTCATACGCCGGGTTGACCTCGGCGATGTCGATCAGGCGTAGCTTGCGCGAGCGACGCAGGAACTCGAGGATCGGCTCGAAGTGGGTCAGAATCACGCCCCGCGAGGCGGGAGCGCTGACGCCAGGGGCATCGCTTGCAGGGAAGACATCCATGTCGATGGTCAGGTAGACGTGATCGCAGTCGGCTACCAGACGCTGCACGTCGCGCTTGATGTACGCGATGCGGCTATCGCGAAACTCGCGATCCTCGACCACCAGCGACTTGAGCCGCTTGGCGGTGTGAAACAGGGCACGGGTGTTGGCCGCCTGGCTGACTCCGAGGCAGGCGTAGCGGAACGGCCAGCGACGCCGGGCGCAGTCGGCGGCGATCTGGGCGAAGGGCGTGCCGGAAGACGTCTGTTCGCTGGGGTCGCGCAGGTCGAAGTGGGCGTCCAGGTTGATGATCGCCACGGTGGGCCTGCGGTGGCCCTTGTCCAGATGCTCGGAGAGGCCGCGCCAGCTGGCGTAGGCGACTTCGTGACCGCCGCCCAGCACCACCGGCTGGTGGCCCTGGTCGAGGATCTCGGTCACCCGCGCGCCCAGCGCCTCCTGGGCATCCTCGAGGCCATTGCCGACGCAGTGCACGTCGCCGGCATCGTAGGCCGGGGCGTCGCGGTGCCAGGCCATGGGGGCGAGGGCACGGCGAATGGCGGCGGGGCCATCGGCGGCGCCCACCCGCCCCTTGTTGCGGGCGACACCGGCATCACTGGCAAAGCCCGTCACCACGACGCCAGGCTCGGCGCCGGAACGGTAGGCGGCGATGCGCTGGTGCCAGCGCTCGCTGTTGGGCTCGGGGTCGGTACGCCCCTGCCAGATGCCCATGTCCGCTTCGGTCAGCGGCGCGATGGGAGACGAGGGGGAAGCGAGCTGCTCATCCATGGGTCAATACGCCCTCCAGCAGGCGATGCTTGAGCCGTCCCGGCTGGACGGCATGGTGTCTGGGTCAGCCGCCGGGGTCATGGATGACCAGGGGGAAGATAGCTGCTCATCCATGGGTCAATACGCCCTCCAGCAGGCGATGCTTGAGCCGTCCCGGCTGGACGGCATAGGCCAGTTCGGCCGGGCTATCGATGTTCCAGACGCACAGGTCGGCGGAAGCGCCGACAGCGATGCGTCCAAGGTCTGGCTGGCCGATGGCCTGGGCGGCGTGGCGGGTCATGCCGGCCAGTGCCTCCTGGGGCGTCAGGCGCAGCAGGGTGCAGGCCATGTTCAGCATCAGGGTCGGCAGCACGATGGGCGAGGTGCCCGGATTGGCGTCCGAGGCCACCGCCATGGCGACGCCGGCACGACGCATGGCGTCGATCGGTGGGTGCTGCGTTTCGCGCAGGGTGTAGAAGGCACCGGGCAGCAGGACGCCGACGGTCCCGGCATCGGCCATCGCCGCGATGCCGTCGTCGTCCAGGTACTCGATATGGTCGGCGGATAACCCTCGGAACTGGGCCACCAGGGCCGCGCCACCGGACAGCGAAAGCTGCTCGGCGTGGGCCTTGACCGGCAGGTCAAGCGCCCTGGCCGCCTCGAACACGCGTCGGGACTGTTCGCTCGAGAAGGCGATGCGCTCGCAGAACACGTCGACCGCATCGACCAGGCCCTCGGCGTGGGCCGCCGGCAGGATCTGGTCGCACACCAGCTCGATGTAGCCATCGGCGTCGTCTGCATACTCCGGTGGCAGGGCATGGGCGGCCAGCAGGGTGGTAGTGATGCGCACGGGCAGTTGCTCGCCGAGACGTCGCGCCACCCGCAGCATCTTCAGTTCGTCGGCCAGGGTCAGGCCGTAGCCGGACTTGATCTCGACGCTGGTCACGCCGTCCTCGATCATCGACGTGAGGCGCTTTGCAGCGGCGTCGAACAGGGCCGATTCGTCGGCTTCCCGGGTCGCCGTAACGGTGCCTAGAATGCCGCCACCGCGACGCGCGATCTCTTCGTAGGAGGCGCCTTGCAGGCGCAGCTCGAATTCGTCGCTGCGCTGCCCGCCGAAGACCAGGTGGGTATGGCAGTCGATCAGGCCCGGCGTCATGACGCCGCCTTGCCCCATGTCGACGGCGTCGCGATGTTGACTCGGGTCAAGGGTCTGCATGGTGCCCAGGGCGCAGATCCGTCCATCCTCGACCGCTACCCAGTGACGCTCGGGCAGGGTGGTCAGTCCGTCGAAGATCGCCAGATCGCGCCACAGCAGGCGCTTGGATTGCTCGGACATGGGGATGCTCCGTGTCGGGTAATGTATATACAAATAATGCCTTCAAGCCGTTTCGTCAAGCCGCCGAGTCGCCAGTGATGCATCGTCCGAACCTCGGGTCTGGCCTGATGGATGGTTGTTGAAACAGCGGCTTGCAGGCGTTTTTTGGGCTTGGTTCCAGGCCGTGACGCATCAGTAGACCATGGTCGTAGTGCGCGGATAGGCGTGAAATCTCGACGGATTGCTTCGGTAAACGTATATACAGGGTCGCGGGTGCACCAGGCCTGTCCTCTGTGAAGCATCGCACCGGGGGAGCGCAGGTCGGCTAGGCCGAGTGCACCCCGTCTTGGCCACGGGATCGTTACCGGCTTTTCTGAACCCCGAATCGTCCAGGGACCTGAGAGCGTTTCGAGCACGCGCGGGAGACGTCGGGTGCCCAACGGGATCGCTCGACAGCATCATGTATATACAGGAAAGTGTGGTTCTGGAGCCCTTGCCGGTTCGTCCGATGCCCTGACCGGCGGCCTGTCTGCGACGCTGCAGGAAAGAGGTGTGGTGGAGCGTGATAACGCCGTTTAACGAACGAATCTGAGGAGAAGCTTGTGGCATATTAGACCATCGTCTAAAGGCGCTGTGGGGGAGTGCTTTGCCACTATAGCGGTTTAAATGTATATACAAACAAGATGACACTTACGAGTTGGTTCACACTTCGACGAGGTTCCCTTCATGGCGACGACTCCTGGTTCCTCGGTAGGCCAGCCACCCCTCGGCCTGCTGTTGTTCAAGCTGTTGGTGCCCAGCGCCATCGGCATCTTCATCTTCTTTGTTCCGGTTGCCTGGGAAGGTCGAACCACGATTCCGCTGGATCATCTGGTGACCGCGGCACGGGCCGGGCTCGGTGACTGGGCGAGGTTCTACGCCCTGGCGCTGATCATCGCCGGCGCGGCCTATCCGTTGATCAAGGGAGACTGGCGACGCAGTCTCACCGACAAGATCTTCACCGTGCTCAAGCTTCTGGGGGTGGTGGCGGCGCTGTTGACCATGACCACCGCCGGTCCGGCACTGCTGCATCAGCCGGACATGCTGCCCTTTCTCTACGACAAGCTGGTGATTCCGGTGGGGCTGATCGTGCCGATCGGTGCCATCTTCCTGGCGCTGCTGCTGAGCTATGGGCTACTCGAGCTGATCGGCATCCTGGTTCAGCCCGTCATGCGCCCGCTGTGGCGTACCCCGGGTCGAAGCGCCATCGACGCGGTGGCCTCCTTTGTCGGCAGCTACTCGATCGGACTGTTGATCACCAGCCGTGCCTACGCCGGTGGCCAGTACTCGGCCCGAGAAGCGGCCATCATTGCCACCGGTTTCTCTACCGTCTCCGCGCCGTTCATGATCATCGTCGCCAAGACCCTGGGGCTGATGGACTACTGGAACGCCTACTTCTGGATCACCCTGGTGATCACTTTCGTTGTCTCGGCGGTGACCGCGCGGTTGTGGCCGCTGTCAGGCATGGACAACACCGCGACCGACGGCGAACCTGAAGCGCGGAAGGGGGATCGCCTGGCGCTGGCGTGGCGCACCGGTATCAAGGTGGCCGAGCAGGCGCCGCGGCTGGGATCCAGCGTACGCAAGAATCTGACCGAAGGGCTGGTGATGGCGATCAGCATCCTGCCGTCGATCATGTCGGTGGGGCTGCTGGGACTGCTGGTGGCCAAGTACACGCCGGTGTTCGAGTGGCTGGGCTGGCTGTTCTATCCGGTGGTGGCGATCTTCGGCATCGATAATGCCCAGGAACTGGCCCAGGCCAGCGCAGCGGGCCTGGCCGAGATGTTCCTGCCGGCGCTGCTGCTCGGTGGCGACGCGGGAATCGACTTCGTGGCGCGCTTTGCCGCCGGCGTGGTGTCGGTGTCGTCCATCCTGTTCTTCTCGGCGTCCATTCCCTGCGTGCTGGCCACCCGAATTCCCATCACCATCTGGCAGATGCTGGTGGTGTGGGCGGTGCGGGTGGCACTGACCCTGGTAATGGCGATCCCGGCGGCCATGCTGCTGCAGTAACCTTGTCGATCGCTGTAGCCTTAAGCCCGAGGGCCGGACAATCACTGACCGGCCCTAGTGCGTTGGTGGAAGCTGTGTCTGTCCCTCAGTCCTTCCACGCCGAGCGCAGCTTGTAGCGATCTCCCGGGTGGATCAATACGGCGTAGCTGATGAGCAGGTCATTTGACCAGGTGCGCCGCTGCAGCTGTAGACAGGGAAGGGAAGTGGAGATGGCCAGCTCCGCGGCCTGTTGTATGTCTGCCGAAACGGCCTCGACCACGTGTTCGATATCGGTGATCGGCCAGGTTTGGATCAGCACCTGATGGGGCGTGGTGAGCGTAAAGTCGGCGTCCAGATAATCGGGCACGTGGCGGGGATTGACGTAGCGCATCTCGAGCTGGATGGGCTCGTCGTTTTCGTGGTGAACGATGCGGGTATGGAAGACCTTGCTGCCTCGCTTGACCCCCAGTTGCAACGCGATGTCCTCACTGGCGTCGATCGCTTCGGCACGCTGCACCCTGGCCCGATAGTGATGGCCGCGACCGCGGACCTCTTCGGCGATATTGTGGACCTCCATCAGCGAGGATTCCGCCTTGCGTTCGGTGACGAAGGTTCCGGCTCCCGGCTGGCGGGTAAGGTAGCCGCGCTGAACCAGTTCGCGGATGGCCTTGTTGGCGGTCATGCGACTGACGTTGAAGTCGAGCGCCAGCTGCTCCTCACCCGGAATGCGATGGTCGGTGGGCCATTCCCCCCGCTGGATCTTGGCCAGGATGTGCTGTTGAATCTCGAGGTAGCGAGGCGCGGGTCGAGCCATGGGCCGTCCTTGGTGAAGATGAAGGGTATCTTTTGCTAGTGTACCGGGACGATCATCGCTTGGCATCGTTGCGCAAGCCGTTGATGCCAGACGTTACCATGCTTCCGTTATATCCGTTTGGCCATTGCCGCTCTTGTTACTCCCCTTGTTTACCGTGAGGTTTTCCCATGTCCGACGCGAGACTCTCCAGTCCAGCGGCGCTTCGCAATCGCGAGCCCATCCACGCGGTGCTGCGCCAGTGCCTGGGACGCCATGCCCGCGTACTGGAGCTCGCCAGCGGCAGTGGCGAGCACGGACTCTATATGACGCAGTGCCAGCCGGGCTGGCATTGGCAGCCGAGTGACGTTTCCGAGGCGGCGCTGGCGTCCATCGCTGCCTGGCGCGCGCTTGCAGCAGCAGAAGATAGGCAAGGGGCAGCGGAGGGTGACAGGCAAGGCGAAAGCGAAGCGCAACGGGCAGGGTCATCTGGGCGAGAGCCGGAACAAGCGACGCAAGGGGGCGGCAATCTGCTGGCGCCGGTGCGCCGCGACGTGCTGGAACCCTGGCCGGATGACACCTTTGACGCCCTGGTGGCGATCAATCTGATCCATATCTCGCCGTGGGAAGTGACGCCTGCGCTGATGGCAAAGGCCCAGGCCCACCTCGAGCCGGGTGGCGTGCTGTTGCTGTACGGCCCTTACCGACGTGGTGGTGAGCATACCGCGCCGTCCAATGCGGCCTTCGACGCCGACTTGAGGCGCCGTGACCCGCGCTGGGGCGTGCGGGACCTGGAGCAGGTAACCGAGGTTGCCGCCGAGCACGGCCTGAGCCGGGAGGCCGTCCACGAGCTGCCGGCCAACAATCTGGCGCTGGTGTTCCGTCGGCAGTGATGGCGGAAGCGGATCGACCCGTCTTCGAGCGGCCGGCCTTTGACAGGCCGGCCGTGTCGTTTCAGGCGTTCTTCTTGAGCCAGCGATGGTAGTCCTCGAGCCCCTCGCGGATATCGGTAAATTGCGGCTCGAAGCCCAGATCCGTGCGCGCGCGGGTGATGTCCAGGGGGCTGCCACGCACCACGAAGGGGCCAGGCCCCAGACGCATGCCGCTGTCGTGGCCGAGCAGTTCGGTGACGCTGTCGACGATGTCCTGGTGGGCGATCGGCACCCCGCAGGAAATGTTGTAGTGGCGGTGAGGCACGCTGTCGGCATCGAACAGCGCCAGGATGCCCCTCGCGGTGTCCTCGACGTGGGTCCAGTCGGTGGTCTGGTCGCGTCCGTTGTCAGGGTGCACATCGCGTAGCCCTTCGAGTGGCCCGAACATCGCCTGGTAGACCGCGTGCATGTGGGACGGGCGCTTGCCGGGGCCATACACGAAGAACAGTCGGGCCTGACGGATATCCATGCCGTAGGTCGCCGTGTACTGGTCGCCGTAGAGCTCGCCGGAAATCTTGGTGGCGCCGTAAAGGTCGGTGGCCTTGTAGGGCATGGTCTCGACCTGGGGGCCGGCGGCGTCGCCGTAGACCGCGCCGGAGCTCATGTTGACCACCTTGTCGATGCCCAGCAGGCGGCAGGTCTCGTAGACGTTCAGGGTGCCCATGGCGTTGATCGACAGGTGCTTGAACGGGCGGGTCTGGAAGCTTGGCCCGGCGATCACCGAGACGCCGTGTATGACCCCTTCCAGCTCGTCGCGATAGCGCAGAAAGGTCTCGAACAGGGTGTGGGTGTCGAGCACATCCACCGCTTCGAAGTGGACGTTGTCGCGCACTTCCTCGAGATAGTCGAGGCCCATGCGGTCGACGTGGGGGGCGGCCATATCGCAGATGATGACCTTCTTGCCCTGGCGGGCGAGCAGGGTGGCGACCCAGGAACCGACGTGGCCGAGGCCACCGGTGATCAGTACAGCCATGGCATGACTCCTATTGAGATAAGCCCGCCGGGCAAGGACCTGGAGCCTTGCCCGGTCGCGGCGTCATTTGAGCAAGAGGTTGGGGAGGAACATCACGATGGACGGAAACAGCGTGATCACGATCAGCACCGCCACCAGCGGGATGTAGAACGGCAGGGTGGCCCGCACCAGGGTGTTGAAGGGCAGGTTGGTGATCTTCTGGATGGCGAACAGCACCGTGCCCACCGGTGGCGTGATCAGCCCGATCATCAGGTTGAAGATCATCAGCACGCCGAAGTGCACCGGATCGATGCCGTACTGCACCACCACCGGCACCAGCAGCGGCGTCAGCAGAAACAGCGCCGGCACCGAGTCGATGAATAGCCCGATCAGCAGGATGAACAGGCTCAGCAGCAGAAGCAGCAGCATCGGATCGCTGACGGTAGCGAGCAGGAAGTCGGCGACCAGGGCGGTGACCTGATAACGCGCCAGGATCCAGCTATAGAGCGCGCTGCCGGCGATGATCAGCAGCAGCACCGAGGTGTCGATGGCGGTGTCACGCAGGATCTGGACGAACTCGCGCAGGGTGATCGAGCGATAGACGCAGAACGAGATGATCATGCAGTAGAGCAGCGCCACCACCGAGGCCTCGGTGGGGGTGAAAAGCCCCGACAGGATGCCGACCAGGATGATCACTGGCGTCAGCATGGGCAGCAGACCCCGCGACAGTGCACGGGTGAATTCGGCCATGGTGGCGCGGGCCCGGGTCGGGTAGCCACGACGATGGGAGATCACCGCCACCATCACCATCAGGCCGGCACCCATGAACAGGCCCGGCAGGATGGAGCCGAGAAAGATCGCGGCGATGGAGGCGTTGGCCAGGGCGCCATAGATGACCGCCGGAATGCTGGGCGGGATGATCGGCCCGATGGTAGCTGAACTGGCGGTGACCGCGGCGCTGAAGTCGGTGGGAAAGCCATCGTCTTCCATGGCCTTGATCTCCACCGCGCCAAGCCCGCCAGCATCGGCCACCGCCGAGCCCGACATGCCGGCAAACAGCATGCTCGCCAGCACGTTGACGTGGCCGAGCCCGCCCTTGAGGTGACCCACGGCGCAGCGCGCCACGTCGAACACCCGATCAGAGATGCCGGCGGAGTTCATCAGCCGGCCGATCAGCAGAAAGGCGGGAATCGCCAGCAGGGTGAAGCTGTTGACGCCGTACAGGGTGCGCTGGGCGATCATCTCCAGCGGGATCTCGGCGAAGCCACGGGTGTAGGCCAGCACCGCCGCCGATGAGGCGATCATCGCAAAGGCGACCGGCACCCCCAGCATCAGCAGCACGATCAGGCCGACGAACATGATGGCAAAGATTTCCATGGTGTCTTACTCCTTGGGTTCGTCAGGCAAGGTGGGAGGCTTGCCGCGCAGACGAACGACGAGGTCCTCCACCAGCAGCAGTGCCATCAGGCCGGCAGCGACCAGCTGCATCAGGTACAGGTAGGAAAAGCTCATGTCGAAGGTGCTGGCGAAGATGCCGGCGGTGCGCTCCATCATGTTGAAGGCGCCCCCCATGATCATCAGAAGCACCAGGATGCTGATGGCGTCGGCGGCGACCGCCGCCCAGTGCTGGGCGCGCGCTGGCAGCAGGTCGGTGACGACGGTGATGCGGATGTGTTCCTGGTAGCGCAGTGCCAGCACCGAACCGAGAAAGATCTCCGCCAGGAACAGATAGCGGGAAACCTCGTCGGTCCAGGGCACCGCGACGCCGAGGGCATAGCGTGCGATTACCTGAATGGCCATGACCAGCAGCATCAGGCCGAAGGCACCGACTACCACGGTGGTCAACAACCACCAGAAAGCACCCAGTGCCCGGGACAGGGTAGGAGAAGAGGTCATCGGACACTCCGTTGCCCCCGCCGGGTGGCGGGGACTTGACTCAAGGGAGGGAGGCCTCGGTCAGCGAGGCCCCGTGGGACGGTCAGATGCTGTGCAAACCCTCGAGGCAACAACGCCTTCGGGGTTAGCGCCGCCTCGGACTTACTGGATCAGTGACAGCACATAGTCACGAACGGCCGGGTCGTAGTCCTGGGCGATCTCTTCCACGGCGGGGCGCGCGGCCTGACGGAAGGCGGCGACATCGGGCTCGACCACCTCCATGCCTTCTTCCTTGAGTTTTTCAAACAGCTCCGCCTGACCATCGCTGACCAGTTGATCGCCCCAAGTGGTGGCGTCGTCGATGGCGGACAGGACGATGTCACGGTGTTCGTCGGACAGCTCCTGATAGACGTCTTCGTTCATCAGCCAGTGGAAGAACGAGTAGACGTGCTCGGTGCGGCTGACATAGTCCTGCACCTCGAACAGCTTGCCGGCGTAGATGTTGTCCACCGGGTTTTCCTGCATGTCGATGACGCCGGTCTGCAGCGAGGTGTAGACCTCCGGCCAGGCGATCGGGCTCGGCAGTGCGCCGATCTCGCCCCATACCGCGACCCAGGGCGCGATCTCCGGCACGCGCATGCGCACCTCGCTGACGTCTTCCGGGGTCTTGACCGGGGTCTTTGAGGTCAGGTTGCGGGGGTTACGCGCCGACAGGCCCACCAGGCGCATGTTGCCCTTGGCGATCAGGCTCTGATTCAGCGCCTCGCCGATCTCGCCTTCGTAGATCTTGCGCGCCTGGTCACTGGAGTCGTAGACGAAGGGCAGGTCGGCGGCGGCAAACTCGGGGGCATACAGGGTCATCGGCATGGAGCCACCGAGGGCGATGGCGTACTCGCCGTAGCTGGCGCCTTCCAGGTGGTCGCGCTCGCCACCGACCTCGGTGCCAAGCAGGGTCACCGTCAGCTCGCCATCGGACTCGCTCTCGATGGTGTCCTTGAGGCGCTCGCCGATCTTGAACATGGCGTGAGACGGGTCGGTGTGGATGGCGATGGCCAGGTCTTCGGCGGCGGCGGTGCCAGCGGCGCCGAGCGAGATGGCGGTGACCAGGGCAAGGGGGGTGAGGCTGCGTGCGTTCATTGTCGTTGTCTCCTCGGGGCGTATCGTCCGACGACGCTATTGCGTCGAGGCGTAGTCGAAAGGTAGCCGACATTGCATGGGTAGCGCTACCATTAAGATGGTAGCGCTACCCATACTTTGGTCTTGGGTTACACTGTGGCCAAAGGAATCTTCGAGGAAGGACGCCAATGGACAGCCAGGAAATTCGCTCACGCAAGCGCCACCGGGGCAAGGGCCGAGTGACCCTGGCCGACGTGGCCCGGCAGGCGGGGGTCGCGCCGATCACCGTATCGCGGGCGCTGAATACGCCGGGGCGAGTCTCCGCCGAGGTCAAAGAACGCGTCGACGCGGCGGTGGAGGCGCTTGGCTATGTGCCCAACCTGATCGCCGGGGGGCTTGCCGCAGCGGGCACCCGGGTGATCCCGGTGATCGTGCCGTCGCTGGCGATCCTGACCTTTATCGAGGTCATCGACGCCATCCAGAAGCGACTGGAGGCGGCGGGCTATCAGATGCTGCTGGCCACCACCGACTGGGATCTGGACCGCGAGGCCAGTCTGGTCGATACGGTGCTCGGCTATTCGCCGTCCGGGGTGATCCTGACCGGTCTACGCCACCGGCCCCGGGTGATCTCGCGACTCAGGGACTGGGGGCGCCCGGTGGTGGAGATCATGGAAGTGGGTGACGACCCCATCGACATGAACGTGGGGGTGGACGGCGTTGCCCTGGGTCACGCTATGGCGTCCCATCTGCTTGAGCAGGGCTATCGGCGTATCGCCTTCGTCGGCTCTCACCTGGGGCATGACTACCGGGCGGCACAGCGCCTGGAGGGCCACCAGCGAGCGCTGGAGGAGGCGGGCGCGGCCTGTGGCGGGGTGCTGGAGTACCACGAGCCGGCGTCCTACGAGGTCGGCGTACGAGCGCTGGAGGATGTGATGGCGATGACACCGCGACCGGAAGCCATCCACTGCTCCAACGATATCGTCGCCAGCGGCGTGCTGCTGGCGGCCAGCCGCCAGGGCATCAGGATTCCCGAGGAGCTGGCGGTGGGTGGCTATCTGGGGTTGCCGCTGGCGGAGCACCTGACGCCGAAGCTGACCACCCTGGCGGTGGCCCGCAGCGAGATGGGCACCCAGGCGGCGGAACTGCTGCTCGAGCGTCTGTCCGGCAAGACTCCGGAACGGCCGATCCGCGATCTAGGATTCACCCTGGTGAAGGGCGGCAGCACCTGAGCGTCAGCAGGTCCTGGCGAGGCCTGTACCACCGGTGAAGTGGGGGGGTAAATCGGGCCATCATTCTTCCGGGATAACGCCCGGTTCACGATATTTGACGCCTTCGTTCTGGCGCTCCTGTTCGGTCTTGTGCTCATCCACCGGGGGAACGCCCCAGACCGTCTCCTTGTGTCCGTCATCGTAGGTGTAAGTGGTGCAGCCGGCGAGGCTTGCCAGCAGCAGGGCGGCGATCATGGCGGTGATCATGGCGCGGTTCGGCAGGCCGATCCTTGCTTGGTGCAGGAAGGCGCGAAGGCCGGGACGGGCAACGACAGGCAGGCGAAGGGACATGAGGGCTCCGGATGTCAGGGTACGGTGAAGCTGCAAAGGAGTCGCCGATGAAGCGGTCCATCGCCAGTATGGCGCTGTGGCAGCAAAGAAAAAACCGCGGATGCTGATGACAGCATCCGCGGCTCGCTTGTTGGCGCTAAATAGGCTCTTTCGCCTCCAGCGTCAGGACGATAGCCACAGGGGCACGTAGACCACCAGCAAAAGCACGCCGATCAGCCCCAGCAGGTAGGGCAGGATGGCACGGGTGATACGCTCGAGCGGCAGCTGGGTCACCGAAGAGGCCACGTACAGGTTGATCGCCACCGGGGGTGTGATCATGCCGATCGCCAGCCCCACCACGATGATCAGACCAAAGTGCACCGGATCGATGCCGAGCTGGGTCACCAGCGGCAGCAATACCGGGGTCAGGATGATCAGGGCGCTGGCGGTCTCGATGAACACCCCGGTCAGCAGGATCACCGCCACCACCAGCAGCAGGATGACGTAGGGATCGGTGGACAGCGACAGCACCGACTGGGCGATCTGGGCCGGCACCTGGGCGCTGGACAATGTCCAGCTCAGCACCGCCGAGGTGGCGATCACCAGCATGATCACCGAGGTGGTGATCGCCGAGCGAATCATCACGGCGTAGACGTCCCGATAGGTCAGGTCGCGATAGACGAACAGCGACACCAGCAGGGCGTAGACCACCGCCACCACCGCCGCCTCGCTGGGGGTGAACACCCCCGAGAAGATCCCGCCGAGGATGATGACCGGCGTCATCAGTCCCCAGCTTGCTGCTCGCAGGGTTCGCCAGATGGTCGCCAGCGACAGCGGGCTGCCGTGGGGGTACTGGCGACGGTGGGCCTGGACCAGGGCGATGGCACCGAGGCCAAGACCCATGGCCAGCCCCGGCAGAAAGCCCGCCAGAAACAGGTCCGACACCGACTCCTGGGCGATAACCGCGTAGATGATCATCGGCACCGAGGGTGGGATCACCACGCCGATGGTGCCGCTGGCGGCGATCAGGCTGGCGGCGGAGGCCGGGTCATAGCCCTTGCGCTTGAGTTCCGGCACCAGGCTCGAGCCCACCGCAGCGGTGGTGGCCGCACCGGAGCCTGAGATGGCGGCAAAGAACATCCCGGCCAGTACCGACACCAGCGAAAGCCCGCCCTTGAGAAAGCCGAACAGGCTGTCGGCGAAGTCGACCAGCTTGCGGCTGACCGCGCCCTGGGCCATCAGATCACCGGTGAGGATAAACATCGGCACCGCGACCAGGGCGAAGGTGTTGATGCCCTGGAACATCTGCTGGGGCACCACGGCGAGCGGTGTGCCCTGTACCACCAGCGTCGCCAGGGTGCTGGCGCCGATGGTGAAGGCGATGGGCACGCCGATCAGCATCAGCACCACGAAGGAGATGAACAGCAACAGCATCACGCCACCTCCTGCGGGCTCGCTGGTGTCTGGCCGGTGAGCTCTCGCACGATCGCCACCAGGGTGGTGAAGGCCATCAAGGCGCCCGCCAGGGGCATCACCGCGTAGACCCAGGTCATCGACAGGCGTAGTGACGCCGACTTCTGGAAACTCTGCAACTGCATGTAGTTCCAGCCGATGACGATCAGCGCCAGCAGAAAGGCCAGCACCACCAGGTGGGCGATGATCCTGGCGATTCGTCCACCAAGGCCGGGCAGGGCGTCGACCACGAAGGTCACGGCGATATGACGGCCGGCGCGGTAGGCCAGGGTAGCGGCCAGGAAGGTGATCCAGACCAGCAGAAAGCGTGCGACCTCTTCGGTCCAGCCCACCGCGGTGAAGGCCACCCGGGAGATGATCTGCAGGGAGATGACGCCGATCAACGCCGCCATGGCGGCGAACACCACCGGGCGTGTCACGGCGTCGAGTCCCCGCTCAAGGCGTTCGAGCAGGGACAGCACTTACTTGGACTCCCCGGCCTTCAGCGCTTCCTGGATGCGCGGCAGGTAGTCGCCGAACTGCTCGCCGTAGGTCTCGTAGACCGGAGCGACGGCGTCCTGGAAGGCGGCGATGTCGGGAGACTCCTCGATCTGCATGCCGGCTTCCTTGAGTTCGGCAAGCTGCTGTTCGGCCATGGCGGCGTTCTGCTCGCGCTCGTACTCGGCGGCTTCCTGGGCGGCGGCCTCGACGACTTCCTGGGCGGCCTCGGGCAGCTTCTGCCAGGACGGCATGCCCATCACGAAGATCGCCGGGGCATAGGTGTGACGCGACAGCGTCATGTAGTCCTGGGTCTCGTTGAGCTTGAACGAGTGGATCACGTTGATCGGGTTTTCCTGGCCGTCGATGGTGCCCTGCTGCATGGCGGTCAGCGCCTCGGTCCAGGCCATCGGCACGGCATTGGCGCCGAGTTCGCGGAAGGTGTCGACGTAGACCGGGTTTTCCATGACGCGGATTCGCAGGCCGTCGATGTCCTCGGGGCTTGCCACCGGGCGTTCGGAGTTGGTCAGATTGCGGAAACCGCGTTCGGCGTAGGCCAGGCCCTTGAGGTTGACGTCGGCCAGCCTGTCGAGCAGTTCCTGGCCGATGGGGCCGTCGAGTACCGAGTAGGCCTCCTCGGGCGAGGCGAACAGGAACGGCAGTTCGAATACCGCCATGGGCTCGACGAAGTTGGCCACCGGGCCGTTGGTGATCACGCCCATGTCGACGGTGCCGATCTGCATGCCTTCGAGCAGGGTGCGTTCATCACCCAGGGTGGCGTTGGGGAAGATCTCGACGTCGACCTTGCCTTCGGTACGGGCTTCGACCAGCTCCTCGAACTTGGTGGCGGCGATATGGAAGCCGTCCTGCTCGTTGACCACGTGGGCCAGGCGCAGCTTGACCGGGTCCATGTCGGCGAAGTCGTTGGCCTGGGCGGCGGACGTGGCAAGCGCAGTGGACAGAGCGATGCCGGCGGCCAGGGTGGTCAGGGCAAGGGGGCGGGGCGCGATGTGGCGTGTCATGGGGGTTCCTTGGTGGTGTTCAGCGAAATGGCGTCTTCTCGGCGGGCCGTCACTTTACGATGGTAGCCGCCTAGCGCCTTGTTTTTGTTGAGAGGTTGGAGTGATCTAGCAGCCACGATCATGCCGGAAGCGGCGCCACGCGGTCAATTCGGCTGGGTTGAGGGGGAAGAGCAAAGGATGAGAGCAGGGGAATTACCCTGTGTCGTGGTGTCGGGAACCGCCATGCGGGGAAGGGTTTCAGGCTAGGCGCTGTCCGAAAAGTCGACGAGCGAAGGTTAGACAAGGCAAAAATCGGTGAGACAGCGCAGTTTACGGGGTGTAAATGAGCATTTTGACCGGGCTGGCGCACCAGCCGATTTTTAACGCCGTATTACCGAGCGCAGGCACTTTTCAGACAAGCCCTAGCCTACTCGCGGAAGAGATCTGCGTGGCTACCTGTCCGGGCCAATTGCAGTTGGTCATCCGCGACGCGATACAGCAACAGCCAATCGGGCTCGATATGGGCATCTCGGTAACCCTTCCAGTTTCCCTGCAATGCATGATCCTGGTAGGTATCCGGCAAGGGCGCTTGCTCAAGCAGCCGGCCCAGCAGTCGGCGTAGCTTGTCCATGTCCTTGCCGCGCTTCTGGACCCGCTTTACGTCTCGCTTGAACTGGCTTGAGCGAACTGGGGTCAGCATTAGATGCCTAGATCGTCGAACAGCGCATCCGCGCTATCGAAGCGCTTGCCCTTTCCGGCTTCCAGCTCTTCCAGCGCCTTGGTCGTGGTGGCGTTTGGTACCTGCACCGCAAACGGCAGGCGCTTTTCGTCGGCGATCCGCAGCATCAGCAGGCGGATGGCGTCTGACACGGTCAGGCCCATGGCATCGAGGGCGGCGGTGGCGCGCTCTTTGGTCTCGCTGTCGATGCGAGCTCGGACCACGGTATCGGTACCCATGAATGTCTCCTTCTCATTGGTAGCCACTGTGTAGCTACATTGTGGCCTGGCCCTGGCAACTTGTCATCAAGGAAGGAGGGCGCCCCGCATCATCGGTGGGTGGGGCGACTACAAGTGATCGGGGTTATGTAGCTCGCGCTCATCGCCGGGAGGCGGCGTCCACTGGTAGATCCAGGTCTCCGACAGCGGCTTGCCTTCGCTATCGCGCAGATACAGGCGCAGATTGATCGGCTCGGTGCCCTCGTCCGGTGGCACCACATCGAACATGGCCCGGTAGCCCTGAATGGCGTCCAGTGGTCGGGCCGAGGTGATCTCGATACGCCCGGCGCTGGTCTCGATGACCGGCTCCACCTCGACCTCGCTTGCGTCATCGAAGGGAAAGGGACCGCCGCGGAAGTCCACGGCGAAGCGCCAGCTGAAGTACTCGCGACGTTGGCCGACGACGCCACCCAGTCCGGTACGGGTCGCCACACAGCGCGACAGGCTGGGTTGCTGTGGCGGCAGGTCGTACCAGCTCAGACGATAGGCGTAGCGCAGCTCCTGGCCGGCCTCCACCGGAGTCTTGGGTTGCCAATAGGCCACGATATTGTCGAAGGTCTCGTCCTTGGCAGGCAGCTCGACCAGGTCCACGCTGCCTTCGCCCCAGCCCTCGGTAGGTTCGACCCACACGCTGGGTCGGCGATCGTAGTAGACGCCATCGTCCTGGTAGTGGTCGAAGTCGTGGTCGCGCTGGGCCAGGCCGAAGCCCTGAACATTGGTGGCGGAATAGGCGTTGTAGCGAAGCTGGGGCGGGTTCACCAGCGGGCGCCACAACCATTCGCCGCTTTCGGTGTGGATCGACAGCCCATCCGAGTCATGGATCTCCGGGCGCCAGTCATAGTTGACGTCACGATCGTTCTCGCCGACCAGGTACATGCTGGTCAGTGGCGCGATGCCCAGACGCTCGATCGTCTTGCGCGGATAGAGGGTGGCGGCCACGTCCATGACCACGCCTTCGACGTCGCGACGAATATCGAAGCGGTAGGCCCCGGTGGTGCTCTCCGACTCGAGCAGGGCGTAGACGATGAGCTTGTCTTCACCCTCGGGCTGTTCCAGCCAGAAGCGGGTGAAGTCGGGGAATTCCTCGGGTTCGCTGCCGGCGGTGTCGATGGCCAGGCCCCTGGCCGACATGCCGTACTGCATGCTCTGACTGACCGCACGAAAGTAGCTGGCGCCCAGGAAGGAGGCGATATCGCGCTTGGGGTCCTGATGATGGTGCAGGCGGAAGCCGGCGAAGCCGAGGCGTTCGGACAGCGTATCGGTATCGACCACGCTATCCCCATCGCCGTTGGAAAAGTTGAATAGCGCCGGGTCGTAGGCCAATTCCTGCGCCTGTCCCTGGCTGACCTGGTAGATCCTGACCGGGGTGGTGAAGCCACGACCCAGGTGAAACAGCTGGGCCGTATAGGGCGCGTCGCTGTTGCTCCACAGGGCGTGGTCGGCGCGGTAGCCGATGGCCTGGTAGTCGTCCCAGGAAAGGGACTTGAGCTGGTCGGGCAGTTCGCCTTCGTGATCCTGGTGAGGTTGCCCCGACAGATGGCGGGCGAAGCCTTTCAGCCAGGCGTAGTCGAAGGAGACCTTTTCTCCGGTGGTCATGAGCCGCTGGTCCAGCGCGGCCAGCAGCGGGGAGATTGGCAGGGCGTAGGCGCTGAGGGCGGTGGCCGCCTTGAGGAAGTCACGTCGCTGCATTTCCATCATCCTTGTGGGTCGAGCATGTCGGGTGTCGGGCGACTGCCTGGGTAAGCAGTCGCTACGCCTGGTCGAGCACGTCGAAGGGTACGACTGCACGAATCAGCAAAGGTTCAGGAAGGGTGCATGAAGAGTGGATGAAGGGTCGCAATATTGTTAACAGGCTAACAAAATGCTAGTCTACGCGGCCGGTCGACGGGGGACGCCTTCGTCAAATACCGAGCGGCTCCGTCACGTGAGCCCGTCAAGTCAGCCCGTCGTGTAACCAAGAGGAATACCATGACCCCCGACCAGCGCTTCAGGTGGATCGTTCGCCTGGCCTTGGGCATGTTCGTCCTGATGTTTGCCTATTTTGTGGTGGCAGATACCTACATGCCGATGACCCCGGAGGCGCGGGTCATGCGCCCGGTGGTGCGTATCGCCCCGGAAGTCAGCGGCCCCGTCGAGCGGGTCCACGTCAGCAACAACGACCATGTCGAGGCGGGTGATCCGCTGTTTCGTATCGACCCCGCGCCCTTCGAGCTGGCGCTTGAGCAGGCGCGACTGGAACTGGAGGCAGCGCGTCAGCAGAACGCGACTTTGAGCGCCAGCATCGCATCGGCCCGCGCCGCCCTCGAAGCGGCTCGCGCCAGGGCCCAGGAGAGCGCCCAGGAGCGCCGGCGAGGTGAGCGCTTGATCAGCCAGAACAGTATCTCGCGCCAGCGCCTCGATGGCCTGGTAGCCACCGACCGTCAGGCCCAGGCCGAGGTCAAGTCCGCCGAGGCCGAAGTGGCGCGCCTGGAGGCCGAACTGGGCGCCGAAGGGGAAGCCAACTTGCGTTTGCGTCAGGCCCGCAACGCCCTGGAGCAGGCCGAGCTCGATCTCGACCACACCCTGGTGCGGGCCCAGCATTCCGGCACGCTGAGCAACCTGCAACTCGAGGTGGGTGACTACGCCACCCAGGGACAGCCAGCGCTGGCGCTGATCACTGATGAGGTCGAACTGATCGCGGATTTCCGCGAGAAGAGCCTGCGCAAGGTCGCCGCCGGCGACGAGGCCCGTGTGGTGTTCGACGCCATGCCCGGCCAGGTCTTTGCCGCCCGGGTAGAGAAGCGCGACGCCGGGGTCTACGACGGACAGATCAGCGCCGACGGAAACCTGGCCGACATCCCCACCACCGACCGCTGGCTGCGCGATGCCCAGCGCCTTCGCCTGCACCTTTCGCTGGCCGGGGACGCACCGACGAGTCTTCCCACCGGCTCCCGCGCCACGGTGCAGCTGTTTCCCGGGGAGCACCCGCAGGCCCATCCGCTGGGGGCGCTGCAGATTCGGCTGATGTCCTGGCTGCATTATGTTTACTAAGCAGCCACGGGCGTCGTCTACCAAGCAGCCACGGGCCTTGTTTGCCAAGAGGCTACGGGCGTCGTCAGGGCAGCAGCAACCGAAGGCCTCGAAGCTCAGCGACAACGGCCTGCGCCAGTGTCTGCGTATCGCGGTGGGGGCCTGGCTCGGCTTTCTGATCAGCCAGCTGATGCACTGGAACTATGGTGTCTTCTTCACCGTCTTTCCGATGTTTCTGCTCGGGATCATTCCGGTGTTCAACGCCCATGTGGTGCGCCAGTTCCTGGGTAACGCCTGCCTCAATGTGGTCGAGATCAGCCTGGTGGTGGGGTTGACCCAGCATCTGCCGGTGGTGATGACGGGACTGGTGTTCCTGATGTTCCTGGGACGCTTCACGCTGATGGCCAGGGGGCCGTTGTTCGTGTTCGGCGCCAACGGCGTGCTGACCCTGAGCATCATGCTGCATTTTGCCAGCTACCCCGACCTCGACCTGTTCGATCTGCTGGCCAGCAACACCGTGGCGAGTTTTCTGGCGGTGGCCATCGCCGCCCTGATGCACTGGCTGTTTCCCGATGTCACGCCGCGACAGCCGCCGCCACGTCAGGCCAAGACGGCGGCGCTGAAGCGCCATCAGGCGTTGATCGGGGCGCTGACCGCGACCCTGTCCTTTCTGGTGTTTCAATTGCTCGATCTGCGCGACTCCCTGTCCGCGCAGATGGCGACCATCCTGATCCTGTTTGCCCTCGGCTACCATGGCGCCCGGATGTCGGCCTGGCGTCGTGCCATCGGCACTCTGTTGGGCTGTAACCTGGCACTGGTGCTGCAACTGGTGCTGTTCACCAAGAGCGACCATCTGCTGCTGGTGCTGCTGGCTTACGCCATTGGTCTTTTGCTGTTCGCACGGGAGCACGTCATCGAGAACGCCGGCTCCGGCATCGGCTTCGGCGGGCTGACAACCCTGGGTATCCTGTTTGGCCAGTACCTGAGACCCGATCAGGATCTAGTCGTCGACGCCGTCTATCGGTTCAGCTCGATGTGCGTGGCACTGCTGGTCACCCTGGCGGTGATGGCGGTACTGCATCGGCTGCTGGATCTATGGCCTGCGGTCTCGAGCCGGGAAGCACCGCACACGAGCTGAGTTTTCTTATGCTGCTTGCAACAGATAAGGGGGCCGTGTCAGCACGGCCCCCTTTTTAGCTACTTTACCTACCCGCCTGATCTGGCGATTTTGGTCAGCTCTCTGGTGAAGCTTTGTGGCATAGCTTTGTGGCCCAGCGTCGTGGCTCTGGTCGCCGACCCCTAGGCCTGCTCCGAAAAGTCGCCTAGCCGCCCTGGGGCAGCGGGATGGTCACCAGTCCGTAGGAGTGGACTTCGGCACTGCCCGGATAGGCATCGACCACGCTCAGGCTGCCGTCGTCGTGCTGGATCTCGAACACCCAGGTCTTGCCGGTGTTGCCGCTGATGATGTTGACGTAGTTGCCGTCAGCGCTCAGGTCCATGTCGGCGAAATACTCGTTGTAATCCTCGGCGCGGTAGGCGGCTTCTTCCAGCAGAGCGATGCTGCCGTCCTCGGGATCGACGCTGAAGGTCGACAGGCTCGAGGTATGGGAGTTGGTGGTCCAGGCGTACTTGCCGTCCTCCGAGGTGGTGACCCAGCAGGCGGCCTGCTCGCCACCCCAGATGTCGTCGCCGGTCATCACATCCGCCGACACCAGGGTCAGCTTGCCGTTCTCGTCGATGTCGTAGGACGACATGGAGCCGGTCTGGCCCTCGTATTCCTGCAGGAAGGGATACTTGGCCTTCGACTCCTCGGAGGACGGGTGGAACTGGTAGCCCTGGGTGATATAGCGGGTTTCGGTCACCAGCAGGGTGCTGTGGCCGTTCGGGCGAGTGACCAGCTTGGTGCCGATGGGCAGGGCGAAGAAGCGCTCCTCGCTCAGGTGCGGCGACTCGAGGCTCGAGATCGGCTCCTGCGACAGGAGGCCTTCGTCGTCCACCGCATAGACATGCACCATGCCGGTAAGAAAGCCGACAAGCGTCAGGTACTTGCCGTCCTCGGTGAACTCCATGCTGACCGGAGAATCATCCAGCGGCCGAACGGAGTCGGGGATCTCGGTCAGGTTGCCATCGCCATCGATGGTAAAGCCCTTGATCACCCCCGGCTCATCGTTGGCACCATCGGTGCTGGCGACGTAGACGATGTCGCCATGGCCGTCGATGGCCTTGGGTTTGGCGCCGCCGGCATCCACCACATTATTGAGCGTCAGCGTCAGGTCATCTTCGACGTGAAGCGACGACAGGGTGCCGTCGCCGACGTTGGCCACCAGCACGTTGCGGTTGTCTGCCGAACGCCACACGCCGTAGGCCGAACCGAGCGGGTCGAGGCCGCCATCCATGCCGTTGCCCGTGCCGCCGGTGGTGTACTCGCCGACCTTTTCCAGGGTGCCATCGTCAAACTGGCGCCAGGCGATCAGCGAGTTCTCGTCGGCGTTGTTGGTGGCGACGTAGACACCACCCGTCACGTCCTTGGCCATGGCAGGCAGGGAAACCGAAAGCAGGACGAGGCCCATCAAGACTGGATTTTTCATAGCGTACCTTGGTCAGTTTTTGCTTTTCTTGTGCCGCGATGCCGGCAGATCCAGGCATTCAGGCTAGTCGTGGTTTACGTAGGTGCTCGCCGGTGAGTCCTTACACTACCCCGGGCAAGGAGCCGAGGTCAGCCGGCTCGCGCCATGGCCTCGACGGCGTCGCTGGGATCAGCGTGCACGTCATTCAATTGCCATCGTTGAAGTTGCCGGAGTGAGAGCATCTAGCAGAAACTGTGCTTTAAAGAATCGTTGTTGAGATAAAGCTTAGGCAAGATTGCGCCGCAATGATGCAGGTGACTGTCGTCAAACGCGCGTAAAGGTTTGAGAATTTCTGACTGCTTCCGGCGATAGCCTGTGTGATGGCCTGGCGCACAGATTTTCCGTTCGTCGTGTTGGTATCTTGGGGGAAAAGAGGGTGGCCGCCCGTCAAGGTGTGTGTCATACCGACTGCTACAGCCTGGCAATTGGCAGCTCATCCCAGCGAGTGGTGTAGCGCGAGGTGCGATGTTCGCACTTGAGCTGCCAGGCCGCGTCCACGCTGGTCTTGCCAAGGCTCAAGGCGCCGCGACCGTGCTTCTGGTTGATCGCGTCCAGGGTGTCCATCAGGCGCTGATTGCGTTCTTTTTTGCCGTCGTCGACGGCAAACAGATCCTGCTGCAGGCTTGCCTTGTCGGCGATGTCGAGTAGCATCACGCCGGCCTTCATGTACTGGTGTCCTGGGCGATAGATACGCGCAAGCGCCCGAGTGGCGGTTGCCACGATCTCGAGGCTGTCGTCGCTGGGACGCTCCAGCGGAACCACCAGCGAAGGATGGTGCTGGGGCAGATCCTGACGATGCTTGTTGGTCTTCAGAAACACCAGTAGCGCCCGCGCCACGCTGCCCTGGCCACGCAGCTTTTCAGCACCGCGGCCTGCGTGGGCGCGCACTGCCTGGCGCAACTGCGCGATATCGTCGGTGGGCCGACCAAAGGAGCGGCTGGTCATGATCCGTTCGCGCGGGGCGCCGACGTCGTCTAGGCGGATGCAGGATTCGCCGCGAAGCTCGCGTACCGTGCGTTCCAGCACCACGCTGAAATGGCGGCGAATATGCTTGGGGTCGGCTTCACGTAGCTGCCAGGCGGACTCGATTCCGAGCTGCCCAAGCCGGGCGGCGGTGCGCCCGGCAACGCCCCAGACCTCGGTGACCGGCAGGCGTTGCAGCAGGGCTCGGGTTGCCGCTGAATCGGCCTCGAGTACGTGGACGCCGTCTGCGCGTGGATCCTTCTTGGCCTGGTGGTTGGCGATCTTTGCCAGGGTTCGGCTGGTCGCCACGCCGACGCCGACGGGAATGCCGGTGTGGCGCATAACCGTATGTCGCAAGCGCCGGCAGTGGGTGTCCAGCCCGGCGGGCGCCATGCCCGCGAGGTCGAGAAAGCACTCGTCGATGCTGTATACCTCGACGGCGGGAGCAAACTCCCGCAGCGTATCGACCACCCGGCGTGACATGTCGCCGTAGAGCGCATAGTTGCTCGACAGCAGGATGCACTGCCTGCGCAGCGCGCCCTCGATCTTGAAGGCAGGCATGCCCATGGCAACGCCGAGGTCCTTGATCTCCTGGCTGCGGGCGATGACGCAGCCGTCGTTGTTGGACAGCACCCCCACCGGCTTGCCGCGCAGTGAAGGATCGAAGACCCGCTCACAGCTGACGTAGAAGTTGTTGCAGTCGACCAGCGCGATCACCGCGCGACTCCCGCTGCCAGGGCGTGGATATTGTGGGTGACCACGCCCCACAGGTCGCAGTCGCGACCGTTGAGTGGGATCGGCGCGAAGGCCTCGTTGGCCGCCAGCAGGTAGGGGCGATTTCCGATATAGCCAAGCTGCTTGCAGGTCAGCTCACCGTCGACGCTGGCGATCAGCACCGAGCCGCTGCGCGGCTCCAGCGAGCGATCCACGATCAGCAGATCCCCGTCGAAGATGCCGAGGCCCTTCATCGACTCGCCCTTGGCGCGCAGATAAAAGGTGGCGCTGGGGTGGGGCACCAGATGCGCCACTAGATCGAGCTGTCCTTCCAGGTAGTCATCGGCCGGCGATGGAAAGCCCGCGCGAACCTCGGCCGCCGCCAGTGGCAAGGCGGTCCCCGGCGCGTGGGGGTCGACCTGCCCCAGCACCTCCACCTCAAGACTCATGGCGCAGGCTCCCGTCGTTGCCATAGGCGCTACACGAAAGGGTTCGCCGAACAAGGGAATGGTCGTCGCGCATGGGGGCCTCCTGAATCGCTGATACTGTTTGGATATACAGTATCAGGAGGTGCATGGCTGCGCCAGCACAGAAGGGTAGGCGGCAAAGTTGGTTTGGTGGGGTGAGTCGGATTTGCGAGAGGCAAGGATGGTGAGGCTTAGCGACCGACGAGGCCTAGTGCGTATGAGTCGGGCCACCAGAGGATAGTGGAAGAAAGCCCGGAGATAGGGCAATAGCGCCAAGGCCGGTGACATTCTGGTGGTTTTGGACGTCCTGCATAGCTGATTGCCGTAGTGCAAATGGGTGAGGAAGCAAAGCAGACGTTGATCAAGCGAATCAACGTTTTCGACGAAAGAGGGGGCATTTTGTGCTGGCGCGATTAGCGTTGGAGACATTAGTCTATAAGTGGTAAGCGAGACGTTGAAAACGTTAGAAAAGCGTGGGGTTTGTGCGAAGCACATTGAGAGGTTGAACGTCCGGTTTCGACCCAAAGCGGTCGTGCCGACAAAGGCAGCAGGCACGTTCGTCGATGTTATGCCGTACGCGCTGCGATTGGTGTTATGTGGCCGAGCAAAACTTAATGTCCGGTTGTTTCAATGGATTAGGTGAGCTGCTAGCGATATTGTAACATTCTTGAACGCGCGTGCTCGTTCAAGTCGATAAACGAGCGTGCTATATAATACCTGTTATGATGAGTTTTTTTCGTTAAACTAGAATGTGCAAAAGGGAAATAATGAAAGTAATATCAGTTTTTAACAATAAAGGAGGCGTTGGAAAGACAACGTTGACTTACCATATTGGTCATGCATTGTCAGAGATGGGGAATAAGGTTTTATTGATCGACGCCGATCCCCAATGTAATTTGACTATATATTCGATAGAAGAAGAGGTTATTCATGGTATTTGGGAGCGAGAAGACCGATTTATTGATGAAGGATTTGAAGCTACAAGAAAAGCTATAAGCCCAGGTGAATTTTCCTCTATTAACAGATCAACAAGAAGCTTACATTATCTTGTACTCCCGACCGAAGAAGGGACTGGAGATTTGGAGGAGACGCCCCCTCCATACAAAATTACCCCTTCCCTTGACATGATACCCGGCAGGCTTTCGCTGCACCTATTTGAAGAAAAGATAGCGGCCCGATGGACAGATTTATATCGAGGAGAGCCGCTAGCTCTGAGAACTATAACCAAAATACGTGAGCTGGCTGAGAAGTATTCCGATGTCCATGGCTACGACTATGTTATCGTTGACACCTCTCCGAGCTTGGGGGCACTTAATAAATCAGTGATCTCTACCGTTGATGGATTCTTTATACCCGCTCTTCCGGATTTGTTTTCACTTTATGGCATTAGAAATATTGGTAAAGCTCTTTACTCATGGAAAGAAGAGTTCGATATTATCTATCAATTAATTTCTACAGAAAAGAGGAAGAGTTTCCCCAGTCAATTTGTAACATTTTTAGGCTACACGATTTATAATGCAAAGAGATATTCCAGCTCTAAAAATGAATGGGGGCTGGCGGAAGCGCATTACAATTACGCAAAACAAATACCGCAGACGATCAGGGAAAATATAAAAGAAAGCTTAAGGGATCATTTAAGCGAACAGCAGCTTATATCTCCTATAGGTGGTAAGGAAATTATGCTTACACATAACACCTTTCCATCTATGGCACAGTATTATCACCAGCCGATGTGGAAAATTCCTGACCTAATCCCCAGTGGCGTCGACGCTGAGCACATAAATACGTTGCGGGGGTCGAGTGACAAATACAGAAAAACGGGGCCGGCGTACAGAAATTTTGCAAAGGATTTAATGAGTCGAATTGCTCTTTTGGGTGAAGTATGAATAGTTCTGTCGATCCACAATCCGTTGTAGAAAAATACATGGAAAATAGGCATGTATTTAAACGATTTTTGAATGCGGTAGTTGATTCTTTTACGCTTGAGCCTTCTCTTAATGAATACGGAAGTCCAGTTATTCATAGCATTAAGCATCGTCTAAAGAACGAGAGCCATCTTGAAAAAAAGTTGCTGCGAAAATCAGATGAGTCAGAGCCGATCACAAATTCTAATATATTCGATAAGATTACAGACTTAGCCGGTGCTCGAATTCTTCATTTACACCAGGATCAATTGCCAAAAATACATATGTTTATAATGAGGATGGTGTCAAATGGAGACTGGTCACTTCACGAAAAACCAGTAGCCTACTCTTGGGATCCAGAATCTCAACAGTTTTTTGAGGGGTTGGATCTTGAGGTAAAAATAAAAGAGAGCTTTTATACCAGTATTCACTATGTTGTTACACCGGCGAATGATAGCCGAATTAAATGCGAAATACAGGTTAGGACTTTATTTGAAGAAATCTGGGGAGAAATAGATCACACTGTGAATTATCCGGAGAAGTCCTCATCACAAGCGACGAGGGAGCAGCTGCGAGTTCTTTCTAAGCTTGTGTCTACAGGGTCACGATTAGCAGATTCAATATTCCGGCTCGATAATAATTAGATATCATAATAAATGCGTCAACGGGACCGTTTTGTTCCGCTACCGCTCCACAAATCGGTCCGTTACGCAGGCGTTAAATATTAGAAAATTTCAATGGCCGCTTCTGGCCGAGACCTGCCAACCGAATGACAGGCCCCCCTGAACCCAGAGGGGCCACAGGACGCACCCGTGGCCCGCTCCCTTCACGCGTACTTGTCGTGCCAGCGCTTGACCGCGATACGTTCCTTGAGCAGCTCCAGCATGTCGACCAGCACCTGTTCGGTGATCTGTTCGGTCTCGGGGTCGGTGCGCAGCCAGGCGTCGAAGCCGCTGTCGGCCATATGTTCGACCAGCGAGGAGAACTCCCTGGACTTGAGACCATTCAGGGCCTCGTCGACCAGGTGGCAGGCGAGGTCGGACATCGATGACTCCAGGCCCTGGGTGAGCTGGGAGCCCATGGGCAGACGCTTGAGTCGCTGAAGCTCCGGCGTTTCGGCCAGGGTGCGGGCGACCAGGCCGCGCACGTAGGCCAGCGTCGCAAAACGGTTGTGGTGGGCGATGTCGCCGACCATGGTCTCGAGGCGTTGGCTGACTTCCCGCACCAGGGCTTCCTTGCGCGGCGTGACGATCTTCTCGATGGCCGGTGAGGCCAGGCCATCGCCACTCTTGAGTTCCTGCTGGACGTTGTCGAGCAGGCGGATGGCGATACGGTCGGTGAGTTCTTCCATCAGGATGTCGGCGTACTTGGCGACAACCGAGTAGAGATACCAGCGACGCACGTCGATCAGTCCCAGGCGGTGCAGGCGGTGCAGCAGCGAGATCACACGCAGGATGCGCAGCAGGCGGAAGCCGGCGAGGGGAATACACCCCAGCACGTCGTACCAGTGCACGAAGGGGTAGAAGAACCAGCGGTGGTAGCGCCGTTGGTAGATGGCGACGGCCCAGCCAAGCAGTACGTCGAACAGGAAGACGGCGACGAAGGCCAGGTCGATGCTGAAGAAGTTGGCATGGATATGCCGGTCGTAGGCGCCGTGAAGGCCGGGGGCCGCCGCCTCGAAGGCGGCGTTGAGCGGTGGCAGCAGAAACAGGCTGTCGAACAGCAACAGCGCCAGGTTGGCGATCACCAGCGCGATGATGAACAGGTCCCACACCAGATGAGCCCGCTCCAGGGCGGGCGAGGTCGTGCGGGTGGCGGGCATGAGTCCTCCTTGGATGCGTGTGACACTCCATTCTCCACCAGCCTAGAGCGTCCTGGCGTTGGTCGCATCCCCACGTCGCCTTGTGCCAAAGCGTCGTTGGCGCTGTGAGGATGCGGCTTTCTGTCGATGGGCAGCATCTCCGGGCTGCTGAACCGGATAAATGCGCCGGGCTACTGAACCGGAACAATATGCCGGGCGATTTTGCAGGGCCTATGTTTCGGGCGACTGAAACAGCCGACTCTGACGCGCAATCCGTCGTTCGATGGCCTTGGCCAGCACCACGTCGCTTGCGCTGAGTAGAGTGAAGGTCTTCTTGGCGCGGGTGACGGCGGTGTAGACCAGTTCGCGGGTCAGGATCGGCGACAGGGTGTCCGGCATCACCAGGGCGGTATGGACGAACTCCGAGCCCTGGGACTTGTGCACCGTCATCGCGAATACCGTCTCGACCCGCTGCAGCCGGCTGGGCAGCACCCAGCGGATGCCGCCCTGGCCGTCACCGACAGGAAAGGCCACGCGCAGGGTGGTACCGGCCTCGGGGTTGGCGAAATCCACCGGCACCTTGAGGGCAATGCCGATGTCTCCGTTCATCAGCTTGAGCGCGTAGTCGTTGCCAGTGACCAGCACCGGGCGGCCTTCGTACCAGTGGGTGCTGTGATCCGGCTTGTCGATCAGTCCGGCCCGCGCCAGCGCCTGCTCGATGCGCTGATTGAGCGATTCGACGCCGTAGTGGCCGGCGCGCAGCGGCGTCAGCAACTGGAACTGGGCGTGGGCCTCGAGGATGGCAGAGGCCCAGCGGTCCCACTCGGCTCGCTCGGATGACAGCGACGGGCGTGGCCGCAGCAGGCCGCTTTGCTCGAGTGCGCCAGCTTCCGGGGTGTCGGGACGCGGGCTGATGGCACCCAGATAGAAGCGATAGCCCCAGGCCGCGTCCTGGCCTCGGCCATCCAGCGCCAGGGTCATCAGGCGCCGCTCGTTGGCGCGGGGCAGGGCCTGGCGCTGCGCCTGGGGAAAGGCGGTGTCGTCCAGCACCGCGAGCGCCCGCCGGCTGTCGCCGGCGTTGATGGCGCGGGCGAGCTGGCCGATACCGCTGGCGTCATCGAAGCGAAAGGAGTGGCGCAGCATGGCGACGGATTGATCCAGCGCACGGCCGTCGCCGTCGTGCAGTGCTTCAGGCAACGACAGCCCGGTAGCCGCTTCGAGCCAGTCGCTGACATCGTTGCGATAGTGACCCTGTTCGGCCCGGGCGCACAGGTTGCCGAGGACCGCCCCGGCCTCCACCGAGGCGAGCTGGTCCTTGTCGCCGAGCAGCACCAGGCGTGCATGGAGTGGCAGGGCGTCGAGCAGTGCCGCCATCATGTCGATGTCGACCATCGACGCCTCGTCCACCGCCACCATGTCCAGCGGCAGGGGGTTGAGGCGATGATGATGGAAGTGACGGGTATCGGGTCGGGCGCCGAGCAGCCGGTGCAGGGTCGAGACCTCGTGGGGAATCGAGGCGCGCACCTGGGCGGCGTCCGGCAGCGGCAGTTCGTCGAGGGCGGCGATCTGGTCGCGAATGGATTCGCTGAGTCTCGCCGCCGCCTTGCCGGTGGGGGCGGCCAGGCGTATCGCCAGGGGGGCGCCCCGCTCAGCGATGGCCTGGGTCTGCAACAGCGCCAGCAGGCGGATGACGGTGGTGGTCTTGCCGGTGCCTGGGCCGCCGGTGATCACCGCGAAGGGCGCGCGTGCGCCCAGCGCACAGGCGAGCTTCTGGGAGGCGGCCTGGTCGGCACGCGGATCGGACGGGGGAAACAGCGTATCCAGCACCGGACGCAGGCGGGCGGCGTCACCGTCGGCGGTTGGATGATCCTTGGTTGAAGTGCCGGGCGTCGACAGCCGCGCGGCAATGGCGCTGGCGACCCGCTGTTCGTTGCGCCAGTAGCGGCGTAGATAGAGGCGCTCTGCCTCCAGTACCAGGGGGCTGGCGCCTGGGCCTTGCGCCACCGCCGACCAGCGCTGAAGCCGGTTTACCCAGTCGTCGCCGAGACGGCCGAGCAGGGCCTCCGGCGGGGGCGGGGCGGCGTCGTCACGTGCCACGTCGCGAGCGACGGCGATCAGTGTCTCGGGCTGGCGGCGGGCCTGATTCAGGTCCAGCAGCAGATGCCCCTGGCCGGCCTGGTGGCTGACCAGCATGGCCGCCAGCAGGCAGCTGGCGTCGCCGTCCGGCGCGAGGCTCGCCAGGCGGTGGGGCAGCGCCGCGTCGAGATCACGGATCCAGCCGTACTCGGCCCAGGCAAACAGCAGCGACAGCAGCGCCTCGGGGTCGGCCAGTGCCTGCTCCGGGGTGGCAAAGGGCGAGGACGGCAGGGCGGTCGAGGCTGAATCGCCCGGTGTCTCGCCGTTCCCCTCGCGGTGTACCTCAGGGTTAGCCTCGCTCATGCCATTGCCTCCCCGCTGGTGTCATTGTCATGGCCGGTGGCGCTTTCGTGGGTTGCTCTCGCGGCGTGGCCCGCCTGTCCCGCCAGGATATCGTCGAGTGCCTCGATAAAGGCTCGGGGCGGCTTGATCGCGGCGACGCCGCGCGAGGGCGCGGTAATACCGCGCAGAAAGACCAGCATGGCCCCTCCAACGTGGCGGTCATAGTCGTAGTCCGGCAGGCTCTGGCGCAGGTGGCGATGCAGTGCCACCAGGTAGAGCGCGAGCTGCATGTCGTAGCGCTTGTCGAGCATGGCGGCGCGCATGGCGTCCTGATGGTAGGCGTCATCGTCGGGGCCCAGCCAGTTGGACTTCCAGTCGATGATATAGAAGCGCCCCTGATGCTCGGCCAGGAGGTCGATAAAGCCCTTGAGCAGGCCGTTGAGGCGCTGATAGCCCAGTTGGGGCCTGGGCTCTCCGGGATACAGATACTGGCGGGTGAGCTTGTCCATGGCCGGGGTGATGGCGTCATGGGTGGCGAACCAGAAGTCGGGCTCGGCGCGGTAGCGCTCAAGGCGCGCCAGCACCGGACCATCGTAGGCATCCTCGCCGTCGGGGCGCTCTTGTGTGGTCGAGGTCAACGGCGTGTTCAGCCAGTGACGGATGCCATCGGTCAGCGCCTGGGTGTGTGCTTCCCAGCCGCGGCGGCGGCAGCGTTGGGCCAGGCGGGCGAGCAGGCCCGCATCGTCAAGCGCGCTGTTGAAGCCGTGCTCGGCCAGCGCTTCCAGCACGCCGTGCAGGAAGGTGCCAGGGCCTGGGCCCCGCGGGAAAGCGTGCAGGGTGCCGGGCTGGGGGGCGCCGGCTTCCCGCGCCGCGGGCACCAGGCGGGCGTCCAGATGCTCTTCCTCGAGCACTTCGGCCTCGGGTGTCTCGGGCGCGGTGGCTCCCTTCTGGGCCAGCGATGAGTAACTCGCGATCCACCAGGGGGCAAAGGGCCGGTGGCTAGGCGTGCGTGCGCCCTTGGTGGCGAGCTCGGTGGTGACCGGGTGGTACTGGATCTGGGGGCTATCACCGCTGGCGTCGATGGCGTCCAGGGCGATGGCGTCGAAGCCACCGCTCATGGTCTCCCAGCGCTCGCGCAGGTTTGTCAGGTCAGGGATCGCCTCGCCGCCGGCCAGCAGATAGCCCAGCGCTGACTTGTGCAGGGTGGCGCTCCTGGCGTTGCCGAGCTTGAGGGGGGCAAGGCCAACGAAGGTGGCGTGACGCGCTCGGGTCAAGGCGACGTACAGAAGCCGTACCTCCTCGGATAGTCGTTCGTCGTCGGCAAGCTCAAAGCCCTCTTTGGCCATCTCCTTCTTGGCCGCCAGTTCGAGCAGCGGCCGGTCGTCGACGTGGTACAGGGGCGTGCCGGACTGGCCGCTGATCTCCTTGTAGGTGCACAGAAATGGCAGGCACACCAGCGGATACTCGAGTCCCTTGGACTTGAAGATGGTCACCACCTGGATCAGGTCAGCGTCGCTTTCCAGGCGCAGGATCTGCTCGTCGTGGCCAGGGTCGTCGAGGTGTTCGGCGAGCACGCGAATCAGGGCGTGGTCGCCGTCCAGGGTGTCGCTGGCCTGCTGGGCCCATTCGGCCAGATGCAGCAGGTTGGTCAGGCGACGCTGGCCCTGGTGGGCGCCGAGCAGTCGCTCGGGGATCCGGTAGTCGTGCAGCAACTGGCGCAGCGCCGGTAATACGCCCCGACGCTGCCAGCGCAGGCGGTAGCCGAGAAAACGCTCCTGTACCCGCTCCCAGGCGGTCTCGTCGCGTTGCAGCCGGTCGAGCTCGGCCAGCCCCAGGCCCAGGGTGGCGGTGGCCAGGGCCGTGCGCAGGGTCGACACCGACTCCGGGTTGGCCATGGCCTTGAGCCAGTGATGCAGGTCGCGGGCCTCGGCGGTGGCGAAGACGCTGTCACGATCCGACAGGTAAACGCTGGCCAGGCCGCGCTCGCTCAAGGCGTTGCGGATGGCGCTGGCCTCGCTGCGATCGCGCACCAGGATGGCGATATCGCCGGCCTTCAGCGGTGTGAGCTTGCCGTCACCGGCGTTCGTTGAGGTGGCGAAACCGGCGCTTGGAGTGCCCTCGCCAGGACTGGCCTGATTGAGCCAGTCGGCAATGCGGTCGGCGCAGTGGCGGGAGGCCTCGTGCAGGTAGCCTTCCTTGTTGAGACAGCCGTTGTCCTTGTTGCCGTCGGCGATCAGCCAGCCGGTCAGCGCGGCGGCGGGTTTGCCATCCAGGCACAGGGTTTCCTTGCGACCGTTGGCGCCGACGGATTGAAATGGCAGCGGATTGTGGTCGTCGGCGGCGAAGCGGAAGGCGGCGCGGGGGTGGCGCTGCTCGGCGAATGCGAACAGCCGGTTGACCGCCGCCACGGCGGCCTCGCTCGAGCGGAAGTTGGTGTCCAGGCTGTGGTGGTGCCCGCGGGTGGCGTGACGGGCGCCCAGGTAGGTGTAGATGTCGCCGCCGCGAAAGCCGTAGATCGCCTGCTTGGGATCGCCGATCAGGATCAGCGCCGTGGCGTCATGCTCAGGAGCGCCTGGCCCATCCAGTTCGTGCTGGGCGTCTGGCTCAGCGGTGGGCGCATCGCCGATACGATAGACCCGCTCGAAGATGCGGTACTGGGCCGGATCGGTGTCCTGGAACTCGTCGATCATGGCCACCGGGAACTGCTGGCGAATGCGCCGCGCCAGGGTCTCGCCGCCGTCGCCGTCCAGGGCGCCGGCAAGTCCGGTGATCATGTCGTTGAAGCCCATCTGGGCGTTGGCCTCGAGCTGCTCGGACAGCCGCCGGCTGACCCAGTCGCGGGCATCCGCCAGCACCTGGGGGTAGAGCTCGCGCTGCAGGGTCTCGACCTGCTCGTCGTTGTGACGACACGCCTCCAGGGCCTCGAACAGCCCAAGCTCGGGCACCTCGGTACCCTTCTTGACCCGCAGCTTGGAGCGCGCGAGCTTCTGCACGAAGCTTGCCTCGGCAAGGGGTCGCTTGCCGTTTGCCCAGTCGCCGAGCTGTTCCAGCCAGCCGTCGAAGGTGTCGTCGTCATCCTTGCCGCGAAAGCTGCCGCCGTGCATCGCCGGGCGCAGCGCGCGCAGGCAGTCGTGCACTGCCTCCTTGTCATCCAGGTAGGCGCGGCGGGCGGCGTCTTCCAGCCTGTCGGCGCTCCCTCGGGCGTCGCTGAACTGGGCGAGATGGGCACCGAAATCACCAGCGGCCAATGGCTCGCCGCAGAAGACCAGGCTGGCATCCTCGCGGCTCAGCAGATTGCGCAGCGCCTTGTTAAGCCCCTGGGGCGAGCCGAACAGCTCGACCATGGACGCGGCCAGGGGCTCGTCGAGGGGGTAGACGCGGGTGCGCCAGTAGTCGGTAACCGCCTCCTGGGTCATCTCGCCGAGATCCTTGACCACCTCCTGGCGAAACAGCTTGCCGCTGTCGAAGGCGTGCTCCTTGAGCATTCGCTGACACCAGCTATGGATGGTCGAGATGGCGGCGTCGTCCATCCATTCGGCGGCAAGCATCAGTCGTCGGGCGCAGGCGGGCCAGGCGTCGCGCTCGAAGTCGTCGCGCAGCGCGGCCAGCAGCGGGTCGCGTTCGGCGAGGCCGTCGTCCGCGGCCGTGGTCGAGCCGTCGTCCCTGTCACCGGCGCGAAAGGCCTCGGCGGCCTGGACCAGGCGCGCCCGGATACGATCGCGCAGCTCCTGGCTTGCGGCCTCGGTAAAGGTCACCACCAGGATATCCGGCGGCACCAGCGGCTGGCTGAAGCCATTGTCGCGTCTGCTGGCCGGGTTGTTCGGCTGGCCGTGGCCCAGCACCAGACGCACGTAGAGCAGCGCGATGGTGAAGGTCTTGCCGGTGCCGGCGCTGGCCTCGATCAGCTGGCTGCCCTGCAGCGGCAGCGCCAATGGCAGCGGTGTCTGGCCGGCGTTGTCCGGGGAAGGCGGCTGGTCGTCGGTGGAAAAAAGGTCGGACGGCAGGCTCATGCGGATTCCTTCCCGGTGGTGGCGTTACTTTTGCCCGATGACTTGTCAGAGCCCTTGTCAGAGCCCTTGCGAGCGCTGCGCGCCGTGCTGATCCAGCCATGCAGGTCGGCGTAGAGCTCACGACAGGCCTCGTCAAAGCCCTCGGCGCCGATCAACTCATCCAGGCTTGGAAACTCGCGCAGCAGCAGCGGGCTTCGCTCCGGCAGTTTTTCCCAGGCCTGCTCCCAGGCCTTGCGCAACGTGGCTGATGACTGGGCGTCTGCCGGTGGCCAGGCTGCATCCTCTGCCACGGGATATTCCTCGAGCAGGGCGAAGGCGATGTCGGGGTGGCAGGGCGTGGCGCCCTGCATGGCGGTGAGCCAGCGCCGCATCAGCGCATCCAGGCGTCTTGCGGCCTGTTCGCGGGGCATGCCGGGGATCTCCAGCACGCCGCTGGGTGATACCAGATGGCTCGGCGAGTTTGGGTAGAGGCACTGCAGCGCCAGGTGCGCCGGCCAGTGACGCAGAATCTGGCTCCAGTGAAAATGCTCGCCCTGGTGGATCTGGCTGGTCAACAGCACGATGCGGGCGACCTCATCCGCACCCGCGTCGCCCTCGTCGCTGGCCCCGGAGGAGGGGGCAGAGTCGGTCGCGTGCAGGTGGGACAGGGCGTCCTCCAGTACCAGGGTCTCACTCGAGTCGGGCAAGGGAAGGCGACTGTTGTGGCGAAGCTGCGGTGCCCGCTCCAGCGAGTGTGGATAGCGCTCTAGCAGTTCACGGTAGTGGTCGAGGGCGTCGGGGATTCGCTCCAGCAACTGGCGGCGGATCACCGGGCCTACCGGTGGCGGCGGGTAGTGGCCGGCGCGTTGCTGGCGCTGGACCTGGCGTTCGATCAACAGAGCCGGGTCGCAGGCGCGGTCGTGGGCCAGACGCTGGCCAAGCGGCTGCACCAGGGCCTCGCGCTGCTGCCATCTGGCAAGGCCGGCGAAGGCGAAGGGTTCGTCATCGTCGCTCAGCGTCTGTTCGTCGCGCATGCTGGTGGACAGGCGCTGCTGGAACAGGGCGCCGACGGGATCGCGCAGCAGGCCAGAAAGCTGCGACAGGCCGATGGCGCCTTCGGGGCGCCAGGGCGGCAGCGCCTCATCGGCTGAGGTGGCCGCCATCGGGTCCGGGTGACGTGAATCACGCTGGTGCAGGGTTTGCCACTCGTCTGCATAGGTATAAAGCGGCGAGCCCGCCAGGAAATAGCCGGCGCCGAAGGGCTGCAGCGGGTGCTCGGTGGTCAGGGCGGTGAGCAGGGCCTCAGTCATCTGCTGCTCTTCGGCCAGCGAGCGCTCATCGTGGGGCGGTTGGTCGGGAAGGCGCCAGCCCTTGCCGAGGTGATCGCGCAGCTGCCCGACCAGCACGCTGGGCGGCTTCTCGCCGTTGTCCTGGGGGCTGCGTCCGCACCAGCTGATGGTCAGTCGGTCCCGCGCTGACAGCAGTGCCTCGAGGAACAGGTAGCGGTCGTCGTCACGCCGGGAGCGGTCGCCGGCGCGATAGTGTCCGCGCATGGCCATCAGGTCGAAGTCCATGGCCTCGGCGCGGCGCGGGTAGGCGCCGTCGCTCATGCCCAGCAGCACGACGTGGCGGAAGGGGATTGCGCGCATGGGCATCAGGGTGGCGAAGGTGATGCGGCCCATCATGAAGCTCTGGGACAGCTGGGGCTGGTCGATGCGCGACAGCCAGCTTTCACGCACCACCGCCAGCGGCAGGCGGATGCCGACCTCGGCCGAATCGACCTCCTCGTGCCAGGTCTCGAGCGCCCCCTGGATGCGCCCGAGCAAGGCCTCTTCGGCACTGGAGCCGGGGGCCAGGGTGCGCTCCAGCATGGTTCCCAGAACCTGGTCCCATTGGCTGGCGGTCTTGGGTTCGAGCAGGCTCTGACGGACCTCGTCGAGGGTCATGATCAGCCGGTACAGCGGTCCCACGAGGGTGGCGTCGAGGCCGGCGACTTCGTCGTAGGGCACGACGTCGCCCCAGTCCTCGCCGTCGTCGCTGGCCTCGCCCACGGCGTAGCCCATCAGCATGCGCTCCAGGCCGAAGCGCCAGGTGTGCAGCTCGTCGTGTTCCGGCAGACCGAGTTCGGCTCGCTGGGAGGCATCGAGGCCCCAGCGTACGTTGGCCTCGCGAATCCAGCGTTGCAGGGTGGATAGGTCCCCCTCGCCAAGGCCAAAGCGCGTGCGGATGGCCGGGATGTCCAGCAGGTCGAGGATCTCGCTGGCGCGAAAGCGCAGACGCGGCAGCGACAGCAGGGTCTCCAGTGCCACCAGCATGGGTTCGCGATGGCGTTCCTGCTGGTCGGCCACGTGGTAGGGCAAGTGGCGCTTCTCGCCCGGGGCGAACTGGCCGAATACCGCGTCGATATAGGGCGCGTAGTCGTTGATGTCCGGCACCATCACCATCACGTCCCTGGGTTCGAGAGTCGCATCCTCGGCGAAGGCCTCGAGCAGCTGGTCGTGCAGGACCTCCAGTTCACGCTGAGGGCTGTGGCAGATGTGAAAACGGATCGAGTGGTCCTGCTCGGGATCAAGCGCTGGCCACTCGGCCTGGGTCTCCGCCAGCGGGCGCAGGTTGAGGATGTCGTCCTGCAGCTGGCCCAGCAGGGTGTCGGTGGGCGGCGCCAGGAACAGATCCACCGAGTCGTCGAGCAGGGCGCTCAACGCCTCCACGTCGGTGTGGTCGTGTTCGCTGAGCAGCTGCAGGTAGTCGCGGCCCTGCTTGCCCCATGCCGCCAGCAGCGGATGGGCGTGCAGATGCAGCTGTTCGAGCGAGTGGTGAAGCTCCGCCGGCATGCCCTGGCGACGGCGCTGGCGCACGTGGCGGCGCAGGACCTCCTGGGTCTCGATGATCTCGCCCCAGTAGAACTGGCAGGGGTTGAGCAGACACAGCACCACCTCGCTGATGCTGGACAGGGCGGCCAGCACCTCCAGGGTCTGCTGGGGCAGCGACGAAATGCCGAACACCACGATACGCGGCGGTATTTCCGGGGGGCAGGCCGTCTCGCCCTGTTCGACCTCGCGGGTCAGCTGCTCGGCGGCCCGCTTGAAGCGCTGGTGCACGGCGCCGCGGTGACTGTGGCGCTGGTCGGCAGGCAGGGCGTCGCTGATCCTGCGCCACAGTGCCGGCTGCCAGCGCTGGTCATCGGGGACCTCTGTGACACGGTTACCGGGCAGGGTGAGCACATCGTCCCCGGCCTCCCAGGCGGTGAGCCAGTCGGCGCGATAGACCTGGTACTGATCGAACAGGTCAGCCAGGCGCTCGGCCAGCTGGTAACGCTTGCGCTGCTCATCGTCTTCGCGCAGGTAACGTGCCAGCGGCTCGAACAGCGGGTCGTCCAGGGCTTCGGGCAGCAGCTTCATCAGGTGCCAGCGCAGGCGACTCTTGTCCCAGGGAGAGGTGGTCGGCACCTGCCCCGAGCCTTCCACCGCCTCGATCACCGCGCGGTAGGCCTGCCACTGAAAGCGCGCGGGCAGGGCAACGTCGGTGCCGAGACAGACGCCGTAGCCCGGTTCGCCCTGGCGCTCGGCGATCGAGGTCTTGAGCCACTGGGCGATACCGTTGCTTTGCACCAGAAAAAGGGTGCGCGCCAGCGGATGCAGCGGGCGTCGTCCCAGCCACTTCAGGGTCAGATCACGCAGATCCTCCATACGGTTGCCCTGCAGGACGATCAAGCCCGAGGCGGCGGTGGTATCGGTCATGGCGAGTTCTCTGTACTGCGTGAAGGCGTGGCAGCCCGAGGCGGTGGCGGCGCTAGCTTGAGCAGCACACGCCAAGGCATCGTCGGGACGTCTCGGCATAGCCTAATGGATGCGGCGGCGGGGATCACCATCACCGGATGACCACAGTGTCTGGTCGTAGACGGGCGTCATCTATAGGCCAACATCGCAAGGTAGGCCTCGTCTGTGATGAAGCGGCGTTTCGATGGGGGCGAGCAAGTGTCGGACTCGGCCAGGCGGCGCTTTGCCGAGCACTACCGAGATGGCAACAGTTCATCGACCGGGGCGATATAGCGGCGAGCCGGGTCGTAGCGCTTTATCAGGCCATCGGCGGGCAACCGTTCAGTCGGCCAGAGCTAAAGATCGATAGTGAGCAGGTAGCGCTTCATGGATGATTTCCATCAAACAACGTTTCGATGACGTCCTCTTCCAGCGGAGCATCCCAGCCAGCCTCCGCCTCGATACGACCCTTGGTCAGTCCATAGAGCTCATTCAGGCCAAATCCTCGATCTTTCAAGGCTTCAATGCGTGCAACCGGCTTCCCGTTCTTGCAGATCAGTACCTCCTGCCCGCGCTGAGCGGCAGCGATCCCGGAGTCCTTATCGAGAGTCCCGATTTCTGACCACGAACCACAGCCAGATAGCGACACTCAGCGACAGATAGACCACCAGCGGAAGGGCGAGAAACAGCGCCAGCACCTTGATCGAGAAACCTTCCTTGAAAAAGTAGACGATCAGCAGCAGCGGGAAGATGCTGGCAACCAGCAGCGGCCCAGCCTCACGCCGTATCCACTGGACGACCGCGGTGGTCTTGTTGCGCATAAGCGTCCTCTGGTGGTCGTGGTTGGTGTTGCAGGAACAGCCGGAGCACCACTGACGACATCTTCCTGCCGGTGATGTCGGCGACGTTGTGCCGGTGATCTTCGCAGGGACTACAACGAGATGGTGACTCGCCTGGCTGCGCGCCTTCAGGGCGTCGAAGAAAGGCCGTCGGCGCACGTGTAATCCTGCAGGCGCTGCCGACGGCCTGCTGCATCGCAGATCAGAGCATCTCTTCGATGTTGTTGATGGTGGGTTCGAGAATCAGCTCGCCTGTGCCCTGTTGCACCACGCGATTGGGTTCGATGAAGCAGGTCACTAGGCACCTGGCGCTTTCACCACCATCAGAGATGGTGAAGGTCTTCTTGGTGGAGACAACCCTGCCCTGCACAAAGACCAGGCTGGTTTTTTCGCCTTCCTCCGCCGTGAAGGGAAGCTCGATCAGATCATCGGTAGCTGGAACTTCCTGCAAGGAGTCGATCTGGTGCTCCGGCATTTCCAGTGGCGTGGGTTTCAGCAACAGTGGCTCTAGGGACTTGGTGTTCAGGGAGTCCGTAAGCTGAAACATCAGTCGGTAGTTCATGTCAGTTCCTGATTGGTGTCGTGAGACGCAGCCACTGCTGTGCGTCGATTTCCTGCCGGCCATTCCTGCTCGCCCTGGCGGCTGCTCGAGACGAGCAGGTCTACCCCGTCTGCTGCCTTGTATCCGTTGGCCGGCAGATGTCGGGTATGGAACGCCAGAGAATTCAACCATTTGTCGAATAAGATCAGGCTAATATATAGCATTGGTAATATCCGATCGCCAGCACTTTACGGTGAGGGTTCGATGCGGCGGCTGGCGGTATAGAGGCACTGAGCGCAGGTCGCGGTAGCACCCTCGGTCCCGCAGGGGCATCGGCTCCAGACAGCGCGATGTAACGGCGCCACGAGGAGGAAAAAGCGAGAAGGGTGAAAGTAGCAAGTGGGCCGAGTGGATAGTGCAGGAGATAGTGCTGTCGATAGCGGAGTAAAAAGAGGAGTGGGGTCAGTTCAGGCGGTGCCCACGTGTGAACTCGATGCGATGAGAAGGGGGGGCGAAAACGACGAAAAACGGCCACCGCTCTGATGAGCAAGGTGACCGTCATTCTTGAATTCAGTGGTCGGAGCGACAGGATTCGAACCTGCGACCTTTGCAACCCCATTGCAACGCGCTACCAAGCTGCGCCACGCTCCGACTTGGCCTATGGGTTGTGTGACCGTCTGGCCTGTCCCCCGAAGACGAGGCGTATACTAGCGCGTTCATTTCAAAATGAAAAGCCCCTTTTGCGCTTTTATTTCAATTGGTTGGAAATTGACCAGTCCCGGGCGTCAGCGCTGCCCACTTTGTCCGTGCTCTGACACACTATTGGTAGGCAATGGGACACGAGGAGGACCAGGGAATGCCGCTGATTCTGGGAATGAGTCTACTGCTGGCGTGTCAGTTCGCTGGTGAGTTGATCGCGCGGGGGCTGACGTTACCGATACCCGGGCCGGTGATCGGAATGGTGATCCTGCTGATCGGGCTGTCGATTCGCGGCAAGGTGCCGAAGAGCCTGCGTACGACAGGGGAAGGTCTGCTGCGTTACCTGACGCTTCTGTTTGTGCCTGCGGGTGTCGGGTTGATGGTGCATGGCCGCCTGATCGCCGATGACTGGCTCGCCATTGCGGCGACGCTGGTGCTGTCCACGGCCTTGACCCTGGCGGTCACCGCCTGGGTCATGGCAAGGCTGGCTGCTCGCCGGGGAGGTCAGTAATGGATGTGGCCGAACTCGATGAGCTGTGGGTCTATCTGTCCGGCAATCCGCTGTTGTCGCTGCTGGTCACGCTGTTGGCGTTCGCCCTGGCGGTGCGCATCAACAAGTGGCTGGGCGGCACGCCGCTGCTTCACGCGGTGACCCTGAGTATTGCCCTGATCATCTCCTTCCTGCTGGTCACCGGGATCGACTACGCCACCTACTTCGAGGGCGCCCAGTTCATCCACTTTTTGCTGGGGCCAGCCACGGTGGCGCTGGCCATCCCGCTGTATGACCATCGCGAGCGGGTGCGTCAGCTACTGCTGCCGCTGTTGGTAGCTTGTGGCGCGGGTATCGTGACCGCGGTGGCCTCGACCCTTGGTATTGCCCTGTTGTTCGGGGCGGCGCCAGAAACCGTGCTGTCGTTGGCGCCGCGCTCGGTAACGTCGCCCATCGCCATGGGGGTGGCGGAGAAGATAGGCGGTATTCCGTCGCTGGCGGCGGGGCTTGTGTTGATTACCGGCTCCATCGGCTGTGCGCTGGGGCCGTTCATCTTTCGTCTACTCGGCATCAAGGACCCGGTGATCCAGGGCTTTACCATGGGACTCTCCGCCCACGGCTTTGGTACGGCCCAGGCGTTCGCCAAGCTGGGGGCCATGGCCGGCGCCTTCTCTGGTCTTGCCATGGGTCTGACGGGCTTGATCACCGCCTTTTTGCTGCCGCTGATTGTGGCGATATTCGGACTCTGACCTTCGTCTAATGCGCAACGCAAATTGTCTCCGGCTGAACTATGGTCAAGCGAAGGGATTGGGCCGGAGGTCAAGATGTGGAAGACCATCAAGTCGGTACTCGCCGCGTTTTTCGGCGTGCAACGCGAGTCCCGGCGTCAGGAAGACTTCACCACCGGCAAGGCGTCCAGCTTTATCGTCGTAGGCATCCTCATGGGGGTGCTGTTTGTCGTGATTCTGATCGTGATCGCCACCCTGGCGGCGGGTTGAGTGACCCGTTGGCAGGGTGGCGTCTTGCGTTGACGGCTCGGCCCGCTACACGCGGGGCAGTGACCAGGCTCTTCTATACTCGAGCCATTGGCGAGCGAACAAGATAACAACGAGCTCCAGGAGGCATCGATGCGCATGCGGCATGTGTGGATGACTGCGGGAACGCTGTTCGCAGGACTCGGAGGGCACCTCCAGGCGTCCGACTGGAACATGCCGGTCGGGGTGACGGACGTCAGTCGTGAGGTGTATTCGCTGCACATGACGATCTTCTGGATCTGCGTGATCATTGGCGTGGTAGTCTTCGGCGCCATGTTCTACTCGCTGTTCCGCTATCGTCACTCCCAGGGCGCAAAGGCCGCCAAGTTCCATGAGCACACCACCGTCGAGGTGATCTGGACGGCCCTGCCGTTGCTCATTCTGGTCGGCATGGCAGTGCCGGCTACCGCCACGCTCAAGAAGATGTACGACGCCTCCGACGCCGACCTGGATGTGATGGTGACCGGCCAGCAATGGCGCTGGCACTACAGCTACCTGGGTGAGGATGTCGACTTTACCTCCAACCTTGCGACCCCCCGCGAGCAGATCTCCGGCGAGAGCGAGAAGGGGGAAAACTATCTACTCGAAGTCGATGAACCACTGGTGCTGCCGGTGGGCAAGAAGGTACGCCTGCTGCTGACCGCCGACGACGTCATCCACTCATGGTGGGTGCCCGAACTGGCGGTCAAGCAGGACGCGGTGCCAGGCTTCGTCAACGAAAACTGGGTGCGCATCAACGAGCCCGGCATCTATCGCGGCCAGTGCGCGGAACTCTGCGGCAAGGATCACGGTTTCATGCCAGTGGTGGTCGAGGCGGTCGAGCAGGAGCAGTTCGATACCTGGTTGGCCGAGCGCAAGGCCGCTGCTGCCCAGGAGGCCCAGGGGGTGGATCGCGAGTGGGCCATGGACGAACTGATGGAGCGTGGCGAGCAGGTCTACGGCTCCATCTGCGCCTCCTGTCACCAGGCCGATGGTAGTGGCCTGCCGCCTGCCTTCCCGGCGCTGGCGGGCAACCAGGCACTGCTGGACGAGCCGGAGCGCCATCTGGATACCGTCGTCAATGGTGTCTCGAGTACCGCCATGCCGGCCTTCCGCACCACCCTGAATCCGGTGGAGATCGCCGCCGTCATCACCTACGAACGCAACGCCTGGGGTAATGAGACAGGCGAGGTGACCCAGCCGGCCGATATCGCCGACATGCTGTCCGAGTAGCCGGACGAACGGCGGTCGGGAACGCGGTTGGAGCAGCGGTTCAGGTGTCGGGAAATGCAAGCTCAAGAGATGAACGAGCAAGGGATTAGCGAACAAGGGATGGTCGGCGAACGACCAGTCCGAGCAACCGGGGGCTCTCAGGAGTCACGTTGAACGCACCATCGACGCCCGCCAAGAGTCAGGCAGGCGGCCAACAGGGGAGATCTTCGCCATGGCGTCACTGCCTCCCAAGCATCGACTCGAGTCGTCGGCCTCCGAGGCCAGCTCGGCGGGACACGACGAGCATCACTATCGCCCAGGCGGTCTGATGCGCTGGGTACTGACCACCAATCACAAGGAGATCGGTACCCTTTATCTGATCTTCTCCTTGACCATGTTTCTGATCGGTGGGGTCTTCGCGCTGGTGGTGCGGGCCGAATTGTTCCAGCCCGGTCTTCAGCTGGTGCAGCCCGAGTTCTTCAACCAGATGACCACCATGCATGGCCTGATCATGGTGTTCGGCGCGGTGATGCCGGCCTTCGTTGGGCTGGCCAACTGGATGGTGCCGCTGCAGATCGGGGCGCCGGACATGGCGTTGCCGAGGCTCAATAACTTCAGCTTCTGGCTGCTGCCGATCGCCTTTACCCTGATGTTGAGTACGCTGTTCATGCCGGGTGGGGCGCCGAATTTCGGCTGGACCTTCTATGCGCCGCTGTCCACCACCTACGCGCCGCCGTCCACCACCTTCTTTATATTGTCGCTGCACATCGCCGGTATCAGCTCGATCCTGGGGGCGATCAATATCATCGCCACCATCCTGAACCTGCGCGCACCGGGCATGCGCCTGATGGACATGACCCTGTTCGTCTGGACCTGGTTGATCACCGCCTTCCTGCTGATCGCGGTAATGCCGGTGCTGGCCGGAGTGGTCACCATGATGCTGATGGACATCAACTTCGGCACCAGCTTCTTCAATGCCGGTGGCGGTGGTGATCCGGTGCTGTTCCAGCATCTGTTCTGGTTCTTCGGGCATCCCGAGGTCTACATCATGATCCTGCCGGCCTTCGGCATCGTTTCGGTGATCATTCCGACCTTCGCCCGCAAGCGGCTGTTCGGCTATGCCTCCATGGTCTACGCCACCGCTTCCATCGCCATCCTGTCGTTTTTGGTGTGGGCACACCACATGTTCGTGGTGGGGTTACCGTTGGTGGCGGAGCTGTTCTTCATGTACAGCACCATGCTGATCGCAGTGCCGACCGGGGTGAAGGTGTTCAACTGGATCACCACCCTGTTCCGGGGTTCGATCAGCTTCGAGCCGGCGATGCTGTTCGCCATCGCCTTTGTGGTGCTGTTCACCATCGGTGGCTTCTCGGGGCTGATGCTGGCGATCTCGCCGGCGGACTTCCAGTACCACGACACCTACTTCGTGGTGGCGCACTTCCACTACGTGCTGGTGCCCGGCGCGGTGTTCTCGATCATGGCGGGGGTCTACTACTGGCTGCCCAAGTGGACTGGCCACTACCCGCACCTGCGCCTGTCCCAGTGGCACTTCTGGCTGTCGATGATCGGGGTCAATCTGACCTTCTTCCCGATGCACTTTTCCGGGCTTGCCGGCATGCCGCGACGGATTCCCGACTACTCGTTGCAGTTTGCCGACTTCAACATGCTCTCCAGTATCGGTGCCTTCATGTTCGGCTTCTCGCAACTGTTGTTCGTGGTCATCGTGATCATGTGCGTGCGGGGCGGCAAGAAGGCGCCAGCCAAGGCCTGGGATGGTGCCGAGGATCTTGAGTGGACGGTGCCGAGCCCGGCGCCTCTGCATACCTTCGAGCACCCGCCTCAGTATCGGCCGGTGGAGCACTGAGTCGGGAGTGTCGCCATGACGGACGTCGTCGAGGATCGCAGTCCCCAGGTTCGACGAACCGTAGTGAAGACTCTGGTGGTGCTGGCGGGGATGTTTGGCTTCGCGTTTGCCCTGGTCCCGCTGTACGACGTCTTCTGCCAGGTGACGGGCCTCAACGGCAAGACCTCGACCAGCGCTCAGACGCTGGTGCACGAAGAGGTCGATACCGAACGCACGGTGACGATGCAGTTCGTGACCCGTGGCAGTGCGGGACTGCCGTGGAAGCTGGAGGCCCACAGTCGCCAGGTTCGGGTTCACCCAGGACAGAGCACGGAGGTGTATTTCACCTTTCGCAATCTGGGTGACCAGGCGCTGGTGGCAAGGGCGGTGCCCAGCGTGACCCCGTCTCCGGCGTCGCTACATCTGCGCAAGCTGGCCTGTTTCTGTTTCGACAATCAACGGCTGGCGCCGGGGGAGAGCTTCGAGGCGCCACTGGTGTTTCAACTGACCCGCGATCTCCCCGAAGAGATCAAGACCGTGACCCTGGTGTACACGCTCTACCCGCAGGACCAGGGACCGGACGTGGCGGTGGCGACGGTGGCCGACGGCGCACCGGGCAGTGACAAGGGACGCCGACCGGCGTCTGGCGAAGATCCAGGAGGTGAAGCATGAGTGGTGGCAGCTACTACGTACCCGCGACCAGCAAGTGGCCGATCCTCGGTTCCCTGGCCATGGGCGTGATGATGGTCGGCGGGGGCACCTGGCTGGTGCACGGGGCGGCGGGGTCGCCGATCATGCTGGCGGGTCTGGTGGGCATCCTGGCGGTGATGGTGCTGTGGTTCAGGGATGTCATCAAGGAGTCCATGTCCGGACTCTACGACGCCCAGATGGATCGCTCCTTCCGCTGGGGCATGGGCTGGTTCATCTTCTCGGAGGTGATGTTCTTCGGTGCCTTCTTCGGGGCGCTGTTCTACGTGCGGACCCTGGCGCTGCCGTGGCTCGATGGTGAGGGGGCGAAGGGCGTGACGGCGCTGCTGTGGCCCGACTTCACCGCCAGTTGGCCGCTGGAGAACCCACCGGACAGCGCCATCTCGGGGCCGACCGAGACCCTGAGCCCGTGGCAGCTGCCGCTGGTCAACACCCTGCTGCTGGTGTCCTCGAGCATTACCCTGACGGTCGCCCACGAAGCGTTGAAGATGGGCGAGCGTCGTGCCACCCACAACTGGCTGTTCGGCACGGTGCTGCTGGGTACCTGCTTCATCATCATCCAGGGGGTCGAATACTACGAGGCCTACCATCATCTGGGCCTGACCCTGGAGGCGGGCATCTACGGCTCGACCTTCTTCATGCTGACGGGCTTCCATGGCCTCCACGTCATCATCGGCACGATCATCCTGGCCAGCATCCTGATGCGTATCCGCAAGGGCCATTTCAGTGGCGACAATCACTTCGGTTTCGAGGCGGCGGCCTGGTACTGGCACTTTGTCGACGTGGTCTGGCTGGGGCTGTTCATCTTCGTCTACGTGTTCTGACGCAGGCGGCGTGGGGGCCGCTCAGCCGATCGTTCCGGTGGCGAAGCCATAGGCCAGCAACGCCAGCAGCAGGGCGGCCAGGGCTACCCGGATCTTGAGCGAGACCAGCAGGCGGCGTGAGTGGCTGTCGTCCTTGAGCAGGAAGCCGACTCCGGCCGCGAGACTGGCCAGCATGGCCACGAACACGATCAGAATCAGGATCTTGAGCAGCATGGTGAGAGTCCGTTCGAGTGAGGGGAAAAGGCGTGGTCCGGGTCGGCTGGTGGCCTGGTGCCTGCTGTGCGCAGCGCTGATGGCGCTGGGTATCGGCCTTGGACTATGGCAGTGGGAGCGCGCCGCCGGCAAGCGCGACTATCTTGCAAACCTTGCCGAGGCACCGACCTTGAACATGCCAGGGACATTGCCGCCGGACGGCAGCCGCCTGTCGCTCGAAGGTGTCTTTCAGGCCGACGAAACCCTCTACCTGGACAATCGGATGCTCGGCAATCGACTCGGGGTGGCGGTGCTCACGCCCTTTGTCGACGTCGAGGGGCAGCGGTGGCTGGTGGAGCGTGGCTTTCTCGAGACAGGGGTGTCGCGCCAGGCGCCCTATGCAGCGACGCCGAAGGGGCTGGTGTCGCTGAGCGGTGACTGGCAGGCGGATGGCCGGCGTACGCCGCGGTTCGGTGACAACCTCGAAGGCACGCGACTGCAGCGCATCGAACTCGGAGCCTGGGACGAGGAGTTCAGCTTTGCCGGTTGGCTGCATCAGCGCCAGGGTCCCGGGCATCTGGAGGACTGGTGGACGCCTAACGTCATGCCACCAGAGCGACATCTGGCCTATGCACTGCAGTGGTGGGGGCTTTCGCTGGTGGCGCTGCTGGCGCTGCTGTTTGGAGGTCGACGACTCTATCGCGATCTTTGCGCGGCGGGCGTCACGAGCGCTGAAAGGTCAATTGTTGATATGTCCGCCAGGCAAGAACGCTAAGGCCGTGAGATGGCAAGACCGCGAAAGAAAACCGCGAAAGAAAACCGCGGAAGACAACAACGCCGCGAAAGACAGGAAAGGGTCGAAAGACAAGCGACATCGGCGAGGGCAAGAGGCTAGCGCGAGAGCACGACACTAGCGCGAGAACGACAGATACCCGATAGCCCAGCGGACACGACAGGACCGAACGTGTCGACGCAAGGAGTGGAGGTGCGAGGATGACGACGATGGGGTGGCAGCGGCTGAAGCTGGTCGCACTGATCGCGATCTTTGTGATGCCCATGGCGCTTGCCTGGGGCATGGTCGAGTTCCGTATCGGGATTCCCGACAACCGTACCGCCCACGGGGCGCTTGATGCCGATGTGCCGCCGCTGTCCCGGTGGCCGGCTCTTGAGCGCACAGACATTGCCAGTCGCGATCGTGGAGGGGAGGTCGCGGCGCATGCCTGGACCCTGGCCTACGATTGCGGCGATAGCTGCGCCGAAGACGCGGATCGCTGGTGGCGCCTGCACCGAGCGCTGGGCAAGGACGCCCATCGTCTGAGTCGGTTGCGCGTAGGCGGAGACGCTGCCGCCTTGCCTGGCGAGTCGCTGATGACCTGGACCGAGTCGCCGGAGTGGGCCAGTCAGGGGCAGGCGTGGCTGCTTGACCCCCAGGGGTGGGTGGCGGTCGCCTATCCTGCCGGGGTGGAGACCCGGGCGGTGATGGACGACATCGAGCATCTGTTCAAGCGCAACCCCGAGCCACCGCTTGCTGTCCTGGGCGAAGATCCCGGTGAGGCCGAGGCTACGCAAGGTGCCACCGAACTGGTCAGTCTGCACGACAGCAAAGGTGCCAGCGAAGACGCCCGCCAGGAGGTGCGCCATGAATGATCGACGCCTGGCGACGCTGCGGCTCTTGAGTCTGGTGGGGGCCCTGTTCACCGCTCTGGTCATCATGGCCGGTGCCTTCACCCGGTTGCTGGATGCGGGGCTGGGTTGTCCCGACTGGCCGGGGTGCTATGGGGCGCTGGTCGTGCCCGATGCAAGCAGCGCTCTGCTGCATAGTCCGGATGCACCGCTGGAGGCATCCAAGGCCTGGATGGAAATGATTCATCGCTACCTGGCCGGATGTCTCGGGGTCATGGTGATGGCCCTGCTGGTGCTGGCCTGGCCCAGGCGGCGCAAGCCTGGGTTTCCCTGGCGTCTGATGCTGATGCTGTTCGCCGCCTTGATGGTGCAGGGGGCCTTCGGTGCCTACACCGTGACCCTCAAGCTGTGGCCCCAGGTGGTAACCCTTCACCTGCTGGGTGGACTCACGGTGATGACGCTGTTCATCTGGCTGCATCTGCGCCTGCGTCGTGTCGCCAGGGGCGAGGCGGCGCTCGCTGCCCGACCACTGGGGGCGCTGATGGGGGTGGCCACCATGCTGCTGGTGCTGCAACTGGCGTTGGGAGGCTGGACCTCCAGCAACTACGCGGGCATCGCCTGTCAGGGGTTTCCCACCTGCAATAGCCAGTGGGTGCCCGACACCGACTGGGGTGAGGGCTTTCACCTTACCCAGACGGTGGGGCCCAACTATCTGCACGGGGCCCTGCACGCCGAAGCACGCACGACGATCCATCTGGCCCATCGGCTGGGAGCGCTGGTGTTGACGCTGGCGCTGGCACTGGTGGTGATCCGTCGCTGGCATCGCCGTGAGATGCGGCCCTGGCTGCTGACGCTGGCCGGGGCGACGGCTTTGCAGGTCGCCCTGGGTATCGCCAATGTGCTGCTGTGGCTGCCGCTGGGCCTGGCGCTTCTGCATACTGCCGGCGCGGTACTGCTGGTCTTCAGTTTTACCCTGGTGGCGTGGAAGCAGCGCCATTCAAGACAGGCGGTGAAGGGACGTCAACGTCAGACCAGAGGAGGGTGGCTCCATGCGTGATGCACAGGCCATGGGGGCAGCGACCCATCCGCTATGGCGTGACTTGCTGACGTTGTGCAAATGGCGAGTGGTCATGGTGATGCTGGTATGCGCCCTGGTGGGGATGTTGCTGGCGATTCCCGGTGCGATATCGCCAGCTGCGCTTAACGCCATGGTGTGCGGGCTTATCGGGATTGCACTGGCCGCCGCCGGGGCGGCGGCGATCAACCACGTGGTGGATCGCAAGCTGGATGCGCGGATGCATCGCACCTCGCGGCGCCCGCTGGCGTCCGGTCGCTTGTCGACGCCACTGGCGCTGGCCTGGGCGCTGTCATTGTCCACCTCGGGGGTGGCGCTGCTGGCGCTGACCGTCAATCCGTTGACCGCTTGGCTTACGCTGTTGTCGCTGGTCGGTTATGCGTTGATCTACACGGTGTTTTTGAAACGGGCCACGCCGCAGAATATCGTCATCGGTGGTGTCGCCGGTGCCGCGCCGCCACTGCTGGGCTGGACCAGCGTGACCGGGACAGTGGGAGCCGAGCCGCTGCTGCTCATGTTGATCATCTTTGCCTGGACGCCGCCGCACTTCTGGGCGCTGGCGATCTACAAACGCGATGAATACGCCGAGGCAGGGGTGCCGATGCTGCCGGTGACCCATGGCCTCGCCTTTGCCAGACTGCAGGTCTGGCTGTATGGCTGGTTGACAGTGGCGGCCACCTTGCTGCCGTTCACCATCGGCATGAGTGGGTGGCTCTATCTGGTCAGCGTCTGTGTGCTCAATCTACGCTTCATGCAGTGGAATCTCAGGGTCTGGCGTGGACACGACGAACAGGCGCCCTTGCAGGCCTTCTGGTTTTCCATTCGCTATCTGCTTGGCGTCTTTCTGGCCTTGTTGCTGGATCACTATCTGAGTATCGCCTTGAGTCCTGCATAGCCCCTGCCGTCATTCAACGGTTCGGTGTCACGGGAGTGTCATCGGCAGGTGGCAACAATGCAGACGGCAGTCACCGGTCTTTCTCGCGATGGATGGTTCAGCCTCTCTGGTAGATGTGTAGAATGCCCCCTTTGACCATCGCACAGGGGGCTGCATGTCCACGACGCTCGCTTATGCCTTGCTCGGGCTTGGCATTGTCATCATTGCCGCGTTGGCGTGGTACGCCTGGTCGTTGAAGAATGAGGTGCGGCGCCGAGAGGGAGTGATTCGGGACGAGGAACGTCGTGCCAGGGAAAATGGCCTGGAAAACCTCGGTCTGGTTGCGTCGGCGCTATTGCAGCGTCAGGTCGATGTGACCGAAGGCTGCTGGCGGTTGAAAGTATTGTTCGAGATCATCGATCCGGCACTGCTTGAGCGGCGCGAGTTCAGAGTCTTTGCCGAGGTCTACGAACAGACCCGTCATCTGCACACACATCAGGCGCGTCAAGAGCTTACGCCCAAGGAGCGGTTCGCTGAAGACAAGCAGCGACTGGCCGTGGAAGAAGCGAATCGCGACGATGTGCTGGCTGCGGCACAGGCTGCGCTGGATTTTCAAGCCCGTTACCCCGACTCTCTCAATTGAGCGATCTCGAACACTGTTCGATGAAGTGAATGACGGGCGGGTATCGCCTGTGCTAGTTTGATTGTACAGAAGCGATACGTCATGATATCGCCTGCAAGGGATTGGTCGTGCAGCAATTGTCTTGCACGATGGGCCGTTGGCAGAAGACGTTGAGATATTGGCGACTAATAGACTGGCTAGGCGCTGTATTTCATGCTTTTCTTGCCTATGAGGAAGTAGGGTACCTATCCTGTTTCTCGATCGGCACAACATTGGACCCGCTGAAGAACAGGGTTACCCGTATTCAGCATTGAGTGTCAGATAGAAGAAGGAGTCTTACATGAAAAAATCAACGACTGGCTTGCTGCTCGGTTCTGCACTGGTTGTCGGCCTCTCCGGCTGCGCCAGCTCCGCCTCTCAGTCCTCCTCCGGCATGAGCGCATCTGACGCCAAGCCGTGGTACCAGCACCCGATGGTGTGTGGTATCGCTGGTGGTCTGATCGGCGGTGGTATCGGCTACGGCACCACCAGCGATGACGACGAGGAAACCGGCGCTGCTGTCGGCGCGACCGTCGGCACCGTGGCTGGCGCTCTGCTGTGTGCCGAGCCGAACAAGGAACCGATGAACGCTCCGAAGGATTCCGACGGTGACGGCGTCTACGACGCCAACGACCAGTGCCCGGGTACTCCGGCCGGTGTCGCCGTGGACGCAGTGGGTTGCCCGCTGGATTCCGACAACGATGGCGTGCCGGACTTCCAGGACCAGTGCCCGGGTACTCCGGCTGGCGTCGAGGTCAACTCCCTCGGTTGCGAAAAGGACCTGGTCCTGCGTGACGTGAACTTCGAGTTCGACTCCGCCGTCCTGACCGCTCAGGCTGAGCAGGTTCTGGCTGGTGTTGCCGAGCGTCTGCGCGCCAACCCGAACGTCGGCGTGCGCATCGAAGGTCACACCGACAGCGTCGGTTCCGACAGCTACAACAAGCAGCTGTCTCAGGAGCGTGCCGCTTCCGTTGCTCGCTTCCTGGCGAGCCAGGGTGTTCAGCCGAACCGCATGCGTGCCATCGGTTACGGTGAAGAGCAGCCCATCGCGACCAACGACACCGATGCAGGTCGTGCGGAAAACCGTCGTGTGGAACTGGGTGAGTGGCAGTAAGTCTGCCCTGACCGAGTCCGTCTCGATCGCCTGATCGAGCACGATGACATCAGCGAGGCGCCTTCGGGCGCCTCGCTGCGTTTCGGGTGGTGGTGGCCAGGCTTGCCATTCCGCTCGCTAAAGGTGTCGCGACGCCCTCCACAGGGGTAGAGCATGGCGCCGGCGGCGCCATTTCTGATATTCTATGTCGCTGTTTCACCCCTCGAATCCATTTTGGCGACACGTGATCCCTGGTATGGATCACCACTGCGCACAAGGACAGCTTGCATGCCCATCGTGACACTGCCTGACGGCAGTCAGAGAACCTTCGATTCCCCCCTTAGCGTCATGGAACTGGCCGAGAGCATCGGCCCGGGACTTGCCAAGGCCTGCGTGGCCGGCAAGATCGACGGCGTATTGGTGGACGCCGCGGACCTGATCGAGACGGACGCCGAGGTGGCGATCCTGACCGCACGTGACGAGGAAGGCCTGGAGATCATCCGGCATTCCTGTGCCCACCTGATCGGGCACGCGGTCAAGCAGCTCTATCCCGAGGCCAAGATGGCCATCGGCCCGGTGATCACCGACGGCTTCTATTACGACATCGATTTCGGCCAGTCGATCACCCCGGAAGACCTCGAGACCATCGAGAAGCGCATGAAGCAGCTGATCGATGAAGAGTACGACGTGGTCCGCGAGTACGTCGATCGCGATGCCGCGATGCTGGAATTCCTGCATCGCGATGAGCCCTACAAGCAGGAAATCGTGCGCGGGATTCCCGAAGGCGACACTATTCGCCTCTACCGCCACAAGGAATATACCGACATGTGTCGTGGGCCCCACGTGCCCAACACGCGTCACCTCAAGGCGTTCAAGCTGACCAAGCTGGCCGGTGCCTACTGGCGCGGCAATGCCGACAACGCCATGCTGACCCGCATCTACGGCACCGCCTGGGGCGACAAGAAGCAGCTCAAGGCCTACCTGCACCGCCTCGAGGAGGCCGAGAAGCGCGATCACCGCAAGCTGGCGCGTCGTCTCGACCTCTTCCACATGCAGGAAGAGGCGCCGGGCATGGTGTTCTGGCACCCCAACGGCTGGACCCTGTGGCAGCGCGTCGAGCAGTACATGCGCGGCGTCTACAAGGAGGGCGGCTATCAGGAGATTCGCTGTCCCCAGATCATGGACGTGTCGTTGTGGAAGAAGTCCGGCCATTGGGATAACTACGCCGACGGCATGTTCTTCACCGAGTCCGAGAAGCGTGAGTACGCGCTCAAGCCGATGAACTGCCCGGGCCACGTCCAGGTGTTCAACTCCGGCCTGCGCAGCTACCGTGAACTGCCGGTGCGCTTCGGCGAATTCGGCGGCTGTCACCGTAATGAGCCGTCCGGCGCGCTGCACGGCATCATGCGAGTGCGCGCCTTTACCCAGGACGACGGCCACATCTTCTGTACCGAAGAACAGGTGCAGCCTGAGGTGACGAGCTTCCATCGCCAGGCACTCAAGGTCTACAGCGACTTTGGCTTCGAGGATATCGCGATCAAGATCGCCCTGCGCCCGGAAAAGCGCATCGGCGACGACGACACCTGGGATCGTGCCGAGAACGCCCTGCGTGGCGCGCTGGAGGCCTGTGGGGTCGAGTGGCAGGAGCTGCCGGGCGAGGGCGCCTTCTATGGTCCCAAGATCGAGTATCACATGAAGGACTGCCTGGGCCGAGAGTGGCAGGTCGGGACCATGCAGGTCGACTTCATGATGCCCACGCGCCTGGGTGCCCAGTACGTGACCGAAGAGGGCGAACGCAAGCCGCCGGTCATGCTGCACCGTGCCATCGTCGGTTCCATGGAGCGCTTCATCGGCATCCTGATCGAGCACTACGCCGGCGCCATGCCGCTGTGGCTCGCGCCGGAGCAGGCGGTGGTGATGATCATCACCGATGCCCAGAAGGAATACGCCGAAGCCTTGACCTCACGACTGCAAAAAATCGGTCTTCGCGTCAAGTCGGACTTGAGGAACGAGAAGATCGGCTTTAAAATTCGCGAGCATACGTTGCAGAAGGTACCCTATCTCCTGGTGGTCGGAGATAAGGAAGTAGAGGCCGACTCGGTGGCTGTGCGTACGCGCAGCGGCGAAAATCTGGGCACCATGACCGTGGACGCCTTTATTGAACGAGTTCAGGCCGAGCGGTACTAACGGGTAGGCGGCATGGGCCGCCCCCTCGTGTGAGGCTCTAGGCACGCACCTTCCCAGCTCTCGCACCTTCCAAAGCTACAGTGGAGACGGAACCATCAAGAGAAGCAACCCCAGAGGACGCCCCCAGGACAAGCGTCCGCCAATGAACGAGCGCATCACCGAAGATCAGGTCCGCCTGATCGCCAGCGACGGCGAACAGCTTGGCATCGTGGATACCCGCGACGCCCTTGAGCGTGCCGAAGCGGAAGGGATGGACCTCGTACAGATTTCCAATGCCGATCCGATCGTCTGCAAGATCATGGATTACGGCAAGTTCGTCTTCGAGCAGAAGAAGCAGAAAGCTGCTCAGAAGAAGAAGCAGAAGCAAATCCAGGTCAAGGAAGTCAAATTCCGTCCTGGCACCGACGAGGGTGACTATCAGGTCAAGATGAAGAACCTGATTCGATTCCTCGAAGGTGGCGACAAGGGCAAGGTCACCCTGCGTTTCCGCGGGCGTGAAATGGCGCACCAGGACATCGGCCGCAAGCTGATGGAACGGATCGCAGCGGATCTCGAGGAAATCGGGACCGTGGAATCCTTCCCCAAGATGGAAGGGCGCCAGATGATCATGATCATTGCCCCCAAGAAGAAGTGATCCGACGGCCGGTTCAACGATTGGTCAGCCTGTGAAGGCTGGCCATTGGCCCCGGATTTTCTAAAGAAACTCGAGCGGAGTTATTCTCATGCCGAAGATCAAGAGCAACAGCGGCGCTGCCAAGCGCTTCAAGAAGACTGCCAACGGCTTCAAGCACAAGCAGTCCTTCCGTAGTCACATTCTGACCAAGAAGTCCACCAAGCGTAAGCGTCAGCTGCGCGGCATGCAGCAGATCCACGACGCCGACAAGGCACTCGTGCGTCGCATGCTGCCGTACGTATAAACCCTTGGTGAACCCCCTTTAACGTCAGGAGAGTGCTATGACTCGTGTCAAGCGTGGTGTCGTCGCCCGTCGTCGTCACAAGAAGATCATGAAGCAGGCCAAGGGCTACTACGGTGCCCGTTCGCGCGTCTTTCGCGTTGCCAAGCAGGCCGTCATCAAGGCCGGCCAGTACGCGTACCGCGACCGTCGCCAGCGCAAGCGTCAGTTCCGTGCCCTGTGGATCCAGCGTATCAACGCCGGTGCCCGTCAGCACGGTCTGTCCTACAGCCGCTTCGTCGGTGGTCTGAAGAAGGCCGGTATCGAAATCGACCGCAAGGTCCTGGCTGACCTGGCCGTTCACGAGAAGGCAGCGTTTGCTGCCATCGTCGAGAAGGCCAAGGCTGCCCAGTAAGCGCGTTCGAATGATGAGCGAGCTCTCCCCATGGGGAGACGAGCGTTCATGATCGCCCCAGGGGAAGAGCAGCCGCTCTTCCCCTGTTTTTTTGGCGACCCCTTTTTCATCGCGATCTCTCTACTATTGCGCGACCACTCCACCACTGAACGATCAACGATATCGGAGCTCAACGTATGGACCACCTTCCCGACCTGGTTCAACAAGCTCGCGACGCCATCCAGTCAGCCGACTCCATGGCCGCACTCGACGAGATTCGCGTCAAGTACCTGGGCAAGAAGGGCGAACTGACCGCGCTGCTCAAGGGGCTCGGCAAGCTGCCCGCCGAGGAGCGCCCGGCGGCCGGTGAGCGCATCAACCAGGCCAAGCAGGAGCTGGCCAAGGAACTCGATACCCGGCGCGAGGCCCTGGCCAAGGCCGAGCTCGACGCCAAGCTTGCCGCAGAACGCCTGGACGTGACCCTGCCGGGTCGTGGACAGCCCACTGGTGGCCTGCATCCGGTGACACGCACCCTGGAGCGTATCGAAGGCCTGTTCCGTCGCATCGGCTACGAGGTGGCGGTGGGGCCAGAGCTCGAAGACGACCACCACAACTTTGAAGCCTTGAACATCCCGGCCCACCATCCGGCGCGGGGCATGGCCGATACCTTCTATTTCGACGCCACTCGGCTGCTGCGCACCCACACCTCGCCGGTCCAGGTGCGCACCATGAAGGCCGAGGAGCCGCCGATCCGCATCGTCTGCCCGGGTCGGGTGTACCGCAGTGACTCGGATCTGACCCATACCCCGATGTTCCATCAGGTCGAGGGCCTGCTGATCGAGGAAGACGTCAGTTTCGCCGACCTCAAGGGCACCATCGAAGACTTTCTGCATGCCTTCTTCGAGCGCGATGACCTGTCGGTACGTTTCCGTCCGTCCTACTTCCCCTTTACCGAGCCCTCCGCCGAGGTCGATATCGCCTGCGTGATGTGTGCCGGTGAAGGTTGCCGTGTGTGCTCCCACACCGGCTGGCTCGAGGTGATGGGCTGCGGCATGGTTCACCCGGAAGTCTTCCGTCACGGCGGCATCGATCCCGAGCGCTATACCGGTTTCGCCTTCGGCATGGGTGCCGAGCGCCTGGCCATGCTGCGCTATGGCGTCAACGATCTGCGCCTGTTCTTTGAAAACGATCTGCGCTTTCTTCGTCAGTTTCACTGAGCGCTGCGGGCCAAAGGGCCCGATAAAGAACATCGAATGCAGGAACAGGACGTCAAGGAGTCCTCATGAAAGTATCCGAACAGTGGCTGCGTGAGTGGGTATCTCCGCAGCTTTCCACCCAGGGGCTTGCCGACCAGATCACCATGGCGGGGCTCGAGGTGGACGCCGTCGAACCCGTGGCGGCGGCCTTCAGCGAGGTGGTAGTGGCCAAGGTGGTCGACAAGGCCCAGCACCCTGATGCCGACAAGCTCAACGTCTGTCAGGTCGACGACGGAAGCGGCGAGACCGTGCAGGTGGTATGTGGCGCCCCCAATGTGGCCGCCGGCCAGCATATCCCGTTCGCCCGGGTGGGCGCGGTATTGCCGGGTGACTTCAAGATCAAGAAGGCCAAGCTCAGGGGCGTCGAGTCCCGCGGCATGATCTGCTCAGCTTCCGAACTGGGCCTGGAGGAGGGCACCTCCGAGGGCATCCTGGTGTTGCCCGAGGACGCTCCGGTGGGCACCGCCCTGCGTGACTACCTGGGCCTGGATGACCACACCATCGAGGTCGATCTGACGCCGAACCGCGGTGACTGTCTGAGCGTCCAGGGCCTGGCCCGCGAAGTCGGCGTGCTCAACCGTCTTGGCCTGGACGAGCCGGAGATCTCCGAGGTTGCGGCCAGTCATGACGAAACCTTCCCGGTCAGGGTCGAGGACGTTGAGCGCTGTCCGCGCTATATCGGCCGTCTGATCAAGGGCGTCGATATCAACCGTCCCACGCCGATGTGGATGGTGGAGCGTCTTCGCCGCAGCGGCGTGCGCGCCATCGATCCGGCGGTGGACGTGACCAACTACGTGATGCTGGAACTGGGTCAGCCGCTGCATGCCTTCGATCGTGCCAACCTCGAGGGTGCCGTGATTGTGCGTCTGGCGCGCCAGGGCGAGGAGCTTGTGCTGCTCGATGGCCAGACCGTCAGCCTCGACCCGAGTACCCTGATCATCGCCGACGAGAAGGGACCGCTGGCCCTGGCCGGCGTGATGGGCGGCGAACACTCCGGTGTCAGCGAGGCCACCCGCGATATCTTCCTGGAAGGCGCCTTCTTCACCCCCTTGGCGGTGGCCGGGCAAGCGCGCTCCTACGGGCTTCACACCGATGCCTCGCATCGTTTCGAACGCGGCGTCGATCCCGAGTTGACGCGCCGTGCCATCGAGCGGGCCACCGAGCTTCTGATCGCCATCTGCGGCGGCGAAGCCGGGCCGCTCAATGAGCAGGCATCCGACGCGCACCTGCCGGCTCAGCGTGAGGTGACCCTGCGCACCGATCGGCTGGCCAAGGCGCTGTCCAAGCGCCTGGACGACGCCGAGGTCGGCGAGATCCTCGAGCGCCTGGGCATGGCGGTGGAAAGCATCGACGCTGGCTTCCGGGTCAAGGTGCCGAGCTGGCGTTTCGACGTCACCATCGAGGAAGACCTGATCGAGGAAGTGGCGCGGATTCACGGCTATAACCGTTTGCCGGTGCGTCGACCCGCCGTGCGCCTGGCCCTCAAGGCAGACCATGAGTCCAGGAGCCCGTTGTCGCGGTTGCGTCGTCAAATGACCGCACGTGGCTACCAGGAAGCGATCACCTACAGTTTCGTCGCCCCGGAGCTGCAGCGTGTGCTGCTGCCCGAAGCGGTGTCGCCGGTGCTGGCCAACCCGATTTCTGCGGATCTGTCGGTGATGCGGGCGAGCCTGTTCCCGGGCCTGGTCAGGGCGCTTGAGCACAATCTCAATCGCCAGCAGACCCGTGTGCGCCTGTTCGAGAGCGGCCTCGTTTTCCGCGGTGAGCTCGATGAACTGGAGCAGGTGCCGATGCTCGGCGCCATCGTCTGCGGCTCGCGCCTTCCCGAAGGCTGGGCCGGCGGTCGCGACAAGGTCGACTTCTTCGATCTCAAGGGTGACCTCGAGAGTCTGTTCGAAGTAACCGGCAGCGCCGACGCCTGGCGTTTCGAGCCGGGCGAGCACCCGTCACTGCATCCCGGACAGTGCGCGCGCATCCTCCATCGCGGCGAGGAAGCCGGCTGGATCGGCACCCTGCACCCGGCGGTCAAGGCCAAGCTTGGTCTCAAGACCGACGCCGTGTTGTTCGAGGTGCGCCTCGACGCGCTCAGCCAGGGCAGCATCCCTGCCTTTGCGCCGCTGTCACGGTATCCCGAGGTGCGTCGCGACCTGGCCTTTGTGGTGGATGAGGACCAGCCGGTGCAGGCGCTGCTCGACCGGGTGCGTGCCGAAGCCGGTGAATGGCTCACCGAACTGGGGCTTTTCGACGTCTATCAGGGTAAAGGCGTAGCCGAAGGTCGTAAGAGTGTGGCCTTGGGCTTGACCTGGCAGCATCCTTCGCGCACGCTAAATGACGAAGAAATCAATCAGTTGGTCGATGCCATCGTGGCAACGGCTCGGCAGGGACTCAATGCCGAGCTGCGTGCCTGACGCTTTCCCCTGACGGGCGCGGACGGTTGGCGTGACCATCACCATGAGGATAAGAACATGGGAGCGTTGACCAAGGCAGAACTGGCCGAGCATCTGCATACCGAGCTCGGCCTGTCCAAGCGGGAGGCGAAGACCATGGTGGAAGCCTTCTTCGAGGAAATTCGCGCCTGTCTGCGGGAAAACGAGCAGGTCAAGCTGTCGGGATTCGGCAATTTCGATCTGCGCGACAAGCGTGAAAGGCCTGGGCGAAACCCCAAGACGGGAGAAGAGATTCCGATCTCGGCTCGGCGTGTGGTGACCTTCCGGCCCGGGCAGAAATTGAAAAGCCAGGTGGGGCATCCCGAGGAAGCCTAGAGGAGTGAAGCCTTGGCTTTGCCGGCCTCGTCCGATCGCCAAGCGTTGCTCCACGATGGTGTCGTCTTGCAACGTCTGTCTTGAAAGGCCCTGGCCCGTAAAGGCGTCACCCTGAAGAAGTGTCGTAACCGAAGGTCGTGACGCAAAGTGTCATCGTAAAATGCGCCGCCCCAAAAGGGCGGCGCTTTTTTTGTGGCGGGGCTGGAGTGGAGCCTTGCAACAGCTCCTTTGCAGCCGTGGCTGATATCAAGGTCATAGGCGTACCGGGCGTCAGCCTTCCTCGGTACTCTGGCGATCGAGATTCGTCTGTCGGGCTTCTTCCTCCCTTTCCTGAGCCTCCTGGGCCAGTGTCTTGCGCGGCAACAGCAGGTTCAACAGGAAGGCGCTGATCGCGGCGATCACGATGGGTGCGCCTGTGACCACGTCCTTGACCGTTTCCGGGAACTGTTCGATCGCCGACGGCACCGAGGTGATGCCCAGGCTCAGGGCCAGCGACAGCCCGACGATGGTCATGTTGCGGGCGGTCATCTCGTCCTTGATCAGCAGCTGGATGCCGGTCACCGTGATCATTCCGAACACGGTGATGGTGGCGCCACCGATGACCGGATAGGGGATGGTCGTCATCAGCGCGCCGAACTTGGGGCTGAGGCCGGCCAGCAGCACGATGACACCCGCCAGCATGAAGACGCTTCTACTGATGACCTTGGTGATCGCCACGATGCCGACGTTCTGGCTGTAGGTGGAGGTCGGCAGGGCGCCGAAGAAGGTGCTCAGGGTGGTCGTCAGGCCATTGCCGAGCAGGCCGCCGGTGAGTTCCTTTGTCGCCAGTTCCCGGTTCATCCCCGCCACGCTGGTCGCGGAGAGATCGCCAATCGTCTGGACTGAATTGATCACGCAGATCACCACCATGGAAATGATGGCCGCGGAGTGAAACTCCATCTCGAACGGCATCAACTCCGGCACCGCCAGCCATGGGGCGTTGTTCACCGGGGAAAAGTCGATCATGCCCAGGGGGATGGCGACCAGATAGCCCACCAGCATGCCGATGATGATGGCCGACAGCTTGACCACGCCGCGCCCGAACTGGGACGCCACCAGGACGGTGACCAGCGTCAGAACGCCCAGGCCCCAGTTGACGAGATCACCGAAGCCTTCGGCGTTGACGTTGCCACTGCCAGCCATGTAACGGATGGCGATGTCGTACAGCGACAGTCCGATCACCAGCACCACGGTGCCCGCCACCACCGGGGGAAAGAGGTGGCGGATGAACTGGATGAAGTAGCCCACCACCATCATGGTGATGCCACCGATCAATTGGGCGCCCAGGATGCCCTCGATGCCGTACTGGGCGCCGACGGCGATCAGCGTTGGCACATAGGCGAAGCCGACACCGAAGATGGCCGGCAGGCGGGCGCCGAACTTCCAGACGCCGTAGAGGTGGAAGAGGGTGCAGACGCCGGAGGCAAGCACCGCTACCTGAATCAGCTGGAGTTTTTCCGCCGGGGTGGCGCCGACCACGCCGGCGACGATAAGCGGCGGAGTGATGACACCGGCGATCATCGCCAGCACGTGTTGAAGCGAAATGGGCAGCGCCCGGGCTATGCCGGGCCGGCCGTGGAAGTCGAACAGTGTCGTGGGGGGTGTCTGCATGATCCTGGCCATTGTGGTTGTTGTCAGGGCGTCTCTAGTCACTGAATACACTATGCAGCGCTAGTGTATCCAATGTAGGACGACAAACTGTATACAACAATGGTTCGATACCTGATATCGGCGGTACGAACAAAACGGCAGAATCGGTAAGACAACGACGCCATGGACAATGGCGATGTCGACCTGGAGGCCAGAGGCTCTGGTGGAAGAGTCGACGAGAGCAAGTGTCGCCAGGAGCGGTGCTAGACCCCCTTGCCTTCCAGATACCAGGTAATGACGACCTTTGCCACGTAGCCCAGCATGCCGGCGCCAAGCACGATGAACAGCATCAGGGTGCCGAAGCGGCCAGCCTTGGACTGCTTCGCCAGGTCCCAGATGATAAAGCACATGAACAGGATCAGGCCGCCGATCATGATGGGGGTGATCCAGGCCTCGAAGGTCTCGCGCATGGGGCTCTCGCTTGTGTGGTGGCGGTGGGCGGGGGAGTGTGAACTGGCCTGCCATGGTATCCGGTCCAGACACGGCTTGCAGCGCCCGAGGGATGCGCAGGCGCCAGCCTACGTGCTAGAATCCGACCAAAATTCTCAGGTAATTCCATCACATGCCTACTCTCAAGATACTGGTTGGCACCATGTACGGTGGTGCTCTCGACGTAGCCGAACAGGTCAAGCCGTTATTCGAGGACGCGGGCTACGAGGTTTCGGTGCTCGAAAACCCGACCCTGGCCGACGTCACAGACGATGCACCCGATCTGGCGCTGTTCTGCGTGTCTACCACCGGCAGCGGTGACTTCCCGGGTAATTTCGTCAGCTTCGTGCGCGAGTTGCAGGACAAGAGTCCCGGCCTTGGGCAACTTCGCTATGGCCTGATCGCCCTGGGTGACAGCTCCTACGGCGAAACCTTCTGCGGCGCCGGGCGTCGCCTGGACCAGCTGCTCGAGGAGCAGGGCGCAACACGCCTCGACGACCGGCTCGAGATCGACGCCATGGAGACCTTCATGGCCGATGACGAGGCGCTGCCCTGGGTCGAGGGCTGGATTGCCCGGCAGAACCTGAAGGTGGCCTGATGGCCAGGGCGATCGCGAGCCCTGCTCGCCTGAGCCTGATGGTCGGCCTGATGCTGGTGCTTGCGCTGACCCTGCCGCGCTACCAGATGGCCGGTCTCGATACCCGCGAGACGCTGGGCTATATCGTGCTCGGCGTACTGGCCCTGGCCAGCCTGTTTCAGTGGCGGTTGCTCGATGGCGCGGGACGCTCGCGCTTTCTACGCATGCTGTTCACCCTGCTGGGCTGCATGGTCGTGGGCCTGGTGGTAATGGCGATCTACAGCACCCTGGTCGATGGCATGGCGCTTGGTCTGGCGGTGCTTTCCCAGGGGGCGACCGCAGGACTGTTGCTGCACGCCGTGGTGCTGGTGTTCTCGAAGCGGGATTGAGCCTTGCGGCGGAGCTCTGGTGACGGCGGTCTTGTTGGCGCCGATGCGCTCTGCACGTTCAGTAAGAAAACACATCGCCCCGAGCCTTGCGGCTCGGGGCGATGTGTTTTTATGGTGCTGCGGATACGGATGAGGGCGATCAGGCGACAGCGCCGCCCAGGGTATAGCAGGGGACATAGTCACCCGCGAGTTTCATGCGACCCTGGGCGACGAAGGACGTCAGCAGGGCGTCGAGCTTCTCCATCAGGTCGGCCTCGGCGTGCAGGCGGAAGGGGCCGTGGGCCTCGATGGCGCGAATGCCCTGTTCCTTGACGTTGCCGGCGACGATGCCGGAAAAGGCGCGGCGCAGATTGGCGGCCAGTTCGTGCTTGGGCAGTTCACGGTTCAGCGCCAGCGACGCCATGGCTTCGTGGGTCGGCACGAAGGGCTCCTGGAAGTTACGCGCGATGGTCAGGCGCCAGTTGTAGTAGAAGGCGTCCTGGCGGGCGCGCCGATACTCTGTGACCTTGTCGATGTTGGCGCGCATGGTGCGGGCCACCTCGGTCGGGTCATCGATAATGATCTGATAGAGCTCGCGCACCGATTCGCCGAGGGTGTAGACCAGGAATTCGTCGATTCGCTGGAAGTACGCGGCGGCGCTGGCGGGGCCGGTGAACACCACCGGGAACTCCATGTCGGCGTTGTCCGGGTGCAGCAGGATGCCGAGCAGGTAGAGGATTTCCTCGGCGGTACCGACCCCGCCGGGGAAGACGATGATGCCGTGGCCCAGGCGCACGAAGGCTTCCAGGCGCTTCTCGATATCCGGCATCACCACCAGTTCGTTGACGATGGGATTCGGCGCCTCGGCGGCGATGATGCCGGGCTCCGACACCCCCAGGTAACGGCCGGGGTAGCGGCGCTGCTTGGCGTGGGCGACGTTGGCGCCCTTCATCGGTCCCTTCATGGCGCCAGGGCCGCAGCCGGTGCAGATGTCGAGATCGCGAAGCCCCAGGTGGTAGCCCACGTCCTTGGTGTACTCGTACTCCTCGCGGGAGATCGAGTGACCCCCCCAGCACACCACCAGGCTGGGATCCCGGCTAGGCTTGAGCGTGCCGGCCTTGCGCAGGATGTGGAACACCGCGTTGGTGGTGCCCTCGCCGGTGGCCAGGTCGAAGCGCGACTGGTTCTGGATCTCGTTGTAGACGTAGACGATGTCGCGCAACACGCTGGAGATATGCTCGCGGATGCCGCGAATCATGCGGCCGTCGACGAAGGCCTCGGCGGGGGCATCGGTCAGCTTCAGACGTACCCCGCGGTCCTGCTGCAAAAGCTCGATATCGAAGTTGGGGTAGGTCTCGAGCAGGGCCAGGCCGTCATCCATGGGGTTGCCGGAATTGAGCACCGCCAGCGTACAGCGGCGCAGCATCTCGTGCAGGCCGGTCTGGGAGCTGTCGCGCAGACGATTGACCTCGTGCTGGGACAGAATCTCGAGGCTGCCCTCGGGGGAGATCGTGGTGGAAATGGTCTCTGGCATACAAGGCTTCCTTGTCTGGGCGGGTGTCAGGGCGCAGGGGCCTTGGCACACGCCTGATTGAAGAGGGCGCGCACGGCGCTCTGATCCGCGTCGCTCATGCCGTCCTGGGCAAAGGCGCCGTCCAGCCATTCATGGAAGACGGCGTCGAAATCGTCACTGGTGACTTCGCTCGGGTCGTAGTCCAGCTGGTCCACCACCAGGGGGATCTGGGGAATCAGATAGCCCAGCGGAAACAGCTCCTCGGCGCTGGCGTCACGCTCCATGTCGATCAGGGCATCATGGATGGCGTCGGCACGGGCGGCGATGGGGTCATGCATGGTGGTGAACTCTTGGTCGGAGGTGGTGTGAAATGAACGCTCTATCATGGCTCGATGCTACCACGGCCGGGCGTCAGGGCGCACCGCTGCGGGCTTCGTGCCGAAGTGGTAGACTATGCCGACCCAAGGAAAGGGCCTCGTGCACTGCGTGGGCATTTCCTCAATTGGCCTTGGTTTGCAGCAGCCATGACCTGGCTTGTCGCTGGCCTGCAAACCGGACGGATCACCCTGGCGTCACTCCATGTTCAATGCCCTGTACTTCCGCACCTTCATCACCCTGGTAGAGACCGGCAGCTTCACCCGTACCGCCCAGCGTCTCGAGATGACCCAGCCGGGGGTGAGCCAGCACGTGCGCAAGCTCGAGCGTTATCTGGACAAGACCCTGCTGGAGCGCCAGGGGCGCCGCTTCCGGCTGACCGAGGCCGGCCGCCGAGCTTACGACTACGCGGTAAAGCTGTTTTCCGAGCATGAACAGTTTCGTCACTCTCTGGACGACGAGAGTCTCGACAGCGGCGAGTGTCGGCTGGCGTCACCCGGCAGCATCGGGCTGATGCTCTATCCGTTTATCCTGGGCCAGCAGCAGCGGCATCCAGGACTGACCGTATCCTATTGCTTCGCCTTTCATCAGGAGATCCTGGCCGATGTGCTGGCCGGTCGGCACGATCTCGGCATCGTCACCGAGGTCACCCGTCACCCGGATCTCGAGTGCGAGGCGTGGCACGACGAACCCTTGAGCCTGGTAGTGCCGGCGGACTTTACCGGCACCAGCCTCAATGACCTGCTGGGGCTCGGCTTCATCAGCTATACCGATGGTCTGGACAAGGCCGGTAGCCTGCTGCGAGCCAATTTTCCCGACGACTTCAGCTCCATGAGCCACTTCCCGCGACAGGGCTTCACCAACGAGGTGGGCATGGTGCTCGACGCCGTGGCCCGTGGCCTCGGCTTCAGCGTGGTCTCGCGCCTGGTGCTCGAGACCTCGCCCTGGCAACGTCAGGTGCGCGAGATGACCCTGACCCACCCCATGGACGAGACGCTCTACCTCGTCAGTCGACGCGGGGCGCGGGTCCCCAGTCGCTACCACCACCTGCTCGAGGCCTTTCGCGAGCAGCGCCATCTGGAGCGCTTCGGCCACCCCGAGGGTCGCCAGGCCGAGGGCTGAGGCGTCAGTCCTTCCTGCACACATGCGATAAACGACAGAACCCCGCCGTGGCGGGGTTCTGTGCTTTGCCTGCGACGGGATCAGTCGCGGTATTCGTCGATGCTCGGGCAGGAGCAGATCAGCTGGCGATCGCCCAGCACGTTGTCGACCCGGTTGACCGCCGGCCAGTACTTGGCACCCTTGACCGCCTCGGAGGGGAAGGCGCCGATCTCGCGGGAGTAGCCCCGGTTCCAGTCCGCGTCCATCAGGTCGGCCATGGTGTGCGGGGCCTTCACCAGAGGGTTGTCCTCCAGGCTCCACTCGCCGCTCTCGACCCGGGCGATCTCCTCGCGGATGCCGATCATGGCGTCACAGAAGCGGTCCAGCTCATAGAGTGACTCCGACTCGGTGGGCTCGATCATCAGGGTGCCGGCCACCGGGAAGGACATGGTGGGGGCGTGGAAGCCGTAGTCCATCAGGCGCTTGGCGATGTCTTCCTCGCTGATGCCGGAGGCCGCCTTGAGCGGACGGATGTCGATGATGCACTCGTGGGCCACGGTGCCGTTCTGGCCCTTGTAGAGCACCGGATAGTGCGCTTCCAGGCGAGTGGCGATGTAGTTGGCGCCGAGGATGGCAAGCTCGGTGGCTTCGCGCAGGCCGCGTGCGCCCATCATCTTGATGTAGGCCCAGGAGATCGGCAGGATCGAGGCCGAGCCGAAGGCCGCCGCGGACACCGCGCCGGAGTCCTCTTCGACACCGTCGATCGGGGTCACGCTGTGGTTGGCCACATGGGGCGCCAGGTGCGCCTTGACACCGATCGGGCCCATGCCGGGGCCACCACCGCCGTGGGGGATACAGAAGGTCTTGTGCAGGTTGAGGTGGCTGACGTCGCCGCCGAAGTCACCCGGACGTGCCAGGCCGACCTGCGCATTCATGTTGGCGCCGTCGATATACACCTGGCCACCGTTGGCGTGGACGATGTCGCAGGCCTCGCGCACGCCTTCCTCGAACACCCCGTGGGTGGACGGGTAGGTGAGCATGATCGCGGACAGTGCCTGTGAGTGCTGCTCGGCCTTGGCCTTGAGGTCGGCCAGGTCGATGTTGCCATCCTCGTCGCACTCCACCACCACCACGCGCATGCTGCACATGGCAGCAGAGGCCGGGTTGGTGCCGTGGGCGGAGCTGGGGATCAGGCAGACGTCACGGTGGCCCTCGCCCTGGGCCGCCTGGTAGCGACGGATCGCCAGCAGACCGGCGTATTCGCCCTGGGCGCCGGAGTTGGGCTGCATCGAGATGTGGTCGTAGCCGGTGATCTCCACCAGGAAGGCCGCCAGTTCGTCGATCATCTGGCGATAGCCGGCGACCTGATCCTTCGGCGCGAAGGGATGGATGCGGGCGAACTCCGGCCAGGTGATCGGCATCATCTCGGTGGTGGCGTTGAGCTTCATGGTGCAGGAGCCCAGCGGAATCATCGCGTGGGCCAGCGACAGGTCCTTGTTCTCCAGGCGCTTGAGGTAGCGCAGCATCTCGGTCTCGCTGCGATAGCGCTGGAAGGTCGGGTGCTCAAGGAAGTCGCTCTCGCGTCGGCAAGCCGCAGGAATGCCGCTGGCCTGGGACTCGAGGATGCCGTCGTCGAGTTCGCGCACGCCAAGGCCGTGCTCCTCGCCCAGCAGCACGTCGAACAGCGCGTCCAGATCGTGGGCGGTGGTGGTCTCGTCGAGGCTGACACCCACGTCGCCGTTGTCGAAGTAGCGCAGGTTGATCTCGTGGGTCATGGCTCGACCGTGGATCTTGCCGCGATCGACCCCGGTCAGACGCAGGGTGTCGAAGTAGCTGTCGTTGGCCAGGCTGACGCCTTTCTGGGCCAGGCCGGTGGCCAGGATGGTGGTCAGCCGATGGATGCGCCCGGCGATGGTGCGCAGGCCCTCGGCGCCGTGATACACCGCGTAGAAGCCGGCGATGTTGGCCAGCAGCGCCTGGGCGGTGCAGATGTTGGAGGTGGCCTTCTCGCGACGGATGTGCTGCTCGCGGGTCTGCATGGCCATGCGCAGGGCGGTGTTGCCGCGGGCATCCTTCGACACCCCGATGATACGGCCGGGGATCGAGCGCTTGAGCTTGTCGGTGGTGGCGAAGAAGGCAGCGTGGGGGCCACCGAAGCCCATCGGCACGCCGAAACGCTGGCTCGAGCCGACCACGATATCGGCGCCCATGGCGCCGGGCTCCTTGAGCAGTACCAGGGCCATCAGGTCGGTGGCAACGCAGGTCATCACGCCACGCTTCTTGGCCTCGGCGATCAGCGGTGCCAGGTCGTGGACGCGGCCGTCATTGCCGGGGTACTGCAGCAGTGCGCCGAAGACGTCATGGCTTGCGAGTTCTTCCGCCGGGGCGATGACGATCTCGTAGCCGAACCAGGAGGCGCGGGTCTCGAGTACGTCCAGGGTCTGGGGGAATACATCGTCGGCAACGAAGAAGGCATTGGTCTTGGCCTTCTTGTTGGAGCGTCGGCACAGCGCCATGGCCTCGGCGGCGGCGGTGGCTTCATCCAGCAGCGAGGCGTTGGCCAATTCCATCCCGGTCAGGTCCATCACCATCTGCTGGAAGTTCAGCAGGCCTTCCAGGCGGCCCTGGGAGATCTCGGGCTGATAGGGGGTGTAGGCGGTGTACCAGCCCGGGTTTTCCAGCACGTTGCGCTGAATGACCGCCGGCAGGTGGGTGTCGTAGTAGCCCTGGCCAATGTAGCTGCGGGCGACCTTGTTCTGGCGGGCCAGACGATACAGGTAGTCCAGCGCCTCGGCTTCGGCCTTGGGGGGATCCAGATCGAGCTCACGGCCCAGGCGAATGTTGGCGGGCACCGTCTTGTCGATCAAGGACTCCACGCCTTCGACACCCAGGGCCGACAGCATCTTGGCCCTGTCGTCCCCATCGGGACCATTGTGACGACGGAGAAAGGCATCGTGATCGGCCAGTTCGGCCAGGCGACGTGTATCGAAAGCCATGGAACACCTTGAGTGTGACGGACCCCGAAGATCCGGATGAATAACGGGTTGCCTCGCGTGGTGGCGGGCGCGTTGGCCGGGGCCACATGGCCCCGGCGAGGGGAGGGAGTGGCTCCCCCTGGTGGCGCGGGTCGCAGAGGCCCGGCTCAGCCTTCGGCGTCGACCACCGCCTGATAGGCGTCGGCGTCGAGCAGGTCGTCGAGGGCGCTCTGGTCGTCGAGGCGCACCTTCATGATCCAGCCATCCTCGTAAGGCGCTTCGTTGACGGTCTCCGGAGCGTCCTCGAGGGACTCGTTGACCTCGACGATCTCGCCGTCCACCGGCGCATAAAGGTCAGAGGCGGCCTTGACCGACTCGATAACGCCGAATTCGTCGCCCTTGGCGAGGCTGGTGCCGACCTCGGGCAGGTCGACGAAGACCACGTCACCCAGGGCTTCCTGAGCGTGATCGGTGATGCCGATGGTGACGGTTCCGTCGCCGTTGTCCTGAATCCATTCGTGGCTGTCGACATAGCGCAGGTTGGCGGGGATTGAGCTCATCTCGATTTCCTATACGAAAAAGGTTTTCCGGTTTCGCGCATGCTAACGCCATTCTCGGCGTTTGGCGAGTCCATGATGAGAGAAAAACGGGGTGGTCGCCGCACTCTCAAGACATAGGGTGGAACGACTCGCGGTTGGCGTCCAGTCCACGCCCGTGGCTGAAGCCACGGTGAGGTGATAGGGATGGGCGGATGGCACGTGATGGACGCGTTGGTGGCGAGACCCGGCATGATTCGACGTTGGCGACTATGCTACAGACGTCGAAGAGGCGCGGGGGCCTTCAGCGACCAAAGGGGGATTTGCCAAGACCAAACGCCTTGGCTAAGGTGGCAAAAGTTTCCAATAGGAAACACGGTTGACGTTCATGCAAACAACGGCTGGCGAAGCGGCGTTAGCGTGGACAAGCGTTGCTGGTGCCCTTGCGACAATATCCGCTATCGTAGGCGGGTCCGTGCTGTCGATTCGTCTGACATGCCTGTTATTCCGATAACAATTCACGGTAAACAGGCTTTCTGCTGGTCGACAGCGCATAACAACAAGTGCCGAGTCAAAAGGGAGACTTCCGTGGAAGCACTCAACAATATCTTCTCCGCCATCAATGGGGTGGTGTGGGGACCGATCATGCTGATCCTGTTGCTGGGGGTGGGTATCTACCTCCAGTTGGGTCTCAAGCTCATGCCCATCCGCAAGCTGGGGATGGGGTTCAAGCTGATGTGGGGCGGGCGTGACAGCAAGTCCGAAAGCAAGGATGAAGGCGAGATCTCGCCGTTCAACGCCTTGATGACGGCGCTGTCGGCGACCATCGGTACCGGTAACATCGCCGGTGTGGCCACGGCGATCGCCCTGGGTGGCCCCGGTGCGGTGTTCTGGATGTGGATCACCGCCCTGGTGGGCATGGCGACCAAGTTTGCCGAGGCGGTGCTGGCGGTGCGCTATCGCGAGACCGATGACACCGGTTTCCATATCGGCGGACCGATGTACTACATCAAGAACGGACTCGGCCGCAAATGGCTGTGGCTGGGTGGCGCCTTCGCCTTCTTCGGCGCCGTGGCCGCCTTCGGTATCGGCAACACCGTGCAGTCCAACTCGGTGGCCGACGCCCTCGAGTCGAGCTTCGGCATCGAGCCCTGGATTACCGGTGTGGTGATCATGGTGCTGGCCGGTGCGGTGATCCTCGGCGGCATCAAGCGCATCGCCAAGGTGGCCGGCAAGCTGGTCCCGATCATGGGTATCGCCTACATCATCGCCGGTGTCAGTGCCCTGGCGGTCAATGCCGACCAGATCGGCGGCGCCCTGAGCAACATCTTCTACTACGCTTTCAATCCCCATGCCGCCATGGGTGGCTTCGCCGGCGCAGCCGTGATGGCGGCCATCCGGTTCGGTGTCGCTCGGGGTATCTTCTCCAACGAGGCCGGTCTTGGCAGCGCGCCGATCGCCCACGCCGCGGCCCAGACCAAGAACCCGGTTCGCCAGGGGCTGATCGCCATGCTCGGTACCTTTATCGATACCATCATGGTGTGCACCATCACTGCCCTGGTGATCCTGACCGCGCCGATCTGGGAGACCGGTGAGGCCGGCGCCTCGCTGACCGCGCTGTCGTTCGACAATGCCCTACCCAATGGCTGGGGTGAGGCCATCGTGTCGATCGCCCTGGCGATCTTCGCCTTCACCACCATCCTTGGCTGGTCCTTCTATGGCGAGAAGTGCTTCCAGTTCCTGTTCGGTACCCGCTCGATCATGATCTACAGGGTACTGTTCGTGCTGGCCATTCCGGTGGGTGCCCTGGCCCAGCTTGGCTTCATCTGGCTGATGGCCGACACCTTCAACGCCATGATGGCGATTCCCAACCTGATCGCCCTGGCGCTGCTGTCGCCGGTGGTGTTCAAGCTGACCAAGGACTACTTCGACGGCAAGGACATCCTGCCGGGCGAGGCCCTTGATCACGACAAGTCCTGAGCCTGAGCCGACCACGGGAGGTGCCCTCAGGGGCACCTCCTGTCGTTGCAAGGGTTCTTTCACGAACCACGAGACGAAACGCCATGAGTGAACTCAAGACGACACCGCTGAATGCCCTGCATCGAGAGCTGGGGGCCAAGATGGTCCCGTTCGCGGGCTATGACATGCCCGTTCAGTATCCGCTGGGGGTCAAGAAAGAGCACGAGCATACCCGCGCGGCCTGCGGCCTGTTCGACGTCTCGCACATGGCGCAGATCCTGATTCGTGGCGAGAACGCGCTGGCCGCGCTGGAGACCCTGGTGCCGGCGGATCTGGTCGGCCTGCCCGAAGGCATGCAACGCTATGGCCTGTTTACCAGCGAAGACGGCGGGATCCTCGATGACCTGATGACGGTCAACGCCGGTGACCACCTTTACCTGGTGGTCAACGCGGCCTGTCGTGATCAGGACATCGCCCATCTGCGTCGCGGGCTGCCCGACCACGAAGTCGAGGTGGTCGATCGCGGCCTGCTGGCGCTGCAGGGGCCGAAGACCGCCGATGTCATGGCGCGCCTGTGTCCGGCAGCCTGCGAGATGGTGTTCATGCAGCATGGTCGCTTCGACATCGACGGTATCCCGGTGTGGATCAGCCGCAGCGGCTATACCGGCGAGGATGGCTTCGAGATCTCGGTGCCGGCGGATCAGACCGACGCCCTGGCGCGCAAGCTGCTGGCCGAGGAAGAGGTCGAGGCCATCGGCCTGGGGGCGCGTGATTCTCTGCGCCTGGAGGCCGGGCTCTGTCTCTACGGCCACGATATCGACACCACCACCACGCCGGTGGAGGCGGGGCTGATCTGGGCCATTGGCAAGCCGCGTCGTCGTGGCGGCGAGCGCGCCGGTGGATTCCCGGGGGCTGATCTGGTGCTGCACCAGGTCGAAGTCAAGGACCACCAGCGCAAGCGCGTCGGCCTGCTGGGCGAGGGACGTGCCCCGGTGCGCGAAGGTGCCGAGCTCTACAGCGAGGACGATCGTCTACTCGGGCAGGTGACCTCCGGTGGCTTTGGCCCCAGCGTCGGCAAGCCGGTGGCCATGGGCTACGTCAGCCTCGATCACGCCGAGATCGGCACCACCGTGTACGCCGAGGTGCGTGGCAAGCGTCTGCCGATGACGGTGACTCGCATGCCGGTTATCACGCCGGGTTACTATCGCGGCTGACAACGCTGCTGACATCTCGATAGACAACGCGTTATACCGTTATCTTGGATGGCGGAAAGTTGCCATCGGATGAACGATCAACGGCGCCCACAGGGCGCCGTTTTTATGTCCTGGGGAAAGAGGCTGCACGAGTCTGGCGCCAGCATTGCAGGTCAGGCGACAAGTCGACGAAAGGTCAGGTTGATTCGCTCACCCGGGATCTTGCGCGGCAGCAGGGCGTGTTCGAGCTGTTCCTGGCAGCCTGGCCCCATCCATAGCAGGCTGCCGCTTTCGAGCCAGGCGTTGAAGGCCGCGGACGAGCGGTCCTTCCAGCGAAAGCGCATGGGACGGGTCGCCCCCAGGCTGATGGAGGCGATGGTAGGGCAGTCGCCAAGTTCCGCTTCGTTATCGCAGTGCCAGCCCATGCGGTCCTCGCCGTTGCGATAGCGGTTGATCAGTACGCTATTGAAGGCGGTGGTCGGTGTGCTCTTGTCGACGGCCGAAAACCGTTCGAGGAGGTCATTGAGACGATCACGCAGGGCCGCCACCGACGGATGCCAGGGGCAGGGCGCGAAGTCCCTGCCGGAGTAGCGATAGGCGTGATCGCCCATCCATACCTGCTGGCGGGGAATGGGATGACTGCGCCCGTAAAGGGTCAGTTCGGGCTGCTGCCAGTCGAGTTCCTGGCGCAGCCTATCCTGCAGGTCGCTGGCGTCGGACTCGCTTATGAGCCCGGGCAGGTAGTAAAGCGGCGGGGTCTCGACCAGGGTTTGGGGTGGCGCTTCGAGTGGTGCTTCGTGTAGCAATTTGAACAGCGCTTTGGGGTCATGTAGAGGCATTCAAGCAGGATGCCAGTGAAGGCTGGCTGGCGCCACCGATCAGGAGCGGTGGCGCTTGTTCTGGAGGTGCGGGCGAGATGCGGGCGAGCGGCAGTGATGCCCCCCCCCGAGGCGGCGTCAGTGGGACGCCGCGATCAGCAGAGTGGTCGAGGAAAGCCCGAGGCTAGCCAGGGCCATGCCATAGCCGAGTGCCGCGCCGGCAAGGACGTCACTGTAGTAGTGCAGCCCCAGGCCCACCCGCGAGATAGCGATCAAGCCCGCCAGCGGCAGCAGCCAGGGCAGCAGGGCGGGGCTGTGTACCGCGACCAGGGTACAGAACATCACCGCGTGCATGGTGTGGCCGCTGGGGAAGCTGTAGCGGTCCCTGGCCGGTTCGTTGCACTGGATGCTGCCGCCAAAGGTGATGAAGGGCCGCTCTCGACACAGACGGGTCTTCAGCAGCTTGTACACCGCGATAGCCACCACGGCGGTGAGGGTGTATTCGAGCATCAGGCGCAGACCGATATCGCGGCCGTGGATCGCCGGCAACGCCACGATCAGCGCCACCCAGATCGGCCAGTCGCCCAGCTTGCTGGAGATCTTCAAGGTGGATAGCCAGGGGCGGTGAATGCTGAGGCCGGCGGTGCGCTGGCACAGTTGCCACTCGAGCATATCCAGGCGGTCGAACATCTGCGGGATTTTAGTGGGCATGTCACATCTCCCTGGCGGTAAGTCGTCTTCTATCGTCTTTTGTCGTCATGTGTCGTGCTAGGGCCCGCTGCCTGTGGCCTCCACGCCGCCGCTCGCTCTGGCGGCGGGGGTGTTCGCTCTGGCGGCGGGGTGTTCGAGCCACTGCCTGATCTAGGCCTTGGCGGGGTCCGACAGGCCGGTTCCCGACGTCAGGGCTTGGTGATGGGCGTCGAGGAAGGTCTGGGCGATGGATGGCCAGCGGTAGGCCAGGGCGCGTTCCCGGGCGGCGCGGCCCAGGCGGGCGTAGCGTGCCTGCTGCTGGCATAGGGCTGTCGCCTGCTGGCGGAATTCGGCGTTGTCACCGGCGGCGACGCTGACACCATCCTTGTCGGTGGTGATCAACTCGGCGCCGGCCGCGTGGCGGAAGGCTACGACCGCCAGGCCGCTGGCCATGGCTTCGAGAATGACGTTGCCCCAGGTCTCCGACAGCGAGGGAAAGACGAAGATGTCGGCGCTGGCGTAGTGGATCTGCATCTCGGCGGAATCGATGAAGCCGGTAAAGATGGCGTCCGGCTGGGCCTTTTCCAGCGATGCCCGGCCGGGGCCGTCGCCCACCACCACCAGGCGCATGTCGGGGCGCGCCTCGAGCATGTCGAGAAAGGTGTCGCGCAACAGCTCCAGGTTCTTCTCCGGCGCCAGTCGGCCCACGTAGAGCGCCACCGGCTGGTGCTGGCCGACACCCCAGCTGTCGCGCAGTTGCTGACTACGCTTGGCGGGGGTGAAACGCTCGCCTTCGATGCCGCGTGCCATGACGCTGACGCGCTCGAAGCCTCTTTGCGTCAGCTCCCGGGCTTGCTGATGGGTCGGTACCAGGGTCGCCGCACAGCGATTGTGAAAATGACGCAGGCGATCGCGTACCAGTGGCGCCAGCCACGGCAGACCATAGTCCTGGCAGTAGTGATCGAAGTTGGTGTGCCAGCCGCTGACCACGGGGATGTCCAGCTTTTCTGCCGCGCGCAGCGCTGACCAGCCCAAGGGGCCTTCGGTCGCTACATAGATGGCGTCGGGACGATTGTCGCGCCATAGCCTGCGCAGACGACTGGCGGAGGTCCAGCCGATACGCACTTCCTTGTAGCGCGGCATCGACATGCCGCGTACACGAAGTTCGTGGGCCATCCCGGTGGCGGGTTCGGTGGAGCCGTCGACGGGGGCCGGCCGGACCAGCTGCAGCGTCACGCCAAGAGCACGCAGTTCCTGGCTGATGCGCCCCAGCGTATGGGCGACCCCATTGATATCAGGAGACCAGGTTTCGCTGACCAGACAGATGCGCATGGAATTCCTCGTACCGGTCGGGCCCCGTATGGCCCGCTCCCGAGACAGAGTGATGCTCCAGCATGACATCTCTAGGTCAGCGATATGAACAGGCTGTTACGGTGTCGATGGGGCCGGGCGACGGACAAGCGGTCTGTGCTTGCGTCGACTCGGCCCGCAGCGCTCAGCGAAGGATGGTGTCCGGGTCGATGGGCTTGCCGCCATGGCGCATGTCGAACAGCAGATCGTGGCGGCCGGTCGAGGCATGCTTGCCGACCACGCATAGTGGGGTGCCGCGGCTGACCTGTTCTCCCTGCTTGACCAGCAGGTCGTCACATAGCGCGTAGACACTCTGCAGGTTATCGGCGTGGTGCACGATCACCACCTGGCCCAGTTGGCGCATGCCGTCGGCAAACCGCACCTGGCCATCGGCAACGGCCTTGGCCCGGGCGCCCTCGTCGGTGGCCAGCAGCATCGGCTGCAGGCTGCCGCGGCTGTCCTTGCCGTAACGGCGCACCACCCGGTAGTCGTCCAGCGGCCAGGGCCAGCCACGAGCGTTTGAGGCGACCGGACCGGGATCCGGCAACGAAGCGGAGCGAGAGGGGCTGGACGTGCCTGAGCTGCTGGATGATGAGCGGCTGGCGACCGATCGGCTGGCCAGCGGCACCTGGATCACCTGGCCGACCTTGAGGTCGGTGGCGCGGACGCCAGGGTTGGCACTCTGGATGCGCTGAGCGGTGGTGCCGAAGCGCCTGGCAACGGCGCTATAGGTGTCGCCGGGGCGGATCTGATAGCGATAGGGGCCACCGGACGGCGCCCGCTCCTGATGAGAGGGCACCAGCAGGCGCTGACCCACGGCCAGGTGGCGGGCGTCGACACCCGGATTGAAGCGCTGCAGCCGCAATAGCGGTACGCCGGCGCGGCGGGCGATGGAGCCGAGGGTGTCGCCGCGCTGTACGCTGATCCAGTCGCCGGCAATGCTGCTGCCGGCGACGCTGGCGCTGCGTTGCGATGACGTCGGGGATGCCCCCTGACCGGCGCAGCCGGCCAGCAGCAGGGCGATCACCAGCGGTGCGAGTCGAGTGAGGCGTCCTTGTTCTGCCACAGGGCGTTGAGCCATGAGTGGAAGCGTTCCTTGTAGTGCGGGTCGTCGTGATAGCGCCCCTCCAGCATCCACGGCGCCACGTCGAGGCGGCGTGCATCAAGGCGAATGGCCTTCTCCTGGCCGCACAGAAAGCGCCAGAAGCTGGGTTGGCTCGACTGGTAGTCGATGGTGAGGTCGATGATGGCGTCGAGACGATCGCCGAGCAGGTTCAGTACCTGGGCGATGCCGCCGGCCTTGGGGCGCAACAGATGGCGAAAGGGGCTTTGCCTGGCCTCGCGCTTGGCCGGGGTGAAACGGGTCCCTTCGACAAAGTTGATGATGGCAATGGGGACGTCGCGGGCGCGCTCGCACATGCGCTCGGTGGCCTTGCGATCGCGCTCGGCCAGGCGTGGGTTGGCGGCCAGGCGCTCCTTGCTGTAGCGGCGCATGAAGGGAAACTCCAGTGCCCACCAGGCCATGCCTACTACCGGGATCCAGATGAGCTGCTGCTTGAGAAAGAAGCGCGGCATCGGGATCTTGCGATGAAACGCCATCATCAGCAGGAAGATGTCGGTCCAGCTCCGATGGTTGGACAGCACCAGATACCAGGCGTCCGGGCTCAGCCCCTCGGGCACCGACATGCGAAGGTCGGGCTTGACCCAGTGACGCATCCACCACAGGTTGAAACCGATCCAGTTGAGGGCGATGGCGTTGAGTCCGGCCAGCACGCGCCGCTGCCAGCGCCGCCCGGGGGTGACCACCTTGAGCAGGGTCAGGATCACCAGCGGGATGGTCCAGAATAGCGTGTTGCCAACCAGCAGCAGAACGCTGATCAGGCCCTTGAGGGTCGACATTCCTAGGATAACCTCGCAACAGCAGATAGAGCGGGTGTCGCCTGGCCGTGACAGTGGGCGAGGCAGGCCCGCCAATCCTAATGGATCCGGTGCCGGCTGCCCAGTGCGAGGGTCCACGGCCATGTCGGCGTCATGCTTCTGAGAGGGCCGGTGTCTCGATATTGTCGACCAGTACCTGGAGCATGGCGCGGGCGGCCACCGACAGCTCATGGGGATTCCAGGTGACCACCCCCACGGCGCGCTCGATGACGGGATCCTTGAGCGGGCGGCAGACCGCGCCGGCCTCCTGCATCTGACGCAGGCACAGCGAGGGCACCGCGCTGACGCCCAGGCCATTGGCCACCATGCGCCCGACGCTGGCGAGCTGATGGGTCTCGAAGGCTACCTTGAGGGCCCCGTGTCGGGCACCGAGCTGCTGCTCCAGCAGGCGGCGTACCATGGAAGGCCGTTGCAAGGCCACGAAGTCCCAGCTCATCAGGCTTTCCCAGTCGAGGCTTGAATGCTGTACCAGAGGCGAGCGTGGGGGCAGCACGGCCACGAAGCGGTCGTGAAACAGCGGAGTGAAGTGCAGGCTGCCGGTGGCCTCCGGCTCGAAGGCGATGCCCATCTCCACCTGGCGCTGGCGCACCATGTCGATCACCTGCTCGTTGACCACGTCATGTACGGTGACGTTGATGCGCGGGTGCTGGCGGTGAAACACCCCCAGCGCCGGGGCCAGCAGATTGCCGGCAAAGGCCGGCATGGCGGCCAGGGAGAGCCGCCCTAGTTGCAGGGTGAAGCGTTGGCGCAGGGCGTCCTCGGTGTTGTCCCATTCCACCAGCAAGCGTTTGGCCAGTGGCACCAGGGACTCACCTTCGGGGGTCAGGCGGACGCTTCGGGTCGTGCGGATCAGCAGTCTACCGCCTAGGCTGTCCTCGAGACCCTTGATCGCCAGGCTCAGCGCCGGCTGGGAGAGGTGGAGCTGTTCACAGGCCTGGGTGAAGCTCAGGGTTCTGGCTACTGCCAGAAAGGCACGCAGTTGCTTGACGGTCACGACATGCTACCAAGGTCAAATTTATTTAAAGATATAAATAATCAATAAAGAAAACAAACTTAACAAATATATGGGGGCGAGCAACACTGCCTTCAGTGCTACCTTGAGGCAGGGCGGGGCACCCGAACGGTGCCGGTTCGCCACCTCTCCTTTCACTTTCATCGACAGACGAGGCGCCCCACATGGCCGGATTCGACAAGCGCGTGTATTCCTATGAAGAGGCGATGGACGGCATCGAGAGCGGTATGACGGTGCTGGCCGGAGGCTTCGGTCTCTGCGGCATTCCGGAGAACCTGATCGCCGAGATCAAGCGTCGCGGGGTCAAGGACCTCACGGTGGTCTCCAACAACTGTGGCGTCGATGGCTTTGGCCTCGGGGTGCTGCTGGAGGACCGTCAGATCAGCAAGATCCTGGCCTCCTACGTGGGCGAGAACGCCCTGTTCGAGCGTCAGATGCTCGACGGCGAGATCGATGTGCAGCTGACCCCGCAGGGGACCCTGGCCGAAAAGATGCGCGCCGGTGGTGCCGGTATTCCCGCCTTCTACACGGCGACCGGCTATGGCACCCCCATCGGTGAGGGCAAGGAAGTGCGCGAATTCAACGGTCGCCACTATATCCTTGAAGAGGCCATCGTCGGTGACTTCGCCATCGTCAAGGGCTGGAAGGCCGATCGCTACGGCAATGTGGTCTATCGCAAGACCGCCCAGAACTTCAATCCCATGGTCGCCACCGCCGGCAAGATCACGGTGGTCGAGGTCGAAGAGATCGTCGAGCCGGGCGAGCTGGATCCGGCCGAGATCCACACGCCCGGTATCTACGTCGACCGCCTGATCCAGGGCACCTTCGAGAAGCGTATCGAGAAGCGCACCGTACACCAGGGCTGATCAGGCGCATCGCCCTGACGCAACGACTTCTCCAAAGAACAGCAAAGAGGCATCAAGATGGCACTCACTCGTGAACAGATGGCGCAGCGTGTCGCGCGCGAACTCGAAGACGGCTTCTACGTGAACCTGGGCATCGGCATTCCGACCCTGGTGGCAAACTATATTCCGGAAGGCATGGACGTGATGCTGCAGTCCGAGAACGGTCTGCTCGGCATGGGGCGTTACCCCACCGAGGAAGAGGTCGATCCGGACATGATCAACGCAGGCAAGCAGACCGTCACCGCGCGTCCGGGCTCGGCGATCTTTTCCTCGGCGGAATCCTTCGCGATGATTCGCGGCGGTCACGTCGACCTGACGGTGCTGGGCGCCTTCGAGGTTGACCAGAACGGCAACATCGCTTCCTGGATGATCCCGGGCAAGCTGATCAAGGGCATGGGCGGAGCCATGGACCTGGTGGCGGGTGCCGAAAACATCATCTGCACCATGACCCATGCCTCCAAGGACGGCACCTCCAAGCTGCTGGAGTCCTGCAGCCTGCCGCTGACCGGTGCCGGCTGCATCAATCGTGTGCTGACCGATCTGGCCTATCTGGAGATCGATAACGGCGCCTTTATCCTCAAGGAGCGGGCACCGGGCGTCAGTGTCGAGGAGATCAAGGAAAAGACCGCCGGCAAGCTGATCGTGCCGGATGACGTCCCGGAAATGGTCTTCGACTGACCGAAACGCCCTTTGACGAGCGTCACCCTTGCCGAGCCAGCATGTTTTGCTGGCTGATACCTTGAGCGAGAACAAGGTTTTGGCACCCTCGCAGCGGCCCGGCTTACGCCGGCCCGCTGGCGTTTGCGAGACCCTGTCGCGGTTGCCGAATTTATGACCATCTTGAGTCCGGTGCCGCAGTGATCGGGCTTTTGGACGGTTCAAACGCCTTGATGCACAGCTTTATCCACAGAATCTGTGGATGAACCTCGTGGGAGGGATGGAGAGTCTAGCCCTGGCAGGTACAATGCGGCGCCCAGGTCACTGGTCGAGACGGGCTCTCGGCCGGCCATTCGCCATCGCCACGGAGGTCTGTGTTGCGCGCACTCCCTGCCACTCTCCCGGTTCTGTTCCTGTGTGAGATCAGCTTCCTGCTGGGTCACGGTCTGATCATGACCCTGCTAGGGGTCCGCATGTCGCTGGAGGGCTTCCCCTCCCAGATGGCGGGGCTTCTGATGTCGAGCTTCTCGCTGGGGTTCGTGGCCGGAAGCTACTGGCTCGAGAAGCGCATTCGCAGCGTCGGCCATATTCGCGTGTTCGCCGCCTGTGCGGCGTCGCTGGCGGTTACCGCCATGCTTCATGGACTGTGGATCAATCCCTGGGCCTGGCTGGTCTGGCGGCTGATCGGGGGTGGTGCCACGGCGGGCCTGTTGATGGTCATGGAGTCCTGGGTGTCGGGGGAGTCCAGCAACGACAATCGCGGTCGCGTGCTGGGCTGGTACATGGTGATTTCGACCACCTCGCTGGCCGGCGGCCAGTGGATGCTCAATCTGGCCGACCCGGGCGGCCCGGTACTGTTCTCGGTGGTGGGGATGCTGTTTGCGCTGTCGCTGGTCCCGTTGTCGATTCATCGTATCCAGGGGCCCAGTCGTCACCACGATGTGACGCCGCGCAAGATTCGTCTGTCGACCTTGTATCGGCGGGCGCCGGTGGGCCTGGTCGGTGCCTTTACCGGCGGCCTGATGGTGCAGGCGTTCTTCGCCATGACTCCGTACTACGGTCAGGAAATCGGCCTGACCACCGCCCAGACCGCCAAGTTCATGGCGGTTACCACCCTGGTGGCGCTGGTCGCCCAGTGGGGGCTGGGACGGGTTTCGGATCGTCTCGACCGGCGTCGCGTCATTCTGTGGATGGCGATCGTGATGACCGTCACCGGTGCTCTGATCTCGGCGGCGGCCGGTGCCAGCTTCTGGCTGCTGCTGGCGATCGCCTGCGGCCACACTGCCATGCTGCACACCCTGTATTCGCTCAGTCTGGCCCATACCAATGACTGGCTCGAACCCGAGGAGGTGGTCGCTGCCAATGCCAAGCTGATGATCTGGTACGGGATCGGCTCGGTCATCGGGCCTTTCAGTGCCTCGCTGGTGATGCAGGCGGCGGGTCCCGACGGACTATGGCTGTTTCTCGGCATGGCGGCCTTTGCCCTGGCCATGTTCGTGATGGTCAGGCTCCACGGTGAGCGGGGCAAGTCGGTCGAGCAGGAGCCCTTCGTCGCTCAGCCGGTGATGGAGACTCCGCACTTCGCCGAGATCGATCCCCGCTACGAGCCCCAGCAGCTTGAGCTGGACCTGGAGGGTGAAGAAGAGCACACAGCCGACGCCGTCGGCTAACGCCCGGCGTCAGGTGATTTCGCAGCGGCTGTGGGGTGGCAGCATCACGTCGGCGGTGCGCTGCTGGCCCGCACTGGCCTGTTTTTCCAAGAGCAGCAGGCCGCCGAGCTGCACCCGATGTTCATCTCCCTGGGCGAACGCCAGACGCCGAGAGCAGGTCGGGTAGAAGCGGTGTTCGACCATCGCCGACAGCGGGAGCGCCAGATCCTCGTTCTGTCCGGCGTGCAGGCCATGTTGCTGGAGTGCCTGGTCCAGCTCGACCAGGCTTCTGTCGAGTCTGCGGCAATCGAAGGCGACGTGATGCACCCGGGGGCCCATGACCGCCAGCCAGCCGGCCAGTGGATGGGCGCGATGAAGCTGCTGGTAGCTGTCCCAGTCAGGCATCGACCAGGGTCGGTTGGCGCCAAGCAATGGGGTTCGTTCTGCGTTGCCGGTGGCGACCAGCTTCAGCAGAGTATCGCGAGGCTGACGCGACAGACGGGTGGTCTGCAGCTCGACGATGTTCAGTCTCGGCCCTTCTTCACGGCCGGCGAACAGGCAGGCGAGCAGGCCTCGGTCGGGAAGGGCGTAGCGATATAGAGGGCGGTAGCCGTGCTGTTCAAGATCCGGCAACAGGGAGGCCAGGCTCCAGGGGGACTGGCTCACGGTGACCAGCGTGAAGCACTCGACCGGCGCATCCACCGGCCACAGGCGCAGCGCACCGATGTCAGGGTGCTGATGGACGTAGTCCAGCCACAATTGCTGAACGAAGCGCTGCTGCTCTGTCATTGCCGATCCTTGCCTGCCAGGAAGCCTGTTCTGTGAGTATAGGCAGGAAGGAGGGACGATCTTTCAACGACGGGCGAACGTTCAACGGTTTCGGCGGCCAGACGGGTGAGGGCAAGCTCTGTTGGCCAGGATGGGCAGGGCAGGTGGCATGACCAGGCGCACGTTTCGTGGGGTCTTCAGCAAGAAAACGGGAAGCCCGTGTGGGCTTCCCGTCTTGTTACCGGCTGTGCCGTCGGTTCAGGCAGGCATCAGCTCATTGTCGCGAACGTACTGGTCGAACTCGGTAAAGCCGCCCACGTGGGTCTGGTCGACGAAGATCTGCGGCACGGTGGTGACCGGCTTGCCGATGGTCTTTTCCATATCGGCCTTGGTGATGCCTTCTTCGTGGATGTCCACGTAGCGGTAGCCCTCGATGCGACCGGCGTCGCTCAGGGAGTTGGCGAGCTCCTTGGCACGTACGCAGAAGGGGCAGCCGGGGCGACCGAAGATGACAACAATCATGAAAGCTCCTCGCATCGTTGATGCAGTGGGTAGTGTTGAATCAGCGACCTGTCCGGCGCCATGCGGCGGGACGGTCAATGAGTAAGTGGATGGCGCGCATTGTGACGGATTGCGTCGCGGAAGGCCAATAGCGTTGCTGAATGCCGTCCGATCGAACACGGCTATCGACATGGCGAAAAGTCGACGCTCAACCGATACCGATATCGCGCAATTCCCCTGCGTCGGCCTGGCGCAGCAGCTCTCCGAGTTCGTCGAAGATCGCCGGGGCGCTGACCAGCAGGTTCTCGCCGTAAAGGTCCTCGGGCAGGCCCTCCGGGCAGGGATACAGGTGCCCGGTGCGGGCGCCGGCCTCTCGGGCGATCAGCCAGCCTGCGGCGAAATCCCAGGGAGAGACGGTTTCGTAGTAGGCATCCAGGCGACCACAGGCGACATCGCACAGGTCCAGGGCGGCGGCGCCGTTGCGACGCACATCGCGACAGTGGTGAAGCACCGCGCCAAGGCGTCGCATCAGGGGCAGACGGCTGTCACGCCGGTACGGAAAGCCGGTACCGACCAGGCTCTGCTCGAGGGACTCGCTCTGGCTTGCGCTGATCGACTGTCCATTGCGCCAGGCACCCTTGTCGCGTATCGCGGTGAAGGTCTCGCCGAGGAAGGGGGCATGGACCACGCCCAATTGGGTGACGCCATCCTTGACGTAGGCGATGGACACCGCCACATGGAAAAGCCCGTGGGCGAAATTGACGGTACCATCGATGGGATCGACCACCCACAGGGCGCCATCTTGTTCCACGGCATCCTTGTCGGGGGCCAGCTCCTCACTGAGGCGGTCCTCGCCGGGGAAGGCCGATTCCAGGCGTTCGGTGATCATGGTGTCCACCGCCACGTCGGTATCGGTGACCAGCTCCTGGCCTTCCTTGAAGTGATGCTTGAGGTCGTCACCTTCGCGGGCATCGCGGATCATCTTGCCAGCCGCCGTGGCGATGTCGATGGTGGCTTCCAGACGTTCCTCGAGGGTCATGGGCGACTCCTTGCAGGGGGAGGGATTTTGGCTGAAGTCTAACATTCCCGTTCGGCGCGTGCCTGTGGGAGTCGAGGACAGTAACGGGGTATCAAGGGTTCAACAGTGACAGGAAGGTGTGATGTCTGCGTTATCGATGGAGCAGTACCGGCGGCTGGAACGTCTTGCCAGGGAATTCAGTGATCGTCACCTGCGGGCGTTCAAGGCGCGCCCGGAGTTTCACCCCCGGCTTGCGGTGGATGCCTTGTGTTTTGCGCCCTGTCCTGGCCGTCCTGGATGGCTGGTTGGCGCCTGGCTGACGCCCTGCGACCTGTCGCTGGCGCTGGTGCGGGAATCCGCCGAGGCGTGCGATACGGGCACGGCCGGGCCTCAGGTGCTGGAGCTGCCAAGGGGGGAATTCGAGCTGGAGCCGGAAATCATGGCCGGGGACATATTGTGGCGCTGCCTGCTGTTGAACGACCTTGGCGATGTCGACGACATGGGCGAGGCCTGTCGCCTGGCACAGCGGCTGATGGACAAGGTGATGACGGCCCCCGAGTGAGCGATCGAGACCTTTGTCCGGCTGGCGCTGCAATGCAGCACTGGCATATGCTGGGATGCTGATGTAGGCATTGGCAGGCATCGTCATCAGCGACGCCACCCGTTCGACGGGTGATGTGTTCCAGACCCAGAGGAGAGCAATAGTGAGCGATCATTCCACTCCCAGAGTTGCCCTGGTGACAGGCACCAGCAGCGGCATCGGTGCGGCGGTCGTCGCCCATCTGCGTGCTCAGGGGCATCAAGTCCTGGCGGTCGACTTCAACCCGGCCGGACGGGAGGTGGCCGAGGCCGAGGGTGCGGTCTTCCACGAGGCCGATCTCACCCAGGCCGAGGCCTGTCGCGGCGCCGTCGATGAAGCCCTGAGGCGCTTCGGGCGGCTGGATATTCTGGTCAACAACGCCGGCATCCAGCACGTCGCTCCCATCGAGGAGTTCCCCCAGGAAAAATGGCGTCAGATCATCGATCTGATGCTGACCGCGCCCTTCCTGCTGACCCAGGCGGCCTGGCCGTCAATGCGCGAGAATGGTTGGGGGCGCATCGTCAATATCGCCTCGGTCCATGCCCAGGTGGCCTCGCCCGGCAAGGCCGCCTACATCAGCGCCAAGCATGGCATGATCGGACTGACCAAGACCGCTGCGCTGGAAGGCGGCGCCCAGGGCATCACCGCCAACGCCCTGTGTCCGGCCTACGTCAAGACGCCACTGGTGGACAATCAGATCGCCGACCAGGCCAGACTCCATGGGATGGAGGAGCAGGAGGTGATCGAACAGATCATGCTCAAGAATGCCGCCGTTAAGCGCTTGATCGACCCCTCCGAGGTGGCGAGCCTGGTCGGGTATCTTGCCTCGGATGCGGCCGGTGCAGTCACCGGCGCCAGCTGGAATATCGATCTGGGCTGGACCGCCCAGTAAAGCACGCTGTTGCAGAGCCTCCGTTGCAGACCTTTCTGTTTCAGACCCTCTGTTGCAGACCCCCTGGCGCTTGGCCCTTCGTGTTGAGAGCCTGGGGGTAAAATGCACGGGTGCAAGAACCTCTGATCTAGAGGTGCCTGGCGCAATGAAGGACGGTAGGGAAGGCCGGTAGAGAGAAGGACGGTAGAGAGGGCCGGTAGAGAAGGACGGAGAGACACCCGACGTCGGGCATGCACTAGCGTGCTGAGCTCAAACAAGAGACGCAGCCCTTGGGCTGCGTCTCTTTTGTATCGGGTGTCCGCTGTATCGGGCGTCTGCTTTAGCGCGGGGCTACTGTCTCGAGAGCTATCACCAGCGGCGTACGATGGTTTCATCAACGCCGGACTGGCCGCTTCTGCAGCTTGCGCTGCAGGGTGCGACGGTGCATGCCGAGCGCTCTGGCGGTGGCCGAGATGTTGCCGTCGTGTTCCTGCAGCACCTTCTGGATATGCTCCCAGGTCAGGCGGTTGATCGACGGGGGATTGTCCGCCACCTCGGTCTCGGGATTGCCCTCACGCTGTTCCAGGGCGCTGAGTACCTCGTCGGCGTCCACTGGCTTGCACAGGTAGTTGACCGCGCCGAGCTTGATCGCCTCCACCGCCGTGGCGATGCTGGAGTAGCCGGTCAGCACCACGATGCGGCAGTCGGGAACCACCTCCAGCAGTTCGGGCAACAGCTTCAACCCCGAGTCCTGGTCGAGCTTGAGGTCCAGGGTGGCGACCTCAGGCTGGTGGCGACGCGCCAGTTCCAGCGCCTGGGTGGCGTCATGGGCCACCTCGACCTCGTGGCCGCGGCGCTGCATGGCGCGTTCGAGTACGTGGCAAAAGACCTCATCGTCATCGATGATCAGTAGCCGGTGTGCGGTGTCTTGCATGATGTCCTCGTGAATGGAGACTCAGCCGACGCGGGGCAGGGTGACCTCGGTCAGGGTGCCGCCGTCGTGATGATTATACAGACTGACGCCCCCGCCGAAGCGATTGATGGTGGCATGGGTCAGGAACAGGCCGATTCCCAGTCCCTTGCTCTTGGTCGACACGAAGGTCTCGCCGAGCTGGTCGGCGATCGACATGGGGATGCCTGGCCCATGATCGCGGATATCGATGATCACCTTGTCGGCGGTCCAGTCGAGCTGGATCTCGATATCGTCTGGCTGGGCGTCGGCGGCGTTGTTCAGCAGGTTGGTCAGCGCCTGGTCCAGGGTGGTATCCACCGCGATCGATGGCTGGCCGCGTCGGCGTGCGACCTCAAGGCGATGGGTAACGTCCGGGCGCAGCACCAGCCAGCGGTCGATCACGCCATCGAGCCAGCTCTGGGCGTCGCGGGTCTCCGGCTCGTCCTTGCGCCTGAGGTCGGCGCTTTCGACCAGGTTGCGCAGGCGCGCCTTGCAGGTGTCAACCTGCTGGCGCAAGAGGTCGATATCTTCCACCAGCCTGGGGTCGTCGTGGTGTTCGTTCTTGAGTTCGGACAGTACCACCGCCATGGTCGACAGCGGCGTGCCGAGTTCGTGGGCGGTGCCGGCGGCCTGGGTCGCCACCGCCAGCACCTGCTCCGAGCGCAGCGCCGCCTCGCGAGTCCGAGCCAGGGTCTGGTCGCGATGGCGCAGGGCGTGGGCCATCTTGTAGATAAAGAAGGTCACCAGGCCTGCCGACAGGAAGAAGTTGAGCCACATGCCCAGCACGTGAAGGTTGACGCTGGAGGCATAGTGGGAGCCCAGCTGCGGCACCGGATGGTAGACCACCATCAGGGCGCTGTAGGCGGCCATGGCGGTGAGTGCCAGGATCCAGGCGTGACGCCAGGGCAGGGTGGCAGCGGCGATGGTCACCGGCACCAGATAGTAGGTGATGAAGGGATTGGTCGCACCGCCGGTGAAGTAGAACAGCAGGGTCAGCCCGGCCACGTCCAGCAGCAGGTGGATCAGGTACTCGTGATGGCTGACATCCCTGGGCCGGCCCAGGCGCCACCAGGTGGCGATATTGATCAGGCCCATGGCGACGATCACCGCGATCACCGCAGGAACGTCGAGGGCGAAGTCCAGCAGCTCGATGCCGACGATGATGGCGACCAGGAAGCCGGTCCAGGTGATGCCGCGTACGAAGGTCAGGCGGATCAGATTGCGGTTGGGCGTCGACAGCGGCAATGGAAGGGCGGCAGGCATGATCTCTCCCTCGATGAGTGGCGGCATGATAGCGCATCGCAGCCCCGGCCGTCGTGGGGCGCGCGCTACAGGCACGGCGCCCGGATCGGTGGCTCCGCTCCCAGGGGCATGCGCACAAGGGACAAGGTCGTTGGCGGTGAGCGATTGCGTCTCGCCCGTGGCTGGGCAACAGTGGCAGGAGCCTGTGCAGCGAAGACGCCAGGTGGTGTCTTCGACGTGACTGTCGGCTTGAGCACACTACCAAGTGGCTTTATCGGCATGCGTTGACACAGCGCTTCATCGGCAAAGGGCGCGGTCTGAACAAGGGAATGGATGGAATGCTGAAGCGACTGCTACCGATCGTGGTTCTGGCGATCGGCGTGGGTGGGTTCTGGCTGTTGAAGGTGACGCGGCCGGCGCCGCCTCCGGTAACGGTGGAAGAGCGAGAGTGGCCGGTCGCCGCCATGACGCTGTCGCTGGGCCGCCACGCACCGACCCTGGCGCTCTACGGCGAGGTGCTGGCGCCGGATCGCCTGAGGTTGGTGGCGTCGCTGGATGGCCACGTCGGGCAGCGCCCGGTACATGATGGTGACCGGGTCGAAGAGGGCGACCTGCTGGTAGCCCTGGCCGAGGAAGACGTGGTGCCGGTGGTGACGCGGGCCGAGGCGGAGGTGGCACGGCTGGAGGCTGAGATCGAGGCGGAAAAGATTCGCTTCGAGAGCGATCGACAGGCGCTGGCCCGGGAACAGTCGCTGCTCGACAACGCCCGCAGTCAGCTCGAGCGTATGCGCTCGCTGGTGCGGCGTAATCTGGCCTCCCGGGCCGAGCTTGACGCCGACGAGAACGAAATCGCTCGAGCCCAGGTGACGCTGGTCAGTCGCCAGGGCGAACTCGACGGACACCCCGCCAGGCTGACCAGTCTCGAGGCCCAGCGGCGCCAGGCCGAGGCGTCGCTGGCCGAAGCCCGTCGCGATGCGCGAAGGGCCCGGGCCGAAGCGCCTTTCGCCGGTATCGTCACCGCTGTTGAAGTCGCGCCGGGCGACCGGGTGCGCGAGGGTGACGCCCTGCTCGATCTGATCCCGCTCGATGGCCTCGAGGTACGTGCCCGGGTGCCCAGGGGCGTACAGTCCGAACTGGTGTCGAGCCTGGCCGATGGCGCTCGCCCTGAGGCCGTCGACGACGAGGGCGGGCGCTATCGGCTGAGAGCACTGTCGGGCCAGGGGGATCCCGCCGGCACCGAGGCCATCCTCGAGGTAGTGTCCTCGCCGGCCCGCCTGCGGCCTGGTTCGCTGGTATCGCTGTCGCTTGCCCGTCCCGAGGTGGCCGAGAGTGCGGCGATACCCTTCAGTGCCCTGTACGGTGCCGATCGGATCTACGTCATCGAACAGGGGCGCCTGCGGCCGATTGAGGTCAGGCGTCACGGCGAGACCAGCGGGCCTGACGGGGGCTCCTGGGTGATCGTCAGCGGTGACGGTCTGGCCGACGGCCAGCGCCTGGCCACCACCCATCTGCCCAACGCCATCGAAGGATTGAGAGTGGTGGACCTGTCCCGGGGCAGCGGGCCCGCCGATATCAGCGCAACCCAGGTGCCGGCTGGCCAGAGGTCTGGTGAGTCTGTGAGCTCACCGTCCGCGGGCGACGATGTTCGGGCGGAGACCGGCCCGTGAGCGAAGATACCCAACCGAATGCCCCCAGAGGCCCGATTGGCTTCTTTGTCCGCCACCGGGTCGCGGCCAACCTGGTAATGCTGGTGATGCTGATCGGCGGCGCCCTGGGCCTGTCGCGGATGAACATCCAGTTCTTCCCCGATTTTGCGCTGGACATCGTCTCGGTGCAGACCGTCTACAGTGGCGCCTCGGCCGAAGACGTGGAGCAGGGCATCACCATCCCGCTGGAGCAGCGCCTGCGCAATCTCGATGGCCTGAAGCGGATGACCTCGACCTCGGCCCAGGGGGTGTCGAGCATTACCCTGGAGTTCTACGAGGGTACCGACCCGGTGCTGGCGCTGGATGATGTGCGCGAGCAGGTCGATGGCTTCACCAATCTGCCCGGGGACGCCGAGGAGCCGCGCGTTTCGCGGGCCCAGAACTTTGAGCCGGTGGCCCGCCTGATACTGTCCGGTGACGTCGATCGCGAGGCGCTGCGTCGGCTGGCCCGCCGTTTCGAGGACGAGCTGCTGTCGGCCGGGATCGATCGGGTCGAGCTGGTTGGACTGCCGGAGCAGCAGATCAGCGTGGAGGTGCCGGTGGAGCGGCTTGGCGAGCTGGACCTGAGCCTGCCGGAGATCGCCGAGCGCATCGAGGGACTGTCGCTGGACCTGCCCGCGGGGCTGCTTGGCAGTCAGGACGGCGAGCGCGAGCTGCGCGCGGTGGAACAGCGCCGCAGCGCCGAGGAGTTTGCCGATATCGCGGTGCGCGGGGGCCAGCGGGTGCGTCTGGCGCTCGGTGACATCGCGGTGATCCGCCAGGAGAACCGTCCGCGTCAGGTGGAGGTGCTCCACCATGGACAACCGGCGGTGGAGCTGATGCTGCAGCGCTCGGAGAGCGGCAACTCACTGGCCGCCGCCGAGGTGCTCAATGGCTGGCTGGAGCAAACCCGCGCGGAACTGCCGGAGAGCATCACGCTGGAGGTCCACGACGAGACCTGGCAGCTGATCGCCGATCGCATCGGTCTGCTGATCAACAATGGCCTGGGCGGCCTGGTGCTGGTACTGGCGCTGTTGTATCTATTCCTGCCGGCGCGGGTGGCCTTGTGGGTGGCCATCGGTATTCCCACCGCCTTTCTCGGCGCACTGGCGGTGTTCTGGGGCATCGGCGGCTCGGTCAACATGATCTCGCTGTTTGCCCTGATCATGGCGTTGGGGGTGATCGTCGACGACGCCATCGTCGTCGGCGAGGACGCCGATGCCCACTTTCGCGCAGGCGAGGCGGCACGCCTGGCCTCGGCGGGTGCGGCCCGCAGGATGCTGTGGCCGGTGGTGGCGTCGTCGCTGACCACCGTGGCCGCCTTCATGCCGCTGTTGATGGTGGGGGGAATCATCGGCAACATCCTGCGCGACATTCCGGTGGTGATGATCTGCGTGCTGGTGGCATCGTTGCTTGAGTGCTTCGTGGTGCTGCCGGCCCACCTGCGCAATGCCTTCTCGCCTCGCGCCGGCGGCGAGCGCCGTCCGGGGCCGCTGGGGCGTCTTCGAGGTGCCTTCGACAGCGGCTTCGATCGTTTTCGCCAGGGGCCCTTCCGACGCTTCTCCGCCAGCACCCTGCGCCATCGGGCGCTGACCTTGAGCGCGGCGCTGGCGCTGGTGCTGGTGACGGTGGGACTCCTGGCGGGCGGGCGTCTGGCGTTCAATTTCTTCCCCACGCCGGAGCCGAACATCCTCTACGCCAACCTGAGCTTCGTCACCGGCACCTCTCGAGATAGGGTCGAGGACTATCTGGCCACCATGCAAAAGGCCCTCGACGACACCGAACAGGCCCTCGGCGGGGATCTGGTGCGCAGCGCCGTGGTGCGCGTGGGTGGCACCCTGTCCGCCGACGCCAGCGGACGGACCGGTGACAATGTCGGCTCGATCATGGTCGAGCTGGTGCCGTCCGACCGGCGCTCGGTGCGCAATCTGCCGTTTATCCGTGCCTGGCGAGAGCGTCTGTCCGAGGTCCCGGGACTCGACACCCTGTCCATCGTCGAGCGCAGCGGCGGGCCACCGGGGCGTGACGTCAACGTGCGCCTGGTCGGCGAGTCCGCCGAGTCGCTGAAGCGGGCGGCGGAATCACTGACCCGCAGCCTCGGACAGTTGCCCGGGGTGCTGGAGCCCGAGGACGACATGCCCTGGGGGCGCGAACAACTGATCTACTCGGTCAACGCCTATGGTCACGCGCTGGGCCTGACCACCCGGGAACTCGGGCGCCAGTTGCGGGCAGCCTTCGATGGCGTGCTGGTGCAGACCTATCAGGACGGTGCCGACGAGATCGAGGTGCGGGTGCTGCTGCCGCAGGACCAGCGTGAGCACCTGGCGACCCTGCCGCGGCTGATGGTGCGAGTGGACGATGGCCGCCTGGTGCCATTGGACCAGGTGATGGCGCTGGATCACCGCCAGGGCTTCGAGGCGCTGCGTCACGCCGATGGCCGTCTGGCCGTGGAGGTGAGTGCCGATCTCGACACCGAGGTGACCAACACCGCCACGGTGGTCGAGGCGCTGCAAGCCGAGGTGCTGCCGGCGCTGACCGAGCGCTACCACCTGAGCTACACCTTCGAGGGCCAGGCGGCGGACCAGCGCGATACCTTCGCCGACATGCGCACCGGCCTGATCATCGGGCTGGGCCTGATGTATGTGGTGCTGGCCTGGGTATTTGCCTCCTGGAGCCTGCCGCTGATCGTGATGGCGACCATTCCGCTGGCGCTGGTGGGGGCTTTGCTGGGCCATTGGGTGATGGGGCTGGATCTCACCATCCTGTCGATGTTCGGGCTGTTCGGGCTGTCCGGGATCGTGGTCAACAATGCGATCATCCTGGTGACCTTCTATCGTCACGAGCGTGACGCCGGGCGGGATATCGACGCGGCTCTCAACGAGGCGGTGGTGCAGCGGGTCAGGGCCATGTTCCTGACATCCCTGACGACCATCGGTGGACTGACGCCACTGCTGTTCGAGACCTCGCTGCAGGCCCAGTTCCTGATCCCCATGGCGGTGACCATCGCCTTCGGCCTCGGTGTCTCGACCCTGCTGGTGCTGGCGGTGATCCCGGTACTGCTGAGCTACCTGGAACACCTCAAGGCCGCGTTGGCCTCACGGACATCACGTCACACCACGTCTGAGGGCTAGGCCGCTATAGGGGGGGGCGGTCGGACCTGCGCATGGTGGGCCTGTCGTGCGCTCCATTGGGCCCGTGGCCTCAGGGGCAAAGGACAAGCGCCGCCTTGACGGCGGCGCTGTCGGGTCTTGGCAGCGACAGGCGGCATCGCCTGACTAGCTGGCCTGCTGGGGCGTCAATACCTGCTGGTGCAGGCTGTTGCCCTCGGTGTCCTTGAGGGTGACGGTGAGCGCCAGGCTGTCGCCATCCAGGTCCACCTGGCCGAAGAACTGAAAGCCTTCGCTGGGCGGCAGGTTGGCTCGACCATCGGCGGGGGCCTTCTGGAACACCACTTCCGGGCCAAAGGTGGCGTCCAGCGTATTGGGGCCGAAGGTGCCGGCGTGCAGCGGGCCGCTGACGAATTCCCAGAAGGGCGTGAACTGCTTGAAACTGGCACGTTCTGGCGCATAGTGATGGGCGGCCGTGTAGTGGACATCGGCGGTCAGCCACACCACGTTGGCGATGGCGTTGTCGTGGATCGCCTTGAGCAGTCGGGCGATCTCGTGCTCGCGCCCGGAAGGGGCGCCACCCTCGCCATTGGCCACCGCTTCGAAGTGCTCGCCGTCGGCGACCACCAGGCCCACCGGCATGTCGGAGGCGATGATCTTCCAGGTGGCCGTCGAGGCCTTCAGCGCCGCGATCAAGTCGTCCACCTGGCGAGCCCCCATCAGGCTCGAGGCCGGGTCGTCGGCGCCCTGGGTATTGGTGCTGTTGGCCGCGCGATAGGTACGCATGTCGAGCATGAACACCTCGAGTTCGGGACCGTAGGTGAAACGACGGCGAATCATCTCGGGGGCCTCGGGGCGCTGACGGATCGGCATCGACTCGAGGAAGGCGCGGCGGGCACGCGCCGCCAGCAGCGAGACGTTCTTCTCGGTGTAACGCGGATCATCGAGGATCTCGCCGGGGTACCAGTTGTTGACGGTCTCGTGGTCGTCCCACTGGGCGTACATCGGTACCTCGGCGTTGAAACGCTTGAGGTTGTCGTCCAGAAGGTTGTAGAGGTACTGGCCGCGATACTCGTCCAGGGTCTCGGCCACCTTGCTCTTGGCGTCGGTCATGCGGTTGCGCCAGACGCTGCCGTCCTCCAGGTTCACGCTTTCTTCGAGCGGGCCATCGGCGTAGATGGTGTCGCCGGAGTGCAGGAAGAAGTCCGGCGACTGCTTGAGCATGGTGTCGTAGATGCGCATGCCGCCGCGGGATTCATCGATGCCCCAGCCCTGGCCGACGGTATCGCCCGACCACACGAAACGTACCGAACGGCGTGAGTGTCCCGGCATGACCAGCCGGCCGATGACCGGCTCGCTGATGGCGCGGTCGTCGCCGAGGGCGGCGAAGCGCACTCGGTAGAACACCTCCGGCAGGTCGGCAAGGCCGGTGACGTCGAGCTTGGCGGTCAGCCCGCTGGCAGGCAGGGCGGTGGGTCCCTGCAGGGTACGGGCGTTGTTGAAGGCAGCGTTGTCGGCGATGTCCAGCAGCATCCGCGAGGGGCGGTCGGCACGCGACCAGATGATGGCGCGGTCGGTGCCGACGTCGCCGCTCATCACCCCGGAGGTGATCACGGGTCGACGGGATTCGGCCAGCACGATGCCGGGGGCGGCAGTGATCAGGCCGAGGCCGGCACCGGCCTTGAGGCCGAGTCCAAGAAACTGGCGTCGGGTGGGTTGCATGGGGCTCTCCTTGTCGTTGCGTCCGGTGGTCTTGGCGGGGTGGCGCGTCGCCCTTCGCGGGGGGCGGTCGCGGCCAGTCGTCTAGCATTGCGGCCGTCGATGACAGCTTGATCGCGAATCTATTGCATTAATGCGAAGCGCAATGAACCGCAGAGCCGCAACGAAACGCGAGAGGCCTGGGAAGAGAGGATGATGGTGCCAGTATAGTCAGATGCAGCCAGGGCCCCTGTCGCGGTATCATGGCGCCCTTGCGCATGGGGCCCCTGTCCCCGTGCCCCACTTTTTTACGAGCAAGCAGGCAACCGTCTCCATGTCCAACCCCAAGCAGGCCCAGGAAACCGGGCTTCGGCGCACCTTTGCCATCATCAGCCACCCGGACGCGGGCAAGACCACCATCACCGAAAAGATGCTGTTGTTCGGAAACGCCATCCAGCTGGCCGGTTCGGTAAAGAGCAAGCGTGATGATCGCCACGCCACCTCGGACTGGATGAAGATGGAGCAGGAGCGCGGTATCTCCGTGACCACCTCGGTGATGCAGTTCCCCTACGGCGGTCGCATGGTCAACCTGCTCGATACGCCGGGCCACGAGGACTTCTCCGAGGATACCTACCGCACCCTGACCGCGGTGGACTCAGCGCTGATGGTGATCGACGGCGCCAAGGGCGTCGAGGACCGCACCATCAAGCTGATGGAGGTCTGCCGCCTGCGCACGACGCCTATCCTCACCTTCGTCAACAAGATGGACCGCGACATCCGTGACCCCATCGAGGTGATGGACGAGGTCGAGACGGTGCTCAATATCCAGTGTGCGCCGATGACCTGGCCGATCGGCATGGGGCGTCAGTTCAAGGGGGTCTACCACCTCTACAATGACGTCATCCACCTGTACACCCAGGGACAGGGCAACCGGATTCCGGAAGACAAGCGCATCGAAGGCCTCGACAATCCCGAGGTGGACGAGGTGCTCGGCGAGGATCTGGCCGAGGAACTGCGCATGGAAGTCGAGCTGGTGCGCGGTGCTTCTCACAGCTTCGACCTCGAGGCCTATCGCCGTGGCGAGCTGACGCCGGTGTACTTCGGTACCGCCATGGGCAACTTCGGTGTGCGCGAGATGCTCGATGGCTTCGTCGAGTATGCGCCGCCGCCCCAGGCGCGGGAAACCGACGTGCGCGAGGTACCAGCCGAGGACGAGCGCTTCACCGGCTTCGTGTTCAAGATCCAGGCCAACATGGATCCCAATCACCGTGACCGCATCGCCTTCCTGCGGGTGTGCTCGGGCAAGTACCAGAAGAACATGAAGATGCGCCACGTGCGCATCAACAAGGACGTCAAGATCGCCGACGCCCTGACCTTCATGGCCTCCGATCGCGCCCACGTGGAAGAAGCCTGGCCCGGTGACATCATCGGCCTGCACAACCATGGCACCATCCAGATCGGTGACACCTTCACCCAGGGCGAGGACATGCGGTTCACCGGCATTCCCCACTTCGCCCCGGAGCTGTTCAAGCGGGTCAGGCTCAAGGACCCGCTGAAGATGAAGGCCTTGCAGAAGGGCCTGCAGCAGCTTTCGGAGGAGGGCGCCACCCAGGTATTCATGCCGCTGGACAACAACGACCTGATCCTTGGCGCCGTCGGTACCCTGCAGTTCGATGTGGTCGCCCATCGTCTCAAGGAAGAGTACAAGGTCGACTGCATGTACGAAGGGGTGAACGTCAACACCGCCCGCTGGATCTACTGCGACGATCCGAAGATGCTCGAGGAGTTCAAGCGCAAGGCCAGCACCAACCTGGCCATCGACGGCGGTGGCTACCTGACCTATATCGCCCCGACCCGGGTCAACCTGCAGATGACCCAGGAGCGCTGGCCGGATATACGGTTCAGGGAGACCCGCGAGCACTGAGGAGACACCGGAAAAACTGCTGCGCTCGAATCGCTCGCGACGTTTTTACGGCGCCTCCGTGGAAAGAGGAGCTCTGATGCTGATCGACGCCCACTGCCACCTCGACTTTGCCGACTTCGACGCCGATCGCGACGCGGTCCTGTCCAGGGCCAGGCGGGCGGGCGTCGAACATCTGGTGGTCGCCGGTACCCACCGTGACGCCTGGCAGGGCACCCTGGAGCTGGCCGAGCAGACGGAGTTGCACGCCTGTCTCGGTCTGCATCCGGTGTTTCTGGAGCATCATCGCCTGGATGGCGAGGATGACGACATCAGCGCGCTGGGCCAGGCGCTGAAGGCTCACCCTCGCTGCGTCGCCCTGGGGGAGTGCGGGATCGATGCGCGCTTTGCCGACACCCTCGATCGCCAATGGCACTTGTTCGATGCCCAGCTCAGGCTGGCGCGGGATCTGCGCCTGCCGGTGGTGATCCACTGTGTGCGTGCCAACGACGAAGTCGCCAAGCGTCTGGCCCAGTTGGGCCTCCCCGCAGGGGGCCTCATCCATGCCTTCGCCGGTTCTCCGGAGCAGGCGAGCCGCTTTGTCGATCTGGGGTTTACGCTGGGGCTCGGTGGGGCGGTGACCTATCCCCGGGCCAGGAGGGTGCGGCGCGCAGTGGCGTCGCTGCCCGATGACGCCTACGTGCTGGAGACGGATAGCCCTGACATGCCGTTGTCGGGCCACCAGGGCGAGCGCAATGAACCTGCCCTGGTGGCCGAGGTGTGTCGCCACGTGGCCGAGATCAGAGGGCAGACACCGGAAACCGTGGCGCTGCACTCAAGTGACAACGCCCGCCGGCTGTTCGGCCTGCCGGCACCCTGATCAGGGCGACGGCGGGAATATCGCCCGGGTCGAAATACCCGGGCGTCAGCGAAGTCAGACCAGACTCTCGGGGTCGAGGCGATCGATGGCGTAGGGCAGCTGCAGAAGCTTCAGACGTTGATCCTCGCAGCTGAGGGCGGCCTCATCGGCGCGGGTGTTCAGCACCGCCAGTACCTCGGCCTGCCCATAGGCATCGAGGGCGCTTGCCACCACCTCGCCCTGGCGCTTGCCGCTTTCGTCGATCACCTCGCTGCCCAGCGGCGGCAGTCGAGTCCCCTCTAGCTGGGCGCGATACAGGCGCTTCTTGACCTGGCCGCGGAAGTGGGCGCGAGCCACCACTTCCTGCCCGGTGTAGCAGCCTTTCTTGAAACTGATGCCTGCCAGCGCCTCCCAGTTGAGCATCTGGGGCAGGTAGGCATCCTGCTGATCGGCGTCGATGAAACACAGCCCCGCCTGGATATCCGCCAGCCGCCATACCTGGTTGCCCACCGGCTGACACTGCTCGATCAGGCGCGAGAACAAGGCCTCTGCCTGGTCTTGCGGCAGCATGATCAGGTAGCGGGGGCGAGGGCCAGGCTGGCCGAGCACCAGGGTGTCGCCGTGGCTCGCCTGGCGCCAGGGATCGGGCGGTGTCAGGTCGCAGTCGACCTCGGTCAGGGCGGGTGCTTCCTGGCCGATCAGGCCGATCAGCGCCAGGTCATCGCGAGCCGTCAGCTCGGCCTTGTAGAAGGCGGCGAACTTGCCCAGGTGCTGGGCCAGCGGAGCCACCAGACTGCGATGCAGCACGATCCTGAAGCGTTCGTCGTCGACCTTCATCAGCTGGCCGTTGGCCAGCATGCGGCCCTTGGGGGTGCAGAAGCAGGTCAGCGGGGCGAAGTGGCCATTGGCGTGGGCGAGCTGGGCACTGGTCTGGCCCTGCAGAAAGCGCTCAGCGTCGGGGCCGACCACGTCCAGCGCGCCGAGATGGACCAGCGGGGTGGCCACGGTGCTGTCCAGGGCAAGGCGAGCCGCGTCGGGGGTGTCGAAGTCGACCTGGTCCGAGCCGGTCAAGCGGCCGCCGTGGGCGGTGATCCAATCCGTCATGAGCAATCCTGTTGCGCGTATCGAAAAAGGTGAAGTTTGCGCCTGTCAGCAATGTGAGGGTGAGACGCCCCTTTTGCAAGGTACGGGCAGAAGAACCCGCACGGGGTGTCGTGCTAAGCTTTTCCACCAGTTTCAAGCTTGCGTTACGATCTTCGGTCCTTCCGCTTTACCCGCCAAGGAGGCGCGCCTCATGTCCCAGCAATCCCTGACCTTCCAGGGCGTCGATAACGCTGACCAGGTCAACCAGATCACCACCGCCTTGATGATGCTCGACGGCGTCGACAGCGTGGAGGTTGGCCGCCATGGCGCCGAGGTGGAAGGGCGCGCGCGTCGCGAGGCCCTGATCGAGGCGATCAAGCGACTCAAGCTCGGCATCGAGGTGAAATGATGAGTATCGAGATTACTACCGAGAAGGATGGCAAGCTGCGCCAGCGGGTCAGCATCGACAGCTTCGACGACCTGCTGGTCGATGTGCCCACCGCCTTCGGCGGCGACGGCCTGGCGCCGGACCCACACGACTACTTCGATCTGTCGCTGGGGGCGTGCAAGGCGATCACATCGCGCATGTACGCGCAGCGCAAGGAGTGGCCGCTGGATGGCGTCAGCGTCAAGGTCACCAGAGACGAGCGCGACGAGCGCAAGGGCGTCTATCGGCTCGATGTGGCGATGACCTTCCACGGCATCGAGGATCCCGAGCGGCTGGCACGGCTGGAGGAGATCAGCCACAAGTGCCCGATCCACCGCTTGATGACCACTTCCACGGTGGAAATCACCACGCGAACGCTGGCGCCAACGGCCCAAACCTGACGTCGGCGAGCGTGCGCGAGACTTGAAGTCGGCGTCAGCCGCCCCGATCTGGGTGGTGTCCCCCAGCAGGAGTCATGATGAGCAAGTCCTTTCGTCTGTCGTCGAAGTTCCAGCCTGCCGGTGACCAGCCGAGCGCTATCGAAAACCTGGTAGGGGGGCTCGATTCGGGTCTGGCCCACCAGACCCTGCTCGGGGTGACCGGCTCGGGCAAGACCTTCACCATGGCCAACATCGTCGAGCGGCTGCAGCGGCCGACCATCGTCATGGCGCCGAACAAGACCCTGGCGGCCCAGTTGTACGGGGAGTTCAAGGCGTTCTTCCCGGACAACGCCGTGGAGTACTTCGTCTCCTACTACGACTACTACCAGCCCGAGGCCTATGTGCCCTCGTCGGACACCTTCATCGAGAAGGACGCCTCGATCAATGACCATATCGAGCAGATGCGACTGTCGGCGACCAAGGCCCTGCTGGAGCGTCGCGATGCGCTGATCGTGGTGTCGGTGTCGGCGATCTACGGCCTGGGTGATCCGGACCAGTATCTGAAGATGCGCCTGCACTTCACCCGCGGCGAACTGATCGATCAGCGCGGCTTTCTGCGTCGTCTGGCGGAACTGCAGTACACCCGCAACGACATGGACTTCAAGCGCGGCACCTATCGGGTGCGTGGCGACGTCATCGACATCTTCCCTGCCGACGCCGAGGATGAGGCGGTCAGGGTGGAGCTGTTCGACGACGAGATCGACACCATCAGCCTGTTCGATCCGCTGACCGGCGAGGTGCGCGGCAAGGTGCCGCGCATGACCATCTATCCCAAGAGCCACTACGTGACCCCGCGGGAGACCATCCTGGCGGCGGTGGATCGGATCAAGGAGGAGCTGGTCGAGCGACTGACCTTCCTGCGCAAGGAAGACCGTCTGGTCGAGGCCCAGCGGCTGGAGCAGCGTACCCTCTACGATATCGAAATGATGCTGGAGCTGGGCTACTGCAACGGTATCGAGAACTACTCGCGCTACCTGTCCGGACGCAACCCCGGCGAGCCGCCCCCCACCTTCTTCGACTACCTGCCCGCCGACGCGCTGCTGTTCATCGACGAGTCCCACGTCAGTGTGCCCCAGGTGGGCGGCATGTACCGCGGCGACCGCTCGCGCAAGGAGACCCTGGTCGAGTACGGTTTCCGCCTGCCGTCGGCCCTGGACAACCGTCCGATGAAGTTCGAGGAGTGGGAGCGGATCTCGCCCCAGACCATCTTCGTCTCGGCCACGCCGGGTCCCTACGAGGCCGAGCACGCCGGCCAGGTGGTGGAGCAGGTGGTACGTCCCACCGGCCTGCTGGATCCCGAGATCGAAGTGCGTCCGGCCTCGACCCAGGTGGATGACCTGCTGTCGGAGATCCGTTTGCGCACCGCCGTGGGCGAGCGGGTGCTGGTCACCACCCTGACCAAGCGGATGGCGGAAGACCTGACCGAGTATCTCGACGAACACGACGTCAAGGTGCGCTACCTGCACTCGGACATCGACACGGTGGAGCGGGTCGAGATCATCCGCGACCTGCGCCTGGGCAAGTTCGACGTGCTGGTCGGTATCAACCTGCTGCGCGAGGGGCTGGATATTCCCGAGGTGTCGCTGGTGGCGATCCTCGACGCCGACAAGGAAGGTTTCCTGCGCGCCGAACGTTCACTAATTCAGACGGTGGGGCGGGCCGCGCGTAACGCCAACGGCAAGGCGATCCTCTACGGTGATCGCATCACCGACTCGATGCGCAAGACCATCGACGAGACCGAGCGGCGCCGCGCCAAGCAGACGGCACACAACGAGGAACACGGCATCACGCCGCAGACGGTGACCCGCTCGGTGGCGGATATCCTCGAAGCCGCCCAGGCTCCGGGCAGCCGCAAGACTCGTGGACGCAAGGGCGAGCGCAAGGTGGCCGAACCGGAAGCGGTCTACGATCCCGCCAGCCTGTCCCCGGAGGAGCTGCGCAAGGAGATGACGCGGCTCGAGGACGCCATGAGCGAGGCCGCCGCCAATCTGGAGTTCGAAGAAGCGGCGCGGCTGCGCGATCGCCTGCATGGGCTCAGAGAGCGTCAGCTGGCGCTCGGAGCGGTATAAAGGAGGAAGCGAAAGCGGGGCGGGCGAACCTGGCAGTCCGTCCTGCCTTGACCGCGCTCCTGGTGCCTTTATTCGAACGTTATACCGTTATCTTACCGATTGGCCTGATCTGCCGCCTGGCTGCCCTTGCTGGCGCATCCTGTTCAATTGGCGCAGCGCAGGCTCGTTCTCCAGAGTGAGGCGGGATCTCCGCCAGCCGGCAAGCAAACGCCGGGTCAACAGCGCGTTAAACGAACCGGCACAGACGGCTGCCGAGCCGTGGCGTAATGCGCTACACTACGGGCCCTCGCAAGCCCGCCATGTCGCCTACGGGACGCCAAGAGAGCGGGCGTATCGACCCAGCCAAGGAGTCTGCCATGACCGTGATTCGCCAGGACGACCTCATCACGAGTGTCGCCGATGCCCTGCAGTACATCTCCTACTACCACCCCAAGGACTTTATCGACGCCATGGCGGCCGCCTACGAGCGGGAGGAGAATCCGGCGGCGAAGGATGCCATCGCCCAGATCCTGATCAACTCGCGGATGTGTGCCACCGGCCATCGTCCGATCTGCCAGGATACCGGCATCGTCACGGTCTTCGTCCATGTGGGCATGAACGTGCGCTTCGAGGCCGACATGAGCCTCGATGACATGATCAACGAAGGGGTGCGCCGGGCCTATAACTTCCCGGACAACGTGCTGCGCGCCTCGGTGCTGGCCGACCCCGACGGCAAGCGTCAGAACACAAAGGACAACACTCCGGCGGTGATCCACCACAAGCTGGTGCCTGGCGATACCGTCGAGGTTCACGTGGCGGCCAAGGGCGGCGGCAGCGAGGCCAAGTCCAAGTTTGCCATGCTCAATCCCTCCGACTCCGTGGTCGACTGGGTCATGGAACAGCTGCCGAAGATGGGCGCAGGCTGGTGTCCGCCCGGCATGCTCGGCATCGGCATCGGCGGAACCGCCGAGAAGGCCATGGAGCTGGCCAAGGAAGCCCTGCTCGATCCGATCGACATCCAGGACCTCCAGGCCAGGGGCGCTGCCAACCGCGCCGAGGAGCTGCGCCTGGAGCTGTTCGACAAGGTCAACCGCAGCGGCATCGGTGCCCAGGGGCTGGGTGGCCTGACCACGGTGCTCGACATCAAGGTCAAGGATTACCCGACCCACGCCGCCAACAAGCCGGTGGCGATCATCCCCAACTGCGCGGCGACCCGGCATGCCCACTTTACCCTGGACGGCAGTGGCCCGGCGGCGCTCAAGGCGCCCAAGCTCGAGGATTGGCCGGAGATCACCCGTGAAGCCGGTGGCAACGTCAAGCGCGTCAATCTCGACGAGGTCACCCCGGAAGAGGTGAAGACCTGGCAGCCGGGCGATACCCTGTTGCTCAACGGCAAGCTGTTGACCGGGCGCGACGCGGCGCACAAGCGCATGGTCGACATGCTGGCCAAGGGCGAGTCGCTGCCGGTGGATCTGAAGGGGCGCTTCATCTACTACGTGGGGCCGGTCGATCCGGTCGGTGACGAAGTAGTGGGGCCGGCTGGACCGACCACCGCCACGCGCATGGACAAGTTCACCCGCACCATGCTCGAGCAGACAGGACTGTTGGGCATGGTCGGCAAGGCCGAGCGTGGTCAGATCGCGATCGAGGCCATCCGTGACAACCAGGCGGTGTACTTGATGGCGGTGGGTGGTGCGGCCTACCTGGTGTCCCAGGCGATCAAGGCCTCCAGGGTTGTCGGTTTCGAGGACCTGGGCATGGAAGCCATCTACGAGTTCGAGGTGGAGGACATGCCGGTGACCGTGGCGGTGGATAGCCAGGGGGCATCGGTGCACCAGACCGGTCCGGCCAAGTGGAAGGAAATCATCGCCGAGAGCGTCTGATCTCCCCATGCCATGTCTCGCCCCGGTGCATGGCGAGACACGATAGGCGGCCCCGTCATCTGGCGGGGCCGCCTGCGTTACGGGTATGCTGGAGTCCGCAATAACGCTAGCAAGTGCGCCCCGGCCGATGTGGTGCGGTGTCACACGGATGGAGACCTTCGATGACCTCATGGCTGCTTGGCCTGGCCATCTTTCTGATTCACCTGGGCGGGGCCATCTCCGCCGTGCTCGCGCTGATGTCGAGTCGAACCTCTCAGGGGGCGATCGCCTGGATCATTTCGCTGGTCGCCATGCCGTATCTGGCGTTGCCGGCCTACTGGGTCTTCGGCCGACCACGCTTCTACGGCTATGTGTCGGCGCGCGGCCAGCGCGATACGCTGCTGCGGCGCGTGTTGTTGCGCTATCGAGATCGCTTCGATTCCTATCTGGTGGGGGCCACCGACGCCGACGTCAAGGCGGTCGAAAAGCTTGCCATGATGCCGCTGACCCGCGCCAACTCGACGGAGCTGCTGGTCGATGGCGATCAGACCTTCGACAGCCTGTTTGCCGGTATCGATGCGGCCCGCTCTTATATCCTCATTCAGTTCTTCATCGTGCGTAATGATGAACTTGGTCGTCGGCTGCAGGAACATCTGGTGCGGGCGGCACGGCGCCAGGTACGGGTCTACTTCCTGTACGACGAGATCGGTAGCCGGCAGCTTGGCGACGGCTATCTGGGCGAGCTGCGCGAGGCGGGCATCCACGTCAGCGCCTTTCACTCCTCGCGCGGATGGCGTCACCGTTTCCAGCTCAATTTCCGCAACCATCGCAAGATCCTGGTAGTGGACGGTCGCGAAGGCTGGCTCGGTGGTTTCAACGTGGGGGTGGAGTATCTGGGACAGGATCCTCGCCACGGACCCTGGCGCGATACCCATCTGAAGCTGGTCGGGCCCAGTGTGCTGGGGCTGCAGGAAGCCTTCTGGGAGGACTGGCACTGGGCCACCGGCACCATGCTGAGTCTGTCCTGGGCGCCCCAGGTGGATCAGCCCACGCTCGATGAAGGCAACGGGCGCCATGTGGTGATCGTCCCCTCGGGCCCGGCGGATCCCCAGGAGACCGCGAGCCTGCTGGTCCAGCACCTGATCCACAGCGCCCATCAGCGTCTGTGGGTGACCAGTCCGTACTTCGTTCCCGACGAAGGCGTCCAGGACGCACTGCGCCTGGCCGCCATGCGCGGGGTGGATGTGCGCATCATGATGCCGGAACGTCCCGACCATCTGCTGGTGTTCCTGTCGGCCTTCGCCTTCCTGCCGGACATGATCCGCGCCGGGGTCAAGGTCTATCGCTATCAGCCGGGATTTCTCCATCAGAAGGTCATGCTGATCGATGACAGCGCCGCCAGTGTCGGTACCGTCAATCTGGACAACCGCTCCTTCCGATTGAACTTCGAGATCACCGCTCTGGTGCCACATCAGGCGTTCGCCCTGGAGGTCGAGGCCATGCTGGAAAAGGACTTTGCAAACTGCCGCGAGGTCAGCCTCGACGAGCTGCGCTCGCGTCCGCTGTGGCGCAAGCTGGTGTCTCGGGCCGCCTACCTGCTGGCGCCTGTGCAGTAGCCTGTGCAGTCGCCGCCGCTGCCTTGCCATCCCCCGAGGCAAAAAAATCACGGCTCTGCTGGAGGCTGGTCAATGTCCGGCACAGTGGCGCGCAGCGTAGCGGAGCAATAAAGCGTCACTATTCCCTTGGGAAGGTGGGCGCTTTCCGGTACATTTAGCCGTTTTATCGGGCGGTCTGATGTGGCTCCTTCGGTCACGTTCAAGGCGATGGCGTCCCGTGTGGTTGGTGTCTTGACAAGGAGTGCTGGTGAATCTAGAAACGAAATGGCTCGAGGACTTCGTTGCGCTGTCCAACACCCGCAGCTTCTCGGCCTCCGCACGCCAGCGCCACGTCACCCAGCCGGCCTTCAGTCGCCGTATTCGCTCACTCGAACAGGCGGTGGGCGTCACCCTGGTGGATCGCTCGACCACGCCCATCGACCTGACCCCTCAGGGGCAGCTGTTTCTGGTGACCGCTCGCAATATCGTCGAGCAGCTCAACGAGTCCCTCGGCCATCTGCGCGGCCTGGCCATGGCCAACGAGGCGCTGGACGTGGTGGCGGCGCATTCGCTGGCGCTGAGCTTCTTCCCTCAATGGATCTCGCGGCTGCAGAAGGGGCTCGGGGAGTTGCCGACGCGGCTGGTGGCGATGAACGTGGGGGAGGCCATCCATGTGCTGCGCGAAGGCAACTGCGACCTGATGCTGGCCTACTACGACCCCTACGCCAGCATGCAGCTTGACGGGGAAGTCTTTCCGTCCTTTTCCATCGGGCGGGTCAAGATGATACCGGTGAGCCTGCCGGATGAGCAGGGGGCGCCGCGCTTCCCTCTGGACGGTGACGACTCCCTGCCGTACCTGGCCTACACCCAGGGTGCCTTTCTCGGGCGTAGCGTGCGCATGCTGTTGAAGAATGACCCGTTGCGCATGCGCCTGCGTACCGTCTACGAGACCGCCATGGCCGAGGGGCTCAAGGCCATGGTCATGCAGGGCGTGGGCATGGCCTGGATACCCGATTTCTGCCTCAGGCAGGAGCTGAAGAGCGGGGCGGTGGTGCGCGCCGGTGGCGAGCAATGGGACGTCCCCCTGGAGATCCGCCTGTATCGCTGTTCACTGGTGCATAAGCCCGGTGTCGAAAAACTGTGGCGCCAGATGATGAAGCTGCCGCGAGACTTCCTCGAGGCCTGATGTAGGTGCGATCAGGCCAACCAGATCAGGCCAACCACTGTCGGCCACGCACTGCATCGCTGTTCACTACTCCTGGTTGCATTCAGTAAGCCCGGCGTCGAAAAACTGTGGCGCCAGATGATGAAACTGCCGCGAGACTTCCTCGAGGCCTGATCGCCTTTACCTCTGACAAGTGCCTGCGGGCCTGTGCCCGTCAAGCGCTATCCCCTCCTTGTACGACGACAGACACCACACCCAGCTGCTGGACCCGGCATGGAGGCCCCATCTCGCTCAGTGGTTGTGAAGACCCCCGTGTCTTTTTTCATTTCCTGTCTTTGATCCCGCTTTGTATTCCTGGTTGATCCTGACTTCCGCGTATTGACGTTTCACCATGCATTCCTGACTGATCCAGGCTGTCGCGTACCGACGATTTCGCTCTACATGGCTTGGAAGTTCACGATGATGGCTGGTGGCGCTTGTCCCGTTAAGCGAGGGTTTCGCATTTGATGGCATTCAGTTCGTTCATGCCTTTATCGCGCTACCTGCTGCGTGTGTATCCGTACCACGCCAATGAAAAGGAGCATGAAAGGTGTAACAAAGGAGAGCCTTTCTCGCCCAGGTGACACTCTGTGCACTACCGAACGTTGTCGGTCATGACTGTGATCAAGGTCAAGAAACTGGGCCAACCTTTGCGCTCTTCGGGTTTTCATATTGACCCATTGTCCAGCTCTCTGGATAGTTGATTACACGAAGTAACATAAGTTATACGCTCGCTTTCTCGACGTTTGTGCGCTGTTGCAATGTTGGGCGCCTGTCGGTGGCGGCCGGTAGGCAGGTGCGCAACCAGCAGGCAAGACGCGTCACTCTTGAAGGCTGAGGTAATTTCGGCAGGGGGCACAGGGATGGTCGATAAAAAGTGTGGAGTGGCAGGCCAGAGGGCCTCGTGCTTCGGAAAGCAATATGGAAAGACCTGGGTCGGCGTCGCAACGGCGCTGGTGCTGTCCGGCTGCGCTGTCACCCCTCAACCGATGTCGCAACAGGCCAATGAACAACGCGCCGACGACCTGTTGGCGAGGGTCACGGCCAGTCAGGAACCCGTTATTGCCCCTATCGATCTCTATTCGGCAATGGCCCGCGCCATCAAGTACAACCTGGACTATCGGGTGGAAGTGATGGAGCAGGCCCTGCGCACCAAGGAGCTCGATCTGGCGCACTACGATTTGCTTCCAAAGGTGGTCGGCAACCTCAACTATACGGGACGCGACAATGAACCCGGCAGCTCCAGTATTTCTCTGTTGAGTGGTCAGGAGTCGCTGGAACCTTCGTCCTCCAGCGAACGCAACCAGTTGGCGACCGATCTTACCATGAGCTGGGACGTGCTCGATTTTGGCCTGTCCTATGTGCGGGCTCAGCAGAGGGCCGACAGCGTCATGCTGGCCGAGGAAAGCAAGCGCAAGGTCATCCAGCGCATCATCGAGGATGTACGCGCCGCCTACTGGCGAGCGGTCAGCGCAGAACGTCTGTTGGCCAAGACTCGAGAGCTCGAGGAGAGCACACGAAGGGCGCTGGATCAGGCCCACCGGCAGCAGCGCAGTGCTTTGACGGCGCCGCTTCCTGCGCTTAGCTATGAACGTGAACTGCTGACCATACGCCGCGACCTCGAGTCACTGACGCGGGAACTGCGGGTGTCCAAGCAGCAGTTGGCAGCGCTGATGAACCTTCCGCCCGAGCAACCCTACCAACTGGTGTTGCCGCCGCGTGACCTGGCCTGGAAAGGGATCGACCTTTCCTACGACACCATGTTGAAGCTGGCGGTGATGAATCGCCCGGAGCTGCGCGAAGTCGCCTACCAATTGCGCAACAACGAGCGCGAAGGCACCACCGCGATTCTGGAAACCTTGCCGAGTCTCAAGCTGTTCGTCGGAGCCAACTATAGCGACGACGACTTTCTCTACAACAGTGACTGGGTCAGCTATGGCGCTCGCGCCAGCTGGAACCTGCTGAAGGTGTTCAGTCTGCCGGCCCGTCAGGATCGTATCGACGCCCAGAGCGATCTGCTCGATGCACGGAGCCTGGCATTGACCATGGCGGTGGCGACTCAGGTATCGGTGACCCGAGCACGCTATGAACTGCGGCGTGGAGAACTCGGCACGGCCAAGCGATTCCTTGAGGTGCAGCGAGCGATCGAGCATCAGGTGGAAGCCGGCTATCGTGCCAGGCACGTCAGCGAGCAGACCCTGATTCGCGAACAGATGAATACCCTGCTGGCCGAGGTGCGGATGGATCAGGCGCTGTCGGACCTCCAGGGGGCCTACGCCAATGTCTATACGGCCACCGGCATCGACGCCGTGGATGCCGGCATGAGCAGCAACGAAAGCGTCCTGGAGCTTGCCGATGATCTGCGTGCTCTGTGGGCGCAGCGTGGCGATGCCTTGGCCATTGACGTGGTGGCATCGCCATGAGGGCGCACGGGATGAACAGCAGAAGCCTGGGGGCGGGGCAGTGTGGCCAGCGGACTCGCACGCTCTGGCCGGGACTCGTGCTGGCAGTGCTGCTGTCGGGGGCTGCCCAGGCCAGCGACATGGGCGAGGCCAGAGGCATCCTGAGGGCCGAGCACGAGGCGATACTGTCGAGTCGTCTATCGGCCAGAGTGCTTGAGGTGCCGTTCAAGGAAGGCGACCACTTCGATGCCGATGAGGTACTGGTCGGCTTTGACTGCGCCGGACTCGACGCCGAGTTGCGTGCGACGGAGGCTAAGGCCGCAGCGGAATCCCGCAACGCCGCCATGCAGAACGAGCTGTTGCAGATGGGCGCCACCGGACAGGCGGATGCCGACATTGCACGTTTCAAGGTGCGTGAGCAGCGGGCCCGGGTGGCCGCCATCCAGGAGCAACGCAAGGATTGTCAGATCAAGGCACCTTTTGCCGGGCGAGTGGTTGAGCCCATGGTACGCCCCAACGAGACGCCGGAAGCCAACGCTCCCCTGATCCAGGTGGTGAGTGACGGCGCACTGGAATTGCATATGGTGGTGCCTTCCTGCTGGTTGAGTTGGATGACCCGGGGTAGCGCCTTCGGCTTCGAGGTGGACGAGACCGGCGACAGGCTTGACGCAGAAGTGTCGCGCATCTCGGCTGCCGTCGATCCCGTCAGCCAGACCGTCAAGGTGATCAGCCGAGTGGACAATGCACCGGCACGGGTTCTTCCCGGGATGAGCGGCACCGCGACCTGGCCCTCCAGGGGGGGCGGTGAGGGCAGGCGCTGTGGAGTGACCTCCTCATGACGAGTGTGGCGATTGAGCGCCAGTCTACTACCGAGGCGCAACACCCGGTGGCGGAGGGTCAGGCCAGAGCGAGTGGCTCGGAGGTGGGGCCAGGTGGCGAGCGGCTGATTCGTATCGAAGGCGCCTTGCGCCACTGTGACAGCCTCGACCAGCTGTGGTGCCACCTGGCCAATGAGGGGCAGAGCCTGCTCCAGGCTCGCCAGTCACTGGTGTTTTGCCTGTCGGGCAGAAATCGCTGGCGAGTCAAGGCGGTGGGAGGACTTGCGCGGGTGCCTCATGACAGTGCTCAGGTGCTTGCCTACCAGCATCTGGTGGGCAGTGACTGGCGTGAACACCGGGACGAGACGCAACCGCGCTTGCTGGATCTTGCCAACGTCCTGGAGGACGAAGGCATACCCGCCATGCGCCATGGGCTGTGGATACCGCTAAGCTATGGCGACCGGCCCATCGGCGCCGGTTGGTTACTGACTCGCGAGCGTGCCTGGGAAACACCGCACCTGGCCCTGGCCAGTCGTCTTGCCCAGGCCTACGGTCACGGCGCCAGCGCGATCCGAGGTCGACGCCGTGTGTCTCTTGGGCGAGCACGGGGGGCGCGCGGACTGGCGCTGGCTACGGTGCTGGGCCTGGGGGCAGCCTTGGCGCTGGTGCAGGTACCGCTGACGTCGAGGGCGCCCGCTGAGGTGGTCGCCAGTGAGCCGTTTGTCGTGGCGGCACCGATGGCGGGCGTCGTCGACCGCATCCTGGTCGCTCCCGGCGCCCGGGTGGCGCTGGGTGATCCGCTGGTGCAGCTGGTGGACGTGGAACTACGCAATGACTTCGAAGTTGCCCAGCGCAAGGTTCAGGTGGCCCAGTCCAAGGCGTTGAGGCTACAGCAGGCTGCCATCGCAAGCAGTGAGGCCAAGCGCGAGCTCGCCATCGCTCGCAGCGAGCTGAGAGTTGCCGAAGCCGAGCGAGATTATGCCCATGACCTGCTCGACAAGGCGGTAGTTCGCGCCGAGCGCAGCGGGGTCGCCCTCTATGGCGACCCGCAGGATTGGGTAGGGCGTCCCGTGCGGGTGGGTGAAGCCGTGATGCAGGTAGCGGACCCGGCGGATATTGCTTTCCGGCTCGAAGTGGCGGCCGCCGACGCCGTCACCCTCGAACGTGGAGCCTCGGTGGATGTGTTTCTTGATGCAGCACCCCTCGAACCGGTGTCGGCGGTCGTGGCACGGGCCGCCTACAAGGCCGAAAAGAACGCCAGCGGTATCGCCAATTTCAAGGTGATGGCGATACCGGAAACGCCGAGAGAAGACATGCCGCGGCTGGGTCTCAGAGGCACGGCGCGAATCCATGGTGAGCCGGTATCACTGTTCTACTATCTGTTCCGGCGCCCGATCGTCACCTTCAGACAGTTGACAGGCGTCTAGGCCGTGGCCAGGGCAATGGAGGGCACGTCTGATTCAGCAAAGCAGGAGCTGCTTGGGTCGCTTCGTCAGGAGCTCGAGCTGATCGAAGGTGGGGCAGAACCAGGCAAGGCCGCTCGCTGGAAGATTCATGACCCGCTGGCCGGACGTTTTTTCGAGATTGATGCCAGGGTCGTCGATATTCTCGCCTGCTGGTCGGCGGGGACGGTGGAGGCTTTGAGGCGACGTCTTGACGCCCGCGGACACGTTGACATCAGCGAAGATGATATTCGCCAGATCCAGCAATTTCTGGATCACAACGACCTGCTCGAGGCCAGCGAAGGCCGCAGCTTCGACAAGGCTCGGCGATATCGTGAGGCCAGCCGGCCATCCTGGTGGAAGTGGCTGCTTCATCACTACCTTTTCGTGCGTATCCCCCTGGTGTATCCAGGGCGTGGGTTGAAGCGATGCCTACCGCTGGTCGCCATCTTCTTTCATCGAGGCTTTTGGCTCTTCACGGCGATCCTGGGTGTCATTGGCCTCTACCTTGTTTCTCGCCAATGGGAGAGCTTCTTCACCACCTTGCCGGCGATGTTCAGCGTTTCCGGTGTGGTCGCGTTTTCCCTGAGTCTGGTGCTGGTGAAGACGCTGCATGAGCTTGGCCACGGCTTCTGTGCGACCCGCTTTGGGGTTCGTGTGTCGAGCATGGGGGTGGCGCTGATCGTGATGATGCCGGTGCTGTTTACCGACACCACCGATGCCTGGCGGCTGCCCCGGCGGCGCAAACGTGTGCTGATCGATCTGGCCGGGGTGGCGGTGGAACTGGTCATCGCTGTCTATGCCACTCTGGCCTGGGTTTTTCTACCGGATGGCGCTCTGCGGTTCGTGGCCTTTGCGCTTGCCACCACCGGTTGGGTGCTGAGCCTGGCGGTGAACCTCAATCCCCTGATGCGCTTCGACGGCTACTACCTGTTCAGTGACCTGCTCGGCATTGTCAACCTGCAGGAGCGGGGCTTTGCCATGGGGCGCTGGTGGTTGAGGGAAGGGCTTTTCGGTTTTAGCGATACGCCGCCGGAAGCGCTGAGTCGTGCCAAGCGCCGGGTATTGATCGGCTATGCCCTGGCGGTATGGGTGTATCGCTTCTTTCTGTTTCTCGGGATTGCCCTGGTGGTCTACCACCTCTTTTTCAAGGTGCTGGGCGTCTTTCTCTTCAGCGTGGAAATTCTATGGTTCATTGTCATGCCGATACTGCGTGAGCTGATGGTCTGGTGGAAAAGACGCAGGGAGGCCGGCCGGCGCGTTCTGATGACCCTGGCGGTGGCCGCCGGCATCGCTGTCTTCGTTGCCTTGCCTCTGCCTCATCGAATCACGGTGCCGGTGGTGTTCGGTGCCAGTCAACAGGTTCCGGTGTTTGCCCATCGCGCCGCCAGGGTCGAGCAGGTGCTGGTCCGCGTCGGCGATGTCGTCGAGCGGGGGCAGGTACTGGTCAGGCTCGAAGTGCCAGCGTTGCAACAGCGGGAAAGAACGGTGCAGGAACATCTGAATCTGGTGGATAGACGCCTGGACCGACGAAGTGCCGACAACACGGACCTGTCCCAGAGTCTGGTGCTGGAGAGCGAACGGGACATGCAACGCCAGCAGCTCGCTGGACTCACCGATCAACGTCGTCGGCTCGACGTCATCGCCCCCATGGACGGCACGGTGGTTGAGCTTGCCGACTACCTGCATCCGGGCCGCTGGGTCGGCACAGACCTTCGTCTGGCGTTGGTAGCCAGTACGGATCGGCTATCCGCCCGTGGCTACGTCAGCAGCGATGATCTGGGATTGCTGGCGCTCGGTCAGCCTTGTTTTTTTGTCGATGACGAACGTCTCTGGCCGCAGACCCCCATGCACGTCGAGCGAATCGCCGCCGCCGCTTCCCGTTACGTCGATCAGTGGATGTTGGCGTCAGACCACGGCGGGCCCATCGCGGCACGGCCCGATGACCAACGCTCCGTACCGGAAGGTGCGCTATTCGAACTGATGGCGGTCTCTGACCAGGACCAATCGTCGCCGCTCACCGAGCTTCGCGGGGAGCTTCACCTGGAGGGGCAACCGTCGAGCCTGGCAGCCAGCATGGCACGCCGCGTGGCCCAGGTGCTGGTGCGTGAGTGGGGGTCATAGGCGTCGCAGTCATTTAAACCTGACACGTCCAGGTGACGGTCAGCCCGAATTCAAAGAGGGAGATCCGACATGATCAAGGACGACTTGTTGATTCGCGAACTCGAAGCCCGGGTGTTGCTGGATGCTGCCAGTACCGCCACCGTCGATAACGTCAAGCAAGCGGCTGACGCCGCGGTCGCAACGACAGATGCGGGCTCCGCGGATCATGATGCAGGCCATGATGTATTGATGAGCGCCCTGCAGCACGTGGAAGCCCAGAAGGGCGGGCGCGAGCGTGCTGCCGGGGGCTCCGACATCGATGGAGATGGCGTCCTGGATGTCGACGATATCGATGATGACGGGGACGGTATTCTCGATTCAGTGGAAGGTGGGTCACAGAAAATAACCTGCAACGGCGTGACGAGCGGCGGGGCTTCTTCGAGTGATCTGGATCGCCTGGTAGACGGGAAAACAAACACTTACTTTATCTCGTCCACTGCAGAGCAAATCAGCGATTTTACGTTCAACTTTGATCCACCCATCGATCGTATCTATGGGATCGATCTGTGGAACAATGCGGGAAGTATACTTAATGATTCGCAATCTATTGGCTCGATAGGTGAGATCAGGTTTTATAATTCTTCCGGGGACTTGATCTATTCAAGCACTCGATATGCTGCCACTAACTCTATCCCCGAAGGGGCGGCGGGTTGGCCACTTCATATGGATATACCGAAAGATATTCACGGCGTGGCAAGTATTCAGTTTTTCAATATTAAAGAGCAGGCGGGAGGTGGATCAGGTATTGCGGTGACAGAAGTCGAATTCTTCGGCAGGATCGACAGTGACGGAGACGGAGCCGCTGATTCTGCTGACCTGGATAGCGACAACGATGGTATCACCGACAACATCGAGGCCCAGTCCAGCAAGGGGTATGTGGCGCCCAGCGGCATCGACAAGGACAAGGATGGCCTGGATGACGCCTACGATGCTGCCACCGCCAATACCTCCGCTACGGCCAGCAAGGGCCTGGCGCCGGTCGATACCGATGGCGACAGCACCACAGACTACCTCGACAGCGACTCCGACGACGACGGCAAGCAGGACATCGCCGAGCGCGACGCTGGGGCCTGGTCCATCACTAGTGAAACCGATACCGATGGCGACGGTCTGCTCGACATCTTCGAGGGAGCGGATGCCAATGATGGCTTTGACGCCAACGACGAGCTGATCAAGGATGGGAGATTTACCCTTTCCGATAGTGACAACGACGTCAGCGCGGATGGCTCAGACGCGGTGCCGAGCGTAGCTGACTTTGACTATCGTGATAGCGCTCGCCTCGACCCGGATGGTGATGGTATCGATAACAGCGTCGATATCGATGATGATAATGATGGGATTATCGACGATAACGAGTATGACTTTAGTCGACCAAATCTGGTGGAGAATGGCGGATTTTCCGGTGGGGATTCCTCTGGTTGGTATTTCAGCGGCTCAGACCTTGTTGATAACAATACTTCAAAGCCTAGTTGGGTTAATAGTGCAAAAAACTCATCGCTGAGCGGGGGCCTCTTTGATGAGATCAGCCCTGGTGAGAATGGTGGGAATCATAGTCTGGTAAATGCAGCGGATGGCAGCGAGTCACTTGTCTACAAGTTCGGCAAGGAGTTGGCGGCAGGTGACTATCGATACAGCTTCGATCTCTCAAAAACGTATTCGCGTGGTTCGGATGGCTATAATATATTTATCTGGGATTTTGATGCTGGGAAGCGCGTCAAGACGCTTGCGTACGGCCTTATCGGCGATCTTCCTGGAAGCGGTATTTTCAAGACGTTTAGCGGTGTGTTTGATCTGAGCAAGGCCGGCAACTATGGCATCGTGATGGTGGTCGATCAGGACGGGGACGGAGGAAACGGTGACTACGCCATGGACCGGGTGGCGTTTCAATATATTTCAAAGGATACCGATGGTGATGGTATCTGCGATGACAAGGATATCGACAGCGACAACGATGGCATCACCGATAACGTCGAGGCGCAGACGACCCAGGATTATATAAAACCTTCTGGCACCGATGTCGACAAGGACGGACTCGATGACGCCTACGACAAGGACACCAGCAATACCTCCGCTACGGCCAGCAAGGGGCTGACGCCGGTCGATACCGATAGGGACACCACGGCAGACTACCTCGATCGTGACTCCGACGACGATGGTAAGTTGGATATCGCCGAGCGTGATGATGGGGCCTCTTCCATTACGGATGCGACCGACACCGATCATGATGGCCTGTTGGATATCTTCGAGGGAACGAACGCCAACGATGGCTATGATGCAAACGATGAAAATGTCACGGAGAATGGTTTTACGCTGGCTGATTCCGACGACGATCTGCCGGCGGATGGCGACGGAGCACAACCACTTGTTGTCGATTTTGACTATCGGGAAAATGCTGTCTTGGATCGTGACGGCGATGGTATCATCGATACGGTTGATATCGATCAGGATAACGACGGCATCATTGATGTTACCGAAGGAAAAGATACCTCTGTACAAGAACAAATCGACACGACCGATATCGCCAACGACAAGATACCGGATCTTGACTTTAACGGCACAAAGGTAGAGGTGACCTCAAATACCACCGAGGGTAGCCTCAGCTATGGTCAAGAAGCCGGAGCGGTAAACTTTGACTATTCCGCGGATAATGTGGCAACGGTCAGTCTTGCAACAGATACCTTTGTGGACTTCGTTATCGACAGCAAGAACGTACCTAGTAGCAGACAGTTTGATAGGTATGACCAGCTTACCGTATCGAGCCCCGGTGCCTATATCGTGGTCTACGATCCCAACAATGTCCTGAATGTCGCTCAGGGGATTTATCTCAACTCGCTCACATTCAGCATGAGAGGATTGGGGAACCTGTACGGACTGTCGTGGTCAGTAAGGGTCGTTGATGTAAAAACGGTGACCCTGAGCATGGGGTGGCATCCTGACTACAATGTGGCTGCCAATGTAGGGTCATGTGTCAGGATTGGTATCGGTGGTGTGGCGAAGGACACCGACCGTGACAATATCGCCGATCACCTGGATGTCGACAGTGATAATGATGGCATCACCGACAATGTCGAGGCGCAGACGACCCAGGATTACATAAAGCCTTCAGGCACCGATGTCGACAAGGACGGACTCGATGACGCCTACGACAAGGACACCAGCAATACCTCCGCTACGGCCAGCAAGGGGCTGACGCCGGTCGATACCGATGGCGACAGCACGGCAGACTATCTCGATCGCGACTCCGACAACGATGGCATGCCGGATATTGCCGAACGCGATGATGGCGCCTGGGCCATCACGGATGCTACCGACACCGATCATGATGGCCTGCTGGATATCTTCGAGGGAACGAATGCCAACGATGGCTATGATGCCAACGATGACAACCTTGTTGACGGCAACTTTGCGCTCTCTGACAGCGACAACGACGTCGCGGCCGACGGCAGCGACGCTTCGCCCCCCGGTTCCGACCTGGATTATCGGGATAGCCAGATTGATACCGATGGTGACGGAATCGCAGATAGCTTGGACATCGATGACGACAATGATGGAATCCTTGATATCAATGAGTGGGGTGAGGGTGTCGCGGGAAATTGGATAGGAACAGACTACTGGGACAACTCTTCCATCAAGGTGGATGGCGGCGAAATCGTCGTGGGTGAAGCCGGGGATGTATTCGACGGTGATGATTCGAGTAGCGATTACATACATATCGATACAGGAGGCAGGAAAGGGGAGCTTGATCCGCCGATAGTGATATCTGTCTCTGTAGTAGATTCCTTGTCGAATTCTGGTTTGACGGTCGATCAGTTTTATATTGCCAATGATCGCGGTATTGTTGGTGATGGGATAAGATCAGCTACTATCAGGGTGTATGGGAAGGATGGGCTGCTGGGCGAGGAAGTTTTAGCGAATATTGGTGGTGATAATACGAGTACGCACGATATTTATAACTTTAGTCATGTGTATCGCGGCGTTCTCCGGTTTGAAGTTGTTATCATGAGTACCTATGAAACTGGCCCCTCAATAAAAGGATATAAGCTTCAGCTAAGGGAATTGGGGCTTGCCAGTTCCGGCAACCATGCGGCCTACAGGGACAGTGATAAAGACGGCGTCTTTGATCACCTGGATATCGACAGTGACAATGATGGCATCACCGACAATGTCGAGGCGCAGACGACCCAGGATTATATAAAACCTTCTGGCGCCGATGCCGACAAGGACGGGCTCGATGACGCCTACGACAAGGACACCAGCAATACCACCGCTACTGCCAGCAAAGGGCTGACGCCGGTCGATACCGATGGCGACAGCACGGCAGACTACCTCGATCGCGACTCCGACAACGACGGCAAGCTGGATATCGCCGAGCGCGACGATGGCGCAACGTCGCTCAGTGACAGCACCGATACCGACGGCGACGGGCTCCTCGACATCTTCGAGGGATCGGACGCCAACGATGGCTTTGATGCCAATGATGAGAACCTTGTTGACGGCAACTTTGGGCTCTCTGACGACGACAACGATATCGCAGCAGACGGTAGCGACGCCTCGCCACCCGGTTTCGACCTGGACTACCGTGACAGCATCGATCCGCCGACGGCGGTGGAAGACGCCGGGAAGACCAATGAGGATGTGGCGCTGGTGGTCACCAAGGATAAGGGCTTGTTATCCAACGATACCCTGGCGGGGGCCACCGAAATCGCCTCGGCGGCCATCGACACCGACGGTGACGGCGTGGCCGATACCGCCCTGGTACTGGGGCAGGCCAATACCGTCAAGGACAGTGACGGCAATGTCATCGGCAAGCTGACGCTGGCCAAGGATGGCTCCTACCGGTTCGATCCGGTGGCGAACTTTTTCGGTGCACTGCCGATCATCAGCTACACCCTGAAGGGATCCGGAGGCTACGCCAGTTCGACGCTTACGATTACGGTGAACGCCGTCAATGATGCCCCTGTGGTCACCAACGACAGGGGCGATGCCAAGGAAGACGAGACGCTGAGTGTCGACAAGAGCGAAGGACTTCTGGCCAATGACAGCGATGTGGACGGGGATAGTCTGGCCATCTCCGGTTTCAGAGTGGCCGGAGTCACCGGCAGCTTCGCTGCGGGTGAGACCGCCAGCATCCCCGGCAAGGGGACGCTAACGCTCAACGCAGATGGCTCCTACAGCTTTACCCCGGCGCCCAACTACCACGGCAGTGTCCCGGAGATCACCTACACCGTCAGCGACGGCAAGGGCGGGACCTCCAGCGGTTCCCTGACCATTACGGTTGCCTCGGTGGAAGACAGCGTGTCACTTGGCGGCCTCGGGGATGGCAGCGACGGCAGCGATGGCAGCGTCAACGAATCGGCCTTGACCGGGGGCTCTGCCGCCGGCGGCAGTGGTAGTGTGCACACGGGCTCCTTTACCCTGGGGCCTGCCTCGAGCCTCGACAGCCTGACCATCGGTGTCACGATGATAACCCGGGCACAGCTGGAGGCCAGTGGCACCACCGCGATCACCATCACGGGTAGCTACGGTGAGCTGTCGATTAACGGCTATGACAGCGATACCGGGGTCGTGTCCTACCGCTACGTCCTGTCGTCCGTCGCCGATCATGGGTCGGATCCGGTCCTGGACAGCTTTACCATCGGCACCACCGACAGCGATGGCGACGAGACCTACAACGCAGGCACGCTGGCCATCCTGGTGGTCGATGACGTATCGACCGCCAAGGCAGACCAGGGCAGCGTCGACGAAGACGCCAGCGGCGGCAGTTCGCTGACGGGCAATGTCGTTTCCAATGACACCCTGGGGGCCGATGGGGCCGCCGACAGCGGTGCACTCAGCGCGGTTGGCAAGGGCGAGGCTGCGCCTTCGGGGGGTGTGGGCAGCAGCATTGCCGGTGACTACGGTAGCCTGGTGATGGACGCCAGTGGCAAGTACCTCTACACCCTGGACAACGCCAACGCTACGGTCAACGGCCTGCAGAAGGGGCAAACCCTCACCGAGACCTTTATCTATCAGATCACCGACGCTGACGGCGATACCAGCACGGCGACCCTGACCATCACCATCAAGGGCGCCAACGACGCCCCGACAGCGGAGGATATCACCGCCAAGTGTGCAGAGGACGGCGAGACCACGGGCACCATCGTCGGCGAGGACCCTGATGGTGACTCCTTGAGCTTTACCCTTGATGCTCAGCCCGAGGGGGGAACCGTCACCCTCGACGAGGACACCGGCGCCTTCACCTTCGTGCCGGACGCCAACGTCAACGGCGACATCACCTTCAGCGTCACGGTGGATGACGGCCACGGCGGCAAGACCCAGGTAGAGGTGACGGTCAAGGTTAGTGCGGTCAATGATGTGCCGGTCGCGTCAGACGACAGCGCCAGCACAGCGGAGGACACCCCCTTGATCGTTGGCAAGGACGAGGGCGTGCTGAGTAATGACAGTGATATCGATGGCGATGCCTTGTCGGTGGCAAGCTTCAGCGTCGAGGGGCTGACGGGCACTTTCACGGCAGGGGAAACCGCTACCATTGCCGGGGTGGGGACCCTGACCTTGAACGCCGATGGTTCCTACCGCTTCGATCCCGCGCTCAACTACCATGGCAGCGTACCCAAGGTGACCTATGTGCTCAGCGACGGGCACGTCAGCGACACCGCCACCCTCAGCATCACGGTCGATTCGGTCGACGATAGCGTGTCGGTGGGCGGGCTCGGTGATGGCGGGGACGGCGTCGACGGAGAGGTCAAGGAGTCAGGGTTGGTCGATGCCGAGGGCACAGGACTGACCCACGACGGCACCTTTACGCTGGGTCCGGCGGACAGCCTGGCGAGCTTTACCCTGGGTGGTTCAACCATAACGCTGGCCCAGCTCGAGGCCAGTGCCACGACGCCGATCAAGGTAAGCGGCAGCCACGGGACCCTGACGATCAAGGGCTATGATCGCCAGACCGGGACGCTGAGCTATCGCTACACCCTGACTTCCGCCGCCGACCACTCAAGTGGTGCGGTGAAGGACAGCTTTACCATCGATGTGACCGATGTCGAGGGAGATATCACCAGGGGTATCGGTACCCTGTCGATCCGCATCACCGATGATGCGCCGTCGGCCACCGCCGATACCGGTTCGGTGACCGAGGACGGCGCCGCCTCCACAGGCAACGTTCTGAGCAACGACCGGCAGGGCGCTGATGGCAGCAAGGTGTCAAAGGTGGGTGTTGCCGAATCCACCGATGGGGGAAGCGTCGGCAGCGCCCTTGTGGGCAGCTTCGGCACCCTGACGCTCAACGCCGATGGCAGCTATGTCTATGCGCTGGACAACACCAACGCCATGGTCAATGCACTGCAGCAGGGCGAGACCCTGACCGAAACCTACAGCTACCAGATCATCGACGCCGACGGCGATACCAGCACCGTCACCCTGACCATTACCATCAAGGGGGCCAACGATGCACCGACCGCCTCGGTCGACGCCTTGACCACATCGGAAGATACGCCGGTGGACGGCAGCATCGTGGCCGAGGACGTGGATGGCGATAACCTGTCCTTTGATCTGGTCGCCCAGCCGGAAGGCGGTACCGTCAGCCTGAGTGAGGATGGCAGTTTCACCTTCACTCCCGACGCCAACGTCAATGGTGACATTACCTTCAGCGTAACCGTCTCCGACGGCAACGGAGGCACCGTCACCGTCGAGGTCAGCGTCACGGTGACGCCGGTCAATGACGCCCCGACGGTGGTGGATGACAAGGCCGAGACCAACGAAGACACGACACTCGAGGTCGCCAAGGACAAGGGGGTACTGGCCAACGATGCTGATGTGGAAGGCGATAGCCTGAGCGTCAGCGGCTTCAGTGTCGAGGGCGTGACGGGCAGCTTCAAGGCGGGCGAAACCGCCACCATTGCCGGGGTGGGGACCCTGACCCTGAACGCCGACGGTTCCTATACCTTCGTGCCGGCGACCAACTACAACGGCAGCGTGCCGAAGGTCACCTACAGCGTCAGTGATGGAAACGGCGGGACCACCAGCGGTGCGCTGGCTATCACAGTCAAGCCGGTGGATGACGAGGTCAGCCTGGGCGGGCTTGGCGATGGCAACGATGGCAGTGACGGCAACGCCATGACCGACGGCTCTGTCAAGGAGTCGGGCCTGACCGGTGGCTCGGATGTGGCGGGCGGCGGGATATCCCACAGCGGCAGCTTCACGCTGGGGCCCGCCGATAGTCTGGCAAGCCTGTCCATTGGCACTACATCGATTACTCGGGCGCAGCTGGAGGCCAGCGCCACCACCCCGATCAAGATCAACGGCACCCATGGTCGGCTGACCATCACCGGCTACGACCAGAAGACCGGTATCGTCAGCTACACCTTCACACTGACCACCAATGCCAGCCATGGCGATGGTGCGATCCACGAAAGTTTCGTCATTGGGGTGACCGACGTCGAGGGAGATGTCACCGCCAATGCGGGCACTCTGACCATCGCCATCATCGACGATGCACCGGTGGCCAAGGCCGATACCGGCCAGGCCGTGGAGGACGGTGGCAACATCAGCGGCTCGGTCATCGGCAACGATCTGGCTGGAGCCGATGGTGCCCCCAGCAAGGGGCTGGTCAATGCGGTGGGCAGCGGCAAGGAATCGCCGAGCGGCGGTGTCGGCAGCAGCGTCGCCGGTAGTTACGGTAGCCTTATCCTCGATGCCAACGGCAACTACCTCTACAAACTCGATAGCACGAACACTGAGGTGAACGCGCTGGCGGTGGGGGCGCACCTGACCGAGGTCTTTACCTATCAGATCATCGATGCCGATGGTGATACCAGTACAGCGACCCTGACCATCACCATCATGGGCGCGAACGATGCCCCTGTGGCCAGCGTGGATGCGATATCCACGCCTGAAGACACGCCGGTCTCCGGCAAGATCACCGCCAGCGACGTGGATGGCGATTCGCTGTCCTTCGATCTGGTGGCCCAGCCGGACGGGGGCACGGTCTCACTGAATGAAGACGGCAGCTTCACCTTTACCCCCGACGCCAACGTCAACGGTGATGTCAGCTTCAGCGTCACGGTAGACGACGGTCACGGCGGTACCACCACGGTGGAGGTCACGGTTGCGGTGGATGCGGTCAACGATATCCCTGTCGCCAAACCGGACACCAACAGCACGAGTGAAGACACCCCCCTTGTGGTGAACAAGGACAATGGGGTACTGGCCAACGACAGCGATGTGGATGGTGACAGTCTCAGCGTCAGCGGCTTTTCCATCGAGGGCGTGACGGGAACCTTCGAGCCGGGCGAGACGGTCGCCATCGAGGGCGTCGGCAAATTCACCTTGAACGCCGATGGCTCCTACCGCTTCGAGCCGGAGCTGAACTACCACGGTGACGTGCCAAAGATCAGCTACAGCGTCAGCGATGGTGCCGGCGGAACTACCACCGGAACGCTCCAGCTCACCGTCGAGGCGGTCGACGACAAGGTCACCGTCGGTGGTCTGGGCGATGGTAGTGATGACGGTGATGGTGCCAACGATGGACAGGTCAGCGAGTCCGGCCTGGCGGGGGGGACCGGTACCCTGGGTAGTGGCGTCTCCCATACCGGCAGCTTCACCCTGGGACCGGCGGACAGCCTCGCCAGTATCAGCCTTGGCGGAACCACCTTGACGCTTGACCAGCTGGTCAACAGTGCCGGTACGCCGATCAGGATCCAGGGTGGCCACGGCGAGCTGGTGATCAATGGCTACGACAGGGCCAGTGGCACGGTCAGCTATATCTATACCCTCACGGCACACGCCGACCATAGCCAGGGGCCTGTCAGTGACGATTTTGCGATCGCCGTCACCGACGTCGAGGGTGACGTCACTGCGGATGCCGGTACCCTGTCGATCGCCATACTCGATGATGCACCGAAGGCCGTGAACGACGTCGACGACGCGATCAACAAGCCGAATCAACCCAGCAGCATCGCCGATGGAAACGTCTTGACCGGAGACGGAGGCGACGATCCCGATGCCATGGACGGTGACGCCGATCTCCTGGGCGGTGACGGTGGCACGGTCAGTGCAGTGGGGGCAGGATCAGATGGGCCGTCGGCGTCCCATATCGGACAGGGGCTTCAGGGCGAATACGGCACCCTTGTCCTGAACGCCGACGGCAGCTACCGCTATGTACCCGATTTCGACTCGGACACGGTCAAGGGGCTGCCTGCCGGGCGACACGTTTCAGACACCTTTACCTACCAGATCACCGATCCTGACGGAGATACGGCCACCGCTACCCTGACCATTCGCATCTACGGCACGACGGCGGTCGTTGGCACGGAAGGGGGCGAGGTAGACGAAGCTCAACTCAACACGGATGGCGCCACCGGCACAGACCCTGGAGACTCGGGTGAGGTGATCTACGAGGGATCATTCTCGGTGGTGGACCGAGTGGAGCAGCAGCTCGAGACCCTGACCATCGGCGACACGAGTTTCACCCCGAGCGAGTTGGCAGCGTTGTCCGCCGACAATCCGTCGGTACGCATCGAGACCGATCACGGCTATTTCGAGATTATCGGCTACCAGCTAGGCGACGGCACCGACGTGCGGGAAAACACCGTGACGTTTCGTTTCGTGCTGACCGAGCAGGCCGATCACTCCGGAGGCGCGGTGTTCGACCACGTCGAGGTGTCGATGACCGATACCTTCGGCAACGACACCAAGGGTTACGGCAAGGACCTCAAGGTCGAGATTCTCGATGACGCGCCGATCGCCGCCAAGGACAGCGTCAGCGTCGCCGAGGACGGCGATGCCGGCGCCGGTAGTGTGTTGACCAATGACCGCGAGGGTGCCGATGGAGACGTCACGGTGACGGCGTCGGGCCCGGGCTCCAGCGTCAGCTCAGACGGTGTCGGTAGCGAGGTTGTCGGCAAATACGGCAGTCTGACCCTGGCCGCCGACGGCAGCTATATCTACACCCTGGACAACACCAATACGGAGGTCGATAGCCTCAAATCGGGTGGTTCGCTGACCGAGATCTTCAGCTATCAGATCACCGACGCCGACGGCAGCACGTCCACCGTGACTCTGACCATCACCATCGAGGGGGCCAACGACGCGCCGACGGCCAGCGTCGATGCATTGACGACCCAGGAGGATACCCCGGTCAGCGGTACCATCGAGGCCAGTGACGTTGAAGGAGATGACCTCAGCTTCGATCTGGTCGCGCAGCCCGACGGGGGCAAGGTCACGCTCAACGACGATGGCACTTTTACCTTCACCCCCGACGACAACGTCAATGGCGATATCACCTTCAAGGTCACGGTTTCCGATGGCAATGGCGGTACCACCACTGTCGAGGTCACGGTCAAGGTGGAGGCGGTCAATGATCTACCGAAGGTGACCGGCGAGACCGCCAGTACCCCCGAGGACACGCCGCTTGACTCGTCGAGCGACGACAGTCTGCCTGGTCTGCTCGACAACGACAGTGACATCGAGACCGATCACGACAGCCTGGTGGTCGTGGACGTTCGCGTCGACGGCATGAGCGAGAGCATCGATGTCGGTGAGACCGTCACCATCGATGGTGTCGGCAAGCTGACGGTGGAGGCCGATGGTGTCTGGCGATTCGAACCGGCACTCAACTACCACGGCAAGGTACCAACGATCACCTACACCGTCAGCGATGGCGAGGGTGGGACCAGCACCGCCACCCTGGACATCACGGTCACGCCGGTGGATGACCAGGTCAACCTGGGCGGCCTGGGCGACGGTAACGATGGCAGCGAGGGAGGCAACATCAGTGACGGCTCCGTCAGCGAGGCCGGCCTGGCCGGGGGCAGCGATGAAGGTAACGGGCTGATCCATAGTGGCAGCTTTACCCTGGGGCCGGCGGACAGCCTGGCGAGCTTTACCCTGGGCAGTCGCAGCATCAGCCTTGCCGAGCTCGAGGCCAGCGCGTCGTCACCCATCGCGATCGAGGGCCGCTACGGCACCTTGACCATCGAAGGCTACGATCGCGCCACCGGTACGGTCAGCTACCGCTATCTGCTGACCTCAAACGCAGATCACTCCAACGAGCCGGTCAGCGACGACTTCATGATCAGCGTGACCGACGTGGAGGGTGAGGTCACCGCCGACGCCGGGACGCTGGTGATCGACATCGACGATGATAGTCCGAGTGCGACCAATGACAGCGGCGTAGTCGTCGAGGACGGTGCTGCCGGCGCAGGCAGCGTCTGGGCCAATGATCGCCCGGGTGCCGATGGTGCGGATGCCAATGGGGCGGTGGTCGGGGTAGGTGTGGAAGGCGGAAGTCTCGATGGGGCCACCGGCGTCTCGCTAGAGGGGAGCTACGGCAGCCTGATCCTCAACGCCGATGGCAGCTATAGCTATACGTTGGACAACACCAATGGCGAGGTGGACGGGCTCCAGGTCGGTGACACGCGGACCGACACGTTCAGCTATCAGATTCGCGACGCCGACGGCGATCTCGCCACCGCCACCTTGACGATCACCATTCGTGGAGCCAACGACGCGCCGGAGGCTTCTGCGGAAAAGGTGACCGCCAGCGAGGATACTCCGGTGGATGGCAAGATCATCGCCACCGACGTCGATGACGATGAGCTCACCTTCAGTCTGGATGCGCAGCCTGAGGGTGGCACCGTTAGCCTCGATGAGGAAGGTAACATTACCTTTACCCCGGATGCCAACTTCAACGGCGACACCAGCTTCACCGTCACCGTGACCGACCCTTCCGGTGCCACCGTCACGGTGGAGGTCGATGTCTCGGTGACACCGGTCAATGACGCGCCGTCCGCCAAGAACGACCAGGCCACGATCGCCGAGGACACGCCTCTGACGGTCGCCGCCGAAGACGGCCTGCTGGCCAACGATAGCGATATCGAGGGCGATAGCCTCAGTGTTACGGGCTTCAGTGTCGATGGTATCGAGGGAACCTTCCTGGCAGGGCAGACCGCCGTCATCGAAGGCGTCGGCGAGCTGACCATCAGCGCCAATGGCAGCTACCGTTTCGTGCCGGCGCTGAACTACAACGGCGAAGTGCCACTGGTCACCTACACCGTCAGTGACGATGGGGGCGCGACCTCCGACGCGAGCCTGAGCATTTCGGTCACGGCGGTGGACGACAAGGTGACTGTCGGTGGGCTGGGGGATGGAGGCGGTGAGCCAGGAGGGGGCGATTCAGCAGGCGACGCCACCACCGATGGGTCGGTTGACGAGGCCGGTCTGACAGGAGGCAGCCACGAGGGCTTGGGCCTGAGCCACAGTGGCACCTTTACCCTTGGACCAGCCGACAGTCTGTCCAGCCTGACCCTGGGGGGAAGCACCATCAGCCTGGATCAGCTCAAGGACTGTGGTAGCCATCCCATCGAGGTGACCGGCGATCACGGCACCCTGGTGCTGCGCTACTACGACCCCGCCACCGGAGAGGTGAGCTATACCTACTATCTGGCCTCGAGGGCCGATCACTCCGGCGGCGCGGTCAACGACAGCTTCGCCATCGGCGTCACCGACGTGGAGGGCGAGACCACCGCCAACATTGGTACCCTGGCCATCGCCATCATCGATGATGGTCCTGGCACCGGCAATGACCGTGGTGAGGTGAGCGAGGAAGGCTCAGAGCCGGGAAGCGACTGCAGCGGTAACGTCCTCCTCAATGACCACTATGGTGTCGATGACGTTGCGGTGGATGGCGGGGTCACGGCGGTCGGGTCAGGTCAGTCATCGCCCGAAGGTGGCGTTGGCGAGCCGGTGGAGGGCCGTTACGGTAGCCTGGTGCTGAACGCGGACGGCAGCTATTCCTATACGCTGGACAACAGCAACCCGGTGGTGGACGCGCTCAAACCGGGGCAGACGCTCACCGAGACCTTCAGCTACACCATCACCGACAGCGATGGCAGTGTTTCGACCGCGACGCTGACGATCAGCGTTCTCGGCGCCAACGACGCCCCTGTCGCCAGCGTAGATCCCATCGTCACCACCGAGGATACCCCGGTCGAGGGGCGTGTCGTCGCCACCGACGTGGACAATGACGACCTGACCTTCCGTCTCGACCATCAACCGGGCGGCGGCAGCGTCACGCTCAATGAGGATGGCACCTTCACCTTTGTGCCCGATCCCGACGTCAGTGGCGATATCAGCTTCAGCGTGACCGTGACCGACGCCAGCGGTGCCACCACTACCGTGGTAGTCACCGTCTCGGTTGAGCCGGTCAATGACGCCCCTGTGGCCAGTGCCGATCCTATCGTCACCGGTAGCGGTGAAGCCGCCGCTGGTCAGGTGGTGGCATCGGACGTTGAAGGGGATGATCTCACCTTCGCGCTGGATGACGGTCCTCGACACGGTCAGCTTACCCTGAACCCGGATGGATCCTTCGTCTATGTGCCGGAAGCAGGCTTCTCCGGCAGCGACAGCTTTGTCGTCGCGGTGTCGGACGGGCAGGGCGGTGTAACCTACGTGACCGTCTCGGTGACGGTGGAGCCCCTCAATAGCTTGTATATCGGTGACCGTGCGCCCGAAGTCCCGTCGCAGGATGTCGAGTCGGATGCTGAAGGGCCCTTGATGCATGCCGATGGCATGGTCGATGAGGTGGTCAATCAGTACGGAGGCCTTGGTGGCCTTGCCGACCTGTCTGCGGATGGGGCAGTAAGAGCGGCGGTACACGGCATCTCGGCGCTGACCGACGCTGAAATGGAGGTGGTAAACAAGGATCAGCCGAGAGAATCCAGCGCCTGGAACTCCTCGATGCTGCAGGAAGCCAGGTCGCTGGCTCATCCCGGTGAGGTGCGAGCGACGTCGTGGGCAAGCAGCGATGGCCGAGCGACGCTGGAGGCTCTGGTCGAGAACGAGCGGGCGTGGCTCAAGCTGCCGGAAGGGCAACGCGACATCAAGGTGTCATTACCCGGGGGACGAGCCTTGCCGGACTGGATTCAGCGTCCCTCGATCGGTCAGTTGCTGATCGAACGCTCGGCGGCGCTGGAAAAGGTGACGCTGGATATCGATAGCCGAGGCAGTGAAGGGGAAGCACATCACTATCGCCTGGTGCTGGACCTGGACAAGGTGCGGCTGGAGGTGAGTGAAGGTGAGCCATCGTTCCCTGTGGCCGCGCCAGGCTTCAGCGAGCAGCTCAGTCGGGCCCATCACCGGTCGAATGACCTGGACCCGAATCTGCTTGAGGCATTGTCGCTGCTGACCGAGGACGATTGACGGTTAGCCAGGCCGTCACAAGCAGGAAACTTGGCGGACAGGGGGCCTCCCTTGTCCGCCATGTCGTTACCGCCGTTGGATCTTGCCGCGTGCCTCAGGAGCGTCGATCGGCAGGCAGCCCGAGAAAGTTCTGGATGATGAAGAAGTGATCCTCGAACAGGCTTTCCGGCTCGAGTTCCGCCAGGGGCACCCAGCGCGCATGGTCGCCCCCCTTGACGGGCTTCAGCCTCGGCAGGTTCTGATCCGGTCTCAGGGCAAAGTAGAAGGCTTCTGCCAGGGTTCGTCCACGCCAGCTTCGGTGCGGCTCGTCGAATAGCCGTTGACCGCGTAGCGATCCCTTGAGCACCGGCTCCGGCACCTTCAGCCGAATGCGTTCGCGCAGCTCTCGCAGACAGGCGTCCATCAGTCGTTCCTGGGCGCTGATAAAGCCCCCGGGCAGGGCATAGAGTCCCTTGCCGGGTGCCGAGGTGCGCCGCACCAGCAGCACATGGCCCGACTGCACCACAACCGCACAGACGGTGACGAAGATCGGCGGGTAGGGCGCCTGGGCCCAGGCCGAACGGTACTGGTCGAGCAATTGCTGTTCTTCACCGAGCTGGCGGTAGGGCTTGCCGCTCATGAAGCGCCGGATATGCTCCACCACTCCCGGTGGAAGATCGTGGCTTGCGTTGGTGGAGAGATACTCTACCGCCGAGCCCTCGGAGCGAAATAGCCGTTCTCGAATCTGGCTGGCGGAGATCGCTTCGACCAGCGGTACGCTCACCGACTCCCACTGGGGGAACAGTGACAGGTAGTAGCTCGACTGACCGCGGCTGGCGCCGATCAGCCCGATACGTGGTAACCGTGCGCTCTCGGGATGGGCTAGATCGCGCACCTTGCGCTGGACGTCGTGTACCCAGACATCGTCGTTGTAGAGCGCATCCAGCAGCGGCACGATCTCGAGGCGAGCGTTGTCGTCTTCGTCGAAGGCGCTGCGCAGCATCTGGCGGCGTTCGTCGAAACGCCAGGGGTTTCGCAGTGAGCGCGCCTGCCACGCGGAGCCTACCAGCACGATGACCTGTCTGGCCTGCTTGAGGGCCGCCCGAATCACCGCCAGATGGCCGAGGTGCGGGGGCTGAAAGCGTCCGATGAACACCAGGCAGTCGAACTCGGTCTGCGGCGGAGAGGTGACCAGATCGGTGGGCATGGAGGACTCCTGGAAAACGTCGCCGCCATTATGGTGGCGACGACTGGCAGGCGCAAACAGACCGGTGCAAACAGACAGGCTCCAGGGATAGGTGAATGAGGCTAGATGAAGGAGGCTTGATAAACCCGTCACGATGATCCGGTCGTGATGAACTGGCAGCGCTTGGGCGTCGCGTTGGCGCATGTTTCTGCGTATACCGTCGGTGTTAGGTATGCTGAGGGCAACGATAATGACGAGGGAACGCCATGATCATTCAGTTTTTCGCCTTCTGGTGGGGGGTGCTGCGTCGCTCGGTGGCGTTGTGGCTGGAGCGCAACGCCTTCAGCTACGCCGGCTCGCTGGCGTTCTATACCCTGTTTTCGCTGGCGCCGACGGTAATCATCGCGGTAACGGTGATCGGTGTGGTGCTGGGCGAGGAGGCGGCACAGGGGCAAATCTTCGCCCAGTTGCAGGGCACCATGGGCCCCGAGGCGGCCACCGCCATCGAGCATGCCGTCGCCCAGTCGCGCATCCAGGAGTCCGGCCTGTTGCCGACGCTGCTGGGTTTTGCCGCCCTGGCGGTTGGTGCCACTACGGTGTTCGGCCAGATGCAGTTCTCGCTGAACACCATCTGGGGTGTCGCGGCACGCCCCAGCAGCAACAGTCTGTGGATCTTCGTCAAGAATCGCATGCTGTCACTGACGATCGTGCTGGCGATCGGCTTCATCCTGCTGGTGTCGGTGGGGCTCGGGGTGTTCGTCAGGGCGGCACTGAAGGCCGCCGACGATGTGCTGCCCTACGTCAGCCTGCTGACACGAGGGGTGGAGCTGCTGGTGTCGATCGGCGTGATCGCCGCGCTCTTTGCCACTATCTTCAAGGTGTTGCCCGACGTGGTGCTGCGCTGGCGCGACGTCATCGTCGGTGCGGTTGTCACGGCCTTGCTGTTCTCGATAGGGCGCACCGGTATCGCGCTCTATCTGGCCTACAACGCGACTGCCTCGACCTACGGCGCGGCGGGGTCGGTGGTGGTGGTACTACTGTGGGTCTACTACTCCTCGCTGATCCTGCTGTTTGGCGCCGCCTTTACCAAGGTCCATCTACTCGCCCGGCACAAGCCCATCATCCCGCGCAACAGCGCCGTGCTGGTCAAGCAGGAACTGCTCGATCAGCAGAGCGTGCGTGCCCAGTTGAGCGCCGAAGAAGAACGGGAATTCGAGCAGGAGGCTCGCGAGCGTCAGCATGAGGCGGAGCTGGAGGCAGGGGGAGCGGAGACTGCTGGCACGGTGGAGAGTCGTCAGGCCAACGAAGATGACGAGGTCAGCGTCGATGATACCGTTCAAGATGCCGATGTCGCCAGAGAGGAACCAATGGACGAGCAGCAGGAGGCAGCCACGATGTCCGATGACACCCTATGCCTGGAGGCCCTGGTGGAAGGGCGAGTACAGGGCGTGAGCTATCGCGTTGCCACCAGGCAGCAAGCCGAGGCAGAGGGGCTTGCGGGGTATGCGCGCAACCTGCCGGACGGCAGTGTCGAGGTGTTGCTGTGTGGACCTCGTGACGCGGTGGAACGGGTCGCCGACTGGCTTGAATATGGGCCCGAGCAGGCCGAAGTGACCCAGGTCACCACCCGTGAGGTGACGCTGGATAAGCCGCCGAGGGATTTCACGACGGGCTAGAGCCCGGTGTAGAGCGCCCGCGGTCGTCGCCGCTGGCGCCATGACCTCAAAGGTCCAGCGATAGAAGAGCCCCGGGCGGGCACGACGGATAATGTCGAGGGACAGTGTCGTGCCCGCCCGGGGCTTTTTGCTGGCTTGAGTCGTTCAGGCCAGGGTGTCCGCGATCCAGTCGCTGACGGCCTTGCCGTCTACCTTCATGCAGACGTCGACCACGGGTGTCTGTGACCAGCGGTCGGCGATAAAGCCTCTGCCTTCCGGCGCGAGGATGGTCTGCCCCTCGGCCGGCCCTTCGGTGACCACACCGAGGTGGCCGCGGGTGGTCTCGAACAGGTCCGGGCGCAGTAGCCAGGCCAGGGCCACACTGTCATGGGGGCAGCAGCCGTCGATGCCGAGGGCTTCACGATAGAAGGCGCGATAGAAGTCGTAGCTGCCGGCCAGAATCTTGCCGAGCTCGCCCTGGCCTGCCTCGATGCGGGCCATGTGTTCCGGCGTCAGGATGCAGCGATGGGTCACGTCGAGCCCCACCAGGGTCAGCGGCCAGTCGGCGGTCAGGACGCGCTGCGCGGCGTGGGCATCATTGAAGATGTTGGCTTCTGCCACCGGGGTGACGTTGCCGCCTTCGCGAATGGAGCCGCCCATGATGACCACCTGCTTGACCAGGCGGGTGATCTCGGGGTCCAGCTGCAGCGCTGCAGCTAGGTTGCCCAACGGGCCGACCGCCACCAGGGTGACCTCGCCCGGACGCTGGCGCACGGTGTCGACGATAAACTGGGCGGCGCTGCGAGCGTCGGCCTGTCCCTTGACCTCGGGCAGGCTGATATTGCCCAGGCCGTTGTCGCCATGGATATGCTTGGGTGCCGGATGACGAGGCTTGACCATGGGGCAGGCCGAGCCCTGGGCCACCGGCACCGGCTGGCCAGCGATCTCGCCGAGCAGCAGGGCATTGTGGGTCGCCGTCTCGATGTCGACGTTGCCGAAGGTGGTGGTCATGCCGAGCAGCTCAATGTCGGGATGGCGCAGGGCGATGGCGATGGCCTGGGCGTCGTCGACGCCCGGGTCGGTATCGAAGATGATCGGGGTGCTCACGGAAGCTCCTGTGATTGGCCTGAAGGTCTCAACGGATGGCGTGCTGGCCGCTCGCCAGCGCTGTGTCGACCTCGTCGCGGGTCGGAATGCTGGCGGCCGCGCCCTGGCGCTGAACGCCGAGGGCGGCGGCGGTGGAGGCCAGCGCCAGGCAATCCGCCACGGTCTTTTGTTCCTGCATCGCGGCCAGATAGTAGCCGATGAAGGTGTCCCCGGCGGCGGTGGTGTCAACCGCCTCGACCCGACTCGCCGCCTGGAACTGGCGCTGTCCGCCGTGCTGATGCCAGGCGCCTTCGCCTCCGAGCGTCAGCACCAGTTGGGTGCTGGGCAGGCGCTCGGAAAGGGCGGTGAGCAAGGCGTCGGCATCGGTATCCTCTGCAACACCGGCCAGCCAGGCGGCCTCGCCCCGATTGACGAAAAGGAGATCGCACCGGTCGAGCGGCAGGTCCAGCACGGCGTCGCTCATCGGCGCCGGGTTGAAGGCGATGTTCAGTCCCTTTTCATGTCCGAGCCGGATCGCATCGGACAGGGCGCTGCATTCATTCTGCAGCAGCAGCCAGTCGCCGGCCTGAGTGCCCTCCATCAGCCTGGAAAGGTCGTCGGCCGCGTGGTGGTGGTTGGCTCCGGGGAACAGCAGGATGGCGTTCTCTGCGCCGTCGTCGACCTGGATGATGGCGTGGCCGGAGGGGGCGGCCACCTCGGCAATACCATTGACGTCGACCCCGGCATCGGCAAGCTGCTGGCGGGCCCAGCCATCCTGGGCATTCAGGCTTCCCCAGTGAGCCACCTGACCTCCGGCCTTGGCCAGCGCGAGCGACTGGTTGGCTCCCTTGCCTCCAAGGCCGACTCGGTGCTCATGACTCGCCAGGGTTTCCCCCGGGCGAACGAGATGGGGAACGCGATAGACATGGTCGAGATTGATCGACCCGTAGTTGTACAGCATGGGGTGTCCGATGAGGGGGTGGGCTCAGCGCGAAGTATCGGAGTGATGCCGGGCCGACGCAAGGGTGCAACCGCCATCGGTAACGAGGCTGCTGTTTTTTTCCAAAGTTATACCGTTATCTTAGTTTAGCAAAACCCGAATGTGCCAATTGCACCGAGTTGTTACTCATAGGCGATGAGGACAGGCCGTTGGGAGGCGTCGCATTCGCTAAACTCGCCCGAACATGCCGATCAGGGGCGCGATAACGTTGCATCGGCGTGGCGATAACGTTGCATAAGCTTGGCATCAGCGTGACGATAACCTTGTATCAGCGTGACGAAAGCCTGGAGAGAGCTCAGCAAGGGGCAGGGTGCCAACAGTGGCCTGGTGTCAGGCGGGCACGGTCTTCTGTGCCCGCCATGGACGGCGTCAGCTCTCTTGCGCAGCGTTCCGCAGATTGTCGACGGTCAGCTTGACGATGTTCTGTCGCGCTTCAGGGGTGATCCAGGCGCTGTGCGGGGTGACCAGCAGGTTCAGGCGCGGCGACTCGTTGACTGCGTCGATCAAGGCGTGGCCGTCACGGGGCGGCTCCGCGGGAAGGACATCGACGGCAAGGCCTCCCAATTGCCCTTCGCGCAGGGCGGCCAGAGCGGCTTCTTCATCGATCACTCCACCCCTGGCGCAGTTCACCAGCAGGGCGCCTTTCTTGATGGTCTTGAGGTTGTCCGCGTTGAGCAGATGACGACTGTGTTCGGTCAACGGGCAATGCAGGCTGACCACGTCGGCCTCGGGCAGCAGCTCGGCCAGTGCCGGGCGCCGGTCATTGGCCTCGTTGCCTGGTCGCGCGCTGAAGCTCACCCGCATGCCGAATGCCTCGGCCAGGGCGGCCACCTTGGAGCCCAGTTCACCCTGTCCCACCAGCACCAGATGCTTGCCTTCGAGTTGCAGGGTCGGGTGGTCCATCAGACAGAAGAACGGGCTCTGTCCCCAACGGCCTTCGGCCACGTCGCGCTGGTACTGCGGCAGGCGAGTGGCCAGGGCGAGGATCAGCATCAGCGTATGCTGGGCGACACTGGCGGTTCCGTAGGCGTTGACGTTGTCGACGCGGATGCCACGCTCTTTCGCCACCTCCATGTCGATATTGTTGGTGCCGGTGGCCAGTACGCAGATATGCCGCAAGGAGGGCAGGGCGTTCAGGGTATCGGCATCCAGCACCACCTTGTTGACGATGGCGACGTCGGCGCCGGCCAGCCGTTCACGCGCCTCGGCGGGGGTGCTGGTGGGGTGAACCTCGAGGCTCTCGAGCTGCTCGCGCAGCGGTGCCAGGTCGATATCAGTACCCAGGCTGTCGGCGTCCAGTAATACAGCTTTCATCGCTTCTCCTGTTGTGTTTGGTGGGTGTGGTGAGTCTGGTGGCGAAGATCGGTGCACAGGGCTGGGCCTTGAGGCGCTCAGCACGCTATAATGCGCCCCTTTGATTTGGGCTTGGAATTGCTGTTGGCCGGCCCTATATCGCATGTCGGGATCGGAAGCGGCGTGATCGAGGGTGTGTCAGGCAGATCAGACGCCGGCTTCCCGCCCCGCAGGAACAATGCGAACGGAGACCTAGAACCATGCCCATCTACGAATATCAGTGCAAGGCCTGTGGCCATCGGCTGGAGAAGCTGCAGCGCATGAGCGCCGCTCCCTTGACCGACTGCCCGGCCTGTGAAGCTCCGGAACTGAACCGCCTGGTCTCGGCGGCTGGCTTCCGTCTTGCGGGTGGCGGCTGGTACGAGACCGACTTCAAGACCGGTGGCACCAAGAAGAATCTGGCGGGTGACAGCGGCGGAGGCGGTGCCTCCTCCGGTGGTGGCTCCGCTTCCGGTGACGGCGCCGCTGCCTGATCCAACGAATTGCCTTTACCTTCACGCAACATGACAGGAACCAACATGCGCAGCCATTATTGCGGCCAGCTCAACGAAACCCTGGTGGACCAGACGGTCAGCCTGTGCGGCTGGGTACACCGCCGCCGTGACCACGGTGGGGTGATCTTCCTCGACCTTCGCGATCGTGACGGTATCGCCCAGGTCGTGGTCGACCCCGATACCGCCGAGGCCTTCGCCAATGCCGACCGCGCCCGCAGCGAGTACGTGCTGCGCATCCAGGGCCGAGTGCGCATGCGTCCCGAGGGAACCCAGAACCCGAACATGCCGACCGGCCTGATCGAGGTGCTGGCCAAGGAAGTGGAGGTGCTCAACACCGCCGCCACGCCGCCGTTCCAGCTCGACGAGCACGGCAAGGTGGGTGAGGAAATTCGCCTCAAGCACCGCTACATCGACCTGCGTCGCCCGGAGATGATCGAGAAGCTGCGTCTGCGCTCTCGCATCTCCCATAGCGTGCGGGCCTTCCTCGAGGGCGAGGGCTTCCTCGACATCGAGACGCCGGTGCTGACCCGGGCGACCCCGGAAGGTGCACGTGACTATCTGGTGCCGAGCCGGACCCACGCAGGCAGCTTCTTTGCGCTGCCGCAGTCGCCTCAGCTGTTCAAGCAGCTGCTGATGGTGGCGGGCTTCGATCGCTACTACCAGATCGCCAAGTGCTTCCGTGACGAGGACCTGCGTGCCGACCGTCAGCCGGAATTTACCCAGATCGACCTCGAGGCCTCCTTCGTCGAAGAGGCCGACATCATGCGCATCACCGAGTCCATGGTGCAGGGCCTGTTCAAGGACGTGCTCGACGTGGATCTGGGCGAGTTCCCGCGCATGACCTGGCATGAGGCGATGCATCGTTTCGGCTCCGACAAGCCGGACCTGCGCATCCCGCTGGAGCTGACCGACGTCGATGACCTGATGAAGGAGGTGGACTTCAAGGTCTTCTCCGGTCCGGCCAACGCTGATGACGGCCGTGTCGCCGCGCTCAAGGTGAGCGGTGGCGCCAAGCTGTCGCGCAAGGAAATCGACGAGTACACCAAGTTCGTCGGTATCTACGGCGCGCGGGGCCTCGCCTGGATCAAGGTCAACGAGCGTGCCAAGGGCATCGAGGGCCTGCAATCGCCGATCGTCAAGTTCATGGAAGGCGTGATCGAGACCCTGCTGGATCGTGTGGGTGCCGAAGACGGTGACATCATCTTCTTTGGTGCCGACAAGGCGCGCATCGTCAACGAGGCGCTGGGGGCTCTGCGGGTCAAGCTGGGTGAGGATCTCGATCTCTACACCCAGCCCTGGGCGCCGCTGTGGGTCGTCGACTTCCCGATGTTCGAGGCCGACGACAACGGTCGCCTGAGCCCGCTGCATCACCCCTTCACCTCGCCGGCGTGCAGCCCCGAGGAGCTCAAGGCCAACCCGGCCGAGGCCCTGTCGCGTGCCTATGACATGGTGCTCAACGGGACGGAGCTGGGTGGCGGCTCGATCCGTATCCACGATCAGGCCATGCAGAGCGTGGTATTCGAGATCCTGGGTATCGGTGAAGAAGAAGCCCGCGAGAAGTTCGGCTTCCTGCTGGACGCGCTGCACTACGGTGCGCCGCCCCACGGTGGTCTGGCCTTCGGTCTCGATCGCCTGGTCATGCTGATGACCGGCGCTCGTACCATCCGCGAGGTCATCGCCTTCCCCAAGACCCAGAGTGCAGCCTGTCTGATGACCGACGCCCCTGGCGAGGTCAGCAACGACCAGCTCAAGGATCTGAGTATCCGCCTGCGTCAGAAGGCCAAGCCCGAAGCCGGCGAATAACGCTACGCTATCGTGCTGTACCGAAAAAGCCCCTGCCCATCGGCGGGGGTTTTTCGTTGATGGGAAATCAGCCCAGCAGCCTGGACAGTGGTGACTGCAAGGAAGACGCCGCGCGACGGGCCAGCGACGGAAGGTTGGTGAGAGGTGATAGAGACGATAGAGGCGTGAGCGGTGAGCCACCATGAGGCTCGGTCAGGTGCTGTCCGATCATTCTACGCGCCGGTGCCAGTCGGTCACCCAGGCGCAGTCCCAGGTGACGGACCATTCGAGCGTGCACTCCGTCATCGGTGTAAAGGCCAACGATGGCCTGGGTGGCTTGATACAGCGGCCAGGTGGCCAGCCGATGCTCGCGCTCGTAGCGCTTCAGCAGTTGCGGGTCGGCGATGTCCTGTCCGAGTTGGTGGGCGCGGATCAGCCGGCGGGCCAGGCGGTGCTGACTCTGGGCGCCAAAGTTGAAGCCGTGTGCCGTCACCGGATGCATGCCCACCGCAGCGTCACCGACCAGGGCAAAGCGTTCGGCCACGAAGCGCTCTGCGTAGGCGCTTACCAGGGGATAGACGTGGGTCTCTCCCTCCAGGGTCATGGCGCCGAGCCTGCCTCCGTAGCGATGGGCCAACGCCTGCGACAGTGCCTCGGGCGGCAGCGCGGTAAGCTCCGACATCTGCTGGCTGGGCAGGGTCACCACCGCCGACGACAGGTGTTCGTGCAATGGCAACAACGCCAGGGTCTGGCCGTGGTCGAACCACTCCCAGGCAGACTGGTCATGGGCGCGTTGGTGGCGAACCCGACACACCAGCATGCTGCGGCCGTTATCGCGCATGCGCGCAGCGATGCCCATCTGACGGCGGGATTCGGAGAAGCGACTGTCCGCGGCCACCGCCAGACGAGCCGACAGGCGAGTACCGTCTTCCAGTGCCAGACGCGCCGCACCGGGGTCGCTGGTGATGCTTTCCAGCGCCGAGAAGTGCCAGTCGATGCCGTCCATGCGTTCGGCTTCCTCGAAGGCGGCGCGGCGTATCAGATGGTTCGGCACCATGAAGCCCAGTGGTCGATCGTTGCCGGAGTCGAAGTCCATGGCAAAGGACGACTGTCCGTTGAACACCTTGGCATGCGTCAGCGGTGCCACCTCGTGCTGGGGGATCCGCTGCCACACACCAATGTCGGCAAGCAGGTCGCAGGATGCCTGGGTCATGGCGATCTCGCGCCCATCGGGCCTGGGTTCGGCCAGTCGAGGGCGATCGATTCGATCGATCAGTGCCACACTCAAGCCGGCACCGGCCAGTGCTCGCGCCAGGCATAGGCCCACTGGCCCTGCACCAATGATGGCCACATCCTTCATTCGTCACTCCTGAGCTGGATTCGCTGGTGAGCTGCACGCGCGGTAGAATGCGCGATAAATCAAGCGCCCGACGCTAGCACAACGGGTGATCAGGTGGCGGGCTTTGTGGCGCGCATTTGATCCAGCGCCGGGTTCAGGTGCTTTTGGCAGGCTCCTTCAGGGCCTTGTCTTCCAATATCGCCCGGCGACGTGCGAAGCGTCGGCTTCCAGCAACCAACGGGATGCACCATGGCAGGACATAGCAAGTGGTCGAACATCAAGCATCGCAAGGCCGCCCAGGATGCCAAGCGCGGCAAGATATTCTCCAAGCTGATCCGCGAGCTGGGCGTGGCCGCTCGTCAGGGCGGGCCCGAACCCGCTGACAATCCGCGTCTGCGGGCCGCCATCGACAAGGCCCTGTCCAATAACATGACCAAGGACACGATCCAGCGGGCGGTGGATCGCGGGGCAGGGCAGAATGATGGCGATGACATGGAGGAGATCACCTACGAGGGCTATGGTCCGGAAGGCGTCGCCATCCTGGTGCAGTGCATGAGCGACAACCGCAATCGAACTGTCTCAGATGTGCGACACGCGTTTTCCAAGCATGGCGGTAACCTGGGCACCAGCGGATCGGTCGCCTTCATGTTCCATCACCAGGGGCGACTGACCCTGGCACCGGGAACCTCTGAGGAGGCAGCCATGGCGGCCACCCTGGAGGCGGAGCCCGAGGATATCCTGACCGACGAAGACGGCAGCCTGGAGGTGGTGACATCACCGGAGCGCTTTGGTGCCGTCAAGGATGCCCTGCTGGCCGCGGAGCTTGAGCCCGTCTACAGCGACGTCGGACTCTTCGCCGATACCACCACGCCCATCGAGGATGCCGATCTCGCGCGCCGTGTGCTCGCCCTGATCGATCAACTCGAAGACCTCGATGACGTGCAAAATGTTTTCACCAATGCGGACTTCAATGATGCCATTCTTGCCGAACTGGAGCGCTGACCTGCCGGGGAACCCGGCATGATCGTGCTGGGGATCGATCCTGGCTCGCGTATCACCGGCTACGGGGTACTCGACGCCAGCGAGCGGCAGCCGCGCTACATCGCCAGTGGCTGCATCCGGCTCAAGGATGAGTCCCTGGCCCAGCGCCTGGCGCAGGTCTATGCCGGGATCAGCGAGTTGATCGGGATCCACCGTCCCGCGGCCTTCGCCATCGAGCAGGTGTTCATGTCGAAAAATGCCGACTCTGCGCTGAAACTGGGCCAGGCGCGGGGCGCCGCCATCGTCTGCGCCGCCAATCACGGCCTGGATGTGCACGAGTATGGGCCGCGCCAGATCAAGCAGGCGGTCACCGGCAGCGGTGGTGCCGACAAGACCCAGGTGCAGCACATGATCACGGCGACGCTGGGACTGTCCGGCACGCCCCAGGCGGACGCCGCCGATGCTCTGGGAATCGCCCTGACGCACTGCTACGCGTCACGTGGCTTGATCACCCAGGGCTCCTTCGGTGGGCGGCCCAGCGGCTCCAGGGGGGGCGGCAAGGGGACGTCCTGGCGCCAGTATCGTCCCTAGGCGCTGTCCGAAAAGTCGACGAGCGAAGGTTAGACAAGGCAAAAATCGGTGAGAAAGCGCAGTTTACGGGGTGTAAATGAGCATTTTGACCGGGCTGGCGCACCAGCCGATTTTTAACGCCGTATTACCGAGCGCAGGCACTTTTCAGACAAGCCCTAGGTTTTTTTACGCCGATGCGCCGGGTTGTTGTTGCTGCATCGGCTGACGTTCAGGCTGTCGCAAAGTGGCGACGGAAGCATTATCGAACAGCGTTTGTTTGTGCTGGCGGGGCCCAGGCTGCCACCGTATAGTGGGATGCAAGGTACGCTTGCAGGGTAGCCGCTCCCGCGATTCGTGACCGCCGTCTCAGGTACACTGGCGATCACTTTTACCGCCGAGATCAAGGAAGTATTCGCGCCATGATTGGACGCATCACGGGCACACTGCTCGAAACCCAACCACCCTGGCTGGTGGTCGACGTCAATGGCGTCGGCTACGAGATGGAAGCCTCCATGACCACCCTGGTCGCCCTGCCGGGCGCCGGGGAGCGGGTGTCGCTGTACACCCATCTGACCGTGCGCGACGATGCCCATCTGCTGTATGCCTTTGCCCGCGAGCAGGAGCGCGCGCTATTTCGCGCACTGATCAAGGTCAACGGTATCGGCCCCAAGCTGGCCCTGGCGATTCTCTCCGGCATGGACGAGGACGCCTTCATCCGCTGCGTGATGGAAGACGACGTCAAGGCGCTGACACGTCTGCCTGGCGTCGGCAAGAAGACGGCCGAACGTCTGGTGATCGAGATGCGCGATCGCTTTCCCCACTGGCAGCATCCCGACAGCCTGCCGCTCGAAGGGAACGCTCAGCCGTCCACACCGGTATCCGGCAAGACGGCATTGGCTGACGCCGAGGCGGCGCTGGTCAGTCTGGGCTACAAGCCCACCGAGGCAAGCCGCATGTTGTCCGGCCTCGAGGATGAGGGCAGCACAGAAGCCATGATCAAGGCGGCGTTGGCGCGCCGCATGGCGGGTTGACCATGATCGATACCGACCGACTGATCGCCGCCGATCCGCAGGAAGGAGAAGGGCGGGTGGACCACGCCATCCGCCCCAGGCGCCTGGCCGACTATATCGGCCAGCCCCGGGTCAGGGAGCAGCTCGAGATCTTCATCCACGCCGCCCGGGCCCGGGACGAGAGTCTCGACCACACCCTGGTATTCGGCCCGCCTGGACTCGGCAAGACCACCCTGGCCAATATCATCGCCACCGAGATGGGCGTGGGCCTGACCTCGACCTCCGGACCGGTGCTCGAGCGTGCCGGCGACCTGGCCGCCATGCTCACCAATCTCAAGGCCGGTGACGTCCTGTTCATCGACGAGATCCATCGACTCTCGCCGGTGGTGGAAGAGATCCTCTATCCCGCCATGGAAGACTTCCAGCTTGATATCGTCATCGGTGAGGGCCCTGCGGCCCGCTCGATCAAGCTCGATCTGCCCCCCTTTACCCTGGTCGGGGCGACCACCCGAGCCGGGCGTCTGACGTCACCGCTGCGTGATCGTTTCGGTATCGTGCAGCGCCTCGAGTTCTATGCCATCGACGAGCTGACCGAGATCGTGGCACGCTCGGCGCGCCTGCTCGAGGTGCACACCGACACGGACGGCGCCCGTGAGGTGGCCAGGCGCTCCCGTGGCACACCACGTATCGCCAACCGGCTGCTGCGGCGGGTTCGCGACTTCGCCGAGGTCAAGGCGGCAGGGCGCATCACCGCCGAGGTGGCCGACCAGGCGCTCAACATGCTGCACGTTGACCACCATGGCCTCGACCATATGGACCGTCGTCTGCTGCTGGCGATGCTCGAGAAGTTCGACGGTGGCCCGGTGGGCGTGGATTCGCTGTCGGCGGCCATCGGCGAGGAGCGCGACACCATAGAGGACGTGATCGAACCCTACCTGATTCAGCAAGGTCTGATGATGCGCACCGCACGAGGCCGGGTGGTGACGCGCCAGGCCTGGACCCATTTCGGCATGGCCCCTGACGACCAGGCCTTCGACGCTTCCAACGACTGACCCGAGACGAGGATTTCCGTGAACGACTCCATGTCCATTCCCCATCTGATCATGAACGCCAGCGGCGTGGTGCAATTTGTCATGCTGCTGCTGATGATCGGTTCCGTGCTTTCCTGGATCGTGGTGTTCCAGCGCAGCTTTGTGATGCGCCGTGCACGCAAGGCGCATCGCGCCTTCGAGGACCGCTTCTGGTCCGGCGTCGACCTCAACGAGCTGTATCGAGACGCCCCGGCCGAGGGCGAGACCCAGGGCGCCGAGCACATCTTTCGCGCCGGCTTTCGCGAGTTCAATCGACTGATGCCGAAGACCCGCAGCCCCCAGGCGATCCTCGACGGCGTCCAACGCAGCATGCGGGTGGCCTGGTCACGTGAAGAAGAGCGCCTGAACCTGCACCTGGTGTTCCTCGCCACGGTGGCCTCGGCCAGCCCCTATATCGGCCTGTTCGGCACCGTCTGGGGCATCATGGGCTCCTTCCAGTCGCTGTCGATGGCCCAGCAGGCGACCCTGGCCACGGTGGCACCATGGATCGCGGAGGCGCTTGTCGCGACCGCCATGGGCCTGTTTGCAGCGATCCCCGCGGTCATCTTCTATAACCGCCTGTCGGCGGAATCGTCGCGCCTGCTGGGTAAGTACGAAGACTTTGCCGAGGAGTTCCACTCCATCCTGCACCGCAACCTGCAGGGCCGGCCCGACGCCGGCGCCGCCTGATCAAGGAGACGCCGCATGCTTGGACCCTTCAATCGCCGTGGGCGCAGCAAGCCCATGGGGGAAATCAATGTGGTCCCCTTTATCGACGTCATGCTGGTGCTGCTGGTGATCTTCATGATCACCGCGCCGATGCTGACCCAGGGGGTCAAGGTCGACCTGCCTCAGGCGACATCGGAGCCGATCGAGGACACCGAAGACACCGACCCGATCATCGTCTCGGTGGACAAGGAAGGGCAGTACTTCATCAGCCTCGGTGGCGACGAGACCCAGGTCAGCCTGGACGAGTTGAGTGACCGCGTGGTCATTCTGCTCGAGCGCAACCCCGGTACGCCGGTCATGGTGCGGGGTGATCGCAACGTCTCCTACGGCCAGGTGGTGACCTTGATGAGCACGCTGCAGGTGGCCGGCGTCGCCAACGTCGGGTTGATCTCCGAACCCCCGCCCCAGGACGGTTAGGAGCGCTCATGGCGAAACCACAGCGGCGAAAGACACTCAAGCGTTCCGCCGGGCGAGTTGGCTATGGTCTGCCGACGGTGCTGGCCGTTGCCCTGCACCTGGGTATCCTGGTCATCAGTGTGATCAAGTGGCCGAGCAGTGAACCCGAGGCGCCCAACAACGCCATCGTGCAGGCTACCCTGATCAGCACCGAGACACGTACCGATCAGGCCCAGCAGGCGGCCGAGGCACGCACCCGCGCGGCCGAACGTCAGGCTCAGGAAGAAGCCGAGCGCCAGGCCCAGGAGGAGGCCGAACGTCAGGCCCGCGAGGCCGCAGAGCAGCAGGCCGCCGAAGAGGCCGAGCGTCAGGCGGCAGAACAACAGGCTCAGCAGGAAGCCGAGCAGCAGGCAAGGGAAGAAGCTGCCGAACAAGCCCAGGCGGAAGCCGAACGGCGGGCCGCCGAGGCCGAAGCCGCCGCCCAGCGCAAGGCCGAAGAGGAAGCCGAGCGTGAAGCCGCTCGCCAGCAGGCCGAGCAGGAGCGCCAGGCCGAAGCCGAGCGACGTCGTCAGGAAGAGGCGGCGCGACAGCAGGAGGCCGAACGACAGGCCCGCGAGGAAGCCGAGCAGAAAGCAAGAGAGGAAGCCGAGCAGCAGGCAAGAGAGGAGGCTGAGCGCAAGGCACAGGAAGAAGCCGAACGTCAGGCCCGCGAGGCAGCCGAGCAGAAAGCAAGAGAGGAAGCGGAGCAGCAGGCAAGAGAGGAAGCCGAGCGCAAGGCACAGGAAGAGGCCGAACGTCAGGCCCGCCAGGAAGCGGAACGCAAGGCACAGGAAGAGGCCGAGCGCCAGGCCCGCGAGGCCGCCGAACAGAAGGCCAGAGAAGAGGCCGAGCGGCAGCTTCAGCGGATCATCGAGGGCGATTCCAGTGCCGTCTCCAACGCCGAACAGGGGAACGAGGCCGCCAATGGCTTTATCCAGCTGGTGCGGCGTGCGGTGGAGCAGGCCTGGGTCATCCCGCCCAATGTGGGCGACGGCACCACCGCCGAGGTACAGGTCAGGTTGGGGCCCTCGGGTGAAGTATTTGCTGCAACGGTCACACGTTCGAGCGGAAACGCCGCCTTCGACAACTCCGCCATCCAGGCGGTGGAGTCTGCTGCTCCGTTCACCGAACTGCGAGACCTTCCCAGCGGCGTGCAACGCGACTATCGTCAATTCAATCTGCGATTCAGACCGGGAGACATTCGCTGATGAGAGCCTTGAATGCGAGTTGGTGGACCAGGAGGGTCAGCATGACCGTCGCTCACACAAGCCTTGCCAAGCGTCTGCTTGCTGTTGTGGCAGGCATGCTGGTATGGCTGGCCGGGCCAGCGGCCCAGGCCGATCTGACCATCGATATCACCCGTGGCAACGAAAGGGCCACACCGATCGCGGTGGTGCCCTTCGCCGACCAGGCGGGTGGGCTACCGGAGGATATCGCCCAGGTCGTCTCCGATGACCTGGAGCGCAGCGGCTACTTCGAACCGTTGCCGCGCTCAGAAATGTTCAACCAGCCCTCGAGCAGCGAAGAGGTCACCTACGGTGACTGGCGCAGTCTCGACTCGCGCTACCTGGTGGTCGGCAGCACCAGTCAGGAGGGTGGCCAGGTCAAGGTGCGCTTCGAGCTTCTCGACGTCAGTGGCGAGACCCGGCTGCTGGGCGAGACGGTCACGGCATCGAGTTCCGATCTGCGCGGCGCGGCGCACTATATCAGTGACCAGATCTTCGAGGAGATCACCGGAATTCGTGGCGCCTTCTCGACCCGCATCGCCTATGTCACCTCGCAGGGGGTGGGCGACAACACCCAGTACGGGCTCTATGTGGCCGACGCCGATGGGCGCAACAGCCAGCAGGTCCTGACGTCCGATGAACCGATCATGTCACCGGCCTGGTCGCCGGATGGCGGCAAGCTGGCCTATGTGTCCTTCGAGACCGAACGGCCGGCCATCTACGTGCAGAATCTGGCCACCGGTCAGCGCGTCAAGCTGACCGACTTCGAGGGGCTCAACAGCGCACCGAGCTGGTCGCCGGATGGTCGTCGCCTGGCGATGGCGCTGTCCCGGGACGGCCAGCCCGAGATCTACGTGATGGATATCGGCTCGCGCAACGTTCAGCGTGTCACCAACTCCTCGAGCATCGAAACCGAGCCGGCCTGGGCGCCGGACGGCCGCTCCCTGATCTTCACCTCGGACCGCTCGGGCGGCCCCCAGATCTATCGCCAGAGCGTGTCCGGTGGTGAGGCCGAGCGTCTGACCTACACCGGCAACTACAATGCTCGTGGTCGCCTGTCGCCGGATGGCGAAACGCTGTTCTTGATCCACCGCGGCAACAATGGCTATCAGGTGGCCAAGCAGGACCTCGAGAGCGGGCGTCTGGTGGAAATCAGTGATGCCCAGCAGGCCGAATCTCCCAGTATCGCGCCCAATGGCACCATGGTAATCTTCGCCACCCAGCAGGGTAGCACCGGGGTGCTGGGAGCGGTCACCGCCGATGGACGTGCGCAGTTCCGTCTGCCCGCCGCCCAGGGCGATGTCCGTGAGCCGGCCTGGTCCCCGTTTCTGAACTGATTCGACGGCCATATGCCGATGAATCGACTTTGATGCATCACGCAAGGAGAGTGACACGATGTTTCTCAAGCCCTACGCCCGTTCGCTGGCCATCGCCGCTTCCCTGGCCGTTCTGGCTGGCTGTTCCAGCACCGGCGGCACCCAGGACGGCAGCGCCGCAGGCACCGGTACCGGCGGTACCATGGGTGGCACCGGCGTCGGTACCGGCACCGCCGGCAGCGGCCAGGTCAGCGGCTCCGGCTATGGCACCGACGGTGCCGGCCAGATGGCCGACGGCCGCATCCCGGAAGTGCGCACCATCTACTTCAACTACGACAGCGACGCCATCCGTCCCGAGTTCGAATCGGTGGTCAACGCCCACGCCCAGTACCTGAGCAGCAACCCCAACGCCTCCGTCGTGCTGCAGGGCCACACCGACGAGCGCGGTACCCGCGAGTACAACCTCGCGCTTGGCGAGCGTCGTGCCGGGTCCGTCGAGCGCTACCTGCGCCTGCAGGGCGTCAATCCCTCGCAGATGGAAGTGGTGAGCTACGGCGAAGAGCGCCCCGCAGCTCGCGGCAGCAACGAGGATGCCTTTGCACAGAACCGCCGTGTGGTCTTTGCTTACTGAAAGCCACTGACGTCGGACGTGGGAGAAGTCAATGAGACACAGTCTTAAGGGACTGTGCGGCGCGGGAGCCCTGGTGCTCCCGTTGTCCGTCATGGTACCCGCCATCCTGTCACCTGCACTGGCTCAGCAGCCGGTCGTCAGAGACCTCAGCGGTGGCAACAGCTTTTACGATCAGACGGCCACCCAGGCCCAGGCCAGCGGCAATCTCGCACTGTTCAACCAGGTCGAGCAGCACCAGCGCGAGTTGCGAGAATTGCGCGGGCAGATCGAAGAACTGCGCTACCAGCTCGATCAGCTCAAGCAGCAGAGTCGCCAGCAGTACATGGACCTCGATCAGCGCATGTCCGAGTTGCCGCGCCAGGCAGCGCCGCCAAGCGCCCCGAGTGAGCCCTCGGAGCCGCCGAGCGAATCCGCAGACAGCAGCGGCAGCGGAGCATCCTCTTCGTCCTCTGGCCAGGCCAGCGATGATGCCAGGGAGGCCTATCAGTCGGCGTTCTCCAAGGTGCAGTCGCGAGACTTCGATCAGGCGATCAGCGACTTCGATACCTTCGTCGATCGTTATCCCGACTCCAGCCTGACCGCCAACGCCTACTACTGGCTCGGTGAATTGCATTCGGCACAGTCGTCCTTTGGCGATGCCGCCGTTGCCTTCGAGACCGTACTGGACCGTTTTCCCGACAGCAGCAAGGTTCCCGACGCCATGTACAAGCTGGGGCTGCTGAAAGCGCGGCAGGGAGATACCGAAGGCGGCCACGCACTTCTGGAATCCGTCCAGCAGGACTATCCTGACAGCAATGCGGCATCTCTTGCCGATGACTATTTGCGTCAGGCCGGGGCCTGATCAAGGAAGCGCCATGACCGAGTGCAAGATTGATTACCAGGCACCTCAAGACCTGCTAAAGGATCGCATTCTGCTGGTGACCGGTGCCGGAGACGGCATCGGGCGTACCGCGGCGATCGAATACGCACGTCGCGGGGCCACCGTGATTCTGCTGGGCCGTACTACCGCCAAGCTCGAGAAGGTGTATGACGAGATCGAGGCCGCCGGAGGTCCGCAACCTGCGATCTTCCCGTTGAACTTCGAAGGGGCGACGCTCAAGGATTACCACGATATGGCCGAAGCGCTGGACAAGGAGTTCGGCCGGCTCGACGGTATCCTGCACAACGCCGGGCAGCTAGGCCGGATCACTCCGTTCGAGCAGTACAATCCGGAACTGTGGGATCAGGTCATGCAGGTCAACATCAACGGGCCCATCTGGATGACCCAGGCGCTGTTGCCACTGCTGACCAAGTCTGCCGACGCCTCGGTGATCTTTACCTCGTCGAGTGTTGGCCGCAAGGGGCGGGCCTACTGGGGTGCCTATTCGGTCTCCAAGTTCGCCACCGAAGGCTTTGCCCAGGTACTGGCCGAGGAGATCGATCATCTGGGGACCCTGAGGATCAACACCCTCAACCCCGGGGCGACCCGCACCGCCATGCGCAAGAGCGCCTACCCGGGCGAGGACCCCATGAGCCTGCGGACCGCAGAGGACATCATGCCGACCTATCTGTGGCTGATGGGCCCTGACAGCAAGGGCCGCAACGGGGAAGCCTTCGACGCCCAGCCGCCGAGAAGCTGACGTCACAGGCGAGCGAAGCGAGCAACGAGCGTTGCAAAAGGAACGGCGAGCCGATCGGCCCGCCGTTCCTTGCGTCTCACCGCCGAAACTGCCGATCCCGCCCCCAGCGCCAGCGAAGCTCAGGTCGCGCCTCGTGTCGTCGTGCAGCGCCGCCCTGGCCTCGTCGACCTCTGGCTTCCAGCAACGTCTCAGTGGCCTCTCAATGGCCTCTCAATGGCCTCTCAGCGTCCTCTCACTAGACTCTCAGTGCCTTTTCAGCGCCTCGAGAACCGCCTCCGCGGTATCGAACCAGCGGTCGGCCGGCCAGTCCCGGTAATCTTCTTCCTCGGCAATGTAACCATAGCCCACGGCGATAGCCGGCATGCCCGCGGCTTTTGCCGCCTGCATGTCGCGCACGTGGTCGCCTAGATACCAGCACGCCTCCGGCGCGACGTCGAGGCGCCTGGCCGCCTCCAGCAGTGGCTCTGGATGTGGCTTCTTCACCGGCAGGTCATCCGCGCAGAGCATGACGCCTGGCGCGAGTCCCAGCGCCTCGACCAGGGGCTCGGCATACAGACGTGGCTTGTTGGTGACGATCCCCCAGGGCCGGTCGAGGCCATCCCAGTGGAGCAGCAGACGATCGAGCGGCGGGAACACCTGGCTGTGTTCGGCCACCGCTTCGGCGTAGAGATCGAGCAGCTGCTGACGTGCTGCCGCGTGGTCGGGATGCTCGCTTTCGAGCCCCAGCGCGAGGGTGACCAGGGCGCTGCCACCATTGGACACCTGGGCGCGAATGGCAGGGTAGGGCAGCTCGTCCAGACCATGCAGCCGGCGCAATCGATTGGTGGCCTGGGCCAGGTCAGGGGCGGTATCCACCAGGGTGCCATCAAGGTCGAACAGCAGGGCGTGAGGTAGCGAATCGTTCACGCGGTCTCCTTGCGACAGATCATCAGGTAGTTGACCGAGACGTCGTTGGCAGACAGCGAGAAGCGACGAGTGATCGGGTGGTAGACCAGACCGCTTTGCTCCTCGATCTCGAGTCCTGCATCGCGACACCAGCGGGCCAGTTCGGCTGGGCGGATGAAACGGGCGTAGTCATGGGTACCACGAGGTACCATGCCGAGCACGTATTCCGCGCCGAGAATAGCCAGGGCGTAGGACTTGGGATTTCGATTGATGGTCGACAGCGCGAGCTGTCCGCCGGGCTTGAGCAGGCGAGCGCAGGCACGCACGATGGCTTCGGGATCGGGCACGTGCTCGAGCATTTCCAGGCAGGTCACCACTTCGAAGCGCTCCGGCGCTTCCTCGGCCATGTCTTCGACGCTGATGTAGCGGTATTCGAGAGCGACCCCCTGCTCATCGGCGTGTTGACGCGCAACCGCGAGCGACGCCTCGGCCAGATCGATACCGGTCACCCGAGCGCCGCGGCGTGCCATGGCCTCGGAGAGGATGCCTCCGCCGCAACCGACGTCCAGCACTTCGCGTCCGGCCAGTCCCACTCTGGCGTCGATGAAATCGAGCCTCAGCGGGTTGATGGCATGCAGCGGTTTAAATTCGCCTTCGGGATCCCACCAGCGTTCGGCCAGCGCGGAGAACTTGTCGATCTCGTTGTGGTCCACGTTGGCGGAAGGGGTATCGGATATGCTCATCTGTATCTCCAGGGCGTTCCATGCCGCCGATGTCAGCGGACCGAGTTCGTCTGGTACGCTATTCTACGCATTCCCTGTTCCGAGTCCCATGGCCCAGATCGCCATGGACGACAGCCGAACCCAATTTCGAGAAGAAGGAAGTCTCATGATCCGCAAGGCCGTTCTCCCCGTCGCAGGTTTTGGCACACGGTGTCTGCCGGCGTCCAAGGCCATCCCCAAGGAAATGATCACCATCGTCGATCGCCCGGTGATCCAGTACGTGGTACAGGAGGCCGTTGCGGCGGGCATTCGTGACATCGTGCTGGTGACCCACGGCACCAAGAGCGCCATCGAGAACCACTTCGACAAGCATTTTGAACTGGAGGCCGGGCTCGAGGCCAAGGGCAAGACCGAGCTGCTCGAGGAGCTGCGTGCCATCGTTCCTGCCGACGTCAACATCATCAGCGTGCGTCAGCCTGAACCTCTGGGCCTCGGCCACGCGGTGCTGTGCGCCCGTCCAGTGATCGGTGACGACGAGCCCTTTGCCGTGCTGTTGCCCGACGTACTGGTCGATGATGATGGCCTTGAGCGCAATGACCTTGCCGGCATGATCGACGCCTTCGAGCGCACCGGGCGCTCCCAGCTGATGGTGGAAGAAGTTCCGCGCGAGCTGGTCTACAAGTACGGCATCGTCGCACCCAAGGGCGAGTCCCCCGAGCCCGGTGAGTCCTGTGAGCTTTCCGGCCTGGTCGAGAAACCCAAGGTTGAGGAGGCGCCCTCCAACCTGTCGGTGATCGGACGCTACATGTTGCCGGGTCGTATCTTCCCGCTGCTGGCCAAGACCCCGCCCGGCGCCGGCAACGAGATCCAGCTTACCGACGCCATCGAGGAGCTGCGCGTCGCCGAAGGGGTGGACGCCTACCGCATGCAGGGCACCACCTACGACTGCGGCCACCAGCTCGGCTACCTGGAGGCGATCCTGGCCTATGGTCGGCGCCACTCCCGCTACGGCAAGGGCTTCACCGAGCTGCTGAAACGCTACGCCGCCGAGGACTGAAGCCATGAAGGTCGTGATACATGGAAGTGAGCTTTCGGCAGCCACCGCTGCCGCCGCGCTCTCCTGGGTGGGGCATGATGTCTGCTGGCAACCGCTGGATCGCCGCTGGAGCGAGCTCAAGGATAGTGACTGGCTGATCCGTGAGCCTTCGGTACTGCAACGCCTGACGGAGGCCATGGAGGCCGGGCACCTGACCCTGGAACGGAACAGCGAGGCCGACGGCCCGGATATCGATGTGCTGTGGCTGGCCTTGTCACCGACCCAGCGCGACGATGCCAGCCGTCTGGTGGAGGAGAACGCCTCACGTCTTGCCGACGGTGCCATCATCGTCAACAACGCGACCTTTCCGGTAGGGGACACCGAGCGGCTCGAGTCTGTGCTCGAGGGCCAGAATGTGACCTCGGTGGCACTGCCTGACACCCTCGAGGAAGGGCGCGCCTGGGAGACCTTTACCCGCGCCCGCAGCTGGCTGCTAGGCTGCGACGATGACCACGCCGAGCGCCAGGTGCGAGAATTGATGCGTGCCTTCAATCGGCGTCACGAGGTGTTCAAGCGGATGCCTCGACGTGCCGCGGAGCTGACCAAGCTGGCCATCAATGGCATGCTGGCGACCCGTATCAGCTACATGAACGAGATGGCCGGGCTAGCCGACACCCTGGGCGTGGACGTGGAGTACGTGCGTCAGGGCATGGGGGCAGACCAGCGCATCGGCTATGAATACCTGTACCCCGGATGTGGCTTCGGTGGCCCCAATTTCAGCCGGGATCTGGTGGGCCTGGTGGATGTCCAGTCGGCCAGCGGCCGCCACTCCGAATTGCTCGACCAGGTGCTCGAGATCAACGAGCACAAGAAGGAGACGCTGTTCCGCAAGCTGTGGGCTCACTATCAGGGGCGTCTGGAAGGGCGCACCGTGGCCATCTGGGGGGCTGCCTTCAAGCCCGGCACCGCACGCATCGATCATGCGCCCGTGCTGACCCTGCTGCGCGCCCTGTGGGCCCAGGGTGTGCACGTCAGATTGCATGACCCCGCTGCGCTCCCTGCCGTACGTGCGGTGGTCGGTGACCACCCGCTGTTGAGCCTGCATCAGGACGACCCGCTCGACGCCTGCCGGGGCGCCGATGCGCTGATGCTGGTCACCGAGTGGAAGGCCTACTGGAATCCTGACTGGATGGCGCTGAAACGACAGCTGGAGGGCGCCCTGATCCTCGATGGTCGCAATATCTATGACCCCCAGTACGTCGCCGCCCAGGGCTTTCACTATCGCGGCATCGGCCGACGTGCCGATCCGTCAACCTGATATATCGATCAGGGCCTGACAGCCGAACCATCGGCCCGGCACCGGGTCTGTCCCGTAAAGAGCGCAGTATTTACTGCGCTCTTTGCTTTGGTGCCTTGTTCTGTCTTGGCCAGACCAGACCAGACCAGACCAGGCCCAACCTGAGCTGCTCGAGGTGTCATCGGTCAATGACAGTCGCCGAGATTCTGGGCGACAAAGTCCCAGTGAATCAGCGGCCAGAGTTGCTCCACCGGAGATTTTCCACAGCCAAGATCCATGACCAGCAGCGGCCTGCCCGATGCGGCATCAAGCCGCTGGCCACGCGCACTGATCGTCAGGCTCATGCCACGGTTGGAGTGCAGCAGCCACAGCCAGCCTGGCCGCCGGCTCCCTTGCTCCAGTTCGTCCTCGACCCGCCCGTGCATCGCCTCTCTCAATCCTGTAAAGGAACCGAACGTCTGTGTCAGTTCCTCGTTCAGTCGACCCTCCGGTGCTGTCGGGCGCGGTAACAGGCAGTGCCAGAACAGGGTAAGGTTCCAGGCTTCGACCGCATGTTCGAGCACCTCACCATGGGCCTTTGACACTACGTCCTCGAGGGACCTCGTAGCCGTGCCTGAGCCGCTCGCCCAACGATTGAGCGCTGTCAGATGACGTTGATGGTCCCCCTGATAGCGATCCTCGACCCAGGCCTTCGAGAGGTAGGGTTCCAGTTGGTGGCTATCGAAGGGCAGCGCGGGCAATTCAAGGATCATGGGGACTCCGGGGTCGTGAACGTCATGGTGAAGCGAGGTATGGCAGGTGCCCCACAGCAAGGCGTTGATAGGGATAGCGCTAACGCGTTATCCGTCTGCCGTGCGTAAATATGGTAAAAAACCTTACACTATCAGCCAACTTTGGCCGCCAAGGCCCGTGGCACGTGATCGGCCCTGAGCCAGCGACGTCATCCGGTGCCACAGTGCCACACGCTGAACCGCAAGGAGAGTTTCATGGGGTATCCACCGGAAGTCGGCCGTCCGGGCGCTATCGTACCCGATCCAGGAGAGAGTGTATCCGCCGCTCGCTATCGCCGGCCCCCGGCGCCTAGACTTTGGCCGTTATGGCTACTGGTGCTGTTGATTATCTGTGCAGTGGGGGCCGCTGGCTGGCTGGCCTGGCAGGAACGTCAGCGGCTCGAGGGTGAGCTGACCCGCTTGAGGGGGGAGTTGTCCAACATTCATGCGCGGTTCGATGCCGAGCAGGGAGAAGGGGACCTGGTGGCGGACATCCAGCGTCGAGTGGCCGAACTCGAACAGCGGGACGATGCCCTGGCCCAGCGACTCGAGTCGACCGCCGAGGATATAAGAAACACTGTTTCCGAACAGGCACAGACAACGCTGGACCAACACAGCAACAACGCCGACACTCTGCAGGATGTCGAAGAGCGTATCGCCTCCATCGCCGATACGCTGGCGGCGACACGCACATCGCTGGGTGCCGTTGAACGAGCCGGCGACAATGCCCGAGGTGCCCTGGAGGCTCGCATGGACCGCTTCGATGATGCCCGCGAGTCCTTTGCCGGCCGGTTGGGGTCGCTGACCACCAGGGTCGATGAGGTGGTAACGCGCCTGGATACCCGACTGGGCCAGCTATTGCCGCGGTTCGACACCCTGGAGCAGCGGCTTGCCTCCCTGGACGAGGACGTTGAAGGCCTGCGCCAATCGCGCCAAGATGGTGCGGAGGAACGTCGCGCAATGGAAGCCAGGCTCGAGCAGCGCCTGGATGCGCTGGATGACAGCGCCCGGTCGCTTGGCGCCGATCTTCGCGAACTGCGTCAGTCCCAGCTCGCGTTCAGCGCCCAACTGGAGGCGCTGCGTTGATCCAGCACCCACGTCAGGAAAGCCAGTCTATTATGGAAAATCGCGTTCCCGCTTGTTCGGGTCTGGGTCCGTTCGTCCGTCGATCAGGGGCCGCCCTTTGCCTGGTCTCGGTGTCGGTGCCGGCCCTGGGCATGGATGCCGAGATCGTCGGTATCGAAGGGGATATGGCCAACAATGTCGAGGTCTACCTGCAGGGGCTCGACGGCAGCCAGTATCGTGTGGAGCGGCTGCGCAACGAGGTGGTTCGACTGACCCAGGAGGCGATGCGGGTCTACGGCTACTATGAACCGCAGATCGAGATGCGTTTCGACCGCGATGACGAGCCCCAGGAGGTCTTCCTCACCATCGACAAGGGGGAGCCGGTCAAGCTGGAAGTGATCGATTTCACCCTGGAGGGCGACGCCCGCGATGACGCCCCCTTTCAGTTGGCGATCGACGCCTATCCGCAAGAGGAAGGCGACATCCTCAAACACGCCCCCTACGAGAGTCTCAAGGGCAGGCTGCAGGGCCTGACCGTGGAGCGAGGCTACTTCGATTGGCAGTTCACCGATGAGCGTATGGAAATTCGCCCTTGGGCCAACAGCGCCCGGCTGTACCTGGGCATGGACAGCGGGCCGCGCTATCGCTTCGGCAGGGTCAATTTCAAGGGCCATCACATCGTCGAGGAACGCCTGCGCAATCTGGTGCCCTTCGACTACGGCGATCCTTACCTGGCAAGCGACGTCGCCGAACTCAACAACCAGTTGAGCGAGACCGAATGGTTCGGCTCGCTGACGGTACGCCCCCGCCTGGAACGCCAGAAGGGCTCCCTGGCGCTGCCCGAGAACGACAACTGGTGGTACTCGGTGGACGTCGCGGAGATCCCGACGCCGTACCAGGGGCCGCGGATCAGCCGCGACGCTCTGGCGGTGGCGCTTGGACTGTATCCGCCGGAGTTCCCGACCATGCCGATCGATGTCAGCGTGACGCCGGCGGATCGTCACCAGTTCGAGGCGGGTATCGGCTTCGCCACCGATGTGGGGCCGCGCCTGCAGTTCTCCTGGGAGCAGCCCTGGGTCAACCGCTACGGCCATAGCTGGACCAATCAGCTATATCTGTCGGCACCGGATCAGCAGTTCAGCGGCACCTACAAGATCCCGCTGGAGGATCCGCTCAACGATAGCTACCGACTGCAGTACGGGCTGCGCCAGCAGGACATCGAGGACACCGAAAGCTTCGAGAGTACTGTCGATTTTGGTCGGCACTGGGTGTTCGAGAATGACTGGGAGCAGACGGTCTATCTGCGCGCCACCTACGAGGACTTTACCCAGGGGGAGCAGTCCGATCAGGTGCTGCTGCTTTATCCCGGGGTAAGCTGGTCGCGTACCCGTACGCGCAACCCTCAGTTTCCCACCTGGGGCGATCGTCAGAATCTCGAGCTGCAGTACTCCAGCGATGCCTGGGGCTCTGATGCCGAGTTCTTCCGCATGACCGGCGATACCGCCTGGATCCGCAAGTTGGGTGACGACAACCGCTTTATCGGCCGACTGGGTGTCGGCGCGATCAATACCGACGATTTCGAGAAGATTCCCCCTTCGCTTCGCTTCTTTACCGGTGGTGACTCCAGCGTGCGTGGCTACAGCTACGAGTCGCTGTCGCCGGAAGACGAGAACGGCGACCTGGAAGGCGGTCAGCACGAGTTCACCGCCAGCGTCGAGGCCCAGCGCCGGATCACCGGCAAGTGGTGGGGCGCTGCCTTCTTCGATGTCGGTGACGCCTTCTCCGAGTGGTGGCCGGGCGACCTGAACAAGGGCGCGGGTCTGGGCGTGCGCTGGATTTCTCCGGTCGGCCCGATCCGCTTCGATGTCGCCCATCCCTTCGATGACGAAGACGACAATTTCCGGCTGCACTTCGCCATCGGGCCCGAGTTTTGAACCCGATGCCGCTGGCCCCTGACACGAGGCTTCAATGAGAAAAGGACGCGCCCTGTGGGCCCTGACACGTCTGCTGATCTGGCTGCCGTTGACCCTGGTTGGCCTGGTGCTGCTGATTGGCGGCCTGGTGCTGAGTCCCTGGGGCACCCGAATGGCGCTGGATCAGGGCCAGCGCATGGGCTTTCTCGAGTACGAGGCGGTCGAAGGCGCGCTGCTCGACACCTTTGCGCTGGATGGCTTTCGCATGGAGATGGGCAGCCTGCGGCTGTCGGTGGACGCGTTGTCGCTGTCCTGGGCAGAGGACTGCGTTCTTGATGGCCGGCTGTGTCTTGATTACCTGAGGGTGTCGGGTACCGACGTACGCCTGGGCGAGAGCGAAGCCGCGGAGGAGCCTCCCGTAGAACCCGAGCCGACCAGCGCCGAGCCGGGGCCCCTGGCGCTGCCGTTTCCCGTCGAGATCCGTGAACTGGCGGTCGAGGACGTCGCCGTGCAACTAGCCGACGGCACTCGACTGGCCTGGGACAGCTTCACCACCGCGGCGGTGGCCGAGGGCGATACCCTTAGCGTTCGACCTACGCGCCTGGCGGGTCTTCATCTGACCCTGCCGTTGACGCCCGGCGCCATGCTGGCCCTGAGCGACGCCGAACACGAAGGGCCCATCGTCAGCGCCGAGGCCATCGACGCCGCCATCGCGGTGCGCTCGCCGTTGCCGAGCGAGGCCGCCGCCGAGATGGAAGGGGCCGCAGCCAAGGCCGATGACATCCCGCTGGGTGAGCGTGAGCGTCTGGTGCTGCCCGAGGTCACCTTGCCACTGGCCATTGAAGTACCCGAGCTGGTGGTCGAGGACACCACCGTCGACGGTGCCTTCGACTACCACGTCGAGCGTCTGGACCTGAGTCTCGATGCCCGCGGCCAGACCGTTACCATCGAGCCCCTGGCGGTGGCCTCCGCCGATGCCGACGCCGAGCTCCAGGCCCGCGCCACGTTGAGCGGCGACTACCCGCTGGAGCTCAATTTTGCCGCCGATCTGTACCTGCCGGAAATCTTCCCGGCGCTGTCCGGCGAGCGGGTCGAGCTGAGTGCAGCCGGCAGTCTGGCCGACCTGGAAATCGACCTGAAGACCTCGGGCCCGGTGGACACCCACCTGGTCGCCCGACTCGACGCCCTCGACCCCACGTTGCCCTTCAGCGCCACCTTCCAGAGCCCCAGACTGCAATGGCCGCTGCCTGGCATGGACAGCCCCCTGCCTGAAGGCATCGAAGAGACTGGCGAGGTGAGCGACGCCGAGACAAGCGCACCAGACAATGCTGAAGCAAGTAATCCCGAAGCGGACAATGCCACCGCTGCCACGGCCGAGGTGGGGCCGTGGATCGCCCGCGATCTGGATCTCGCCATCGAGGGTTCCCTGACCGGCTATACGCTGCAACTGGCCCTGGCCGCCGAGGGACCGGATGTACCGCCAACCACCCTGGCCCTTCAGGGCCAGGGGGATCTTTCACAGTTTGCCTGGGCGCCGCTTGAGGTCGCACCGGAGGGCGCCGGCGCGCTCAGCACCGAGGGACGTGTCGACTGGTCTGACGGCGTCTCGGTGGAGGCGGCAGCGACCCTCACGGGCCTTAATCCGGAACCCTTCGTCGAAGGGCTCGCGGGGGATATCGACGGCACCCTGCAGGTGGCTTTCACCCAAACCGATGAGGGTTGGCGGGTGGAGGTGCCGGCGCTGGATATCGAGGGTACCCTCGATGGCCGACCGCTGTCGCTGGAGGCCCAGCTCGCCGGCAACAGCAATATGCAATGGGACATCGACAGCCTCGATTTCCGCCAGGGCGACAATCGCATCCAGGCCGTCGGCCAGGTCAGCGAGTCCAACCTCGACGTCGACGCCGAGATATCACTGCCGGACATGGCGAGCCTGTATCCGGGGCTTGCCGGCGAGCTATCCGGAGACATCACGGCCAGCGGCAGCCTCCAGGCGCCCCAGCTTGACCTTGCCTTGAATGGCAGCGGGGTAGCGTTCGAGGAAAATCGTGTCGGCGAGCTGTCGCTGTCCGGCCGTGTGGCCGGAATCGACGACCCCGAGCTCGATATTGGTCTTGAGGCAAGACAGGTCGAAGCCGGCGGTCAGCGATTCTCCGATATCGCCCTGGATCTCGATGGGCGGCTGTCGGATCACCGCCTGGAGCTCACCGTGGAAGGCAGCGAGGAGGGGCCACTCAACCGTCTGGTGCTGGCCCTTGACGGGGCCATGAACGAGGCCCGCGACCGCTACCAGGGGACCCTGTCGCCGCTGGAAGTCACGCTGCCCCAGGGCGATATCGCCCTCGATGATCCGCTGAGCTTCGAGGCCGACCTGGCCGCGGGGTCGGTCCAGGCCGAGCCCTTCTGCCTGGCACGTCGCCAGGGCGGCGCCGTGTGCATCAGTGAGCCGCTGAGCGCCTCGGCGGACGCCGGCTCGCTGACCCTCGAGATCAATGAGCTGCCCATGGACCTGGTCAACGAGGCCTTGCCTCAGGGCTGGGCCATCGACGGCGACACCGGCGCTCGTGTCGTCGCTGGCTGGTCGGCCGGCGGCAGTCGCTGGCAGGCCGACGTCCAGGTCGACAGCGAGGTCAGCGTGACCGGCGAGGACGCCTATGGCCAGCCTTGGTCGGTGCCAGCCACCAGCATGTCGCTCAGTGCAGACGCCAGCGAGGCCCGCATCGACATGGACCTGGCGCTGTCACTGGCCCAGAGCGGCGATATCGACCTGGCCCTGGCCATCGACGATCCCATGGGACGCGGCGGCCTGGACGGTACCCTGACCATCACCGACGTGCGCCTGGCACCCTATCAGCCATTGGCGGCCGGCCTCGATAAACTCGAGGGCAGTCTTGGCGGCACCATCCGTATCGCCGGCAGCCGCGAGGCCCCCGACCTCAGTGGCGACATCAGTCTGACCGGGCTCAGGGTCCACGGTGGTGATATTCCCCTGGCGGTCACCGACGGACGGCTGGATATCGCGCTGTCCGGCGACAGCGCGCGGATTTCCGGCCATGTGGACGCCGAGGAAGGGCGCCTGAATATCAGCGGTGACGCCGCCTGGCCTGACGGTAGCTGGGAGGCCAACATGGCGCTGTCCGCGGTGCAGGATCCACTGCTCGCCGCCATGCCGGCCTTCGGCAAGCTGAAGCTGGCCCCGGACCTGACCATCACCGCCAACCCCTCGCGACTGCGGGTACGTGGCGAGGTGCGGATCCCCTGGGCCAGGCTCAAGGTCGGTGACGTTCCGGCGTCCGCGGTCACCCCGAGCGGTGACGAGATCATCATCACCCGCGAGATGGACGAGGAGGCCAAGGAGGCCGAACGGCGTGCCCAGGAAGACCCGGTAGGAGAATCCACCGCCGAGGCCATGGCCGAGGCGGGCATGGCCATCGACATCCGCGTACGGCTGCTGCTGGGACCCGACATGCGCCTGAGCGCCTACGGTCTGCAGACCGAGCTCGAAGGGGATCTGGAGGTGCGCCAGAACAACGGGCCGCTGCAGTTGTTCGGCGACGTCAGCCTGGTCGATGGCCGCTTCCGTGCCTACGGCCAGGATCTGCAGATTCGCCAGGGCAAGCTGATCTTCGCCGGCCCGCCGAGTCTGCCGACGCTGGACTTCGAGGCCATCCGTAACCCGGCCAGCACCGAAGACGGAGTGATCGCCGGTCTCAAGGTCACCGGTACCGCCAGCCAGCCCGATCTGGAGATCTTCTCCGAGCCGTCGATGGACGAGTCTCGGGCGCTGTCCTACGTGCTGCGCGGCCGGGCGCCGGATGACAGCGGCGACTCCAGCGGCGCCCTGACCTCGGCGCTGATCGGCCTGACCCTGGGCAAGACCGGGGGGGCGGTAGGCGCCATGGGTGAGGCCTTCGGCATCCAGGATCTGTCACTGGATACCTCCGGCAGTGGCGAGAGCAGTCAGGTGGTGGTCAGCGGCCGTCTCACCGACCGTCTGGAGGTGGGCTACGGCGTCGGCATCTTCTCGCCCATCGCCGAGCTGACCCTGACCTACCAGCTATGGAGGAGCCTCTACCTGGAAGCCGTCTCCGGCGCCGCCCAGGCGGTGGACCTGATCTACACCTGGAGCCTGCCGGGAGATCCTCCGGAACTGCAGTGACCAAGCGCGCAGCACTCCACGCAACACACGGCGTAAAGCACAAGAGCCCCGGCCATGGCCGGGGCTCTTGTGTGATGATGCGTGACATTGTTTGATCTGAGTTGCCCTTGCATGAGCAGGAGCCATGTCATTGCTGGTCCAGCGACAATTCCTGCAGGTAGCGCGCCAGCCGTCGGCCAAGCCAGGGGCGAGGGCGGCGAGGGCCTGGCTCCATGAATCCGACATGGCCGCCGCGTTCGGCGACTTCGAGGGTCACCAGCGGCGAGCGAGCCGGGAAACGCTCGATTAGGTCGGCCGGCATGAAAGGATCGTCACGGGCATGCAGCATCAGGGTGGGAACGGCCACCCGATCGAGCACCGGGCCGCTGGAGGCACGGGCATAGTAGTCATCGGCGTCCCGGAAGCCGTGCATCGGCGCCGTGATGACGTCGTCGTAGTCGCGCAGGCGCTTCAGCCGGCGCACCTGCTCGACGCTGACCTTGAGGGAAAGCTCGCCGCGTTCGAGCCGAGGTATCACCTTGCGCTTGAGCGAGGCCAGCAGGTGGCGTTCGTAGACCCGCGAAAAACCCTCGCCCAGGCGCTGGGCGCAGGCCGCCAGATCCAGCGGCGCGCTGATCACCACCGCGGCGTCGAGCCCCAACGAGTTAGCGTCCTCTTCGGCGACCAGCCGAAGCAACATATTGCCCCCCAGCGACACGCCACCGGCGACCTTGGGTGCCTCGGGATAGCGATCGCCCAGTACCTCAAGCAATACCTTGGCGTCGCCGGTATCGCCGCTGTGGTAAGCGCGCGGCAAGCGGTTGGGGCGTGAGCCACAGCCACGGAAGTGCATCAGCAACGCCCGATAGCCCTGGTCTCTGGCGGCCGCCAGCAGATCGTGCGCGTAGGGCGAGGTGATTCCCCCCTCGAGGCCATGGAACAGCACGAACAGCGGGGCGCTCTGGTCATCGGGTTCCGGCAGCACCCAACTAAGCTCCACCTCGTCACCGTCGGGCAGGTCGAGAAATTCCTGTCGCCAGTCCACCTCCGCGGGACGAAGTACCCTCGGCAGCAGGGTCTGGACATGCGGATTGGACAGCCAGCGGGCGGCACGAAAGCCGCCCGGTGTCGCTGCATCCGCGCGAAGGCCCGAGGTGGCAGGGGACAAGCTTGAACGGGCGTCAGGCTGGGGCAAGGCTAGGTCTCCGCTGGGTGGTCGGGGGCATCATGGTTGAGCCTCGGTCTCGAGGGCGTGAGCACACAGCTCCTGCCAGGCGGCGTCGACCGCCGCGCGACGGGTCGAGAGGTGGCGATACAGGCGAATATCGAAGGACACCGTCCAGCGTGGCGGTCCTGCCGCCACCAGCGCGCCGGAGGCCAGCGCCTCGCCCAGGCTGCGCTCGGGCAACCAGCCCAGCCCATAGCCCAGCGCGACGAGTTCTCGGATATTGCCGCTCTGTACGCTCTCGTTGAGCACCGTCAGGGTAGGGGCGTCGCCGAGTCGGTCCAGGTGGGAGCGGATGGCGGCATCGATCATGCCCCGGGGATGATAGGCGATCAATGGCAGGGCGCGCCCTTTGCCGCCTTCCAGCGCAAAGCGAGGCTGGCCGCTGGCATCCGGCAGGCACACCGGTATAAAGCGCTCGCGGCCGATGACGCAATAATCGGTGTCCTCGTTGGCCAGCTCCAGCGGATTGCCGCTGGTCGGCCAGTAGCACAGGGCAAGATCGATCTCGCCGGAGGCAAGTCCCTGGAAATAGTCGCCCACCAGCCAGGCGGTGGCACGCAGGTAGGGCTGCAGCGGCGGTGGCGACTGCCAGCCGCTGAGCCACTGGGGCAGGAACTGCGCCAGCAGGCTCTGGGGTGCCCCCAGGCGTAGCTGTCCGGCCTGTTCCTCAGCCATCTGCGCCAGTCGCTGGCGGGTCAGGTCGACCCGCCGGGTGACGTCGTGACACATGGCGAGGAAGGCCTCGCCGGCCGGCGTCAGCGACAGCGGCAGGGTCTGACGGTTGATCAGGGTGGTGCCCATCTCCTCTTCGAGCAGCTTGATGCGCCGAGAGAAGGTGGGCTGGGTCACGTTCTGTTCTTCGGCGGCACGGGAAAAATGACGCGTGCGGGCCAAGGCGAGAAAGTCTTCCAGCCAACGTATTTCCATGGAAGTATCACCTGTCCTGCGAAACGTCGATTGTGCCAGATAACCCGACGCCGGGCGTACCCGGCGTCGGCGTGTTGCAGGTGAAGGCGATGGAGGTCAAGGCAGCGGTCAAGACAGACGACCTTCCTCGACACCATGACAGGCGACCTGGCCGCCCTCGTCGGTGGCGATCAGACGGGGAATCTCCCGGCGGCAGCGCTCGTTGGCGTGGGGGCAGCGCCCGTGGAACACGCAGCCCGAGGGCAGGTTCACCGGGGTCGGCACCTCGCCCTGCAGACGCAGGTGCTGGGGACGGTCGTCCTCCAGGCGTGGAATCGCCGACATCAGCGCCTGGGTGTAGGGGTGACGCGGGCGGGCGAACAGCGTCGCCGTGGGCGCCACCTCGCACACGCGGCCCAGGTACATCACCGCCACCCGGGTACCGAAATGCTCCACCACCGCCAGGTCGTGGGTGATGAACAGGTAGGTGAGATGGTGCTCGCGCTGGGCTTCCATCAACAGGTTCAGCACCTGGGCCTGGATCGACACGTCCAGCGCCGAAATCGGCTCGTCGGCGACGATGAATTCCGGGTCCACCGCCAGTGCCCGGGCGATGGCGATACGCTGTCGCTGTCCACCGGAGAATTCGTGACCGTAGCGCGAGCCCCAGTCCGGCGCGATGCCCACCGAACTCATCACCTCGTGCACCTTGTCGACGACCTGCTGCGGCTTCCAGTCCGGGTGGTGAAGGCGGATCGGCTCTTCCAGCGTCTGCTGGATGGTCATACGCGGATTGAGCGAGGCGTAGGGGTTCTGGAAGATCATCTGCATGCGCTGACGGAAAGGCAGCAATGCTTTCGAATCGAGATGATCGATACGCTCGCCGTCGTAATGGATCTCGCCGGCGCTGGGCCGCAGCAGGCCCATTACGGTGCGCGCTACCGTCGACTTGCCGCAGCCGGACTCGCCCACCACGCACAGCGACTCCCCGCGGCGGATGTCCAGGTCGACCCCGTTGATCGCGTGCACGTGCTGTTGCTCGCGCACGATACGACCACGCCGAAACTTGAGCTGCTCGAGGAAATCCCCGGACAGCGAAAAGCGCTTTTCCAGCCCGCGGATCTCGAGCAGGCTGTCGCCTCCAGCGGCAGGGGGCATGTTGGCGGGGCCGTCCTGCTGAATCGGCTCGGTCGGCGGTTTGACGGCTGCCTGAGTGGTCTGGCTCATGAGTTGTCCTCCCTGGCCACGATGCGCTCGGCATCCTGCATCTCGGCGACCATATGGCAGGCCACCTCACAGTTGCCGGAGCGCACGAAGGCCGGTACCTCGGTCTTGCAGGGTGTCCGTTCGCTGCCGTCGTGGCGCTGGGTAAAGTCGCAGCGCGGATGAAACGGACAGCCGCTGGGGAGCTGGCTCAACGACGGCATGCTGCCACGTATCTGGTTGAGCCGCTCGCCCGGGGTCGCCATCTGGGGCAGGGCGTTGATCAACCCCTGGGTGTAGGGATGCTGCGGATCATTGATGATCTCTCGGGTCGGGCCCTGTTCGATCACCCGTCCGGCGTACATCACCAGCATGCGCTGGGTCACCTGGCTGACCACGCCGAGATCGTGGGTGATCAGGATCAGGCCGACGTTGTGCTTCTCGCACAGCTCCAGCAACAACGCCATGATCTCCGCCTGAATGGTCACATCCAGGGCGGTGGTGGGCTCGTCGGCGATGATGATATCCGGGTCGAGCAGCAGCGCGATGGCGATGATGATGCGCTGACGCATCCCGCCGGACAGCTCATGGGGATACTGGTCCAGGCGCTTTTCCGGCGACGGGATCTGCACCTGCTCGAGCTTGCGCAGTGAGATCGCACGGGCTTCCTTGCCGGAGATACGGCGGTGAGCCTTGAGGCATTCCACCATCTGCTCACCGATGGACAGCACCGGATTGAGCGTCATCATCGGATCCTGGAAGATCATCGAGATGCGGTGGCCGCGCACCTTGCGCAGGGCGCGCTCGCCGAGCCCGGTCAGTTCCTGGCCATCGAAGGTGATGCTGCCACCGGCGATATAGCCCGGCTTGGCGATCAGGTTCAGCAGGCTGAAGGCGGCGACCGACTTGCCGGCGCCGGATTCGCCCACGATGCCCAGACGCTCTCCACGATCCAGGCTGAACGACACATCGCGCAGTGCCTTCACGTCGCCCTGTCGCAGGGCGAAGCGCACGTCGAGGTGATTGACGTCGAGTAGTGCCATGATGTCTACCTCAGCCCTTGTACAGTCGTGGATTGAGCACGTCGCGCAGCCAGTCGCCGAGCAGGTTGATCACCAGCACCAGCACCACCAGCACCAGGCCCGGAATCAGGGTGATCCACCAGGAACCGGACTGGATGTAGTCGAAGCCGGACTTGATCAACGAGCCCAGCGACGGCTGGGTCTCGGGCATGCCGAGGCCGAGAAACGACAGCGCCGCCTCGGAAATGATGGCGTTGGCCACCTGCACGGTGGAGATGACGAAGATCGGCGACAGGGTGTTGGGCAGGATGTGACGGAACATGATCCGCCGGCTGCGCAGGCCCATCACCCGGGCGGCGTCGACGTACTCCTTGGAGCGCTCTGCCAGCACCGAGGCACGCACGGTACGGGCGTACTGGGGCCATTCGGCCAGGCCGATGATCAGCACCAGCAGCCACATGGCATAGTCGGAGTAGGTGGCGCCGCCGAAGATCGCCTTGAACAGGGCGCCCACCACGATGGCCACCATCAACGTCGAGAACGACAGCTGGATATCTGCCAGGCGCATCAGAAAGGCGTCGACGCGCCCACCCAGATAACCCGCCAGCAGGCCGAAGCACACCCCCAGGGTGGCCTGCAGCGCCACGGCGCCGAAGCCGATGACCAGCGACACCCGCATGCCGTAGAGGATGGTCGAGAGCAGGTCGCGCCCCTGGGAATCGGTACCCATCAGGTACTGGGGGTCGGCGCCGTCGATCCAGAACGGCGGCAGCTCGGATGCAAGGATGTCGATCTGGGCCAGGTCGTAGGGATCGGCCGGCGCAAGCCAAGGCGCCAGCAGCGCGGCCAGGACCATCACCACGAAGATCAGAAGACTGGTCTGGGCGATCAGGTCGCGTTTGAAACTGTACAAGAGGTAGGAGTCGCGAAACCGCTCCCACCGGCTGCTCGTCGCAGTGCTCTGGGTGCTCATGCGGGCTTACCTGTCAGCTTGACGGTGGGATTGACCAGGCCATAGATCAAGTCGACCAGGGTGTTGGTGATCACGAAGATCAGGCCGACGATCATCAGGTAGGTCACGATCAGGGGGATGTCCGAGCGCTCGATGGCGTCGAGGAACATCAGGCCCATGCCGGGCCACTGGAACACCGTCTCGGTGAGGATGGTGTAGGCCACCAGGGTACCGATCTGCACGCCGCCGACGGTGATGACCGGCAACATGGTGTTCTTCAGCGCGTGCAGGAAGTAGATGCGACGCATCGAGATGCCCTTGGCCCGGGCGAACTTGACGTACTCCGACTGCATCACCTCGAGCATCTCTGCGCGGATCAGGCGAATGAACAGCGGCAGCATGATCGAGGCCAGCGAGATGGCCGGCAGCACCAGGTAGGTCAGGCCTTCCAGCGAGGCGAAGTTGGTGGTCCAGGTGCCGAACACGTGGATAGGGTCGCCGCGACCGTAGGCCGGCATGCCGCCCTCGGTGGACAGCAGGCCGTTGAGCCAGGCGCCCCAGCCGGTATCGGCGGGGAAGGGCGTGAAGCTCACGCCGATGGCGAACAGCTGGATCAACACGATAGCGGTGAGAAACACCGGGATGGAGATGCCGATGATCGACACCCCCATGAAGAAACGGGACAGCCAGGCGCGGGGCTTGATCGCGCTGTAGACGCCGATCGGCACCGACAGGAAGATGATCAGGAGGGTCGAGGCGAATACCAGCTCCAGGGTCGCCGGCAGGTGTCGCAGGACCACCTCGGTAGTCGGCTCGTTGTAGATGTACGAATAGCCGAAGTCGAACTGGGCGGCGTTGACGGCGAAACGGAAGTACTGCACCAGGAAGGGATCGTTGAGCCCCAGTTCCTCGCGCAGCACCTCGCGCTCGCTCTCGGGCACCGACTGACCCACCATCTGCTGGATGGGATCACCCAGGTTGTCCTGGATGGCGAAGGCGATCACGCTGATGACAAACATCACCAGCAGCGCATGAAAGAGGCGCTTGATCAGAAATGCGATCATGGGGATTGTCCAGGGTACAGGCGCTCGACTCCGCGACCATGTCACGGAGCCGAGGCAGCTGCTGAATGGGAGCTTGCAGGCACCGCGCGGCGGTGCCTGTCGTCTTACTCTTCTTCGATGACCAGATCCCCGAGGTAGGGGAAGTTCATCACGTTGACCACCGGCTCGATGTCGACGTTGGCCGCAGAGGCCCAGGCCAGGTTCTGCCAGTGCAGCGGAATGAAGGCGGCATCGTCGTAGAGGCCCTGCTCGAGTTCACGCAGCATCTCTCCACGCTTTTCCAGATCCACCTCGAGGTTGGCGTCGACCATCAGCTGGTCGAGCTCCTCGTTGCAGTAGTTGCCGGCGTTGTACTGGCCGCCACCGCTGTCGGCGTCCGGACACTCGGTCAGGTACTGGTGGAAGTTGGCGGAGTCTTCGGTGTCGGAGTGCCAGCCGATCATCATCATGTCGGCGGCGCGATCATCGTACTCGCCCCAGTACTGGGCCTTGGGCAGGGTCTTCAGGTCCACCGTGACGTTGATCCGCGCCAGCATGGCGGCTACCGCCTGGGCAATCTTGGCGTCGTTCACGTAGCGGTTGTTGGGCGCCATCATGCTGACCGAGAAGCCGTCCTCATAGCCCGCTTCGGCCATCAGTTCCTTGGCCCGGTCGAGATCGAAGCGCGGCTCGAGATCCGGGTTGTGGCCGGAGTAGCCCTCTGGCGAGAACTGGGCGGCCGGGGTGGCGAAGCCCTTCATCAGACGATCGGCGATGCCTTCCTGGTTGATCGCGTAGTTGAAGGCCTGACGCACGCGCGGGTCCTGGAAGGCCTCGACCCGCTCCTGGTTCATGTGGAACAGGATGATGCGGGTGCCCGACATGGTCACCAGATTGGTGTCCTCGTCGCTCTCGATACGCTCCAGATCGTTGGGCGGTACCGGCGCGATGAAGTCGACGTCACCGGACAGCAGGGCGGCGACGCGGGTGGCGTTCTCGCCGATCGGGGTCAGGGTGATGGCGTCGACGTTGCCCGGGGACTCGCTGTCCCAGTAGTCATCGAAGCGTTCGAAGTCGACCCGAACGCCCTGCTGGCGGTTGGTCACCTGGAAGGGGCCGGTACCGGAGATGTTGCGCGAGGCGTAGGAGTTGCCGTTCTTGACGATCTCGTCCTTGGCCTTGCCGCCGTCGGTCTCGCCGGAATAGAACTGGCTGTCCATCGGGAAGATGTAGGTGGCCATGTTCAGCAGCAGCGGGTTGGGCCGCTTGGAGACGATCTCCACGGTGTGCTCGTCGACCACGTTGACCGTCTCGATGGGCTCGAAGATGGCCTTGAAGTCCGGGCTGCGCTTGAGGCGCTCCACCGTCCAGGCGACGTCCTCGGCGGTGAAGGGGTTGCCGGAATGGAAGGTGACCCCTTCGCGCAGGCTGATGCGCATGGTGGTGTCGTCGACCTGCTCCCACTCGGTGGCGAGTCTGGGCTCGAACTCGAAGTCCTTGGTCCAGCGCACCAGCGGATCGAAGGCCATGTGCGACAGTTGCAGGATACCGCCGGAGAGCTGCTCATGGATGTCCAGCGACACCGGATCGGCGTCGTAGGCCATGCGCAGGGTGTTTTCGGCCAGTGCGGTCTGGGGCAGGGCAGCCGTCAGCATGGCGGCACCGAGGGCACCGGCCAGAAGGGTCTTCTTGAACATGGAAGGAGTTCCTGCTTGTTGAGGTTGTTGTAATTGCCAGTCGGACGCCTTGGTCAATGTTGTAAGCGCCGGCTAGTCAATGTCCTGCATCAACATAGTGAGGTGTCGCGTTTAAACACAATCGAAATTGTGACAGCACCCATGCGAGGAACGAATATGGGCCCGGGGAGCGTGTCTTCAAGGAGCAGACAAGCGCTGAGCGACGAGAAGGTGGCGCAGACAGAAAAGTAAGGGGAAATAGAGGAGCTGAGGTAGCCGGCGGAGGCGAGTGAGGTAACCGCAAGTGCAAGCGCCCCCGAACGAGATTCGGGGGCGCGAAAGGGCAATCGACACAGCGCCGAGGCGACAGTGGTGTCCAGGGTCGCCTGGCGGTCAATCGGTCAGTTCAGACCAGCCGTCACTGCTGGGGCGGGCAGACGCGGTCGATGCGATAGAGCTGGGCGACCTGATCCAGGCCGTGCACGCTGCATTCCAGATCGGTGACACGACCGTCGCTGAGGCCATAGACCCAGCCATGCACCGACAGCGCCTGGCCGCGCTGCCAGGCACGCTGGACGATCTTGGTACGACACAGCGTCTTGACCTGAGACTTGACGTTGAGCTCGCACATGCGATCCACCTGTTCGTCCAGCGGCAGATGCTCGAGTTCCGAGCGATGCATGCTGTAGAGTTCGCGTACGCTGTGCAACCAGTTGTCCACCATACCGTTCTCGCCGCCGGTGACCGCAGCGCGCACGCCGCCACAGTTGTAGTGGCCGACGATCATGATGTGACGTACCTTGAGCACGTCCACCGCGAACTGCACCACCGACAGGGCGTTCATGTCATTGTGATAGAGCAGGTTGGCGACGTTACGGTGGACGAACACCTCACCCGGGGGAAGGTCGATGATCTGGTTGGCCGGCACGCGGCTGTCGGAACAACCGATCCACAGATACTCCGGGCTTTGCTGCTGAGCAAGGCGGGCAAAGAAATCAGGGTCTTCCTGGCAGATTCTGTCGGCCCAGGCCCGATTATTGGCGAGCAGATTGTCGATATCACTCATGAACTTTCCCCGTGCAAGCAGTGGATGGCTAAAGTGGTGCATGTTTTTACCCCCCTCGGTCAAGGTGGTCAAGCACCCTCCCGTGGTAGCCAGCCCGCTGGTATCATGGGAAGGTTTCCCATCCTGGTGGGCCTCGAGGCAGGTCCCTGGTAGGCCAGGCCCCTAATGATCCGACAGCGGTCCCGACAACAAGGGCCCCAGCAACAGAATCAGGAGACGCAAGTGTCACAATTCGACTATGACCTCTTTGTCATCGGTGCCGGCTCCGGTGGTGTCCGCGCTGCCCGTACCGCGGCGGCAACCGGGGCCAGGGTGGCCGTCGCCGAGGATCGCTACCTCGGCGGTACCTGCGTCAACGTGGGCTGCGTGCCCAAGAAGCTCTACTCCTACGCCGCACACTTCCACGAGGCTTTCGACGACGCTCGCGGCTTCGGCTGGCAGCTCGACCAGGCGCCGAGCTTCGACTGGGCGACCCTGCGCGACAACAAGATCGGTGAGATCAAGCGACTCAACGGCATCTACGGCAAGCTGCTGGACAACGCCGGGGTGCGCCTGATCAACGGTCGCGCCAAGGTGGTGGACGAACACCGTGTCGAGGTCGGCGGCGAGACCATCAGCGCCGAGAAGATCCTGGTGGCGGTGGGTGGCTGGCCCTGGGTGCCGCCGTTCCCCGGCAGCGAACTGGCAATGAACTCCAACCAGATCTTCGACCTGGACGAGTTTCCCAAGCGCTTTCTGGTGCTTGGCGGCGGCTATATCGCCGTGGAGTTCGCCAGCATCTTCAACGGCCTGGGCGCCGACGCCCACCTGCTGTATCGCGGCGACCTGTTCCTGCGCGGCTTCGACCAGGAGGTGCGCGAGTTCACCCGCGACGAGATGGCCAAGAAGGGCGTCAACCTGCACTTCAACACCAACATCGAGTCCCTCGAGAAGGTCGAAGGCGGGATCAAGGCCACCCTGACCAACGGCGAGACCCTTGAGGTGGATGCCGTGCTGTCCGCCACCGGCCGCAAGCCGCATCTGGAAGGCCTGGGCCTGGACCAGCTCGACATCGCGCTCAACGAGAACGGCTCCATCCAGGTCAACGATCGCTTCGAGACCTCGGTGCCCTCGATCCTGGCGCTGGGCGACGTGACCGGCGGTCCTGAGCTGACGCCGGTGGCCCTGGCCGAGGCCATGCATCTGGTTGCACACCACTACGGTGACGCGCCCAAGGCGCCGATGAACTACGACAACATCGCCACTGCGGTGTTCTGCCATCCCAACATCGGCACCGTTGGCCTGTCCGAAGAGAAGGCCCGCGAGGTGTGCAAGGCGGTCCGCGTCTACAGCGCCGACTTCCGTCCCATGAAGCACACCCTGTCCGGCAGCGATGAACGCTGCCTGATGAAGCTGATCGTCGACGACGAAAGCGACGTGGTGGTAGGGGCGCACATGGTCGGCGAGGAGGCCGGCGAGGTGATCCAGGGCATCGCCATCGCGGTGCGTGCGGGCCTGACCAAGGCAGATTTCGATGCGACCGTCGGCATCCACCCGACCGGCGCCGAAGAGTTCGTCACCATGCGCACGCCGACGCGTACCTGAGACCGGCGTCACGATACGACAAGGGCACCTGTGGGTGCCCTTTTTTGTGGCCTTTTCTCGCCGATCCGAAAGGGCCGACTATACTGCTTCAGGCGGACGAAATCGTCTCGTTGGAGAGGCAATCGATTACGCCAAAGGGATAGGGGAGGTGAGCGGCAGCGATCGCTCCGAGCCGCCATGAGACGTGGCCTGGCGCTGCTCGCATAATTTTTTTTTATGCTTCCAGGGGTTAAGAATAATCCAGATTTTGAAATGTCATACTCGACTGTTATAATGGTTGTCCAAATTCGCTACAGCGAAGCATAACGAACATGACCGCAAGCACTGAGCCCTTCACACCATCAGCCGACCTCGCCAAGCCTACGGTGGCGGACGCGGTGGTGGGTCACGAAGCGGCGCCGCTGTTTATTCGCAAGTCCACTCCCGAGGATGGCTGGGGCATCTACGAGCTGGTCAAGTCCTGCCCGCCCCTGGACGTCAACTCCGCCTACGCCTACCTGTTGCTGGCCACCCAGTTCCGTGACAGTTGTGCCGTTGCCACCAACGAGGAAGGCGAGATCGTCGGCTTTGTCTCCGGCTACGTGAAGTCCAATGCTCCGGACACCTACTTTCTGTGGCAGGTCGCGGTGGGCGAGAAGGCCCGCGGTACCGGCCTGGCCCGCAGACTGGTCGAAGCCATCCTGACCCGCCCTGAATTTGCCGAGGTCCACCACCTCGAGACCACCATCACACCGGATAACCAGGCTTCCTGGGGCTTGTTCCGCCGCCTGGCCGATCGCTGGCAGGCGCCGTTGAACAGCCGCGAGTACTTCTCTACCGACCAATTGGGTGGAGAGCACGATCCGGAAAACCTGGTGCGCATCGGTCCCTTCGACACGACGCGTATCTAACGGCTTCCAGGGTGGTGACAGGGCGCCAGCGTCCGTCGCCACCGATACCCGATAACTTCCCCTACGAACCCGACAGGAGGTCGCAATGCAGACCCAGATCCTCGAACGCATGGAATCCGAAGTTCGTACCTATTCCCGTTCCTTTCCGGTGGTCTTCACCAAGGCGCAGAACGCTCGCCTGACCGACGAGGAAGGCCGCGAGTACATCGACTTTCTGGCCGGTGCCGGCACCTTGAACTACGGCCATAACAACCCGCACCTGAAGCAGGCGCTGGTCGACTATCTGGCCACCGACGGCATCATCCACGGTCTTGATTTCTGGACCGCCGCCAAGCGCGACTATCTGGAGACCCTGGAAGAGGTGATCCTCAAGCCGCGTGGTCTCGACTACAAGGTCCACCTCCCGGGGCCGACCGGCACCAATGCCGTCGAGGCTGCCATTCGCCTCGCTCGTGTGGCCAAGGGTCGTCACAACATCGTGACCTTCACCAATGGCTTCCACGGCGTGACCATGGGGGCGCTGGCCACCACCGGCAACCGCAAGTTCCGCGAGGCGACCGGCGGTATTCCGACCCAGGGTGCGGCCTTCATGCCCTTCGATGGCTACATGGGTAGCGAGACCGATACCCTGGACTACTTCGAGAAGCTGCTCGGCGACAAGTCCGGTGGTCTCGACGTGCCCGCCGCGGTCATCGTCGAAACGGTCCAGGGCGAGGGCGGCATCAATGTGGCCGGCCTGGATTGGCTCAAGCGTCTCGAGGGCATCTGCCGCGACAATGACATCCTGCTGATCATCGATGATATCCAGGCGGGCTGTGGTCGTACCGGCAAGTTTTTCAGCTTCGAGCATGCCGGCATCACACCGGACATCGTTACCAACTCCAAGTCGCTGTCCGCACTCGGCCTGCCGTTCGCCCACGTGCTGATGCGCCCGGAGCTCGACAAGTGGAAGCCGGGTCAGTACAACGGTACCTTCCGTGGCTTCAACCTGGCCTTCGTCACCGCTACCGCTGCCATGCGCAAGTACTGGAGCGACGATACCTTCGAGCGTGACATCCAGCGCAAGGCGCGGATCGTGGAAGAGCGCTTTCAGAAGATCGCCGCCTGGCTTAGCGACAAGGGGTATCCGGCTTCCGAGCGTGGCCGCGGCCTGATGCGCGGCATCGACGTGGAAAGCGGCGATATCGCCGACAAGATCACCGCCAAGGCCTTCGAGAACGGCCTGGTGATCGAGACCAGTGGCCAGGACGGTGAGGTGGTCAAGTGCCTGTGTCCGCTGACCATCACCGACGAGGATCTGATCGAAGGTCTCGATATCCTCGAGCGCAGCACCCACGAGGCGCTAAGCTGAAACAGGATACGCCCGCAGGCTATCTGCGGGCAGGCGCCAGCAGCAAGGTGCCGCTGATCCTGCCCTGAGCAATATGTAAAGCGAGGGCTCGCCCTCGCTTTTTCTGCGGACGCCACCAGCGCTCGAAGCCTCGCACAGGGCCTTTCGATGCCCGGCACCGCCGACGCCCCCGACACCCGACAACGGAGAATTCGATGATCGTTCGCAACCTGGAAGAAGCCCGTCAGACCGACCGCCTGGTAAAGGCAGAGAACGGTAACTGGGACAGCACCCGCCTGATGCTCGCCGATGACGGCGGTCAGTGTTCCTTCCACATCACCCGTATCTTCGAGGGTACCGAGACCCACATCCACTACAAGCATCACTTCGAGGCGGTGTTCTGCATCGAGGGCGAAGGCGAGGTGGAGACCCTGGCCGACGGCAAGATCTGGCCGATCAAGCCGGGCGACATCTACATCCTGGATCAGCATGACGAGCACCTGCTGCGTGCTTCCAAGACCATGCACCTGGCCTGCGTGTTCACTCCGGGCCTGACGGGCAAGGAAGTGCACCGCGAAGATGGCTCCTACGCGCCCGCCGGCGAGTAAGGGCGTACCGCCAGGATTGAACCGGAACTCGCTTCCCGCACCCGACAACGGCGCCCCTTGGGGCGCCGTTGTCGTATCTGGCCAATCGACCGAAGTAATCGCAGGACGACCGAAGTAGTCGCAGGACGCTGGAGGTAGACGTCACGGGAAGAGCAGCAGGGTACGTGGGGGCATAGGAGGCAGGTACGTCAAAATTGTGCCCAAAAGTTCGTAGTGCTTCCTATACTTTGCAGCAAACTTCTCAATGGAACCGTCCCCATGGCCATTTGTCGCCCCCGACTCCTGACCTCCGGTATGTATCACTACCTGCTGGCAGCGCCGATCCTTGGTGCAGCACTGCTGGCCCCAGCGACGGCTCATGCCTCGGAAGGTGGCAGCAGCATCTATGTACCGGGCGCCTATAACGACTTTGCCGCAGGCTTGGCCCCGCCACCCGGGGTCTATGCGCGCAACGACCTGGTGCGCTACGAGGGCGATATCGGCGCGCGCCCCCTGGGCGGGCGGCTGTCGGCGGGTCTCGACCAGACGCTGTGGTTCAACCTGCTCAAGCTGACCTGGGTGACCGACGTCGAGTGGCTCGGTGCCACCTACATCGCCGGGATCAATCTTCCCTACGTGTTTGACGTCAGCGTCGATCTCGAGGCCAGCATCCCAGGCCAGGAACGCTTCAACACCGGAAGCAACAGCGGCTTCGGTGATCCGTACCTGGTGCCGGTCGCCCTCAACTGGGCCAACGGGACTCACCACACCACGGCGGCGGTGGGTATCAATATTCCGGTGGGGCGCTACGACGAGAACGATCGGATCAACCTGGGGCGGCACTACTGGTCGATCGATCCCACCATTACCTACAGCTGGCTGCCCGAAAGCGGATGGGACCTGTCGATGACCGCGGGCATCCTGTTCAACTTCAAGAACGATGCCACCGACTACACCACCGGCGACGAGTTTCACTTGGACGTGCTGGCGGCGAAGTACCTGACACCAAGCTTCGGACTGGGTCTGGCCGGGTACGTGTACGAACAGCTCGAGTCGGACTCGGGACCGGTACCGGATCGCCTGGAAGATGGTTTTCGCAGTAGCGGGGCAGGGGTAGGGCCGGCCTTCATGAAGAGCGTCTCACTCGGCCAGGCGCCGGTCACCTTGATCGGCAAGTGGCTTCACGATGTGTCATCGGAAAATCGCTTCGATGGCGATACGGTGTCGCTGTCGGCGGCCTGGGCCTTCTAGCCATCTCCCGACCAGCGCCCGATCCGATGGTTCGGGCGCGCCGCCTCGATCCTTCCCCCGAACGAATCTCCGCCATGTTCTCGGGCGCTCAGCGGCGCCCGATTCTCCCTTTGTTCTGCATTGATATTGTCTGCGCTGAATGTCTTTATCAGCCGAGGCCTTGCACGTCCCTCGAGACTTCCTGCCGCCTATGCAGCTCAGGCGGCACAGGGACACAGCAGGCCACGCGTCACGCTCGAAAATGACAGCATTTTACAACTAAGCTGCCGCTGCAGCGGGGCCTCTCTGCACCAGAAACAGGTTTCGGACAGATCGTTATTGCCCGCTAATAAAGGGCTTTTCCGAAAAATGTCGATCATGTTGGCCGCCTTGGCTAACGCACCTCGACAGTGGCATTGCACTTTAGTCAAAAAGTGTCAGGAAGGGGTTGCAGCCAGGAAGTCCTCTCTTCTACTTTGTCATACATAGTATGCCATGGTTTCCAGAAAACGGCTCAGGCCATCGCCATGTGATGGCAGTACGAGAGGGCCGGACACTTGCCCATCCGGGTATGACAACAACGCCAACAAGGTCAACCAGAGGACTCGCCATGAATCCCGCTGCTTCACGCAAGCTCACCCGCGCCATCCATCTTGCCGGCCTGGCCGCGACCACCGCCTTGCTGGCAACGCCAGCCCTGGCCGAACAGTGGCGCGGCTGGAACATTCATCCTCCCGAGTACCCCAACAGCATTGCGCTGGAGACCTTCGCCAAGGAGGTGGACGAGCGAACGGAAGGGCGCATCACGTCAAAGGTCTATCACAACGCCGTGCTGGGGGATCAGCCCGATGCCATCGAGCAGACCCGCAACGGTGCTCTGGATTTCGGCAACTTCAACATGGGCCCCATGGGTCCGATGGTGCCGGCTGCCAACGTACTCTCGCTGCCCTTCATCTTTGAAAGTGAAGAGCGCATGTACGAACTGATGGATGGCGAGATCGGCGAACGCTTCGCCGAGGCGATGGAGGAGCAGGGCCTGGTCGCGCTGGGTTGGTTCGGGGCAGGCTCGCGCAGCCTCTACAACACCGACCATCCGGTCGAGACTCCGAAAGATGTCGAGGGCATGAAGGTCCGGGTCATGAACAACGACCTCTACGTCGACATGATCGATGCGCTGGGTGGCAACGCCACCCCCATGGCCTACGGTGAGGTCTACCAATCGCTGACGACCGGTGTGATCGACGGCGCCGAGAACAACTTCCCGTCCTACGAATCCAGCGGCCACTACGAGGTTGCCGGCTACTACTCGCTGACCAACCACCTGGTCATTCCCGAGTGCCTGTGCATGGCCCGCAGCACCTGGGACGAGCTGTCCGAAGAGGACCAGGCGGCGGTCCGGGAGGCCGGGCAGGTCGCCACCGAGCAGCAGCGTGAACTGTGGGAAGAGCGTACCGCCGCCAGTCGGCAAACGGCGCTGGATGCAGGCGTCGAGATCAATGAGGTTCCGGACAAGTCAGAATTCCAGGCGCTGATGCAACCGGTCTATGAGGGCTTTCTTGCCGAGAACCCGGACCTGGCGTCGCTGGTCGACGACATTCGCGCGGCTCAGGCCGACTGATCCCATTGATACGAGAGCCCCGTCCCCGGTGCCGGGGGCGGGCGGGGAGGCTGATGCGTGAACGCACCCACCGACACCTCTGACGTCGGGTCCGAGCAAACCGAGTCAGAGCAAGAGGGCGCCACGGTACGCCGTGGTGCCTTTCCTCCGGCATCGCCGGAGTCACGAAGCATACGCTACAAGCGTGAAACACCCAGCCGACTGGACCGCATCCTCGACAGTATCGCCCATGGTTGCATCATGGTGGCCGGGGTGCTGCTGGTGTTGCTGATCATCACCTTTGGCTGGCTGGTATTTGGCCGCTACGTGCTCAATGACACCCCCACCTGGGTCGAGCAGACGGCGCTTCTGAGCGTGGCCTACATCACCTTTCTCGGCGCCGCTGCCGGCGTTCGTCACAACAGCCACCTGTCCATCGACCTGCTGCGCGACAACATGCCGGCGCCGATCAAGGGTCTGATGCACCATCTGGCGGATCTGTTCGTGGTGGCCTTTGGCGGCTTCATGGCCTGGCAGGGCTGGCAGTTGATGATGACCAACCTGGCACGACCTATCCCGATGCTCGGACTCTCCGAAAGCTGGCGTGCCGCGCCGCTGGCGATCTGTGGCGCGCTGATGGTGCTGTTCGCTGTGGCCAACATCGTCAAGCGGCTTGGCGGCCGGCACAACCCGACCCAGGAGGACTGAGCATGGGACTCGCTATCGTTTTTGGACTCTTTGCCCTGGGACTGGCGGTCGGCGCTCCGGTGGCCTTTGCGGTAGGACTGGCAGCAGTAGGGGGCTTTCTCTATGAGGGACTGCCGCTGTTCGTGGCATTCCAGCGCATCCTCTCGGGCATTTCGGTGTTTTCGCTGCTGGCGATTCCGTTCTTTATCTTCGCCGGCGAGCTGATGCTGCACGGCGGAATTTCCCAGCGCCTGGTGCGCCTGGCCTCTGCCGCAGTGGGCCGGGTGCGCGGAGGGCTCGGGGTGGTCAATGTGACCTCTTCGATGCTGTTCGGCGGGATTTCCGGTTCCGCGGTGGCGGACACCTCGGCGCTCGGCTCCATCCTGATTCCGGTGATGAAGGAGAAGGGCTACGACGCGGACTACGCGGTCAACGTGACGGTGACCTCGTCGGTGGCCGGGGTGGTGATTCCGCCCAGCCACAACATGATCCTCTACGCCGTGGCGGCCGGCGGTGGCCTGTCCATCACCAAGCTGTTCATGGCGGGCATCGTGCCGGGCATCCTGATGTGTGGCCTGCTGGCCCTGGCCGCCTATCTGGTAGCGGTCAAGCGTGGTTACCAAGGCGAGCGCTTTCCGGGCTGGCAGGCGCTGGCGATCAGCTTTGCCGCCGCACTGCCAGGGTTGCTGACCGCGGTCATCATCGTGGGCGGCGTGCTGTCTGGCGTGCTGACGGTGACCGAGTCAGGCGCCTTCGGGGCCATCTACGCCATCGTCATCACCGCACTGGTCTATCGCGAGCTGCGCTGGGCATCGTTCAAGCAGGCGGTCTACCAGTCGGTGCGCACCACCGCGCTGGTGATGATCCTGGTCGGCTGCGCCTCGGCGTTCTCCTATCTGCTCGCCCTGTATAGCGTGCCGGAGTTGCTGTCCAACACACTGCTCGGGATCACCGACAATCCGCTCGCCATCCTGCTGATGCTGAACCTGATCCTGCTGGCACTCGGCATGATCATGGACATGGCGGCGCTGATCCTGATCTGCACGCCGATCTTCCTGCCGATTGCCGCCCAGTTCGGCATGGATCCGATCCAGTTCGGCATCATGATGATGATGAATCTGGGGCTCGGGCTGTGCACACCGCCGGTGGGTGCCTGCCTGTTTGTCGGCAGCGTGGTCGGCAAGATCAAGATTGAGCAGACCGTTCGCACCATCTGGCCGTTTTACCTGGCGTTGTTCGCCGCTCTGATGCTGGTGACCTACGTTCCGGCACTGTCCATGGCGCTGCCCAACATGCTGGAGTGATGGCGACCATGCCAAGCCAGCCTTTGACGAGGCGCCACACACCGCTGACCACCTACAGGAAAAGAGGCACACCGATGAAGATCGCCAGGGTCGAGACCCATCTGCTGGATCATCCCCTTGAACAGGCCTTCGAAAGTGCTTCCATGCGCTTCGAACGCCGCCAGCACTGCCTGGTGGAGATCACCTGCGAAGACGGCACCGTCGGCTGGGGGGAGTGCCTCGGTCCGGCCCAGGCCAACGCCGCGGTGGTGACCACCTACGCCGACACCCTGATCGGCGCCAACCCGCTGGAGCATGAAAGACTGTGGCTCGTGCTCTACAACCGGCTGCGTGACCAGGGCCAGCGGGGGCTGACCATGACCGCCCTCAGCGGCATCGACATCGCGCTGTGGGACATCAAGGGCAAGCACTACGGTGCCAGCGTGTCGGAGCTCTTGGGAGGGCGTTTTCGCGAACGCGTCCAGGCCTACGCCACCGGCTCCTTTCGTCGCGATGGCGTGGACCGGGTCAGTGATATCGCCGCGGAGGTGGCGGGCTACGCCGAGGAAGGCTTTCACGGGGTCAAGATCAAGATCGGCTTCAACGTCGAGGAAGATCTTCGGGTCATCGCCGCCGTGCGCGAGGCCATCGGTCCCGATCGGCGTCTGATGATCGATGCCAACCACGGCTATGACCTGCTGGAGGCCCTCGAGGTCGGCAAGCGGGCGGCGGCTTACGACGTCGACTGGTTCGAGGAACCGGTACTACCGGAGCAGATTCATACCTATCGCGCGGTGCGCGATGGCCAGCCTCTACCGGTCGCCAGTGGCGAGAACTGGCATGGCCGCTACGCCATGCAGGAGCCGCTGGCCAGTCGCGCCATCGATATCTGCCAGCCCGACATATGCGGCGTCGGCGGCTTCACCGAGATGCGGCGCGTCGTGGATATGGCGGCGCTTCATGGCGTGCGCCTGATTCCCCATGTGTGGGGCACCGCCGTGTGCATCGCCGCCAGCCTTCAGGCCATGGCGGCGCTGCCGCCCAATCCGCCGAGACGTGAGCCGATCGAACCCATCATGGAGTTCGATCGGACCCACAATCCCTTCCGCCAGGCAATTGTCACCCAGCCGCTGGAGCATCATCAGGGCTGGGTCGATATCCCTGACGGCCCTGGACTGGGCATCGAGATCGATCGCGACGCCCTGACACGTTTCGCCCTCAAGGAGACAAGACAGTGATACCGGCCAATACCCGTCCGCTGGAAGGGCGCGCGCCCAGGCTGAAGGCACCCGCCGGCGCCACCGATTGCCATATTCATCTCTTCCTCGATGGCTACAAAGGCCAGCCAGGCGGGCCGCCGATCAAGGAGTTGGCAACCGTCGAGGATCTCCGGCGCTTCCAGCGCTGGATGGGGCTCGACAGGGTGGTCGTGACCCAGTCCAACGCCTATCAGTTCGACAATGGCGCCTTGCTTGCTTCGCTCGATCAACTGGGCCTGGACAAGGCCCGCGGGGTCGCCGCCGTCAGTCCTGACACCCCTTTGAAAACCCTCGAAGACTGGCATGGCCGAGGTGTACGCGGCGCACGCATCATGAACCTGGGCGGAGGCGCCATGCCGTTGGCTCGCCTGCCCGAGGTCGAGCCGTTGATCGCGCCCCTGGGCTGGCACCTGATGGTACAGTTCAATGGCCGCGAGCTCGACCAGCACCTGCCGATGCTGGAACGTATCGAGTGCCCGTACATCATCGATCATATCGGCAAGTTCATCGATCCGGTGCCGGCCGATGATCCTCGCGTCGATGCCATTCTCAGGCTGCTTGACCGCGGCAACGCCTGGTTCAAGGTCTGCGCCGGTTACGAGACCAGCCTGAGCGGAGGGCCCGACTACGACGACGTCGGCGCCATCGCCCGGCGGGTCATCAACCACGCACCGGAGCGCATCCTCTGGGGCAGCAACTGGCCCCATGTTGGTGTCCCGCGAGATCAGTACCCCGACGACCCTGACCAGCTCGACGTACTGCTGGCCTGGGCCAATGAGCAGCAGCGCCAACGCATCCTGGTCGACAATCCCGCCGAACTGTACGGCTTCGGTCGCTGAAGGCGCGTATCACGAGACACGAGACACGACACCCGAGAAGGAATTCTGACATGTTGAATCGACTGCTGGTCACCGGCGCCGCCGGGGGCCTGGGCACCGCTCTGAGACCTCATTTGAGTCGCCTGGCGAAGGAGGTCCGCCTGTCCGACATGGTCGCCGTCGACCAGGACGTGACCCACGACACCCGCCATGAAGAGATCGTCACGGCAGACCTGACCGACGTCGATGCTGTCGCTCGCCTGGTGGAAGGCTGCGATGGTGTTATCCACCTGGGCGGTGTATCGGTGGAGCGCTCCTGGCAGCAGATCCTGCCGGCCAACATCATGGGCACCTATCACCTCTATGAGGCGGTGCGCCGTCATGACAAGCCGCGGGTGGTATTCGCCAGTTCCAACCACGTCATCGGCTTCTACCCACAGCATCAGCGGCTGGACGCCAAGGTGCCGAAACGCCCGGATTCGCTCTATGGCGTGTCGAAAAGCTTCGGCGAGGACCTCGCCAGTCTGTACTTCGACAAGTTCGGGGTCGAAACCCTGGCGGTGCGTATTGGCTCCTGCTTCCCTGAGCCCGCCGATGCCCGCATGCTGGCTACCTGGATGAGCGTCGAGGATTTCATGGCGTTGCTCGAGCGCGCCTTCTGCGTCCCTGAACTGGGCTACACCGTGGTCTACGGCGCCTCCAACAACGCCGAACAATGGTGGGACAATCGCGAAGCAGGCTTTCTGGGCTGGGTGCCCAAGGACAGCTCCGAACCCTGGCGTACCGAGATCGAGGCCAGGGGAGGGCGGCTGGCTCCCGATGATCCTTCGGTGCGCTTCCAGGGCGGCAAGTTTGCAGGCCAGGGCCATCCTGACGATGAATAGCCACTGAATCGTCGCGGAAAGCCACCAGGCATCCGTGTCCGGCACTGGCAGAGGGATAGAGGATCGAGCAGCCAGACACCGGGGACCTGACGCCATCGCCTTGATACACTGGCGTCCTGATAGTCAGTGCTGATCTACAGCCCTGATAAATAGCCCTGAAAAATAGCGCTTTGCGGCACGTCGCGTCATCGCCACGCGAACTGAAGAGGAATCGACCATGGCAGCCAAGCCAGCACCCCGCACGGAACCGGCACCGCTAAACGTCAAGAAGCTGACGCGTGAAGGCAGTCTGTCGATGAACGTGGCCGACCAGCTGGAAGGTCTGATCACCGCCGGAACCATCGCCGTCGGCGAGAAGCTGCCGACAGAAAGCGGCCTGTGTGATTCCTTCGGTGTCAGCAGGACGGTGATTCGCGAGGCGGTGGCTCACCTCAAGTCGCTGGGCCTGGTCGAGGCACGGCGTGGTGTCGGCACCACGGTGATCCGGGCCGCACCGGCCGAGGCCATGCCCGCCAAGCGGATTCGCCCGACCACCGTCGAAGATATCCTGCATGTCATCGAGCTGCGGCTTAATCTGGAGCCTGCGGCGGCAGCACTGGCCGCCGAGCGCTTCGAGGCCGACGACGAGACTCGCCTGCGTGATACCCATGCGGCCTTCGTCAAGGCCCGTCAGCAGCGTAGTCAGGCTCGCAACGAGGACTTCGAGTTCCACCACGCGATTGCCAGGGCCACCCACAATCCGTTCTTCCCTCAGGCGCTGGAGCAGCTCAACCTGAGCGCGATTCCACGCTCGAAGCTCGCGACCAGCGAGGTCAATACCGACTCCACCAGCACCTATCTGAAGCGCGTGGAAGCCGAGCATCAGGACGTTCTCGACGCGATCCTGTCACGCCAGCCCGACGCCGCCAGAGCCGCCATGGCACGCCACCTGGAACGCGCCCGGGAGACCTACCAGCAGTTCAAGGAGAAGGGTTGAGTCAGTGCCGGCCACCAGAGCATCAGATCGTGCTCGTGTGAATGTGAGTGGCCGCCACGTAGGGATGCCAGCTCGATGATCTGAATCCGTTGGGCTCGGTGGGAAGCTACCGCCGGGTTCGAGGTAAGTTCGAGGTAGATAAGGACAGCGATTGATGCGGGGTTCTGGTGACAAGAGGCTGTTATCAGCCTTCACAAGCTTTCATGACCCATGGTTCGCATAATCTATATTATGTTAAATGAGGTGTTTGCCGGTTCTCCCGGACAAGCCTCTGATGCTCTGCTGCCTCCCCTTTGGCGCTTGCGGCCTCCATGTCGATCGTCTGGCTGATTTTCCATCCTGCACAACCCAGCGACGCTTCCTCTCCGCTTGCGAGCACAGGCTAGCTGGCAGGAACCTCACGTTCGATGTCACATCGTGCCACACCGTCGTCTGAAACCCGTCCTCCGGCATCCAGGCAGGCGTCCTGGAGATGCCAGAGCTGGTAACGGCTTCCTGCGTAGAACCCCATGACGAGTCCGGCGACCAGCGCCGTGATGACGATAATCGCTATCGTGCGTCTTCCCTGACGATGTCTGGCTGCCATGGTGATGTCCGGATAGAAGAGATCTTGCTGACCGACGGTGATCAGTCGCCCAACGCTTCCAGCACCAGTTCGGCCACGCGTCGGCCCGAGGCTGGATTTTGCCCGGTGACCAGCCGCTCATCGACTACGGCGAATGGCTCCCAGGCGCGATCCGCCTTCAAATAGAGCCCGCCACGCTCGACAAGCTCCGTTTCGGTAAGAAACGGCACGATGTCGTCGAGCTTGGCCAGGTGCTCCTCGTGATTGGAGAAGCCGGTCACCTTCATGCCCTTGATCAGGTATTCCCCATCATCCCGGGTCACATTGAGCAAGCCCACGGCACCGTGACACACAGAGGATACGATACCGTCTGCCTCGTAGATGTCCCGACACAGGCGTTGGAGCGTCTCGTTGCCCGGAAAGTCCCAGATGACTCCATGCCCGCCCGCCAGATAGATTGCCCGATAGTCCGCTGCGTTGACCTCGTCCAGGGCCAGCGTCGTACCCAGGCGGTTCATGAAGTCCTTGTTCTGATAGTAGTCCCAGTCAATCGCTTCGGCGGCCGCCAGACTGTGGGGATCGATGGGCGTATAGCCCCCCTTGGGGCTTGCGATGTCGCAGGTCCAGCCAGCCTGTTCGACATGATCGATGAAATGCACGGCTTCACCTAGCCACAGACCCGTGGCTCGATCATGATTGGGATACTTGGCGTGACTGGTCACTACCACAAGAATCTTGTTATCCATGGCGAGGGCTCCGACGAGAACGTTGAACCTTGTAGTCGACTCTGTCGCTATCTTGTTGCGTTATTGTAGTCAGCCTCGTGCTAGCTTCAGCAAAGCACGAAAGGTTCTGCATAGTGGAAGCGGAATGCCCAGGGGCGTGTATAGGGACTTGTGTAGCCGCCAATACTCAGGCAACTCCTTGGGTCTATTGTCCCGATTTCTGATGAGGTAGACATGGGCCCCGCTCAGTAGACACCCTTGCGCTTTTCCAGGGGTGCGGGCTCGGGATTGTGGGCGGTTCTCAGCAGTACAGCGGAGCACCTGAGGCGTGATCAACCCGGCCCCAGCATGGACAGCGCTGGCGTCGCTCCTTATCATCGCTTCAATTTGTCTCGTTCGATTAGCTTCCTCGGAAGTGGTCTTGTCGAGTCACACCATTTTTGTCGATGCCGATACAAGGACGCTAGCGTCATGCCCCTCCGACCGACTCGTTTTCTTTCTTTGGCCGCCGCCGCGATGCTCGGTGGCTGTGCTCTGGCACCGGTCGACGCTCCGCCTCCTCCTGAGCCTCTCACGCCTTCGGAATTTCACGCCGAGATCCGAGGGCTCGAGACGCGCCTGGCGGGACGCTGCGACCTGACCCACGACATGCTCAGTGAACAGGCGGCGCAGGATCGCCGCATGACCGCCGATATCCGCGAAGTCGGTAGCCTGCTGCGCGGCGTACGCCAAGATCTGGCCGGGCTCGAGCGCGGCAGCGCGGAGCCCGGTCCTCGGACGACGCAGTGTGAGGCCAGCACCGAATCCGGTATCGACAACAAGGAACTGCTGGGACGCAGCGAGTGGGTTGGCTTGCCCGATGTGGGCACCTATCTGAAGGCGCGGATCGACTCCGGGGCCAATACCTCATCGCTGTCCGCTACCGATGTCACCACCTTCGAACGGGATGGTGACGAATGGGTGCGCTTCAAGCTGGGCCTCAATGAAGAGGATTCGGTGGTCGAGGCCGTGCGCGATGAATGGATCGAGGCGCCGGTAGAACGCAAGGTGACCATCGTCCAGGCCAACGGTGAAGAAAGCCGCCCCGTGGTCAGCCTGCTGATGACCCTCGGCCCGCTGCGTGAACAGGTCGAATTCACCCTGAACGACCGCACCCACCTGAGCTATCCCGTCCTGCTTGGCCGTCGTTTCCTGTTGGATATCGCCGTCATCGACGTGGCACGCCACTACCTGCACGACCGTCCCGAATTCCCAGGAGGGGAATCGGCCAGCGAAGCCGCCGACGAGGAAGCGGCCGATCGTGATGATCAGGAACAGCCCTGAGATAACGCTGTGTGCCGACGCCCCGGGGCGTCGGCCTTTCGCTCCCGATTAAGGAAGACCCATGTCCAGACTGCCCTTTTATCTGATCGTCGCCCTGCTGATGGTGGTTGGCATCGCGATGAGCATTCACCGCCACGTGGAATTCGAGGTCCCCTGGACGCCGGGTGAACAGCGCCAGGTCTGGGAAATCGAGGCTCAGGTCACCTTCGATGGCCAGGGCGAGCCGGCCAAGGTGGACATGGCCCTGCCCTCCTCTCAGGCCGGTTTTCGGGTGCTGACCGAGCACACCGCCTCTCCGGGTTATGGCCTGGCGTTCCTGCAGGAAAACGGCGCACGTCGCGCCGAGTGGTCCACCCGCGAGGCGGTGGGCGATCAGCGCCTCTACTACACCGCCCAGGTACTGGTGACCGAAGGTGCCCGCAAGGCAACCGCTCCGCCCCCGCCGCCGCCGGTGACCGATGTCGCCTGGGAGCGTCCCTACGACACCGCCGCCCAGCAGGTGATCGACCGCGCCTGGGCACGCTCGTCCGACGCCTTTACCTTCGCCCGTGAATTGCTGAGCGAATTCGCCGATGACCGCCAGGGGGAAAATGCCAGGCTACTGCTGACCCAGTTCGATCGTGTGCCGCTAGCCGTGCGCCTGTTGAACCAGGCCGGCGTTGCCGCCCGTGAGGTCAGTGGCCTGATGCTCGACAGCGGCCGTCGGCGCCAGAGCCTGACCTCGTGGATACAGGTCTATGACGGCGACAGGCGCGCCCTGTTCAATCCGGCTACCGGCGAACAGGGCAAGCCCGACAACCTGTTGATGTGGGAAAGCGCTGGCAATGCCGTGCTCGAGGTGGAAGGCGGTCGCGATTCACGTATTTCCTTCTCCATGCTGGTACGCAATCAGCCCGCCGCGGCGGCAGTGCGCAGCCAGCTCGCCGAGGACAGCGATACCCTGCTCAACTTCTCGATTCACAGCTTGCCGCTCGAGGAGCAGGCGCTGTTCCAGACCATCCTGCTGATCCCGATCGGTGCGCTGGTGGTGGTGCTGCTGCGGGTGCTGATCGGCATCAAGACGTCCGGTACCTTCATGCCGGTACTGATTGCCCTGGCCTTCATCCAGACCACCCTGCTCACCGGCCTGGTCGGGTTTCTGCTGGTGGTGGCCGTCGGTCTGGTCATCCGCAGCTATCTGTCACACTTGAATCTATTGCTGGTGGCCAGGGTGACGGCGGTGATAATAACGGTGATAGCGATCATCTCGATCTTCACCGTGCTGTCCTATCGCTTTGGCCTCAATGCGGGCCTGACGATCACCTTCTTCCCGATGATCATCCTGTCCTGGACCATCGAACGGATGTCGATCCTGTGGGAAGAAGAAGGCCCCAAGGAGGTGCTGATCCAGGGCGGCGGCAGCCTGCTGACCGCGGTACTGGCCTATCTGGCGATGAACAATCCGTGGATTCGCCACATCACCTTCAACTTCCTCGGCCTGCAGCTCATCCTGATGGCGCTGATCCTGCTGCTGGGCAACTACACCGGTTACCGGCTGCTCGAACTGCGTCGTTTCAAGCCAGTCACGGAGGACTGAGCCATGCTCAACTGGACCAGTCCCGGCAAGCTCAAGGCCAAGGGCATCATCGGCATGAACCGGCGTAACATCCGTTACATCGGTCGCTACAACAGTCGCAAGCTATATCCGCTGGTGGATGACAAGCTCAAGACCAAGCTGCTGGCACAGGAATACGGCATCACCACGCCGGAGCATATCGGTACGGTGTCGACCCAGTTTAGTGTCAAGCACATCAGCGAGATGCTGGCGGGCCACAACGGTTTTGTGATCAAGCCGGCCAAGGGCAGCGGCGGCAAGGGCATCCTGGTCATCGAGCGCGTCGAGGGCAAGCACTTCATCAAGCCCAGCGGCGCGGAGCTGGATATCGAGGATGTCGAACGCCACGTCTCCAATATCCTTTCGGGGCTCTATTCGCTTGGGGGCTCCCCGGACGTTGCCTTGGTCGAGGGGCTGATCAACTTCGATACCACCTTCGCTGCCTATACCTACGAAGGCGTGCCGGATATCCGTGTCATCGTGTTCAAGGGCTACCCGGTGATGGCGATGATGCGGCTGTCCACTGCCGCCTCCGACGGCAAGGCCAACCTGCACCAGGGCGCGGTGGGCGTCGGTATCGATATCGCCAGCGGGCGCGCCGTACGAGGCGTCCAGTTCGATCGTTCGCGCACCGATCATCCCGATACCGGCCATGAACTGGCCAGCCTGCAGATCGCTGGCTGGACCACCCTTCTTGAACTCGCCTCCGGCTGCTACGAGATGACCGGGCTTGGCTATCTCGGCACCGACATGGTGCTCGATCGTGACCGCGGCCCCATGTTGCTCGAGCTGAACGCCCGCCCTGGCCTGGCGATCCAGATGGCCAATGGCGAAGGCTTGCGGCGACGCCTCGATCTGATCGAGGCGCAGACCGAGGAGCGCAGCGCTGCCGAGCGGGTGGCCTTCGCCCAGCACCACTTCGCCCGCCAGGGCGAGCTGCAGGAAGCCCCGGCAGAAGCCATTTGACAGTTTCGCGTGTCTGGCCCGCCGGCGGGCCAGCGCGTAGACTAGGTTGCCGCTTCGTGAATATTGGACCCCATGACCGAAACCGCCCTGCTACAACAGGCTGAAGCTCACTGCGCACATCGTGGCGTGCGCTTCACCCCCATCCGGCGACGTGTACTGGAACTGATCGGTGAGGCCAGTGGCGGCCTCAAGGCTTACGATCTGCTGGATCGGCTAGCCAAGGATCACGCCGCCGCGCGCCCCCCGACGGTGTACCGTGCGCTGGAGTTCCTGATCGAACAGGGACTGGTACATCGCATCGAGTCGCTCAATGCCTACGTCGCTTGCCCCTGCCCCGAGCATGCCCATCGCTTCCAGTTGCTGATCTGCCGGGACTGCGGGCGCGTCGAGGAATTGCACCTCGACGAGATCAACGAGCAACTGGCAAGTCGTGCCAGGACACTGGGCTTCCAGGTACAGCGCCAGACCATCGAACTGCTTGGCCTGTGCCAGGCCTGCCAAGGCAGCCGCAACGATGGTGCCGAGGAGCGTGCCGACGCGACCGTTGATCCAGTCAATACAGCCTCTTCCACCCCCAAGGACGCCACCTGAGCCCCATGACCGACCTGCTCAAACGCCTCGAGCGCGAACCCTGCGATAGCCGTCATTCTCTCGAAGAGGTGCTGGCCAATGTGCGATTCAACGGCGATGGCCTGCTGCCGGCGATCGCCCAGCAGCACGATAGCGGCGAAGTGCTGATGATGGCATGGATGAACCGGGAAGCGCTGGAGGAAACGCTGCGCACTGGCCGGGTATGCTACTACTCCCGCTCCCGCGCCAAGCTGTGGCGCAAGGGCGAGTCTTCCGGCCAGCAGCAGCATCTCAAGAGTGCGTCGCTGGACTGTGACGGCGATACGCTGCTGCTGCAGGTCGAGCAGACCGGTCCAGCCTGCCATACCGGCCGTCGTAGCTGTTTCTATCTGTCCCTGGAAGCTGACAGCGCCCGCATCAACAGCGCTGCGCTGATCGATCCCGATGAGCTCTACACCAAGGGATCCTGAGTCACCGGCGACGGCCGGGGCTGACAGCAGTCGTGGTCGCGATGATCGATCGCCCCCCGCGCAGGAGCCATCACCCCGGGCGCGCGGACCGAAGCGCTGGCTGGCATGGCCGTTACTGGCGCTGATTCGCCTCTACCAGGGTGTCATCAGCCCATTGCTGGGCCCACGCTGTCGCTACTGGCCAAGCTGCTCGCACTACAGTCACGAAGCCATAACGGTTCACGGTCCGATACGGGGCGGTTGGCTAGCGCTCAAGCGTATTCTGCGCTGCCATCCTGGCGCCAAGGGCGGCATCGATCCCGTGCCTGGCGGGCCCAGCGAGAGGCTTTGCCGCCAGGATCCGGAGCTCGACGAGTGGTTTGAGGTGCGCGGCGACAGCGACTCGAGATCAGCGGACTGACGCGGGCGCCTCGTCGATGCCCAGGGTTCAAGCGTCAGGCAGCTTCCTGCTCCGCGACGCGATAGATGCGCTCGAGCATGGCGTTGAGGCCATTTTCTGCGCTGCCATCCTGGCGCCAAGGGCGGCATCGATCCCGTGCCTGGCGGGCCCAGCGAGAGGCTTTGCCGCCAGGATCCGGAGCTCGACGAGTGGTTTGAGGTGCGCGGCGACAGCGACTCGAGATCAGCGGACTGACGCGGGCGCCTCGTCGATGCCCAGGGTTCAAGCGTCAGGCAGCTTCCTGCTCCGCGACGCGATAGATGCGCTCGAGCATGGCGTTGAGGCCATTGCTGCGGGTCGGCGACAGGTGCTTGTCGAGACCCAGGTCCTTGAGAAAATGCGGACTGGTGGCGAGGATGTCGCTGGGCTTTCGCTCGTTGTAGATGCGCATCAGCACGGCGATCAGCCCTGACACGATGGCGGCGTCCGAGATGGCGGCAAAGTGCAGGGTGTCGCCCTGGCGCTCGTGGTGCATCCACACATTGGACTGACAGCCCTGAATCTTCAGCTCGTCACGCTTGTGCTCATCGGGGAAGGCCGGCAGTGCCTTGCCCATGTCGATGATGTACTGATAGCGGTCCATCCAGTTGTCGAACAGTTCAAACTCTTCCAGCAGCTCCTGCTGGGCCTGTTCTGCGGTACTCGTCGTGGTCATGGTGACTCCCTAGAATGCTGCCAGGATTATACCTGCCAGGCCCCGCCGTCGTCCTCCCCCGGTCAGCCCCGGTTCGGAGAACCCGGCCAGGCGTCATGCTAGAATTCGCCTTGAGCGGGTGACAACGGAGCACTCGCTGTCGCTCGCCGCCTAAGCTACATAAAGAGATCGACATGCAAGCGCCAGACCCCCAAGGACAGGGCCCGCATCGCTCACGTGATAGACGACTCGATGCACTGGAAAAGGAGCTCGACCAGTACCTGGGCTCGTCACGGGCCGGCAAGACTGGCACGCCGGCCTCCGAGCGAGGCCTGACGCAGCAGCAGCTGGAAGAGATCATCGCTCACCTGGCCGCCCAGCGACGGGCCAAGCGAGCGGTCATCCTTACCAATCTGCTGGATCTGGCCGATCGCGCGGGCACCACCGTCGGCGCGCTTTCGCTGATTGCGCTGTTCTTCGCCGACAAGGATAGCTCGGGGGCGACGCTGGTGGTGGCCAGCACGGCCAAGCCGCTTTGGGGCGCCTTCGTTGGCTTTGGTCTGGCACTCGTGGCATCCTATGCCAAGGCCCTGCTCACCTGGAGGGACAAGTGATGACATTCCATATCGCCATGCTGATCATGCTGGGCGCCACCTTGGCGCTGGCGGTGGCCGCCTACCGACTCGACCGTGGCTACAAGTCCGACGTCAAGGCGCTCACCGAGCACGCCAATCGTTATATCGCCCGAAAGCGCGGCCCCCTCGAGCACTAGGATTGCCTGGTTGGCTCCATTGGCGGGCTCCACTGGTGGGTTCTACTGGCGGGTTCTACTGGCGGATTCTGCTAGCCGCCCCCAGCCAGAAACCTGTCCAGGGGGGCTGTTTCTTCATTCCTTATTCTCCCCCCTTCCCTTGCCCCCATTTTGGTCCCTCTGCCTGGCCAAGGCCGTGCAGCGACTGCTGGCGATGCCATTCCTCGTCTTCGGTGTGAAGGTAGCGTGTCGTCGTCTCCAGGCGTGAGTGACGTGCCGACTGCGCCAGATAACGAAGCTCCACGCCCGCCTGGGCCTGATGGGTCAGAGCGGTATGCCTGAGCCAGTGCGGCGTAGCCTGTCGTAGCCGTGCCACCGCCTGGGGATCTCCGCCCTGCTCTTCCAGGCAGTCCGCGGCCTGGCTGAAGGTCGTGCGTATCAGTCGGTACAACTGGTTGTCACCTAGCGCGGTCTTACCATCCAGGCGTCTCAACAGTGGCGCTGGATCCCTGGCGGGATCGGCCGGCTCGCCGTAGAGCGTCCGCGCCTCCCGGACCAGCTCGATCATGTCGGGCGGCACCGGAATCTCGGCAAACTTGCCGCCCTTGCCGACCACCTGCCACCACCAGCGCCCTTCCCGCCTCACCAGATCCCCCATGCGCGCCTGGCTCATCTCGTTGATCCGCGGGGCCAGCAGGTAGGCAAAGCCGAACACCAGTCGCCGCCTGATCCAGAGAAATCTGGCTCGTCGGTCGGCACCTGGCTCCAGTGGCTCATTGAGCCAGGCCCACAGCCAGTCCCACAGCGGACGCTCCAGATAGCGCTCGACACGCCGCTGGCCATTGTTGAGTCGCCTGCGCTTGTCGCGCATCAATCGAAACGGGTTGCGCGACAGCCAGCCCGCCTCGACCAGCCAGGCCATCATGCCTTGCAGGATCACCAGACTCTGGCGTCGACTTGCCGGCGACAGTGGGCCACGAAACGGTCGCCAACGAGGATCCTGACGCGGCCTGACCGGTCCTACCCACTGCTCACGGGGGCGCGGGTCGGCGAGAAAGGTCTCGAACTCATCAAGGTGACCCCGGGTCATCTGGGCCAACGAAAGGCGGCGCTCTTCAAGCCACAGCAGCAGCCGCTCGGCCTCGCGGCGGTAGGCGCGCTGGGTCTGCGCACTGCCGGCGTATTCGGCAAACCAGTGAGCCACCGCCTGCCAGTCATCTTCCGCCTCGATCAGGGCCTTCGGGGACGACGAAGACGGTAATTCGCCGTCGACCAGGGTGCCCCCCGGCGTGCTGCCGACGATCGCCCTGCCGTCCTGTGCCGGTACTGTGGGATGGTTACTCATGCATTGTCACACCTTGAATCCACATCAGACCAAAGACCCCTTTTTCATGGATGATCGCTGAAGTTGCAGTGCTTTTCGCGTCCTTTCCTGTCGCAGCACGCGTGATATCACGCGTCGCCTTTGTTCTACTCTCTGGCTCTGGCCACGCCATTTGCCACCCCCTCTCGCTACACCCGGGCCTCTATGCGCCCTTATGCGCCCTCTCCCCTTTGAATACTGCAGCTGTAGGAGCAAAAACTCAAGATAAGGCGCGTAATCTTGATTTATTGTCGCATATCATAAATATTCCTACGTATTTACGCATTATGTAATTACACGTACTATCGCCTTTGTTTAATGGAAATGATGGCTGGCGGCATCAGCCGCCCCCTCACGAAGCAGGCAGGGGTTCGCAGGGATGTGAGCACCGCTCACGTGACGTCACCGCACGGCAGTGCCAACGGGTGTCACAGAAAGCGAACCGGAGCATGGCGAGCGAGGGGGCATTCAGGCATGATCAGCCGCTGGCGGAATCGACCACCGCACAAGGAGAGCTTCATGGCCCGTACCGGGATCACCTACGACGACGTTCAACGAGCGGTGGATACCCTGCTCAAGCAGCAGGAAGCCCCCAGCGTTCAGAAGGTCCGAGAGATACTCGGCACCGGCAGCTTCACCACCATCAGCGAGCACCTGCGCGAATGGCGTTCACGCCGGGAAGAGCGACGAGACGTTCCGCCCCCCCAGGGGATGCCCGTGGAGCTTCAGGGACTGGCCGAAGAGCTCTGGAGCAAGGCCCAGGAGGCGGCGGCGGAAAACCTGGCCCACTATCGCCAGGAGGCCGATCGCAACGTGGAAGGCGCGCTTGAAAAGGTGGCCGCCGCCGATCGTCGCGCCGAGGACGCCGAACAGCGCGAAAGCGCCCTGTCGGCCCATCTGTCATCCATGGAGCAGCGTCTGCAGGAGGCGGCCTCGGAATCGGCACGACTAGCGAGCGCCAATCAAGCGCTGGAGCAGCAGCTCATCAAGGAAGGCGAGCGCGCCACCCAGCTCGAAGCGCAGCTTGATCGTCTGCAGCAGGACAAGGAGCGTGAAGGCAGGGAGTACCAGCAGGCGCTGGATGATCAGCAGAAGCAGCATCGCGAGCGCCTGGCCCAGGAAGAACAGCGCCACGAGGCCGCCGAGGCGCGGCTGATGGCTATGCTGGACGAGGCACGCCAGGAACGACAAAGTGCGGAAAAGGCCCATGCCCAGCGCCTCAAGCAGGCCGATCAGCGCCAGGAGGTGTTGCAGCAGCAGCTTCAGGCACTGCGGGGCGAACTGTCAGAAGAGGAAAAGCGCCACCGCGAGACGCAGATGGAGCGCTCGCGAGCCGAGGAGAACCTGCGCGCTCGAGGCCACGAGGTAGACCTGCTCAACGAGCGTATCGAAGAGCAGAGGCGCCTGCTGGCGAATCAGTCAGAGCGACTCAAGGCGCTCGAGGCCAAGCTTGACGAGAAGATCTGGGCGCTGGCCAGACAACAGCGCGAACGCGCCGATGACAACGAAGGCACATCCAGCGGAAACGCCAAACAACAGACCTCTTCGCCCTAGGGCTGCGCCTCCTGGTATTCAGGCAGCGGCCTGGCCGTGTGATTGCATAGGATGGCATTCGCACGGCACGCCCGGGATCCAGCGCAACGGCACTGCAAACCACAAGCCCCATTCAGGGCCCAAGCGACGTGCACCGCCTCCTTCAATGCCCGATTTGCGGCGTTGCCAAGGCACAGCTTGCTCGACATGTCGTTTTCCTGCGTAAGCCCTTTCTGAAAACGCCTTTCCCCTGCTGCCCGGGCCCCGTCCCGCCGGTAAGATCCTCCAGATTCGGACTGACGGAATCGTTCAGGGAGGAACCGCCATGCCATCTGCTCCCCATCATTTGCGCTCATCGCTGCGTCTTCCATCGGCGCCCACCGAGTGGGCACGTTTGGCAGGAGGATGCTGAGCATGGACGACCCCTCCTGGTCCTCGTATCGCCCAAGCGACCTGCTCGGTGCCTTTGACGTCACACTGAGTCAGGATCAGCGCCTGCTCAAGTTTCATCTGGCCGGGCAATCGCTGATCCCCCATCGCTTGGTCGGTGAAGAGGCCATTTCGCGCCCCTTCTGCTACACCCTGGACGTGATCTCCCAGCGTGGCGACATCGAACTCAAGTCGCTGATCGCCCAGCCAGCGCTGATCGAGGTCCGCCAGGCCGACGGCGGCTACCGGCCGCTTTCCGGCCTGGTCGATACCGCAGCCCTGCTCGGCGAAGACGGTGGCGTCTACTACTATCAACTGGTGCTGGTGCCCTGGCTGTCGCTGCTGAGCCTCGGTCGCGATAGCCGCATCTTCCAGGACAAGACGGTCATAGAGGTGATCGAGGCGGTGTTCCAGGGCCACGAGATCGCCAAGGGGCGCTACCGCTTTGATCTTCGTCGCGACTACCCCGCGCGCAGCTACTGCGTGCAGTACCGAGAGAGCGACTTCCACTTCGTCAACCGGCTGATGGAACAAGAAGGACTGTTTTTCTATTTCAGCCATGGCGAAGGCGATCACTGCCTGGTGATCACCGACAGCGTAGATACCTGCCCAGCGGTAACCCCCCAGGCCATCCGCTTCCATCGCCAGGCCGCCACTGAGGCCGAGGACGCACTGACCCAGTGGGGTGGGCGCCGTCAACAGCAGCCCACCCGCGTAAGCCTCGCCACCTTCAACTACAAGCAGCCTCGCCACCCCAGCGACATCGCCCAGGACACCATCCGTGACCAGGTCCACCTGCCGGACACCGAGGTCTACGATTATCCAGGCGAGTACAACTACCCGGACCACCGTCGCGGTGAACGACTGGCGGTCAATCGTCTGGAAGCCCTGGAGTCCCGCGCCAAGCGCTTCCATGGCGCCGGTGGCGCCCGCCAGCTTCAGGTAGGCGGCCACTTCACCCTGACCCAGCATGGCCAACATGAGCGCGGCGACGACACCGAGCGCGAGTTCCTGGTGCTGGGCCTCAGCGTGCATGCCGAGAATGCCCTGCCGGTATCGGCGCATCTGTCGACCCTGCCCGGCAGCTTGCAGGAACAGCTCGATCAGGCGCGTTGCGCCCACGGGCTGGGTCTCTCGGATAAAGGCTCCAGCCTCCACCGTGACGATTACCAGCGCGCCGGCACCGGCCACTATCTGGTCGACATCGAGACCCAGCGCCTGTGCCTGCCCTATCGCTCGAGCCTCGACCATCCGCGCCCGGTGATGGGTGGCCCCCAGACCGCCACCGTGGGGGGGCCGGAAGACGAGGAAATCCACACCGACGGGCTCAACCGGGTCAAGGTGCAGTTTCACTGGGACCGGCTGGGTCACCACGACGCTGGCTCGAGCTGCTGGCTGAGGGTCAGCGAGCCCAACGCCAGCGCCGGCTGGGGCGCGGTCTTTGTCCCGCGCATCGGCCAGGAGGTGATCGTTGACTTCCTCGAGGGCGACCCGGATCGCCCCTTGATCACCGGTCGAGTCTACAACGGCGATGAACGTCCGGAATGGCACTCCAACGGTCTGCTGTCGGGCTTCAAGTCGAAGACCTATCGCGGTGGCAAGTACAACGAGCTGGTGTTCGATGACGCCACCGACCAGGAGCGGGTGCGGCTCAACTCCGAGCACGCCAAGAGCCAGTTGAACCTCGGCTATCTGATCCACCAGCACGGCAATACCCGCGGCGACTTTCGCGGCACCGGCTTCGAGCTGCGCACCGACGCCTACGGCGCCGTGCGCGCCAACCAGGGCCTGTTGGTCAGCAGCTGGGGACAGCTTGGTGCCAACGGTGAGCAGCTCGACATGCGCCCCGCCTGGCGCGAGCTACAAAGCGCCTGGCAGCTTGCCGACAGCCTCAGCAACAGCGCTGTCGACCACGACGCCGAGGCGCTTGCCAGCCGCACCGACCTGCACAAGGCCAGCGACGACGCCCAGGGGCGCCACGGTAGTGCCGACTCTGCCACAGCCTTCGACGGCAGCAGTGCGACAACGGCAAGCAAAGGTGGGCGTGGCGAGGCCGCGCGACTCAAGGAGCCCTGGCTGCAATTGGCCTCCCCGGCGGGCATCGCCATCAGCACCCCCCAGTCCACCCACCTGGCCCAGGGCAAGTCGCTGAGCGTCACCGCAAGCGAAGACATCAACCTGGCCGCCGGCAAACGCCTGGTCGCCAGCATCGCCGACCGGCTGTCGCTGTTCGTTCAGCGCGCCGGGATCAAGCTGTTCGCCGCCCAGGGCAAGGTCGAGGTGCAGGCCCAGAGCGACGAGATGGCGCTCACAGCAGAGAAAAAGCTCAGCATCACCTCCACCGAAGACGCCGTGCACATTGCCGCTGCCGAGGAAGTGCTGCTGACCTGCGGTGGCGGCTATATCCGACTCAAGGGCGGCGACATCGAAATTCACGCCCCCGGCACTATCGACGTCAAGGGCAGCCAGCACCTGTTTGGCGGGCCCACGAGTCTGAGTTATCCGCTGGACAACCTTCCAGAAACCGAACCCTCCAACCTGGATCTTGAACACCTCTATGGCAACGGTCGGCCGGTGCCCGGCGCCCGCTATCGCGCTTTCCTCGCCGATGGCTCAGTACGCCAAGGGGTGCTGGACGCCGCCGGCAAGGCAACGCTGTCTGGGCTGCCTCTGGGGGGAGTCCAGGTCGAGTACTTCCAGGACCCGCGAGAAATCGACAAACGGCCCCAGGCATGGCCCGTCAAGGTGCCGATCAAGCCAACGTACGCCACCACGTCCAGCGACAGCCAGACCGCCGTGTCAGGCAGCGCCAGAGATCAAGGATCGCCCCCCCAAGCGCCCAGCCTCCTTCAGTCTCCCGGCTGGACAGGTGGTACGCCTGGAGGAAGGCCAAGCACTTCCAGCGCGGGTCTATCGTCGCCAGGTTGGCCCAAGGGGCCTCCGTTGCCAACCATCCCAGGTGACATTCCGAGCGATCTTGCGGGGCGAGTCGAGCAGCAAGCCAGGGCACAACTCGAAAAGATCGCGCAGGAGAAGCTTCAGGAGCAGCTCCCAGGCCTTGGCAATACCGAGCTGTCATCACCCGGCTGGAAGGGTGACGTCCCCACCAGGCCGACATTCGGCGACCTCAAGGACACCCCCCACGCTCAGGACACCGACCTGACGTCGCCAGGCTGGCCTGGTGGATCACCGAAGAAACGCTCCTGAGTCGACAGGCCAATATCGCCAAGGGGCTCGGTGGGTAGCGGTCAATACCTCACTGAATGCATCAGGGATGGCGCCCTCTTGTGGGGACATAAGGAAGGAAACTTAGCATGGCCGCGAGAACAAGCTGGGGCAACCACGTCATTCCAGGTTTGGACCACGATCCTCTGAAAGAGGCACTCAACCATCGCCGGGTGATCACCGCCGAGCCCTACAGCGAAGGCGAGACCCCGGAAGCCGTGATCATGATGGACGTGGAGGAGGGATCCGTCACGGTACTCGACGTGGTCGTCCAGGCCGCCTACATGCTGCCGGTAGTCGGTAACGTCATGGCCATCGGCGACGTCGCCCGCGACGTGGTTGACCTCGATGGCAACGACGCAGACGGCACGCCGAACTACCAGAACGTCTGGCTCTGGGCGGTGCTGGTGATCGACGCCATCGGTCTGGTGCCCGCCTTTGGCAACGCCTCCCGACCTGCACGTGCGGGGATCCGCGAAGTCATACAGGCGTTTGCCCGCGGTGAAGGCGTCGACATCGCCGCTCAGATTCTGGTCAACCAGGCCAGCGGTGCGGCGATGGATTTTCTGGCAGAACTCGAATCCAAGCTCGAGGAACAGAAACCGAAGCTGTTGCGCGAAATTGACACCATCGTCGGCAAACTCGCCGAGTTCATCAACAACCCGGTCGATGCCGCCACACAGCTCAAACTGATCGACGAGAACCCCGAGTGGTGGAACCTTCTCGAGAAAGGCAAGCGTGTCGTATTCATTGCCTTTGACCGCCTGCTCGAGGCCTTTGGTGACGACCGTCAGCGCCTCATCGCCTTCCTCGGCCAGCTCGGCGGGATGGCCAGGTCCATGGTCAACGCCGGGTTCGAGCGCCTGTTGCCGATGATACGCGACCTGGCCCAGGCGACTCGCCGCCGGTCGTCGCAAAGTAGGGGCGTCAATCACCAGGGCACCGCCGTCACCGGGCAACATACGGTCCACTACCTGTCGGCAGACAATCGCCAGACCACCCGCCACGAAGCCGAGCCAAGCGCCACTCCGGCCGGCTGCGTGTGCTCGCTGCATCGCCCCACCCCCACCAGTCCCAACCCCGTGGACTATGTGATGGGTGACGAGAACCTGTGGCACACCGACTTCAGCGTACCGGGGCTGATCGACGTCGAGTGGACCCGCTACTACCGCTCCAGCATCGACGAACTCGATGACAGCGAGCTGGGCGCCCGCTGGAGCAGCCCGTTCCATACCCGCTTCGAGGCCCTGGGCGAGCAGTTGACCTTTATCGACAGCCTGAACCGCGCCCTGCCCATCGAGCCCATCGAGGTGGGCGGCAGCCGCTTCCTCCCGCGTGAAAGCGTGACCCTGGAACACCCCGACAGCGAGCACTACCGGCTTCACTACCTCGACGGCAGTCAGGAGCTCTACCGCCGCATCGGCAAGTCCGGGCCGGGCGAGCGCGTCCATTTCCGCCTGGTCGAGCAGCGCGAGCGCGACGGCCGCGCCCTGCACCTGAGCTATCGCCAGGGCCGACTGGACCGGCTGACCGACGGCGCCGCCCTGCTGCTGCGCTTTCACTACAGCAGCGCGGGGCTGCTGGCCAAGGTGGTGCGCCACTATCCCGGGGCGGACGTCACCAAACACAATGACGAAGCCGCCGAGGCGCACGAGCCCGAGGTGCTGGTCCGCTACCAGCACAGCGCCGACGGTGATCTGATCGAAAGTCGTGATATGCGCGGCTACACCCGCGAGTACCAGTACCAGCACCATCTGGTCACCCGCTACACCCACCGCAGTGGCCTGGCGGTGGAGCTCGAGTGGGACTGGCCGGGCAAGGCCGAGGGCGCCCTGCCCGCCGCTCACGATGCGCGCTGCGTACGCAACCGCCTGGAAGACGGCAGCGAAGACACCCGCTTCGAGTACCATCGCGGCCTGTGGTACACCCGCGTCACCGACGCCGACGGCGTGGTGACCTTCTACCGCTACAACTATCACAACCAGATCGAGTCGATCACTCACCCCTTCCACCCGGCGCTGGGCAGCGAGCACTGGCGCTGGGACGAGCACGGCCGGCTGATCCGCCATATCGACGGCGAAGGACGCACCACCCACTATCGCTATGACGACCAGGGTCGGCTGATCGAGACGGTCGATCCCCAGGGCCTGAGCACCCGCATCGACTACGACGACAAGGGCCTGCCGGTGCGCGTCACCGAGCCTGACGGACGCGAACGCTCGCTGCGCTTCGATGAACGCGGGCTGCCGCTGCAAGAAATCGCCCCGAGCGGGCGTGTCACCACCTTCAGTCACAACGCGCGCGGCCTGCTCACGGCGATGACCGACGCCGCCGGCAACACCTACCAGTACCGCTGGAACGACCAGGGTCGGCTGACCAGTGCCAGCGACTGTTCACGCAAGACCACCCAGTTTCGCTACGACCACCGCGGCTGGCTGATCGAGCGCCGTGACGCCGCCGGGCATCGCACCCATTACACCCGTGACGCCACCGGCCTGCTGTTGAGCGTCGAGCACCCCGACGGCGCCATCGAGCACTTCTCCCACGACGGCGAAGGCCGGCTGACCCAGTATCTCGATCCCACCGGGCAGCGCACCCGCTATCGCTACAATGGCAAGGGCCAGCCGATCGAGCGCCGCGACCCCATGGGCCAGCGTTTCGCCTACCACTACGACCGCCTGCTGCGGCTGTCGGCGCTGACCAACCAGAACGGCGACCGCTGGCAGTTCCGCTATGACGGCGGTGGACGACTGATCGAGGACACCGGCTTCGACGGGCGCACCCGCCACTACCGCTACGACGATGGCGGCGCCCTGATCGAGCGTCGCGAAGGCGAGCTGGTCACCACCTTCACCCGCGACGCCATGGGCCGGGTGCTGGAGCGCGAGAGCCAGCGACCGGGCCAGCCCGCGCTGACCACCCGCTACGGCTACGACCCGCTGGGACGCCTGACCCGCGCGGCCAGCCGCCACAGCGAGACGCGCTTTCACTTCGACACCGCCGACAACCTGATCGCCGAGGTGCAGCGTCATCAGCTGCCCAACGGCGGTGACTACTCCAGCGTCACCCGCCACACCCACGACGCCCTGGGCAACCGCGAGACCACCACCCTGCCCGACGGCCAGACCCTGGCCTGGCTGCGCTATGGCTCCGGCCATGTCCACGCCATGACCCTGGACCAGCGCGAGCTGATGGCCTTCGAGCGCGACGACCTGCATCGCGAGGTGCGCCGCCACCAGGGCAGCCGCGAGGTCGAGTCACGCTTCGACCCGCTGGGACGCCTGATCGAGCAGCACATTCGCACCCTCGAAGCATCCGTCGAGGACCGCCCCCGACACCCCACCGTCAGGCGCCAGTGGCACTACAGTGCCAACGGCCTGCTCAGCCAGGTGGACGACAACCTGCGTGGCACCACCCGCTACGGCTACGACCCGTTGGGCCGGCTGCGCCAGGCAAGCGCCCCAGGGCTTGAGGAAGTGTTCGCCTTCGACCCGGCCGGCAATCTGGTCGATCCCGTGCCGCCAGAACGAACCAGCGAAAACGGCAGCAACACCCTGCCCTCCGACGCCACCCGCTGGCGACGCGAGCGCCCCCGTGATCACCTCGACCACGGATCCGAGGAGCGCATTCGCCTCGACTACCCAGGCGCACCGGCCAGCCTGTCGCCGGCCATGGGCAACTTGCTCAAGCGCTACGCCGGCACCCACTACCACTACGACGCCAGCGGCAACCTGACCCGACGCATCGCCCCCAGCGGCGAGACCTGGCACTACCAGTACGACCCCGAACACCGGCTGATCGAGGCCTGCCACTACCCCCATGCCCCCGCCGCAGGCGATGACATTGTGCCGCGCATGCGTGCCCGCTACGCCTACGACGGCCTCGGCCGACGGGTGTGGAAAGAGGTGAACCGACTAGGCCAGCCCAGTGAGCTGACGGTGTTCAACTGGGACGGTGACCTGCTGCAAAGCGAAGAGCGTTTTGTCGGAGGCCTGCCGCCGCTGTTTCGCCCCGAACGCCTGGAACTGGCCCGCGAGAACCCCGAACGGCCTCACTCGCTACCGATCGCCCAGCGCTGCCATCGGCTCGAGTACCCCGGCCTCACCCCCGAACGGCGGGTGGTCTACCTGTTCGAACCCGACAGCTTCGTGCCTGCCGCCAAGCTCGAAAACCGCTTCGAGGCCCTCCACACTCGCAGCGGCACCGGGGCGGTGCTCTACACCGAACACCAGCCAACCGAGCCGACGCTCTACAGCATCCACACCGACCACCTCGGCACCCCGATGGAGCTGGCAGAATGCGACGGCAAGCTCGCCTGGGTCGGCCACTACCGCGCCTGGGGCGAGCTCACCAAGGCCAGTGACGGCCACGGCAACCCCAGCACCACCGACAATCCGCTGCGCTTCCAGGGTCAGTACCTGGATGAAGAAACCGGGCTGCACTACAACCGCCATCGGTACTATGATCCAGAGACGGGACGCTTCACCACCCAGGACCCGATAGGACTGGCCGGCGGCGAAAACCTGTACATGTACGCCCCCAATCCGACAGGATGGGTGGATCCGCTGGGGTTGAGTAGGGACAATGGGTGTAACTGTCCTGATTCGGGGGTTCCTCGGCGGGGTTACCACAATGAGACCTACAGTAATAAACCTGTCAAACCAGAGGACGCAACAGACCGATGGGACGAATTTTTGGGTCCGGGACCTCACACTGATATTCATCCTCGAACGGGTGCTCCCGACCGCGATAGAATCGTATCTTCAGATGGTGCTCGCAGTATCCGTTACGGTTCCCATGAAATGAATAGTTCCTCCACCAAACATCATTATCACGAAGAAATCTGGTCGCTGGATACAGAAAACAATGTTATGAATGTAGATAACACTGTTATTAGGGTTCCACAGAGAAAGACATCGCGATGAATGTAAAAATCGAAGAGATCAAAGTACTCAATAAAAATACTTTTGTTAACTTTGCCAGCCCCTTAGGAAGAGGGAAGGCTATATGGCTGGGAAATATGCCAATAAAAAACGAGAATTATGATGTTGAGATAGATATTGACGAGAAACTCTGGTGGGGATCAACAATACTTGGTGCAAACTCAAAACAACCAAAAATAAAGGAAGGAAAAGATAGTATTGAGCTAACTGGGGAGGTGGTAGCAATTGAAGAAGATGGACTATTAATTGTATCTATTGGGGGAAGTCTAATATTTGTGGAAACAGATTTAGAAAAAAACCCACAAAAACCGTTCGTGACAATGAGAACACATCATTTAACTATGCATGACAGCAATTATTAATTGCAATGTCTCGTATATTATCAAACGGCCAACAAACCCCATCTTCTGCAACTAAATAGGGCTCTTCGTAGCTGGATGTGGAATGCAACCGGGAAAATATCGAGAGCTCATAACCCCCCCCTACCGACTAACGCACCCGCTATTGGCTCTATCTAACGACAGGCGGCAAGGGCCAGCCGCCACAGCGAGACGCGCTTTCACTTCGACACCGCCGACAACCTGATCGCCGAGGTGCAGCGTCATCAGCTGCCCAACGGCGGTGACTACTCCAGCGTCACCCGCCACACCCACGACGCCCTGGGCAACCGCGAGACCACCACCCTGCCCGACGGCCAGACCCAGGCCTGGCTGCGCTATGGCTCCGGCCATGTCCACGCCATGACCCTGGACCAGCGCCAGCTGATGGCCTTCGAGCGCGACGACCTGCATCGCGAAGTGCGCCGTCACCAGGGCAGCTCGGCATGGTGCGGTTGATGCATTCAGGCATACAGTACCTACCACAAAAGGAATCCTATGAATAATAACGATGAATTTCATCAGACAGTGTCCGTAATTATTGACTTACCTAGGGTGTACTCCCCTGGTGAGTCAAACAGAATCCTTAAGACCGCCGGAGCAAACTTAAATTATGACACTTATAGTTTTTATCGGAAAGAGAAAGCCCCTGCGTGGCAATCTGAAACAATCATACAGCTAAAGCTTTTTCTTTCCGGAAAACTTGTGGACGCACAAGATCCGATCGACAAAATTGAACTTGAATACCCGCTGGCAACATTAGACTCTAAATATATAGGACAATTTGGTGCTCTAGTCGATGAAATCTCCAACATATTTGGTGGTGCTTTAACTTTGTGTGGGAATAAAGTTTCTGGAAAAGATGTAATAGCACATTGCGACAAATTATCTTCAGAGCTAATGGAGTCATGGGGAGAAGAACCTGGAAGCAAACATCTTAGAATAATGATTGAATCCATGTATTCAGGGTAAGTGGCTTTCTCAAACTCTTGGATGCAGAAAACATCCGGCTCTTCGACGCTGGATGTGGAGTTCGCCATATAAAGTTTCGGGAGGTCACGCCCCTACCAACCAGCACTATCGACTCTTCACAACGACAAGCGGCAAGGGCGAGCCGACCGAACGCCGTGCCCCCATGGTCCAGCTCTTATTATTTATATTCGAGCTACCACTACGACTGCCTGCTGCGGCTCTCGGCGCTAACCAACCAGAACAGCGACCGCCGGCAGTTCCGCTATGACTTCGGTGGAGGGCTGATCGCAGACACCGGCTCGACAGGGGGGGTGCCTGTCGCTCCCCAACCAGTCTCGCGCGCCCCTACCCCTAATGGTTTACCCAAACACCACAACGCCGCTCCATGGAGCGGCGTTGTTGATTCACCTTTGATCCTGAGGGCGGAACCTCAGTGCGCCAGTCGGCGCGGTTGAACGTCAACGGTAGTAGGCGTTGGTGGTGTCGGTGTGGTCGGTGACGTCGCGGATGCCGGCAAGTTCCGGGATGCGCTCCATCAGCGTCTTCTCGACGCCTTCCTTGAGGGTCAGGTCCACCGCGGCGCAGCCCTGACAGCCGCCGCCGAAGGCCAGCACCGCCACCTGGTCGTCGGTCAGCTGCATCAGCTTGATCTCGCCACCGTGGGCCGCCAGGCCCGGGTTGATCTCGCTGTAGAGGATGTAGTTGATGCGATCCTCGAGCGGGCTGTCGGCGTTGACCTTGGGCATCTTGGCGTTGGGCGCCTTGATGGTCAGCTGGCCGCCCATGCGGTCGGCGTTGAAGTCGACCACCGCCTCTTCCAGGAACGGAATGCTGTTGGCGTCGAGATAGACGGCGATCTTGGAAAGCTCCAGGCGCTCGTCGCTGGGCTCTTCCTCGCCCGGCCGGCAGTACGCCAGGCAGGTCTCGGCGTAGGGCGTGCCCGGCTGGGTGATGAAGATCCGCACCGCGATACCTTCGACGTTCTGCTTCTCGAGCAGCTCCGCCAGGTAGTCCTGTGCGCTGTCGGTGATCTGGATATTCTCGCTCATGGGTCTCTCGCTAGTTCGCCCCGCCTGACAGCGGGCGCTGTGGCCCCGCGGGTTTGGTCAGGACCATGGTAAGCGACACCTGCGTCAGACTCAATCCCGAGTATTTTACTCGGATTTTGGTTTCCGCCTGCGCAGGTACGCTGCCCCTGCCGCCAGGCCCGGTGCTTTGGTACCATATGGCCCCTTCGACCGACTCCCGAGACATCGCCGTGTATTCCGGCATGCACATGGGGGTCCTGCCGCGTGGACACAAGCGCTGGCCCATAAAAATTTTATCGTTCGTCGACCTGACAAGCGTCTAGCTGGAGACACACCCGCCCATGGCCGTAGCAGCACCGACCCCTCAGACAGCCCGCCTCATCGATAGCCTGAAAGACCGCATTCTGATGCTGGATGGCGGCATGGGCACGATGTTGCAGAATGCGGCCTTGAGCGAGGAAGACTTCCGCGGCGAGCGCTTCAAGGACTGGCCGTCGGACCTCAAGGGCAACAACGATCTGCTGGCTCTGACCTGCCCGGACCTGGTGGCGCGCATCCATCGCGACTATCTGCTGGCCGGTGCCGACATCCTCGAGACCAATACCTTCAACTCGACCCGCCTGTCCCAGTCGGACTACGGCATGGAGGAGCTGGTCCCGGAGCTCAATCGCGAAGCCGCTCGGCTGGCCCGCCAGGTGTGCGACGACGTCGGCGAAGAGACCGGGGTGCCCCGCTACGTGGCCGGGGTGCTTGGCCCTACCTCGCGCACCGCCTCGCTGTCGCCGGACGTCAATGACCCGGCCAAGCGCAACGTGACCTTCGATGCCCTGCGTGACAACTACCGCGAGGCAGCCCTGGCACTGATCGAAGGCGGCTCCGATCTGATCATGATCGAGACCATCTTCGACACCCTGAACGCCAAGGCGGCGATCTACGCCCTCGAAGAGATCTTCGACGAGACCGGCGAGCGCCTGCCGGTAATGATCTCGGGCACCATTACCGACGCCTCCGGGCGCACCCTGTCGGGCCAGACCACCGAGGCCTTCTGGAATTCGGTGCGCCACGCCCAGCCGCTGACCGTGGGCCTCAACTGTGCCCTCGGCGCAGAGGAGCTGCGCCCCTACGTCGAGGAGCTGTCGACCAAGGCCGACACCTTCGTCTCGGCTCACCCCAACGCGGGCCTGCCCAACGAGTTCGGCGAGTACGACCAGACCCCCGAGGAGATGGCCGAGATCGTCGCCGAATTCGCGCGCAGTGGCCTGGTCAACATCATCGGTGGCTGCTGTGGCTCCACACCCGAGCATATCGCCGCCATCCACCGCGCGATCAAGGATCTGCCCCCGCGCCAGATTCCGGACCGCAGCAGAGCCTGCCGTCTGTCCGGCCTTGAGCCGTTCAACATCGAGCATGATTCGCTGTTCGTCAACGTCGGTGAGCGTACCAACGTCACAGGCTCTGCTCGCTTCAAGCGACTGATCAAGGAAGAGGACTACACCACCGCCCTGGAGGTGGCGCTCGAGCAGGTCGAGAACGGCGCCCAGGTGATCGACATCAACATGGACGAGGGGATGCTCGAGTCCCAGGAAGCCATGGTGCGCTTTCTCAATCTGATCGCCGGTGAGCCGGACATCGCTCGGGTGCCGATCATGGTCGACTCCTCCAAGTGGGAGATCATCGAGGCCGGCCTCAAGTGCATCCAGGGCAAGGCGGTGGTCAACTCGATCTCGCTCAAGGAAGGCGAAGAGGCCTTCCGCCACCAGGCCACCGAGTGCCGCCGTCATGGCGCCGCCGTGGTGGTGATGGCCTTCGACGAGTCCGGCCAGGCGGACACCTTCGCGCGCAAGACCGAAATCTGCCAGCGCGCCTACCGGGTGCTGGTGGACGACATCGGCTTCCCCGCAGAAGACATCATCTTCGACCCCAACATCTTTGCCATCGCCACCGGCATCGACGAACACAACAACTACGCGGTGGACTTCATCGAGGCTACCCGCTGGATTCGCGAACACCTGCCCCACGCCATGGTGTCGGGCGGCGTTTCCAACGTGTCCTTCTCGTTTCGCGGCAACAATCCGGTGCGCGAGGCGATCCACTCGGTATTTCTCTACCACGCGATTCGCGCAGGGCTCACCATGGGCATCGTCAACGCCGGCCAGCTGGCGGTCTATGACGACCTGCCGGAAGAGCTGCGCGAAGCCGTCGAGGATGTGGTGCTCAATCGCCGTGATGACAGCACCGAGCGGCTGCTCGATATCGCCGACAAGTACAAGGGCGACGGCTCCGGCGGTGAGAAGAAGGAGGACCTCGAGTGGCGTAGCTGGGAGGTCGAGAAGCGCATCGAGCATGCTCTGGTCAAGGGCATCACCGCCTACATCGAGGATGACACCGAACTGGCCCGCCAGCGCGCGACCCGCCCCATCGAGGTGATCGAGGGGCCGCTGATGGACGGCATGAACGTGGTCGGCGATCTGTTCGGTGCCGGCAAGATGTTCCTGCCCCAGGTGGTCAAGTCGGCACGGGTGATGAAGCAGGCGGTGGCCTACCTGATCCCCTACATCGAGGCGGAAAAGAGCGAAGACACCCAGGCCAAGGGCAAGATCGTCATGGCCACGGTCAAGGGCGACGTCCACGACATCGGCAAGAACATCGTCGGCGTGGTGCTCCAGTGCAACAACTACGAGGTGATCGACCTCGGCGTGATGGTGCCCGCCGACAAGATCCTCAAGACCGCCCGGGAAGAGAACGCCGACATCATCGGCCTGTCGGGACTGATCACCCCCTCGCTTGACGAGATGGTCCACGTGGCCAAGGAGATGCAGCGCCAGGGCTTCGAGCTGCCGCTGCTGATCGGCGGCGCCACCACCTCCAAGGCGCATACCGCGGTCAAGATCGAACCCCAGTACGAGCAGCCGGTGATCTATGTGACCGACGCCTCACGTGCCGTGGGCGTGGCCGGCAAGCTGCTGTCACCGGGGCTGAAAGAGGCCTACGTCAACGAGATCAAGGAAGAGTACGTCAAGGTCCGCGAGCGCAATGCCAAGCGCCGCCCCAAGGCCGCCGACCTGTCCTACGCCGATGCCCGGGCGCGCAAGCCGGCGCTGGACTGGCAGGGGTATACCCCGCCGGCGCCGACCTTTACCGGTCTCAAGGTGTTCGAGGACTACGACCTCAACGAACTGGTCGATCGTATCGACTGGACGCCCTTCTTCATGAGCTGGGAGCTGGTCGGCAAGTATCCGAAGATCCTCGACGACAAGGTGGTCGGCGAAGCCGCACGCCAACTGTTCGACGAGGCCCAGGTGATGCTGCGCAAGTTGATCGACGAACGCCTGATCCAGGCGCGCGGGGTCATCGGCCTGTGGCCCGCCAACAGCGTCGATGACGACGTCATCGAAGTCTATTCAGACGAGACCCGTGGCGAGGTGATCGAGCGTCTGCACCATATTCGCCAGCAGACCACCAAGAACCGAGAGGGAGTCTGCTACAGCCTGGCCGACTTCATCGCCCCGAAGGACAGCGGCAAGCCGGACTGGATCGGTGGCTTCGCGGTCACCGCCGGTCACGGCGTCGAGGAGCTGTCTGCGGCCTACAAGGCCAAGGGCGACGACTACAACGCCATCATGGTGCAGGCGCTGGCCGATCGCCTGGCCGAGGCCTTTGCCGAACTGATCCATGAGCGGGTGCGCAAGGAGTTCTGGGCCTACGTACCCGAGGAACAGCTCGACAACGAGGCGTTGATTGCCGAGAAGTACCAGGGCATCCGCCCTGCCCCCGGCTACCCCGCCTGCCCTGACCACACCGAGAAGGCGACGCTGTTCCGCATGCTCGACGCCGAGGCCAGCACCGGACTCGAACTGACCGAGAGCTTTGCCATGTGGCCGGCGGCGGCGGTATCCGGCTGGTACTTCTCCCACCCGCAGTCGAAGTACTTTGCCACCGGCAAGATCACCCGGGATCAGGTCGAGGCCCTGGCCAGCCGCAAGGGCATGGAGCTGGACGTCATGGAACGCTGGCTGTCGCCGGTACTGTCCTACGACGCCTGATGCGTTCCCTGCAACAACAGGCCCTGCTGCCCGACCTGACGCGCTGGCGTCTGATCCTGCGCCTGGCGCTGCCGATCATGGCCGGCATGTTGAGCCAGAGCCTGATGAACCTGGTCGATGCCGCCCTGGTGGGCCGGCTCGGCGAGACCGAGCTGGCCGCCGCCGGCATCGGCGGCTACGCCATGTTCATGGTCACCGCCTGCCTGTTCGGGCTGTCGTCGGGGGTTCAGGCCCAGGTAGCGCGGCGCCATGGCGAACGCCATCAGACGCCCGTTGCCTCGGCGGCCGCCGATCTTGGCGTTGAGCTGCGCCACGATCCACGCGGGGAGCCGCTGGCGGCGGGACTTACCCTGGCCGTCATGATCGGCCTGCCGTTGATGGTCCTGTGTCTGTGGCAGGCCGGTCCGATCATGGCCTGGCTCAACGACGATCCGCTGGTGACGTCGATGGCGGTGGACTACTTTCGCTGGCGTCTGATCGCGCTGCTGCCGGTGGCGATGATCTTCTGCTACCGAGGCTACTGGAACGGCATCCAGCAGACCGGCCTGTACCTGCGGATCATGCTGGTAATGCATCTGGTCAACCTGCTGGCCAGCATCGGCCTGATCTTCGGCTACTGGGGCCTGCCCGCCATGGGCGTCAGCGGTGCCGGGCTCGGCAGCAGCTTGTCGCTGTTTGCCGGTGTCGCCATCTGGGCCTGGTTGAGCCATACGCCTGGCCATCGCGGCACTCGTCACAGGCCGTGTCATTCGCCTTGGCGACTCGGCGGCAGCACCATGGCCACCACCCTGAAGCTGGCCACGCCGCACTCCTTTCAGCAGCTCTGGTTCGCCGCCGGCTACGCCGTGCTGTTCTGGATCCTCGGCCAGGTCGACACCGCCAGCGTGGCGGTTGGCCATGTGCTGGTCAACTTATCGCTGTTGCTGATTCTGCCTGGCGTGGGCCTCGGCATGGCAGCGATGAGCCTGGTCGGCGAGGCGCTGGGGCGCGAGTCGCCGGAAAGAGCCCACCGCTGGGGCTGGGAGGTGGTGCACATGGCCTGGTTGCTGCTCGCTGCCCTGTCCCTGCCCATGGCGTTGATGCCGGAAGCCGTGCTGGGCCTGTTTCTGCATGACCCCGAACTGATCGCCCTGGGCGTCGATCCGCTGCGCCTGACCGCGCTGATGATCGTGCTCGACGCCGCCGCCCTGGTGTTCACCCAGGCATTGCTCGGCGCCGGCGCCAACCGTACGGTGATGCAACTGACCTTGACCGGTCAGTGGCTGGTCTTCCTGCCGCTGGCCTGGTGGTTCGGCGTGCATGAAGGCTTCGGCCTGGCCGGCATCTGGTGGTGTCAGCTAGGCTACCGCGCGCTCAACTCGCTGTGCTTTGCGGTGATCTGGCAACGCCGCCGCTGGCAGAGTCTGAAGGTGTAGCGCCCCGCACGACGCCTATCAACACCTTTTAATTACCTTTTGCACCCAAACTATGACTATTTATTCTTTTATAGCATAATGGCGTGCAGGTAGAGTAACCCGCAACGTCCCGTCATTCCCTGGCTGCAGGAACGCGCTGAATGTATCGCTACGACAACCATGATCAGACCCTGGTCGACGAACGCGTCGCACAGTTCCGCGACCAGATGCGTCGCTACCTCGAAGGCAAGATCAGCGAGGAAGAATTCCTCCCGATCCGGGTGCAGAACGGTCTGTACGTACAGCGTTACGCGCCCATGCTTCGCATCGCCATCCCCTATGGCATGCTGGCCTCCTACCAGCTGCGCAAGCTCGGTGAGCTGGCCGCCCGCTATGACCGCGGCTACGGCCACTTCACCACCCGTACCAATCTTCAGTTGAACTGGCCGAAGCTCGAGGACGTGCCCGAAATGCTGGCACAGCTCGCCAGCGTGCAGATGCACTCGATCCAGACCAGCGGCAACGATATCCGCAACACCACCACCGACCAGTTCGCCGGCATCGCCGCCGATGAAGAAGTGGATCCGCGTCCCTGGTGTGAGCTGATTCGTCAGTGGTCGACCTTCCACCCGGAGTTCTACTACCTGCCGCGCAAGTTCAAGATCGCCGTGACCGGCGCCGCCGAGGATCGTGCCGCCATTCAGGTCCACGACATCGGTCTGCGTCTGTGGCGCAACGACGCCGGCGACGTCCGCGTAAAGGTGCTGGTCGGTGGCGGTCTCGGCCGTACTCCGATGATCGGCGAGACCATCTGCGAGGACCTGCCCTGGCAGCATCTGCTGACCTACCTCGAGGCAGTGTTGCGGGTCTACAACCAGTTCGGTCGCCGCGACAACAAGTTCAAGGCGCGCATCAAGATCCTAACCAAGGCACTCGGCATCGACGAGATGCGGCGGCGCGTCGAGGAAGAATGGGCCCACCTCAAGGACGGCGCCCAGACCCTCAATCAGCAGGCCATCGACGACATGGCGGTGCACTTCGTCGATCCGCCCCGTCGCAAGGTGGATGACGCCGCCATCGAGGCCTTCGAGGCGTTGCGTCGTGACAACCGGGCCTTCGCTCGCTTCGTCACCAACAACGTCACCGACCACAAGGTACCGGGCTACAAGGCCGTTACCCTGTCGCTCAAGCGCAGCGGTCATTCACCGGGTGACGTTACCTCCGAACAGATGGCTCAGATCGCCGACCTGGCCGACGAGTACAGCTTCGGCGAGCTGCGGGTGACCCACGAGCAGAATCTGGTGCTGTCCGACGTGGCCGTCGACCGTATCGAGGAACTGTGGCACAAGCTCGAGGAGCTGCGCCTGGCCAACCCCACCGTGGGCACCCTGGCGGACCTGATCTGCTGCCCCGGCGGCGACTACTGCGCCCTGGCCAACGCCAAGTCCATTCCGGTGGCCCAGGCGATCCAGGAGCGCTTCGACAGCCTCGACTTCCTCTACGACCTTGGCCCGCTGGATCTCAACATTTCCGGCTGCATGAACGCCTGCGGTCATCACCACGTCGGCCACATCGGCATTCTCGGCGTGGACAAGAAAGGCGAGGAGTATTACCAGATCTCCCTCGGCGGCAGTCAGGGCAACGAATCCTCGCTGGGCAAGATCCTCGGCCCCTCCTTCTTCCGCGAAGATGTGCCGGAGGTCATCGACAAGGTGCTGCAGGTGTATGTTGGCGCCCGCGAAGCCGACGAAACCTTCATCGACACCTATCGCCGCATCGGTCTGAAACCCTTCAAGGAGCACGTTTATGCCTGAGCAGACGCCGCAACGCCCGCTGATCAAGGAACGCCGCCTGGTGGAAGACGCCTGGGTGCTCCAGTCTGACGTCGATGACGAGGGTGCAACCCCCGTTAACCCCATGACCATCGTCCGCCTGGACGTCTGGCTGGCCGCCGAGCGTCGCGACGACCTGGCGCCCTGGCTGCCCAGCGACACCCAGCTCGATGAGGACACCGTCGCCGCACTCAGAGACGCGCCGCTGATCGCCATCGACTTTCCCAAGTTTACCGACGGCCGCGGCTATTCGCTGGCCCGGGTACTCAGGGAGCGTCACGGTTTCAAGGGCGAGATCCGTGCCGTGGGCGACGTGCTGATCGACCAGTTGTCCTATATGGCGCGCTGTGGTTTCGACGCCTTTTCGCTGCGCGAAGACCAGGTCGTGGAAGACGCCCTGGCTTCGCTCACGGTGTTCTCGCGCCACTACCAGGTGTCCGTCGACAACCCGGAGCCGATGTTCCTGCGCCGTCAGCGCGAGGCGCGTGAACGCCAGCGGGAAACTGCCGTCGCCTGACCCTATCCGGGTTGGACAGCTTGCCTGGTTCGACCGACCTCCTGCCAGGCAAGCAGGAAGCATCACCATCAACAATGCCGCGATCTCCGGCGCCATCGCCCCAGTGGTGACAGGCTGGCGCCAGCAGGAATCGCGGCATTGTCGTGTCTGGTGGGAGGGGCACCAGCAGATGGGATATCGATGTGCCGCGCTTTATACCCGTTCATGCCCATCCATGCTTATTCATGCACAATATGTAAGCCATAGATCCTGAAAGACGAGCCAATCTCATCTTTTTCTCAGGCATTGGAGGTAGCTCGCCACTGGCCGCCGAACCAGTTGGCGTAGTGATCTATGCTGAACAAGCGCTGCTCGAACGCGCAACAGATGATGATCACGCACCCCAGACCTTGTTCAGGCTCCTTATGTCCAGCGAAGCGCCATCCCCCCTGGCGGCCTTTCAGCGTCACTCGACGATGGTGGTTGCACCAGAGTTACGCTTTGACTACTGGCGCAGTCTGCATCCCTCCATAGCGCTCGACCTTCCCCAGGGCCGCCATGCCGGCGACTATCGTGCCAACCTGATCAACGCTTCAAGCACCGAGGGCACGGTCCTTGGCTGGTGCACCAACGATGACACCAGCGCCCACTTCGCCCAGGACAATAGCGACTTTGTGCTGGTCAGCCTGACGCTCGCGGGGGAAGCACGCCTACAGCAAGCCGACGGCCAGCGACATCGTGTCACCAGCCAGAGTGGTCTGGTGGTGCTGGATAGCCTCCAGCCCCTGTCCAGCCTCGCCATGCAGCACTCGATGCTGTACCTGATGATTCCCCGACCCCAGGTCAAGGCCAGGGCGCCTGATGCGCTGACGCGGGCCGAGTCGAGCCCTTTCTCCCTGCCCGACAACGCCATGACCCGGTTGCTCACGACCCATCTGCTTGGCGTCATCAAGGAGCAAGAGGCCCTCGCCGGCGAGGACTTGGCCTGCGCACTGGATACCGCTCGCGACATGAGCCTGGTAGCGCTGGCGCAGTTGAAAGGGCCGCTGTCGCTCGAGTGGGAGGCGACCCAGCGCCAAAGCCTGCTGAAGGCCGCCTGCCGCTATATCGAACTGCATGCCAGTGAACCGGGCCTGGACGTCGCTCGCATCGCTCACGCTCTTGGCTGCTCCCGTGCCGGGCTCTACCGCGCCTTTGCGGCCCATCCAGAGAGCGTGGCCGAGACCCTCAGGCGAACCCGGCTGGAACAGGCAAGGGCCAGGCTCAAGACTCGCCAACCGCCCAGCATCGATCAGCTTTCGTACCACTGTGGCTACCTGAACGCCGCCAGCTTCACCCGTGCCTTCAAGCGTCAATACGGTGCCAGCCCCCAGGACTGGCACCGAGAGTGGTGCGAGCGTCAGTTGCTGCTCTGATGTCTGGCGACATCAATGTCCGTGTCTGGCGTCACCCCCACCCGATGCCAGAGGTCGACTAGCCAAGCTCTTCGAGCAGATGGGCCCGGGCATCCTCCAGAGGCTCGATGACGTGAAGCGTGTAGAAAGACAGCAGCAAGGCCCGCTCTTGCTCGTCAAGCGGTCGAGAGCTCCCCTGGTCGCCCAGCGCCAGCCGCTGCTGACACCTTGTCGCCGTTTCACTCGCCTGCTCGACAAGTGCCATGGCGCGATCACGCAGATGATCCAGCTTTTGCTGGTCATGGTCGGTGAATACCGGGCCGAAGTCCTGAATCCGCCGGTTCGCCCGGTCTAGCCGGCGCAGCAATGGCATCAGCTCATCACAGTGCCAGTAGCGGTGCCCCAAGGTAGGTATCGAGTGATGCTTGAACCACTGCCAGTGATCGTGAAGTTCCGCGATGATCATGTAGCCCCCTGCCAACTGAATGACGTCGTAAGGCCACTGCACCGACAGTGGATGACTCATCAAGTCGCTCCCCACCTTGCCGTGACCCTGCCAGCGCATTGCTTGCCACTATCGCGCTATAGGAACCCTAGTCGCGGCAGCCAGTGCAGACTGTTCCAACTTGATGCCGATTGTCTCGATGGCGTCCTTGGCGAGGCCACGCAAGCGACCCGGCGCCATCTGCAGGATGGCGCCGGGTGGAAAGGAAGTAACAAGAGGATCGATGCAGGAAAGCGGCCGGGAAGCCGCAACAGGCTTCGCCAGGTCTATCCGCGACGCTTCTGCTGGCGTTCACGGTTCGCCGCGCGGGCACGCTCGCTCTTTCTGAGCATCACCCAGGTGGCGCCGAGTCCACCGTCAGCCTCCTGAGCAGACACGAACGCCTGGACCTCGTCGAGGGCGGGTAGCCACTTGGCCAGACAGGAGCGCAGCACATTGGCGGCGCCATCGATCTCGCGGCTGCGTCCATGGACGATCAATACCGAGCGCAGATCGGCCGCGTAGGCGTCGCGGATGAACTGGGGCAGACTCCCCCGGCATTCATGCAACGGGCGCCGCAGCAGGTGAAAACTGGCCTGCACCGGATAGCCGCCCTGCCGCAGGCGCTCGACCACCCCGGTCTGAATGCCATCGCGGCGGTATTCCAGCGGATCGAAGGGAGGCACCAGGTCGACGAAGTCGTCACTGAGACCATCAAGCCCGTCGTCTCCACTCAGGGCATGACGACGCCTGGCCAGCTGTGATTCGGTTGGCGCGCCTCGGCGACGGCCGGCATCGGCACGATTGTTGGCCTGGCGCAGTGGTTGGACGTCCCCCATCATGGCCTTGAAGTCCACATCATCATGGGCACCATCAAAAGACTCGGCGCGGAGAAATTCGCTCATGGGGCACCTCCTCGTCTTGGCGGGAATCTTTATCCTAGCAAGGCCAGGACCGCCGCCGATAGAGGGAAACCTCGGTTCGACAAGCCGGCCGCCTGGTGAGAGGCTAGTCAAGCAAGACACGCCACCTTTCGATTTCCTGCATGCACCGCTCATTTGTCACTGGTCCCCCATGAACACCCTGACGCTCTGGCTTGCCCGCCTGCTCTGTCTTGTTGGCGCACTGATCATCGGCCTTTACGGCTGGTTCTGGTACACCTACCAGAGCCCCTATGGCTATACGTCTCCGGCCGCCATGGAGCAGTCCGCTGACGGCCCCCACCCAGTCTTTGTCTACGGCACCCTGCGCTCGCCCTGGGTGCGCTGGCTGGTGACCGGAGAAAGACTCGAGTCGACGCCCGCACTGCTCCCGGGGTATCGCCGAGAGGGGCTCGACCTGGAGGTCGCTCGTGACGACCAGGTGGCCGGACAGCTACTGGCGGTGGATAGCGAGACCCTGGCCGAACTGGACCGCTACGAGCGTCTGGGCGTGCGCTATGAACGCGTCAGGCTAACCCTCGCTCGCGGCGATGAGGTCTGGGCCTATCGCCTTCTCGAGCAATGACCTGTCTTGGCGGCGCGTCGTTGTGGCCGGTCGCGCCGGCGATCTACAATAGCCGCCGATTCCCACTCGACCGGAGCTGTCATGGCCGCACTCACGCTATTGCATAATCCTCGCTGCTCGAAGTCCCGCGAAGCCCTTGCCCTGCTGGAGCAGGCCGGCGCCGAGGTCCAGGTCCGCCGCTACCTCGACGATCCCCTGGACGGTGAGGAATTGCGTGGCCTGATCGCCCGACTGGACGGCAAGCTCAGTGACCTGGTGCGCGCCAACGAGACCGAATGGAAGAGCCTGGGGGCCGACCGTGAAGATGAATCCCAGGTGGTGGCTGCCATCCTGGCCCATCCTCGAATCCTCCAGCGCCCGATTCTCGACAACGGCGAGCGAGCGGTAATCGGCCGCCCGCCCGAGGCCATCACGTCACTGCTGGAGAGTTGAGGCCAGCCAGCCTCTTCGCCCGTTGCCTCGGGCTTTCGTCAACCCATAGGCTCTTGCCATAAGGAAAGTGCATGTCGGATCTGCCCTACGTTCTGGTCCTCTACTACTCCCGCCAGGGCGCCACCCGGGCTCTGGCCGAGCGCATCGCCGCCGGTGTCGAGTCTGTCGCCGGCGTCGATGCTCGCCTGCGTACCGTGGCTCCGGTGTCGCCGACCTGTGAAGCGGTGGACCCGGAGATCCCCGCCGAAGGCGCTATCTACGCTGACCTCGACGATCTTCGCAACGCCAGTGGCCTGGCGCTCGGCAGCCCCACACGCTTCGGCAACATGGCGGCTCCTCTCAAGCACTTTCTCGACGGCACCAGCGAGCTGTGGCTGTCAGGAGCGCTGATCGACAAGCCCGCCACCGCCTTCACCTCTACCTCGAGCCTGCACGGTGGCCAGGAGACGACGCTGGTGACGATGCTGATGCCGCTGCTCCACCATGGCATGGTCTACGCCGGGCTGCCCTACAGCGAGACGGCCCTGACCCGCACCCAGGGCGGAGGCACCCCCTACGGCGTCAGCCACCTGGCAGGCGTTCGCAGCGATCGCCCACTGGATGAACACGAGCGTGAGCTGGCCTTCGCCCAGGGCGCGCGCCTGGCGCGGCTGACGCTCGCTCTGGCTGACGCCCGCAAGGGGGCCTCATGAGAGCCTGGCTTGAGGGGGTAGAACAGCGCCGCGGGCTTGACCGCCTGACCCGACAGTCGCGCCAGCTGGTGCTGGTCGGCTTTGGCCTGCTGCTGGCAATGATGGTGTACCGCGGTATCGCGGTGGAAGCCGACGGCAATCGTTTCGGCCCGATGATCGCCTTTGTGCTGCCTCTTGTGCTGTTTCTGCCATCCATCCTGACCCGCCGTCCACGGGGCCATGCCTGGCTGGCCTTCGTCAGTCTGCTCTACTTCGCCCAGGGGGTGATGATCGCCACCCTGCCGGGACTCGGTCTGCGTGGCGTGGCAGAGGCACTGGTGGCGCTGGTGCTGTTTACCGGCTGCATGGGCTACGCACGCTTTCGCTCTCGTCAGATGCGACAGCACCAGGGCAATTCATAGCTCTTGTTCAGCCCGACCGTCATGCCCTTCTGGCGGCAGCCGCTCTCCTTGCTATCTTGAGGATGTCGTTGCATTCGCGACGCCATCCTCGACAATGCCCGGCCCATGTCGCCAGGCAAGGAGTAAGGACAATGACCGTGACCCCGTTGCATGCCCTCGTGACCGGACTTGGACTAACGTTGGCCAGCGCCTGTGCACTCGCCGAGGAACTCCCCGATGCCAGCGTCGAGATCGAAGACGCCATCGAATACCGTCAGGACGCGCTGGGCGTGATGGCCTGGCAGATCGGCCCGCTGGGCGCGATGGCCCAGGGCAAGCGCGACTTCGACGCCGAACTGTTTCTCGAGAAGGCGCGTCGCCTCGCCGCCGTGGCGCCGCTACCCTGGGAAGGTTTCGTCAAGGGCTCACTGCAGGGAGACGACCATGGCGTCGAGACCGATGCCCTGGCGGACATCGCCGATGACTACGAAGACTTCGACCAGCGCTACCACACCCTGATCGAGGAAACCGCAAAACTCGCCGAGATGGCCGACGGTGGTGACCAGGACGCGCTGTTCAAGCAGGTGGCCACCGTCGGCAATACCTGCAAGGGGTGTCACGACAACTTCCGCGCCGAGTGAGCCTTCGGCGTTTCACAAGCGCCCCCACAGCCACATCACACACCCCGTACTGAACAGGGCCAGCAGCGCCGCTCGCACCATCAGGGCCGAGCGGCCAGGCTCTACCCCCTTGCCGCTGCTTCCACGTTGCCCTTGCTGGTGATCTGACGCCCGATCTGACTCTTGATCTGACTGTTGCTCTGGTTGCTGGTGGGTCTCTGCGTCCGTCTCGGCCCAGTGCGCACCCCGCGGCAGCGTCTTGCGGCCGCTGAACATGGCGCCTACCAGTCGCTCGCCGAGGCAGCGATGGGCCACCAGTGCCCCCAGGTGAAGCACGATCAGCGCCAGCAGCACATTCGCGTTGAGGTGATGAATCCACAGAGCCGTGTCGCTGACTGCTGCTGGCACCAGGGTATGCAGCGGCGCCTCGAAGAAGATGTCATCGGTGACAAAGAGCCCCGTCAGTGCCTGAATCGTCAGGCTCGTCAGCATCGCCAGCACCGCCCATCCCCCCAGCGGATTGTGACCGGCAAAGATATCGGCACGTCGCTTCATCAGGTCTCTGGCATAGGACAGCGTTACCGAGGGAGATCGCAACCAGGAGCCGATGCGCGCGTGGTGATCGCCGACCAGCGCCCACCCCCAGCGAAACAGCAAAAGCCCAAGCGCTATCAGCCCAGCCCTGGCGTGCACGTTTTGCGGAAAGTCGAACAGGTCGGTCTCCACCTTCATGGTCAGAAATGAGAGTACAACGCAGGCCACCAGTCCCCAGTGAAATAGCCGGATGACCAGGCTCCAGACACGCCGGCTACGCCCTGATGGCCTGTGCTCGGCGGCTGACGTTGACTCGATAGATGGCATGGTCGCTCCCCCTCGCTGATAAAGGCACAACGCCTGGCGCCAGTGACGATATACTCAAGATAGCCACTCCCTGTGGTGGCGCCTTGCCAAAGCGGTACTTGCTAAAGCTGTAGCAGCTGACATTCATCATGACTCGCGACGATGACGGTGGTGTTCCCGGCGACGCGGGGCGACATCTCGGACACAAGGTGCGATGATTTATCAATTGGACGACGGTACCCGTAGTGGCCGTCCTTTTTTTGTCTGATTCCACCGGAGATACCGATGACCCGTGATATTGCGGACATTCGACGTGACTATGAAGGCGGCAGCCTGGACGAAGGCCAGGTACCCAAGGATCCCTTCACCATGTTCGATGAGTGGTTCGCCCTGGCCCTGGATACCGATCCCCAGGATGCCAATGCCATGACCCTGTCGACCGTGGACAGCCAGGGCCTGCCCCACGCGCGGGTGGTGCTGCTCAAGGGGTTCGATCAAAACGGGATGGTCTTCTACACCAACTATCACAGCCACAAGGGTAGCGAACTGGCCAACGTCCCCCATGCGGCCCTGACCTTCTGGTGGCCCAAGCTGGCGCGCCAGGTGCGCATCGAGGGACGCACCGAGCAGGTCGCCGAGCAGGAGTCGGACGAGTATTTTGCAAGCCGTCCCCGCGGCAGTCAGCTCGGGGCCTGGATCGCCACCCAGAGCGTGGTCATCCCCGATCGCGACTGGATCGAGCAGCGCCAGCGGCGCTTCGAGAAGGCCTACGAAGGCCAGGATATCCCGCGCCCGGTGCACTGGGGAGGCTACCGCGTCGTCCCCGAAATGATCGAGTTCTGGCAAGGACAGCCCAGTCGCCTGCATGACCGGGTTCGCTACGGCCGCCGCGATGGCCACTGGGAAGTGGTGCGGCTGGCACCCTGAACGAATCATCCGACCGGCTCCCGCCTTGCAAGCACAGGCGGGAGGCCAGGCCGGCGGTCCTGGAATCGAACGCCGACCTGCTACTCCATCGGCCGTTCCAGGCGGTGGCGCTGCCAATCGTTACCCGGCTCGTTGAGGCGCAGCACTGCGTCCACCACCTGCTCCTCCATGTTGAAGCTTTGTCGGAACCCGAGGTGCTTCATCAGTGCGCGCATGGGGTGATTGTCGATCATGATCTTGCCGACCATCTCCAGGGTGCCGACCCCCTTGCAGTAGCGGATCATCTTTTCCATCAGACGACTGCCGATACCGAGCCCCTGAAGGTCATCGCGGATGATGATCGAAAACTCGGTTCGGATATTGTCGGGATCGTTCCAGACCCGAACCACCCCCAGCATCTCCTTGCTGCCGTCTTCGCAAAGGCGCTCGGCGATAAACGCCATCTGTCGGTCGTAGTTGATATGGGCCAGGCGCGACAGATCGCCCTGGCTTAAATCGGTCTTGTTGTGGAAGTAGCGAAAGCGGATGCTCTCCTCGGACAACTGCCCGTGGAAGTCGGTAATCAGAGGGGCATCTTCAGCCCGAATGGGCCTGAACTCGACGTCCCAGCCGTTTCTGAGCTTGACCCACTCCCTCAGTTCTTCGGGATAGGGCATGATCGCGAAGCGTGCAGGAGAACCGAGGTCCATGGCGAAGTCCACCGCCACCATGCCGTCTCGATTGAGCAGCAGCGGGTTGATCTCGAGACCACGCAGCCGAGGCAGGTCGGTGGCCATCTGCGACAGGGTCACCAGTAGTTGGCACAGCCTTTGTTCATCGCGCTCTGGATCACTCGAGTGCTCACGAATCAGCCGCGCGGCGTGGGTACGAGACACCATGTCCGCGGCCAGCGTCATGTTCAAGGGCGGCAGGGAGACCTGTCGATCCGCCAGAATATTGACCTTGTAGCCGCCGATGCCGAATAGAATCAGTGGTCCGAAGACCGGGTCCCGGGTGATGCCCGCGCACAGCTGCATCGAATGCTTGCCACGTTGCATCGGCTGGAGACAGAACTCTCGCACGCGAAAGCCGGGAAATTTCTCGGAGACCTTCTCGCTGAGGCGATCCACCGCCTCGGCCACGTCGCCGGGTCCGGCCAGATCCTGGACCAGCCCCGCCGACAGCTTGTGAGGATGCCGCCGGTAACGAAACGGCCGACTGTTGCCGTCGTGCACGATCTTGATCGCGAAGGGTCCCGTCAGCTCCCGGGCGGCCTCCTCGGCGGCCTGGGCACCGTCGGGATAGCGACTCTCCGCCACCGGCAGGCCGTAGGCCTTGAGCACCTGGGCGGTCTCGCTATGGGTCAGGCTCTCGCGACCATCGGCGAGCACCTCGTCGATCAGCCGGTGGCAGCGCTCTCGCACCTCGGCCGAGGTCGAAAACGGCAGGCTCGGGGGCGTCTGCTGCAATAGCGACTGGACCCGCTGATAGTCGACCATGTGCATGAAGGCCTTCACCGCCTTCTCCGGCGACAGATAGGTGGGTACACCCGCTTCGTGACACAGGTGACGAGCGCCGATCGCCTGTTCGAAGCCCATCCAGCTGGTCAAGAGGTTACGCCGAAAGCGCTTGCGTTCACGGATCAGCGCCTCGGCGGTCGCCTTGGAAGGCGCCAGACGTGTCGGAGCATGGACCACCAGTACGGCGTCCACATTGGGGTCGGCGGCGACGATCTCCAACGCTGCGACGAAGCGTTCCGGGGTGGCGTAGCCCCCGAGATCCACCGGGTTTTCGCCGGGCTTGCTGATATCGAGGTCTCGCTCGCGCAGCGATGCCTGGGTAGCCTCCTCGAACTCGGCCAGACGACCTCCGGCGTTGATCAACTTGTCGATGGCCAGCATGGCCGGCCCCAGCCCGTTGGATACGATCGCCAGACGGTCACCCTTGAGTGGGCGCATCCGTGACAGTGTCTCCAGGGCGTCATACAGCTCATCGGAATCGTTGACCCTTACCACGCCCGCACGCGCGAAGGCCGCATCGAAGACCCGATCACGATGGGTGACGCCTGGCGTCGGTGGCAGGCCGCTGAGGTCGGCTTGGCTGGTCCTGCCACTCTTGATCGCCAGTACCAGCCGATTGCGCGACGCATCACGTACGGCGGTCATGAAGTGCTGGGCGTCGTGGACCCGTTCAAGGTGCAACAGGATCGCCTGGGTAGGCGAGTTCTGATTGATGTAGTCGATCAGGTCGGGAAGCATGACATCGACGCTTTCCCCCAGCGTCAGCAGGTGAGAAAAGCCGATCCCGCGCCCGGCCGCCCAGTCGATCATGGCGTTGGCCAGCATGCCCGACTGCCCCAGATACGCCACCTTGCCTCTGGGCACCGTATGACTGGAGTAGGACGCATTGAGCCGTCGTCCCGGCACGATCAAGCCCATGCACTCCGGCCCCAGTATTCGGATGCCGGAGGACCGGGCCGCATCGAGCATGCGCTGGCGGATCGACGACTTGCCGCCTTCGTCCTGTTCGAGCTGACTGCCACCGGACAGTACCAGGGCCGCGCGCACCCCGCGTTCACCCAGCCGGCTCAACAGTTTCGGCAGGGTCGAGACCGGCGAACACAGGATCGCCAGGTCCACCACCTCGGGAAGTTGAGAGGTGCGAGCGACGCACTCGACCCCGTGGACGCTGGCGTACCCCTTGGGGTTGACCGCCCACAGCTTGCCGCCGTAGCCGCCGTCAAGCAGATTGCGAATGACCTGCCCACCCGTGGACTCTGGCTTCTCGGAGGCACCCACCACGGCGATCGAGGCGGGATCGAAAAAGCGACGAAGAAACTGGGTGCTCACAGGTGGTCTCCTCAGGCGACGGGTAGCCGACACCCTGGCGGCGAATTGTGCGGACTTGCGCACTTGAACGTTATGGAAATAGTGCCGGAGTGTGGCGCTACCCCACAACCACGTCCAGCGCTAGCTTGACCAGGAACAAGGCATCCTTGGCATCACGCTTCGACCATTTGCCACTGTCTCGGGGTTCGTATTACTCCTAAGGTGGCGCCAGACCAGTCGGAGATATCGATGATCACAGCCTTTCTCAGTCACCCGTACTGCCAGCGTCATGACATGGGGCCGGATCATCCCGAGAGTCCCTTGAGACTCGATGCCATCAGGGCGCAACTGATGCGCTCTGGCGTGCTGCAACACGCGATGCAGGCAGACGCTCGGGAGGCCACTGAAGAGCAGTTGCAGCGCGTGCATCCCGAGGCGCACCTCGCTCGGCTGGAGCAGACTTCGCCCCAGGAGGGGCACGCCTCGATCGACGCCGATACCCTGATGAACAGCGACAGCCTGCAGGCCGCACGTCTGGCCGCCGGCGCCGTGGTCAAGGGGGTCGATCAGGTGTTCCGCGGTCAGGCCGACAATGTCTTCTGTGCGGTCAGGCCTCCCGGTCACCACGCCGAGGCCCAGGAGGCCATGGGCTTCTGCTTCTACAACAATGTTGCCGTCGGCGCAGCCCACGCCCGCGCCGTCCACGGAGCGCGGCGCATCGCCATCCTCGACTTCGATGTCCACCAGTGCAACGGCACCATCGACATCTTCAAGAATGACCCCGAGGTGATGGTCTGCACCAGCTTCCAGTATCCCTTCTACCCCTGGCGCTATCTGGATACCCCTTACCCCAACGTGGTCCACACGCCGCTGCCCGCCGGCACCGAAAGCGCTGGTTTTCGCGCGGCCATCGAGCGTGACTGGTGGCCCGCTCTTGAAGACTTCGGCCCTGAGCTGATACTGGTCTCGGCGGGCTTCGACGCCCATCGCGACGACCCCATGGCAGAGTTGTGTCTCGCCGACGAGGACTACCACTGGATCACCCAGGGTATCCTCGATATTGCCCGGCGACATGCCGAGGGCCGCGTCGTCTCGGTGCTGGAAGGGGGCTATGACCTGGCGGCGCTGGGACGTTCGGTGGAAGCCCATCTGCGGGCCCTGCTGGGGTTGGCCTACCAGCCCTGACGACGGCGACTGGAGCCGTCTTGGCGAATCGCCTTTCACCTGGTGGCTTGGCTCACCCCTTGCCCTTGCTTTGCCTTGTCCTTGCTTTGCCCTGCCCCTGCCATCGGCCTGTGTTTCCCGATGCCGGGAAACATGTCCGGGAAATATCGACGCGCCGAACCGCCTCATGGTGGACTCGGACGCCAGGCTGTCAGCAAACTCCAGTAGCAGGCCGGGGCAGATAGTCCAGATAGAAAACCCGAGTCGAAGGCCCGCCGAGACACAGGCAGGGAGTGGCGACGCTGTGGTAGCCTAGAGGAAACCTGGTTTCCTATTGTGAACACGACATGGCGCAACACACCGATCAGGAGGCGGCACTCAAGATCGCCTCCGGCCGCAAGGCCTTCGTCGAACCCCTTCGTCTGGGGGAGCGACTCAAGGAGATTCGTCTGGCCAACCAGTGGACCCTGGAGGACGTCAGCCAGAAGACCGGTCTCGCGCGCTCGACCCTGTCGAAGATCGAGAACGATCAGATCTCGCCGACCTTTACCGCCGTGCAGAAGCTGATCGGCGGCCTCGACATCGACCTGCCCCAACTGCTGTCACCGCCCAGGCAGCAGACCCGCACCATGGGCAGGCGAGACATGACGCGCCGCGGCGAAGGCCAGCGCCACCCTACCCCAACCTACGAACACGAGCTGCTCAGCTGTGAGCTGGCGCAAAAGCGCATGATCCCGTTCAAGACCATCGTGCGCGCCAGACACTTCGAGGAATTTTCCGAGTGGGTGCGCCATGATGGCGAGGAATTCCTGATGGTGCTGGACGGCGAGATTCTGCTGTACTCGGAATTCTACGAGCCGCTGCGCCTGGTTGCAGGCGACAGTATCTACTTCGACAGCGACATGGGTCACGCGCTGGTTTCGGTGAGTGAAGAGGACGCCACCGTACTGTCGGTCTGTACCCGTCGCGAGAACACCTGAGCGACAACGTCTGGGAAGCCCCCGATGGCGCCTAGTCTTTCGTCTGCCGGCGCTTGATATCTCCGGGACGCCGGGCCGGCTGTGCGTCGAAGTCGAAGCGCTCGCGCCCATGGACAATCTGGAGCCTGCGCCCCTTGGCCCGAGCGATCAGCAGCACGCCGAAGCGCCGGGCCAGCTCCACGCCCTTCTGGGTAACGCCTGAGCGCGACACCAGCACCGAGATACCCATCTGGGCCACCTTGAGCACCATCTCAGACGTCAGCCGTCCGGTGGTATAGAAGATGTCCGCCTGGCCGAGCGGAAGGTCGTCGAGCCACTCTCGGCCAGCCAGGGTGTCCACCGCATTATGCCGGCCCACGTCTTCGACAAAGTCGAGCACCTCGGTCTGGCGACATAACGCACAGCCATGGACCGCCCCCGCGCTGCGGTAGGTCTCGTTGTAGTCTCCCAGGTTGTCGAGCAGCCGATAGATCACCGACTGACTCACCCTGGCCTGGGACAGCCGGGTCTGTGGCACCGCATCGAGCAGGCGGCCGAATACCGTGCCCTGACCGCAGCCGGTGGTAACGGTGCGCTGGCCTAGCCGTTGCTCCAGATCCTCCGGCGAATGGCGAGTGACCACCGCCGCAGCCTCGACTTCCCAGTCGACCATCACCGCCTCGAGGTCTTCGCGCTGCGTAATCAACCCCTGATTGCGCAAATAGCCCACCACCAACGCCTCCGGGTCCGCTCCCAGCGACATCAGGGTGACGATCTCCCGCCGATTGAGGTACACCGTCAGCGAGCGCTCCGCGGCGATAGCCTGACGGTGCGACTCGCCGAACTCATCGACGACGTCGATCTCGATGGTGGGCGGCAACAGGGCGTGACTACGTTGTATGGTCGACATCTCGATCCCCGATAAACATTTCCGATAGGCCTTTCCGATCGACCTTCCCATCGGACAATAAGCGCTGAGGTGGCCGGATAACGTCGAATTGACGGCGTGATGCGGAAACTGCTTTGCTAATACTGCTTGCTGACACGAGTCGGCCGATAAAAGCAGTCGGAACCACGGATCAGGTTCGACGGCATGACTGACCGCATCCTGCCATTGCCAAGGACATTACGCCATGACGAGGCTAGCCAATCGCCGGCCACTCAGTGTGACGATCACGCCACAGGACAAGGTAATCAAGGGCTTTCGCCAGCGCAGCTGGGCAGTCGAGCGTCTGGAGCCTGGCGATCAGGGGCCCAGCGTCGTGACGCTGGTGCTCAGCCTGACCGAGCGGGCGGCTTATCGGTTCAACCTTCAGGCCGCTGCCCCACGTCTGTTTATCCGCGCCGGACACAGCGACGGAGAGCCCCATGTCGATGCCATCACCGCAAGTCAGGACGTCGCGGCCAATTGGATGGACGGAGAACACCGCGTGCTCGCCACAGAGATGCCACTGGCGATCCAGGCCTGGATAGAGGCCTATCTGGTGGCCCATGGCGAGGCGCCGATCGAGGGGCGCAAGAAAAAGCGCAAGGGTGCCGGACGTGCCCGGGAGAACACCCCATGAGTCGCCTGTCACAGTGGTCCCGCAGAAAGCTCAAGGACCCGTCGGTTGTTGACGGCACACCCCCTGACGCCACCGCCGCCAGTGATGCTGCTCTCGACACGCAGGGAGCCCCCGCCGCCCCAATTGCCAGCAGCGATGCCAAACCGTGCCACTCCGAGGTCGATACCGCTGCCGCGCCCGAGCACGATGCGCACGACGGCGCACCACCCGCGGACGCGACCTCTGATGCGGACGTCGAGCTACCGCCTCCCGAGTCGCTGGCGCCCGGCAGCGATATTCGGGCATACCTCGCCTCGGGCGTGGACCGGGCGCTCAAGAAACGCGCCCTGCGCCAGCTGTTTCGCGGTGAACGCTACAACCTGCGCGACGGGCTGGATGACTATGATGATGACTTTCGCGCCAAGCTGACCCCCTTGCCCAGCGAGACCGCCCAGCGCCTGCGCCGGTGGTGGGATAACGTCGATGACGAGGAGGCCGCGGAAGATAGCGTCGCCGACTCTGCGGGCGAAACGCCAGACGCTCTTTCAGACACCCCGCCAGACGCTCTGCCAGACACCCCGCCAGGGCACAGCGATCAGGGAGACGGCGCTAGCGACGAGGACGTCGCCGATACCACCACGACGCCATCACCGTCACCGGACGACGCCACAACGTCGGAGGCCATGACACAAGCTGGCGAACGAGGTGTCAGCCACACCTCCGCATCCGCCAAGGCAGGCCGCGCAGCGCCAGCCGCTGGCCGGGCGCTGGCTGCCAGCGAGGAAGATCCCGAGGGGCCTGGTCCCACCTCGTCATAGCGGTGCTTACCGCCTTCGACCAAGGAGTGTTGGCGCATTTGATGTACAGCGCTCACACTTGGGGATGACACATAAGAAAAAATTCATAACGAACACAAAGTTTTCGACCGTGAGTCAGCATGAACCAGAAAATCGCAACCGTGCCGGTGGACACCGAGGTCAACCGGCAGGCCCGTGAGCGAGCCCTTGGCGCCGTCTCCTGGCCGCTCAATCTCGTCGCAGCAACGGTGGGTTACCAAAGCCATGGCCATCTACTGGCGATTGGCGACAGCGCGTCCCTGCTGGAAGTGCTGGAAGTGCTGGAGCGTGCACGAGGGCTTGAACAAGGGCTTGCCAGTATCACGCTGGTGGTGACCGATGTGCCGGATGATGCTCTGTTGCAGCGTGCCGAGGCTGCCGATGTGCAGCTCCAGCCGCTACTCGCCTCCCAACTCGGACGGCTGCACCTGGAAGGCTACCTTGGCCACTTCAGCGCCTGGCTCGACGGCCATGAGGGCCCCATCGAGCTTGCCCGGGCACTGCTGGGCCGAGAACACCATGACCTGGTGCTGGATCTGACACCGACACCGCGCCTGCCCCTGGAACTGCCACCTCCCGGCTATTTTCATGCCCCGGTCGCCGGTGAAGCGCGCACGACACTGATCGACGGCCTCGGCGACTATATCGGTGAATTCGAAAAGCCCCGCTACTTCGAGGTCCACGCCGATCGCTGCGCCCACTCCACTCGTGGCTTCGGTGGCTGTACCCGCTGTCTGGAAGTGTGTCCCGCCGACGCCATCAAGAGCGTCCCCGGACGCATCGATGCCCGCATCGAGATCGATCCCTACCTGTGTCAGGGGGTCGGTAGCTGTACCAGCGCCTGCCCCACCGGGGCCATCGAATTCCGCCAACCGCATAGCCTGCGTCAGCAGGACACCCTGCTCGCCTGGCTCGACCACTACCACGCGGCCGGCGGCCAGTCGGCGGTGCTGCGCTTCGTTCAGGCCGATCACGCCCAGCACCTGCAACCCGACGCGGCCGGCCACGTCATCGATGTGGCGCTGGAAGATCTGGGTTCTGCCGGCGTCGACCATTGGCTGTCGGCCATTGCCGCCGGCGCCTGCGAAGTGCGCATCCAGGCCTACTCCGACATGCCGGACAGGCTGGTCGCTCACCTGGAGGATCAGCTGGCCCAGGGCAGAGCGATCCTCGAGGCGCTGGGGCAGGATCCCGGCCGACTGCAGTGGTTCAGCGACGAGGAGCAGGAAAGCTCGCTCGCCCTGCCTCGCCATGCGGGTCTGACGCCCCGGCTGCGCTCCCTGGAACAGGCTCAAGCGTTCGGGAGCGACAAGGACACCCCGTCGGCCACGGTACAAATGGCCGGCGGACGACCCGGCAATACAGGGGCAACAGATGGCGCAGAAGCGCCCGGCAAGCGCGAGCGTCTCACCCTGGTACTGGACCATCTGGCCGCCACTGGCCATGTCGACGGCGAGCGGCACCCGATGCCTCCGGGCAGCCCATTCGGGGGCATCGAGGTCAATGCCGATGCCTGCACTCTGTGCATGGGCTGTGTTGCCAGCTGCCCGACCGGCGCGCTCGGCGCCGGAGGCGACACCCCGCGCCTCGACTTTCGCGAAGCAGACTGCGTCCAGTGCGGCCTGTGCAGCAAGAGCTGTCCAGAATCCGCCATCCGCCTGTCTCCCGGCTTCCTTGCCAGCGCGGAACGCAGCCAGTGGCGAGTGTGCCACGAAGACGCACCCTTTCACTGCATCGTCTGTGGCAGCGCCTTCGCCAACGCCCGCACCATCGCCGCCATCCAGCAGAAGCTGGCCAACCATGCGTACTTCAGTGGTGACCAGGCACGTCGGCTGGAAATGTGTCAGGACTGCCGGGTCAAGGACGTATGGCACGAGATGGCGACCAATCCGGAGGCCCAGGTCAAGCTATGACCACGCACGACATTCCTGACTCCCGCACCGAAGAAGCCGAACTGCGGGCCGACATCTACGCCCTGCTGGCGGCACTGCTGCGCGAGCCCCCCAGCGAAGCCCTTCGCCAGTGGCTTGCCGGCCTCGAGGGAGAGCCGGACGACATTCGTCTGAGCCAGGCCTGGAGCCGGCTGGCCGCCGCCGCTGCCGACAGCGACGTCGAACGCCTGGAGCGTGCCCACTTTCGTCATCTGATCGGGGTCATCCAGGGCGACGTGCTGCCCTACGCCTCCTACTACCGCGAGGGCGGCCTGATGGAAGCATCACTGGTCGCACTGCGCCGAGATCTCAAGACGCTGGGCATCCAGCGCTCTGGCGACGTCTCGGAGCCGGAGGATCATCTGGCGGCAATGTGCGAGGTCATGGCGATGCTGATCGGCCAGAACGATCAGCGAGCCGGCAGCTTCTTCCATCGCCACCTGGCACCCTGGGCCAGCCGCTGCATGCACGACCTAGCCCGTGTCGACACCCCCTTCTATGCGGCGCTGGGTGAACTGGCGACGCTGTTTTTCCAGCGCGAGAGCGCCATCCTGATCGACAACACTACCCTTGGAACCCCTGTGCCCGGCACCAGTGTCCACGAGGACCGAGGCCAGGCCCTTGGAGCAGGAGAATGAGCATGAGCACAACGCCCAACACTCAACGCCGTCGTCTTCTCAAGGCCCTGGGAGGCGGCACCGTGGCCGCCGGTGCCGCGGTGGTGGTCGGCCAGGCCTCGGTTGCTGTGGCGCGCGATGACAGCGCCACGACCGCCACCGAGAAAGCCGATGACAGCGCCGGTTACCGCGAGACAGAACACGTACGTGCCTACTACGCATCCCTGCGCGACTGACAACAAGGAGAGCCTGCCATGCGACTGACACGTACCTCCACCACACCCAAGGTCTCCGGTCTCGGCATTTCCCGGCGCCAGTTCCTCAAGCGCAGTGGCGCAGCGACCAGCGGTGTCGCCGGTCTTGGACTGTTCGGCTCACCGATGATGCAACGCGCCGAGGCGGTCGAGAAGACGCCCTACAGCGATGCTCCGGTGGAAACCCGCCGCACCATCTGCTCCCACTGTTCGGTGGGCTGTGGCGTCTACGCCGAGGTCCAGGAAGGGGTCTGGACCCACCAGGAACCGGCCTTCGATCACCCGATCAATCGCGGTGCCCACTGCGCCAAGGGCGCTTCACTACGCCAGCACGGTCACTCCACCCGCCGCCTCAAGTACCCGATGAAGCTGGTCGGGGGCGAGTGGCAACGTCTGTCCTGGGACCAGGCCATCGACGAAATCGGTGCCAAGGTGCTGGAACTGACCGAGCAGCATGGCCCGGATAGCGTCTACTGGCTCGGCTCGGCCAAGTTCAGCAACGAACAGGCCTACCTGATGCGCAAGTTCGCGGCGCTGGCCGGGACCAACAATACCGACCACCAGGCGCGCATCTGCCACTCCACCACCGTGGCGGGCGTCGCCAATACCTGGGGCTACGGAGCGATGACCAACTCGCTCAACGACCTCCAGAACAGCCGCTCGATCATGTTCATCGGCTCCAACCCCAGCGAAGCGCACCCGGTGGCGATGCAGCACATCCTGCTGGCCAAGGAGCGCAGCCAGGCCGAAATCATCGTCGTCGATCCGCGCTTCACCCGCACGGCGGCCAAGGCCGACCACTACGTGCGGATCCGGCCGGGTTCCGACGTGGCCTTCATCTGGGGCCTGCTCTGGCACATCTTCGAGAACGGCTGGGAAGACCAGCAGTACATCGACCAGCGCGTCTACGCCATGGACGAGGTCCGCAACGAGGTCGCCAACTTCCCGCCGAGTGAAGTGGAGCGCATCACCGGGGTGCCGGAAGCCGCCATGTACGATACCGCCAGGCGGCTGGCGGAAAACCGTCCCGGCTGCATCGTCTGGTGCATGGGTGGCACCCAGCACACCACCGGCAACAACAACACCCGTGCCTACTGCATCCTCGAACTGGCGCTGGGCAATATCGGCAAGTCTGGCGGCGGCGCCAACATCTTCCGGGGGCACGACAATGTCCAGGGGGCGACCGATCTCGGCCTGATGTCGCATTCGCTACCCGGCTATTACGGTCTGTCGGAAGCCGCCTGGAAGCACTGGGCGCAGATCTGGGACCTCGATTACGAATGGCTAAAGAGCCGCTTCGATCAGACCGAGTACGCCGACGGCTACCCCATGCACTCCAGCGGCATCACGGTATCGCGCTGGATCGATGGCGTCCTCGAGGAAGACCAGGACATCTCCCAGCGCACCAGCCTGAAGGCGATGTTCTACTGGGGCCACGCGGTCAACTCCCAGACCCGCGGCACCGAAATGCAGAAAGCCATGCAGAAGCTCGAGATGATGGTCATCGTCGACCCCTATCCCACCGTCGCCGGGGTCATGCACGATCGCAGCGATGGCGTCTATCTTCTGCCGGCGGCCACCCAGTTCGAGACCTACGGCAGCGTCACCGCCACCAATCGCTCTCTGCAGTGGCGTGACCGGGTGGTGGAGCCGGCCTTCGAGGCCAAGCCCGACCACACCATCATGTACCTGCTGAGCCAGCGCCTCGGATTTGCCGACGAGCTGTTCAAGAACATTCAGATCAACGGCGAGGAGCCGCTGATCGAGGACATTACCCGGGAGTTCAACCGCGGCATGTGGACCGTAGGTTACACCGGGCAGAGCCCCGAGCGGCTCAAGACCCACCAGCAGAACTGGCATACCTTCAGCTTCCGCGATCTGCGTGCCGAAGGCGGCCCGGCAGATGGCGATTACTACGGCCTGCCATGGCCCTGCTGGGGTACCGCGGAGCTCAATCACCCCGGCACCCCCATTCTGTACGACACCAGCAAACCGGTGTCCCAGGGCGGCCTGACCTTCCGTGCGCGTTTTGGCATCGAGCACGAAGGCACCCCGATTCTCGCCGACAACTCGTTCAGCGCCGGTTCCGACCTCGAGGACGGCTACCCCGAGTTCAGCGCCCAGATGCTCAAGGACCTGGGCTGGTGGGACGAGCTGACCGACGAAGAAAAGGCCGCGGCGGAAGGCAAGAACTGGAAGACCGACCTGTCCGGCGGCATCCAGCGCGTTGCCATCGCCCATGAATGCTCACCTTTCGGCAACGCCAAGGCGCGCTGCAACGTCTGGACCTTCCCCGACCCGATTCCCAAGCACCGCGAGCCGCTCTATACCTCACGCCGGGATCTGGTCGAGGACTACCCCACCTGGGATGACGTCGCCTCGCACTACCGCCTGCCGACGCTGTACCAGAGCATTCAGCAGAATGATGCCAGCAAGAAGTACCCGATCATCATGACTTCTGGCCGCCTGGTCGAGTACGAAGGCGGCGGCGAGGAAACGCGCTCCATGTCCTGGCTGGCCGAGCTGCAGCAGGAGATGTTCGTCGAGATCAACCCTGCCCTGGCCAACGACCTGGGGGTCAAGGACGGCAACATGGTGTGGGTGGAAGGCGCCGAAGGCGGCCGTATCAAGGTCAAGGCCATGGTGACGCCTCGGGTAGCGCGGGAAGTGGTGTTCATGCCCTTCCACTTCGGCGGCATGTTCCAGGGCGAAAGCCTGGCCGATCGCTATCCGGATGGCACCACGCCCTACGTGATCGGTGAGGCGGTCAACACCGCCACCACCTACGGCTACGACTCGGTGACCCAGATGCAGGAAACCAAGTGCACCCTGTGTCGCATCGAACTCGCCAGCTAGACACCGACGTCACCGAACCAACAGGAGTTTCGACATGGCCCAGATGAAATTCATGTGTGACGCCGAGCGCTGCATCGAGTGCAATGGTTGCGTCACCGCCTGCAAGAACGCCAACGAGGTCGAGTGGGGCATCCAGCGCCGCCGGGTGGTCACCCTGAATGATGGCGAGCCGTCCGAGGTGTCCATCTCGGTGGCCTGCATGCACTGCGATGACGCACCCTGCATGGCGGTCTGCCCCACCGACTGCTTCTACAAGACAGACGACGGCATCGTGCTGCACGACAAGGATCTGTGCATCGGCTGCGGTTACTGCCTGTACGCCTGCCCCTTCGGCGCGCCGCAGTTCCCCCAGCAGGACGCCTTCGGCGAGCGCGGCAAGATGGACAAGTGCACCTTCTGCGCCGGTGGCCCCGCCGACAGCCCCGAAGAAGAGTACGAGAAGTACGGCGCCAACCGCATCGCCGAGGGCAAGCTGCCGCTGTGCGCCGAAATGTGCTCGACCAAGGCGCTGCTGGCAGGCGATGCCCAGACCGTTGCCGACATCTTCCGCGAGCGGGTGGTGCGCCGTGGTCACAAGGATGGCGCCTGGTCGGATATCGGCAATGGCTCGCCCTCGGCGATCGACGCCATGGCCTACGACGCCACACGTAACCAGTGAGGAGGCCCCATGAACCTTCGTGATGCCTTGCCTCGACCGGGTGGAGCCCTGGGGCTGGTGCTGCCGGCACTGCTGCTGCTGTTGCTGGCCTGCGCCGCTCCCGCCATGGGTGCCGACCCCAATGCCGAGATCGCCACCGCCGTACCCAGCGCCGACGCCGACACCTGGCGCCAGGTGAAGGATGGCGAGTCCTTTATCGATACCCGCCACGATTCGACCTACAGCCTGATCAACCAGAGCGGCGAGAGCTGGCGCCAATGGCGCAACAAGTGGGTCTCGCCCTTCGGGCTGATCGCCGTGGGCGGCATGCTGGCGATGATCACCATCTTCTATCTGATCGTCGGCCGCAGCCGCCTCGATGAGCCACGCACCGGGCGTAAGCTGTTGCGCTGGTCGGTACTCAGCCGGGCGCTGCACTGGACCCTGGCGACGCTGTTCATCATCCTGGCGCTGACGGGCCTCAACATTCTCTACGGCAAGTTCGTGTTCAAGCCAGTGTTTGGCGACGCCTTCTGGGCTGCGATGATCAGCGGCACAAAGTTCCTGCACAACTACATCGGTCCGTTCTTCGGTCTGCTGCTGATCTTCGTGCTGTTGCGCTTTCTCAAGCACAACTGGATCAAGGCCCACGATATCGAGTGGTTCAAGCAAGGCGGCGGCATGGTCGGCGACAAGCATCCAGACGCCGGCTTTGCCAACGGTGGCGAGAAGGCCTGGTTCTGGCTGTTGGCCACGGCCGGCATGGTTGTCTTCGTCAGCGGCCTGGTACTGGACTTCCCGAACTTCGACCAGAGCCGGGACACCATGCAGTGGGCCAACATCATCCATGCGGTGGGTGCCCTCGCGCTTACCGCCGTCTCCTTCGGTCACATCTATATCGGCACCCTGGGGACCGAGGGTGCGCTCGAGGGCATGACCACCGGCTACGTCGACGAAAGCTGGGCCAAGCAGCACCACAACCTGTGGTACGAAGAGGTCAAGGATCAGGCCGAGGCCCCGGCTGACGTCGAGGCAACGGACGATACCAAACCGGAATCTCCCAGCCCCTCCTGAGCGCAGCCCCACCCACGGTGACCGCTATCCCTCTCGCCGCCCCGGGCTCACTCGGGGCGGCATTCTTTTGCCGCTGTTCTTGTGACGGTCTTGCGTTACCATCGTGGGACAGTCGCCCGACTGATCGTTTTCTGTTACTGGAGTCCCCCATGCAGCACCTCGATGAGGCCACTCGCACCGAACTCGAGGCGGCCGCCTTCCGCCGCCTGCTTCGCCACCTTGACGACAACAAGGATGTGCAGAACATCGATTTGATGATTCTGGCGGACTTCTGCCGCAACTGCCTGTCCAAGTGGCTGGTCGCCGCCGCCGAAGAGCGCGGTGAGACGCTCGACTACGAAAGCGCCCGTGAACACGTCTACGGCATGCCCTACAGCGAATGGAAGGACATGTATCAGGCCAAGGCCACCCCAGAACAGATGGCGGCCTTCGAGGCTCGCCAGCAGGCCAAGCAGCAGCGTACCGGTGACAAGGAGTGACGCCAGTGAGTCAGGACACCATGATCGGGTTGAAGGTGGCGGTGCTGACCGTCTCCGACACCCGCACCGAAGACACCGATCGCAGCGGTCAGGCGCTGGTGCAGCGGCTCGAGGCCGCCGGCCACCAGCTCGCCGACAAGCAGATCGTGATCGATGACATCTATCGTATCCGTGCGGTGGTGTCAGGCTGGATCGCCGACCCCGAAGTGCAGGTGATCCTGACCACCGGCGGTACCGGCTTCACCGGACGGGATTCCACCCCGGAGGCGGTATCGGCCCTGCTCGACAAGCGCATCGAGGGCTTCGGCGAGCTGTTCCGCCAGCTGTCCTATCAGGAAATCGGCAGCTCCACCGTGCAAAGCCGCTGCCTGGGAGGCATGGCCAATCACACCGTGGTGTTCTGCCTGCCGGGCTCCACCGGCGCTTGCCGCACCGCCTGGGACGGCATCCTTGCCGAGCAGCTCGACAGCCGTCACCGGCCCTGCAACTTCGCCAATCTGGTGATACCGGAGCGGGGGCAGCATGACGTCTAGCCACGCAGCGTCACTGGCGCCCATGGAGGACGCCCTGGCCACCCTGCTCGATGGCGTCGCGCCGCTGCCGGTGGAGCGCCAGCCCTGCGAACAGGCCGAAGGCCGTGTGCTGGCAGCCCCGGTCGTGGCGGCCCTGGATGTACCGCCGTTCGACAATAGCGCCATGGACGGTTACGCCCTGCACCATGAAGACGCCGGACAACGCCTGCCGGTGGCCCTGCGAGTGGCCGCCGGGGCCCCGGGCGAGCGACTGGAGCGCGGCCGCTGTGCCCGCATCTTTACCGGTGGCCAGCTGCCCGAAGGCGCCGACTGTGTGGTTATGCAGGAGAAGGTCCAGCGCGAGGGTGATGAGGCCGTCATTCCCGCCGACATCCCGGCGGGCGACAACGTGCGCCGGCGGGGCCGCGACGTACGCGCAGGCGCCCCGCTGCTGGACGCCGGCACTCGGCTGGACGCCGCCGCACTTGGCCACCTGGCAGGCCAGGGTATCGTCGAAGTGGACGTCCACCGCCGACCCAGGGTGGCCTTGCTGTCCACCGGCGACGAGATCATCGATCCGGGCAAGCCCCTGGCAGCTGGCCAGATCTACAACTCCAACCGCCCCATGCTCAAGAGCCTGCTGGAGCGCTTCGGCGCCGAAATAGTGCTCACGCGCAGCGTGCCGGATAGCCCGGAGGGTACCCGCGCCTGTCTGAAGGAGGCCGCCGAGGTAGCGGACCTGGTGGTCTCCACCGGCGGCGTCAGCGTCGGTGAGGAAGATCACGTCAAGGCGGCGCTGGAGTCACTGGGCACGCTGAACCTGTGGCGCCTGGCCATTCGTCCCGGCAAGCCGCTGGCCCTGGGCCAGATGGAAGGACCTGACGGCACGCCGGTGCGGTTTGTCGGCTTGCCCGGCAATCCCGTGTCCAGCTATGTCGGTGCCTGGCTATTCTTGCGCCCGCTGCTGGGTGCCCTGCAGGGCTGTGAGTCCATGGCGGAGCTACCGCGGCTATGGGCCCGCAGCGACTTTGCCACCTCCACCGGTCCGCGCCAGCATTACATGCGGGTGCGCCTCGCCTTCGGCCCACAGGGCGTCAGCGCCCTGGCGTTTTCCGACCAGAACTCCGGGGTACTGTCATCCTGCATTGATGCCGACGCCCTGGCGGTGATCCCGCCCCATTGCGAGATAGCGCCGGGCGACAAGGTGGAATGCCTGTGGCTGCGTACCTGGTAGCGGTCCGCTGAAGCAGCGCGGTAGTCGCTAGGCGCGGTCCGAAAAGTCGACGAGCGAAGGTTAGAGCCCTAGGAACCCGAGGTCTCGAGTTCCGCGCGGGTATCGCGCCACAGGGTCGCGAAGTCGTCGTCCAGTTGACGATAGTCATCGCGCAGATGCGGTACCAGTTCGGCCAGTCGGTTGGGCCCGGACAGTCGTGAGCCAATGCCGGCGATGGCACGGCAGGTGAAGGCGAGGCTGGCGTAGCGGCGCAGCCAGTCCTCACGCACCAGTACAGGCACCATGGTGGCCAGCCGCTGCGGTGCGCCGTGGTACTCGAACAGTCGATAGCATCGCTCGATCACGACCTCGCGCTCGTGCGGGTCGCTGGTAGCCAGATCCCGAGCGAGAAAGTGGTCCCACATCAGATCCAGGGCAATACCGGCCACGCGACGACTCGCCGCCGGCGCCCGGCGTCGAGCGGCAAGTACCGATGGATGGCGATCGACGAAGGCGTCCACCCGCCGGTGATGATGTATGCCGGCTGCGACGCCTTCGGGCCACTGGCCGAGATCGCGCCCCTTGACGCCGTCGGCGATCAGGTTGCCGAGCAGAAAGTCGTCGTCACCGGCACGAGCGAGCCAGGCGTGGGCGAGAAAGTTCAACGCCGCACGTCTACAGGCAGTTGGTTGGTTTGGGCAGGCCCGCCAAACGGGCGCCCAGCTTGGGGGGGCTGCCGGGGAACAGCTTCATCAGGTACAGCGAGCTCCCCTTGTCCTTGCCCAGCGCCTGGCCCACCGCCTTGACCAGCGGGCGCATGGCCGGTGCCTGCTCGAAGCGCGCATAGAAGTCTCGCAGGACGTCGATCACCTGCCAGTGTTCGTCGCCGAGGGTGATGCCCTCTTCCGCAGCCAGCGCCTCGGCGACGGCGGGACTCCAGTCATCGAGATTGACCAGATAGCCTTCCGGGTCCAGGGGGACTGAGGCCTGGCCGAGATCCAGGGTTCGTGCAGTTTCAGTGCTTGCCATCGTGTTACCTCAGTACCAGCTGACCACTTTATCGGCCTCTTCGGTGAGCCTGACAAAACCGTCCACGTCGACGACTTCGATGCCGGTGGCACAGTGTTCGCTCAAGCCGCGCGCCTCGAGATCTTCGGCCAGCGCCAGTAGACGACCGGGCAGAGAGGACCACAGCGCCTGCTGGGCCGGCAGAGCGCCAAGCACGCCGTCTTCGATCAATAACAGCTTGTCGTCTTCTGCCAACGCCCGTAGCGCCTGCCGATAGACCGTCGACTCCAGCGGTGAACGATTGAGGGTGTGCAGTATCATCCCGATTCCTGGTAGTGGTCGTGGGTGAGTCCAGTGGCTGACGTCGATGGGTGAAACCTGGTGGGAGCGAGCCCCGACAGAGACGCGGTCTCGAGTCGTCTGTGACGCCAATTCAGAAGGTCAGCACCAATGCGTGCTCCGCCATCAGGGCGGCAATGGCGTCACCCTCGATGACAGTGGCATCCGGCGTCAGCGTCTCGGGCGCCACGCCCAACTCGGCAAGTCCTGCCCCATCCACGAACAGCCGGTCGATGTCGTACATCTCGAGCATGGCCAGCGTCGGCTGGGTGCCCTTCTGCCCCAGCGGACCGGCGCCCTGCCCCGGCACCAGTGCCGCCACGCCACTGGCCATGAACAACAGTGATACCCGGCGTCCGAAGGCGGCGGCCACCAGCGCCGTGTCGAGACCTTCTTTCAGGTAGCTGGTGCCATGGGGGCCATGACGAAGAATCACCAGCAGATCCCCCGAATCGTCGTTGGGTTCCTCAATCATCGACCTTCCACTCTTCTCGGTTCAGCGTTGCCCTGCTCGGGACCCATTGTGTGGCGGCAGTCGGCAGCAGCTCGGTGTTGTTCAGGCACCAAAGGTTACCAGCCTGTCACACTCGAGGCCCAGGTCCACCAGCTGCCCGAGGCCGGTCAGCTCGAACGGCGCCTGGACGCTGTGGCCTTGCTTGCCGTGCCTGGCCGCCTCGTCGGCGTCGACGATGCCTCGGCGCAGTGCGGCGGCGATGCACACCTCGAGACGCACGCCATGCTCCTGGTTCAGCGTGGTCCAGCCGTCGACCAGATGAGGCTCGTCCTGGGGCGGCGATGCCAGGCGCGCGGCGTTGTGAACGCCATCGCGATAGAAGAAGACGGCCTCCAGGTGGTGACCGCGGGCGATCACCGCACGGGCGAAGCGCAGCGCGCTGTGTGCGGCCTGATGGCTGTAGGGGGCACCCAGCAGCAGGATGGCATAACGCATGGTATTCCCTTGGCTCCCGCCAATGTCGGGAGTTGAACAAAGCGGGTCATCAAAAACACGTCGGCCCCGCCAAGGCGGGGCCGACAGTGTACGACAGTTGTGCCAGAACGTCTTGCGACGATCAGTCCTGGCTTACCACGCCCAGCAGCGACAGCAGGCTGATGAACAGGTTGTAGATCGACACATAGAGAGTGATGGTGGCGAGGATGTAGTTGGTCTCGCCGGCACGGTGCACGATCTCGCTGGTCTGGTACAGGATCGCCGCGGAGGAGAACAGCACGAAGCCAGCCGATACCATCAGCGACAGCGACGGAATATTGAAGATCAACGCCGCCACCATGGCCAGGATCAGCACGATGGCGCCAGCCATCATGAAGTTCGCCAGGAAGCTGAAGTCCTTGCGCGTGATCAACGCCACCGCCGACAGACCAAAGAAGGTCAGGCCGGTCATGCCCAGTGCGGTCATGATCAGCTCGGGACCGTTGGACAGCGTCAGATAGGCGCTCAGGATCGGGCCGAGGGTGAAGCCCATGAAGCCAGTGAAGGCAAAGGTCGCCAGCAGGCCGAGGGCCGAGTTGGCGGTCTTGTGGACCAGGAACATCAGGCCGTAGGCGCCGATGAAGAACACCAGAATGTTCATCTGCTGTACACCGAGGGCCACGGCAGCCCCTGCGGTGATGGCAGAGAACAGTAGTGTCATCGCCAGCAAGCCGTAGGTGTTGCGCAGAACCTTGTTCGTCGCAGCGACCTGCGTCTGGGTCTGACGATTCACCTGTGACTCTTGATAAGCCATGTATCCAGAGCTCCCTGTTGGTTGACATGCATTCGACACAGCATGCCCCCAGCAAGTTCCCGACGCAAGCCGCCTGGCGACGGGGTTTCAACGCCATTCAAGCGATCAGACTGGCCCATGGGCCCGCCATGGGCGGCGCGAACACTGTTTCCTATCGGCGACAAAAAATTGCTTAGCTGCACAATTTTTGCGCAGTCACCCTATTGCAACAGCTCCTTTGAAGGCATCAGGGAGGGGTGTCGCTCTATCGCGTAAGACATTGATCGCACAGAAGTGTTGACGTGAGGAGAAAAGCTGGTAAAGTACACCGCCGTGAGCCGGAGGGATGGCAGAGCGGTTGAATGCACCGGTCTTGAAAACCGGCAAGGGTTAACGCCCTTCCAGGGTTCGAATCCCTGTCCCTCCGCCACCTCGAATCCAGAAGGGGATCAGTCGACAGACTGATCCCCTTCTTCGTTTCTTCCCTCTTCCCTCTTCCCTCTTCCTACAACAGCTCCCTGCCTGTCGGCACGCCAGTCCTTCGACGGTCTCGAGGCGCTGCCCCGCCATGGTTCTTCACACCAGGGACTGCACACCAGCTACTGCACACCTGGTTCTGTACACCAGCCCCCCCAGCAGCAAGGTTTGTTCACCGGTTGTCGTGAAAAGGTCACCGATTGTCGTTGATGGATTGGCGACAACGCCGCAAATCGTGCACCCTGCTTGCATCTGTTGCTCCAGGCAGCACGACAGGGACGAACCAGACACGATGCATCAAGGCGCCAGAGCACTTCAGGTGGCGCAACGTGCATGTCGGAGGAGCTAGCATGAGGTCTCTTTCCAGCACCGGTTTTGCGATTTTCGGCGCGGCCCTGGTCGCCATCAGCTACGGACTCGCCCGTTTTGCCTTCGGCCTGTTTGTCCCCCAGATTCGCGATGAGCTGTCGCTGACGCCTGATGCCATCGGCATCATCGGCGCCCTTCCCCTCATCAGCTTCCTGCTGTCCACGGCGGTGGCGCCTTACGCCACCGATCGTCTTGGCGCCCGCTACGCAGCGGTACTGTCCGGGCTTTTCGGTATCGTCGGCCTGGCACTGATCAGCCGAGCGGCCGATGCGACCATGCTCAGCATCGGGGTGTTCGCCTGCGGCATCTGTACCGGCCTGATGATGCCCGCACTCACCGCCGGGATGCAGGCGCTGGTGAGACGCTCACTGCATGCTCGTGTCAGTTCGGTCATGAATGCGGGAACCAGTATCGGCGTGATCGTCGCCGTACCAACGGTACTGTTCATGGCCGACGCCTGGCGACTGGCCTATCTGTCCTTCGCCCTGCTGACGGTCATCGGCGTGTGCGCTACCTGGCTGTACCTACCCTCGGTGTCGCGCATCACGCCTTCCAACGCCGCCGACCCACCTGCATTGCGTGAACTGCCGTGGTCACGGCTCGTGAGGCTCACCCTGTTTTCCTACGCGATGGGCTTCATCTCGGCCGCCTACTGGATCTTTGCTCCGGACCTGGTGGTGACGCTTGGCGGTCTGTCACCAAGCGCCACGGGGTGGTTGTGGCTCGCCGTCGGCATCGCCGGTCTAGGCGGTGCGGTGGTGGCGGATCTGGCCGACCGCAACAATCCGCCCATCACCCAGGCCTTGATGCTGACCATGCTGGCGGCAAGCCTGGCATTGCTTGCCGCCAGCCCCGCCCAACCCGTGCTGGCGGCATTCTCCGCTCTGGTCTTTGGCCTCGCCTACATGAGCTTGACGGGTCTTTACCTGATGACCGGCATTCGCCTGCTGCCCGGACGCCTGGCGATGGGGCCGGTGCTGCCTTTCATGGCCGTGTCGCTTGGCCAGGCCACCGGCTCGCCGGTCATCGGCGCTCTGCTCAATGTCGTCAGCTATGCCGAGGGGTTCGCCATTTTCGCGTCAATCGGCATCCTGGTTGCCCTGCTGTCGCCCTTGTACCCAGGCCATATTCATCAGGTGGGCGATGAAGAGGTGGAAGATCCGCCGGGCCTCCAGTCCGCCTACGATCTACAGCTTCAGAACGAAGCGGGCGAGCCACTGGAGGACCCTGAATACTTGGCTGGAGAAGACCCACGAGATGAGCCGACCGCCGGTCTTGAACACAGCCATAAAGAAGAACGGGGCTGACCCACGGCGCAGCCCCAAATAGCGCTATGCCCGGCATAAGCCATGCCCCTGCCAGGACCATGCGGCAATCCTGACCGGGGTCAATCACCCCAGATAACGTCGCGTCATCTCCCCTCAGTGTTATCGCCGCCGATAGCTCGGCCTGCTGTGATAGGCGCTCAACGATTTCTGAACGAGTCGCTACCGAAACACAGCAACGATTGTCGCCAGGGACACGCCCGTCGAGCCAGCGTTTCCATGCGCAGCAATCCGCTATCGAGGAAGGTGTGTCATGCAGAGGTCCATGCAAGTCATGGTCGGCGTCCTCGCCGGCCTGGTACTGCTCTCTCCCGTATCGGGCCCGGTCGGGGCAAGCCAGCCCGAGACCGGTCGGCCCGAGACGGACGGAGCGTTATTACCCTTCGCCCCCGCCCCCATGCCGAGCGATGTACCACCTCGCCTCCAGGACGCCACCATGCAGTGGCCGGACGAGCCGTCCCACCTGCCGGAAGACGCCCCCAATGTTCTGATCGTCATGCTGGACGATGTGGGCTTCGGGGTGTCCGAGGTCTTCGGTGGCGAGATCAGGATGCCAGCGCTGTCGCGCCTGGCCGATGAAGGCATCGAGTACACCGGCTTTCATACCACGTCCATCTGTTCTCCCACGCGGGCGTCTCTGCTGACCGGTCGCAATCATACCCGGGTGGGCTCCGGGACCATTGCTGAACGAGCGGTGGCCTTCGACGGCTATACCGGCGTGATTCCGAAGAATGCCGCCACCATGGCCGAGGTGCTCAAGCAGTACGGCTACCACACCGCCGCCTTCGGCAAGTGGCACAATACCCCGGCGGTCGAGACGACAGCGATCGGCCCCAAGGATCGCTGGCCCACCGGCTATGGTTTCGAGCACTTCTATGGCTTTCTGGGGGGCGAGACGTCCCAGTGGGAGCCACGCCTGACCGTGGACACCCTGCATATCGAGCCCCCCGAAGACGATCCCGACTACCACCTGACCGAGGACCTGACCGACCAGGCGCTCGCGTGGCTCGCCGACTACCGGGCCTTCGATCCGGACAAGCCGTTTTTCATGTACTGGGCGCCGGGTGGGGCCCACGGCCCCCATCACGTTGCACCGCAATGGGCCGATCGCTACGACGGCCAGTTCGACGATGGCTGGGATGCCTACCGCGTGCGCACCCACCAGCGACAGCTCGAGATGGGCATCATTCCGCCGGGCACAGAACTCACGCCACGCGACGACAGCCTGCAAGGGTGGGACGAGATTCCCGAGAGCCAGCGCGACTTCCAGACTCGCCTGATGGAAATCTACGCCGGCTTCGTGGAGCACACCGACAGCCAGGTCGAGCGACTGCTCGAGGGCATGGCGGAAATGGGGCTCAGAGACAATACCCTGGTCATCTACATCGTCGGGGACAATGGCTCCAGTGCCGAAGGCCAGCACGGCTCGATCAGCGAACTGCTGGCCCAGAACAATATCGGCAGCAGTGTCGCCCAGCAGCTGGAGGTACTGGATCGCATGGGCGGCCTCGATGTTCTCGGCAGCCCCCAGACCGAAAACATGTACCACGCCGGCTGGGCCTGGGCGGGCAGCACTCCCTTCAAGGGCACCAAGCTGCTCGGTGCCTATTTCGGCGGGACCCGCAACCCCATGGTCATCTCCTGGCCCGGCCATATCGCACCGGATGAGCAGGTACGTCACCAGTTCCACCACGTGGTGGATATTGCCCCGACCCTCTACGACATTCTGGACATCCCGCTGCCGGACGTCGTCAACGGCTACCCGCAGATGCCGATGGACGGTATCAGCCTGGCCTACACCTTCGACGACGCCGATGCCCCCGGACGCAAGCACCACCAGTTCTTCGACAATAACGGCAGTCGAGGGCTCTACCTGGATGGCTACTTTGCCGGTACCTTTGGCCCGCTGGTTCCCTGGGATACCTCGAGCGCGGCACAGCGGATCGCCGACTGGGATTCCGCCGAAGATGTGTGGGAACTCTACGACCTGCGAAGCGATTTTTCCCAGGCCAGAGATCTGGCCCACGCTCAGCCTGAGCGACTGGCCATGATGAAACAACGCTTCATGGATATCGCCGAGGACAACAAGGCCTTCCCCACCGGTGCGGGCAACTGGCTTCGCGTCCACCCCGAGGACCGGGTCAAGACGCGCTACGATCACTGGACCTTTACCCAGACGACCCAACGCATGCCGGAATTTTCGGCCCCCGGCGTTGGTCGCCAGAGCACCCGGGCCAGCCTGCGTATCGACACCGGCCAGGGCGATGCCGAGGGCGTGCTGTATGCCATCGGGGGTGCCGGCGGCGGGCTCAGCGTCTATCTTGATCAGGGCAGGCTGACCTACGAGTACAATATGCTGCTGATGGAGAATACCCGCATTCGCACAGCCGCCCTGGCCCCGGGCAGCCACGACATCGTCATCACCACCCGGATCCCGGTGCCCGGTAAAGCGGCGCAGGTGACGATCGAGGTGGATGGGCAGACCGCGGCGGAAGGTCAGGTGCCCTCGACGGTTCCCCTGGCCTTCAGCGCCAGCGAGACCTTCGACGTGGGCCGCGATCTGGGCTCCCCCGTCTCACGCCACTACGCAGAGCGACGCCCTTTCGCCTTTGGCGGCAAGCTAGAAGCCTTTACGATCGAGCTGCTCTAATTGGTGAAGCTTTCGAACTTTACATCGGCAATCAGGGTCATACCCGTGAACTATGCCGAGATGGATGGACATGAAGCATTATCGTGTGGAGAGTTATCAAACAAGAACAATGAAGCGCACCCGCTGGGCGGTGGTGGCATTTTCGGATTCCTCTCCCAACGCCTCACGGCGGGTGGTCTCTCGCCACGATGGACAGGACGAAGCCAGGGCCGCCGCCGCGGCCCTGGCCTTTGAAGACAAGCTCGGCCGCACGCCCACCAACGTCTGACCCACCTGTTGATCTGATTTTCACGCCGTCTTAGCGAGCGCAGGCACTTTTCGCACAAGCCCTAGGCGCTGTCCGAAAAGTCGACGAGCGAAGGTTAGACAAGGCAAAAATCGGTGAGAAAGCGCAGTTTACGGGGTGTAAATGAGCATGTTGATCCGATTTTTAACGCCGTATTACCGAGCGCAGGCACTTTTCAGACAAGCCCTAGCAGCGGCTGGGCGAAACGCCTCTGTAAACCTCCTTGGCCTGCACCATCTCGGCACGCAACCCTTCGATACGTGACTGATGCCCCGGATGGGTGGACAGGATCTCCGGCGGTTGATCACCGCCAACCGATGCCATATTGCGCCAGAGGGCGACGCTCTCGCCGGGATCGAATCCGGCGCGCGCCATGATGGCCAGCCCCATCACGTCGGCTTCGGACTCATGGGCACGACTGAACGGCAAGGCGATACCGAGCTGGCTGCCGATGCCCAGCGCCTGGAGCAAGGGCTCCTGACCCACGTCGCCCTCGCTCATCAGTCCTACCACCAGCAGCACGGCCTTGATGCCCAGTTGCTGGGTCAATCGTTCGTTGCCATGGTCGGCGAGCACATGGGCGATCTCGTGACCGACCACCGCCGCCAGCTGGGCGGGCGTCTGAGCGACCTGCAACAGCCCCGAGTGCACGCCGATGCGCCCTCCCGGCAAGGCAAAGGCATTTGGCGAGGGATTGTCGAACACGACCACCTGCCAGTCGTCAGGCATCTCGACCTTGGGATAGACGAGCCGCGCGGACTTGATCAAGGCGTCGCTGACACATTGGACCTCGGCCTTGATGGCGGCATCGGTGGAAAGCGGTAGCTGGCTTCGCATCTGCTCAAAGGCGTCACCCCCCATGTCGCTCATCACGAAGCCAGGCACCAAGGCAAGCTGGCTACGCCCGGTGGGTGTCTCGTCGCAGCCCCCCAGCCCGACGGCCAGCAATAGCGTCAGTACCACGGGAAAATAGGATCGTTTCATCGAGCCTGACCTTTTCATGAAAAGCTGCTGGGCGACCATCGCCCTATCGTCTGAATGATGCCGTTTGTCACGGTGTTTGACTACGGCCGAAGTCAGACGCATCTGGAATTCGCCATAAAGCGCATCCTGCTGTCTGACCAGCCGCCCCACTCCTATAGTGAACGAGCCAGCGACGGCACAACGCCGAAGGAAGCCTCAAGAAAGGAGACGCGGCCGTGGATTACCTGCACAACACTCTGGAAGGGCTGAAAGCCACCAGTCCCGCCCAGGCGGAGTTCTATGCCGCTGCAGAGAAGATCCTGGCGTCCCTGAGGCCTCTGCTGGAGTCAGACTCCCGCTACCTCGAGCACGCCATCATCGAGCGACTGGTGGAGCCCGAGCGCCAGCTGATGTTTCGCGTCTGCTGGACCGACGACAACGGCAAGATCCAGGTCAACAAGGGGTACCGTGTCCAGTTCAACTCGGCTCTCGGCCCCTACAAGGGGGGCCTTCGCTTTCACCCCAGCGTCAACGCCAGCATCATCAAGTTTCTCGGGTTCGAGCAGATCTTCAAGAACGCTCTGACCGGACTCGCACTCGGTGGCGCCAAGGGCGGCGCCAACTTCGACCCGCGCGGACGCTCCGACGGGGAAATCATGCGCTTCTGCCAGGCGTTCATGACCCAACTGGTGGATCATCTTGGGCCCACCGTGGATGTCCCTGCGGGCGATATCGGCGTCGGCGCCAGAGAGATCGGCTACCTCTATGGCCAGTACAAGCGACTGACGCGACGTCACGAAGGGGTGATTACCGGCAAGGGGCTGGACTGGGGCGGATCGCTGGGCCGCAAGGAGGCCACCGGCTACGGCGCCGCCTACTTTGCCCAGCACATGCTGGCAGCCCGGGGTGAAGAACTGCGCGGCAAGACCTGCCTGGTCTCCGGCGCGGGCAATGTCGCCATCTATACCATCGAGAAGCTCCATCAGCTGGATGCCCTGCCGGTCACCTGCAGCGATTCCGGTGGCTGCCTCCACGACCCGGACGGCATCGATCTGGAGGCTCTCAAGCGCTTGAAGGAGGTCGAGCGCGTCTCGCTTGAAGGCTACCTGAAGGATCACCCCCGGGCCCGCTTCATTGCGCTGGACGACTACCCCGCCGACGGCCACGCCGTCTGGCGCATCCCTGGCCAGGTCGCCTTTCCCTGCGCGACCCAGGGCGAGGTCACCCTGGCCGACGCCGAGGCGATGCTCGCCAATGGGCTCGAGTGTCTATGCGAGGGGGCCAACCTGCCGACCCTGCCGTTGGCGGTGGACCGTCTGCTGGAGGCCCGCATCGCCTACGCCCCCGGCAAGGCGGCCAACGCCGGCGGCGTCTCCACCAGTCAACTGGAAATGGCGCAGAACGCCAGCATGCAGATCTGGCCGCTGGAGAAGGTCGATGCCCACCTCCAGGCGATCATGGCCAATATCCATCGCTGCTGTGCGTCCACCGCAGAGGAATTCGGCGAGCCCCACAACCTGGTGCTGGGCGCCAACATTGCGGGATTCAGGCGCGTCGCCAATGCCATGATCGACCAGGGGGCCTGGTAAATCCTGGGACAGGTTTGTCCGGGGGACGGTTGGCAACAAGGACCCTGCCGATCCGCCCGCCGGCAGATAAGCACAAAAACGCATATTACATGCAAGACCGACTACACTATGCCGAAATAGCAATCGAGCCCGCGTTGCAGGGGCTCTCTCATCGGCTGGGGGAATGTCGGGATGCATCAGGGAAGAGTCAGGATTCGGGGCGGCGAGCTCTGCGAACAGAATGGCCTGAGGGTGAACGTTCCGTTAGCCAGCAGATCCGTTGGTGCCGCGCTGCTGATCGGCACACTGGCGATCAGCCCCGGCGTCCTGGCCGAGCAGGAACTCGGACAGGCCGCCTCCGACCCCACTGCGCCACTGATGAACTTCCAGCTACAGAATTCCTGGAGCCCGGAAGTCCACGGCACCAATGATTCACAGAACATCGTCCAGTTCAGAACGGCGCTGCCCTACCGGCTGGCGGGCCACCAGCACATCTTTCGCCTGACGGTGCCCTCACTGACCGAGGATCCCGGCGGTTCCACCGGCCTTAGCGATTCTACGGTGTTCGACCTCACCACCTTCGAACACTCCTGGGGTCGTTCTGGCTTCGGTGTGGTCGCCCTTCTGCCGACCGGCGGTGAGCATCGTGGCGCCGAACAGTGGGGTCTGGGTCCGGCGGTCGGGTTTGCGGCCTCGCGGGGCTCCTTCCTGTATGGCGCCTTCAACCAGAACATCTTCAGTGTCGCCGGTGAGGACGATCGCGAGGACGTCAACCTGAGCATCCTGCAGCCCATCATCAATCTCGGGCTCGGCCAGGGCTGGTCAGTGGGCACTTCGGAGATGAACATCACCTACGACTGGGAGCACAGCGACTGGAGCAGCCTGCCCGTGGGTGGCCGACTCAGCAAACTGGTAAAGCTGGGAGACTCCCCGCTGCAGATCAGTGGTCTGTATGAACACAACTTCGCCGACGACTACGCCGTGCCCGAAGACCAATTTTCGCTGCAGTTCAAGTTGCTGGTGCCCTGACGGGCTCTTCCAGGGCATCTTGGCAAGGGGCTTTCTCGACAGACCCCGCTCGATAATTTCCGCCCGGTTATTTCCGCTCGATGCTTTCCGCTCGATTCTTTCCGATACTGGAACGCTGCGCCTCAGTAGAGGCGCAGACCCACACGGGTGATATGGTTGCCTTCCATCTCGCTCACCACCCAGTGGATGCCATGCCAGTCGACGTCGTCGCCTACCACCGGATGCCCGCCCAAGCGTAGCCCCATGAATTCGCCCAGTGTCAGCGAGGCCTCGCCGGGGCTCAGGGTCAACGCATAGGCATCGGCCACATCGCCCATCCTGGCGTCCGCATCCAGGGTAAAGGTGCCGAAGAAGGCTCGCTGCTGGCGATGCTTGGCGTCGCCGTTGAACAGCCGGTTCAATGCTGGCAGATCGTCGCTCTTGCCGATGACACAGATGATATCGTCGATGCGCAACTGTGTACTGCCCTTGGGGTGCAGCATCACGTGCTGGCGGAACAGGGCAGAGATCAAGGCACCTGAGGGAAAGCGCAGCAGCCGAATCGGGACGTCTTCGAGATCGGCATTTTCGACCTTGTAGACGAACATCTCGAAGTCGTTTTCAGGCAGGATGCCAAGTGGCCCCCGATGATTGGGAGTGGCACTGTCCGGCACCATGACCTTCATGCGGCGTGCCATCCAGGGCAAGCTTCCGCCCTGGATCAACAGCGACAGCAACACCACCGCGAAGGCCACATTGAAGTAGAGGCCGGCTTGCTCGACGCCACCGATGACAGGAAAGATCGCCAGCACAATGGGAACGGCACCGCGAAGCCCCACCCAGGAAATGAACCCTACCTCTCGCCAGCGGAAATGGAAGAACGGCTTGAGCGTCAGCACCACCGCCAACGGACGCGCCACGAAGATCAGCGCAAGGGCCACGATCGAAGCTGGTAACAGCACCTCCAGCAGTGCCGAAGGTGTCACCAGCAAGCCAAGCACCAGAAATAGCCCGATCTGACTTAGCCAGGCCAGTCCGTCATGCACCGGCAAGATGAAGTTGAGGTGCCGCCCCGGCTGATTGCCGATCATCAATCCGGCCAGATAAATCGCCAGGAAGCCACTGCCCCCCAGGGCACTGGTCAAGCCAAAGACGCAGAACCCCAACGCCAGGGCCAGCAGCGAGTAAAGTCCCGGTGCAAGATCCACATAGCGCAGCAAGCGACCGATCAGCCAGCCCGCGCCAAGCCCGATGGCGATGGCCATGGCGAACTGCTGAACAAAGAACAGCAGCATGTCCATGGGGCCACCGAGGTCCCCCACCAGCGCCTCGACCAGCACCAGGGTGAGAAAGATCGCCATGGGATCGTTGGTGCCGGACTCGATTTCCAGGGTGGCGCCGACCCGTTCATTGAGGTTGAGCCCTCTGCCACTGAGCATCGAGAAGACCGCCGCAGCGTCGGTAGAACCGACGATGGCCCCGACCAGCAGGCCCTGCAGCAACGATAGATCGAAGACCCACATCGCCAGCAGACCGACCAGACCGCTGGTGATGAAGACCCCGACGGTAGCGAGCCCCAGGGCGGGTTTGAAACCGACACGAAAGGTCTTGAGCCGTGTCCTCAGGCCACCATCCAGCAGGATCATCGCCAGGGCGAGATGGCCGATGACAAAGGCCAGCGAGTAATTGTCGAAGTCGATACCCAGCAGGCCGTCTTCACCCGCCAGCATGCCGAGTATCAGGAACAGCACCAGCAGTGGCACACCGGCCAGAGCGGAAAGCCGACTGGCCAGCACACTCAGCGCAATCAGCGTTCCACACAGAAGAAAGAGACTATTGATCGAATCCATGCGCATCCCTTGCAACGTTCATCATGATTGTCTCACGCCCGGCCCCACGCCGCGATCTGTCGAGTGTAACGTGATTCATCGAGCGCACTTCGAATTACCAGGATGTTGATGGATGCCGCTGGTGAACGAAGCTCGCCCTTGGATACACTAGCGCGCTGGTACGAATGCCTGACCCATGGAGATTGTTGATGCCCAAGTCGTCGCCCAGGCAACACCGGCTAATCCGGCTTGCGGGCTTGAGCTTGCTGCTGGCAAGCCTCGGCGCGTTGCCCCCTGCCCTGGCCGAGCCGGAGGCGCCCGCTGAAGCCGCAGCGCAGCAACAGGCAGCGCCGCCCCTTGCCCAGGAGCAACAGGTCGAGACTTCTTCCGAGCAGATTGGCGGAACGCCCCCTACAAGCGCCGAAGCGGCGGTGGTGAGCGATATCCTCGAGCGCTACCGTGGATTGCCTGGTGGACCCGGTATCGACACGCCCGCGATGCCGGTGGCACCGTCGGCCACGGCGGCTCCTGCCGATCCGATCGCACCGCCACCGGTCACCGAGCTGACTCTAGTGCTGGAATGGTCACCCGGGCCGCAGCACGCTGCCTTGCTGGTGGCTCAGGAGAGGGGGCTGTTCTCGCGGCGCGGACTGAACGTCGTGCTGCAGACCCCCGCCGATCCCGACGTACCTGCCAAGCTGGTGGCGGCATCCCAGGCGGATCTGGCACTGACCGACCAGCTGACCCTGCACCGGCTGGTGGACCAGGGGCGCCCCATCATCAGGGTAGCCACCTTGAGCGAATTGCCACTGTCGGCGCTGCTGGTACGCGAAGATGCGGACATCGACTCGGTGCTGGGACTGATCGATCACCGGATCGGCTACGCGCAGCGCGCGGGACAAGACGTCTTGCTCAGGGCCATCCTTCAACACGAAGGATTGAACCTGTCCCATGTCGAGGCCAAGGACGTGCACTTCAGCGTGATACGCGCGATGAACGAAGGCTGGATCGATGCCTTTATCGGCGGCGCGGCACTGTCTCTGCCGCGAGAGCTCGCCGATCTCGGCATCGCTACCCGCGCCATGCCGACCGAGACACTGGGTATCCCGGTGCATGACGGCCTGGTCGTCGTGGCCAACCAAGACCACTTTCAGGCACAGAAGGACGCCATTCGCGCCTTCGTCGACGCACTGGAACAAGCCACACGCTGGATCATCGACCATCCCGCCGCGAGCTGGGAGATCATGACTCGACTCGAGCCGACCATGGACAGCCCCGCCAATGCCGAGGCCTGGCCCGACATCAGGCGCCGACTCAGCCTGCGCCCCGGCGCCATGGATCACGGCCGCTATCGTCGCCTGGAGCGCTATCTACATGACCAGAAGATCGTCGAACGCTTGACCCCGATCTCGCGCCTGGGCAAGGACCCCGGCTAAACCACAGACGCCTTGATTGCAGTGGCTAGTCGTCCAGAGAGGCCAGAAACTCGGCCACTTGCTCCTGAAACTCCTGCGCCCGCTCGGTGTGCAGCCAGTGACCAGCGTCCAGGGTCTTGACTTCGGCCCTGGGCAGGACGGCGCGCAGCGACTCAAGCAGGTCATCGGCGACGTAGTCGGAGCGACTACCGCGCAACACCAGCGTCGGCACATCGATGCTTCCTTCGCCACCGGGCGGTGCCATGATCTGGCCGTAGCCGGCTTCGATCGCATCGAGATTGACCCTTAGGCGTAGTACGCGATCGTCGTCGCGCACCAGATTGGTAGCCAGAAACATGCGGGTGGGCTTGTCGTCGATCACCTCAGCCATCAAGGCATCGGCCTCTCGCCGGTCGGTAGGCTCACCCTGTTCGACACGCCGCAGTGCGCTGAAGACGCTATCGTGACGGTGTTCATAGGCGACCGGCGCGATATCGGCAACGATCAGCGACGCCACCAGCTCAGGATGAAGCCTGGCCAGGGTCATCACCACCTTGCCGCCCATGGAGTGGCCAAGCAGGTGCCCTCTGGTGACGCCGCAGCGGTCCATCACCGCTGCCACGTCTTCGGCCATCTGGTCATAGTCCATACCCTCGGCATGAGGAGAACGGCCATGATTGCGAAGATCCAGGGCGATCACACGGCGCTCGCCCGACCACTGTTTGACATGGGAGCGCCAGTTGTCGGCGCTACCCAGCAGGCCATGAACGATGACCAATGGCTCTCCCTGACCACCACTGTCCGTATATTCCAGGGAAACCGTCATAGCTGCACTCCTTTGAGCGATCGAAGGTTGGTAGAGAGCCGGTAGAACGTCGTACTTCACGACACCAGCATAGTACTGAACGTGCCAGGCGGGGCGCGGAGCCAGGCAGCAAGCACAGCCATAGCAAACCAGGGCGGGGCTAGATCGCAACACCGGCCCAGCAGGCTCAACCGCCGGGGATCGAGGCCCTTATCAGCGTCCCTCTCCCCGAGCGACCTGCTCCGGCCAGACGTCCTGACTGCCGGTCACCGCCACCAGTCGCTGGCTCAGATAACGCAGCAGCACGCCGTACAGGGGCAGGAAAAAGGCCAGACTGATCGCAAGTTTGATGGCGTAGTCGACCGCTGCGATTTCTGGCCAATGCTGCGCCATGAACGGGTCAGGGCCAGCCTCGAAGGCGATGGAGAAGAACGCCACGGTATCCACCAGATTACCGACCAGGGTCGACGCCGCCGGCGCCACCCACCAGTGCTTGAGTCGCCTGAGCCGGTCGAAGACCTGCACGTCGAGCAATTGTCCGAGCAGGTAGGCCATGAAACTGGCCAGTGCGATCCGGGCGACAAACAGATCGAAACCATCGAAGGCTGCAAGGCCAGCGAAGCCGCCCTGCGGGAAGACCACCGAGACAACGTACGACACCACCAGCGCGGGCAGCATCACGCGCATCACGATGGCGCGCGCCGGCCCCTTGCCGAACAGGCGTACCGTCAGATCGGTGGCCAGGAAGATGAAGGGAAAGCTGAAAGCGCCCCAGGTCGTGTGCAAGCCAAATACCGTAAACGGCAGCTGGACCAGGTAGTTGCTGGCGGCGATAACGACGATATGGAAAACGACCATCAGCGCCAGCAGGCGACGGCGCTGTTCGAAGGACAGAGTGAACATCATGATTCCTTTTTCGCAAGGGGTGAGGGAACCCTGGGAACAACCACAATACGGCTACAGGCACGCCTGGCTGCGATACCTCTGGATGGCGCAAGATTTCGAGCCGTATGGCGATAAGTCTCGCGCCACCGCGTGGGGTGCAAATTTTGCGGCAGAAATTATACGAGACAAGCCTGCGCCTTGCCAGCACTCCCTTGCTCGACCCCTTCCCCTTTACCCACAGGCCACCCCGGGTAGACGGGCAAAATCAGATAACTGCAGATCCAGGCACCAGATGTGCCATACAGGATACCTAGAGAAACCTGATATTGCACAATATTGTCAGTCTGCTAAATACAAATACAAGAAACAACGCGATGGACACACTTTGAAAAACTTATTATCTAATTCTGCCGAAACGGTCACAAACACGCGTTTAAGACGCGTTTACTTCAACAATGCGCTATTATTGAGAAGTTTCTTAATCACTAACGGAAAGAAAGGCTTCGGCTTTCATCAGCGACCAAATGAAAGGAGTCCTGCGCCCCGGACCAACACTATTCCGAGGAGCCGGATACGCCGAATCCGACTAGCGGATCTCTTCGATGAGGATGACAAGCCATCCATGCACAACACCTCGATCCCTATTGCCGTCCATCTCGGGTGGCGCCTAGCGCCACGACGTCCAACGGGTGAAATTCGTGTCAGTCACCGCTGCAAGGGAGAGTGCTGATGAACAGCTCACAACGTGTTGCCGGCCGCCTGCTTGAGGGTGGAGATGCCGTGGTAGACAGAGCGAGCGGCCTGCTGAAAGCCATCGCCAACGACAATCGCCTAAGAATCCTGTGTCTACTTGAAGGCAACGAGCTGTCCGTGACAGAGCTCAATCAACGCCTGAGCCTGAGCCAGTCGGCCCTATCCCAGCACCTTGCCATCCTCAGGCGAGCCGAGCTGGTCAGTACTCGGCGCTCCTCCCAGACCATCTACTACTCGCTGCAAGGCGACAGCGCGAGCATCATGATCGCCGCCATCGTCAAGATGAACGCAGCCAACGACGACTGAGGCGCGACCACAGACTTTGCAGGCGCTTCGCACCCGATAGCCCTCACTGGAGGGCATCGGGCTCGCTCGATGGACAGAACGACACGGGCAGGCGGAGCTGGGGCGGCTCAGGTCAGGCAGCATTGTGATCCAATATTGCGATCCAATATTACGAACCACGACGCGGGCTTCGCCTACCGATGCTCTCAGCCGGACGCATCGACACGCTCTTCCACCCGATCGAGCGCCTGCTCGACCATGCCAGAGGCGGAAAAACCAAGACGCTCGGCCAGTGATGGCACCGCCGCAAGCCTCAGGCTCAGCACCTTGCCACGTTCCATCGCCTTGCTGAGATAAGCCTCGCTGGTGGTGACCTCATCCGCCAACCCTCTGGACACGGCCTCTTCTCCGTACCAGACCTCGCCGGTAGACACGGCGTCGATATCCACGCCGGAGCGGCGCTGGTCGACGTAGTCCTTGAACTTGGCATGGATGGCGTCGAGGTCCGCCTGCAGCTTGTCTCTGCCTTCCTCGGTGTTTTCGCCCAGCACGGTGAGCGTGCGCTTGTAGCGCCCGGCGGTCACCAGCTCCACATCGACGTCATGGCGCTTGAGCAGGCGGTGGATATTGGGGATCTGGGCCACCACCCCGATGGAGCCGATTACCGCAAACGGGGCCACCAGGATGCGTTGTGCGTTGCACGCCATCAGGTAGCCGCCGCTGGCCGCCACCTTGTCCACGCAGACCGTCGTCTTGAGGCCCCCCTCGGTGAGCCGGTGCAGTTCCGCCGCCCCCTGCCCATAGGTGTGGACCAGGCCTCCGGGGCTCTCCAGCCGAATGACCACCTCGTCCCCTTCCTTAGCCACACCAAGCAGCAAGGACACTTCGCGAGCCAGGCGGTCCACGCCGCTGGCCTTGAGGTTGCCATGAAAATCGATCACCCAGGTGGTGGCGTTCGATGCCACGCCTTCGTCCTGCCTGGGCTTGGTATCCCGACGCCACGGCCAGCGCAGACGAGACCGCTTTTCTGTGCCTGTCCTGGCTTGTACCAAACGCTCGCGCCACTGACGCTGACGCTGACCCAGGTCCTCGATCCTGAGTTGCTCCCTGGGTACACTGCCGCCAGCCTTGGCCCGGGCAAGCACGATCAGCGCCAACAGCACGACCCCTGCCACCAGCAGTAGCTGAACAAAAAAGGTCAGGATCTCACCCAGCCAGTCTTCCATCGCTCTCTCCCTGTCAGCCGGCACAATTCTGCAAAGACCTGGACCTTGACGGTCATAGGCCCTGAACGGCGCCCGGCCTTGATTGAAACATTCGTTTGAAATACGCTGCCTGACAGCGACTCACACAACTGCAAGGAATTCTCATGTCACAGACACTCGATACGCTACGCTCTCGCTTCAATCCTGACGCTGCCCAGGGCATGCACGAGATCTTCCAGTTCCACTTCAGCGATACCGAGGATCACTATGTCGTCATCGACGATGGCGCACTGGACATCCAGCAGGGCGAGCACGACGATCCCTCTGTCAGCCTGAGCATGAGCAGCGACACCCTCAAGGGCATCATGACCGGTGATATCAACGGCATGACAGCCTTCATGACCGGCAAGCTCAAGGCGACCGGCAATATCATGCTGGCGACCCGCCTGACCGAGCTGTTTCCCGAGAAGTGATGCTCAAATGGGCAGTGGCTACTCCCGGCGACTGCCCGTCAGGACCGACCGTCACGCACCTCGGACAGGTGCAACTCGATCAACTCCCGCGAGATCGAATAAAGCGGCGGCAACTGCGGTAGCTGCCGTGGCGAGAACCAGGCGGCGTCTTCGATCTCGTGGCCGTCGATCACGATGCGTCGGCTTGCCGCCTCGACCAGATAGCCCAGCATCAGGGAGTGGGGAAAAGGCCAGGCCTGACTGCGAATATAACGCAGCCGCCCCAGCTTCAGACCGACCTCCTCGTGGACCTCGCGATGCACCGCCTGCTCCGCCGATTCTCCCGGTTCGATGAATCCTGCCAGGGTGGAATAGCGTCCGGGTGGAAAACGCGGGCTACGAGCCAGCAACAGCGACTCCCCGTGGGTCACCAGGGTGATGATGCAGGGCGAGATGCGCGGGTAGTTGCGATGGCCGCAATTGTCGCAGTGCATCGCAAACTCGTGTTCCAGACGCCTGGCTGGGCTGCCGCAACGCCCGCAAAACCGGTGGTTGCCCATCCAGGCACCCACCTGCAGCGCCGTTGACACCAGCCCGTACCATGACTCGGGCAACCTCGACAGCCAGCTACGGCCGTCTGGCCAGTCGGCGCCTGGGCTGTCTTCAAGACGCAGCCCCACCGGTTCGTCCGACCACCAGCACAACGGCTGAACACGCTCATCCCAGGGCTCGACCGGCCCCAGCGGCGTATTGTCCAGGCCAGGCGCCATACAGCCCTTCGACAGGCGAATGATACGCCCCGACTCGACACCTCTTGGCAGCTCCCGATGCAGCATCAGACACCGTCCTGCGTGGCGCTGCCGGGGCCGACGTAGGCAGGGTCCAGGTCGTCCCAGCGACACTCTCCTGCCTTGCCACGCACCTTGTCGAGCTTGGCCAGATGGGCCGCCATCTCCTGATCTGTCGGGCGTACCACGCTCAGCCGCCCCGGCTCCAATGACAGCCGACGCACCGAAAGCTCGCCGGGCACCGCCGCCTGCTGGTCGCTGTCGTTGCCCGCATCCAGGGTCAGGGCGGTCTGCCCACCGGTCATCGCCAGATAGACGTCTGCCAGGATCTCGGCATCGAGCAAGGCCCCGTGCAGCACGCGGTGACCATTGTCGATATCGTAGCGCTTGCAAAGGGCGTCGAGGCTGTTGCGCTGCCCCGGGTGCAGTCCCCTTGCCATGGTCAGGGTATCGAGGATACGACAGTGATCCTTGACGGGCCCTGCATATAGCTCGGGGTGGGTGGCCTTCAACAGCTTGAATTCGTGGTCGATGAAGCCGACATCGAAGGGCGCGTTATGGATGACCAGCTCGGTGCCGCGAATAAACTCCCAGAAGTCGGCCGCCACCTCGGCGAAAACCGGCTCATTGGCGACCCGCTCGTTGGTGATGCCGTGGACACCGATCGCCTCGGCATCGATCTCACGCTCGGGGTTGATGTATTGATGGTAGGAATTTCCGGTCAGACGCCGGTTTATCATCTCCACGGCGCCGATCTCGATGAGACGGTGGCCGTCGCGCGTCTCGATACCGGTGGTCTCGGTATCCAGTACAATCTGTCGCATTCTGGGTCCCTGAAGTCGGATGGGCTGTGGGGTGTGGGCCGACGGCGTCAGGCGCCTTCCAGCAACTCGTCGATGGCCTCGTTGACCAGGGCGTCGGCGGCCTCGTTTCCAGGGTGGCCGCTGTGCCCCTTGACCCAATGCCAGCTGACCTGGTGTCGGCGTGTCTGCTCATGCAGCTCGCGCCACAGATCGGCGTTCTTCACCGGCTGCCTGGAAGCCGTCTTCCAGCCACGCTTGATCCAGCCATGGATCCATTCGGTGATGCCCTTGCGCAGATACTCCGAATCGGTCCAGAGATCCACGTGACACTCGCGCTTGAGCGTCTTCAGCGCCATGATCGCGGCGGTCAGCTCCATTCGGTTGTTGGTGGTATCACGCTCGGCGCCCTTGAGCGACTTGCGGTGATCCCCGCTTTCCAGCAGCGCTCCCCAGCCGCCGGGTCCGGGATTGCCGCGGCAACCCCCGTCGGTGTAAATGGTCACGACAGGGAGTGAATCGGGAGTGGTCAACGCATTGCTACCTTCTTCTGCTTGGGGGTCTGCCGCACACTGGGCTCGAGCCTGGTGGTGCCGAGTGCGGTGTTACCGACCGGCAAGCCGAACAGCGGGCGTTTTCCCTGGGTACAGGCCAGCTGCGAGCGGCAGCGAGCCTGGATGATATAACAATCGCCCAGGGGCAGGTTGTGGCGCCGGCCGAGGGTTTCCAGCATGCCATTGCCACCGGCGAGCCCCGGCAGGCGAAATCGGCAGTAGTCTACCCGCTCGATCTCGAAGTCGACAAACTGAAGCCAGTCCTTCATCGTCCGCGGCGTTCGCCATACGCCCTGCCCCGGCATCTGCCGCCGGCGGCGAGGCCGCACCCTCATCAAACCCGACGATGACAGCGGGGACCAGCCAAGCAGTACCAGTCGCCCCTGCGGCGAGACCACCCGGGCGGCCTCCTGCAGAAGCTGGTGGGGGTGGGACACCACCTCCAGCAAGTGATTGAGCACCACCACGTCCATCGCTCCGTCGGGCAGTGCCAAGCGCTCAGGGCGGCAAACCAGCGTGCTGGAACTTTCCGCCAGCTCCCTGGTCGGAGACCACCGTATCCAGTGGCGAACCGCGCTCATGTCGGCCAGTGGCTCGGCCAGTGACATTTCAAGACCGTGCTGGCCGCACCAGCGTTCGGCCAGCGGGCCCAGGCAGGCTCGCTCGGAACGCCGCACGGCGCACCCGCTGTCACTGGACCAATAGCGTCGAGCGTGCCGCACCAGGCACGCGAGCTCCATCGGCTCCGACGCATTTGACATAGTCGACCTGTGCCTCCAAAGTGTCTGATTTTGCAAGGCGAAAAAACGAAGTTTACTGAAGTCTGCGCCGGCCGCCCAGCTAGATGCTGCCCGCTCAAGGCTCGCTCCGAGGACCCTGCCGACCATGTTAAGCGTGACACCGATTCCAGCCTTTAGCGACAACTATATCTGGCTGCTGCGCCAGGATTCGAGTCAAGAGGTCTGCGTCGTGGATCCCGGTGACGCCGAGCCTGTTCTGCGCTTTCTCGAACGTGAAGGGCTGAGCCTGGGCTGCATCCTGCTGACCCATCACCACCATGACCACACCGGCGGCGTTGCCGAACTGATCCAGCGCTATTCGCCCCGGGTGATCGGGCCGGATAACCCCGAGATCGCAGGCGTCGACGAGATCGTGCGTGACGGTGACGAGTTTCGCGTCATGGGCCGCCTGTTCGAGGTGATGGCGGTGCCTGGGCATACCCTGGACCATCTGGCCTTCTTTACCGCAGGCATCCCGCCGCTGCTGTTCTGTGGGGACACCCTGTTCAGCGGTGGCTGCGGACGCCTGTTCGAAGGTACCCCGGAGCAGATGAAGGGGTCCCTCGACCGACTGAATTCCCTGCCGGCGGATACACTGGTATTCTCCGCGCACGAATATACATTGGCCAACCTCGCTTTTGCGAAGGCGGCCAACCCCGGCAACCCCGACGTTGCCACCGCCTTCGACGAATGTCAGAAGGCACGAGATCTGGACCGACCCACGCTGCCTACAACGATGGAACGTGAGCGCCGCATCAATCCCTTCCTTCGTTGCGATGATGAAGATGTCAAGCGCGCTGCCTCAGCCCATGGGTCGACCGATAGCACGGACGCCACCTTTGCCACGCTAAGAGCCTGGAAGGATTCCTTCTGAACGGCTCGGCGTCCTGAACCATCGTCCCACAGGACGCCCGCGATAAGCATCGCGGGCCAGGAGTTTCTGTACGCATGACATTTCACACGACCCGTAGACGACTTCTTGGCGCGGCCAGCAGTCTGGCCCTCCTTGGCTCGTTGATGGCCGGTGCCTATACATCCCAGGCCTCGCCACTCCCCCCCGGTGGCGCCATGCCATATGGCGGAACCAGCGCTGACGCAAGCGCCGCGCCTTCGCATCAACACCTGACTCGCCACTTCTGGGATGCCCTGGAACTCGAGCCGCAGGATGCCTGGACAAGTCTGCGGGCGGATTTCCAGTGGCAGGACCAGCCGGTCAATGCCCGCGTGCAGGAATGGATCGACTACTACCAGGACAGCCCCCATAACGTGGCGGAGATCACCGAGCGCGCCCGCCCCTGGCTCGCCTGGATCACCCAGCAGGTCGAATCACGTGGTCTGCCGGGCGAGATCGCGCTGATCCCCTTCGTCGAGAGCTCCTTCGATCCCAAGGCACGTAGCCACTTTGGCGCCGTCGGACTGTGGCAGATCATGCCGCGTACCGGTGACGCCCTCGGCCTCAAGCGCAATGGTGCCTGGGATGGCCGCAATGATGTCGTGGCCTCCACCCGCGCCGCCCTGGACTACATCGAGATGCAGGCGGATCAGTGGTACGAGGGCGACCTTCAGTTGTCACTCGCGGCATACAACGCCGGCGCCGGCACCGTCAACAATGCCCGCCGTGCGGCACAGGCTCGCGGACTCGCCGGCGACTACTGGGATCTCAACCTGCCCTCGGAGACCATGGCGTACGTGCCGAAGCTGATGGCCATCTCGCGGATCATCAATGATCCCGAGCGCTATGGCGTCAACCTTCCGGAGATCAGCGGCTCGGCGGCCTTTGCCAAGGTCTCGGTCACCGCACCGATCTCGTTGAACAAGGCAGCCGCTCTGGCCGGAGTGACCACCCACGAGCTGAGCGAACTGAACCCCGGACTCAAGTCGCGCAACGTCAACCCGCGTCACACCCGTCAGATTCTGGTGCCGGCAGAGAGCGCCGCCACCCTGCGCAATGCCTTGAGCAACCTGGGGCAGATCGAAGTGGCCAGCGCCTCCGACGAGACCCATGTCGTCGAGAGCGGAGACACCTTGAACCGCATCGCCATGCTTCATTCCATCTCGCCTCGGGACCTGGCACGCTGGAATGGCATCGACAACCCGCAGGCTCTTCAACCCGGTCAGCAACTGACACTTTCCGGTCGGTAAAGCGGGCGCCACGGTGGCGCCCCTCAGGACAAGGACTCCACCGCCATGCGACAGGTGGCAATTGGCGCCTGCCTGCTGGGCGCCCTGCTGGCGACCGCCAGCGAGGCCGCAGACGTTTCCAGCGTGCCCACCGTGCACGCCCTTCCGCTCTATGGTGAGCCGGCCCTGCCGGCTGACTTTCGCCACTTTCCCCATGCCAATCCTGATGCTCCGTCAGGCGGTGATTTGATTCGCGCCGCCCAGGGCAGCTTCGATTCGACCAATCCGTTTATTGTTCGTGGCACGCCAGCCTCTGGCCTTACACAGATCTACGACACCCTGCTCGAATCGAACCCGGGAGAGCCCTTCACCATGTATGGGCTCCTGGCCGAGGGTATCCGCCTGGACCCCGAACGGCGCTGGGTCGAGTTCGACCTGCGCCCCGAAGCGCGCTTCCATGACGGCGAACCCATGGACGCCCAGGACGTGGTATTCAGCTTCGAGACGCTGACCACCAAGGGGCAGCCCTTCTACCGCGCCTACTACAGCGATGTCGACAGCGTCACCGCCATCGACAGCGACACCGTGCACTTCGACCTCGGTGACAGCGAAAGCCGTGAACTGCCGCTGATCCTGGGCCAGATGCCGATCCTGCCCGAGCACTACTGGCGTGATCGCGACTTCGAGGCGGTGACCCGCGATTCGCTGCTCGGCTCCGGCCCCTATCGGATCGCCGAGGTCGATCCGGGCCGCCGCATCGTCTACGAGCGCGTCGACGACTACTGGGGTAGCGAGGTACCGGTCAACGTCGGCCGACACAATATCGGACGGCTGATCTACGACTACTATCGCGACCAGACGGTGGCACTGGAGGCCTTCAAGGCCGGCAATCTCGACTTCCGCCTCGAGAATTCCGCGAGCAACTGGGCCACGGCCTACGAATTCCCGGCGCGCGAGCAGGGCTTTGTCAGGCAGCTTCAGGTCCATGACGGCCAGCCCGCCGGCATGCAGGCCTACGTCATGAACCTGCGCAAGGCCAAGTTTCAGGATCGCCGCGTGCGCGAGGCGATCACTCTTGCCTTCGACTTCCCGTGGCTGAACAGAAACCTGTTCTACGACGCCTATGCGCGCACCGACAGCTACTTCGAGAATTCCGAGATGGAAGCCACCGGCTTGCCGTCCGAAGACGAGCTGGCAATGCTCAAGCCCTTCCGCGACCAGCTGCCGGAGAGCGTCTTCAGCGAGCCACTGCCGATGCAGCAGCCCCAGGAGATGCGTCCACGCCTGAGGAAGGCCCTGGAACTCCTGCGTGAGGCCGGCTACGAGGCCCGTGACGGGGTAATGATCGACCCCGAGAATGGCGAGCCACTGCACGTCGAGATCCTGCTTTACAGCACCCAGTTCGAGCGCATCGCCCAACCGCTGCTGCGAAGGCTGGCCCGACTGGGGGTGCAGGGCAATATCCGTACCGTCGACGTCAATCAGTACCTCAATCGTCTGCGCAGCTTCGACTTCGACATGGTGGTGGGCAGCTTTCCGCAGTCCTTGAGTCCCGGCAATGAACAGCGTGAGTTCTGGGGCAGCGAGTATGCCGAACGCCCCCAGAGCCGGAATCTGATCGGCCTTCAGGATCCCGTCATCGACGCTCTGGTCGATCGCCTGATCGCCGCCGACTCGCGCCAGGCACTGGACACCGCCGCCCAGGCGCTGGACAGAGTGCTGCGCTGGGGCTTCTACGTGGTCCCGCAGTTCCATCTGGCCGCCCACCGCATCGCGGTGTGGGACAAGTTTGCCTGGCAGGAGCCCTTCCCCGAGTACACGCTGGACCTGAGCGCCTGGTGGGTAGACCCTGAACGCGAGGCGGTCATCGAGGATCGTCAGCGTAGCCGTTGATTCAACGGCGGCCCAAGGGCGCCGTGCTGTGGTAAGAAGGTCAAAGATTCAGAGGGCAGGCGCACGTGTCCAGCCCGAACGGCAGGCCCGACCACGCCGGCGGCCCTGATACAGAAAATGTTTCTGGTGGTGCGAAGCGTCGTGCGAAACGACGCTTCGCCTTGGCAAACCCAATCCTCAAGGAAATGCCGTGGGTGCCTACGTACTGCGCCGTCTGCTGCTGATGATCCCCACCTTGCTGGGGATCATGCTGCTCAACTTCATCATCGTCCAGGCCGCGCCGGGCGGGCCCATCGACCAGTTGCTGGCACGTTTCGAGGGCTTTTCCAGCGAGGCCAGTACGCGCCTGCAGGGCGGTGGCCGCGAGACCATCGATAGCGGCGAGTCTCGCGGCAGCCGCGGGATCCCCGAGCAGTTCATCACCCAGCTTGAGCAGCAGTTCGGCTTCGACAAGCCGGCCCATGAACGCTTTATCGACATGATGGTGGACTACGCCACCTTCGACTTCGGCGAGAGCTTCTTTCGCGGCGAGGCGGTCACCACCCTGATGTTCGAGCGACTTCCGGTGTCGATCTCGCTAGGTCTGTGGACCACCCTGCTGGTGTATCTGGTGTCGATCCCGTTGGGTGTACGCAAGGCCCTCCGACACGGCTCCGCCTTCGATGTCTGGACCTCCGGCCTGGTCATCGTCGGCTACGCCATTCCCGGCTTCCTGTTCGCTATCCTGCTGATCGTGCTGTTCGCCGGCGGCAGCTACTTCGACGTCTTCCCGCTGCGAGGGCTGACGTCACCGGACTTTTCCGAGCTCAGCGCCTGGGGCAAGGTCAAGGACTACCTGTGGCATATCGTGCTGCCGGTCAGCGCCTCGGCCATCGGCAGCTTCGCCACCCTGACCATGCTGACCAAGAACAGCTTTCTCGACGAGATCCACCGCCAGTACGTGCTGACCGCCCGGGCCAAGGGTGCCAGCGACAGGCGGGTGCTCTATGGCCACGTCTTCCGCAACGCCATGCTGATCATCATTGCCGGGATGCCGTCGGCGCTGATCGGGATCTTCTTCACCGGCTCGCTGTTGATCGAGGTGATCTTCTCGCTCAACGGGCTGGGCCTGCTCGGCTTCGAGGCGGTCATGCAGCGTGACTATCCGGTGATCTTCGGCACCCTCTACCTCTACACCCTGATCGGCCTGATACTCAAACTGGTTTCCGACCTGACGTACGTCTGGGTGGATCCGCGCATCGACTTCGAGACACGGGAATCCTGATCGTGCCTAGCCTTTCTCCCATCACCCGCCGTCGCCTCGCCGTCTTTCGCCACCAGCGCCGTGCCTGGTGGTCACTGTGGGCCTTCGGCCTACTGTTCGTGCTCAGCCTGGGGGCCGAACTCATCGCCAATGACAAGCCGCTGCTGGTGCAGTATCAGCAGCAATGGTACTTCCCGATGCTGGTCGACTATCCGGATACCGTCTTCGACGGCTTTCTGCCGACCGCGGCCGACTATCACGATGACTTCACCCGCAACGCCATCGAGTCGGATGGCTGGATGCTGTGGGCGCCGATTCCGTTCTCCTACGACACTCTGGACGAGTATCTCGACCACCCTGCGCCGTCACCCCCGGATGGCCGCCACTGGCTGGGTACCGATGACCAGGGACGTGACGTGCTGGCGCGGGTGATCTACGGCTTTCGCCTGTCGGTGATCTTTGCTCTGGTGCTGACCGCCGGATCGCTGGTGCTGGGGGTGCTGGCCGGTGGCGTGCAGGGCTATTTCGGCGGCAAGGTCGACCTGATCGGCCAGCGCCTGACCGAGATATGGTCGGGGTTGCCGGTGCTGTTCCTGCTGATCATCCTGGCCAGCCTGGTGGAACCCAATCTGTGGTGGCTGCTCGGGATCATGCTGCTGTTTTCCTGGCTCGGACTGGTGGATATCGTGCGTGCCGAGTTTCTGCGCGCGCGCAATCTGGAGTACGTACGGGCGGCCAAGGCCATGGGGCTGCCGTCGCATCTGATCATGTGGCGCCATGTGCTGCCCAACGCCATGGTGGCGACCCTGACCTTCATACCCTTCCTCTTCACCGGCGCCATCACCACCCTCACGGCGCTGGATTTTCTCGGGTTCGGGCTGCCGCCAGGTTCGCCTTCCCTTGGCGAGCTGGTGGCCCAGGGCAAGAACAACCTCCAGGCGCCATGGCTTGGGATTACCGCCTTCATGACCCTGGCGGTCATGCTGTCGCTGCTGGTATTTATCGGCGAGGGGATCCGCGACGCCTTCGACCCGCGCCACGTCCAAAGCGCCAGCGGCAACACGACACCGCAAGGAAGCCCCGCGCATGAACAATGACACCCTGCTGTCGCTGGATCGGCTGTCGATCGGCTTCGGCGACACCACCGTGGTCAAGGAACTGTCGCTGGACGTCAGGCGCGGAGAGACCCTGGCGCTGGTGGGTGAGTCGGGGTCCGGCAAGTCGGTCACCGCGCTTGGCGCGCTCAACCTGCTGCCGCCCAACGCCACAATCAAAGGCGGTAGATGGCTCGGCGACACCGACCTGTCGCGGCTGACGCCGCGTAAATGGCAGGGGCTGCTCGGCAACCGCGTCGGTTTCGTGTTTCAGGAGCCGATGACCTCTCTCAATCCGCTGCACACCATCGGACGACAGCTGGCGGAGACCCTGCGCCTGCACCAGGGCCTGCGAGGCCGCGGGGCTCGCCACCGCTGCCGCGAACTGCTGGAACAGGTAAAACTGCCGCGAGCCGAGGAACTGCTCGATGCCTGGCCCCACCAGCTGTCCGGCGGGCAGCGTCAGCGGGTAATGATCGCCATGGCCATCGCCAACCAGCCTGAGCTGCTGGTGGCCGATGAACCCACCACCGCCCTGGACGTGACCGTACAGCAGGAGGTACTCGCCCTGCTGGCCGAGCTGCGTGATCACCACGGCATGGGCATGCTGTTCATCACCCACGACCTGAATCTGGTGCGTCGACACGCCGACCGCGTGTGTGTCATGCGTCATGGCGAGCACCAGGAAACCGGGACCGTCGAGCGGGTCTTCCAATCCCCCCAGAGCGCCCACGCGCGGGAGTTGCTGGACGCCGAGCCGGAAGGTGTCCCGACCCCCTGTAGCGATGCCCCGACCCTGATCGAGGCCCGCCAGCTAAGCGTCACCTTCGAACGGCGCCGACGCCTGTTCCAGCGTCCCCAGCCCGGCTTCGAAGCGCTGGCCCCGCTGGACTTGCACATCGCCGCCGGCGAGACCCTGGGCGTGGTCGGCGAATCGGGATCCGGCAAGACCACCCTGGCCTCCGCTCTACTGCGCCTGAACCAGGCCAAGGGGGTCATCGACTTCGCCGGCGCCAGGCTGGATCAGCTATCGGGCAAGGCACTGCGCCAGCAGCGCAGAAATCTGCAGATCGTGTTCCAGGACCCCTACGGCTCTCTCTCTCCGCGAATGCCGGTGGCGGATATCATCAGCGAGGGACTTCGCTATCATCAGCCTGAGCTTTCCGAGCAGGAAGTCAGCGCTCGGGTCCGTGCGACCTTGCGTGAGGTGGAGCTCCCGGAACACGTCGCCCAACGCTATCCCCACGAGTTCTCCGGCGGTCAGCGCCAACGCATCGCGGTGGCCCGAGCGATCATCCTCGAGCCGCGCCTGATCGTACTCGATGAACCGACCTCGGCACTGGACAGGACAGTGCAGAAACAACTGATCGCCCTGCTCAGGGACCTCCAGGCACGGCGCGGACTGAGCTATCTGTTCATCAGCCACGACCTGGCGGTAGTGCGCGCCATGGCCCACAGGGTGATGGTGCTGAAGGAAGGCCGTCTGATCGAACAGGGGGCCTGCATGGACGTACTTTCCCGGCCGGCCGATCCCTACACCAGGGCTCTGGTCAAGGCGGCGGGGCTTGAGCCCCAGAGATGAAGCAAGGCTGACAGGAGGTGTCCCGACAGGGGGGCGGTAGAAGGCATGGCATCTGAGCGCGGTTGCAGCCAAATGCGCTCCATGGCGGTTCATGCCGGGACTGGGGCCGTCCAGGCCTCAAACGTTTATTCTTTCGACTATGCCGTCGAATGTTGTTATTGCCACCTCGTTCTATACTGGCCGGGTTACCGTCTATAGGTCTCGCCATGTTCCGCTGCATCACGCTTCTTGTACTCGCCCTGCTCTGGCTGCCCGGCAGTCAGGTACTGGCTGGCGAGCTCGCGTTGAATGATGACTGGCAATATCGTTGGGGGGACTCGCCCCGCACTCCTGACGGAGAGCTTGAGTGGCTCACCGCCGCTGAAGGGGAATGGAAGTCCCTGGAGGGCATCGGCAATCCCCCGGGTCGTGACGGTCGCGACAGCCTCTGGCTGCGTCGGGAGTTGCCCGCCGGTGACTGGCTTCAGCCGGCGCTGTTCGTCTCAAGCCTCAACCTGGTCGCCGAAGCCTACGTCGATGGGCAACACGTCTATCGCCACGGTCAGCTCGAAGGACCGGACGCCGGGGCCTTCGCCGGCTGGACCTGGCACGCCATCGAGCTGCCCTCGCCCACCCAGGGCAAGACCCTGTACCTGCGCCTGAAGTCGTCCTACAAGGACATCGGGCTTTGGGGCAAGGTCGTGATCATGGAACAGTCACGGATACTGCCCTCGATTCTCGAGGCCACCAAGGGCGAACTAGTGATCGCGCTTGCCTGCCTTATCGTCGCAGCCCTGGCGCTCGTGTTGATCCTGACCCAGCCCGAACGCTGGCGGCTGGGTAGCCTCGGGCTCTTCTCGCTGGCGGTCGGTTTGATGGTGCTGGCCGAGAGCGACGCCAGCCAATTGATCGTGTTCGCGCCCCTGGCGTGGGACTATGTCGCCGCCATTGCCTATTTTTCTTTGCCGGTGGCCATGGCGCTGATCCTCGAGCACTGGTTTCCGCAGATCCCGCGACAGGGCATGCGACGTCTGTGGCTAGGCTTGCTGGCCTACGCCATCATCGCCCCGGCGCTGGCGATGCTGGACGTGGTATCGCTTCCTCCGACCTTTCCCTTGTTCGACCTGATACTGCTCGGGGCGCTGGCCTATATGGCACGCTGGCTGTTTCGCTATCGACGAGAGTTCGACAGCGACCAACGCCTGATCGTCGCCAGCTACGCCATCTTTGCTGCCATCGCCATCACCGACATGCTGGTGGCCCACGGCCTGGTGGGCTGGATCAGTGTACCGGTTCACCTTGGTGCCCTGGCCTTCATCGTCGCCATGATCGTCATCTCGACACGCCACTATGCTCGCTCCCAACGCCAGTTGCAGCGACTCAACGATCACCTCGAGCAAGAGGTGGCCGAGCGCACCCGACAACTGGAAAGCCTCGCAGAACAGGAGAGACAACGTGCCCTGGTGCTGGCCACCGAACACCACAAGACCCAGCGACTGGCCAGCCTGATCGACACGTTGCAGGCATGTACCAGCCTCGAGGAAGCGCTATGCCTGACCCAGCGGGCCATGCCGGAGATACTGGAACCGATGCAGGGCGCCTTCTACCGGCCTCAGGATCAGCCGGACAACATGACGCTGGAACTGTTCTGGCCCACCACCTATCGCCCCCCGGCTTGTCTGGACACCACCGCGATTCCGCCGCTTCGAACGCGCACGGAAGAAAGCCTGCCTGCCCTGGATGACCTGCTTTCGATCTCCGTCAGGAGGCCCCACTCGGACCCTTCGGCACCTTCCCCTGCCGACAACCTGCCTCACTGGGTCTTTCCGTTGGACTTGACCGGCCCGGATCGCCAGCACCGCCGACTGGGCGTGATCTGCGTCGTGCCCGACGGGCCACTGGTCAAGCGCCCGCAGTACTGGGATCGCACCCGCAGCTTCATCGAACTCGGCGTCAGCCGCCTGGCCCTGGTATTGTCGAGCATCGCCCTGCAGGAAGAACTATCGGCGCTATCCTATCGCGATGATCTGACCGGATTGCACAACCGTCGCTACTTCGATGAGCTTTTTGCCCACGAGACGGCTATTTCGTTGCGCAAGAAGAGTCCCTTGGCGGTGGTCATCCTGGACATCGACCACTTCAAGAAATTCAATGACCGCTATGGTCATGCGGCGGGTGACACGGTGCTTGAAGGGGTTGGCAGAATGCTGGCCAACAGCTTTCGTGACATCGACGTGGTCTGTCGCTTTGGTGGAGAGGAGTTCGTCGTGCTGCTGCCCGGCGCCGAGGCCGACGACGCTCATCATCGCATGCAGCGCATGTGCCACGCCCTGGCCAGCGCGAGCTTCCGCCACGAGGGCCAGAGCCTGGGTACGGTATCGGTATCCTGCGGCATCGCCAGCTTCCCGGCTACCAGCGACGATCCGAGCTGCCTGCTGGCGATGGCAGACAGCGCCCTGTATCGGGCCAAGCACGCAGGCCGGGCGCGCATCGCACTCGCCACGCCTCACGAGAACGGCTAGCCGGCCGGGCAAGCCGCCTGGAGGGGCCTGAAGCGCTCTCGCTACAGCGCCCGGCCCCGCGCTATCCAATCAGCGCCCGGCCCCGCGCCATCCAATCAGCGCCCGGCCCCACGCAGTCAATCCAGCGCCCGCTGCTGCGATCCAAACCAGCGCTCTCACACCAGCGCCCGGCCCCGCGCTGTTAAAACAGCTCGCGTTCCTCGGCTGTCAATTCACGCCATTGGCCGGGTTCGAGAGACGCATCCAGGGTCAAGGGTCCGATCGTGTGGCGATGCAGCGTTTCGACATGGTTGCCGATGGCGGCGAACATGCGACGGACTTGATGATAACGCCCTTCGACGATGGCGAGTTCGACCTCCCTCGGCCCGTGACAGGTCAGGGTAGCGGGACGCGTTGGGGTCTCCTCGCCCTCCAGCATGATGCCCTCGGCAAAACGTGCGACTGCCTCGTCAGGGTCGTCCAGGTCCCGCGCCAGCAGGGCCTGGTATATCTTGGCGCTGCGATGGCGAGGCGAGGTGATGCGGTGGGACCACTGGCCATCGTCGCTCAACAACAGCAAGCCAGTGGTGTCGACGTCCAGCCGCCCTACCGGCTGCAGACGCTCGGCCTTGGGCAGATCGATCAGGTCAACCGCCCGCGGGTAGAGTCCCCGTCTGGCCGTGCACTCCACCCCGACGGGCTTGTGCAGCATGATGTAACGAAGTCCAACCAGCTCAAGAAGTCGTCCCTCCCAGCGCACCTCGTCATCACTCGCCACATGTCGCGCAGCCTTCTTTTCAAGCTCGCCGTTGACCGTTACCTCCCCGCGCACCAGGGCTCGCTTGGCCAGGCTGCGCGTCAGGTCGGTGGTCTCGCTGAGAAAGCGGTCCAGACGCATCAGTTGGCCTCGTCATCGGCGAGTTGAAAGGCGTCGGCATCCTGCCATGCCGGGAACTTCTCCCGGAATGCCGCCAATTCGTCGCGGTCGAGCACACCGGTCTTGATAAAGGGCTCATCACGCGCCTCGTCGATCAGCGCCTCACCCTTGGCATCGATCAACATGGAGTCACCCGAGTAGGCGAGGCCCTTGGCGTCCTCACCGACGCGGTTGACACCGATCACCGGGGCCAGGTTCTCGATGGCACGCGCCTGCAGCAGCGTGCGCCAGGGATGGCGCCTCGGCGCCGGCCAGTTGGCAACACATAGAAGGGCGTCATATTCGAAGTGGGTCGATGGGTTCTGGCGTTGACGCAGCCATACCGGAAAGCGCAGGTCGTAGCAGACGCTCAGCAGGATGCGGAAGCCATTGAGCTCGACGATCACGCGCTCACGACCCATGTCGTAGCGTTCATGCTCGCCTGCCATGCGGAAGAGATGGCGCTTGTCATACCAGCTGATGTCGCCGTCCGGACGCGCCCAGACCAGGCGGTTGAAGTACTCGCCCTGCTCCTCGATGGCAACGCTGCCGGTGACCACGCAGCCTCGTTGGCGAGCCTGATCCACAAGCCATGCCACCACGCTGCTGTCCGCCATGGGCTGGGCCATCTCGCGTGAGTTCATGGTGAACCCGGTGGCGAACATTTCCGGCAGCACGATCAGGTCGGTATCGTTGGCGCCCAGGTCCGCCAGGCTGTCCTCCAGCATCCGGCAGTTGGACTCGGGATCTTCCCAGTGAAGGTTGCACTGGACAAGCGTCGTACGCAGCTGTGTCATGGTAGTCTCATCAATTGACGTCGTCCCCCTAGCCTAAACGACACAGCGCCTTGTCGCAGCAGGTGGCGACGGTCGAATGCCCCTGGCCCCGGAAAACCCACCGTCATCCGGCCTGACGCGACGCGGCGATCAGCTCAACCTTCGCTACCAACATCGATACCAACGTCGATACCAACATCGATATCAACATCGGCACCAACTCTGAACGGGAATTCGCGGCATGAAAGGACTCTCCACACCCTCGGCCCAGGGCGTCGCCTTTGCGCTGCTGGCTTATGGCACCTGGGGTGGATTCCCCCTTTTCTTCGCATTGTTCGACGGCGTGGGTGCACTCGAGATACTCGCCCATCGCGTCATCTGGTCGTGCCTCTTTCTGGCACTGGTGATCAGTCTGCTCAAGCGCTGGTCGGTCATCGCCAATATTCGCCAGGCACCTCGACAACTGCTGCCGGCGCTCGCCTGCGCTCTGCTCATCGGCGCCAACTGGGGCCTTTATATCTACTCGGTAGAGACTCACCGGGTGCTGCAGGCGAGCCTGGGCTATTTCATGACACCGCTGGTCAACGTGGCGCTGGGCGTGGTGGTGCTCAAGGAACGCGTCGCGCCGACGCAGCGCCTGGCCATTGGCCTTGCCCTCGGTGCCATCGTGCTGCAGCTATTCCAGTTGGGCACCTTGCCCTGGCTGAGCCTGTGCCTGGCGGTGTCTTTCGGCACTTACGGACTGCTGCGCAAGCAGCTTGCGCTGGACGGGCTGTCGGGCCTGTTCATCGAAACGCTGCTGCTCCTTCCACTGGCGCTGCTGCTGATACAACAGCTGCCGGTCAGCCACTTCGACGGGGCGCTATTCTTCACTGCCCCCTACAGCGCCGCGCTGCTGATGGCCTCCGGGGTGCTGACCGCCCTGCCGCTGCTGGCCTTTGCCGGCGCTGCGCGCCGGCTGACCCTCGGTACTCTGGGATTTCTGATGTACATCAATCCGACGCTGCAGTTTCTGATTGCGTTGTGGGTGTTCAATGAGCCCCTGGCGGTCGAGCAGCTTACTACCTTCGTGCTGATCTGGATCGCGCTGGCGCTCTACTCCTGGTCGAGCCTGCGTCAGCAGCGCCGAGTGCCCACCTGACGTAGTACCGTCGTCGGCATCGGGCCCGCTGGCTTCTCGCCATAGACCGCGACCAGATCCTCCAGCTCCATCGGTGGCGCGAAGAAGTAGCCCTGCCCTTCCTGGACCCCCAGGGTGATCAGCCAACTTGCGTCCTCGACGGTCTCGACGCCTTCCGCCACCACCGTCAGTTCCATGCGATGGCAGAGTCCCACCAGCGCCGCATACGCCTGACGCGCCTGATCGAAACGCCGCGCGGCGTGAAGTAATGAATAATCCAGCTTGATCGCCGCCAGGGGCAGGCGCTGAAGCAGGTTGAAGGCCGTGTAGCCGCTACCGAAGTCGTCCAGGGCGACGCCAACACCGCGTTCGTGGAGCCGCCTCATCTGTCGCTGAACCCGCTCGACGTCATCGACATGCTCGTGCTCCACCAGTTCGAGTGCCAGGCAGCGTGGAGGCAGCCGACGTCGCGCCAGTTCAGTCACCATGAAATCGGGGAAGTCATCGGCCACGAGCGTCGAAAGGTGGACATTGACCGAGACGGTACCGAGCCAGGCCGCGCCTCGCAGTTCCATCAGCCAGTCGAGGGTGCGGCCGATCACCCAACGGTCGAAACGCTCCGCCAGGCCGAGCATCAGAACGACCGGAAGAAACTCCGGTGGCGGAATATTGCCCGCGTCGGGATGACACCAGCGGATCAACACCTCGGCGCCGACCAGGGTTCTGCTCGAGGGCGCCATCTTGGGTTGGGCCACCAGACGCCATTGATTGCCGGGATTCTCGATCAGCAGACTGACCTGCCGGCACAGCCAACGCAGCTGAGTCTCGTGATAGGGACCCGCCGCGGTCACCCTGAGCACCGGACGTACCCAACCTTCGCTTTCCAGCCGCTGCACCCCCTCTTCCAGCGAAGCCAGACAGTTGCTCAGGTCGGTGGAATGGCCGGGCACCACCACCACACTGGCATGCCAGCGCAGGACCCGTGCGCTGTCGCGTTGCTGAAACTGCCCCACCAGGGCCAGGTAGCTATCGAGCTGGGATTCCACATCGGGTCCGTGGGCCTGGGCAGGGACCATGCCGATCAGCTGCTCTTCGCCCCCCAGATACAGCCGCCAGCCCTTGGGGAGGTGCGCCTTGAAGACATCGATACTGATCCGTAGAAGACCCTCCAGGCTGCCGCTGCCAAAGCGCCTGCGATAGCTCCTGAGTTCGGGTGAGACCAGCACAAACAGCCACTCCACCTCCTCGCATCGACTGCCTCGATAGTCGCTTACCAACGCCAGCCTGGTAGGCAGACCAAAGCGCTGATCGACCATCAACTTGCGACGAAGACGTCGTGACCTGTTGCGCGCCACCAGCAAGGCCCCCACGCCCAGCAGCGAGCCAACCGCCACCACCGACACCCCGTACAACGCCTGACGATACTCCCGCGCGACCTGCTCCAGCCGCCCGCGAACGCCGATCCACTGGAACGGGAGGTTGTCATGGCCCTCGAACAGACGGTACCAGCGGGCATCGATCAGGTGACGCTGGGCCATCACCGAGGAACTGGCCGGTACCAGGTCAAAGGCTGGCGTCAGCGCCAGTTCCACGGCGGCGTGGGCAAGGAAGTCGACATCGAGAATCGCCCCGCCGGCACAGCCTATCGCCATCTGGAATTCGAAATGGCAGAACACCGGATAGCCCTGGGCGGCCAGCGCTTCCAGTCGATGGGCGGTACTTCCCGCCCCTTCGGACCAACCGGAGTCCTGCCCCCCTTGCATGTACAGTCGAGTTCCCGGGGGACTTCGCGACAATCGCTCGATCACCTCCTCCGGGGTCCAGCCAGTGACCACATCGACCAGGGTCACATCGGCGACACTGCCGATCACCTCCACCATGTCATCGACGACATTGAAGGCGTGTTCGGAGTCTTCGGCCAGCAGCATCAAAGGCACCGGTGAGCCAAAGGTTTCCACCAGCATATTGAGCGACTGCGCCATGACCGGGTAGGACTTGAGCAGTTTCACTCCAAGCGCCTGGGCCTGCTCCCTGAAGCGGTCATCATTGAGTCCCAGTGCCACCACCTTGCGCGGCCAGGGGAGCTCGTCACGATACTCCAGATAGAAGGCCATGGCGGGGTCATCGGCAATGATCAGACTGCCGCTTTCATTCAAGGTGCTGGCGGTCAATCGCTGGAGCAGGGCCTCATGGGCCAGCGGCCGCGCCAGTCGCAGCGCATCGACATACTCCACCAGCAGTTGTCGGTCTGCGCTGGCTTCGTGACGAAAACGCGCCTCGACACTGCTGACCACATCGTCATTCCACCGGTACCCCTGGTGGTAAGAGGTCAACAGTGTCAGTGAAGCACCCTGCGACTCGTCCAGTTCATCACCCGATAGCATCGCAGAAGCGACCATGGCCACCAGGCCAAGGGTGGTCGGCACAAGTCTCCTGAGTCTCACCAGTAGCAGTGACCTCAACCACGGGAGAGGGCACGGCCCGAGCAGGATGTGCATGAGTAAGGCTCCCACGGGAGCGTCTGCTGGCGACGTTCGATCAAGTGCTGTCTCGCCCCGTAGATGAAGCCTAGAAGCCACCGATGCTCCGCTCGCGCTCCCTTTGGAGGTAGCGATGGACTGAAGATGGGGTTAGGTCCAGCGCGCACCGTCTTTGACCTCGCGCATGTCAGCCGGGATGATCGCTACTCGCTTTCAGGATGACGGCCGCCCATGTCCTCGACCACCGCGCGATCCCGCCCCACCGCTATCGGCAGCAAGCCACGGCTGCTGCTGATCGGGGCAGGCCACGCCCATCTGCATCTGCTGCACCAGAGCTCCTTGCTGTCGCGCTTCGATGTCACCCTGGTCGACCCCGGCGCCTTCTGGTACTCGGGCCTGGCCAGCGGCGTGCTGGCCGGCGACCATTCCCCTGCGACCGACAGGATCGATCCAGCGGCGATCTGTCATGGGCGAGGGGTTGCGCTGGTCAGGGCGCGTCTTTGTGCGCTGAACACCGACATGCGCCAGGCGCTGCTGTCCAACGGGACCTCTCTGGCGTTTGATCGACTGGGGCTGAATCTGGGCTCTGCTCCTGCGTTGCGTTCGAGCGATGATGAAGCCAGCGGCGATAGCGCAGCCTCGCTACCAGGCGACAAGCAGACACGCTGGCAGATCAAGCCCATCCCCCACCTGGTGCGGCTGCGTCGCAGCCTCGAGCGTCGGTTTCAGTGCCGACAGTCGGTGAGTGTCGAGATTCTCGGTGCCGGCGCCAGCGGGGTCGAGATCGCCTGCGCCATCGAAGCACTCGGCCGCCGCCACCAGCTCGCCGCTGGTGCTCTGACCATTCGCCTGCGACATCGCGGCTCTGGCCCCTTGCCAGAAGCGCCCGCGCGAGCCCGACGCTACCTGTTGGCAGCCCTGGAGCGTCGCGGAATCCTTGTCGTCGACAGCCTCCATGACCGACATCTGCCGGCGTCCGACATCATCGACGCCACTGGGCTGGGTCCTCCGCGAGGACTCGAGAGGTTCGGCCTGCCGACGATCGATGGTCGCGGCATAGCCATCGACTCGTCGCTTAAGGTCCAGGGGACCGACGGCGTCTTTGCCAGCGGAGACTGTGCTGCACTGATCGACCATCCCTTGCCACGGTTGGGCGTCCACGGGGTTCGTCAGGGCCCCGTACTGGCTCGCAACCTGATCGCATCGCTGGACCCGCAGGCGTCACTGACCTCTTACCGCCCGCCTGCGCGGGCCTTGTCCATCGTCAATCTCGGCCACGGCGAAGCTTTAGCGCTCTACGGAAACGCCTGGTGGGGCGGACGACTGGCCAGCCGTCTGAAACGTCATCTGGACCTGAATTTCATGCAGCGTACCAGGCGTCTGCGCTGACAAGACTCTACTCGCTCACCGCTTTCGGCTAGGCTAGAGGTTTATCGGCAAGCGCCTGCGCCAGGCCCCCAATACCCTGACTAGGACGTCGGCATTTCCATGATCAAGCGTTACCTTCCGATTCTTGCCTGGTTGCCACACTATACGCCGCGTCTGCTGGGGGGCGATCTGCTGGCGGGTATCATCGTCACCGTCATGGTGATCCCCCAGTCGCTGGCCTACGCCATTCTGGCGGGTCTGCCTGCCGTGGTCGGACTCTATGCCAGTCTGCTACCGGCGGTGGTCTACGCCATGCTGGGCACCAGCCGGTCGCTGGCGGTGGGCCCGGTGGCGATCATCGCTCTGATGACTGGCGCCGCTCTGACCAAGGTGGCCACTCCCGGTAGCGCCGCGTACGTCGAGGCGGCGCTGGTGCTGGCACTGCTGTCGGGACTGATGCTGACCGCCATGGGCATGCTGCGCCTGGGCTTTTTCGCCAACTTTCTCAGCCACCCGGTCATCGGTGGCTTTCTCTCGGCCTCGGGACTGCTGATCGCCATCAGTCAGCTATCTCACCTGCTGGGCATCGAGGCCGGTGGCTATACCGCCCTGGCACTGATCTACAGCCAGCTATCCCACCTCGACCAGACTAACCTGATGACCCTGGCGATGGGCGCCTCGACCCTGCTTTTCCTGTGGGCGACCCGCCGCTATGGGCAACACGCTCTGACGGCACTGGGCCTGCCCAGGGGGCCTGCCAGCATGCTGGTACGCGCAGGTCCCGTGGCGGCGGTGGTCATCACCACGCTGATCAGCTGGCGATGGGATCTTGCCTCCAGGGGGGTTGCGACCGTGGGGCAGATCCCCGCCGGCCTGCCAGCCTTCGGTCTGCCGACATTCGAGCTGGGCCTGTGGCACGCGCTGCTGGTGCCGGCGCTATTGATCAGTGTGGTGGGCTTTGTCGAGTCCATCTCGATGGCCCAGATGCTGGCCGCAAAGCGCCGCGAGCGCGTCTCCCCCAATCAGGAGTTGATCGGACTCGGCGGCGCCAACCTGGCCGCTGCTGTCACCGCCGGCATGCCGGTCACCGGCGGACTGTCGCGCACCGTGATCAATCAGCAGTCTGGTGCACGCACCCCCATGGCCGGTCTGTTTGCCGCCATCGGTATCGGTGTGGTGACGCTGGCGCTCACCCCCCTGCTGGAACATCTTCCGATCGCCACCCTCGCCGCCACCATCACCGTGGCCATACTGACGCTGGTGGATATCCCGCTGATTCGCCAGACCTGGCGCTACTCCCGCAGCGACTTCTCGGCCCTGGCGGTGACCATGCTGCTGACGCTGGTGGAGGGCGTCGAAGCCGGCATCATCGCCGGGGTAGGTCTCTCGATTGCGCTTTTCCTGTACCGTACCAGTCGCCCCCACAGCGCCATCGTCGGTCGCATCCCTGGCAGTGAGCACTTCCGCTCGATCACCCGGCATCAGGTCGAGACCGTCAGCCATCTCGCCCTGTTCCGGGTCGACGAAAGCCTCTATTTCGCCAACGCCCGCTATCTCGAAGACACCCTCTATACACTGGTGGCCCAGCGCCCCGAGCTGAGCGACGTGGTACTTATCTGCTCTGCAGTGAATCTGATCGACGCCTCGGCGCTGGAAAGCCTGGACGCGATCAACGCCCGTCTGAAGGACTCTCGCGTCACCCTACACCTGGCCGAGGTCAAGGGGCCGGTGATGGACCGGCTGAAGCATTCCGACTTTCTCGATGAATTGACCGGCCGCGTGTTCCTGAGTACCTATGCCGCCTGGACGGAGCTTCGACGCACCCGGGACTGATCCACCAGACTCGCCTCGCCGGACGATGCCCGGTAGCTGCCCGACAACCACCAGGCGAGGCCGGAGCCGCGTCGCTCTTGCGGGTCGAAGGGCCCGCCTCGTGCCATCGTTGCCGCAGATAGGAAAGCCACACCTGCTGCCATCGACACATCTGGGTGCCGACCGATGCCTTAGGAGAATATCGACATTGTCGGCATTGCGGTAAGATGGCCCGGTGATACATGGACGGGCCACGAGATGGAAGACTCACCCAAGCAGAACCTCGCCATCAGCGCTTACCGCTGGCTCAAGCAGGACATCATTCGTGGCGTCTTCGCCCCGGGCGAAAAGCTGTTGATGGCAAGGCTGAAAGAACGCTACGACCTGGGCGTGGGGCCGCTGCGCGAAGCCCTGTCCCAGCTGGTTGCCGACCGTCTGGTGGTTGCCATCAGTCAACGCGGTTATCGGGTGGCCCCCATGTCGCTGGCGGAGCTCGAGGATCTGTACGATGCCCGCGCCCAGCTCGAGGGGCTGATGCTGGAGTTGGCCATCCAACGCGGTGACGATCGCTGGGAAGCCGATATCATCGCTACCGCGCACACCCTGGCCAAGGTCGAAAGCGTCAGCTCCTCCGAGGAGCTGCTCGATATCTGGGACAGTCGCCACAAGGCCTACCACAGTGCCATCGTGGCCGGTTGCAACTCGCCTCATCTGATGCAGGTGCGCGACACCCTGTTCGACCAGGTCGAGCGCTACCGTCACCTGTGGCTTCGCGAGACGGTGTTTTCCAGCGAGGCCCTGGCGGTCAAGCGTGACGAACATGCGGCACTGACCGAGGCGGTATTGAGTCGGGACGCCGGCAAGGCCCGGCGCATGATGCGTGACCATCTGATGACGCCGGTACCGATCATCACCGAAGTGATGGCCCGGCGCGGCCTGGATTGAGTCACCATGACGGCGCTTACGCTTGAGCAAGGCAGTTGGCCTGCGCTCACCTGCGCTCAAAGAAGGGCCACACTCCCGCCTCGGCGCGCAGTGAGCTACTCCCCAAGGGAGAGCGACAGCGCCAGACGGATAGCTGCACACTTGGAAGTGCACCGTGCCTGGTCCTGAACCTCGATGGGCGCGGGCACCGTCTAGACAGGGCCCGGGATTGTCACCCGTAACACCTAGACTTTTCATAAATCTGATAGCCGTACGCGTTGCCACCGGAGGAATACCATGCCCCATCTACTCAGATTCTCGCGGGACCTGGAGGCACGCCTGGATTTCCTGGCCGAAAAGACCGGCCTGTCGAAGGCTGCACTGATCGAACGTCTGGTCAGCGAAGGCGCCGAGGTCCTCGAAGCCGAGCTGGCCCACGAGGGCGCCGGCAGCCAGCGTGCAGAGCGCTCCATCGATCAACTGCTGCGCGAAAGCGGGCTCGGCGCCTGACGACTCGCCTGAAAAGTGCCTGCGCTCGGTAATACGGCGTTAAAAATCGGCTGGTGCGCCAGCCCGGTTAAAATGCTCATTTACACCCCGTAAACTGCGCTTTCTCACCGATTTTTGCCTTGTCTAACCTTCGCTCGTCAACTTTTCGGACAAAACCTAGCGCTGCGCCTGGTGCAGACCTTCTCGCAGCGCTTCTGACTCCCCCCCGACCGGCTGCTCGGACATCGTTCTTGCCAGCGCCGCTCTGGGATCGCGAGGATAGTAGCGTTCCGGCTGGCGTGCCACGTGGGGAAAGAACCGCGTGTCCTTGTAGGGCATCTTCATGAAGCCGGAGATACCCAGTCCCTCGATCAGCTTCACCGCATCGACGATGTCCTCGAGACAGTCATGGAATTCCTGCTCCCTTGAAGGGTCGAGCAGCCGATAGTGGTGGTGAATCTTGAGATGCGACGGCAGCACCTCGAAGATGATCATGCCGGTGTGGTGGATATCATTGAGCGCCTGCAACGAGGTGATGATCGCCTCCGGCAGGACCAGCAATTCCTCGGGGTCGGGACCGTCCTCGAAATAGCTGTGCAGACGGGAGCGATCCTCCAGTTCCGGCACCGCGCTGACCTCATAGGACAGTTTCAGCGACGGATCGACCACGAAGGGGTGATCCGGACTGGTCCGCTCCAGGTGCAGGGTATCGCGGGCATTGAACAGGCAACTCTTGAAGATGCCCCGCCGATGGATCGCCCGCGCCAGGGTCACCATGTTGTTGACCGCCGCCACGAAGGCTCGCTTGAGCCCTGCATCGTGCAGATTCAATGACGAGTCGATATAGACGCCATCGGCCTCCCAGCGCACCGCCAGTCCTCCGACCACCGGGTACTTGCCCAGCCGGCTGACGGCGGCCAGAAAGGCCTTTTCGGTCTCCCCCATGCCCTGCATGAAGTTGCGATAGTAGCGATCGAGCTGAACATCGTTGACGTCATTGAGCGTCTCCTCCACGCCCTCTTCCCTCAGAAAAGCCTTGCGCGAGCTGTACACCACGGTATCGATCTCGCGACTCAGCGCGCGGCTCCACACCGGCACCTGTGCCACTTCCTGGGGCCGCGGCAGATCGAGCATCACCAACCGTCCCAGGCGCGGCATTTCGGTAATGAAGTGGTCGCCGGCCCTCAACCGCACCTCGGGGTCGGGATCGAGCATCCCGTCCAGGGTCCTGGCAAACTCCATCGGCAGACCCAGCGAGGTGGCGGGGATGGCGCGATGTCCAAAACGGCAGGACTGCGCCGAGGCCAGCGCGTAGAGGGTCCCGGCGACACCCTGCTCGTCGAAGCGCGGTGATGACAGCGCGCCCCCAAGCTGGTCCTCGCCGATAAAATAGACGTCCCCGAGCCTGGCGTTGGTCTGCTGCAGATTGTCGGACATCAGCTCCATCACGTTGGCGGTGACGAACTGCAGCCGTGCGTCGAGCTGTGCAAATACCGACGACCCCCAGTCGATCAGCGCCACCGTTTCGTCGCGGGCGTCAAACACCAGATTCGACGGTTTGATGTCGCCATGGACCACCGGCTTTCTCGGGGCGCCGGCGGGGGTGGTTTCACGCCTCAGCTCACGCAGGATATCGGCCAGTTGGGTGGCGATACGCACCACCAGCCGCGGTGACAGCCGACCCTGACGCAGCGATACCTCTTCCAGATTGAGCCCCGGGGCCCGCTCCATCACCAGAATCGCCTGGTGGCGCACCCGCTGATAGGCGACCAGCGCCGGCACACGGGGATGCACCACCTGCTCGAGCATGAAGGCCTCTTCCTCGAGGCGATCCTGCAGGTGCTGCGGCAACGTGACCCGGCTGAACTTGAAGACGTGATGGCGCTGGTCGGGACTGACCCCGGCAAACACGAAACCGTAGGCGCCCTTGCCGACCAGTTCGATGCGCCGATAGCCCAGCTGCTCTAGCTGGGTACGACACAGCGCTACCCACTCCTTGAGCTTGCGCGCGTCGTCCTGGCTGAGCAGGTAGATCGACTGATCTTCCGGGATGTAGAACTGCTGCAACGGGGCCTGGGGCATGGCGGTATCCTCCACCGATACACGATGCCACGGCGGCGCCTCGGGCGCACGCCGTAACAACCGTTCAGGACAGGTGAAGCAGCATGCTTTCAGGGTCCTCGAGATAGCCTTTCCAGGCATTGCAGAAACGCGCGATGGTGCCGCCATCCAGCAAGCGATGATCACCGGCCCAGGTCACCGTCATGATGCCCCGACGCACGACCTGCCCTGCCTCGTCGAAGCGTGGCAGCCACTGGGTCTTGCCGATGGCCACGATCGCCGACTCGGGGATATTGATGATGGGGGCGGCATAGGTCCCGCCGAGGGCACCGATGTTGGAGATACTGATCGTGCCTCCCTTGAGGTCGCTGGCAGCCACCCGCCCCTCGCGCGCGGCCTCGGTCAGGCGCTGCACCTCGGCGGCGATCTCAAGCAGGCTCAGGCGCTCACAGCCCTTGATATTGGGCACCATCAGGCCGGCCTTGCCGTCCACCGCCATGCCCACGTTGCAGTGGGGCGGATAGTGGATTTCGGTGGCCTCGTCATTGAGACGCGCATTGACCAGGGGATGTTCGTCGATCGCCAGCGCCAGCGCCTTGATGAAAAACGGCATCAGGGTGAGCTTGACGTCCCTGGCTTCGGCCTGGGGCTTGAGCCGGCCGCGCAGGGCCAGCAGGTCGGTGACGTCGATCTCTTCACCGTACTGGAAGTGCGGCACGCTGCTGGCCGCCGCCACCATCTGGCGCGCCATGGCCGCCCGGACCCCGCGCAGCGGTTCCACTCGCACCTCTCCCTCGTCGCGGGCTGTTCCATCGGTGCCGGCGGGAGACTCCGCCCCTGCTGAATCGGACCCGGAATCGGCCGCGGAGACGGCACCGCTGTGTCGAGCGCCATCGAGAAAGCTCAGCACGTCTTCCTTCAACACGCGGCCCTGGCGACCGCTGCCGGGAATGTCCTCGAGTCGCAGCTGGTGTTCTCGGATCAGTCTGCGTACCGCCGGGCTCGCCGGGATGCGCCCGTAGGGGCCCTTGCCCCCCTCGGACGCAGCCGTGTGCGCGGGAGAGTCACTCTTCCGGGTCGGGGTCGGGGGCGACGCCTCCTCGACCGCCGGCGCTTCACCAGCGGCGGCACCCGCCACCTGATAGGCAAACAGCGGCGCATGGACCTTGGCCATCTCGCCCTTGGCCACATACAGCTCGGCGACGACCCCATCCTCCGGCGCAGTGATCTCGACCATTGCCTTGTCGGTCATGACATCGACCAGTCGCTGGTCTTCGCTGATCTCGTCACCCTGGGCCACGTGCCATTCGACGATCTCGCACTCGACGATGCCCTCACCGATATCGGGCAGAATAAAGTCTACCCGTCGCCCCGCACCGCCCTTTTCGCTGGAGCTCGACGGCGGTTCTACTGGCTCTGCCGGCTCCTGGACAGGCGCCTCTGCGGCGCTCTCCGCCTGCACCGGTGTGTTGTCTTCGCTTTCTGCCTGGGCCTCTCCGCCCTGCCCATCGCCGCCCTGAGGCTCGCCACGATAGGCAAACAAGGGCGCATGGACTCGCGCCATTTCACCCTTCGCCACGTGCAGCCTGGTAACGACGCCGGCTTCCGGGGCGGTGATTTCCACCAGCGCCTTGTCCGTCATCACCTCGACCACAGGCTGGTCTTCGGCGATGGTATCACCCTCGGCAATCTTCCATTCCATCACCTCACACTCGACGATGCCCTCGCCGATGTCAGGCAGCTTGAACTCTGTCATGTCTTGGCTCCCGGCGCCGTCTCAGTAGTGGAGTGAGGTCTTGATGGCCTCGTAGATCTTCAGATGGTCGGGCAGATACTCCTTCTCCAGCGTCAGCGGAAAAGGTGTATCGATGCCGGTCACCCGTTGGATCGGCGACTCCAGGTAAAGAAAGCAGCGCTCCTGAATGGCAGCGGCGATCTCTCCGGCGAAGCCCCCTGTGCGGGGCGCCTCGTGGGTGATGACCAGGCGGCCTGTCTTCAGTACCGACTCGGCGACGGTATCCTCGTCCCAGGGCAGGATGCTGCGCAGATCGATCACTTCGCAGGACACCCCGTCCTTTTCAGCCATCTCCACCGCCCGATCGATCACCTCCATCTGAGCCCCCCAGCCCAGCAGCGTGATATCGGCTCCTTCCTTGGTCACCTCGGCTTCTCCCAGCGGCAGCTGGTAATCCTCTTCCGGGACCTCGCCGGTGGAGGCGCGATAGAGGCGCTTCGGCTCGAAGAACAGCACGGGATCTGGGTCACGAATGGCGGCCAGCAACAGGCCCTTGGCCTCGTAGGGATTGCGCGGCACCACGATCTTGAGACCCGGGGTGTGGGCGAAATAGGCCTCGGGCGACTGGGAGTGATAGAGGCCACCGGAGATACCACCGCCGTAGGGCGCGCGGATGGTCAACCCGCCGACGTTGAACAGATCGCCGGAGCGGTAGCGAAACTTGGCGGTCTCGTTGACGATCTGGTCGAAGGCCGGAAAGATGTAGTCGGCGAACTGGATCTCCGCCACCGGCACCGATCCCTGGGCCGCCAGCCCATTGGCGAAGCCGATGATGCCCTGCTCCACCAATGGCGTGTTGAAGCAGCGCGCCTTGCCGTACTTTTCCTGAAGGTGACTGGTCGCACGGAAGACGCCACCGAAGCCCCCGACGTCCTCACCGAAGCACAGCACCTTGTCGTCTTCGGCCATGGCGATGTCCAGCGCCTGGTTGATGGCCTGCAGCATATTGATGGTCGGCATCTCAGTCCCCTCCCTGGTCGGCATCGCGATGGCCCAACGCCGGGTCCAGCGACCTGGCCCCACGCGGATAGGCCTCCGGGTAGCGACGAACATGCTGCTTGAGAGCATCGAGCTGATGCTGCAGCGCAGGCGTCACGTCGGCATAGACGTCGGTGACCATGGTATCGATCGCCGGAGGTGGGCGCTTTTCGGCCCGTTTCATGGTTTCCAGCACCTCGCGACGCAGTTCGTCCTGCAACGCCTTTTCCTCGTCTTCGCTCCACCAGCCCTGGGCCTCGAGCCACAGCTGCATGCGCCGGATCGGGTCCTTGGCCCGCCAGGCGTCCTCTTCCTTGCGCGAACGATAGCCCGATGGGTCATCGGAAGAGCTGTGGGCCGCCAGACGGTAGGTCATGGCCTCGATCAGTACGGGCTTGTTCTCCTCCACCGCCAGACGTCGTGCCTTTTCGGTGGCCCGGTAGACCGCCAGCACGTCGTTGCCGTCGACGCGGATCACGTGCATGCGATATCCCAGCGCCCTGGGCGCCACGCCATCTGCGGCGAACTGCTCCACCGACGGCGTGGAAATGGCGTAGCCATTGTTGCGACAGAAGAAGATCACCGGCGCTTCGTGTACCGCCGCCATATTGAGCGCCGCGTGGAAATCGCCCTCGGAGGCAGCGCCCTCACCAAAATAGACGATGGTGCAGAGGCCCTCTCCCGCCAGCTTCTGGCCATAGGCATAGCCCGTGGCCTGGGGAATCTGAGTCGCCAGCGGTGATGAAATGGTCATGTAGTGCAGCTTGCGCGACCCATAGTGGATCGGCATCTGCCGGCCCTTGCCGTAGTCCAGTTCATTGCCGAACAACTGGTTCATGAACTCGTCGAAGCTGAAGCCGCGATAGGCCAAGGCGCCCTGCTCTCGGTACTGAGCCATGATCATGTCGGCGTCGTCCAGGGCGGCGGCGCTGCCGATGACCGCCGCTTCCTCGCCGGTGCACTGCATGTAGAAGCTCAGGCGTCCCTGACGCTGCGCCGCCATCATGCGCTCGTCCAGCACCCGGGTGGCCACCATGGCGTGGTAGATTCTCAGCGCCTTGTCGCGCTCGAGATCCGGCCCTTCGGCGCCGTCATGGAGGGTGCCATCCTGGGATAGCACCGCATAGGTGGGAATGCTGTATTCGTCGCCGGACAGAAAGTCCGGGCGGTGGGTCTGTGCGGTCGTCGTCATCGTGCTGTTCCTTTGCCCCTTTTGAGGGCAGTGTTGTCTTTATTCCCGCCCCTTGCCAGGGGATTGCCCGTGGCGGGACCAACGCACCGACTTGACGTTAACGTAAACTGAGACGCCTGCCTAGCCGCGACTTTGGTCGAAAATTCGTCTCGAATTGCCTCGATGGACCGCTTTGCGGCGAGCACCATGGGACGCCCGAACCGGGCCACCGTGACGGGGAGACCGGCTGGTGAGAGACGCAGGCCACCACGAAGCCCCCCTCTCTGCACGGGGGCTTCGCTGATACGGAGATCAGGAAAGGGAAAGCGGACCAGGTCTCGGTGTTCGGACCCGGACGACGCCATCAGGCCCGGCGAGCAGGAGCCAGGCGCGCGAACACGCTGTCCACCGTCAGCGCCAGCAGTGCAATCAGCACTGCGCCCTGGACGATGTAGGCGGTGTTGCCATTGACGATACCGGAGATGATCGGGTCCCCAAGGTTGCTTGAACCAACGGTAGCACCCAGGGCGGCGGTGGCGATGTTGATCGTCACCGAGGTGCGAATACCGGCCAGGATCACCGGTGCCGCCAGCGGCAATTCCACCTGGCGCAGGATCTGGGCACTGGTCATGCCCATGCCACGGGCGGCCTCCCGCACCGAGGGATCGATACCCTCGATCCCGGCGAGAGTGTTACGCACGATGGGCAGCAGACCATAGAGCAGCAATGCCACCACGATGGGCAGGGTGCCGAAACCCAGCACCGGCACCGCCAGCGCCAGTACCGCCACCGGAGGAAACGTCTGTCCCAGCGATGCCACCTGGGCGACCAGCGGCAGAAAATCGCGTCCTCCCGGACGGGTGACGGCGATGGCGCCGCCCACCCCGATCAAGGTAGCCAGCACGGCGGCAACGCTGACCACCAGCAGATGGCGTCCCAACAACACCAGAAAGTCCACCCGCGAGAAGATCACGTCACGGCTATCGGGCTCGACCCAGCGAAACAGCGCTTCCAGCTGCCCCATCAACAGACAACCCGCCAGCAGCAACAGCCCCCAGATGACAGGAACCCGCCAGCGGCTGGCCCAGTGCTCAGTCATGGCCCCGGGCTCCCACCAGCCGACGAAAGCTCAGTTCGCCGATCGGAATATCATCGTCATCGACCACTGCCAGGCGCTCGACCCGGCGCCATAGCATCACCGATAGCGCCTCCCTGAGCGAGGCGCCCTGGTCGATCCGCTCGCGCGCCACGCCACCGGTGCCCAGAGGCATCATGCGCTCGCTGACCGGCAGTAGCGCTGCCTCCTTGAGGCCGCGATCCTCGCCCCCCAGCAACGAGGCGACGAAATCGTTGGCGGGGTCTCTCAGCACGCTCAATGGATGCCCCTGCTGCATGATCTGCCCTTCGTGCATCACCACCAGCCGGTCAGCCAGGGTCAGGGCCTCGTCCATGTCGTGGGTCACGAATACGATGGTCTTGCCCAGCCGCGCCTGAAGATCACGCAGCTCCAGTTGCAGGCTCTCGCGGGTGATCGGGTCCAGGGCGCCAAACGGCTCGTCCATCAGGAGGATATCCGGGTCCGCCGCCAGGGCGCGGGCGACCCCGACCCGCTGCGCCTGCCCCCCGGACAACTGGTCGGGGTACTTGCCGGCAAATTCGTCCATCGACAGCCCCAGCAAGGCCATCAGCTCCTCGACCCGTGCGTCGATCCTGGCCTTTGGCCACTTGAGCAGTCGCGGCACCAGGCCGATGTTGCGCGCCACGGTCCAGTGGGGGAACAGACCGGTGCTCTGGATGGCGTAGCCGATCCGACGCCTCAGCGTCTCTTCCCTGAAGCTGCGAATGGGCTGCTGGTCGATATGGATCTCGCCATCGCTGTGTTCGATCAGCCGGTTGATCATCCTCAGGGTGGTGGACTTGCCGCAGCCGGAGGTCCCCACCAGGCAGCAGAACTCCCCGCTCTCCACCTTCAGCGAAATGCTGTCCACCGCAGTGGTCGACCCGAAACGCTTACTGATATTGATCAATTCGATCATGCGGCCTCTCCTCTCCCCAGTCGCCTCGACAGGTTGCCGAGTACCGCATCGGCGAGTATTGCCATCACCAGAATGGGCAAGGCCCCCAACAGCACCAGATCCATGGCGGCCTGACCCAGCCCTTGAAAGATGAAACGCCCGAGCCCACCGGCGCCGATTAGGGCCGCCACCGCGGTCAGGCCAATGGCCTGCACCGTGGTGATGCGCACCCCTTCCAGCAGTACCGGCACCGCCAGTGGCAGGCGCACCTGAAAGAAGATCTGCAACCGACTCATGCCCATGCCGCGCGCCGCCTCGATCACACCGGGGGAAACGCCCTCCAGGGCAACAAAGGTGTTTCTGACCATCGGCAACAGGCTGTAGGCCACCAGGGCCAACAGCGCCGGCGCCCAACCGATGCCGCTGATGCCGAGCGAATCGACCCAGGGGTAGCGATTGGCAAGCCACGCCAGCGGTCCGAGCAACAAGCCGAACAAGGCCAGACTGGGGATCGTCTGCAGGAAATTGAGTACCGCGAAGGCGCCCCGTTGCACTTCGGGGTAGCGCCGCATCAGCAGCGCGATGCCGGCGCCGAGGACCAGACTGACGCCGACGGTGGTAGTGACCAGCAGCAGGTGCTCGCCGATGGCCAGCCAGAAGTCATCGGCACGGCCCTGGTACTCCTGCCACAACGCCAGACGATTCAGCCCCAGCGGTAGGCAGACGGCGAGCAGCGCCAGCGGAGTCAGCATCAAGAGCCAGGACACCCCGGTCGACAGCCGCTGTCGAGTCCGCAGGTCCAAAAGCGCCAACATCAGCACAAACAGCGCACACCAGATGCCTGAACCGATCCCGAGCCGCGCCTGGGGCAGCTCAGGATCGATGAGCTGGTGCACCGCCAACACCAGCCACAGCGGCAGGCCTGCCAGCGCCAGCAGCACCAGCCCAAGCGAGCGCCAGCCGGGGTCAGCGCTACGCGCCGACAATGCCGCAAGGCCCATGGGCAGGCTGGCCAGCAGCGCCATGGCGGGCCCGGCCACCTCCCAGGCGTAGAGAGCCTCGCCGGGCACAATACGATTCGGAGCGACGCTGACCACAGGCAAGGCCCACCAGGCACCGAGCCCCACCAGCATCAGAGTCAGCAATACCGTATTGCCGCGCTCACCGTTCACTGCACTCAAGAGACCGATGGCTCAGTCCTCGAGAGTCGACAGGTAGTCGGCGGCCACCTTCGCCGGGTCCAGACCGTTCACCGCCACGTCACCGTTGAGACGCTGCAGGGTCTCCAGATCCAGCGACTGGAACACCGGCGCCAGGGCCTCTTCGATCTCGGGGTGAGCCTCGAGCACCTCCTTGCGCACGACGGGAGCCGGCTGATAGACCGGCTGAACACCCTTGGTGTCGGTCATCACGGTAAGGTCCAGCGCCTGCAGGCCACCATCGGTGCCGTAGGTCATCGCAGAATTCACGCCGCTGGTCTGCTGGGCCGCGGCGCGCATGGTCGCGGCGGTGTTGCCCCCGGAGAGTACCAGCAGGTCATCATCGTCCAGAGAAAAGCCGTAAGCCTCCTCGAACGCCGGCAAGGCAAAGGCGGACTCGACGAAATCGGTACTGGCCGCGAGCTTGTATTCGCCCCCCTGGTTGATGAAGTCAGCCATGTCTTCCAGGGTCTCGAGCCCGTTGTCACGGGCGACGTCTCCGCGCACGCTGATGGCGTAGGTATTGTTGGCCGAGGCTGGCTCGAGCCATACCAGCCCCTGCTCGGCGTCCTTGCTCTTCACCGTTTCATAGGCCTTGTCCGCGTCATGCCACACCGGGCTGTCGGTCATGTCGTGGAAGAAGGCACCATTGCCGGTGTATTCCGGATAGATATCGATCTCGCCATTGATCAAGGCCTCTCGCACGATGCTGGTTCCACCGAGCTGAAGCCGATCCTCGACCTCAAGCCCTGCCGCTTCTAGGCGCTGCAGGATCATCTGGCCCAGCACGGAGCCCTCGGTATCGATCTTGGAGGACACCACCAATGGGTCCTGTGCTTGAACCTGCCCCGCCAGGGCAGAGGCAACCATCACGGCTAACACCAGGGGACGCTTCATTTATCTCACCCGATTCCTTGTGTGTGTATGCTGAGTATAAGGAGGCAAGGCCAAGCCTGCTGAACGTTTCACCAACGTGAGTCCATCATGACCTCATGCCAAGGCGCAACCACTGCCGTCCAGCTCGGCGCAGTACCGAACCATCCCATGGTGCGTGATCTGGCATGGCTGATGACGGCTCCCGACCTGATCGACACCGGCTGGCCCGGGCGTCCGAGCCTGACCCAGCTCGGGCTGGGCGAGCCGGAGCACCGACACGCCTACCTGGCGGCCGTCGACGCCGACCCGAGCGCACTGGAGGCGATGGTGGGGCGCACCGCCACCACTCGGCTTGGACAATATCACGAGTTTCTTTGGCAATTTTTGCTCTCTACGGCACCGGCTACCCAGTTGCTGGCTCACAATGTGCCTATTCGAGAAGAAAAGCGGACCCTGGGCGAACTGGACCTGCTCTACCGCAACGCCGATGGGCGCCTTCAACACCTGGAAGTGGCGATCAAGTTCTTTCTCGGCCTCCCCTGCGGTCCGGGGGACTCGGGCGATACTTGTCGCTGGATAGGGCCCGGGGGGCTGGACAGCCTGGCGCTGAAGGTCAGCCATCTGCTGCATCATCAACTGCCCCTGCTGCAGAGCCAGCGCGCCCGAGAGCTTTTGCGTCTGGGCCTGAATGACAGCCCCGCCAACACGATCAAAGGGGCTCCCCTGGCGTCACTGCAACACGGAATCGAGGCCCACCTGGCGATGCCCGGGGTGTTGTTTCAACCCTGGCACTGTCCCATGGCGCTACCCCGCGGCGTGCCGGATTCGGCGCTACAGGGGCTCTGGTGTCACTGGCGCGACTGGTCGGCCCTGTGCCGACAGTTCGAGAACATGCGCTTCGGTACCTGCCTGGCGAAACCCCATTGGCTGGCCCCGCCACAACCGCGACACTGGAGCAGCCGTGACGACCTGACACGGGCGCTGGCGGCACATTTCGCCACCTATGCGACACCGGTACAGGTGATGCTGACCGAGGACCCCCTGCGCTTCGAGCGAGAGGCACTGGACCCGCCGCTGGATGGCTCATGGGTCCTTGGCCAGGATGCCGATGAGCCTGCCACCCCGGACATGAAAAATGCGCCGCCCGCGGCATGCGGACGGCGCATCTTCGTGGTCGGCGACGACTGGCCCCGACAGGTCCCCCTGCCGCCCCGTGCGGTGCACAAGCGACAGGCGACTACGGGCTGAGCTCAGCCCTTGTCGACCACCCAGGTGGTACCTTCGCGGGAGTCCTTGAGCACGATCCCCAGGGCGGCGAGCTCGTCGCGGATGCGGTCCGCTTCGGCGAACTGCCTGGCCTTCTTGGCCTCCGCCCGCGCCGCGATACGCGCATTGATCTCGTCTTCGGACAGCGCTACCGAACCACCCTTGAGAAAGGCGGCCGGCTCCTGGGTCAACAAGCCCAGGATACCGCCCAGACGCTTGAGCTCGAGCGCCAGGGCAGGAACGTCATCGCTGCCTTCCTTGCGCGCACGATTGAGCTCGCGTACCAGTTCGAACAGCACCGACAGGGCCTCCGGCGTGTTGAAGTCATCGTCCATGGCGGCGCTGAAGCGTGCGGCGTAGTCGCCCGGCCCTACTTCGATTTCCGCCGGCAGCGCGACACCGTCAAGCGCGGTATAGAAGCGCTCGAGTGACTTGCGTGCCTCGCCAAGCGCCTCCGGGGCGTAGTTGATGGCACTGCGATAGTGGCTTGCCACCAGCAGATACCGGACCACCTCTGGATCGTGGTGCTCCAGCACCTCGCGAATGGTGAAGAAGTTGCCCAGTGACTTCGACATCTTTTCGCTGTCGACCCGCACCGCTCCGGCGTGCATCCAGGTATTGACGTAGCGCTCGCCTGTGGCCGCCTCGCTCTGGGCGATCTCGTTCTCGTGGTGCGGGAAGGTCAGGTCCGGACCTCCACCGTGGATGTCGAAGGTGTTGCCCAGGCAGCAGGTGGACATTGCCGAACATTCGATATGCCAACCCGGACGCCCCTCGCCCCAGGGAGAGGCCCAGCTGGCCTCACCCGGCTTGGCACCCTTCCACAGCACGAAGTCCAGCGGATCTTCCTTGTGCTCGTCGACCTCGACGCGGGCGCCGGAGCGCATATCGTCGAGGTTACGATTATTGAGCTTGCCGTAGCCTTCGAACTTGCGCACGCGATAGTAGACATCGCCGTTACCCGGCGCGTAGGCAAAGCCCTTGTCGATCAGCACCTCGATCATGGCGATGATCTCGGCCACGTGACCGGTGGCCCTGGGCTCCTGGTCCGGACGCTGGACAAACAGTCGACCTTCATCCTCGTGCATGGCGTCGATCATGCGCTCGGTCAGTTCACCGATGCTCTCGCCGTTCTCTTCGGCGCGACGCAGGATCTTGTCGTCGATATCGGTGATGTTGCGCACGTAGGTGACGTCATAGCCACGATGGCGCAGATAGCGGCTGATGACATCGAAGGCGACCATGACCCGGGCATGTCCCAGGTGGCAGAAGTCATACACCGTCATGCCACAGACGTACATGCGTACCTTGCCCGGCTCGATGGGCGTGAACTCTTCCTTGGTGCGGCTCAGCGTGTTGTAGATCTGCATGTCAGCCCTTCTTCTGCATCTTGGCCCAGGTGTCCTTGAGACCGACCGTGCGATTGAACACCAGGTGATCGGGGCGGCTGGCGTAACGGTCGGCACAGAAGTAGCCGACGCGCTCGAACTGATAGCGATCCTCGTTGCCGGCATCAGCCAGGCTCGGCTCGCCGACACCCTGGACGGTCACCAGCGACTCGGGGTTCAGGTGCTCGAGGAAATCGGCGTCCTTGTCCTTGTCCGGCTGCTCGACCAGGAACAGATTGTCGTAGAGCCGCACCTCGATCGGCACCCCGTGGCTGGCACTGACCCAGTGGATGACCCCTTTCACCTTGCGCCCTTCCGGGTTCTTGCCCAGGGTGTCGAAGTCCACACTGCAACGCAGCTCCTGGATCTCGCCAGCCTCGTCCTTGACCACCTCGTCGCAACGGATCACGTAGCTGTTGCGCAGGCGAACCTCCTTGCCCGGGGCCAGACGGAAGAACTTCTTCGGCGGCTCTTCCATGAAATCGTCGCGGTCGATCCACAGCTCTCGGGTAAAGGGGATACGGCGTACCGGCATGTCGTCACGGGCCGGGTGTCCCGCCACCTCGTAGACCTCTTCGTGGTCGGCGTCGACATTGGTCAACACCACCTTGAGTGGCTTCAGCACGCACATGGCACGAGGCGCATTGTCCTCGAGGTCGGAGCGGATGGCATGGGTCAACATGGCAATGTCCACCAGACCGCCGTCGGCCCGGGTCACACCGATCATCTCGCAGAACTTGCGAATCGACGCCGGTGTATAACCGCGCCGACGCATCCCGGAGATGGTAGGCATGCGCGGATCATCCCAGCCATCGACGATGCCGTTGTCGACCAGCAGCTTGAGCTTGCGCTTGGAGGTCAGGGTATAGTTCAGATTCAGGCGCGCAAACTCGATCTGCCGGGGCTTGGCCGGCACCGGCAGCTGCTCCAGAAACCATTCGTAGAGCGGCCTGTGGTCCTCGAACTCCAGGGTGCAGACCGAGTGGGTAATCCCTTCGATGGCGTCAGACTGCCCGTGGGTGAAGTCGTAGGACGGATAGATCTTCCACTTGTCGCCGGTCTGGTGGTGGCTGGCATGCCGAATGCGATACAGGATCGGGTCGCGCAGGTTGATGTTGGGCGAGGCCATGTCGATCTTCGCGCGCAGCACCTTTTCGCCTTCGGCAAATTCCCCCTGGCGCATGCGCTCGAGCAGATCGAGGTTCTCCTCTGCGCTGCGGTCGCGGTAGGGACTGGGGCGACCGGCTTCGGTCAGGGTACCGCGGTATTCGCGAATCTCGTCCGGAGACAGATCATCGACATAGGCCTTGCCTTCCTTCACCAGATGCTGCGCCCAGGCGTAGAGCTGGTCGAAGTAGTCGGAGGCGAAACGAATGTCGCCCGCCCACTGGAAGCCCAGCCAGTGCACGTCTTCCTTGATGGCGTCGATGTAGGCCTGCTCTTCCTTGGCGGGATTGGTGTCATCGAAGCGAAGATGGCAGTCACCACCGAACTGCTCCGCGAGTCCGAAGTTGAGACAGATCGACTTGGCGTGCCCGATGTGCAAGAAGCCATTCGGCTCGGGGGGGAATCGCGTCACGATCTTCTGTGACCGTCCGGCCTCGATTTCCTCGCGAATCTGATTGCGAATGAAATTCGGCGCGTTGCTGGTCTCGGTGGTCATGTTGATGAATCAACCTCTGGTGAAGTAAGGGCTTTGAAGGGCACAGATCCGCCCCCGGCTTCGCGCTGCGAAGCAAAACGGCTATTATAGCGTCACGCCAGGGCCCGGCGCCAAGCCGGGCCGAGAACGAGAAAGGCGCCAAGAGGCGCTGTAAACGCTACAGGACCACTCCATGATCATTCTGCAGACCAATTTTGGCGACATCTCGATCGAACTCAACCATGAAGAGGCGCCAAAGACCGCGGCCAACTTCGAGCAGTACGTCCGCGATGGCTTCTACGATGGCACCCTTTTCCATCGCGTGATCGACGGCTTCATGGTCCAGGGCGGCGGCTTCGACAGCAACTTCGAGCAGAAGCCCACGCGTGACCCCATCGAGAACGAAGCGGACAACGGCCTCAAGAACGCTACCGGCACCCTGGCCATGGCGCGGACCCAGGACCCTCACTCCGCCACCGCCCAGTTCTTCATCAATGTGGCCGACAACGACTTCCTCAATCATACCGGCAAGAACATGCAGGGCTGGGGCTACTGTGTCTTCGGTCGTGTGGTCGACGGCATGGACGTGGTCAACCGGATCAAGGACGTGGCCACCACCCGACGCGGCATGCACGCCGACGTGCCTGCCGAGGACGTGATCATCCAGCGCGCCTACGTCAAGGACGACGCCTGATCCTCCTGCCTTTCCACCGAGCACGCCCGCACTGCGGGCGTGCTGCGTTCAGGAGACCATGAACACCATGACCACTCTGTTGATCGCTGACCTGCACCTGCATCCCGAGGCGCCGCAGATCACCCAGGGATTCTTCGACTACCTCGAGCGCAACACCGCCGAAGGCACCGATCTTTACCTGATCGGTGACATCTTCGACGCCTGGATCGGCGATGACCTGATGGACCTCGGCGCCGCGGATCCGTCTGGCCACGCGGCACTGGCCTGCCAGGTGGCCGAACGCCTCAAGGCCGCCAGCGACGCCGGCATGCGACTTTTCCTGATGCACGGCAACCGCGACTTCCTGCTGGGCGAAAGCTTCGCCCAGCGGGCTGGTGCCACCCTGCTCGACGAACCACAACGACTTGACCTTGGCGGTGAGCCTACCCTGGTGATGCACGGAGACAGCCTCTGCACCAGCGACGAAGCCTACATGGCGTTTCGCGCCAAGGCCCGTGACCCGCAGTGGCAGGCAGGAGTCCTCGCCATGCCGATCCCGGAGCGTCTGGCCTTGGCAAGCCAGTTGCGTCAGCAGTCCGGCGAGGCCAACAGCACCAAGGCCGCTGACATCATGGACGTCACCCCCGAGGAAGTCGTCGACGTGATGCAGGCCCACGAGGTTCGCAGGCTGATTCACGGTCATACCCATCGTCCCGCCGTGCATGACTTGAGCCTTGCCGGTCCTCAGGGCGATCCCGTGTCGGCGCAACGTATCGTGGTCGGCGACTGGACCCGCGATCAGGGCTGGGAGGTGCGCATCGAAGACGGCGAGGCCCCATCACTCAACCGCTTTTCCTTCTGACGCAGCCTTTATCGACGCCCTGCCCGCCCTGGGCCTTCGGGCATCGATGACACGCCGGACGCTCAGGCGTCCGGCCCCGCCTCACCCGACGGCCGACGTCGACACTGCTCGAGCGCCCGCTCCAGGCCATCGATATCGAGTTCCATATCCTCTGGCCAGATCATCTCGAGCCGCGAATCCTTGCGCCAGGACGCCTGAGCCTCTTTGCCGGGAACGGACGGAAGCGGGAAGGTGCGCCAGCCCCGGCCGGTTCGCATGACCCCTTTCACCCGCACGCCAGATGGCAGTTGCTTCCACCACTGGTCCAGCGCTGCGAGATCGAAGCACTCCTCGCGGTGCCAATGCCAGCTTGCGGAGCGATAACCCAGACCGTGTCCGTTCTGTCTTGCTGCACCACCGGCGATGGGCGCCGGGGCCTCAGGCGTGCCTGGCGATGAATCGATCGCCTCGGCATGCAGCGAAGGCCGACGCAGCAGCAGACTCTGAGCATCGCTACGGGAGTTCTGACGGCCTCGCGCCGGGGAGTCGAGCAGATGGCTGATCGGCAACCCTTTCGCGCCGCTTTCCACCATCCAGGATGGTGCCAAGCCACTCTCCTGGCGCCATCGCTCGATCCCTTGGCGATGCTCGTCCTCGAGCAGGTCCTGCATGGACAGCACCCATCCATCGGCCACTGCCAACTGGTCGACAAAGGTGGAATGGCTCAAGACCCTGGGATCATCGAGACGGCGTGCATCGAGCACAGTAATGACCTGGCGGAGATCCAGCACCTGGGCAAGATCGCCGCCCCCCAGCACCTCCAGCAGGCCGGCCGGGTGGCCGAGCCCGGAGGGCTCGATCAGCAATCGATCTGGCCGTTCGCGGCGCAGCAACTGCACCAGCACCGAGCGGAAGACCGTCGCCACCTGACAACAGAGACACCCTCCTGGCACCCCCTGCACGGTGACGTCGTCGCGCTCCCCGACTATCGCTTGGTCGATGCCCACCTGACCAAACTCATTGATCAGGATTGCCCACCGCTCACCAACGGGTTTGCGATCGATCCAATGGCGGATCAACTGGCTCTTGCCGCTGCCGAGAAATCCGGTGATGACATGGGTGGGGATGCTGGCTAGTGGTTGCATGACGGTTCTTGGCTCCGGCTAGAAGATTGGCAGCAGATGACGACCAATAAGATAACGGTATAAATATAAACAGCCTATGCAGAGGCCTTGTGCGACGCTATACCCTGAACGCCGTATGCGCTTCACTAGAACGCGAGATAACGGTATAAAAAGAACCATCGAGCAGGCACGCAATACCCGAAACATCGCTCCAACAATCGTTCCAACAGGACTTCACAGGCCGGCGCCAACGAAAAGGAGCGCCAGATGGCGCTCCTTTTCGACAGCAGGGGGACCGCGACACGCGTGCGGCCCCTCTCCGCGCTGGCTAGACGAGTTGGCTAGTAACGCTCGATCTCGCCGGTATCGCGTAGATGGGTCAACAGGCCATCCAGCACCGCCTGGGCACGCAGCCGCTCGGCCATGCTGGCGACAAACTGCTCCATCTGCTGGTTACCCTCACCCTGGCCAATGCTCTCCAGGGCAATAAGACTGACATCGGCGCCATCGACCGCCCGGCCGTAAACCACCTGGCCCTCTTCAGGATGCGGCAGCTTGAACGCGGTGGTCAGCACTGCATCGGGTACGCTGGGCGCGTCCTGACGGCTGATGTTGTCAGCACGCTGCCAATCGATGTCCAGCGACTGGCCCCCCTGCAGCTGCGACACTCGCTCTTCGGCAAGCTCGATCAAGGCGTCGCGGGTCTTGGCCTGACGCACCGCCGCTTCGACCTGGTCCTTAACCTGCTCCTGCGGGAGCGTCGCCGCGTCGCGGTGATCGAGCACCCGCAGCACCAGACGCCGTGAGCCATCCAGCTCGATGACCTCGCTGTTGAAGCCCTCTCCAAGCACCTCATCGCTGAAGGCCTGGTCCATCACGCCAGGTTCGGCCAGTACGCCTTCAGCGCCTTCACGACCGACCCAATCACTGGTCTGACGCTCGAGTCCAAGGTCGTCTGCCACACTCTGAAGATCGTCGGCAGCGAAGCTCTCGTCGATCAACTGCTGGGCCTTGTCATTGAAGGCGTCGCGCACCTGTGCCTGAGCAAGCTGATCACGCAGACGGTCACGCTCGGAGGCAAAGTCCGCACGATCGATCTCGGTCACCTTGATCAGGTGCAGTCCGTTATCGGTCTCGACCGCCTCGGAGACCTGGCCCTCGTCGAGGGCAAAGGCGGCCTCTTCAAAGGCCTCGCCGAAGATACCCCGGGTGATCACCCCAAGATCGCCACCGTCGTCGCTGGTGGATGTGTCATCGGAGAACTCGGCCGCCAGATCGTCGAACGCGTCGCCATCGGCCAGTCGCGCCTTGATGGCTTCGATACGGGCCTCGGCCTCGTCTCTGCTGCGCTCGTCGCCAAAGGTCACCATGATGTGTGATATCTGACGATCAGCGTTCTCTGCCTGGGCTTCCCAGGCTTCGCGCAGGTCCTCCTCGCTCACCTCGATATCGGCGGCCATGGCCTCCTGATCGAGCACGATGTAACCGAGCTTGACCTGCTCCGGCCGCAGGAATTCCTGCTGATGCTCGTTGTAGTAGGCTGTCATTTCCGCCTGAGACACCTCGACAGGCGCCTCGAGGTCCGCCTCGGTCAGTCGGTGGTAGCGGAAACTACGCGTCTGGCGCTGCAACTCGGCAAGCCGCTCGCGCTCGCCTGGCAAGGTGAAGTCGCTGGCGATCAGGCCCTGCTGGATGTGCCCGCGCATGACGTCACGACTGAGCTGCTCGCGGAAGGACAATGGCGTATAGCCGACACTTGATAGACGGCTGCGGAAGAGCTCCTGGTCGAACTGGCCATCGGCATTCTGAAACTCCGGGCGACTGACGATCAACTGGTCGAGTTGATTGTCCGAAACCGCTAGTCCGCCATTCTTGGCGTAATCGATCATCAAGCGGTCACTGATCAAGCCTTCAAGCACTTCGCCGCGAAGCGCGCGCTCCTGGTCGGCAGGCACCTGGTTGGAGCGCATGGCGCGCTGGACATTCAGTTCGACCTGCTGGCGATTGATGGGCTCACCATTGACCGTGGCGACCTCATCGCCGGATTGTCCGAATAGACCAATCAACGACTCCACGCCAAACAGTGCCATGGTGACGATCACGGCACCAATGATGATCTTTGCGATCCAGCTCTGGGATCGGTCGCGAATACTCTGCAGCATGCATGCCTCTGCGAAAGGATGGGGATTCGTCGCGCACCAGTATACGCACCCGAGGGCCTGGCGCGACCTCCCCCAAACTCATGAAAAAGGCGCACCGCGATAGCGATGCGCCCTTGGCGAGTCCGGCGTAGGCGGTGGCCGCCAGACTCGTGTCAACGTGACGATGCTCGACGTGCCGCCGAGACCACGCGTCTTAGTTGACGGAATCCTTCAGAGCCTTGCCGGCCTTGAAGCTCGGCACCTTGGCGGCACTGATTTCGATCGGCTGACCGGTCTGCGGGTTGCGGCCGGTACGTGCAGCGCGCTCCTTGACGGAGAAGGTACCAAAGCCAACCAGTGAAACGCTGTCGCCCTGCTTCAGGCTCTCGGTCACGGATTCCACCATAGCATCCAGCGCGCGAGAAGCGGCGGCCTTCGGAATATCGGCAGACGCGGCAATGGCATCAATCAGCTCGGACTTGTTCACACTTCACCCCTTGACTATTACAGAAAAAAATTCGAAACGGCGATACTTCTTGCCGACAGGCTCGATCGCAGCATGGCGATAATTTATAGCAATGCTGCAAAAGACCTGTCAAGCAACCTTCCTTGCCAATCCGCATGAACTCGGCATTCTACACCCAAGATCATGGAAAAAACGTCACTAGTGTGTGCTGACCATTGAGTGTGTCGCAGACGACTCTGTCGACAGTGAATCGTCGGTTTTTTGATCCACCTTTTGTGACAGAGCGAGCTCGAGCACTTCATCAATCCAGCGAACCGGATGGATCGTCAGAGCATCCTTGATATTTTCAGGGACCTCCTTGAGATCGCGACGGTTCTCCTCGGGTATTAGCACCGTCTTTATACCACCGCGCCTGGCCGCCAGCAATTTCTCCTTGAGCCCACCGATCGGCATGACTTCGCCTCTCAGGTTGACTTCACCGGTCATCGCGACGTCGCAACGCACAGGACGGTTGCAGAATGCCGAGACCATGGCGGTCACCATGGCGATACCCGCGCTGGGGCCGTCCTTGGGGGTGGCTCCCTCCGGCACGTGGATATGCAGGTCTTCCTTCTCGAACCGCTCGGGATCGATCCCCAGGGCCTCGGCGCGGGCCCGCACCACCGTCTGGGCGGCACTCACCGACTCCTTCATGACGTCACCCAGTGAACCGGTCTTGTTGAGACGCCCCTTGCCAGGCGTCACCACCGACTCGATATTGAGCAACTCACCTCCCACCGAGGTCCAGGCGAGTCCGGTCACACGACCGACCTGGTCCTGCTGGTCGGCCAGACCGTAGCTGTAACGCCGCACGCCAGCGTAGGCTTCGATATCCTCGGCCGCCAGCGTCTGCGAGCCCAGGGCACCTTCCTTGCCTTCCTTCTCGAGCCGCTCACGCAACACCTTGCGACTGACCTTGGCGATCTGCCGCTCGAGCTCGCGAACGCCGGCTTCGCGGGTGTAGTAGCGAATCAGCTCCAGCAGCGCATCCTCACCAAAGCTCAGCTCATCTTCCTTGAAGCCATTGGCGGCCAGCTGCTTGGGCACCAGATAGCGCGTGGCGATGGCCAGCTTCTCATCCTCGGTGTACCCCGGGAGGCGTATCACCTCCATGCGGTCCAGCAGCGGCCCCGGAATATTCATCGAGTTGGCGGTACAGATGAACAGAGTTTCCGACAGATCGTAGTCCAGCTCCAGGTAGTGGTCACTGAAGGTGTTGTTCTGTTCGGGGTCCAGCACCTCAAGCAGCGCAGACGCAGGATCTCCACGATGATCCATGCCAACCTTGTCGACCTCGTCAAGCAGGAACAACGGGTTCTTCACCCCCGCCTTGGCCATGCGCTGGATCGGCTTTCCGGGCAGAGAGCCGATATAGGTACGACGATGCCCACGAATTTCCGATTCATCACGCACGCCGCCGAGGGCCAGACGCACGTACTTGCGATTGGTCGCCCGGGCGATGGACTTGCCCAGCGAGGTCTTGCCGACGCCGGGAGGCCCCACCAGACACAGCACCGGCCCCTTGAGCTTCTTGACCCGCTTGTGCACGGCCAGGTACTCGAGGATGCGTTCCTTGACCTCATCCAGTCCATAGTGGTCCTCGTCGAGCACCTTCTGGGCATTGATCAGATCGTGCTTGACCCGGGTACGTTTCTTCCACGGTACCGACACCAGCCAGTCGAGGTAAGAGCGCACCACCGTCGCCTCCGCCGAGGAAGGTGACATCATGCGCAACTTGCCGAGCTCCTGGTTGGCCTTGTCGGCGGCCTCCTTGGGCATCCCGGAGTCCTTGATGGCCTGCTCGTACTTGTCGGCCTCGTTTGGCGCGTTCTCGAGCTCGCCCATCTCCTTCTGGATGGCCTTCATCTGCTCGTTGAGGTAGTACTCGCGCTGGGACTTCTCCATCTGGTCCTTGACCCTGGAGCGAATGCGCTTCTCTACCTGCAGCAGGTCGATCTCGGCTTCGATCAGCGCCATCAGGTGCTCGATACGATCGCGGACGCGATCCATCTCGAGCAATTCCTGCTTGTCGCCGATCTTCAGCGACAGATGGGCGCAGATCGTATCCACCAGGCGGCTGGGATCCTCGATCCCGGACAGCGAATTCAGTACCTCGTTGGGCACCTTCTTCGACATCTTGACGTACTGCTCGAACTGGTTGAGCAGCACCCGCACCAACGACTCCTGCTCACGCTCGCTCAGGGGCTCGCTGGAACGCAGTATCACCTGGGCCGTGGAGTAACCCTCTTCGGCTACCGAGATCTCACCGATATCGGCGCGAGACTCGCCCTCGATCAGCACCTTGACGGTACCGTCCGGGAGTTTCAGCAGCTGCATGATCTCGGCTACCGTGCCGATGGCGAACAGATCTTCGTCATCGGGATCATCCTTGCTCGCCTCACGCTGGGCGACCAGCAAGACCCGCTTGTCATCCGCCATGGCGGCTTCCAGCGCTTGAATCGACTTCTCTCTGCCGACAAACAAGGGGATGACCATCTGCGGGTATACCACCACGTCACGCAGTGGCAAAAGGGGCAGACTCATAGTCTGTTCGGCGTTCTGCTGCATCGCAGACGTTCCTCAAACTTAGCGGGTGAAACCTAAGGGGATGGGGGCAGCCCCGAGGCATTGCAAGGGGAAACGCCTAGCCGAATCGCCATCGAAGGCTCCGGCAGACAAAGGGGCCGCGTCTGCGGCCCCTTTTGACGGCGTCGCGGGAAGCGCTGACGGACTAGCCGTCGGTGCCGTCCACGCGAGTGTCTTCCTCAGCGTCGCTGGCCTGGCTGTAGATCAGCAGGGGATCACTCTCCCCACCGATGACAGAGGCGTCGATAACCACCTTGCTGACGCCCTCGAGAGAGGGAATCTCGTACATGGTGTCGAGCAGCACCGACTCGAGAATCGAACGTAGGCCACGGGCGCCGGTCTTGCGCGCCATTGCCTTGTGGGCCACCGCGCGCAGGGCATCCTCGCGGAAGTCCAGCTCGACGCCTTCCATGTCGAACAACCGAGCGTACTGCTTGACCAGCGAGTTCTTCGGCTCGGTCAGGATCTGAATCAGCGCGTCTTCGGTCAGCTCGGTCAAGGTTGCGATGACCGGCAGACGTCCGACGAACTCGGGAATCAGGCCGAACTTGACCAGATCCTCGGGTTCCACGTCCAGCAGCAGATCGCCGACACCCTTGGTCTCATCCTTGCTCTTGACCTCGGCATTGAAGCCAATGCCACCGGTCTCGGCACGATCCCGGATAACCTTGTCGAGGCCGGCGAAGGCACCGCCGACGATAAACAGGATATTGCCGGTATCAACCTGCAGAAATTCCTGCTGCGGATGCTTGCGACCACCTTGCGGAGGCACCGAGGCCGTGGTGCCCTCGATCAGCTTCAACAGCGCCTGCTGCACGCCCTCGCCGGAAACGTCCCGGGTGATCGACGGATTGTCCGACTTGCGCGAGATCTTGTCGATCTCGTCGATGTAGACAATGCCACGCTCGGCCTTGTCCACGTCGTAGTCGCACTTCTGCAGCAGCTTCTGGATGATGTTCTCGACATCCTCGCCGACGTAGCCCGCTTCGGTCAGCGTGGTGGCATCGGCGATGGTGAAGGGAACATTGAGCAACCGCGCCAGGGTCTCCGCCAGCAGAGTCTTGCCGCTACCGGTGGGCCCGATCAGCAGGATGTTCGACTTGCCGAGCTCGACCTCATCCTTGCCACTGTGACGCAGACGCTTGTAGTGGTTGTACACGGCCACCGACAGCACCGTCTTGGCGCGGTCCTGACCGATCACGTAGTCGTCGAGGGTGTGTCGAATTTCGCGCGGAACGGGCAGACGCTCCTCGTCGCTCTCGGCATCGGCATCGAGAACTTCTTCGCGAATGATGTCGTTGCAGAGATCGACACACTCATCGCAGATATAAACGGACGGACCGGCGATCAGCTTGCGTACTTCGTTCTGGTTCTTGCCACAGAACGAACAATACAGAAGCTTGCCGTTGTCGTCCTTGCCTTTGCCGTCGGCCATTCGCGTACCTCTCTGGCAGCGGTGGCCCCAGGGGCCACCGGTAATCACGTAGTCATCGCGCGAGCTATCACGCTATCAGGATGCCGGGCGCTTATCCAGCACTGCGTCGATCAGGCCATACTCCGCGGCCTGGGCGCCGTTCATGAAGTTGTCGCGATCGGTATCCTTGGCGATGGTCTCGATATCCTGGCCGGTGTGGTGCGCCAGGATCTGGTTCAGTCGCTCGCGGATGCCCAAAATTTCACGGGTGTGAATCTCGATGTCCGAGGCCTGCCCCTGATAGCCACCCAGCGGCTGGTGGATCATCATCCGCGAGTTGGGCAGGCAATAGCGCTTGCCAGCGGCACCACCGGCCAGCAGCAGGGCTCCCATGCTCGCCGCCTGACCGATACAGACGGTCGAGACGTCAGGCTTGATGAACTGCATGGTGTCGTAGATGGACATCCCCGCCGTCACCGAACCGCCGGGCGAATTGATGTAAAGGTGGATGTCCTTGTCCGGGTTCTCGGACTCCAGGAACAACAGCTGGGCGACCAGCAGGTTGGCCATATAGTCTTCGACCGGCCCCACCAGGAAGATCACCCGCTCCTTCAACAGCCGGGAGTAGATGTCGTAGGCACGCTCGCCGCGGGCGCTCTGCTCGACCACCATGGGCACAAGGCCGCCGGCAGCGTTGATATCGAACTCGGTGTTCATGAGGAGATGTCCTTGTTTCCTTGCGTGACAAAACGACGAAGCCGGCCCGACGGGGCCGGCCAGGAGAGGCGCCTCAAGCGTCCTCGCCTTCCTCCGCCTCGTCGCCCGGCTGCTGCTGCGCGGCAGCCAGGGCCTGCTGGTAGGACATTTCCACGTCCTTCACATTGGCCTGATCGAGCAAAGCGTCGACGGCCTTTTCTTCCAGCAGTGCAGACTTGACCTGGGTCTTCATCTGCTCGTTGCCCATATAGTACTCGACGACCTGCTCGGGCTCCTGATACTGCTGTGCAAGCTCCTCGACCTTTGCCTTGATCTCGTCGTCGGAAGCATCCAGCTCGTTGACCTTGATCACCTCAGCCAGCAGCAGACCGACCTGCACGCGGCTCTTGGCCTGTTCGGTAAACAGCTCGTTGGGCAACTGGCTGACGTCGAAGTCCTCGCCCAGACCAAACTGCTGCGCCGCCTGACGCTTGAGGCCATCGACCTCCTGCTGGACCAGCGACTCGGGAACGGGGATCTCGTTGGCCTGCTTGAGGGCCTCGAGCACCTGCTGCTTGACGCGATTCTCGACCGCCTGGTCAGCCTCACGGCTCATGTTCTTCTTGACCTCGGCGCGGAACGCCTCGACGTCACCACCTTCGACACCGAATTTCTCGATGAATTCCGCATCGACTTCCGGCAGCGCCTGGCCCTTGACCGCGTTGACCTTGACCTTGAAGGTCGCTTCCTGGCCGGCCAGCTGCTCTGCCTGGTAGTCCTCGGGGAAGGTCACGCTGATGACCTTGTCCTCACCCGCCTTGGCACCTTCGAGCTGATCCTCGAAGCCGGGGATGAAGCTGCCGGAACCCAGCACCAGATCGTGGCTCTCGGCGCTGCCGCCTTCAAACGGCTCGTCACCCAGGAAGCCCTGGAAGTCGATATTGACCTGATCGCCCTGCTCTGCAGCACGCTCAACCTCTTCCCAGGCAGCGTTCTGCTTGCGCAGCGTCTCGATCATCTCGTCGACGTCGGCATCGGTCACTTCAACCACCGGACGCTCGACCTCGGCGCCTTCAATGGTCGCCAGCTCGAACTCAGGATAGACCTCGAGGGTGGCAGTGAACTCCAGGTCCTTGCCGGTCTCGTTGACGGTGGCTTCGATCTGCGGGTAGCCGGCCGGATTGAGCTTCTCATCGGTAATGGCGCGAACATAGCGCTCACGCATGACCTCGCCCACCACCTCGTTGCGCACATCAGCACCATAGCGCTGGCGGATGACCGACATCGGCACCTTGCCCTTGCGGAAACCGTCGAGACGAACGTTCTTGGCGGCATCCTTGAGACGGGCGGCGACGGCCTCGTCGATCTCGGCGGCCGGCACCTGGACGTTGATGCGGCGTTCGATCTGGGAGGTCGTATCGACGGAAACTTGCATGAATAATCCTCTACCGACTGGGGGCGTACTGAAAAATTGGAAACGTCAAAGGGGAGATTCTAAGAATCCCGCCGGGCACTGGCAAGCGCCAACGCCCACAACATGGGGCCTGGCATGTCTTTTACAAGGGGCTATCGGAAAATTCGTGGCCACCGAATGACGACACGACCGCCGCCGAGGGCGAAACACAGGCACGACAAAACGCCGGACAAGCAACTTTGCCTGCCAGCTTCAGATTCGACAACGACTTGTTCAAGAAAGAAACTCGGGGAAGGAATCAGGTTGATGGGGTGGATGATGGGGATCGAACCCACGACCACCGGAGCCACAATCCGGGGCTCTACCACTGAGCTACATCCACCACAACCTGTCAGCTACCGAACCCACGTTCGGGCTTGACCACACTTGCATCGCCTGAATGGGGTGGATGATGGGGATCGAACCCACGACCACCGGAGCCACAATCCGGGGCTCTACCACTGAGCTACATCCACCATATCAGGACAATACCGCTACAACCTTTGCCCGAGCCTGTCAAAAGCAGCTACCAGCAAACTTCACTGGCGCGCCCAGCAGGACTCGAACCTGCAACCTACGGCTTAGAAGGCCGTTGCTCTATCCGGTTGAGCTATAGGCGCATTCTACAGAACCGAACTCTTCACCACAACCCGCTTTTCGAGAAAAACTCCTTCTCCAACAAGCTGTTGTGGTCGGGGTGGAGGGATTCGAACCCCCGACATCCTGCTCCCAAAGCAGGCGCGCTACCAGACTGCGCTACACCCCGCCGGCCAGCCGCTCGGCCATGCAAACCGCCGAAGCAGTCTCTGCAAGCGCTGCGTATTCTACGGAACTTTCCCGCCAAGTCAACAGGCTACCGAGACATTCCTGTTGTCATTCGGGCTCAAGCTTTGCCTGGATGGCGGAGCGTGCGAAAATCCGTGGCCGCCAATTTCATCCAGCACACCCACTTCTGACCGAGGGAACCCCATGACCGCCCAGCTCATCGATGGCAAGTCCATTGCCGCCACAGTACGCCAGCAGGTCGCCCGTCAGGTACAGGCGCGGATCGATGCCGGAGAACGCATCCCGGGGCTTGCTGTGGTGCTGGTCGGTGAAGACCCCGCCTCCCACGTCTATGTACGCAACAAGCATCGCGCCTGCGAGCAGGCGGGTATTTCATCTGTTCAACACGCCCTGCCCGCTTCCACATCACAGGCAGAGCTCGAAGCCCTGGTCGACCAGCTCAACGCCGACGCATCCATCGATGGCATTCTGGTTCAACTTCCGCTGCCCGACCACCTGGACGCTCGCCCTATCCTCGAGCGCATCCTGCCAAGCAAGGACGTGGACGGCTTCCATCCCTACAACCTGGGACGGCTGGCCCAACGTCTGCCGCTGCTGCGCCCCTGCACCCCCAAGGGCGTGATGACGCTGCTGCATCACTCGGGTCTAGCGGTGCGAGGCCTCGACGCCACGGTGGTCGGTGCCTCCAATATCGTGGGACGGCCGATGGCACTGGAATTGATGCTGGCGGGCTGCACGACCACCGTCTGTCACCGCTTTACCCGTGACCTCGAGGCCCAGGTACGCAAGGCGGAACTGCTGGTGGTTGCGGTCGGAAAACCAGGACTGGTGAAAGGCGAATGGGTACGTGACGGCGCGATCGTCATCGATGTGGGCATCAATCGACAGGAAGATGGGCGCCTGGTGGGCGACGTCGACTTCGACGAGGCCGCCCGACGTGCAGGTCACATCACACCGGTCCCGGGTGGCGTTGGCCCGATGACGGTAGCCAGCCTGCTGGAAAACACCTTGATGGCCGCAGACATTCATGACGGCCAGCATCGCGAAACTCCCGACGGCTGAACCTGCACTTGCGACATCCATGCGTGATGGACTCAATTGACGTAGCATCGCGCCCATCCAACACAGGATCACGGAGACACTCCATGAGCGACAAGAAGATGAATGTCGAGAGCTTCAACCTCGACCACACCAAGGTTCGCGCCCCCTATGTGCGTCTGGCAGATATCAAGACCGGCGCCAACGGCGATCGCATCCACAAGTATGACTTGCGGATTTGCCAGCCCAACAAGGAGCACATGGAGATGCCTGCCCTGCACTCCCTGGAGCACCTGATGGCCGAGCTGTCGCGCAACCACTCGGACAAGGTTGTCGATATCAGCCCCATGGGCTGCCAGACCGGCTTTTATATCGCCATGATCAACCACGACGACTACGACGACGTGCTGGCACTGATCGAGGGTACGCTCAACGACGTGCTGTCAGCGACCGAAGTTCCTGCCTGCAACGAAATGCAGTGTGGCTGGGCCGCATCCCACAGCCTGGAAGGCGCCCAGGAGCTGGCAAAAGGCCTGCTGGCCAAGCGTGACGAGTGGCACCAGGTCTTCGCCTGAGCCGAAGCTCCACCTCAAGAGGAATCGCATGAAACGCATTGGCATCATCGGAGCCATGGCGCAGGAAGTCGCCCAACTGGCGGCCCAGCTGGAAGACGTCAGGACCCGCACCCACGTCGGCTCCACCTTCTACATCGGCCGCCTGCATGGGGTCGAGGTCGTACTGCTGCAATCCGGGATCGGCAAGGTCAACGCCGCCATCGGGGCGACGCTGCTGCTGGACAACTACCAGCCCGAGGCGATCATCAACACGGGTTCCGCAGGCGGGTTCGGCGAAGGACTGTCGATCGGCGACGTGGTGGTGTCCAGCGAGGTGCGCCACCACGATGTCGACGCGGTGGTATTCGGCTACGAACATGGCCAGGTGCCCAATATGCCGGCGGCCTATCTCCCGGATGAACGCCTGGTTCGGGTGGCACGGGACTGCGTCGAAGGCATGGCTGAGGTCAAGGTGGTCGAGGGCCTGATCGCGACCGGCGACGTCTTCATGGCGTGCCCCGATCTTGTCTCGCGCACCCGCAACCGCTTTCCCACCATGCTGGCGGCAGAAATGGAGGCGGCCGCGATTGCCCAGACCTGCCACCTCTACGGTTGCCCCTTCGTGGTGATTCGCGCCTTGTCCGATATCGCCGGGCAAGGTGACAACCACCTGTCCTTCGAGGAATTCCTCGAGCAGGCGGCTGATCACTCCAGCCGTATGGTGACGGCAATGGTGCAACGGCTGGCGTCACCGCAACCTGCCGTTGACCGACAGCAGCCGGCCTGACAACTCTGTCTCGCCAGAAAGCACTGCCGTCATCCTGACAGCACGCCCGGCTACAGCCGGGCGTGCTGCCACTCGCTCAACCGATATCCGGCTGTGAACTCTCCAGCAGCCTGACCAGAAAGTCGTCACTGCTTCCGTCCATGGACACCCCCGTTAGCGTCACCTGAACATCCGCATTGCTGCCGTCCTGCAAGAGCCCTCCATCGAGCTTCACGTGGACCACGGTGTCTTCGCCATCTGCGATGGCCAGGACCTTTTCACCACCTTCCAGATCACCAATGTCTTCGAGCAACTCTCTTAGATCCAGCATATTGCCCAAGACATCGACCGCAGTGGCGTAGGAGCTGTCAGCGCTGGACGCAGGCTCTCCCAGACTCCAGGCCAGCTCATCCTCTTCCGCCAACAGCGGTAGCGCGGCTGCTCGGCTTGACCCTGCCATCGCGGCCCCGAAGCCCTCCGGATCGATGCCGGTGATGGTTGGCGTATCGTCATTGATCACCACCTCAAGCGTCCCGCTCACTGTCGAGCCATCCTTGTCGGTAGTGGCGTAGCCCAACTCGAGCGACAGATCGCTTTCCTGGCCGCCCTTCGGGTGGTCGACATCCTTGCTCAGGTAGACCACCACATCACCGGCCTCGGCATCCACCAGACTAATGGTCAGGACCCGCTCGCCATCAGCATCATTGCCCATCACGGTGTAGCCGTCTGAACTCACCACAAACTCGACTGGAGAGTCTCGGCTGGTCAACTCAGGCAGCCCGTCGAGATCCCAGCGGAAAGCACCCTGCACGGCAGCACCATCAGCCCCAGCGTCGAACCCGAGGTTGGCGCTCGCGCTGTCGTTGCAGCCGGTGTTCACCACCTCGGTTCCCGGGGCGTCGCCGGGACCGCCGGCGATACCTTTGGGCAGGCTGTGCTCGTCGAGCAGGCCCTTTCCCCTATCTACTCGAGCCACTCCCGTCGGCCCTGTTACCAGAACACTCCCCTCTTCAAGGCGATCTCCCGCCAAGGCCACCTTCAGATTTCCTTCGGCGTCTTTTATCCAGACGCCACCTGAAGCGGCGACGATTACGGCATCTTCCATGACACTTTACCTGTCCCTAATGCGATTTCATCCATACAACACTAAAAATGACAGGCAAGGGAGCACACGCACCGTACTAAAGAACAATCCTCGCACAAACGAAGGAAGAAATAGCGAAGCTGCAAAGCAAAACATGACAAAGCGTCAGCAGCTGGATCATGCCTCCTTTCCCGGCTTCGCTCGGACCACCACAGCCATCACTGGCTGCTTCTGAAGGAAAGTCCTGCTGTTGATACTCGAATGTGAACTGACGCATACAAAAAGGGCCTGGCATCGCCAGGCCCTTTTGCAAAACGCATCGTCACTCGACGATCAATTGTCCATCATCAAGCATCTGCTGCAGCACCTGTTCACCACTTCCGGCCACACCGAGGCCGCCCAGTTCGATGGTCAGATCAGCGTTGTTCCCGGACGCGTCAATCCCGCCATCGGTCTTGATCTTCAGGAGAATATCCTCGCCTTCGTCGACAGCCACCAGATAGCTGGACAGGTCCGACGCAGCGCCATCGATCAACAGACCGCTCAGATCGAGCTTGTCAGCTTGATCGGTGGTTCCGAGAGTGAAGTCCTCGATACGATCAACAGAAGGGACCTCGGCGTCTGCGGCATCCCATACAAATTGATCACTATCCAGGCCTCCCCACAGAACATCATCTCCTTTACCGCCCACCAGAACATCCTGCCCTGCCCCGCCTATCAGGACATCATCGCCCTCTTCACCATATAGCTCATCGATACCACCGTCCTGGCGCTCAAGGTTCATCAGTGAATCTACGTTGGCCAGAACATACGCCTTGACCTCATCAGTCGTTGGCGCGGTGCCATTACCAAAATCGGGAGACCACTTCAGAAACTCATAGAGGCCTTCATAACCTACACCATTGTGCTCACCCGATGAAAACTCCTCCCCGGAATCGCCGTTAACCCATTCGAGATCATCGGAGTTGACCGTGTCACCGAATACAAGATCATCCCCCGCCCCGGCAAACACCTGGTCACTCCCCAAGGGTTCTAGATCCGAGGTACTTGACCCCGTATCAAGAGCAAGATTCAGATCTTCCTCGGTGTTGACCACGTTGATCTCACCGGCGGAGCCGGTATAGGTATTGCCGTCTTCCAACGCAGTCTCGACGTCACTCGCCAGGATGTCGGTATTGTCAAAATGGCGGATGTAATCAACCAGACTATCTTCCCCTATGCCGATCCCGTGGACCGAATCAGCCACTTCGAGCAGTGCTTCGAAGGACGCCACCGATTCCTCCACCGCCACAAGAGAACCGGGCTCCAGCGGTTCGGGTATCACCAGCTTGCCATCCTCGTCCAGCCAGATTGTCGGTAGCCCGTCGGTGACAAAGACCGCCGTTGACTCGAAGCTGTTGATATCCGACATGCGGGTGAAGAAGTCCGTACTGGCAACGAAGCCTGCATCGAAATTGGTGGATCCCTTGGCTTCCATACCGAGGATATAGGCCCTGGCCGCAGCCAGGTCAGCACTACTGAAGTCTTCGAACACGACAGGATTTCGTGCTACGCCGTCGAAATCGATCAGTTGAAGATTCAAGGTACCTTCGAAGTCTGCCAGGGTCTCGAGCTGTCGCAGCATTGCTGCCTTCAGCAGCTCGAGGCGGGTATAGTTGCCCGATCCATCCGGCCTGGGCGTATCGACTTCTGCATTCATGCTGACCGACGAGTCGAGAATAAAGGAGAGGTTATAGTTGCCTGCTGGGTCGATGATGATCGTTGCCCCACCCTTGTCCGCGATGACGACATCGTCGCCCCCACCCGTGGTGATTGTATTGTTGGCATTGTTGCTCACCACGAGCTCACCCGGGCCTGACAGGATCAAGGAAAGCTCACCGGACGCCTTGTCACCGTCGCCATCGGCAGCCTCGAGGGGCAGCGGCACCGATGCGTCTCCTGGCGCAGCCCCACGGACGATGTCGACGCTGCCAAGCCCAAAGGGTTCACCGTTCCCGCCTTCGATGATGATGGCCTGGATGCCCTCGGCGCTGTTGATGACAAACGACCAGCCATCCTGCAAGCCTTCAACCTTGAGATCCCCATCGATGACATCGATCTGAACCTCCGACGTCACATCCACGCCCCGTTGATCGAGAATGCGCAGGTCCCCGGCCGACAGCGGCAGAGGCTCATCTTCCCCCTGCTGTGACGAGTAGGCCCGGGCGCTGAGCAGCAGGGTGGCTCGCGCGTTGTCAGCGCCAGCCATCGAGATACTCTGGCGAAACTCGCCGACGCGCACATGTGAGTCCCAGGACACCACACCGCCGGTTTCCTCGGCCCCCGCGACCATATCGACACGCAGCTGGTCTCCTTCATCAATCTGTCCCGCCCCGACGATGAGTGATCCGTCGGCAATCGCAACGCCGGCCACCGCGGAGAACACCAGCTGCGAATCAAGACCGCCCTCGGAGACATCCAGCACACCCTGGGTCGCGCTCTGCGAAATGGCGGTCGCCACGATGTCACCATCAAGCCGAGTGAAAACAGACAGCTCACCTTCCCCGACAACGAGACGGGCCTGATTGCTTGATTCATCCAGCACCACGCTGAAGCCTACCTGTCCGGTGGCTGTCACCGCCTCCAGCTCGACCCCATTGTCGGCCAGCCTCCAGGACAGTGGTCCGCCATCCAACATGATGGTGTTGCCATTGACGTCTTCCACCGGCGCCCCATCCAGCGCACCGTCGAAGCGGATCGGGGCCCCTTGCCCATCCGCACCATACCCGCCCGGAAGTGCCAGTTCTCCAGTGCTGCCATTTTCAAGCAGTAAAGCTTCCGAGACGATGCCCTCCGGCGCATCATCATCGATGCGAATGTCGAGCTGGCCGGATGCCTCGCTACCGTCAACATCGGCGACGGTGTAACCGACCGACATGGCCAGATCGTCCTCGGTGGAATTTTCCGGATGGTCGAGCGGACGCAGCAGGCTCACCTCGAAGGCACCGCTGGCGAGGTCTGTCAGGGTGATGCGCAGCGCCTCTTCGCCCGCTGCCGTGGCCGCCACCAGGCTCAGGCCATCATCCGACACGGCGAAATTCAGCACCTCACCGCGGGAGCTCAACGCCGGCAGACCCACCTGCGACCAGGCAAAGGCGCCGCTGACTGCCGGCCCGTCATCGCCGAAGTCGTAGCCGAGCGCACCGGTGATGACCGTGGCCTCGCCCGCGACATCGCCATCACCGCCGGGGATACCGCCATCCAGGCCGTCCTCATCGAGCACTACCTCGGCAGGCGCCGCATCCGGATCACCGCCATCCGTTGGGGTGGTGGGCCCCGATGCATCCAGGATCTCGCCACTGATATCCAGTTCGACGACGTCACCGTCACCATCGGTCACGCGAAGCACGACATCGACGTTCTGCGGCGTACTGTTGTCGAGTCCGCTGGCTGCCGTAAAGGACCAGCTACCGTCACCTCTCAGGGTCAGGTCGCCCTGCGCCAGGGTCAACGTGGTCTGCTCGTCACTGCCAGGCAGACTGGAAAAGCTCAGGGGCGCCCCATTGATCAGTACGTCGATGACGGAGAGTCCATCCGCGCCGGGGCTCATAGACCAGTTGCCTTCGACGGTGGCGCCCTCGGCCACCTGGATAACGCCTGAGCTGGCGTTGGCGTCGATCAGGGTGTTCCCCGTGGTCACCGACGCCACCGGGGTATCATCATCGATGCGAATGTCGAGCTGGCCGGAAGCCTCGCTACCGTCAATATCGGCGACGGTATAGCCGACCGACATGGCCAGATCGTCCTCGGTGGAATTTTCCGGATGGTCGAGCGGACGCAGCAGGCTCACCTCGAAGGCTCCGCTGGCAAGGTCTGTCAGGGTGATGCGCAGCGCCTCTTCGCCCTCTGCCGTGGCCGCCACCAGGCTCAGGCCATCATCCGACACGGCGAAATTCAGCACCTCACCGCTGGAGCTCAACGCCGGCAGACCCACCTGCGACCAGGCAAAGGCGCCGCTGACTGCCGGCCCGTCGTCGCCGAAGTCGTAACCGAGCACACCGGTGATGACCGTGGCTTCGCCCGCGACATCGCCATCACCGCCGGGGATACCGCCATCCAGGCCATCCTCATCGAGCACCACCTCGGCCGGTGCCGCATCCGGATCACCGCCATCCGTGGGTGTGGTCGGGACTGTTGCGTCGAAGATCTCGATACGCTGGTGAGCATCGGCTTGATCACCGTCTCCGTCGGTCTGTACCAGACTGAACTCCACCGACGGTGATGCTCCCTGATCGAGTCCGACGGCAGCGGTGAATGACCAACTTCCGTCAGCCTCCACGATCAACCGTCCTTCCTCGAGCACGATCTCCTGTCCCAGCGCAAAGGACTCATCAATGCCAGCGACCGACACAACGAGACTGGCCACACCATCGGCACCATCGACGGCGCTCCAGCTCCCCTCGATGGTACTGCCTTCCCCCACCTCGGCGGGACCGCCCAGCTCGATGCCGGGAACATCATCGAGAATCAGCACATCCAGGCTGGCAGTGCGGCCGTCACCATCGAAATCCGTCACCGTCACTTCGATCTGCTCCAGGAAGCCGCCATCGGTGGCCCCCTGCGTCTCGTCATTGTCGACGGTATTGGTCAGCTCAAAGTGGTAAAGCACGGTCCCGCCAGTGGCGTCACCCTGAAAACCATCAAGCCAGAGGATGCCATGGGGCGTATCGAGGGACCTGGGAGTCCCCTCCAGGGCCTGAAGGTCCGCCAGCGTCAAGGAGAGCGTCCCTCCCAACGTCAGCGCGCCGAGACCATCGGGAGTGTCGAAGTTGAAACTGCTGGACTGCGCCAAGGCGTCCGCCGATGGACGACTACCCTGGGCTAGCGCAGACTCTCGTACCACGAGCTCGGCACCTTCCAGCCCCCCCGGAAGATCACCAGCGTCTGGGTCTATACCGGAGCCGTCTGGACCACCTTCCAAGCCGCCTAGGCTGACATCGTTGTCTTCTTCCTCTTCGCCCCCCTCCTCGCCAGGGTTGTCGCCATCGACGATATCTCCCAGGAATAGTCGGGGTTCCTGTCCATCGGACGAGTCCAGGCCGTACTCGAAGGCGAGTGGAGAAACCTGCTCGAGAATACGCAAAAGACGGACGAAAGAATGCCCATTGTCGTTGCCGGGGCCAGCACCCGGACCCGCGTCAGGCTCGTCGAAGACATCGAAGAGGTCCCGGCCCGATTCCAGCACCTCGAACACTTCTTCCAACTGCTCGTCCTGCAGCAGCGAAGCCTGAATCAACTCGGACGGGACAGTCTGCGCAAGAAGCAACTCATCTGAGGGAAACGATTGGGCGTCGCCCTGGCCCAGCGGCATTTCCATTGTCTCGCCTGATTCAAGCACCAGCGGTAGCTGTCCGGAACTTGACGAAACAACCACTCGCCCGTCATCTCCGGCGACAAGTCGCTGGCCTGGCTGCAGCACATCGCCGGGCCTGGCCACCCGCTGTTCGCCTGCCTGCTCGACAATCCACACACTTCCTGCGGTAGCAATGATATTCATGGGTTTAGCCCCGTGCTTTCTGCTTATTGGGTTTCCACAGAAAATAGGGGCGGCCCCGTGCGGGCGATACTGTCTAGTAGGTCAAGTGGGAGAGTTCTCCATCGGAACAACCCACAAATGCACAGTTAAGAAGTGTTTATTGCAAAATATAAAGATAATCTCTTACTTCAACTAACGACTTTCCCAGACCGAAAAGTAACGGCACTATTCCAGGGCTCTATTTCCGGAGTAAGGTGCAGAGACCGAGACGCCAGCACTTGACGACATCAGATCAACCGTTCTACCACAGAAAAAGGGGGCAAAAAGCCCCCTTTAAACTGTCGCGCGGTAATGACCACTTCTTTCGCCGTCAACGATCCCTGGAGAGGCGCAGGATCAACTGCATCCGATCCTTGACCCCCAACTTGCGGAAGACTGCCCCGAGATGGGCCTTGACGGTTCGCTCGGTAATACCGAGCTCTCGCGCCACCAGCTTGTTGCTTTGGCCCTCCGCCACAGCCAGCGCAACATCCTTCTCGCGCTCGGTCAAACCTTCCAGCAAGTCGTGGTGCACGGCAGGCGCCCCACCCATGGCCTTGAAGACACCGCCCACCAGGCTGTCCATCAACTCGGGCCAAAGCCAGATGCCCCGGTGCCTCACCACGACATCGACCTGACGCAGCACTTCGGGGGTAGAAAGCGCGTGGACATAGCCCCTGGCGCCAGCGGTGAAGGCTTCATACGCTTCTGCGGAATGCGGGTTGAAGGACAGCACCGACACCAGCACTCCCTTGCTGGCCAAACGCGTGCACAGTCCCGTCCAGTCGCCGCCTTCAACCACTACCCAGGCGAGATCGCCCTTGACGGCATGATCGATGACACTGTGAGGAGCGACCACTTCCAGTTCACTGAAGGCATCATTCCAGCGCGGTACCTCGCTACTTCCTTGGTAGACCAGGTATCGAGTCATCACCGCTCTCCCATCGCGTTACCCCAGGCGCGCAGTACCGGCTTCAGCAGGAACTGCATCACCGTTCGCTTGCCGGTCAGGATATCCACCTGAGCGGTCATGCCCGGGATGACATCCACCGCTTCGGCTTCAGCGCTGTCTTCGGTTCGCACTCGAACCCGATAGTAGGTGTTTCCCTCTTCATCGGTAGTAGTGTCGGCGCTGATGTGCTCCAGCTGGGCATCCAACCCGCCATAGATGGAGAAGTCATAGGCCGTCAACTTGATGGTCGCAGGCAGGCCCGGGCGTAGAAACGCGATGTCCTGCGGCGCGATCTTGGCCTCGACCACCAGGGCGTCGTCTGTCGGGACGATATCGACCACCTCCTGACCGGGCTGAGCCACCCCGCCGATCGTATTGATCGCCAGACGCTGAACGACACCATCGACCGGCGAGCGTATCTCGGAGAGACGCACCCTGTCCTGAAGCCCCTCGCTGGACTCGTCCAGGGCCGACAGTTCACCCAGGGTCGCCGACAGCTCCTGACGCCACTCATTGCGCGCCTTCGCATCGACCTCGCGAAGCTCACCCAGCGCCTCCTGAATCGCCGACTCCAGCCGCGACACCTGAGCCGTCGCTTGATTGCGCTCACCACTCGCCCTGGAGACCTCACGCTGCAAGCGCAGCACTTCAACCTCTGAGACCGCCCCGCTGGACAGCAGAGGGCGCGTCATGTTGAGTTCCTGACTGGCAAGATTCAGCTCGCGACTGGCTGCGTTGCGACGCGCAGTCGCCTCGTTGAGCTCCGCCCGGCGCTGTGCCAGTCGCTCCTGCAGTATCTGCTTCTGCTCATCCAGCGTTTCCAGACTACTGTGGTATAGCTCGCGCTCACGGGAGACGATATTGGGCGCCTGCTCGATCAATGCCTCCGACGGAGAGAAGTCCGACCCGGTAGCCAGCGCCCTCAGTCGCTCGGCCTTGGCTTGCAGGGTTTCCGCCTTCGCCCGGTTCTCGTTGAAGTTCGAGAGAAAACGCGTCGGGTCGATGCGCATCAGCAGATCGCCGGTGGAAACAAAATCACCTTCGCTGACGCGAATCTCCTGAACCACGCCTCCATCGAAGCTTTGCACCCGCTGAAGCTGGCTGGAGGGTATGACCCTGCCGCTACCGCGTGTCACCTCATCGATCGGCGCAAAGCAGGCCCAGACGATTACGCAGATGATCGCTACGACAACCATGTACAGCATCAGCCTGGCGCGCAGAGGATCCTGCTGCATTCGCGCCCAGTCAGCGTCGCTCGCCCAATCTCTGTTGAGATGGGATGCGCTGACGCGACGCGCAAACAACCGGTCGATAAAGGGGCGAAAGACTTTGCCACCTTTGCGTGATACGCGACCGACGCCTTCGAATCCCTTCTGTTCGGCACTCTTGCTGGACATCAGCTGGCCCTCCCGATCTGGCCTTTGCGCAGCGCATCCATGACGCTGTCACGCTCACCATCTGCGACCACCTTGCCAGAGTCGATGACCACGATACGATCCACCAGCGACAGCAGTGACGTGCGGTGCGTCACCACCACCATCGTCTTGCCCCCAGCGTAATCCTTGAGGTTGCGCTTGAAGGCCTCCTCGCTGGCGTGGTCCATGGCGCTGGTCGGCTCATCCAGCAACAAGATCGCCGGATCGTGCACGATGGCACGCGCGATCGCTACCGCCTGCTTCTGACCACCCGAAAGCATCTGTCCGCCTTCGCCTACCTGCAGCTCGACGCCCTGAGGGTGTGTGCTGACGAGTCCATCGAGCCCACTGATACGGATGGCCTTGAGCAGCAGATCATCATCCACCCCTTCGCTGCCGGCACCGGCGATGATGTTGTCCTTCAATGAGCCGTAAAACAGACGCACGTCCTGAGGCACATAGCCGATATGTCGCCTCAACTGCAGGGGGTCAAACTGACGAATGTCCACATCGTCGATCAGTACCGCCCCCGACGTCGGCTGGTACAGACCGAGCAATAACTTCTGCAACGTGGTCTTGCCACAGCCGACTCGTCCCAGCAGCGCCACCTTCTGGCCTGGTGCTATCGACAGAGAGACGTCGCGAAGGCTGTCATTCTCGGCCTGGGGGTAGCGGAAGGTAACCTTGTCGAACTTCACCAGTCCCTTGACGGCGGGACGATCGATGTAGCTCTTTTCCTCACGTTCCACCGGCATTTCCATCACTCTATCCAACGACTCCAGGGCCGTGGCAGATTGATGATACTGAGCCAGCAGTGCGGCGGCCTGGCTGACCGGTGCCAGCGCACGAGACGAGAGCATATAGGCAGCGATCAGCCCACCCTGGGAAAGATTGCCGTCGATGATCAGATAGACGCCGATAAGGATGACGCAGATACCGACGGTATTCTGGGTCCACTGGGCGATACTGGTGACCGAGGTTCCGAGAAACTTCAGCTGAGCGCCGGTACGCGAAAGGAAGGCGCTGGCCTGCTCCCATTGCCCCTGAACTCGGCTCTCGCCCCGCAGCGTCTTGACCGTCTCGAGCTGGGAGACCGATTCCACCAGAGTAGCGTTACGTTGCGCCCCTACCTTCAGGGTGGTTTCCGACAAGTCGTGCAGCTTTCCCTGGGCACCGAGGGCGTAGAGCAAGATAAACAGCACGCCAACCACGATAGGAATGACCAGTGCAGGTCCTATCAGGCCAATGATGGCGATGAACATCAGAACGAACGGCAGGTCCACCATGGCGATCACGGTGGCGGAGCCGATAAAGCTCCGAACCGACTCGAAGGATTGCAGCATCGAGACAAAGGAACCGGTCGAGGCAGGCTTGGCCTCCATCCGCATCCCCATGACGCGAGACATGATACGCGACGAGAGCTTGACGTCAGCTCGACTGGCCGCCAGATCGACAAAGCTCGAACGCATCAACCTGAGCGTCAAGTCGAATGCCAGTACGATCAGGGCACCGATGGACAACACCCACAGCGTCTCGGTGGCGTGATTGGGCACCACGCGGTCATAGACATTGAGAACGAACAGGGGCATCGCCAGGGCGAAGATGTTGATGGCGACGGAGCCCAGTATCACGTCACGGTAAAGGCGTCTGTTTTCCTTGATCACGCTCCAGAACCAATGCCCAGAACGTTTCTCGTTGACATCCTTCGACCGGGCGTCGAAACGGAACCGCGGCCGCGTATAGATCGCCGTCCCGCTGTAACGTTCGTGAAGCTCGTCCAGCGAGATTTCTACCGACGCCTGCCCCAATTCGGGGTAAATCACCTGCGCGGTACGCGCCTTGACGTCGATATCCAGCAAGGCGCAGGCGCGCCCCGGCTCCAGCAACAGCACGACAGGAAATAGCGCAGGGTTCAACTGAACGAGGCGACTCTTGACGAGTCGCGCCGTCAGCCCGGCACGTTCCGACGCCCGGGGAAATATCCCTGGCGTCAGTGCGCCATCTTCCAACGGCAGGCCCGCTGTCAGGGAATCCGCACTGACATCATGCTCGTGATAGTGAGCAATCGACAGCAGCACTTCCAGCAACTCATCCTTGACTGGGCCTCTGTCTTCGTCCTGCTCCTGCGCTTCAGGTGTTGTAAATTCTGCTTCATCCGCAACTCGTGAATCGTCCACGTAAACCTCTCTGTCGGCCGATGGCTGTACCAGAACGCCCTTTCCGTGCGACCCGGCCTATCATCCCTGCTGTCGTCACGGCTTCCTTTGCGGCAATGCAAGGACCAGAACGTGGCAGTTGCATCCATATTCCGGGAAATGGCGTCCCCGAGAAGCGAGGACGCGATCATCCACTGAGCTTCTAGCCCTCCAGGCCGCGACCGTGTTCCCCTCGTGCCCAGGCAAGGGACACACTGTCATCACCGGCGGAACCAGGCAATGCCCCCATGTCCAGATTCTCGCCACTGCGTTCAAGTGTGATCTCCACTCGACGGTTCTGGCGACGACCTTCGACGGTGTCGTTGGACTGAACAGGCCGATGCGAGCCATAGCCCCGGGTTTCAATCAGCGAAGCACTGACGCCCTGACTGACCAGGTACTGGCCCACCGCTGCCGCTCGATTACGCGACAGTGGATCATTGATGGCATCGGTACCCGAGATGTCCGCATGGCCAGCGATGAATACCCGGACCAGGTCGTTACGGCCACGGATACGGTCGGCCAACGCACTCAGTTCCTGCTTGGCGCTCGCGCTCAGCACGTAGCTGTTGATCTCGAACAGAGCGTCCGCAGGCATGACGACGTCCGGAGCCCGTGTGGAGCCGGTGAGCTCCTCGATGCTGTAGGACCGCGGACCTACCGCCGGACAGACGATATCCGGCGTGATCGACACACCGTTGCTGTCCAGCTCGGCGAGGCTTGGCAGTCCATCCTTGCGCACCTCCAGCACCTCCAGCAGGCTACCGGTGGCACGCAGGGTGCGCGCATCTGCCAGAGCGACGTCATACTGCGCGTTCACATAGGCACGACTCGCCTCGAAATACTCGTTCTCGATGTCCAGCAGGTCGAGCAGCGAACGCTGACCGATATCGAACTGCTGCTTGTAGGCTCCGCGTACGCGATCGGTCGTCTGACGGTGCTCGTTCAGGTATTCCAACTGGTCGCGCAGACGACGGGTGTCGTTGTAGGCGATGGTGGTGGTCTGACGAATGTCGACGCATGCCTTGTCACGCAGATTGACCGCCTGCTCGACGCGATCACTGGCGGCGCGGAACGACGCCAGGTCGCTGCCGCCGCGATACAGATTGAGGCTACCCACCAGTTCGATGCTGTGACGGTCTTCATGATCATTGTCGGAAATGAAGTCGCCGTCGGTGTCACTGCCCTTGTAGGTACCACTGCGGCCCACCAGGTCAAGCCTGGGATGGAAGGGCGACTTGGTGCCTTCACGCTCGGCGCGGGCGGCCTCGATGTTCTCGATGGCGGCATGGAAGTCCGGGTTACCCTCGTAGGCTAGCTGCAACGCCTGGGCGACGTCAGCGGGTAGCTGCTCGGCGAAGGTCGGCGCCGGCGCCAACGCTTCCGGCGGCAATTCCCCCACCAGACGCTGGAATCGCGCAGACACATCGTGCAGGTTGGAGGCTTCGGTGATCAGGTTCGATTCGGCCAGTGCCAGACGACCGCTGATCTGCTCCAGGTCGACACGACGACCGGCACCTGACAGAGCGCGGGCCTCGATCTGCTGGTAGACCTCCAGGTGCTTCTGATAGTTGTCCTGGGCCAGGCCCACCAGGCGACGGTAACGCTGAACATCAAGATAGGCATTAGTTGCGTCCAACGCCGCGTCCTGACTCGCCCCCAGCAGCTCGTAGTAGCGTACCAGTTCTGCCCGGCTCAGACGCTCGACCTCACTGGCGGTGGCGAAGCCGTCATAGATCATCTGGTTCAGCGTCACCTCGACATAGTCGGTGTCGTAGCTGCCCTGTTGATCGTTCTGACGATCCTCGAGGCCGACGCCTGCATTGACGTCAATCTGAGGCAGATAGCCCCCAAAGGCCACCCGCTCATCGTGGCCCGCCGCCTGGAAGCCATTCCAGGCCGCTAGCACCTCAGGATTGGTATTGATGGTCTGCTCCACGACGTCACGCAGGGTCGCCGCACCGGGCGATGTCGTGCCAGGCGGCAATGTCTGCGCGTCCTGGGCCATGACTCCTGACCCCATCAGCATTGACGTAGAGGCCAATGCGATGGCACTGACCAGCGGCCGCACCATGGAAGAGCGAGGTTCTCGGCGGATCGTTTTCATTCGTGTTCCCTTAATTATCAATGGCCGCAGCCAGTACAGTTGAATCTAGTACCAACGAACTAGCCCAACAACCCCGGATTCTGCAGGACCAGCCGTGCTGCTTCGGCGCTACCATTCTCATCATCCCCGGGATGGGCGAGCAGTTTCCCTGTAGCGCCGATTGTCGAGCGCTTCCCCAACGCTGCTAACATCCCATCCAGCCACAACTACTGTTACAACTACAATCCTCTCACATTCGAACACATTCGGTAACATCTCGTCATTCAATGTCATCATGGTCAGGCAAGGCACCACTTGACAGAATCCACAACATCGCCCTACCGCAAACCTGTCCCGTAGCAGTCCACAAACATGCTATCGTAATCCCTTGGATCAAGCGCCTAGCCAAGGAGTCACCGATGGCCTCATCCGAAATTCAAAAAACCCGTGTCATCAATGAATTGACCGGCTTTATCAAAAAGTTGCTGCAGGACCCCAAGGTCCTGGAGACCTCTCTAGAGATCGCCCGCCGGCACCTGGAAAGTGGCAGCGATAGTGGCGTCATGGCCGACATTGCCAACGAAATCTCGGACACCACCAGCATTCATATCCCTGACAGCGCCGAGGAGCACTCCGAAGCCGACCGGCTCTTCCTGGAGCTTCTCAAAGAGGTCGTACAGGAAGAAAAAGCGCTGTACTGACGCATTTTTTCCTCTTTTTTTCCTGCCCCCCGCCGATCGCCCCCCTGCCGTCGGCGGAATCTCGAAGATCTCCATCAAACTTGATCTGGATCAAGGTTACTATTCTTACATCGTAGTTTCGGCGTTCACACCATGGAATATCGTCTTTCCCTTTCTGCCGACATCGCCACCAAGTCCGCCTCGGTGAGACGCCACATGGGTCGCTGCCTGGCCACCAATCTGCGCAATGCACTCAGGCGCCAGGAGCCCAAGACCAAGGTCGTTGCCCAATGGGACCATCTGGTCGTAAGACTTCCGCGGGAGCTTTCTCGCGGCGATCGTCTGGCACTGGAAGCGAGCATGACCCGGATACCGGGCGTTCAGCGCGCGGCCAGGACACGTAACAGGCCGCTTGGGGACTGGCGGAACACCATCGAACAACTGGCGTGCGAACGGGCATCGGACATCGAAGGCAAGCGCTTCAAGGTCAAGGTCAAGCGCAAGGGACATCACGACTTCGGTTCGGTGGAGGTAGAGCGTGCGCTGGGCGCAGCGCTGCTCGCCCACGCTGCTGATGCCAGGGTCGACCTGAGCACCCCCGAGTTAGTGATGCCACTGCGGATCGATGGCGACACCTTGATCGAGGAAGTCGACCTTGGGCCGGCCCTCGGTGGCTTTCCACTAGGCACCCAGGGAGAGGCACTGGTACTGATGTCCGGGGGTTATGACTCCCCGGTGGCGGCCTATCGGATGCTCAGGCGCGGCATCAAGTGTCAGTTTGTCCTCTTTCGTTTTGGCGGACAGGAACAGGAAGGCGCGGTCAAGGCGCTGACCCGAGACCTGTGGCAACGATACAGCGCCTCCCATAAGGCCAACTTCATCACCGTTCCCTTCGAGGAAGTGGTCGAGACACTGCGTCGCGAGGTACCTGATGGCCTGGTGTCGCTGGTGCTCAAGCGCTTGATGATCGAGGCCGCCGCAAGAGTCGCGCAGCGCGCGCGCATCCCCGCCCTGGTGACAGGAGAGGCGATCGCCCAGGTATCGAGCCAGACACTGACCAATCTCGGCCTGATCGACCGCGCCAGCCACCTGCCGGTGTTGCGACCGCTGCTGACCGATGACAAGCAGACCATCATCGATGAAGCCCACCGGATCGCTACCGCTGAGGCGTCGAGCCGAATGCCCGAGTACTGCGGCGGGATGTCCAGCCGCCCCAGGGTCAAGGCGTCGCTGAAGGAACTTCAGGTGGCAGAGGCCGGACTACCGGCCGACCTGCTGGATCGCGCCCTGGCCAGCGCCACTCGCCAGCCTGTCGATGCGCCAGTATCCAAAGGCGTCAGCGCACCCTCCCAGGAGCCTCTGGCAGAAGTCTCCTTTGGAGGGCTCCACGACTTCGCCCGAACGGCGACCCGGGTCATCGATGTGCGGCCCCCGGACGACGTCGAGCGCCGTCCGCTTGGGCCACTCGCCTGCCCCGTCGATCATATTCCCTTCTATGAACTGGCGACCCGCAGCGATGCGCTTGATCCCGACACCCGCTATCTCCTCTACTGTGACCAGGGCGTCATGAGCCGCCTCCAGGCGCTGCACCTCAAGGACCGAGGCCTTGAGCATGTCGGCCTGCTGGTGGCGTCCTCCTGACAATGCACCGTCTGCACAACGGCTTTTTCATGGCTGCGCCCAAGCACGATAGCGGATGCACACGACCTCGATCCTAGCTACAATCGTCGCCTGATTTTCAACGGGATATCACGTCACACCATGTCCATCACCGCACCCGACAAGCGCCAGATTCTGGTCACCAGCGCCTTGCCCTACGCCAACGGCGCCATTCACCTGGGCCACCTGCTGGAGTACATCCAGACGGATATCTGGGTGCGGTTCCAGAAGAGTCGCGGCCACCAGTGCCACTACGTCTGCGCCGATGACGCCCACGGCACCGCGATCATGCTGCGTGCCGAGCAGGAGGGCATCACCTCCGAGGCGCTGATCGACCGAGTATCCCGCGAACACCAGCAGGATTTCGCCCGTTTCGGCGTGGCCTTCGACAACTACCACTCGACCCACTCCGAGGAAAACCGCCACTTCAGCGAGCTTATCTATAAGCGCCTGCGCGACAAGGGGCACATCGCCACCCGTGACATCGAGCAGATGTACGATCCGGTCAAGGGTCTGTTCCTGGCCGATCGTTTCATCAAGGGCACATGCCCCAAGTGCCACACCGCGGATCAGTACGGCGACAACTGCGAGGCCTGCGGTGCCACCTATACCCCTGCCGAGTTGATCGATCCGGTATCGGCGATCTCCGGCGCCACCCCGGAAGTCCGCAGCTCCACCCACTACTTCTTCAAGCTGCCTGACTTCGCCGACTTCCTCAGTGCCTGGATCAAGGACGACCATGTCCAGCCGCAGATCCGCAACAAGCTGATGGAATGGTTCGAGTCCGGCTTCAACGAGTGGGACATCAGCCGCGACGCGCCCTACTTCGGCTTCGAGATTCCTGACGCGCCGGGCAAGTACTTCTATGTCTGGCTGGACGCTCCGATCGGCTACCTGGCGAGCTTCAAGAACCTGTGCGAGCGTGAGGGGCTGGACTTCGACAGCTACTGGGAGCGCGATTCAAAGGCCGAGGTCTACCATTTCATCGGCAAGGACATCGTCTACTTCCACGCCCTGTTCTGGCCGGCGATGCTGCACGGGGCCGAGATGCGCACCCCCACCGCAGTCAACTGCCACGGCTTCGTCACGGTCAACGGCGCCAAGATGTCCAAGTCACGCGGCACCTTCATCAAGGCCGCGACCTACGCCGAGCATCTCAATCCCGAGTACCTGCGCTACTACTTCGCCGCCAAGCTCACCTCCCGGGTCGATGACCTCGACCTGAACCTCGAGGACTTCGCGCTCAGGGTCAATGCCGACCTGGTGGGCAAGGTGGTCAACATCGCCAGCCGCTGCGCCGGTTTCGTCAAGAAGCTCGGAGGTGGGCAGCTGTCGACTCACTGCGCCGAGCCGGACATGCTGGCACGCTTCATCGCCGCCGGTGACGAGATCGCCGACTACTATGAACAGCGGGAGTTCGGCCGCGCCATGCGCAAGGTGATGGAACTGGCCGACGAGGCCAACAGCTACATCGCCGACCAGGCCCCCTGGGTGCTGGCCAAGGAGGCAGGCCGCGAGCAGGAAGTGCTCGACATCTGCTCCATGGGAATCAACCTGTTCCGTCAGCTGATGGTCTACCTGGCCCCGGTCGTACCGGCCATGGCCGAACAGGCCAGACTGTTCATGAATCTCGACACCCTCGACTGGAACAGCCGCGAGACCTGGCTGGGCGATCACCCCGTCAACAAGTTCAAGCCGCTGATGACCCGGGTCGAGAACGATCGTATCGATGCCATGATCGAAGCATCGAAGGAGGATCTGGTGGAAGAACAGAAGCTCAAGGAAACGCCCAAGGGACCGCTGGCCGAGACGCCGATCGCCGACGAGATCAGCTTCGACGACTTCGCCAAGGTGGACCTGCGTATCGCCCGCATCGCCAAGGCGGAATACGTCGAAGGGGCCGACAAGCTGCTCAAGCTGTCGCTGGATCTCGGCGGCGAAAGCCGCCAGGTCTTCGCCGGCATCCGTCGCGCCTATTCGCCGGAGGCTCTCGAAGGCAAGCTGACCGTCATGGTGGCCAACCTGGCACCGCGCAAGATGCGCTTTGGTGTTTCCGAAGGCATGGTGCTGGCGGCTGGCAACGACGACGGCATCTATCTGCTCGAACCCCACAGTGGCGCAGAACCCGGCCAGCGGGTCAGCTAAGGGGTTCCATCACGCCCATGCGCCGGCGGGACCCTGCCCGCCGGCCGTTACCTCGTGCATTCCATGACCGACGTTCTTCTCGTCCTCGTCAGTACCGCCCTGGTCAACAACTTCGTGCTGGTGCAGTTTCTCGGGTTATGCCCTTTCCTGGGGGTGTCCTCGAAGCTGGAATCGGCGCTGGGCATGTCCCTTGCCACCACCTTCGTACTGACCCTGTCATCGGCGGCCAGTCACCTGCTGCACCGTTATCTGCTGGTGCCGCTGGATCTTGAGTACCTGCGCACCATCGCCTTTATCGTGGTGATCGCCGTGGTAGTCCAGGCCACCGAGGTCATGGTCCGCCACCTGAGCCCCCTGCTGCATCGGGTGCTCGGCATCTTCCTGCCTCTGATTACCACCAACTGCGCGGTGCTGGGCGTGGCGCTGCTGAGCCTGGGTCGCGACGGCGGCTTCTTCGATGCGCTGCTGTACGGATTCAGCGCCGCTCTGGGCTTCTCGCTGGTGTTGATCCTGCTGGCGGCCATGCGCGAACGCCTGGCGGGCGCCGATGTACCGCGCCCGTTTCGCGGTGCAGCCATCGCCATGATCACTGCCAGCCTGATGTCGCTGGCCTTCATGGGCTTCACCGGACTTGCCACCGGGGGCTCCCCATGAGCCTGACGAGTCTTGTCGGCGTGGTCCTGATGGTCGCACTGATCGGTGTCTGCGGCGGACTGCTGGGCTGGCTGAACCGTCGCTTCAAGGACGGCGAGGATGGCCTGGTGGAGCAGATCGACGCCCTTTTGCCCCAGACCCAATGTGGCCAGTGTGGCTATCCCGGCTGTCGGCCCTACGCCGAAGCCGTCGAGCAGGGAGAGGCCATCAATCGCTGTCCACCGGGCGGCGAGGCAACCATCCTCGAGTTGGCCGAACTGCTTGGTCGGGAACCTCTGGCGCTCGACGGCGACGCCGACGATACCCCCCGGGTGGCCTTTATTCGGGAAGATGAATGCATCGGCTGCACCAAGTGCATCCAGGCCTGCCCGGTGGACGCCATCCTCGGTGCCTCGAAGATGATGCACACGGTCATCGCACACGAATGCACCGGCTGTGATCTGTGTATCGCTCCCTGTCCGGTGGACTGCATCGACATGCTGCCAAGAGAGCCACAACCCCACTGGACCGCCGGCATCATCGCCAGCGACCGCACCACGGAGACGCTTCATGGCAGTACTTGAGCGGCTCTGGCGATCACTGGCGGCGGGTACCCGGCCCGCTGGCGGCGTGCTGCCCCCTACCCGCAAGTCGCAGACCCGTGACCTGGGCATACGCACGCCGCCGCTACCGGCCAGGGTGACATTGTTGCTGGAAGATGGCCGCGACCAGCCCTGGCGAGAGGTCCAGCCCATCGTCAAGCCAGGCCAGTACGTGCGTGCCGGCGAGCCAGTGGCACGCGCCGTCGGCCATCTGGCGCTGCCGGTGCACGCCAGCATCTCGGGCCACGTCAGCGCGCTGTTCATGCACGACGAGGCGGACGCCGGCGGACAACACCCGCCCGCCGTGGTGATCGAGGCCGACGGCGCTTCACAGCACCACTGGCTGCCGCCGCTCGACTGGCAAGGCGCGGCCCCCGACGAGATCATCCAACGGATTGCCGACGCCGGCATCGCCGGCATGGGCGGCGGCGGATTTCCGGCCCATCTCAAGGTCCGCGCGGCACGCCGGGCGGGCATCGATACCCTGGTGGTCAACGCCGCCGAGTGCGAACCCTACCTGAGCGCCGATGACCAGACACTGCGCCAGCACACCGACCGGGTGCTGCTCGGTGCAGCAATGGTGGCCCATGCCACCGGGGCCGCCTCTATTGTCATCGGCATCGAAGACGACAAGCCCGAGGCGGCCAGCGCCGTGCGGGCCCGGCTAAACGAGTTGCCCTGTCCGGCACGACTCGAGGTGATCCCCACCCGCTACCCCAGCGGCGGCGAGCGCCAGCTGATCGAGCGCCTGCTGGGCCGCCGTCTCACCTCGGACCAGCTGCCGGTGGACGCCGGCGTGCTGTGTCACAATCCCGGGACCCTGGCGGCCATCCACGACGCGGTGGCGCTCGGCAAGCCGATGATCGAGCGCACCCTGACCCTGGCGGGCCGAGCACTGGCACGCCCCGGCAATGTCACCGCGCGCCTGGGCACCGCCATCGACTACCTGCTGCAGGACGCCGGCCTCGATCGCGCCAGATTGTCTCGGGTGATCGAAGGCGGGCCGATGATGGGCCAGGCGATCGAATCGCTTGACCAACCCATCACCCAGACCACCAACGGCCTGATCGCCGCTGACGCGACTGAACTGCCGACGCCGCCCCCCGCACGCCCCTGCATCCGTTGCGGCGACTGCCAGCCGGCCTGCCCGGCGGGCCTTGCCCCTCAGCAGCTGTGGTGGCACGCCCAGGCAGGCGAAGACCACAAGGCCGAGGCCAACGGCTTGTTCGACTGCATCGAGTGCGGCGCCTGCGATTACGTCTGCCCCAGCCACCTGCCGCTGGCCAACGGCTTCGGCGAGGCCAAGCAGCGCCTGCGCATCGCGCGCGCCGAGAGCGACCGGGCCGACCAGGCCCGCCACCGCTTCGAGGCACGCCAGGCCCGCGAGCAGCGCGAGGCGGCCGAGCGTGAAGCACGTCGCCAGGCCCGTCGTCAGGCCGCCACCCGGCGCGGCCAGCAGCGCGACGCAAGCAGCGCCAAGGATAGCTCAGCCGACGCCAAAGGAACCGCCAGCGTCGCGGACGTGCGTGGCCTGCGCATCGCCCAGGCAGCCGCCAAGGCCGCGGCACGCAAGGCTGAGAAGGCGCTGGAGCGCGCCGCCCAGCAGCAGCAATCGGCGGATGTCCTCGCCGACCTCGAGACTCAGCTGGATACCGCCAGACAGCACCTCGCCGCCGCCGATGCACGACTCAAGGCCGCCCGTCAGGAGGAAACCCGGCCATGAGCCACCTTCACCGCCACACCAGCGCAGACAGCGCTCGCCGTGGACACGACAGCGCTACCTTGATGCGTCGGGTGACGCTGGCCTGCCTGCCCGGACTCATCACCCAGAGCTGGTTCTTCGGCCTTGGCGTCGTCACCAACGTCATCACCGCAGCGGCCTGCTGTGTGCTGATCGAGGCGATGATGCTGGTGGCGCGTCGGCGGCCCGTCTCGCCAACCATCGCTGATGGCAGCGCCCTGTTGACCGGGGTACTGCTGGGTGCGGCGCTGCCGGCGGGCACCAGCCTGTGGCTGATCCTGATCGGCTCGCTTGCCGCCGTGGCGGTGGCCAAGCACCTTTACGGCGGGCTCGGCCAGAATCTGTTCAACCCCGCCATGGTGGGCTACGCCCTGCTGCTGGTGTCCTTCCCCACCCAGATGAGCCTGTGGCCCGCACCCTCGGGGCTATTCGGCCCCGACGCCGTCGAGCCCTCGACCTGGCTGGCACGCTGGCTGGGCCAGCACCCACCAGCCGCACTGGATGCGCTGAGCGGTGCCACACCGCTGGACGCCTACCGCCATCGCGCCGCAGACGCCAGCCTCGCCGAGCTAGTGGCACCAGCGGCGCTGGAGGCCTGGCGCAACGTCGCCCTGGCCTGGCTGGCCGGAGGTCTTTACCTGCTCTACCGCCGGCTGATCGACTGGCGCCTGCCGCTGTCCATGCTCGCCTCCATGGCCTTGCTCGCCTGGCTGTTCGATCGGCTGTCGGCCAGCGGCGGAGTCGGCTTCCACCTGCTCGGGGGCGCGACCATGTTCGGCGCCTTCTTTATCGTCACCGACCCGGTCAGTGCCGCCAGCGGTCGTCGTGCACGCCTGGCTTATGGTGCCGGCATCGGCGCCCTGACGATGATCATCCGTGCCTACGGCGGCTACCCCGACGCCGTTGCCTTCGCCGTGCTGCTGATGAACCTCGCCGCCCCCCTGCTCGACCAGCTGGTGCCCGACCGGCCATCGAATGCTCGAGCCACCCGGAGGCACAACGATGACGGCTAGCCAGCGACCCGCCTTGGTCAAGAGCGCTGATGGACGACCGCCTCACTTGGAAAGCACTGATAAACTGCGCTGATGAATAGCCCTGATAGCAACACGTCGGCTCCGCGAACACTGGCCGTGAAACTTGCCCTGTTCGCCCTGGTAACCCTGGGTGCGGTCAGCCTGACCCAGGCACTCAGCGAGGGGCGTATCGAGGCCAATCGCCAGGCCCACCAGGACGCCCTGCTGGAAAGCCTGGCGCCTCAGGGCACCGCCAGGCTGGTGCCGGCGCCGGCCGGTGACCAAGGCTGGCAGGCGCTGGACGAAAGCGGCACGCTGCTCGCCACCCTGCAACCCACTTCAGCGCTCGGCTACGCAGGCCCCGTCGAGGTGCTGGTGGCACTGACACCGCAGCGGCGTGTCACGGCAGTGCGCGTCGTCGATCACCGCGAGACGCCGGGGCTTGGCGACGCCATCGAGCGCCGCAAGGGCCCCTGGGTCGATCAGTTCGAAGGCCTCGCGCGCCGCCAGCTCGACCTGGCCCCGCAGGGCGCCATCGAAGCCCTGACCGGTGCCACCATCACCTCTCGCGCCGTCATCCAGGCGGTGAACGAAGCGGTGCTGGCTGCCGGGTCGCCGCGTGATACGCCAGATGCCAGTAACCAGGAGCCCAGCCCATGACCCGCAGCGACGCTCGCGACATCGCCATCAAGGGGCTGTGGAGCAACAATCCCGCCCTGGTCCAGTTGCTCGGCCTGTGTCCGCTACTGGCCGTCACCGGCAGTGTGGTCAATGGCCTGGGGCTCGGGATCGCCACCCTGGGGGTGATGCTCGGCGCCAGCGCCTCGGCCTCGGCGCTGCGCCACCAGGTACGCCCTGAGGTACGCCTGCCGGCCTTCGTGTTGATCATCGCTGCCTTCGTGACCTGCGTCGAACTGGCCATGGCGGCGCTGGCCTACGAGCTCTACCAGGTGCTCGGCATCTTCCTGCCGCTGATCGTCACCAATTGCGCCATCCTGGCTCGGGTCGAGGCCTTTGCCTCCCGCCAACCGCTCAAGCCGGCCCTGTTCGACGCCCTGATGAACGGCCTCGGCTTCTCTCTGGTGCTGGTGTTGATCGGGGGTATCCGCGAACTGCTGGGGCAAGGCACCCTGTTCGCCGGCATGGACCTGCTGCTGTGCGACGCAGCCGGTGATTGGACACTGCACCTGCCGGGTGATGGCGGCATGCTGTTTCTGGTGCTGCCGCCAGGCGCCTTTCTGATCACCGGGCTGCTGATCGCCGCGAAGAACGCCATCGACGACGCCGTGAAGCGCCGACGCCCGGCGCCGACCCGGACGCCCAGGGACGAACGCCGGGTGCGGGTTACCGGAGTCGTGCGCTGAAGATCCGCCCGGCCTGGCCCGCTGTCGATTCAGCCCCTGGCTTGCCAACCAAAGAGACGAGCATGAACGCTGCCAAACGCCACGAGATCTTTACCCGCCTGCGGGCCCACAATCCCGAGCCGACCACCGAGCTCAACTGGAGCACACCGTTTGAACTGCTGGCCGCGGTACTGCTGTCGGCGCAGGCCACCGACGTCGGCGTCAACAAGGCCACCGCTCGCCTGTTCCCGGTGGCCAACACACCCCAGGCGATCATCGATATCGGGATCGACGCGCTCAAGGAACACATCAAGACCATCGGCCTTTTCAACACCAAGGCCGAAAACCTGATGAAGACCTGCCATCTGCTGATCGAGCGCCATGGCGGCGAGGTCCCGGCCACCCGTCCGGCGCTGGAGGCCCTGCCCGGGGTCGGACGCAAGACCGCCAACGTGATACTCAACACCGCCTTCGGCCAGCCCACCATCGCCGTAGACACCCACATCTTCCGGGTCTCCAACCGCACCGGCATCGCCAAGGGCAAGAACGTGGTGGAGGTCGAGGAACGGCTGGTGCGCCACGTGCCCCGTGAGTTTCGCCAGGACGCCCATCACTGGCTGATCCTCCATGGCCGCTATACCTGCGTGGCGCGCAAGCCACGCTGCGGCAGCTGTGTCATCGAGGATCTGTGCGAGTTCAAGGACAAGACCGACATCTAGACCTTGCATGGGCCGCGACTGCACCCAGCGACGGTTTTCGCTCGTCCTGGCCCCCAGCACCACAGGCGAAAGCGCTCGCCGGCGAAAGCGCCCATCACCAAGGATGCGTGCCGGAAGCCGGAAGCCGAAAGCCGAAAGCCGAAAGCCGAAAGCCAGGCAAATTACGCCAAAGTTCAAGCGCAGCCGGCGGCCAGACGCGTTAGCCTGAGGGCCCAAGTCTCAACATGAGCGGTTAACGATGCAGGAAGTGCTACAGCAACTCTGGATTCCGCTGGCCATGGCCGTGAGCTTCGGCGCCTTCACCGGCTCGCTGTTCCGGCTAAGTGGCCGCCCGGGCTCCGAGCGGCCTCTGATGTTCCCGGTGCTTGGCCTGCTCGGCGGCCTGACCGCCTTCATGATCCACCAGGTGCTGGTGTGGACGGTGGGCGCGCCGACCTGGCTGTTACCGATCCTGGTAGTGCTTCAGGTCTGGCTGTGGCTCGGGCCGCTGGGGCCGAAGATCCCCCGCCGCGAACAGGACCCACGAGAATGATCGTCTCCCCGTCAGACTGACGACCACAAGAGGCGCCCCTGCCATGGCAGGGGCGCCTCTTTTATCGCCAATGCCTTCACACTAGGGTGAGCCCACAGGGCCTGGACCGAGAACCGTCACCGAGCGCAGGCATAATTCCAGGATTTCTACGAAAAGTCGGCGAGCGCAGGCACTTTTCATGCAAGCCCTATTGGCGAGTGGACGGGCACGGCGCCCCGCAGGGCGCACAGGCGCTGGCGTCACGCTGGTTCAGCGAGGTTCGAGCGTGGCCGTCGCCCATGTTGAAGGCGAAGGTGGGACTGGCCAGGTGGTCGGCCATGATCAATACCAGAATCGCCAGCAACAGACCGATGACGCGGCTTCGATGATAGGCGGCTTTCATGGGAATCACCTTGAACAATGGATCAGTGGGTCGGTCGATCAGTTGGGCAGTCGGAACCAGGGGCGCAGGCGAATCCCCACCAGCGAGCCGACGAAGGCGCAGGCGAACCACACCCAGGCGTGCAGGCTGCCCGAGGCCAGTCCCGAAAACAGCGCGCCGATATTGCAGCCGAAGCCCAGGCGGGCACCGTAGCCCAGCAGCAGGCCGCCGATGACCGCCGCCAGGAACTGACGTCCCTCGATGGGCTTGCGGCTGGCTTCATTGAAGCGATTGGCCAGACCCGCCGCCAGCATGGCACCCAGCAGCAGACCGAAGTTCATCACCGAGGTGATGTTGACCAGCACCGAATCGGCCAGCGCCATGGCCGGGTAGTCCCAGGTCCAGAACTCGAACTGACTCATGTCCACGCCGATGGCCTGCAACGCCTTGGCACCCCAAAGATTGAAGGCGAAGGTGATGCCCCAGGGCGCCCCGCCGATGGCCAGGGTCAGGGTGTTGCCGATCGCCAGCACCAGGATCGCCCAGACGAAGGGCCAGCGTCCCTGCACCAGGGTGCGCAGCACCCCGCCTTCGGCAGGTGCCAGGCGCAGCTCGGAACGTTCCAGCGAACCGTGGGCGCGGCGTTCCACGCGATTGACCCACAGCATCACCAGCGCCAGTCCCGCCCACTGTACCGCGATGGCGCCGAAGACACCGACACTGTCGATCAGGCTGACAGGATCCAGGCTCGGCAGGTCGAGCCACCACGGCAGGTGGATCGAACCGACCACCGCACCGATGATGAAGAACGCAAGTGTCACCAGCATGCGCAGGTTGCCGGCGCCGACGGTAAACAGCGTGCCTGAGCCACAGCCTCCACCCAACTGCATGCCCAGGCCGAACACGAAGGAGCCCACCACCAGCGAGGTGCCGATGGGCGCCACCGCCCCCACCATGCCGGGCTCACCGCTGCCGAGCAGCGGAATCATCAGCGCAGAGGTCAGTGCAAACAGGATCAACTGGGCACGCATGCCGGCGCCGCGACGCTTGGTGACCAGGTTGCGCCAGCCGGCGGTAAAGCCAAAGGCCCCATGGTAGAGCGCCATCCCCAGCGCGATACCGACGCCGAACAGCGCCACCAGGAAAGGAGCGGTCTCGAGCCACACCAGCCCGCCCAGGATCAGCATCCCGGCCAGGGCCACGCCGACGACGAAACGATCGACAGGAAGGCGGCCCTGGACGGGGGCCGCAGCGGAAGTCTGTGTCATGGTAGTGATCTACTCGTGATGAGAGGGCCACGCCGGCGACCCGGGGTCGGCGGCGTGGCGATAGCGTCAAACCCTGCCATCCAGCAACAGGTCCGGCACGGACGCAGAAGCGAGGCAACGACAACGTAGCAAAGGCGCAGCAATTGCGCGAAATCGACGCTTTAACAAGGCGCCAACCGGAGCCTCAGGGCAACCGGAGCCTAAGGGCGATCAGTCGTCGCCAAGGCCCAGGGCGTCGAGCACCTTGCCCAGTCCCTGCTTGGCCACCGCCAACGGGCGTGACTCGTCCTGGGTCCACTCGGCCATGGATCCGTCATACAGGGCCACATTGTCGAAGCCGGCGATTTCGCTGAGCACGAACCAGTCGGTGGCGGCCCAGTGGCCGGTGTTGCAGAAGGCCACGGTCTTGGCGCTGGCGTCCAGCTCGGCCGCCTGTATCCGCGAGGTCACCTGGGCGGTGTCCAGACGCCAGGCGCCGCCATCGTTGGCCAGCAGGCTCTGGTGAGGCAGGTTCAAGGCACCCGGGATGGTGCCAGGAGCCGCCGCCGCCGGCGACTGATTGTCCCCCTTGAAGTAATCCTCGGGGCGAGCGTCGACCAGCTGCCCCTGGGACTCCCGTGCGGCCTCGACCTCTTCGGTGGTGGCCAGCAGTGACTCGTCCAGGGCGCCCTCGAAGCGCACCGGGTCGGGATATTCGACGGGGCCACTGACGACCTCCAGCCCCTGTTCCTTCCAGCCCGCAAAGCCACCGTCGAGGATCGCCACCTGGTCATGGCTGAGTACCTTGAAGGTCCAGTAGACCCGTGCCGCGCTGCCGAAGTCGGTGGCACCGGTGCCCGCCGGCACCAGCACCACGGTATCGTCGTTGTCGATACCGAGCCCACCGATCAGCCGCTGTAGACTCGACACCGGCGGCATCACCCCGGTGACGCCGTCACGGCTCTCGCGCCAGCCGTCTTCGGTATAGCTCGAGTACAGGCTGCCTGGGATATGGGCGTCTTCGAAGCTCGAGCGATCGCCGCCATTGTCGATGCTGGAGCGAATGTCCAGCACCACCAGATTGTCGTTGTCCAGATGCTCGCTCAGCCAGGCGGGGCTGACCAGCGGATCGACCTCAAGCGCCTGGGCGGAGCCTGCCACCAGCAAGGCACCGGCAAATGTCAGGGACCTCAGCATGATCTTGACCTCCTAGGTGGGTGTTGACGCCCATTATCCCGCTCGGAGCAGCAAACTCAATATGCTTGCAATGAATAATAATTTTCACGCTCATAACTTGCCGACATGAATATTCGCTCCAGCGAATGCCGAGCAACGGAGCAGGCGCAATGCCTTGTCAGGCAAGGCGCTTGGTAGCACATCCCTCGTGCACGCTCCTACTGTCACGCTCCTCATGCAATGTCCTTCCCACAAGGTGCTTGCCATAAGGTCCTTCGGCCATTCCCACAGGATCCTTTCTGCCAGATGATGCGCGAGCGGCCTTCCGCACCAGGTTACAGTGACAGTTCGCCTCCCCGTTCGACGGCGCGGACATAGCCGGGCCGTTGGCGACAGCGCTCGACAAAGGCGCCAAGCTGCGGGTGGTCGCCGAGCTGGCCACGACCTTCCAGCGCCAGCAGCGGGAAGCTCATCTGTATGTCTGCGGCACTGAAGCGCTCGCCAGCGAACCATTCTCGCCCTTCCAGGCTGTGCTCCCAGAAGTCCATCAGACGGCGGATCTCCGGCCCCAGATACTGCTTGCGCACGCCCTCGGCAAAGAGCCGGCCCAGGGGCCGCATCAGCGCCGGCACCGGCGGTTTGCCGAGCCGGCTGAACACCAGATTCATGACCAGTGGCGGCATGGCCGAGGCCTCGGCGTGGTGCATCCAGAACACGAAGTCGGTGGTGTCGGCGCTTGACGGCTCCGGCCACAGTCGATGCTCGGTATCGAAGCGCCTGAGCAGGTAGTCGATGATGGCGCCGCTCTCAGCCACCACGCGGCTACCTGCGTCTTCATCGGTGATCACCGGGGACTTGCCCAGCGGGTGCACCTGCTTGAGTGCGGCGGGTGCCAGCATGGTCTTCGGATCTCTGGCGTACTGGCGGATCTCGTAGTCCACGCCCAGCTCTTCCAGCAGCCAGACGATACGCAGCGAACGCGAATTTTCCAGATGGTGCACGACGATCATGGAGCTCTCCTTGGAACGAGTCATGCCTTGAGGCGGGTCTTTCCCTGAGACAGGCAATGGCCTGAGGTGTGGCTCTCCCCGACATGGGCTGGGGCGTGTTAGATGGGCTGACGGGCGCGGCGACGACCTGCCTGAAACAACCGCCCCACAGACACAAACGGCGCCCCGGAGGGCGCCGTTGTCGCGGTGAGCAATCAGCGCGGTTCGAACATCTCGTCGCCGACTTCATCGATGTAGCGTTCGGCCTTCTGACGCATCAGGGCGTCACAGGCTTCCCGCCCCGGCACCAGGTCAGAACGCTCGAACCGATGCTCCAGGGTCTCGCCGCCCTCGATGGGCTTGCGGATGACACCGCTGACGCGGAACTGACCGCCCTGCTCCTCGGGTTGCGAGATGATCAGGTAACCACGGTACTCGACCGCTTCGGCCTCGGGCGCGGCGCGGGACGACGACTTGCCGTCCCCCTTGAACAGCGCTCCGAACAGTTGCTTCAGCATGGGAACTCCTTTGGCCTGTCGCGCGACGTTACCACTCAGTCCTGACGACGACCCTTGCCGGCAGCGATGCGCAGACGCAGGGCGTTGAGCTTGATGAAGCCTTCGGCGTCCTTCTGATCGTAGGCGCCCTGGTCATCCTCGAAGGTGGCGATGGACTCGTCGAACAGCGACTCGTCGGAGCGGCGACCGGCGACGATGGCGTTGCCCTTGTAGAGCTTCATGCGCACCACACCGGAGACGTTCTTCTGGGTCTCGTCGATGGCCGCCTGCAGCATGCGGCGCTCGGGGCTCCACCAGTAGCCGTTGTAGATCACCTCGGCGTACTTCGGCATCAGCTCGTCTTTCAGGTGGGCCTCTTCGCGGTCGAGTGTCAGCGACTCGATGGCGCGGTGAGCACGCAGCATGATGGTGCCCCCGGGCGTTTCGTAGCAGCCGCGGGACTTCATGCCGACGTAGCGGTTCTCGACGATGTCGAGACGGCCGATACCATTGTCGCCACCCAGCTTGTTGAGCTTCTCGAGCACCTCGTGGGGCTTCATCGGCTCGCCGTCGATGGCCACGATGTCACCCTTGTCGAAGGTCAGCTCGACGTAGGTCGGGGTATCCGGGGCGGCCTCCGGCGACACGCTCCAGCGCCACATGTCTTCCTCGGCCTCGGCCCAGGGATCCTCGAGGATGCCGCCCTCGTAGGAGATATGCAGCAGGTTGGCGTCCATGGAGTACGGCGACTTCTTCTTCTTGCTGAAGTCCACCGGAATATCGTGCTGCTGGCAGTAGGCCATCAGCTTCTCGCGGGAGTTGAGGTCCCACTCGCGCCACGGGGCGATCACCTTGACGCCGGGCTTGAGCGCATAGCCGCCAAGCTCGAAACGCACCTGATCGTTGCCCTTGCCGGTGGCGCCGTGAGAAATCGCGTCGGCACCGGTCTGGTTGGCGATCTCGATCAGGCGGCGGGCGATCAGCGGACGGGCGATGGAGGTGCCCAGCAGGTACTCGCCCTCGTAGATGGTGTTGGCGCGGAACATCGGATACACGTAGTCGCGCACGAATTCTTCGCGCAGGTCCTCGATGTAGATTTCCTTGACGCCCAGGGCCTCGGCCTTGGCACGGGCAGGCTCGACTTCCTCGCCCTGACCGATGTCAGCGGTGAAGGTCACCACCTCGCAGTCGTACGTTTCCTGCAACCACTTGACGATGACGGATGTGTCCAGTCCGCCGGAATAGGCGAGCACGACCTTCTTTACATCGGACATGCTAGGGGCTCCTTCTTGTAACCAACCATGGTGTGACCAACGCATTCGCGGCGCGAATAACGCCCGAAGAGCGCCGATTATAGCGTGCATCTGGGGTGCCGAATACCGGCCACGGGACGCCGCTGCCCCAAACTGCTAGACTTTCGCCGTTTCGGCCTGCCGACAGCAGGCCCCCTGACCCCACACGGCCCGACTAAGGAGAGGTGCATGAGCGAGCTGATCGCCCGCGAACTCATGGCGCAACGTTTTCGCAGTTTTCTGCCGGTGGTGGTGGATATCGAGACCGGCGGCTTCAACCCGGAATCCGACGCCCTGCTGGAGATCGCCGCCGTCACCCTGACCATGGACCCGGAAGGCAACCTGTTGCCCGACGCCACCTTCGCCTACCACATCGAACCCTTTGCCGGTGCCAATGTGGAGCAGGCAGCGCTGGATTTCACCGGCATTCGCCTCGATGACCCGCTGCGCAAGCAGGTGGCGGTCAGCGAGTCCGAGGCGCTTGGCGAGATATTTCGACCGGTGCGCAAGGCGATCAAGGCCCACGGCTGTACCAGAGCCATCCTGGTGGGCCATAACGCCGCCTTCGACCACGGCTTTCTCAACGCCGCGGTCAATCGCTGCGAGATCAAGCGCAATCCCTTCCACCCCTTCTCGAGCTTCGACACCGCCTCGCTTGCCGGTCTGGTCTACGGCCAGACCGTGCTCGCCCGAGCCTGTCGCGCCGCCGGTATCGAGTTCGACAACAACGCCGCGCACTCGGCCCGCTACGACACCGAGCGCACCGCCGAGCTGTTCTGCGCCATGGTCAATCGCTACAAGGACCTGGGAGGATGGCGGCTGGCCCAGCAGGAGCAAGGCATGGAAGGGGATTGATCCCCTTCGGCCACTAAAGTCTCAAGACGATAAAGGCCCCGATGGTCGATGACCATCGGGGCCTTTATCGTAGGTGCGAAGCTTTCGCGGCAGCCGGTCGACGCGGTCCCACCGGACAACGCCTTATGGAAAGGCGTTGGCCTGGCGGGCGCACGGCCGCCAACAGCGCTCTTTAGTCTGCAGCGCCTTCCTCGTTCTGACGGGCACGCTCGGCGGCCTGCTTGACCAGCGGCTCGAGTTCGCCGTTGTTGTGCATCTCGACGACGATGTCGCAGCCGCCGACCAGCTCGCCTTCCACCCACAGCTGCGGGAAGGTCGGCCAGTTGGCCACCTTGGGCAGCTCCGCGCGGATGTCGGGGTTGTCCAGCACGTTGACGAAGGCAAAGCGCTCGCCACAGGCCATCAGCGCCTGCACGGTCTGGGCGGAGAAGCCGCACTGCGGCAGCTGCGGAGACCCCTTCATGTAGATCAGGATGGGATTTTCGCTGATCTGGCGCTGAATATTCTCGACGGTGGTACTCATCACGGCTCCTCGTTGAAACGGGCTTGGCTTGCTCGCCCTTGCTAAGTGACGCAGACCGGGACAATGGGGGCATCCCGCCCCATTTTCAATGCGGCCCCGGCGGACTACCTCGCAGGAGGCAATACCCGATGGCCACACTCGGCCTTTGCATGGCCGCATTGTACGGCCCGGCGGCGCGTTGCGCATCCCCTCGGGGCTGGCTAGGATGGTCGTTTTTTACCTCGTTGGAGAGATGCCATGGCCACCCGCCACTTCCTGACCCTACTGGACCTGAGCCAGGATGAACTGCGCTACCTCATCCAGCGCGCCATCACCATCAAGAACGGCCTCAAGGCCCACGGCCCGACCTACACGCCGTTCACCAACCGCACCCTGGCGATGATCTTCGAGAAATCCTCGACCCGTACCCGGGTGTCCTTCGAGACCGCCATGGCCCAGTTTGGCGGGCACGCCCTGTTTCTGTCACCGCGCGACACCCAGCTGGGGCGCGGCGAGCCCATCGGTGACACCGCACGGGTGCTCTCGGAGATGGTCGATGCGGTGATGATCCGGACCTTTTCCCACCAGGGTCTCGAGGAATTCGCCGCCGCCAGTGACGTACCGGTGATCAACGCTCTGACCGACGACTACCATCCGTGCCAGCTGCTGGCCGATGTCATGACCTGGACCGAGCTGCGCGGCAGCGTCAAGGGCCGCACCGCGGTGTGGATCGGCGACGGCAACAACATGTGCCACTCCTGGATCAACGCCGCGCGCCAGTTCGACTTCAAGCTGCGTATCTGCTGCCCCGAGGGCTACGACCCCCGCGAGGATATCCTGGCCGCCGCCGGTGATCGGGTAGTGATCGAGCGCGACCCGATGACCGCCGTGGCCGGCGCCGACCTCGTCACCACCGACGTCTGGGCCTCCATGGGCCAGGAGGAAGAGCAGGCTCGTCGCGAGGCGGACTTTGCCGGCTTCCAGGTCACCGAAGCGATGCTCGACGCCGCCGCCAAGGACGTGCTGTTCCTGCATTGCCTGCCGGCCCACCGCGGTGAGGAGATCAGCGAGACCCTGCTCGACGATCCCCGCGCGGTCGTCTGGCAGGAAGCCGGCAACCGCCTGCACGCCCAGAAGGCGCTGCTGGAGTTCTTGATGCTGGGTCAGGTCAACGGCTGAGATCCTGGTCGACGTACTTATAGACTTTGGTCTAATTCGACGATTGTCGTATACTGGTCCCATCTTCTTGTTCGGGATGGGACCATGGCCCTCACCGCTGATCACAACGACACCGCCCAGCGCATCGACCTCACCGCCTTCATCGAGGACCTCTACCGCGATGGCGAGGTGCTGGAGGCGATCACCCAGCCCAGTCGCGGACTCAGCGCCGAGCGGCTCGATTCCCTGACCCGCTCACGTTCCCAGGCCTCGCGTCTGCGCCGCCTATTGCGCCAGGCGCTGGTGGCCCACAACAGCCAGGGGCGGCTGGTGCTCACCGCCACCGGACGTGAACTGGCCTTTGATCTCTATGGTGTCGGCGCCGCCGACCTTCACGCCAGCGCCTGAGGTCTAAAGCGAGCGACCGACGGTGCTGTCTGGGTGTCGCCAGCCATCAACAGCCAGGCGATAAATAGCAAGGCGGTCTTCTGACACCGGCCAGATATGCCAAGGGCGCCCAGCGGGCGCCCTTGGTGCTTCTACTATCGTTTCTTGGCCGTATCGTTTCTTGCCACTATTCGTTTTTACCAGTAGCGGTTCTAGCCAATATCCGTTTTTACCCTTGGCCTTTTCCAGCGGCGGTCGTTGCTACCTACGGCCTGTGCAAACGGCAGTCTGCAACTTGGCAGCCTGCCACTGCGTCGCCGGTGAAGGCCCCCTAAAGGCCCTCTCGATCAGGCCGCCGCGTCGGTACCTGCAGCCCCCTTCGTCCAGGCGTGGCGCTTGAAGGCGTCGTCGATGGGCGTGTCCGCCAGGTGATTCACGTAGTTCGACAGAATCTTCTGGCTCACCCCCAGCACGATGTCCAGCAGCTGCTGGCGGGTGAAGCCTGCCTCGAGGAAGTGCTCCACCACGGCCGGATCCGGACGTCCGCGATCACGCACGATGGCCAGCGTGGTCTGGCGCAGCAGTTCCAGACGATCATCTTCCAGCGGCTGCTGGTCGCGCAGCGCCTGGGTGATGGCGGGGTCCACCTTCATCATGCCGGCCACCGCCGTGTGCACGGCCACACAGTACTCGCAATCATGCTCGACGTTGATCGCCTGCCAAACCACCGTCTTCTCGGCGGCATCGAAACTCGAGGCGAGAAACAGCTCATGCAGTCGCTGGTAGGCCTCCAGCACGCCCGGCGCTTCGGCCATCACGCTATACAGGGCCGGGATCATGCCCATCTCCTTCTGCGCCTTCTCGAGCAGGGGGCGGCTTTTTTCGGGGGCGCTGGACAGATCGTGCTGAGTAAAGTCGGTCATGGGTCTCTATTCCAATACAGAGGTGAAGGGATACGTCGATGAACGTGCTACTTGGTGGCGCTCGTTGCCGAATCCTTTCCCCGCACTCTCCCTACCCTCCTCATCACGCCTGTTCTGGCACAGATTGGCAGCGACACCAAGGATGTCGCATGACGTCAACAAAACGACGCTTGGCGCCAAGTGGCAGGCCGTCATCTTCGCCACACTGCGCCCATTCACGACGAGGAGAGCATCATGAACCGCAACGTCATTCTGACCTGCGCCGTGACCGGCGCCGGCGACACCACCGCCAAGAGCGACAAGGTACCGGTCACCCCCGAGCAGATCGCCAACGACTGCATCGAGGCTGCCAAGGCCGGCGCCAGCATCGCCCACATCCACGTGCGCGACCCCGAGACCGGTGGCGTCAGCCACTCGCTGGATCACTTCCGCGAGGTGATGGAGCGGGTGCGCGAGGCCGACACCGACATCGTCATGAACATCACCGCCGGCGGTGGAGGGGACTGGATTCCGGACAGCCAGGATCCGACCCGTGGCGGCCCCGGCACCGACATCCAGACCCCGGCCCAGCGCCATGAGCCGGTGGGCGAGCTGCTGCCTGAGCTGTGCACCCTGGACTGCGGCAGCCTCAACTTTGGCGACATGATCTACGTCAACTCCGCCGACTGGCTGCGTGAACACGCCCGCCTGGTGCAGGCCGCCGGGGTCAAGCCGGAGCTCGAGTGCTTCGACCTGGGCCATGTATGGTTCGCCCGCCAGCTCCAGGCCGAAGGCCTGATCGACGGTGACCCGCTCTACCAGCTGTGCCTGGGCATCCCCTGGGGCGCCGAGGCCGACACCGAGACCATGCTGGCCATGCGCAACAAGCTGCCGACCAACGCCAACTGGGCGGCCTTCGGCATCGGTCGCCACCAGATGCCCATGGCCGCCCAAGCGGTACTGCTCGGCGGCCACGCCCGCGTCGGCCTCGAGGACAACCTCTACCTGGAAAAGGGAGTACTGGCCTCCAACGCCCAGCTGGTCGAGAAGGCCGGTCGGATGATCAACCACCTTGGCGCCAACGTGATGACCCCGGCCGAAACCCGCAAGTTCCTCAAGCTGCGCGACCCGTCCACCGGTCAGATCGCCGGCGACAGCGCTGGAGGTGATGCATGAAACAGCTATCCGTCATCGGTACCGGCGTCATCGGCAACGGCTGGATCGCTCGAGCCCTGGCCAACGGCTGGCGTGTTGCCGCCTTTGACCCCGACCCCAAGGCCGAGGCACGCACCCGTGCCTTCGTCGACAATGCCTGGCCGTCACTGGAAAAACGCGGCCTGGCCGAGGGCGCAAGCCCCGACAACCTGCGCTTTGCGACCTCGCTGGAAGCCGCAGTGGACGGCGCCGACCTGATCCAGGAAAACGTGCCCGAGCGCCTCGAGCTCAAGCGCAGCATCCTGGCCCAGATCGACGCCACGGCGCCGCCTGAGGTGCTGATCGGCTCCTCGACCTCGGGCTTCAAGCCAAGCGACCTGCAACAGGGCTGTCAGCACGCGCCCGGCCGGGTCATCGTCGCCCACCCCTTCAACCCGGTGTATCTGCTGCCGCTGGTCGAGCTGGTCGGCGGCGAGGCCACCCAGGCCGAGCACACCGAGCGTGCCCAGGCGCTGTACCAGGCACTCGACATGCGCCCGCTGGTGGTGCGTCGCGAGATCGAAGGGCATATCGCCGATCGCCTGATGGAGGCGCTGTGGCGGGAGTCCCTGCACCTGGTCAACGACGGTGTCGCCACCACCGAAGAGATCGACGCCGCCGTGGTCTACGGCTGCGGCCTGCGCTGGTCACTGATGGGCACCTTCCTGACCTTCCATCTGGCCGGCGGCGATCAGGGCATGCGCCACATGCTGGAACAGTTCGGCCCCGCCCTGAAGCTGCCCTGGACCAAGCTCGAGGCCCCGGAGCTGACCGACGAGCTGATCGATCGGGTGGTCGAGGGCTGCGAGCACCAGGCCGCGGGTCGCAGCGTGTCCGAGCTGGATCGCCGTCGTGACGACTTTCTGGTCGAGCTGCTCGGGCTGGTCCAGAAGTACTGGCCGGAGGCGGAAGGCCTCGAGGGGCGCATCTGATGGCGCTGCTCGACACCGACGTCAAGCCTGACTGGGTCGACTACAACGGCCATATGAACGACGCCGAGTACGCCAGGGTGTTTTCCCTGGCGGTCGACACCCTGATGGAGCGCATCGGCCTCGACGAGGCCGGGCGCCACCGGCACGGCTACACCCTCTACACCCTGGAGACCCATCTGCGCTACCTGCGCGAGGCCCACCAGGGGCAGCCCCTTCAGGTCGAGGTCGCGCTGGTCGATCGTGACGCCAAGCGCCTGCATCTGTGGTTCGAGCTGTACAGCGGCGAACAGCTGCTGGCCACCAGCGAACAGATGTTGATGGGCATCGACCTCGACAGCGGGCGCCCGGGACCTTTCCCCGAGGCGGTGGACACCGCCATCGCTGCGCTGCCGGTTATCTCATCGCCCGCTCCCGAGGGACTCGGGCGGCGTATCGGCATCGTCCGACGCTGACGGCGCCATCAGCGCAGATTCGGCCAGGGAACACCAGACCATGACCATCGATGACTTCGCCGAACGTTTCCAGGCCGGGCTCGACGCCATGGCGACGATGCCGATGAACCAGGCGAGGCGCCACTACGACGAGCTCTGCGCCAGCTTCGCCGGCCCCGTACCGGCCACGATCGCAGTTACCGACGAGGTCATCGACGGCGTCGGCGTGCGCCGCTATCGACCGCACCTCGGCGCCGAAGGCGTCGTGCTCTACGCCCACGGCGGCGGCTTCACCATCGGTTCGGTAGAGAGCCACCAAGGTGTCGCCGCCGGTCTTGCCCAGGCCCTCGGGCGAGAGGTCGTCAGCCTGAACTACCGGCTGATGCCTGAGGCGTGCTATCTCGCGCTGCTCGACGACGTCGAGGTGGTCCGTCGGCGGCTTGCGCCGGTTGCCCTGGTCGGCGACAGCGCCGGTGCCCGGCTGGTGCTGGACGCCGCCAGGCGTGCTGCCGACGACAGCCCCCTGGGCCTGGTCTACCCGCTGCTCGGCACGCCAAGCGACACAAGCCTCGGACCGGACGCGCCGCTGCTCAGCCGGCAGGACGTGTTGGCGGCCTGGTCAATGATCGCCGAACAGGCTCGCCGAATCCGCGACGACCTGCCCGCCAGCCGGGCCATCGAGTGCCTCGCCGTGGAGCATGACCCGCTGACGCCCCCCTTGCTGGCAACACTGGATGAATGGCGCCGCTGCCACCACCAGGTCGGTGTGCATATGGCCGAGGGCATGTTGCACGGCGCCCTGCACGCGCGCTCGTCACTGCCTGCCATGGAGGCTGCCTGGCGAGCATTCCGCCGTGCGCTTGCCGCACATCTTGACTAGAGTCTTTTCTATAAATGCCTTGTTTTTCAAGTGCTTGAATCGACTATCCAGCACATTTTCGTCGCCTTTACCCTGCCCAACCGAGGACACCGCCGACCGCCCGCCCCTCCAAAACGACAACGAGACGCCAATGAACCAGAACATCACCACTTCGGTCGCCACCGTGGCCACCGTCATCGCCCTGATCTCCTTTGCCGCCCTCGCCCCAGGCCCCTTCCAGACGCTGCTTGACGCCATCAAGGTCAACGTCATCGGCAACTTCGGCTTCATCTTCACCTACCCGGCCTTCGCCGCCTCCATCGTCTTTACCGTGCTGATGTTCACCCCCCTGGGGCGGCTCAGGTTCGGCCAGGGAGATCCCGAATTCTCCACCCTGGCCTGGCTCGGCATGCTGTTCGCCACCGGCATGGGCATCGGCCTGGTGACCTGGGGCGTGCTGGAACCGCGCTACCACGTCGATGCCGGCCACAGCACCGACCAGGCCCTGCTGTACGCCTTCAACCACTGGGGCCTGCTGGCCTGGGCCGGCTATCTGGCGATCGGCGTGATCTTCGCTCACGCCATGTACAACCTGAACATCGACAAGCCCGCCGAGACGCTGCTTGGTGGCGGCTTTCTCAGCAAGCTCAACCTGGTCAGCCTGGTGGTATCTACCGTCATCGGCCTGTCGCTGACCTTCTCCTACGCCACCGATCCGCTCAAACAGAGCCTCGAGCAGTTCTTCGGCATCGACGCCAGCCCCACCCTGATCATCCTGGTGCTGTCGCTGTTCGCGATCGCCTCCAGCGCCTCGGGACTCCAGCGTGGCATCAAGTGGCTGAGCAACTACAACACGCTGTTCGCCCTGTTTCTGATGGTCAGCGTCTTCGTACTGACCTCACCGCTGGACATCCTCGGCACCTTCACCCGACTGTTGCCGGAATACCTGGTGAAGTACCCGGCGATGGCGACCGATATCGGCCTCGGCGATCCCGAGCACAAGGCCTGGCTGGCGGACTGGCTGTACGCCTTCGAAGCCGCCTGGTACGGCTGGTTTGTGTTCACCGGCGTATTCATCGCGCGTATCTCGAAGGGCCGCACCCTGCGCCAGCTGGTACTGGGGGTGATGCTGGTGCCGAGTCTGTTCTCCTGCCTGTGGTTTACCACCTTCGGCCTCGGCGGACTCGAGACCGGCTCCGAGGACGTCTTCGCCCTGATGGCGACCCTCGACAGCCATGGCGTGCTGTCGGCCGTCCTGGCGCTCAACATCCTGCTGTTCTTCGTCACCAGCGCCGACTCGGCGGGACTGGTCTGCGAGATGCTGACGGTGCGCCGCTCACGAGCCTTCTGGATCGTTGCCATGGCCGCCCTGGCGATGGTGATCAACTGGCTGGAAGGCGACATCTTCAAGGTCATTCTGACCCTGATCTCGGTCGCCGCCGTGCCTGTCGCCTTCGGAATCTTCGCCCTGGTCGCCGCCTTCCTGGTGCGCATCCGAGGCAGACACGATGATCTGAGCGACAGGCAGGGCCAGGACTCCTGAGCCGCATTGTCGAGTGCCACCCCAACGACCAACGCAGACAGGGCCTGTAAACAGGCCCTGTCTGCGTCATGACCAGGTGTGGTTGGCGGACTTACGTCCAGGGGCTAGCGTCGGCAGACGCCGGCCCCTTCACGCTAGCTCTGGGATGCTAGCTCAAGGGCAGTTCCATCAGAACTTGCCCAATTCGGCCTCCAGCGGGAACATCGCCGCCGACAGCTCGCCTACCGTCATCACCGGAGACTCCGGCGCCTTGGCCGTCGGCCAGGCCTCGAGCAGCCCGTCGTAGCCCTCGACCAGGGCATCGTAGGCACCCGCCTGACGGAACATGTCGGCGTGGCGCTCCAGCGACTCCCGGGCGGTCAGCACAAAGCCACGACCGTCCTGATACTCGACCACGTTCTTGAACTCGCCGTCATCCACGGCTTCTTCGTACTCGTGCAGCGCGGTCTTCAACAGCGCCAGCTGGACCTTGGCCTGAAAGCCCGCATCCTGCTCGAGGCCATCGTCGACGTCGGCCATGGCCGAGAGGATGGTCTCGCGAAGCGATGCGTAATCCTGTTCGACCTCGCTCCAGTCACCGCCCTGCTGCACCTTGCCGGAGAAGGCTTCCAGCTCAGTATCGAAAGCGTCGATGCCACGGCTTTCCAGCGCAGGCGCGATGCCCGGGTACACCTCATGGTAGGGATGGCCAAAGTGGGGATAGGACGCGGTCTTGGCCCCCTCGGTGTAGAGCTCCTTGGCGACCTCAAGGTGGCCGAGCATCAGCGCGAGCTCAGTGGTGTAGACGCCAGGGTTGGCCGCGTCGACGTGGCCACCTTCGCCACCTTCGCCGCCTTCACCGCCTTCACCGCCTTCACCGCCTTCGCCACCTTCGCCACCTTCACCGCCTTCGCCACCTTCACCGCCTTCGCCGCCTTCACCGCCTTCGCCGCCTTCGCCACCTTCACCACCGGAAGACGCCGTCAGATAGGCAAAGACCGCATAGGGATCGCTGGCGAGGGAGGCACTTTCACCGCCTTCACCGCCTTCGCCGCCGTGGCCGTGCTCGCCACCTTCACCACCGTGGCCAGATTCACCACCTTCGCCACCTTCACCACCTTCGCCACCTTCACCACCGTGGCCGTGCTCGCCGACTTCGCCGCCGTGGCCGTTCTCGCCACCTTCGCCACCTTCACCGCCGTGGCCGGCTTCACCACCTTCACCACCTTCACCGCCGTGGCCGTGCTCGCCGCCTTCGCCACCTTCACCACCGTGGCCGGCTTCGCCACCTTCACCGCCTTCGCCACCTTCACCACCGTGGCCGGCTTCACCACCTTCACCGCCTTCGCCGCCGTGGCCCTTCTCGCCACCTTCGCCACCGTGGCCGGCTTCACCACCTTCGCCACCTTCACCGCCGTGGCTCTGTTCGTAGGCAGTGTCGTCCTTGTGCATATCGTCGCCATCGCCGTGATGGTCGGCCCAGGCGGCGCTGGATCCGAGCAGGATGCTGGCGCCAACGCCAATCCACAGCTTGGTACGGGTCTCTTGCGTCATGGGGTGCTCCTTCCTTCTACGTCTACTTGGGGCCAATTTCTTGTTCAGGGCTCGCGCTCGATGGAACCAGGGTCCACTTGCCGCAAACCCATGTCCGATCTGGCAATGTCTGCGCCAGTCAAACCATCAGGTGCCTGCCCACTAGACTGGCGTGTCACGAAGTGTAATGCAAACGATTAACAGTCGGGTATACTGACGGCCATTTGCGGGAGCCTCCGATGATTCTGTGTATCGACAAGGTGCTGACCGACGACCAGCTCCAGCGTATTCGCCAGACACTGGACGCCAGCGACTTTCGTGACGGACGGGAGACCGCCGGCTGGCATGCGCGCACGGTCAAGCGCAATCAGCAGGCGAGCAGCCAGGAGCCCGCCATCGCCGCCCTGCGTGACGAGGTCATGCAGACCCTCTCCGCACACACCCTGTTCCAGATCGCCGCGCGCCCGCGCCGAATGAAGCCGGTCATGTTCAGTCGCTACCAGCAAGGCATGACCTACGGCAATCACGTCGACGACGCGGTGATGCCCACCCCCCAGGGGCCGATGCGCACCGACCTGTCCTTCACCATCTTCCTTGGGGATCCGGACAGCTACGAGGGCGGAGAGCTGGTCACCGAGACCACCCAGGGCGAACAGCGCTTCAAGCTGCCGGCGGGTTCGATGATCCTGTACCCGTCCTCGACGCTGCATCGCGTCGACCCGGTCACCCAGGGGCAACGACTGGCCGCGGTGGGCTGGCTGCAGAGCCAGGTACGCCATCCTGAACAACGTGAAGTGCTGTTCGACCTCGACACCACTCGCCGCCAGATCTTCGAGCGCGACGGCAAGACCGCCGAGTTCGACAGCATCTCCAAGAGCCTGGCCAATCTCCTGCGGATGTGGGCCGAGATCTGACTTGAGTGCCGGTCAGCCGTGGTGTCGAAAGGCCTGCGGCGCGGTTCCGAACGCCCTGCGGAAGGCGCGACTGAAACTCGACGCCGAGCCGAATCCACAGCTGAGCCCGATCGCCAGCACATCGAGGTCGGTATCCTTGAGCAATTGGGCGGCACGTTTGAGGCGCAGCGACAGGTAGTAGGCACTGGGAGAGGTGCCCAGCACATCGGCAAACAAGCGCTGTAGCTGGCGACTCGACACGCGGCTGCGGCGCGCGATCTCGGCCAGCGGCAGGGGCGTTTCCAGGTGCGACTCCATCAGCGCTACCGCATCGACCAGCCGCGGCTGGTGGGTGCCAAGACGCCTGACCAGGCTCATTCGCTGCTGGTCGGTGCGCGAGCGCAGGCGGTCGTGAATCAATTGTTCGGACACGTCCACCGCCAGCGCCATGCCGTGGCGACGGGCGATCATCTCCAGGGTCATGTCCATGGCCGCCGCGCCGCCGGCACAGAAGAAGCGCCGCTCCTCCAGCAGGAACAGCTCGTCGCAGGTGCGAATCGAGGGATAGCGTTCGTTGAAGGTGGGCAGCGTCTCCCAGTGCAGGGTCACCGTATGCCCCCTGAGCAAGCCGGCCTCCGCCAGCACCACCGCGCCGGTGTCCAGCGCGCCGATGCAGCAGCCACCCTGGTCGAGCCGGTTGAGCCAGGCGCTGAGCCCGTGGCCGATCCACAATTCCGGATCGAAGCCGCTGCATACCGCCAGCCACGGCAGATTGCGGACGTCTTCCATGGGGTGGTCCACCAGCAGGGTCATGCCGTTGCTGGCGGTCACCGGCCCTCCGCCCAGCCCGATCAGCGTCCAGTCATAAAGAGCGCGACCGGCGATGCGGTTGGCGATGCGCAGCGGCTCCACCGCCGAGAAAAACGCCATCATCGAGAACTGCGGCAGCAGCAGAAAACCCAGCCGCTGTTCGGCCTGCTCGATTTCACCGGCGCTCGCCTCCAGGCGTTGACCACTGAGCTCTACCATCGCTGTCCGCCTCCTTACCGACGCCCGTGACTGCGGCGCAGCATAGCATGAGGATATCGACGATAACGTCGAAAGGCTGAGTAGAGTGGGGCCGCGCCTCCTGGCTGGCCGTGTCTCGCCTGCGCCCTGAGTTGAGGGCAGCGCACGACGGTGGCACCCTTGCAGCGCGGTGTGGACCGGGCCGATCGTGAATCCGCTGTCGCTGGTGCGCCGATACCCGAACCACCGATCCTGGCGCGGCCAGCGCCGTCCCGCCCCCGCCATCCATGAGGCCACCATGCGTCTGACCTACCAGGGCCCTGTCCCGGAACCCATCGGCTTTCTGCTGCTGCCGCGTTTCTCCATGGTGGCGCTGTTCTCGGCCATCGACCCCTTGCGAATCGCCAATCGTCTGGCCGGACAGCCGCTGTTTCGCTGGCACCTGATCAGCCGCGACGGCGAGCCGGTCACCGCCAGCAACGGCATTCCCCTGAGCGTCGAGCATGACCTGGACAATGCCCCCTGGCTCCCTAGTCTGGCGGTGTGCGCAAGCTTCGAGCCGATGGCCGCGGTGGACCAGCCGCTCAAAGACTGGCTGACGCAGCGCCGGGACCAGGGCGCCTGTCTGGGGGCGCTGGACACCGGTGTCTTCTGCCTGGCCGACGCCGGGCTGATCGAGGACACCGTGACCTTGCACTGGGAAAGCCTGCCCGAGTTTCGCCGTCGCCATCCCGACATCGAAGCGGTGGAGTCGCTCTACGAGGTCGGCCCGGTCGGCTTCTACGGCGCCGGCGCCAGCGCCTCCATTGACCTCGCGCTGGACACCATCCGCCGCCGCCACGGCGATGCCCTGACCCGGCGGGTCAAGCAGCAACTGGTGCACGACCATCGTCGCCTGCCGGCCAGTCGCCAGCGTGACGCCAGCGAATTCGAGCGACTGCCCGAACGCCTGACCAGGGTCATCGGCCTGATGGACAGCCACCTGGAATCCCCCTTGGCCATCGCCGAACTGGCCGTCCAGATCGGCCTGTCGGAGCGTCAGCTCGAGCGCGACTGTCAGCACCACCTGGCCCGTACCCCGAGTCGGCTGTATCTGGAGCGCCGCCTGGCGCTGGCCCACCATCTGGTGACCAGCACCCGTCACGGCGTCATGGACATCGCCCTGGCCAGCGGCTTCGCGTCCGCCTCGAGCTTCACCCGCGCCTTTCGCCAGCACCACGGCGCCAGCCCCCGGGAGCTAAGACGACGGCTCCTTTAACACTGGCCTACCATCTTCGAGCTTCACCCGCGCCTTTCGCCCGCAGTCGACAACAACTCGGCGCCAGCCCCCGGGAGCCAAGACGACGCCTCCTTTGACAGCAACGTGAAAACCACAGCACGCATTGAATGTCGGATTCTGCACGATACCTGTCGATTTATGCACGACTTCGGTGCTGCCTGACAGGCAAGCTGGTCCCCACTTGAGCGCCAGTCGGCGCTGCCATCCATGACGCACAGCGCGGGCGCTGCCATCCGTGACGCACCACGCGCCCGTCCCAGCTTCGACGGAGTCCCGATGAACCAGCCACAGCACACCAGCGAACACCAGCAGTCCGCCTCGGTCGATCTACCGCGCACCCCGGACTATGACGCCTGGCCGATCGAGGTGCCCATCGCAAGCGTTGCCTCGACGCCAAGGGTGCTGACCGTGAACTGGCAGGACGGCCGTGTCAGCCGCTATCACAGCGTCTGGCTGCGCGAAAACGCCGCCGACGACAGCACCATCAATCCAGCGACAAGGGAGCGCATCCTCGATCTGTCGAGCCTGGACGCCTGGCCGGAAATTGCCCAAGCGACGCTGGACGCCAGCGGCGCCGTCGAACTGCTGATGACGCCGGAACAGCGCAGCCTGCGCTTTCACCCCGGCTGGCTGAGAGCCCACGACTACGACAACACCGAAGATCCGCTGGCGCCGCTGGTACCGGTCGAGACCTGGCTCGGCGGCCAGGACAAGGAACCGGTCACCCTGGACGCCGGCGGCTGGACCGCGACCCAGGCCGACAGCCCCGAAGAAGAGACGATCCTGGCCCCGGCGCTCGACGCGCTGCTGCGCCACGGCCTCGTGCGGCTGCGCGGCCTGCCCACCGAGCCCGGCACCCTGGAGAACATCGCCGAGCGCTTCGGGCCGTTGCGGGCCACCAACTTCGGCACCCTGTTCAACGTTCGCGCCAAGCCGGACCCGGACTCCAACGCCTACACCTCGATTGCCCTGCCGCCCCACGTGGACCTGCCGACCCGCGAGTACCATCCCGGTCTTCAGTTCCTGCACTGTCTCGAGAACAGCGTGGCCGGCGGCCAGGCGGTAATGCTCGATGGTTTCGCGGTGGCCGAGGCCCTGCGCGAGGAAGACCCCGAGGCCTTCGCTACCCTGACTCGCGTCCACTGGCGCTACGCCAATACCGCCAAGACCACCGACTACGTCTGGCACTCGCCGATGATCGTGCTCGATGAACAGCAGCAACTGCTCGAGGTGCGCATCGCCGACTTCCTGCGCGGCCCGCTGATGACCGATTTCGACCAGGTCGAGGAGGCCTACCGGGCACTGATGGCGCTCCAGCAGCGCCTGCGCGAGCCCCGCTTCGCCCTGCGCTTCACCTACGCCCCCGGCGACCTGGTGATCTTCGACAATCGCCGCCTGTTGCACGCTCGTGACGCCTTTGAAGGCGACTCCGGCCACCGCTGGCTGCAGGGCTGCTACCTCGAGCGCGATGAGGTGCGCTCGCGCTATCGCATCGTCCAGCGCCGTCGCCGCGAGCGGGAACTGGGCGAGGCCGGACAGGCCTAGCAGCGATGCAAGGCCACCGGCTAGCCTTCCGCCGACGCCGGTGGCCGCAGCCCACGCCGGGCGGTCACGCTCGGCGCCTCGCCAAAGCGCTTGCGGTAGGCCCTGGAGAAGTGCGCCAGGTGGCTGAAGCCCACCGCCACCGCGGCCTCGGTCACCGCAATGCGACTGTCGGCCAGAATGCGCTGGGCCTGGTCCAGCCGCATGTTCAGATAGCACTGCTTGGGCGTCTCGCCGAACTCCTGCACGAATAGCCGGGTCAACTGGCGCTGGGACAGGCCCGCCAGACGACAGACGTCGGGAATCGGCAGCGCCTGGGCGAGATTGGCCTCCATTACCGCCAGTGCGCGCAGCACCCCACGCGGCAGCTCCCTGGGCGAAGCCCGATCCGCTACCCAGCCGGTGCTGGCCCCAGCCCTCCCTGCTGCTTGCTGCGATGTTGCGGCTCCCCTCGCCTCCGCTGGCCGCGAATGCACGATCTGTCGCCCCACCGCCTCGGCCAGCGAAGGACCATAAAGGGTCACGATCCACTCGAGCATCATGTCGATGCTGGCGGCGCCGCCGGAGCCGGTGAGACGTCCGCCTTCCCAGACGTAGCTGTCCGCTCGCACTTCCAGCTCAGGGAACTCCTCGCGAAAGGCCGGCACGCTTTCCCAGTGCAGCGCCACCGGATAGCCCTCCAGTACGCCCGCCCTGGCCAGGATAAAGGGGGCGGTGTCCACCCCCCCAAGCCAGACGCCATGGGCCGCCAGTCGCTTGAGCAGCGCCAGATCCTCGGCACCGATACAGGCTTCCGGCTCATAGGACGACACCACCATCAGACGCCCCTTGGACGCCAGCCCCTGGTACCAGTCGGCCTCGGTAACCTCCGATAGACGTCCATCGACGTCGATGCGTACGCCATTGCTGGCCGTCACCGCCTCGCCATCGGCGGACAGCAGGCGCCAGGCAAACAGATCCCGACCAAAACGGTTGGCCACCCGGAGCGGCTCGAGCAGGCAGAACAGCGTCAGCATCGAAAACTTGGGCACCAGCCACACGTCCAGGGTGTGTTCGGCCTGGTCGGGCGACAACAGCGGCGGCGAGTCCGGACGCGGATAGGGATGGCTGTCGGGCCAGCGGGCCTCGCTGTCTTCCGAGCGGTTGGCACGGCGGTTGGCGTGGCTGTTGGCGTGGCTGTCTACGTCACTGTGCAGGTGGTGATCAACGTCCGACATGGGGCGAATTTTATCAATCCTATGGCGAATTTGATCAAATTGTATCCCAAATAGCACAGTAACCTTTAGCCCAGACAGCGACGCCAGGTGTCGAACCGCCCTTCCTCGACCTGGTGAACCTTTTACAACGCCAGACCGATCGAATCCGGAGAGAGCCTCGACGATGACCCAGCAGACGCCCCCGCAACTGACCGATGACGGCCGCCAACTGGCGCTGACCCTTGGTGAAGGGCATCACCGTCTTGATGCCTTGTGGCTGCGCGAACGCCTGCCCGATGCCGAGACCCTGGACCCCCAGACCGGGCAGCGTCTGATCGAGGCCGCCGAACTACCGCTGGATCTGACCCTCACCCAGGCAGACGTCCAGGATGAGCGGCTGGTCGTGGCCTTCTCCGATGGCCATCGAGGCAGCATCACGATCGACGAGCTCGAGGATGCCGTGCGCTGCCAGCGCTTGGATGACAACGCCTCACGGGTGTATTGGGACTCGACGCTCGCCACACCCCCGAAGGCCAGCTTCGAGCAAGCACTGGAAAGCGATCCGGCGCTGCTCGATCTGCTCGACCAGCTACATCGCTTCGGTTTCGTGCGCGTCACGGATGTACCGGTCAGCGAAGACGGCATGCAGCCGCTGATCGACCGTATCGGCCCGCTGCGCCGGACCAACTGGGGCGGCATCGCCGACGTCAAGTCGGTGGCCAACGCCTACGACCTGACCATGACCCAGCGTGGCCTCGAGCCGCACACCGACAACCCCTATCGCGATCCGATCCCCGGTTACATCTGGCTGCACTGTCTGACCAACGCCGCCGATGGTGGCGACAGCACCCTGGTGGACGGCTTCGAGGCCGCTCGACGCCTGCGTCAGCAGGATCCCGACGCCTTCGCCTGCCTGACCGAGGTGACCCCGCGCTTTCGCTACCACGACGAGACCACCCGTCTGGAGAGCGAAGGTCCGCTGATCGAGCTCGACGCCCGGGGCGAGGTGACGCGGGTACGCTACTCCAACCGCACCGAGCGTATCGACCTGATGGACAGCGCCCTGCTGCGTCGCTACTACGCCGCCCGCAAGGCCTTCTACCAACTGATTCGCTCGTCCGAGCTTACCCTCGAACTCAAGCTGTCCCCTGGCGAGATGCTGATCATGGACAACTACCGCCTGCTGCACGGGCGTACCGCCTTCCAGCTCGAAGGCGGCGTACGCCACCTGCGCCAGGGCTACGTGGATCGCGACAGCACCGCCAGTCGACGCCTGTTGCTGAAGGATCGGCTCAAGCCCGCACACGACTCGGAAGCCGGTGCCGCCGACAACCTCGCACGAACCACCCAGGGGGCCAGCGCATGAGCACCAGCGATCTCGCACTGACCCAGGCCCGCTTCGCGCGCTTTGACCAGAGCACCGCCGAAGAGTGGCGCCTGATCGACCGGCACTTTCGTGCCTACCAGAGCGACGCCTGCCGTCGTGTACTCGCCCACCTGGAGCGACTCAAGGGCGACACCCACGGCTACCCGGTGGACCGCTACGAGCACTGTCTGCAGACCGCCACCCGCGCGCTGCGTGACGGCGCCGATGAAGAGACCGTGGTCTGTGCCCTGCTCCACGACATCGGCGACGACCTGGCCCCGGCCAATCACGCCGAGATCGCCGCCGCCATCCTCGAGCCTTTCGTCGACCCGCTCAATGTCTGGATGATCCGTCACCACGAGCTGTTTCAGGGCTACCACTACCGCCACTTCTTCGGCCAGGATCGCCACGCCCGTGAGGCCTATCGCGACCACCCGGCCTACGCCCGCACGGTGCGCTTCTGCGACGACTGGGACCAGACCAGCTTCGACCCCGACTACGACACCCTGCCCCTGGGCGCCTTCCTGCCGATGATCGAAAACGTCATGGGCCGCGAACCCTTCGGCGGCCTGCCGAGCGTGGTGGAGGATAGCGACTCGAGCCCCGAGCCCAAGGCGAATGCCCAGGAGGCCTGCCGATGACTACCTGCGCCCAGCGCCTGATCGAGCTGCTCGAGGCCCAGGGGATCGACACCGTCTTCGGCATTCCCGGCGTGCACACCGTCGAGCTGTACCGGGGCCTTGAGCATTCGCGACTTCGCCATGTCACGCCACGCCACGAACAGGGCGCCGGTTTCATGGCCGACGGCTACGCCCGGGCCAGCGGGCGCCCCGCCGCCTGCTTTATCATCACGGGCCCGGGCATGACCAATATCGCCACCGCCATGGGCCAGGCGCTGGCCGATTCGGTGCCGATGCTGGTGATTTCCAGCGTCAATACCGTGTCGACGCTTGGGCGCGGCCAGGGCCGTCTCCACGAGATGCCCCACCAGGGCCAGACCCTGGCCGGGGTGGCGCGCTTCAGCCACACCCTGCTCGATCCCGAGGCGCTGCCCGAAGTACTGGCCCGCGCCTTCGCCGTGTTCCAGGGCGCACGCCCGGGGCCGGTGCATATCGAGATCCCCATCGATCTGTTCGCCGCCCCGGTCAAGGCACCGATGCCTCCGGCGATGCGCGTCTTTCCCCCGGCGCCGGCGCCCCAGGCCGTCGCGGCCGCCAGCCGACTGCTGGGCGAGGCACAGCGCCCGCTGGTACTGGTGGGAGGTGGCGCCTGCGCCGCCGCCACCAGCGTCACCGCCCTGGTCGAACACCTGGACGCCCCCACCCTGACCACCATCAATGCCCGCGGGCTGCTCGGTGCCGACCATCCGCTGGACCTGGGCGCCACCGCCAGCCTGCCGGCGACACGCCGACTGGCCCGGCAGGCCGACGTCATCCTGGCCCTTGGCACCGAACTCGGCGAAACCGACTACGACCTGGTGTTCGACGACGGTTTCAAGCTCGAGGGCAGCCTGATCCGGGTCGATCTGGACGCCGAGCAGCTGGCGCGCAGTCACATCGCCGACCTGGCCCTGGTGGCCGATATCGGGCTGACCGCCGAGGCCCTGCTGGTCGCACTGGAACGCGGCGAAGATGAAGGCCGGCCGCAACGAGAAGTCGGTCGCGAGCGCTGCGAGCGCGTGCGCCACGAGCTGGCCCTCGCCGATGACCCGGAGCTCGCGCGGTATCGGCCGCTGTTTGCCACCCTCGACGAGGTGCTGCCCGAGGCGATCATCGTCGGCGACTCCACCGGCCCGGTGTACGCCGGCAACGTGGTGGCCAGGCGCCCGGCGCCACGTCGCTGGTTCAACGCCGCCACCGGCTTCGGCACCCTGGGCTACGGCCTGCCTGCGGCCCTGGGCGCGGGGCTGGCACGACCGGATCTGCCGGTGGTGGCGCTGGTCGGCGACGGCGGCCTGCAGTTCGTGCTGGGAGAGCTTGCCACCGCCCGGGATATCGCCCTGGAGGCCGACCGCGCTCGTGCCGAGCAGGGGGCAATCGACCGTGATTCGAGCGATGCGGCCTGCGCCGACACCGCCCTGGCCAGGCCCTTGGCGATCCTGATCTGGAACAACGACGGCTACGACGAGATACGCCGTTACATGAGCGCCGACGGTGTGGCTCACGTGGGTGTCGATCTGGCTCCCCCGGACTTCGCCGCCCTCGCCCAGGCCTTCGACTGCCGCTATCGTCAGGCCGCCAGCGCCGACGACCTGGCGTCGGCGCTTTCAAGCCTGAATGATGCCGGCTCACCGCTGATCGTCGAGATCGACGCCCTGGCCTGGTGCCGCAGGATCGAACACTGAGGCAGGACGCCTGCGCCGAGCGGATCGACGGCGTCCCGACCCTGCATCACTTTTGCATCAGTTATGCATCAGTTATGCATCCATAAAATAACGAAGGAGTTCCCCGTGACTCGATGTTTCTCGCACAAGCCCCGTTCCATCGCCCTGGCAGCCGCCCTCGGCCTTGCCGCCGCCTCCGCCCAGGCCGCTGACCGCGACGATGAGCTGAGCCTGGTCGTCCCGCCCTGGCCCGGGGTCACCGTCAAGAGCGAGATCCTGGCGCAGCTCGTCGCGCCCCTGGGCTACCAGGTCGAACGCCAGGAGCTCAGCTCCACTGTGGGCTACAAGACCCTGACCACCGGCGACAGCGACGCCTTTCTGGCCGGCTGGCTGCCGGCCCAGCAGGAAAGCTACGACGCCGCCATGGCGGCGGACGCCATCGTCGATCTGGGCAACAACGTGACCGGCGCGCGCATGGGATTCGCCGTGCCCGGCTACGTGGCCGAGGCCGGTATCACCGACGCTTCCCAGTTGGGCGAGGCGCAGAACGCCGAGCGTTTCGAGCACACCTTCTACTCGATCGAAAGCGGCTCCACCGTGACCGACTTCATCCACGCCGCCATCGACAGCGACGCCCACGGGCTCGGTGACTGGGAGGTCATGTCCTCCTCGACCCCCGGCATGCTCAGCGAAGTCAAGGCGGCGGTGAACGAACAACGCTGGATCGTCTTCTACGGCTGGACGCCTCACTGGATGATCCCCGAGTACGACGTGCACATTCTCGACGACAGCGAAGGCGTGTTCGGCCCCGACAACGGCCGCAGCGACGTCAAGACCATCGTCGCCAGCGAGTTCGCCGAGGCCAATCCCAACCTGACCCGACTGCTCGACCAGTTCGTGTTCAGCGCGCATGAGCAGAGCGAGTTCATCAAGGCCTTCAGCCTCGAGGAGCGTGACCTCGACGAGGTTGCCCGAGAGTGGCTCGAGCAGCATCCCGTCAAGCGCGCTGCCTTCCTCGAAGGCGTCACCACCCGCGACGGCGATGACGCCCTGGCCGCCCTGGAGGCGAGCCTGTGAGCGAAGACAGCCGCCAGCAGCGCATCCGCCGCGACCTGGCCGCCGCCTACCGGCTGATGGCCATGGATGGCATGGATGACGGCATCTCGACCCATATCTCGGCGCGAGTCGCCCCGGGGCGCTTCCTGCTCAATGCCTTCGGTCTGCGCTTCGAGGAGATCACCGCCGACTCTCTGGTGACTGTCGACGAGCACGGCCAGGTGCTCGACGATCCCACCGGCCTCGGCATCAACCCGGCCGGCTTCACCATCCACAGCGCCATCCACGCGGCGCGTCCCGACGCCCACTGTGTACTGCACTCCCACAGCGTCGCCGGGGTCGCCGTGTCCTGCCTCGAGCAGGGCCTCGCGCCACTGAACCAGTGGGCGATGCAGTTCTATCGGCGCATCGGCTATCACGACTACGAGGGCATCGCCCTCGACCTGGCCGAGCGTGAACGGCTGGTACGTGACCTCGGCGAGCACATGAGCATGATCCTGCGCCAGCACGGCCTGCTGGTGGTCGGCGAAAGCGTCGGCGACGCCTTTCTGCGCATGCGCGACCTGGAGCGCTCCTGCCAGGCCCAGCTCGCGGCCCAGGCCACCGGGGCGGCGCTGGTCAGCGCCAGTCCTGAGCTTTGCGAAAAGGTCGCCCGCCAGTACGACGACTGGGCCGCGAGCCCCCAGGGCACCGAGCTTGCCTGGCGGGCGGAACTGCGCCGCCTCGGCATCGACGCTCCCGCCGCTTCCGACAACAAGGACCCTGCACCATGAAAGTCTCCGCCCTGACCCAACGCATCGCCGGCGAAGGCGCCGCCGCCTGGGACATCCATGTGCGTGCGCTGAAGCGCCAGGCCAGCGGTGAAGACATCACCGTACTGTCGGTGGGCGATCCCGACTTCACCACCCCCGCCCCGATCATCGAGGCGGCCAAGCAAAGCCTCGACCGCGGCGCGACCCACTATGCCGACGTCCAGGGCAAGGGTGAGCTGCGCGAAGCCATCAGCCGCCACTATAGTCGCCATCAGGGTGTCGAGGTGTCCCCCGAGCGACTGATCGTGATGGCCGGCGCCCAGTGCGGGCTCTACGCCACCGCCCAATGCCTGCTCGACCCTGGTGACGAGGTGATCGTGCCGGAGCCGAGCTACGTCACCTACGAGGCGGTGATCCAGTCGACCGGTGCACGACTGGCCCGAGTGCCGCTGCGGCCAGAGGCCGGCTTCCGACTCGACGTGGCCGATATCGCCGCCGCGATCACCGACAACACCCGGGCGATCCTGCTCAACAGCCCCCACAACCCCACCGGCCAGTCGATGACCCGGCAGCAGTGGGAGCAGATCGCCGAGCTGTGCCACCGCCATGACCTGTGGCTGATCTCCGACGAGGTCTACGCCGAGCTGATCTTCGAGGGCGAGCACCACAGCCCGCTGGCGTTGCCCGACATGGCCAATCGCAGTGTGGTGATCTCGAGCCTGTCCAAGTCCCACGCCATGACCGGCTGGCGGCTGGGCTGGGTGGTCGCGCCCGAGGCGCTGATCGAGCACCTGGACAATCTGGCGCTGTGCATGCTGTACGGCTGCCCGGACTTTATCCAGGACGCGGCGATCACCGCGCTCGACAGCGACCTCCCCGAGCTTGCCACCATGCACGCCGCCTACCGTGAACGCCGCGACAGCGTCTGCCACGCCCTAGACGGTGCCGACTCGGTCAAGGCGATCTGCCCGGACGCCGGCATGTTCGTGATGGTCGACATCCGCTCCACTGGTCTGTCATCGGCCGAGTTCGCCGATGGCCTGCTCGACGAATGCGGCATCTCGGTGCTGTCCGGTGAGGCCTTCGGCCCCTCGGCGGCTGGCTTTGTGAGGCTGAGCCTGACCCAGCCCCCGGAGCGCCTGAGTCGCGCCGCAACACGGCTTCGTGAGTTTGCCGATGCCTGTCTTGTCACCAGCCCCTGAGTCGCCTATGCCACCATCCGTCACCACCAGCGACGACTTGAGACCCACCTCCCCCGTGGTCGAGGCTCGTCACCTCGTCAAGCGCTACGGGGACACCAGCGTGCTGCGCGACGTCTCCCTGAGCGTCGCCGAAGGCACCGTGACCACCATCATCGGCGCCAGTGGCTCCGGCAAGAGCACCCTGCTGCGCTGCATGAACCTGCTGGAGCGGCCCCAGCAGGGCAGCCTGTCCATCGCCGATGAACGCATCCGCTTCACCGAGCAGGGTCCCCGCAGCAGCCACACCGACATGCCGCTCAGTCGCCATCAGCTGCAACGCCTGCGCGGCAAGGTCTCCATGGTATTCCAGCAGTTCAACCTCTGGCCGCACCTGACCGTGCTCGGCAACGTCAGCGAGGCCCCGGTGCGGGTCAAGGGAATCTCACGCAGGAAGGCCAACGCCCTGGCCGCCCACTATCTGGAGCGCGTCGGCATGGCCGAGCGTGCCGACGCCTACCCGGCGTTTCTCTCCGGTGGCCAGCAGCAGCGCGTGGCCATCGCCCGAGCGCTGGCCATGGAGCCCGAGATCCTGCTGTTCGACGAGCCTACCTCGGCGCTGGACCCGGAGAGGGTCAACGAGGTGCTAGGGGTCATCCGCGGCCTGGCCGACGAGGGGCGCACCATGCTGATGGTGACCCACGAGATGGCCTTCGCCCGGGAGGTATCCGACCAGATCGTGTTTCTCGACCGCGGCGTCGTCGGCGAAGCCGGCCCCCCCGAGCGCATCTTCGAACACAGCGACAACGAACGCTGCCGGCGCTTCATCGCCCCCGCAGCTTGACTGCCAGTCACACAACAACCAGGAGTTCCCATGACCGTATCCCATCCCCTGCGCCCGTCAGCCGACCTCGCTCGTCGCCTTGCCCTGGGCGTCGCGCTCGCCACGACCCTCGGCGCCGCCACCATCGGCAGCGCCCATGCGACCGACCAGGCAGCCAACCAGGACGCTGGCGAGCCCCTCAAGATCGGCATCTCCGCCGAACCCTATCCGCCCTTCACCTACACCTCCTCCGACGGTGACTGGACCGGTTTCGAGGTGGAACTGGCATCGGCCATCTGCGACCAGATGGGCCGTGAGTGCGAGATCACCCCGACCGGCTGGAACGGTATCATCCCCTCGCTCAAGGCCGGACGCATCGACATGATCATGAACTCCATGTCGATCACCGAGAAGCGCCTGCGGGTCATCGACTTCAGCTCGCCCTACTACTTCACCCCCGGTGCCTACGTCGCCGCCCGCTCACTGGACATCGAGCCGCCCGAGGGCCTGGACGGCAAGGTGCTGGGGGTGCAGAGCGCCACCACCAACGCCACCTACGCCCGTCGCGCCCTTCGCGATAGCGGCGTCGACATCCGTCTGTACGACCAGGCCGAACAGGTCAATCGCGACCTGCTCTCCGGCCGCCTGGACCTGATCCTGGCCGACGAGATCGCCATGACCGAGCTGGTCGAACGCGATGAAGCCGCGGACTTCGAGATCAAGGCCACGGCGCCGCACCACGAGGCCTACGGTGAAGGCGTCGGCATCGGCCTGCGCCAGGAGGACGACGCCCTGACCGAGGACGTCAACGCCGCCATCGAGGCGGTCAATCAGCAGGGCATCTGCAGCGAGCTGTCCGAGCGCTACTTCGGCACCGACGTCTGCGTGGGCTAGGGCTTGTACGAAAATGTCTGCGCTCGTGTGAACGACGCTTCTGCCTGAGGCCGTGGCCTGGTCGAACGCCGGCAACAGACGCCGGATGCGCACCAGGCCCGCTGCCATCGCGACTTTCACCCACGACGAGAATGCCCCATGAACAACGCTTCTCAGGAGGGGCTGGCCGACTGGGCCGGACCGATCCTCGACGGCGCCCTCACCACCCTGCAGATCGCCTGCCTGGCCTACGCCATCGGCGTGCTGCTTGGCTTTGTCGGTGCCGCCTGCCGGCTGTCCCGACACGCCTGGCTGCGCGGAATCGGCGGCGCTTATTCCACCGGCGTGCGTGCGGTGCCGGAGCTTCTGCTGATCATCCTGCTTTACTACGCCGGCTCCCAGGCGCTGACCGCCCTGACCAACGCCCTGGGCCTGCCCGGGCAGGTCGCCATCAACGGCTTCGTCACCGCCGTGGGGGTGCTGGCCTTCGTCCAGGGCGCCTACATGACAGAGGTTTTCCGCGGCGCCATCTCGGCCATCCCCAAGGGCCAGCTCGAGGCCGCCGACGCCTTCGGCTTTTCCCCCTGGGCACGCTTTCTCCACATCACCCTGCCGGCGATGCTGCCCAACGCCCTGCCAGGGATGTCGAACCTCTGGCTGATCCTGATCAAGGACACCGCCCTGATCAGCGTGATCGGCTACAGCGAACTGTTCTTCACCATCCAACAGGCCGCCGCCAGCACCCGTGCGCATTTTCTGTTCTACGCTGCCGCCGGCGTGCTCTATCTGATGATGACGCTGTCGTCCAACCTGGTCTTCGCGCTGATCGAGCGCCGGGTCAGGCGTGGACAACCCCAGAGTCAGGAGACCTGATATGCGCTGGTGTCATTTCACTGCGCCCTTTGGTCGTTCACGGCGTGTCAAACGCGGCCAGCCCCACTCTCACCTTCAGCCCCGGGAGACCTGATATGCGCTGGTGTCATTTCATTGCGCCCTTTGGACGTTCACGGCGTGTCAAACGCGGCCAGCCCCATTCTCACCTCCAGCCCCGGGAGACCTGACATGGACTTCAGCTGGTTGAGCGACCCTTTCTATCAGGAATACCTCATCGAAGGCCTGATCAATACCCTGTGGCTGCTGCTGGTATCGGCCATCGCCGGCCTCACCCTGGCCATCGGCATGGCCATGGCACGCATCAGGGGCCCCCGACCGCTGGCCTGGACGGCCACGGCGGTGACCTCGGTCATTCGCGGCACCCCATTGCTGGTGCAGCTGTTCTTCTTCTACTACGGGGTGGGTCGGCTGCTGGAAGGCATCCCCGGCATCCAGGACAGCATCTTCTGGGGCTTGCTGCGCGACCCGTTCTTCTACGCCACCCTTACCTTCACCCTCTCGGTCGGCGCCTACAGCGGCGAGATCCTGCGCGGCGCCCTGCTCAGCGTACCGCCAGGCGAGCGCGAGGCCGGGCGGGCCTTCGGCCTCAACCCGTTCCAGGTATTCTGGCGTCTGTGGCTACCCCGCGCGGTACAGTTGTGTCTGCCCACCCTCACCGGCGAGATGATCCTGCTGCTGAAGTCGATCCCGCTGGTCTCGACCATCGCCATGATGGATCTGCTCCAGGCGGCCAACATCATTCGCGACGAGACCTTCCTGACCTACGAACCACTGCTGCTGATCGCCGCCGTCTATCTGCTGCTGACCATCGTGCTGACGCTGTGCCTGCGTCAGGTCGAACACCACTTCCCGGGGGTACAACCGGTACGTCGCGCCTGGCGCCCCTTTGGACAACCACGTCGGGTGTAACGTCGCTTCGCCATCCGCACCGACATCGACGCCCATGTCGATGTGACCTTCCCGCCTTCCCTGTGCCGGCCAATGTCGATCGACCGCCGGCACAGGCCGCTTTTTCCTCTTTTCCTCACGCGCCTGCTCGGCTCGCCCCCACCGGCATTCCTCCCCGGAAACGTCAGTGGTTCCACATCGTTTTCGGCGTTAACCCTCACGTTATTTGCTTCAGCGGGCATTCCTTACGTTCGCCCTCCCCCAAAAAAGGGCCCTGCCAGCCCTCGAGTGAAGGGCTGGGGCCTTGGCGTCAGCCGCCTACCATAGCCTTGTCACTACCGTCCTGATCCGCGTAGCCACTCCTCCACTTTTTCGGCACAGAATGAGAATCAACGTCTATGTTTAGGGTATTGTGCAGATATGGCATTAAAAGCGTCATCTGCCATCGATACAGTGACAACAAGGAAAGGCAGGAGTCGGTATGAAGGGAACTCGTTCACGGCTGATCGCGCTGGAGCCACGCCTGCTGTTCGATGGCGCCATGGCGGCCACCCCCGACCCCGCCAGCGATGGCGACGGTGGGAAACCCAACCAGCAGCCAACGGACGGCGACGGCCAGGCACCGGCCACCCAGGCTGACAGCCCCGCTGGCGCCGGGGCTCCCGCTCGCCACCTGGTGGTGGTGGACGCCCGCCTCTCCGACGCCCAGCGCCAGACGATCCGCGAGGGGCTGGCCGACGACGCCGAACTGCTCGAGGTGGACGCCGACGAGAACGGTATCGAGGCCATCACCGCGGCCCTGGCCGGCATGGACCAGGTCGAGAGCGTGGAGATCTTCAGCCACGGCGCCTCAGGACAGTTTCAGCTCGGCGATACCCTGGTCGGCAACGACACTCTCACGAGCCTGACGGCGAGCCTCGGCCAGTGGCGCGAGGCACTGACGGCCGACGCCGACCTGCTGCTCTACGGCTGTCGCATCGGCGCCACCGACGCTGGGCTCGAACTGGTGGAAGGTCTCGCCAGCGCCACCGGCATGGACGTGGGCGCCTCCACCGATGATACCGGCCACAGTGGCCTGGGCGGCGACTGGGAGCTGGAGCGTCAACAGGGGCAACTGGCTGACGACCGTGGCGTGGCACTCGCCGCCCTCGCACCCTTGGATGGCCTGCTGGCCGACGCCGAGCCCACGGCGTCGCTCGGCGAATCCGCAACAGAGGTGCCGCTGGGCGAGGAATTTCAGTTCACCGTCAGCGTGTCCAATGCTTCCACCGCCCAGGAGGGCTACGCCCCCTTTGTCCAGCTGATCGTGCCCGCCACCGGCAAGGACGGCGCCGGCGCCGAGGTCGACGATGGCGTCATCATCACCTCGGCAAGCTACCTGGGAGGGCAACTCGACCTCTACCAGGTGACCTTCGACGCCAACGGCGAGGCGGTGCACCCCCTGGCAAAGGACGCCAATGGCGACCCGATCACCGTGCTGGCCTCGGCCTATGGCGCTCAGGCCGGCGACACCCTGGTGGTGGCGGCGCTACCCTTCGCCAGCCTGACCAGCGACCAGCCAAGCATCGACGTCACCTTTACCGGCGAGCTGAGCGAACTGGCCGATACCTCCCAGACCAACGGCAGCCCGGACCTGGTCATCCAGGCCATGGCCGGCTTCGAGCTTGGCAACGACGCCCTGTCCAACCCGGAGCAGGACCCCAGCCTGATCGGTAGTGCGGTCGCCTTCACCATCACCCCCACGGTCATCGCGGTGGAGCAGAGCCTCGACATGAGCGAGGGCGACACCACCACCGGCGAGAACTACCCCCACAGCCTGGTCACCACGGTGCGACCGGCAGGCGCCGGTGCCACCGCCCAGACCCTGACCGACGTGGTCATCACCCAGCCGGTGCCGACCAACGTTCAGGTCACCGCCATCGATCCCGGCAACGGCACCCTGACCTCCATCACCCTGGCCAGCGGCAACACCTACACCGGTGATCTGACCATACAGGCGCTGATCGACAGCGATGCCTTCATCACATCCTATACGGTGACCTACGACAACCTCACCGAGGCCCAGTCCAGCCGGGTCGACTTCTATGTGCCGGAGACCGATGCCAACGGCGACCCTGTCCTCGACCCGGTGACCGGCAATGACCAGACGATCACCTTTGGCGCCCCCACCGGCAGCGGCGTCTGGCTGCCGCTGGACGATCGCGACCGCAATCCCGACGACCCTGACGGCAAGGTCAGCTTCGAGGGTACCGGCGATGAGCTGAGCTTCGTTGCCAAGTCGATCACCCTGGAAAAGACCGCCACCCTGGCCATCGATACCGGCACCAGCGGCCTGACTCCGGGTGACACCCTGGAATACCAGCTGGAGATGGCGCTGTCGGACTACTTCGCCTTTGGCGAGGACACCCAGCTCGAGGGTCAGTTTGTCGTCACCGATACCCTCGGCGACGGCCAGACCCTCGAGGGCACCCCGACGCTGATCCTCTACAGCGGTGATGACGCCACCACCATCGATCTGGTGGTCACCACCAGCGTCAATGCCGATGGCACCACCACTCTTGTCTTCGATATCGCCCAGTCGATCGAGAACGCCCTGGATGACCAGGCCTGGCTCGCCGGCGACGCCGCCTTCGATGGGGTGATCGACGCCGGCGCCACCCGTGCGCTGATCAGCTATCGCGCGGTCATCGACGACGCCTATGCAGACGAGGACGTGACCGACCACCCTGCCATCAACGAAGGCGATAGTGTCGGTAACAACGCCCTGGTGGACGCCACCCTGCTGCTCAACCCGAACAACCTGACCGGCGATAGCGAGACCGACGACTCCAGCACCGAACTGACGGTGCCCACCAGTCAGGTGGACATCGCCATCGAAGGAGGCGCTAGCGAACTGGCCCCCGGCGACGAGGTGACCTTCACCCTGCGCTATGAGCTGGTCACCGGCGACCACGAAAACTTCCAGTTGATCGCCTACCTGCCGCTGCCGCTGCTCGACACCTCGGGCATCAGCTGGACGGAAGGTACTGGCCCCGGCCAGTGGTCCCTGGCAGCGGACAACAGCTGAGCGGGCGATATCACCAGAGTAGCGAGCGGTCCCGGCAACGCCATCATCTTTGCCCTGGCAGACCTGACCACGACAGAGGCCAGCACCATCGCCCTGAGCTTTACCATGACGGTGGGGGATCAGCCCTTCGCCGATGGTCGCTCGCTGGATGTGCTGGCCGAATCGCGCCAGACCACCACCCTCGACAAGACCGAACTGGTGACCCAGGACGTGGTCAAGGTGCAGTCGGTGGCCGAGCCGGTCGTCACCATCACCCATGGGGTGGTGTCCTCGACCAACGGCAGCGTCAGCGGCACCAGCGGCAGCTGGAATGCGCCCGGCACGGCGGGTGCGCCCTTCACCGGCAACATTACCGACCCGGCGGCGGTGGACGGCGACGTCACCGACATCGACGCCGGCGACACCCTGCGCCTGGCCACGCTGCTCGAGAACACCGGCGGCGGCGGCGCCTTCGACGTGACGACCGAGATCGAGCTGCCCACGGACCTGACCTTCGTCGGTGGCAGCCTGGGCGGTGCCAACCTGACCCTGACGCTCGGTGACGGCAGCGTGCTGATCGAGGGCACCGACTATAGCGTCAGTGGCAACACCATCACCCTGCTCGACGACAGCGGCCAGGCCACCCTGCAGGCCGGGCGGGATGGCAGCGCCAGCGACGCCGCCGGCACCAACATCATCGTCATCACCTACGACGTGACCGTGGCCGCGGCGGTCAGCGCCAGTCGCACCCTCGGCACCACGGCAACGCTCACCAACTACGCCAGCGTCGACGGTGGCACCGACTTTACCCCGACGGATCTCGATGACGACGCGACCCAGCAGGTGGCGGCGCCAACCATCACCACCACCTTCGCCGTCGGCGGCGACGCCACTGACGACGATTCAAGCGAGACCCACACCGACGGCGCCGACCTGGTGGTCGGCGAGTCGATGCCCTACGACATCGTGGTGACCCTGCCAGAAGGCACTACCCAGGAACTCAGGGTCAATGACCTGATACCGCCGGGCATGGCGCTGGATACCTCCTACAATGGCTCGGGTTATAAACTGATCACCCTGGCCGCCGGCAGCGACAACTTAAGCGCCGACTTCGCAGGCAGCGTCTCCGTCTCAGGCCTTGCCGGCAGTGGCGGCACCCTAGGCGTCGATGGCGTCGATGGCGTCGATGGCCAGTTCACCTTCAGCGCCGCCGGCGCCACCGGCGACAACGACACCGGCAACAATACCTTTGTTCTGCGCGTCCGCCTGATTGCCACCAACACCCTCAACAACCAGCAAGGCACCGAACACGAACACAAGGCGGGCCTGACCTATCAGGACGTCGACGGTGATGAGGTCAACGGCAGCACCGCCGTGGATCGCGACGTCAGTCAGCCCGGTACGGGCCCGACCACCACCCTGGTGGAACCCACGGTCACCATCGAACAGGCGCTGACCACTCCTTCCGACCCGGGTCTCGGAGTCGACTCTGGTGACGCCATCGAGTACGCCGTCACCTTTTCGAACACCTCGGGGGTCGACGCCTTCGACCTGGGGCTGTCTGTCCAGCTACCTGCTGAACTCGACGGCGTCAGCCTTGAGGCGGTGAGTTTCAGCGACGCCAACGGGCCCGCCGTGGGTGACTTCGAGATCACCGGCAACGACACCGACGGCTATCAACTCAACCTCAAGAGTGGATTCGATCTCGACCTGCGTACCGGCCATTCCATCACCCTGACCATCGGTGGCACCGTAGGCGCCACTGCCGCGGATCTGGCCAACCTGACCTCCGAGGCCCGGGTCGACTGGACCAGTCTCGACGAGACCAGCTCCAGCAATGGTACCGAACGGACAGGAGCCGACGGGGAACTGGGGGATGGCTCCCTCAACGACTATCGGCAGATCGATATCCAGGCGATCCCGATCGCTCAGACACTGCAGGTGTCCCGCGTCGGCGGGCTGGACAGCACCGCTGCTGCAGACCCGACCGGCGACACCCGCGAAGACGTCGCGGTGGGTGAAATCATCCGCTACCGGGTGGTGGCGCTGCTGCCCGAAGGCACTACGGACAACTATCAACTGACGATTCAGGTCGATGAAGGTCTCACCATTCTCCCGGAGACGGCCAACCAGATCCTGATGGCCTTCATCGCCAACGATGGTGGTCTGACAAGCAACCTGAACACCAACGCCGATTCCGTCGAGGGCAATGGCCAGTCCCCCGAGGCCGGGTACATCCAGAGTGACCTGAGCGGCGGACCGGAGAGTGTGCTCGATCCTGCCCGCTACACCATCAGCGGCGATGGACGCACCCTGACCATCGACCTGGGCACCATCACCAACGCCGATAATGACCTCGACAAGGAAGGCCTTTCGCTCGAGTTCAATGTGCGGGTCGACAACGTCTCGACCAACCAGGCAGGGACAGAGCTTGGCATGGTCGTGACCGAAAGCCGCGACGGCACCAGTTTCCAGAGCGAGGAAATCTACGAACGTATCGTCGAGCCGTCCTTTACCGAGATGACCAAGACGGTGGTGGATTTCGATCCGGCCCCGGATGACACCACCGGCACCGCCAGCGTCACCGTTGCCTTTACCCAGAACGGCGGCATGCCCGCCTACGATGTGGTGCTGACCGACGCCTTTCCCTCGGGCAGCGATTATGTCATCGACAGTGTGGTCATCGATGGCCAGAGCTACAGCCTGGGCGGCCTGCCGGCCGGAGTCGTGGCCAACGCCACCGCCAGTGGAATCGAGGTCACCTTTGCACAGCTCGACCCGGGCAGCGAGGTCAGCGTGTCCTATCGCCTCGAGGTACCCAACGATGCGGTGGTGACGGCCACCGCCGCCGAGGCCCGTCTTGCCTGGTCCAGCCTGCCCGACGACGGCAGTTTCGATGGCTTTGCTGGCAGCGATGTCGGCCCCGACGGCTCGGCAGCGGGCGAGCGTACCGATGCCGACGGAAGCGGCGGGCTCAATGACTATGTGCTCAGCGCCGGGGCCAGTCTCGGGCTGATCGAAGGCACCCTGTGGAATGACACCCTCAGCGCCGACGACAGCACCACACCCGCTGTCGGTGAAGATGGCCTGGCCGGCGTCAGTGTGACCCTGACCTGGGACGGCAACAACGACGGCGACTTCGACGACGCCGAGGATCTCACCTTTAGCACCGTCACCGACGCAAACGGCAACTACTCCTTCGGCGTGCTGCCCAAGGGCAGCTATCGCATCTCGGCCAGCGAAAGCCTCACCGACGGCAGTGCCGGCGAACTAAAGGCACGTATCGACTCCGACGGTGGCACCTTCGACGACGGCAGCCTGTCGTTGATCACCGGCGCCGTAGACGGCGACACCTACGAGGCCAATATCGGCTATGTCGAACTCAACGACGCCCCGGTGCACACCTTGCCGACCTCGCCGGCCTCCGGCAACGAAGACACCGAATTTGCCATCACCGGCATCTCGATTGCCGACCCCGACGCCTTGACGCCCGGCGCCCCAAGCGCCCCCGCCGCCCAGAACCTGACCACCACCCTGAGCGTCAACAACGGCACCCTGAGCGCCTCCGGGGACGGTGGCGCCAGTGTGTCAGGCAGCGGCACCAGCGAGCTGATCCTCACCGGCAGCGTCGACGAGATCAACGCTGCCCTCGCCACCCTGACCTATACCGGCAACGCCAACTTCAACGGTGACGATACCCTGACCCTCGTTACCAGCGACAACGGCAACTTCGGCGATCACCCGGACGACGGCAACGGCATCCCCGGCGAGAAGATCGACGACGCCCTGACCGACCGAGACACCCTGGCCATCGAGGTCATCGCGGTCAACGACGACCCTGTCGCCATCGACGACAGCGCCACCGCCGTGGAGGCAGGGGGGCGCTTCAATATCGGCGGTATCGATCCCAACGGCCTGGTTTTCGTCAACGACAAAGACCCCGACACCGGTGACGCCGATCCCGACGTGCTGACGGTGGTCCGGGCGGGCCCCGACGACAGCTCACTGCAGGCGGTCAACAGCGACCCCGCCTCGCCCACCCGTATCGTCGGCACCTACGGCACCCTGCTGATCTCCTCGAGCGGCTCGGCGGAGTACCAGCTCGACAACGACAACGCCGCCGTCGAGGCGCTGAGGCTGAGCGGCAATACGCTAGACGAGACCTTCGTCTATGAAATCGGCGATCGCGCGGGTGCCACCTCCCAGGCCACCATCACCATCACCATCGAAGGCGCCAACGACGCCCCGGTGGGCGTCGACGACAGCGGCGTGGCCATCGAGGCGGGCGGTATCGGCAACGCCACCGCCGGCCAGGACGCCACCGGCAATGTGCTGACCAATGACACCGATGTCGACCTCAACGGCGAGACCAAGGCGGTCACCGGTATCCGCACCGGCGAAGAGCCTCTCGGCGTCTTTACCGACGTCACCGGCGCCACCGCCGTAGACGGCAGCTACGGCACCCTGACCATCAATCCGGATGGCAGCTATAACTACGTCATCGATAACAGCGACGAGGCCGTCGAAGCCCTGGCGGTGGGCGAGACCTTGAGCGAGACCTTCAGCTACCTGGTGACCGACGCCGAGGGACTCGATGACATCGCGGTGCTGACCATCACCATCGAAGGCGCCCAGGACAACCCCGTCGCCACCGACAACACCACCAGCGCCCAGGCACCGTCCACCGACGGTGCCACGCCGGCGGTGGACGGCACCGGCAATCTGATCGCTGATGACGACGGTGATGGCGTCGACGCCGACGTGGATACCATCGACCAGGGTGCGCTCTCCATCGGCGCCATTCGCCCCGGCAGCGAGGCGGCCGGCGGCGCCATGACCAGCCTCGGTGGCGTCAGCGCCAGCGTCGATGGTCAGTACGGGCGGCTCACGGTAGACGCCGACGGCAGCTACCGCTACGTGGTCGACGGCGACAACGCCGCCGTACAGGCCCTGGCGGCAGGCGCCACCCTGAGCGAGACCTTCACCTATAGGCTGATCGACACCGCCGGCAATCCGGACCTGGCCGAGCTGGTCGTCACCGTCACCGGCGCCAACGATCCGCCGAGCCCGGTGGCCGACAAGGCCATCGCGGTGGAGGCCGGGGGTACCGCCAACGCCACCCCAGGTGACGACCCCAGCGGCAATGTCCTGACCAACGACGACGACGTGGATGGACAGACACTGAGTGTCGATCAGGTCCGCTTCAACACCACCACGGTGGCCGCCGGCCAGCCGCTGGCCGGGCGCTACGGCACCCTGACCCTGAACGCTGACGGCAGCTTTTCCTACGTGGTCGACAACACCAATCCGGCGGTGGAGGCCCTAAGAACCGCCAACGATACCCTCACCGAGGTCTTCGTCTACCGCAGCGTCGATCCCCTGGGTGCCAGCACCACGGCGCGTCTGACCGTGACCATCGAGGGACGCGACGATGCCCCGGTGGCCGCCGACAACGTCGCCCTGGCGGTGGCCGACAGCGATCAGGGCATCGGCCGTGATCCCAGCGGCAATGTGCTCGACAACGACAGTGATATCGACGCCGGTGACCAACTGGCCGTGAGTGGCGCCCGCCCCGGCACCGAGGCCGCAGGCGGGGCCCTGTCCACCCCCAGCGCCGGCACGATAACCCTGACAGGCCAGTACGGCACCCTGACGCTTGCTACCGACGGCAGCTACAGCTACGCGGTCGACCAGTCCAACGCCGAGATCCTCGGGCTTGGCCCCCTGGAGTTCCGCCGTGACGTCTTTACCTACGAGGCCCGTGATCTGGCGGGACTGGTGGACCTGGCCGAACTGACGGTGTTCGTGCGCGGCCAGAACCAGGCGCCGGTGCCCGGCACCGACGATGGCCTGGCGGTGGAGGCCGGTGGCCGCGACAACGCCACGCCCGGGGCGGACGCCGTGGGCAATGTGCTCGACAACGACAGCGACGTCGATGGCGACATCAACCTCGGCGTCAACCTGCTCGGCCCCAACCTGACGGTGACCGGCGTTCGCACCGGCGATGACCCAAGCGCCGGCACCGAAGGCACCCTCGGCAAGGCCCTTGTGGGCCGCTACGGCAGCCTGGTGATGGAGGCCGACGGCAGCTACCGCTACCAGGTCGATGACGACAACCCGGAGGTCCAGGCGTTGCGTCAAAGCGGCCAGACCCTGGTCGACGTCTTCACCTATGCGCTGGAGGACCGCTGGGGCGGCCCCGCCAGTGCCAGCCTGACGATCACCATCGATGGGCGCAACGATACACCGACGGCCCGCGACGACAGCGGCGACGCCGTGGACATCGGCGGAGGCGCGAGCCGCCCCGACGCCACCGGCAATGTGCTGCCCAACGACACCGACGTCGACGCCGAGCGCTACGGCGAGACCCAGAGGGTCACCCTGGTGGCACAGGACGGCGTCAGCGCGGCGCCCGGCGAGCGCCTGGCGGGCCGCTACGGCACCCTGATCATCGAGGCGGACGGCAGCTACCGCTACTTTATTGACCGCACCAACAGCGAGGTACTGCGCGCCAGCGGCCTGGGTCCGCTGTTGCAGGAGGTCTTCGTCTACACCCTGACCGACCAGGCCGGCGCCAGCGACACCGCCACCCTGACCCTGACCCTGGATATCGCCGCACCCTATATTCCGATCAGGGATGGCGCCGGCCCCCACTTCCTGCGCCCGGACGATGGGCGCCAGTCGCGCGCCACCCTTGGCGATGTCGACCCGGTGGTCTATGTCACCCCGGAGGTCGAGCGCAACAGCCGCCAGGTCTTCGATTACCTGCGCCTGTCCCACGGCGCCCAGCCCTGGCTGGTCCGGCCGCTGGAGACGCAGATCCCGTCGCTGGCCAACGGCCTGGGTGAGGTGCCAGGCCAGTACGTGCTACGCGGCGTAGCCTTCAGTCGCCTGTACGCCGAGCAGGATCAATTGCTGATGCTGGGCCGCCACGGCCGCACCGACCTGACGGCGGATGGCCTGCTGGCCGATCCCTCCCTCTACGCTCCCACCCGCGAACAATTGCTGAACAACGCCACTGGTGCCGATGGCGAACCGAGGATTCCGACGCGAAGCTCGACGCCGGGCGACGCTCAACCTGGCTCGGCCGAGGCGCCGAATCGCGATGCGACAGATGACGGCCGGCCTGAGCTGCCGCCGGGGGCCGAATGGATCGCCGATGGTGACCAGGACGATCGCCTCGCGCCAGCAGCGCTGGCCCAGGACGGCTGGCGCGGGCCAGATGAGACCTCCGGCGCCTCTCCCAGAGTCGCTGCAGGCTTTCGCGCACAACTGACGGCCATGGCCGGCTCCACCGCGCCGCTGCGAGGGGAGCACGACCTGTGAGATTCGAACGACAAGGACACCGCATGCATCGACTACCGCTCACCACGCTGGCGGTCACCGCCGGCCTGACCCTGAGTGCCTGCTCCAGCCTCGAGCCCCAGCCCTTCGACGCCACCGAGATCCGTCAGCGGGCGATCAGCGACCAGGCCCAGATGTATCGCCTGCAGGAGCCGCTCAATCAGCCGGTCACCTTCTACGAGGCCGCCGCCCGGGCACTCAAGTACAACCTCGACTATCGCCTGAAGCTGATGGAAAGCGCCCTGGCCTCGAACCTGCGTGACGTCTCGCGCCATGAACTGCTGCCACGCATCGTCGCCGAGGCCGGCTACAGCGATCGCAGCAACGACTCCGGCGGCACCTCCATCGGTATCGAGGACGGCGAGGAAAGCCTGCGGCCCTCCACCTCGGAGCAGCGCTACCGTTCCACCGCGGGCCTTGGCCTGTCCTGGAGCCTGCTCGACTTCGGCCTGGCCTACTACGAGAACCAGCAGAAGGCCGACCAGATGCTGATGGCCGAGGAACGTCGGCGCAAGGTCGCCCAGAACGTGCTGCGCGACGTACGCAACGCCTACTGGCGGGCGCTGGCCGCCCAACGCCTGATTCCTCGTCTCAATGTGCTGCTGGCGCGCACCGAGGTAGCGCTGGACGCCGCCCGTGAGGCCCAGCGCCAGGGACTGCTGCCACGCCAGGAGGTGCTGGCCTACCAGCGCGCCCTGCTCGACTCCACCACCCTGCTGACCGCGCGCCGCCAGGATCTGGAGCTGGCCAAGACCGAACTGGCCGCACTGATGTCGCTGCCCCCCGGTACCCGCCTGATCCTGGCCGACGAACCGGAACCGGATCTTCCCCCGGACGTCAGCGATATCGAGCGCCTGGAACAGCTGGCGCTGCAGCACCGCCCGGAGATCATGGAGGAGTGGTACCGCAAGCGGGTCAACCAGAACGACCTGGAAGCCGCCAAGCTCAGGCTGTGGCCCAACGTCACGGTCAGCGCGGGCATCGAGTACGACTCCAACGACTACCTGTACAACAACGACTGGACCGAGACCGGCGTCAATGTGTCCCTGAACCTGTTGAAGCTGTTGTCCTATCCCGATCTGAACGAAGCCCAGGACACCCAGGGTGACGCCGACGACCTGCGCCGTACCGCGCTGTCCATGGCGGTACTGACCCAGGTTCGGGTGGGCGCCCTGCGCTACCACCTGGCCCGCGAAGAGCTCGAGTACAGCGACGAGAGCCTCGAGGTGGACGAGGACCTGCTGGCCTACGCCAAGGCCGCGGCCTCCTCTTCCATCGGCTCGGAGCTTGAGGTGATTCGCGCCGAGAGCCGCTATCTGCTGTCCCAGTACCAGCGCGAGGCGGCCTACTCCCGCGCCCAGGCCGCCTGGGGCCGGTTGTTCAACTCGGTTGGCCTGGACGTGCTGCCCGAGACCGTCGCCCAGCACGATGTACAGACCCTGGCCGGCGAGATCGAGCGGATCATGACCACCCACGAGCGCCAGGGCATCATTGCGCCTCACCCGGGCCAGCCACCGGCGCCAGCCGGCGGGCCCACCCTGGAGCCGCGTCGCCCGCAGCCTGGGACGGGCGCCGATAAGGGGGGAACCGATGCCGTCTAGTCGTCTTCGTCCGCGCTCGGCCGGGATGCTCCTCGGCCTCGCCCTGCCCCTGCTCGGGCTTTCGGCGCTGGCATCGGCCCAGCAGTCGGCACCTCAATCGACACAGCAATCGATCCAGCAGCCGATACAGGAGAACCGGAGCGAGCTGACCATGCGCGCCCTGCTGGCCCCGCAGCAGGAGGCGACCCTGTCCAGCCGCATGGAAGGCACCCTGGACGAGCTGGCCGTGTCGCTGGGTGCTACGGTGGCCGAGGGCGATGTGCTGGCCCGCTTCGACTGCCGAATCGAGCAGGCCCGGGTCAACGTGGCCAATACCGAACTCGGCGTGGCCCGGCTCAACAGCCAGGCCAAGGACCGCCTGCGCCGCCTGGACGCGGTGGGCGATCTCGAGGTGGCGCTGGCCCGGGCGGAGGTCGACAAGGCCCAGAGCGCCTTGAACCTTGCCGCCGTCCAGCGCGATCGCTGTACCTTGAAGGCGCCCTTCGCCGGGCGCATCGCCGCGGTTCCCGTCAAGCCGTTCCAGACCATGGCCGCCGGTACGCCGATCGTCGATCTGGTCGGTGATGGCCCTCTCAAGGTCCGGCTCAATGCCCCCTCGGCGCACCTGGCCGAACTCGGTGAAGGCCAGCCAGTCAGTCTTGACGTCAGCGAGACCGGCAAGCGCTACGCCGCCACGCTCAGCGCGGTGAGTGCCCGCATCGATGCGGTGGCCCAGACCGTCGAGCTCGAGGCACGCCTCGACCAGGCCCATGACGAGCTGATGCCCGGCATGACCGGGCGTGCCACCCTGGTGGCCGAATCGCCCACCACAGAGGACAGCGACGAAGGCACGCCATGAGCGCCAGCGAACACCCACGCCCGGCGTCGCTGGCGTCATTGAGCCTGGCCCTGCGAGATCGCGCGCTGGACGCCGACTCACGCACCACCCTGGCCTTCTCCATCGCCAACGACCCCTATCCGCTGCTGCGCTTTCGTCAGGCCCTGGTACTGGAGGGCCGTGCCCGGGGCGCGCTCAGGCTGCGCTGTGTCTCGGGGCTGGCCACGCCCACCGAGCGCACCCCCTTCGTCAACTGGGTGGAAAGGCTCAGCGCCTGGCTACTCGATCAACACGACGTCGATGGCCCCAGGCTGCTGCTGCGCGATCAACTGGAACTCCCCGATGACCTGGCCGAGGGCTGGGCCCAGTGGTGGCCAGAGGTGCTGTGGCTGGTGCCGCTGGGTCCCGGCGGCGCCGACGTCGACCGAAAGTCGACCACCGACCATGCCTGGGCGCTGTTTCTGCTCGAGCAGCCACCGCCCCAGGCGCTGCGCCAGCAGCTCGGTGGCCTGGCCGCCACCTGGCGCTACTGCTGGCAGGCCCTGGCGCCACGCCGACGCGCCTGGCAGCTACCGCGTCGTCGGCTCGGCTGGCTGTTATTGGTTGCAGTGATCGCCGCGATGTTCCTGCCGGTGAGCCAGTCGGCCCTGGCCCCGGCCGAGATCGTGTCGCTGGACAGCGCCGCCATCACCAGCCCGCTGGACGGTGTGGTGGCCGAGATGCTGGTGGAACCCAACTCACGCGTCGAGGCCGGCACCCCCCTGTTTCGCCTGGATCGTAGCGAACTCGAAGGCCGCGCCGAGGTACTCAGGCGTCAGCTCGAGGTGGCCAGCGCCGAGCTCGACGCCGCCGGCAACCTGGCCTTCGACGACCGCTCACGGCTCGCCGACATAAGTCGCCTGAGGCGCCAGCAGGCACAGCGCCTGGCCGAGCTGGAGGCACTGGAGGCGAGGCTCGAACGCACCCTGGTGACGGCTCCGACGACGGGAGTCGCGGTCTACAGCGACCCCGACGACTGGGAAGGACGCCCCGTCGCCACCGGCGAGCGCATCCTGCGCCTGGCCGACCCCGATCAGCCGGCGGTGGAGATCCAGCTGGCCGCCGCCGATGCCATCACCCTGGCACCCGGGGCCGAGGTCAAGGTGTTCCTCAGCGCCCGGCCGCTGGAACCGATCGGTGCGCGCCTCACCCAGACCAGCTACGAAGCCTCGACCGACGCAGATGGCGTCGCCGCCTATCGCCTGCTGGCCGAGCTTGCGCCGACCGAGGTGAAAGACAGCGCCGGACAGAGCCTCGACCAGGGGACCGATACCCAGACCGACTCGGCGGCGACCAAGGTACGCCTGGGGCTGCACGGCACCGCCAAGGTCTACGGCGAAGAGGTCAGTCTCGGCTACTACCTGCTGCGCCGGCCGCTGTCGACCCTGCGCGCCTGGACGGGGTGGTAGCCATGGCCTCAGCGACACCCGCACGCCATGGCCCGGGGGCATCCCATAGCGCGGCTGCCTCACCCACGCAAGCCAACGCCAGCCCCTTTACCGCGACGATGGACCATCACACCGCCGGCGTCGATGAACGGGCGGATCGTCCGCCGCCACCGCTGCGCGAGGACCTGGTGCTGGTGGATGCGGGCCGTGATCGCCATGGCGAGCCCCAGTGGTCGATCCAGGACCCGGTGACCAATCGCTTCTACCGGATCGGCTGGCTCGAGTTCGAGTGTCTGGCGCGCTGGGGGGCGAGCCCCGCGCGGATTCGCGACGAGATCGCCGCCCAGACGCCGATGCAGCCGTCGCTCGAACAGGTGCTCGAACTGGTCGACTTTCTCGAGCATCACCGTCTGCTCAGGGCCGGGCCCGACAGCACCGACCGACTGGCCCGTGAGGCCGCCACAGGCGCCGCCTGGCGCAAGCTGTCCTGGTGGCTGCATCACTATCTGTTCTTTCGCCTGCCGCTGGTGCGCCCGCAGCGCTTTCTTGGCGCCGTGGTGCGCGCCCTGCCCTGGCTGTTCAGCCGTGGCATGGTCACGGCGGTGCTGTTGCTCGGACTGCTCGGGCTGGTGCTGGTGGTGCGCCGCTGGGACCACTTTACCCACGCGGTGATGGACGCCTTCTCGCTGTCGGGCATGCTCAGCTTCGCCTGTGCGCTGGTGGTGGCCAAGGCCTGCCACGAGCTCGGCCATGCCCTGGTGGCGACCCGTCTGGGGGTAAAGGTGGCGCATATGGGCGTCGCCTTTATCGTGCTGTGGCCGATGCTGTACACCGACACCGGCGAGAGCTGGAAACTCAGGCGCAGCCGATCGCGGCTGGCGATCTCGTCGGCCGGCATGCTGGTGGAGCTTGGTCTGGCAGGCCTGGCGACCCTTGGCTGGGTGCTGACCGAGCCGGGCGCCGTCAACTCGGCGCTGTTGTATCTGGCCACCACCAGCTGGGTGCTGAGCCTGGCGATCAACGCAAGTCCCTTCATGCGCTTCGACGGCTACTTCGTGCTGACCGATCTGCTCGACTTCCCCAACCTGCACGAGCGCGCCGGCGCCCAGGCCCGCGTGTGGCTACGCCGGCGACTGCTGGGGCTCGACGAGGCCTGGCCGGAACCCTTCCCCCGTCATCAGCGACGTTCGCTGGTGCTGTTCGCCTTCGCCACCTGGCTGTATCGACTGGTGCTGTTCCTCGGCATCGCCCTGGCCGTCTATCATCTGTTCTTCAAGGCGCTGGGCATCGTCCTGTTCGCCGTGGAAATTGCCTGGTTCATCCTGATGCCCGTCACCCGAGAACTGCAGCACTGGTGGTCCCATCGCCGCGCCGTCCCCCGGCGCTTTCGCCTGGCCTGGCTGTTGGCCCTCGGCACCCTGCTGTTGCTGGCCTGCCTGCCCCTGCAGACCCGCGTCAGCGGGCCTGGCGTGCTCCACGCCGAGCGCGAGCTGACCCTGTACTCGCCGTTTCCCGCACGCCTGGAGACCATCGCCGCCTCCGGGCGGGTCGAGCGAGAGGCGGCCCTGGTGCGGCTGAGCGAGCCGGATATCCGACGTCGCGAGCTGGCCCAGGAAAGCGAGCTCGACCTGCTGGAGGCCGAACTGGCAGGGCTGCTCGACGCCGACGATGGGCGTAATCGCGACAGCGCTACCCTGGCGCTACACCGCGTCAACGAAAGCGGACGTCAGGCCGCCCGGCGGGAGCAGCAGCGACTGGTCATCAACGCCCCCTTCGCCGGCGAATGGCAGCGCTTCGATCGACAACAGACGCCGGGGCAATGGGTCGCGACCCGAGAGCCGCTGGGCGTACTGGTGGACCCCTCGACCTGGGTCATCGATGCCTACGTGCCTCAGGACGAGGTCCACCGCCTGAGTCCTGGCGCTCGGGTGCGCTTTCTGGTGGAAGGGCACACCCGACCACTGGCCGGACACGTCACCAGCATCGGTGCCACCCGCGCCGAGCACCTGAGTCACCCCCTGCTGGCGGCACGCCACGGCGGCCCGTTGTCCACCTACGAGGACCCGGAGGAGCGCGGCAAGTTGCGTCTTGAACGCGCGCTGATCGCGATCGAAGCCCGCCTGGACAGCCCCTGGACAGGCGGCAGGCAGGCCGCTGGCCAATTGCACATCGACGCCGAGCGTCAGAGCCTGGTCGGCCAGTTCACTACCTGGCTCGCTTCGGTGGTGATCCGCGAGAGTGGCTTCTGAGAAGGCGGTTCCCTCTAGACTGCCTGCCCGCGAGCCCACCAGCGCTGCCACTGTGCCCTATTGTCGCTATGCCCCGTTGTCGCTATGCCCCGTTGTCACTGTGCCGCGTTGTCACTGTGCCGCGTTGTCACTAAGGCGCATTGTCACTATGTTGCACATTCGCTAGCATCGTCACTGCATTCGCCAGGAGCAAGTCAGTGGCCGTCCCATCTCGCAGCAACAGCAAACGCCCCAGCGTGGCCGACTACCTGGCCGAGGCCATCTTCGGCGGACGCTATCGCCCCGGCGACTTCGTGCCCAAGGAGGTCGACCTGGCCGAACAGTTTGCACTGAACCGTTCGGCGGTCAGGAGCGACCTGCGCCAGCTGGTGGACGTGGGCATCATCGAACGCATTTCCGGCCACGGCTCCAAGGTGCGCGAGGTCGAGGCCTGGAACATCCTCGACCCGTCGGTCACCGACTGGATGACCCGCTACGCGGCTCCCAACCCCGAGATCCAGCGCGAGATCCTGAGCTTCCGCCTCGACGTCGAGCCCTACGTGGCGATGACCGCAGCCCGCCGCGCGACGGCCCGCGATCTGGTCGCCATCGAGGAGGCCTTCGAGGGCATGGAAAGCGCCATGAACGCCGCCGAGGGCGACGCCAAGCGCTTGCACAGCGATCACGACATCGCCTTCCATGTGGCCATCTTCAAGGCCACCCGCAATATCGTCTGGTCCCAGCTCTCGCATATCCTGCGCCCCTCGATCTACCTGCTGATCGAGACCTCCAACGAAAGCGCCAGCGACCCCGAGGACAGCCTCGAGCGTCACCGCGAGCTGATGGAGGCGATACGCACGCGGCGTCCCCAGGACGCCTTTCGCGCCGCCCAGGCGGTGCTCGCCGGTACCGCCGATGCCCTGGGCATCAAGCCCGGCGACTCGGTGCTCGGCAGCGACCTGGAGTTGCCTCCTACCGGCTAGTCAAGGCCCTGTGGGAGCCGCCATGCTATGCTGGCGGCCTGGCGCAGCCCACGCACCCGCCAGCCCCGTCCCCCTCGCCTAGCCCGTCAAAAAGGATCTTTGACATGGCCTCCGTGTATGATTTCAAGCCTCGTTTTCAAGCCCTGCTGCGTCCCTTGGTGGGCCGCCTTCACCAGCGTGGCGTCAGCGCCAATCAGGTCACCCTATTGGCCGCCGTGCTGTCACTGCTGGTGGCGGCAGTGGTTGGCCTCAACGTGCAGACGCAGCTCTGGTTCGTACTGATCGCACTGTGGCTCCCCCTACGCATGGCGCTCAACGCCATCGACGGCATGCTCGCCCGTGAACACGGCCAGCAGACGGCCCTGGGCGGCTACCTCAACGAGCTGTGCGACGTGGTCTCGGACGCCGCCCTGTTCGTCCCCTTCGCGCTGCTGCCCGATACAGGCCCCGGCGCCGTCCTTATCGCCATGGTGCTGGCGATCATCGTCGAGTACGCCGGCGTCATGGGCCCCCTTGTCGGGGCGACCCGACGCTACGACGGCCCCATGGGCAAGAGCGATCGCGCCCTGGTCATCGGCATACTCGCCCTGATGGTGGCGGTGGGCCTGGCGGCAGGCTGGTTTATCGCAGCGGTATTCTGGCTGATGGCGGTGCTGATGCTGGTCTCGCTGTACCATCGCGTCCAGCGTGGCATCGCCGAGGCCACTGGAGACGACAAGACCCCGGCGCCTTGATCTCGCCGGGGTCCCACCATCAGCAGGCGTGGCACCTAAGATGCAGGACGACAGCCCCGTTCACCATGGGCAACCCGCCTGCTGCCCAACCCGAACGCATGGGTTACTCGTAGGCCATCTGCTCAAGCTCCCGTCCACGGGTCTCCTTGACCCACTTCATCACGAACACCACCGAGCAGGCCGCGAAGAAGGCGTAGACACCGTAGGCCCCGGCAAGGCCGATTCCCGCCAGCATGATCGGGAAGGTCATGGTGATGGCGAAGTTGGCCAGCCACTGGAACAGCCCCGAGACCGCCAGTCCCGAACCGCGCACCTGGTTGGGGAACATCTCACCGAGCATCACCCACATCACCGGCCCCCAGGACACATTGAAGAACAGCACATAGGCGTTGGCCGCCAGCAGCGCCAGCACCCCCATGTCACCGGCCAAGGCCAGCTTTCCGTCGACCATGCTGGCGGTGGAGAAGGCGTAGGCCAACAGGCACAGGGTCAGCGCCATACCCACTGAACCTGCCCACAAGAGCGGCTTGCGACCGATGCGGTCGATCAGCGCGATGGCGATCAGACAGGCGCCGATCGACACCGCACCGCTGATCACGTTGATCAGCAGGGCATCACCCTCGGAGAAGCCCACCGCCTGCCACAGCACCGCACCGTAGTAGAACACCACGTTGATCCCGACCAGCTGCTGGAACACCGCCAGCCCGATACCGACCCAGACGATGCCGTGCACCTTGCCACTGGTGGCGTTGATCAGGTCCCTGAGGCTCGGCACATGGTCGGCGTTCAGCGACGCCTTGATCTCGGCGACCTTGGCCTGCCCCGCCTGCTCGCCGAGCAGGGTGACCAGCACCCGTGTCGCCTTGTCGTCGCGTCCGCGACTGATCAAGAAACGCGGGCTCTCCGGGATACCCAGCAGTGCCAGCAGAAAGATCGCCGTCGGCAGCATCTCGATCCAGAACATCCAGCGCCAGGCGTCGAAGCCGAACCACAGACTGGCGGTGGAGGCGCCGGCGATCTTGGCCAGCACATAGTTGCTGACGAAGGCGATAAACAGCCCCGAGATGATCGCCACCTGCTGGATCGTGGCCAGCCGTCCGCGCCGCTCGGCCGGCGCCACCTCGCTGATGTAGGCCGGCGTCATCACGCTGGCCGCGCCCACCGCCATGCCGCCGAGCACCCGGTAGATCACGAACTCCAGCGAGCCGGTCGCCACCCCGGAGCCCCAGGCGCTGACCAGAAAGAACACCGCCGACACGATCAGCAGCGCACGACGGCCGTAGCGATCGGCCAGGCGGCCGGCGAAGAAGGCACCGATGGCGCAGCCCAGCAGCATCGAGGCCACGTTGAAGCCGGTGCCGACGCTGTCGGAGTCGAAGGCCGTCTGCAGACCATCGACGGTGCCGTTGATCACGCCGCTGTCAAAGCCGAACAGAAAACCGCCGATGGCGGCGATACAGCAGATGGCGAACACATAGCGTTGTCGCTTTAGCGAGGCGGCGTCCGCCGGTGAGGATACGATAGGCATGCTGAACTCCTTGTTGTTGTGATATCGCGATGGAAAAAAGCTGGGTCACAGCCAGCCGGCGTCCACCCAGTGGTTGTGCGCGGTACAGCCGCTGGCCGCGTCGGAGGCGAGAAACACCACCATCGCCGCGACGTGATGAGGCTCGAGGCGCACCTTGAGCTTCTGTTCGGCGACGATCTGGGCCTCCTGTTCGGCGCTGTACCAGCGGGACTGGCGTGGAGTCTTGACGTTGCCGGGGATCACGCAGTTGACCCGGATGCCCTGTTCACCCAGTTCCTGGGCCAGCGCCCGGGTCAGCCCCTCGATACCGGCCTTGGCCGTCTCGTAGAGCGCCAGGCCTGCCTGGCCCAAGTGCCAGCTGATCGAACCGAGGTTGATCACCGCACCGCCGCCACGCCTGGCCATGCCCGGCGCCACCGCCTGGGTGGCGAACACCAGGTGGCGGAGGTTCACGGCGATGCGTTCGTCGAAATAGGCCGGGGTGATGTCCGCCAGACGATGGCGATCGTCATTGGCCGCGTTGTTGACCAGCACATCGACATCACCGATCGCGCTCAGCACCTCGTCGAGACGCGCTAGATCGGTCAGGTCACAGTGATGGAATTGCAGCCGATCGCGGCCGGCACCCTGCTCGGTCAGACGCGCTACCAGCGCCTGGGATGGCGCCTCGGCGAGGTCGAGAAAGTGCACTTCGGCGCCCTGCTCGACAAACGCCTCCACCAGCCCCTCTCCGATTCCCGAGCCGCCACCGGTGATGACCACCCGCCTGCCCACAAGGCCTGGATAAAGCGCCACCGGTCCTCTGTGTTCCTTCGTCATGTCAGCGTGACTCCCGTTGCTGTTGTAGGGGTTGTACCTAAGCCATCCAGGGCTTGCCTGGAAGCGCCTGCGCTCGTCGACGTATCGGCTTGGCCTGTTGGAGGCGGCTCGCGTCACCGCTTTCGCCTTTCGATCGGCGAAGTCTTTCGATTGGCGAAGCCTTTCGTCTGGCGAGATCCGTTCGTCCGACGAGAGATGTTTGTTATTTCTCTTTACTAATATTTCGTTAGTAATTTGTCCTAACTAAGTGCACAGTCTTGTCGAGTCGGACGCCTTGTGCCATTGCACTTATGTCGAACAGAAGCCTCCCAGCGGAAAGGTGCTTGATGGCGCCCGGTGCTCTTCTGAAATCCAGTGCTCTTCTGAAAAGCGGCACAGGCGTCGCACGGATTCACTCAGGATCCTTGTTCGGCCGATGTAGCCGGGCGATGCAGTCGGGCGCTACTGTACGGCGCTAAAGTCCGGCGCTGCGGCTCGTCGCCCGCCTTGGTACACTCGACGCGACCTTCCCCATCCCTGACAGGGTCGGAGACTTTCGTTCATGACCGCCTCTTCCACCGCCGGCGACCTCGGTGCGCTCAAGTCACGCAACCGCGCCTCTCTGCTGGAGTGGCTGCGCCGCCAACCCGGGCTGACCCGTGCCGAGCTTGCCCAGCGCACCGCCCTGACCAAGGTAACCGTCGGCGCCGCCGTACAGACGCTGCTGGACCAGGGCTGGCTGGTCGAAGGCGATCTGCTGCGTGGGGGTAGCGGCCGCCCCGGACGGGCGCTGTCCCTCAATCCCGACAGCCATGCCATCCTGGGCATCGAGATCGGGGTCCATGGCCTGCACGTGCTGGCCATCAACTTTCATGGCCAGATCCTGGCCCAGCGACACCAGGCCGCGGTGCCGACCCGGCCAGACGATACCCTGGATCAGATCGTGCCCATGGTGCGCGAGCTTATCCGGACGGCGCTTTCACACAGGACACTGCTCGGTGTGGGACTGGCGGTGCCGGGGCCGACGTCGCCGGAGCAGTCGCGGCTTAGCCTGGCGCCCAACCTGGGCTGGCGAGACGTCCCGCTGCTCGAGATGCTCAGGCAGCGCCTGCCGGAACTCGACGATGATTCGAGACGATTCTGGTGCATGGACAACGAGGCCAAGGCAGCGGCCTTTGGCGAGCTCTATTGCAGCCCGTCCAGCGGCCAGGAGGCCGCGACGCCGTCGTCACTGTTGTACGTCAGCGCGGCTACCGGGATCGGCAGCGGGCTGGTAGTGCAAGGCACGCCGCCCCGGGTGATTCGCGGCGTGCATGGGCTGGCCGGCGAGATCGGCCACACACTCCTGGCGCCGGGGGGCAAGCCGTGTCACTGCGGCAACCACGGCTGCGCCGAGACCCTGGTCAGTGGCTGGGCCCTGCGTGACGCCCTGGGTATCGAGGCCGGCGCCTCCTTGAGCGAAGCCATCAAGCATCACCGCGACCCCGACCTGGTGGCCGAGACCCTCAACCAGGCAGGGGAAGCCCTGGGCCTGCTGCTGCTCAATCTCCACCTCACCCTGAATCCCGAGCGCATCGTCATCGGTGGCTCGCTGGTGAAGCTGGGCGCACCGCTGCTGGACCCGGCGCTTGCGTTCTTCACTCGTCATCAGAACCATCTGCTGCCACAGGCGCCGCCGATCCCGGTGCGCATCCTCGACGACAGCCTGGCGACTGCCGCCCGCGGCGCTGCCGCCCAGGTACTGTGCCAGCTGCTGGCTCGCCACGACGAATTCGCCACTGACGAATAACCCGCTGCTTCTGGCGGGTTCAGCTCACACCAAGTGAGCGACGACGTCGTGGGTCATCGAGAGATCGACGCGAAGTGTCGTGTTCACGCGCTGCCATCATCGTCGACGAAGGCCTCGGTGGTCTGGCGATGCCCCAGCATCAGGGCGTCGGCCACCTGCTGCAGCGGCGTGATGTCCATATCGCGCTGGCCAGCCTCGAGCAAGCTGTGGAAGTGCGCGTAGACGCCCTGGTATTCGCGCTCCGGCTCATCGATCAGCGTCTTTCCATCGACGATAAGACGGGCGCCCCCAGCCTCCAGGGTCAAGCTTCCCCCATCGGTGACGAAGGTCATCTCCCAGCACGGCGGATCCTCGTGGCGGAAGTCGAAGTCACCGCTCAGCAGGACGCCATCAGCGGTACGCCATTCAAGCGTCGCCGCGATGGGTGTCTGGGCGTTGGCGGGCACGACCAGATTGGCCCGCTTCAAGAAGAACGGATCGGGCAGCAGTGCGGTAACGATGGACAGGGCGTTGATGCCCGGATCGAACACCCCCATGCCGCCGGCTTCCCACAGCCAGGCCTGGCCTGGATGCCACACCCGCACGTCCTCGTGCCAGCGAATATCGACGCCCTCGACCCGGCGTCCAGCGAGCCAGTCAGCGGCCGCGGCGATGCCCGGGGCAAAGCGCGAGTGCCAGGCGGCGAACAGCGTAAGTCCCGCCTTTTCGGCCTGTGCCTTGAGGTCCTGCACCTCGGCCAGGGTGGCCCCCGGCGGCTTTTCCAACAGCACCGCCTTGCCACGGGCCAGCGCCTGACTGGCGAGCCTGTGGCGCAGATGGGCAGGGGTGCAGATCGCCACGGCGTCGATATCCGGCTCGGCGTCGAGCATCTCCTCGAGACTTGCGTAGGACGCCACGTCCTCCAGGCGCGAATGAGGGTCCGCCGACGCCACCAGCTCAAGACCTTCGGTGGCTCGGATGGCGTCCACATGCTGATCCCGGACGATCTTGCCGGCGCCGGCCACGCCCAGTCGAAACGGCTTCGCTTTCATCTGCTCCATCTCTCCCCTCTCATTCCACTTTTCCCCTCATCCATCTCTTCCATCTCCATCAGCGCCCCCGTCTTCTTTCCTGCCTCTCTTGGCTCTCTTGGCTCTCTTTCCTCTCCTTCCTCTCCCCCCCCTCTCTTGCCTTCCTCCCGTCGACGCACGCCACCGTCAAGCGGGCCGACGAAAGGCCGCCAGCTTAACGCAAGAACAAGGGCAAGAGCAGGCGCCAGGGCCAGGCCAGACGGTCTGCCGTCGGAGCAGGGGGTTCAGCCACCCAGCAGGCCGGGGCGGTGGGCGCCGGAGCTTGACCACTGCTTGAACGCCGAGGCCACTTCTTCGGCCAGGGCATCGACCGCAGCGGTTGCCCCTGGCGTTCGCAACAGCACCAGTTGATAGTGCCCCAGTGGTGGCAGCCCTTCGGACTCTGCCAGGGTGACCAGTGGCGGCTCCACCAGGCTGCGAGGCAAGGCGGACACCGCCAGGTCGGCGTCGAGTATCGCCAGATGGCCGGCGCAGTTCTCGCTGACGTAGGCGATGCGATAGTCGACATTGGCCCCATCCAGCGCCGACAGGGCAAGCTTTCGCCAGGCACAGCCGGCGTTGGCCACCGCCAGCGGCAGCGGTCGCCGCTGGTGCGCCGCCCCTCCTCCGCGTCCGACCCATGCCAGCGCTTCCCGGTGGACCACCTCACCCCGGGCGCCAGCCAGGCCTTGCGTGCCGGCGGTGATCAATGCCACGTCGACCTCGCCGGCGTCCAGCCGCGCCACCAGATCCTCACTCGGCGCCACGGTCACGTCCACCTGGACCTCGGGAAAACACCGCGCAAACCGCGAAAGCACCCACGGCAGTACCCGGGTCCCGACGTCGTCAGAGGTGCCCAGACGAACGCCGCCCTGCAGCGGCGCCTGCAGAAACTGGGAGACCGTCTCGTGGTTGAGCTGCAACAGACGCCGGGCATAGCCCAAAAGCTTTTCGCCCTCGGGCGTCGGCACCACTCGACGCGCATGGCGCAGCAGCAGCCGCTGTTCGAGCGTCGCCTCGAGGGTCTTGACCTGCATGCTCAGGGCAGAGGGTGTGCGATGCACCTGTTTTGCCGCACGGGAAAAGCTGCCATGTTCCACGATGGCAACGAAGTTGCGGACGATGTCGAGATCCAGCAGCGGCAACGGACGTGCGCTCAAATGGTCGCTGTGCATGTCACTACCATTTTCAATTTATCTGAAAATAAAGTGTAGAGACTTTCGCTGGAATGAACCACAGAGGACGACCATGCTGGCAGACATCCCGATACCGATCGGGACAGGACGCAAGGAGGTGCGCCATGCGCTTCCTGCGAGCGCGAACAGCGACGACGTCTCACCGCCTGCCCGCGCGCCAACGATGCGAACAGGCCACCCCGTGCAGACGGTGGTTGAACCACACTCTGGAGGTAGACCATGCGCCCTTTTGATCCTCCCCTGCACCAGCATGATCGCAGACACAGACGTTCGACTCGGCTACCCGAGATCGTGCTGCCATGCTCTCCGCCGCTGGGCTTGATCTCGACCCTGGAGCGCTGGGTCAGGCGAGCCTTGCGCCGCAAGCATCAATAGCAAACTTCGCTCGTCGACTTTTCGGACGAAGCCTGGCGAACCTGGCCCGTCGACTTTCCGGACGAAGCCTGGCGAACCTGGCCCGTCCTCCCCTTGCCCGTCAACTTGCCCGGGCACCCACCGACAAAACAGCCCGCCCCCGTCAACGACGGGGGCGGGCTGGCTGGCGGTGTCAGCACGGGTTGACGTGCGTCGTTCAGTGATTGTCCCTGGGCGGACTCTGGCGCGCCACGTCGCGGTAGGCGTCGGCGCCGCGCAGGGTCATGCCGCGATCCAGTGGTTCGATCAGGGTGCGCTGTATCTCCTGCCACGGCGTCTGGTGGGCCGGATAGGGATAGCCGCCCTGGGCGTCGAGACGCTGTCGACGCTGGGTGATTTCGTCATCGTCCACCAGCAGGCGGACCTCGCAGCGGCCCAGATCCACGCGTAGTCGATCGCCGGTCTGGACCAGCGCCAGCGGCCCGCCGGTGGCGGCTTCCGGCGAGGCGTTGAGGATCGAGGGCGATCCCGAGGTCCCCGACTGACGCCCGTCGCCCAGACACGGCAGCGACTCGATCCCCTGGCGAATCAGCGCCTCCGGCGGCTGCATGTTGACCACCTCGGCGCCGCCAGGATGGCCCACCGGTCCCGCCCCACGCATGATCAGGATGGTGCTGGCGTCGATGCCGAGTTCGGGATCGTCGATGCGGGCGTGGTAGTCCTCGGAGCCGTCGAACACCACCACCCGGCCCTCGAAGGCATCCGGGTCGTCCGGGTTCTCGAGAAACCGCCGACGAAAGTCCGGCGAGATCACGCTGGTCTTCATCAGCGCCGAGTCGAACAGGTTGCCCTTGAGGTTCAGGAAGCCGGCGTGTTCGACCAGCGGATTGTCGAAGCGTCGGATGACCTCCTCGTCCTGCGTCTCGCGGCCCGCGATGCTGTCGGCCAGGCGGCGGCCGTCGACGCCGGTGACGTCGCCGTGCAGCAGACCGCGCTCGAGCAGCTCGTGCTGTACCGCTGGCACCCCGCCGGCACGATGGAACTCCTCACCCAGGTAGGCACCCGCCGGCATCACGTTGGCCAGCAACGGAATCCGGTGGCCCAGTCGCTGCCAGTCGTCGTTGTCGAGCGCAACGCCTGCATGGCGGGCGATGGCGTTGACGTGGATCGGCGCATTGGACGATCCCCCCAGCGCCGAACACACCACCACCGCGTTCTCGAACGCCTCGCGCGTCAGGATGTCGAGCGGACGCAGGTCCTGCCATACCATCTCGACCGCGCGCTCGCCGGTGTCGTAGGCGACCATCGCGCGTTCCTTGTAGGGCCCGGGAATCATCGCCGACCCCGGCAGGCTCATGCCCAGCGCCTCGGCCATGGAGTTCATGGTGGAGGCGGTACCCATGGTGTTGCAGTGGCCCACCGAAGGCGCCGAGTCGCTGGCCCGGGCAAGAAACTCGGCGTAGTCGATGTCGCCGGCGGCCAGACGCTTTCTCAGCTCCCAGATGATGGTGCCGGAGCCGACCCGCTCGTTGCCCCGCCAGCCATTGAGCATGGGGCCGCCGGACAGCACGATGGCCGGAATGTTGACCGTCGCCGCCGCCATCAAACAGGCCGGGGTGGTCTTGTCACAGCCGGTGGTCAGCACCACGCCGTCCAGCGGGTAGCCGTGCAGCACTTCCACCAGGCCCAGGTAGGCCAGGTTGCGGTCCAGTGCTGCGGTGGGCCGGCGCACGTTCTCGTGGATCGGATGCAGGGGGAACTCGAAGGGCACCCCGCCGGCGGCGCGAATGCCATCCTTGACCCGCTTGACCAGCTCGATGTGGTGACGATTGCAGGGGGTCAGGTCGGAACCGGACTGGGCGATGCCGATGATCGGCTTGCCCGAGGTCAGCTCATCGAGGGTCACCCCGTAGTTGAGGTAGCGCTCGATGCACAGCGCGGTGGTGCCCGGGTGGTCGGGGTTGTCGAACCACCAGCGGGAACGCAGCTGGTCGGGAGTAAGGCGGGGGCGCTGGGTCATGGTGTTCTCCTGCGGTTGCCGCCGGCATGCGAGCGGCAACGGTCTGCCATTGGGTGCGAAGGTCGGGGCGCTCAGTGGGAGTGTCGCGGAACGTCCGCGCCACGACAGCCCACCAGAAAGTCGAAGTCGCAGCCTTCATCGGCCTGCAGCACGTGCTCGATGTAGAGCTGACGGTAGCCACCGCTGGAGGCGATACGGCGCGACGCCTCGGTGGGATCGCTGGCGGACAGGCGCCGCTCGAGCTCGGCCTCGTCGACGTCCAGATGCAGGCGCCCGTCGTAGGCATCCAGCTCGATCCAGTCGCCGTTCTCTACCGCCGCCAGGGGACCGCCGGCCGCCGCCTCCGGCGCCACATGCAGGACCACGGTGCCATAGGCGGTACCACTCATGCGAGCGTCCGAGATCCGCACCATGTCGGTCACGCCCTGGGCCAGGAGCTTCGCCGGCAGGCCCATGTTGCCTACCTCGGCCATGCCGTGGTAGCCCTTGGGACCGCAGTGCTTCATCACCAGCACGCTGTCGGCATCGACCTCCAGATCCGGGTCATTGATCCGCGCCTTGTAGTCGTCGAAGTTCTCGAACACCACCGCGCGACCACGGTGACGCATCAGCTCGGGGCTGGCCGCCGAGGGCTTGAGCACCGCGCCCTTGGGCGCCAGGTTGCCGCGCAGCACGCACATGCCACCGTCGTCCACCAGTGGGTTGTCCAGCTCACGAATCACCTGATCGTTGTAGAGCGGCGCATCCTTGACGTTGTCCCACAGGGACTGGCCGTTGACCGTCAGCGCCTCCTTGTGGGGCAGGCGGTCTGCCTCACCGAGGCGCCGCAGCACCGCCGGAAGCCCGCCGGCGTAGTAGAACTCCTCCATCAGAAAGCGCCCCGACGGCTGCAGGTCGACGATGGTCGGGGTGCCGCGCCCTACCCGGTTCCAGTCATCGAGCTCGAGCTCGACGCCCATGCGTCCGGCGATCGCCTTGAGGTGGATCACCGCATTGGTCGAGCCACCGATGGCGGCGTTGGTGCGAATGGCATTCTCGAAGGCCTCCCGGGTCAAGACCCGAGACAACCGCAGGTCCTCCTTGACCATGTCGACGATGCGATTGCCCGACAGGTGTGCCAGCACATAGCGGCGCGAGTCCACCGCAGGAATCGCCGCATTGTGGGGCAGTGAAACGCCCAGCGATTCCGCCATGCAGGCCATGGTGGAGGCCGTGCCCATGGTGTTGCAGGTGCCGGCGGAGCGTGACATGCCGGCCTCTGCGGCCATGAAGTCGTGGATCGAGATCTTGCCTGCCTTGACCTCCTCGGACAGCTGCCAGACCACGGTGCCGGAGCCGATATCCCGGCCCTTGTGCTTGCCGTTGAGCATCGGCCCGCCGGTGACCACGATGGCCGGGATGTCGCAACTGGCCGCCCCCATCAACAGCGCCGGAGTGGTCTTGTCGCAGCCGGTCAATAACACCACGCCGTCCAGCGGATTGCCGCGAATGGCCTCTTCCACGTCCATGCTCGCCAGGTTGCGGGTGAACATGGCGGTGGGACGCAGATTGGATTCGCCGTTGGAGAACACCGGGAACTCCACCGGGTAGCCGCCCGCCTCCAGCACGCCCTTCTTGACGTGCTCGGCCAGCTTGCGGAAGTGGGCGTTGCACGGCGTGAGCTCGGAGAAGGTGTTGCAGATACCGATGATCGGGCGGCCATCGAATTCGTGGTCAGGAATCCCCTGATTCTTCATCCAGCTGCGGTACATGAAGCCGTTCTTGTCCGCACTGCCGAACCACTCGGCGCTACGAAAGCGTGCCTTCTGGGGCACTTCGGTCGCCGCTTCGTCGCTTGCTGCCTCGACACCCACGCTTGGGGAATCCTGATCACTATCGGCCATTGCCTGGCTCCTTCAACTCTGTCACGGGGCGAGCGGCAACCGGTCTGCCTGCTGTCTCGGGCCAATCGCTGGCCTTTGACGTCATGGAGAATACCGACCCGCTCGTCGGGTCCTGGGCAAGCCTACGTCGCGGGCGCCACAAAGTACACACATACGAAAGTATATGTTGAACATACTTGCAACTCGGTCAAGACTTGCCGCCACACCAATAACGATCACGCTCTCATCAGGGAGATCGACCATGCGAGCTATCCCCAGGCTTTCCCGTCTTGCCGCCTCCATCGGTGCGGCATCCATCGCCATCACTGCTGCCGCCAGTGCCCAGGCCGCTGAATACGAGTGGACCTTCCAGGCCTCCGAGACCGCCGGCGAGCCGAGCTTCAAGATCAAGCAGGAGTGGGCCGAGCGCATCGAGACCATGACCGATGGCCGTGTGGCCATCGAGGTGTTGCCGATCAACTCGGTGGTAGGTCCCACCGAAACCCTGCAGGCGGTGAGTTCCGGCATCCTGCAGGGCCATATGACCGACCCCAGCTACTTCTCCGGCCAGAACCCGGCCTTCGGCATGCTCGGCAACCTGGTGGGCGCCTGGAACGACCCCTATGACTTCCTCGAGTTCATGAACAACGCCGGCGGCGAGGATCTCTACAACGAGCTGGTGGAGCCCTACGGCGCCCATCTGGTGGCGGCGGCGACCTTCCCGCTGGAGTCGATCCCGTCCACGGTGGCCATCGAGTCGCTGGAAGACTTCGAGGGACTCAAGATTCGTGCGCCCCAGGGCATGGTCTACAACATCTTCGAGCGCATCGGCGCCACGCCGGTCAACCTGCCCGGCTCCGAGGTCTACACCGGCCTTGAGAAGGGCGTGATCGACGCCGCCGACTCCACGGTGCTGTCGAACAACGACGCCCAGGGCCTCCACGCCTTTGCGCCCTACCCGCTGTACCCGGGCTTCCACTCCATGCCGATGATCGCGGTATCGGTGAACAAGGATATCTGGGACGGCCTGCCCGAAGACCTTCAGACCACCCTCGAGACCGCCTTCGACGCCATGGCCTACGACCTGATCGCCCGACTCAAGGCCCAGGACATCGAAGCGCTTGCCCGTCTCCAGGCGGACCCGGAGGTTCACCCGTTCGACCTGCCCGACGAAGAACGCAAGGCCTTCCGTCAGGCGGCTGAACAGGAATGGCAGGAGTGGGCCGGCAAGAACGAGATGACCCAGAAGGTCTACGACGCCGCCACCGGCTTCCTGACCGCCCGCGGCCAACTGTAAGCATCGCCAGCCGTCCTGCCCCCGATGGGGGCCCTGCCCCCCGGTCCAGCCTGCTGACACCGGGGGGCAGCTCCGTGACGACTTGCTGACCGCACCCGTGGTCGTGACCTTCAACCTGTTGACCAACGCCGCCAGCGGCCTGGAGCAACCATGACGCCTCCCTCCTCCCACAACACCCCCGCCGGATCGCCACATGACGGCGCCGGGCGGCCGCCTGATCCGTCACAAGAGCCTTCGCACGAGCCTTCGCATGATCCTTCACCCGAGCCTTCTCACGGCCCGAACCCCGACCCGTCGGCGGACAGGACGCCCGAGCGTGCCCCCGATGTGGTGCGCAGCCGGTTCGACCGTGGCGTGGTCCGGGTGGCCCAGTTCGCCGCCTGGCTGGTGTTTATCGCCATGGCCATCAGCGTCTATGAGGTGATCATGCGCTACGGCTTCGGCGCGCCCACCTCCTGGGTCCACGAGACCGTGGTCATGCTGGTGGCGGTCAGCTTCTGTCTCGGCGGCCCGGCCGCGCTGGCCTCCAACCGCCATATCCGGGTCAAGGTGCTCTATGACGCCGTGGGCCCGAGGTTCCGGCTGTGGCTCGACCGCTTCAATGACCTGGTCACCTTCGGCTTCTGCCTGGGCATGACCTACGCCGCCTGGGTGATGTTCTACGGCGCCTCCCACAACCCCCTCGGCGAGTGGCAGCTGGAGCGCTCCGGCACCTCCTGGAACCCGCCGTTCCCCGCCTTGGTCAAGGGCATGATCCTCGCCGCGGTGGCGATCATGTGCGTCCAGGCGCTGATTCACCTGATCCAGTCGATCAAGGGCAAGCCCGCCCCCGATGCACCCGAAGGAGGCGCTGACTGATGAGCATCGCAGACGGAACCCTGCTGCTGGTCGGCGCCATCTTCGCGCTGCTGGTCACCGGCCTGCCGCTGGCCTTTATCACCGGCCTGGTGGCGCTGGCCTTTACCTTCGGCTGGTTTGGCCCCAACGCCCTGCCGCTGGTGACCAGCCGGGTCTACGGCTTCGTCACCGAGTACTCGCTGGTGGCGGTGCCGATGTTCGTGCTGATGGCCTCGCTGCTCGACCGATCGGGCATCGCCAAGGATCTGTTCAACGCCATGCGGGTGTTCGCCGGGCGACTGCCCGGGGGCGTCGCCGTGCAGACCGTGGTGGTGGCGTTCTTCCTGGCCGCGCTGTCCGGCATCATCGGCGGCGAAATCGTGCTGCTCGGCATCCTGGCGCTGCCGCAGATGCTCCGCCTCGGCTACGACAAGCACCTGTCGATCGGCGTGGTCTGCGCCGGCGGGGCGCTCGGTACCATGATGCCGCCGTCCATCGTGCTGATCATCTACGGCCTGATCGCCAGCGTCTCCATCGCCGACCTGTTCACCGCGGCGATCACCCCGGCGGTGATCCTGATGCTGTCCTACATCGGTTATGTGCTGGTGCGCTGCCTGCGCAACCCCGCCATGGGCCCGCCGATGAGCGAGGAGGACCGCAACGCCGGCTTCGCCTCCAGGGGTGCCGCGCTGCGCTCGATCATCGTGCCGGCGCTGATCGCCTTCATGGTGCTGGGCTCGATCTACGGCGGCGTGGCCTCGGTCACCGAGGCGGCGGCCATGGGCGTGTTCGGTGTGCTGCTGGCGGTGCTGGCCCGGGGCGAGTTCTCGTTCTCGATGATGCACCAGAGCCTGTCCCAGACCCTGGTGACCTGCGGCATGATCATCTGGATCGGCATCGGCGCCGCCGCCCTGGTCGGGGTCTACAACCTGATGGGCGGCAACCGCTTCATCTCCGGCATGATCATGGATCTGGACGTCTCGCCCATCGTGATCATCCTGGTGATGATGGCGATCCTGATCGTGCTCGGCATGTTCCTCGACTGGATCGGGGTGGCCATGCTGACCCTGCCGATCTTCGTGCCGATCATCGTGCAGCTGGGCTACAGCCCGATCTGGTTCGGCATCCTGTTCGCGGTGAACATGCAGGTGTCCTTCCTGTCGCCGCCGTTCGGTCCCGCGGCCTTCTACCTGAAGGGCGTGGCGCCACCGGAGATCAGCCTCAAGGACATCTTCGTCTCGGTGCTGCCCTTTATCGCCCTGCAGCTATGCGTACTCGCGGCGCTGTTGGTGTGGCCCGAGATGGCCATGTGGCTGGTGCAATGAAGCGGATCGGCCCCTCTCCGGGACCAGGCGCCAGGCTAGACGCCAGCAAAGCCACCTTTCCATAACGTCAACCCATACCTTTGTATGTTGACCATACACCACCCCAGGGGCGTAAGATGCCTCTGGGGCCAACCGTGAACCGGGACAAGGCGCCCACGTCACGCAAGGATATCGCCATGCATCATGACACCCCCGAGACCCTTCGCATCATCCAGTGCCGCCACCAGGGCAGCGTCAGGGCCGCCCTGGTCGAAGGACCGGACCGTGTGCGACTGACCGACGCCGACACCTATACCCTGGCACGCCGTGCGCTGGCCGAGGGCAAGGGCCTGGCGACCACGGTCAAGGAAAGCCTCGGTGACGAGACCCTCGGCTACGCCGATCTGGTCGCGAGCGGTCAGCTACTGCCGCCGCTGACCCATCCGGATCCCGCGCACTGCCTGGTCACCGGCACCGGCCTGACCCATCTGGGCAGCGCCGATACCCGCAGCGCCATGCACGCCGACTCGTCCGAAACCGACGACGCCCAGCTGACCGATTCCATGCGCATGTTCAGGCTCGGCGTCGAGGGCGGCAAGCCCGCCGAAGGCCAGGTGGGCGCCCAGCCCGAGTGGTTCTACAAGGGGGATGGCGACTGCGTGGTGGCCCCCGAGGCGCCGCTGCCCTGGCCATCCTTTGCCGAGGATGCAGGCGAAGAGCCGGAACTCGCCGGGCTCTACCTCATCGATGATCAGGGCCGCCCCCATCGGCTGGGCTTCGCCATCGGCAACGAATTCTCGGATCACATCACCGAACGCTACAACTACCTGTGGCTGGCCCACTCGAAGCTTCGCGCCTGCAGTTTCGGCCCCGAACTGCTGATCGGTGAACTACCCTCTCATCTGGAGGGTACTTCGCGTATCACCAGAGACGGCGAGACCCTGTGGGAGAAGCCGTTCTTGACCGGCGAGGACAACATGGCGCACAGCATCGCCAACCTGGAGCACCACCACTTCAAGTACCCAGGTTTCCGTCGGCCCGGTGACGTCCACGTCCATTTTTTCGGCACCGCCACCCTGAGCTTCGCCGACGGTGTCAGTGTCAAACCGGGCGAGCGCTACGAGATCGAGCTACCGGCCTTCGGGCGTCCACTGCGTAATCCGCTGGCGCCGCCCACCGAGGACGAAGAACAGACCAGCGTCACGCCGATGTAATCGACCGGAGACAGGCTTCGACTGTCCCGAACAATGACGACACGAGCATTGAACGCAGGTCGAGCCGGCGTTGACACTGGTACCAGACAGCAAACCGACAACCCCATCCCCGCAAGCGAAAAGGAGCCAACATGACTCTGGAAGGAAAGCAGCTGATCGGCAGCCAGGCCGTCGAGGCCAAGGGCGAGCCCATCCACGCCGTCAATCCGGCCACCGGTGAGACCCTCGAGCCTGGCTACAAGGCAGGTTCCAAGGCCGAGGTCGAGCGCGCCTGCGAACTGGCCTGGGCAGCCTTCGATAGCTACCGCGAAACCGGCCTCGAGGCCCGTGCGACCTTTCTCGAGACCATCGCCGACGAGATCGAGGCGCTCGGTGATGCCCTGATCGAGCGCGCCATGCAGGAGTCCGGCCTGCCCCAGGCACGTCTGCAGGGCGAGCGCGGCCGTACCTGCGGCCAGCTGCGCCTGTTCGCCTCGGTGGTGCGCGCCGGCGAATGGCTCGACGTGCGGCACGATCCGGCCCTGCCGGACCGTGAACCGATGCCGCGGGTCGACCTGCGCCAGCGCCATATCGCGCTGGGTCCGGTGGCGGTGTTCGGCGCTTCCAACTTCCCGCTGGCGTTCTCGGTGGCCGGTGGCGACACCGCCTCCGCCCTGGCCGCCGGCTGTCCGGTCGTGGTCAAGGCCCACTCGGCCCACCCCGGCACCTCGGAGCTGGTCGGCCGCGCGCTGCAGAAGGCGGTGGCCCGCTGTGAACTGCCGGAAGGCGTGTTCTCGCTGCTGTTCGGTTCCGGTCGCGAGGTCGGCCAGGGCCTGGTCAGCGACGCGCGGATCAAGGCGGTGGGCTTCACCGGCTCGCGCAGCGGTGGCACCGCCCTGATGAAGACCGCCCAGGCGCGTCCCGAGCCGATCCCGGTGTACGCCGAGATGAGCTCGATCAATCCGGTGTTCCTGCTGCCCGAGGCGCTCAAGGCCCGTGGCAAGGAGCTGGGCGAGGCCTTCGTCGGCTCGCTGACCATGGGGGCCGGCCAGTTCTGCACCAACCCGGGGCTGGTGATCGCGGTCAAGGGCGAGGCGCTGGACGGCTTCGTCGAGGCCGCCGCCGAAGCGGTCAAGGGTGCCGGCGCACAGACCATGCTGACGCCGGGCATCCACGACGCCTACACCCAGGGAGTCAACACCCTGGGCGGCAGCGACAAGGCCCGTGAAGTGGCGCGCGGCCCCCAGGGCGACGGACCCAACCAGTGCCAGGCCGGCCTGTTCGTGGCCAAGGCCAGCGACTTCCTCAATGATGAGGCGCTGCAGGCCGAGGTGTTCGGTTCGACCTCGCTGGTGGTCGAGTGTGCCGACCTGGACGAGGTCAAGGCACTGGCCGAAGGGCTCGAGGGCCAGCTGACCGCGACCCTGCAGATGGACGACGGCGACATCGACTCGGCCCGTGGCCTGCTGCCGATCCTCGAGCGGCGTGCCGGTCGGGTCATGGCCAACGGCTGGCCCACCGGGGTCGAGGTGTGCCACGCCATGGTCCACGGTGGCCCCTATCCGGCCACCTCTGACTCGCGCACCACCTCGGTCGGCAGCGCCGCCATCCACCGCTTCCTGCGCCCGGTGTGCTATCAGAACCTGCCGGACGCCCTGCTGCCGCAAGCGCTCAAGGATGGCAACCCGCTGAACGTCAGCCGCCTGGTGGACGGCAAGCGCGAGGCGTAAACCGCCTGGCACACGTCTTCAACCAAGGGTCTTGAACCGACGTAGTTGAAACCATTGCTGAAGACATCGCTGAAAACATGGCTGAACACGTAGCTGAAGCCATGGTTGAAGCGAACGGACGGAGGCGCCGATCATCGGCGCCTCCTGTCTCGTCTTCTTTTTCTTGTTCTTGTCATTCTGTCCCGGTCTTTCTGCCCTGGTCTTTCTGGCCCCGTCTTTCTGTCATCGTCCTGCGGTCCGAATCGCCTGATAAAGACCTGCTGGGAACGATGGCCTTGGGTCATTATTCCACGACGGCTTTCAAGACGCTTAGCTCGCCATCACGTCGCTTATCAAGATTGCCTTGAAGACAGTCATCGAGACATCTATCCAGACACCCATTCAGACATCCTCCCGCCACCGTCTCCTCCTGCCTTTGCAATCACCTCCGATCCATAATCGGTGACGTCTCGCGCTTATTCGGCGAATATCTTGGCCATTATTGCCGGCATGAAACGCCCAACTTATTGGCCAAGACATCCCAGAAACATCCTTTCACGCCAACGATCATTCCTGCCCACGATATTGCTCATGGCGCATCCTCTTCTCCGACCAGGCTGGCGACAAACTCGGTCAGTAGTTCAGGCCAGGGCTCGCCCTTGCGCGTGAGCACGCCGTAGTAGCCCAGCGGCTCACCGATGGTCAGCGGCAGTACCGCGAAACGGCCATGAGAGAAGGTGGTCTTGACCACCGAGCTTGGCAACAGCGACAGGGTATCGGTACTCGCCACCAGCTGAAGCGAGGCCTGGGTGGAGGTGGTCTCGATGACGTTGCGCGGCGAGGCGACGCCGGCCTCGGCCAGGGCCGCCTCGAACAACCCGCGCATGGGGCTCGCCATGGGGTGCAGCACCCAGGGCCAGCGCACCACCTCGGCCAACTCAGGCGTCCCCTGACACAGCGGATGGTCGGGTCGCGCCACCACCGACACCGGCTCCTCCTTGAGCGGCAGAAAGTCGAACAGATGACGCTGGGACGGCTCGGTGTAGCGGCCAATGACGGCGTCGAGCAGCTTGTATTCGAGATCCACCAGCAGTCGATCGCTAGAGTTCTCGATCAACGAGATGGCGAGCCGCGGCCGGTGCGACTTCAACTCCGCCATGGCCCTTGGCAACATCACCGGGGCGGCACCGGGTACCGAGCCAAGCGCCAGCCGACCGTGCCCGCCTTCGCGCAGTGAAGCCAGTTCTTCGACCAGCCGATCGGTGTCGTTGAGCAGACGCCGTGCATAGCGCAATACCGTCACACCGGCGTCGGTCGGTTCCATCCGCCCGGGCTCACGCAGAAACAGCGGTATTCCGAGAAATCCCTCGATGTCCTTGAGCATCTTGCTGGCCGCCGGCTGGCTGATATTCAGCTGCCTTGCAGCCGCGTGCATGTTACGACTTTCGTCCAAGGCGACCAGCAATACCATATGCCTGATCCGTAGCCACGTCTTGGCGTGAATACCGCTGTCATGGGGCATGTAGCGCATCATCCCGATGATTGAAAAACACATGATAACCTGAGGTTATCAAATGGCCAAAAACTTGGATTGGCCGTTCTTTTAGCGCTCTGTTTAGACTGCCCTCACTGACAATAGAACGACGAGACAGCAGCAACAGAGGAACGGGAGAGCAACCAGAGAGGTAGGCGCTTTCCGCAAGCAGCCAACCGCTGATCGACGCCCATGATGCTTTCCCTGGCCACTCGTCGGACAACCAACAATATTCACCACAAGGCCGCCAGCATGACCACCATCACTCGGGTCGACGCCCGCGATATCCGCTTCCCCACCTCACGCCAGCTCGATGGCTCCGATGCCATGAACGAGGCACCGGACTACTCGGCCACCTACGTCATCCTGCACACCGATCAGGAAGACGAGGGCCACGGTCTGAGTTTCACCATCGGCCGCGGCAATGATCTCTGCGTCGCCGCGGTCAACGCCCTGGCACCCACCCTGGTGGGCCGCAAGCTCGAGGACATCACCGCCGACATGGGCACCTTCTGGCGCGAGCTGACCAGTGGCGATAGCCAGCTGCGCTGGCTGGGTCCGGAAAAGGGCGTGATGCACCTGGCCAGCGCCGCCCTGGTCAATGCTATCTGGGACCTGTGGGCCAAGCGTGAAGGCAAGCCGATCTGGAAGCTGCTGGTCGACATGAGCCCGGAACAGCTGGTGCGCTGCCTGGACTTCCGCTTCGTTACCGACGCCATCACCCCCGAGGAGGCCATCGCCCTGCTGCGTCGCAAGGCCGGCACCAAGGGCGAGCGCGAGGCCGAGATGAAGGCCGAGGGCTACCCCGGCTATACCACCTCCGCAGGCTGGCTTGGCTATTCCGAGGAAAAGATGCGTCGACTGTGCCGCGAAGCCCTGGCCGAGGGCTGGCAGCACTTCAAGCAGAAGGTCGGTGGCGACATCGAGGAAGATCGCCGGCGCGCGGCGATCCTGCGCGAGGAGATCGGCGAAGAACGCACCCTGATGATGGACGCCAACCAGATGTGGGATGTGGACGAGACCATCGTCAACATGCGCCGTCTGGCCGAGTTCAATCCTCACTGGATCGAGGAGCCCACCAGCCCCGACGACATCCTCGGTCACGCCGAGATCCGTCGTCGCCTCAGGGGCGGCCTGGAAGGTGGCATCGGCGTCGCCACCGGCGAGCACTGCCACAACCGGGTGATGTTCAAGCAGCTGCTGCAGGCAGGCGCCATCGACTTCTGTCAGCTCGACGCGGCGCGTCTGGGCGGGCTCAACGAGGTCATCATCGTGGTGCTGCTGGCGGCCAAGTACGGCGTGCCGATCTGCCCCCACGGCGGTGGCGTGGGCCTATGCGAATACACCCAACACATCTCCCTGTTCGACTACATCGCCGTCTCCGGTTCGCTGGAAGGTCGCCTGCTGGAGTACGTCGACCACCTGCACGAGCACTTTGTCGACCCGGTGCGTATCCGTCAGGGTCGCTACCTGGTGCCCGAGGCGCCGGGCTACAGCATCACCATGAAGCCCGAGTCCCTCGAGATGCATCGCTACCCCGAAGGCGCGGCCTGGCAAGACGCCTGAGCCGCTCCACCGGCCAGCGGCCCCGGGATGAAACGCTTCCCGGAGCCGCTGGCCAGCACGCCAAGCAAGGGCCAGAGCGTTACGCAATGGCCAGCACGCCACGCAAATTGGAGAGAAGCATGACAACAATCACAACGTCCGTCGCCCCCTTCACCCGTCGCCGCCTGGGCGCGGCCATCGCCGCCCTGACCATCGGCAGCCTGACGCTGGGTGGTGTTGCCACCGCCCAGGCCGCCAGCGAGATGCCGCCGATCCCCGAGGTCGACGGCCCCGTGGCCGAGGGTGACGGCAACGACTACACCCTCAAGTTCAGCATCGGCACCACCCAGTCCGGCGCCCAGTACCGTGGCCTCGAGTACTTCGAGGACATCGTCGAGGCACGCAGTGACGGCCATATCCAGGTCGAGCTGTTCCACAGCGCACAGCTTGGCGATGACCTCCAGGCGGTCAGCGCGCTGCAGTCCGGCACCCTGGAGATGACCGCGCCGTCCACGTCGCCGCTGGTCAACATGTTCCCGGAATTCGCGGTCTTCGACCTGCCGTTCCTGTTCCCCACTCCGGAAGTGGCCGACGAGGTGCTCGACGGCGAGATCGGTGATCGCATGCTGGAAACCGCCAGCACCAATGGCCTCAAGGCCCTCGGCTGGGCCGAGAACGGCTATCGCCAGCTGACCAACAGCCAGAACGCGGTGGCCTCGCCCGAGGATCTGGATGGCCTCAAGGTCAGGACCATGCAGAACCCGATCCACCTGGATATCTGGAAGACCCTGGGCGCCAACCCGACGCCGATGTCCTTCGCCGAGCTGTTCACCGCCCTCGAGCAGGGCGTGGTCGACGGCCAGGAGAACCCCTGGATCACCATTCAATCGTCCAAGTTCAACGAAGTGCAGGACTACGCCACCGAGTCCAACCACGTCTACACGCCCTTTATCACCCTGGTCTCCGAGCGCTTCTGGAGCCGTCTGCCCGAGGGCTATCAGGATCTGCTGTCCGACGCCGCCAAGCAGATGGGCGACTACCAGCGTGAAGTCAGTCGCACCCTCAACGACCAGATCAAGCAGGAGCTGATGGACGAGGGCATGAACATCACCGAGCTGACCCCGGAACAGGTGGCCACCTTCCAAGAGACCCTGTCGCCGGTCTATGACGAGTGGCGCGAGAAGATCGGCGGAGAGCTGATCGACGATATCCGCGCTGTTTCCCAGTAAGCCCTAGCCCGACCCCGCCGCTGTCGGCGGCGGGGTCGTCGTCACCACGGAGGTGACCCATGACCACCCTATCCTCCACTTCCACCCCGGGACTCCTGGGGTGGTTGATTACCACGCTGCGCATCGCCGTCGGATTGCTGGTGCTCGGCGTGGTGTTCTGCGTGACCGCCAACGTCTTCGGTCGCTTCGTGCTCAATACCTCCTACGCCTGGGCCGAGGAGCTGTCCCGGGTGCTGTTCATCTGGCTGGTACTGCTTGGCGCCGGACTCGGCAGCCTCGAGAAGGAACACGTGGCGGTGACCTACTTCAAGGACCTGGCCCCGGCCGGGCTGCGCCGCGTGCTGGGACTGACCGCCGTGGCGGTGATCTACCTCGTCTGCATCTGCATCCTGCTCGGCTTCAAGGAGCTGATCTCCGGCTATACCAGCGCTACCCCCATGCTCGGCATCCCCAAGACCTGGCTCTATAGCGCCATGCCGGTGATGGCAGGGCTGACCCTGATCGCCAACACCCTGGCCCTGGTGGCCCTGCTCAGGAGGTCCGAACCATGATCCTGTGGAGCATCCTTATCGGGCTTGCCATCTGCATCGTCATTGGCATGCCGATCTCGTTTGGCCTCGGCGCCATCAGCCTGTTCATCTTCTTCTATTCCGACTATTCGCTGTCGCCCATCGTCGCCCAGGCAGTCAACGGCCTGGACTCCTTTCCGCTGCTGGCCATTCCGCTGTTCATCCTGGTCGGCGAGGTGATGAGCGAGGGCGGCATCGCCACCCGCCTGGTCCGACTGGCCAGCGCCATGGTCGGCTTCGTCGCCGGTGGCCTGGGTCAGGTGGCGGTGATGACCTCGATGTTCTTCGGCGGCATCAGCGGCTCCGCCGTGGCCGACGCCTCGGCGGTCGGCAGCATGATGATCGAGCCGATGAAGCAGCATCGCTACAGCGCGCCCATGGCCACCGCCATCGTGGTCGCGGCCTCGGTGGTCGGCATCATCATCCCGCCGTCGATCCCGATGATCCTGTTCGGCGTGGTCACCAACACCTCGATCTCCCAGCTGTTCCTGGCCGGCATCGTGCCCGGCATCCTGATCACCCTGGGACTGGCGGCCACCACCTACGTGCAATCACGCAAGAACGGCAAAGGCCAGGCCTTCTCCTTCCAGGAACTGACCAGTGCCCTCAAGGACGCCATCCTGGCGCTGCTGCTGCCGGTGATCATCGTCGGTGGCATCCTCACCGGGGTCTTCACCCCCACCGAGAGCGCCGCCATCGCGCTGGTCTATGCCTTTGCGGTGTCCTTCTTCGTCTATCGCAGCCTATCGCTCAAGCGCTTCTTTGAGCTGTGCGTGAGCACCGGTCGACTGACAGGTGTGGTCATGCTGCTGCTGGCCTTCGCCAGCGTGCTGGCCTGGCTTCTGACCGCCAACATGATCCCCCAGCAACTGGTAGTGAGCCTGTCCGCCATCACCGAGAACAAGCTTCTGCTGCTGCTGATCCTGTCGGCCTTCCTGCTGGTGGTGGGCTTCTTCATGGACCTGACACCGGCCATGGTGATCCTGGCACCGCTGATGACGCCGGTGGTGGTCAAGCTTGGCATCGACCCGGTGTACTTCGGCGTGCTGATGTCCTTCATCCTGGGTATCGGCCTGATCACCCCGCCGGTGGGCACCGTGCTCTATGTCGGCTGTGGCGTCGGCAAGGTCGGCATGGAAAGCCTGGTCAAGAGCCTGCTGCCCTTCTACTTCACCCTGGTGGCACTGCTGGTCGTGTTCCTGCTGTTCCCGGGAGTGGTGCTGTGGTTCCGATAACACCGAACTTGAACAACCTGGGCGGCCCCTGGCCGCCCGCCGAGCGGAGAAGCCCCCGATGAGCGCCAACGACGACCTGCTGACCTTTCTGCGAGAGACCCTGGGCAGCACCGGCGTGCTGACAGACGACCTCGAGCGCTATCGGGTCGACTGGGCCGGCGCCCGCGGCGGTCTGCCGTTGGCGGTGGCTCGCCCGGCGACCTCTGAGCAGGTGGCGCAGGTACTCGGCTACTGTCATCGCCACGATATTCCGGTGGTCCCCCAGGGCGGCGGCAGCGGCCTGGTCGAAGGCGCCCTGCCGGACAGCCAGACACCGGAGCTGGTCATCAGCCTGGAGCGGCTTAATAAAATTCGCTCCATCGATCCGATCAACTTCACCCTGAGCGTCGACGCCGGCTGCGTGCTGCAGACCATCAAGGACGCCGCCGAGGCCGAGGATTGCACCTTTCCGCTGGCCCTCGGCGCCCAGGGCAGCTGCCAGATCGGCGGCAACATCGCCACCAACGCCGGCGGCCTTAACGTGCTGCGCTACGGCATGATGCGCCAGCTGGTACTGGGTATCGAGGTAGCACTGCCGGACGGCCGTCTGCTCGACGACATGAAGGCACTGCACAAGAACAACACCGGCTACGACCTGAAGCAGCTGTTCATCGGTGCCGAGGGTACCCTGGGCATCGTCACCGGCGCGGTACTCAAGCTCTACCCCCGTCCCCAGGTGACACGCACGGCGCTGATCGGCTGCCCCGACGTGGCCTCGGTGCTGAAACTCTATGCCCAGGCAAGACGCAGCTGCTGCGACCTGCTGACCGCCTTCGAGCTGATTCCGCGGGCCTGCATGGAGCTTGCCCTGGAGGCCGATCCCTCACTGCCGGACCCGCTGGATGCACCCCACCCGGTGTACGTGCTGATGGAAGTCGCCGCCAGCGGGCCTGCCGATCTCGACAGCATGATCGAGTCGCTATTCGAGCGAGGACTCGAGGAAGGCCTGCTGGAGGATGGTGTGCTGGCCTCCAGCGATACCCAGGCGGCCCAGCTATGGCAGCTGCGCGAGGCCATGCTGGAAGGCCAGCAGCGCCGCGGCGAGCACCTGCGTACCGACGTCTCGCTGCCGATCTCCCAGCTTACCGCCTTCCATGACCAGGCGGAGGCGGCGATCACCGAGGCCTCGCCGGACTCTCAGGTCATCGCCTACGGCCACGTCGGCGATGGCAACCTGCACTTCAATATCCTGCCGCCGGCGCATCTGGACGACGACGACAAGCGCAGTCTGCTGCATGAGCTGGAAGAGCAGCTGTTTGCCATTGTCGCCGAGTTCGACGGCAGCATCAGCGCCGAGCACGGCATCGGTCGCGTCAAGCAGCCCTACTTCCTCGAAAGCCTGTCGGCGCCGGAGCACGACATCATGCGTGGCCTGAAGCGCCTGCTGGACCCCCGCGGCCTGATGAGCCCCGGACGCATCCTGCCCAGAATGCAGCGCTGAGCCATCGACTTCCCCTTTTCAACAGATAGAGGCCCTAACATGAGTCCCCGCCTTACCGCCCGCGACATCCTGCCCGACGACGCCGACCGTGCCCTGCTGGTCGGCCGAGTGTGGCGCGACGACCAACGAGGCCCCGTCCTGGTAACCGTTCGCGATGGCCAGCTTATCGACCTGTCGGCCACCATCAATGTCATGGCCGACCTGCTCGAACGCGACGACGCCGCCGAGCTGATCGCCAACGCCGAGGGCGAGTCCCTGGGTAGCCTGGACAGCCTGCTGGAAAATTCCTGCCAGACACCCCAGCGCGCCCCGCACCTGCTCGCGCCCTGCGACGTCCAGGCGATCAAGGCCTGTGGAGTGACCTTCGCGGTCAGCCTGCTGGAACGCGTCATCGAGGAGCAGGCCGGTGGCGACGCCGCCCGCGCCGGCGAGCTGCGCGAGGAACTCAAGCGCGTGATCGGCGGTGACCTGTCGAAGATCCGCCCCGGCTCCGACGAGGCCATGGCGCTCAAGGCCGAGCTTCAGTCCCGTGGCGCCTGGTCCCAGTACATGGAGGTCGGCATCGGCCCCGACGCCGAGGTCTTCACCAAGTCGCAGCCGCTGTCCGCGGTGGGCCAGGGCGCGGCGGTGGGGCTGCACCCGTCATCGCGCTGGAACAACCCCGAGCCCGAGATCGTGCTGGCGGTGGATGCACAAGGCAACGCCCGCGGCGCGACGCTGGGCAATGACGTCAATCTGCGCGATGTCGAAGGACGCAGTGCCCTGCTGCTGGGCAAGGCCAAGGATAACAACGCCTCCTGTGCCATCGGCCCCTTCATTCGCCTGTTCGATGACCACTTCTCGATCGACGACGTGCGCTCGGCCATGGTCAGCCTGCGCATCGAAGGCAACGACGACGACTTCCTGCTGGAAGACCAGAGCGACATGCGCGAGATCAGTCGCGACCCGCTGGACCTGGTCGGCCAGACCATCGGCGCGCATCACCAGTACCCCGATGGCTTCATGCTGTTCCTCGGCACCATGTTCTCGCCGATTCAGGACCGCGACGGGCCCGGCCAGGGCTTTACCCATCACCTGGGTGATGTGGTCACCATCTCGACGCCTCGCCTGGGCGCTCTGGTCAATCGCGTCGAACGCTCCGACCAGCTGCCCCCCTGGACCTACGGTATCCGCGCCTGGCTCGCCCACCAGCGCGGCTGACACCACGCAAGACCCGCACGAACCGACATCTCCCTTCTGCCTCGCCCTCGGCGAGGCTTTTTTGTTTCAGGCCGCCAACTGTGCCATTACGCGCTGCTACTCAAGCATTTGCGCATGCGGTATGCGAGTTCCCGCGCCGGACATGGCGAGTGACATGGCTCTGACATATACCTTCAAGACCCCTCCCGCCGATGTCAGTCAGTGTTTCGACATATGACGGTTGTTCTTGCGCAAGGCGCGTTGCATCGCGAACGCAAGGTCAGGAACAACGCAAGGTCAGGAACAAGACCGGCAACGTCATCGCTGCACTCGCGCGAGCGAAGGGACCAAGGAACATCGACCATCATCAGACAAGGGCCTCAAGGCCCGGATAAAGGACAGGGAGCAAGCCAAAGGCCACCCAAGAAGCCTGCGCCGCCCTTGCCGTGACTCGTCGCCGTCAGCGCAGCACCCGTGGATGGATGCGTCCAGGTGCGCCTCGGTGACCAAGGAGGACAGACCATGCTCAGGATTTCCCGTCTCACCGCCTTCGCCGCCGCCATGGGCGCCAGCCTGATCGCCTTCGACGCGGTCGCCGAGACCTACTTCGAGATCACCGACGGGGAGCTCACGCGCCCCACCGGCTTCCGCGAATGGGTGTTCGTCGGTACCCCGCTCACGCCCAATGACATGAACAACGGCAAGGCGCCTTTTCCCGAGTTCCACGCCGTCTACATCGATCCGGAAAGCTGGGATCACTGGAAGGAAACCGGTGAATTCCGCGATGGCGCCATCATGATCAAGGAGCTGATCAGCGTCGGCAGCAAGCAGGCGGCCAGCGGCAACGGCTACTTCATGGGCGAATACATCGGCCTCGAGGCGACCATCAAGAGCAGCGAGCACTTCCCGGATGAACCCGGCAACTGGGCCTACTACAGCTTCTCGACGCCGGACCACTCGAGTCTCAAGGAGACAGCGGCGCCCTTCCCCACCGCGGCCTGCAACGCCTGCCACGCGGCGGCGGCAGCCGACGACTTCGTCTTTACCCAGTACTACCCGGTACTGACCGCCGGCAAGGGCGCCGGCGACGACGCCGGTGGCGGCACCCAGTCCCAGCTTGGCAACGACGGCTGATCGCCTGTCTGGCCCCGTTCCGACAGTCCAGGGCCTGAACCATCGGCCAGGGAGTCAGAGTCAGGAACGGGGACCATCTGGAATATGGTGCCTAAAGGTGCCAATGAAAGGTGCTATGTAGAAACGTGCGGTACGTGCACATGCGAACCGCAGCCGGCCGTATAGACATATAAACACCCGATACCCAGTAGCACGAAGGCCGGCAAGACAAGCACCTGGCACCACCGAGCATGAAGCGATGGCGGTGACCCTGCGTCACCCTATGGCCTTGCAGGGTACGTCTACCGGCGAGCCACTGGATTCGCCCCGGAGTCCAGAAGTGGCATAGGGGCTGCCCCGAGAGAAGGATGTCTCTCGGCAGCGATATCCGCCATCCTTCTTGCGTTCCCTGCCCTCCTGGCGGCCCTCCCCGGCCGCCTTTTTTTATGTTCTCGGCGGTCTCTTCCCGCTGACCAGCGATCTCCGTCCCAGCTCTTTGCTATCAGCCATATTCCGCTACCCCGGCTCTCTTGATCCTTTACGACCAAAGTCGGCCCTTGGCGCTAATTGCAATCCAGCCAACCTGCGCCATACTACGGATAACGTCATGCTAGCAGCCTGTCATACCACCTAGCGAAAACCGCGACACGACCAGGCTTCAGTTAGAGGGAGAGCACCAGGCCTTCGTCACTACGACACCTGATGTTTCGCCGCCATAGCAACAACCTCGTCGCCCCTGCCAACAGGAGACATCATGCGTCTGTCAGGAAAGACCGCCTTGATCACCGCCGCCGGCCAGGGCATCGGTCGCGCCACCGTCGAGCGCTTTATCGCCGAGGGCGCGGAGGTCCACGCCACCGACCTCGATCCGGCCAAGCTCGAGGATCTGGCAGATCGCCGGGGTGTCCGCTGCCACACCCTGGATGTGACCGACCCTGCGGCGATCGCCGAGCTGGGGGCGAAGATTCCGACACCGACCATCCTGTTCAACTGTGCCGGTTACGTGCATAGCGGCAGCCTGCTCGAGTGCTCCATCGAGGACTTCGATCGCTCCATGGCGATCAACGTCACCGCCATGTACCACACCATCTCGACCTTTCTTCCCGGTATGCTGGAGGCCGGTGGTGGCAGCATCATCAACATGGCGTCGGTCGCCAGCAGCCTGAAAGGGGTTGCCGGACGCTTTGCCTACGGCACCAGCAAGGCCGCCGTCATCGGTCTGACGCGCTCGGTGGCGGCGGACTACGTGACTCAGGGCATCCGCTGCAACGCCATCTGTCCGGGTACCGTGGAGTCGCCCTCCCTGGCGCAGCGTATTCGCGCCCAGGCCGAGGCTCAGGGACAGGACGAAGCCCAGGTGCGCCAGGCCTTCCTCGACCGCCAGCCAATGGGACGCCTGGGCAGGCCCGAGGAGATCGCCGCACTGGCCGTCTATCTGGCCTCCGATGAATCGGCGTATACCACAGGTACCAGCCAGATCATCGACGGTGGCTGGCTGGCGTAAAAGACGACACAACGACATCAATCCATCGACCTTATCCATCCAATCAACGACAAAGGACACCCCATGAAACTGCTGCGATTCGGCGCCCCCGGCCAGGAAGCTCCCGGTATTCTCGACGCCAACGGACGTGTCCGTGACCTGTCCGGCGTCATCGACGACGTTGCCGGAGAGGCCCTCGGACGTGACAGCCTGGCGCGCATCGCCGGCCTCGATCTGGAAAGCCTGCCTGAGGTTCCCGCCGACACCCGTATCGGCCCCTGCGTCGGTCAGGTCGGCAAGTTCATCTGCATCGGTCTCAACTACGCCGACCACGCCGCCGAGAGTGGCGCCGAGGTGCCGCCGGAGCCGGTGATCTTCAACAAATGGACCAGCGCCATTTGCGGCCCCGACGACAACGTCATCATTCCCCGCGATTCCTCCAAGACCGACTGGGAGGTCGAACTCGGCGTGGTGATCGGCAAGGGCGGTCGCTATATCGACGAAGCCGACGCCCTCGAGCACGTGGCGGGCTACTGCGTGATCAACGACGTATCCGAGCGGGAATTCCAGCTCGAGCGAAGCGGTACCTGGGACAAGGGCAAGGGTTGCGACACCTTCGGCCCCCTCGGCCCCTGGCTGGTGACCCCGGATGAAGTGGAAGATCCCCAGGCGCTTAACCTGTGGCTAGAGGTCGACGGCAAGCGATACCAGGACGGCAATACCCGCACCATGGTCTATCAGGTGGCCTACCTGATCAGCTACCTGAGCCGCTTCATGAGCCTGCAGCCAGGCGACGTCATCTCCACCGGCACGCCGCCTGGTGTCGGCCTGGGCCAGAATCCGCCGGTGTTCCTGCGTCCGGGTCAGACCATGCGCCTGGGCATCGAGGGCCTCGGGGTACAGACCCAGAAGGTCGTGGCGGATTCCGACGCATGAGCCAGTCCGACCAGCCAATGACCGTGGCGGTCTGCGTCGAACCAGGGCAGATGGCCCTGGAACAGCGCCCCCGCCCCGAGCTTGCCGGCGGCGAGGCCCTGGTGCGCATTTCGCGCATCGGGGTCTGCGGCACCGATATCCACGCCTTCGGCGGCAACCAACCCTACTTCGAATACCCCAGGGTGCTGGGGCACGAACTGGCCGGTACGGTGGAGGCCCTTGCCGACGACGTGGACGAGGCGACCCGTGCCCGCCTCGAGCACCAGCCGGTGTACGTGATTCCCTACCTGCACTGTGGCGAGTGTCGCGCCTGCCGACGCGGCAAGACCAACTGCTGTCAGGCGATGCAGGTGATCGGCGTCCATCGCGACGGTGGCATGGCCGAGTGGCTGAAGGTTCCGGTCGATCATCTGGTGGCCTGCCCGGCACTGGAACCAGACGAGTTGGCGCTGATCGAGTGCCAGGCCATCGGTGCCCACGCGGTGCGTCGGGCCGCGGTGGAAGCGGACGAACTGGTGGCGGTGGTCGGCGCCGGCCCCATCGGCATCGGCGTCGCCCAGGTCGCCCGGGCCCGCGGTGCACGGGTACTGCTGCTCGATACCAGCGCCGAACGCCTGGCCTTCTGCCGCGAAGCGCTCGGCTTCGAGCTGACCCTGGTGGTGGGCGAGGACGATCCGCAGGCGCGCCTGGCCAGTCTCAACGACGACGCCCTGGCCGATGTGGTGTTCGACGCCACCGGCAATCCGAGCGCCATGGAGGCCGGCTTCGGCCTGGCCGGACACGGCGGCCGCTACGTGCTGGTCAGCATCGTCAAGTCAGACATTCGCTTTGACGACCCGAGCTTTCACGGCCGAGAACTGACCCTGCTCGCCAGCCGCAACGCCACCCGCGAAGACTTCGACTGCGTCACCGAACTGCTGGAAGAAGGCCGTATCCAGGTACGCCCGATGATCACCCATCGCGCCAAGCTCGAGGCCCTGCCGGAGACCATGCCGGTGTGGTGCGGCGGTGAGGCCGGCGTGATCAAGGCGATGATTCACCTCGATCGATAAGTCGGCTCCTGGACAGGCACGCGTCGCAGCTTGACTGCCGTGGCGCGCGCCCCAGGACCGGCGCCCCCTTCGACGGGCACCGAACACTCTTTCACCAGGCGGCGTACGGCACCCACCGTCATCTGCTGCACCCGATCACCAGGCCGTCACGATAACAACGTCAACGCCTTTGCCGAGGACCGTCCCATGTCCACGCAGTCATCGACCACCGCTGCATCGAACAAGGAAGCGTCGTCCAACGCGACCATCGCCAGCGACCAGCCCGCCCAGGAAAGCCTGCGGGTCCATCCTGCCGACAATGTGCGTGTCGCCCTGCGCGACCTGCCCCAGGGGCACCGCATCGACGAGGGTGCCGACACCCTGACGCTGGTGGAAGCCATCCGCCACAAGCACAAGTTCGCCCTCGAGGATCTGGCCGTCGGTGACACCGTCACCATGTACGGCGTCACCGTCGGCCGGGCCACCCGGGCGATCGCCCGTGGCAGCGTGATCCGCACCGACAACCTGGAGCACTTCACCCACTCGGATACCCCGGTCACCCGCCGGGAACACTGGCAGGCACCGGACGTTTCCGCCTTCGAGGATCACACCTTCGACGGCTTCCATCGTCCGGACGGTGGCGTGGGCACCGCCAACCTGTGGCTGGTGGTGCCACTGGTGTTCTGCGAGAACCGCAATATCGAGGTGCTTCGCCAGTGTGTGGCGGACGCCCTGGGTGACGACCCTTTCCGCGACTACAAGCAGATGGCACGCCAGATGCTTCATGGCGATAGCCCGAGCCATGTGACCGAGCCTCCCTCCTCGCCCTTTCCCAACGTGGACGGCGTGCGTTTTCTGACCCATACCCTGGGTTGTGGCGGCACCGACGACGACGCCCAGGCGCTGTGCAACCTTCTGGCGGGCTACATCACCCACCCTAACGTTGCCGGCGCCACGGTGCTGAGCCTTGGCTGCCAGAAGGCCCAGATCGCCATGCTCAAGCAGGCGGTGGCAAGCAAGGACCCGCAGGGCCTGCGCCCGGTGCACTACCTCGAGCAACAGGCCAGCACCAGCGAAGACGCCTTGATCGAACAGGCCCTGGGCACCATCTTCGATGGCCTGCGCGAGGCCAACCAGGTGACCCGCCAGCCGGCGCCGCTATCGGCCCTGCGCATCGGGGTGGAGTGCGGCGGGTCCGACGGCTTCTCGGGTCTGTCGGCCAACCCGGTGGTGGGCGGTGTCATCGATCGCCTGGTTGCCCTCGGCGGCAGCGGCATCCTCAGCGAATTTCCCGAGCTCTGCGGAGTCGAGCACGAACTGCTGTCGCGCTGCGTCGACGACACCACCGCCGAACGTTTCTCGTCGCTGATGCAGGCCTACCAGCGCCACGCCGACGCGGTCGGTGCGAGTTTCTCGATGAACCCCTCGCCGGGCAATATCCGCGATGGTCTGATCACCGATGCCATGAAGTCCGCCGGGGCCGCCAAGAAAGGCGGCGATAGCCCGGTGGTCGAGGTCCTCGACTACACCGAGACCGCCACGCGGCCCGGCCTGGCGCTGCTGTGCAGTCCCGGCAACGATGTCGAGTCCACTACCGCTCTGGTCGGCTCTGGCGCCAACCTGGTGATCTTCACCACCGGGCTCGGCACGCCCACGGGTAACCCGGTGGCACCGACCCTAAAGGTCGCCAGCAACTCGGACCTGGCCCGCCGCATGGCGGACATCATCGACTTCGATAGCGGAGCGGTGATCCGGGGCGAGGCCTCCATCGACGAGCTCGCCGATGACCTGCTGGCGCTGTGCATCGAGACCGCGTCTGGGCGCTACACCACCCGCGCCGTGGGGCTGGCCCAGCACGACTTCATTCCCTGGAAGCGTGGGGTGTCCTTGTGAGAGAGCCTGTGAGCTTCCCTTGAGAGAGCCTGACAACATGCAAAACGCAACCACCGTCACCCTGATGCAGTTCGGCATCGGCCGTTTTCTGCTGGCCCACGTCGACCTGTTCGCCAGCCAGGCCCGGGACGAACACGGCAGTGATATCCGTATCATTGCGGTACAGAGCTCAGACCGTGCGGCCGGGCGAACCAAGGCCCACGCCCTGGCCCGGGACCCGGTCTACCCGGTCAAGATGCGCGGCCGACGTGATGGCGAACTGATCGATACCACCCATCAGGTCGACAGCATCACCACCGCGCTGGTTGCCCGCGAAGCCTGGGCAGAAGTGGAGCGGCGTTTTCGCGATGAGGTGACCCACGTGGTCTCCAACACCTCCGAGGCGGGCTATCAGGTCCCGGCGGGCGATGGCCCACGGCGGGACTGCCCCGAGAGCTTCCCCGCCAAGCTGACGCACCTGTTGAAGACCCGCTTCGACGCCGGCCGTCCCGGCGTCACCCTGCTGCCATGCGAGCTTCTGACCGACAACGCCCTCAAGCTCAAGGACGTCATCCTGGAATTGGCACAGGCCCACTACGACGACGATGGCTTCATGGCATGGCTCGAGCGGGACTGCGTGTGGGCGGTGACCCTGGTGGACCGCATCGTCTCCGCCGAGCTGGATCCGGTGGGCGCCGTCGCCGAGCCCTATGGCCTCTGGGCGATTCAGCAAACGCCCGGGCTGGTGATGCCGTTCTCCCACCCGGACGTACATCTGGTCGACGATATCCGTCCCTTCGAGCGTCGCAAGCTGCACCTGCTCAACCTGGCTCATACCTGGCTGGTCGCTCGCGTCCTGGATCTCGGTCTCGGCGAAGAGGTGACACTGGTTCGCCAGGCGATAGACGACCCCCGCCTGGGAGACGAACTGGAGAAGATGCTGCGCCAGGAGGTGGTACCGGTACTCGATCAGGAACTTCCGGGCATGGAACTCGAGGACTACGTCGACAGCATTCTGGATCGTTTCCGCAATCCATGGCTGGACCACCGACTGGCCGATGTCGCCCAGAATCATCCCCAGAAGCTGGAGCGAAGGCTGGCGCCGGTGGTACAGATGGCCGCCCGCCAGGGTCGGGACGTACCACGCCTGGCCAGCGCTTTCCCCTCGACGGCTTCCGCGTCGACCTCGTCCCTGTCCTCGAACTGACAACGTGCTGGGCAAACTGGCGGCTCACCCAAACAAGGCACCCTTCAATAACACGCCTCCGCCGGATGTCATCCGGCGGCGGCGTATGGCTTCGACTCACGCCCTTGGCCCAAGGCCCTTGGCTCAGGGTGGTTGTCGCTGCCCGGTGCAGCACGCGAGTTTCCGCTCCCTCAGGCTCAGGCGTCGTCCTGGCGACTCTTGAGGCGTTGCTTGAGCTGCATATAGGTGCCGTAGTGACGATCGAGGTGCCGTCGCATGGCGGCCTCGGCGGCTTCCGGGTCCCGGGCGGCGATGGCCTCGACGATCTCGGTGTGGGCCTCCAGGGCAGCCAGGTCCTCCCCGGGCTGCTGCAGCGCCAGGGCGCGACGGTCATCGAGCCACTCGGATAGTGCCTGATGGATGGCGTCGTAGATGGGGTTGTGCCCGATACTCGCCAGGACGCCATGAAAGTCGTTATCGGCCCGCTTGACGGCGGCTTCATCGCCGATCACCGAACGCTGATGCGCCAGAGCGTCGCGCAACGCCTGGATCTCCTCATCGCTTGCGTGCTGCGCCGCCTGACGGGCCAGCGCGACCTCGAAAAGCGCCCGAGCCTCCTGAAAGTACTGCTGCCCTTCGGGTTTGGCCAACAACTGCCGGGTGACCCCGGACAGCCTCGCCATCACGGCCTCGGCGGTGGGCCGGATAACCCGTGCCCGGGTGCCGCTGTTGATCGCGATCAAGCCTAGCTGCTGCAGGTAGAACAGCGCCTCCCGCACCGCCGGGCGCCCGACCCCGAACTGCTCCATCAATTCACGTTCGGACGGCAATTGATCATTCTCGCCCAGCCGCCCTTCGAGGATTTCAGCCTCCAGTTGTTCGGCCACCTGCTCGGACAGCGTCTTGCGCTCCACCCGATATTTGCTCATCGACGCGGGTCTCCCTCGATCCATCACCCGGAGCGTCTCCGGGACACGGCGCACATGGTACTGCAAGGCGCACCCCCTGGGCAGCAAGGCGTCACTGCGGCACACTCGCCCCGGGCCAGGCCAAGCCTCGACGGCGCTCGGTCAGTGCTCGGTCAGCGCCGTCAGCGCAAAGCGCTCGGCGATCTGGCGATACTGATCGCGCTGGGCATGGTCCAGGGGAATGCCAGTCTGCTTGCGCTCGTCGCGGGTCTGCCACTCGCGATCCCCCGGCGCCAGCACCCGCTGACCCTCTACCGGCGTCATCTGGCGTAGATCCTTGAGGTACTCGGCCAGGCGACGCTCGAAGGCGCTGCGCTCCTCGAAGGCGCCCGGGTCCATCACCAGAAAGAAGTGGCCGACGCCGCGCGGAGTCGACATGTCCGGCCCGCCCATCGGCAGCAGGCGAAAACCGTGGACCATGTTGGCCAGGGTCGAACTCAGCACCTCGACCATGCCGCCAAGCCCGGCCCCCTTGAAGCCGAAGCCGGCGCCACCTACCGGCAACAAGGCGCTGACCTGGCGGGCGTCGGTAGTCGTGCTGCCGTCGCTGGTCGCGGCGATATCCGCCGGCAAGGGCCGTCCGATGGCCGCATACTGCTTCACCCGATTCATGGGCACCGAGCTGGTGGCCATGTCCAGCAGATACGGATCCTCGCCGGCCACCGGTGCAGCGAAGGCGATCGGATTGGTGCCGTGGAAGGCCCGCTGACTACCGTGGAGCAGGACGAACGGATCGGAATTGCAAAAGGCCATGCCGAGCATGCCCTGCTCTGCCGCGGCGAGGGCGTAGCAGCCGGCGGCACCGAAGTGCGACGAGTTGCCGACCGCCACCGCACCGATGCCGACCTCCCGGGCCATGCTGACGGCATGATCGATGGCCCGATACCCGGCCAGATGGCCGAAGCCATCATCGGCGTCCAGTACCGCAGTGCCGGCCAGACGCTGCTTGATGCTCGGCGTCGGGCTGCCCTTGATCCGCCCGCCTTGCAGGGCGTTGAGGTAGTGCGGCAATAGCCTCAGGCCGTGGCTGTCGGTGCCCATCAGCGAGGCCGTGACCAACGCCTTGGCCACCGCTTCCCGGGAGGCCTGATCGGCGCCGGCAGCCGCCAGCGCCTGTTCGATAAAGCGATGCAGATCCTTGTAATCGACCCGACAGGCCTCGTATTGACTGGCACTCATGGGGATTCCTTGTGAGGGGGATAAGGGCCGCAAGGCGCGCACCGATCGCTCGGCGCCGCCTTGACTCGGCCATACCGCGTCACCGCCGCAGCGGCGACCCGGGACTCAGCGGTAGACCAGCGTCGGCAACCACAGCGAAATCGCCGGAATAAAGGTCACCAGCAACAGCGCCACCACCAGAGGGATCAGGAAAGGCAGGGTGCCGCGCATGCACTTCTCAAAGGAGATATGCGACACCCGCGACAGCACGTAGAGCACCATGCCCACCGGCGGGGTCAACAGGCCGATCATCAGGTTGAGCACCATGATCACACCAAAGTGCACCGGGTCCACCCCGGAGGCCACCGCTACCGGCAGCAGCACCGGCACCAGGATGGTAATGGCGGCGATGGTCTCCATGAAGCAGCCCACCACGATCAGCACCAGATTGATGATCAGGAGCACGGCGATGGGATTGTCCTGGAAGGGTCCCAGCAGCCCCATGACGTGCTGGGTGACCTGGTTGCTGGTCAGGATCCAGGCGAAGATCGAGGCGCCGGCAACGATGAACAGGATCACCGCGGTGGTCTCGATGGTTTCCATGCTGACCTTCAACAGTCGCCGCCAGGTCAGGGTACGGTAGACCAGTCCCCCCAGAATCAGCGCATAGACCACCGCCGCGATCGCCGCCTCGGTCGGGGTAAAGGCACCGGTGACGATGCCGCCGACGATGATCACCGGGGTCAGCAGCGACAGGAAGGCCCGCGAGAACGTCTTGCCCAGCACCGAGACCGAGAACCGCGCGTCACGCTTGTAGCCGCGACGCCGCGACAGCCAGGTGATCATCACCATCAGCGTCAGACCCATCAGCAGGCCCGGCACCAGGCCGGCGGCGAACAACTGCCCCACCGAGACCGACGCCATCACTCCGTAGATCACCATGGGCAGGCTTGGCGGAATGATCGGGCCGATGGTCGAGGACGCTGCGGTGATGCCTACGGCAAACTCCTGATCATAGCCGGCGTCGCGCATGGCCTTGATCTCGATGGTGCCGAGGCCACCGGCATCGGCCACGGCGGCACCGGACATCCCCGAAAAGACAATGCTGGCACCGACGTTGACGTGGCCCAGGCCCCCACGCATCCAACCCATCAGCGCCTTGGCGAAGTCAAAGATGCGGGTGGTGATGCCGCCGTTGTTCATCAGGTTGCCGGCGAGGATAAAGAAAGGGATCGCCAGCAGCGGGAAGCTGTCAATGCCGTTGACCATGCGGTGCACCACGACCACGTCGGGCACGCGTCCTGTCAGCAGAACGTACATCAGGCAGGAGCCGGCCAGGCTGATGGCGATGGGCACCCCGCAGACCAGCAGGGTAAATAGGGCGGCAAACAGAAACGAAAGGTAGTTCTCGAAAAACGCCAGCGCGATGCAGCCGACGACCGCCAGTGCCGCCACCACCGGAGGCACTGGCGATCCGCGCCGGGCACTGATCATTGCTTCAGTCATGGGGTTGTTCCTTGTTCGTGGCGCTCAGTCGTCATCGTCGCGAAACATCAATTCGCTCTCGCCGGTGCGCCAGTGACGCACCGCCAGCTGGATCGAGCGCACCAGCATCAGCACCACCCCGAAGAGCACCACGTAATAGAGCAGACTCTTGGGCAGGTCCACCGACACCATCATCGAATTGGTGCGCTGGGCCAGCTGCCAGGTGATCCAGGCCAGCATGCCGAGAAAGGCGATACGCACCAGATCCACCAGGGTCCACATGACCCGGGCGGTGGGCTCCGACAGGTAGCGATAGAAGAATTCCACGGCGATATGCGAGCCCTTGCGGGCGGCCATGGCGCTGCCGAGAAAACCCACCGCTACCAGCAGGTAGCGGGCGATCTCCTCGGTCCAGGCGATGGAGTTGCCGAGCACGTAGCGACTGAAGAACTGAACAAAGACGTCCAACGCCAGAAGCCAAAAGACCACCAGCGTCAGATAGTCCTCGATGCCGTAGTCACCCGGCCGGATCCGGTCGTCGTCATCGGGCACCTCGAAGGCGCTGGTGGTCTCGTGTTCGACGCCAGGGTCACTCACGTCAGATCGGGTCATGAAGGATCTCCCGAGGGAGGGCGCACGGCGCCCTCCCCTCCGTCGTTTACTGGCCGATAGCCTGGAGGCGATCGTAGGTTTCCTGGTCCCAGGTCGCCGCGTCACCGTTGTGAGCCGGCATCACCGCCTCGCGGAACGGTGCGGTGTCGACCTCGTTGACGGTGACGCCCTGCTCCTCGAACCAGGCCACCAGGTCCTGCTCCTGCTGCACGATGTCGGCGGTGATCTTCTCGCCGGCCTCTTCATAGACGTCGCGGAAGATCTGCCGATCCTCTTCGGACAGGCGATTCCACAGCGGACCGCCGGCAATCGTGATCAGGGAGTCGGTGATATGACCGGTCAGGTTGATGACGTCCTGCACCTCGTAGAAGGCCTTGGCCTTGATCGTGGGCAGCGGGTTTTCCTGGGCGTCGACGACACCCTGCTGCAGGGCCAGATAGACCTCGGCGAAGGCGATCGGCGTAGGATTGGCGTCGACCTGCTCGGGGAACATCATGTACATCGGCGCGTTGGGGACGCGGATCTTCAGGTCCTGCATGTCCTCCGGCGTATTGATCGGCTCGTTGGACGTGGTGTGGCGCTTGCCGTAGTAGTTCATCGCCAGCGGCACGTTGCCGGTAGCGTCCTCATAGCCCTGGGCGATCTCGGCGAACAGGTCGCTGTCGACGTAGGCCTGCCAGTGATCGAAGTCACGGAACATGTAGGGCGCACCGGCGATGCCGATGGGACCGTAGGAACGGCCGGCGAACTGATTGCCGGTAAAGATGAGGTCGACGGTGCCGAGGCTCAGCCCCTCGTTGATGTCGGCTTCCTTGCCCAGTGAAGAGGCTGGGTGCACCTCCACCGAGTAGCGGCCATCGGTGCGTTTCTCGATCTCTTCGCCGGCCCAGACGGCCCACTCGTGGTAAGGCTCCGAGGTCTCGTAGACGTGGGCGAAGGTCAGCGTTTCCGCCTGGGCGGCCGCCGACAGGCTGACGCCGACCATGGCGGCGATCAGGCTACGACGAATGAAGCGGGCGGGCGGCTGGCAGTGATTGGGGCGCATCTTGTTGTTCTCCCGGGCTCTTGTGGCGTGTGGAGTGTGCAAGGTGGATGCACGCAATCGAATCGACAGGCTCCATGCCTGGGCGACTGTATACGTGTCATACCACCGAGACTGAATCTAGTTGTCCCCACTGGCCCATGCAAGGAAGTGACGACGAGACTTTGGTCGATGCTCCACCAACGTCGACCATGAAGAGGCACCAGTGCAAGGGAGCTTTGCAGGCGTGTGCGGAAGATCATGGCGCCTACCCACAGGACCTGGGACTTATCCTGCATCGCCCTGACATCACCGGCCTGAGCCTGGTCCCGCAGACGCTCGCCCTGGACGCCAGCAGCCTGCCGTCAGACTCGCTGGCCGGCGAAACGAGGCGACCTCACCTATGCTCCAGTAAGCCACGACGCGATCCCCAGAGGATCCCTTCGACGAGCCCGGAGATACGCCGTGACCGACAATGCCTATCTTGCCCCTCGACTCACCCTGCGCGTGGGCGTGACCGGGCACCGCCCCAAGGACCTGGCGGAGGCCGACCATGATGCGCTGGGCAAGGCGGCTCAGGACATACTCGAACGCCTCGCCACCGAGACGCGCCGGCTGGGAGCACAGGCCGAACCCGGCCTCTATGCCGATGAGCCTGCCTGCATGCGACTGGCCAGCGCCATCGCCGAGGGAGCCGACCGGCTGGTCGCCGAGGCGGCGGCCTCACGTGGCTACGAGATCAACCTGATCCTGCCCTTTCGACGTCGGCAATACGCCGACGACTTCAATGGCGACGCCCTGGCCGACTACTGGCGCTGGTTCGAGCATCCGGCGGTGACCAGCTGTACCGAACTCGACCTCGGCGAGCCCGGCGATCAGCGGGAAGCCGGCTACGAGGCGGCCGGCCATCTGGTGCTGGCGCATTCCGACGTATTACTGGTGGTATGGGACGGCAAGCCCTCCCGAGGGCGTGGAGGTACCGCCGAGATCATCGACGAGGCACGCCTGCGTGGCCTGATCACACTGTGGCTCGACCTGCAGGGCCAGTTGCACCTGTGGGTCCCCCGAGAGCACGTCGTCGAGCCCCTGGAAGACGGCGACTGGAAAGCCCTGACGCCAGGTGACATCAGCCAGCTACTGAACGACCGACTCGAACAGCTGCTGTTGCTGGGCCGCGGCCCCGACGACGCCAGCTGCCCGCTCAAGGGCCTTGGCGACTTTGCCCGCCAGACCCTACGGCCGCGCACCCGTCACTGTGTTCATGAGTGGCTGCGTGCCCTGCTGGTACGCGACATACCCTTCGCCGCATCGGTCGACCTGGGGCTTGAACGTGAACGCAGCGGAGCCTGGAAGGAAACACTCAGAGCCGCACACCATCTTGGCGGTGATAGCTACGAGGCGACCCTGGACCAGCGCCTGCGACAACGCTGGATCGCCGCAGACAATCGCGCCATCGACTACGCTCACCGCTTTCGCAGCGCCTACACCACCAACTTCCTGCTGGCAGCGCTCGCCGTGCTGGTGGGTCTGCTGGCGGTGCTGGCGTGGGACAGCAAGGGCGTCAAGGCGCTGCTGGTCAGCATGGAGCTTGCGATCATCGCCAGCATCCTGCTCATCACCTGGCTCGGGCGTCGTGGGCAGTGGCAGAGCCGCTGGCTGGCCTACCGCAGCCTGGCCGAGGCGATCCGCCCGGCACGGCTATCGCTGCTGATCGGTACCTCACCCGTCGGCGCCGCCGAGCCGCCGGTGGACAACGGTCGCTTCGACTGGATTCCCTGGTACGTGCGCTGCTCACTGCGGGAAATCGGCCCACCCGACGCCGTCGTCTCCGGTGATAGCCTCAGGCGGGCCCTGGACGTGGCCCTGCACGAAGAGATCGACGGCCAGATCGGCTATCACCAAAAAACCGCCGAGCGCCTGGAGACTCAGGACGATCGCCTCGAGTACCTGGCGAAGGGGGCGCTCTGGCTGACGCTGGCCAGTGGCGTCCTGTATCTGGTGTGCTATCTGGTCTACCTCAACGGTCCGGCACTTCCGGCGGAGCTCTACAAGCCCGTAGCCACCCTGCTCGGCGGCTTTCTGCCGGTGCTGGGCGCGGCCATCTTCGGCATCCGCGCCACCGGCGATCTACGTGCCGCCGCTCAGCAGTCCCGGCGCATGAGTCAACGCCTGAAGCGCCTGGGCAGCAAGCTGACCTCTCGCCTGAACACACCGGAGCGCCCCGTGGTCCGTCGTCTGCTCGGTCAGCTGCAGCTGACGATGGCCGACGACCTCAAGGTCTGGAGCATGATCTACAGCGAGCGGGAGCTGGTGCCCGGGTTCTAGGACTTGTCTGAAAAGTGCCTGCACTCGGTAATACGGCGTTAAAAATCGGCTGGTGCGCCAGCCCGGTCAAAATGCTCATTTACACCCCGTAAACTGCGCTTTCTCACCGATTTTTGCCTTGTCTAACCTTCGCTCGTCGACTTTTCGGACAGCGCCTAGGCCCGTCGGAAAAGTACCTGCTGACCTGGCCGCCTTGAACACGGGATTCATGATCGAGAGACACCAGATTTTTGCCGCTCTGATTGGCGCCGAAGCCGTTGCCAAGACGACAGCGGCTATCTAGGGTGAAGACAGCCCCCCGGCCCCTGCTGCACCACCGGGGCTTCTGAAGCGGTAGCCCCAATACAGGCGGAGGCCTGCATGGACCGAGATCGCTGGGAGACATTTCTCGAGAAGCACCTCACGCCTGCAGACCAGGCCTTTCCCAGCGTGCCGCCCGTCCCGGGGGACTGGAAGACGCTGTCCCCCGAGGACAGTCTGCCGCTGTTGCTGGACCTGACCCAGGCCCAGCTCGCCGACGATATCCGGCCCACCTGCGAGTGCTTTACCGCCCTGGCGATCCGCGCCATGCCACTGTTGTGCTATCGCCGCCATCTGCTCTGCGACGTCCTGCTGGAGACCGAAGAAGGCCCCGGCCTGTTCGCCTTCATCTATGGCCAGAGCGGTGTCTGGCCGCTGGACCTGACCAGCAAGGCGCTGTTTCGACTGAACAGTGTCTATGGCGATCCTGCCACTTCCCCAGCCGCGGCGCTGGAATACCTGCACCTGTTCACCGGGTTCATCATCGGAGGTGCCGAGAGCGGCCGTTTTCGTGTGCTGGAATCCGCCGACTATTTTCCCTGGGTCGATGCCGATCCGCCGCCTCAGGCGCTCGATGCGGTCCGTCAGGCGCTGTCCAAGGTAAGCTATCCCCCCCGTGTGGTATGCGCCAACGACGAAGCCGACGCGCCAGCCCCCATGACCTTGCACAGCGGGGATCTGGCTGAACAGCGCTCCCTCAACAGCGACGTCGACAGTCCGGTCGTCGCCTGGCACATCCAGGTACCGGTGGTCTACGGGCGCTCGCTGTGGGACTGCGACTTCACGGTGCTGCGCGACGGCGAGGTCCACATGGAGGAGGACCGCACCCTGCTCGACGATCTGCCGCTGCGACTGGAACGCTTTATCGGCGCGGTGCGCCTGCCCTGAATCAGCTTACCTGCGCTGAGCCCCCTTGCCTGCCCACGAGGACCCCACACCATGACCCTGGTACCGGATGATTCGCCTCTGCCCCCTCGTCGCCTGCCGTCATCGGTGGAGGGGGACGGTCTGCTGGTGGGCTGGTCGCTGGAGCAGGGTCAGCCTCATCAGCCGTTCGGTTTCCGCATCGGTGCGCCAAGCACCAACGCGAACCAGGAGCAGCTCGATCCGATCCTGTTCGAGGGCAGCGGCCATCTGATGACCATTGCCCCCACCGGCTCGGGCAAGGGAACCGGCTGCATCATCCCCACCCTGCTGCGTTATCCGGGGCCGGTGATCGTGGTCGACCCCAAGGGCGAGAATGCGGCGGTGACCGCCCGTCGCCGCCGCCAGATGGGCCACAGGGTCATCGTGCTCGACCCCATGGGCATCACCGACCTGCCGGCAGATCGGCTGGACCCCACCGACATCGTCATCCCCAATTCACGCACCGAGCTCGATGACATCGCCATGCTGTCGGAGCTGATGATGGAGTCACACGGCTTCGACGGCCGTGACCGCTTCTGGCTGCAGCGCGCCCAGCAGGTGCTCAATGGTCTGCTGCTCTACCTGATCCGCAGCCAGCCGGAACAGCGCAAGGGGCTGCTCGGCAAGCTACGCAAGATGGTCAGCCAGGATACCGAAGAGCTGGCCAAGCTGGCCGAGCGCATGCGCCAGATGCAGGATCCGGACCTGGAAGCCACCGCCGCCAGTCTGACTCTGCCGGCCGAGACCACCCTGGCCGGCTACATGGCCTTCGCCCAGAACAGTCTCGGCTTCCTGCGCGGTGAAGCGGTACTGGAGGCTACCCAGGACTCCACCTTTTCGCTGGACGACGTCACCCGCGGGGAACTGTTATCGATCTACCTGGTGATTCCCCCCGAGAAGCTCGAATCCCACGGCCGCCTGCTGAGACTGTGGATCGGCGTACTGATCGCGGCGGTGGTGCGCCGACGCCGGGCGCCAGCGCTGCGTACCCTGTTCCTGCTCGACGAGGCACCCCAGCTCGGTCCTCTGCCGCAGCTGCGACAGGCCATCACCCTGCTGCGCGGCTACGGCCTGCAGACCTGGAGCTTCTGGCAGGACATGAGCCAGTTGCGACAGCTGTATCCCCAGGACTGGCAGACCATGCTCAACAACTGTCGGGTGGTGCAGTCCTTTGGCGTACCCAACATGAACGCGGCGATGGACCTGGCGACCCTGACCGGCTTCCCGCGCCCGGAGGAGCTGCTCGACCTGGATTTCGACGAGATGCTTTTGCTGATCGCCGGCGACGAGGCACGCCTGGCCAGGCGACCGGAATACCGCAGCGACCCGCTGTTTCGTGGCCAGTTCGACCGCAACCCCTTGCACGACAGCAGCCGAGAGATCATGCCCCAGGCGCTGCGTCCGCAACGTCGTCTGCGCAGAGTCAGTCCGGCACGGCCCAAGCCTACGCCACCACCGGTGGTCGATCCTGCCTTCCTGGATCGACTGCTGGCGCAGTGGGCCTGACGCCCGGGACAGGACCCAGCCCATGAGCGACGTCTCCCGCGAGCCCCCGAACGCCACAGCGACCGACCTCCCCCCTCCCGGGACAGCCGGTTCATCCGGTTCATCTGGAAACACCTTTCCGTCGCTGGAACACCCCAGCATCTTTCTTGCGTCACCCGGTGACGTGGCCTACCTGCGCCGCGCCTGCAGGGACGAGATCGAGACGCTGCATCACCAGGCCGCCGACGATCACGGCCTTCGGCTCTACGCCTGGGAGGTCGATACCGCCGAAGACGGTTTCGATGATGCGGTGCCGGCCCAGCAGCAGATTCCCCACCCCTCGGATCCCCTCTGCAGAGGGGTGATCTGCCTTTTCGGTGAAAAGGTCGGTAGCCCTCTGGCAAGCCATCACCCCATCGATGACCTGCGGGTCCTCGATCCCATGAAGCCCGACGACGGCGGCGATATCCCAGGCTTGGTGATTCCCTGGGACAACGCCTGGGCCGACCGTGGTGGATTCGCCCTTACCGGTTCCACCTTTGAACTGCTGGCCACCCTGGCCTACCGCGAGCGACAGCGTCAGGAGGCATCGGCCGGATCTCGCCCACTGCCACTGCTGCTGTGTCTGGTCGGGCCGAGGGACCTGCTGGACACCACCGAGCCACTGAAAGCCGCCTGGGGCAACTATCGTCACTTTCATGAATGCCAGGACAAGTGCGGAACGGATTCGGCCTGCATCACCAGGCGACTGGAAGACCGCACCCAGCAGCTCAAGCAACTGATCAATCTGGTGGCCTTCGTGCAACGTCGCGGCCACGTCATTCGTGTCATCGATTCTCAGGACGCCTTTATCGGTGAATTGCGACGTTTCATGGAGCGGGACCTGAACCTGGCCCTGACGGCGTCGGACCGAGACCCCTTCAAGGGTCTGGAGTCCTACGACGTCGGGGACCACGCGCTTTTCTGCGGGCGATCCGACCAGCGAAGCACCTTGAGAGAGGAACTCAAGCAGCGCTGGAACCAGCAGGACCGGGTCCCCGTGGTCTGGGTCGAGGGCGGAAGCGGCTCGGGCAAGTCGTCGTTCCTGCGTGCCGGCATCATCGGAGCCCTGGTAGCGGACAGCGCCGATCATCGCTGCCTTGACGGCATATTGCGCCCTTCCGACCTGGCCCCGGATAGCCGAGCCACGGACGCAGCAAGCGGCGACAGATGCGTGCTGACGATGCTCTTCGACGCCATCGTGAAACGCCTGGAAGGCGCCGGCTGGTGCGATGAACCAACTGCCAGTAGAGCTCGCCGTCTGCTGGGAAGGACGTCAACGGACCTGCGTATCGAAGCCCTGAACGAGGAGTTGTGTCTACTGCTGGACGCCGCCGCCACGCGCCTGGCTCGACCTCCTCGTCTACTGCTGGGCTTCGACCAGTTCGAGGAGATCGTCGACGCTCTGTATGGCGAACAGCAGGAAGCCGAGTTCTGGGATCCGCTGGTGCAGTGGCTCCACGCGGCCCATTCATGCCGCGCCCTGGCCCCGCGTCTGGGCATCTTTGTCACCCTCCAGGGAAACCGTCAGGAGCTGGTGGAGCGCGACAGTCTGCTCAACGAACTCCATGCCACTGGCCAGGTAACGAGGATGTCGTTTCCTCCTGACAACAGTCTCGACGAAATTATTCGCAAGCCCTTTCGGCTGACCGGACGCCTGGCCATCAGCGACGCACTGGTGGCCCGGCTCAAGGACAATATCCAGCGGATTCGCGGCCATCATGGTCGAGGCGACGCCCAGGACAGCCTGCTGCCGCTGTTGTCACTGGCGCTGCGCAATCTCTACGAGCACGGCCTGCGGCTCGCCGAAGAAGCCACCATCGCTGACTCGGCGTCCCTGGGTGACGCTATCACCACGAGCTTTGGCCGCAGTGGGGACCGCCAGGCCGACGACGACACCCAAGAGCTCGGCACCAGCGCCAGAGCAGGTTTCACCGAGAGCGCGTCTGGCTCCGAGGCCTTCCAGACCACCGGTCACCTTCGTACCCCCGACGGGGGCGACCGCCAGCGGGAGCCCCCCCTGTGGGTACTGGACACCGCCAACGCCGAGGGCCACGACAGTATCGAAGGCGCCATCACCCAACTCGCCAATGAGGCCTTCGAGCAGGCCAAGGCGGCGTCCGGCGCACTGTGGTCGGATAGCGTCGTCGGTGACCTGCTGCGTCGCCTGGTGGATTGGCGCCAGGTCGGCGAAAAGCATTTTACGCTACCCGCCACGGTCTTCCCCGCGGCGGATGCCACAGACGCCTTTCAATTGGCCCGGGCGTTGCGCGAGCGGCGCCTGCTGATCGATGAACGCCACGGGCGTGTCCGCCTGGTCCACGAAGCGGTACTCCACCACTGGCCCCAGGCCAGCGAGTGGCTGGAACGGGAGCGCCCGGTACGCGAATGCGTCCGCCAACTGGTGGGGGAAGCCGAGCACTGTCTTGCCAGCCCGCCGGACGCCGCGCGCTGGAACGCCTATCGCCTGCTCTACCTGGATCGCGCGGCCCGGGTGCTGGCGATCTGGCATGATGTGCTCGGCGAAGGCCCGCCAACGACCAAGGAGCTTGCCCGCCTGCGGGAGTTCTGCCTCACCCTGCTGCTGCTGGAAGCCGATCCTGCAGCGGTGGTCACCCAGAGCCCTCGCAAGCCGACACACCTGATCCTGGCCACCTTCTACCAGCGCGCCGATATCATCGCGGCAATGGTGGCCAGAAGGCCCGAGGCGGTCGATCTACCGCGCAAGGATGGCCGCACCGCGACCTTCTGGGCGGTCTGGAAAAACCGCCACGACCTGTTGCAACCGCTGCTGGCGGCCGGTGCCGATCCTGACCACACCGATGAGGACCACTGGCGCCCCGTACACCTGGCGGCACAGGCAGGAGCCGTCGACTGCCTGCAGCGTCTGGTGGAAGCAGGGGCCAGCCTGGACGCACAGCAAGCGCCCCACGGCCAGACACCGATGCACCTGGCCGCGCTCGCCGGCCAGCACAGGGTGCTCGACTACCTGATACAGCAACGCGGCCAGAGCCCCGACCTCACCAACGCCAACCGTCAGACCCCGCTGGAACAGGCGATCGCCAACGATCGAGCCGACACCATCAGCCACCTGATTGCCCTCGGGGCTGACCCGGCAGCCCCCCATCAGACGCACTGGAGCTATCTGCACTTCGCCGCCCGCGGCAATCATGTGAAGGCCGCCGAGGCGCTGGTGGCCCAAGGACTCGAGATCGACGCCAGGTTGGCCAACGACGCCACGCCGTTGCACCTGGCCGCCTACAATGATCATCCGGAAATAGCCCGCTGGCTGATTGAACGCGGCGCCGACCTCGGTGCCCTCGCGCTCGCCGCGGACTGGGGCAAGGAAAGCAGCGCCCGGGAACGGCAGGATGCCTGGCGCAAGGAAGGCGCAAAGGGAGTCCCGTCAGGCAAGCTCGGCGACTTCGAACACACCCCCTTGCACATCGCCGCCGCCCGCGGAGCCACCAGGGTGGCCGAGCTGTTGCTCGAGCACGGGGCCGATCCCGCCGCGGCGATCGGCGACGGCCGCACAGCGCTGCACCTGGCCGCCGAGCACGGCCACCCGGATACCCTGGCCCTGCTCTGCCATACAACTGCCACACTCGACGCCAGAGACCATCGAGAAGACACCAAGGCAGAGCAACCGATCCATCAGACCGCGCTGCAGGCATCGGTGACCGGTGGTCATGTCGCCTGTGCCGAGGTACTGCTACGCGCCGGCAGCGACCCGAACACCCAATTGCACTGGCCTGGTCGCAGCCCCTTTGCCGGCTGGAACCTGGTGCACCTGTGCGCCGATCAGGGACATGCCGAGCCAATCAGGCTGCTGGCTCGCCACGGGGCCGACATGCAGGCCACCACCCCGGATGGCCGCACGGCGCTTCACCTGGCCGCCCTGGCCAATCGAGCCGAGGTCGTCACGGCATTGCTGGATCTCGGCGGCGTATCGGTGGATGTCCTCGACAAGCACGCCATGAGCGCCCTGCAGCTCGCCTGCCTCAAGGGCGCGAGCGAGGCGGCCAAGGTCCTGCTCATCGGGCAGGGGGTCATCGAGCAGGCGGACATCGAGCAGGCAACCGAGCCAGGCGTTGCCACAAGAGAAAGCGCCAAGGCGCCCCTAGCCCCCACTCTGCTCCACCTGGCCTGTGTCGGCGGCGCGCTGGACCTGGTCGAGACGCTTATCATGGCGGGGGCAGACTGTGACGCCAGCGACGCCGAGGGCTGGCACCCTCTGCACCTGGCCGTACAGTTCAATCACCAAACCCTGGTCGAACGGCTTGTAGCCGCCGGCGCAGAGGTCGATGCCTGCGCAGAACAGCCAGGCGTCACCGCCTTGCAACTGGCCGCCGAAGGCGGTTACAAGGACATCGCTATCGTGCTGGCAGACGCCGGAGCCGATATTGACATGGCCACTCGTGACCGCGATGCACCGGTGCTGATCGCGCTGTCACTAGGCCAGTTTCCACTGGCGCTGGCCTTGATTCAGCGAAACGCCGATGCGGCCATGCGAACTCGCGACGGACGCAGCGTCGCCCAGGTATACGCTGAACGTCTGACCCGGACATGCACTCGCGACGACGCTGGACGCGCCCTCGAGGACGGCCCGGTGGCCGACCCCAGGATACTTGCCTGGCTCGAAGGCGCGGGTCAGTCCACCGCGGTTATCGAGAAAGCGGTGGCGGCCTTGCGCGCCCCTGCGGCGGATGGGGACCAGGAACAGTGCGCAGGCACCTCGCCCAACGACATGGACCCCGATCCAGCGATTGCCCGCGGCGCTCTCGCCCCGACCCTGGAAGGCAACCCCTGGCAGTACCCCTGGCGGCGCTGCAGGCCGGCATTTGTCGAGTCCCACTGGCCCTGCGGCAGCCGTATTGATGGAAAGCATCTCGCCGACAACAGACTGGTGGCCGACGCCTGCCGACTGCCCTGGTACCCCGACGCCACCCTGATACGCCTGCAACATCCCGACTGGATGCAGGGCCTGGCGCTGTACTTCGTCGAGGAAGGTGCGGCTGGGGTCCACGCGCCGCGCCCGCTGACCCGGCTGACCGGTACTGCACCGCCGATCCACGAGTTGAACGCTCGCCAGCCGATCCAGCTTTGCGCCGCCAATGCGCTCGGCTACCTGCGCTTCTTCTGCTTCTTCGTCAGGGGGCCGGACGGTCCCTTCTATATTGTCGATTCGCTCGAGGATCCGCTGCTCCCGGTCCATCCCGATATTCAGGCCATCGTCGCCGGAAGCTGTCACGCGCCGCGCCAGGACCCGGCCGATGACGAAGACGTCTATCGCTACCTGGCGACGCTCTACTATGCCGACGCCTTTTTTCTCGCCCGCTTCATGCTGAGCGACAGCGGCAACATCGAGATGCTCGATGACGAACCCATCGCTGCCGGATTGCCCGAGCGCATCCACGCGCCGCTGGACTGACCAAGCTACGGACGTCAGGACGACGGAACCGAAGAGGCGGTGGCATCTGAACCGCCCCCGGCCATCAGCCGCGATTCGCTCATCGCCAGCGCTTCGGCGATTCGCTCGCCCCCTAGCGGGCCCTTCCTCGAGCGCCAGTACGCCAGAATCTGCGGGAACTGATTGAAGCAAAGCCCCTGTTGACTGACGACCCGCCGATCCAGCGGAAAAAGGCGCAAGCCTTGCTGCATCAGGCCGTCCGCTCGCCCCTCTCCCCTCGCTCTCAGCAACTCGACCAGGGTCAGTGGATCGTCGCTACCGAAGCGTTCTCTGGCGGCGGCTCGCGCCTCCATCACACGCTCCAGCAGGACGCGTGCTCGCAGTTGCAGCCGCCTGTCGAGGCGCGCAGCAAAAATGACGGGGGCCAGCCGATTGAGGTCCGCCTGGGTCACGCCGGGCAGCCACACCAGTACACCGGAACGCATGGAAGGCACCAGATCCAGGCGATTCACCTGATCACAGAACAGACAGGCCGTCACGATATCATCGACATTGCGACTGTCAGTCCCCAGGGTCACCGCCTGCTGATACTTGGCGCTGCGAAAGCCACAAAAGCGACAACGGTAGTCGTCCCTGGCCCAGACCGCTTCGCGCGCGCCTGGCGGGGTGCAAGGTATCCCCGTGCAACGATAGCCAAGGACGTCATAGGCGCTGGTGGGACGCGCCAGGCGAAAACGCAACTTGTCGGCGAGCAGGGAGTCTTGTTCAGACAGGGGACAGGACATGGCGCAACCTTGGCCAGACTGGCCATCCAGAGGACTCGATCGGGACACGGGGCCGCACTACGCAGCCAGTGCGCACCAGATCAAGGCGTGTCGTGGACGCAATCGTGCTTTCATTGACGCCGGTCAAGTTCAGCATAGCCTGCCGGCGCGTCCGCATGACGGTTTCGCCCGTCCATCGCCATGGTCTCGCCTTGGCGGCGCCCGGTTCACGCCTACGACACTGCACACCCGCCCTGCGGCTGGTAACATGAAATGACGCGACAGGCGGCATCACATCAAGCCAACCTAGACGTTGGGGCTCATGCAGCAGTCCCGGGCGACAAGCGCCCGATACCGCGGCGCGCCGCTATCAGAGATATAGCACACTATCAATGCAGCTATGCTGAAAACGCCGTCGCCCCCCGGAGACCCAATTCCCCTTAGGATCAATTTGTGACAGTCTACTGCGAATCATCATGAGAAGACCCCGCAATGAGCATTGGCTCGCCTCGGTCAAATCCATGATCCCAGTTTTCACCTTTTCCAGGAGTATCGGCATTGATCAGGGTTCTTGTCGCTGACGATCATCACCTGGTACGCACCAGCATCGTTCATCTGCTCAATGCAGAGAAGGACATCAATGTCGTCGGGGAAGCCGCGGACGGAGAAGAGGCCATTGCTCAGACTCGCCGCCTCAATCCCGACGTGGTGGTGATGGACATTCGCATGCCGGGCATCGGCGGGCTCGAGGCCACTCGCAAGATCCGCCGACTGACCTCGGACATCCGTATTCTTGTGCTGACGGCCTTTATCGAGGAAGCCTTTGCCCAGCGGCTGCTGGAGGCCGGTGCCCACGGCTTCATCAGCAAGGGTTCCCAGCACGACGAGATGGTCAAGGCCATCCGCGCGGTGTTCGCCGGACAGCGCTTCGTCAGCCCGGAGATCGCTCAACGGCTGGTACTGTCGCGCATCGACCACGAGGAAAATCCGTTCGATCAGTTGTCCCAGCGCGAGCTTCAGGTCGCGATGATGATCGTCAACGCCCAACGCGTCGCCGACATCGCCGATCGCATGTTCCTGAGCCCGAAGACGGTCAACACCTACCGCTATCGCATCTTCGAAAAGCTCGGCGTCAATTCCGATGTCGCCCTGACCCACCTGGGGCTGCGGCATGGGCTTGTCGAAGGCTTCAAGGAAGACTAGAAGCCAGCCTGAGGCTCTTACCCAATGTGCCGTCGGGGACGATACGTCCCCCGCCAGGCTCTGGTAGCATGAGCTCCCTGACGTGATGTGACAGGGTGAGCCTTACCAGACCATGACCTTCGATGCCCGACGCTTTCTCGAGACCGTCAGCGAATCACCCGGTATCTACCGGATGTTCGATGACCAGTCCAATACCCTCTATATCGGCAAGGCTCGTCGCCTGAAGGCTCGCCTGGCGAGCTATTTCCGCGGCGCACTCAATACCAAGACTCAGGCGCTGGTCGCTCGCATCCACGACATCCAGGTCACGGTGACCAACAGCGAGACCGAGGCGCTGCTGCTCGAACAGACCCTGATAAAGCAGCTCAGACCGCCCTACAACATCCTGTTGCGTGACGACAAGTCCTACCCCTTCGTGTTTGTCACCGACCGTCATCCCTTCCCGGCTCTGGAACACAAGCGCGCACGGACCCGCCACGATGACGGCCGCTATTTCGGGCCCTATCCCTCCAGCGGCGCCGTGCGCGAAACGCTATCACTGATGCAGAAGGTGTTCCGTATCCGCAACTGCGAGGACGGCGTCTTCGCACACCGCACCCGGCCCTGCCTGCAGTATCAGATTCAGCGCTGCAGCGCCCCCTGCGTGGGCTACATCAGCGAAGAAGACTACCGCCGCGATATCGAACACGCCATCCAGTGCCTGGAAGGACGCAGCGAATCGGTCAGCCAGGAGCTGACCCGCGACATGGAGGCCGCAAGCCAGGCCCTCGACTTCGAGGAAGCGGCACGTCTGCGCGACCAGTTGCAGGATCTGCGCCGTCTGCAGCAGCGCCAGGTGGTGGATACCGGCAGCGGAGACGCCGACGCCTTTGCCCTGGCCTCCCAGCCGGGTGCCCTGTGCATCTCGGTGCTGTCGATTCGTCAGGGGCGTCTGCTGGGGGCGCGGCACTACAGCCCCGCCAACAGCCTCGATCTCGGGGAGCCGGAACTGCTGGGTGACTTCGTCAGCCAGTACTACCTCGGACAGGCCCGGGAGATCCCCACTGAAGTGCTGACCAGCCACGCCGTACCCGACGCCGAACTGATCGCCCGGGCGCTGAGCGAGCATGCCGGACGCCGGGTACGCATGACCGACAAGGTCCGCGGTCACCGCGCCCAGTGGCGTGAACTCGCCCGCACCAACGCCGAGCAGCAACTGGCCGGCCAACTGGCCAACCAGACCCAGCTCGCCAAACGTTTCGAAGATCTTCGCCAGGCACTCGAGCTCGACGAGACGCCGCAACGGCTCGAATGCTTCGATATCAGTCACAGCCACGGCGAGGCCACGGTGGCATCCTGCGTCGTGTTCGACCAGGACGGCCCGCGCAAGAGCGACTATCGGCGTTTCAACATCAAGGGAGTCGCCGCCGGCGATGACTACGCAGCGATGCAGCAGGCGCTGACTCGTCGCTTCAAGCGCTTCAACGAAGGGGAAGGCGTGTTACCCGACATCCTGGTCGTGGACGGCGGCAAGGGCCAGTTGAACATGGCGCGGGAGGTGCTCGCCGAGCTCGCCATCAACGGCGTGATCCTGCTCGGGGTGGCCAAGGGCACCACCCGCAAGGCTGGCCTAGAGACCCTCTTTGTCGAGACCGTGGATCGCTCTCTGGCGCTGCCACCGACCTCGCCGGGTCTTCACCTTATCCAGCACATCCGCGACGAATCGCACCGATTCGCTATCGCTGGCCACCGTGCCAAGCGAGACAAGGCCAGGCGCACCTCGACGCTTCAGGATATCCCCGGCGTCGGCCCCAAACGCCGACGTGAACTGCTGCGCTTCTTCGGCGGACTCCAGGGCATCAAGCAGGCCACCCGCGATGAACTGGCTCGGGTTCCCGGCATCAGCGCCACCATGGCAGACACAATTCATCGTGCCCTGCATGGATGAGTTGAGGTATCACGGATAGAATGAACCACTTTGACGGGCGCCAACGTCGTCCGTCGCTTCTTGTCGCCCCCCTCCAGCAAGGACAGCGGTATCGATGAACATTCCCAACATTCTGACCCTGGCACGCATCGTCTTCATCCCCCTGCTGGTGGTGCTGTTCTACCTGCCCTTCGAATACAGCATGCTGACCGCCGCCGCCCTGTTCGGCCTGGCCTCCATCACCGACTGGCTGGATGGCTATCTGGCGCGCAGGTGGGACCAGTCGACGCCATTTGGCGCCTTCCTCGACCCGGTGGCGGACAAGCTGATGGTGGCAGTGGCGCTGGCACTGCTGATCGAGCGCTACGACGCCGCCTGGCTGACGTTGCCGGCGCTGGTGATCATCGGCCGCGAGATCGTCATCTCGGCACTGCGCGAGTGGATGGCGGAGATGGGCAAGCGCGGTTCGGTCGCGGTGTCCTGGATCGGCAAGGTAAAGACCACCCTGCAGATGGTCGCCCTGCTGCTGCTGCTGGCCTTCCCTCCCGGCCACCTGATCGCCGAACTGGGCGTTGTCACCCTGTACGCCGCCGCCATACTGACGCTGTGGTCGATGATCCAGTACCTGCGGGCCGCCTGGCCGCACCTGAGCCGCTCGCTGTAGGCAGTGCTCTGGCGATCCGGGGCCTATTCGAAAATTCAGGGAAAAGCGTTTGACAGTCACCGACTTATCCGTATAATACGTCCTCGAGTCAGGCGGGAATAGCTCAGTGGTAGAGCACAACCTTGCCAAGGTTGGGGTCGCGAGTTCGAATCTCGTTTCCCGCTCCATCATCAGACGATGGATGACTCATGAGGCTGGATGGCAGAGTGGTTATGCAGCGGACTGCAACTCCGTGTACGCCGGTTCGATTCCGACTCCAGCCTCCATTTTTCCTTTCAGGTGTGCCCCGCTTCCCAGAAGCCGTGTCCGATCCCTTCGGACCCTATCGCCTTACCTCTGGCGACGTTCCTGCCCGGATGGCGAAATTGGTAGACGCAAGGGACTTAAAATCCCTCGGTGGCAACACCGTGCCGGTTCGAGCCCGGCTCCGGGCACCAATAGTTTCAATGCCTTACGCTACCTAGTCCCTCGACGCCCTCCTCTCTGGTCGCAATTTGGTCGCAAAGCTTCGGCAGCCTGCCAGCCACTTGATCCAGACGCGAGTCGAACATATGCGCGTACCGGCTGGTCACCACCAAGCTGCTGTGGCCAAGTAGCGCCTGCACCGTCGTCATCACCTCCCCCGCCTCAGCCAGCAGGCTGGCGTAGGTGTGGCGAAGGTCATGAAAGCGCAGATCATCACGCTTTATAGCCCGCCGGGCAGCTTCAAACGCCTTGCGCAATTGATGAGCGTCAGATGCAAACGGCAGGTTGGCCACCAATGCCGCACCATCCTCCGGCAGCGGCACGACCCTGGCCTTGCCACTCTTGGTCTGCCCTGGTCGCAACACGATGCGACCACCCTGGATGTTGCCATGGTCAAGCGACAGGAGTTCGCCGCGGCGTAGTCCCGTCAAAGCAGCCAGCGTGATGATTCGCCGCTCCTCCGGATACTCTTCCGGCACAGCCTCAACCAAACGCCGAATATCCCCTGCGGTCAGGTAGACGTGGCGCTCGTTTTTCGGGGTGGGCTTGCGCAGCTTGCCGTCCAGCGGCTGATCCAGCCAATCCCACTCCCGATACGCCAGGCTCAGCACTCGCTTGACCACCTGGGTCCGGTTATTGATTGTGCTTTGGCTGAGCCGCTTCCTACGCATATCCTTCTGCATCGACCGGGCTGCATCCAACACCTCTTGACCAAGAAGCACGTCTTGCGCGTTCTCGTCGAACCAGCGGGCAACTGCACGAATGCTCGCGCCCTGGCTGTTCGTGTCGTACTCGTCGACCCAGCGCAGAAGACCCTCCATGAAGGTCCTCCGCTCCTGCCGGCCCATGAGGCCATTGAACTGAGCCTCGTTTAGTTCAGCCTCTCGCTTCGTGGCGAACTGCCTTGCTTCCTTTTCCGTGATAAACGTTCGCTGATATCTGCCGCGCTCACCCGACTCGGTGACGACCCACCTGCTCCGAGATGCGCGGTATCGAACCGTGATACCCATTTTTGTTGCTCCCCTCGTGAGGGGCCGCGCTTGCAGCTCTCAATGTAAGCGTCGACCGCCTCTCGCTCAAACCGTACGTTGCCGCCCAGGGCGACATAGCCAATCAGGTGCTTGATCGCGTAGACCTTGCGCTCACTGATGGCCAAGAGTTCCGCCACCTCGCTCGGCGGCATCAGGGGTGTCATGATCAAGCTCTCCTTCAGGGCAAAAGAAAGCCGCCTCGGTGGGCGGCATGATGATCGGCAGTTCACTGGCGGTATCGTCGCCGCCATTCAAGGAAGTCGCGTAAACAAGGTTCATCTGCAAGGCGGTAGTACACGGTACGGCCTGACCGATCCGCCTTTACAAGACCTGCTTCGCGCATTTTGGTGAGATGCTTGCTGGTCTGATTCTGGGTCAGAGATAGCACCTCAGAAATCCTAGACACACAGATCGGATCGAATTTTTGGACTACATTAAGAATTTCGGCACGAGTAGGGAAAGCGGCTAGATACAGTAGCTCGTCGACATCGAAGGACATGAATGGCTTCCAGTTTTTGCGTTTCACCTACTATACCCCGCAACCCTTGCTCGGGTGGGCACAATGATGCTCACCAGGCTCACTCTGTTTTCCACGGGCGCCGCTGAATCTATACCTGGCATACCAGGAACCGCACCAGCCAAGGTTCATCCCTCACCTCCCGGCTTCGGCGCCGCTGCGAGCATGTCAGGCCAAGCCGCCCAGGCGTCCGCCATGATCTGTACACTTCCTGTCTTCTTGTAAACCGCGTCCCTCATATCTCGCGTCGCCTCTACCGGTACGCACTGCCACGGCTCGTCCGGCGACGGGATGCGGGGGCCGATCTCGAGCACGTCGTCATCAAAATCAACGCCTGCTGCGCACAGCCAAGCGGCCTCGCCTTCATCTTCCGTGCACCAGTAGAGGCAGTCCCATTCCACTCTCGGCTCTCGACCGAGACAGTCCGTCTTCACCCAGTACCACCCGGCCTGCCTACTCATCGCCACCTCCCTCGGCCTGTTGGCGGTATTCGGCGGCCTTTTCTAAAATGCCGTTTTTGCTGATAATATTTCTGTCAAAGCTTAGGTTTAGGCTGTTCGCCAGTGCCTCCAGCGCCTCCGCCTTCACCCTGGCATCGCGGCGGGCGAGGCTGGTGGCGGGAGTGTCCTCCAGGGACTGGGTAAGACATGCCAGGCATTCGTCATGGGCCTCTCTGCCGCACTCGTGCATCTTCTGCCGCGTGGAGATGAAGACCCTTGCGTGATCAAGGCAAAGCCGCGCCTCTTTCGAGTAGCGGGTAAGCCGCTCCACATGCGCCGCCAGCGCGCCCCTCTCGGCTTCCACCTGCTCCAGCCGCTGCTGTAGCGCTTCAATCGAACTGCTCATACCCTTCTCCTCTGCTCTCTGTAAGCCCGCCTCGCCTCTCTCAGGACCAGCGCCCCGCCGGCCATGATCAGCAGGCCGAGAATGATGGCCGCGGTCATCCCGCCTTCCTCCATGCCGGTATCCCGTCGAGCGTGCCGTCGCGCTGAATCCGCCCGTGCTCGTGCCACTGCCGGATCGCCTCTTGGGCTGCCTCGGGCGCTTTCACCAACCGGTACTGGCCCATCACGGCGCCGAGGCCCGCCGCCACGTGCCGGGCGCTGAACCGCACCGGCAGTCCTTCCCGCACCCTGATCTCCTGCTGCACGGACACCAGGCCGCGCAGCCTGTCTACTCGCTGCATACCCACCCCCTCCACATCTGATCGGCCAGCGCCTGCTCGACAGCTCTGGCGCCGACCTCGCCCCAGACCTCGATGTCTTCGACCCACTCGGCTGGTGTCATGCGGCACCCTGCCTCAGCAAGTCATCCTTATGGCCTGCGCCATACTGCTGGGCTTCGCCGCCCATCCACCCCACGACGCGCTCCACGCTTTCGCCCAGGGCCTTCGCCATCAGCAGGAAGTCGGTCTCGAGGCGGGCTACCGCGTCATCGCCGTCATCTGCCTCGCTCGCCTCGTCAATCAGCGTGTCATCGAAGCGAATTGCCTTGATGGCCAGGTCGTCGTGAAGCACGAAGGTCATACGCCCCTCGAGCCCCAGGGCGAGCTTGCTTGCCTGGCGCCCGCTCTCCAGCAGGTGCTGCATGTCATCGCTATCCAAGTCCACCTGGCGGACGCGCACGACTCCGTCATCACCTATTGCCTTGAGCTCGACCTGACCCCCGATCTGCATGTCGGCCGGCCGGCTGCCGGGGTCCGTAAGCCAAGTCGTCATGGCGTGCATCGGAAGGGTCTGCGTAGCAAGCGGCGTGACCTTGAGGCTGCCCAGCGTCTCGCGCATCAGGTCCAGTGCTTCCTCTGCACGCTTGCGGCTCGAGGTGGCCACGCCGATCAGGTTGCGGCTCACGTCCCACCACACGTCGATTCGCTGCGTCCGCACGAATGCCCGCGGCAGCAGCTCCTCGTAAACCTGCTCCTTGATTGCCCGCTTCTCTTGGCGCCGCAGCTTTCTGCACTCCTCCGCCTCAATCGCCTCGACGCGCTCTTCGACCTCCTCTCGCACTACTGAGACGGGAAGGATTCGCTCTTGCCGGCACATGCTCATGAGGTGATGCCCCTGAAGCTCATGCAGGTAGTGGTCACCGCCGCGCCCGGCCGGCGGCACCCAGCCAACGCGACGTGCTTCGCTGCCACTGAGGGGGCGCAACGCCTGCTCGCCCAGCGCTTGCTCGAGCCACTCCAGGCTTGAGATATGGGCGCTGTGAACGCGGTAGAGATGGAGATTTTTGAACCACATGATCGTGCTCCCATGAAAAAGCCCCGGCGCGTGCCGAGGCTGGAAAGAAATTGCCGCTTCACGTGCGGCACCCGGCCCGCCCTGCCGCCTACTGCTGTGCAGTGAACTCGCCCGCGCTCAGCACGGGTGGAGCTGAGGAGACGGCGGCCAGCGGGCTGACTCCGTTTTGAGACACGGTGGCCTGGCCTCGGCTCCGGTCATTGGCGCCACCGGGCACGGCGCGTTTATTCATGCCGCCCTGCGGCGACCTTTGATCCGTGAGCAGACAGCAGCGCGACGCCGGCTGCCATTGCGCTTGGCTCGGTTCTGTACCTCTGTTGGCATGCTGGCGATTCGCCGGTACACGCTTTGAACCGAGACCCTTTTCCCGATGCGGGCCAAGTGCTCAGCGACTTGAGGCACCGTCATCAAGCTGGCCTCGAGACAATCGACGATGATGGTGTCGATCTCTGGCCAGTCGTCTCGCCGGTTCCAGAAGCTGGCAGGCCGGGCTTTGGATAGGCCAATGCGCTGAATGGCGCCGCGCACAGACAACAGTTCCCGCTGCATCTCGTCAGCGATGTCTTCGTCATGCCAGCCTGCCAGCACCAGGCGCTCGAGCATGTCGAGATCCTCGCGAGGCCAGCGGTGGTATTTGCGTGGCATACCGCCTCCCACAAAAAAGGCCCCGGTGTGGAGCCTGTTTACTCAAGCGGCGCGAAGATGCTCCATGGCATCGTCATACCCGCTCCAATGGGCGACGCCGGCATCTTCAAGTGCCTCGAGCTTCTCCCGGGCGGCCAGCAGCGCCTCGTACTCCTTACGGGAGATGGTCACTGTGTCAGGCTGCTCGACTTCGCGGGCTGGCTTGAGTGCGGCACCACGTTCGGCAGCGGCAGCGATCTTGCTGGTGTCGAGGGGGCGGCGCTCCTCGGTAGCGGGCTCGTCCTTGCCGGCGGCGATGGGCTTTTCGGTGGCTTCCTTGTCGGCCGCCTGTACCTTCGCCTTGGCTTCTTCCTCCTGCCGGATCTTCTCCCGCTCCGCCTCGAGCCGCTTCTGCTCCTCCTGCTTGTGGTGCGCGATGCGGTTCTCGACCTGAAGCTTGATGAACTCGGCATCCCGCTGGATCAGGTCGCGCCAGTCGCTAAACAGGAAGCCGTAGTCGCCCTGGTGCTTCTCGATCAGCGCCTTGTTCTCGCTGATCTGGTTGGCGAGCTGCTGGCACTCGACCTTGGCTCGGGCCACCTCGTCATCGGCCGCGGACTGCAGGGTGGCGATGGTCTTCTTGCCCTTCATGGCGCCGGCTACGTTGAGGCTGTGCCGGGGCTCAACCGGGCAATCCAGCTTGGCCAAGAAGTCGTCAAAGGCCTGGTGCGCCTTCTGCTGGATCTCTAGTCGGCGGTTCTCTTTCTCGGCCTTCACCAGCTTGTCGAGATGCAGGCGCTTCTGTCGCATGGTCTCGCGCAACTCGTCGATGGTGCTGAACAGCTCAGAGATGCTTGCCGTCTGTTCCAGAGCGGCCTGCTTGCTGGCCTCAAGCTGCTTCTCGCCCTTCTGCAAAAACTTCACAGTCTCGGCGGCATCGGCGAAGTGCTGATCGGTAGTCAGCTCGGTGCGGATACCTTCGATCATGCCCATGGCACGGGCCTTGAAGTCGGGCAAGTTGCTCGCCTGAACTGCCCCGGTGAGGTTGATCTTGAGCGTCGGCAGTGCTTCGGGCGCCTCGCCCTGGGCGGCGACCTGCTGTGCCTGGGGCTGGTAGTCGGCGAGGTCCTGTCGGAACTGCTCCCAGCCGGCGAGCAGGGAGTCGAAGCGCTTCTGGTCCGCCTCGTACCAGCACCAAGCGGAGTTCTCGCGGGTGCCGTCGCTGCACATGAACAGGCAGCGCTCGGCGCCGCTGACCAGCAGCTGCTGATCCATCTGCACCTTGTAGTGCTCGGGCAGGTCGTCGGCCTGCACTGCAGCCACCAGGCTCTCGTTCCAGAGCTTGTGCTCGAAGATGACGTCCTCAAGCATGGTGCAGCCGTCGAGACTGGCCAGCAGGTGCGGATGCTCCTCGCTGACGCCAGTGACGGGATACAGCTCCTCTCCGACAATTTCCTCGGCGATTGGGCGGGCCGCGGCCTCGGCGGCGTGGCCGCGGTCGAACAGCCGCTGCTGGGCCGGGGTCACTTCCTCGGCAACACCGGTGTACTTCTGCTTGAGCAGTGCGGCGCGGCTGGTGTACTTGCTGACGCCGGCCATCGCCGGCGCCTCGCTTGCGGTGAAATGACGGGCACGGATGTCGTGCCACTCCTGGGTGCCTTGAACAACGTCGAGGATCTTCATGCTGCGGCCTCCGCGGTGATGCTCCGGATCTGTTGCTTTTGCTCGTCAGTCAGCGGCGCCTTGCTGCTGACCATATTGATGACCTGCTCGGGGGTGCGTTTGCCGGCATCAATCCAGTCCTTCCATGCCGGGAAATTCTTCTCGAAGTCGGCGTCCGGGTAGTGTTCGAGCGCTGCCTGTGCCGGCCGCTCCGGCTGCTGCTGGGCAGGGTTAATTTCCCGCTCGGTAGGAATGTCCTGAGCCTCCTCGACGGTGATCAGGCCGCCCAGGGCGTCGGCGAACTTGTCTCGCAACGCATAGCCGCGGGCGCGCCACATGAGCATCCGCTTGGGGTAGGTCTGCCAGGGACCGGCTTTACCCCACAGCTTGGCGCGCTCGGCGTCTGCCTGGCTGAAGGTGACCGTGTGCGGCTTGGCGTCACCCTTGCGCCAAACGGTGCAGGTGGCGGCCATGCTGGCATCGTCGAATGACTCCTCGTGCCCACCGAAAGCTGGATGGCTCTGAACCAGAGCGAGCAGTGCGTCCCCGTAGATCGCCGGCTTGCCGTTGATGACTGCGATGTTCTGCAGCGCCTGAATCGGGTTTAGGCCCAACTCCGACCCCATCATCATGGCCACCAAAGTGTCCTGCGGCTTCTGCTGGTAGGGCTGCGGGACCATCTGGCTGCTAGCCAGCATCTGAGCCATCTCCATGGCCTCGCTCATACTGTTTGGCTGCAGGGCAAAGCCGCCGCCCTTGGGTCGTGTAATTGCATTCATGCTGCTACCCTCTCCTCGATACTGTTGGTATCCGCCCCAGTCCGACCGCCATCGGCTGGGGCTTCTCGTCAGTCAACCCCGTGATGGATCGTTCCGGTGGACTGGATCATCGACCGCATGGCGTCGTAGCCGTGGCGATGTCCGAATTCCCGGTCGATCGGCTGGCTGCTACAGCCGGCCAAGGCCAGGGCGGTGATCAAGATCAGTGCTCGCATGCTTTCCTCCTCATGCCGCCCAGGCGCCCCGCTCTCTGCGGTGCTGCTCGAGCAGCCGGTCGTAGTCGTCGTCGGTCAATTTCCGCTCGAGCCATGCCGCCGGAAAACCGCGGCGGTCGAGGATGTCGAACTCGAACTCCTCCGACTCGTCGGGATCGCAATCGCCGTATCCCCAGCCGGTGGTGCGCATCGGCGCCCCAGGGCTGTAGAACGTCACCCGGCACCGGCACGGAATACCGGCAACTGTGGTCATGAACGTCATGCCGCCGCCCTCCTCCGGTAGTGCTGGTCCAGGGCGATCTCGATCGCTCTATTGACCTCCGAGCCGCCCCGATAACCGTTGCTAAGAAACACCTCGGCAACGGCCATGATCAAACCGTCCATCGATAGCTGGTCAGCCATCAGAGCCTCTTTGATCGCGTCATCGACCGGGTACGCTCCAGGCTCTTTGCCAGCTTCCCGCAAGGCTTCGATGTCGCGGCTGTGCTTGCTCCATCCGCTCGTGCACATACCTACCTCCTGCTGCTTATCACAGCGCCGATGAATGCCAGGGAGTAGAGAAGGGCCGCCACCGCGACCCAGCAGTGATCAGGGCTCATACCGCCCTCCAAATCTCGATCGGCGGCGTCACACTCTGGGCCACCATGGCCTTGCGACGCTGCCAGCGCTCTTTGCGCAACCACCGCTTGCGGTGCTCGCTCGTGATGATCTTGTCGGCCCATTGCTCGCCGATGAGAGGCCGCAGCCCGAGGCGACGGCGTGCTGTGTCTGCGGTCATGCGACCTCCTGGAATTAAAAAGCCCGCACGGTGGCGGGCAAATGCAGGGAACAGATGGTGATGCGGGTGCATCGAGCTGGCGGCTGCCCTTTCAGGGACGGCTGGGCGCTCCCGGCCTTCTCAACCGCCACTTCGATGGCCCCGTACTCTGGCCCGGGGCGGGGCGCTGGGCCTCTCTATCGCGGTGGATCGCGGCATGATGGCCTCATGCGGGGCTGGTTCTCATTCGGTGTAGATCACCCTTACTCCTCTCCTTAGCGCATCTATCTCCTGATCCTTCCTTTCCAGCACTAGGCGCACAAGTTCGGCGGGCGGAGTTCCCAGTGGGCCGTGCTTCTCAATCATGCTGTCAGATAGATAAAGCTCGTTTACGACATCCTCGAGCATGTTTTCCAACTCAGGTTTCGACCAGCAACTCATCACTCCCCCTCGCCCGTAGGCTCCGTTGTCACGCCCTGCGGCGCAGCTCGCTGTAGATGTCCTGCATGAACTCCCGGCCCTGCATTCCAGCCAGCGTCTCGACGCCCGCCTTCTGATCTTCCTTGTGGGCATACAGCGCTTCGAAGGTCTTGCACGCCATGTGCTCGACGACCCGCTGCGCATCTTGAGCCACTTCCCGACCCATCCGGGCCATTTCCGCATCGGTCTCCGGCATGCCGTTCTCGCTGATCCAGCGCTCGGCGGCGAGCAGGTGGTGCGGGGTGATCATGTCTTCGGTGATGTGCATCTCATCTCTCCCGTTGTCATCCATCAGCCCTCTCGGCGAGAAGGCTGGTGGATGACGCCCCGCTGTGCAGGGCGTCGGAATCCTCGGCACTTTCGTAGCCTTCACGCACTCCCCGGCGGCCTCTCGCGCTCTCCACGCTACGGACGGACGGGGCTTCGATTGTTAAAGAGCGTGGCCAGGTGGCCGGTGGTGGGCTGCTGCCCTGTCCACGCCTCCAAATATAGGCATACCTATTTATTACGTCAACAGCTTTTCCTATATTTGATCGCACTCACCTATATCTTATTGTTTTCCCTATGCGGAATGCGCAAAGAAAAACCGCCTCAAGGGCGGCTATCGAGCGGGAGCGCTACAGGCGGGCACAAAAAACCCGCCTCGCGGGCGGGTTGACTGAGAGATGCAGCCCTTTCTATTTGCTTCGAGGCAGATTTATGGATAGCTGTACGATGTCGTGGCCGTAGTGCTGAGCGACCTTCTCTCGTAGCTCTCGGATGTCTGAGCAGCTCTTAGCAAGCCCCACCACTTCCCAGCACCGTGATACCAGAGCCCTAACCCCGACATTTTCAGTGAGCTGACGATGCCAGTGAATACCTTTCTCGGGTCTGTTCTCACGGAGGTATTGGGCCACGTCGGGGTCTAGCGTATCGTAAATAAGTTCTATGACGAGCTTGCCCCACCACTGCGGGCGGCTATGCAAAGGCCCCGTCCACCCCGTCAGCCTACCAAACTCTTGCCACAGCTCATCGGGAAAGGTCTTCTCCCACGCTCTCAACTCATCTGCGATAAATGCTTTTAGCTTAAGCTGAAGCGCGTCATGTTCGCGCTCGTATTGATACCCTGTTGCCTCGTCTACCAGTGCGTCAAGACCAACGCGCGTCAAGCCTGAGCTGATAACGGCACAATTGATGGCAATCGACCTCTGCCGCTCTGTCATCTCGACATTTTGATAAAGCGCCTGAACATATCCTCGAATGATTAGTTCGAAGTTTGAGGTGGACAAGCCGTAACCTTTGAACTGCGTCCCTGGGATGGTAAATTCTAATAGCTCGGCCAGGATTAAGTCTTTGTTTATAAAGGGCTTGAGTGGCGAAACGCCTATGAATTTGGCCAGGTCACCGCTATCTGCATTGGCGATCGCCTTGACCACTGCTCGCAGGTTTATAACACGCTCTCCAGTATCAAGCACATAGCAGTCGACAGAGGACTCTCCTAAAGTCAACTCGCCTCTGAACTTGGCAAATGGTGAAGCAGGTTGCTGGGGCTCAGTTCCTGACATAAATTCCTCTGCGCCTTTTTATTTAGTATCAGTCGAAGTTCTCCCACCAAAAGACCCTGCCGAGGATCTTCGGGGCGTCCGGATCGGCAAGGCTGTAGACCTCCTCCGGGTACTCCTCGCTGTTCTCGCTGACCACGCGCACGCGGTTCAGAGGCATGCGGTAGAGACGCTTCACGCGCAGCATACCGTCATGGTCGAGGGCATAGATCTTTCCATCAACAACGCTCCGGCTTCCCTTGTCGATGCCGATAGTGGCGCCGTCATTGATGGCCGGGCACATTGAGTCACCCTTGACGATAGCGAGAGCGGCGTTCTCGGGCTGCACTCCAGCCCTAGATAGGCGCGGCAGGCTAAAGCGCTCCTCCGCCCCGTGGTTCTCGATGACCTGGGTGGCACAGCCATCGCCAGCGGCAAACTCCACCTCTCTGAACACTGGCAACATCACCTCATCAGGACGCAGCGGCTCGCTACCCTCGATGATCTCGTGATCAATCAGCTCGGCATTGCCTTCTGCTGGGCGGCGCGGGCGCAAGGTCGAGACGTTGCTGGCACCGAGCATTTCCCCTTTACCCGTCGCCAGCCATTCTGCGCTGACAGAGCACACGTCAGCGATCTGGACGAGGTATGCGCTTGAGCGGGATTCACCCTTCTCAAGATCAGAGATAGTGGCCTGCCGAACCCCTACCGCGTCCCCAAGCTGTTTCTGCGTTAAGCCTGCGTTTTTCCGGGCGCGGCGAACCCGATCTCCGATGTTCATACCAGAGAAAGATATAGGCGAACCTATACCGTTGCAAAAAGGAGTTCCTGTATCTACTATATAGGCATTCCTTTTTTCCAGGGCCGGCATGATGGAAACTCCTATTTCTCGACTCATCAAGCACTTCGGTACCCAAGAGCGAACCGCTGAGGCGCTCGGGGTCAGTCAGGCAAGCGTTTCCGGCTGGTCCAGTGGAAAGCACGGCATTTCCGAGCTTCACGCATTGAAGGCTGAGCGACTCACTGGCGGGGCCGTTACGGCTGTCGAGCTTTGCCCCCGCCTGGCGTCCGCCGCCTAACCACACCGAAAGCTTAACCAACCACGCCCGCGAGCGGCACGGTATCGATCAGGAGAATTTCCCCATGGATAAACAACCAGTACGCGACATGGACGCCTTCATCGATCCGGTGCACGACGCGGCGTTCAACAACTGCATCAAGGCCCTTGCCGTAAACGTCGGCATGTCTGCCAAGAGCCTTTATCGCCGCCTGGACGACAACGACGCGATGCCGCTGCGCTTCGTGGACTTCGTGTCGATCTTCTGGAGCGTCGACGACGAGTCGCGCAAGGAAATGATCCAGCCGTTCCTGGATGACATGGGGATGATCGCTGTGAAGCGCACAGAGGAAGGCGTAGGCCGTGGCGACGTGCTGGGTTCGGTTCTGGACAGCCAGACAGAATCCGGCCGCCTGGCCGGCCTGATCCACCAAGTTATCGCCGATGGCGAGGTGGACGAAGACGAAGCTGCAAGCCTGGATGCGCAGTTCCGCGCTATCGAGGCAGCGACAGCCAAGTTGAAAGCCGACCTGGCGTCGATGAAGAGACCTGCCCTGCGTTCAGTCGGGCAGTAAACGCAACGAAGCCCGGCGAGCTGGGGAGCAAAGACCGGGCTTCATCACAACACTAGGTGTAGGTGAATCATGACAGATACCGCTCAGATATTCCAGTTCCCAAGCGCGCCCGAGGCGCCCAGGGAAAAGAGAGGTGCGCAGTTGGAAGACGGATATGTCCGTACTGCCAACGCTATCGTCGAGGCGCTTTGCAAGGCCCCTCTGACGAGCAGAGAGGCCCGTGTCGTCCGTGCGGTAGAGCGAGCCACCTTCGGGTGGGATCGCTCCTCAGCACGCCTCTCGCAAAGCGTACTGGCCAAGATGACGGGCCTGACGACCAAACGTTGCAGCGAAGCCGTGAACGGCCTGTTGGCCAAGAAGGTTCTTCGTCGCGATGGCGGCTCGCAGGCACCGATCGGTATCAATACCCGCATCAGCGAGTGGAATTTCTCGGCTCAAAAGTCCCGGGTGTCCCCAAAACGGAAGCATGATCCAACTTGGGGACTCCGACCCCAAAATGGGGACGAAAAACGTCCCCAAGATGGGGACACAAATACAGACACTACAGACACTCTAGAACCTAAAGGTTCTAGAAAGTCCTCGAAGAAGTCCTCGCCGAAGAAATGGGGTGAGCCCGTTGATCACGAGATGGCCGAGCAAATGTTCGCCGCCATCAGTGCCGACCTGACCAACCCCAAGCGTCCGAACATGAGCTCCTGGGCAAACGAGTTCCGCCTGATGCGAACCCGTGACGAGCGCACCGTCGAACAAATCCGCTTCCTGATCACCTGGACTGCCCAACACCAGTTCTGGTCAAGCGTCATCCTCAGCCCCGCCAAGCTGCGCGCCAAGTGGGATCAGCTCGAAATCCAGGTCAAGAAGCTCAAGGAGTCTCGCCATGAAAACCGTATCTCAGCTGGCAACCGTCGCGCAGAGCAGGATCGTGTCGCAGCGAGCCTCGCAGACCCCTACGACACCTCCTGGGCGGACGGCCTGTTCGACGAAGGAGGAGCGCAAGCAGGAGATCCAGGGGCTGGTGAACCGGGCGTTTACTCGGCTGGAGGCGATTTTTCCGAGGACCTGGCGGATGTCGTTCTCGACGAACGAAATGCTCCAGCTGGCCAAGCGGGAGCTCGCACTTTCGATGGCGAGGTGGTCATCACTGCCGACGATGGAATCGCTCGACATGGCCATTGAAGAAATCAAGCTCGAGGGCGGGAACTGGCCGCCATCCATCGCTGAGCTCTGCCGAATCTTCAAACCGAGCCTGAAAGACTTCGGGCTGCCGGAACCCGAGATCGCCTTCCGCGAGGCTTGCACCTACGCAGGCCGGATTATGGAGCACCACTGGAGTCACCAGGCCGTCATGGACGCCACCACTGCCACCGGCTCCTGGGATCTTCGCCACTGCTCCAGCGAAGGCGAGCGATACCGGCTGCGCAAGGTGTTCTTTGCCGAGTACGAGGCGCTGTGCAATCGACTCCTCGAGGGCGGCGCGCTGGATGACCGGGTAGCCCTTCTCGAAAGCGATGAGATGAAAAGCGATATCCGCAAGGCCCAAGAGGCCAGTGAGCGAAAGGCTCAGCAGGAGGCGGAGGATTTCTGGCGAACCCGTGGCGAAGAGCCGCCGAAGAGCACCGAAGAAACCATCGCTCGAATCAAAGGGATTCTCGCCGAAGGGGGTGATGCATGAGCGGGCGCATCTGGACCGAGGCCGAGTTGACCACCCTTCGCCAGCGCCTGGCCGAAGGCGTTACCCACCGAGCCATCGCCGAGGAGCTTGGCCGGACCAAGAGCTCTGTCAACCACAAGGCGTGGGACTTGGGCCTGACTCGCCAGGCCGGCCCCCGCCAACCCTGGACACGCCAGGAGCTGGACAGGCTCGAGCAGATCATTGCCAGCGGTGCCACCTACCAACAGGCAGCCGACAAGCTGGGGCGCTCCCGCATTTCGGTGCGGGGCAAGGCCGCAGACATGGGGCTGTGCAACCCGGAGCGGGTCGGGGCCTTTCGCCGGAAAGACGTAGCCCTGGTGGCCGAGATCCACGACATCCTGGGCGACTGCATCGACTTCAAGGGCATGAACTGCTCCGAGTGCACTGCCTACCTCAATGCCATCGGCTACAAGGTCAGCAATTCGTGGGTCCACAAGCAGATCGGCGTGCTGGGCCCTAACTACCGCCGTTGGGCCAGGGAGAATGCCAAGCGTCGCCGCTCCCTGATCATGAGCATGCGCAGGAGGGCCGCCGCATGAACGCCGCCATCAAGTGCAACTACCGATCAACCATGACTGACTGCCCAGCGCACGCCGTGCACATGGCTGTGAACCGTGCCGAGATCAGCGGGAGGCGATACGGCGTTTTCTCATGCGGAGAGGGCAAGTTTCGTGTCCGCCGCGTCAAGGGACGCCCTCAAAGCGCCCTGGAGATCATCACGCCCTCCTGGAGCTACGACAAAGCGTACCGCGAGGAGGTGGTATGACCCTATTTCTGATCGGCCTGTTCATTGGGGCCTCCCTGGGCGTTCTCACCCTGGCAGTGATCGCGGGAGGCAAGGGATGAGCAAGGCCAAGGCATACATCAACACCGCTGCCACCCTGCAGGAGTCCATGGCCGCCATCGCCCGGCTGCCCGGCATCGTCACTCGAGCGATTCAAGACTGGGGGCGCGTCGACATCGTTGTCCGCCCTCACGAGGAAAAGCGCTCACTCGACCAGAACCGGCTCCAGCGCCTGTGGTGCCGTGAAGCCGGCGAGCAGGGTGACATGACCGCCGAGGAGTACCGGGGCCAGATGAAGCTCCACCACGGCGTGCCGATCATGCGCCGGGACAGTGAAGAATTCGCCGAGAAGTATGACCGGCTCATTAAGTGGCGCCCCTACGAGGAGAAGCTCGAGTTCATGCAATCGCCATTCGACTTCCCCGTGACGCGCGGGATGAACAAGCAGCAGAAGACCGAATACCTGAACGCTGTCTACGTGGATCTGACGGGGCGCGGGTTCCGCCTGACCGATCCCGGCCTCAAAGGCATCGGTCCAGATCAATACCGGGAGGCCGCATGAGGAGCTACGGATGGCTGGTTTTGATGTGCGCGTCGACCGGCGGGTTCTGTGCTGGCCTGGCACTGTCGCACACTTCGGAGTTTCAGAGAGAGGAGGCATTTCTGCTGGTCGCGGGCCTGCTAAACGTTGCCTGGAGTGCCTACTGCTGCATCTGGAGGGGGCGCCCATGAACCCGACATTCGCCCTATTCGCCTTCGCCATCGTGTCCTGCCTCGGCGCCTGTGCCGCCCTGGCATGGGCGCAGCGCGAGGAGAAGCGCCGGGCCCGCGAGGAGATGCGCAGCTTTCTCGAGCAGATCGACAGGAGGGATTCATGAAGCGCTCAGCCCTCCAGCGGAAGACACCGCTCCGCAACCGGGCGCCGATGGCCCGCAAGCCTATGCAGAAGCGCCGCAAGACAGCACAGAAGGCGTCGAGCGACACACGGTGGCGTAGTGAGCGTTACCTGGCTTTCGTTCGGTCCCTGCCCTGCTGTGCGTGCGGCGGCCCTGCCACGGACGCGCATCACTGTATTGGCCTGCATTGGGGCCTGTCTGGCATGGGCACCACAGCGCCGGACAGCTTCGCCATGCCCGCCTGCCGGGAGTGCCATCAAGCGATCCATGCCAGCCCCGAGATGCAGGCCCGACAGCCAGGGTGGCTGATCGACATCATCAACCGCGGCCTCGACCACTTCACAGACGAGCCCATCGTCGGCGCCCTGGCCGACGCCCTCGAGTTCATCGCCGCCAAGGAGGATGCCAAGTGAGCAAGCAGCGCGAAGTTGAGAGAGGCATGGATTACCTGTCGTGGCTTTACGCTCAGTACGGGCGAAAGGCCATCAAGCCATCAGTCCTTCGGCTCATCAAAGATGCTGCGAAGGCGGCCGCCAAGGAGGATGCCCATGGCTGACCACATCGACAACGCCCTGCTCCGTCATGAGGAGACGCTCGTCAGCGTCAGGGATCTGGCCCGGCCAATCCGCATGGGTGATGAGGAGCCGCGCAACAAGTACCACCGCGAGATCAAGCCTGGCGTGTGGGTTGATGTCTACGACGTCCTCGCCGCCTGGGCCGTCGACAATCCAGCGCTGCAACACCTGATCAAGAAGGCATTGCAGCCCGGCGAGCGGGGCCACAAGACCCGCGAGCAGGATCTGGCCGACATCGTGGCGAGCGCCAAGCGCGCCCAGGAGCTGGAGCAATGAGCGATCTAGCCTTGGGCCGCATGAAGGCCGGAAGGATGAACCAGACAGAGGCGGCCTATGCCGCCCTGCTCGAACAGCAGCGCGTCGCCGGCGAGATTGCCTGGTACCGCTTCGAAGGGCTCAAGCTGCGCCTCGCAGACAACACCTTCTACTCACCAGACTTCGCGGTAATGCGAGCTGATGGGCTGATGGAGTGTCACGAGGTTAAGGGCTTCTGGCGGGACGATGCCCGGGCAAAGATCAAGATCGCCGCCGACCTCTACCCCTTCCGGTTCATCGCGGTCATGAAGCGGCGCAAGAAGGATGGCGGCGGTTGGTCAGAGGAGGTTTTCGAGTGAGCGAAAAGCTAAGAGCAATACTCGCCAATCTTCCGCCGGTTGAACCTCCGACAGAAGAAGAAGAGCGTGAGGCGCGGCTGATGTTCCAGCAGGAGCCAAGCGTGGTGACGCTTTGCCGGACCTGCGAGCAGGTTAGTTTTGGGATGCGGCTCGGGTGCGCGAACAGTGGCTGCCCTGACCAACCGTGGGCTGTAAACGTCAGTTACATGTACGACAACCACCAAGGGCAGTTGCTACGCCCCGGGCGCGACTGGATGCCTCTCGGGGCTAGGCCTCTGACGGAGTGGACATGAGCGACAAGCAATCCGAGAAGCCGCCCGACCGGCGCTACGTGAACAATCCGAGGAGGGCGTGATGGGCAAGCCGAGTTGGAGCGCGGCCCCATATTGGGCTGGATCACTGGTGCAGCGCGACGATGGCCGCTGGGTGTTCTTCGAGGGCGAGGCCTTCATCTACGACGGCATGCCGGGCGGCGAATGGGTCAGCGAGACGAACCGGCATGAGCCGATGGGGCTCTCTGAGCCGCCGCCTGGCGTTGGGTGGCGCGACACCCTGGAGCGCCGGTCGTGAAGTGGTCACGGAAAAGCGCCTACTCGATCCAGAGCGGCGAATTCGTGATCTGCAAGACAACTCACAGCGGCGTCGACCGCTACACCCTCTGGCGAGGATTTCAAGGCGTCAGCGAGCACAGCACGGCGAGCGAAGCCAAGGCACGAGCAAAACGGGAGAGCGCGGCATGATTACGACTGATCCGAAACTGGCATGGGCCATGGCACTCGACACCGGTGTTCGCTCTCAGATGGGCCCCATCCTCGAGGAGCTGGAAAGCGGTGGCGGCGTTCAGTTCACCAAGAAAGGCGGCACCGGCGCTGCCCACGGCATTGAGTACGGGCCGGTCTACGCCCGCATCTGCCGTCTGGAGCGTGAGCAGCCCACCCTGGCCGCCATGGGGCATGTGCTGTGCCATCCCTCGACCGAGCAGGCAAACGCCTATCTGGATGACGCTGTAGAAGCCGTCGAGGCTAAGGTGATCGCCAGCATCCCTAACTGGGGTGATGGTCGAGCCTGGCGCCCCGCGAAGAAAGAGCGCGTGCACTACCTGATCCACGTCGCCCTACTGGAGCGGCAGCGCAATCTGTCGAACGAGCAGCCGGCATGGGGCCCTGAGCGTATCGGCGCCACTATGGCCGAGTGGTACGGCGTGGCGATCACCACCCGGGACTGGGCGCGCGACTGGCTGCCTGTCTGGGCTGCCATTCAGGCGGCAATCAACCACTGGGAGGGTGAAGCCATGGAGCCAATCAGCGAGACAATTGGCGACCTGGTGCGAAATATCAGGAAGGCTGCATAAAGTGCTTGCTTTCTCGCGCCCGCTCAGATAGCTTATCTTTAAGCTGGACGGCGTACGCCCAAACAGCTACCACATATCAAAGCCTCGCCCTCACCGGCGGGGCTTTTTCGTTCCTGCGCCCTGGCCTCTCGCCGGGGCGTAGTTCGTTATGCCGTCCCGCGAGCCCTGTCCCTCGCCATCGAGTGGGCGGCACCCTTTCCCGTGATGACGCCGCCACCTGGTGTCTTTGCCCGTATCTGCGGGCTGTTTTATTCCCCGAGGTGTCGCCATGAAGACCAGCCAGCGCGGACTGAACCTGGTCGCCGAGTTCGAGGGTCTCGAGCTTGAGGCGTACCCCGACCCCGGTACCGGCGGCCATCCCTGGACCATCGGCCTGGGCACGACCCGGTACCCCGATGGCTCCCGCGTACAGCCCGGAGACACGATCACCGAGGATGAGGCGTTCGCCCTACTCCGCCATGACGTTGCCCGGTTCGAGGACGACGTCGAGCGCCTGGTGGCCGTGCCGCTCAACCAGAACCAGTTCGACGCTCTGGTCTCGTTCACCTACAACGTCGGCCCCGGTGCCCTGGGGCGCTCTACCCTGCTGCGCAAGCTGAACACCTGCGACTACCGTGGCGCCGCTGACGAGCTTCCCCGCTGGAACAAAGCCGGCGGCCGCGTACTGGCTGGCCTGACCCGACGCCGAGCGGCAGAGCGCGATCTATTCCTGACGCCTGAGAGCGTCCAGTTCCATTGGCTTGACGAGACCGTCAGAGTCTCGCGGCCCTGATCCCTATTCCCATACGCAGGCCCACCCAGGAGGCGGGATGTCTGAAACGAGTCCCGATACTGCCTTGAAGGCCAAGCCTATCCTCGAGAGGCACGTTCAAACCGTGCTCTTAGCCCTCGTCGTCGGCCTGCTCGCCTGGTCAGGCAACACCACCCTGACCCTGATCGAGACATCAGCTCGCCAGGACGAGCGCATCAGTCAACTGATCGCCCTGACGGAACAGCTTCGTGCTGATCTGCGAGAGGTCGGCAACGACTACATGACGATCAACGACGCGGCCATGTACCGCGATCAGATCAACAGCCGCATCGATGCCCTGGGTGCCCGGGTGTCGCGCCTGGAGAACCGGTGATGAACTGGAGATCAGCCGTTGAAGAAGTCGCCAAGTACGCGCCTGCCGTGGCTACTGCGCTTGGCGGTCCTGCTGTGGGCGGCGCCGCAGCTGGTGCGTCTCTCATGGTTACTTCTGCGCTGGGCATCGAGAACGATCCTGCTGCACTGGTGGCAGCGACTCAGGATCCTGCCAAGCGTGCTGAGCTGGTCCGCCTCAACAACGAGCATCGCCAGGCACTGGAGGCTATGCGCCTCGAGGCTGAGAAGGCCGCTGCCGCCGAGCAGACGGCTCGACTGACCGAGACACAGCGCACCATGCGTGCCGAACTGGAGCACGAGGGCTGGTTTAAGAGCGGGTGGCGCCCTGCCCTGGGCTGGGTGTTCGCCTTCTCCCTGGGCTCACTGTCCGCCGTTATGGCCTACACCATAGTGATCGACCCCACGGTCGTGGGTGATCCCGAGTTCACCGGCATGCTGATCTGGCTGTTCGTGACCATGGGTGCCGCCCTGGGCATCAACGTCCGCCAGCGCACCGTAAACAAGGCGCTCGAGCGTGGGCAGCAGCCCCGCACGTTCATGGATGCAATCAGAACAAAGTGAGCCCGACAGCTATTCAGTCAGCCTCGCTATCGCGGTTGAGTTTTTCGGCTTCTCGTTCAGCTGCTTCGCAGTCGTGGTAAGAAGCAATGACGTCGTCGTTTAAGTGCGTATCGACCACCTGCCAGTAATCGACCTTAGTGCTGTCGGGGTCAGTGAGCACTGAGCGAACCTGAAATCTAGCAGGCATTGTGGAGCTACCTCGCAATCACAAGGGTCACCCCTAGCATAGCCTAGGTGGCAGGCTCCACATTGAACGATAGAGCTGCCGCTTCGGCACGGGCTTCTGCCTCGCGGGAATGTCGCGAGACGATCACCCTGGATTCTTCATTGTAGTGCCGGCTCAACTTGACCACCGCCCACCTGACCTGACGACGTTTGGATGTCAGGTAGCTCTCAACCAAATACTTGTTCACCTCGACCACTCCTAGTGGTTGACAAAAGCGGTCGCAGAATATTCTCAGAACGAGCTGCTGGCAACAGGCTAATCATCGATCTATCAACGCTTTCTAATTTATGCCTGCGACTAGGAGCGAGTCACTACGCTCGAGATCGGTGAGGGGGCCGCAGGTTCACACGTGATCGTGACGAGGTAAGAGATGCAATGTGCCGAATGCCCGAGAGGACGAGACGACTGCATGCCGCTATCCAGCCAGATGGCTGATGATGGCAGTTCGTTTCTCTGCGTTGGCTACAACCGACCGCAGGATCGGGTGGTGCCTGGTGATAGGTTCACCCACTGCTGGAAGAACAGCGCAGTGGATGAGCGAGGCCACTGGGATCGCCGCGACCTGCTCGACACAGTGATGGTCATGACGCATGCCCTTAGCCAGGACGAGAACATCCGTGTAGCCGAAGGCATGACTGACGAGCAGATGAACGAAGTCGTGTTCACGCCTGACTGAACACCCTGCAGCACCCGGAGGTGGTCCCCACCTACCAAGGGCGGACGCTGTGAAGCACTGCACTCCGTAGCCGCCGACGACTCTCAGGCGGCCTCTATGCGATGGTGACGAAATCGGAGCATCGCTCCTCATCTCGTTCGAAACACAAGGTATGGAATTCCTTCTCGCCCGAAGTAAAAAGAGCCCATCAACTCTTCACCGACCATAGATGCTTTGCTATCTGCCCGTCTCACGACGAAGGAATAAAGCTGTTTAGCCGAGTCATCGATGTACCGGTAGTGGATATAGCCAGCTGTAGAACCTACGTCGTACGTAAAGCCGAGTATCTCCGCGACGGGGAGAGAAAAATTTTGCGGAATATCAGGCGCTTGTTCGTTTGGCAATTTTATTTGCTTAAAAGCTAGCTGGGCCATTTTCCCTCCTGCCTAATAAAATGTTGGATATCAATAATGGCCAGACCCACCAAGTACAAAGCGGAGTTCGCCGAGCAGGCCCGCAAGCTGTGCTTGCTGGGCGCCACAGACGCCGAACTCGCTGACTTTTTTGGAGTGGCAGAATCCACTATCAATAAGTGGAAGCTCAATCACAAGGGGTTTTCGGAGTCCATAAAAAGCGGAAAGGTGATGGCAGATGCGGAGGTAGCCACTCGCCTCTATGAGAGAGCTCTCGGCTATAGCCACCCCGAGGAGAAAGTGTTCAACAACCAGGGCGAGATCGTCACCCACCAGACGACTAAGCACTACCCGCCTGACACTACCGCCGCCGCCATATGGCTGAACAACCGCAAGCCAGACAGGTGGCGCAACAAACCCGAACCAGACGGACAGGACGACGCACCTCAACCGGTCAACGTCGTCTTCAAGGTGCAGGATGCCAGCGACCCCGATCGAAACCGAGGCGACGCTTAATCGCCCGCAAGGTCAGTTCCTGGCGATGCAGCAGAAGTTCCGGGCCTATGTTGCCGGCTTTGGCTCTGGAAAGACCTGGGTCGGCTGTAGCGGGATCGGCGCCCATGCTTGGCAGCACCCGCGCATCAACATGGGGTACTTCGCCCCGACCTATCCTCAGATCCGGGACATCTTCTACCCGACCATCGAGGAGGTCGCACACTCGCTTGCCTTGCGCGCGGAGGTGCGAGAGGCAAACCGCGAGGTCCACCTGTATAGCGGCCGGCAGTACCGCGCCACGGTGATATGCCGCTCGATGGATAAGCCGGGCAGCATCGTCGGCTTTAAGATCGGGCATGCCCTGGTTGACGAACTCGACCTGATGGCTACTGCCAAGGCCGAAATGGCCTGGCGTAAGATCATGGCGCGGATGCGCTACAAGGTCGACGGGCTCAAGAACGGAATCGACGTGACGACGACGCCCGAGGGGTTCAAGTTCGTCCACCAGCAGTTCGTCAAAGCGTTGCGTGACAAGCCGTCCATGGCTCAGCGCTACGGTCTGGTTCAGGCATCGACCTATGACAACGAGGCGAACCTGCCAGATGACTACATCGACGCTCTGCTGGAGGCCTATCCGCCACAGCTGATCGATGCCTACCTGCGTGGCCTATTCGTCAACCTGACCACTGGCACGGTCTACCGTCAGTTCGATCGGGCGCTGAATGCTTGCATGGACACCGTGCAGCAGGGCGAACCGCTGTTTATCGGCATGGACTTCAACGTCGGCAAGATGGCGGCAGTGACCCATGTGAAGCGTGACGGCGATCCTCGCGCGGTGGACGAAATCATGGGGGGGCACGACACCCCCGACATGATCCGCCGCATCAAAGAGCGCTATTGGCGCTATGACGGCGACGATTACATCAAGACCTGCGAAATCCACGTATACCCCGACGCCTCGGGCGACTCGCGCCGGTCAGTGAATGCGTCGACAACGGACATTGCTCAATTGCGTGACGCCGGCTTTCGGGTGGTGGTGAACGCCAGTAACCCACCCGTCAAGGACCGCGTCAACTCGATGAATGCGGCGTTTTGCAACGCCAAGGGCGAGCGCCGCTACAAGGTAAACCCCTATGCATGCCCAGCTTATACCGACGCGTTAGAGCAGCAGGCATGGAACAAACAAGGCGAACCTGACAAAGAGAACGACAAGGATCACCCCAACGACGCTGCCGGGTACTTCATTGTGAAGGATTACTTGGTCAACAAGCCGAAGGTCGGCATGAAACGCATTCGAGGACTCGCCTGATATGCCTGTCACCACGACACACCCCCAATACGACGACAAGCTCACCGATTGGGAGCTGATGCGCGACAGCATCGAAGGGGAAGGCGCTATCAAGGGTGCTGGCATCGGCTACCTGCCGAAGACCAGCGGTCAGCTGGCCCTCGAGCACCAGGCGAAAACCGACGAAAGCGCGATGCTGTCGCTCGACGAGGCCCGGGAGATCTACCAGTCCTATAAGCGGCGCGCCCAATACCCGCTGTGGGTGAAGGACTCACTGCGCACGATGATGGGGCTTGTGTCTCGCCAGGAACCCGAGATAAACCTACCGACCTCCCTAGCCTCCCTTCAGGACGAGGCCACGGCCGACGGCTTCCCGCTCAAGACACTGTTCCTGCGCGCCGTGCGGGACTTGCTGGCCTACGGCCGGCAGCCGCTGCTCGCAGACTGGGATGGCGGCGGCCGCCCCTACGTAGCCGCCTACGGCGCTCTCGACGCCATCAACTGGCGCGAGGCTGATGTCGACGGACGCCGCGACCTGGTGCTGAGCGTGCTGCGCGAGGCCGTGCACCAGGGTGACGAGTTCAGTCACGACAGTGAGGCCCGCTACCGAGTGCTCGACCTCAACGAGGGTCGATACCGGGTGCGTCTGCTGGATGAGCATGGCGAAGCAGTCGGCGAGGAAGACATGCCGGGCACTAACCAGGCGCCGCTCGACTTCATCCCCCTGGTCTTCTTGGGCAGCACCGACAACAACGCCGACACCGACGAGATTCCTCTGCTGACCATGGCGAAGGCGGCGCTCAAGAGCTACCAACTCTCGGCAGACTACTACACCAGCCTCCACTACACCTCGCATCCCCAACCGTGGATCGCCGCGGACCTGGGCGAGGACGAGCAATTCAGTGTCAGCGGCCCCATGGCCGCCTGGAATGTGGGCAAGGACGGCAAGGTCGGGTATCTGGAATTCCAGGGTGCTGGCATCGAGGCCAACCGCACAGCGATGCAGGACCAGCGAAACACCGCGTTGGAGGCTGGGGCCAGAGTGATTGATGCAGGGGCCGAAGAGTCCGGCGAGGCCCGCAAGGCCCGCCAGAGCGATCAACACACCAGCCTGTACAGCGTCGTGGTTACCGCGGCCGAGGGCATTGAGCAGCTGCTTCGCTACTTCGGCCGCTGGCTGAACCTGCCGCAGGCCGACATCGATGCCATCGCGTTCAAGGTCGAGCCCGAATTCACCAAGGCCGAGATCGATGCCGCAATGATGGGCATCGTTCGCGATCTGCGCCTGGCCGACGAGGTGCCGCAGGCGGTGCTGTTCGAGTCGTTGCGCAAGGCCGGGGTCACCAATCTCGCCGACCAGGACCTGTTGGCCCTGCTCGATGGTCAGGTAACCGACGATGAGTGATCGTGAGGACGCACAGCGCCGGATCGTCACCGCTCTGGCGCAGCATGTCTCATACCTGCACCGCACCGGCACAGCGCACGTCAATAAGGCGCTGGCGATCATCGACGAAATGAGCGCCGAGCTTCCTCGGGAGATCGGCGAGCGCCTCGACAACCTGACGCCTGCCGAGCTCCAGGCGTTCGCCCGGGGCCGCTACCACACGACTCGGCTCAAGGGGTTGCGCGACGCAATCGACCGCTGGGTCTCGACGCTTGGCGAGCGCATCAAGTCCATGAGTCTCAAGGAGCTGGCGGCCCTAGCCGATCAGGAGGCGGGATACGTCCGCGACCTCATCGCCCAGGCGGTAGAGGGCGAGATCCCGCCGGCTCCTGCTGTGGCATCGGCCGCTCTCTCCCGACCGGTGATGGGGGAGTTCGTCGAGGACATGCTGGCCGACATCGGGCCGGCCACCCGCAACCGGGTCTACAGCACCATCCGCCAAGGCGTCAGCGAGGGCCAGAGCAACAGCCAGATCATCCGGGCCCTGCGCGGGACACCGGCGCTCAAGTACCGCGACGGCGTGCTGCAGACGACGCGCAACAACGTCGACAACGTGGTTCGCACGGCCCGGCAGCACATGAGCAACGAGGCCTACCGGGAGACCTACAACGCCCTGGGCGTCACGCATGTGGTCTGGGTGGCTCAGCTTGAGGGCCGGACCTGTCGCCGCTGTGCCCCGCTGGACGGTCGGCGCTGGAAGATCGACGAGCCGCACCCGGAACCGCCGCTTCATCACCGATGCCGATGCAGCCTGGCGCCCTCCCTCGACGGCGACATCATGGGCCAGCGGCCCTACGTGCGCGCCCTTAAGGTCAAGGGGCGCGACGACCAGGCCAAGTTCCGCAGCATCGGCAACATGACCAAGAAGCAGCGCGAAGCTGCCGGCCTTGAGGTTGGTCAGGTTAGCGCAGGCACCACATACGCCGACTGGTTCGCGAGCCAGAGCGCCCGGTATCAGCGCGAATGGCTGGGAGACCGGCGCTACCGCCTCTACAAAGAGGGCGGCTACAGCCTGGACCGATTCACCGATCCTCGGCAACGCGAGTACACGCTGGACGAGTTGAGAGCACGCGACCGCGAGACATTCGCCGAGGTGTTTGGCGAGGCGGCATGAGGTAGGCTGACAGCATGACCCCAGCCGATCCCGATTTCATCACCTGGTGGCGACTGTGGCGCCTGCTGCAGTCCGGCAGCGGAACGCTCGCCGACCAACTCCAGGCCCGCCTCTGCTGGAACCTCTCTTTCGAGGTTCGACGCCGCCTAGGCGATTTCGAAGACTGACCAACAATTTTATTCAACGCCCCGCCATTGAGCGGGGTTTTTTAATGGCTGCTCGCCAGGCGGGCGGCCTCAACGCGCTCAAGGAGCACAACACCATGCCACTGGAAATCGACTTCTCTGAACTCGGCATCGAGCTGGAAGAAGACAAGGCCAAGGCTCTCAAGGAGGCGCTGGACGCCAAACATGAGGAAGCGCTCAACAGCGAGGTCAGCGGCCTCAAGTCAAAGCGCGACCAACTGCTCGAATCACAGAAAACGCTCAAGTCTCAGCTCAAGCAATTCGAGGGGCTGGACCCCGAGCGGGCCCGCAGGCTCGAGCAGCAGCTGGCCGAGAACGAGGAGGCCCAGCTGATCGCCGACGGCAAGCTCGACGAGGTGCTGAACAAGCGCACAGAGCGGATGCGGGAAGGCTATGACCGCCAGCTGAGCGAGGCTCAGCAGACCGCAGAGAGCGCCAAGGCGTTCGCCGACAAGTTCCGCGGCCGGGTCATGAGCGACGAGATCCGAACTGCGGCCGCCGAAGTCGGCATCGTGGACTCGGCTGTTCAAGACGCAGTCTACCGCGCAAGTTCGCTGTTCGAAGTCGATGACGAGGGCAACGTTGTGCCCCGAGAGGAGGCCGGTCTGGATGCAGACGGCAAGCCTCTCACCCCTTCCGCATGGCTTGAGTCCATGCGAGAGAAAGCTCCGCACTGGTTCCCGCAGCCCAAGGGGTCAGGGGCGCCGGGTGGCGGAGGTGGTTCCTCAGCGCCAAGGGCGTGGAAGGACGCGAAGTCTACCGCCGAAAAGGTGGAAATCCTGAAACGCAAGCAAAACCAATGAGGTAGCGCCCTATGGCACTCTCTGATATGAAAGTCTTCAACGACTTCCTGTACTCGGCAGCCACCGAGACCATCCGACAGCAGATCGAACTGTTCAACGCCGCCACCGGCGGTGCTCTGCAGCTCCAGCAGGCGGGCAACGTGGGCGATTTCGCTCACGAGGCCTCCTACAAGGCCATCGCCAACCTGATGCGTCGTCGCAACGCCTACGGCACCGGCGCCGTCACCCCGACCACTCTGGCCCAGATGGACCATGTGGCGGTGAAGATCGCCGGCGGCACCTCCCCGGTGGAGTTCCAGCCGCAGCAGTTTCAGTGGATCCAGCGTCAGCCCGAAGAGGCCGGTGTGGTGATCGGCGAGCAGGTCGCTCGAGGCGTCATCGCCGATGAGGTGAACACCGCTATTCTGGCCCTGCAGACCGCGATGATCGGCAACTCCGCCGTGGCGCACGACGCCACCGCTGGCACTCTGAATCTGAACGCCCTCAACAAGGGCGCCGGCAAGTTCGGCGATCGCATGATGGACATCATGGTCTGGGTGCTCCACTCCAAGCCGATGACCGACCTGTTCGATGGCGCCCTGACCAACGGCAATCAGCTGTTCGAATTCGGCACCGTGCGCGTCACCCAGGATGGGTTCGGCCGCCGGTTCGTGATGACCGACTCTCCTGCGCTGTACGAGGCCGATGGTGGCGGTGCTGGCACCGACCACTACCACACCCTTGGTCTGGCCGAAGGCGCCGCGGTTGTCGAGGACAACAACGACTACTACGCCACCGTCGAGGAGAAGACCGGCGACGAGAACATCCGCCGGATCTTCCAGGCCGAGTACACCTACAACCTCGGCCTCAAGGGCTACTCCTATGGCGGCACCAAGTCGCCCGACGACGCCACCATCGGCACCGGCGGGAACTGGTCGCAGATCGCCAGCGATGTTAAGGACACCGCCGGCGTCATCGTGACCTCTCTGTGATCCCTGGCGGGCGGCCTACGGGTCGCCCGCTGGCCAGCTGATAGGAGTCAGCCATGCACCTGATCTACACCACGCGCCGCCGCGGCTTCGAGCCCGGGCGGCAGTACCGCAATCCCCGCTTCTTCGCCGGCGCCGACAAGGCCGCCACCAGCGTCACCGTCGAGGGCCATCACCCCGACGTGGTCGCCGCCTACGAGGCCGCCGGCATCGAGGTCGAGGTGATCGGCGCCGAAGAACCGCGTCCGGACGATGCCGAGTCCGACGAGCGGGCCCGCCGCGCCGAACTGATGGACGCAATCGAGCACGCCACCGGCAAGCGCCCCGGCGCCAACACCAAGACCGAGACCCTGGAGCAGCGGGTGGCCGAGATCCAGGCCGACAGCCAGGGCAACGACGGGCAGGAGTAACCCATGGCCACCTACGTCACCGTTGACGATGTCGACACCAAACTGGGCGCGGGCTGGGAAGGCACGGGCGACAAGACGCGCGCCGTGCTGGATGCTAACACCTGGCTGACCGCCAAGCGGGTCCGGCTCTCCGATCCTGTCGACGATGACGTGGTCATGGCCGGCGCCCTGCTGGCCCAGGAGGCAGCGAATGGCCGGCTCTACGCCGACACCGACGGCGCCGTGAAGCACGAGCGGGTAAGGGCCGACACCGTCGAGGTGGAGACCGAGTACCAGGACGGCGCCCAGGCGCAGACCGGCGCGCTGTCGATGATCTCCGACCTGCTGGCCCCGTACCTGCCGAAGACCAACGGGGTCACCATCCTCAAGAGGTTGTAATGGGCTACATCCAGGACAAGATCAACGCCAAGGTGCCCAAGGCGTTCGACGGCAAGCTGAGTGACGCCGTGCGGCCCTTCACTGGCTCCCGCGAGATAGCCGGCGAGTACGATCCAGTGACTGGCAGCAGTACGACAACGGTAGCCTACTCTGGCCGAGGGGTATTCAGCGGATACTCGGTCCAAGAGGTCGACGATCAGCACATCAGGCGTACCGACGTGAAACTCTCCGGCGTACTCCAGAACGAACTGATCTTGGACGCTGACCAGGCCCCGGCCACGCCCAAGGTCGACGACACCATCGACGGCATGCTGGTGGTTAACGTTGGGCAGGATCCGGCCAAAGCCACTTGGACTCTGCAGCTCAGGAGACCGTAAACTGAGTTGGAACAAGCGGCTACAATAGCTACACCTCCCAAACCCGACGGTTACAGAATGGGCAATGACAACGAATTACTGGATCAATTCGCCGTTGAGGCGATGAAGTCTCTGGTCACGGCCGAGGGCGTAGAGCTTCTCAACACCGACACCCGGCATCGGGCAGCGATCGCAAGAACCGCGTACAGCATCGCGGCGGAGATGTTGAAAGAGCGAGAATTGGCTCACAAAGAGCAGGAATGGTCTGCAGTCAATGTTCACGACCTCGTCAAACGCGCAAAGACAAAGTCTTTCCTGCGTCACTTTGGCATATCCACCGTTGCTCAAGCCATGAAGCTATCCCTTCAGGAGCTGCGCAGAACGGAAGGGGTTGGTCCAGCCCTCATTGAAGATTTGCAGCAAGCTTTGAAACCCTACGGTGGCCTACGATCACGATAGGGCCTGCCGCTACTTGCCCAGCCGACGTGCTGGGTTTTTTACGCCTGGAGAAAAAATGACGACGCGCAAGGGGTGGTCCAAATCACTTTCCGGCTTTGCGCGAGAAGTGGAGTACGCCCTGGACAAACAGCAGGGTGAAATGGTGCTGTTCGCTTTGCAGCAGCTCATTCTTCACTCACCTGTCGATACAGGGGCCTACAAGGGGAGTCATCTGGTTACCGTGAATGGCAGTGACAACTCAGCGGTGCCCGAGCCGGACAAGTCAGGCGCCCGAGTCCGGCGAGATGCCGAGGCTGTTTTGTCAGCCGCCCGGGGCAAGCCCTTCAAAGCTGTGATCCTTCAGTCAAACATAATCTACGGCGAGAGCCTGGAACATGGGCATTCACAGCAGGCGCCTCTAGGCGTCTATTCCATTGCCTTCGAATCCTTGCGTGCGAGGTATATCAATTGACCTTCGACGAGATCCGCATCGCTATCGAGTCGCGCATGGTGGCGTGGGATGGCGTGCCCGTGGCCTATGACGGCGCCCCCAGCGGACCGAACGTAGATGCGGCCATCGCCAACCAAGAGCCCTGGGTGAGGCTGACCATCCAGCACGGCGACAGCTTCGTCGCTGGTCTCGGCTCCGAACCCTGCGTTCGCCGCCCCGGGCTGATCATGTGCCAGGTGTTCACCAAGGACAATCAAGGCAGCCGGCAGGCGTACCAGATCGCCGACTCCCTGGCCGCGCATCTACAATTCTGGCGCACCGGGCACCTTGAGACGCTCGCCTCCTCAGTGCAGCGCGCAGGCCCCTCTGACGGCTGGTATCAACTGAACGTATCGACGCCCTTCCGCGTCGGCTAAACCGCCCCACCGCCCACCTCCGAGCCGCCTTGAGCGGCTTTTTTCATGCCTGGAGAAAATCATGAGCTCAGGTTCTCAGATCGCAACCTACCTCGCTCCCGAGTCCACGCCCGGGGAAACGCCCGATCCGGCGACCTGGGACACTCTGCGCCTCACCGGCAATACCCTGACGCCCAACGTCTCCACCGAGGTCTCTGCCGAGAAACGTGAGACGCGCATGCAGGGCGGCGGCATCATCACCAGCCTCGACTACTCCGGCGACCTGGCTGGCGAGATGAGCGCGGGCACGTTCGACAAGCTGCTCGAGGCAGCCTTCTACGGCACCTGGGCGACTGATGTGCTGGAGATTGGTGCTGACCGCCACACCTTCACCATCGTGAAGGCATTCAAGGACATCGGCGTCTACTCAACCTTCAAGGGCGTGCACATCGGTGCCATGCAGCTCGACATCCCCGAAGAAGGCAAGGTGACCTGCAGCTTCACCGGCATGGGCCTCGGCTATGAGGACGGCGAGACCGACCCGACTGCAGCAGGCACCGTGAATCCTCAAACAACCACCGTGGCGATGGGCTCGGCCACCAGTGTTGGCGACATTCTGGTCGACGGCGCCACCTTGGCCGGCGAGGCCTGTATCAGCGCCCTGTCCATGTCGATCGACAGCACGATGAAAACCCAGCGCTGCCTCGGCAAGACCGGTCCCGGCGCCCTGATTGCCACATCGGCCAACGTCTCCGGGTCGCTCACCATGGCCTGGAGTAAGGCGGCCTGGAACCAGTGGAAGAAGATGCTGACCCGCGAAGCTATAGCTGTGTCCTTCCCTCTGACCGATGCCGCTGGCAACAGCTACACCTTCGAGCTGCCCGAGATCGAGATCGATGGCGAGCTGCCGGATGGTGGTAACGAGGACATCGTGCAGGTGTCGCTCAACTACACCGCCAAGAACACCCCAATCAAAGTCACCCGCGTGCTGGTATAAGGAATCTACGATGGCTTTCAATGCAGAGCAGAACGACCCCGCCAAGATCGATGGCGGCGCCTGGGTAGAATTGCGCGGAGCCAAGTGGCTGATTGCCCGCTCAGGCAACGCCGCATACCGCGAGGAGCTTGAGGCCCTGCGCACCAACCTGCCCGAGTCACAAGCGGAGCGCATGGAGGCTGAGGCGCGGGCTCTGGCGAAGGGCATCCTTCGAGGCTGGGAAGATGTCGTCGATCGCAATGGCGACCCTATCCCCTTCACGGTGGCCAATGCTACGCGCGTGCTGCTCGACAACGATGATCTGGCCATTGAGCTGGCCCAAGAATCGCGCCGACGTGAGCACTTCCGCAGGGAGGACATTGCCGAGCAGGGAAAAAAGCCGCGGCAGCGCTCAAGTACCGCCTGACAGCAGCCGGGCGAGAAACCAAGCTCGCCACGATCGCAAAGGCGCTCAATCTCTCTAGACAGGTTGAGCCGCCAGAGATCGACGAGCGCTGCGCCTTCTGGCTGCATCTGTTTGACCTTCTCTCCCCTTCAAGGCCTGCCGGCTTCGGCACCATCCAACCCATACCGTTGTCTGAGATGGCTGCCTTGCGCCAGATGTTGGTGCTACCCTGCTCAGCGGATGAATTCATCTCTGTCATTCGGGAGATGGACTGGGCATACATGGAAAGCAGGAGTTAGCCCCGCCGCAACGGGGCTAATTAACGCGGAAAAGGCTCAGTGGATGGGAAGCAGCCCGTAATTCATTCCGAGACGGCGGCGGGAGACCTCCATCAACTCCCCTTTCGCCCGAGCGAGCCGATTGGTGAAGGTCTGCGCCATATCCAGGTGCTCACACATCCGCGATGCGACGGGCGACTCCAGGATGCGCATGGCTTCTTCAATCCGGCTCCCCTTCCACTTAGCGTGTAGGTGGTAGACGTGGCACAGAAGAATGTAGAGGTCGCTCAAGTCTTCGTCGGTGAACGTGGCTGCTCCTGGCTCGCGATCAGCCTCAAGCCAATCGCCCTCTAGCTCGAAGGACTGCACGGCGCCGAGCGCCTCCGTGTAGCGGCTGTCGTCGATGTCCTTGTAACTGCCGACCTCGAAGCGGTCCTTGAGGTGGCCATAGAGGCGACTGTATGCGGAACGGCGAGCCGGCTCGGGCAGCGCCTGGCAGCGGCGAGCCACAGCCTTCTGAATGCCACGCTGGTGACGAGGGCTGAGCGGGTTGGGTAAGGCCTTCTGCTGCTCGGCGGCTTGCAGCTTGCCCATCCGGTAGTCGAGGAACACCTGGTTCACTTGGAGCTGGAACTTCGGGCTGATCCATCCGGCGTAGCTTATAGCCAGAAGCTCGTGGGCGTAGGTGCCGGGTGTCTTGCCGCCCCGGATGGTCTTAATCGGGCTGACGGGCTCGCCATCTTCAATCCAAGAATTCTTGGATTGGGCCTCGGCCTCAGCGATCAGCTCCTTTGCCTGCTTGGTGACAGTCCAATACGACGGCTCCTTCCCGCGACCTTCACCGCTGGCACGAAAGATGGCGGAGAGGCTGAATCGACCATGCTGATCAACGACGATCTCGTGGCCAGCGATGACGGGGGGCTGCGAATATTGCTGTTGGTTGCTAGTATCCATGGGGTCTGCACCTTTCGTGAGAGTTTGGGCTGACTTCGAAACCTCTGGCGTTGCCGCGCCGGGGGTTTCCTCGTTTCTAGGCTGGCCTTTGTTGTTCACGCTGCATCGCCTCTTTGAACATCTGGACCATTTGGGAGTTGAGCGACCGCCCTTCATCCTTCGCGCGCTCCTTCAGCCAGTCCGCGATTTGCGGCGGCATCCTGACTTGGGTGCGGTACTGGTCTTTCATCTTGACACCTCTATGGGATCACCGTGGTTCCATTTTAGTATAGACCACCGTGGTCCCATTGTGTCAACACCACCGTGGTGTAAAAATCGGCTCATGACTAGAGCAGACCCCCAGTTCAAGCTTCGCGTGCCGTCCGACCTGAAAGAAAGGATCGAGAAGTCGGCAGCCGAGAACCATCGCTCCATGAACGCTGAAATCGTGGCGCGCCTATCCGAGAGCTTTAGAGGCGCCCCTGGAGGAGAGCAGGAAGGCGACCCCACGCTTTTTGGTGCGTGGGAGAGACTTGAGCGCCTAAGACTCGAGCTTGACCAAGCCATGAGCGACTACAAGAAGTTGATGTTGAGCCGGGGGGAGGAAGACGCATAGCCCGCCAAGCCACGACGGCGCCTCGCGCAAGCTGTCCGGGGTGTAAGGACCGCAGCTCAGGGCTGTCCAGTTCTGGCCACATCAGTTACGCTTAACAGGCATAGCCAAGCCCTGCAGGAACGACCATGGAAACCCCAGCAGACAAATACACGCTGAAGATCGAGAGAACGTCGCCAGAAGCTGCGCCTATGCAATGGGTGGCTGACTGTATCTCCGAGTTCGCCAAGATGCTGGGGCACAAGGCCGACGTCCACCTTCAGGGCATCCGTGACAACTGTATCGCGCTCGATGCCCTCGTCGACCCGAAGGGAGCCCGAGGGGTGCGGCACAATATCGCCAGCTACCGCGCCGATCACCGCAGAGCTTACGACAGATTCGACGACCTGCTTCGCAAGCAAGGCACATACGCTGTGCTTTATGATCAGGATGAGCGAGTCAGGCTAGAGATTCCTGGCGCCAAAATCGCTTACCAGAAACCAATGTCGGTTCGCCAAAGCACCACTATCAAAGGCGACCTGGAGTGGATCGGCGGCGGTGGGCTAGATGAGCCGAGCATAGCCCACTTTGTCGCTGGCGACGGCACCTCCTACAAGTGTCGTCTGCCAAGGGATAAGGCTAAAGAGGTAAGCGGGCAGCTTTATGAAACCTTCGTGGTTACAGGGGACGCCCACTGGGCTCGCGATAAAAATGGTCACTGGTCTGTGCAGGACTACATCAGCGTGAAGGAGATCGAGCGGCTTGAGGCTCAAAGCCTAGCTGACACGCTGGTGGCCCTCCGGGGAACGATGGGCGAATGGACAGAAGTTGAAGACATTGAAGATCTGATTGCTCGCATAAGGAAAGATGCTTGATGGTGGCTCTGGATGCTAACTTTCTGATTCGCTTCATTCTTGGTTCAGACGAAGATGAAGCAAGCAGCATGGATGTGAATGTATCCAGAGCGCTCTACAATATAGAGACAAAGCGCTTTCTAATCCCGACCCCGGCTCTATCAGAAGTCATGGTCCAGATGGATCATGAACAGATGGCAAGCTTTATCCGATACCTGCACGGCTCCAAGCACTTTATCGTGCAGCCGTTTGACCAAAGAGCCTCCATCGAAGCCGCGCTGGCTGTACGAAAGGCAAAAGGCGAGGGTAATAAAAGAGCAGGGTCACAAGAACCCTGGCAGAAGGTGAAGGTCGATTACCAAATTGCCGCCATCGCCAAAGCCAACAAGGCAAGCCGGATTTATACCAGCGACTCAGATATTGACAAGGTGGCGGAGAAATTTGGGCTTGATGTCGTCAGTTTGGACGACATAGAGCCTCTTCCATCAGAGCGTCAGATCAGATTGGAGCTGCCGGCCGATGGTAGCTCGCCGGGGCTTCACTGAGAGCGAATCGCACGGAGCCATCATGAAAAAGAAGCATGCGCCCTACTTCGGCGCCCCCGCCTTTGCGCCCTGCTGCCCCAAGCGCTAATCTCATTTCTCTAATGCAGCCGACTTAGAGCGGCGCCAGATACGCAAGGGGGACGGCATGAAGGGATATAGCGCGGCTATGGCTGTGGCAGCACTTACGCTGGCCGGGAATACGCAAGCAGGCGATCACGAAGCTTGCAGTATGCGATCACAGCTTGCTGAGGAGGTCATGTGGCATCGTCAGGCAGGCACCCCGATCCGCGAAGTGGTAGACCTGACCTCTCAGGACGGCCCTAACTCTCCGTACATAACGGCGATGATCAACATGGCTTATGAGCGGCAAGCGGCAAGGTCCGAGGAATACCAAAAGATCCAGAGAACCGAGTTCGGGAACGTGTTTTATCTCCACTGTATGCAGCAGGAGTAAGTCCTCCCGCATTGATTCTCACCGATACCTCCCCTCACTTGTAATCACCCGCCGTTGAGCGGGTTTTTTTATGCCTGGAGATTGTGATGCCCTATTCCAGCCGCCTTGAGTTAGTGATCGACAGCCGAAACGGGGAGCGCTCCTTGTCGCGCATCGAGCGCAAGCTGGAGAGCGTCGATCGCCAAGGGCAAAAGAGCCAGCGCTCCCTCTACAACATCGGCAAGGCTGTCAGGCTGGCCAGTGGCGCAGCTGTAGGCCTTGGCGCAATAGGCGGGGCCATGGGCGCCATGGCGAACTACGCCTCGAATGCCGCCGTCGAGATCGAGCGCATGGCCGGCCTGGCCAACACCAGCGTAGAGAGTTTCCAGCGCATGACCTATGCCGCTGGTCAGCACAACATCGAACAGGAAAAGGTCTCAGACATCCTCAAGGATGTGAATGATCGGGTAGGCGAGTTCCTGCAAAGCGGCTCTGGTGAGATGGCCGACTTCTTCGACAACATTGCCCCCAAGATAGGCGTCACCGCTGAGCAGTTTCGCAACCTGTCTGGCCCTCAGGCGCTCCAGCTCTACTACGACAGCCTGGAGAAAGCGGGGCTGAACCAGCAAGAGATGACGTTCTACATGGAGAGCATGGCCGACGAAGCTACCTCTCTGATCCCTTTGCTGCGCAATGGCGGCGAGGAGTTCCAGCGCCTTGGCGACGAAGCGCAGAAAAGCGGCCGCATCCTCTCGAGACTGGAGATCGACCGGCTCAAGGACATCAAATCGGAGTTCTCCGACCTTGGGGCGCTGCTGACGACCGAAACATCTCGCGCGGTGTCCCAGTTCGACAACCTGATGAAGTCCTCCCTTGAGGGGATTGCCGGCGGCGTCGAGTACCTGGCGCAGCGCTTCAACGTCCTCATGGATACGTTTCGCAATGCTGACGAGATGCGCAGCCTGGTAGCGATCAATGAGCAAATCGCTGAGATTGAAAACCGAGTCAATCGTGGCATCGGCGCTGGCGGCGGCGCCTTGGGCACCGGCACCCTGGGCGCCGAGATCCGAGCAGCGGCAGGGCAAACCGAGGATGACCTCGCCGAACTCATCGCCCTGCGCGCGAGGCGCGAGGAGTTGATGTCGGAGGCGGGGAGCGACAATCGCCCCGACCCCGAGGAGCTTGTTCTTCCCCGCCTCAACAGCAAAGAGCGGGCCGAAGCGGAGCGAGACCTGGCCAAGGCAGAGCGTGAGCGTATCCGTGAAGAGGAGCGACTGGCTCAGTCTCAGCAAACGCTGCTCGACCGACTCTATCCGCTGGAGGCCGCACACCGCCTGTATCGCGAAGAACTCGATCTGCTCGACCTCAAGGCCGCAGCCGACGACACACTGAACCTCGCAGACGCCCAGGAGCGACTACGCACACAGTATTCGGTAGAGCTGACCGGCGGCTTCATGGAGCAGATCGCCACCGGCGGGCTGGCGGAGACGGTCAAGGAGACTGACGACCTCACTCGGGATCTCGGCCTGACCTTCTCCAGCGCGTTTGAGGACGCCATCGTGGGCGGAGAGGGTTTCCGGGACGTCCTGGCTGGCATTGCCGAGGACATTGCTCGCCTTGCGGTTCGCAAGAGCATCACCGAACCAGCGGTGGACTGGCTTGGAACTGCCGTTTCTGCAGGCATGGCGGCCTACGGCGGCGGCTCAGCCGGTACGTACAGCGGTGGCACTGTTGGCGGCTTGTACGCTGACGGCGGCTACACCGGGCCGGGCGGCAAGAACGACCCGGCGGGCATCGTGCATGCCGGCGAGTACGTGGTGAAAAAGTCGGTGGTCGATCAGCCAGGCGTCCTGCCTATGCTTGAGCGCCTCAACAGCATGCCCGGCTACGCCAATGGCGGCCTGGTGGGCGGTAGTGCATCGTCCTCGATGGCCCCGCAGATCACCTACGCCCCGCAGATCACAGTTGAAGCCCAGCCAGGCGCCACACAGCAAGATGCAGAACGCCAGGCTGATGCCTTCAAGCGCGCCAACAAGGCCCAGTTCGCTCAGTTCATCATCGAACAGCAGCGCCCCGGCGGGCTGCTCGCCAAGAGGTAACCCATGGAGATCGACTTCCTCCCCGATATTGGCCGGGAGCCTGACTATGGGCTGACCGGCGGCGGCTCGTTTGCTGTGGATGCGGTGAGCTTTGGTGACGGGTACGAGCAGCGTCGCCCCGCCGGTATCAACTCGTCCAGGCGAGAGTGGACCGTGACGTGGAGCCTCATCACCCAAGAGCAGATGGAGCGCTTGCGGGACTTTCTGCTGGAGCGCCGGGGCGTTTACGCCTTCCTGTGGCAGGTCTCCGGAGAGCCCGAGGCATGGCGCGTGGCCTGCAAAGAGCATCCAAAGGTCACCGAGGACACCTTTAAGCGGCACACCCTGACAGCCACTTTTATCGAGGACTTCGGGCTATGAGCCAGGTCATCGCTTCCGACACCCAGCGCCTGGAGCAGGACGCGATCGTCACCATGTTCGAACTTGATGCTCGCAACTATGGCGACGGCATTCTGCGCTTCGCGCCCTACCCGGTCGACGGCGGCCCAGTTCGGTTCAATGGCTACGAGTACCAGCCGGTGCCGATTAAGGCAGAGGGCTTCGAGTGGAACGGCCAGGGCACCCTTCCCCGGCCGACACTCACGGTCACCGCCATGGAGCTCGCGTTTCTGTCGCTGGTGATCAGTGCCGACGACCTGGTCGGCGCCCCGGTCAAGCGCCTGCGCACCTACCGTCGGCACCTGGATGACGGCACAGCGCCCGACCCCGAGGCATTGTTCCCGATCGACTACTACGTGATCGAGCGCAAGGCCTCACAGAACCGCCGGCAGATCCAGTTTGAGCTGTCGGTACAGATGGATCAGGAAGGCCGGATGATTCCCCACCGGCAGATCCTGCGGGACTCATGCACGCACCGTTACCGCTGGTGGGATGGCACCCAGTACCGCTACGAGGGCGTGACCTGCCCCTATTCTGGATCCGGCGAGTGGGAGGCTGATGGGTCAGATGCCCTGCCCGGTATGGGGCGCGACGTGTGCGGCAAGCGGTTGAGCGACTGCCGCTTAAGGTTCGGACAAGCCGGCGTCCTTCCGACGCGGGCATTCCCGGGCGTAGGCCGGGTGAGATGATTCAAAAGTTGCCAGGCTTGGCCCCTGCATCAGAGAGAAGACGCTCTCGCTCTAACTCCACAAAATCAATCAGTTCGGAAATGCTCATCTCAACGCCATCCTCTGGAAAAGACACGGTGAACGCCCAGTGGACACCAGCATCATTGAGGTAATTAGCCTCGACGATGCCCCCTCTACCAGGCTCAACAATGCAAACCTTCTTTAACTCCCACTTGCTCATGCCGAATCCTTCATTTGGTTGTGAGTGTTCCCTATCTTTAGCATCGGGTGATGACGCAACCAATGCCATTAGTCGACTGTCTGAGTTCGAATCATAATGAGGCGCTAATACGCGCCGAAGCCCTGGCCGCCTATCCAGATGAGGCTGTGTGGTTGATCACCGACCACGGCTGCCGGCAGGTAGCCAATGTGGCAGACGACCCCCGATCCACCTTCGCCATTGCCAAGCGCGATATGGCAGCGGCCACCGCCCAGGGCCTGCGGGCCATTGTTCACTCACACCCGGACTACCCGGACTGCCCCAGCGAGGCCGACATGCGCGGCCAGATTGCCTCGGGCGTTCCGTGGGGGATTGTGGCCACCGATGGCAACACCACGACACCCATTCGCTGGTGGGGCGGCGGCGACCGGCCTGACCTGGTCGGCAGGGGCTTCGTCCACGGCGTGACCGACTGCTACGCCCTGATTCGCGACTACTACGCGATGGAACTGGGCGTCGACCTCCCCGAGTTTCCTCGCTCATGGGAATGGTGGCTCAAGGGGCAAGACCTCTACCGCCAGGGCTTTGAACAGGCGGGGTTCCGCGTCATCGAGGCAGACGAGGCCATGCCCGGAGATATGTGGTTCGCTCAACTTCGCAGCGACGTGCCCAACCATGGCGGCGTCCTGGTGGAGAACGGGCTATGCCTGCACCACCCGTCTGGCCGGCAGCCTGTCGACCCCACCCGGCTCTCGCGCCGAGACCCGGCCGCCCGCTGGCTCCCCTACATCACCCACTGGCTCCGTCACACGTCGAGGGACTGATGAAAACACTCCATCTGCATGGCTTTCTTGGGGCTCGCTTCGGCGAGTCCTTTTCGTTGGACGTCCGTGATCCTGCTGAGGCCATCCGTGCGCTGCTGATCCAGATTCCCGGGCTCGAGGCTGTCATCCGTGATGGCGACTGGCATGTCGTGCGCGGCCCCCTCGATGACGGCGTTTCGCTCGACGAAGAAGGTCTGATGGTCGGTATGGATGATGACGCCGAGATTCACCTGCTCCCAGCGGTCGCCGGAGCTGGGGGCGATGGTATCTGGCAGACCATTGCGGGCGCCGTCCTGATGGTTGCCAGCTTCTGGGCTGGCCCCGTTTTCGGGCCCGGGATGTTCAATGCGGGCCTAGCTCTTGCCTTGGGTGGTGTCGCACAGATGCTGTCGCCCACTCCGCAGACAGGCGACTACGGCGAGCGAGAGCGACCCGACGAGCGCCCTTCTTTCCTGTTCGATGGGCCCACCAACACCAGCACCCAGGGCCTGCCGGTGCCGGTGATCTACGGCCGCGTGAAGGTTGGCAGCGTAGTGGCATCTGCCGGCATGACTGCTGAGGAGCTGGACGAATGACCGATCTGGTTGTCTATGGCGCGAAGGGCGGCAAGGGCGGCGGCGATGAAGCCCGCACTCCCCGCGAGGCGCCCAACACCCTTCGCTCCACCTCCAAGGCCAGGATCATCGACGTGCTGGGCGAGGGGCCGATTGTCGGCCTGACCAATGGCCTCAAGAGCATCTATCTGGATGAGACGCCGTTGCAGGACGAGGGCGGCGACTTCAACTTCCAAGGCGTGACCGTTCACACCCGCACTGGTGAGCCTGATCAGTCGCACATCGCCGGCTTTCCCGCTGTGGAGACGGCCTACGACGTGTCGACCGAGGTGACCAACGCCACGCCAGTCGTTCGCACCGTCTCCAACCCTGAGGCCGATGCCGCTCGCGTTACCGTCCAGGTGCAGGCGCTAAGCTATCGGAGCCTCGAGAACGGCGATTTGCTGCCCACGGAGGTGGCGGTGGCCGTAGATGTTCGCCCCAATGGAGGCAACTGGTCCGAGAAGCGCTACAACATCATCCCGGGCAAGACTACCAGCCCCTACCAGCGGTCTTATCGTGTGCCGCTCACCGGCGATGGCCCATGGGATATCCGCGTGCGCCGCGTGACGCCCGACAATAGTAGCTCCACTCTACAAAACGAGACGTACTGGGCCTCCTACACCGAGATCATCGACGCCAAGTTGCAGTATCCCGATACCGCGCTGGTCGGGCTCGAGGTCGATGCTCAAGATTTTGGCAGCCAGATCCCCTCGCGGAGCTACGACGTCAAGGGCCTGATCGTCCGGGTGCCGACCAACTACAACCCCGAGACTCGCGAATACACCGGCCTGTGGAACGGCTCGTTCAAACTGGCGTGGACCGACAACCCCGCGTGGTGCTTCCTTGACCTGGCCACCAGCGAGCGGTACGGCGCCGGGCTGGAGAACGTCGACAAGTGGGGCCTCTACCAGATCGCCCAATACTGCGATGAGCTGATCCCTGATGGCTTCGGCGGCCAAGAGCCGCGCTTCACCTTCAACACCGTGCTGTCGAGCCGAGAGGAAGCCATCAAGGCGCTCGACACCTTGGCGACTGCGTTCCGCGGCATGACCTACTGGGGCGCCAATACCGTCATGGCGACAGCCGACATGCCGGCCGATCCGGTCAAGCTGGTGTCACCGGCCAATGTCGTCGACGGTGAATTCGAGTACAGCGGCACCGCGCTCAAGGCCCGGCACTCGGTCGCTCTGGTGAGCTGGAACGACCCTGGCGATAACTATCGCCTCCAGGTCGAGGTCGTTGAGGATGCCGATGCCGTCCAGCAATTCGGCTGGAAGCAGATCGACGTCACCGCCGTAGGCTGCACCAGTCGCGGCCAGGCACACCGCCTTGGCAAATGGATGCTCTACAGCGAGCGCGCTGAAACCGAGACGATCACCTACCAGGCAAGCGTCGACCATGCCGACCTGCGCCCGGGCGACATCATCGCAGTCAACGACCCGACCACGGCCGGCGCCCGGCTTTCTGGCCGGATCGTTCGCCCGGGGCTCTCTGCCCTGGTGCTTGACCAGGTGCCCGAGCAGGTCAGCGGCAGCGACTGGTACCTGGACGTGCTGTTGCCCACCGGGGGGATTGAGCGCAGGCAGGTCGACCGGTTCGCCGGTGATCATGTCGAGCTGGTCAGCCCGCTCTCAGCTGAGCCGATCCGTGGCGCCATTTGGATGCTGTCGAGCCAGGACGTAGAGCCGCGCAAATTCCGGGTGCTGTCCGTCGCTGAGCAGGAGACAGCGATCTACCAGATCACCGCCGTTGAGCATGACCCGACGAAGTACGATCGCGTCGAGCAGGGCCTCAACCTGCCGGATGAGGATTACACGCTGATCCCGACCGGCCCGGTGGCGGCGCCCTACTCCATTACCGTCGAGGCGTCCAAGTACCTAGCCGGCGGTACCGAGCACCAGAAGATCACCGTCAGTTGGACGCCCAGCGATGACGCTCGAGTCGTCCGTTACATTGCCGAGGTGCAGGGGCCGAATGACGTGTCATGGGGTGAGGCCTTCACAGGCCCGGGCACGTCGTTCGACATCCTCGATGCAGAGCCGGGTGAATGGCAGATCCGTGTCCGCGGCATCACCGGTACCGGCTCCGCGTCGCCCTGGGCGTACCGGACCACCAACGTGGCCGGCCTGCTGCAGCCGACGCCGCCGGATAGCGTGGACATCGACGTTGGCACCTTCACCATTACCCTGATCCCGAATGGTCTCTACCCAGGACAGATGTGGGAATTCTGGCGATCCAACGTCGCACTCGACACAGGACTGATCGAGTCGAATGCAGTGCGCGTCGGTGTGGCGCCTACCCTGACCGACACCGACCTCGAGCCCGACACCACCTATTACTACTACGTGCGCGGCATCAACGCCTACGGCGTCTCGAGTTGGTACCCGGTGCAGGCCACCACTGATAACGACCCCGACAAGATCATGTCGGTGATCAGCGGCCAGATCAAACAGACGGATCTGTTCACGGACCTGAGCCAGAACATCGACGGGCTCAACTCCAGCTATGTGCTGAACGTGACTGGCGGCGGTCGAGTGGCGGGCTTCGGCACGGCCTACGACGAAGATCAGGACGTCTTCGACTTCGGTGTGCTGGCGGACCGGTTCTACATCGCCCAGCCAGGTGACGGCGCCGCCGAGGTGATCCCGTTCATCTTCACCGACGGCACGCTGTACCTGAAAGAAGCGCTGATCCAATACCTGACATTCACAAAGCTCAAGGCGTCCGATGGCTCGTTCATTGTGGAGAACGGCAAGGTCAAGGCCAGCTACATCCAGGCCGATGAGCTCCATGTGGATTACGGCAAGCTGTTCAACATCGACGTCCAGAACGCCCATATTCGCAACGGCGCCATCACCAACGCCAAGATCGGCAATGCAGCGATCACCAGCGCCAAGATTGGTAATGCACAGGTCGACACGCTGCAGATTGCCGGGCAGGCGGTGACCATCCCAGTCGGCACGTCACGAACCTCTGGCACTGCAAGCAACGGAAACTGGGTCAACTGGCTGTCGGTTTACCTCAATGCCGAGGGAGGCCGAGTTTTCGCCAACTTCGCAGCAACGAATGCGACAGGCGGCGGCGGCCGGCCCTATTTCCGCTGGGTGGTAGACGGTGGCGTTTGGTTCGAAATCCCTACGGGCTCCGGCGAGCTCAACCACGCCTGCACCCTCGATGTCGGCAACCGGAATGGTGTTACTGTCGCCATCCAGTGCCGCGGTGCCAGCACCGTCAACTCCACGCAATCCACTCTGACTGCAGAGGGCAAGAAACGATGATCGTCGCGATCTACTGCGAAATGACCGGCGCCATCCTGCGCGTCACAGACTGCCCCGAAGACCATGTCGAGATGCAGTATGGTGAGCACGAAGGCTATGTCGAGGTCGAGCCAGGCTTTGACGATGCCGCCCACTACGTGGACCTGGCGGACGGCCAAATCAAGTCGAAGCAGCGCCGGGATGCCCAGGTTGCCGTCGAGGGCTTAACGGCCACCATCACTGGGCTGGAGCCTGGCACCCTGCTGGCAATGGACGACCACCAGATGGTCACCACCGGCGACAGCGCCCAGGTCGATGTCGACGTGCCGGGCACCTACCCGATCCAACTGGTCGGCCCCGCCTGGCGCCTCGATGAAACCCTGGAGGTGGCGATCGATGGATAGGTTGAGCATTCGCCGGTTCTCCTCCCGGGATGAGGCCGAGCGGCACTATCTGGCACTGGTGGACAGCGAGGCCGAGGCGGCCCGCTACGTCTCGCCCGCCCAAGAGGCCGTCTACCGGCTCAAGCTGGCCGAGGCGGCCCAAGGCTCGGGGCCCATGGTCGAAGCCGAGGCGGACGTTACGAACGCTGACGTGACCACCGTATGTCAGCGCATCAAGCGCGCTCGCACCCGATGGGAAAAGCGTGCCGGCACCATCGAGGAGGCGCGTATCGCGGCCAAGGTCGACATTCGAAGATCCGACACACCCGCCGACATGCACCGGGCACTGGCCCGCTTTCGCAACGCACTCTAACAGCCCGCCAAGCGCGGGCTTTTTTGTGGGAGACACACCATGGCAGTGACGCTTACCGGCGTACTGAAAGACCCCTACGGCCATCCGCTGCCCGGGGCAACCATTCGCTTTGACGCCGTCAGGACATCCGCCACCGTCCTGAACCACATTCGTGCCGAGGCGATCACCGACGCCCAGGGCGACTACTCCATCTCCGTCGAGGTGGGTCGCTACGACGTGCGTGTGATGCAGGGCCGGTCATTCCTCGAGCTCGCCAAGAATCTGGAGGTGCGAGCCGACTCCACCGCCACCGATCTCAACGAGCTGGTGGTCGAGTGGCAAGGTGAGCAAGACCTGACGCCTGGCATCGTGATCGAGTTCCGGGCATTGGTGGACGAAGCCCGCGGGTACCGGGATGAGGCCGTGGCCTCTGCCGGCGAGGCGGCCGCAAGCGAATCCAACGCTGCCGACAGTGCGTCGGCGGCCAGCGAATCAGCCTCAAACGCGGCCACGAGTGAGCAGAATGCCGCTAGCTCGGCCAGCGCTGCCAGCGCATCGGAATCCAGCGCCACCGACAGTGCCGACGCTGCGTCGACCAGCGAGGCGAATGCCGCCAGTTCAGCCAGTGCAGCAGCAGCGAGCGAGGGCAGTGCGGCCACCTCTGCCTCGAACGCGGCGGACTCTGCGAGCGCCGCTGCGGCCAGCGAGTCAAACGCTGCGGGGTCAGAAAGCGCCGCAGATGACTCCGCCCTAGAAGCCCAACACTGGGCCCAATACCCGAACGATACACCGGTGCCAGAGGGTGACGGCTCGCAGTTCTCCGCCGCTCACTGGGCGGAAGTTTCCCGGCAGCGTGCTGTTAACGCCATGGTCGCCCAAGGCGCTTGGGATGCGAGCACCGGCTCCCTGCCACCCGAGCCGACCGGGGCCAGCTACTGGCTGGTCACTGGCGCGGCGAATGGCGAGACCATCGGCGGTGTCGAGTACCGTAACAAGGACATGCTGCTCTGGACACCCAACGAGAGCGGTGGCGGTGGCACCTGGTCGAAGATCGATAACACAGACAGCGTCGCCAGTGTTGCCGGCAAAACTGGCGCCGTCACGCTCGTACCGGGCGACGTTGGCGCAGACCCCGCTGGAACAGCCTCATCTGCCGTCGCGACACACGAGGCCAAAAGCTCTGCTCATACTCCCGCACAGGTCGGCGCCGACCCTGCGGGCTCAGCCGCAAGTGCCGAGCAAGCCGCCAAAGACCACGCTGACACCAAGGCCAGCGAGGCTCAGGCCTACGCAGTACAGCGCGCCAACCACACCGGCATGCAGCCGCTGAGCACTATCTCAGATGCTGGGACGGCAGCAGCGGCAAGCGCGGAGTGTCTCTCCAACTCGCCATATTGCACCGACACCGGAACGGCAGATGCCTATGCGCTTAGCGTCAACTACTTAAATGCGACCCCTACGGCCTATAACGACGGCGACCAGTACCGCTTCCGCGCAGGTGCGTCGAACGCCGGGGCAAGCACCGTTAATATCAACGGTCTTGGGGCAAAGCCCCTTGTGACGGTGACAGGGGTAGCTCTTCCGGCGGGGTATATCCGCACCGACGTTGACACCAAGATTACCTATGACGCAGCGAATGAACGCTTCATTACTGATCGCGCTCCCGAAAATGGAGAAAATGCGAACGGATGGTTCACTCGATGGGCTAACGGAAGAGCTAGCGCTCATCGGAGAGAGGTGCAGGTGGTAAATACAGACGTATCTTCAGGAGCATTGTATGCCGGAGGGGTCTCCTCGAGGTTATTCCCGTGTGTGTTCACGTCCATCTGGACCATCGATATATTCTGCGATTCAGAAACAAGTGAGGCCAACCTTAGGTGGGTTGCTGGAAACTTCGGCGAGGACTTAACCCTCACGCGATGGCCGTCGGTATTTATATGCGATTCATCGTCTTCCAATGCCTCAACTGAAATTTCATATAATGTCGAGGGGCTTTGGTATGAAAGTTAAGTATTTTTCTCAATCCGGGTTTATCAATTACCAATACTCGGCAGATGGAGAAGAGATAACCGCCACCATTAACGGCCAAACAGATACGTTTGACTTCTCCAAAATGCGCAATGGAACTGCTACTCAATTCGAAACTGTCTTGCCCTATTGCCCAGTTATCAAGGCGGAGCGTGTTGATGGAGAACTTACAGTTCATTTGATTACGTGGTACTGGGGCGCGGCTAACTACGAGAACCGACTTGAGGGGGAGGCTGAGCTCTAATGGGTACCATCACGAAGTTCGTGCCGGCAAAGACTAAAGCTGAGAAGCTAGCGGAGGCTCAGCAGGCTGCAATGCGCCGCGTCAATGCGGGGTACGAGGCCGAGCTGGCCAGCATCCGCAGCGAGTATCCCGAGTCGGAGCAGATGACCTGGGATAAGCAGGAGCGAGAGGCACGGGCATTCCTGGCTGACTCAAGCACTGCCACGCCCCTACTGGATGCCATGGCCACGGGCAGGGGCATGGACAAGGTCGAGCTAGCGACGCGGATCATCGCCAAAGCCGATGCCTGGATGCAGGCGAGCGGCCTGGCAACAGGGAAGCGCCAGGCTCTTGAGGACCAGGTGAAAGCCGCCGAGACGGTGGAAGCGGTTGAGGCGATAGGCTGGGAGTGAGGCAAAGGGGGCCAGGGAAGGCATGCCGCTAAGATAAAGTATCACCTATAAATTATAGCACCTGTAAAAAACCTATTTATTCTATTTTTTAAAATCTTCAAACGGACTACAATTCTACTTTGCAAAGGAATTGTGGAATCTATCATTATAAATATTTTGTCACGACTTGATGTTACAGCAAATGCACCTCGCACGACGTAATCGGGTTCGCCATTAAATCCTGCCTCAAAAAAATCCGAGGGCTGTTCCATCACCGTTGAGCCACTAGATACTATTGTATCGCCTGTCATGTCATCTAGCTCATCTATGACAACCATTGAGTGCAGATAACCATCTACATCAATGAAACCGTAATCAACAACAACTGTTTTGTGTCCTCTCCTGTTTATTATATGAAGAAATTTCTCTGTTCTAACCTCAAATCTTCTAGTCCATAAAGATACTCGTATATTATCTTTATGCATAGAGATTGATTGATAATAATTCATTAAACTAACAATAGCCGCAATGGTCGCTGCTATCCCAGCAAAATAATTTTCCATCTATCTGCCCCCCTTCACTTTACATCTTCCGCCTCACCTGCCCTACCTCGGCACCCTGATCCTTCGCCAGCCGCCACACGCCATCGCTGATGCCGTGCTTGCGGGACAGCAGGTACAGCGGCGTGCCTGGCTCCCACCGGTCACTCGTGGGCTCGTCGCCCAGTCGGCACCGCCCGCTGATCAGCCAGCCCTGCCACACAACGTGGTACTCGACAAGCCTGTCGATCGGCGGCGATGACCGGCTCAGGCCGAGCCAACCCTTGCGCTCGAGGGGTTTGCGCCACTGGATGATCTCGTACTCGCTCATTGGCACCACTAGATCATGCTGGGCACTGGCCGGAATGGCCGTGCAAGACAATCAGTACGGGCACGAGTCAGCCCTACGAAGGGGTGGCGCTCAATCCGGTTGCAGTGAGTTCCGGAGAGCCTCGTGGCCACATGAATGGCATTTTATGATGTAGCACCTCCCATGCGGGGCGCCCGGCCGGATCTCGAACTGTCTCCACGGTGAGCGATCAGTGACGTTGAACTCGGCAGAGTGGCATTTCAGGCAGTACATTTCCCAGCCGCCTTCCACGGTCGCAAAATTGATCATCGGCATGTCCAAAATGACTATCCTACGTCTAGCCTCCTAGTGCTTAGCGTAGAACATAATGTCAGCTTCTGTGCCGAAGCGGTACTAGCCGAGTAAGTCTGTGCAGGCTCAGCCGTCTGCCTGCAGACTACCAAAGACACCAGCCTCATGAGCCCCGTGGGTCATTGAGATGGCGTCACAGCGTGATGTCGTAGTTGACTGCCCACCTCAGCCATACCAGTCAGGCTGCATAGAGGCGCGCAGGTTCTTGTGGCCACAGGCCCTGCACGTAATGATGAAGCATCTGCCCCAAGGACCGTCTGGCACCACTTCGAAAAGCCTCCAGCCTTGCCGCCCTGTCTCCTGAAATTCGACGGCTTGGCAAACCAAGCACCGCATTTCCAGCCCGCTCTCCACAACCTGGTAACTGATCATCTGCGTGAGCATCCCTGTCTCCTGAAAACAAAGTGCTTGGCTCAGCGTAGATCAGAGCGGTACGAGGTGCGATCCACAATCTACGATCTGCTATAACCTTTCCGCCATCGCCACTACCTTGCTCGCAACCCGAATCTAAGATGGTCGAAGACTATCCGGATGCAGCGATTTTCGTCGCGATACATGGCGGCATACGCGGCACCTGACGGTGTATCGTCCCCCATTTTTTGTTTCAGGCTGAATTTCGAATTGGAGCCACGGAGAATCTGAGTAGTGGTTAAACTCTAGCGTGTAACAGTTTCTACAGAACAGCTCCCATCCACCATCTACAGCTGTAAAGCTTATTATTTCTTCTCTCATGAGCCCTGCCCCTGCGAGCCAAAATTCACTGACCTGTGCTCGAACACGCCGCAACCAGGCCTTAAAACTATCTTTTTTCACTTCTCTATGCTGGTCCGAGCGTGAGCATCCCAATGCCTCAAAATACTGTTACACTCAGGAACATAGAGGACTTGGAGAGACGCTATGAATGTCACAACATCCATCAAGGTAGAAGCGCATTACAGCGAGATTGGATCAGAAATCGAGTGGGACATTGTGGAGTACAAGCCGGGTGCCCAACGACATGTACTTGATACACTCGAAAGTGAGGTTGATGCTCGCTGCAAAGCAGCCTGCATTGCCTTTGAGACTTATATGAAATCAGTGGGAATTTCTACCCAAAAATAGGCAATACATTATCTTTAACTATCTCCATTCCCTGCGTCATCATTGTTGATGACCATCACGCCGCCTCTGTGACGTGAAGTCTTCTATAACATCGATGAGAAGCATGCCAGTATGAGACAATCGCCCAATTCTCACCCTGTTTCTATCATCTCGCCAACCGGTAGACTTAGATATAATTTCTATAGAAGACAGTATCTCCCTGAGCAGCTCTAACTTTTCCTTAAGCTCATCTTGCTCGCAACCATCAGTTTCTTCTAACAAAAGCGTTCCTGTTTCAGCAATTCATATAGTATATGCTGACATAGCAAAGCTCGTAGGACCACAACGTTGCTCACACCTGCACAATTCCGGAAAATCACTCCGTAAAAGTAATAAAAATCAACTAGACAACTCATAAAAGAAGCTAAGCAATGACTAGATTTCTAGTACATTGCTTGTAAAAATACCAGTCAGATGCTTTGCTAGATGCCTTTGTCCCGTTCCTAAGTAAAAGTCGTTGTCACCAAGAAATCTCACCGTACCTTGATATGGTCGCAATTTGGTCGCACAGTTAATGCCTGAGAGGCAGCTATGTCCAGCATTACGCAACTTTAAGTGACTGATTTTCATAAAAACCGCATTGCAAGCGCGGCCGCCAATTAGATCAGATCGAACTTAAAATCCCTCGGTGGCAACACCGTGCCGGTTCGAGCCCGGCTCCGGGCACCAACCCTATCGATGTCTTACGTGACCCACTCCCTCGACGACCTGCCTTGTGGTGGTGTTCTGGTCGCGTTCTGGTCGCCCTCTTGTCGCTTTCGCATCGCCTTCTCATCGTTCCCCACATCCTTGCTCATCGCTTGCGCCGAAATATCAATAATGGCGAATAAAGAAATACCTCCTATAGTGAATTGTGCCGGTTCAGTTCACGGACGGCAGAGCGCCATATCGCCTCGATGGAGTGAGCGCGGGCCTTCACAGGGTTCAGGGACGACTTCCAGGAGATGCCACATGAAACGCACGCTAGTCGGATCGACCATGATCGCCGCATTTGTGATGGCGGGCAGCACCTTCGCCATGGATTCGGAAGCCCTGCAGGAGCACATGCAGGAAATCGAGGAAAAAGCTCAGCAGAACAGCGAAGAGGACCGGGTGGAAGCCCTCGAGCAACAGGTCGAGGACCTCAAGGAGCTCATTCACAAGATGATGGAAGAGGACGCTGCCGCCTGAGCCTTTGGCGCTGAGTCCTGCCAAGTCATGACGTGCGGCCATAACGTGCGACCATGACCCACCACGATGACTCACCATGATGAAAGGGGCCCCAGGGACGGGGCCCCTTTCCGTTGTCAGCCACCTGGACACCGCCCCTCGAGACATCATTTGGCTCGGGACGGCACGCGAGCCTGCGTGGTAAACTTCACCCCCATTTTCATCAGCACTGCACGGTCTTCAGCATCTTGAGCGACAATGCTTCTCTACCCCGAGATCCCCTGCCCGACGATCTCGGACAGCGTATGACGGCGCCTCCCACCGCCCACCCTCAACCGGCTCGAGAGCCGGCCCCAGGCCGACAGAGAGGCTGAACCATGCTGCTCGGACGCCTGCGCGACCCTTTCATCAATCACCGCCATCGCCGCCTCTTCCACGTACTCCGGGTCAGTCTGGCACTGATCGTGACCTTTGCCATCGTCCAGACGTTCCCCTTCCAGCACAGTGGCTGGGCGCTGGTGAGCACGGTCATGGTGATGGGCAACCTTCCCCATATCGGGGGCGTACTGGACAAGGGGCGCCAGCGCCTGGCCGGCACCCTGATCGGCGCAGCCCTCGGCCTGGCGCTGATCATCCTCCCGCTGCCAGGCTGGGGCGTACAACTCGGCGCGCTGATCGGCATCGCCATCGCCACCTGGGTGGTCTTCGGCGGTCGCCAGGCCTACAGCGGACTGATGTTCGCCATCAGCCTGCTGCTGGTGATCGGCGACGGCTCGCAACAGCTCAGCGTGGCACTCTGGCGAAGCGCCGACGTACTGCTCGGCACCCTGGTCGGCATCGGCGCCACCCTGGTCTTCCTGCCACACAAGGCCACCGACATGCTGCGCTTCCTGCTGGCCGACTGTCTGGATCGCATGGCGCGGTTGTATCACACCCACACCAGTGCCACATCGGCACCGGGCATCGATACCCAGGCACTGTTCAAGGCCGCCAGCCAATTGCTGGTCAAGCAGCGCGGACTGACCGACGCGGTCCACCGCGAAGGACGCCTGACCCGCGGCGAGGTCGACGAGCTGATCTCCTACCAGCGACGCATGCTGTCCACCCTGGAGCTATTGCTCGAGACCCACTGGACCACGCGCGCCGGTCACGAACAGATCGATGCCATGGCAGGGCTGCGCGATCAGCAGCACGCCCTGGCGCGGGATCTCGGCACCCTCGCCTTCGAGGTGCGCACCGGACGCCCGGTCACGCTCGAGGTCACGCCCTTCGCGCTGGACGATTTCGCCGACCTCGCCTCCACGGCACGCGCCGAGGATGGCAGAATGCTGTTCAGCCCCAGCGGCTATCTCTGGCTGAACCGGGAGCTGGCCCGCCTGACCGAAGCGACCGCCCGCCGCCTGGGCGGACTCGAGCGGCTACCCAGCAGGCGCCTGCGCCGCCGCGCCCCCCGACACGGGCTCCACCGAGCCCCCTCTTTCGACCGCAAGGAAGGAACCACGCATGGCAAACGCCCCTCTTGACGTCCTCATCATCGGTGGCGGCGTCGCCGGTCTGGCGATGGCCCTGGAGATCGCCGATCGCCGGCCGGTCACCCTGCTGCGCCCCGGTGTCGAGGCGCAAGGTGCCAGTCGCTGGGCCCAGGGTGGTATTGCCGCGGTGCTGTCGCCTCAGGACGACATCGAGGCCCACATCCAGGATACCCTGATTGCCGGGGACGGGCTGTGCGATGAAGCGGCGGTGCGCTTCACCGTGGAAAACGGCCCCGACGCCATCGCCTGGCTGTTGAGTCTTGGCGTGCCCTTCACACCGGATCCCGAGGCGGCCAGTGGCTACCCCTACCACCTCACGCGGGAGGGCGGCCACAACGCTCGCCGAATCATCCACGCCGACGACGCCACCGGCCGGGCCGTGACCGACACCCTGCTGGCCCGAGTGCGCGCCCATCCGCAGATCGCGCTGCGCGACGACCTGATCGCGGTCGAACTGCTCACCGATGACCTGGGTGCCTGCTGCGGTGCTCGTTGCCTGGACGCCCACCAGCGTCCTCACGACCTTGTCGCCCAGGACACCGTCCTGGCTACCGGCGGCGCCAGCGGGCTCTACCTGCATACCACCAGCCCCGCCCCGGCCAGTGGCGAGGGCATGGTCATGGCCTGGGAGATCGGCGCCGAACTGATGAACCTGGAGTTCCAGCAGTTCCACCCCACCTGCCTGTTCGATCCACAGGGACCGCCCTTTCTGGTCAGCGAGGCGGTAAGAGGCGAAGGCGGCCTGCTGCTGAACGTGCGTGGCGAGCGGTTCATGCCCGCCATCGATGAGCGCGCCGAACTGGCCCCGCGAGACGTGGTCGCCCGCGCCATCGACGCCGAGATGCAGCGCACCTCGAGCGACCATGTGCTGCTGGACATCCGCCACCTCGGCGACGCCGCCATACGTCACCACTTCCCCACCATCCACGCCCACTGCCTCGCGCGCGGCCTGGATATCACCACCCAGGCCATCCCGGTGGTGCCGGCGGCCCACTATAGCTGCGGCGGCGTCGCCACCGACCATCGGGGAGCCACGCGCGTGGTGGGGCTCTACGCCATCGGCGAAGTCGCCTGCACCGGACTGCACGGAGCCAATCGCATGGCCAGCAACTCCTTGCTCGAGTGCCTGGTCTACGCCAGATCCGCCGCTCGCCACCTGAGTGAGCCGGCGCCGGGACGCACCTTGACACCACGGCCGAGCGCAACAACCGGAGATCGACAGGTTTCCAGCGAGAGACTCGCCTCGTTGCGCCAGCGCGTCCGCCAGATCATGAGCGCGAGGGTCGCCATCGTGCGCCAGGACGAAGGGCTGGCCGAGGCACGCACGACCCTCGAGCAACTGGAATCGGAGTTTCATGACCTGACTCGGAGCGGCGCCGCGAGTGTCGAGCTGCACGCCTGTCGCCAGGCGCTCACTCTGGCCAGTCTGACGGTCGCCAGCGCCTGCACAAGGCGAGAATCCCGGGGGCTGCACTACAATCCGGACTGCGCCCGCCACGCGGACCCGACACCGCAACCGTCACGCCAGATCAAACCCGCCTGAGGCAAGGTCGCCGGCCCTGCTCAGCTCACGGGCCCCGGCCGCCGCGACCATCGTCGTCCAGGTAACGGCTGTCGTTGAAGGTGGCGACCCAGTGTGGGTGGTAGAACATCAGAATGCTCAGCAGCATGCCGCTGATAAAGGCCTCCGACGGCATCAGCAGCGGCAGGAAACGCGCGTACTCACTGGCCTGGAATAACGCTGACGGGTCACTGGCGCCGAGCCGCGTCAACCCCAGCACCGCGAGCCCCGAAGCCAGTGCCGACAACGCCGCGCACCAGAACCCGCCGATAAACAGGAAAACCATGGGATGAGATGGCAGCCGTCGATCGACCAGGCGCCAGATCAGCACCGTCACCAGCATCGGCACCAGGCCGGTGACCACCAGATTGACGCCCAGCAGTGGCCAGGCGACGCGCCCGGTCAGCACCAGTGACAGATTGACCAGCAGACAGCTCAAGAGCGCCAGGGGGCCTCGAAAGACCAGCGTCATCAGAGTGGTGAACAGCAGATGCAGACTGAGCCAATCGACCGCCTGGGCCCTTAGTTGCCACAGCATCGCCACCATCAGCGTTGCCGCCAGCCAGCGATGCTGCAGGCCAGTATCTTGAAAGAGGGCGCGCCAGGGACGCTGGAAAAGGGCAAGCACCAGGGCCGACAGCGCCACCCCCGCGCAAACCCAGATCAGCCAGGGGGCAAGGATCACCTGAGCAAAGGACATGACCCCTCCTCTTCCTGCTGCCTACCTGTACGGGCGATTCCGGCTCGGTTGGCATGCCTGGGTGAGTGACCGGACCAGGCTTTCGACACCCCCTCGATCACCCATTCCCGCGCTCACCCACTCCCGCCCAGGCGCCGGGCGTCGAAAGAACGGCCGGCGCCCTTGATGCCGACTCAGGCAAAGACGACGGTCTTGTTGTCGTGGATCAGCACCCGATCTTCGAGGTGCCAACGCAGCCCCCGTGCCAGCACGGTCTTTTCTACATCGCGCCCGAAACGCACCAGATCATCCGGCGTATGACAGTGACTGACCCTGTGAATATCCTGCTCGATGATCGGCCCGGCGTCGAGTTCCTCGGTGACGTAGTGGCAGGTCGCACCAATCAGCTTGACGCCGCGCTGGTAAGCCTGGTGATAAGGCTTGGCCCCGGCAAAGGATGGCAGGAAGCTATGGTGAATGTTGATGACTCGCCCACTGTAGCGCTCGCACAGATCAGGTGGAAGAATCTGCATATAGCGCGCCAGCACGATACTGTCGGCCTCGGACGCCTCGACCAGACGCTCGACCTCGGCGAAGGCGGCACTCTTGTCGTCTGCCGAAACCGGCACATGATGGTAGGGAATACCGTGCCACTCGACCATCTTGCGCATGTCGTCATGGTTCGAAATCACCGCCGCGATCTCGCAATCGAGCTCTCCAGCGGTCCATCGATACAACAGATCCACCAGGCAATGAGATTCCCTGGAAACCATCAGCACGACGCGCCGCTTCTGACGAGTGTCGCGCAGCGCCCAGTCCATCTCGAATTCACGCGCTACCGGCGCAAAGGCCTCGCACAGGGCTTCCTTCGACATGCCGATGGAGTCGGCCAGGATTTCGTAGCGCATGAAGAAGCGACCAGAGGCCAGGTCCGAGTGCTGATTGGCCTCGGTGATGGAACCACCGTGGCCAGCAATGAAGTTCGACACCCTGGCGACAATACCCAGTCGATCGGGACACGACACGACCAGACGATAGAAATGGGACATAACACCTGTATCCTTGGACCAACTCTCGGTGACCAACCTTGCACCACCATGGGGAGGGGCGATGAGCACGCCCATTCGGGGCATGCATTGTAGCGAAAAGTGAGATGGCGAACGACCGCTGCACGGGTCCTTTGACCTCTCGCGTTGAGTCGTGCGCGGTCGATCCCGTATAGTGAAATGAACACCGTCCACGATGCCGAGCATGATGCCGATTCCGCGAGCCCAGATTCGACCACGACGCCGCCCACCGGTGCATTTTCTGCCCCTGGGAGGCTGTGGCGAGATCGGCATGAATCTAAGCCTGTACGGCTATCAGGACGCCTGGATTGCCGTCGACTGTGGCATGCTTATTCGCCAGGACCTTCCAGGTGAGCCGCTCCAGGTGCCAGACACCTCGATACTGGATACCCGCGGCATCCGTCCGCAGGCGCTGCTCATTACCCATGGCCACGAAGATCATATCGGTGCCGCCGCCTGGCTATGGCCACGCTGGGCCTGCCCTATTCTGGCGACCCCTCTGGTCGCCGCCATGTTGCGCGTCAAGTTCAGCGAACGGGGACTTCCCACCGACGCGATAGACGTCATCGAACCCGGGGACGCCAGGGACATCGCAGGGTTTTCCCTTCGTTTCCTGCCGCTGACCCATTCCATCCCGGAAAGCTGCGCTCTGCTCATTCAGGCAGGCAACTCGCGCATCCTGCATACCGGCGACTGGAAACTGGACCCAGAGCCGCTGATCGGCCAACCGGTGAACGAAGATCTGTTTCGCGCCCTCGCGCCGGTCGATCTGGTGGTGGGTGATTCCACCAATGCCAACGTGGCCGGCCATTCACGAAGTGAAGGCGAGGTCGCAAGGGCCATGGTGTCTACCATCTCCCGCTGCCAGGGCCGCGTTGTCGTTTCCTGCTTCGCCAGCAATCTGGCACGGGTCCTGGCCATCGGCCGCGCCGCTGCTCGTTGCGGACGCCGGGTCAGCCTGCTCGGGCGCTCCATGGAGCGCATGGTGGGCCATGCCAGGCAACTGGGCTATCTCGACGACTTTCCTGCGCTGGTGCCCGTCAGCGACCTGGGCTATCTACCACCCGAGGAAGTGCTGGTCATTGCCACGGGGAGCCAGGGCGAACCCCGCGCCGCGCTGTCGCGCCTTGCCCAGGGAAGGCATCCTCACTTCGAGCTGACCACTGGCGACACCGTCATCTTCTCGGCCAAGGCCATTCCCGGCAACGAGCACCTTATCGAGCGGCTCAAGCGCGGCCTGGCGCGCTTTCAGGTCACCATCATCGATGATGCCAGCCACCCCGAACTGCATGCCTCCGGGCACCCCGCACAGCAGGAACTGGAACGCTTCTATCGCTGGCTCCAGCCGACCAGACTGCTGCCGGTCCATGGCGAGGAAAACCATCAGTCAGCTCATCAGGAACTGGCCTGTCGCCTGGGCATCGAGGCTCCGCTGGCACCTCGCAACGGCGATCTGATCCGGTTCGACCAGGGCGGCCTGACCCGCGAGGAAAGCTTCCCTCTGTCTCAGTGCATCATCGAACGCGGGGGCATCGACCGGCGTCAATCTCCGGCACATGCGCGCAATCGCCACGGCGTACTCTTCCTCGCCATCAGCCTGGTAGCGACCGACACCGGCTGGGCCAGAATTGGCCGGCTGATGATCGACTCAAGCCAGACCAGCCCCCTGGACGAGGACAATTTCATCGACTGGCTCGACGAACAACTCGACGACCTGGCCGTCGATACCCTGTCGGCGCTCCGTCGTGGCCTCTACCCTCGTATTCAGGCCTGGCTGGGCGAACACTTACAGCGTCTGCCACAGGTCGAACTCCAGTTGATGGCGAGCGATATCGAAGGCATCGCCGGCGACGTCTGAGCCTCCCCCCTATAAACAAAACAACCGGCCCTGGACGTTTCCAGGGCCGGTCGCGGCTCGACGTTCGCCGTACTTGTGGCCGTGCCGTCACCATTCACGCGCTTTGCGTCATGCACGCGCCTTGGTGACACAGCGGCCAAGCTGCACTGGCGACGCGACACGTCCGTGCAAGGTCAGGTCAACCGAACTCGCGTGACCACACCTGCGCCAGCAGAATCACTTGGCGTTCTTGGGCGGACGTCCACGCTTGCGCTTGGGCTGCTCCGATACGAGATCATCCAGCGACAGGCCGGCTTCGGTGATCTGCTCACGGATCTCCGCCAGCTTCTGGGCCTTCTGCATCTCTTCTTCCTGGCGCTGGCGCTCCTCGTCGCGCTTCTGATCGATGACCTCCTCGACCACTTCCGCCAGTTTTTGCAGCTGTTCCATGCTCAGTTGACGAGCCGCTGCCCGTGCCACGTTCTTGTTTCTCGCAATACGTTCCAATGATTCGCTGGACATAGCTCACTCCATAGCTTTGACACCAAGCGGCGCACGCCGCAATTCACTTGAAGAAAAGTATATGCAACCGGCCACTCTTGGCAAGAAATGCTGGAGATTTTTCCTTGTCAATTACCGAAATATTGGCGGTCTTTATACGTCAACAGCGAGCTCATTGGACGAGCCCAGTCACCCCTTGACCGGTCAATATTGGTTGAAACGCTGACACCTCGAGGAAAAAAGACAGCGGCCAGGATACAAAGAGCGGGCGCCCAAGGCGCCCGCGCAGGTAAGGAGACAAGCGGTCACTTGGCGAAAGCGCTGTCAGCCACCGGTCATGTTCATGAAGCGAACCACCTGAACATCCCCATCGGTGGTGAAATGGTGCCGCTCAGGCTTTAGCGGCATCGCCTCCACGATGGCGGCCTTGAGCTTCTCCGTGTCACCGGGGTAGCGCCTCAATACCGCCCTGAGATCCACCGAATGCTCGTTGCCAAGGCACAGCAGCAGACGCCCTTCCACCGTGACCCGAACACGATTGCAGGAAGCACAGAAGTTATGGCTATGGGGCGAGATGAATCCGACCCGCGTCTCGCTATCCTCCATACGGTAGTAGCGAGAAGGCCCTGCGGTGGCTTCCGTCGTGGCCATCAGGGGGTAGCGCTGCTCGATCCTTTCGCGCACCTCGTCACTTGAACAATAGGTCTCGGCACGGGAATGGTCGGACACATCGCCCAGCGGCATCTCCTCGATAAAGCTGATATCCAGCCCCTCTGCCCTGGAGAACTCGACAAGATCCAGCACCTCGTCTTCGTTGCGCCCCTTGAGCACCACCGCATTGAGCTTGATGCGCTCAAAGCCGGCCTGCCGAGCGGCGCTGATGCCGTCCAGCACCTTGTCGAGGTCACCGGTACGTGTCAGCCGTCGAAAGCGCTCGGGATCCAGCGAATCCAGGCTGATGTTGAGACGCTTCATGCCGCCCTGGCGCAGCGCCTCGGCATGCCGCCTCAGGCCCGCCCCGTTGGTGGTCATGGCAAAGTCCCGAAGCCCCGGCAAGGCCCCTATACTGGACACCAGTTGCTCGATATTGCGACGGACCAGCGGCTCCCCCCCGGTCAAACGAATCTTTTCCACGCCGAGCTCGGTGAAGGCTTGCGCCACCTGAGCGATTTCCTCCAGCGTCAGCACCTGGGCACGTGGCAGGAAGGTCATCTCCTCGCTCATGCAGTAGACGCAGCGAAAGTCGCAGCGGTCGGTGACAGACAATCGGACGTAGGTCACCCGGCGACCGAAACTATCGATCAACTGTTGTGTCATTGCGAAGCGACCTCCCAGCGCTTGGCGTCATCATGATCCTGACGACGTTCAGATACCCAGTAATCGCCGCTTTCGGTGTGCTCCTTCTTCCAGAATGGCGCCCGGGTCTTCAGATGGTCCATCAAGAATTCGCAGGCTTCGAAGGCGGCACGCCGATGGGCGCTGGCCACCACCACCAGTACGATGGGATCACCGGGCTCCAGACGACCGATCCGGTGGATCAGGGTTACCTCATCGAGCGGCCAGCGCTGTCGCGCCTCAGCTTCGATCTCGGCCAGCGACGCTTCGGTCATGCCGGGATAATGCTCAAGCGTCAGCGCCGTGACGTCCGGGCGTTCATTGAAGTCCCTGACCAGTCCGGTGAAGCTGACCACCGCTCCGATGTCGGTGCGATGTTCGAGCATCCGGCGCTGTTCATGACCTGCATCGAAGGTCTCATGCTGCACGCGTATCATCGATCAGCCTCCTGTCACCGGCGGGAAGAAGGCCACCTCGTCCTCACAGGTCAGACGGGTACCGTCACTCGCCATCACCTGATTGACGGCGCACAGCACGCGCCCTTCATCCAGCCCCTTGAAGCGATCATCCAGGGTCTTCAGTGCCTGCTTGAGACCGGCAACATCGGCACTGGGCAACCTGTCCAGTGGCACCGATGCTTCACCGACGCCAAGCCTTTCGCGCAGTTCAGCCAGGCACTTCACCCTGACACACTGCTCCGCGGCGGACGCAAGCCCCAGGGTCAACGCCGGGCTGTTCTCGGGGCTGGTCACGATCGGCGTTGCCGTCGCAGCGGTCGCGCTCCGACGCAGATAGTCACCGGACTTGCCACCCTGTTTTGCATCCACGTGGATTTCGCCGATCTCCATCTCCTTGTCCACCGCCTTGCACATGTCGTAAAGGGTGAGACAGGCCACCGATACGGCCGTCAGGGCTTCCATCTCGACCCCGGTCCGTCCGGTCAGACGGCAGGTGGCGGACACCCTGACACAACTGGATTCGGCGTCGATCTCGAAGTCGACGCTGACCTTGGACAACGCCAGCTGGTGGCAAAGCGGGATCAGCTCGTGGGTGCGTTTCGCGGCCTGAATACCGGCAATCCTGGCGGTCGCCAGCACGTCGCCCTTGGGCAACTTGCCATCGCTCAACAGCGCCAGAGTCTCCGGCGCCATGGAGATGCTTCCGGTCGCCGTCGCCTCCCGTCGGGTCGCTGCCTTGTCGCCGACATCGACCATGTTGGCTTCGCCGCGTGCGTTGAGATGGGAAAGCGTCATGTTCAAGCCTCAGGAAAATCGAAAGAGAGGGAGTACCATCACGATATCATCGATGGACGCCGAGTCCGTATCCTCGGGAATCTCGACCAAGCAATTGGCCGAGACCATGGACGACAGAATACCGGAACCCTGATTGCCTGTATTGACCACCCGCAAGGTCCCGTCCGCATCACAGTGAAAGACACCGCGACTGTAGTCCGTACGTCCGACCCTGCTGCGAAAGGCGCTACCGGCCACGGCCTTCCAGCGTGGCTGAGTGGGTGAGCGCCCTTCCAGAGCCGCCAGCATCGGCACCACAAACACCAGACAGGTCATCATGCAGGCCACCGGGTTACCCGGAAGTCCCAGCAAGGGTGTCTCGTCGGGGCCAATCACCCCACATGCCATGGGCCGGCCTGGCCGCATGGCGATCCGCCACAGGGTCAACCTGCCAAGACGCTCCACCGCATCCCGGGTGTGGTCGGCCTGCCCCACCGACACTCCGCCACTGGAGACCACCAGATCCGCGGTCCGGGCGGCGTCAGCGAGCTGTTCGACCAGGGCGTCGGTGTCATCGGCGACGATGCCGAGATCGATTACCTCGGCGCCATGCTCCTGCAACAACCCCATCAGAGAATAGCGGTTGGCATCATAGATCGCCGCCTGGGCGCGTGCCTCACCGGGTGCCGTGACCTCATCGCCGGTGGAGAACACGGCTACCCGAGGACGTCGCCGCACCCGGACCTCGGCCTGCCCGAGAGACGCCAACAGGCCAAGCGCGGCGGCTTCGAGGCGCCTGCCTGCTGCAATGGCCACCTGGCCGGCACGCAGATCCTCGCCCGCCTGGCGCACGTTCTGCCCCTGCTTGACGCGGTCGGCGCGTGTCACCCTCACACGATCGCCATCTCGCTCGAGCTGTTCGAGCATGACCACGGTGTCGGCCCCTGGCGGCAAGGGCGCCCCCGTGGTGATGGCAATACACTCACCTTCGCCCAGGCGACCCTGAAAAGGCTGCCCCGCCAGGGCTTCTCCCACCTGGAGAAAGACCTCGCCGGGGTCCTCGGTCGACCAGTTGAGCGCCACCCCATCCATCGCGGAGTTGGTATGCCCGGGCACATCGAAAGGCGCTTCTACCGCCTCGGCCAGCACTCGGCCGTGGGCCCTGGCCAGGGGCACCTTTTCCGCCGCCAGGCGACCAGCTACCAGCGTCAACAGGGCATCGCGCGCCTCCTCGACGCCGAGCATGCGCTCACCAAGATCGAAACAGGAGAGCGTTGTCATGACGGTTCTCCTCCCTGGTGCGCGACAATCCACTCGGGCCAACGCCTCACCCAGGCCTGGACCCAGGCGGCGATGGCGTCATGATCATTGAGATCGAGCACATCGCCCCTTGTCGCCAGGGGCGCGTCACTGGCGACGGCCTGAATCCATGGATCGTCTTCCACCATCAGCGGCTTTTCCAGCGCCGGCCGATGGAGCTCCAGCTTGGGCAAAGGCCAGTCCTTGAAGCCCTCGACCAGCACCAGTTGCGGTTCCAGCGGCGCGACCATGGCCAGCAGGGTTGCCAGATCGGCCTCTTCGCCCCCCGGCGTCTCCATCATCAATGCCAGCCGGGCGCGGGAGGCGATCAGGATAGGTTCGGCCCCCGCCATACGCAGGCGATGACTGTCCTTGCCAGGCTGGTCTACCTCGAAGCGGTGGTGGGCGTGCTTGATCACCGCCACCTTGAGCCCGGCACCCTTCAACATCGGTACCAGACGTTCCAGCAGGGTGGTCTTGCCGGTCCCGCTCCAGGCGGCGATGCCCAACAGCGGCTGATCGGGGCGCAAGCTCAGCGCCTGCGTCATGAGTCACGCTCCTGGCGACACGCCTCCAGCCGTCGTCTTTCCTCTTCGGTGTTGAGATTGGCGAAGGCGGCAGCGCAGTCGCTGACGTCGACCCGATCCCAGCGGTGGCGATCGTACCAGCGGTCGATCTTGCGTTCGCCCTGCTCCAGTACCGCCGCCAGATCCTCATGCAGGTGACGGGACAGCAACGCCACCACGGGGTGCAGCCGCTCGCCGTCATGGGCGACGACAATATCCAGCCCATCGCGCCAGCCAGCCACCAGCCGGGGCACCAGATCGGCGGGCAGCGCCGGGCTGTCACAGGGCACCACCACCACCCAGGGCGTAGAGGACGCGACCAGACCACTGTAGATGCCCATCAAGGGTCCGTGGTAGCCCGCCTGGTGATCCTCGACCACTCGATCGGCAAGAGCCGCGTACTCGTCCAGATGGCGATTGGCATTGATCATCACGCTAGCCACATGGGGCTTCAGACAGGCAACGGCGTGCGCCGCCAGCGGCTTGCCGTCGAACGGCACCAGCCCCTTGTCGACTCCCCCCATGCGTCGCCCCTGGCCTCCCGCCAGAACCACGCCGCTTATCTCCTTCGCGTCCAGCCTCGCCACCATTGCACCTCTTTTATTGGTCGTCGACAGCATCCTCCATGATGCCTTAGCCACCCGCAGGCTGCCATGAGCGTATCGGGGTAGACAGTAGACGCCAGGGATGTCGGACAGCGGCGTTAGCGGGTATCATGTGTCCATCATTATGCACAACATCGGCTTTGCCGAGACGGGAAACAGGATGGAAGACAGTTTCGACGTCGGCGCCAGATTGCGCCAACTACGACAGGAAAAGCAGCTTTCTCAACGCGAACTGGCGAAAAGAGCCGGTGTGACCAACAGCACCATTTCGCTGATTGAGCTTAACAATGTGAGCCCATCGGTCAGCTCGCTTAAGAAGATTCTTGACGCCTTGCCGGTATCGATCAGCGCTTTCTTCGCGGGTGACGAACCGAACCACCCCAGCCCCTTCTATCGCGCCGCGGAGCTCACCGAGATCGGTGATGGCCATCTGTCCTGGCGGCTTGTCGCGGCCAGACGCCCGGACCGACGCATGTCGGTGCTCCACGAGCGCTATCCGCCCGGAGCCGATACCGGCGAAGAGATGCTTGAACACGACGGCGAGGAAGGCGGCGTCATCATCGCCGGCGAGATCGAGATCACCGTCAACGGCGAGACAGGTCTGCTCGGCCCCGGCGACGCCTACTACTTCGACTCACGCCTGCCCCATCGGTTTCGCAACCTGGGGGATCAGGAATGCGTGATTGTCAGTGCGAACACTCCCCCCACCTTTTCCGATGGCGGAGAGCAACTGCACCATTGATTGCCCCCCACCGTCTCCGATGGCGGAGAGCAACTGCACCATTGATTGCCCCCACCTTTTCCGGTGGTGGCGAGAAGTTGCACCATTAATTCCCCCCACCTTTTCCGATGGCGGAGAGCAGCTACATCATTGATCAAAGACGACGACAGGGCATGATCGTCAGTGCCCGGTCGCCAACAGCCGATGGCCCGGCTGTCACGCCGGGCCATGGTAATAGCAGGGTTCATTCGTCCTCGCTGGCCCGGGGCAACACCAGGTTGAGGGCGATGCCGATCAAGGCGGCGAGGCTGACCCCCTGCAGGGCGAACTGGCCATCGCCGAACTGCATACCACCGATGCCGAACACCAGGATCAGCGAGACCACCACCAGGTTACGCGGGGCGGTCAGGGGTTTGCCGGCGCGCACCAGGGTATTCATGCCGACCACCGCGATGGAGCCGAACAGCAGGGTCATGATCCCGCCCATCACCGGGGTAGGAATGGTCTGCAATACTGCCCCCAGCTTGGCGACGAAGGCCAAGGTGATGGCTACCAGTGCGGCGGACACCATGAACATCGGATTGAAGGCGCGGGTCAGGGTGACCGCCCCGGTGACCTCCGAGTAAGTGGTGTTGGGCGGCCCACCGAACAGCGCCGCCGCAATGGTCGCCAGGCCGTCGCCCAACAGGGTGCGGTGAAGGCCTGGTTTCTCCAGGTAGTTGCGTCGGGTCACCGAGCCGATCGCCACCATATCACCGATATGCTCCACCGCCGGCGCGATGGCGACGGGGATCATGAACAGGACCGCCGCCCAGTGAAAGCTCGGCGCGGTGAAGGATGGCAACGCCAGCCAGGCCGCCTCACGTACCGGGCTGAAGTCGACCACTCCCATCAGCAATGCCATCAGATAGCCGGTGACGATCCCCCCCATGATCGGCACCAGGCGCAACAGACCGCGCCCGAAGACCGCCAGGATCAGCGTCACCAGCAGGCTCGACATGGACAGCACCATGGCCTGGGTGTAACCGATGGTCTCGCTGTTCTCGCCGGTGGCCATGCTCACCGCGACTGGTGCCAGGGCAAGACCGATGACCATGATCACCGGTCCTACCACCACCGGCGGCAGCAGCCGATGCAGCCACCCCGTCCCCTTCAGCCGAACCGCCTGGGAGATCGCCACGTAGACGAAACCGGCAGCGATCAGCCCGCCCAGGGTGGCGGAGACACCAAAGTGGGCGATGGAGCCCTGAATAGGGGCAATAAAGGCAAAGGACGACGCCAGAAACACCGGAACCGTCAGACGCGTGGTCAGATGGAACACCAGGGTGCCGATACCGGCGGTGAACATGGCGACGTTGGGATCGAGGCCGGTCAGCAATGGCACCAGCACCAGGGCGCCGAACGCCACGAACAGCATCTGGGCACCGACCAGCACCAGCCGAGGCAAAGAATCCGTCGTTGCTTCGACGGGCGAGGAAGAGGACGAGGGGTCTGACATGGAGGGCTCCGCGGTGGACAAACGCCGGCTATGGTACCAACGCACGCGCAACGTTTCGGCAAAATTTTGCGCGTCTTTCGACGCCACCGCCAACGCTTGGCAGACGCTCCTCTCATCCAGACTGTGCTATCCACCCGGCGCCATGTATTGCCCACAAGGCACCGGGCCCCCGCTGTCTCCAGCGAGGGCCCGGCGTCCTGCACATCAGGGGCCATGCACGAAAGGCGACCTGCGAAGCGCCGTCACCTGCGCACAAGTCCCCGTCCTACTCACGGGTACCGGCCGACATCCATTCCTCCATCATCTGCTCGTAGGGCACTGTGGTGCCCTGGGGCATCTCGTTGTCCAGCTTGGCCTTGGGCGCGCCGGGCTGGCTCAACCATTCTTCGGGATCCTTGGGTTCATTGAGCACCGGCGCGTAGGTGGCAAACACCTTGGCCCGCGCCAGACGCGCCATGATGTTGTCGAGGTCACCGGCCAGATTATCCAGCGCCTCCTGGGCCGAGATGTCGCCATTGACCGCAGGGGCCAGATTCTGCCACCACAGCGGCGCCATGCGCGGATAGTCAGGCACGTTGGTGCCGGTAGGCGTCCAGTTGGACTCGTTGGGACTGCGGTAGAATTCCACCAGGCCACCCAGCTTCGGCGCCATCTCGGTCATCTGGTCGGAGAAGATGTCGGACCGGCGGATCGGCGTCAGCCCCGCCATCAGCTTCTCCAGCGAGACGGTCTTGGACACGGTGAACTGGGCAAACAGCCAGGCTGCGCTGCGCCGATCCTCCGGCGTCGAATCGAAGAAGGTCCAGGCCCCCACGTCCTGATAGCCGACTTTCATCCCCTCTTCCCAGTACGGGCCGGTGGGAGACGGCGCCATGCGCCACTTGGGATTGCCCTCATCGTCGGTCACCGCCACATCGGGACTGACCATGTCGGCGGTAAAGGCGGTGTACCAGAACATCTGCTGGGCCACGTTGCCCTGGGCCGGCACCGGCCCGGCCTCGCCGAAGGTCATGCCCTGGGCTTCGGGCGGCGCATAGTCTCGAAGCCACTCCACCATCTTGGTGACGGCGAACACCGAGGCCGGTGAATTGGTGGCGCCGCCACGGCTGACGCTGGCCCCCACCGGGTGGCTCTCTTCATCGACCCGAATGCCCCAGTCGTCTACCGGGTTGCCGAACGGCACCCCGGGACTGCCCATGCCGGCCATGGACAGCCAGGAGTCATGGAAGCGCCACCCCAGCGACGGATCCCGACGGCCGTAGTCCATGTGGCCGTAGACCTTCTGACCGTCGATCTCGCCGACGTGCTCGCTGAAGAACTCGGCGATGTCCTGATAGGCGGTCCAGTTGGTGGGCACACCCAGATCATAGCCGTAGATGTCCTTGAACTCTGCCTTCAGATCATCGCGCTGGAACCAGTCATAGCGGAACCAGTAGAGGTTGGCGAACTGCTGGTCGGGCAGCTGGTAGATGCTACCGTCGGGCCCGGTGGTGTACTGAATGCCGATAAAGTCGTCCAGATCGAGGGTCGGCAGCGTCAGGTCCTTCCACTCGTTGGCCATGGCCTCGCTCAGGTTGATGGTCGAGCCGTAGCGAATGTGGGTACCGATGGCGTCCGAGTCGTTGACGTAGGCGTCATAGATATTGCGCCCCGACTGCATCTGGGTCTGCATGTTCTGCACCACATCACCTTCGCCGATGATGTTGTGGGTTACCTCGATACCGGTCAGCTCGGTAAAGGCCGGCGCCAGCACGTCACGCTCCCAGGTGTGGGTGGTCAGGCCCTCGGCGACGGTGTTGATCTCCATGCCTTCAAACGGCTCGGCAGCCTTGGCAAACCATTCCAGTTCAGCGATGCGTTCCTCGCGGCTCAGGGTCGAGTCCTTGAACACCTCGTCGGCCAAGCGCTCGATCACCGCCGTTCGATCGTCCTGGGCCAGGGCGCCGCCGCTGAGCAGCAATAGCCCCACAGCACCTAGTCTGGTCAGCTTGAGTCTAGCGTTCATGGTCACCTCTATTGTTGTCGTCGACCGTCAGGTCGATCGTTGTCGTCGAAGGGAGCCTGGCCCCCGCTAGCCCCATCGCAGCAGGACCAGCATCCACACCACCGATACGCCCAGCGCCAGCCACAGACTCAGGCTGGTGAAGCCCACGACCGCCAGATGGATGTAGGCCGCCGACAGCATGCCGATGAAGAAACGGTCCCCCCGGGTGGTGCTGATCGGCAGAAAACCGCGCCGTTCCCGCGTCGGCGATACCAGCTCCCAGGTCGTCATGACCACCAGCAACAGCGCAATGACACCAAAGAAGATCGCCGTGGGCAGGGTCCATACCATCCAGTCCATGTCGGTGCTCCTCAGGTCCGGCCCAGGGCAAAGCCCTTGGCGATGTGATGGCGCACGAAGAACACCACCACGATGCCTGGCACGATGGTCAGTACCCCGGCCGCCGCCAGGGTGCCCCAGTCGATGCCCGAGGCGGTCGAGGTTCGCGTCATCACCGAGGCGATGGGCTGGGCCTCGGTGGAGGTCAGAGTGCGTGCCAGCAACAGCTCGACCCAGGAGAACATGAACAGGAAGAACAGCGTCACGCCGATGCCGGAGCGAATCATCGGAATGAACACCTGGACGAAGAAGCGCGGGAAGCTGTAACCATCAATAAAGGCGGTCTCGTCGATCTCCTTGGGCACGCTGGACATGAAGCCTTCGAGGATCCATACCGCCAGCGGAATATTGAACAGACAGTGGGCCAGCGCCACGGCGATGTGGGTATCGAACAGGCCCACCGTGTAGTAGAGCTGAAAGTACGGCAGCAGGAACACCGCCGGTGGCGCCATCATGTTGGTCAACAGCCAGAAGAACAGGTGCTTGTCACCGATGAAACGGTAGCGACTGAAGGCATAGGCCGCCGGCAGCGCCACGCTCATGCTGATCGCCATGTTCATCAACACATAGGTGATCGAGTTGACGTAACCCATGTACCAGCTCGGGTCGGTGAATATTTTGGCGTAGTTGGCCAAGGTCAGCGATTGCGGCCATAGGGTCAGCTCGCCGAGGATCTCGCTATTGGTCTGCAGCGACATGTTGACCAGCCAGTAGATCGGCAGCAGTACAAACACGATGTAGGCCAGCATCAAGAAGCCACTGCGAAAGCGTCGTCCTGTCGAACGGCCCTGTCGACGGCGGCGGGCCGCCTCCTTTTCCGCGCGCTTTCGCACCTGGTCGGGACTGGATGGCGTGGAATCAGTCATGGCGAGCCCCTCCCTGCCGGTCCTTCTGCAGATTCATGATGGCGGTATAGAACACCCAGCAGACCAGCAGGATGATCAGGAAGTAGATCAGCGAAAAGGCCGCCGAAGGCCCTACATCGAACTGGGCGGTGGCCATGATCGCCAGCGATTGACTGAGGAAGGTGGTCGCGCTTCCCGGCCCGCCGCCGGTCAACACGAAGGGTTCGGCGTAGATCATGAAGGAGTGCATGAAACGCAGCAGCACCCCGATCACCAGTACGTTGGTGAGCTTGGGTAGCTGGATATAGCGAAACACCGCCCAGCGTGAAGCGCGATCGATGCGCGCCGCCTGATAGTAGGCCTCGGGAATCGCCTGCAGACCGCTGTAGCAGAGCAGTGCGATCAGCGAGGTCCAGTGCCAGACATCCATCAGCACGATGGTTACCCAGGCGTCCAGCGGACTCGAGGTGATGTTGTAGGGATAGCCGATCTGGCGCAGGCTCCAGCCCATCAGACCGATGTCGCCACGGGTGAATATCTGCCAGATGCTGCCCACCACGTTCCACGGGATCAACAAGGGCAAGGTCACCAGGATCAACACCAGCGACGCCCGCCAGCCACGCTTGGGCATCAACAGCGCGATTCCCACCCCCAGCGGCACCTGAATCGCCAGAATGGTCAGCGAAAACGCAAACTGCCGGGCCAGCGCCGCCTGCAGCGCCGGATCGTTGAGCATCTTGACGAACCATTCGGTGCCGGTGAAGAACCGGGTATTGGCGTCGAAGACGTCCTGCACCGAGTAGTTGACCACCGTCATCAGCGGCACGATGGCGGAAAAGGCGACCAGCGCCAGCATCGGCAGCACCAGCCACCAGGCGCGATTGTTGGGGACCTTGTTCATGACGCCACCTCTACACGGGATTCATCTACGTACAAAGTCAGCCATCTTTCTGGGAAACGCACCGACACGCGCCCGGAAAGCGCGAGCCCGCCCTCCTCCACGCGCACCTTGAAGCGCGCCTGGTCTAGCGCCAGCGTCAAGATCGAGTAGGTCCCGAGATCCTGGCAGTGGTCCACCACGGCGCTGAGGGTCCCGCTCGTGCCGTCCTCGGCAAGCTCGATGAATTCCGGACGAATGCCCAGCTTGAGGTTGTCGCTGCGTTCACGAGCATCAAGCAGCGAGCGGTGCATCGCGGCGGACAGTTCGAGGCGCTGGCCGTCGATCAGGATGTTGTCGCCATCGATGCATGGCGTGAAGAAGTTCATGCCGGGACTACCGATGAAGTAGCCGACGAAGGTGTGGGCGGGGCTTTCGAACAGCTCGCGCGGGGTACCGAACTGGACGATTCGACCGTCGTACATCACCGCAATCTTGTCGGCAAAGGTCGAGGCTTCGAGTTGATCGTGGGTCACGTAGATCATGGTGATGGCGAAGCGCTGATGGATCTCCTTCAGCTTGCGCCGCAGCTTCCACTTGAGCTGCGGGTCGATCACCGTCAGTGGCTCGTCGAACAGGATGGCCGCCACATCATCACGGACCAGGCCACGCCCCATGGACACCTTCTGTTTCTCGTCGGCACTGAGGTTGCGCGCCTTGCTGGCCAGGCGGTCGGTCAGGTCGAGGATGTCCGCGACCTCCTCGACCCTCTCGCGAACCCGCTCCTCCGGGGTCTTCACGTTGCGCAGCGGGAAGGCCAGGTTGTCGTAGACCGTCATGGTGTCGTAGACCACCGGGAACTGAAACACCTGAGCGATGTTGCGCTCTTCCGGCGGCAGCTCGTTGACCATGACCCCGTCGAAGCGCACCTCGCCCTGGGAAGGTACCAGCAGCCCGGAGATGATATTGAGCAGGGTCGACTTGCCGCAGCCGGATGGCCCCAGCAGGGCATAGGCACCACCCTGCTCCCACACGTGCTCCATCTGTTCGATGGCGTAGTCGCTGCGCTTCGAAGGCGACGCCGAATAGCTGTGCGCCAACTGTGAAAGGCGAATCTCGGCCATGCTAGCGCTCCTCCCCTGACGCCGACGCCGGCGGTGCCTGCCGTGAAGACGGAAGCGGCGGACGCACCCCTCCGTCACCGGCTTCCGGCGGCACGTGCAGGGTCTTGCCATCCATGTCGAACACGAACAGGCGATGCACCGGTACATAGAGTGTGATCGGCTCATCCACACGAAAGCTGTGAACACCGGAAAGATGCGCCACCAGCGACATCCTCTCGTTGCCCACGTGCAGGAAGGTCTCGGAGCCACTGATCTCGGCCAGCTCGACCTTGACGTCAAGCGCCAGGTCATCGTCTGCCCGGGGCTGCATGGCCAGATGAGCCGGCCGCACACCGAAGCGGTAGCCGCCCTCGTCAAGCGCCGCCAGAGCTTCATCGAGCGGGAAGTGCACCTCGTCGTCGAAGCTGACCTCACCGTCGCGGATGCGCCCTTCCAGCACATTGATGGGGGGTTCGGAGAACATCTCCGCCGCGGTCAGGGAGGCCGGCTGGCGGAACACCGTAGCGGTCGGGCCATGCTGAACCAGGCGCCCCTCGTGCAGAATTGCCGTATTGCCACCCAGCGCCAGCGCTTCCGCCGGTTCGGTGGTGGCGTAGACCGCGATGCAGTCACGCCGGGCGAACAAGGCACTCAACTCCTCGCGAAACTCCTCGCGCAGCTTGTAGTCGAGGTTGACCAGAGGCTCATCGAACAGCACCAGGTCCGCGTCCTTGACCAGCGCCCGTGCCATGGCGGTGCGCTGCTGCTGGCCACCGGACAGGTCCAGTGGCTGGCGGTCGAGCAGGCCTTCGATGTGCAGCAGCTCAGCGATCTCGTGGACACGTCGCTGGATCTCGCTCTTGGCGACACGGGCCAGCTTCAGCGGAGAGGCAATATTGTCGAAGACACTCTGGTGGGGGTAGTTGATGAACTGCTGGTAGACCATCGCCACGTTGCGTTGGCGAACCCCCTTGCCGGTCACGTCTTCACCCTGCATCAGGATGCGCCCGCGGGTCGGCTGGTCCAGCCCGGCCATCAGGCGCATCAGGCTGGTCTTGCCGGCCAGGGTGCGGCCCAGCAGGACATTGAAGGAACCCGGCTCCAGGGTCAGGCTGATGTCATCGATGTGGGTCTCGCTCGCCACCTTGCGGGTGACGCCGTCGAGGATCAGGGACATGGGCGTACTCTTTCGCGCAGAGGTTCCCCTCGTCTCCGAGGGGCGTCATCTGTACGGTAGTAGAGAATCTCTACTCGCCCGTGATGTTTTTAAACGAAAGGGCCCACCACGCGCCAGAAGACACCCTTTTTATTTCCCATCTTTCTGTTTTTGCTTTACTTCTCCCATGTCATCAACTTTTGTCTAATGCGAAAAGCCACCGCCCTGATAGCTGAGCCTCGGTGCAGATGTTGTTTCCAGAAAAAAAAAGCGCCCAATGTTCGCAAAGGAACATTGGGCGCACGACGGAGGCGGGAGAACCCGCTGACGTCAGTTCAACAGCGTACGCACTGGCTTATCCAGCGCATCATCGACCTTCCCGCCCGCTCGCTCGACGCTGTCGTGTGCAGCATCCACCCGATCGGAAACCCCACCCCGAGCATCGTCGACGTGATCCGCGACCCCGTCCCGGGCGTCATCGACACGATCATTGACGTTGTCCTTGGCGTTTTCCACGGCGCGATCTGCGGTGCAACGACCAGACACCCCCACCGTGGCCTCGAGTGCCGCATTCTTGGCGACCTTTTCAGCATCGCAGTCGGGGCGTATCACCCCAGCTTGAACGCTTGCCGCCAGACTCAGAATTACTGCAGCACTAGCTGCCACACGCAACAACTTCATCCATGCCTCCTTGATTCTTGAATCAACCACCGACAGCCACAACGAGAGCGCGGCGTCTGTCCAGACGGACAATGGCTGAACTGCGTTCCCGCCCAACTGACTTGCGGACACAGCAAAGCAGACATTTCACCTGAAATGTCTGCTTTCGATCATAGGCATGAAACCACTGGGTAAAATGCCACCGCTGGATAGTCTGGCCGTGGCATTGGCGGGATATCGCGTGCTTAGCGGGTACCGAAGATCTTGTCCCCGGCGTCGCCCAGTCCCGGCACGATATAACCGTTTTCGTCGAGGCGCTCGTCCACCGAGGCGGTGTAGATCTCGATATCCGGGTAGGCTTCCTGAACGCGGCGGATGCCTTCGGGAGCTGCCACCAGCACGATCACTCGCATCAACTGGCAGCCACGGTCGCGCAGCATGTCCAGGGTGGCCACCATGGAACCTCCGGTGGCCAGCATCGGATCGATGACCACCGCCATGCGCTCGTCCAGGTCGTTGGCGAACTTGGAGAAATAGGGCACTGGCTCGAGGGTCTCTTCATCGCGGTAGAGACCGACCACGCTGACCCGTGCACTGGGAATCAGGTCGGTGACACCTTCCAGCATGCCTAGTCCCGCTCGCAGGATCGGTACGATGGTGACCTTCTTGCCCTTGAGCTGCTTGACGGTGATGGTCTCGCCACTCCAGCCATCGATGTCATAGTCCTGCAACTCCAGGTCCTGGGTCGCCTCGTAGGTGAGCAGTTTTGCCACCTCGCCGGCCAGTTCACGGAAGCTCTTGGTGCTGATGCCGGCTTCACGCATCAGACCGAGTTTGTGCTGGACCAGGGGGTGATCGATGGCATGGACGCTCATTGGCGAGTCCTCTTTAATAACGGGAGGTGGTGCTTGGACGACCTTCGTCGCATGGACGCGGGCGACAAATTGCGCGCCATTCTACCTGCAACGCCGCGTCAGGTTAACCCGCTGCGTGCACCGAAAGCCGGCGGACGTCCAGGCCGTCCGCCCAACACGTTCAGGGAGTCGGCGGCAGCTGCCAATCCACCGTGGATCTCCCGTGCTCGGCGAGAAAGGCGTTGGCCCGAGAGAAATGGTGATTGCCGAAAAAGCCGCGGTGGGCCGACAACGGCGACGGGTGCGGCGACTCCAGCACCAGATGACGCTCCTGATCCACCAGCGCCTTCTTCTGGCGGGCGTGGCTGCCCCACAGCAGAAAGACACAGGGCGGCGCCTCGGCGTTGACGGTCTCGATGGCGCGGTCGGTGAAGGTCTCCCATCCCTTGCCCCGGTGGGAGCCGGCGTTGCCCTCCTCCACCGTCAAGGAGGTGTTGAGCAGCAACACCCCCTGGCGCGCCCAGGCCTCGAGGTGGCCGTGGTTGACCGGCGTCACCCCCAGGTCCTGGGCCAGCTCCTTGTAGATATTGACCAGTGACGGCGGCGGCTTGATGCCCTCGCGCACCGAAAAGCACAACCCATGAGCCTGGCCAGGACCGTGGTAGGGATCTTGCCCCAGGATCACCACTCGTACCTCGTCCAGCGGCGTCAGCTCGAAGGCCCGAAACCAGTCCGACGAGTGCGGATAGATGGTCTTCCTGGCGGCCTTCTCTGCCGCCAGAAACGCCTTGAGCTGCTGCATGTAGGGCGCCTGGAACTCGGCTCCGAGCCAGCGCTCCCAGCTGTCGGGCAATACCTGAACCATGTCGCTCACCGCCGCTGGTCCGCCAGGGGCTCGACGTAGGCCACGCCCATGTCCCAGGGGAACTGGATCCAGCAGTCCTGGGCGACCTCGGTGAGGTACTGATCCACCAGCGGACGACCCTCGGGCTTGGCGTAGATGGTCACAAAGTGCGCCTTGGGCAGCATCTCGCGCACCTTGCGCGCGGTCTTGCCGGTGTCCACCAGATCATCGACCAGCAGCCATCCTTCGCCGTCGTGATCCACGCCCTTGAGCACCTCGAGGCTGTCCTGCTCCATATGGTCGTAGCTCTTGATGCAGACGGTGTCGATCAGGCGAACATTGAGCTCCCGAGCGATCAGCGCGGCGGGAATCAGCCCGCCCCGGGTGATCGCAATGATGCCCTTGGTATCGCGCTCGATCAGGCGATGACACAGCTCGCGCACGTCGCGATGAAGCTGGTCCCAGGACACCACGAAATGGCGATGGTAGCGTTGACTGCTCATGGGTCACTCGTCCTCGGTGAAGGAACACACGGCGAACACGCTGTGGCCAGCGTCACGGATTCTCTGGGAGCCGCCAAGATCCGGCAGATCGACGATGGCAGACGTCTCCACCACATGTCCCCCGCTGCGGCTGATCAGTTCGGCCGCGGCCAGCATGGTGCCACCGGTGGCAATCAGGTCGTCCACCACCAGGATACGGTCGCCATCACGGAAGGCATCGGAGTGCAGCTCTACCTCGGCCTGGCCGTATTCCAGGGTGTAGGTCTGACTGATGGTCTTGAACGGCAGTTTGCCCTTCTTGCGTACCGGCACAAAACTGCAGCCCAGCTCGTAGGCCACCGGCGCGCCGACGATGAAACCGCGGGCGTCGATGGCGGCGATGGCGTCCAGATCCATCTCCTGATAGCGGTGCACGAAGCTGTCGATCAGCTTGCGAAAGGCCGCACTGTTCTGCAGCAGCGGGGTGATGTCACGAAAGTTGACACCCGGCTGGGGCCAGTCGGGAACGGTGCGAATGACGGACTTGATGTAGTCGCCGTAGATACTCATGGCGGTTCTCGCTAGGGGTCGAAAGAAGAATGCATGACACATGCGGCGCCTTGTCTCGGCGCCGCACGGCGGGGCTGGCCAACCTGCCGGCTCAGCCGGTCCTGGCCAGCCAGCCCCGGTCAGCCCGATGGGCTCAATCGAGGTAGATCATCTTGATCGCGAACAGCACACCGAGGATCACCACGGCGGCGTTCAGGTCCTTGAAGCGACCGGACAGGGCCTTGATCGCCACGTAGCTGACGAAGCCGAAGGCGATACCTTCGGCGATGGAGAAGGTCAGCGGCATGGCCAGGGCGGCGATCAATACCGGCGCCGCCTCGGTGGCGTCGTCCCAGTCGGCATGGGCAAGGCTTCCCGCCATCAGCGACGCCACGTACAGGAGCGCCCCCGCGGTGGCATAGGCCGGAATGGAGCCCGCCAGCGGAGCGAAGAAAAGGCTGGCCAGAAACAGTACCGCGACCACCACGGCGGTCAGACCGGTACGCCCACCGGCGGCGATGCCGGCGGTGCTTTCCACATAGCTGGTGGTGGTCGAGGTGCCGAGGGCAGCACCGGCCATGGAGGCGGTGGAGTCCGCCATCAACGCACGACCCAGGCGCGGCAGCTTGCCGTCCTTGTCGAGCAGGCCACCGCGATGGGCAACGCCCACCAGGGTACCGGAGGTGTCGAACAGATCTACGAACAGGAAGGCAAAGACCACGCTGATCATGGCCACATCGAAGGCACCGGCCAGGTCCATGGACATCAAGGTCGGCGCGATCGACGGCGGCATCGACACCACCCCGCTGAATTCATTGTGGCCCAGCAGCATGGCCACCAGGGTCACCCCCAGAATACCGATCATCACCGCCCCGGTGACGCGCAGATGGGCCAGCGCGGTAATCACGAAGAACCCGGCCAGGGCGTACAGCGGGGCCGGCTCGGACAGATCGCCCACCGACACCAGGGTGGCCGGGTTGTCGACGATGATGCCGGCATTCTTCATCGCGACCATGGCCAGAAACAGACCGATACCCGCCGCGATGCCGAGTCTCAAGGTGATCGGAATCGAGTTGATGATCCACTCGCGGATGCGAAAGATGCTGAGCAGAAAGAAGGTAACACCGGACAGGAAGACCGCTCCCAGCGCTGCCTCCCAGGTGTAGCCCATGCCCAGCACCACACCGTAGGTAAAGAAGGCGTTCAGACCCATGCCTGGCGCCAGGGCGATGGGATAGTTGGCCCACAGCCCCATTACCAGACAGCCCACCGCGGCGGCGACACAGGTCGCCACGAAGACCGCCCCGTAGTCCATGCCCGCCTCGGACAGGATGCTCGGGTTGACAAAGATGATGTACGCCATGGTCAGGAAGGTGGTGATCCCGGCGATCACCTCCGTCTTGACGGTGGTGCGGTGCTCACTGAGCTTGAAGAAGCGATCGAGCGGGCTCTTGCCGGAGCTCGGTTCAGGCTGCTGGTTGGACATGCGCTGGGTCCTGCACGTGGAGTCAATAGGGGAGTGTCCAGGACGAGAGTTCGCCGAACGCGCCCTGCCACCCTGCGACTAGTGACACCATATAGCAGGCCGTCCAGGGAATCACGACGATCCTGCACAACCTGGCCAACGCACAGGGAGCACGCAGGGTCGTCCGCGCGACCTCCAGCGCCACCACGTCAAGCAAGGCTGCCCGCCCCATAAAGCGGCATCCCAGCCCTCGACGATCGGCCGGGGCCAAACGCACATCGGGCGCGGTACGGCGAGTCCGCCGTACCGCGCCCGATGTCGGCGACTCTCGAAGGCGCGCTACTCTACCAGAATCGGATAGGCTTCGGTATAGATCCAGTCCTTGTCCTGGGCCGGGACATGACAGCCAAGACAGTCGGCCTTGTAGTCGGCCGAAACGTTGGTGGAAGGATCATCGGTCTTGAACAGCGCCCAACCCCAGCCATCGCCCCAACTGCCATTGCTGTCGGCAAAGCGGTCGGTGGAGTCCTTGACCATCACGAACCATTGCTTGATGGTCTCGTTCTCGTAGCTCACCCCGGCGCCGGTGGTGTAGTCGCCGGTGCTGTGTGCCCGCAACTCCTTGACCAGCACGGCGCCGTCGGGGAAGACCCCGTTCTCGCGGAAGGACGCGACGCTCTCGGGCTCGGTATAGACGTTATGGAAGCCACTGGCGTCCCCTTCGGGTACGAACCAGGAGCCCAGATGCGCCATCTCGGTGCGGAAGTTGTCCGGCAAGGAGATGGTGCCCTCGCTGTCCACCCAGGGAGACAGATCCTGGGCCACGGCAGCCGTGGCAATTCCCAACGCCGCTGCGGCGCACACGCCTGTCGCCAATGCCTTGGCTGTCATTTTCATGGTAGTCCCTCGCTGATCACGGTCGGTGCACTTAAAGGAATGTTACATCCGGTTAAGTTAGCAGCTTCTCAAGCGAGGGAGACCACCGCCGACGCCCGTCCGGGCGCTGCGGCACAAAGCTACAGCACTTGGCTGCAAAGGTACTTGTCGACGCTCAGCCCCTGGCCGCCATGACCCGCTCTACCGTCTCGACGATGGCCTGGGTCTGGGGATCGATCTCGAGATTGACCCTGTCTCCCGGGCGACGGTCGGCCAGTGTGGTACGGGCCAGCGTTTCGGGGATCAGGTCGACGCAAAAGGCCGGCCCCCGGGTATCGTTGCGCAACTCACCAATGGTCAGGCTGATGCCGTCCACGCCGATGTAGCCCTTGGCAAAGACAAAGCGCTCGAGCCCTTGCGGCAACAGGAACCACAGGCGACGGTTGTTGGGTGCCTCGTCGAGCTCCACCAGCTCCGCCTGCCCCATGACGTGACCGGACATGGCGTGCCCGCCGATCTCGTCACCGAAGCGCGCCGCCCGCTCGACGTTGACGCGATCACCGACGCTCAGACCGCCGAGATTGGTGACCCGCAGGGTTTCGCGCATCAGGTCGAAGCTGACCAGATCCCCATCGATATCGGTGACGGTCAGACAGACCCCGTTGTGGGCCACCGATGCGCCCAGCTCCAAGCCTTCACACAGGTGACGCGGCATCCGCACCAGATGGCTGCGAAAGGCCTCCGCTTCCTTGATCTCGACCACCTCGGCGGTGCCCTGAACGATACCGGTGAACATCTTTGTCTCCTTGCCATCACGGGGCCTTCCCCGAACCGGCCCAGTCTAGAAGCCGCGCCTCCAAAGGTCCACGCTTGCGCTATTGTTCAGAAAACCTATCGCCAGTCACGGCGTCCGGAGGGCGGTTCCACTACGACGTGGCGCCTACCTCGAAAGACCTTGCCAGTGGCTATGCGTAAACGATTGACAGGGTCCTTCGCTCGCCCTATCCTTGCCCGCTACATTTTTAGGCGCCGATTTGTACCCGGATTGCGGGCGCCCGTGCCGCGACGCTCACAAGGCGTCGGTGCATGAAGTGCAGCTAAAAGGGTGTGTCCAGCGTTGATGGCCACCCGTCAGGGTGGCCTTTTTTTATGCCTGCCCATTGCCGTTCTCTTGCCCGCCCAGGTCCCTCGGTGCCCACCCGGTAGCTGAGATGATACGACTGACCAACCTTTCCAAGACCTTTGGTGCCGGCTCACGCGCCGTCAAGGCGCTAGCCGACGTCGACCTGCACGTACCCCAGGGGCAGATTCACGGCGTCATCGGCCTGTCCGGCGCCGGCAAGTCGACGCTGATTCGCTGCGTCAACCTGCTCGAGCGGCCTACCTCCGGCACCGTGGAGGTGGATGGCCAGACGTTGACCAGCCTCTCCGGCCCCGCCCTCAATCAGGCGCGCCACCGTATCGGCATGATCTTCCAGCACTTCAACCTGCTGACCTCGCGCACGGTATTCGCCAACGTCGCCCTGCCGCTGGAACTGATGGGCGTCAAGCGCGACGAGATCACCAAGCGCGTCACGCCTCTGCTGGAGCTTGTCGGCCTGGCCGACAAGGCCCAGCAGTATCCGGCACAGCTGTCCGGCGGTCAGAAGCAGCGCGTGGCCATCGCCCGCGCCCTGGCCAGCCGTCCTCAGGTACTGCTGTGCGACGAGGCCACCTCGGCGCTGGACCCCCACACCACCGCCTCGATCCTCGAACTGCTCAAGGACATCAACCAGAAGCTCGGGTTGACCATTCTGCTGATCACCCACGAGATGGAGGTGGTCAAGTCGATCTGCCATCGCGTCAGCCTGATCTCCGGTGGCAGGCTGGTCGAGGAAGCCGATGTCGGTGACTTCTTCACCGCCCCGCGCACTCAGCTCGGCCGCGACTTCCTCAACGAATTCCTCGAACTCGAACCGCCCAGGGAGCTGATCGACCGCCTCGAGCAGACACCCGGGCCGAATTCGCATCCGGTGGTACGCCTGGCGTTTTCCGGCGACGCCGTGTCCACCCCGCTGATCTCGCGGCTGGCGCGGGAGTGCGGCGTGGACGTCAGCATCCTGCAGGCCAAGGTCGAGTCCATCCAGGAGCGAACCCTGGGCCTGATGATCGCCGAACTGATGGGGGATGCCGAGGACACCCGGCGCGCCCTCGCCTACCTGCAATCTCACGACCTGACAGTGGAGGTGCTTGGCCATGTCCAGCGCGATGTTTAACCTCATCCTCGAAGCCACCCTCGACACTCTCTATATGGTGGCGGTGTCCGGTGTGATCGCGGCCCTGGTCGGCATCCCTCTGGGCGTGCTTCTGTATGTCACTCGCCCGGGCCAGATCCTGGCCCAGCCGGTGCTGCAGTCGGTCCTCGGCATCATCACCAACATCGGCCGCTCGATCCCCTTCATCATCCTGATGGTGGCGATCATTCCGTTCACGCGCATGCTGGTGGGGTCGTCCATCGGCACCAACGCTGCCGCCGTGCCGCTGACCATCGCCGCGATTCCGTTTATCGCACGCCTGGTCGAGGGCGCGCTGAACGAGATTTCTCCCGGGCTGGTGGAAGCCGCCCAGTCCATGGGCGCCACCCCTTGGCAGATCATCACCAAGGTACTGCTGCCGGAGGCCCGTGGGGGCATCTTCACCGCCCTGACCGTCACCGCGGTGACCCTGGTCAGCTACTCGGCCATGGCCGGCGCCGTGGGCGGAGGTGGTCTTGGCGACCTGGGCATTCGCTACGGCTACAACCGCTTCAATCCGACCATCATGCTGATCACCGTTGCCATCCTGGTGGTCATGGTTCAGGCCTTCCAGAGCCTGGGTGACTATCTGGTGCGCAAGAGTGACCACAAGTGACATGCACCCTGCATGGCCTTAATAACCAAATTGCATTAGCGAAAGACGTGTTATTCCATTAACATCGCCACACACGTCACACACCGTTTCGGGAGACACTGAAGATGCGCAAGACACTGCTGGGCGCCCTGGCGCTTTCCACCCTGTCACTGGCGATCAGCCAGGCCAACGCCGATGAGCACAGCCTGAAGGTGGGCACCGTCGCCGGCCCCGAGACCGACGTCATGCAGGTCGCCGCCGATCTGGCCGAGGAGCGCTATGGTCTGGAGATCGAGATCATCGAGTTCACCGACTACGTGACGCCCAACGCCGCCCTGGCCGACGGCAGCCTCGACGCCAACGCCTACCAGCACGAGCCCTACATGAACGCCATGGTCAACGACCGCGGCTACGACTTCGCCATCGCCGGGCGCACCTTCGTCTACCCGATCGGCGCCTACTCCGAGAAGTACGAGAGCATCGAGGACCTGCCCGAGGGCGCCACCATCGCGCTGCCCAACGACCCGTCCAACGAAGGCCGCTCACTGATCCTGCTCCACAACGAGGGCCTGATCACTCTGGACGACCCCGAAAATCTGGAAGCCACGCCGCTGAATATCGTGGAAAACCCCCACGACTTCGACTTCCGCGAGATCGAGGCGGCCCAGCTGCCGCGCGTATTGCCCGACGTGGATATGGCCTTCATCAACAATACCTTCGCCCAGCCGGCCGGCCTGACCCTGGACGACGCCCTGGTCAAGGAAGGCCCCGAGTCGCCCTACGTCAACATCATCGCCGTGCGCGGTGGCGACGAGGATCGCGAGGAGATCCAGCAGCTGGTCGACGCCTACCAGAGCGACGAAGTCGCCGCCAAGGCAGAAGAGCTGTTCAAGGGCGCCGCCGTTCCTGGCTGGAAGTAAGCCTGACGCGCGCTCCCTCTCGAGGCCGGCCCCAGGGCCGGCCTCGCCGTTTTCACCCGCGGACACTGCCACACTCGACATGTCTTCCTACGATCTTCTCGACCGCCAGCTCACCGCCCTGCTCGACTCCGGCGACTGGCTGACCAACGCCGCCCAGACCTCGGCCTTCATCATGCAGGAAGTCCCGCGCCTCAACTGGGTCGGCTTCTATCTGCAGCGCCAGCCGCGCATGCTGTCCCTGGGCCCCTTTCAGGGCAAGCCAGCCTGCCATCCGATCCCCTTCGACAAGGGTGTCTGTGGCGCCGCCGCCCGCAGCCGCCAGACCCAACGCGTCGACGACGTCCACGCGGTCGCGGACCATATCGCCTGCGACAGCGCCTCGCGCTCCGAGCTGGTGGTACCGGTGCTCGACAAGGACGGTGAACTATGGGGCGTGCTCGACCTGGACAGCCCCGACCAGGGGCGCTTCAGCGAAGACGACCAGGCCGGCATCGAGCGCCTGGTGGCCACCTTCCGCCGCTTGAGCGGGCTCGGCGACGCCTGAACCGTCCGAACGGATGAATCGCGCCGCCCCAGAGGCGGCGCACTCACTTCAATGCCCACCCGCGGCTTGGCCACTGCGTTGATCAGGCGATGGCAGCAGTTGCCAAACACCGGCGACGGCGACGACCCTAGAAACGACAAAAGCCCCGAGGCGAGGCCGCGGGGCTTTTGTCTGTAATCTGGTAGGACCAGGCGGATTTGAACCGCCGACCTCCACGATGTCAACGTGGCGCTCTAACCAACTGAGCTATGGTCCTGAAGCAGGAAAGCGAGATGGCACGTCGCAATACGCCTTGCAATGGCACTGCGAGGTAGTGCTGGTAGGACCAGGCGGATTTGAACCGCCGACCTCCACGATGTCAACGTGGCGCTCTAACCAACTGAGCTATGGTCCTGCATCACTCGATGTGCGATCTAGCTGGTAGGACCAGGCGGATTTGAACCGCCGACCTCCACGATGTCAACGTGGCGCTCTAACCAACTGAGCTATGGTCCTACACGGCTGCCGAAACGAGGGAGTCACCACCCTCGCTGCTGACAACGGATGCGAATTCTACGCCTTCGGCAGAATTTTGCAAGCCCTTGAGTTCACCGAATGATTTTTTCCTTCGTGGGTCGCGTTCGGCGTCTCGAACGCCTTCACCGCAGCGCGATTCCACCATCGCCAAATCCGGTCGCGTTCGTTTACGATCATCGGGAATGCGTCTGGTGAAGCGAGATCCACGACAGCCTCATCGGCGTCTCCAAAGCGACGTCCTCGCCTGCAATGTACCAGGACGTTCCATGCACCAGGGCCTGCCTGTTCCAAGGGCATCGATGCACAAGGGCTTTCCATCTATCGAGGCCTTTCATCTACCAGGGCCTTTCAGACACAAGGGCTTTTCTTCTATCGAGGCCTTCCGTCTATCAGGGGCCTTTCAGGCACAAGGGCTTTCCATCTTTCAAGGCCTTCCAAGCACAAGGGCAATCGGGATGAACCAGCAGCAGCGTCAGGACGCCATCATTGCACTGGTCAGTCGCCAGGGATACGCCAGCATCGAGCAGTTGACCGATCACTTCGCGGTGACCCCTCAGACCATCCGCCGCGACCTCAACACACTGGCAAGCGAAGGCCGCTTGCGCCGAGTCCACGGTGGCGCGGGCCTCGAGTCGAGCACCGTCAATACCGCCTACGCCACCCGCAAGACGCTCAACCTCGACGCCAAACGACGCATCGCCGATGCCGTGGCGCGCCAGGTGCCGCACCACGCCTCGCTGTTCATCAATATCGGCACCAGCAACGAACTGGTGGCCGAGGCACTGCTTGAGCATCAGGGCCTGGAGATCATCACCAACAACCTCAATGTGGCGTCCATCCTGCATCACAAGGAAGACTTCAAGGTGATCGTCGCCGGCGGCCAGGTCAGACCCCGTGACGGCGGGATCATCGGCGAGGCGACCATCGACTTCATCCATCAGTTCAAGGTGGACATTGGGCTGATCGGGATCAGCGGCATCGATCAGGACGGCTCCCTGCTGGAGTTCGACTATCAGGAAGTCCGCGTCGCTCAGGCGATTATCGAGAACTCACGTCAGGTGTTTCTGGTCGCCGATCACTCCAAGTTTCACCGCAACCCGGTGGTGCGCCAGGGCAACGTATCCCAACTCGACGCCCTGTTCACCGATCGCGAGCCACCGGAGGCCATCGCACGGCTACTGCAGGACCACGGGGTCGCCCTGCACCTTGCGTGATCCTGCGCCTGGCCTGACCCTGCACCTGGCCTGCCACAGCCGCTCTGTGTCATCTTGCGAAAACGCCAGGCCCTCCCGACTCCTCTTCGGTCCCGTGGACGCCTTGGCGCACCAACCCAGCCGAGGCAACGTTCTTCGCCTGCTCTCCAGACGCCACGACCAAAGTGCTAGCGAAAACTTTCGCGCTCTGGTTGTTCGTTCACGACCTCAACGCTACCTTTATTTTCGATAACGAACTTGTTGTGGCCTCGTACGACCATTGATCACCCGCGGCGGCGACGTTGCATAGGGGCACCCGACGTCGCTGCATCTGGCCATGTCCCTGCCGGCAGCACTAGACGGAAACCGTCTGCTCACCGAAGGTGAAGGTATCGCTCGACCACAACAACCGTCAGGACACCGGAACATGCCAACACGCTATATTCTCGCCTTTGATCAGGGCACCACCAGCTGCCGGGCCATCCTGTTCGACCAGGACACCCGCATCGTCGGCATCGCGCAGAAGGAATTCACCCAGCACTACCCCAAGCCAGGCCAGGTGGAACACGATGCCATGGAGATCTGGGGCAGCCAGATGGGAGTCGCACGAGAAGTGCTGGAAACCCAGGGCGTCAAGCCGTCCCAGGTAGCCGCCATCGGCATCACCAACCAGCGCGAGACCACCCTGATCTGGGACCGGCACACCGGCAAACCGATCCACAACGCCATCGTCTGGCAGGATCGACGCACCGCACCGCTATGCGACGAGCTCAAGGCCCAGGGGCTGGAAACCCATATCCGCGACACCACCGGTCTGGTGGTCGACGCCTACTTCTCCGCCACCAAGATTCGCTGGATCCTCGACCAGGTGGACGGTGCTCAGCAGCGCGCCGAGGCCGGCGATCTGCTGTTTGGCACCATGGACAGCTGGCTGGTGTGGAACCTGACCCGCGGCGAACGCCACCTGACCGATGTCTCCAACGCCTCGCGCACCATGCTGTTCGACATCAAACGGCTCGACTGGGACGACCGACTGCTCGAGGCCCTCGATATTCCCCGGGCGATGCTGCCCGAGGTCAGGCCATCCAGCGAGGTCTACGGCACCACCGCCAAGGAAATGTTCGGTGGCGCCCAGATCCCCATCGCCGGTATCGCCGGTGACCAGCAAGCCGCCCTGTTCGGCCAGGCCTGCTTCGACAAGGGCATGGTCAAGAACACCTACGGTACCGGCTGTTTTCTGCTGATGAATACCGGCGAGACCCCGGTGCCTTCGACCTCGGGCCTGCTGACCACCATCGCCTGGGGGCTCGACGGCAAGGTCACCTATGCGCTGGAAGGATCGATCTTCATCGCCGGCGCGGCGGTGCAGTGGCTGCGCGACGAACTCAAGATGATCGACTCGGCAGAAGACTCCGAATACTACGCCAGCAAGGTCGAGGATGCCGGTGGTGTCTACGTGGTCCCCGCCTTCGCCGGTCTCGGCGCTCCTTACTGGGACATGTACGCCCGTGGTGCGATCTTCGGCCTGACCCGAGGCTCCGGCAAGGAGCATATCACCCGCGCCACCCTGGACGCCCTGGCCTACCAGACGCGAGACATCATCGACGCCATGCAGAAGGACTCGGGGATCACCCTCAAGGCCCTGCGGGTCGACGGCGGCGCCGTCGCCAATAACATCATGATGCAATTCCAGGCTGACATGCTGGCGGTCGACGTCGAACGCCCCAGGGTCATCGAGAGCACCGCCCTGGGGGCGGCCTACCTGGCGGGGATCGCGGTGGGCATGTGGAACCTGCCGGAGCTCGCCACCCGGGGCGACATCGAACGCACCTTTACGCCCGCCATGGAAGACGCCGAACGGGAACGACGCTACAAGGGCTGGAAAAAGGCCGTGCGACGGACCATGAACTGGGAGCGCGACGAAGAGTGAAAAGAAGGCAGTACAACGGCCCATGAACCGGGAGCGCGACGAAGACTGAAAAGAAGGCCGGGCAATTATGGCCCATGAACCGGGAGCGCGACGAAGACTGAAAAGAAGGCCGTGCAATTGTGGCCCATGAACCGGGAGCGCGACGAAGACTGAAAAGAAGGCCGTGCAATTGTGGCCCATGAACCGGGAGCGCGACGAAGACTGAGAAGAAGGCCGTGCAATTATGGCCCAAGAACCGGGAGCGCGACGAAGACTGACCACACCGGGGCCTTGCGTCCCGACTCCTTCAGGAACCGCGGGGGACATGCATGCAACTACGTGACGCCAACCTTCAGCGCCTGAAGGAGGAGCACTTCGATGTACTGATCATCGGCGCCGGCATCAACGGCGCCGCCAGCGCCGCCGCGCTGGCCGGCAAGGGCGCCCGGGTGGCCTTGATCGACCGTGGCGACTTCGCCGGCGAGACCAGTCAGCACTCGTCCAATCTGGTGTGGGGCGGCATCAAGTACATGGAAAGCTATGACTTTTCGCTGGTGCGCAAGCTATGCAAGAGCCGCAACCACCTGATCAGGAGCTTTCCGTCGACGGTCCAGGAAATTCGCTTTCTGACCACCATCGACAGGGGCTTTCGCTATCACCCTCGCATGCTCTGGGCGGGCACCTGGCTGTACTGGCTGATGGGCAACGCCTTCACCCGACTGCCGCGCTACTTGACGCCAAAAGGCATCAACCGACGCGAGCCACTGGTCGATACGCGTGCGGCGATCGGTGGCTTCGAGTACTCCGACGCCTACCTGCATGACAACGATGCCCGCTTCGTCTACAGCTTCGTACGCTCGGCGCTGGACTACGGCGCGGCGGCGGCCAACTACGTCGAGTCGCGGGGTGCACGACGCAGCGACAACGGCTGGGTCGTTGACGCCCGGGACAACCAGAGCGGCGAGACCTTCAGCCTGCGCGCCGGAATCATCATCAATGCCACCGGCCCCTGGGTGGACGACCATAACGCCTTGAGCCGACAGACCACCGATCACCACCACGCCTATTCCAAGGGCATCCACCTGATCGTGCCACGGCTGTCGGAGCGCCAGCGCGTGCTGGCCTTTTTTGCCGACGACGGGCGGCTGTTCTTCGCCATTCCCATGGGGCCGCGCACCTGCATCGGCACCACCGACACCAAGGAAGAGCGCCCGGAGGTCGCGATCAGCGACGCCGACATCGATTTCGTGCTGGACAACATCAACAAGCGCCTGAGTCTGAAACGCCCGCTCGACCGTTCGGACATCATCGCCACCCGCTGCGGCGTGCGCCCGCTGGCGGTCAAGGCCAACGCCGGCAATGGCCGCGACTTTCTCCAGATGTCGCGCAAGCATGCCATCGACATCAACGCCACGGAGCGCCATATCAGCATCTTTGGCGGCAAGCTCACCGACTGCCTCAACGTCGGCGAGGAGATCGTCAGAGAGGTGCAACGATTAGGCCTCGAGCTGCCACAGCCGCGCGCCCGCTGGTACGGCGAACCTTCGGACACGGACAGGCGAGAATTCCTGCACCAGGCAAGCCTGCTGGGCCTCGATGAGCGCACCCCCTCCTCGTCCAGTGAACCTCTGAGCAAGCGCCTGTGGCGTCGCTACGGCCTCAACGCCTTCGACATGCTGGAGCAGATCCGCCAGGACCCGCGACAGGGAGAGCTGTTGATCGAGGGTACCGAATACCTGCGCTGCGAGCTCGAGCACGCCGCCCGGCGAGAGATGATCACACGACTCGAGGACTTCCTGCGCCGCCGCTCCAAGATCGCCCTGGTGGTGGACACTCAGACCCTGCACGGGTCACCTGGCCTCGATGAGGCCGCCCGAATCCTGTTCGGCGACGAGGCCCAAGAACGGCTCGAGGAATACTTTGCGAGTGCCACACCGACATCGCGCGAACGGGCCTGAGGTCCTCAACGGCGCTCCTTGGCTCTATCGTTAAAGGCCGAGGACCGTTAGGCTCGTCATCATCATTGTTGCGCCGAGCCGGTGCGCCGGACCGAAAAGGGACCCCTGCATGCTCTCACTTGTCATCGATACCCTTCTGATCGCGGTGGTGACCATCGTCGCCGGCGCTACCCTGATCGCCAGGATTCCGTCCCACTGGTGGTGGCTCAGGGCCTGTGAGTTCCCCCGTGTCCAGATCGGACTCATCGGGTTGTTCTGTGCTTTGGCAAGCCCGCTGGCGAGCGACTCCCTGACACTCTGGATTGCCACGGCCGGCCTGGTCGTCTTCGCCATCCAGGCTTTCTATGTACTGCCCTGGACACCGCTGTGGCCGGTGCAGGTCATGGCCGCCAAGGGCGACGCCCCGGAGCGTTGCCTGACGCTCTTGATCGCCAATGTACTCACGCCGAACCGGCGCAGCGACGACCTGCTGGAGATCATCGCCGAGCGCGACCCGGACATGGTGCTGACGCTGGAATCCGACCAATGGTGGGGCGACAAGCTCGATGCCGGCCTGGCAGACGGCTACCCCTACGCCGTGCGGGTCCCGCTGGACAACCTCTACGGCATGCACCTGTATTCCCGTCGCCCGCTGATCGACCCCGAGGTCAAGTGGCTGATCCAGGATGACATCCCCTCGATCCACTGTGAGGTGGAACTCGAAAGCGGAGATCACATCCGCTTTCGCGCCCTTCACCCCAGGCCACCGGCACCGAGCGAGAGCGAGGAATCGCTGTGGCGGGACGCGGAGCTTTCGCTGGTCGCCGAAGAGATCCACCAGAACCCGGTACCGACGCTGGTCGCGGGCGACCTCAATGACGTGGCCTGGTCACGCAGCACGCGCCTGTTCTGCCGCGTCAGCGGCATGCTGGACCTGCGGCGCGGCCGCGGCATGTTCTCGAGCTTCCACGCCGGCTATCCGTTCCTGCGCTGGCCGCTGGACCATGTCTTCGTCAGCGAGCACTTCACCCTTGCCAAGATGGATCGGCTGCGGGCCTTTGGCTCAGACCATTTCCCGATCCTTGCCACCGTCTGTTATCGCCCCTCCAGAGCCGACGAGCACGACACCCCGGACGCCGACAACGAAGAGCATCACGACGCCCGTGAAACCGTCGAGGAAGCCAGGGAGCGCGATCAGTCGAGTTGAGTTCCCGCCTTCCAGGCGATGTCCATGTCGTGGTAACAAGTGTGGCGATGGACTCGCAGCAATAGAAAAGACGGGTAGCAGTAGAAAAGAAGAGCCTTGCCGTCGTGGCAAGGCTCTTCTTCTTCAAGGGGCGTTACTCCAAGGGGCGTTATTCCAAGAGGCGCCATGTCGGCCGCGCCCTCGCCACCTCTATTCGGGAATACCGCCACGGGTCAGGGAGGCGGGATCCAGCAGGCGTTCGAGCTCATCGCGTCCGAGGTCGGTCTCCTCCTCGGCCACGTCGATGATCGGCCGGCCGGCCTGGTAGGCCTTCTTGGCGATGGCCGCCGCGGCGTTATAGCCGATCACCGAGTTCAATGCCGTCACCAGGATGGGATTGCGCGCCAGTGGCTCACTCAGGTTGTCCTCGCGCACCTTGAAGGTCGCGATCGCCTTGTCCGCCAGCAGCCGCGATGTCTGGCTCATCAGGGTGATCGACGTCAGCAGGTTGCTTGCCACTAGTGGCAGCATCACGTTGAGCTGGAAGTTGCCGCTCTGTCCGGCGACGGTCACGGTGGTGTCCAGACCGATCACCTGAGCGGCGGCCTGGGCGGCGGATTCGGGTATCACCGGATTGACCTTGCCCGGCATGATCGAACTGCCCGGCTGCAAGGCTTCAAGCTCGATCTCGCCAAGCCCCGCCAGCGGGCCGGAGTTCATCCAGCGCAGATCATTGGCGATCTTCATCACCACACACGCCAGACCCTTGAGCTGACCCGACAGTTCCACCGCTGCGTCCTGGGAGCCAAGGCTGGCAAAGAAGCTGTCATTGGGCGTCAGAGCGAGCCCGGTGCGGGCGGAGAGCTCGGCGGCCATGCGCTCGGCAAACTCCGGATGGGCATTGATACCGGTGCCGACCGCAGTCCCCCCTTGGGCCAGCCGACACAGCCGCACCATGGCGCTGTCGAGACGCTCGATGGCCTGCCCCACCTGGCTCGACCAGCCACCGAGTTCCTGACCAAGACGCAGTGGCATGGCATCCATCAGGTGAGTGCGTCCGGTCTTGACCACCTCGTCCAGCTCTTCTGCCCTGGCGTCGATGACACCTCTGAGGTGCTCGAGCGCCGGGCGTAGCGTACCGGTAACTTCCAGCGCCGCCGACAGGTGCAGGGCGGTGGGAATGACATCGTTGCTCGACTGCCCCATGTTGACGTGGTCGTTGGGTCCGACGCTCAAGTCATCGGAGCTCGCCAGGTGGGCGATCACCTCGTTGACGTTCATGTTGCTCGAGGTGCCGGACCCGGTCTGAAACACATCGATGGGGAACTGATCATCGTGCTGACCCGCGATGATCGCGTCTGCCGCCTCGACGATGGCACGACGACGATCGTCGTCCAGCAATCCCAGGTCGCCGTTGACCACCGCCGCCGCTCGCTTGATGCGAGCAATGGCGTGGATAAAGGCTGACGGCATCTGCTGGCCCGACACCGGGAAGTTGTTGACCGCACGCTGCGTCTGGGCGCCATAGAGCGCATTGGCGGGAACCTCGAGCTCCCCCATGCTGTCGCGTTCGATACGGGTCTGCGTCATGGATCACTCCTGATCGTCAAAGGCAAAGGGTTAAAGGTACGGTCCTTCGTTTTCTCTTGAATACCATGGTGGCGAGACTTCCTGCTTGCAAGGCTTGCAGGGATCACATCGCTGTCATGTCTCCACACTAGGCTGAAGGCGATCCAGGGGCACGGTGAACTTGCACGCCGGTATCCCATCAAAGGGCGAAGAAGGCTAGATAACGGACTTTTCGTCGTTTTTTCGCTGTTTCAAGCATTCTTTGGATCCAAACCCCTTTTCCCCCGATTCTCGACCCAATCCATGTTGCGATGCACAAAACCCTCTGCTATTGTGCACTGCAACAGACGACGCAACGGCATCGACCACTGGGAATGGTCCCACGGTCATCGCCGACAAGTAGTTCGAAACCCCAGGAGGTTCACATGATGCGCACTATCGATACCAAAGCACTGTTCAACAACGAGCAAGTCGAAAACCTGTTCTTCGGCCCGGCCCGCGCTTACGCAAGCCTGACCGTCGACTTCGCCGAGAAGCTGACCAGCGCCCAGCTGGAAGCCGCCCAGGCCTACACCGAGACCGGTCTGGCCCAGGCTCGCGCCTTCACTTCCGTCAAGGACGTCGAAGGTCTGCGCTCCTACATGGAAGGCCAGCAGAAGGTCGCCAAGGACCTGACCGAGCGCCTGAAAGGCGACGCCGAGAAGGTCGTGGCCCTGCAGCAGGACTTCGTCTCCAAGAGCCAGAAGCTGGCCGAAGAGAACGTCAAGCAGGCCACCGACACCGCCACCAAGGCTACCGCCAACGCCAAGTAATCTGGCTACGGCAGACGCCTGAACGACTCAGGTCGTTCACCAAGCGGCCCCCGATTTCAATCGGGGGCCGTTTTGCGTCTGCAGCCAGCGTCAATCAAGGCGCTGCCTTGTGACACCGCCACCAAGGCTAGCGCCAACGCCAAGTCATCATGACTGGCTCGGGCAGACGCCTGTCCGGCCACGCACACGCCACGCGTGGCAATTCCGACGCCGATTCCATAAGCTGACAGCACACAGGGCCCAACGACATTCGTTGCAAGGAGACCGCGCCATGAAGGCACCCTACCCGCTGTTGTCACGCCGATTCCGCCTGGCGGTAATCGCCATCCTCGCCTTGCTGATCACCGGCTGTCAGAGCGTCAGCACCACCGGCACGTCCCGCGCCCCGGAGGTCATCGATATCGGCGAACCCGACACCCCGATCGAACAGCCGGGCCCGAGAGACGACCAGCCCACCGCCGATCAAGCCAGGGTCCCCAGGGAGATCCCCTTCCCCGCCGACGTCTACGCCCAGCTGCCGAAGAGCGGCAGCGCCGTGCTGTCCGGCAGACTCACCCTGAACACCCCCGCAGGCCCGGTCATCGGCGGTGGCGAGACGGTATCGGTCGCACCGATCACCAAGTACTCCGCCGAGGCGGCGGCCCAGGCGCTGGCCGGCCGGGCGGTGGAACGCGCCGACCCACGGGCCCGCGAATACACCCACACCACCCGCACCGACACCAACGGCTACTTTCAGCTACGCGACCTGCCCCCCGGCGACTTCTACGTTTCGGGCACGGTGGTCGATCCGGCCAGTGGCAGCCGCCAGATCGTGATCAAGGAAGTCACGCTAAGAAATGGTGGCCACAGCGAGATTCAGCTCAGCCGCTGATACCGCGTACCGATTCGACCTGGCCCTGACAACAGGACGGCGACCCATTGCGGGTCGCCGTCTTGCTTTCCTGGAGAGCTTTCCTGGAGATGCCCAGACCGCTACCAGTCCAGTGCCTTCTTGACGAAGGGGATGGTCAACTTGCGCTGCGCCGACAGCGAGGCGTTGTCCAGCACCTCGAGCGAGCGAAACAGCTCACTGAGCTCGCGTGCACCACGATGCAGGATGTAGCGTGCCACCTCGTCGGGCAACTCCATGCCACGCAGGTGGGCACGCAGCTTCAACGCTTGCATGCGGTCCTCGTCGGACAGCTGCCTGAGGTGGAAGGTCATGCCCCAGGTCAGCCGTGACGCCAGGTCCGCCAGCTTGATATCGAGCTGCCGGGGCGGGCGATCCGCGGCGATCAACAATCGCTTGCCGCTGTCTCGCAGCCGGTTGAAGGCATGGAACAGCGCCTCCTCCCAGCGCTTGCGCCCCACCACTCGATCCAGATCATCGATGGCCACCAGGTCGAGACGCTCCACATCCTCGAGCATCAACGGCGGGAAGTGGCCCAGCTCCTCCAGTGGTAGATAGAGGGTTCGCAGGTCCCGCGCGGAGGCCTGGTGGCAGGCCGCCTGCAACAGGTGGCTACGACCGACGCCGTCGCCCCCCCACAGGTACAGAAAGGGCTCGCCGTTGTCATCGAACTGATGGCTCAGGCACTCCACCAGGGTGGCGTTGGCTCCCGGATGGTAGTTGTCGAAGGTCGCGTCGTCGCGCAGTCCGACGCCCAGAGGCAACTGCGCGGGGGCTCGACTCATGAGGACTCCTCGTTGGCGGCGGAGGGCTCCTTGTCGGATTCATGCTCCGCGTCATAGAGCGACGAATTCTTATACGTATCATGCAGGTAGCGCAAGATGACCATCACCATGGCCGCCACCGGCAGCGCCAGCAGCACACCGGTGAAGCCGAACAGCTGGCCGCCGGCCAGCACCGCAAAGATGACCGCGACAGGATGCAGGCCAATCTTGTCCCCCAGCAGCTTCGGCTGCAGCAGGGTGCTTTCCACCAGTTGCCCGAAGCCGAACACCAGCCCCACGCCCAGCAGTACCAGCCAGTCGCCGAACTGGAAGAAGGCCACCACACCGGCCACCGAGATCCCCACGATCACGCCCAGATAGGGCACGATGCTGGCAAGTCCTGAGAGCAGCCCGATCAGCAGGCCAAAGCGAACACCCAGCAGCGTCAGTCCGATGGCATAGATGACGCCGAGACACAGCATCACGATCAACTGGCCACGCAGGAAGGCCGCCAGCACCTCGTCGCACTCCTTGGCCAGCCGAACGGCCGTCGGCTCCCACTGACGCGGCAGCAGCCGCCTGACCTTGCCCACCAGCACGTCCCAGTCCAGCAGCAGGTAGAAGGTCACCACCGGAATCAACGCCAGATTGGCCAGCCAGCCGACCAGCGCCATACCCGACCGCGACACCTGGGCCAGTACGCTGGCGGCGACGGTACCGGTTTCTTTCCAGTTTTCCAGTACTGCCTTGCGCAGTGCATCGAAGTCGGTGCTGAGATCGAGCCCGGTCAACGACTGCAGCTCCGGCAACACCGTGCTCTGAATCCAGCTCAGTACCGCCGGCAGCGCTTCCACCAGCTGCCCGATCTGCTGTCCCAGCAGCGGCACCAGCAGCAGCAGCGTCAGCCCTACCAGCAGCGTCAACAGCACAAACACGACGCAGACCGCCCATTGACGCGACAGCCCGCGCTCCTCCAGGCGATCGGCGATAGGGTCACCCAGGTACGCCAGCACCATGCTGACGAAGAAGGGCGCCAACACCGGTTCGATGCTGACGAAGAACCACAGCACAACAGCCGCCACCGCGGCGACAATCCACCACTGCTTGCTCATTCGCTTTTCCCCGAAAGAAACCACCATTCCCTGTGATGCCCGACCGATAGTGTGCCATGGCTGCGATGGCCGAAGCACAGTGCTACAATCTCCGCCCCCAACGTGCCCATTGTCTCACGTTCGTCCGCTGGTGCGCACCACGCCCGCGGCTCGACCGACTCCACAGGATCTGTCATGACCGACTCCTCCTCCTCCCCCGAAAGGGCTTCGCTCAGCTACAAGGACGCCGGTGTCGATATCGACGCCGGCAACGCCCTGGTCGATCGCATCAAGGGCGTCGCCAAACGCACCACCCGCCCCGAGGTAATGGGCGGGCTGGGAGGCTTCGGCGCGCTGTGCCAGCTGCCCAGCGGCTACCGTGAGCCGGTTCTGGTCTCCGGCACCGACGGGGTCGGCACCAAGCTGCGCCTGGCCATGGACCTGGGTCGCCATGACACCATCGGCATCGATCTGGTTGCGATGTGTGTCAACGACCTGGTGGTCGCCGGCGCCGAGCCGCTGCTGTTCCTCGACTACTATGCCACCGGCAAGCTGGACGTCGATATCGCCGCCGACGTGGTCAGCGGCATCGGCGAAGGCTGCGAACGTGCCGGCTGTGCTCTGGTCGGTGGCGAAACCGCCGAGATGCCCGGCATGTACGAAGGTAGCGACTACGATCTGGCCGGCTTCTGTGTCGGCGTGGTGGAGAAGGACGAGATCCTCGACGGCACCAAGGTCGCCGCCGGTGACGTACTGCTGGGCCTGAGCTCATCCGGCCCTCACTCCAATGGCTACTCCCTGATCCGCAAGATCCTCGAGGTGGCTGACGCCGACCTGTCCACCGACATCGACGGCCAGTCACTGGGCGACGCCCTGATGGCGCCGACACGCATCTACGTCAAGCCGCTGCTGGAACTGCTGCGCCACGACGACTATCAGGTCCACGCCCTGTCCCACATCACCGGTGGTGGCCTGCTCGAGAACCTGCCCCGGGTACTTCCCGAGGACCTCACCGCCCACGTCGATACCAGCCTGTGGCAGCGCCCTGCGGTGTTCGACTGGCTCAAGCAGCAGGGCAACGTGGACGAACATGAGATGCACCGCGTGCTCAACTGCGGCATCGGCATGGTGCTGGTGGTATCTGAAGATCAGGCCGACCAGATCCGCGCTCACCTGCAGGCCCAGGGCGAAGGCGTCCATCGCATTGGCCACATCGCCGCGCGCCAGGGCGACGAGGAGCAGGTGCAACTGGAGATGCCGGCGTCATGAGCGAGGGCGTGAACGAGGGCGAGCTCAACGGCTTCACCCCGGAAGAGGCCACCCAGCCACGGGTGGTAGTGCTGATCTCGGGGGGTGGCACCAACCTGCAGGCCCTGATCGACGCCCAGAGCCACGACGAACTGGGTGGCGAGATCGTGGCCGTGGTGTCCAATGTCGCTGACGCCTATGGTCTGAAGCGGGCGCGTGATGCCGGCATCAACGCGGTGGCCCTGCCCCACCGCGAGTACGACAGCCGCGATGCCTTCGACGGCGCCCTGATCAAGGTGATCGAGCGCCACGAGCCTGACCTGGTGGTGCTGGCCGGCTTCATGCGCATCCTGACGCCGCGTTTCGTCCAGCGCTTCATGGGACGGATGATCAACATCCATCCGTCGCTGTTGCCGGCCTATCAGGGCCTGCACACCCACGCCAGGGCACTGGCCGACGGCATCGACGAGCACGGCTGCAGCGTACACTTCGTCACCGAGGAACTCGATGGCGGGCCGGTGGCGATCCAGGCCGTGGTCAAGGTCAACAAGGATGACACCGAAGAGACCCTCAAGGAGCGAGTGCTGAGTCGTGAGCACCTGATCTTCCCGATCGCGGTACGCTGGTTCCTCGAGGGACGTCTGCGCCTGCAGGGCGACATCGCGACCATCGACGGCCAGCCGCTGCCGCCGGGCGGCATGCGACTGTCCCACGAGGACGCCGCCGAGGAACTCGACGAGGACGACGAGTCCCGGTGAAATCTGGCCGCGCTGTCGCCTGAAACAACAAGGCCCGCCGAGCGATCGGCGGGCCTTGTTGTCTGTGGGCCTTGCATGCAGCAGTCGCGTGAGCGGTAAGCCCTCGCCTCTTCGCACTCAGGTGCGCGGCAGAGTCACTCCACGCTGGCCCATGTACTTGCCGCCACGATCGGCGTAGGAAGTGTCACAGATCTCGTCAGATTCCAGAAACAGCATCTGTGCCACGCCCTCGTTGGCGTAGATCTTGGCCGGCAGATTGGTGGTGTTGGAAAACTCGAGGGTCACGTGACCTTCCCACTCCGGCTCCAGCGGCGTCACGTTGACGATGATGCCGCAACGCGCATAGGTGGACTTGCCCAGGCAAATGGTCAGCACGCTGCGCGGGATGCGAAAGTACTCGACGGTCCGCGCCAGCGCGAAGGAGTTGGGCGGAATCACGCAGACATCGCCCTTGATGTCGACAAAACTCTTCTCGTCGAAGGCCTTGGGATCGACCACCGCCGAGTGAATGTTGGTGAACACCTTGAACTCGTCGGCGCAGCGTACGTCATAGCCGTAGCTCGAGGTCCCATAGGAGATGACCCGCCGGTCGTTGACGTAGCGAACCTGATCGGCCTCGAAGGGCTCGATCATGCCCTCGTTCTCGGCCATGCGGCGGATCCATTTGTCGGACTTGATGCTCATGGGACTTCCTGCTGGGTGCTCGAAGAGTGGACGCGTTCGGTGGGGCCACATGATAGCGGCCCCTCGCTGCCACGTCACGATGCAAAGGTGATAGGCGCCTGACAGGCGCTTGATGAGGATCAGCCGGTGACGCCGCCAAGCGTCATCCTCCGCCGGCCCTTACTCGCTGAAGCTGATGCTCGGCCCCTGGTCGCCACCGTCACCGTCGATCTGCTCGGCCACCTGACGCGCCATGGTGCGGAAGGTCGTCGCCACTTCGCCGTCGGGCTCGGCGACCACGCTGGGACGTCCACCGTCCACCTGCTCACGAATGCCCATCGACAGCGGCAGGCGCCCCAGCACCCGGGTATCGTACTCCGCAGCGATGCGCTCTCCTCCCCCCTCGCCGAAGACCGGCTCACTGTGGCCGCACTTCGAACAGGTATGCAGACTCATGTTCTCGACCACGCCCAGCACCGGGACCTTGACCTTGCGGAACATCTCGATGCCCTTGCGCGCGTCCAGCAAGGCGATGTCCTGGGGCGTGGTGACGATCACCGCGCCGTCCACCGGTACCTTCTGGGCCAGGGTGAGCTGGATGTCACCGGTGCCCGGCGGCATGTCCACGAACAGATAGTCCAGGTCGCTCCAGCGTGTCTGGTTGAGCATCTGCTGGAAGGCCCCCGCCACCATCGGGCCACGCCACACCATGGGCTCGCGAACGTCGACCATGAACGCCATGGACATGGCCTGGATGCCGTGGGCCTCCAGCGGCAGGAACTGGTTCTCGCCGCTCGCCTGGGGGCGCACGCCTTCGCCGACTCCCAGCATCTGCGCCTGGCTGGGCCCGTAGATATCGGCGTCGAGAACGCCGACGCGATAGCCTTCGGCGGCCATGGCCAGCGCCAGATTCACGGTCACCGTCGACTTGCCGACACCACCCTTGCCCGATGCCACGGCAACGATATGCTTGACCCCTTCGATCACGTCTCGCTCCTGTTTCCAGATGGGCGCGGTTAATCCGCCGGGCCAGTATAGGGCCCAGGCGGCGCGAGGTTAAGCGAAGCGGGACCGCCAAACGCAGCGGCGGGCCCGAAGGCCCGCCGCTGTTGCTTCCCGCAACCTTGCCGACGTCACCGCCGGCAACCGTCTCGCTGACGCTCAGTTGGTGCTTTCGGTGCTGGCGTCGTCGGTGACCGAGGCTGCCGCATCGCGCACCTTCTCGGCAGCCTGACGGGCCACGTCCTTGACCGTCTCGACGGCCTCGGCGGCACCGGAGGCTACCTCATCGGTCCACTGGGTAGACGACTCCTCGCCCTCGGCGGCCGCATCGGCGGAGCCCTCTTCGCTGGCCGCATCCGCCTGGGAAGCGTCGGCGGAGGAACCTTCCCCGCTCTGGGAGGCGTCGGCAGAAGCCTGATCACCCTCGCTGCCACCCGGGGTCTTCTCCATGGACTCGGACGAGGCCACGTCCTCGTCCTCGGCGGCGCTCTCGTTGGAGCCCTGCTCGCTGGCCGAGGCCGCGCTGTTGCCCGAGGACTGAGAAGAGTCCTGCTCCTGCGACGACTGTTCCTCTGCCGCCGACCGCTTCGCCGATTGAACGGCGATATCGGCCTGGCTCATGCCATCACTGCTCTGGTCGCCGCTGTTTTCGCCGCCACCACTCTGGTCGCCATTGCTCTGGTCGCCCCCCCCGGAGCTGATGACCTCGACGGAGCCGCTGCTGCTTTCGCCCTGGGACGAGGCCTGCTCATCGGCACTACCCTCGCTGTCGCTGCCTTGACCGGAGGATGCGCCATCGGAGAGCTCGGCGGTGGCACGATCGAGGTTCTCGAGCTCGATGCGCCAGGTGTCGAGTTGATTGTTGAGACGAGCCAGACGCTGGCGACGCTCGTCGGCGCGGGCCTCGAGTTCATCGATCCTGGCCTGCAGCTCATCGCGGCGGGCGACCGCTTCCTCGGCACGGGACTCGGCCTGGCGAACACGCGCCTCGGCCTGCTCGCGTTGCTCGGCGGTGCTGGCCAGCGTCTGCTCGAGGCGGGCCTGGGCCTGCTCGGCCTGCTTCTGCGCCTCCTGCTGCTGGCTCTCGAGGCTCGCCACTTCTTCCTCGAGTGAACCGACGGCGCTCTGCTTCTCTTCGATGGAGCTTTCCAGATCACTCAGGCGCTTCTCGGCGTCATCGACCTCACCGGTCAAGGACTCAGCCTCGGACTTGAGCGAATCACGACGCTCCACCAGCTGCTGCTGTTCGTTCTGCGCCTCTTCCAGACGATTGCGCGCCGCCACCAGGTCGGACTGCAAGGATGCCTGGGTGGATTCGAGTTCCTTCAGATCGGCCTGTACCTGGGCGGCCTGCTCTTCGGCTGCCGCCTGGGCGGTACGCGCTTCGGCCTCCTCGGCCTTCAGGGTTTCGAGCTGGGCACGCATTTCCTCAAGCGAGGTCTCGGCCTCTTCCCACTGGGATACCTGGCTCTCGAGCTCGGCACGCTGGGCTTCCAGGGTCGCCTGGCTCTCTTCCAGCCCGGACACCTGCTCGCGCAGGGTCTCGACGCGTGATTCGCTGGCATCGAGTTCCTTGGTCAGGGCAGTGCGTGCCTCGCCGTTGGAACTGGCGCTGAGCTGGGCACCGATGGCCCAGATCAGGCTGACGCCGGCCACCGCCGCCAGGCCCTTGACGCGGTTGTCCTTGAACAGCTCCTTGGCATCCTTGCCGGAGGCTGAAGACTGGGTCGCCTCGGAGGTGTTGCCATCCTTCTCGGTGTTGTTGTCCTTGTCGGGATTGATCTCTTCCATTCGGGGGTCTCCCTTGGGGTGGGACGGGTCCTGAGGTTCGAGGACCAAAGTGATCACAGCATACTGCCTGACTGCGGGCGCGTCAGGGGTGTGCTCCATCAAAAATACGCGCTAGCGAGCATTAGAAAATTGCCGTGTACCCTATCCGAGCATGTTTTCCGCAGAGCGTCGAGCCCCATGACCGAAGCGCAGGAGTCTGCGGAAAGCCGCCCTCACAAGCGTTCACGATGCAGCACCTGTTCGACGCACTACGTCTCCGGCTTGCCGCGTAGCGACTTGAGCTTGCCACGCTGCTTCTTGCCTTCGAGGCGACGCCGCTTGGCCGCCTTGCTGGGCCGGGTGGCGCGACGCGCCTTGGGAATCACCAGTCCCTGCTGCAACAGCGATTTCAGCCTCGCCAGTGCCGCTGCGCGGTTGGCCTCCTGGGTGCGTTCCGACTGGGCCTTGATGATCACCACTCCGTCCTGGGTGATGCGATGATCATTGAGCGCCAAAAGGCGCTCCTTGACGTCGTCAGGCAACGACGATGCCTGAATATCGAAGCGCAGATGAATCGCCGAGGCGACCTTGTTGACGTTCTGGCCGCCGGCTCCCTGGGCACGAATCGCACTCATGGCGATCTCGCTATGAGGGACCGACAGACGTCGACTTAGTTGCATCTTGCCTCCCTCCTGGTGGCTTGATAAATGACGGTAGATGAACGGCGTTGGTGACCAGTATCGCTGGTCGGCGCCGATGCCCGGCGCTGATGCCCGTTGCCGATGCTCAATGTTGATGATCAACGCCAGGCCGTCGGCGGCCCCATCCGGTGGGAGCGACACACTTCAAGGCCTGATCGGACCGACGCCGAGCCCCTTGAGCATGACACGACGAACGGCCTTGAGCAGCGGATAGCTGAGGCGTGCTCGCCGTCTCGACGACAGCCACCACAGCATCCCACGCGACAGCGGACCTCGACCTCGCCCGGCCAGTGCCGCCATACGTACCGCCTGATCACCGTGGTAGCGCTCGTCGCCGAGCTCCAGCACCATACCCTCGTCCAGGCGACAGCCCAGACGCTCCAGACGCCGGACCTCTTCGGGGTGATGGCGCGCATCAACGAGATCCAGCCGTCCCTTGGACAGTCCGTAGCGCGACACGAAGCTCCGACACAATGGACACTGTCCATCGTAGATCAGCCTGGCGTCGGATTCGGTGCGGGATTCCTGGTCTGCAGATGCCACTCGTTCCTCCCGGCGTACACCCGCCCTTTGACCATCTGGTTGGGCAAGGGTTTGACGCTGACACTGGCTCCCAGCGTATCATGCCCTATCCCTCAAGGACGATTCGGGCCCATGACAGCACCGCGCTGGTACCAACACGCCGTCTTTACTCTGCTGCCACGGCTCGCCTTCTTCATGTGGCGGGTGCTGACCCACTTTCTGCATAATCGGGGAATGCTGCTGGCGGGCGGGGTCGGCTTCAATATTCTGCTGTCCACCATTCCGCTGTTCGCACTGATGGTGGTGGCGATGGCTCAGGTCGTGGACGAGCAGCAGCTGCTCAATGTGATCGCCATGCAGGCACGCCACATCGCTCCTACCCACGCCGAAGTGATGCTGGAGTCGGTGCGCGCACTGCTGGACTCCCGCGACGCGATCGGCATCTACGGCATCCCGGTGCTGCTGATCTTCAGCTCCTTCGCCTTTCGCATGCTGGAAGACGCCCTGGCGCTGATCTTCAGAAAGCCCGACGTCAAGGACACCCGCAGCCTCTGGGTGTCCTTCCTGTTGCCCTACGCCTTCATGCTGGTACTGAGTGCGGCGCTGCTGGCGCTGGCCATGGCGGTCAGCCTGGCCAGCACCCTCAATGGACTGTGGATGGCGCTATACGGCCGTGAGCTGCCCATGGCCTCGTTGTCGGAGCCGGCCCTCAACCTGACCAGCTTCGTCGGCGTCTTCCTGCTGTTCAGCGCCATCTACAAGGTCCTGCCGGTGGTACGCATTTCCCTGAGGCGCGCCCTGGCCGGGGGCTTTGCCGCCGCCCTGATGTGGGAAGGGGTCAGGATCGCCCTGGTCTACTACTTCGCCAACCTGTCACTGGTAAGCGCGGTCTACGGCCCCCTGGCGACCCTGATCGTGGTGCTGCTGAGCCTCGAGATCGGCGCCGTGATCCTGCTGCTGGGCGCCCAGGTCATCGCAGAGCTCGAGCACAACTGCCGCCTCGGCCTGCCCTGGCACCAGGACCCTCGCAAGCGCTCGCGGGTCGATGCCCTCAGCGGCGCTGCGGCTCCTTGCCCTGCAGGCGACGAATCAGCCCCATCAGGCCGCGACCGCTGATCATGCCCAGCAGGTAGATCACCACCACCAGCAGGGCCATCGGCATGGCAATGGTCCAGCCGAGCAGTTTCACCTGCACCATCTCGATGTTCTGCACCACCAGGATGGCGATCAGCGCCAGAATCACGACCTTTACCACCAACCAGAACTTTTCCATCGAAGACTCTCCTTGTGCCCGACACGGGCGTTGCGATGTCGCCACGCCGAGCTCGAAATTGTGTCAAATCGAGCGTCGGCCAGCGTGTGAAACATGGTCGCGGGGTGGCGGACTGTCAAGCTGGCCGGTCGAGGCATATCCTGCTCCCGCGTCGGTATCTCCACCGTCCTGCACAGCCCACCAGCGAGGTCAGAAGGTGGACAGGCCGCTGGCCTCCATCAATCGATAGCGCCAGCCATCGAACCAGCCAGCCTCGTCCCGCGGCGCCCAGGCTCGGCTGGTTCGACGTCCGTCGCTCGAGTCCCAGCGCTGGTCGAACCAGGCGCCGATTTCGTCGATGGCGGCGACCCCTCGCCCTTTTAGCAAGACGCTGCTTTCAAGATTGAAATCGTCGAGATTGCGTCGGGTCAGGTTGGCCGAGCCCAGAATCACGGCGTCTGCCAGCTCGTCCTGCGCCGGACCCCTTCTCACCAGCACCACCTTGCTGTGGCACTGCTCACCGTCGGTGACACACCAGCGCACCTGAACGCCCGCGTCCAACAGCTCTTCGGCCACCGGCTGGTTGGGCAGGCCTCCCTTTTCGAAACCGAAGGCCTCACGATTGGGGTCAAGCAGCACCCGAACCGCCACTCCTCGCTCGCTGGCCTCCTTCAGCGCCTGGACCACCCCGCGGTGGGCGACGTAGAAAGCGGCGACATCCAGCCGATCGCCAGCGACGGTGTCATCGACCTGAGCGTGCACAGCGTCACGGATGGCGGCTTCGGTCAGCAGTTGCGCCATCGCGCTATCCGATGGCTCGGCCTCGGGCGCTGGCGACTGCGATACCTCGACGCCGGACCAGGACGCCACCTCGGCCTCGGAGGCGATGACGTCACGGGCCACCGGCCCATCGATCCTCAGCGCCACGTTGGAGTGCAGGCTGCTGCCGTCGTGAGGATTGGCCGAGGTGATCAGTGTCGACCACCCTTCGGCGTGATCCACCGTCAGCGTCTTGCGATGATTGGCGCGAAAATTGAGCAGCGCCAGGTAGCTTCTCAGGGTCACCGGCTCGCCACCGAAGGCATTGGGCAGCCAGCCCCCGTCCGGGTCGTTGCCAAGCCGATCCAGTCCCAGATGCCAAAGGCCTGACCACAGCGGGTTGGAGGCGCGCAGGCGATCGAGACGGGTGATGGCAAGCTCGACCCCCGCCGCCTCGAGGCGCTGATAGAGCGGCACCCGCTGGCCTCCATAGAGAGTATTTAGGGGGTCGGTGATCACTACCACTCGCGGCGCCGGTTGGCGCTGGCGGGCGGCGATCAGCGCATCGGCAAGGCGTTCGGCCAGGGGCAGAAAGTCGCCCCCGCCACTGCCCTCGAGGCGATTGAACAGGAACATGTCGACGACGATCAGCCGGCGGGCACCCTCGATCATCGCCACCGCTTCGTCAAAGATGTGCTGATCAAGATGACGGCGGCCACCCTCGTCATACCAGGTTCGATCGGCGAGAAATTCGACCTCGCCCACTGGCCGCTCGGGCCAGGCCTTGCCGACGTTTTCCGGTAGTGGCTTGATACTCTGCCACAGCCCCATCCCCGCCCAGGCGACCAGCAGTACTGCCCCGCTCCATTTGATCGTGCGTCCCAGCCTGGCCATAGCGTCCTCTTGGCGAATTCATCCGTGGCGCACGAGCATAGCCCAAAACGTTTCACCCACACACGTACCCGTCTCCGCCGTCGCAGGCGGGACGATGCAGCAGCCTCAAACGCTCGCGCCCGGCACAGGGCCGGGCGCGAGAGACCATCGACGGTCAGTGGGAGATCGCTCAGCTCAGCGCCAGCACCCCACCGCAGACCGCGATGGCGGCGCCGAGGGCACGCACCAGGCGCTGTTCACGGCTGGCCAGCCAGCCACCCAGCACCCGCGCCAGCATGGTGATGGCAAGCGTCGAGGCCGAAAAGCCCACCACGTAGGCGACGAGTGAGGCGGCTGCGGGCATCTCGGCGCCGTGGGCGATGCCATGCATCGTCATCAGGGCGATCACCAGGCCTCCGCCAAGCGCTGCCGGCAGACGCATCAGCGCCGCCACCATGACCCCGGCGATCAGCACCGACAGGGCAATTCCCCCTTCCACACCGGGCAAGGCGCCGGCGGGAAGCGCGCCGGACAGCGCCAGACCAGCCCCGGCCAGCATGCCAGCCAGTGCCATCAGCGGGGTAAAGCGTCGCATGGCTGCCCCCTGCCCCAGACTCCACAGGCCAATAGCCGCCATCGCCAGCAGGTGATCGAGCCCCAACCAGGGATGCATCAGGCCGGCGGCAAGGCCGCCATGCTCGACGCCGTGGCCGGGGTGCGCCAGCGCCAGCGGTGCGACAAGGCCAGCGGCCATGGCGCCGGCGATCGCCAGGGAACGGGAAGAAACACGAGAACGCTGTGTCATGACAGACTCCTTGTTGACTGAGAACGCAACGCTTCGGCTGCGTGGTAACGGGCGATTCAGGCTTCCACTGCCTCGGCTCGCCGGTCGGGCAACATGCCCCGCTCGAGAATGAAACCGATGATGGTGTCGAGACCGACGCCGTCATACAGATTGGTGAAGACGAAAGGACGTTCGCCACGCATCTTGCGCGAGTCACGGTCCATCACCTCCAGCGAAGCATGCACCTGCTCGGCAATGTCGATCTTGTTGATGATCAACAGATCCGACTTGGTGATGCCCGGCCCGCCCTTGCGCGGGATCTTGTCACCCGCGGAGACGTCGATGACGTAGAGCGTCAGGTCCGACAGCTCAGGACTGAAGGTGGCCGACAGGTTGTCGCCGCCGGACTCCACCAGCACCAGTTCGAGCCCAGGATGGCGGCGGTGCAGCTCGTCGATGGCCGCCAGGTTCATCGAGGCGTCCTCGCGGATCGCGGTGTGCGGACAGCCGCCGGTTTCGACGCCGAGGATGCGATCCGGCGACAGCGCCTCGTTGCGGGTCAGGAAGTCGGCGTCTTCCTTGGTGTAGATGTCGTTGGTCACCACGGCGATATCGTAGTGATCACGCAGGGCCCGACACAGCTGCTTGAGCAGCGCCGTCTTGCCCGAGCCCACCGGGCCGCCCACGCCGACGCGCAGGCACTGGGAGGGAGTGGTTGAAGTGGTCATGGTGTTCTCCTGCCTGTCATGTAAGGCCATTCCCCGACGTGTCGAAGACCGGAGAATGGCGCCGTCGATACCCCGGTATCGATGGCATCGTTGTCACTCGCTCAGCTGCGAAACAGCCGCGAGTACTGGGTTTCGTGCAGGCCGCTGGCCAGGGCGAGCCCCGGCAGCGCCGGCCCCATGTCGTCATCGTCGATGATCAGGGCACGCCCCACCGCCTCGACCAGCGCCGGACGCAGCCGCTCGACCAGTCGCTGGGCCGCGGTATGCCCGAGCGGCAGCGCCTTGCAGGCTGCCGCCAGCTGGTCCTCGAGCCAGGCCCAGGCAAAGCCCAGCATGGCCTGGCGCGGCGGCAACCCGCGGGCTACCGCCAGGGCGCTGAAGGCGGTCACATAGCCAGGCTCGTCAGGCAACCCGGCTTCGGGCGCCAGCCCCAGGCTGCGCATCAGGCGCACCAGCGACGCGCCCAGCTGGCGATCCTCCTCGCGCAGCTCTCGGGTCTCGCGTACCGCCCCCAGCCAACAGTCCCAATGCGCCACCCTATCCTCGTCGCCCTGCTGCCAGGCCTCGACGAGTCGCGCCAGGGCAGGCAGTTCCGCCACCGCCAGGCCATCCTCCAGCACGCCCTCGAGCCAGTCGCCAAGACTCTTTTCATCGTGAACCCAGCCCAGTTCGAAGGCGCTCTCGAGCCCCTGGGACCAGGCGAAGGCGCCGATCGGCAACGCCGGGCTGACCAGCTGCAGCAGCCCCAGCAGGGCCAGATCATCGTGCGCCTGTGACGCAGACTCGATCCCGGCCATCAGGTGATCCCCTGAGCGTGGCTGTGTGAGGAGCCATGTGAGGAGCCATGTGAAGAGCCATGTGGCGAGCCGTGTGAATGGCCATGCCCGTGCGAATGCCCGTGCCCATGGTCATGGTCATGAGAATCGCTGTGCGAATGACCATGCGAATGCCCACCCATGGTGTAGGCGCCCGGCTCGGGATCAAACGGCGCCTGGTGGTGCTCGAGCCGCGCACCAAGCCGCTCGGCCAGCTCTTCCAGCACATGGTCCGGCGCAAAGCGCACGTAGCAGCAGGCGTCACCCTGGTACTCGCCCTCGCCGATACCGAGGGTCACGTGGCGGTTGCCCAGGTGGTAGCACAACCGAGCCAACGCAAGGCCGGCGTCCGGCCCCGGCGCTACCCAGGCGGTAACCACCGGTTCCGGCGCAGCGATGACCCGGACGCGGCTGCCGTCCTCGGCCTGAAGACCGTCGCCGTGGCGCAGCACCGGACCGCGTTCGAGAAACAGACCCGCCGCACGCCCGCTGTCCAGGGTCACCCGCAGGCGCCCCTTGATGCGATCGTCGTAGCTCAGGGTCAGGGTGTCCTGGACGCCGTCTTGCCCATCGCCGACGGGCAACGGCCCGAGCCGGCGGGTCAGCGACAATAGCGAACTCATGGATGACTCCTTGGTACTGTCAGCGGCACTGTCGAAAACCGTCATCATCGCTGACTCAAAAAAGGTGATAGCGCTGGGCCAACGGCAGCACGTCCAGCGGTTCACAGGTCAGAAGCTCGCCATCGCAGGTGACCTCGTAGGTCTGGGCGTCGACCTTGAGATCCGGGCAACGGTCATTGAGCTTCATGTCGCCCTTGCGCACCGCACGCACATCCCGGCAAGCCACCAGGCGGCTTTGAAGCCCCAGCCGATCCTTGAGCCCCGCATCCAGCGCGGCCTGAGAGACAAAGCTCACCCGGGTCGCCGCGGCGGCCTGGCCCAGCGCCCCGAACATCGGACGGTAGTGCACCGGCTGGGGTGTCGGGATAGAGGCATTGGGGTCGCCCATGGGGGCCATGGCGATCATTCCCCCCTTGAGCACCAGCGCCGGCTTGACGCCGAAGAAGGCCGGATCCCACAGCACCAGGTCAGCAAGCTTGCCCACCTCGACAGAACCGATCTCATCGGCCAGGCCGTGGGTGATGGCGGGGTTGATGGTGTACTTGGCCACATAGCGGCGGGCACGCAGGTTGTCGGCGCCACGTTCTTGATCTTCCGGCAGTAAACCACGCTGCACCTTCATCTTGTGAGCGGTCTGCCAGGTCCTGCACACCACCTCACCGACGCGTCCCATGGCCTGCGAATCCGAGGCGATCATCGAGATGACGCCGAGGTCATGCAGGATGTCCTCGGCGGCGATGGTCTCGCGGCGAATGCGCGAATCGGCGAAAGCCACGTCCTCGGGAATGTTGGGGTCGAGGTGATGACATACCATCAGCATGTCCAGGTGCTCGTCGACGGTGTTGACCGTGTAGGGCCGGGTCGGGTTGGTCGACGACGGCAGCACATAGTCCTTCGAGCAGGCGGTGATGATGTCCGGTGCGTGGCCGCCCCCGGCGCCCTCGGTATGGTAGGTATGGATGCCGCGCTGCTTGAACGCCGCCAGGGTGTCCTCGACGAAACCGGACTCGTTGAGGGTGTCGGTGTGGATCGCGATCTGAACGTCGTAGCGCTCGGCCACGCTCAGGCAGGTATCGATGGAGGCCGGGGTGGTACCCCAGTCCTCGTGCAGCTTGAGCCCCATGGCGCCCGCTTCGATCTGGGCCTCCAGCGCCTCAGGCAGGCTGGCGTTGCCCTTGCCGAGCAGACCGATGTTCATCGGCAGGCTGTCGCAGGCCTTGAGCATCTGATGGATGTGCCAGGCCCCCGGCGTGCAGGTGGTGGCGTTCGATCCGGTGGCAGGCCCGGTACCGCCCCCCAGCATGGTGGTGATGCCGCTGGCCAGGGCCTCGTCCACCAGCTGCGGACAGATGAAGTGCACGTGGGCGTCGATGGCGCCGGCGGTGAGGATCTTGCCCTCGCCGGCGATGACCTCGGTGCCGGGTCCGATCACGATGGTGACGTCCGGCTGGGTGTCTGGATTGCCGGCCTTGCCGATGGCGGCGATGCGACCCGCCTGAAGGCCCACGTCGGCCTTGACGATGCCCCACCAGTCAAGGATCAGGGCATTGGTGATGACGGTGTCCATCACCGTCTGGTCGAGACGCTGGCTCTGCCCCATACCGTCACGAATGACCTTGCCACCACCAAACTTGACCTCGTCGCCGTAGTGGGTGGCGTCCTTCTCTACCTCGATCCACAGCTCGGTGTCTCCCAGGCGCACCCGGTCTCCGACGGTGGGGCCATAGATGTCGGCATAAGCCTGACGACTGATCTTCATCGGGCGTCCTCCTGGCCGCTGTCGCCGCTGGGTGCACCGGCATCGTCCAGCGCGCCCATGACTTCACCGCGAAAGCCGTAGATATGACGACGTCCGGCGAAGCTCACCAGGGTGACCTCACGGCTCTGCCCCGGCTCGAAGCGCACCGCGCTGCCGGCGGCCACGTCCAGACGAAAGCCCCGCGCCCTGTCGCGATCGAACGCCAGTGCCGGGTTGGTCTCGGCGAAGTGATAGTGGGATCCGACCTGAATCGGTCGATCTCCGCGATTGGCCACCTCCAGCGTGACCCTGTCGCGACCCTCGCACAGGGCGATGTCACCGTCCTTCAGTTGGTATTCTCCGGGGATCATCCCGCGCCCTCCCTATTGGTATCAGCGTATGAGCCTGTCGCGTCGCCCCCGGATCAAGCCGGGGCCTGGCAGCGTCACGAGATCGGGTTGTGCACCGTTACCAGCTTGGTGCCGTCGGGAAAGGTGGCCTCGACCTGCACCTCGTCGACCATTTCCGCCACCCCTTCCATCACCTCGTCACGCCCCAGTATCTGGCGCCCTCGGCTCATCATCTCGGCCACACTCAGGCCTTCCCGGGCACCCTCCATGATCTCGCAGCTGATCAAGGCCACCGCCTCGGGATAGTTCAGCTTGAGCCCCTTGGCGCGTCGCCGCTCGGCCACCAGGCCAGCGGTAAACAGCAAGAGCTTGTCCTTGTCACGCGGTGTCAGCTCCATCCTTTCATCCTCGATGTTGGTCAGGGTGGCCAGGGGTCGCCTGTCCCGCCCGGCATGACATTCAGGTAAACCAGATGCGTGGCACACAGGCCTCGCGATCCATCAGCATCGGACGCAGCAACGTCCAGGCCGCCTCGCACAGCGACCAGGCCTCGCGCCGCGAGTGACCGAGGTAGCGCAGCAGCAGGACGCCATCACGTACGGTGACGGCCCAGCGCTCGGCTTCACCAGCGCCGGGACTGCCGGCAAGGTCATTCCCTCCCTGCCCCAACCCTTGGCGCAGACGTTCGATCGCCGCGGACTCGTCTTCGAGCCCGACCGCCCACAGGGTTGCCTGGACGCTGCACCCTCGCTGCCCCCAGGCGCCGTGAAAACGACGATGGTCAGGGTCGAGGGGCTGGCGCTCGATCCACAGTGGTCGTCCGTCCCGGGATAACCGGAAGCGCTGTTCGAGGTGGCCGCTGGCAAACGGCAGATCACTGGCCGGCCGGCCCAGCGCCAGCACCTCCCAGCCCAGGCAGCGGGCGCTGCCGGAAAGCTCGATCTCGGTGGCCTGCACCCCTCGCGAGCCGTCGAAGGCGATGGTTTCCTGGGGCAACCACTCGAGCAGCCCGCCCTCCTCGACCACCAGACGAGTGCGCTGGGACCAGGCCACGGCGTTGCGGTCGGCCCGATACAGCTTGTTGGCCGCCGGTGTGGTCAGCAGCGCCCGCGCGCCCGCGCCCACCCGCGCCTGGATATCCAGGATATCGCCGCTGACCAGCCCCCCCGGGGGATGCAGCAGATAGACGTGGCAGGTGCCGTCGCGGCCTTCGGGGTAGAAGGGACGCTGCACCCGCAGGGGGCCGCGATGATCCACCCGATAGAGGCGAGTGGCCTGGCCATCATGGCGAAAGCCGAGATCGAGGCTGGCCTCCCAGCGCCGTCCCGCGTCGAAGCGATGGCCGTGCCGATCGGTCGAATCCTGTGTTGTCTGCGCGCTCATGGCTCTCCCGGGCGGTCCGTCGAGTCGGCGTGGCAAGCGAAAGTAAAAAAGGCCACCACCATTGCCCAATCAAGGTGCAAGCCCCGTACCAGCTTCTCGAATCTCTATTTTTCTACTTAATTTTCAATTTCTTATAGAACAACCAAGGATTGCACCAGAGAAAAGCACGCCTTTGGTCGCGCACAAAAAAAGTGCGCAACCTTACGATTGCGCACCATTGATGTGCAGCGATTCATCCTGATTGACGCGCTACCGCTCAGACGGTCAGGTAGCGCTTCACCACGGCGTCGTCGAGCTCACCGATATCACCGACGGCGACTCTCCGCCCGCGATCGAGGATGGCGAAGTGGTCGGCGAAGCGACGGGCAAAGGGCAGTTTCTGCTCCACCAGCAGCACGGTCAGCCCATCATCGGCGATCAACCGACGGATGACTTCGCCGATCTGGGCGACGATATTGGGCTGGATGCCCTCCCCCGGCTCGTCGAGGATCAACAGCTTCGGCTCGATCACCAGGGCGCGCCCGATCGCCAGCTGCTGCTGCTGACCGCCGGACAGATCGCCGCCACGCCGGTGACGCATCTCCTTGAGTACCGGGAACAGCTCATAGATCCGTTCGGGCACCTGGCGCAGGCCATCACCACGGGCGGCGAGGCCCGTGCGCAGGTTCTCCTCAACCGTCATCAGCGGAAAGATCTGGCGTCCCTGGGGCACATAGCCCACGCCCAGGCGTGAGCGATCCTCGAGGCGACGCTTCTCCAGCGCGACACCGTCGGCGTAGTGAAGCTCACCGCCGGTGATCGGCACCTCGCCCATGATCGCCTTCATCAGGGTGGTCTTGCCGACGCCATTACGACCCAGCACACAGGTACAGGCCGCCCTGGGCACGTCGAGATCGAGATCCCACAGGGTGTGGCTCTCGCCATAGAACTGATTGAGCCCGCGAATGCTCAGCATCGATCCACCTCCTTGCCTGTCTCTCGCGCCCACCGGCCGCAGACCTTCGCCCACAGCGTGGCCAGCCTGCCGCGGGATGCGCCGTCCGCCCAGTACAGCGCTCTTACCGAAGACTGCTGAGGTACTCGCTCCAGTCCGATCATGCCGCCTCCTCGTCGCCACCCAGGTAGACCTCGATCACCCTGGGGTCGCTTGCCACCTTGTCCATACTGCCCTCGGCCAGCACCGAACCCTGATGCAGCACCGTCACCGTGCGGGCGATCGAACGCACAAAGCCCATGTCGTGCTCCACCACCACCACCGAGTGCTTGCCGGCGAGGCTCAACAACAGCTCTGCGGTACGCTCCATCTCCTGCTCGGTCATCCCCGCCACCGGCTCGTCGACCAGCAACAGTCGAGGGCGCTGCATCAACAGCATGCCGATCTCGAGCCACTGCTTCTGTCCGTGGGACAGGATGCCCGCCTGGCGGCGACTGAGCGACGCCAGGCCCACCGTCTCGAGCACCTCCTCGATTCGCGCCAGCACCTCCCCGGTCATGCGCGCCTTGAGCGTCGGCCACAGACTCTTGTCCATGGCCATCGCCAGCTCGAGGTTCTCGAACACCGTCAGCGCCTCGAACACCGTGGGCTTCTGGAACTTGCGCCCGATGCCGAGCCGGGCGATCTCCGGCTCGTTCTTGGTCAACAGGTTGTGGCGGCTGCCGAACCACACGCTGCCCTGATCCGGGCGCGTCTTGCCGGTGATGATGTCCATCATGGTGGTCTTGCCAGCACCGTTGGGGCCGATGATGCAGCGCAGTTCGCCGTCGTCGATGGTCAGGTTGAGATCATTGATGGCCTTGAAGCCGTCGAAGCTCACCGACACGTCCTCGAGATAGAGGATCGGGCCGTGGCGCACGTCGACCGGCGATTGTTCCGGGACCAGGAAGTCGAAGACCCGATCGCGATCGGCCAGGCTCTGAAGAAAGCTCATGGGGTGGCCTCCCTGGGGGTTGCATCCAGCGTGTCGGTTGGCGTGTCGGGTTGCGTGTCGCTGTCATCGTCGCTGCCTTGCTGGCGAGAGCGTGACAAAAGCCCGGCGATGCCCTGGGGCAGCAGCACCGTCACCAGCACGAACAGCGCACCGAGCGCGAACAGCCAGGCCTCCGGCATCACCCCGGTGAACACGCTCTTGGCGTAGTTCACCGCCAGCGCACCGATCACCGCGCCATAGAGGGTGGCACGGCCACCCAGGGCCACCCACACCACCACCTCGATGGAGAACAGCGGCGAGAACTCGCTGGGGTTGATGATGCCAACCTGGGGCACATAGAGGGCGCCGGCGACCCCGGCCAGCATGGCCGAGACGACGAACACGAACAGCTGATAGCGCTCCACCCGGTAGCCGAGAAAGCGGGTGCGGGACTCGGCGTCGCGCACCGCCACGCAGACCCGCCCGAGCTTGCTGACCACGATGGCGCGGCACAGCAGGAAGCCCAGCGCCAGCGCCACGCCGGATGCAATGAACAGCCCCAGTCGTGTGGCGTCGGCGGACAGGTCGAAGCCCAGCAGTTCCTTGAAGTCGGTCAGGCCGTTGTTGCCGCCAAAGCCCATCTCGTTGCGGAAGAACGCCAGCATCAGCGCAAAGGTCAGCGCCTGGGTGATGATCGACAGATAGACCCCGGTGACCCGCGAACGGAACGCCAGGAAGCCGAACACCAGCGCCAGCAGGCCCGGCGCCAGCAGCACCATCACAAAGGCAAAACCGGCCATATCGAAGCCAAGCCAGTACCAGGGCAGACTGTCCCAGTCGAGGAACACCATGAAGTCCGGCAGCAGTGGATCGCCGTAGACACCGCGGTCGCCGATCTGGCGCATCAGGTACATGCCCATGGCGTAGCCGCCGAGGGCGAAGAAGGCGCCGTGGCCCAGGCTGAGAATCCCCAGGTAACCCCAGACCAGATCCACCGCCACCGCCAGCAGCGCGTAGCACAGGTACTTGCCCAGCAAGGTAACGGTATAAGTAGAGACATGCAGCGGATGCTCCGGCGCCAGCAGCAGATTTGCCGCCACCACCAGCGCCATGGTGGCACCGAGCACCGCCAGGAAGATCAGAGTCGACCGCTCGCCAAACGGGCGAGCCAGCCATAGTCGGGATGATGGCATCGCTCAGCCCTCCGCCGCGCGGCCCTTCTGGGGAAAGAGTCCCCTCGGGCGCTTTTGAATGAACAGAATGATGAACACCAGCACCAGGATCTTGGCCAGTACCGCCCCGGCCCAGGGCTCCAGCACCTGATTGATCACCCCCAGCGAGAGCCCCGCCACCAGGGTGCCCCACAGATTGCCGACCCCGCCGAACACCACCACCATGAAGGAGTCGATGATGTAGTTCTGGCCGAGGTTGGGACCGACGTTGGTGAGCTGTGACAGCGCCACCCCGGCAAGGCCAGCCACCCCCGACCCCAGCGCGAAGGTCAGGATGTCGACGCGGGTCGCGCGAATGCCCATGGAGCGTGCCATGGCACGGTTCTGGGTTACCGCCCGTACCTCCAGTCCCAGCCGGGTGCGGCGCATCACCAGCATCAGGGCGGCAAACACCAGGATGGCGAAGCCGAGCACATAGAGGCGATTGAGGGTCAGCGACAGCGCCTCGTTGATCACCAGCGAGCCGCTCATCCACTCGGGCGTCACCACGGTACGGTTGAGCGGTGAGATCAGGGTGCGCACCAGCTGCTGCAGGATCAGGCTGACGCCGAAGGTCGCCAGCAGGGTTTCCAGCGGACGCCCCTTGAGGAACTGGATGACGCCTCGCTCGATGGCCACACCCACCAGCGCCGCCACCAGAAAGCCCGCCGGAATCGCCAGCAGCAGCGCAAGCCCCGGCTGCCCCGGCAACAGCTGCTGCATCGCCCAGGTGGTGTAGGCCCCCAGCATGATCAGCTCGCCGTGGGCCATGTTGATCACCCCCATGACGCCGAAGGTGATAGCCAGGCCGATCGCCGCCAGTACCAGCACCGAGCCCAGCGACAGGCCGAAGTAGAGCGTCTCGGCGGCGCGGTTGAGCTTGAGCGCCTGCTCGCTCTCGGCCAGCGCCGCCTGGGCGGCTTCCGCCAGCGCCACGTCGTCGCTGCGGCTGGCCTGCATCAGCGCGGCCCTGGCCTGGCCATTGAGGCTGCCGGACAGCGCCTCGACCGCCGCGACGTCCCCCTGCTCGACCCGTGCGATGGCAATGGCCTGCTCCAGGGTCGCGGCCACCTCGGGGTCGCTCTCGGCGGCGGCCAGCTCGCTCAGCGAATCGACGGCCTCGGCCTCGACCTCGCCCAGCAGATCCCGCGCCGCCGCCAGCCGCTGGGCGGGGTCGTCGACACGCAGGTCGATCAGCGCCAGGGTGCTGTCCAGATAGCCCCTGAGACTGTTGTTGATGGAGACGCGGTCGAGCTCGCGGCGCGATATTTTGCCCGCCGGTTCCAGCGTCAGGGCGTCGGCCACGGGCCAGTTGCGACCGCGATTTTCCAGTACCACGACGATAGCGCCGCTGTCCTTGACGCGGGCGAGCTTGCCCTCGGCGAAGCTCTCGAGCCAGCGCCGGGCGCGCTCGTCACCGCTCTCGGCGATGGCGTCGATGGCCGCTTCCTTGTCGCGGAAGCTGGACTCGGCCAGCGCCGACAACAGCGCCGGCCCCTGGTCGGAAGACGCGGCCTTAGAAGCGCCGGCGTCCTGAGCCCAAGCCTGGCCCAGCCCCAGGGCGACGAGGCAAAGCAGCACCAGCGCGCTCAGCCAGTGACGACCTGCAATTAAATTCATGGTGAGGTCCCTTGAGACACCCGGGTGCCGACGGCACCACGGGCAGGGTTGGCGTGATCCGGGCCGGTGCGCCGTGCACACCGGCCCCTTGTCGTTATGTTCTATTCGCTGGAGGCGACGTCTGAGCCACCACCGCAGCTACCCTGCACCACGTTGTAGTTGCCGCACTCAAGCGGAGCACGCCAGTCGCTGATCAGATCGCGGGAGCCTTCCAGATAGTCGGACCAGGCGTCGCCGGCCACGGTGGACGGGGTCTGCCACACCACCGAGAACTGGCCGTTGTCCTGGATCTCGCCGATCAGCACCGGCTTGGTGATGTGGTGGTTGGGCATCATGGTGGCGTAGCCACCGGTGAGATTGGGCACCGACACACCGATGATCGCTTCCTTGACCGCATCTACATCGGTGGTCTCGGCCTTGCGCACCGCCTCGGCCCACATGTTGAAGCCGATATAGTGGGCTTCCATGGGGTCGTTGGTGACGGCGTTGTCGTCGCCGGTGTAGTCGTACCAGGCGTCGATGAAGTCGTAGTTGACGTCTTCATCCACGCTCATGAAGTAGTTCCAGGCCGCCAGGTGGCCGACCAGCGGCGCGGTGTCGAGACCGGACAGCTCCTGCTCGCCCACCGAGAAGGCCACCACCGGGATGTCCGAGGCCTCGACGCCCTGGTTGGCCAGCTCCCGGTAGAAGGGCACGTTGGCGTCGCCATTGATGGTGGAGACCACCGCCGTCTTCTTGCCGGCACCACCGAACTGCTTGATCTCGGAGACGATGTTCTGCCAGTCGGAATGACCGAAGGGGGTGTAGTTGACCATGATGTCCTCGTCGGCCACGCCCTGTGATTTCAGGTAGGCTTCGAGGATCTTGTTGGTCGTGCGCGGATAGACATAGTCGGTACCGGCCAGCACCCAGCGCTCAACACCGACCTCGTTCATCAGGTAGTCCACCGCAGGAATCGCCTGCTGGTTGGGCGCAGCGCCGGTGTAGAAGACGTTTTCGGAGGATTCCTCGCCTTCGTACTGCACCGGATAGAACAGCAGACCGTTGAGCTCCTCGACCACCGGCAGCACCGACTTGCGCGACACCGAGGTCCAGTTGCCGAAGATCACGTCGACCTCTTCCTGCGCCAGCAGCTCGCGGGCCTTCTCGGCAAACAGCGGCCAGTTGGAGGCCGGGTCCACCACCACCGGCTCAAGCTCGCGGCCGAGCAGGCCACCCGCTTCGTTCTGCTGCTCGATCAGCATCAGCATGGTGTCTTTCAGGGTCGACTCGCTGATCGCCATGGTACCGGACAGGGAATGCAGGATACCGACCTTGATCGGGTCCTCCTGGGCGAGCGCCGGTGCGGCGATGGCCAGCGACAGCGTGGACACGGCCAGGCTGGCCAGCGCCTTTCTAGAAAGCGCTTTGGAACGGTGGGCACAAACCTGCGTAGAAGACATCGAAGCGGTGGGCATGGGAAACCTCCAGGGGTTGCCTTGTCGTTGTGATGGACCATCGTCGAGAGGGAGCCAAACGGTTCAGGTAAAACCGCTGTATCGCTCAGGCCTGACGTCTTGCGACGTCGACCTCCATCACCACTTCAAGCAAGTCCCATGCCAGCCATATAAAACATTTATAAATTCCGACATTACGTCGGCCAAGACGGGGGCTTACCCACCCTGCCTTGCGCCACAGGAGAGCATCTCGCGCCACAGGTGCGCACCATTGCACCATGCATGGTGCACTTCGCTCCCCCGCCCCCTGCTTCTGCACCACCACAGCGCCAAGCACCGGTGCAGCCCGCCACGGCCGGCACCAGAATGGACCGCATATTACTGGCCCACTCTGTTCAATCTGCCGCGTTAGTACCATTACGCTGGCAGACGGTCGAGCTGGCGGAGCACCTGTTCGGTAAAGGCGCTGCAGCCGGTATCGCCGCCGAATTCCCGGGGCCGATACCGGCCATCGGACAGTACGCCGTCCACCGCTTGACGCAACCGACCGGCGGCGTCAGACAAACGATCGTCGGCGTGCTCCACCGCCAGCCATTCGAGCATCATGGCCCCGGACAACAGGGTGGCGATGGGGTTGGCGGCGTCCTGCCCGGCGATATCCGGGGCGCTGCCGTGGGCCCCCTGGAACAGACCGTGGCGATCGCCCAGTTCGGCAGACGGCGACACCCCCATCCCGCCGACGGTGGCCGCCCCCAGGTCCGAGATGATGTCACCGAACAGATTCTCGGCAACGATCACGTCATAGAAGTCCGGGCGCTTGACCAGGTGCACCGTCATGGCGTCAACGTAGGCATAGTCGAGTTCGACGTCGTTGAACTCGGCGCCTACCTCGTCGCATACCCGACGGAAGAAGGCGTAGCTTCTGAGGATGTTGGCCTTGTCGCAGACGGTGAGCCGCCGCTTGCCGTCCTTCGGTGCGCCCTGACGTCGCCGTGACAGCTCCAGGGCGAAGCGCGCGACTCGCTCGGTGCCCTTGCGGGTGATCACCAGGCTGTCGCTGGCCATCTCGTCTCGCAGCACCACCCCGGCGCCGCGGCTGGCGTAGAGGCCTTCGGTGTTCTCGCGCACGATGACATAGTCGATGGTACCGGGCTGATGGTGTCTCAGCGGCGACTCGACCCCGGGCAGCAGGCGGATCGGACGCACGTTAGCGTAAAGGTCCAGTCCGAAGCGCAGCTTGAGGTGCAGGTCGTTGCCCACCTCGGTACCGTCGTCGTAGGTCACCCCCGGCAGCCCGGCGGCTCCATGCAGGATGGCGTGACTGGCCCGACAGGCGTCCAGCGTCGACTGGGGCAGCACCTCGCCGGTCTTGTCATAGTGCCCCGCTCCACCGTCGAGCCAGTCGAAACGCAGCACGTCGCTACCCAGCAGCGCTTGCAGTACCTGCACCGTGGCGCCCGCCACCTCCGGGCCAATACCGTCACCAGCGATGGTGGCAATTCGATAACTCACAGAGATTCCCTCGTCTTGTTGTTGTCCATTGATGGTGGCCTCGCAGTATCGTGGTGCAGCGATGTTCTATCCATGGGACCTTATGGTCGATGGCGATGGCGATGGCTACGTCAGAGATCACGCCGCATGATCAGATCCCTGTCCACCACATCGCCCATCTGAAAACTGTGGGTGCCTACCTCGACAAAGCCCCGGGAGCGATAGAAGGCGATGGCGGGATGATTGTTTTCCCACACGCCCAGCCAGACGAAAGCCCTGGCCTGTTCTCGCGCCTCGGTGATGGCCTTGTCGTACAGCATCTTGCCAAGCCCTCGGCCCTGGGCCTCGGCCAGCAGATAGATGCGCTCGATCTCGAGACCATTGTGCTCGCTCAGATCGGTCTGGGCCTCCCCCCAGTTGAGCTTGAGATAGCCGACCGCTACGGGCCCCTTGGCAACGCCCTCGCGCTCCTTTCCCGCTTCACCCGTCTCGCTGCGGCCGGCCTCTTCCAGCAGCCAGAATCGCGACTGTGGGCAGGCCAACTCGCGCTGCACCCTTCCCAGGTCAAAGGCATCACTCAGATAGCGCTCCATGGTCGCCTTGGAGTAAAAGTCGACAAAGGTCTGGTAAAAGGTGCGGCGCCCCAGGGCGGCCAGCGTTTCGGCGTCCTCCAGCGTTGCCTGCCTCAGGCAGTCATTCATCTCGCGTCCTTACTCCATCGTTGTTCATACCCGCACGCAGGATCGTCGTCATGGGTCGCCACTGAGCACGGCGGCGGCGTGGTCAGCAAGCCCATCCCCTCGAAGGCCTTCGCGGATGCCCTCGCGTTCTTCCTGGGCTTGTGCTGCCGGGCTTGTACTAGTCAGCCAAGTGCTTGCCCACCAGTCGCCCGATCTCGAATGCCAGTCCAAGGGGTCAATCGCCTTCGTACCTTGGCGCTGGATCATCTCCACACAGCACGGCAGCGTCACAAGCCGAACGCCCATCCTCTCGAAGGCCTTCGCGGATACCCTCGCGTTCTTCCAACGGCTTGTGCTGGCTGGCCTTGTGTTTGCCCACCAGGCGCGTCACCTCAAGCTCTACCCCCACAATGCCACGACGCATCCCCTCCAGGTAGTCTTCGGGGGCGTCGTCCACCGCCCAGGGCGCTTCCCGGCCCGCCTCGAAGCGATCGACCAGCGACGTCAGGTGCGAGGTGAGCCAATCGCTTTCACGCGGGAAGACGAGCCGACCATGGGCATGCACCACCTGGTAGTTCCAGGTCGGCACCACGCGACCATGGCGGCGCTTGTCGGGATACCAGCCAGGCGAAATATAGGCGTCGGGGCCATGAAAGATCGCCACCGCCTCGATCGCTGCCGCGTCTGCTCGCTCACCCTCACCCAGCCGCCAGAGGGCATTGGCTCGGGCGATATGGCCACGCAGCACCAGCGCGCCCTGTGCCGTCTGCTCGACCATCAGGGGCAGGTGGTCGATACACACCCCCTGGTCACCGTCGGTGACCAGGGTCGCAAAGGGATAGGCTCGGACCACCGCCATCATGGCGTCTTCGTCGGTCATGGCGAAGTGTCTTGGCTGATACAAGGGTCACGCGCTCCTTCAGAGTGGTTGGCATCCATCAATGTTGACTGCGAGAAGTAGAAGTTTATGTGCCCGCAGGGTCATCCAGGTTCAGGGTATAGGCGTAGAAGGCGTCGTTGCGTTGCCAGTTAAGTGACTCATACAGCGCCTGGGCGGTGTGGTTGTGGGTCTGGGTATTAAGCGTCAACTGGCCCACTCCCTGCTCCCTCGCCAGGTTCGCGGCGGCCTCCATCAGCTCACGGCCGATCCCCTTGCCACGCGCCTCGGGCGCCACGAACAGGTCGGCCAGGGTCCAGCGCGGTCCCACCCGTACCGTGGATAGCGTCGGATAGAGCTGAACGAAGCCTTCGAGCACACCCTCGTTGTCGCTGACCAGCAGGCGCGAGTCGGCGAGCGCGAGGCGCGTCTGGAGAAAGTCGCGGGCAGCCTGGATGTCGCTTTCCTGTGAATAGAACACCCGGTAGCCATCGAGCAGCTCACTCAGGGGTTGTAGATCGGCGATACAGGCAGGACGAACATGGTTCATGAGTCACCTTTCACATTGGCGGTCGTGTGCGCCGGCTGGCCAGAGGCGCACCGGCTCGTCGGGATGACAGGCACCCAGTCTTGCGCAATAGTGGTCCCACCATAAGAACCAATACTGTCCAGAAAAGGGGAACCAGTGCCCAGCCTTCACCGTCACGCCGAATGGATCACCGAAGCGCTGGCCATGCGCCTGGCGCCACCCGCCGCCGAACCCCCGTCGGGTTCGCTGTCCCAGCGCCTGTACGCGGCCCTGCGCGAGTGGATACAGCAAGGTAGCTTGCCCGCCGCCAGCGCCCTGCCCTCGTCTCGACGGCTGGCCGCGGACCTCGGCATCGGCCGCAACACGGTGCTTGCCGCCATGGACCGCCTGGTGGCAGAAGGCTTCGTCGAGGCGCGCCCGGGGGCCGGGCTATTCGTGGCGTCTTTGGCGCTGCCCGAACCCAGCCCGTTGCCCGGCGCCCCCATCCAGGCGAGCCGCTGGCATTCTCGGCGAGGTCAGCGCCTGCTGGAGAGCTGCGGCGAGATGGAGGGCTCCCGGGATGCCTTCGCCCCGGGCGTCCCCGCCCTCGATCTGTTCCCGCGCGAGGCGTGGCAGCGCCTGCTACGGCGCCATCGCCACCAGGCCAGCCTGGATGCCTTCGGCTACGCCACCAGCGGCGGGCATCACGCCCTCAAGACGGCGCTGTGTGACTACCTGCGTCTATCGCGCTCGGTCAATTGCCAACCACATCAGATCCTGATTACCCAGGGCGCCCAGCAGGGCTTCGAGCTGATCGCCCGCCTGCTGGCCGACCCCGGTGACAGCGTCTGGGTCGAGGATCCCGGCTATGCCGGTGCCAAGGCCTGCTTCAACATGGCCGGGCTAACGCCCGTCCCGGTACCGGTGGACGCACAGGGCATGCAGCCTGAGGCTCTCGCCCCGGATAGCCCGCCACCTCGACTGATCTATGTCACCCCCTCGCATCAGTACCCCTGCGGCGTGACGATGCCGGTGGCACGGCGTCTCGCCCTGCTCGACTTCGCCCGCCACCACGGCGCGCTGATCATCGAGGACGACTACGACAGCGAATTTCGCTATACCACTGCGCCGGTGGCCTCCCTCCAGGGGCTGGCCGGGGGCGGTCCGGTGCTCTACGTCGGCACCTTCAGCAAGGTGCTCTACCCGGGCCTCAGGCTCGGCTACCTGGTACTTCCCGAGGCCCTGGTGGACGACTTTCGCCGCGCCAACGCGCGACTGCATCGGGAAGGCCAGTACGTCTCCCAGTCAGCGCTGGCAGACTTTATCGTCGAGGGACACTTCTCTCGCCACATCGCGCGCATGCGCCACTGCTATCGACAGCGTCAAGCCTGTCTAAGGGAGGCCCTGGCGCCTGCCGTAGAGCAAGGACTTGAACTGTCGGCCGGCCAGGCCGGCATGCACCTGGTGGCAAGGCTCGCCTCACTGAAACAGGAGCAACGCCTGATCGAGCGCGGACGGCGCGAAGGCGTCACCCTGTCGCCGCTATCGGGTCACTACCTGGCGCCTGATGCCATGCCTGGGCTGGTGCTGGGCTACGCCGGCTCGACACCGGGGCGGATCGCCGAGGCCGGCGGCTGGCTGGCCAGGACCTGGATCGATGACCGACAACACCAGCCGGCGGGCTGATATGCCTCCGCATACGCCCGCTCGGTCATGATGCACACAAAAAAAGGGCGCCCCATCGGGGCGCCCAAGGTCGTTAGTCGAGTCGAGCCCGAAGGCCTTCGTCAACCACCGGGAGCGGGGTCGCTCAATCGCCCGGTGTGGTGTGGCCGGTCTGAACCTCCATGCGCTTTCTCAGGATCGGGCCGACGATGTACGGCAGGATCAGGCCGAGACCGGCGAACAGCCACAGGCCGATGGCCAGGCCGCTGTCCCACAGGATCGTCCAGTCGCCGTCGGAGATGTCCATGGCGTGGCGCAGGTTCTTCTCCATTTCGGGGCCAAGCAGCAGACCCAGGATCACCGGCACCAGCGGGATCTCGAGCTTCCTGAGGATGTAGCCACCGACCCCGAAGGCCACCATGAAGTACAGATCAAAGGTGGTGTTGGAGATCGAGTAGATGCCGACGAAGGCCACCATGGTGACGATCGGCAACAGGTACATCGGCGGCACCGACAGCAGCTTGACGAAGATACCGACCAGCGGAATGTTGAGCACCAGCAGCAGGAAGTTGCCGATCAACAGCGCCGCGATCACCCCCCACACGATGTCCGCGTTCTGGGTGAACATCAGCGGACCAGGGGTGATATTCAGCGAGATCAGCAGCGCCAGCAGCACCGCGGTGGTGCCGCTACCCGGGACGCCCAGGGTCAGCATGGGCACCAGGGCACCGCTGGAGGCGCCGTTGTTGCCGGCCTCGGGGCCAGCCACGCCGCGCGGGTCACCTTCACCGAAGTAGCCCTTCTTGCCGACCACCTTCTTCTCGAGGGTGTAGCCGATAAAGCTGCCCAGCGAAGCACCGGCCCCCGGCAGGACGCCGGCGATAAAGCCGAGGATGCCGCCACGGATGCTCGAAGGCATGATGCCCTTGATGTCGGCCCAGGAAAGCTTGAGCTTGTTGACCTTGATGGTCTTCTTGCCCTTGCCGGCACGGTCCTCGATAAAGAACAGAAGCTCCGAGATGGCGAACAGGCCGACGATGGCGATGATGAAGTCGACACCCTCGTAAAGTTCGAGCACCTGGAAGGTGTAGCGCTGCACCCCGGTATTGTCGATACCGATGGTCGCGATCATCAGACCGATGCAGGCGGCCACCACGGTCTTCATCGGGTTCTTGCCGGTGATACCGCCAAGGGTCGCGAAGGCCAGCAGGAACAGCGCGAAGTATTCCGCAGGACCAAAGGTCAGGGCGAAATCGGCCAGGATCGGCGCCAGCAGGATCAGGCCCACGGTGGCGATCAGGCTGCCCATGAAGGAAGCTATGGCGGAGATCGCCAGGGCCTCGGCGGCCTTGCCCTTCTGGGCCATCGGATAGCCGTCGAGGCAGGTCATCATGGCCGGCTCGTCACCGGGAATATTCAACAGAATCGACGAGATACGCCCGCCGTACATGGCGCCAGCGTAGACCGCAGTGAGCATGATCAGGGCGGTCTCGGGCTTGAGCCCAAGGGTAAAGGCCAGCGGGATCAGGATCGCCACACCGTTGGCCGGGCCGAGTCCGGGCAGCGCGCCGATCAGGGTGCCGAGAAAGGCGCCCAGCAGCGCAAACATCAGGTTATGCGGGGCGAGCGCCACCCCGAAGCCATCGATCAGGTAGCCAAGGGTTTCCATCAGCCCACCTCCAGGAAGGACAGCACACCCAGGGGCAGGGGCAGGTCCAGCGCAAAGTTGAAGATCAGAAATACCACCACGCCGGAAATACCGCCGACAATGAAGGCCTTGACCGGCGGCGCGCCCATGCGCCAGCACAGGGTGCCCACCGCCAGCAGGGTCGCCAGGATAAAGCCGAGCGGCTGCAGCAGGGCCGCGTAGAGCACCAGCACCACCAGGGCGATGATCAGCTCGACGCCGGTGCGGCTCCAGGGCCAGGCATTGTCAGGATCCGGGCGCACCACCATGTACAGGCTGGACAGCCCCAGCACCACGGCCAGCAGGTAGGGGAAGGTTTCGGGGCCTACCGCCTCGGCCCCGCCAAAGGGTTCGGGAAACTGGGTGGCGCCCCAGCCGTACGCGACGGCCAGGACGATCATCAAGACCCCGAATACGCGGTCGTTGAACATGCTCATTGCTGGATCAGTCCGATATCTTTGGAGAGCTGGTTGATGTCGGCGATCTGCTCCTTGACGAAGGTCTCGAACTCACCGGCGCTCATGTGGAACGGCATCAGGCCGTTGCTTTCCATGACGTCCTTCCACTCCTGGCTCTCGTAGATGGTGTCCATGGCGTCGACCCAGTACTGCTTGGCGTCTTCAGGAATATCCGCCGGCATGTAGAAGCCGCGCCAGTTCGGACCCACGGCGTCGATGCCCTGCTCCTTGGCGGTGGGGATCTCGCTGAACTCGCCCGGCAGACGCTCCTCGGACAGCACCGCCACCACGCGCAGGTCACCGGACTCCATGAAACCCTGGGCCTCGGTGATGTCACCGGTGAAGGCGTCCACGTGGCCGCCGACCACCTGGGTCATGGCCTCGCCGCCGTTGTTGTAGGACAGGTAGGGGATCCTCGGCAGGTTCTCGACGCCGGCGGCCTGAGCCGCGATCAGCACCTTGAGGTGATCCCAGCCGCCCTTGGCGCTGCCACCGGCGAACTTCACCGCACGCGGGTCTTCCTTGATCGCGTCCATGATGGCGTTGAGGTCCTGGTACTCGCTGTCGGCGCTGACGGCGATGACCCCATAGTCCGCCCCCAGGGCGCCGACCCAGTTGACCATGTCGGCGGTCATTCCCGGGAACTGCCCCTGGGCCAGGCGTGTGGTGGTGGCGGTGGAAGCCGCGACCAGCAGCTGGTCATCACCGGCGCGCTTGCTGACGGTGTGAGCGTAAGCCACGCCACCACCGGCACCGGCCATGTTGACGGTCTGAACACCGCGCGGCACCAGGTCCAGCTCTTCGAGCACGGTACCGACGCTGCGGCAGGTGAAGTCCCAGCCGCCGCCCGGGTCGGCAGGCGCCAGGCACTCGACCTTGCCTTCGGGCTCAAAGGCAACGGCAGTGCTGGCTGCACCGGTGATGGCAGCGATGGCGATCAGTTTGACTGGCGTGTTCATGGACATGACGAAGTCCTCTGTTGTTGTCTGCTGACAGGAGGCACGAGCCGACATCCCGTCGCGATTGACGCCGAGACGGCGCCGAGATTTCCACTTGTTGGAAACTGACACCTGGCTTACAATTCTGTAAGGCAGAACGTCGTTCCCTTGGATGGAAAGCTAAGCCCGGACAGCATCCGGGTCAACGCGCGATCGCGTAATTCCGACCAAAGTTGAATGCCAGCGACATCATTCGCTATCACCGACAGGAAGGTTCACATGGCACAGGATCGCGTCGAGGCGGTCGAACGGGCCCTCTCGGTCCTGGAGGTCTTCGATACTCCTCAGGATAGTTTCAGTCTGGCAGAACTGGCCGACGCCACCGGCTTCTACAAGAGCACCCTGCTCAGGCTTCTGGCCTCGCTGGAACGCTTCGACTACACCCAGCGTGGAGAGGATGGCCGCTGGCGCATTGGCGGTGCTCCGGTGCGCCTCGCCCGTCGCCACGCCCCCAGTCGCGATCTCGCGGCGCTGATCCAGCCGCTGCTCGACGGCCTGGCGCGACAACTCGGCGACACCGCCAGCCTGCTCGAGGTGACCGCCGGCGTGGTTCACTGTCGCCTGGCCGCCCTGCCCGATCAGAGCCTGCGCCATGACCTTGTTCCCGGCAGCCAGTGGCCCCTGCGGGACACCGACGCTCCGGCGCCGGCCCTTGCGGGAGGCATCATGGTGTGTCGGCGGCTGCCGCTGGAAGGTCGTCACGAACTCTGGCTGGCCCTGTCCGGGCCCGAGGGACGGTTGGACACACAGGCCGCCGCGACACGGCTCGACGAGGCGGTGACACAGTTGATCGATCAGCGGGACACCCAAGGGAGGCGCGCATGACACTGCTGCTGGTGGAAGACGATCGGCTTCTGGCCGAGACCCTGGTCGATGCCCTCGGCATCGCAGGCCACGAGGTTGTGCATCTCGACAACGGCATCGACGCCCGCGTCCGCCTCCAGGGAAATCACCGACTGGACATGGTACTTCTGGATCTGAACCTTCCTGGGCTCGGCGGCCTGGAGGTGCTGGAGGCGTTGAGACGCCACGACAGCTCGACCCCGGTGCTGATTCTCACCGCTCGCGGCGCGGTAGAAGATCGCGTGCGAGGGCTCGACCTGGGTGCCGATGACTACCTGGCCAAGCCCTTCTCGCTGGAGGAGCTGGAGGCCCGGGTACGCGCCCTGATGCGTCGCCGCGCCCCCTCCGGCCTGATCACCGTGGGCGAACTCAGCTTCGATAGCCTGGCCCAGCGCTTCAGCCTGGGCGACGAGGCGCTGGCACTGCCTCCGCGAGAGCAGCGCCTGCTGGGATGCCTGATGCGACACGCCGGCCAGCCGGTGGACAAGGCTACCCTGGTGCGTGAAGCCTTCGGCGAGGAGGAACTCGGCGACAATGCCATCGAGGTCTACGTGCATCGTCTGCGCAAGCGCCTTCAGGGGCATCGAGTGAACCTGCGCACGGTGCGCGGTCTCGGCTACCTGCTGGAAGCACCATGAGCGGGGATTCACTGCATCGCCGACTGTTGACCTGGCTGCTGCTGCCGATGCTGATCGTCGGCTCGGTGGTGCTGTGGCGGGCCTGGCTGGACGCTCGCCAGACCGCCGACCGGGCCTTCGACCGACTGCTCGACGCCGCCAGTCTGTCGATCGCCGAACAGGCCCAGTGGCAGGACGATCGCCTCTGGCTCGATCTGCCCCCGGCGGCCCTGGAAATGCTCGCCTCGCGCCACGACGAACGGGTGTTCTATACCCTGGTGGACGCTCGCGGTGAGCGGGTCACCGGTAACGCCAACCTGCCCGGCATCGAAGGCGCCGCCCAGGACGCAAGCGACGTCGTCTATGGCGACGTTGACTACCACGATATGCCTCTGCGCCTCGGCGTGCGCCGCTCTCGGCTTGAGGACTGGCGCCTGCGCGAGCCCTTCGAGATCCGGGTCGCCCACACGCGCGAGGGGCGCGACGCGCTCAGCGGCGAGCTGTTTCGCCAGAGCCTCGCCTACCTGCTGGCGGTGGCGGTGCTGTCGGTGGCCGCCCTGCTGATCGCCATTCGCCTGGCGCTGGCACCGCTGACACGACTGCGACGCCAGATACGCACCCGTGATCCGCGCACCCTGGCACCGCTGGAATTGCCGCTGCCGCGAGAGCTGGCCGAGCTGCGCGACACCGTCAACGAGCTGCTGGCACGGATGCGTCGGGTCAAGGCCAACCAGGAACGCTTTATCGGCGACGCCTCGCATCAGCTCCGCACCCCCCTGGCGGGGCTTTCCGCCCGGGCCGAACTGGCCCTGCGCCAGGACGACCCCGCCATCTGGCACTCGGCCCTGGGCGCCATGCAGACCACCAGCCAGAGCGCCTCGCGCCTGGCCATGCAACTGCTGTCACTGACCCGCCTGGACAATCCCGAGTACCAGCCCGAACTGGCCCCCACCGATCTGGTTCAGGTCGCCCGTGAGGCGGTGATGGCCCATTGGCAACGCTGTCAGCGCGTCGGCGTCGACCTTGGACTGGAAGCGCCAGAGGCACCGGTGCACGTGCGGGGGCTCGACTGGCAGCTGGGCGAGGCGCTGGCCAACCTGATCGACAACGCCTGCCACTACGGTGCCAGGCACATCACCGTCGAGGTCAGCGCCAACCCGATCGCGCTGGCGGTCGTCGATGACGGCCCGGGCATCCCCCACGAGCGTCGACTGCTGGTACTGCGCCCCTTCCACCGCGGTGAGCACACCAGCGAAGGCTCGGGTCTGGGCCTGGCCATCGTCGACGGCATCGCCCGCACCCACGGCGCTCGACTGAGCCTCGGTGACGCCCGGCAAGCACCACCGCCGGGCCTGCGAGTCAGCCTGCAATTCGGCGAAGGCGTCGACAAGGGATCGACGTCCGCCCCTTCACGGAGCCAGCCATGATATCCCGCACCCTTGCGCTGCCCCCCTGGATGACCGCCGTTGTCACGCTGGTGGCGTCGCTGGCGCTGTGGTCGCTTCTGCCTGATGAGTCCCTGGCGCAATCCATACCCGAGGCAGGGGCCGACTCCCCCCTCGAGGCATACCCGGGGAACGCCTCGCAGCAGCCAGCCTACGATGAGGTCACCTTCGAAGGTACAGGAGAGTCGTCAGATGCGCTGGTGATCCACGCGGCCCTGGATATCCCCTACGCCCTGCCGCTACTCGAGGACTTCCATCGTCGTCATCCGCGCTACACCATCACCTACCGCAACTTCTCGACGCTGGACGTGCATCAGCGCTTTCTCGACGCCCCCGCAGAGGCCGATGTGGTCATCTCGTCGGCCATGCCCTGGCAGTACCTGCTGGTCAACGAGGGTCACGCCCAGAGCATCGACACCGCCATCACCCAGCGCTGGCCGGACACGGCCAAGTGGCGTCAGGAGCTGTTTGCCTTTACCTTCGAACCCATCGTGATGGTGGTCAGCCGCCGCCTCGAGCAGCGCCTCGGCCCCGTCGACAGCCGCGCCGATCTGCTCGGCCTGCTGGCCGAGGCGCGCTCGCCGCTGCAAGGACGCCTGGTCACCTACGACCCCACCTCCAGCGGCGCCGGCTACACCTACGCCATCGAGGAGTCGCGCCTGTCCCCGCGCTACTGGGACCTTGTGGCGGCGCTGGGCAAGGCAGATACCGCCCTGGTGAATACCACAGGCGCCATGCTGGAAGGCCTCAGGCAGGGTCGCTACGACATCGCCTACAACGTGCTGGGCAGCTATGCCCGGGAAAGGATCGCCGATGACCTCGAGCTCAGGCTGGTGATTCCTGACGACTATGCCCTGGTCATTCGACGTCTGGCCTTCGTGCCTCGCCAGGCGCCGCACGCGGGGGCAGCGCGCCGCTTTATCGACTACCTGCTGAGCGCCGACGGCCAAAGGGTCATCGCCGAGGCCGGCGAACTCGGCGCCCTGCACCCCCAACTGGATGGCCCGGGCACCGCCACCGCCATGCGCCGCGACTACCCTGACGGCCTGAGGCCGATTCCTCTGAGCCCCGGCTTGCTGGCGACCCTCGATGAGTTGAAGCGCACCGCCCTGCTCGCCCGCTGGCAGCGCGAATTTCACGATCAGCCGGTCGATACCCGGGCGATCGAGCAGTTCTCGCGGTGACGATGCGCCCTGCTATCGTTGCGCAGACACGACAAGGCCCGCCAGGCTTGCCTGGCGGGCCTTGGTCGATCACCTGCGATCGCACATCTTCGTTTCGACGTACCGATGCTTGTGGCCCCTGTTGGTGCCCCGGGTCACGCTCCGGGCAGGTAGGTCAGAAGGACCGGCGCGGTGCCGCGCTTGAGCATGCCTAGCTCGCGGGCGGCACGCTTGGACAGGTCGATGACCCGTCCCTTGACGAAGGGGCCGCGGTCATTGATCTCGACCTCGACGCTCTGGCCGGTATCACGACGGGTGACCAGCACCTTGGTACCGAAGGGAAGACTGCGATGGGCGGCGGTCAGCGCCTGCTGGTCGAAGGACTCGCCGCTGGCGGTTCGACGCCCCTGGAAGCGATCACTGTAGTAGGAAGCCTGGCCGCGCTGGGAAGCAACCTCTCCGTCGTCACGGGCCATTGCCGGCGCGCTCGCAAGCGACGCCATGGCCAGAACAACGGCGGCCGCCCAGGCGGCCATGGTCGATCGACCGGACAGCATACGACGCAGAGAAATGGACAACATCATCTTCACCTCAGGTGACCCGCGAGACGCGGGGATTCAGAGCCTGGTGCGAAGTCTCCAGCGATGGCGCACGTTCAATCCGAAGAACGTTCTCGGGGTGACGGATGCTTGCCGTGCATCCACCCACGACTCCCCGCTTGCGCATGATCGAACCAGGCCAGTTGCTCGTGCAGCGAAACCACGCTGCCGACGATGATCAAGGTGGGCGGTCGAATGATATCCCGATCATTCAACTTCGGCAAATTAGCCAAGCTGGATAGATGGACGCGCTGGCGCTGGGTAGTTCCCTGCTCGACCAGCGCCACCGGGGTGTCCGGACTCAGTCCCTCGCCGATCAGGCCCTGGCTGATGTAGTCGAGGCTGCCAAGCCCCATGTAGAACACCAGCGTCTGACCAGGGCTTGCCAGCGCCCGCCAGTCGAGTTCGCACCCCCCCTCCTTCAAGTGCCCGGTGATAAAGCGCACCGACTGGGCGTGATCACGATGGGTCAAAGGGATGCCGGCGTAGGCGCTGCAGCCGGAAGCCGCGGTGATGCCCGGTACCACTTCCACCTGAACGCCTTCGGCCACCAGGGTCTCAAGCTCCTCACCACCACGACCGAAGATGAAAGGGTCGCCCCCCTTGAGCCTGACCACACGCTTGCCCTGACGAGCCCAGTCGACCAGCGAGCGATTGATGTCCTGCTGGGGCAGGCTGTGATCGGAGCGAGCCTTGCCGACGTAGTAGCGATCCGCCGATGCCGGCACCAGCGCCAGGATTTCCTCACTGACCAGTCGATCGTGCAGCACCACCTCGGCCTCGCACAGTCGCCGCCAGGCTCGCAGGGTCAGAAGCTCAGGATCGCCGGGACCGGCACCGACGAGACTCACGCTACCGGCCGGAAAGCCACTGTGGGCAGGCAACTGGGAAGGGCTCATGACGGTGGACTCCAGAGTGAACAACGGGCGATGACAACGGGCATCATTATGCCATGTCGGAATTAAACGTCCACTTCGTTATTACCAAAAACACACTTCATTGCTGCTGCAAGGCGTCCTCACCCCAAACCAGAGCGCCGCCTTCCCCGACGGGGAAAGCGGCGCTCTGGCAGCTTTGGCAGGGTCAGTGGGGTGACTGTCTTACCCCTTGGCGCTCAGCGTCCGCCGCAGCCTCGGGCTGAGGGTTTCACCGAGACCGGTCATCACGACCAGGATCAGTGCCAGCCACAGCCAGTGGGCGGCGAAATCCACAGCGACGATGCCCAGCGCATCGACGAAGATCACCAGGATGCCCAGGGGACTGACGTAGCGCACCATGAACAGCCACAGGGCGTGCATGCCCGCCGGCAGATCCAGCTCATCGCGTACCGCTTCGCTCTTGAGGAAGAAACCGGCCAGCAGCGCCATGCCGAGTCCGCCCAGCGGCATCATCAGACGCGAGGTGAGGAAGTCGAGCCAATCGAAGAAGTGCTTGCCGGCCAGTGTCCAGTCGGCACCGATATTGAACGACAGCATCGCCAGGGTGCTCATCAGCCACAGCACGATGCCGGTGCCCCAGGCGGCCGCCTTGCGGCTGATGCCCTTGTTGTCGTTGAGCCAGGACACCGTGGCCTCGACCATCGAGATCGAGGAGGTCAGCGCCGCCATCGACAGCATGATGAAGAACAGGATGCCAAACAGCGTGCCCATCGGCATCGCCTGGAACGCCAGCGGCAGGCTCATGAAGATCAGGCCGGGTCCGCTGTTGGGCTCCATGCCGTTGGCGAAGATCACCGGGAAGATCGCCAGCCCCGCCATCAGCGCCACCAGGGTATCGGCCACCGCGACTGTCAGGGTGGTACGACCGATGGAAGCACGTCTCGGCAGGTAGCTGCCGTAGGTGAGGATGGCCCCGGAGGCCAGTGACAGGGTAAAGAAGGCATGGCCCATGGCGGCCAGCATGCCTTCGCTTGACAGACTGGAAGCCTTGAAGTCGAACAGGAAGTGGACGGCCTGACCGAAGCCACCGGAGAACATGCCGTAGACGATCATGATCAGCAGCATGATCACCATGCCCGGCATCATCCAGCCGACGCTCTTCTCGATGCCCTGCTGCACCCCCTTGCCGACGATCACCATGGTGGCCACGGTCACCAGGGTGCTCCAGCCGCCGAGGCTGAAGGGGTTGGCATTGTTGGCGCCGAAGATGGCCGCCATGTCATCGACGCTGGAACCGACCAGTCCGCCGGAGATCATCTTCCACAGGTAGGCGAAGGACCAGCCGGCGACCACCACGTAGAAACTCAGGATCAAAAAGCCGCAGAGCATCGCCATCCAGCCGAACAGCGACCACAGCGAACTGCCTCCGGATTCCTTGACCACCCGGCGAATGGCGTCGATAGGGCTGCCCCGACCACGCCGCCCCAGGGCGATCTCGGTCATCATGATGGGAACACCGACCGACAGAATACAGACCAGGTAGACCAGCACGAAGGCGCCGCCGCCGTACTCTCCGGTCATGTACGGAAATTTCCAGATATTGCCCAGGCCCACAGCGGAGCCGGTCGCGGCCAGAACGAAGCCCCAGCGGCCTAGCCACTGGGTGCGAGAGGGTTCATTGGTTGTCATGACTCACCAGAGATCGCTTGCGCACTTTTGTTTGTCCACCATGGCGGTGGCGCCCTGAAAACAGCCTGAAACAGCACAGACCCAGGGCATCCAGCGCGCCATTGTGACGGATTTTGTTGTGATTGGGCAGGCCGACGACGCAAAGTCGCGGCCAAGGGCCTACCTGGCGAAGGATCCGCTGCCGCTCACCTGGCCGACAAGACGCCAGTGACGACAGCGGCTGTAGCCGACCGATGTCAGTCGGCGTCGAGGACACCGCGGCGAATCTGATCTTCCTCGATGGATTCGAACAGCGCCTTGAAGTTGCCCTCGCCGAAGCCGTCGTTACCCTTGCGCTGGATGATCTCGAAGAAGATCGGACCGATCACGGTCTCGGTGAAGATCTGCAGCAGCACCCCCTGATCCGGACCGCCATCGATCAGCAGGCTCAACTCACGCAGATCCTCGACCCGCTCTTCGTGGTTGGGCACCCGCACATCGACCTTCTCGTAGTAGGTGTCGGGGGTGGACAGGAAGCGAATGCCGTTGGCCTTCAGCGCGCGCACCGTAGCGTAGATGTCGTCGGTGGCCATGGCCAGGTGCTGGATACCCTCGCCGTTGTACTCGCGGATAAACTCGGCGATCTGGGAGTTGTCGTCGGCGGACTCGTTGATCGGGATATGCATCTTGCCGCAGGGTGCGGTCATGGCGCGGGAATGCAGCCCGGTCTTCTTGCCCTCGATGTCGAAATAGCGATTCTCACGGAAGTTGGCGATACGGGTATAGAAGTCGGCCCAGGGATCCATCTGACCCCGCGCCACGTTGTGGGTCAGGTGATCCAGCACCTTGAGACCAACGCTGTTGTCCTGAGCCGAGGTGCCGGCGATGGGCTCGAAGTCGATGTCGTAGATGGTACGTCCCTGTTCGTCGACCCGATCATCGACGAAATACAGCAACGAACCACCAATACCCTCCACCGCCGGAATGCCGACCTCGCCAGCACCGACAGGGTTATCGACCTGACGGGCGCCCTGATCGATGGCGTAGGACAGTGCCTGACGAGCATCCGCTACCTTCCACGCCATGGCGCAGGCGCCCGGACCGTGAATCTCGGCGAACCTGGCGGCGTGACTGCCGGGTTCCGCGTTGAGCACGAAGTTCACCCCCTCCTGCTGAAACAGGGTGACCCGCTTCGAGCGGTGGCGGCGCGTCTCGGTAAACCCCATGGCGAGAAACAGCTCGCGCAGGGCGTCGATGCCAGCCTGATCCGGGGCGCTGTATTCGACGAACTCGAAGCCATTGGTGCCGATGGGGTTGTGGGTATCGATGGGAGCGACTGCGGTCATGTGGGCCTCCGTCATTGTGATTGTCACTCCCCATCCTAGGCTCCTCGACACGCGCCCCCCATCCCCCCGGAGCGGCTTGAGGTGGTAGCGCACACGCCCCGGCGTCGGCCCGCTGTAGCGCTGGCGTGACACCCCGTGTGCGCTCTGCACCCCAGGCGTCACGAAATCCTTACACGACGTCACGCTGGCATGACAGGCTGCCTATCGCTGGGACCTTTACAGCGTCAGCGTCACCAGCTGCCACGCCACCAGCAGCATGATCACGGCGATGATCCCATCCACCCACTGCCATGCCCTCGGGCTCTTCAGCCGCGGTGCCAGGGCGCCGGCGGCGCTTACCAGGCCGAAGAACCAGACAAAGGAAGCAATGGTCGCCCCCACGTAGAACCCCACCGGGCTCTCTTGCAGCGAACCGATGGCGCCCAGCATCACCAGGGTGTCCAGATAGACCTGGGGGTTGAGCAGCGTCACCGCCAGGGTCGCCAGCACCACCTGGGCAAGGCTGGCACTGGAGGCAGACGATGCAACGTCCATGCCCCTGGGCCGTCGAACCCGACCAATGGCCAGCCAGGCCTGCCAGGCAAGAAAGGCGGCGCCGCCGTAGCGCGCCAACAGCATGGCCCCTTCACTCTGGGCGATCAGGGCGCCGAGACCCATCACCCCCAGGCCGATCAGCACGGCATCGCACAGGGCGCAGATCCCCGCCACCCACCAGACGTGTTGTCGCCTCAGTCCCTTGGACAACACAAAGGCGTTCTGCGCGCCGATGGCGATGATCAGTCCCGCTCCGGTGCCCACGCCCTGGATCAGTGAAAGCCACATGGTCTGTCCTTCCTCACGATGATTGTCGACGCTGCGCCGATGTTGCGCGCTGCTGGATGTGGCAGAGACTAGGGCAAGCTGGTAAATAAGAGAAATCACTTCTCCCACTGCCTCATTACCATTTCTTATACTCAAGGACATGGATAGACGCCCATGCTGGACTACAAACTGCTCGATGCACTGGCCGCCGTGCTGACCCACCAGGGCTTCGAGCGCGCGGCCCGCGCGCTGGGGCTGACCCAATCGGCGGTATCCCAGCGCATCAAGCTGCTGGAGGCTCGCCTGGGACAGCCGGTGCTGGTGAGGGGCTCCCCGCCGACACCGACCGAACTGGGTCAACGGCTGTTGAACCACGTCCAGCAGGTACAACTGCTGGAGGGCGAGTTGATCCAGGATGCACCGCAGCTGGCACTGGGCCACCGTCAGCTACGTATCGCCATCAATGCCGATAGCCTCGCCACCTGGTGGCCGGGCGCCATCGCCGGCTACCTCAAGCATCAGGCGATTACCCTGGATCTGGTCATCGAGGATCAGGAGGTCGGACTTGAACGCATGCGCCTGGGCGAAGTGGCTGCGTGCCTGTGCGCCAGCGACATGCCGGTCCAGGGCGCCAGGGTCATCGCCCTGGGCGTGATGCGCTACCGCGCACTGGCGAGTCCCGACTTCATGGCCCGACACTGCCCCCAGGGCGCGGACGCCGGTTCTCTAGCCCAGGCGCCGGCCATCATCTTCGGGCCCAACGATCAACTGCAACACCGCTTCATGGCGGCCCATGGCGTCAACGGCCCCTTCCCGCACCACCGCTGCGCCAGCGTCGAGGGATTTCTGCGCCTGGCCCACGCGGGCCTCGGCTTCGGGCTCATTCCCGAAATCCAGGCGAATCGGGAGCTCTCGACGGGGGAGCTTGAGGACGTGGTGCCGGGCTGGCATCTGGACGTACCGCTGTACTGGCACTACTGGCGCCACGGCGGCGAGCCGCTGGAGCGACTCGGCCGCCACCTGGCCGACCAGGCCGGTCACCATCTGTTGCCACCTGCGGACTGACGGGGCCCGGCAAGGTACGCGCCCCGTCTCATGCAGAAAGACGCGTCGCGAGGACGGGGCAGGCGGTGAAGTGCGCTCTCGAAGTGAGCCGTCAGTCACCCAGGCGTCGTGCCACGCTCTCGACCTTGTCTGCCATGCTCTGATTGCGGTCCGTCCGGGTACCGAGTTTCAAGGTGGTGGTGATGCGTGGCGCCCCCATCTCGTGCACCACCTCATGGCAGCGCTTGACCACCGCCATGACCTCATCCCAGGGACCTTCGATATTGGTGCCATAGGCGTGCATCTGGTGGCTGAGACCGGACGCCTGGATCTCCCGCTGGCAAGCGGCCACGTGGTCGGAGACCGAAACGCCCACACCCAGGGGGACCACGCAAAGATCGACGATAACGTGCATAACTTAAGCCTCCTTGATTCTGTGCCAACCCGCCCGCGTTCTTCGCTGGAAAGGCATGCCAGCTGAACTATGCTGTTTTGCAACAATAAAGATTGCCGAAGGTGATCCAGGCGCCTGCCGAGGTGGCGGTCCTGGCCTCACTTCGGAGCGGGCAACTCTCCTGCCCGCTTGTCGTTTCCCCGGACATGCCGCCTGCACGGACACCAGGAGGCCACATGACCAGCGACGCCCGCCCCCATCCCATCGCACTGCCGAACAATCGCCCTCGACGGATCATCGAGCAGTTGCTCGAGGGCTCGGGCATTCGCCTCAACGGACCTGAACCCCACGATATCCAAATCTATCATCCCGATCTGTTCGCCCGCATCCTGCACCAGGGCACGCTGGGGCTCGGGGAAGCCTACATGGATGGCTGGTGGGAGGCGCGGCGTATCGACCAGCTTGCCCATCGCCTACTGCGCCACGGTCTGGGCCAACGCTCGCGTAGCGCCGCGAGCCACCTCTTCTATCGCCTGCAGGCGGGCTTCTTCAACCTCCAGAGTCGCGCCCGAGCCTATCAGGTCGGCGAGGTTCACTACGACCTCGGCAATGACCTGTTTCGGTATATGCTGGACGACACCATGTGCTACTCCTGTGGCTACTGGCGCCAGGCAACGACGCTGCATCAGGCCCAGCTCGCCAAGCTCGATCTGGTCTGTCGAAAGCTGGCCCTGCGCCCTGGCATGCACCTTCTCGACATCGGCTGCGGCTGGGGCAGCCTGGCCGAGCACGCCGCACGTCACTACGGCGTCAGCGTGACCGGCATCACCATATCCCGGGAGCAGGTGGCACTGGCCAGAGAGCGCTGCCAGGGCTTGCCCGTCGATATCCAGTTGGCCGACTACCGCGACCTGCAAGGCCAGTACGACCGGATCGCCTCGATCGGCATGTTCGAACACGTAGGACAGCGCAACTACACGACCTTCTTTCGGACGGTGGCCGACCTGTTGCCGGATGACGGACTCTTCCTGCTGCATACCATTGGCTCCAATACTTCTCGCATCACCGCAGACCCCTGGATCCATCGTTACATCTTTCCCAACGGCGTGTTGCCGTCCGCCCGCCAGATCTGCCAGCACAGCGAGGAGACGTTGATGGTGGAAGACTGGCAGAACTTCGGCTCCGACTACGATCCCACCCTGCTGGCGTGGCTGGCCAACCTTGACGCCTGCTGGCATGACATTGCACGTCACTACAACACACGGCACTGCAATGAACGCACCTATCGGATGCTGCGCTACTACCTGGCGATCTGTGCCGGAGCCTTCAGAGCGCGCTACCTGCAACTGTGGCAGGTAGTCTTTTCCAGGGGGCGAGAGCTTCGCTATGACGCACCCCGGTAGCCACGAGGTCGCCGGAAATGCGCGCGCTTTCGGTGAATCATGACGGGAACCTGCCTAGTCACTCTCGCTTCGGCATATCCTTGATCAAGCCCTCACGCCGATGTCTGCCGATCGATCAGCGACCGGCTCCACGGCCACAACGCCCGCTATCAGCGGCCTGGCGAGAACGTTCAAGCCTTTCCTCCCTATGGCGCAATCCACAAATGCAGAGTTTTGTCTGATATTTCTTAGTCCCTTGGACTGATATACCCGCAATACCCTGCCTTTAAGATGGTGGTGAAGGCCCGATACCTCGGGTTGACCCGCCATCCCGTGGCCAAGGACTGCCTGCTATGGAAGATCGTGACCCGCCGTCACCCTCCCCGACCTGCAATGAAAGCGCGAGTCTTGCCTGTCTCAAGCGTGTCCCGGGGGTGCTGTTCACCCTGAAGCGAGACGCTCGCGGCCGCCTGCAGCTTCCCGCCCTGACAGGTGAAGACCCGATGACGGCTCGCCTTGAGCCACTGCTGTCGATCAACGACGTGCGTCAGCGGCTCGGCGATCTGCTGGGTGACGCCTATGGTGAATTCATCCGGGCCATCGAACACTCTGCGCACTGGCTGTCGCCGGTATCCACGCGACTGCGCCTGCCGATCGGCGAACTCACCCCGCACTGGTATTCGCTGGAGGCACTGCCGGAGCGCTCGGACGAAGGCATCCTGTGGCACGGCCTGCTGGTGGACATCGAGGATCAGGTCGCCGAAGAGCAACGTCTTCGCTACCTGTCCGGCACCGACGAACTCACCGGGCTGACCAACCGACGTTCGATGATGGGACACATCGACAAGATCGCCTCCATGTCCAACCGCCATGGCACGCCGCTATCGCTGTTGCTGATCGACCTGGACCACTTTGCCCTGATCAACGACACCTGGGGGCGCGGACTCGGTGATCGGGTGCTCTGTCAGATCGCCGCCCTGGCATCCAGCCAGTTGCGCCAGGAGGACATGCTGGCACGCATGGGCAGCGACGAATTCGCCCTGCTGCTGCCGATGACACCCGCTGGCAGAGCGCGCGAGCTGGCGGAGCGCCTGCGCGAGAGCATCTCTCGTCAGGACTTCGGCATCGGTCGCCACAAGGTCACCGTCAGTATCGGTGTCTCCGACTTTGTTCGTGGCTTGAGCAGCGCGCAACTGATGCAGCAGGTCCACACCAACCTGATGGAAGCCAAGCAACAGGGCCGCGATCGCGTGATCCAGCGCTGGCTGCCCCAGGGATCATCCTGACACCGCCAGCTGAGCTGGCACGTCGTCGCTTCATGCCGGTGACTGTTTTGGGTACCCTTGCCCCCGATCCTGCCGCTGTCACAGGGCCCGCCATCAGGGAGCCAGCATGTCCACCACCATCGACCAGACCCTCGAGAACGTCTTCGGCCACCGCCACTTCAGGCCAGGACAGCGGGAGACCATCAACGCCATCGCAGAAGGCCGCAGCGCAGCGGCGATCTTCCCGACCGGCTCGGGCAAGTCGCTGTGCTATCAGCTGCCGGCATTGCACCTGCCCTACCTCACCCTGGTGGTATCCCCTCTACTGGCGCTGATGCAGGACCAGCTGGCGACGCTGACCTCGCGCGGTATCGCCGCCGCCAGCATCGATTCGAGTCAGGATCGCGATCAGGCTCGGGAGGTCATGGCAGCGGCCCGCAACGGCCAGCTCAAGGTCCTGATGGTATCGGTCGAGCGCCTGCGCAATGAACGCTTTCGCGCCTTTCTGCGCGACGTGCGGGTCTCCTTGATGGTGATCGACGAGGCCCACTGCCTGTCGGAATGGGGACATAATTTTCGACCGGACTACCAGAAACTGCCCGACTATCGCCGGGAGTTCGGCATCGATCAGGTGCTGCTGCTGACCGCCACCGCCACGCCCAAGGTCATCGATGACATGCGTCGAGGCTTCGATATCGCGCCTGACGATGTCATCACCACCGGCTTCTATCGCGCCAATCTGGACCTTGCCGTCTCCCCGCTGCCCGCCGACAACAGGGCTCGCCATCTGGCCAGTTGGCTGGCGCCAAAACTCGGCAACGGCGGCACCATCGTCTACGTCACCCTGCAGCAAAGCGCCGAGCGCCTGGCGGCCTACCTCAAGGCCGCCGGGCTAGAGGTCGCCGCCTACCACGCCGGACTCGACAGTGAGACCCGCCAGCGACTGCAGGCGGACTTCATGAGCGGACGCCTGCCCGGCATCGTCGCCACCATTGCCTTCGGCATGGGCATCGACAAGGCCGATATCCGCCAGGTGGTGCACTTCGACCTGCCCAAGTCCATCGAGAACTACAGCCAGGAGATCGGACGCGCCGGGCGCGACGGCAAGCCGTCGGAGTGCCTGATGCTGGCCGGACGTGAACACCTGCCAGTGCTCGAGAACTTTATCCATGGTGACGTACCACCGCTGTCGGGCATCGAGGCGGTATTGACCGACCTGGCGGATGCCTCCGACACCTGGGAGCTGTCGCTCAACGCCCTGTCACGCCTCTCGGACATCCGCGAGCTGCCGCTGAAGACGCTGCTGGTCAAGCTGGAACTGGCCGGCGTGGTGCGCGCCAGCCACAGCTACTTCGCCGAGTATCGCTTCAGCCTGGCGATCGAACCCGAAGCCCTGCTCGCCCGCTTTCCCGGCGAGCGCGGCGCCTTTCTCGGCGCACTGCTCGATGCCTCGCACAAGGCCCGTACCTGGTATCGGCTGGACTTCGAACGCCTCGACCAGCTGGGCCAGGAACGCGGCCTCGACACCTCCCGCCCGCGGGTGCTCAAGGCGCTCGACTACCTGGCGGAACAGGGGCTGATGCGCCTGGAAAGCAAGCAGATGACCGAGGTCTACCACAAACTCGCGGCCGTGGACCCCGGACGGCTGGCCCCCGAGCTGCATCAGCAGTTCGTCGAGCGCGCAGGGGTCGAGCTCGAGCGACTCGACGCCATGCTGGCGCTGTTCGAGGCCGACGACTGCATCAGCGCGCGACTCGCCGACTGGTTCGGTGACCCCAATGCCCCCCGACGCTGTGGCCACTGTTCGGCCTGTCGCGGCGAGACCGCCAGCCTGCCGCCCGCACCGACTCCGGCGCTCCCCGACGAGGGCGAACTGCGAGCCTGGCTGACGGGCCTGGCCCAGGCACTGGAAAGTGTCGAGCCAGGCAAGCCGCTGGACCTGGAGCTTGCTACCCGCTTCCTGTGTGGCGTCATCAGCCCGCGCCTGAGTCAGGCCAAGGCGCGACGCCTGCCGGGATTCGCCAGCCAGGAAAGCGCCCGCTATACCGACGTCAGGCAGGCCATCGCGCCACTATTCGAAGGCTAGCCTTGCGACCGCCAGCTATTCGAACGCCAGCTATTCGACCGTGAGCAGTGGGCCTCGATGCCTCGTCGGTGCCTCGAGCCCCCTCAGTCTCACTTTCACTCTCACACTCACCGTCAGCCTTCGCTGCCGGTGATGCCATAGCGATTCAGCTTGTTGGCGATGGTGGTGTGGGATACGCCAAGGCGTCGCGCCAACTGGCGACTGGACGGATGCTGGGGGTACAGCGAGGCCAATACGCGCCGCTCGACCTCGCCCAGGATGTCGTTGAGCGAGCCGTCCAGATCGATACCGGCAAGACCCGCCGGCGCCCCCGAGGCCGGCAGCCGCAGATGGGCCGGCTCGATGACCCCGGTCTCGCACAGCGACACCGCCTGGAACAGCACGTTCTCGAGTTGCCGCACGTTGCCGGGCCAGTGATAGCTGGCCATGCGCGCCAGTGCCGCGGGGGAAAGCGCAGGCAGCGCGCAGCCGATCTGGCGCGCGGCTCGGTCGACAAAGTGCCCGGCCAGAGCCTCGATGCCATCCAGACAATCCCTCAGTGGCGGAACGCTCAACGACAGCACGTTGAGGCGATGATAGAGGTCCTGACGAAACAGTCCCTGGCCGCACAGGGCCAGCAGATCCTGCTGGGTGGCACAGATCACCCGCACGTCCAGGTAGGTCTCGTCATCGGCGCCGACCCGGCGAAAGCCACCGTCCTGCAGAAAGCGCAACAGCTTGGCCTGCAGCCGCGGACTCATCTCGCCGACCTCATCGAGAAAGATGGTGCCACCGGCGGTCAGCTCCAGCAGACCCAGCTTGCCCTCGGGGCGAGCGCCATCGAAGGCGCCCGGGGCATAGCCAAACAGTTCGGTCTCGGCCATGGACTCCGGCAGGCCGGCGCAGTTCAGCGCCATGAACGGCGCCTGACCGCGCTGGCTGGCCAGGTGACAGGCCCGCGCCAGCACCTCCTTGCCGGTGCCGGTCTCACCAAAGATCAACAGCGGCGCGTCCAGCGGCGCCATGCGCCGCGCCTCGTGGATCAGGGAGGCGAGTCGGGGGCTGGCCGCGAACATCGCCTCGAAGCCGCGCATCTCCTGGCGCTGCACCTGATAGATACGCTCGCCGATACGATCGGCGCTATGCAGCGTGACCACAGCCCCGGCCAGCGAGGCCACGTCGTCGTGGTGTTCGCGATGCAGCGGCGCGATATCGGCCAGGTAGGTGGCGTCCTTGAGCCGGATCCTGAGGCCATTGACCCGAGCATTGTTGCGACGAATCACTTCCGGCAGGTCGAGCTCCGGCAGGTAGCGATTCAGCGACAGCCCGGGCACCTCGTCGACGCGCACGCCGAGCAACTGGCTCGCCGCCCGGTTGGCCGCCACCAGGTGCCCCTCCATGTCGATGGACATCACCGGGTCGGAGAGTGACGACAGCAGCGCCTCCAGCTCGAGCTGGTGGCGCTCGCTGGGCATCAGGCTGACCCGGCGCACCCCGAATACGCCGGACACCTGCTCGAGGCTGGGCTTCAGCGTCGCCAGCTGGGCGTGCAACAGTTGCGGCACGTGCAGATAGATGGCGTTGCCGTGCTCGCCGCCCACCTCGCCCCGGGCCACGTTCACCCCATAGTCGGCCAGCAGGGCCACTATGTCGCGAAGGATGCCGACACGATTCTGGCAGTGAACTCTCAGGCGCATGAAGGGAATGGCTCCGCAAAAGGGTCACACCATCTGAAGTTTCCGTCAGGCTGGTCTGACTCGTATGTCAAGATTTCGTTACAGCCTATCGAAGACAGAGGAGCGCGTCCTGCATCTTTGGTCGATAGACACCATCTCGAGCACCAGCTGTAAAGATTTCCTGACAGAAAAGGGCCGCCTTCTGGTGCCTATCCCCCCGATGCACGGCTGCGTGACGAAAGCCCCCATGCCTAGACTCGACTCAGTCTCGATACCACAACAGTCGACAATCGCCGGGAGACACCATGCACGCACCTTCTTCGTCCACCCCGTCCACCAAGGGCACCGCCTATCAGGCCCGTGAGCCGGATGCCGACGGCATCATCCATTGGAGCGAGGTCGAGAACCGGACCTGGCAGACGCTGATGGAACGCCAGCTGACGTTGATCGAAGGGCGCGTGTGCCAGCAGTATCTGGACGGCCTCGAGCGCCTCGGCCTGCCCAGCGATCGTATTCCGCAACTGGGCGACGTCGATCGGGTGCTACAGCAAGCCACCGGCTGGCAGACCGCCCAGGTACCGGCCCTGATCCCCTTCGACACCTTCTTTCAACTGCTGGCCAACCGTCGTTTTCCGGTCGCGACCTTCATCCGTACCCCCGAGGAGCTGGACTACCTCAAGGAACCGGACATCTTCCACGAGATCTTCGGCCACTGCCCGATGCTGACCAACGAGGCCTTCGCCGAGTTCACCGCCACCTACGGCCGCATCGGCCTCGCCGCCGAACCCAAGGACCGGGTCTACCTGGCCAGGCTCTACTGGATGACCGTGGAATTCGGCCTGGTGGACACCCCGCAAGGCCGGCGCATCTATGGCGGCGGTATCATCTCCTCGCCCAAGGAGACCCTGCACGCCCTGTCCGACACCCCTGCACATGCGCCCTTCGACGCCCTCGACGCCCTGCGCACCCCCTACCGCATCGACATCCTGCAGCCCCTTTACTACGTTCTGGACAGCCTCGACAGGCTTCAGGAACTGTCCCGGCGCGACCTGATGGCACTGGTCGAGGAAGCCAAGGCGCTGGGGTTATTCGAACCGCGCTTTCCGCCCAAGCCCAATTCAACGACCAAGCCCAATTCAACGACCAAGCCCAAGCCAACGCCCGGCGAGAACGGCCCATCCGCCCACGACGGTGCCGACAACGACCGACGCAGCGAACACGCCTGAACATCCACACTCCCTCACCGACACCACCAGGAGACAGCATGAACGACACCACCCAGACCCTCACCGAGCAGTCCTGCGAAGCCTGCAGCTGGGACGCCCCCCACGCCACCGAGGACGAGATCGAACAGTGGCACGCGCAGATCCCCGAGTGGCGGATCGTCGAGCGCGATGGCATCATGCAACTGGAGCGGAGCTACAAGTTCCGCAACTTTCGGCAGGCCCTTGCCTTCACCAACAGCGTCGGCGAGATCGCCGAGGAAGCCGGCCATCACCCGGCCCTGTTGACCGAGTGGGGCAAGGTCACCGTGACCTGGTGGTCCCACGAGATGAAGGGCCTGCACAAGAACGATTTCATCCTAGCGGCCAGAACCGACGAGGTAGCAAGCTAAAATGTTCGAGAAGATTGAGCGGGTTCCCGGGGATGCCATCCTCGGGCTCATCGAGGCCTTCAAGAAGGACACCAATCCCCAGAAGGTCGATCTTGGCGTCGGCGTCTACCGCGATGCAAAGGGCAACACTCCGGTGATGCGTGCGGTCAAGGAGGCCGAAGCCCTGCTGCTCAACAACGAGACCACCAAGACCTACATCGGCTCACACGGCGCCGCCCAGTACGGTGCCGTGGTGCTGCCGATGGTGCTGGGCCAGGACTCCCCCGTGCTCGAGGCCGGCCGCGCCAGCGTTACCCAGTCCCCCGGCGGTACCGGTGCCCTGCGCCTGGCGGCGGACTTCGTCGCGACCCAACTGCCTGGCAAGGGCATCTGGGTCAGTGACCCGACCTGGCCGAACCACCACGGCATCTTCACCGCCGCCGGCATCGAACTGCACAAGTATCCCTACGTCGACGCCGACAACCGTCTCGACTTCGACGGCATGCTGGAAGCCCTCAAGCAGATCCCCCAGGGTGACGTGGTGGTGCTGCACGCCTGCTGCCACAACCCCACCGGCTTCGACCTGAACCACCAGCAGTGGCAACAGGTGCTCGAAGTGATCCAGCAGCGCGACCTGCTGCCGCTGGTCGACTTCGCCTACCAGGGCTTCGCCGAGGGCCTGGACGAAGACGCCTACGCCGTTCGCCTGCTGGCCGAGAACCTCGACAACGTGCTGATCACCAGCTCCTGCTCGAAGAACTTCGGCATCTACAACGAGCGCACCGGCGCGCTGATCGTGGTGGCGAAGAACAGCGAGGAGATGGAGAACGTCCGCTCGCAGATCGCCATCGTCGCCCGCGAGAACTACTCCAACCCGCCCGCCCATGGCGGCAGCATCGTGGCCGAGATCCTCAACTCAGCGGAACTCGCCGCAGTGTGGCGCGAGGAACTCACCGAGATGCGCGATCGCATCAACACCCTGCGTCGTGACTTCGTCGAGGCCTTGAAGCCCTACGGGCTGGACCACAAGTACGCCCACATCGCCGAGCAGCGTGGCATGTTCTCCTACACCGGCCTGACGCCGGAACAGGTGGACCGCCTGCGTGACGAGTACGGCATCTACATGGTGCGCTCGGGCCGCGCCAACGTCGCCGGCTTCTCCCAGGAGAACCTGCCGTACCTGGCCAAGGCGGTGGCCGCCGTCAACGACTGACGCCCTGCCAGCGGGCTGTGCCAGCCAGCAAACGACGCCCGGGCCTGTCCCGGGCGTTGTCGTATCCGGACGCCCCCCCGGCGCTATCGTGAGGAGTCACGGTTCCTGCAAGCCTGTTTCTGCAAGCCATCGGCTCTGTCCGAAAAGTCGACGAGCGTAGGCAGGTTTCGCAAAAGCCCTAGGCGCAGTCCGAAAAGTCGACGAGCGAAGGTTAGACAAGGCAAAAATCGGTGAGAAAGCGCAGTTTACGGGGTGTAAATGAGCATTTTGATCCGATTTTTAACGCCGTATTACCGAGCGCAGGCACTTTTCAGACAAGCCCTAGCCCAGGCCATGCTTGGTGGCCCACACCGCTGCTTCCACCCGTGAGCGAAGATCCAGCTTCTTGAACAGATGCTTGACGTGGACCTTGACGGTGCCCTCGGCGATGTCCAGCTCACGGGCGATCATCTTGTTGGACAGGCCGCGAGCCAGGGTGCGCAGGATGTCTCTCTCACGAGCGGTCAGGCACGACATGCCGTCGTCGCCCCCTGCCGGCAGCTCGCCCTTGACCACGCTGGCCAGCAGCGACGCCATCTGTGGCCCCAGCACCACCTGACCCTGGGCCGCCTCGCGAATCAGCCGCAGCACCTCCTCGGGGTCCATGTCCTTGAGCAGATAGCCATCGGCGCCTTCCTTGAGCGCGCGCACCACGTCGTCGTCGGAGTCGGACACGGTCAGGATCACGATACGGCTCTTGACCCGGGCGTCACGCATCCGCCGGAGCACCTCGATGCCGTCGATGGGCTGCATGTTGAGGTCGAGCAGGATCAGGTTGGGTTGCAGATCGACGGCCTTGCGCACCGCCTCGGCGCCATCCGAGGCTTCACCGACCACCACCAGACTAGGATCCATGTCCACCAGTTGACGCACCCCACGCCGGAAAAGGGGGTGATCGTCCACGATCATCAATCGAAGCATGCTCATAGTGCTATCTCCAGAGTGGTTTCACCCGACCCGCTGCCGGGCAACACGTTCAGCAGGCCACGTCGTCGCGACCTCGCGCCCGTGAAAGCCCATCACTCGGACGCCACAGGTAACTGCGCCAACAGACGCGGCAGAAAGCGGACGGTCACCACGGTGCCGCAGGGCTTGATGCCCCTGACCGTGAGCTTTCCACTCAGGCTTCGTGCCCGCTCCTCCATGATCGCCATCCCGTGGGACATGGAAGGATCGGATTGCGGTCCGATGCCTACACCGTCGTCCGTGACCGAAAGTTGATAGTGCCCCGTGTCGTCGACGGCGAGGCTGATGGTGCAGTGCCGAGCACGTGCATGGCGGGCCACGTTGGACAGCGACTCGCGCACGATCTGCAGCACATGAATTTCCTCGTTGGGGGTCAGCGACAGCCCGCTCCACTGGCCTTTCAGGGTCAGCTCGAAGTCGCCCCGCTTGGAGTACTCCAGCACCGTTTCCTCCAACGCCGCTTCCAGACCCGACTCATGGATGCGCAGACGAAAGGTGTTGAGCAGCTCCCTGAGCTGGCGGTAGGACGAATTGAGACCGTGCCGGAGTTCCGCGACCACCTGCGCCACCTGCTCGTGGCGTTGCTGATCGAGCTGCATCTGTAGACGGGTGACCTGGATCTTCAGGTAGGACAGCGACTGAGCCAGCGAGTCGTGAAGCTCTCGCGCAATCACCGCGCGCTCATCCATCAGCGCCAGCCGACGCTGCTCGTCGGCTTTCTCGGACAGCGACAAGGCCGCGGCAATCAGCCCGGCCACCGTCTCCACCAGCTCGATCTTCCACTGGGCAAGCATATGGCCGGGAGGCTGATGGACACGCAACTCGCCAAAATCCCGACCCGCTTCGCGCACCCTGACCGCGTATTCATTGCCGTTGGCATACAGTCCGGCAGCCGCCTTGTCTGATATTTCACGCCCGCGCGATGGTTCCTGAACGAAAGCGCTTTCCGCGCCGGGGCGAGAGCTGAGTCTGACAATATCCTTGCCATTGCCTCCCATGGACAGGCGCAGCTCGAAGGGGCCTTCGTCGGTCACCGCCTCAAGCTGGCGCAGCACTTCCTCGAGCTCTTCCCGGGTCAGCGGAGTGACCCCATTGAGACGCCGCGCGGTCAGATAAAGCATACGCAACGCATCATTGCTGCGCTTCAGTTCATGGGTCTTCGCCGCGACACGCTTTTCCAGCTGACCGTACATTTCCGACAGGCTGGCATTCATCTTGTTGATTGTTCTGGATAACAAGCCTAACTCGTCGTTACCTCGGTAGATGGTTCTCCCCGAAAAGTCACCGACCATTACGCCATTTACAACACGAATAAGGTCACGAAATGGCGGCATGACACCGCAGACTATTCGATAGACAACCATCACCATAAATATCACGAGAACGGCGAGTGATGCCCCCTGAAAAACCTCAAGAAATACGACCTTTGACTCGGCATATTCTTGAAGCCTTCCCACCAGAATATCGACCTTGTCGACGAACTCGGCGACCTTGTCATCCAGCCGAAAGACGTCACCACCTTCGAAATCCACCGTGTTGGGACGCAGGGTTTCGTGCCAGCACTCCACCACCCTGTCGTAGGCCTCTCTGAGCGGATCATCGGCGTCCACCGGAATCAGCGCGATGATCGCGCCGGCAGCCAGCGTGGCCTCCATCTGTTCGTGCTGCCAGCGTCGCCTGGGATGATCCGCCGGCAGCAACTCCGACGTCGCCAGCAGTCGATAGGCCTGCATTCGCAGCGAGCCCGCCTGGTTGATGGCGTCGGCGTAACCTCCCGCGCTCTTTGCGATGACGATGGAGCCCAGCAGGCTGACCAGGGCCAGACAGGATATCGCCGCCATGGCGACCAGCATGCGCAGCATCAGTGATCGGCGCAGGTAAAAGGCGCCGTTCATCTACTACACCTTCCCTTTTTGACCCAGATCAAGGGTTTCATCATCTAGAAATTTCCGGAATGTCGCATCCATCTGAGAGGGCAGATAATACGTGACGAACACCTCAAAAACACCCGGATACCTCCATGGAGGTAATTAAGCAAATGCGCTGGATATAGCACGCAATTCTCTTGACCACAATCAAGTGCCATACAGATACATTGTAGCAAGGTTTAGGGGCCGAACCGGCACCCCTAAAGAGGAAAGCACATGCTCCAACATGACACCGTACCCCGGCGTCAGCAGAACAGAGCGCTAGGCCTATCCACACTCGCCTTCACTCTCTGCTTCGCCGTCTGGACCCTGTTCTCGATTCTCGGTATCCAGATCAAGGAGGACTTCGCGCTCTCCGACACCCAACTTGGCCTGCTGATGGCCACTCCCGTGCTGACGGGTTCGATCAGCCGACTCTTTCTCGGTGTACTGACTGACCGCTTCGGGGGCCGCTGGGTCTTCGGTCTGCTCATGCTGGTCACCGCTACCTGTGTCTACCTGCTGACCTTCGCCAACAGCTACGTGATGCTGCTGGTCGGCGCACTGGGTATCGGCCTTGCCGGTGGCTCCTTCATCGTCGGCGTGGCCTACACCTCGGCCTGGTTCGAGAAGGAACGCCAGGGTACGGCGCTGGGCATCTTCGGGGCCGGTAACGTCGGTGCCGCCGTCACCAACTTCGGCGCGCCCTTCCTGCTGATGGCAATGGGCTGGAAAAGCACCGCCCTGGTCTACGCCACCATCATGGCGATCATGGGCGTGGCCTTTATCCTGCTGGCCAAGGAAGACCCCCAGAATCAGTCGCGCAATGCCGTGCGCCTGCCGCTGTCCGAGCAGTTCGCGCCCCTGGCCGACCTGCGCGTGTGGCGCTTCTCGCTCTACTACTTCTTCGTCTTCGGTGGCTTCGTCGCCCTCGCCCTTTGGCTGCCCCACTACCTGATCGAGGTCTACGGCCTGAGCCTGTCAGCGGCGGGTATCGTGGCGGCGCTGTACACCATCCCGGCCTCGCTGTTCCGTATTCTCGGCGGTTGGATGTCCGACCGCTACGGCGCCCGTCGCGTGATGTACTGGACCTTCCTGGCCTCGGTCATCTGCACCTTCCTGCTGAGCTATCCGCCCACCCAGTACGTCGTCGATGGCGTCCGTGGTCCGGTCGAGTTCACCTTCGCCATGCCGCTGGTCGGCTTCATCCTGTTGACCATGGTGCTGGGCTTCTTCATGTCGCTGGGCAAGGCCGCCGTGTACAAGCACATCCCGGTCTACTATCCCAAGAGCGTCGGCCTGGTCGGTGGCGCCGTCGGCATGGTCGGTGGCCTCGGCGGCTTCTTCCTGCCGCTGACCTTCGGCATGCTCAACGATGTCATCGGCATCTGGCAGAGCTGCTTCATGCTGATGTTCGTCGTGGTTGCCGCCGCGCTCATGTGGATGCACTTCGCCATCCGCAAGGCCGAGCGTATCGAGGCCCGCGATCGCTGCGAGTCCACCGACCTGCCCGAGCTGTCCACCCCGAGCCGTTTCGTGCTCGAGGACTGGCGCCCCGAGGACGAGTCCTTCTGGCAGTCCACCGGTCGCAAGATCGCCACGCGTAACCTGTGGATCTCCATCCCCTGTCTGCTGCTGGCCTTCTGCATCTGGATGGTGTGGTCCATGGTCGTGGCCAAGCTTCCCCAGGTAGGCTTCGAGTACAGCCCGAACCAGCTGTTCTGGCTGGCGGCCCTGCCGGGTCTTTCCGGTGCCACCCTGCGGATCTTCTACAGCTTTACCGTACCGATCTTCGGCGGCCGTCGCTTCACCGCGATTTCCACCGCCTCGCTGCTGCTACCTGCCCTGTGGATCGGCTTCGCCGTCCAGAATCCCGAAACGCCCTACCTGGTGATGGCGATCATCGCCCTGCTGTGTGGCTTCGGTGGCGGCAACTTTGCGTCCTCCATGGCCAACATCGCCTTCTTCTATCCCAAGCGTGAGAAGGGCAAGGCCCTGGCCATGAACGCCGGCCTCGGCAACCTCGGCGTGTCGGTGATGCAGTTCCTGGTGCCCGTGGTCATCTCCACCGGCAGCTTCGTGATGTTCACCGGCAGTGGCCAGCCGATGTCCGACACTGATCTTCTGTGGCTGCAGAACGCCGGCTTCGTGTGGGTGCCGTTCATCGTCATCGCCACCGTCGCCGCCTGGTTCGGCATGAATGACATCGCCAGCGCCAAGTCCTCCTTCAAGGAGCAGTCGGTCATCTTCAAGCGCAAGCACAACTGGCTGATGTGCATCCTCTACACCGGCACCTTTGGCAGCTTCATCGGCTTCTCCGCCGGCTTCCCGCTGTTGACCAAGACCCAGTTCCCGGCCATCGATGCCCTCCAGTACGCCTTCCTCGGCCCGTTCGTCGGCGCCCTGAGTCGTGCCTGGACCGGTGGACTGGCCGACCGCTTCGGTGGTGCCCGGGTCACCTTCTGGACCTTCCTGACCATGATCGGCGGCGTGATCGGCGTGCTGTTCTTCCTGATGAACAAGGACATGTCGATCGCCTTCTACGGCTTCTTCGCCTCCTTCATGCTGCTGTTCTTCGCCACCGGCGTCGGCAATGCCAGCACCTTCCAGATGATCCCGTCGATCTTCCGCAAGGAAGTGCCGCGGCTGATGCCGAACCTGACCGCCGCCGAGCAGCTGGTCCACGCCGAGCGCGAATCCGCTGCCACCATCGGCTTCACCTCGGCCATCGCCGCCTACGGCGCCTTCCTGATTCCGAAGTCCTTCGGTACCTCGATCTCGCTGACCGGCGGTGCCGAAGCGGCACTGATCGGCTTCATCGTGTTCTACGTGTTCTGCACCGCCCTGACCTGGTTCTACTACAGCCGCAAGGGCGCGGAGATCGAACTGAACCTGGATGCGGGTCCCACCCGCAAGCCAAGCGCCGGTGCGGCCCAGACCCAGCACTGACGTTCCCGTCAAGACCGTGACATTCGAGTCCGCAAGGACCGCCTAGCCAGGCCCCCTTCGGGGGGCCTTTGAGGAGACCTCCATGAGTCATTTTCTCGATCGCCTGAGATACCTGACCAAACGTCCTCCGGAATTCGCCAACGGACACGGCGAAACCCGCGAAGAGACACGTGACTGGGAAGACGGCTATCGCGCCCGCTGGCAGCACGACAAGATCGTGCGCTCCACCCACGGGGTGAACTGCACCGGCTCGTGCAGCTGGAAGATCTACGTCAAGAATGGCCTAGTCACCTGGGAAACCCAGCAGACCGACTATCCGCGTACCCGCGCCGATCTGCCCAACCACGAGCCCCGCGGTTGCCCACGTGGCGCCAGCTACTCCTGGTACCTGTACAGTGCCAACCGCCTCAAGTACCCGCTGATTCGCCAGGAGCTGGTCAGCCTGTGGCGACGCGCGCTGGACAAGCACGCCGACCCGGTGGATGCCTGGGCCTCCATCGTCGAGGACCCGGTCCTGGCCAATCAGTACAAGCGTGCCCGCGGCATGGGCGGCTTCGTCCGCGCCGACTGGGACGAGGCGCAGACCCTGATCGCGGCGGCCAACGTCTACACCGCCAAGACCTACGGCCCCGACCGCATCATCGGCTTCTCGCCGATCCCGGCCATGTCGATGGTCTCCTACGCCGCCGGCGCCCGCTACCTGTCGCTGATCGGTGGTGTCTGCCTGTCGTTCTATGACTGGTACTGCGACCTGCCGCCGGCCTCCCCCCAGACCTGGGGCGAGCAGACCGACGTGCCGGAATCCGCCGACTGGTACAACTCCGGCTACATCATCGCCTGGGGCTCCAACGTGCCGCAGACGCGTACCCCGGACGCCCACTTCTTCACCGAGGTGCGCTACAAGGGCACCAAGACGGTGTCGATCACCCCGGACTACGCCGAGGTCTCGAAGCTCACCGACGAATGGCTGTCCGCCAAGCAGGGCACCGACGCCGCCCTGGCCATGGCCATGGGCCACGTCATCCTGAAGGAATTCCACCTCGCCTCGCCCAGCGTCTACTTCACCGACTACGTCAAGCGCTACACCGACATGCCCTTCCTGGTGGCCCTCGAGCCCCGCGAGGACGGCACCTACGCCCCGGGCAAGCAGCTGCGTGCGGCCGACTTCGACGCCTCGCTCGGCCAGGACAACAACCCCGAGTGGAAGACCGTCGCCTGGGACGAGACGCGTGACCAGCTGGTGGTGCCGCGCGGTTCCATCGGCTTCCGCTGGGGCGAGAACGGCGACGACGAAAAGGGCAAGTGGAGCCTTGAGTCACTGGACGCCGACGGCCAGGAGATCGACCTGCGACTGTCGCTGGCCGACGCCCACGACAGCGTCGCCAAGGTGGCCTTCCCCTACTTCGGTGGCATCGCCCACGAGCACTTCGACCACGTCGAAGGCAACGAGGTGCTGCACCACTGCCTGCCGGCCAAGAAGCTGACCCTGGCCGATGGCAAGGAAGTGCTGGCGGTCACCGTGTTCGACCTGATGTGCGCCAACTACGGTATCGACCGTGGCCTCGGCGGCGAAGGCGAGGACGACGGCGCCACCGCACTGGACCAGCTGCGTCCCTACACCCCTGCGTGGCAGGAAAAGATCACCGGCGTGCCCGCCAACCAGTGTATCCGCATCGCCCGCGAGTTCGCCCACAACGCCGACAAGACCCAGGGTCGGTCCATGATCATCGTCGGTGCCGGGATGAACCACTGGTACCACATGGACATGAACTACCGTGGCCTGATCAACATGCTGGTGCTGTGCGGCTGTATCGGTCAGTCCGGCGGCGGCTGGTCCCACTACGTGGGCCAGGAAAAGCTGCGTCCACAGACCGGCTGGACCCCGCTGGCCTTCGGCCTGGACTGGCAGCGTCCGCCGCGCCACATGAACGGCACCTCGTTCTTCTACAACCACTCGAGCCAGTGGCGCTACGAGAAGCTCGAGGTCAAGGAACTGCTGTCGCCGCTGGCCAAGGCCGACAAGTACGACGGCAGCCTGATCGACTTCAACGTGCGCGCCGAGCGCATGGGCTGGCTGCCGTCGGCGCCGCAGCTCGGGGTCAACCCGCTGCGCCTGGCAGGCCCCGCCAGTGAAGCGGGCATGTCCACCGCCGACTACGTGGTCAGCCAGCTCAAGCAGGGCCGTCTTGGCTTCGCCGCCGAGGACCCGGACAACCCCCAGAACTTCCCCCGCAACATGTTCGTGTGGCGCTCCAACCTGCTGGGCTCCTCGGGCAAGGGTCACGAGTACATGCTCAAGTACCTGCTGGGCACCCGCCATGGGCTGCAGGGCAAGGACCTGGGCGAATCCGGCGGCGCCATGCCCCGGGAAGTCACCTGGCACGACGAGGCCCCCGAGGGCAAGGTGGACCTGTTCACCACCCTGGACTTCCGCATGTCGACCACCTGCCTGTACTCCGACGTGGTGCTGCCCACCGCGACCTGGTACGAGAAGGACGATCTCAACACCTCGGACATGCACCCCTTCATCCACCCGCTGACCGCCGCCACCGATCCGGCCTGGGAAGCGCGCAGCGACTGGGACATCTACAAGGGCATCGCCAAGAGATTCTCCCAGGTCTGTCCCGGCCACCTGGGCGAGGAAACCGACCTGGTCACCTTACCGCTGCAGCATGACAGCCCCGGCGAGCTGGCCCAGCCCGAAGTGCTCGACTGGAAGCGCGGTGAGTGCGAGCCGATCCCCGGCAAGACCATGCCGAGCCTGATCGAGGTCAAGCGCAACTACCCCGAGACCTACGAGCGCTTCACCTCGGTGGGCCCGCTGCTCGAGAGCATCGGCAACGGTGGCAAGGGCATCGGCTGGAACACCGACAAGGAAGTCGAGCTGTTGCGTGGCCTCAACCACGTCAAGCTCGAGGGTCCGGCCAAGGGTCAGCCAAGACTCGAAAGCGCCATCGACGCCGCCGAGATGATCCTGGCGCTGGCACCGGAGACCAACGGTCAGGTGGCGGTGAAGGCCTGGGACGCGCTGTCGAAGATCACCGGACGCGACCACACCCACCTGGCGATTCCCAAGGAAGAGGAGAAGATCCGCTTCCGCGACGTGGTGGCCCAGCCGCGCAAGATCATCTCCAGCCCGACCTGGTCTGGCCTGGAGGACGAGCACGTGTCCTACAACGCCGGCTACACCAACGTCCACGAGCTGATTCCCTGGCGTACCGTCAGCGGCCGCCAGCAGTTCTACCAGGATCACGCCTGGATGCGTGACTTCGGCGAGAGCCTGCTGGTCTACCGTCCGCCCATCGACACCAAGGCCACCAAGGCCATGGCGATGCCGCGGCCCAACGGTAACCCGGAGATCGCGCTGAACTGGATCACCCCGCACCAGAAGTGGGGCATCCACTCCACCTACTCCGACAACCTGTTGATGCTGACCCTGTCGCGTGGCGGCCCCATCGTCTGGCTGTCCGAGGAGGACGCGGTCGCCATCGGTGTCGAGGACAACGACTGGATCGAGCTGTACAACGCCAACGGCGCCATCGCCGCCCGCGCAGTGGTCAGTCAGCGGGTCAAGACCGGCATGGCGATGATGTACCACGCCCAGGAGCGCATCGTGAACGTGCCCGGCTCCGAGGTCACCGGTACCCGCGGCGGTATTCACAACTCGGTCACCCGCGTCTGCCCCAAGCCGACCCACATGATCGGCGGCTACGGACAGCTCTCCTACGGCTTCAACTACTACGGCACCGTCGGCTCCAACCGCGATGAGTTCGTCATGGTGCGCAAGATGAAGCACGTCAACTGGTTGGACGGCGAAGGACAGGACAGCGCCCAGGAGGCAGTGAAATGAAGATCCGTTCCCAAGTGGGCATGGTGCTCAACCTCGACAAGTGCATCGGCTGTCACACCTGTTCGGTGACCTGCAAGAACGTCTGGACCAGTCGTGAAGGCGTCGAGTACGCCTGGTTCAACAACGTCGAGACCAAGCCGGGCATCGGCTATCCCAAGGAGTGGGAGAACCAGGCGCGCTGGAAAGGCGGCTGGCTGAGGCGCGAGGACGGCACCATCGAGCCGCGCATCGGTGGCAAGTGGCGGGTGCTGGCGAACATCTTCGCCAACCCCGACCTGCCGGAGATCGACGACTACTACGAGCCGTTCACCTTCGACTACCAGCACCTGCACCAGGCCAAGAAGGGCCGCCACCAGCCGGTGGCGCGCCCCCGTTCGCTGATCTCCGGTCAGCGCATGGAGAAGATCGAGTGGGGCCCGAACTGGGAAGAGATTCTCGGCACCGAGTTCGCCAAGCGCCGCAAGGACGCCAACTTCGACAAGATCCAGGCGGACATCTACGGCCAGTTCGAAAACACCTTCATGATGTACCTGCCGCGCCTGTGCGAGCACTGCCTCAACCCGGCCTGTGTGGCCAGCTGCCCGAGCGGTGCGATCTACAAGCGTGAAGAGGACGGCATCGTCCTGATCGACCAGGACAAGTGCCGCGGCTGGCGGATGTGCGTATCCGGCTGTCCGTACAAGAAGATCTACTACAACTGGAAGTCCGGCAAGTCCGAGAAGTGCATCTTCTGCTACCCGCGTATCGAGTCGGGCCAGCCGACGGTGTGCTCCGAGACCTGCGTCGGTCGCATCCGCTACCTGGGCGTGCTGCTCTACGACGCCGATCGCATCGAGGAGGTCGCCGCCTCCCAGGACGAGCGCGACCTGTACAAGCGCCAGTGCGAGATCTTCCTCGACCCCAATGATCCCGAGGTCATCGCCCAGGCCAAGCGTGACGGCATCGATGACAACGTGATCAAGGCGGCCCAGGAGTCCCCGGTCTACAAGATGGCCATGGACTGGCAGCTGGCACTGCCGCTGCACCCGGAGTACCGCACCCTGCCGATGGTCTGGTACGTACCGCCGCTGTCGCCGATCCAGTCGGCGGTGGACGGTGGCCACGTGGAAACCGACGGCGTGCTGCCCAAGGTCGAATCACTGCGTATCCCGGTGAAGTACCTGGCCAACATGCTCACCGCCGGTGACGAGGCGCCGGTGGTTCGCGCGCTCAAGCGCATGATGGCGATGCGTGAGTACATGCGCGGCAAGCACGTGGACGGCGAGTTGCGCCACGACGTCCTCGACGAGGTCGAGCTGAGCGAGGCCCAGGTCGAGGAGATGTACCGCTACCTGGCCATCGCCAACTACGAGGACCGCTTCGTCATCCCGACCAGCCACCGCGAGCAGGCTCGCGAGGCCTTCCCGGAGCGTGGCGGCTGCGGCTTCACCTTCGGCAACGGCTGCCAGGGCGGCAGCGACAAGACCAGCCTGTTCGGTGGACGCAAGCAGACCACCACCCTGGTCAACGTCGAGCAGTACGACCCAAGCCATCCGGAGGTCGAGCATGACTAATCCACTCGCCCAGGGTCTGCGCGCCCTGGCCCGGCTGCTCGACTATCCCGACCGGGAACTGATCGAGGGGCTTGTCGAGGTCAAGGCAGCGATCGCCGCCATGCCACTGCCGGGGGGAGCCCCCCGGCAGGCACTGCTCGACTGGTGTGATCGCCTGGCGGATGCCCGCCTGCTGGACGTCCAGGCGGCCTACGTCGCCCAGTTCGATCGTGGCCGCGCCACCTCGCTACTGCTGTTCGAGCACGTCCACGGCGAATCCCGCGACCGCGGCCAGGCGATGGTCGACCTGCTCGGCGAGTACGAGGACGCCGGCTTTGCCCTCGACAGCCGCGAGCTTCCCGACCACCTGCCGCTGCTGCTCGAGTTCCTCTCCACCCGCGAGGGTGACGAGGTGGCCCGCTGGATCGGTGACGTCAGCCATATCCTGGCGCTCATCACCGCCCGCCTGGAGGCCAAGCAGTGCGACCAGGCGCTGGTGCCCCTGACCCTGCTGTCGCTGATCGGCGCCGAGGATCAGGTGGACCTCCACCGCGAGGCGGTCAAGGAAGAACCGGCCGACAACACCCCTGCCGCCCTCGACGCCGTGTGGGAAGAGGAGGCCGTGCGTTTCTCGGCCGAATCCGACCAGGACTGCGCGCTGACCTCCGCCGAGGGCAAGCGCCTCGCCGAACGTCGGGGCAGTGTCCAGCCCGACACCGTTCGCCTCCCCGATGCCATGCCCTCTCGACCCACTGGAGGTCTGTCATGAACTACCTGCACACCCTGCTGTTCGGCCTCTATCCCTACCTGGCGGGCAGCGTCTTTCTGATCGGTAGCCTGTTGCGCTTCGACCATGGCCAGTACACCTGGAAGACCGGCTCGAGCCAGATGCTGTCGTCCAGGCGCATGCGCCTGGCCAGTCCGCTGTTCCACGTCGGCATCCTGGTGATCTTCTTCGGTCACCTGGTCGGCCTGCTGACACCGCATTGGGTCTACGCCCCCTTCATCAGCGCCGGCACCAAGCAGGTGTTCGCCATCCTGGTCGGAGGCCTTGCCGGTATCGCCTGTCTGATCGGTGGCGCCATGCTGCTGCATCGCCGCTTCACCGACCCACGGGTCAAGGCGTCCTCCAGCTTCATGGACAACCTGATCATCGTGCTGCTGGTGGTTCAGGTCACCCTGGGCCTGCTGACCATTCCCGCCGCCCTGCATCACCTGGACGGCGGCGTGATGATCAAGCTCGCCGAATGGGCCCAGGCCATCGTCTTCTTCCAGGGCGGCGCCGCCACCCACCTCGAAGGCATTGGCTTCATCTACCACCTGCACATTCTGGTCGGTCTGACCATCGTGCTGGTGTTCCCGTTCACTCGTCTGGTTCACGCCTGGAGCGCTCCCCTGGGTTACCTGGGCCGTCGCTACCAGATCGTCCGGCGCCGTGCCTGAGGAGGCATGTCATGCAAACCATCCCCGTGGAAACCCTGCCGCACACAACGGTTCCCAGCATTCGTATTGGTGACAGCGTGATCGGCGAGGAAGCCATCGCCGGGGAGATGCAGTTCCATCCGTCAACGGATCGCGAGGCCGCCGCCAAGGCGGCGGCCCGCGCCCTGGTCATCCAGGAACTCTTGCGCCAGCGCGCCGAGATCCTGGGCATCGAGACGGGCTCGTTGCACGAGCCCGACGAACGTGCGATCGCCGTGATGCTGGATCAGGAACTGCAAGTCCCCCCGCCCGATGAAGAGGCCTGCGTGCGCTTTCACGCGGCTCACCCCGAACGCTTCTGCGAGCCCACTCGTCTCAAGGTCCGGCATATCCTGCTGGCGGCGGCCCCCGACGACCTGGACGCCCGCGACGAGCAGTTCAAGAAGGCCGAAGGGCTGATCGACACCCTCAAGCAGCATCCCGAACGCTTCGACGAGATGGCTCAGCGGTTTTCGCAGTGCCCATCGAAGGACGAAGGCGGGAGCCTTGGCTGGGTCAGCCGCGGCCAGACCGTCAGCGAGCTCGACCGCGCGCTGGAACCCCTGCCCGAAGGCCTGCACGAGCGTCCGCTGCCGTCACGCTACGGTTGGCACGTGGTCGTCATCGACGCCCGTCTGGAGCGCCAGCCACTGCCCTACGCCGAGGTCAAGGACAGGGTCGCCCACGAGCTGACCGAACAGGCCACCCGCGTCGCCCTGCGCCACTACCTGCTGGCGCTGGAAAGCGAGATCGGCGTCGAGGGTTTCACCCTGGCCGACGATGACGTCGACGGTCCCCTGATGCGCTGACGAGGGCGCTGCAAGGTCGCCACCAAGGGCGTTGAAAGAGCACAGACAGAGCGCCGATCAGGCGCCACTAGGCGCTGTCCGAAAAGTCGACGAGCGAAGGTTAGACAAGGCAAAAATCGGTGAGAAAGCGCAGTTTACGGGGTGTAAATGAGCATTTTAATCCAATTTTTAACGCCGTATTACCGAGCGCAGGCACTTTTCAGACAAGCCCTAGCGAATGACGCGTGCGACTCCCCCTTCCCTCCCACCTGACACCCCCGCCAGACCTCAGGGTCCGGCGGGCTCCCTTCACATTCTCTCCACCGGAGTCCTTGCATGTCTCATACGTCCACGTGCGCCGTGTTCACCCCGCTGGATATCGCCATCCTCACCGTGTCCGATACCCGCGGCCTGGACGAGGACGGCAGCGGCAACCTGCTGGCGGACCGGTTAGCCGGCGCCGGACACCGCCTGACCGAGCGCGCCCTGGTCCCCGACGACATCTATCGCGTTCGCGCCCAGGTCAGCGCCTGGGTGATCCGTTCCGACATCCAGGTGGTGCTGGTCAACGGCGGCACCGGCTTCACCGCCCGGGACAACACACCAGAGGCACTGACGGTACTGTTCGACAAGGTCGTCGAAGGCTACGGCGAGCTGTTTCGTCTGCGTTCCTTCGAGGCCATCGGCACCTCCACCATCCAGTCCCGCGCCGTGGCCGGGGTGATCGATCGCACCCTGGTGTTCTCCATGCCCGGCTCGCCCAAGGCCTGCGCCATGGCCTGGGACGACATTCTTGCAGCCCAGCTCGACGCCCGCACCCGGCCCTGCAACTTCGTCGCCATGGTGGTGAAGGACAGCCAGCGCTGCACCAGCCGCAGCGCCGATCACCACGTCGCTTCAGTCAACGGGATGACGGCTCGACACGAAGCCCTGGAGGTCACCCCATGAGCGAGACCTGCGGCTGTGACACCCCGACCAGGGGCCGCACCCTGATCGATCCCTGGCAGGCCCGCGAGCAGGTCATCGCCTTGACCCGCCCGCTGGAGGACACCGAGACGCTGAGAACGACCCACGCCCGTGGCCGCATCCTGGCCGCGCCGCTCAAGGCGCTGCACGACGTCCCCGGCATCGACAACAGCGCCATGGACGGCTACGCCCTGCGTCTGGCCGACCTCAAGCACCGGCTTGCCCTGCCCGTGGTGGCCCGAGTGCCCGCCGGCGCCGCCCCGATCACCCTGCCCTTCGACGGCTGTGCGCGCATCTTCACCGGAGCACCGATTCCCCGCGGTGCCGACGTGGTGGTGCCCCAGGAACGGGTACGGATCGACGACGCCGGCCAGATCCACTTTCCCACTGACTTGCAGCTGGGAGACCATATCCGACGGCGTGGCGAAGAGCTCACCCAGGGAGCGGCACTGCTCGAGCCGGGTGAGCCCCTCGATGCCATCCGCCTGGCGCTGCTGGCGGCCCAGGGCATCACCGAGGTGCCCTGCCGGCGTCGGGTGCGCGTCGCCGTCATCAGTACCGGCTCGGAGCTGGTCACGCCCGGCAAGCCGCTGGCCCCGGGCCAGATCTACAACTCGAACGCCGGCATGCTGCACGCCCTGCTGCAGGATCACAACGCCGAGCTTGTCGACCTTGGCAACATCAGCGACAGCGCCACGGCGCTGGAAGAAGCGCTGACCTTCGCCGCCCGCCAGGCCGATCTGATCGTCTGTACCGGCGGCGTCTCGGTGGGTGAGGAAGACCACGTCAGGCCCTGTCTCGAGCGCCTTGGCGGCATCAGCCTCAGCGGCGTGGCGATGAAGCCCGGCAAGCCCTTCACCCTGGGCTACATCGGCCAGTCACCGTCCACCGGCACCCCGCTGCTGGGACTTCCCGGCAACCCCACCGCGGCCCTGGTCGCCTGGCATTTGCTGGGCCTGGCGGTACTGCATCGCCGGCAGGGACGAACCATCGCCCCGCTGGCGAGCTTTGCAGTGCATGCAGGCTTCACCTACCGCGCCAACCGCACCCGCACCCAGTGGCTACGTGTCCGCCTGGATCACAGCGACATTGCCCCGGTGGCCAGGATCGCCGGCGACCAGGGCTCCAATATGCTCAAGAGTGCAGCACAAGCCGACGGCTACCTCCAGGTCCCCCCCGGCCAGCAGGTGGTGCCCGGCCAGCGCTATCCCTACCTGCCGCTAAGCCAGTTCGCCCGCTAGCGCGACGACCTGAACACCGATAGCACACCTAAAAGATGTTCCGACAAGGAGAGCCCACCATGGCCACCCCCTCACCCCTTCCCCTGGTCTACGCCTGCTCTGGCTGCTCCGATGTGGCCCAGCTCGCCAACAGCGTCGCCGTGGCGCTCGACCATCGCGGCATCGCCGAGATGTCCTGCATCTCGGGCGTTGGTGGCGGCGTGCCCGGGCTGGTGCGCAAGGCACAATCCGGGCGACCGATCGTGGCGCTGGACGGCTGCCAGATGCACTGCACCGCGCATTGCCTGGACAAGGCCGGCGTCAGCGCGTCCCACCATATGCGACTGTACGACCAGGGCTTCAAGAAGCGACGCGGCCGCCACTACGATGACGATTGCGTAGAAGCCGTCATCACACAGCTCATTCCCGTGGTTGACGCACTCGCCTGCGGCGACGCGACCCTCGACCAGGGTGACTCCCCTGTCAGACTCGCCGCCCACCACTGAGCAAACGCGACGCGATAACGCCAGCCCCGTCGGGTGAAAGTGGCGTGGCGCGTGAGAGCAATACGCAAGAACGACAAGGCCCCGCCGGGCTGCAATCAAGGAGCTTTCCCGGCGGGGCCTTGTTATTGGCCATGTCATATTAGCGGTGCGTCATGACAGAGGCGTCGCTGCTCAGCTCATACCCGCTGTCTCGTCGAGCCCATACTCCCGCTCCACCAGTGCCACCCTGACGCGATAGCTTGCATACCAGCGCTCGCGGCCCCTGGCCTGGGCCTCGCGATGATCCAGGTTGGCCTTCCAGGCGCGGATCGATGCCAGGTCAGACCAGTAGGACACCGTGATGCCGGCGGCATATTCACCCGGCGAGCGCGCCGACTCCACCCCCAGAAACCCCGGCTGCTGTGCCGCCAGTTCGACCATGCGCTCGGCCATCTCGCCGTAGCCGTCATCCCCCGGCGTTCTCGTGGAGGTGAAGATCACCGCGTAGTACGGCGGTGTCGGTGTGGTGGCGAGAGGATTCATCGGGCGGGCCTTGTTAGCGATGGGAGAAGTCTCGATTTGTCGAGACGGAAAAGCCGCTGAAGCTTGTCAGACGCTGTCCCTCAAAGCCAGGCTCATGGCCACTGCGGTGGTCGAACCTCCAACGCCCGACATCCGACCACCTACGTCCATCTGCCACTCATGCGCTGACCAAGGCCATATCGCGACCGGTGCATCCAACCGAGATGGGCACCGGCTTGAACAGCCAGTGCCCACAAGGTGAGGAGACGCAGGCAGGATCGACGCCTCCTCGGCGGTCTTTGATGGCAGCCTACAAATGGGCACCCCAGGAAATGAAGACCGCGATCATCAGGAACACCCAACTTACCAGAAAGCACTTGATGATCAGAGGGAGGGCATAACGCACCCAGCGGTCATAGGGCACACCCGCCAAGGCCAGCATGGCGAGCGTTCCCCCCGAGGTGGGAGACACCATGTTGGTAAAGCCATCGCCAATCTGGAAGGCAAGTATCGATGTCTGACGGGTCATGCCGATGAGGTCGGACAAGGGAATCATGATGGGCATCGTCGCCACCGCCTGACCACTACCCGACGGAATGAAGACATTTATCAGCCCGTGGACCAGCGTCATGATGATGGTCGACAGCGCAACGGGAAGGTCGGACAGAGGAACCGCCAGATAATGAATGATGGTATCCGTGACCTGCCCCTGCTCCAGCAGAATCTGGATGGCCCGGGCCACCCCGATAATCAGAGCGCCAGAGGTCACCGAGGCAGCTCCCTTGAGCAGATGGCCGACGATGTCGCTGGCGCTCATGCGCGTCAAGACACCGCAGACGACGGCGATCGCCAGAAATACCCCGGAGATTTCGTTGATGTACCATCCAAGCGAAAAGACACCGTAAAGGATCGACGCCAATCCCGTCAGGAAGACCGCCACCACCACCAGATCCTGTCTGGCCATCCGGTACTCGCCAAGGGGCTTGTCCAGCGACATGCCTGCCGTGGAAATACCTTTGACCAGGCTCTTCTCCGGATTCCTCTGGATCTTCTTGAGATACCGTGACGTGTGGTGCGCCACCACACACAGAATCACTATCCCCATGGCGGACCTGAGGGCGATTCCCGAAAACAGCGGAAGTTCGGCAATCGCCTGTGACACCCCGACGGTATAGGGATTGACCGGTGACGTCGCAAAACCGAAACCAATGCCTCCTATCGCAATGCTGAGCCCCACGATCAGGTCTCCCTTCAAGGCGAGGCCAACGAAGACCGCCAGGGGAATCAACGCAATATTGCCTTCGTAGCCAACAGCCACTCCCAGCATGCCGAAGATAAATGTCATGGCCCAGACCGTCAGGGTCTGTCGCTCACTTCCGATCTTCGCCACCAGAAACCCCACGGCGTTATCCAGGGCTCCGGTCACCGAAAGCAGTCGGAAAAGCCCACCGGCGATAAAGACGATGAAGATAACACTGGCCGCGGACACCATGCCTTGAGGAATGGCAAAGAAGATGTCCATGGGCGACAAGGCAGGACTATTCACCAACTCGAAAGATCCCGGCACGACAGCTTCCCTGCCATTCACCTCAACTCTGTCGAATGTACCAGAGGGCACAAACCAGGTAATGGCATAGGAGACCAGCAATATAAAAAATATTAGCACCATCGGGTCCGGTATTTTTTCATACCACTTTTTATTTTCTATAACCGTGCTTGTATTGTTATTCATATAAAACCTCTCACGCCTTGTCATCAAGAGAATCGAGCGCAATCTTTACCATCAACTCAATCCCGAGCGGAATGATTTCGTCATTGAAGTCGTAGTAGGCACTATGCAGCGGAAAAGAGCCCTCGTCCTTGCCGGATCCGAGAAAGAAGTAAGCTCCTGGGCATCGATCAAGCATAAAGGAGAAGTCTTCGGCCCCCATGCTGGGCGCTACCTCTTCAGCCAGTCTGTCATGGCCCCACAGGGCCACCACCGAGGACGCGACCAGTTCGGCGGAATCCTTCGCATTGCGGGTCACCGGGAAGAGGCGTTCATAGTCCAGTGATACTTCACCACCGAACGTCTGACCAATCCCGCGACAGATACGCAGCATGGAGCTCTCTATGGAACTACGAACATGCTCTTCGAGACTTCTCACCGTGCCGCTGATCTTGACCTCATCGGGAATGATGGCAAACCCATCGAGGGACCCGCCCTCGATGCCACACAGACTGATGACACCGGATTCGAGAGGATCAACATCACGCGACACGACAGTGTGCAAGGCTTGCAACAGAGCGCCAGACATCAGGACGGGGTCGACGGCGCGGTGGGGATTGACGCCCCCATGGCCGCCTTTGCCACGTACCACTATTCTGATTTTATCCGTCGCCGCCATGATCGGTCCGGACCGGACTCCAACCATGCCGGAGGGCAAAGCGGGCCAGTTGTGCAAAGCGAAAATTTCGTCCACAGGAAAGCTGTCGAACAGCCCGTCATCGATCATGCCCGTAGCGCCGCCCAATCCCTCTTCCGCGGGCTGGAAGATGAGGTGAATGGTCCCGGAGAAATCCCGATTCTCCGAAAGCCAGGCGGCGACGCCGAGCAGGATGGTAGTATGACCGTCGTGGCCACAAGCGTGCATCTTTCCAGTATGGCGGGAAGCGTGGGGCACGCCCGACATTTCCTGCATGGGCAAGGCATCCATGTCGGCCCTGAGGCCTACGCGCCGTCCAGAGTCCCTGCGATTTCCCCTGATGGTCGCGACGATGCCGGTTTTTGCAATACCGGTCGTGTATTCGACTCCCAGGCGATCCAGTTCCTGGACAACCCGATGGGAAGTCTCATGCTCTTCAAACCCAAGTTCTGGGTACATATGAAGACAGCGACGAAATGCTTTAAAGTGATCGATATTTTTTGAAATAAAAGAAACAAATTTATTATTGGACATATCCAGCCTTGAAAAACTTGAACGTCGCCACCTTATAAGGAAAAAATGGCATCCTCGGAAAATATTGTTTTTGTATGGCTGCCATGCTACTTTTCGATACCGGTCGAACGTACCCAGGAAAGCCCATGGATTTCAAACGGATAACCTATTTTATTGAAGTGGCCGAGAGAAAATCCATTTCGGCTGCTGCGCGAGCGATACCGGTGGCTCAGCCAGCCCTGACGCGCCAACTCAAACTGCTGGAAGAGGAGGTAGGTGCCACACTATTACTTCGTTCAAATCGAGGTATCGCACTGACCTCCTCGGGCGAAGCCTTTTATGATGCCATGAAGCGCATGACGGCAGAGTATTCCGAGGCAAAAAAAATCGCACGCGATATCCAGCATGGTCACCGAGACAGTCTTAAACTTGGCCTCACCCCCCTGCACCCATGGATATCCAACATCACTCATCTATTGCTCGAGTTCAGGAACACCTTTCCAGGCACCGATGTATCGATCGAATCCATGCTGTCAGGCCATCAGGAACAAGCGCTGCTAGCGGCCGAACTGGATGCCGGCATCATGTTCTTTCATCCACCAAGTCAGCCGTTGCTGAGAAGTTTGTGCCTGTATAGGGATCATATGGTGCTGGCAGTCAGCAGGCACTCTCCATTGGCCTCCCACCCACCAACACGGCTTTCCGATATCAGTGACGAGGACTTTATCTGGTTCAAGCGGGGCTCGACGCCCAGTAGCTATGACCAGCTTCAGCGTGCCTTTGACGCCGCAGGCTTTCAGCCCAAGATTGTGCAGGAGTGCAGTGACAACACCACGATGCGATGTCTTGTGTCAGCCCAGATGGGGTGTACGCTACTCCCCTCCCTGGCCATGACTGATGCACCGGAAGATATCGTGAGCTTCAGGCTTGAGGACCTCACGACCGAGCTTTGCCTGATGCTGGTGTGGCATCCCGACCATCGTCTGCCCGCCGTCGAACGCTTGATCGGCCTTGCAGAGGAGCTCGACTGGGACGACAACAGGATCGACACCCGCGTCCCTCTTGCGTAGCGCCAACAGGCTTCAAAGGCCGTCATCTGTTCCCTTCAGCGCATCTACGTACGACCAACGAGCGATCAGGGGGAGCCGACGCCCGAGTCTACCCGCCCCTCGTTAATTGCATTGGTAAACGGATCATCAAACCCCGAGCCTACCGCGCCTTCATTGATACTCGGGGTAAAAGGATCGTCGCGTCCTGATCCGACTGCGCCTTCATTGATATCGTCGGTAAACGGATCATCGATGTCCGAGCCGATCACACCTTCATTCACGTCGTCAGTGAAGGGATCATCGAACCCGCTTGCTACCGCCGCTTCGTTGATATCTTCCGTAAAAGGATCGTCAAAGCCCGAACCCACCGCCCCTTCGTTGATCTCGCTGGTCCAGGGGTCATCAGTGGCCGCGGCGACCCCTGATGACAGGGCCAGCATCAGGAATAGACAACGGACGCCATACCTCATGACACACCCCATGACGGCAAAATGCCAGGATACAAGGCCCCATTTGCTGCCATGCTGACCCGCGTCCATAAAAAAAGGGCCGGAACCCTGCTCGGGTACCGGCCCCTCCTGCCATCTCTTTTCCTTCTACTTTCTTGCGTCTCTTGTGGGCTCGAGCCTAGCCGATGGGCTCTACCTCGACCAGCGGCTCCCGCGGCAGCAAGGGTCGCCAGTAAGCAAGCTCGGCGGCCACCGGCAACAGATTGACCGACACATCCTTGCGAGTCGGTTTGCACGGACGGCAGCGTCGCTCGATACCGGGCTGATTGAGCTGAATACAGGTGTACAGCTCCAGGCCACGGGCATCGATGGCGCTGACACACAGCTCGCACTTGAACGACTGGCCCATTTCGGTCGCGACCTTGAGGCGTCGTCCCTCCAGTCGATAGGGAATGATGCCTGCCGCGCTCTTCACCTTGCCATCGCCCTGTTCCAGGGTCTGCCCACACAGGCACCACTCGTAGTCCACCGGGAAGGCGGTGAGCCTGGGCCAGGCTTCAAATACACCGGACCATCGCACCGGGCTGGAACGACAACGAGAACAGTCCTTCGCAACGTAGTGCGTCACCTCTCCGCGCTCTGTCACGCTCCATCGTGCCGCAATATCCAGCGATGGCGTCGGGGTGTCGAAGGTGATCCAGTCCAGATGCAGTGCACCCTGCTGATCGATCTGGCGCCAGGCACGTAACTTGGCCAGGCGCCCTTCGGACGTGCGCATCCCGAAGACCACCTCATGGTGAGGCATGAACAGGAACCATCGTGGCCACGTGAGGGGTATCAGGCCCAGAGACATCTGGCTTGTTGCCAGCGGCAGGCGCGATATCTGCACCGGTGTCAGCCCGCCGAAGGAGGTCCCCGTGACCGTCAGCCCACTGCCACCGACGGCATTCAAGCCACTTGCGGGATTCCAGGCGAGATCGGTTCCGGGCAGCACCCCCGCACTGAGGGCGCCACTGTCCAGATCCACCGAGAACCCTTCGAGACCGACGTTTCCGCCCTGGTGTTTTACCGGCACCGAGACCGACCGCACGATGCTCGAGCGCAATTCCAGATCATCGAGGACGATACTGGACAGCGTCAGACCACCACCGATGGGCCCGAGCGGGATCGCCGGCAGGCCACCAATGGCCCCGCTGATGCCATCCGAAATCAGACCATCGGCGATGCCTTCTGCCACCGCCTCGACAATCGCCAGCACCACGGCGGCAATGATGACTCCGACGATACCGCCGAACAGACCTCCCAGACCGAGTGAGGCAAGCCACACCCACCAGGCCAGATCCACATCGGTATCCACCACCGGCGTGGTCGCAGTCACCGTGATGGCCCCTGCATCCAGACCGATATCGATGAAGAACGAGAAATTCGACTCCGCCGACCAGCCACTACCCGAGTCGGTGGCACGTCCCGTGACGGATATACGATTACCGACAACGCGAGCCTCGAGACTTCGAAGCGTCCCCTGGCCACCCGGTGCGGGGATACTGCGGTTTAGCCTCAAGGGGGTGTCGAAATCGGTGACAGGTCTGCCCATGGAGCTTGCGATACGTGGGCGCATTACCCTGGCCAGCAACCAGAAGTTGCTCATCGTCACCAGCGACTGGCTCCCGGCAGGGATCAAGCTGGAGGTGACGTTATTGATATTCCCCCCGCCGTCGCTGGACATTCGCACACCGAACGCAAGGCAATCACGATCCAGCGCCGTGGTATCGTTCACGGTGGTGACATCGATGTCGAAGACGGTTGTCGCATCCGTATCGTCGACGACCGGGATAGCTGGCGTCAGATCGATTCGACCGATGCTTGACTGAAGCTGGTCGAGTACGACTCCCGCCATCATGTTTTGCGCCTGCGTGAGGCTCAGCCCCGCAACATCCAGAAGCGGCTCAAGCAGTGACACCGACGCAGGATCGAAGGCCACATTGACCGTGGGCGCACCGGCATTGAAGTCCATGGTGGCGAATTGATTGCTGCCCTCGGTCACCATGGCGATACTGTCCACCACCGTGATGGCGCCACCGATCGGGGCGACCGTCAACGCCAGGGGCGCGGTGATCTGGAGCTGAGAATTGGAAAAGGGAACGGTCAGCCCCATTCTCGGCCGAGGGCGGTCCAGGTCGGCGACGGGGGTATCGAAATTCAGATCGGCGCTCCCGCTGACACCGCCTGCATTGACTGGCACGCTGATACTGGGTGGAAAGATCCCTCCGGCGAGGAAGGCCGTGGCAAGTTGATTGTTGAGTTCGTTCTCGGAAATCTGAACGAGCATGTCAAAACCGGCTGTTCGATCCAGTGCCATGACTAGCCCTCCTTGTGAACAGCAAAGCCATCATCATCCTGCGGCTTCGCACCCGGCTTGATCTCGCCGATACGACCACGCGGGAAGGCCGCAGCCTTGAAACCCGCCACCTTCACTCCGGGACCTACCACTGCTGTCTGTTCGACCTCCCCGTGGGCCCGCTCGACGGCCTTCAGCTCCTGCCTTGACAATTTGACACCGGCCTTGAGCAAGGCCTCGACAGGACGCGCCATGTATAGGCTCGCGTTCGCCTCGTCCTTGGCCAACCAATCCATCATCACCTTGTCGGCCTCCTGGAGTTTCTTCATCACCTCCTCTGGTAACGCCAGCGGCTTGGCATCCCGACGGGGCGCTCCCTTGCGAGGACGGCAGCGCAGAGGACGCTTGGGGAGCGCGAAGTCTCCTCCAGGCACGAGGCGCACATTGATGTTGGCCTCAAAGCCCTGGGGCACCCTGGCCACCACGAGCTCTTCCGCCCGATCCTTGCCCAGCCCCACCTGAGGGCGGCATGGGCAGGGATCGGGGTCTTTTGACGTGTTCATGTGTTGGCTCCTTGACGTTGAATGACGTTTGCAACTTCGCAGGGCAGCGCAGTACAGGTCGTCAACAAGAAGCTCGGCGAGAAATAACGCTACCCGGGTCATCGAAACGATGACCGCGCGGGGGTAGTCGACTTCCGGGACGTCAGCCCACCGAAACAGGAGGCAGGCGACCGGAATCTGGTGCTATGCGAGGAAGGAGGGAAACATGCTCGGACACCGGAGCTTTGGATAACGGGCAAGGCGCCCCGACAGCGTCCCCGCGCTGACCTCTTTCATCTGACACGGAAAGGAAAGCGCTTCTGGCGGCGCAGCCCTGAATAAAATGTGCTTAAAAAGGCACCGGAGCCACGACCGCAGGACACCAAACATCTCGGCTTATTTATCAAGTACTTACCAAGTATTCCTGATGGATTCAATCAGAATGACTACCCCCGTAGAACACTCTTCCTAAGTAAACTTGGCCTTTGAAGCATAGACCGTCTTCATCAATGTGACGATGTCCAATCAGCCACCAAGGCAACAAACGAAGGCACCCCGCCGAGAGGCTTTCTCGACGGGGTGCGTGAAGGGGGCGGCGTAACGGGTACCGGAACAACCGGTGGTCCCTAGCGAGTGATCTCGACACGAATGATGCGATTGGTGGCGCTCTGATGAATCAGCAGGTCGCCATTCCGGGTCGGTCGCATATGCCGCACGATACCGGCGTAAATACCGCCGGACGGGATCGCCCAGCTCTGGAAGGTCTCGGTGGCGGGATCAAAGCGCACCAGGGCATCGGGGCGCATCCCGGATTCGTTGTACCAGACCACGCCATCGAGTACCGCGATCGCGTAGGGATGAGACTTCTCGCCGCTTGGCGACGGCCACTCCTGCACCTCACCGCTGCGGGGGTCATAGCGCCCAAGCCGGCCCCTTCCCGAATTGACGTACCAGATCATGCCGTCATCGGCGATATCGAGCCGGCGCACAGTGGTTGCCTGGTGGGGAAGCTCGATTTCGGTAAGCGCCATGGTGTCGGGATCGACCCGTACCAGGCAGTTGTGGCCATTGCAGGCCACCCAGGGTGTGCCCTCTGCATCGATCTTGATGCCGTAGGGACGTGCCCCAGTGGTGGGCATGGCAACGAGTTCGACCTCACCGGTTTGCGGATCCAGGCGTCCGACGCGATTGGCGTGCTGCGCCGTAAACCAGAGAACACCGTCATCATCGAACACCGCCGTGTGGGGATCACGCACCGAGGGGTCCGGCATGTCGACCACCTCGATATCACCACTGGCCGGGTCGAGACGCCCCAGCGTCCCGTTCTTGTTGCCGGTAAACCACACACCACCGTCACGATCCAGCGTCACAGAGTGAGGCATGCTGCCGGGCGGCAGCGGGTATTCGCGCATCTCACCGGACATGGGATCAATGCGCCCCACCAGATTTCCCCATTGGCCCGCCCACCAGATCCCGCCGTCTGGCGCCTCGGCCGGATCCCTTGAGCGCTGCCCTAGCGTCGGCACCACCCATTCATGGAAGCTGATATCGGTATCTCCCTCAAGCAACGTCGGTGCCCGTCGCTCATTGGGAGGAAAGTGCTCCGCCAGATAGTCGGCGATAGCCCCGCGGCGGGCAGGATCACGCGAGAGATCCACCATGGTGCCCATCAACTCGAGCCAACCCTCTCGGCTGTAGCCAAGGCTCTGGCCGTGCGACTGACCGGATGGCACACCGAGCACTGCACTTCGACAGCCTCCCTGCCCTCCCCCGATGGCAGGCCCGCGCCCAGGGCCGCCGACGAACCAGCGAGCAGCCCCATCGAGAGACAAAGCCTCCGAAACCCAACGTGCCTGGTCATACGCCACCTCTCCGAGCCTGAGCCTGAATGCATAGAGTGCACAATCGGGTGTACCGCACTATTTGATCGCCGGCCTCGGTTGGCCTGATCCATACTCAGCCACCCACTCACCGATTCGATACCAGATACCACCGAGACGGCGCCGTCGCGCTAAGCACCATCCGTCCTGAGCCACAGGACGATCGCCCATGCCGATGCCGATGCCGATGCCGATGCCGATGCCGATGCCTATTCAGCGTAGGAAAAATGGCGCCAAGCTGCAGGCCAGCACCTGAAGAATACGCGGCGAAACAACTGGTGGAGTGTCGTGGGTGATGCCAGAGCGGGGTCCACCGAGGCCGAATCTGTCCAATGACAGGTTACGAGCCTACCGTGAGTTGACTGAGTGTCTTGCTGGACGATGATTTTTTCACTCCAAGCCCTAAAGCGCCTTTCTCGACGATTACCAGCTTCTTTCTAGTTCGTTTCTCGCCCCTTTCCAGGCCCTTGCTAGCCTCATCCATTATCCCCGGTACTGTCCTCACTTCCTGTCTCTTGCGTGGGTCTGCAGGCCTTGCTGGACCTTCGGTTGGACATCGCCAGGGCAATGGCTATCCCAAGGGCAATGCCGGGGCCAATCCCCAAGGACAGGTTGTCCAGTGCTATGCCAAATCCTGCGCCGAAGGCGATACCCAGCGCAATACCGATTGGCAAGTAATCAGACATATATTACCTTAAACATTAAAAACAACGCATAGTAGAAGTGACACGCGCTGCGAACCTAGCTTAATTAGTTTTTATATTAATTACCAATTCGGTCCTATTTATTATTCCCAAGTTTCTTACCAAAGGCAGGATTTAAATCATATGAAATTGCATCCTCAATGAGTTGGAGGATTTCAATTGGAACCTCATATTCAAGAATACGAACCTCATAATCACCATCGAACCACTGTGACATGTGTAAAGAGTATGTTTTGTCAGGACAATTAACCAGATGCTGCCTTAGCCTTTTTCGTAAGCCGGTAGTTGAGGAACCAACATATAAAACATCTGATGGACCGTTTACTCTACTACATGCTTTAAGCTTCTTTTTCTTAAATTCTACGAATGCTTGAAACGTTCTTTCTGCACACCCACCAACCTCTTTGATGATATAGACCCCTTTATCTATGTCTGGTATTTCATCAAAGCTAGCAACCTTAAATTCAGATTTAGGATCGGCTGCTTTAGCATTTTCGCAAAGCCTAATTAATCTATCCAAGTAGTCCATTAATAAAATTTTAATCCTGTTCAGTTAACGCCGCGCTAAGCCGGCCGAAACGAGAGTGTATCACTGCGCATACAATGGCGAATCCATGCGCGGAGTGGAACGTAGGTGAAGGTTAGGACTGAACGTCTTATCAGGGATTCTCCCCGCCCTTATAACTAAACAACTGTTCTTCGTATAGCGACTTAAACTCAACCATAAAGTTAACTCTACCATCAATAACATCCATAACTTCGGCGGGAGTACCTTGATCCGCGTAAGTCACACTTAATAGAATCTTTGACGTGTTAGGCGAATGGGTAGAACCAACTGAAGGTATATGAAATTCATAGTTCACCCCGGTCACGCCAATTTTTTTGAACAATTCCGGCCATGGGTCACTTTTTGGATTTATAATTTTCTCCTCATTAACAAGAATTGTGAAGTTCTCAATCACTCCTGGCCCAAGCCCTTGGCTCTCGAGTCGATAATGCAATCCTTCAACATAGCTCTTATCAATATAGAACCTTGGTTTTACAGAGAGAATATTGTGCTTCCTTGTTAAAAAACCCTGCCAGATCGCAACAGCAAATGCTGCTAACGCGACAATCACGGATCCAATCGCAATGTAATCTGAATTTCCCAAAACTTCCTCCTATTGCCTAAAGTTTGATCCAGACTCCAGTATGGACGTCTTCAATTCTTCCAAAGCATCGGCATCGGTCGCGAAAAACTCCTTCCAGACGATAGACGTTATTTCCATTGGCTACATCGAGAATCCCCCCCTTCTCCTCCCCGCGATAAATCTTAACATCCACTTTTTTCAAAAGCCGATTCGCCCCAGGCAAAGAGTACTCATCTCGGTTTTACATCGTCGTCCATCTATCGTCCTCCAGAGAATCCAGAAACATAACGCCCGCCAGCAGGCGTGCGGGTTTTTGCATCGCCTGCCTGGCCTTGTTAGGTGTGAGTGTTCTGCTTTTAACAGTTAATGGCAATGAACCGTTCCGACACTATTATCCATATGGCAACACTGCCCGGGTGGAGAACTTTTCCTGCACCCACCCCCGTGGGACAGAGCAGTGCCGCTAACCAAGGTAAGAACGATAGCAATAATAAGGACTTTCATATATCCCCCTGCTTCTGATTGGATTTATTCTCGGTACCTGAAACTACACACCTAACGCTGAGCTAAATTGCAGTTTTGGAGGAGCTCTTTTGTGGCAGTGTTTTTTACCACAAAAAGAAGCGACGGAAAAACTGTCAATTTGAGCGTTTTGTTAGCTGTACTACTCATTCGGCTTGATTCCTAGTTTCTTTGCCACTTCTGCAACTGCATCGTAGTACGATATTCTTTCGATATCGCTTGAAGAGTTCAAAAATATGACTTGGCCTAACCTGAAACTTCCGTCGTTAGGGAACTCATCGGTATTGGCATCTACGTTAACCGTACCCAAATATTTACCTAGTATTGACACGGATATTATAAGATTGGACTCGCAAAGCATGATTATTACAGCTGATGAGTTTCTAAGGCTAGATATCTCTTTAAACATCATAACGTCTCCAGCATCTTTTTGATGATAATGAAAACGATCTGTAAATCTGAGCTTACTGGGCGGTCTCAATGAGCAAGTGCAACACCTGATCGATCAGGTACGCTATCGCTATGACTCATTGCTACCACCACCTTACTGCTGAAGAACGTGCCACCATCATGCTGATGCGTGAAGGTCACTCGATACGCTCCATCGCCAAGTTCCTTGGGAGAGCTGCCAGCACGATTTCTCGAGAACTGGCTCGGCATGCGGTACCTTCTCATGCTGGCTATGACGCCAGTCTGTCGGGTTTCAGGGCCACGCTGACGCGACATCGAGCACGACGACAATCTAAGTTGCGCCTTGGTACGCCTCTCTTCGATCTGGTGACCTACCTGTTGCGCAAGTACTGGTCTCCTAGGCAGATAGCCATCACACTGAAGCGCATGTATCCAAATGACCCTACACGTCAGGTCTCCCACGAGGCCATCTACAACGCGCTCTATGTGATGCCCCGAGGCTCGCTGAAAAAAGAGCTCATTGCTTGCCTTCGGCAGGGGAAGGGAAAGCGGCGTCCACGCAGTCGTGGCAAGGATCGTCGCCGCCAAATTCCTGACTTGGTCAGTATTCATCTCCGGCCGCCTGAGATCGAAGATCGGTTGATGCCCGGGCATTGGGAAGGCGACCTCATCATGGGAGCCAGCAACCGTTCTGCCATAGGCACGTTGGTCGAGCGCACGACACGCTTCGTCATCCTGGTGAAAATGGACGGTACGACCGCGACGGATGCGATGGTCGGCTTTAGTGACAAATTGAACCGTGTTCCACGCTCACTACGGCTGTCGATGACCTACGACCAAGGGAGCGAGATGGTCAAGCATGCCGAAATAACCCAACGTACCGGGACAGCCATCTACTTCGCCGATCCACACAGCCCGTGGCAACGTGGGTCGAACGAGAATACCAATGGTCTGCTTCGACAGTATCTGCCCAAGGGAACGGACCTATCGACCTACACCCAGGAGGAGCTCGATGAGATCGCAGACTCACTCAATACCAGGCCTAGAGAGACGTTGAACGCCAAGACGCCTCTGGAGGTATACGCGGAGGTTCTCCAGAAGTCAGTGCCCGGATCTCCGGCACTCCAATAGTGTTGCGCTTGTAGGTTGAGACCGCCCTGTTTCCAAACTTGTTGTCTTTATTCAATGTTCTTGCTGTTGAGAATTTTCTCAAGGAGGTAGTATCTGCCTGATCTTTAAACATATCACCATATATGAAATATCCAGCTGCCAATGCAACCTTTGCGGTAAACTGAAAGCTTATAGTCGTATCAACACTTAATGATATAGATATTTCTTTCTTATTAAGGGAAGTTTTGTCAATTTCTTTTTTTGAGATAGCAGAAATCCATTTTGTATCTCCAGGCTTTTCAAACTTAATCTGTAACGGCTCACCCGTTTCTTTAACGCTTACCTTGTTCCATACGGGCTGTACAGGTTTGTTGCTATGACCTCTAGCGTCCGCATTTTTTCGATCAAGCTTTATAAGAAAATCATTTGCTAACTTCCCATCAACCTTTGATCCAAAAAACTTATTGATTTCTTTTTCAACTAGAATTTCAAATCCGTTAACCCCACCTAATGAGAGAGGAATAATATGCTCTCTCGTTAGTTCTTTATGTGGGTATTCTCTATCTGTGTAAATACAATAGGTACTCAAGGAGCCTCCCTATACAGCTAACGCCGCGCTCTGCGGCAAATTTTGAGCGCAGCGGAAAAATTGTCCGGCAGCAGCGCTTTGTTATGCATCACCGTGTTCCAACAGCTGAATTCCTTTTCTAGCTTCCCTGATAATCACGTCAATCTCACGAGTGCCACTATAGTCCGGATACCTGGCTAGATTCTTAGCATTGGTGATGTATAGCTCAGCGCCGACTGCGAATCTCAGAAATCTATCCTTTTCCTCTGCCGATTTTCCAGTCGGCTCAAACGCCAACCACATGGTTGGATTCTTAGTGTGAGTGATACCAATTCGAAGCCTCGCAGCATCGAAGTATGAGTAGATCTTTGTCTTATTGCTCTCACCGAGATCCGGCTCAGTAAAACCCACATCGAGTTCTTCCTCCAGCGCTCGCTTAATCTCCAATGCGAACGATACAGTGTCATTTTGTTCGCGAGCGCGAATCATGGCGCTAGAATATTCTCCCGATTGGCGGTAAGCCCGCCTCGGGATATCTATGCCTGGAATCTCGTCCATAGCTCCGTTCGGGCGAATCGTAGAGCCACCATGCCCTCCCTGAACATTCGTTAAACTGTAAAAGCCGTACACCCAATGTATAAGTGTGGCTTCGACAGCATACGCCTGTTCCTCGGTTTCATACCTACCGATGACTATTGCTAGCTCTTTCTCTCCGGCCGCCCGTATCTCACGGATTCTGGCTAGCTTTTCGTTGTGATCAGTTGATGTTCCAGCTTCAGCGCCGTGGGCCAAAGCCCGCTGCCCCTTCCCCTTGCCGACGTAAAAGGTAGTTCCGCAACGTGGATCGACGAGTTCGTAAACATAGTAGGGCTTTAGCAGCGGTTCACTCATTCTATGGTCACTATCAGTCAGCTATCGGGATGCATAACGCCCGCCAGCAGGCGTGCGGGGTTTTGCATCGCCTGCCTGGCATTGTTATGTGTATTTAGTATCCAATTTACTCGGACTTACCTATCAAGACATCGATACCCTCATCTCGTATCGTCGCCTTCAATTCTTCCAAAGCATCGGCATCGGTCGCGAAAAGCTCATTCCAGACAGTAGAAGTGCCTTCTTCATCCACTACCTCGAGAATCCACCCCTTCTTCTCTCCGCGATATATCTCGACCTGCACTGTCTTCCCGGAGTCGGTAAGCTCCTGGCACAGAGGACTCATCTCGATTTCTACGTCGTCGTCCATCTATCGTCCTTTAGAGAAGCTAGACACATAACATTTTTAATCGTATGCGTGCTTAAATTGACGCCGCGCGGATCTGCACAAGGTGCTTCACATCTTCTTGATACTACCAAGAAATTCATCCTATGCCTTCTTCGCCCTTAGTCGCCAACACGCGCATGCTCGAATTCCTGCGAAAGTGTGCGCGACATTCCACCGGACTCTGCTCACATCTCTCTGATGTTCTGCCTTTTTTCTAGAATTTGTGCGGAGAAAACATGCGTTCTTCTGTTGCTTTCCAGGCGCGTCAGCTGGACGCTTCTCGATATACTGTATGAATGTATAGTTACCGTATTTTGGAGGTTGCACATGAGCAAGAGCCCGTTCCTGGAGTCCATCCGCCGAGATCTACGCTTGCGTGGCTACAGTATTCGAACAGAAAAAACCTACCTGCACTGGATCAAGCGATTCATCTTGTTTCACCAACGCCGACATCCTGCTGAGATGGGTGCACCCGAGGTGCGCGTCTTCCTGACATCGCTCGCCAACGACAACGGTGTCTCGGTCAATACGCAAAAGATTGCGTTGAATGCTCTCGCCTTTCTGTACCACAAGTTTCTTGGCGTCGAGTTGGGACCGCTCGACTTCAAGCATGCTCGCCAACATCGTAGGCTTCCCACCGTACTGACCCGTGCCGAGGTCGCGGCAATCCTGTCGTGCATGTCGGGACGAAACTGGCTGATCTTCTCTTTACTTTATGGCAGTGGGCTACGTATCGCGGAATGTCTTCGGCTTCGTGTCAAAGACATCGATTTCGATACAAGGGCCTTGACCATCGTCAGCGGCAAGGGAGGCAAGGATCGCAAGACCTTGCTGAGTACAACCCTGATGTCTGAACTGACTCGGCAGATGGATACTGCCTTGTCCCTGCAACGCGAGGACGTCGCACGGGGGGTAGGCCCTTCGCTGCCCTTTGCGCTGGGTAAGAAATACCCAGGAGCCTACCGCCAACCGGCCTGGATGTTCGTGTTTCCTTCCACTGGCCTATGTGCCCATCCTGTTTCGGGAGTTCTGTGTCGGCATCACCTGCACGACTCAGTCCCTCGCAAGGCGCTGAAGGTGGCGGTGAAACAAGCAGGTATCGTGGATAAACGGGTCGGCTGTCATACCTTCCGCCATTCCTTTGCCACCCACCTGCTTGAGGCCGGTCAGGACATTCGCACGGTACAGGAGTTGCTGGGCCACACCGATGTTCGAACCACGCAGATCTATACCCACGTCATCGGCAAACGGTTTGCTGGCACATCCAGCCCATTGGATCTGCTATAGCAACGACACCGGCCCGGCGTGGATATTCCGGTTGCCGATTACCCTACAGGCAGGCTACCGCGGGAGAATGTCACATAGACACGCCCCTTCCATGGCGATTGCTGCCACTTCCTTCCCTGAAATCAGCACTACCCCACCAGGCTTGAATAAGGCGTCCAGGCTTCCACGCCCTGATGGATCTGGACTGTCTGTCATTGTGGCTAAATTTAGTTGTTGCCTTTCAGCATATACCGACATATCCGGGGATTCGAGCTTTGCCTCGACGTCGCTGAGTGCGCCCCACCCTTTTCCTGGTTTGGCCACGATTAGACGACGCGCCGTGGTCGAATACCACAAACGACGACACCCCGGCGGGCAAGGCCCGTCGGGGTGTCGTTTAGCGGCTGCGTGGGTGGCAGCACTACTGCACCACCCTGCTCTGGCTATCTATCGGTAGGCGCTGTGTCTTGGCGTTATGCCTTGTCGCTGTGCCCTTGACGTTATGCCTTGTCTTGCCTCTACTGCCTCAGGCTTCAGGCGGCGTAGCGGGACACGGCCAGACCATCGGGGTTGATGGCGGGCGTACGACCGTCGATCAGGTCGGACAACAGCTGAGCACTGCCACAGCTCATGGTCCAGCCCAGGGTGCCGTGGCCGGTGTTGAGCCACAGGTTGTCGTACTTGGTGGCGCCGATGATCGGTGTGGAGTCCGGGGTCATCGGGCGCAGGCCGGTCCAGAATTCGGCCTTGGCCAGATCGCCGCCTTCCGGGAATACATCGCGCACGACCATGGAAATGGTGGCACGACGCTTCTCGGCCAGGCTGAGGTCGTAGGATGCCAGCTCCGCGGTGCCGCCGACACGGATTCGGTCGTCGAAGCGCGAAATCGCCACCTTGAAGGTTTCGTCCATGACGGTGGACTGGGGCGCGCCGCCGTCGTCGACCACCGGCAGGGTCAGGCTGTAGCCCTTGACCGGGTAGATCGGCAGGCGGATGTCCAGGTCACGGGCGAGGAACGGCGAGTAGCTGCCCAGCGCCATCACGTAGGCGTCGGCCGTCATGGTGCCGGCGCTGGTGTGCACGGCCTCTACCTTGCCGGAGACCCGCGTCAGCCGCTCGATGGTGGTGTTGAACATGAACTCGACACCGAGCTTCTCGCGGCAGTAGTCGGCCAGGCGATTGGTGAACAGGTGGCAGTCACCGGTCTGGTCGTCGGGCAGATGCAGGCCACCGACAAACTTGCCAGGCACACGTGCAAGCGCCGGCTCCACCTGGGCGATGCGGCTGGCGTCCAGCAGTTCGTGGCGCACGCCGCACTGCTCGAGGACCTTCATGTCCTTGCCCACCGCTTCGACCTGCTTTTCCGTACGGAACAGCTGCAGCAGGCCACGCTGACGATCTTCGTAGCGCAGCCCGGTCTCCTCACGCAGCGCATTGATGCAGGCACGGCTGTGCTCGGCGACGCGGACCATGCGCTCCTTGTTGAGGGCGTAGCTGTCGGGATTGCAGTTGCTGAGCATCTGCATCATGAAGCGACCCATGTTCGAGTCCATCTTGGGCTGGATCTTGAGCGGCGCATGCTCCTGGAACATCCACTTGACCGCCTTCTGGGGGATGCCCGGGGCAGCCCAGGGGGAAGAGAAGCCGAAGGATACCTGGCCGGCGTTGCCGTAGCTGGTCTCCATCGCCACGGAGGGCTGACGATCGACCACCTTTACCTCGTGTCCCTGACGGGCCAGATAATAGGCGGTGGTAACCCCTACGACACCCGCTCCCAGTACCAGTACCTTCATGTCGCCACTCCTCTGTTCTCGTTGTCGATGGCCCGTCCCGATCCCGGGCGTTGAGCATGAGATAGGCCGTGGCCAATGGCCACGGCCTGCAATGAGAGGAGTATAGGGTCGAGTCCGAAGTGTTTTATTCTTTTTTAGCCACCTTACGCGAACGGTGATATCGAAGTTGACACCATCAGCAGGTTTTACATTCTTCCATCGACCTTAATATAGTTGATTCAACTACCCTGCATTTCACCCCTGCCGCTTCGCTTGGGGCGCGACAGGGTCCGCCGCAGCAACAGGTAGGCGCCAAGCCCCGCCAGCAGGTTGCCCACCCCCGCTCCAAGCCCAAGGCCGGTAACATCTCCCATCAGCGTTACACCGAGCCACAGGCACGGCAGGTAGAACACGAACAACCGCGCGGCAGACAGCAACATGGCGCGCATCGGCCAGCCGAGGGCATTGCCGGCCGACACCACCAGCATGCACACCCCGAGCGCGGCATAGCTCGGCAACATGAAGCGCATCAGCACCATCAGCGATTCGCTGACCTCCGGCGTGCCGGCCAGGGCACGGGCGACCCAGGGCGAAGCCAGCGCCAGCGACACACCCAGCATCAACTGCCACACCACCACCACCTTGAGGGCAAGGCGCATCAGGCGGTGCACCTGGGCCCAGTCGCCGGCGCCGTAGCAGCGGCCGAGCCAGGGTGGCAGCGACATGGTCAGCGCCAGCACCACCATCAGCGACACCGTCTCCAGACGGCTGGCAAGTCCCCAGGCCGCCACGGCGGATTCGCCCAGGCGTGACACCGTGGAAATCGCCAGCATCGCCGCCAGTGGCGGCATCAACTGGCTGACCATGGCGGGACAGGCGACCCCCGCAAAGGACCGCCCCGATAGCCGCCATTCCTCCCGGAGGCCTTCGAACGCGAGCCAGTGGCGCCCCTTCAACTGCCAGCCGAGCAAGGCAAGGCCGCTGCCAAAGGCAAGCACCGTGGCCCAGGCGGCCCCGGGCAGGCCCATCCCGTCCCAGTTGCCGATACCAAAGATCAGAATCGGATCGAGACACAGGTTTACCAGGCTGGTCAGCACCATCATGCTGCCGGGAAAGCTGGTGTTGCCGTGGGCACGAAACAGGCTGTAGCCGAAGTACACCACCGCCCCCAGCCAGGCGGCGACCAGCTGGGGTGCCCAGTAGGCGCGAATCAACTCCCGCGCGTGAGCGTCAGCCCCAAGGGCCCCGAAGATGGGGCTCTGCAGGGCCCATAACACCAGCGCCAGCAGGCCGATGGCGACTGTCCCCATCATCAGCGACAGACTGCCCAGACGTTGGGCGCGGTCGTCTTCGCCTCCGCCCAGCGCCCGGGAAATCAAGGCGGCAATGGCGATCCCCATGCCCACCTGTACGCCGATGATCAGAAACGACAGCGGAAAGGTGTAGGACTGGGCCGCCAGGGGAGCGGTGCCCAGGCGCGCGACGAAGGCAGAGTCGACCAGCTGAAAGCCGAGCAGCGACAGCACTCCGATCGCCATCGGCCAGGTCTTTTGCCACAGGGTGCGCCCCAGGGAGGTAGAGTCGGAACTTAGGTGCACGGTGTCTCCGGATGGTAGATAGGCCGCTTATGGTAAGCCATAACGAACCCTCGCTCAGCCTCCTTCAACGGCAAAAGCCCCGGGCACCTGTCCCGGGGCTTTCGTCATGTTGACCAGGGCGTGTTACTGACGAATGCCTTCGAAGGTCACGTAGAGCTCAAGGTTGTGCATCGGCTCGGGGAACTTGCTCATGTCGATGTCGTAGTCGGACAGCGCCAGCTCGGTGGAACCTTCGAAGCCTGCGCGATAGCCGCCCCAGGGGTCGTCACCCTCGCCCAGCAGGGTCACCGGCATCTCGATGCTGTTGGTGACACCATGCAGGGTCAGGTCACCGCTCAGAACACCTTCGCCATCGCCGGTAGATTCAAAGCCGGTGGAGGTAAAGGTGGCGGTCGGATACTCACCGGCGTCGAGGAAGTCACCGCTCAGGATGTGCTTGTCGCGCTCGGCGTGGTTGGTGTTCAGACTGGTGACATCGACCTCGACCTCGGCGGACGCCGCCTCGACGTTTTCCGGGTCGTAGCTGAAGGTACCGTCGAAGGACTCGAAGCTACCCAGAATATAGGAATAGCCGAGGTGGCTGATCTTGAACTGGATAAAGGCATGCTGGCCTTCAGAATCGATGGCGTAGTCGGCGGCCTGAGCCTGGGCCAGCGGCAGCAGCGAAGCGGCGGTCAGGGCGGCGATGGCGGTCTTCTTGAACATGTCACTCTCCTTGATGGTTACGCGGTGATTGCGTCAGCACTCTTTCTCTATACCGACCTTGGGTCATTCATCGGCCCCGGGCCGGTCGATTCTTGACGTCCGGACAACACTTGCCGGCGGTCGCAAGGTCACGTTGGCGTCTTCAGGCCTGCTCCCCGGTGGTCTTGTCAGGCTTGGCCCGACGCGCCAGGCGCGGGTCTACCATGCGAACCAGGGTGTCCTGACGGTCCAGGTAGTGATGCTTGAAGGCCGCCAGGGCGTGGCCCGCCGACAGGATGATCAGCGCCAGCGCACTGTACCAGTGCACCACGCCGGCGCGGGAGGCCTGCTCCGGCAGGTCACTGATCAGCGCGGGCACGGTAAACAGGTCGAGCACGGCGATGCCCTTGCCGTCGGCGGTGGAGATGAGATACCCGCTGATCAGCACCGTGGTCATCAGCAGATACAGCGCCAGATGGCCGAGCGCCGCTCCGCGACGCTCAAGCGCTGAACCGTGGGCCTCGGGGGATGGCTGCACCAGCCGCCAGAGAATGCGGCCAGCCACCACGAACAGCAGTAACATGCCGACGCCACGATGCCACCAGGGTGCCAGGTTGTACCAGTTGCTGTAGTAGTCGAGACCGGTCATCCACCAGCCCAGGGCGAACAGACCGAGAATCGCCAGCGCACTTGTCCAGTGCAGCAGGATGGCGAACAGGCCCCACCCCTGGCGTGAATTTCGCCACATGCCAACGTCCTTTGATTAATCGATGAAATCGAGCTTAACGCATCTTTAGACGGCAAACCGTGGAAAAATTTCGAACGATAGATACGATAAAACCGCGATATGGCGTGCCTGGCTGCTTCCCTTCCCCCGTAACGCAACGACCGCCGACGAGCGGACTCGTGCGGCGGTCGTGGTAAAGCAGCGCTTCAACACATCACTATGGGGAGGCTCCAGCATGGCAGCCTCGGGTGAAGCTCTAGACCAGGGCGTCGAGCCCCCTGGCCAGGTCAGCCTTGATATCGTCGAGATTCTCGAGCCCCACGGCGATGCGCAGCAGATTCTCGGAAATTCCGGCGGTCGCCTTCTGTTCGTCCGACAGGCGCCCGTGGGTGGTGGTCGCCGGGTGGGTAATGGTGGTCTTGGCATCCCCCAGGTTGCCGGTGATCGACAGCATGCGGGTGGCATCGACTACTGACCAGGCCTGCTCGCGCCCGCCCTTGACCTCGACCCCGACCACGGCGCCGAAGCCCTGCTGCTGGCGGCTCGCCACCTGGTGCTGGGGATGACTCTCGAGTCCGCTATAGTGAACCTTCTCTACCGCCGGGTGAGCGTCAAGCCAGCGCGCCAGTTCCAGCGCCGAGGCCGCGTGAGCCTTCATCCGCAGGTTCAGCGTCTCCAGTCCCTTGGTGAAGATCCAGGCATTGAAGGGACTGAGGCATGGGCCGCAGGTCCGCACCACCCCGAAGACTTCCTCGAGCTCCTTGTCACGCCCGACCACGGCGCCGCCGATGGCGCGCCCCTGGCCATCCAGGTACTTGGTGGCCGAATGGATCACCAGATCGGCGCCCAGTGACAGCGGCCGCTGCAGCGCCGGCGTCAAGAAGCAGTTGTCGATGGCGAGCAAGGCATCGTGGCGATGGGCCAGTTCGGCCAACGCTTCGATATCGACGACCTCGGACAGCGGGTTGGAAGGCGTCTCGGCGAACAGCAGCCGAGTCGCCGGGGTCATCGCCGCTTCCCAGGCGTCCAGATCGGAAAGCTCCACATAGCGTGTGGTGATACCGAACTTGCCGAGATACTTGTCGAACAGGCTGACGGTGGAGCCGAACAACGAGCGCGAGGCGACGATCTCGTCACCGGCCTGAAGCAGTGCCAGCGCGGTGGACAGGATGGCGGCCATGCCGGAACTGGTGGCTACACAGCGCTCGCCCCCTTCCATCGCCGCCAGGCGACGCTCGAAGGTGCGTACCGTGGGGTTGGTGAAGCGCGAGTAGACGTTGCCCGGCTCATCACCGGAAAACTTGCGCGCCGCTTCGGCTGCGCTGCCGTAGACAAAGCTCGAGGTCGGAAAGATCGGCTCGGAGTGTTCCTGCTCCTGGGTGCGATCGTGCCCCGCCCGGATGGCCAGGGTCTCGAGGTTCCATTCGTCCTGCGTCGGGTCCAGCATATCCGTCTCCATCACTCGCCAGGGTGCCGTCGACTCGGACGGGTAGAGAGAGAGCGCCTTCGGGCACTTCCCCTGCCGACCGACGACGCCCTGCGGTTAGCTGTTGGGTATCAGTCGATATCGTCCTGATTGTGCATGCCGACCAGGGCGTGATCGCCAGCGCTCTGATCCTGCTTGGCGCCATCGTTGCGCGAAGCCTCGAGATCTGACAGGTAGGCCTCGTCGATGTCGCCGGTGATGTACTTGCCATCAAACACCGAACAGTCGAACTCGGCCAGCGCCGGATTGACCTCACGACAGGCCGCCTTCAGGTCCTCAAGGTCCTGGTAGACGATCCGATCGGCGCCGATCAGCTCACCCACCTCGGCCTCGCTGCGGCCGTGGGCGATCAGCTCGCTGGCGGCGGGCATGTCGATGCCGTAGACGTTGGGATAACGCACGGGCGGCGCGGCAGAGGCAAAGTATACCTTGTTGGCGCCGGCGTCGCGGGCCATCTGGATGATCTGCTTGCAGGTGGTGCCGCGCACGATGGAGTCGTCCACCAGAAGCACGTTCTTGCCCTTGAACTCGATATCGATGGCGTTGAGCTTCTGGCGCACGGACTTCTTGCGCTGGGTCTGCCCGGGCATGATGAAGGTCCGCCCGATGTAGCGGTTCTTCATGAAGCCTTCGCGATAGGTGACCCCCAGGTGCTGGGCCATCTCGAGTGCCGAGGTGCGCGAGGTGTCGGGAATCGGGATGACCACATCGATATCGTGATCCGGCCATTCGCTCTTGATGCGATCGGCGAGCTTGCGGCCCATCTGCAGGCGGGTGCCGTAGACGTAGGCACCGTCCAGCAGCGAATCGGGGCGCGCCAGGTAGACGTGCTCGAAGATGCAGGGGGCAAGCAGCGGACGATCGGCACAGGACTGAGTGTGGTAGTTGCCTTCCATGTCGACGAAGATGGCCTCGCCCGGCGCCAGGTCGCGCACCAGCTCGAAACCACCGACGTCCAGCGCCACCGACTCGGAGGCGATCATCACTTCCTGGCCCTCGCCCTGATCGCGGGTGCCGAAGACCACCGGACGGATGCCCTGGGGATCACGGAAGGCGACCAGGCCTACACCGTTGATCACCGCCACCGCAGCGTAGCCGCCGCGGCAACGACGGTGCACCCGACGCACGGCGTCGAAGATGTCGCCCGGCAGCAGATGGGGCCCCTGCTTGCCCAGCTCATGGGCGAAGACGTTGAGCAGCACCTCGGAGTCCGAGCTTGTGTTGATGTGGCGGAGATCCGAGGAGAACAGTTCCTTCTTGAGCTGCTCGGAATTGGTCAGGTTGCCGTTGTGCGCCAGCGCCAGACCGTACGGGGAGTTCACGTAGAACGGCTGCGACTCGGCCTCGCTGGACGAGCCGGCGGTGGGATAGCGCACGTGGCCGATGCCCAGGTTGCCCTTCAGGCGCGCCATGTGGCGTGTGTGGAAGACGTCACGTACCAGACCGTTGCTCTTGCGCAGCAGGAAACGGCCCTCGTTCCAGGTCATCATGCCCGCCGCGTCCTGACCCCGGTGCTGTAGCACCGTCAGGGCGTCGTAGATTGCCTGGTTAACCGCCTGCTTGGCCATCAGGCCGACGATACCGCACATTCAACTTACCTCATTTACCGTGAAACGCCGCCCGGGGGCCAGCGCAAGAGTCGTCTGTCACTGGCGAAGTCAGAGCGTGCTTGTGGCACCTTGCTTCGCATCGTCGATGGCAGATCCCTCTGCCTCGCCACCGGTCGGCGGCGATGGTTCTGCCTGGGGCAGCTCGCGCAGGGACTCGGGAAAGTCCGGCAGGCTGCCCTCGAAATCACTCAGTTGGCCAAGGCCCCAGTCGCGCAATTGCTCGAAGTGTGGGCGCACGCTGGCATCCTGCCAGGCCGTCAATTGATCCAGCGGGGTAAAGCCGATCAGCAGCGTGACCAGGGTCAGCACCGCTGCCGCCTTCACCCCGCCGAACAAGGCGCCGGTCAGGCGGTTGAGAAAGCCTGCGCCGGCCCACTCCACCGCCGCCTGGATCATCCGTATCAGGATGCCGCCGAGCAGGATCGTGATCACGATGATCAGGATAAAGGCCACGATAAGCCGGCCATCCGGACTGTCGATCCAGTTGCCCAGCACCTCGGCCACCGGCTCGGCGAACATGCGTGCCGCCAAAAGCGCCACGATCCAGCTGGCCAGGCCCAGCGCCTCACGCACCAGGCCACGGACGAACCCCGCCGCCACGGCCAGCGCCAGCACGGCGACGAAGACCCAGTCCACCCATGTCACCAGCATCAGCTATCCACCTTGACCAGAAGCCCCTGCAGATTTTCCCGGGACTTGAGCTCGCTCATCACGCCCTCGGCGTCCTCGGACGCGCCGAAGGGACCCACGTAGACCGTGGTCAGCGAGTTGTTGCGCTCACGCGAGTAGGCGGGGTAACCCTGGTCACGCAGCTTCTGCATCAGGCGCTGGGCGTTGCCGGCCTCGCCGAAGCTGCCCACCTGCACCGCCCACTCACCGCCTTCCACCGCGGTGGGGCCGCTCGTCGCGCGCTGCTCGGCCTGGCGCGCCAGGGCGGCGATAGGATCTTCCCGGGGCTGGCTGGCCTCGGGTGCCGGTTCGGGCTCGGCCTGGCGCTCGGAGGACGCCTGTTCGGCCACCTGCTGCGCCGGTTCAGGATCCACCTGCTGTGGCTGGCTGGACTCGGAGGGTTCGCTCTGGCCCTGGTCGGCCTGCGAAGCATTGCCCTCGCCGGGGGCAACCGGTGCCTGAATCTGCCCAAGCCCTTCCGGCGGGGTGGGCTCTGGCACGTCGCGGCGCTCCACATCCACCGGCGGGTCGATGGTCAGCACCGGGTCCGGCCGCTGCTCGGGGGATTCGGGCTCATCAAACAACATCGGCACGAAGATGACGCCCAGCGCCACCACGATAATGATCCCGCTGATCCGCTCACGCATTCCGTATTTCATGTCGCTCCCTCGATGACGCCACCGCCACTGGACTGGCGGCTCCATCTCGCCAGTATGGCAGCCACGGTGAAGAAGGATCCCGTCACCAGTACACGATCTGCCGGCTCGACGCACGATTCGAGCCAGTCGGCGCCGTCATCGACGCTATCGGCGTGGTGAAGGATGGTGCCACCTTGATGTTCGATGCGTGCCGCCAGGTCGGCTGCGCTACGTCCGCGATCGCCCTCGAGCGTCACCGGCAGCCAGGCGTCCACCACCGGCGACAGCGCGGCGATGACCCCCTCGGCGTCCTTGTCCTCGAGCATGCCGATCAGACACAGGGTTCGCCCCTGGACGTCCCTTTGCACTTCACGCCGTTCGACCAGTTGCCCGGCCAGGTAGTTGGCGGCGTGAGGGTTGTGACCCACGTCAAGGCACCAGTTACCGCGCCACTGCATCCGCCCGGGAAGACGCACCTCGGCCAGTGCCTGGCGACAGGCGTCTGGATCGAGTTCACCAAGGGCCAGCCACAGTGCCTGCAGCGCAGAAGCGGCGTTATCCAGCGGCAGCCCGGGATCGCCTAGTCGTTCCAGGCCAACCGGCTGGCCTTGCGCGTCGCTGCCGCGCCACGACCAGCCGCCCTGTTCGCCATCAGGTCCTGCACAAGGTGCTGCTTGAGGGCCTGCATGGCGGCCCGAATGGGCGAAGGCCTCGCCGAGCGCAAAGATCGGCGCACCCAGCGAACGGGCATGGTCGGCAACGCTCGAGGGCAGGTCACGACTGCCCAGCACCGCCGGGCGCCCGGTACGCATGATCCCGGCCTTCTCGCGGCCGATGATGACAATATCGTTGCCCAGGAAGGCGGCGTGGTCCTGAGCCACGGTGGTCACCACGGCCACATCCGGATCCACCACATTGACCGCATCCAGGCGACCACCGAGGCCGACCTCCAGCACCGCCAGGTCGGGCTGGCGCCTGGCGATGGTCCACAGCGCGGCCAGGGTACCGACCTCGAAGTAGGTGAGGCTGACCGGGGATGGCGCGAGCCTGGCCTGCTCCACCGCGACGAAGCCTTCGATCAGCACCTCGTCGCTGGCCTCGCTGGCGTCCAGCCGAAGGCGCTCGTTGTAACGCACCAGATGGGGCGAGGTGTAGGCCGCCGTGGACAGCCCATGGGCCCGTCCCAGCGCCTCGAGCATGGCCACCGTGGACCCCTTGCCGTTGGTGCCGGCGACGGTGATCACCCGGCGTGCAATCGGCCGCTCGCTCAGACCGAGACGCTGTGCCACACAGGCGACCCGCTCGAGGCCCAGATCGATGCCGACGGGGTGGGCGGCCTCGAGTCGGGCGAGCCAGCTATCCAGTGTGGTGGGCAGACCGTCGTTGTCCATGGGCTAGCGCGGTGTGTCCTGGGTGCGTTCGCCGTCCTTCGGCTCCTCGCCTTGGGCAGCATCGGCTTCATCGCTTTGCGTCTGCTGCTCGGCCGTCTCCGGCGCGTGCTCGGCTTGGGCGCCTTCACTGTCTGCCATGGCCACCGCCAGGTCACGCTCGGCGGCTTCGGCGACGTCCACCAGGTCGGGCTCACTGTCGTCGGCGATACCTACCGCAGGTTGATGGGTCAGCTTGCGCAGCACTCCACCCAACCGCGAACGCATCTCGTGGCGATGCACGATCATGTCGACGGTGCCGTGTTCGAGCAGGAACTCGCTGCGCTGGAAGCCTTCAGGCAGCTTCTCGCGCACCGTCTGTTCGATGACCCGAGGACCGGCAAAGCCGATCAGGGCGTTGGGCTCGGCCACGTTGAGATCGCCGAGCATGGCCAGTGACGCCGACACGCCACCGAACACCGGATCGGTCAACACCGAGATATAGGGCACGCCGGCCTGCTTGAGGCGCTCAAGCGCGGCGGAGGTCTTGGCCATCTGCATCAGCGAGAACAGCGCTTCCTGCATGCGCGCACCGCCGGATGCCGAGAAGCACACCAGCGGCTGGCCCTCTTCGAGAGCGATAGTGGCGGCACGCACGAACTTCTCGCCGACCACGGCCCCCATGGAGCCACCCATGAAGGTGAAATCGAAGGCCACCGCGACCACCGGCAGGCCATCCAGCGAACCGCGCATGGCGATCAGGGCGTCGTTCTCGCCGGTGTCCTTCTGGGCCGCGGCCAGGCGGTCCTTGTACTTCTTGGAGTCACGAAACTTGAGACGATCCACTGGCTCGAGGTCGGCGGCGATCTCTTCGCGACCTTCCTTGTCGAGGAACCAGTCAAGGCGCTTGCGCGCGGTCAGGCGCAGATGGTGATCACACTTGGGACACACGTTGTGGTGCTTTTCGAGTTCGGGCAGGTAAAGCACCGACTCGCACTTGGGGCACTTACGCCAGAGACCGTCCGGAACGCTCGCCCGGCGGTCCTTGCGCTGAATGCGGCCCACCGAGGGCACAATCTTGTCTAGCCAGCTCATGTCAGAAGTCTTCCGTTGCTACGGTCGCCGGCGGTGGCCGACGACAGGGTCGAATCTCTTCCCCGATCGCCTCTCAGGCGTCCAGGGCCTGGCGTATCTCTGTCATCACCGCCTTCAATTCGGCGATGGCCTCGCGGGGGGCGTCACAGTGCTCGGCAATGCGTGAGACCAGGGCACTGCCGACGATGACGCCATCGGCAACCTTTGCCACTTCCGCGGCGGAGGCGCCGTCGCGGATACCGAAACCGACACACAGGGGCAGATCGGTCAGTTCGCGCAGCGGCGCCAGATGGGCCGCCACATCGTCGGCGTTGAGGCTCGCCGAGCCGGTCACTCCCTTGAGCGACACATAGTAGAGATAGCCATGCGCGTGGGCGCATATTGTAGCGGCACGCTCTGGGGAAGTGGTAGGGGCGACAAGAAAGATTGGCGCCAAATCCTCGGCTTCCAGCAAGGGCCCCAGCTCATCGGCCTCTTCCGGCGGCATGTCCACCACCAGCACGCCATCGACGCCGGCCGCCCTCGCCTCGCGGGCGAAGCGCTCGATACCTAGGCGCTCGATGGGATTGAGATAGCCCATCAGCACCACCGGGGTGTCGTCGTCCTGACGCCGAAATTCGGCCACCATGGCCAACAGGTCGGTCAGGCGGGTGCCGTGCTTCAAGGCACGCTCACAGGCCTTCTGGATGACCGGGCCATCGGCCATGGGGTCGCTGAAGGGGACCCCGAGTTCGATGATGTCGGCGCCGGACTCGACCAGCGCGTGCATGTAGTCGACGGTCACCTCCGGGGTGGGATCGCCCCCGGTGATGTAGGGAACCAGCGCCTTGCGACCCTGATCGGCGAGAGAACGAAAGCGTTTATCGATACGAGACATGAAATTCTCTAGCTCCTACAGGTCGATTCCGTCGATCTTGGCAACGGTGAGGATGTCCTTGTCGCCACGTCCGGACAAGTTGACCACGATGTTCTGGTCCGGGGACAGGGTCGGCGCCAGCACCTTGGCGTGGGCCAGGGCGTGGGCCGATTCCAGCGCAGGCATGATGCCCTCGACGTGGGTCAGCTCACGGAAGGCCTCGAGCACGGCGTCGTCGTTGGCGGCCACATAGTTGACCCGGCCGACGTCCTTCCACAGCGCGTGTTCGGGTCCGACACCGGGGTAGTCGAGACCCGCCGAGATCGAGTGGGTATCGCTGACCTGGCCGCCCTCGTCGGACATCAGGTAGGTGCGGTTGCCGTGAAGCACACCGCGAGGCGCGCCGGAGGCCAGGGGCGCAGCGTGACGGCCGGTCTCGACCCCGTCGCCACCGGCTTCGACGCCATACATCTCGACGCCGTCGTCTTCGACGAAGGGATAGAACAGCCCCATGGCGTTGGAGCCACCGCCGACGCAGGCGATCAGCGCGTCAGGCAGCTTGCCGAACTGCTCGAGCGACTGGCGCCGCGCTTCGCGGCCGACCACCGCGTTGAAGTCACGCACCAGTTGCGGGTAGGGATGCGGCCCCGCCACGGTGCCGATGATGTAGAAGGTGTCGTCGACGTTGGTGACCCAGTCGCGCAGCGCCTCGTTCATGGCATCCTTGAGCGTACGGGTGCCGGAAGTCACCGGAATGACGTTGGCCCCCAGCAGGCGCATGCGATAGACGTTGAGCTTCTGACGCTCGGTATCGGCCTCGCCCATATAGACGTCACAGCGCAGGCCCAGCCGCGCCGCCACGGTGGCGGTCGCCACGCCATGCTGGCCGGCGCCGGTTTCGGCGATCACCCGGGGCTTGCCACTCTTCTTGGCCAGCAGCGCCTGGCCGATGGTGTTGTTCACCTTGTGGGCGCCGGTGTGATTGAGATCTTCGCGCTTCAGCCAGATCTGGGCACCGCCAAGCTGCGCAGACCAGCGCCGGGCGTGATAGAGCGGCGACGGACGACCGACGTAGTGCGCCAGGTCGTGGTCAAACTCGGCCTGAAAGTCCGGATCGTCCTTGAGGCTTTCGTAGGTGCGGCTCAGATCGTCCAGCGCAAAACTCAAGGTTTCCGAGACAAAGCGACCTCCGTAGGCCCCATAGTGCCCCCGAGCGTCAGGCCATTGGGTCAGTTCACTGAACTTGCTCACGTCGGACTCCTTGCGGATAAACTGGCTGAATGAAAAGTCGGTGATGGTCGCTCGCCACCGGGCGTGGGGCCTGCTGCCGCTTCAGCGGCGGGCGTCGCCCTGCCCCACGGCGCGCATAAAGGCCTGCATGCGCTCTGGATCCTTGTCGCCCGGCGCGCTCTCGATGCCCCCGGAGACGTCGAGGGCGAAGGGCCTCACCCGGTCAATCGCCTCGGCGGCGTTGTCCGCCGACAGGCCACCGGCGAGGATAACAGGTTTTGCCAGCGACGACGGGATGCGCGACCAGTCGAAAGTGTCACCGGTGCCGCCGGGCACGCCTGGGCGATAGGCGTCCAGCAGCAGTGCCTGGGCGCCGGCGTAGGTGCGTTCGGCCTCGTGCAGATCGAGGCCGTCGCGCATTCTCAGCGCCTTTATATAAGGGCGCGCAAAGCGCTCGCAGGCCTCGGCGCTCTCGCTACCGTGAAACTGCAGCAGGTCGAGACACGGCAGTGCCCTTTCGATGGTCTCGTCGTCGGCATCGACGAACAGCCCCACCCGGGTGACGAAGGCCGGCACCCGCGCCGCGAGTTCGGCCAGCCGCCCCAGGCTGACCGCCCTCTTGCTGCCGGGCCACAGCACAAAGCCCAAGGCATCGGCGCCCAACGCCACGGCGGCGTCGATGTCCTCTTCGCGGGTAAAGCCGCAGAACTTGACGCGGGTACGGTGCGCGGAAGCGATCATCAGGACTCCTTGTCCGCGGCGTGCGCCGCCGAAGCGCCGGCAGGCCCTTCAGCGAAACCGTCGCCGAGCCCGTCGACAAGCCCGTCGGCGAGCTCTTCGGCACGCACCGCCCTGCGCGTCTCGGCGATCGGACGTCCGCGGCGAAACTCCACCATAGGGCAGTCCGGCAGCGGGCGCTCACCCGTCCACTCCCCCAGGAAGGCCAGCAGATTCGGCCCCAGTGGTTCGGCGGGCAGTTGCCACTCGGGGTCGTACAGGGTGTCGACGAAGTGCAACCCGCAGCCTGGCGCCGTCACATCGCTCTGCTTGCGATCCTTGAGCGCCATCAGCCGCGGGATGTAGTCGGTGCCCTGCTCGCCCCGCCCCACCGTCACCAGCGCGCCGACGATGTTGCGCACCATATGGTGCAGGAAGGCGTTGGCCTGAAGGTCCACCACCACCAGCGGGCCGTGGCGGTGTACCTCGATGAAGTGCAGGTGGCGCCAGGGCGTCTTCGACTGACAGCCGGCGGCACGAAAACTCGAGAAATCGTGCTCGCCGACCAGCGCCTGGGCGGCCTCGTGCATGGCGTCGGCATCCAGCGGGTCGCGGCACCAGGTGGCGTTGGCACGCTCCAGCACCGGGCGACTCGGCTGGTTGAGGATGACGTAGCGATAGCGCCGGCCCAACGCCTTGAAGCGGGCGTGGAATTCGTCGGGCACCTCGCGAATCCAGCGGATCGCCACATCCCGGGGGAGGTTGGCGTTGCCGCCGAACACCCAGGCCTTCTCTGAACGCTCCACCGGCGGGTCGAAGTGGGCGATCTGGCGGGTCGCGTGCACGCCTGAGTCGGTGCGTCCGCTGCAATGCAACGTGATCGGCACACCCGCCACCTTGGCCAGCGCCTTCTCCACCGCCCCCTGCACCGACGGGGCGTGCTTGAGCCGCTGCCAACCGCAATAGTGGGTACCGTCGTACTCGACGCTGAGCGCCAGACGACCCTTGAGGGGGGTACGTTCATCGAGATGGTGAAAGAAGGACATACGACCTGCTGAATACGAGATAAACAATAGAGGCAACCAGATCCGCGCTCCACAGCCGAATCTGCACTGCTGGCGCTAGTCGGCCATTATCGCCTATCCGCGTCGCGGCAGCCAGCCGTGCGCACAACTGGCGTTTTTCGCGTACAAACCAGGACCGGCTCATTACCATTTTTACTCCCCAGCCATGGCAGCGAACCCCGCATCTCGACATCGTCACAAATACCGTCCGACATCTAATGTAAGGAAAATCCCTTTTAGGCAAAAAAAAGACGAAAAGCTCTTTAAAAACCATCCCACATTTCCGGCATTCAACCCCCCTCTGCCACCCTCTATTCTGAATCCCTTGCACCCGCCCATGAGTACAATGTCGCGATCTTTTTTCCTTGCATACGTTTAACAAGCCCCGCCTTCCCTAACGGCATCCATGCAAGGAATTACCCAATGAACTTCAACACCGATTCATCATTGAATCAGTCCACTGCCGCCACACTGCTGGCGCAGGACAGCACCACCCAGGTCACCGCCCTGGCGCTGCTGGATGAAGATGGCTTGCCTAATGGTATTCCTGGCGGCCCACAGGATGCGGCTGGCCAGGACACCGTGGCAATCGGCACTCTTGGCTATAATTTCGGCGCCAACGGCCCAGCCGCGACCCATCCCTTTCGCTGGGAAACCACCGGCCTTCCTTCACTGACATCTGGCGGCGAGGCCCTTTCCTATCAGGTTTCCACAAGCGGCCGGACCTTGTCCGCCTCCACCAGCGATGGCACCACCCTACTTCAGGTCAGGCTGACCGATCTTGCCTCAGGCAGCTACAGCATCTCGCTGCTCGGCCCGATCGATCATCCCGACGCAACCATCGAGAACAACCTGATCTTTTCGGTCTACTACACCATCACCGATGGTGACGGTGATAGCGCCACTGCACGCCTGGGCGTGGATATCGACGATGACTCGCCGACCACCACCGTTATCGCACCCTCGAGCCTGGAAGCCGGCGATACCGTCACCGGTACCTGGTCACAGCAAGGCGGGGCCGACGGCGTCGCCGATACCGTCGTCAACCTCCAGGCCGACGACAACGAGTATCCGCTCGGCACCCCGATCGATACCGGCAAGGGCATCTTGACCGTCAACCCCAACGGCACCTGGAGTTTCAGCGCCGACAACGATGCCAGTGGCGCACTCGATTTCAACATCACCACCAAGGACGGCGATGGTGACAGCTTCAGCTCCAGTGCCCACATCGTCATCTCCGGCGGCAATGGGATAGGCCCCACCACCCCCGAGACGGATGGCAACTCTGCCACCGTGTCGCCCAAGGCAGTGGTCGATGAAGATGGCCTTCCCGGCGGCATCGCCGGTGGCATCAATGACTACCCGGGCGAACGCACCATCGCCACCGGCCGGCTGCGCTATAACTTCGGCGATGACGGCCCTGGCGGCTTCACCTGGAGCACCGCCGGCCTGCCGGTACTGACCTCCCAGGGAAGCCTGGTCAGCTGGGCACTCAGCGCAGACGGACGCTCTCTTCTTGGCACCAGCGCCAGCGGCCAGCAGGTCCTCTCGATTGAACTGAGCGATCTTGCCGCCGGCACCTACCGGGTCGACCTGTTCAAGCCGCTGGATCACCCCCGAGCCGATGTCGAGAGCGACATCAACTTCAGCGTCGGCTACACCATCACCGACGGCGACAGTGCGCAGGGCATCCTCCGCGTTACCGTGGATGACGACATGCCAGTGCCGGGCGACGATACCGCCGCAGGCGACAACAGCGGGCCCATCACGGTTGACGTACTGGACAACGACAACTTTGGCGCCGATGGCCCCGGCGAGCTCACCAGTGTCACCGTCCAGGGCGGCCCGGATGTTGGCACCGCCACCATCAACCCCGACGGCACCCTGACCTTTGTTCCCAACCCTGGCTTTACCGGAAACGCCACGATTGACTACACCGCTACCGATGGCGATGGCAGCACCGTTACCGGCAATCTCAGTGTCGGGGTCGCGGACGGCGGCGGCACAGGCACAGGCCCCACCACGCCGGAAACCGATGGCAATCCCGACACCACCCCGCCAAAAGCGGTTCTCGACGAGGACGGCCTGCCTGGCGGCATCGCCGGTGGCATCAATGACGTGGTTGGTGAACGGCTCGCGGCGATCGGCTCGCTGGGCTACGACTTTGGCAGCGACGGCCGCGGCAGCTTTACCTGGAATACCGCCGGCCTCCCCGTGCTGACCTCCGGCGGCAGCCCGGTCACCTGGTCGCTGAGCGGCAATGGTCGTTCGCTGGTCGGCTTCAACAACGCGGGTGAACGTGTCATTTCCGTCCAGCTCACCGACGTTGCCAACGGCATCTACAAGGTGGTGCTGGCCAAACCGCTGGATCATTCCAACCCCAGTGTCGAGAGCGACATCAACTTCAGCGTCGGCTACACCATCACCGACGGCGTCGGTGACAGCGCCTCGGGCACTATCGGCATTACCGTCGATGACGACACGCCAGTGACCAACGCCGACGTCGCCACCACCGACAACGACGGCTCCGTCACCGTCGATGTGCTCGGCAACGACCAGTTCGGCGCCGATGGCCCCGGCGGCATCACCAACGCCACCGTCCAGGGCGGCGCGGGTGTCGGTACCGTCACCGTCAACCCCGACGGCACCCTGACGTTCGTCCCCCACCCGAACTTCGTCGGCAATGCCAACATCAACTATACCGCCACCGACGGTGACGGCAGCGCTGTCAACGGCAGCCTCAGCGTCCAGGTGAATGATGGCGGCACTGGCCCCACCACGCCGGAGACCGATGGCAATCCCCACACCACGCCCCCCAAGGCGGTACTCGACGAAGACGGCCTGCCTGGCGGCATCGCCGGCGGCATCAATGACGTGGCCGGCGAACGGACTGCGGCGGTCGGCTCACTGGGCTACGACTTTGGCAGCGATGGCCCCGGCAGCTTTAGCTGGCACACCGCCGGCCTCCCCGTCCTGACCTCCGGCGGCAGCCCGGTCACCTGGTCGCTGAGCGGCAATGGTCGTTCGCTGGTCGGCTTTGACAACACAGGTAACCGTGTCATCTCCGTCCAGCTCACCGACGTTGCCAACGGCATCTACAAGGTGGTGCTGGCCAAGCCGCTGGATCATTCCAACCCCAGCGTCGAGAGCGACATCAACTTCAGCGTCGGCTACACCATCACCGACAGCGTCGGTGACAGCGCCTCGGGCACTATCGGCATTACCGTCGATGACGACACGCCGGTGGCCAACGCCGACATCGCCACTACCGACAACCACGGTTCCGTCACCGTCGATGTGCTTGGCAACGACCAGTTCGGCGCCGATGGCCCCGGCGGCATCACCAACGCCACCGTCCAGGGCGGCGCGGGCGTCGGTAGCGTCGCCGTCAACCCCGACGGCACCCTGACCTTCACCCCCAACCCCGGCTTCGTCGGCAACGCCACCATCGACTATACCGCCACCGACGGTGACGGCAGCGCGGTCGACGGCAGCCTCAATGTCGCAGTCGCCGACGGCGGCACCGGCCCCACCACGCCCGATAGCGATGGCGACCCCAGTACTTCCGCGCCCACGGCTGTCGTCGACGAAGATGGCCTGCCTGGCGGTATCGCCGGTGGCATCGGTGACGTCCCGGGGGAGCCTACCGTGGCGACTGGCTCACTGGGCTACAGCTTTGGCAGCGACGGCCCCGGCAGCTTTAGCTGGAGCACCGCCGGCCTCCCCGTGCTGACCTCCGGCGGCAGCCCAGTCAACTGGTCGCTAAGCGCCAACGGGCTTTCCCTGTTTGGCACGGACAGCAACGGCAATAGTGTCATTTCGGTGCAACTGACCAACATCGTCAGCGGCGCCTACAAGGTGATACTGGCCAAGCCGCTGGATCACTCCAACCCCAATATCGAGAGCGACATCGACTTCAGCGTCGGCTACACCATCACCGACAGTGCAGGTGACAGCGCCTCCGGCAGTATCGATATCACAGTCGATGACGACATGCCGGTGACCAACGCCGACGTCGCTACCACCGACAATGACGGTTCCGTCACCGTCGACGTGCTCGGCAATGACCAGTTCGGCGCCGATGGCTCCGACGGCATCACCAACGCCACGGTCCAGGGCGGCGCGGCTGTCGGCACCGTTGCGGTCAACCCCGACGGTACCCTGACCTTCACGCCCAACACCGACTTCGTCGGCAACGCCACCATCGACTATACCGCCACCGACGGTGACGGCAGCACGGTCGGCGGTAGCCTCAGTGTGGCGGTCGGCGACGGCGGCACTGGCCCCACCACGCCGGAAACCGATGGCAATCCCAACACCACGCCCCCCAAGGCGGTACTCGACGAAGACGGCCTGCCTGGCGGCATCGCCGGTGGCATCAATGACGTGGCCGGCGAACGGACTGCGGCCACCGGCTCACTGGGCTACGATTTTGGCAGCGACGGCCCTGGCAGCTTTAGCTGGAACACCGCCGGCCTCCCCGCCCTGACCTCCGGCGGCAGCCCGGTCACCTGGTCGCTGAGCGGCAATGGTCGTTCGCTGGTCGGCTTTGACAACACGGGTAGCCGTGTCATCTCCGTCCAGCTCACCGACGTTGCCAACGGCAACTACAAGGTGGTGCTGGCCAAGCCGCTGGATCATTCCAACCCCGGTGTCGAGAGCGACATCAACTTCAGCGTCGGCTACACCATCACCGACAGCGTCGGTGACAGCGCCTCGGGCAGTATCGGCATTACCGTCGATGACGACACACCGGTGGCCAACGCTGACAGCGCCACCACCGACAACGATGGCACCGTCACCGTCGATGTGCTCGGCAACGACCAGTTCGGCGCCGATGGTCAAGGCGCGCTAACCGGTGCCACCGTCCAGGGTGGCGCGACCGTCGGTACCGTCGCAGTCAACCCGGACGGCAGCCTGACCTTCACGCCCAACCCCGGCTTCGTCGGCAACGCCACCATCGACTATATCGCCACCGACGGCGACGGCAGCACGGTCGGCGGTAGCCTCAATGTGGCGGTCGCCGATGGCGGCACTGACCCCACCACACCCGATAGCGATGGCGACCCCAATACCAACGCCCCTAATGCTGTCGTCGACGAAGATGGTCTGCCTGGAGGCATTGCCGGTGGCATCGGTGATGTCCCGGGGGAGCGTACCGTGGCGACTGGCTCACTGGGCTATAGCTTTGGCAGCGACGGCCCCGGCAGCTTTGCCTGGAGCGCCGCCGGACTGCCTGCCCTGACATCCGGCGGAAGCCCGGTCACCTGGTCGATAAGCGCCAACGGGCTTTCCCTGTTTGGCACGGACAGCAACGGCAATAGTGTCATTTCGGTGCAAGTGACCAACGTCGCCAACGGTAGCTACCGGGTAGTACTGAGCCGACCGCTGGATCACTCCAGTCCCAACGTCGAGAGCGATATCGACTTCAGTGTTGGCTACACCATCACCGACAGCGTTGGCAACAGCGCCTCGGGCAGCATCGACGTCACGATCGATGACGACATGCCGGTGGCCAACGCTGACAGCGCCACCACCGACAACGACGGCTCCGTCACCGTCGATGTGCTCGGCAATGACCAGTTCGGCGCCGATGGCCTCGGCGACATTACCAACGCCACCGTCCAGGGCGGCGCGGCAGTCGGCACCGTTGCAGTGAACCCGGACGGCACCCTGACCTTTACGCCTAACGCCGGTTTCACCGGCAACGCCACCATCGACTATACCGCCACTGACGGTGACGGCAGCGCTATCAGCGGTAACCTCAATGTCGCAGTTGCCGATGGCGGCACTGATCCCACCACACCGGATAGCGATGGCGACCCCAATACCAACGCCCCTAATGCTGTCGTCGACGAAGATGGTCTGCCGGGAGGCATTGCCGGTGGCGTCGGTGATGTCCCAGGGGAGCGTACAGTGGCGACTGGCTCACTGGGCTATAGCTTTGGCAGCGACGGCCCCGGCAGCTTTGCCTGGAGCACCGCCGGACTGCCTGCCCTGACATCCGGCGGAAGCCCGGTCACTTGGTCGATAAGCGCCAACGGGCTTTCCCTGTTTGGTACGGACAGCAACGGCAATAGTGTCATTTCGGTGCAAGTGACCAACGTCGCCAACGGTAGCTACCGGGTAGTACTGAGCCGACCGCTGGATCACTCCAGTCCCAACGTCGAGACCGATATCGATTTCAGCCTCGGCTACACCATCACCGACAGCGTTGGCAACAGCGCCTCGGGGAGCATCGACGTCACGGTCGATGACGACATGCCGGTGGCCAACGCTGACAGCGCCACCACCGACAACGATGGCACCGTCACCGTCGATGTGCTCGGCAACGACCAGTTCGGCGCCGACGGCTCCGGCGACATTACCAACGCCACCGTCCAGGGCGGCGCGGCAGTCGGTACCGTCGCGGTGAACCCGGACGGCACCCTGACCTTCACGCCCAATCCCGGCTTCGTCGGCAACGCCACCATTAACTATACCGCCACCGATGGCGACGGCAGCGCTGTCAGCGGTAACCTTAGCGTCGCGGTCGCCGACGGTGGCACTGAGCCCACCACGCCAGAAACCGAAGGCTCGGCTCCAGTGGTCGCCGTGGTCGATGAGGATGGTCTGCCAGGCGGCAATGCGGGTGGCAATGGTGATGTCGCAGGCACGGCGGTAGTGGTGACGGGGCTGCTGGGTTACAGCTTTGGCGACGACGGACCAGCAGCCGGCGGTGGCTTCGCCTGGGGCTCAGACACTTCGGGTCTGCCTGCACAGACATCCGACGGTCAGGATATTCGCTACTTCCTGAGCAGCAATGCCCTGTCCCTGGTGGGTCTTGATCAAGCCGGCAACCGTGTCATCGCCATCGACATCCTCAATACCGCTACGGGTCAGTACCGAGTCGTGCTTTCTCAGCCGCTCGACCACCCGATCGCGGGTACCGAGGATGATCTGCGCTTCAACGTCAGTTACACCATCACGGACAGCGACGGTGACACGGCACAAGGCAACCTGGTCGTCGTGGTCGATGACGACTCACCCAGGACTTCAGCGGTCCAGGTCGGTCAGTTGACCGATGGGGCCACCGCCGACATCAGCTTCTTCGGAGCCGACGGTGCCGGTTCGCTGACCTTCGGTTCAGCACTGGCGGGTACCCAGGTGACCAGTCCGAGTGGCTTGCCGGTCAGAACCTCGAACGGCGACACCCTCACTTATCAGCTGAGTGGTAATGGGCTGACACTCAAGGCGACCACCGCTGGTGGTTTCGTGGCGTTCGAAGTCACGCTGGCGTCGGATGGTTCCAGCTACTCAGTCAACGTCTTCGATGACGGCATCGGCCCCATCGGGCAGTCAAGTCTCAACCTTAGCGACGCTACCAAAGAGGTCCTTATCCCGTACCAGTTCCAGGGTGGATCCGGGTTCGGGTCTCGCTACCTCGCCTACGAAAATGGCGACGTTGCCCCAGATGTGGTGGTATCCGCCTGGTCGGTAGACGATGGTGGGAGCAGGGCTTCTTACCTGAGGTCCGAGGCGAACGGCGTCGTGGCGGTGGGTAGCGACAACCTGACCGGCGAGAACGAAATCATTCGTATCGATTTTGTCGACGATCTAGCCTTCTCGAGCAATCGTCCCAACTGGGAAGATCATCGTGGGGTGACCTTCTTCAGCGACGTCATGATGCGCGCCGAGAGGATGGAATTCCCCATGCTCGCGATCAAGGCCTTTGGCCTGGCGCCGGATGGCAACGCCACCAGTGGGCATCCCTACGAAGCTGGCCAGGAAAACGTGCTGTCCCTGAGCAGAGGTGATATTCGCTTCTTCGACACGGCAGGCCGCGATATCACCTCGCGCCTGGATATTACCGAGCTGGACGACGGCTCGCTGCGCATCAAGAACATCCCGAGTACTGCTCGCTTCGAGATAACCACCGACCAACCGTTCGAAGCCCTGGAGTTCAAGGGACTACATGACTGGTATGCATTCTCGCTGAGCGGTGACTTTGAATATTCCTGGCTTGAGAAGGGAGACTTGGGAGGAGGCAATGGCGGAGCCCTGACACTGCCGGTTCAAGGAGCCGATGGGGATGGAGACAGGGTCAACGGAAACCTCGAGTTGGCGTTGCCGTCTTCCGGATCGAACACAAGAATAGCGTCGGCTCGCAGTCTTGATACCGGCAACTCCGATGATGGTGACGGCGAAATCTGGGCGGGAGTCGGTGCAGACACCATCGTGTTCCTCTCGGGAGATGAGGGAACGTCCACCAATCCCTCCATGGATGTGGTGAACAACTTCACCCTGGGAGATACCGCGACAAACGCCGATGCGGATACATTGGATCTGTCCGATCTTCTCCACGACGCCAGCGAGGAGGACGTGTCCGAGTACCTTCATGCAAGTCAAGACGGAGACAACACCGTGCTGTCGGTAAAATCGGACGGTGGTATCGGCGCCTCCGGTGCAGGTGCCGACCAGGTTATCACCCTGACCAACGTCCACATGGCGGGAGCCTCCAGCGATAGCTTCCTTAACCAGCTAGTTCAGGATGGACAGCTCGATGTGGAATAATATCGACAGTTAGATGATAATGACGTAAGAGAAACGACGCGCCACTCGATCCATCATCGGGTGGCGCGTTTTCATTCTTCAACCACCATCTTCTAGGCGCTGTCCGAAAAGTCAACGAGCGAAGGTTAGACAAGGAAAAAATCGGTGATAAAGCGCAGTTTACGGGATGTAAATGAGCATTTTGACCGGGCTGGCGCACCAGCCGATTTTTAACGCCGTATTACCGAGCGCAGGCACTTTTCAGACAAGCCCTAATGATCGGCCTCGCCAGCTAGACACAATACTATAGCCGCCCCGTCTGTCATGGCTCCATGCCATGTAAATTTCTCTTCGCATGCCTTCTTCCCACCACTATTGCAAGGAAACAGGCATCGCCGATCGCCATATCCAGTCGAGAGTTTGCACTGCGTATTGTTTGAATAGAAATGGGCTCCTTGCTATTGAAAAAAGTGGAAAATATCAGGGAGAAAAGTCGTATCGAAGAATGATATCCCAGAATGAGCTTCTGTGCCGATCAGGCTCCAATGATGACGCTTTTCAGGCAGCACTACCCCATAAATGAAAGCACCGGAAAAAACCAGCCATCCGCTAGTCGGATCCAGTTACCCCCCCAACATACATAACGACAGCCTACGTCTACTGGCAACTGGCAACTGGCAACCCACAAGAGCTGCTCGCCGAATCCTGACATCGGTCATCCGGTGTACCAACAGGATTATCCGCCAGAAGCGTCATGATCCGGCTTCCGACACGCCCCTCGGGAAGCAATTGAAGGTGATCAACAGATGCAACCCGACCGGCACACTACCATCGATGCCGTACAACTCGCTCCCGCACTGCCTTGGGGGAATACCTCCGCCCAGGAAACCGCATCGACAGCGTTAAACGGCTATTAGCCCCGACCTGGTCGCCTCTATCTTCGTTACAACGACCTGCGTAACAACGACCGGCATCACAATGAACAGTGGTGCATATGACAGCTTCCTCGTGACCGATTAACACCCATGTAAGGAAAAAAACTTTTTGGCAAAAAAGGTCAAAAACTCTTGTAGCAGTCAGTTAAAATTGCTGATGTGTGCTCCCCTGACTCGCTCTACTCTGATTCCCACACACTCGTCCATGAGGACAATGTCGCCATCTTTTTTCCTTGCATACGTTTAACAAGCCCCGCCTTCCCTAATGGCATCCATGCAAGGAATTACCCAATGAACTTCAACACCGATTCGTCATTGAATCAGTCCACTGTCGCCACACTGCTGGCGCAGGACAGCACCACCCAGGTCACCGCCCTGGCGCTGCTGGATGAAGATGGCTTGCCCAATGGCATTCCTGGCGGCCCACAGGATGCGGCTGGCCAGGACACCGTGGCCACCGGCACCCTGGGCTATAATTTCGGCGCCAACGGCCCAGCCGCGACCCATCCCTTTCGCTGGGAAACCACCGGCCTTCCTTCACTGACATCTGGCGGCGAGTCCCTTTCCTATCAGGTTTCCACAAGCGGCCGGACCTTGTCCGCCTCTACCAGCGATGGCACCACCCTACTTCAGGTCAGGCTGACCGATCTTGCCTCAGGCAGCTACAGCGTCTCGCTGCTCGGCCCGATCGATCATCCCGACGCAACCATCGAGAACAACCTGATCTTTTCGGTCTACTACACCATCACCGATGGTGACGGTGATAGCGCCACTGCACGCCTGGGCGTGGATATCGACGATGACTCGCCGACCACCACCGTTATCGCACCCTCGAGCCTGGAAGCCGGCGATACCGTCACCGGTACCTGGTCACAGCAAGGTGGGGCCGACGGCGTCGCCGATACCGTCGTCAACCTCCAGGCCGACGACAACGAGTATCCGCTCGGCACCCCGATCGATACCGGCAAGGGCATCTTGACCGTCAACCCCAACGGCACCTGGAGTTTCAGCGCCGACAACGATGCCAGTGGCGCACTCGATTTTAACATCACCACCAAGGACGGCGACGGTGACAGCTTCAGCTCCAGTGCCCACATCGTCATCTCCGGCGGCAATGGGATAGGCCCCACCACCCCCGAGACGGATGGCAATTCTGCCACCGTATCGCCCAAGGCGGTGGTCGATGAAGATGGCCTTCCCGGCGGCATCGCCGGTGGCATCAATGACTACCCGGGCGAACGCACCATCGCCACCGGCCGGCTGCGCTATAACTTCGGCGATGACGGCCCTGGCGGCTTCACCTGGAGCACCGCCGGCCTGCCGGTACTGACCTCCCAGGGAAGCCTGGTCAGCTGGGCACTCAGCGCAGACGGACGCTCTCTTCTTGGCACCAGCGCCAGCGGCCAGCAGGTCCTCTCGATTGAACTGAGCGATCTTGCCGCCGGCACCTACCGGGTCGACCTGTTCAAGCCGCTGGATCACCCCCGAGCCGATGTCGAGAGCGACATCAACTTCAGCGTCGGCTACACCATCACCGACGGCGACAGTGCGCAGGGCATCCTCCGCGTTACCGTGGATGACGACATGCCAGTGCCGGGCGACGATACCGCCGCAGGCGACAACAGCGGGCCCATCACGGTTGACGTACTGGACAACGACAACTTTGGCGCCGATGGCCCCGGCGAGCTCACCAGTGTCACCGTCCAGGGCGGCCCGGATGTTGGCACCGCCACCATCAACCCCGACGGCACCCTGACCTTTGTTCCCAACCCTGGCTTTACCGGAAACGCCACGATTGACTACACCGCTACCGATGGCGATGGCAGCACCGTTACCGGCAATCTCAGTGTCGGGGTCGCGGACGGCGGCGGCACAGGCACAGGCCCCACCACGCCGGAAACCGATGGCAATCCCGACACCACCCCGCCAAAAGCGGTTCTCGACGAGGACGGCCTGCCTGGCGGCATCGCCGGTGGCATCAATGACGTGGTTGGTGAACGGCTCGCGGCGATCGGCTCGCTGGGCTACGACTTTGGCAGCGACGGCCGCGGCAGCTTTACCTGGAATACCGCCGGCCTCCCCGTGCTGACCTCCGGCGGCAGCCCGGTCACCTGGTCGCTGAGCGGCAATGGTCGTTCGCTGGTCGGCTTCAACAACGCGGGTGAACGTGTCATTTCCGTCCAGCTCACCGACGTTGCCAACGGCATCTACAAGGTGGTGCTGGCCAAACCGCTGGATCATTCCAACCCCAGTGTCGAGAGCGACATCAACTTCAGCGTCGGCTACACCATCACCGACGGCGTCGGTGACAGCGCCTCGGGCACTATCGGCATTACCGTCGATGACGACACGCCAGTGACCAACGCCGACGTCGCCACCACCGACAACGACGGCTCCGTCACCGTCGATGTGCTCGGCAACGACCAGTTCGGCGCCGATGGCCCCGGCGGCATCACCAACGCCACCGTCCAGGGCGGCGCGGGTGTCGGTACCGTCACCGTCAACCCCGACGGCACCCTGACGTTCGTCCCCCACCCGAACTTCGTCGGCAATGCCAACATCAACTATACCGCCACCGACGGTGACGGCAGCGCTGTCAACGGCAGCCTCAGCGTCCAGGTGAATGATGGCGGCACTGGCCCCACCACGCCGGAGACCGATGGCAATCCCCACACCACGCCCCCCAAGGCGGTACTCGACGAAGACGGCCTGCCTGGCGGCATCGCCGGCGGCATCAATGACGTGGCCGGCGAACGGACTGCGGCGGTCGGCTCACTGGGCTACGACTTTGGCAGCGATGGCCCCGGCAGCTTTAGCTGGCACACCGCCGGCCTCCCCGTCCTGACCTCCGGCGGCAGCCCGGTCACCTGGTCGCTGAGCGGCAATGGTCGTTCGCTGGTCGGCTTTGACAACACAGGTAACCGTGTCATCTCCGTCCAGCTCACCGACGTTGCCAACGGCATCTACAAGGTGGTGCTGGCCAAGCCGCTGGATCATTCCAACCCCAGCGTCGAGAGCGACATCAACTTCAGCGTCGGCTACACCATCACCGACAGCGTCGGTGACAGCGCCTCGGGCACTATCGGCATTACCGTCGATGACGACACGCCGGTGGCCAACGCCGACATCGCCACTACCGACAACCACGGTTCCGTCACCGTCGATGTGCTTGGCAACGACCAGTTCGGCGCCGATGGCCCCGGCGGCATCACCAACGCCACCGTCCAGGGCGGCGCGGGCGTCGGTAGCGTCGCCGTCAACCCCGACGGCACCCTGACCTTCACCCCCAACCCCGGCTTCGTCGGCAACGCCACCATCGACTATACCGCCACCGACGGTGACGGCAGCGCGGTCGACGGCAGCCTCAATGTCGCAGTCGCCGACGGCGGCACCGGCCCCACCACGCCCGATAGCGATGGCGACCCCAGTACTTCCGCGCCCACGGCTGTCGTCGACGAAGATGGCCTGCCTGGCGGTATCGCCGGTGGCATCGGTGACGTCCCGGGGGAGCCTACCGTGGCGACTGGCTCACTGGGCTACAGCTTTGGCAGCGACGGCCCCGGCAGCTTTAGCTGGAGCACCGCCGGCCTCCCCGTGCTGACCTCCGGCGGCAGCCCAGTCAACTGGTCGCTAAGCGCCAACGGGCTTTCCCTGTTTGGCACGGACAGCAACGGCAATAGTGTCATTTCGGTGCAACTGACCAACATCGTCAGCGGCGCCTACAAGGTGGTGCTGGCCAAACCGCTGGATCATTCCAACCCCAGTGTCGAGAGCGACATCAACTTCAGTGTCGGCTACACCATCACCGACGGCGTCGGTGACAGCGCCTCGGGCAGTATCGATATCACGGTCGATGACGACACGCCGGTGGCCAACGCCGACATCGCTACCACCGACAACGACGGTTCCGTCACCGTCGACGTGCTCGGCAACGACCAGTTCGGCGCCGATCGCCCCGGCGGCATCACCAACGCCACCGTCCAGGGCGGCGCGGGCGTCGGTAGCGTCGCCGTCAACCCCGACGGCACCCTGACCTTCACGCCCAACCCCGGCTTCGTCGGCAACGCCACCATCGACTATACCGCCACCGACGGTGACGGCAGCGCGGTCGGCGGTAGCCTCAATGTCGCAGTCGCCGATGGCGGCACCGGCCCCTCCACGCCGGAGACCGACGGAGATCCGAATACGGCGCCTCCCAAGGCGGTACTCGACGAAGACGGCCTGCCTGGCGGCATCGCCGGTGGCATCAATGACGTGGCCGGCGAACGGACTGCGGCCACCGGCTCACTGGGCTACGATTTTGGCAGCGACGGCCCTGGCAGCTTTAGCTGGAACACCACTGGCCTCCCCGCCCTGACCTCCGGCGGCAGCCCGGTCACCTGGTCGCTGAGCGGCAATGGTCGTTCGCTGGTCGGCTTTGACAACACGGGTAACCGTGTCATCTCCGTCCAGCTCACCGACGTTGCCAACGGCAACTACAAGGTGGTGCTGGCCAAGCCACTGGATCATTCCCACCCCGGTGTCGAGAGCGACATCAACTTCAGCGTCGGCTACACCATCACCGACAGCGTCGGTGACAGCGCCTCCGGCAGTATCGATATCACGGTCGATGACGACACGCCGGTGGCCAACGCTGACAGCGCCACCACCGACAACGATGGCACCGTCACCGTCGATGTGCTCGGTAACGACCAGTTCGGCGCCGATGGTCAAGGCGCGCTAACCGGTGCCACCGTTCAGGGTGGCGCGACCGTCGGTACCGTCGCAGTCAACCCGGACGGAAGCCTGACCTTCACGCCCAATCCCGGCTTCGTCGGCAACGCCACTATCGACTATACCGCCACCGACGGCGACGGCAGCACGGTCGGCGGTAGCCTCAATGTCGCAGTCGCCGATGGCGGCACTGGTCCCACCACCCCCGATAGCGATGGTGACCCAACCACCACCAACCCCACTGCTGTCGTTGACGAAGATGGCCTGCCTGGCGGCATCGCCGGTGGCGTCGGTGACGTGGCAGGCGAGAACACCGTCGCCAGTGGCACCTTAGGATACAGCTTTGGCACCGATGGTCCTGCAGCCAACGGTGCCTTCACCTGGCGTCTTGCCGGCCTGCCATCCGATCTCGAGACCGCGGATGGTCGTGCGATAACGTTCACGCTTGGCAACGCTGGCAGCACCATTGTCGGTTTTGCCAGCGATGGTAGTGGCGGCACCGAGCAGGTAATCACCATCACCCTGACCGACCAGGCCTCGGGCACCTATCAGGTGACGCTGCACCAGCCGCTCGAGCACTCCCCGGGCAATGGCGAGAACGATCTCGGTTTCTTCGCTGGTTACACCATTACCGATGCCGATGGCAGCCAGGCAAATGGCTTCCTTTCGGTGGTGGTCGATGATGATACACCTGCATCCTGGGAGGCGGAGCAAGCGCTATTGCAGTCTGGCCAGACTGGCGAGGTTCGCTTTAGTGAGGGAGCTGGTGCCGATGGCGCTGGGCAGGTAGAGTTTGCCGCCCCCGGCGCATCAGCAGCGGTGATCGATTCCAATGGCAACCCACTGTATCTCAACGGGGAGGCACTCTATTGGGAGAGGTCGGTGGATGGCAAGACGCTAAATGCGGTGACACGACCGGATGATGGTAGCGATGGCGACACGACCATCACCCTGACCCTGTCAGATGATGGCAGCAGCTACAGCGTGGATCTGTTCAACAAGGATATTGACCTTGGTAGCCGCCATAGCATCGCCAATGGAGAGCCCGTAGGTAGTCTCATCATCTATAACGGCCAAGACTGGGGCACACCGTACTACCAGTTTGATAGGCCTGATGGCAATGCCTACAGCGACGTACTGGTGTCTGGCAGGAGAAATGGTGATAGCGATGCTGGTACACCTTTCGATGGTGTCAATGACAACGACGGTAATTCTCTGTCATTTCGCAGCAGCGTTGTGGATGAAGGCGAAACGGTGCGTTATGACTTTGTTAGTCAGCTCTCATTTAATAGCAACGATCAACCAAGCTGGCAAAAACATGAAGGTATAACCAGGTTCGAACAAGAAATTCATGTTCGTGACGGCAATCCTTCAAAGTTCATGATTTCAATATTCGACTACGATGATGCGTCGCAGACCAGTGGCAAGCCTTCAAACGAAAGGGGGGAGCACAATACCGTCATTGACCTGGACGCTTCGGCTATTACTGTCTACAACGCCAGTGGTGTCGATGTTACCGATCAAGTCATCCTGACGGCGAATACCAATGGTAGCGTGACGGTTGATGGGATGCTGGACGGATATCGCTTTATCGTGGAAAGTGAGGTCCCGTTCGAAGAGCTGGAAATCGATGGTACAACGCCTCCGCCCGCCTATATCGGAGGTTTTTCCCTTGGCGACTTTAGCTATGAGCCGATTGACCAGGTCACGCCGGGGAATCTTCAAGTGGGTCTGACGGGCACAGATGCTGACGGCGACGGCGGTACAACCGACGGCACTCTGACGCTGGCTTTTCCGGATGGCGACCAATTGCTCGTGGGAAGTAGCGGCGATGACAGCACCACCGGTGCCAATGGTGACGACGTAATTCTCGGCGATGCCGGTGGTACCCATACCGTGCTCGAACCTGCGCAGAACTACAATGTGTCCTTTATTCTCGACGTTTCACCAAGCATGGGAGAAATGTTGGAAAACGGGCAATCACGCTTCAAGGTAGCCATCGAAGCGCTACGAGCCCAGCTTACCGAACTGGCTACTTTCGAAGGAACGATCAATGCCCAGATCGTGACGTTTGGTGGAAAGTTTTCTCCTTCGATAGATTTTAATGATCTATCAGTAGCGGACTTGGATGGCGTCAATGAATTTCTCGATAGTCGAGTGGTTATTAGTTCAACCAATTATGAGCAAGCGTTTAATGTCGCTAACGACTGGATGACGACTGTTAGTCAAGAAGGTTTCAACAACGTTGCCTACTTCATGACAGATGGAGACCCTGTATCTCATAATGATAATGGTAATATTGGTGTATCTGATGCAGGGAATATCACCACTCTGAAAGATATTGTCAATTCAATCGAAGGATACCAGCCGTTAGCAGCCATCAGTCGGGTGGAGGCGATCGGGGTTGGCGACGACGCCAATCTTGAGGTTCTGAAGATTTTCGACAACACCTCGAATGATGAGTTGAAAATGGTGCCCATTCCCCTGGATGCCGGCACATCGGTAGGCGATGCGGAATTTCTTGCATCCTTCGATACAGGAGATACAGGAAGGCTCGCATCCATCGATAATTGGGCGCTGCAGACTGCCGATGGTGGAGTAACCATCGAAAGCACCTCGATCGGCACCTATCTACGCGTTAGAGACAACGGTACGGGTAATGGCAGTACTATCGCCACCAGTGACGCTTTCGTCGTAAATGAACCTGCCGGTGCCAACCAGTTCTACACCTTGTCATTTGACTACGTGACTGACACCCCTAATGACCTGGAACAGGAAGGAAATGTAAACGACAAGTTCTACTGGGCTCTAGAGATGATGAATGACGAAGGAGGCTGGGATGCTATCTCCACCTCGCCGGCATTATCCCGCTTGCTGGACATCAATAAAAGCGGAAGCCAGATTGTTGCCAATGGGCTAAAAGGAGGGACCTATAGGCTGCAGTTCGAGGTGGAGAACGCTGCAGGTGAGTTCTTCACGCTGTACGTTCAGGATATCTCACTCGATCTTCAAAGCTACACAGACGACCAGCTTGTGCCGGCCGGTGAGGTATCCATAATCAACACCGCCGAGGAGTTTGCAACGGCGCTGGACGGTGGCTCATCCTTCGATCAGCCGGCGGATCTCGGCGATGACGTTCTGGCCGGCGGTGCCGGCGACGACGTAATTTTTGGCGACGAGATCAACCCGGCGGGTGTCGGAGGAGAGAGCGGAAGTGGCTTTGCCGGACTGGTCGACTACCTGACCACGCAGAATGGCGCCGAGCCCACCAGGGATGAGACGGCCGCCTTTATCCGGGACAATGTCGATGCCTTGGCCAGCGGATCGCGCAGCGATGGTGGTGACGATCAGCTATCCGGTGGGGCGGGCGACGACATTCTGATCGGCGGCGGCGGAAACGATCTACTACTCGGTGGTAGTGATAGCGATCTGCTGATCGGTGGTGGCGATAACGATCAGTTGACCGGTGGTGCCGGAGCCGATGTCTTTGCCTGGGGGTTGGATGATGCCGGTAGCTCGGCCACGCCGGCACGGGATACCGTGACCGACTTCACCGTCGGCGAGTTTGGCGTCGATGCCGATGCCGATCGGCTCGATCTTGCCGACCTTCTTCAGGGTGCCGACGAGAACAACCTCGCAGACTACCTGCAGGCCAACCAGGACGGAGACGACACCGTGCTGTCCATCAGCAGCGAGGGTAACCTCGCCGCCGGAGGCGGCAACGCTGACCAGGTGGTCGTTCTGATCGGCGTTCAGATGGGAGCAGATGGGGACACCTTCCTGCAGAACCTGCTCGACGATGGCCAGTTGAAGGTCGACTAGGGCAACGGAGGGAAAACGGGGTGGGCGGCCCGCCGCCCACCCACTGACAACAACCCGATGGCAAGCATTGGAAAGAACTGAAAATAGCGTCGACAAGTATGACCAGACCCACAATGGCTGGCCATCTCATTCAGCCGGCGCTCAAAGCCTGAGTCCTGTTGTGTACAGGGTTCAGGCTTTTCGTTTCCGCCTGAGGCGTTCGTGGTTGTCACCATGGGTGCACTGGAGGCAAGCCCGCTGCGACGGTTCCATCGTGGCGAACGGATTGACGTGAATAACCTCGGTCTTCAGGATTCAGACGTAGCTCTCCAATTCGCACCCCCAGAGCAGAAGCAACCTCCGCTTCTTCGACACGGCCGCAATCGATTTCTCCTCGGGTCTGGGCATGACCGCGTTGAATGTAGCCAGCAGCCTCCGGCTTTCGATCTTCAAGACAAGGAGCGATGTACGAGATCGATGCTTTTTCCTCTAGTACATTGTCACACCCGTCGCTATCGATCCCTCTTACGACAATGACATAAAAACCTCTCATTCTTGACATTTTTGCTTCTGACGTCTGCCTATACCACTGATTGTATTACTACCAAAGCATTCCTCCCCGAACCAATAGCCACCCCTGCCCATGAGGATAGAAGCAGGCGACTGGGTGCGGGGATTCTTCCTTCAGCATACTCTTCATATTCGCCAGAGCGTCGGATTCCCTGCAAACACCCTTCATCACTTACCGGCAAGGATTTTTACCATGAAATCTGGCTTGGATAGTTTCGTTGCCGTGCCCATCCTGTCGCCCCCGTTCGAGGAAGAAGACGATATCAGTACGGTCGCCAGCGTGGATGAGGATGGACTTCCCGGCGGTAATCTCGAAGGCCCGAGCGACCTTGGCGGCTCTGCGACGGTGGTCACCGGCACCATCCCCTACAGCTTTGGCAGCCTGGGAGCGGCAGATTTCGCGCCCTTCTCGTGGTCATCCAGTGGCCTGCCGAGCCTGTCGTCCCAGGGCGAAGCGCTACACTATGTCGTTTCGCCCAGCGGCAAGACCCTGGCAGCCAGGACCCTGGACGGCCAGACCGTCTTGCACCTGACCGTTACCGACATCGATACCGGGGCCTATCGCCTTGCCCTGCGCGCGCCACTGGATCATCCCATCACAGGTAACGAGGATGATCTGGCCTTTTCGGTCAAGTACACCATTCGCGACAGCCAGAACAATCAGGCATCTGCCAGGGTAGGCATCGTGATTGACGATGACTCCCCGACAAATACCATCGATTCACCCGTCGCCGTGGACGCTGGCGACAACGTGACCGGCTTCTGGCGCCAGCGCGGTGGCGCCGATGGCGTCGATACCACCAAGGTGACCCTGGCCGGCAGCACCACCGAATTCGACCTGGATCAACGCATCTTTACTCCACAGGGGAGCCTGACGGTCAACTCGGACGGCAGTTTCACCCTGGACGCGAGCCCCAACATCACCTCGGACACAGAGCTGGTCTTTCAGATTGTCACCACCGATGGTGATGGCGATAGCGTGGCAAGCGAGGGTCGCATCAGCGTCAATGCAGCACTACTGTCTGACGATCGCCCAACGACGCCCTTGAGTGATGGTGACATTTCGACCTCATCGCCACTTGCCTTGCTCGATGAGGATGGCCTGCCGGGGGGCGAGCCCGGTGGAATCGGTGACATACCCGGCGAGGCAACCGTCGCCATGGGCAACCTCGGCTACGACTTTGGAGACGACGGCGCCGGAGACGTTGTCTGGGAAACCCACAACCTTCCTGATATCCGTTCCGGTGGCACAAGGATCGACTGGCTGCCAAGCGCTGAGGGCAAGCAGCTGTCCGGTCTCGACGCCGATGGCAGGACAGCACTTCACGTGGAGCTGCTGGATGTGGAGGATGGCACCTACCGCGTCACCCTGGCTCGCCCGCTGGACCATGGTGGCGTCAATATCGAGGACAATCTGGATCTGAGCTTTGGCTACCGGATCACCGACAGCGACGGCGACAGCGCCCTGGGTGAGCTGCTCGTGCGCATCAACGACGACTCGCCGGTGAAGGGACGATCAAACCAGGACACTCCCGCAGCCGAGCCACTCGATATCGCCGAGCTACTCGATGACAGCGAGAGCGCTGGCAAACTCACTGACCCCGCCATCACTCCCATCTTGGCCGATGATCCGAGTCCCTCGCCGACAGCGGCGCAGGCCTCTCTCGATAGCGAGATGGCTCCAGCGATCAACGACGATCTGCGCACTCTGCTGGAGGATACGACGATCCCTGCCGATATCTAAGGCGTGCACCAGAAGTGCCTTGGCTCATCGGCTTTTCGAATTTTGACTGACACACAGTCAGACCGCGCCCTGCAAGCAGGTCAATCGAGCGGTCCGCTTCGGGAGCGCTTTCTAGCGAGCAGGGTCGGCAGTATCCAGCCGACTCATCAGCAGCCTGAGGCCGCGCTCGAATTCGGCCTTGCCGCCGTAGGAAGGGTGACGCAGGGCGACGACCTCGCGCTCGGGAAAGGCAACCTGGGCGGCCAGGGTGCCCTTTCGCCCCACCCCGGCCACCATCGTCGGCGTCGAGTGGGTAGTGACCAGCTGGTCCAGCCGCCTGAGCCAGTCGATGCCTTCGCGCAGCTCTGCTGCGCGTGGCGCGCGGTTGCTGTGCGTCCGCGCTATTTGATGGGGGTGAAAGGGAAAGGCGTTCCACACCAGCGGCGTCAGCCCAAGACGGGCGAAGCACTCCCAGGCGATGGTGGCGGTGGCTTCGCTGCCGCCCTCCGGCACCAGGGCGAGGTTCGGCCTCAGCGTCTCGATAAAGGGATGCTTACAAGAGCGAAGTAGTGCTGGACTCGACAACGGGATACCCGTCTCGCCACCGCCCTTGAAGCCCAGTGCTTCGGCCACCAGCAGCAGTCTGGGCCGGCCAGCGGCGGTCGTTTCCCGGGTGTGTTCCTGGATCAGCTCGAGATAGGCCGTCAGGTTGTCGGCCAATGGTTTCTTGCGCCAGGGATTGGCAACGTCTGGCCCATCCGGCCGCCTGCGCAATCGCCTGACGAATGAACGAACGGTGGTCTTGCCCAAGCGCCCTGCTCCGCTGCTGATCGATCATGTAAATAACGCGATGGGCCCGCACATCAGAGGCCCTGAACGACGTCGGGGCGCCCAAAAGGCGCCCCGACGAACCGATAGTGCTTTGCCTTAGCGCTCGCGCAGTACCTTGAGCATGCGCTTGAGCGGCTCGGCGGCGCCCCACAAAAGCTGGTCACCGACGCTGAAGGCGCTGAGGTACTCACCGCCCATGTTCAGCTTGCGCAGACGACCCACCGGGATGCTCAGGGTGCCGGTGGCGGCGGTCGGCGTCAGCCCATCGATGGTGGCGTCCTTGTCATTGGGGATGACCTTGACCCACTCGTTGTGGCTGGCGATACGCTCCTCGATCTCGTCGAGCGGCACATCCTGCTTGAGCTTGATGGTGAACGCCTGACTGTGAGAGCGCATGGCGCCGATACGTACGCACAGGCCGTCGATGGGGACCGGGCTGTCCTGGCGACCGAGAATCTTGTTGGTCTCGACGTAGCCCTTCCATTCCTCGCGACTCTGACCGTTATCCAGCTTGGAATCGATCCACGGCAGCAGGCTGCCGGCGAGCGGCGCACCGAAGTTGTCGGTGGGGATGGCGCCAGTACGCATCGCCTCGGTGACCTTGCGGTCGATGTCGAGGATGGCGCTGGCCGGATCCTTGAGCTCGCTTGCCACGCTGTCACGCAGGCCGCCCATCTGGTTGAGCAGCTCGCGCATGTGCTTGGCGCCGGAGCCGGATGCGGCCTGGTACGTCATGGAGGTCATCCACTCGATCATGTCCGCCTCGAACAACCCGCCGAGGCCCATCAGCATCAGGCTGACGGTGCAGTTGCCGCCGACGAAGGTGCGCGCACCGGCGTCGAGCTGAGCGTCGATCACCTTGCGGTTGACCGGGTCGAGCACGATGGTGGCGTCATCGCTCATGCGCAGGGTGCTGGCAGCGTCGATCCAGTAGCCCTTCCAGCCAGCACCGCGCAGGTCTTCATAGACCTTCTTGGTGTAGTCGCCGCCCTGGCAGGTGATGATCACGTCCAGCGCCTTGAGCGCCTCGATGTCGAAGGCGTCCTTCAGCGGAGGCACGTCCACACCCACGTCGGGGCCGGCCTGACCGACCTGGGAGGTGGTGAAGAAGACCGGCTCGATGCCGTTGAAATCTCCATCTTCCACCATCCGCTGCATGAGCACGGAACCCACCATGCCACGCCAACCGACGAAACCGACTTTCAACATGTGAAGTCCTCCAGAAATCGAGTGAGGCAATCATTATACAGAAACCGGCAGCACCTTTCAGATGCCACCTGCACAGTCAGGATGGGCGACGCCCGATTGCCGGGCGCCAGCACCACTAACAAAGGCGTTAAAGCGCCGCCAGCACCGCATCCCCCATCTCACTGGTGGACACCTGGCGGGTGCCCGGATAGGCGATGTCGGCGGTGCGCAGGCCCTGATCCAGCACCTTGCCCACCGCAGCCTCGATGCGCTCGGCCATGGCCGGCTCGCTGAGCGAATAGCGCAGCATCATCGCCACCGAGAGGATGGTGGCCAGCGGATTGGCGACACCCTGGCCAGCGATATCCGGGGCGCTGCCGTGGCAAGGCTCGTACATGCCCTGGCCGCTTTCGTTGAGCGAGGCCGACGGCAGCATACCGATGGAGCCGGTCAGCATGGCGGCGGCGTCGGACAGGATGTCGCCGAACATGTTGCCGGTCACCACCACGTCGAACTGCTTGGGCGCGCGCACCAGCTGCATGGCGGCGTTGTCCACGTACATGTGCGACAGTTCCACGTCCGGGTACTCGGCGGACAGCCGCTCCATCACCTCGCGCCACAGGATGGTGACCTCCAGCACGTTGGCCTTGTCGACGCTGCAAAGCTTCTTGTCACGCTTGCGCGCCATCTCGAAGGCCACCCGGCCGATACGCTCGATCTCGCTCTCGCTGTAGACGTAGGTGTTGAAGCCGACGCGCTCACCGTCACGCTCCTCGACGCCGCGGGGCTGGCCGAAGTAGATACCGCCGGTCAGCTCGCGCACGATCATGATATCGAGCCCGGACACCACCTCGGGCTTGAGGGTCGAGGCCTCGGCCAGCTGCGGATACAGGATCGCCGGGCGCAGGTTGCCGAACAGCCCCAGCTCCTTGCGCAGCCCCAGAAGCCCCTTCTCGGGTCGCTTGGAAAGGTCCTCGATGGTGTCCCACTGGGGGCCGCCTACGGCCCCCAGCAGGATGGCGTCCGCCGCACGCGCCTTGGCCAGGGTCTCCTCGGGCAAGGGCACGCCGTGGACGTCATAGGCGCCGCCGCCTACCAGCGCTTCCTCCACGTCCACGTCGAGCCCCTTGGCCTTGAGCGCCTCGAGCACGCGGCTGGCCTGGGCGGTGATCTCGGGGCCGATGCCGTCACCGGGAAGGACAAGAATCTTGCGGGTCATGAGATGGGGTTCCTGAAAGCTGGCAGAAAGATGAAGATCGAGAGAATCGTAAGCCCCGCCATCGGGCGGGGCCAGCTGTCGATGAGAGACAGGTCTACGCCTTGGCCGGCTCGCGGAACAGCCAAGGGCGAGCGGTGCGATGACGCGCCTCGAAATCGGCGATGGCGGCCTCGTCCTTGAGGGTGATGCCGATATCGTCGAGGCCTTCAAGCAGGCAGTGCTTGCGGAAGGCGTCCACCTCGAACTCGAGGATCTCGCCGCCAGGGGTCACCACACGCTGGTGCTCGAGATCGATATCGAGACGGTAGCCCTCGTTGGCCTCGACCTCGGCGAACAGCCGGTCGACCTGCTCTTCAGGCAGGGTAATCAGCAGGATGCCGTTCTTGAAGGCATTGTTGTAGAAGATATCGGCGAAACTCGGCGCGATGACCGCGCGAAAGCCGAAGTCCTCCAGCGCCCAGGGCGCGTGCTCACGGGAACTGCCGCAGCCGAAGTTGCGCCGTGCCAGCAGCACCTGGGCACCCTGATAACGCGGCTGATTGAGTACAAAATCCGGGTTCAGCGGGCGCTGGCTGACGTCCTGACCGGGCTGGCCCTCGTCGAGGTAGCGCAGTTCATCGAACAGGTTGACGCCGAAGCCGGTACGCTTGATCGACTTCAGAAACTGCTTGGGGATGATCAGGTCGGTGTCGACGTTGGCCCGATCCATCGGCGCGACCAGACCCTCGAGGCGTTCGAACTTTTGCATGGCTCAGGCCTCCTGGCGAGCGGTGGTGGAATCAAACTGGCGCACATCGACGAAGTGGCCGGCGATGGCGGCAGCGGCGGCCATGGCAGGGCTGACCAGGTGGGTGCGACCACCGTAACCCTGACGCCCCTCGAAGTTGCGGTTGGAGGTGGAGGCGCAGTGCTCGCCGGCACCGAGCTTGTCGGCGTTCATCGCCAGACACATGGAGCAGCCGGGCTCACGCCACTCGAAGCCGGCCTCGATGAACACCTTGTGGAGCCCTTCCTCCTCGGCCTGACGCTTCACCAGACCGGAGCCCGGGACGACCATCGCCAGCTGGATGCTGTCGGCGACCTTGCGACCACGGGCCACCTTTGCCGCCTCACGCAGATCTTCGATGCGTGAGTTGGTGCAGGACCCGATGAAGACCTTGTCGAGGCGGATATCGGTGATCTTCTGGCGCGGTGACAGCCCCATGTACTCAAGCGCCCGGGTGATGCCGGTGCGCGCGGTGTCGTCATCGGCCTCGGCGGGATCCGGGACCTCACCGCTGACACCGGTGACCATCTCGGGGCTGGTGCCCCAGCTGACCTGAGGCTCGATGGACGCAGCGTCCAGCGTCACCACCTTGTCGAACACGGCGTCGGCATCGGAGACCAGCTCGCGCCAGTCGGCCACGGCGGCGTCCCACTGCTCGCCGCTGGGGGCAAAGGGGCGCTCGGCCAGATACTCGATGGTGGTGTCGTCCACCGCGATCAGGCCGACCCGGGCTCCGGCCTCGATGGCCATGTTGCACACCGTCATGCGACCTTCCATCGACAGGCTCTCGATGGCGCTGCCGGCAAACTCGATGGCGTAGCCGGTGCCACCGGCGGTACCGATCTCGCCGATGATCGCCAGCACCACGTCCTTGGCGGTGACGCCCTCGCCCAGCTCGCCTTCGACGCGCACCTGCATGTTCTTCATCTTCTGCGCCAGCAGACACTGGGTGGCCAGCACGTGCTCGACCTCGGAGGTACCGATGCCATGGGCCAAGGCGGCAAAGGCGCCGTGGGTGGCGGTATGGGAGTCGCCACACACCACGGTCATGCCCGGCAGCGTCGCGCCCTGCTCGGGACCGACCACGTGGACGATGCCCTGGCGCGGGTCATTGATGCGAAACTCCTCGATACCGAAGGCCTCGCAGTTATCGTCAAGCGTCTGCACCTGGATCAGTGATACCGGATCCTTGATCCCGCTGTTGCCCTCGGAACGCTCCTTCACGGTGGTCGGCACGTTGTGGTCCGGGGTCGCCAGGTTGGCGTCCAGCCGCCACGGCTTGCGCCCGGCCAGACGCAGACCTTCAAAGGCCTGGGGCGAGGTCACCTCGTGCAGCAGTTGACGATCGATATAGATCAGCGCGGTGCCATCATCGCGCTCCTTGACCAGGTGCTGCCGCCACAACTTGTCGTAGAGTGTCTGGCCTGCCATGCGGTGTCTCCTCCGGGGGCTTGGCTCCAGGCGCCACGCTGGCGGTGGGCCTGTCGGTCGTTCTGAAGCCGCCCCTCTCGATTGATCGAAAACGGTCGTTTGCCGGTCCCGCGGGCCTTGCCCGGGGATGGGATAGATCGAGTGTCGCGCCACTCGCCAATAAAATCAATTCATGTTATTTATTCAAACGATTCCCAAGTGGAATACATCATTACCCGGCAAACCGTCGCCACTTTTCCTCGTCATCCGCCCCGGGAGCACTGCCATGGATACCCAGAGCCTGCAGGCCTTTCTCGCCGTGGCCGACAGCGGCAGCTTCTCCCGCGCGGCGGAGCAGCTTCACCTCACCCAGCCGGCCGTCAGCAAGCGTATCGCCAGCCTGGAGGCACTGACGCGCGCCCGACTGTTCGACCGTATCGGCCGCCGCGTCAGTCTGACCGAAGCCGGGCGGCTGCTGCTGCCGCGGGCACGCCAGATCCTGGTCATGGTCGACGACAGCCGCCGGGCCCTGAGCAACCTGAGCGACGAGGTCAGCGGCGAATTGACCCTGGCCACCAGCCATCATATCGGCCTGCACCGGCTGCCGCCGGTGCTGGGCAGCTACGTCAAGCGCTACCCGGAGGTGCGCCTCGACCTGCGCTTTCTCGACTCCGAGCAGGCCTACCAGGGCGTGCTGGACGGCGATATCGAGGTGGCCCTGGTGACCCTGTCGGCCCACCCCGACCCTCAGCTTCGCGCCACCAGAGTGTGGGTCGACGACATGACCTTCGTTGCCGCCCCGGAGCATCCGCTCGCCCGGGAGAGCCGCGTAACCCTGGCGACCCTGTGCGAGCATGACGCCCTGTTGCCGGGGCCACTGACCTTCACCCGCCAGCTGATCCTCGAGCGGCTGGCCAGGCACGGTCTGGCGCCGCGGGTGGGACAGTCGACCAACTATCTGGAAACCCTCAAGATGATGGCCTCGGCCGGGCTTGGCTGGAGTCTGTTGCCCGACCCCATGGTCGAGCGGGACATCGCCAGCGAAAGACTGGTCCGGCTGGCCCTCGAGGAGCCTGCGATACAGCGCCCGCTCGGCTACCTGGTGCACCGCGACCGCACGCTGTCCAACGCCGCCCGCTCGCTGCTCGAATGCCTCGACCAGGAAGCCGTGGCAAACCCCGCCTCGCCTTGAGCGCACCACCACAGGGACGTCTGTATGACTCGCATGCCTCTCCCTCCACCGCGACACCGTCTGGCCGGCGCACTGACGTTGGCGGGCCTGCTGACGCAGATCGCGGGCCTGGGCCTCGACGGGCTGCCGAGCTGGAGCGTCAGCCTGCCCTTGTGGGCCGCCAGCCTGCTGATGTGGCCGGACATTCCCCGGCGCAATCAGTGGCAGGCCGGCGTGCTGGCGGTGCTGGGGCTTGCCTTTCTGGTGTTGGCGGTGGTGGGCTTCGACGCCACCCCCGACATCACCACCTTGCTCGATGGAAACGCCTTCGTGGTGGCCATGCTGGTAGGGGTGAGCTTTATCGCCTTGATCGGGCGCCCCTCGGAGGGGCCACCGAACAGCGAACCGGTGACCGGGCGCCGAGGTCTGGCCGGGACCTGGCTGGGGGTGCAGCTGCTCGGGGCCATCCTCAACCTGTCCGCGGTCTTCATGGTCGGCGATCGCCTGGAGCGCCGCGGTCGTCTGCTCGAGGTTCAACTACTGGGGCTCAACCGAGGGCTTTCCAGCGCCGCCATGTGGTCGCCGTTCTTCGCCGCCATGGGCGTGGCGGTCTCCCTGGCTCCATCGCTTGAATACACCACGGTGCTGGCCGCCGGACTGCCGCTGGCCTTTGCCGGCGGACTCTACAGCGTGTTCGAACTGTCACGCCGCTTCGACGTCAGCGAGGTCCCCGGCTTTTCACTGTCCCCCCGCAGTCTGCTGATGCCGGCCAGCGTGGCCGGACTGGTGATGGTGTTTCACTACGTCATCACACCGTCTCTGACCATCGTCAGCATCATCACCTTCCTGATGCCGACACTGGCGCTGGCCGCCAACCTGGCCAGGGGCGCTGCAGCGACCCGAGAACGCCTTGTTCGCCACCTCCACTATCGACTGCCGGGCATGCGCGGCGAAATCACCCTGTTTCTGTGTGCGGGACTTCTGACCAAGGGACTCTCGATCCTAGTCGCCGCCGCCACCAACGGTGACTGGACGCTGTTTGCCGACTTTGGCGTGGGGCCTGCCATGCTGAGTTATGTGGCCATCGTTGCCAGCGCCATTGCCGGCTTGCACCCGATCATCGGCATCTCGGTGCTGGCCTCGATGCTGGATCTGGATGGCCCCCACCAGACCCTGTTCGGTTTCGTCGCCCTGGCATCCTGGGGCGTGGGCACCGCCGTCGGCCCGCTGTCGGGCATCAACCTGTCACTGCAGGGGCGCTACGGGATCAGTGGCTATCGCATGATGAAGCACAATCTACACTACGCTCTGGTCATGTCGGCGCTGGTGCTGGTGGCGATCGCCTGCCTGGCCCAGGCCGTCTCGGCCTGAGCCGTACGCCAGACGATAGCCACCTGATATTGCGCGGACGGCGCGTTTGGCGGACGTCAGCCGACGCGCCCAAAGTAGCGATGGCCGCACTGATGGCAGGGCTCGATGCGCTTGACCCCGTGCAGTTCGACCACGGCGTCGCAGTGCACGCAGGACATGCGTCCCGGCGCCGCCAGTTCGCCGGCGGTGTAGTCGGCACGGGAGGCCTCAAGGTCGTCCTCGAGCTGCTCGCGCTCGATCACGCTGCGATCGGCGATCGACAAAAGCGAGTCGACCACCTTGCGCGACAGGATGGTCAGGTCGATGCCGAGCCAGCTGGCCACGCCCTCGCCGCCGGCAGCCAGGTAGCGGCGCATGTCCTTGAGATCACGTTCGACCCAGGCCCTGAGCAGCGCCAGTTCGTCCTTGGTGTACTCCTCGAGCTCCGCCTCGAACTCCACGGCGTCATCGAGATCCTTCTGCAGGTTGTCCCAGGTGAGGTCCTCGGCCCCTTCCTTGAGCCGGGCCAGTACCCGCTCATAGCCGTCGCGCAGACGATGTTCGCCGGACGAAGAATGTTGATCACTCATGACGGTGTCCTCCTTGATGCAGACAAGGACCGCTCGGGGTAACCCGAACGGAACACTGGCGGCCCACCATAGCCGGACCCCGGGCTGCTGGGGTATCCTTGCGGGCATCATTGCCGCGCCGGTGACAGGGCCGCATCAACCTTGATTCTGCACAACCCTGCCGCCGGACGATACCCATACCCTGCGCGCCGCCTTGGGCGCGCCTTGATTGCAAGGTACTCGAAGACCGCGATGGACGCCCAGTACAAGCCCCACGAAATCGAACACGACGCCCAGCAGTTCTGGAATGAAAACCAGTGTTTCAAGGCGATCGAGGATCAGGATCGCGAGAAATTCTACTGCCTGTCGATGTTCCCCTACCCCAGCGGCAAGCTGCACATGGGGCATGTACGCAACTACACCATCGGCGACGTGGTCAGCCGCTTCCAGCGCATGCAGGGCAAGAACGTGATGCAGCCGATGGGCTGGGACGCTTTCGGCATGCCGGCGGAAAACGCCGCGATCAAGAACCAGGTACCGCCGGCCAAGTGGACCTACGAGAACATCGACTACATGCGTGCCCAGCTCAAGGCGCTGGGCTTTGCCTATGACTGGGATCGTGAGTTCGCCACCTGCGACAGCGACTATTACCGCTGGGAGCAGTGGTTCTTCACCAAGCTGGTGGAAAAAGGCCTGGTCTACAAGAAGATGTCCACCGTCAACTGGGACCCGGTGGATCAGACCGTACTGGCCAACGAGCAGGTCATCGACGGCTGTGGCTGGCGCTCCGGTGCGCCGGTGGAGCGCAAGGAAATCCCGCTGTGGTTCTTGAAGATCACCGACTACGCCGATGAGCTGCTGGCGGATCTGGACAAGGTCGAGTGGCCCGAGCAGGTCAAGACCATGCAGCGCAACTGGATCGGCAAGTCCAAGGGGGTCGAGCTGGCCTTCGACGTCGATGGCGACGAGCCGCTCAGAGTCTACACCACCCGCCCCGACACCCTGATGGGGGTGACCTACGTGGCGGTGGCCGCCGGCCACCCGCTGGCGATCAAGGCCGCCGAGGGCAAGCCCGAACTCGCCGCCTTCCTCGAGGAGTGCTCCCACGGCGGCACCTCGGAAGCCGAGCTTGCGACCATGGAAAAACGCGGCATGGCCACCGGCTTCGAGGCCATCCACCCGCTGACCGGCGACCGTGTGCCGGTGTATGTCGCCAACTTCGTGTTGATGGAATACGGCACCGGTGCGGTGATGGCGGTGCCCGGCCACGACCAGCGTGACTGGGAGTTCGCCACCAAGTATGAACTCCCGATCCGCGCGGTGATCGCCGACGCCGATGGCCAGGCCCCGGACCTGTCCCAGGGCGCCTGGGTCGAGCACGGCAGCCTGATCAACTCCGGCGAGTTTGACGGCCTCGACTTCCAGGCGGCCTTCGACGCCATCGCCAGCCGCCTCGAGCGCGACGGCCACGGCGAGGTCAAGACCAACTACCGCCTGCGCGACTGGGGCGTGGCCCGCCAGCGCTACTGGGGCGCGCCGATTCCGGTCAAGTACGGCCCCGAGGGCCAGACCGTGCCGCTCACCGACGACGAGCTGCCGGTGGCGCTGCCGCTGGAGGTCACCGTGGACGCTTCCGGCTCGCCGCTCAAGAAGATGCCGGCGTTCAGCGATCTGGGCGATGGCTGGACCCGCGAGACCGACACCTTCGATACCTTCATGGAGTCCTCCTGGTACTACGCGCGCTTCTGCTGCGCCGACAACCCGGAGGCCATGCTGGATGAGCGTGCCAACTACTGGCTGCCGGTGGATCTGTACATCGGTGGCATCGAGCACGCCATCCTCCACCTGCTCTACGCCCGCTTCTTCCACAAGCTGATGCGCGACTTCGGCCTGGTCGACTCCGACGAGCCGTTCCAGCGCCTGCTGACCCAGGGCATGGTGATCGCCGAGACCTTCTACCGCCCCGAGGCCAACGGCGGCAAGGAGTGGTTCAACCCCGCCGACGTCGAGGTCAAGCGTGACGACAAGGGACGCCCGCTCAGCGCCACCCTGATCAGCGATGGCCAGCCGGTGGAGATGGGCGGCATCGAGAAGATGTCGAAGTCCAAGAACAACGGCGTCGACCCCCAGGCCATGATCGATCGCTTCGGTGCCGACACCGTGCGCCTGTTCATGATGTTCGCCGCGCCCCCGGAGCAGTCACTGGAGTGGTCCGACTCCGGCGTCGAGGGCGCCCACCGCTTCCTCAAGCGGCTGTGGCGTCTGGTCGCCGAGCATCTGGAGGCCGGTACGCCGGCAGCGCTGGATGCCGCCGCCATCGCCTCGCTCGACGACGCCCAGCGCGAACTGCGCCGCAAGACCCACGAGACGATCAAGAAGGCCGGCGACGACATCGGCCGCCGCACCACCTTCAATACCGCCATCGCCGCGGTGATGGAGCTGACCAACGCCATCGCCAAGTTCGGCGATACCAGCCCTCAGGGCCTGGCGGTCAGCCGCGAGGCGATCGAGGCCTGCGTGCTGCTGCTGGCACCGATCACGCCTCACGCCTGCCACGCACTGTGGCGCTCACTGGGCCATGACGGCGCGGTCATCGATGCCACCTGGCCGGCGTTCGACGAAAGCGCCCTGGCGCGCGACAGCATCGAGCTGGTGGTGCAGGTCAACGGCAAGCTGCGCGCGCGCCTCGAGGTGCCCGCCGACGCCGACAAGGCCGCCGTCGAAGCGCTGGCACTGGCCAACGACAACGTCCAGCGCCATACCGACGGCAAGACCCTGCGCAAGGTGATCGTGGTGCCGGGCAAGCTGGTCAACATCGTAGCCAACTGACAGCTCGCGGCGGGCGTCTCACGCCCGCCGCTTCAGTCTGTCGGTAATACCAGGACATGATGCCGAGGGCTGTGCCTTCGGTTTTTCCCTCACGCTGGACAAGGAGTTCCCATGCAGCGTCGTCACTTCCTTGGTCTGACCCTGGCCTCCGGCGCCGCCCTGCTGCTCGCGGGCTGCGGCTTCCACCTGCGCGGCGTCGGCGGCGAGGTGCTGTCCCTGGACAGCCTGGCGCTCGACGGTGCCGACACCCCCTTCGCCGAGCAGTTGACCAAGCGTCTGGAAAGCCTTGGCACCCGCGTCGACGAGACCGCGTCGCTGCGTCTCAACCTGGGTGGCGAAGACGTCAGCATCCGTCAGGTCGGCGTGCTCGATACCGGCTCTCAGGACCAGCAACTGGTGCTGCGGATTCCCTACTCGATCCAGCGTGCAAGCGATGGCGCCTACCTGGCCGATCGCCAGGCGGTGGAGGTGCTCGAGGAGTTCTCGATCACCGACGACAACCTGCTGTCCCAGGATGAGCTGCGCACGGATGCCCTGGAAAATGCCCGCCGCGAGGCCGTACGCCAGATGATCGACCGACTGCGCGCCATCGAGGAAGCCTGATTCACCCATGAAGGTCTTTGCCGACAAGCTGCCGGACGCTCTTTCCAAGTCCGTACCCCCTGTCATCATCGTCGCCGGTGATGAGCCTCTGCAGCACATGGAGGCCTGCGATCAGGTCCGGGCACGTGCGCGCGAGTCGGGCGTCGAGGAACGTGAGGTGCTCCACGTCGAGGCCAACTTCGCCTGGGGCCGCCTCACCGAGTCGGCGGCGAGCCTGTCGCTGTTCGCCTCGCGCAAGTTGATCGAGCTGCGTCTGGGCAGCGCCAAGCCGGGCCAGGAAGGCGGCAAGGCGCTCAAGGAATACGCCGAACAGGCACAGGGCAGCGACAACATCCTGCTGGTCAGCTGCGCCAAGCTCGACGCCCGCGAGCAGAAGAGCGCCTGGTTCAAGGCGCTCGACAAGCTGGGGCTGTTCGTTCCGGTGTGGCCGGTCGACCCTTCCCGCCTGGGTTTCTGGCTGAGGGACCGCGCCCAGCGCCACGGTCTGTCGATGTCGCTGGACGCCGCCCGGCTGCTGGGTGAGCGCACCGAGGGCAACCTTCTGGCCGCCGACCAGGAACTGCAGAAGCTGGCCTTGATGCTCCCTCCCGGCGCCCAGGTATCCCCCCGTGACGTCTCCGGCGGGGTCGAGAACAGCGCCCGCTACGACGTCTTCACTCTGGTCGATGCCTGCCTGAAAGCCGAGCGCGAGCGCGTCCTGCGTATCCTCGCGGGACTGGCCGCCGAGGGTACCGAGCCACCGATCATCCTGTGGGCCCTGACCCGCGAGATTCGCACCCTGCTGTCGCTGCATCAGCACCTGGACCAGGGCCAGAGCTTCGAGCACGCCTGCAAGGCCCAGAAGCCTCCGATCTTCGACCGTCGGCGCCCCGCCTACCAGGAAGCCATCCGTCGCCTGCCACTCAAGCGTCTGCACAAGCTTCTGATGTTCGCCCAACGCCTGGACCTGTCGATCAAGGGCGCAGCGGACCTGCCGCTGGAACAAGGCATTCAGGACCTGGCGCTGACCCTCGCTGGCGGTCGTGGACTGCTGGCAGAAATGGCCTGGTCCTATCGCGTGGCGCCGTAGCCGACGATTCGTCTTCCTTGCTCTCGCATGATGTGGCCTGGCGTCCCCCCTGTGACGCCAGGATGGGATAGGTCAGCCCGGCCAATGGGGGTATGACCCCGCACTGCGGGTACTCTGCGCATAGAATAGGGCAAGCACCTGCATCATTACCCCTCGGGCGCCCAGCGCGTCTGGTCGCCAGCGACCGCGAGTGCCCCCATCATGACCCGTGTCTTCCCGCTGGTTCTGGCCGCCGGCGTCACCTTGCTTTCGACCGCCAGCGCCCTGCTGTTGCTCGGCTACCTGAGCCAGGTGCGCCAGCCCATGGGCGTTATCCGCGATGCCCTCATCATCGAAACGGCACGGTCTCAGGAAAATGTGGCGAGCATCGCTTCACTCAAGCAGTTTGCCGGCATCGACAACTCGCCCCGGGCTCACGAGCTCACGCAAGTGGCCGATACCCTCCAACACCGTCTACGGACGCTGGCGGGCACCGCCACGCGACTGCCCACCTCCCAGCGGGACAGCGTGGTCGGCTACCTGCAACGTGCCGAGCACTCGATCAACCTGATCGCTCCTTCGCCTCTCTCTGACACCACCGCAGACATCACCGACACCTTGCCGGGGCTCGCTTCGACCATCGATGAGCTGGCCATCTATCTGATGGAGACCGAGTCGCACCAGCGCAAGCTCGATCGACGCCTGGCATTGGTGGCCACCATCCTGACGGCACTGGTACTGATGGTCGGCACGGTGCTGTTTGTCGCCCTGCTGCGCCTGGAACGCCACAGCAACGCCCTACACTATCTGGCGATGACCGACGACCTCACCCAGCTCTACAATCGTCGCCAGTGGCTCGACCAGGCCCCCCACCTGCTGGCCCTTCGGCGCCCAGCGGATAGCCCAGTGGCGCTGATGCTGCTGGATCTGGACAACTTCAAACGCATCAATGATGGCTACGGCCACCCCACCGGTGACAAGGTATTGAAGTCCTTCGGCGAGATGCTCAAGCGCGTGGCCAGGCGCAGCGATCTGGCGGCGCGTCTGGGGGGCGACGAGTTCGCCCTGCTGATGCCCCAGGCGGACGCCCGCAACGCCGAAACCGTCGGCGAACGAATTCGCCACGAAACCGAGCACTTCGACCTGACCCAGCCGGCGGCCGGCGCCAACCTTACGGTCAGTATCGGCATCGCCGTCTCAAGCCATGCCGATGACGACTTCTCCACCCTGTACCGGCGGGCCGACCAGGCGCTCTACCAGGCCAAGCATCAAGGACGCAATTGCATCCGCCTGGGCTAGAGAAACCAACAACCTGCATGAAATTCCTGTACCACCTTCGTTATACTCCTGTTGTCGCCAACGCATCCGGCCGGCAGGATGCCACTGGATGCATGTCGCCATCACCAAGGATCGAACAATTCCCGACACCATCAACAAGGAAGCCCCCATGACTTCACGACTGCGCCGCTTGCTGTGTACCGTTCTGATGCTGTGCCTGACCCTGGGCGCCGCCAGCGCCGGGGCCGCCACCTCGGTCCCGCTGGCCTCGACCAACGACGTGCTGGCCTCCCAGCAGAGCCAGGACGCCCGAGAACGCATCCATCAGGTACTGGCCCGCGATGACGTACGCCAGCAACTCGAACTCCAGGGCGTCGATCCCGGTGAGGTCGAGGACCGCGTAGCCGCCCTGTCCGACGCCGAAGCTCAGCAGATGGCCGACCAGCTCGACCAGATGCCCGCCGGCGCCAGCGTCATTGGCGTGCTGTTCGCGGTCTTCGTCATCCTGCTGGTCACCGACATCCTGGGTCTGACCGACGTCTACCCGTTCACCCGCTAAGGACATGCGCGTGATGCGCTCATTCGTCTCGAGCGCCCGCCTGGCGGGCGCTCTTTCGTTGGTGATGTGGCTCACGGCCTGTGCCAGCGCCCCCGAACTGGACCACAGCGTCACCGCTACGCTGCCCCAACGCCAGCTCCTCGAAGACGTCCCCTTTCACCCCCAGCGTGACTACCAGTGCGGCCCGGCCACACTGGCCATGGTGCTCAACCATGCAGGGGTCGACGTCGGCGTCGATCAACTGATCCCCGAAATCTACGTGCCCAGTCGCAAGGGCAGCTTCCAGCCCGAGATGCTGGCCGCCAGTCGCCGGCACGGGCGAATCCCGTTCACTCTGGCGCCACGCTTCGCCTCGCTGCTCGAAGAGGTCGATGCCGGCCGCGCGGTGGTGGTACTGCAGAACCTGTCGCTGCCGGCCTTCCCGCTGTGGCACTTCGCGGTGGTCAACGGCTACGATCTCGAGAGCGAAGAGGTATTGCTACGCACCGGCGTCACCCGTCAGGATGCCACCGATTTCGGGCGTTTCGACGCCACCTGGCAACGTTCCGAGCGCTGGGCCTTCGTGGCACTGACGCCAGGAGAGCTGCCGGTGACGATTGCACCGGAGGCGGCCATCCAGGCCACCTCGGACTTCGAACGGGTCCAGGGGCCAGAGCAAAGCCTGCCGGCCTGGCAAGCCCTGGTCGATCGCTTTCCCGAGGAGGCCATGGGGCACTTCGCGCTGGCCAACGCCTACCATGCGGCGGGCCAGCCTGACGCGGCCATCGACGCCTGGCGCAGCGCTGTCGCCAAGGATCCGTCGCTGGCGCCGGCCTGGTTGAACCTGGGTCTCACCCTGGCGTCCCAAGGAGATGACGAAGGGGCTCGAGAAGCGCTCAGGCGTGCGGCTTCGCTTGACGGGCCCTGGCAGCAAAGTGCCAGGGAGGCGCTGAACGAACAGCAAGGAGGAGCTCGATGAGCTACGACATCGTGTTCAAGGGCGTCTACCAGGCGCCCGAGCCCGACGACGGCGCCCGAGTACTGGTCGACCGCCTGTGGCCCAGAGGACGCAGCCGCGAGTCCCTGGCGCTTACCGAGTGGTACCGGGAGGCCTCACCCAGCAATGCCCTGCGACGCCAGTATCAGCTCGAGGAGATCAGTTCCAGGGTCTTCGAGATTCGCTATCGCGGCGAGCTACGCGACCACCCCGACCGGCTGTATCCGCTGATGCGCCTGGCCCGGCGTGGCCGCTTGACGCTGGTGACCGCGGCACGCGATGTCGACAGCACCCATCTGCCCGAGCTGCGCCAGCGCCTGCTCGAGGCACTGCACCAGGAAGATCAGGAAGACGCCCTGCCCTCCTCGCCGCCTTGCTTTGCCCACGAGAGCGGCCAGCACTAGGGCTTGTCTAAAAGTGCCTGCGCTCGGTAATACGGCGTTAAAAATCGGATCAAAATGCTCATTTACACCCCGTAAACTGCGCTTTCTCACCGATTTTTGCCTTGTCTAACCTTCGCTCGTCGACTTTTCGGACAGCGCCTAAGCTTGTCTAAAAGTGCCTGCGCTCGTCGACTTTTCGGATATAGCCTAGCGCTCAGGTACCGGATCCAGCCGGAGCCATCCGACCCCAGACAAGAAAGGTGCCCAAGGGCACCTTTCTTGTCGGTCGTGCTGGCCGGCTCAGAACACCCGGTTGAGGCCATTCTGGGCGGCCACCCGGTAGGCCTCGGCCATGGTCGGATAGTTGAAGGTGGTGTTGACGAAGTACTTCAGCGTATTCGCCTCCCCTTCCTGCTGCATGATCGCCTGGCCGATATGGACGATCTCCGAGGCCTGGTCGCCGAAGCAGTGGATGCCGTAGATCTCCAGGGTATCCTGATCGAACAGGATCTTGAGCATGCCGACGGTATCGCCGGTGATCTGGGCGCGGGCGGTGTCCTTGAAGAAGGCATGGCCGACCTCGTAGGGCACCTTGGCCTCGGTCAACTCGCGCTCGGTGCGACCAAAGGAGCTGATCTCGGGGATGGTGTAGATCCCGGTGGGCACCTCGGTGACGTAGCGGAATTCCCGGTCCAGCAGCTCGTCGCAGGCGTTCAGTCCCTGATCGTAGGCAGCGCTGGCGAGACTCGGCCAGCCGACCACGTCTCCGGCTGCGTAAATGTGGGGCAGCGCCGTACGATAGTGCTCGTCGACCTGCAGCTGACCGCGGCCGTTGGCGGTGAGACCGATGTTCTCGAGGCCCAGCTGGTCGGTATTGCCGGTGCGGCCGTTGGCCCACAGGAAGGCGTCGGCGCGCAGCCGCTTGCCCGACTTCAGATGCACCGTGACGCCGTGTTCGTCACCCTCGACGCGCTCGTACTCCTCGTTGTGGCGGATCAACACACCATGCTTGCGCAGATGATAGGACAGCGCATCGCTGATCTCGTCATCGAGGAAGGACAAGAGGCTGCCGCGGTTGTTGATCAGATCCACCTTGAGTCCGAGCCCGGAGAAGATCGAGGCGTACTCACAGCCGATGACGCCGGCGCCGAAGATGATCAGGGTACGCGGGGTGTGCTGCAGACCAAGAATGGTATCGGAGCAGTAGATACGAGGGTGGCGAAAATCGATGTCCGCAGGACGGTAGGGCCGTGACCCGGTGGCGATGATCACCTTGTCCGCTACCAGCTCTTCCTGGTTTTCACCACTGCCCCTTACCATCAGGGTGTGTTCGTCCTTGAAGCGCGCGATCCCGTGATACAGGTCGATGCGATTGCGCGCGTAGAAGTTGGTGCGCATGGACACCTGCTGATCGATGGTCACCCGGGAGCGTTCACGCACCTTGGGGAACGAGAACCAGCGCGGCTCGCCGATATCCCGGAACATGCTGTTGGTGTTGAACGACATGATCTGGCGGACCTGATGACGCAGCGCCTTGGAAGGGATGGTGCCCCAGTGGGTGCAATTGCCGCCGACCCGCGCCTGCTTTTCGACCACCGCGACCCGCTTGCCATGCTTGGCCGCATTGATCGCTGCGCTCTCGCCGGCGGGCCCGGTGCCGATCACCACCACGTCATAGTTGTGGACTGCCATCGTGTCTTCCTTCTCCTGGAAACCGACCCGGATGTGAGATGCCGGGCACTGCTTATCATGAGGACGGCGCCTCGAGAGGCGCCGTCATGGTCAGGGGGCGTCGATGCTGCCGCTCAGCGACGAGTCGCGTCGTAGCCCAGGTCCAGTCCGCGATTCTCGTCGGATTGGCGGCGCTGACTGGTGGCGCGCTTCTTTGATTCTTCCTCGCACACTTCATCCTTGCCGCCGCAGATCTCGCAGCCGTCCTTCAGGCCAAGCTGGTTGAGCCCGCCGCAGGAGCCGGCGATGGGCTTGCGGCCAAGAATGACACCGATCGCCATGGCGCCGATGATCAGCAGCATGGCACCGAAAACGATAAGGTAGATGGTCATGATGGACTCCTCGCTGGATGGGGCAGGATGGCTCTGGTCACTTTCTCGCGAACACTTTGTCGCCAACACCATCGCCTGCCTTTCTCCCATTGGACAGCGGTTGGACAAGAGATATCCCTGGGCGGAACAACGAATGGCCGTCGCCATACGCCCGAGGCGTTGAAGGTACCGACTCGACAAGGTCCCGTGTCCTCGCAGGACAGTCAGCGGGGCATTCTCGAGTCGGCGCGACAATTATGCCAGAACTCCTCTCGCGGCAAAATCACAAGGCGCACAAACCAACGAGCCCCGCACGGGGCGGGGCTCGCAAGGTGCCCTTGGGCACACGGACAGGCGCGTGATCAGCCGCCGAAGTCATCCAGCATGATGTTCTCGGGCTCGACGCCGAGATCCAGCAGCATCTTGATGACGGAGGCGTTCATCATGGGCGGCCCGCACATGTAGTACTCGCAGTCCTCGGGAGCCGGATGGTCCTTGAGGTACATGTCGTAGAGCACGTTGTGGATGAACCCGGTCGGCCCTTCCCAGTTGTCTTCCGGCTGGGGGTCGGACAGCGCCAGGTGCCAGTCGAAGTTCTCATGCTCCTCGGCCAGCTTGTCGTACTCTTCGTTGTAGAAGGTCTCGCGCCAGGAGCGTGCGCCGTACCAGAAGGTCATCTTGCGCTCGCTGTTCAGACGCTTCAGCTGGTCGAAGATGTGGCTGCGCATCGGCGCCATGCCGGCACCACCGCCGATGAAGACCATCTCGGCGTCGGTATCCTTGGCGAAGAACTCGCCAAACGGCCCCATCACCGTGACCTTGTCACCCGGCTTCAGGCTGAAGACGTAGGTGGACATCAGGCCAGGCGGGTGGCTGGAGTTGGGCGGAGGTGTCGCGATCCGGATGTTGAACTTGAGAATACCCTTCTCTTCCGGATAGTTGGCCATGGAGTAGGCACGAATGACCTCTTCGGTGTTCTTGTGCGAGACGTCGAACAGACCGAATTTTTCCCAGTCGCCGCGGTACTCTTCCTCGATATCGAAGTCGGAGAACTTGATGTCGTAGGCAGGTGCCACCAGCTGCACGTAGCCGCCGGCACGGAAGGCCACTTCCTCGCCTTCCGGCAGCTTCAGGTTCAGCTCCTTGATGAAGGTGGCGACGTTGGGGTTCTCGATGACCTCGCATTCCCACTTCTTGACGCCGAACACTTCCTCGGGGACCTGGATCTTCATGTCCTGCTTGACCGGTACCTGACAGGACAGACGCCAACCGACCTTCTTCTCGCGCAGGGTAAAGTGGCTTTCCTCGGTGGGCAGGATCGAGCCGCCGCCCTCCTCGACCCGGCATTTGCACTGGGCGCAGGAGCCGCCGCCGCCACAGGCGGAGGACAGGAAGATGCCGTTGGCCGCCAGGGTGTTGAGCAGCTTGCCGCCGGCCTGGGTGGTCAGGGTGTTCTCGGGATCGTCATTGATCTCGATGGTCACATCGCCCGAGCTCACGAGCTTGGAGCGGGCCGCCAGGATCACCGCCGTCAGACTGATGACGATGATGGTGAACATGACGACGCCGAGCACGATGACTGTTGTATCAACCATGTCGGTTTCCTATTGCTAGGGTTAGGGCCTGCACCGAGGGCTAGAGCCCCCGGTGCAGGGCACTCAGAGCTGGATGCCGGAGAAGGACATGAAGCCCAGGGACATCAGACCCACGGTGATGAAGGTGATGCCCAGTCCCTGCAGGGAAGCGGGCACATCGCTGTACTTCAGTTTTTCGCGGATACCGGCCAGGGCGGTGATCGCCAGCGCCCAGCCGACACCGGCGCCCAGGCCATAGACCACGGACTCACCGAAGTTGTAGCTGCGCTCGACCATGAACAGGGTGCCACCGAGGATGGCGCAGTTCACGGTGATCAGCGGCAGGAACACGCCGAGGGCGTTGTAGAGCGCCGGCACGAACTTGTCGAGGAACATCTCGAGGATCTGCACCAGTGCGGCGATGACGCCGATGTAGGACAGCAGACCCAGGAACGACAGGTCGATGTTCTCGGCGCCGGCGATGCCGGTCCAGGACAGCGCGCCTTCCGCCAGCAGATACTCGAGGATCAGGTTGTTCACCGGCACGGTGATGGTCAGTACCGCTACCACCGCGATGCCCAGACCGATGGCCGAGGATACCTTCTTGGACACGGCCATGAAGGTACACATGCCCAGGAAGAACGCCAGTGCCATGTTCTCCACGAACACCGAGGCAACGAAAAGGCTCAGATAGTGTTCCATGTTACACGGCCTCCTTCGGCTGGGTGTTTTCCTTCATCACGAACTCGTTGTCCTCGACCTGCTCCGGGTTGAGGCTGCGCAGCACCCAGATGATCAGACCGATGATGAAGAAGGCGGACGGCGGCAGCAGCAGCAGGCCGTTGGGCACGTACCAGCCACCGTTCTGCACGGTTTCCAGGATGGTCACGCCGAACAGGCTGCCGGAGCCGAACAGCTCGCGGAAGAAGCCGACGGTCATCAGGATGAAGCCGTAGCCCAGACCGTTGCCGACACCGTCGAGGAACGACAGCGTCGGGGTGTTGGTCATGGCAAAGCCTTCGGCGCGGCCCATCACGATGCAGTTGGTGATGATCAGACCGACGAATACCGACAGCTGCTTGGACATCTCATAGGCAAAGGCCTTGAGGATCTGGTCCACCACGATCACCAACGAGGCGATGATGGTCATCTGCACGATGATACGGATGGAGGACGGAATGTGATTGCGGATCAGCGAGACGAACATGCTCGAGAACGCCGTCACGAAGATCACGGCCAGACTCATGACCAGCGAGACGCTGAGGCTCGAGGTCACCGCCAGCGCCGAACAGATACCGAGGATCTGCAGGGCGATGGGGTTGTTCTTGAAGATCGGCGTCAGGATGACGCCCTTGGGAGTCGGTGCAGACATCGTCAGGCTCCTTCGCTGTCGTCAGAGGGGCTGGCGTCGGCGCTGGCCTGGCTGTCCACGCCATCGCGGAAGCGCGCCAGGTAGTGACCGAAGCCTTCCTCGCTCAGCCAGAATTGCACCAGCTTGGTCACGCCGCGGCTGGTCAGAGACGCGCCGGACAGGGCGTCGACCTCGGTGGACTCGCTGGCACCACCCTTCACCAGCTGGATGGCCGGCTCCATGGTGTCGCTCGAGGCGTAGATTTCCTTGCCTTCCCACTGCGCCTTCCAGCGCGGGTTGTCGACCTCGCCACCCAGGCCAGGTGTCTCGGCGTGGGAATAGAAGGTGATCCCGCCGATGGTGTTGCCGTCACCCTGCACAGACAGGTAGCCGCGCATCAGGCCCCACAGGCCCTGGCCACGAATCGGCAGCACGATCTGCTCGGGGTTGTTCTCGTCACCGACCAGATAGATGGTGGAGAACTGCTCCTGACGGCCGAGACCGGCGATATCCTTCTCCCCGGACAGGGTGCGCGACTGGGCCGGATCCTTGGCGGCCTGGAAGCCGTCATAGGTCTCGGGATCGACCTCATCTGTGTACTCCCCGGTGTCGAGATCGACGACCTTGGCGGTCACCGCCTGGGAGAACTCCTTGCCGACGTCCATGCCCGGCTCGTACAGGTCGGCCACGGCCAGGATGTTGGACTTGCGGTCCAGCTCCTGGTTGCGCTCCTGGCGCGCCTTGAGTCCCACCGCCGCCGTCGACACGATGATCGAGCAGACGATACACAGGGAGAAGGCGACCGTCAGGATCTTCTTGATGGAGTTGTTACCTTGTGCCATCAGGCGGTCTCCTCGGCCACGACAGCGGTGCGCTTGGCGCGACGCTTGATGTTGGCCTGAACAAAGAAGTGATCGATGAGCGGCGCGAACAGGTTGGCGAACAGGATCGCCAGCATGATGCCCTCGGGGAAGGCCGGGTTGACCACACGGATCAGAACCGTCATCACACCGATCAGGGCGCCGAAGATGAAGCGACCCGGGTTGGTCATGGACGCCGATACGGGATCGGTGGCCATGAACACCATGCCGAAGGCGAAGCCACCCACCACCAGGTGCCAGTACCAGGGCATGGCGAACATGGCGTTGGTGTCGGAGCCGATCAGGTTGAGAATGGAGCTCATCGCTACCATGCCGAGGAACACGCCGGCAACGATCCGCCACGAGGCGATCTTCATGCCGATCAGCACCACCGCCCCGATCAGGATGGCAAGCGTCGAGGTCTCACCCACGGAGCCGGGAATGAAGCCAAGGAAGGCGTCCCACCAGCTGTACTGGTCCTGCAGTGCGGCCATGCCGCTCTGGTAGGCGGTAGACAGCGGCGTCGCGCCGGTGAAGCCGTCGGCGGCGACCCATACGGCATCACCGGAGATCTGCGCCGGATAGGCGAAGTACAGGAAGGCACGACCGGTCAGCGCCGGGTTGAGGAAGTTCTTGCCGGTACCACCGAAGATTTCCTTGCCGATCACCACACCGAAGGTGATGCCGAGCGCCACCTGCCACAGCGGGATGGTAGCCGGCAGGATCAGGGCGTAGAGCACGGAGGTGACGAAGAAGCCTTCGTTGACCTCGTGGCCGCGCTTGATCGCGAACAGCACTTCCCAGAAGCCACCAATGACGAAGGTCACCAGGTAGATCGGGAGGAAGTAGGTAGCGCCCAGCACGAAGTTGGACCACAGGCTGCCGGCATCGTGGCCACCGGCGAAGGTCAGCAGGATCATCTCGCGCCAGCCGCCCATGGAGTCGTAACCCGCGGCGATGGCCTCGTTGGCCTGCCAGCCAGCGTTCCACATGCCGAAGAACATGGCCGGGAAGGTGCAGAACCACACCGTGATCATCATGCGCTTGAGGTCGATGCCGTCACGCACGTGAGCCGTGGTCTTGGTCACGCTGGGAGGCGCATAGAAGATAGTGTCCACCGCCTCGTACAGCGGATAGAACTTCTCGTACTTGCCACCCTTGTGAAAGTGCGGCTCGAGATTGTCGAGTGTCTGTCGAATACCCATCATCAGGCCTCTTTCTCGATCATGGTGAGGTTGTCACGCAGGATGGGACCGTACTCATACTTGCCCGGGCACACATAGGTGCACAGCGCCAGGTCTTCTTCATCCAGCTCGAGGCAGCCGAGCTCCATCGCCGACTCGATGTCGCCGACGATCAGCGAACGCAAGAGCTGCGTGGGCATGATGTCCAGCGGCATCACCTTTTCATACGCACCCACCGGCACCATGGCGCGCTCGGAGCCATTGGTCGAGGTGGTCGGCGCATAGTTGCGCAGGCCCTTCAGGCTCGACAGGTAGATACCCAGTACCGAGTGACGATTGGCACCCGGCGACAACCAGCCCATGAAGGCACGCTTGTTGCCCTCTTCCAGCAGGGTGATCTGGTTGTGGAAGCGGCCCAGGTAGCGCAGGCTGCCTTCGGCGGTGAAGCCGGAGAACACGCCTCCGCTGATGACGCGGGTGTCATCGGCAGACTTGATCTCGTGATCCAGCAGCTCGTCAGTGCTGGCACCCACACGGGTACGCACCAGACGCGGACGCTCGGCACGCGGGCCGCCAACGGCGACCACCCGGCTCAGGTCCAGCTTGCCTTCACTGAACAGCTTGCCGAAGGCGATCACGTCCTGATAGCCGATGTGCCAGACGCGACGCTGCAGCGACACCGGGGACAGGAAGTGAATGTGGGTACCGACCAGGCCCGCAGGATGGGGACCGGCGAAGCTCTCGTGGTGGACGCCCTTGACCTTGGTGCCCGGAATCTGGGCATCGGTGGCGGTGCACAGGAACACCTTGCCCTCGGTCAGTCGACCCAGCACCTTGAGGCCGTCCTCGAACGCCTCGGCCTGCTCGTTGATGACCAGCGACGGATCGGCGGCCAGCGGCTGGGTGTCGATGGCGGTGACGAAGATGTCGGTGGGTACGGCGTCGGGCGCCGGGGTACGCGAGAACGGGCGAGTGCGCAGCGCGGTCCACAGACCGGACTCCACCAGTTGGTCGACCACGGTCTGACGTTCGAGGGACTCGAGCGCATCGCGGCCATGAGCCGTGAAGGACTCGGCCTCGGCGCTGTCGTCGACCTCGATCACCACCGACAGGAGCCTGCGCTTTTCCCCGCGATTGATCGCCACTACTTCACCCGAGGCCGGCGAGGTAAAGCGCACGCCCTCGATCTTCTTGTCGGTGAACAGTAATTGGCCCAGCTTGACCTTGTCCCCCTCCTTGACCTCCATGGTCGGCTTCATGCCGATATAGTCGGTCCCCAGGAGCGCCACGTGGCGCACCGGTCGCGCATCCTCGATACGCTGCTCCGGCGCTCCCGTGATGGGGAGATCCAGGCCTTTCTTGACTTCGATCATAGACTCGCCCAGTTGATGGATCGTAGATAATGGACGGAGGTTCGGTGGAAATGAGAGGAATTCTTGTTATAAGCCACGCATCACCAGTCACGCCGAGGCGACATCGAACCACCCCGAAAAATCCCCAGCATTATAAAGACAAGCCAGTGGATTGACCACATGATCGAACGTCGCAGAACTGCGTGATTCTGCAAAACCGCTTCCATCCCAAACAGAAAAACCCCTTGCCAAACAAGGTTGGCAAGGGGTATTCGAGCTACCTCAACGCGAGACTCTCGCCCCGCTCGGCACGGACTAGGCGTGACGCGGCAGCTTACAGAAGGCCACGTTGGAGATCTGCTGCAGGATACGAATCACCTGGCAGCTGTAGCCGAACTCGTTGTCGTACCACACATAGACCACCGCGTGGCGGCCCTGGGCGATGGTCGCCTTGGCGTCGACGATGCCGGCGTGACGGTTGCCGACGAAGTCGGTGGAGACCACCTCCGGCGAGTCGACGAAGTCGATCTGCTTCTGGAAGGCCGAGTCGATGGACATGCGGCGCAGGTAGTCGTTGAGCGACTCGGCGTCGGTCTCGCGCTCGAGCGACAGGTTGAGGATCGCCATCGACACATTGGGCGTGGGCACGCGGATGGCGTTGCCGGTCAGCTTGCCACCCAGCTCCGGCAGTGCCTTGGAAACCGCCTTGGCAGCACCGGTCTCGGTCAGCACCATGTTCAGCGGTGCGCTGCGTCCGCGACGGTCACCCTTGTGGTAGTTGTCGATCAGGTTCTGATCGTTGGTGTAGGAGTGAACGGTCTCGACGTGGCCATGCTCGATGCCGTATTCGTCGTTCATCACCTTCAATACCGGCACGATGGCGTTGGTGGTGCAGGACGCCGCAGAGATGATGCGATCATCCTGGGTGATGTCGCCATGATTGATGCCATAGACGATGTTTTTCAGGTCGCCCTTACCCGGAGCGGTCAGCAGCGCCTTGGACACGCCCTTGCACTCCAGGTGCTGACCGAGGCCAGCCTCGTCGCGCCAGATACCGGTGTTGTCGACCACCACGGCGTTGTTGATGCCGTAGGCGGTGTAGTCCACATCGCTCGGCGAATCGGCGTAGATCACCTGGATCACGTTGCCGTTGGCGGTCAGGGTGCGGGTCTCCGGGCACACGCTGATGGTGCCGTCGAAGGGACCGTGAACGCTGTCACGACGCAGCAGGCTGGCGCGCTTTTCCAGATCCTTGGCGATATCGCCACGACCGCGCACCACGATGGCCTTGAGGCGCAGCAGGTTGCCGCCACCGGCCTTCTCGATCAGCACGCGGGCCAGGATCCGGCCGATCCGGCCGAAGCCGTAGAGCACCACGTCCTTGGGCTCGCCATTGCCGGCGTCAGGATCGTGACAGTCGACGATCTCGGCCAGCTGCTCGCGCATGAACGCCAGCGCATCGCCACCGCCCTGCTTCTTGAATGCCACACCCAGCTTGCCCACATCGACGTGAGCCGGCCCCAGATTCAGCTGGGTCATCGCCTGTACCAGCGGGAAGGTATCCTGCACCGACAACTCGGTACCTTCGATCTTCCTGACGAAACGATGGTCCTTGAGGATGCGGATGACGCTGCGGTTGAACAGCGAACGTCCGAACATGGTGGTGACCACGTTATTGCGACGATACAGGCTGCCGATCAGCGGGATCATCTGCTCGGCCACGGCCTGGTTGTCGTGCCATTGCTGGAAGACGATATCGGGTTGCTGGCTCACGAGAGACCTCTAAGTCTGATGGGGAAACGAGCGTATTATCAGCTCCCCCCTTGAAAGGGGCAATGACTGTATGGTCGCACCTCCTGTAGGCCCGTTACACAAATCGCGGTTTGACTACATGAGCGAGATCGGGCTGGTATGATGCCTGCTCGACCTCTGAACGCCAGCGAAACGACATCCTCTATGCCTACCTTTTCGCCGCTCGATCCGCCGCATCCCCAGGGCGCCCGTGACACCCTGTACCTCACCACGCCCGCCGGCAGCGCCAGCGCCCTGGCGCTTTCGCGCCTGGCTGCCGACGCGCCACTGCTGGTGATTACCCAGGATACCGCCGAGGCACTGAGGCTCGAGAACGAACTGGCCTTCTATGCCGACGTGCCGGTACTGCCCTTCCCCGACTGGGAGACGCTGCCCTACGACAGCTTTTCGCCCCATCAGGACATCGTCTCGTCGCGGCTGCGCACCCTCCGGCATCTGCAGGATGGTGTGCACGGCATCGTGCTGGTACCAATCAATACCCTGATGCAGCGTCTGCCGCCCGTGGACTATATCGCCGGACGGGTGCTGACCCTGGAGGTCGGCGCCACCCTGCAACGGGAGACCTTCCGCGAACAGCTGTCACGGGCGGGCTACCGGGCGGTGGAGACCGTCTTCGAGCCGGGTGAATACGCCCTGCGTGGCGCCCTGATCGATCTCTTTCCCATGGGCAGCGACCATCCGCTTCGCATCGACCTGTTCGACGACGAGATCGACACCCTCAGGAGCTTCGACCCCGACACCCAGCGCAGCCTCGACAAGGTCGAGCGGATCGACCTGCTGCCGGCGCACGAGTATTCGCTGTCACGCTCGGCCATCGCCTGCTTTCGTGAAGGCTTCGAGACCCTGTTCGACGTCGACCCACGCCAGTGCCCGCTTTATGTCGATGCGCTGAAGGGCATCCCCTCACCCGGACTCGAGCAGTATCTGCCGTTGTTCTTCGAGGCCACCGCTTCACTGTTCGACCATCTTCCCGCGGATACCCGCGTCGCCCTGATGTCCGGCTGCCGCGAAGCCGCCGAGCACCACTGGCAGGCGATCACCAGCCGCTACGAAAATCTCGGCGTCGATCCGACCCGCCCCCTGCTGCCGCCCCACCGTGCCTTCATCCCGGAAGCGGAACTGTTCGGGCTGATCAAGACCCACCCCAGGGTCGAGCTGACAGCAGACAGCGAGCATCCTCACGCCCATCCCTCGGATGCCAGCGACGCCCCCCAGGTGGCGATCAATGCCAGGGCAAAGGATCCGCTGGCGGCGCTCAGAGGCTTTCTGAACGAGCACGCAGAGCGCCGGGTGCTGTTCGTGGCCGAGTCCCGGGGGCGTCGGGAAGCGCTGGAGGAGACCCTGGCCCCCGCTACCGGTGCACTGGACGCCGCGGACGGATTTTCCGACTTCCTCGCCGGCAGCTCTCGCCTGGCCATCGCCGAGGGGCAGCTCTCCAGCGGCCTGTCGCTCGGCTCCCCCGCGGTCAGTGTGATCACCGAGACGGAACTGTTCGGCGAGATCGTGCGCCAGACCCGCCGCCAGGCCAAGGCCACCGACGACAACGAACTCGCCGTACGCCATCTTTCCGAACTCAAGGTCGGCGCCCCGGTGGTCCACCAGTCCCATGGCGTCGGCCGCTACCGCGGGCTGGAAACGCTGGAAGCCGGCGGCCAGGCGGCCGAATTCGTCAGCCTCGAGTACGCCGACGGCGCCAAGCTCTACGTGCCGGTGGACAGCCTGCACCTTATTTCCCGCTACGCCGGTGCCGACGATGAACTGGCACCGCTGCATCGACTGGGCTCGGAACAGTGGGAAAAGGCCAAGCGCAAGGCCGCCGAGAAGATCCGCGATACCGCCGCCGAGCTGCTCGACATCTATGCCCGCCGCGAGGCCCGTGAAGGCTTCGCCTGTGCCGCCCCGGATGAGGAGTACGCTCGCTTCGTCGCCAACTTCCCGTTCGAGGAGACGCCGGACCAGCGCGTCACCATCCAGGCGGTGATCCAGGACATGACCGCACCGCGCCCGATGGACCGTGTCGTCTGCGGCGACGTCGGCTTCGGCAAGACCGAGGTCGCCATGCGTGCCGCCTTTCTTGCGGTACAGTCCGGGCGCCAGGTGGTGGTGCTGGTGCCGACCACCCTGCTCGCCCGCCAGCATTTCGAGAACTTCCGTGACCGCTTCGCCGATACCGCGGTGGATATCGAGCTGCTGTCCCGCTTCACCAGCAGCGGCAGTCAGACGGACACCCTCAAGCGCGTTCGCGAAGGCAAGGTCGATATCGTCATCGGCACCCACAAGCTGTTGTCTCGGAAGCTCGACTTCCCGGAGCTGGGGCTGGTCATCATCGATGAAGAACATCGCTTCGGCGTGTCCCAGAAGGAAAGGCTCAAGACCCTGCGTGCCGAGGTCGACGTACTGACCATGACCGCAACGCCGATCCCGCGAACCCTCAACATGGCCATGAGCGGCATCCGCGACCTGTCGATCATCGCCACCCCACCGGCCAGACGCCTGTCGGTGAAGACCTTCGTCCAGCAGCGGGAAGAAGCCGTGATCAAGGAGGCGATCCTGCGCGAGATACTGCGCGGTGGCCAGGTCTATTACCTGCACAACGAGGTCAAGACCATCGAGACAGCCGCCGAGAAGGTCCGCGAACTGGTGCCCGACGCCCGCGTCGCGGTGGCCCATGGGCAGCTGCCCGAGCGCTCGCTGGAACGGGTGATGTCCGACTTCTATCACAAGCGCTTCAACGTGCTGGTGTGCTCGACCATCATCGAGACCGGTATCGACGTGCCCAGCGCCAACACCATCATCATCGAGCGTGCCGACAAGTTCGGACTGGCCCAGCTCCACCAGCTGCGCGGCCGGGTAGGCCGCAGCCACCACCAGGCCTACGCCTACCTGCTGGCGCCGCCGCCTCGCTCGATCACCCGAGATGCGGTCAAGCGCCTCGAGGCGATCGGCCAGGCCGAGGACCTGGGCGCTGGCTTCACCCTGGCCAGCCACGACATGGAAATCCGCGGCGCCGGCGAACTGCTGGGCGACGAACAGAGCGGCCAGATGGAAGCGGTGGGCTACAGCCTCTATATGGAGATGCTCGACCGGGCGGTGAAGGCCATCCGTGAAGGCCGCACCCCGAATATCGAGGCACCGCTGCAGGAAGGCGTCGAGATCAGCCTAAATCTGCCGGCGCTGATTCCCGACGACTATCTCCCTGATGTCCAGCAGCGTCTGGTGATGTACAAGCGCATCGCCAACGCCGATAACGAGGCCGAGCTCAAGGAACTGCGCGTGGAGATGATCGATCGCTTCGGGCTGCTGCCCGCCCCGGTCAAGACGCTGCTGCGCCAGACCCGCCTCAGGCAGCGTGCCGAAAGGCTCGGTATCGTGCGCCTGGACGCGGGCGCCGAGCGCGGACGCGTGCTGTTCGGCGGCCAGACCGCGGTGGATCCGCTGACGCTGGTGGGGCTGATCCAGGGGGCGCCGGAACGCTATCGACTGGAGGGCGCCGACACCCTGCGCTTCCAGGCCGACATGGCCGTCGAGGAGACCCGCTTCGAGGCCGTCGAGGCGCTGCTGGACCAACTCAATCGAAAGACTCAGGCGGCCTGAGCCATCCCTTGCAAGGGACTGGCGCAACGCCGCATTAGCGGGCAATCTATGTACATAGGACACCGCAAATTCCGGCCGGGTGATCCCCGGCTTTCACCCATTATCGAGACTGCTGCAATGACTTCGACTTCACTTCGCCGGCCACTCGTCCGCCTCGCCACCCTGTGTGGCGTTGTGGGCGCGCTGGCGGCACCTCTGGCGGCGGCCGACGACCTGCCCCGGGGCCACTACCTGCTGCCCGAAGAAGGCGACCTGATCGGTGAGGTCTACACCGTCGAAGCCGACGAGGAAGACACCCTCATCGATATCGGACACGAGCACGGCATCGGCTTCAACGCCATCACCCGCGCCAACCCCGACATCAGCATCTGGTATCCCGGCGAGGGTACCGAAGTGACCATCCCGGCCCAGTTCATCCTGCCCGATGCACCGCGCAACGGCATCGTGGTCAACGTGGCCGAGATGCGCCTCTACTACTACCCCCCGGCCAAGGAAGGCGAGCCGCGTACGGTGCAGACCTACCCGATCGCCGTGGGCCGCATGGACTGGAAGACGCCGCTGGGCTCCACCACCATCACCCAGATGGTCAAGAATCCGTCCTGGTATCCTCCTGCCTCCATTCGCCGCGAACACGCCGAGGCCGGCGACCCCTTGCCCGGCGTGGTGCCGCCCGGACCCGACAACCCCATGGGCACGCGCAAGATGCGCCTGGGCATCCCCGGCTACCTGATCCACGGCACCAACAAGCCCGAGGGCGTCGGCATGCGCGTCACCCACGGCTGCATCCGCATGCTGCCCGACGATGTCGAGAATCTGTTCGATCAAGTCGCGGTGGGCACCCGTGTCCGACTGGTCAACGAACCGCTGAAGCTCGGCTGGTCCGACGAGCACCTCTATGTCCAGGCCTACCCCTACCTCGACGAAGAAGAAGGCGCGCCGATCGAGGACATGACCGCCGCTATCGAGGAGGTCGAGGCCGCCGTCAAGGACAAGGACTACGATGTCGACTTTGCGCGCCTGCGTAGCGCCATGGAGACGCCCAGCGGCCTTCCGGTCGCCATGCAGACCACCACCCCGGCAGAACCCAAGCCGCTGCCTGGCAGCCTCTATGACCATATCGAGTTGATCGCCGACGAGCCTGCCCTGCTGGGACAGGTCAGCCACGAAGGCTGAACCGGCGACCACAGGCACCACATCAAGCACGTGACGTGCACGGCGCCCCGACAGGGGCGCCTTTTTTTGGCGCCAACATTTCCAGCGGGGGCCTCGCCGGCATGGTGGCGACACCATGATCCAGCTCAAGCGATGCATCCGCAGCAGTCAGTGGTCAGGCAAAGGAGAGGCAGCCGTCAGGCGACAAGCGACAGGACAGGCAGCCGTCAGGCAGAGGAGAGGCAGCCGTCAGGAGACAAGCGACAGGACAGGCAGCCAGACAGGCAGCCGTCAGATGAAGGAACAGGCAGCGGTCAGACGATTGACTGGCAGCTCCCGCCCACCATCAATCGTCATGCAATGATCACACGCCACAAACGACTGAGGCCCCACCTTTCGGTGGGGCCTCAGCCTATCGTTTCATGACCTGGACGACCTGATTTCGATGAAACCCTGACGTCCTGTCGGTCAATCCCGCGAACGGGATGCGAAACGATTACTTGCGCATGGAGCGCTCGAACATGCGGTTCATCTCTTCGCGGTTCTGCTGAGACAGCTGCAGGGCCGCTTGAGCGTCACGCTGTGCCTGGTTGGCAGTGTTCTGAGCCTGAGTGGCGATGCTGCGAGCTTCTGCAGCGTCGGCCTGAGCGGACTCAGCGGTCATGCGGACTTCTTCCAGAGCGCTGGAAGAAGCACAGCCAGCCAGAACGGCCAGAGAAGCGGCGGCGGCGGTCAGCTTCAGGGTAGTCTTCAGAGTCATGGTGTTCTCCTTGAGTCTTCCTTGGTACTGCGTTGGTGACAGTAACATACCCGATCAGGGTATGTATCCATCAGGCTTCCTGCAAAGGCAGGCCTTTCTTGCAGCGACTTGTGCTGCTAAGCACAGGAGTCAAACGCTGTTTTATAATACACAACGGCGCTTGTCCATAGTCTTGAACGTCCCTTGCGCCCCTAAAGACTAGCGGATGACGACGCGAGTGCCAACATCAATCAAGCCGGAAAGTTCCCGAATTTCATGATTGGTCACGGCGACACATCCGTTGGTCCAGTCAAAGTTGCGATGGATGTCCATGTCTCCATCGCCGACTCCGTGTATGCCGATATAACCGCCCAGGATCGTCTGCTGGGGCGGGCTACGATGCCGGCGATAGTAGTCGAAATAGTCGTCGTAATCCTGCTGACTGTACAGCCCCGTCTCCAGCGCCATCCTGGCGTGGGTGGGCGTCGGATAGTCCAGGCCGATGAAGATGTCGAACTTGCTGTCGAAGTTGAAGCGATTGACGTGGAACTCGCCTCTTGGCGTGGTCTTGTCGCCCATGACCCGCTGGGACTTGGCGCCCCCTCTACCGACCGAAATCGGTGAGTATCGAGCCAGCTCCACCCCCCCGCGATACACCGTCAGGCGAGACTCCTGGTTATCGATCAGGACCCAGATCTCGCTGGAGGAGTCCGGGACAATGGCACGGCGAAGCTGGTCCTCCACCATGTCCATGCTGGCACTGACACCCAGAGGGAGTAGCAGCATGGCACCAAGTATCATTTGGATGAAACGGCGACGTTGACTCTGGGCGAACATGGATAAACTCACTGTGAATAAACGAAAACATCTGTGACGCAGTGTAATCCCGATTCTGCGGAACTTCACGCGGAACCTGGCCGATTTCACGGCAGTCAAACGAGCTCTGTCGCAGCTATCAAACGACGGCGCACAGAAGCGTCGCCGGCCGACGACACTCTGCCTTTACCATTCCTCACTGGTCTGGCGTAAGGCGGCGATCTCGACCTTGGCCGCCTCGAGGCAATGCTGCAATTCCTGCCCCAGATCCGCCTGCCGGTCCACGGCAATTACCCCGGACAATGCCGGCGAGCGAGGTCGACTCGCACCTTCATCGCCATGCAGCGCCTCGAGATGACCGATGACACGGTATAGCCAACTGCTGCCGTCGCGGGCCAGCTCACGTAGCCGATGAACCTCGGCCACGGCGGGTGGGTCATCACCCAGCAACAGGCTTCGCCAGTCATGTTCCGCCAGATGAGCGTGCTCGCAGACGTCGCGCAGCAGGGCGTCGATCGCCAGCTCGAACAACGCCAGGGCGCCCTCCTCGCTGGCCCTCTTTCTGGCGCCCTGGTGCTCGTCATCACCCGGCGCCACGTCCAGCAGCAACTGCGCCTGATACAACAACTGATTGGTGCGGGCCCGCGGTGTCACTTGCGCTTGTCCTCCACCACCCACTTGTTACCGTCCCAGCTCGCCTTCCAGCCACTGGCCTTGCCATTGTCGCCGTCGGTCATCACGAACTGCTCCTTGAGCTTGCGCGAGAAACGAATCTGAGCCGGGCGCCCATCCGGGTCCTGGTCCGGCGCATCGAGCAGGTAGTGGTACTTCTCCGGCAGCTCGGCGGCGTGAGGCTTCAGTTCCTTGACCAGAGGCGGACGGGTCTCCCGGTTCTTCGGGAACTTGCTGGCGGCCAGGAACAGCCCGCTGGCGCCATCGCGCAGCACGTAGTGGTCTTCCACCTTCTGGCAGGCCAGTTCCGGCATGGGAATCGGATCCATCTTGGGCGGAGCTACTTCACCGTTGCGCAACAGCTTGCGGGTATTCTTGCAGCTGTCACTGGTGCAGCCGAAGTACTTGCCGAAGCGCCCGGACTTGAGCTGCATCTCGGAGCCGCACTTGTCACACTCGATGACCGGGCCGTCGTAGCCCTTGATGCGGAACTTGCCCTGTTCGATCTTGTAGCCGTCACAGTCGGGGCTGTTACCGCAGATATGCAGCTTGCGCCCTTCATCGATCAGGTAGCTGTCCATGGCGGTGGAACACACCGGACAGCGTTCCTTGGCGCGCAGGGCATCGGTCTCGGCTTCTTCGCCGGCATCGGCGGCGACAGCTTCTTCACCCGGCAGCAGGTCGATGGTGGTCTTGCAGCGCTCCTTGGGCGGCAGGTTGTAGCCGCTGCAGCCGAGGAAGACACCGGTCGAGGCGGTACGAATCTGCATCTTGCGCCCGCAGGTGGGGCAGTCGATATCGGTGGGTACCGGCTGATTGGGCCGCATCCCCTCGTCGCTCTCGGCCTTGGCCAGCTCCCCGCGAAACTCCTGATAGAAGGCGTCGAGCAGCTCACGCCAGCTACGCTCGCCCTCGGCGATCTCGTCGAGGCTATCCTCCATGCGCGCAGTGAAGGAGTAGTCCATCAGGTCGGGGAACGACTCCTTGAGTCGCTCGGTGACGATGTCGCCCAGCTTCTCGGCGTAGAACCGTCGGTTCTCGAGCTTGACGTAGCCACGATCCTGGATGGTGGAGATGATGGCGGCGTAGGTCGAGGGGCGACCGATGCCGCGCTTCTCCAGCTCCTTGACCAGGCTGGCTTCGGTGTAACGGGCCGGCGGCTTGGTGAAGTGCTGCCTGGGGTCCAGCGCGTCGAGGTGCATCGGGGTGCCCTCGCCCAGATCCGGCAGCGCCTGATCCTCTTCCTTGCGCCCCATGGGGGTCATCACCCGGGTGTAGCCATCGAACTTGAGCACCCGGCCCTTGGCCTTGAGCTCGTAGCCGTCCACCACCACGCTCAGGGTCGACGACAGGTATTCCGCCGGGGTCATCTGACAGGCGACAAACTGCCGCCAGATCAGTTCGTACAAGCGCTCGGCATCCCGCTCCATGCCCGCCAGGTCGGTCGAGCGACGGGACACCTCGGACGGCCGGATGGCTTCGTGAGCCTCCTGGGCGCCTTCCTTGCTGGAATAGCGGTTAGGGGCTTCGGGCAGGTAGCGATCGCCGAACTCCTCACCGATATAGTCACGCACGCTCTCCACCGCCTCGCGGGACAGGTTGGTCGAGTCGGTACGCATATAGGTGATGTAGCCCGCCTCGTAGAGCCGCTGGGCCAGGGTCATGGTCTTCTTCACCGAGAACCCCAGCCGGCCACTGGCGGCCTGCTGCAGCGTCGAGGTGATGAAGGGGGCGTTGGGCTTGGACCGGGTCGGCTTGTCTTCCCGCGAGGTGATCGCAAGACTGGCCTTGCGCAGCGCAGCGATGCGCTCGAGGGTCTCGCTCTCGCTGGTGGGCCTGAACGTCTTGCCATCCTGACGTACCAGCTCGAAGCGGATGGCCTCGCCGTCCGGCGTCACCAGATCGGCATGAACGTCCCAGAATTCCTCGGGCACGAAGGCGCGAATCTCGCTTTCGCGCTCGCTGATCAGGCGCATGGCCACCGACTGGACACGACCGGCCGAGAGCCCGCGGGCTACCTTGGCCCACAGCAGCGGCGACAGCATGAAGCCCACTACACGATCGAGGAAGCGGCGAGCCTGCTGGGCCTCGACCCTGGGCATGTTCAGCTGACCGGGGTCGGTGAAGGCTTCCTGGATGGCGTTCTTGGTGATCTCGTTGAACACCACCCGGCGATAGCGTTGCTCGTCCCCACCGATGGTCTCGCGAAGGTGCCAGGCGATGGCTTCCCCTTCGCGGTCCAGATCGGTCGCGAGATAGACGGTGTCGGCTTTCTCCGCCAGCTTCTTGAGCTCGGCCACGACCTTTTCCTTGCCCGGCAGGATCTCGTAGTTGGCCTGCCAGCCATGGTCGGGGTCGATACCCATGCGTCGTATCAGCTGGCTATGCGCCTTCTGCTGCTTGTAGACCGCCTTTTCCTCAGCCGACATCTTGCGCGTCGCGGCCGCCTGGCGAGCCCGCTCCTTGGGATCGGAAGCCGCCTTGCCAGAGCCGCTGGTCGGAAGATCACGGATGTGACCCACGCTCGACTTCACGATGAACTCGTTGCCGAGGTACTTGTTGATCGTCTTCGCCTTGGCGGGCGACTCGACGATGACCAGAGACTTGCCCATAGTACTCCACAGTAGTCAGGGCGCCGCGCTCCTTGGCGAACGCCAGTATGTGCCACTCCCGCCGATGGTGGACGGGAAAAATGCGCTTACCCTAACCCAGCGCCGAACGTCGCGCCAGTCACATCGGTTCGAGCCCCAGGCAGGCTAGACGCATGCCCAGCCGTTTCCCCACGACTGACGCCCTGGCGTCCACCTGACATCGCCAAGAGACTAGCCCTTACCTCGACGGCCGACAAGCCGCCCCTCAGAACCGACTTGCCCCTGCACGAAGCAGGGGCAAGCGGAATGGTCGATGTCTCACACTCGATCATCGAAGGCGGTCAGGCGCTTGACTAGCGCTTGCGCCGCTGCCCTCGGGGCGATCCAGTGCTGCGCCGACGGGTCGCTGCAGGCGCCTTCTCGGCGTCATTGCCTCCCTCGCGAGAGGCTGGCGTGGCGGCCTGGGCAGTCTTGGGCTCGGCCTCAGCCACAGGCTTGGTCTCGACCTCAGGTCTGGCCTCAGTTTTAGCGTTAGCCGCCGGTTTGGCCTCGGACTTGGTCTCGGACTTGGCCTCAGGTTTAGTTTCAGCCGCCGGCTTGGACTCGGGCTTGGTCTCGGGCTCGGCCTCGGTTTTAGCGTCAACCGCCGGCTTGGGCTCGGGCTTCGCCTCAGGTTTAGTTTCAGGCTTCGCCTCGGTCCTGGCCTGGGCCTTTGCCGCAGGCGCATCAGCAGGCTCGGCGTCAGCCTTGGGCGCGGCCTGGGCCTGCCCTTCGACGCGGGAAGCTTCGCTTGCAGATTGACGAGTGCCGCGCTTGGCTGACGTGCCGCGTGCGGACGCCGTCTTGGTGCTGCTGTTACCACTGGTCCCACTACTGCGGCGCGCCGTACGACGCGTTGCCGGACGGGCCTTGCCAAACAGCGCCTTGATACGCTCGAAACGAGCGGCGGCGTGCTCGCTGAGCTCACCGCTGGCCGCCAGCACATGCTCGATATGCTCGATATGGCCGTCGATCGTCTTGGCATCGAGCCCCTTGAGCAGCTCGGGAATGGCCTCCAGCGCAGCCTCACGATCCTGCTTCAGGATAAAGAACTGATCGCGCATCAGATGCTTGAAGTCTTCCAGCCGCAGCTCCGGCTCAAGCTCGCTGCGTGACGCCTGCAGGCGGCGGAAATTGCGGCCATCGGTAGCAGGAGCACCACCCAGCACGAAGATCACCGAGCGCATCACGGCCTCGTGGGCGCCGCCTTGCGCCACCTGCTCGCGCACCTCCTGCTGGCGACGCTGGATAAAGCGACGACGCTCCGGCTCGGAGCCAGGCACCTGACGCTCACCCTCCACGGCGCCTTTCAGCCCCACCAGCGACTGCAACAGCGGCTGACCGTAGAGGTCAAGGAAGGCCTTCTCGAGGGCGCGATCGCGCAGTACCCGCCAGGCATCCAGACTCCGCGAGATCAGGCTCGACCCGATGTCCTCATACACTCGGAAGATGTTGTCATCACCGAGTTCATGACGATGCTTGCGCACCGACTCCGCCATCACCGGCAACGACGACATCATCGGATTACGATCGGACAGCAGGCGATAGCCCATGCGATTGGGGTGCATCTTGCGCATCCAGCGAGCCGACTCGGGTGTCGACACGGCACGAATCCAGGGTTGCAGGAACTGACGATAGAGCCCCAGATTGATCTCCGAGACCCTGGCCACCGTGGCGAAACGCAGCTCGTCCTCGGGGCTATGCTTGACCACCTGATTCAGGTCGTCGAGGTCCCGGGTAGAGAACTCCAGCAGGTAGTCCCGCTCGATCAATTCGGCGTCGGGCCGCTCGCTGGCCTTGGACACGGTGGTCTCGTAGAGCCCCGGCGGCAGCACGTCGATGTAGTCCATGTTGGCGGTGAACTCGGCGTGTTCCTTGCGCGAGACGCTGCCGGAAACGAAGATGCCGAGGTGGCCGGTCTTGTCATGGACGCAGTAGACGATGGTCTGCTCGTTGGCGATGATGTCGTCGACGCCGTCGTAGAGATCACGCACCCAGCCAAGCGCCTGAGGCGGCGGCGTGATGTCATCACCTTGTGAGCAGAACACCACCACCGGGGAGCGCACGTTGCGAAGATCGATACGGCGCCCGTCGGACGTCACAAGCTGGGCCGTGGACAGGCGATTGCCGACAAACAGGTTGTCGACGATGTACTGGATCTCTTCTCCACCCAGCACCACATGGCCGCCCCACCAGCGCTCGAACTGAAGATAGCGATCGGCTTCGGTATCGACATGGGCGTACAGGTTGTACTGCTTGTCCCACCAGGTGTTGGCCGGATTGAGGCGTTCGAAGTTCTGCACCAGCCAGGCCCCGTCGAACAGGCCATCGCCCATGTCCGAGAGCATATGGGTGGCCCAGCTGCCGCCGGTCATGCCGCCGGTATAGCGCATCGGCGCCTTGCCGCGCTCCCCGGCCCAGTAGGACAGCGGTGCACCGGCGATCAGGATCGGTCCGAACAGCTCGGGCTCGAGCGCTGCCGCCATCATGATCTGCCAGCCCGCCTGACAGTTGCCCACGACCATCGGTTTTTCGCTATCGGGATGCAGCTCCGCGACGTGGCGCAGGAAGGTGACCTCGGCTTCAACCACGTCCTCGACCCGCTGCCCCGGGACGGGATAGGGCATGAAGGCGATGAAGTAGCAGGGATGGCCGGCGCGCAGTGCGATACCGATCTCGCTGTCGGGCTTGAAGCCACCGATACCCGGGCCATGCCCGGCGCGCGGGTCGACCACCACGAAGGGGCGTGCCAGTTCATCGGTCTCTACACCCTCGGGCGGGTGCACGCGCAAAAGCTCATAGTTGACGGGGCGAGGCAAGGTCTCGCCTTCCATCACGATGTCGGTATCGAAGCCAAGTACGGTGGGGCGGGTCTTCTCGATATGTTCGAGGTATTCGTTGCCGCGCTGGCGCATGACATCCCAGTAGAGGATGCTGCGCTCGACGCTGTCACGCCAGTAGTCGGCCGCGGCACGGCCGAAGCCGAAGGGGTCGAACAGTGGAGCAAAGGGTTCCGCCAGCGCGAACAGGGGCGCGGTGGCGCTTGGCATCAACGCATTCATATAGGCTCCCAGGGTTGCGTGATGCGCAGCAGGCGATCCTTGCGTCTGCGCACTTGTTGCAGTGCAATATAGCGCAATAATGCAGGTACTGCGAAGCCCCCTCCTTTCGGAGCTGCACATCGTGTAGGAGATTCACTGTAGAGCGGGTACGCTCAAAAACACAACGCCCGGCAATGCCGGGCGTTGTGGGTAGCTGAAATACCGCTTTCGCTCTACTTCACTTCGATACCGTGTGCCTGCTGATCGGCATGGTAGGACGAGCGCACCAACGGGCCGGAAGCCACGTGGGTGAAGCCCATGGCGCGCCCCTGCTCGGCGAACCAGTCGAACGTGGACGGCGGCACCCAGCGATCCACCGGCAGGTGATTGCGAGACGGCTGCATGTACTGCCCCAGGGTCAGCATGTCCACGTCGTGGGCACGCAGGTCGCGCATCACCTCGATGACCTGCTCGTCGGTCTCGCCGACACCCAGCATCAAGCCAGACTTGGTCATCACTTCGGGACGGCGGGCCTTGTAGCCCTTGAGCAGGTCCAGCGACCACTGATAGTCGGCCCCCGGCCGCACCTTGCGATACAGACTCGGCACCGTCTCCAGGTTGTGGTTGAAGACGTCGGGCGGCGTGGTCTCGAGGATGTCCAGCGCCACCTCCATGCGACCACGAAAGTCCGGCACCAGTACCTCGATCTCGATGCTCGGGCTATCACGACGAATCTCGCGGATGCAGTCGACGAAGTGCTGGGCACCGCCGTCACGCAGATCGTCACGGTCGACGGAGGTCACCACCACATAGTTCAGGCGCATCTCGGCGATGGCCTCGGCCAGTTCGCGCGGCTCGCGCTCGTTCAGGGCGTTGGGACGCCCGTGAGCCACATCACAGAACGGGCAGCGGCGGGTACAGATATCGCCCATGATCATGAAGGTGGCGGTACCGCCGTTGAAGCACTCGCCCAGGTTGGGGCATGAGGCTTCCTCGCAGACGGTGTGCAGGCCATGACGTCGCAGGGTCTCCTTGATACGGGTGACTTCCTTGGACACCGGCATGCGTACCCTGAGCCAGTCCGGCTTGCGCGGAATCTCCTCCGTGGGGATCACCTTGACCGGGATCCGCGCCACCTTGTCGGCGCCGCGAAGCTTCACTCCCCTTTCGCTGCGGGCGTTCTTCTTGGCCTTGGCGGCGGCGGCCGCCGCCTGGATGGCGGAACTGTCTGTCATTTCACTGTCCTGTGAGGATCGCTCGGGAGACACGTTGCTGTGACGGCCTTCGGCGTGCCCTGTGCGATCAGTCAAAATTGTGGGCGTCGAGCACTCCCGGCAAGCCGGGGCGCTGGATCAGTTCGCGTTGTCCCAGTCGCGTCGCCAGCGTGCGCAATAGCCGACGCGCTTCGGCTTCCATGTCCAGCCTCGAAGAGACCAGATCGGCCAGCCGGGTCATCTCGAGTCCAGCGTAGCCACATGGGTTGATAAACGAAAATGGCGTGAGATCGACCTCGAGATTGACCGCGATGCCATGAAAACTGGCACCCCGTCGAATCCTCAACCCCAACGAGGCAATCTTGCGTTCACCGACGTACACGCCAGGCGCGTCAGGCCGGGCGCTTGCCTCGATGCCATGCTCGCCCAGGGCATCGACCACGCTGTCTTCCAGCGCACTGACGAGGTCTCGGACCCCCAGTCTGGCACGCTTGACATCGATCAGCGGGTACAGCACAAGCTGACCCGGGCCGTGGTAGGTCACCTGCCCGCCGCGATCGGTCTCCACCACCGGAATCTCGCCCGGCATCAACAGGTGCTCGGGCTTGCCTGCCTGGCCCTGGGTGAACACCGGCGGGTGCTGGACCACCCAGATCTGGTCAGGCGTATCGCCATCTCGGGTGTCGGTCAGTTCGCGCATCGCCTGCCACACTGGCCGATAGGGCTTGAGCCCCAGATGATAGACGTCGATCGCCTCCATCACACCACCATGTGCACGCGGCCTGTGGCCTTGAGTTCGTCGAACAACGCCTTGAGCTGGGCTTCACCGGTGGCGCGCATCGTCAACCGCACCGACTGGAAACGCCCATTGCGACTGTCGACCACCTCGAGACTGCTGCCCTCGAAGGTCGGATCATGGCGATGCACGATCTGGCTGACGGTGGCGGCGAAGTCCTCGGCAGCATCTCCGACCACCTTGATCGGATAGTCGCAGGGAAAGGTGATGGTGACATCCGCCGGATCCGGCCCTGCCTGGGTGCGCAGATCGCGAAAGGTCCTGTCGTTCATCCGATGCCCCTTACAATGGATACCCGAGTATTCTACTCAACCTTGGCATCACGACCAAGGACGCCGGCCGAGGCGGCTCACCACGGCCGGCGTCAGGCGACCACAGGGCGCGCATTGACGCCAGGGCCGCACCACAGGGACGATCAGTCGAACCAGCCGCCGACCAGGTCGCTGAAGAAGCGCTGGACCTTGTCGATCATGCGCTTGAACAGCCCACCCTGCTCTACCGCTTCCAGCGCCACCAGGTCACGCTCGCCGACCACCTCGTCCCCGAGGCGCACCTCCATGGTGCCGACCCGCTGGCCGGCGGCGATGGGCGCGGTCAAGCCACTGTCGATGTCCAGGCGCGCGGTGAGCTCGTCATTTCGGTTGCGCGGCACGGTCATGTAGACGCCATTGTCGACGCCCACCTTGAGCTCGTTGGTGCTGCCTTCCCACACCCGCGGCGTATTGAGTACGGCGCCACGGTCATAAAGCTTCAGTGTCTCGTAGTAGCGGAAGCCATAGCTCAGAAGCTTCTGGGTTTCCTGGGCGCGGGCTTCTTCGGAGCTGGTCCCCATCACCACCGAGATCAAGCGCATGTCATCACGCTGGCCCGAGGACACCAGGCAGTAGCCGGCCTCTTCGGTCCAGCCGGTCTTGAGGCCGTCGACGCTGGGGTCGCGCCACAACAGACGGTTGCGGTTGGCCTGTTCGATGCCGTTGTAGGTGAAGTGCTTCTGGCTGTAGATGGCGTAGTGTTCCGGGTAGTCCAGAATGATGTGCCTGGCCAGACGCATCAGATCCCGAGCCGAGGAGTAGTGATTCTCCGACGGCAGCCCGGTGGCGTTCTCGTAGTGGGTGTTCTCCATGCCCAGCTGGGTGGCGTGCTGGTTCATCAGGTCGGCAAAGGGGGCCTCGCCGCCGGCCAGATACTCAGACATGGCGACGCTGGCGTCATTGCCGGAGACGATGACGATACCGTGGAGCAGTTCCTCGACGGAGACACGAGTACCGACCTCGACAAACATCTTCGAGCCGCCGGTACGCCAGGCCTTCTCGCTGATCGGCACCATGTCGTCGGGCTGGATGTTGCCCCGATCAAGTTCACGTTCGACCAGGTACGCCGTCATCAGCTTGGTCAGGCTGGCCGGCGGCAGGCGCTGGTCAGAATTGTGCTCGGCCAGGACTCGTCCGCTGTTGGCGTCGATCAGGATCCACGACTTGGCCGCCAGCTGAGGCGGTGCCGGGATCATGACCTGGGGCTCTGGCACGTCCGGTGTCGGCGAGTCGGGCTGCTGAGCACTCGTCAGGGGCGCCACCAGGGCCGCACATACAAAGGCCACGGGCAACCAGCGGCGAGTAAAGGATGACTTAGCGATCATGGTGAAATGTCTCGTTACAACAATCAGGGAAAGCGGTGATCAGGGCCACCGCACAATGCTTCCAACAGCCGGCCTCACTGGAACCGCCGGCATCGACCGGCCGGGACGATCAGCGAGGCGTCGGCTGCACTTCGTCGACACCTAGCGAGCATCGACGACAAAGGTCTGCGCGAATCCCGCCTGGCGCAAGCGTTCGCGGACCGGCTCCGCCTGCCCGCGGCTCGCCAGCGGCCCGACCTGCACCTTGTGCAGACCGGCGGCGCTGGCCACACGCACCTGCTGATTCAACCGCGTCTCCAGATCCGCCTTGAGGTCTCGGGCGCTGTCCGCCGACCCCAGGGCTGCCACTTGAATATAGATGCCGGGAGTCCCGGCCGCGGGCGCCTGCGGGGCGCTCTGGCCTGCTGCCGGCGACGCGGCGGACGGCGCGCTGGGCGCCGCATTGGCTGCAGTACGGGCTGTAGTACTGGCTGTGGTACTGGCCGTAGTTCTGGTCCCAGTACTGGCCGCAGCGCTGACTGGCGCGGCGCGCACACCCCCGCTGACCGAGTCGCTCGACGCACCCGCGCCGCGACTGGCCTGCCACTGATCGGGATCGATCACGCTGACCCGCACCCGGCCCGTGCCATGGTCGAGAATATCGAGCCGCGCGGCCGCTGCGTAGGACAGATCGATCTCGCGGTCGTCGTGGAAGGGGCCGCGATCGTTGACTCGCACGATCACCGACCGCCCGTTGTCCAGGTTGGTCACCCGGGCGAAGGTCGGCAACGGCAGCGACTTGTGCGCCGCCGTCATCTTGTACATGTCATAGATCTCGCCGTTGGAGGTCGCGTAGCCGTGGAACTTCTGACCGTACCAGGAAGCGGTACCCTCGCGCTGATAACCGCTCGGGTCATCCAGCACATGGTAGGTCTTGCCCCACACCTCATAGGTCGAGCGGTTGCCGGCGCGTGAGCGTGGCTCGTCGCGCGGCACCGCGTCCGGCACCTGACTGACGTCCGGCGGCGTCTCGGGATAGGCGTCGCCGCTCATGGCATAGCGCCCACCCGCCGTCGCCCGCGAATCCTGAGGCGTCGCGGCCGCCTGCTGAGTGGTCTCCGGGGCGGTCCCGCCACCGCCGGCACAACCGGTCAGGGCCACCAGCAGCGACAGGGTCGGCAACAAGGGCGCTCGCAGGGTCATGAACTCACCTCCGTGTCCAGGGCATGCCACCACTGGGGCTTTCCCAGCGAGCGCACCTCGGCGATGGCCTCCGACAGTTCCGTGACCGCCATGGCGTAGAGGTGGCTATGGTTATAGCGGGTGATCACGTAGAAGTTGCCCCCACCCAGGCGGTAGTGGGTGCTGCCGTCTTCCATGTCCAAAGCCAGCGGCACCACCTTGGCATCCCCCGGCAGCGGCTCCACCGGCTGGATGCCCTGGGCTTCCAGTTCGGCAACGCGGGCATAGGGCGGATCGGTGCGGTTGAAGCGAATCGAGGACGGCACCGAGCTGGGGCCTTCGGCCTCCCAGTACAGGGTGCCACCCGCCTGCCAGCGGTGCTCGGCGAAATAGTTGGCGACGCTGCCGATGGCATCCACCGGATCGGTCCACAGGTTGCGCTGGCCGTCGTCGTTGAAGTCGACCGCGTAGGCCTGATAGCTGGTGGGAATGAACTGGGGATAGCCCATGGCACCGGCGTAGGAGCCCTTCAAGGCTCCGGGATCGACGTTCTGCTGGTAGGCAATGTCGAGAAAGGCCTCGAGCTCCCCCTCGAAGAACTCACCGCGCCGGGGATGATGAAAGGCCAGCGTGGACAGCGAATCGAGCACCCGATGATCACCGGTGATACGCCCGTAGCGGGTCTCGACGCCGATAATCGCGGCGATCACCTCCGGCGGCACACCATAACGCGCTTCAGCGCGATCGAAGGCGTCACGATGGGCCTCGATAAAGGCCGCGCCCTCGTTGATGCGCTCTTCACCGAGGAAGATGCCACGATAGCGCTCCCAGGTCAGGTGATGCTCGGCGGCACCGCTCATGGCCTCGAGCACCGACGGCTGGAACTCTGCCCTGGCCATGGCGCGCTCCAGCCACTGGCGCGAGACGCCCTGGCGCTCGAGCCGATCCATCATCGCGTCGACCTCCGGCGAGGCGAAATCCTGCGCCTGGGCCGCCAGCGACAGCGAGGCCAGAAGCCCACACAACGCCGCGCCGAGGCCTTTCCTTCCCTGGACCAGGGGTACTGTCATCGATCTTCTCCCTTGGGGAACCCGCAGGCGCCGCCGCCCCTGCAAAGCCGGCAAGCGCTTCGCTCGCCGGCCCCACCGTGGCCACTGTCGCCGCCTCTCTCTGGGCTCCCGTTAGCCTGGTCGCCAGCCCCTAGGGCTTGTCTGAAAAGTGCCTGCGCTCGGTAATACGGCGTTAAAAATCGGATCAAAATGCTCATTTACACCCCGTAAACTGCGCTTTCTCACCGATTTTTGCCTTGTCTAACCTTCGCTCGTCGACTTTTCGGACAGCGCCTAGCGTGGCAGCAACCGGCGATGTGCATTGACCGCCATGAGAATACCGAAACCGGCCATCAAGGTCACGCTGGACGTCCCCCCGTAGCTCACCAGAGGCAGCGGTACGCCGACCACCGGCAGAATGCCGCTGACCATGCCGATATTGACGAAGACGTAGATAAAGAAGGTCAGCATGATGCCGCCTCCCAGCAATCTGCCGAAGGTATCCTGGGCGGCACCCGCCAGCCACAGTCCACGCGCGACGATCAGCAGGTACAGCAGCAGGAAGGCCAGCATGCCGACCAGCCCGAATTCCTCGCCCAGCACGGCCACGATAAAGTCGGTGTGCCGCTCCGGCAGGAACTCGAGCTGCGACTGGGTGCCCTCGAGCCAGCCCTTGCCCCAGACGCCCCCGCTGCCGATGGCGGTGGTCGACTGAATAATGTTCCAGCCGGCGCCCAGCGGGTCGCTTTCGGGATCGAGAAAGGTCAGCACGCGCTGGCGCTGATAGTTGTGCATGTTCATCCACAACAGCGGCAGCGCTGCCCCCGCCAGCGCCACCATGACACCGATAAAGCGCCAGGACAGCCCCGCCAGCAGGATCACGAAGACCGCCGCTGCCGCCACCAGCAGCGAGGTGCCAAGGTCCGGCTGGCGCGCGATCAGGCCCACCGGCAGAGCGATCAGCAGCGCGCAACCGGCCAGCGCGCGCCAATTGGGTGGCAGCTCGTGGCGACTGAGCCAGGCCGCCACCATCATCGGCATGGCGATCTTCATCATCTCGGAGGGCTGAAAGCGCACCACGCCGGGAATCACCAGCCAGCGCTGAGCGCCCATGCCGACGTCGCCGAGGATCTCCACCGCCACCAGCATCACCAGGCCGGCCAGGTAGGCCGGCAACGCCCAGCGCATCAGCGTCGCCGGCGAAAACTGCGCCAGCACCAGCATGACCGCCCAGGCCACGCCGAAGCGAATCGCCTGGGCGGTGACCACGTGAACGTTCTCGCCACTGGCGCTGTAGAGCACCGCCAGGCCACTGCACATCAGCACCAGCAGCATGCCGAGCAACCAGGGATCGACGTGCATCCGCTGCCAGAACGAGGTGCGTCGAGCGATACCGCTGGCCGGGGGACGCACCGGGTGGCCGCGCAACGAGCGCACAAAATCGATGGCCATCAGTCTTCCTCCTCGGCGGCGGTCTCGTCGGTGCGCGGACGACCGGCGTTGTGGTCGAGAATCCAGGCATCGGCCATGGCCCGAGCCAGCCCCGCGGCGTGGGTCGACCCGCCACCGGCGTTCTCGACGATGACCGAAATGGCGATTTGAGGGTCCTCCACCGGCGCAAAGGCCATGAACAGCGCATGGTCGCGCAGACGCTCCCGCAGTTCGGCGGCGTTGTACTTCTGGTTCTGCCCCAGCGAGAACACCTGGGCGGTACCCGACTTGCCGGCCATGCGATACTGAAGGCCTGCCCCGGTGCGCCGTGCCGTGCCCTCGCGCCCGGACAGCACCTTTTCCATGCCGTTGAAGACCCGGGTCCAGTAGTTCTCGGGGGCCTCGATATCTGGCGGCGTGTCGGGCAGATCCACCGGCACCGGCTGGTCGCCGATGCGCTTGGCCAGCCGCGGGCGCACCCAGTGGCCGCGATTGGCGAGCACGGCGGTCGCGGCCGCCAACTGCAGCGGCGTGATCTGCAGATACCCCTGGCCGATACCCACCGACAGCGTCTCGCCGGGATACCAGGGCTGATTGAAGCGTGCCTTCTTCCAGTCTCTGGATGGCAGCAGACCATCCCCCTGCCCAGCCACGTCGGCAGCGACCCGGGTGCCGAAGCCAAAGGCCCCCAGGTTCTCGTCGATACGATCGATGCCGAGCTCGTGGGCCAATGAATAGAAATAGGTGTTGTTGGACACCGCCAGGGCGCGCTCGAGATTCACCCGCCCATGCCCCCAGCGCAGCCAGTTGCGGTAGCGCCGGTCGTCATTGGGCAGCTGATAGTAGCCCGGGTCGTAGATGACCTCGTCCGGGGTAACGGCCCCTTCGATCAACCCGGCCATAGCCATGAACGGCTTGATCGTAGACCCCGCCGGATAGCTGCCCCGGGTCGCCCGGTCGAACAGCGGCAGATCGATATCGCTCTGCAGCCCGCGGTAGGACTTGACGTCGATGCCGGTGACAAACTGGTTGGTGTCGAACCCAGGCACCGAGGCCATCGCCAGAATTTCGCCGGTCTGGGGCGCGATGGCGACGATGGCGCCACGCCTGCCATCGAGCAGATCCACAGCGAGCTGCTGCATGTCCATGTCCAGGGTCAGGGTCAGGTCCTGACCCGGCTCGGGGTCGGTGTGCCCCAGCTCACGCAGCACCCGCCCCCGGGCGTTGGTCTCGACCTTTCTCAGCCCCGCACGACCGTGCAACTGATCCTCGTAGAAGCGTTCCACCCCGGTCTTGCCGATAAAGTGGGTACCGGCGTAGTTGCCCGGATCCAGGCTCTCGAGCTCTTCGGCGTTGATCCTGCCCACGTAGCCAAGCGCATGGGACATGATCTCGGCGTCGGGATAGAAGCGCAGCAGCTGGGCCTGCACCTCCACTCCCGGCAAGCGGTGGCGATTGACCGCAAGCCTGGCGATCTGCGACTCGGTCAGATCACTCATCAACAGCGCCGGCTGGTAGGGACGCTGACGCTGGCGTGAACGCACCTTGAAGGCGTCCACCTCTTCGTCCGGCAGATCCAGCAGCTCGACCAGCAGCTCCAGGGTGGCATCGAGATCATCGACCCGCTCACGCACCAGGGTCAGGTTGTAGGTGGGACGATTTTCGGCCAGCAATTGGCCGTTGCGGTCGTAGATCAGCCCGCGGGTCGGGGGCAGCGGCTCCACCCTCACCCGGTTCTTCTCGGATCGGGTGCTGTAGACCTCGTGCTGGACGATCTGCAGATAGCACAACCGCCCCACCAGCAGGCCGGACAGCAGTACCACGACCACCCCGGCAAGCGTCGCACGCACACGAAAGATGCGCAGCGCGTTCTCGGGGTTCTTGAGGGTTTCGCGACGCTTACGCATGCGAGAGGCAATCCTTGTCTGACGCAGGAGCCATCATCGGTGGTAGGGGTGTCCCACCATCAGGGTCCAGGCACGGTAGAGCTGCTCGGCCAGCACCAGCCGCACCAGTGGATGGGGAAGGGTCAAGGGTGACAGCGACCAGCGCTGGTGGGCGCGGGCCGACAGCGTCGCGGCCAGGCCATCCGGGCCGCCCACCAGCAGCACCACATCACGCCCGGCATGACGCCACTGATCGGCCTCATCGGCCAGCCGCTCGGTGGTCCAGGGCTTGCCGAGCACCTCCAGCGCCACCAGATGCTCATCACCCTTGAGGCGTGCCTCGATGCGCTCGGCTTCCTGGGCCACGGCACGCGCGGTATCCGCGTTCTTGCCGCGATGGCCCGGGGCGATCTCTTCGACCTCCAGGCGAAAATCCCGCGGCAGACGCTTGCGGTACTCTTCGACACCGTCGGTCACCCAGCCTGGCATGCGTGTTCCCACCGCCAACAGGCGGACCTTCATGCCTTGGCCTCTTCCTCTGGTGCAGGTGCATCGCTGGGAAGGTCCGACCACAGTCGCTCCAGGTCGTACAGCGCACGGGTGTCCGGCATCATCACGTGGACCACCACGCCGCCGAGATCGACCAGCACCCAGTCCGACCCGTTTTCACCCTCGACGCCCAACGGCTGAACGCCATTGTCCTTGGCGTTGGTAATGACGCTGTTGGCCAGCGCCGACACATGTCGTGTCGAGGTCCCGCTCGCCACCACCATCCAATCGGTCACGCTGGTCAGCCGAGACACGTCGAGCACCTCGACGTCCTTGGCCTTGATATCGTCAAGCGACTCGATCACGAGCGCCTTCAATGCTTCAATCTGCATAGCCCCTCATCACTGGGTAGTCATCGACCTCCCATTGTACCTGTTGGGAAGCCGAGTGGCAGCGCCAATCCAGCGCCTGATCGAATTTCTCGGACCGCCTTGCCCTGGCTGCCGCGCTCAGACCGCGCGGTACAGGCGTTGCGCCTGGATGCGCTCTTCCACCGCCGGCGGCAGCAGGTAGCGCACGCTCTTTCCCTGCATCAGGCTATGCCTGACGAAGGTGGCCGAGATCGCCATCCGCGACGGCAGTGACAGGCGCAGCAGTCGGCCCTGGGGCTTGGCCATCAGGGCATCGCCATGCTCGACCTCGCGCCCCTCGATCAGCGCCTGAAGCGCTTCGGGCAAGGGCGCTTCGTGATCGGGGCGTTCGACCACCACCAGATGGGCAAGCGCGAAGATCCTTTCCGGGTTGTGCCAGTTCGCCAGCTTGAGAAAGGCGTCGTGACCAAGGGCCATGACGATGCGCGCCTCGTGGCCGTAGCGCTCACGCAGGGACTCGAGCGTCTGCACGCTGAACGACGGGCCCTCCCGTTCCAGCTCGCAGGGGTCCGCCGCCAGCCCCGGGGTATTGCCGATCCCCAGGCGCAACAGCTCGAGCCGTTTTTCGGCGGTGACCTGGGGCCGATCGCGCAACGGAGGCTGAGCCGCAGGGATCATGTGCACGCCATCGAGCGACAGCGCAGCGCGAAGCTCAAGCGCGGTGCGCAGGTGGCCTAGATGGACAGGATCGAAGGTGCCGCCAAGCATGCCGATGTGCGCAGGACGGCCCTCGACGTCAAAGCGAACGGCGCCACTCACTGTCGAATCTGGCCATCGCCGAAGACCACATACTTGCGCGTGGTCAGCCCTTCGAGCCCCACCGGCCCCCGGGCATGCAGTCGGTCGGTGGAGATGCCGATCTCCGCACCGAGCCCGTATTCGAAGCCATCGGCAAACCGGGTCGAGGCGTTGACCATGACCGAACTCGAGTCGACCTCTGCCAGAAAGCGGCGTGCCAGGCTGTAGTTCTCGGTGACGATGGACTCGGTGTGACGCGAGCTGTAGCGCTCGATATGCGCCATGGCCTCGTCGATGTCATCGACTACCCTGACCGACAGCACCGGCGCAAGGTACTCGGTGGCCCAGTCCTCGTCACTCGCCGTGAGCCAGTGATCGACGATCGCCCGGGCGCGGGCACACCCCCTCACCTCGACGCCCTTTTCTGCGTAGTCAGCGGCCAGGGTCGGCAGCAGGGCCTGCGCCACCTGTGCATTCACCAACAGCGTTTCCATGGCGTTGCACACGCCGTAGCGATGGGTCTTGGCGTTGACCGCGATGGCACGGGCCTTTTCCAGGTCGGCGGCGGCGTCCACGTAGACGTGACAGATGCCGTCCAGATGCTTGATCACTGGCACCCTGGCCTCACGCGAAATACGCTCGATCAACGATTTGCCACCACGGGGAATGATCACATCGACAAATTCGTCCATGCTGATCAAGCGACCCACGGCGGCACGGTCGGTGGTCGCCACCAGTTGCACGGCGCCCTGGGGCAGTCCGGCTTCGGCCAGCCCAGAGGCAATGCAGCGGGCCAGCGCCTGGTTGGACGCGCTGGCCTCGGAGCCCCCGCGCAGAATGCAGGCATTGCCCGATTTCAGGCACAGGCTGGCGGCTTCCATGGTGACGTTGGGGCGAGATTCGTAGATGATACCGATGACACCCAGGGGCACGCGCATCATGCCGACCTGGATACCGCTGGGCCGAGTGCTCAGGCCATCGATCTCACCGACAGGGTCGGGCAAGGCAGCGACCTGGGTCAGACCCTCGATCATGGCGTCGATGCGGCCGTCATCCAGGGCAAGGCGATCGAGCAGAGCCTCGTCGAGCCCCTTGTCGCGACCGCGCGCCAGATCCTGCCGATTGGCCGACAGGATCTCTTGGCGAGACGCATCCAGCGCCTGAGCCATCGCCTTGAGCGCCTGGTTCTTGCGCGCGGGTGGCAGGCGACGCATATCGGTGGCAGCAACACGGGCCGCCTGGCCCATGGCGGTCATGTAGGCGTCGATATCGGCGACGCACTCGGCGGTGGCATTGGCGGATGAGTCGGACACGGTGAAACGAGTCTCCTGGTAGAACGAGGTCCCCGGTCAAAGAAAGAAGCTTGCACCGGGATGACAACGCGGACGTGATGCGGATCGTGAACCACAGAAAGGATCATATTAAGACAGCATGCGGAACAAGTACAAAGTCGGCCTGTTCAAGCTGAACCTGTTCGCCGCGGCCGCACTGCTGGCCCTTTGCGCGGCGACCTCGGCGCGGGCGCTGGACACCACGCTGCTTGGTCTGGCCGCGCTATGGCTCGGGATCACCGGCATCGTCATCGAGTTCAGCCACCGCCGCCATGCCTACCGCGCCTGGCTGGTGGTGGCCAGCGTGCTGCTTGCCGCCCTGGTGATACTCTCGCCCGACGCCAACGGTGCCTGGCTGTGGGCCTGGCCTTTCCTGTTGATCCTGCCCCAACCCCAGTGGATGCTGATACTCAACGCCAGCCTTGCCGGGATAAGCTGGTGGAGCCTGATCACCCAGATGAGCCTTCACCATTGGGGCCTGGCTGGCGCGCTCTTGCTGTGCCTGTGCTTTCTTGCGATCGGACGTGCGCTGCCGGGCGGACATTCGCAACGCCTGATGCGCAGGAGAGCCCGTCTGGCGCCCGGACTGCCGCTGTGGTCGGCCAGCCAGCTGGAACGCGACCTGGCTCGGGAAAACAGCCGCGCCACCCGTGACGGCGTCCACGCCGAACTGGTGGTGATCCAGATCCATGGACGTTCTCTGTGGCGGGTCGCCCAGGACATCTGCACACGCATCAAGCGGTTCGAGAACGCCTATCGGCTAAACGGACGTACCGTCGCCGTCATGCTGACCAGTCGAGACGCCGTGCAGGCCAGGCAACGACGCCAGGAACTGCTGGAAGACATCGCCGTGCCGATCACGGTACGCACCGTATCGATTGCCAATCTGGACAACCTGCCCATGGTGCTGGCGGCCCTGGACAAGCAGTGCCCTGTCACCCAGGTGGTGGAGGACGACGCATGATCGAGCCACCCCAGTGGGTCCGTTCCTGGCGTGTCTGTGCCGATGTCATGGGGACCTTGCTGTTGGCGTCACTGGCCCTGTGGCACTATCTGCTGGGGCAATACGAGAGCATCCTGCTGCCGGCGTCCCTGAGTTGCCTGATGGCCGTGATCACGGTCTTCGATACCAGAAGAGCCTCGCGCGTCTCGAACTATCTGCTGCTGCTGTGCGGCTGCCTCGCCCTTTATGACCAGACGGTGCTGCAGGCATCGTTCGACGCCTTCTGGATCAGCGTACCGATCACCCTGATCCTGCTGGTACTGCCCTTCGGCCCTGCTCTGGTGCTGGCGCTGGCCGTCATGCCAATCTGGCTCATGGTGGTCGGCCAGTCTTCGCCAAGCCTCGATCAAATCAAGTTTCTGCTGACCTTCCTTGCGGTGACCTCCCTGGCCGGCTGGGAATATCTGCGCCAGCGCGACCTGAACCGGGCCACCGACCCCAGCGACGTCGACTGCGATGCGATCAATCGCGCCACCCTGCACGAGCGCCTGAACGGGGAGTTCGAGCGCGCCCAGCACCTGGACCAGCGGCTGGCGGTGGTGATCCTGCACCTGCCACAACTGGAAATCGCCAGTGAGCAGTACGGCTCTCGCACTCAGCTAACGCAACTCGACCAACTGTGCCAGGCGGTACGCCTTCACTGCCGTGACCACGATATTCTGGGCCGGGAATCCCATGACACCTTCTGGCTGGTACTGCCCAACACCACCGAAAGTGGTGCAATGCTGGTGATCAAGCGACTGGAACAGGCGCTGTCCGAGGTTCGCCTGTCGGACATCGGCCCCTTGACCCTACGCTCACGGCTCTGCGCCCTGAACGCCAAGGAACCCTGGCAGCATTTCGAGCAGCGACTGGCTCGCCGCAGCGAGGCACTGGCCGTCACTCCCCTCCCTCCCGGTCGCTCCTGACCACCCTGACTGTGGCAGAATGCCGAAACATCACGACGGCCCAACGCAAAGGAGAGCAGGGTGGGAAATGCCGGGGACTGGTTGATTCAGTGGGCGCCTTCGCCCGGACTGTTGCTGCTGCTGATCTTTACCATCGCGCTGGTGGAGTCGCTTGCCCTGATCGGCGTGGTGGTGCCTGGCGTCGTTCTGATCACCGCCGCCGCCTCCCTGGCCGGCCACTACGACATCGCGGTTGGCTGGGTCATCGCCTGTGCCTTTGCCGGTGCCGTGGTGGGAGACGGCGCCAGCTACGCCATCGGCTATCGCTACCGTGAACAGGTCACCGCCATGTGGCCGCTGTCACACCACCCGGAGTGGCTGGCCCGGGGTGCACGATTCTTCCAGCGTCATGGTCCTCTTTCGGTGCTGCTGGGGCGATTCGTCGGACCGGTCCGCCCCATCGTGCCGCTGGTGGCGGGCATTCTGCGCATGCCGCCGACGACCTTCACCTGGGCCAATCTTGGCTCCGCCCTGCTGTGGGCACCGGCCTACATCCTGCCCGGTTATCTGCTGGGTCGAACCTGGCAACAGTGGCTGGCATTGCCGGACGACCTGCACCCCTGGCTGACAGCGCTCGGCGTCACCGTGGCGGTGCTGGCGCTGCTGTTCTCGCTGGTCCGCCACCACGCCTCGCCTCAGGGCCTGCTGTACCGTAGCTTCGCCTGGGTCAGCCATCACCTGCCCGGCGGGAGGCGCCTGTGGCAGGCCCTGGCCCCCCACCACGAGGAAGAGCCTCCCCTGGCCAGTTGGCTGTTGCTCCTGGGTGCACTGACCGCGCTGAGCGCCTGGACGCTGGTCGTGCTCCAGGCAGACGGACCGCTGATGATGGATACGCGGCTTCACGCCTTGATCGGCGGGCTCGAGCTACCCGGACTTCTGGCGCTGTCCGAGACACTGGCCGAGGCGGGAGATACCCTCGGCGTGGCGGCATTGGCACTGCCCTGGCTGGTGTGGCTGGCCAGCCGCCGTCACTGGGCGGCACTGGGCCACGTGAGCGCTGGACTGATGGCCATCGCCACGCTCAACACCCTGGGCAAGGAGGTGATCGGCCGCCTTCGTCCGGATGCCCCTGACTATCTCGCCCACTCTCTGTCCTATCCCAGCGCCCACACCTCGACGGCGGTGGTCCTGTACGGCATGGCGGCCGCCTTTATCGCCCAGACGCTGCCACGCCGCCAACGCTTCTGGCCCTACTGGGTGGCGATCGCCATCGTCGTGCCCATGGCATTGTCACGCATCGTGCTGGGCGTGCACTGGCTGAGCGATCTCGTCGGGGGAGCCCTGCTTGGCCTGGTGGTCTGCGCCATGGTTCAACTGGCCTGGCTCAGGCGGGACCGGACGGCCCTGACGCCGTGTCCATTACCGGCGCTGCTGCTTGCCTCGCTGGCCCTGGTCAGCGCACGCATCCTGTGGCTGCCGCCGGTATAGGACAGTGACACGCCCCCGAACCGACACCTCTCGCAAGGCGGGCCCGGGGCCTTGTCCAGACATCGATGAGTGCCGGCACTTTTCAGCCAGGCCCTAGCCCAGCGCCAGCCACAGGCCCACACCAATCATCAAGGTCCCGGCGATGCGGTTGAGCAACCGTACACTGCCCCCACGTGCGAGCAGGTGACGCAGGCTCTTGCCACCACTGGCGTACAGCAGAAGGCAGGTGAACTCGAGACTCAGGATCACCAGGATCAACCCCGCCAACTGGGTCAGCACCGGCCGCGCCGGATCGATAAAGGGCGGCAGCAATGCCACGAAAAAGGCCCAGCCCTTGGGGTTGGCGACCGCAGTGACAAAGCCCTGCATGGCCAGCTCCCGTCGCTTCGGCGGCGCGGTATCCTCAAGATTGTCAGGGATCGCCATGCGCCCCCGTGAGCGCCACATCAGCCACCCCAGATAGACCAGGTAGGCCCCGCCCAGCCACTTGAACAAGGCAAACAGCGCCGGCAGCTTGAGCATCAGTGCCGCCACCCCCGCACCGGCGGAGAAGGCCACCAGCCCCACGCCAACCAGCTCCCCCAGCATCATCCACAGCGCCCGCTTCACCCCCTGGGTCATGCCCAGCACCATGGCCAGGGTCATGCACATGCCTGGCGTCAGCGAGACCAGAAAGAAGGTCGGAACGAACACAGAGAGAACGGACAGACTGGGCATGGATTTCCTTATCCCGAGCAGCGCTGGAGAGGTGTCTGACGGCGCGAGGTGATGATGGTGCCAGGTGATGGCGGTGTCTCGTGATGACGGTGACGCACTCAGTCGCCGACGGTGGACCCGGAGGACCCCTCGCCCCACCTTGGCATAAGCTGATGATCGATACCCAGCTGATTGAGGATGCGCGCCACGATGAAGTCGATCAGATCATCGATGCTCTGCGGCTGGTGGTAGAAGCCGGGTGCTGCGGGCAACACCACCGCCCCCATACGGGTCAGACTGAGCATGTGCTCCAGGTGAATCGCCGAGAATGGCGTCTCCCGGGGCACCAGCACCAGGCGGCGGCGTTCCTTTAGCGCCACATCGGCGGCGCGCTCGATCAGATTGTTGCTGGCGCCACAGGCCACCGCCGACAGCGTTCCCGTCGAGCACGGGCAGATCACCATGGCACTGCTGGCGCCGGAGCCCGACGCCACCGGGGCCATCCAGTCCTCACGGCCAAAGCAACGGATCTGGCCCTCGGCCGCCGAGAACCGCTCGCTGAGCGCCTCGGCCAGCAGCGCCGGACGTGGCGGCAACGACACCTCGGTCTCGGTAGCGATGACCAGATGCGCGGCCTTGGAGATCATCACCCACACCTCGTGCCCCGCCGACACCAGCGCCTCGATCAGCCTGAGTCCGTACTGGGCACCGGAGGCGCCGGTCAGGGCCACGGTCACAGGGGGCTTGAAGCCTTCAGCCATGAGCGGCCTCCAGCGCCTCGAGCAGGCGCTCGTGGATGCCGCCGAAGCCGCCGTTGGACATCACCACGATACGATCATAGGGACGCGCCTGTGCCACCAGATCGTCGACCAGCCCCTCGATGTCGCCACGACGGTGCGCCGGTATCGGCGAGGCCTCGACCAGTGCCTCCACCGACCAGTCCAGCCCCTCGGGCTGGTACCACCAGACCTGATCGGCCTGGGCCACGCTGTCCGCCAGGCGATCGCGCAGGGTGCCCAGACGCATGGTGTTGGAACGCGGCTCGATCACCGCCAGCAGGCGACCGCGCTGGGTCGAAGCGCGCAGCCCGGACAGCGTCGCCGCGATGGCGGTGGGATGATGGGCAAAGTCGTCGATCACCTGGACGCCGCCGACCTCGCCGCGCACCTCCTGGCGACGCTTGGGCGTCTCGAAGCGCGACAGCGCAGCGGCGCCGCGCGCCAGATCCACGCCGAATACGCTGGCGGCGGCCAGGGAGGCCAGGGCATTGCGGGCGTTGTAGTCTCCGGTCAACCCCCAGTCGACCACTGCGTCCTCGTCGACCCCGTCCGGCCGCTGCTGGATCACCCTGAAACGACTGGCATCGTCACGCTCTAGCTCGATGCGCCAGGCCGAGTCCTGCTGCTGCCCCATGCGCGACACCGGTGTCCATGCGCCCTGGGCCAGCACCCGGTCCAGCGCCGGCGCGTCGTCCGCCACCAGCAACTGGCCACGCCCGGGCACCGTACGTACCAGGTGATGAAACTGGCGTTCGATGGCAGCCAGGTCGGGAAAGATGTCCGCGTGGTCATACTCGAGGTTGTTGAGGATGGCGACCAGCGGGCGGTAGTGCACGAACTTGGAGCGCTTGTCGAAGAAGGCGGTGTCGTACTCGTCGGCCTCCACCACAAAGGGCGCCTGCTCGCCGCCCAGTCGCGCCGATACGCCAAAGTTCCTCGGCACCCCGCCGATCAGAAAGCCAGGGGCCAGCCCAGCGCTTTCGAGCAGCCAGGCGGTCAGGCTGGCCGTGGTGGTCTTGCCGTGGGTGCCCGCCACCGCGATCACCGGGCGCCCCGGCAGCACGTGCTCGGCCAGCCACTGGGCACCGGACACGTAGGGCAGGCCACGATCGAGCACCGCCTCGACTTCAGGGTTGCCCCGCGACAGGGCGTTGCCGATCACCACCAGGTCCGGTGTCGTCGTCAGATTGTCGGCGGCGTAACCGCGCATCAGGGCGATGCCGGCCGTTTCCAGCTGGGTGCTCATGGGGGGATAGACGCTGGCATCCGAGCCGCTGACCTGGTGGCCAAGCTCCCGCGCCAACAGCGCCAGGCTGCCCATGAAGGTGCCGCAGATACCGACGATATGAAGATGCATGGCGCCTCCGGTGCGCTGCTGCTGCCCCGTCCCCGAGTCGACGCGCACGGCGCCCCCGGCAGACAACGGCACTCAAGGTTGGCGGCAGCCTAGCATGCCCCGACAAAGGCCTCCAGAGGCGGCGTCACGCCCTCGTCGCTGTTGCCGATCGCCCACTGTTTTACTTCGACGTCGGCGCTCGGCTGCGCCGGGGCATGCCGGTCGGATGCAGGCACCAGGCCGATGGGCTAGAATCGCCGACCATGTTCCGGCGCTGTCCCGGCGATGGTTGCCACGCGATGGCTTGCCACACGATGGCTTTAGTCCGCGAAGGCTTTAGTCCGCGAAGCCCTTCCCGACGAAGGCCTGGCCGACCGCGACGCGCCCACCGATCCTTTCCCTTCGCCACGCCGCGTGGGGACGTTGTTCGTTTCACCGTATTCACGATCCAGAACCAGGAGCCCCACGCCCCATGGCCCAGCACAACGCCTTCTACGCCCAGTCCGGCGGCGTCACCGCCGTGATCAACGCCAGCGCCTGCGGCGTCATCGAGACCTGCCGCCAGAACAGTGATCGCATCGGCAAGGTCTACGCCGGCCACAACGGTATCATCGGCGCCCTGACCGAGGACCTGATCGACGTAAGCCAGGAGTCCGATGACACCATCGCCGCCCTGCGCCACACGCCCGGCGGTGCCTTCGGTTCCTGTCGCTACAAGCTCAAGGACATCGAGAGCCATCGCACCCAGTACGAGCGCCTGATCGAGGTGTTCAAGGCTCACGATATCCGCTACTTCTTCTACAACGGCGGCGGCGACAGCGCCGACACCTGCCTAAAGGTCTCGCAGCTGTCCGAGAAGATGGGCTACCCGCTGACCGCCATCCACGTGCCCAAGACCGTGGACAACGACCTGCCGATCACCGACAACAGCCCCGGTTTCGGCAGCGTGGCCAAGTACATCGCCACCTCGACCCTCGAGGCCTCCATGGACATCGCCTCCATGTGCGCCACCTCCACCAAGGTGTTCGTGCTCGAGGTCATGGGTCGCCACGCCGGCTGGATCGCCGGTGCCGGTGGCCTGGCCGGCCAGGGCGAGGGTGAGCCACCCCACCTGGTGATCTTCCCCGAGATTCCCTTCGACCGTCGCCAGGTGATGGAGCGTGTGGAATACGCGGTCAAGAACTACGGCTACTGCGTGATCGTGGTTTCCGAGGGCGCACGCTACGAGGACGGCACCTTCCTCGCCGACTCGGGTAACACCGACGCCTTCGGACACCGCCAGCTCGGCGGCGTGGCCCCGACCCTGGCCGGCATGGTCAAGCAGGACCTGGGCTACAAGTACCACTGGGCGGTTGCCGACTACCTGCAGCGCGCCGCGCGCCACCTTGGCGCCAAGACCGACGTCGAGCAGGCCTACGCGGTGGGCGTCAAGGCGGTGGAACTGGCGCTCGAGGGGCACAACGCCCAGATGCCGGCGATCAAGCGCGTCAGCGACAACCCCTACCGCTGGGAGATCGAGGCGGCGCCGCTGGCCGATGTGGCCAACCGTGAGAAGTTCATGCCGCGCGAGTACATCCGCGAGGATGGCTTCGGTATCAGCGACGCCGGCCGTGCCTACCTGGCACCGCTGATCCAGGGCGAGGACTTCCCTCCCTTCGAGAACGGCCTGCCGAAGATGGCGCGCCTCAAGCTCGCGCGGGTGGAAAAGCGTCTGCCGGAATTCAGCCTGTAACTCAGTCTGTAGCATAGACGCGCCACAGCTCGCTGCGGCCCGGCGCTGCATCACGCACGCCCCGCGACCGAGACGCAGCCGACGCGACGCCAGCATGAAAAAAGCCCCGAGGCCTGGCCTCGGGGCTTTTCGTTTGACGCCGCAGGGTGTGTCAGGAAGACCGGCTGGCCCCGCCACGGATCACCAAAGCCCCAGGCTTTCTCCGATAAGTCGACGAGCGCAAGCACTTTTCAGGCAAGCCCTAGGCGCTGTCCGAAAAGTCGACGAGCGAAGGTTAGACAAGGCAAAAATCGGTGAGACAGCGCAGTTTACGGGGTGTAAATGAGCATTTTGACCGGGCTGGCGCACCAGCCGATTTTTAACGCCGTATTACCGAGTGCAGGCACTTTTCAGACAAGCCCTAGCGTAGCCACCAGGACAGGATCAACAACACCAGCAACAACCCGGCAATGGCCTGCCACAGGTTGGCAGGCTCCTTCCAGGCGCGCACCGAACGCCTCGGCGCTTCAGACACCTGCTGGCGGCCAGGCCGCACGCTATAGAGAAATTCCGACAGGCGCCGAAAACGCAGCGATCGCTGCGGGTCCAGGGCGCGCTTCAGGGCCTCGTCTAGCTCCAGGCTGACGTCTGGCCGGTAATGACGCACGCTGCGGTAGCTCAACTGCTCGAGATCGGTATGACTGCGCAGCTGATGGGTCGGCACCGCGTAGGGCAGACGTCCGCTGATCAACCAGTACACCGTGGACGCCAGGGCGTACTGGTCGCTGCGCCGGCCGACCTCGTCATCGAGGGCATACTCGGGCGCACTGTGTTCATTGAGCCCCACCTGGGCCACCAGCCGGCGGGATCGCCGGTGACCATCGACATCGCGCAGATGGCAGGCGCTGAAGTCGGTCAGTACCACCCGCCCCTGATCATCGATCAAGACGTTGTCTGGATGAACCTGCTGGTGAATCAGGTCACGGTGGTGCAGCGCCTGCAGCGCCTTGCCCAGCTGCAGCGCGATGTCGAGTCGTTGACCGAGACTGGCACGCGGATAGCGCGCGACCCACTCGCTCAAGGTCATGCCATCGACGTAACGCATCAGGTAGTAGAGATGGCGGCGGGACCGGGAAGGCTCGACCACGCTGACCACGAAGGGCGAGTGAACCCTCTCCACCACCCACTGCTGAAGCAGGAAGTGCTCCAGGTAGGCGTTTCGATTCGACAGCTCAGGGCTTGGCGCCTTGAGCACACAGACCCGCTCGGTATCGACATCGCGCACCCGGTAGACCCGTGAGTGGGCGGTGCGTGACATCACCGCTTCCACCACCAGTCCGTCGATCTGGTCACCCACCGCAAGCTCGGGGGGAATCGGCAGATCCCCGTACAGCCGACTGGGAGCGTCGCTGGACGCATCAGGCAGTTCATCCACCCGGACCAGTTGAAAGCAGAAGGGGTCACTGCCGTAGCCCCGCTCACGGGCCCTGGAGCTTGCCGCCTCGGCCAGGCGCTCACAGGCCGCGTCCAGGTCACTGGCATCTTCGCGAATCAGCCGCACATAGTCGGAGGGCATCAGGGTCCCACGCACCCCCTGGGTGGTGAACAGAAAGATGTCCCCCTGCTTCAGCGGCCACTCCGAATAGTCGATGTCGATGCCGACATCCATGCCCAGCGCCCTGGCCGGGTAGCGATAGCCCCCCAGGTCGGTGACGTGGTCGCGGCTCAACTGCTCGAACTCGGCTCCCCGAAGCCGAAACACCAGGGTGTCACCTACATGAAAGAGGTGCGCGCCACGGTCCTTGAACACCACCGTCGACAACGACGACACATAGCTGCCGTCCTCCATCTGGCGGGTCATGCCATGACACCAGGCGTTGAGCGCACGCATCACTCGCTGGGCCGACGCCTTGATGGTCCAGTGCGCCGGAGTCGCGTAGTAGTCGTTGAGAAATCCGCGCACGCTGAGATCTCCCGCCTGCTTGGCCAGGGCATGGCCTGAGGCTGAATCGCTGATCAGCGCGCAGGCGCCCTTGGGCTCGCCCTCATCCGGCAGGCGCACCGACATCGAACTGCGCTGCCGATGGCGTTCGGGCGCCACAAAGGCTTGCCCATAACTCAGAGCGAGACGTGCGGTGGCCAAGATCACCTCCTGTGACTCCAGCGTTGATGACGCGACAAGACGTGGGCCAGGGGGCCGACGCCTTCACCGGCGGTATGATACACACCGAATCCCTGATATGCCTGACAAGTCGCCTTTGGCTTTGTTTACTGTGCTTTGGTGGCACCTCACCCCGCCGTCTCGTCCCATGGTTGTCTTGCGCGCCTTGTTGCAGCGCGTCAAGATACGCCCACCATATTGGTAATCCCGTCACGGGGTTCGTATAATCCGACGGATTTTTTTCCGCCGCCCAGGCGGACATCCGCCCAACGAAGGACGCGAGCATGAACTTCGACAACATCCCCGCCGGCAAGGAACTCCCCAACGACCTCTTCGTCGCCATCGAGATTCCCGCCAATCACGCCCCGGTGAAGTACGAAATTGACAAGGACATGGGTGCCCTGCTCGTCGACCGCTTCATGGCGACGCCGATGTTCTACCCGGCCAACTACGGCTTCATTCCGCACACCCTGGCAGACGACGGCGACCCCCTGGATGCCCTGGTGGTCACCCCCTACCCCGTCGCACCCGGCAGTGTCATCCGCGCCCGTCCGGTGGGCATCCTCAACATGACCGACGAAGCCGGCGAAGACGCCAAGCTGGTGTGCGTCCCGCACCCCAAGCTGTCCAGCCTCTACGACGATGTTCAGGAGGTCACCGATCTGCCCGAGCTGCTGCGTCAGCAGATCGCCCACTTCTTCGAGAACTACAAGGATCTCGAGAAGGGCAAGTGGGTCAAGGTGGAATCCTGGGAAGGTGTCGAGGCCGCCCGCAAGGCCATCGAAAAGTCCGCCGCCGCCTACACCAAGGCCTGAGCATCGGCGCAGACGCGCCAGCGACGGTTGCTTCCCCAGGCCACGCCTGGTCCTGGGGAAACGTCAAAAAAAGCCGCCCGGATTCGGGCGGCTTTTTTGCTGTGCCTGTTACTGTGCCTGTCTGGCGGGCTGGACGCTGCGCTCTTCCGCCTGCGCATCAACGGCTGCTGCTGCGGTCCTCGAGCGCCCGGGAGTTCAGCCTCGCGTTCTCAGCAGGGCAAAGCAGGCGGTGCACATCACCAGATAGGCGCTGAAGGTATGGGGGTCACGAAACATCGTCTGGGTCAGGCCGAACCCCGCATACATCACCACGATCAGCGCGCCGGACAGGGCGAGCACACGACACTGGCCATCGCCATGATCGAGGCGACGCACAAAGCTCGCCAACGGAATCCCATAGAACAGCAGCAGCAGCGCCACCCCCGCAAGGCCACGTCGAGCGGCGGTGTCCAGCACGTCACTGTGAAGCTGGAACCCGATTCCGGCCATGCCCTCGGGCAGCCGGCCCGCCGCGACCAGTGTCTCGAGCCAGGCGACCAGACCATCCTCTCCCCAGCCCCAGAGGGGCCTGGCTGCGAACGCCTCGCCAGAGATGCCCCACAGATGCCAGCGCAAGCCCGCGTTGGTGTCGACGGCCCCCTGGCGCCATAGCAGGACGATATCCTCGGCCAGTGCCCACAGCCGAGGCAGTGCCACCAGGGTCGCCACGCCGATCGCCAGGGTGGCGGTCATCCGGATGGCGAAGCGCCGGCGGGGTGTAAGCGTCGACCAATAGAGGCGCGCCCGCCGGCCGTGACGCAGGACCAGCACCAGCATCACCAGCGGCAGGGTCAGCCAGCCGCCCCGGGTGCCGGACAGCAGCGAGCCAAGCAGCCCCATCACCGCTCCCAGCGCCGCCCACCAGAGGAACAGGCCGCGCCGCCCTTCACTGACGTTGTCGAGCCACCACACCAGGCTGAGCACCCCGAGCACCAGGCTGAGATTACCAAAGGGAATGGCGTTGATCAGATCTCCAGCCCGACGCTCATCCTCGATCAGTCGGTCATACAGCGCCTTCAGCCCGGATAGCACCGCCCCCAGGGTAATCCCACGCCACCACCAGTAAAGCGAGGGAGGCCTGGCACGCCATGCCAATAACAAAAGCAGCCCAAGCCAGGGCCACCAGGGCAGTGACGGCACGCTATAACGCGCCAGGGGCGGCCCGCTACGCCCCGCGTCCAACACCAGCTGACAACCGAAAAGCGCCAGCATTGCCACCCATGCAAGGGACTCGGCGTCCCGGGGAAGGCTGCGCCGCACCAGCACCGCCATCGCCGCCAGTGACACCAGCAGCATTCCGGTGAACCGATACGCCCAGGGTAGCGTCAGCAGACTGGACAGGAAGACGAACAGTGCCAGCCCCTGGATCGCCGACGAGGACTGCGCCGGCCATCCTCGATAGTGCCTTGCCACACCCGGCGGCGTGCGCATGGCTCAGGCGACGATGCCATGATAGGAGCGATACCAGTCCACGAATCGAGCCGCGCCCTCCTCGACCCCGATGCGCGGCTGATAGCCGGTAGCGCGATACAGTGCAGTGGTGTCGGCCCAGGTCCGAGGAACATCGCCCGGTTGCATCGGCAGGAAGTTGTACTCGGCCTTGCGCCCCAGTGCCGCCTCGATGGCGTGGATAAAGTCCATCAGCCCCACCGGGCTACCGTGTCCGATGTTGTAAAGCGCGTAGGGTGCACTGCTGCGATCCGGTGAGTCGTCGACCACGCCGGCGTCGGGGTCCGCGCTGGGGACCACTTCCAGCAAGCGCACGATGCCCTCGACGATGTCGTCCACATAGGTAAAGTCCCGCGACATCTCCCCGTGGTTGTAGACGTCGATCGGACGACCTTCGAGGATCGCCTTGGTGAACAGGAACATCGCCATGTCCGGTCGCCCCCAGGGGCCATAGACGGTGAAGAACCTGAGTCCGGTGGTCGGCAGTCCATACAGGTGGGAGTAGGTGTGCGCCATCAGCTCGTTGGCCTTCTTGGTCGCGGCGTAGAGGCTGACAGGATGGTCGACATTGTCGCGTGTGGCGAAGGGCACCACCTGATTCATGCCGTAGACAGAGCTGGACGAGGCATAGAGCAGGTGCTCTACCTGCTGGTGCCGGCATCCTTCGAGCACATTGAGATGCCCCACCAGATTGGCATCCACGTAGGCGTGGGGATGGGTCAAGGAGTACCTTACCCCCGCCTGTGCCGCCAGGTGCACGACACGATCGAAGCGCTCGTCGGCAAACAGCCGGTCGACACCCTCGCGATCGGCCAGATCCAGCCGCACGAAACGCACGTTCTGCAGCTTTTCGAGACGTGCCAGCCGTGCTTTCTTCAAGGACACGTCGTAGTAGTCATTGAGGTTGTCCACACCGACCACCTCAAGCCCGTCACGGGCCAGACGTGCGGCCAGCGTCGAGCCGATGAACCCTGCCATCCCGGTAACAAGCACCTTCATCTGTTCCCTACTCCCATGGTGCTGGCAAGATCCGTCCACGGCACTCTCGCCACGTTTGACCGCCGTACTGTAGACGCCCTGAACCGAACACCAACAGGGCATCACTAGTCCGACGACTGGTCAATATCTAATGCTCTACGGCAAAGTCTCTAATAATATTTGCCGTATCAATCAACCGCGTTTCTCCTCCCACCAACAGACTACAACTGCACACTTTTTAACTTCCTGCACAGTAAATCTTACGAAACCCCTGCATACCCGCCATTATCAACACCTTTGCATTGACTTCAATGGAGGAGGAACACATTTCCCTTGGACATCTAAGAATTTCGCCGCCATGACGTGACTCGTTTCATACCCTCACATCATACGCACACCACTAATTTCACGCATGAAAATGACTTCTCTAAATCTCGTTAACCAATTATCAAAACCATCAACCAATGGGAGTTTTTTGACGCTGGTGAAATATTTCAATGCAGATATGATGCAGGAAAGGAATAGCACGTCGCAAAGCCAATCCAGACAACGAGGAAACAGCACAGTCGTCCAAACAAAATCCTAAAATATGGACGATTTTCCAAGCAGGGGATCCCTACCATGGGCAACTTTATCGAAGCCGCCTTGCGACTCCCTCGTCGCAAGAAAAGGATATTTCAGCTCGTCGCCGATATCATGCTTATCGAGACCAGCCTCGTCGTATCCATGGCTATCAATGGGCTTTTTGGCGCTTTTGTGCGCGCCCCTTCCGCCTACGCCTTGAATGTACTTGTCACGGCGATATCCCTGGTCGTCTTTATCAAGCTAGGCCTCTATCGCGCTGTACTCAGATACGTCGGAAGCCGCGCTATCGTGACCCTGTTCATTGGCGTCGCTACCTCGACGCTGGTGCTTGACCTGCTTGGCCGCGCGATATTCACCCCGCTTCCTGCAGGCGTCCTTTTCGACTATTTCCTGCTCAGTCTGCTGCTGACCGGCGGCACCCGTTTTGCGCTGAGAAGCCTCTACCAGCATCGTCTGATGAAGGACAAGCCCAGGGTGCTTATCTATGGTGCGGGCTCTGCAGGCTGCAAGCTGGTGGCCTCTCTTCGTCAGGGAAGTGACTACCTTCCGGTGGCCTTCGTCGATGACTGGCGCGGCATGGAGGGCACCCATGTCGAAGGTCTCGAGGTCCACTCTCCTCGTCATATTGCGGAGCTGGTCGAGCGCCTCAACATCGAAAAGATCCTGCTCGCTATTCCCAGTGCCAGACGCAGACGTCGCCAGGAGATAGTGGCATCACTGGAACCCCTCAATATCACGATCCAGACCATTCCACGCCTGGATGATGTGGTGCAGGGCAGAGCGAAGATCGAAGATATTCGTGACGTCAGTGTCGAAGAACTGCTGGGCCGTGACCCGGTCCCCCCGCGACAGGATCTGATGGACGCCAATATCCGCGACCAGGTGGTCATGGTGACCGGTGCTGGCGGCTCGATCGGGTCGGAATTGTGCCGACAGATACTGGCTCAACGCCCACGCCAACTGCTGCTCTTCGATAGCTGCGAGTACTCGCTGTACCAGATCGAACAGGAGCTTCTGGGGTTCCTGGACAGCCTGAGCCTTGCTGTTGAGCTGAAGCCATTTCTCGGCACGATCCAGGATCAGAAGCGTCTTCGCATCATCCTGCAGGGCTTCAAGGTGGACACCATCTACCATGCCGCCGCCTACAAGCATGTGCCCATGGTCGAGCACAACATGGTCGAAAGCCTCAAGAACAATACCTTTGGCACCCTGGCCGCTGCGCGAGCGGCCATCGACAGTGGGGTATCGACCTTTGTGCTGATTTCCAGCGACAAGGCGGTGCGCCCCACCAACGTCATGGGCACCAGCAAGCGCCTCGCCGAGCTGGTCTGTCAGGCGCTGGCAGAGCAATCGTCGACTACCCGCTTCTGCATGGTGCGCTTCGGCAACGTGCTGGGTTCTTCCGGCTCGGTGATTCCCCTGTTCCGGCGCCAGATTCAACAAGGTGGCCCGGTCACCGTGACCCATCCCGAGATCACCCGCTACTTCATGACCATCCCGGAGGCGGCGCAACTGGTCATCCAGGCGGGCGCCATGGGCCAGGGGGGAGACGTGTTCGTGCTGGACATGGGGCAACCGGTGAAGATTCTCGATCTCGCCAGGCAGATGATTCGGCTGTCGGGACTGGAGCCTCGCACGGCCGACAACCCCCATGGCGAGATCGACATCGTCTTCACCCAACTACGTCCCGGCGAAAAGCTCTACGAGGAGTTGCTGATCGGGCAGAACGACCAGCCCTCGGAGCACCCTCGGATCATGACCGCCAACGAAGGCTACTGGTCCTGGTCGCAACTGGCCCCCTATCTGGAGCAGCTGCGCTCGGCACTGGACAGCGCTGAACTCGAGCGCGTGAGGGAACTGCTGCGCCTGCCGCCTACCGGTTACAGCCCCACTGGGGGTATCGCCGATCTTGTCTGGCGCCAGCACATGGCCCAGCCGTCCTCACCGACACGACGACTCGCTGGCGCCGCAGACCCCAGCCCCGCCCCCCTTGCGCTTGCGGCAAAGCCACTCTAGCGCCGATCCCCCAGGTTCTGCTGACACGAGGCCCCCATGGAACATTCACTGACGCTGGACAAGGCACGCATCGCGGTCATCGGGCTTGGCTATGTCGGCCTGCCGCTGGCGGTCGAATTCGGCAAGCGCTACCCCACTCTGGGCTTCGATATCAGTGCCGAGCGTATCGCTCAGTTGCACGACGGTATCGATACCACACGAGAAGTGACACCAGGCGAGCTGAACCTGGCGCCGCTGCTGAGTTTCACCTATCAGCCGGCCAGGCTGGCCGACGCCAATGTCTACATCGTCACGGTCCCTACCCCGATCGACGCCCAGCACAATCCCGACCTGAGACCGTTGCTGGGGGCCAGTGCCACGGTGGGCAGGGTGATTGCCAAGGGTGATATCGTGATCTTCGAGTCGACGGTCTACCCCGGCGCCACCGAAGACGAGTGCATCCCGGTCATCGAGAAGCTGTCCGGGTTGCGCTACAACCGCGACTTCTTCGCCGGCTACAGCCCGGAGCGCATCAATCCCGGTGATCGCGAGCATCGGGTCACCAACATCCGCAAGGTGACCTCCGGCTCAACGCCGGCCAGCGCCGACTTCGTCGATGAGCTCTACGCCTCGGTCATCACCGCCGGCACCTTCCGGGCCAGCTCGATAACCGTGGCCGAGGCCGCCAAGGTCATCGAGAACACCCAACGCGACGTCAACATCGCCTTGATCAACGAGCTGTCCATCATCTTCGAGCGTCTGGGCATCGACACCGAAGAGGTGCTGGAAGCCGCCGGCACCAAATGGAACTTCTTGCCCTTCCGTCCTGGCCTGGTGGGCGGGCACTGCATCGGTGTGGACCCCTACTATCTGACCCACAAGGCGCAGCAGGTTGGCTACCATCCCGAGGTCATCCTGTCCGGCCGCCGTATCAATGACGGCATGGGCGCCTACGTGGCCAATCAGTTGATCAAGTGCCTGGCCAAGCGACGCATCCATGTGCAGGATGCCCGGGTACTGATCATGGGCCTGACGTTCAAGGAGAACTGCCCGGACCTGCGCAATACCCGCGTCATCGATATCATCGACGAGCTGCGCGAGTTCAACGTGGCGGTGGACGTGCTCGACCCCCACGTGGACCGTGACGAGGCGGTGGCCGCCTTTGGCCTTCGCCCTGTCGATGAACCGGAACCCGGCGCCTACGACGCCGTCATCATCGCCGTCGCTCACCACGAATTCCGTGATATCGGGGTCGAGCGAATCCGCGGCTGGGGCAAGCCGGAACACGTGCTGTATGACCTCAAGTATCTGCTGCCCAAGGGCGCGGCGGATCTGCGCCTCTAGCCTTTGTCACTACGCCTGGGGGCATCCACAGCGGCCATCGCCTTGCCTCCCTTCCTTCCTTCCTTCCGCTGCCGCCTGGCCAATCGCTGCGGCGGTGCAGGCGCAATAGGTGCCCGGCAGACAGCGAAATTGGTGCCCCAGAAACGCAATGGGCAGGACCCGAAGGCCCTGCCCATTGCGGTTTTTCCAGAGGCGTAGCCGCGGCCACGCTCAACAGGCTCAACAGACTGACGTCGACAGCCCCACAGCGACAACGTCACTCGGGACAGAGTGCAGGCTGCGTTGCCCGCGCCATGACCTCCTCGAGCACCCGACAGGTCTTGTCCATCTGTTCCTCGGTCAGGGTCGGATGGATCAGCAGCATCAGGCTGGTCTCTCCCAGTTCCCTGGCCACCGGCAACGGCCGCGACGGGCGCCAGGGAGTGTTGTCGAAGGCGCGTTCCCGGTAGACCTCGGAGCAGCTGCCACTGAAACAGGGCACCCCCTGGGCATTGAGACACTGCATGATGGCGTCGCGGCTCCAGCCCTCGGCCAGGCGTTCGGGACGGACAAACACATAGGCCTTGTAGCCGGCATGGACGATGTGTTCGGGCGGACGCGGAGCCCGCAGTCCCGGACAGCGATCTGCGGCGTCGAGAATGGCGTAAAGATTGGCGCGGCGGCGCTGACTCCACTGAGCCATGCGCGCGAGCTGGCGTCTTCCCAGCACCGCCTGCATCTCGGTCATCCGCCAATTGGTACCGAAACTGTCGTGCAGCCAGCGGAACCCCGGCGGGTGGGCCCGCTCATGGACCGCTTCCCAGCTCTTGCCGTGGTCCTTGTAGGCCCACATACGCCGGTGCAGCCCAGGGTCGTCGGTGGTGACCATGCCCCCTTCCCCGCCGGTGGTCATGATCTTGTCCTGACAGAATGACCAGGCCGCCACATCACCGAAGGTGCCGACGCTGCGGCCACGATAGCGCGCACCGTGTGCCTGGGCGCAGTCCTCGATGATCGAAAGACCAAAGGTCTGCGCCAGTTCACCGAGGGCATCCATGTCACAGGGCCAGCCCGCCAGATGGACGGCGACGATGGCGCGGGTGCGTGGGCTCAGGCACTCCTCGACGCTGGCGACCGACAGGTTCTGAGAGTCACGCTCGATGTCGGCAAACACCGGGGTAGCGCCCGCATTGACGATGGCCGACACCGACGCCAGGAAGGTCCTGGGGGTCACGATCACCTCGTGCCCTGGTCCGATATCCAGGGCATGAAGCGCCAGATCCAGCGCCAGGGTGCCGTTGGCTACGGCGACAGCGTGGTGGGCGCCTGTCCAGGCGGCGAATTCGCGCTCGAACTCGCGGCCCTCGTCGCCGGTCCAGTAATTGACGCGTTGACTCAGCAGCACACGCGATACCGCCTCGGCGTCGCCTTCATCGAAGCAGGGCCAGGGTGCGAAGGGGCCATTGAGCATAGGGGCTTCTCTCTACGGAGGTCTTGTCGGGGTACCACCGGCTAGGGCTTGTCTGAAAAGTGCCTACGCTCGGTAATACGGCGTTAAAAATCGGATCAACATGCTCATTTACACCCTGTAAACTGCGCTGTCTCACCGATTTTTGCCTTGTCTAACCTTCGCTCGCCGACTTTTCGGACAGAGCCTAAGGAGATGGGACGCTGTCGTAAACTCGCTCCCACTCAGCGCACGTGGCGTGACTCATGGTCGAGTCGATGGTCCAGAAGCTGGTTCGGAAGCTGTTTCGGAAACTGTTTCGGTCGATGCTTCAGAGGACGGTGCAGACGGCAGGCTACCGATCTGCGCCGGAAGGCCGATCCGCTGGTACAACTGCCGATACTGCTCAACCACCTGATCAAGTCCGAACTCGCTCACGATGCGCTCTCTTGCCTCTCGTCCCCGTTCCCGGCGCCTGTCGGCAGGTTCGTTCAAGGCTTCCAGCAAGGCCCGGGCGAGGGCCTGGCTATCTCGTGGTGGCACGATGCGTCCGCTGGTACCGAGGATGTAGTCGCTGTCACCGACATCGGTCGCCACACAGCTCAGTTCGCAGGCCATGGCCTCCGCCAGGGCATTGGGGAAGGCCTCGAGCCATGAACTCTGACAGAACACATCCATCGCCTGCATCAGCTCACCCACGTCGTCTCGCTCACCCGTCAGCAAGAAGCGCGAGCGGTACTCGTCCGGCACGATGCCGGCCAGCTCCGGCGCATCGAAATCGACGCCACGACCGACCACCAGAAAGCGTGCCAGAGGCATTCGTTCGGCGACGGTGACGCAGGCCCGCAACAGATTGGGATGATCCTTGATCGGGTGGCATCGGGCCACATGCCCCACCACCCGTTGTTCATCGGTGAACCCCAGACGCTTCCGCACCTGTTGCCGGCTGGCCGAATCCGGCGCCACGGCGGCGGTATCGAAGCCGTTGGGAATGACCAGTGCTGCGTCATCGCGGAAGCCGAAGTCGCGATGTTGCCGCCGAGACAGGCGACTGTTGAAGACGATCGCCCCAGGCCCGCCCGAGAGCCGTCGGTTGGCGCGAATGGCCCACCGGGTCAATGGTTTGTGGCGCTCGATCTGGTAGAGGCACTGGCGCACGTTCCAGCTCACCGCCGGCCGCTGGCGGCACAGGCGAGCCGCCATGCTGGCCATGAGGTTGCCGTGGTACATCCAGCCCTGAATGACGTCAGGGGCGAAACGTCGCACCAGAGCACCCAGACGAGGCAGGGTCCAGGGCGCGGGAATTCCCTGGCGCATGCCAAGGGCATGGACCTCGATGCCCAGCTCGCGAATACGTGGCCCGTAGCTACCCTCGTCCATCAGGGCGATCACTGCGACCTCGTCCGGGGCACTGACGCCTGCGGCCAGCAGATTGTAGAGATTTCGCTCCGCGCCACCGGTACCGAGTCCGGTGATGACATGAAGTACGCGCACAGACATGGGCAGACACATCCTGTGATGGGCAAGAAAGCGACAACAACGCAGTCGCTCAGGGAAAACGCAGAGGTGCCACGGAAATGGCGGTGGCCGAGATTTGCCGCGGATGGCCCGAGCACAGAGCCTTGCGCAGGCGCACCAGAACTCAGCCCTGCGACGCCATCGACGATACGCCGCTGTTCAGGCGAACAAGGTAGCGCTCGACGGCCAGTTCGGCGCCAAAATCGGCGGCGCGCTGGTGAACCGGTGGATGCTCGTCACGCGCCAGTACTTCGTCGAGCGCGTCTGCAAGCGCTTCGCTGTCGCCCATGGGAATCAGCCGCCCCCAGCGCCCGCCCTCGAGAATTTCCTGAGGGCCCGAGGGGCAGTCAGTCGCTACCACCGGAGTGCCGCAGGCCATCGCCTGGATCAGCACGCTAGGCAACCCCTCTGCGTAGGACGACAACGCGAAGACCCGGGCCTTGCGCATATACACAAAAGGATTGTCGACGAACCCGGGCAGCGATACGGCGTCGGCCACCCCGAGACGATGCGCCTGGTCAAGCAGCGTGTCTCGCAGCGGTCCTTCGCCGAGAATCGTCAGTCGCACCTCTCGGTGCTCATGGCGCTGACGCAGGCGTGCCAGAGCGTCGAGCAGCACGTCGAAACCCTTCTGTTCGATCAAGCGTCCCACCGCGACGATGCCGACTTCGCCGATATCCTCCACCGACGACTCGGCGAGCTGCACCAGCCGCTTGTCGACGATGGGATTGAAGATGACCTCGATCCGAGAGGGGTCCAGCGCCAGGCCTCTGGCCAGGTCATCGGCGACACCTTGGGAGACCGCCACCACGGCGTCGGCTCGCAGATAGGCATGGCGCATCAGCCGCCGCATCACCCGGGCATTGAAGCCGGTGTTTCTGGCGGTCACTGCAAAATAGTTGGTGTGCTCGGTCACCACCAGTCGACAGTCGAGGCGGGCCATCACCCGCGCCGCTACCGCCACCACGTTGGCGTGGCCCATCGCCGACAACAGGGCGGCGGGCCGTTCGCGCTTCAGATAGCGCACCAGCGCAGGCAGACTGCTGGCGACCCTGGAGGCGCCCAAGCTGAAATGGCGAATGCCGGGGGCGATTTCCGCCTGGTAGACGTTCTCGTCGCTGGCGGTCACCAGGTCGACCTCATGACCGGCCGCGACGAAGCCATTGGCAAGCAGCACCATGACTCGCTCCGCGCCGCCGCCCCGCAGCGACGGCAGAAACAAGGCAATCTTTTGCACAGGGCTTCGAACAGGGCTTTGCATGGCGTCCTTTTCCTTTGCTCTTCGTTCGAGCATGACCAATGGTCGGGCGGGCTTGAACGAGCGGGATGGCGTCTCAAGGGAGACTTAACGCTGCATCGCGCTCGATCTGGAGCCCAGGCGTCTCAACTTCAGCGCCAACGTCAACAGCGCGGAGGCAGCTCCGATCAGCACTGGGTGACTGGCCAATCGAAATAGCGCGAGATCCCGCCGCTCGCGCCAGTTTCCAGGGGTGAAAATCTCCACCTGAAAGCGGCAGGCGGTAAGGTCTCGTCTGCTCAGGCTGGACAACCACTGGCGTCGGGAAAAGGCGTTGCGATGATGGTCCTGACACAGGTAGCGCTTGACCACGTAACGACTGGCATCCAGATTGGCGCTGGAGCTCATGCGGCCCTGGCGCGTCACGTCCATGACTGCGGTCGGCTGCGGGTCGAACAGTAGACGCTCGCCCTGGTGAAAGGCACGAATGGCGAAGACCCAGTCCTGGTGCTTGCGCGTCGCGTCATCGAAGCGCGTCCCCTGCCAAAAGGCCTTGCACAGCGACAGGGTGGAGGAACGCACGTCTCCACGCTCCACGAACAGGTAGTGACGCATGTCGCCGCCGCGGTAGGCCGGAAGTCGCGACGCGCTCAGGCGGGAGGCGTCGGCGAGGCGCGCGAGATAGTTGCCAAAGATGACGCCGGCGCCGCTATCGCGGTGCATGTCCATGCGGCGCTTGAGTGCCCCTGGCGCCAGGGCATCATCGGAGTCCAGAAAGAAGACGAAAGCCCCACGGCTCTCCTCGAGTCCCCGGTTGCGGGACACGGCGGCGTTGGACCTGGCAGGCTTCTCGATCAGCCTGACGGCTTCGTATCGCTGTACCAGCCGCGAGAGCGCCTCACGGTCATCCGAACAGTCGTCCACCAGCAGGATCTCGTGGCTCAACCCTTCGGTCTGGCTTACCACGGACAGCAGGGCTCGCTCGACGAAAGCGGCGCTATTGTAGGTCGGTATCACCACCGAGACCTGCATAGGTTTCCCTCCTGACGGTTCGGCCCTGACTTACCTGGGAGCCGCGACCTTGCCACCGTCGGATCGCCTTGATGAGCGCTCCTGCGGAAGCCGAAGCAGCGAGCCAAGATAATCGAGCCCTTCATCGCTGTAGCCATTGTCCATGTTGGCCGAGGGCGTAAAGGTCATCTCACCGAGAACGGGACGGCCGTGCTCGATGTAGAAGTCCACACGCACGAACGCAAAAGGCTCGGCCAAGGCGCGGGCGGACTCGAGCAGTGGTTCAAGACAAGCTGGACGGGCCAGATCGGCGGTGTCGGTGATGATCGGCACCTTGGCAGCCATCAGCTCAAGCGGCCCCCAGTCTCGATCGAAATAGGCGTAGCGAGTCTGCTTCTTGTCCGAGGCGCACAGCAGCACCACCAACGGCTCGCCGTTGAAGCAGTAGACCTTGTAGTCCAGGGGCGCGTCCCTCCCCCCGCTGTCCAGCATGCGCTCGGCAAAGATCCGCGGCACGATCTGATCGTAGTGATACTCGAGCTTGCGACGCCCATAGCGTTCCGTCATCCAGCGCGACAGATCCTGGCTGGCCTTGCGCCTTTCCAGGGTCGACTTGTCGTGCACCAGGATGTTGTAGCCGCAGCCGTGATTGCACTTCAGCACGAAGGCGTCTGGCAGGGCTTCCCAGTCGATCTCGTCGACACTGCGATAGACGCCCAGCAGATCATTGAGAATCGCACCCTGGCCTCTTGAGCTCGCGTAATCGTGCAGCCCGAGCTTGTCGGCGCACCTGGCCATCAGCGGGTCACGATGAAACAGCTTGAGCCACTGAAGCTTCTCGTCGAAGCGCCTGGGGGTTCGAAGGTCAAGGCGGCGCCGGGTCTTGCGTTGGTGCATCAGTCGCGTCGCCTGCTCGTTGGAGAAGGCGTCCAGCCCCAACATCCCCAACGTCCACAGCCGGGACTTGGCCGCGCCCATCCACTCATTCATGACCGCCATTGTCCGCTCCTTGCACGGTTCCATTGAAGCTCAATGACCGCCCTGCCGTTACTTCGCGGTCGTGTCGGCAACGCCGGCCTACCTGCGTCAGATCGATCAGGTCGCCCAGGTAGCGTTGTCCGTAGGCGTTGTAGCGCCGTGATACGTTCGCCCCGGGTGTAAACGTCATCTCACCGAGCACCGCCCGCCCTTGCCGCTCATAGAAGTCGACCCGGACGAAGACAAAACCCCGCGACAGCCGCTCGGCCAATTCGAGCATCTCGTCGAGCGCTCGAGGACGGGCCACGCCAGCGGGGCTCTGATGCTGCCGGTCATTCAGCTCGAGCCGTTGCCAAGCCGGATCATGGAAGTCGAAACGCATGTCGCCTCCCCTGTCGGTGCATACCAGCACCACGCGAGGGCGGCCATGAAAGCAGTAGACCTTGTAGTCCACGGGCACTCCCCCGGTAGCGGTCTCGATGTACTCCTCGGCCAGCACTCTCGGGGGAATGGCGTCGTAGTGATACTCCAGATAGCGTCGGGCGTAGCGCTCCTTCAGCCAACGCTGCAGCCGTCGCTTGACCGCTCGCTCGTCCGCCTTGCGCTTGTCGTCGATGATCACGTTGTAGCCGCAACCGTGGGTGCACTTCAGCGCGAAGCGCGCCGGCAGTTCGTCCCAGACGATCGCATCGACGCTCTCGTAGAGGCCGATCAGTCGACTGAGGGCAACGGCGCAGCCTCGCTCGGCGGCGAACTCTCGGACGGCGTACTTGTCGGCGCAGCGCGAAAGCCCTCGACGATCACCGTACAGCTTGAGCCACTGCAGCTTGTCATTGAAATCCCTGGGATCGTCGAGTTCGAGCCGCTGCCCGTACTCTCGCCGGTGCACCAGCCTTGTCGCCAGACGCGGCGACAGGCGGTCGACCACCCCCAGAGCGCATCGCCACCCCAGCTTCTCCGTCCTGTCGAAGGCTCGCTGAAATCCTGTCATACGATAATCCCTTGTACAGAAGCGCTCTCACGTCTTGATCAACCCCTGGTCACGCCGTCTTGCCCGAAACAGGGTCACACCGACCAGCGCCAGATTGAGCATGGCGCCGACCAGAGAGAAGGCCACCACCGCAACGAGATCGCTGTGATACACACGAAACCCCACATACAGCGCGGCCACACGGCCGAGCACGCTGAGTACCTCGTAAATCAGAAAACCACGCTGCAGGCCCAGACTGGCGATGGAGGCCACACTGGGCTTGTTGAGAAAGGCAAAGTACAGCCAGACCGCCATCCAACGTGCGTACTCGCCCGCCTGCCACCAGGGGTCACCGAACAGCAGAGCAAACAGCCAGGGCCCCAGCACCACCATGACGCCAAAGGGGGCGAGTCCAACCGCCGCCATCACCAGGGTGGTCTTCCCCAGTGACGCGGTAATCGGCTCGCCGCGGTTGACTGCCGAGGCTACATGGGGATAGAAGACGTCGTTGACCGACTTCGCCAGCAGCACCATGGGCGCGGCCAGTACCGAGGCCGCCAGGCTGTAGTGCCCGGCGGCTGCGGTACCGAAGAATGCCGCCAGCAACAACACCGGCAACGACTGCGACAAGGCGTTGAGCGTCACCTGGGGTGCGCGATACAAGGGAAAGTCACGGTGGCGACGCGCCAGTTCCCGCCATGGGGCGCCCCGGCCCCCGCCGACCAGACCATCACCGAGTCGCCGGTCTGCCCACCACAGCAGCAAGGCGTTAAGCCCACTGGCGGCGGCGGTGACAAGCACCAGCGTCACCCCGACCGGATGCAGCACTCCACCGGTCGCCTTGGCCAGGTTGAGGACCAGGGCATGGATCAACGCCACCTTGGCCGTCACCCCGAATCGCTGACGCCGAATCAGCCACTGCTGCATGACCTGTTGCATGGCCGCCAGCAGCATGGCCACAGGCAGCAGCCAGATCAGCATGGCGGCAAGCCTCGGATCGAGATGCCGATCCAGTAGTGGTTGCAGCACAGTGAGCGCCGCCACGGCGGCCAGCGCCAGCAGCACCGCCAACCCCATGCTGAGTCGGGCCAGCCCCCGGGCGTCTTCGTCGCGCGGCGGCAACACCATGGCGACCGGGTAGGTCAGGGCCGCCAGCGGCGCGACGACACTGACCAGGGCGCTGAAGGAACCGGCCAGGCCGAAGGCGTCAGGGCTGAACAGACGGGTGATGAGTGGCGCAAAGGCCAGACTCAGCGCCTGTGCCCCCGCCGTGCCACCGGCTACCAGCAACACCTGGGACAGCAAGCGATGACGTCTGAGCGCTGTCAGCCAGCCCCGTTGCGGCAAGACCGCGGCCACCGAGTCGGTATCCCGGGGCGTCATTCATTGCCTCGAAAGGGCTTCATGGTGACGCTTCCTTGGCCACTGATACCCTCGCGGCGCAGCACCTTGACGACCGTCATGGCCAGTATCCGGATATCGAGCGCCAGGCTGTGGTGGTCCACGTACCAGACGTCAAGCTGGAAGCGCTCGCGCCAGGAAAGCGCATTCCTGCCGTTGACCTGAGCCCATCCCGTAATCCCCGGTCGCACCTCGTGGCGACGGGCCTGGTCCCGGTCATACAGCGGCAGGTACTCCATCAGCAGCGGGCGTGGCCCGACCAGACTCATCTCGCCTTTCAGCACGTTCCAGAGCTCGGGCAGCTCGTCCAGGCTGGACGCCCGCAGCCAACCCCCGAGCGTCGTCATGCGCTGCTCGTCGGGCAGCGTGCGTCCCTGCTCGTCACAGCGCTGGGCGAGGGTCCTGAACTTGATCAAGCGGTAGGGACGGCCATGCAGCCCAGGGCGCCACTGAAAGAAAAAGGCCGGCTTGCCAAGCCTCAGCCGGACGAGTCCCCAGATGCCGAGCATCAAGGGGAATAGCAGGACCAGCAACGAGGCGGCCACCAGCACATCCAGACAACGCTTGGCCATCATCATCTCACCACGCTGGGGTCGAGCCCTGCCGGGCAGGACGACGCCGTATCGACCCCCATGGCCTCGAGGATGCTGTGATTGACGCGGTGCACGTCGTAGCGCTCCTCGGCGCGAGCGCGGGAGGCCTGGCCGTGCTGGACGATCAGCGCCGGCGTTTCCAGATAGCGTTGCAACGCCTGGCACAGGGCGTCGACATTTTTCACCTCCACCAGATAACCGTTGACCCCGGGCGCGACGGTCTCGCGGCATCCCGGCGCGTCGGTGGTCACCACCGCACGCCCCAGGGCCATGGCCTCGAGCACCGTTCTCGGGGTCCCCTCGCGATAGGACGGCAGCACATAGACGCTGCATTCGGCGATGGCCGGACGGACATCATCGAGTCGACCGAGGTACTCGATGGCGCCGTCATCGATCCACGTCTGAAGCTCGTGCGCCGCGATGCTGTCGGGGTTGTCGTCCAGCCAACCCGCCAGGCGAAAGCGCACCTGGGGATGGCGCTGGCGGATACGCGTCGCTGCCTCGGCGTACTCGCGCACCCCCTTGTCACCCAGCAAGCGAGCGATCAGCAGGAAGCTGACCGGCTCTGTCGATGGAGCTACCGGCGAAAAATGCGCCAGATCCACTCCGGAACCGTTGATCACCCGGGACGCCGTGGTATCAAGGAGAATCCCCTCCTCGATGAACAGGCGACGATCATCCGGGTTCTGGAACAGCACCATATGAGCCCGCCCCAGAGCGACGCGATACAACCGCCGCACCAGCGCCTTGATCAAGCGGCGCTTGGCGCCACCCTGGGTGCCGGTAAAGGCGTACCCCAGCCCGGTGACCAGCAGGGTCCGCTGGCGCACCCCCAACACCCAGGCAGCCAGTGCCCCGTAGACCACCGGCTTGATCGTGTAGGCAAAAAGCCCATCGGGGCGTACCCGCAGCATCAATTTCATCAGAGCCACCAGGGTCTTCAGATCGGCCAGCGGATTCATGCCGGTGCGCGAAAGCGGGATATCGTGCAGCGTCGCGCCGAGGGCCTCGAGACTGGCTTTAAGACGCGACGAAGCAGCCGAGCGATCGGCGTCACCCTCACCGCCGGCGTCACCGGTAGCGCCCCTGCCCCCCACGGGCGCGGCGACATGGACCTCGATTCCGCGAGCGACCATCTCCCTGATCAGCTCACCGCGAAACCCGACGATGGACTCGGGGTAGCTCGCTACCATCAACAGTCGCTTGATCATCTCGCCACTCCATTTGGCGTGCTTTCGACAGACGGCGTAGAGCCCCCGGACGATTCGGCGTCGGTGGCTGTCTGGCGCTGGCGCCCCATGACGGACATCAACAGATAGATAAGCACCGGGGTAAACATCCACTTCTGACGCGCAGCGATGCCCAGATTGGCAGTGGTCATCGCCAGGATGGTCCAGGCCAGCAGCAGGTAAAACCACAGAAACAGTCGATTGGCGGGAGGCGCATTGCGCCCGGTGATGGCGGCGATGCCACCGACCACCATCAGATACAGCAGGATGACGTTATCCACCGAGGACGCCAACTGGAACACACTGCTGGCTTCCATGGGCAGAGGCCTGAACATATAGGTGAAAAGCTGCATCGGCAGACTCATGGAGGCGATGTCCACCGCACCGCCGCCGGTCTGGTTGTAGCTCTGCCGCAATTCGATGTAACTCATCACCTGATCGGCATCGGAGCCGCTGCCGACCCCGGCGTAATCCAGCGCCAGGGGTACGATGATCGCCGCCCCGGCAAGCGCCGCAGTCCCCAGCAAAAGCCGCTGCCACAGCACGACGCCGGGCTGCAGACAGAAGGCAGCCGCCAAGGCGATCAGCTGTATACCGGCCATGTGCGGTCGCACCACCAGCATGATCATGACCGCCACCACCATCAGCAGGTGACGGCGTCTGAGATCAAGCGCCGCCCACAGCGAAAGCCCCATGGACAGAAACGACAGCGCATCCTTGCCGATGGCGGAGCCCCAGTAGTGCATCGAGGGCAGAAAGAGTACGGCCAGCGCCAGCAGACGAATACCCAGGGCACGCTCGGCAATGGCCTGATGGAGACTGCCGGCGAAGGCCAGCAGCCCGACATAGCCGGCCAGATTGAACACCAGAAAGGTCCCCAGAAACGACAGCCCCAGCCCCTGGGTGAACAGCGAGGTGAACACGATCACCCCGGCGGTGCCAAGGGAGAACTCGACGCCGTCGTTCAACGACGCCCGGTAGTACATCAAGGAATCTCCGCCGTCGCCGTTGACGAACCAGGCGTAGAGCACGCAGAAGGCCGTGTGCCAGAGATAGAGCGGCAGACACAGCATGTAAGACAGCCCGAAGGCTCGCCCCACCGCTCTGGCAAGCCACAGACCGAGCACGAACACCGCCAGGGCGGAGTACACGTCCCAGGCGGAGGTGACATAAGGGATGGGAACCATCGGCGGTAAGCTCACTCATTTGACGTGCAGGCATGCCGTTCGAATACCACGGGGGCCAGGCGCTGGACGGACAGCGTCCTTCTCAGGCAATCGCCACATGGTCGATGTCGTCGTGACCGTGATCGCCCACGGCCAGATCGCAGACTCGTCGGATATGAACGTCGCCCTTGAGGTCGACGAAGGTCACCCTGTCGAGCAGATCCAGGCAGTAGAGCTCAGAAGACGAGGAATAGTGATACACCACCAGTTCGTCGACCCGGCTAGCCAGTAGACGAATCCACACCTCGGCGGGAATCCACGGCTGCTCCAGCACCTGGATATCAGCATCGAGCCAGGCGCAGCCGTCGTGGGGATGGGGCTTGAACAGCAACAGAGGATGACGTCGCTTGAGCTCGGCAAGCCTCTCGGCGGAGATATCGCCGCCCCCCCAGGTACCCAGTACCAGCGCCGGCGTTGCCGACGTCAGCCGGTCGAGCCAGGGCGACAGCAGTGCCTGCCACTCCTCCCAGCCTTGCTCCAGCTCGCCGACGAGCCCCGGGCAATAGCGCGCCTTGTGCGCCAGGCGTGGATTCAATCGGGCGTAGGTCCGCGGCCGCGAAACGAACACCAGGTCGGTCCTGCGGCCGCCTCCGAAACGCAGTCCGCAACCGCGCACCAAGGCCACCAGGCTCCACTTCAACCGCCTGGACAGAGGCATCTCGTAGAGATAGGAGCTGAAGTAGGTGCTGACCCCCTCCTCGTAAAGGCACAGACAGCCTGTCTTCAGCGGCGCCAGCAGCAGGTACTTGCTGGTGCGATCGTTGTCGATGAACAGACTGTCGTAGTGCAAGGCGCTCAGCGCCTCGCGTGCCGCGGCCTGGGTCGGCACGCGGCGTATCTCGTCAAAGAGAGATCGATGGTGGCTTGCTTCGACAAAGGCGTAGAAGGCGTCATACTCGGCGATGCTTTCGGCCACCAGCAGCACCAGCGCCTGCTCGATTCGATAGTGACGAACGATCGAGGCACAGGTCAGAAACTGCAGCGGCTTGCAGCAGATAAAGACGCTTCGGCCAAACGACGCCTGCGTGCTCGTCGCCGGCCCTGCCCCCCCTGTGTCGATTCCTTCCTGAGGCGGTGTTCCTGCCCCACCCGGCGAATACGCGCGCTCGCCACTCACCTCCTCCCTCGCCCGATTCATACCAGCTCCACCAGACCACAATCGCGCCAGCGCTTGAGATAGTCGTGGACCACGCTCTCCTCGAGGCCGACCTCCCTGGCCAGCTGGCGCACGGTGGTCGGGCGCGTCAGGGTCGGGATGGAGTCCATCAACAAACGCATGCGCCGGCGTGACTCGTCCGGCACGTCGCCGAAGGCGACCTGGCCAGGATCCACATAGAGGTCATGGCGGGGGTGCGACAGGCAGACGTTGCCCTCGAAGCGCTTCTTGATCAGCGGCGAGGACTCGATATCGTCGATGGCGGCGAGCACCACGTCACGCGCCTCGAGCAGGCGCTGCGGCGACATCAAGCCAAGGTTATCGGCGTCGGTGTGATACTCGGGATAGGGATAGCGCGATAGCGAGGCCATGGGGATGCCGTAGGCTTCCCACAGGTACTCGTCATTGAGCAGCAGGCTCTCGAAGGCGCCCTCGCGGTAGTCGTGCCCACCCTCGCTGAGCACGCGCGACAACGCCTGCTCGATGTTCGATCCGGCACCTCGTGAGCGCTGCAGATTGAGTATGGTGGGCGAGCCCAGCATCTCGAGCATCACACCCTCGAACAGTCGAGCGCGCTCTGCGGCGGGAAGCCGCCCCAGGTAGTACTCGGTGCCCATGATGCCGGGGGCCAGCACCAGTCGATAGCTGAAGCGCCTGGGTCGCGCGGCAAGCGCCTCGAACACGGCGAGCCCCACCGCCACACCGGACAGGCCATCGTTGGCGACGCCGGGATGATCCAGGTTCGCCCCCAGCACGATGGTCTGCTCGAGCTGGCCCGGCAGGTGATAGTCCAGGCAGCGCAGATACCCCGGCGCCTCGCGGGTCTCGATCACCACCTCGTAATCACCAGGCGCAAGACTCTCGACAAGACGACGTGGCACGCAGAACCCCCAGTCACGCTTCCAGCTGGTAAATAGCTGGCGAAAATGAAACGGGATGCGCTCCTCGTAGCGGTGATCAAAATGCAGGTGGGACTTGAGTTCTTCTCGCGAGACCGTGCCTCGGAACGGCAGTGACAGCGCCATCACCGCCATGGGATGCCAGCGACCATCATAGATACACTCGCCATCCTTGTAGATGGCCGCCTCCAGTACGTCCCACCTGGGCGGAATCACCCAGCCATTGTGGACGTCAGAGGCCTCGAAACGATGTTCCCGGAGCGGCCAGCGCTCGGTCAGGTAGGCCACCGTGGCGTCGTAGTCGCTCGAGCAGATCACCCGATTCAGCGGAGTGAGGTCGGCCAACATGGCCATCATGGCGTCGCCGGCGGCGACAGACGCTGTCGTCGCGCTCTGCGTGCACGCTGTCATGACAAGATCCCTGTGCATGGTGGGTAGGCTGGCGGCAAACCGCCGGGGCCGCGCCAGGCTCGGCGCAAATGGGGAAGACGTGGAAGTGGACGAGGATGTGGTCAGCTATCAAACCTGCACGGTCGCCGGGTCGCCAGGGCAGGCAGCGGCCTGGCTGGGCAGATCATTGGTGTCCAGGCGCGGCAGCAGCAAGGGGTCGTCCCGGGCCGGGTCGGCCTGCCGCGACGCCACGGTCAGCCCGGCGGCGCAGCCAAGCTGGCGTAGACTACCCAGCAGCGCCTGGTCGACGCCACCGTAGGGATAGCACATCACCCAGTCGTCGCCGAGCACCCCCAGGCTTCGAAGATGAGCGAGACTGACCTCGAGGTCCCTGCCCTGTTGTTCGGGCGTCAGGCTGTCGAACCAGAAGTGCTGATCCCCGTGGCAGCCGATATGCATGCCGGCGTCGTGCAGCTGGCGGACCTCGGCATCGCTCAGATAGAGCGTTTCGGCGAAGGCTCGCTGGTCCGTGCTGACGAAGCGCGCAAACAGCTCATCGATGACGTCATGGCGAACCTCGAAGGGCAACTCCCGCTGCAGCAGGCGCTTGAAGAACAGGGTATCGGGGTCATCGAAGCGTCCCTGGCGCGACAGCCGATGATAGACCCGGCGATGGATATCCTCGTAGGTCCCCAGGCCATGACGCTTGCGTCGCTTATCCAGTGCCCTGGCCAGCGAAGGCAGCAGCTCTGCGGTGGAAGCGACGCTGGCCAGCACGAACTGGATCTTGTTGACGTCGAGGATCAGGCCGTCGCGCAGGGTACCGGTACAGGGAAAGAAGCTACCCTGAAGGCCGCGTCGCTCGAGCTCCGGCAACACGTGTTCGAGGTGATCACGATAGCCGTCGTCGAAGCTCAACAGCACCGCCTGCTCGGGCAATGTCTGCTGGCCGCGCCAGGCGGCGATCACCTGTTCCATGCTCACCGGCCGATAGTGCCGCTCGAGATGGTCGAGCTGAGCGCGAAAGGCAGCAAGCTCCAGCGCCTTGAGGCGCGGATAGCACGACCCGGCCAGCGGTCGGACATAGTGGTACATCACGATGGTCAACATCGAGCGAAACTCCTTCCCTGCCGTTCAACTGGTGCCGTTGATCGGGTGCCGTTCATCGGATGCCGTTTATCGGGCAGCGTGCATCGACGCCGTGCTACCAGGCGCTCAAGCCACCATCCACGTGAAGCGTCTGCCCCGTCACGTAGCCGGAGGCATCCGAGGCCAGAAAGATCAGCGCGCCGACCAGATCGGTCGGCGTTCCCATGCGCCCCAGCGGCACCCTGGCCGAATAGCGCTCGACGAAGGCTGAGTTCTGGCCACTCTCGATGCCGCCCGGTACCAGGGTATTGACGCGGATACCGTGGCCTGCCCAGAGCGTGGCGAGATAACGCGCCAGTCCAGACACCCCGGCCTTGGAGGCGGCGTAGACCGGAGGCGTGTTGATGGCCACCCCCAGGTACTCCGAGCCCTCGTAGATACGCGGATCGCAGCCCATCTCGCCGTAGATGGAACCGGTATGGATGATGCTGCCGCCTCGACCCTGCTCGATCATCTGCCGGCCTACCGCTCGCGACACCAGAAAGACACCGTCGAGATTGACCGCCATGACGTCACGCCACTGGGCCAGGGTGTAGTCTTCGGCCGGAGCAAAGAAGGCCTCCAGGTCTCGCGCCTTGGTCGCCGCATTGTTGTGCAGGATGTCGATGCCTCCCAGCGTCTTGACCGCATGCGCCACCATGGCCTCGACCGAGGCCTCGTCGCTGACGTCACAGCCAAGTCCGAGGCAAGGCTGACCGTGGTCGGTCTGAAGCTCGGCGGCGAAGCGCTCGGCCTCGGCAGCGTCGAGATCCACGACCACCAGCGAGGCGCCGCATTCGGCGAGTGCTCGACAGAAGTGCCGCCCCAGGATGCCCAGGGCCCCGGTGACCAGTGCTACCCGACCGCTCAGATCGAACAGCGCCGATACCGCGCACGCCTGCGCGGGTACAAGGCCTGCACCCTCATTGTCAGAGCGCATCGAGACGTACCTCCTCTCCCCGTTCGGCCGCGAGGCGCCCGGCGATCAACGTCTTGATCACCGCGAGTGTGGTCTGGCATTGATGACGATCCGGCCCCTGCTCGAGCATCCGCCAGAACTCCCACAGGGTGCGACGAAACATGCCGAAGTTGTCGCGGATGTCGGCACTGGTCTGGCCGGCATCACCAAACACCTCGATACGAAATACCGGCGGCACCTCGCCGAGCGCATCGATGCTCAAAAGGCTGCCGTCACTCATGGTGATGGCGAAGGACTGGTGGCCTGCCCCAAGCGCTCTGACGGACACCGGCGTCGCCGCCGTCAACGGCAGGATGGCGTCGAGCAGGTGAACCCCGTAGCGCTCCCAGTCCTTGACGATGGCGCCCCTGGCCAGGCGCCAGTTGCCCAGCGCCCCCGGCGCCGCACGCAGGGCGTCGAGTTCGCTGGCGAAGCGCATGCCGGAACATGACATCAGGCGCCCTGCTGCCAGGTAGGGGGAAAAATAGGCCAGATCCTGCGGATCCAGGGTCAGCGGCTTGTCGATGAATACCGCCAGGCCCGCCTCGAGAAAGGGTGCCGCCAGTTCGCGGTGGCTCGCCGGATCGTCACGGGCGATGATGACCGCATCCACCTGCCCCAGCATGTCACCAGGCTCGGCCACCGCCTCGTCGATATGGCAGGCGCGACATAGCCGCTCGGTGACGTCTCGATCCTGGGTCCAGGCGTGGGTGACACGCAGATCACCGACGCCGAATTCCGAGCGATGTCGCCGTGCCAGATAGTCATGGATCACCGGCCAGCCCGCCTCGGCCATGGCCGCATCGTGGTAGCCATTGAGGATGGCGGAAAACGAAAACGGGTGACCGTTGCCGGGACTCATGCCCAGCATGCCAATACGCCTCATCGGCACGCCCTGTCACTGCTGCTTACGTCCGCGCCACTGCTGTCGAGACCGCTGCTCTCGTCTGCCTCTGGCCAAAGCCGGGCAAAACCTGCCGGCGCGGTCCCCGCCAGCCAGTCGATGCCATCGAGGGACGGCGTCAGCGGTATCTCGTGACCCAGCCAGAAGAAGCGCCCGCTGGCGCCATCCGCGGGCAGTTCCAGTAGATGGTCCAGGGTCGGTAGACAGACCTCTGGCGCCATCGGTGCCTCGGGGGCCATCTTGCTGCGCACCGGGCCGGGGCTCATCAGGTTGATCTTGATATCCACGTCCTGATGCTCTCTGGCGGCGGTCACCGTCAGCGCATTCAGCGCCGCCTTGGAGGCGCTGTAGGCGGCATGCCCGGCAAAACAGTTGAGCGGTGCGCCGGAGGTGATATTGACGATGCGGCCAAAGCCACGACGGCGCATGCCGGGCAGCACCGCCGCCATGAGCATGGCCGGCGCGATGGCGTTGACCTCGAGCGAGCGCCGAAGCACGGCTTCGATGTCGGCGTCCACTGGCGCAGGCCGATTGAAGCCGGCATTGTTGATCAGATAGCCGACGTCGCCGCATTGCTCCATCAGTGACGCGATATCACTTGCGATCTCACCGCCGGCGAGATCCAGGCAGTGGACCTCGACACCGGGAAGGCTTGCGGCCAGTTCTGCCAGGGCGTTGGCGTCACGCCCCAGCGCGATCACCCGAAAGCGGCGGTTCAGGTGGCGGCACAGGGCCATGCCGACCCCACCGGTAGCCCCGGTGATCATGATCGCCGGGCGCACATCGGTGGCTGCGGGAGTCACTAAGGCTTCGACAGGGTGGCTCAACGGGCTCTCCTCAACAGGCTTTCGACGATGACGAAGTCGTGCTCGCGGTCGATGTCGACCGAGCGTTCCGCCGGCATGATCACCGCGCCACTGCGCCCGAACAGCAACGCCTTGCCATCCTCGGGAAGACGATCGGGACGGAAGGCATAGACGGCACCATTGAGCTGATAGGCCATGGGTAACGCCTGTCGCGGCAGCCAGGGATCGCTGCCGTCGATAAAGGCGGTGGGCCGGCCCCGCGCATCCAGCCGCCAGGTACGGTGAGGATTGACCTCGGCAGCCTTGAAGGTGGCCACCGAATCCAGCCCCTGCACCACCAGACGCGACAGGCACTCGGCCACATCCTGGGCACTGCGCAAGGGGCAGGTGGGCTCCAGCAGCACCATCACCTCGGGAGCCTCGCCGCCCTGGTTCAGCTCATCGAACACTTCGCGGATGGCGTCGATCACCAGCGCCTCGTCGGTGGCCAGATGCGCCGACCGACGATGCACCTCGGCGCCATGCCGGCGGGCCACCTGGGCAATCTCGTCATCATCGGTACTCACGATCACCCGATCGATCGCCATCACCTGCCGTGCCACCTCGATCGACCAGACCAGCAGCGGGCGTCCGCCGAGCGGCCTCAGGTTCTTTCTCGGCACCGACTTGCTGCCGCCCCGCGCCGGTATCACCGCCGTCACCGACATTGCCGCCTCGGACACTGGTGTCATCTTCATTTCCTGAAGGTTGTTAGGGTCGTTATCGAAGCGACGAAGGTCAGCCCATCAGGCCTTTGGTCGGAGAAGAGGTGCCGCCCAGAGGGGACACCTCGTCGATGTCGAAGAACCACTTCTCACGGATGCCGGCATCCAGCTTGACCCGTTTCAAGGTGTTCTTGATTCGCCGCGAGGCGGCTCCATCCTCGAAGGGGTCATAGGGATTGCTCAGGGCGCCCAGCGAACGCTTGAAGGTCTCGCTCAGGGCGGTCTCGATGCCCTTGGCGATGGCCTCCTCCGAGGCCTCGACATTGATCACGTTTGCCGCCTTGAGGCGGCCGTCCTGACGCTTGCCGACATTGACCACCGGCCGACGGAAGGATGGCGCCTCGATCAGACCGCTGGAGGAATTGCCCACCAGCACATCCATGTGCTCGAGACAGCCGTGATAGAGACGCTGTCCCAGACTGTCGACCAGACGCCTGGCCTCGGGGCGCTCGGCACACCAGCGCGCCAGCCGGGCATTGATGCTGCGTCCATGACAGTCGGCGTTGGCCTTGCACACCAGCACGTCCAGATCCTCGAAACGCGACAAGGCCGCGATCAGCGCTTCCACGTCCTCGCCCGTGCCCGCGGTCACCGGGTGATAGGTGACCAGCGCGGTGGGTCGGTCCAGTGGCATGTCCAGGGCCCTTGCAAGCACCGCCCTGGTCGGCGTGCGGCTGCGGTACAGGTGATCGATGCCCGGCGCCCCATGGACAAACACCCGGCCGGGGTCTTCTCCCATCTGCAGGATGCGACGACGGTAGACCTCGGTGGCGGGAAAGTGCAGGTTGGCCAGCTTGGTCACCGCATGACGATAGTACTCGTCCAGGGCGCCACGACTGGTCTCGCCCCCGTGGAGGTGGGCCAGGGTGATACCGTGGGTGACCGCCGCCAACGCCACCGGCACGATTTCGAAACGGTCGCCCAGCAGGACCACCAGATCGGGCCGGTCCTCGACCAGGGCATCGCCGACGCTCAACAGCGCCAGCCCCATGGCCTTGGTCATTGCGTTGCGCGAGTCCGACGCCAGCAGGATCTCGAGGCGGCGATGCAGACGAAAGCCATCGCGCTCGATCTCGCTGACCGTGGAGCCGAACTCGGTCGACAGGTGCGACCCGCTGGCCACCAGCATCAGTTCCAGCGCAGGGTCTTCGTCGATCTCCCGAAGCAGCCAGTAGAGCAGCCCATAGTCCGCTCGAGAGCTGGTCAGGACCCAGATCTTTCTCGGAGTCATGCCAGTCCCCCTCATGCCCAGGCCGTCATGTCAGATCCGCCCAGTCCAGCAGGGCGTCGCGACCGATACGGCGTCTAGCCACCCGACCGATCAACTGAGGCAGTGCGGCGGCCGGTAGACCGCTGCCAGGCCGCTTGAGCAGCAAATCGCCTTGCGCCAGCACTTCGCCAGCGTCGATATCGCGCCCGGCTACCACGCTGCGACGCACCAGCTCCCGCTGGGGCTGCTCACAGGGCGCCGGGCGCTTGCGCCCATCGCCGAGGGCCTGCTCGATACGACGAATGGCGGTGACCATCGCCAGGAAGGCCTGAGGATCCAGCGAGGCCGCATGGTCCGGCCCGGCCATGGTGGTATCCAGAGTCAGGTGCTTCTCGATGACCACGGCCCCACGCGCCACCGCCGCCAGCGCGATATCGATGCCATCGCTATGATCGGAGTAGCCGACCGGGCATCCGAAGGCCTGGGCCAGGGTATCCATGGCGGCGAGGTTGATCTGATCCACCGGCGCCGGGTATTCACTGACGCAGTGCAGTACCGTAACGTCGCCGGCCCCCGCCGCCGAAAGGGTCGCCAAGGCGGCTTCGATTTCCCCCAGGAAGCTCATGCCCGTGGACAACAGCACCGGTTTGCCCTGGGCGCCGATACGTGTAAGCAGCGGCAGATTGGTCAACTCCCCGGAGGCCACCTTGAAGCAACCGACGTCCAGCGCAGCCAGCCACTCGACGCTGTCCTCGTCGAAGGGGCTGGCCAGGAATTCGATGCCACTGTCACGGCTGTACTGGGCCAATCGCCGAAAATCGTCAAGGCCAAGCTCCAGGCGCTTGAGCATGGCGTACTGGGAGCCGTCCTCCGGGCAGGCCTTTCGCTGGTAGCTTGCCTGGGCGGCGTCGGCGGTCACCAGTTGCTCCGCCTTGAACCACTGAAACTTGACGGCATCGGCGCCGCACTCACGTGCCGCGTCCACCAGCGCCATGGCGGTATCCAGGCACCCATTGTGATTGACGCCGGCTTCGGCGATCACCTGTACGCCTGGTGACTCGGCGCGGCTCGATGCCACCCTCCTGGTCTCGACAACCTCAGAATGACTCATTCGTGTCCCCTGCTTGCGCCTCTTGGCAGAAGCGCCTTCCCTGTTTGCGTAGACCTGCTTTTTGCGTAGACCTGCTTTAATTATTTTTTCGCCTTCTGGCGCTTTTCGCTGTGACGTCTTGTGGTGATGCGTGTCGGCCAGGCGCATTCATTGCCGTCGTCGCGCGGGCGTCCCGAGATACACTCCAGGGCGCGTTACGTCCCCTACCACGGTGGCGCCGGCGCCGATCACCGCCCCCGCACACACTTCGACCCCCTGGATCAGGTTAGCTCCGGTGCCGATCATCACGTCCGCCCCTAGCCTGACGCCCCCACTGAGCGTGGCACCGCAGGCGACGTGGACGTTGTCGCCCAGCACGCAGTCGTGGTCGACCACCGCCCGGGTGTTGATCAGACAGCCTCGTCCCAGACGACTGCCGGTGACCACCACGGCACCATCCAGTATCACGCTGCCGTCTCCCAGCTTCACGTCGTCATGCACCATGGCGTTGTGCGTGATCAACGGCGGCAGGTCGAATCCCTGCGCCAGAAAGGCCTCGATCAGCGAGCGCCGCCAGGGCGCGCTGGTGACCATGCCGACCCCCAGGAAGGCGACGCCTGGCAGGCCTTCCGGCGACGCCAGTCGACAACGGTCCTGCCCCAGCCAGGGGACCGGCATGGCCGACGAGGGCTCCTGTGCCACGTAGCCGGCCACCTGCCAGCCAAGCCCGCGCAGTCCATGCAGCAGCACCCGCGCATGGCCACCGCCGCCGATCACGAAGCACTGCTTCATCGGTGCCCGCCTCCCTTTATCGATGCGCGTTCGCTTTACCAGCGCTCCGTCCGTCACTTCGCCAGCGGTTCGTCCGTCGCTTCACCAGCGCTTCACCCATGCCTTCATCCGCGCCCTCGCTCGCGCCCTTCACCGGAGTCCCGTCTCAGGCGCTCTGCGCCATTCGCTTGAACACCTCGTTGCGCGACATCAGCTCCCGGTAGCTGCCCTGATCCACCAGGCGTCCACGCTCCATCATGTAGATGCACTCGCAGGCCATGACGGTGGTCAGTCGATGGGCGACCAGCACGATGGTCTTGCGACCGGCGAAGTCGTGGATCGCATCCATGATCAGCCGCTCGGTGATGCCGTCCAGGGCACTGGTCGCCTCATCCAGCACCAGCACCTCGGCCTCGTGATAGAGCGCCCGAGCGATGCCGATGCGCTGGCGCTGTCCCCCGGAGAGCTGGACACCGCGCTCGCCGACCAGGGTCTCGATGCCCTGAGGCAGCTCGGCCACGAACTCGGCCAGGTGGGCGAGCCGAAGCGCCCTTTCGACGCGGTCGTCGTCGATGCACTCGGGGGCCAGACCGAAGGCCACGTTGTCGCGAATGCTGCCATCGCATAGATAGAGCTGTTGGGAGACGAAACCCAGCGCGTCCTGCCACTGGCGACGATTGGCCTCATCGATGACCTTTCCGTCCACGCTGATGCGCCCTCGCTGTGGCTGCATCAGTCCCAGCAATAGATCGATCAGGGTGGACTTGCCGGAACCGGAGGCGCCGACCAGGCCAATCACGCTATTGGCCGGTATCACCAGGCTGACGTCGTCCACCGCGGGAGAGCGTGCGCCGGGATAGCGAAAGCTGACCCCCTCGAGGCGAATCTCGCGCCGGGCCTTGAAGGCTGAGCCGCCCTGGGCCGGGTCACCACCATGCTCAAGGGCGCATGCCTGGTCATGGGCATGGCTGGCCCGCAGGTCATTGCGAATTTCCTCGAGCGCATGCAGGTTCCCGCGGATGCTCGAGACGCTGGCGTAGATATGCTGAAAAGCCGGCAGCAGCTTGAAACCCGCCAGGGCATACACCGCCAGTACCGGCAGCATCGACGCCATCTCGCCCTGGTGGGTCTTGAGCAGGTAGAACAACAGCAGGATCACCGAGGCGAAGGCCACCACCTCCATCGCATAGCGCGGCGCCTGCTTGAGCGCCTGATTGGTGCCCTGGGCCCGGGCAAAGCGTCGACTGGCCCGGTCGAAACGCTCGGTCAGCTGGGTCTGACGCCCCAGCAGCAACAGATCCTTGATCCCTCCGAATCCCTCGGCCATCAGCCGAAAGCGCTGGCCCTGGGCCGCCGACAGCGCCTCGCCGTTGCTCATCAGGCGACGCCGGGCGGTGTGATAGAGCAGCAGGTAGGCCAGTGAGAACAACGCCATGGCGCACAGCGCCACCGCGGGGTTGTAGATCAGGATGGCCAGCGACATGAACAGCGCCAGCACCACCTTGGCATTCATCTGCATCAACGGATCGATGACGCCCAGCATGACTCGCTGGCACTCCTGAGCGATCTGCTTGGTCAGATAGCTGCTGCTGCCTCCGGCGTGGAACAGCCAGTCCTTGTGCATGTAGTGGGCGAACAGTCGGGAACCCAGCTCCGCCCCGACGGTGGCGCCGTAGACCGCCAGCCGCCACACCGTCACCATCGACACCACCGCGGCGACCGACAACGCGCCCAGCACCCCCAGCCCAAGCCATAGAAGAAAGCGCTCCGGCGAGTCGGCACCGCTGGCCCGATAGAGCTCGCCCATCACGCCGTCCCCGCCAAGACGCTCCAGATCGCCCACTACCGCCATGAAGGGCGCGATGGAGGCGACGCTGAGCAGCTCGCACAGCGCCATCGCCACCACCAGCACCTGCAGCCGCAGCAGTTGCCGGCGCTGGTGGTGAGTCAGCAGGCCGTAGAGTTCGCGCAGATCAGTCAGCATCTCACCGTCCCTGGTTGTCGCCGCTGCCGTACTTACTGGTAGGCATAGACATAGTGACCATAGCCGTAACCATGCCTGGCGCTGGGGTCCATGGCGTTGAGGATGCAGCCCTTGACCCTGACGTTGGAGGTCTCCAGGCGCCTGAGCGCCACCCTGACCTCCTTGACCGGGTTGAGCTTGAAGCGCGTCACCAGCAGGCTGGTGCCCACCCGGTTACCGACGATGGCGGCGTCGGTCACCGCCAGCACAGGCGGGGTATCGACGATCACCAGATCGTAGTCGCGACTGAACTGCTCCATCAGCGTGGTGAAACGCTCGCGCATCAGCAGTTCCGAAGGATTGGGCGGGCATGCGCCTCGCGACAGATAGTCGAGGCCTTCCACCTCGGTCTGGCGGATGACCTCGGCCACCTCGCTCTTGTCCGACAACAGGTCCGACAGGCCACTTTCGGCCTTGGCGCCGAAGGCGCTGTGCAGGTGTCCCTTGCGCATGTCGGCGTCGATGACCAGGACCCGTTGACCGGCCTGGGCACAGATCACGCCCAGATTCAGCGAGATGAAGCTCTTGCCGATCTCGGGGCTGGGGCCGGTGATCATCAGGCAGTTGTTGGGCGCTTCCATCATCGCGAAGTGCAGACTGGTGCGCAGGCCACGCAACGCCTCGATGGCCATGTCGGTCGGTTGAGTCAGGGCCAGCAGGCCCTTGATCACCGGCTGACTGCGCCGGTCGCTGCGATACTTGACCCGCTTGACCAGGCGCTGCTGAAACTCGGAAAGCGGCACCGTGGCGTACACCGGCAGCCCCAGGTCCTCGAGCTGGTCCGGGCTCTCGATGCCGCGATTGAGCATGCCACGCACCAGTACCACCGCCACCGCCAGAAAGGCACCGATAACGGTGGCCAGGGCCATCATCAGGCCGGCGTTGGGTGCCACCGGATCGTCATCCACGTACGCATCGTCGATGACCCGCACATTGCCGATGGTGCCGGCCTTGGCGACCGCCACCTCTTGCGCACGATTAAGCACATTGACATAGATCGCCTGGGTCACCTCCACGTCCCGGGTCAGGCGCACGATTTCCTGCTGGGACTCGGGCATCTCGCTGACACGCTCCTCCAGTCGGGCCTTCTCCTGGTTGAGGATGCCGCGCTGGCGCATCAACGCCTGATAGGTGGGGTGATTGCGAGTGAACCTCTGGACCAGTTCGGCTTCCTGGAAATCCAGGGTGTTGAGCTGTTCCTCCACCGAGATCAACTGCTCGACCACCGAGGCCGCCTCGGAGTCCAGGTCGATACTGTCCACCTCGACGCGATAGGCATTGAGCCGATCTTCCGCCGACGACAGCGAGGCCTTCAATGCCACCGCCTGCTCATCGAGAAAGGCCAGGCTCTGGTCGGCCTGGGCCGACTGCCGCTCGACATTCTGCATCAGGAAGGTTTCCGCCAGGACATCCAGCGACTCGCGCACCCGATCGATGTCGGTGCCGGTCAGGGTCAGGCGCAACATGCCGGTGCTGGCGCTCGAGCCGCTGCCCTGCTCGGTGACCGTCAAGCGAGCCAGCAGCGAATCGATGGCCGACACCTGGGGGCGCTTGGACAGGCTGAACTCTGCACCTGGCGCTGCGGTCATCTCGCGAACGCTCAACACCACATCGCCTCCGTCGAATCTTGCGGTATCGCCGACACGACCGACACCCAACAGATCACCGTCAGGACCAAATAGCTGATAGCCGGCATCGCGGCCTGCCACCAGGCGGAAGGCCGCGCCGCGATAGGAGTCAGCGACCTCGAGGCGCGCCAGTTGCAGCGACTCCCCTGCCCACACCAGATGGCTCAGATCCCATGCCTCGGGCATCAACCGCTCGAGCCATCCAAGCGGAGCAGTCATCCAGCCCAGCTCAGCCAGGTCCTCTCGGGTCACCCCTTCACGCACCAGATAGTCACCGACCAGCGGCAGACGGCGTGGCGACACCTGGGTGTCGAGGGCGAGGCGGTCAACCACCCGCCCCAGCACCATGCGAGACCGCAGTATCTGCACCTCTGCCGAGGTGTTCTCCTCTTCTCCCATCACCGTGGCCAGGTCCCCCAGCGGACTGACCGAGGCCCGACGCTCCACGTGCACCAGGGCGTCGCCCTCGTAGATGGGTGGCTTGAGCAAGGCGGACACATAACCTGCCGCTCCGAACAGCAGGGTGACGGCGAGGATCCACCACTTGTGCCGGAGCAATAGCCCCAGGATGCGCCCGAGGTCGATATCCTCGCGGCCGGGAGCGGAAGGCAAGCGTGACATTTGGGTCATGACGGCAGGTCCTGTCGGTGGCCTCGAGCGCGGCGATACGAGGTCATGGCGCGAGCCTTCGGTGCCAGGCGTCGGCGGCATCGGAAAGCATCACGAATACCTGACGGTGTGCGTCCAGGCTCTTGCGGTAGGGGTCGGGGATATCGATCCCGTCGAGCCAGTGGGCAAACAGCAGGGTCTTGCCGGTGGCAAAGGGCGCAAGTTCGCTGACCGCCTGGCGCTGGGACGCACTCATCACCAGCACCAGATCGTGATTGGCGATCATCTCGGGCGTTGCCACCCGAGCGCGGTGGGCGCTCAACTCGAGCCCGGCTTCCCTGGCCAGCGCTTGCACCTCTGCGGGCGCGGCTTCACCTTCGCGCACGGCGGAAAGCCCGGCAGACTGAATCTCCATGGCGGGCAGCCGCCTCTGCAGCAGCGCCGCACCGAGCGGACTACGACACAGGTTCGCTCGACACAGCACCAGCGCACTGGCAAAACGCACCGATCAGATCTCGCCGATGCGGGTAGTGGTGTCGGCGATGGTGCCGGGCAGCAGTGCCGACGGCAGCAGCAGACTGATCACGTTGTTCCAGCGTGCCAGCGGGGCCGCCGTCACGTAGACCACGTCCTGGGGCTGCAGCGGGAAGTGGGTGCCCATGGTCAGCGAGGTGGCGTTGCTGATATCAAGCTGATAGACGGTGGCAAGCTTGGCATCGCCCGGCGGCTTGGGACGAATCACGAAGATCCCCGACGGTTCGGCGGTGGTCTCGATGACGCCGCCGGCTCGCGCCAGGGCGGTGGTCAGGGTGATACGTTCGTTGCCCAGCACCAGATTGCCGGGATTCCTGACCTGCCCCAGCACCGCGACGTTCTCGGACTCCAGGGTCGGGATATGCACCACGTCGCCATCGCGCAGCAGGCGGTTCTGGGTCTGGTCGCCATGGCGCATCAGCGCGTACAGCGACAGCACCTCCCTGGTGCCATCACGATTGAGTACCACCTCGTGCCAGTTGGCCGTCTCCGATGGCCCCCCGGCCTGGCTGACCGCATCGACCAGGGTCAGCGGGACCGTGGTGATCGGCTGGGCGCCGGGGGTGGCAACCGCTCCACTGACGTAGATCTTCTTGGAATGGTAGGCGGCGACGTTGACGTCCACCTGGGGCTCGGTGATGTAGTTCGACAGCATGCCGGTGAGGGTTCGGCGTATCTGGTCCACCGTCCGCCCGGCCACTCTGAAACGTCCGACATAGGGGAAATAGATGCGACCATCTGGCTGTACCGTCTTGCCGGTCTCTTCGGGGCTGCGCTCGGCGCCCCCCGGAATGGTCAGCTCGGGGTGGTCATAGACGGTGATGTTGAGCACATCACCCGGCCCGACACGGTACTCGTAGTCCGTCAACTGGGCCTTGAGGTAGGAAGGCATGGTGCTGGCGACATCGCCGGTGACGTTCTGACGGAAGTTCGCCACCAATGCCGGGGTGATGGCCTGAATGTCGACCAGATGATCGATGTCCGGCGCCTCGGTCTCGTAGTCGATATGCCCGCCAGGGGCATAGGCACAACCACTCACGGTCAGCGCAAGCAGCACTGCGAAGACGGCACCCGCCAGCCAGCCGGGCGATCGTTGCGACTCGTCCACGACCCTTGTCCACTGGTGTGCCTGATTCACCTTATCCATATCGTCCCCCTGAGCGTGTGACACGCTACCGCCCCAGGGTGATATCGATGGCATATCCCTGAAGCCCTGCGCGTAGACAGATGGTTATTGTCACCGTCGAGGCTGCGTCTTCTGCGAGACGATCGACCACCGACAGCCCGCAGCACCCGTCGACGCTCGAAGACTCGATGGCCGCCAGGTACTGCGATTTATGCCAGTACGATTGCATAGCCGCGCCGTCCTGGCAGTCCGAAATTCCTGGCGTACACAGGCTGACAAACCCCATATCGGTATCCCGGAAGCATGAGAGCGACTGTTTCCGCTTGTAATTGCGTGTTCCTTGAGGACACGTCGGGGGCGCCAGCGGACAGTTACCGTGGAGAAAGTGTTTCTTTAGCCGAATCAGAAGGTTGGAAATGTGCGAAAAAAGCACTGAGAAACCAGGATCGAGAATGTGGGCAAAGGGCGCGACCATGGGCCCTTCGCAGACGCACCATTGCAGTGCGACAGATCACTGATTCCTGATACGACGAGGTGATCGCTGCAGCAACCTCGGTTCATGCGCCGGGATGACGCATCTAGTCATTGGCGACATGGCGCGTCAGCCAGGGGGACGCCAGGCCTCCAATTACCAAAGCGCGGAGCGGCAAAAAGTATCCGGGCGAACGAAGCAAACTGAGAAAAAAATGCCCTCGGCAACGAGGGCATGGTAGCTTGCGAAAATTCAGGCAAGGACGAGGGAGAAAATCGGCAACCGGTCTCTCTCACCCCGCCATTGGGCCCCGTTCACGGCTCGGGGCTTTTGACTCGACTCTTGACTCGGCTCTTGCTACTCGGCTCTTGCTACTCGGCTCTTGCTACTCGGCTCTTGCTACTCGGCGCTTTGCTCGGCAGGCTGCTGCTGGTTGGAGCCTTGCTCGCCGCTATTGGCTTCAGCGCCCTGCTCGTCGCTATTGGCTTCGGCGCCCTGCTGGCCACCCTGCTCATCACTCTTTTCATCACTCTGCTCAACGCCGGCTGACTCCGCTGCCTCCTCATCGTCGGGGCTACGGGTCACCTCGGTCACCGGCGGTGTCGCGGCCTCCGGGGCAGCGTTGGCGCCACCCAGGCCATCGATCAGGGACGCCAGGGCGCCGTCGAGTCGGCTCAGATGATGGGCCATGGTCAGCGGATAGTTGGCGAAGATGCCGAGGCCACTGCCGCGCAGCACCACCGGGCTCCAGAACTGACGTTGCATACGCTCGATCTCGGCCAGCGCCCGGGCGTAGCTGTCGCCGAGGCCCGCGCTTGCGATCAGATCCGCCTGGTCACGCTCGAGCGCCTCGAGCAGGTGTCCCAGCGCCCAGGTCTGACCGCGGGTCTCGTGGAACACGTTGTCGACGCGGTACCAGGGCACTCGACTGTCCTGTGCCACTTCGATACCCAGTTCCTTCAAGCGCTCGCTGTCGCTGACCGTGGATGACAGCCGCTCCCGCAACGAGGCCAACTGCTGGCGCACCGCGTCCAGATAGAGCGCCAGGCCCTGGCCCTGATCGACGAAGGACGCGCCGACCCCATCGTCGAAACGCGCCAGATAGGCGCGGGCCGAGTTCCCCGCCTGGGCCAGGTGATCCTCCATGGACGGGGCCAGCCAATCGTCGGCGTCCTGTTCGAGGGCAGCGATCAGAGTATTCACCGACTCACCGGCGCCGGGGTCGAAGTCCGCCAGGCTGGCGGCCATCAGCCTCGCCTGAACCAGCACACCAGTTTCCCAGGACGGCATATTGTCGAGCAGCAGTCCCGGCGGCATCAGGTCATTTCGCAGGTACCCGCCGGGCTTGTCCTGCAAGGTATCGATCAGGGTGGCCAGGGTCGCGACCGTAACGGTGCCTCTGGCCGCCGGCGCCGCGGAGATGCGCTGCTCCTGGGTGGCAGTCTCCACGTCGAAGCGCGACGGCGCCAGGCTCCACCAGATCCCCAGCCCCACCGCCACCATCACGGCAAGCACCAGCAGCACGGCGAGCGGTTTCCAGATCCATCCGTACTGCGGGTTCTCGAGCTCCTGACGACGCCTTTCGGCGCGCTGTCGACGACTGCTCATTTCGCTCTCCTTGTCGTTCATCAAAGGCCGGCCAGCCCTGCCTCCAATGAGGGAAAGCGCCGGCGCCAGTGGTAGAATACGCTTGCATCTGATCATAGCGCAGGGTCCGCGGGAACCCCGCCCCGCTTCCACGGTCACACAGCGGGGTCTGACACGGCAGGCGAATCCCGCCACGCCTTGCCCCGTCTTCCACACCCATCGTCAACAAGGATTCGACGTGTTCTTCGCCACACGCCTCTTGCTGTTCGTCTGTCTGCTGCTGTCCCCCTGGGTGGCCCAGGCCCAGTTCTTTTCCTCGTCGTCGAGCAGCGCCGAGTTTCTGCCGGTGAACGAGGCCTTTACCGCCAGCGCCTGGCACGACGGCGATCGGCTCTATATCGGCATGCAAAATGCCGACGGCTACTATCTCTATCGTCACCGCTTCTCGTTGGAACTGCCAGGCGAACCGGACGCCCTGGGTGAGCTGTCGCTACCGCCCGGGGAGGCCAAGACCGACGAATTTCTCGGCGACGTCAACGTCTTCTACGATCAGGTGGTGTTCAGTGCCCCGCTGGCCGACACCCGTCAGGGGCCACTGGACATCGCCCTGACGTTCCAGGGCTGCGCCGACGCCGGTCTGTGCTACCCCCCGGAACGGCTTGAGCTGGCCGCCGCCCAGAGTGAGCCCCCCGCCGCCTTTGCCGACGCCCTGGAGGACGGCCAGACGGCCAACGACAACGCAGGCCAGGCTACCCCAGCGGACCTCGCCGGACAGCCGCCCACGAGCCAGCAAGCAGGCAGCCTCCCTGCTGCCTCTGTCGATGCAGCGCCGCTCAGCGAAGACGGCCGCTTCCGCGCCCTGATGCAGGACGCCAGCCTGCCGTTGATGCTCGGACTGTTCTTTGTGGCTGGCCTCGGGCTGACCTTTACCCCCTGCGTGCTGCCGATGATTCCGATCCTGTCGTCGATCATCGTCGGTCAGAACCCCAGCCGTCCCCGCGCCTTTGCGCTCTCGGCAAGCTACGTCGCCGGCATGGCCGCCACCTACGCCCTGGTCGGCGTGCTGATGGGGCTGTTCGGTGCCGGGCTCAACCTTCAGGCACGACTGCAATCGGCCCCGGTACTGATCGTGTTCGCCGCCCTCTTCACCCTGTTCGCACTGGCCATGTTCGGGGTCTTCAATCTACGCCTGTCCTCGGGGCTGGGCTCACGCATCGATGCCTGGCAGGCACGCGCCCAGCGCAGCGGCCCCCTGGGTCTGGCGCTGGCCGGCGCGCTGTCGGTGCTGGTGGTCTCGCCCTGCGTGTCGGCACCGCTGGCCGGCGCCCTGGTATTCATCTCTTCTACCGGTGACGCCGTCATCGGTGGCGCGGCGCTGCTGGCCCTGGCGCTGGGCATGGGCGTCCCGCTGTTGCTGGTCGGCGGCTTCGGCACCACCCTGCTGCCGCGCTCGGGCGCCTGGATGAACGGGGTCAAGATCGCCTTCGGTGTGCTGCTGCTGGGCGTCGCCGTCTGGCTGATCGAGCGTTTGATCCCGGCCCCGCTCACCCTGCTTTTGTGGGCGGGCCTGGCCATCGGCACGGCGCTGGCCCTCGGCGCCCTCGATCTGGCGAGTACGCCGGGCTGGCCGCGGGTCCGCCAGGGCGCCGGTATCGTGCTGCTGGTGTGGGGCATCGCGCTGGTCATCGGCGCCGCCCGTGGCGGTGGCGACCCCCTTCGCCCCCTGGCCGCCGGCCCCATGAGCGCGACGAGCAGCTCTATCGAGGCGGCCCATCCCGATCGCATCGTCGAGAGCCTGGGCCAGCTTCAGGCGGCCCTGGCCGAGTCCACGACCCCCGCCTTCGTCAACGTCACCGCCGAATGGTGCATTTCCTGCAAGGTGATGGAGCGCGAGGTGTTTCCCGACCCCCGGGTACGCGAGGCCCTCGCCGGCTTCCGCTGGATCGACGTCGATGTGACCGACACCAACGCCGTGAGTCGTGAGGTGCTCGACCATCTGGGTCTGTTCGGCCCACCGAGTCTTCTGTTCTTCGACGGGGACAAGGAGCTTCGTCAGGCACGTATCCAGGGCGAACTCGACGCCGCTGCCCTGGCCGGCCATATCGCCGCGGTCAGCCGCGCCCTCGACGGCGCCCAGGCGGCTACCACCAGCGGGTGAAGGTGACAGCGAACAGCGTTCGGCCTCGCTGGACAACCTTCGCAATTTTCGGCAAACTCCGCACTACTCTGAATTCTGACACGATAGAGACGCCAAGAGCCGCCATCTTGCCGCGATCTCTAACGACTTGGACCGGGTTTACAGCGCCCGGTAGACACTTCACACGATCGAGACAACGTCATGGATATTCGTAAGGTCAAGAAGCTGATTGAACTGCTGGAAGAGTCCAACATCAGCGAAATCGAGATCCAGGAAGGTGAAGAATCGGTCCGCATCAGCCGTCATCCGCAGGGTGGCAGCTGGCAGCCGGCACCCGCCGCCCAACCCTGGGGCGCACCCGCTGCACCGGCGGCCGCACCTGCCCAGGCCCCGGCCGAAGCTCCCGCACCCAGCGCCGACAGCGGCCCGAGCTACCAGGGCCAGGCCGTGGTCTCGCCGATGGTCGGCACCTTCTACCGCTCCCCGGCACCCGGCGCCAAGCCTTTCGTGGAAGTCGGCGCCAGCGTGCGCAAGGGTGACACCATCTGCATCGTCGAAGCGATGAAGATGATGAACCAGATCGAAGCCGATCGTGACGGCGTGATCGAGGCCTTCATGGTCGAGGACGGCGAGCCCGTCGAGTTCGACCAGCCCCTGGTTGTCATCTCCTGAGAAGACTTGCGTCTTCCCTGATCATTCACTTTCGGCGGACACCACCATGTTGGACAAGGTTCTTATCGCCAACCGCGGCGAGATCGCTCTTCGCATCCTGCGGGCCTGCAAGGAGCTCGGGATCAAGACGGTTGCGGTCCACTCCAAGGCCGACCGCGAACTGATGCACGTGCGGCTCGCCGATGAGGCGGTGTGCATCGGCCCCGCTTCCTCGGCCCAGTCCTACCTCAATATCCCCTCGCTGATCAGCGCGGCCGAGGTGACCGACGCCAGCGCCATCCACCCCGGCTACGGCTTCCTCTCCGAGAATGCCGACTTTGCCGAGCAGGTCGAGCGTTCCGGCTTCACCTTCATCGGCCCGCGCGCCGAGACCATTCGCCTGATGGGCGACAAGGTCAGCGCCATCGAAGCGATGAAGAAGGCCGGCGTGCCCACGGTGCCGGGCTCCGACGGGCCGCTGGGCGACGATGAAGGCGAGCTGCTGGCCACCGCCCGGCGCATCGGCTACCCGGTGATCATCAAGGCCGCCGCCGGCGGCGGCGGACGTGGCATGCGCGTGGTGCACACCGAAGCCCACCTGATCTCCGCGGTCACCGTGACCCGCACCGAGGCCCACTCGGCCTTCGGCGACGGCACCGTGTACATGGAGAAGTTCCTCGAGAAGCCGCGTCACGTCGAGGTTCAGGTGCTGGCCGACAGCCAGGGCAATGCCATCCACCTGTATGACCGCGACTGCTCGCTGCAGCGCCGCCACCAGAAGGTGCTGGAAGAAGCACCCGCGCCGGGCCTGGATCCGGACGCCCGCGCCAAGGTGCTGGAAGCCTGTCGCGAAGCCTGCGTGGAAATCGGCTACCGCGGCGCCGGCACCTTCGAGTTCCTCTACGAGGACGGTGAGTTCTTCTTCATCGAGATGAACACCCGCGTCCAGGTGGAGCACCCGGTCACCGAGATGGTCACCGGCGTGGATATCGTGCGCGAGCAGCTGCGCATCGCCTCCGGCCTGCCGCTGTCGATCCGCCAGGAAGATGTCGAGCTCAACGGCCACGCCTTCGAGTGCCGCATCAACGCCGAGGATCCTCGCACCTTCATGCCTTCTCCGGGCAAGGTCACGCTGTACCATCCTCCGGGTGGTCTCGGCGTGCGCATGGACTCCCACCTATACACCGGCTACACGGTGCCGCCCCACTACGACTCGCTGATCGGCAAGCTGATCACCTGGGGCGCCGACCGCGAGACCTCGCTGACGCGCATGCGCAACGCCCTGGACGAGCTGCTGGTGGAAGGCATCAAGACCAACACCGACCTGCACAAGGACCTGGTGCGCGACGGCTACTTCCAGCAGGGTGGCGTCAATATTCACTACCTCGAGAAGAAGCTCGCGCAGTAGCACGGCGGCTTTGCACCAAGAGCGTGACAACGGGGCGGCCCAGGCCGCCCCGTTGACGTTGCACCAGACCGAAGAGGAATACCGCCATGCCCTGGCTTCAACTCAAGGCCGAGGTCCCACCACAGCAGGCGGAACTGCTGGAGGAACTGCTGCTGGCCGAAGGCGCCACCGCGATCACCCTGCAGGACGCCCACGACGATCCGGTGTTCGAGCCGGACCGGGGCACCACCCCACTGTGGGACCAGACCATTCTCACCGGTCTCTACGATGACCTCGACGGTCTGGCGGACATGCTCGAGCGGCTGTCTGCCGCCTGGGCCGAAACCCTGCCCGGCGAGCCCTGCCCGGTCATCGAGCACGAGCTGATCGATGACCGCGACTGGGAGCGCGAGTGGATGGACAGCTTCGAGCCCCTGCGCATGGGTCAGCGACTGTGGATCGTGCCGAGCTGGCACCAGCCGCCCGAGGATGACGCGGTCAATCTGCATCTGGACCCGGGCCTGGCCTTCGGTACCGGCACCCACCCCACCACCGCACTGTGTCTCGAGTGGCTCGATGGGCTGGCGCTCGACGGCGAACTCGACGGCATCGAACTGCTCGACGTCGGCTGTGGCTCCGGCATCCTTGCCATCGCCGCACTCAAGCTGGGTGCCGCCCGAGCCATCGGCACCGACATCGACCCGCAGGCGCTCAGCGCCAGTCGTGACAACGCCGAGCGCAACGCCATCGACGAGTTGCGCCTGACGTTGCGCTACCCGGAGCAGATGGGCGAGGAGCGCTTCACCCTGGTGGTGGCCAATATCCTGGCCGGCCCGCTGGTGGAACTGGCCCCTACCATCGCCGGCCATGTCGCCGACGGTGGTCGCCTGGCGCTGTCTGGCATCCTCGAGGCCCAGGCCGACGAGGTGATCGACGCCTACCGCCACGAGGGACTTTTCATGGACGAGCCGGAAGTCCGTGAAGGCTGGGTGCGGCTTAGCGGCCGGCGCCCCACCAAGGACTGAACATCGCGCCACGAGAGGCTGTCACCGGGCAGCCTTTCGCATTAAAACGTCTCGAACACGCCTTCACCAACGGTGCTTCGAGGCGTATGATATGCAGCCCCGGAACGACGGCAGCTCCCATGTCAGACCACGATCCCAGATCCCCCATGGTGCAACAGCAAGATTCAGGCATCACCACCTGCATTGGCCCGCATCAGCTGGCCGGCCCGGTGATCCTTGCGCCCATGGCCGGGGTCACCGACCGCCCCTTCCGCGCGCTCTGTCGTCGCCTGGGCGCGGGACTGGTGGTGGGCGAGATGGTCACCTCCGATCCCAGCCTGTGGCACACCCGCAAGTCGCGCCTGCGCATGGACCACCGGGGCGAACCCGGCCCCAGGGCGGTGCAGATCGCCGGCGGCGACGCAGAGATGCTGGCCACCGCCGCCCGCCTCAACGCCGAACAGGGCGCCGAGATCATCGACATCAACATGGGCTGTCCGGCCAAGAAGGTCTGCAACAAGGCCGCGGGCTCTGCCCTGCTGCGGGACGAAGCGCTGGTGGCGGAGATCCTCGATGCGGTGGTGGCCGCCGTCGACGTGCCGGTGACCCTGAAGATCCGCACCGGCTGGTGCGCCGAATCCAACAACGCGGTGCGCATCGCCCGGCTGGCGGAAGATGCCGGTATCCAGGCGCTGGCCGTCCACGGCCGTCATCGCCAGCAACGCTATCAGGGCGAAGCCGAGTACGAGACCATCGCCGAGGTGGCATCAAGGGTCAGCATCCCCGTCTTTGCCAACGGCGATATCACGTCTCCCGAAAAGGCTCGGCGCGTACTCGACTATACTGGTGCGGATGCGGTGATGGTGGGTCGAGGCGCCCAGGGCAACCCCTGGATCTTCCGCGAGATCAGCCACTATCTGCGCCATGGCGAAATCCTGCCGGCGCCTTCCGACGCGGAACGACGCGACGTCCTCGGCTCTCACCTCGATGCCCTGCACGCCTTCTACGGTGACCATATGGGCGTGCGCATCGCGCGCAAGCATCTGGGTTGGTACCTGTCCAGCGATCGACGCCTCGACGACGATGGCCGTCGCCAGCTCAAGGCCACCTTCAACGGCCTGACCTCGACCCAGGCCCAGCGCGACTTTATCGACGAACTCTTTCGTCACGACCCCGCCAGCGCCCCCGAGCGCGTGGCCAGGGCCGTGGCACACCATGGAACCCGTGCCGCATGACCAGCCAGCAACCCATCGACCAGTCGGTGTCCGCCTCCAAACTCGACACCTCTCAGCGTGGCCTCGACGGCCTGGCACCCTCCGCACCGCAGGCCAGTGACGAACGTCCCCTGCGCGAGGCCGTGTTCGCCGCCATGGAACGCTACTTCGACCATCTCGACGGCGGCACCGTCACCGACCTCCACGCCATGGTGATGGCCGAGGTCGAGGCGCCTCTGCTGTCGTCGGTGCTCGTCTACACCAACGGCAACCAGACCCGTGCCGCAGAGATGCTCGGACTCAACCGTGGCACCCTGCGCAAGAAGCTCAAGCACTACGAACTGATCTGACCCGACCCCAAGGGAGCCCACGGCTCCCTTTTCTGCGCCAAGGCGCCCTTCGCTTCCCTTCGCAACAGAGACATCCCCATGGCCCAGCCCTCCTCTCTCGCCGTTCGTCGCGCCCTGATCAGCGTGTCGGACAAGACCGGTATCGTCGACTTCGCCCGCGCCCTCGCCGACATGGGCGTCGAATTGCTGTCCACCGGCGGCACCTACCGCCTGCTGGCCGACAACGCCATCGCCGTCACCGAGGTGTCCGAGCACACCGGGTTTCCCGAGATCATGGATGGCCGTGTCAAGACCCTGCACCCCAGGATCCACGGCGGCATCCTCGGGCGTCGCGGCCAGGACGACGAGGTCATGGCCGAGCATGACATCGCGCCCATCGACATGGTGGTGGTCAACCTCTACCCCTTTGCCGCCACCGTGGCGCGTCCTGACTGCAGCCTGGAAGACGCCATCGAGAACATCGACATCGGCGGCCCCACCATGGTGCGCGCCTGCGCCAAGAATCATGCCTACACCAGCATCGTGGTCAACGCCGACGACTACGACCGGGTAATCGCAGAGATGCGTGACAACGGCGGCGCGCTGGCCCAGGTCACCCGCTTCGACCTGGCGGTCAAAGCCTTTGAACACACCGCCGGCTACGACGGTGCCATCGCCGACTATCTTGGCCGTCGGGTCGAGGGAGCTGAGGACGGTTTCCCGCGCACCTACAACCTGCAGCTGACCAAGAAGCAGTCCATGCGCTACGGCGAGAACCCCCACCAACAGGCGGCGTTCTACGTGGAAGAAGGCGCCAGCGAACCCAGCGTCTCCACCGCCGTCACACTGCAGGGCAAGCCGCTGTCGTTCAACAACGTGGCCGACACCGACGCCGCGCTCGAGTGCGTCAAGAGCTTCGACGACACCGCCTGTGTCATCGTCAAGCACGCCAATCCCTGCGGCGTGGCCGTGGGCGAGAGCGCTCTTGCGGCCTACGACAAGGCCTTCGCCACCGATCCCACCAGCGCCTTTGGCGGCATCATCGCCTTCAACGTGCCGCTGGACGCCGACACCGCCCGCGCCATCATCGATCGTCAGTTCGTCGAGGTGATCATCGCCCCCGGAGTCAGCGACGAGGCCCAGGCCATCGTCGCCGAGAAGAAGAACGTGCGCCTGCTCGACGTCAGCGCCAACTGGCCCGGCCAGATGGCACCGGCCCACGATCTCAAGCGAGTCACCGGCGGTCTGCTGGTCCAGGACCGCGATCTGGGCACGGTCACCCGCGACGACCTGACGGTGGTCTCCGAGCGCGTGCCCTCGGAGCAGGAGATGCGTGACCTGGCCTTCGCCTGGAAGGTCGCCAAGTTCGTCAAGTCCAACGCCATCGTCTACGTCAAGGAAGGCCAGACCATCGGCGTCGGCGCCGGCCAGATGAGCCGTGTCTACTCGGCCCGCATCGCCGGCATCAAGGCCGCCGATGAAGGCCTCTCGGTGCCCGGCTCGGTGATGGCCAGCGACGCCTTCTTCCCCTTCCGTGACGGCATCGACGCCGCCGCCAGCGCCGGCATCACCGCGGTGATCCAGCCCGGCGGCTCCATGCGTGACCAGGAGGTCATCGACGCCGCCAACGAGGCCGGCATCGCCATGGTGTTCACCGGTATGCGCCACTTCCGCCACTGACGCGGTCGCGTGGCGGCGCGGCGGGGCCCCAGGCCCCGCCGGTTCTGGCCCACCCAGGAGCCGCCCGCCAATCTACGCGCCAATCTACGCGCCAAGCTACGACAAGGGGCCCGCCAACTACGCGCCAATCTACGCGGCCCAAGCTAACGACAAGGCCCCCGACGCATGCGTCGGGGCCCTTGTGTGTGTGCTATCGCTGAGCGCGCTGCCGCCACCTGCAGGATGGCGGCAGTCTGAGGCTTACTCGCCGAGGTCGATGCACAGGTACTTGGTCTCGAGGAACTCGGCCAGGCCCTGGTGCCCGCCTTCGCGACCGAGGCCGGAGGCCTTGACCCCACCGAAGGGCGCCGCGGCGTTGGAGATCAGGCCGGTATTGATGCCGACCATGCCGTACTCGAGGGCGTCGGCCACTCGCCACACCCGGCCCAGGTCCTTCGAGTAGAAGTAGGCCGCCAGACCGAACTCGGTGTCGTTGGCCAGTTCGATGGCATCTTCCTCATCATCGAACGGGAATACCGCCGCCAGCGGACCGAAGGTTTCTTCCCGGGCCACCTTCATCTCGCTGGTGGCACCGCTGACCAGGGTCGGCGTGAAGTAGTTGCCACCCAGCGGATGGGGATGGCCACCGATCCACAGCTCGGCACCCTTGTCCACCGCGTCCTGGACATGCTCGTTGACCTTGCCCACCGCCTTGTCGTCGATCAGCGGTCCGATGTTGACACCCTCGGTGGTGCCGTCGCCGACCGTCAGTTCGCTGTTCATGGCCACCGCCAGCTTCTCGCTGAAGGCGTTGATGACGCTGGACTGCACCAGGAAGCGATTGGTACACACGCAGGTCTGGCCGGCATTGCGGAACTTGGCAGCCATGGCGCCGTCCACCGCCGCGTCCAGATCGGCGTCCTCGAACACGATGAACGGTGCGTTGCCGCCAAGCTCCAGCGAGATCTTCTGGATATGCTGGGCCGCCTGGGACATCAGGGTACGCCCCACCTCGGTGGAACCGGTGAAGGTGATCTTGCGCACCACCGGCGATTCGGTCAGGGCCGCGGCGATCTCGCTGGCCGACCCCGGCACCACGTTGAACACCCCACGCGGTACCCCGGCGCGCTCGGCAAGCAGCGCAAGCGCGGTGGCCGACAGCGGGGTCTGACTGGCCGGCTTGACCACGATGGTGCAGCCTGCCGCCAGGGCCGCGCCAGCCTTGCGGGTGATCATGGCGGCGGGGAAGTTCCAGGGCGTGATGGCGCCGCAGACACCCACCGGCTGCTTGGTCACCACGATACGCTGGTTGGCCTTGGCCGCCGGAATGGTCTCACCGTAGACCCGGCGTCCTTCCTCGGCGAACCAGCGCAGGAAACTGGCGGCGTAGACGATCTCGCCGGCGGCTTCCTTGAGCGGCTTGCCCTGTTCGAGGGTCATGATGGTGGCCAGCTCGTCCTGATGTTCGAGCATCAGCTCGTACCACTTCATCAGGATGTCTGCCCGCTCCTGGGCCGTCAGCGCGCGCCAGGCCGGCAGGGCGGCGTCGGCCGCGTCGATCGCCGCCTCGGTCTCGGCGCGACCCAGACGAGGCACCTGGGCGATGGTCTCGCCACTGGCCGGATTGACGATGTCGATCTGCTCCCCGCTGTCGGCCGCCACCCAGCTTCCGTCGATATAGGCAAAGGGGCGAAACAGCGGCATGTCGTTAAGGGCTTTCATGAAGGCTCCTGGCTCGGGCTTGACGGAAAACTGCATTGACTGGCGACGACGCTTCAGCGACTGCGCGACGACCATATAGCTTTCATGCTAAGCGTTCCGCTGGCCGATCGCCAACTCGAAGCCGTCGCCTCAACTCACCGAATCCTGATCCCGCGGCGCCCTCGAGGCCGACAGCGTGATCGATACCGAGTCGGCAAAGCGCAGCGCATGGGGCTTGTCGATCTCCACCTGGGTGGTCAGCACCTGCTCGTGACTCATGATCAGGTCCAGCACTTCGCGGGTCATCCGCTCCAGCAGCTGAAAGCGGTTCTCCTCCACCAGCGCGATCACCTGCTTGGTGATGGTGCGGTAGTTGAGCGCCTGTTCGATATGATTGAACGCCACCGCCTTGTCGGCGCGGTAGCGGATCACCGCATTGATCACCACGTCCTGGCGATTGAGGATCTCCTCCTCCTTGATGCCGATGAAGGTCCTCAACCGCAGGTTCTTGATGCGGATGGTGGCAAGGTCGTGATCCAGGTGCTGGTCACCCAGTACATGCAGGGACATGGCCCCTCCCGTGCGTCATGCTTGAAAGCGGTAAACGAAAAGCATCGGCTTCAGCGCTTCGTGCGGCGGCCGTAGAACCGGCTCCTCAGCGGCTGTTGACCAACGTCAGGAACTCCTGACGGGTGCTCGGCTTCTCGCGGAAGGCCCCCAGCATCACCGAGGACGTCATGCTGGAATTCTGCTTTTCGACCCCTCGCATCATCATGCACAGGTGTCGCGCCTCCACCACCACGGCCACGCCCCGGGCATCGGTGACCTGCAGCACGGCATCGGCGATCTGACGGGTCAGATTCTCCTGGATCTGCATGCGGCGGGCGTACATGTCGACGATCCGGGCAAACTTGGACAGTCCCAGCACCTTGCCGTTGGGTAGATAGGCGATATGACACTTGCCGATGAAGGGCAGCAGGTGATGCTCGCACATGGAGTACAGCTCGATGTCCTTGACCAGCACCATCTCGTCGGTCTCGGACGAAAACACCGCACCATTGACGATCTCTTCCAGCGACTGGGTGTAGCCGCGGTTGAGAAACTGCATGGCCTTGGCAGCACGCTTGGGCGTATCCACCAACCCTTCTCGCTCCGGGTCTTCGCCCAGTTCCTCAATGATGTGTCGATAGTGATTGGCGAGTTCGTCAGTCATGATCCAGCCCTTCAGGGGAGTCGTCGGCTCGGGCGAACACCAGGCGGCCCGCCTGGCTCCACAAAACCTGTACAAAGAATTTTTGAAGTATAGCTTTTGCATTGCGTGAGCGATAGTCTACCGCAGCGTGTCGCCTTCCGCAGTTCGCCTGGCGTTTTTGCCCACCGTCACCCCCCCATCATTGGCGAGAAATCGGCGCGACGCCCGATCTTGCCACAGCCCGCGGCAAAAGCCCGTTGCCAAGGCCGATTGAGGAGATTGCCGCCGCCGTCGCGACGAGGTACGTGACAGAGTGTCGCGCAACGAGAGCGATAGCTGTCCACCCGACAGCCCTGTGCTATCGTCATCAGGTTGTCCATGTGCCAGGCGACACTGTCGGTGGCATGCCTCCATGCAGCTACCCGTCCTGTTGCCCGCATTTCGCCAGCCATATCGCGAGAATCGCCAATGCCTGCCCTTCGCCGCCTGCTTGCCCGGCCCAGCACGCCCCTCGTCGCCATTCTGACCTTCAGCGCCCTGACCAGCATGACGCCCGCTATGGCGGACAGCCTGGAGCTACCCGCCCAGGCACGCATCGACGTCAGCATTATCGAAGGCATCGACCTCGACTCCGCCGGACAGCGGCTCGATGATGTCATGCTCAAGCCCGCCGCCGATGCCGAGGGACGCACCGACCTGCCCCACTACTGCGTGCTGGTCGGCGACGCCAAGCGCGATGGCCAACGCCTGCGCATCACCACCGAGGCCCTCACCTGCGTCGAGACCGATGGCGGCGAAAGCCACATCTACTCCGGCGAACTCATCGCCGGCGCCTATGACGAGGATGGCCAGTTCGGCATCGCCGCCTGCGATGACGGCGGCTGCCGCCTGGACGCCGACCGCGTGTTTCAGCTGGAACTGACCGAACCGCTGGCCATCGAGCAGATGCCCAACCCGTCTGCGCAGCTTAACGCCGAACGTCGTGGCGAAGACGCCGACAACGAAGCCAAGCAGGCCACCCCGTCGAGCCAGACCACGCCGTCCGAGTAGCGGCACCTATGGCGGACAGCACACGGCGTCCGCCAGACCCCATCTGTCAGCCACCCGCCAGCCAGCGCTCGGAATCCGCCAGGGCCAGGCGTTGATGCTCCAGCTGGCGGATGTGCTCGTCCCAGTAGCCGGCGTCGGCGACCCAGGGAAACGCCCGGGGAAAGGCCGGATCGTCCCAGCGCGCCACCACCCAGGCGCTATGGCGCATCAACCTCAAGGCGCGAAGCGGTTCGATCAGGGCGAGCTGCTGGCGATCGAAATCGATCACCTGCTCGTAGCCCTCGATCACCTCCGATAGCTGCATCGCCCTTTCCTCCGGCCCCTGGGCGGTGAACAGCATCCACAGGTCCTGTACCGCCGGCGCCATCATCGCGTCGTCGAAATCGACCAGCGCAAAGCGATCCTCCCGCCCCAGCATATTGCCGATGTGGCAGTCGCCGTGAACCCTCTGCATGGGTGCGCTGACACCCGCGGGTGGTGCCAGCGCCTCGATCAACTGCTGCGAGACTCGCTCGTAGGCCTTGCGCTGACGCTCGCTCAGCCAGGGACTCTCGAGTACCGTGCGACGGGCCTGCTCGGCCATGGCGCGGGGCTCCTGCCGACAGCGATGGGCGAACTCGCCGCGCCGGCCCACCTCGTGCACGCGTCCTATCAGCTCACCCAGGGCGAACAGATGGTCGGGGTTCTCGAGCTCGGGCGCTTGGCCGGGCAGGTGGGGAAACAGCGCCACGCGGTAGCCCCCCGCCCGGTGCAGACTCTCGCCGGCGTCGTTGCGCCAGGGGGCCGCCACCGCTACCCCGGCATCGTCGAGCTCACGCAGGAAGGCGTGCTCCTCGCCGATGGCCTCATCGCTCAACCGATCAGGGCGGTAGAACTTGGCCACCCAACGCTTGCGGTCATCGTCCTGCACCAGATAGACGCGGTTCTCGTAGCTGTTGAGCGCAAAGGGCTCGCCGGGCAGCCACAAGCCCAGTGACTCGATCGCCTCCACCACGCGCTGCGGAGAAAGTTCACTGAAGGGCGTGGGGGTCGTGGTCATGGGGGCTCCGGGTAAAAGCACAAATATCTAACGAGGCGAGAGGCGCCGAGCTTAACAGAGCCAGGGTGGCGGCGTCCTCGCCAGCGCCCAGGCATCTACCCGGCGCGCGCCCGCGCGGCGACAGGCCTGCGCCAGCCGCTCAAGGGTGGCCCCGGTGGTCATGACGTCATCGACCAGCGCCACGTGCCGAGGCAGCCCTGACGCGATACCAAACATGCCCGACGCGATGCGACGGCGGGCCCGCGAACCGAGCTCATGCTGGGGGCGATCATCGCGACGCCGCCAGGCCCGCCTCACCGGCACGCCGAGCCGGCGACCCAGCTCGCAGGCCAGCCACTGGCCCTGATCGAAGCCAAAGCGCCTGGCCCTGGCGGGATGACGCGGCACCCCGACCAGAGCGTCAGGCACGCCATTCTCGCCCACGAGGGATTCCTCCAGAAACAGTGCGACCAGCAACTGGGCGCTAGGCAGATGGGCCTCGGCCTTGAAGCGCTGGACGAGACGCCTGATCTCATCGCGGTAGATCAGCGGCGTCCGCACCTCATGGAAGCTGAAGGGCTCCACCAGACAGCGACCGCACAGGCGTTCACCCGCCGGACGCCGCCAGCGGTGCTCGGGCAAGGGTTCGCCACAGCCCTCGCAGGGACAACGATTGAGTTCAAGCCCTCGGCGGCAGGGATCACACAGCAGGACGGTCACAGGACCCGGCGCAGCAATCACCGCGAGCCCCGATCTTGACCCTGACCCTGGCCCTGGCCCTGGCCCTGGCCCTGGCCCTGGCCCTGGCGCCAGGGTCGCCAGGCAGAACAGGCAGCGATCCGCCATCAGTTTCGCCACGCCATGGTCAACCTTGCCGATCACGCAGGTTGACAGCTTCGCCACACCACTTATCCTTGTCGTCAACCAATCCGATTTTAAAAAGTTGACCATAGCGAGACACCCATGTCTGCCGACTCGACGTCCACAGTTTCCACCCTAGCCGCCGATGCAGCCCCCCGTCACGACTGGACGCTCGATGAGATCGAAGCGCTGTTCGCCCTGCCCTTCAATGATCTGCTGTTCAAGGCCCAGTGCGTCCACCGCCAGCACTTCGATGCCAACGCCGTTCAGGTCTCGACCCTGTTGTCGATCAAGACCGGCGCCTGCCCCGAGGACTGCAAGTACTGTCCTCAGTCTGGCCACTACAACACCGGCCTGGACAAGGAGAAGCTGCTCGAGATCGAAAAGGTGGTGGAGCAGGCGAAGTCCGCACTCGATGCCGGTGCCAGCCGTTTCTGCATGGGCGCCGCCTGGCGCAGCCCGCGCCAGCGGGATCTCGAGGTGGTCATCGAAATGGTGAAAAGGGTCAAGGCGCTGGGGCTCGAGACCTGCATGACCCTCGGCATGGTCGACGAAGCCCAGGCCCACCAGCTGGCCGACGCCGGCCTCGACTACTACAACCACAATCTGGATACCTCGCCTGAGTACTACGGCGAGATCATTACCACGCGCAGCTACGCCGATCGCCTCGACACCCTGGGCAATGTGCGCCAGGCCGGCATGAAGATCTGCTCCGGCGGCATCCTCGGCATGGGCGAGACCGCCCGTGATCGCGCGGGGCTGCTCAGGCAGTTGGCCAACCTGTCACCGCACCCGGAGTCGGTACCGATCAACATGCTGGTCAAGGTCCCCGGCACGCCCCTGGAGGACGTCGAGGACCTCGACCCCATCGAGCACCTGCGCGCCATCGCGGTGGCCCGCATCATGATGCCGAAGAGCCACGTGCGACTGTCCGCCGGGCGGGAGCAAATGGACGAGTCGACCCAGGCACTGGCCTTCATGGCCGGCGCCAACTCGATCTTCTACGGCGACACCCTGCTGACCACCGGCAACCCACAGGTCGAGCGCGACCGCGCGCTGTTCGACAAGCTTGGCCTGCATCCGGAACGTCGCGACACCTGTGCCAGTGACGACGAACGCGAACAGGTCCTGGCCCGGCAGATCGAGCGCCAGGCCAGGGAAGCCAGCAGCGCCCAGTTCTATGACGCTGCGGTCTAGCCCCATGTGCGCCCGCTGCCAGCCCTGCGCTAGTGAGGTGCGTCCCCGCCGGGAGCCCACCCCATGAGCGCAGACTGGCATTCCCACCTGCGCCAGAGTGCCCAGGCACGCCACGAGGCGCATCGCTGGCGCCAGCGCCGTGTCCATCGGCAGGACGCGCAGCGACTCGACATGGCCGGCAATGACTATCTCGGCCTGGCCGCTGACCGGCGTCTGGCCGAGGCCGCCGCCGATGGTGCGCGGCGCTTCGGCACCGGGGCCCGTGCCTCACATCTGGTCACCGGACACAGCACGGTACACGAGGCACTCGAAGAAGCCCTGGCACGCCTCACCGGACGCCCCCGGGCGCTGCTGTTCTCCACCGGCTACATGGCCAACCTGGGGGTGATACAGGCGCTCTGTGACAGCGGCGTGCATCTTCTGCAGGACCGGCTGAATCACGCCTCCCTGATCGACGGTGCCCGGCTGTCCGGCGCCCGCTCACGGCGCTATCACCACAAGGACCTTGATGACCTGGCGCGCCTGCTGGATCGGGTGCCGGACGCCAGCCGCCGCCTGGTCATCAGCGACGGGGTCTTCAGCATGGACGGGGACTGCGCCGACGTCGACGGCCTGGCCGAACTCAGCCGGCGCCACGGCGGCTGGCTGATGATCGACGATGCTCACGGCATCGGCGTGCTGGGCGAAAACGGCGACGGTAGCGTCGGGCGACGGCTGGGCTGCGAGCAGGTCCCCGTGCTGGTCGGCACCCTGGGCAAGGCGCTCGGCACCGCCGGTGCCTTCGTCGCCGGCGATGACGCCCTGATCGAGCATCTGATCCAGTTCGCCCGCCCTTACATCTACACCACCGCCCTGCCCCCGCCGGTGGCGGCGGCGACGCTACAGTCTCTCGAGATACTGGCCAGCGAACCCGAGCGTCGCCGCCATCTCGATGGGCTGATCGCGCGATTCCGACGCGAAGCCGCCAGCCTGAAGCTGCCGCTGATGGCGTCGGCCACCCCCATCCAGCCGATCCTGCTCGGTGATGAGCAGCGCACCCTGGACTGGGCCAGTACCCTCGAGGACGCCGGCATTCGGGTGGGCGCCATTCGCCCGCCGACGGTCCCCGCCGGCGCCTCAAGGCTGCGTGTCACCCTGAGCGCCGCCCATGACGACCACGACATCGACCGTCTGCTCGAGGCGCTCTTGACCTGCCAGAAGCAGGAGTCGGCCACCTGCGCAGGGGTATCCCGATGATCCGGCTGGTTCTGCTGTCCGGTTGGGCCATCGACGCCAGAATCTGGTCACCGCTGGCGAGCCATTGGGGAACCTCGGTGACGGTGGAGGCCATCGACTGGCCTGGGATAGGCGGCAGGCCCACGCTTGCAGACGCAGGTGTCTCGGACGCAGACGCCTCAGACGCAGACACGGGGCTTTTCCAGCAGCAGGCACACCCGTCCTCTGGCATTCAGACGCTGGCGAAGGCCATGGGGCCGTCCCTGTCGTCCCGCGACGGCGAGCCGGTCATCTGGGTGGGCTGGTCGCTCGGTGCGTTGCAGGCCGCCGCGCTGACCCGGCACCTGCCCGCCCCCGATGGCCTGGTGCTGCTCGGCATGGGCCCGACCTTCTGTCACCCGAACGGGGTGACAACGTCCGCGCTGGCTGATTTTCGCGCCGCCTTCCGCCGCGACCCGACCAGGGCCAGAGAGCATTTCCTGCGCTGGCAGCTGTCCGGCGAGCCCTCGCCCCGTGACGCCCTGCGCCGGCTGCGCAGCCTGCTGACGCCTGACATCGGCGCCGACCACACCACCCTGGAGCAGGGCCTCGCCACCCTGGCAAGCGTCGATATCGGTGACCTGCTTGGCGGCATGCCAGGCCATGTCTCAAGCCAAGCGCCGGATAATGCAACTCCCGTCCCCATCACGTCCCTGTGCGGTGCCACGGACCCCCTGCTGGCCCCTGCCGTACGCGCGGCCATGGACGAGCGTATCGAAGGCGCCGGGCACTGCCCGATGCTGAGCCAGCCGGCCCGTCTGGCCGAGGCGATTCAGCGCCACGCCTTGCGCATGCTAGATGGAGGAAAGGCACCCACCAGCCGCCGCGGGCCTCACTATGGTGACCGCGAAGACGATGATGCAGACCGCGACGCAACCGATGCCGACCGCGAAGTCCAGGGGTTTGACGAGGTGACGCCATGAACGCTCCGCTAGTGCAGCGCCAGCTCGAGCCCGCGCGCTCCAGCGACACGGCCACGGCCGCGCCGGACCAGAGGGGCGTCTCCGCAGCGCCCGATGCCACACCCGGTGACTGGCAGCGACGGGTCGCCCGAGCGTTCTCGCGGGCGGCCCCGCGCTACCGAGAACTGGCGCGCGCCCAGATGGCCATGGCCGAGACGCTGTGGCCCCACCTGCCAGATCACGCCGAGCGGATCCTCGATCTGGGTTGCGGGCCCGGCGACCTGACCCGAAGGGTGGCCGAGCGCTATCTCGACGCCAGCGTGCTGGGGCTGGATCTGTCCGCGGCGATGCTGGCACAGGCTCGCCAGACACTGGTTCAGCAGACACCGACCCAACAGACACCGGACCGAATAGCCCAGGACGACCGAGGCACCGAGCCACGTCGACAAGAGGCATCACCTCATCCGCGCGCCACGGCGTGCGCCTGGGTCTGCGCCGACGCCCAGGCGCTGCCGCTGGCCGATGCCAGTCTCGACCTGGCGATATCCAATCTGGCCATCCAGTGGTGTCCCGACCTGGAGCAGGTGCTGGCGGAACTCCATCGCGTCCTGGCGCCTGGGGGACGGGCGGTACTCAACACCCTGCTGCCCGGCACCCTGGCAGAGATCGGCCAGGTCTGGCGTCAACCGGGCAAGGCCAGTGGAGTGCTGGACTTCGCAAGCCTCGACGACCACCGGCGCGCGGTGCTTTCCCGCCGCTGGGCCGCCACCGCCTTCGAGCAGCGTGCCGAGCGCTTCTACTACCCGGACCTGGACGCCGTGATGGCCTCGGTCAAGGGCGTCGGCGCCCAGGTCGCCCGTCCCGGCGCCCGGCTGAGCCGTCAGGATATAAGACAGGCGCGGGCCCGCTATGAATACCTGCGCAGACCCGAAGGACTACCGGTGACCTACCAGCGGCTGACGTTGATTCTCGATCGCTGACGCCTGACCACCGCGCCCCTGAGTGAGGTGCCCCATCGTCGTTTCACCGCCACCAAACTTGCAGCACAGGATCCCGCACTCGCCATGCCAAGCTACTTTGTGACCGGCACCGACACCGACGCCGGCAAGACCCTGGCAAGCTCCGGCCTGCTGGCCCTGGCACGCCGCCAGGGCCAGACCACCCTCGGCCTCAAACCGATCGCCTCGGGGTGTGAGTCCACCGCCGAGGGACTGCGTAATATCGACGCCCTGACCCTGCAGGCCCAGAGCGTGCCGTCTGTACCCTATGACGACATCAATCCGTTCGCCTTCGCGCCCCCCATCGCGCCACACCTGGCGGCTCGCTATGCCGGCGTGGACCTGTCCCTCGACAGGCTCTGCCACACGCTGGGGGGAAGCCTTGAGCTCCCCCGTGATCTGATCCTGGTCGAGGGAGCCGGCGGTTATCGGGTCCCGCTCAACGACCATGAGGACCTGGCGGGGCTCGCCACACGCCTTCAGCTTCCGGTGATCCTGGTGGTGGGACTGAAACTCGGCTGCCTGAACCATGCCCTGCTGACCGCCGAAGCCCTCAAGGCAGATGGCGTCCCTTGCGTCGGCTGGATCGGCAACCTTGTCGATCCCGGCTTCGCCGAAGATGAAACCCTCTACCGGGACAACCTCGATCACCTGGAAGCCAGGCTGCCGGGGCCCTGCCTCGGCATCATTCCTCGCCTCGATGGCAGCGACCATCGGGCACTGGCCGATCAAGCCGCCGATCATCTTTCGCTGCCATAGCTCGAACTCCCGCCTCACCAGCATCACCCCCGCTCCCGCGCCGCCCGCAGCGTCCGGGTGGATAGCGGGGCCCTGACTCGATCGAAGCGAGCGCACCTCACGGAAGTGTTTGACTTGCCAGGCCGGCAACGTAAAATATGCCCCGCCTACCCCGCGTGCGGATGTGGTGGAATTGGTAGACACGCTAGATTTAGGTTCTAGTGCCTTAGCGCGTGGGAGTTCGAGTCTCCCCATCCGCACCATCTTGATCTCGCTCAGCTTTTTCCTACAGCTGTCAGTTTCCCAAGACGCCTAGGCCATTCGCTCAGGGTAGAATCCTGGCATGGTCTCATCATGCCTGGCGACACCTGACATGACGGCTCGTCAGGGTCTTCCCTGCAATGATCCAGCACCTACCTATCACCTCTTGAGCGTGATGGCATTGCTGCAGGTAGGCCTGGTCAGCGCTCGTAAGCACTCCATCATCTCATGGCGCTTTGCAGGAAAAGCCCGAACGCCATCGCCACCGACGGCGAACAATCCCGGCTTCCCCTGCATATTCTTCCCGCGATACTTCGAGACCTTACAGTGGTCCCAAAAAAGAGCGCCCCAAACTTGAGGGGCGGTTCAGGGCGCTCTTGCCATTACATCGAAGGTTGAAGCGATGGTCAGGGCGTTACGATATCGAACCAGAATTCGAAGCTGTCGAGCAGGCCGATAAATTGATCGACAGTCTGCTGATCACCATCCACGGTCACGTCGCCCGCATCAATCGAATCCGCCATGGTCGTTTCACCAAGGTTGATACTATCCAGTTGGGCACGATCGATTGTCACCGTTGCCGCTGCATCTTCTGCCCAATCGCCAATCGTGTAGTTCATTACCCCATTGGAAATGGAGATGGTGAACTTCTCGTCAACGTCGGGCATTTCAAAGTTAATATCGAAGTCCTTACCGACGGCCTCAGGATGGTTAAGTCTTACAGCGAGATAATCCAGATAAATATCGAGCGGTAGACCTTTCACCATATCTGGGGAGGCAGTATCGGGTGTCGCCACCTCGGCTACGCCTTCACGAAGTTCCTTCGCCCCGGATAGATAGAAATTCCTCCAAGGACCACTCTCTGCTTGATAGCCCATCTGAGTCAGAGCGTCTGCCAGCAGGTCTTTGGCCTCCTGGTTCTCAGGTTCCGCGAAGACAAGATGATTCAACGCCGTCGCGGCCCACCGATAGTTCCCCTCATCCACGTCCTGACGAGCCTTCTCGAGAACTTGCTCCGCGCCACCTACGTATTCGACAAATTTTGCACCTTCTTCTGCAGGAGGAAGTTCATGCAACTCGGAAGGATTACCACTGAACCACCCAAAGTACAGCTGATATTGCGCCTTGGCATTATGGCTGACACTACCGTAGTAACCACGATTGTAGAACTCTTGAGCAAGCGAGTCCGGCAGCTCGATCTGTTCTGCTATCTCGAGCATTGTCTCGCCATGGTTGGCCAGACGCAGCACTTCGTCGTGCAAGTAGCGGTAAGTATCACGCTGCTTTTCCCAGTATTCAACGACATTCTCGTTACCCCAGGTGGGCCAGTGGTGGCTCCCCAGGCTGACCTCTACATCGTCGCCATACCGGTTGATGACATCGTGAATATACTTGGCCCACAGATCACCGCTTCGTACCTTTGCACCTCTCAAGGTATACAGATTATGCAGGGTGTGGCTAATTTCCTCTGCCTGCATCAATGCCTTGAACTCAGGTACATAAAACATCAACTCCGCCGGTGCCTCTGCACCTGGCGTGTTGAGAAACTCGATCTCGACACCGTCGATCACCTCGGTCTTCGGGGTGTCGTCAATCGTTATCGTCGGTTGAGCGATAGTCACAGTACCGGCTGCGGTGGTGGTGCCAAGCCCAGAACCAAGTGAGCCTTCTGGCCCTTTCTCGATAACGTTGCCATACATGTAACTGGCCCTACGACTCATCGTATTGCCGGCGATCAGATTCTCACTGACAGACTCTTCGAAGAAGTTCTCAGGAGCCACAATTGGAATCTCACCTGCATCGACTTCATCCTGGGTCAGGATACCTTTTACACCCCCGAAGTGATCCACATGACTGTGCGTGATAATCACGCCGGTAACGGGAATATCTTCCACATGCTCTTGCAGCAAAGACAGGCCGGCGGCAGCCGTTTCATTGGCGGTCAGGGGATCGACGACAATCCATCCATTATCCCCCCTGATGAAGGTCATGACGGCAAGGTCAAAACCTCGTATCTGATAAATTTTCCCTTCAACAACTTCAAACAAGCCATTTATTGCGTTCAATTGACTTTGCCGCCATAAACTGGGATTTGCCGTATCCGGAGAGTCCCCCGTGGCAAAGTCAAATTGCGCCGTGTCATAGACAGGCGAACCGTCCGGCTTCTTGATGACACTCTCGTCCAGCGTAGCAATCAAGCCACGCCTGGCATTCTCGAAATCGGTATCATCATCAAAGGGCAAGTAGTCTCGCAGTTGCTGGTTGAAGGCTTTCGTGCTTTCCGATGCGGCGTTTTCAGCAGCAACTGCCGGAGTGGCGCCAATGGCAAGTGCAATCGCCGTGACTGCGAAAGGTATGGTTTTCATTCCCTGTAATCGTCCCTGTCGATGCGCATTGGCCAAACGCGACCAATAGTCATTAATGAATTGTGCTCATTCAAGCTAGAACAGAGACCTGAGGCCGTCACGGCATATTTATCAACCATAAAGCTATCACACACTAAGTTTTGATTGTTTTTTTCTATTGCCAAGCCAGGACCTTGCCGCCCCATCGACATCCATAGGCAAGTCGTCACGAATGCTGACCTGCTTCAAAGCCTTGTTCGCAGCTGGCCCCGGCGCAAGCTCAGCCCTTATCCAGAAAATGCACAGTCCGTTGTGACACTCCCCCCGCGATAGTGTCTGCAATTGCCCGAGACGAGCCTCTGGCGAAACCTGGCGCTTAGCGTGGAATCCAGCACTGGGACGGGTGCGTCCCGTTGACGCCGCCTAAGCATCCGTTGGCTTTGTCAGGGCTCGATCCTGCTATCGTTACATGCATGTTCCATGATTGAAATCGACCTCGCACGTTGCGCAGGTCCGCGAAAAAAGGTCATTGCATGCTGAACTACTTTGCCCTCGGCATCCTGTGCTTCGTGGTGTTGACCCTGTTCTACGGTGTCATCGTCATCCACGACATCCCCTACGGTATCGCCAAGAAGCGCGACCATCCGCACCAGGACGCGATCCACGTCGCCGGCTGGGTCAGCCTGTTCACCCTGCATGTGCTGTGGCCCTTCCTGTGGATCTGGGCCACCCTCTATCGGCCGGATCGCGGCTGGGGCTTCAAGCAGATCGAGGAAGAACAGGCGCGAGAGCGCAGCGAGATCGACGAGTTACGCCTCGAACTCGACCACCTGCGCCAGCGACTCGACGCCCAGGAGGCCTCAGCGCCGTCGCTCCAGGTAGAGCAACCGGCTCGCGCCCAATCTACGTCCGGCAATACCCAGGGAGGTCAGGACTGATGGATCTGCTTATCGTGCTGACCTATGCGGCGCTGTGTATCGCCGTGTTCAAGATCTTCCGCATCCCGCTCAACAAGTGGACGGTCCCCACTGCGGTACTCGGCGGCATCATCGTGGTCGCGACCCTGGTGCTGCTGATGAACTACAACCATCCCTTTACCCGCCAGGTTCGCCAGGCCTACGCGGTGACGCCGCTGGTATCCGAGGTCCGGGCCCGGGTCAGCTCCGTCGAGGTCGACCCCAACACCCTGGTCGAGGCCGGTACCCCGCTGTTCATCCTGGACGCCACCCAGTTCGAGTCCCGGGTAGAGCGGCTGACGGCGGAGCTCGAAGACGCCCTGCGCAATTCCGACAGTCGCAGCGCCGGCGTTGCCGAGGCCGAGGCCAACCTGGTGGCGGCCCAGGCCGATAGAGATCAGGCCAGTCGGACCCTGGCACGTTATCAGGCCGCCTCCTCGGCCTTCAGCCGTCAGCAGATCGACGAAGCCTCCCAGAACGCCCAGACCGCGGCTGCACGTGTCGCCCAGGCCGAGGCTGCCCTCGAGCGGGCCCGCGCCGAACAGCGCCCCGACGGCGATGACGAGGACCCGTTGGTCGTCGCCAAGCGCGCCCAACTGGCCGAGGCACAATATGATCTGCAAAATACGGTCATCCGCGCACCCACTGACGGCTTTCTGACACAGCTCGCGGTGCGCCCGGGAATGATGGCGGTACCGCTGCCGCTGAAGCCACTGGGGGTCTTCGTTCATGACGAACCCGGCCGCTTTACCGGCGCCTTCCGCCAGCAGGCGCTCAACCGTATCCAGCCAGGCGACGAGGCCGAACTGACCTTCACCGCCCTGCCAGGCCAGGTGTTCGCCGCCGAAGTCATCGAGGTGCTGCCGGCCATCGCCGAGTCCCAGGTCGCCGCCGGTGATCGACTGCTGGGCGCCGACGCCTTCGCCAGGACCGACGCCCCTGCGCTGGTGACCCTGAAGCTCGCCCCGGGCCAGGATATGCCGGACATGCCGCTGGGCATCGGCGCCCAGGCAGCGGTCTACACCGAGCACTTCCACCACGTCGCCATCATGCGCAAGGTGCTGTTGCGCATGCTCGGCTGGCAGCACTATGTCTACATCGACCACTGAGTCGACAGGCGTTTCGCCAACGCTGACCCGCTGCTAGGCTGGCCCCAGTCAGGTTCGCCCAGCGTGGCGAACCAGGGAGCGACAGACAGCACCCAGCCTTTCCTGGTGTACCCGACGAAAGGCACACCAGGTGGCTGGGGGCGGGGGGCAAGGATGCACAGCAGGAAGGAATCAACGCGCACCAATACCTGGGTGGCACTGGTGATCGTCATCGCCAGCGCCGCTCTGAGCTATTGGCTGCTGGACAGTCGCGACGACGTCAACGGAGGTGCAGCGGTATCGCTGTTCTCGTTGGGTCTCGTCAGCGCGCTGGTGATCGGCTATTCCCGTTCGGTCAGTCAGATCAACGCCCTCGGCGCCCAGGTCAAGTTCAACCGCCTGAGCCAGGAAGCCGACGCCACGCGCAAATCGCTGGAGCGCGACCGCCTTCATCTCTACCGCATGCTGATACCGCTGACGCTGAAGCACCCCGAAGGCGAACACGCCATCCACGACGTCGATCCCCGTGTACCGGCACTGCTGGAACTTGACGACAAGGTCGCTACCGAAGGCCTTCAGGCCGACCTGTCACAGGACCTCGCCCGCGCCCTCCATCGTCTGCTGCATAGCCAGTACCACCGCATCGTGGAACTGCTGCCGCAGGACGCCTCCCTGCCTGCCTCGCAACGGACATCATCGGGCCACGACTTTACTCCCGCCCAGCTTGGCGAGCTGCTGGATCGGGCCGAAGCCTGTCTCGAGCGCCAAGGCGAGGCGTCGACGTCCAATGACGACAGACAGCGGCTTCACAACAATGTTCGCGTCAGCCGCCGCCTGCTGGCCAGTTACCATCGGCTCGATGACGTCACCCCAAAAGCCCCGTCTGACGCCGTTGTCTGAGGTCCGCAGACAGCCTCTCGCTTCTCGTCTCTCACCTCTCACCTCTCGCCTCTCGCCTCTCGCCACCTGGTCCCCGCCCGAGCGAATGACCGATCAGGCTGTGCCGGTTCGCTCCATCCTGTTCCCCGACGTCGGCCCCCAAACTCGGCGTCCCTGGCCCTCGTCTACGCTGAGATGGCGGTACATCACCGCAGTGTCACATCCATCTTCGCGATCGGCGGGAGGCCCCATGGCAGAGTCACTTACACAACAACAGGACGTTGACAGCGACAGCGGCGGACGCTCGCCTCGGCTGATCTGGTCGTTGCGGGCCTTCGGGCTGGCCGGTGCGGCCATGGTCTGGGTGGCCCTTGGGGGTGCCGAGTCGATGTCGCCAGATGCCCGCTGGGTGGCCGCCATCGGCACCCTGATGGCGATCTGGTGGATGACCGAGGCGATCCCGCTGTCGGTCACCTCGCTGCTGCCCATCGTGTTGATTCCCATGCTGACCGAACGCTCGGTGTCCGAGGCCACCGCTCCCTACGCCAGCTCCATCGTGTTTCTATTTCTCGGTGGCTTCCTGATCGCCATCGCCATGGAAAAGTGGCAACTGCACCGGCGTATCGCCCTGACCACCCTGCATCGCGTCGGGGTCGAACCTCGTCGTATCGTGCTCGGCATGATGCTGGCCACCGGTTTTCTGTCCATGTGGGTGTCCAACACCGCCACCACCCTGATGATGCTGCCGATTGCGCTGTCGGTGCTGACCCTGGTGGTGGAACGCTCGAGCTCACAGGACAGTGACGCGGTCGGAGAAGACCTGCACAAGGGCGGCCGCGTCTCGGACATCATCAAGGATGACAACATCCGCAGCTTCGGTGTCTGCCTGGTACTGGCCATCGCCTGGTCGGCGTCCATGGGCGGGCTCGGCACCCTGCTGGGCTCTCCCCCCAACGCCATCGTCGCCGGCTACGCCGCCGACGAACTGGGCCGGGACATCGGGTTCCTGCAGTGGATGATGGTCGGTCTGCCACTGGCGCTGACCTTTATCCTGATCGGCTGGGTACTCATGACCCGGGTGCTCTATCGCTTCAAGCTCGATGAGATTCCCGGCGGCAAGGCGATGATCGAAGACCAGCTCGATCACCTGGGACCGCTCGGCCAGGGCGAGCGCATGGTGATGTTCGTGTTCGCCGGTGCGGCCTTTCTGTGGGTGGTGCCGGGGCTGATCGCCAGCCTGCCGCTGATTGGCGACTGGTTTTCGTTCCTTGACGCCTTGAATGACACCGCCATCGCCATCGGCGCCGGTATCGTGCTGTTTTTCCTGCCGGGCAACGCCAAGGGCGACATGGTGCTGGACTGGCAGGACGCCGAGGATGGCCTGCCCTGGGGCGTACTGCTGCTGTTCGGCGGCGGTCTGTCGCTGGCCAGCGCGGTGGCAGCGTCAGGGCTCGACGGCTGGTTCGGCGAACAGGTCAGCGCGCTGGGAGCGCTGCCGATGGTGGCGCTGGTGGTGGCGGTGACCACCATCGTGCTGTTTCTTACCGAGATCACCTCCAACACTGCCACCGCCGCGACCTTCATCCCGGTGCTGGGCGGGGTCGCCGTCGGCATTGGCGCCGACGCCATGACGCTGCTGATACCTGCCGCCTTCGCCGCGACCTGCGCCTTCATGCTGCCGGTCGGCACGCCGCCCAACGCCATCGTGTTCGGCTCCGGCGCCGTCACCATCTCGCAGATGGCCCGTGGCGGGATCGTGCTCAACGTGATCGGCGTCGCCCTGATCACCCTGTTCTGCTACGTACTCGGAGGGCTGGCCCTGGGTCTGCAATTCTAGGCCGGTCCGAAAGGGCTCGGATTGAAGGGCAGGAGGAACCGGGAGCCTCACCTGCCGGTGGGGCTCTCTCCCTGTTGTCGGCGCTGTCGAAGACGAGCCTCGGCCTGCTCAAGCACCTCCCAGGCCAGGCGACGAAGGCCGACCTCCCCCTCGGTCATGGCCTCGAGCAGGGCTCGCTTTTCCTTCAGATAGAGGCGTGCAAATCCCGGGTCATGCTCGACGATAGAGCCGGTGTTGTGGATCAGGTCGGCGTACTTGATGGTCTGGGCGCGGGCGCCGGCTTGTGCCAGACGCTCCAGCGCCAAGCGCTTGCGCACGGCGCGGTTGCCCACCTCAGGCCCTTCGAGATCGCTTAGCGCCAACACCAGCGCGGTCACCTCTTCCCCGAAGTTGTCGCCCAGTGTCTGGGCCGTCACCTGGGTGTCCTCCAGCACATCGTGCAACCAGGCGGCGGCAACCATGGCGGGGTCGCCGGGGCAGTGGCGGCTGACCAGCGCGGCCACAGCGGCGGGATGCTCGATGTAGGGGGTGTCCAGGTACTTGCGCCGCTGACCGATGGCGCCGTGAGCCGCCGTGGCGAAGAGCCGCGCCGCCTCCACGGTGTCGATGCCCGAGATCTCGCTTGCGTCGCTGGAGGGTGTGTCCACGCTGTCGCTCCCGTGTCGTGTCTTTATCGTGCGCCCCGGTCGGGCCCATTGCCGGTCCAGCACCTTTTGCTGATTGAGGCCTCGGCCGCCGCGGCTTAGGCTGACAGACCCGACCTCAAGACGCCATCAGGCGCTCCCCTGGCCGACCAGGAACCGCCATCAAAGGAACTGCCATGAAACGCGAAACCCTCGCCCTGCACCACGGCTACGCCCCTGACGACCAGCACTCTGTCGCGGTCCCGATCCACCAGACCACATCGTTTTCCTTCGATGATGCCCAGCATGCCGCCGACCTGTTCGATCTCAAGGTCGAGGGCAACATCTATTCGCGCATCATGAACCCCACCTGCGCGGTGCTGGAAAATCGCGTGGCCGCCCTGGAAGGTGGTATCGCGGGCCTGGCGGTGGCCTCCGGCATGGCCGCCATTACCTATACCATCCAGACGCTTGCCGAAAGCGGCGACAATATCGTCTCGATCAGCGAACTCTACGGCGGTACCTACAACCTCTTTGCCCACACCCTGCCGCGCCAGGGCATCGAGGTCCGCTTCGCCGACAAGGACGACCTCGCCGGCATCGCCGATCGCATCGATGAGCGTACCAAGGCGGTGTTCTGCGAAAGTATCGGCAACCCTTCGGGCAGTGTGGTGGACATCGCCGCACTCGCCCAGGTGGCCCACGACAACGGTGTCCCGCTGATCGTCGACAACACCGTGGCCACGCCCTTCCTGTGGCGCCCGATCGAACACGGCGCCGATATCGTGGTGCACTCCGCGACCAAGTATATCGGTGGCCACGGCACCACCGTGGGTGGCGTGATCGTCGATTCCGGTCGCTTCCCCTGGGCCAGCCATGCCGAACGCTTTGCGCTGCTCAACGAGCCCGACCCCTCCTATCACGGCATCAGCTATACCCGAGACGTCGGCGACGCGGCCTTTATCGCCCGCGCCCGGGTCGTGCCACTGCGCAACATGGGGGCGGCCCTCAGCGCCCAGGCCGCCTGGAATCTGCTGCAGGGTCTCGAGACACTGGCGCTGCGTATCGAGCGCATCTGTGCCAACACCCAGACCATCGCCGAGTACCTCGAGGGCCACGAGGCGGTGTCCTGGGTCAAGTACGCTGGCCTTTCACATCACAAGGACCACGAGCTGGCCAAGCGCTACATGAACGGCCAGGCCTCCGGCATCTTGAGCTTCGGCATCAAGGGCGGACGAGACGCCGGGGTGCGCTTCTACGACGCGCTCGGGCTGATCCTTCGACTGGTCAATATCGGTGACGCCAAGACCTGCTCGGCGATTCCGGCGGTGACCACCCATCGCCAGCTCAATGACGAGGAACTGGCCGCCGCCGGGGTCACCGCGGACATGGTGCGCCTGTCTGTCGGCATCGAGCATGTCGACGACCTGATGGCGGACCTGGACCAGGCGCTCAAGGCGTCTCAGGGCTAGCCCGAGCCCGGCACCGGCAATTCCACCGGGGTGGGAGAAGGTGGCAGCCAATCGCCCTTGATCAGGGCTTCGGCCGGGCGGTAGAAGCGCAGCAGGTGTTGGTGACAGCGTCCATCCACAGGGATGGACGTTCCTCTTTTTCTATCCAGCCCGAGCTTTATATCTAGCCAGAGCCCGGCACTGGTAGTCCCACCGGGGTCGGCGACGGCGGCAGCCAATCGCCCTTGATCAGGGCTTCGGCCGGGCGGTAGAAGCGTAAGGTATACGTCCATCCCGGGGCGATCGCCAGATGGTTGGGTGCCTGGGGGTCGCCGCCAAAGTGGAGGGTTACCGAACCATCCTCGTTGGCGTCGGCCTCGACACTGGTCAGGGAGTGCGCCCCTTCGGCGCCCTCGATCAGACGCCCTCTGGCATCGTAGACGGTCACCGACCAGAACCCGGTAACCGGCACGTCCACCGGCAGAATCAGCACCTGAGGCGTCTCGCCATCATTGTGAAGCGGGCTGACGGTGACGTAGTAGGCGTCCTCGATGGGCTGGCCCAGCCAACCCGCGGCCGTCCCCCACAGATGCCGCACCGGGTCGACGCTGTCTTCGGCGCCAAACATGCCGTGGCTGCCGGAGATAAAGGGCGACAGACCAAGCACCGCCTCTCTTACCTCGCCCAGCCGCTCCATATCCCACTCGGGCAATGACAGCTCTCCCGCGTCATCCTGGGACCACTCGATGGCATCCTGCAGCGCGTTGGCTTCGGCGATGTCCGCGCTCGAGTCGGCGTCCACCTGGGTACGGAACATGACCAAGGCATAGCGCGAACCGACGCTCTCTTCATCCAGCACGATCTCGCGTCCGCCGTAGGCCATCATCGGGGTGTAGTGGTCCTGGTTGACCACCTGCATGGACTGCAGTCGGGTGGCGCTGGCCGGGGCGGTGAAGGTCACCGGTGAGGCCAGATCAAAGACGCCGACGCTGTGCAGGATATCCCGATTGACCCGAACCACCTCGGCGTCCACCGGCAACGGCGCGCGGTCATGGCGCAGGCTGCCAAAATAGCCATCATCGGCATAGTTCTGGAAGTGGGTGTCGGTCTGCGCCCGCACATAGGTATCCAGATTGACCGCACCGTCCGAGCTGGATGGCTCGGTGGCCTCTGCGGTCGCTGCCACTGCGTTCGAGACCAGGCCGCTTGCCATTGCCAGCAGCAGCCAGGAAAACCGCTTCATTGTCATCCCCGCACCCCGATTGTCGGTCGCGAGCCCTGGCGGCCAGAGCCCTGCCTCTGGCTCAGCATAGCGTCTTCGCGGCACGAAGGACTCAACGGCATGAAAACGGCGGCCCCGAGGGCCGCCGAAGGTCTCACTATTCAGTAAGCAGTGAATTGACGTTTCCAGAGACTGTCAGCTACCGGCGATGGTCATCTCATCGATCAACCAGCTACCGCTGTGGATGCTGCCACGGGTATCGATATCATCCCCCAGTCCCACCAGACCCTGGAACATGCCTGCCAGGTTGCCGGCGATGGTGAACTCCTCGACGGGATGCTGAATCTGGCCGTTCTCGACCCAGAAACCGGCCGCACCGCGGGAATAGTCACCGGTGACGCCGTTGACGCCCTGCCCCATCAGCTCCGTGACCAGTACGCCCCGATCCATCTTCGAGAGCAGCGCCTCGCGGCTTTCCAGCGGCGCCTCGAGGCGCAGGTTGCGTGCCCCGCCGGCGTTGGCGGTGGTCTGCATACCGAGCCGACGCGCGCTGTAGGCCGACAGCATGTAGCTGGCCAGACGCCCCTGCTCGATAAAGCGATTGTTGCGGGTCTGGACGCCGTCGCCGTCGAACGGACTGCTGGCCATGCCACCCACCAGCATCGGCTGCTCGGCGAGGCTGAACCACTCGGGAAACAGAGTCTCACCCAGGCGGCCACACAGGAAGGAGGCGTCGCGGTAGATGGCGCCGCCGGCCAGGGCCGACATCAGGTGGCCGATCAGGCCGCTTGCCAGGGTCGGGTCGAACATCACAGGAAAACGCCCGGTCTGGGGGCGCTGCCCCCCGAGGCGCTGTAGCGTACGCTCGGCGGCGCTGCGGCCGACCTCCGCCGGGTCACGCAGCGCCCGTGGATCCCGGGCGCTGGTGTAGTCGTAGTCCCGCTGCATGCCGGATGCGTCCTCGGCGATCAGCAGGCAGGAAAGCGAGTGACGGCTGCCGCGCTGGCTGCCGAGAAAACCATGGCTGTTGGCGTAGACGCGAACGCCCTCGCCGCTCGACAGGCTGGCGCCGTCGGAGCTGCGGATACCCGGCTCGGCCAGGCCCGCCGCCTCGCAGGCAAGCGCCAGCTCTATCGCCTTGTCCGTGTCCAGCGCCCAGGGGTGATGGACGTCGAGATCCGGCAACTCGGTCGCCATCAGCTCGGCGTCGGCAAGCCCGGAGGCAGGATCCTCGCCGGTGTAGCGGGCGATGGCGATGGCCTTCTCGACCACGCTCTTGATCGAGGCGTCGCTGGCATCGGTGGACGAGGCGCTGCCCTTGCGCTTGCCCAGATAGACGGTGACGGCGATGCCCTGATCGCGGGATAGCTCCACCGACTCCACATCGCCCTCGCGCACGCTTACACCGGTGCCCTGATCGACGCTGGCGCCGACCTCGCAGGCATCCGCACCCAGTCGCCGAGCAAGCTCGAGCGCGGTCTCGGCACGACTTTCCAGCACCGCCTGCTGGGCTCTGGCATCAAACGCCTGTGTCATCTTGTACTCCTTGTCCGACCATAGGGGTCGGCTGAGACTGTCATCCTGCGGCGCCTCGGGCGCCACAGGCTGGTATACTTTCGCGGACGTCGCGCCCGGCGCGACCACCGCCTTTTCGATTTTCCCCGATGCCTTCACCAGGGACCCGGTATGACCCAGGATGACCTTTCCCCCGACGACCGCCCCAGCAAGTCCCAGCTCAAGCGGGAGATGCACGAGCTGCAGGCGCTGGGCGAGCGCTTCATCGCGATGAAGCCCGAGGAGCGCGCCCGCTTCCCGCTGTCGGACGATCTGCTTCGCGCCATCGACGAGACCGACCGCATTCGTGCCCGCGAGGCCAGACGCCGCCATATGCAGTACGTCGGCAAGCTGATGCGCAAGGAAGACCTGGAGGCCATCCAGGCGGTCTTCGACGACATCGAGAAGGCCCAGGTCCAGCGCGACCATGCCTTCCTGCGCCTGGAAAAGTGGCGTGATCGCCTGATCGAAGAAGGTGATGACGCCGTCGAACCCTTCCTCGAAGACTATCCCCAGGCCGATCGCCAGGCGCTGCGTCAGCTGATCCGCAACGCCCGCAAGGAGCGCGAGCAGAACAAGCCCCCCACCAACGCCAAGCGGCTCTACAAGCTATTGCGTGATACCGCAGGGATCTAACCGCCGGGCTCGAGGGCCAGTCTGACGAGTGCCTGCGCTCGTCGACTTTTCGGACAGCGCCTGGGTCCTGCAGGCTCCGCCTTGGCGCCGACACCTCTGTCGGCGCCGCCTTGTCGCTCAGCCAGCTTGCCTCGGCTGTATCAGGATTGGGTGCCACCCACGGTCAACTCGTCGAGCTTGAGGGTCGGCTGACCGACGCCCACCGGCACCCCCTGTCCTTCCTTGCCGCACACCCCGATACCGGTGTCCAGCTCCATGTCGTGGCCGATCATCGAGACCTGGCCCATCGCTTCGGGGCCGTTGCCGATCAGCGTCGCCCCCTTGACCGGCGCGGTGATCCGACCGTCCTCGATCAGGTAGGCTTCACTCGCCGAGAACACGAACTTGCCCGAGGTGATGTCCACCTGGCCGCCGCCGAAGCTGACCGCGTAAAGCCCGCGCGAGACGCTCTTGATGATGTCCTGGGGGTCGTCCATGCCGGCGCGCATGTAGGTATTGGTCATGCGCGGCATCGGCATATGGGCGAAGGATTCGCGACGGGCGTTACCGGTGGGCGCCATGCCCATCAGGCGGGCGTTCAGCTTGTCCTGCATGTAGCCGGTAAGGATGCCGTCCTCGATCAGGGTGGTGCATTGGCTGGGGGTGCCCTCGTCGTCCACCGACATCGAACCACGGCGATCCATCAGGGTGCCGTCGTCGACCACGGTAACGCCGGGCGACGCCACTCGCTCGCCGATACGGCCGGCGAAGGCCGAGCTGCCCTTGCGATTGAAGTCACCCTCGAGGCCATGGCCCACCGCCTCGTGCAGCAGGATGCCGGGCCAGCCGGCCCCCAGTACCACCGGCATCTGTCCGGCGGGGGCATCGGTCGCCTCCAGGTTGACCAGCGCCTGACGCACCGCTTCCTTGGCGTAGGTCTCGGCGACGCCTTCGTCGCGCAGCCTCGCCATGGGGTAGCGGCCGCCACCACCGGCACTGCCGCGTTCACGCCGGCCGTTCTTGACCGCGATGACACTGACATTGAGCCTCACCAGCGGGCGCACGTCGGCGGCGACGGTGCCGTCACTGGCGCTGACCAGTACCACTTCGTAGACGCCGGACAGCGAGGCGCTGACCTGGGACACGCTGGGATCGGCAGCCCGGGCCACCCGGTCGGCCAGCTTGAGCATGGCGACCTTGTCTTCGGCCGACAGCCCTGACAGCGGGTCGATGCCCGCGTAGCGCGGCTCGGCACTGACCTGGATGCGTGGCGCCTGGGTCAGGGTGGCGCCGCTGCGCACGATGCCCGAAGCGGTGCGGCCCGTCTCGGCCAGGGCATCGGCGTTGATCTGGTTGGAGTAGGCGAAGCCGGTCTTCTCGCCGGCCATGGCGCGCACCCCGACGCCACCGTCGATGTTGTAGCTGGCTTCCTTGACCTCGCCGTCCTCCAGCACCCAGCCCTCCTGCCAGGTCCGCTGAAAGTACAGATCGGCGTAGTCGATGCCAGGGCCCAGAGCGTGCCGGAGACCCGTGTCGAGACCGCCGAGATCGAGGCCTCCCGGGGTCAACAGGGTGGCCACGGCCTCATCGAAGGATGCAGCTTGAGATGTCATTGAGCACTTTCCAGAGTGATCCGGGGCGAGGTCCAGGGACCCTGCACCAGATAGTGAATTCGCGTCACCCGGTCGATGACGTCGCCGAACAGCTTGTCGGCCACAAACAGGGCACCGCCCACGACGGGCGCCCCTACGGCCACGGCTGCCAGCGGCAGGTTGTTGCTGACCGGCACGGTCACGCCGAGCATCAGGTCGAGCTGACGTCGCGCCAGGTCGGCGGAGCCGTCCAGGGTAAAGTCGGTGGCGGGGCCATCGATACGAATCGGCCCTTCGGTTTCCAACACTCCACCATACAGGGTCGCGGCACCACTGACACGGTCGAAGGCGGTACCCTCACCGGTGACGTCCGAGAAATCCAGACGCAGGCGCCGCAGCAGGTTGTCGACGTTGAGCAGTCCCACCACCTTGGCCGAGGGCGAGCTGATATTGGCAAAGGTCCCGTCGACCATATCGACGTTCAGGCTACCGCGTGATCGGGCCAGCGCAAACTGCCAGGGGGCCCCCGGCCAGGCCAGCTGACTGTCCACGTCGAGTCTTTCGGCGCGTACCGCCACGTCCTGCCCGAGCGCCGCCAGCGCGGTCCCGGGATCACCCCCGGTGAGCGCCAGTCGCGAGCGCGTCAGGCTGGCCTGACTACCGGAGGCCTCCCATACCAGCGACCCCTCTGCCGTGACCTCGCCCAGGGTGAGGGATACCGGCTCGACCGACAGCCGATCACTGCTGGAACGCCATGCGCCGTTGAAGGGCCCGACCCGATTGCCCTGGTACACGATATCGTCGATGGTGAGACGCCCGTCGGGCAGCTCGCGCACTCGCTGCGGGAAGGCCGCAGGCGCGCTGGCGACCTCAAGTTCACCGAACAGCGAGCCGGACTCGGCACCCTGAACCGCCGTTTGCCCGCTCTCGGGAATCAAGCTGTCCAGCACCAGTCGATCGAGATCGAGCACCAGTGGCTGTGCAACACCCGGGCGGTAGGTCACCTGGCCGTCGACCAGGCTTCCGCCAAGCGCCGCCTGCCACTGCCTGGCGCCTCGGCTGAAGCGGGGACTGGCGTCGATGGTCAGCGTGCCCAGACAACGATCGCCGTCGCTCAGGCAGTCGGTGCGGGCCTCCAGGCGTGACAGTCCCGCCCCGCCGCCGCCACTGGAGCCGCCTTCCGGCATGGCACCGGCCAGTGGTTTCAGGGCGTCGGCCCAGGCGCCCAGATCGAGTCGCTGCAGATAGGCCAGCACCGACCAGCCCGGCTCACCGGGCCAAGCGCCAGGTGCCGCCCGACCGACCCACAGCTGACCCTGGCTGCCGCCGGGCCCGGCGGCGCGCCAACGGGCGCCGACATCGCGCCCGTACTGGCCGCTCAACACCGGAGAATCGCCGAGGCTCAGGTCCAGCTTGAGCGGTACCGTCTGGGAGGCACGCTTGCCCAGCGGTGCCGGTAGTGCGATCGACAGCCCCTCCAGGGTGCTTTCCAGCGACAGACGCTGGGCATCGAGCTCAAGCCGGCCTTGCCAGGGGAAGGAGCCCGACAGCAGTACCCCAGGCTCGAGCCCCGCCCAGTCCAGCAGCGCCGGCGCATCGGCGCGTCCGGACAGCGCCACGCTATCGTTGCGGCCCTGAAGGTCGGCCGCCACGCTACCACCGAGCACCTGGCCCTCAAGACGACCGGACAATCCACCTTCTTCGCCCTGCTGGGACCAGGTCAGGGGGCCGCTGACGTTCTCGAACTCGAGCTCGGTGCCCTGATGCACGACCCTCGACGCCCGGGCGTCGGCCTCGACCTTCAGGTCCAGGGCGTCCGGGTCGGCCATCGGCAGCGACAGCGACAACTGGCCAGTCACACTACCCTCGCCGCGCCAGTTACTGGCAGCCTCGGCGCCCTCCACCGGCATCTCTTCGAGAAATGCCAGCAACTGCGTCAGCGACGCCGACAGCGGCCCTTCGACGCTGAGGACCTCGTCGGCCAGTTTGACGCTGGCGCCTTCGGTCTTCACGCCCTGGCTCTCGGCATGGTCGACGCGCGCCTCCAGACTGTCATCCTCGACGGACAGGTGGCCGCTGACGTTGCTAAGCGCCGGCCAGCCTTCGGCGTAGGGCACCCGCCCCTCGACGATATCCAGATCCAGGCTGAGACTGCTGTCGAGCTTCTCGCTGTCGAGGTCGTCCTGCTCACGCAGCGGCACGTGCAGGCGCAGCTGCCCCTGGGGCACCCGTCCGGCCAGACCACTGGCCAGCCAGTCCGCGAGTTCGGCGTCCACATCGTTGCGCAACAGCGGCATCGGCAACCACTCGCTCAAGGCGATATCCCGGGCGTTGACGTCGCGCATGTCCAGCTCAAGACCGAAGCCCCCGCGACGATCGGCGGCGATGGCCAGACCAAAGCCCCCTTCCACCTCGGCGTCGCGCCAGCCGACCTTGAGGTCGCGTCCACTGACAAAGCTGCGCGGCCCGTCGTAGGACCAGATCACCTCGCCGGTGGCGTAGTCGAGCTGCATGGGGGCGGCAAACAGCTCAGGGAAATGCATCGATGCCTGGCCAGCGTCGACGAAGTCCACTCGACCACGGGTGCCGTCGGCTTCCACCCAGACATCCAGCGGGCCGCCGCCGGGCGCACTCTCCCAGGGGTCGACCTCGACCCCCAGCGCGCTGACCCGGGCACGCCATTCGTCATCGAGCCTGCCAAAGCCCAGCCCGGTCACCTGACCGCGGGGCTTCAAGGCGTCCACCGCCCGGGCCAGGCCCTCAGGCAGGCGCAGACGCTCGCGCCACTGCGCCAGTGCACCCAGCTCGAAGCCGCTGGCGTTGGCCCACCAGCCGTTTTCGCGGCTTTCCACGTGCCAGTACTGGGGCAAGGCGCCACCTTCCGGCGCGGTTTCGCCGTCGTCTCCGGTCCAGCTCACGTCTTCGGCGTCACCCTCGAACCAGGCCTCCCAGTCATCGACGTCGCGTCTCAGCCACTGACCGCGCAATTCGGCCCCGTTGAGCACGATGCCACCAGGCGAGCCCTCGCCCATCTCCTGGGCGACCGCTGTCGCCATCTCGTCGCGCTGATTGAGCGCCAGGCGCGGTGCCAGCACATCGAGGCGCACATCCGCCAGGCGCCCATTGTCCCAGCGCGCCCAGACGGTGGCGTCCCCGCTGGCCTCATCGAAACGCAGCACGTCCTCGATGCCGATCAGTCGTGACAAGCCGGTCAGGCTGTCGAGCTGCATGGTGCCCTGCAGGGCGGCGCTGAAATTGCTCGCCTCGCGACTGCCCGGCGTCAAGGCCATGACGATCTCCATGGCCTCGGCGTCGCGATCCTCGATGAATACCTCACCCTCGATATGGGTGCGCATCTCATCGCCGGTCATCAACAGCCGCGGCGCATGCAGGGTGGTCACCTCGCGGCGCCCGTGCAGCACCACGCGCAGGTCATCGACCCAGGCACGCTGGCGCAGCATGACGCCGACCCAGAAGTCCAGACGCTCGAGGTCAAACTGCCCTTCGGGCATCAGTTCGGGGGGGATACGCGCCGGCTGTGGCCACAGCCAACGACGTTCGCGGTCCTGATAAAGATGGAGGGTGACGCCCTGGAAGTGGGCCTTGTCGACCACCGGCAGCCCCTCGTCGAGGCTCGCCAGGGTGTCCAGGCGCACTTCACCGCGCTCGACCTGCAACAACGGATAGCTGCCCGTGGCGTCTTCGGCCTCGAGTCGCAGCCCGTCAAGGGTCAAGCCGGGGTCGAGGCCATGCAGACTGCCTTCGAGACTCACCAGATGGGTCTCCGCCTCGAAGCGTGACGCTATCATCTCGACCAGTCGATCCTCGAGGCGATCGACCTGGCCCAGCGACACGCGCAGCACCAGCGACAGCAGCGCGGCCATCGCCAGCACTACCGCCACCAGCGTCAACAACCAGCGAGTCAGCAGGCGGATCGGCCTCATCGGATCACATCAGCACGATGTCGTACTGCTCCTGGGAATAGTGGGTCTCGACCTGAAAACGAATGGTCTTGCCGATAAATTCCTCGAGATCGGCGACCGCGGCCGACTCCTCGTCGAGCAGTCGGTCCACCACCGCCTGGGAGGCCAGCACCGCGTAGGTTTCGGCATTGTAGGCGCGCTCTTCACGCAGGATCTCGCGAAAGATCTCGTAGCACACCGATTCTGGCGTCTTGAGGGTGCCCCTGCCCTGGCAGGAGGGACACGGCTCGCACAGGGTCTGCTCGAGGCTTTCACGGGTGCGCTTGCGGGTCAGCTGTACCAGCCCGAGCTCAGTGACGCCGGTGCATTTGGTCTTGGCGTGATCCCGTTCCAGCGACTTCTCGAGCATCCTCAGCACCTGGCGCTGGTGCTCGGTGTCCACCATATCGATGAAGTCGATGATGATGATGCCGCCGAGATTGCGCAGACGCAGTTGACGGGCGATGGCGGTGGCCGCTTCGAGGTTGGTCTTGAAGATGGTTTCTTCGAGGTTGCGGTGACCAACGTAAGCGCCGGTGTTGACGTCGATGGTGGTCATCGCCTCGGTGGGGTCGATCACCAGATAGCCGCCGGACTTGAGCTGGACCTTGCGCGCCAGCGCCTTCTGGATCTCGTCCTCGACGCTGTACAGATCGAAGATCGGTCGCTCGCCGGCGTAATGTTCGATGCGTCCCACCGCCGAGGGCATGAACTCCTCGGCGAACTCGACCAGCTTGACGTGGTTTTCGCGGGAGTCGATGCGCACCTTCTCGATATCGTCGCGCATGACGTCGCGCAGGGTGCGCATGAACAACGGCAGATCGTCGTAGATGACGCTGGGCGCCGGCGCGGTCAGCCGGCGTTCGCTGACCTTGCGCCACAGCCGCAGCAGGAAGTGCATGTCGGCGACCATCTCCTCGAGCGTCACGCCCTCGGCGGCGGTGCGCACGATAAAGCCACCGGAGACCTCGATCTGCTGCTCGGCCGCGGCTTCCTCGACCAGACCGCGCAGGCGCTCGCGCTCGGTCTCGTCCTCGATGCGTTGGGACACGCCGTTATGAGGCGAGTCCGGCATGTACACCAGGTAGCGCGACGGTACCGACAAGTGGGTGGTCAGGCGAGCGCCCTTGGAGCCGATGGGGTCCTTGGTGACCTGAACCACCAGCGACTGGCCTTCATGCAAGAGCTGCGAGATGGACGGCTGGTCATCACCGTTGGCGCTGTGCTCACCGACATCGTGGGCGTGAATGAAGGCTGCACGAGACAGGCCAATATCGACAAAGGCCGCCTGCATGCCGGGCAGTACCCTCACCACCTTGCCCTGGTAGATATTGCCGACGATGCCACGACGCCTGGCCCTCTCTATGAAGGCCTCCTGCAGCACGCCGTTCTCCACCACGGCCACGCGGGTTTCCATGGGCGTCAGGTTGATGAGTACTTCACCACTCATTCGGCAGTCCTTGTCCTTTGATGTCTCGCGCCATTATGACATAGCCGCTGGCGGTTGCGATGGCGCTGGCGCCGGACCTCCCGTCCGGCTCGACTGAAGCAGCACACGCCTGCCGGTGGCCCAGCGGGTGGCTCGCCGTCTCGTCGAGCGGCGGCGCCACTACACCTTCACGCCACCCTCACGACACCGTCAAAATAAAGCGCCGTTCCACACAGGCACGCGCTGTCGGCGCAGCAGGCTCGCCGTCTCGTAGAGCGGCAGCCCCACCACCGCGGAATAGCTGCCTTCGACGCGCTCGACGAAGATCGAGGCGAGCCCCTGGATGGCGTAACCGCCTGCCTTGTCGGCAGGCTCACCGGTGCGCCAGTAGTTGCGAATCTCGTCGTCCTGGAGCTCACGCATCAGCACATCGCTGACGACCGTTGCCTCGAGCACCCCGGCGGGTCCGCTGACCGCCACCGAGGTCATCACCTGATGCCAGCGCCCGGACAGCGAGCGCAGCATGACAAAGGCGTCCTCGGCGTCGACAGGCTTGCCGAGAATCTCGCCGTCGCGCACTACCGACGTGTCGGAGCCCAGCACCGGCAAGTCGAGGCCCGTCTCACGCCTGGACCTGGACTCAGACCCAGTCTCGGCTTCTGCCCCAGCCACGGCCTTGGCCCGGGCCAGGCGGGCGACGTAATCCCGGGCCGCTTCACCAGGATGCGGCGTCTCGTCGATATCCACCGGCGCGATCTCCACCGCCACACCGATGCTCGCCAGCAGCTCACGCCGCCGGGGCGAGGCAGAGGCCAGGCGCAGCACCGGGGAATTCACATCAGCATCGAGGGGCTCACTCATTGCTTGCGTCTCCAACGCTTTCGTGGGGGCTCAGGTCATGAGGGATTCAGGTCTTGGCGGAACGCCGGCCGATGGCCTTGAACAGGGTCGCCAGCCAAGGCCACAGCGCCGCCCCGATCAACGATGGCATCAGAAACGACAGGTGCATGGAAAACGGGCCGAACAGGGTACGCAGCCACTGTTCCACCAACTGCACCAGTCCCAGCAGGACGAAGATCAGCACCGCCTGCTGGAGCAGCGAGTAGGTCCTGAAGCGGGGATATACCAGCGCCGAGAGGAAGGCCAGCAACGACAGCGTCAGCGCGCTCTGCCCGAGCGGCGCCCCTTCGATGAGGTCCAGCAGCAGGCCCAGCACGAAACCATGAAAGACGCCCACCCGGTCGGGCTGTGCCATGCACCAGTACAACAGCATCAGGCCCAGCCAGTCGGGCCGCCAGACCTGCCAGCCGTCGGCCATGGGCATGACCTGCAGACACAGCGCCAGAGACAGGGTCAACCATACCCACACCAGGCTGACGCGAGGGGTAGCGGCCATCAGTCGTCCTCCTCGTCTTGCTCGGGGGGCGTCAACAGCTCACCCAGGCGGCGGGCTGCCTCGACGGCCTCGGGGTCCAGCTCCGGGTGCCAGCGTCCTCGCGAGACGTCGAGCGCAGGCTCCGGCGGAAACAGCAGAAGGAAGTGACGCGAGCGCTGCAACTGGGCGACGGGAGCGGCGCTGACCGTGGCGAAGGGCTCGCCAGGATCGTGACTGACGTCGCTGACCCTGGCCACCGGATAACCCGCAGGAAAGCGTCCGGCCAGGCCGGAGCTCATCAGCAGGTCACCGACGCGAATGTCGGCGGTATCCGGCACGTGCAGCACCTTCAGCGCGTCGTAGCTGCCGGTACCCTGGATGATGAAGCGAAGCCCGTTGCGATTGACCTGGATCGGCAAGGCGTGACTGGCATCGGTAAGCATCAGCACGCGGCTCGAGTAGGCCGAAAGCTCACTGACCTGACCGGCGATACCGGAGGAGTCCATCACCGGCTGGCCGACATAGACGCCATCGCGGCGGCCACGATCGATCACCATCTGGTGGGTGAAGGGGTCGGGATCCAGCGACAGCAGTTCGGCGGTGAGGTAAGGCACCTCGTGATCCCGGGCGGCGTCGAGCAGCTCGCGCAGGCGCACGTTCTCGGCGGTCAGGCTAGCCATGCGCTGTACCCGATGGGACAGGGTCAGCAGCTGCTCGCGCAGTCGCGCGTTCTCTTCCACCAGCGAGCGTTGCTCGGACAGCGCCAGGGCGCCCCAGTTGAGCACGTCACTGGGCAGACTGACGGCCCACTGGATCGGCGCCACCAGCGTCGACAACTGGGCACGCACCGATTCCATTCGGGTGAAGTGGGTATCGACAAACATCAGCCCGCCCGCGAGCACCGCACACAACAGCATGCGGTACCCGGGCACGGAGCCATGCGAGAACAGCGGTTTGATAGGCCGACTCCCTGGAGGTCCTGGGCCAGACGTCGTCAGTCGCTGGAGAGCAGCTCGAAGGTGTGCTGATCGATCATCTCCAGCGCCTTGCCGCCACCACGTGCCACGCAAGTGAGCGGGTCATCGGCGACCACCACCGGCAGGCCGGTCTCCTCGGCGATCAGCTTGTCCAGATCACGCAGCAGCGCGCCACCACCGGTCAGCACCAGGCCGCGCTCGGCGATGTCTGATGCAAGCTCGGGCGGTGACTGTTCCAGGGCGCTCTTGACCGCCGACACGATGGAGCCAAGCGGCTCCTGCAGGGCGTCGAGGATCTCGTGGGAATTGAGGGTGAAGCTGCGCGGAATGCCTTCGGCCAGGTTGCGACCGCGCACGTCGATTTCGCGCAGCTCGCCGCCCGGATAGGCACAGCCGATCTCTTCCTTGATGCGCTCGGCGGTGGCTTCGCCGATCAGGCTGCCATAGTGGCGCCGTACATAGGAACTGATGGCCTCGTCGAAACGATCGCCGCCGATGCGGATGGACTCGGAATAGACCACGCCATTGAGCGAGATGATGGCGATCTCGGAGGTACCACCACCGATGTCGACAACCATCGAACCCTGCGCCTCTTCCACCGGCAGCCCGGCCCCGATGGCCGCGGCCATGGGTTCCTCGATCAGGAAGACTTCACGGGCACCGGCGCCCTCGGCGGACTCCTTGATGGCGCGACGCTCGACCTGCGTGGACATGCAGGGAACGCACACCAGGACTCGGGGGCTCGGCGTCAGGAAGGTGCTCTGATGCACCTTGCGGATAAAGTACTGGAGCATCTGCTCGGTCACGGTGAAGTCGGCGATGACGCCGTCCTTCATCGGACGAATGGCGGTGATGTTTCCGGGGGTGCGGCCCAGCATGCGCTTGGCATCGGCGCCGACCGCAGCAACGCTGCGCATGTTGCCGGACTGCCGAATCGCGACCACGGAGGGTTCATCCAGGACGATCCCGCGATGACGCACATAGATGAGCGTATTGGCCGTCCCCAGGTCGATCGACAGATCGCTGGAAAACACACCTCGTAAACGTTTGAACATGGATAAAGATACCTAGTGCAGACCGGAAACCCTGTGCGGACGCAAACGGTATCACTGACCCCCCCTAGCGGCAAGCGTGATGCGCGTCTCCCTTGACCGGCAAGACCTGCCCGACGACGCGCGAATGTGGTACCTTCTGCGGTCATTTCATGGACCCCTTCCGTCGAGGAATTGATCATGGCGCTTGAACACGCCGAGGTCCTCCGTGCCGCTCACCTGGCCCGGATCGACCTTTCTGAGAATGACGCAGCCCACTATCACGACGATCTCGGCCGAATCCTGGAGATGGTCGATCAGCTCCAGGCGCTCGACACCGAAGGCGTCGCCCCGCTGGCTCACCCCCTCGATGCCACCCAGCGCCTGCGCGCCGACGAGGTCACCGAGAACGACCAGCGCGAGCACTTCCAGCGCTGCGCTCCCCAGGTCGAGAATGGCCTGTACCTGGTGCCGCGGGTCGTCGAGTGACCCCGCGCCCCACCCTTCTCGACATTGGATTCACGCATACAGGGAGCCAGGCCCATGCATGACAGGACACTGACCGAGATCAGCCAGGCGCTCGACGCCGGCGAGATCTCCAGTCGCGAGCTGACCCAGGATCTGCTCGGACGCATCGACCGCCTCGACGGCACACTCAACAGCTTCGTCAGCGTCACCGCCGACCAGGCTCTCGAGGCCGCCGAGGCCGCCGACCAGGCCCGCGCCCGCGGCGAAGCCGGCCGCCTGACCGGCGTGCCGCTGGCACTCAAGGACATCTTCTGCACCCAGGGGGTCAAGACCAGCTGCGGCTCGAAGATGCTCGACAACTTCGTCGCCCCCTACGACGCCACCGTGGTGGAAAAGCTCAAGGCCGCCGGCACGGTCAGCCTGGGCAAGACCAACATGGACGAATTCGCCATGGGCTCCTCCAACGAGTCGAGCTTCTATGGCCCGGTCAAGAACCCCTGGGATCTTGACGCCGTCCCCGGCGGCTCCTCCGGCGGCAGCGCCGCCGCTGTCGCCGCGGGCCTGGTGCCGGCGGCGCTGGGTACCGATACCGGCGGCTCGATCCGCCAGCCGGCAGCCTTCTGCGGCATCACCGGGCTCAAGCCGACCTATGGCCGGGTCTCGCGCTACGGCATGATCGCCTACGCCTCGAGCCTCGATCAGGGCGGCCCCATGGCCCGCAGCGCCGAAGACTGCGCCCACCTGCTCAACGTCATCGCCGGCCATGACGTGCGCGACTCCACCAGCGTGGCCCGCGGTGTTCCCGACTACACCGAGGAGCTCAGCGCGCCGCTGTCCGGCCTCAAGATCGGCCTGCCCAAGGAATACTTCGGCGACGGCCTCGATGCCGGCGTCAACCAGGCCATCGGCGAAGCGATCAAGGTCTACGAATCGCTCGGCGCCAGCGTGCGCGAGGTCAGCCTGCCCCACACCGCCTACGCCATCCCGGCCTACTACGTGATCGCACCGGCGGAGGCCTCCTCCAACCTGTCGCGCTACGACGGCGTGCGCTTCGGCCATCGCTGCGACAACCCCGAAGACCTCATCGATCTGTACAAGCGCTCCCGCGCGGAGGGCTTCGGCGAGGAGGTCAAGCGACGCATCCTGATCGGCACCCACACCCTGTCCGAAGGCTTCTTCGACGCCTACTACAAGAAGGCCCAGCAGGTTCGCCGACTGATTCGACAGGACTTCCTCGACGCCTTCGAAGAGGTCGATGTGCTGATGGGCCCCGCCGCGCCGACCCCGGCCTTCGACCTGGGCGCCCAGAAGGACCCGGTCTCGATGTACCTGCAGGACATCTACACCATCGCCGTCAACCTGGCGGGCATCCCCGGCATCAGCGTTCCGGCGGGCTTCGCCGGCAAGCGTCCGGTGGGCCTGCAGGTCCTCGGCACCCACTTCGCCGAGACCCGTCTGCTCAACGTGGCTCACCAGTTCCAGCAGGCCACCGACTGGCATTTGAAGCGTCCCGAGATGTCCGAGGAGAACTCCTGATGCAGTGGGAAACCGTCATTGGTCTCGAGGTGCACGTCCAGCTCGCGACCCGCTCCAAGATCTTTTCCGGCTCCTCCACCGCCTTCGGTGCCGAGCCCAACACCCAGGCCAATGCCGTTGATCTGGGCCTGCCCGGCGTGCTGCCCGTGCTCAACGAGCAGGCGGTGGCGATGGCGTTGAAATTCGGCCTCGGCATCCACGCCGAGATCCCCGAGGTATCGGTGTTCGATCGCAAGAACTACTTCTACGCCGACCTGCCCAAGGGCTATCAGACCAGCCAGATGTACCATCCCATCGTCGGCGCCGGCGAAGTGGAGATCTGCCTGGAGGACGGCGAGAACAAGATCATCCGGGTGCACCACGCCCACCTCGAGGAAGACGCCGGCAAGTCGCTGCACGAAGACTTCCACGGCATGACCGGCATCGACCTGAACCGTGCCGGCACGCCGCTGCTGGAGATCGTCTCGGAGCCGGACATGCGCTCGGCCAAGGAGGCGGCGGCCTACCTCAAGGCGATCCACTCCATCGTCACCTATCTCGGCATCTCCGACGGCAACATGGCCGAAGGCTCGATGCGCTGTGACGTCAACGTCTCGGTCAGACCCAAGGGACAGCAGGAATTCGGCACCCGCGCCGAGATCAAGAACGTCAACTCCTTCCGCTTCGTCGAGCGCGCCATCGCCTACGAGGTCGAGCGTCAGATCGAGCTGATCGAGGACGGCGGCAAGGTGGTGCAGGAAACCCGCCTTTACGACCCCGAGGCCGACGAGACCCGCAGCATGCGGACCAAGGAAGAAGCCAACGACTACCGCTACTTCCCCTGCCCCGACCTGCTGCCGGTGGTGCTCGACTGCGCCTACGTCGAGCACCTGCGCGAGAGTCTTCCCGAGCTGCCCGCCGAGAAGCGTGCGCGCTTCCAGAGCGAGCTGGGACTGTCCGCCTACGACGCCGGGGTGCTGTCGGCCAGCCGCGAGATGGCCGAGTACTTCGAGCAGGTCAAGGACATCTGTGGCGACGCCAAGCAGGCCGCCAACTGGGTCCAGGGCGAGCTATCCGGCGCGCTCAACCGTGACGGACTGGACATCTCCGACAGCCCGGTCAGCGCCGAGCAGCTCGGCGGCCTGGTCAAGCGAGTGATCGACTCGACCATCAACGGCAAGGCCGCCAAGCAGGTGTTCCAGGCGCTGTGGAACGGTGAAGGCGAAAGCGCCGACGCCATCATCGAGGCCAAGGGCCTGAAGCAGGTCACCGACACCGGCGCCATCGAGGCCATGGTCGACCAGGTGATCAGCGACAGTCCGGCCCAGGTGGCCCAGTACCGTGACGCCGAGCCCGACAAGCGCGGCAAGATGATCGGCTACTTCGTCGGCCAGGTGATGAAGGCCTCACGCGGCACCGCCAACCCCCAGCAGGTCAACGCCCTGCTCAAGGAAAAGCTCGACGCCCTGTGCTGATGGGCGCTACGGCGACCACCGGCGATGGCAGCGCCATCGCCGGCTTCCACTGGCTTTACCCAAGGAACCCGCGATGTCGGACGATGTCGGTACCCGCCTGAGGGCCCTGCGAAACCTGCGCAACATCTCCCAGCGCGAGCTGGCCAAGCGCTGCGGGGTGACCCATTCCAGCCTGTCGCTGATCGAACAGGGCAAGGTCAGCCCCTCGGTCAGCTCGCTGAAAAAGATCCTCGACGCCATCCCGATGAGCGTCGGCGACTTCTTCACCATGGATCTGGAGAGCAAGAACCAGGTGTTCTACAGCGCCGACGAACTGACCGACATGGGCAGCGGCGACGTGGTGTTCAAGCTGGTGGGCGCCAACCGCGAGTCACGCGCCCTGTCGTTTCTGATCGAGACCTACCCCCCGGGTACCGATACCGGCCGCGAGATGATCACCCACCAGGGCGAGGAAGCCGGGGTGGTGCTCGAGGGCGAGATCGAGATCACCATCGGTGCCGAGACCCGGGTACTTGGCGCCGGCGAGGCGTACTACTTCGACACCAATGTGCCCCACCGCTTTCGCAACCCTAGCGAGACCCTCTGTCGGCTAGTCAGCTGCACCACCCCGGCGCGAGCCTTCTAGCGAGCGGCGAATACCGTGACGTCGGCTCAAAGGCGCCCCAAGGCAAGGTCTCCGCAACCCCGGCGCCTACCCAGTGCCTGCCGGCTGGTCAGCTGCACCACCCCAGCGCGAGCCTTCTAGTAGCGTCGCTCGGACACTGACAGCCCCCTACCCTTCGGCACTGCCCGCCCTGCAAACCACAAAAAAGGCCACGCAAGGCGTGGCCAATCAGGGAGTCATCTCCCATCAGTGCGCGTTGATGACATCGGACCGGGAGTCTAGTTCAAGGCGATCCAGACGCTCTTGAGTTCGGTGTATTCGGCCAGCGAGTGGTGCGACTTGTCGCGGCCATTGCCGGACTGCTTGACCCCGCCGAAGGGCACGCTCTGGTCCCCGCCTGCCCAGTTGTTGACGAATACCTGGCCCGACTGCAGACGACGACTGACCCGCATGATGCGGTCGACGTCCTGACTCCACACCCCGGCGGCCAGCCCATAGACCGAGTCGTTGGCCAGGGCGATGGCCTGCTCTTCGCTGTCGAAGCCGAACACCGACAGCACCGGGCCAAAGATCTCTTCACGCCCGATCGTCATGTCCTCGGTGACACCGTCGAACACCGTCGGCTGGATGAACAGCCCCGGCCCGCCGAGCGCCGCGCCGCCGGCACGCAGCCGTCCGCCTTCTTCCTGCCCCTGGCGAATGAACTCGAGGATGCGACGGTGCTGGGTCGCATCGACAATCGCCCCCATGAAGCTCGACGGGTCCAGCGGATCCCCCGGCTGCATCGACTCGGCCGCCGCCAGCAGGTGCTCGATAAAGGCCTCGCGCACACTGTTCTCGACCAGCAGTCGCGAACCGGCGATACACACCTCCCCCTGGTTATGGAAGATCGCCTCGGCGGCGTGGTGCGCCACCTGGGCGAGATTCCTGCAGTCGGCGAACACCAGATTGGGGCTCTTGCCACCGCACTCCAGATAGACCCGCTTGAGGTTGGACTGCCCGGCGTACTGCATCAGCTGCTTGCCGACCGCGGTGGAGCCGGTGAAGGCCAGACAGTCGACGTCCATCGACAGCGCCAGCGCCTTGCCCACGGTGTGACCATAGCCCGGCAACACCTGCAGCACGCCGCGTGGCAGGCCGGCCTCCTGGGCCAGAGCAGCCAGACGAAGCGCCGACAGTGGCGACTTCTCCGATGGCTTGAGGATGACGCTATTGCCGGCGGCCAGGGCCGGTGCGATCTTCCAGGCGGTCATCATCATCGGGAAGTTCCAGGGCACGATGGACGCCACCACCCCGATCGGCTCGCGCAGCACCAGCGCGAGCGCCTCTTCGCCGGTGGGCGCGACCTCGCCGTAGAGCTTGTCGATGGACTCGGCCTGGTGACGCATCGCACCGATGGCGCCGGCCATGTCGCCCAGCGCGCTGGTGATCGGCTTGCCCATGTCCAGGGTGTCGAGCAGCGCCAACTCGTCGCGGTGGGCCTCCATCAGCTCGGCCAGCCGCAGCAGCACCCGCTTGCGCCGGGTCGGCGCCAGGCGCGACCATTCACCACCATCGAAGGCGCGCCGGGCGTGGGCAACCGCCAGCTCGGCATCGGCCTGATCACAGCTTGCGACCCGCGCCAGTACTTCCCCCGTGGCGGGGTTGATGGTCTCGAAGGTCTCGCCGCTGGCGGCGTCGACGAAGCGATCATCGATATAGGCGCGGTCTTCCAGCCGCGCTGTCAGGGTGTCGGCCAGGGCCTGCCAGCCGGCCTTGTCGAGGGGACGATTCATGCATCAGCCTCCTCGGCGGCGGTGATCTTGACGCCCTGGGCGGTCAGCCGGCGCAGCGTCTCGTCCAGCGCCTCCCGGGCCAGACGCACCAGTTCGTCGATTTCATCGTGGCTGATCACCAGGGGCGGTGAAATGACCATGGTGTCTCCCACCGAGCGCATCACCAGGCCTGTCTCGAAGCAGATATCGCGACACAGGTTGCCCACCGCCAGCGCCTTGTCGAAGCGCTTGCCGCTGTCCTTGTCAGCGACGATCTCCAGGGCGCCGATCAGACCCAGCGAGCGCGCCTCGCCGATCAGCGGGTGGGACTCCAGGGACTTCCAGCGCGTCGCCAGGTAGGGCCCCAGATCATCACGCACCCGCTCGACCACGCCTTCGGCCTGCATCAACTCAAGGTTCTTGAGCGCTACCGCGGCGCACACCGGATGCCCCGAGTAGGTGAAGCCGTGGTAGAACTCGCCGCCCTCGTCGATCAGGGTGTCGGCGACACGATCACCGACCAGCACCCCACCGATCGGCAGGTAGCCGGAGGACAGCCCCTTGGCGATCGGCATCAGGTCGGGCTTGAGGTCGTAGTGGACGCTGCCGAACCACTCGCCCAGACGCCCGAAACCACAGATCACCTCGTCGACCACCAGCAGGATCTGGTGGCGCTCGAGCACCTCCTTGATCGCCGGCCAGTAGCTGTCCGGGGGAATGATGGCGCCGCCGGCACCCTGTACCGGCTCGGCGATAAAGGCCGCGACCTTGTCGGACCCCAGCTCCTGGATACGCGCCTCCAGCGCCTCGGCGCAGGCACGACCGAAGGCCTCCGGGGTCTGATCACGCCCTTCGCCGAACCAGTAAGGCTGACGGATGTGGGTGATACCCGGCACACAGGGACCACCCTGTTCATGCATCGGCGCCATGCCGCCCAGGCTCATGCCGGCCACGGTGGAGCCGTGATAGCCGTTTTCGCGACCGATGATCCACTGCTTGTCTGGCTGGCCCTTGAGCGCCCAGTAGCGACGCACCATCCGCAGCACGGTGTCGTTGGCCTCGGAGCCGGAACCGGTGAAGAACACCCGGTTCATGTGCGCCGGTGCCAGTCGACACAGGGTCTCGGCAAGCTCCACCGCCGGTGGGTGGGTGGTCTTGAAGAAATTGTTGTAGTACGGCAGCTGGGTGAGCTGCTCGCTGGCGGCGTCCACCAGCTCCTGACGCCCATAGCCGAGGTTGACGCACCAGAGCCCCGCCATGCCATCGAGGATGCGATGCCCATCCGCGTCCTGGATGTAGACCCCCTCGGCGTCAACGATGATACGACTGCCTTCCTCCCCGAGCGCCTTGAAGTCGGTGAAGGGGTGCAGATGATGTTCGCGATCGAGCTCTTTGAGCCGTGCGGCGCCTGGCGAGGTCATGGCCAAGTCTCCCGATATTAGTGAGTTGCTTTGTTATGGTTTACTCAACATAACCACCCTTCTCGTGAAAGCCAAGCCCAGCGCAGCATTTCCTTAGAAAAAAACCATAAGTCACTGATTATTAGTCTACGACCATCGTACAATGTCGATATTTTTTATTTTTAGCCACAAAAAAAATTGACAACCAACGGCCAAACGACCAACTTTCATTGACGCCAAACGGCGCTCTCCACACCTTCCAACAACAACCGGGGCCACCATGAAACCACCATGTCCTTCGCCGACGGGCCGGCGAAAAACCCGATGCGTGCCTTTGCTCTTGCTGTCGCTCTTGCTGCTGTGGGCGAGCCTTTCCACCGTCCAGGCAGCACCCCAGCTGACCGGCCCGGACATCCTGCTCGAAGGGGTCGCGACCGACGTCCAGGCCAGCGGGCTTGATCCCGACCGCCCCTGGCACATCGACGACGGCACTCGCCGCCATCCGCTCGAGGTCGACGCCGACGGGGTCGCGACGCTCAGCCTGACCGTCACCGACGGCCCTCGCACCCTGTCGCTTTACGACGCCTCCGACACCCCCGCCGCCACCCTCGAACTCGACCCTGTTCCCGCCTGGCTCTCGCTGCTGCCTGCCCTGACCGCCATCACCCTGGCGCTGGCCTTCCGCCAGGTCATCCTGGCGCTGTTTGCCGGGCTATTGCTCGGCGGCTGGGTGCTCCACGGCATGAACGCCGGCGCCCTGCTCGGCGCCTTCGGTGACTCGGTCAACGTCCACGTGCTGTCCGCCGCCAGCGACAGCGACCATATGTCGATCGTGCTGTTCTGCCTGCTGATCGGTGGCATGGTCGGCATCATCTCGCGCAACGGTGGCACCCGCGGCATCGCCGAGCGCATCGCGCGAGTGATCCGTGGACGACGCCAGGCGCAGAATTCCACCGCGCTTTTGGGTCTGGCCATCTTCTTCGACGACTACGCCAATGCCCTGATCGTCGGCAACACCATGCGCCATATCACCGACCGCTTGAGGATCTCACGAGCCAAGCTGGCCTACCTGGTGGACAGTACCGCCGCACCGGTGTCCGCGATCATGCTGGTGACCACCTGGATCGGCTTTCAGGTCGGGCTGATCAGCGAGGCGATGGATGCCATCGACGACTGGAACGAGTCCGCCTACTCGGTGTTCGTCAACGCCATTCCCTACAACGCCTATCCGATCCTGGCGCTCGCCTTCGTCTTCCTGGTGGCCTGGAGCGGTCGTGACTTCGGCCCCATGCTCACCGCCGAGCGCAAGGCACTGTCCGAGCCCGGCGCCCGCCAGGCAATGAGCAGCCGGGAAGCCATCGTCGAGGAAGCCGACATCCCCACCAAGGAAGGCATTCCGACCCGGGCGCTGAACGCGGTGATACCGATGATCGTGCTGGTGGCGATCACCCTGGGCGGGATCTACGCCACCGGTCTCGCTGCCCTCGGCGGCGGTGACCATCAACTGCGCGACATCTTCGGCGAGGGCGACTCCTTCAGCGCCATGATGTGGGGTTCGCTCGCGGCCTGCGTGACGGCGGTGATCATGACCCAGGTGCAACGACTGATGAGCATGACCGAAACCGCCCACTACTGGTTCGAGGGCGTCAAGTCGATGCTGCTGCCCATCACCATCCTGATGATGGCCTGGGCACTGGCGAGCGTGAACGAGGACCTGCACACCAGTGACTTTCTGGTCACGGTGCTGGGCGATAGCCTGTCACCGCAGTGGATGCCGGCGGTGATCTTCGGCCTGGCCGGCTTCACCGCCTTCGCCACCGGTTCGTCATGGGGTGTCATGGGCATCATGATGCCGCTGGTGGTACCGCTGGCCTGGGCCGTACTCGAGCACAATGGCATGGCCGGCACCGCCGAAGGCATGCCGCTGCTGTACGCCTCGGTGGCGGGAGTACTGGCCGGCGCGGTGTGGGGCGATCATTGCTCGCCGCTGGCCGAGACCACCCTGCTTGCGGCCATGGCCAGCGGCTGTGATCTGATCGACCACGTCAGGACGCAGCTGCCCTACGCCATGCTGGTCGGCATCGTGGCGCTGCTGTTCGGCGCACTCGGCACCGGTTTCGGCCTGCCTTGGTGGCTGGGCCTGGCGGGAGGCGTCGCCACCCTGACCGCGGTGCTGTTCACCCTGGGCCAGCGCGCGACCGCGGCAACGAAGGTAGCGACGGCCAGCGACGCCAGCGCCTGAGCGCCTCCGGGCGCTGGCGAGCCAGCGCCCGCTCCGTCTAGCGTGCCGACTTCCGCTATCACCACCATCCCAACGACAGCGCCGCCCTCCTGGGGCGGCGCTTTCGTTGGGACGACTTGAGGTGTTGTGGCGACTTCAGGTGTTGTGACGACGTTGCGAAAGGGTGCCAGCACGACGTGGTGACCCTGTGACTACGGCACCGCTGTCATCTGCTGAGTGATGGGTCGCCAGGAGGCCTGGGTCGATGACCCCGTCGCAGGCTTACTCCTGCTCTTTCATCATCTCCTGACGTTTTTCGGTGGCGGCCGCACTGCCTTCGAGCAGTTCGGCGTTGTAGCCATCCATCTTGCCCTCGGCATTGCCCGGATCCGAGGAGCCCTCGAGCATTTCCTGACGCTTCTCGGTAGCCGCGGCGGATCCTTCCAGCAAGGTCTCGTTGGTCTGATCCATCATGCCTTCACCGGGCTGAGAACTGGCCGCCTGCTCTTCCATTTCCTGGCGATGCTCATCCTGGGCACTAGACTCCGCCAGGGCCGTCGCCGCGCCCAGAGACAGCAGCGAACCCGCAAGCATCAGCATCAAAGACGAACGCTTGATCACCATGGTCTTCTCCTTCGATTCCTTGAGAGGGGGCATCCAACTGCGAGCATCAGGGGCGATCCTCACCGTTTGAGCATAGAAGGATCTCTATGCCTGTCGAGGCAGCGGACAGCTTTTCCCCACCGACAGTGGTAAGTCGGCACAGTATTCATCGAAGCAGGCAGAACTCAGCGTCAAACACACCGCCTGGCTGACGTCATTGCCCAACTCGGCACGACGCCGACGCCCAGGACATTAGGCGCTGTCCGAAAAGTCGACGAGCGAAGGTTAGACAAGGCAAAAATCGGTGAGAAAGCGCAGTTTACGGGGTGTAAATGAGCATTTTGATCCGATTTTTAACGCCGTATTACCGAGTGCAGGCACTTTTCAGACAAGCCCTAGTGCGTCGCACAGGCAGCAGCAAAGCCCTTGAAGATGGCGTCATACAGCGGATGGGACTGGGGCTCCCACTCCGGATGCCACTGCACCGCCAGGGTGAACCCCGGCGCGTCAGCCACCGAGATGGCCTCCACCAGCCCGTCCGGCGCCAGCGCTTCGACGCGCAGCCCCTCACCGAGTCGATCGACACCCTGCTGATGCAGCGAGTTGACCCGCGCGCTGGCCTCGGGGTAAAGCGCGGCCAGACGGCCGCCGGGCTGAATCTTGAGGTCGTGTACCGGCGCATACTGCTCGGCCTTTTCACCCTCCGGCTCGCGGTGATCGAGCCGCCCCGGCACCCGCTGCACCGCCTGGTGCAGGCTGCCGCCGAAGGCCACGTTGAGCTCCTGAAATCCTCGACAGATGCCCAGGAGCGGCAATTGCTGCTCCAGCGCCAGCGGCACCCAGCTCATGGCGGCGGCGTCGCGATCCACGTCGTCCCGGGTATTCTCCGGTTCGCGTTCGGCACCGTAGCGCTCGGGCAGTACGTTGGTGTAGCTGCCGGTCAGCACCAGGCCATCGAGGCGCGCCAGCAGCGCCCGGGCATCTTCCTGGCCCTGCCCTTGCCACACCGGCAGCATGATCGGTTCAAGACCGTAGTCACGCAGGGCGCGCAGATACTTGTCGGTCACCATGTGGGCCGGGTGACCCTCCACCTCTCGACGGCAGGCGATGACGCCAACCAGCGGACGAATGTTCATCGAACTCCTCGCAGCTCTATCCGTTGTTATGGTTTCCTCAACATACCTTGGTCGGATTTTCTTGCCAAGCCCGGCGCCGGAAATCTTGACAGAAAGGCTAACAAATATCTGTTTTTACTGACTTACATAAAATAAAAGACCACTCGACACCTCGCCAGACTCCTCACCTCTACGCGTAAATAATTTGACACCATGGCCCGGTCAGCGAAACACTAGCCACATCACAACGAACCAACAAAAGGTGACAGCATGGGCACCCCCAGCGTCGACGAAGCTCGCGACTTTCTGGCCCGACATCCCGAGGTCGACAGCGTAGACCTGCTGATCAGCGACATGAACGGCGTGCTGCGCGGCAAGCGCATCCCCCGTGACAACCTCGAAAAGGCCTACGCAAGCGGCATCCAGCTCCCCGGCTCGGTGTTCGCCCTCGACATCACCGGCAATACCGTCGAGGAAACCGGGCTGGGACTCGACATCGGCGATCGCGATCAGGTCTGCCGTCCCATTCCCGGCACCCTGATGGTCACACCCTGGCAGCGCAAGGGACGCCAGGCGCAACTGCTGATGAACATGCGCGACGACCAGGACGGCCCCTTCTTCGCCGATCCCCGCAACGTGCTGGCGCGCCAGGTCGAGCGGCTGGCCGAGCGCGGCCTCAAGGCGGTGGTCGCGCTGGAGCTCGAATTCTATCTGGTCGATCGCCAACGCGACGAGATGGGTATGGCCCAGCCCTGCCGTTCCCCGGCCAGCGGCGAGCGGGCGAGCGATAGCCAGCTATATTCGATCAACGAACTCGACGAGTACGCCGACTTCCTCGAGGAGGTGCACGCCGCCGCCCAGCTACAGCAACTGCCTCTGGACACCGCGCTCAAGGAATGCGCCCCGGGGCAGTTCGAGATCAACCTGATCCACGGCGATGACGTGATGAAGGCCTGCGACAGCGCGGTGCTGCTCAAGCGCCTGATCAAGGGCGTGGCATTGCGCCACGGCTTCGAGGCCACCTTCATGGCCAAGCTCTACGGCGGCGAGGCCGGCAACGGCATGCACGTCCACATGAGCCTGATCGACGAAAGCGGCGACAATGTCTTCGCCGACAGCGATGGCGATCCGCTGGGAACCCCTGCCTTGCGTCATGCCATCGGTGGCCTGATGGAGCTGATGCCTGCTTCGATGGCGCTGTTCGCGCCCAATCTGAACTCCTTCCGACGTTTCCAGCCCGGCCTCTATGTGCCGATGACGCCGACCTGGGGCTACGATAACCGCTCGGTGGCACTGCGGATCCCCTCTGGAGCCAACGCCGCCCGCCGGGTAGAACATCGAGTAGCCGGAGCCGATGCCAACCCCTATCTGCTGCTGGCCACCCTGCTGGCCTCGGTCTGTCACGGTCTGGATACCGCTGTCTCGCCGGGGGAGCCCGTCACTGGTAACGCCTACCGCCAGTACGAGCCCACCCTGACCAACAGCTGGTCAAAAGCCCTCGACCTGCTGGAGCAAAGCGAACCGCTCGGAGAAGCCTTCGGCCAGGCGTTTCTCAAGGTGTTTCTGGCCAACCGTCGCGCCGAGCGCGAACTGGCCATGCAAAGCGTCAGTCGCCTGGAGTACGACTGGTACCTGCGCCACGTCTGAGCGCGGGAAATCACGACGCTATCGCCCCGGACTCCCGTACCGGGCGGGGACGCCCTGTGCGCTCGCCCGGCACGAACGCAAGACCGCAAGACCGCAAGACCGCAAGACCACAAGACCACTGGGCCCCGTCCGAAAAGTCGACGAGCGAAGATTAGACAAGGCAAAAATCGGTGAGACAGCGCAGTTTACTAGCAGTAAATGAGCATGTTGATCCGGTTTTTAACGCCGTATTACCGAGCGCAGGCACTTTTCAGACACGCCCTGAGCCACACCCGATATAACTCACAGCAATCACGGGTACTCCCCTCATGACAACCACAACGCCCCTTGTCATCGATCCAGGCCTCGCACTGGAGGTGACGCCATGACCCAGACCAACGCACCGTCCACCCATCCCTTCGCCCCCGGCAAGCCCAGCCAGAAGGGCAAGGGTCGCACCTTTGCCATGGTCGCAGGACTTATTGCCCTGGTGGCCGGCCTGACCTTCCACCACGAAGCCGGCACCCCCTTCGGCTGGATCAGCCTGGTGCCTTCGCTTATCGTGCTGGTGGTGGCGATTGCCACCCACAGGACCCTGGAGGCCCTGGCAATCGGCGCGCTGTCCGGGCTTATCCTGATCGAGCCGAGCGACTATATCGGTGCCCTGGCCGACGTCTCGCTGTCGGTCATGATGAACGAGACCATCGCCTGGCTGATCCTGGTATGCGGCCTGATGGGTGGCTTTATCGCCATGCTCGAGAAGTCCGGCTGCACCCTGAGCTTCAGCCACTTCATGAGTCGCCTGGTCAAGACCCGCCGTCAGTCACTGCTGTGCACTGCGGTACTGGGACTCTTGATCTTCATCGACGACTACCTCAATGCGCTGGCGACCTCGGCGGCGATGAAGCGGTTGACCGACCGTTTCGGCGTATCGCGGGAAAAGCTTGCCTATATCGTCGACTCCACCGCCGCCCCGATCTGCGTCCTGGTGCCGATCTCGACCTGGGCGGTGTACTTTGCCGAGCTGCTGGAAACCAACGGCGCCACCGATGGCCCAGGCATGTGGCTGTACATCCAGTCGATTCCCTACATGCTGTATGGCTGGGTCGCCATGGGCCTGGTCTTTCTGGTGGCCATGAGCATCGTGCCGGATCTTGGCCCGATGAAGACCGCCGAGGCCCGCGCCCGCGCCGGCCAGACGATTCCCGACGGCGCCCCGGATGAGCCGCTTGGCGACGACACCCCGCGTGGCAACCCCTGGCTTGGCCTGTTCAACTTCGTCGCCCCGATGGCGGTACTGATCGGCGCCAGCGCCTACTTCGAGATCGACCTGCTCAAGGGCGTCATCGCCGCCACCCTGTTCACCATCGTGCTGTTCCTGGTGCAGCGCCTGTCCACCTTCTCGAGCCTGATGGACTCGATCATGGACGGCTTTCGCACCATGATGCTGCCGCTGGCCATCGTCGCCGTTGGCTTCGTGCTCAAGGAGGTCAACGACCAGCTTGGCATGACCCAGTTCATGATCGACTCCCTGGCGCCCTACATCACCCCGGCGCTGCTGCCGGCCATCGTCTTTATCTCCATGGCGGTGGTGGTGTTCGCCACCGGATCGTCCTGGGGCGTGTTCGTGATCTCGATCCCCATCGTGATCCCGATGGCCGCCCATATGGAGGTGTCGATGCCACTGGTGGTGGGCGCCCTGCTGTCGGCCTCGAGCTTCGGTAGCCACGCCTGCTTCTTCTCGGACTCCTCGGTACTGTCATCCCAGGGCAGCGGCGTCCTGCCGATGCAGCACGCCCTGACCCAGCTGCCCTACACCCTGATCGGGGCAACCGTCACCAGCCTCGGCTTCGTGGCGCTGGGCTACGCGCTGGTGTAACGAAACCGGGAGCGCAATGCGCTCCCGGTTTTCGTATCGCGAAACACGCCTAGATCGAAGAAAGACCGTACTTGTCGAGTAGCTCCACCAGCATCCTGCCGCTATTTACCCGGTGCTCCCGGTGATGGTCCCTGGCGGCGATGACGTCACCATTCTGAATGGCCTGGACAACGGCCCGATGGTCGTTGTTCGATGACGTCGGCCGTGGCCGTAGTCCCAGGGTCAACATGCGCACACGGTGGGACTGATCCCAATAGGTGTTGACGATGGTGGCGATGCGGCGATTGCCGCACAACTCCACCAGCAGCAGATGGAATCGCTCGTCCGCCGCTGCCCAGCGGGTCAGGTCGTCATCGGCCAGGGCGTCGTCCATCTCATCCACCGCATCCATCAACTGGCCGAGCTCCTGGTCGGACAATCCGCGTCGTGCCAGCAACTCGACCGCCTGGGTCTCGAGCGCCGTCAACACATCGTATATCTCGACCATATCCTCGGCCGATACCGGCAACACTCGCATACCGTGGCGCGGCCTGATTTCCACCAGCCCTTCATTGGCCAGCCGAATCATTGCCTCTCGCACGGGCGTCCGGCTCATGTCGAGCAGTTCCGCCAACTCCTTCTCGAGGCGGAAGGATCCCGAGGAAAACTCGTTGTCGAGTATCCGACGCTTTATCTCGTAGTACGCCTTTTCCGGCAGCGACAGCTTGTCCCCCGGAGGCCCCTCGCCCCTGCTCGCCGGCACGGATCGAGAAGACGTGTCTCTTGAGTTCATCGCTGCAAATCCTCAGCTTCCACAGACGTCACTGGACACACGAAGCCGCCTGCCTTCTCTGGCAGAGGTGTAGACAGCCTCTTCGATGTTCATGTTGGCGAGATAGTCAGACGCGGTATTTGCCAACCTCGACCGCCCCATCAGGCCATCCACCACATGGCGGCTGAACCGATACACGCAGTCCCCGCCAAAACCGTGATCCACCCACTCATAGTCGATATCCTGCCACAGATTTTCCCCGTGCCTTCTGTAACCCAGGGTGCCATCGCCTCTCAGCACCAGCACACCCTCGCTTCCTTCGATGGTCATTTCGCCCATGGTCAGCCGCCGGTTTTCGGCGCAATGATCGGACAGGCGGTTGCCATCCAGAACGGCGCGAACGCCACCGGCACACTCCATGATGACATGCCCCGCATCCTCACCGGCGATAGCCGGGTTGAGGCGCCTCAGTTCGGCATAGACAGCGGACACCTCGCCGAAGAGATAGCGAAAGGTGTCGATCCAATGTATCCCGGTCTCGTGGATCAGAAACCGCTCCATCTTCTGAAAGTACGGCTGCCTCTCCAGATAGGCCTCCGGCCCCTGTCCATCTCCAGGGCGCAGCCGGAACGTCGCCTGATAGATCTGCCCCAGCTTGCCCGCGGCAATCTGCCGCTGGATCTCCTCGTACCAGGGCTGAAACCGGACGTTTTCATGAACGATCAGTTCAATCCCGCTTTGCTCGGCCAGGGCGGCGGCTTGGCGCGCCTCCTCCAGGCTTTTGCAGAACGGCTTCTGGCAGATCACGTTCACCCCGCGCTCCGCCGCCAGGCGGATCAAGGCCAGGTGTGAAGAGGGCGGCGTGATGATATCCAGCACGTCGGCGCGCGCTTCCTCCAGCATCGCCAGGACATCCGAGTAGACCTCCCAGCCCCCATGACGCTTGGCCACCTCCCGAGCACGAGAGGTGTCCTGATCACACACGCCCACCACCTGAACCTCGGGGATGCGTGACCAGGCGTCATATTGAAACTGGCTGAAGTATCCGGCGCCAACCGCTGCGACCCTTAGCTTTTCCATCAACAACCTACCTCCTGCGACCTGCCATTGTGAGCGGCGCACCACCCAACCATCAAAAGCTACTGGATCGGAAGCTCGACCAGCTGGGCCATGACCGCCTCGAACACCGCGGTCGTACCGGCATCCCCGCCCAGCTCGCAGGTCACCAGGGTGCCAGTGGCAAAGGCAGCGTCCACGGCCCCTCGCAGCAACTTGCCTGCCTTCAGCGCCGGCTCACAGTCGTGCTTCTCTCCCAGCCACTCCAGCATCATCACACCGGACAGCACCATGGCCGTTGGATTGGCGAGGCCCTTGCCAGCGATATCCGGCGCACTGCCATGGCATGGCTGAAAGACCGCGTGATCATCGCCGATGTCCGCAGAAGGCGCGTAACCCATGCCACCGATCAGACCGGCGCCCAGGTCGGACAGTATGTCGCCGAACATGTTCTCGGTGACCATCACGTCGAGATCCCAGGGCCTGGTGACCATGTTGAGCGCCGCCGCGTCCACGTACATGTGGTCGCAGTCGAGCTGCGGATGCGCCTCGGCCCGCTCGTCGAAGATCTTGCGGAAGAAGGCAAAGGACTTGAACACATTGGCCTTGTCGACACAGGTCACCCTGCCCTTCCCCCCCTGGGCCTGGCGGCTTTGTCCCAGCGCCAGGGTGAAGTCGAACAGTCGCTGACTCACATCCCGGGTGATGACCAGGGTATCGCGCGCTTCCTCGTCGCCCTTGATCTCGCCCCTGCCGTGAGATGCAAACAGTCCCTCGGTGGATTCCCGCACGATCACGAAGTCGAGTTCGTGGGCGCTGGGGTTATTGAGCATCGGCTGAAGCCCGGCGATAGTGCGCACCGGCCTGACCCCGGCGTACAGGCCGAAACGGAAGCGGAAGTCGATCTGTGGCGAGATCTCGGTGCCATCCGGATAGCGAACGTCCGGCAGCCCCATGGCACCCAGCAGGATCGCATCGGCTTCATCGGCACGCTTCAACGAGGCCTCGGGAAGCGACTCCCCTGTATCCCTGAAGTGGGCGGCACCGGCAGGCAGCTCCTCGAAGCTCGCCGATACGCCCCCGACCCGCGCCATGGCTGCCTCCAGCAGCGTGACGCACGGCTTCATGATTTCCTGGCCAATGCCGTCACCGGGAAAGACAGCGATGGAAAAGTGGGTCTTGTTGGTCATTTGACAGCCTCTCGCTATTGTTGGTTGTTACTTGAAGAAGTCAGGCATCGGCGCCGGCGAGTGCCGAACGCAATCGGGTCAAGGGAGCACGCCAATGGATCGGCGCCACGCCGCGCACTGGCGCCTGAAACGAGGCAAGGCGGTCCCCCAGCAGGCAGCCAAGGTAAGCCCGATCGAGGTCGCTGCCGCCAAATGCCAGGCTCGATACGTGACCGAGTCGACGACTGACGACGCCATCCAGGTGAGGGCGACCCATCCGACCGGCGTCAAACGCCTCCTCCACTTGCTTGAGATAGGCCTCGTCGCTGTCTTCCAGCACGACACTCTGCTCCCCGGTCGGCGAGACCCGGATGACCCGGTTGCTGACGATACTGGTGATCCAGGCCCCGCCTTCGACATCGAAGGTCACACCATCGGGGAAGGTGCCAGGGCCGAACTCACAGACGGTCTGGCGCTCGCCGAGTCGTCCCTTTTCCTCCACGGAAAAACGGCTCAGCCGGCGGGCAAAGGTTTCATTGACGTAGAGCCACCGGCCATCGGGGTGCAGGGCGCACTCGTTGGTGTAACCCAGGCCATCGGCGACGATTCTGGCGTCACTGCCATCGGCGTTGGCCAGAGCAATAAAACCGTCGGCCACCGCCGCGCTGTATCCCTTGGCGCGGGGCTGCTGACGGGTACTGACGGTGATCCAGAGGCGACCGGCGCCGTCTCGATGAACGAAGTTGGTGGGAGGCAGGGCGACACCGTCGATCTCGGTCACCAATGGCTCCAGGGCGCCATCGACGTGCAGCCGAAAGACGCCCCCCTGGTCTTCGCCCAGATGGGTCGCGATCACACCGCCGTCGTCTTCCAGAGCAATACCGTTGGGACGAAGCTGGAAGCCCTGCTGCTTCGACAGGATGCGAAGGGCCGGCGCGCGATCCGCATGGCGGAAGATCGCCACGCCACCGCTGTCGGTCCAGTCTGCGGTCATCAGCAGGCCACTCGAATGTGTCAGCACGCATTCGGGCCGACTCAAGTCGCCACCGCTATAGTCCAGCGCTTCGAGTTCGATCATGTTGTTCCTGGGTCTCGTTGTTCTGTTCTTGCGTTGGTCAGTCTTCTTGGTGTTCCGGGATTTCGATGTTCCGAGGGACCGTTTCCGTGGCCCTTTCACCAGCGTTTGACGACCAACTCGTTAACGTATACATTAACACATGCACAAAGCCGGTCAAGACCAGACCGCGTCAGCCACCCGGGCGACCGGCACAACAACAAGCGACGAGGAAGCCAAATGAAACGTCATGTCACGCCAGCAATCGCCCTGCTCATGGGTCTCTTCTTTCACGCAGCCGCCGCGGACTACCCCGAACGCGACATCACCAATGTGGTCGTGTGGTCGGCCGGCGGCGGCACCGATGTCGCAAACCGGGTCGTCAGCGCAGAAATGAATGCCTTCCTTCCCAGGCGCATCAACGTGGTCAACAAACCGGGCGGTGTCGCCGGCTCCATCGGCATGAGCCATGTCAGCAACCAGCCTGCCGACGGCTATACGTTGGCAGGTCTGTCCGAATCCAATGTCGCCGCGGCGGTCCAGGGCGGCTGGGAAAATACCTTCGACAGCTGGTACCCCTTCATCATCGGGGGATCGCCGGACCTGATCTCCCTGGGCAGCAATTCGTCCTATACCAGCCTGGAAGAACTGGTGGAGGCGGCCTCCAGCGGCGACGTCACAATCAAGGCAGCCGCGGGGGGCTCGGGCTCCGTTCATCACCTCAATCTGCTCGCCTTCGAGAAAGGCACGGGGGCAGATCTCAACTTCATTCCCTACCCGGGTTCCGCGCCGGGCCAGAACGCCGCCATCACGGGTGAAGTCAGCGTGGTCATCACCTCTCTTGCCGAGCAGCAGCAACTGATTGCGGCCAATCGGCTTCGGCCCCTGGCGGTGTTGACCGATAGCCCGGTCGACATCGAGGGAACCGGTGAAATCCCCTCTGCCTTCGACAGCTATCCGCAGTTGAAGGAATATCTGCCTATTCGACAGACCATTGGTTTTGCCGTCCGCGACGATGCCCCGGAGGAGGTCAAGGAGACCCTTGAACAGGCGTTCGAGCAGGCACTGGAAACCGACGCGGTAAAACAGTGGGCAGAGGACAACTACTTCCAGTTGTCCGGCAAGACGGGAGAAGAAGCCTCGGAGGAATTCTCTCGACTCGAGTCCCTCTTCTCATGGACGCTGTATGACCTGGAGTCTGCTTCCATCAATCCGGAGGAATTGAATATTCCAAGGCCCTGATCGCGACTTCTTCGTTCCCGATAACCGAAGGCCCGGAGGCAATCGTTGCCTCCGGGCATTTTCCGGGCCACGTCAATACCTCGTAGAACATCAGGTTCACTGGACACATCATGGTTGACAGCAAACAGCTCCCTGACCCCGAGAATCAGGCAGGCGCCGCTTTCTCGGGGAACGACGAACTCATCCAGCGGCGACGCCGCGATTTCTTCACGAGCCTGGCACTGCTGCTGCTGGCATTCGCCATGCTCGCAAAATCCCTCACCTTCCCCATGACCGACAGCTACGGCGGTGTCACCAACGCCTGGTACGTTTCCCCCGCGCTGTTCCCCCTGTCGATCGCCGTCACCCTGGGGTTGGTGTCGCTGCTGTTGCTGCGACGCGCCATCCTCGATGGCGGCGCCAGACGCAGACAGAGCGCCTCGAAGGGCCGATCGAAGGCGTCGTTTCCAGCTTCTGCATCCTGTCGTGTGGCCGTGATCATGGCCTTTATCGGTCTGTACGTTTACTCGTTCGTCCCCAGCGTCGATTTTGCACTGGCCAGCGCCCTCTTCCTCTTTCTCTTCATCACACCTTTCTATATCGAAAAGGTGGCTCTCATTCCCCTGACACTGGTCGGCGCCGTCATCGCTTGCGTGCTCATCACACTACTGAGCCATCGGCCAACATCTCAGCAGTACGCCCTGGATCTGGTAGCTATCGCCACGCTTCTGACAGTCGCCACCATCGCCTGGTGGTTGCTGCGCCATTCGCCTAGCGAATGCAGGAAACTGCGCACCGTCGTGCTGGTCAGCATTGCCGTTCCCCTGGTGCTGGTACCGATCTTCCGTTTCTTCCTGCTGGTACCACTCCCGGTGGAAGGTCTGGTGATAGACACCATGCAAGCCCTCGTCAGCCACCTGACGGCCCAAGGTTAAGGAGACACTCGCATGGACTTTATCGCGCAGCTTTCGGTATTCGCGCACGCCATCTGGCAGATCCTTACCAACCCCGCCATGGTGGCGCTACTGCTGGGATCGAGCTTCCTGGGTATCATCTTCGGGGCGCTTCCCGGCCTGACCGCGACGCTCGGGGTCGCCCTGCTGACCACGCTGACCTATTCGATGGACCTTCAGACGGCACTGATCTCGCTGATCGCCATGTACGTGGGGGCGGTCTACGGTGGGTCCTACCCGGCCATTCTCATCAATATCCCCGGCACCGCGGCGGGCGCCGCCACCGCCATGGACGGCTACCCCATGGCCCAACGGGGGGAAGGCGGCAAGGCGCTCGGCATGACCACCACCGCGTCCTTTATCGGCACCCTGATCGGCATGGTCGCGCTGATCGCCTTGGCACCGCTGATCTCCGAGGCTGCACTGCAGTTCACGTCCTATGAATTCTTTCTTCTGGCGCTCTTCGGCATCATCATCAGCGGCACCCTGACGAGCAAGGACCTGGTCTACAAGGGATGGATCGCCGGACTGCTGGGCCTTGCGCTATCGACGATCGGTCGCGACCAGCTTCAGTTCTTCCCCAGGTTCACCTTCGGCCTGCCGGAGCTGGACGGTGGCATCGAGGTCGTTCCGGTGTTGATCGGCGCCTTTGCGATCCCGCAGATCATTCGCACCCTGCGCGACAGGGTAGCCCTCGGCAGTCCCCAGCCCGTCAAGCGCGTGCTGCCCGAATTCCGTGCGGTCTTCCGCAATCTGCGCCACGTCATCCGCTCGGCGTTCATTGGCGTGGGTATCGGTGCCGTCCCCGGCGTCGGCGAGGATATCGCCGGCTGGGTGTCCTACGGCACCGCCCAGAACTCCTCTGCCCACCCTGAACGCTTCGGCAAGGGCGAACCTGCCGGCCTGGTCTCGTCGGAAACGGCCAACAATGCCTGTATTGGTGGTGCGCTCATTCCTCTGACGACCCTCGGCATTCCAGGTAGCCCGCCGGCGGTGATGCTGCTTGGCGCGTTGATGCTGCACGGCCTGAACCCGGGTCCGATGATCGCCATCACCCAGCCCAACTTCCTGGTCGAGCTCACCGCCATTATCGCCCTCGCCTCCCTGGCCATGTGGATCAACGGCATGTTTCTGGCCAAGCACGTCATCAAGGTGCTGCGGGTACCCTCGTCAATCTTTCTGCCGATTGTCGCGGTGCTGTCGGTCATCGGGTCCTACGCGCTGGGCCTCAGCCTGCTGAATCTCTACCTGATGGTGCCGATCGGCATCGCCGCCTACGTCCTGGGAGAGATGGACTATCCCATTTCGCCTCTGGTCATCGGCGTCATTCTGGGCCCGATGGCGGATGAAAACCTGCGCCGCGCCCTGATGGTGTCCGAGGGCAGCCTGATGGGATTCTTCGAGCGACCGGTGTCGCTACTGCTGATCGCCGTGATCGTGCTGACCATCGCGTCTCAGATCCCGGCCTGGAAGCGCTATCGCAGCCGCCTTTGGAAAAAATTCAGAGGGCGTGCGCTAGCTGGCAAGCCAGCGCATGGCGCCGACGACCCTCAGTAGCGTCACATCGACAAGGAGACGGGTGTCGGCACCGAGCTGCCGACACCAACACTCATCCACCCCGCTCTCATCAGTCACCGCTCTCATCCAACCCAGACAGGAGACATTCACCGTGCACGCCGTCATCGTCAGTTTTACCCCGCAGCAAGGGTGTGCCGATCGCCTCGAGGCACTACTGCTACGCCAAGCCTCGGATAGCCTGGAAAAGGAACGTCACTGCCAGCGCTTCGATGTGGTTCGACTACGGAACGAGAACACCTTCGTCCTCTACGAGCTCTACCGCGACGAAGACGCCTTCAGATGGCATCTGGAGACCGACCACTTTCATGCCTTCGATCAGAAGAGCGCACCGCTGGTGGCGGAGAAGAAGGTCCTTCAAGGAGACCTGCGCCAGGCTTGATGCACGAGCACACCAGCGCTACAGCCACCCCATGGCCTGCATCGCCTGATTGGCAGGCACCAGCACGTAGCGTACGCACACAAACCCCACCAGGCTGAGTGCTAGGGTATAGGGTGCGGCCATCCACACCATGCGGCCGTAGGAAAGGCGAATCAGCGGTGCCACCGCCGAGGTCAGCAGAAACAGGAAGGCAGCCTGGCCATTGGGCATCGCCACCGACGGCAGGTTGGTGCCGCAGGCCACCGCCACGGCCAGCAGGTCGAACTGCTCGGCGCCGATGCGCGCAGCGCTTAAGGCCGAGTGGATTTCGCTGATGTAGACGGTGCCGACGAAGACGTTGTCCGAGACCATCGACAGCAGACCATTGGTCACGTACACCAGGCCCAGCTGCTCACTGCCTTGGCGTGACAGCACCAGCTCGATCACCGGTGCAAACAGATCCTGCTCGATGATCACCGCCACCACTGCGAAGAACACCACCAGCAGGGCGGTGAAGGGCAAGGCTTCCTCGAAGGCCTTGCCAAGGGCGTGCTCCTCTGTGACGCCGAGAAAGGCGCTGGCCGTAACCAAAACAGCGCAGGCTTTCCACCAGCAGGCAGGTGGCAAGGCCTGCCACCAGCACCGGCAGAGTGACAGGCGCCATACGCAGCACAAATTCGCCAAAGCCCCAGCCAGCCTGCTCGGCGATAATCAGGTTCTGGGGCTCACCGACCATGGTCGTGACACCGCCAAGCGCGGTCCCCATGGCGGCGTGGAGCAGCAGCGAGCGCAGAAAGCGACGATAGTCGATCAGGTCCTGGTGGCTGACCTCGGGGAGCCCGCTATCATCGCTGTGGTCATGATCGTCGTGCTGCCCCTTCATCGACGCCACCCGATGATAGATGGCGTAGAAACCCACCGTCACGCTGATCACCACCGCGATCACCGTCAAGGCGTCCAGAAAGGCGGAGAGCGCTGCCGTCGTCACGCAGAAGCACAGCGACAGCAGACGCTTGGACGTGACGCCGATCAGCAGGCGTGTGAACGCCTTGAGCAACAGCTGCTTCATGAAGGTGATGCCCGCCACCATGAACACCAGCAACAGCAGGACATCCAGGTTGAGCGCCACCTCGTGCATCACACTGTCGGGGCCGGTCATGCCGATGGCCACCGCTTCCAGTGCCAGCAGCCCACCAGGCTGCAGCGGATAGCACTTCAGCGCCATGGTCAGGGTGAAGATGAATTCGACCAGCAACAGCCATCCCGCAACGAATCCCCCAGACCAGGCATAGACCAGGGGATTGATCAGCAGGCAGATCAGGATGGCGGTCTTGTACCAGTCCGGCGAGGGACCGATAAAGTTGCGAAAGAAGGCCTGGGGCAGCGTCGTCACCATCGACCGGCTCCTTGTCGATACGGCGGCGTTTCAGTATGCCGGCGAAAAGCGGCGCAATCCGCGTGACTGCGTCAACAAACCGCCCTGAACCAACGGAGTATCGGCTTGTCACGCCTACCACGCCGGGCTAGCGTGAAAGACGCCACCACACCGATGAGGAATCGCCCGTGAAATGGGCTCGCACCAGCCGTGACAAGATGCACCATCACGCCGATACCATCGGCAACCTGCTCGTGGAAGGCTTTCACTACCTGGGACTCTTCGTCATCGGCGGGATGATCGCCTGGGCCTCGGTGGTCGCCTTCCTCGACATGCTGACCAGTGGCCACGCCAGCGTCGACGACATCCTGCTGCTGTTCATCTATCTTGAGCTGGGCGCCATGGTGGGCATCTACTTCAAGACCAATCACCTGCCGATTCGCTTCCTGTTGTACGTCGCCATCACCGCCCTGACCCGCTACCTGATCGGTGACATTTCCCACCACCCCAAGCCCGACGCCGGTCTCTTGTACCTGTGCGGCGGCATCTTCCTGCTGGCCCTGTCCGTGCTGGCGGTGCGCTTCGCCTCCTACAAGTACCCCTCCAGCAAGCCCATCGACGCCCTCGGCAAGGTGGTCAACAAGACCAACAGCGATCTGTAGGGCGCCCGGCACCAGCGCCCCTGCCCTCGCCCACGTTCACGCCCACGTTCACGTTCAGGTTCACAACTACAGCGACGACAACAGCCCCCGCCAGCCAGCATCGAAAGATACCGGTTGACGGGGGCTGGGTGTTTACGCGAAGGCTGAAGACCGGAACCAGGTTCCCGTCAGGACTCTATCAGCGATCTATCAGCGCTCTATCAGGGCTCTATCAGGGCTCTATCAGGGCTCTATCAGGACTTGTCGGGGGCACCCCGGACCACGTCCCACTGGGGCTGACCCTGCTCGATCAGCACACGCTCGCCGTCGGGCGCCTGCTCCAGACGCGCCACCTGACGCACGCCGTCATACTCCCAGGCCACGTCGTAGCCCAGGGTCTTTTCACGGGTGTCGTTGACGGTGTGGCACCGCTGTTCGGTGGTGGTATAGGTCTGGCCAGCCTCGACCCGACGCTGCACTTCGCGTCCGGCGAAGCCACCGCCGATGGCACCGGCCACGGTGGCGATCTTGCGGCCGCTGCCACCGCCGATCTGGTTGCCCACCAGGCCACCGACCACCGCACCGGCAGCGCTGCCCAGAATGCTGTGCGGATCCCGGGTCGGCGCCTGGCGTGTCACCTGAACGTTCTCGCAGACCTCTCGCGGCGTGGAGACGGTCTCGGTGACCGGCGTGACGGCGGTAATATCGGCGAACTGCGGCCCCTGGGGCGCCTGCTGCACCTGCCAGGCGCCAAATGCCAGGCCACCAAGGCCAAAGACCGCGAGGGTGGAACCGACGATGATCGACTTGCTCATGCTGTTCTCCTTGCTCCGCCGGGGTGCTCGCTTAGGGCTTGTCTGAAAAGTGCCTGCGCTCGGTAATACGGCGTTAAAAATCGGATCAACATGCTCATTTACACCCCGTAAACTGCGCTGTCTCACCGATTTTTGCCTTGTCTAACCTTCGCTCGTCGACTTTTCGGACAGAGCCTAGCGCGCGAGAGGCGCCACGGCAGATGTCTTGGCGATGTGATGACCCTATCCTAGCCGTTATCGAACAGCGTTCGAAGAACCATGGAGCCACTTGCAAGTTGTTTGTGAGGCTGTCGCAACTCACCGACAAAGGTGCCCCCGATCGGCGACGACGGGCGCTGCTGCCCTCGCCTCTTATGCCATTGGCACACTTCTGCCCACACATCACAACGCCTCGCTGCCGGAGGCAGCGAGGCGTTGGGCGAGACGCGACAATGGGGCTCTCAAGCCGGGAGCGCGGGTCACGGAGCATCCCGCTGCCATTGCCTTGCCCGCACTTGTCTGTGACACCGACCAGCGGCTAGATGCCCAGCTTATCCCGGGTCTGGTAGTACCAGGCGCCGATGGCGGACAGCGGCACCCTGAGCATGCGGCCGCCAGGGAACGGCAGATGCGGCAGGCCGGCGAAGGCATCGAAGCGCTCGTCACGGCCGGTCATCACCTCGCTGATCAGGCGACCGGCCAGGTGGGTGCAGGTCACGCCATGACCGGAGTAGCCCTGGGCGTAGTAGACGTTGTCATTGATCACCCCGAACTGGGGCAGTCGGTTGAGGGTCATCAGGAAGGTCCCGCTCCAGGCGTAGTCCACCTTGACCGTCTTGAGCATCGGGAAGGTCTTTTCCATCTTGGGACGAATGACCGCCTCGATGTCCTGAGGGTCCTCGCCGCCGTAGTTGACTCCCCCGCCGTAGATCAGGCGGTTGTCGCGGGTCAGGCGGAAATAGTCGAGCAGATAGTTGCAGTCTTCCACCGCCATGTTGTTGGGCAGAAGCTCCCGGGCCAGATCCTCACCGAGCGGCTCGGTGGTGATGATCTGGGTACCGCAGGGCATCGACTTGGCCTCGAGTTCCGGCATCACGCCGCTCATGTAGGCGTTACCCGCCATCACCACACGCTCGGCGCGAACGCTGCCGTTGCGGCTCTTCAGTACCACCGGCTGGCCGTGTACCAGCGACTCCACCGGGCTCTGCTCGAAGATCACACCGCCCAGGGATTCCAGCGCCGCCGCCTGGCCCAGCACCAGGTTGAGCGGATGCAGGTGTCCACCGGAGTGGTCCACCAGGGCGCCGGTGTAGCGATCGCTGCCCACCTCGCGGCGAAAGGCGTCGCCTTCCAACAGCTCCAGCCCGTCGTGGCCGTAGCGCTGCCACAGCGCCTGATGCTCGCGCAGCCCCTTGAGCTGGCGCTCGTTGCAGGCGGCGAACAGGTTGCCTTCACGCAGGTCGCACTGGATGTCGTAGCGGGCGATGCGCTCACGGATGATGCGATTGCCCTCGAAGGCCATGTCGCCGAGGGCACGCGCGGTGTCGGCGCCGTACTTGTCCTCGATCACGTCCATGTCGCGGCTGTAGCTGTTGACGATCTGACCGCCGTTGCGTCCCGAGGCGCCGTAACCGACCCTGGCGGCCTCCAGTACCACCACCTTGAGCCCCTGCTCCGCCAGATGGAGCGCGGCGGAGATGCCGGTGAAGCCGGCCCCGACCACGCAGACATCACAGCTCACCTCACCCTCGAGGGCCGGGCGCTGGGGTGAGGCATTGGCCGAGGCGGCATACCAGGACGCGGCATGCTGGACCTCGGAGGCCCCTCCACGGGGATCGGTAGCGGTGGAACGGCTGGACATGACGGACTCCCAAAGTGGTTATTTTATTCAACACTAGATCGCATTCTACGCGGCGAAAGGAGACATCTTCAAGATAAAGACATGGAATAATCACCACCACGCACCGACGCCATAGCCCCACAACGCAGCGAGCCAGGCACCTGGCCTGGCTCGCTGATGGTGCCTCATGCCACCGTCTCGGGCTTGCGCCACCTTCTCGGGATCGCGTCACCTTCTCAGGCCTACGCCACTCTCTGAGCTTCGCGCCACCTTCTCAGGCTTGCGCCACCCCGGGACGTCCTCCAAAGCGGCGACTCACACCCGCAGCAGCAGGTGCTCACGCTCCCAGGACGAAATCACCTGAAAGTACTCACGGTGCTCGGCCCGCTTTACCGCCAGGTAGCTGTTGGTAAAGCGCTCGCCAAGGATACCTGCCAGGGCGTCACACTCGTGCAGCAGGTCCAGCGCCGGTCCGATATCGTCGGGCAGCTTGTTGCCGCCGGACCAGGCCGAGCCGACCATGGGCGGGCGCGGCTCCACCTGGCCGAGCATGCCGAGGTAACCACAGGCGAGTGACGCCGCCATGACCAGGTAGGGATTGGCGTCGGCACCGGCCAGTCGGTTCTCGACCCGGGTGGCCTCGGGCCCGGAGACCGGCACGCGCAGGCCCACGGTACGGTTGTCCATGCCCCACTCGACGTTGATCGGCGCCGAGCCCGAGGTCTCGGTACGCAGCAGCCGCCGGTAGGAGTTGACGTTGGGGGCCAGCAGCGGCATCGCCGAGGGCAGGTAGCGCTGCAGGCCGCCGATGAAGTGGTGGAACAGACGGCTGGGCTGGCCATCCTCGCCGGCAAACAGATTTTGTCCGCTGGCCGGGTCGATCAGGCTCTGGTGAATGTGCATCGAGCTGCCCGGCTCATTGGCCATGGGCTTGGCCATGAAGGTGCCGTACATGCCGTGGCGCAACGCGGTCTCGCGCAGCACCCGCTTGAACAGCACCACCTGGTCGGCCAGCGCCAGCGGATCACCGTGCTGGAAGTTGACCTCCATCTGCCCGGCGCCCTCTTCGTGGATCAGGGTATCCAGATCCAGGTTCATCGCCTCGCAGTAGTCGTACATCTCCTCGAACAGCGGATCGAACTCGTTGACCGCATCGATGGAGAAACTCTGGCGGCTGCTTTCCTGGCGACCGGTGCGCCCCACCGGCGGCTCCAGCGGGTAGTCGGAGTCGGTGTTGGTCTTGACCAGGAAGAACTCCACCTCCGGTGCCACCACCGGGACCCAGCCACGTGCCTGGTACAGCTCCAGCACCCGCTTGAGCACATAGCGCGGCGCCAGCTCCACCGGCTCTCCGCTCAGATAGTGGCAGTCGTGGATGATCTGGGCGGTAGGATCGTCGGCCCAGGGCACCAGGAAGACGGCGTTGGGGTCAGGCACCAGCTCCATGTCCCGCTCGGCAGGATTCCAGAAGCGGATGTCGTCATCGTCGGGATAGCCCCCGGTGACGGTCTGGATAAAGATGGAGTCCGGCAGGCGCGGTCGTCCGCCGTTGAGGTACTTGCCCGCGGGCATGATCTTGCCCTTGAGGATGCCGGTAAGGTCGGTGACCAGGCACTCGACCTCGGTGATGCCGTACTGCTTGAACCAGTCGCTGAGCGCTGGGCTTTCCTGGCGGTTACTCATGAGAGTGTTCCGTTACGTGAGTGTCTCACTCGGTGGCCGAGCCCCGACGTCGCCGGGGCTCTTTCCTTGCAGGGCGGCCCCGGGCGCATCAACGCCCCTGGGCCAATCCCTTCACCGAGCCTTTACCTCTGACCACAGTTGCTGAAAGGTCTGCAGTTGCTGACCGGACAGGCTGGGGGTGAAGACAAGCCGCGCCATGTCCTCTTCGCTGGGCTGGGTCGGCGGCTGGGTCAGCACCTCGTCGAGATGCGGGCGCGCCGCCTCGTTGGGGCTGGCGTAGTAGTTGTAGTTCGACAGCTGGGCACCGATCTCGGCGTCCAGGATAAAGTCGATGAACTTGTGCGCGAGCTCCGGGTTGGGTGCCTCGGAGGGGATGACCATGGAGTCGACCCACATCTCGGCGCCTTCGTCGGGAATCACGAAGTCCAGATGTTCGAAGGTCTCCGGGTCCTCATCCTTGAAGTACAGGTAGTCGCCGTTGAAGGACATGCCCACGTGGGTGACGCCCCGGGCCAGCTGCTGCAGGGTCGGTGTGCCGTCGGTGAAGCCCGAGAAGTTGTCGCGATTCTTGGTCTCGATCAGCAGTCTGGCGGCATTCTTCAGGTCATCCAGGCCGCTGCAGTCGAAGTTCGCGCCCAGGTAGGCGCAGGCGCTGCCGGTGGCGACCTGGCCGTCCTGGATCATCGAGAACGGATAGTCGCCGTTGACCTCGGGGTCGAACAGCAACGACCAGCTCTTGGGCGCATCGGGGAAGGTCTCGGTGTTGTAGACAAGGCCCGTGGTGCCCCACTGGTAGGCAGCGGAGTACTCGGCACCGGGATCGAAGCTCGGATCCTTGAACTGCGCCATCAGGTTGTCGAAGTTCGGAATCTGCGAGCGGTCGAGCTTCTGGATCAGGCCGGTCTCGATCATCCGCGGAATGTAGTAGTTCGACGGCACCACGATGTCGTACTGGGAGGTGCCACCGGCATTGAGCTTGGCGATCATCTCCGGGTTCGAGTTGAAGTAGTTGGTCACCACCTCGACGTCATACTTTTCCTCGAAGGCCTCGATGATCTCGGGGTCCATGTACTCGGTCCAGTTGAACAGGTACAGCTTGCCCTCTTCAGCCTGGGCGACGCCTGCGAGCATGGCGGCTGCCACGGCGAGGCCCAGGGCGCTGCGAGTCTTGTTGAGCATCGTTGCTTTCTCCTTGTATTGCTTGGTCTTGTCTGGGTACGTCAGGTGTTGATCGATCTGTTCCGAGATCGCCTCTGTGTCCACCGATGGCACAGGCGTCATGCCTTGCGCCGATTGACGACGAGGCTTGCCAGGGCGGCCAGCGCCACCGCCGCGATCATCAGTGTGGCGATGGCGTTGATCTCCGGTGACACCCCCTTCTTGATCGCGCCCCAGATATAGATCGGCAGGGTCGCGCTCTCCGGGCCCGAGGTGAAGAAGCTGATGACGAAGTCATCCACCGACAGGGTAAAGGAGAGAAAGAATGCCGATATCAACGCCGGCTTGATGGTCGGCAGCATGAAGTGCACCACCCGCTTCAAGGGCGATGCATACAGGTCCTTGGCCGCCTCGAACAAAGACGGGTCCAGGCCGACGAAGCGCGAGTAGACGATCAGCGCGACGAACGGGATCTGGAAGGTGACGTGGGCAATGATCATGGTGCCCAGCCCCGGCCCCAGGAGCCCGGTCAGCTCGTGTACCTTGACGAAGAAGGCCATCTCCGAGATACCGAAGACGATATCCGGCAGCACGATCGGCAGATAGATCAGCACGATCAGCCAGCCCAGCTTGCGGTGACGGTGGCGATACATGCCATAACCGATCAAGCAGCCGATCACCAGGGCGATCAGCGAGGACGTCAGTGCCAGCACCAGGGTGTTGCCGAAGGCGCTCATGATCTGGTCATTGGCGAACAGCTGGTGGTACCAGCGCAGCGACAGCCCGGTCATGCTGGCCGCGCTGTTGGCGGCGTTGAAGGAGAACAGCACCACCACCGCCAGCGGCAGGTAAAGAAACACTAGGGTCAGCCACCAGAAGGCGCTCAGACCTCGCTTGAGTGTGCGCTTTCTCATATCACCACCTCCTCACCGCCGCCGAGTCGCTTGCCGATCCGGCGCATGGCATAGAGTCCGGCGAAGGTCGCCAGCAGCATCAGGATGGCGCCGGCGGCGCCCAGCGGCCAGTTCGACCCACCGGAGAACTGGTTGGCCACCAGATTGCCGAGCATCAGCGCCTTGCCGCCGCCCAGCAGTTCCGGAATCACGTACATGCCGAAGGCCGGAATCGCCACCAGCACGATCCCGGCGAGCAGCCCCGGCAAGGTCTGGGGAAAGACCGCGTGCCAGAACGCCTTCACCGGGGTGGCGTAGAGGTCCTGGGCGGCCTCCACCTGGGCGGTATCGAGCTTCTCGAAGGCGGCGTACAGCGGCAGCACCATGAACGGCAGGAAGTTGTAGACCAGCCCAAGGGTCACCGCGAAGTTGGACGGATACAGCCCCATGTTGGGGGCGATCAGCCCCAGCGACTCGGCGACGCTGGAAAGCGGCGTCCCCGGCGCCAGCAGGTTCATCCAGCCGAAGGTACGGATGACCTGATTGGTCCAGGACGGCACCACCACCAGCAGCAGCATGATCGGCCGCCATTTCGCCCGGCAGGTGGTGATGTAGTAGGCGATCGGATAGGCCACGATAACCACCAGGCCAGTCGCCACCAGGGTCTGCCACAGCGACCTCAACAGGGTGTAGAGGTTGCCCGGGCTCCAGCCCAGAAAGCCAAAGCCGGCAAGCTGCTTGAACGAATCCAGCGACAGCGGCATCTGCGGCAGGCCGTAGGGCCCGTTGGTCATGAAGGCCACGCCCATCAGGTAGGCGCTGGGCAGCACCAGAAAGACGATGATCCAGGCCGCGCCGGGTGTCACGGTAAAGAGAAGATGGCGCGCTTCTCTGACCATGCCCTGGCTGCGTCCGAGGACAGCGGTATCGGTCATGACATGCCCCCTCAGTTGGCCACGGTGACGAGGTCTTCCGGGGCGACCACCAGGGTCACCTCGTCACCGACCTCGGGCAGTCGGCGCCCGCGATTGTTGATGGTGGCCTGCAGGGTGGTGTCACCGACCGCGAGACGGAACTCGGCGTGGCTACCACGATAGAGCCGTTCGGTGATCCGCCCGACCAGGTGGTTCACCCCCTGATGACGACCCAGACGCACGTCCAGCGTCTCGGGGCGAATCAGCAACAGCTCACCGCCTCCCTGCTGTGGCGTGTCGAGATCGGGCTCGAGCTCCAGCTCGCCAAGCTCGGTGGTCACGCGCTGGCCCTGTCGCGCGCTGATCGGATAGAGGTTGGCATGGCCCATGAAACGGGCGACGAAGGCATTGACCGGGCGCTCGTAGACCTCCCGAGGTGGCCCCACCTGCTGGATGGTCCCGCCATTGAGCACGGCGATGCGATCGGACATCACCATGGCCTCGTCCTGATCATGGGTCACGAAGACGAAGGTCATGCCCAGGCGCTTCTGCACCCTCAGCAATTCGACCTGTAGCTGGCTCCGAAGGCCGGCGTCGAGCGCCGACAGCGGCTCGTCCAGCAGCAGCACGTCGGGCTCGCAGACCAGCGCCCGGGCCAGCGCGATGCGCTGACGCTGTCCGCCGGAGAGCTGATCGATGCGCCGATCGATCAGATCGCCCAACTGGATGAACTCGGCGATGCGCTCGACCCGTGCCTCGCGCTCGGCACGATCGACACCGCGCATCTTGAGGCCAAAGGCCAAGTTGTCGCGCACCGACAGGTGGGGAAACAGCGCGTAGGACTGAAACACGGTATTGACGCTGCGATGGTGCGGCGCCACCTCGGTGACGTCGCGCTCACCGATGGTCAGGCGTCCCTGATCGGCGTCTTCCAGACCCGCCAGGATGCGCAGCAGCGTGGTCTTGCCACAGCCCGATGGGCCCAGCAGGGTAAAGAACTCGCCGGCCTCGATGGTCAGATCGACGCCATCGAGCGCCACCGTACTGGCACCGAAGCGCTTGTGCAGGCCCTGCATATGGATCGCGGAGGCGGTCCGCTCGGAGCCGGCGGCATCGACGCCCGGGCGTGCGCCATCATGGGGCTCATCCCGGCGCTGTGAGTGGCGCTCGGCGGTGGAGGTCTCGGTCATAGGGGCATTCCTCGTCGTTGTCGGCAGCTCACAGCCGATCGCGAAGCTTGTAGAAGTGGGTGGCCAGCAGCAACAGCGGTGTTCTCAACAGGCGACCGCCGGGGAAGCGACGATGGGGCATGGCGGCAAAGACGTCGAAGCGCTCGCTCTGCCCGGCAATGGTCTCGGCCAGCAACTTGCCGGCCAGTCCCGCCATAGCCATGCCATGACCGGAGTAGCCTTGCGCATAGTAGAGGTTGGCGGCCAGTCTGCCGAAGTCCGGGGCGCGATTGAGCGTGATGGCCACGTCACCGCCCCAGCGGTAGGCGATCTCGACATCGTCGAGCACCTTGAACAGGCGCCGGATCTTGCCGTCGATGCGCGCCTCGAGCCCCTTGGGCGGGCGCCCGTCGTAGCTGACTTCACCGCCATAGATCAGGCGTCGATCCGCCGACAGCCGATAGTAGTCGAGCACAAAATTGGCATCGGCCAGGGCGTCATTCTTCGGCAGCACCTGGGCCGCCTGCTGCTCGCTCATCGGCTCGGTGGCGATCATGTAGTTGGCACAGCGCATGATGCGCCCGCGCATCTCCGGCAACAGGTCGATGCCGTAGGCGTTGGTCGCCACCACCACGCTATCGGCGGTGACCTCTCCGGCGGCGGTCTTCACCCGTGCAGGCTCGCCTTTGGTCACCGCGGTGACCGGGCTGTGCGAGTGGAAGATAGCCCCCGCCTGCTGGGCGGCCCTGGCCAGACCGAGGGTATAGTTGAGCGGATGCAGGTGCCCGCCCTCGGCCTCCCACAGGGCCGCCGGGTAGGCGTCGGTGACCACATGTTCGCGCAGCGACTCGCCCTCGCGCCATTCAAGCGCCTGGTAGTCGTACTTGTGCGCCATGGTCTCCTGGAAGGCGCGCAACTCGCGCACATGGCGCGGCTTGACCGCCGCATGCAGGTAGCCCCAGGCAAGGTCGCAGGGAATGGCGTGACGCTCGACCAGCTGTGCGGTCAGGCGCACCGCTTCGCGGCTCATTTCCCAGATATCGCGGGCCGCCGACAGGCCAAGCGCCTGTTCCACGGTGTCCATGTCGGTACCGAGCCCGGGCAGGATCTGGCCGCCGCTGCGACCGGAGGCGCCATGGCCGACGTCATGGGCTTCCAGCACCACCACCTTGTAGCCTTGCTCGGCCAGATGCAGCGCCGCCGAACAGCCCGTCACCCCGGCCCCGATCACACAGACGTCAGCGCGAATGTCGCCCTCGAGCCTGGGTGTCGGCAACAGCTCGACCCGGACGGAATCGCGGTACCAGGAGGCGGCCTCGGACGTGGAGGAATCTGTCATAGAGAGTCCGTATTGGTTGCGCAATGCGCTTGTTGTTATTGAATCTCGCACCTTCGCATGAAGGTGACACCGACAGTGTGCCACTTTCTCGCCACCAGGCGTCAAGTATCCAATAACACTAAATTCCTGACTTCAACGTCAGCGATTCGATACCTAAAGCGGCTGACGCACCAACATCAACACTTCACGTCACGCATCCCGCTCGATGGAAGTTGCCTTGGCGACGCTCACGCTTCGAACGTAAGCCGGCTCGCCCGGAAGCGCTCGAATCCAAGATGCCAGACGTGGAAAACTCAACGCAGAGCAATGACAGAGCGTCAGTCTCTCGTTTCATCGCCAAGAGTATAAGCGAGACATCATGTCAGCGAAGCGAAGACGTTGGCGGTTTGATCAAAGATCCAGGAGGCGCCATCAGTCGCCTGACACACCCGCATCGCTCTTCCCCAGCGCCGCCAGAAAGGCTTCCAGCACCCGATGGGGGCGGCGGTCACGGCGGGTGATGGCGACGAAGGGCGTCTCGTAGGCGGCACTCTCGGAGCACAGCTCGCGCAGCCTACCCTGCGCGACCCAGAGATTGGCGTGGTGATCCGGCAGATAGCCGATGTAGGCCCCGGTCAGGATAAGAAAGGCCGCGCCTTCCCGGTCGGACGCGGTGGCGCTGGGCTTGAGCCCGACATGGCGCTCACGGCCGGCTTCCGACAGCGGATAGGACGGTACCACTGCGTCCCACTGCCCCAGCGCCTGCCACCCGCCCAGCGCCTCCAGCGCCGTCGATGGCTCGGCAAACAGCGGATGCCCCCGGCCACAGTAAAGCCCGGAGCGTTCGCTGTAGAGCGCCTGGCTATCGACGCTGGCAGGCAGGTTGACCGCCGGAACGACACCGACATGCAGGCGTCCGTCGAGCACCCCGCGGGCGATCTCGCCGGGAGGGTCCATGTGCATGTTGATGCGCACCTCTGGGCCCTGGGCCTTGAGGCTTGCCAGGGCATGGGTGATACGCATCTCGGGTGAGCTGACCAGGGTATCGGTGATGCCGATATTGAGTTCGCCGCGCAGGCTGTGGTGCAGCGCATTGACCTCGGTGCGAAAGGCTTCCAGTCCCGACAGCAGACGACGGGCCCCTTCCAGCACCTCCCGTCCTTCCTCGGTCAGGGCGAAGCCGCCCCGCCCCCGCCGACAAAGCTTGAGCCCCAGGCGCTTTTCCAGGTCGCCCATATGCAGGCTGATGGCCGAACGACTGATGCCAAGCTCGTTCTCGGCGGCGGAAAATCCACCGCACTCGGCCACCGCCTTGAACACCCGCAATAGACGAATATCGAAGTCGGTGACCGGGCTCTGCCGGCTCACGCGCTTGCTCCGCCGGACCGCCCCCGGTCTGTGCAGGCCGCACAACGCGGATCGCGCCCCAGCCGATAGTGACGCCATTCGCCACTCAGGCCGTCGAAGGTGGCAAGCCCCCGGTGGGGCGTGCCGGCCCCGGACAACAGCTTGACCGCCTCCAGCGCCTGGAAGCAGCCGATCAGCCCCACCAGCGGCGAGATGACGCCACTCTCGGCGCAGGACAGGGCCTCGTCACCCTGGTCATCGGGCGGATACAGGCAGGCGTAGCAGGGGCTCGCCTCGTCACGCGGGTCGAACACCGCCAACTGCCCGGAAAAGCGGATCGCAGCGCCGGAGACCAGCGGCACCCCGGCGGCGACGCTGGCGGCATTGATGGCGTAGCGGCTGGAAAAGCGATCGGTGCAGTCGAGGATGACGTCCGCCTCCCGCGCCGCCTGGACCAGCCCCTCGGCGTCCAGATGGCGCTCGATGGCGCTGACCCGGCAGCCTGCATTGAGGGCGATGGCAGAGTCGGCGGCCGACAGGGCCTTGTTGCGTCCCAGGTCCTGCTCCTGGTGGGCGATCTGGCGCTGCAGATTGGAGATCTCGACCACATCGGCGTCGGCGATGGTCAGCTGTCCGACTCCCGCGGCGGCCAGGTACAGCGCCACCGGCGAGCCCAGGCCACCGGCACCGACGATCAGTGCGCGCGACGCCAGCAGGCGCTCCTGGCCTTCGATGTCCACCTGGGGAAGCATGATCTGGCGGCTGTAGCGCAGCAGGTCCTGGTCATTCATGAAAACTCACTTGTCCTCGAACTCTTCGATATCCGGCACGTGCAGGGCAAAATCTTCCTTCACTTCTTCCATCACCACGTAGCTCTTGGATTCCTTGACCCCGGGCAGGGTCAGCACCACGTCGCCAAGCAGCTGACGATAGGCGGACATCTCGGGAATTCTGCACTTGAGAATATAGTCGAACTGCCCGGACACCAGGTGGCACTCCTGGATCTGCGGCAGCTTCGACACAGCTCGACGGAACTCGTCAAACACCGCCGGAGACTGGGTCTCCAGGCTGATCTCGACGAACACCAGCAGATTGGCCTTGAGCATGCGCGGGTTGAGGATCGCCTTGTAGCCACGGATCACCCCGGAGCGCTCGAGGCGCTTGACGCGCTCCAGACACGGCGTGGTGGACAACCCCACCTGGGCGGCGAGGTCCACATAGGACACCCGGGCGTTTTCCTGCAGGCAACGCAGAATCTTCAGATCGATACGGTCGAGGGAGCGGTTCTTGGTTTTCATTGTGGTCCTGAACGCTGGTCTGACGGCGAGGGGCACGCAAGGAAAGAATCGACCAAAAAGGCCTGGTCGCAAAGCATTTCACGACAATCTCTCGCGCCCAATCGCTTGGTGGCAAAACATTTTACTGATAATCAGTATCACATGCCCCCAACAGACTCCAGTCCCGGCTTCAACGTTGCATGCCCCACTGCCCCAGCGTCACCCGAGGGTGGCCCCCCAGGTCATGCACGCTGTCGCAGCGAACATAGCCCAGCGCTTCAAGATGCTCTCGCACCCGCTCGGCCTGCTCGTAGCCGTGTTCCATCAACAGCCAGCCGCCCGGCTGGAGGAAGCTCCGGGCGCGCTCGGCGATGGCAAACAGATCGGCCAGGCCATGGTCGGCGGCCACCAGCGCCGAGCTTGGCTCGAAGCGCACATCGCCCTGCCCCAGGTGAGGATCCTGCGGGTCGATATAGGGCGGGTTGGCCACGATCAGGTCGAAGCGCTCGTCATCGAGCGCATCGAACCAGTCGCTCTGGCGAAATCGTACCGCCAGACCATGTCGCTCGGCGTTGCGCCGCGCCAGCGCCACCGCCTCAGGGGACAGATCGACGCCCTCGACCCGCCAGCCGGGGCGCTCGCTGGCAAACGCCAGGGCGATGGCGCCGGTACCGGTGCCCAGGTCGAGCAAGGCACCGGTCTTGGTATCACCCTTGGCATCGGCCCGGGCCAGCGCGGCCTCCACCAGGGTCTCGGTGTCGGGGCGGGGAATCAGGGTGCTGGGCGAGGTCGCCAGGGCCAGTCCCCAGAATTCGCGTTCGCCGGTCAGATAGGCCACCGGCATGCCCTGGGCACGCGCCGCCACCCAGGCCTCGAAGCGGGCCCGGGCCAGCGTCGCCATGGGCTTGTCGCCCCAGGTGTAGAGCCAGGTGCGATCGACCTTCATCGCCGCCATGGCCAGCACCTCGGCGTCGAGTCGCGGCGTCGGGCTGCCGGCGGCCTCGAGGCGGCGGGTCGCCCGGGCGATCAGCACATCACAGCGCATCAGCCGTCCTGTTGCAGAGCGGCGAGCTGCTCCGCCTGATACTCGTGGATCAGCGGGTCGATGACCTCGTCGAGGCCGTCGCCGGTGACCACTTCGTTGAGCTTGTACAGGGTCAGGTTGATGCGGTGATCGGTGATCCGCCCCTGGGGGAAGTTGTAGGTACGAATGCGCTCGCTGCGATCGCCGGAGCCCACCAGCGAGCGACGGGCGTCGGCCTGCTCCTGGCGCTGACTGTCCTGGGCCGACTGCTTGAGCCGCGCCGCCAGCAGCGACATCGCCTTGGCCCGGTTCTTGTGCTGACTGCGCTCCTCCTGACACTCCACCACCACACCGCTGGGCAGGTGGGTGATGCGGATCGCCGAGTCGGTGGTGTTGACGTGCTGACCGCCGGCGCCGCTGGAGCGAAAGGTGTCCACCCGCAGGTCGGCCGGGTTGATGTCTATGTCGCTGACCTCGTCGGCCTCGGGCATCACCGCCACGGTGCAGGCCGAGGTATGGATGCGGCCCTGGGATTCGGTGGCGGGAACCCGCTGAACGCGATGGGCGCCGGACTCGAACTTGAGCCGGGCGTAGACGCCCTCGCCCTTCACCCGAGAGATGATCTCCTTGTAGCCGCCCTGCTCGCCGTGGCTGGCACTGACCACCTCGACCTTCCAGCCATGGTTCTCGGCGTAGCGCGAGTACATGCGAAACAGGTCGCCGGCGAACAGCGCCGCTTCGTCACCGCCGGTTCCCGCGCGCACCTCGAGAAAGACGTTACGCCCATCATCGGGATCCTTGGGCACCAGCAGACGCTTGAGTTCGGCCTCCAGCTCCTCGAGCTTGGCCACGCCCTCCTCGCGCTCCATCTGGGCGAGCTCGCGCATGTCGGCGTCGGCGTCCTCGGCCATCTGCTCTGCGGTGGCCACGTCTTCCTCGACGCCACGATAGCGGCGCCAGGCGTCGACCAGCGACTCGAGCTCGGCGTATTCGCGAGAATAGTCGCGAAAACGTGGCTGATCGCTGATCACGTCGGGCTCCGACAACAGGGCAGAGAGTTCCTCGAAGCGGTCGACGAAGGCATCGAGGCGCTCACGCAGAGAAGCTTTCATCGGCAAATCCTTGAAATCATGTAAGAAGGCGCATTGCGGTCAAGCCAGGCCCGGCTAGTTCCGGGACTCGGGCTCGCCCAGCAGCAGTTCGACGGCAGCCTCGAGCAGGTCCTGGCGCTCATCGGCGGCGGCACCACGCAGGGCCAGGGTGGGCTGATGCATCAGGCGGTTGGTCAACTGGTGGGCCAGGCGACGCACCACGGCCTCGGGATCCTCACCCTTGGCCAGGCGCTCCAGCGCCTGGGTCTGGGCCTCGTCACGCAGCCGTTCACCCTTGGCACGCACGTCGCGGATCACCTCGCCGGCCCCGCGCACCCGGCGCTCCTTGTGCCAGTGGGTCACGCCGTGCTCGATCAGCGCCTCGGCCTGGTCCGCCGCCACCTGGCGGTGACGTCGGTTTTCCTCGATGACCTCGTGCAGGTCATCGACGGTATAAAGGAAGATGTCGCTGAGCTCGCCGACCTCTGGCTCGATGTCGCGCGGCACGGCGATATCGACCATGAACACCGGACGGTGGCGGCGACGCTTGAGCGCCCGCTCGACCATGCCCTTGCCAAGAATCGGCAAGGGCGCCGCGGTGGACGAAATGACGATGTCGGCCTTTTCCAGGGCGACGGGGATCTCGTCGAGGCTGATGGCCTGACCGCCCAGGCTGCCGGCCAGGGCACTGGCCCGCTCGCGGGTGCGGTTGGCCACCGTCAACTGGTGCACCCCGGCTTCATGCAGGTGGCGCGCCACCAGCTCGATGGTCTCGCCGGCACCGATCAACAGCGCCCTGGCGCGCGAGAAATCGTCGAAGATTCGACTGGCCAGACTGACCGCCGCGTAGGCCACCGAGACAGGGTTCTCGCCGATGGCGGTCTCGGTGCGCACCTGCTTGGCCACCGCGAAGGTATGCTGGAAGAGCCGCTCCAGCTCCCCACCTAGCCCGCTGGCGTCCCTGGCCGCCTGGTAAGCATCCTTGAGCTGGCCCAGGATCTGGGGTTCGCCCAGCACCATGGAATCGAGACCCACGGCGACGCGCATCAGATGGCGCGCGGCGTCGCCTTCCAGATAGTGGTAGGCGCAGTGCAGCAGGTCCTCGCGGGGCAATGCATGAAACCGACTCAACCAGTCGAGCACCTCGCTCTCCCCGCTCGACTCGGTCACGCAATAAAGCTCGGTGCGATTGCATGTCGACAGCACCGCAGCCTCATGCACACTCGGCAGCGCGCGCAGCTCGGAGAGCGCCCGGGTGAGTTGCGAGGGGCCAAAGGCCACCTTTTCGCGCACCTCGACGGCCGCGGTTCGATGGTTGATGCCAAGGGCAAGCAGGGTCATGCGTTCGACGTCTTCATCAGATGATGTCCGGAGTGGCCAACCAGGCCGCTCCTGCAAGGCGCATATCCTACCATAGGCAGCTCTGACCTCGCTCCCCCGGGCATTGACCTTTGCCAAGACTCGCCAAGCCGTTATGCTGAGAATTCTCATGGAGAAGATGACGCCTCAATGCCCCCGAACGCGCGCCACGGAAAGCTGACCTGCACTCTGGCCACCCTGTCACTGACGGCGTGGCTCGCCGGCTGTCAGAGCTTTTCCTACAGCCCAGGCAGCGCGTCACAGGCTGACCCCATGGCCGGTGCTCCACCGATCACCCGTGGACTCGATGCCGACGGCCTGTCGACGCTGCTGATTGCCGAAATGGCCGGTCAGCGGGGCGACTATCGACGCGCCACCGAAGGCTACCTCAAGGCAGCCGAGCGCTATCACTCCGCTGCCCTGGTCGAACGCGCCACCCTGGCTTCACGCTTCACCGATGACACCGCCCTGATCGAACGCGCCGCGCGACGCTGGCAGGAGCTGGCGCCCGAGGCGCCGGTGGCCGCCCAGATCCTGGGCAACCTCGCCGGTGGTCGCGGCAACTGGGACGAAGCCCTGAAACAGCGGCTGATCGCGGCCGATGACGACACCGACATCACGCGCTTCGTCGATACCGCCCTGTCCAGCGGCGGCGATCCGGTGACGCTCGCCGGCACTCTCGAACAGGCGCTCGACGAGCCCACACTACCCGAGTCGAGGAAAGACGACCTGCGCCTGGCGCTGGCCCTGACCGACTCGGCCCAGGGGGATCATGAGGGCGCCCAGCGACGAATTGCCGCACTGGGAAACAACAGTCGCGATAACCCCCAGCGGATTCTCGCCGAATCACGCATCGCCCTGGACGCCGGCAAGTACCACCAGGCCCGCCTGGCGGCCAAACGCGGCCTCAACCTCTCTCCCGGCGACCCCCGCTTTCTGTTGCTGATGGCGCGTGCCGACATTCGCCTGGGCAACCTGGTGTCGGCCGAGAGCAGCACCGACACCCTGCTCGAGACCCGTGGCGACAACCCCCTCTTGCGGGTCGGCCTGGCTCAGCTCTATCTGGAAGAAGGCCACCACGACCCGGCGCGCCGGCTGCTGCTGCCGCTGGTCGATGATCCCCAGGCACCCAGCGCCCTCTATCTATTGCTTGGCAGCATCGCCGAGCAGGAAGACGAGGTCGACAACGCCCTGCTCTACTATCGCCGGGTACCGCCGGGCCCTGACTTCCTGCTGTCGCGTCAGCGCGCGGCCAGCATGCTGATCGAGGCCGACCGGCTGCTGGACGCCCGGGCCTTTCTACGGGTCGAGCGGCTGCGTCACGACGACGCCTATACCGGCCTGGTCATCACCGAAGTGCAACTGCTCGACCAGCAAGGTCTCGAGCCCGAGGCCGAAGCGCTGCTCAACCGCGAGCTGGCGCGCAGCCCCGAGGATGGCGACCTGCGCTACTTCCGCGCCATGCGCGCCTGGAGCGAAGGCGACCTGGACACCTCCGAACAGGATCTGCGCACCCTGGTCGAACAGCAGCCGGACAACGCCGTGGCGCTCAATGCGCTCGGCTACACCCTGGCCGATGCCGGCGACCCGGATGACCTCGACGAGGCCAGGCGACTGATCCAGCGGGCCTACGAGCTCTCGCCGGGCAACCCCGCCATCCTCGACAGCCTGGGCTGGGTCGCCTACCGTGAGGGCAAACCGGAGGTTGCGCTACCCTGGATCGAGCGCGCCTGGCGCGAGATCGCCGATCAGGAGGTCGCCGCCCACCTGATCGAGGTGCTGTGGGATCTGGGCCAGAAGCAGCGCGCACGCGAGCTGCTGCAAGAAGCCCAGCAACGCTTCCCCGAGCGTCCGCTGATCGTCGATCTCCTCGATCGGCGCCCCGAAATCAGGCCTGAGCCAACGGCAACAGCGCCTTGACCGCCCCGACACCACGACCACTACCCGCAAGGACCCCGCGATGATGTCTTGTTTTCGCCTGACCGCCGCCGCCCTGGGGCTCGGCCTGCTGGCCGGCTGCGCCACCTCCCAGAGCGTCACCGAGCCGCGCCAGGAGCGCCAGGCCGGTGACTGGGAAGCCCAGACCGAACAGGTGGAAGCCTTCACCTCCTGGAACCTGACCGGAAAGGTGGGCCTGCGCACTCCGCAGGAATCCACCAGCGCCAACCTCGACTGGCGCCAGACCCCCTACCACTATCGCCTGCTGGTCACCGGCCCCATGGGCGCCGGCCGCAGTACCCTGGAAGGACGCGACGGTCGCGTCTCGCTGACCACCAGCGAGGGTCGCTTCGAGGCCGACAGCCCCGAAGCCCTGATGGAACAGCGCCTGGGCTGGTCGCTGCCGGTCTCGAGCCTCACCGACTGGGTGCGCGGCCTGCCCGCCGACGACAGTGACTTCGAGATGACCGACGACGAACTCGGCTTCCCCGCTTCACTGGAACAGGACGGCTGGGAGATCGACTATCGCGGCTGGAAGGATGTGAACGGCACCTGGCTACCCAACCGGCTGGTCATGACCTATGACGACCTGCGCGCCACCCTGGTGGTGAACCAGTGGCAGCCACTGGAACAGTAGTCGCGCCGGCTCCCGCCCCAGATGGCGGGAGCCTGTCTCCCGGGTAAAATGAAGCACCATCGCCCTCAGCCTCCTGTCGACGTGCTCCTTGCAGCAAGCTCCCTATAGAGAGAAGCAACGAGAGCCATCATCGATCCCGGTCGCCGATGGCAGGCGCCGCCCCCAGTCACCGATCGCCATCACTTCGGTCAGCCGATCCCTGGACAGCACCCTTTATAGACTCCCCCATGCCCGACACCTCTTTCTCTTCCGATGCCAGCGCGCAGCAGACCCTGACGTTGCCGGCGCCGGCCAAGCTCAATCGCATGCTGCATATCGTCGGCCGTCGCGACGACGGCTACCACGAGCTGCAGACGCTGTTCCAGTTCCTCGACCACGGTGACGATATCCACCTGCGCCTGCGCCTGGACGGTGAGATAACCCTGACAGACCGTCTCGAGGGCGTACCCCGCGAGGCCAACCTGCTATGGCGGGCCGCCGACCTGCTCAAGCGCGAGACCGGCTGCGCGCTCGGTGCCGATCTTGGCGTCACCAAGCGCCTGCCCATGGGGGGTGGCCTGGGCGGTGGCAGCAGCGACGCTGCCAGCGTGCTGGTCGGGCTGAATCATCTGTGGGGCCTGGAACTGACGACCCGGCGTCTGGCCGAACTGGGCCTGACGCTGGGCGCCGATGTGCCGGTATTCGTCCACGGCCAGGCCGCCTGGGCGGAAGGCGTCGGCGAGCGCCTTGTCGCGGTGGCACTCGACACCCCCTGGTTCGTGGTCGTGCACCCGGGTGTGGCGGTCTCCACCCCTGCCGTGTTCACTGCGCCGGAATTGACACGGGACACCCCCGCCATTACCATGGCGCGCGCACTCAAGGGGGGAGCGTCAAGCTGGCGCAACGATTGCGAGGACACCGTCAGGCAAGCCTATGCTGAGGTGGCTCGTGCCCTGGACTGGCTCAACGCCCGGGCGCCGTCAATGTTGACGGGTACCGGCGCGTGCGTTTTTGCCCGTCTGGAGTCGGAGGCCGAGGCCGTCCAGTTGCTGGACGATGTCCGATGCCAACAGCCGACCTGGCACGCCTTCAAGGCCCTGGGCCTGAATCGATCGCCTCTCCTCGACGCCCTGCCCGCGTGAGGCAGGACGTATGCTGGGGTATAGCCAAGCGGTAAGGCAGCGGTTTTTGGTATCGCCATGCGGAGGTTCGAATCCTCCTACCCCAGCCAACTTCCTTCTGAGTCCTGGACTCACTCCCCCAGGCTCACACTGAAGACCCAACACAGCAAAGGTGGCTGCGCGTGTCAAAATTGATGGTTTTCGCCGGGAATGCCAACCCCGAACTCGCCCGTAAGGTCGCCGAGAGCCTGGACAGCCGACTGGGTAATGCCACGGTCGGCCAGTTCAGCGATGGCGAGGTCGCGGTCGAGATCAACGAGAACGTGCGCGGCAAGGATGTCTTTATCCTGCAGTCCACCTGTGCACCGACCAACGACAACCTGATGGAACTGATCCTGATGGTTGACGCCCTGCGCCGAGCCTCGGCCACCCGTATCACTGCGGTGGTGCCCTACTTCGGCTACGCCCGCCAGGATCGCCGCGTGCGCTCCGCCCGGGTGCCGATCTCGGCCAAGATCGTGGCCGACATGATGGTCAAGGCCGGCGTCGACCGGGTCATGACCATGGACCTGCACGCCGACCAGATCCAGGGCTTCTTCGACGTGCCCGTGGACAACGTCTACGGCTCGCCGATCCTGCTCGACGACATCGAGCGTCAGAACTACGACGACCTGGTCGTGGTCTCCCCCGATGTCGGCGGCGTGGTCCGTGCCCGTGCCATCGCCAAGCAGCTCAACGCTGACCTGGCGATCATCGACAAGCGTCGTCCCCAGGCCAACCAGGCCCAGGTGATGCACATCATCGGTGATATCCAGGACCGCACCTGCGTGGTGGTGGACGACATGATCGACACCGCCGGCACCCTGTGCAAGGCGGGCGAAGCGCTCAAGGAACACGGCGCCAAGCGCGTGGTCGCCTACGCCACCCACCCGATCCTGTCGGGCCCTGCGGTGGACAACATCTCCGAGTCGGTGCTGGACGAAGTGGTGGTGGCCGACACCATCCCGCTGTCCGACACCGCTCGTCGCAGCGGACGTATCCGCCAGCTCAGCGTGGCCGGCCTGATCGCCGAAGCGATCCGCCGCGTCAGCAACGAGGAATCCGTCAGCGCGATGTTCCACTAAGCGACATATCGCGCGGGAAACGCGCCCCGACAACCGGGGCATCTGGAACCACCGAGGTCTGGTCGCGGGCTCGGTGGCTTCCTTACTTTAGCCAAGAGGCAATTTCATGTCTGACTACAAACTTACCGCCAATGTTCGTAACGACCTGGGGAAAGGTGCGAGCCGCCGCCTGCGTCGTGCGAACCAGCAAGTCCCCGCCATCATCTACGGTGGTGAAAAGACGCCGCAGCCGATCGCCGTCGACAAGACTGCGTTCTACAAGGCGCTGGAAGACGAAGCCTTCTTCTCTTCCGTCATCAACCTTGAGGTTGACGGCAAGTCCCAGCAGGTCGTGGTGCGTGACCTTCAGCGCCACCCGTACAAGCCGCTGGTGACCCACGCCGACTTCCTGCGCGTCGATGCGACTCACGAGATCACCATGCGCGTTCCGCTGCACGTGGTCGGTCAGGACGAGTCCAAGGCCATCAAGGAGCAGGACGGTGAACTGCACCAGCTGGCCAACGAAGTCGAGATCAGCTGCCTGCCGAAGGACCTGCCCGACTACCTCGAGGTCAACATCGCTGACCTCGAGATCGGCAGCACCCTGCACCTGTCCGACCTCAAGGTCCCGGCTGGTGTGACCATCGTCGAGCTGAGCCACGGTGAAGAGCACGACCAGGCCATCGTCAACGTGACCAAGGCCAAGGTCATGCAGTCCGAGGAAGAAATCGCCGAGGAAGAAGCCGCCGCCGCCGAGGCCAGCGAAGAAGCTGCCGAGGAAGCGAAGGACGACGCCAAGGACGAAGACGAAGAAGGCGACAAGGAGTAATCCTTTTCTGCCGGATTCAGGGGCCACTGCGGTGGCCCTTTTCGTTTCCGAGGGCTTTGCCCATGGCCTCGTCGCCAAGGCCCTGAGCAAAGCGCTTGCCCCGCACCGCTGACCGGAGAGACCACCATGACAAGGATCAAGGCGCTGATCGGCCTTGCCAACCCTGGCACCCAGTACGAGGCGACGCGTCACAACGCCGGCGCCTGGCTGGTGGAGGAAGTCGCGCGTCAGTCCAGCGCCGAGCTGCGCCCGGAGAAGAAGTTTCTCGGCCTCTACGCCAAGGCCTTTGTCGAAGGCAGCGACCTGCACCTGCTGGTGCCGACCACCTACATGAACCGCTCCGGTGCCTCGGTGGCGGCGCTGGCCAACTTCTTCAAGCTGGCCCCCGACGAGATGCTCATCGCCCACGACGAGCTCGACCTGCCCCCCGGCAGCGCGCGCTACAAGCAGGGCGGCGGCCACGGCGGCCACAATGGCCTGCGCGACATCATCAGCGCCCTGGGCAACGACAAGTCCTTCCATCGTGCGCGCATCGGCATCGGTCATCCCGGCAGCGCCAAGCTGGTCACCAACTACGTGCTGGGCCGCCCCGGCAAGACCGAGCGCGAGGCCATCGACGGCGCCCTGATCGAGTGCCTGGCGACATTGCCCCAGGCGCTATCCGGCGACTGGGCCAAGGCCATGAACCGCCTGCACAGCCACTCTGCCTGACCCGGCGGGCGCCAACCAGGACAGCAGGTGGTTGCACCGCCCGGGCTGTCCCCGCCTGGCCCGACGTCATACACTGTGCGCCGACTTCTTTCACTTCACGCCTTCAGGAACCACCCATGGGATTCAACTGCGGCATCGTTGGTCTGCCCAACGTCGGCAAGTCCACCCTCTTCAACGCCCTGACCAAGTCCGGCATCGATGCAGAGAACTTCCCGTTCTGCACCATCGAGCCCAATGTCGGCATCGTCCCCATGCCGGACCCGCGCCTCGACAAGCTCGCCGAAATCGTCAAGCCGGAGAAGGTGGTGCCCACCACCATGGAATTCGTCGATATCGCCGGCCTGGTCGCCGGTGCCTCCAAGGGTGAAGGTCTCGGCAACCAGTTCCTCGCCAATATCCGCGAGACCCAGGCCATCGCCCACGTGGTGCGCTGCTTCGACAACGACAACGTCATCCACGTGGCCAACCAGGTCGACCCGGCGGCGGATATCGAGACCATCAACCTGGAGCTGGCCCTGGCCGACCTCGACACCGTGGAGAAGGCCATCCAGCGCCTGGTTCGCGTGGTCAAGGGCGGCGACAAGGACGCCATTGCCACCAAGGCGGTGCTCGACAAGATCCAGCCGCACCTGGCCGAAGGCCAGCCGCTGCGCAGCTTCGATCTGAGCGATGACGAGAAGAAGCAGATCAAGAACTTCGGTTTCCTGACCCTGAAGCCGACCATGTACATCGCCAACGTCAACGAGGACGGCTTCGACAACAACCCCTACCTCGACGTGGTCAAGGGCATCGCCGAGGCCGAGGGCGCCGTGGTGGTTCCCGTGTGCAACCAGCTGGAAGCCGAGATCGCCGAACTCGATGACGAGGAACGCGAGATGTTCCTGGCCGAGATGGGCATGGAAGAGCCCGGCCTCGACCGGGTGATCCGCGCCGGCTACGCCCTGCTGGGTCTGCAGACCTACTTCACCGCAGGGGTCAAGGAAGTGCGTGCCTGGACCGTCAAGGTCGGCGCCACCGCCCCGGAAGGCGCCGGTGTCATCCACACCGACTTCCAGAAGGGCTTCATCCGCGCCGAAGTGGTGGCCTATGACGACTTCGTCAGCCTGAACGGTGAGCAGGGTGCCAAGGACGCCGGCAAGTGGCGCCTGGAAGGCAAGGACTACGTGCTCAAGGACGGCGACGTGGTGCACTTCCGCTTCAACGTCTGACGCTCACCGCAGCGCCCGACGTAACATCACGTTTCCTGTGTCAACACCGAGGCATGCCTCGGTGTTGTCGTTTACATGCCAGTCACATGCAGCAACTCTATCGCAAAGAGGTTATATTCGAGAGATGTCATCAAGCGCAGGAACAAGAGCGTGACACTCTCGAACGATTCTCCACCACTTAAGGCAACGGCGCCTGAGCTATGGATAGCGGATGGGCCCGTCATCAGAGGCAAGCTGCTGCCCTATCCGACACGCATGGTGGTGGTACGCCTGAGCGGCAACCGGCTGTGGGTCCACAGCCCCGTCCCGCTGACCGAGCCACTGCGTGACGCCCTCGACGAGCTGGGCCAGGTACACTTCCTGATCGCTCCCAACCATTGTCACCACCTGTTCATGCGCGAATGGCAGATGGCCTACCCGATGGCTCGCAGTTTCGGCACCCGGGAAGTCATCGCCAAGCGCGGCGACCTGGTGTTCGAAAGCACCCTGGATGGCACGCCCAACCGCTTCTGGGGTGACGATATCGACCAGTGCCTGTTCACCGGCTCATCGCGCATGCAGGAAGCGGTTTTCCTGCATCGTTCCAGCCGCAGCCTGATCGTGGCCGATCTTATCGGCAATCTCCCCCCTGCTTCCCTGACGCCCTTGCAGCGTCGACTGGCCAGGCTCTCGGGCATCCTGGCGCCGGATGGCAGGATGCCGCTGGAGTGGCGACTGAGCTTCCTCGGCCGACGCTACCTGGCGAGCGAACATCTACGCACCCTGCTCTCCTGGCGGCCCGCTCGAATCATCATGGCCCACGGCGAGATCATCGAGAATGACGCCAGCGACTTTCTCGCCCGCGCTTTTCGCTGGTTGAAGGAGTAAGGGCCAAGCATGGCGCTGTTTGCATACAGTGCATAATGTTTGTATAACATTGAGGCAGGTTCTGAACGCAAAGGATCTGCGCTCATGCTTGGTTCACCTCGGCTACTGCTGATCGGTTATCTGTTGGCAGTAGGCCTGCTCGGCATCTTTTGGCTACCGACGTCCCCGCAACAGCTCTGGTGGTGGCTACCACTGGCGGCGCTGGGGGTGGTCGGCGTGCTGGACCTGCGCTCCAGCCACAACGTGCTGCGCAACTACCCCATCGTCGGCCATCTGCGCTACATGATGGAATTTCTGCGTCCGGAACTGCGCCAGTACTTCTTCGAATCGGAGACCAGCGGCCGGCCGTTCAATCGCGAACAGCGCCAGATCATCGGCGCCCGGGCCGAGGGACGCAGCGACACCGCCCCCTTCGGCACCCGCCAGGACGTGCTGCGCCAGGGGCGTCGCCAGATTGCCCACGCCATGATCCCCACTCGCGTCGACCCGCAGCAAGCCTGGGTGACGATCGGTGGCCCCCAGTGCCACCACCCCTACCGCTCTTCACGGCTCAATATCTCGGCCATGAGCTTTGGCGCCCTGTCAGGACGGGCCATCACCGCCCTCAACCTAGGGGCCAGGCGCGGCGGCTTTGCCCAGGACACCGGCGAGGGCGCCATCAGTCCTTATCACCAACGGCACGGCGGTGACCTGATCTGGCAGATCGCCAGCGGCTACTTTGGCTGCCGCGACCAGGCCGGGCGCTTCAACCCGCAAGCGTTCAGCGCCAAGGCCCGCGAGGAACAGGTCAAGATGATCGAGATCAAGCTGTCCCAGGGCGCCAAGCCGGGACACGGCGGCATGCTCCCCGGCTCCAAGGTCGACCAGGAAATCGCCGAGACACGCCAGGTCCCGGTGGGGGAAGACTGCTATTCACCGGCGGCCCACCCGGAATTTTCCACCCCGCTGGAACTGATGCAGTTCATCCAGCGCCTGCGCGATCTGAGCGGCGGCAAGCCGGTGGGCATCAAGCTGTGCCTCGGCCACACCCGGGACATGCTGGCGATGTGCAAGGCCATGCTGGCAAGTGGCATCCAGCCGGACTTCATCACCGTGGACGGCGCCGAGGGCGGCACCGGCGCGGGACCGGCGGAGTACGCCGACCATGTGGGCCGCTATATCGATGAGGCACTGCCGATCATCGACGCCTGCCTCAAGGGGATCGGCAAGCGCGACGAAATCAGCGTGATCGCCAGCGGCAAGGTGGCACTTGCCATCGACATGGTCGAGAAGTTCGCGCTGGGCGCCGACGTCTGCAACGCCGCGCGCCCGTTCATGTTTACCCTGGGTTGCATCCAGGCCCAGCGTTGCCACACCAACACCTGCCCCACCGGAGTGGCGACCCAGGATCCGGCCCGCAGTCGCTCCATCGATGTCGACAGCAAGGCCGACAACGTCCAGCGCTTCCATCGGGCCACCCTGGACGCCTGCCTCGACATGATCGGCACCATGGGCCTGGCAGGCCCAGGCGAGCTGCGCCCTGAGCACCTGCTCGAGGGCCCAGCCACCGCCACCCGGGTATGGCAAGTCGACAGCCTGGAGGTCGGCGCCTTGCTCGACCACCAGAAAGCGCAACAACTACCCGACTGCTGGCGAAACGACTGGCATGAAGCCAGTCCCCACCACTTCTTGCGTGGACCGGGAGGCTCGCACCAGGAAAGCCACCACAGGACGGCCCCCGGCCCCCATCGAGACGGCGGCGAAGGAGACCGCCATCATCCGCCAAAGGAGGTGCAACGATGATCGTACGTAGTCACAAGGATGCGGAGAAGTCAGCCGTAGAGGACGACAAGTGGATCAGCCGGCGCTACACCCTGCGCAAGGACGGCATGGGGCATTCGGTCCACGAGACCTACATCAAGCCCGGCCAGGAACTCCACATGTGGTACAAGAACCACACCGAGACGGTCCTGTGCATCGAAGGCGAGGGCCAGATCGAGGACCTGACCGAGGGCGGCAAGTGGGAACTCAAACCCGGTGTGCTCTACGCCCTCGACAAGCACCAGCAGCATATCCTGTCGAGCGAAAAGGGCATGACCGTGATCTGTACCTTCTCGCCGGCCCTGGTCGGTCCCGAGACCCACGATGAACAGGGCTCCTATCCCCTGCTCGACGACGACGGCAGCGTGCTCAAGCGCTGAGCCACGCCCCGACACCGGGGCGGCACCAAGCACAGGACGGCTCAGCAAGCAGACGGAAAGCCCTAGGCGCAGTCCGAAAAGTCGACGAGCGAAGGTTAGACAAGGCAAAAATCGGTGAGAAAGCGCAGTTTACGGGGTGTAAATGAGCATTTTGATCCGATTTTTAACGCCGTATTACCGAGCGCAGGCACTTTTCAGACAAGCCCTAGCGGAAATCCCGCGAGGGCACGCCGAGTTCGGCCCATAAGCCGCTCAAGTCCTCGAGCCGTCCGGCGATCACATGGATCACGCTGCCCTCGCGCTCCAGATGGCCGGTGACCTTCAACAGCCGGGCGTTCAACAGCGCCTGACGCTGGGCCTTGGCGGTGTCCTTCCACACCACCACGTTGACGTTGCCGGTCTCGTCTTCCAGGGTCACGAAGGTGACCCCGGAGGCGGTGCCCGGCCGCTGGCGGGTGGTCACCAGCCCCGCTACCTGGACCAGATGGCCGTGGTCCAGCTCGGCAAGCTCAGTGGCCTTGAGGCAACGCGCCAGTCCTTGCCGCCCCATTGAGGCCTGCTCGCGCAGCAACGCCATGGGATGGCGGGCAAGGCTCAGCCCCAGATGGCGAAAGTCCTCCTCGAGGTCAGCCTGCTCGCTGGGGGGCGCCAGCTCTGGGGTGGTGTCGTCGAGGATATCGGTCTCGCCCAGCGCCAGCGCCGGATCCGGCGCCAGCAGGTTCCAGCGTGCCTGGTAGCGATGGCCGCCGAGGCTCGACAGCGCCCCGGCCGCCGCCAGCGCTTCCCACTCGCGGGCCGACATCGGCGTGCGACGCCTGGCCTCGGCGACGCTGGCATAGCCGTTGGCCGGACGCCTCGCCAGCAGGCAGTCGATGGCACCACGCCCCAGCCCCTTGACCAGGCGAAAGCCCAGTCGCAGGGCGCCGTCCGGCTCCAGGGTGGCGTCCCAGTGGCTGGCATTGAGATCCACCGGACGCACCTCGACGCCGTGACGGCGGGCATCCTGCACCAGCTGTGATGGGCTATAGAAGCCCATCGGCTGGCTATTGAGCAGGCCGCAGCAGAAGGCCGCGGGATGGTGGCACTTGAGCCAGGCGGAGACGTACACCAGGTGGGCGAAGCTGGCCGCATGGGACTCGGGGAAGCCGTACTGGCCAAAGCCCTCGATCTGGCGGCAGATAGCGTTGGCAAACTCGTCGCTGTAGCCCCTGGCACGCAGCCCGGCGGTCAGCCGCTGCTGGTGTTCGGCGATGGTGCCGGCCCGTCGCCAGGCCGCCATGGCCCGCCGCAACTGGTCGGCCTCGCCACCGGAATAGCCCGCCGCCACCATGGCCAGCTTGATCACCTGCTCCTGGAAGATCGGCACCCCCAGTGTCCGCTCGAGCACGCCCCTGACCTCGTCGCTGGGATAGCTGACCTCCTCGATACCGTCGCGACGCCGCAGGTAGGGATGCACCATGTCGCCCTGGATCGGCCCCGGACGAACGATGGCGATCTCGATCACCAGGTCGTAGTAGTTGCGGGGCTTCAAGCGCGGCAGCATGTTCATCTGGGCCCGGCTCTCCACCTGGAAGACGCCGACGCTGTCCCCGCGACTGAGCATGGCGTACACCTCGGGGTCATCCCGGGGCACCCGGGACATGGCCATGGCCTGATGCTCGCCCTCGCTCTCGCCCGTGCTCTCATAGCAGCGCCTGTCGTCGTCCCGGTGTTCGCCTCCGTCTGACAGCAGCGCCAGGGTCTTGCGAATGGCGGTCAGCATACCCAGCGCCAGCACGTCGACCTTGAGCAGCCCCAGACTCTCCAGGTCGTCCTTGTTCCACTGGATCAGGGTGCGCCCTTCCATCGCGGCGTTCTCCACCGGCACCAGCTCGTGCAGCGGCCCGCGCGAGATCACGAAGCCCCCCACGTGCTGTGACAGGTGGCGGGGAAAGCCCAATAGCTGCTCCACCAGTTCGACCAGATGGCGCAGCAGTTCCGGGACGGCGGTGGAGGCGCCCTCTTCGCCTCCCGCGCCCACCGTCTCCCCCACCGTCTGCTTGAGCGCCTCGAGCCAGGCGCCCTGGCCCTCGCGTCGATCCAGCCGACTGGCGAGCCAGGCCAGATAGCCCGGTTGCAGCCCCAGAGCCCGCCCCACGTCCTTCAGTGCACTTCTGGGGCGGTAGCTGATCACGGTGGCGGCAAGCCCGGCCCGCTCGCGGCCGTAGCGCCGATAGATGTACTGGATCACCTCCTCGCGGCGCTCGTGCTCGAAGTCCACGTCGATATCCGGCGGCTCGTCGCGCTCCTCGGAAATAAAGCGTTCGAACAGCAGCTGCACCTGACGCGGGTCCACCTCGGTGATAAACAGGCAGTAACAGACCACCGAATTGGCCGCCGAGCCCCGCCCCTGACACAGGATGCCCTGGCGGCGGGCGAAGGCGACGATGTCCTCGATGGTCAGAAAGAACGGCTCGTAGGCCATCCTGGCGATCAGCTCAAGCTCGCGGGCGATCTGCTCGGCGATATCCGAAGGCGTACCCTCCGGGAAGCGTAGCCGCTCGCCCTGGCGCACCTTGTGCGCCAGCCAGGACGACGGCGTATGGCCGTCGGTGACCAGTTCCTCGGGGTACTCGTAGCGCAGCTCACCAGGGTCGAAGCGACAGCGCTCGGCGATACGCAGGCTTTGTTCGAGCAGCGCAGGCGCGAAACACTGCGCCAGCCGCGACAGGGGTCGCAGGCAGCGCTCGGCGTTGGGCTCGAGCAGAAAACCGGCGCGCTGCACGCTGGTGCGATGCCGAAGGGCGGTCAGTACATCCTGCAATCGCTTGCGGCTCGGCTGGTGCATCAGGACGCCACCGCTGGCGACCAGCGGCAGGCCTGTGGCGCTGGCCAGCCTCATCCGCCTTGTCAATCGCTCCTCCTCGCTTGCCTGGAAGTGGCGCTGGACCATCACCCAGCAGCGCCCGTCGAAGCGTTGCTTCAGCCCGTCCATTCTCTCCCGAGTCCGGGCGTCGTCGTTGCCCGGCAGGTACAGCAGCAGACAGTCCTCGAGCGCCTCCAGGTCCTCCCAGTCGAGACGATAGCTGCCCTTGGGCGCACGGCGACGGCCCAGGGTAATCAGCCGGCACAGGCTGGCGTAGCCGCTGCGGTTCTCGGCCAGCACGACCACGACCTCGTCGGCCAGGCGAAACTCGGCACCGACGATCAGCGCGATCCGGTGGTCTCGGGCAGCCTCCCAGGCGCGCACGATGCCGGCCACCGAGCACTCGTCGGTGATCGCCAGGGCGCGATAGCCAAGCTCGGCGGCGCGGGCGACCAGCTCATGGGGGTGAGACGCGCCCTTGAGAAAGGTGAAGTTGGACAGGCAATGTAGCTCAGCGTAGCCAGGGCCCGGGGCGACTTCGGCAGCGTCAGGTGGCTCGCCGACACGCTCAACCGAACCAGCCATGCAACCACCATTGCGACTCGGCGTCGCGAAAGACCCAGCCGTGGCGACCGTCCGGCCAGCAGGCCACGTGATAGTCACGTCGCGCCGGGGCGTCATCCCACCAGCCGCTGGCCAGTCGCTCGGGCCCGGCGACCCAGACCAGACGCTCGAGGGTCGCCGGCGTCAACGGCTCGGGGTGTTCCAGCAGCCAGGCCGGATGGTTGGCGCTCTGGATTTCAGCCGGGGGCCTGCGGGCGGTCCCCGGCTGCGCTACCAAGCGGGAGGCCCGTTCGGGGCGATGATCCTCCAGCGCCATGGGCTGCAACACGGCGCCATCACCGAGACGAGAACGCAACCGGCTGAACAGTGCCTCGGGGGTGTCTCTGGGCGGCGCCGCCTGAAACAGGTCCGTTGCCACCTCTTGCAGGCTAGCTACCTCGCTGACCTCCAGGCGCAGGCGCAACACCGGTGCTTCGAGTACCACTGATTCCAGGCGCAGCCGGCACAGCTCGAGCCAGGCCTCCGCCGCCTGCTCGCCCCCGGCGTGCCCCACGCTCAGGTCCTGAGCCCCTTCCCGGTGATACAGGGTCAAGGTCAACGACAATGCCTTGACGCAACGCACCTTGAGAAAGCCCTCGAGCTCCGCCAGCAGGCGCCGCAGGGGAAACACGATGCCGGCGGCCAGCTCGATCTCATGGACCAGCTCCCGCTCACGATCGAAGCGCGGTGGCGGCGCGAATACCGGCGGGGGATCGGCGACCTCGCCGGTCAAGCGCTGAAGGTAGCGCCGCAGGTCTGTCCCCAGGCGCGAGGCCAGCGAGGCCGGCGGCAGCACAAGCAGGTCATTGAGGTGCGTAAACCCGAGCCCCTTGAGGCGCGACTGCTGGCGTGCGGACAGCCCCAGCCGGTCGAGGCGAAGCCTGCCGAGCCTGGCCATATGCTCCGCCTCGCCCTGGCCACAATAGCCCCCCGTCCGGGCCAGCAGGCAGGCGGCCAGCGGGGTGTGCCCGGTGGCGCTGGACACCTCAAGCTCCAGGGTCGCCAATTCTTCGTGCAGTCGACGCCACAGTCCCTCGAGTCCGCCGAAGTAGTCGAGCATCGAGGCGATCTCCATCACCACCCCCCAGGACGCGGCGTTCTCCCCCGTCGGCTCGAGACTGACCCGGGCGCTGAAGCGGGCACACCACAACGCCAGCCCTTCGAGACGACGTCGGCTCACCTCAGGATCCGGCGTCAACAGCCGGAGTCCTGGCTCCAGACACAGTGCGGCATTGATCGTCATGCCCGGCCGCACACCGGCCTGCCAGGCCCTGGCCGAGGCCAGCGCGATACGCTCCCCGTCCTCGCACAGCAACGCGAGGGGTCCGTCATCGCCGGCGCTCAGCACCTCCAGCCCAAGCTGCGGACAGTGAAGGCATAGCCACAGCCCCTTCATGATCGCCCCGCACCCTTGCGCTCGGAGACGAGCAACACGGGGCGGGATCGACGTTCCCCACTGGGGGCGCACGGTAGCGAAGTCGGCCGCGGGCACGGGGGCGACAGCCTAGAGTCGGCCAGGGTGATATCGATGGCCCTGGCTGGCATGGCCCCCTTGCGCTTGAAGGCATGGACCTTGATGCGCCTCGACAAGGGCGCCGTCTCGTCACCGCTGCTCTGGTCAGGAGCCGACAGCCGTAGTCGCCAGGGGGCCACTGACCCTTGCTTGGCGAAGTCGGCCGGTCGAATCAGCGCGCCATGGCCGCCCCCTGACGCCGCGGCGAGCTGCAGCCGCCGCAGCCATTGCCCCTGCACCGCGGCGAACCAGCCCAGCACCAGATCGCAGCAGCCGCTCTTCAATGCCTGCTCCATGGCCCACAGCCGCTGCCTGGGATGGCGGGTACGCACGATGACTAGGCGCGACAGATCCAGGCCCGCCGCCGCCAGGGCCGCCGCATGAGGCTGCCAGGGTGGGTCAAACCACACCACCCGCTCGCAGCGGTGCATCAGCGGAAGCAATAGACGAATCTCGCCGCAACCCGCTCGATCCAGCAGCAGTTCCAGCAGCTCTCCCCGGGGCCAGCCACCGCCGAGCACCTCGTCCAGGGCCTCGACCCCGGTGGAGATCCCGCGCTTCGTGTCGCCCTCTGGCTGATCACGGTGCCACTGTCGCCGCGCCCGCCAGACGCTGCCTCGCTGCATCAAGCGCGCGAGGTCATCGCATGCGCTGTCACGGGCCTGGTTGTCTGCTGCCTTCATCGCTCCTCTCCCGCTCCTGTCCCGCTCCGTTCTTGCCCTGCTCAACTGGTCTGCTCAACTGGCCTGCTCTGCTGGCGTTCGCTGCTGGCGTTCTCTGCTGAGCTGCGCCCCTGGCCCGCTAGATACTCCAGCCCGGCCCAGGTTTCAGGCCCAGATTTCTGGTCCAGGTTTCAGGCCCAGATTTCTGGTCCAGGTTTCAGGCCCAGGTTTCTGGCCCAGGTTTCTGGTCCAGGTTTCTGGCCCATGTTTCTAGACCACGCCCTGGCCTTACCGGGCGGACGCCGAGATACCGAATACTGTTATTTTATACAGTAATCGTCCAATGCCAAGTCGGCAATGCAGCGCCAATGCAATCTGACGATGGGTCAGGAAAGCGGCACATCCGCTCACACCAGCACAGAAGCGCCACGGAGGCTCCCCCGGGGAGGGGTATGGTGGTCGTAGAAGGTTGTCACAGCTCAAGTTTGGCCTGCGTTAGCTGTGAAATAGTCAGGCAGGTCTTTTCTTCACCGCTGGACGTCATGACCATTCACACCCCCACGACACCGCCATGCACACCAGAGACCACGGTAGAAATCCGGGTCCGCGGCTGCGTGCAGGGTGTGGGGTTTCGTCCGACGGTATGGCAACTGGCCAACCGGCTAGCGCTGGTCGGTGAGGTGCTCAACGACGGTGAAGGCGTGCTGATCCGGGCAACCGGCCCCCGTGAACGCCTCGAGAGCCTGATCGAACGACTCAAGCGCGACCCGCCCCCACTGGCACAGATCACCGACATCGAGGTTCGCTCGGGCCTGGCACCGCTGCACCGAGTCGGCTTCACCATCGTCGATAGTCTCGAGGGCGCAACGCGCACCGATATCGCCGTGGACGCCGCCATCTGCGCAGCCTGCACAGAAGAAATACTGAGCCAGCACCAGCGACGCTCCGGTTACGCCCTGACCAACTGCACCCACTGTGGCCCACGCCTGTCGATCATTCGTGACATGCCCTACGACCGGGCGGCCACCACCATGGCTGACTTTGCGCTATGCGAGTGCTGTCGCGCCGAATATCTGGATCCCGGCGACCGTCGCTTCCATGCCGAACCCATCGCCTGTCCGGCCTGCGGGCCCCAGGTGCGTCTGGTGGCGCTGGACGACGGGCCCTGTCTGGCGGGCGAAGACGCCATCGACGCTCACACCACCCCCGCCATTGAGGCTCCCGTCGACCAAGCCGCCGCGCTGATCCGCCAGGGCCAGATCCTCGCCATCAAGGGGCTCGGCGGCTACCAGCTTGCCTGCGACGCCACCAGCACCGAGGCCCTCGAGCGCCTGCGACGGCTCAAGCATCGCCCCACACGACCGCTGGCGTTGATGGCCAAAGACCTGGAGATGGTCAGGCGTTATTGCCGGCTCGATGAGCTCGAACAACAGGCACTCTGCTCAGCCGCCGCGCCCATCGTGCTGCTCGAGCGGCGCCGCGACGAGGGTACAGGGCGGCCACTCGCCGAGGCCCTGGCCCCGGGACTCGACCGGCTCGGCGTGATGCTGCCATCGACCCCCTTGCACGTGCTGCTGTGCCAGCGGCTGCCCTTTCCCATCGTGATGACCAGCGGCAACGTCTCCGGGGAGCCCCAGCTGATCGACGATGGCGGACTCGTCGACAGCCTGTCGACGATCGCCAGCCACGCCCTCACCCACGACCGCGCCATCGCCCGGCGTATCGACGATAGCCTGGTACAGCTGGCCGCCGGCAAGGTGCGCATGCTGCGTCGTGCCAGGGGCTACGCCCCGGCATCACTGCCGCTGCCGCCTGGCTTCGAGGACATCTCGCCGGGGCTTGCCCTGGGTCCGCAACAGAAGGCCACCTTCTGCCTGGTGGATGGCCAGCGCGCGATCCTGTCGCCGCATCAGGGTGACCTGGACGACGCCGCCACCCTCGACGACTACGAACACAATCTTGACGACTTCCTGACGCTTTACGACCACCGTCCCGCCTGGCTGGCCTGCGACACTCACCCGGACTACCGTACCAGCGGCATGGCTCGGCGAATGGCCGACGACGCCGGCCTGCTACTCGATGCCATCGGCCATCACCACGCCCATATCGCCGCCTGTCTGGCCGACAACGGCTATCCTCGCGACGCCGCTCCGGTACTGGGGATCGCCCTGGACGGCCTGGGCCTTGGCGAGAATGGCGGCCTGTGGGGCGGTGAGTTCCTGCTGGCGGATTATCGCCATTGCCAGCGGTTGGGTTCTCTCAAGTCCGTGGCCATGCCGGGGGCCGGCGCCGCCTCCCGCGAGCCCTGGCGCAACCTCTTGGCGCAGCTCATCGCCGGTCCCGGCCTTGCCGCCCTCAAGCGCCGCCACCCAAACCTTGGCGTACTGAAGCGACTGCAGCAGAAGCCGATCGACACCCTCAGCGGGATGATCGAGGCCGGGCTCAACAGTCCCCTCGCCTCCTCCTGCGGGCGCCTGTTCGACGCCGTCGCCGCCGCCCTGGAGCTGTGCTTCGATCACCAGCACCACGAAGGCGAAGCGGCCATGGCCCTGGAAGCCCTGGCCGCCCGCGCGCTGACACCGACCCCGCCGCCTACGTCACGCACGTCTGGCGCCATTGCGCCCTATCCCTTCGCCCTTCACAGGGAGCAAGGCGGTCACCGGACCCTCGATCCGGCACCGATGTGGACGGCGCTGTTTGACGACCTGGCCGTCGGCAAGGACGCCACACTGATCGCGGCGCGCTTTCATCTGGGACTGGCCAAGGGGCTTGGCGAGGTCGTTGGCGAGATGCTGGGCGACGTCGATGGCGACATGCAGGACGACTCACGTGACGAAGTCTCTAACGACAATGCCCGGCGCCTCTCCAGCACGCGCAACGTCGAGGCCGTCGCGCTGAGCGGCGGCTGTTTTCACAACCGCACCCTGCTGGAACTGACGCTTAAGTGCCTCGCACCCCTGCCTGTTCAGGTGCTGACCCACCGCCAGGTGCCGGCCAACGACGGCGGCATCGCCCTGGGCCAGGCGCTGATCGCGGCAGCACGGCGTCATCCGCTGGCCTCCGACCAGGCGTCGGATAGTCTGACCTCGGCAGCCTCAGCAATCTCGGCAACCTCAGCAACCTCGACGATCTCGACAACAACAACCGTTCCCTCCATTGCCACTGTCACTACCGCCACCACGGCATCCAATAACGCACAGGAGACCGCCCATGTGTCTGGGAATTCCAGGACAGATCATTTCCCTCGATGACGCCGACGCGCGGCTCGCCACGGTGGACGTGAGCGGGGTCCGACGCCAGATCAACATCGCCTGCATCGTCGATGACGACCACCCGCCCGAACGCTGCGTGGGCGACTGGGTACTGGTCCATGTGGGCTTCGCTCTGAACCGTATCGACGCCGAGGCTGCGGCGCGCACCCTCGAACTGCTGGACGAACTGGGCGACACCCACGAGTTCGACGCTCTGACCTTGACCGGCGACCAGGAGGTCTCTTCATGAAATTCATCGACGAATTCCGCGATCACGCCCGCGCCCGGCAGATCCTCGAACACATCACCACCCTGGTCGCCCGCCTGGCCGAGCAGCGCGGCGGCCCGGTGCGCATCATGGAGGTCTGTGGCGGCCACACCCACGCGATCTTCCACTATGGGCTGGAGGCCATGCTGCCGCCGGAACTGGAGCTGATTCACGGCCCCGGCTGCCCGGTGTGCGTGCTGCCGATGGGGCGCGTCGATGACTGCGTCGCCATCGCCGAACGTCCCGAGGTGATCCTCGCCACCTTCGGCGACGCCATCCGGGTTCCCGGCTCACGCAAGAGCCTGATGCAGGCCAAGGCCGACGGCGCCGACGTGCGCATCGTCTACTCCCCCACCGACGCCCTGGCACTGGCGCGCAAGCATCCGGATCGGGAAGTGGTGTTCTTTGGCCTGGGCTTCGAGACCACCATTCCCTCCACCGCCCTGACCATCGCCCAGGCCGAGCGCGAAGGGGTCGGCAACTTCTCGGTGTTCTGCAACCACATCACCATCATCCCGACGTTACAGGCGATCCTCGACAATCCTGACCATCGCCTGGATGGCTTCCTCGGGCCGGGACACGTGTCGATGATCATCGGCACCGACCCCTACCGCTTCATCGCCGAGCGCTACGGCTGCCCGGTGGTGGTCTCCGGCTTCGAGCCCCTGGATATCCTGCAGTCGCTGCTGATGGTCATTCGCCAGCTCCACGATGGCCGCGCCGAGGTCGAGAACCAGTACCAGCGTCTGGTGACCAGCGACGGCAACCTCACCGCGCTGGAGGCCTTCCATCGGGTCTACGAGCCCCGCGAGAGCTGCGAGTGGCGCGGGCTCGGCTCGATCGCCGAGTCAGGTGTCCAGATCAAGGATTCCTATGGTGCCTTCGATGCCGAACGCAAGTTCGCCGTGCCCAACCAGCAGGTGGCCGACCCGGACAACTGCCGCTGTGGTGACGTGCTCACCGGCAACCTCAAGCCCTGGCAGTGCGAGCTGTTCGGCAAGCGTTGCACACCGGATCAACCCCGGGGCGCGCTGATGGTCTCCAGCGAAGGCGCCTGCGCCGCCTACTATCAATACGGCGGTGGCAACGTCGATAGCCCGAACCACAGCACAAGCCAGGCCGAATCATGAGCGATACGACACGACGACAGCTTCCCACCCTTGTCGCCCGCGCGGTGACCCAGGCCCACGGAGGCGGCGGCAAGGCCATGAAGGAGCTGATCGATGACGTCTTCGTCAGGGAATTCACCGCGCTTCCCGAGGTGCTCGAGGACCAGGCGCGGCTGGAGCTGGCCGAGCTGGCATGCCTGGGCGACCGACTGGCCATGACCACCGACGGCTTCGTGGTCGACCCGCTGTTCTTTCCCGGTGGTGACATCGGCAAGCTGGCGGTGTGCGGCACCGTCAACGACCTGGCCGTGGGGGGCGCCCATCCCCGCTACCTGTCCTGCGCGGTGATCCTGGAAGAAGGCCTGCCAATCGATGACCTGAGGCGCATCGCCCACTCCATGGCCACAGCCGCCCGCGAGGCCGGCGTCGAGATCGTCACAGGTGACACCAAGGTGGTCGAGCGCGGGGCCTGCGACGGCGTCTTCATCACCACCACCGGCATCGGCGTCATTCCCGCCGAGCGTAAGCTCGGTATCGAGCGCATCCAGGCCGACGACGTGATCATCGTCAACGGCTGGCTCGGCGATCACGGTGCCGCCATCCTGGCGGCCCGTGGCGACCTGTCGCTGGACACCGACCTGGAGAGCGACTGTGCCGCCCTCAATGGCCTGATCGAGGCACTGCTGGCCGCCGCCCCCGAGACCCGCTGCCTGCGTGACGCCACCCGGGGCGGCGTCGCCACGGTGCTCAACGAGATGGCCGAGGCCTCCAGGCTTGCCATCGAACTCGACGACCTGGCCCTGCCGCTGCGCAAGGAGGTCCGGGGGATGTGCGAGATACTGGGACTGGACCCTCTGTACCTGGCCAACGAAGGCAAGCTGGTGGCGGTGGTGCCCGCGGCTCAGGCCGAGGCGGCCCTGGCCGCCCTGCGCGGGCATCCGCTGGGAAAGGAAGCCGCGATCATCGGTCAGGCGCTGGACGGCAAGCCGGGACGGGTGACGCTGCGCACCGGCTTCGGCGGCCAGCGCATCGTCGACATGCTGGTGGGAGAGCAGCTACCGCGCATCTGCTGATGCGATGCTGACACGCTGATGGTGGTCTGCTCAGGGCCGATTCGAATCTCGGCCTATTCGGGGTCGCCGGCCGCCTCGCCGATCCCGTAGCGTTGCAGCTTGGCCCTCAGGCCGATGCGCGATAGCCCCAGTTCACTGGCGGTACGCGACTTGTTGCCGCCATGACGCTCGAGCGCCCGGGCCAGGCAGCTCGCCTCCAGGCGCTCGACCCGCTCGCGCAGGGTGCCGGCGTCCTCGTCATCCTCGACCGGATCGGCTGTCGTATTCGCTTTCGGCGGCTCAGGCAGGTCCTGGCGCCGCTCGACTGGCGCCTGACGCCATTCATCGGTTCGCAGGTGCGGCGCCAGCAGTTCGACACCAAGCTTCTCGCCGGTCGCCAGCATCACCATGCGGGTGATCTGATTTTCCAGCTCGCGAACATTGCCGGGCCAGGCGTAGGCGCAAAGACACGCCATCGCCGCATCGGTGAAGCCGCCGACCCGGACCCCGTGGCGGGAAGCGATCCGCGCCAGCAGCACCTCGGCCAGAGCCGCGATATCACAGGCGCGCTCGCGCAGCGGTGGCAACTGAACCGGGGCCACCGTCAGGCGATGGTAGAGGTCCTCCCGGAAGCGCCCCGCCGCCACCTCGGCCATCAGATCCCGATTGGTCGCGGCGATGACCCGGACGTCCAGCTGGCGCACCTCGTTGGTCCCCACCGGACGCACCTCTCCCTCCTGCAGAAAACGCAACAGGCGCAGCTGAAAGGCGCTGGAGGTATCACCGATCTCGTCCAGCAGCAGGGTGCCCTCGTGGGCCCGCTCCAGCAGCCCGACGCGGCTTGAACTCGCTCCGGTGAAGGCCCCCTTGCAGTGGCCGAACAGCTCGCTCTCCAGCAGTTCATCGGTCACCGCGCCGCAGTCCAGGGCGTAGAAAGGCATCTCCGAGCGCAGGCTGCTGGCGTGGATCGCCCGGGCCATCAACTCCTTGCCGGTGCCGCTTTCTCCTGTCACCAGAACCGGCACGTCGAAGCCGGCGATGCGCGCCGCCATGTCGCACAGCGGCTCCAGCGGCGATCCCGGCGCCCGGATGATCGTCTCGAAGCCCCCCGCCTCGCGCATCCGCCGGCGGTGGGCCGCCAGCCGCGCCTGAACGGTCGGCTGGTACAGCGCACGCTCCGCGCGCAGCCGCCGACACTCCCGCTCGAGCTGGTACTGACGCAGGGCGACGTCGATGGTTCGCGCTATCACCTCAACCGGACTGCAGCGACAAAGCAGGTGAAACGCCTCGGGCCAGTCACCGACCGAGGTGGGCCCATGATCGGCGATCACCAGACACTGCACCTCGGGCCAGCGATGGGCCAGTTCCCTGGCCCAGCCACCGTCATGGGACAGCCCCGTGCCCCTGGCGGCGTCGCCCTCATGTGCAAGCTCGACAATCACCAGCCCGACCCACTCGGACACCAGCAGCGCCCGAGCCTCTTCCCAGTGCGTCGCCCTCAGGCACTCCAGGCGCCCTTGCGTGACGCCCTCGAGCGAGTCGATTCGCTCGCTGGCGACACCGACCACCAGCACACTGGGCAGCGACTCGGCGGCAACACCGCGTCCATCGAACAGCGGACCCTCGACCAAGGTGGACATGGCGACCCCTAGCGCTGCTCGAGCATGGCAAGGTGCTGACGCGCCCGGCTCAAGGCGCGCTGCCTGAGCGCCTCGCGGCGGGCGTCGATCCAGTCGAGCCAGGCGTCCATGCCCTCACCACTGGTGGCCGACAGCCGCAGGATCTCCAGTTCGGGATTGATCCGACGGGCGTAGGCTTCGCAGGCGTCCATGTCGAAGTCGACATGGGGCGCCAGATCGACCTTGCTCAGCAGCATCAGTGAGGCGGCGGCGAACATGTGCGGGTACTTGAGCGGCTTGTCCTCGCCTTCGGTCACCGACAGGATCACCACCTTGGCGTCCTCGCCCAGATCGAAGCCCGCCGGACACACCAGGTTGCCCACATTCTCGATAAACAACAGGCCAAGCCCGGGCGGGCTTACCTGAGGCAGCGCCCGTTCCACCATGGAGGCGTTGAGATGGCAGCCCTTGCCGGTATTGACCTGCAGCGCCGGCACCCCGGTCTCGCGAATGCGCTGGGCGTCATTGGCGGTCTGCTGGTCGCCCTCGATCACCGCCACCCCCTCGGCGCCGAGCCGACGGATGGTATCCACCAGCAGCGTGGTCTTGCCGGAACCCGGGCTCGACACCAGATTCAGCGCCAGCACGCCGTCGGCCTCGAGGCGCCGCCGATTGCCCTCGGCGATGGCGTCATTGCGGGCCAGGATGTTGGTCTCGATCTCCACCAGACGGCGTTGTGACATCCCCGCCACCTCGACCCCGGCAGGCCCTGCGCCACAGTCCAGATGCGGCGAGGCGTCCGGCTCGGCAGCGCCAGGGTGGTCGCCGTGGCCATGGGAATGAACATGGGCGTGCACATGATCATGAGAGTGGGCGTGATCGTGAGAGTGGGAATGCCCATGGTGGTGGGGATGAGTGTGCTCGTGGTCGTGAGGGTGAGCGTGGGAATTAGCGTGCGCATGCTCGTGCTCGTGCTCGTGCGCATGCTCGTGATGATGGGCGTGACGCTGGTCACCGCTTTCGGCGCATCCGCAGACGGTACACATCAGACAACCTCCAGTTCCTTGACGCGAAGTTCCTCTCCGCCGGTCACGTGAAGACGGGCGCTGGAACACAGGGGGCAATCGTCGCCACGCTGGGCAATATCCACCGTGCGATTGCAACCGAAACACCAGGCCGTGGCTGGTACATTGACGATATCCAGCGTCGCCCCTTCGGCGACGGAGCCACGGGTGGACAGATCGAAACCGAACGCCAGGGCCTCGGGCTCGACGCAGGACAAGGCCCCGATCTCGAGACACACCCGGGTCACCTTCTCGAACGCCTGGACGCTGGCCTGCTCCTCGATCAGCTCGACGATGCTCTGACACAGGCTCAATTCGTGCATGATGACCTCCCCTTGGGCGGCCCTGCCTTCCGGCATGGCGCCTGCGAAGGCGCCTGGCACAGCGCTTCACTCGACTCCTGCCACACCACCGGCAGACAGGGATCGGCGCAGCTCAGCGCCATCGCCACCCGCTGCCGGGCCCGGTTGTCGCCATCACTGAGGCCGCCACTATGGCCATCACTGAGGCCATGACTGTAGCCATGGCACTCGCCCTGACCGTGGGCGGATTCCAGCAAGCGGGAAAGGAAGCCCCGTTGCCGCTCGCCATCTGGGCCGACAGCACCGTCGAGCATGGCGTCGGTCGGGGTGATGATGTGGTAGTCGACGACGCGGTCGTCCCGGCACGCCACCCGATGCACCAGGCGTCCCCGGGCGGCCTCGGCCCAGCCACTGCCATCGGAGGCACGCCCGCAGCGTGGCTTGCCGGCATCGCTGCTATCCCCAGCAGGGCAGTTGCCGGCGCCGGCGCGCAGCGCAACTATCAACTGCGCCACCTCCACCACCCGCGCCAGCATCCGCGCATACAGACTCCAACCATCCCGCGCGATGACGCCGCCTAGCGACGCATGCCCGGCTACGCGCCCCACGAAGGTAGGGTCGTCCGCCACGGCGATTCGCCCGAACTCCCGCGGCCAGTCGGCGACCTGGCGCAGCACCTCGGCGGGCCGACTCGGCGCTCGCTCAAGCCACGCCTCGAGATCCTCCAGTGCGCGCTCGGCCGGACCGGCGAACACCCGCGCCTCCAGCACCTCCAGCGTGGTCAGCGAAAGCCCCGCCAGCCCCTTCAGGGAGTCGGCATCCATCGCCATCCCCAGCACCCCCGGCCAGTCCCGCAGCATGACCAGGCCATGCTCGCGCAGCGTCTCGAGCTGGATATTGCGGTGGCAGTCAGGGGCAAGCGGCAGGTCCATGGCATTGGCTGCCGCGGCGCTCTGGGCGGCGGCGCACAGGTTGTAGAGACACCCCACCATAGTCATCGCCTCGTGACGATTTCGATCGATCAGCCACTGGGTCGGCATACTCCCCCGCTGACTCACGCGAAACCCCGGCTCGCCCTCAGGGTTGTGGCCGTGGCCGTGACTGATGATCAGCGTCGGCATCATGACGACTCGTCCTCGTCCCCTGACGCAGAATCCAAGGGCGCCCCACTGCTGGGGGCGGCTTTGGTGCCGGCAGTGGTGCTCGACGTGCGCCCGGTCAGGAAGTCTCGCCGAGACTCGAGCCCGGGTGCCGGGGGTGACCACTGGCTTACGCCAGCTTCGCCATCGCCGCCCATGGGTTCGGGGTCGGCCGGGGGCGCCGCGGTGCTTTTAGCCACAGCGTCAGCGTCAGCATCTGCCCCGGCGATACCCTCCTCCCCGGCCACGCTCAGCGCGGCGATATCGGCGTGGCGATCCGTCTCGGCGCGGTGGGCCGGATCGAACAGCGCCTCCATGGCGGCGTGCGCCACCTCGGTGGCGTAGGCCTGGCTTGCAAACTCGCTCATGTCGGAAAACAGCGAACAGGCCAGGAAGGCGCCCACCGGCACCCGGGTATTGAAGATGAATTCGTAGTCGCCGGAGGCAAAGGAGTAGACCCGCTTGTCGCCGGGACGCAGGCACTGGACGTCGTCATCGGGACCTGGGATCACCACCAGATTCATCAGCCAGGGCGCGACCAGGATGCCCAGCAGCCCGCCCTCCCAGGGGATAAACCCCACCGCCTCGACGTGCAGCGACAGATTGTTGAAGGGGGAATCCTTCATGCCGGTGGTCTGGATCTCGCGAAAGGTCTCGACCAGTCGCTTGACGGCGCCCATATCCGCCGTCGCAGCCCCGGCGGGTGTGGCGGGCGCGGCGGGCGCGGCGGCCGCCCCCCCGACGCCCTGCCGATCATCCAGCACCATAAACTGGTTGCGCTCACCGTCGCACTGGGGGCAGCGCCAGTCCTGGGGCAGCGCCGAGAACGGCGTCCCCGGCTCGACCTGACGGACGGCGTCGCCGACGGCCGGGTCATAGCAGTACCAGCAGATCTTGCACTCGAGCCGGGCGTCGTCGTCCAGACGCGCCAGGTCTCCGAGAAACGAACCTTCGAATCGTGCCGTCACGCCATCGCCTCCGCTACCTGCTTGAGTCGAATCACCGAATCGGCGATGTCTTCGGCCGCCGCGCAGGCCACCTCGGGCACATCGGAGACTTCGATGACGTCCAGAATCAGCGAGTCCTGGGAATTGAAGTAGCGCACCCGCCAGACGTGATCGAGGGCGGTGCTGTCGATACGACAGTTGCCGTAGCCCCGCGACAGGATGGTGACCTCGCCCCGGCCCAGCGCCTCGTCCAGATAGGCCAGATCCTCCGGGGTATGGGGCAACAGCGACAGGTTGATGGCATATGGCTCATTGTTGGAACAGAGCTCGCCACCCGGGACACGCTCCTCGCAACGCTCGATCAGCTCCGAGACGATAAAGGGCCCGTTGACCACACCCTGGCCGGCCTCCGGCGGGCAGAAGATGCGCTGCTGGCGGCATTGCCCCACCGCCAGGGGCACCACGCCGATCTCGATATGCTCACGCACACTGCCCGAGGCGTGATCCACATCACGGGACGTCACCCGCCACAGACCGGCGAAGACCGACTCCTGAATCTCGACGGCATCCTTGCCACCGACCTTGATCGCGACCTCACCCTCGCCGAGTGCATCGGCCAGCGCCTTGCGATTCTCGGCATCGAGCGACGGCAGCTCGACCACCAGATTGCCGCCCTCCGGCGTCCACTCGGCGGCCCTGTCGGCCAGAGCGCTGAGGGCATCCAGCGCCGGCCGGATGCGCTCGGGGTCCTCCACCTCGGGAAAGCTCGGCTGAAAGGTGCTCATTCCCGATGGCATCGGCAGGTAATCGAGCACGGCCTCCTCGGGCTGGCTGCCAGGCCCGATACCCGGCGATGACGGCATGAATCCCTGGGTCATGTTCGAATACTCCCGTCGCGAGCGATGATATTGGCGCTGGCAGACGTCCCTTGCAGAATGGCGTGGATCTCGCCCAGGTAGTCGTCCCAGTCGCGCACCTTCGAGATCACACCGGTCATCCGCCCGTCCTGGAAAAACAGCAGTGAAGGCACCGGCCACACCTGAAAGCGTTCGCGGGTGGCGTCTTCTTCCGCGCGATCCACCACCGCGGGCTCAAACCGCCCCGGGAAGGCCTTGACCAGCTCCGGCAGAATGGCGGCCACATCGTTGGTCTCGAGGTTGGTGGCCGGATCACCACTGAGAAACAGCACCCGGGCGCCTGGCCCCGTCACGAAAGCCGCCAGTTCCTCCCCGGCGAGGCAGGGATAGTCCAGTTCATTGATCAGCCGGTGCAATGGCCCCGTCATTGGCGTGACTCCCTTGTCGCTCACTTGTCGCTCACTCGCTTGTGTTGTCGATCACCCGCTTGCGTTGTTACCCGTGGCGTACTCAGCCGGTGGAGGCACCCGCCTTGCGCGCCGCCTCCAGATGCGGCGGCAGGCGGGGTTCGCCCTGCTCCAGGTCTGCAAATAGTCCCGTCTCGACCGTCCCTCCCTCGGCCGCCATGGCCATGGCCTTTAGCGCATCGCTGATGCGCAGCGCCTCATCGGCCTCCAGCACCCGGCGCGCCGCTCCCAGAAATACCAGCAGCCAATCACCGGGGCTCACCGCCTCGACCAGGGAAATATCGACCTCTTGTCGATCCTCTGCCCCGTCGCTGACACAGATGGCGAGCGTCCCGCTGGCCTCAAGCACCCGCATGGGAATGCCAATGCACATATCGCGGCTACTCCTTCGCAATGCTGTCGGTAACACCATCCCGCTCGCTTCCCGCCTCGCGAGACGGGTCGCCGTGCGCCCCGCCAGGATGGCCAAGGTCCCTCGCCAGAAAGCGCGGATCACCCACACGGCAGGCCTCGCGCGGCGAGGGACGCAGGTTTTCGTAGTGGTGAAGGGCGAGCGCCGAAGGCGCCAGTTCGGCGATGGGGGCCTGGTGATCGCGGCTGTGTCCGGGCCCGTGTTGAGAGCCGTGTCCGGGGCTGTGTTGAGAGCCGTGTCCGGGGCTTTGTTGAGAGCCGTGTTCGGGGCTCTGTTGGGAGCCGTGTCCGGGGCGGTGTTGAGAGCGAAGCTCAGGCCTTGCGCCCCAGGACGCCAGTTCATCGACCACCAGGCGGATCACCTCATCGATTCGCGCGGCGATCTCCGGTCGCAGCGAGCCGCCATAATCGTCAAGCACCGAGGGCTGCACACCGACCAGCATCACCTTCTGTGGCTGCCAGCCGAGCAGCTGCGCCGCCGCCAGCACCTCCTGAAAGCCGGTCTGGTGCAGCGACATCTTCTTGGCGCCCATGAAGCTCGGCACCGCGTCATCGCGCACCACGTGCACACTGCCCGGGGCAAGGCCGTAGTCGATGGCATCGATGACCAGCAGGCACTCACAGGACTGCACGTAGGGCAGCAGGTAGAGTCCCTGGGTACCGCCGTCCATCACGGTCACCGTCTCGGCAAACGTATAGCGCTGGTGAAGCGCCTCCACCGCGCGGACCCCGAAACCCTCGTCGGCCCACAGCACATTGCCGATACCCAGCACCAGAATCGATGGCGTCGCCTCGTGATCATCCGTCTTCATGCCGGCTCCTTCGCTGCGCCGAATATCTGCCTGCGCTACTTTAGTTGGCTTTATCCTGCGTCTCGTTCTTCGTTCTTTCCTTGTTCTTTCTTCGCCTCTTTCAGCGGCTCGCTGTTCGTCTGATTCCTGGATGCATTCGCCATAAAAACATCAAGATGCAGCATCAAAGCCAAAGGCTAGCGACGAAGCGCCTTTTTCAACGACAAACAAGACACCGAAAAACAAGACAACGACAAACAAGGCACCGAAAAACAAGACGCCGAGAAACAGGCCGCAAAAATCTGCCGAAAACACTTCCATCTGCGCCACCCATGGCATACGCGGAAGCGATTTTTTACACTACAGCAGCCACTTACATGCACATATCCACGATGACCTGAAAAAAACCTCGACCATTTCCGCAGAATAACGCCGCCACCTTTCAATAAAAAACATGCCCATCGTTTTGGCACAGCTACATGGTATACAACCCTACAAAAGTCCAATAACCGCCGATTCAAAGAGAATCTTTCTCATAAAACACCGGGCAACAACGTTTCAAAAAATGACTTGTGATTACCTGATTAATGCCCGACCAAGATGCCTCCCCCACCGGCCTATGCACGCGCCTCGCCAACCTCCCTGAACGCCAACAAAAAGCGCCGGAGACCTCACCCGATATTCTCGGTGAAGCCTCCGGCGCCAACGGTCAGCGCTTACGCCCTTCAACGGCAGGGCTAACGAGCAACTGCAAACAACTGCGAGCTATGACAAGTCACGGCGAGCAACGACAACTCACTACAAAGGGTCGTCGTCCTTGAAGGTGCGCTCCCCTGAGATCATGGTCGAGACGATGCTCTGGCGGGACATGATGTCTTCGCGTATCGCCACGTACACATGGATGATGATGAAGGTGATCATCACCCACATGCCGAGACGATGCAGGGTATGCACGTCCAGGCTCTGGCCCACCAGCGGGATGACCCAGCCGAACAGCGTGTCCTGCCAACTGCCGCGCAGGGCACCTTCGGCGTAGAGCGCCATTCCGGTCACGATCATGAACAGCGTGCCGAGGGTGATGAAGATGAACATCGCCAACTGCGCCAGCGGGTTGTGGCCCACGTACTTGCGCGGGCGCTTCTCCAGAAACAGGTACCAGCGAAGCTCGAACCACACCTCACGCCACCAGTCACGACGGTGTAACGGCAAGCGAAACAACTGCTTGGCGTGGTGATTGCCGACCAGCGACCAGTAGAAGCGAAACAGAAAACCGATCGCCAGGATGTAGCCTGCGGTGAAGTGGGCAAAGCGGATATAGCCCATCACAAAGTGATCGCTGGCCTCACCTGCCACGGTCGGCAGCGGCTTGCCGATAAAGTAGCCGGTGACGATCAGGACCAGGATGGCCGCCGCGTTGGTCCAGTGCCACAGCCGCAGCGGCGCCTCATAGACATAGACAGACGTCTGCTTGACCGAGGAAGGCAGCACCCGCTCCTCCCCGGGGCCAAGCTTGCCTGCCTGAGGGTCGGCCTGGCTGGCTTCTGCAGGTGACGACGCTTTCGAGTCATGGGACATGGGACACCCTCCCCCGGCTATCTGACGGTGACGCGAGACAGCTCTTCACCGTCTTCGCTCATCACGTGGGTGGAACAGGCCAGGCACGGATCGAAGGAATGCAGCGTGCGCAGGATCTCCACCGGCTCGTCCGGCCGCTCCATGGGCGTATTCAGCAGTGACGCCTCGAAGGCGCCGATGTTGCCCTCCGGATCCCGCGGACTGCCGTTCCAGGTGGTCGGCACGATGCACTGGTAGTTCTCGATCTTGCCGTCCTTGATGCGGATCCAGTGGCCATTCATGCCCCGGGGCGCGGCAACCATGCCGACACCGCGAGCCTCCTGGGGCCAGGACGCCGGGTCCCACTTCTCGATATTGGCGGTGGCCAGGTCGCCGGCGCGGATGTTGGCGATCAACTCATGCCAGTCATCGAGCATCATGGACGCGCAGTAGTGGGCTTCCAGGGCGCGGGCCAGGGTACGGCCGATGGTGGTCGGCAGCGCCTGCTTCGGCGTCAGACGGGTGCCGGCGAGCTGATTCAGGGCGGCCAGCGACGAGTCCACCTGGTCGATCACGAAGTCATTGCCCTGGGCGTAATTGAGGATGTAGCGCGACAGCGGTCCCACCTCCATGGCGTGGCCACGCCAGCGTGGTGACTTGATCCAGGAGTACTTGGCGGCCTCGTCGATCTCCTCGATCCGGGTGCGGGTGCCGACGGTGCCCTCGCCCAGTTCGTAGTGGTGCTCGGTCTCGCCGTCCCAGGGGTGCAGGCCACGGGACTCGTCGGCGTAGCGGTACCAGGAATGGGTCACAAACTCCTGGATCTGCTCGGGGTCGGTGGGGTCCACCTCGTGGATCTCGTTCCAGTTGCCGCCGAGGATGGCGCCCCCCTTGAGCTGGTCGGTGGACTTGTCGTAGTTGACCTTGGAATAGTCGCCGTAGTCCATCACGTTGGTGGCGGACAGTCCCCCGCCATACAACCAGCCCTTGTAGAAGCTGGCGATGGCGATGACGTCGGGGATGTAGACGTTCCTGGAGAAGGCGAAGGCTTCCTCCATACGCGCACGCACGAAGTTGAGCCGCTCAATGTTGAGTGGCGCCCCGGCCGCCAGGTCGCCGTCGATATTGATGGCGCAGGGCACCCCGCCGACCATGTAGTTGGGGTGGGGGTTCTTGCCGCCGAACACGGTGTGGACCTTGACGATCTCCTTCTGCAGGTCCAGCGCCTCGAGATAGTGAGCGGTCGCCATCAGGTCCGCCTCCGGCGACAGCCGATAGGCGGGGTTGTCCCAGTAGCCGTTCTTGAAAAGCCCGAGCTGCCCAGACTCGATAAAGGTCTTCAGGCGATTCTGGACGTCGCGGAAATAGCCCGGCGACGACAGCGGATGGTTGGGGCCGGTCAACTGCTGCAGTTGCGAGGTCGCCCGCGGGTCGGCCCTCAGCGCATTGACCGGGTTGACCCAGTCCAGCGCGTGCAGGTGGTAGAAGTGCACCACGTGGTCATGCCACTGCAGCACCTTGGCCATCATCTCGCGGATCAGGTGGGCGTTGCGCGGGATGCGGATATCGAGAGCGTCCTCCACCGCGCGCACCGAGGCCAGCGCATGACAGCCGGTGCAGACGCCGCAGATGCGCTCGACAAAGGCCCAGGCGTCGCGCGGGTCACGGCCCTTGAGGATGACCTCGAGCCCGCGCCACATGGTGCCGGTGGACACCGCGTTGCGGATGATGTTGTTGTCATCCACGTTGACCTCGCAGCGCATATGCCCCTCGATGCGGGTCACCGGGTCGACGACGATACGCCGTCCGCTTCTGTCCAGATTGAACCCGTTAGGGGTGTTGATCTGCGTCATCAGGCTTCCTCCCTGTTGGCTGACGACTGGCGCTTGACCTGCGCCCGTTTCAAGGCGCTGACGGCGGCGTGGACCGCCACCGCACCGCCCACCCCGGTGGCCACAACGCCGCCGATCTGGTCGGCGTTGGCCTCGATGCCGAACTGGTGCACGTCCTGCAGCCGGGCGTACCAGGAGCCCTTGTCCCAGAAGCCGTCTTCGGAGCAGCCGATACAGCCGTGGCCGGCCTGGATCGGGAAGCTCACGCCCTCGTTCCAGCGGATGGTCGAACAGGCGTTGTAGGTGGTCGGGCCCTTGCAGCCCACCTTGTACAGGCAGTAGCCGCGACGGGCGCCCTCGTCATCGAAGGACTCGACGAACTGACCGGCGTCGAAGTGCGGCCGGCGGTAGCACTTGTCGTGGATGCGCTGGGAATAGAACATCTTGGGCCGCCCGGTGCGGTCGAGCTCCGGCAGCCGGTCGAAGGTCAGCATATAGGTGATGACCCCGGTCATGACCTCGGCGATCGGCGGGCAGCCCGGTACCTTGATGATCGGCTTGTCGGTGATGACCTTGTGCACCGGGGTCGCCCGGGTGGGGTTGGGGCGCGCGGCCTGGACACAGCCGTGGCTTGCACAGGAGCCCCAGGAGATCACCGCCTTGGCGTGCTCTGCGGTCTCGCGCAGCTGGTCGACGAAGGGCCGCCCACCGACGATGCAGAACATGCCGTCCTCGTTGAGCGGCGGATTGCCCTCCACCGCCAGGATGTAGTTGCCCTTGTAGCGCTCGATGGTGTCGGCCAGGGCGGCCTCAGCCTGGTGCCCCGCGGCCGCCATCAGGGTGTCGTCGTAGTCCAGCGAGATCATCGACAGCACCACGTCCTTGACCAGCGGATGGGCCGAACGGATGAACGACTCCGAACAACAGGTGCACTCGAGCCCGTGCACCCAGATCACCGGCGTGCGCGGCTTGGTCTCCATGGCGTGGGCGATTTTGGCGGTGTAGGCAGGCCCGAGCCCCAGCGCCGCCGCCGTGAGTGAACAGAACTTCAGAAATGAGCGACGCGTGACCCCCTGTCGCCGCATCACGTCGTAGAAGGTTTCGATGGGCTCCATCGGCAACGACTCCCCTGTCGTGGTCCTGGATCTCGCCACCGGCGTGATCCCTAGATCTGGAGGCGGCCTGCCCTCGCTACGGCCAAGGCCAGAAGCCGACACGAGGCCTGCACGCCAGACCATCCAGATCGCCTGTTGTTGTTTCCCTCAACTACAGGGCAAGGCCCGTGCCAGATTGCGGGGAGTACGTCTTTTCAAACACTTGGCGCACTTGACGACCACATGGCGGTAGCGCCCTTTCCAGCGGCCTCCGTCACGCCAGCACAGAACTCGCGCTACACGGCACACAGGTGGTAGCCGGCTTTCCAGCGCGGTGCGCTGTCGCCGCCGTGGCCTACACGGCGCCAAGTGCTTGACAATAAGCCGGCAATCCGTAGAATACGGCGCCATCCAAAGGCTACGTAGCTCAGTTGGTTAGAGCACATCACTCATAATGATGGGGTCCCCTGTTCGAGTCAGGGCGTAGCCACCAGATACCGAAAGGCCCGTCGATCATCGATCGACGGGCCTTTTCGTTACGCCTTCCTTTGCAACGGTTCAACACCGACACAGAAAAAACAGAGCGCCTGGCGGTTGCCCGCCAGGCGCTCTGTGGTCATCGTTTCAGTCTTTCAGCAAGCGTGCTGCAAGCGCTGGACCTACACCAGTTCGGCGCTGTTAAAGAAGGCCGTCAGCGCACGGGTCAGGTGTTCCACATCCTGACTGCCGGCGGTCTCGCGGATAGAGTGCATCGCCCACTGGGGCACCCCCACGTCCAGCGTCGGCACACCCAGCTCCGTTGCGGTGATGGGGCCGATGGTGCTGCCACAGCCCATGTCCGCCCGGGTAATAAAGGTCTGCACCGGCACCTCTACCTTCTCGCACAGGTCACGGAACATCGCCGCCGTGGCGCTGTTGGTGGCGTAGCGCTGGTTGGCGTTGGTCTTGATCACCGGGCCCGCGTTGAGGCTCGGGCCGTGCTGGGCGTCGTGCTTATCCTTGAAGTTCGGATGCAGCGCGTGGGCGTTGTCGCAGGAGATCATCCGCGAGGACTGGATCAGGCGGATATAGCCTTCCTCGGTGCCCTCGCCGACCTGGCCATTCACCCGCTTGAGCACGTCGGCGAGGAACGGCCCCTGGGCGCCACAGGCGCTGGCGCTACCCACCTCTTCGTGGTCATTGGCGACCAGCACCATGCCCTGCTCGCCGTCGGCGTCGAGCATCGCCTCCAGGCCAATAAAGCAGGACAGCAGGTTGTCCAGGCGGGCGCTGGCGATCAGTTCCTTGCCCACGCCCACCAGCGACGGCGGCTGCAGGTCATAGAAGCCCAGCTCGAAGTCCAGCACCTTCACCCCGGCCAGACCGTGCTCCTGCTCCAGCCAGGCCAGCAGCAGGCGATCGAGATCGTCGTCCTTGCCGCCCTGCAGCACCACCGGCGCCATCTGGGTCTGGGCATTCATCGCCTTGCCGTCGTTGGCTTCCCGATCCAGGTGGATGGCCAGGCTCGGGATGATGGCGATGGCCTCGGCGACGTTGAGCAGCACGCCCTCGACGCGACCATCGGCATGACGGACATGCAGACGCCCGGCCAGGCCCAGGTCACGGTCGAACCAGGGCGCGAGCAGTGCCCCGCCGTAGACCTGCACGCCAAGCTGCAGCCAGCCCGCCGAAGTCTGGCCGGCGTGGGTCTTCAGCCTGAGATTGGGGCTGTCGGTATGGGCGCCGACCATGCGCAGACTGGTGACCGGCTGGCCCTTCGGCAGGTTGACAGCGATAATCGAAGAATCGTTGCGGGTCACGTAGAAGCGGTCACCGGGAACCAAATCCCAGCTATCGGTCTCCAACAGACGACGGTAGCCGGCGTCCTCGAGCCGCTGAGCCATGTTCGCGGTGGCGTGCCAAGGGCTGGGGGAACGGTGAAGAAACTCAAGCAGCCGACTGAGCCTTTTGGCGCATCCGGCATCATCCTTTGGCAAGCACTCCTGTGACATGGGCGTCCTCTGTTGCATGATAGTGTGGTTCAAGGATTGACCCTAAATGTCGCACAACGGCAAGGGTCAAGGATTGACATCAAGCTGCTACAATGCGAATCCGGTCCAAGGGACCCGCCGACCGAGTCGGTGTCAGACCGACGAGTGTACACGAATCCTGGAGTGCTTCATTGATGAGCCTGATTGAGTCTGCGGGTCGCGCCCTGGCGCTGTCCCTGCTGATCGCGGCCCCTACGGCGCTGGCTACTCCCACGCCCGGCGACGACCAGCGTCAGGCGGCCATGGAGGTGGCCGAATCACTACGCTACGGCCACTACGCGGACGTGAGGCTGGACGACCAATGGTCCAACCGCGCCTTCCAGCGTTATCTGGACGTGCTGGACGGCCAGCGTGCCTACTTCGTGCAGGACGACGTGGATGAGTTCGCTGATCTGCGTACCGGCATGGACGAGGCAATGCTCGAAGGCTCCCTGGAGCGGGCCTACGACCTCTACGAGCGCTACCACGATCGTGCCGAGGCGCGCCTTGAGTGGATGCTCGACGAGATCAACCACCTCGACATGAGCTTCAACGGCGAAGGCCGCCTCGAACTCGACCGCGAGGACGCCGCCTGGGCCGCCTCCCAGGCGAGCCTCGACGACGTGTGGCGCAAGCGCCTGGCCAACGCCGCCCTGACGCTGTCGATCAGCGGCCAGGAAGACGACGAGGTCATCGACACCCTGCGCGAGCGCTACGAGACCCAGAAGCATCGCCTCGAGCAGACCAACGCCGAGGACGTGTTCGGGCTGATCATGGCCGCGGCCACCGGTACCGTGGACCCCCACACCGAATACCTGTCGCCGCGCCAGGGCGAGTCCTTCGACATCCAGATGCGTCTCTCGCTCGAAGGCATCGGTGCCCTGCTCCAGGCCGACGGCGAGTACGTCAAGGTCGCGAGCCTGGTGCCCGGTGGCCCAGCCGAGAAGGACGGCGCGCTCAAGCCCGCCGACCGCATCATCGGCGTCGGCCAGGAAGGCGAAGACATCGTCAACGTGGTCGGCATGCGCCTGGACGACGTGGTCGAACTGATTCGTGGGCCCAAGGGCTCCGAGGTGCGCCTCGAGGTAGTGCCCGGTGAAGCCGTGGACATGACCCGCTCCACCGTGGTCGACATTACCCGTGACACCGTCAAGCTCGAGGATCAGGCGGCCAGCAGCGAAGTCATCGAGATCCAGCGCGAAGACGGCGTGCACAAGGTCGGCGTGATCGAGGTGCCCGCCTTCTATGTCGACTTCGACGCCTGGCAGGCCGGCGAGGAAAACTACCGCTCCACCACCCGTGACGTTGCCGCCGAGGTCGAGAAGCTCAAGGCCGAAGGCGTCGAGGGCATCGTGCTGGACCTGCGCAACAACGGCGGCGGCGCGCTGCAGGAAGCCAACTCGATGATCGGCCTGTTCATCGACCGTGGCCCCACCGTGCAGGTACGTGACGCCCGTGGCCGCATCAGCCTGTACGGCGACACCGACAGCGGCACCCTGTATGACGGCCCGCTGGTGGTGCTGGTCAACCGCCTGTCCGCCTCGGCCTCGGAGATCTTCGCCGGTGCCATCCAGGACTATGGCCGCGGCCTGATCGTCGGCTCCAACACCTTCGGCAAGGGCACGGTGCAGACCCTCAACGACCTGAGCTACGGCCAGATCAAGCTGACCCGCGCCAAGTTCTACCGCATCTCTGGCGAGAGCACCCAGAACCGCGGCGTGAAGCCGGACATCATGTACCCGAGCCTGCTCGACCCCGAGATCATCGGCGAGAGCGCGCTGGACAACGCCCTGCCCTGGGACACCGTGCGTGACGTCCAGTACCGCAGCTACGGCACCCCGCGCCAGTACCTGAAGGACCTGCGCGTCCGCCACCAGCAGCGTGCCGACGAGCACCCCAACTTCCACTACCTGGAACAGCGGGCAGAGCTAGCGAGCCGCCTGCGCGAGCAGCACACCAGCGTCAGCCTGAACCGCGAGCAGCGTCAGCGTGAAGCCGACGCCCAGGACGCCGAAATGCTGGCTCTCGAAAACGAGCGCCGAGAAGCCCTCGGCCTCGACATCCTCGAGGAATGGGGTGACGCCCGTGAAAGCGGCGACGACACCGACCTCGCCGACGAAGAGACCGAAGAGGAACAGCCCGTCGACCGCGCCGAGGTCGAGGAGTCAGCGGAAATCCTACTCGACTTCGCCGAACTCGGCCCGAGCTGGCAGTACGCGGTAAAAGGCTAAGCGGCGAAAGAAACGAGTAGCCGCAAGCTAAACGAAAAAGCCGGGGCATCGAGCCCCGGCTTTTTTTATTGAAGTGGTCTGAACTCAGTCATCGTCACCCTAGCGACGACCAGTCCTTCTCACTCTTCTCTCCCTCAAAAGCCCCATCGCGACCAGGAGTTCAAGCAAGGCGAAGCCCACAAACGCCGCCCCATAGACCCAGCGAACCTGGCGCTGCTGCTCTTCAGTCGGAAACAGCTCCATCGAGCCGTGCAAGAACCCCGCACCGCTCAGCAGCATCAACACGAGCAACAGCACCGCAATACACCAGAGTAGGATTCTCACCTTCATCCCGCCTTGTTTGTCAGCCGCAGCTGTCAACATTGTTGCCAATGCGCAGACGGCTACGCATAGTGGAAATAAAAGCGAAAATCAGAGTGACGATGATGCAAACACGATACGATCAGAACGCTCCCAAACAAGCCAAAAATCTCAGCATAAACAGTGACTTGCTAAAAAGGGCCAGGAGTATTAATGTCAACCTCTCAGCCAAGCTAGAGACAGCACTGGAAGCAAAGCTCGCCGAAAGCGCAGCAGAATAATGGCAGAGGGCCAACAGCAACGCTATCAGAGCTTACAACGATACTATCGCTGAACATGGCTGCTTCGCCGGAGAGTACAGGACATTCTAATGCCCCAGTTCGACGTGTACGCTAACCCCAGCGCGTCGACGAAAAGGGTGTACCCTTACTTTCTGGACATATAGACTGACACGGCTCTATAGGGTATACATCACGAGTCCTGATCATAAAAAGAAACTTCAATGACATAGTTTTTTCTGACTAGATGCCTCTTTTCCAATCTCCCATCTATCGAAGCATCTGCTAATTTACCATCGAAGCCAACTGATCCGGTTTTTTTATTAGAAAAAACCGTCTTCTCCTTCAAAATTAATGATGCCTTCGTGCACCTCCCAACCTCTCTAGAAAATATAATCGACTGCCAACTCGGCTCAAAACTTACCCACGAATATTCCTCATGACAAATACGCCTTGGATTTTTATTTTTCAAAGGATTTAAAACAAATTCTCGCTGACGCCCGCCCATCATAATATTAGAGCTTTCATGATTAACCGAGGCGTTCGCTCCAAAAGCACGGCTACCTACTACAGTATCAACACCAAGACTTAAACTAGCATCGAGATCGTCTTGCTCGCTAATCGCTATACTGGTAGCCCCCAAATTAACAAGCAACCTAATAAGTTCTGCCTCTCGTTCTTCAAAAAGTATTTCGTCAAACTTTTCCTCAGGTATATATAGCTCTCTTTTTTCCTTGATCCCACAATTGGCCAGTGGATGTAGTCTATAGCTACAGCCCACTCTAGGATGCCCCGGCGGGAAATTGAAACTTAAGCTACTTGCCATATCGGCAGTTATTGCATGGTTGACAAGAAAATCATAAACCTCCTTTTCTGCAACTTCCATTTTAACACTATCTTCTTTGCTTTCTGGTGGCATAGAAAAGAGATTTGATAGCGCTATGGAAGACACCCCCATGGTAAGAAGACTTAAGGGACCAGAGTAAAAGGACGCAGCAGCGATAAGCAAAGAGGTCTTCTTTGACGCGCTAATCCTCTTCAAATAACTTATCGAGCTTTCACGATCTTCAGCCCCAGCCATAGTGAAATTGCTAGTATACGTTTCTTTATGTATATTAAATCTTGAGGCTGGGGGAATTTGAGATTCGCTTTCGACAATGTAGATAAAATCTATTTTATTACCCATTACAAACAACCCCTGAAAATTTAAAAATAAATCAAAAAAACAATAATAGAAAATCAATAAAAACCGCATTACCAATACACTAAATAACCGATTTTTAAATAAAACTTTGAAAAAACAGTGTAACAAACATTAGAAATCAAAAATTAAACCATTGCGTTTAATTAAATATTGTTCCCTTAAACTCCGCGTGGCTAACCTTCAGGGTGCTCGCGGTGCCACCTCACGGGTCAGGCGACGACGAACAGTAGATTCGAAATAACGAAAATAAAAAGCGATGCCCACGAGGTGCGTGCCTCACCGGTGAAGTTGATTTGCATCAGGGATGCCCTAGCGGCTTAGCATAGCGCGACACTAACAAGTTTAGTCACCAACAAAGGACGGTCAACGGGTCGGGCTGATAATCCATTTTTATGATTTGACTTATATCTGCGGCGATGACAGGTAGGCCAAGCTCAGCGACTCCTTGGTCTCCCGCAGACCGGAAACATATTGCTCGCGAATGTCATGGGGACGGGCCTGGAACCTGTTTTCCATGCTGCGCAAGGCCTCTTCGATCTGCTAAACGATGTGGCCGTGCTGGCGAGCCACTTTAGCGATAAAGGTCTCGCCTTTGAAGATATCCATGACGACAGCAGGTTTGCGCCTCTAAGTCCAGCGTTTGACTATAGGTGCGTTGCTCATCGCTTCCTCCTTGTGGCTGCACTATACCTGCAAACTCTGGAGGGGGAGCAGTTCAGAGCGTCGTGGAGCATGGGAGATATTCAATACTGATCAAGGGTGTCAGTTCACCCCAAAGTTTTCACCGTCGTATTGAAGGAACATCGTATAAAGATCAGCATGGACGCCAAGGTCGGCTATCAGGGCAATATTTTCATTGAGCGACTTTGGCGCGGCCTAAAGTACGAGAGTATCTATCTGCACGCATTCTCCGACGGAAAGCAACTGCGCAAGGAGTTGACGCAATACTGCTTCTAATACGCTGAACGGCCTCACTAAGGTTTTGATTATGCGACTCCACATAACGTCTACTTCTATCAATCACTGGCACACCCGGCCTGACCCCAATGACATACTGATTCGGGCTTAGATGACCTGTCTGGTGGTCCGACGAAGGGGATTCACATCAAACCATACACCTAGCGTTCAAAAAAGCCATCAGTTCTATAGTACATTCGAGATAAGAATATCCGCACACTCGACTACCCAATTTTAGTACTTTAGCGATCGATATAGGTATCTAACGTGGCCAGCATGAGCTGCTCTATATAGTGGAAGCGTAGCCGCAACGGAAAATCTTTATAACTCCCTACGACTACCAAGTAGTCATAGAGCAAGAAGGTCCCATCTCTCTTTATATACACTTAAAGGATCCTCGAATTTCCTCATGTTGGAATCTTTTCGCTCGCTACCATCACGCTTTTTACCCATGAGCCAGTTCGCATGACCTTCAGTGATACACCTCGCCACATATTCACTAGGGACTATATGAAAAGTAGGTCTATTACCCAAATCATGCAGTCGCACAAAAATATAAAAGTGAGATTCCGACACAAAGGATTCAGACTTTTTGCTAAGTATCCATGAGGACTTTCCACTACTATTTGTTTTTACTTGGATGGTTACTGTATTATTAGCATTGGAATCGCTCGCAATTATGTCGATACCACGACTATTTCTTAGCGATATAGAGGCAATATTCCCCCGTGCGGAGAGCTCTGCGGCTACAAAGTACTCACCAGCAACACCCACCAAAGTACTTTCAAGTTTCTGATTCACGTTACACACCTTAACACACGAATTTTAGGAAGGCTTTGATCGCAGCGAAAAATCTTTCCGATAACATCCAATTATCATATCATCAACCTAAACACTAATCTTATAAAAAGGCTCTATCGACGCTTTTCCTATTACCTTTCCGGAGAGTTCCCTAGTCATTACCTCTTCAAAGATCTTTACAACTGAATCAGCTTCAACTTGGTTTGTATGCTGAAATAATACAGCATCATGCATTGGTATTAGTATTTGCACTCCATCAAGTTCAGAAAGTTCTAACAGAGCTCTCTTGAAAATATATGTTGCTGTGCCTTGAATAACATGATTGACTGAGGTCCTTTTCTCCTTGTCAGTTAGCTCAGTATCTGTGCATCTGTTTAAATAATTAGCTGATATAGTAGAAATTTTTCCATTTTTCAAGAACTCATCATTAATCGTTTTTTTCCAAGCTTCAAATACAGAAAAGCTAGAGAAATATTCGCGCGCATTTTTCGTATTTCCTTCCAACTCATCAACAGAGCCGACTATATTTTCTAGCGACATCCCATACACATAAGAAAGAAACAGTGTTTTAGCAGTTTTTCTCATTGCTTTATCATTAAACAAATGAACAGCAAGATCGTTATAGGCATCTCCACTTTCATATATATTCTTCATTACTGTATCTGATGAAATGGCGGCCATAATGCCAACTTCAAACTGGTCATAATCTACATAACAAAGCGACATCCCTTCATCGGGGATAAATATATTACGATATTTTTTAGATATGTTCTGGAGGTTAGGTGACTTGTGGTATATTCTCGATGTTGAAGTCCAGTGTGATTCAACTATCGGTCTCAATCGATTGTCACTAGATGAAATAGAATTAAAAACCCTATATGTTTTATTAGTTTTCCGAAGACTTCGTAGGTCATCAGAGTAGCCATCACGAGAAGGTAAAAAATCAAGTAAAAACTCAAGGCTATAATCTTTTACGTTATACCCTAGCTTAACCAATTTCTCTCTTAAATCACCTTCACTGGGAAGTTCGTAAAGCACCTGGTGCTTCTCAGCGAAAAACTTAAGCTGTCGATAGAAATCCAACTTAAGATTGGCTTTGTGCTCTCGAACGATTCTATTGTCTACTCGAACACCTCTGCATGCTGAAAGCGTTAGCTTGTTAAAAATAGGAAGCTCCAAACTATAGAACCTTCCTATTTCTCCTGAATTTGACGCCACAACTGATACCTTTTCAAAGTACTCTGCTAGCTTATGAGAAAAAAGCATGTATACTTCATTAACCAACTCTTTACGCTGATAATACATGTCTATATAACTATCAAAGTCACCGGCAACTTGGAATAGTGGTTTGATAGTATTGGATACGTCCCACGGTTGAACTTCACCGGCTACAGCTTTAACTCCAATCGCTATCTTTGACAGTAGAACGACATCAATAACTTTTGATGGCAAACTTCTATGTTTTTTAAACAAAGAACTGGAAATCAACCAGAAGTCATGAGTCACAACGAAGCAATCAAGTTCAACAACATCTCTTGAGGAAACTTCGGCGAATGCTTCACCATCATATATAAAATATCGATCCCTTCCTCTTTCAGAAAAATCTTTCTGGTACGTGAAATATACAATTCTTCCCTTACTCATACGGCGATAGCTCATCATATATTTCATCGATAAGTGTAGTGTTGAACTCCCTTAAATACACCGTATCTCCTCGAAAATTCTTATTTTCCTGTAGTCTAGCTACAGTCCCACGTAGACGATATCCGACCTTACCGAACATGGGCTTCAGTTTTTCCTTTGGCGTGTTCTGAAGCGCAATTAAAAAGCACCTTTGGTGCTGATAAGGCCACGTTCCATCAAAATCCTTGATGAATTCTTCAACTTCACCTTCAAGCCCAATGGCAGCGAGGTATATAAAACACGCGGCGACCTCAGGGCAATTAACATCATGTCTAATCAGAAATTTACAGTGCTTCACTAGGTTGCTAGATTCGAACCTCTTATATGCAAGTAGTAGAATAATGTGATAATTTTGCCAGCCATGTATAGCGACATCTTTGTTCATAACGAAATTTGCAATTGATTGATTTTGAGCACTAGACAAGTCCAAATCCATCAGCAACTTACAAAACTGATCAGTAGATACTGGCTGCCTATCAAATTCACGAATTAGAGCGTCCGCAATCTCACATGCCAAAATTGATTTAGAATCAAAAAGGTTCGAGGAAATCAATGTCTTAAATCGATTTATGCAGTAACGGAAAGGGCGACTCTGTGTTTCCCCCTCATCTAGTTGTTCTTTCAAAAAATCAAATAACAATGGTATCGATCGAGCGATCACTTTCCTACTCCTAGATCTCCACATTGTATCTATGAGAGTCATAGTATCATCCGAACTTGGAAAGAACTCTTGGATATTTTCACTATACTTGTCAAGTATTACTGTTTTCTTTGAATTTATATTCAGTCCAAGTTTTCTTAATTCAAAAATAAGATCATTGAGTGCCCTTTTGGCTTGATGCTCGCCAGAACATATTATTCTAATATCATCGACATAGCGAAAGTAATCATACCCCTTTTCAACCATGCTTTTGTCAACGGCATCTAGTACTACATTCGCAATAAATGAAGATGCATCTCGGTTCTGTGGTAAACCATGCCTCTCACTGTAACACCACTTTTCGAGCAACATTCTTAGCGTACTTACTGCACTTCGAATCTTGTTTTTATCTGCACCACTTGCTTGAATGTCGGATATCATTTCAACAAACGCTTCCTCAATAGCGTCTATCGATATTTGTTCAAAATAGTTGAGAAGATCAGTCACTAAAAGTGTTTTATCATCGACTATCGCAAGATGGCTAATATTCTCGAACGAATTCCAAAGTTCGATTCTATGCTTGAAAATATACTTCTCTTTACCATACTTATTGTATCGATGACTGAACACTCGATTTGATAAGAGTGGATCAAAATAAGGAATTAGGTAGCTACAAATCGCCTGATATAAAAACCTATCATAAAAGTCTAATTCCAATGTGTACCTTAGTCCTAGAGCTCTTTTTGGAACATCATATATAGCCTTATGCCCGGACTTGTACTCGCCATGATTTATTTCAAGATTTTGCGTAATAATTTCATGAAGACTCCTCCTATTTGATAGAAGATCCTCATACCGCACAGCATCATAGAACCAGTCATCCCGCATATCTTGACGGAGATGCTTTAGTGTAGCTCGTATATTGATTGGAAACGCTAGCAGATTTTTTTCGATATCATGTGTCACAGAACACCTACAACTTTTATAGATAAAGCACCAAAGCATAACAACCCATTGAAATATAGTATTACTATTCAATGGAATGCTCATTTCGCTTCTGCACGATCCTGCCTGGATTGTTTCTTAAAAAGTCTGCGCGTAAGCAGCGATCTTTGCAGGCTAGGCATACCATTGCCTTGAAGCTGCTGGGCAACTTGTCGTAGAGGGTGCAAACACGGCGTAGCTCTTTGATCCAGCCGAAACAGCGGGCGGTCTCAATGAGCAAGTGCAACACCTGATCGATCAGGTACGCTATCGCTATGACTCATTGCTACCACCACCTTACTGCTGAAGAACGTGCCACCATCATGCTGATGCGTGAAGGTCACTCGATACGCTCCATCGCCAAGTTCCTTGGGAGAGCTGCCAGCACGATTTCTCGAGAACTGGCTCGGCATGCGATACCTTCTCATGCTGGCTATGACGCCAGTCTGGCGGGTTTCAGGGCCACGCTGACGCGACATCGAGCACGACGACAATCTAAGTTGCGCCTTGGTACGCCTCTCTTCGATCTGGTGACCTACCTGTTGCGCAAGTACTGGTCTCCTAGGCAGATAGCCATCACACTGAAGCGCATGTATCCAAATGACCCTACACGTCAGGTCTCCCACGAGGCCATCTACAACGCGCTCTATGTGATGCCCCGAGGCTCGCTGAAAAAAGAGCTCATTGCTTGCCTTCGGCAGGGGAAGGGAAAGCGGCGTCCACGCAGTCATGGCAAGGATCGTCGCCGCCAAATTCCTGACTTGGTCAGTATTCATCTCCGGCCGCCTGAGATCGAAGATCGGTTGATGCCCGGGCATTGGGAAGGCGACCTCATCATGGGGGCCAGCAACCGTTCTGCCGTAGGCACGTTGGTTGAGCGCACGACACGCTTCGTCATCCTGGTGAAAATGGATGGTACGACCGCGACGGATGCGATGGTCGGCTTTAGTGACAAATTGAACCGTGTTCCACGCTCACTACGGCTGTCGATGACCTACGACCAAGGGAGCGAGATGGTCAAGCATGCCGAAATAACCCAACGTACCGGGACAGCCATCTACTTCGCCGATCCACACAGCCCGTGGCAACGTGGGTCTAACGAGAATACCAATGGTCTGCTTCGACAGTATCTGCCCAAAGGAACGGACCTATCGACCTACACCCAGGAGGAGCTCGATGAGATCGCAGACTCACTCAATACCAGGCCTAGAGAGACGTTGAACGCCAAGACGCCTCTGGAGGTATACGCGGAGGTTCTCCAGAAATCAGTGCCCCGATCTCCGGCACTCCAATAGTGTTGCGCTTGTAGGTTGAGACCGCCCCTATACCTCGCATACACATAACGCCGCATTAAGGTGTGAGCAGCGCTTGGCTATACTTGAGCGAAGCGAAACTGCCAAGCGTTACGAATCACTCTTAAATGCTTTGTTATAGATATTATTTGGTTAGATCTTTAACAATACCCCAAACCCCAAATGCGATGGATGTTATCAAAGCAATGCCAGCAACCCACATAGCCTGACCATGTCGCCTTTGATCTTCAGATTTGAATTTATTGTCAACGAGCTCCTTCAAAGAAGCACTTGGCAATATAAAATTGCCTATTTTTGTATTTACGAATCTACTTAAAGATGAAGGAAGCTCGACAGTGGTTCCATTACTGTGCTGGTTACCTATCGCTATTTTTTTAGAATTGGCACTACCTACGAAAGAAACGTAACCATTTTCTTCTAATTCCGTTAATAGCTGAACTAGAGTTACTGTCTCTATTAGCCCATTTCTACAAACTTTTTTATCAAGCGAGTCTACTGATACGTATGTTTTACCTGCTGCCGGGTCAGCCAAAATGCTTTTATTGCTGGTGTGACCAAAAAATTCGTCTTCAAAAAATGAATTTAGCAAAATCATACCTTCGTCTCGAAGTTTCTTTGATTTAACTAACTTACTAAGAATGGCTTTCTCTTCCTTGCTGAAGGTTCTCATTAAAACTCCTAAATATTTATAACATTTTTATTCAACGGTATGCTCATTTTCTTCCTCACAAACCGGTCTAGGTTGCAGCCTATACCTTTTAATTCTACTGTAACCTTTTCCCTTTACGGCGGAGTAATCCGTGATAAAACGTGCATGCTCATGTTCAAAGCGCGTATGCTAAAAATCGCTCTTCAGCGATTGCAAAGCCATTGATTGACCGTAACTTTAAAGCGCCTGTGCGCAATAAACACGCGCTCAGATACATCACTTCGAGCGCGCCTTTAAATCCTATGCCAGGTTTCATATACACAGATGAATACTTCACCCAGTGAAACTGCGCAGGCATATTGCCAGTCGAAAGGCACACCTGCCCTTCACCTATGAACTACCGAACAGGCACGCTACCGCCCCAGCGGCCACACGACATGACCACCCAGCGCGACGAAGGCCGCTGTGCGATCACGAGTACGGAAGGAATTGAGGGCGGGTAACCGAAACGGCAGCACGCTGCCATACAGGCGGCAAGTAGCCTGCATTGAACGTCAGATTAGCGTTGGCTGGTCATCCCTTGGCCATAGTCGGCTTTCCTATCCCGGCGCATGATCGTTGTTTTCGTGCTCGTAGCGGCACTGTTTATTGCTTGGCATTGGCCATTAGCAGCAGAATAGACAAAAGATGTGCGGAATGGGAACGAATTTACGCGTTTTTTGGCTTAAGTCTTACAAACTGTTGAATTTCGGAAACTGCTTTTTGAACGCACTTGCTCGAATAAAATTCGGGGATAGAGATTTGAAGCTGATAGGACTGCCCCAGCCCGCGCGAGCAAGCGATCACTCGCATATGGCGGATGGGTGGTATAGCTTGTTCAGCTCGGCGCTAGGTAACCGCGATGCGTTTTTGATCCACCACAGAACCTTGCCGCCATTGACCGGAACGGCTCCGTGCGTCTGTGAGGCAACGTTTCGAGGTATCGCTACCAGGAAGCGTATTCACGCCCAGCGCGGCAAGCGGTCCTGGGTTGCCATACTGAGCACCAAAACGAGCCAATATACGTGAATACGTCAGAATGAGCTGCGAGGCTTCAGATGGATACCCGTATACAGTTTCGTATCGATCAAGAGACTAAGCGCCTAGCCCAGCAGATGGCAGAGAGCCAGGGGCGTACGCTCAGTGGCGCCTGCAGGGAATTGGCAGAACAACTCGCCGAGCAACAGCGCCAAGCAACAGCGCCAAGCAACAGCGCCAAGCAACAGCGCCAAGCAACAGCGCCAAGCAACGTCACACCATGACTGGTTATCGCTTCAGGTCAAGCGAGCATTTGACAGACTCGAAGCCGGTGCAGCGACCTTTGTCGATCATGAAACCGCAAAATCCCGGATGGCAGAACGAAAGTCACGGATCCGCGCCCGTGACCTTGCCCCGGTAATCGGCGATTCCAAGGGAAGAAGAGGGTCTGACAAGGCGTGAAGCCATTTTCGACTTCCTCTACCAGTTCAATCCTGTGGTCGCCGAACGGACTGATGGCCTGATCGAGGAAAGGGCAGAACTGCTGATGCTGCAACCGCTACTCGGCGTAGAGCGCCAAGGTATTCCTGGTCGCTTGCTAATCCTTCCGGAAGTATCGCTTCTGATCTCCTATCAGTTGGCAGGCTCAGATATCCGGATCGTGCGGGTCCTTCACCAAAAGCAGCAATTCCCGCCCGCCGATTGACGGCTAATCACTCTCTGACCGCAAAGGCTCGAAGCGGACGTAGCTTCTTGGCTCGTCTGATGGACGGAGTCAGCCGGCCCCACCCCTTCGCTCGATATCCGTTAAGCGTCATTACCTCACCTGCTCTGCATCCTGCCCATCAGTGTCTCGCTATCACGCCCTTGGCTGGCCGGCGTCGCCTGCCGCACCTGGCTCACCTACTAGCCGCTCTCGGTGTCGACATCGGCGAGGGGTTGGTCCTCGGCCGCGGGGTTGGCGTACTTCATCCAGGTCTTGCCGAGGTGGTTGCGCAGTTCGTTGCCGACCTGCTTGCCGTCGCGGGCTTCCAGGGCGGCCATGATGGCTTCGTGCTCGTCCATGGCCACGGACCACTTCTCGTTTTTCAGGTTGGAAAGGTAGCGCACTCGGTAGAGCTGTCGGCTCAGGGTGGCGTGGATCTCGATCAGGGAGTTGTTGCCGGAGAGCGAGACGATGCGGTTGTGGATCGCCTGGTTCAGGCGAAAGTAGTTCTGGCGGTCGCGGCGCAGGAAGGCGGCCTTCATCTCGAAGTGCAACGCCTGTAGCTCGGCGATGTCGTCGTCGCTGGCATTGGCGCAGCAGAGCTCCGCGGCGGACTGCTCCAGTACGCTCAGCACGTAGGCCTTTTCCTGTACGTCCTGGGGGCTGACGTCGGCGACCACCGCACCCCGGCGTGGGGAGATGACCACCAAGCCTTCTGCTGCGAGGATCTTGAACGCCTCGCGCATGGGGGTGCGCGAGACGTCCAGTTCTTCGGCCAGCTTGCGCTCGGGCAGCCGCTGCCCGGGCTGGAAGTGATCCATCACGATATGTTCACGCAGGTAGTTGGCGACCTTCTCCACCAGTCCTTCGCGTGCGTCCACTGCCGCTTCGTCCATCGTTATTGCCGTCATGGTCTTCGATACCTAAAGAATGGCATACCGTTTTTTGACGGGCAAACATTTGCGCGGTTTGTCTCACTGCATTTATTTGTTGTTATTCAACGATATAACGCGCATCTTTCGACATATTCGACCAAGGTCTATGCCCCAATCGTTTGACCATCAAAATGGTATACCACTACATTTCTCTGCATCTTGATCCCGCCCGATCCTTCCAGACCGAGGCCTTCAACCCGCTCAGGCAGCCCCCGGCAACGCGCCAGCGGTGGGCCAGGCCAGCACGGAGACGCTCTACGACCATGAATTACCTTCACCACTTTGATACCGCCACCACCGTCGAGGCATGCGTCGCGGGCGCTGGCGATTTCGGTCGCGGCATCCTCCGTCAGGCCCAGCAGATGCCTGGCATGAACGCGCGTATCGCGGTGGACATTAGCGCCGAGACGGCCGCCCAGGCGTTCGAGAAGGCCGGCATTCCGGCCTCGCAGATTGCGGTATGCCAAACGCAGGACGAGGCAAGCGACGCCTGGCAGGCGGGCAAGTTTGTCGCCTGTGGCGATCTCGAAGTGGTCAAACACCTGGATTTCGACATCCTGGTGGAAAGTACTGGTATACCAAACGCCGGTGCCACCCACGCGGCCAGTGCACTCAAGGCCGGCAAGCACGTCGGCATCGCCACCAAGGAAACCGAATCGGTGGTCGGTCCCTACCTGACCCGCCTCGGTAACCGCCATGGTCGCCTGTTTACTCCGCTGGACGGTGATCAACCGAGTCTGTTGATCGGCCTGGTGACCTGGGCCCAGACACTGGGCTTCGAGATCATCGCCGCCGGCAAGAGCAGCGAATACGACTTTGTCTGGGACGAGGCGGATCAGGCGATCTGGTGCAACGGCACCCGCTTCGACGCCCCGGACATGGCCGAGCTGTGGACGCTGCCCGAGGGCGACGAGCGCAGCGTGGTGCGCGCCCGTGGCGAGCACTTGAGCGCCATTCCGCAGATCTCCGCACCGGACCTGTGCGAGATGACCAATGTCGCCAACGCCACCGGCCTCACCCCCGACCACCCTGCCTTCCACGCCCTGGTGCTGCGTACCCATGAGGTGCCGACCCTGCTGGATCTGGAAGGCAACGGCGGCGTGCTCTCCGGCACGGGGCGTCTGGAGGTGTTCAACTGTCTGCGCCGCCCGGACGAGCTGAGCTTCGCAGGTGGTGTCTTCGTGGTGGTGCGCTGCGAGGATGCACACGCCTGGGAGGTGCTGGACGGCAAGGGCCATATCCTGAGTCGCAGCAAGAAAAGCGCCATGGTCTACCTGCCGCGCCACCTGCTGGGCCTGGAAGCGCCGATCTCGCTGCTCGACGCCGTGCTCAAGGGCCTGCCCTCCGGCGGCGGCCAGGCTACCCGCCCGGCGGTTGACCTGGTCGCCCGGGCAACGGTGTCACTCAGCAAGGGGCAGGAGCTCGAGATGAAGGGCCACCATCGCCACATCGCAGGCCTTCAGCCCGAGGTGCACCCCGCCGCTGCGCTACTCGATGCCACCCCGGTGCCCTTCTATCTGCTGCCCGGCGCCGTCCTCAAGCGCGATGTGGCCGCCGGCGAGTTGATCAGCGTGGCCGACGTGCAGCTGCCCGACTCCACCTTGCTCCACCTTCGCCGCGAGCAGGACGCGATGTTCTTCTCCACCGCCGAATCTTCCTCCGAACCGGCCTGACGTCATGTCAGGCCACCTGGCAACCACTGGGCAGATGCCCATGCTAAACCACAACAACCACCCCCAGGAGAACGCCATGATCACCCGAAACGCGATCATCACCGCCAGCGCCCTCGGCCTGTCGCTCGTCGTTGCGAGCCCCGCCGCGCTGTCCGCCGACGAGGCGGCCGACTTCCCCTCCAAGCCGCTGCAGTTCCTGGTCGCCGCCGGCGCCGGTGGCGGCACCGATAACTTTGCGCGCACCATCAAGCCGCTGCTTGAAGAGGCCATGGACACCCGCGTGACGGTGGTCAACCTGCCGTCCGCCTCCGGCGCCCTGGCCCACCAGCGTACCGCCAACGGCGACGCCGACGGCCACACCCTGGACTTCGCCTCCTCGACCCTGGTCACCTCGCTTGCCGCCGGCCAGAACCCCACCGGCCTCGACCAGCTCACCCCGGTGGCGCGTATGCAGTCCGACGTGATGACGCTGATCGTCGATCCGGACAAGTACGCCGACTTCGACGCCTTCATGGAGCACGCCAAGGCCAACCCGGGTCAGGTCATCATCGGCGGCACCCACGCGGCCAGCCCCGACCGCATGGCCTTCCTGTCGTTCCGTGACGCCACCGGCCTGGACATCAGCTTCATTCCCTACGACGAGGAAGGCAGCGTCGCCGCCAACGTCATGGGCGGCAACATCGATGGCCTGTTCGGCGAGATCAGCTCGGTGCTGAGCTATATGGAATCCGGCGAGATGATGCCGATCCTGGTGTTCGCCGAGGAGCGTCTGGAGAACTTCCCGGACATCCCCACCACCGTCGAGAACGGCTGGGACCTGACCGACGGCAACGAGCGTGGCATCTTCGTCCACGCCGACACCCCGGACGCCATCGTCGAGAAGCTCGAGTCCACGCTGAAGAGCGTCTACGACTCCGAGACCTACCAGGAGTACGAAGAGCGGGTGAACCTGCACTACCGCGAGGGCTGGCTGGGTAGCGACGACTACCGCGAGAAGCTCGAGCAAAACCTGGAACTCTACACGCGGCTTCTGGAAAACACCTGATCCCGTGGACTGGCGGGCCGGGTACTACCCGGCCCCTCACCTTGCGCTGACGGGACTCGCTCCCGCTGGCCCGCCGTGAACCGAGCCTCACCATGCATACCAAGTTCACCGTCTTTGCCGTCCTGCTGCTGGTACTGGCCGCCGTCACCCTGGTGCCGACGCTTGATTTCCCGAGCTCCGAGGACGTCTCGACCTTTATCGGCCCGCGCCTGTGGCCGCTGTCGCTGTTGCTCCTGCTGATCGTGCTGTCGGCGACCCTGCTGGTCTCCACCCGCATGAGCCAGGCCAAGGAGCGTGCCAGCGACGCCGAGGCCAAGGCTTCGATGGAGAAAGCCCCAGCGACTGAACCCGGCCAACAGGCTGACGCCGGCCAGGACAGCGCCACCGACAACGTCACCGACAGCACCACCGAAGCCGCTGGCGTTGCTCTTGACCCTGGGTTTCTTGCCGCCAACCGCCACTGGTGGCTGATGGGCACCACCGTTGCCTACACCCTGCTGATGCCGGCCATCGGTTTTTTGCTGGCCACCGTGATCTTCACCCTGGCCTGCACCCTGCTGCTTGGCGCGCGCCACTGGGCGGCCCTGCTTGCCACCGTGGTCATCGCCGTTGCGCTGATCCAGGGCGTGTTCTCCACCCTGCTGGGCATCCCCTTGCCATGACACCCAGCCGGTACGATTTTCCACCAGTATTTCGCGGGAGCTGACGATGCTGGAGAGTTTTCTCAGTGGGCTAGGCGTGGTCTTCCAGCCCATGAACCTGTTGATCCTGACCTCGGCCGTGTTCATCGGCTTTATCGGTGGCGCGCTGCCGGGCATCAGCGGCGTGATCCTGGTGGTCATCCTGCTGCCGGTCACCTACGGCATGGAGCCCACCCAGGCGTTCATGCTGCTGACCGCCATCTACGGCTCCACCGTCTTCTCGGGGCTGATCACCGCCATCCTCTATCGCGCCCCGGGCACCCCGGAGGCGGTGATGACGGCCTTCGACGGCTACCCCATGACCCAGCAGGGCGAGGCCGGCAAGGCGCTGGGCATCGGCGTGCTGAGCTCGGCGGTGGGCGGCCTGGTCGGCACCATCGCGCTGATCATCTTCACCCCGATGCTGGCCTCGGTGGCGCTGAAGTTCTCCTCCCCCGAGTACTTCGCACTCGCCATCCTCGGCCTGACCGTGGTGGCCTCCCTCGGTGGCCGGCTGATCCTCGGCTTGATCGGCGCCACCCTGGGCCTGTTGATCGCCACCATCGGCATCGACCCGCTCACCGGCACCAGCCGCTATACCTTTGACAACCTCAACCTGGCCGAGGGGGTCGGGCTGATTCCGGTCATCGTCGGTCTGTTTGCGGTGTCCGAGGTGATGAAGCGCTCCCTGAGCCGTGACGCCGAACAGCCGCTGACCAAGGTCAAGATCAAGATCTTCGACGCCCCCATCCTGAAGAAGATCGGTGTGACCCTGTCGCGCTCATCGATACTTGGCGTCATCATCGGCATCCTGCCGGGCATCGGCGCCAGCACCGCCGCCATGGTCAGCTACAGCGAGACCGTGCGCTGGTCCAAGCACCCGGAGAAGTTCGGCAAGGGCGCACCGGAGGGTATCGCTGCACCGGAGGCCGCCAACAACGCCGCCGCCATGGGCGCCCTGGTGCCGCTGTTCGCGCTCGGTATTCCGGGAAGCGGTACCACCGCGATCATCCTCGGCGCCTTTATCATGCATGGCCTGCAGCCAGGGCCGATGTTCATGCTGACCTCGAGCGACCTGATCTACGCGGTGTTCGCTGGGCTGTTCGTGGTGAACTTCATGATCCTGGCGTTCTCCAAGCCGTTCATCAAACTGTTCACCCGACTGCTCAACGTGCCCTACTCGGCGCTGGGCCCGATCATCCTGATGTGCTGCATCGTTGGTACCTACTCGGTGCGCAACTCGATGTTCGACGTCTGGCTGATGCTTGGCTTCGGGGTGCTCGGCTTCCTCTTGGAGAAGATCAAGTTCCCGCTGGTCTCGATCATTCTTGGCCTGGTGCTCGGCCCCATCGCCGAGAGCGAACTGCGTCGCTCGCTGGCCATGTCACAGGGCGATCTCAGTATCTTCTTCTCGCGTCCGATCAGCGCAAGCCTGATCGCAATCGCCGTGCTGCTTCTGGGCACCACCATCGTCATTGCCCTGCGCAAGCGGGCGAGGAACCGGGCCGCTGCGATGGGCTGAGGTGATAAAGCCACACACCGGCTGACCACCAGCATCCTCCCCACGCAGAAACGACATCGCCCTCGTTGCCGATCAGGCAACGAGGGCGATTTTCTTTGCTGAACCACCCGTGGGCGCCAACAACGCCAGAAGGCTAGATTGATCTTGCGTACGCCTTAGCGTACGCTAGCAAAAAATGGAGGCGACTAATGACCATATTGAATGCAACAGAAGCCCGCTCGAAGCTGTACGCTCTAATTGATGAAACGACGGAAAGCCATCAACCCATTGTCATCACTGGAAAAAGGGGCAATGCAGTGTTACTGGCTGAAGAGGACTGGCGCGCCATCAACGAAACCCTCCACCTACTCTCCATACCTGGCATGCGTGAATCGATTCGTGAAGGAATGGAAACCGACCTCGCCGAGTGTGATCAGGAGCTCGATTGGTGAGCTGGAGGATCTACTACACCAGGCAAGCTCAAAAAGATGCGAAAAAGCTCGCCTCATCAGGCCTAAAGGCCAAGGCACAAGAGTTGCTGGCCATCCTTCGCATGGACCCGTATCAAACGCCACCCCCTTACGAAAAGCTTGTCGGAGATCTCTCAGGGGCCTACTCCAGAAGGATCAACATTCAACACAGGCTCGTCTATCAGGTCATACAGGAAGAAAAGACCATTAAAGTCTTAAGACTATGGACGCACTACGAGTAGAGCTAAATGACGACTCGTCACCCAGCATGCCTCTCTATCAATAGTCATGCCCCGCATCCACTGCGGCAGGCGCCTCCGGATGCAGGCGCTTGATATGGACCCGCCGGGCGAGGCGAATCAGCGGCCGTATCATCATCTCGATACTGCCAATCAGAAACAGCCAGGTCCCTATATAGGCAAGCGACTCGTAGAAAAACAGAATGCTGCCGATGATAAACCAGGTGCCGATCAAGAGGTCGTTGACGATACTGAGCACCTCGTAGCGCTGGCGAATGACCAGCTCTTCATGACCGATGTGCAAAGTCAGGGTGGGAGATTTCGACGGCTCCCGAGAGGTTGATTTATCACTCATACTGCATCTCCTTTCACCGTAATTCCCAAGCCATGCCTGGCTGCGTGAGGCGTCACCGCGTCGTCTAACGTCGATCCTGTCCAGCCGAGACGTCCAACGTCGGCAGCGACCGCCTGCCATCAATCATTTAGCCAAGGATGACGCCTGACAAGGCCATTTGCCAGCGGCGAGGCTTCCCAACAAGATGCCATGACAAGAGTGCGTGAGCTGGTTCTGCGGGCCCTTCTGGCGTGCTGCAGCCCAGGGACGAACTGGGCCGAAGCTATCGACACACGGAAAAGCAGCGTCGAGATAAGACTGATGCCGCCATTGGGCAAGCGCGAGAGCGAGGATGGAGCGAATCGAGCCACGTGTCGCCGCCAGTTGGCGAGAAACAGCGAGCAGGAGAAATTAGGTCAACGGAGAAAATAGCTAAGAAGGAATTCGCTACGAAGAGAGTAACAAGAAGGAGGGTTGCGCCGAGGGAACTAGCGATAAGCGCTATAAGTGCCAGATGCCGCACTGGCTCCCCGAACAGGACTCGAACCTGTGACCCAATGATTAACAGTCATTTGCTCTACCAACTGAGCTATCGGGGAACAACGATGTGCAGTACTTCAAGCTTGGCGACAATGTCAGCAATGCTGCAAGGCAAGATGGCTCCCCGAACAGGACTCGAACCTGTGACCCAATGATTAACAGTCATTTGCTCTACCAACTGAGCTATCGGGGAATTACCTTGAATTGTCGGTGCGTGACGCGGGATCAACCGTTGCGGTTGGCTCCCCGAGCAGGACTCGAACCTGCGACCCAATGATTAACAGTCATTTGCTCTACCAACTGAGCTATCGGGGAATCGCCTCAAGCACGGGGCGTAGTATACGGATCGCTCCGAGATCGTCAAGCCCGGTTGCGCTTTTGTTGACCCAAGGACTGGCTTAACCCGCTGATCCGCCTCGTAACCTCGGTTCGGGGAGGCTCTGGCTGCCGTCACGATGCACTGCACGTTCTGAAGCCCTATCCTGAAGCCCTATCCTGAAGCTCTATCCTGAAGCCCTGCCCTGCACGTTGACCCCTCGCCCACCGGGCAGGTGCGGGCGGGTCACAAACGCTGAAAGTCCGTGCCAGACGATGGCTGACGGGAGGCAAAAAACCCGCCACATACGAAAGCACCCGCTGACCGAGGTCAGCGGGTGCTTTCTTAATCCTGGTGGCTACGCCCTGACTCGAACAGGGGACCCCATCATTATGAGTGATGTGCTCTAACCAACTGAGCTACGTAGCCTTTTGGGTCGTCATGCGGCAAAAGCGCCGTGTCGACGGGGGAGAATTATGCACACCGTTCATGAACTTGGCAAGCCCGCCTGCGAAATTTTCGACGACGGGCCTGCCCTACTCTCTCCCCAGTCTGGAACGCTCTGGGCTTGCTAGACAGTCAGCTCAGGCTTGTTCAGCGCCCCAGCGCCCCAGCGCTGGCTTATTCGACACCCAGCTCTGGCTTATTCCACACCCAGCTTTGCCTTATTCAACACCCAGCTCTGCCTTGACCACCTCGAGGGCTGGCTCGCCATCGGCGGTCTCCACGCCTTCGAGCCAGGAGGCGAGCAGCTCCGGGTTGGCCTTGAGGTAGTCGCGGGCGGCCTCGTCCGGGGCGGTGCCGTCATCCATGATGGTGCCCATCAGCTGGTTTTCCATCTCCAGAGTGAAGCTCAGGTTGTTGAGCAGCGCACCGACGTTGGGGCATGCGTCGGTGTAGCCGGCACGGGTGTTGGTGTAAACGGTGGCGCCACCCAGGTCGGGGCCGAAGTAGTCGTCGGCGCCTTCCAGGTAAGCCATATCGAAGTTGGTGTTCATGGGATGCGGCTCCCAGCCGAGGAACACCATCCAGGTCTCGTCGGGGACGCGGGCACGCAGCTCCGCCAGCATGCCGGCCTCGCTTGAGTCGATCAGCGACCAGTCGCCGAGCCCAAAGGCGTCATCATCGATCATCTGCTGGATCAGCTCGTTGCCGTCATTGCCGGCCTCGATGCCGTGGAGTTCGCTATTGAACTTGTCGGCGTGCTCGTCGAGATCCGCCACCGAGGTGACACCGGCGTCGTAGACGTACTGCGGCACCGCCAGGGTGTACTTGGCCCCTTCCAGGTTGGCCCCCAGGCGGTCGACATCGCCCTGCTCGACGTAGGGGTCGCTGATGGACGCCATGGACGGCATCCAGTTGCCGAGAAAGACGTCGAAGTCGTCGTTCTTCATGCCCGAATAGGCGATCGGCACCGAGACGGTGTCGATACGCGTCTCGTAGCCCATGGCCTTCAGCACTTCGGTGGTCAGCGCGGTGGTGGCGGTGATGTCGGTCCAGCCGACTTCGGCGAAACGCACCGGCTGGCAGCTGTCATCGGCGGCCATCGCCTGGGGGGCGGCAAGGCCGGCGATGGCAGCCGCCAGCAAGGACAGAGCGGGAATCGTCGGGGTCGTCATGATGCACTCCTTGTTGAGGTTATCGGTTGCAGTATGGTGGCCTGATCACGACTGTGCCGTTGAATCGACCAGATTTTGATTGAACGTCCAATCAATAAAAGGCATACTCTCTACATCCTAACCTCGGGGGTGCCTCGAGGAGCAAGTCATTAGATTCAACTCTTGAGCACGATATCGCTCGAGACGCGCATCAACAGATTCACCTCTCGGGCACCTCAATGTTCGAGGGCGAACGGCACGGAGGTCTGTCATGCCCAAGGTAGGAATGGAGCCGATCCGCCGCCAGCAGCTGATCCAGGCGACCATGGCGGCGATCCACGAGGTGGGGCTTGCCGATGCCACCATCATGCGCATCGCCCGCCACGCCGGGGTCTCCGCCGGCATCATCAGCCACTACTTCGGTGGCAAGGATGGCCTCTTGGAGGCGACCATGCGCCAGATCCAGCATGACCTGGGCCAGGCCGTGGCGGCGCGGCGCAAGGCGCTGAGCGACACAAGCCCCCGTGCCCATCTGGAAGCGATCATCGACGGCAACTTCGACGCCTCCCAGACCAACGCCCGCGCTGCCGGCACCTGGCTCGCCTTCTGGGCCAACTCGATGCACAAGGCCGACCTGCAGCGGCTGCAGAAGATCAACGACCGGCGGCTGTACGCCAACCTGTGCTACCAGTTTCGCCGGCTGATGCCCCGACACGAAGCCCAGCGTGCCGCCAATGGCCTGGCCGCGATGATCGACGGTCTGTGGCTGCGCGGCACCCTGTCGCCGGAAGGCCTGGACGCGGTCCAGGCCCGCCAGCTTGCGCGGGAGTACCTGAATCGACTGCTCGACAGCCACGCGCCCGCTGCGGCTCGCAAACCCGAACCGGCCTGAGTCTCTTCCGGCCAAGGCCCCGTGCCTCGAGCCGGATCTCAGGCAGACCGAGTGGGCAGGCTCAACACCTGCGCCACTCACGCGCACATTCTTGCTCTTCACTTATCGCCCCGACATCGCTGTCAGCTTGCTGACACATGCCCTTTCGACAGGAGGATGCCATGGCAACTCTCGAACTCCAGAAGCTCTACATCGACGGCCGTCTGACCGACGCCACCTCCAACGAGACCTTCAGCGTCACCAACCCCTACGATGGCAGCCACCTGGCCGACGTGCAGGTGGCAAGCCAGGCCGACGTGGACGCCGCTGTCGCCGCGGCTCAGCGCGGCCAGAAGGTGTGGGGCGCGATGTCCGGCATGGAGCGCGGACGCGTCCTCAACCGCGCCGTGGCGCTGCTGCGCGAGCGTAACGACGAGATCGCCGAGCTCGAGACCCGCAACACCGGCAAGCCGTTCAGCGAGACGTCCACCGTCGATATCGTCACCGGCGCCGACGTGCTCGAATACTACGCCGGCCTCGCCGCCGCCATCGAGGGCAGCCAGATTCCGCTGCGTGAAGACAGCTTCGTCTACACCCGCCGCGAGCCGCTGGGCGTCATCGGTTCCATCGGCGCCTGGAACTACCCGATCCAGATCGCCTGCTGGAAGTCCGCCCCGGCGCTGGCCGCCGGCAACGCCGTGGTGTTCAAGCCCAGCGAGGTCACCCCGCTGACCACCATGATCCTGGCCGAGGTGTTCACCGAAGCAGGTCTGCCCGATGGCGTGTTCAACGTCGTCCACGGCGAGGCCGAGGTGGGCCAGGCGATCACCGGCCACCCGGACATCGCCAAGGTCTCCTTCACCGGCGAGGTGGGCACCGGCAAGAAGGTGATGTCGGCCTCCGCCGCCTCCAGCCTAAAGGACGTCACCATGGAGCTTGGCGGCAAGTCGCCGCTGATCGTCTGCCGTGACGCCGACCTGGTCCGTGCCGCCGACGCGGCGATGATGGCCAACTTCTACTCCAGCGGCCAGATCTGCACCAACGGCACCCGGGTGTTCGTCGACAACGCCGTCAAGGCCGACTTCGAGGCACTGCTCGAGGAGCGCGTGGCGCGCATCAAGGCCGGCGACCCGATGGATCCCTCGGTCAACTTCGGCCCGCTGGTCAGCTTTGAACACCAGGAGAAGGTGCTGTCCTACATCGAGCTGGGCAAGCAGCAAGGCGCCCGGGTACTGGCCGGCGGCGACGCCTGGGACCAGGGCGACTGGGCCAAGGGCGCCTGGGCGGCCCCCACGGTGTTCACCGACTGCACCGATGACATGCGCATCGTGCGTGAAGAGATCTTCGGCCCGGTGATGTCGGTGCTCGGCTTCGACTCCGACGAAGAAGTGCTCGAGCGCGCCAACGCCACCACCTATGGCCTGGCCGCCGGCGTCTTCACCGAGAGCCTCAACCGTGCGCATCGCCTGATCCATCGCCTGGAAGCCGGCATCTGCTGGATCAACACCTGGGGCGAGTCCCCGGCCGAAATGCCGGTGGGTGGCTACAAGCAGTCCGGCGTCGGCCGCGAGAACGGCATCGAGACCCTGGCCCACTACACCCAGACCAAGTCGGTCCAGGTCGAAATGGGCCCCTTCGAGTCGGTCTTCTAAGGCCGGCCCGTCGCGACAGCACTCGAACACCGCGTCACGCCTGACCCGGTCACCCCATTGCCTTCAGGGAGGCGTCACATGTCACAGCTCCGTGAATTCGACTACGTCATCATCGGCGCCGGCTCCGCCGGCAACGTCCTCGCCACTCGTCTGACCGAGGACCCGGACGTCCAGGTCCTGCTGCTGGAAGCCGGCGGCAAGGACCACCGCTTCGACTTCCGCACCCAGATGCCCGCAGCGCTGGCCTATCCGTTGCAGGGCAAGCGCTACAACTGGGCCTTAGAGACGGACCCCGAGCCGCACATGGACAATCGCCGCATGGAGTGCGGTCGCGGCAAGGGCCTTGGCGGCTCTTCGCTGATCAACGGCATGTGCTACATCCGTGGCAACGCCCTGGACTATGACGGCTGGGCCAAGCGCGACGGGCTCGAGGATTGGCACTACGCCAACTGCCTGCCCTACTTCAGGAAGGCCGAGACCCGCGATATCGGCCCCAATGACTACCATGGCGGCGACGGCCCGGTGTGCGTGGCCACCCCGAAGCCCGGCAACAACCCGCTCTACCACGCCTTTATCGAGGCGGGACAGCAGGCAGGCTACCCGGCCACCGAGGACGTCAACGGCTACCAGCAGGAAGGCTTCGGCCCCATGGACCGCTTCGTCACGCCCCAGGGACGCCGCGCCTCCACCGCGCGCGGCTATCTGGACGAGGCCAAGAAGCGCCCCAACCTGACCATCGAGACCCGAGCCACCACCGACGTCATCCTGTTCGAGGGCAAGCGTGCGGTGGGCGTGCGCTATCAGCGCAAGGGCCAGACCCAGGAAGTGCGCACCCGCCGTGAGGTGCTGCTGTGCGCCGGCGCCATCGCCTCGCCGCAGATCCTGCAGCGCTCGGGCATCGGCCCGGCGGACCTGCTGGCGGAGCTCGGCATCGAGGCGGTCCACGTCAACGACAACGTCGGAGCCCATCTGCAGGACCACCTGGAGATGTACATCCAGTACGAGTGCAAGAAGCCGATCTCGCTGTACCCGGCGCTGAAGTGGTACAACCAGCCGGCGATCGGCGCCGAGTGGCTGTTCAAGGGCAGCGGCGTGGGCGCCAGCAATCAGTTCGAGGCCGCCGGTTTCATCCGCACCAGCGAAGAGGAAGCCTGGCCGAACCTGCAGTATCACTTCCTGCCGATCGCCATCAGCTACAACGGCAAGAGCGCGGTGCAGGCCCACGGCTTCCAGGCCCACGTCGGCTCGATGCGCTCCCAGAGCGAAGGACGTGTACGGCTGACCTCGGTCGATCCCAAGGCCGCGCCCTCGATCCTGTTCAACTACATGTCCACCGAAAAGGACTGGGAAGAGTTCCGCGACGCCATTCGCCTGACCCGCGAGATCATCGCCCAGCCGGCCATGGACGAGTTCCGCGGCCGCGAGATATCCCCGGGGCCGGACGTGCAGAGCGACGATGAGCTCGACGCCTTCGTGCGCCGCCACGCCGAGACCGCCTATCACCCCTGTGGCACCTGCCGCATGGGCGACGGTGACGACTGCGTGGTCGACGGCGCCGGACGCGTGCACGGGGTAGAAAGCCTGCGGGTGGTCGACGCCTCGCTGTTCCCGGTGATTCCCACCGGCAACCTCAACGCGCCGACGATCATGCTGGCCGAGCGTATGGCCGACAAGATCCGTGGCCGCGAGCCGCTGCCGCCGAGCCAGGCGCCCTACTACGTGGCCAACGGCGCCCCGGCCCAGAAGCCGCCGCAGCGCCGGCTCGAGGAGGCCCATCCGACCCAGAGCGAGCGGCGCCTCTCTGCACGCGCTGGTGCTGGTGCTGGTGCAAGTTCTGATAGCACAGCGCAGCCTGGCTGATGCCGGAAAAGCTGCCGCTGGCGGCGACACGATTTAGACGACATCGACTTGGCCCCGTGACTTTCACGGGGCCTTTTTTGTGCAGCTAAGAGACCTCTAGTTCGACCATGGTGCAAGAGGCAAGGTTTTCGATGGCCGGTTGTCAGGCGATGGGCTAATCTGCAAGAATTCAAACAGGCGTTTTATTACAACCACACTTCCTCTCATCGCTCTCCAAGGAGAACCGCCCATGCTCAGCCTGCTCCTGCTCATCTTTGCGGTCGTTGGCCTGATCGCCATCGCCCGCCGCGAGGCCGGGGCCGCGCCTGCCGCCGCCCTGCCCGCCATTCTCGGGGTCGCGGGCCTGGTCCTCGACGCCGAATTCGTCGGCGTACTGCTGCTGATCATCGCCGCCGTCATCGCCGTCTGCGGCCTGCCGGCGCTGCGCCATGGCTGGCTGTCGCCACGTCTGTTCGCCATGTTCAAGAAGGTCGCCCCCCGCGTATCGGATACCGAGCGTACTGCGCTGGAGGCCGGCAGCGTGGCCTGGGACGGTGAGCTGTTCTCCGGCCGCCCTGACTGGCAGCGCCTGCTCGACTTCAAGGATGAAGGCCTCAGCGACGAGGAACGCGCCTTCATCGATCATCAGTGCACCGTGGCCGCCGGCATGTGCAATGCCTGGGACATCGCCCGCGAGCGCGCCGACCTGCCGCCGGAGCTGTGGGACTACCTGAAGAAGGAACGCTTCTTCGGCATGATCATTCCCAAGGAGTACGGCGGTCTCGGCTTCTCGGCCAAGGCCCAGTCGGCGGTGCTGCAGAAGCTCGCGGTCAACGAGACCCTGATGTCCACCGTGGGTGTCCCCAACTCGCTGGGTCCGGGTGAGCTGCTGCTCAAGTACGGCACCCAGGAGCAGAAGGAGCACTACCTGCCGCGCCTGGCCGACGGCCGCGAGATCCCCTGCTTCGGCCTGACCGGCCCCCGCGCCGGCTCCGACGCCACTTCGCTGCCGGACGTCGGCATCGTGTGCAAGCAGGAAATCGACGGCAAGGAAGTGCTGGGCCTGCGTCTGACCTTCAACAAGCGCTGGATCACCCTGGCGCCCATCGCCACCGTGGTCGGCCTGGCCTTCCGCATGTTCGACCCGGACCACCTGCTGGGCGACACCGAAGACCTCGGCATCACCTGCGCGCTGGTGCCGCGTGACACCGACGGCATGGAGATCGGCCGCCGCCACCACCCCATCGGCAGCCCCTTCATGAATGGTCCGATTCGCGGCAAGGACGTATTCGTGCCGCTGGACACCATCATCGGTGGCCCCGAGATGGCCGGCGAAGGCTGGCGCATGCTGATCGAGTGCCTGTCGGTCGGCCGCTGCATCACCCTGCCCTCAGGCGCTACCGGCACCGGCCGCTACGCCATCGGCTGGGCCGGCGGCTTCGCCCGCATCCGTCGCCAGTTCAATGTGCCGGTGGCCGAGATGGAGGGCATTCAGGAGCCGCTGGCACGTCTTACCGCCAAGGCCTACATCGCCCAGGCGGCGGTCTACCAGACCGCCAACACCATCGACCACGGCCAGGCGCCGGCGGTGCCATCGACCATCCTCAAGAGCCAGCTGACCGAGTTCCAGCGTGACATCCTGGCCGACGCCATGGACATCCACGGCGGCAAGGCGGTGACCCTGGGCCCGCGCAACTACCTGGGCATCGGCTACAGTGCCAACCCGGTGGCGATCACCGTGGAAGGCGCCAACATCATGACCCGCAACCTGATGGTGTTCGGTCAGGGCGCGATCCGCTGTCATCCCTATGTGCTGGAGGAACTGGCGGCCAAGGACGCCGATGACGCCAAGGCCTTCGACCGGGCGTTCTTCCGCCATGCCGGGCTGATCTTCGGCAACGCCGCCCGCGCCCTCACCATGGGCCTGGGCATCGGCAAGCCGTCCTGCCCCTTCGACGAGGTCGCCCGCCCCTACGCCCAGGACGTGGCCCGCCTGTCTGCCGGCTTCAGCCTGTGCGCCGACGCCGCCATGGCGAGCCTGGGCGCCGAGCTCAAGCAGCGCGAGATGCTCTCGGCGCGCCTGGGTGACGTGCTCTCCAACCTCTATCTGGTGAGCATGGTGATCAAGCAGTGGCACGAGGGTGACAAGGTCGAGGGCGAGGCGGAACTGATGCACTACGCCTGCCGCTTCCTGCTCAACCGCGCCGAGACCGCCTTCGTCGAGGTCTTCGACAACCTGCCCAACCGGGCGCTGGGCAAGACCCTGAAGGTGCTGGTGATGCCGCTGGGCCGCCGCTGGGCACGCCCCCACGACGACCTGGCCCGGTCCATCGCCCGTGCGGTGTCCACCGACAGCGCCCTGCGCAAGAAGCTCTTGGTCGGCGCCTGGGACAGCAACGACCAGGTCCAGGACAACCCGGTGGCGCGCTACAACGCCCTGCTGGAAACCCAGGACCGCGCCGAGGTGCTCTATCGCCAGATCAACAAGGCGTACTCCAAGGGCAAGCTGCCGGTGCAGGCGCTGCACCCGGAAGAACGCCTGGAAGCCGCGCTCGAGGAGGGTCTGATCAGCGAGGAGGATGCCGACTTCATGCGCAAGCGCGAGGCCGAGGTGCTCGACATGCTGAGCGTGGACGACTTCGCCTTTGACGCCTTCGTCACCGACAAGGAAAAGATGAACCACCACAACGTCACAGCGTAGCGCCGACGTTTCGCGTACCACCACGACGCCCGGGCCCAGCCCGGGCGTTTTCCTTGGCCGTTATTGCAGCGGCCAGACCAGCATGATCAGCGGGATGGCGACCACCATCACCACCAGGGTCAGCGGCAGGCCAAGGCGCCAGTAGTCGCTGAAGTGATAGCCCGCGGGGCCCATCACCAGGGTGTTGGACTGGTGACCGATGGGCGTCAGAAAGGCGCAGGAGGCGCTGATCGCCACCACCATCAGGAAGGGGTCAAGCGACAGCTCGAAACCGCTGGCGAGACTCGCCGCGATGGGCGCCATCAACAGCGCCGCCGCCGCATTGTTGATGACGTTGGACAGCAAGGTGCTGACCATGAAAAGCCCCGCCAGCACCAGGATGGGCGGCCACTGGCTGCCAAGCCCGAGCATGGCATCGGCGATCAGGCCGGCCCCGCCGCTGGACTCCAGCGACTGCCCCACCGGAATCATCGCCCCCAGCAACACCACCACCGGGCCGTCGATGGCACGGTAGCCTTCACGCAGCGGCAGCACCCCCACCAGCAGGGTGACCAGCGCGGCCAGCGACAAGGCCACCGCCGCCGGCAGCAGATCGAACAGCATGGCCGTGATGGCGACGGCAAAGATGCCCACCGACAGCGCAAGCTGGCGCGGCTGGCCGAGGGTCAGGCGCCGGTCTGCCAGCGGCAGGCAGCCAAGCACCGTCAGGCTCTCCCCCAGCCCTTCGGGATCGCCCTGCAGCAGCAGCACGTCGCCGGGCCGAAAGCGAATATCGCGCAGACGCTGCTTGAGGCGCCCACCGTCACGGGCCACTGCCACCAGGTGCAGGCCGTACTGATGGTGCAGGCGCAGCTCGGCGGCGGTGCGGCCACTGATGGCGGCGTCGTTGCGCACCACCGCCTCGATCAGGTGCAGGTCCTCGGGGGCCTTGTCGTCCTGGCGCTCGTCGCCGTCCTCGGTGCCCCGCGCCGCTTCTCGGGTCTCGTCCAGGGTGATGCGGCGCTCTCGCGCCTGCTCGTCCTCGTCGACCAGTTGGCGGGTACGCTGGGCCAGTGAAGCGGCCCCGGCCTCCCCATCTGCGTTCAACGGCTGGGCCGACGTCGACGTGGCCGATGCGTTGTCCGAGGATCGCACCGGGTCATCGCTGTTGGCCTGCTCGGTGTTGGTTGGCTCGGTGTCGGTCGGCTCGGCGTCGCTCTGCTCGGCATCAGGATCCGGCGCCTCCTCGGGTGCCAGACCGACCCGCAGTCCGGCACGATCCTCAAGCGCCTTGAGCTCCTCGGGACCGGCCTCCAGCAGCAGGATGTCGCCCTCCTTGAGCACCCCATAGAAAGAGTGACCGGCGTAGCGATGACCGCCCCGCACCAGCGCCAGCACGGGCACGTTGTCGTCGAGCTTGCGCCTGAGCTTGTGCAGCGACCAGCCCAGGGCCTGGGCATCGGCGTCGACCCGCACCTCCACCAGATAGTGGGCGGTATCGAACATGGCGTCGCGGCTGGCCTGGCCGGTGCGCCTTGGCACCAGGCGCCAGCCCAGCAGCACGATAAAGGCAACCCCGGCGACTGCCACGGCGCCGCCCACCGGGAAGAAGTCGAACATGCTGAAGCGCTCGCCGGCGACGCTGGCACGGTAGCTCGAGATGATGATGTTGGGCGGGGTGCCGATCAGGGTGGTGAGGCCACCCAGCAGCGAGCCGAAGGCCAGCGGCATCAGCAGGATCGACGGCGAGGTATCGTGTTCGCGCGACATCCGCAGGGCCACCGGCAGCAGCAACGCCAGCGCCCCCACGTTGTTCATGAAGCCCGACAGCACGGTGACAAGGCCGGTCAGCGCCAATAGCTGGTACAGGAGCCTGTCGCCGACCTTGAGCACCTGGGCGGCGATCACGTCCACCACCCCGGCCCGCTCGAAGCCACGGGACAGCACCAGCACCGCCACCACGGTGATCACCGCCGGATGGCCAAAACCGGAAAAGGCCTGGTCGGCTGGCACCAGCCCCAGCACCACCGAGGCCAGCAAGGAGGCCAGCGCCACCAGATCGAAACGAAACCGCCCCCAGACGAACGCCGCCAGCGTCAGCCCGAGCACGATAAATACCAGAAGACTGTCGTCCATGTCGGCCCCTCCCTGGGCGGCGCCCTGACGGGCGATTGCAGAGTGCTGGAGGTCGCGAAAGCGTCACCGAGAAAGCGCCAGGGTACCGCTGATTCAGCGTAGCCTAAAACACCTCGTCAACGCGCCCAGGAGGCTTCGTCAAAGGGAGGGTTCGACGAAGGGCAGCGGTTCATCGCCTCGGCGAACCTCGAACACGTTCAGCGTCATCGCCACAAGGGCGTAGTAGCCAAGCACCCCGACCAGTTCCACCACGGCCTCCTCGCCGAAGGCCTCCACTGCCCTGTCGTAGGTGGCCTGATCGACGCGCCGATGCTGATACAGCACGCTGGCCAGGCGATGGACGATGACTTCATCGCTGCGCTCGAAGGTCGGTTGGCGGCCTTCTCGCAAGGCCTCGACCACCGACTCGGACAGGCCGGCCTTGAGGGCGATGGGGGCGTGGATCTGCCACTCCGCCTGGGACTTCCACCAGGCCGCGGTGGTCAGGATGGCAAGCTCGGTGAGGCGCAGCGGAAGCGAGGTATGGTAGCGACAGAAGGCGCCCAGGCGCTGGGCATGGTCGGCAAGCTGCGGGCTGTGCACCCAGGCCAGGAAAGGACCATCGAGGTTGCCGCGGGGGCCGCTGAGGATATCGTCGAGCACCCGGCGCTGCTCCGCGCTCATGGTGGCGTCGTCAAGCTCGGGCAAGCGGGAACGAAGGGTCATGCTGTCATCCTGTACGTGGGAAAAAAGGTAGCAAGCCCGCCCCTTGGCGGGCCTGGTGTGTCAGTGGTGTTGCGCGGGCCGAAGCGCAAGGCACGGACTCAATGGCCCATCTGGCCAAGCGCTTGCTGCAAGGCGGCGTCGAGCTTGTCGACGATCTCGTCGAGATGATCTTCCTCGACGATATAGGGCGGCGCCAGCAGCACATGGTCTCCACGGCGTCCGTCCAGGGTACCGCCGGCGGGATAACACATCAGCCCCTGGTCCATGGCGGCGGCCTTGACCGCGGCGTTGAGGCGCTGGTCGGGGTCGAAGGGCTCCTGGCTGGCCCGGTCCGCCACCAGCTCGAGTCCCAGAAACAGACCGCGTCCGCGAATATCGCCGACGTGCGGGTGGTCGCCGAAGCGCTGCTCGAGGCGAGCACGCAGCGCCTCGCCCCTGGCCCGCACCTGCTCAAGCAGGCCGCGTTGCTCTACCGCGCGCTGCACCGCCAGCGCCGCGGCGCAGGCGGTGGCGTGGCCGATATAGGTGTGGCCATGCTGGAAGAAGCCGGTGCCCTCGGCGATGGTGTCGCGGATACGCGCACTGGCCAGGGTGGCGCCGATGGGCTGGTAGCCACCGCCCAGGCCCTTGGCCACGGTCAGAAGGTCGGGGCTGACGCCTTCCTGCTCGCAGGCAAACAGGCTACCGGTGCGCCCCATGCCGCACATCACCTCATCGAGAATCAGCAGGATACCGTGACGATCGCAGATCTCGCGCACCCGCCGAAAGTATCCGGGCACCGCCGGCACCGCGCCAAGGGTCGCCCCCACCACCGGCTCGGCGACGAAGGCCATGACCCGGCGTGGCCCCAGCCGCTCGATGGTGTCCTCGAGTTCCACCGCGAGTCGCTCGCCGTAGGCTTCGGCGCTTTCGTCCGCGCGCTGGCCGCGATAGGCGTAACAGGGGCTGACGTGGGTGGTGTCGGCCAACAGCGGTTCGAAGGGACGCCGACGCCAGGCGTTTCCGCCGGTGGCCAGCGCCCCAAGAGTATTGCCGTGGTAGCTCTGGCGCCGGGCGATGACCTGGGTGCGCTCTGGCTGGCCGATCTCGAGAAAGTACTGGCGCGCCATCTTCAGCGCCGCTTCCACCGCTTCGGAACCGCCGGAGACGAAGTAGACGCTGCCGATGCCCTGGGGCGCGCGATCGACCAGAAAGTCGGCCAGCGCCTCCATCGGCTCCGAGGTAAAGAAGCTTGAATGGGCGTAGGCCATGCGCTTGACCTGTTCGCTGATCGCGGCCTGCACCTCGGGATCGCTATGCCCCAGGCAGGACACCGCCGCGCCGCCACAGGCATCGAGGTAGCGCTTGCCTGCGGCATCGATCAGATAGGGCCCATCGCCTGCCACCGCGGTGGGATAGGACGCCTTGAGGTGGCGGTGAAAGACGCGGCTCATGGAACCTCCAGCAGGTAGATACGACATCGCAGAAATGCAAATTTTAAATGCATTATATTTTTACACAATGCATATTTGCAAATTGTGTCTACGCCTCACCGGACAGACGCCCGCCAAGCTGGCACACTGGCCCGCTCGTCATTCAAGGAGACGCCATGCCCTCTCGCGACTCGAAGCCCGCCACCAAGCCATCGACCGAGCGGAGCGCTCAGGACCGCCCTGTTCGCCTCGGCGAATCGAGCACCCTCGGCGACCTGAAGGAACTGGCGGCGCAGATCCAGGCCGGTGACGGCGACGTTCGACTGGGCAAACGATCGTTGCGGGTGCTGATGGCGCTGCTGGAGTCGCCGCAGGCGAGTGCGGTGGCCTCGATCAGCGAGCTGGCCGGGCGGCTCGAGGTGAACCCCTCGACCTTGACCCGGCTGGCCCAGCGCCTGGGCTTCGACGGCTTCGGCGAGCTGCAGGCGGTGTTTCGGCGGGATCTGGCCGACGGCGGCGAGCACTTCTACAGCGACCTGGCCTCGAGGCTTTCGACCGATCGCGACCAGGGTCAGGGTGTCGCCCGGTTGGCCCGGCTCGGACGCCAGGAGAGCGCCAACTTCGCCGGCCTGCTCGAGCGACTCGACGCCGATGACTACGACCGGGTGGTCGAGCTGCTGGCCCTCGCCCGTCGGGTCAGGGTCCACGGGCAACGCCAGTTTGCGTCGCTGGCGCAGTTCATGGCCTATGGGCTTGGCATGCTGCGTGCCGATACCGGGGAGCTGGATGCGGGACACCAGGGGGTGGCCGACGCCCTGGCGCAACTGGATGAAGGGGACCTGCTAGTGGTGATCAGCTGCTTTCCCTACACCACCAGCGTGCTGGAAACCGCACGGGTGGCGGCGCGGGCGGGGATTCGGGTGGTCGCCCTGACCGACAGCGAGTCGTCTCCGCTTGCCCGGGTCGCCGAATACCGTTTCCTGGTGCCTACCGACAGCCTGTTCTTCTCCAACGCCATGGGCGCCTTCTTCCTGCTGGCCCAGGGCCTGCTGACCGAGGTGGCCGATCGCCTGGGCGACGAGGGACTGGCCGCCCTCAAGCGGCGCGAGAGGATGATTCGCGAGCTGGGGGCGTCGCTGTAGCGCCAAGGCAGAACCGACGGCGACCAGGGCAGCCGGTACGCAAGCCACAACGCCGTCAGGCCGACGCCTCCCTGAAATGCAAGCGGGCCCGCCAACTTGGCGGGCCCGCTCTGTCCGACAGGATAGGTTCGATCAGGAAGACAGGGATCGGCGATCGATCGCTCAGGGCAGCAGCACGGTAGACCCGGTGGTCTTGCGTGACGCCAGGGCGTCCTGCGCCTTGCCGGCCTCCGCCAGGGCGAAGCGCTGGGCCACGTCGATCTTCACCTTGCCGCTCTCGATCATGTCGAACAGCTCGTCGGCCATGTCCTGCAGCCGCTCCGGGCTGTCGGCGTAGCCGTTGAGGCTCGGCCGAGTGACGTAGAGCGCGCCCTTCTGGTTGAGGATGCCGATGTTGACCCCCTCGACCGGTCCAGAGGCGTTGCCGAAGCTGACCATCAGGCCGCGCGGCTTCAGGCAGTCCAGCGAGGTCTCCCAGGTGTCCTTGCCGACGCTGTCGTAGACCACGTCGACCATCTCGCCGCCGGTCAGCTCGCGCACCCTTTCGACCACGTCTTCCTTGGTGTAGTCGATGGTCGCCCAGGCGCCGTTGCGCTTGGCAAGCTCTGCCTTCTCGACGGAGCTGACCGTGCCGATCAGCTTGACGCCCAGAGCCTTGGCCCACTGACAGGCAATCGATCCCACCCCACCGGCGGCGGCGTGGAACAGGATGGTCTCGCCACCCTGCAGCGGGTAGGTCTGACGCAATAGGTACTGCACCGTCAGCCCCTTGAGCATGGCCCCCGCTGCGGTCTCGCAACTGATCCCCTCGGGCAGCGCCACCACCTTGTCCGCCGGCAGGGTGTGCAGTTCGGCGTAGGCGCCCAGGGGCCCCTGGGCGTAGGCCACGCGGTCGCCTACCTGCAGATGATCGACCCCCTCGCCCACGGCGTCGACCACCCCAGCGCCTTCGGTTCCCAGGCCCGACGGCAGGGAAGGCGCCGGATACAGACCGGTGCGGAAGTAGATATCGATGAAGTTGAGGCCCACCGCCTCATTGGCGACGCGTACCTCGCCGGGGCCCGGCTCGGCCGCCGGTGTATCAACGAGTTCCAGCACCTCGGAATCGCCGGTGCGTGCGAATTGAATCCGCTTGGCCATGAAAGGCTTCCTTACGCTGCTAACGGGTATGTACGCCCAGTCAAGCGCTCTGCTCGACCTCGGTCAAGTCCAAACTGGATTTGCCGTCGGCACAGCCGTGGCCACGGGATCACTGTCGGCGCTTGACAGCTCCATTGATGTCTACGAGACTCATCAACTGTATACAGTTAAAATATAAACATGGATACATGTTGTGTGGTGCACCGCGTTTCCCCTTGCTGAACGCCGTGAACGGTCGTGGCAAACCCTGCACCCACCTCATCCAGCAACGAAAAGGACGCTGTCATGAAACATGCCCTGCTTTCCTCCGCCTCCATCCTCGCGATCACCGCCGTGCCGCTGTTCTCTGCCGTGGCGGTAGCGGATGATGGCGCCGCGGACAACGTCGCCGAAGAGTGCCGGCTGACCATCGATTCCACTGACCAGATGCAGTACGACAAGAGCGAGCTGAGCGTACCCGCCAGCTGCGAGACCGTCAGTCTGACGTTGACCCACTCGGGCTCCATGGCGAAAGACGTGATGGGACACAACTGGGTGCTGGCCCCTACCGACGCCTATCAGGAGATTGCCTCCGCAGGCATGCAGGCGGGACTCGACAGCAACTACCTGCCCGAGGATGACCGCATCCTGGCCGCCACCGACATCATCGGCGGCGGCGAATCCACCAGCATCACCTTCGACACCGAAGGACTCGCCGACCAGGATCTGACCTTCTTCTGCTCCTTCCCCGGCCACTCCTCGATGATGAAGGGATCGTTCAGCCTCACCAGCGAAGGCTAGATAACTGCACGGATCGACGGGCATCGATCCCTGACGGCGTGACCCGGGCCACCTCCGTTCTTGCTGCCCGCGAGCGGATCAACAACCACCTCGGCCCGGCAAGCGCCGACCCTTTGCCCAACGACGAAGCCCCGGCCCTCGCCTCCAAAAGAGGCAGGGACCGGGGCTTCGTTGTTGCTACCACTTCTACTAGTTCATAGCGTCCTCGGGAAGGACTCCAGCCCTCTGACGAAGCGGTTCTTGCCAGATCAATCGTTGGAACAGCGCCATTCCCTCGAGAGTTCGTTTCCGTCGCTGATCACAACGTCCGCGGGAAGGACTCCAGGCCTCTGACGAAGCGGTTCTTGTAATCTTCGAACAACGCCTTGTCCTGCTTGAAGTTGGCCACCACGGAGGCTTCGTCCACGGTCAGGGTTCGCGGCAGATTGTCGAGGCTGGTGGCCGTATGCTTGGGTCCCAGACCGATCTGCAGCTCGCCCGGGCCCTTGATCCAGCGCTGGATACCGGCGGCGCTAAACTCGGCCTTCTGGGCATCGCTGACCACGTCCACCCGCAGCGGCGCCCGCAGCGCCAGTTCCGCCACCAGACGAAGGGCGGGATTCAGCTTGCCCTTGCCGGCCGGCTTTTGCGCCTCGCCCTGGCTATCGCTTTCCGCGCCGGTCTTGTTGCCGCCGTCGACCGCACTTTCGGCGTCAGGGTCCAGCGACGTCAACTGGGCCACGTTCATGCTGGTACCGGCTTCGTCGCTGACCAGCAGGGCCAGCGCGATGGGACGGGACTGATCGTCCACCAGAGCGAGAAGCCGGGCGGCTTCCTGCTTGAACAGCACCCCGATGACGCCGGCGAAGGTGACCAGGGGGGCGATACCCGCCTGATGACCGTAGGCTTCCGCACAAAGGCGTGCCAGGCAGGCTTCCCGCTGCTGGGGCTCGTTGATTTTGACGACCTTCATCACTGACCTCTAATTGCTGGCGCCGACCGGCGCCGACCCACTTGTCGAAACCGGCGAGACTAGCATATTCCAGGCAGCGACACCGCCCTCGGTGTACCGCTGCGACAGACGGGGTGTTCATGTCGTCGCCGTTCGGTCATCTTTGTGGCCCAACATGGAGGCGTGCAGCCTCTGGCTAGCAGGACGGTCATGTCCGATGATGACGAAAGCCGGTGCCATGTTGTGACGCCAAGCCAAGGAGAGCCCATGACGACATCTCGCACGCCCCTTATCGACCTGCCCCGCCTGATGGCGCATCGCGGCCTGTCGGCCCATGCACCGGAAAATACCCTGAGCGCCGTCCAGCTTGCCTGGGAAGCCGGTATCACCTGGGTCGAGCTCGATGTGCAATTGCTGGGTGATGGTACCCCGGTGATCTGGCACGACCCCGGCATGCGGCGCTGCTCCAACGGGCGCGGCAAGTTAAGCAAGCTGCGTCTGGAACAGGCCAGGGAATACGACGTCGGCGCCTGGTACGCCGAGCGCTTTCGCGGTGAGCGCATGGCGACACTCGACGACATGCTCAATCTGATCGATCGACGCGGTATGGCGGTCAACCTGGAACTCAAGGTGACCCGGGGGCGCGATCCAGAAGCGTTGGCCGAATCGGTGATCCCGCGTCTGCTGGAAGCGCTGCCGTTCGAACGTCGACTGGTGTCTTCCTTCAGCCCGGCGGCGCTCGATCACGCGCGCAGCATCGCATCACCCAGCCAACTCGCCCTGGGCGTCCTGGTCGACAAGATCGGCAAGAACTGGCGGCACGACATGGAAGCGGTGCAGGCCTACAGCCTGCACTGCGACTGGAAGAAGCTGAAGGAAGAGCGGGCTCGGGAGGTCACCCAGAGCGGCACACCGCTGCTGTGCTATACCGCCAATGATCCGGTGGCCTTCGCCAAGTACTGGAAATGGGGCGTGACCACCGTCATTTCCGATGACCCCGAACGCTTTGCTGACAAGACGTAACTTGCCAAGGCGTATCCTTGAAGCGGCTCTGACACTGGCATGGCCCTGTATTACAAGCGACCTGTCTTAAAAGCGACCTGTCCTGAAAGCAACCTGTCCAAACCTAGCGCTTGCTTGGCAGGCCAGCGGCCACTCGCTAGAGTGGGCTTGATATGTTGCTGCCAGCGAGCCACTTCATGCCCCAGGTATCTGACCTTCAGGTGTCACTTCACGACATAGACCGGCAATCGCTGTTTGTTCGTCGATGGCGTCCCGAGCCTGATACCAAGGGCGCGCCCATCGTGTTGCTGCATGACTCGCTGGGCTGCGTTGAGCTGTGGCGCGACTTCCCCGAAGCCCTGTGCCAGACCACCGGCCGCGAAGTGATCGCTTACGATCGACTGGGCTTCGGCCAATCCACGGGCCACCCAGGCCAACTGACCTACACCTTTATCGCCGACGAAGCGCACCAGGGCTTTGCCGCGCTTCATCGCGCGTTAAAGCTCGAGGGTTTCGTTGTTCTGGGCCATAGCGTCGGCGGCTGCATGGCCTCCGGTATCGCTGCCCACTACGACGATTGCCAGGCGCTGATTACTCTGGCGGCCCAGGCCTTTGTGGAAGAACGCACGCTTTCGGGCATCCGACAGGCCCGCGATACATTCGCCCTGCCCGGCCAGATCGAGCGCCTGGAGAAGTACCATGGCGACAAGGCCCGTTGGGTGCTCGACGCCTGGGTAGAGACCTGGCTGGACCCCGACTTTCGGGGCTGGACCCAGGATGACACCCTTAGACGGGTCCGGTGCCCTGTACTGGCGCTGCACGGTGACCAGGACGAATACGGCTCGCCACAGCAGCCCGAACGCTACGCGCAACTACCTCAAGGGCCGTCACGAATGGTGTTGCTGGAGGGATGTGGCCACGTGCCCCATCGCGAACAAGCAGACACGGTGCTCGGACTCATCAGGGCGTTTCTCGACTGAGTCAATCCCTTGAGGATGTAGTTTCTGGTCTGAACAAGGTGCTATTGCGCCGCAACGGCCAGTAACCTGCTGCCTGCCAACACTGCTTTATCGGTGCCGACCCTGAGCAGTTTTTTTGCTCAGGCCAGCCAACCATGCCGTCGATTATTGGCCAAATCGATGATGCTTTTTAAATCCTGCTGATTCTTCCTCACCCCTCTGGTATTCATGACGTTCCTTCCGGCATGAGGCTAGCCAACATGTTGGCATTTTTTGCAATCGCCATATCGCTTGCCACGTTAACAGTAATTTTTCGGAAAGTCTTTATTCATCCTAAAGGACGCGAAACAGAATTAGATGAATGTGAAACATGTGAGACAAGCGGTAGCGATATCGAACTTGAAAGAAAAATAAACACCTGTACCGATAGATATTTTGGGTTGGACTCAGATCACACCGATCAGCATAACTCGAAAATTTCCTCGCCTGGCCACTTGCCCGAGACCAGTTCCAACCAAGGGATCGATTGTTCCGACCAGAGCAATGACGAGGCTGCTGGCACTAACGACACCGGCTCCAGCTACGATACCGACTCCGGCCACGACACCAGCTACGACTTCGGCTCCGGCTCCGGCTACGATACCGACGCCAGCTACGACACCGACTCCAGCTACGATTCAGACTCTTATGAGCGGGAAAGCTCAGATTATGGTGGCGCGATGGAAAGTGACGAAGAAGCCCGAAACATGGACTTTGACACAAGTTCCCCCCATGGGCACGGCGAAGACAATGGTGGTTTCGGCGGCAGAGAAGACAACAGCGACGAAGATAGGGAGTAACTTGCAAGACTGCGAATAACAACTCGCTCTGCAAAGGCATATATAACAAAAGGCTTTCCAGACAAATATCACCAATGAACTAAAAAATTCAATCCACGCTCACCACATAAAGGAATTGACACATGGAAACATCAACACATTATCTCATAATTGCAGGAATAGCGTTATCCGTCATAACACTCATTGCGTGGCTCAGCCGAAAACAAAACAAACAGAACTTCGCAAGCAAGACAACCACGACAAAAGCGTCGTCACCCAGGAAAGACTCTCAGAAGCGGCACTTATCGCCATCAACGCCAACTCATCCAGGTATCGACCCAGCCGCTGCTGCAATCATTAGCAGTAGCGGCGCTTCGTCAGGAGGCGGCGACTGCGGTGGCGGTGGCGGTGGCGACTGCGGTGGCGGTGGCGGAGATGGGGGCGGTGGTTGCTGACCGGGTTGGGCTCTTGCCCTCCTTGCCAGGAGGGCAATGACACTAGGGGGCCCGATACCAGGCGCCACTTCGGACCATCTTCCTCAACCGATCAGGCGCAGAACCATCTCCATATCCAGATGCTGCTCGATGGTGTCGGCCAGGCGGTCGAGTTGACGTTCGCGGTGGGCGTCGAGGTCTACCCGGCGGGTGTCCTCGGCCGGGAGCCCGAGGCGGGCGAGCAATGCTTCGCAGGCGTCGGGGCCGTCGAACAGCCCGTGCAGGTAGGTGCCCATGATATGGCCATCCTGGCTGACGGCACCTTCGTCTCGTGCTTCGAGACGCATCAATGGCCGTGAAAGCGCCTCTCCCCGGCTGACACCCTGATGAATCTCGTAGCCGTGGATGCTGCAGCAGCCGTCGGCGGTGTCGATGCGCCCGCTGACCCGCGTCAGGCGCTTGTCGGGGCGCATGGTGGTGGACATGGCAAGCCACCCGAGCCCTTCGACGCCGCCGGGCTCGCCCTCGATGCCGTCAGGATCGTCGATCCATTCCCCCAGCATCTGAAAACCGCCGCAGACACCCAGCACCCGCCCGCCGTAACGCAGATGGCGACGGATACGCTCATCCCACCCTTGGCTGCGGAGCCAGGCCAGGTCCGCCCGGGTGTTCTTGCTGCCCGGCAACAGGATGACGTCGGCATCGGGCATCGGCTGGTCGGGGCCGACCAGGCTCAGGCTGACGCGAGGATGCAGGCGTAGCGGATCGAGGTCGGTGTGGTTGCTGATGCGCGGCAGGGCCGGCACCACCACCTTGAGCATGTCGCCCCCTGCGTGATCAAGCCGCTGCTCCAGCGACAGGCTGTCCTCGGCGTCGAGCCACAGCCCCTGCAGGTAGGGAAGCACACCGAACACCGGCCTCGCCTCGCGCTCGGCCAGCCACTCAAGCCCCGGCTCCAGCAGCCCGATATCGCCGCGAAAGCGGTTGATCACGAAGCCCTTGATCCGCGCGTTTTCGGACGCGCTGACCAGCGCCAGGGTACCGCATAGCTGGGCAAAGACGCCGCCTCTGTCGATATCTCCGACCAGCAGTACCGGGCAGTCCACCGCCTCGGCGAAGCCCATGTTGGCGATGTCACCTTCGCGTAGATTGACCTCGGCAGGGCTGCCCGCCCCTTCGGCGATGATCACGTCGAAGCGCTCGGACAGCCGGCGATGGCAGTCCAGCACCGTCTGTCGGGCGGTGGTCTTGTAGGCGTGATAGTCCAGCGCGGCCATGCTGCCGTGGACCCGCCCGGCCAGGATGACCTGGGCGCCCTTGTCGCTTTCGGGCTTCAACAGCACAGGATTCATGTCGCTGTGGGGCGCTACGCGGGCAGCCTGGGCCTGCAGCGCGGTGGAGCGACCGATCTCGCCGCCATCCACGGTGACGGCACTGTTCAGCGCCATGTTCTGGGGCTTGAACGGGGCCACGCTGAACCCGCGCCGTGCCAGCACCCGGCACAGACCGGCGACCACCGTGGACTTGCCGGCATCCGAGGTGGTGCCCTGGATCATCAGCGTTGCCATGCTAGCGCTCCCTTACAGCTCGATACCCTTCTGGGGGGTCGATCAAAGCTCGATACCCTTCTGGGCCTTGATGCCTTGATCCTTGAAGGCGTGCTTGACCACCTTCATCTCGGTGACCGTATCGGCCAGTTCGATCAGCGCCTGGGGCGCGTGGCGCCCGGTCACCACCACGTGCTGCATCGCCGGTCTGGCCTGCAGGTCGTCCAGTACCCGGTCGAGATCCAGGTAACCGTAGCGCAGGGCGATGTTCAGCTCATCGAGCAGTACCAGCGCGATATCGGGATCCTGAAGCAACTCGCGGGCCTTGTCCCAGGCGGCTTCGGCGGCGGCGACATCGCGCTCCCGGTCCTGGGTGTCCCAGGTGTAGCCCTCGCCCATGACGTGGAACGCCACTCCGGGCTGGCGGCGATAGAAGGCCTCCTCCCCGGTGGAAAAGGCGCCCTTGATGAACTGCACCACGCCCACCTTCATGTCGTGGCCCAGCGCCCGGGCCAGCATGCCGAAGCCGGATGAACTCTTGCCCTTGCCGGGGCCGGTCAGCACCAGCAGCACGCCCTGTTCCTTGTCGGCACTGGCGATGCGCTCGGCCATGATCCGCTGCTTGGCGGCCATGCGCCGGGCGTGGCGCTCGGGATCAACGTTTTTCGGGGTCTGTGTCGTGCGGGACGGCGTCGTAGGGGACGTGTGCGTCATGGGAAACTTCCTTGGTGGGGCGCGGCGGAGTAAGCGACGAAGCCACCCGCGGCATGAAGACGGCGGCGCCATCGACCTCGGCGACGCTCAACGGCTGGTCATAAAGCCGCTCGAGGGCGGACGTCACCAGCATATCGTCGCGTGGTCCCCAGCAGGCCGCGCCATCGGGATACAAAAGCAGCAGGTGGTCGCACCAGCGCGCCGCCAGATTGAGATCGTGCAGGCACATCACCACGGCAGCACCCTGGCTTGCCTGTTCGTCGAGCAGCGCCATGGCGGCCACCTGATGATGCAGGTCGAGGTGGTTGGTCGGTTCGTCCACCAGCCAGATCTGCGGCGCCTGGGTCAGTACCGTGGCCAGGCTGACCCGCTGACGTTCACCGCCAGACAGGGTCGCCAGCGGCCTGTGGGCCAGATGAGCGATATCGAGGCGTTCAAGCGCGCCCAGGGCGCGCTGGACGTCGTCCTCGCTTTCGTTCTGCCAGGCCCGGAGGAAGGGATGGCGGCCGATCAGCGCGGTCTCCAGCACGCTGGCGGGAAACTCGTCATGGCGCTCCTGGAACACCACGCCCAGACGCTGGGCAACGGCGCGCCGGCGCCAGTCGGTCAGCGGCCGGCCGTCCAGCCTCAAGCGCCCATGGCGTGGCGCCCTTAACCCGGCCAGGCTATGCAGGAGCGTGCTCTTGCCGGCGCCGTTGGGCCCGAGGATGCCCCAGCGACTGCCGGGCTCGATGGAAAACGACAGCGGCTGACCGTCCGCCCTGCCGGGGACGTCGATCACCAGAGCTTCGCAGGACAGCGAACAAACTGGCAGCGCCTGGTCGGTGGATGCGGGTGTGACAGCCATGAACGCCCCTATCCCTTGCCGTGGCTGCGATGCAGCAGGTAGAGAAAACTCGGCACCCCGATCAGCGCGGTGATCACCCCTACCGGCAACTGCTGGGGGGCGATCAGGGTCCGCGCCAGGGTATCGGCCAGGGTCAGCAGGCAGCCACCGGCCAGCAGCGAGGCCGGCAGGATCAGACGCTGATCGGCACCTAGGCGAAGGCGCAGCATATGCGGCACCATCAGGCCGACGAACCCCACCGATCCGGCGGTGGTCACCGCGGTGGCGGTGGCCAGGCTCGCCGCCAGATACAGCCCCCATTCCAGCGGACGCACCGCCACGCCCAGCGCCAGCGCCTGCTGGCCACCCCGGGCAAGCACATTGAGGGTCCGCCCCAGTGGCACCAGTACCAGCGCCGACAGCGCGGCGATGACCAGTACCGGCCAGGGACTGCGGGCGTAGGCCATGTCGCCCATCAGCCAGTAGAGCATGCCCGGCAGCTCTTCCACCGGGCTGACCGCCAGCAGGAAGGTGATGATCGCGCCCCAGCCGGAGGCCATGACGACCCCGGTCAGCAGCAGGCGGGCCGGCGACCAGCTGCCGCTGCCATGGGCCAGGCCGAATACCACCAGGATCGACACCAGCGCACCGGCAAAGGCCGAGGCCGAGACCAGTGCCGCGCCAAGGCCAGCCAGCATGGCACACAGCGCCGCCACCGAGGCCCCGCCGGAGAGCCCGAGCACATAGGGGTCGGCCAATGGATTGCGCAGCAGTACCTGCATCAGGGCGCCGGCCAGGGCCAGCAAGGCACCGGTACCGAAGGCGGCCAGCGCACGGGGCAGGCGCAGCTCCCACACCAGGGTCTGGTGGAGGGGGCTGCCCTGCCCGGTTAGCGTCAGCCACAGCTCCATCGGTGACAGCGCGACGCTGCCCACCGACACGGCCAGCACCACCGACACCACACCGAGCAGCGCCAGCAGGCCCAGCGGACGACCTCGCCGGGTGGGCCGATAGGTAGCGCTGGAGTCAGCGGCGCTCACGGGCAGAGTCCAGATGTTGGCACAGGGTTCGGGTGCCCTCGACCAGGCGCGGCGTCGCACGCTGCACCAGGTCGGGGTTGATGAAGTAGAGGTTGTCGCGGGCCACAGCGGTCATCTGCGGCCACTGGCGCCAGGCATCGAGCCAGGTGGAGTCCGCCTTGCCCATGCCACCGGTGATGATGACTTCCGGGTCCGCGGCCAGCACCGCCTCCCGCGACAGTCGAGGCACCAGCGGCGCCTCGTCGGCGAATAGATTGACGCCGCCACAAAGTGACAGCGCCCGACTGATCCAGTGCTCACCGTTGACGGTCATCAGCGGCTGCTCCCATACCTGATAGAAGACCTCGACCGGTGCTGCGTCAACGTAGCGCTCGCCGAGGGCCGCTACCGATTCTCGCAGCTCTCGGGCCGCGGTGTCGCCGGTATCCGCCGAACCGGCCAGGCGACCGAACCGCTCAAGCGTCGTGGCGATCTGCTCGAAGTTGGCGGCGTCCGAGCGGAACACCGGCAGCCCGAGTTCATCCAGGCGTTCGACCTGCTGTCCGGGATTACCCCCGGCCCAGGCCACCACCAGGTCGGGGTCAAGCGCCAACAGCGACTCGAGGTCGAGTCGATCGTAGCTGCCCACCTGGGGCAGCGAACGCGCGGCCTCGGGATAGTCGCTGAAGCTGACTACCCCCACCACCCGCTCGCCGGCCCCCGCCGCGAACAGCATCTCGGTGACGCTGGGCGACAGCGCCACGATGCGCTCTGCCGGCGCCGACAGGCATAGCTCCCGCTCGGTGTCATCGACCACGCAGATGTCCTCGTCCCCGTCGGACGAAGAGGACGCCGTGGCGGCACTGGTCAGCGCCGACAGCACCAGGCCAGCGCTGGCCGAGACAAGCGAGCGGCGGATGATCACAGGTTGAAGCCGACGCTCAGGTAGGCGGCACGTCCGGGGTTTTCGTAGTCCCAGCCACCTTGAAAGGCAGACGCACGCGAGGTGGCGTACTCGCGATCGAAGACGTTCTCGAGCGTCAGGTTAGCCTTCCAGTCCGGCGCAAAGGCCCAGCCGGCGCGCAGGTCCAGGGTGCCGTAGCCGGCCAGACGCTCGTCGTTGTCGACGTCATTGTAGCGGTGGTCCTGGGCGACGAAGGAGGCCCCCAGATTCCAGTCACCCAGCTGGCGATCGGCGTCCAGGCGCAGGGTCTGGCTGGCGCGGCGAATCAGCTGCTTGCCGGTGTCACGGTCTTCCGGGTCGGTATAGGCGACGCTGGCCGCCAGGGTCCACTGGTCGAGCTCGAGCCCGGTGGCAAGTTCGACCCCACGAATACGCGCCTCGTCGACATTGAAGGGGGCAAAGCGGCCATCCCTCGACTCATTGGCGATCAGGTCGTCGACATTGGTCTGGTAGAGCGCCAGATCCCAGTAAAGCCGCTGGTACTGACCACGCAGACCAAGCTCCCAGGTCTCGGACTCCTCGGGCTCAAGATCGCTGTTGCCAAAGCCGGGGAAGTACAGCTCATTGAAGGTCGGGGCGCGGAAGGCGGTACCGTAGCTGGCACGCAGGGTGTGCTGATCATCGAGGGCGTAGCCCAGCGCCAGGTGGCCGGTGACCTCTTCATCGTAGGCCTCGTTGTCGTCGTGGCGCAGACCCGCCTGCAACGAGAACGGATGGAAGTCCATCAGTGCCTGGGCAAACACCGCCACGTTGTCGCGGCTGGTCTCTTCGTAGTCGGTGGTGCTGTCGACCTTGTCCTCCAGATACTCGGCGCCGGCGATCAGCTCGTGGGCACCGAGCTGCAGGGTATTGTCCCAGCGAACGGTATGGGTCTCGGTGTCGAACTCGGTGGTGCTTCCAGGCCCAAAGTCGTTGGGCTCGGAGTGGTCCTCCAGCTCATCGCGGGCCTCGCTCAGGGTAAGACGCGACGACCAGATATCGGTCACCGGCACCTCGGCGTAGACACCGGCCACCTGCTGCACATAGTCGGAGTCGCCACCTTCGTATTCGTTGTTGCCGCGGGCACGCAGTCCCAGCAGCCCGAGGTTGGCGCCGTTGTCGAAGGTGTGGGACAGACTCACCAGACCCGAGGTGTTGTCGTAGGCCTTGTCCTCGCCACCGTCGCGAATCTCGGTGCCGTCGCTGTCCAGGCGGGTGGCGCTGAACTGGTAGGAGGTACCGCCCTCGCGGCCCGACAGACTGGCTGAGGCCCGCTGGGTATTGAAGGAGCCGGTACCGAGCTGCACGCTGGGCGTCGGCCCTTGTTCATCGGGCTTGTCGGTGAACAGCTGAACCACCCCGCCCACCGCGTCGGCGCCGTAGAGCGCACCGCGGGGACCGCGTACCACCTCGATACGCTCGAACATGCGCGGCTCCAGGTACTGCCAGGCAGGCCCGCCATTGGTGGCCGAGCGCAGGCGGATACCGTCGATCATCATCACCGAGGCGGTGCTGCCGGTACCACGGATATAGACGCTCGCCTGCTTGCCGAAGCCACCATTGGTGGAAATATCCACACCGGGCTGGCCACGCAGGGCGTCGGTAATGCTGACCGGATCGCGGCGCCTTAGCGCCTCTTCGTCGATGACGCTGACGGAGGACAGCGACTGACTGGCGGTACGCGGCGAAAGCGTCGCCGACACCACCAGCGGGTCGAGTTCGGTGGCGGTCTCGGTGGTGGGCTCGATAGAGACCTGTTCGACGGAGGACGGCTCGGCGGTCGTCACGTCGGAGGAAGCGGACTGCTGGGCACTGGCCTGGCTCACCAGTAGCCAGGGGGCGGCGGCAAGGCCGACGCACAGACGCAGGCCACGGGAGCGGCAGGCAACAGAAAGACGAGCAGGGGCGAAGAAAGCAGACGACATGGTGTATCCCTTGGCACCGTGCGCACCCGCACGGCGTAGACCCTCGAAGGCCGAGGAGCGAACAGGGGACACAGAACGCTGGACAGGACACCCGGGAGCGTCAAGAACACCAAACTGACAGGCAAGCGCTGCGCGTCGGGACCCCACCGCCCCTTGGCATGGCTCTTCAGGCCGGTCTCCGGGCTGACGAGATGAACCATCGAAGCGTTTCGACGGTTCGGCGCGTTCGCCTTCCCGTGACTGGCTGAGCGGGACACAGGGTCCGGTCGCATCAGGGGTCAAGGACCCTGTCACAGTGGCGTGGTGAGCGCGCTTGACTCGATCACCGTTGCGGGGGCAGCGTCGGATTGGCACCGACTTCCCGTTTCACCCCTTGTGTCTACTTCTGGCCACGGCGTCTTGCGTCAGAAAGGACTGACGCCGTGGTCATGCTGGCACGTTTCGGGGCACCTGAGAGTGCGCGTAAGCTAGCAATCGGCACAGCGGGCGTCAACGAAAAGCGCCGTTCGGCTTGTTCGACTGGTTCGATGCCGGGTCTGTTCGCTCAGTCCGCTCGGCCCAATGCGGTAGCCTCCTTCCCATCGAGCCGCATGGTCAGGCCATGGCGTACGTAGTGTACCTGGCTTGCCAGGCGCACCGCGTCCTGGGACAGCCAGCCCATCAGATCACGCAGGCGGCGCTGGGCCGGGTCCACCGGGACGATGCCGCGCCCCACCTCGTCAAGCACCAGCACGCGCCGTCCCGGCGAACTGGCCCAGCCAGTCAAGGCCTCGCGCCAGCGCCGGCCCAGCCGGTCATCGTCGGCGCTTGCTGACTCGTTTTCACGTTGGTTCTCAAGTTCGTTCTCTAGTTCGGCCTCGAGCCAGGCAAGCCAGCCGCTGATGACGAGGGTGTCGCCATCGTCGATGGCGGGACCAGCGCCAGCACCGGTCACCCGTCTCATCATCTCGCCGGCGTCGCGCCAACGTGCCTCGGGGTAGAGCTCGGCTACCCGCTGAAGCTTGCCTGACGCGGTACCGCCGATGAAGACGTGCATGTGATGCCCTCTGCCTGTCGAATGAGTGTCCAGCGCCGACCTGCGGCCTGACCGACGACGCCCTCCCAGAACGGCACGCCCTCGAACTCCCGGCGCAGCTCGCGGATCACCCCGCCGTGGGTGACCACCAGCACGCGCCGATGGCCGGCCTCGACGACGGCATCGAAGATGGCGCCGAGGGCCAACGCCAGCCGGTCACGCAGGTCCTGGGCGGATTCACCACCAGGAGGCGCCAGCTCCCCGGCGCTGTCGATCCACTCCCGGTAGACCGGATCGTCCTTGAGCTCTTCCCAGTTGCGCCCCTCGAACTCGCCGAAGTCGTTCTCGCGCAGGCGTTGGTCCAGGCGAGGCTCCGGCCAGCCACGGCCCTCGGCGATATGGGCCAGGGTCTGGCGGCAGCGGGTCAGGTCGCTCGACACCACAGCGTCGAAGCGCTCGCCTTCCAGTTCCAGGCGCAACCGATCCATATCGGCCAGGGCGTCGGGCATCAACAGCTCGATATCGCGCTGGCCCTGGTAGCGCTTGTCCAGGTTCCACTGGGTCAGCCCGTGGCGAACCACCACCAGCTCGAGACACACATCAGAAGCCATAGTTCTCCTCCCTCGATGGCACTGCCCAGCATATCGCCGTTGATGCCGTGAAAGGCTCGGATCATCCCCCGGGCGAAGACCCAGGTAAAGCCCCCGCTGGCGAGCAGAACCCCCACCAGCCCGGCTACGTTCGTCCCGCCCGGCTCCAGCAGCAGTCCCGCGGAAACCACCACCAGAAGAGGAACCAGGGCAAGCACCAGGTCGCGCCAGCCAAGGCCCTGCTGCCAGCTATGGGCGAGTCCCTCGGGCCGAGCAGCGGGTACACCGATCAGCAGCGCCACCGCGCTGGCTCTGGCCAGGGCTGGTACCACGACCAGCCACAGCAGAGCCCCGTCGGTCGTGAGCCACCACCACAACAGGACCGCCTTCCAGGCCAGCAGGAACACCAGCGCCAGCACGCCAAAACTGCCGACCTGCGGGTCCTTCATGATCTGCCAGCGGCGCTCGAGCGGCGCATTGCTGCCCAGCGCATCGGCCAGGTCCATCACACCGTCCAGGTGCAGCCCACCGGACAGCGCCACCCACAGCGTCAGCAGCACCAGTGCCTGGATCGGCGTGGGCAGCGCTGAGGTCAGCGCGGCGGCCACGGCCAGCAGCACGCCGATCAAGAGCCCCACCAGCGGGTAACAACGCGCCGCCCAGCGGCGGTTGGCGCCGTTCCAGTCGATCATCACCGGCAACGGTATCCGGGTCAGAAACTGGATCGCCAGCCCCAGCCCGGCCAGCGCCGGCAGCACTCGTGGCCTTTGATCACTCACTCGGTTCTCCTCTACCCAGCCTGTTGCCCGCCCCTGCCTTCACGTCAGCGGGACGTTCCCCCGCCGGCTTCCACTCGATGATCTGCCCCGCGACCACCTCCACCACCCGATCGGCGCACCGCGCCAACAGCAGGTGCAGACGCTGGAGCTCGCTCAGGTACCAGCGCACCAGGGCGTCCTTCGGCGGCAATTCCTCGTTGAGGTCGTTGGATACGGCCACCAGCGCGATATCACGTCGGCGAGCGTCCGCGAGCAGCGCTGCGAGCTGGTGGAAGGCGTCTCTCGCCGCAGCGCGCCGGGCGTCACGCTCGAGGCCGTCGGCAAACAGGCGCTGACTCGACCACAGCGTCAGGCAATCCAGCAGCACGGTGTCGCCTGTACCCACCTGACGCCAGGCGGCCAACAGGTCCTGCGGTGCCTCCAGCGTATGCCAGCGGCTGTCACGCCGGGCCTGGTGGCGTGCCACCCGCGTGGCCATCTCGCCCTCCTCGGCCCTGGCGGTTGCCAGGTACCAGAGCTGCCCCCGGGGCTTGTCGGCGTGGAGCGCCAGTGCCGCCTGTTCGGCAACGTGACTCTTGCCCGAACGCACGCCACCGCTGACAAAGGCGATCATCGGTTCTCTCCACGAGACTGGGCGTCGCCGAGCCAGTCGCCGAGCCAGTCGCCAAGCCATCTGAGCAGGCGATCATTGTCGGCTCGGCGCTGCAGCGCCACGCGAATCCAGGCGCCGTCCAACCCGTTGAAGGTGTGGGTGTGGCGAGCCAGACAGCCGTGACGTGCCAGATACGACAACAAGGCTTCGCCATTGGCCTGCGACGGCTGGCCCGGCGGCCTGAACAGCACGAAATTGGCCTGGGAGTCCACCACCGTCAGGCCCAGATCGCGCAGGCCTGCCGTCAGATAGGCACGCTCGGAGTGAAGCCAGTCGCGCGTGCGACGCGCAAAGTCGCCATCGGCCAGTAGCTCGGGCACTACGGCGGCAGCCAGGCCGTTGACGCTCCAGGCCACCTGATGGTGTTGCAGCGCACGACAGCGCTGCGGGGACGCCACCAGATAGCCAAGCCGCAGCCCCGCCAGGGCGTAAAACTTGGTCAGCGAGCGCAACAGCACCAGCGGCTCGCCCTGTTCCACCAGATCGGTGAGCGGGGCTTCATCGTCGGCAAAGTCGACGAAGGCTTCGTCGATGACCACCAGGGTGTCGCTGCGCCTGGCCGCGGCCACCAGCGCTTCCACGTCACTTCTGGGAAGGCGCGTGCCGGTGGGATTGTTGGGGCGACACACAAACACCAGATCGACAGCGGCAAGGCGCGCCGAGAGCGCCTCGACGTCCAGCCGGAAGTCATCTCCGCTGAGCTGCAAACGCTCGATCTCGATGTCGTTGAGTCGGCATGCCCGGGCGTACTCGCCGAAGGTCGGCTCGACGATCAAGGCGCGGGCGCGACGATAGGCCCGGGCCACCAGGTGGATCGCCTCGGCGCCGCCATTGGTCAACACCAACGACAGTGGCGCTATCCCCAGCGACGCCGCCAGAGCCGCCACGGCGTCCCGATACTCGGGGTCAGGATAGTGGCGCACCTCGTTCATGGCGCGGGCGAGCCAATCAGCAAGCCAGGCCGGCGGGCCCAGCGGATTGAGGCTCGCGCTCACATCCATGGTCGGTGTCACCGACGAAAGGCCAAGTCTGTCGAGCAGCGCCGCGCCCTGGCCGCCGTGATCAGGCCAGCAAGAGCCCTGCCCCTGTGTTGGCGTCTGGCTCGCGCTTGTGTCGCTCAGGTGCCGAGTGTGGGTCGATGTCATCGCACGGCCTCCAGCACCAGGATGATCAAGGCCAGCAGTGTCAGCACGCCCGCCGTGCCGGCGTAGAGACAGCGAATCGCGGCGTCGATGTGACGCGCCTTTAACGTCTCGGTGGGCGTGCCCAGCCGCGCCCGGTCGCTGATCTGATCGCCGTAGCGGTTTACCCCGCCCAGCTCGACGCCGAGCAGATTGGCCACCATTGCCTCCGACCAGCCGGCGTTGGGACTGGGGTGAGCCGGTGCCTGTCGGCACGTCGCCGACCAGGCGCCGCGCCTGCGCAGCCCCGGAACCACCGCAGCAAGACACCACATGGCCAGCGCCGTCAGCCGAGCCGGCAGCAAGTTGACCAGATCGTCGAAGCGAGCCGAGGCCCAGCCGAACTCGCGGTAGCGATCATTGCGATGGCCGACCATGGAATCCAGAGTATTGGCGGCCTTGTAGGCCAAGGCCAGGGGCGCACCGCCGAGCAGAGCCCAGAACAGCGGTGCGGTGATGCCATCGACGGTATTTTCGGCCACGCTCTCGACGCACGCTCGGCTCACCCCTGCCTCGTCAAGCTCTCGGGTATCACGCCCGACGATGGCCGAGACCGCGCGCCGCGCCTGATACAGATCGCCCCTTGCCAGCGGTGTGGCCACCGCGCGGGCCGCTTGCACCAGGCCCCGGCAGGCAAGGCAAGTCCACAAAAGCAAGCCCTCCACCACCAGCGCCAGCCAGGGCGAGACGACACCGGCAAGGCCAATCGCCAAAGTGGCCAGCGTCCATGCAAGCCCCACCACCACCAGCGTGAGCACCACGCCCTTGGCTCGACGCGCCTGCGGCCTGCCACGGTTGAGCCGCGCTTCCAGGGCGCCGATCAGTCGGCCCATGCCAACCACCGGATGCGGCAGCCAGCGTGGATCCCCCAGCCAAAGGTCCAGCACCAGGGCGGCGAGCACCAACGCCAGCAACTCGGGGCTTAGTGGCGGCAGCGTCATGGAAACCACCACCCCCTGGCCGCGCTGTCGTCATCTACTCTCACGACGTCTGCTCGCCTCATGCCGACGGGCCACCCTCGACCCCGGCGTCGGCGAAGGTCGCCATCTCGCTGAGCATGGCGCAGGCACTGGCGAGCAGCGGATAGGCCAGGGCCGCGCCGCTGCCTTCGCCCAGGCGCAGGCCAAGCGACAACAGCGGCTCACCGCCGAGTGCGGCCAGCGCCTCACCGTGACCGGCCTCATCGCTGCGATGGCCAAACACCAGGTAGTCCCGCACGCCAGGCGCCAGCCGAGTCGCCGCAAGGGCCGCTACCGTGGCGATAAAACCGTCCACCAGCACCGGCGTGCGACCCGCCGCTGCGCCCAGGCAGGCCCCTGCCATGGCGGCGATCTCGAGCCCGCCCAGACGCGCCAGGGTATCGAGGGCGGTATCGCCAGTGCCCCGTGCCAGCGCCCTGGCGATGACCTTGCGCTTGTGGTCCAGACGCGCATCGTCGATACCGGTGCCACGCCCCACCACCTCCTCGGCGGAAAGGCCGGTAAAGGCGGCCAGCAGAGCGCTGCTTGCGGTGGTGTTGGCGATGCCCATCTCCCCCAGGATGACACAGCGGGCACCCGCAGCGCGGGCGCGCTCGACGGCACGAATGCCGACCTCAAGCGCCGCCTTTACCTCGTCGGGACTCATGGCGTCCTCGCAGGCAATATTGCCGCTGCCCGCGCGCACCCGTTCGAGCACCACACCCGGCACCTGGTCGCTGGGCGTGGCCACCCCAACGTCGACGACCTCGAGCCGGGCATTGATCTGGCGGGCAAAAACGTTGATGGCGGCGCCCCCGCGGGCGAAGTTGGCGACCATCTGGGCGGTGACCGAGGCCGGAAAGGCCGACACGCCTTCCGCCGCCACCCCGTGGTCGGCGGCGAACACGATGATGGCCGCAGGGTCGACCCGGGGTAACGGCTCTCCTGTCATCGCCGCCAGATCCGCAGCGAGCTTCTCGAGTCGACCCAGGCTGCCGGGGGGCTTGGTCAGGTTATCGAGACGAGCACAGGCCAGGCGGTGGGCCTCAAGGTCCAGCGAAGGAATGCGGCCAATATTGGTGGAAAGAGTTGAAGCAAGGGGCGAGTCGAGGGGCGAGTCAAGCGTCGAGGCGGGGGTAGAAGACGAGGACGAGGGCTGGTCACGCACGGCGATATCCTGATGGCACTAACGCCGCCCAGGCGGCGAATAAGAAAAAGACCGCCCGAGCCTTCAGACACGCGAACAGGCGGGCAACAAGCCGCCGAGCTTAGCAGATCACCGAAAGGCGATCTTCCCTCGGAAACGGATCCGAGATCGAGCGTCTATGCTGCAGGTCGTGCTGCAGGTCGTGCTGCAGGTCGTGCTGCGGGTCGTGCTGCGGGTCGCCCTGCCTCATTCAAACCCCGTTCGAGCCCCGTTCGAGGCCCCCGCATTCATCATGATTCGACAGGACGACCGACGCCGCGCCCGGGTGGGCGCTGCGTCGGTATCTATTCATGAAACGGTTCTACTGGTGAAACCGCTCGAGCGTGACCTCAGGCAAAGACGTTGAGACACCAGGTGATGGCGGGCACGGAGACCATGTCGATCAAGACGGCGCCACACAGCGGAACGATGATGTAGGCCTTGCTCGATACCACCTTGTAGTGGTCGCAGACGGCGCCCATGTTGGCGAAGGCGTTGGGGGTAGCGCCCAGGCCAAAACCGATAAAACCGGCGGAGAGTACGGCGGCGTCGTAGTTGCTGCCGAGCGAACGAAAGACTACCAGTGCCGCGATGGCAACGATCACCAGCGTCTGGATCATCAGGATCAGCGCCAGGCCAAGTCCCATCCCCTGCAGCTGCCAGATCTTCAGGTTCATCATGGCCATGGTCAGGAAGATCGCCAGGCTGACTTCTCCGATCAGATTGATGGCACGCTCGGACACCTCGACCAGGCGAAGGTGATCGTTCAGGTTGCGCAACACGATGGCCACGAACATGGCCCCGACATAGCTTGGCAGCACGATGCCGAGTTTCTCTTTCATGAGTTCGCGACAGGCCAGGCCGATGACCATCACCGGCACCACCACCGCCATAGCCTTCAGTACCCGATGCGGGGTCAGCGTCTGATCCTCTTCGCTCAGGTGCTCCTCGTGCAGATCGGCAAGCCCGCCGACCTCCTCGGCCTCGATGCGAAGCTTGAACCGCTCGATCAACCAGCGGGCGAGAGGCGCGCCCAGCAGGCTACCGGTGATGACACCGTAGGTGGCCGCCGTCATGGCGGCGGTCAGGGCGCCGTCGGCACCGAGCGCTTCCGCCTCTGGCCCGAAGGCCGCCGCACCGCCAAAGCCGCCTTCCAGCGAAGGCCCGCCCGCCATCAGGCCGATCAGGGGGTCGAGCCCGATCATCGAGGCGACGCCGATACCGATACCATTCTGCACCAGTACCAGGGCCCAGCAGGTCAACAGGAAGATCACCAGCGAACGCCCGCCCCTGGCCAGCACCGAGAGGCTGCCACCGAGCCCTACCGTGGCGAAGAAGGCGATCATCATCGGATCCTGAACGCTGGTGTCCAGATCCAGCGTCAGCACGTCCATCGATCGCAGCAGCCATACCAGCACGGCGAAGCCGATGCCCCCGACCACCGGCGTCGGTACGCACATGCGCTCGAGCCACTCCACCCGGCGCCGAAGCTGAATGCCCACCATCAGCAGGACCAGCGCCAGTGCCATTGTTTCCACAGCGTTCAAGCCTATATTCATCTGCCTTCGCTCTCCTTCGCCCTCGAAGGACACCCTCCTGGTGACTCTCGGTGCGGCTACGCCAGGTGCCCGCACTTAGACTACTGGACAAACATTCAGGCATGAGAGGGGCCTATTTGTCGTGGAGCAAGCTTTTGCTCCCTCTTGTGTCCTCAGCGGTCCGCCCCACCCGAGGGAGGGTCCAGGCAGAAACAGCGGTTCAAACTCAGCCAAGGGAGAAGGTGCCAAGGGCCACGACCAATGACACAGAGGGCGATGACCAACGACACAGAGGGCGAGGTCACTGGCACCCTGACGGTCGAGTCGACGATGGCAAAGCAAATGAGACAACCATTTGGGCAGGCTCGGGGAAGTTGGTCATGCACAAGCAATGATCGTTTACTATGCTGTCTTGCATGCCCATCAAGGCACACTTTTAGCTGAGCCAGCAGACTCGGCCTTCCCTCCCCCTGGCTCCAGCCCAGCGGGCGGGAATCGGAGGAAATACAACGATACCGCCGGCCTTCACGCGCCGGCTGTCAGGACCTGACCAGCAAGCCGTACGTCGACCAGCAAGGAGAGCAGGCCAACACATCACTCCGCTGTATCAATGCCATGTCAATGACATCATTTAATTTAAGGGAACGATCATGAAAGTGTATTCGTCGGCAATACCTTCGCCCTGGAAGGGCATCGTGGCGGCATCGATTGCTGCGGTCGGCCTGGCAGCCAGCATTCAGCCAGCGTCCGCGACCGAAGAAGAAACCTCCTCCGAGGCGTCATCAGACAAGCCCAACATCCTGGTCATCATGGGCGATGACATCGGCTGGTTTAACACCAGCGCCTATAACAGCGGCATGATGGGTTACACCACGCCCAACATCGACAGCATCGCCGAAGAAGGCATCCGCTTCACCGACGCCTATGGCCAGCAGAGCTGCACCGCTGGGCGCGCGGCCTTCATCACCGGGCAGTCACCCAAGCGTACCGGTCTTCTCAAGATCGGCATGCCCGGCGATCCGCTCGGCCTGCAGCCGGAAGACCCGACCATCGCCGAGATCCTCAAGCCGATGGGCTACGCTACCGGCCAGTTCGGCAAGAACCACCTCGGCGATCGCGACGAGTACCTGCCGACCAACCACGGCTTCGACGAATTCTTCGGCAACCTCTACCACCTGAACGCCGAGGAAGAGCCGGAGAACGCCGACTACCCCACCGATCCTGGCTTCCGTGAACAGTTCGGCCCCCGTGGTGTCATTCGCTCTTCCGCGGATGGCCAGATCGAGGACACCGGCCCGCTGACAAAACAGCGTATGGAGACCATCGACGAGGAATTCCTGACCGCCGCCGAGGACTTCATCGAGCGCCAGGAATCTTCCGATACACCCTGGTTCGTTTGGTACAACACCACCCGCATGCACATCTTCACCCACCTCAAGGAAGAGAGTGAAGGCCGCACCGGACTTGGCGTCTACGCCGATGGCATGACCGAGCACGACGCCCTGGTGGGCCAACTGCTCGACAAGCTCGAGGAACTGGGTGCCGACGAGAACACCATCGTCATCTACACCACCGACAACGGCGCCGAGAAGTTCACCTGGCCGGATGGCGGCACCTCGCCCTTCCGTGGCGAGAAGGCCACTACCTGGGAAGGCGGCATTCGGGTGCCGTTCATGATGAGGTGGCCGGGGCAGATCGAACCGGGCCAGGTGTCCAACGAGATCCTTTCGCTTGAGGACATGTTCCCGACCCTGATCGCCGCCGCTGGCGAGCCGGACATCAAGGAGCAGCTGCTTGACGGCTACACCGCCGGTGACAAGGAATTCAACGTGCACATCGATGGCTATAACGTGCTGCCCCACCTGACCGGCGCCGAGGACGCCGGCGAGTGGCCGCGCGACACCTTCTTCGCCTTCGTCGATGATGGTTCCCTGGGTGCCGTGCGCTTCGGCCAGTACAAGGCACACTTCAGCATCCAGGAGCACGAGGGCATGGACGCTTGGCGCCGTCAGCAGACGCAGCTCAAGGCACCGCTGTTGATCGACCTGCGTGCCGATCCGTTCGAGATGGCCCCGGAAGACTCTTCCTACTACGACGACTGGCAGCTGCGCCGCATGTATGCCTTCTCCCCTGTAGGCAAGATCGTGGCGGACTTCATGGCCACCTTCGAGGAATACCCCCAGCGTCAGGAAGCCGGCTCCTTTACGCCGAAGCAATAACGCTTCCACCGGCAAGTCGACAGGAGGCCGCCCTTGGGCGGCCTCTTGCCGTTGTGCTCCCCGTTCAGCTCTTGTTCAACCCCCGTTTATCTCCTTATTCAGCCCATAGCTCTGCTCCGCGTTCGTTCGCCCCACCACCACACTGGATATATAAACAGCATTCGACTAGCCTTGCAGGCATGGATCACTATCACGACGACGGCCAGCAAAGAAGCGCTACGAGCCCCTTGAAGGGCCGCGGCGCGACCTATGATCCCGCCAATCGTTTTTCTCCCACCCGTAGCCAACAGGTGGACGACGGCTGGTGGCAAGAGGCAACGCCTGATCGCATCGCCACCGTCACCGCCACCGAGAGCGCCAAGAGCGCTCTGTCGTGGAACCGCTCGCCAGACCTGCCCTTCGATCGCTCGATCAACCCCTACCGTGGCTGCGAGCATGGCTGCATCTACTGCTACGCGCGGCCCAGTCATGCCTACTGGGACCTGTCACCCGGTCTCGACTTCGAGACCCGCCTGATCGCCCGCACCGGCCTGGTGGAACGCCTCACCGAGGAATTGTGCAAGCCCGGCTACGTCTGCCGCCCGATCAACCTGTCCGGCAACACCGACGCCTACCAGCCCATCGAGGCCGAACACCGAACCACCAGGGCACTGCTCGAACGGCTGCTGGAGTGGCGTCATCCGGTCACCCTGGTGACCAAGAGCGCGCTGATCCTGCGCGACAAGGACCTGTTGAGTGAACTGGCAAGCCGCCGCCTGGTGCGGGTGATGGTCAGCCTCACCAGCCTTGACACCGAACTCAAGCGTCAACTGGAGCCGCGCACCGCCTCACCCCGGGCCCGACTTCGGGTCATCGGCGAACTTGCCGATGCCGGTGTACCGGTGGGCACCCTGGTCTCGCCGGTGATTCCCGGGCTTACCGACCATGAACTGGAGCGCCTGCTTCAGGCCGCCAGGGACGCCGGCGCCAGCACCGCCGGCTGGATGCTGCTGCGACTGCCACGCGAGGTCGCGCCGCTGTTCGAGGCCTGGCTCGAGTCCCACTATCCTGAGCGCGCCGCCAAGGTCATGAGCCTGATTCGCCAGTGTCGCAACGGCCAGGACTACGACAGTCGCTTCGGCCACCGCATGCGCGGCCAGGGCGTCTTCGCCGAACTGCTCGACCAACGCTTCCGCAAGGCCTGCCGTCGCCTGGGCCTGTCACGACGTAGTGATAGTGGCCTTGATAGCGGTCTTGATACTGATAGTGAGCTTGATACCGAGAGCTTCAGGGCGCCCCATCGTCAGGGATCGTTATTTTAGCGAGTCGCCACCGCCTCCAGGCCGCTATGCCCCAGCGCTGGACCCATTGCCGCCTTCCAACTGTCCCTGGCCGCCGCCGGTGCCACCACCTACGCTACAAGGATCCTCTGGAATAACGACCTACAATTAAAATATAAGGAGTTCTGCATGCGCCGCCAGACCAAGGGCCTGCACGCCCTCTACGCCAAGGATCCCGTGGACGCCGATCGCAAGCTGTGGGGGCGGCAGGTGGATCCCGTCAGCCGTCGTGGATTTCTCACCGGCTCCAGCCTGCTGGCCATGAGCGCGGTACTCGGCGCCAGCATTCCCTTCGCACGCTTCATGCCGGGAGGCCTGATTCCTGCAGCCCTGGCCCAGAGCGACGAAGCCTTCGAGATCGAGGGCAAGGAGGGGCTGAGGGTCCTCAACGACCGTCCGATCAACGCCGAGACACCGGCCCATCTGCTCGACGATGACATTACCCCGGCGCGCTACATGTTCGTGCGCAACAACGGCCTGCCCCCGGAGCGAGCCGAAATCGATCCCGCCACCTGGACGCTGGAAATCACCGGCGAGTCGTGCCAGAACCCCACCACCTTCACCATCGCCGAGCTGAAGGAGCGCTTCTCCGAGCACACCTACCAGCTTCAGGTAGAGTGCGGCGGCAATGGTCGCAGCGAGTACGTCCCCGCCGCCAGCGGCAACCAGTGGACCACCGGTGCGGTGGCCTGCCCGACCTTTACCGGGGTACGACTTCGCGATGTGCTGGAGGCCTGTGGCATCGCCGACGACGCCGTCTATATCGGTTACTACGGCGCCGATCGCCACGCCAGCGGCGCCGCCGACAAGGAAGCGATCTCTCGCGGTGTGCCGATGGAAAAGGCCCTGGAGGACGAGTCGCTGATCGCCTGGGCGATGAACGGCGAGGACATTCCCTACCAGAACGGCTACCCGCTGCGCCTGGTGTGCGGCGGCTGGCCAGGCTCGGTATCGGGCAAGTGGCTCAAGCAGATCGTCGTGCGCAACCAGAAGCACGATGGGGCCAAGATGGCGCCTCCCTCCTACAGCGTGCCGGCGAACCCGGTGGCACCGGGCACTGAGGTGGCCAAGGAAGACTTCGTCACCATCCAGTCGATGCCGGTGAAGTCCCTGATCACCTACCCGCGATCAGGGATCGAGCACGCCCAGGGCCAGCCGATGGAGGTGCGCGGTCACGCCTGGGCGGGGGATCTGTCGGTGTCCGAGGTGCACACCTCCATCGACTTCGGCGCCACCTGGCAGAGGGCCAGCCTCAACGACGCACCCAATCGCCTCGCCTGGCAGCGCTTTACCACCCAGGTCGAGTTCCCCGAGCCAGGCTATTACGAGGTGTGGGCCCGGGCGGTGGACGAAAACGGCCAGTCCCAGCCCATGGTGGTGCCCGGCTGGAACCCCAAAGGCTACCTCAACAACGCCTGTCACCGCATCGCGGTTCAGGTCGGCTGAGGGAGGAGACTGGCATGGGAATTCGTACCACCAGAAGGCATAGGGCATGGTCGTCGACCCGCCCGCTCTTGATGACTGGCCTGCTGCTCGGCGCGGTGCTGTTCAGCCCCTTTGGCCTGGCTCAATCGACAGGCGAGGCCTCTGGGCAAGCCACAGATGCCCCCCTCGAGACCGATCCGGACAGCGGGTTCGTGATGGCGGAGGGCTGGCAGACGGTCAAGGGCAACTGCACCGTCTGCCACTCCGCCGCCCTGGTCACCCAGAACAGGGGGTCACGCGAGCACTGGGCCTACCTGATCGACTGGATGCAGGAGACTCAGGGCCTGTGGCAGTTCAATCCCGAAATGGAAGCCACCATCCTCGACTACCTGTCGACCCACTACGGCCCGAGGACCGATGCCAGGCGGCAGAACCTGCCCAAGCATCTGATGCCGCCGGCACCACAGGCCAGCGAGACCAGCGCAGAAGGTTGAAACAACGGACGCGGTCGAAAGGCGGCTGATCGGCCCGATTCTGCGACAGCGGAATCGGGCATCGTATGCTCTGACAGATAGTCAGATGCCCTAACACAGATCCTTCAGCGCATGTCCTTGAGCACAGTGCCGCTGGCGAGGATCTGCGCCTCGAGAGGCAACTCACGGAACGGCTCGCAAACCGCCTCGCTTTGCCATTGGCGCATGGCGGGCAAGGCGAGGAGTCGCTCGAGGTAGTCGCGTGATGGGCCACCCATGGGCAGGTCGTAGGTTCGCATCCTGAAGGCGATGGGGGCGAAAAAGGCGTCTGCGGCGGTAAAACGCTCGCCGCACAGGTAAGGTCCACCAAAGCGCGTCAAGCCGTCTTCAAACAGTTCGTTCAGCCGATGCAGGTCATCCAGCAACTCGGGCGTCTTTTCGTTCAAGCGTACGCGCAGCGCGCAGTGCATCGCACACTGCTGCCTGAGCGCGCTAAAACCTGAATGCATCTCGGCACAGGCACTTCTGGCCCAGCATCTGGCGTCCACATGCTCAGGCCAGATCTCGGAATGACGCTCGGCCAGGTATTCGATGATGGCCAGCGAGTCCCACACCACCCGTTCGTCATGATGCAGACAGGGCACTCGCCCCGAGGGCGAAAACCGACGAAAGTCGGCGTGACTGTTGCCCTGCTCATCGAAGGGGTGAAAGGCCAGCTCGAAGGGAATCTCGAGCTGGCGCAAGGTCAGCCAGGCCCTCAGCGACCACGACGACGTCTGTCGATTGGCGATATGCAGCACGTACATGACAGTGCTCCCTGGGTCGCTGACAGCGCCTGTCGCTGCCGGTGATCAAGCCGCCAGCGACATCTCGTAGCCGGTGTACTTGCGAAGATTGATCACTCCGGTATCGAAGATCAGGTACTGGCCCTTGATCCCCATCAGGGTGCCCTCGACTCGCGGATTCTTGTCGAGGTTGTGAGACGTGACCTTGGTGGGGTACTCGAGTACCGGGTAGTCGAAGCGACGTGGGCTGCCGTCCAGGGGACGGATAGCATCGGCGCCGAAGCGCTCGCGTAGATCGCCCAGCCCCGCCGACAGCCTCTCCAGCAGACGGTCGCGCTCTGCGGCCAGATCCAGCTCCTCGACCTGGCCCTTGAGCATCGCCCGCCAGTTGGTGCGATCCGACACCTCATTCTTGAACAGCACCTCGACGAAGCCAGACTGCTGACGACTGTCCACCTCGAGGATCGGCAACGCCTGAATCGCGCCCTGATCGAGCCAGCGCGTCGGCATCTGGGTATTGCGGGTGATCCCGACCTTGAGCCCGGAAGCGTTGGACAGGTAGACGACGTGGGGCTGGAAGCAGAACCGCTCGCCCCACTCGGGCTCGCGACAGGTCCCCTCGAAAAAGTGGCACAGCTCGGGCTTCATGATGCAGCTGTCGCACTGGGCCAGGCGCTTGAAGCAGGGATAGCAGTGGCCTTGCCCGAAGCTCTTCTTGGTCGCACGCCCACAGTGGGTACAGGCGATCGCCCCGCTCCACTCGAGACGTAGGGTGCGGCCCAGGTAGTCGTTGAGCGGCAGACGGTTCTCGCCGGCCTTGAGGGTGTAGCGCGCGGGGGAGTCGGGTTCGACCCCCATCTTGGACAGACATCCGTGGGCAAGTACTTCAGTCACGACTGGCATCCCGGGCGAGCCCCGCCATGTCTTCGGAAACCCCGGCACTGCTCGATGGCCCACCGGGCCCAGCGCCGCAGGTGCGTTGCTCCAGGTAGCCGATGCGGCTCTCCTCGGGCACATTGTTGTCGTGCTCGTAGCGCATCACGGCTTCCATGCACAGCTCGATCTGCTCGGCCGTCAGCATTCGCCCGTCCGGCCACTTGCGCAGCGACACCGCCTGCTTGAGGCTCTGGTAGATCGACGGCGTCATCTGGGAAATCATTCGCTCGAAGGTCATGTCGCTCATGGCATCGCTCTAGTGAAGACGTGATTTGCGGGAATGATACCAGCCCAGCACCAGCCCCACGAGCAGACCGCCCAGGTGCGCCTCGTTGGCCACATTGCCAAAGCCCACCAGCCCGGCGACGTCGGTCATGGTGAAGACCATCCAGCCGAGCATGAACAGCACCAGCATCTGCGGCACGAAGAAGCCGCTGGCCGGCGCGCGACGGGACATCAACCAGACGTAGCCAAGCAACGCAAAGTCGACGCCCGACATGCCACCGAACAGCACCGTGCCGGTGGCGTACTGGGCCAGGTTGCCGGCAAGCCCCGCCACCACCACCAGCGTCAGCATGCGCAATGGGCCATGCAGGGTCTCCACCTGACGGCCGAAATACCACAACCACATCATGTTGAAGATCAGGTGCATCCAGCCGAAATGCAGGAAGATCGGCGACAGCGGGCGCCATACCTGCCCCGCCGCCAGCGCATCGGGGATACTGCCGACGGCCAGCGCCCCGCCACGGATGCCCACAGGCACAATCGCCAGCCACGCCAGCACCATGTCTCCCCACACAGCGATGGCACCAAACACCAGCAGACACAGCCCGAGCACCGACAAGGTGACCGGATGCTGGCGCAGCAGCGGCCACCAGTGACGTGCCGGTCTCGGCTTCGAGGCACTCGGCGCGGGTATCGCCTCTCCCCGCTGCCAGCGAGTGATCACCTCGGCCAGAGCGTCCTGCTGTTTCGGGTCCATCAGCCACAGTACCTGGCCGTCGTCCTCGTCGGTGATACGGTGTCCGATGCGGTGCGACCAGAGCGCCTGTCGCAGCTCGCGAGTATCGATATCGTGGGGGATCAGCATGACCCGGAACATGGCGTCTCCAGCGCGAAAAAGGGTGGCGGCCCAGAGATGATGGCCTGAAATGACGTTGGCCGGTAGGGGCAGCGGTCACACGCGGCGCAGATGGGCGAAAGGCCCGACGGCAAGCCGGGCATGGCAGGATGTCTTTTTCATCCACACAGAAAAAGTCCGGCGGAGGGGGCCGCCGGACAAGAGCAAGGGATCATTCAAGGGAACACCTACTCAGACGCCGCTTTTGATAAAGGGTTCAGTCGGGTGCTCGACTTTAATGTAACGTTTTGTATCAATCGAAGACGATCTCTCGGGGCAAGGGCCTCGCACGCACGTCCCTGGGCACCGGCACCCATACAAAGTGGTTGGCGTCGAGGCGGGATTCAAAGCTGTAGCGATAGGCCACCAGTCGACCGAACTTCACCGCGCTGTAGTCGAGACAGGCAATATTCGGTGCCGGCAAGGCCGGGACGCCTTCGCACCAGTAGTGGCCGATGAACAGCGGGGGCTGGTCGGGGCCATAGTAGCTGAGGCTGGCCCGTTCGCTGTCGCTCAACGGCCGGTCCTCGAGGTCTCCCGGTAGATTGTCCGGCTGGAACACCACGTCACCCCAGGTGCGAGGGTCTCGTGCCCAGAAGTGGGTCCGAAAGCTTCGTCGAGTGAAACCGTCTCCGGAATGGATGACCGTGTCCCCGGGCAGGTCGATGGAACCGCCGCGGGTCAGGCGCTCGAGGATCCTCGACTCTTCGGTACCCGGGCTCGAGGCCTGGAGCAGGAAATCGTGGTCCAGACAGCCGTCGGGCCGGAGCTGCCTGAAGGATTCGATCAGGCGGTCGTCCCAGCAGGCGTGGACCACCCGGATGCCGTCGATCTCGAGACACAGGGGGATCTGGCGAAACCACGCCAGGGCATCATCCCACTCCTGGGGGTGGTCATGGTACTGCTCGAGGGTTTCACGAATGATGCGGTTGTGACGCGGTGTATGCGGGCGTAGCCATTCCCTGCCGTGCTCAGGCGGGGCTTTCTGGGTGTACGTCAGGGCATTGATCTCGTGATTGCCCAGCACGATATAGGCCTCGCCCTCTTCCACCATGCGTCTGGCGATGGAGACCGCCAGGCGGATACGCGGGCCACGGTCGATCAGGTCCCCGAGGAAGATCGCCTTGCGCTGGGGGTGACGATAGACACCGCCGCGCAGGTGATACCCCAGCCGTTCCAGCAGCGCCGCCAGGGTGGCGCCGCAGCCATGAACGTCACCGATCAGGTCGTAGCCGTCCAGTCGCCTGCTCACGTCAATCTCCCAGCCTGTTGCTCCAGCCCAGCTTGCTGCGCAGGACGTCATAGAAGTTGTGACCCAGAGGGTGCACCAGTTGAACGTTCTGGGGCTTGCGCCGGATCACCAGAACATCATCGGGCTTGGCCACGGCACGGGTCTGGCCGTCACAGCTGATGTGGGGATAGGTCTGGTTGGTCTCACCGATATGACAGCGTATCTCGCAGCCGGCGTCGATCACGATGGGCCGGCTCGAAAGGGTGTGCGGGAACATCGGCACCAGCGTCACCACGTCGAGCTTCGGATGCATGATCGGGCCACCGCCGGACATGGCGTAGGCGGTGGAACCGGTCGGCGTGGCGATTATCAGGCCATCGCTGCGCTGGCTGTAGACGAACTGGCCATCGATGAACAGTTCGAACTCGATCATCCGCACCGCCTTGCCCGGGTGCAGTACCACTTCATTGAGGGCATCGCCGCTGCCCACCAGGGAATCCCCGCGGTAGAGCTCGGCATCGAGCAGAAAGCGCTGTTCGACCTCGTACTGTCCCGCCAGCACCTCACCGACACGGGCCTCGAGCTCATCCGGCGAGATATCGGTCAAGAAGCCCAGCCGTCCGCGATTGACCCCCAGCACCAGGGTTCCGCTGCGACACAGGGTGCGGGCCGCGCCCAGCAGGCTGCCGTCGCCCCCGACCACGATCACCAGATCACATAGTTCGCCGAGCATGCGGCGACTGGCCTCGGCGTGGCCACGTTCCAGCAACGCCGAGGCGGTACGGTCTTCCACGATCACGTGGTAGCCGGCGTCATCCAGAAAACGAATCAGCCGCTTGAGGGTCTCGACCACCTTGGCGCTGCCCAGGCGCCCGATCAGTCCGATGTTCTTGAACGATTGCATCCACGCATCCTTCCCTTGGCGACCGCTCATTATGGCGAGGGGGGCCTGGCGGAGCAAACCGCGCCCGGCGCCTCAGGCCAACTGCTGGCCCAGATCGATGATCACCCAGACTGACGATGAATTAGACCGGCGCCGTCCTGTGACGCCGCTGCCACCAGGCGTTAAGCCACAGCGAACCGGCGATGATGGCGCCTCCCATGGCCAGACGTAGCAGATCAGCCTCGCGATTCCAGATCACCAGGTTCACCGCAAGGCCAGCAGGAATCAGCATGTTGTTCATGATCGCCAGGGCGCCTGCATCCACCCGCACGGCGCCCAGGTTCCACAGGAAGTAGCCGAGCCCCGAGGCGACCAGTCCCAGCCACAGCAGCACCCCCCACTGCAGGGGTGTCGTCGGCAGCCCCGAGGTGCTTCCCAACAGCGCGAAGGCCGGCAGCGCGATGCAGGCCGCACCCAGGTAGAACCAGGCGAATACATGGTGGCGAGGCAACGAGGGGGGCAGTGCCGCCGACAGGCGCCGATAGCCGACCTGCCCCATGGCAAAGCAGAGATTGGCCCCCTGCACCACCAGGAATCCCAGCCAGAAGTCGTCGTTGACACCTTTGTAGCGAATGACCGCCGCGCCGATCACCGCAAGCCCTGCAGTGACCAGATGGAAGGGCGTGAAACGACCAAACGCCAGGTCATCCAGAATGGCGATGTACAGCGGCGTGAAGATGGTGAACAGCAGCACCTCCGGCACCGACAGGAGCACGAAGGACTGATAGAAGAAGATGTACATGATGCCAAGCTGGACGGCACCAAGTGCCATCAGCGCGAGCTTGTGGCGCAGATCGAGCAGGCCGGGCTTCAACAACGGCAGGAACACCAGCGCCGCCAGCCCCACCCGCATCATCACCGCGAAATAGCTGTCCACCTGACCGGCCAGATAGACACCAATCAGCGAAAACGAGAACGCCCACAGGGCGGTGACCACCACCAGATAGCCCACCGTAAACTCCCACTAGTCAAAAAGGTTTACGGCAGTATACGCGAACACCCTCTCCGGCCCAACGCTTGCCCCCCCTGAGCCCTGCTCGCCTCAATGATTGACCTGCTTCAACCACCAGGCCCCGTACGCCACCCCAGGCAGCCAGCCCAGCAGGGTCAGCAGGAACGCAATCGCGATCCGGCGCGAACCACCTTCGGCTACCGCCACCGCCAGCGGGGGCATCAGCAGCACCAGCACCATCAAGGCGAGCCGGGCCGCTGGCGACGCCATCAACGCCGACGCCACCTGGGGCGAGGATGTCATGGGCTCGTCACTGGTGCTGGACGCATGCGCATCGGTGCCTTCCTTCTGCTCGGGCACAGGCGGTGGGGTGAAGTGCTCCACCGCCGGGCTATTTGAAGGGCTATTTGAAGGGCTATTTGAAGGGCTATTTGAAGGGCTATCCATCGCCCCAGCCTGCGCACGCTGCGGCTGCGCGTCACGCGCTACCTGCTCCTGGGCCTGGCGATGGGCCTCGGCGTCAATCTTCTGCTCCAGGCTTTCCGCGCCTTCGGCCAGGACATCGTGGTAACGCTCCCAGTCTTCCCAGTCATGGGGTGTCCCGGCCCTGGGACGATGGTCGTGGGACTCCCGCGCTCGGTCCCAGGCCTTTTCCTCGAGGGTGTTGGGCCTTTCCTTGTCTCGCTCACCGTCGAGCCCCTTGCGGGCCAGATACTCTCGCGCGTCCATCAAAGAACTTACCTCCAGGGTCGAATGACGCCACCGGTATCTCCGATGGCCCATTTCAGTGTGCCAATACAGGCTTTGATGTAACAGCAACGCCTGATTGATAGAGAAACCCGCCTCAACTGTCCTACTGTTTTGATAGAGGTCACCCCCACGGGTTCCCCACAGCGCCATGTTCAGCTCCCAGGAGAGACATCATGCAGGAAAGACAGGTCGAGATCGCCATTATCGGAGCAGGAAGCGCCGGCCTTGGTGCCTGGCACGCGGCGCGACAACATACCGACAAGCTGGTGCTGATCGAATCTGGCGCCTACGGCACCACCTGCGCACGGGTCGGCTGCATGCCGTCCAAGCTGCTGATTTCCGCCGCCGACGTGGCCCAGCAGGCACGGGACTCCGAGGGCTTCGGGGTCAAGGTCAGCGGCGTCAGCGTCGACGGCCCCGCAGTCATGGAACGCCTCCAGCGGGAGCGGGATCGTTTCGTCGACAGCGTACTGAGTTCGATGGCCCGCATCGAGGAAGACGACCGCATCGTCGGTGCCGCTCGCTTCGAAGACGCCAACACCCTGGTGGTGGGCGACCATACGCGTATCAAGGCCAAGCGCATCGTCATCGCCACCGGCTCCCGCCCCTCCTGGCCCGACTTTCTCAATGCCGCCGGGGATCGCCTGATCATCAACGACGACCTGTTCGAATGGGATGACCTGCCCGAGTCGGTGGTGGTATTCGGGCCCGGCGTCATCGGCCTCGAACTCGGTCAGGCGCTGCACCATCTGGGCGTGCGAGTGCGCATGTTCGGCGTCGGCGGCGCCATCGGTCCTCTCGGCGATCCCGATCTCAAGGCGCTCGCCGACAAGGAGTTCAACACAGGGTTTCCACTGGACCCCGACGCCACCGTCAAGAAGGTCGACCGGGACGGCGATCAGGTGGTGGTGACCTTCCACTGTCGCGACAGCAACACCGAGAAGACCGAGCGTTTCGACTACCTGCTGGCGGCCACCGGACGTCGGCCCAACGTGGACAAGCTGGACCTGCCGAAGACCGGTCTGGAACTCAACGACCGCGGTGTGCCGGTGTTCGACCGGCTGACCATGCAGTGTCGCTTCGATGACGGTTCGCCCGCACCGATCTTTATCGCCGGTGATGCCAACCAGGATCTTCCCCTGCTGCACGAGGCGTCCGACGAGGGACGCATCGCTGGCGAAAACGCCGGACGCTACCCGGATATTCGCGCCGGTCGCAGGCGTACTCCGTTGGCGGTGGTGTTTACCGATCCGCAGATGGCAAGCGCTGGAGTAGGCTACGCTGAACTCAAGCGTCGGGATGAACAACTGACCAACGTGGCCATCGGTGAGGTCTCGTTCGAGGATCAGGGACGGTCCACGGTGATGCGGCAGAACCGAGGCATGCTGAGGCTTTACGCTGAGCACGGCTCGGGAATTCTTCTCGGCGCGGAAATGTTCGGCCCAAGGGCGGAACACCTGGGCCACCTGTTGGCCTGGTCCATCGACCAACGATTGACCGTGGATCGCCTGCTGGAAATGCCCTTCTACCACCCGGTGGTCGAAGAAGGCCTGAGAACAGCACTGAGGGACCTCAACGTGCATCTGCGCAGGGGTCCGGCGATCACCGAACGCTGCCTGGAGTGCGGTCCAGGCGCTTGACGGTCAAGGGCCCGACGCATGGCGCCGGGCCGCTTCAAAGGAGAGCGGTTATGCCACACAAGGCACCTCCATCGATCGTCCGGGACATCATGTCCAAGGACTGCTACCGCGTCAGCGGCAAGACCTCAATTTCCACCCTGGCGGAAGGTCTCGCTCTGCACCGATTGCCAGGGGCCCCGGTGGTGGACAACGGCGATCACCTGATCGGCTTCATCTCCGAGCAGGACGTGCTGGGCAAGGTGATCGAGAGCCTCTATCTGGATCACGAGGCACCGCTGGTCCATGAAATGATGCGTAACGAGGTGCTGTCGGTGTCTCCCACCAAGAGCATCGTCGACCTGGCCCAGGAAATGCTGGGAGCAAAACCCAAGGTGTATCCCGTCACCGAACAGGGCCGACTGGTGGGTATCGTCACCCGCCGCGACGTGCTTACCGCCGTGCTCACCATGCGACGCCATCAACGAAGCGCCTGACCCCTCCTGTTGCGTAACGCCTTCTGTAGACGCCCACCGCCGGCATCACGATGCCGGCGGTGGGCGTGCTGTCGCTAGCGCCAACGCTGACACCATTGCCTGGCTCCATCGCCTGGCACCACCGCCTTGCATCGGCCTCCCCGATCCTCCAGATGACCCTGGCGCTTGTGCAAACCGTAAGGGCGTTCATGGAGCATGCCTGATATGCCCCGGGCTCACAGGTAAGGAAGAGAGGGAGAGCACCTTCGCCAAAGCAAAAAAAACGCCCCATGGAAGCCATGAGGCGCAACGATCGATTTAGCAAACCAGATCAACACTGCTAACGACTGCCATCGCGCATGCTGTCTGTACCACATATGACAGTCGTCACCAGAAAAGTTCTCCTTTCATCGAAAATTTTTTTTCCTCTCCTGGGCCCGACGGTGCACAGCGGTGAGAGAAGCGCCCTACTGACCACAGCGTTCTGCGTCGGTTCCAAGGTCTGTGGCAAGAGATCGACGCTGCCACTACGCGACGGCCATCAACGGGCACCGCCGGCCAGGTCGATCAGGGAATGGCATCAAGGATGTCGTCAACAGCGGCCAGCGTGAGGCGCCCGCCGGCACAGGCACCGGTATCCAGATGCAGCACATTGCCAAGCCACAGCGGTGCCTCGACGATGGTGTGCCCCACCACCACCGCATCGACGCCCTCGACGCGGGTCGAGTCCAGGCTGCCGCCGCTGTCACGTCGGAATCTACGCCGCGACCATAGCAGGTGCTCGGCCGGGGTCTGCTCGATCTGGCCCCAGTCGTCGGGTGGATCGGCGTGCACCACGCCCAGGCGACGATGTCCCGCGACGATTTCCCGAGCCAGCGGAAGATGCGGGCGGGCGGCGTTCATGGTGCTACGGGCCTCCTCGACACCATCGAGAAAGACCCAGTTGCCGCCATTGCGCTGCCACAGATCCCAGGCCATTCCTCCGCCTTCGGCCAGGGCGGTGATCGCCATCTGTTCGTGATTGCCCATCACCGCAAAGCACCAGGGCTCGAGCGCCAGCGTCAGACAGGCGAGCGATGCCTCTCCCCTGTCGACCAGATCACCGACGCAGAACAGCCGGTCCCGGGCGACATCGAAGTCGACTCTCTCCAGCGCTTCCATCAACTGGGCGTACTGGCCGTGCACGTCACCGACGACGTAATCACGCCCCTTGCGGTTTGGTCCATGACGGATACAGCGCATGAGTCTTCTCCCGCCCCAGTGCGAGCTCAGGCTTGACGCCATCGCAACATTCGTCCTATGTTCCTTTTACAGAACGTTCGATAAATGGAACAACAGCTCAACCGAACAGTGACCTCATGATCGAGCCCTTCTCCCAAGCTAGCTTCTCAAGCGACGACACGCTGCATGCCGAAGCACTCGGCCGGCATCTTCAGCATCTGCGCCAATTGCGTGGCTGGTCGCTATCCCGCCTGGCCAGCGACGCCGGCGTCGCCAAGTCGAACCTGTCTCGGCTGGAACAGGGCAACGGCAACCCTACCCTGGACACCCTGTGGCGCCTGGCGAGCTGCCTCGAGGTGCCTTTCGGCACCCTGATAAAACCCGTGACCACGGCGCTGGATGACCAGGGCGTGCAGGTCCAGTTGATCGATCAGGGCGATAGCCAACCGGCCGTCGACGTCTACTGGATGCGCCTGGACCCTGACGTCTATCGGCTCAGCGAAGCGCACCCCGCGGGCGTGCACGAGACCGTCACGGTGATCTCCGGCCGGTTGACCACCGGCCCCGAGCACGAGAGCCACACCCTGGGCCCGGGCCAGAGCGTCACCTTCGCGGCGGATCGTCCACACCTCTACGCGTCCGACAACCAGGCCACTTCCGCCACCCTGACCATCGTCTACCATCCACCGGAAACCTCTCGATGACCACCACGACGACTCCTTTGCGTGCCAGCCCCTGGGTGACCGGCGTCCGCGAGGCGATCCCGCTGCTCGGCGGCTATATCCCCATCGCCATCTCCTTTGGCCTGGTAGCCGTCCAGGCGGGCTTCAGTGCCTGGGAAGCCGTCGCCATCTCTACCCTGATCTATGCCGGCGCCTCCCAGTTCGTGTTCGTCGGCATGGTGGCAGGTGGCGCTCCTCTATGGCTGGTGGTCGCCATGACCCTATTGATCAACGTTCGCCACGTGGTCTACGCCCCGAACCTTGCCGCCTCGATGAGCACGAGCCGCTGGTGGCCTGCACTGATGCACGGTCTGACCGACCAGGTCTTCGCCCTGGCGCTGACGCGTCTGCCGCAACTGCCGGAGGCGGCTCGGCTTGGCTGGTACACCGGCGCCGCCCTGCTGGCCTGGCTGGCCTGGATCGCCGGTACCGCCGTGGGTGCACTGGGGGGCGAATGGGTGGTGGAACGCTGGCCGCTGCTGGGCGAGGTGATGCCCTTTGCCCTGCCTGCCCTGTTTCTCGTGTTGGTGGTGCCTCGCCTGTCCAGCTTCCGCTGGGGCCTGGCGACCCTGGTGACCATCGCCGCAGGCGCCCTGCTGGCGGTGCTGGGGGTGGCCAATGCCGGCATCCCCCTGGCGGCTCTGTGCGGCGCACTGTGCTTCTTTATCGTCAAACGTTCACCGGTCACAAGGAGTCGATCATGACCACTACGCTGTGGATGGCGGTGGTAGCGACCACCCTGGGCACCCTGCTGATGCGAATGGCGCCCCTGATATGGATGCGCCGTCGTCTCGCCGAGCGCCAGACGGAAGACAGCGTCGAACCGATGCCGCAGTGGCTGTCGGTGCTGGGGCCTTTGATGATCGCCGCCGTGCTGGGCGTCTCGTTGGTACCAGCACAGCCGAGCATCGCCAGCTGGAGCGCCACTGGCGTGGGGGTACTGGCGACGCTGGCGGTATGGTATCGAACGCGATCGCTGGGCTGGCCGGTCGCTGCCGGCGTGGCCGCCTACGGACTGACGCTGGTATTGGCCGGTTCGCTCTGACACTCAAGTCGACGCTGACACTCAAGTTGACGCTGACCCTAAAAGGCCTACCGGGTATTGCTGTCCGCAACCCAAGCGGTCTTGCCTTTGCCTTTGCCTTTCCCTGTGCCTATTTCCGTCAGGCCCGCACCGAATGGTGGCGGGCCGCTGCCTTCCTGCCCCCAACTCGCCGTGTTCCATCGTTTGACCCGCAGGCTTTTCCTGCGCGGCCAGGCGCTCTCCCTCATTTATGCCCGCAAGATACTAAAGCTCGCGCGATATCGGCCGATACTCGTTCGGCTCCAGTGCCGGCTCCAGGATGGAAAAGGCATTTTAAAAAGAAAAAACAAGAACCTGCTTCGACCTTGCTCCCAGCACCTTCCACTCCCGAGGTAACTTGATGGTATCGGCCAGAAGAATAAGCGCCCTGTATCGCGCACTGAATAGCCACACCGCCTGTATTGTCTTTCGTCCCGACGGCACCATCCGCGAAGCCAGTGATGCCTTTCTTGCCACCGTCGGCTATCGGCTCGATCAGATACGCGGCCAGCACCACCGCATGTTCTGCCCGCCAGAGGTGCATCAGGACCCCGCCTACGAGGCATTCTGGCGGGGGCTGGCGGACGGCCAGTCGAAAACCGGCACCTTTCGCCGCATCGACGCCAATGGCAATCCGTTATGGCTGGAGGCGACCTACCTTCCTGTGCGCTCCGCTCGAGGCAAGATTCACTACATTCTCAAGATTGCCAATGACGTCACCGACGATCGCCTTGCGGCGTCCGGTCAGGATGCTGTGCTCAGCGCCCTCGACGCGTCCATGGCGGTGATCGAATTCACACCGGAAGGCGAAATACTGCGTGCCAACGGCAACTTCCTGACCACCATGGGCTATCGTCTCGACGACATCCTTGGACGGCACCACAGGATATTCTGCGACGACGCCTTCTACCGGGATCACCCCGACTTCTGGCAAGAACTGGCCGCCAACACTTTCAAGCAGGGGCGCTTCAGACGCGTGACCGCCAGTGGGCGCACCGTCTGGCTCGAGGCCACCTACAACCCGGTGATCGACGAAAACGGCAGGGTGACACGCGTCGTCAAGTTCGCCACCGACATCACCCGCTCTGTCGAGGCCGAAGATGCCGCTCGCAGTGCCGTGGAGTCCGCCCGAGTCAGTGCCGAACAGACCGAGACCATCGCAGCCAATGGTCTGAGCCAACTCGAAGAAGCGGTAGAGTCCTCACGCCAGGCCGCCGACGAGATCAAGGCGACCCAAGCCATCGTGGCCGCCCTGGAGGAGCAGACGCGAGCGATCAACAACATAACCGACTCCATCTCGCGGATCGCCCAGCAGACCAACCTGCTGGCGCTGAATGCGGCGGTCGAAGCGGCGCGCGCTGGCGAGCATGGCCGCGGATTTGCGGTGGTGGCCCAGGAGGTTCGCGAACTGTCCCAGGGCTCCACCCGCGCCGCCGAGCAGATCACCCAGGTGCTCAACGACAACAACCAACGCATTCGACTGGCCAACCAGAAGATCACCGAGGTGGCCACCCGCAGTGACCTCAGCCAGCAACGGGTCGGCGAGGCGCAACTGGTGATACGCGAGATCCTGGACGGCGCCCACAACGTCTCGGCGGCGATTCGCAAGCTCTGATCGTGGCGTGTGATAGGCACCAATACCGCACCGCAGTCATTGTCGCCACTACAAGCCACATGACTGCGGCGTGGCTCCGGGCTCGTCCGGTTGACGAAAATCACGCCGCGCGAGCCTTTTGCTTGCAAGGCGTAACCAACGGAGATTACTATCAAAAACGCCTTGCGGGTGTAGCTCAATGGTAGAGCAGAAGCTTCCCAAGCTTAAGACGAGGGTTCGATTCCCTTCACCCGCTCCAGGCCTCCCCCCATCCTGCGATCAGGCGTCGTTTTCGAGCACTGTCTCGTGCTTTGGCCTTGCCTGTTCAGCGCCCCGGGTACTGCGAGCCCCGGCATGTCGCCATTCATGCCGCTACCGCTGAATCGGCCTCATACTTAAAGACTACGCCCCCCTTCGATGGGCCCCTGTTCAAGCTCGGTTTTCGCACGCTAGGCTGGCGCCACAATCATAAAGTCGTGGGGACGCCGTATGCCTTTTTATCGCCACACCCTGCTGCTGACGCCTGTCTGGCTGCTGCTGAGCACACTTGCCATGGCCGATGGTTCGAGGGATAGCTGCGATCAGCGCGCGCAGGCACTCGAGCATGACCTCGCCTTCGCTCGTCATGCCGAGGACACCGCACGGGTGAATGAACTGGAACTCGCCCTGGATGGTGTCCGAAGCGGCTGCACCAGCGAAGACGTGCTCAGCCAGGCCGAGTCACGCGTACGTGAGGGTCAGCAGATGGTGGAACAGCGCCAGCAGGAGTTGAACGAGGCCTTCGACGAAGGTGATATCGGCCAGATAACGCGTAAACGCGAGGCTCTCGAGGTCGCCATCGAGGTGCTCAACGCTCGCATCGCCGCGCTCAAGGTGCTGCTGCCGTCGGCCAGTTGAACCTTGTACGGCTGACATTCGAGGGACAGTGCCAGCCGCAGAGCGTCAAGCGCTGGTCGCACCGCCAGTCTGACAATCGGCTGTCGGGATGCTTGCCGACCGCCATTGGCCGCGCCTAGTCCCGGTCCTGGCGTCGCTCCCAGCGCTCCTCGATGGCGAGCCCGATCCAGATGCCGGCGATCATGCAGATCAGGGCGACGACCGCTCCCGGCGAGCCGGCCGGCAACGCGATCAATAGCTGTAGATCGTTGCCACCCAGCGCAAGCGAGGCGCCGATGCCCATCAAGATTCCGGCCAGCAGATGCTTCATCCAGCGCCCGAGGGACCCCTGATACTCGCCCGGTCGGAAGTGGGCTCGCGCCGCTACCAGCATTCCCGCCAGGATCGCGACGCTGATCAGGACGCGTCCGAGGCTAGGCCAGGCGACGGCCATGTCCATTGCCAGAGGACGCTCGGTGACGTCTCGAATCAGTTGGCTCGGTGACCACAGTGGTTCCAGCACGCCCAACAGACCGCCTACCGCGCCGAACACCATGACACCCGCGTAGATACGGCGGTGAGCAGGCGACAGCCGCCAGATCGCCAGCAGCGAGACTGCGACGATACTCAGTACCAGCCACCAGGCCGGCGTGAAGATCGTCGCCAGACGGGTGTAGGAGATATCAGGGGCGCCCAGATACAGCATCCACCAACCCAGCACCCAGCCCAGAATGGTGGCGAGCATGTGCCACTGCCCCCGCGCCAGGGCGGAAAGGGTCGAGATCGAACAGCCATGATTGACCGCCGCGGCCAGGCCAAACAGCAGCCCACCGACAGCGAAGGGCCACCCGATCGCGTGACGCCTGAGCACCTCGCCAAGAGGGAAATGGATGAACAGGGGGCTGGCAAGCCAGAACCAGACGCCGCAGCCGACGATGGTCAGCAACAGACCCGGCCGCCACATGCGTATCCCCTGAACCGCACGCACCATGCAAAGACCGGTACGCTGGGCGAGCCACCCCAACGCGACAGCCAGCAGCAGGGAGACCAACAGAGCCATCACATCTCCTCGTTTACACGGTTCCGGAAATACAAGGACGGAACACTATCTGACGATCATGGCCGGCGATGGTGCGATATTGGCCGGCACGCCATGCTATTGCCCGGTGTCCCTCTACTCTCGGCATTCCTCTCTGCATTCCTTTCTGTTCAGAACGGGGTTCTGAGCTGGTGTCGCGGCAGATGGCCGAACAGACCGTCACCCCGACGACGATCTCGACGTCGTGCGGCCTCACATCCATCCATAATGTAACAATATGCAATGAACGCCCTTGCCACCACACCAGCGTCAACGCAGATCGGGACCCGCGACATGTGCGGCTGGATGTGAGAGCCTTGCGATCAGCCGTCCTTTCCCGTTTCAAGCGATCTACCGTGCCATGACCTTGTCCTTGTTTCTGCTCGTGTTCGTCGTCTGTCTGGTCGTCTTCGTCGCGGTGCTCGCGGTGTTGATGCTGTCCGGCACGCCACGATACCGCACCGAGCCACAGCACCTGCTTGACCTGTTCGACCGTGCTCTCGACAGCACAGTTGGCGAAGATGAATGGAATGCCGTCATCCTTTATCCGATTCGCCACGACGAGTACCTGGACGGCGTCCGACGCCGCGCTCGCAGCCTGGTCGATGAACACGGGCGCTTTGGCCGGGTGACCCGGGGCAAGGCCCTGCTGGACAGCGCCGGACAGGAGGACCTGCGTGCACTGCGCGACCACCTGGCCGCTCGTATCCGCCTCAGGGAGCAGCCCAGGGGGGACTGACAGTCAGTGAGAATCCTGTACCCATCGGGTATGATGACGTCCTCGTTACCGCCTGCGGGAGCCCCCCGATGAGCAGCGCCATCAGGCAGATCCCTCTGGACACCGCGACCCGGCATCACTCCCACGACTACCATCAGATCGTGATCGCCCTGGCCGGGCGCGCCGACTTCGACATCGAAGGCCTTGGCGGCACCATCGAGGCATTCTGCGGCTGCATCGTGCCCGCCAACCACCTCCACTACTACGCCGGCACCGGCAACAACCGCCAACTGATCCTCGACCTTCCCGATGACGCCCTGGCGCTCACCGGCCATCATCATGAACTGGCAAGGCTGTTCGACGCGCCACGTTTCTTTACCCTGGACGCGCCTCTGAAACAGTTCCTGGGTTTCGTGGTGGCCGAAATGAATCAGTTGGCGCTCGAGGGCCCCGTCCCTGCCCTGCATCAGGAACGCCTGGCGACCACCTTGCTGGGCTCGTTGCATGCGCGTCTGGCCGGCGATGAAACCGGCGCGATGCACCACCGGCGCATCGACCTGCGCGCGCTCGATCGCTACATCGACGATCACCTGGCGCGCCGCTTCAAGGTCGCCGATCTGGCGGCCTTCGCCTGCCTCAGCGAAACCCACTTTACCGAACGCTTCCGCGCCCAGACGGGCCTGTCACCCTGGCAGTACGTGATGCGTCGACGCCTGGAGGCGTCACGTCAGCTGCTGATGCGCAGTCGCCTGCCGTTGTCGGAAATCGCCGCCCTCACCGGCTTCGCCCATCAGAGCGCCCTGTCCCGCGCCTACCGCAAGCATTACGGCCATCCTCCCAGCCAGACGCGACGTCATGTCAGCGAGATTTCGTCACCGAATCTCCACCATCTGACTGCCAAATCGGCACATTAAAGCTAGGGTTAGTCGATAACGCCCGTGGATTTGCCAAATCCTTCGGTGCATTTGGCAAGCATGGAAGAGGCATGCAACCTAGGCTTGCCAACATGCCCGGATTGCGCGACTGCACGTCCGCGATCGACTTTGCGGCAAGCCCTTTCTCCGCCCGCGGCGGTTCACCATTTGGGGACTGACATGCTCAACGCCAACAATATGCTCGACAACTCCACCTGGCAGCAGGATCTGGATACACTCTTTGCGCGCATCAGCGATCACTACGTGGTCGAAGAAGACGCCTTCGTAAGTGAATTGATCAAGCTGATCGATGGCAAGGACGAGCACATCGAGCGCGTCGCCGACAAGACGGCTTCTCTCGTGCGCGAAGTGCGCGAGATGGACACCGCCGTCGATACCATCGACGAGCTGCTGCAGCAGTACAGCCTGGATACCCACGAAGGCTTGATGCTGATGTGTCTGGCCGAGGCGATGCTGCGCATCCCCGACAAGGCCACCGCCGATGCACTGATCGAAGATCGACTGGGCCCGGCCGACTGGAAGGCCCACCTTGGCAAGAGCGAGTCCTGGATGGTCAACGCCTCCACCTGGGGCCTTTTGATGACCGGCCGAGTGGTGAGCCTGGACAAGCCCAAGGATGGCAAGCCCAGCGGTTTCATCAACAAGATGGTCAACCGCATGGGCGAGCCGGTCATTCGCCGGGCCATGGTCGAAGCCATGAAGGTGATGGGCAAGCAGTTCGTGCTGGGGCGTGATATCGACGAAGCGCTCAAGCGCTCCAAGCCGCTGTTCGACAAGGGCTACACCTACTCCTACGACATGCTGGGCGAAGCCGCCCGTACCCGGCGTGATGCCGGCCGCTACTTCGACGACTACGCCACCGCCATCCGCCAGGTCGGCAAGACCAGCCGCAACCTGGGCGACAGGACGCCGGCACCGTCGATCTCGATCAAGCTGTCCGCGCTGCACCCTCGCTACGAGTTCGGCCGCCGCGAACAGGTCCTCGAGGAGCTGGTGGGCAGCGTCAAGGAGCTGGCCAAACTGGCCCGGGACAATGACGTGGCGGTGACCATCGACGCCGAGGAGGTCGACCGCCTGGAGTTGTCGCTGGAGGTCTTCCGCGCCGTCTACGAGAGCGACATCTGCCGCGGGTGGGGCCACTTCGGTCTGGTGGTGCAGGCCTACTCCAAGCGCGCCCTGCCGGTGCTGCACTACCTCAACCGTCTGGCCGACTTCCAGGGTGACGAGATCCCGTTGCGTCTGGTCAAGGGCGCCTACTGGGACACCGAGATCAAGGAGTCCCAGCAGCTCGGCGTCGACGGCTATCCGGTGTTCACCCGCAAGGCATCCACCGATGTGGCCTACCTGGCCTGCGCGCGCTTCCTGCTGTCCGATGCCACCAAGGGTCGCATCTTCCCGCAGTTCGCCACCCATAACGCCCATACCATCACCACCATCCTCGAGCAGGCCAACCACACCAGCCGAGCCTTCGAGTTCCAGCGCCTGCACGGCATGGGCGAGGCACTCTACGATGCCGCGCTAAAGCGTGCACCTGAAGGCACCTACTGCCGTATCTACGCCCCAGTGGGCGCCCACAAGGACCTGCTGCCCTACCTGGTTCGCCGACTGCTCGAGAACGGTGCCAACTCCTCCTTCGTGCATCAGCTGGTGGACCCCAAGGTGCCGGTGGAGTCGCTGTGCGTCCATCCCATCGAGACACTGCGACAGTTCGACAGCCTGTCCAATCCCCAGATTCCGCTGCCTCGCGACATCTATGGCGAGCACCGCCCCAACTCCCGCGGCGTCAACCTGACCATCAACAGCCAGTACCGGCCGCTGATGGAGGCCATGGGCAAGCACATGGATACCCGCTACCAGGCGCGTCCGCTGCTGGCCTTCGAGGTCGCCGAGGACCCCGCCCAGACCCACGAAGTCACCAGTCCTTACGACCGTCGCCAGGTGGTCGGTAGCGTGCAGTGGACCACCCGCGAACAGACCGAGCGGGCGGTGGACGCGGCCTGGGCTGCCTTCCCGGCATGGGAGGTCACCCCGGTCAAGGAGCGCGCCGACATCCTGAGGCGCTTCGCCGACCTGATGGAAGAGCACCTGGCGGAGCTGATGGCGCTGTGCTCGCGTGAAGGTGGCAAGCTGTTGACCGACGGCGTCGACGAGATCCGCGAAGCGGTGGACTTCTGTCGCTACTATGCGGTGCGCGCCGAGGAGATCTTCGGTGAGCCCACCGAGCTGCCCGGCCCCACCGGCGAGTCCAATCGTCTGCACATGGGCGGCAAGGGGGTGTTCGCCGCGATCAGCCCGTGGAACTTCCCGGTGGCAATCTTCTGCGGCCAGATGGTCGCCACCGCGGTGGCCGGCAATACCGTGCTGGCCAAGCCCGCCGAGCAGACGTCGATCGTTGCCCACCGGGTGGTCGAGCTGCTGTACCAGGCCGGCATGCCGCGTGAAGTGGTTCAGTTGCTGCCCGGCGACGGCCCCACCGTGGGCAGCGTGCTGACCGGCGATTCGCGGATCACCGGGGTGGTCTTCACCGGCGGTACCGATACCGCCCAGATCATCAACCGCGCCCTGGCCGAGCGTGAGAATGCGCCGCTGCCGACACTGGTGGCCGAGACCGGCGGCATGAACGCGATGATCGTCGACTCCACCGCCCTGCCCGAGCAGGTCGTCGCCGACGTCATCCACTCGGCCTTCCAGAGCGCCGGACAGCGCTGCTCGGCCTTGCGGGTGCTCTACCTGCAGGACGACGTCGCCGACCGTGTGCTGGAGATCCTCGACGGCGCCATGGCCGAACTCCACGTGGGTGACCCACGCGACCTCGGCACCGACGTAGGCCCGGTGATCGACGAGGACGCGCGCAAGGACCTGCAGGCGCATATCGATCGGCTGAAGGGTGAAGGACGTCTGATCAGCGAAACGCCGCTGAAGCCCGAGCACACCAGTGAAGGCACCTTTGTCGCCCCGGCGGCCTTCACCATCGATGGTATCGATGCGCTCGAGCGTGAACAGTTCGGCCCGGTGCTGCACGTGGTGCGCTGGAAGTCCAACGAGCTCGACAAGGTGATCGCCTCGATCAACGCGCGTGGTTATGGCCTGACCTTCGGCGTGCACAGCCGCAACGAATCCTTTGCCGATGAAATAGCGCGGAAAGTGCGCGTTGGCAACGTCTACATCAACCGCAATATCATTGGTGCTGTCGTAGGCGTTCAACCCTTCGGCGGTCAGGGGCTCTCCGGCACCGGCCCCAAGGCCGGCGGCCCCAACTACCTGTTGCGTTTCGCCACCGAGAAGACGGTGACCAACAACACGGCGGCACTCGGCGGCAACGCCTCGCTGCTGGCGCTAGGGGACGAGTAAGTCAGGTCCTGGCCTGCTGGTCCAACGCACTCACCCGACGGTCGGCGCATCGTCGGCAACCGGCGCTCACCCACTACCCCGAGGGGAGCGCCGGATCGCAGGGACGCGCGTGACGACCGCGCCCACACGGGGAGATCATCGCGCTCGACACAGAGCCGGTGACTTGAGAACGCCAACCACCCACGACAAAAACCACAAGGAACGCTCCCATGGTCGAAAACAACGCCACCATTGGCATCACGTTCGCGCTGTATCTGATATTGATGCTGGTCATCGGTATCATTGCTTACAAGCGCACCACCAATCTGTCCGACTATATCCTTGGTGGCCGCTCGCTTGGCCCCTGGACGTCGGCGATATCTGCCGGCGCCTCGGACATGTCGGGCTGGCTGCTGCTGGGTCTGCCCGGTGCGGCCTACGTCAGCGGTCTGTCGGCCTCCTGGATCGCCGTGGGCCTGTTGATCGGCACCTGGCTCAACTGGCTGATCGTCGCCCGGCGCATGCGCGTCTACACCTTCAAGGCCAATGACGCCCTGACCCTGCCGGACTTCTTCGCCAAGCGCTTTCGCGAGAAGGCACCGCTGTTGCGGGTGATCTCGGCGGTCTTCATCCTGCTGTTCTTCCTGTTCTACACCAGCTCCGGCCTGGTTGCCGGCGGCAAGCTGTTCGAGACGGTATTCGGCTTCGACTACACCATCGCGGTGACCGTCGGTACGCTGGCCATTATCTCCTATACCTTCTTTGGCGGCTTCCTGGCGGTCTCCTGGACGGACCTGATCCAGGGTCTGATGATGGCGGCGGCGCTGCTGGTCGTGCCGGTCATCGCCCTGACCGAACTGGGTGGCTTCAGCGGCAGTGGCCAGCAGATCCTGGCCGAGAACCCCGACATGCTGAGCTGGTTCGTCGATGCGTCCACCGGTGAAACCCTGACCGCCATCGGCATCATCAGTTCGCTGGCCTGGGGCCTTGGCTACTTCGGCCAGCCGCACATCCTGGCGCGTTTCGCGGCCATCCGCTCCGAAGCCGACATCCCCGCCGCCCGTCGCATCGCCGTGACCTGGTCGGGCCTGTGCCTGGTCTGCGCCATGGCGGTCGGTCTGCTGGGCCTGGTCTACATGACCCGCGACCTGGGTGACGGCGAGACCATCTTCATGGTCATGGTCAACGCCATCTTCCATCCGCTGGTCGCCGGTGTGCTGCTCGCCGCCATCCTGGCTGCGGTCATGTCCACCGCCGACTCCCAGCTGCTGGTGTCGTCCTCTGCCCTGACCGATGACTTCTACAAGGCGCTGTTCCGCCCCGACGCCAGCCAGTCCGAGCTGGTCTGGGTCGGCCGCTTTGCGGTCATCGGCATCGCCGTCATCGCCTACCTGCTGGCGATGAACCCGGACTCCACGGTACTGGGACTGGTGTCCTACGCCTGGGCCGGTTTCGGCGCCGCCTTCGGTCCTGCACTGATCATGTCGCTGTACTGGCGTCGCATGAACCAGTGGGGCGCGCTGGCCGGTATCGTGGTCGGTGGTATCACCGTGGTGGCCTGGGCCGAGATGTCCGGCGGCCTGTTCGATCTTTACGAGATCGTGCCCGGCGTGATCTTCGCCTACATCGCGATCGTGGTGGTGAGCTTGATGACTGCCGAGCCGAGCAAGGAGATCACCGAGCAGTTCGACACCCTGGAAGACGCCTGATCGTCAGTGATCGTCTGCCACGCAAGAAGGCCGCCCTCGGGCGGCCTTCTTCGTTACGGGACACATCCAGCACGCACCTGGCGCTCAACGCTCACTGACGGTCGAACCGCCCTGCCCACCTTAGCCGTGCACATCAGCCCCGTTCAAAACAGACCGGCGTAGCGACACAGCAGCAGCACGATAAAGCTGACCAGTGCCAGCGGATACCAGGGCATGGCCCCCGCCAGACGCCACCAGCCGGGTACCGCGGAGAAGTGCAGCGGCATGGACAACCCCCCGCCCAGCGCCCACACGCCCAGAACTACCATGGCCAGCCTCGCCGGCGTCGGGAGATCACGAATCAGCCAGGGTTCCAGCAGCAGCCACACCGCCAACACAGCGGTCAGTGCGAGCACCAGTGCCGCCCCGCCCCAGGGCAGCGTCGACATGCCGAGCAACCTCTCACGCCTTCGTCTGGCCACCATCCCGCACTCTCCTCCGGAGTCTTCTCCCACAGTGAAGACGATTTATCGCCGGACGGCGAGCGTTTATGCAGTGCACAAGCGCGCATCGACGTCTACGCCACAATGTGCAAAAAAATTGTACAGCATTTACATCACCTACCCGCCCAAGTCGAATTAGTTCCATAAATTCTGGCTAGTTACTGCTATCTGGCCAATTAAATATTTCTACAAGACATTTAGAAACACTGTTCGTAAACTGTGAAGCGTACAAGGTTACTTCCCTCGGGAAGGATGCCATCGGATCATCAAGGAGGTCCCGCATGAACATGACTCGACTGATGGGCACCGCAGCCCTGCTCGCTACCACCACCTTCGCCGCCCAGTCTGCCCTGGCCTATCAGGCAGGTGACATCTACGTGCGCGGTGGCTTCGAGAAGGCCGACCCCACCTCGGACAACGGCGATATCGCCAACCAGGATCTCGATGTCTCCGAGGAGAACGGCTTCGCCTACGGCGCCGGCTACCTGTTCCACGACAAGTTCGGTGTCGAGCTCAACGGCTCCGAGGCTATGGAGCACGATATCGCGGTCAACGGCGGTAATGTGGGCAGCGTCGACCGTACCCCGGTCAACCTGATGCTCAACTACTACCCGCTGGGCGGCGTGGAAAACGCTCGCGTCCACCCCTACGTTGGCGTGGGCATGAACTACACCCACTTCTCCGACGAGAGCTTCAACGCCGACCTCGATAGCTCCTACGGCGCCGCAGCCCAGGTGGGTCTCGACCTCAGCGTCACCGACAACCTGCTGGTCGGCACCTACGCCCGCTACGCCGATGTCGATTCCGATATCGAGGTCGACGGCCACGATGTTGGCGAGGCCGAGATCGATCCGATGACCATCGGTGCCGGCGTCACCTATCGTTTCTAAGCGCTTGCGCTGTATTGAGAAAACGCCTGCGCGATCTTGAAATAAGCGGTTGAACGGTCAGCTCGATCGCGCCGCATTCCAACCGCAGCATCGAAGGCGTCTGGCTTTGCCAGGCGCCTTTTCTGGTGCGTTGACGGTTCATTTTTGTCGACCAAAGGAGGTATTGAGGTAGATCAATAACCACGTTCTCGATGCGGCATACACTGCTTGGCAATCGGGCTCGCTGAATGGCTCGCCGACCGGCTCGCCCACTTTTGCCAGTACGCAAGGAGAACACCATGCGCCATCCCCTGATCACCACCGCCCTGGTCGCCGCCATCGCCGGCAGCGCCCTCGTCAGCAGCCAGGCCTTTGCCGCCTACGGCAAGGGCGACATCTACACCCGCATCGGGGTGGCGAAGGTCAAGCCCGACTCCGACAACGGCTCGCTGTTGGGTGGCGACATGGACACCGACGTCCATGACGACAATGGTTTCGCCTTCACCCTGGGCTATCGCTTCCACGACAAGTTCGGCGTCGAACTGCTGGCCGCCGAGCCCTTCGAGCACGACGTCGACCTGAACGTAGGTGGCACCGATATCGGTGCCAGCGTCGAGCACCTGCCGCCGACCCTGACCGTGCAGTACTACCCCTTCGGTGGCACCGAGGCGCGAGTGCAGCCCTACGTCGGCCTGGGGGTCAACTACACCCACTTCTCCGACGAGGACATCGATACCGGAGACGATCTCGATCTGGAAGAGTCCTGGGGCTGGGCCGGCCAGGCGGGCCTCGACCTGGTCATCGACGACCACTGGGCGGCCAACATGGCGGTGTGGTATCTGGATATCGACAGCGACGTCGACCTCGACGGCACTGATCTAGGCGAGATCGAGGTGGACCCCTACGTGATCATGGCCGGTATCAGCTACCGCTTCTGATCCGGGTCAGTTCAGCAAAGCCTGCGATACGGCACAATACCTTCCGCAAACGCGATCTAACATTGGGAGACTGAAATGAGGGTACTCATTGTTGCGATGGTATTGGTGCTGATCAGCGGTACCGCACTGGCTCATGGTGGAGGTTGCCGAAAGAGCTCACCCGCAGGGCAGTGCTGCCATATGGACCGGAGCGCTGGCACCGTACACTGCCACTGACCCGCCATGCGGTATTGCTCTTCATTGCAAAACGCCCGCCCCCACTTGGGAGGTGGGCGTTTTGCTGTTGACGTCAAAAAGTGTATTTGGCGACGCATCTGTAGCAGGCCGCGGTGCCAATAGGGGCAAGAAGCTAGCGGGGATGATGGCGTGACAGCCCCAGTCGCCCCAGAGTGGCATCATCGAGGTGCTCGACGGCCTCTACCGCCGCCAGCGCCTGATGATAGCCCTCGCTAAGGAAGTCCCGACCGGCCAGCAGGTGCTCAAGGTACTCGCGGGCGGGCCGCAGGTCATCCCCCTGGCGTTCGGCGCCGGCGATATAGACCCAGGCCTCGATCGGCCCTTGTTGGGTGAGCACCGGCAGACGATGACGGTCGTACTCGTGTGGGTAACCTTCGAAGGGATCCATCTGCCGGATCTGCTCGGGCTCGAGGAGTTCGAACAGCGCGCCCTCGACCCGATCGCCTGGCGCCGGCACCACATTGGCGTGGGCGATGCCCGGCACCCGGGAGGCCTTGTTGAAGCGCAGCGCGTACCCTTCCAGGCTGCCGGCCAGCACACGCCGGGTCTCACCGATGCGCGCGGCGACACGCTTAATGTTCATGTTGCTGCCATAGGCAAAGTACCAGGGCATCGCCTTCTCCTCGCTGGGGACTTCTTCCGTTACCGGCGATTCAGTTCTCGGTGATCAGCCGGTCGATATCCTCGATCACCTTCTGCAACAGCATCCGGTCCTGGGCGCGCGCGCCTTCCTGGATCAGGTAGGCGTCCACCGCCGGGGCCACATCGCAACTGGCGGGCAGGGGTGCACGCTGCTCCACCAGGGTATCGAGCCTGGCGATAAACACGAAGCGCAGCCACTGAGGCAGCGACATGGTATCGATGCAGAACGGCTGCCGACTGTTGAAGGCGGCGGCCTCCGGCTTGTCCATACGCCACATGTTGGCGGCCTTCATGGTCGCCTCGAGCTCGCGCAGGGCCGCGCCCAGGGCGTCGTGGACGGAAGGTTCGGTGGGCATGATGCCTCCGCTTTGAAAATGGGCTTGGTGCACGTCATTGTCGCGTGCCGGACCAGCGAGGGCCAGCCCGGCAGCAACACGCGCGCCCCAAGAAACCGCTGCAAATGCGGCACCTCGAAGGGCACGCCTCGACGTGCAGACTTTCTCGAACGAGGATCTCGCCGGATGGATGAGCGATTCGGCCTACAGGGGCTCGGCGGCGGGCAGTACCTTGCGCAGGAAGTCTCGGGTACGCGGGTCCTGCGGTGCATGGAACAGCTCCGAGGGAGGCCCCTGCTCGACGATGCGCCCGCCCTCCATGAACACCACCCGGTCGGCCACGTCACGGGCAAAGGCCATCTCGTGGGTGACCACCAGCATGGTCTGGCGTTCACGCGCCAACTGCTTCATCAACGCCAGCACCTCGTCGACCCACTCGGGATCCAGCGATGAGGTGGGTTCGTCGAACAAGATCACCTCGGCCTGGGCGGCCATGGCGCGGCCGATCCCCACCCGCTGCTGCTGCCCCCCGGACAGCGACGCCGGATAGGCGTCCGCCTTGTCCGACATGCCGATGCGCTCGAGGATCTCACGCGCTCGCTGGTGGGCCTTGGCCCTGGGCCAGCGGTTGACCACGATGAGGCCCTCGGCGATGTTCTCAAGCGCCGTCTTGTTGGCAAACAGCGCGTAGTTCTGGAACACGAAGGCCGTGTGACGACGGGCAGCCAGGATCTCGGACTTGCTGGCCTGGGTCAGGTTTAGATTCAGCGGGCCCAGCGTCAGGCGGCCACCGTCTGGCTGCTCGAGAAAGTTGAGACAGCGCAGCAACGTCGACTTGCCGGTCCCGGAGGGGCCGATCACCACGATGATCTCGCCCTGCTGGATCTCCAGGTCGATACCGTCGAGCACGGTGGTATCACCGAAGCGCTTGGTCAGTCGCTCTAGCTTGATCATCGACGATAGGCCTCGTTGAGTCGGGATTCCAGGCGCCGCTGCAGCCAGGCCAGTGCCTCGACGATGGCCCAGTAGATCAGCGCCACGGTGATGAAGGCCTCGAAGTACAGGAAGCTGCCGGCGGCCTCTTTCTGGGTCGCCCCCATCAACTCGGTGACGCCCAGAGTGAACGCCAGCGAGGTGGCCTTGATCATGTCGATGAAGTAGTTCATCAACGTCGGCACCGCGATGCGAGTGGCCTGGGGCAGTACGATCCGGCGCATCAACTGGCCGTTGGTCATGCCAATGGACAGCGCCGCCTCGGTCTGACTGCGATCCACGCCGACGATGGCGGCGCGGATCGACTCCGCCATATAGGCCGAGAAGTGCAGCGTCAGCCCCATGATGGTGGCGGTGATGCCATCGATGGTGGTCAGAAACGACAGCACCTGGGGCAGCCCGTAGTAGAACAGGAACAGCTGCACCAACAGCGGCGTACCGCGAAAGAACGAGATGAACCACAGCGTCAGGCCGTTGAGAACCGGGATCTTGAGTACCCGGATCACCGCCAGGCCACAGGCCAGCACCAGAGCCAGCGCCATCCCGGCCAGCGCCATCCCCAGGGTCAGGGGCAGGTAGCTGAGCAGGATGGGCACCAGCCCAACCATGTAGTCGAGGTCGAGAATGCTCATGGAGAGTCGATCACCGCTCAGGGCGTGGTGATATCGGCATCGAACCAGCGCTCGGAGATCTCGCTCAAGGTGCCATCTTCACGCAGGGTGTCAAGCGCCTGGTCGACCTCGTCGCGCAGTTCCTGGTCGTCCTGGCGGAACGGCAGCGCATTGCGAATCTCGGAGAACGGCTTGCCGGCCAGCGCCAGCGGCAGCGGCTTTTCCTTGATCACCTGGGTGGCGCTGACGCGATCCATGACGAAGGCATCGACACGACCCAGCGCGGTGTCCTGCTCGATGTTGCTCTCATAGGTGCGGATATCGATCTCGTCGGCGTAGGGCAGCTCGCGCAGCAACTGCTCGTAGTTGGAGCCCAGATTGACGGCCACGGTCTTGCCCGCCAGATCCTCGACCCCGGAGACCTCGTCATTGCCTTCCTTGGTCACCACCTGAGCACCGTCATACACATAGGGCGAGGTGAACAGGTACTTCTGCTCACGCTCCTCGGTGATGGTGATCTGGTTGGCGATGGTGTCGATGCGCCCGGACTCGAGCATGCCGAACAACCCTGAGAAGTTGGCGGTAACGAACTCCACCTCGGTGCCCATCTCTTCGGCCACCGCTTCCATCACGTCGACCTCGAAGCCCTTGAGGGTGTCCTGCTCGACGAAGGTAAAGGGAAAGTAACCACCGGACATGCCGACTTTCAGGGTGTCGGCGTGGGCACCGGCAGCGACACCGATGGCACCTGCGGCGGCAAGAGAAACAGCCAGATGACGAACCATGGACGGCTCCTTGAAAACGATTGGGGCGGCCAGTGCGGCATGGCCCGGGAGGGTGACAGGTGGAGGCATCCATCGCCACTTCAACCCTGGGCTGCTCGATGGCTCAGCATGATTTGGAATAAACGACCGCCATTATATTCCAAATCGATAGCAGACGCAGTGAAAAATCCCAGGGTGAACCATAGCCTCCTGCTATTGCGATCGCCCTTCCCGGCAGCAACCGCCGACCGCCGTCGGCTAACTGTCACCTCACCGACTTATCCCCACCATCATTCATTCACAGAAGCGCTGAATGTCCCTGTGGATAACCCTTTGACAGATGACGCCGAGCCGCTTCTGACGCTCTTTTGCGGAGCTTGATCAAAAATTCACCAGCGGTGCAGCAAAATACAGTGCGAGGGATGCACAAATTTCCGCCGTGGACGGCTGACACTCCTCGAGCGGCGCGATAGAGTGCACGCTGATCTTTCGGAGGGGCCATGCAAGCGATCCATCGTCTTCACGACTTTTTCACCCTGACCGGTGCCGAGGTGCGTCTCTATCATATGGGACGGCGTGTGCACCCCTGCGCGCTCGAGACCCTGGCAGACTTCGAGAGCGGCCAGGTCCCCTGGCCGGAACCCTGGCAGGGTCGTGCCCGCCTGGCGCTGGTGTTTCGCCTGGGTGACATGAGCGACCCGCTGATCTGGTTCCTGGCGCTGCCGGTGGACGAACAGGGCCTTCTGGATGCCGCCCAGCGGGACGCCTTCCTCGAGCGCCTGCTGTCCACCCTGGGCCGCAGCGCAGAAGCGCTGGAGCAGTCCGACGGCGGCGAGATCGACAACCTGATGAAGGACAACCCGCTGGCCTTCACCCCTTCCCTGACCTTTCAGGCGATGCTGCACGCCCGAGCCAGCGCCGATCTGGAGCGTCCCGCCAGCGAGCACCTTGAGCCGGTCGAAGCCTTCCTGTCGGGCCAGGGTGGCCACGACTGGCAGGCGCTGGGCCTGCAGGGGCTGGCCGACCATGTGGCGCGTCTCACCCCCGAGACTGAGGCCTCGCTGGTAGCCGCTATCCCGCAGCTGCACAGCGAAGTGCTGACATCGCTATGCTACTGTCTGGAACATGTAGCACTATCAGCAGAGCTTGCAGAGGCGCTGCGTCAGCGCGGCGAACAGGCGGCCAGCCAGGGCGACATCGAGACCTTCTGCGCCTGTGTGCGCGCCGTGGGCAACGCGCCCGACAGCCTGGCCGGTGACTGGTTCGACGCCTTGCTGGCCGATAGCGATGCCTGCGGCCCGGACACCCTCGCGGCAATCGCCGCACGGGGCTGGCAACACCTGGAGCACGCCGAGCGCCTGCCGCTGTTTCTGGAGCGGGTCGCCGAATGCGACGGGGCCGACTTCCTGGCCGTTGCGAGGGACCTGGCGCAGATCCCCCGGCTGCGTCTGCCGGTACTGATGACGCTGCGTCAGGCCCCGAAGGACTCCGCCACCGCTCGCCGACTGGCGGCGGTCAAGGGCACAGGCGGTCATTGATTCGCTTGCCCGTGTGACGTTCGTTGCCACTGACAGTTCGACAACGGACGTCGCCTGAATAACAAGCAGCATCCCGCGACAAGGAGAAGACATGAAGGACCTGCCCTTTCAGGCTCAGGCCGTCGTCGGTCGCCGCGAGATGGTGATCCTGCCGCAGATGCACCTGCATCTGTGTGCCAAGGTGGACACCGGCGCTCGCACCTCGGCGCTGCACGCCGAGGAGATCGAGTCCTTCGAGGAGGACGAGATCCTGTGGGTCAGCTTCGTCACCCGTGCCGGCGGCCCCGACAGTCCGTCACACCAGTACCGTATGCACCTGCATGATCGGCGCAAGGTCACCAGCTCCAACGGCCAGGCCGAGTGGCGCTACTTTATTCGCACCCAGATGCAGATGGGGGATCTGGAATTTCCCGTCGAGCTATCCCTGACCGACCGGCGCAACATGCGCCACCCCATGCTTCTCGGTCGCCGCGCACTGCGCCGCCTGCTGGTGGCGCCCGGCGCCACCTTTCTGCACGGCGAACCCTGACGGATCCACCGCCCCTGACCTGGAGACTCGCACATGCATATCGCGCTGCTGTCCCGCAACCGCAATCTCTACTCCACTCGTCGCCTGGTGGAAGCCGCCGAACAACGCGGCCATACGGCCCGGGTGGTCGATACGCTGCGCTGCTACATGAGCATCGCTTCTCACCATCCGTCGATTCACTACAAGGGTGAGGAACTCGAGCCCTTCGACGCCGTCATCCCGCGCATCGGCTCCTCGGTCACCTTCTACGGCTGCGCCGTGCTGCGTCAGTTCGAGATGATGAACGTCACCGTGCTCAACGACAGCGTCGGCATCACCCGCTCCCGCGACAAGCTGCGCTCACTGCAACTGCTGTCTCGCAAGGGCATCGGCCTGCCGGTGACCGGCTTCGCCCACTCCCCCGATGACATCCCGGACCTGATCACCATGGTCAAGGGCGCCCCGCTGGTGATCAAGCTGCTGGAAGGCACCCAGGGTATCGGCGTGGTGCTGGCCGAGACCAACCAGGCGGCGGAATCGGTGATCCAGGCGTTCATGGGCATGAAGGCCAACATCATGGTTCAGGAGTACATCAAGGAAGCCAAGGGCGCCGACATCCGCTGCTTCGTCATCGGCGACAAGGTGGTGGCAGCGATGAAGCGCCAGGCGGCCGAAGGCGAGTTCCGCTCCAACCTGCACCGCGGCGGCAGCGCCAGCGTCATCCGTATCACCCCGGAAGAACGCTCCACCGCCATCCGCGCGGCCAAGTCCATGGGGCTGCGCGTGGCCGGTGTCGACCTGCTGCGCTCCAACCATGGCCCCGTGGTGATGGAGGTGAACTCCTCGCCCGGCCTGCAGGGCATCGAGAGCGCCACCGGCAAGGACATCGCCGGCCTGGTCATCGAACACCTGGAAAAGAGCGCCACGGCGCGTCCACGGACCCGTACGCCGGCCAAACCCAAGGGCTGAAGCGGCAAGGGCTCAAGATAAAAGCCCCGTAAAGGATGACGCCGAGGGGCGACCGATAGTACGGTCGCCCGTCTTGTCATTGGCGCTCACTTACCGCTCACAAGCGCGAGGCGGTCCTTCGCCTACGACGATATCTCGCCGCAACCGGGCCAACTTTGTCAGCGCTTTTCGACCAAGGTCGAAGCGATCGACCACCCCACCGCAAGAATCATAAATATTTGCCACATTAGGGGTGGCAAAACTCCTGCTGGAGCCCCACAATTTGCGTCACCGGAGGAGGTGACGCGCATGTTTCTCGATAATCGCCAGGTGGCGATGGACAGCCTGCTGGAGGCCCTGGCCGACAGCGTCGACTATTTCCAGGACAATCTCGAGCGCCTGCGACCCTCGCTGCGCGACGCTCTGGAGCCCCACTTCGAGACGCGCCAGAAGACCATGCGCGAGCTCCAGGAGCTGGCGCGCGAACACCTCGACCTGCTGCCGCGTGATGCCGACGTCGAACGCGACGACTACATGTGGCTGTGGAGTCGTCTCAAGAGCTTTGTCGGCAACGACTCACAGGTGTTGATCAACGAGCTGCTCGAGCAGGAGCGGGTGCTGATGCAGTCTCTCTCCACCCTGTTTACCCATCCCTTGCCGGGCCCCATCGAGCCGGTGATCGAAGAGGTATGGAAGGGTTGCCGCGCGCTGATTCGCGAGCTCTACGACCTGCAGAAGTCGACCGCCCAGAAGCGTGGCGCAGGCCGTCGAACCGTCAAACGCTGACGCCGCCGACGCGAACGCCAATCCACGAAAACGCCTTGCCAGGCTCTGCCGGCAAGGCGTTTTTATTGGTGAAGCGGATGCCAGGGTAAAGCGGCTGCTCTCAGTTCTTGCCGGCGTCGGGCGTGCGCAGCAGCAATGGCGCCACACTGGCGTCGCCTCTGGTCAACACCTCGTCGATGACCTCGTGAAGACTCCGAGCCTCGATGCGAGGTGCCGGCGCCGCGATCTTCAAAGGCTCCAGGGGGCCAAGAAAGCGCGGCTCGCGCTGCCACAGGTAGAGATCGCCCAGGGTCGCCACCCGGGCCACCCACTCCCGCAGGATCAGCCAGCGAGAACCCTCCCTCTCGGGCGCCGGGCAGCCCTCGACCTCAAGCCCCAGGGCATCAGCGATGAACAGCGCCCGCGGCAGGTGCCAGTCCTGGGTAATCAATAGTGCGCGCTCCACCTCGAACACGTCGCGGGCCCTGGCCAGAGTATCGAAGGTGCTGAAACCGGCGTAGTCCAGCGTCATGTCGACCTCGCGCACGCCACGCGCCTTGAGGTCGCGCCACATGGTCACCGGCTCGTTGTAGTAGCGGGTGGCATTGTCACCGGACACCAGCAGGTGGCGCAGACGTCCCTCGTTCATCAATCGGGCGGCGGCGATCATGCGCCCTTCGAAGTGGGGATTGCGGGTACCGCTGCGGGTCCAGTGGGAGGTGCCGAAGACGATGCCGACCTGGTGGGGGCGGCATTCGACGAGGCGAGGAGCGATGCGATCGCGGGTGGTGGCCACCACCCAGGCGTTGGCCGCGACAAAGGCCAGGGCGAGCAACAGGACCAGGCTACCGAGACACAGCAGCAGGCGACGAAACATCGTGAACAGCGGCTCGCGCATGACGATTCCAATTGACAGCGGAGGTCAGGACCCGCTGCGCGGGCCAGAGAGGGCCGGGTCAGAACATGCCAAGTTCCAGCTTGGCCTCGTCGCTCATCATCTCACGACTCCAGGGGGGATCGAAGACGATCTCGGTATGCACCTTGGAAATCTGCGGTGCTCCCAGAATCTTGTTGCGCGCATCCGCCGCGATCACATCGCCCATGCCACAACCAGGGGCTGTCAGGGTCATGCGAATGGTGACGATGCGCTCACCACTGATCAGGCGCTCGATACGACAACCGTATACCAGTCCCAGATCGACGATATTGACCGGGATCTCGGGATCGAAACAAGTCCTGAGCTGATCCCAGACAAACGCCTCGATCGCCGCATCGTCGGCCTCGGGGTCCAGTGTCGGGCGTGGCATCGGCTCGAGGCCCACCGCGTCCAGGTTGGATCCCTCGATCAGGTACAGACGTCCCTCGTAGGCAACACTCAGGGTGCTGCCCTTGGCCTGCATCACCGAGACGATGCTGTCCTCGTCAAGCGTCACCGTCTTGCCGAAGGGAATGGAGATGACCTCCACATCCCGCTGCAACGGCAGTTGCTGGCCCTTGCTCAGTTGAGCAATCTGATCGTGTTCGCTCATGCAATTCCTTAGGCGGGTACGCCGAATGACTCCCTTGCCAACCAGGGCTCGAGGCGGCACGCGCCGCCCCGAGCCGCCCTGCTGCTTCAGCGCAGCATGCTGATCACCCGCTGGAGGCTCTCGACCAGCACGTCGACTTCCTCCGGGGTGTTGTAGGCCGCAAAGGAAGCGCGACAGGTGGCATCGACGCCGAACTGGGCCAGCAGCGGCTGGGCGCAGTGGTGGCCGGTACGAATCGCCACGCCGAGCTGGTCGATCAGCAGACCGATATCCTGGCTATGCACGCCGTCGACCACAAAGGACAAGACGCCTGCCTTGTCCGGCGCGGTGCCCAGCACGCGAAGGCCATCCACCGCCGCCACGCTTTCGGTGGCGTGCTCGAGCAGGCGATGCTCCCAGGCACTGATGTGCTCAAGGCCGATCGAATTGACCCATTCGATGGCACGGCCCAGGGCGATCACTTCGGCGATGGCCGGCGTGCCCGCCTCGAACTTGTGGGGAATGGCGGCAAAGGTGGTCGGCGTCTCGAAGGACACCGTGGCGATCATCTCGCCGCCACCCTGCCAGGGCGGCATGGCCTCGAGCAGCGCCTCGCGGCCGTAGAGCACGCCGGCGCCGGTGGGACCATAGACCTTGTGCCCCGAAAATGCGTAGAAGTCGGCACCGATGGCCTGAACATCGATCGGCTCATGGGGTGCCGCCTGGGCGCCATCCACCAGAATCAGCGCATCGTGCTGATGGGCGACCCGGGCCATCTCGGCCACCGGGTTGATGGTACCGAGGGCGTTGGAGACGTGATTGACCGCCACCAGCCGGGTGCGCTCGCCGATCAGGTCACGGTAGGCGTCCTGATCCAGCGCGCCACGCTCATCCACCGGGATCACCTTGATGGTGAAGCCGCGCTCGGCCGCCAGCAGCTGCCAGGGCACGATATTGGAGTGATGTTCGAGCTGGGAGATCAGCACCTCGTCACCGGGACCGAGGTTGGCGCGCCCCCAGCTCTGGGCCACCAGGTTGATCGCCTCGGTGGTGCCACGGGTGAACACGATCTCGCGGGTGCTCGCGGCGTTCAAAAAGGCACGCACGGTCTCCCGGGTGCCCTCGAAGGCCGCCGTGGCCTCGTCGGCCAGGGTGTGAAGGCCACGATGGATGTTGGCGTTCATCTGGCTGTAGTAGTGATCGAACACCTCGATCACCTGACGTGGCGTCTGGCTGGTGGCGGCGTTGTCCAGATAGACCAGGGGCTTGCCGTGGACCTCCCGATCGAGGATCGGGAAGTCCTTGCGCACCCTCGCCACATCGAGCAGCAGATCGCTGAAGTGGGTCATGCTCAGTCCTCGTTGAGGGCCACGGCGGCTTCCACCAGACCGGCCAGGTGGAAGCGCTCGGGCAGCTTGCCGGCCACGGTCAGCTCGACCCGCTCGGACACCGCGTCCAGATTCACCTGGTCCATCACCTCACCGGCGAAGGCCAGGGTCAGCAGTCCACGTGCAGTGGCCTCATCCAGCCCGCGGGTACGCAGGGCAAACACCGCTTCCTCGTCGAGCTGACCGGTGGTGGCGCCGTGGGAACACTTGACGTCGTCGGCGTAGATCTCGAGCTCGGGCTTGGTGTCGATCTGGGCACGATCGGAGAGCAGCAGGTTGGCGTTGCTCTGGTCGGCCTCGATCTTCTGGCTGTCGCGCTTGACGATCACCTTGCCGTTGAACACGCCGTGGGCGCGGTCATCGAGGATGCCCTTGTAGTTCTCGTGGGAGAAGGTGTGGGGCGCGTTGTGGTTGGCCAGGGTGTGGTTGTCCACGTGCTGGCGATTCTGGCCGTAGAACAGACCATTGAAGGTCACCTCGGCGCCCTGGCCATTGAGGTCGCTGACCAGGTCGTTGCGCACCAGTCCACCACCGAGGGTGATGTTGAAGGAGGTGAACTGAGCGTCGCGGCACTGCTCCACATGGATACTGGCCACATGCAGATCCTGCTCGGGCGACTCCACCAGCTTGTAGTGGGTCAGGTTGGCGCCACGATCGAGCATCACCTCTTCCACCAGGTTGGTGAAGTTGGCGGCGCCCTCTTCACCCACATGGTGTTCGATCACGGTGGCCTGGCTGCGCCCGCCCGCCTCGATCAGGATACGCGGGTGGCTCATCACCGGCGCCTCGTTGGCCCGGGACAGGAACTGCAGCACGATGGGCTTGTCGACCACGGTGCCGGGCGCCAGGCGCACCAGCGCGCCCTCCTCGACGAAGGCGGTGTTAAGTGCCGAGAAGGCCGAGAATTCGACCCCGGTCAGGCGCCCCAGCGGGCCGCCGACGGCCTCGTGGTTCTCTTCCAGGGCCTGGGACAGCGGCTGCACCTGCACGCCACCCGGCAGCTCGGACAGGTCCGACAGGGCGCTGGAAAAGACGCCGTCGACGAAGGTCAGACGGTGGGCGTCCAGCGGCAGCGTCAGGGCAGCGGCGCTGGCCTGGGAAAACTCGGCAGAGCCTGTGAGCTGGAAGTCGGTGCGACTGATGGCGCGCACGTCGGTGTACTTCCACTCTTCGACGCGGCGATCGGGAAAGCCCATCGCCTCGAAGCGGGCCGCACCGGCCTGGCGCCGTGCGGCGATCCAGGTGGGTTCGCCGCGGCGCGCCTCGCTGCGCTCGTTCAGACGATCGAGAAAGCGTTGCACATCACTCATGCAGCGGGCTCCTCTACGACCCAGTCGTAGCCACGGGATTCGAGTTCATGGGCAAGCTCGGCGCCGCCGCTCTTGACGATCCGGCCGTTCACCAGCACGTGGACGTGGTCGGGCACGATGTAGTCGAGCAGGCGCTGGTAGTGAGTCACCAGCAGGATGCCGCGATCTTCACTGCGCAGCGAGTTGACCCCATCGGCCACCACCTTCATGGCGTCGATGTCGAGGCCGGAGTCGATCTCGTCGAGCATCGCGAGCTTGGGCTGCAGCACCAGCATCTGCAGGATCTCGTTACGCTTCTTCTCGCCGCCGGAGAAGCCTTCATTGACGGCACGCTGCAGGAAGCTGTTGTCCATCTTCATGAAGGACACCTTTTCCTTGATCAGCTTCATGAACTCGGGTGCCGGAATCTCGCCCTCGCCGCGCGCCTCGCGCTGGGCGTTGAGCGCCGCCTTGAGCAGGTAGATGTTCTTGACCCCCGGGATTTCCACCGGGTACTGAAAGCCCAGCAGCAGACCGGCCTGGGCGCGCTCTTCGATCTCCATCTCGAGGACATCCTTGCCCTCGAAGGTGATCGAGCCCGCGGTCACCTCGTAGCCGTCCTTGCCCGCGATGACGGCGGACAGGGTCGACTTGCCGGCGCCATTGGGACCCATGATGGCGTGCACTTCACCAGGCTGGATGGACAGGGTCAGACCCTTGAGGATTTCAGAGCCCTCGACGGTGACGTGGAGATCCTTGACTTCGAGCATGTAGACACCTTTGCGATGCCCGCCGCGCCGGGCGGCGGGAGAAAAACGAATAAGGGTGGAATGTAGCGCCGGGGATCAGCCCACCGCGCCTTCGAGCGTCACGTTGAGCAGCGCCTCTGCCTCGACCGCAAACTCCATCGGCAGCTCCTGGAAGACGTCCTTGCAGAAGCCGTTGACGATCATGTTGACCGCGTCTTCCTCGGAGATACCGCGGCTCTGGCAGTAGAACAGCTGGTCCTCGCCGATCTTGGAGGTGGTCGCCTCGTGCTCCACCGTGGCCGTCGAGTTGCCGATCTCCTGGTACGGGAAGGTGTGGGCACCGCAGGTATCGCCGATCAGCAGCGAATCACACTGGGTAAAGTTGCGCGCACCCTTGGCCCGCGGGCCGACCTTGACCAGACCACGATAGGACTGGTTGGAACGCCCGGCGGAGATACCCTTGGAGACGATGGTGGACTTGGAGCCCTCGCCCAGGTGGATCATCTTGGTGCCGGTATCGGCCTGCTGGCGACCGTTGGTCACCGCCACCGAGTAGAACTCGCCGATGGAGTCCTTGCCACGCAGGATGCAGGACGGGTACTTCCAGGTGATGGCAGAGCCGGTCTCGACCTGGGTCCAGCTGATGTGGGAACGGTCGCCACGGCAGTCGCCACGCTTGGTGACGAAGTTGTAGATGCCGCCCTTGCCGTCCTCGTCACCCGGATACCAGTTCTGCACCGTGGAGTACTTGATGCTGGCGTCTTCCAGCGCCACCAGTTCCACCACCGCGGCGTGCAGCTGGTTCTCGTCACGCATCGGTGCGGTGCAGCCTTCCAGGTAGGACACCTGGGCCTTCTTCTCGCACACGATCAGGGTGCGCTCGAACTGGCCGGTGTTGGCGGCGTTGATGCGGAAGTAGGTGGACAGCTCCATCGGGCAGGTCACGCCTTCCGGCACGAACACAAACGAGCCGTCGGTGAACACCGCCGAGTTGAGCGCGGCAAAGTAGTTGTCGCTGGTCGGCACCACGGTACCCAGGTACTGCTTGACCAGCTCCGGATAGTCGCGGATCGCCTCGGAGATGGAGCAGAAGATCACGCCGGCCTCGGCCAGCTTGTCCTTGAAGGTGGTGGTCACCGACACCGAGTCGAACACCGCGTCCACGGCGACGCCAGCCAGGGCCGCACGCTCATGCAGCGGGATGCCCAGCTTCTCGTAGGTTTCGAGCAGCTTGGGGTCCACCTCGTCGAGGCTCTGGGGCTTGTCTTCCTCACGCTTGGGCGCGCTGAAATACGAGATCGCCTGGTAGTCGATGGGCGGATAGTCCAGATGGGCCCAGGACGGCGCGGTCATCTTCAGCCACTGATGGTAGGCGTCAAGGCGCCAATCGAGCATCCACTGCGGCTCACCCTTCTTCTTGGAGATGAAGGCGATGGTGTCTTCATCCAGCCCCGGCGGGATCGTGTCGCTCTCGATGTCGGTCACGAATCCTTCTTTATATTCGCGACGGACGAGCTGTTCCATTTCCTGACTTGCCATGATGTGTCCCCTCCCGGACGGTTCGGTCGGCGGGCGTTACCCGCCCAGGGTAATGAAGTCGATGTCGATGAGGCGCTGGTCAGGCTTCCGCCGCCAGGCTGATGCTCTGGATCGGCAGGCGAATCGGCAGCTTCAGCGGCGCGCTGTCGGCCAGGTGCGCCAGGGTAATGCTGTCGAGCAGTTCGCGGATCGCCAGCGACACTCGCTGCCAGTTGTCGGCCACCCCGCAGGTGGAGGCCAGGTCGCATTCGCCATCGGCGTGGCTGCATTCGGTCACCGCCACCGGCCCTTCGATGGCCGCGATGATGTCGCTGGCGGTGATCTCCGAGGCAGGACGCGCCAGGTAGTAGCCACCCTGGGCGCCGCGCCGGGACACCAGCAGTCCCGCGCGCACCAGCATCTTCAGCGTCTTGCTCACCGTGGGGTGAGGCAACTGCACCGCTTCGGCGAGCTCTCCGGCGGCGTGCGGCTGCTGGGGGTGACGTGCGATCTGTGCCATCACCACCGCCGCATAGTCCGTCAACCGGGAAAGCTTCAGCATGCCCATCTCCTCGGGGAGTTCCCCTCGTCGGTGCAGGGCTCAGCCCCTGCTTCGATTGGGGACCATTTTAGTCCTGTATAACCTCCATGTGAAGAGCGGCACACATCTATCACGTCGATAGTCCTCACGTTCTCGGCACGATCGCCGCCGATAGACACATTAAAACCAATCATTCTCATTTACTTTAACTATGCGTCCGGGTTGACAGCCTCACCCCCAAGCATCAGATCCATCAATTCCCGTCATTGCAGATCGTCATTCATGATCAAACCAAATAGATACTTCATTCTGCTAAGCTTGTGCCGTATCAACGGCCAGTGAACGCAACGCCTCGCCTCTTGTAAGGCCGAGCCGATGACGTGTGTCCTGGCCCAGGGCCGTTCACAGGCCCGACTCACCCCGCCGCGAGGCCTCGACAGGAGCTATTGCCTTGGAACTGATTCAGTACGCCCTGGACAACGCCGACCTGCTGTTGTCCCGGACCCTCGAGCACATCTCGCTGGTGGGCGTTGCCGTCGGCATCGCCACCCTCACCGGGGTGCCCATCGGCATCGCCATCACCCGCAACGAGCGCGTCGCCCAGGCGGTGCTCTACGCAGCGTCGATCATCGTCACCGTGCCCTCCATCGCGCTGTTCGGGATCATGATTCCGGTGCTGTCGCTGATCGGTCAGGGCATCGGCTACCTGCCGGCGGTGATCGCGGTGCTGCTGTACTCCCAATTACCGATCATTCGTAACACCTACACCGCCATCAACAACGTCGACCCGGCCCTGCGCGAGGCTGCCCGTGGCATCGGCATGAGCCACCGCCAGCGCCTGCGGATGGTCGAGATCCCACTGGCGGTGCCAGTGATCATGGCCGGGGTGCGCACCGCCGTGGTGCTCAATATCGGTGTCATGGCGATCGCCGCCTATATCGGCGCCGGCGGTCTCGGCACCTTTATCAGCCGTGGTATCTCCCAGTCCGACCCGCGCCAGCTGATCGTCGGCGCGGTGGCGGTCAGCCTGCTGGCGATTATCGTCGACTACGGCCTGCTGGCGGTGCAGAAGCGCTTCACGCCCAAGGGCATGGAAGGCGCCGCCAACGCCGCCTGACCATTTGTGTTCCGGCAGTGTCGGGAAAATACCGCTGCGGCGGCTGGCGTCCTGTACGCCACACCGCCCGAGCGCAGCCGGAACGTCGACACGACAACAGGTGAGCCGCCGCCTCGACAGCGGCACCGTCGACGCCCATCGACGACCCGGAGCTCGCCGACGCCGACTTGCATACAAGGATTTGCTCATGATTCGTCTGGAAAACCTGACCAAGGTCTTCGATACGCCCAAGGGCGCGGTCGTCGCCGCCGACCACATCAACATGGAGGTCCCCAGCGGCGAGATCTGCATCCTGCTCGGCCCCTCCGGCTGCGGCAAGACCACCACCCTCAAGATGATCAACCGGATCGTGAAGCCCTCCTCCGGCAAGGTGTTCATCAATGGCGATGACACCACCGGCATGGACACCCAGGACCTGCGCCGCAACATCGGCTACGTCATCCAGCAGATCGGCCTGTTCCCCAACATGACCATCGAGGAGAACATCGCGGTGGTGCCCAAGCTGCTGGGCTGGGACAAGGCGCGCTACAAGGAGCGTGCCCGCGAGCTGATGCACATGATCGCGCTGGAACCCGACGCCTTTCTCAAGCGCTATCCGTCCGAGCTGTCCGGTGGTCAACAGCAGCGCATCGGTGTGGCCCGGGCACTGGCCGCCGATCCCCCCGTGATGCTGATGGACGAGCCCTTCGGCGCCATCGACCCGATCAACCGGGCGGTGATCCAGGATGAATTCCTGAAGATGCAGCAGGACCTGAAGAAGACCATCATGTTCGTCAGCCACGATATCGACGAGGCGATCAAGATGGGGGATCGGGTCGCGGTGTTCCGTGAGGGCAAGCTGGTGCAGTATTCGTCCCCCGACGACCTGCTGGCGGCGCCGAAGAATGCCTTCGTCGAATCCTTCCTGGGCGAGGACCGCGCGCTCAAGCGGCTGAATCTGGTCAAGGTCGCCGAAGTGGTCAGCGATGAGATCGGTACCGTCAAGCCGGAGGACACCCTGACCACGGCGCTCGCACGCATCGACGACTTCGGCTACCAGAATTCGATTCTGATGATCAACGACAAGCGCCAGCCGGTGGGCCTGATCAGCCGCTCCCTGGCCCGCACCACCAAGGGCTACTGCCGCGACCACTTCCAGAACGTGCCGGCCACGGTGAGTCTCGACGACGACCTGCGCAAGGTGGCCTCGCTGATGTTCGCCCAGGACATCACCTGGCTGCCCTGCGTCGACGAGGAGGGCCGCGTCTGCGGGCAGATCACCCAGCGCGCCATGACCCACCACCTGGGCGCCCGCTTCCGTACCAAGCAGCGCGAGACGTCCGCCGTGGCCGCCGAGCCCAAGGAGTGAGCCGATGCTGATTCGAAGCCTGAAAAGCGCCGGACTCGTCCTTGCCCTGATTGTCATCTTCCTGCTCGGGGTATGGGCCCAGGCCAGCGGCGCCATCGATGACTTCCTGTGGTACCTGCCCGATGTCCAGTATCTGGTGGTCCAGCACCTGTGGCTGACCTTCCTGTCGGGCAGCCTGGCGATCCTGGTCGCGATCCCGCTGGGGGTGTGGCTGTCGCGCCCGAGCATGGCCAAGGCCGCGGAATCGATGATGCAGGTGCTCAACGTCGGCACCACCATCCCCACCCTGGCGGTGCTGGCGCTGTCCATGAGCTTTCTCGGCATCGGCACCGTGCCGGCGGTGTTTGGCCTGTTCGTGGCCACCCTGCTGCCCATCGCGCGCAACACCTACGCCGGACTCAAGGGCGTCTCGCCGGCGCTCAAGGAGGCCGCTGCCGGGATCGGCATGTCACCGACCCAGCGCCTGCTCAAGGTGGAACTGCCCAATGCCCTCTACGTCATCTTCGCCGGTATCCGTACCGCCCTGACCATCAACGTCGGCACGGTGCCCCTGGCCTTTTTGATCGGCGCAGGCGGACTGGGTGAGCTGATCTTCACCGGCATCGATCTCTACGATCCGATCATGATGCTGTCCGGGGCCATCCCCACCGCCCTGCTGGCGATCCTGGTGGACGCCCTGGTGGCCGGCGTGGCCTTCATCGTGGTGCCGCGCGGCGTCAATCCGGCGCGGGCCTGAACACCTGGGCTTTCCAACAACGACACCCTGCAAGGAGATATTCGCATGAAGACCCTGATGACCACCCTGACCGGCCTGGCCCTGTTTACCGCTACGGCTACCGCCACGACGACCGCCAGTGCCGACGAGATCGTGATCGGTGGCAAGAACTTCACCGAGCAGCAACTGCTGGCCAGCATGACCACCCAGTATCTGGACGGCCTCGGCTACGACGTCGACACCCGCGCCGGCATGGGCTCGGCGGTGCTGCGCCAGGCTCAGGAAAACGGCCAGATCGACCTCTACTGGGAGTACACCGGCACCTCGCTGATCAACTACAACGACGTCACCGAATCGCTGTCCGCCGACGAGACCTACCAGCGCGTCAAGGAACTGGACGGCGAGAAGGGCCTGGTGTGGCTCGAGCCGTCCGCCGCCAACAACACCTACGCGCTTGCCATGCGGGCCGAGAGCGTCGAGGAAACCGGCATCAGTACGCTGTCCGACCTGGCGTCCGTGGTGAACGACGGCGAAGAACTTGCCTTTGCCATGAACGCCGAGTTCTACGCCCGCGAAGACGGCTGGCGTCCGCTGCAGCGCGCCTACGACTTCCGCGTCGAGCGTGGCGCCGTCAAGCGCATGGACTCCGGCCTGGTCTATCAGGCGCTGCGCGACGGCCAGGTCGATATCGGCCTGGTGTTTGCCACCGACGGTCGTGTGCCGGCCTTCGACTTCCAGATCCTCGAAGACGACCAGGGCTTCTTCCCGGCCTACGCCCTGACCCCGGTGGTCCGCCAGGACACCCTGGACGCCAACCCGGAACTCGCAGAGCAGATGAACGCGCTGTCGGCACTGCTCGATGACGACACCATGGCGAGCCTCAACGCCCGAGTGGATGTCGAGCGCGAGACCATCGAGGACGTCGCCGAGTCCTTCCTCGAGGACAACGAACTACTGTGACCCTTCAAGGCCCCCGTTCGGGGGCCTTTTTCTTAGGCGCTGTCCGAAAAGTCGACGAGCGAAGGTTAGACAAGGCAAAAATCGGTGAGAAAGCGCAGTTTACGGGGTGTAAATGAGCATGTTGATCCGATTTTTAACGCCGTATTACCGAGCGCAGGCACTTTTCAGACAAGCCCTAGCTCGCCAGCGTGCGGCAACCGGGCACTCAACCAGCAACCACCGGTCGCCCCACCTCCTCCCTTGCTGCTCCCCTGTTCGACAAAGGACCTCCCCATGAGCACTTCCCGGGACGTCATCCACTGGATCCTCACGTCTCCCCTCGACCGCCTCGATGACGCTCAGTGCCACCACGCCAAGCGCTGCCTGATCGACCTGATCGGCGTCGCCGCCGGCGCCACCGACACTACCCTGGCCGAGCACGCACGGCGCTACGTCAGGGTGCAGCACGCGGGGGATCGCCCCTTGCTGTTCGCGTCATCAACGGCGTCCGCTACCGGCGTCGCCCTGCACGGCGCCTGGCTGATCGATGCACTCGACGCCCACGACGGCCAGGTGCTGACCAAGGGCCACGCCGGCGTTGCCATCCTGCCGGGACTGCTGGCGCTGCCCGAGATCGAGCAGGTCAGCGGCAGGGATTTTCTCGGCCTGCTGGCGATGGGCTACGAGATCGCCACCCGGGCCGGCATCGCGCTGCACGCCTCGAGCCCCGACTACCACACCTCGGGGGCGTGGAATGCCCTCGGTGTGGCAGCGGTGACCGCGCGCCTCAAGGGCCTCGACCCGGCCCAGCTGGAACACGCCCTCGGCATCGCCGAATTCTATGGCCCGCGCAGCCAGATGATGCGCTGCATCGATCACCCCACCATGCTCAAGGATGGCTCCGGCTGGGGTGCCCAGGCCGGCGTCGCGGCCACGCTGCTGGCCGAGGACGGCTTCACCGGCGCCCCGGCGGTGACCCTGTGCGACGAGCAGCAAGCCGCGGTATGGGGAGATCTGGGACGGCGCGACTACCTGTCGGAACAGTACTTCAAGGCCTATCCGGTATGCCGCTGGGCCCAGCCGGCGGTGGAGGCGGTACTCGCCATACCCGCCGCCGAACGCCAGGTGGAGAACATCGAACGCATCGAGATCACCACCTTCCACGAGGCCAGGCGCCTGCACACCGTCGCCCCGACCACGACCGAACAGGCCCAGTACAGCCTGCCCTGGTCGGTCGCCTGCGCCCTCGATCGAGGCACCATCGACGTCGCCGCCATCAGCAGGGATCTCGGCGACGACGATCTCGTGGCGCTGTCACGGCGGGTGACGATCACCGAATGCGATGACTACAACGCACGCTTTCCGGCCGAGCGCTGGGCCAGCGCTACGCTGCACCTGCGCGATGGTCGCCGTATTCAAAGCCCTGCCATGGAAGCCCGTGGCAATCCTCACAATCCGCTGAGCGATGACGAGATCGCAGCCAAGTTTCAGGCCCTGGCGAGCCCGGTGCTGGGCGCACGCGCCAATGAGATCGAGGAGGTCGTCGGCACCCTGGAAACACGCCCCATCGGCGATCTGCTGAGGTTGCTGGGACAACCTTGAACGCGCGAGCCCTGGGCGTCGAACATGACGGGAGGTGGCTCGGGTTAAGAAGGGTGACAAGCGCCTGCTTTCGTCGGCGCTTGACCCAGGTCGTCTCGCCGTCTGTCTCAATGGCGTATAGAAGATGTTGCTGTCAGGCATTTTTTCGGCCCCGGGCGGTCCGGGGCCTCAAACGGAGCCGCTTCTATGGACACTCGCTTCTATCTCCTTATCGCCGTGGTCCTCGTCGGGCTAGCCGTCATCCACTGGATCGGCTTTCGCCTGCTCAAGCGCAAGCTGCAGCCGCCCCAGGAAAGCGACGCCATCCGCGACGCAACGCCCGGCCGCACCAGAGACAACAGCGACAGCAGCGAGGAACGTTGATCCGCCGGGCAAATTGCGGCACCTTGTGGCGCCCTGCCCCCACCCTCAGGAATTCCAGCAATGCAGCATCAGGCCAAGCAGCATCAGGACCAGCTACAGGTCGCCTGCGCCCAGATCAACGCGCGCCTTGGTGACGTCGAGGCCAATCTCGCCCATCACCTCGACGTGATTCATGACGCCCGCCGTCGTGGCGTGGAATTGCTGGTCTTTCCCGAGCTCTCGTTGACCGGTTACGGCCTGGGCCCGCGGGTGCTGGAGGTGGCCATGCCATCGGAAGACCCACGGCTGGTCCAGCTGGCCAAGGCGGCCGCCGGCATGCAGGTCATCGTCGGCTTCGTCGAGGAAGCGAGCCCCGGCGAGATCTACAACGCCCTGGCGATCCTCCAGGACGGTCGCATCGCGGCGGTCCACCGCAAGCTCAACCTGCCCACCTACGGCGGACTCGAGGAAGGCAAGTGGTTCAGCCATGGCGCCAGGCTGACCGAGGTGGCGGTACGCCCCGGCTGGAGCACCACCTCGATGATCTGCGCCGACCTGTGGAATCCGGCGCTGGTGCATGCCGCCCTGCTGGCACGGCCGACGGTACTGTGTGCACCGATCAATTCGGCCTCCGGCATCGTCTCCGAGGACTTTTCCAACGAGGAAAACTGGGCGCTCAACGTGCGCTTCTACGCCATGACCTACGGCACACCGGTGTTGATGGCCAACCGCTATGGACCCGAAGGCGACAGCCACTTCTGGGGCGGATCGCGGATCCTCGGCCCACGCGGCGAGAGCCTGGCCGAGGCCGAGGATCGCGAGACCCTGATCTGCGCCGAACTGTCACGTACCGCCATCGCCAGGGCACGCTTCGAACTGCCGACCCTGCGTGACGCCGACAGCCCCCTGATTCGCGAACTGATGAGCGGCTATCGCTGATACAGCGCCGGTTCGCGTAGCGCTTTCGACACCGGTATCGACAGCGCTTTCGACAACGGTATCGAGACGCCCGGCGCCGAGAATTCTCAAGGTGAAAATGCTAGGATAGCGCTTCCATCTTGCAGACAATTTTCGGCGCCACCTATGACAACATCGTCTCGATCCTGCGGCCTTTCCTCTCCTTCTTGCCTGCTCGTCATGGGCGTATCCGGTTCGGGAAAATCGTATATCGGCAAACTGCTGGCCGAACGAACCGGCGCGTTGTTTATCGACGGTGATGACCATCACAGCCCCGAAAACATCGCCAAGATGTCCCGCGGAGAACCGCTCACCGACGAGGATCGGCAGGGCTGGCTTGCCACCCTGGCAGGGCTCTACCGGGAGCATCAGCAGCAGGGGCAATCGCTTGTCATCGGCTGCTCGGCGCTCAAGCGCCAGTACCGGGACCTGCTGCGTGAAGGAGCACCCGCGCTGGAGATTCTTTATCTGCATGGCAGCCACGAGGTCCTGCTGGAGCGGCTGAACAGCCGTGGACAGCACTTCTTCGCCGGCGAGCACATGCTCAGGAGTCAGCTCGCCACCCTGGAGATGCCAGGCGATGACGAGGCCATCCGTTGCGATATCCAGATGACCCCCGATGCCATCATCGATGACTTCCTGGCACAGCTTGCGAGCCGTCGATAGTCCCGCATGCCAGCGCTGAACGACCTGTCGCAGTGAGACCCGACCCGACCTCGGTATCGCCCTTTCCTGACAGGCTGCTGTCAGCTTTTTTATCGGTGATAGCGCGAAGGCAAAGTTTCTCGCCCATGCAGCAGTAATGAAGCCCGTAGAATTGTCACCAAGTCGTCATGTTGCAACTCTGGTCGACCACCAGTACCGACGGCGAACAGCGTTGACCGCATCCCGGCAAATCGCGGCAACAACCGGCCGTCGACAACGGAACGTCGACATCAGCGCGTCGCTGGTCAGTACGTAACTCGTCAGCACGTTATCGGACGGCACGTTACTGATTAGTCAGTACAGTTGGCCAGCGCGTCGATATCAGCAGACAGGAGGCTCCCATGACAGATCCAATGGTAGGCAAGACGTTTGAATTCAACTGTGACGGCACCACCTGGGGCGTCGTCTTCGAGAATGCCACCCGCATGCGTCATCGCCTGGGCGGCAATTCACCGTCCCAGAAAGCTCAGGACATCAGCTCCGCCTACCTGGCGACCCCGGTCGATGAGCACCGGATCTTCGTCTACGGACTCGAGGAGCAACAGCTGGCGCTGCGCTACGTGCTGGATTTCAACGACATGACCTTTGTCGGTCATGGTGCCTTTGACGGTCTGTCCTCCACCGCCAGTGGCGAGTTCCGCCCGTCCTGAATCCTGGCGGCCGCGCCTTGATATGGCCACGCCGTACCTGCTAGTCGCCTGGTTCTTGGTACCTAAAACCTGAAACCTGGCACCTGGCACCTGGCACCTGGCACCTGGCACCTGGCACCTGAAAACAGTCTAGATAGGCATCAAGCACCAGCGGACATCAAGGACCGTCGAGAAACTGCATCGGTCGCCGGTCCTTGATGCCTGTGATGGCCCATTTGGGCCACCCCTCAGGCTTCGGCCTCGACTCCCCACCGCTGGCGTGCAGAGATCATCGCTGATGACATGACGCCGATGATCAAGACACTGGTGATCAGGCCTTGGTGACTAGGCTTGGGTGACTAGGCTGGGGTGACTAGGCCTGAGTAATTCAGCCCTGGTGACATGGCCCAGACAATCAGCCCGCGCGGTGGCGTTCGGCCAAGGCAACCAGCCCGGCCAGGGTAGCCTTGTCGCTGTCGACTTCCTCGACGCGAATGCCCTGGCGCTCCAGCGCCTGGCGGTAGAGCGGATTGAGACTGGACGAGCCGACCAGTACCACCGCGCCCTGGTGGTCCAGCAGATGCTCGCGCTGGGCCAGCACTTCGGCGCCGATCAGCACCCCGGACAGAAAACTGCCCACCTGGTGGGCGCCAAGTCCTGCGTACAGGTGGCGGCTTCGGCCTTCGAACAGGGCGTGCATCAAGCCCGCCGGATGGTCCGCCGCCGCCAGCCCCTGGGCAAAGCCATCGGCGTCGTGGGCGTCGCTGCCCCTGGCCGGCTCTCCCGGCAGGGTATGAAACCGCACCGCATGATAGAGCTCGCCGGTCATCACCGTGGAGAAGTCGATCAGCCGCTCTCCTTCCAGACGGGCCCACTTGCTGTGGGTGCCCGGCAGACAGCAGACCCCGGCGGACAAGCCCAGCAGCGCCAGTGCACCGAAGGCCTGGATCTCCTCGCCGCGCATCACGTCGACGTGATCCTCGCGCACCACCTTGAGGCCAGGCACGATCCAGGCGTTGTCCAGCCCCGGCGCCGCTACGACATTGTCGGCCAGGTCGGTGGCCGAACGCGGCACCTCGAGCTGCGGTGCTTCGCTCCAGCCCCGCGCCGAGCCGACCATGCCCGACAGGTAGACCGGCACTTCACCGCCCTTTCGCCAGGCCCCGACCTGGGCCTCGCAGTAATGCGGGAATTCGTCCGTGCTCAACGACTTGAGCCCGGCATCCGAGCGCACGCTATCGAGACACTCGCCGCTGTCGCGGTCCACCAGAAAGGCCCGAAAGTTGCTGGTTCCCCAGTCAATGGCGATCAGCCGCCGGCTCATGCGCCACCCCCTTGCTGGCCTGCCTGGTCAGCCGCCAGACGCTGCCATTCGGCCACCAGCTCGCGTGCGATCTCCCCCACCTCGACGGCGCTGCGTCCGGGCTTGTAGAGGTTGCTGCCGAAACCGAAGCCGGCGATGCCGACGGCATGCCACTCGGCCATGTTGGAGCGATCGATACCGCCCACCGCCAGCACCGGCAGGCCCTTGGGCAGGATCGCACTGATGTCCTTGAAGTAGCCGGTGCCCAGGCGTGCCGCCGGGAACAGCTTGAGTGCCATCGCCCCTGCCCGCGCCGCGGCCAAGGCTTCGGTCGGGGTCATGCAGCCGATCATCGGCGCAAGCCCACGTTCGGCGCCCAGCGCCACCAGCTCGGCCTCGGTGTTGGGGGTGATCATCAACGGCGCCCCGAGCTCGGCAAGCCGTGCGGTATCGTCTTCGTCGAGCACCGTGCCGGCACCGATCAAGACGTCGTCGGGGCAACAGGCCACGGCGCGCTCGATGCTGACCCAGGGCTCAGGCGAGTTGAGCGGAATCTCGATCAGCCGGAAACCGGCCTCGACCAGGGCGTGACAGACCGGCTCGATCTCGTCCGGCGTGATACCACGCAGGATCGCCACCAGCGGCGTCTCGGCCATGGCAGCGTCCAGCACGCGACGTTGAGCGTCGTTCATCGCAAAGTCCTCGAAGTCGAAAAGAAGGAAAACTCAGCCCCATGATAAAGCGAAGGGCGGCTGATGCCGCCCTTCGCCGTCAGGGTTCAGACCTAGTTGACTAGCCACATGGCCATTTCGGGCCACACCAGCAGCGCCGCGAGCACGCACAGTTGCAGGGCGATAAAGGGCAGTACCGAGACGAAGATGTCCTTGAGGCTGATCTCCGGTGGCGCCACGCCCTTCAGGTAGAAGGCCGCAGGTCCGAACGGCGGCGACAGGAAGGACACCTGCATGTTCACCGCGAACAGGATGCCGAACCAGATCGGGCTGTAGCCCAGCTGCACGATGATCGGCACGAAGATCGGCAGGGTCAGCATGGCCACCCCGATCCAGTCGAGGAACATGCCGAGCACGATCAGGATCGCCATCATTACCAGGATGATCACGATGGGCGAGACGTCCAGATCCATGATCATGCCGGAGATGAAGCGGTTGCCGCCCATCAGGTTGTAGACCCCGACCAGGGCGGCGGCGCCGATGCCGATCCAGATGATCATGCCGCAGGTCACCAGGGTCTGGGACAGGCTCTGGTGCATCATCGAGAACGAGAACTCGCCCCGGGCCAGCACCGCCAGCAGCACGCCGAACACGCCCATGGCCGCCGCCTCGGTGACCGAGGCCACGCCGCCGTAGATCGAGCCCAGCACCATGAAGGCGATCAGCGCCGGCACGATGATCGAGCGCAGCGCGGCGCCCTTGGAGGCGAAGCCGGCGTTGCGGTCCTCCTCGCTCATCGGCGGGCCCATGGCGGGGTTGCGCAGGCAGCGCACCAGCACATAACCGATGTAGGACAGCATCAGGATCACCGCCGGGGTGATCGCCGCGGTAAACAGGTCGGCGATGGAGACGCTGGCGATCAGGCCGTAGATGATCAGCACGATGGACGGCGGCATCATGGTACCGAGCGCCCCGCCGGCGCAGACCACGCCGATCGACAGGTGCTTGTCGTAGCCGAGGCGAAGCATCTGCGGCAGCGCCAGGATGCCGAGCAGCACGATCTCGCCGCCGATGATGCCGGACAGCGCGGCCAGGAAGAACGCCACCACCACGGTCTGCACGGCGACGCCCCCGGGCAGTCGCCCGGCGAACACCCGCATGGCGTTGAACAGATCCTTGGCGATGCCCGATCGGTCGAGCAGCGAGGCCATCAGCACGAACATCGGCACCGCCACCAGCGAGTACTCGGTGACGAAGCCATAGACCCGGCTGGTCACCAGCGGCAGGGCGTTGGGGCCGAACCAGCCGAAGGTAAAGGCCAGCGCCACCAGGCCGGTGATAAAGGCCAGCGGCAGGCCGGTGACCAGCAGCGCGAAGATGGCGCCGACCAGCAGCAGGGTTCCGTCTGCGATGCTCATCAGTCAGCGCCTCCTTCGGGTGCGTCGGGGGCGGGCTTGCCCTTGATCGACTGGATCAGGTGAATCAGCGCCTGGACGCACATGATCGCCACCGCGGCGAGGATCATGCCCTTGACCAGGGCGGGGAACGGCGGGTTCCAGGAGGTGCCGGAGCGCTCCAGTTGCCACTCGCCGAGGGGGTTGTGGGAGGCGCCATAGAACATCACCCAGGCGGCGTAGGTCATGCCCAGGCAGAAGCCGAAGGTGACCAGGTCATTGAAGCGATCGAGCCACAGCCGGAACCTCGGGCCCACGGCGTCGTAGAGCACCTTGACCCGGATATGGCGGTTGGAGGCCAGCGCGGCCGGGCCGCCGAGACAGAAGCTGACCGCCACCAGCATGACCACGGTCTCGTGGACCCAGGAGGTGGGCGCGCCGAAGCCGTAGCGCATGATCACCTCATAGACGCTGATGGCCATGGCGATGAACACCAGCCAGGCGGCGAACTGGGCCACCCGAACCACGCCACGGTCGAACCGACTGCGCACCACATCGGGGGCACGCTCGGGCGTCTTGTCCGTTGACGGATCGGGTGATGGGTCGGGCCCAGGCCCTGCACGTGTCTCGTCACTCATGAGACATCCTCGACATTGATGTATCGCGACGCCCGTGATCTATCGCCCCAACGGGCGCGGACATCGCAAGATGAAAAGGAGGGGGCGGTGCCTCGGCACCGCCCCGGGTTCCACTGGCGTACGCCAGCGAGGCTTACAGCAGGTTGTGGTTCTCGAGGTAGGCCACCACGGACTCGTAGAATTCCTGGGTGATCTCGTTCTTCTCGGCCCAGTTCTCCCACTCCTGCTTGGCGATATTGCGGAACGCCACGCGCTCCTCCTGCGGCAGGTCGATGATCTCGATATCCGGGTTCTGGCGAGCCTCGCGCACGGCTTCCATGTCGCGGGTCTTGAGCTCAGCCACCATCTCGTAGGCCAGGGCGTCGACCGAGGTCTCGAGGATGCCCTTCAGGTCATCGGAGAGGCTGTCCCAGACGTCCTTGTTGAGCGACACCGCCACCATCGGCAGCGAGTGGAAGCCCGGGTACAGCGGGTACGGCGCGAACTCGTGCAGCCCCTGGGCCTGGTTGGTGGCGAACACGGTGTAGTCGGCGGCGTCGATGACGCCCTTCTCGAGGCCGGTATAGACCTCGGAGCCCGGCAGGTTGACCGGAGTCGCGCCGGCGGCCTCGAAGATGTTGTAGACCATGCCCTCGGGTGCACGCAGCTTGAGGCCCTGCATGTCGTCGATGGAGCGCACCGGCTTGGTCGACGGCAGCGACTCGAGGCCAGTGGCGGCGGCGCCGATCAGGTGGACGCCGTAAGGTTCGACCAGCTTGTTGTAGAGCTCTTCGCCACCGGCGTTGTTCATGTAGTCGAGGAAGTCGTAGGGATCGCTCCAGGCGCCTACCAGGTTGCCGATCATGCCGAAGGCCGGGTTCTGGCCGGTGAAGTAGCTCGGGTCGGTCAGGTGGCCCTGAAGAATGCCGGACTGCACGGCCTGCAGGGTCTGGTTGGCCTGGACCACGGCGTTGACCGGCAGGATCTCGATGGAGATGCGGCCGTTGGACATGGTCTCGACGTTGTCGGCCCAGGCCTTCTTCATCTCGAACTGCGGCTCACCCGCGGTCTCGGAGGTCTGGAAGGTCCACTCGTACTCGGCCGCCTGGGCAGAGGTCGCCGTTGCCGCGAGGATCGCCGCGCCCAACGTCGTGAGCGCGGAACCAGAGAACTTGAGCTTGGTGCTTGCCATCATGGGAATCTCATCCTTCTTGTTGGCGAGTTGCAGGGAATTCGGGAGCGTCGAAGGTGGTCTCGATCGTGGCGGGCGACCTTGTCACCCCTTCGAGACCCAGGTCCTGCCCGGTGCGCTCCAGTACCGCGAGAGCCGCTCGGGCGGCTTCCTGCGGCTGGCGAAGCCGGATCGCCTCCATCACCCGGCGGTGACGATCCATGCTGTCGTTGAGCCTGTCGGCGCTGTGGTTGGAGCGTTCCACCAGCAGCGCGATGGCGGGTTTGAGAACGTGGCTGATCTGGGCCCACACCAGATTGTGCGATGCGGTAAAGATCGCCTCGTGAAAGGCCACGTCATACTCGTCGTGGCTCTTGCCATCAAAGCGTAGATCATCGTTGGCCAGCGCTTCGATCATGCCCTCATAGGCCGTCTCGATGGCCAGCAGATCGGCGGCGGTGGCGTGCTCGGCGGCGAGACGGGCGACAAAGGGCTCCACCGCCACGCGAAAGGCGAAGACTTCGCGCTGGATCACCGGATTGGGATGGGCAAAACGCGCCAGCCAGCCGCTCACCCTGGGGTCCAGCAGGTGCCAGCCCTCCAGTGGTTGAACCCGAGATCCCTGGCCTGAGATCCGCGTGATCATGCCCGCCGCCACCAGCACCTGCAGCGCACTGCGCACGGTGGAACGGCTGACTTCGAAGCGCTCGCACAGATCCACTTCCCTGGGCAGGAAGTCCCCCGGCGCATACTCACCGGCGAAGATCGCCTCGGCCAGGGCATCGGCGATGTCCGGGCGCGCGCGACGCGTGGAAGTGGAACTTGCCGACATGGAGCCATCCATACAGGGAACGAGAGAAATCAGACATGTAGCACCATGTGTCGGACGGCGCTACACGCTATGTCCGACATAGCTTGACGAAAACGTATTTCAAACGCCTTTAGACTTTAGTCATGATTGGGTAGCGCCCTGCCGCCACGCCCTGTCCATGGCGCTCCTCGGGGAACCTCGCTGATTCGGCACAGTCGTAGTGGATAGACCTCGGACCCAGGAAGACAATCGCCCCCTTTACGAAACAGACCGACTGGTCTATTGTGGCGACCGTACACCTATCGATGATCACGGAGCGAGGCGTGAATCCGAGTGACCCTCGGCCACGCTTCGCACTCTCCGGAACGACAGCCAATCGACTTCCGGTTCATCACGCAAAGGAGGCATGATGCAGTCGAACTACTACACCATCAGCGAGTATCCCACCGGCACCCCCAGCCAGGACGTCTTCAAGCTCAAGCAGCAGGACCTGCCGGCGCTGGCTGACGGTGAAGTGCGCATCCGCAATCGCTGGCTGTCGGTGGACCCCTACATGCGTGGGCGCATGAGCGGTGTCACCACCTATATCGAACCCTTCGAGCTCGAGGCACCGCTGGAAGGAGCCGCCGTCGGCGAGGTCATCGAATCCCGTGACGATCGTTTCAAGGTGGGTGACAAGGTCAGCCACATGGGTGGCTGGCGAGACGTGGCCCAGCTGCCCGCCGACGGCGTGACCGCCCTGCCCGATCTGGACGTGCCGGAACAGGCCTACCTGGGCGTGCTGGGCATGCCGGGGATGACCGCCTGGACCGGCCTGAATGCCATCGCCGAGATGCAGCAGGGTGACAATGTGCTGGTCAGCGCCGCCAGCGGCGCGGTGGGCTCTCTGGCGGTACAGCTGGCGAAGGCCAAGGGTGGTGTTGTGGTCGGCCTGGCCGGCAGCCAGAAGAAGCGCGACTGGCTCGAGTCCCAGGGCGTGATCGCGGTGGACTACCGCGACAAGGACGCCGCCACCCTCAGCGAGGATCTGGCCAAGGCCTGCCCGGACGGTTTCGATGTCTACTACGAGAACGTCGGCGGTGTCTGCCTGGAAGCCGCGCTGAACAACCTCAGGGTCGGCGCCCGCATCGCCGTGTGCGGCATGATTTCCCGCTACAACGATGAAGGCCCGGCACCGGGACCGGCCAACCTGGCGATGATCCTGATTCGCCGAGCGCGCATGCAGGGCTTTATCGTGTTCGAGCACTGGGACAACTACCCGGCCTTTCTCAAGGACGTCGGTCCCAAGGTCGCGGCCGGCGAGATCGACTACCAGGAGACCGTGCGCGAGGGCCTCGAGGCCACGCCGGAAGCCTTCCTCGACCTATTCAAGGGGGCCAACACCGGCAAGATGCTGGTGCGCCTGGGCTGATTGCTGATTGCCCTTGCTGGACGATTGACCCAGACACCGCCTACGGGCGGTGTCTCTGGTTCAGCACTGCTCGAATGACCGCCGCGCCGTCAACGGCCACGGCTGGCAATCATCACGCCGGACACCACCATCAGCATGCCCACCGCCGTGACCCCACCGATCGTCTCGTCCAGCGCCCACCAGGCCAGCGCCGTGGCCGCCACCGGGGTAAGCGAGCCCAGCGCCGAGGTCGCCTCGGCCCCCAGCCGTCGAATCGCCACGCCCATCAGCAGGCCAGACCCCAGCCCCACCAGGATGCCCTGCACCACCAACTGCACCAGCCACTCCTTCGTGGGCACCAGATGCAGGGACAGCCCCCCCGCCCCGCTCGCCTCGAGCCCGATCACCGTCAGCACAATGACCAGTCCACTGGGCACCGTGACCACCGCCGTGGCCTCGAGCGCCGACAGACCGCTCTGACGCACGCTGAGGGTGAACACCGCCCACATCACGCTGGACAGCAGGAACATGCCCTGCCCCAGCAGCAGGCTCTGCGAGCCCTGTCCCCCGGACGCCAGCAGGCAGACGACGCCGAGTCCGATGGCGACCAGGCCGGCGGCACGCCCCCGCGACAACGGCTGAGCGAAGACCCAAACCGCCAGGGTACTGACGAACAGCGGCGCTGCCCCGGGGATCAGGGTGCTGCCGTGGGCCACCGGGGCCAGCCCCATGCCCACCGCCCCCAGCAGGAAGAAGGGTATGCCGGCGCCGGCCATCATGCCGACCAGCCACACCGGGTTGACCGCCAGCAGACGCTGGCGCCGACGCAGCGCCAACGGCAGCAGCGCCAGGCCAGGCACGGCGTAGCGAAACAGGGTCAGGTCGAGCGTTCCCAGTGGTGACAGCGCCCCTTGGCGCAGCGACAGGAAGTAGCACGACCAGATCAGCACCGCCCCCAGCGCAGCGGCGACCCCCAACAGGGCGCGCCGGGGAGAGGCGACAAGCGGTGCCACCTGGGTCAAGGAAGACGACATGAAAGAACTCCGTGAGGTTCGATGGGCGCCTGAACGAGCCCCCTGCTGACCCTCAGTCTGCCGCCAACGGTCGGGCAAATGCAGGCAAAGACAACGACGCGCTGGACCCATATTGGCAGGACATGCCAATATTTTTCTTCGACCCGCAAGATTGAGCCAATCCGTTGAAAACACTGGACCGTATCGATCGCCATCTGCTCGCCCTGCTCCAGCAGGATGCACGACTCACCAGCCACCAACTGGCCGAGCGGGTGGGGCTGTCGCCGTCACCCTGCGCCAGGCGCATACGCCGGCTGGAGCAACAGCGGCTGATCCAGCGCTACCGCGCCGAGCTGGACCGCGAACGCCTGGGGCTGGGGCTGACGGTGTTCGTCCACGTCAAGCTCAGCCGCCACCAGGACGCCCTGGTGGAAGCCTTCGAAGCCGCCGTGGCGGACATGCCCGAAGTCATCGAGTGCCACACCGTGTCCGGCGCCTTCGACTATCTGCTGCAGATCGTCAGCGCCGACCTGAAAGGCTACGAGCGCTGGGTGCGACAGCTGCAGACCCTGCCCATGGTCAATACCGTGGATTCGAGCTTTGCCATCCGTGCCGTCAAGCGCGCCGGCGCCCTGGATCTGCGCGACGCCCGTCCAACTGACGACGATTCGTAAGGCTCCACACGAGGATCCGCTGCACAGCCCCACCAGGCAGACGTCGCCTCAGCCGGTGATCACGGCTGACGCAGCTTCGCCAGCATCGAGCCTAGCTGACGTCGGCGCTTCACTTCGGCGTCATCAATCGTCAAGCTAGGGTCGATCCCATTGCCGTCCGGGCCCACGTACCGCCACCCAGGAGAGTTGCATGCCGACCCCGCCCGCTCCCCCACGCCTGACCCTGGAGGTCTTCAGCGATCTGCGCTGCCCGTTCTGCTACCTGGAGTTGCCCGAACTGGAGGCGCTGGAAGACAGGTTCGGTCATGACATCCGCGTCGTCTGGCGCCCCTTCGAGCTGCGCCCCGAGCCGGAACCTGCCCTCGATCCCCACTGCGACTACCTGAACGAGCTGTGGCGAGACGCGGTGCTGCCGATGGCTCAGGAGCGAGGTCTGAGCATGCGCCAGCCGAACATCCAACCACGCTCGCGTCTGGCCCTGGAAACGCTGGCCTGGGCCGAGCGCCGCTATCGCGACACCCCGTCAGCCAGCCAGGTCGCTGCGCTGCGAAAGGCCCTGTTCAGCGGCTTCTTCGAAGATAGCCTGGACCTGTCGGATCCCCGCGCCCTGGCCGAGATCGCCAATCAACTGGGGCTGGACGGCGCGGCACTCGAAGCGAGTCTTGCCGCCGGTGAAGACCGCGAGGCGGTACAAGCTTCCCGCGAGGAAGGTCAGGCGCTGGGGGTTCACGGTGTTCCGGCGCTGCGCTTTCTGGTCGACGGCGAACACGCCGGCATCCTGTCCGGCGCCCAACCCAGGCGCCAGATCTTTCTTGCGGTGGAACGCCTGCAGGATGCCCTGCGCCAGCATGAGGGCAAAAGGACGTCATGAGTGACCGCACACGTCCGGTGGTGGTGATCGGTGGCACCGGCTTTGTCGGTGCTGCCGTGGTGCGCGAGCTCTACTTCGCGGGCCATGCGGTCCGCGTGGTGGCCCGCCACCCGAGACTTCCGGAAGAGGTGGAAGACGGCGATCCGGTCGAGGCGATCCAGGCGGATATCGAGGATCCGGAGAGCCTCAAGGCGGCCCTTGAGGGGGCCAGCGCGGTGATCAACGCGGTCAGCCTCTACCGCGAGAGTGGCAAGCGCAGCTTCGAGCAGGTGCATGTCGAGGGCGCCGCCAGGCTGGCGCGGCTCGCCCGGGAGGCGGGCATCGATCGCTATGTGCTGCTGTCCGGCATCGGCGCCCGGCTCGATTCGCCCTCGCCCTACGTGCGCGCCAGGGCGAGAGGCGAACAGGCGGTGATGGGCGAGATACCTCGCGCGGTCATCGTTCGCCCCAGCGCCCTCTATGGCCAGCAGTCAGGCCTGGTGGCGACCCTGGCAAGGCTGGTGAAGATGCCGCTGGTGCCGCTGTTTGGCGCCGGAGAGATGCGCCTGCAACCACTCCACGTGGGTGATCTGGCCAGCGCCCTGGCACGCCTGGCCACCCGGGCGAGCCTGCCCAGGGCGCTTTACGAACTGGGCGGGCCCGACCCGCTGCGCTACCGCGATCTGGTCACCCAGGTGGCGCGACACCTCGGCAGAGAGCCCAGGTTCATCAAGGTCCCCCTGCCCCTGTGGCACGCCCTGGCACTGGCCCTTTCGCCCTTGCCCTCGCCGCCGCTGACCCGCGATACCCTGTGGCTGATCAGCGAAGATAATCTGGTCGCCTACGGCGTCGGCAGCTTCGCCGACCTGGGCCTCAATCCGCGCAGCCTGCGCGACAGCCTGCCGCACTGTCTGCCAACGCAGGCGGGCTGAGCCCGACGGACGGGCCTCGATGGCCCCCGGCCCTATGCCGCCGGGGCTTGGCGTTAGATAACCGCTTCAGGCGTCGCCCATGTTCGCCATCAGGCTCGGCTGCACCACCTCGATCCAGTAGCCGTCCGGGTCCTTGACGAAGACCACGTCCTTCAGCTTGCCCTGCTCGGGGCGCTTGATGAACTCGACGTCGTTTTCATCGAACCAGGCCACCGCCGCGTGCAGATCCGGCACCGCAAAGCAGATATGACCAAAGCCCTGGGGCTCGGCGTTGCCGTCGTGGTAGATCCGCCCTTCCTGCTCCTCGCTGCCCCAGTTGTGGGTAAACTCGAGCAGTCCGCGCTGCTGAAAGGTCCAGGTGGAGCGGGCGGCGGCGTCCTCGGGAACCTGATCATCCGCCTCGAGGTTGGCGAGAAAGTACAGCGAGAACTGCATTTCCTCGAAGTCCAGGCGCCTCAGCACGCTCATGCCGAAGACCCGTGAATAGAACGCCAGGGACACCTCGGGATCCTTGACCCTCAGCATGCTGTGATTGAGGCGAAAACCGCGCGTGGCCTCGGGGGCCGGCTCCACGCCGGGGTGCTGTTCGCCTTGGAAATTGTCGTGCATCTCGGTCTCCTTGGATGAGGGGTCGATTGTCGTTCAGGTGGCGTCAGATCGCCTGCTCGGCCATCTGCTGCGCGATATATTCTGCCTGACGCAGGGCCAGCGAGACGATGGTCAGGGTCGGGTTTTCCGACGCCGAGGTGGTGAACTGACTGCCATCGGAGATGAACAGGTTCGCCACCTCGTGGGTCTGGCCGTAGCCGTTGCAGACGCCGTCCTCGGGGCGCTCGCTCATGCGGCAGGTACCCAGGTTGTGGGTCGAGGGATAGGGCGGCACCTCGTAGACATCCCGCGCCCCCACCGATTCGTACAGCGCCTTGCCCTGCTGATACCCGTGCTGCCTCATGGCCACGTCGTTGGGGTGATCGTCGTAGTGCACGTTGGCCACCGGCAGGCCGAAACGATCGGTCACCTCCGGGTTCAGGGTGATGCGGTTGCTGGCCTGGGGCAGATCCTCCCCCACCAGCCACATCCCGGCCATATGATCATACTGGTCCATCGCGCCGGCGAAACGCTCGCCCCAGGCGCCGGGGTCGAGGAAGGCAGCCATGAACGGCAGCCCCAGCGACAGCGTCTCCATCTCGTAGCCGCCGACAAAGCCCCGCGACGGATCATGGCGCGCCTCATCGGAGATGATGCCGGCCATGGTGGTGCCGCGATACATGTGCACCGGTTCATCGAAGGTGGCGTAGACCGAACCCGTCATATGGCGCATGTAGTAGCGCCCGACCTTGTCCGCGCCATTGGCAAGCCCCTTGGGGAAACGACTGCTCGTGGAATTCAACAACAGCCGCGGCGTCTCGATGGAATTGCCGGCCACCGCCACCACCCGGGCCTTCTGTCGCTGTTCGCGGCCCTCGCTATCAAAGTAGACCACCGCCTTGGCACGACCCTCGTCGTCATGCTCGATACGCGCCACATGCGACTCGGGCCGCAACTCCAGGTGTCCCGTGGCGATGCCTCTGGGCAGCTCGGTATAGAGCGTCGACCACTTGGCCTGGGTCTTGCAGCCCTGGAAGCAGAAGCCGCGCTGCTGGCAGGGCGCCCGGCCATCGCGGATCTCGCTGTTGATGGCCATATGGCCGGTGTTGCAGGAATAGCCGAGCTTCTGCGCCCCGGCGTACATCACCTTGAAATTGTTGTTGCCCGGCAGCCCCTTGTTGTCGTGGGTGCGGGTCACCCCCATGCGCGCCTCGGCACGATCGTACCAGGGTGCCAGTTCCTCGTAGGACAGCGGCCAGTCGAGCAGGTCAGCGCCGTCCACCGCGCCATAGTGACTCAGGGCCTCGAACTCGTGGGGCTGGATGCGTAGGCTGGCACCGGCCCAGTGCACCGTGGTGCCGCCCACCGACTTGACGATCCAGGCCGGCAGATTGGGAAAGTCCCGTGCCAGCCGCCAGCTTCCCGAGGTGGTCCTCGGGTCCAGCCAAGAAAGCTGGTTGAAGGCGCCCCACTCGTCGGCCAGAAAGTCCGAGGTGGTGTGCAGCTTGCCCGCTTCCAGTACCACCACGTCGATGCCCTGCTGGGCCAGTTCGTTCGCCAGGGTGCCTCCACCGGCCCCCGAGCCGATCACTACCACCACACTGTCATCGTCCAGCGCAAAGGTCTTCTGACTGTCGGTCATGGCCATGACGACGCCTCCTCATTGGTCCGTACTGTTCGTTGTTGTCTGTTGTTGTCCGTGGCTGTCGCCAGCGGTCATCGACGCTCGCCTCACCCGGCGCCGATGGGACGGTCAGCCCGGGACTTCGTGGGGCAGGTAGCCGCCCTCGGGCCGGGGCGGATCCGGCAGCCAGTCCAGATCATTGAAGCCCTTGGTCAGGTAGCCGGGATTGCCCGCCTCACCCTCGTAGCCGAAGTGGGCGTAGGCCAGATCGTTGTCATAGAGCGAGACCACGGCGTCACCGCGTACCAGTTCGAAGAATGGCGAGCCGGCCCGAGCTTCCAGCAAGGTCAGACGTTCGCTCGACGTCAGCGATAGCCAGTCCCCCCCCGCCTCGCGATCGAGTGCATCGATACCTTCAGCCACCAGCGCCGCGACCTGGGGATCGGCGGCCTTGGTGTCCAGACTCTTGACCACCAGGGCGTAGACCGCGTCTTCAAGGTCTGGGTGAGGGAAGATGTGACGCGTCATCGCCAGCAGCACCTGGCCCTGGCGACTGGTCAGGGTTTCAAGGGACATGGCCCAGCTACGACTGGGCGCCAGCAGGGCGATGGGACCGGAGGCCATCGCCAGTGTGCCCATCAGCACACCACCGCTGGCCTTGAGAAAGACACGACGAGAAAAAGCGCTACCCTTCATAGCAGGACTCCTTGCCCCAGGCCGTAGAATTCAGATTCGACAGGCGCCACATGCGACACTGCGTCTCTCCAAAGCCTATGTCGCCTCCGCCTACGGCGGGTAACACTGGGGTACTACGTCGACCATGGTCTAATGCTCCTTGACGCAAGAGCCAGGCAGGGTCAGAAGACGGCATCATCGATAACGACCGGACGCCAGCGAGAGGACCACGCCATGTGCCATATGTACGCCTCCACCGACCCTGCCAAGTACGAGTGCACCACCCGTTCCATCCGCCTGCAGGGCTCGGTGACCAGCGTCAGACTGGAAAACGAGTTCTGGGATATCCTCAACGAGATCGCCGCCGGCCAGAACCTGACCACGGTTCAGTTCATCAGCGAGCTCCATCAGGAGGTGATCGAGATCCGTGGTGAGGTGCCTAACCTGGCATCGCTGTTGCGGGTGGCCTGCGCCATCCACCAGCAGAATGCCATCCAGGGGAATGCCGCCCAACAGAATGCCGCCCAACCCGCTGTCGAGCGCCTGTCTCGGGCATCGCTGGGCATAAACTGAAACGGCGCCGGGTAAAGGGGCTCACCGACACCTCGTTCGGCCTCACATGTCTGGCCTGAGGTGCCATTGAGAACAGCACCCTTCTTGATGCGACTAAAGTCTATATCTTTTTTCTCGAAAACTACGCCTTATCTCAATCTTTTCTCTACGCTCCTTGTCATACGCGGCAATTCGTGAAGAATGGCCTCCGCATTCCTACCCAATGGACAATTTGACATGGATTCCATCGCCACCTGGTTCAACGATGCCGTCTCCGTCGGCAACGGCCTGATCTGGGGTAAACTGCTCGTTTACCTGTTGATCGGCGCCGGTCTCTACTTCACCGTCATGACCCGCGGCATCCAGTTCCGCTTCTTCGGCCATATGTTCGCCCTGCTCAAGGGATCCCGTGATGGCGGCGAGGGCATTTCCTCCTTCCAGGCCCTGTCCACCAGCCTGGCGGCCCGCGTGGGTACCGGCAATCTGGCGGGTGTCGCCGTGGCCATCTATCTGGGCGGCCCCGGCGCCATCTTCTGGATGTGGATGACCGCGCTGGTCGGCATGGCCACCAGCTTCGTCGAGTCCACCCTGGCCCAGGCCTACAAGGTCGACCACGGCGACAAGACCTTCCGCGGCGGCCCGGCCCGCTACATCGAGCGCGGGCTCGGTCAGCGCTGGATGGCCATCGCCTTCTCGATCTGTCTGATCATCGCCTTCGGCCTCGCCTTCAACAGCGTCCAGGCCAACTCCATCGCCCAGGCCATGGAGCAGGCATTCAACATCCCGACCTGGATCGTCGGCATCGCCCTGCTGGTGGGGGTTACCCCGATCATCTTCGGCGGCCTGCGCTCCATCGCCAAGGTGGCGGAGCTGATCGTGCCGCTGATGGCACTGCTCTACCTGATCCTCGCTCTGGTGGTGGTGGCGCTGAATATCGATGAGCTGCCGAGCGCCATCGCGTTGATCTTCAACAGTGCCTTTGGCCTTGAAGAAGCCGCCGGCGGTGCCGTCGGCTACGCCGTGGCCCAGGCCATGATGCAGGGCATCAAGCGCGGCCTGTTCTCCAACGAGGCCGGCATGGGTTCCGCCCCCAACGTGGCCGCCACCGCCAGCACCCGACCGAACCATCCGGCGGCCCAGGGCTTTATCCAGATGCTCGGCGTGTTCTTCGACACCCTGGTGATCTGTACCGCCACCGCCGCGGTGATCATCCTGTCGGAGCCGGCGCTGCAGAGCGGCGACGCACCCAACGGCATCCAGCTGACCCAGGTCGCGCTGTCCGAGCACGTCGGTGACTGGGGCGGCATGTTCGTGGCCATCGCCATTCTGCTGTTCGCCTTCACCTCGCTGATCGCCAACTACTCCTACGGTGAATCCAACATCGAGTACCTGGCGGGCTCGCGTCGCTCTGCGGGCGCGGTGTTCATCTATCGCCTGGCGGTGCTGGCGATGATCATGATCGGCTCGATCGCCCAGCTCGGCACCATCTGGAACTTCGCCGACCTGTCCATGGGCATGATGGCACTGATCAACCTGACCGCCATCCTGCTGCTCTCGCCGCTGGCCTTCGCCCTGTTCCGCGACTACGAGCGTCAGCTCAAGGCCGGCCAGGAGCCGACCTTCAACCCGGACGAGTTCCCCAAGCTCAAGGGCAAGGTGGACCCGAGCGCCTGGCCGAGCCTGAGCAACAAGGCCTCGCAGGCCTCCTCCTCTGAGGCGCCCAAGGGCAGCGGAAAGGACGCCTGACCAGGGGTTGAACAAGCAGGACAGCAGGGGCCGCTCAAGCCCCAGCGCCAACAACGCCACGGCCCATGCCGTGGCGTTGTCGTTTCCGACGGCCGGACACGGGCCGTCTCGTCAGGCCCGGCACCGTTGCGCCCCGATCGTCACTACGCCCTGGGCAGCGGCGCGTCGTCCTCGTCCAGGGCACCGTCGAGAAAGTCGAGCAGTGCCCGTACCGACGGTAACTGTCCGCGGCGGCTGGGGTAGACCGCGTGGATCAGTCCGGCCCGAGGCTCCCAGCCCGGCACCACGTCCACCAGACGCCCGGCGCACAGATCGGCGCCCGCGGCCACCAACGGCAAGCGTGCCACCCCCTGGCCATCGAGCACCGCCCGGTGCAAGAGCCCCACGTCGTCGGTCACCAGCCGAGGCCGATGCTCGATGATTCGCTCCTCGCCGCCGGGACCGTCCAGGCGCCAGCGATGGCGCCGGTCCGGTTCCTCGAAGTCGAGACTGGGCCAATCGCTCAAGGCTTGCGGCGCTTCCGGCATCCCCAGGCGCGCCACCAGATCCGGTGATGCCAGCAGCCGCTGGGGGCTGCGCGACAGCCTGCGCATCACCAGTTCGCTGTCTTCCAGCGGCGGATAGCGTACCCGGATCGCCAGATCGAAGCCTTCTCGCACCACATCGACTCGGCGACTGGTCGCCACCACGTCCAGGTCGATGCGGGGACAGCGACGCAGGAACTCGGAAAACAGCGGCGTGAACAAGGTGGCGAGAAGGCTCGGCGGACAGCTCAGGCGAATGCGCCCGCGCGGTTCGGCCTGGTGGCGCTCGACCACCTCCACCGCCGCCTCGGCCTGCCACAGCATGGCCTGGCAATGCTGATAGAAGGCCTGGCCCAGTTCCGTGACCACAAACTGACGGGTGGAACGCTGAATCAGGCGGGTATCGAGGCGTGCCTCCAGCGCCGCGATACGTCGGCTGAGCCGTGACTTGGGCAGCCCCAGGGCGCGGCCCGCCGGAGCAAAACCGCCGTGGTCCACCACCTTGACGAAATAGAAGAAGTCGTTGAGATCCTGCACGGCTCGGGTCCTGTCGAGGGTGATTGAGCGCACCATCGTTCCACATATGCAACGATGCGTCCGAATTTTGCCTACTACCGCCTCCATCGTCTCGATTCTATGCTGTCACCATTGCGGATCGCCAGCGATCCTTCCATGACAGGAGGTGTCCCATGAAGACCATCAACGCCGTACACGCTGCCCCTCGCGGTCACTGGGTGGGCGACGGCTTCCCGGTGCGCTCGCTGCTCAGCTACGACCGCCTTGGCGCCGAGCGCATCAGCCCCTTCCTGCTGCTGGACCACGCCGGGCCTCACCACTTCGCGCCCAGCGAGCAAAAGCGTGGCGTTGGCGTACACCCCCATCGGGGCTTCGAGACGGTGACCTTCGTGCATCGAGGCGAGGTCAGCCACCGCGATTCCTCCGGCGGCGGCGGCACCATCGGCCCGGGCGACGTTCAGTGGATGACCGCCGGCGACGGCATCCTCCACGAGGAGTTTCACTCCGAGGACTTCACTCGCCAGGGCGGCGACCTGGAGATGGTCCAGCTATGGGTCAATCTGCCGGCGCGCCACAAGACGACCCCGGCGGCCTACCAGAACCTGACCCGTGACGAGATCCCGGTGGTGACACTACCGGGCGAGGCGGGCCAGCTCAGGGTGGTGGCCGGCGAGTACCTGGATGCACGCGGCCCGGCGCGGACCTTTACCCCGATCAACGCCTGGGAACTGGCATTGAACGAGGACGCTGAAACGACCTTGTCGCTACCCAACGGGCACACTAGCCTTCTGGTAGTGCTCGACGGCACCCTGCTGGTACAGGATCGGGAGGTCGTGCGCGGTGGCAGCGTGGTAGAGCTGTCCCGCGATGGCGAGACACTGGCCCTGGCCGCCAACACCGCCGCCCGGCTGCTGGTGCTGACCGGTGAACCGATCGACGAGCCGGTGGTGGGTCATGGCCCCTTCGTGATGAACAGCGAGGCCGAGATCCACGCCTCCATCGACGCCTTTCGACGTGGCCGGTTTGGCCGCCTCAGTACCTGAGCCCACGGCGCCCAGGCACCTGCTCCTATCGCCCTGCGACGCCTTGCGAAAAACCCCGACGGCAGCCGCCGCCGGGGGCTGTACCTCCAGGCTGGATGCCGGAGACCTCTTCCAGGGAAGGCTTCCCCTGACTCCAGGAAATCGCCATGACTCGCCCCTATGTTCGTCTCGACAAGAATGACGTCACCGTGCTGCTGGTCGACCACCAGGCCGGCCTCTTGTCGGTAGCACGAGACTTCGACGCCGACGCCTTCAAGAACAACGTGTTGGCCCTGGCCGATATCGCCAGGTTCTTCGAGCTGCCGACCATCCTGACCACCAGCTTCGAGGACGGACCCAACGGTCCCATGGTCCCCGAACTCAAGGAGATGTTCCCCACCGCGCCCTACATCGCCCGCCCCGGCCAGATCAACGCCTGGGACAACGAGGAGTTCGTCGCCGCCATCGAGAAGACCGGGCGCAAGCAGTTGCTGATCGCCGGGGTGGTCACCGAGGTGTGCGTGGCCTTCCCCGCGCTGTCGGCCATCGAGGCCGGCTACGACGTCTTCGTCGTCACCGACGCCTCGGGCACCTTCAACCCGGTGACCCGCGAGGCCGCCTGGGATCGCATGAGCCAGGCCGGCGCCCAGTTGATGACCTGGTTCGGGGTGGGCTGCGAACTGCACCGCGACTGGCGCAACGACATCGAAGGCTTCGGCGGCCTGCTGGCGTCCCACCTGCCGGCCTACGCCAACCTGATGCAGAGCTATTCCCAACAGACCCAAGGGTGACCTCAAGGCTTGGGCGCCCTGCGCCCAGGCCTTGCCCTTTCCGTCGATCCCACCCAGGTACAGCCATACCAGGTCTAGCCATGACCGCCCAGGAGGCCACCATGAGCCTGCACGAAACGCCCCATCGCCCCTCCTCGTCCCGGGACTGCCCGGTCGTCGATGGCCGTCACTGCATCCAGCGTATCGGTTCCCGGGAGGCCGACGTCGGCGGCCTGCCGATCCACCGCGTGCTGCCCACCCGCGAGCGCCGCCTGATCGGCGCCTGGTGCTTTCTCGACCACGCCGGCCCCAGCATCCTGCGCGAGGGACAGGCCATGCGGGTCGGCCCCCACCCCCACACCAGCCTGCAGACCTTCACCTGGATGCTCTCCGGCGAGGTCCACCACCGGGATAGCCTGGGCAGCGACCAGGTCATCCGACCGGGTGAGGTCAACCTGATGACCGCCGGCCACGGCATCAGCCATACCGAAGAGAGCCTGGCCGAAACCGACAGCCTGCACGCCGCCCAGCTATGGATCGCCCTGCCCCGGGACAAGGCCGACACCGCGCCACGCTTTGATCACTACGCCGAGCTACCGCACTGGCACCGCGATGGCGCCGACTTCACCCTGCTGATCGGTGAAGCCGAAGGCCACCACGCCCCCACCCTGAGCTTTTCGCCGCTGGTGGGACTCGACGTTCAGGCCAGTGACGCCGCGAAGCTGGCGGTGCCCCTGTGTCCCGACTTCGAATACGGCGTGCTGGTGCTGGAAGGCGGCCTCGAGCTCGATGACGAGGCCTTCACGGTGGACGAGCTGGGGTATCTGGGGCGTGGACGAGACAGCCTCGAGATGTCGCTGTCGGCGGGCAGCCGGATCCTGTTGATCGGCGGCGAGCCGATGCAGGACGAGATCCTGATCTGGTGGAACTTCGTTGGCCATTCGCGGGAAGCGATCATCCATGCCCAGCACGACTGGGAAGCCGCCAGCGAGCGCTTTGGTGACATCCCCCAGTGGCAGGGAGCACGCCTGGAGGCGCCACCGCTGCCCTGGTCTTCCTGAAGGCCGCCTCGCTGACACGCAAGGCATTCATCCAGACGCCTTGTCCGCTTTCGCGTTATGGCTGGCCCACCAGTCGGCGTAGGAGCTGTTGTGGGGCGCGCGTCCGGACTCATCCTCGGCGCCGTCGGACCACCACACCGGGCCACGCTCGCCCAGCGCCTCCTTGGCCGCCTGGACCTGGCGGCGCGCGGCCTTGAGCGCGTCGTCATCGTCGACCTTGTTGGCCTCCTTGACCGCGCGTCGGGCCGCCATCAGCGCCTTGACGTGGCGCTTGCGCGTGTCCTCGTCCAGGCCGGGATCGGTGCAGCGCCAGAGGCGATTGCGGGCAACAAAGTAGCGCCCATCCGGCGTTGTGGGGTACTTCACATCGACCTCCTTCTGCCATCTTGATGCGATATGTTGCAGGATGAATGCACAAGATCGGCGCTGGCAATGGCTGACAGAGCGTGCTCCATTGGCTATTGGTCCATGCCTTGCCCTTTTGTGTTTCCGTTCATCCCGCAGGAGAACCCCATGAGCGACACCCGTCCCCGTATCCTGGTCTTTGCCGGCAGCGCCCGGGAAGATTCCTTCAACAAGCGTCTGGCCAAGCTGATGGCACAACGCATCGACGAGCTTGGCGGACAGGCCACCTTCGTCGACCTGCGCGACTTTCCCATGCCGATCTACGACGGCGACCTGGAGGCCGGCGAGGGTCTTCCCGAGCACGCCAGCCGCCTCAAGCGGATGTTCATGGAGCATCAGGGCCTCGCCATCGCCTCCCCTGAGTACAACGGCTTCATCACACCGCTTCTGAAGAACACCATCGACTGGGTCTCGCGCCCCGACGGCGACCTGGGCGCCCTCGAGCCCTACCAAAACAAGGTGGCGGCCATCGTCGGCGCCTCACCCGGCGGGCTGGGCGGGCTACGCGCCCTGCCGCTGCTGCGTCAGCTCTTGAGCAATATCGGCGTCACGGTACTGCCGGACCAGCTTGCCGTGGGCGGCGCCGGCAGCGCCTTCCATGAAGACGGCAGCCTGGCCGACGAAGGCAAGGCCAAGGCGCTGGACAACATTTGCCAGCGCCTGGTCACCACCCTGGCGCGGTCGTCACAATGACGGCCGTCGGCCCCTGACGGTCAAAGGGCTGAATGCCGGCGGACGACCGCCCGCCACCGGTCCCGTTTCGGGGCGGCTACCACAGCGCCCCGATCATGATCGTCAGACACGCCAGCATGCCGACGGCGAAGACGATGGAGCGGGTCCACTGCCAGTTCAGGGCGTAGGCCAACGGGTGGAGCAGACGTGAGGCGAGAAAGACCAGCGCCGGCACGTCTAGGCTTTCAAGCTCCACCCCGGCGCCGATCGCCACCACCGCGGTGGTGGCGTAGATGATCAGCGCCTCCCAAGCGTTGGACTGGGCCGCCTGCAGCCGCGCACCGACGCCTTCAAGACGCGCCTGCTGGGCACGCGGGTGGCGATTGTCCAGGTGGCCGAACTGGCGCACACGCCAGGCGGCGCCGATCCAGGCCAGCAGGATCGGCAGCAGGGAGGCAACAAAGAGGGTGACGAGAAAGATCGACATGGGAGGCTCCGAGGGCGAATTGTCCCCAGCATGGCACAGGGAATGGCTGACAGGCGAAGGGCCAGGCGTCAGCATGGCGGTAGTTGCCTGACACCGGGCAATACCGCATCCCCGAGGTTTCCTTCATGCCAGCGAGCCGAGCCCACGACGTCACCCACGCCCCCGATGTCCACCCTGCCCGTCATGCCGTGACCAGCCGCGCCCTGCACGCCTCGCTGGCGTTCACCATCGGTCTTCTCTACCTCACTGCCTATGGGCGCAAGTGGGCGACCACCCAGCTCGAGTCTGCCAACTGGTACCTGCTGGTGGTCCACGTCAACCTGGGGCTTTTGAGTGTGGTGCTGTCGCTCGGGCTGCTGGTGGCCCACCTGTGGCTGCCGCAGCCGCCACCCCTGGGTCTGCCACGGGTGACTCGCCTCGCCCACCGTGGCCTGCTCGCTGTGCTCCTGGCGCTGCCCGTGGCGGCCTATATCGGTACCGGCTTCGACCTCAGGGTGCTGGGCCAGTGGACACTGCCCTCGTTTCAGCGCCTGCCATTGGCGGCGTCGCTCGCAGCCTTGTTCGAAGTACCGCTGATCACCCTGATGGAGCCATTTGGCCGCTTTCATCGGGACTGGGGCGCCGATCTGCTGCTGCCCTTTTTGCTCGGTGGCCACATCACGGCGGCCCTGTTTCACCATCTGGTATTAAAGGACGGCGCCCTTGGCCGAATATGGTCGCTGCGCCGTTGAGCGATGCCCCATGCTCCTCGCAACCGCGGCAGACATGCGAAGAAGCCCGCGCAGTCACCTGCGCGGGCTTTTGTGCTTCGGCCTGGAGAGCGGTCTTCAGGCCTTGGCGGGCCCCTTGCGCAGCGGCACGTCAGGCACCGCCTCCATGCGCTCGCGCTCTTCTGTGATCAGCTCGAGTGCCTGGTCTTCGCTGAGCTCGGAAGCCGGGGTCAACAGACTGACCACAATACCGGCGGCCATGGCCAGGCCCACCGCCGGGATGCTCGGGTTGCCCCAGTAGTCACTCCAGCTCTCCACCGAGATGACCGTCAGCGAGGTGGCGGACGCCACCACCAGCGAGGCAATCGCGCCCTGCCAGTTGTAGCGCGACCAGAAGCGTCCCAGCACGCCGCACACGAACATGCCCGCCAGCACGGTCGCCACCATCTTGGTGATGTAAGCGATCACGTTGTCGGAGGTCAGGGCGAAGGCCAGCGCCAGACTGATGGTGCCGACCAGGCCGAACCGCGACAGCATGACCACGCTCTTGGCCGACGGCGCGCGGCCCTTGACCAGCACGTAGAGATCGCGGATCAGGGTGGTGACACCGGCGATGGCGTCACTGCTGGCGCTGGACATGGTCGCCGATAGACCGGCCACCAGCAGCAGCAGGCCCAGCCACAGCGGCAGCACCTCGGTGGCCAGATACGGGAAGGCGAAGTTGCTGTTTTCCAGGTCGGGGTTGAGGGCGTAGGTCGCCATGCCGATGATCGCCGGCACGATGGAGAACAGCATGTAAAGGCAGCCGGTCACCAGGAAGGAGCGGCGTACCGAGCCCACCGAGGCGCCGGAGTAGATGCGCTGGCGGAAGGACGGGGTCGCCAGCACGCCGACGGCGATCACCGTGATCAGCGACAGGGCGGGCACCAGGCCGACCTTGTCGATGGCCAGAAAGCTGGTCGCCGCGGCGTCCATGGAGGCGGTCATCTCGGAGAAGCCGCCGACCTCGACCACGGCCACCGCCGCCATCAAAAAGAAGCCGACGAACAGCACGATGGCCTGCACGGTGTCGGTCCAGACCACCGCCATATAGCCGCCGATGACGCAGTAGACACCGAAGCCCAGGGCCACCACCATCTTGGCCTGCCAGGCGGGGATATCCGCCATCCAGGCCAGATACAGGCCGCCGCCGAGGATATGGGCGCCGAGCCAGCCGATGCAGGCAACGTAGATGAACAATGCCACGACATTGCGCACCAGGCGGTTGGCCCCGACGTAGAACGACAACTCTTCGCTCATGGTCATGAAGCGGTAGCGGCGCACACCGGCGAAACACAGCGCCAGCAGCAGCACCCCGATCGAACCACCCAGACCATAGAGTGCGCCGCCCCAGCCGTTGGCGTAGCCGAAGCCCACCGCCCCCATGCTGGAACCTGTTCCCACCATGGTGGCCACGGTGGTACCGATGGTCAGGAATATCGGTACGCTGCGCCCGCCAAGGAGAAAGTCATCGCCGGTGCCGCGATCGTTCCGCGACATCCACCAGCCGAAGCCGATCATCAGGACGATGTAGACGCAAAAGGTAGCAAGGAAAAGATGACTGTTCATACAGACCTCTTATACTTGTCGTCTCGGTCGTTGCCGCGATCGAGACAGTGAACGTGAACGTGAACGTTTGCTGTGCCTGGCGTCGGGTCCTTGCCGGGATCCGGCGCCTTCCTGTCGCTACGATGCGGGCATCCCTGCCCCGGTCGAGTTGCCGCTCGACGCAATATCCCTGGTTTAAGCGCGGTCGGCGCGGTAGCAGGTCAGGTCCACCTCGACCTTGCAGTCCACCACCAGATCCTGAACGCTGCAGATGCGCGCCGGCGGGTGATCCTTGAAGTACTCGGCGAACACCTTGTTGAACGACTGGAAGTAGCGCGAGTCAGTCAGCACGGCGGTGACGTGGACCACGTCCTCGATGTCGTAGCCCGCCTCGCGGGCGATGGTCAGGGCATTCTCGAAGGCCAGTCGGCTCTGCTCGACGATGCCGCCTTCCACCACTTCTCCATCGGTCATCGGGGTCTGACCGGACACCTTCAGCCAGCCGCCGGCTTCCACAGCGCGGGAGAAGGGAAGTTTCTGGCCGCCGGTACCGACGCCGCCTTCGGCGCCATAACGCTTGATCGTCATGTCAATGTCTCCTGAAAAATACTGATGCAATAAACGTGGCTAGAGTGGCGTGGCCGCAAGGCGCACGCTTCGGCGCAACATGCGCCCGGATCGTTGGCCCGACGCCTGACCGTTGGCGTAGGCCGTCGTGCCGTTGACCAGCACCCGAAGGATGCCGCTGGCGGGCGTCTTCGGCTGGTCATAGGTGGCGCTATCTTCCAGGCGCTCGAGATCCAGAAGGACCAGATCGGCGAAGGCGCCTGGACGAATCACACCGCGGTCTTCCAGGCCAAAGGTGGCGGCGGAAAGACCGGTCATCTTGCGTACCGCCTCGGCCGGCGGCATCAGTGCCAGGTCGCGGCTGTAGTGGGCCAGCACGCGGGGAAAGGCGCCCCACAGGCGCGGGTGCGGATGCGGGTCATTGGGTAGGCCGTCGGAGCCGACCATGGTCAAGGGGTGCGCCAGCACCTGGCGCATGTCGTCCTCGCTCATGTTGTGATAGACCGCGCCGGCGGGCTGCAGGCGCCTGGCCGCGTCCATCAGTGACAGCCCCCAGTCGGCGGCGATGTCGGCCAGCGGCCGACGCGCCTGCTCCGGATGCGGCTTCGACCAGGTGATGGTGATGTCGATCTCGTCGGTGACCTGCCCCAGATCCAGGGTCGAGGAACCGGCGGTATAGGGGTAGCAGTCGCAGTGGACACGCTGGCGGCTGGCGGCCTCGGTCAACTGCGCCAGGGCCCGTGGCGCCTGGCCCCAGTTACCGGCACCGGCGCACTTCAGGTGCGAGATCACCAGCGGTGCACGGGCCTCGGCGGCGGTGGCAAAGGCCTCGTCCATCGCCTCGGCCTGTCCGGCGAACTCGTCACGCAGGTGGGTGGTGTAGATGCCGCCCGCCTCGCTGACCGCGCGCACCAGGGCACCGACCTCGGCGCTTGGCGCCTGACGGGCGTTGCGATAGGCAAGCCCGGTACTCATGCCGATGGCCCCCTCGGCCAGCGCCTGTTCCAGAGCAAGGCGCATGGCGGCGATCTCGTCATCGCGGGCCGGGCGCTCGAAGTCATCCATCACCAGTGAGCGCAGGCTGGTATGCCCCACCAGCGCCGCCACATTGACCGCCGGGCAGGCCGTCGCCACGGCATCGGCGTAGGCGGAGAAGCTGGGGTAGGCGAAATCCTCGGCGTCGCCCAGCAGGTTCATCGGATCGGGCACCTCGCTGCCGCGCAGCCTGACCGGCGAGGCGCTGATGCCGCAGTTGCCGACCACCACCGTGGTCACCCCCTGGCTCAGCTTCGGCAGCATCTCGGGGGTGCGCACCACATTGGTGTCGTCGTGGGTGTGAACGTCGATGAATCCCGGGGTCAGCACCAGCCCCTCGGCCTGCACCACCTCGCTGGCCTCGTGCCCGGCGAGATCCCCCACCGCCACGATACGATCCCCCTTGACCGCGACATCCGCGATACGAGGATCTGCGCCGGTGCCATCCAGCAGCGTGGCGCGACGAATCAAGAGGTCATGGTGCATGTCAGTCTCCCAGCGGCTGGCGATTGTCGCCGCCGCGATGGTCATCAAGTGCAATCTTCAAACGCCTGAGCTTGGTGCGTGCCTGGTCGCGATGACGCATGGCCAGCTCCAGCGCCAGCACGTCGATGGCGGCCATCAACGCATAGCGCGACGCCGAAGGGTGAAGAATGAAATCGGTCTCCCGGGCGGCGATGGGCAGCACCACGTTGGCGGCGGCGGCAAGCGGAGACCCAACGGCGGTGATGGCGATCACCTGGGCCCCGTACTGACTGGCGATCTGGGCCGACTCGACCATCTCCGGCGTATAGCCGGACACCGACAGCACCACCACTACATCCTCGGGCTCCAGGGTGGCGGCCACCATCCTCGGCAGCAGACCGTGAGGATAGGCGCTGACCGCATAGCCCAGGCGCATCAGGCGAAACTGCAGCTCCTGGCACATCACGCTGGAGCCACCACCACTGCCGAAGGTCAGGATCTGGCGGGCATTGTCGAGTCGCTCTACCGCGCCTTCGATATCGGCCTCGAACAGCAACTCGCGGTTGAGCGCCAGGGTCTGGGCGGCAACGTCGTAGACGATGCTCGATCCCCGGGCGGGATCGGCGTCCTCGATAAAGCGACGACCGGCGGCCAGGGCACGGGTCAGGCGCAGCTTGAGGTCACGCACGTTGTCGCAGTCCACCGAGCGGGCGAAGCGGGTCACGGTGGCGTCACTGACGCCTGATCGCCGGGCGATCTCGCTGATGCTGGCCTCTGCCACGAAGTCGATGTCGTCGAAGATCAGCTCCGCCACCTTGCGCTCCGACTCGCTCAGGGAGCGAACCACCGCGGTGATGCGCGACAGGATATCGATCTGTTGACTCACGGCTTGCCTCCCTCCGTTGCGACGTTGCCAGATCACGAAGCCTGTCCAGGGCCCTCGTCATCTGCGGTATCCTTACGCTATGTTAGTTTCTAACAACCATCCACCGTTTTTTGAAAATTTCCGACAATGGTCGTAGTCAGATCAATCTTCGAACATTGCCAATCGTCCGGCGCGGCGTAACATGAGCCGCGTTCCGCCTTCAGGAGAACTTCCATGGCCCACTCCCCCTCTTCTTCCTCCTTCGATGCCAAGGGCTGCCACAAGGGCACCCTGGAAACCGGCGACCGGCTGCTGGCCGACGTCAGCCTGCCGGCGGCGGTGATCCACCAGGCGCCGCTCGCCCACAATCTGGCATGGATGCAGGACTTCGCCCGCCGCCACGGCGCCGAGCTTGCGCCCCACGGCAAGACCACCATGACCCCGGCGCTGTTCCGGCGGCAGCTCGAGGCCGGCGCCTGGGGCATCACCCTGGCCACCCTGCCCCAGTGCCGCGCCGCCTTCGCCGAGGGCGCCCAGCGACTACTGGTGGCCAACCAGATGGTCGGTCAGGCCAACATGGCCATCGCCGCCGACCTGATCCGTGCCGGCGCCGAGCTCTATGTCACCGTCGACAGCGCCGAGAACCTGGACCAATTAGGCGCCTTTTTCGGGGCGGCCGGCATCTCCCTGAATATCCTGATCGAGGTAGGCGTCGAAGGGGGAAGGTGCGGACTTCGCGATGATGACGAGGTAATGGCGCTGGCGCGCCGGGCGGCTACCCTGCCCGGCATAGCCCTGGCGGGTCTGGAGGGGTATGAGGGCGTAGTCCATGGCGACGATCCGGTGGCCGGTATCCGTCGCTACGCCCAGCGCCTGGTCGACGGCGTCAAGCGACTGGCCGACGAAGGCCTGGTCGAGCGCGACAAGCCCATCGTCACAGCCTCGGGTTCAGCCTGGTACGACCTGATCGCCGAAGAGTTCCGCGACGGTGGACTCGAAGGCCGCTTCACCCCGGTGCTGCGCCCGGGCTGCTACGTGGTCCACGACCACGGCATCTACCGCGAGGCCCAGGCCGGCGTGCTGTCCCGGCGCCAGGACCTGCACCAGGGGCTTGAGCCGGCGCTGGAGGTGTTCGCCCAGGTGCAGTCGCTGCCCGAGCCGGGGCTGGCCATCGTGGCACTGGGCAAGCGCGATATCGGCTTCGACCTGGCGCCCGAGGTGCTCAGGCGCTATCGCGAAGGCGGACAGGCCAGCGAGCGTCTGTCGGTGGAAGGTTGGCAGGTGGTCAAGCAGATGGACCAGCACACCTTTATCCAGTTGCCCGACAGCGCTCGCGACGTGCGCATCGGTGACGTCCTGGCCTTCGGCGCCTCACATCCCTGCATGACCTTCGACAAGTGGCGCCAGCTCCATCTGGTCGATGACGCGCTCAGGGTCGTCGATACCTGGGCGACGCGCTTCTAGACATTCTGACAAGCGAACGACCAAGGGGGGGGCGGAGGCCATCCACCCGCCCCGCTCCTGCAATCTTTGCCGCAGCGCTGACGGCACGACCGATCGACGCCCTTCGCCTCTGCGCTCAATTTTCTGGCCACGCCCCCGACATACACTGACAGCGACCACCGGGCATCGCTCGGATCAAGAGGGCTGACAGCAAGGGAAGCCGATGGCCAAGAATGTCGCGCTGTTCTTCGATGGCACCTGGCAAGTGCCGGACATGGACCTGGAAGACGGTGACACCAACACCAACGTCAGCCGGCTCTACCAGGCGGTGGCCGACAATCCCATGGCCGAGGGCGGCACCGTCAAGCGCTACTACCATGGCGTCGGCAGTGACCTGCACTGGTACGACCGCCTGGTGGCAGGCGCCACCGGACTCGGGCTATCGGAAATTCTGGTCGAGGCGTACGTCGAGCTGGTCGAACTGTTGCGCCCGGACGACCGGCTGTTTCTGTTCGGCTTCAGCCGAGGCGCCTACACCGCGCGCAGCCTGAGCGGGATGCTTCACACCAGCGGTCTGCTGCACCCCGAACACCGGCAGTTGGCGGGACGCGCCTACGCGCTTTACCGCGATCGAAGGCGTGGCCCGCAATCCGCCGAGGCTCGACGCTTCGCCTCGCGCTACGCCTGGGTACCGGAGATCCACATGATCGGTGTGTGGGACACCGTGGGCAGCCTGGGGATTCCACTCAGGAGCTTTGCCGCCTTCAACCGCCGCCGGTTCGAGTTCCATGACACCCGCCTGAGCCCGCTGGTGCGCCACGCCTACCAGGCGCTGGCGATCGACGAGCATCGCAAGGCCTTCGCCCCCACCCTGTGGTCACCGCAGACCACCACCGCCACCCTCGAGCAGGTATGGTTTCCCGGCGCCCACTCCAACGTCGGCGGCGGCTACCGGGACCGCGTGCTGTCGGACGTCAGCCTGGACTGGATGATGGGCCGCGCCTGCGATCAGGGGCTGCCGCTGCTGCCTGACAGTCGCCCCTTGCTTGGTTCACCACCGCGCGAGGACGACATCGTCGACTCCTACCAGAGGTTTCTTTCGCGCCTCTATCGACTGATCTCGCCCCGGCGCTATCTGCGGCGCATCGGCTTTGCCTCCTTCGGCAACGAGACGCTGCACCCGAGCGTCGCCACCCGTCGTCTTGCCCTGCCCGGCTATCGCCCCGCCAACCCTATCCACCCGCGTCTTGCGGCGACGCCGCCATCCACTTAGGGCTTGTCTGAAAAGTGCCTGCGCTCGGTAATACGGCGTTAAAAATCGGATCAACATGCTCATTTACACCCCGTAAACTGCGCTTTCTCACCGATTTTTGCCTTGTCTAACCTTCGCTCGTCGACTTTTCGGACAGCGCCTAGACACTGACAGCCCCCGAGTGATGGCGCGAGCGCCTGCCACGGATACGACAACGCCCACTCGCAAGGAGTGGGCGTTCGCGGTGGCCTGAGGCGCTCTCCCTCGTCGGGGGGCCGAGGCCGGCGCTGCGCTTGCAGGACGAGTCTGGCCTCGAGAGCGCGCTAGTTCGAGGGGAAGTTGAACTGCGCGCTTTCACTGTCCTGGCTCCTCGGCCAGCGCTGGGAGATGGCCTTGCGCCGGGTGTAGAAGCGCACGGCGTCGGGGCCATAGGCATGCAGATCGCCGAACAGCGACTCCTTCCAGCCGCCGAAGCTGTGGAAGGCCACCGGTACAGGCAGCGGTACGTTGATGCCGACCATGCCGACCTCGATGGCGTCGGCGAAGCGACGCGCGGCCTCGCCATCCCGGGTGAACACGCAGGTGCCGTTGCCATACTGGTGGGCGTTGATCAGCGCAATGGCCTCATCGAAGCTGGCGACACGCACGACGCACAGCACCGGTCCGAAGATCTCGTCGCGATAGACGCTCATCTCGGGCGTGACCCGGTCGAGCAGGCTCGCACCGAGGAAGTAGCCCGGTGACGACGCGACCAGCGGATGCTCGCGCCCATCCACCACCAGCTCGGCCCCGGCGTCGACGCCCTGCTGGAGATAGCCCGCCACCTTGTCACGGTGCCCGGCGTTGACCAGCGCGCCCATATCCAGGCCGCGCTCGGTGCCGGCACCGATCTTGAGTTCCCGGGCCTCCTGCGAAAGCCGTTCGACCAGGGCATCGGCGGTGTCATCGCCGACACACACCGCCACGCTGATCGCCATGCAGCGCTCACCGGCGCTGCCGTAGGCGGCCCCGATCAGGGTGCTGGCGGCGTTGTCCAGATCGGCATCGGGCAGTACCACGGCGTGGTTCTTGGCGCCACCGAGCGCCTGCACGCGCTTGCCATTCTCGGCGCCACGCTGGTAGATCGCCTTGGCCACCGGGGTCGAGCCGACGAAGGACACCGCCTTCACATCCGGCGCATCGATCAGCGCCTCGACCACCTCCCGGTCGCCGTGGACCACGCTGAACAGGCCGTCGGGCAGACCGGCTTCGGTGAGCAGCTCGGCCATCTTGAGCGCCGCCGACGGCACCTGCTCGGAGGGCTTGAGAATAAAGGCGTTGCCGCAGGCCAGCGCCATCGGATACATCCACAGCGGCACCATGGCCGGGAAGTTGAACGGCGTGATCCCGGCCACGATGCCCAGCGGCTGATGATTGGACCAGGTGTCGATGGCCGGCCCGGCGTTGTGGGAGTACTCGCCCTTGAGCAGCTCCGGCACGCCGCAGGCGTACTCGACGTTCTCGATACCGCGCTTGAGTTCGCCCATGGCGTCTTCAAGCACCTTGCCGTGCTCTTCGCTGACCAGCGCGCAGATCTCGTCGGCGTCACGCTCGAGCAGCGCCTTGAAGCGGTACATCACCTGGGCGCGCTTGGCCGGCGGCGTGTCGCGCCAGGCCGGCTGGGCGCGGCGGGCCGCCTCGATGGCACTCTCGACGGTAGCAGCGTCCCCCAGGGCGACACGACCGACCGGCTCGGCGGTGGCCGGGTTGATGACATCCAGATGGCGCTGCGACGGCTGTGACTCACCGCCGATCCAATGATTCACGTCTTTCATCAAAACTCTCGATATGACTTTCTGAAAAGGCGTCAGCGCCGGGCGGCCATCTCGCATGGGGCCCGGCGCAGCATGGTACACAGATGATGCGGCTCAGAACTGGCGGTCGAGCAGCGCCTCGTCGAAGGGATAGCGGGACAGCTTTTCCACACCGCTGTCGGTGATCAGCACTTCTTCTTCCAGCTTGACCCCGTCGGCGGCACCCACCTCGCCGATGTAGCTCTCCACGGACACCACCATGCCGGGTTCGAGAACGCCATCCTTGGAGAAGCGATCGAAGTCCATATGGTGAGCGACCAGCGGGGTTTCACCGTGCATGCCGACGCCGTGGATGATGGAGGGATAGCGACGGTCGAGGAAGCGCTCGGGGATCTTCCAGGCCTGCTCGGCGATCTCGCGATAGCTCATGCCCGGCTGCAAGATGCCCATGTTGTGGTGCACCTGGTCGTAGGCCATGCGATACAGCTCCTTCTGGTAGGCGCTGGGGCGATTCGGGCCGACGTGGAAGGTACGCGAGAAGTCCGAATAGTAGCCGTGACAACCGATGGTATCGGTGTCCAGCGCCACCAGCTCGCCCGGACGAATGACCCGGTCACTGGCCTCATTGAACCAGGGATTGGTGCGCGGGCCGGACGACAGCAGACGGGTCTCGATGAACTCTCCGCCCTGGCGGATGACGTTGCCGTACATGATCGCGAACAGCTCGTTCTCGGTGATGCCCGGCTTGATCGCCGCCTCGACCTCGGCCACCGCAGCCTCGCTGCCGGCCATGGACTGGGCCAGACAGGCGATCTCCTCGGGGGTCTTGATGCGCCGGCAGTGCAGCGTGTCCTGCATGCAGTCGAAGACCTCGAGGCCCTGGGCCTCGAGTGAGCGCGCCAGGTTGAGCGCACAGCGATCCAGCCCGATCTTGCGGTTGCCGCGTCCGTGCTCTTCGATCAGTTCGGCGATCTCCACACCGAAGGGGTCCGAAGAGAGGTTGTCGCGCTGGTTGACGGCGGACCACACCACCTTGGAGGTGCGCGATTCATCGATGGTCTCGAGCCAGGTAGAGACGTGGGCGCTGCCCGGGTACTCGAACAGGATCACCGGCCCTTCCAGGGGCACATAGATGTAGCGGGTCGAGTTGCGCAGGAAGTAGCCGAACATGTTGCGCGAACCGGTGGCATAGCGCTGGTTGTTGGGGTCGAACAGCACCATGGCGGCGTAGCCTTGCTCCGCCATCGTCGCGCGCAGCCGCGCCAGGCGCCCGGCGCGCAGCTGCCTGGGATCGAAGGCGGTGGGGATGCTGTCGCCGTTGGCCATCGGCGCAGAGGGCACGACCGGAATATGGTCCGGCTCGTTGTCGGTCAGGTTGTCGAAATCGACGATGCTCATGTCAGGGTCCTGTTCGAATATGGCGGGGTCGCAAGGGGCACAGGCCGAGCCTCTACGTGCTCGGCTTCGATGTCATCGGCGTGGGCTCAGTCGGCCAGCGAATCGCTGCGATTCATGCCTTCCTTCAACAGGGTCTCGTGAATCGGCGCCATGCGCCCGAAGATGCGCTGGGCACGCTCGGGGCGACCGATGAAGCCGGGTTCCTTGGCGTAGGCGAAGATCACGGTGTGACGCTCCTTCTGGCCTTCCACCGGCGTCACCCGGTGCAGCGAATAGCGGCCGAAGAACACCTGCAGGTCACCCGGTTGAAGGTCCAGCGCCTTGAGCCGCGAACGATCACCGTCCAGCACCTGCTCGACCTCGTTGAAGTTCTCACCCTCGGGGCTGCGGATGCCCGGGGCATACTCGAACCGGCCACCGCCGTGGGACTGGCGGGTCATCATGGTGACGATGAACTCGTTGGTGTCGTAGTGCCAGGGATGCTGGCAGCCCTCTCTCAGCACGTTGACCACCAGGTCCGCCAATGGGTCGGCGTACTGGTGAATCTCTTCCATGCCCACCACGGTGGCGATAAAGCGCTGGAAGTCCGGGTGCTGGTAGACCTGGCGAATGATGGTGTCTTCGCCGATGCGATCGCCGGCGACAAAACCGTTGGTGCGATCGTCGAAGCGATTGAGCGGATGGCGGGCCGGGCGCTCGGGATCGCCGGCATTGTTGTAGGGGTTGGTCTCGGTCTGGTTGTAGTGCGCCTCGGGCGACAGCCGCTCGGTCTCGCGCTCCAGCCGCGCCAATGCCTCCTCGGGGACAAAGTTCTTGAGTACCACACAGCCATCGTCGGCCAGCTGTTCGTGACAGCGCTGGATCAGCGCCCGTCCGGACTCGCCGTCCAGGTCATGAATCGGGTAGTGCTCAAGGTCGATCAGACCGTCCAGCGAGGAAGTGGTGGGCGCATCGGTGGCCTGCATGAGGAACTCCTGCCTGTCTCAAGTGATGTTGGACAGGATAGAGAGCGCCTCTTCATAATAGAAATGAATGGTTGAGATATCACTTATTTCAAAGGCTCATCGATTATGGATACCGACCTGCTCCGCGCCTTCGTCACCGTGGCCGAGTGCCAGGGCTTCAGCGCCGCCGGCCGCGTGCTGCACCGCACCCAGTCCGCCGTCAGCCTGCAGATCAAGCGACTGGAGGACCAGATGCACAAGTCGCTGTTCGAGCGCACCAGCCGCAGCGTGCTGCTGACGTCCGACGGTGAACGGCTGCTGCCCTATGCGCGACACATGCTGACGCTGGAGGACGAGGCCAGGGCGGCACTCGGCGACCGCCAGCACGGCGAGAAGATTCGTATCGGCACCTCCGAGGAACAGGCCAGCGCCTACCTGCCGGAACTGCTGCCCCGGTTCGCCGAGGCCTATCCGCATACCCGCATCGAGGTCATCTGTGGCATCAGTGCCGACCTGGTGGACAGCTTCCAGCAGGGCCTGCTCGACGTGGTCCTGTCGATCCGCCACGGACCGACGCAATCGGGCCAGTTGCTCGGCTGGGAACCCATGGTGTGGGTCGCGGCAGAAGATGCCGATCCTACACGTGGCAGCCGACTGCCCCTGGCACTGAATCCCGAAGGCTGCATCTTTCGCGCCCACGCCCTCGCCGCCCTGGGGCGTCAGGAACGCGCCTGGGAACTGCGTTACTCGAGCCAGTCCCCCACCGGCATCAACCTGCCGGTCCAGGCGGGGCTCGCGATCACCGTCAAGACACCCCGCAGCGTACCGGCGGGCTGTCGGATTCTCGGCGAGGAGCAGGGCCTGCCGGCGCTCGGCCAGGTGGAAATCGAGATGCACCGGCGCCCCGGACATGCGAGCGACGCCTTCAACACCTTCTGCCAACAGCTCGAGGAGGTCGTCACCCACAACGACGCAGTCGCCGTGCCCGAGTTTCAGGACCAGGCCTAAGCCTGGCTCGACCGCGTGTCGGTCGAATGCCTGAGTCGCAATATCATGATCGTGACGGATTAATGGTTTGATTACCTCGTCATTACAGGCGAACTACCCCCTGATCCCTATATCGCCACAAGGAGAGATACGCCACACTTCAATAACCAGGATTCTCCGATGGTCTCGCCTGCCCGGCGGTGCCCTTGTCCTGGTCCGGAGATGACAGTGACCACGCCATTTGACGACTCCCTCGAACCTCGGGCTTCCCAGTTTTCATCGGTTGGAATGGATGGAATGGAGCTCCTTGAACAGGAACTCGAACACCTCAGAGCTCGGCATCTAAAGCTTCGCGAAGAGGTCGCAGCCATTCGCCACTATGCCGGCGACAACCTGCCCGCCAAGGCCGGCCTCGTCATCGTAAAGATGCTGGAAGACGCCTTGAAATCCTGACCGTCTTCTCTTCCCGAGAACCAACATTCTTGCCGCTGCCAATGCATCTTCTTGCTCGTTTATCGGGGAAAGGGCCTCGACGACCTTGCCGCTTTGTCGCGCCTCGGGATTACCCGCCAGCGGGCAATAGTGCGCCTCTGGCCTCTCCTTTTCTTGCCGCTGCCATAAGGTATAGTCACGGCTATATGTCTTTGTTTTGGCTTAAACTTGCAGCCTTGGTAAAGAGTTGCATCTGTCAGCCTGCGCGCTAATATCGCCATGCAAATTCGCTATCGTGTCCATAGCCAATGCCCGGAATATCGGTCGTAACGCTGCGCACGAGGCTCTTTCAGCGACATCACGTATTTTCAACAGGCAACCGCCGGATTCGCACCTTCATGACGCCCACTTCGACCCTGCTGCTCGCCTTCTCGCTATCTTCCGATGCCTTTGCCGCCTCGGTCAGCAAGGGTGCCTGCGTGCGTCGGCTGCGTTTCGTGGTGGCCCTGCAGACCGGCCTGCTGTTTGGTCTGGTGGAAGCCACGACGCCAATTATCGGCTGGCTGCTCGGCACCAGCGCCTATGACACCATTGCCCACTGGGATCACTGGATCATCTTCTTCCTGCTGCTCGCCCTGGGCGGCAAGATGATCCACAGTGGCCTCGCTCCCGCCCCCAAGGACTGCGCCAGCTGCGATTGCGGCACGACCAGCGATCGCACCCGCTGGTGGCTGATCATCGCCACCGCGATCACCACCAGCCTGGACGCCATGGCGGTGGGCGTAGGTCTGGCGTTCATGAACGCCAACATCTGGGTGACGGCACTGGCGATCGGTGGCGCCACCACCCTGATGGCGACCCTGGGCATGCTGCTGGGACGCCGGCTCGGCAAGACGGTGGGGCCGCGTGCCGAGATCCTCGGGGGGCTGGTCTTGATCGCCATCGGCGCCACCACCCTGTATCACCACCTGCTCGCCTGATCCTCTTGCCCGGTCGACCCTGTCGCGATCCCGGGCAGGTTAACTGCCAATGACTCGCTCCTAGCGCTCATCCATGCCGGCAACACGCCTGCTCTAGCAAAGTTCGTCCACGATCTCGCCCGTTTTGTCGATAGTCTGGTGCACTATTGCCGGTATCAGACGGCTGGACACCTCATGATCCTCAAGCCCAGCGCACAGGCGGCTCGATTGCCACGATGGATAGCGGTAACCGTTCTGGCCGTTCTGCTGACCGGCTGCGCTGAGCACTCCCCTTTCTCGCCAGCAGCATCCGCCACCAGACCAGCCACCGAGATGACGTCAGCCCCCCTTGCGGGTCACGGCTTCCAGTCGTCGGTACAGATCGTTCAGCGTGATCAGATTTCCGGCGACCGACAGCACCTTTCGGCCAGCCCGGCGCTGCCCAGCGCCTCCCGTTCCGCCGAGCTGGTGGCCGGGGGGATCGGACGGATGACCGCCAACCAGCTCACGACTCAAGGAACCGCCGTGGCCCGTGCTGTCGGTGCCAACGGATGGGCCAGCGCTACTGAGTCCGCCCTGGCAAGCACCGGGGCCTACCTTGAGGGACCACTGGGGGGATCTCTGGAAGCGGTTGAGGGTGTGCTCGACAGCGTCGCTGCTCTGCCGTTACTGCATCGCTTCGATGACCGGCTGCAGCGGGTGCTGTCACTGGACCGCTATCGACGTCGCCTGACCAGCACGCTGGGCATCGGCCAGCAGGAACTCGATCTCGAGGAGCCATGGGGTGATCTTGAGCAGTCACTGACCACCCGAGTGGCTAGCGCTATCCAGCTCGGCCTGGAACCGATCCTGATCACCTCCGACTCCTTGCTGTGGCCAAGCCTGGCGGCGGACCTGATCGTCGCCGGAGGCGATGCGCTGTCAGACGTCAGCGCCACCACCGGCAACGCCCTGGTCGACGCCTCCGCCAGTGGGCTGAGTCGTGCCGGCCAGTGGGTCGCCCTGGCCGGTCAGGTGCTGGGAGGCCAGCGTGATGAGACCAGCCTGCAAGGGGTGGCGGCGCGCACGGCGCTGCGCCATGGCGGGATCAGCCACAGCGGCATCCCCCGGCTGGATGAGCAGGCCGTCGTCGGACTGGTCGAGAGTATCGGAAACGATGAGCGCAGCACGCTCACGGCAGCGGCGGACCTGGGCCGAGGCAGCCTGAGTCAGATGCTGGCCACCGAGGCGGTGGGCCTGACCGGTGAGTTCGGCGTCATGGTCACGCGTCCCGGCGACATGCTCGACGACCGGGTGACACTCGCCCTGGCCCCGGCCCAGCAACTGGGCGACATGTCGGCCAATCTGTCATCGCTGGTAGGCGACACTCGCACCACCCTTGAGGAGGTCGGACGGCTGGTCGATGCCGGCCAGGACCTGTCCGGGCGTTTGCAGGGTCTGGTGCTGGCGGACAGCCTGGACAGTGGTGTCACGACCCTTGGGCGCGTCGATCAGGGCCTCGACAGGACCGGCAACCGGCTGCTGCCCCTGGCCGACACCCTGGTCGAGGGGCTGGCGCAGGCCGATACCCGCATCGAGACGCTGGCTGATCGCTTGGGAGGCACGCTTGACCCCGTCACCAGCGCCCAGCAGGACGGCGTCAACCGCCTGGCGGACGCCGTGGTGCAGGCGCCGATGTCCAGTCGCCCGTTAAGCGAACTGGGAGACGCCGTGGTCGCACTGGGCGACGGCATGCGCCTTGCGCCGATCGCCGCCGGGCTCGACTGGATGATGGTGGTGCCGGTACCCGGGCGCGAAGGCCCGCTCGCAGGCGACACACCTGCCGACTCGTCCACCGCCGGCACAGACACCGACCAGAGTCCCGGCCACCCCACCGTCGACGGCCACGCCCTCGCCGGCTCCCGCGCTGACCATATGCCCTGAGAAGCCGTTGCCCTTCCAGCATCATCACAGCGCCGCCGGCGTGCAAGGGTCACCCTCTCCACCAGGACGACCCCGGCTATTGAGGCGCTGCCTATTGCCGTGCTGCCTATGCCAAATCTCCCCAGGGCGAATGGGCCAGAGCGCTGGCCGGCGTCGGCGCCAGCGGCAGCGGCAGCGGCAGCGGCAGCGGCAGCGGCAGCGGCAGCGGCAGCGGCAGCGGCAGCGGCAGCGGCAGCGGCAGCAGGGTCGCCTGGAAGGCGTGATAGATGTCCGCCGAGCCGGCGTCGATGATCGTCCTTGCGCAACACACAGTCATCCGGTGCAGCGAAGTTGACGGAGTGCGGCATGGCGCCCCCGGGGTGACGATGATGGTGGCGAGGCGAGACCAAAGTGCTACACGCCCAGGCCGGACAGCACCTACTAGCTATGCTAGCATGACTACCATACAAGCCATACCAGACCGGAACTCAAAGGCTCAACAGTACAAGAGCTAAAAAGCTCAACGACAGGTAGGTGCCCCCATGCTGACCCCCGCAATCGCTGAACTCTGGGAACAGGATGCTACCGGAGGATCGGTGCGTCAGCGGCTCTACCGCGTGCTTAGACTCGCCATCATCCGGATGCAGTTCGCCCCTGGCCAGGCACTGTCCGAGAAGGAGATTTCCGACGCCTTCTCGGTCAGCCGACAGCCGGTACGCGAAGCCTTTATCCGCCTGTCCGAGGCAGGCCTGGTCGACGTTCGACCACAACGCGGCACCTACGTCGTGGGCATCTCGCAGAAGTCGGTGCGTGAAGCGCGCTTCGTCAGGGAGGCGGTCGAAACCGCCGTCAGCGCCTCCGCCGCCAGGCAAGGGCTCGCCGACAAGGTGATCTACGAGCTGCGGGATCTGATCGAGCGACAGGTTCGCTGCGCCAGCAGCGGCCAGTATGACCAGTTCTTCATCCTCGACGAGGACTTCCACCGCGTGCTCGCCCTTGGCGCCGGACACGAGACCGCCTGGCGCGTCATCGAAGAGGTCAAGGCACAGCTCGACCGGGTGCGCTACCTCAGCGTGCCTGACACCACGCCCTTCGAAAAGCTGGTCCAGCAGCACGCCGACATTGTCGATGCCATCGAACAGAGAGACGAAGACAAGGCCCGCCAAGCCATGCTGGTGCATCAAAGCGAGATCCTGATCTCCCTGCCCCAGATGGTGCAGCGCTTTTCGCCGATCTTCGAGGACACCAACGGCTGATAGTTATCTAACCGGCAGACGTCTCTCATGGGCAAGGGCCACCCGCCCCCTGCCCTGCGGCCATCACCGTTCCGCCCTGTGACAATATTGAGCACAACGGCAAACGCACCTGCAAGGCCATCGATCACCTTCATCGCCCCGCGCACAGCGAGCGAACTGGCAGACTGGACCAGCGACCAGGTCGACTGCACCGCACCGGGGCTGGCCGCCTGGGTACGCTACACCTCCGGCGTCTCGCTCGACGACCGACGACATGAGGTGAGTGACCCGCTGGCATCGCGCTTCATCGAGCTGCATGAACGTCACTGCGATGACCCTGAAGCGCTGGTGGCGGCCTTTCTGGCCCAGCAAGACATCGTCCCTGCGGCCCTGGCAGCACAGCAGGGATTTGCCGATGCTGTCACCGATGGCTACCGCCGACTGATCAATACCGGGCTTGCGGCGTCACTGAGCACCCTCTAGCCGGACCCGAGAAAAGGAGATTTCCATGCAACACACCTGGCGCTGGTTCGGCCCCAAGGACCCGATCCGACTCGAGGAGATTCGCCAGACCGGCGCGACCGGCATCGTCACCGCGCTGCACGAGGTGCCCAACGATGAGGTCTGGTCCCGGCAGGCCATCGCCGAGCGCAAGCAGATGATCGAGGACGCTGGCCTCGAATGGTCGGTGGTGGAGAGCGTGCCGGTGCACGAGGCGATCAAGAAAGGACTGCCCGAGCGCAACGCCCTGATCACCCGCTACTGCGACACCCTGCGCAACCTGGCGGCCTGCGGCATCGATACCGTGTGCTACAACTTCATGCCGGTGCTCGACTGGACCCGCACCGACCTGCGCTGGGCGATGCCGGATGGCGCCCTGGCGCTGCGCTTTGACCAGACAGCCTTTGCCGCCTTCGACCTGTACCTGCTCGCCAGACCAGGCGCCGAGAACGAGTACAGCGACGACGAGAAGACCGAAGCCAGGAGCTACCTCGATAGCCTGGACGCCGAAGCCCGCCAGTCACTGGTCGATACCCTGATCGCCGGCCTGCCCGGCGCCGAAGAGCACTACACCCTGGAGCGCTTTCGCGAGGTACTGGCCGGATACGCCGAGATAGACGCCGCGCGCCTGCGCGAGCACCTCGGCTACTTTCTGAAAGCGGTCATCCCGGTCGCCGAAGAACTCGGCATCAAGATGGCGATCCACCCCGATGACCCGCCCCGGCCGCTGCTCGGCCTGCCCCGGGTGGTCTCGACGGCGGCGGACGCCGAGTGGATCCTTGCGGCCGTCGACAGCCCCGCCAATGGCCTGACGCTGTGCACCGGGTCCTACGGCGTGCTCGCCGCCAATGACCTGGCCGCCATGGTTCAGCGCTTTGGTCCCAGCATCCACTTCGTGCATCTGCGCTCGACCCGGCGCGAGTCCCCCGACCCTCGCTCCTTCCACGAGGCGCCGCACCTGGACGGTGACGTCGACATGGTCGCGGTCATCAGCGCGCTGGTCGCCGAGGAACGCCGTCGCGAGCGCGAAGGCGGCCGACGCTTACCGCTGCGCCCCGACCACGGCCACCACATTCTCGACGATCAGCACCGCGCCACCGCCCCGGGCTACCCGCTGTACGGCAGGCTGCGCGGCCTGGCCGAGCTGCGTGGCGTCGAGACCGCGGTACGCCAGCTCACCTGACGCCCTGGCGTTCTACCAGCCGCTGCGCTGGCGGCGCTCGCCGCAATCGGCATCCGTCGCAGTGGCTGTGGCCCTTCACAACGAAAACGACCAGGCGGGGAGGCGCATTCCCCGCCTGGTCGGCTCAGGACACCTTCAGCCCGCCTGGTCGGCTCAGAACACCTTCAGCCCACCTGGTCGGCTCAGCGCCAAACCCTGCGCAGAGCACCCCTAGGTCGGCAGATACTCCTCGCTCCAGCTCTCCGACACGACGCCTTCGGCGATCAACCGATCGATCTCCTCTGGGCTGTGCCCCAGCTCTTCGAGCACCTGACGGCTCGAGCTGCCGTACTTCTCCGACGGCGCCAGCGGATAGATGCGACCTCGCTTGGGACGGATGGCGTACGGATCGAGCTGCGTGATGACGTGACCGCTGGGGTGCTCGTCGTAGACGGTGAAGGAGTAGCTGCCACGATCGATGCCCGGGGTGTTGTCCCAGCGCCGCGAGTTGTAGGAGCGCAGGGCCTCGATGTTCTCGCACACCGCCGCGGCGATGCCCGCCTTCTGCAGCCGTTCCACCCAGTCGGTGGCCACCGCATTGATAAAGCGAGGTGCCAGATAGGCCGCCCGCTCCTCCGGCGGAACATCGACCACCCCTTCGATCCCCGGCACCTGGGCGAACTTGTGCAGGTCCCGCTCGTAGGCGCTGATCAGCACCACCCCGTCGGCGGTGAAATAGAAGCGTGACAGATCGTCGTAGCCGTTGAGTTCACGGCCCGAGGGCTCGTCGAACAGGCCGCGCCGCTCGTAGTCGTAGCAGAACGGCATCTGGGCCAGGCCACTGAGCGCCGACAGCGAGGTCTTGACCCGGCTGACCCGGCGGGTACGCAGCTTCTGGTACAGGGCGGTGGCGACACCAAGAGAGGCACCGAAGCCGCACATCACGTCGATGGTGCCGACGTGGGCGTGCTCTTCTGGCGTGTCCATGCTGCCCCCGAAGCGCAGCATGATGCCGGTGGTGGCCTGCACCAGGTCGTCGTAGCCCAGGTAGTTGGTCCGGGGGCCCGGCTTGACCCCGCTGAAGCAGTCGAGCTGGCAGAAGATCGCCTCGGGATTGATGCGCTGCATTTCCGCCTCGGTCAGCCCCATCCGCTCCACCTGCCTGTCGGTGGCATTCCACACAACCACGTCGCTCTGGCGGATCAGCTCGTCGAGGATTTCACGCCCCCGAGGCACCTGGATATCGGTCAGCAAGGAGCGCTTGGAGCGCATATGCGACAGGCCGAAGATGACCGTGTTCCAGCAGTCGTAGAACGGCTTGGCGGGGTCCACCTTGATGATGTCGGCGCCGAAGCGTGCCAAAAAGGCCACCGAGTGGGGACCGGCGATGACGTTGCACAGATCCAGCACCTTGACGCCTTCGAGCCAACCGTCCTTGGCGTTGCGCGCACGAACCCGTGGCAGCTTGGTCTCGATGCGATGCAGCACTGCCAGCGCCTGGTCGAACGACACCCAGCGGCGCGGCGTCGGGGTGAGCATCTCGTGGCCGCTGTCGTGCAGCCAGACCATCGGGCCGGGCTGGGTCATCAAACCGAATTCGGGATCATCCACTTCGATCATCAGCCCGGCGGTCTCGGCGTGGTCGTCGTGGATCCACTCCTGCAGCCAGCGCTGCGGCGCGCCGGGGAACTTGCCACGGCCGAAGATCTTCTCCCACTCCTTGGAGGTGCGGGTCAGGAAGACCTCCTTCATACGCGCGGCGATATGATCCGCCCACCGCTTGGGCAGCGGGTAGACGCCAAGTGACACGTCACTCTGCCACTGGCTGGTGGGCGCATAGGTGTCGGGCTCTTCCACCAGCCCTTCTTCCACAAGTTCATCGTAGAGACCGAGCACCTTGAGGCAACGCTTGGCGTGCTCCTTGTGACTCGGGCAGACCACGTAGAACATGCGCCCGTCCTTGCACTTGTAGCTGCGATAGAAGGGGTCGAGCAGTTCCTGCAGTTCGTCGTAGTCCAGGTTCATCGGCGCGCCTTCGATGCGGCGACGCTCGATCTCCTTTTCGCGCTGGGTCTTGTAGCGCTCCGGCAGGCCCTCGATCTTGATCGAGTTGTAGCAGAGGCCTTCCATCAGGGCGCAGGCGATGGGCACTTCGATCTCGTCGCCGAGGCCGGTACGCTCACGCGCCTGCAGCGCCAGGGTGACGGCGGTGGCCGCCAGCATGGTGCCGTAGGCCGAGCCCAGCGGCAGCGGCGAGAACGACGGATTGATGCCCATCAGCACCCGGTTGAGCCCCATGTCGGTAAACACCCCCGAGTGGGCGGCGATGACGCTCTCGAAGGCCCGCCAGTCTCGGCGCAGCTCGTCGTTGGAGGCAAAGCCCGGCATCGACAGGGTGATCAGCTCCGGACGCTCTTCGCGCAGCGCGCTGAAGTCGATGCCCATGCGCTGCATGACGCCGGGCCGGAAGCTTTCGATCACGATATCGGCCTCCTCGATCAGCGCCAGCGCCTGTTCGAGGCCCTCTTCAGTCTTGAGGTCGATCGTCACGATCAGCTTGTTGCGCTGCAAGGTGGCGTTGGCCGGCGACTCCCACATGGGCCCCGTGGGCGGGTCCACGTGAATGACCGTGGCGCCCAGGTCGGCGAGGATCATCGCCACCGCAGGGCCGGCCATGTACTGACCGAAGTCGATGACCTTGACGTCCTTGAGCGGCAGTTGGGAATGGGGATTCGGTGACATCGGGGTCTTCCTGTAGAGCAAGGGTGGCAACGTGAGGAGGCCGAAGCCTCCCCGGTGACGTCAGTGTTTGCCGTCTTCGATGACCAGGTGGGGTTCAAGGACCTTCTTGGCGAAGTCCTGGCGCAGCCAGCGCACCAGTGACCATGCCAGGATCGCCAGCACGGGAATCATCGGCAGCGCCACCACGATGGTGGAGGTCTGCACCGGCTTGAGCCCGCCAAGCTGGATCAGCGCTACCCCGACGCCGGCGATCAGAAACGCCCAGATCAGGCGGATCTTGCGCTGCGGTTCCTGATAGCCAGACAACTTGCGCGAGGTCACCGACGCCAGCACGTAGGCGGAGCTGTCCAGGGTCGTCGCCAGGAAGATGAAGCACAGCAGCACGAACAGGGTGGTGATCACGCCGGACATCGGCAGGGTGCCGAGGATCGCCTCGACCGCGGCGGGGATGCCTTCGGCCGAAAGAATGGCTGCCACGTCCAGGGTGCCGGAGATCTGCAGGTCCAGCGCATAGCCGCCCCACACCGCGAAGAACACCCAGCAGCCCAGGGAACCGAACACCATTTCGGCGATGATCAGCTCACGGATGGTGCGACCACGCGAGATGCGGGCGACGAACAGGCCCATCATCGGGGCGTAAGCGATCCACCAGGCCCAGTAGAACACCGTCCAGTCGCGCCAGAAGCTGGAGTCCCCCACCGGGTCGGTCCACATGCTCATGGGCACGAAGTTGGAGACCATCTTGCCGAGGCTGTTGACCCAGCCCTCCACCATGAACAGGGTGTCGCCCACCACCAGGGTGAACACCAGCAGTACTCCCGCCAGCAGCACGTTGATGTCCGACAGGATCTTGATGCCCTTGGCCAGGCCGAACCACACACTGGCGGAGAAGATGGCGGTCCAGATCAGCAGCACCGCGATATCCAGCATGAATGACGGTGACACCCCGAGCAGTCCGCTCAGCAGTTGCGATACCAGCGGCACCGCCAGCCCCAGCGAGGTACCGACGCCACCGACGATGCCGAACACCACCACCGCATCGAGAAGCGCGCCCCACCAGCCGTCGGCATGACGCCCCAGCACCCCGCGGGCGGCCACGGACAGCCTGACGCCCGGGCGGTTGTGGACGAACATGGAGTAGGCGATCGGGATGGCCGGCAGGCAATAGAAGGCCCAGGGCGTGAATCCCCAGTGGAACTGACCGTAGGTCAAGGCCCACTCGGCTGCTTCCTGTGAGCTCGGCTCGACGCCGAAGGGAGGCCCGGTGAAATAGTAGATGGGTTCGACCCAGGCCCAGTTGACGATGGCGATGCCGATACCACCGGCAAAGATCATCGCCACCCAGCTGAAGTAGGAGAACTCCGGCTTGTCATCGGGGCCGCCGAGCCGCACGTTGCCGTAGCGACTGATGGCCAGGCCCACCAGAAAGACCACCACGGCGATGCCGGCGAGCAGATACAGCCAGCCGAATCGCCCGGTGGCAAAGGCAAAGGCCGCATTGACCAGTGCGGCCCCCGACTCCGGGAACACGATGATGGGCAGGATCAGGCCTGCGATGACCAGCACGGCGGGTACGAAGACCCGCAGGTCGAGCCGATCGGAATGGGACTCTGGCGCGTTCATCAGGGATACCTTTATCGTTTGTTGTTGTCACGCTTGCTGCGCAGGACGCCGGCGTCAGCCGGCGGCCTCGAGCATCCAGCCCGCCGCTCGCTCGGCGATCATCAAGGTCGGCGAGTTGGTATTGCCGCTGGTGATGGTCGGCATGACGCCGGCGTCCGCCACGCGCAGGCCCTGGATGCCCCTCACCCGCAGGCGTGAGTCGACCACCGCCATGGGATCGTCGGGCTGCCCCATCCGGGTGGTTCCGACCGGGTGGAAGATGGTGGTGCCGATGTCACCGGCCAGCCGCCACAGCTCTTCATCGGTCTGGTACTGGACGCCGGGCTTGACCTCCTCCGGTTCGTACCTGGCGAACGCCTTCTGCTCGGCGATCCTGCGGGTGACGCGCAGCGAGTCCGCCGCGACCCGCCGGTCCTCGTCGGTGCTCAGGTAGTTGGGGGCGATGGACGGCGCCTGGGCCGGATCGGCGCTCTGAATCCTGACGCTGCCGCGGCTGGTCGGATTCAGGTTGCAGACGCTGGCGGTGACCGCCGGATAGGGATGCAGCGGCTGGCCGAAGGCCTCCAGACTCAGGGGCTGGACGTGGTACTGGATGTTGGGGTGCTCGTGCTCGTCGCTGCTGCGGGTGAAGATACCGAGCTGAGACGGCGCCATGCTCATCGGGCCTGTGCGCTTGAACACGTATTCCAGACCGATGCCGGCCTTGCCCCACAGGGTGCTGGCCATGGTGTTGAGGGTCTTGGCGCCCTTGACCTTGTACACCGAACGAATCTGCAGATGGTCCTGCAGGTTCTCGCCGACCCCCGGCAGTTCGTGGACGACGTCGATGCCGTGCTGCTTGAGCAGCTCACCAGGCCCGATACCGGAGAGCTGCAGGATCTGGGGTGAGCCGATGGCGCCAGCGGACAGCACCACCTCACGGCGCGCCCTGGCCAGCTGGGTGGTGCCCTCGCGCTTGACCTCGACCCCTTCACAGCGCTTCTCGCCGTCGGGCTCGCCGCCGGCGACGATCAGCCGGTTGACCTGGGTGGAATGCCACAGCGTCAGGTTCGGCCGCTTGAGCGCCGGGCGCAGGAACGCCTTGGCGGTGTTCCAGCGCCAGCCGGAGCGCTGATTGACCTCGAAGTAGTCGACGCCCTCGTTGCTGCCACGGTTGAAGTCCTTGGTCCGAGGGATACCCGCCTGGACCGCCGCCTCGGCGAAGTCGTCCAGCACCTCCCACTTGAGCCGTTGCTTCTCGATGCGCCACTCGCCGCCGTGACCGTGAAAGTCCCGGTGGGCGGCGTCGGCGTCGCCGCCCTCGTCCAGACGATAGTGATCCTCGTGCTGGATGAAGGCCGGCAGGCAGTGCTCCCAGCGCCATTGGTCGTCACCGGTGACCTCGGCCCAGTGGTTGTAGTCCCGGGCCTGGCCGCGCATGTAGATCATGCCGTTGATGCTGGAGCAGCCGCCGAGGGTCTTGCCGCGCGGGTAGAGCAGCGAGCGCCCGTTGAGGCCCGCGTCCGGATCGGTGCGAAAGCGCCAGTCGGTGCGTGGGTTGTCGATGCAGTACAGGTAGCCCACCGGCACGTGGATCCAGTGGTAGTTGTCGCGACCACCGGCTTCGATCAGCAGCACCCGGTTGTTGGGGTCGGCGCTCAAGCGATTGGCCAGCAGGCACCCGGCGGTGCCTGCTCCGACCACGATGTAGTCAAACTCGCTGTCGTATTGTTGTGCGGTTGTCATCGCAGATCCCTCGATTCAGGGCGTTATTTGGCGGTCGGCATCACGAACTCCGCGCCCGCCTCGATGGAGTCGGACCAGCGCTGCATGATCGACTTCTGCTTGGTGTAGAAGCGCACGCCCTCTTCGCCGTAGGCGTGCATGTCGCCGAACAGCGAGCGCTTCCAGCCACCGAAGCCATGCCACGCCATGGGCACCGGAATCGGCACGTTGATGCCGACCATGCCCACCTGGATGCGACGGCCGAACTCGCGGGCGACCTTGCCGCTCTCGGTGAAGCAGCTGACGCCGTTGCCGAACTCGTGGTCATTGATCAGCTCGATGGCGGTGGCCACGTCCGGCACGCGCACGCAGGCCAGCACCGGGCCGAAGATCTCCTCGCGGTAAATCGTCATCTCAGGGGTGACGTGATCGAACAGGGTGCCGCCCATCCAGAAGCCCTCGCTGCAGCCTTCGCCGGTATTGCTGCTGTCGAAGCCACGGCCATCGACCACCAGCTCGGCACCCTCCTCGACGCCCTTGTCGATGTAGCCGGTAATACGCTGATGGGCCTGGGCGGTGACGATCGGCCCCATCTCGGCGTCCAGCTGCATGCCGTCCTTGACCTTGAGACCCCGGGCGCGTTCGGCCACGCGTGCCACCACGTCATCGGCCACGTCGCCGACCAGCACCGCCACACTAATGGCCATGCAACGCTCGCCGGCGGAGCCGTAGGCGGCACCGATCAGCGCGTCCACCGCCTTGTCGAGGTCGGCGTCGGGCATCACCACCATGTGGTTCTTGGCGCCACCGAGGGCTTGCACACGCTTGCCCAGGGCCGCACCACGCTGATAGATCAGGTTGGCGATGGGAGTGGAGCCGACGAAGGACAGCGCCTTGACGTCGGGGTGGTCGATCAGCGCGTCCACTGTTTCCTTGCCACCCTGGACCACGTTGAACACGCCGTCGGGCAGCCCGGCCTGCTTGAGCAGGTCCGCCATCATCAGCGAGGCGCTGGGATCGGTGGGGCTGGGCTTGAGGATGAAGCTGTTGCCGGCGGCGATGGCGACCGGGAACATCCACATCGGCACCATGGCCGGGAAGTTGAACGGGGTGATGCCGGCGACCACACCAAGCGGCTGGCGCAGTGTCCAGTTGTCGATGCCGGTGCTGACCTGGTCGGTGAAGTCGCCCTTGAGCAGCTGCGGGATTCCGCAGGCGAACTCGACGATGTCGATACCCCGTGCCACCTCGCCCTGGGCGTCGGTGAAGACCTTGCCGTGCTCACGGGTAATCGCCTCGGCCAGGGCGTCCTTGTTGGCATTGAGCAATTCGAGGAAGCGGAACATCACCCGGGCGCGGCGGATAGGCGGGGTGTCGGCCCAGCTCGGGAAGGCCGCCTTGGCCACCTCCACCGCCTTGTCGATCTCGCTGGCGGAGGCCAGCGCCACTCGGCCACTGACCTGGCCGGTCGCCGGGTTGTAGACGTCCTGATGGCCCAGGGAGGCGCTTTCGTCGATCTGGCCGCCGATGAAGTGAGGAATCGTCGAGGTCATGGAGTGCTCCTTTATAAGCGTTGTTTAAGTTATTCGAGCGTGGCCGTATGAGGAAAGGTGCCCAGCCTGCTCGTCTTGTCGCTGTACAGCCTATCTCTGGTGGCGATCTGAGCAATTGAGTTATTTGAAACCCAGATATAAAGTTCTCAAATAACACGCTCTGTTGAAGGAAGGCGCCATGCAGGACTACCCCACGCTGCGAGCATTCGTCACGGTGGCGCACCTCGGCAGCGTCTCCCGCGCCGCCGAGGCGCTGCATCTCACCCAGCCGGCGGTTAGCCTAAAGTTGAAGCAGCTGCAGGCAACGCTGGGACTGACGCTGTTCCACCGCCGCCCCCAAGGACTGGAGCTGACGGCCCACGGTCAGGCACTGCTGCCCACCGCCGAAAAGGCCCTGGAGAGCGCTCGGGTGTTCGATCAGATGGCCCGCTCGTTGCACTCGACGGTGCGTGGGCTGTTGAGGATCGGCACCATCATCGACCCCGAGTTCATCCGTCTGGGCAGTTTTCTCAAGGTGCTGGTCGAGCGCGCCCCCGAACTCGAGACCGAGCTGCACCACGGCATGAGCGGTTACGCCCTGTCGCGAGTGGAGCGCGGCGAGCTGGATGCAGGTTTCTATCTGGCGCCCCCCGGAACAGGCAGCACCCACGCCGACGGTACCGGCGAACTTGCGTTTGTCGAGCTGACCCACTTTCGCTACTACGTGGTGGCGCCCTCAGGCTGGGAATCACGGGTCGAGGACACCCGCTGGTCGACGCTGGCCACCCTGCCCTGGATCGTCACACCCCCCGACTCGGTCCACCATCGACTGCTCAAGCGCGCCATGCAGGACAGCGGAGAGACGCCCCGGCGGGTCGCCCAGGTCGACCAGGAGGCCTGCATGCTCGATCTGGTACGCGCCGGGGTGGGGTTGAGCCTGGCCCGGGACTCGCTGGCCTTGACCGAGCGCCAGCGCAGCGGCCTGACCATCGTCGAGGGGGTGACGCTGGACTGCGCCCTGTGCTTTGTATGGAAGAAGGAACGCACCCGCGAGCCGCCGCTGCAGGCCGCGCTTGCCACCCTGGAGAGCGTCTGGCCCAACCGCCCTGGGTGAGGCTTGTAGGAAAAGTGCCTGCGGTCGGTGGCTTTTCGTACAAGACCCAGGGCCTGAAAAGCCCGGGGGTAGACCCCGCGGGCTGGCGCCCGAACCTGCTAATAGGCGCCCGAACCCGCCGATACGCGCCCGAACCCGCTTTGGCAGCAGCGCCAAATGCACCAGAGTTGCGCCTTTCTGCGCCTGGCGACGCTCGAATCCGTCGTCGGGTGCTACCCTCCAGACGTTGGCTGACGGCTTTCCCCGGTTCAGGTCAAGGGCGACGCCTGTCTCGATCGCTCCTTGCTCGCACCGTCAGTTCGTACTTCCAGCCACCAGATGTCAGCGTCACGCTCCCTTCGTTCTTCACCACAAGGAATGTCCCCATGACCGACCTTTCCCGCTTCCCCATCACTGCCAAGTGGCCGGCGACACACCCCGAGCGCCTGCAGCTCTATTCGCTGCCGACCCCCAACGGGGTCAAGGTCTCGATCATGCTGGAGGAAGTCGGGCTGGACTACGAAGCGCACCGGGTCAACTTCGATACCAGGGACCAGCACTCTTCCGAGTTTCTCTCGCTCAGCCCCAACAACAAGATTCCCGCGATCCTCGATCCCGACGGCCCTGAAGGCCAGCCGATCGGACTGTTCGAGTCAGGCACGATTCTGCTGTACCTGGCCGACAAGACCGGCCAGTTGGTGCCCCAGACGCCCCAGGCGTACTATCAGGCCCTGCAATGGCTGATGTTCCAGGTCGGCGGCGTGGGCCCGATGTTTGGCCAGATCGGCTACTTCCACTTCTTCGCCGGCAAGGAACTCGAGGACAAGCGCCCTCTTCAGCGCTACGTGGACGAGGCCAAACGCCTGCTTGGGGTGCTGGACAAGCGCCTGGAACAGCGCGAGTGGATCATGGGCGAGGATTACTCGGTGGTGGATATCGCCATCCTTCCCTGGGTACGTAACCTGGTCTACCGCTACGACGCCGGGGATCTGGTCGAGTTTGCCAACTTCCCCCACGTCGACCGCACCCTCCAGGCGTTTCTCGAGCGCCCCGCCGTGCAACGAGGCCTCAAGGTCCTGGCCTGAGGCGATATAGCAGGCACTACCAGGGTGAAGGTGGCGATCGGTAAACGTGGCGATCGGTAGAGGTAGAGCGAGACGAAATGAGGTGAGAGCCGCACGATTGAACCTCAGCCCACGGGTGACTCGCCGCCGGGTTCAGGCGATGATTGTGCCGGCACAGCAGACTCCGTGAGCCTTCAAGGCGCGCCGTCCTGTGCCTGTCCGCCTGCCCCTTGGCCCCACTGCCTCGGGCAACACCCCCACACGACGGAATCACCGCTCATGCCCGTTCGCCCCGTTCATCTTCTGCCCCTCGTCCTCGCCGTGGGGACCACCTCCGCCCAGGCAGCCTCCGCGCCAAAAGACGCCGACCGGAGTACCGTCGAGCAGCAGAGTAGCCGATCCTGCGAAAACCCGACCATGGACCAGCAGATCGAGGCACTGATGGATCACCACGGCATCCCGGGCGTGTCGGTGGCACTGATCGACCACGGCAACATCTGCCTGAGCCACTACGGCGTCGCCAGCCGGGAGTCCTCGACCGGCGCCGCAGTGAACGACGACACCCTGTTCGAAATCGGCTCGGTCAGCAAGACCTTCACTGCGGCGCTGGGCGCCTGGGTGCAGCAAGGCGGAGCCTTCTCCCTGAGCGACAGCGCGGCCAGCATCGAGCCCGACTTCGAGGGTCGTCCGGTAGGCGAGGTCAGCATGGTAGAGCTTGCCACCTACACCGCCGGCGGCTTCCCGCTGCAGTTTCCCGCAGGCGTCGACGACGCCACCCTCCACGACTACTTCGTGAACTGGCAGCCGGACTTTGCCGCCGGCACCAAACGCCTGTACTCGAACCCCAGCATCGGCCTGTTCGGCCTGCTCGCGGCCCAGAGCGAAGGCTCAAGCTTCGCTGAGCTGATGCAGGACAGCGTGCTGCCCACACTTGGCCTCGATGCCACCTGGCTTACGGTGCCCGACGACCAGGCCCGCCACTACGCCCAGGGCTACAACAGCGACGATCAGCCTGTGCGCGTCAATCCGGGCCCGCTGGACACCCAGGCCTACGGCATCAAGACCACGGCACGGGACCTGGCACGCTTCGTTCAGGCCAATATCGACGCCTATCAAGGCAGCCAGGACGACCAGCGCATGGCACAAGCCCTGCTGGCCACCCACCAGGGCTACGCCGCCGTCGGCGAGATGCAGCAGGGACTCGCCTGGGAAAGCTACGCCCTGCCGACGACCCTCGATACGCTGCAAAACGGCACCACCGCAGAGATGGCGCTGGAGCCCCAGCCTGTCACCATGCTCGAGCCGTCAGGCGAGCCACAGCCCCAGCGCTGGTACCACAAGACCGGCTCCACCGGCGGCTTCGGCGCCTACGCCGCCTTTATGCCGGCGCATGAACTCGGCATCGTCATCCTCGCCAACAAGCGCTACCCCAACGGCGAGCGCGTCGAAGCCGCCTGGCGGATACTGGAGGCGCTGGAGCACTGACGATCACGTTTGGATCACTGGATCTCAGTGATACTCCTGGGCCGAATCAGACGCAGGGCCTCATCCTGGCCCCACACGCGACGCCGCCGCCCTATGGGCGGCGGCGTGATCGATGACATGGTGGGCGGAAGCTCAAGGTTAAGCAGATGTCTCGTTCATCAAACTCTCGTAGGGGATCCGTAGCCCATGATGCAGCCGGCGGATCATGGCCAGGCTGAGCCCACGCTTGCGATTCAGCACCTCCGAGACCCGTCCGCTACCGCCGATATAGGCTTCCAGGTCTCTTGGCGTCAGCCCTTGCTGTTCCATGCGAAACTTGATCGCTTCGATGGGATCCGATGGACCGATCGGGTAGTGCTCGTCTTCATAGTGCTCAATCAGAATCGACAGGACCTCAAGTTCGTCGGCCTCGGGACTGCCGTCTTCGGCATTCCATAGCGCCTCCATCCGAGCGAAGTCCCGCTCCAGATCGGCATCGTTGTGAATCGGCTGGATATTCATTCACACAGGCTCCACGTCGATGTGATCGTACTGGGCGTGAGTGCCGACAAAGCGTACCCAAGCGATCTGCTGGGCATATCGGATCGCAACGATGACCCATACTCCACACGATGAAAACGCACCCTTGGGGCTGGCACACCACGCGCTCTCTCCCGCCCGATCTCTTGATGCCGATGGCTGACCGAGATCCCCTTGCCCGCATCAAGAGGATACCGCTCGAAAGCGTAAAATCAGTCGAGCGCATCGATCTGACCTTCCCCTGACATATCGCCTGTGCCTTGCAAGAGGCTATTGAGCCCCCTTATCGAAAGGCGCACAGTCGGATGTGCTCGACTCAATTCTCCTCATAGGCATCAGCCACCGCACGCTCGATAAGTTCCGGAGCCACACCGCGAGCCTTCAACGCCTCCACCAAACGCCGCACACCATCATCGAGATAGCGAGCCTCGTCGCGACGCAGTCCCTCGCTGACGTAGGCTTTCAGCAGCGTCTGGTAGCCTTGAAACCCCTTCAGTGGCGCTATCGCCTTCAGCGACTCCACCACATCAACCGGCACCCGCAGCGTCACTGTCGTCATGGGACGGTCCTTCGCCAATCGCCTTTTCAAGGTCTCATTGAGCATAAATCGCCTCCTCTCGCCTGGTGGCCCGTCGCGCCGAGGTAAGGCGCAATCCCTCGTCGGTACCACGATACTCGCGTCGCCGGAAGGCCAGCGCCAGCAGTCCTCAATCTGCAAAGTTTTCCTCGCTGCTCCAATTTGGCGGTAGAACGCAAGGCCAGGGGCAGACTGCGAAGCACCTCTGCTCCGACTCGTACCCGCCGCACAGGCACCACACCAACAATGAAAACGCCCCCTTGGGGCTGGTACACTACGCGCCCTCTCCTGCCCGACCTCTTGATGCCGATGACTGACCGAGATCCCCTGGCCCAGGCCCGCCGCTTTTCTGTGGCGCCGATGATGGACCTAACTACCCGCGACTACCGCGTTTTCGCGCGCACCCTGACGCGCCGGACGCTCTTGTACACCGAGATGGTGACCACTGGTGCGATCCTTCACGGGCGTCCGCGCGAACGCTTCCTCGGCTACGACGAGGTGGAGCATCCGCTGGCGCTGCAGTTAGGTGGCAGCGATCCGGGAGAACTCGCCGAGTGCGCGGCGATCGCCGAGGAGTGGGGCTACGACGAGGTCAATCTCAACGTGGGTTGCCCCAGCGACAGGGTCCAGAACAACCTGATCGGGGCCTGCCTGATGGGTCATCCGGACAAGGTGGCACTGGCGGTGGCGACGATGCGCGAGGCGGTGTCGATTCCGGTGACGGTGAAGTGCCGTATCGGGATCGACGATCAGGACGAGGACGCCGATCTCGAGCGCTTTATCACCCAGGTGGCCGACGCCGGCTGCGAGGTGTTTATCGTGCACGCGCGCAAGGCCTGGCTGCAGGGGCTGTCCCCCAAGGAAAACCGCGACGTGCCGCCGCTGAATTATCCGCGGGTGCATCGCTTGAAGACCAGTCGCCCCGACCTGCATATCGGCATCAACGGCGGCATCAAGAGCCTCGAGGAGTGCCAGACGCAGCTTAATCACGTCGACAGCGTGATGGTGGGTCGCGAGGCCTACCAGAATCCCTGGCTGCTGGCCCAGGTGGACCAGGCGATCTACGGCGAGCCGGGGCCTGCTGACAGTCGCCACGCCGCCGCCATGGCACTACGCCCTTACATCCAGCGCCGCCTGGAAGAAGGCGCCAAGCTCAACCATATCACCCGCCATCTTCTTGGCCTGTTCCAGGGCTGCCCCGGCGGGCGCCGCTTCCGTCGACATCTGTCGGAGAACGCTCATCGCGACGGCGCGGGCCTGGCGGTGTTCGACGATGCCCTGGGCCTGGTGCCGGAACCCGTCAGCGCCTGACAACGGCTGCACGACACTCCGCTGCACGGGAAAAATTGCCCTGCAAAAAAGACAACGGCCGAGCGATCTGCTCGGCCGTTCTTTATTGGGTCCGGGGTTGGGGACTCGATCTTCATCAAGCCCTCCGGACATCTGTCTCGCTAGCCCTACCGCTACTGCTACCGCTACCTCTGCCGCCACCCCTATCGCCACCCTCATGCCTTAAGGTAAGCGAGTGCTCACCTGCATGTGCAACCTTGGCTCCTGGGTGAACCGCGTCACGCCTTGAGGCCTAGTAGAGTGAATCGGGCGGCGGCTCCAGGCTCGAATGGAAGGTCTCGATGGCGCTTTCGGCTTCTTCGATGGCGTCGAAGCGGGCGATATGGAACAGCGCCTCGCCTTCGTTGGCCAGGGGCAGCCGGCTCATGCCGATGACGATGCCGTCGGCCATGGACAGGATCTCGCCTTCGGTCTCGCCGAAGGGATCGGCGACCTTGCCCAGCACCTGCCCCTTGGCGACCCGGGCACCCAGGCGCACCTTGGGCCTCAGGATGCCGTCGATGGGCGCACGCGCCCAGCTCGACCCATTGGCGACCTCCGCTGCCGGTGGCTTGCGACGGCGTTGCTCGCCGGTCAGCATGTCGAGCCGGCGCATCACCCGCAGCACCCCTCGGACACCAGCGGTGATCGCCCACTCGTCGAAGCGCAGCGCCTCGCCGGCCTCGTAAGTGAGTACTGGCGTACCGCGAGTCTGGGCGTAGTGGCGAAGGCTGCCTTCGCGAAGCTCGGCGTTGAGGATCACCGGAGCGCCGAAGGCGTCGGCCATGCGCCGGGTCTCCTCACCGGCGTCACCCAGCTGGGCGCGGATCTGCGGCAGGTTGGTGCGGTGGATGGCGCCGGTATGAAGGTCGATGATGTGGGTCGCGTGATCGACGATCTGCTCGCGAAACAGTGCCGCGATACGCCCCCCGAGAGAGCCTGATTCACTGCCGGGAAAGCAGCGATTGAGATCGCGCCGATCCGGCAGATAGCGAGAGTGCTGAACGAAGCCGAAGATATTGACGATCGGCACCGCGATCAGGGTGCCGCGCAGACGGTTGATCTGGCGCGAACGCAACAGACGCCTGACGATCTCGACGCCGTTTATCTCGTCGCCGTGGATGGCGCTGCACACCAGCAAGGTGGGGCCGGGCTGGCGTCCGTGAACGACCTCCACCGGGATATCCAGCGGTGCATGGGTGTAAAGTTTGGCCACCGGCACGTCGATCTGGGCACGCGTGCCCGGCTTGACGGTAATGCCGGCCAGTTCGAAGGGGGCTCTTGCCATGAAAGTTCCTTAGTCGCCATGCCGCGCCGTCGAAAACACGACAGCACCTGTCGTCCTTATACCTTTGTGACGTCGCCAAAACGAGCCCAATTTACCTCAGTGCGCGTATCGATGCCGCTGATCTCGCGGGGCCAGTCCGGTAGAATACGCGGACTGACCCACCGCCGGAGCGCCCCGCCCCCATGGCCCGCCGTACCAAGCAAGAAGCCGCCGCCACCCGAGCCGCATTGCTCGATGCCGCCGAGGAAGTGTTCCTCGAGCGTGGTGTCTCGCGCGCCTCGCTCGAGGTCATCTCGCGACGGGCCGGCGTTACCCGGGGCGCCCTGTACTGGCATTTTCGCAACAAGGGCGATCTGTTCCGGGCCATGCTGGAGCGAGTCCATCTGCCGTTCGAGGACCTGCTCAATGAGCTCGACGACTCCTCGGTCGATCACCACCCGCTGGAGGCCATTCGCTTGAGCTGTCATGTCGGGTTGCGTCAGGCCGATACTCCGCGCCACCGCCGGGTTCACGGTATCCTGCTGCACCACTGCGAGCGTACCGACGATTTCGACCCGCTGGAGGCCAAGGCCGAGATCGCCCGAGAAACCTGCCAGGCCTTGCTGCGCCAGTTCAAGCAGGCTGATCTCAAGCAGCAGCTACGCCCCGGGCTTAGCCCGGAGCGTGCCACCGACCTGTTTCACTATGCCCTGAGCGGGCTGTTCTGGGAGTGGCTGCGGGCGCCCCAGGCCTTCACTCTCAGTGAACGAGGCCCTGCCCTGGTCGATGACCTGATCAGCCTGATCGGTCGCGACTGACCCGTCGTCGCGAACCGCTACTCGATCGACTCGAGAAGGGCTCGACACGCTTCAATGCTGATGGCCGTGGGAGTGACGATGGCCGTGGTAGTGGTGCCCGTGCGTCGACGCCTCATGGGGTGGTACCGGCTCATGACGCTCGATCAGCTTGAGCCTTACCAGCCGGGTACGCGCATCGAGAAACTCCTGCTCGGCCACCGAGCGGAAGCTGTCGTGCTCTTCCAGGTACTTGACCAGCACCCGTACTTCCCCTTCCCGCGGCATCGCCCCCGGCTTGCCCCTTAGGCAGATCTCCCGGGTTCCGTCCGAGCAGAGCACCGCACGGCAGCACCCCTGGCCATCGATGAAGCCGACCACCTGGACACGCTCGCCCAGCAGGCAACGGCGGTTGAACGAGGGCCGATCGCGATAGCGCTTCAACAGTACCCGACAGAAGCGGGATGCCAGCGGGGACGACAGCGCAAAGGCTCCCCACAGCACCACGATGCCCAGCGGCACGATCACGATCGCCAAGTTGACCCACTGCAGAATCAGCAGTTCCGCCACCAGCGTGAAGACAGCAGCGAACAGGATCAGCGCGGTCAAGGCCACCGTCACCGGCACCCCGGCAAACCCCAGCGATACCATCGTGCTGGCCATATGATCGTCACGCAGGCTGTCACGTTCGAACAGCTGCAGCGGCACCAGCTCCAATGCCACCAGGATCCAGTAGAGCGCGACGAGTGGAAGCAGCACCGTGAACAGAATCAGCGGAAAACTCAGGGCAATGTCCCTGATCAGCGTTATGTCCATACCACCTCCCGTGGCGTTGCCACTTGCGTACTTGCTACCCGCAGCATAGCGCCATAGGCCACAAACCTCGACCCGCACATCCCAATTTTTCCTTTGGCGACAGCATGTTGCGATGCACAATATGCTGCACTGCACACTTCCCCCAGGCCCGCCACAAGCGTGTAATAGGCGATAAAAAACTCCCTGCCACCAGCGACTCACCGCCTCTGCAGCATAAAAAAAAGCGCCGCCTGGAAAGGCGGCGCTTTGACCTGCATCAACCATTCTACCGATGAGGGGCGGTCATGTTGACCCGCCCACCCCGTTCAATGATCGGTGGCAGTGCCCTTGGCTTCGGAGGCGTTCTCGTCCTCATCGTCGTCGGAACTACGCTCTCCGAACAAGCGCAGGGAGAGGGACGCGATCATGGCGTAGAACGACGGCACGAAACAGCTACCCAGTATCGCCACCGAGGCCATGCCCATGGCCACCGTGGTACCGATGTGGTGGCTGCTGGTGTCACTGGCGCCGGTGGCCATGGCCAGCGGCAGGGTGCCGAAGATGAACGCCATGGAGGTCATCACGATGGGCCGGAAACGCAGCTCCGCCGCGGTGATCGCCGCCTCGCGGATGGTCTTGCCCATCTCCTTGCGCTGCAACTCGGCGAACTCGACGATCAGAATGGCGTTCTTTGCCGCCAGGCCGATGACCACCAATACCCCGATCTGGACATAGACGCTGGTATCCAGGCCACGCATGGCGATACCGGCGATGCCCCCGAGGAAGGCGAACGGCGTGGCGGTCAGTACCGCCAGAGGCAATGACCAGCTCTCGTACTGCGCCGCCAGGATCAGGAACACCATGACCATGCCGAAGATGATGGCGATGGTGCCGGCGTTACCCGCTTCGCTCTCCTGGTAGGCGGTACCGGTCCAACCCATGCCCCAGTCGCTGCCAAGCGTATCCTGGACGATCCGCTCCATGGCCTGGAGCGCCTGGGTCGAGGAGTAGCCTTCCGCCGGACCACCCTGGAACTGGGCCGCCGAGTAGACACCGAAACGGGTGACTACCGCAGGTGCGGCCTTGCGCTCGAGGGTCACGAACTCCGACAGCGGAATCCGCTCACCAGTGCCGCCGCGCACATAGACGTTGTTGATATCGTCCGGGGTGTCGCGGTACTCCGCCTCGTTCTGCAGGTAGACCTGGAAGTTGCGGTTCTGGTAGCTGAAGAAGTTGACGAAGCCATTGCCGAAGGTGTTCGACAGAGTGGCATTGAGGTCGGTCAGCGACACACCGTAGCTCAGCGCCTTCTGCTGGTCGATCTCGGCGCGGAAGGACGGCACGTTGACGCTGAAGGTCGAGAACACCTGGTTGAGCGCCGGATCCTGATTAGCCGCCTGCATCACCTTGAGTGAGGCCTGGTAGATCTCCTCGGGGGTGGCACCGGAGAACGACTGCAGGTAGCCGGTGAAGCCGCCGGTGGTGGACAGGCCGATGATCGGCGGCATGTTGAAGGCCATGACGTTGCCTCCGTCGACCTCGGCACCGATCTGGAAGATCCGGCCGATCAGGTCATCCACCGTGGTCTCGCGCTCGGACCAGTTGTCCATGTTGATGAAGATGATGCCGCGCGCGGTGTTGACCGAGCTGGTCAGCATGTCGTAGCCGGCGATGGCCGAGGAATAGCGCACACCGGGCACTTCCTCGATGCGCTTGCTGACCTCGGCCATATAGGCCTTGGTGCGGCTGAGCGATGCCGAGTCCGGCAGGCTGACCGCCGCCAGGGCGATGCCCTGGTCGGTTTCCGGCACCAGCGTCGAGGGCGTGTTCTCGTAGAGCCAGAAGGAACCGGCCCCGACCAGCCCCACCAGCAGCAGGGTCAGCACCCAGGCCTTGACCAGCGCCTTGACCGCCACCATGAACACCCTGGTGACGCCGTCGAAGAAGCGGTCGAACAGGCGCAGCGGGGTGCGCACCGCCCGCATGAAGGAGGATTCCTTCTTGTGCAGGTCGTGCTTGATGAAGATCGCCGACAGCGCCGGGGTGAAGGTCAGCGCCATCAGCGCCGAGAACGCCACCGAGATGGCGATGGTCAGGGCGAACTGCTGATAGATCTGCCCGGTAAAACCGCCGAGGAAGGCCACCGGCACGAACACCGCCGCCATGATCAGCGAGGTGGCGATGACCGGCCCACCGACCTCCTTCATGGCCTGGATGGTGGCCTGGCGAACCGTGATCTCCTCGTCCTCCGACAGCACCCTTTCGACGTTCTCCACCACCAGGATGGCGTCATCCACCACGATGCCGATGGACAGCACCAGAGCGAACAGCGTCAAAAGGTTGATCGAGAAGCCGAACACGTAGAAGCCTGCGAAGGTGGCCAGTACCGATACCGGCACCACCGACATGGCGATCACGGTAAAGCGCCAGTTCTGCAGGAAGATGAACAGGATGACGCCGACGATCAGGAAGGCTTCGATAAAGGTGTGGAAGACGGTTTCCACCGAGGCGTCGATGAACAGGGTGGTGTCGTAGGGCACCACGTACTCGAGGCCCGGCGGGAAGCGCACCTCCAGCTCGTTCATCTTTTCCTTGACCATGTCTGCCGTCTGCAGGGCATTGGCGCCCGGCTGCTGCTGGATCATGATCGGCGTCATGATGGCGCCGTTGAGGCGTGCCTCGACGCCGTAGAAGGAGGCGCCCAGCTCGATCCGCGCCACATCATCCAGGCGCAGCGCAGAGCCGTCCTCGTTGGTGCGCAGCAGGATGTCGCGGAAGTCGTCGGCGCTGGACAGACGTCCGCCGGCGGTGATGGTGTAGGTGAAGGCTCGCGGGCTGTCGATCGGCGTGGACGCCAGGCTACCCGCCGGTACCTCGGTGTTCTGGGCACGAATCGCCGCCGCCACCTCGGTGGGGGTCAGGTCGTACTCGGCCAGCTTGTTGGGGTCCATCCAGATGCGCATGGCGAACTCGCCACCGCCCAGCACCTCGGCCTCACCGACGCCGGGAATCTGGCGCAGCTCGTCGAGAATGTTCAGGGTGGCGTAGTTCTGCATGTAGATGTTGTCGTAGTCGTCCTGGGGCGAGATCAACGACACCAGCATCAGGATAGAGCTGGAGCGCAGCTCGACCTGGACGCCCTGCTCCTGCACCGCCTCGGGCAGCTGAGACAGCGCGCCCTGGACCCGGTTGTTGACGTTGATGGTGTTGATATCACCGTCGGTCCCGATGTCGAAGGCCACGCTCAGGCTCATGGAGCCGTTGTCGGAGCTGGTCGAGTTCATGTAGAGCATGTTCTCGACGCCGTTGATCGCCTCCGCCAGCGGCGCGGCCACCGTCTGCGCCACGGTCTCGGCGTCGGCCCCCGGGAAGGTGGCGCTGACCGACACCGTGGGCGGCACCACGCTGGGATACTGCTCGATCGGCAGTACCCGCATGCTCATCGCCCCGATGATGGTCAGGATGATCGCCAGGACCGAGGCGAAGATCGGCCGCTTGATGAAGAAGTTGGCGAAATTCATTCGTTACCCTCTCCTCGAGCCTCCTCGGCCTCCTGATCGCCCTGCGGCGCGTTCATCGGCGCCTGTTGAGCGGCCTGGGTGGCACTCGCGGCGTCCTCGCCCTGACCATCGCTCTCGGCAGTGCCCTGCCCGCTCTGATCGGCCGCTGGCTCGCCCGGTGACGCCGCTTCCTGCTCAGCTTGCTCGGGCGCGGCCTGGCCGGCGCCCTGCCCCTGCTGCTCGTACTGGGCTTCTTGCATCAGTGCCTCGGCGTCGCCGTCGAACGGCTGGGGATCGATCGGGGTACCCGGCTTCAGGCTGCCCGGATCACCGACCACCACACGCTCGCCGGGTTCGACGCCGTCGAGGATGATCTGCCAGGCGCCCGCCAGCTCGCCGAGCTGCACCGGACGCGCCCTGGCGACGTTGTCTTCATCGAGCACGTAGACCTGCGGGCCCATCAGGCCCTGGGTCAACGCCAGCTCCGGCACCGCCAGCACGCCGAAGCGAGCCAGCCCCTCGATCTTCACACGCACGTACTGACCCGGCAGCACCGCGCCGTCCGGGTTGGCAAAGGTGGCCTCCGCCTGGACGGTGCTGGTCTCGGGATCGACACGGGAGCCAAGGAAGTCCAGGTGGCCGCTGAGCACGGCAGGCTCATCCCCACGCGAAGAGAACGCTTCGAGCGAGGCGGCGATGTCCTCGATGCTCATGTCCTTCAACTGACGACGCAGCTCGAAGGCGTCGTTCTGAGGCATCTGGAAACGGACCTCCAGCGGGTCCAGCGGAGTGATGGTGGCAAGTTCGGTATTGGGTGACACCAGGTTGCCGACATTGACCTCACTGAGACCGATCACGCCAGACACCGGCGCCGTGACCTCGGCGTAGTCCAGGTCGAGCTGGGCGCTCTTCAGCGCCGCCTCGGCCTGGGCCACGCTGGCCCGCGCGACGCGCGCGTCGGCCAGGGCCTGGTCGACCTGCTGACGGCTCACCGAGTTCTGGGCTGCCAGCTGCTGGAAACGATTGGCGTCACGCTCGGCCCGCGACAGCTCGGCCTGGGCGCTGGCCAGGTCGGCCTCGCGCTGGGCCACGGTGGCCTCGTACAGGTCCGGCTCGATGGTGTAGAGGCTCTCCCCCTGCTCGACCTGATCGCCGGGTTCGAACTTGCGCTCCTCGAGCACACCGGTGACACGTGCGACCAGGGTGACTTCCTGCTCGCTCATCAGCTTGGAGGGGTAGGACTTGTCCAGTGGAATGTCCTGGTAGGCCAGCTCGGCCACCTCGATGGCCTTGGCGGGTGGCTGACCACCGGCCTGGCCGGCGGACGGGTCTTCTTCCTGACCACAGCCGACCAGCAGCAATGCTGCCGCCAGGGCGGCCCAGAGGCGGCCGCGATAGATGGTGGTTTTCATCCCTTGATTCCTTCGGGGTAATTGGATCGTCAGATGCCGGGCGCTGACCGCCTCGAGGGAGGAAGCGGTCAGCCTGGACGCCTAGGCGTGCGTCAGCCGTCCTGACTCGGCGGTGCGCCGATATCGAGAACCGCGTCGTATTCGTCGGCCTCGCCCTGCTCCGGCAGGGTGAAGTTCACCTGCCCTTCCTCGACCAGGAAGGCGTTGAGCTCGGCGATATCCTGGGCGTCGAGCACCCCCGCCTGACGGTGCAGACTGAGCAGGTTGATCACGTAGTTGAAACGGGCATCGGCGTAGTCAGCGATGGCGTTATACAGGTTCTGCTCGGCGTTGAGCACGTCGACGATGTTGCGGGTACCCACCTCGTAGCCCGCGCGGGTGGCATCCAGGGCACTCTGGTTGGAGACGATGGACTGCTTGCGCGCCGCCACCGTGGAGACGTCATTGCTGACCTGTGTGTACAGCGAGCGCACTTGCAGCACCGTCTCGCGGCGCTGGGACTCGAAGTCGTACTGGCTGGACTCCAGGTCGTAGGTGGTCTGGCGCACCGAGGCGCTGGTCCGACCGCCGGTGTACAGCGGCATGCTGGCGCTCACGCCCACCTGGCTGTTGGAGTTGTAGTCCTCGAAGTTGTCACGCTCGTCGTCGCTGTAGGCGTAGTTGGCAAAGGCCTCCACCACCGGCAGATCGGCGGCCCTGGCCACATCGATCCGCTCACGCGCCACATCGACGCCCGCCTGCTGCGCCAGCAGTTCCGGATTGCGCTCGATGGCAAGCTCGATCCAGGCATCACGACTGGACGGCTCGGGCAGCGCAATAGGCAGATCGTCCTGGAGCATCTCGATGCTGTCGTAGCGCTTGCCGGTCAAGCGCTCCAGCGCCTCGAAGGCAACCTGGAGGTCGCTCTCGGCGACGATCCGGTCGGCCCGGGACTGGTCGAAGGTCGCCCGCGCCTCCTCGACCTCGGTGATCGCGATCAAACCGACGTCGAACTGCTCCTGGGCCTGCTCGAGCTGACGCCCGATGGCACGCTCCTGGGCCCTGCGTGCTTCGAGGATCTCGTAGGCGCGCAGAATATCGAAGTAGGCCGACGAGGTGTCGATCAACACCTGCTGCTCGGTAGCCGCCAGGGTGTAGGTCTGCTGCTCCAGCTGGGCCTCGGCCACGTTCACTTCGCGGCTGTTGAGGGCGTCGTAGAGCTTCTGGGTCGCCTGCAGGTTGAGGCCGTAGCTGAGGTAGTCGTCATCGCTGCCGGTGCCGCTGAAGCCGGACTGCGACTGGGTCTCGAAGATATGGTTGTAGGCCGCCTCGCCGGAGGCGGTCACCTGAGGATTGAGATCCGCCTGTTCGACGTTGATGCCTTCTTCCGCACTACTGGTGGTGGACCGCTCGGAGGCCAACTCGGAGTTGTTGTCCAGCGCGTCGCGGGTAATGGTCAACAGATCGGCGGCCTGGACCTGGCCCATCATCAGGGCGGCGACAGCGGCACACAGAAGGCGTCGGCGAGAAGGAACCCGCGAGGTCAGAGTGACGGGGACTGGTCGGGAAGGCGTCATTGATAGCATCCTCGGATCTGTTGCTCGGCGTTGTCCACAAGTCCCTTTGACCAGGCCACAGAGACATCACACCAAGGACGCCGCGCGACGCGAGCACGACCTCCCTGACACACTGTCCTTGCCATTTCCTGGGCGCCTCGACTTCCTGGAAAGCACCGGGTGGCGTTCGAATCTAGGGGTATTCGATATACATACATTGTCGCATGTTTGGCGTCGTATTCTACCGCCCTTCATGCAAGGATGGTGAAAAATTCGCAATTCCGCACTATATTGCTGGCTAAACCACAATGCTGCACTGCAACATAGCCAAGATCGCCCTCCCCTGCAGGACCATCACCAGGAGCCACCATGGACACTCTGAGACTGGTCACCTTCCGAGAGCTCGAGATCGCGGTACGCGTGTTTCATCCCGAGGCCCCCAGAACCGTCATCGCCTGGCACGGACTGGCACGCCACGGCGGTGACTTCGCTGCCCTGGCCCGGGAACTTGGCCCCGAATGGCGAGTCCTGGCACCCGACACACCGGGGCGAGGACTGTCGAGCTGGTCGCTGTATCCTGCCAATGACTACTTGTACTCCCACTACATGACAGTCGCGTTGGCCGTCATGGACCACTTCGAACTCGACCGGGCAGCCTGGGTGGGTACCTCCATGGGAGGGCTGCTCGGCATGCTGCTGGCCGCCGATCCATCCAGTGCAGGCCGCATCGAACGACTGGTGCTCAACGATGTCGGTCCGGAACTGGTGCCACAAGGCCTGGCCGAACTGGCCACCTACTTCACCGTCCCCCACCGTTTTTCCCGCTTGAGCCAACTCGAGGCGGAGCTTCGCCGCCACTACGCCGGCTTCGGCATAGATGACGAGGACGCCTGGCGCCAGCTCACCCTGGAGAGCGCCCGCCGCCTGCCGGACGGTAGCTGGACCTACCACTACGACCCGCGCATCGGCGAGCAATTCGTCCACGACACGCCCAGGGACACCTGGGCCGACTGGAAGGCCATCCGCTGCCCCTTGATGGTCGTGCGTGGCGAAGACTCACCTTTGCTGTCCGAGGATATCGTCACCCGCATGGGCGAGGCCCAGCCACAGCTCGAGACGCTGGCGGTCCCGGGCTGCGGCCACGCCCCGATGCTCGATCGCCCGAGCCAGGTTGCACCGATCAAGGCCTTTCTCGAGAAAAGCCTCGCCGAGCAGCCTCACGAGCCGTCCAGGGCGGTTGCGCGTCCCTGGTGGCGGCGCCTGCTGGGGCTCGGCGCCTCCTGAAGCCCGCTCTGTCTAGGCGCTGTCCGAAAAGTCGACGAGCGAAGGTTAGACAAGGCAAAAATCGGTGAGAAAGCGCAGTTTACGGGGTGTAAATGAGCATTTTGATCCGATTTTTAACGCCGTATTACCGAGCGCAGGCACTTTTCAGACAAGCCCTAGTCGTTGGAGTCCTGCTCCAGCCGCGTGATCGTTCGCAACACTGCCGCGTGATAGCCACGGCCGAACAGCAGCAGGTGATTGAGCAACGGATAGAGCTGGAAGGCGGCTTCGCGCCGGGGCCAGTCGGCGGGCGCGCGCTCCCGCCCCTGCGCCTGCCAGTAGGCCTCGAAAAATGCCTCACCCGGCGCGCCGAACAGCGTCAGCATGGCCAGATCCACCTCCGGGTAGTGGCGATAGACCGCCGGGTCGATCAATGCCGGGCCCCGCGAACTGTGGATGACGTTGCCGGACCACAGGTCCCCGTGCACCAGACTTGGCGCCTGGTCAGGCAGCCACGCCTCGAGCTGGTCGGCCACCTGCCTGAGGCGGGCAAGTTCACTGCGCGACAGCAAGCCGCGGCCGTGGCAGGCCTCGCCCAGGGGCATCAATCTTCGCTCACGCTGGAAGGCGCGTCCGTCGTGAAGCGGCGCATTGGGCTGGGGCGTCGCCCCGCAGGCGTTGTCGTGCGCCCAGCCGTGGGCGGCCTCGCAAGGCGCGTGCAGCTCCGCCAGCCCTCGACCCAGCGCCGTCCAGTCGGCGGGCCCAGGCTCCAGCGCTTCCATCACCAGCCAGGAGCCGACCTGGCCCATCACTGCGGGTATCACCAGCGAGCTACCGGCATCGCCGAGCGCGGCAAGGCCCTCGGCCTCTCCTGCCAGGCGTTCAGGATCGTCGCGCTTGGCCACCACCGCGCCCTGGGCTGTCTCGATCCGCCACACCTCGGCCATATCACCGCCCGACAGGGCACGTGGCGGTGCCGTGGCGGCTAGCCCCAGCGTCTCGAGGGCGTCATTGAGTTTCATGCTGGCTCCTGCTGGCTGCTGGCAGATTCGCCGGGCGCAGGTTGCGCGTCGCCACCCTCGGGTGGTACACCCGGCTCGATCATTCCCCAGCTTACGCAAGGAGACCCCATGTACAAGCTTGCCTTCTTCGTGCCCAGAGACGACGCCGAGGCGGTCAAGGAAGCCGTGTTTGCCACGGGTGCCGGACGCATCGGTGAGTACGAGGCCTGCTGCTTCCAGACCGCCGGTCAGGGCCAGTTTCGCCCGCTGGACGGCGCCGACCCGCACATCGGGCAGGTGGGTGAGCTTGAGCGGGTAGAGGAATACAAGGTGGAGCTGGTGTGCGAGGACGAGCTGATCGGCGCCGCCATCTCCGCGCTCAAGCTGGCCCACCCCTACGAGGAAGTGGCCTACGACGTCTGGCGGCTGGCAGATCTGTGACGCGAACGAAAGCGGACGAGCCGGCCGGTGGCCTTTCGAATCTGCGGTGGGCCACCGGGGGCAACCCTGGCCCCGGCAAGCCTTGGACGTATGGCGTCAGGCGCTGCCGAAGAAGCGCCTGCGCTGATCCGGTGTGATATCGCTGATGTGCAGCGGGTAGGTCGCGCTTGCGCGGTCCTCGAAGAAGTGACGCAGGGTACGCTCGATGGTGGGAAAGGCCAGTTCGTCCCAAGGCACCTCGTGCTCCTCGAACAGCGCAACTTCAAGACTCTCGGGACCGGCGGCGTAACCTCCATCGAGCTCGGCGAGAAAGATCATGAACACCTGATTGATATGGGGCAGGTCGATCATGGTGTAGAGCCCCGACAGCGCTACCTCGGCGCAGGCCTCCTCGCGAGTCTCGCGCCGTGCTGCGTCCGGGGTGGTCTCGCCGTTTTCCATGAATCCCGCCGGCAGCGTCCAGTAGCCTTCACGCGGCGCGATGGCGCGACGACACAGCAGCACCCGTGACCCGCAAACCGGCAGCGTGCCGGCCACGATGCGCGGGTTCTGGTAGTGGATGGTGCCGCAGTCGTCACACAGGTAACGCGGACGGTCGTCCCCCTCGGGGATGACGAAACGGACGGTCTGCCCGCAATGGCTGCAAAAATTCATGGGCTGCAATCGTTCATGTCGCTCCCGGCTCGGGAATGGAGGACGGGCTTGACGCCACTGCACGGGGCTGGGTACAAGGAGTGAAACCCTGCGGATCCCCCATGTTAGAGAAACTTCGCAAACGCCTGCAAGCGCATTCCCCCCGCCGCCTGACGCTGAAGCTGCCCGAGGCGGCGGTACTCATTCCGTTGGTCGATCGGCCCGAGCCCGGCCTGCTGTTCACCCGCCGCGCAAGCCACCTGTCGACCCACAGCGGCCAGGTCGCCTTTCCGGGCGGCAAGCGGGAGCCTCATGACGCCGACCTGCTGGCCACCGCCCTGCGCGAGTCCGAAGAAGAGATAGGCCTGCCCCCCGGCCAGGTAGAGGTGCTCGGCCAGCTCTCGGATGTGCTGTCGCTGCATGGTCTCAAGGTCACCCCTTTCGTCGGGCTGATTCCGCCGGATCTGCCGCTGGTCCCGGACCAGGGTGAGCTGGACGCGATCTTCGAGGTGCCGCTGTCGCACTTTATCGATGACCAGCGTACCCACACCGACGTGATCCCTGTGGACGGCAACGACATCTATGTGCCGAGCTACCTGATCCCCGCCGATCAGGGCGACGACTACGTGATCTGGGGGCTGTCCGCCATGATGCTGGTGGAGCTGCTGGCCAAGGGATGCGACCTGGACATGAGCCTTTCTCGCCGCCCGGAGGGTAGACTACGCCATCTGCCTCCGAGAAGAGCGCCAAGATGACCAGGCACGGCCCCGCGATGACAAGACGAGCACCGATTTCATGAGCTACCCCGATCCCTGCCCCCTGCCGCCGCAACGGATGGAGGAGCTGGTGGACGCCCTGGTGGAACGCGGCTTCTATGTCGGTGAAGCGATGATCGACGCCGAGCTGTGCCAGGCCTTGCACGCCGAGGTCGAGGGCCGAGCGCACCAGCAGGCCCTGGCCCGGGCCGGCATCGGCCGCGGATCCGACTTCGATACCCGCGAAGACATTCGTGGCGACGCCATCCACTGGCTCGATCGGGAAACCCTGGCCCAGCGCCGCTATCTCGACGCCATGGGCGAACTTCAGCAGAGACTCAACGAGAGCCTGTTTCTCGGCCTGTTCGAGTACGAGGCGCATCTGGCCCGCTATCCTGCCGGAGCCTTCTACCGTCGACATCTCGACAGTTTCCGAGGCCGCGCCAACCGCGTGGTCTCCACGGTAGGCTATCTCAATCCCGACTGGCCGGAAGATGGCGGTGGCGAGATGGTCATCTACGCTGAACAGGACCCGCAGAGGGAGCTCACCAGGGTCGCCCCCAGGGCCGGCACCCTGGTGTGCTTCTTGTCCGAGCAGGTGCCGCATGAAGTACTGCCGACCCGCCAGCCCCGCGCCAGCATCGCCGGCTGGTTCAGACGCAATGCCTCGCTGGGTGGCGTGGTAGACCCGGCTCGCTAGGGCCTGATGACCATGCGCCACGACAGCAACGACGCTAAAGCCTCCAGCGCCGAACCGCGAACCGAAGAGGAACGCTTGCGCCAGCAGGTAGAGGCGCTCAGCGAACGGGTACAGCAGCTCGAACAGGAGAAGCGCCACTATCAGTGGCTGGCCGAGAGCACCACGGATCTGATCTCGCGCCACGACCACAACGGCGTCTTCCTTTACGCCTCCCAGGCCGCCAGGACCCTGCTGGGCTATGATCCTGACGACTTGATCGGTGTATCGGCCTACGACCTCTTCCACCCGGACGATCTGGCGGCGCTGCTGTCCAAGTCCCCTCGTATCTACTACCACGAGGGCTTCTACGAGCAGACCTACCGTTTTCGCACCCGCAGCGGCCACTACATCTGGTTCGAGACCACCAGCCGTACCCGTCGCGACCCCGCTACCGGCGAACTCACCGACGTGCTGTGCGTCTCCCGCGACGTCAGTCGGCGGGTCGAGTCCGAGGCACGCCGCGAGCGTCTGGCAAGGGTGGTGGAATCGACCACCGATTTTGTGCTGTTCTGCGACCAGGACGAACACGTGGTCTACTGCAATCAGGCCGCACGTAGCCTGTTCAGGCTCGACGAAGAAGGCGCAAGCACGACCATTGCCGAACTCTTTGTGCCAACGTCGGCACAAAGATGGCGTGAACAGGTGCTGCCTGCCGTCACCCTGGAGGGGCGCTGGAGTGGCGAGCTGGCCCTGGCGTCACCCTCGGGCGAGATCCCGGTGCTCAGCGTGGTCCAGCTGCACCGTGAACAGGGAGGGCAGACGCGACTGTCGATCCTCAATCGAGATCTCAGTCTGCGCCTGGAGGCGGAGGCCCAGGCACGCCGCCATCAGGAGCAGATCACCCACGCCAATCGCCTGGCGAGCCTGGGTGAACTGGCCACCAATATCGCCCACGAATGCAATCAGCCGCTGGCGGCTATGGGCAACTACGCCAGCGGCGCGCTGATGCAGCTCGAGCGCGACCCCGACCAACCCGCCCACCAACTGGCGCTACCCCTCAACCGCATCAACGATCAGATTCAGCGCCTATCCGAACGCTTCAAGCATATCCGTCGCTTCGTTCGCCGCGGCAGTCTTCACCTCGCGCCCCAGGATCTCGCCGAGATCATTGGCCAGGCCTGCGACCTGTGCGAGCCCCAGTGTCGGCACGAAGGCGTGCATCTGGCGTCACGCCTGGCCCCTGGCCTCGACCCCGTCATGGCCGACGCCATCGGCCTGGAACAGGTACTGGTCAACCTGATACGCAACGCTCTCGACGCCTGTCGCGACATCGCCACTCCGGCCAGGCCTCCGTGCATTCGCCTGGAAGCCTACCCTCTTGGCTCCCGCGAATGCTGCGTGGACATCGTCGACGACGGCCCCGGCGTGGCACCAGAGCAACGCCAGGGCCTGTTTACGCCCTTCGTCAGCGGCCGCAAGGACGGTCTCGGCATGGGGCTATCGATCAGCCTGTCGTTGATCGAGGCCATGGGCGGCAACCTGGTGCTGATCGATGACGTCGACCCACCGAGCGCAGACGCTCTTCCCCCCGCTACCGGTGCGAGACGGCCAGAAGATCCTGACGCGCCACAGGGTGCGCGCTTTCGTATTACCCTGCCCTCCGCCTGAGGGCTTGAACAGCTGATCCCTCGGCGCGTCCCCCGACTTGAGGCGCCAAGCGCCAGCCAGGCGGCGACCAGGCACCAGGCTTTGTACGAAAACCCGGCGACCAGGCATCGCCTGGCACGGTCCCCTTTGGCCAGGGGATCGGCTAGCATAGGGGCCTGCCCGCGAGACTCGCCCAACCAGCGAAGTGACCATCATGCCCGTCGACACTGCTGACCAGCCAACCATCGCCATCATCGACGACGACGATGACCTGCGCGAGTCGCTCGCCTGGCTATTGCAGTCGGTGGGACTTGGCAGTCAGGGCTACGCCAGCGGCGACGCCTTTCTCGCCTCGTCGCGGCACCATGAGGTGCTGCTGCTGGACGTGCGCATGCCCGGCCTCAGCGGTCTGCAGGTCCAGCAGCGGCTGGCCGAGCGAGACCGTTGTCCTCCCCTGATCATGATGACCGGTCACGGTGACGTGCCCATGGCGGTCGCCGCGCTGAAGGCGGGAGCCTTCGACTTCATCGAAAAGCCCTTCAATCAGCAGCAATTGATCGATGTCATCCAGCAGGCGCTGGCCCACCACCAGCACCGGCAGCGGGCCCAGGCCGATCTCGAAGAGCTGCGGCAGCGATATGAAGGGCTGAGGGCCAACGAACAGGCCATTCTGGTCGAGGTGGCCCGCGGGCTTACCAGTCGAGAGATCGCCGAGAAGCTGACGCTGAGCGCCAAGACCGTGGAGGTCTACCGTCAGCGCATCATGAAGACACTCGGCGCCGATAGCCTGGCGCATCTGGTCAGGCTGGCCGTGGCGCTGGGATTGGTGGCAGCACTGCCCGGGCAGGATAGCGACGTCGGCCGAGATGCCGGCGCGCCGTCATGAGTCTGGTGATAAGGGCAGAGTGAGAGGCCACCAACTGGCAGCCGACTCAGTTCGACATGCAGCAGGAAGTGAAGCAAAGCGGTTCAGGCCGAACGCCGTAGCCAGTCATCCGGACCCGCTAACCCCGGTCCCCTCAGCCGTGCCAGACGACTGGACAGCGGCTCCAGCCCGAGCGCCTGACGACGCCGATCGACGTCATCCGGCCGTTCGATGACGCTGGGCACGGGCCAGCCGTCGTCGCCGATCTCGAATTGGGTGCCATAGCGCTGAGGCCGACCGGTCAGGACCCTTATGCGATCCTCGAGAAAGGCCAGCTGCCACCCGGGCGCCTGGCCGGCGGCAACCGCCTGAATCAGTGCAGAACAGCAGCGTTGCATGAAATCCACGTCGAAAACCGCGTGCATCGCGATGTACCAGGCTGCTTCGCTGCCGTCTTCCCCGACGGTGTCCTTGCCCGGCCAGCCGTGACGATCGATGACCGCAGACAGACGCTCGGCGTTGGCCTGATGCAGCGCACGCACTCGCGGATGATAGTCGGCGGAGGGGATCTCCCCCGAGGCCGCGAGTTCATCCAGCAACGCTCTATCCTGCTCGGCCAGCGCCACCATCTGCTGGGCCAACATGGTATTCCTCGTGTTCATGCAACGCACCTCATTTGCAGGCCAGCTTGCCGACAACCTACAGCGTCCTAGGGTTACCCTTCGGCATCAATAGTCGATCCGCCGGGCGCTGCGTAGGAAAATGCCGACGCCAGAAGCATATTTCAGTGAAGAATCACGTATCTGGCTGTCCGTCATCTGACAACTTTGGTCCATGCTAGAGTCAAGCCAAGGCCACAGATATCCCTCCCCGGAGGCATCCTTCCCCAGGCAGGAGGCCGCCCGCGAATCATCTTTATGAGGAATACTGAATGAATTCGACCGATCGTCAGCACCTGCGCCGCTGCGTTGACCTGGCCAGGGAGGCCCTCGAGGCTGGTGATGAGCCGTTCGGCTCGCTGCTGGTGGATCCGCAAGGGCAGGTTCGCTTCGAGGATCGCAACCGCGTCGCCGGCGGTGACGCGACCCGCCACCCCGAATTCGCCATCGCCCGCTGGGCGGCCGAGCACCTCAGCGTCGAAGAGCGAGCGCACTCGACCGTCTATACCTCCGGTGAACACTGCCCCATGTGCGCCGCGGCGCATGGCTGGGTCGGACTCGGACGCATCGTCTACGCCAGCTCCTCAGAACAGCTCGGCCGCTGGCTAGGCGAGTGGCAGGTGGCACCTGCCCCGATCGCCCCGCTGCCGATCCAGACCATCGTGCCGAGTGCCGAGGTGGAGGGGCCGGTTGAGGAGTTTGCCGACGAGATTCGCGAGCTGCACCGGCGGCTCTACCGGAAGTGACGTCGTGATGGAGGACGGGAAGAACGTGAGAGCATCGAGAAGGCGGACAGCGGCGTCGAGTCGTTGGCCGACAACGCCGGTGATCAACCGTCAGCTCAGGCTCTCGAGCACGTCGCCCACACGCAGGATGGCCCCCACGCCCTGCTCGACGACGGCATTCTGGCCAAAGAAGGCGCCCTTCCAACCGGGCTGGGTATCCATTTCCACCAGGGTCTTCAACGGTTCCTTGGCCGAGGGCGCCTCACCGCTGCGCTGATCCAGGGTGATGATCTTGCAGCGCTTGCATGGCTTGCGCAGGCCGAGGCGATAGCCGGGCCCGGCCAACGAGGCCCAATCCCGTTCGGCGAAGGGATCACCGCCCGACACCACCAGGTTGGGGCGGAAGCGCTCCATCGGCACCGGCGCCTCCCCCTTGGCTTCCAGCCGCTCGTTGAGCGCCGCCAGCGAGGCCTCGGAGGCGATCAGCAGGGGGTAGCCGTCGGCAAAGGCGGTATGCACCACACCGCGTTCCGCCGGCGGCAGAAACTCGGTCTCTACCCAACGGCGCTGCTCGTGGGGCAGGCGCACCAGCCGCAACCGCCGGAAACGTCCCGCTTCGCCCCGGGGTTCTGGCAAGGACTTTGGCAAGGGCTCTGGCAAGGACTTTGCCAGCGCTTCTGCCAGCCAATTCGCCGCACCGTCGCCTTCGTCCAACGCCTGGCATTCGCTCTGCCAGACCCGCACCCGGCGCACCGCCGCCTTCGGCTCGTCCAGTGACAGCACGAGCGGCGCCATCCTCTCGTGGACCAGGCGCAGAGTGTCGGACGACAGTTCGACACCGATGGTCGCCAGGGCGGGGATCTCACGCTGGGTGACGAAACGACCGTCGTCGTCGACCAGCATCCAGCGCCGATCGAAGGCGAGCCCGCGCTCGGTGAGTTCAGCCCGGGACAGCGCGATGCCGCGCAGCGACTTGACGGGGTAACAGGCGAGAGTGGAAAGCTTCATGGGCATCCTTGCCAGAGGGGCATCGTCTCAAGTTGGTGGCATGGGCACTGCACGGTGCCAGTACCAGTGCTAATAACCAGTACCAGTATCAGCCTAGCGCCAGTTCGACGGCCCTGCGGGCGTGAATGGCCGTCGTATCATACAGCGGAATCTCGGTGTCGGCCTGAGCGACCAGCAAGGCGATCTCGGTGCAGCCCAGTATCACCGCTTCCGCACCACCGGCCTTGAGCTCTTCCATGATCGACAGCATCACCTGGCGTGACGCCTGCTCGATTTCACCATGGCAAAGTTCATCGTAGATGATCCGGTGGACCTGATCGCGCTGGGCCTTCTCGGGTACCTGTACCTCGATACCGTAGGCCTCGAGCCGGTCCTTGTAGAAGCCCTGCTCCATGGTAAAACAGGTGCCGAGCAGCCCTACCCGCTTGACCCCGTCGGCGATCAGGGCATCGGCGGTGGCGTCGGCAATGTGCAACAGAGGGATATCCACCGCCTTTTCGATGTCTCGGGCCACCTTGTGCATGGTATTGGTACACAGCACGATAAGGTCCGCGCCCGCCTCCTGAACGCGCCAGGCGGCGTCGGCGAGCAGCCCGGCGGCATCCTCCCAGCGGCCCTGATGCTGAAAGGCCTCGACCTCGGCGAAGTCCAGACTGATCAAGGCAATCTTGGCCGAATGATGTCCACCAAGTGCGCGGTTCACATCCCGATTGATGACCTGGTAGTAGCTCACCGTGGACTCCCAACTCATGCCGCCCAACAGCCCGATGGTCTTCATAGCGCCCTCCCGAGGACTTCCCTGGCCCAGTCAGTGTTGCGGTACCGTCTACTTCAGCATACAAGAGTCATCGGTGGCTCACAGCACCCTCACCCTCAACGGCTTTCCTGTTTCGCGCATCTCGCATACTCTTAGCGGGCTAGCAAAAGTGCTACCACTACCTCCTCCGTCCCACGACAAGGAATCTCGATGACGGCCTCAGACACCCTCAAGCTGGTCCTGCTGTCGAGCCTGTGGGGACTGTCCTTCATCTTCATGCGGGTGGCCTCGCCGGAGTTCGGCGCCGTCCCGGTGGTGATGATCCGCATGGGGGTCGGCGCCCTGCTGCTGCTGCCCCTGCTGGCATCACTGCACTACCTGCGCCAGGTGCGCGACAATATCGGACGCCTGGCGCTGCTCGGCTTCATCAACCACGTGGTGCCGTTTTCACTGCTGGCCCTGGCGACCACCCAGCTCGAGGCAGGCTTCACCTCGCTGATCAACGCCACCACTCCGATCTTCACCGCGCTTATCGGCGCCGCCTGGTTCGCCACGCCGATTCGCCGACGTCAGTACCTGGGTCTGGCGCTGGCCTTCGTCGGTGTCTACGTGCTGTCCGCCGATCGGCTGGACTTCCAGCTGGGCGGCGATGGCTGGTACATCCTGGCGATTCTCGGGGCCACCTTCTGCTATGGCATCGCCGGCAACTATTCGAAGACCCACCTCGGCCATCTGCCGGTACGCGTGCTGGCCGCCGGCAGCTGCTCGATGTCCGGGCTGATGCTGCTGGTACCTGGGCTCCTGATGTGGCCGCAGCAAGCCGTCAGCATCGAGGCCTGGGGCAGCGCCCTGGCCATGGCGGTGCTGTCCACCACTGTCGCCTTTCTGCTGTTCTTCAGCCTGCTGGCCAGCGCCGGGGCTACCGCCGCCTCTACCGTGACCTTTCTGGTACCGGTCAGCGCCCTGCTGTGGGGCTATGTGCTGCTCGACGAGACCCTGGGGCTGCGCACCCTGGTGGGCATGGCCATCACCCTGGCAGGCACCGCTGTGGCCACCGGCATGCTGTCGCCGGGCCGGGACAAGGCCACGCGACCATTGCCCCGCTAGGCGCCCCCAGAACCTTCGCGCCTGAATGACGAAGCGGCCATGGCGTTCGCCATGGCCGCTTCAGTGCTAGGCGCTGTCCGAAAAGTCGACGAGCGAAGGTTAGACAAGGCAAAAATCGGTGAGACAGCGCAGTTTACGGGGTGTAAATGAGCATGTTGATCCGATTTTTAACGCCGTATTACCGAGCGCAGGCACTTTTCAGACAAGCCCTAGCTGAAGGCTTGTGAAAGGGACTCAGAAGTTGGGCTTGCGCTTCTCGACGAAGGCGCTCATGCCTTCGCGCTGCTCGTCGGAGGCGAAGCACAGGGCAAACAGGCTGGTCTCCAGCGCCAGGGCGCTGTCCAGATCCTGGTCCATGCCGTCGTGGATCACCTGCTTGGCACTGCGCACCGCGCCGGGGCCATTGCCGGACAACTGCTTGGTCAGGGTGGCGGCGTAGTCCTCGAGCTCGGCCTGGGACATCACCTGGTTGACCAGGCCAATGCGCAGGGCCTCCTGGGCGTCGATCTTGCGACCGGTGGTGCAAAGGTCAAGCGCCATGGCCGGGCCAACCCGACGTGGCAGACGCTGGGAGCCACCGAAGCCGGGAATGACCCCAAGCAGTACCTCGGGCTGGCCAAACACCGCGTTGTCGCTGGCCACCGCCCAGTCACAGGCCAGCGCCAGCTCGCAGCCGCCGCCGAGGCAGAAGCCGTTGACCAGCGCCACCACCGGCACCGGCAGCGTCTCGAGGCGCTTGATGGTCTTAAGCGCCTGACAAGCGAAGTCGCGCGCCTCGAGCGGGTTCATCTCGCGCATCGCGGTGATGTCGGCACCGGCCACGAAGGACTTCTCGCCGGCGCCGGTGATCAGCACCGCGCGCAGGCCCTCGCGACCTTCGAGCCGATCAAGGATCTCGGCCAGCGCCTCGATGACCTCGCGATTCAGGGCGTTCAACGCCTTGGGACGGTTGATGGTGAGGCGTACCACGCCATCGTTGTCGACCATCTCGACCAGTTGTTCGCTCACGAAATGCTCCTTGTCAGAGTTGTCAGTTGTCGGCGAGGCCCGCCTGGCGTCGGCGGAGCCTGGCGCGTTCGTCACCTTTGGCCCAACCCTAGCGAACGCTTGGTAGGCTCACAAGCCATCCTTTCGGCGCATGCCACCGCCTCAACCGCTGTAGTCGTGAAAGCCGCGGCCACTCTTGCGTCCCAGATAGCCGGCGTCGACCATCCGCTTGAGCAGCGGGCAGGGACGATACTTGGGATCGCCGAAGCCATCGGCCAGCACATTCATGATCGCCAGGCAGACGTCCAGGCCGATCAGGTCGGCCAGCGCCAGCGGGCCCATCGGGTGGGCGGCGCCAAGCTTCATGGCGGTGTCGATGTCTTCAGCGCTGGCCACCCCTTCCTGCACCAGGAAAGCCGCCTCGTTGATCATCGGCACCAGCAGGCGGTTGACCGCGAAGCCTGGGGCGTCGCCGATCGCCACGGCGGTCTTGCCCATGGACTCGGCCAGGGCTTCGACACGGGCCACGGTCGCGTCGCTGGTCTGCTCGGCGCGGATGACCTCGACCAGCTTGAGCACCGGCACCGGGTTGAAGAAGTGCATGCCGACGACTCGTTCTGGCCGCTGGCACACCGCGGCCAGACGGGTCAGCGATAGCGAGGAGGTGTTGGAGGCCAGCACCGCCTCGGGGTTGAGCTCATCGAGCTCCCGGAACAGGCGTTCCTTGAGCTCCGGCGCTTCCGGCGCCGCCTCGATGATCACCCCGCAGTCGGCCAGGGCCTGAAGCGAGTTGACCGTGGTCAGGCGCGCGCGGGCCTCGTCCCGCTGTTCGGCACTTAGCCGCTGCTTTTCCACCAGCTTGGCAAGGCCCTTGTCGATCGCCGCGCTGGCCCGCTCCAGGGCGGCCTCGGCAACATCATAAAGGCTCACCTCGAAGCCGCTTTGCACCAGCACCTGGGCGATGCCCTGCCCCATGGTTCCACCACCGACCACACCGATCCGCGTCTCGCTCACTAGCTTTCTCCCTTGATGGATATTTCCCTCGATCATGACACAACCACGCCGCCCCCGGTCACCCCGACGGCGGCGTCTGATGATCTGCTCCCCGCCCTGTCTCGGGCGGGCTTACCCTGCCATCAGCGGATGGCAGGCGGCGATCAGCTCTCCTTGGCCTGCTGACGCAGCACGAACTTCTGGATCTTGCCGGTCGAGGTCTTCGGCAGTTCGGTGAAGACGACGCGCTTGGGCACCTTGAAGCGCGCAAGCTTGCCCCGACAGTGCTCGATGATGTCCTCTTCGGTCACCTCACCGCTGGTGGCCTTGAGCTTGACGAAGGCGCAGGGGCTTTCGCCCCACTTCTCGTCAGGCTGCGCCACCACCGCGGCCTCTTCCACCGCCGGGTGGGCGTAGAGCGCATCCTCGAGTTCGATGGTGGAGATGTTCTCGCCGCCGGAGATGATGATGTCCTTGGAGCGATCCTTGATCTCGATGTAGCCATCGGCGTGCCACACTGCCAGGTCGCCGGTGTGGTACCAGCCACCATCCAGCGCTTCCCGGGTGGCGGCCTCGTTCTTCAGGTAGCCCTTCATCACATTGTTGCCACGCATCATGATCTCGCCGATGCTCTCGCCGTCCTTGGGCAATGGCTCCAGGGTCACCGGGTCGGCCACGCAAAGCGCCTCCAGCATGTGCCCACGCACGCCCTGGCGGGCCTTGATGCGGGCACGCTCCTCCAGCGGCAGCTCGTCCCAGGCCTCGCGCCAGGCGCACACAGTCACCGGACCATAGACCTCGGTCAGGCCATAGACGTGGGTCACATCGATACCGAGTGACTCCACCCCGGCGATCACCGCAGCAGGCGGCGCTGCTCCTGCGGTGGTGGCCTTGACCGGGTGGTCGATGGCGCGACGCTGGGACTCGTCCAGATTGACCAGTCCGTTGAGCACGATCGGCGCACCGCTGAAGTGGGTCACCTTCTCGTCGGCGATCAGTTCCATGATCTTCTTCGGGTCGACCTTGCGCAGGCAGACGTTGACCCCGGCGTTGGCGGCGATGGTCCAGGGGAAACACCAGCCGTTGCAGTGGAACATCGGCAGCGTCCACAGGTACACCGGGTGATGTGGCATCGCCCACTCGAGGATGTTGCTCACGGCGTTGAGGTAGGCGCCGCGATGGTGATAGACCACGCCCTTGGGCTTACCGGTGGTACCGGAGGTGTAGTTCAGCGAGATGGCGTCCCACTCGTCTTCGGGCAGGCGATAGGGGTAGTCGGCGTCACCTTCGGCCAGCAGGTCCTCGTACTCGATCTCGCCCAGGCGCTCGGCCTGGCCCTCGAACTCGGGATCCAGCACGTCGATGATCAGAGGCGGTTTATCGAGGCCCTTGATCGCCTCACGTACCACCTCGACAAACTCCGGGTCCACCAGGATCGCCCGGGTCTCGGCGTGTTCCAGCATGTAGGCAATCGCCGAGGCATCGAGACGGATATTCAGAGTGTTGAGTACGCAACCGGCCAGGGGCACGCCAAAGTGAGCCTCGAACATCGCCGGCACATTGGGCAGCATCACCGACACCGTATCCCCCTTGCCGAGCCCACGACGCTCCAGCGCCGAGGCCAGTCGCCGGCAGCGCTGCCAGGTGGTGGCCCAGTCGCGGCGCGTCTGGCCGTGGACCACCGCCGGCAGGTCCGGATAGACGCTGGCCGCGCGTTCGATGAAGGTCAACGGCGAGATCGCCACGTGGTTGGCCGCGTTGCGCGGCATGCCCTGGTCGTAGATGTTGCTCATTAGACACTCCTGATTGAAGGTCGCATGCGTAGCCACTGGCGGCCTGCGCCTCGCTACGAGGGAAATGACGATGGCCGATCCTGAACAGAAGATAGCCGCCGGTGGACACCGACGGCCAATCGGTTCAGCCAAGCGATACGCCAAGCAGTTCGTCGAAGCCAGCCTCGATGACGCGACGCTGGGCGCACCCCTCGGGGAGCCACTGGCGCACGGCGAAGTCGGCACAGGCCAGCTTGCGCCGGTAGAAGTCGTCGTCGCTGCCGGCGTCCAGCGCGGCCCGGGCGATGATCGCCGCGCGCCCCATCTGCCAGGCGCACAGTACGTGGCCGGTCAGCGACAGAAGCGGTGTGGCGTAGGCCTGGATGGCGTCGGCGCCGCGTTCGGCGTCTGCCCCCGCCTCCAGCACCAGGGCCGCACAGGCACGCAGATCCTCGGCACCGGCGGCAAGCTCTGCCCCCAGCGGAGCAAGAGAAGAATGGGCTGACAGCGCTTCGGCGGTGGCCTGCACTTCGTCGATCAGCAGTGACAAGGCCGCGCCGCCATCGCGCTGGAGCTTGCGACCCGCCAGATCGAGCGCCTGGATGCCGTTGGTGCCCTCGTAGATCGGTGCGATACGCACGTCCCGCAACAGTTGCGCGGCGCCGGTCTCCTCGATGAAGCCCATGCCGCCGTGGACCTGAACACCCAACGAGGCGATGTCCACCGCCTGGTCGGTGGAGAAGCCCTTGACCACCGGGATCAGCACCTCGGCCCGCGCCTGGGCCTCGCGACGGCGCGGTTCGTCCTCATGGTGACGAGCCACGTCGAGTTGCTGAGCGCACAGCAGCGCCAGCGCCCTCAGGGCGTCGGTGCGCGCCCGCATCGACAGCAGCATGCGGCGCACGTCCAGGTGCTCGCCGATGGTGCATGGCTCGCCTCCGCGGGACGGTGGTGTGCGTCCCTGGGAGCGATCGTTGGCGTAGGCCAGGGCGTGCTGGCAGGCACGCTCGGCGACACCGATACCCTGGATACCGACCTTGTGGCGAGCCTCGTTCATCATCGTGAACATGTGGTTGAGGCCGCGCCCGGCCTCCCCCACCAGATAGCCGACGGCGCCGTCCTTCTCGCCGAAGCTGAGGGTGCAGGTGGGACTGCCGTGGATGCCCATCTTGTGTTCGATGGAGGCACATACCACGTCGTTGCGCTCGCCAAGCGAGCCGTCCTCATTGACCAGGAACTTGGGCACCAGAAACAGCGAGATGCCCTTGTTGCCCTCGGGGGCGTCGGGGGTGCGCGCCAGCACCAGGTGGATGATGTTCTCGGCGGCCTCGTGTTCGCCCCAGGTGATGAAGATCTTCTGGCCGAACAGCCGGTAGTGATCGCCTTCCGGCACCGCGCGGGTGCGCACCCGAGACAGGTCCGAGCCGGCCTGAGGCTCGGTCAGGTTCATGGTGCCGGTCCAGCTGCCTTCTACCAGACGCGCCAGGTAAAGCTGCTGGAGTTCGTCGCTGCCATGGTGAGCCAGCGCCTCGATGGCACCCGCGGTCAGCATCGGACACAGGCCCAGCGCCATGTTGGCGCCATGCAGCATCTCCTGCACGCTGCTGGCCACCACCTCGGGCAGCCCCTGACCGCCACGCTCCTCGGACACACCGATCCCGTTCCAGCCGCCCTCGGCGTAGGCCTGGTAGGCCTCGGCGAAGCCGTCGGGCAGTGTCACGCTGCCGTCTTCCAGCCGGCTGCAGCCCTGGCGATCACCACTGGCATTGAGCGGCGCCCAGACATCAGAGGCGAGCTTGGCGGCCTCCTCGAGTACAGCGTCGACCAGCTCGGGGCCAACCTCGGCAAAGGGGGCCAGGTTCAAGGACTCGTGCTCGAGCATTTCCGACAGCACGAAGGACAGGTCTCGCAGGGGAGCGGCGTAGGGATACATGGGGCACCTCGTGAAAACGATACCCGGGATAGTAGTTTCCCTAGTCGGCTCACACTATTGGGCCAAGGTCGCAGTAGACTTCAGGGTTGATCGGGGACAAGCGGCGTGCTCGATAGCGCACGGTAAGGAGGGAACGGACAGAAAATGGGAGGCCGTGGAAAAGGTGCGGAAGGGAGGCCGCCGCCGAGCGTGATCGGCGGCGGCAGGTGTGATCAGCGGGTCTGGCGAATCACGTCGGTACCCTCAGGCACCTCGAAGCGGTAGCGCTGGTCATCGATGTTGCCGTTCTGCTCGGCGTTATCGAAGGCGATGGCGGTACGCTGACCGGTGCTGTCGGTCATCTCCAGCGCCGCCAGCTGCTCGCTGTAGAAGGTCAGGCGCAGGCTTTCGAACAGGGTGTCCGAAGCCTTGGGCTCCAGGGTGAAGGTCTCGGCGGTGCCTTGCTGCGAGCTCTTGACCTCGTAGCTGTCGGTGAGCTCATTGGCGCTGCCGGACAGCAGCAGAGCCGGGGTGTGGGTGATGCGCTCATCCAGCGGCTGGATGGTGGCCTGCTCGAGATCGGGGTCATAGAGGGTGACCTCGTCGCCGTCCGACACCACGATCTGCTCGTAAGGTGCCTTGACCTCCCAGCGGAACTTGCCGGGGCGCGACAGCCACATGTGCCCTTCGGTCTGCTGCAGGCGCTGGCCACTGCCGTCGAGGATCTGCTGCTCGAAGTCGGCGGAATAGGTGTTCAACGGCTCCAGCATGCGGGTCAGGCGCTCAGCGCCGTCGGCCAGGGCGGTGGCGGGGATCGCCAGCGCCAGGGCCAGCGTGGCAAGACCGGAACTCAAGGTAAGGCGTGCGGGCATAGCGTCTCTCCGTCGAAATCGTCGAAATCCTTGTCGCGCCGGAGCGGCTCCGGCGCCGGGAGGATGTCCGTTTGAGTCCAGTATGCCTGGCAAGTTGCCGCTGAACCCGGTCGTGACACCCTCTTGCATGGTGATTACATCCTGACGCGACACTGTCCCCAAATGGAGACAGTGTCGCGCCGATCGGGTTAGCCTGCGGTGGGCGGCGGTGCCAGCACCTCTCGCCCGCCGTTGCTGCCCATGGACGATACCACCCCGGCCATCTCCATGGCCTCGACCAGGCGTGCGGCGCGGTTGTAGCCGATCTTGAAGCGCCGCTGGACCGCCGAGATCGAGGCTCGGCGCGTCTCGGTGACGAAGGCCACGGCCTCGTCATAGAGGGCGTCCTGCTCGGCGTCGCTGTCATCGCCGGTGCCTTCGGCCTCGAGCCCGGTCAGTGCATCGGCGGAAACACCACCGGAGAGGATCTCGTCGATGTACTCGGGCTCGCCGCGCCGCTTCCAGTCTTCCACCACCCGGTGCACCTCATCGTCATCGACGAAGGCGCCGTGCACGCGGGTCGGCTGACCCGAGCCCGCCGGCAAGTAGAGCATGTCACCATGGCCCAGCAGGTTCTCGGCGCCGCCCTGATCGAGGATGGTGCGGGAGTCGACCCGCGACGACACCTGGAAGGCCATGCGGGTGGGGATGTTGGCCTTGATCAGGCCGGTGACCACATCCACCGAGGGACGCTGGGTCGCCAGCACCAGATGGATACCGGCGGCGCGGGCCTTCTGCGCCAGTCGGGCGATCAGCTCCTCGACCTTCTTGCCGACGATCATGAACATGTCGGCAAATTCGTCGATCACCACCACGATGTAGGGCAGCTTTTCCAGCACCGGCGGGGTCTGGTGCATCTCCCAGGGCTGGGGCTCCCACAATGGATCGGCCACCTGGGCACCGGCCCGCTCGGCCTCATCGAGCTTGCTGTTGAAGCCGGCGATGTTGCGCACTCCCATGGCGGCCATCAGCTTGTAGCGACGCTCCATTTCGGCCACGCACCAGCGCAGGGCGTTGGCGGCCTCCTTCATGTCGGTGACCACCGGCGCCAGCAGGTGCGGGATACCGTCATAGACCGACAGCTCCAGCATCTTGGGATCGACCATGATCAGCCGAAGCTCGTCGGGGGTCGCCTTGAGCAGCATCGAGATCAGCATGGCGTTGACCCCGACCGACTTGCCCGAGCCGGTGGTACCGGCGACCAGCACGTGGGGCATCTTGCCCAGGTTGGCCACCACCGCGGCGCCGCCGATGTCCTGACCCAGCGCCATGGTGAGACCGGAGGCCTCGTGCTGGTAACGGTCCGAGTCGATCACCTCACGCAGGCGGATCATCGCGCGATTGGGGTTGGGGATCTCGATACCCACGGTGGGACGGCCGGGTATCACCTCCACCACGCGTACGCTCTTGACCATCAGCGAACGCGCCAGGTCCTTGGCCAGGTTGCTGATCTTGGAGACCTTCACCCCCGCTGCCGGCTTGATCTCGAAGCGGGTGATGACCGGGCCCGGCCAGGTATCGACGACCTCGGCCTTGACGCCGTATTCGCGCAGGCGCATCTCGAGCAACTCCGCCATGTCGGCCAGTTGCTGCTCGGTGTAGTTGGGCTGATGCGGCTCCGGCGGGGTCAATAGCCTGAGGCTTGGCAGCTCGCCGTCGGGTTCCGGCAGGTCATCGAAACCGGGACGCTGGCTTTGCAGGTGCTCTACCGTCCACAGCGTCGGGCCGTCGTTGTCGGCGGCCTCACGGGCTTGCTCGGCGGTAGCCACACGTCCTTCGCCCACGCTGTCGTGGCCTCCGCCAACATTCGCGCCCGCGGCGTCGTGACCTGGCTCAGCGCGGGGAGGCTCGGCCGGCGTGCCGGCGTCGCTGCGGGCCGCTTCCTGCTGCACGCGCTGACCAGCATCCTGACCAGCGTCCTCAGCAGAAGACGGACGGGGAGAAGAACTGGGGGCCTGGCTCGAGACACTACGCGGCGCCTCATGGGTGGCCGCCAACAGACCGGCACCCGCCCCTGCAGCGATGGCGCCGCCAGCCAGGGCACCACCGTCATCAGGCAGCACCGGCTCGGGGATTTCCTCGGCACGACGCTCCTCCCGACGAGGCTGCGTCTGGTGGCTCGACGGCTCCTCCCCGTGAGCGGGCTCTTCCCGACGCGGCTCCTGTGGAGCGGCGGGCGCCGGCGCGGACGGCGCAGCCTCGGACTCCTGAGAAGAGCTAGGCACGGCTGGCGCGGCTTCGGGCGCAGTTTCGGGCGCCTGCGGAGAGCGCGCCTGTGAAGAGCGCGCCTGTGAAGAGCGCGCCTGTGAAGAGCCAGGCCCGGCGGGCGCGGCCCCGGGCGCCTGTGGAGAGCGCTCCTGTTGAGAGCCCTGCGCGGCTGGCGCGGCACCGGGCGCCTGCGGAGAGCGCGCCTGAGAAGTGCCAGGCGCGGTTTCGGGCGCCTGTGGAGAGCGCGCCTGTGGAGAGCGTGCCTGTGGAGAGCGTGCCTGAGCAGTAGGCCCGGCTTCGGGGGCCTCTAAAGAGCTCGGCTCGCTTGCACGTTCAGGCGAAGGCACCGGCGCATCCCTCTCTGCACGCAGCGACATCGGCTCTTCTGCCCTTGCCGCCGAAGGTGCCCCTGCCGCAAAACTGCCGCCCAGGGTCGGCTCTCGCCGCTCTCTGGAAGCCGTGGGCTCCGGGGCCAGGGTCGGCTCTCGCCGCCCGCCCTCAGGTTCGGTGGGACGGGTGTCCCGCGGCGTTGTGGTGCCGTCCTGAACGCTACCTTCATGGCGACGGCGAGGCGCGGCCTCGGCAAAGCGTTCGGTATAGGCAGCGCCAGGCTGCTTGGCCGACGGCGTGGATTCCGCCACGTCCCAGGGAATATCGGTGTTGCCGTCGTCGCCCATGGACGACCCCGCGGCCTCATTCAGGTCGGTCGGTGTCCCCTTGCCGCGCAGGCGCTGCCACAAGGAGGGCCGGGGCGTCGTATCGCTTTCCTCGCCATCTTCGCTGTCGATCGGCGATGACGCCTTGGCCCTGGGCTCAGGTGCACTGTGCTGGTCGGCGCTCTGCCCTGCGTCGTCCTCGTCTTTAGACGATGCGAAGCGGGACTTGAGCCAGCGTCCCAGCAACAGACAACGGTGGCCCGCCTCGTCCATGACATTGAGCCAGGACAACCCGGTAAACAGCGGCATTCCGCCCAGGATAGCGACAACGGCGAGCAGACCTGTTCCGCCGACGCCCACCAGTGGCCGCAGGGCGCCGACCAGCCCGACTCCGAGGATGCCACCGGTGGAGTATGGCAACACGCTGTCGGGCTGATGGAAGTAGAGCGCCCCCAGGGTGGTGCACCCCAGCAGCAGCAGAATCAGCCCGCCGCAGCGCACGGCCAGGGCGGTCGCATCCCACTCGAACTCCACTCGACGGGAACGGATCAGATACCAGGCGGCAAACGCCAGCATGCCTGGCCACCACAGGGCGCTGATGCCAAACAACGAATACAGCACGTCGGCGAGCCAGGCCCCGATGGGGCCCATCCAGTTGGCCACCGCGGTCTCGGGGCCACTGCTCGACCAGCCGGGGTCCGCCGGCTCGAAGCTGAACAGTGCCAGCAGCAGGAATACGCAGGCAGCCAGCAGTACGATGATCACACCTTCCCTGGCAGAGCCATGCAGACGCAACCCGACCTTGCGGGCGGTCTCCTTGGCGGCTGCCGCCGTCGCGCGCGACGACATGGACTTCTTGTTGGCACTCAAACGGCCTTCCCCTTGCGCCATAACGGCGTCTTCCATCCTTCTGACTGGCGGTCATGATACCGAGCCAGCCGGTGAGCGAATAGGCCCAGCATACCTTGAGCGAAGCGCGGGCTGGGGGCACACTGCCCCATCTTCCACCCGGTATTGCAAAGGGAGCCCCATGCTGCCCTGGCTCAACGAACATCCAGTGACCTTTCCTTCGGTCGATATTGCCCTCGACGACCCGGACGGCCTGCTGGCCGCTGGCGGCGGGCTATCTCCCGAATGGCTGATAGAGGCCTACCGCCGCGGAATCTTCCCCTGGTACAGCGACGACCAGCCGATTCTCTGGTGGAGCCCCGATCCGCGCATGGTGTTGCACCCCGAAGAGCTACGCGTGCGCCGAAGCCTCGCCAAGCGGCTACGCAACGGGGGCTTTCGCGCCACCGCCGACCAGGCGTTCGACGCCGTCATCGACGCCTGTGCTGCACCGCGCAACGATGGTCATGCGTCAGGCACCTGGATCACCGATGAAATGCGTGACGCCTACTGCGACCTGCACCGGGAGGGGGTCGCTCACTCGGTGGAAATCTGGCGTGACGACCGACTGGTCGGCGGGCTCTATGGTGTCGCCCTGGGACCGGTGTTTTTCGGCGAATCGATGTTCAGCCGCGAGGCCGATGCCTCCAAGATCGCCCTGGTGCATCTGGCCCGCGCCATGGCGGCCGGCGGCGGGCGTCTGATCGACTGCCAGATGCACACGCCCCACCTGGCCAGCCTCGGCGCTCGAGGTATCGCTCGATCAGCCTTCATCGGCTATCTTGAGAGGTGGCTGGATGATCTGGACCGAGACAGCCTGACTACGCCGGCATGGTCATTCACCGGCATCGGTGAATGACCTGGTATCAGAAGGCCATGTATGACGACCACCATTGACACGACCCATACCAACGCCTGATCCATCACTCGATGCCATCCGACAGGGAGACGGCAGCCTTGAGCAGCAATACACCGCGTCAACCCGTACGCGACCTGCGGTTCTTTCTTACTGTGCCGCACGCCTGCAGCTATCTGCCGGGCAAGGAAGCGACCACCCTGTTCCTGGATCCCAAGGAATCCCCGGGACAGGGCGTATATGACGCGCTTACGCTACTTGGCTTCCGTCGCAGCGGTCTGCATCTTTACCGCCCTCACTGTGAAGGCTGCCACGCCTGCATCTCCGTGCGAATCCCGGTAGCGGACTTTAGCCCCAATCGCACCCAGCGACGCCTGATGCGGCGCAATGCCGACCTGACCATCGAGGTGGTGCCGGCGCAGTTCGACTCCCGCCACTACGACCTCTACGCCCGCTATATCTGCACGCGCCACCATGACGGCGACATGTTCCCACCGAGTCACGAGCAGTACCGTACCTTCCTGAGCCTCGATCAGCCCTACGCGAGACTGCTGGAGATGCGCCTGGACGGAAAGCTGGTAGCGGTATCGGCCTTCGACGAGCTGCGCCATGGCTTGTCCGCCATCTACACCTTCTTCGACCCGGACCACAGCCTCGAGCGCCGTTCTCTTGGCACCCAGGCTGTGCTGGCTCTGATCCAGATGGCATCCCTGAAGGGACTCCCCCACGTCTATCTGGGCTACTGGATCGAGGAGTGCCGCAAGATGAGCTACAAGAGCAGCTTCTCGCCCCTCGAGCGCCTGGATGGCCGGCTCTGGCGACGACTGGTACCGATCGACAGCGAGTAATCGCCCAACCTGATAGCTCAAGCACGTTCTCTGCTCTCTAGAGAGCGGCAAAATATCGCTCACCTTGCTGATCCTTGAGAGCTAACCTGCCATCTGCCTTTGCCATCTGCCTCCGGGGATACTGGAAAGCGGCAGAATATCGCGCACTTTGAGGGGCTAGCCTGCTATCAATGGCCATCTGCCTTTGCCATCTGCTTCCGAGGATACTGGAAAGCGGCAGAATATCGTGAACTTTGCTTATCCTTGAGAGCTAACCTGCCATCTGCCTTTGCCATCTGCCTCCGGGGATACTGGAAATCGGCAGAATATCGCGCACTTTGAGAGCCGATCAGCCATCTGCCTTTGCCATCTGAGTCCGGGGATACTGGAAAGCGGCAGAATATCGCGCACTTTGAGGGCCGATCAGCCATCTGCCTTTGCCATCTGGCTCCGGGGATACTGGAAAGCAGCAGAATATCGCGCACTTTGAGGGCCGATCAGCCATCTGCCTTTGCCATCTGCTTCCGGGGATACTGGAAAGCGGCAGAATATCGCGCACTTTGAGGGCCGATCAGCCATCTGCCTTTGCCATCTGCTTCTGCATCCGGCAGAATATCGCGCTATCCTGACCACAGTAACGGCAGTGACGCCTCAAGGTCAGGCATCTTTTCGATTTCACCAGCGAGGATTCGCCTATATGGCACGCGAAGACCATATCGAAATGGAAGGCGTGGTCGTCGACACCCTTCCCAACACCATGTTCCGGGTCGAACTGGAAAACGGCCACGTGGTGACCGCCCACATCTCGGGCAAGATGCGCAAGAACTACATCCGCATCCTGACCGGTGACAAGGTCAAGGTCGAGCTGACTCCCTACGACCTGTCCAAGGGTCGCATCGTCTACCGTTCCCGTTGAGAACGGCCGGCGTCAGCGCTTCAGCGCCGACGCTACTTGCCGGTAACGCGCCTTAGCGGCGCGCCCCACCCCACCGGCAAGCGCAGCCCCCTTTTGCAAGACAGCAAGACTCTGGTGCAGCACCAGCCCTGCTTTGCCTGACGCAGCAGGGCGGCACTGCCTCGTCCAAAAGCCGGGCAACGACCCGCTACCGGGGATTCGCACGGCTGTTGCCGTCCAGACCCTGCTGGATACAAACGACGACGCCCCGTCGTTGACGGGGCGTCGCGTAGTTTCACTTCCTGACCAGTCGAAGCAACCAACTTGCTGATAGTCTCAGCAGGCAGGCCCAACAGGCAGGCTTCAGGCTTGGCCACACCCCACAAAGCCTGCCTCGACGCTCAAGGCGCGTCGGCCATCTCCACGTCGGTGGACAGGTGAAGCTCTCCGTCCTCCAGACTGACGTGCACCAGCCCACCGTGCTCGGCCAGATCCCCAAACAGGATCATCTCGGCCAGGGGCTTCTTCAGCTTTTCCTGGATCAGTCGAGCCATGGGGCGGGCGCCCATGTCCGGGTCGTAACCCATGGTCGCCAGCCAATCGCGCGCCTCGTCGTCCACCTCGAGCTGCACCCGCTTCTCGTCGAGCTGGGCCTGCAGTTCCACCAGGAACTTGTCGACCACATTGCGTACGACAGGCTTGGCCAGCGACGCGAACTGGATGATGCCATCCAGACGGTTGCGGAACTCCGGCGTGAAGGTCTTGCGAATCGCCTCCATGGCATCGGTGGAGTGGTCCTGGGTCTGGAAACCGATCGAGCGACGCGTCGCGATCTCGACCCCGGCGTTGGAGGTCATGATCAGAATGACGTGACGGAAATCCGCCTCGCGCCCGTTGTTGTCGGTCAGACGACCGTGGTCCATGACCTGCAGCAGCAGGTTGAAGACCTCGGGGTGCGCCTTCTCGATCTCGTCGAGCAGCAGCACGCAGTGGGGCTGCTTGGTGACCGCCTCGGTCAGCAGACCACCCTGGTCATAGCCGACATAGCCAGGAGGTGCGCCGATCAGCCGCGAAACCGTGTGCCGTTCCATGTACTCGGACATGTCGAAGCGCAGCAGTTCGACCCCCATGATATGGGCCAGCTGACGCGCCACCTCGGTCTTGCCGACGCCGGTGGGGCCGGCGAACAGGAAGCTGCCGACCGGCTTGTCCGGCGACTTGAGCCCGGCGCGGGACAGCTTGATCGCCGCCGCCAGGCTGTCGATGGCCTCATCCTGACCGAACACCAGCATCTTGAGATCGCGATCCAGGTTCTCGAGCAGCTTGCGATCGGAGCTGGATACGCTCTTCGGCGGAATCCGCGCGATGGAAGCGACCACCGCCTCGACCTGATCGACGTCGATGGTGTCCACGCGCATTTCCGGCGGCAACAGGCGCTGGTGGGCACCGGCCTCATCGATGACATCGATGGCCTTGTCCGGCAGGAAGCGGTCGTTGATGTAGCGATCCGCCAGCCGCGCGGCGCTGTCCAGCGCGGCGTCGGTGTACTTGAGCTGGTGGTGCTCCTCGAAGCGTGAACGCAGCCCCTTGAGGATCTTGATGGAGTCCTCGACCGAGGGGGCCATCACATCGACCTTCTGGAAACGACGTGCCAGGGCACGATCCTTCTCGAAGATACCGCGGAATTCCTGGAAGGTGGTGGAGCCGATACAGCGCAGCTCGCCGGAGGACAGCAGCGGCTTGAGCAGGTTCGATGCGTCCATCACTCCACCGGACGCCGCACCGGCGCCGATCACCGTATGGATCTCATCGATGAACAGGATGGCGTTGGGCAGCTTGCGCAGTTCCGCCAGCAGGCTCTTCAAGCGCTTCTCGAAGTCACCACGATACTTGGTACCCGCCAGCAGCGCGCCCATGTCCAGCGAGTACACCACGGCGTCGCCGATCACATCGGGCACGTCTTCCTCGACGATGCGCTTGGCCAGGCCCTCGGCGATGGCGGTCTTGCCGACGCCGGCCTCACCGACCAGCAAGGGGTTGTTCTTGCGCCGCCGTGCCAGAATCTGCACCACCCGCTCGAGCTCGTGATCACGCCCGATCAGGGGGTCGATCTTGCCCATGCGGGCCTGCTCGTTGAGGTTGGTGGCAAAACCGGTCAACGGATTGCCGCCGGCCTCGCTGCCGGCTTCCTCGGCGTCCTCGGCCTCGGGAGCCGCCGAAGACGGGCTCTGGCCGTGGCCGGTGACCTTGGAGATCCCGTGGGCGATGTAGTTGACCGCATCGACCCGTGCCACGTTCTGCTGCTTGAGGAAGTAGACCGCCTGGCTCTCCTGCTCGGAGAAGATCGCAACCAGTACGTTGGCACCGGTCACTTCGCTCTTGCCAGAAGACTGCACGTGGAACACGGCCCGCTGAAGCACTCGCTGGAAGCCCAGCGTCGGCTGGGTCTCGCGCTCGGTCTGGTCTTCCGGAATCAGCGGGGTGGTGGAATTGATGAAATCCTGCAGGTCGGACCGCAGCTTGTCGAGATTGGCCCCACAGGCACGCAGCACATCTGATGCTGAAGCATTATCCAGAAGCGCCAGCAACAAGTGCTCCACGGTCATGAACTCATGGCGCTTGGAACGCGCCACGGTGAAGGCCGTGTTCAGGGTCAGTTCAAGTTCTTTGCTCAGCATGGCAGTCCCCTTCTCGCCGCATAGGGCTTGCATCGGATCTTTTGTGGTCCGGCACCATCAACATCGGGTACAAATGGCGCCGTTGCAAGTTCTTCGTCAACGCAGCAACCGTCTCTCGTTAACGCGGGGCCGGCTTGTGCGGATCTGTGACCACTCGTCGCCGCCAGCGGCAGCACTGTCAGGGCGATCCGATATCGACCCGTCTCAGTCCGCTGCCTCGATATCGCTCAACAGCGGATGCTGGCACTCTCTCGCATACTCGTTGACCTGATGGCTCTTGGTCTCGGCGATGTCATGGGTAAAGACACCGCAGGTTGCCTTTCCGTGGCTGTGGACCGTCAGCATGATCTGCACGGCGGTCTCGCTGTCCAGATGGAAGAAGGTCTGCAGCACCTCCACCACAAACTCCATGGGGGTGAAGTCGTCGTTATGCAAGACAACCTTATACATGGGTGGCCTGGCCACCTCGGGGTCAGCCTCCTGGGTCGCCAGGTCACCGTCATCCTGCTCGCCCGGCTCACTGGGCGGACGGGTCATTCCGGCGAAGGGGGCACGGATCCAGACAGGATCCTCCTCTCTTGCGTTGAACATAGGCCTCACACTGTCAATCGGGTGCCTGCGCCCACCCGCGTCGAGCATTGGACGTCGGCGGCGCGGCAGGGTTCCGTTCCGTCTCCCATTATCGGAAATCCGACGGACGCTTTCACGCAAAAAACGTACAAAGCAAAAAGCCCCCGCCCGAGCGGGCGAGGGCCTTTTCAGAGCGCCGCGATGAACAGCCGGTACGGGCGATAGCGATCACCTGCACCAGACGCTGTCATCGGACGATCGGTACGTCGCTTACATGTTGTCGGCGACGGCCTGACCGAACTCGGAGCACTTGAACAGCGTGGCGTTTTCCATCAGGCGATGGAAGTCGTAGGTGACCTCGCCCTTGCTGATGGCCTTCTCCACGCCCTTGAGCACCAGATCGGCGGCCTCGACCCAACCCATGTGGCGCAGCATCATCTCGGCGGAGAGGATCAGCGAGCCCGGGTTGACCTTGTCCTGGCCGGCGTACTTCGGCGCGGTGCCGTGGGTCGCCTCGAACATGGCGGTGGTGTCGGAGATGTTGGCGCCCGGCGCGATGCCGATGCCGCCCACTTCCGCCGCCAGTGCGTCGGACAGGTAGTCACCGTTCAGGTTCAGGGTGGCGATGACGTCGTATTCGGCCGGACGCAGCAGGATCTGCTGCAGCATGGCGTCGGCGATGACGTCCTTGACCACGATGTCCTTGCCGGTCTTCGGGTTCTTGAAGGTCATCCAGGGGCCGCCATCGAGGAGTTCGGCGCCGAACTCTTCCTTGGCCAGCTCGTAGCCCCAATCCTTGAAGGAGCCTTCGGTGAACTTCATGATGTTGCCCTTGTGCACCAGGGTCAGCGACTCGCGGTCGTTGTCGATGGTGTACTGCAGGGCCTGACGGACCAGACGCTTGGTGCCTTCGATGGAGACCGGCTTGACGCCGATGCCACAGTTCTCGGGGAAGCGGATGTTGGTGACACCCATCTCTTCACGCAGGAACTTGATGACCTTGTCGGCTTCCGCGGTACCGGCCTTCCATTCGATGCCGGCGTAGATATCTTCGGAGTTCTCGCGGAAGATGACCATGTCGACGTCGGCAGGCTTCTTGACCGGGCTCGGCACGCCTTCGAACCAGCGCACCGGGCGCTGACAGACGTACAGGTCCAGCTTCTGGCGCAGCGCCACGTTCAGTGAACGGATGCCGCCACCGACCGGCGTGGTCAGCGGGCCCTTGATGGAAACGATGTAGTCCTTGACCGCTTCCAGGGTCTCTTCCGGCAGCCAGGTGTCCGCGTCATAGACGTGGGTGGCCTTCTCGCCGGCGTAGACTTCCATCCAGTGGATCTTGCGCTCGCCGTTGTAAGCCTTCTGCACAGCGGCGTCGATGGCGATCTTCATCGCCGGGGTCACGTCGACACCGATACCGTCACCCTCGATGAAGGGAATGATCGGATTATTCGGTACGTTCAGGCTGTTGTCGGCGTTGGCGGTGATCTTTTCGCCGCCCTCAGGGACGACAATTTTCTGGAAACCCATTGAGAACTCCCCTGTCAGGTCTATTCAGTGGAGCGCGGAGTATAGCATTACCCCCCGCGCCCGGAGTAGGCTTTGTCGACAATCTTTGGAAAAGGCCTAAACGGCCCGCCGCCACGCCTTCCGAGCCAGATCATCGAGCCCGCCCATGAGTCAACTTTATCTGCTGCACAAGCCCTATCGGGTGCTGTCCCAGTTCACCGATGACCAGGGACGCAATACCCTGGCCTCGCTGATCGACGTGCCGGACATCTATCCGGCCGGCCGCCTCGACTACGATTCCGAAGGCCTGTTGTTGCTCAGTGACGATGGCGAGTTGATTCATCGTATCAGCCACCCGCGCCACAAGCAGCCGAAGACGTATCGAGTGCTCGTCGAGGGACAGCCGGACGATCGGGCCTTGAAGGCGCTCGCCGAAGGGGTCACTCTCAAGGATGGACCCACCCGGCCGGCCAAGGTCCGGCGACTGACGACCAGCGGGCTGCCCGAGCGCACGCCGCCCCTGGACCCGAAGCGCCATCCCGTTACCTGCTGGCTGGAGCTGACCATCAGCGAGGGGCGTAATCGCCAGGTGCGCAGGATGACCGCCCATGTGGGCCACCCGACGCTGAGGCTGGTACGCGTCGCCATCGGCCCCTGGCGGCTCGACGGCCTGGCCCCGGGACAATGGCAGCGCCAGACGCTGCACGCGCCAAAGCGCCCCCGGGGCTCAGCCCCTACAACAAGGAGACGCCGATAATGCGCTGGACCCCCTACGTGACCGTGGCCACGGTGGTCGAACGAGCCGGTCGTTTCCTGCTGGTGGAAGAAGACCGTGGCGGCCCCCATACCCTGTTCAACCAGCCCGCCGGCCACCTGGAACCCGGTGAGCGCATCCGCGACGGCGCCCTGCGCGAGGTCGCCGAAGAGACTGCCTGGCGGGTCGGCATCACCGACTACCTGGGCATGTACGTGTACGAGGCCCCGGACGGCAAGACCTTCCACAGCCACGCCTTCTTCGGCATGGCGCTGGCCCACCTGGGCACCGAACTGGACCGGGATATCATGGCCATCCATTGGCTGACCCTGGAGGACGTCGAGGCGCTGGAGCGCGAGGGCCGCCTGCGCAGCCCACTGGTGATCAAGCGCATCCGCGACGCCCTGGCCGGCAAGACCTTCCCGATGGAGGTGCTGCACGAACGCTGAGGCTTCGGTTGACGGGTGCAATTCGTGTATAATCACCGCCCATTTGCCCCACCACTCCGAGAGTCGTTATGTCAGCGTCCACCGGCAAAGTCATCGTCGGCATGTCCGGCGGCGTCGATTCCTCCGTTTCCGCCCTCCGCCTGATCCAACAGGGCTATCAGGTGGAAGGGCTGTTCATGAAGAACTGGGATGAGGACGACGGCACCGAATACTGCACCGCCATGGAAGACCTGGCGGACGCCGAAGCGGTGTGCAAGAAGCTCGGCATTCCCCTGCACACGGCCAACTTTGCCGCCGAGTACTGGGACAACGTGTTCGAGCACTTCCTCGCCGAGTACAAGGCCGGACGCACACCGAATCCCGATATCCTTTGCAACCGCGAAATCAAGTTCAAGGTGTTCCTCGACTACGCCGAGATGCTCGGCGCCGAGATGATCGCCACCGGTCACTATGTTCGCCGCGGCGAGCGCGACGGCCGCCCGCGACTGCTCAAGGGACTCGACGGCAACAAGGACCAGAGCTACTTCCTGCACGCCGTGCCGGAAGCCGCCATCGCGCGCACCCTGTTCCCGGTGGGCGAGATCGAAAAGCCCGAGGTTCGCGCCATCGCCGAACAGCACGATCTGGTTACCGCAAAGAAGAAGGACTCCACCGGTATCTGCTTCATCGGCGAGCGCCGCTTCAGCGACTTTCTCAAGCAGTACCTGCCGGCCCAGCCGGGGACCATCGAGACACCGGACGGCGACGTCATCGGCGATCACATGGGCCTGATGTACTACACCCTGGGCCAGCGCCAGGGCCTCGGCATCGGCGGTCTCGCCAACTATTCGGAAGACCCCTGGTACGTGGCCGGCAAGGACCTCGAGCGCAACGTGCTGATCGCGGTTCAAGGCAAGCATCACCCTCTGTTGTACACCGACAGCCTGGCCACCGAGGCGATGGATTGGGTCGCCGGTGAGCCGCCTTGCGCCGAGGGGCGCTTCAGCGCCAAGACCCGCTATCGTCAGGACGACGTGCCATGCACGCTGACGACCCGGGCCGATGGCGGCGTCGCGGTACACTTCGACGACCCACAGCGGGCCGTGACACCGGGCCAATCGCTGGTCATCTACGACGGTGACGTCTGCCTCGGCGGCGGCGTCATCCGGTCCACCTGGAACGCCGAGGAGCGAGCGGCATGACCGATTCGGTACCTATCCACCGCGCCCCCGAGTCCCCGGCGGCTCGCCAGGCGATCGCCCTGGCCGGCGTATTTCAGGCCGCCCATCTGGTCGACGAGCTGGCGCGCACCGGCCAGGTCGACAGCCGCGCCTGGGACACCCAGATCACCGCCACCCTGGAAACCAACCCGCCAACCTTCGAATCCATCTATGGCGGGCATCCCAACAATCTGCGCCTGGGGCTCGAGACCCTGGAGGCAGTGCTCGGCCGACGCCAGGCCAACCCGGTGGTGATGCGCTACGGCTTCAGCCTGATGCTGCTGATGAACAAGCTGCGCACCCAGCCCGACATGATGGACGCGCTCGGCACCCACCTGACCCGCATCCAGGGCCAGGCCGAACACTTCGGACCGACCCACGAGAACGTCGTGGCGAGCCTCGGCGAGGCCTACCAGCAGACGCTTTCCACCTTCAAGAACCGAATCGTGGTCCAGGGCGACCCTTCGCTGCTGCAAAGCCGGATGATGCCGGAGCGGGTCCGCGCCTGCCTGCTCTCCGGCATTCGCTTCGGCCTGCTGTGGCACCAGCAGGGCGGACGTCGCTGGAAGCTGATCTTCCAGCGGGGCAGCCTCAAGCGCGCCCTGGACACCCTCTGATCGCTCGATCTTCCTTTCCTACCCGTACCGGAAAACCGCCATGCAACTCTCCGCTCTCACCGCCCTCTCTCCCGTCGACGGTCGCTACGGCAGCAAGGCCGAATCACTGCGCGAACACTTCAGCGAATTTGGGCTGATCCGCGCCCGCGTCATCGTCGAGATCCGCTGGCTGGAGCGCCTGGCCGCGCACCCGCAGATCACCGAGGTGCCGGAGCTGTCGGCCACCGCCACAGCCTTCCTGGATGGCCTGGTCAAGAACTTCAGCGAAGCCGACGCGGCGCGCATCAAGGACATCGAGCGCACCACCAACCACGACGTCAAGGCGGTCGAGTACTGGATCAAGGAAGCCATTGCCGAGAATGCAGAGCTGCATGCCGTCACCGAGTTCGTGCACTTCGCCTGCACCAGCGAGGACATCAACAACCTGTCCTACGGCGTGATGCTGCGCGATGGCCTCGACAGCCTGCTGCCGACCATGCGCCAGGTGGCCGACGAGATCGCCCGTCTGGCCGAAGAGCACGCTGCCGTGCCAATGCTGTCGCGCACCCATGGCCAGACCGCCAGCCCCACCACCCTGGGCAAGGAAATGGCCAACGTGGCCTACCGTCTGCGCCGCCAGCTCAAGCAGATCGAAAGCGCCGAGGTACTGGGCAAGATCAACGGCGCCGTGGGCAACTACAACGCCCACCTGGCCACCTACCCGGACATCGACTGGGAGGCCAACGCTCGCACCTTCGTCGAAGGCCTGGGCCTGACCTTCAATCCCTATACCACCCAGATCGAACCCCACGACTATATCGCCGAGCTGTTCGACGCTGTGTGTCGCTTCAACACCATCCTGATCGACTTCGATCGTGACGTCTGGGGCTACATCTCGCTGGGTTACTTCAAGCAGCGCACCGTGGCCGGCGAGATCGGCTCCTCGACCATGCCGCACAAGGTCAACCCGATCGACTTCGAGAACTCCGAGGGTAATCTGGGCCTGGCCAATGCCATCCTCGCCCACCTGGCCCAGAAGCTGCCGATCTCCCGCTGGCAGCGTGACCTGACCGACTCCACCGTGCTGCGCAACCTGGGCGTCGGTCTGGCCTACGGCCTGATCGCCTACCAGGCCTCGCTGAAAGGCATCGGCAAGCTGGAGGCCAACCCCCAGCGTCTGGCCGAGGACCTGGACGCCAGCTGGGAAGTGCTGGCCGAGCCAATCCAGACGGTGATGCGTCGCTACGGCATCGAGAAGCCCTACGAAAAGTTGAAGGAGCTGACCCGCGGCAAGCGCATCGACCAGGCCGGTTTCGCCGCCTTCATCGATGGCCTGGAACTGCCCGACGAGGTCAAGGCAGAGCTCAAGCAGCTGACCCCCGGCAACTACATCGGCAATGCCGTCGAGCAGGCTCGCGCCCTGCCGCAGCACTGAGCCGGAGCCACTGACAGAACCCCGCTTCACCCCGCCAATCGGTGGGGTGAGGCGTTTCTGGAGCCCTCTCTTCGGGGCCGGGGCCGATACCGAGCCCGCTACTCCCAATCACCATCAGGATTCCTCATGTCAACTGATACCCCCCTCACCCTGCTGGGCGGCCTGACATCGGCAGAGTTCCTGCGCGATGTCTGGCAACAGCAACCGCTGCTGATCCGTGGCGCCTTCCCCGACTTCGACAACCCGCTGACGCCAGACGAACTGGCCGGGCTCGCCTGCGAGGACAATATCGAGGCACGCCTGGTCGAGGAACAGGGCCCCGACGGACCCTGGCAGGTCAGCCACGGCCCCTTCGACGAGGCCACCTTCGCCCGCCTGCCGGAGCGCGACTGGACCCTGCTGGTACAGGCGGTGGATCACTATGTGCCGGAGGTCGCCGCCCTGCTGGAGGACTTCACCTTCCTGCCGCGCTGGCGCCTGGATGACATCATGGTCAGCTACGCGCCTCCGGGGGGCAGTGTCGGCCCGCACCTGGACCAGTACGATGTCTTCCTGCTCCAGGGCAGCGGTCAGCGCCGCTGGCAGCTTGGCGGCAAGGTGGCCGATGACGCACCCATCGTGCGCGGCATCGACCTGCGTATCCTCGAGACCTTCGAGGTCAACACCGAACAGGACTGGGTGCTGGAGCCCGGCGACATGCTCTACCTGCCCCCCGGCTGGGCGCACCATGGGGTCAGTCAGAGCGATGACTGCATGACCTACTCGGTGGGCTTTCGCGCCCCCTCGGCGGACGAGGCGATCACCTCCTTCGCCGACTACCTGGGTGAGCAGCAACCCCCCTCTCGCCGCTACGGCGATGCCGGAATGACCCCGGCCGAGGACCCGGGCGAACTCGATCAGGCGGCGCTGTCACGCATGCGCCAGCTGATCCTCGATACCCTGGACGATCCGGCCCAGATGGCCCAGTGGTTCGGCCGGGTGATGACCCAGCCCAAGTACGTGGACCAGCTCGAACCCAGCGAGACACCGACAGCGCCAGACGAGCTTGTTGCTGCACTACAGGAAGGCGAGGTGCTGGTGGCCGCGCCGGGCTCTCGCTTCGCCTGGCACGCTCTGGCGGACGACCGGGCCACCCTGTTTGCCGACGGCGACGGCATCGACTGCGATCTGGCGCTGGCCCGCGAGATCGCCAACCGCGGCGAGTTCGACGCCTCGCTGCTCGACTACCCCGGCGCCGCCGAGGTGCTGACACGGCTGTTCGACGCCGGCAGCCTTGGCTGGCCGGTCGACGACATGGAGGACGACGATGCCTGAGGTGGTGATCGAACAGGGAAGCTGGGAACAACTTGGCGAAGCGGCCGGTGACATTCGCTATCGCGTCTTCGTCATCGAACAACAGGTGCCGATCGAGGAAGAGTGGGACGGCCTCGATCCTGACTGCCTGCATTTCCTGGCGCGCCAGGACGAGCGTGTACTGGGTACGGCGAGACTGCTGCCCGATGGCCATATCGGTCGCGTGGCGGTGCTTGCCGAAGCCCGTGGACTCGGCGTCGGCGTGGCGCTGATGCGCGCCACCATCGAGGCTGCGCGACAGCGTGCTCACTCGAGCGTCGAGCTCGCCGCCCAGACCCATGCGCTCGGTTTCTACGAAGCCCTGGGCTTCCGCGCCGAGGGAGATATCTTCCTCGACGCCGGCATTCCGCATCGCAATATGACCCTCTCCCTGAACGACTGACCTCTCCGTCAGCTCCTCCGTTCAGGAAACTCAACTACAGGAATGTGCCTCTACGGCGCTTTCCTGTAGTCGGACTACAACGCCTTGTCCCCCCAAGTACCAATGGCGAACCCCCGCCGCTGTGGGCCATAGTCACAACCATGGCGCAGCGGACAGACCTCGATGGCGAGTCAGATCGCTCACTTTGTAGTCGACCTCTACCGTTCCGCCAAGATTCGACCAAGGCCGTAAAGACTTCTCGGCCAAGGTGCAGGAACCTGACTACACTTCGCAGGTGCAGCATGGCATGGCGAGCAGTCGATCCTCTTGCAATGACGCCAACCGCAAGAGCCTGCAAGCCACTGGAGCCAAAGGCCGGTCGAAAGCGACCGCCCCGACACCGCCCCTCACCATGGATGCCAGGCAAGTCGTATCAGAACGTCGAACCAAACAGTCGATTCAACATCAGGACGGCCCGATCATGACCTTTCGTGAAGAACTGAAGACCCTGACCCAGCTTCGTGAAGCCCAGCGCGGCAAGTGGGACAACATCGATCCGGAAAGCGCCGCCCGCATGCGCGTGCAGAACCGTTTCCGCACTGGTCTCGACATCGCTCGCTACACCGCCGCCATCATGCGCGAGGACATGGCCGCCTACGACGCCGACACCGCCAACTACACCCAGTCTCTGGGCTGCTGGCACGGCTTCATCGGTCAGCAGAAGCTGATTTCCATCAAGAAGCACTTTGGCAACACCAAGCGCCGCTACCTCTACCTGTCCGGCTGGATGGTCGCCGCCCTGCGCAGCGAGTTCGGTCCGCTGCCCGACCAGTCCATGCACGAGAAGACCAGCGTGGCATCGCTGATCGAGGAGCTCTACACCTTCCTGCGCCAGGCCGACACCTGGGAGCTCAACCACCTGTTCCGTGCCCGAGAAGAAGCCAAGGAAGCCGGTGACAGCGCCAAGGTCGACGATCTGACCAACCAGATCGACAACCACGAAACGCACATCGTGCCGATCATCGCCGACATCGACGCCGGTTTCGGCAACGCCGAGGCCACCTACCTGCTGGCCAAGAAGATGATCGAGGCCGGTGCCTGCTGTATCCAGCTCGAGAACCAGGTGTCCGACGAGAAGCAGTGCGGCCACCAGGACGGCAAGGTCACCGTGCCCCACGAGGACTTCATCGCCAAGATCAACGCCGTACGTTACGCCTTCCTTGAACTGGGCGTGGATGATGGGGTGATCGTGGCCCGTACCGATTCCCTGGGTGCCGGCCTGACCCAGAAGATCGCGGTCACCAACGAGCCAGGCGACCTGGGCGATCAGTACAACAGCTTCCTCGACGGTGAAGAGATTTCCTCGGCCTCCGATATCGACAACGGCGACGTGGTGATCAAGCAGAACGGCAAGTTGGTAAAGGTCAAGCGTCTCGCCTCCGGCCTCTATCAGTTCAAGCCTGGCACCGGCGAAGACCGGGTGGTGCTGGACTGCATCACCAGCCTGCAGAACGGTGCCGATCTTTTGTGGATCGAGACCGAAAAGCCCCACGTCGGCCAGATCGCCGGCATGGTCAACCGCATCCGCGAGGCGGTGCCCAGCGCCAAGCTGGTCTACAACAACTCGCCGTCGTTCAACTGGACGCTGAACTTCCGCCAGCAGGTGTTCGACGCCTGGGAAGCCGAAGGCAAGGACGTCTCCGCCTACGAGCGTGCCGACCTGATGAACGCACGCTACGACGACACTGAGCTTGGCCAACTGGCCGACGAGTGGACGCGCAACTTCCAGCGTGACGCCGCCCGCGAGGCAGGCATCTTCCACCACCTGATCACCCTGCCGACCTACCACACGGCCGCCCTGTCTACCGACAACCTGGCCAAGGGCTACTTCGGCGACGAGGGCATGCTGGCCTACGTGGCGGGTGTGCAGCGCCGCGAGATCCGCGAGGGTATCGCCACCGTTCGCCACCAGGACATGGCCGGCTCCAATATCGGTGACGACCACAAGGAGTTCTTCCACGGCGACGCGGCGCTCAAGGCCGGCGGCAAGGACAACACCATGAACCAGTTCGGCTAAGGATCGCGGGCCAGCGGCACCCAGTCACTGAGCCCAGACACTGAGCCCTGTGACTGTGAGAAAGGGAGGCCGTCGGCCTCCCTTTTTGCTGTCCGTGACCTTGCCCTGCCAAGCCAGCCTTTCCTTCTTCCCTGGCAAGGGCCTACTCTCGAACTAACACGTCTGGCTCCAGCGAGTCCGACAACTGCAGCCATGCGACTCCCTCCGATGCCCATTGGCCTGGCAGGTCCGGTTCGGCATATGATGAATGTCAGGAAAGCGCTGTCGGCGCGACTCAGTGGCAGTCGCGGGGCGACAAGGGCGACAGGCGGACGGCCACCATGGGACGGACGAGACCCGATCATCGTTGGATCCGGGGAACCATCGCCCTGTCAAAGCCTCCAAACAGGCGTTACACTATTTTCGAACAGCGTTTGCGAACTTTGGTGCGGTACCACTACAAGCGAATGTGACCCGAACCGATGCGTTCAGAATGCGGCGCAGAAGACATTCAAGGAGAATCGCCATGAAAACTTCCATCCTTCCTGTCCTGGCGCTGAGCGTCGTGGTGCTTGCCGGCTGCACCGCCACCAATCAGTACTCGGGCAACGTCTATTCCGGCAACCAGGCTCAGACCGCCCAGAACGTGCAGTTCGGCACCATCACCGCCCTGCGTCGCGTCCAGATCCAGGGTGAAAGCTCCGCCGGCGGCATCCTCGGCACCGGTGGTGGCGCGGTGATCGGTGGCCTGCTCGGCAACCAGGTCGGCGGCGGTTCCGGTCGCACCATCGCCACCGCCGCAGGTGCCATCGGTGGCGCCGTGGCCGGCAACCAGATCGAGAAAGGCGTCAACCGCACCGACGCCTGGGAGATGGAGATTCGCAAGGACAGCGGCCAGACCGTGGTCGTCGTGCAGAAGGCAGACCAGGCCTTCCAGGTGGGGCAGCGTGTTCGCCTGATCGGCAGCGGTTCACGTCAGAGTGTTGCCCCCTACTGAGGGCTTGACGAAGGCGCTCGCGAAAGGGGCTTGTCCTTGTAAGCGACAACAGCACTTCGCTCCGCCGCAAACATCTCTGCGTTACATACAAAGGGCCCTGAGGCGTATCCGCCTCAGGGCCCTTTCGGTGATCACCAGGTGAACGCCAGGTGATTCACGTCACCACCGACTAGTGGACCTTGCCCATCACCCAGCAGCCCAGCTTGCAGCCCACCAGGGCGATGATGCCGATCACCAGCAGTGTCATCAGCATATCGATGGGGAAGACGATGAAGGTGGCCCCCAGCACGGCAAGGGCGGGGCACCAGATCCACTGGTCATCGTCACTGCGCAGTACCGCCGGCAGCAGGCTGCCCAGGGCACAGCTCAGGCCCTTGTCCCAGGCCTTGCTCATCACCGCCAGCAGTACCGCAAAGGCCAGCACCCAGATCACAAATAGCGTCATGTTCAGCTCCGCAAGAAAAGCGTGAAAGGCAGAATCGAAAAATCTCACAAGAGGGTATCCCCACCACCGATACTGCGCAACAACCCGAAGGTGGCAGAGGGCGCGCGTGAATACCGTTCAGGATATGACCACACAAGGTGAAAAATGTCCCACGCCCCTGACAGCCCCAGCACCCACGCGTTACCATGCGTCCTCACACGCACTCACCAAAGGTTCATCAATGCAAATTGCGCAAAATTCCGTTGTCGCGTTCCACTACACCCTGACCAATGATGCAGGTGAAGTGCTGGACAGCTCGGAAGGCCGCGAGCCGCTGACCTACCTCCACGGCGCCGGCAACATCATTCCGGGTCTGGAAAAGGAACTCGAAGGCAAGGCCGCCGGCGACAAGGTCAACGCCAAGGTTGCCCCCGCCGAAGGTTACGGCGAAGTACAGGAGCAGCTCGTCCAGGAAGTGCCGCGTGACGCCTTCCAGGGTGTCGAGAGCATCGAGCCGGGCATGCAGTTCCAGGCGCAGACCCAGGGCGGTCCGCTGATGGTCACCGTGACCCAGGTCGAAGGCGACACCGTCACCGTCGACGGCAACCACCCGCTGGCCGGCCAGAACCTGAACTTCGACGTCGAGATCGCCGAAGTCCGTGAAGCCAGCCAGGAAGAAATCGAGCACGGCCACGTGCACGGCGAAGGCGGCCACGAGCACTGATCAGCGCTACGCTCGTCGGAAGCACCACGAGCATGCATGATCAAGTGCCGGCAAGATCAGGTGCCAGCAGGATCAAGCGCCAGCAGGATCAACAGCCGGCATGGTCAAGAGAAAGGGCAGCCCAGGCTGCCCTTTCGCGTGTCTGAGTATCACGTCTGATGAAAGGCCCCTCGCCTCGCGAGCCACGACCGGGGATCAGCTTCTGTCCTCGACGCCAGCGCCTCGCTCGATTGCCCTGAGGGTATGATAGCCGCCCCATAGCCGAGTGGCGGTGGTCAGCAGACAGGCCGCGGCGAACAGCCCTGCCAGCACAGGAAAGTGCGCCGGCCACAGACAAAAGGCCACCAGCGCCAGCACGGTCTCGGTACCTTCGGTCAGGCCGTGCAGATAGTAGAAGGCCTTGCGCTGGAAGCGTGGGCGCTCGAGATCATGGCGCGCCGCCATGATGGCGAAGGCCAGAAAGGACGTCCCGGTGCCGATAAAGGCAAACAGCAGCAGCGCTGCCGGCAAGGCGTTGCGCTCGCTGTCGGCCAGGGCAAAGCCGAGCACCACCGCGGCGTAGAAGACGAAGTCCAGCCCGATATCGAGAAATCCCCCGGCATCGCTGGGCGTACCCCGACGGCGCGCCAGCGCCCCGTCCAGGCCATCGGCGAGTCGATTGAGGAGGATCGCCGCCAGTGCCCATCCATAGGCCTGAACGGCCAGCAGCGGCAGTGCCAGCAAGCCGATAAGAAATCCCGCCAGAGTCACCTGATCAGGCGTCACCTTGCAGCGCTCCAGCATCTTGACCAGAGGCGCCAGGGGCGCCTGGGTTCTGGGCATGGTCCAGCGATCCAGCATAAAAGTCTCGTCAGCAGTAAAACGTCGGTTCGGTAGAAGGAAAGCACAAGCGGCGGGCCAGGGCCCACCGCTTGTGTCTTCAGGTCCAGGCTACTACCTGGGCGGTTCGCTCAGTCGTTGGACTGGGCAGAGGACAGCGACGATGCTTCGTGTCGCTCGGGGCTCGCACCGGCTCTGTCTCCCGTCACCGGCTGGCTTGAGGAATCGGCGTCGCCTCCCCCGCCTCGCCGCCAATTGAAGTAACGCTCCAGATACCCCAGGACCCGCTCGGGCTTGTTCGCGTTCTTCCACACCCCGGCGGCGGCCTTTACGGCTTCCGAATGGGTCGGGTACGGGTGGATGGTCCCCAACAGCTTGTTCAGTCCGATACCGCGGGTCATTGCCAGGGTGAACTCCGCCAGCATCTCGCCAGCGCCAGCACCGACAATGGTGGCACCGAGAATGCGATCCTTGCCTGGTACGGTCAGCACCTTGACGAATCCGGTGGTATCGCCCTCGGCGATGGCCCGGTCGAGCTCGGACAAGGAATAGCGGGTGACCTCGAAGGGCACCTTTTGCTCCTTGGCTTCGCGCTCGTTGAGCCCCACGCGCGCCACCTCCGGGTCACAGAAGGTGACCGCCGGCAGCGCCCGATAGCTCACATTGAAGCGCTTGAACTCGCCAAACAAGGCATTGACGGTGGCGTGCCAGGCCTGGTGGGCGCTGGCATGGGTCAGCTGGAAGGGCCCGACCACATCGCCACAGGCCCAGACATTGGGCAACACTGACTGCAGCCCGCCATCCACGTCCAGGGTGCCGTTGTCGCGAGTGCCCACGCCCAGTTCTTCAAGCCCGAGTCCCTCGACGTTGGCCTGTCGACCCACCGCCACCAGCAACTGATCGAACTCCAGTTGCTCGATACGTGTCTCGCCTGCCTCGTTGACCTCGATCTCGAGTCGATGAAGATCACCGTCACCGGCCACCACCTTGAGCGCCCGGGTCGACAGGCACAGCGTCACGCCGCTGGCCTCGAGCCCCTGAGCCGCCTCCCTGGCGACGTCCTCGTCTTCGCGTGGCAAGAGTTGCGGGCCCATCTCCACCAGGGTGACCTGGCTACCCAGCCGGGCGAAGCTCTGGCCCAGTTCACTGCCGATCGGACCACCACCAAGCACCACCAGGCGCTTCGGCAATGCCTTTAGCTCCCACAGGTTGTCGGAGGTCAGCACCTCGATATCCTTGATCCCCGGCAACGGCGGGACTCTGGGGCGGGCACCGCTGGCGATGATCACGTGGCGGGTGGACAGCACCTGATCGCCAACCTGCACCCGCCAGGGATCGAGCAGCCTGGCTTCTCCTTCGACCACATCGACGCCCAGGCCCCGATAACGTTCCGGACTATCATGGGGCTCGACCTCGGCGATGGCGCCATGGACGTGGCCCATCACAGCGGCGAAGTCGACGCTTGGCTCACCGGCGCTGACACCATAGGACGGCGCCCGACGAATGTCCTCGGCGGCGCGAGCGGCGCGAATCAATGCCTTGGACGGCACACAGCCGGTATTGAGGCAGTCGCCGCCCATGCGGTGGCGCTCCACCAGGGTCACCTTGGCCTTCACCGCCGCGGCGATATAACTGGCGACCAGGCCCGCCGAGCCCGCACCGATCACGACGATATCCCGGTCAAAACGCGACGGGCGCTGGTATTCGGCGGCGAGCCGGCGACGCTTGAGCACCGCCACCACCGCCTTGGCGATCCAGGGAAACAAGCCGATCAACACAAAGGACAGGATCAGCCCTGGCGACAGGATGCCCGCCAGCGACTCGAGTTCACCCAGTTCCCGGCCAGCATTCACGAACACCATGGTACCCGGCAGCATGCCGAGCTGGCTGACCCAATAGAAGGTGGACAGACGCATGCGGGTCAGGCCGACCACCAGGTTGATCACGAAGAAGGGGAAGATCGGAATCAGCCGCAGCGTGAACAGGTAGAAGGCGCCTTCGCGCTCGATGCCGCCGTTGATTCGCGCCAGCTGGCGCGAAAAACGCGTCTCCAGCGTCTCACGCAGCAGGGTCCGGGCGATCACCGCAGCCAGGGTCGCGCCCAGCGAACTGGCGAAGGACACCAGCACCAGACCGATCCAGAAGCCGAACAAGGCCCCCGCCAGCAGCGTCAGCAACCCCGCCCCAGGCAGCGACAGCGCCGCCATCAGGATATAGACCGCGAAGAAGCCACCGGCCACGGTCCAGGGGTCCTCGTGGAACCACTGTTGAAATTGCGCCTGCTGGGCCTTGATCGCGTCCAGCGTAAAGGCCTCGTTGGCGCCGGTGACAAAGAACGCCACCACGGCGACGGCAATCAGTGCCAGCAAGATCCATTTGTTACGGGTCACCCGCGTCTCCTTCTAGGTCAACTGGTGTCGATGATCGGGTCGATGATCGATAGGTAGCCGTGGCCAGCAGCAGCGCCCGTTGTCCTGCGTCCGTCTTGCGACGAGACGATGACCTTACCAGGAGCTGTGCGGCCGGCTATCGGGATGCAATCGAGAGTAGCAGTCTGCCTGAGTCGCGCACAGGCGACCGAGCCTTACGACCGAAAATGCAAAAAATCATCCCCTTATCGACAGCGCATGTAAGGATGCGCCTGCCACAATGACTGAACCAACCGGGAACTGCCCTACTCGAACCTTACAATGACGCCATCCTGACGGAGCCTACGAATGCGATATCCCTTCAATCAGCGTACCTTCCTGCTGGCCGGCCTGCTGACTGGTGCCGTGCTTTCCACGACCCCCGCCCTCGCCGCCGAAGAAAAGGCCATCTTCGCCGGAGGCTGCTTCTGGTGTGTCGAGGACGCCTTCGACAAGATCGATGGCGTCGAGGCGACCGTCTCTGGCTATGCGGCGGGCAACACCGACAATCCCACCTACGAAACCGTCAGCGCGGGGGGCACCGGACACGCCGAAGTGGTGGAAGTCACCTTCGACAGCGACACGGTGAGCTACCAGGATCTGCTCTACGTCTTCTGGCGCAATATCGATCCCTTCGTCGCCAACCGTCAGTTCTGCGATGAAGGTGATTCCTATCGCTCCGCCCTGCTGCCACTCAACGATGAACAGCGCGAACTGGCCGAGGCCAGCAAGGCGGACATCGCCGAGCGCTTCGACCAGCCGATCGAGACCACCATCGAAGATCCCGGCACCTTCTATCCGGCCGAGGACTATCACCAGAACTACTACCAGAAGAACAAGGTGCGCTACACCTTCTACAAGAACGCCTGCGGCCGTCCTGATCGACTCGAGGAAATCTGGGGAGACGAAGCCATGCCCCACGACGTGCCTGCCTCGTCCGCAGCATCCTGACGGCGCGGCGCTGACAGCAACGTCATGACACACCGATCGACCCTGGTGCGAGCCAAGGTCGATCGGTCTCTGCAACGCATCTGCAACCTATCAGCAACAGCGTCGCTGTAGCGTACTCATACGTGTTCGAGTCGACGCTCGACGACGCGCTGGTGTTGTGCACGCTGCAGCCGCTTTCCTAGCCGCCAGGACAGCCAGCCCGTGGTCGCCAGCACCAGCCAGCTGGCCGCCACCACCCCAGGCCAGCCCCGCCACAGCCAGAACGGCTCGAGCCACAGCGGCCCGAGACTCGCCCCCAGGTAGTAGAACACCAGATAGAGCGCCGATGCGCCGCCTCGTCCTTCGCGGGCCTGGCGACCGACCCAGCCCGAAGCGGTGGCGTGGCACAGAAAGAAGCCGAAGGCGCTGAGGGTCAAGGCGGCAATGATGACGGCGAGCATCGGTATCAGGGACACACCCAGCGCCAGCATCATGATGACAACGCCCACCCCCATGGTGGCGGGCGCTCCCGCTCTGGCGACGACCCTGGCAGATAACGTCGAGCCCAGAGTACCGCCCAGGTAGGTCAGAAACAGCAGGCCCAGCCAGCGGGGCCCGAGAGCAAAGGGTGCCTCGGCCAGACGAAAGGTCATGTAGCTGTACTGGTTGATGAACACCAGGAAGTTGAGACCACCGATCAGATAGGCCGACAGCAGCCATGGGTTGGCCAGGTGGCCACGCATCTGGCGGCAGGCGTGCCCCACTCGAAAGGGTTGAGGGGCAAAGGAGCTGGCCGCCGGCAGCAGCCACCAGAACACCGCCACGCCTACCAGGGTCAAACCGCCAACCGCCACGAAGCTCGCCTGGACGCCATACCATTCACCGATGACGCCTCCCAGCACGCGACCACCGATACCGCCCAGGGTATTGGCCGCGATATAGAGCCCCACGGCTCGACTCATCGCCTCCGGCGAGAACTCGTCGCCCATCCAGGCGATCGCCACCGCCGGCAGCCCTCCCAGGGCGACCCCCTGCAGCACGCGCGCGACCAGCAGCCAGTCGAGCCCAGGCGCAAATGCCGCCAACAGTGTCGCGAGAGCTGCCACCGACAGGCTCGCACGCATGATACCGCCCCGCCCGATGGCGTCGGACAAGGGCCCGTAGACCAGCAACGAGAGCGCCAGGGTAAGGGTGGCAAGCGACATCACCAGGCCCACCTTCAGGGTCGAAGCCTCATGGATATCGCGCAGCAGCGGCAGCAATGGCTGGGGGGCGTAGAGGTTGATGAACACCAGCATCGAGCCCAGACACAGGGCGAGGGTCGCCCTGCGCCAGGCAGGGGTATTGGCGTGAATCATGGCGGTCTCCGGTTGGCCTCGTCCATCTTCCATGCTTCACTACCATCACACCAACAGAAGAAAATGATGCTATCCATCACATTCCCTTATGTCGCTACCCTTTGACCTGCGCTCGCTGTCGCTGTTTGTCGCGGTGGTGGACCACGGCGGCTTCAGCGCCGCCGCCCGCGCCCGTCACATCGCCCAGTCCGCCGTCAGCCAGACCATCGCGGGCCTCGAGCGACGCCTCGACACTCGTCTGTTCGAGCGCCATGATCGGCGTGTTCGACTGACACCAGAAGGTGAGGTGCTGCTGGAACATGCCCGACGGCTGCTCGCCGACGCCAGTGCCACCGAACTGGCGCTGAAGGAACTCAACGGCCTGGTAAAGGGCGAAGTGCGCATCGGCATCCCCTCGATGCTGGGTTCCTACTATCTGCCGCCGCTGCTGATGGGCTTTGCCGCACGCCACCCTGGCATACGCATGACGGTGATCGAGGCGGGCGCCCGCCGACTGCAGGCAATGATCAAGGCACGCGAGCTGGACCTGGGAATCGTGGTCGAGGATGGCAGTGCCTGCGAACTGGAAACCGAGGCCCTGCTGCGCGCGGAGATGGTGGTATGCACGCCCCGGGACCACCCCTTCACGGCACGCCACAGCGTGACCCCGGAAGCCTTTCTGAGCGAGCCGCTGGTGCTGTTTCAGGACGGCTATTTTCACCGCGAGTTTGTCGACGCCATGGCCCGACGGCTGGATATCCAGCCCCGCCTGACGTTCCAGTCGAATCTGATCCCGCTGACCAAGGCCATCGTCCGCCAGGGCTTTGGCATCACCACCTTTCTGCGCCGGGTGATCGAGGAAGATGACCTGTCGGCGGTGCCCTTTGACCCCGCCGCCTGGCTGACCCTGTCGCTGGCCTGGCAGCCCCAGGGCTACCTGTCACGCGCCGAGCGCGCCTTTATCGACTACGCCCTGTCGCAACGCGACTCGTTGTAGCCCTGGAGGCGCCGAAGGCTCGCCAAGGACTGGCCGAGGCCTCGCCAGCCAAGCACCAATGCTACCCAACGCAAACGGGGCGAGCCCAGTGAAAGGCTCGCCCCGTTGTTGTGGCGACGTCGATGGCGCCGAGGACGCTTCAGCCGCCCATGCCCGCCGGGCTGTAGGCGAACTGGCGCATGCTCAACCGGGTGGGTTCCAGCGGTCGACGCGCCTGCCAGTAGTAGCGGCGCCAGTAGCTGTTATCCAGCTTGGAGATCATCACACCGCGCGACGATGAGGCGTGCAGAAAGCGCCCCTGGCCGACGTAGATGCCGACGTGGCGGTTGCCCGGAGGACGAAAGAACACCAGATCGCCGGGAGACAGCTGATCACGCGTGATCGGTTCGCCGGTATGCACCTGGCTGCCGGTGGTGCGCGGCAGCTGCACCTGGAAGGCATCGCTGAAGATGTTCTGCACCAGCGCCGAGCAGTCGATGCCGCTCATGCCGGTGCCGCCGAAACGATAGGGCGTACCCGCCCAGCGATCGTGCTCCGCCATCAGCGCCTCGCGGATGGCAGCGGCGGGATCTTCAAGGAAGCTTCCCCCTGCCGCTGGGTCCTCCAGCGGGGACATGCGCGAGGCGGCGCGTTCGGCCAGGCTCGGCATATCACGGGAAAAGTAGTCGTTATCGGCAGTATTCTGGTAGTTCGATGCCGCACAGCCTGACAGCAGGCCAAGCAACACCATCGCCGCTGTCACGCGGCTTGTCTGGGCGACGCTCATGCGACACACACCTCATTCCCTGAACCGGCTGGCTGACGGCCTGCCGGCGCCCAAGAGCCGCTGTGGAAGTGACGCACTCGTGTCACTACCATAACGCCCCTCAGCTGCAAGTTTGACAATTCGGCCTCCTTCTTGATGGGAGGCCTGACGAAAGATCAACACGATACTAGCCAAAATTATCCGATCTGACGATAGATCAGGACAATTTTTTGGCGTTTTTTTCTGCTGTTTCGCGACGATCAGTGCAGGGTTCGTCCATCTCCCGGCAAGGTATCGATGTGAAGCGGTGCCCAATGGCGGGGGCGCGCACCCGGGAAATCCAGGCTGGCCCAGGTGCCGGCGAGGGGCGGAGCGCCCGACAGCCAGGCCACCAGCGCCTGGCGGAAGCTGGCCAGAAACGCTTCGCGCTCCGGGGTTTCCCCCATGAAGAACGAAAATCCTGCATAGAGACCCCGGGCATACTCCTGCCAACCGGCGTAGTGCTCCGACGCCAACTGGTGCGCACGCTCGAGCAGTGCCAGGAAGTCCTGCTGAGCCAGCCAGCCCAGCTGGCGACCGGCGATCGCCAGGTCGACCGCCTGGGCCAGGTCCCAGGCGCACATGTCGACGTCATTGCACTGGTCGGCGTTGTCACGTACCCGCAGCAGGCGCTCCAGGTGATTGCGCTCTTCCTCGTTGCACTCACCGGACTCCAGGGTCGCAATCTCGGAATTCAGGCGCGCGCTGTTGAGGGTGTAGGGCGCGTAGTTGATCTGATATTCCTGGCGATCACCGGCGTCCAGCAGAAAGCGCACGAAATCGATCAGCTCGGTGGCGGAGTGCAGGCCGTAGTGTCCATCGATCCACTCCAGGATCGAAGCCCCTTCCCGGTCGCTTTCCGGCTGCGGCAGGCTCCAGGCGGCGGTGTTCAAGGGTCCCACCAGCGACAGCGCGGTAAAGTGCATCAGGCTCGGACGCTCGCCAGGCTCGCGCCAATCGCCGCTGCGCCACTCGAGCCAGTGGAACAGGCTACCCGGATCGTCCAGGTGCCAGCGAATCTCGTAGGTCAAGGAAGGCTGATCCGGTTCCGGCAACAGCGCATCCCAGGTCGCCCAGGCCTCGAGCAGGCGCTTGGGGGTGCTGTAGAACCGACACAGCACATCGCGCAGGGACGCCGCCATATCGGTCAGGCTGTCCTCGTCGAACTGCTCACTGTCCATGCTCATCAGCAAGTAGAAGGCATACTTCTCGGCCATATGGATGGTCGCCGAATGGCGGGTCGCCCTGGCCAGGCCATCACGACCTGCCAGATCCGCCTGGGGCGCATCACCAAAGGGGGTTCTGGCCGAAGGCAGCGCTCGATGCGCCGCGTCAGCCGCCAGCTGATTGAGATGATGGGCCTGGGCCGGCAGCCAGTAGCGCACCAGTGAGCGGGCGCCCTCGTCGGGGTGCAGATCGAGGGTCTCCGCCAGGTACTTGCGCGCCTCGTCACGACGCGCCTGGGGCAGCGGCGGAATCGGCCCCTGACGTGCCGCCAGCTCGGGTTCACGCACCGAGGCCAGCGCCAGCACCCAGTGGCGAGGCGAGGCGCGCCACTGCCTGGCCGCCTGGCGTGATGCCTCGACCTGCTCCTGGTCGAGCAACTCCTGCAACGAGCCATGCCAAGGGCTCACCGGCGAGCCCATCAGCAACTGCCAGTCGGCTGCCAGGGTCGGCAGCCTGTCCTGACCTTCGAACAGACCACGGCCGCGCTGATAGGAGCGCGCCAGGGCGCTCCAGTCACTGTAACGACGCTGGACCAGATCGCCTGCGTGGTGCGCCAGCAGCGACGCTTCCTGGGGTGTCAGCCAGCCAATGCAGCTGCCGGCCCAGGCCAGATCCACCGCCCTCAGCCAGTCCCAGGCGGCCCACTCCAGCGGCTCCCCCTGGTCCACGTAGCGGCACAGCAGGCGGCCGTATGGGCGCTCCTGAGGCGCCAGCCCCTCACACCAGGCCTGGCGTTCGCCGGCACTGACCGCCATCAACCGCGCGGCGTCGATATCCCAGCCCTGGCGATCCCCCTGACTGGTCAGCCACAGCAAGGCGCGCTTGAGATCCTCGGCGCCATGAATCTGCCAGACTTCCCCCAGCCAGGCCTCGACCCCGTCCCAGTCATCCATGCTGGCCGGCGTCATCAGTACCGGCGAGAAGGCCGCCCGCAGTCGCCAGACGCGATCTTCCGGGCTGTCAGGCCAGAGGGCGGCGGCAGGCTCGCGACTCAGCGCAGTGCCGAGCAACGGCCAGGTGATTCCGGCGCCCTCGCCTTCCAGCTTCGACAGCGCCCGGCAGGTATCGAGCAAGCCCTCATCGCCGCGAAGCCAGCCTTCGCCGCTGCGGGAGGCGCAGAGTGCCTCCAGCCATTCATCCAGGCTTGCGTGACGATGGTGGATGTCGCTGCACAGGCGTGCTGCCCAGCCACGACTCACCTCGGCCGACATCCATCCCGACGCCCCTGCCAGGGCCACCAGCTCAAGCGCTCCCAGCAGGTGGGAGGCAGGCAGCGTGTTCGACGCATTGAGCTCGAGCAGGCGCCACCCCAGTTCGCCCCGGTCGGGGATCTCGAGGGCGGCCAATCGCTCACGTGCCGCCTCTTCAGGCAGCATCAAGGGGTCAGGCATAAAGGCCCAGTCGCACAGCACCAGTTGCTGAGCCCACCAGGCATTGAGCGGATCAACCAAGTCTCACCTCGCAGAAACACGGAGTCAGGCCAGCCCGGTCCGGCCTGACACAAGGCGCCAAGGACCATCGCTTCGGGCAGCTAGAAGTCGGCGACACAGTGTACCGGAAACTGTTCGCCACGCCGATGGCGATTGTTGCCAATAGATCTTCCAGACCTGGGCCTCGAGGGCCCGGCAAGCCTCATCGATGCATTCTTCGAACGGGCGTAAAAAATTCCGATCACAGCCCTTGGCGAGATGTTTCAAATAATGCACACTCGTCAATCATGACATAACACCCCTCTTCTCTGACCCTTTCCGGAGCTCCCGCATGTCCCACGTTCAGGACCTGATCATCGACAAGGCGTACATCGGCGGCCAGTGGCGTGACGCCGATCGCCACTTCAGCGTCACCAATCCCGCCACCGGCGAGACCCTGGCCGAGGTGCCGGACTTGAACGCCGAGGAAGTCCGCGAAGCCATCGGTGCCGCCGATGCGGCCTGGGCCGGCTGGAAGCGCAAGACCGCCAAGGAGCGCTCGGCCCTGCTGCGCGCCTGGTTCAACAGCATCATGGACCACCAGGAAGCCCTGGCCGAACTGATGACCCGTGAACAGGGCAAGCCGCTGGCCGAGTCCCGTGGCGAGGTCGCCTACGGTGCTGCCTTCGTCGAGTTCTACGCCGAGGAAGCCAAGCGTGTGGCTGGCGAGACCCTGCCGGGCCACGGACCCGACAAGCGTATCCTGGTGTTCCGCGAGCCGGTCGGTGTGGTCGCCGCCATCACCCCCTGGAACTTCCCGCTGGCGATGATCACCCGCAAGTGCGCCCCGGCCATGGCCGCCGGCTGCACCGTGGTGGTCAAGCCGGCCGAGGCCACCCCGCTGACCGCCCTGGCGCTGGCCAAGCTCGCTGAAGACGTGGGCATCCCCGCCGGCGTGCTCAACGTGGTGACCTCGAGCTCCCCGCGCGAAGTCGGCCCGGTACTGACCGGCGATGCCCGAGTACGCAAGGTGTCCTTCACCGGCTCCACCCCGGTGGGCAAGATCCTGCTGGCCCAGTGCGCCGACACCGTGAAGAAGGCCTCCATGGAGCTTGGCGGCAACGCGCCCTTTATCGTCTTCGATGACGCCGACCTGGACGCCGCCGTCGAGGGTGCCATCGCCTCCAAGTACCGCAACTCCGGCCAGACCTGCGTATGCACCAACCGCTTCCTGGTTCAGGACGGCGTCTACGATGCCTTTGTCGAGAAGCTGGCCAAGCGCGTGGGCGAGCTGAAGGTCGGCAACGGCCTCGAGGACGGTGTGGTTCAGGGTCCCCTGATCAACTCGGCAGCGGTGGACAAGGTGCAGTCGCACATCGCTGACGCCCTCGACAACGGTGCCCGCCTGGTCGCCGGCGGTGAGGCCCTGGAGGGCACCTTCTTCCAGCCCACGGTGCTGGCCGACGTGACCACCGACATGCGTGTCGCCCGGGAAGAGACCTTCGGGCCGCTGGCCCCGGTGTTCCGCTTCTCCAGCGACAACGAAGCCATCGCCATGGCCAACGACACCGAATTCGGTCTGGCCGCCTACTTCTATGCCACCGACTATCACCGTATCTGGCGCACCATGGAACAACTCGAGTACGGCATGGTCGCCATCAATGAGGGCATCCTCTCTACCGAGCTCGCCCCCTTCGGCGGCGTCAAGGAATCGGGTCTCGGTCGCGAAGGTTCACGCCATGGCCTCGATGAGTACACAGAGCTGAAGTACGCCTGTGTCGGCGGCCTCTAAGGGCCAGCCCCGTCTCCCCGGGGCACGCCCTGCGTGTCCCGGACCTAGCGTCTACCCTATACATTCAGTGCCCTCAAAGGAGTCACGACATGAATAACGCTCAGCTGAACGAACTCAAGGACAAGTACGTCGCCAAGGGCGCGGCCAGCCCCGCCACCGCCTTCGCCGATCGCGCCAAGAACGCTGAACTGTGGGATGCCGATGGCAACCGCTTCATCGACTTCGCCGGCGGTATCGGCGTGCTCAACATCGGTCACTGCCACCCCAAGGTGGTGCAGGCGGTCAAGGACCAGCTCGACAAGGTGATGCACACCTGCCAGACCGTGATGCCCTACGAGGGATACGTGAAGGTCGCCGAAAAGCTTGCTGCGATCACCCCGGTGCGCGGTGAGGCCAAGGTGATGCTGGCCAACTCCGGCGCCGAGGCGCTGGAAAACGCGGTCAAGATCGCCCGCGCCGCCACCGGTCGCAACAACGTCATCTGCTTCGACGGCGGCTACCACGGCCGTACCTTCATGACCATGGCGATGAACGGCAAGGTTGCCCCCTACGCCAGCGACTTCGGCACCATGCCGGGTTGTGTGTTCCGCGCCGGCTACCCGGTGGCCGAGCACGGCATCAGCGAGGAAGAGGCGGTGCGTCGCCTCAAGATGGTGCTGAAGACCGACGCCAACCCCAAGGATACCGCCGCCATCGTGCTCGAGCCGGTACTGGGTGAAGGCGGCTTCTACCCCGCGCCGCAGAGCTTCCTCGAGAAGATCCGCGAGATCTGTGACGAACACCGCATCCTGATGATCGTCGACGAGGTCCAGAGCGGCTTCGGTCGTACCGGCAAGATGTTCGCCATCGAACACAGCGGCGTGAAGCCAGACCTGATGACCATGGCCAAGAGCATGGCCGCCGGCATGCCGATCTCCGCCGTGGTCGGCACCGCCGAGCACATGGACGCCTCTGGCGGCAACTCGCTGGGCGGCACCTATTCCGGCAGCCCGGTGTCCTGCGCCGCGACCCTGGCGGTGATGGAAGTGTTCGAGGAAGAGGACATCCTGGCCAAGAGCCAGGCGCTGGGCGACAAGCTGGCCAAGCGTTTTGCCCAGTGGGCGAGCGACTTCGACGCCGTGGTCCACCCGCGCAACCTGGGTTCCATGGCCGCCTTCGAACTCAACGGCAAGGACGGTCAGCCGGCTCCGGATCTCGCCGCCGCCCTGTGCAAGCGTGCCCGGGAGCAGGGCCTGATCCTGCTGTCCTGCGGCATGTTCGGCAACACCATCCGCTTCTTGATGCCGGTCACCATCGAGGACAAGGTACTCGAGGAAGGCCTGGACATCGTCGAGCAGAACCTCAAGGCCCTGGTCGGCAGCGAAGCCGCCGCCACCGCCTGATCGTGAAGCCTTGACGGCCTGAGCCGTCAGCCGATGACGCCACCGGTCCCGCCGGTGGCGTCGTCGTTTGTGGGGGTTGGCAACACTATGCCGAATCAAGCTAGGGTAAGGGTCCATCCATGGACGCGAGGGACCCGACCATGCAAGAGGACGAACTGGGCATTCTGGGCGTTGCCGCGCTGACGGAGCACTATCGCAGCGGCGACGCCTCCCCCCTGGAAGCTACACGGGCGGCGCTTGCGCGCATCGAGCGCTTCAACGACGCCGTCAATGCCTACACCTACGTCGACGCCGAGGGTGCCGAAAAGGCGGCCAAGGCGTCGGCACGTCGCTGGGGCCAGGGCAAGCCGCTGAGTCCGATCGACGGTGTTCCGGTCTCGCTCAAGGATCTGACCAACGTGGCCGGCATGCCGACGTCCAACGGCTCGCTGCTGGGTTCAAGCGAGCCCTGCGATGCCGACGCGCCACCGGCGAAACGCCTGAGAGAGGCCGGCGCCATCCTGCTGGGCAAGACCAACACCCCGGAAGACGGCTGGAAGGCGGTCACCGACAATCGGGTGTTCGGCGCCACCTGCAACCCCTGGGATACCCGCCTGACCGCGGGAGGCTCGTCCGGCGGTGCTGCCGCCGCAGCGGCCCTCAACATGGGGGTGTTGCACCAGGGCGGCGACTCCGGCGGCTCGATCCGCATTCCTGCCGCCTTCTGCGGGGTGTTCGGCTTCAAGCCGACCTTCGGCTGGACGCCCCAGTGGCCGCCGGCGGAAGAACCGACGCTGTCCCATATCGGGCCCATCGCCCGCAGCGTCGACGACGCCGTGGCGATGCTCAATGTCATTGGCCGCTACGACTATGTCGATCCCTACGCCACCCGGGGCCAGCCGGAGGACTGGGGCCAGGATATCGGCAAGGGGCTCGAGGGACTGCGCATCGCCTTTTCCACCGATCTGGGCTTCGCCGAGGTGGACCCTCAGGTCGCCACACGGGTCAGAGAAGCGGCGGATCGCATGCGCGATCTGGGCGCGGAGATCTGCGAGGTGGATCCAGAGCTGCCCTCGCCGCTATGGATCTTTCAGCGGCTGTGGTTCACCGCCTCGCTGGAGATGGTCTCGCAGCTCAGCGACAGCGAACGCGCCAAGCTGGATCCCGGCCTCTACGAGAACGCCCTGCGCGCAGAAGAGTGGAAGGCCGTGGAGCTGTTTCGCGCCCAGGCGGCCCGAGCCGAGCTGACCATGCGTCTTGAGCAGTTCAACCAGGACTACCACCTGCTGATGACGCCCTCTGTGCCGATCAGCCCCTTCGAGATCAACCACCAGGTGCCGCCGGGTAGCCAGATGCGCGACTGGGAGGAGTGGGCGCCGTTCTCCTACCCCTTCAACCTGAGCCAGCAGCCGGCCGCCTCGGTGCCCTGTGGTTTCACCGACCGTGGCCTGCCGGTGGGTTTCCAGCTGGCCGGCGGCAAGTTCGACGACGCCCGGGTACTGCGCGCCTGCCACGCCTTTCTCGAGGCGCATCCGCCGCGCTTCCCGACCCTGCCGGACCCGGCCCAGCGCGCCGGCTGAGCGGTGCATCAGGCCCCTGGCAGGGCCAGCTACGACAAGGGCCCGGTGCAGTGCACCGGGCCCCTTGCGATGACGGCGAGTCGCCGCCATTCGGTCGCTGATCAGAGCGCGCTAACCGCGTAGCTTGCCCACACCCCACAGCAGCACCACGGCACCCACCACCGCAGTGACCAGTGAACCGATAAAGCCGCCGCTGGACAGCCCCACCAGGCTGAACAGCAGGCCGCCAATCAGAGCACCCACCACGCCGACGCCGATGTTGCCGAGCAGGCCGAAGCCGCCGCCACGCATGATGTTGCCCGCGATCCAGCCCGCCAGACCACCGATGATCAACCACGCGATAAAGCTCATTGCGTTCTCCTTTCGTCACTGAATGGAAACTTGCGAATCATTCACCCTCGCTCCTTCGACCAAATCCCTTGACCAGGGCGCGAGGTGCCGCGTCGATCGCCCGGGGACGATCTTCACCGTTCACAGCTATACCATTACATCAATGCATACGAAAGTAGGGATATGTCACGTAATGTGAGACGCGACAGCACGAATACCGTCCGGTGACGCTGGGTCAGCGCCGATGACAGGCCCTTCGTCGCGTCTAGAATCGGTTGCCGGGCAGGGCAAGAAAGGCCAGTTCCTCGGCGGTGGACGCTCGTCCCAGCGCCTCATTGCGCTGAGGATAGCGACCAAAACGCACCAGCACCTCGCGGTGGCGATGCTCGTGGTGCAGGTTGTGCTCGAGTCCCGGTTGGTCGAACAGGCGCAGCGCCTCGTCGTGCACACGCAACGACTCGCTGTGCATATAGGGCATGTACAGGAAGGCTCGCCAGGGAGGATCGAGCACCCGATCTGCGCGCTGGGACACCGCCTCTTGGGCCAGTACCAGGGCCTGACCGTCACAGGCGAAGGCTCGTGGCTCGCCGCGGTAGATGTTGCGAGAGAACTGATCGAGCACCAGGATTTCCGCCAGCCGCCCGCGGGCCGAGGTACGCCACTGCCAGGTCTCGCCGGCGGCCGCCGCCGCCAGGGTCGCACCGAAGTCATCGCGGATACGGCCATCCAGCGCATCATCCTTGGCAAACCACTGTTTTGGTGTCAGCGTCTGAAACCAGAACTCGATCACTTCGTCGGCTCGCACCACCCTGTCGGTCATGGCAGACTCCCCTTCGCTCGCTTGTGACCCAGGCGGCCGCGCCCTTTCGCTCGCGGATTCCGCCACGTCGCCCCTCTGCCACAGGATGCCCAGGGACAGCCCATGACCTCGTTTGAACTGCTTCGATCGCTCGCCGTGGTGTTTCATCTCACGGGCTTGCTGGTCTGCCTGCTCGGCCTTCACCTGGCACGCCACCCGCAGCGCCGATGGCCCGGTCGTGCACTGGCCCTGTGCGGCTTTATCATCGCGGCAACGCCGACACTGCTGCAACTGTTCGGCATCATCGAGCCTGTGCCGATTTCAGCAGCTCCACCAAACTGACCCGCTGCGACAAAAGACGTATGGCTCGCCACGGAGAGCCGATTAGACTTGCGATCACGTAGTTGGAATACGCAACCGTCGGTTAACTTAATCCTTTAAGCTCGACGTCTTTCTGGAAAAAGACGAAGACTTTCGGAATTTCCACCGACTTGACGTCAATGCGACACTGCGCGAACCCGCGCTGCTTCAGCGCCAAAAGATGCACTGCAGCGGGCAGGATGACGCAAGCGCTGCAAAGATACTTCCTGGGTGTCGGCGCCACTGGCCTGCCAGCTGGCGCTCGGCACGGACATCGACCCAAGTGCGGTAATCGCCATGCCCCCTTTGGGAGGTGGCTCACGACCACGCCGCACCGGACAACGACCGCAAGGATGACACCATGCCCCTACTCACCTTCGCGTCCTTCCTGTTCTTTACAGGACTGGTCGCCTTCATCACCTGGCGCATCACACGCCGTGACGACCATTCAAGCACCAGCGGCTTCTTCCTGGCGGGGCGCAGCCTGACCTTCCCGCTGATCGCCGGCTCGCTGTTGATGACCAACCTGTCCACCGAGCAGATGGTCGGCCTCAACGGCTCCGCCTTCACCGATGGCCTCAGCGTGATGGCCTGGGAGGTGGTGGCGGTCATGGCTCTGGTGGCGCTGGCGTTGTTCTTCCTGCCGCGCTTTCTGAAAAGCGGCATCGCCACCCTGCCCCAGTTGCTCGAGATTCGCTTCGACAAGGGCACCCAACTGATCACCAACGTGATCTTTCTGATCGCCTACGCGGTGGTACTGCTGCCGATCATCCTCTACTCCGGCGCCATCGGCCTGCAGGGCATGCTCGACCTGTCCGGGCTCACCGGTATCGAATCCAGCACCACCCTGCTGTGGCTGACGGTGTGGATCGTCGGCATCATCGGCTCCATCTATGCCCTGTTCGGGGGCCTGCGCACCGTTGCCGTGTCGGATACCCTCAATGGCGTCGGCCTGCTGATCGGTGGCTTCGTGATCGTCTACTTCGGCCTTCAGGCGGTCAGCGACAGCGGCGGTGTGCTCGCCGGCTGGGAGATCCTCAAGGAATCCAACCCCGACAAGATGAACTCCATCGGTGGCAGCGAGCAGAGCGTCCCCTTCTTCACCCTGTTCACCGGCGTCTTCCTGATCAACGTCTTCTACTGGACCACCAACCAGCAGATCATCCAGCGGACCTTCGCCGCCAAGAACCTGGCCGAGGGCCAGAAGGGCGTGCTGCTGACCGGCTTCTTCAAGCTGCTGGGGCCCCTGTACCTGGTCCTGCCGGGCATCATCGCCTACCACCTGTACGCCGATCAGGGCGTCAAGGCTGACGCGGCCTACGGCCACCTGGTGTTCAACGTGCTGCCGGCGCCACTCACCGGCTTCTTCGCCGCGGTGATGGTCGGCGCCATCCTGTCTTCCTTCAACTCGGCGCTGAACTCCACCACCACCCTGTTCAGTCTGGGCCTCTACAAGGCGGTCCTGAAGAAGGACGCCACCGAGGCCCAGGTGGTCAAGTCGAGCCAGGTGTTCGGCTGGATCATGGCCATCTCCGCGATGATCATCGCGCCACTGCTGGCCGGTCAGGAAAGCCTGTTCGGTTACCTGCAGAAGATGAACGCCATCTACTTCATCCCCATCCTGGCGGTGGTGGTGGTCGGCCTGCTGACTCGTCGGGTGCCCCCCATGGCGGCCAAGATCGCTCTGGTGGGTGGCTGTCTGGCCATCTTCTGTGGCTACTTCATCCCGCCCTTCAACAAGCTGCCGGTGATCATGCACGAGTTCCACTTCGTCGCCCTGGTGTTCGTGCTGCTGGTGGCATTGATGCTGGTGATCGGCAAGCTGCGCCCGCGCGCCGAGGCCTGGAAGCAGGAAGACGTCGGCGCCGTCGACCTGACGCCCTGGAAGGGTGCCGTGCCGGCGGGCATCGTGCTGGTGATCCTGGTCATCGCCATCTACCTGGCCTTTGCCGGCTGACGGCCACCACGCCCCGCAATGACGACGCCCCGCCCTGTCAAGGCGGGGCGTCGTCGTTGTGGACACCATATGTCCATATCGGTGGGATAATGGTCCTTGCCGACATTCCTGACCTCCTCCAGACTCCAGAGACTCGCTGTCGCGCCGTTGTCAGGTGCGTCCCCCCTTCTCTGGAGCCCCCATCGTGACCACGACTCGAGACGTCGCCCTGCTGGCCTACCCCGACTGTCAGATGCTCGACGTCAGCGGCCCCTGGCAGGTCTTCGCCAGCGCCAACGACGTGCTGGGCAAGCCTGCCTACCGGCTACGTCTGATCGGCCGAAGTGCGAGCGAACTGGTCACCAACGGCGGTCTGCGACTGCTGCCGGATCTTGACTGGGAAGGGTGGGAGAGCGAACTCGACGAGGCCCCCGATGCTGGCGGCAACGGCCGCGACCTGACCACCCTGCTCATCGCCGGGGGCCACGGCGTCTTCGTCCAGTGCCAGCAACAGCGCTGGCGCGAACGACTGACGCGGGTGGCGCCGCACCTCGGGCGCCTGGGCGCCGTCTGCACCGGCGCCTTCCTGCTGGCCGATGCGGGCCTGCTTGACGGACGCAGCGCCACCACCCACTGGCGCCACTGTCGACGGCTTGCCGACAACTTTCCGCAGGTAAGGGTCCAGGCCGATGCGCTCTACGTCCATGACGGCGGGCGCTACACCAGCGCCGGGGTCACCGCCGGCATCGACCTGGCACTGTCGCTGGTCGAGAGTGATCTGGGCGCAGAAGCCGCCGCAGCGGTGGCCCGCGAACTGGTGATGTTCCTCCATCGCCCCGGCGGCCAGTCCCAGTTCAGCGAACTGCTGTCTCGCCAGCATCGTTGCGGCCCCCGCCTGCGCCCCTTGATCGATCGACTGCACGCCGACCCCGGCGGCGCCTTCGACCTGGAGAGCATGGCCGACAGCCTGAAGATCACCCCACGCCACCTGACCCGGCTGTTTCGCCACCACCTGGACACCAGTCCCGGCGAGTATCTCACCGGACTGCGCCTGGAGGCGGCTCGGCGCGAGCTGGTGCGTGGAGAAACCTCGCTGGAACGCCTCGCTTCACGCTGGCGTCTGGGCACCAGCGAACAATTGAGACGCCAGTTCCATCGCCACTATGGCGTTTCGCCGTCGATCTACCACGCGCGCTTCGGCGCCGATTCAGCGAACCATCGCTGAGTCACCGCCTCAGTCTTTTTTATCCACGACCTTCGTTACCGGAGACTCCGCCATGCCCCCTGTGACTTCATCCCGCCTCCCCGGCGGTGTGCTTCTGCTGTCGCTGTGTCAGGCGCTGCTGGTGAGCGGCAACATTCTGTTGATCGCCGTCTCGCCGCTGATCGGCCAGAGCCTGGCGCCCTCGCCCTGGCTGTCCACCCTGCCGGTGGCGACTCAGTGGCTGGGGTTGATGCTCGCCACCCTGCCGGCCTCCTTGATCATGGGCCGATTGGGGCGCAAGCGAGGCTTCGTGATCGGCAACCTGATCGGCTTCGCCGGCACGGTAGCCGCCTACCTGGCGTTGCTGGCCAATCACTTCGCCGCCTTCACCGTGGCGACCATGGCAATCGGCGTGGGCATCGGCTTCGGTCAGCTCTATCGCTTCGCGGCGATCGAGCTGGCCCCGAGCGGCGCCAGGGACAGGGCCATCGGTCTGGTCATGGGCGGTGGTGTGCTGGCCGCCTTCTTCGGCCCCTGGCTTGCACGTATCAGTCAGGACGCCGTCACGACGCCCTTTCTCGGAAGCTTCATCGGCCTGGGAGCGCTCTACCTCATCGCCCTGGCCCTGTTGCTGGTGGTACCTTTGCCCCCGCTGGACCCGAGCACCCGTCATGGCAAGAGACGTCCGCTCGGGGAGCTGCTGGCACAGCCCAAGCTTTGGCTTGCGGTACTCGCCGCCATGATCGGCTACGGCGTGATGAACCTGGCCATGACCGCTACCCCCCTGGCCATGGCCTCCGATGGCCACGCCTTTCACCACGTCTCGATGACGATTCAGTGGCATGTGCTGGCGATGTTCGCGCCCTCGTTCTTCACCGGCCAACTGACCCAGCGGTTCGGCACGACACGCATGATCGCGCTGGGTTGTGTGCTGCTTTGCGCCAGTGCCCTCAGCGCCCTGGCACCCTCCAGCCTGGCGGGCTTCAATGTCACTTTGATCCTGCTGGGACTGGGCTGGAACTTTACCTTTCTGCCGGCCACTGGCCTTCTGACCGAGTGTCACCTGCCCGCAGAAAAGGCCCGTGTTCAGGCCGCCAATGAGTTCCTGGTGTTTTCCACTGCGGCGATCACCGCCCTGGCGGCCGGCCCGCTGATCCAGTGGCTTGGCTGGCAGACGCTCAATCTGTGGCTGTTGCCGATGGCTGCCCTGCCGCTGATACTGATCGCGGCGCAGCGTCTTGCCTTTGACGCCGGTCGCCCCCAGATTAAGGAATAACTTTCACCGACGGAGTGGCAATGCCAACGGACCTGACCCGTGATCTGATGGACCTGATCGAGCGCGGCCGAGACCGCCAGTTGCGTCTGGCGGTGACCGGGCTATCTCGGGCCGGCAAGACGGCATTCTTGACCTCCCTGGTGGACCAGTTGCGTCACGCCGGGCTCGAGGCGCGGCTCGACCTGCTCTCGGCCAGCCGCGAGGGGCGCCTGCTGGGCGCACAGCGGGTTTCCCAGCAGGATCTCGCGGTCCCCAGGTTTCCCTTCGACCGAGCCCGCGCCAGCCTCGAGAGCACGCCTCCCGAGTGGCCCCAGCCCACCCGTGGCATCAGCGAGTTACGCCTGAAGATTCGCTATCGCCCCGGTCGCCAGCAGTGGTTGCGACCCGATACCGCCGAGTTGACCCTGGACCTGTTCGACTATCCTGGCGAGTGGCTGCTCGACCTGCCGCTGCTGGACCACGACTTCCTGAGCTGGAGCCTCGCCCAGTGGGACGCGGCGGGGCCAGCAAGGCGCGCCATGCTGGCCGACTGGGAAAGCGCGGTGCGTGAACTTCGGCTCGACGACGAGGCCGACGAGGCCCGCCTGGCGGAGATCAGCGAGCGCTACGCCGAAGGCCTGCGCGCCGCCAGGGAGGCCGGCTTCTCCGACCTTCAGCCCGGCCGTTTTCTGCTGCCGGGGGAGCTGTCCGGCGCCCCGGTGCTGCAGTTCTTCCCCCTGCCGGGGCTGGAGCAGGCATCGTCCGACGACCTCGAAAGGCTGCCCGAGACCAGCGTCTACCGTACCCTGGCCCGGCGTTTCAGCTACTACCAGCAACATATCGTCAAGCCGTTCTACCGCGAGCACTTCCGGCGCTTCGACCGCCAGATCGTGCTGGTGGACGTGCTGGGAGCACTGAACGCCGGGCCGGAACGCTTCGAGGATCTGTCCAAGGCGCTCCATCGTCTGATGCAGAGCTTCAACTACGGCCAGCGCAGCCTGTTCTCGCGGCTGTTCACGCCACGCATCGACCGCCTCGCCATCGCCGCCACCAAGGCCGACCACGTGACCCCGGAACAGCATGCCCGCCTGGTCGGGCTGCTCGAGGCGCTGCTGGCCGAACCACTGAAGAACCTCAAGTACGCCAATATTCCGGTCAAGGCCATGTCGCTGGCGGCCATTCGCGCCACCGAGGCCCGCGAGGTCACCCACCAGGGCAGGAAATCCCCTGCGCTCAAGGGCGTCACCCTGGAAGGCGAGCCCTTGCTGGCCTTCCCCGGCGAGGTGCCCAGCCGCCTGCCTGACCCAGCCTTCTGGGATCGCCAGGGGTTCGATTTCACCGCCTTCCGCCCTCAGCCCTCGACCACCGGTGCGCTGCCCCATATTCGCATGGACCTGGCGCTGGACTGGCTGATTGGAGACAAGCTCGCATGACTCGAGATAGCCGTGACGACCCGCGCCCTGCGGTACGCTTCGCCGATGACGACGATGCGCCCTCCGCTGCCGGCGTCGACAACACCACCTTCAGTGACCCGCGTCCGGGCCTGCGCTTCGACGATCACCTGGATAGCCGAGCGCTAACCCCAGCCGAGGCGCCGGAAACCGATACCAAGGTCGACCTCGAGGGCTCTCTGGGACGCCCACGCAAGCGCCGCTGGGGCCTGATCGCAGTACTGGGAGCGGCGGTGGGACTGGGCGGCGCCGAACTGGTGACCGGGGTCCCCGCTACCCTGGCCAGCGGTGACCTGATCGCCACCGGCTGGCAACTGCTGGGACTTGCCACCATCGGCCTTGGCGGGCTCGCCCTGAGTCGGGAGCTGTTTCGCCTCAGGCGCCTCAAGCGCCACGACCAGTTGCGTGAATCCCTGGCCGAATTACCGTCGCGCTCCCCCAGGGACGCACTGTCCATGGTCAGACGGCTCAAGCATCAGCTGGCCCTCGGCGACGACGATCCCCATTGGCTGGCCTTCGAGGCCGCCCGTGAAGACCACCATGACGGCCGTGACCTGCAGGCGCTGGTGGCCCACCATCTGCTCGCCCCCCGTGACCGAGAGGCGCGCCGGCTGATCTCGCGCATGAGCGGAGAAACCGCCGTGATGGTGGCGGTCAGCCCGCTAACCTTGGTCGACATGGCGCTGGTGGCCTGGCGCCACCTGGCGATGATCGATCGCCTGTGCCGACTCTACGGATTGGAGCTGGGCTACGCCGCCCGGGTACGCCTGCTGCGCAGCGTGCTCTATCAGATGGCCTTCGCCGGCGCCACCGAGCTTGCCGCCGACGCCAGCATGCAGATGCTGTCGCTGGACCTGGCCGGGCGGCTGTCCACCCGCGCCGCCCAGGGCCTCGGCGTGGGGCTGCTGGGGGCACGTCTGGGACTGCGCACCCAGCGTCTAGTGCGCCCGCTGGCCTTCGACCCTGACGAGCGCCCCCGAGTGGCGGACCTGCGCCGCGATCTGTGGCGCCAGCTCAGGCGCATGGAGGCACCGAAGAAGGACGCCTGACGGCCCAGGATGGTGAGGAGCGCCGGCCGTAGCATGGCATCGGCCGGCGCCGAAGACAGATGCCTAACGATCCAGCCGCTCGAGCACTTCCATGACTTCCTGACAGGCGCCCATGGTGTGGTAGTCGACCTTGCCGGCAGGGCTCTTCAGGTTGTCGTAACGACGATTGTCCGGCGTCAGGATACGCACCCAGGCGCCATGATGGTGGTCGATCATGTGCTGCCAACTGTAGTCCCACAGCCGCTGGTACCAGCGTCGATAGCTGGCCTTGCCGGTGACCTCCCAGAGCACGGCGGCCGCGGCGAAGCTCTCCGCCTGGACCCAGAAGTACTTGTCGCCGTCACATACCTGCCCGTCGAGATCCAGGCCATAGACCAGGCCGCCATGGGTCCTGTCCCAGCCCGCTTCGCAGGCGCTCGAGAACAACCGCTCGGCGGTGGGAATCAACCAGGCATCATCGCGATAGCGTGCCAGCAGCACCAGCAGCTTGGCCCATTCGGTCTGGTGGCCCACCTGATAGCCCCAGGGACGGAACAGGTGCTTGGGATCATCGCGGTTGTAGTCGAAGTCGCGCTGCCACTGGCGGTTGTAGTGCTCCCAGATCCAGCCCTGGGGATGGTCATCGCTGGCCTTGGTGATCGCGCGGGCGATGGCCATGGCCTGGTCCAGATAAGGGGTCTCGCCGGTGGCCTCGAAGGCGGCGATCAGCGCCTCACAGCCATGCATGTTGGCGTTCTGGCCGCGATAGTCGCTGAGATTCCAGTGCTCATCAGCCTCATCGGCGAAGCGCTGCCACTGGGGTTCCCAGAAGCGCTTGTCGAGCATGGCGTGTACCCGACCGATACCCTCGTAGGCTTCATCGATGCCGGCGCGATAGGCCTCGGCGTAGGCCAGCAACACGAAGGCCAGGCCGTAACAGTGATGGGTGGGGTCTTCGACCTTTCCATCGCGCAGGGTCCAGGCGTAGCCCTGATGGCGCGTCTGGAAGTGGGCCTTTTCGAGATAGGCCAGACCATGGCGGGCCCAGTGCAGATACTCGGGATTGCCGGTCTGGCGAGCAAAGCGAGCGTAGGTCACCACGAAACGCGTACTGGAGACCAGATGCCGATGTCCTGCGTCGACGATGTGGCCATCGTCACGAAAATACTGGAAGAACCCGCCGTGCGGATCGATCGCCCGCGGATGATAGAACGCCATGGTGTCGCGCACATGGCGATCGAGAAACATCGGGTCAAATCCGTTCATCACTGCCTCCTGTTACAGGGGATGCAAGACCTCGGTATGACGGCGCTAGGCGCTGTCCGAAAAGTCGACGAGCGAAGGTTAGACAAGGCAAAAATCGGTGAGAAAGCGCAGTTTACGGGGTGTAAATGAGCATTTTGACCGGGCTGGCGCACCAGCCGATTTTTAACGCCGTATTACCGAGCGCAGGCACTTTTCAGACAAGCCCTAGCCCGCCGCCCCACCACTGCCCCAAGTGTGGCCTCAGTGTAGCGCGCTGCCTTTGCCTCGGCCGCCCCGTCAGCCGTCCAGTCCAAACCGCTGCCGCAGGTGCTGGGCCACCGCTGCCTCGGCGTGGTGACCGATCACGCGGGCCTCGGGCAGGTCCTCGGCCAGCCTGGGATGGGCGTTGGCCATCACCTGGGCCTCGCCGGCCAGCGCCAGCATCTCCAGATCATTGAGGTTGTCGCCGAAGGCCAGGCAACGGGTGGCGGGGATGCCGAGGTCGTCAAGCAGTGCCGAGACGGCGGTGCCCTTGTTGACCCCGGCGGCCATGATCTCCAGCGAATGACTCATCGAGTAGGTGATGTGAAGCGCCTCGCCTGCCGCCTCCCGGGCGCCGGCTTCGATGTCGGCGAGCAGACTGGGGTCACCGATATAGAGCACCTTGCCGACCCCCTGGACGTCCATCTCTCCCGGTCCCTCCACCCGGTAGCCGAAGCCGGTGGCCTCGTGCAGCGACAACAGACCCGGGGCGTGATCATCGATCACCCAGGCCTCGTCGCGGTACATGTTGAGGCGTACGTCGGGATGACGCGGCAGCTGGATCAGCGCCTCGACCAGCTCCGGGGCGAGGTGTGCCGACCGCACGCAGCGGTCGCTCGGGTCCAACGTCCAGGCGCCGTTGCTGGAGATGATATGGGCGTCCACCCCCAGGCGATCGCGAAAGCCGATCATGTCGCGATGATGGCGGCCCGAGGCCAGGGCGATACGGTGGCCATCGGCGGCCAGTCGACGCAGGGTCTCGACGGTCAGCTCGGCCAGGTCATGGTTGGCACCCAGCAGGGTACCGTCGAGGTCGGACACGATCAGGTGAGGCAGCATGGCGACTCCGGGTCTTCAGGGGGAACGGGGAAGTCTACACCAGATGGCCAGGCGTAGAACGCCAGCGGCGGCACACCCTGAAGTGTGCCGCCGCTGGCGGTAAGGCGAGATGACCGCAGGTGGCGGGCGCATCACACTCGCCACCTGCCACCCAGCGGGCTACCACTCAGCGGGCTGCCAGCCCTGCCTGGTGCAGACCACCGGCCAGGGCCTCGGCGTCCTTGCCCACCACCAGGTGCCACACGCCATCGGCTACTCGCATCACGCCGTGACAACCCAGCTGCGCCAGCGCCTGCTCGTCCAGCGCACCGTCGCTGCCGACCTCCAGGCGCAGACGGGTCGCCGCCCGGGCTTCCAGCGCGCGAACGTTGTCCGAGCCACCCAGCGCTCGGGTCCAGGCGTCTATCTGCTCGTCATTGAGACTCTTGGCGCTCACCACCTTGGGGACGCCGGTGGCGATAGGTGCGGGGTCGGCGCCCACCGGCGGGGTCTGGCCCTCGGCGGCCATGGCGGCGCGAATCTCATCGGACACGCTGTCGGCGATGGGGCCCAGGATGACCTGGATGCCACCTCCGCCGAGGCGCATGATGCCACGCGAGCCCAGCGCCTTGAGTGCCGGCTCGTCGATCTGCTCCGGCTCCTTGAGCACCAGCCGCAGGCGTGTGGTGCAGGCACCGACGGCCTCGAGGTTGGCGGCACCGCCGAGTGCCGTGACGAAGGCCGGCCCCCGCTCGCCCAGGTCCTCGGCTTGTACCTTGGCGCCCTCGTCCATCGGCTCACGCCCTGGCGTCGGCAGATCGAAGCGCACGATCGCCCAACGGAACAGCACGTAGTAGACGCTACCGATCGCGAGCCCCACCGGCAGCATCAGCCAGCCGTTGGTGGACAGACCGTAGGACAGGGCGTAGTCGAAGGCGCCGGCCGAGAAAGTGAAGCCAAGCTTGACGTCGAGCCACTGCATGATCGCCATGCTCAGCCCGGTCATCAGCGCGTGGAAGGCGTACAACAGCGGCGCCAGGAACATGAAGGTGAACTCGATCGGTTCGGTCACCCCGGTCAGGAAGGCGGTCAGCGCCAGCGACATCAAGAGCCCGCCGACCTGGGCGCGACGGCCCTTGTCTGCGGTGTGATACATGGCCAGTGCCGCCGCCGGCAGACCGAACATCATCACCGGGAAGAAGCCGGCCATGAAACCACCCGCCGCCGGGTCACCGGCGAAGAAGCGATTGAGGTCACCGGTGGCGTCACCGAAGCTGCCGAACACGAACCACACAAAGCTGTTGAGCACGTGGTGCAGGCCGGTGACGATCAGCAGCCGATTGAGAGCACCGTAGACGAACTTGCCAAAGGCGCCGGCGTCGATCAGCCAGTGTCCCAGGGTGTCGATGGCGTGCTGAATCGGCGGCCAGCCCCAGCCGAAGGCGATCCCCAGCACCACCCCGGCAAGGCCGGTGGCGATGGGCACGAAGCGCCGTCCGCCGAAGAAGGCCAGATAGTCGGGCAGTTTTATCGCCTTGAAGCGGTTGTACAGAAGCCCGGCTACGGTACCCATGATGATGCCGGCCAGCACCCCCATGTCGATCTCGGGGTTGAGGCTTTGCAGCACCGCGTCCAGCACCAGATAGCCGATCACCCCGGCGAGCCCCGCCGCGCCGTTGCTGTCGTCGGCAAAGCCAACGGCGAGGCCGATGGCGAAGATCAACGCCAGGTTGGCGAAGATCGCCTGACCGGCGCTGGCGACGAAGGCGATGTCCAGCAGGTCCGGCTGGCCCAGGCGCAGCAGCAGGCCGGCCACCGGCAGTACCGCGATCGGCAGCATCAAGGAGCGCCCGAGCAGCTGAAGTGCCGCCATCAGGCGTGAACCAAAGGAGGTGGTCATGTCAGGATCCTCTCGGGAGTGGGTTCGACGTCGAGGGCGGCGTCCACCAGCGGTGCCAGTGCCTTGCGCACCGAGGCCGCATCGGGCATCGCCAGCAGGGTGTCGATTTCACGCGCGATCACGGCGGCATCAAGTCTGCGCAGGCGGGCCTTGACCGAAGCGATACGCGACGGCTCCACCGACAATTCCGACACGCCCATGGCCACCAGCAGCGGGCCGGCCAGGTCGTCACCCGCCGCTGCGCCACACACCCCCACCGGGCAGCGGTTGGCGGTGCCCGACAGGGTCGCCTGGATCAGCCGCAGCACTCCGGGATGCAGCACGTCGGCCTGGGCCGCCAGCTGAGGATCCTCGCGGTCCATCGCCAGGCCATACTGGGTCAGGTCATTGGTGCCGATCGACAGGAAGTCCGCGACCTTGGCCATGGCGGCGGAGCACAGCGCTGCGCTGGGCACCTCGATCATGGCGCCGAGCAGCGGCAGTTCGGTCAGCCGCATCTCGGCGGCCAGCGCCTCCATGCGTTCGCGCACCCACTCGAGTTCGCTGGCATCGCTGACCATCGGCACCATGATGCGCAGATGACGCAACGGCTTGACCCCGAGCAAGGCCTTCAACTGGGTATCCAGCAGGGCCGGCTGGGTCTGCCACAAACGCATGCCGCGCACGCCCAGCGCCGGGTTGGGGACGGTGGGCAGGGTGAGGTACGGCAACTGCTTGTCGGCACCGATATCCAGAGTACGGATGATCACCGGCCTGGAACCCAGCGCATCGACGCTTGCCTGGTACTCCTGACGCTGGGCGTCCTCGTCCGGCGCTGCGCCACGCCCCAGAAAAAGAAACTCGGAGCGCATCAGGCCGACGCCATCGGCACCACAGTCGCTGGCCTGGCGGGCTTCCTCGGCGCTGCCGATATTGGCCGCCACCTCGACCATGTGGTTGTCCCGGGTGACCACCTCCAGGTGAGCCTCGGCGCGTTCTTCCTCGGCGCGCGCCTGGCGGGCGGCGATGTCCGCCACCACCTGGTCGCGACGCGCCTGGTCGGGCTCGAGTTCCAGCCGGCCGTTGTCGGCATCCAGCACCACCGCCCGATCCAGACACGACTCGGTCGCTTCCATCAGGCCGCCGCCCATGGCGACCAGGCACGGCAATCCCCTGGCCCTGGCCATGATGGCCACGTGGGAGGTGGTGCCTCCGGCGGCCAGGCATATCCCTGCCGGCGCCAGGGCGCAGAGATCGACGAAGGTGGACGGTGTCAGATCCTCTGCGACGACGATGGCGCCGGGGGTGATATCACCGAACCCGCTGCCCTCGCCTTCGCTGAATTCCAGCATCACCTGGCGTTGCAGATCACGCAGGTCGGCGATCCGCCCGATCAGGATGGGGTTACCAGTGGCCCGCAGCCGATCGGCCTCGGCATCCAGCGCCTCGCGCCAGGCCTGGCCAGGGCTTAGTCCCTCTTCCAGGCGGCTGATCGACGAGGCCACCAGATCAGGGTCTTCAAGCCACGCCTGGTGCGCCTCGAACACCTCCGCCTCGGCGGTCTGGCCACTGCGCTCGGCGCGCTCTCGGGCGGCCTCCAGCTGGCGCCCGACGCGTTCGAGCGCCTCTTTCAGACGCGGACTTTCCAGCTTGCGCCCCAGCCCTTCCAGCGGTACCTCGGGTAACTTGACCGACAGTGTCGCCAGCGGACCGGTCGCGATCCCGGCGCTGGCCACAAGACCTGCGAGCTGTCCGGCGGGCAGATCGACGCTGGGCGCTGCCGATGATGTGGCGGCCTCCGCCTGTCCTGGGCCATGCCCTTCCGGGGTGGTCAACAGCGCCATCGCTGCCGCCAGGGCCGCGTCGGCCTGACGCCCCTTTACTCTGATGACCACCTCGTCACCGCACTCGAGCCCCAGGTTCATCAGGGCGCTGACACTATCCGAACTGGCCGTGCGAGCGTCGCGCAGCAGGCTCAGGCTCACCTGGTGATCACGCGCGATGGCACGCAGGCGTGCCGCCGGCCGGGCGTGCAACCCTGACTCGATCGCCAGTACCAGAGAGCGCTCCAGCGCCTGGTCATCGCCGCCTTCTTCATCGGTGACATCATCGGCAAGCCTTTCGGGGCCCAGCACCACCAGCGGATCACCGCGCTGGACGATATCGCCGGCACGCAGGTCCAGCGACACCCACCCACGACCTCCGGCATCCAGCACCACCAGTGGTGTCACCAGCGATACCGCCTCGCATACCAGTTGATCCACATCGAAGTAGCACAGCGGCTCGCCCGCCTCGATGCGCTGGCCCAGGCTGACGCAGGGCTCGATGCCCTTGCCTTCGAGGGCGACGGTGTCGAGGCCAAGATGAACCAGTACCTCGACGCCCTCGTCGCTCTTGATGGTGAAGGCGTGATGGGTACGGGCACACTGAATCACCTCGCCGGCGCAGGGCGCGTGCAGGCAACCGCCCAGGGGATCCAGGGCGATGCCCTGGCCGAGGGTACCCTCGGCAAAAACCGGGTCCGGCACGTCGGCCAGGGGGACTACCACCCCCTTGACCGGCGCCACCAGAGTGACATTGCTGGAAGTCATGATCGGCTCCGTATGATTGTCGTAGTGATTAGAGCGTGCAGGTCACCTTGCGCAGGTGCCTCGGTTGATCCGGATCGATACCGCGAGCCTCGGCCAGGCGGGCCACCATCGGATAGAAGCTCTGGATCACCGACACCGGTTCCAGCGCCTCGTGACCCGCCGAGGTCAATGTCAGATGGCGCTTGGGCACACGGTCGTCGGCGGCCAGCAGCACCTTGGCACCCACGCTCTCGAGCCACTCGGCCAGCTCCAGCAAGCCCTGCTGTTCGGCGCCGGGGGGGGCGAACACCAGTACCGGATAGCCTGGCTCGATCAGCGCCATGGGGCCGTGCTTGACCTCGGCGCCACTGAAGGGCTCTGCCTGAATGGCGCAGGTTTCCTTGAACTTGAGCGCCGCCTCCTGGGCGATGCCAAGCCCGGTACCCCGGCCGATGACCATCAGCCGATCGGCGTCCTTGAGCGCTTCTACCGCCGTGCTCCAGTCCTGGGCGGCGGCGTCGGTGAGGCGGTCGGGCAGCTCATTGAGCGCCCCCAGCAGCATGGCGCTCTCGTTCCAGTGCGCCATCAGCTGGGCACCGGCGGACAGGGTCGCCAGGAAGCTCTTGGTGGCCGCCACACTCTTCTCTTCACCGGCAAACAGCGGCACTTCCAGATCGCTCGCCCGGCCCAGTGGTGACTCCGGCGTATTGACCAGCGCGATGGTGGTGGCACCACCCTGCTTCAGCGCCTCCTGGCTCGCCACCAGATCGGGACTCTGGCCCGACTGGGAGATGGCGATGGACAGCTGGCCGGCCAATCGCCAGGGCGTACGCGACAGGGTCGACAGTGACGGCGGCAGCGAGGCCACCGGAATGCCGCGAGTCTGCATGCACAGGTAGGCGAGATAGCTGGCGGCGTGGTCAGAGCTGCCCCTGGCCACGGTGACGGCGCCTGTCGGCGGCTCGGCACGCAGGCGATCACCCAGTTCCCGCAGCACTGTCTGGTTACGCGTCAACTGACCGCGCAGGCGTTCCGGCGCGTTCAGCGCCTCTTCAAGCATGAGTGACATGGGATTCTCCAGAGACAAGACGACCGTCCAGATGGACAGAGGTAAGGGTGAGTTCGGGGTCGAGGGTCACGATATCGGCGCGGGCCCCGGCCCCCAGGCGACCGATGTCACGGCGCCCGAGGAAGTCCGCGGGAAAGCGCGACAGCCGATCCGAGGCCTCGGCCAGGCTGAGCCCGACACTGACGAAGTTGCGCAGCGCCTGATCCATGGTCAGGGTGCTGCCGGCCAGGGTGCCGTCGGCCAGACGCACGCCGCCCAGGCACTTGGTCACCTTCTGCTCGCCCAGGCGGTAGTCACCGTCGGGCATGCCAGCCGCCGCGGTGGAATCGGTCACCGCATAGAGCCGCGGAATGCAGCGCAGCGCGGTGCGAATGGCGCCGGGATGTACATGCAGCAGATCGGGAATGATCTCGGCGTACTCGGCGTGGGCCAGCGCCGCCCCGACCATGCCCGGCTTGCGGTGGTGCAGCGCGGTCATGGCGTTGAACAGGTGGGTAAAGCCGCAGGCGCCGTGGGACAGCGCCTCGACGCCTTCTTCGTAGCTGCCCAGGGTATGGCCCAGCTGGACGCGCACGCCCTTGTCGGTGAGGTGACGGATCACTTCGCCATGGCCGCTGATTTCCGGTGCCAGGGTGATCAGCAGGATGGGCGCCAACGCCATCAGTTCATCCATTTCGGCGACGCTGGCGACCTGGGCGTGGGCCGGCTGGGCGCCGAGCTTGCCAGGATTGATGAAGGGCCCTTCGAGGTGTACGCCGAGCACCCGGGAAGCCGCGGGGTCCGGGGCGTCCATATAGCCTGAGATCTCGCCCAGAACCGTACGCACCTCTTCCGGGCGCGCGGTCATGGTGGTCGCCAGCAGGCTGGTGGTGCCAAACCGCAGGTGAGTGCGGGCGAGGGTCGAGACGGCCTCGCGCCCCTCCATGGCGTCGGCTCCGCCACCACCATGCACGTGCAGGTCGACGAAGCCGGGGATCAGCCGAGGGGCATCATTGGTAGAGGGGTCCACGGGGGAGCCCTCGATGGCGGCGATCCGGCCCTGTTCCAGCCGAATCTCACCCAGGCGCCAGCCCTCGGGGGTCAGCACGTTACCGGCAAGGCGGGTGGGAGCGGTACTCATGGCGGTCTCCTAGCGGGCGAGTTCGACGGTGAAGTCGTAGTAGTCGGTACGGCAGTAGGTGATGGTCAGCTCCGCCGGGGTGTCGTCGGCCAGGTAGCCCAGCCGCGTCACCTTGAGCAGAGCCTGGCCTTCGGCCACCTGGGCAAGCCCGGCGAGTTCGGCGTCGGCATTGACCGCGGTGACCTGCTGACGGGCACGCACGATGGGGCGACCAGCCTGCTCGAGCCATTGATACAGCGAGACGTCGACCGCCATGGGGTCCGGCAGCACCGTGACCGGCAGGCAGCTCTCCTCCACCGCCATCACCACGTCATCGGCCAGACGCAGACGCTTGAGTCGCGACACCTGGGCATTGCTCGACAATCCCAGGCGTAGATTCTCCTCGGAGCTCGGCTGGCAGCGCTCGCGTCTCAGCCACTCGGAGCGCGGCGAAAATCCCCGCTGGATCAGCATGTCGCTGAAACTCGCCAGTCGGGTCAGCGGCTGATCCATGCTGGGACGAATAAAGGTGCCGGAGCCGCGGTCGCGTCGGATCAGGCCGCTTTCCTCCAGCTGGTCGAGGGCCTTGCGCGCCGTGATGCGTGACACCGCCAACGCCTCGGCCAGGTTGCGTTCCGACGGCAGCGCCTCTCCGGCGCGCCAGCTGCCACTGCGGATGGCCGCCTCCAGGCCGTTGGCCAGCTGGCGGTACAGTGGCGTGGCAAGCGAGGCGTCGAGGTGCAGGTGCTCGAATCGTGAATCCATGGCGGCGTGGTCCCTGGGAGCTTGGTGATAACCACTATAGCTCCACCTAGAGACCAATTGAATACCAATCTAATACCACATTGGTCGAACCCTGACTGTGCATTTCACGGCGACCCACACGCCCCCTCAACTCCTCTACCGAGGTATTCCCACGGGAGCGAAAGGAGGCGTAGCAAGGATGCCGCACAGGAAGCGGTGAAATTTTGCCGAATGCCGTTTCCAACCCCTTGATTTGTGGCCTCGGGCTCCACGGGGTTTGGCCGGGGCTGCAACAATCCGTATAGTGGCCCCCTTATTCCCGCCACTCGATCGTGACCATGCTGCAGAACAACGCCTTGCTGGCTCAGCTCAAGCAACAGATCCGCGATAACACCCCCCGCGTCACGGGTGTCATCAAAGCCACCGAAAAGGGCTTCGGCTTCCTCGAGTGCGAGGACGGTGCGTCCTATTTCGTGCCGCCCCCCGCCATGAAGAAGGTGCTGCACGGCGACCGCGTCGAGGCAGTGCTGCACGAGGAAGGCGAGCGCAAGTCGGTGGAACCCGACACCCTGATCGAGAGCAACATGCAGCGCTTCGTTGCCCGGGTGCAGAAGCGCGATGGACGCCTGGCGGTGGTGCCTGATCACCCGTCGATCAAGACCGCCATGAAGGCACGCATCAAGCGCAGCCTTGAGGAAGACGCCATCGGTGACGGCGACTGGGTCGTGGCGCGTCTGGTGCGCCACCCGCTCAAGCCCGACGATCGCGCCTTCTTTACCCAGATCGACGAGCTGGTGGCCAAGACCGATGATCCCGCAGTGCCCTGGCGCGTCACCCTGGCCCGCCACGCCCTCGAGCAGGAATGCCCCGACGCCGGCAACGACTGGCCGCTGCGCGACGAAGGCCTGGAGCGAAAGGACCTGACCGCCGAGCCCTTCTTCACCATCGACGGCGAGAAGACCCGGGACATGGACGACGCCTTGCGCGTCGAGGTCCGTGAGGACGGCGGCTGGCGCCTGTCGGTGGCCATCGCCGACCCTACCGCCTACGTCGAGGAAGGCCACGCCGCCGACCTCGAGGCCCGCACCCGCGCCTTCACCGTCTACCTGCCGGGCCAGAACGTCACCATGCTGCCCGAGCAGCTGGCCGACGATCTGTGCTCGCTGCACGAGGGCCAGGAGCGCCCGGTGCTGGCCTGTCGCCTGGACGTCAACGCCGATGGCAGCCTCGGTGACTATCAGTTCTTCGCTGCCACCGCGCGTTCACAGGCTCGCCTGGTCTACGACAACGTCTCTGACTGGCTCGAGGGCCAGGGCGAATGGGCACCCGACGACATCATCGGTGAACAGCTCAAGGCCCTCCGCGATCTGACCGAGGCACGCACCGCCTGGCGTCAGGAGCACGCCCTGGTGTTCAAGGACCGTCCCGACTATGTCTTCGACCTGGACGAGGCCGGCAACGTGCTGGCGATCCGCACCGAAGAGCGGCGCATCGCCAACCGCATGATCGAAGAGTCGATGATCGCCGCCAACGCCTGCTGTGCGACGCTGCTGGCCGACAAGGTCGGTCACGGCATCTTCAACGTCCATCGTGCCTTCGAGGACGACAAGGCCGAGGCCGCCCAGAGCTTCCTGGCGACCCAGGACATCGCCGTCGAGCGTGAGGCGCTGACCGACCTGTCGCGCTACAAGGAGCTCAAGCGTGCGCTGGAAAGCCGCGACGATGCCTGGCTCGACGCCCGCCTGCGCAAGTTCCAGGGCTTTACCGCCATGTCCGCCCAGCCGGGCCCGCACTTTGGCCTGGGACTGGCCGCCTACGCCACCTGGACCTCGCCGATCCGCAAGTACGGCGACATGGTCAACCACCGCCTGATCAAGCGCGTGCTCAAGGGCGAGCAGGCGCCGAAGGAGGCCAGCGTCGAGTTGACCGAGCAGCTCACCGAGCGCCGTCGCCTCAACCGTCTGGCCGAGCGCGACGTCAAGGACTGGCTCTACGTGCGCTACCTGACCCCGGCGGCCAAGCAGCAGGACGTGTTCGATGCCGAGATCATCGCCATCAACCGCGGCGGCATGCGGGTACGCCTGACCGCCAACGGCGCCACCGCCTTCGTACCGGCACCGCTGATGCACGCAGACCGCGACAAGGTGGTGGTCGACGACAAGGAAGGCCGCATCCAGATCGAGGGCGAGGAGCGCTTCAAGCTCGGCGACGCGGTACGCGTCGCCCTGACCGAAGCCAAGGAAGAGACCCGCTCACTGGTGGCCCAGCCCGCCGCCTGAGCGATCCTTCCTGCTCGGTCGCGGCGGTAACACCGCTATCGACCTCGAAGTACAGAAAACGGCGACCTTCGGGTCGCCGTTTTTCGTTCTCCGCCCGGGCGATTCTTCCAGGCACCTTTCCCTGTCGCTGAACTGACTTATTTCCCTCGTAGGCTCATGGCAATGACGCGCTCGCCATGGAGGCCCCTTTTGCATCTCGCCGACGTCACCATGTTTCACGCCCCCGCCAGCGGCGGCGTACGCACCTACCTTCAAGCCAAACACCGGGTGTTTTCGCGCTTCCCGCAGTTGCGCACCAGTCTGCTGGTGCCGGGGGCCGAGCGAGACAGCCTCGGCGACCATCACCAGTTGCCTGCACTGCGCATCCCGCTGGGCCAGAGCTACCGCTTTCCGCTGCGCCGCCGGCCCTGGCGCGACGCCCTGGTGGAGCTATCGCCGGATCTGATCGAAGCCGGCGACCCCTACGTCACCGCCTGGGCGGCACTGGACGCCGGCCAGCGTCTCGGCGTGCCGGTGGTGGGCTTCTACCACTCGGACCTTCCTCGGTTGATGGGGGATCGCTTCGGGCCGATGGTGCAGCGACGGCTGGAGCGCTACGTGGTCGACCTTTACCGCCGCTTCGACAGCGTACTGGCGCCCTGCCAGGCGATGGCCGACCGTCTGACGTCCTGGGGCGTCAAACGGGTGCGGGTGCAGCCCCTTGGCGTCGATCTGGCGACCTTTCACCCGGACAGGCGCGATCCCGAGCTCAGGCGCAAGCTGGGGCTCGGCAACGACAGCCGTCTATTGGTGTTCGTCGGGCGCTACTCACGAGAGAAGAACATCGAGGTGTTGCTGGACACCGCCAGGCGCCTTGGGCCTCCCTACCACCTGCTGTTGATGGGCCCCGGCATGCCCACCGAGGTGCCCGCCAACGTCAGCGTCATCAATCGCTGCGTCGGCGTGCATGAGGTCGCCCGTGCGCTCGCCTCCAGTGATGCCCTGCTGCACGCGGGCACCCGCGAGACCTTCGGGCTGATCGCCCAGGAAGCCATGGCCAGCGGCATCCCGGTGATCGGCGCCAGGGCCGGTGCGCTGATCGAGAACGTGCCATTGGGCGGCGGCGTGCTATGTCAGCCACATTCGGCAGCCGCCATGGCCGAGGCCACCGAGGCGCTGTTCGCCAATGATCCGCAATCGGCCGGGCGCCACGCTCGGCGCTTCGTCGAGCGCCAGTTCGACTGGGACAAGGTGATGATTTCGCTGCTCAACCATTACGAAGCCGTCATCGATCCGGTCTGCCCGCGCGATCGGCGCCATGGCTAGGTTTGGGCCAACACCATCGCTGGACAGGCGCCTGCGTGCCCCTGCCGGGATGCAATCACGCCTGTGGTGGAAGGCCGCCCTGCTGATCCTGACCCTGGCCATCACCCTGCTGCTGCCGTGGTGGCTGGGGGGCGCCGGCACCTTCACTGCGGTTATCGCCTTCCCGCTGCCCCTGCTGGCGCTGATGGTAGCCCTGGCGGTGATCTGCTGGAACCTCAACGCGGCGCGCCTGCGGCTGATGCTCGACGGACGAGCCGGCCGCCTCGGTCAGGGCGGTGCCCTGGCGATCGAGATGTCGTCGAAGTTCGCGCTATGTGCCACCCCGGCCGGGGGCGGAGGCGTCGCCACCCTGCTGTGGCTGCTGGCACGCCGGGGCTATCCGCCGGCCCAGGCCTCGGCCATCTTTCTGGTCGATCAACTGGCCGACATGCTGTTCTTCAGCCTGATGCTGGGCGTACTGGTGTCGCTGTCGATGAGCGGACTGGCCAGCTGGCCTCACCAGACCCTGGTCGAGGCCTCCCTGGCGGCGCTGCTGCTGGCGCTTGTGGTGTTTGCGGTGGTGATCGTGTGGCTACCCTGGCTGCTGCGCCATGTCTCTCCCCCTCCCTTTGTCGGCTCGGGGCCCAGGCGCTGGATGACCCGACGCCTGCTGCGCTGTCGCCGGACCCTGGCGAGTACGCTTGCGCTGCCCAAGGGCGTGCTGATGGCGATCTTCGCGCTGTGCTGCCTGCACTGGCTTGCGCGCTATAGCCTCCTGTATCTGGCGGTGCTGGGGGTGGGCGGCGGCGCCGACTGGGCCTGGACCTTTCTAGTGCAGATGCTGGCCATGGCCGCCAGCCAGTTGAGCGTGCTGCCGGGCGGCGCCGGCGCCGCGGAGGTCAGCGTAGGCGCCCTGCTGCTGCCGCTGATGGCCCGAGAGCAGGCCGCGGCGGCGGTGATCGTCTGGCGCCTGGTCAGCTACCACCTCTATCTGGTGGCGGGCGCGCCGGTGTTCGTGGCACAGGTGGTCGGCTGGTGGCGCACGCGGGCCAATCAATCGTCGCCTCGTCCCTAACGCCTTCCGCGTACTTCCCCCTTCGACCCGCCCCTTCGTCGCATCTGGTGGAGTTCCAGCCACAAAAAAGGCCACCCGGAGGTGGCCTTTATTCTGACGCTTATTCTGACGGTAGGACCGCTTACCAGCCGGTCGCTTCCTTCAGGGCGTCGCCGATCTCGGCCAGGGAGCGCACGGTCTTGACGCCCGCGGCTTCCAGGGCGGCGAACTTCTCGTCCGCGGTGCCCTTGCCACCGGCGATGATGGCGCCGGCGTGGCCCATGCGCTTGCCGGGAGGAGCGGTGACACCGGCGATGTAGGACACCACCGGCTTGGAGACGTGCTCCTTGATGTAGGCAGCAGCCTCTTCCTCGGCGGTACCGCCGATCTCACCGATCATGACGATGGCCTCGGTCGCCGGGTCCTTCTCGAACATCTCGAGGATGTCGATGAAGTTGGAGCCCGGGATCGGGTCACCGCCGATGCCCACACAGGTGGACTGGCCGAAGCCGTGGTCGGTGGTCTGCTTGACCGCTTCGTAGGTCAGGGTGCCGGAACGCGACACGATACCGACCTTGCCCGGCTTGTGGATGTGACCCGGCATGATGCCGATCTTGGTCTCGCCCGGGGTGATGACACCGGGGCAGTTCGGACCGATCAGACGCACGCCCAGCTCATCGCACTTGACCTTGACGTCCAGCATGTCGAGGGTCGGGATGCCTTCAGTGATGCACACGATCAGCTTGATGCCGGCGTTGGCGGCTTCCAGGATGGAATCCTTGCAGAACGGGGCAGGCACGTAGATCACGCTGGCCTCGGCGCCGGTCTGCTCGACGGCTTCCTTGACGGTGTTGAACACCGGCAGGCCCAGGTGCTCCTGGCCGCCCTTGCCCGGGGTCACGCCGCCGACCATCTGGGTGCCGTACTCGATGGCCTGTTCGGAGTGGAAGGTCCCCTGTCCGCCAGTGAAGCCCTGGCAGATGACCTTGGTGTTCTTGTCGATCAGGATGCTCATTACTTGCCCTCCGCTGCCTTGACGACCTGCTGAGCCGCATCGGTGAGGCTCTTGGCAGCGATGATGTTCAGACCGCTGGAGGCCAGTTTCTCGGCACCCAGCTCGGCGTTGTTACCTTCCAGACGCACCACGACCGGCACATTGACGCCGACCTGCTCGACGGCACCGATGATGCCTTCAGCGATCATGTCGCAGCGCACGATACCGCCGAAGATGTTGACCAGCACGGCCTGCACGCTGTCGTCGGACAGGATGATCTTGAACGCCTCAGCCACGCGCTCCTTGGTGGCGCCGCCGCCGACGTCAAGGAAGTTGGCCGGCTGGCCACCGTGGAGCTTGATGATGTCCATGGTGCCCATGGCCAGGCCAGCGCCGTTGACCATGCAGCCGATGTTGCCTTCCAGGGCGACGTAGTTCAGGTCCCACTGGGCAGCGTTGGCTTCACGCTCGTCTTCCTGGGACGGGTCACGCATTTCCTGCAGATCCGGGTGACGGTACAGGGCGTTGCCGTCCAGGTTGATCTTGGCGTCGAGGCAGTGGAGATTGCCTTCGTCGGTGATCACCAGCGGGTTGATCTCCAAAAGCGCCAGATCCTTGTCGTGGAACATCTTGGACAGACCCAGGAAGATCTTGGTGAACTGCTTCACCTGCGCGCCTTCCAGGCCGAGGGCGAAGGCCAGCTCACGCGCCTGGTAGGGCTGTGCGCCGACCAGCGGGTCGATCTCGGCCTTGAGGATCTTCTCGGGCGTCTCTTCGGCGACCTTCTCGATCTCGACACCACCTTCGGTGGAAGCCATGAAGACCACACGCTGGGTGCCACGGTCGACCACCGCGCCAAGGTACAGCTCATTGGCGATGTCGGTGCAGTTCTCGACCAGGATCTTGGCGACCGGCTGACCGTTCTCGTCGGTCTGGAAGGTCACCAGGTTCTTGCCCAGCCACTGCTCGGCGAAGGCCTTGGCTTCGTCCGGGCTCTTGATCAGCTTGACACCACCGGCTTTGCCGCGGCCACCGGCGTGGACCTGGGCCTTGACGACCCACATGTCGCCGCCGATCTTCTTGCAAGCCTCGTAGGCTTCTTCGGGGGTGTCGCAGGCGAAGCCCTTGGAAACGGGCAGACCATAGTCGGCAAACAGCTGCTTGCCTTGATACTCGTGAAGGTTCATCGATTCATGCCATTGGTTGCATGTGACTCGAACGGCGACCCACCCTGCCCCGAGGGACGAAAGTCATCGGGTCGCCACCGACCGCCACCGATACATGGTCGGCGGCGATGCGCTCGCGGAAAACACCGGCAAGCCTGCCAAAACTGCACAGGCTTGCCTAGGATTACCGGGCGCTTGTTGTCTTGCTAGCGCTTCTTGCGGTTGGCCACGTGGATGGCGTGCCCTTCCACCGCCAGCGCTGCCTCGTGCACCGCCTCGGACAGGCTCGGGTGCGCGTAGCAGGTCAGCGCCAGATCTTCGGCGCTGGAGCCGAATTCCATGGCGATAACGCCCTGGGCGATCAGCTCACCGGCGTGCTGACCGACGATGTGCATCCCCAGGATGCGATCGGTCTCGGCGTCGGCGATGATCTTGGCCTGGCCTTCGGTGGCGTTGTTGGCCATGGCACGGCCACTGGCGGCGAACGGGAAACTACCGGTCTTGACCTTGATACCGGCGGACTTGGCGTCCTGCTCGTTCATGCCGACCCAGGCCACCTCGGGGTGGGTGTAGATCACGCTGGGAATGGCGTCGTAGTTCATCTGCGCCTTGTGGCCTGCGATGATGTCGGCCACCATCACGCCCTCTTCGGAGGCCTTGTGGGCCAGCATCGGGCCACGCACGCAGTCGCCGATGGCGTAGACGCCCGGCACGCTGGTGCGGCACTGGTCATCGACGTGGATGAAGCCGCGCTGATCCAGTTCGACGCCCAGGCCGTCGGCTACCACGCCCTTGGTGTAGGGACGACGGCCGACACAGACGATCAGCTTGTCGAAGGTCAGTTCCTTCTCACCCTCGTTGTCCTCGTACTTGACGACGACTTCCTCACCCTTGACCTCGGAACCGGTCACGCGGGCGTTGAGCTTGATGTCCAGACCCTGCTTCTTGAGCAGCTTCTGGGTCTCCTTGGCGATGGCCGAGTCGACCATCGGCAGGAAGCTGTCCATCGCCTCGAGCACGGTCACTTCGCTGCCGAGGCGGCTCCACACGCTGCCGAGCTCAAGGCCGATGACGCCGGCGCCGATGACGCCCAGACGCTTGGGCGTCTCCTGGAACTCGAGGGCGCCGGTGGAATCGACGATCAGACCCTCGGTCAGCGGGGTCGGCGGGATCTCCACCGGCACCGAGCCGGCGGCGATGACGATGTTGTCCGCCTCGACGGTGCTGGACTCGCCGTCCTTGTCGGTGACCTCGACCTTGTTCTTGGCCACGACCTTGCCGGTACCTTCGATGGCGGTGACGCCATTGGCCTTGAACAGCCCGGAGATGCCGCCGGTCAGCTGCTTAACGATCTTGTCCTTGCGCGCCATCATCTTGGACACGTCCATGCTGACGTCGCCGGCCTGGATGCCCATGTCGTCGAAGTCGTGCTGGGCCTCGACGAACTTGTGGGAGGCCTCGAGCAGTGCCTTGGACGGGATACAGCCCACGTTCAGGCAGGTACCGCCGTGCACCACCTTGCCTTCCTTGCCGATCCACTTCTCGACGCAGGCGGTCTTCAGACCCAGCTGAGCAGCACGGATGGCGGCCACGTAGCCACCCGGGCCCGCGCCAATGACGATCACATCATACTTGTCGGCCATGTTGGCTCCTGTTCGTTCTGTGTGCAGAGGCTCTGCAGTAAATCCCTGTCGCTGCCACGGTCAGGCTCAGATTTCCAGCAGCAGACGCGCCGGATCCTCGAGCAGCTCCTTGATGGTGACCAGGAACTGTACCGCATCCTTGCCATCGATCATGCGGTGGTCGTAGGACAGCGCCAGATACATCATCGGGCGAATCTCGACCTTGCCGTTGACCGCCATCGGACGCTCCTGGATCTTGTGCATGCCGAGGATCGCGGTCTGCGGCGGATTCAGGATCGGGGTCGACATCAGCGAGCCGAAGATGCCGCCGTTGGTGATGGTGAAGGTACCGCCCTGCATGTCCTCGATGCCCAGCTTGCCTTCGCGTCCGCGCTTGCCGAAGTCGACGATGCCCTTCTCGACGTCGGCGATCTTCATGCTGTCGGTATCGCGCAGCACCGGCACCACCAGGCCACGGTCGGTGGATACGGCCACGCCGATGTCCTGATAACCGTGGTAGACGATGTCGTCACCGTCGATGGAGGCGTTGACATCAGGGAAGCGCTTGAGCGCCTCGGAAGCCGCCTTGACGAAGAAGCCCATGAAACCGAGCTTGACGTCGTGGGCCTTCAGGAAGGTGTCCTTGTACTGGGAGCGCAGCTCCATCACCGCACCCATGTCCACCTCATTGTAGGTGGTCAGCATGGCAGCGGTCTGCTGAGCCTGGACCAGACGCTTGGCGATGGTCTTGCGCAGACGGGTCATCGGCACGCGCTTCTCGGGGCGCTCGCCTTCCACGGCCGGGGCTGCGGTGGCGCCGGAGCTGGCCTTCTTGGCCGGCGCGGACTTCTTGGCGCCGCCGTCCTTGACCGCCTTGAGCACGTCTTCCTTGAGGACGCGACCGTCCTTGCCGGTGCCCTTGATGGCACTGACGTCGAGGTCGTGCTCGGCGATCAGCTTGCGCGCGGCAGGCGCCACGATCTTGTCACCGACCTGCTCGTCGCTGTCGCCATCGTCGGCGCTGGCCTTGGGCGCTTCCTGATCGGCGGTATCGGCAGAGCCACCGCCTGCACCCACCTCGAACACCGCCAGCACGGCCTCGGACTCCACGGTGTCGCCTTCCTCGATCTTGATCTCGGCCAGGGCGCCATCTTCCGGTGCGACCACCTCGAGCACGACCTTGTCGGTCTCGATCTCGGCCAGCACTTCGTCACGCTTGACCGCTTCGCCGACCTTCTTGGTCCAGCTGGCGACGGTCCCTTCCTGCACCGACTCGGGGAAGCTCGGTGCCTTGACGTCGCGCTTCTCGCCGCCGCCCTTGGGCGCTTCGGCCGGCTTCTTCTCAGCCTTGTCGTCGGACGCTTCGGAAGCGGCTTCCCTGGCGTCGTCCTCGTCTTTCTCGGACGACTCCTCGGACGCTTCCTTGGACTCGCCGCCGCCTTCACCGATGCGGCCCAGGACCTGCTCGGACTCCACGGTGTCGCCTTCTTCCACCAGCACCTCTGACAGGGTGCCGGCTTCCACCGCCACCACCTCGAGCACGACCTTGTCGGTCTCGATCTCGACGATCAGTTCGTCACGCTCGACGCTGTCACCCGGCTTCTTGTGCCAGGTACCTACGGTGCCTTCGGCAACGGATTCCGGAAAGGATGGTGCCTTGATCTCGGTAGCCATGTCGTATCCTTAGTGTTCTCTCTCTTCCCGATGGTCGCCTTAGAGATTGAAGGCGTCTTCCACCAGTTGGCGCTGCTGTTCGGTGTGTACGGACATGTAGCCCGCCGCGGGAGCCGCCGATGCCGGACGTCCGGCAAACTTCAGCTGACCGCCCAGGCCGTCCTTGAGCGAATCGGCGACGATGCGCAGATTGTGCTGCATGGAATACCAGGCGCCCTGGTTCAGGGGCTCTTCCTGACACCAGACGATGTCGGTGACGCCGCTGTAGTCCTTGAGCGTCTCGATCAGCTCTTCCTTGGGGAACGGATAGAGCTGCTCGACGCGCACGATCGCTACATCGTCACGCAGGTTCTCCTCGCGCCAGTTGGCCAGATCGTAATAGACCTTGCCCGAGCACATGATGATCCGCTCGACCTTGGACGCATCACGCTGTCCCTGGTCGGGCAGCACCATGTTGAAGCTGCCGTTGGCGAGGTCCTCGAGGCTCGAGGTGGCTTCCTTGTGGCGCAGCAGGCTCTTCGGCGACATCACCACCAGCGGCTTGCGCAGCGGGCGAATCACCTGACGGCGCAGCAGGTGATAGATCTGCGCCGGGGTGGTCGGCACGCACACCTGCATGTTGTGCTCGGCGCACAGCTGCAGGAAGCGCTCGAGACGCGCCGAGGAGTGCTCGGGGCCCTGCCCTTCGAAACCGTGGGGCAGCAGCATGGTCAGGCCACACAGACGACCCCACTTGGTCTCGCCGGAGGAGATGAACTGGTCCACCACCACCTGGGCGCCGTTGAAGAAGTCACCGAACTGCGCTTCCCAGATCACCAGCGCGTTGGGCATGGTGGTCGAGTAGCCGTACTCGAACGCCAGCACCGCCTCCTCGGAGAGGAAGGAGTCATGGATAGTGAAACGCGGCTGACCGTCCGCCATGTGCTGAAGCGGCACGTAGGTGGAACCGTCGGCCTGGTTGTGGATCACCGCATGGCGGTGCGAGAAGGTACCGCGTCCGACATCCTGACCGGTCAGGCGAATCGGGTGCCCCTGCTCGAGCAAGGTGGCGTAGGCCAGGGTTTCGGCGAAGCCCCAGTTCATGGCCAGCCCACCGCCCTGCATCTTGCGGCGATCATCGTAGATCTTGGCGACCTGACGCTGCACCTTCACCCCGTCAGGGATCTCGCACATCTTGGCGGCAAGCTGCTTGAGCCGCTTCATGTCGAAGGTGGTATCGGCGTGCCCGGTCCACTCGTGACCGAGGTACGGCTTCCAGTCGACGAACAGTGAGGTGTTGGGTTCCTGCACCAGGGCGTTGGCCACGTGATTGCCGGCGACCAGATCATCGCGATACTTCTCGACCACCGCCTTGGCTTCGTCTTCGCTCAGCACGCCCTGCTTGACCAGGCGCTCGGCGTAGATCGCACGAGAGGACGGATGGTCCTTGATCTTGCGGTACATCATCGGCTGGGTGCCGGAGGGCTCGTCGGCCTCGTTGTGGCCGCGGCGGCGGTAGCACACCAGGTCGATGACCACGTCCTTCTTGAACTGCTGACGATAGTCCAGGGCCACCTGGGTCACGTGGAGCACCGCGTCGGGATCGTCACCGTTCACGTGCAGGATCGGCGCCTGCACCATCTTGGCGATGTCGGTGCAGTACTCAGTGGAACGCGCGTCCTCGGGATGCGACGTGGTGAAGCCGACCTGGTTGTTGATGACGATGTGCACCGTACCACCGGTCTTGTAGGCACGGGTCTGGGACATCTGGAACGTCTCCATGACCACGCCCTGACCAGCGAAGGCGGCATCGCCATGGACGTTGATCGGCAGCACCTTGCCGCCATCGACATCGTCGCGGCGATCCTGGCGAGCGCGCACCGAGCCTTCCACCACCGGCGCCACGATTTCGAGGTGCGAGGGGTTGAAGGACATCGCCAGGTGAACCTCACCGCCCGGCGTCATCACGTTGGAGCTGAAGCCCTGGTGATACTTGACGTCACCGGAACCGCGCTCGATCAGCTTCTTGCCGTCGAACTCGTCGATCAGCTCGCCGGGGTTCTTGCCGAGGATGTTGACCAGCACGTTGAGGCGACCGCGGTGGGCCATGCCGATGACCACTTCCTTGGTGCCGTAGCTGCCCGCGCGCTGGATCAGCTCGTCCATCATCGGAATGAAGGTCTCGCCACCCTCAAGGCCGAAGCGCTTGGTGCCCGGGTACTTGGAGGCCAGGTAGCTTTCCAGCCCTTCGGCCGCGGACAACCGCTCGAACAGCTGCTTGCGGCGATCATCACCATGGTCCGGAGCCGAGCGCACCGACTCGAAACGCTGCTGCAGCCAGCGCTTCTCTTCGGTATCGACGATATGCATGAACTCGCAGCCGATCGAACGGCAATAGGTGCGATCCAGCGCATCGACGATTTCCTTGAGCGGCGCCTGGTCCTTGCCCAGGAAGAAGGAACCGGTCTGGAACTCGGTATCGAGGTCGGCCTTGGACAGCTGGTGGAACGCCAGATCAAGATCAGGCACCGGCTTCGGATCACGCAGCCCCAGCGGGTCGATGTCGGCCTTCTGGTGGCCCCGGAAGCGATAGGCGTTGATCAGCTGCAGGACCTTGACCTGCTTGCGGCTCTCTTCGCTGTCGACAGGCGTGCTGCCGGCAACGGCGGTGCGACGTTCGCGGCCAAGCTGATAGAACTGATCACGGATCGGTGAGAGGGGGGTCTCGTCGGACGGGGCGCCTTCCTGGCGTGACAACTCGTCGAAGTAATCGCGCCATTCATCGGTGACGGCGCTAGGGTCGTCGAGGTACTGCTCATAGAGCGCTTCCACGTAGTGGACGTTGCTGCCCGTCACGTGAGAGGAGCGCCACATCAACTCCATTATGCCTTGTTGCATCTCTCGGTCACCCTGCACTGATGGGGTGGTAGTGGGCTCGATGCTCGTGATCTACCGCGGGCGTGGCGCAGGCCCCTCAGTGGAAGGCGTCCTGCCCATCGTCACCCTTGGCACTGACCATCATCGAGCGCCCTGGTGGTTCTGCCGCGGTCATCGGGGCCGCGGTCGATCTGCCTAGCGGTCTTGCATCATGCTCAAAAGCCGGTGCCCATGGCACCGGCTCCTGACGCTGTCATCCGGGGGCGCGACAGGATGCCGCGCCCCCGGACCGAGCCCATGATAACAAGCCCGGCGCCACGATTTAAGTGGCATTCGCCAGCAACATCTCACGGATCTTGCCGATCGCCCGAGTCGGGTTAAGCCCCTTGGGACAGACCGCCACGCAGTTCATGATGCCGCGGCAACGGAATACGGAGAACGGATCCTCCAGCTCCGACAGACGCTCCTGGGTCGCCGTATCGCGGGAATCCGCGAGGAAGCGATAGGACTGCAGCAGGCCGGCGGGACCGACGAACTTCTCCGGATTCCACCAGAACGACGGGCACGAGGTCGAACAGCAGGCGCATAGAATGCACTCATACAGACCGTCGAGCTTGTCGCGCTCTTCCGGAGACTGCAGGCGCTCGATGGCCGGCGCCGGCGTGTCGTTCTGCAGGTACGGCTGGATCTTTTCGTACTGCTTGTAGAACAGCGCCATGTCGACCACCAGGTCACGAATGACCGGCAGACCGGGCAAGGGACGCAGTACCAGCTTGTTGTTCTTGACCACCTCGGACAGCGGGGTGATACAAGCCAGGCCGTTCTTGCCGTTCATGTTCATGCCGTCACTACCACAGACGCCTTCACGGCAGCTGCGACGGAAGGCCACGGAGCTGTCGTCCTCCTTGATCATCTCAAGCAGGTTCAGCACCATCAGGTCGCGACCCTGGGTGTCGACCTCGAACTCCTGCATATAAGGCGCGGAGTCGGTTTCCGGGTTGTAGCGGTACAGGGATACCTGAAGCTTGGACATGTTGACTCCCCCTTAATAGGTACGGATTTTCGGCTCGAACTTGTCGACGGTCTTCGGCGCGAAATTGACATCGCGCTGGCCGACCCGCTTCTCGCCGGGGAAGAACATGGAGTGCTTCAGCCAGTTGGCGTCGTCACGATCCGGATAGTCGTAGCGGGAGTGCGCACCGCGACTCTCCTTGCGCTCCAGTGCCGCGATGGCGGTGGCCTCGGCCACTTCCATCAGGTTGTCGAGCTCGAGAGCCTCGACCCGGGCAGTGTTGAACGCATGGGACTTGTCGGCCAGATGAGCGTTGGCGATCCGTCCACGCAATTCGGCCAGCTTCTCGACGCCCTCGACCATGTTCTTCTCTTCGCGGAACACGCCGAAGGAGTTCTGCATGATGCTCTGCAGCTCGCGCTTGAGCTCAGGCACGCTCTCGCCGCCTTCGGACTCGTTCCAGCGAGTGATGCGTTTCATCGCGGTCTCGATGTCGGACTCGCGGGCATCCAGGTACTCGATGCCTTCATTGAGCGCGCTCTCGATGTACATGCCGGCGGCACGCCCGAACACCACCAGATCCAGCAGCGAGTTGCCGCCCAGGCGGTTGGCACCGTGCACGGAGACACAAGCTGCCTCGCCACAGGCGTAGAGACCATTGATGATCTGGTCGTTGCCGTCGGCATCCTGGGCAATCGCCTGACCATGCACGTTGGTGGCGATACCACCCATCATGTAGTGGCAGGTCGGCACCACCGGGATCGGCTCCTTGGCCGGATCCACGTGGGCGAAGGTCTTGGCCAGCTCGACGATGCCCGGCAGACGCTTGGACAGCACCTCCTCGCCCAGATGGTCGAGCTTGAGGAAGACGTGATCGCCGTCTTCACCGCAACCACGGCCTTCGAGGATTTCCATGACCATGGAGCGCGCAACCACATCGCGGCCGGCGAGGTCCTTGGCGTTCGGCGCATAACGCTCCATGAAGCGCTCGCCGTCCTTGTTGACCAGGTAGCCGCCTTCACCGCGACAACCTTCTGTCACCAGCACACCGGCACCGTGGATACCGGTCGGGTGGAACTGCCACATTTCCATGTCCTGCATCGGCACACCGGCACGCAGCGCCATGCCGATACCGTCACCGGTGTTGATCAGGGCATTGGTGGTGGAGGCATAGATGCGACCGGAACCGCCGGTGGCCAGCACGGTAGCCTTGGACTTTACGTGCACCACTTCACCGGTCTCGATATCCATGGCGATACAGCCGACCACGTCACCGTTGGCGTTCTTCACCAGGTCGACGGCGTACCATTCATTGAGAAAGGTGGTGTTATTTTTCAGATTGTTCTGGTACAGCGTGTGCAGCAGAGCGTGTCCGGTACGGTCGGCCGCGGCGCAGGTACGGGCCGCCTGGCCGCCTTCGCCAAAGTTCTTGGACTGACCGCCGAACGGGCGCTGATAGATCCGCCCATTGTCGAAACGGGAAAACGGCAGGCCCATGTGCTCGAGTTCGAACACCGCCTTCGGCCCCTCGGAACACATGTATTCCGCAGCGTCCTGGTCGGTGATGTAGTCACCGCCCTTGACGGTGTCGTACATGTGCCAGCGCCAGTCGTCGTTGGGGTCGGAGGAAGCGATGGCACAGGTAATGCCGCCCTGGGCGGACACGGTGTGCGAACGCGTCGGGAAGACCTTGGACAGCACCGCGGTCTTCTTGCCGGACTTGGCCAGCTCCAGCGCCGCACGAAGGCCGGCACCACCGCCACCGATGATGATGGCGTCAAAGGTCAAACTACGCATGGTTGACATGTATCAGGCTCCCCACAGCACTTGGATGCCCCAGACCAGGAACACGAAGATGGCAATGATGATGACGGACTGGGTGCCGACACGAATGGCGGTCGGCTTGATGTAGTCGGTGGTCACGGTCCACAGGCCCACCCAGGCATGGGCGGCCAGCGAGACGAAGGCCAGCAACGAGAAGATTCGCATCCAGGTCTGCTCGAACAGACCGCTCCAGGTGGCATAGTCGAGCTGCGGATGAGCCAGCAGATAGACCACCAGAAAGACCGTGTAGAGCGCCATGACAACCGCACTGGCGCGCTGGATGATCCAGTCGGACAGGCCGCTGCGGCTGAAGCTCGTGATGTTGGTTACCATACCCAGACTCCCGCCAGAATGATCAGGACAACGCTCGCCACGATGGTGATCTGCGCCTTTTTCACCGCACCTTCCAATGACACGCCGATGTTGGCGTCCATAATGAAGTGCTTGCAGCCGGCGACGAAGTGGAAGGCCAGAGCGGACAACAGTCCCCAGGCCACCAGCTTGGCGAAGAAGTTGTGCGCCAGCGCATCACGTACGGCGTCGAAACCGGCCGGCGAGGACAACGAGGCGTCCAGCGCCCAGAAGCCGAAGATCAGACCGACGAAGAGAATGACGCCAGTGACCCGGTGGGTAATCGACGTCAAGGCGGGAAGGGGGAAGTGGATCGTGGATAGATCCAGATTTACGGGTCGTTTGCTATTCACGGCTCTCTACACACTCTCTTGGCCCACTCTACGACATACGGGCCAGAGGCCCGAGCGGGCGGTGGTTTTGGGAAGGGCGCTGTCGTGACCCAACCTGCGACAAGTTGGACACGACCTCCTGTTCCTGCCAGTCGCGGCCTGAATTATAGGGACATGCCCCCACCATGACAAATGGCATGACCATGCAATTTGGCGAACGCTTCGTCGGAAAATGCGGCAAAGCTGCATAAAAATGCGACTTCGTCAAGTTGCTGCACTGCAAAAGGACAGCCTATGATGCAAAGCATCATAACCTGTACAACACCTATACTGCTAAATGAGCATAGTACAACAGCAAGCGTTCAATGGGAGAATTGACAATATCCTGAACGCTTCTATAGTGGGCGAACCTTTTTTGCCGGGCGACCCCCTATTCGTCGGCACGTTAGTGAGAAATGACAACGTATCGCTCCATATCGAACACGAAGGAGGCCTGACATGGCTGAGAGAAAAGCGACCCTGACGGTGGATGGTCTGGAGAAACCTGTCGAACTTCCCGTCCATTCAGGCACCCTCGGCCCCGACGTCGTTGACGTGCGCGGACTCGGAGCGGAAGGCCTCTTTACCTTCGACCCCGGCTTCCTGGCCACCTCTTCCTGCGAATCCGGCATCACCTACATCGATGGCGCCAACGGCGTGCTGCTGCATCGCGGCTACCCGATCGAGCAACTGGCCAAGCATTCCAACTTCGTCGAGCTCTGCTACACCCTGCTGTTCGGTGAACTGCCGGACGAAGAGCAGTACAAGGACTTCGAGCACCGGGTGCGCAACCACACCATGGTCCACGAGCAGATCGCCAACTTCTTCAAGGGCTTTCGCCGCGACGCCCACCCCATGTCGATCATGTGCGGCGTGATCGGCGGCCTGGCAGCCTTCTACCATGACCACCTAGACATCACCCAGGCGCAGGACCGCGAGATCAGCGCCATTCGCCTGATCGCCAAGATGCCGACCATCGCGGCCATGTCCTACAAGTACAACATCGGCCAGCCTTTCAACTACCCGCGCAACGACCTGAACTATGCAGAGAACTTCCTCTACATGATGTTCAGCAATCCGTGCGAGCCTTACGAGATCAATCCGGTCTACGCCAAGGCCATGGACCGCATCTTCATGCTGCACGCGGACCACGAGCAGAACGCTTCCACCTCCACGGTGCGTCTGGCAGGCTCCACCGGCGCCAACCCGTTTGCCTGCATCAGCGCCGGCATCGCGGCTCTGTGGGGTCCAGCCCACGGTGGCGCCAACGAAGCAGTGCTCAACATGCTCGACGAGATCGGCGACGACTCCGAAGAGAACATCCAGCGCTTCATCGACAAGGCCAAGGACAAGGATGACCCGTTCAAGCTGATGGGCTTCGGTCACCGCGTCTATCGCAACTTCGACCCGCGCGCCAAGGTCATGAAAGAGACCTGCGACGAGGTCCTGGAAGAACTGGGCAAGGCCGACGATCCGCAACTCAAGATCGCCAAGCGCCTGGAGCAGATCGCCCTGGAAGACGAGTACTTCGTCGAGCGCAAGCTCTACCCGAATGTCGACTTCTATTCCGGCATCATCCTCAAGGCGATGGGCATCCCGACCAACATGTTCACGGTCATCTTCGCGGTATCCCGTACCATCGGCTGGATCTCGCACTGGAACGAGATGATCAGCGAAAGCTACAAGATCGGTCGTCCGCGCCAGCTCTACACCGGGCATCCCAAGCGCGACTACCCGTCCAAGTAATTCGCCGACCAGGTAATTCGCGTGGCGCCCGCTGCCCCATGCAAGGGAATCGCCGCCACGCCAGAAGACGCACCATCCCGCGTCGCATTACCATGAAAAGGGCCGCCCTCCGGGGCGGCCCTTTTTTTGTTCAACTTTTTTGCCCAACGGATGAACGGACACGCCTACCGGCGCTATGCTGACCCCCTCTAGCGAAACAACAAAGGAGCGTTTTCATGAGTCAAGACATCTCCACCGTCGCCTTTATCGGCCTTGGGGTCATGGGCTACCCCATGGCAGGCCATCTCGCCGAAGCCGGACTGACGGTACGGGTCTACAATCGCACCCGAAGCAAGGCCGAACAGTGGTGCGAGCGCTTCGACGGCAGCCATCATGCGACACCCGCCGAGGCCGCCAGCGGCGCCGATCTGGTACTGGTGTGCGTGGGCAATGACGACGACGTTCGCGAGGTCACCACCGGGCCCGACGGGGTACTGTCGACGCTCTCCCAGGGCGCCATCCTGGTGGACCATACCACCGCCTCCTCGAGCCTCGCCGAGGAGCTCGACCAGGCCTGCCAGAAGCAGGATGTGGGCTTCATCGATGCGCCGGTCTCCGGCGGCCAGCAAGGAGCAGAGAACGGCGCCCTGACCATCATGTGCGGCGGCCAGGAGGAGCACTTCTCCAGGGCAAGGCCGGTACTCGAGCACTATGGCAGAGCCGTAACCTTGATGGGCGGCGTCGGCGCCGGACAGCTGACCAAGATGGTCAACCAGATCTGCATCGCGGGCCTTGTCCAGGGCCTCGCTGAAGGCCTTCATTTCGCCGAGCAAGCGGGTCTCGATCAGGAGCGGGTGGTCGAGGTCATCAGCCAGGGAGCCGCCGGATCGTGGCAGATGGAGAACCGTCACGCGACCATGATCCGTGACGAATACGAGCATGGCTTCGCCGTCAACTGGATGCGCAAGGATCTGGATATCTGTCTGAACCAGGCGCGTCAGCTGGAGGCTCGCCTGCCGGTGACCGCCCTGGTGGACCAGTTCTACGCCGACGTGCAGGCAATGGGGGGTGGGCGCTGGGACACGTCCTCATTGCTGCGACGCCTGCGCGAAAGGTCTGACAGCAAGGACTGACATTTTCCATACCTGCCGGGCCAGCGCCCTCCTGCTGGCCCGACCTTCCCGCGCCGCCGGCATGCGCTCATGGGCCAACATCCCCCTCTCTTCTCAAGCCCCTTTCACCCCGCCCAGCGTTTTCCACACTTTCTGTGGATAACCCTGTTCACAACCTATCGAAACCGCCCTCGAATCGCCATGAACTGGGCATTGGACTTAGATTGGTTAATTTTTAACCTGTCGCAACACGTTGATTTTGAAAGGAAAAAATATAAATCGCGCAACCACGGGCGTTATCCCCGTAGCAGAGGCTGACCGGGGGAAAAATGCGTCACTGGTGGACAAGAGGAAGGTTCTGTCAAGCCGTACAAGACAGTTTTTGCAAACCATCCACAAGCAAACTGAGGCTTCGTGCAAATCACGAAGAGCTCACAAAGCGAATGGTGATAACAAGAGGAGAGACCACGGAGTTCACAACGATTCATGCGAAAGCATGAATCCATGCGGAGCAGACGCTACGCACAGGAAGTGGCGTCCCATAGGGGGTTCGAACCCCTGTTCCCGCCGTGAAAGGGCGGTGTCCTGGACCACTAGACGAATGGGACGCAGCCTGAAACGAGATTGGTGGAGCCTAGCGGGATCGAACCGCTGACCTCGACACTGCCAGTGTCGCGCTCTCCCAGCTGAGCTAAGGCCCCATCTCGTGAAGACGAGACGTATCTTACGGATATCATAAGATTTGGTCAACCCCGGAAGCGCCAAAATTTTTCGGTGTCCCGGCCATGGCGATGCCAAGGTGATGGGGTGCCAGCAGGCCTCCCCATCTTTTTCATCATGCCGCCGGCAGCTCGCGCTTTTTCTCAGGTCAGCTCGCGGCGCGCCTTCTCGAAGCGCTTGGCCTGCCTCCTGGAGACGCCACCCAGCACGCCGATGGCGTGACGCAGGCGGGCGCGGGGGAGCTAAACGTATCAAGCGCCATGGCGATGGGGGCTCGCAATAACGCCTCTCCCCCACCGCCATCACTTGTCACTATTCCGCCGGCAACTCGCGATATTCCTTCTCGAAGCGCTTGGCCTGCTTCTTGGAGACGCCACCCAGCACGCCGATGGCGTGACGCAGGCGGGCGCGGGTCATGTCGGAGCCAAGAATCGCCATGGCGTCCATCACCGAGGTGCTCGACGAAGAGCCGGTGATGGCGATAAAGACCGGTGCCAGCAGTACCTTCATCTTCAGATCGAAGTGGCTGCCCAACAGCTTGATCTCGGCCAGCAGCGCGTCCTTGTTCCAGCTGGACACACCTTCGAGCCGCCAGACCAGGAACTGCAGCAGCTTGACGAGATCTTCACGCTCCAGGTTGATCCCGTCGAAGCTTGCTTCGCTGATGGCGGGCAGCCCGGAGAAGAAGTGCCCCGCCAGAGGCGCCACGTCGGACAAGGTATCGACCCGCGTGCGCACCTGGGGCAGGATCTGCGCCACATAGTCTTCATTGAAGGCCCAGGTCATCAAGGCCTGGAGAAAGGCGCGGTCGTCCAGGTCCTCGCGCAGGTAGACACCGTTGAGCCAGGTCAGCTTCTCGAGATCGAACACCGGGCCACCCAGCGATACCCGCTGAATGTCGAAGTTTTCCATCATCTCGGCGAGGGAGAACTTCTCTCGTTCGTCCGGCATGGACCAGCCCATGCGTCCGAGATAGTTGGTTACCGCCTGGGGCAGGAATCCCATACGCCGATAATAGTTGATCGAGGTAGGGTTCTTGCGCTTGGACAGCTTGGACTTGTCGGGATTGCGCAGCAGCGGCATATGGCACAGCTCAGGCATGTCCCAGCCAAAGTACTCATACAGCAACTGGTGCTTGGGCGCCGAATTGATCCACTCCTCGCCACGCAGCACGTGGGTGATCCCCATCAGGTGATCGTCCACCACATTGGCCAGGTGATAGGTCGGCATGCCGTCGGACTTGAGCAGGATCTGCGCATCCACCTGGGCCCAGTCCACCTCGATGGCGCCACGCAGCATGTCCTGAACGACGCAGGGGCCGCTTTCCGGCACCTGCATGCGCACCACATAGGGCATGCCCTCTTGCTCGCGACGGGCCTGTTCATCGGGATCAAGCGCCAGATCGGCCGGCTTCAGCGCCAGGTGCAGCCCCTGGGCCTTGCGCGCCTCACGCAGCTCGTCGAGCTCCTCGCTGGTGCGGTAACACTTGAAGGCATGGCCGGCATCGATCAATCGCTGGGCGTGCTCGGCATAGATGTCTCCTCGCTCGCTCTGACGATACGGACCATGCGGGCCGCCTACATCGGGTCCTTCGTCCCATTCGAGCCCCAACCAGCGCAACGAATCGAGGATCATCTGCTCCGACTCGGCGGTGGAACGAACACGATCGGTGTCCTCGATGCGAAGGATGAACTCTCCCCCATGCTGTCGAGCAAAGCACAGGTTGAACAAGGCAATGTAGGCGGTTCCTACGTGGGGGTCCCCGGTGGGCGACGGGGCGATACGCGTGCGAACAGTCATAACGTCCTGCATCCTGAAGTCGTTGAAGCCAAGCTGGCGGCGTGGGCGCATTATACGCACCGACGAAGCAATTGCGCAGGACCCGGCGGGATTCGCGAAACTCTGAAATCGTCACCCCGTGCGGGACTCGAACAGGTTGCCACCCCACCCAGGCCAGGAGAGCGACATGGACAGACTTCCCGACGGCTATCGCGCCCTCGTCATCGGCGGCAATGGAGGCATAGGTCGCGCCGTCGTCGATCGACTGCTCGCCGACCCACGGCTGGGGCAGGCGACCGTCGTCAGCCGAACCTCCTTTCAGGCCTCCTCTTCTCGCCTGGAAGCGATCGAAGGCGATGTCACCACTGCACAGGGCCGGGCTGACCTGGGTCGAGCCCTTCACGGCCCTGCTGGCCAAGCCGTTCCTCTTCACCTTGTGGTCAACGCCATTGGCCTGTTGCACGACGAAGCAAGCAACATTCAGCCCGAGAAACGCCTGGAGGACCTCGACGAAGCCGCCCTGACGACCCTTTTTCAGGTCAACGCCGCCACGCCGGCCTTGATGCTCCAGACGCTGCTTCCCCACCTCAAGGGCTCCCATCCCACCACCGTGGTCAGCCTATCGGCACGGGTCGGCTCGATCGGCGATAACGGCCTGGGCGGCTGGTACGCCTACCGCGCCAGCAAGGCCGCCCACAACATGCTGATGAAAACCGCTGCCATCGAACTCAAGCGATTGAATCCCCAGTCCTGCGTGCTGAGCTTCCACCCGGGTACCACCGACAGCTTGCTGTCACGCCCCTTTCAGGCCCGAGTCCCTGAGCACAAGCTATTCACCGCCGACTTTGTCGCCGACCGACTGATGACCATGGTGCAGCAGCGTGGCCCCGACGACAGCGGCGGCTTCTTCGACTGGGCCAACGAGCCGATCACCTGGTAGTGCGGCATAGGAACCGTCGAATATCGTTGACGCCTGATATTGCACAAGAGGTGCTTATGAATGAGTATTCTAAATTCTCTTTATGTGTCGACAGGAAGGTTCCATGGACGCGCTGGGTCCGCGCATCAAATCTTTGAGGTTGGCAGCCGGCTTGAACAAGGCGGCGCTGGCTCGCCAGGTCGGGGTCTCTGACGTCACCATTTCCTACTGGGAGTCCGGCACCATCAAGCAGATCGGGCATGAACGCCTGGTGGCACTGTCACAGGCCCTTAACTGCCCCCTGGCACACCTGCTGGAAGGAGAACCGAGCCGACCATCTCCCCTCTACCTGAGATCGACCCTGCCGCTGCCCTGGCAGGAAGTCGCCCACAAGGGGATCGATCTGCCACTGGAGCTGATCCCGGAGCAGCGTTGGGACGGTGACTGCCACCTGGTGACGCCAGCACCGGATGAGCACTTCGATTTTCTGGGACCGCTGGATCTGGCCGCCGTGGCTCCGACCGAGATATTCCGGCAGCCGGGACTCTATCTTGTGGCGGAGGAAGATACCCTGTACCTGCGCCGGGTCGCACAGGACAACAACGGGCAACTGACCTTTCAGCGCCAGGGCCAGACCACCACCATGCCTTATCACAGCGGCATGCGACTCAAGGCCAAGGTGGTAGCGCTATGGCGTAGCGAGTCAGCGACCTGAGGTGAGACGAAAAGCAGAGATGAAACCAAAAGCAGTCGGCCGGGCCTGACGTTTCATCTCTCGCCTACCCAGATCATCCAACCAGGCGCCCAAGCCCCGAGAGCGAGCCCGACGGGGCAGGTCGGTCACTCCGGCCTGACCGTCCCTTGCCGCCTCTGCCCTGCCCGGCAGTCTTGTCGCCACCGCTCTCTGTGCCTTGCCCTTCTTATCCTCTGCCCTTCTTATCACTTGCGTTTCTTATCTCTTGAGCTTCTTATCCCTGGCGCCGTTTATCCCTCTTACTTATAAGTCGGCGATGGCGTCCAGGCGCGTTCGACGCATGACGTCCGCTTCCAGCCATCTTCCAGGACGCTTTTCTGGAACACTTCTCCAGAACTCTTCTCAAGAACGTTGCCCCGAGAACTCTTCCCAAGAACTTTTCCCAAGAACTTTTCTCAAGCATGTTTTCCGAGAACACTTCTCAAAGCCTTTTCAGATACATCTTCTCAAGAACTTTTCGCAAGAACTTTGCCAGGAACACTTCTCAAGAACACGTTTCCGGAACGATTTCCAAAAACGATTTCCAAAAGCGACTTCCACGGGCGGTCTGTAACAACTTCCTGCTGCGTTCGCGTCTTAAGGACACTTATCAAGGGCTGCTTTCAAGGGTTGATTCACGGGCTTTGCTGCACTTCGACATCGTCCAGCGTTCGTCGCACTTCCTGCCCTACCAGAAACCGCTGGCTAGCCTTGATGATCTTGCCCAGTCCATGCTCCGACGTGGCAACCAGCGGCCCATCAAGGTGCTCGCCGCTCGGCCCGATCCGCGCCTTGACCTCGGCGGGCTGCACGTCAGCAGGCGCGGTGACCAGTTCGATACGATAGTAGCCATCGGGCAACCCGCTACCGGGACCGTAGGGCCCGGCTGCCACACTGCCCTCACGCACCTCAGTGCGTGACTGCCAACGCACATTGCTGGCCTCGCGCACCACTCGAAGCTGGACTTTAGTGCCTTCCGGCAAGTTGGTCGTGGCCGCCACATGCATTCGCCGATCCGACGCCAGCCGGATATCCAGCGACACCGTCACCGGCTCGTCCAGCGCCGCTACCGTCATCGGTTCAGGTTCAGGTTCATCAGCTCGGGACGTCACCCTTTCGACAGAACCGGACGCGATGTCTCGCTCACCGCTCGGCTCCGAAGGGTGACTCACTGTTGAATCTCCATCACAGGCCGCCAGCACCCCGGCAACCAAGGCTCCTGCGACCAACATTACTACAAAACGCCAAGGGCTCATCATCACCTCTCCTTGCTGCTACATGAGCCTAGCACGGTGCTAGTTCAGTGTACGCCCGAGCGCCCCGCCCTTTTCAAAACAACCTTCAGCACAATCACTTCATAACACCTTTCATTACGTTTGATAACACTTAAACACCAATTAAAACCCATAAAAAGCTAATAAAAAGGAATCATGCGTAAAGATGCATCTACGCTAAATATTCAACTACAAGAGTTTTAGAAAGCCCATACTGGCTTCATTGCCTTTCCACCAAGATAACCATTACATCCGGACTAGGTGAGGTATAAACCAATGACTTTGCAACGAAAACTACTCGTTATTGCTCTCGCCAGCGCGATGGCGACCCTGACCGCCTGCTCTGGTGATTCCAGCAACTCTCGCACCCTGGCCAGTAACAGCCAGGACCCGATTACCAGCGGTGGCGACGATGGCTCCGGTGGCGCCGGTGGCGATGGCGGCTCAGGTGGCGATGGCGGCTCCGGTGGCGATGGCTCCGGTGGTGATGGCTCCGGTGGCGATGGCGGCGATGGTGATGGATCCGACGGCGGCGATGGCGGCGATGGCATTGCCCGCTCATCGCTGGAAGGTGTATTCCTGGCGACAGCCGATACCAGCGACGGTGTAGACACCACGCTTACTGACATCGGGAACGGCATCTCCCAGCAGAGCGCCGTCCCTCAATTGGCCAGCGTCACCGAACCTGCAGGTACGATCGTCTCCGAAACGGGCGATGCGGTCGGCGACATCTCGAGCGGCATACGCGATGGTGTCGGCAGCCTCAGTACCAATGACAACTATCTGGGCACCACCGCCGCAGGCGTGACCAACGGTGTCGGCGAGCTTGGACAGGCAGTTTCGGCGACAGGAGACACCGTTGCCGGCCTGGGCGAACTGCCCGTAGTGATGGAACTCGACGCCCGAACAGGACTGGTGACCAAGCTCGGTACCACCGTCAATGGGCTCGGCGGCAAGGTGGAGCGCGCAGGCGACGCACTCAGCGTTAATTTCGAGGATTCCAGCGAGGTGCTCGGGGCCACCACTACCAAGCTTGGTGTTGCCCTTCGTCCTGTGCTGCTGGGCACCGACGGCAAGGTCACACGCGTCGGTCAAGCGCTGGTGTTGCCGGCCCAGGCCGGCAACCTGCTGCTACGCACCGGTGGCACCCTGGCCGACCTCGGTCAGCGTATCGGTGAACGCTACTCTCTGCTTGGCGGCGCCGGCGATAGCGTGACCGGCAGCGGTAATATCGTCATCGCGACCGGCGAGCTGCTCGGCGGGGGTGAAGGCGACAATGGCTCAGGCGGCGGCCTCGGCGGACTGCTCGATGGCGATACCAGCGCGCCTGAAGACGGCCGCACCGACCTGGAGCGCACCGTCGCCAGCGCAGGACAGACCGGCGCCGGTGCTGGAGACGCGGTCACCGCCCTGGGCGATGGCATTTCGCAACAAAGTCTGGGAGGACGTGGAGATTTCGTCACCGACGGGCTGGGCAATGTCATCAGCAATGGCGGCCAAGCCGTATCCGGGCTCAGCAACGGACTCGACAATGGTCTGGGCAACTTCTCGAATAACCCCAACGCTGTGGGAACCACCTTGGCCGACGGCGGTGTAGCGGTCTCCGAAACCGGAGAGGTGGTATCCAGCCTCGGCGCCACCGTCGGCAACCTGAACCAGCTCCCCCTGGTCATGCAGCTCGACAACCGCAGCGGCGCCATCACCCAGCTCGGCAGCAGCGTCGCGGCCCTTGGTGGCGGCGTGACCCAGGCCGGTAACGTGCTGACCCTGAACTTCAACGACGATGGCTCGCACCTTGGTGGCCTGACCCGCGAAGTGTCGGCGGTATTGCGCCCCGTTGTCATCCAGACGGATAGCGGCGTTACCCAGCTCAGCCAGGCCCTGGTGGTCGGCCCCGAGGTAGGCAACGTGCTGATCCAGGCCGGCGTAGCGGTAGATGGACTGGGTGGCCGCCTGGGCCAGGGCAATGACCTCGCCGCTGGCGTGGGTGGTGCTGTCAGTGGTGTCGGAGGCATCGCCGCCAACACCGGCAGACTGCTGGGCGGTGATGAGGCTCGACTGCTTTCACGCCTCGATGGTCAGGGACTCAGTCAACTGGAATCTGCCGGACTGCTGGGCCAAGGGGCTCTGCTCTCGGACCTCGGAGGAAGCCAGCAAGGCGGCCTCGGGGGCGGACTCGAGGCAGGGCTTGGCGACCAGCTTGGTGGTGACAGCAACCTCATCGCCGGACTCAACGATACGCTGGGCGGCGGCAGCGGCTTGACCGCAGGGCTTGGCGACACCCTCGGTGGCGACAGTGGCGGCGGCCTGGTCTCTGGCGTCTCCGACACCCTGACCAGCACCCTCGGCGGTGGCGACAGCGACAGCGGCGGTGGCCTGGTCGGCGGCACCCTGGACGCCGTCGGTGGCGTGACCGAGAAGCTTACCGGTGACATGGGTAGCAGCCAGGACGGCAGCAGTAACGACTCCAGCAGCAATGACGGCCTGGTCAGCAACGTTCTGGGAGGACTGCTGGGCAGAAACTGATCTCGCCTGACCAGCCATGCCAGACGCAGGCCCGATACCCCCGCGGGTATCGGGCCTTTTCTTGAGGTCAAACCCAACACCAGTCCAGACGCTGTTCATAACAATATTCGAGCCCCCTTGAGGGGCCTCTACCAGGGATCGACAAGGAAGCCTATGCCAAGCACTACGCCGCAACCAACGCCCTACACCAAGCCGCCTACCCCGCCACGTTCGCGATACAGTCCCCTTCCACTAGTGATGGCCGCCGGCAGCCTGCTGGCCGTGTCCCCCCTCCAGGCCCAGCAGACGCTGGAGACCGTCGACGACATCATCGAAAATCGCCGGCTGGCGCCACAACAGCGCAGCGTGGAAACCGAGGTTGACCTGCCCAGCGACGCCAGCGCCGGCATCCCTGCCCGCGTCACCGTGCGTCACGTGCGCTTCATCGGCGACAGCGTGCTGGATCTGGCCGAACTGAGTCAGGGACTTCAGGCCATGATCGGGCAGAGTGTGAGCCGAGAGGCCATCGAGGCCGAAGTCCAGGCGATCACCGACGCCTACCAGGATGGCGGCTATCCGCTGTCCTTCGCCTACCTGCCAACCAACAACTTTCGTGACGGCAACGTGCGCATCGTACTGGTGGAGGGGCATATCGCCCGTACCGAGATCGTGGTGGACGATGACCCCGTGGCGGGCCGGGTGGAGAAACTGGTCCAGCCATTGCTGGAAGAACGCCCTCTGACGCGCAGCACCTTTGAGCGTGTCAGCGGGCTGATCGAGCGAATTCCCGGTGCCAGCCTGACCTTGAAGGCACCGGTGCCGCGCACCCCCAGCGGCGCCACTACCCTGCGTGTCGAAGAACGTCGTATCGATCATTTTGACTATTCGGGCAACCTCAGCGGCGGCGATGAGCAGGACGCCGTCTTCATCAACAGGGTCTCGACCCAGAGCCTGACTACCTGGGGCGACAGCCTGGGCTTCTCCTGGCTGTGGCCCATCGACAACGACAACGAGCTCTACGCGTTGGACTATCGTACCGATATCGGCAACGACGGCCTGACCCTGACCGCCTCCGCCGACAGCTATGACGGTGAGGACGAGGAGAATCTGATCTACCTGCTCGACGGACAGCGCTTCGATCTGCGCCAGGATCAGGATACCGACCGCAGACGCTATCGCCTGGGGCTGTCCTACCCCTTGCTGCTGTCACGTTCCTCGAGCCTGACCCTGGGCGGCGCCTTGCGTCACCACGACGAGACCAAGACCACATCACTCAGCTTCGAGGAACAGACTCTCAACCAACTGGTCGAGGAATCCGAGTATTCGGCCGCCGATCTGGACCTGAACTATCGCACCCAGCGTGGACGTCAGTTCTGGCTGGCCTCGCTGGCCCTGCGCCAGGGCATGGATCTGGGGGCCAACGAGCAGCAGCGCCGGCTCAACGGTACACCGCTTGCCGACAACGGAGATCTACACTTCACCCGCTGGCAGCTGGACGCCCAGTACAGACGCCTGTATGGCGATCACTGGCGCCTTACCGCCAGCGCCAATGGTTTCTACTCCGACGATGCGCTGCCGGAACCCGAGCGCGGCAACTACGGTGGCCAACGCTTCGGTCGCGGCTATGACGCCGGCCAAGCTGAGGGCGACTACGGTTTCGCCGGGGCGCTGGAACTACGCTATCTGCAGCCTGTGAATAGCGCCTGGCTTTCGCGCGTCGAGCCCTACCTGGTGCTGGATGGTGCCCGCACCGAGTTTCAGGAGCGCGACGCGGATAGCCACCTGGCCTCGGCGGCGGCCGGCGTCAGTCTGGGCAAAGGACGTCTGTACGGCCTCACCCTGGAGTACGCCGAGCCCATCGGCGATCGTGACCTCGAGACCGATAGCCGCGAGGGTCGCATCAACGCCCGCCTGACCTGGAACTTCGAAGGCTGATCTCTGGGCTATGGGTGAACTCGCCAGGGGCCGCCACACCGGGCCCCTGGCCATATCACCCGACCCAAGGCCCTCATTTACGGCAGGGTCGGCCACTCGCTCAGTCGGCCTCCCGGCCGTCCTTCCAGCCGCCCTTTCAACCGCCCTGTCAGCCGACCCCAGCGCCACTTCCTATTGCCCTGCACACGACAACCCTGCGCGTGTCTCGTCGTGGAGCGAGACCGCGTGCGGTGAAACATTGGGGTCGTCTCGTTTCTTGAGCCAGGCCAGCAAATTTACCTCTCATCTCGCCGCATCGTCGCCGTCCTTGCAGCGGATCAAGCATTGTGCCGACCCAAGTCCCGACAGACTGTCGAGGCCCGTAGACTCGAAGACAGGCGGTCACACAAGGGCCGTCTGTCCCTGATCACACCGACAACAAAAGAGCCTACACCATGACCTTCTGAAACGAGGAAACCGAGATGGAAACGCAAGCGACCTCCTCCAAACGGCGCTCCGGCCTGCGCATGCCCACGGTCTATACCCTGCTCTTTGTGATCACCGCGCTGGTGGCGGTGCTGACCTGGGTCATGCCCGCCGGCAAGTACGACTACCATGTGGAAGGCAGCGATCAGGTCATTGCTGCCAGCGACGTGCTCGACTATCAGGGTGACGGCCGCCTGTTGCCGATTCCCGGCACCTACCAGGTGCTGGAAAGCTCCCCCCAGGGGCCTTTGGATGTGCTGGTGGCACCGATCCAGGGATTCCACAAGGCCGTGGACGTTGCCCTGTTCGTGCTGGTCATCGGCGGCTTCCTGGCGGTGACGATGCGCTCGGGCGCCCTAGATGCCGGGATCGGCGCGGTGGTCGAGCGCTTTGGCGGGCGCGAGCAGTACCTGATTCCCGTACTGATGGTGCTGTTTGCCCTCGGTGGGTCCACCTACGGCATGGCCGAGGAAACGGTCGCCTTCTGGGCCATCATCCTGCCGGTGATCACCGCCGCCGGCTACGACCGCATGGTGGCCGCAGGCATCATCCTGCTCGGCTCCGGCACCGGTGTGCTGGCCTCCACCGTCAACCCCTTCGCCACCGGCATCGCCTCGGGCTTCGCCGGCCTGCCGATCGGCGCCGGTATCACCCTCCGGCTGGTGCAGTTCGTGATCCTGGTGTCGCTGGCTATCTGGTTCGTGATGCGCTACGCCGCGCGGATCAAGCGCGACCCGCAGCGCTCGGTGCTGGCGGACCTGCATCTGGCGGCCGCCCCTCAGGCCAAGGATGCCGCCTCGACCCAGGCGTTTACCCTGCGCCACAAGCTGACCATGACGGTGTTTTTCATGACCTTCGGGATCATGGTCTACGGCGTCGTGCCCTGGGAAGACATGGGCATCACGGCTTTTCCGACCCTGTGGTGGTGGTTCGATGAACTCTCCACCCTGTTCCTGAGCGCTGCCATCCTGATCGCCCTGATCAATCGACAGTCCGAATCCGACTTCATCGAGACCTTCCTCGATGGTGCCAAGGACCTGATCGGCGTGGCCCTGGTGGTGGCCGTGGCACGCGGCATCTATGTGGTGATGGACAACGGCGTGATCATCGACACCATCCTCAATTGGGCCGAAGGCGCGGTAGCCGGCCTGTCCTCGGGACTGTTCGTGGTGGTGGCCTACGTGGTCCACATCGTGCTGAGCTTCTTCATCCCATCGACTTCGGGGCTGGCCACGGTGTCCATGCCGCTGATGGCGCCACTGGCCGACTTCTCGGGCGTGGATCGCGAACTGGTGGTCACCGCCTTCCAGTCCGCCAGCGGCTGGATCAACATGTTCGCTCCCACCGCCGCCCATCTGGTCGCCGGACTGGCGCTTGCCAAGATACCCTACGAGCGCTTCGTCAAGTGGGCGCTGCCTTATATCCTGATGACCCTGGGAGTCACCACCGTGACATTGTTCGTGGGCGCCAGCCTCACCTGAGCACAGGTCGCGTCAGGGCAACCAACGCAAGTCGAGCATAAAAAAACGCCAGCGCTTTCCAAGCGCTGGCGTTTGCCCTTGCATGACGCCTCAAGGGCCGCATTCAGGCCTTCTTGACGTACATCGACTTGAGCTTCATGGCACCGATGCCATCGATCTTGCAGTCGATGTCGTGGTCACCATCGACCAGGCGGATGTTCTTCACCTTGGTGCCGACCTTGACCACCGAGGAAGAGCCCTTGACCTTCAGATCCTTGATCACGGTGACGCTGTCGCCGTCGCTCAGCACATTGCCGTGGGCGTCACGCACCTCGTCACCGCTCTCATCGGGCTCGGCGTTCAACGACCATTCGTGGCCGCACTCGGGACAGACCAGGGAATGGCCATCCTCGTAGCCGTATGGGGACTCACAGGCGGGACAGGGGGGCAGGTCGCTCATGACACTCTCGCAGGTGGGAAAAGCGAAGACGGTACTCTGCCCCCCGCCGGATTGCCAGTCGTCCAATGGAAGGAGAGCCTTGTCAGGCGCTGTCTTCCTATTGCTCCCTATTCCTCCTTATCTTCCTTTTCCGCCTTTTCGCCCTCGCCTTGGGCCTGGCGCTCGTGAATGCGCTTGATATCGGCCTTCAGGGCCCGCCGCTGACGGCGTGTACTGAACTGCAGAGTGTCCCAGGTTTCGGGCACCAGGGTGCAGGAATCCTCGCTCTGGTGAAACACGAAACGCCGCTCGGCACCGATCGGCAGGTTCTCCGAACAGTACGTGCCGATCACCCGTACACAGACGGCCTTGAATACCAGCCCATCCCGCGACTCGTCGATGTCGGCGATGGTGGTAATACGTTCCTTCAAGGCATTGAACGAACCGATATGAACGAAGCCACCGCTGTCCAGCGGACCCTGGTGGGTACAATGACTGGCGTTGTGGCCAGCTTCCTGCTGATCTTCATCATCATCAAGATCCGCCTCGTGGTCACTGACATCCAGCGTCCAGTCACCTTCCGAGGTCTCCAGCGTCATCATGATATGTTGCAAGTAGATGGGCTCGGCGCTCATGTTGCTGATCACACACAGCGCATCCAGATTCTTTCGCTTGCCGCGATTGATGATCAGCCGGGGTCGACGCTGGCGGCGAAAGCCAAAGTACAGAAGCTGCGCGTAGATCAGCCAGATCATGAAGGAGCCGACGCTGGCCAGCGTCTGCAATACGTCCTTGTGGGCAGAAATCCATTCGTACATGGGCGTCATCCTTGAACGAGAAGCCCGTTAAAAACGGGCTTCAGTACGTCATGTTCTGATGGTGGCCGAAGCGCCTCAGGCGTCGCGCTGATAGCTCCCCACCAGCCGATTCATGCCGAGCAGGTGCGGCTCGACCTCGGACAGCAGTTCATTCATGCCGAGGCCCTCCGGCAGGTTCGTCTCGGTGTCCAGCGCCAGTACCCAGAAGTAGTAGCGGTGCACGCCATGCCCTTCCGGCGGCATCGGACCATTGAAACCGAGGTTGCCGGCGTCGTTGACTCCTCGGGTGCCTTCCTCGGTGGCCTCCTCCAGCGAGGAGAGAGACGCCGGCAGGTTGTAGAGCACCCAGTGAACAAAGCCGTAGCATCCCTTCTGGACCAGCGGCGCGTCGGGGTCGTGACAGATGACCGCCACCGACTTGGTACCCTCGGGCAGGCCGTCCCAGGCCAGCGCCGGAGACAGGTCTTCTGCCTCCTGGGAGTGCCGTGCGGGGATGGCGCCATCATTGTCGAAGGCGGTGCTGGTCACTCTTAGCGAAGAAAGCGCAAAGGGCATGGTGATATCCTCCCTGGATCGAAATGGTTCACAATCTGCAAAGGGCGTCTGCGTGATGTTCATGCCACCGCTAGGCGATATTTCACCGCGGCAGCCATGTCCAGCCTTGACGAGTCGCCCCGGGCTGTCAAACCCGCATGTCTTTGACATGATGATGATCCCCCATGGCTTCAAGGGGGCAGCCGGAAGATCGACGCACTGAACCGTCGCTCGCCGCTCTAGCCACCATCCTCGCACCAACCTTGCCGGAGCCCTGCATGAAACGTCTGCTGATCGTCGCCCATGCACCCTCGCCCAACACCCTGGCACTAAGGGAAGCGGCCGAGCGTGGCGCCCGCCATCCGGACATCGACGGCGTGGACGTCCAGGTACTGGCGCCGCTCGATGCTGGCCCCGAGGATGTCAGGAAAGCGGACGCCATCCTGCTTGGCACCACCGAGAACCTCGGCTACATGAGCGGTGCCCTCAAGGATTTCTTCGATCGTAGCTATTACCCCGTGCTGGAACACACCCAGGGGCTGCCCTGCGTGCTGTACATCCGCGCGGGTCACGACGGCACCGGCACGCAGCGGGCGGTGGAAAGCATCGTCACCGGTCTACGCTGGAAATGGGTCCAGGCGCCACTGGTGCTGCGGGGTGAATGGCAGGACGACTTCATCGGTCAGGTAGAAGAACTCGCCATGACCCTGGCGGCGGGGCTTGATGCGGGGATCGTGTAAGGCGCAAGCAGGCACTACCCATCGCCGCAAGCGGCGCCGACAAAGGCACCGTCCAGCACCATCCAGAATCGAGAAGCCCCGCTACCGAGCCGCCGTCTGGTCAGCGCCTTGGCGCTATGCTCTGCCGGAGGAGACGTTCGAATAGACCTGACGTCGCGATCGACTCGCCGTCCCCTTGCTTGCCGCAGCGAACGGAAATGTCGCCAAGACCTCACAACTATGCACCATCACATCGCCAATAGCGTATTAGCTTGGTCGCATAAAGCCTCGGCATTGCCAGGCCACGATCCCTGTAGAGACACTCTCACCAACGTACAGATGGGCCTTTGGCAAGATGCCTGATGTCGCCCGGACTGTGCGTCACTCACTCGATACTCGTCCGTTCAAGGGATGCCGTAAATCACGGCGAGGTCGGGGTCTACAGGGAAGTACAACGGCTCCGGCCTACGGAGCCACAGGAGATGCGCATGGATGCACAGCAGACGCTGGAGGACCTACCGATCGAATTCGAAGGTCCCTCCTACACCGGTGATACTGTCTTTGGCTATCTGGTCATTGCGGTGTCGCTGATTGTCTTGATCATCGCCGTTCTGATCATCATTTTCGGCCCCGAGTACGTCAGCGTATCGATCGCCCGCGGCCCCACCTTCACCCAGTTCTGGCAGCTCTACCCGGGCCCTATCGCTACCGTCGCGGGGATCGTGACGCAGCTTGGCTGGATGTTGGTCAAAAAGCAGGATGAGGTATTGTCAGAGGAGGTCTTGGATCGTGTACGCCGGCTCCTCCCGGCCTCCGCCGAGATGCCCGAGGGCCATCGGTTCGTGTTGACCCACCTCGCCGGACATCGCTACAGGGTGGAACTCGAGGAAGTGGTCGAACCATCGGACCAGCAGAACCCGCCGGACAACGTCGGTCAGATCGTGCCACTGGGACGAGGAGGCGCCATGGTGCGCCTCTGCCACGATCAGATGATGGCCACGGCAGCATCCAGCGGTTGAATGACTTGCGCGTGTACACTGCACTCTCGCAACAACGCCGGCACTGTCAGACAGTGCCGGCGTTTTCCGCTCTGCTCCGCCCGAAGGCGGCAAGAGTTCAGTCGAGGCGTTCGAACACGGTCGCCACGCCCTGCCCCATGCCGATACACATGGTGGCGAGACCCAGGCGGGTGTCCTGGCGCCGCATCACGTTCAGCAGGCTGTTGCTGATACGGGTGCCGGAGCAGCCCAGCGGGTGACCCAGGGCGATGGCGCCGCCGTGCAGGTTGACCTTCTCGTCCATCACGTCGAGCAGCCCCAGGTCCTTGAGTACCGGCAACGCCTGGGCGGCAAAGGCTTCGTTGAGCTCCACCGTGTCGATGTCATCGATGCTCAGTCCCGCCGCCTTGAGCGCCTTCTGGGACGCCGGTACCGGGCCATAGCCCATGATCGAGGCGTCGCAGCCGGACACTCCGGTGGAAAGCACCCGAGCAATCGGCGAAAGACCAAGGGCCTGGGCGCGTTCGTAGCTCATCACCAGCATGCCACTTGCGCCCACCGACAGTGCCGAGGAGGTGCCGGCGGTGACGGTACCGCCACGCGGATCGAACACCGGCTTGAGGCCCGCCATGCTGTCCAGGCTGGCCTCGGGACGAATCACCTCGTCACGCTTGACCAGAATCCGGCGGCCGTCGGCGTCATGGCCTTCCACACCGATGATCTCGCGGTCAAAGGCGCCGCTCTGCTGGGCCTCGTAGGCACGCTGATGGGAGCGTACGCCGAAGCTGTCCTGCTGCTCGCGGGAGATGCTGTGCAGCTTGCCCAGCAATTCGGCGGTCATGCCCATCATCATCGCTGCCTTGGCGGCGTGCTTGCTGGCGCTGGGGTTGACGTCGATGCCGTGGGTCAGCGGGATGTGCTCCATATGCTCGACGCCACCGACCAGGTAGACGTCACCCATGCCGGCCTTGATGTTGGCGGTGGCGATGTGCAGTGCGCTCATCGACGAGCCACACAGGCGGTTGACCGTCTGGGCCGGCACGCTGCGCGGCATGGCGGTCATGATCTGGGCGTTGCGTGCGACGTTGAAGCCCTGCTCCAGGGTCTGGTTGACGCAGCCCCAGATGACGTCATCCACCTCGCCGGGATCAACGGCGGCGTTGCGCTCGAGCAGCGCATTCATCACCGCCGCCGACAGGTTCTCGGCACGCACGTGGCGGAAGCCACCGTTCTTGGCCTTGGCCATGGCGGTACGGGCACCATCGACCACCACCACATCTCTCGGGTTCAAGCTCATCTGTCTTCTCCTGTCTGGTGGGGTCACTTGGCGTCGGCGTAGAAGGTCTTGCCACTGTTGGCCATCTCACGCAGGCCATCGGTGGGCGCATAAAGCGGCCCGAGCTCCTCGGCCAGGCTGTCGGCCAGGGCGACGAATTCGGCCACGCCCATGGCATCGATATAGCGCAGTGCACCACCTCGGAAGGGAGGGAAGCCGATGCCGTAGATCAGCGCCATGTCGGCCTCGGCCGGGGTGCCGACGATGTCATCTTCGAGACAGCGCACGGTCTCCATGCACAGCGGCACCATCATCCGAGCGATGATCTCTTCGTCGGAGAACTCGTGGTTCTCGCTGACCACCTGCTTGACCAGCTCGATGGCGGCCTCGTCGCTGACCTTCCTGGGCTTGCCCTTGCGATCCTCTTCGTAGGCGTAGAAGCCCTTGGCGTTCTTCTGCCCCAGGCGATCGTTGTCGAACATCACCTGAATGGCGGTCTTGGCGTCACGCGCCATGCGGTCGGGGAAGCCTTCGGCCATCACCGCATTGGCGTGCACCGCGGTATCCATGCCGACCACGTCGAGCAGATAGGCCGGGCCCATCGGCCAGCCGAACTTCTCCATCACCTTGTCGACGCGCTGGTAGTCGGCACCCTTCTCGACCAGCAGGCTGAAACCGCCGAAATAGGGGAACAGCACGCGATTGACCAGGAAGCCCGGGCAGTCGTTGACCACGATCGGCGTCTTGCCCATGGCCTTGGCGTAGGCCACGGTGGCGGCCACGGCAGCGTCGCTGGTCTTCTCGCCACGGATGACCTCGACCAGCGGCATGCGGTGCACCGGGTTGAAGAAGTGCATGCCGCAGAAGTTCTCGGGACGCTTCAGGTTCTCGGCCAGCCGGGTGATCGAGATGGTCGAGGTGTTGGACGCCAGGATGGTGTTATCGCCTACCTGCTGCTCGACCTCGCTGAGCACCGCACCCTTGACCTTGGGGTTCTCGACCACCGCCTCGACCACCAGGTCGACATTGTCGAAATCACCGTAGGACAGCGTCGGACGAATGTTGGCGAGCTTCTCGGCCACGCCTTCGACGGACAGCTTGCCGCGGGAGGCCTGCTTGCCGAACAGCTTGCGCGCCTCCTTGAGGCCCAGCTCGATGGCGTCTTCCTTGATATCCTTCATCAGGATCGGGGTGCCCTTGGAGGCGCTCTGGTAGGCGATTCCGCCGCCCATGATGCCGGCACCGAGCACCGCCGCCTGGCGCACCGGTTGCGCCTTGCTGGCGTACTTGCCGCCCTTCTTCTTGACCACCTGGTCGTTGAGGAACAGCCCGACCAGGTTGTAGCAGACGTCGGTCTTGGCCATCTTGCAGAAGGCCTTGGCTTCGATTGCCTGGGCCCGCGCACGACCTTCACCGGCGCCCTTCTGGATCACCTTGATGGCTTCCACCGGCGCCGGATAGTGCGGCCCGGCCTTGCCGGCGACATATCCCTTGGAGGTCTCGAACACCATCATCTGCTCGACCGGATTGAGGTTCAGCGCGCTGTTCTTTTCCTCGCGCCGGGCCTTGAAGTCGAGTTCGCCGGCGTTGGCTCGCGCCAGCATGTCGAGCGCCGCTGCCTCGAGGTCATCGGCGGGCACCACCGCATCCACGGCGCCGACCTTGAGGCAGGCCTCGGCACGGTTCTCGGTGCCGCCGGCGATCCACTCGATGGCGTTGTCGGCGCCGATCACCCTGGGCAGACGCACGCAGCCGCCCCAGCCGGGGACGATTCCGAGCTTGGTCTCGGGCAGGCCGATCTTGGCGTCAGGCGTCATCACGCGGAAGTCGGTGGACAGCACCACCTCACAGCCGCCACCGAGGGCCAGACCGTTGATCGCGCTGACCGTCGGGAAGGGCAGGTCCTCGAGGCCATTGAAGATGCCGTGGACCTGCTCGAGCATACCCTGGATCTCCGCCTCGTCCTTGCCGAACATGGCGTGAAACTCGGTGATGTCGGCACCGACGATGAAGGCGTCCTTGGCACTTTTCAGCATCAGGCCCTTGACGCCGCTCTCGCCGCGTACCGCGTCCAGCGCTTCGCCCAGCTCCTTGATCACCGCGCCAGAGAGCTTGTTGACCGATTCATCCTTCAAGTCGAAGGTCAGAGTGGCGATATCGTCGCCATTGCGAGCCACCGAAATGGCATTGCCTTGATAGATCATCCACGCATCTCCACTGAAGTCATGCCGTGTCATCCGGAAAGGGCCCGACAATCGATGGGCCAGGCGACATTCATACGCCCGTTTGATTTCGCCAGCTTGGTGCAAAGATTCACTTCCGTCAACCCCTACCAATACCTTAGAGGGCTTGCGAGGCGTTGAAGCATGCAGCGGCGCTTCACCAGCGTTTAAGCATACTGATAGCATGCCCCTCCCAGCCGCCGCGGACCACGCCATGCCCTCCTCGCCCCCTCAGCGCACCACCCTCAACGCGACGCAGCGATTCATCGAGACCTGGGTAGCGCGTCTGCGGCCCTGGCACTGGCTGTGGCCACCGCTGGCCTTCGCTGCCGGTGTCGCCAGCTTCTTTCTGGTCGAGCGCCAGCAGTGGCTCGGCGTGTTGCTGGCCGGGGGCATGTTGCTGGCCTGGACCCTGCTGCTGTCGGAGAGTCTGATCGGACGCCTGATGGTGAGGCGCGGCTATCCTGCCCTGCCCCGTGGCGTCACCACCTTCATCGCCCAGATGATCCACCAGGAGACGCTGTTCTTCGCCCTGCCCTTTCTGGTCGCCACCACGGTGTGGAGCAGCGGTCAGGCGCTGTTCACCCTGTTCATGCTTGGCATGGCGGTGCTGTCCATCGTTGATCCGCTCTACTACCGACTGGCCGAACGCAAGCGCTGGCTCTACTTCGTGTTCCACGCCCAGTGCGTGTTCCTGGTGGTGCTGGTGACCCTGCCGCTGGTACTGCACCTGAGTACCGGTCAGAGCATGCTGGCGGCCGCCGTGGCCATGGTGGTATTCAGCCTGCCGAGTCTGTTGCATCTGCTGCGCCCCATGAGTCCCGCCCGCTGGCTGGCGATGTTCGCGCTGCTGCCGTTATTGGCCGGGGTCGCCTGGCTGGGCCGGGTGTGGGTGCCGCCGGCGACCCTGTGGTTGTCCGGCAGCGCCCTGTCGCCGGCCTTCGACGAGGCCGCACGCACGCCGCAGGGCTCCATGGCGCTGACACCGGAGGCGCTGTCGTCCCGAGGGCTCTATGCCTACACCGCAATCCATGCGCCACGCGGCTTGAAGGAAGAGGTGGTACACGAGTGGCGCCACGAGGGAGAACTCGTCGACCGCATCGCGCTGAATATCTACGGCGGACGCGCCGAGGGCTATCGCGCCTGGACCCGCAAGCAGAACTTCCCCGAGGCCAGCAGCGGCAGCTGGCGCATCGATGTGATGACCGCCGGCGGCCAACGTATCGGCGTACTGCGCTTCGAGGTTGCCGAAGACCCTGGGGCGGCGACCACCGCCGACGCCAGCATCGATACCCAGGCGGGCATTCCCGGCCTCAGGCTACGCTGGTTGACCGCCCGCCCCGAGGGACAGCAGGAGACACCGGACATGGCATCCGACAAGGCACGCCAGCAAGAGCCGCCGAATCACGAGGAGCCAGCCCCTGCTGAAGAGGATGCGGAGGGTGAGCCGAAAGATGACACGGGACAAAGCGGCGAGACGAGGGAGAGCGGCACCGGAGGCGATCCGCCGGCTGATCATGAAGGCGGTCACAAGGGAAACGGCGATCAAGCGCCAGACGCAGACGACGATGAAGTGGCGCAAGGAAACGATGATACAAAAGCCGCCAACCGTGAGGCGGAAGCAGGCGACAGCCGATGAGCGGCTGTACCCCCGAAGAGTGAATCTAAGGTGCGTATTCGGCGCAAAGGAGGGAGTTGGCTTGCATTACCGCCGCTGCGTTCGGACAATCAAATCATTTGCAGCCTTGCGATCTTGATCACTATGAACGAGAACATCGGATTTCAACTGTCTCGGGCACCACGCATCTGGCGTGCGGTGCTCGATCAGCGCCTCGCTCCGCTGGGACTGACCCAGACGCGGTGGGTGACGCTCTATCATCTGTGGCGCATGCCGGACGGGCAGCCCCAGTGCGACCTGGCGCGGGCCATCGGCGTCGAGGCGCCGTCGCTGGTCAGGACGCTGGATCAGCTTTGCGAGCAGGGCCTGGTCGAGCGCTGTCCCTGTGACCAGGATCGCCGCACCAAACGCGTGCACCTGACCAAGCAGGCGACGCCTCTGCTCGAGAAGATCGATGCCATCGTGCAACAGGCCAGGGAAGAGATGCTCAAGGGGCTGGACGAGCAGGAACAGGAAAGACTCAGCGACATGCTCAGCCGTATCGAGGCCAACGGTCAGGCCTTGCTGACGCCGGACGATTGCCAGCGCTGACACCTGAGCCCGACGAGTCCAACAAGAGCCTCGCCGAGATCGCCTTCACGGCCCGCCCTGACACCTGGGCCGGATACCCAGCATGCCGCAGCCCTGTTCGATCCTGGGTGGTCGATCGCCATCGTCCAAGTTAGAGCCGCCAATATCAGGGCGGCGAGTTCGGCAAATTGGCGGCGGGACGATCCGGACGTCCCTGCAGGGCGTCGCGTAGCGCCGTCGCAGGCGCCGCCAGGCTGCCGAAGGCGTCGGCCTCCAGCGACTCTTCCCACCACAGCGTCAAGGCCTTGTCGCTGGATTCGACCACGCAGGCGTCCTCGGGCAACTGGGTCAGCAGACGCGACAGTCGCGCATTGATCACCGATGGCAACGGCTCCAGCGGCTGAATCCGCCAGCGCCAGCTATTGTCGTAGTCGAACGACTTGAGCGCCTCGCTGGCACGTTCTGTGCGTACCAGCACAAAACGTGGGCCAGGCCGCTGGCTCGGATAGACCCAGCGATAGGCCGCCATCTTGTCGGTCTCGCCGTGCAGCGGTGGCGTCTCCAGCTTGACGCTGGCCCCCGCCTCGATCGCCACCTGGCGCAGCGACCCCTGACGACGCTCTCGGGCGGTGGGGCGCAGCCACATGGCCGGGGCAAAGACCATTCCTACCACCCCCAGGATCAGCAGCCACAACATACGGTTTCCTCAGAAAAATCGTTGATCATCAGCATTGTTTTGACGGGACTGGCGGCCTAGAGTGGAAGCACAGACCTTTTCTCAACCGACCGCCGCTGGAGGCGTAGTCCCGTGAGCAATGAATATCGTCATGTGCTGGTGGCCGTGGACCTCACCAAGGACTCCCACAAGATCCTCGAACGCGCGCTGCAGATCGCCGATCGCAACCACGCGAAGCTGTCGATCATGCATACGCTGGAGCCCCTCGGCTTTGCCTACGGGGGCGACATCCCCATGGACCTGACCAGCATCCAGGACCAGTTGGACGACCATGCCAAGCAGCGCCTGGCCGAGATCGCCGATGCCCACGTGGCGCGCGACGACCAGCACGTGGTCGTCGGCATGCCCGATACCGAGATCCATCGCTTCGCCGATGAGCACGACGTCGACCTGATTGTGGTCGGCTCCCACGGCCGTCATGGCTTCGCCCTGCTGCTCGGCTCCACCTCCACCGGCGTGCTCCATGGTGCTCAGTGCGACGTACTAGCCGTGCGCGTCGGCAAGGAAAGCGAAGAGTAACCCCAGCGGTTGACCGGATCGCACCTCGCGGCAACCGCATCGCGCCCACTGCCCCGTTCATTCCCGGGAGCTTGCCCTCGCCCGTCCACCCAAGCGGTGGACGGGCGAGCTTTTTTCGCAAGGCTCCTTTCGCGAGGCGCCTATCGAGCGACTCCTCGGTGCCCCGCCGACGGGCCAGAGCGCGTCCGTGTCTACTCGCCGGCGGCCATGGCCTCGAGTTCCATCCAGCGCTCCATGACCGCGTCGAGGCGTTCCTGAGTCTCCTGCAGCAACGCCAGACGCTCGGTGACCACACCGGATGGCTGCTGGTAGAAGTCGGGCTTGCCCGCCTCCGCCTCGAGCTCGGCCACCTCAGACTCCAGCCGCTCGATCTCCGCCGGAAGGCCATCGAGCTCCCGCTGCAGCTTGTAGGATAGCTTGACCGGCTTGGCCTTGGCTGGCGCTGCGGCCGTGTCCGCCGTATCCGTCTTGCTGGATGCCGGCGCCGGTGCCGCGTCATCCGCGGTCGGCTCCACCCGCTGGCGCGCCGCCCCCTCCCAGGGCGCCGGCGGCAACTTGCCGCCCTGGCGGACCCAGTCGCTGTAGCCACCGACGTACTCGCGTACCTGCCCCCTGCCTTCGAAGGCCAGCACGCTGGTCACCACGTTGTCCATGAAGGCGCGGTCGTGTGATACCAGCAACAGGGTGCCGTCGAAGTTGAGCAACAATTCCTCGAGCAGCTCCAGGGTCTCGACGTCCAGGTCATTGGTCGGCTCATCGAGCACCAGCACGTTGGCCGGCTGGGTGAACAGCTTGGCCAGCAGCAGGCGGTTGGACTCGCCCCCGGACAGTGCCTTGACCGGCTGACGCGCACGCTCCGGCGAGAACAGAAAGTCCTGCAGGTAGCTCATCACGTGGCGGTCCTTGCCACCCACCGTGACCCGATCACTGCCCTGGGCCACGTTGTCGTAGACGGTGCGCTCAGGCTCGAGCCCGGCCCGGAGCTGGTCGAAGTAGGCGACCTGAAGCTTGGTCCCCAGCCGCACCGTGCCTTCGCTCGGCTCGAGTTCGCCCAGCAGGATCTTCAACAGGGTGGTCTTGCCGGCGCCATTGCGCCCGATCAGACCGATACGATCCCCACGCTGAATCTCGATATTCAGGTCACGGATGACCGTCGCGTCCTCGAAGTGCTGGGTGACGTGAGACAGCTCCACCACCCGCTTGCCGCTGCGTTCGCCGGTATCTACCGTCAGCGAAGCATTGCCCTGGCGCTCGCGCCGCTGGCTGCGTTCGCGGCGCAACTGCTCGAGCGCCCTCACCCGTCCTTCGTTGCGCGTACGTCGGGCCTTGATCCCCTGACGAATCCAGGCTTCTTCCTGGGCCAGTTTCTTGTCGAACTCGGCGTTCTCCCGGGCCTCGACCTCGAGCTCGTGCTGCTTCTGGGCCTGGTAGGTGGCGTAGTCACCGGGATAGCGCCCGAGCTTGCCACGATCCAGCTCGAGGATGCCGGTGGCCAGACGCGACAGAAAGGCGCGGTCGTGGGTGATGAACAGCACCGCTCCGGCAAAGGCGGCAAGCTGTTCCTCGAGCCAGGCGATGGTATCCAGGTCCAGGTGGTTGGTCGGCTCATCGAGCAGCAGCAGATCAGGTTCGGCGACCAGCGCCCGAGCCAGCGCCACCCGCCGGCGCCAGCCGCCCGACAGCGAGGACATCTCGGCGTCTTCGGGCAGCCCCAGGCGGGTCAGCACCACATCGATCCGCTGGTGGAACGACCAGCCGTCGATGGCCTCCAGCCGCGTCTGCAGCGTGGCCATGCGGTTCATGTCCGGTTCCTCGGACTGCACCAGATGGTGATACTCGGACAGCAGATCGCCGGCCTCGGGCAGGCCCTGGGCCACCACATCAAAGATGGTCTCGCCGCTGGCCTCGGGCAGGTCCTGCTCGAGCACCCCGATCTTGAGCCCTGGGGCGCGCCAGATGGTGCCGCTGTCGGCCTGATTCTCGCCCGCCACCAGTCTCAGCAGCGTGGACTTGCCGGTGCCATTGCGGCCCACCAGCGCCAGCCGCTCTCCCCGCTCGAGCACCAGGTCGGCACCGTCGAGCAACACATGGTGGCCATAGGCCAGTTGCAACTGCTCCAATCGTAGCAGGGTCACGCTTCACCTCTTCGCTTGATCATCGCGACAGTGTACCTCATGCCCCCCTCCTGCTGGCATGACCGATCCCACCTGAGAGTCAAAATCAGAGACTACGCGATCAGCGACATGGCCACCTCGAGCACCGCACCACGTGGTTGTGCCGCCGACACACAGGTACAATGCGCCTCCATCGAAATAGCCGCCCCAAGGAGACCGCGTTGTCCGTCCCAGACAAGCCTGCCCCAGACGAGACGCTGCCGAACCCGCTGCCGGAGCCGCTGCGCTTTCACTCGCCTGCCCCTCTGGTCGACATCGGCGCCAACCTGACCCACGAGAGCTTTACCCACGATATCGATGCCACCCTCGCCCGTGCCCGCGCGGCCGGCGTCGAGACGCTGATTCTCACCGGTACCGATCGTGAGCATGCCGAACAGGCGGTGGCCCTGTGCCAGGCCCACGAAGGCCTTTACGCCACCGCCGGCATCCACCCGCACCAGGCCAGCGAATGGGGTCCGGAGCTCGAAGCCGCCATGGCCGAGCTACACCAAAAGCCCCAAGTGGTCGCGGTGGGAGAATGTGGCCTCGACTTCAATCGCAACTTCTCGACCCCGGCCGAACAGGAACGCGCCTTCGAGGCGCAACTCGCCCTGGCTGCCGAGTCGGGGCTGCCATTGTTCCTGCACGAGCGCGACGCCGGTGCCCGAATGCGTGACATCCTCGGCGCCTGGCGAGATGATATTTCACGGGCGGTGATTCATTGCTTCACCGCGGATCGCGAGACGCTCCACGGCTACCTGGATCTTGACCTGCACATCGGCCTGACCGGCTGGATCTGCGACGAGCGCAGGGGCCATCATCTACGTGATCTGGTGGGCGACATCGCCGCCAATCGACTGATGGTGGAGACCGACTGTCCCTACCTGTTGCCGCGTAATCTGCCGGCCAAGCTCAAGGGCCGCCGCCACGAGCCGGCGCTGCTGCCCTGGATCGTGCGAGAGATCGCCCACTGGCGCGGCGAAAGCGAAGCTGAGCTTGCCGCCAGCAGCACCGCGACGGCCCGCGCCTTCTTCGATATCAAGGAGTCCTGACATGGGCGACATGCCTGCCTTTATCGCCGTGGAGACCGGCGGCGACGGCGATCTGCCCCTGGCCATCGCCTGGAGCCTCGACGATGGCCGCATCAAGCACACCCTGATCCAGCCCGACGAGGACTGGCTCGATGCCGAGACGGTGTCCCTCGGCGACTACAGCCGCGAGGAACTGGCCAGCATCGGCGTGAGTCCGCTGGACGTGATCCGTGAACTGGAAACCGATCACTTCAATGCCACCCTGCTGACTGCCGGCGTATTCGACGACGAGGCGGCCATCTCTCGGCTGTTCGACACCTACGGTCTCGACCCCTTCGTCGAGCTGGCCCCGGCAGAATCCCTCTATCCCGACCTGGATCCTGGCGAGTGGGCGCGCGCCCGCAACGAGCTGTTCGCCGAACTGGGCCTAGAGCCCATGCGTCCGGAGCAGGAGGTAGAGGTAATGTTGCATCTGCACAAGCGACTCAGCGACAGCGACTGAGTCCGCAAACGAAATGCAACCGCTGACGGTGCGACTCGGACCGTCAGCCCTCCCGACAGCCCTCCCGACAGTCTTCCCGCCAGCCCTCCCACCAGCCCACTCATAGCTCCATACCCTGTTACCAGGGCTTCAGGCGTTCTCGCGAACTATCGCTTGGTCACGAAGCAGTACCGCCCGTGCGGGCGCGAAGCTAAGCAGCGGCTGGCGTCACCCCGGTGTGGTGGTCGCGGTATACCTTGGTCGACTGGTCTCCTCCCTCCTCTCGAGCCAGGCTTGTTCTTCCCAACAAATCGAACTTAAGTGCGCTATACGAACAGCAAGCTTCGAGAGAGTGAGCCCATGCCCATTACTACGAACATTGCCACGAGCATTACGACGACCATTGCCACGTCTTTTGCCCAGCCCCGTCGTCTTGCCGGCCCCCGACCTACCCCCCGCGCCATCGCCACCTTCCTGGCCCTGGCCAGCGCAGCCCTTTTCAGCGCAACCCTGTCCACCGCCGCCCAGGCCGACACCAGTATCGTGATGCTGGGCACCGGCACCCCGGTACCCGACGGGGAGCGGGCCGGTTCGGGGGTCGCGGTCATCCATGATGGCGAGGCCTATCTCTTCGATGTTGGCCCCGGTGTCGTCGAGCGCGCCAGCCAGGCCCAGGAGCGAATGGGCATCGAAGCGCTCGCCCCGGTGAACATCGAGCGGCTGTTTCTGACCCACCTCCACAGCGACCATGTACTGGATTACCCGGAACTGCTCGGCACCTACTGGTGGCGCCGCGAACAGCCCATCTCGGTGGTCGGCCCGGTGGGTACCGAGGCCATGAGCCAAGGGGTCTACACCATGCTGGCCGAGGACACCAATACGCGCCTGGCCGACAAGAGCCCTGTCACCAATCCAGCGGCGGCCAGGGCCCTGGTGACCGAAATCGAGAAGGAGGGGCTGGTCCACGAGTCACCCGGCATCAGCATCCACGCCTTCGGGGTAACTCATGGAGACTGGGAGCAGGCCTACGGCTACAAGGTCGTCACCGATGACCTGACCCTGGTGATCTCGGGTGACACGTCGCTTTCCGAGGAAGTGCGTCGCCAGGCAAGCGGCGCAGACGTACTGATCCACGAGGTGATCAGCCGTCAGGGGTGGGAACAACTATCACCGCAGTGGCAGGCCTACCATCAATACGCCCACACGCTGAGCGATGAACTGGCAGAGTTGGCCCGGGAAGCGCGTCCCGGCACCCTGGTGCTGACTCATGTTCTGCACTACTCGGCCCCGCGGGAGAGCGTGCTTGACGAGGTTCGCGCCGACTATGATGGCAGGGTGCTGCTACCCGATGATCTTGACGTCATCGAGTGACCGACACCATCAGGCGATGGCAGGCTCGAGCTGCTCTCGTCCGAGCTCGATCGCCTCGCTCAACGCCAGCCCTTGCCGATAGAAGCCGCGCAGCGCGGCTTCGAAGGCTGCCGCACGGCGCGGCAGTCCTTCGTCACGGTAGCGGCGGGCACGCACTGCTACCCGTCGGGCGAAGCCTTCGCGATCGACCTCCACCTCGCCGAGGTTGTCGACGCTGACGTGAAAGGTCAGCCCGGCCGCCTCGCTGAAGATGCGCTCCAGCGCCTGGGGCGCCACCTCGACCTTCTCGAAGGCCTGCTGCTGCATCTCGCTGCGACCGTCAGGCTCGTACCAGTAGCCGTAGTCTTCCAGCAGTCGCCGACGCGGCCCGGCGATACACCAGTGACTGACCTCGTGCAGAACGCTGGCAAAAAAGCCCCGTGCGAAGATCACCCGATGCCAGGGCACCTGATCGTCGGCGGGCAGATACAGTGGCTCATCACCGCCACGCACCAGACGGGTATTGCAGGGGCCCAGGAACAGCCCATCGAACAGTTCGATCACGTCTTCCAGGCGGTGCTCCACGAGGGCTCCTTCACGTCGGGCGTTTGTCTCAAGCGGCGGCGGGTTGTTGACCAACGCCACTACCGAGCGATGTTGGCGAGGGCGCTTGCCAAGGGCGCCTGCCGAGAACAGTGGCCGATGCCGACTGGCGCGAGCCGGCAAGGATACCAAGGCTTGGCGCACAGCCAAACTCTCGAAGCGTTCGATTCTGGCGACATCGCTGGTTTGACTGACCAGACACCGATGACAGCGCTCCGCCTTGGCGCACTGGCAACTGGCCGCGCGGCGCCAAGATGGTGCATCGCTGGTACACTCTCACGGTACCCCGTGCCCCGAGTCGGCGCTTGCCCGGCGATCACCTCTTGGCCGTCTGTCCCGACAGCGACCCGCTGACTCAAGGCACCAGGGCAAGAAGCCCGTATTCTCTGCATGGAGCCCACCAACGTGCGTCCTTTCCCCACCGGCCTCGGCGCCACCAGCCGCCGCGAGAGCTGGCCCTTGATCCGTCTGGCATTGCCCATCTGTGGCGCCCAGCTGGCCCAGGCCGGCATGAGCGTCGTCGATATCATGATGACTGGCCGCCAGAGCGCCACCGATCTTGCCGCGGTCTCCGTCGGTGCCAGCCTGTGGATGCCCTTGATGCTGTTCATGACCGGCACCCTGATGGGACTGACCCCGATCGTCGCCCAACTGCTGGGAGGCGGGCGCCAGGCGGGCATTCGTCCCAACGTGCACCAGGCGCTGTGGGTGGGCCTGGTGCTGGGGCTGATCTCGGCGCTGCTGCTGCGCCTGGCGGTGGCGCCGGTATTCGCCTGGATGGAGGTCCCCTCCGAGGTAGCCGAACGCGCTCGTGACTATGTTGGCGCAGTGGCTTTCGGAATGCCCGGCGTCGCTATCTTTCTGGCACTGCGAGCGTTCTCCGACGGGGTCAATCATACCCGACCGGCGCTGTGGATCAGCCTGATCGGGCTGGCCGTGAATATTCCCAGCAACTATGTGCTGATCTACGGTGGTGACGGTTTCACTCGCCTGCTGGGCGACGCCACCCCCGGCTGGTTGGCCGACCTGCCGGCACTGGGCGCCTATGGTTGCGGCATCGCCACCGCCATCGCCATGTGGGTGATGACCCTGGCGATGATCCGCTACACCCAGAAGAGCCGCGCCTATGGCAGTATCGAGCTGTGGCACTCGCCCACCCGTCCGAATCCCCGGATGATTGCCGAATTGCTCTACGTGGGCGTCCCCATCGGTGTGGCGATCTTTGTCGAGGTCACCCTGTTCACCCTGATCGCGCTGTTTATCGCAAGCCTCGGCGAGATCGTGGTGGCCGCCCACCAGGTGGCGCTCAACTACACCTCGGTGCTGTTCATGCTGCCGCTGTCGCTGGGTATGGCCTTGACGGTGCGGGTCGGAAACACCCTCGGCGGTGGTGACCCTCGGCTGGCGCGACTGGTGGCCTGGAACGGCATCCTGATCGCGCTGTTGGTGGCGCTGTTCAACAGCCTGCTGCTGTGGCTGACGGCGGAGACCATCGTCGGGCTCTACACCCATAACGTCGAGGTCCAGGCACTGACCCTGTCGCTGGTGGGGCTGGCGATGCTCTATCAGGTATCGGATTCCCTGCAGGTGGCTCTCGCCGGCGCCCTGCGCGGCTACAAGGATACCCGGGTGATCATGTTCATCACCCTGCTGGCGTACTGGCTGGTCGGCCTCGGCGGCGGCCACCTGCTGGGACGCTACGGGGTTGGCGACTGGATCGAGCCGATGGGGGTACACGGCTACTGGATCGGGCTGATCGCGGGGCTGACCGTCGCCGCGCTGCTGCTCGGTGAGCGCTTCCGACGCAAGGCCCGAAGCGTTGCCAGGCGCGCGGAGGACGGCTGAGCATGAACGGCTTTCGTCCTGGCCGGTGGCGACCGCTGCTGCTCGCCTCCTGCCTGTCGCTGCTGGTGGGCTGTGGCGACTCGGCGCTGGAACGTGATCTGCTGGCCTATCAACAGCGGCTAGCCGAGGCACTCGACCAGCCACCACCGGAGCCCGCGCCGGTGGCCAACATCGGCGACTTCCCCGAACGCCGTCAGTTGACGCTCGAGATCCCGCCGATCAGGGAAGGCATGCTCGACGTCTTTGCCCTGCGCGGCTGCCATATCGCCAACCTGGTCGCCGAGCGCAACAACCAGCTTGGCAAGACCGCCGCCCCCAGCCAGCGCTGGCTCTACGAGCTGCGTCTGTGGCGCCGCCTCAGCGCCTGCTGGAACGCCGAGGCCGCCGACGCCCTGGCCGAGGGCGACCGCCAGCGTCTGGCTCGCCTGACCGACATCAAGACACGCCAGCTGCCGCTGGCCAGCTACAACGCCCTGGTCTCCTCCGAGGAGTGGACCGGCAGCTTCTCGCGGGCAAGCTCCCCCCTGCCTCTCGACGAACTCTCGGCGGTCGACGAGCAGCTTGCGGCGCTTGGCTATCTGAACGAAGCGGTCATCCACCAGTTCGACCGCCAGTGGACGCCAGAGTCCGGGCCACTGGAACAGGCGCTTGCCACCCTGCGGGATCGTCCACTGAGTGCCGAGCTGATGCGCGCCCTGATGCTGGCAAGCCAACGCCTCGAGGAAGCCAGTCGACTGCTTGAGCGCGCCCTCGCCTCCCGCCATGGCCCAGACAACGACCGGACCGGCGCTGATGCGGCATGTTCACAGACGACGACGCTGCCCGAGGAAGGCGACACCCTAGCGTCACTTGAGCGCCTCGAGACGCAGGCGCTACGCTGGTTCGCTGGCATGGACCGACTGCTGGACGCCCATGTGGCGGGCAGCCAGGCCTTTCAGGACTACCGCCGGCAATGGCTCGACCTGGACAGCGAAACCACGCCACTGGCAAGTTTCGTGCGCGTACGAGACGATCACCTGTGGTTGCGTCAGCAATGGCGTCAACGCTGTGATACCCACGAGGACTTACGCTAGTTGATGAGTCTGTGCTATTGATGAGAACAGGGACGTAGAGCGCAGCGTCCGGCCCCGGGCCGAGATGCGATGCCGTAAGCAAGCAGCCGCTGGAGGGAGATCATGGGCATTCCACTGTCACCCCGCCCCGCTCGGGTCATCGACCTGGAGAGCATGCGCCAACGCCAACTGGCCCGCAGACGCCTGGTTCGCCTGGCCCCGGAGCTCGATGGACTGGAGATGGTGTACCGACTCGACGCGCACCCGGATACCCTGTACGGCATGCCGATACTGGCCTGGGGGATGCGTGAGAACGGCGATATTGTCGGGCTGGTCCCGTGGATGGAGTCGCTGACGCCATGCGAGCAGCTCGACGATCCGGACCACGGTCACTTCGTCGGCTACCGTGATCCGGAAACCGAGGAGCTGTTCGACCAGCCCCCGGAACACAAGGAAATGGAACTGGCCCACGCGGCGGCCTACTTCGAATACGAGGATACCCGCGAAACCACCCTGATCCAGAGCCTGCCGGATCATCAGGGTACCCACGCCCTGTGCATGGACGAGGAAGGCGCGCCCTGGCAGCTCAAGCAGGTCTTCGGCTGGCGCCTGTACAGCGATGGCACCATCGAGTCCCTGCTGGCCGACGAGAACCTGATCGAAACCGTCCCGGTGCTGCCCGGCGACGCCTGTCTCTACCCGGGCCACAGCCGACACCGGGTGGTGTACTTCTTCCAGCGCCAGATCGCCAATCGTATTCGCCAGGAAGACCCGGCGACGCTGGAAGCCCTGGCCATGATGGTCATGCCTGACGACGATGAGGAAGCCGCGCCATAACGTAAGAAGGAGCGTCGGAAGGAGCGTCAGGATCAGCGTCACCACCAGGGAGGGGGCTCAAGCGTTGAGTCCCCTCCCTCGGCAATATCATCCCAGCCGGATAAAGTAGAAGTGCGAGCCATCTTCAAGACTGCGATGCTCCACCAGCTCGTGCCCGAGAAACTGGCAGAACTTGGGCACATCTCGGGTGGTCGCCGGATCTGTCGCCGTGACCTTGAGCACCTGGCCAGGACTCATGTCCCGCACCGCGTTGTGCATCATCATGATCGGTTCAGGGCAGAACAGACCGCTGGTATCCAGTTCCTTGTCGCTTGCGGGCAGCGCATCGGAAGAATCCACCATCAATACCTCGGAGTTGGAGTGAAAGCATGATCAAGATCATCATCGAGCGCCGCATCATGCCGGGCCTGGAAGAAGAATACGAGCAGGCCGCACGAGAGGCCATGCGCCAGTCGCTGGGCGCCGATGGCTTCTTCGGCGGCGAGAGCCTGGTCGAACAAGGACGCTCCGACCGCCGTCTGATGATCACCAAGTGGCGCGATCTGCGCGCCTGGAAGGCATGGTACAACAGCGAGGCCCGAGAAAGAGTGATGCAGCACGTCCAGCCGTTGCTGACCGAGGCCGAAAACGTCCGGATCTTCGAACCGGCCTACTGACCCACGCCCATCTGCTGCCCGTGTCGCCGTCTCAATCGAGGCGAACGTGCACGGTGACCTCTTCCCTGTCGTGATAGAGGTGACGACAGCGTATCTCGGCCCGAACCCCGGCCTCCTGCAAGCGTGACGCGAGGCCGGAAAGACACAGCGATACCTCCTCCCAGCGCTTCTTCATCGGCAGCTTCAAGTTGAACACCGCCTCGCGACACCAGCGCTGCAACAGCCAACGCTCCATCATGGTGATGACGCGCGAGGGCTTGTCGACGATGTCGCAGACCAGCCAGTCCAGGCGCATCGGCGGCTCCCACACGAAGCCATCCTCGCGCAGATGCTCGACCATGCCGCTGGCCATCAGGGCCTTGTCCATGGGGCCATTGTCGATGGCGTAGACCTGCATCCCCCGCTGCACCAGCTGCCAGGTCCAGCCCCCCGGGGCAGCACCAAGATCCGCCGCCTGCATGCCCTCCCCGAGTCGCCCGTCCCACTCGTCACGCGGCACGAATTCATGCCAGGCCTCCTCGAGCTTCAAGGTCGAGCGGCTTGGCGCGGCGTGGGGGAAGCGCAGACGTCGAATGCCGCCGGGGAATTCACTGCGATTGCCGGGAAAGCTCATCGCCAACTGGACCCGGTCACCGTCACGCCAGACCAGGTGCAGCCGTCGTCCTCCCGCCTTGCGCCGCAAGGCACCACGCTTCTTGAGCTGGGAGTTGAGCGGGCGTTCCAACGCCTTCAACAGGCTACTCAGCGCCTTGGCCTCGTTGGTATCCGGGGTCTCCTGCCAGATCGACTCGAAGCTCCAGCCACAGGCCTTGAGCTGCTCGAAGATGGGCGAGAGCCGATCGTCCCGGGACAGCGAGAGCTCCGGCAGGGCCAGCAACGACTGGCGGGCAAATACCAGCTCGTCGAGACGCAGGCGACGATGCAAGTCATTGGCCGGGTGCTCGCCGTCCATTCTGACCCTGACCAGCCCCTCCTCCATCAGGGGCTCGACGCTGGCGCCCTCGCCTTCGGCCAGGAACTCAGCGTGCAGGCGGTCGGTCAGCTCGGCGGCCAGGTCCGGCTCGAACCCCGGGCGACAGAACAGAAGGATTTGATCAGGCGTCATGAGTAAAGGTTCTCTTTCTCCAGTCGAGTCCGGCGCGTCCCTCGGCGGTCAGTTCGATATCCTTCAACTGAACGTTCAGGGCGTTGGTGGAGATCACCACCTCCCACAGCGAAAACACCAGGGATATCGACAGCGATGCCAGGCTGATGCCGAAAAGCAGCATACCCAGCGGCGTCCATGACAGGAACAGCGCAAACATCGACAGGGTACACAGCAGAAAAGCGAAAACCCCGGCGATCTGCATTCGCTTGGTCAGCGAGATGCGCCGGCGCAGTAGTCGGATCTGGGTGACGTGATCCTCTTCCCCCTCCTTTACCTGCTCCGCCAGCTTGCGGATCAGTCCGGCCAGGGTCAGGAAGCGATTGGTATAGGCCAGCAACAGCAATGAAATGGCGGGAAACAGCAGGGCCGGCGTGGTCAAGTTCACGGGGGCACTCCAGAGGATCGACGAAAGTCGGTCATGGTAGCAGTCACGGCGCCTGGCGACGAGTCGCGCGGTCCTTCCCCGGCCTTGGAGGTCAGCTTGACGCACCGGGAGCGACACACCCGGTACGCTGAGCCAAGCTCGCGCAGGAAGACGCACAACTTGCCGATCCGGTAGCGACTGCCGGACCGCTGTGCCATATACGAAACTGCCCCCGACGCAAGCGTCGGGGGCAGACAATGGAGCGGAGGCCGCAATCAGGACTCAACCTGCAGAGCCATCAGGCCGCGGCCAACAGAGGCGATGTCCCGATTACAGGATGCCTTGCTCCTTGGCCATCTGACGAGCCGCCCGAGGGGCCGTCCACAATGTCGGCAGCAGCACCAGCGACACCGGGATGGCGGTGATCACGATAAACTGCTGCAGGGCACTGATCTGGCCTGCACCCATTCTCAGCAGAATGGCGGCCATCAGCGCCATGGCGATGCCCCAGAAGGCACGAACCAGAGCATTGGGCTCGTCGTGACCGGCACCGACCACGGAAATGGCGTAGCTCATGGAGTCACCAGTGGTCGCCACGAAGATGGTGGTCAACAGCAGGATGGCCATGGCCATCAGGCTTCCGCCGGGCAGCGCCTGGGCCACGGTCAGGGTCGCGACATCAAACTGGAAGTTGTTCAGCGCCTCGGTCAGATCGATGGCACCGCTCAGTTGATAGTAGATGCCGGAACCACCCAGCAGGGTGAACCAGATCATGGTGGCCACAGGCGCCATCACCGCCACCGCCAGAATCATCTGCCGGATGGAGCGTCCACGAGAAATACGAGCGACGAAGATCGCCATCAGCGGGCCGTAACCGATAAACCAGGCAAAGAAGAACACTGTCCACCACTGCATCCACCAGTCCGGTGCGGTCTGGGTGGTCATGGTCGCCATCTCGAAGAACGAGCTCAGATAGGCGCCCGCCCCCTGGGTAAAGGCATCGGTCAGAAACAGCGTCGGTCCCAGGATAAAGATCGTCGCAGCGATCGCCAGAGCCAGAAACACGTTGAAGCGGCTGAGGATCTGGATCCCCTTGTGGATCCCGGTGACCGCCGAGGTCACGTACACCACCCCCAGAGCAGCAAGCACCATCAATTGGGTGCTGTAGCCTTCACTGACACCGAACAGCTCATGAAAACCGAAGCTGACCTGAGTCGCCAGGAAACCGATGGGGCCGACGGTACCCGCCACCACGGCGATTACGCACAGAGCGTCGACCAGGCCACCGAAGGGCCCCTTCATGACCTTTTCGCCCAGCACCGGATACAGCAGGGTCCGCGGCTGCAGCGGCTGTCCCTTGACGTAGTGGGCATGAGCCAGCACCACCGACGCCAGCGTACCCAGCACGGCCCAGGCCAGCAGCCCCCAGTGCATGAACGACTGGGCCAGAGCCCCTGAAATGGCCTCGGCCGTCCCGGCTTCGCTGTCGAAGGCCGGCGGCGTCACCACGAAGTGATACACCGGCTCACCGGCGGCGAAGAACACACCGCCGCCCGCGAGCAGCGTGCACATGATCATCGACAGCCACTTGAAGGTACTGATCTCTGGCGTCTCGAGATTGCCGATACGCGCCTTGGCGCTGGGAGACACGGCGATGCCCATGGCGATGAAGAAGGTCGCCAGCAACAACAGCTGGAAATAGCTGCCCAGGGTCTTGGCGGTCCAGGCAAAGCCTGCCGAGATGCCGTTGGCAACCATCTCGATGTCGTATACAGACAGGGCGACGAAGCCCATGATGAAGCCGATGCTCAAGATGAGCACGATGGGATCACCCAGTCGAGAACCGGCCGAAGAAGCCCGCGAGTCGGAGGAAGCGGTGGTATGACTCATGTGGTGGGTAGCGACAGCAGACTAGGGTCAGGCTGTCGGACTCTCCTTTTGGGAAAGATGAATGGCGCCCTGATGGGCATGAAGGAAGCACGGAGGATTCCGCGATTTCATGACAGCTCTGTGGCTGAAGGGAAAGGATTCACCGCGCCTCATGCGCGAATCGAACCCGGCGACGCGCCTGGAACCCGTTCCAGGCTTATCGTAAAAAAAGCATGACAATGTCGACGCCGCGTGACCACCCCCTGAACAGCGCGATGGTTCAACGCTTGAGTCTTTTTCCGGTCATGCCAGCATGCCACTGGAGGGGTATACGACCTCAGGGCGTCACACAAACACTAGCGCCCTCGCATGGGGGTGAGTCACCCCGAAGCTCTTCAGAAGAACTGCAGCGAAGCTGCAAGGGGTGACGAACGACGCGAGCCCGCCCTTGAGCAGAGCCAGGCCGGACCGCGCCGAAGGGGTTATCGTCCCGCGCCCGCCTATAGAAAGCGAGCCTAACCTTGTGGAAAATTCCGGTATCCGGAGTTGTACTAGAAACAAGGCAGCTTATCTCTCGCATGGGGGTGAGTCACCCCGAGCTTTTGCGGCAACGCCGCAAGGGGGGACGAACGACGCGAGCTTGCGAGCGGCCGGACCGCACGCAGTGCGGCCCCACATATAAAGAGAGGGGTCTTCCCCATGCGTACGAAAAAGCCCAACTCCTCTCGGAATTGGGCTTCTTCTGAATAAATGCCTGACGATGACCTACTCTCGCATGGGGAGACCCCACACTACCATCGGCGCTGAGCGGTTTCACTTCTGAGTTCGGCAAGGGATCAGGTGGTTCCCACTCGCTATGGTCGTCAGGCGGAAAAAGGCAATGTATATCATGCTGACGATACGTTTCATCGTATCCGTCAATTAATTCGAGACATCATCGACCAAAACCCTTTGGGTGTTATATGGTCAAGCCTCACGGACCATTAGTACCGGTTAGCTCAACGCCTTGCAGCGCTTCCACACCCGGCCTATCAACCAGCTGGTCTTGCTGGGTCCTTTAGGAGGCTCAAGGCCTCAGGGAGATCTCATCTTGAAGGGGGCTTCCCGCTTAGATGCTTTCAGCGGTTATCCCGTCCGTACATAGCTACCCGGCAATGCCACTGGCGTGACAACCGGAACACCAGAGGTACGTCCACTCCGGTCCTCTCGTACTAGGAGCAGCGCTTCTCAAATCTCCAACGCCCACGGCAGATAGGGACCGAACTGTCTCACGACGTTCTAAACCCAGCTCGCGTACCACTTTAAATGGCGAACAGCCATACCCTTGGGACCGACTTCAGCCCCAGGATGTGATGAGCCGACATCGAGGTGCCAAACACCGCCGTCGATGTGAACTCTTGGGCGGTATCAGCCTGTTATCCCCGGAGTACCTTTTATCCGTTGAGCGATGGCCCTTCCATACAGAACCACCGGATCACTAGAACCTACTTTCGTATCTGCTCGACGTGTCTGTCTCGCAGTTAAGCACCCTTATGCTCTTGCACTCACTGCACGATTTCCAACCGTGCTGAGGGTACCTTCGTGCTCCTCCGTTACTCTTTGGGAGGAGACCGCCCCAGTCAAACTACCCACCACACACGGTCCTCGAACCGGATTACGGTCCTGAGTTAGAACGCCAATGATGCCAGGCTGGTATTTCAAGGTTGGCTCCACCCCATCTGGCGACAGGGTTTCAAAGCCTCCCAGCTATCCTACACAAGCAACATCAGCGTCCAGTGTGAAGCTGTAGTAAAGGTTCACGGGGTCTTTCCGTCTAGCCGCGGGTACACAGCATCTTCACTGCGATTTCAATTTCACTGAGTCTCGGGTGGAGACAGCGTGGCCATCATTACGCCATTCGTGCAGGTCGGAACTTACCCGACAAGGAATTTCGCTACCTTAGGACCGTTATAGTTACGGCCGCCGTTTACCGGGGCTTCGATCAGGAGCTTCGCGTGAGCTAACACCATCACTTAACCTTCCGGCACCGGGCAGGCGTCACACCCTATACGTCCGCTTGCGCGTTTGCAGAGTGCTGTGTTTTTAATAAACAGTTGCAGCCACCTGGTATCTTCGACCGCGTCAGGCTCCGGTCGCGAGGACCTTCACCCTAATGCGGCGTGCCTTCTCCCGAAGTTACGGCACCATTTTGCCTAGTTCCTTCACCCGAGTTCTCTCAAGCGCCTTGGTATTCTCTACCTGACCACCTGTGTCGGTTTGGGGTACGGTCTCACAGTATCTGAAGCTTAGAGGCTTTTCCTGGAAGCGTGGCATCGATGACTTCCTGACCGTAGTCAGTTCGTCTCGCCTCTCGGCCTTGAGGATCCGGATTTACCTGAATCCTCAGCCTACCGGCTTTCACCAGGACAACCAACGCCTGGCTCACCTAGCCTTCTTCGTCCCCCCATCGCAATACTGTGAGGTACGGGAATATTGACCCGTTTCCCATCGACTACGCCTTTCGGCCTCGCCTTAGGGGCCGACTCACTCTGCTCCGATTAGCGTCGAACAGAAACCCTTGGTCTTCCGGCGGGGGAGTTTTTCACTCCCCTTGTCGTTACTCATGTCAGCATTCGCACTCGTGATACCTCCAGCATGCTTCTCAACACACCTTCATCGGCTTACACGACGCTCCTCTACCGCGTGTTCGCATCCTTAAAATGACTCAGGCCGTTCACCTTGCCCTGCCCGACTCAACGTTCGGGAAGCGCTTTGCCATCGCTTCGCGATGGCAGCGAACTGACACTATCGAATCACCTTAAGTGATGCGAACACACCCGTAGCTTCGGTACCTGGTTTGAGCCCCGTTACATCTTCCGCGCAGGCCGACTCGACTAGTGAGCTATTACGCTTTCTTTAAAGGATGGCTGCTTCTAAGCCAACCTCCTAGCTGTCTAAGCCTTCCCACATCGTTTCCCACTTAACCAGGATTTCGGGACCTTAGCTGACGGTCTGGGTTGTTTCCCTTTTCACAACGGACGTTAGCACCCGCTGTGTGTCTCCCACGCTTGCACTCACCGGTATTCGGAGTTTGCCTCGGGTTGGTAAGTCGGGATGACCCCCTAGCCGAAACAGTGCTCTACCCCCGGCGGTGATACGTGAGGCGCTACCTAAATAGCTTTCGAGGAGAACCAGCTATCTCCGGGCTTGATTAGCCTTTCACTCCGATCCACAAGTCATCCAAATCTTTTTCAACAGATCCTGGTTCGGTCCTCCAGTTGATGTTACTCAACCTTCAACCTGCTCATGGATAGATCGCCCGGTTTCGGGTCTATTTCCAGCGACTGGTCGCCCAGTTAAGACTCGATTTCTCTACGCCTCCCCTATACGGTTAAGCTCGCCACTGAAAATAAGTCGCTGACCCATTATACAAAAGGTACGCGGTCACCAAACAAGTTGGCTCCCACTGCTTGTACGCATACGGTTTCAGGATCTATTTCACTCCCCTCTCCGGGGTTCTTTTCGCCTTTCCCTCACGGTACTGGTTCACTATCGGTCAGTCAGGAGTATTTAGCCTTGGAGGATGGTCCCCCCGTCTTCAGTCAAGGTTTCACGTGCCTCGACCTACTCGATTTCACAACACTCAGGTTTCGGTTACGGGGCTATCACCCACTATGGCCAGACTTCCCAGTCTGTTCACCTACCAGTTGTGTTGCTTAAGGGCTGGTCCCCGTTCGCTCGCCGCTACTAGGGGAATCTCGGTTGATTTCTTTTCCTCGGGGTACTTAGATGTTTCAGTTCCCCCGGTTCGCCTCTCATGTCTATATATTCAACATGAGATACCCAAGTTACCTTGGGTGGGTTTCCCCATTCAGAGATGTCCGGGTCGCAGGTCGTTTGCCACCTCGCCGAACCTTATCGCAGGCTTCCACGTCTTTCATCGCCTCTGACTGCCTAGGCATCCACCGTATGCGCTTCATCGCTTGACCATATAACCCCAAAGGGTCTGTCAATCGATGATGTCACGACAATTGCCGGATACGCTTGAAACGTATCTTACTTTGTCAGCATGATATACATTGTTAAAGAGCATTAGAGCACAAAACTCTAAGCTGGCGGCTTGTAGCTTGCTAATGAAGCACAAACGTCCAACTTAAAGTTCCGTTAACCGCTCTATCGATCAGGTAATTCATTGTGAGCACTTACCGACAGTCAGATGACGTGTCGTTTAAGGAGGTGATCCAGCCGCAGGTTCCCCTACGGCTACCTTGTTACGACTTCACCCCAGTCATGAACCACACCGTGGTGATCGCCCTCCGAAGTTAGGCTAACCACTTCTGGTGCAGTCCACTCCCATGGTGTGACGGGCGGTGTGTACAAGGCCCGGGAACGTATTCACCGTGACATTCTGATTCACGATTACTAGCGATTCCGACTTCACGGAGTCGAGTTGCAGACTCCGATCCGGACTGAGACCGGCTTTATGGGATTAGCTCCACCTCGCGGATTCGCAACCCATTGTACCGGCCATTGTAGCACGTGTGTAGCCCTACCCGTAAGGGCCATGATGACTTGACGTCGTCCCCACCTTCCTCCGGTTTGTCACCGGCAGTCTCCCTAGAGTTCCCGACCGAATCGCTGGCAAATAGGGACAAGGGTTGCGCTCGTTACGGGACTTAACCCAACATTTCACAACACGAGCTGACGACAGCCATGCAGCACCTGTCTGAGAGCTCCCGAAGGCACCAATCCATCTCTGGAAAGTTCTCTCGATGTCAAGGGTAGGTAAGGTTCTTCGCGTTGCATCGAATTAAACCACATGCTCCACCGCTTGTGCGGGCCCCCGTCAATTCATTTGAGTTTTAACCTTGCGGCCGTACTCCCCAGGCGGTCGACTTATCGCGTTAACTGCGCCACAAAGCTCTCAAGGAGCCCAACGGCTAGTCGACATCGTTTACGGCGTGGACTACCAGGGTATCTAATCCTGTTTGCTACCCACGCTTTCGCACCTCAGCGTCAGTGTCAGTCCAGAAGGCCGCCTTCGCCACTGGTATTCCTCCCGATCTCTACGCATTTCACCGCTACACCGGGAATTCTACCTTCCTCTCCTGCACTCTAGCCTGACAGTTCCGGATGCCGTTCCCAGGTTGAGCCCGGGGCTTTCACAACCGGCTTATCAAGCCGCCTACGCGCGCTTTACGCCCAGTAATTCCGATTAACGCTCGCACCCTCCGTATTACCGCGGCTGCTGGCACGGAGTTAGCCGGTGCTTCTTCTGTGAGTGATGTCCTCCCTCGAGGGTATTAACCTCAAGGCTTTCTTCCTCACTGAAAGTGCTTTACAACCCGAAGGCCTTCTTCACACACGCGGCATGGCTGGATCAGGCTTTCGCCCATTGTCCAATATTCCCCACTGCTGCCTCCCGTAGGAGTTCGGGCCGTGTCTCAGTCCCGATGTGGCTGATCATCCTCTCAGACCAGCTACGGATCGCAGCCTTGGTGAGCCGTTACCTCACCAACTAGCTAATCCGACATAGGCTCATCCGATAGCGCAAGGTCCGAAGATCCCCTGCTTTCCCCCGTAGGGCGTATGCGGTATTAGCCTGGGTTTCCCCAGGTTATCCCCCACTACCGGGCAGATTCCTATGCATTACTCACCCGTCCGCCGCTCGACGCCTCCTAGCAAGCTAGGATCGTTTCCGCTCGACTTGCATGTGTTAGGCCTGCCGCCAGCGTTCAATCTGAGCCATGATCAAACTCTTCAGTTTAAAGTCTGATAGTCCGTTAAGCGGACCAAACTTGGCTCAAGGTTCAAACGTCTCGTTTGACGAGTCGCTTGCCTTGATATTTCAGTGACAGTGTCACTGACTCATCGGCAAGCGCCCACATGAATTACCTGATCAAATTATTAAAGAGCGTGCTCTGGGCTCTATAGAGAGCTTAAAGAGCTGCTCTTGCGGCACCCGGCCGGAAGAGCGCCTCGCTTTGCTGCGCCACAGCCCTAAGGCTTGTCACAGCGCCCTTCGAGGAAGGCGTATTCTACAGAATCGAAGCGCTTCGTCAAGGCTTTCTTTTTTCGCCGTGCAAGCGACGCCTGCAGAACCCAAGAGAAAGCGAAGCGAGCCTGACGCGCATCCTGCGATGCCGTCCTGGCGACTCCGATCGAGTGGCGAGTATTTTACCGATTTCTCGTTGCCCGTCAAGTGGAGAATTTTTCGAAGACTTCAAAAAGCCTTTTCAAAACAACCACTTTTACCACTCTTCACCGCCTGTGACGTTTGCTCGTCGTCGGCAGCGGATGCGTACTTTACGGATCGGGGCCGGCCTTGGCAAGCACTTCGTGTAAAAAAATTTCGACCAAAGGCTAAGCCTGCCCGGCGACGGATTTTGCAGGCCCATGGGTACGCCCGGGGACAGCGCTGCCCACGCTGCCCAAGCCACCGCCCTCCCCTCGTTGGTCTCTACAGCACCAGCAGATCGACAAAGCGATGAACCGGCGTCGCCGCCAGGCGCTCGGCGTCCTGATACAGCGTCATGATCTCGTCGCAACGTCCGGGGGCGAATCGGGTGGCCAGGTGGCGTCGACACTTGGCCTCGAGCACCGCCATGCCCTCTTCGCGACGACGGCGATGACCAATGGGATATGCCACCTCCACCTTGTCGGTCGCACTACCATCGGTGAACACCACCCTGACCGCGTTGGCGATCGATCGCTTGTCCGGGTCCAGATAGTCCCGTGTATAGCCCTCGTCCTCGACGACCACCATCCTTGCCCGCAGCTCATCGATCTCCGGATGAGCCTGATGAAAGTCATCCTCGTAGTGCTCGGCCTGAAGCTCACCCAGCATCAGCGGTACCGCCACCATGTACTGCAGGCAGTGGTCTCGATCTGCCGGGTTGGCCAGCGCCCCTTCCTTGGAGATGATGCGTATTGCCGACTCATGGGTAGTCAGCTCGATGCGCTCGATCTCATCCAGCCGCCCCTTGACCTCGGGGTGCAGGGTGACCGCCGCCTCGCAGGCCGTCTGGGCATGAAACTCTGCGGGGAAGGAAAGCTTGAACAGGATGTTCTCCATCACGTAGCTGCCAAACGACTGAGGCAGACGTAGACGCCGGGTGTCCTCGGGCTTCAGCGAGAGATCACGATTGGAGTGACTGAAGGAGACATCACAGAAGCCCCACTGGGGAGCGCTCAGGACGCCGGGTATGCCCATTTCCCCGCGCATCGCGATGTCCACCAGACGCGCCGACCGCGAGGTGGCGTCACCGGCGGCCCAGCTCTTGCGCGAACCGGCATTGGGAGCATGGCGGTAGGTGCGCAGGCTCTGACCGTCGACGAAGGCATGGGATAGCGCCGACAGCGTCTGCTCACGACTGGCGCCGCGCAGCCTGGCGATAGCGGCAGTGGACGCCACCTTGACCAGTAACACGTGGTCCAGTCCGACACGATTGAACGAGTTCTCCAGCGCCAGCACGCCCTGTATCTCGTGTGCCCGTATCATCGCATCGAGCACCTCGTGCATGACCAACGGGGCTTCGCCCCTGGCCACGCGGCACTGTGAGAGATGGTCGGCCACCGCCAGGATACCGCCCAGATTGTCCGACGGGTGCCCCCACTCCGCCGCGAGCCAGGTATCGTTGTAGTCCAGCCAGCGCACCATGGCTCCGATATCGAAGGCCGCCTTGATCGGGTCCAGTCGATAGGACGTGCCAGGCACCCGCGAGCCACATGGCACCTGGGTGCCTTCCACCAGCGGCCCTAGATGCTTGGTGCATTCTGGGAAGCGCAATGCCAGCAGGCCACAGCCCAAGGTATCCATCAGGCAGTGGCGCGCCGTATCGAAGGCCTCGTCACTATCGATGACGGCGTCCAGCGCATAGTCGGCGATGGCCTTGAGTTCGTCGTCGTAGTCGGGACGAACATTGGATTCGACGGTGCTCATGTCTGCCTCCTTCCAGTGAGCGCTATCGCCCGCTGCCGGCGTGCCTGCACCTGAGCCAGTGCCTGAGCCTGTGCCTGTATCAGGGCAGGGGCCGGGAGTCCGAGGACCAGCGTGGGCGGATGGCGAGAGGTTCGAGAATGGGGGAGAACGACAGCGCCGCCTGGCGGCGGCGCTAATGCAAAAGGTCCGTTGTCAGTATCGTCGTGGTGCGCCACTGGCGCCAGTATCGACACTGGCGGGCTTCATCGGTCGAGAGCGTTATGAATCGAGGACGTCCGCCGGCACCCTGACCTTGCCCTCCATCAGAATGCGGGCACTGCGGCTCATGGTCGCCTCCGTGGCGGTCCATTCCCCGTCCAGCTGTTCAGCTCGCGCCCCGACCCGCAGGGTGCCGGAGGGATGACCGAAGACCACCGAACTGCGCCCCTCGTCGCCGCCGGCGGCCTGGCTGACCAGGGTCCCCGGCACCGCGGCGGCCACTCCGATGGCCACGGCCGCGGTGCCCATCATGGCGTGATGCAGTTTGCCCATGGACATGGCCCGCACCAGCAGATCGATATCGCCTTCGTCGATCTGCTTGCCGCTGGACGCCCGGTAGCCCCGAGGCGAGGCGACGAAGGCCAGCTTCGGCGTGTGCTGACGGTTCGCGGCCTCCTCGAGTCTCGAGATCAGCCCCATCTTCAGCGCGCCGTGGGCCCGTAGCGTCTCGAGCCGATCGAGGGTGGCGGGGTCTGAATTGATATCGTCCTGAAGCTCGGTGCCGTCATAGCCAAGGTCGGCCGCGCTGACGAAGATGGTCGGAATACCGGCATTGATCAGTGTTGCCTGAACGCGACCTCCGGCCACCACCTCCTCAGGAACCTCGAGTTCATCCATCACCTGGCCTGTCGGGAACATCCGCCCTTCGCCGTCGGCGGGGTCCTTGAAGGCCAGGCCGATCTCGGCGGCGGGGAAGGCCACGCCGTCAAGCTCGAAGTCACCGCTTTCCTGCACCTGACCGTCCTGTATCGGCACTCGGGCGACGATGGTCTTTTCGATGTTGGCCTGCCAGATGCGTACCTCCACCTCGCCGTCGGCAGGAATTCGCTCAGGCGGGATCAGTCCGCTCTCGATGGCGAAGGGACCGACCGCCGAGGACAGGTTGCCGCAGTTACCGCTCCAGTCGACAAAGGCCTTGTCGATGGCCACCTGCCCGAACAGGTAGTCGACATCGTGATCCGGCGACTCGCTGGCGCTGACGATGACCACCTTACTGGTGCTGGAGGTGGCGCCACCCATGCCGTCGGTGTGCTTGGCGTAGGGATCGGGGCTACCGACCAGACGCATCAGCAGGGCGTCGCGCACGGGGCCGGGCTCACGCGCGGCCTCGGGCAGGTCGTCCTTGCGCAGGAAAGTACCCTTGCTGGTGCCGCCACGCATGTAGATGGCGGGAATGCGGAGCTGCGGAGCAAAAGCGGCCATCACGCCACCTCCGATTCGAGGAAGTCCTGGGCGAAACGCTGCAGCACGCCACCGGCTTCGTAGATCGACAGCTCCTCGAAGGTGTCGAGACGACAGGTCACCGGCACCTCGAGGCTTTCCCCGTCACGCCGCTTGATCACCAGGGTCAGGCTGGCCCCCGGCTGGATGTCGCCGCGGACATCGAAGGTCTCGCTGCCGTCGATGCCGAGGGTCTTGCGCGTGGTCCCCTCCTCGAACTGCAACGGCAGTACCCCCATGCCGATCAGGTTGGTGCGGTGGATGCGCTCAAAGCCCTCGGCCACGATGACTTCGACACCGGCCAGGCGCACCCCCTTGGCAGCCCAGTCACGGGAGGAACCCTGACCATAGTCGGCCCCGGCGATCACGATCAGCGGCTGCTTGCGCGCCATGTAGGTCTCGATGGCCTCCCACATGCGCATGACCTCGCCCTCGGGCTCGAGGCGAGCCAGTGAGCCCTGCTTGACCTCACCGTCGACCACCGCCATTTCGTTGATCAGCTTGGGGTTGGCGAAGGTCGCCCGCTGGGCGGTCAGGTGATCACCTCGATGGGTGGCGTAGGAATTGAAGTCCTCCTCCGGCAGGCCCATCTTGGCCAGGTACTCCCCCGCCGCGCTGGTCGGCAGGATGGCATTGGACGGCGACAGGTGGTCGGTGGTGATGTTGTCCCCCAGCACCGCCAGGGCGCGCAGCCCGGTCAGCGAGCGCTCGGCGGCCAGCGCACCCTCCCAGTACGGCGGACGCCGGATATAGGTGCTCATCTCGCGCCAGTCGTACAGCGGGCTGATGTCCTTCGACCTGTCGAAGGTGGTGTCGAACATCGGGATGTAGACGTCGCGGAAGTGCTCCGGCTTGACGCTCTCGGCGATGATCGCATCGATCTCGTCATCCGCCGGCCAAAGATCCTTCAGGGTGATCGGGTTGCCCTCGGCGTCTTCGCCCAGGGCGTCCTTCTCGATATCGAAGCGCACGCTGCCGGCGATGGCGTAGGCCACCACCAGCGGCGGAGAGGCCAGAAACGCCTGCTTGGCGTAGGGGTGGATACGCCCATCGAAGTTGCGGTTACCCGACAGCACGGCGGTGGCGTAGAGATCACGCTCGACCACCTCCTTCTGGATCACCGGATCGAGCGCACCACTCATGCCGTTGCAGGTGGTGCAGGCGAAACCGACGATGCCGAAGCCGAGCTGCTCGAGCTCACCGAGCAGGTTCGACTCCTCCAGATACAGCTGCACCGCCTTGGACCCCGGCGCCAGCGAGGTCTTGACCCAGGGCTTGCGGGTCAGGCCCAGCTCGTTGGCGCGCTTGGCCAGAAGCCCCGCGGCGATGACGTTGCGCGGATTGGAGGTATTGGTACAGCTGGTGATGGCGGCGATGATCACCGCGCCATCGGGCATCTCGCCGTCCTTCTGCTCGTAAGGAGCGGCGATACCGCGACTGGCAAGCTCCCGCGTAGAGACCCGGTTGTGCGGACTCGAAGGCCCCGCCAGGGTGCGCTCCACCTTGGACAGGTCGAAGTGCAACACCCTTTCGTAGTCGGCGTTGACGAGGCTGTCGGCCCACAGGCCGGCGGCCTTGGCGTAGGTCTCCACCAGTTCGATCTGCTCCGGCTCGCGCCCGGTCAGCTTGAGGTAGTCGAGGGTCTGATCGTCGATGTAGAACATCGCGGCGGTGGCGCCATACTCCGGCGTCATGTTGGAGATGGTGGCACGATCACCCAGTGTCAGGTGCCCCGCGCCTTCACCGAAGAACTCGAGATAGCTCGACACCACCCGTTCGCTGCGCAGGTATTCGGTCAGCGCCAGCACGATATCGGTGGCGGTGATGCCAGGCTGGGGCTTGCCGCTGAGCTCCACCCCGACGATGTCAGGCAGTCGCATGTAGGAGGCACGCCCCAGCATCACGCTTTCGGCCTCGAGCCCGCCCACCCCGACGGCGATCACGCCGAGGGCGTCCACGTGGGGCGTGTGGCTGTCGGTGCCCACCAGGGTGTCGGGGAAGGCAACGCCGTCACGGGCCTGGATCACCGGCGACATCTTCTCCAGGTTGATCTGGTGCATGATGCCGTTGCCGGGGGGGATCACGTCGACGTTCTCGAAGGCTTCGCGGGTCCAGTTGATGAAGTGGAAGCGGTCCTCGTTGCGCCGATCCTCGATGGCGCGGTTCTTGTCAAAGGCGCCCTCCTCGAATCCCGGGTGCTCCACCGCCAGCGAATGGTCGACAATCAGCTGGGTCGGCACCACCGGATTGACCTTGGCCGGATCCCCCCCCTTCTCGGCGATGGCGTCACGCAGGCCGGCCAGGTCGACCAGCGCCGTCTGCCCGAGGATGTCGTGGCACACCACCCGCGCAGGGAACCAGGGAAAGTCGAGTTCGCGCTTGCGCTCGATGATCTGGGACAGCGCCGCCGTGAGATCCTCCGGCGGACAGCGGCGCACCAGGTTCTCGGCCAGCACCCGGGAGGTGTAGGGCAGTCGGTCGTAGGCGCCGGGAGAGATGGCGTCCACCGCCTCCCGGGTATCGAAGTAGTCAAGGTCGGTCCCCGGCAGGGGCTTGCGATAGTCGGTGTTCATGGGCGTCACGGTCTCGGGCGCCCGAGGGCACGGCCCTCGCGGCGCGAATATGGTAGGAAGGCGGCGGAGCCACTTGTGCCTGCGCATGACCATGACCACAACCATGACCATGCGCGCGCCCCGCCGCTCGAGCCTCGGGATATCTTCAAGATACGTTCAGGAGAGCCCCGGACTCAGTCACGCTCTTCGATGGGTACCCATTCGCTGTGGGCCGGGCCGGTGTAGTCGGCGCTGGGGCGGATGATGCGGTTGTTCTCGCGCTGCTCGAACACGTGGGCGCACCAGCCAGTCACCCGAGAACACACGAAAATCGGGGTGAACAGCTTGGTCGGGATATCCATGAAGTGATAGGCGCTGGCGTGGAAGAAGTCGGCGTTGCAGAACAGCTTCTTCTCGCGCCACATCACCGCTTCGACCCGCTCGGACACCGGGTACAGGCGCGTGTCGCCCACGTCGTCGGCGAGCTTCTTCGACCAGTGCTTGATGATGGCGTTGCGCGGGTCGGACTCGCGGTAGATGGCATGTCCGAAGCCCATGATCTTTTCCTTGCGCTCGAGCATGCCGAGGGTTTCGCGTTCGGCTTCTTCGGCGCTCTGCCAGTTCTCGATCATCGCCATCGCCGCCTCGTTGGCGCCGCCATGCAGCGGGCCACGCAGGGAGCCGATGGCCCCGGTGACGCAGGAATGCATGTCAGACAGCGTCGATGCACAGACACGAGCGGTAAAGGTCGAGGCGTTGAACTCGTGCTCGGCGTAGAGGATCAGCGAGACGTTCATCACCCTGGCATGCAGCTCGGAGGCCGGCTCGTCACGCAGCAGGTGCAGGAAGTGCCCGCCCACCGACTCGTCGTCGGTCTCGGTGTCGATGCGCACGCCATCATGGCTGAAGCGGTACCAGTAGCAGATGATCGAGGGCAGCGCCGCCAACAGGCGATCGGAGACGTCCTGCTGCTGGCTGAAGTCGGCCTCGGTTTCCAGGTTGCCGAGCATCGAAGCACCGGTACGCATCACGTCCATCGGGTGGGCGTCCGCCGGGATCTGCTCGAGTACCGTCTTGAGCGCCTCGGGCAGACCGCGCAGGCCCTTCAACTTGGTGATGTAGGCATCCAGCTCGCTCTGGTTGGGCAACTTGCCCTTGAGCAGCAGGTAGGCCACCTCCTCGAAGCGGGCCTTGTCCGCCAGTTCCTTGATGTCGTAGCCGCGATAGGTCAGGCCCGAGCCACTCTGGCCCACGGTGCACAGTGCGGTCGCACCGGCGCTCTGTCCCCGCAGACCGGCTCCTCCAATCGGTTTATCAGCCATGGCGTATCTCCATTTTCGTCATTGGTCGTTGTTATAAAAAAGGCATGAAAGGCGTGCTGGACGCCCGAGGGTCTCTCAGTCCTTGCCCTCGTCGAACAGCGCGTCGAGCTTGCGCTCGAAGTCGTGGTAGCCCAGCACGTCGTAGAGTTCGTCGCGGGTCTGCATGGTGTCGACCACGTCGCGCTGGTGTCCGTTGTCGTGAATGCTCTGGTAGACCTTGAGCGCGGCAGCGTTCATGGCGCGGAACGCCGACAGCGGGTAGAGCACCATACTGCACCCCACCTCGGCCAGTTCCTGCTGACTGAACAGCGGGGTGGCACCGAATTCGGTGATGTTGGCCAGGATCGGGGCATCCACCCGCTCGCAGAAGGCGCGATAGTCGTCGAGGGTGTGCACCGCCTCGGCGAAGATCGCATCGGCACCGGCCTCGATGCAGGCGTTGGCACGGTCGATGGCCGCGTCGAGTCCTTCCTTCTGGAAGGCATCGGTACGGGCGATCAGGTAGAACTCCGGATCGATGCGCGCGTCGGCAGCAGCCTTGACCCGATCCACCATCTCCTGCTGGGACACGATGGCCTTGTTCGGGCGATGGCCACAGCGCTTCTGCGCCACCTGGTCTTCCAGGTGCACGGCAGCGACCCCGGCCCGCTGCATCTCCTTGACCGTACGCCCGATATTGAAAGCGCCCCCCCAGCCGGTATCGATGTCCACCAACAACGGAAGGTCACTGGCCCCGCAGATGCGATGGGCGTCTTCCACCACATCGTTCATGGTGGTCATGCCCAGGTCCGGCAACCCGAAGGAAGCATTGGCAACGCCACCGCCGGACAGATAGATCGCCTGATGCCCGACCCGCTCGGCCAGCATCGCGGTGTAGGCGTTGATGGTGCCGACGATGGGCAGCGGGCTATTGGCGTTGAGCGCCGCACGAAAGCGGGCACCAGGGGTCGAAGTGGACGAGGATGTCATGGGGGGCTCCAGTCAGGGGAAAGTAAGATCAGGTCACCAGGCCGTTGCCGGCGACCACCTGGGGTTCGTCGCGCCCCTCCAGCGAGGCGGCGTAGCGCGCCATCACGTTCTCGCGGGAAGCGCTGACGTGGCGACGCATCAGCAGCTCCGCCAGCTCGGCGTCACCCGCCTCGATGGCGTCGACGATACGGTGGTGCTCGACGAAGGCCTTCTGCGGACGTGCACCGCTGGCGCTGAACTGGGTGCGGTACATCCGGACCAGGTAATAGAGGTCGTCGCACAAGAGGGCCATCAGCATGCGATTGTGGCTGCCCACCACGATACGATAGTGGAAGTCCAGATCGCCCTCGCGCTGATAGTAGGCCTCACCGCTGGCCAGATCAGCCTGCTTCTCGTGCACTGCCAGCACTTCTCGGAGGCCGGCGATCTCGCTGGCGGTCATATGCTCGGCGGCGATCCTGGCGGCCATGCTTTCCAGCGCCTCGCGCACGTCGAACAGCTCCATCAGCTCCTTCATCGACAGCTTGACCACCCTGGCACCCACATGGGGTACCCGTTCGATCAGCCGGTGAGCCTCGAGTCGTCGCATGGCCTCGCGCAGCGGCCCACGAGAAATACCGTAGGCCTTGGACAGTCCCGGCTCGGTGATCTTGCTGCCCGGCGCCAGTTCTCCCCGGACGATGGCGTCCTGCAATTGATGAAAGACCCGCTCGGCGAGGGTTCTGACTTCGGGGGTGGCGGGGGTCTCGTATTCGGCGCTGGTCATGGGATCATTGTCGACAATGTTGGGATAACGGAAATGTAAGATACGCCAAGGCGCGGGTCAATGGCCTGATCAGGCTCATAACCTTAACCATTGGTTGTAGACAATGCCATCCATCTTCCTTGTCCTGTCGACAATGCAGCGTTGACTCGCGCCATCCTTCCACAACGACAAGCCCTGTCGTTGCCCGTAGAATATGCCGCCTGCAACGCCCGAGGCCCCGAATGAACGCCGAGCTCCAGACCACCTCCCTGCCCTACCACGCGACCCCCCTGCGCTATTTCGAGGCTCTGCGCTCGAGGCCCGGGGCGGTGCTGTTGGACAGCGGCCGGCCCCAGGCCCCCGGCGGACGATTCGATATCCTCTCGAGCGACCCCATCGAATGGCTGGAAGTCGATCAGCATGGTCTGCCCAGAGACTCGAGCGGCAGGGCCCTCGAGGGTTCCGCCTTCGACGCCCAGCAGCGCCTGCTCGAACGCCTGCCCCGTCCACGCCAGCCGCTTGATCTTCCCTTCGTCGGCGGGCTGATCGGCTACTGGAGCTACGACCTGGGCCGGCAACTGGCGGGAATCGAAGGGCCTTCACAGACCGCCACCGCCCTGCCTCAGGCCCGGCTCGGCCTGTATGACTGGGCGCTGATTCAGGACCACCAGGAGCGCCGCTGCCTTCTCGTCGCCTCCCCCGAACGGCGCCAGCAGGTACAGACCTGGCTGGCGACAGCGACACCTGCCGGCGACTTTTCGCTGAGCTCCGCCTTCACCTCCAACCTGAGCGAAGCGGGCTACCGCGATCGCTTTGCCAAGGTGCAGGACTATATCCGTGCCGGAGACTGCTACCAGATCAATCTGGCTCAACGGTATTCGGCGGATTACCGGGGAGACCTGTGGCAGGCCTATCTCCGCCTGCGTGACGCGACGCCGACCCCCTTCGCCGGCTTCATGGCGTGGCAGTGCGCAGGGCGCGAACAGGCGCTGCTGTCGCTGTCGCCCGAACGCTTCGTTGAAAGCCGCCAGGGCGAGGTGGAGACGCGTCCGATCAAGGGCACGCGGCCGCGGGGAGCCAATGAGCAGGAGGATGCAGCCCTGGCACAGGAGCTGTCCTCGAGCATCAAGGATCGTGCCGAGAACGTGATGATCGTGGACCTTCTGCGCAATGATCTGGGTCGCGTGTGTCAGCCCGGCACGGTGAAGGTCCCCCAACTGTGCGGACTGGAAAGCTACGCCAATGTTCACCATCTGGTGAGCGTGGTGAAGGGACGCCTACCCGCCGAGACGCCACCGCTCAAGCTGCTGGAAGCGGCCTTCCCCGGTGGCTCGATCACCGGCGCCCCCAAGATTCGCGCCATGCAGATCATCGACGAACTGGAGCCGGATCGACGCAGCGCCTACTGCGGTAGCCTCGGCTACGTCGATGTGCGTGGCCATATGGATACGTCCATCGCCATCCGTACCCTGGTCGCCGATGCCGGCCGACTGCACATCTGGGGCGGTGGTGGCCTGGTGGCGGATTCTCGGGAACAGGCCGAGTACACAGAAACCCAGGACAAGATTCGCCATCTAATGGCCGCCCTGGGCACTGCGACTGACTCGCGCTAGACAGGAACAGGCCGACCTACCATAAAGAAACCCAGGACAAGATTCGCCATCTGATGGCCGCCCTGGGCACACCTGCCAAATAGTAATAAGAAACCTTACCGCTAATCGATAAACGCTATATAAGAACCGAACCAATCGATATTGGGGCGATGGCGGCGGGTTTTGGTAGGGTATCGGCAAAACCCCCAGTGGAGGTCGCCGTGACGTCCTTTGACCCCAATGCGTTCGTCCTGGCCAATGACCAGGCGACACCCAAGAATATCCTGAAAGCCGCCTACGAGGCCTTCGGCGAACTGACCGTGTCATTCTCCGGCGCCGAGGACGTGGTGCTCGTCGACCTGGCGCTCAAGGTCGCGCCCAAGGACAAGGTCAAGGTGTTCAGCCTGGACACCGGGCGTCTGCACGCCGAGACCTACGAGTTCTTCGAACGAGTCCGCAATCACTATGATATCGAGCTCGATATTCGCTTCCCCGATCAGCAGGCAGTGCAGGCGCTGACCAGCGAGAAGGGATTGTTCAGCTTCTATCAGGACGGCCACCACGAGTGCTGCGGCATTCGCAAGGTAGCGCCGCTGCGCCAGCGCCTGGCAGGCCTGCCGGTGTGGGTCACCGGCCAGCGTCGGGACCAGAGCCCGGGCACCCGTTCGAAGCTGCAGATCGCCGAGCGCGACACCGCCTTCGGCAGTGACGATCAACCCCTCTACAAGATCAACCCGCTGACCCACTGGACCAGCGAAGACGTGTGGAACTACATTCGTTCCTTCGATGTGCCCTACAACGCCCTGCACGAAAAGGGCTACGTCAGTATCGGCTGCGCCCCCTGCACCCGCCCCATTCTGCCCGGCCAGCACGAGCGCGAGGGTCGCTGGTGGTGGGAAGACCAGGGTGGCAAGGAATGCGGGCTACATGCCCTCAACCTGCCCCAGGCGGCCACCAGCTGACGTTGTGAGGTATCTGGCTGCACAGCCTCACAAGATCGCAAAGGCCCCGGACTCGCTTGAGTCCGGGGCCTTTCGGTTCATGACGACGCCGTTCATGGCGACGTCAGTGAAGCTCGCCTGACGCCACCTCGCCGCGGTCAGCGCACCGGCAGGCTGATCTTCTCGAACAGCGCGTGTTCATGGCGCGGTCCCGCTGCCAGGGCAGCGTCGACCAGATCACGGTCCAGATGGTCGGCAAACTGCTGCAGGAAGTCATACATGTAGCCGCGCATGAAGGTGCCGCGGCGGATACCGATCTTGGTCGTGGAGCTCTCGAACAGATGGCTGGCGTCCAGCGCTACCAGATCCTCATCGAGCACCTCGTCCACCGCCATGTGCGCCACGATGCCGACCCCCAGCCCCAGACGCACATAGGTCTTGATCACATCGGCGTCGGCGGCGGTCAACACCACATTGGGAGAGAGTCCACGGGCACGGAAGGCGTCGTCGAGCTGCGAGCGTCCGGTGAAACCGAACACGTAGGTCACCAGCGGGTGCTTGGCCAGTTCGTCGAGTCCCAGACGCTCGACCTCGGCCAGGGGGTGATCCCGCGGCACCAGGATGCAGCGGTTCCAGCGATAACACGGCAGCAACACCAGGTCGTTGAACAGTTCCAGCGACTCGGTGGCGATGGCGAAGTCGGCCTGTCCCTCGCTGACCATCTGGGCGATCTGCTTGGGCGTCCCCTGCTGCATATGCAGAGCGACATCCGGGTAGCGCTGGGTAAAGTTCTGGATCACCGGCGGCAGGCAGTAGCGCGCCTGGGTATGGGTGGTGGCGATGGACAGGCTCCCCCGCCGCTCGTCGCTGTGTTCCTGGGCCACATCCTTGATGTTGGCGGTCAGCCTGAGCACCTGGCCTGCCAGCTCGATGATCGCCTCCCCTGCGGGTGTCACGCGAGTCAGGTGCTTGCCGCTGCGCGCGAAGATCTCTACGCCAAGCTCGTCTTCCAGCAGACGAATCTGCTTGGATATGCCTGGCTGAGAGGTAAAAAGACTCTGAGCGGTAGCCGACACATTCAGGTTGTGGCGGGAAACCTCCCAGATATAGCGCAGCTGCTGTAATTTCATGGCCGGGGCTTACCTCGTCCGAAGTCGACGGATTGGCACGGTGGTCGCGGAAGCGGACTAGACTGGAGCCATCGCGTTGGCGGCGTGACAGCGTCCTTGCCCGGGTTCAAGCACTGGACCTCGGGCATGACAACATGCCAAAGCGCCATAAAAAACCACCTTTGTGATTACTTTATAGCATAATGAGATGAGATGCAGCGATTCGTAAGCTGACTAAGAAACTATCGACCCAATATTTGCCAGCGTATGGGCCGACCGCTACCATCGTCCCACCGGACATGGCAGACATGTCCCACATTCCGCTCGATGAAGCGCAACGTAGATGGAGAAACACATGGCTAACAATGTCGATGTCACCAATGCCAACTTCGAGCAGGAAGTTCTGCAGGCCGACTCCCCGGTATTGCTGAAGTTCTGGGCTCCCTGGTGTGGCCCCTGCAAGGTCATGGCACCGGTGGTCGATGAAGTCGCCGAGGAGCGTGACGGCGCCCTCAAGGTCGTCAGCATCAACGTCGATGATGCCCCGGAAATCGCCGCCGAGCAGGGCGTACGTGGCGTCCCCACCGTGATGCTGTTCAAGTCAGGTGCCAAGGTGGCATCCCTGGTAGGTGCCCAGTCGAAGTCCCAGCTGACCCAGTTCATCGACCAGAACGCCTGATACAGCGCTGTCGACCTCTGCCGTCACCAGACGGGACGTCCAGCCAGGGGCCAAGGCCCCTGAAACATGGCCCGGGATCCTCCTTCAGGATCCCGGGCCATGTCGTTACTGCCCCGAGCGTTATCGCTGAAGCCAAGGGCTTGGGCAATGGCAGTGCCCACCCTCGCCAGTGGATGCCATCGTGCGAGGCTCGAGGCAGCGCCGACATCAGTCCCGCAGCACGTAGCGCAGGATCTCTACCACCTGGTCGGTGGTCGTGGCCCAGGCCTGGGCGTCGGCATCGACCTCCTTGAGCGGATGTACGATGTCCTCGCCGTGCAGCGTCACATAGGGCTTGCCGAGAGCCGAGCAGTAGCCGGCGTCGAAGGCCGCGTTCCACTGCTTGTACTTGTCACCGAAGCGCACCACCACCAGATCGCTCTGCTCGATCAGGGTCCGGGTCCGGATGGCGTTGACCCTGGAAGACTGGTGATCCCGCCAGAAGCCACTTTCCGGCACGCCCAGCATGTCTCCGGCGGCGTCGCTGGCATCATGGTTGGTCACCGCCTGGGTGAACACCACGTCGAGCCCGGCGTCTCTGGCTCCCTGCTTGATCTCTTCACGCCAGTCGGTATGGATCTCACCGGACAGATAGACGGTAAAACTCATGGCCTCATTTCCTTGTTCTCGGTCTTGCATGAATCATTGTCGGAGTGCCAGGACGCCGCCACCGGCCGTCACCCGAAAGAGGGACCAGGACATTCGGACTTCATCCTGGCCTTCGGAGCTGATAATTTGCCTATTGGCGGTCTAAGGAACCTGGCCCTCGTGGCTTCTTGCGTGGCGCTCACCATCATACCCGCGCCTCCTGTACTGACAAACCGGTTGCCCGGCGCAGTGACGGCGTGGCGGTATCGACTCGAGCACCACCAGTCCGTCTGACTTCATTCGACAAGGATCTTCGATGCACCCGCAGGACTCCCCTTCCAACCGGCCAATGCCTGTCAGCGCGGACACCCGGGAAGCCAATCGACGCCAGGACCATTTCGGCTCTCGCGAGGCGATCTGGCTGTTCGGCTACGGCTCGCTGATCTGGAAGGCGGACTTCGCCTATCGCGCACGTCGTCCAGCGCTGATCGAAGGCTACGCCCGCCGGTTCTGGCAGGGCTCCCACGATCATCGCGGCACTCCTGAGGCTCCTGGTCGCGTCGCGACGCTGATCCACCAGCCGGGCTCGCGGTGTCTGGGCATGGCCTACCTGATCGGGCCGGAGGTGTTGGCCCCCCTGGACCTGCGTGAAAAGAACGGCTATCTGCGTGAGCGTGTCACGCTGCATTTTCTGGACAACGATCTCGCCGACAACGATCAGCCTGATGTCGATGACCCACTCGACGATGACGGCCTGACCACCGCCAGGACCGCCGAGGGGCTGGTCTACATCGCCGGTGATGCCAACCCGGCCTATCTCGGTGATGCCTCCGATGACAGCATTGCCGAGCAGATCGCCCACGCCCATGGCCCCAGCGGCCCCAACAGCGACTACCTGCTGCACCTGGCAGACGCCCTGCATGCCATGGGAGGCGAAGACGACCACGTCTTCGGCCTGGCGACCGCCCTGCGCCGTCGAATGCGCCAGGCGGCGACTCACCCGGCTACCACCGACTGAGCGCCGCCCTTCCCCTCGGCAATGCCGGCCACGCCTGGCTCTCGGATCGAGCCGGCGACCCCGCCGGCGACACCTTGTGCCGGACGACCTCCGGCCATCTGTCTGTTACCCGCTGGAGATCCCGGATGAGTGTGACCCTTGAAGACATTCGACGTGCCGCCGATGCGACCGTCGGCCATATCGCCCGTACTCCCTTTCTGCATTCCGCCACGCTGTCGCGGCTGGCCGGCTGCGAGTTGTACATCAAGTTCGAGAACCACCAGTTCACCGCCGCCTTCAAGGAACGCGGCGCCCTCAACCACCTGCTGTCCCTGTCCGAAGACGAGCGCCAGCGGGGGGTCATCGCCATGTCGGCCGGCAACCACGCTCAGGCGGTGGCCTACCACGCCTCAAGGCTCGGCATCCGGGCGGTCATCGTGATGCCGCGCCACACTCCCAACCTCAAGGTCAGCAATACCCGGGCCCTTGGCGCCGAAGTGCACCTGGTCGGTGATGGGGTGGACGAGGCCGGAGACTACGCGGCTCGCCTGGCCGAGGAGCACGGCTATGTATTCGTCCACCCCTACGACGACGAGCGCGTGATTGCCGGCCAGGGCACCATCGCGCTGGAGATGCTCGAAGACGTGGCGGATCTGGATGCGCTGGTCATCCCCATCGGCGGCGGCGGCCTGATCGGCGGCAACGCCGTGGCCGCCAAGGGACTCAATCCCGACATCGAGATCATCGGCGTGCAGACCGCCCGCTTTCCCGCCATGCAGCAGGCGCTGGCGGGTGAAAAGATCCACTGCAGCCTCGCTACCATTGCCGAGGGGATCGCGGTCAAGCAGCCCGGCAAGATCACGCGAGAACTGGTGCGCGAGCACGTCAGTGACATCCTGCTGGTCGACGAGGCCACCATCGAGCGGGCGATCCTGATGTTCCTGGAGATCGAGAAGACGGTCGCGGAAGGCGCCGGTGCGGCGGGACTCGCTGCCGTATTGAGCCAGCCGGAGCGCTTCCGCGGTCGCAAGGTGGGGCTGGTCCTGTGCGGCGGCAATATCGACATGCAGGCGTTGTCGTCGGTGATCCAGCGCGGCCTGGTGCGCTCTGGTCGCATCGTGCGCGTTCGCGTGGGCATCTCCGACGTACCCGGCTCGCTGTCAGAGTTGACCCAACTGCTCGCCGAGCAGCGTGCCAACGTCATCAGCATCACCCACCAGCGTACCTTCACCGACCTGTCGCTGCGCGCCACCGAGGTCGAAGCCACCCTGGAGACGCTGGGCAGCGAACATACCCGAGAGGTCATCGAGGCCCTGCGCCATGAGGGCTACGATCCGGTGATGCCGGCCAATGAGGTGCATCCGGACGAACGTTGGGCCAGCGGCGTGGCTCCCGGCGACGTCTAGGCCCCGCCAGCGGCGGGACGTCACCTCATCGAAGGGTCCCGCCCAGGGCCGCTTTCAGGTCTGCAACAGCCCCGCCGATCGCAGAGCCTGGCCGGTCGCCGGGCCCAGCCGGGCGAGTATCTCGAGCTGTGTCTCGAGTTCCGCCTGCTGGCCGTCGTTTGCCATGCGCTCCACTCGGGCGGCCTGCGCCTCCAGGGCCTGGCAGCCCAGCGAAGCAGAGACGCCCTTGACGTCATGAGCAATCTGACCGAGTGCCTGGTGGTCGCCGACCGACAGCGCCTCTCGCATCTGCTCGAGCCGCTCCGGGAAACGCTGCAGATAGTTGGCCACCATGCGACTCAGGCCCTGGGGCGACATCACCTGACGCAGCTCCTCTACCGTGTCTCCGGCGAGCAGCGTCTCGTCGATCCGGGGCCGATCCTCGAGCATCGGGGCAACGACGGCGGGTGCCGCTTCGACAGTGCCGCCTAAGGTCTCGCTATCCAGGCCGCGGTCCGGACCACTCGCCCTGCCATCGCAACCCCTGCCATCGCCCCCCCTGCCGGCATTGTCGCCACCTGATGGGCTCGCGTCAGCGGAGCTCGGTGCCGCGTGCACCCGGCTGTAACGGCGCAGCGCAGCAGACAGCTCCTTGCGCGAGAACGGCTTGCCGATGACGTCGTCCATTCCCGCATCGAGACAGGCGCGATGATGCTCGGGCATGACGTTGGCGGTCACCGCGATGACCGGCAAACGCTGGACCCGCTGGCCCTGTTCGCGCAGAGCCTCTTCGTGCTGGCGCCAGCGACGCGTGGTCTCTAGCCCGTCCATCACCGGCATCTGCATGTCCATCAAGACCAGATCAAAACGTCGTTGGCCCAGGGCCTCCAGCGCCTGCTCGCCATTGCCCACCAGTTCGCAGGTCTGTCCCAGTCTGGTCAGCATGGCGGCCACCAGCTCACGATTGAGGGCATTGTCCTCGACCACCAGCACGTGCTGGCTTTCCAGCGGCTCCTGCTGCCCGGTGCTGGCAGCACCCTCTTCCACCCCCGCCACCACCGGCAAGGGAAGATCGAACCAGAATCGGCTGCCGGACTCCGGCTGGCTTTCCACCTTGAGCTCTCCGCCCATGGCCGCGACCAACTGAGAGCAGATCGCCAACCCCAGGCCGGCACCCTCATGGCGACGTGACAGGGCGGTATCGGTCTGGGCAAAGGGCTCGAAGATGCGCTGCTGGTCCTGCTGGGCGATACCGCAGCCGGTATCGTAGACCATGAAGGTCAGCCGGCCGTCCCCATTGTCGGAGACCCGGAGCATCACAAAGCCACTTTCGGTGAACTTGAAGGCGTTGTTGAGCAGATTCATCAGCACCTGGCGCAGCCGATGCACGTCGCCATCGACCCAGGTGGGCAAGGCGGGAGCGGCACGCATCAGGAACTGCACCCCGCTGCGGCTCTGGGTCTGATAACCGGTCGCGAGTTGCTCCAGCATTCTCGACAGGTGGAAGGGTTGACGTTCGACCGCCAGGTGCCCTGCCTCGATACGGGTGTAGTCGAGCACGTCATTGATCACCGAACGCAGCCCAGCGGCGCTGTCACGCAGCCCTTCTATCTGGCGGCGTCCCTGATCACTCAAGGGTTCGTCGTGCAGCAGCTCGGCCATGCCCAGCACGCCGTTGAGTGGCGTACGGATTTCATGGCTCATGATGGCCATGAAGTCGGACTTCGCGCGATTGGCCACTTCCATGCGCTGATAGGCCTCGCGCAGGGTTTCGGACTGGGATTCGAGCAAATGGGTCTTGTGACGATGCTGACGCGCCTCCTTCACCAGCGCACGAATCAGCACGCCACCGGCGATCAGCGACAGCAGGATCGAGATCAGCACCGCGATGTACAATCGCCCGAGCACGCCCATGTCCGCGCTGCGCTCTTCCGCGGCGATTCGACCATGATGCAGCATCAATTGCCGACTCAGTTCCTGCGCTTCGCCGAGACGCTCTATCAGTTCGCGTCGCAGTGCAGCGTCATAGGCAACGTCTCCATCGGCCACCGCAATGAAGCGTCGATCCAGCCGTTGCATGCCACGATCCAGCTCGTCGATCAGCTCACGACCGGTCGCGTAGCGATCCAGGAAGTTGCTCGTCTGGCCCTCCAGCAGCACCATGAAGCGCCCGTACAGCAGTTCGAAATCCAAAAGGGTCTCGTCCAGCCGGCTATCGCCGCGCTCCCAGATGGCCAGCCGCAGATCGCGCAGCGAGCGATCGTACTGATACAGGGTCCAGGTGACGGTGTCGACGTCTCGGTGGTAGATCGCCTTGTTGCGGTCATAGATCAGCCCTCCTGTCACCATCACGGCGACAATGAAGACGACGGCGGCGATCGCAGGAATCCTGATGCGCAGACGATGGGCCATGAGAACTCAGTTGACGTCGATGCGGGCGACCTGCCAGACAGATCGACTGAAGTAGATATTGGTCTTGAGTTCCGGCTGGTCGTCGAAAGGATAGACCACGAACAAGGGGCCCTTGTCGCGGATTCTCATGCGCTCTCCATCGCGGCGCATGGCGAGGATCACACCATGTTCGTGGGCGTCGCTCACCGGCATCAGCGTCTCGTAGTCTTTGATGGCGGCCACCCTGAGCTCGTCGCCCTCGGCCTCCACCGCCGCCAGTACATCGCTGAGCAGCGGCCCCTCGAAGCGAGACTGACCATCGATCCAGGGATTGCCGGTCACCACGACATGCTGGGGCAGCGCCTCGAGCATGGCGCGGTCGAAGTGGGCTTCATCACTCACATTGGTCACGGAGATGCGCCCACCCACCTCGAGGATCACCCTGCCACCGGGGGCGTCCAGCGCAAGAGCCTGTCCGACCATTCCCCATAGCATCACCAACGCGATGGTTCGCCATCCCATGACGCCTCTCCCATTGAAAATCGGCATTCTCGACGAATTTTTGCCGTACCAGCGACATGCTACTGCCAGTTCAACGGCCAGGGAAGGCATTCACGCTCAGGATTCAGCGAAAGCTGTCGAGCACTCCGGTGGTTCGCCAGGCAAGACCGGTGCGGGTGCCGATGTCCTCCAGTTCCTTGATCAGAGGCACCAGCGGCTCGTGACGGCCCATCTCACCGTGCTCGATGATCGCCTCCACCACCGCGACCACTGCCGTGCACCCCAGGGTGGTTGACGCATGATGAAGCTCCCTGGCCTCACCGACCAGCATGTCGAAGTCCCTTTCTTCGTGGGCCGTGTAGAGCCTCGCGATGCGAGCAGGAAAGCGGGCCAGGTAGCCGCGTACCATGCGCTCCAGAGCATCCGCCGAGACCATCGAGCGCAGCTCTTGAAGCGTCGTTCGCGACAGCAGGTCGGCACTGGCGACTCTTTCTTCCGTCGCCGTCTGGGTGGGCGCGGAGGCCCCTTCGTGGGCGGATGTACTCGGAGGCGTCCAGAAGTTTTCGTCGGGGTCGAGGGAGGGATAGACCCGAGAGGGAAAGCGACCAAGCACCTGGCCTAGATCCTGACGCGTGAAAGGCTTGCCAATCAGGTCATCCATCCCCGCCTCGCGGCTGGCCCGGCGATGTTCCGGCAGAACGTTGGCCGTCACCGCGATGATCGGCAGCCGAGCGTCGTCGTCGCCATCACCACGGTGGATCGCCGCTTCCCGCTCGCGCCAGCGCCGGGTCGTCTCCAGACCATCCATGACCGGCATCTGCAGATCCATCAGCACCAGATCGAAGTCACGCTGTGACAGCGCCTGCAGCGCTTGCTCGCCGTTGGACACGACTTCGCAGGACTGGCCCAGGCGGGCCAGCATACTGGCCACCAGCTCCCTGTTGAGAAGGTTGTCGTCCACCACCAACACATGGTGCGGCGCCAGCGGCGCCGGGGCAGACGCCACCTCGACCTTCTCCTCTTTCTGATCGCTGGCCGGCAAGGGAAGTTCGAACCAGAATCTGGAACCGCTGCCCAGCTGGCTGTCCACCTTGAGGTCGCCCCCCATGGCGCGCACCAGGCTACGTGCGATGGGCAGGCCAAGACCGGCACCGTCATGACGCCTGGCCATCACCGGATCGGATTGTTCGAAGGGCTCAAAGATTCGCTCGACATCCAGCTGAGATATCCCGCACCCGGTGTCGTAGACGACGAAGGCAATGCGCTGATCCTGGGCACAGGAAACCCTCAACATCACGAACCCCTGGCGGGTGAACTTGAAGGCGTTGTTCAACAGGTTCTGCAGTACCTGGCGCAGCCGATGCTGATCTCCTTCCACGCAAGCGGGCAGGTCCGGGGCCAGGCGCATCAGAAACTGCACATCGCCCAGGCGTTGCGAACGATAGCCCAGGGTGGTCTGGTCGAGCATATGGCGCAGCGCAAACAGTTCGCGCTCGACCTCGATCCGGCCGGTCTCCAGCCGCGTATAGTCGAGCACATCGTTGATCACCGAGCGCAGTCCCGTCGCGCTGGCCTCCAGGCCTTCGATATGACGCTTGCCCTGATCGCTCAGGGATTCGTCGCGCAGCAGATCGGTCATGCCCATGACGCCACTGAGCGGTGTGCGCATCTCATGACTCATGATCGCCATGAAATCGGACTTGGCGCGACTGGCGTTCTCGGCACGCTCCACCGCTTCCTTCAGTGCTCGCGACTGGGCCTGCAGCAACTCCGCCTTGAGGGTGTGGGCACGCCCCTCACGCATCAGCGCCAGCACCAGCACGGTACCGGTCACCATGATAAGCACGATGCAGGCCAGTACGACACCATACAGACGCAGCATCGACTGGGTATCTTGGGTGCGCAACTCGGCCACACTGGCCTTGTGTTGCAACAGCATGTCGCGACTGACGTTCTGCAACTGCCCCAGGGTCTGCTTGAGTGCATCCCTGTCGTCGTCGAGCAGGCGCCCCCCCTGCTCCAGAGGCTCGACTCGCCCCCCCAGATCGTCGATCAATTGCTCCGCGCGCCGATACAGTTCCTGGGAGGCACTGGTCTGACGCAGAAAGTCCCGAGTCTGCCCCTGACGCAACAAGTCGCTTCGTCCGTGCAGAATCTCGTAGTCGAGGACCAGGCTATCGATATCATCCGCGCTGACCTCGGCGGCCTGAATGCGCATTTCGCGCACCATGCGATCGAACTGGTAGAGGTTCCAGGTGACGGTATCGAGGATGCGATGCTGCAATTCCTGCTGCCGATCGAAGGTAAGGCCTCCCGCCACCAGTGCCGCCACAAAAAACAGCACCGTTGCGGTGGCCGCCACCCTCGAGCGATACGGCAGTTTCAGCATAATCTGACCTCGGCCACCGGCGGCTCAGTGGACATCGATGGACTCCACCTGCCAGACGGACCGCGTCAGGTAGACAGCGTTGTAGATTTCAGGGTGCTGATCAAAGGGATAAATCACAAACAGGGGCCCTTGATTGCGCACTTCCAGGCGCTCGCCATCGCGCCACATCGCCAGCACAAGGTTGAAGGTCGAGGCATCCTGCACCGGAACCGACGCCACAAAATCGTTCAATGCGGAAACACGCAGCTCGGTACCGCGCGCCTGGACCGCATCGAGTAGCCCCTCGAGCAGAGGCCCCTGATAGACAGAGGCACCGTCAAACCAGGGGAGATGGGTCGTGATCGTGCCCTGGGGTAGCGCCTCGAGCATGTCGCGGTCGAACCAGGCCTGATCACCGACATTGGTGACCCCGATGTCACCGGACACCTTCAACAAAGGCGTGCCCGAGGGCGGTTCGAGCGCCATCGACAGGGGCGACGCCAGTGTCAGCCCCAGGACCATGAGTCGCCAGCAATATCTCACATCTCCCCCTATGGCCTCCTGCTTGGGCGTGGAAGCAATCTTCGCTTATATGCTGAATCAGCTACCGATGATGTGAAAAGAGTAAAGCAAAAGACACAAACCGTCACGTTTAGAAACCTGAAGCGCCTCTCTACTACCCTTCCATGGTGAAAGACGACCCTCGGGAGACACCAGTCGACACGGACGCGTCTACCCACCAGGCAACAATGGCGTGCTGTTCTCGCAACGTCATGGATGTTTCATGGCCTTGTCATGACCACGCCCTGAACGGTGTGCTCCGTCCTATAAAACCACGTCTCAAACCCCTGTTTCGACCTGCCCTCCCACCAAGTGGTCTCCTACGCGTGCCGAAGCACATATCCTTGCTGGCTTGCCAGCCGGCGATACCAGGATAAGACCGCTTCGGGCCCTTGCGCACGCTACCAGATCACAGCACGCATCCTCACTAGCCTGCCGGCCGGCACTACAAGGACAAGTGCACTTCAGGTACTTGCGCACGCTACCAGATCACAGCACGCATCCTCGCGAACTTGCCAGCCGGCCATACAAGGGCAAGTGCGCTTCAGGTACTTGCCCACGCTACCAGATCACAGCACGCATCCTCGCTAGCCTGCCGGCCGGCCATACAAGGGCAAGGCCGCTTCAGGTACTTGCCCACGCTACCAGCGCCAACTGCTGCGGGCCACGGCGTCGTGGGCGTGCAGGCTCTCGGCATGGATCACCTTCTGTTCGAAGCCATCGATCCCCGGGATGGTCATCAGGCAACCATGCACACGACGTGCGGCGTCCTCGCAGAACATCAGGTTCTGCCCGTTGGCCAATGCAAAGGCCTGTTCGTCGGGACGCTTGACCGCAGTCTGCAGCGCCGTGCCCAGGCTCTGCTCCACCCTGTCGATGACTTCGACCATGGGGACGTCCTCGACCTCGAGGCCCAGCCTGAGCGCCATGATCACCTGGCTGCGCTGGCTATGAGGCGTCGCCACGATCCCCGACTCCTGCCCCAGCCAGCGGTGCACCTCATCACGGGCCGGATGAGGCTCTGCGGCAAAGTCACGGTTGAACTGTTGCTGGATCAATTGACGCGCCAGCGCCGCGGAACAGGGGCAAGTGGAGGAATAGCCCACCTCCAGACGCAGGACTACCGACCGCTGGCCACCTCGTTGCTCGACTTCAAGGTGAAAGGGATAGGCCTTCCAACCAGCCAGGACACTGACCAACGCCGGACGCTTCAACAGCAAACGTCCCTCGAGAGACAGACTGGCAGACCGGGAGAGACCCTCGTGACTGTCGAGAAAGCGCGCCAGGCAGGCGTCCAGTCGAGGCAACGTCAGCGCTTCTTCGGTCAGGTCGTCAAGCGCCAGGTACAACCTCGACATATGAATCCCGCGGGCCTCCGGGGCGTCAAGACTGACCCCTGCGTTCACCCTGGCTTCGATCCGCTGTCCCGCCAGCTCGACGGGCAGCGCGATGCCCTCCATGCCGACCCAGTCCAGGGCGACGCCCTGGCTCACCTGCTGCACGGCCACATCCGACAGCCTTTGTGGATCGTCGATGGGCTCCCTCCCCCGGGCGTCTGTGTCGCTGACCGTGTCGTTGACCGTATCGCTGACTGTGTCGTTGACGGCCTGGCTGGCCTCGATCTGTGCGTCATTCATCCTTTCACCGCCGGTTCAGTCTGATAAAAAACTACGTTATAACATAACATTAACAACGACTGCATTCGGACATCCTGCTCTACCATCAGCACGCAGCAGCGCGACCGAGCACCCGTTCACAGCGCGGCGAGCCGCGCCATTGCCGGCTCGCACCTCGTATCAGCCCAGCACCTCGTATCAGCCCAGCGCCGGCGCTTCGGCCAGCTCTGCCGCCAACCAGTCGGCCAGATCATTTGCCAGCGGATGGCGCGCCCCCCTAGGCCCGGCAGCCAGTTCCAGCACCAGGCAGGCGTCGGTGGCGACAAAGCCCCAAGGCGCCACCAGGCGCCCTGCGCGCACGTCCTCTTCCACCAGGTAGTCCGGCGCAATGCCGACCCCAAGCCCCACCAGGGTCGCCTCCAGCAGGTAGTTGAGGTGCTCGAAGCCCTGGCCCATCGTCAGCCGCTCCGGCGCGATCCCCTGGCGGCGACTCCAGTCGCCCCAGGCGGAGGGACGTGAACGGGTATGCAACAGCGCTTGGCCGAGCAGTACCCGCGGGTCGGGCGGGCTTGCTGTAGCCCCGCCGGGCCGATGCAGCTCAAGCTCACGACTGAGCACGGGACCGATGCGCTCCTGCCCGAGGATACGGGTGACCTCGCCCGGCGGCTCCCCTTCCGGCAAGCGCTGAAAGCGCAGCACACCATCGACCCCGGATAGCGTCGCGACACCTTCCTCACCGGCGGTCAGATGCAACTCCAACTGCGGCAGAGCCTGCTTCAAGCGGGCCAGTCGAGGAATGAACCAGCGCGCCAGGAAGGAGCCTGGGCAGCTCAGCACGAAGGGCGACTGGACGCTGGTGCGAGCGACCTCGGCGCAGACCCGTGCCAGGGCGCCAAGATGGAATCCGGCGGCGTCGGCCAGCTCACGGCCGGCATCGGTCAGTCTCAACCCCCGCCCTTCCTTCTCGACCAGGGCAACCCCCAACTGGTCCTCGAGCAGCTTGATCTGACGACTGACCGCACCATGGGTCAGGTGCAGCGAGGCCGCCGCCCGCGACACGCTACCGTGGCGCCCCAGCGCCTCGAAGGCCCTGAGCGCCCTGAGCGAGGGCAACGGGACGTCCTGGTTGTGCGATGTCATGGCGAGCGTCTCTCCCGGCTTGGCATGGGGTGTCTTGTCTTAGCTCGTCTGGGCCTGGTGTGCCCCGGCGCCCAGAGGTCAGCTGATGGTGCCACTGCGTGCCGTGCGTGCGGACTTCCGGGGCACGGCTCACGGCCTAGTTCGGGACCACAGTGAAGGGCCAAGTGGTCTTGCAGCTCCTCAACTGGTGAGATTTTCTCACACATCCTGGCTGTTATTTCGATTTTTTCCGGCCGCATGCAGCGCTATGCTGCTGTCCATGCCATTCGGGGCGCAGATCGCGCCTGGTCAGCCTTGGAGCCCGTCATGAACCAGCAACGCCCAACTCCCAGCCTCCGTCACGGACCCGACCCTCGTGGTTTCTTCGGTGACTTCGGCGGTCGTTTCGTGGCCGAGACCCTGATGCCGCTGATTCTGGATCTCGAGCAGGAATACGACGTCGCACGCCAGGACCCGACCTTCGCTGACGAGCTGGCCTCGCTGTCGGCCGACTACGTCGGTCGCCAGAGCCCGCTGTACTTCGCCGAGCGCCTGACCGAGCATCTGGGCGGCGCGCGCATCTATCTCAAGCGCGAAGACCTGATGCACACCGGCGCCCACAAGATCAACAACGCCCTCGGCCAGATCCTGCTCGCCCGTCGCATGGGCAAGCGTCGCATCATCGCCGAGACCGGCGCGGGCATGCACGGTGTGGCCACCGCCACCGTCGCCGCGCGTTTCGGCATGGACTGCGTCATCTACATGGGCAGCACCGATATCCATCGCCAGCAGCCCAACGTACAGCGCATGCAACTGCTGGGCGCCAAGGTGATTCCGGTCACCGCCGGCGACGGTACTCTGAAGGACGCCATGAACGAGGCGCTGAGAGACTGGGTCACCAACGTCGACTCCACCTTCTATATCATCGGCACCGTGGCCGGCCCCCACCCCTACCCAGCGCTGGTGCGCGACTTCCAGTCGGTGATCGGGCGAGAGGTGCGCGACCAGATCACCGCCAAGGAAGGACGCCTGCCGGACTCGCTGGTCGCCTGTATCGGCGGCGGCTCCAACGCCATGGGCCTGTTTCACCCCTTCCTCGACGACCCTGAAGTGGCGCTGGTCGGCGTCGAGGCGGCCGGCGAAGGCCTCGACACCCCACGCCATGCGGCCAGCCTCAAGGGTGGACGTTCCGGCGTGCTGCACGGCAACCGTACCTTTCTGCTGCAGGACGACGAAGGCCAGATCAGCGACGCCCACTCCATCTCCGCCGGCCTCGACTACCCCGGCATCGGACCCGAACACGCCTGGCTGCATGCCATCGAGCGCGCCGAGTACGTGGCAGCCACCGATCGTGAGGCGCTGGACGCCTTCACCCTGCTGTGTCGCAAGGAAGGCATCATCCCGGCGCTGGAGTCTTCCCACGCCCTGGCCGAGGTGATCAAGCGCGCCCCGCGACTGCCGGCGGATCATCTGATGGTGGTCAACCTGAGCGGCCGCGGCGACAAGGACATGGCCACCGCCACCGAATGTCTTGCCGATGAACTGGGCCTGGGAAAGCCCGACCAGCAGGACTGACACCCCGGATTCCAGGAGAGAGACCATGACCACGACCACGACCGCCGAGGGGCGCCTCGCACGTCGCTTCGCCGAGACTCGCCAGCAGGGACGCGCCGCCCTGGTGACCTACATCGCAGCCGGTGATCCCGACTATGACACCAGCCTCGCGACCCTCAAGGGCCTGGGCGAGGCCGGCGCCGATGTGATCGAACTCGGCATGCCGTTCACCGACCCCATGGCCGACGGCACCGCCATCCAGCATGCGACCCGCCGGGCGCTGGATGCCGGCCAGACCATGGACAAGACCCTCGAGATGGTCCGCCAACTGCGTCGGACCGATCAACAGACTCCGGTCGTGCTGATGGGCTACTACAACCCCATCTACGCCCGTGGCGTGACACGCTTTCTCGATCAGGCCAAGGCTGCCGGCGTCGACGGTCTCATCGTGGTCGACCTGCCGCCGGAACACGACGACGAGCTGTGCCTGCCTGCCAATCAAGCCGGGCTCAACTTCATTCGTCTGGCGACCCCCACCACTGATGCCCGCCGTCTGCCGGGGGTGCTCACCAATACCTCGGGCTTTCTCTACTACGTCTCGAGCAACGGGGTCACCGGTGGTGCTGCGCCAAGCGCCGAACGCGTGCAACAGGAGGTAGCCCGCATCCGCGAGCACAGCGATATTCCCATCGCCGTCGGTTTCGGTATTCGCACCGCCGCCCAGGCCAGAGAGATCGGCGCCTTCGCCGACGGCGTGGTGGTAGGCTCGGCGCTGATCGATGCCCAGGCCAGCGGCGACACTCCCGCCGAAGGTACCCAAGCCGTGCTCGAATTGACGCGCGAGCTGGCCCAGGCGCTGACCGGCGCCCGCTAAGCCCTGGCAAAGAACCCCGGTCAGGAACTCCGGTAAAGAACCCCTTATCGCGTGATCCCGGTACAGAGGCCCTGTCGGCGTCTGCTCGACATAAAGACGCCTCGAGGAGACTCACGCCAGGCCTTGCGCCAAGCCACTCCCGGGAAGCGTCTCTTCCCCACGCAAGCCCCGCCGATCAGGCGGGGCTTGCTGCCATCGGGCCGAACATCTCCCCAACCCAGTCAATATTTTCAGCGGACACCAGGAATGCAGCCACACCATCTATGCAACTGCTGATCCATGCCAGATTCTTACTGCTGATATCATGCTTAAGTCGAACCGTTGGGTGTGGCCGACGGTGATAGAATCGCCCTCCTTCCGGCCACAAGCCGACGCCCATCCGTCCTGACGCGACGGTCGATGCACACTCCACGCTTCGAGACCAGAGCCATGTCCACCTCCTTGAGCGCCCCCTTCAAGGCGCTGAATCGTCTGGGGCTGATCCCTCAGATCGTGATCGGTATCCTCTGCGGTATCGCCGTCGCCACCCTGTCCCCCGAGCTCGCCGCCTCGGTATCGCTGCTCGGCCAGGTATTCATTTCGGCCTTGAAGGCGGTCGCCCCGGTGCTGGTCTTCGTGCTGGTGATGGCCGCCATCGCCGGCCATCAGCGCGGCCAGCCGACCCAGATACACAGCGTACTGGTGCTGTATCTGATCGGCACCCTGGTGGCGGCGCTGGTGGCGGTGGTGGCCAGTTTCGCCCTCCCCACCGAACTGACCCTGAATACCGCTCAGGCCAGCGGCAATCCGCCAGGCGGCGTGGTAGAGATCCTGCGCAACCTGCTGTTGAGCGCCGTGGCCAACCCGGTCAGCGCATTGATGAACGCCAACTTCATTGCCATCCTGGTGTGGGCCGTCAGCCTCGGCCTGGTGCTGCGCAGCGCCAGTGCCGCTACCAAGGGCATGATCGAGGACCTGTCCCAGGCGGTATCGACCCTGGTGCGCTGGGTCATTCGTCTGGCACCGCTGGGTATCTTCGGACTGGTCGCCGGCACCCTGGCCGAAGCCGGAATCGGTGCGCTGCTGGAGTACGCCCAACTGCTGTCGGTGATCGTCGGCTGCATGCTGTTCGTCGCCCTGGTGACCAATCCGCTGATCGTCTTCCTGGCCACTCGCCAGAACCCTTATCCGCTGGTCTTCAGCTGTCTGCGCGGTAGCGCCATCACCGCCTTCTTCACTCGCTCAAGCGCAGCCAACATCCCGGTCAACCTGGAGCTGTGCAAGCGTCTGAAGCTGGATGAGGACACCTACTCCATCTCGATCCCGCTCGGCGCCACCATCAACATGTCCGGTGCCGCCATCACCATCAGCGTCATGACGCTTGCCACCGCCCATACCCTGGGCATCAGCGTGGACTTCGTCACCGCCCTGCTGCTGTGCGTGGTCTCCGCCCTGGCCGCCTGCGGCGTCTCCGGCGTGGCCGGTGGCTCGCTGCTGCTGATTCCCATGGCCGCCAGCCTGTTCGGCATTTCCGCCGACGTGGCGATGCAGGTGGTCGCCATCGGCTTCGTCATCAGCGTGGTCCAGGACTCCACCGAGACCGCCCTCAACTCTTCCACCGATGTGCTGTTCACCGCCGCCGCCAGCCGCAGGGGCGAACTGAGCGACTGACGCCCAGAGGCGCTGCCGCGCTTGCTCATCTCCTGAAACAACAGCTCTTCTGAAACGACAGCGAGCCCCTCTCACCAAAGGGTGAAAGGGGCTCGCTGTGTTGTTCGAGCGGGCGACATCGCCACGTCAGCCAGCGATGACCTCCGGATGATACCGCGAGGCGATCGTCACCAGGCGCTGCATGGTCTCGCCACTCGGTGGCGCCACTCCTGCCAGCGGATAGTGCTCTCCCAGCTCCTGCCACTTGTACTCGCCAAGTGCGTGATAGGGCAGCAGCTCGACACGCTCGACGTTGTCCATCGTCTCGACGAACTCCCCCAGCAGGTGCATGGATGCCTCGCTGTCGGTAAAGCCAGGCACGATCACCTGACGAATCCAGGTGGGCTTGCCGATCGCCGCCAGATGACGGGCAAAGGCCAGGGGACGGCGTCGGGGGATACCGGTGAGCTCACGGTGCACGCCCTCGTCGAGATGCTTGAGATCCAGCAGCACCAGGTCGGTGGCGGCAAGCAATTCGTCGAGGACCTCATCGTAGTGGCAGACGTAGCCATTGGTGTCGAGGCAGGTGTGCATGCCCTCGGCCTTGGCCGCCTGAAACAGGTCGCGCACAAACGCCGGTTGCAGCAGCGCCTCGCCGCCGGTGCAGGTGATGCCGCCCCCCGACGCCCGCATGAACGGCAGATAGGTTCTGGCTTCGGTGAGTATCTCGTCCACCGTCACCTCACGTCCGCCCTGGCGATCCCAGCTGTCGCGGTTGTGGCAGTACTGACAGCGCATCACGCAGCCCTGCAGAAACACCAGAAAGCGAATGCCTGGGCCATCCACGGCACCACAGCTCTCCAGGTGATGGAGACGGCCAGTGATCATCATCGGGACTCCTCACGAAAAGGGGCTCCGGGAGAGACCCGGAGCCCGGAAAGGGACCGCTGTCGCGGCCCCGGGCGAGACGACTGTCGGCTCAGAGCGTTTCGGTGAAGGTGCGGGAGATCACGTCGCGCTGCTGTTCCGCGGTCAAGGAGTTGAAGCGCACCGCGTAGCCGGACACGCGAATGGTCAGCTGAGGATACTTGTCCGGATTGACCACGGCGTCCTCGAGCATCTCGCGGTTGAGCACGTTGACGTTCAAGTGCTGACCGCCCTCCTGACGTTCGCTGTGGTGGAAGTAACCGTCGAGCAGGCCAGACAGGTTGCTGCGCTGGGCGCCCTCGTCCTTGCCCAGCGCCCTCGGCACGATGGAGAAGGTATACGAGATCCCGTCCTTGGCGTGGGCGTAGGGCAGCTTGCCCACCGACGTCAACGAGGCCACAGCGCCCTTGGTGTCACGCCCGTGCATGGGGTTGGCACCCGGTGCGAAGGGCTCGCCGGCGCGACGACCGTCCGGCGTGGTGCCGGTCTTCTTGCCGTAGACCACGTTGGAGGTGATGGTCAGCACCGACTGGGTCGGCTCGGCGCCACGGTAGGTATTGAGCTTGCGGATCTTGTTCATGAAGGTCTCGACCAGCTCGCAGGCGATATCGTCGACGCGCGGATCATTGTTGCCGAAGCAGGGGTAGTCGCCCTCGATCTCGAAGTCCACCGCCACGCCGTCAGGATCACGCACCGGGCGCACCTTGGCGTACTTGATCGCCGACAGCGAGTCCGCCGCCACCGACAGCCCGGCGATGCCACAGGCCATGGTGCGCTTGACGTCGAGGTCGTGCAGCGCCATCAGCGCTGCCTCGTAGCTGTACTTGTCGTGCATGTAGTGGATGGCATTGAGGGCGGTCACGTACTGGCGTGCCAGCCAGTCCATCAGGCCATCCATGCGCGCCCACACCTCGTCGAAGTCGAGCACCTCGGTGGCGATCGGCTCACTCCTGGGGCCGACCTGGATCTTCAGCTTCTCGTCGACGCCGCCGTTGATCGTGTAAAGCAGCGTCTTGGCCAGGTTGGCCCGGGCACCGAAGAACTGCATCTGCTTGCCGATCACCATGGGAGACACGCAGCAGGCGATGGCGTAGTCGTCGGAGGCGAAGTCCACGCGCATCAGATCATCGTTCTCGTACTGGATCGACGAGGTATCGATGGACACCTTGGCGCAGTAACGCTTGAAGCCGTCGGGCAATTGCTCAGACCACAGCACCGTGAGGTTGGGCTCCGGGCTCGGACCCATGGTGTAGAGGCTATTGAGGAAACGGAAGCTGGTACGGGTGACCAGGGTGCGTCCGTCAAGCGCCATCCCGCCCAGGCATTCGGTGGCCCAGATCGGGTCGCCGGAGAACAGCTCGTCGTACTCAGGGGTGCGCAGGAAGCGCACCATGCGAAGCTTCATGATGAAGTGATCGACCAGCTCCTGGGCGCGGGCTTCGTCGATCACGCCTTGGCGCAGGTCACGCTCCAGGTAGATATCGAGGAAGCTGGAAGTACGTCCCAGTGACATGGCGGCGCCGTTTTGCGACTTCACTGCCGCCAGGTAGCCAAAGTAGGTCCACTGGATGGCCTCCTGGGCGGTGGCAGCCGGGACCGAGACGTCGAAGCCGTACTTGGCGGCCATTTCCTTGAGCTGGCCGAGTGCACGATGCTGCTCGGCGACTTCCTCGCGCAGCTGGATCACCGCCTCCAGGTCCTCGCCCTGTTCGAAGCGCTGCTGCAGCGAGGCAAACTGCGCCTGCTTGTCACGCATCAGGAAATCGACACCGTAAAGGGCGACCCGGCGGTAGTCACCGATGATGCGTCCACGACCGTAGGCGTCCGGCAGTCCAGTCAGCACCCCTGACTTGCGACACTTGAGGATGTCCGGGGTGTAGACATCGAACACCCCCTGATTGTGGGTCTTGCGAAATTCGGTGAAGACCTTCTTGACCTGAGGATCGAGTTCACGACCGTAGGCCTGGCATGAGCCCTCCACCATCTTGATGCCGCCGTTGGGCATGATCGCCCGCTTCAGCGGCGCGTCGGTCTGCAGTCCAACGATGGTCTCGAGACGCTGATCGATATAGCCGGCGTCATGAGCGGTGATGGTCGAGACCAGCGAGGTGTCGAAGTCCAGCGGTGCATGGGTGACGTTTTCCTGCTTGACGCCTTCCATCACAGTGTCCCATAGCTCGCGAGTGCTGGCCGCCGGCTCGCTGACCAGGAAACGCTCGTCACCCTCGTAGGGCGTCACATTGGCCAGCAAGAAGTCTCGTACGTCGACGTCCTTCTTCCACTCGCCCCCGGCAAACCCTTCCCACGCTTGCGCGAATTGCTCTTTCATCGACTTGCACCTCAACAGAGTAAATGACAACGCTAGTCCTGCATGCTGAGCGACGGCCATCCCTCGGAGATGGCAGCCGGCCCGCCTGTTCGGTGGCAGCAGCGGTCGCCGCATCGGAGGCGGCGGGTGTGCTGCACGCTTCTCGATCGGCGAAAAAACACCTGCCCTCGAGAGCACAATTCGACCTTAGCAGTAGTCCCGTCGCCCCTACTTGACCCGCATCATGGCGCCACGGGACGGCGATACAGCGCGAGCGAAGCGGCCAAGAAACCTGTACCAGGCCAATTTCGCGCGGCGAGGACGGCCGCCTGCGCTATGCTGACAAGGGCATACGTAGGCCTGAGCCCTGTCCCACCGCCGGGTGCCCGTGATGAACAGCTTTCCCACGCTTCTGGAGTACGGTCTGCCAGGCTTCGCCGTGGTGCTGCTGATCCTCGGCTACCACCTGCTCAACAAGACCCACACCCTGTTGCTCAATGAGCGCTCTGGCGAGACCAGTGAGGGCACCGAGTTGCGCATTCGCTATCTGCAGGAGATCTCCAAGAACGCCAGGCTGTTCATGGCGCTGAGTCTGCTGTTCTTCGTCGGCGGGCTGGCCATGGCAATGATGAAACCCTCGAGCCAGGTCAATCTTTCCATCGCCCCGCCGGAAGGCGTACTGCCGGTCATCCGTCTGCAGGAGCGGGACATGCCGCTGGATGGCCGGGGCACGGTCGTGCTGAAGGTCCAGGACGACAATGTGCTGCGCATCTTGAACAACGATCTGCACGGCCGGCTGATCGCCATCGAGCAGGAGCGCGACGCCTTGAAGAGCCAACTGGCCGACGTCATCGCTGCAGCGGAGCGAGATTCTCCGCAGGTAGGCTTCTAATGAAGAACAGGCAGGGCGCCTTGGCGTCGCGCGCGATGGCGACAGACCTGGCCGGGCCAGCGAAGGGAAAACGACGGCGCCACCCCACGTCTACGATAAACGCCCTGCTGATCGTGCTGCTGAGCGTCGGGGTGGCGTGGCCGGTGATTGCCCAGCAGGCCCCGCTGTCCAGGGCCAAGGCGCTGTTGCAGCAGGGTGACAACCAGGCCGCCCTGCGCGAACTACGGCCTCTGCTCGAAAGTCCTGATCCGCTGGCCCGGATGGAAGGCTTGAACGCCCAGGGCTGGATTCTGTATCGGGAAGGCCGCCACGCTGACGCCTCAGCGCTGTTCGAGCAGGCGCTCAGGGCGAGTCAAGGTCATGACGGCTTGCGTGAGGTGCGCCTGAAGGCTCTCAACAACGCTGGCATCAACGCCTTTTCCGCCGGAGAGCTCGACAAGGCTCGAAGCTACTTCGAGGCCGCACTGGCCCTCGGCAGCGACGTGGCCCCGCGCTACCTGACCATCATCACCCGCCAGGCCCCCATGCAGTCGGCCCAGCAGCAGGTCAGCGCAGGACGTGAAAAGCGCATCGAGCGCGACTTCGAGGGGGCGGTGGCCGACTACACCCGGGCGCTTGCGATCGACCCGAACAACAACGACGCGCTCTCCTACCGCGGCTACGCCTACTACCGCTTGGGCCAGTACGACAGGGCCCGGGCGGATATCGAGGCGGCCCTGGCGAGTTCTCCCCAGCGGCTGGACGCACTGATCAACCTGCTCAAGGTGAGCTGCGCCAGCGGCGATGACATCGATGCGGTGCTCAAGCGCCGAGGTCACGCCATCCAGCGTCAGCGTGAGGCCATGCTCGACGACAGGGAGCTTCAGCGCCAGTGCCCCGACCTCTTCGCCAGCCTGAAACACTGAACAACCGCCATCGGCGCGGCAAGGACGTCGCCTTGCAGTTGCCTGAACGCAGCGACGCCACCCGAAGGTGGCGTCGTGGTTGGGGCGCTTGAGCTCTTGACGTAGGCAGCCAGCTTGTCAGGCACTCAGCAGGGCGTTGAGACGCTTGACGTAGGCGGCCGGATCGTCGAGATGACCACCCTCTGCGATGATCGCCTGATCGAGCAGGATCCGCGCCAGATCACCGAAGCCGTCACCGTCGGCCCCTTCCAGGCGAGCGACCAGGGCGTGGTCCGGGTTGAGCTCGAGGATCGGCTTGACCTCGGGCAGGCTCTGGCCCGCAGCCTCCATGATACGGCGCATCTGGAAGCCCATCTCGTGCTCGGGTAGCACCACGCAGGCAGGTGAATCGGTCAGGCGGTGGGTGATCTTGACCTCCTGGACCTCCTCGCCGAGCGCTTCCTTGACCCGCTTGACCAGATCCTCCTTGGACTTGGCGGTCTCCTCCTGGGCCTTCTTCTCGTCCTCGTCCTCGACGTCCCCCAGGTCCAGATCGCCCTTGGCAACATCGGCAAACTTCTTGCCATCGAACTCGGTGAGATGGCTCATCAGCCACTCATCGATGCGATCGTGGAGCAGCAGCACCTCGATGCCCTTCTTGCGGAAGATTTCCAGGTGGGGGCTGTTCTTGGTGGCGTTGAAGCCATCGGCGACGATGTAGTAGATCTTGTCCTGACCTTCCTTCATCCGCTCCACGTAGTCGGCCAGGGACTGATCCTGGGTGGCGCTGTCGGTGTGGGTGGAAGAGAAACGCAGCAGTCCGCTGATCTTGTCGCGGTTGGCGTAGTCCTCCGCCGGACCTTCCTTGAGCACCGAACCGAAGGTGTTCCAGAACGTCTGGTAGGCTTCCTTGTCCTTGGCCAGCTTCTTGAGCATGTCCAGGGCACGCTTGGTCAGCGCGGACTTGATCTTCTCTACCTTCGGGTCCTGTTGCAGCAGCTCACGGGATACGTTCAGCGACAGATCGCGGGTGTCCAGCACCCCCTTGATAAAGCGCAGGTACAGCGGCAGGAACTGCTCGGCGTCGTCCATGATGAACACGCGCTGGACGTACAGCTTGACCCCACGGGCACCGTCACGCTCGTACAGGTCGAAGGGTGCGCGGCCCGGCACGTACAGCAGGCTGGTGTACTCCAGGTTGCCCTCGACCTTGTTGTGGCTCCAGGTCAGGGGGTCGGAGAAGTCGTGGGCCACGTGCTTGTAGAAGGCCTTGTACTCGTCCTCGGAGACCTCGCTCTTGGGCCGCACCCACAGCGCGGTCGCCTCGTTGACGGTCTCCCAGGTGGTGACCTCGCTACCGTCGACCTCGTTGCCATCGTCGTCGGTGGCCTTTTCGGTACGCGGCATCTTCACCGGTACTTCGATATGGTCGGAGTACTTGCGCACCAGGCTCTGCAGGCGATAGTCGTCGGCAAACTCCCTGGCGTCCTCCTTGAGGTGGAGGATGATCTCGGTGCCGTGCTTCTCGCGCTCGATCTCGGCGACCACAAACTCGCCCTCGCCTTTCGAGCGCCACTCGACGCCGGCATCGGCGGCGTCACCGGCCTTGCGGGTACGCACGGTGATCTCGTCGGCGACGATAAAGCCTGAATAGAAGCCGACCCCGAACTGGCCGATCAGCCGGGCGTCCTTCTGCTGTTCGCCGGAAAGCTGCTTGAGAAACTCGGCGGTGCCACTCTTGGCGATGGTGCCCAGGTTGGCGATCACGTCCTCGCGGTTCATGCCGATACCGTTGTCACGAAGGGTGACGGTGCCGGCCTCGCTGTCGTGCTCGATCTCGACGCGCAGCTCGCTGTCGCCCTCGTAGAGCGCATCATTGTCCAGCGCCTGATAACGCAGCTTGTCGCAGGCGTCGGCGGCGTTGGAGATCAGCTCCCGAAGAAAGATCTCGCGGTTGGAGTACAGCGAGTGGATCATCAGGTTGAGAAGCTGCTTGACCTCGGTCTGAAAGCCCAGGGTTTCTTCGTGGGTAGCGGTGGTCATGGTAGATCGAACCCCTTTCGACATGGCGATTTCCGGGCCAGCGATGGGTCGCTGGCGGTCCAGAGTGCACGGCTCGCGCCGCACGTCATTCAAGATGACAATCGATATGGGGTCCGCGCTGCGCTTTTCAAGGCTGGCGCCACCAAGTCAAGGCTGGCACCTTCACATCAAGGCTGGCCAGACCTGGGCCGACGTCCCTGGCCGTGGTCACCCGGCTAACGGCTGCCCAGGCCGGCTCTCACCTACGCCGGCGCCCCCAGCACGTAGGTCAAGCGAGCCCGGGCAACCGGCGCGTCTTCGTCGTCCTGCCACGCCCATGCCTCGACATTGGCCATGCGCCGCCCTTCGCGCACCAGACGACAACGCGCGAAGGTTGGCTTCACCCCGGCCGAACTGAGGTAGTCCACGGTGACGTTGACCAGCCTCGGCAGGCGCGGCTCACGGGTCTGCGCCAGGGTATCCAGCGCTGCAGCAGTCTCCAGAAAGGCCGACACCACACCACCGTGCAGCGCCGGCAGCATCGGATTGCCAACGTTGTGGGGACGCGTCTCCAGTACAAAGCGCCTGCCGTGCTCATCGCGGTCCTCCCTCACCCCGATGAAGTCGGCGTAGGGCACCTCGCCAAGCCAGGCGTTGATCTCACCGCTGGCACGCCCACGTTCCAGCAAGCCGCTGACACTCTCGTGTGGAGCCGCCGCTATCGCACCACTGTCGGCATCGCCAACTGGGGCCTTCTCTTCGATAAGGGGATCGCCCTCGTCTTCCACAAGACCGGCGAACATGGCCTCGGCAAAACCTGCTGGCGTGTTGCGCGGCCCCAGCCGGGCAAAGTGCCCGCGGGCGCAGGCCACCACCTGTCCTTCGTGCTGCCAGGCCCGGGCCTCGGTGAACACCACCGAGTCGGTGATGGCCTCCACTTCGGCACGTACCCACAATGACGCCCCCTGACAGGCAGGGCGACGATGACTGATATGCAGATCCAGGGTGGGACAGACCTCAGGACTTGGCAGTGCCGGCAGGACCGAGGCACCGCAGGCGGTGTCCAGCAGTACGCTGAGCACCCCGCTGTGCACCAGGCTTCTCGAGCGATCACCGCACAACTCGGCGCCCCCGGGCAGATATAGGGTGACGCCGCTGGCATCCACCGCAACGACGCGCATGCCGAGCGCCTGGGTATGTGGAATGACATCGACAAAGCGCTGAAGCGCCTGCCGCCAGAGCGACACGGAGGGTGGCTGCAGGGTGCGGTGCGAGGAGGACATGAGCGGGCTCGAATTCAAACGTTTGACTGACAATCTAGACCCAGCCCGCCGACGCCACAATAGGTCCTTGGTCCGCATTTTTACCTTTTACCCGCCAAATGCTCGCCAAGCGTCAGAAACAGACGACGTACCCTGAAGCAAACGCAAAAAGCTCGAATCCGCACACTTCGAGCCAGAAAATCAAGAACAAGGCACCTTAGATGTCGTGGATATCCCGCTCCTCCCGCGGAGCATCGTCCTCGCCAATACCACGCCAGGCGCGATAGTCGGCCAGACTATTGTCCACCTTGGTCAGCAACCAGCCGACGATGACCACATCATCGAGAAGACCGAACAGCAGCAGCACATCGGGAATCAGATCCAGCGGTGACACCAGATAGGCAAAGGCCACCGCCATCCAGCCGAAAGCCGCCCAGGGCACCGGGCGGTAGCGACCGCTGAGCACGTCCTGCAGCATCGGGATAAACAGCTTGAGCGCCCGCATTATATGCTTGAACGCTCGGGTGCGTTGGGTAAAGCGACCAATAACGGGGATTCGATCAAACAGGGCCATGGATAGTCTCCTCGACTCAATTCAGCACCAACGATTGCCGATGGTATTTATCGGGTGTCAACGGCTATCTTCATGGCGTCGACGTCGTCTTATCGCAACATGGGGGCGAAGCTGACCGGGGTCAAGTCTCGTAACCTGGCCGGGCAACTGTTCAAGGCCCGCCGGTTCGGTCACCATGTGGCTTCGATCCGACATCGATTCGCCGTCTACGGCACAAAAAGGCAGCAATGTCTTCTTCTTCACAGACCAGGAGGGTCTCCATGCCATTCGCCTTGTTTCGTCGCCTCGTGCCGCTGGTGGCAGCCACGGCACTGTGCATGCCATTGACGGCTACCGCCCAGGGCAGTGACGGCGCCATGCGCAGCGCCCTGGAAGCCGCCCGTAGCGGCAACTTCCACAACATCAACGACGCCGCCATTCGCGGCCACGAACTGGCCGGCTATGTGGCGTACTATCGTCTGCGCGATCGCCTGCCCAACGCCAGCCCTCAGGAATTTCTCAGCTACATCTCGGCCAATGCCGATGCGCCGCTGGGTGACTGGATGCGTGAGCAGGCCATCCTGCGCTACGGCAAGGCCGGGCGCTACGGCGATCTGCTGGCCGTCGCCGGCGGCGTTCCCGAGACCACCGCCGAGCAGTGCTACTACTACACCGCGCAACTGGGCCAAAGCCCCGCCGTCGCCGCTCAGGGCGGCCGCGAACTATGGCTGGTGGGTCGCTCCCAGCCGGATGCCTGCGACTCCCTATTCTCCACCCTGCGCGCCCGCGGCGAGATCGGTGGCACGGAAATCTTCGAGCGCATGATGCTGGCCTGGGAAAACGGCGAAGACGGACTGGTCAGCTATCTTGGCCGTCAATTGGGACCCGCCTGGAGCTCCGCTGCAGCAGCGCAGCAAAGCGTGGCCGCCAACCCGTCGCGACTGGCAAGCGTAGCGCGCTGCGTCGGCCCCAACTGCGCCGGCACCGCCTCCTTTGTGCGGGCCGCCATCATCGCCACTGCAGAGTCATCCCCGGCGGCGGCGCTGTCCGCCTGGCAGCAGGTCTCCGGCAGTGTGAGCCTGCCGGCCCAGTCTCGCCAGGCGCTGGAGCGCGAGATCATCTATTACGCCCTGCGCCGCGACCAGCGCAGCCTGCTCGGCTGGATCGACGGCGCCCTGGCCGGCCAGCAGGATCCGGAGGTGTTCGAACTGCGTGCACGCCTGGCCATCCGCGATCGCGACTGGGCCGCCGTCGAGCGCACCGTTGGCATCATGCCCGCCGAGCCCCAGGCCAAGGCGCGCTGGCAATACTGGCTGGGCCGCGCGCTGGCCCTGCGCGGGCAGCAGGCAGACGCGCAGGCCGCCTACGCCCGGGCAGCGGGTCAACGCGACTTCTTCGGCTTCGTCGCCGCCGACCGCCTCGGCCAGTCCTACGATCTCAACATGGAAGACACGCGTTTCAGCGAAGCCGAGCGCGCCCAGGTCGCCGGCTGGCCGACGGTGCGTCGCACCGAGGCGCTGCTGCGCGTCGGACAGGAAGGGCTTGCCAACCTCGAGTGGAATCACGCGGTACGCAGCGCAGGCCCCACCGACGCCCGGCGCCTGGCGGACTACGCCGCAGGACGCGGTTGGCACGTACGCCTGGTGCAGACGACCATCGTCGGCAAGATGCTCGACGCCCTGCCCTGGCGCTTTCCCGAAGCCTACCGGGAGGACTTCCGCCGCTGGGGCCAGGCCAACAATGTCGATCCCTACCTGCTGATGGGGATCGCCCGTCGCGAGAGCGCCTACAACCCCGAAGCGCTATCACCCGCCGGGGCCAGGGGCCTGATGCAGTTGATGCCGGGTACCGCCGCGCTGGTAGGACGCCAGGTGGGCATCGGTGATCCTGGACCCTACGGCGTGCTCGACCCGGCCACCAACATTCGTCTGGGCAGCACCTATATCCGTGACATGATCGCGCGCTACGGCGGCAACCGTATCGCCGCGGCGGCGGCCTACAACGCCGGCCCCCACCGGGTCGACACCTGGCTTGCCCGCGCGCCGGGCGAATTCGACCTGTTCGTCGAGGAGATCCCCTTCAAGGAAACCCGCCGCTACGTCCGCGCGGTGCTCGAGTACCGGGTAGTGTTCGAAAGCCTGGCCCAGGGCTCGACCCAGGGCGTGCAGGTGCTGACAGCGGCCGAGAAGAGCTCGCGCTACGACGGTTCCATGGTACGTCGATGATGTAGCGGAGCCCCGGTGCGTCGATGAGGTGAGATCGCCTCGCAAAGCAAGAACCCCCGGCCTGTGGTCGGGGGTTCTTGCTGTCGAGGTCCGGCTTTTGCGGTAGCTTCGCTGGCCTGTGTCTCGGGCTATTGGCCTACGCGCCGATCGCGTCGGCTCAGGACGGCGCCCGCGTCAACGCCAGCTTGACCCCGAACGCCACCAGCACGCCACCGGTCAAGCCGTTGAGCACGCGCGAGAACGCCGGCCGAGCGAGCCAGTGGCTGGCGCTGCCCACCAATACCGCGACCAGGATCTGCCACAGGTTGGCAATCACGAAGTGGATACCGGCAAGCCACAGGGACTTCAGCAAGGCCGGATCCGTGGGGGCGATGAACTGGGGCAGAAAGGCCATGTAGAACACCACCGTCTTGGGATTGAGCACGTTGGACAGCAACCCCTCGCGCAGCGGCCGCCACGGCGATACGCGCTGGCGGCGGGCGCCACTCGCCGCCGACACCGCGAGCCCCTTGCCGGCCCAGGCCTGACGCAGGCTGGCGACTCCCAGCCAGGCCAGGTAGCCGGCCCCGATCATCTTCAACGCCGAAAACGCCCAGGCCGACTGCAGCAGGATCAGCGATACCCCCAGGGCGGAGATGGTGGCGTGGACGAACAGCCCCGAACAGATCGCCAGGCTGGTCAGCACACCGTCGCGCAGACCGCCCCGAGCGGTGTTGCGAATCACCAGCAAGGTGTCGACCCCGGGAGTGACGCTCAACAGCGTGATCGCCACCACGAAGCCCAGCAACTGGGCATCGATCCAGCCTTCCATCAGCGCACGGACTCGAGGCTATCGGAGTGTTTCAGCGAAATCTGGTCGTTGAGCGTCCAGAAGTCGTAGAGGATGCCGATCAAGAACAGACCACCGGTGAGCAGATAGATGATGCCGGTCACCCATTTGCCCATGTAGAAACGGTGCAGGCCGAATACCCCGAGGAAGGTCAGCAGCACCCAGGCCAGGGTGTAGTTGGTGGGACCACCGCGGAACCGCAGGTCGGCCTCGCGATCCATGCTCGGGATCAAGAACAGGTCGATGATCCAGCCGATGAAGAACAGTCCGAGGGTCAGAAACCAGATGGTGCCGGTCACCGGCTTGCCGTAATAGAACCGGTGGGCGCCGAGGAAACCGAACAGCCACAACAGGTAGCCCACCACCTTGGAGTGGGTATCGTCGCTATGGATCACGGGGGCAGTCATGTGAATTCCTTGTGTCATCTTTTCCGTTAAGAGGCAGCAACGGGCGTCCGGCTGGACGCTGCTGGCCTTTCGATCTACAGTAACTTGGCGAGTCGAGGTAAGCCATTCTCGCCTGCCAGGGGTGGTCGACACCAGAGGTGTCGTTTCCCGGGTAATCGGAATCGCCAACTCGACCGCAGCGTAGGACAGCAAGTAGAAACGTCAGCAGTGGTAGTTCGATCGCTCTATTGTCGAAACACGCAATGCGCCCTTCTTTCTTGTCATGCCCACGCAACAGGGTTCAGACCACACGACGGGAGAAAAGCTCCCCGGGTGGTTGAGCCTGCACCATCATTTAGCGAGTTAAGGAAATCGACAATGGCAACTGGCACTGTCAAGTGGTTCAACGATACCAAGGGCTACGGCTTCATCTCTCCGGACGACGGCGGAGACGACCTGTTCGCCCACTTCTCCGAGATTCAGGCTGAAGGCTTCAAGTCCCTGCAGGACGGCCAGAAGGTCTCCTTCGAGGTGACTCAGGGCAAGAAAGGCCTTCAGGCCTCCAACATCAAGGTCGCCGACTGAGCCTAGTGCCTGTCTGACCTTGTCACGGGGAGATCGCATTCTGCGTGATCTAGCCACCCCGTGAAGCAACAGCGCTTGAGCAGGATTGCCGCAAGTTGTGACGATCCTCGATCATGCGACAAGAAGGCCCACCATACGGTGGGCCTTTCTTGTTGGTCGGCAGAGCCTGCCGGGGGGCCGATCGGATGCCGTAAGAGCTTGCTAGCACGCCTTGGGCCCATGACTAAGCCATGATTAAGCCACCCGGACCTGATGCCCTGCCAATACCAGCTCAGGGCGAGTTGTCGGTACGGGTCTCGACGTCGCCTTCGGCGTTGACGTCGGCATCGAAGGACGCGTCCGCGTCGGCGGGCACCTCCTCGGGGACCTGGCGCTCGGCCTGCTCGAAGGTCTCGTCGATCTTGCGCTTGGCTTCCTCGAACCGGCGTTCGGTTTCCTGAAGGATGGCGTCGACCTCCTCGCTCGATCCCTCGAATTGCACCGGTTCCTCGACAGGGTCCGGCACCGAGGGCACCGAGGCTTCTCCGTCGCCTGTGTCGCTCTGCTGCCCTTCACTGTCCGGTGTGCCTTGGCTAGCGCTCGTTGCCTCGGCCTGCTTATAGGTCTCGTCGATCTTGCGTTGCGCTTCCTCGAAGCGACGCTCGGTCTCCTCCAGGATGGCATCGACATCTGACTCGGTGCTCTCCCCCGGCAGCGCCTGGCCCTGCTCCAGGGTGTCGGTGGCACTGCTGCCGAGGTCTACATCGGCCCCATCGGCGTCACTGTTGCTCTGCGCCCCGTCGGCCCCGCTCGACGCCGCTTCACTCGATGACTCTGACTGGGCTGCGGACATCCCGCTCTCGGAATCGGATGGCTGTTGTTGAGTCGCTGACGGCTCCTCGTCAGTAGCTGAGGGCTCTTCCTCAGTAACTGAAGGCTCTTCCTGAACAGCGGAAGGCTCACTCTGAGACGCCGGGGGCTCCTCTCCATCACACCCAACCAGCCACAGCGGTACGCTCAGTGCCACCAGGGCCGCCGCCATTCGAGGGGTCATTGCCATCGTCTTCTCTCCATAAAGCCTTTGTCCATGCGCCCAATCTCCATGATTGATCGCGCGCTATTGCACCAAAGCCACCCCGGCCACGCAACTTGCGTTGGCGCTGCAGCAAGCCGCAATCTCGCCTATCGGGCGACGTCTATGGCGGCTCCCGCCCTGATCATTCTCCCCGGGGTGAGGCCATGCGACAGCTGTCGGGCATGGTCAGACGCAGCGCCAACGGCATGACCCGGGCCTCGAACGCGCGCTGATAGCAGGCTTCGCCGTCCAGCGTCAGCGGCAGGCGCGCCTCGCCATCGGCTTCAAAGCGCAACCAGGCGCTGCGAAAGGCGTCGACGTACTGGCCATGGTAGGGCCTGGCCCGCAGTTCCTGCATCATTGCCCGAAGCTGGCGCAGCGAGCGGAAGTCACGCACCAGCAGCACGTCGAACAGGCCGTCGTCCAGTCGCGCCGCCGGCGTCAACTGCTGACCGCCACCGGCCTGGATGCCATTGCCGATACCCAGCAGAAAGATGCCCGCTCGACTCTCCCCACCATCCCAGGCCAGGTGGCCCTGGTAGAGCTGATAACGCCAGGCCTTGAAGGCACCGAACACCGAGTAGGCTCCCCCGCCCATCAAGCGCTTGAGCGGCTTCGGTGTCGATGTGGTGATCTCGGCACCGAAACCACCGGTGGCCATGTTGATGAAATAGCGATCATTCATCCTTGGCACATCCACCCAGCGGCTGGGCAGACGACAGGCGGCGTCCAGCGACGCTGCCTGGCCGAGCGGCAGGCCCAGGGACTTGGCCAGGTCATTGGCGCTGCCCAACGGCATGATGGCAAGCTCCGGACGCTCTTCGCGCGGCAACTGCATCAGCCCGTTGACCACCTCATGCACGGTACCGTCACCACCGCCGGCGATGACCCGCTTGACCCGATCGCGTCCAGCCTGGGTGGCCTGGCGTTCGCCGTCGCCCTTTTCCCAGGTGACACGCACGTCCACATCGAGGCCGCCTCGCCGACAGGCGAAGACAGCGCTTCGCACTTCCGGCAATTGCGCCGATTGTCCGTTGAGGATCAGCCGATTGGTGCCCGGCGGCTGGGTCATCCTGACGCTTCCTTTTTCACATGAGGTTCATGAAAGTCGCACATCCTCCCTGTGCGGCGCCTATTTCATCACATCCTTCCCCCGGCATGGAGGCCCGCAGCGGCGATCCGACACCTGCCGGCGTCCAGCCACGTCCTGCTGCCGACGCCGCACCTATGCTGTTGCGGGACGGGCACAATCGCAGCCATAGCGCTGACTTGACCCGTATTTCCCTTACAATTGATCAAGACACGCCCCCCTTTGCGACCGAGTTCCTGCATGATTGAACCAATTTTTGTGCTGACCGCCTTTGTTTCAGGCCTGGCCGCCATGGCCCTCAGACTACCACCCTTGGTGGGTTTTCTCGCCGGTGGCTTCATCCTCAATGCTCTCGGCTACGACGAAACGCCGGTCCTGACGCTGATCGCCCACCTTGGCGTCACCCTGATGCTGTTTACCATCGGTCTCAAGCTCAACGTCAAGACCCTGCTGCGCCCGGACGTCTGGGGAGGCGCCAGCCTGCATATGCTGGCAAGCGTCGTGCTGTTCGTAGGTATTCTGGCTGTCCTGAAGGCGATCGTCACCCTCGGCTGGCTGACGTCACCCAACGGTCTACTCGCTGGACTCGACCTGACGACGCTGCTGGTGCTGGCGTTCGCCCTGTCCTTCTCCAGTACCGTCTTCGTGGTCAAGGTCCTCGAAAAGCGAAGCGAGACCCATGCGGCCTACGGACGCCTGGCCATCGGTATCCTGATCATGCAGGACCTGTTTGCGGTGATCTTTCTCACCGCCTCCACCGGCAAGCTGCCGAGCCCCTGGGCCCTGGGCCTGTTCGCGCTGCTGCCGCTGGCGCCGTTGCTGCGGCGGCTGCTCGACCGCATGGGCCACGGCGAGATGCAGATGCTGTGTGGCGTGGTGATGGCCCTGGTGCTGGGCTACGGCCTGTTCGAGGCGGTCGGCGTCAAGGGGGATCTCGGGGCGCTGATCATCGGCATGCTGCTGGCGCCCCACCCCGCCGCCCAGACGCTGTCGCGCTCGATGTTCAATATCAAGGAACTGCTGCTGGTCGGCTTCTTTCTGAGCATCGGCCTTACCGCCCTGCCCAGCTGGTCGCTGTTCGGCATCGCCCTGCTGCTGGTGGCGCTGTTGCCGCTGAAGAGCCTGCTCTACCAGCTTATTCTGATGCGTTTCGGCATGCGCCACCGTACCTCGGTGCTGGCCACCCTCAGCCTGAGCAACTATTCCGAGTTCGGTCTGATCGTCGGCGCCATCGCGGTATCCAGCGGCTGGCTGGCGCCGCAGTGGCTGGTGGTGGTGTCGCTCGCGGTCGCGCTGAGCTTCGTGGTATCGGCGATCCTCAATGCCGTCAGCGAGCAGTTCTACCGCTGGCTCGAGCCACGCCTGCCACCGGTCGACGAGGCGTCGCTGTCCCCCAGCGACCGCCCCATCGAGGTCGGCGACGCCGAAGCGGTGGTGCTGGGCATGGGCCGTATCGGTCGCAGCGTCTACCGTCGCCTGACCAAGGAGTATGGACTCAAGGTGCTGGGGGTCGACTCCAATCCCAAGAGCGTGAAGATGCTGGCCGACAAGGGCTTCAATATCGTCGAGGGCGACGCCGTAGACTCGGACTTCTGGGACAAGATGCTGATGTCCTCTCAGGTAGAACTGGTGGTGCTGGCGATGCCCCACCATGCCGGTAACCTGTTCGCCCTGAAGCAGCTGCGAAGCCGCCACTTCCCGGGCAAGATCACCGCCGTGGTCGAGTACCTGGAGGAGATCGACACCATCCGCGAACTGGGCGCCCACGCGGTCTACCACGTCTACGACGAGGCCGGCCGCGCCCTGGCCGACAGCGCGGCGGAGGAAGCGGGAATCATCTCGCGTACCGAACAACTCGGCTAGGCGCTGTCCGAAAAGTCGACGAGCGAAGGTTAGACAAGGCAAAAATCGGTGAGAAAGCGCAGTTTACGGGGTGTAAATGAGCATGTTGATCCGATTTTTAACGCCGTATTACCGAGCGCAGGCACTTTTCAGACAAGCCCTAGCAAGTGGCGCGCGCAGACCTGTGCAACACCCAGACGCGCTCGGCCACGGGGCTTGCCGTGGACAGGTCGGATGCGGATACTCGGGGCTCCCATGGCCAAGGCTCGTGCTCAAGGCGCGCGCCGAGGCCCTTTGCAAGCTCCACGACAAGGATGCATGGCGGTGGAAGACGTCTTTACCTGGCTGGGCGAGGCCCTTGGCACCCTGATTCGCTTTGTGGTCGATACCCTGGGCACCTTCTTCAACAACATCGATGACGCCGCCGCCGGCTTTATCGACGGCCTGTCTCGCTCGCTGGGCATCGCACCGACCTTCTTCACCCTGGCGCTGCTGGTGCTGGGCCTTTTCTTTCTTTGGCGGGGTCTACGCGCGATCCTCACAGGCTCCCCCATCGCCGCCCTGCTGTGGGCACTGCTGGGCCTCTTGACCCTGGGCATGCTGCTGCCCTGACGCGGGACGGGCTTCAAGGCCAGCCGAGCCGGTAGCACACAGCACAACGCCGCCCCGAGGGGCGGCGTTGGCATTCATGACGGTGGCTCAAGCAGCGATCGTCGTCGCTACATCAGGCCAGCGCCTTTTCCACGATCTCGTAGACGTTGGGCGAGAGTTCCTCGCCACGGATGCGCTCCAGCTCGGCGCGCATCAGCGCCTGGCGAGCCTCGTCGAAGCGCTGCCAGCGGGTCAGCGGCGTGATGATGCGTGCGGCGATCTCGGGGTTCAGCCGGTTCAACTCGATCACCACGTCGGCCAGCAGGCGATAGCCTTCGCCATCCAGGCGGTGGAAGTTGACCCGGTTCTGCCCGGCAAAGGCACCGATCAACGCGCGCACCTTGTTGGGGTTCTTCAGCGAGAAGGCCGGGTGCTCCATCAGATAGCGCACCCGATCCAGGGCGTCCGCCTGGGGGCGGGTCACCTGCAGGCTGAACCACTGGTCCATCACCAGCGGATCGTGGGACCACTTGCGCCCGAAGGCCTTGAGTGCCGGATCGGCGATATCCGAGCGGCTACTGTGGACCAGCAACGTCAACGCTTGGCGCACGTCGGTCATGTTGTGGTCGGCCTCGAACTGGGCCTGGGCCAGCTCGATCGCCACCTCGTCCTCGATGCTCATCAGGTAGGACAGCGCGACATTCTTCAGGGCGCGCTGGCCGATCTGCTCGGGCGTGGGCGCGTAGGCGGCGTCGCTCTGGTTGTCGCGATACAGTGCCAGCAGTTCGTCACGCAGCTCTTGCGCCAGCGACTGCTGGATGAAGGTGCGCGCGGCGTGGATGGCGTCGACGTCGACCAGCGGCTGCTGTTCGGCGATGTAGGCTTCGCTCGGCAATTGCAGCATCTCGGCCAGCACCGCCTTGTCGTCATTGCCTTCCTCGATCAGTGCGCGGAAGGCCTCGACCAGGCGCGTATCCATGACCTTCTCGACACCATTGCGGTGGGCCGCGATCAGATCATCGAGTGCCAGCAGGGTCAGCCGCTGGCCGGCGTCCCAGCGGTTGAAGCCATCGCTGTCGTGGGCCATCAGGAAGGCCAGATCCTCCCGCGAATAGGGGAAGGACAGCTTGACCGGCGCCGAGAACCCGCGCAGCAGCGAGGGCACCGGAGCCTCTTCGATATCGGTGAAGATGAACTCCTGCTCGTCTTCACGCAGATGAATCACGGCGTCTCTACCCAGGCTCTCGCCGTCCAGGGTCATCGACAGGTCGCGGCCGCTCTTGGTGCCGACCAGGCCCAGGCGAATGGGGATATGCAGCGCCTGTTTCTCCGGCTGGCCGGGGGTGGCCGGCGTGCGCTGACGCAGGATCAGGCGGTAGCGGGAGTTGGCGTAGTCGTACTCCCCGAAGGCGTCGATCTCCGGCGTACCCGCCTGGGAGTACCAGCGCATGAACTGCTCGAGATCCTGCCCGGACACCTCGGCCATGCAGTCGACGAAGTCCTCGATGGTGACCGCCTGCCCGTCGAAGCGCGAGAAGTACAGATCCGAGCCCTTGCGGAAGGTCTCCGGCCCCACCAGGTTGGACAGCATCCGCACCACCTCGGCACCCTTCTCGTAGATGGTCAGGGTGTAGAAGTTGCCGATCTCGATGTAGGAGTCGGGGCGAATCGGATGCGCTGTGGGGCCTGCGTCCTCGGCGAACTGGGCGGTGCGGAAGAACGACACTTCCTCGATGCGCTTGACCGGCGCGGAATTGACCTCGGCCGAGAAGCTCTGATCGCGAAAGACGGTGAAGCCTTCCTTCAACGACAGTTGGAACCAGTCACGGCAGGTAACGCGGTTGCCCGACCAGTTATGGAAGTACTCGTGGGCGACGATTCCCTCGACCCGCTGGAAGGCAGCGTCGGTGGCGGTGTTGGGGTGGGTCAGCACCGCCGCCGAGTTGAAGATGTTGAGCCCCTTGTTCTCCATGGCGCCCATGTTGAAATCATTGACCGCCACGATCATGAACAGGTCCAGGTCGTACTCGCGACCGTAGGCCTCTTCATCCCAGCGCATGGCACGCTTGAGTGAGCCCATGGCGTGGTCGGTCTTGTCGAGGTTTTCTTCCTCGACCCAGATCTGCAGGGTGACGTCGCGGCCGCTCATGGTGGTAAAGCGATCCTCGACCTTCTTCAGGTCACCGGCCACCAGCGCAAACAGGTAGGCGGGCTTGGGATGAGGATCGTCCCAGGTCACGAAGTGGCGGCCATCCGGCAGCTCTCCCCGCTCCACCGGATTGCCGTTGGACAGCAACACCGGCTCACGAGTCAGGTCGCCGATCACGGTGGTCGAGAAGGTCGCCATCACGTCCGGGCGGTCCGGGTAGAAGGTGATGCGGCGGAACCCTTCGGCTTCGCACTGGGTGCAGAACATGCCACCGGAACGGTAGAGGCCGGATAGCGCGGTATTGTCCTCGGGCGAGATCTCGACCTCGGTGTCCAGAACAAACGCCTCCGGCGCACCGGTAATCGACAGCCCCTTGCGGGTCAGTTCGTACTCGCCTTCCTCCAGCGGCTGGCCATCGATGGCGATGGCCTTGAGCGAAAGCTGCTCGCCATCCAGCCAAAGCGGTGCACCAGCCTCGCGCTCGGGATGACGCTCCAGATGCAGGCGTGCCTTGACGCGGGTGGTGCCAGGCGCCAGGTCGAAGGTCAACTCGGTGCGTGAGACAAGGTAGGCCGGCGGACGATAGTCGCTCAGATGGATCGGCTGGGGGTCGGACATCGGGGATGCTCCAATCAGAAAAATCGACGATATTGTACGGGTACGGACGTGCCGGGCTCAAAGAACCGGCGCGACCCGGAGCACGTCGGAACCATCAGGCGAAACGGATCAAGGCGGAAGACGTCAGGACGAGGAGGCGGGCTCGGGCCGGGTCACGATCCAGATGGCAATCCCTATCAGCATGACGGTCAACCCAAGCTTCAACCACCACAGTGACACCGTGATCAACAGCACCACCACCGACAGTGACAGCATCGCCAGCGCCATCCACTTGGCATGACGGGGAATCGCACCGGATTCTTCCCAGGCCACCACCGCAGGGCCGAACCGAGGATGACTGCGAATCCAGCGAGCGAACCGCGGCGACCCCTTCGACGCCGCCCACACCGCCACCAGCAGAAAGCAGGTACTGGGCAACAGCGGCACGAAGGCCCCGATGACACCGAGGGCAAAGCTGGTCCAGGCCAGCAACTGCCAGGCCAGGCGACGGGTGGTGGAAATCAAGGGCGAACTCCGGCGGCGCACTCGCCACGCCAATTGGTCAAGAATTCACTTATTGAAACGCAGCAGGTGCGACGAGGCCAATCGGACGCCGCTATCAGGCCAGTAGCCTGCCGAATCCGCAGGGCCACTCGCCTCACGATGCCGGCAACAGAGACATGTCAGCCGCCGATCCTGTCAGTCGCGGAAATTGTCGAACTGCAGCGCCAGATCAGGGCCCTCATCAGCGCGCAGCAGTGCCATCACACTTTGCAGGTCATCGCGCTTCTTGCCGGTCACGCGTACCTTGTCGCCCTGAATCTGGGCCTGGACCTTGAGCTTCGAGTCCTTGATGCGCTTGACGATGTCCTTGGCTTCCTTCTGCTCCAGCCCCTGCTTGAGGGCGACCGTCTGACGCGCCTTGACGCCGGACAGCTCAGCGTCCTGAACGTCCATGATGCGCGGGTCGATGCTTCTGGCGATCAGCTTGTTGCGCAGGATGTCGAGCATCTGCTTGAGCTGGAAGTCGACCTCGGCGTGCAACGCCACGGATTCATCGGACAGCTCGAAACCGGCGTCGACACCGCGAAAGTCAAAGCGCCCCTGGACCTCACGGTTAGCCTGGTCCACGGCGTTCTGGGCTTCGTGGCGATCGAATTCGGACACAATATCGAAAGAGGGCATGCTCGCTCTGCTCCGCTGACAAAAACGCTAGTCTACCATCGACGGCGACCCGCAGGGTGTCACTACCGAGTCCTCCCCGGATGTCACGGAGGACGGCTCGGAAGGTGGTGTAGAAGACGGCGCCGAAGATGTCGCTGGAGCTGCCACGGAAGGTGAACCCCGAGGCACGACGGCAGGCTGCTCTCGAGACAGGCCCAGCGACTTGACCATGCGCCAGGCGGCACAGCCATCCTCGTAGTAGTCGTCGAGCCAGCAAGCCAAGCGAAAGCCCGCCCGTCGATAGAGGCCGAGAGCAACACGATTGTCGGCCCGCACCTCCAGCGTCATGCGCTCGCAGCCACGCTTGCACCCGTCACGCTCGAGCGCCTCGAGCAAGGCCTTTCCCACTCCTTGGCCACGCGCCTCGGGGGCCACACACAGCGAATAGAGGCGCGCTGCGCGGCTGTTGCGACGAAACAGCAAGGTACCGTAGCCGAGCGGCAAAACGGAGCCGGTGGCGTCCTCGGCGATCAGGGTCAGCCCATGGGCGCGCTGGAGCAGGTGGCGCAATTGGCGACGAGTGAAGCGGTCCCCCGAAAAACCGCGACTCTCCAGTCCCTCCAGGGCATCGAGATCGCTTGGGGTGGCCGAACGCAAGGCAAGTGGCATAGTGAGAGGTCCCGTCTCGGCAGCCCGACGCCCGACTCGGGCGACGTGTGTTATCTGTTGATTCTGTCTGGCCCACACGGCGCTGTCAGCCGCCGACAGAATGAATATTTTTCACTTTCTTGCCGTATTGCTTTGCCGCCAACCCAGGCGCATCCTGCCACCGTCGGCCCTGACCTCTACCCCGACTCGTGCGGTGTCCTCCGGCTTCGGGCTATCACCTTGTTTCGGCCTTGCTTCACCCTTGCTCCGCCATTGTCTCGTCCCAGTTTCGCCCCTTGTCTCGCCCCTATCTCGCCCCTTGCCGAGGAATTCTTGCGATGTGCGCCCTGCGTATCGTTGTCGACCGCCAGCGCGACTGGCAGCCCTACCACCCCAGTGACGATGTGATCGACGCCGACCACTATGTCGACGCCGCGGACATCGCCGATGCCAAGGCCACCTCGGGCGCCACCAGCGCACAGGTCATCAACCTGTGTTCCGACCTCGGCTACCTGGGCCGAGGCTACTATGTCTCGCTGCTCGCCCAGGCGCGAGGCGCCAGAGTGATCCCCAGTGTCGATACCCTCAACTCCCTGCGCCGCAAGTCGACCACCGACATGCAGCTCGAGGGCCTTACCGGACTGCTCGATGAGCTGAGCCGGCCCGCTGCAGTCGAGCGACTCGGCGATGACGTCCATTTCAGGGTGCTGTTCGGCGAATGCGTCGAGCCCCTGCTGGCACGCGTCGCCCGCCGCCTGTTCGAGCGCCTGCCCTGTCCGCTGATGGAGGCGCGCCTGAATCGCACCGCCCAGGGCTATCGACTGGTGCGGCTGCGTCCGCTTGCGCTTGGGCGGCTTCATGAAGACGAGCAGGACGCCTTCGCTCGCGCCCTCAATCGCCATTCGCTGAAGATCTGGCGTACCCCCAGGGCGCGGAGGCGCTATCGCTTCGACCTGGCCATGTTGATCGACCCTGAAGAACACCTGCCGCCCAGCAACAAGGGCGCGCTCAAGCAATTTATCCGCGCCGGTCGGCGCCAGGGCATCAATGTCTCGCTGATCACCCATCGCGACAGCGCCCGGCTGGCCGAGTTCGACGCTCTGTTTCTGCGCCAGACCACCGCCCTCGACCACCCCACCTGGCGCATGGCCCGACGTGCCGAACACGAAGGCCTGGTGGTCATCGACGCGCCCCAGGACATTCTGCGCTGCACCAACAAGGTCTATCTGCATGAACTGCTTCGCACCCGGGGGGTCGCCGCTCCCGAGGGACTGTTGCTCAAGCGTTCGGATCGAGCACGTCTCCTCGAGCAGACGCAGGGTCTCAGCTACCCGAGGGTGCTGAAGGTCCCCGATGGCGCCTTCTCCCGTGGCATCGTCAAGGTAACGTCCAGCGAATCGCTGGCTCGGGAAGCCGATACCCTGTTCAAGAGCTCGGACCTGCTGTTGCTGCAGGAATGGCTGCCTACCGAATACGACTGGCGCATCGGCGTGCTCGACGGTGCTCCACTGTTCGCCAGCCGCTACTACATGGCCCGTGGCCATTGGCAGATCTACGATCATTCCGGTTCTCGCACCCGCAGCGGCGGCTTCAGCAGCCACCCCATCGACGAGGTGCCGGCCGCCGTGCTGCGTGCGGCGCTCAAGGCCACCCGGCTGATCGGCAATGGCCTCTACGGTGTCGACCTCAAGCAGGTCGGCGACCGTGTGCTGGTGATCGAGGTCAACGACAATCCCAACATCGATGCGGGCATCGAGGACAGCGTGCTGGGTGCGGCGCTCTACGATCGCCTGATGGAGGTCTTCGCCAGGCGCATGGAGGCGCGCCGACAGGCACGCTCGGCTAACACGGCTTCGCCCCAGGCGGGACGCCAGAGCCTTCCAGCCAATGATCCCGGCTGAGGCGGAAAGGCATATCCGGGCTGACGCCGGCGTCCGCCTCGGCTACCCTGCGCTTTTCACCAGACAGCGGGAGCCGGCATGAGCGAGCAGGACAGAAACACCCGACACAAGAAGGCCATGGAGAAGCTCAAGTCCCACGTCGACGCCAAGGTCGCCGCCGCCGACGAGGAGCGCGGGCTGATGCTGGTGTTTACCGGCAACGGCAAGGGCAAGACCACCGCCGCCTGGGGCACCGTCACCCGCGCCCTGGGTTACGGCTACCGGGTGGGCGTGGTGCAGTTCATCAAGGGACTGTGGGAGTGCGGAGAGCGCGACCGTCTCGAGGCCGACGACAACCTCGAGGTGGCGATCATGGCCACCGGTTTCACCTGGGATACCCAGAATCGCGAGTCGGACACCCAGGCATGCCGCGAGGTCTGGCAGGAGGCCAGCCGCATGCTGGCCGACCCCGAGGTCTATCTGGTGGTGCTCGACGAGATCACCTACATGCTCAAGTTCGGCTACCTGGACATCGACACCGTGCGCACGGCCATCGCCAACCGGCCTGCCGAGCAGACGGTCATCATCACCGGGCGCAACGCCCATCGCGAACTAATTGCCATGGCCGACACCGTGACCGAGATGCAGGAGGTCAAGCACGGCTTCACCAATGGCCTCAAGGCCCGCCGCGGCATCGACTTCTGAGCACACCCGACGCCAGCAAGCGCCGCGAGCGACGATAGGCACCTCGCGGCACAAATGCCCTCGACCCGACGACACAGAGCCCGACGCCAGCCGGGCTCTGTTCCTTTTCACTCGCCGAGACCGGACAGCCCTGTCCGGCGTTGGCCTCCCCCGGTCGCGCCGAGGGAGACCGCTGCCCTGCAACTCAACCTGCTATTCCACCTGCAACTGGCCGTCGTCGATCATCTGCTGCAGGAAGGTCGCCGAGTCCTGTCCCCCCATATCGACGCCATTGAGGGTAATGACCTGATCGGCATCGCCTCCTGTATTGCCGATGCCACCATCGCTCTTCACGTACAACACGGTATTGCCGCCGCCGTCCTCCTCGGCGTAAAGATAGTTGTTGACGGTTGCCTCGGTCGCTCCATCGAGTAGATCCGACATCTCCAGGCGATCGGCCTCGGCGTCACTGCCGACGTCTCCCAGGGTAAAGTCATTGATCTCATCACTGGCAGGCGCAGCACTGGTCCCAGCGTCGCCATCATTCCAGGCGACCACATCGGCGCCGGTGCCCAGATCGATGATATCGTTGCCCGCGCCGCCATCGAGCGTATCGTTGCCGTTGCCACCAACCAGGGTGTCATCACCTTCGCCGCCAAGGAGGGTATCCCCCCCGGCGCCGCCGATCAGGGTATCGTTGCCTTCGCCGCCGTCCAGGGTGTTGATCCCGCCTTCATCACGCGACTCGTCAATCAGATCGTCGAGATTGTCCCGGATATAACCGATCATTTCGCCATCGGTGGGTTCGGTACCACCATTGACTCCCCACTTGACGTATTCGTAGAGCCCTTCGTAGCCCAGACCGTCATGCCCACCCGCGGTAAAGACCTCACCGGTGTCGGTATTCGTCCAGGCCAGGTGGTCACTGTTGAGCACATCGCCGATCAGGATGTCGTCGCCGCCTCCGCCCGACAGGACGTCATCGCCAAGTGCCAGAAGCCCTCCTGCGGCTTCCTGGATGGCACTGTTGAGACCGTCCTCGTCGTTGACGATCTGAACCTGGCCGACCGGATCATTAAACGTCGTACCGCCAATGGTCAGGCCTCCGGTGCCATCGACGTTGCTGTTGTCGAAGTACTCAAGCGTTTCCTCGTTGATCCCGTTGCCGATGCCGATGGCGGCCACCTCGACATCATTGGCGACCAAGTCATTGAAGGCGGCGATCGATTGCGTCATCACCGCGGTGCTGTTGTTGCCTCCGGGGCCGCTGAAGCCACCTGAGCTATTGACATGGTAAGTCGGCTCGCCATCGGTCAGAAACAGCGCGAGGTTCTTGTAACCCGAGGTCGAGCCAGCAATACCTTCGAAGAACGTCTCGGATTCGTTGAACCCAGCCTCGTAGTTGGTGCCCCCGAAAGCCACCATGGCCTCGATATAATCAATTGCATCCTGTAGATCATCAGGGCCGAAGTTCTCAATGATCAGCGAATCAACCGTCTGACCTGTGCCGTCGAGCCCAGGCCTCACCAGGGAGTCAAAGTCCACGATCTGCAGATTGATGGTCCCACCGTAGGTCTGGAGATGGATAAGAAGATTCTCCAGGGCGTCCTTGGCCAGCTGCATCCGCGTCTTGCCGGCGGTGCCCGACGCATTGCCCATGCTGCCCGAGCTGTCGATGATCAGTGACAGGTTGTAATTCTCCGGCTGCGCCTGGGCCACCCCGCCGGCGTCGCCGATCAGCACGTCGTCGCCATCACCACCGGCCTGTTCGCTGTTGTCGTTGTCATCCACGTACAGGGTATCCGGCGCCTCTCCGTTAAGGGTCAGGGTGCTCTCGAGTCGATCGCCGTCGCCATCGACACCGACCAGACCGAGGGGCACCTCGAAGTCCTCGCGCTGCTCGCCGCTGCGATGGTTGATGTCACCCAGTGACAGATCGCCAGGGGACTCACTGCCACTCTGCTCCGCCTCGATGGAGACCGCCTCGAAGGGGCGATCGTCACCGGTGCTCAAGCGCACCTCCCAGCCATCCTTGAGGCCGTCGACCTCAATGCCATCGCCGGTATCGACCAACGACACCCTTCCCGTGACATCCACGCCCCGAGCGTCGAACACCTTGACGTCATCGACGCTCAGATCCATGGCGGCACCGCTGGTCGCCCCTGGATCACCGCTGCCTGCGCCTTCAGCATCGAACACGACGGCAGAGAGCAACAGAGCGGCGGTGACGCCGTTGGTCACATGGACCTTCTGCGAATAGCTCGTCAGGCCAACGTGGTCCTGCCACTCGGGCGTCGCCCCGGAAGCGGTAACGCCCTTGAGCGCATCGATGCGCAGGGTCCCGTCGGTACCGAGGGCGATACGGCCGTCGCTATCCTGGTCGGTCGTTCCCGACAGCAAGAGGTCGTTGACCGCGACGTCATCACCGGCGTGCAAGGCCAGGTAGTCACCGATCGTCTGGGCATCTGCCGGGCTTGAGTCGAACGCCTCGCCATTGGTGATCGCACCGATCACCTCGACGCTGTAGCCATCACCTGCTGCGTTGAGGGTGACGCTGAAGCCGTCCTCGGCACCATCGGCGCTTTCGGCGTATAGCGTCGTTCCACCAGCGCTCAAACGGTAGTTCAGCGGCTTGCCGTCGACCCGCAGCGCGTTGCCCTGGCTATCCGTCGCCGGCTGTCCGTCGAGGGCGGCGGCAAAGACCACCTCCCCGACCCCATCGGCTCCGACATTGGGCCCGAAGTCCAAAGTGCCGTTGCCACTTTCCAGGACGTGCTCCGCCTCGGAGAACACCTGGGGCACGTCGTCCTTGATGTCGATGGTCAGGGTGGCCGGATCACTGGCGTCACCGTCGGAGTCGGTCACCACCACGCTGAAGGCGTCCTGCACAGCGTCGCTGGCGGTACCCTGGCTGGTATGGTCCGTGCTGTTGTCGGTCAGGGTATAGCGATACTGATAGGTCCCCGCGTTATCCTTCCACACCTCCAGGGTGCCGAGGTCTCCGTCGACCTCGACCGGATTGGCCTCGGTACCGTCGGTCACATCGATACCATCGATCTCCACCTTGGCCAGGCTGTCGCTGCCGGTGTCGATGGTGAGCGACCCCAGAGTGGTCTCGAGGTCGGTGGAGGCCTTGCTCCCGCCGTCGTCGAGACCCGCCTCGTCCACCTCGCTGTTGCCCGAGGCATTGGGCGACTCGGGATTGACCTCGACCTCGGGCGTGGCGTCCACGGTGATCGTCAGGGTCGCGCTGCTGAGATCACCGTCGGCGTCGCGGATCGAGTAGTTGATCACCGCGTCACCCTCGAAGCCGTCGGCTGGCGTGAAGGTGATATTGCCGCTGGTGTCGACGCCACTGATGGTGCCGCTGCCACTCTCCAGCTTCACGCTGTCGATATCCATGGTGATCGGTCCATCGGCACCAGGGATATCCTTGCCCCCGGCCGTGCCGTCGAGCACGTTGACGGTGACCGGCTCGCCCTCGTCAGTCTGGACCTCGTCATTGACGGCCGCGGGCACGTCATCCTTGATGTCGATGGTCAGGGTGGCCGGATCACTGGCATCACCGTCGGAGTCGGTCACCACCACGCTGAAGGCGTCCTGCACGGCGTCGCTGGCGGTACCCTGGCTGGTGTGGTCCGTGCTGTTGTCGGTCAGGGTATAGCGATACTGATAGGCCCCCGCGTTATCCTTCCACACCTCCAGGGTGCCGAGGTCTCCGTCGACCTCGACCGGATTGGCCTCGGTACCGTCGGTCACATCGATACCATCGATCTCCACCTTGGCCAGGCTGTCGCTGCCGGTGTCGATGGTGAGCGACCCCAGAGTGGTCTCAAGGTCGGTGGAGGCCTTGCTCCCGCCATCGTCGAGACCGGCCTCGTCCACCTCGCTGTTACCCGAGGCATTGGGCGACTCGGGATTGACCTCGATCTCGGGCGTGGCGTCCACGGTGATCGTCAGGGTCGCGCTGCTGATATCACCGTCGGCGTCGCGGATCGAATAGTTGATCACCGCGTCACCCTCGAAGCCGTCGGCCGGCGTGAAGGTGATATTGCCGTTGGCGTCGACGTTGGTGATGGTGCCGCTGCCGCTTTCCAGGCTCACGCTGTCGGTGACGAAGGTGTAGGGACCGTCGGCCCCGGCCACGTCAGGCTCGCCCGCCGCACCGTCGAGCACATTGACGGTGATCGGCTGGTTCTCGTCTGTCTCGGCGGCGTCATCCTTGGCCAGGGGCACGTCATCCTTGATGTCGATGGTCAGGGTGGCCGGATCACTGGCGTCACCGTCGGAGTCGGTCACCACCACGCTGAAAGCATCCTGCACAGCGTCGCTGGTGGTACCCTGGCTGGTGTGGTCCGTGCTGTTGTCGGTCAGGGTATAGCGGTACTGATAGGTCCCCGCGCTATCCTTCCACACCTCCAGGGTGCCGAGGTCTCCGTCGACCTCGACCGGACTGGCCTCGGTGCCGTCGGTCACATCGATACCATCGATCTCCACCTTGGCCAGGCTGTCGCTGCCGGTGTCGATGGTGAGCGACCCCAGAGTGGTCTCGAGGTCGGTGGGGGCCTTGCTCCCGCCGTCGTCGAGACCCGCCTCGTCCACCTCGCTGTTGCCCGAGGCATTGGGCGACTCGGGATTGACCTCGATCTCGGGCTCGTCGTCCTCCACCTCCACCCGCCAGGTCGCCTGGCTGGTATCACCGTCGTTGTCGGTCAGGGTATAGAGGATTTCGGCGGTCCCCTCGAAGCCCGCCGCCGGGGTAAAGGTAATGGTACCGTCGGCGTCGAAGTCCAGGCTGCCGGCGGTGCTGTCCACCAGTTCTGCAGCGGTCAGCTCGGCGCCATCGGCACCGAGCGTATCGGCGCCTGGCCCATCGTTGATAACGTTCAACATGACCGGAGCATTGTCGGACGCGCCGATAGTCTCGTCATCCTTGGCCTCGGGCACGTCATCCTTGATGTCGATGGTCAGGGTGGCGCTGTCGTTGACGTCGCCATCGCTGTCCTCGATCACCAGCGCGAAGTCGTCCTTGATCCCGTCGGTGGCGGAGCCCTGGGTCGAGTGCTCTTCGGTGTTGTCAGCCAGGGTGTAGCTGTAGCTGTAGTCGCCGTTCGACTCGGTCACCGTCAGGGTGCCGTAGACGCCTTGCACAGTACCGCCATTGGTCACGTCGACCTGTGTGCCATCCTTGTCCACGATCTTCAGCGAGGCCAGGGTGTCACTGCCGGTGTCGATGTTGATCGCACCGCTGGTGGTCTCCAGGTTGGTCTGCGCCTTGCTTCCGCCGTCATCGAGACCCGCTTCGTCGACCTCGTTGTTGCCCGAGGCGTTGGGCGACTCTGGATTGACCTCGATCTCGGGCTCGTCGTCCTCCACCTCCACCCGCCAGGTCGCCTGGCTGGTGTCACCGTCGTTGTCGGTCAGGGTATAGAGGATCTCGGCGGTCCCCTCGAAGCCCGCCGCCGGAGTAAAGGTGATGGTACCGTCGGCGTCGAAGTCCAGGCTGCCGGCGGTGCTGTCCACCAGTTCTGCAGCGGTCAGCTCGGCGCCGTCGGCACCGAGAGTATCGGCGCCTGATGCGTTGGTGATGACATTGATACTCACCGCCGTATCGTCGGTGGTCTCGACGGTAGGATCGTCCTCGGCGCGGGGCGCGTCATCCACGATCAAAATGTCGAGCGAGCCGCTGGCGCTACTGCCGTCCACGTCCACCGCCTGCACATTCAGGCTCTCGAGATAGCCGCCATCGGTGGCGCCGGCAACGCTGTCATTGTCGACGTTGTCGGTCAGTTCATAGGTGTAGCTGACGGTGCCCCCTGCGGCCGACCCGGTGAAGCCGGTCAGCGTCACCACACCATGATCGGTGACGATGGTGACCGGCGAGGTCCCCAGGGCATCAAGCTGGGCAAGCGTCAGGGAAACCGGCCCCACCGTCAGGGTGGCCAGGCCATCAGGTGAATCAAACCCAAAGGAGCCGGTGCGAACCAGCTGGGTGGCGTCGCCACGGCTACCGCCGGCCAGGTCCGCTTCGAACAGCACCTGCTCGGCGCCAGCGGCACCGATGGGCAGCTCGCCAGGATCACCGGGGCCACCGGGACCACCGGGGTTGCCGGGGTTGCCGGGGTTACCTGGGTCACCGGGGCCAGTGGGATCTTCGGGGCCGTCGAGACCGGTCAGGGTGACACCTTCGTCGTCATCGCCGGGATCCACCGCGTCGACACCGGTGAAATCGCGCTCGATGGGACCATCGCGCCCCTCAAGGCCAAACTGGAAGGCCAGCGGATCCACCGTCTCCACGATGCGCAACAGACGGACAAAACCACTGCCCTCGTCGTCCCCTCCCCCGCCGGTGCCGCCGGCCGCCGGATCCTCAAGATCATCGAACAGGTCGCCTTCGCCGGAGTCGATGGCGGCCAGCAGCTCGTTGAGTTCTTCGTCACCCAGCACGTTGTCGGCCTGCTCGGCGATCTGGGCGAGGGCCGCGAGATCAGCGTCCGTGGAGCCGGACGCCTGGGTGCCCTCGGGAACCGGTGCGTCTATGCCGACAGCCGCGCCAGCCGTCACCGGGCTGCCCAAAGGGGTCGCGGGCGCGACGATGGGCGCCGAGTCGTCGGAAATCTCCACAATCCCCTGATCGACCAGCGAAGGGCCGGCCGGCTCGGTGGTGGAAGGCAACAGGCGCACCTGTCCGCTACCGGAAAGTGTCACGGGGTCGCCGACGCCACCGGGCGAAATCGAGATTTCACCACCCTGTGACGTCACCAGGCGCTCCCCGTCGCTGATCACGTCTCCCGGCTTGAGTTCGCGAAGGCTACCATCGGTGCCCTGAACAAAAGCCTGCCCCTGTACCATCACCACCGTCGCCGTGCTCATGTCGCTTCCCCTGATGCTCGTTGTCGTTTATCGAGCGCGCCCAAGGATATTTCTGTCCTCGATAACGCACCTTATCGGCACACTGTGGAAGCAGTATTAGCGAAGCTTTTTTATAACTAGCATTGGACTCAAGTACAGTGGTTTTGGGAACCATCTATTCCATTGATGTTTTATGCAAACTTCTGAAAACAACGCTCATATAATTAACGCCAATAACTTCGCGTCATTCATACTTAACTAACACCAATGATGGCGATAAACCTCATACTCTCCAGTGGACGCATGTGAGCTTCGGTCCCTCCTGGTTCCCCTGTTCGACCCATATTCAAAGCCTAAGCCACTGTTCAAAAAAGCATTCCTCCCCTCATCCGCTGATGACACTGTTTCACTGCCGGGTCGTCCAGCTCGACGTTCGCCGCGGCTCGACGCCTGGAGGCTCTGCCGTTACTCGGCGTCGATAACGTCAGCATGGCGATCGTCATGCCGCAAAAACCGTCTCAAGCATGATGCTCCGATCGGGTGCTGATCGGAGAAACGTAAGAAAACAGTGTTTTCACTTTATTATCAATAACTTATAACACAAAAAACCATTGGCGTATCCATAGAGCAACATATAACTAATTGATTTCTAATGCTTTATACGAACGTCGCGCACCATTGTCTGTTAATGGCGACATTCCGGCCGACCATCGGTCATCCCGGAGAACGCTCACTAGAGCACGCATCCAAATAAGTTGTTGTTTTTAAAATACAAAAAGATAACTGGATCGATCCTTGCCCTCATTGCGGTCAGAACAAGGCTTTCCCGGCGTCCCTCCGACGCCCGAGGCAAGGCCGCCAATATCACAAGCGACGGCAAGGAGTGAGTTCATGAAAATCACGATTCACGGCTCGGGTTACGTAGGACTGGTCACCGGCGCCTGCCTGGCCGATGTGGGACACGACGTGATGTGTGTGGACGTCGATCAGGTCAAGGTCGCCCGCCTCAAGCGCGGTGAGGTACCGATCTTTGAGCCAGGCCTCGAGGATCTGATTCGCCACAATATGGAAGACGAGCGCCTGACCTTCTCCGATAGCCCGGAGGAAGGAGTGGCCCATGGCCTGTTGCAGTTCATCGCGGTGGGAACGCCCCCTGACGAGGACGGCAGCGCCGACCTGACCCACGTGCTTGGCGTGGCCCGTACCATCGGCCAGCACATGGACGGATATCGCGTCATCATCAACAAGTCCACCGTCCCGGTGGGGACCGCCGACAAGGTTCATCAGGCGGTGGCCGATACCCTGGAGGGACGCCAGGCCGAGGTCGACTTCGACGTCTGCTCCAACCCGGAATTCCTCAAGGAAGGCGCGGCTATCGAGGACTTCTCGCGGGGGGCGCGGATCGTCATCGGTACCGACAGCGACAAGGTCCGCAAGCTGATGCGCGAGTGCTATGCCCCCTACAGCCGCCAGCGCGACAAGCTGATGTTCATGGACGTGCGCAGCGCCGAACTGACCAAGTACGCCGCCAACGCCATGCTCGCAACCAAGATCAGCTTCATCAACGAAATCGCCAACCTGGCCGAGCACCTGGGTGCGGACGTCGAGCAGGTCCGCCACGGCATCGGCAGCGACCCGCGTATCGGCTACCACTTCATCTATCCCGGCTGTGGCTACGGCGGCTCCTGCTTCCCCAAGGACGTCAAGGCACTGGCCCGCACCGCCAGCGAGGTCGGCGCCCCCGCCCGCATGCTGCAGGCGGTGGAAACGGTCAACGACGCCCAGAAGACGCGGCTGTTCGACAAGCTGGAACTGGCGCTCCACGGCAACCTCAAGGGCCGCACCATCGCCCTGTGGGGACTCGCCTTCAAGCCCAACACCGACGACATGCGCGAGGCGCCGAGCCGGGTACTGATGGAACAGCTGTGGCAAGCCGGCGCCCGGGTCCAGGCCTACGACCCCGAGGCCGCCGCCGAGTGCCATCGCATCTACGGCGAGCGCTCGGACCTGTGTCTCTCCAAGCAGCGTGACGCTGCCCTGGAAGGCGCCGACGCCCTGGTCATCTGCACCGAGTGGAAGGCCTTCCGCACCGTCGACTTCGACAAGATCGCGCGCACCCTCAATCACCCGCTGGTGATCGATGGACGCAACCTCTTCTCACCCGAGGACGTCGAAGCGGCGGGTCTCGAATACTACGCCATGGGTCGCGGCGCCTCCCTGCAACACCCCCGGGTGTAAGGACGCCACCATGTCATCGCTACCCAAGCACACCTCCGTGGCCAGCAAGGCCACGGAGCTGACCACCCTGGCGCTGCTGCTGTCGCTGCTGATCGTGCTGGTCAGCGAGTTGCCCTCCGAGGTGTTCTCGCCGGCGTCGAAGAGCTTCTTCTTCGCCATTGGCGCGGTCGGTGCGTGGCGCTATTCATGGTGGTTCGTCCAGGCGCTGCGATCGGTGTGGTACAACCGCCGCGTCTTTCCACAGATGCGGGCCGAGGCCGACGCCCTGGGAGAGTCCGGCAAGCCGTCAGAGCTCTACGTGCTGTGCACCTCCTTTCGCATCGACCCCGACGTCTGCTTCCGGGTCTACGACGCGCTGATCGAGGAGACGCGGCACTATGGCGTGCCGACCACCATCTTTGCCTCGGTCTCGGACCAGACCGACGTGGACATCATCTCCCACGTACTGCAGGAACACCGCTGGCCGTCGCACATCGAGGTCCGCTACATGTTCCAGAAGGGCGACGGCAAGCGCTCGGCGATGGCCGAGGTGCTGCGTGCGATCTCGCGCCGGGCCCCGGCCCCCGACGCCCTGCTGGTGTCCATGGACGGGGATATCCTGCTCGAGCCCGGAACCCTGGAGCGCTCGCTGTCGTTCTTTGCCCTGCGCGATGATCTCGGCGCCCTGACCACCAACAACAGCGCCATCGTCACCGGCAACGATGCCACCAAGGAGTGGTACGACCTGCGTTACGCCCAGCGTCATCTGGTGATGAGCTCGATGTCGGTGTCCGAGCGGCTGCTGGTCCTGACCGGCCGCTACAGCGCCTTCCGCGCCGACCTGGCGACCCACCCGGACTTTATCGACATGGTCGAGAACGACCACGTCGAGCATTGGCGCTTCGGCAATTTCAAGTTCCTGTCCGGGGACGACAAGTCGACCTGGTACTGGTTGCTAAAGAACGGCTGGAAGATGCTCTACCTGCCGGATGTCTACGTCTCGGGATTCGAGGAGCTGCCGGACCGCAAGCGCTTCTTTGCCTCGACCACCGACCTGATGCGTCGCTGGTACGGCAACATGCTGCGCACCAGCGGTCGCGCCATTGCCCTGGGACCGAGGCCGATGGGGCTATTCACCTGGTGGAGCCTGATCGACCAGCGGCTGTCCATGTGGACGACCCTGATCGGCCCCATCGTGGCGATCCTGGTGACGCTGTTTGTGCGGCCGTCGTTCATCTTCGCCTATGCCCTGTGGATCCTGTTCACCCGCGGGATCTCCACCTCGATCCTGGCCTGGCAGCGTGGTCGCTTCAGCCTTCTGTGGATCCCGCTGATCTACTACAACCAGGTCTACGGCGCCCTGCTCAAGACCTATGTGAGCTTTCGCTTCAACCGTCAGAAGTGGTCACGCCAGGGCATCTCCGCCGGCGAGCCAGGTGATGAAAAGGCGGTTCGCCGCCAGCGTCGCATGGGTCACCTGCTGCATGGCTTTCATGTGTGCCTGATGTTGTTCGTGCTGACCCTGGCCACCGGCGTACTGAAAGTACCTGACGCTACCTCGCTGAAGATCCTCGAGCGTGCAGGCCCGGTGCCCAGCGACAGTGCCGAGCTGCCTGACGCCAGTCGCTGGCTGGCCAGCCGCATCGAGGATGGCTCGGGCGAGCTGCGCCTGCCTGCCGGCGAGCTGCGGATCAGCGATCGGCTGATCGAACGCCTGGGCGCAAGCAGCATCGGCGAGGCCACCAATCTCAGCGGCAGCCCCCAGGGCACCACGCTAGAGGTCCCGCCGGCGTTGATCGACCGCCTCAAGGACGCCCAGGGGACCACTCCAGCCCCCGGCGATCTGTTGAGCTGCACCGACCAGCAGCGCTGCTCGCTCGATCTTCACGACACCAGGCTGTCGCTGAGTGACCTGCGCATCCAGGTGCAGCCACGCCACGGCTGAACGCCACGGCTGACAACGACGACACGGCCACACTTTGTCGCTGGGCCGCATGTACGGCCAGACACCGCCACGGCTCAGCGAATACTGACTTCAGGACACCGATATGAGCGATTACTTCGACGACAAGGACACCTCCACACCTCGCCACGAGCCCACACACCAGCCGGAACCCGCACCGCGCGCCGAACCCCATCTGGGCGATACGCGCTCCCAGCCGCGCCAAGAAGAGGCACCGGCAGGCTCGGGACTGGCCCATGAGCGCCGCGATGAGCGCCGCTACATCCGCGTTTCGCCGACCTTCGAGGTGCGCTTCGATGACGGCAACCGCTTCCGCGGGCTGGACCTGTCCCAGGGCGGCTTCGCCATCGAGAGCCCGCGCCCGATGCGCCAGGACGCCAGGGTGCGCGGCAGCATCGCCATCACCACCGCCAGCGGCGAGCTACTGGTACCCGTGAGCGCCCAGTGCCGCCATAGCCTGGCGCTGGAAGGTCGCGGTGGCGCACACCACGCCGGCTTCGAGATCACCGACATCTCCCCCTCCCACCTTGAGCTGCTGCGCCGCGTGGTCCGCGCCCATCTGGCCGGCCGGCCGCTGGACGTCGAGCAGATGGTCCAGGGCGAGGATGCCCAGACCCCACGCAAGCGTCGCGGCACCGGCAGCACGCCCCAGGCGGCGGCTCGTCCGCCGAGGCCCATGGGCCGCTACGTGGCGCTGTTCATTGGCTTCGCGGTGCTCGCGGTGGTCGCGGCGGCCACCGCCTATCGCAACTTCATGCTGATCGAGCCCAACTTCGCCGCTGTCACCGCGCCACGCATCGACATTCGTGCACCGAGCCCCGGCATCCTGATGGCGCACGAACTCAAGGCAGGTGACCGTGTCACACGGGACGAGCAGCTCACCCGAGTCAAGGACGTCGATCTGGAGTCCGACCTGATCCTGGCCGAGGCCGCCCAGCGCTACAACAGCCAACTGATCGAGAACCTTCAGGAAAACCTCGACGGCGCCAATGGCGGACAGGTCAGCCTGGCCAACTCCGCCGAGCCCGGCAACGGTGACGCCGTGAGCTTCGAGACGGTGTCCCCGGACATCGCTCGTGCACGTATCGATCAGTTCGAGACCGCCCGGGACTTCCAGGCGTCCAGGGTCACCGCGCTGCAGGCGCGCCAATCCCAGAACGAGATCTACAGCCCCTGCGACTGCCTGGTGGCGTGGGCGCTGTCGAGCTCCGACGGCACCTATATCAACGAAAGCGAAAAGATCATGACGCTGATGCGTACCGGCGACGACGAGGTCATGGTCGAGGCGCTGGTGCATATGGACGACATCGATCGCATCGAGCCCGATCAACTCGCCTATCTGTCGCTGCCCAACGCCTCCGGCCCGATCAGCGCTCGGGTGCGCAGCGTGGCGCTGGACATCGAGCGCCAGCCGCGCGCCGGCTTCCCGAGCTGGGTACGCCAACAGCAGAACGTCGCCAGCGTGCTGCTGGTACCGGAAAAGCCGCTGCCGGTGGAAAGCGTCGGTACTCCGGTGGACGTGCGCTTTACCGAACAGGCCCTGCTGGGCGCCACCGCCGAGTGGATCTGGCAGAGCGGCCGCCGGGTGGTCCAGCAGGCCAGCCAGCTGTTCTCGGGCATTGGTGACAACGACGCCGCCGACACCGCCGGCTGAGCCACGCTCTTTCTTTACACGTATCCGTCCCACTTGCCACGACCACCGCGGTGGTCGTGAGCCAACAGGAGATCGAACGCCATGTCGACACTGACGACGCGCCTGTCCGCCACCCTGCTGGCCATCTGCGCTACCCAACCCGCCCTGGCGGACAACGGCGCCAATGACAGCGACGCCGATCAGCAGAGCCCCGGCGTCCCCCAGGTCGCCGCCTGCTCGGCGCGCCATCCGCTGGTCGCCTCACCCGCCCCTGCGCTGGGTGAGAAAAGCGCCCACGACGCCATCCGCGAAGGCTTCGACACCACCCGTACCTGGGGCACCGAGGAGAACGTCGAGCTGTTGTCGGGTCATTCGGCGACACCGGCGCTCAGGGTCCTCTATCCCGAGGACACCTCCTCGCCTGGCGACACCGACACCGGAGGCGCCGGCTTCTACACCGAGCCTTCCGCGCTCGAAGGGCGCGATCACGCCTGCCTGAGCTACCGGGTTCGCTTCGAGAGCGGGTTCAACTTCGTCAAGGGCGGCAAGCTGCCGGGGCTCTACGGCGGCGAAGCGCCCAGCGGCGGTGACGATGTCACCGGCGAGAATGGCTTCTCCATGCGCTACATGTGGCGCGAAGACGGCCAGGGTGAACTTTACGAATACGTGGTCGGCGGCGAGGGCGACTACGGCGACTCGGTGGCCCGAGGCCGCTTCACCTTCCCCACCGGTCAGTGGGTCACCCTGGAGCAGGAGATCATCCTCAACGACCCCGGCAAGGCCAACGGCATTGCCCGGGTGTGGGTCGATGGTCGGCCGGTGCTCGAGCAGACCAATCTCACCTACCGTACCGACGACGACGTGCACATCGATGGCCTGATGTTCTCGACCTTCTTCGGTGGCCACGGTGAGGACTGGCGCACCCCCAGTGACCAGCACGCTGACTTTGCCGACTTCCGTTTCTACGCCCCCCGTTCATGATCGCGGCGCCCCCAGGGGCGCCGCCAAGGAGACGCTTGATGCCCCCATCCCATGGCTCATCCCCCGGTCCCCTCCCCACCCGAGGCCTGGGCCCATCGATGCCGGCATTCGAATCCGGCCGGTGCCACCACTTCGACCAACGCTCGGCAAATCCGCTCAAGCGTCTGGCACACAGAGTGATGGGATGGCCGACGGCCAGGTTGTCGGGAAAGCTGGCAACGGGCCTGACGCTCGGCCTGACGATGGGTGCCGCCCTGGTATCGTCCGCGCACGCCATGACCCTGGAAGAACGGGCCGAGCTGGACCTCAGCGACTACCGAGTGACCAGACCTGACGCCTCCTACTTCGATGTAGAGGCCCGCATGGAAACACTGGCCGACACCGACAACTCGATCCTGTTGCAGGAGCTCGATCAACTGACCAACGGACCCAGCTGCCAGCAACTGCTGGCCCAGGAGCCGATTACCACGCGCCTGCGGATCCCCGGCTATTATCCCAGCCCCAAGGAGTGGGAACTGGCATCCGAACCCCTGTTCGACTTCGAGGACAGTGTGTCGATGCTCGCCGGCTCCTTCGTGGCCACCGGCGACACCTACTACGCCGACTGCCTGGTGACCTTTCTCGATCAATGGGCCCAGCACGATGCCCTGACCGACTTCCACTACGATCCCAAGGAGCCTCAGGCCTGGTTCGCCACCGAATCGATGATCTTCGCCGCGGGCATGGCCTACTCGGTGGTGCGTCCCCGCGTCGAGGGCAGCGACCAGGCCAAGCAACGTGTCGAGCAGTGGCTCAACCGGCTCGCCCACAAGCACGCCGCCATTCAGGGGCAGCCCGGCAACAGCTGCTGCAACAACCACTTCTACCGCCGCGCCCTCTACGCCAGCATGATCGGCGTGATTACCGAGGACGATGAGCTGTTTCGCTTCGGCGTCAGCGCCATCCATTCGGCGCTCTCCGACATGACCGAGCGCGGCGCCTTTCCGCTGGAGATCGAGCGTGGTCGTCGCGCCACCCACTACCAGAACTATGCGCTGCTCTACCTGATCACCAACATGCAGGTCATCGCACGCCAGGGCTATGACATCTTCGAACTCGAGATCAACGGCCATGACATCCACGACGCCGTGGACTTCGCCATGACCATCTTCAACGATCCCGAGGCGCTTGGAGACCTGGCGCCCCACGAGCAGTACACCGGCTTTCTCAAGGACAACCAGTACTTCGCCTGGATGGAGATCTATCAGAGCCGCTTCGATGACCCGCGCATCGAACGGTTCCTGGCCCAGGTGCGTCCGGTCTACAACCGCAGCGCCGGCGGTTACCAGACGTTGTACTTCATGTCACCCGAGGCGCAGCAGCACCTCGTCGTCGATGAACAGGAGCGCGAGACCACCGCCTTCGAGGGTCTCGACGACGACAGCGCGTCTCAGTGACAGCACACGATCAACCAGGAGGCCTGCTTATGATGCTCCCCCGTTTTCGCCCAGACACCGCCCAGGGCCAACGCTGGTCCCGGGCCTTTCCGCTCACCGCCTCGGTCGCCGTGGCGCTGTGGCTTGGCGGCTGCGCCGCCCCCGGTACCGAGTTCCAGAGTACCGGCGTCGACCCGCTGCCTGCCGAGTATCAGGACTTCTTCGACAAGGAGCAGCCGCGCAACCCCGAATGGATGCATGACAACACCCTGGAAGAGGCGCAGCAGCTCGTCGCTGCCGGCCAGACCCGAGAGGCGATCCTCAAGCTCAAGGGGCTGGCCGCCCAGGACATCCCCAAGGCCTACTACGAACTCGGCAAGATCTGGGATCAGGGCAAGGGCATCCAGGCGGACCCCGCCAAGGCCGCTGCCTACTACGAGGATGCCGTGCGCACGCCGTCCTATATCCTTGGCCACGCATCGCTCAACCTGGCCAAGCTGAGCCTGGAACAGCAGGGTGCGCCCTATCGTCCGGTACTGGCCTACTATCTGCTCGAGCAGGCCATGGAAGAAGAAATCGGCCGTGACGAAGGCGTGGTGATGGCCTCATTGCTGGCCCGCGGCGCCGACGGCGTCGCGGCGGACCCCCAGCGCGCCCTGGCGCTGTATCGTCAGGCGGCGAACAACGGTAATCCGGATGCCATCCTGGCACTGGCCAACGCCTACGCCGAGGGCGGTTGGCTCGACACCGACAAGGCACGCTCGCGCGAGTACGCCGAGCGTTACGCCGAAGGCCTGCGCGAGCGCGCCGGCGGCGGCGATATCAAGGCGATGACCGAACTGGCTGAGCTGTACTCGGCCGACGGCCTGCTGGCCGGCAACGACGATCGCCGCCTGCACTGGCTGACCCAGGCCGCCCAGGCCGGTGACCCCGACGCGGTGGCCAAGGCGGGCCGCGAGATGCTCGACAGCGGCCGCGCCGAACAGGGCGTGACCCTGCTGACCCAGGCGGCCGAGAACGGTGACGTCGACGCCATGGAGCGCCTGGGCCGGATTCTGCTGGAGGGCGACGGCCTCAGGGCACGGCCAATCGAGGCACGCAATTGGCTCGAAAAGGCCATCGACGAGGACTCGGTCGACGCCCGCGTGACCCTGGGTCGCGCCTTGCTGGAAGGCGACGCCCTGCCGGCGGAGCCCCAGCGCGGCATCCGCCTGCTCGAGCAGGCCGCCCGACACGACGACCCGCTGGCACTGGCGATGCTCGGCCAGGCCTACCTGGCCGATGAGGTGGTGCCGACCCAGCCAGTGATCGCCGCCCGCTATCTCGAGCGCGGACATGAGCTGGGCCATCCGTTTGCCACCGAACAGCTGGGCGCGCTCTACCTCAGCGGCCGTGGCGTGGCCACCGATCCGGCCCGGGGCGAACGGCTGTTGCGCGAGGCCATCGACCAGGGGCAGAGCGGCGCCCTGCGCACCCTCGGCGAGGCCTATCTGGCCGAGGACGGTCCCCTGCCCTATCAGCCCCGTGAGGCGGAGCGCCTGCTGACCCAGGCGGTGGAAGCCGGCGATACCAGCGCCGCTACCCGCCTGGGCGAGGCCTATCTGACTGGCGAGCTGACCGGCGAGACGACAGGCCCGAATCCCACCCAGGAACCGGGCGGCGACGCCATGGCCGTGGCCGATGGTGCTTCGACCCAGCGAGGAAATTCTCGGGTGGATCACGGACGGCGCCTGCTGGAGAACGCCGCCGAGCAGGGCGACGCCTACGCCATGGTCGTCCTCGGCCGCGCTTACCGCGACGGTACCGGGGTGAGCCGTGACCTTGCCCAGGCCACCGAGTGGCTCGAACGGGCCGAGGCCGCCGGCCACCCCTCCGCCGCCGAGGCGCTGATGCGCACCCAGCGCGATCGCGGCCAGGCCGGTGACATCCAGGCGCTGATCGCCTCTGCCCGTCAGGGCAACGTCAACTCCATGGCGGACCTCGGCCGCGCCTATCGCGACGGTGAGGGCGTCGGGCGCAACCTGTCCGAGGCCAGCCGCTGGCTCGAGCGAGCCGCCCGCCAGGGTCATCCAGGCGCCGCCGCCGCGCTTGGCCGCATGTACCTCGACGGTGAAGGCGTCGCCCGCGACCCGGCCAAGGGCGCCGAACTGCTCCAGGTGGCGGTGGCCGGTGGCCACGCCGGCGCGCGTGCTGACCTGGGCGGCATGCTGCTGACCGGAAACGGCGTGGAAGCCGACCCCGAGCGGGGTCGTCGCCTGCTGAGCGAAGCCGCCGAGGCCGGCAACGAGTATGCCGCCCAGACCCTTGGCGAGGCCTACCTCGAAGGCAATGGCGTCAGCGCCGACCCGGCCGAGGCCGAGCGCTGGCTGACCCGGGCCAGCGACGCCGGCAGCCTGTCGGCACGCGCCCTGCTTGGCACCGCCCTGGTGCGAGGCGACCAGAGCCTGGCTCAGGACCCGAGCCGGGGCGAACAGCTGCTGACCAGCGCCGCCGACCAGGGACACGCCGGCGCCCAGGCCAGCCTCGGCCGCGAGTACCTGCGTGGCGAAAACCTCGAGCGGGACACCCGCCAGGGCGCCGACTACCTGCTCAAGGCCGCGCGTCAGGGCCACGAGACCGCGCGGCTGGCGCTGGCCAAGGCCTACCTGGCCGCCAATGGCCTGGAGAACGCCAACCGTGAGCAGGCGCTGGTATGGCTCGACGGGGTCATGGACGGCAACTCCCAGATGGCGTCCCAGACCCTGCACGACCTGCTCTCCGACGAGGCTACCCTGGCCGCCATGCCGGAGACCATGAACGCCGGCGGCTGACCCCTGCCCCTGGCGTCACGCCCCAGGCGCCATGTGCCCACTAACTGGTACATGGCGCCCTGGGTTACCTCGCGGCTTCTCATGCCCGCAGCTTCACCGTCGCCTGAGTCCCCCTGAGTCTTCTCCCGCTCGCCTTTCCAGGCGCTCACCATCTTGCCCGGACTGCGCCCTTGCCTGCGTGCTGCCCGCCTTCACCTGGCTTTTTCGGGGCGGCCCTTTTGGATACCTCGACAAACACAGCTAAAGTGCTGAGACGACAGCCACGGCGCCCGTGCGCCCTGACAGGAGACCATCATGAGCTATCGTCCCGCCGAAGACCGTTACGAACGCATGCGCTATCACCGCTGCGGTCGCAGTGGCCTCAAGCTGCCCGCCCTGTCCCTCGGGCTGTGGCACAACTTCGGCCACAACGCCCATGAAGACAACGCTCGCGAGATCTGCCGTACCGCCTTCGATCACGGCATTACCCACTTCGACCTGGCCAATAACTATGGCCCGCCGCCTGGCAGCGCCGAGTCCATGTTCGGGCGCATCCTCAAGACCGACTTCGCCGGCCACCGCGATGAACTGATCATCTCCACCAAGGCGGGCTATAACATGTGGCCCGGCCCCTACGGCGAGTGGGGCAGCCGCAAGTATCTGCTGTCGAGCCTCGACCAGAGTCTCAAGCGCCTGGATCTGGACTACGTCGACATCTTCTACTCCCACCGCTTCGATCCCGAGACACCGCTGGAAGAAACCATGGGCGCGCTGGACCAGGCGGTACGCTCGGGCAAGGCGCTCTACGCCGGTATCTCGTCGTACAGCCCTGAGCGCACCCGCGAGGCCGCTCGCCTGCTGCGCGAACTGGGAACCCCCTGCCTGATCCACCAGCCCAGCTACTCGATGATCAACCGCTGGATCGAGGACGACGGGCTGCTCGATGTGCTGGACGATGAAGGCATCGGCTCGATCGTCTTCTCGCCACTGGCCCAGGGCCTTTTGACCGCCAAGTACCTGGGTGGGGTGCCTGACGACAGCCGTCTTGCTCGCGGTGGTGCGATCCGCGAACAGCACCTGTCCGACGACAACCTCGAGCGTGTCAGGGCGCTCAACGCCATCGCCGAGCGGCGTGGCCAGAGTCTGGCGCAGATGGCGATTGCCTGGGTGCTGCGCGGCGGCCGCGTGACCAGCGCCTTGATCGGCGCCAGCCGCCCCGATCAGGTCAGCGACTGCGTCGAGGCCCTGGACAACCTCGACTTCAGCGACGAGGAGCTGGCCGACATCGACCGCTACGCGGTGGATGGTGGGGTCAATTTATGGGCCCAGTCCTCCAAGGCCTAGGGCTTGTCTGAAAAGTGCCTGCGCTCGGTAATACGGCGTTAAAAATCGGATCAACATGCTCATTTACACCCCGTAAACTGCGCTGTCTCACCGATTTTTGCCTTGTCTAACCTTCGCTCGTCGACTTTTCGGACAGAGCCTAGGGCATATCTGAAAAGTGTCTGCGCTCGTCGACTTTTCGGACAGAGCCTCGGCAAGCCAGCTCGGCAAGCCAGGAAGCATCAAGCCTGCCGCGAAGTGACAAGGCTGCACCGAAACTGCGCCTGCGCTCGATCACAAGGTGACCAGTTGCACCCCGCTGCAACACACCAGTGACTTGTCGCCACGATCGGGCCAGGCCTCGCGCGTATAGGCGTAGATCTGGATGTCCAGGGTGCTCTTGCCGGCGTGCAGATGGCGCTTCAGGGCCTGGGTCACCGGTACCCGCTTGAACGCCGGTGTCATCGGATGGGAAGGCCGGGTATCGAAGCGTCTGAGACCATCCGGGCCATGGCAGTGTCCTGGCGAGCCCCAGCATTCGGCGTGGCCGAACAGCGCAAAGGTGCCGGCATAGCCCCGGCTTTGCGGGGTCACCCTGGCCGGCAGGCGCGCGCTGAAGAAGAGCCAGGCGGTGTAGCTGGGGCGCAGGTGGTGGATGCCATAAAGCTCGACGAAGGCTTCCTCGAACTCATCGGCGCGAAGCGCGCCCAGGTCGAGCCGCGGCAGGCGATAGCGTTGCTCGATCATCAGGCCTCCTCCAGACCGCTGCCGGCCAGGGTCAGGTCCGCCACCGAACGGGCATACTCGTAGCCCAGCGACTGGACATTGAGCACTTCGCCGACGGTCAGGCCGAAGGGTTCCAGCACGATCTCCTCGAGTCCCGGGGGAAAGTTGGTGATGCCGTGGCTCTTCTGCCACAGCGACCAGAGCCGGTCGATCATGCAGTGGTGAGAATAAAAGATCGGATCATAGGCGGCGTAGGTGGTGCTGGCCATGGTCGCACCGACATAGACGTGGAGCTGATCATGCACCGTCTCGATCAGGTCGTTGAACTGCTCGAAGGTGTCCACCCGCTCCACCAGGAAGGCCGCGATCTCGCCCAGCGTCGCCCGGCCATCGCCGTTCACGTCGGCCACTGGAAAGGAAAACACCGGCAACAGGCCGCCAGGATTGCGCTCGGTGACCAGGTCCACCGGTTCGGGCACCTGGGGGGGATAAAGCTGGATGCGCGAGGAGTGGAGCGGATTCTCCTCGCCATCGATCAGCGCAACATCGAAGGCCTCGGGAATGCCCTCGCCTCCGGTCCAGTCCCACCAGGGGATCGAGACCTCTTCATCGATATCCTGCAGCGACTGCTCCAGACGATGGAGGTAGGCCCGGTGCCAGGGCAGAAACAGCCTGGCGCTAAGGCTGGTGCGAGGCGAGAACTGATGATGCCAGCACCAGCGCCCCGGGGCGCCATGGATGCCGGCGTAGTGGTAGAAGCCTCGATTATCCTGTCGAGCCTTGGACGCGCCCAGTGCAGCGATGTAGCGGCGCATGTGCACACGCTCGGCAGCTTCCACCGGCAGGCGATACATCATCTGACCCGACATGCTTCCCCCTTGCCGTCGCTGTCGACGGCAGTCCCGGGCGCCGAAGGACGGTTATCCCCGGCTCGTTTCAGCCTAGTTCAGTCCCCGGGGCTCGGCCACGCCGCCGTTCGCCCTCATTACCGGCCAGCCAGCCGTCTGGACGCGTCTCTCCGACATCGTCCTGATGATCCCAGCCAGCCCGGAGCGACCGCCCGTTATTGAGCAATTACTCAAAATGCGTTTGAATGGCGTCCACCCACGACATCACCGAGTCGTCCCGCGCCCTTCCAAGGAGTCCCCATGGCAAGCGTCACCAATCGAACCCTGCTGGATCTGGGGCGGCTGACCGCCAACCTGGTCACCTACCCCGAAGGCCACAGCGTCTATCGCCACAACGACCCCATGGGTGGCGGCCGCTACTACAAGCTGAACCTGATCCTGAAGGCCCCTCGGGCCGGCGGGGTATTCGAGACCGAAAAGGTGATCTTCAACCTGTTCGACCGGGTGATCCTGTTTCGTCCCGACCTCTACCAGCACAGCGTCTCGAAGATCGAAAAGGGCAAGCGGGTGTTGTTGAGTATTGCCCTGCACACGCCCTGAGCCTATGGCTTTGTATGAAAAGTGCCTGCGCTCGGTAATACGGCGTTAAAAATCACACCAACATGCTCATTTACATCTCGTAAACTGCGCTGTCTCACCGATTTTTGCCTTGTCTGACCATCGCTCGTCGACTTTTCGCCATCCACCTTGCGCCGTCGCCGAAGACTCTGACCTGAGACGTTGGCGTGGGCGTTGGCGTTGGCGCGACACGCCTATCGAAAATGCACGAAAGGTGCGCCTTAGGCCGGTGCAAGCGTAGCCCTGGCCTCGGACCTGGGCCTGCTCGATCATCCCCCCCTACTCGGCTGAACTCCCCCGCCACCTACCGACCAAACTGTTGGCGATCCCCGGCGCCTCACCCCAGGGCCGGCCCCCGGCATCCTGCCCCAGGCTTCGTCAGCCATGCCAACAGGAGGCGTCAGCTGTGACCACCACCCTCGTTCAGGCGGAAATCGCCGCCAATCGCTTTGGCCTCGGCGCGGGGCCAGGTGAGCTTGCCGAGATCGCCAAGGACCCCCAGGGCTGGGTGCTGGCGCAGATCGACGAGGCCGAACGAGCGCCACTGATCGAGCCTCTCGCCGCCCTGCCATCCACCATCACCTACCTGGAGCGCTTTGATCGCTTTCGCCGAGACCACGCGGCCGCCCGTCGACGCATGAGCGAGGCCGCCGCCAATGACAAGCCCACACAGAGCCTGCCGACCCTGCTCGAGCGTTTTGGCGCGATGAAACAGGCCGAGATCCAGGCCAGGGGGCGCCAGCAGTGTCTGAGTCCGTTTCCGGTACTCGAGCGCTGGGTGATGTTCTGGAGCAACCACTTCACCGTGTCCGCCGATCGCGGCGGCGTACAGTTGCTGCCCGGGGCCTTCGAGCGCGAGGCCATCCGGCCCTATGTGTCGGGTAGCTTTTCGGCCATGTTGCTGGGCGTCGAGCAGCATCCGGCCATGCTGCTCTATCTCGACAATGCAGCGTCGGTGGGCCCCGATTCGCCGCTGGCCAGAAGTGCCAGAGCCTCTGCCGGACGGCTCGGGCTCAACGAGAACCTGGCGCGGGAAATCCTGGAGCTGCATACCCTCGGCGTCGACGGCCCCTATCAACAGCAGGACGTGATCGAACTGGCCAGGGCCATCACCGGATGGCGGACACGGCTAGAACTGCCGCCATCGACCGAGGCGCCGGCCCTCGGACCCTACGGTAGCCTGTTTCATGGCGCGGCCCATCAAGGCGGCGAGCGAGAACTGCTGGGGCGGCGCTTCGCTGCAGGCGGGGCCAGGCAGGGGCGTGACATGCTGCGCTTTGTTGCCGGCCAGGAGGCCACCGCAACCTTTGTCGCCACCAAGCTTGCCCGTCACTTTGTCGCCGACGACCCACCCAGTGAGCTGGTATCGGCCTTGGCCTCCACCTTCCAGCGCGAGAACGGTCGCCTGTCGGCGCTGTTTCGCACCCTGTTCAGCCACCCCCAGGCGTGGCAGCCGCAAGCGCTCAAGTTTCGCCGTCCGCAGGAATATCTCGTCGCGCTCTATCGCGCCCTGGGCAAGGCACCCTCGCCCGATGGCAGTGACTGGGGCCAGCAGCTTCGACTGCTGGGCCAGCCACCTTTTCTCGCCGGCGCCCCGGCCGGATGGAGCGATGATGCCAACGACTGGATCGGCGCCGATGCCTTGTACAAGCGACTGCTGGTCGCCCAGCGCCACGCCGGTGACGCCAATGGTGAACCCATGGAGCTGGCCCAGCAGAGCCTTGGCCCACGCCTGCGTGAAACCACCGCGGTGGCGCTCAGTCAGGCGCCCCGGCCACAGGCGCTTGCCATGGTGCTGGCAAGCCCCGAGTTTCAATGGCGCTGAGCGCTGTCGCGACATCACCCAACGGAGTCCGCCATGTTCAACCGACGCGAGTTTCTCAAGGCCATGGGCGCAGGCGCCAGCCTGCTGCTGTGGCCCTCGCTGGCTCCGGCCGACTCCCCGCTCGGCAAGCGCCGCCTGGTCGTGGTGCTGCTGCGCGGAGCCCTCGATGGCCTCGCCGCCGTCCCCTGTGACAGCGACCCCGCCTACCGGCGCTTGCGTGGCAGCCTGGCCTCGCTGGAAGGAGTCGTTGCACCACGACTGGACGGGACCTTTTCGCTGCATCCGTCACTGGCCTTCTGCCACCGTCTCTACCAGGCCGGCGACTTCGCCGTGGTTCACGCCTGCGGACTGCCCTATCAGGGACGCTCGCACTTCGACGCCCAGGAGTGCCTGGAAAACGGCACCGCCACCCCCACAGGAAGCCGCACCGGCTGGCTGAACCGTGCGGTGGGCAGCCTCGGCGACACCCAGGGACTGGGCCTCACCTCCTCGCGCCCGTTGTTGATCCGTGGGCCGGCCCCCTTCGCCACCTGGTCGCCGTCGGCGCACGGTACCACCCAGCCGTCACTGGCCCAGCGGGTCGCCGCGCTCTATCGACAGGATCCCCGGCTGGGCCCGGTGTTCGAGCGCGCCCTGGCGATGCAGCAGATGGCCCCCACCGATATCGACAGCGGTGGCCGCCTGGAGGATACCCTGGCGGCGGCAGCACAGTTCCTGGCCGCCGCGGATGGCCCCCAGATCGCCATGGTGGAAGACGACGGCTGGGACACCCACGCTCGCCAGAATGCGGTGCTGTCACGCAAGCTTGAACAGCTGGATAGCGGGCTTGCAGCACTGCACGGCAAGCTCGGCGAACGCTGGCAGCACACCGCCGTAGTGGTCATCACCGAGTTTGGCCGCACGGTGGCCGTCAACGGCACCGGCGGCACCGATCATGGCACCGCCAGCTGCATCCTGCTGGCCGGTGGCGCCATTCGAGGGGGGCGCGTCCACGGCCAGTGGCCGGGGCTCGCCCGGCTGCGTGACGACCGTGATCTGATCGCCGCCCAGGACACCCGCACCGTCCTCAAGGGTGTGCTGCGTGACCACCTTGGCCTCGACCTCGATCCCCTGGCCGAGCAGGTCTTTCCCGACAGCCGGCAGGTGGGCCCTCTAGCTGGCCTGATTGGCTGAACGGATGACCCGAACTGACTGGCCCGAACTGACTCACTGAGCCGGCTAACGTCGCTGACTCACTGAGCCAGCGACGTTAGCCTGGTTTTACCAGGCTGGAAAAGGGTCATCCGAGTCGACCCAGGCGTCCATGCCGAGGGCCAGCTCCGATTCGCTCAGCAGGCACTCATCCAGCGCCTGACGAATGCGCTGCTCCGCCAGGTTCTGGCCGATGAACACCAGTTCCTGGCGCATATCACCGAAGGGCTCCCGCCATTTGGCCAGAATCGCCTCGCGATACTCCGGGTCCTCGGGCCACTGCTCCTCGGGTACCGCCCGCCAGAAGCGACCCGCCAGGCCGTGGTGAGCGATGCCTCCCGCCTGACTCCACTGACCGGCGAACTGAGGACGGCTGGCAAGCCAGAAGAACCCCTTGGAGCGCAGCAAGGTGCCACCGAACCAGTCGCCATGCAGCAGTTCATGAAACCTGCGCGGATGGAAGGGGCGGCGCGCCTCATAGGCAAAACTCGAGATACCGTACTCCTCGGTTTCCGGCACATGCTCACCGCGCAGCTCCTTGAGCCAGCCCGGCGCCCGCTGGGCCCGCTCGAAGCTGAAGCGTCCGGTATCCAGCACCCGCGACAGCGCCACCTCGCCCTGGACCATATGGACGATGTCGGCCTCGGGATTGAGGGCGCGCAGTACCGCCTCGACCTCCGCCAGTTGCTGCGCCGAGATCAGGTCGCACTTACTGATCGCCAGCACATCGCAGAACTCGATCTGGTCCACCAGCAGGTCCGCAACATTGCGCTCATCGTCCTCGCCCAGCGACTCCCCCGCCTCCTTGAGGGAGCGGGCTTCAGCGTACTGGCTCAGAAAATTGGCGCCATCGACCACGGTGACCAGGGTATCGAGTCTGGCGATCTCGGACAGGCACTGACCGTCCTCATCGGCGAAGGTAAAGGTCTCCGCCACCGGCAGGGGTTCAGAGATCCCGGTGGATTCGATCACCAGGCTGTCGAAGCGCCCCTCCTCGGCCAGCCTGCGGACCTCGATCAACAGGTCCTCGCGCAGGGTGCAGCAGATACAGCCGTTGCTCATCTCCACCAGGCGCTCTTCGGCGCGGTTCAGCGTGACCCGGTCCTCCAGCTCGTCTGATGCCCCTGGCCCACCGCGCACCAGAGCGGCGTCGATATTGACCTCGCTCATGTCGTTGACGATGACCGCGACCCGACGCCCCTGGCGATTGGCCAGAAGGTGATTCAGCAAGGTGGTCTTGCCGGCTCCCAGAAAGCCTGACAGTACCGTGACCGGCAACCTGGCATCATTCATGAACCTGTTCCCCCCATGTGCTCTCGCCAAGGAAAGCCCCTCTCTGCACGAGGCGCTTTCCTTGTTTTAAATGTTACGTTATAACATTGTAAACACATCCCATGGAGACGCCAAGATGTCGCTGTCCAGCTCACTGTCCACCTGCGTCGATGGAGACGCCCCGACCGCGTCTTGCGAGTCGCAGCCAAGTGTCCACTGGGCCCAGGGTATCGATGCCTCGATCCTGCCGCGCATCTTCGAGCAAGGCATCACCATCGCGGTGATGCAGCGCGCGCTGTCCCCCAGCCTGGAACACAGCATCCAGGCACAGTGCGATACCGATCGTCGCTGGAGTTTTCAGTGGCTGGGAGTTCCCGACGCCGCCATGAAGCGAGAACTCCGGCGCAGCATGCCCGCCCCGGAGCAAGCCTGCCCCCTGTTAGACGACGTCGTGCTGTTGACCCAGGCCATGGCGATGCTGTTTGACACCGACACTCTGGGAATACGACTGCGCCTGCTGGACAGCGCCATGTGTCCACGCTTTCACTGCGACAAGTTGCCGGTGCGACTGGTCACCAGCTATCGGGGGCCGGGCAGCGAATGGCTGCCCGAGTCTGCGGTCAATCGCGCCGGGCTCGGCGCACCCTCGCCGGACAAGCCCGAGACGCTTCGCCAGGCCCATGCCATTCAGCGGCTGGGCACCGGCGACCTGGCACTGTTGAAGGGAGACGGCTGGAGCGGCAACGAGGGCCGCGGACTGGTACATCGCAGCCCGGCGCAGCAGGCAGGGGAGACGCGCCTTTTGTTGACCATCGATCCGAGCTGAGTCGAGCGGCCGCCGACGCTTTGCCAGGGGCGTGGCGGCCGCCGGCGCACGCAACGCGTGGTCAGTGGATCTTCAGGCGTGGCCCGACCGAGCGGCCGAGGACGTCGCTCAGCGCCTCGGCGGTACCCTTGAGCGGCCCCAGCAGGATGAACTGGTGCTGGCGCTGCAGTCCCTGGTAGGCCGCCCGCGCGAGTCGCCCGCGCAACTGGACGTCATCGGCGAACCAGCCTTTCACTTCGCCGACGCTGCCGGCCTCACCCAGCGACAGCAGGGTACCCTTGTCCTCGTAGACGAAGGGCGCCGGCGTTTCCCCCGCGAGAAAACGCGGCAACTCCTTGGCCAGATGTTCTGCCTGCTCGCTGGCCGCCTGGGCGGTGGGCGGTGCGGGCTCGTCGTCGATAACCGAGCAGTCACCCAGCGCAAAGACGTGATCACTGTCGACACTCTGCAGGGTCGGCTTCACCCGCCACTGGCGCTTCTTGGTGGTCGCCAGCGCGTCGATCGAGTCGGCCACCGGCGGCCCCACGCGTCCGGCCGCCCAGATGGTCAGGTCCGCCGGAAACTCGTCGCCGCCATCGGTGGTAAGACGGTCGCGATCGACGCGACTGACCTGTTGTTCGGTATGAATGCCGATGCCGACATTCAAAAGGCGCTTGCGGATGGACTGGCGCACCTCATCCTCCATGCCCGGCATGAAGGTATCGGTCGCCTCCAGCAGGGTCACCTTGACCCTGGGCTGGCACTCTCGTGGGGCCACACTCGAGGCCCGCGCCTCGGTGGCCAGCAGCCCTGCCAGTTCCACCCCGGTGGCCCCTGAACCGACGATGGCGATATGGAAGGGATCACTGCGCTGCCCGGCGCGATGCGCCAGCAGCCCCGTCGAGAAGCGCTCGAACAGTCGCTCGGCGTCGGCCTCGCTGTCGAGCATCAGGGCATGCTCGAGCACGCCCTCCACGCCCATGTCCGGGGTCACCCCGCCAATCGCCAGCACCACCGCCTGGTAGCCGATGCAGCGACCGGGCACCCTCACCCGACCGTCGTCTTCGGGCCACTCGGCCAGGGTCAGGGTACGCGCCTCGGGATCGATGTCCGCGAGTTCACCGCGCTCGAAGCCAAACCCCCAGTGCTCGGCGAGTCCTGCGTAGTCCAGCTCATCGACCTCGCCACGCCGAAAACCGGCGGCAAGCTCATGCAACCGCGGTTTCCACACATGGGTGGCGCTACGGTCGATCAGCAATACGTCCTTGTGGCCTGCCTTGGCCAGCCGGATGGCAAGCTCGAGGCCGCCGGCACCACCACCTACGATCACCACGCCTTCACTGCGAACGTTCATGGGACCTCCTGTCATCGCCCCTGCGGGGGATCCACAGGGACGTCCGGTGTCGATTCGTCCCCACCCTACCACTCCGTGCCCGGCTTGAGGACATGCTCGTTGCAGCGTAGTTTGGGGAGGTCGGAAACGGAACTTCTTCAGGAGATTGCCCCTATGCACACCCCTGAGAACCAGCTGATGACTGACCATGCCTATCTTGGCGGACGTTGGGTCGAGGCCAGTGACGGCAAGACCCGGGAGGTCGAAGACCCGGCCACCGAAAAGACCATCGGCAAGGTGCCCCAGCTGACCGAGGACCAGTTGGGCGAGGCCATCGATGCCGCCAGTCAGGCCTTCGAGCGCTGGCGTGACACCCCCGCCCTGGAGCGCGCCGACGCGCTGATGGCCTGGTACCAGGCGATGCAGGACAACGCCGAGGCGCTGGCCCGCCTGATGACCCTGGAGCAAGGCAAGCCCCTGGCCGAGGCCCGTGGCGAGGTCGATTACGCCGCCAGCTTCCTGCGCTGGTTTGCCGGCCAGGCGCGACGCATCGCCGGTGATACCCTGGCCTCGGATGACCCCGACATCTCGCTTGGCACGCTGCGCCAGCCGGTCGGCGTGGTGGCCATCATTACCCCCTGGAACTTCCCGCTGGCGATGATTACCCGCAAGGTCGGGGCCGCGCTGGCGGCGGGCTGCACCACCCTGGTCAATCCAGCAAGCCAGACCCCTTTCTGCGCACTTGCCCTGGCCAGACTGGCCGAACAGGCCGGGCTGAACCGGGGCGAATTCAACGTCCTCACCTGCCCCGGCAAGCGCTTTTCCGAAAAGGTCTGTGACGACAATCGCGTTCGCGCGCTGTCGTTCACCGGCTCCACCGAGGTCGGCCGGACGCTGCTGGCTCAGGCCGCCGACACGGTCAAGCGCAGCGCCATGGAGCTGGGTGGCAACGCCCCTTTCATCGTCTGCGAGGACGCCGACCTGGACGCCGCCGTGGAAGGCGCCATCGCCGCCCGCTTCCAGACCAGCGGACAGGACTGCGTGGCGGCCAACCGCCTGTTCGTCCACCGTTCTCTCTACGACACCTTCATCGAGCGCTTCACCCAGCGCATGAATGACATGCCGGTGGGCAACGGCTTCGATGAGGACATCGAGATCGGCCCGCTGATCAACCGCGACGCGGTGGCCAAGGCCCGCGAACTGGTAGAGGACGCCAGATCCCGGGGGGCGCGCGTGCTCGGTCGCGGCCAGGGCCAGGCCCCAGGGCCACGCTTCTTCATGCCGACCCTGGTGGCCGGCTTCACCGATGATATGCGCATCGCCAGTGAAGAATCCTTCGCGCCCCTCGCCCCGGTGCGCGCCTTCGACAGCGATGACGAGGCCATCGCCGCTGCCAACGACACGGTCTACGGTCTGGCCGCCTACGTCTATGCCAAGGACCAGCAGCGCATCCGTCGCTACCAGCAACGTCTGGAAGTCGGCATGGTGGGTACCAACACCATGGATATCACCGGGCCCCAGGTCCCCTTTGGCGGCGTCAAGCAGTCCGGCCTCGGTCGTGAAGGCGGCCTCGAGGGCATGGAGGAATACCTCGAGACCAAGTACCTGTGCACCGCCCATGGCTAGCGTGTACACACCCTGAGTCCCCCGGGAGAAGCGCAGCCTTCTCCCGGGGAGCACGGTTATCTCCTGCGACCCCGTCCCGCCGAGGATACCCGGCAGGGCCTGCGGCGCCCCCACCGACCCACAGATCCCCCCTCCAGACTCCGTCAGAAACTTAAGAAAAGCTGGCTTTTCAGGAGATTGCCTCACCTCCTGCACAAGGCTGAGGGTAAAGTGAATGCGACACCTGGCCGATACTAATACTTTACTCTCAAGGATCTCACCTGCATGGACCACTCGCTTGCGTCCTACAACCCGGCACTGGTCGCCCTGAGCCTTGGCATCGCCGCCATCGCTTCGCTCACTGCCCTCGATCTCGCCGGACGCGTCAGAGCGAGCCAGGGCCTTGCCCGCCACCTGTGGCTTGCCGGCGGTGCCTTCGCCATGGGCACCGGCATCTGGTCGATGCACTTCGTCGGCATGCTGGCCATGGACCCCGACTCGCACTTCGCCTACGGGATCCCCCTTACCCTGGCGTCCCTGCTGGCGAGCCTTCTCGCTTCCGCCTTGGCACTGGCAACAGTGCAGTCAGGCCACCTCACCGGTCCTCGACTGGCCGTCGGCGCACTGATCATGGGTAGCGGCGTCTGCCTGATGCACTACATCGGCATGGAGGCCATGCTGTCGGTAGACAGCCTGCGCTACCGACCGGACCTGTTTGCCCTGTCCGTGGTCATCGCCGTGCTGGCCTCAGCGGTCGCCCTCAGCCTGGCCTTTCGACTCAACCCGGTGGGGGGACGCTCCCCGCTGTGGCAACGTGGCCTGGCCTCGCTGGTCATGGCCGCAGGCATTTCGGGCATGCACTACACCGGCATGTCCGCCACCAGCTATCGCACCCTGAGCTACTCGGCCTCGGCCCCGGGCATCGGCACCGACCAGCTGGCCATCGTGGTGGCGCTGATCGCCACCTGCATCATGCTGGCAGCGTTGATGATGTCGATCTACGACGCCCATCTGTCCTCGCGCAATGCTCAGCTGGCACGTTCGCTACAGCAGGCCAACCAGGAGCTCAAGGACCTGGTCCATCATGACGTCCTGACCCAACTGCCCAACCGACTGAAGCTCGAGGAGCACCTCGATGAACTGCTCGAGGACAACATCGATACCTTCGCGGTGTTCTTCGTCGACCTGGACCGCTTCAAGCAGGTCAATGACGGCCTCGGCCACCATGTGGGTGACGAGCTGATCAAGGGCGCGGCCCGACGCCTGCAGATGGCGGTGCGCGACAGCGACCTGGTCGCCCGGGTGGGCGGCGACGAATTCATGGTGGTCACCCATCAGGTTGCCAGGCGCGGCGACGCTGAAGCGCTGGCCCAGCGCATCGTCAGTTCGCTGGACAAGCCCTTCCAGATCGGCAACAGCATGGTCAAGGTCTCCACCAGCCTGGGCATCAGCCTTTACCCCGACCACGGGCGCAGCAAGCATGCCCTGATGGTCCACGCCGACGCCGCCATGTATCGCGCCAAGCAGCAGGGACGCAACAACTTCCAGTTCTTCGCCTTGGACATGACCTCCGAGGCGGACCGTCGCAGTACCCTCGAGCGACGCCTGACCCAGGCCATCGAGGAGGATCGCCTGAGCCTGGCCTATCAACCGAAGATCCGCGTCGACAGCGGTGAGGTCTCTGGCGTCGAAGCGCTGCTGCGGTGGCACGATGAGGAACTCGGCCAGGTCACTCCTGACGAGATCATTCCCGTCGCCGAAGACTGTGGCCTGATCCTTCCCCTGGGCGCATGGGTGCTACGCACCGCCTGCCGGTTTTCGAGCGAGTGGCTCAAGGAGTCCGGCGAGCCATTGCCGGTGGCGGTCAACATCTCGGCCATTCAGCTCAATCATCGCGGCTTCGTGGCCACCATCGAGGCTGCGCTTGCCGAATCGGAGCTTCCCCCTCACCTGCTGGAACTCGAACTGACCGAAAGCACCCTGGTACAGAACCCTGATCGCGCCCTGGAAGTACTGAGTACCCTGCGCAACATGGGTGTGCTGCTGTCCATCGATGATTTCGGCACCGGCTATTCCAACTTGACCCAGTTGAAGTATCTGCCCGTGGACCGTCTGAAGATCGACCGCACTTTCATGCAAGGCGTGGTCGATTGCGAACAGGACGCGGCCATCGTCCAGGCGGTGATCTCGCTGGCCAGGTGCCTGGGGCTTCATATCATCGCAGAAGGTGTCGAGAGCGAAGAACAGCTGGCCTTTATCCGCCAGCTGCAGGGCCACGAGTACCAGGGCTACCTGTTCAGCAAACCGGTCCCGGCCGAAGAGCTCAAGGCACTGTTGGCCAAGGGTCACCTCGTGGCAGCGGCCGCAGCGGAACCCCGACACGTCACCCGGGATACGCCGGTGCGCGAGGCCCGCCTATCCGGGCTCGAGCCTGAAGGCAGACCTTCCCACCCCACTGGCATCGTCTAAACGGCAGCCCGATACCGTCGATACAGGCTGCTTGACCTTGCCGGTCAGGCAGCGTCACCCTTCAGCCACCACGACAACAACACTCCGCAGCGCAGAGATCGCCGCCATGTCCAATGCCTTTCGCGCCCCGCCCCCGGCGCACCAGGAATCCCCGCCGCTGTCCTCCCCGGAGCGGCTGGTTCATCTGCTGTCCAGAGTCGCCGACAAGGACCGGGAGGCCTTCGCCGAGTTGTACGAGGCCAGCGTGGCGAAACTCTTCGGCACGGTGTTACGTATCTTGAAGCAGCAGGCCTGGGCCAACGATGTCATCCAGGAGGTCTACGTGACCATCTGGCAGAAGGCCGGACGCTTCGAGAGCGAGCGCGCCTCCGCCATCACCTGGATGGTGACCATCGCCCGCAATGCGGCCATCGACGAGCTACGCAAGGCACCGACACGGCCCACCGAGAGCGACAGTATCCTCGAGAACTGGGTCGCCGAGACGCCCTCCGCCTACGATCAGCGTCACCAGGACGAGACGTCGACACAGCTGACGTTGTGCCTTGATGAACTGGAAGAGAGCCGGCAGCAAATGGTGCGCCTGGCCTATCTGGAGGGCTGGTCGCGGGCCGAACTGGCAAGCCACTTCGACCAGCCGGTCAATACCGTCAAGACCTGGCTGCATCGTGCACTGAAACAACTCAAGGGGTGCCTGGGATCATGAGCGACCGCGACGACAAGGACATGCTGGCCGCCGAGTTCGTGCTGGGCACCCTGGATCGTGACGAGCGCGACAGGGTGCGCCGCCAGCGTCAACACGACAGCGAACTCGAGCAGCGTATCGGTGAATGGGAGAGCCGACTGGCGCCTCTGGCCGACGAGATCCAGGACCTCACCCCGGGCCCGGACCTGTTGCCGCTTATCCAGCAACGCATCAAGGCCATCGAGGACGCCGCGCGTGGCGATACGGCGCCCAACGCCCCCCCGAGCACCGCCAGCGTCACGCCGCTGCACCGCCGCCTGGCCTTCTGGAAGGCCGCCACCGGCCTGTCCAGCGCCGCGGCGGTCATCCTGGCGGCGGTGCTGCTGGCACAGCCGTCGCCGTCCACCAGTGAGTCCAACTTTGTGGCGGTGTTCCAGCAGGACGATCGCCAGCCCGCCTTCATGCTCAGCGTCAACCTGGAGCAGCGCCGCCTGCATGTCCGCCCGGTCAGCGCCGAACCTCTACCCGACCGCTCCTATCAACTTTGGATCAAGCATGATGATCTGGGCTCCGCTCCCCGGTCCGTCGGTGTACTCGACGATGACCTGAGCCTCGACCAGGCCGCCCTGCGCGACTACGAACCTGAATTGCTGAAGCATGCCACCTTTGGCATCAGCGTCGAGCCTCCGGGTGGCTCGCCCACCGGCCAGCCTACCGGCCCCGCTATCCACGGCTACCTGTACCCCACCGAGCCCAGCGGCGGCCAGCGTCTCTGAGAATTTCAGTCCTCACTGAAACCTTTTCGCCTCCCCTGCGTAGCTAGTCGATGACCCCGCCACCGGCAACGGCCGATGGCGGGGTCATCGTGGCGGGCATGCGTTTCGACACCCTCGAGGCGTACGCCCCGCACCACGACTTCCCTGCTTGGCCACTCGTTCGAGTGGCCTTTTTTATCTGGACGTCGGCTCTCGCCTTGGCGTCAGGGCACAACATTTTTTTTCGATGACCTGAAACCCACCGTGGCATCGGCACGTAGCTGTTATCAACTCGGCAGCCATCCTGTCGTGGAGCACCTTCGGCAAGCCAATCAGCAACACCAGGAGACCATCACCATGTTCAAGCCATTGGCAGCACGTACCCTCATCACCTCAGCCCTCCTCGTCGGCGCGGCCACCCTGGCCACCGGCGCCCAGGCCGCCCACCATGGAGAGATGGACGAAGCCGGCCATCTCGGCGTCTGGGCCGAAGATCAGTCGGTGGAGAGCGGCACCGTCACCGCCGATCGCATCGTCGCCGAGAACAACGGTTGGCTGGTCGTCCACCGTACCGACGAAAGCCACAAACCAGGGCGCGTTGTCGGTCACGCCCCGCTCAAGGCCGGTGAGAACACCGATATCGCGGCCATCCTGACTGAAGAGGTCAGCAGCGGCGAACATCTGATGCTGATGCTCCACGGCGAGGACGGCGGCATGCAGACCGGCATCTTCGAATACACCCTGGGCGCCAGCGAAGACGGCCCGGTCAAGGTCGACGGCAACCTGGTGATGAGCGTGATCACCGCTCAATGACACCAGCCCCCTCCTTTTGACGACTTGGCGAGGGCCCTGCCCCTCGCCTTTTTTGTGCCTGCTGCTCGCCCTTCGTACCCCACCGCTGTCCTTCCGCGCCGGCCTCCCGGTCTTTCCTGTGCCTGCCGCTCTTCCTGCTCGCGCCAGCCCCCGCAAAGAATCCTCTTTGATGACTTCACAACGCCTCTTGAAGATTGTATAAAATATAAAACCTGATCAACGACGCCCAGATGATCGTCGATCACCACAACCGACAACAAACCGGGGTACTCCATGCAACGCGTACACGTCATCGATTCCCACAGCGCCGGCGAGCCCACGCGCCTGGTCATGGACGGCTTTCCGACGCTTGCCGGCGCCACCATGACCGAGAAACGCGACTGTCTGCGCGACCGACACGACCACTGGCGCCGCGCGGTGATGCTGGAACCCCGTGGCCACGACGTGCTGGTCGGCGCACTCTACTGTGAGCCGGTATCTCCGGACGCAACCTGCGGGGTGATCTTCTTCAACAACGCCGGCTACCTGGGCATGTGCGGTCACGGCACCATCGGCCTGGTCGCCTCGCTGCATCACCTGGGCCACCTCAGCCCCGGCGACCACCGCATCGACACGCCGGTGGGCCAGGTCGAGGCGACCTTGCATGCCGACGGTGCCGTGACCGTACGCAACGTCCCCTCCTACCGCTACCGCCGGCAGGTCGCGGTGGAAGTGCCCGGCCACGGCATGGTCCATGGCGACATTGCCTGGGGCGGCAACTGGTTCTTTCTGGTCAGCGACCATGGCCAGCGCATCGCCCTGGACAATGTGGAGACCTTGACCGGCTATACCTGGGCCATTCGTCAGGCGCTTGCAGGCCAGGGCTTCACCGGCGATGACGGTGGCGAAATCGACCACATCGAGCTGTTCGCCGATGACGACGAGGCCGACAGCCGCAACTTCGTGCTGTGCCCCGGCAAGGCCTACGACCGATCCCCCTGCGGTACCGGCACCAGCGCCAAGCTGGCGTGCCTGGCCGCCGACGGCAAGCTCGCTCCCGGCGAACGCTGGCGCCAGGCCAGCGTCTGCGGCGGCCTGTTCGAGGCGAGCTATGAATGGCAGGGCGATCAGATTCGCCCCAGCATCACCGGACGCGCCTTCATGAGCGCCGACAGCACCCTGCTGATCGACGAGCAAGACCCCTTCGCCTGGGGCATCGGCGGCTGAAGCCCCAGCGGCTGGCGCCCCAGTACCCGACGACGGCCATTGACGTTTTTACCCACCGGCGGCTGCCCAAGAAGGGCGGCGCCTCCCTGACCCCGTGACACCGTCCCACTCAAGGACCCGACATGAACGACAATATCTTCACCGGCTGCATCCCCGCCCTGATGACCCCGTGCACCAAGGACCGCCAGCCCGACTTCGACGCCCTGGTCGCCAAGGGCCGTGAACTGATCGAGGCCGGCATGAGCGGCGTGGTCTACTGTGGCTCCATGGGCGACTGGCCGCTGCTGACCGAGGCCCAGCGCCAGGAAGGCGTCGCCCGCCTGGTGGAAGCCGGCATCCCCACCATCGTCGGCACCGGCGCGGTCAATTCCCGCGAAGCGGTATCCCACGCTGCCCACGCCGCCAAGGTCGGCGCCCATGGACTCATGGTGATTCCTCGGGTGCTGTCTCGCGGCACCTCGGTGACCGCCCAGAAGGCACACTTCGCCGCGATCCTGGACGCCGCGCCGGACCTCCCCGCGGTCATCTACAACAGCCCCTACTATGGCTTTGCCACCCGCGCCGACCTGTTCTTCGAATTGCGTCGCCAGCATCCCAACCTGATCGGCTTCAAGGAATTCGGTGGCGCCGATGACCTGCGCTACGCCGCCGAGCACATCACCTCCCAGGATGATCAGGTCACCCTGATGGTCGGCGTCGACACCACCGTCTTCCATGGCTTCGTCAACTGCGGCGCCACCGGCGCCATCACCGGCATCGGTAACGCCCTGCCCCACGAGGTGCTGACGCTGGTGGCCCTCAGCAAGAAGGCTGCCAAGGGCGATGTCGAAGCCCGCCGCCGGGCCCAGGAACTCGAGCAGGCCCTGGGGGTGCTGTCCTCCTTCGATGAAGGTGCCGACCTGGTGCTCTACTACAAGCACCTGATGGTGCTCAACGGTGACGAAGAGTATCGCCTGCACTTCAACGAGAGCGACGCCCTCAGTGATGCCCAGCGTCGCTACGTCGAGACCCAGTACGACCTCTTCCGCACCTGGTACGCCGGCTGGTCAGCCTCGCTCGACCTGTCCTGAAGCCCGATATGTCCTGAAACCACCGGGGAGGCTCGCTCGACGCCGGGCCTCCTGTTGTTTTCGGCATGGGCGACAGGGGCGTTGGCACAACCCCCCTTTCGCCCATGCTGCTTCCCGCACTTCCCCCTCGACAGGAGAGTCAAATGACACTGGAAGGCAAGATGCTGATCGGACAGGACGCCGTGACTGGCAGCCAGGCGCCGATCCACGCCATCGACCCCGCCACCGGCAAGCGCCTGGAGCCGGCCTACCCGGGCGGCAGCCAGGCCGAGGTGGAGCGCGCCTGCGCCCTGGCAGAGGCCGCCTTCGATGACTACCGCGAAACCACGCTCGAGACACGCGCCCGTTTTCTCGAGACCATCGCATCGGAAATCGAGGCACTCGGCGATGCGCTGATCGAGCGCGCCATGCAGGAAACCGGCCTGCCCCAGGCCCGCCTTGCCGGAGAGCGCGGACGCACCTGCGGACAACTCAGACTGTTTGCCGACACCGTACGCGCGGGCGAATGGCTCGACGTTCGCATCGACCCTGCCCAGCCACAACGCCAGCCCATGCCCCGTGCCGACCTGCGTCAGCGTCAGATCGCCCTGGGGCCTGTCGCGGTGTTCGGTGCCAGCAACTTTCCGCTGGCCTTCTCGGTGGCCGGCGGCGACACCGCTTCGGCCCTGGCCGCTGGCTGCCCGGTGGTGGTCAAGGCTCACTCGGCCCACCCCGGCACGTCGGAGCTGGTCGGCCGCGCAGTACAACGGGCGGTGGCCCGGTGCGAGCTGCCCGAAGGCGTGTTTTCGCTGATCTTCGGCTCCGGCCGCGTGGTAGGCCAGGCGCTGGTCGAGGACCGCCGAATCAAGGCAGCCGGCTTCACCGGCTCTCGCTCTGGCGGCATGGCCCTGTGGCAAAGCGCCCAGCGCCGACCGGACCCCATCCCCTTCTACGCAGAGATGAGCTCGATCAACCCGGTATTCCTGCTGCCCGAGGCGCTCAAGGCCCGCGGCAAGGACCTCGGCGAGGCCTTTGTCGGCTCACTGACCATGGGCGCCGGACAGTTCTGCACCAACCCGGGGCTGGTGATCGCGGTCAAGGGCGAGGCCCTGGACGCCTTCATCGAGTCGGCCGCCGAAGCCGTCAAGGCCGCGGGCGCCCAGACCATGCTGACCCCGGGCATTCATGACGCCTACACCCAGGGCGTAGAGACCCTTGGCGACAGCGACAAGGTCCGAGAAATCGCACGTGGGCCGCAAGGCGAAGGTGTCAATCAGTGTCAGGCGGGTCTCTTCGTGGCCACGGCCAGCGACTTTCTCGGCGACGAAGCACTACAGGCCGAGGTATTCGGTTCGACGTCCCTGGTGCTGGAGTGTGCCGACATAAGTGAGGTCAAGGCGCTGGCCGAAGGTCTCGAGGGCCAGCTGACCGCCACCTTGCAGATGGACGACGGCGATACCGAGACGGCCCGCGGCCTGCTTTCGATCCTCGAACGCCGGGCCGGACGTATCCTGGTCAACGGCTGGCCAACCGGGGTCGAGGTATGCCATGCCATGGTGCATGGTGGCCCCTTCCCCGCCACCTCCGATGCCCGTACCACCTCGGTGGGCAGCGCCGCGATCCAGCGCTTCCTGCGCCCGGTGTGCTATCAGGATCTGCCCGAATCGCTGTTGCCCCAGGCACTGCGCGACGACAACCCCTGGGCCCTTGGCCGCCTCATCGACGGCAAGCGCGAGGCCTGAATCAGGTCCCTTGCCCAGGCGGCGGCCCCTGGGGCCGCCGCCTGCCCATGGACATTCATCGCGGTTTGTATACAGTGTGCAATAACATCCGATGGGCAGAGAGAGGCTATGGCGACTTTCAAGACACGCGCACAGTTCGTCGCGGATGACCTGCGCAGGCGTATCCTGGGCGGAGAGTTCCAGGGGGGAACTCAGCTGCGCCAGGATGCCCTGGCAAAGGACTATGACGTCAGCCGTATTCCCGTGCGCGAAGCCCTGCTGACCCTGGAGTCCGAAGGGCTGGTCGAGTTCCATGCCCACCGCGGTGCCTTTACCACCGAACTGTCGGTCGCCAAGATTCGCGAACTGTTCGACCTGCGAGTATTGCTCGAGACCTACGTCCTGCGCCATGCCATCAGCGAGTTGACGGAAGACGACCTGCTCAAGGCAGAGCGCATCCTCGAGAAGTACGACGATGCCCTGAACAGCGGCGGCGAGATCGACAACTGGAGCGAGTACAATTTCGCCTTCCACCAGGCCCTCTATGCACCGGCCAGGTTGCCCGAAACCCTGGCGTTGATCAGTCAGCTCAACACCAAGTCGGATCGCTACATCCGCATGCAACTGCTCTACACCCAGGAGATCGAAAAGGCCGAGCGCGAACACCATGGGCTGCTCGACTTCGCCCGTCAGGGCAAGGCCGACGAGGCCTGCGAATTGCTCCAGCGCCATATTCAGGAAGCCTGTGAAGGCATCGTGACCCTGCTCGAAGAACGCGCCCAGCGCGGCGACGCCGACTGAAGCGCCATCCCTCCCCTTGTGCTTACCCTGTCGGCGCCTTGCGGGCGCCGACTCGCTAGAACCCTGGCGTCAACGCCATAGCCCCCTGAACATCCGCGGATGAGCTGCCCGCTTTCGCTGTCGTCGCCCTTGGCCTGCCAGGGGCGTTATCGCCCCCGTCGGCGCCAGCCGCCTGTCATCAAGGTTCCCCCCTGCGCTGGCTTGTTCAAAACGCACCGTCCTGACGCTCCATCCCCTTGGCACGTTTTCTGCGCTCCGAACACGGCGCATTCCTTTGCGCTCCAACCCCAGCGCGGCTCTCTCGGCGCCCCGAACCCGGCGCGGATTTCCAGGCGCCCCGAACCTGGCGCGTTCCTTTGCGCTCCGACCCCAGCGCGGCTTTCTCTGCGCCCCGAACACGGCGCGTTCCTTTGCGCTCCGACCCCAGCGCGGCTTTCTCTGCGCCCCGAACACGGCGCATTCCTTTGCGCTCCGGCCCCAGCACGTCGTTCATGCGCTCCCCCTCGGTGCGTCGCCCATGCAGACCGTCCAGCGGATAACGCCAACGTTGAATATCGCCGCTATTGATCCGAAAGGGCACCTATCTTATATTTTATACAATCGACAAAGACAAACGCTGCAGAGGCAAACCATGGGTTCACCCGGCTCGCGACAAGACCGCCAACCCGGCGACACGCGCATTACCGTGATCGGTGCTGGCGTCATCGGCCTCGCCTGCGCACTCGAGCTACGCCGCCAGGGCTTTTCGGTGCAGGTACTGGATCGTCAGGCTCCCGGCATGGGGGCGTCATACGGCAACGCCGGGCATATGGCCACCGAGCAGGTCTTTCCCATCGCCGACGCCTCGATCCTGACGCAGCTTCCCGCCATGCTGCGTGATCCGATGGGGCCGCTGCGACTGGACTGGCGCTACCTGCCCCGCGCCCTGCCCTGGTTCACTCGTCTATTGCTGAACCTGCGCTCTGCCCCCTACGCCAACAGCGTGGCCGGGATTCGTGCCCTCAACGAGGCCAGCCTGGACGCCTGGCGCAAGCTGCTCGATTCGATCGATGGTCGCCATCTGATGAAGGAAGACGGCTCGCTGCTGGTCTATGAGCAGGACCAATCAAAGCCCCGGATCGACCAGCTGGCCGCCGCCATGTCGGCCCAGGGCGTAGCCCTCGAATCCTGGTCGGGCGACGCCATACGCGAGCTCGCGCCGTCCCTCTCGGCCAAGCTCCGTGGTGGCCTATTCTTCCCCGCCACCGCTCATGTGGTCGCCCCCGCCGCCATCACCGCTGCCCTGGTCGACGCCGCCCGCCAGGAAGGCGTTACCTTCGCCACGGCAGAGGTACGCACTGCCCGTGTCCATGGCCAGGGCGTCAGCCTCCAGACCGATTCTGGGGCGCTGGACTGTGAACGGGTACTGCTGGCCTGCGGCGCCCACTCGGCCCGCCTGGCCGCCGAACTCAGCGGTCGCCGTGTGCCACTGGATACCGAGCGTGGCTATCACCTGATGCTGCCGGCAGAGCGACACCGATTGCCGGTGGCGGTCACCTCGCTGGAGCGCCGCTTCATCATGACGCCGATGAGTGACGGCCTGCGCCTGGCCGGCACTGTCGAATTCGCCGGCCTCAAGCGCCCCCCCAACATGGCCCGCGCCTGGCAGCTCCACCGCCTGAGCCAGGGTCTGTTCGACCACGACCTGGACGCCACCGATGCCAAGCCCTGGATGGGCTTTCGCCCTTCCCTTCCCGATTCGCTGCCGATCATCGACAGCGCCCGGGACGGCCGCGTGCTGCTGGCCTTCGGCCACCACCACCTGGGACTGACCCAGGCCGCTGTTACGGCACAGCTTGTCGCCCGCCTGGCGACGGGGCGGACGGGCCCAGCGACCGGATCCGGTCCGGTGTCACTCCCGCCACTATCGCCACTCCCGCCACTGTCGCCCTATCGGCTCGAGCGCTTCTGAGCATGACCGCTCGGCCCCTGCACCGCAGAACCCACAACAACACCAAAGGAGATCCCATGACGTCGTCTTCCACCCCCATCCGCCTACCCGGCATGGCCGAGGTACTGGCCGTCATGATCGGCTTCATCGCCATCATGTTCTTGAGCATCAATGTCCTTGGCCTGCCCATCCAGCTTGCCCTGTTCGCCTCCTGGTTTCTGGTCATGGCGCTGGGCGTCAGGCTCAAGATCCGCTACGCCAGCATGCAGGAAGGACTGATCAACGGCATTCACAACGGCATGGAAGCCGTACTGGTGCTGACTACCGTCGGCGCCCTGATCGGCACCTGGATCGCCGGTGGCATCGTGCCGAGCATCATCTACTACGGTCTGACGGTGATGGACCCGCAGATCTTCCTGTTCGCTGCCTTCATCATCTGTGCCCTCACCTCGCTGGCCACCGGTACCTCCTTCGGTACCGCAGGCACTGCCGGTGTCGCCATGATGGGCATCGGCCACAGCTTCGGCATCCCGCTGCCGCTGGTCGCCGGCGCGGTGATCTCCGGTGCCTACGTCGGCGACAAGATGTCTCCGCTGTCCGATACCACCGTGATGACCGCCTCGCTGTGCAAGGTCAACCTGATCGACCATATCCGCTCGATGATGCTGGTCAGTGCACCGGCAATCCTGATCGCCGGCGTGCTGTTTCTGGTGGTCGGCTTCTTCTTTATCGACGGCGACGTCGACACCTCCCGTGCCACTGTCGCCATGCAGGCGCTGGAGACCCACTTCACCATCAGCCCCTGGCTGTTGCTGCCGGCGGTGATTGTGATCGGCCTGCTGACGCGCCGATTCCCCGCCATCCCGGTAATCACCTTCGGCGCCGTGCTGGGCAGCATCTGCGCCTGGTGGGCCCAGGACGTGTCTCCGGTCGATGCCATTCGCATCGCCTATGACGGCAACGCCATGGCCTCGGATGTGGAATTCCTCAATACACTGCTCAATCGCGGCGGCATCCAGTCGATGCTCGGCGTGGTGGCACTGATCCTTTTCGCCCTGGGCCTCGGTGGCCTGATGGACCGGGTCGGCATCCTCAAGGCGATCAGCAACGGCTTCCTGCGCTGGGCCAACAACCCGGGCCGGCTGACCCTGTCGACCATGCTCGGTGGCTTCTTCGGCAACTTTTTCGGGGGCGCCGCCTACGTCTCGCTGATCACCGCCAGCACCATCACCGAGAAGAACTACGATGATCAGGGCATCGATCGTCGGGTGCTGTCGCGCAACGCCGAAGCCGGTGGCACCGTGACCACCCCGATGGTGCCCTGGACCGATGGCGGCGTGTTCATGGCCACCACCCTCGGCGTGTCCACCATGGCCTACCTGCCCTTCCTCTGGTATCACATGCTGGTCATCGCCATCTCGCTGTTCTACGGCTACGCCAATATCGCCATCTGGCGCACGACCCCGCCCGCCGAGAAAACGACCACCTCCAGCGGCGAATTTCAGACCACCTGAGCCGTCACCAACAGCAGGCAACCAAAAGCCCCCGCTCGCCTTCACGGTGAGCGGGGGCTTTATCTTGTAGCGGGGCTGGGCAGGCGCGCGCCAGGCTCGTCCCCGGTCGAGGCATCCAGGTCTGGTTCGAGCAGGACGCTTCCTGCCTGGCCTTCTGCTCACGACGGCGTGTCAGTAACGGCCGCTGCGGGTGTCGACCCTGGTCCAGGCAGACTGCAAGCCGAGGACGCCGAACGTCGATCAGCGGCCTTCTGTACCTTCCAGATAGGTCAGGGTGGTTTCCCAGCTTTGGCTACTGACCTCAATCGCGGCCCTGACGGCCGTCTCGTCGCCCGCTTGGAAAGCCGCGTAGATCGCCTTGTGGTCCTTGAGCGCCACCTCAGGCAAGGTCTGCATCGACGTCTCGAGGCCGGCCTCGACCAGTTGAATCAGCGTCTCGCCGACACGAATCGTCATGGGGTTGTGGGTGGCGGCCAGGATCGCGCGATGAAAGGCCGTGTCGTGGCAAGCGGTCTGCTCGTCATTGGCAATGGCTGCCTCGAGCGCGTCAATGGCAGCGCCAATCGCCTCATGATCCTCGGGCGTGGCATTGTCCATCGCCTGCAGCGTATAGGCGGGTTCAAACATCTTGCGAAACTCCAGAACGTCACGGGTCATGCCTCTGGCCAGGATCATGCCAAATGCCATCGGATCGACCAGCGGCTCTCCGGGCTCCTTGCGAATCAGCGTCCCCTGCCCCCGCTTGACCTCGACGATGCCGATCGCCTGCAGCATCTTGATCGCCTCGCGCACACTGGACTTGCCGATTCCCAGGCTATGGGTCAATTCCGTCTCCGAAGGCAGATAGTCTCCTGGCTTGAGCTCACCGGCGATCAGCGCCGTCTTGATGCGCTCGAGCAGCTGCACCGCGACCGACTGGCGGTCGATTGAACTCCCGAAGAGATCCATTGGCTTTATCCTTGTTGATGCGTTTCGAACTTGGCGTGGCGCGGCTGGGTAACACGTCAAAAGCGGTCAGCGACAGAAAATATCCAACCAATCTGCGCATCGACACAAGACGGCCGCGACGAAAATCTATTTTTATCGGTTTTATCATTACTTTTTGAGCGCCAGGACTTGCCTGGACAGCAACCTTGAGTCTAGCATGATGACAGACATCTGATGTCTTATGACAACAACAACGAGACGCGAACATGTCCTCCCTACCCCGTATTCTGGTGATGACCACCGGAGGCACCATTGCCAGTGCCCTGGATAGCTCCGGGCGCAGTCTGTCCGGTGCGCTCCCAGGCGACGCCTTGCTGGCAAGCGTTGCGCTACCCGAAGCGCTCCGCGATCGCGTCGACGTGGTTTCGGTCCTGCAAAAGCCAAGCAACGCCATCAGCCGTGCCGACCTTGTAGCGTTGCACCAGCGTTGCCTGGACGCCATGGCCGACCCAGGCGTGCAAGGCATCGTGATTACCCACGGCACCGATACCCTGGAAGACACGGCGTTCTTCCTCGATCTGACCCTGCCGTCGCACAAGCCTGTCGTGGTGACTGGCTCCCAGCGACCGCCACACCAGGCCGGGACGGACGCTTTCACCAATCTGGCCGACGCCATCCGGGTGGCCGCCGACGAGCAGGCACGTGGACTGGGCACACTGGTCGTGTTCAACCAGTCGTTGTTCGCGGCTCGGCAGGTACGCAAGGTCTCGACCTATCAGCTGGACGGCTTTGCCGCGCCTGCCGCTGGCCCCGTTGGCCGAGTGGATGGAGAGAACGTCCACCTGCTGCAGCGCCCCGTCGATCACCAGGTCTTCGAGTTGCCCTTGCAGGCACAACTTCCTCGCGTCGACATCGTTCCCGCCTACCTCGACGCCAGCCCCGCACTGCTCGAATGCGCCATCGACAACGGCGCCGCCGGCATCGTCATCGACGCCCTGGGTAGAGGCCATGTCCCTCCCGACTGGATGCCGGCTGTTCGTGATGCCAGCTCGCAAGGACTTCCTGTACTGGTCACGAGCAGTTGCCTGTCAGGCCCGCTCCACCAGAGCTACGAATTCTCGGGAAGCCTTGTCGATCTGTGTCAGGCAGGCGCACTGCCGGTCAGCGGGCTTGGCGCACGCAAGGCGCGAATTGTCCTGTCGATATTGCTGGCCAGCGACACTCCACTGGCGGCAACACTCGATGCACTGGCTCGCTGAATCGAAGCACCAGGTCTTACTCAGCCATCCCCGATGGTGCTCCACCATTTTCATCGCGTTGTACCGACCACAACAACAACTACGACAACAACCACGACAAAAAAGGAACCATCCATGAAAATGTCCCTGAAGCTGGCCCTGCCCCTGGCCATCGCCGCAGCCTCCATCTCCGGCCAGAGCCTGGCCGCCGACTACACCTTTTCCTTTGCCCATGTGTTGATTGAAGACACGCCCAATGGCAAGGCCGCCCTCGCCTTCAAGAAGGAGGTGGAGGAGAACTCCGACGGCCGTATCAGCATCAACGTGCTGCCCGCCGCCCAGGTCGGTGGCGATGTCGAAATCATCGAACAGATCCAGATGGGGCTGGTGGATATCGGCATCCCCCCCACCGCAACCCTGGGCAACTTCGAACCCCGCCTGCAGATTCTTGACCTGCCTTTCCTGATCTCGACCTACGATGACATGGAAGCGGTGCTTGATGGCGACGTGGGACGGGAAATCCTCGACACCCTCGAAGATGATGGCATGCATGCCTTCAACTTCTGGGGCGCGGGTTTTCGCCATATGACGAATAACATCCGTGCCATCGAGTCCCCCGAAGACCTCGACGCCATTCGCATGCGCACCATGCAGGCCCCGATCATCATCTCGACCTACGAGAACTATGGCGCAAACGCCACTGCGATGGCGTTCACCGAGGTCTACAACGGCTTGCAGCAAGGCGTGGTAGAAGGACAGGAAAACCCGCTGGCCAATATCTACACCATGCGCTTCCACGAGGTTCAGGACTACCTGTCACTGACCAGCCATGCCTACCACGCCTACGCCGCCGTCATGAACAAGGATGCCTGGGAATCCCTGCCCGAAGACCTCCAGCAGGTCATGCTCGAAGCCTTCGACAACGGTCGCGATGCCTCACGCCAGATGACGCTCGAGGACGAGGAAGTGATCATGTCCGAGATCAAGGACGAGATCGCCATCAACGAGATCAGCGATGAGGCTCGCCAAGCCTTTGTCGAGGCCAGCATGCCGGTACACGAGGACTACGAAGACGTGGTGACGCCGGAACTGCTGCACAAGGTCTACGACGTCGTCGGTATCGAATACTAAGAGAGAGCTCCGATGATCAAGACGCTGAATGCAGCGATTGATCGCCTGGAGAGCGTTTCGATGGTCGCGTTCATGTCGATCGCGACCGTCATTACGGCGGTTCAGGTGGTTTATCGTTATGGCTTCAACAGCTCGCTGTTCTGGGCCGAGGAAGTTGTCATCTATTCCATCATCTGCATGAGCTTCGTCGGTGCCAGCATGGGGGTGCGACACGGCGCTCATATCTCGGTCGATGTGCTCAATGCCATCGCCTCGCCCAGGGTCAATCGCCTGTTGCATCTGGTCTCGGCGGTACTCGGCATCATCTTCGCCGGATTCATGGTCTTCTACGGGTTCCAGCTATTCGGAAAGACCATGGATCGCGGACAGCTGACGGCAGCCCTGAGACTGCCGATGGCATGGTTCTACCTGCCGATCGGTATCTCGGGAGTGCTGCTGATCATCCGTTACCTTGGACTCTTGCAGACGATGTGGTCGAGCCCCCCCATGAGCCACGCTGAACAACTCGCCGCAGAGGCAGACAAGCTCGTCTAACCAGGAGACTCCCATGATTACGGCGCTTCTGCCAATCTTCTTCGCGGTGTTGTTGCTCGGTCTACCGATATTCGCCGCACTCTCACTCGCCGTTTTTGTCGCAATTGAGCTGTTCGGCTCGACCAGTGCGCTGATTGTTCCCATGCGCATGTTCACGGGCATGAACAACTTCTCGCTGATGGCGATCCCCTTCTTTATTCTAGCCGCCGAATTGATGCGTATCGGCGGGCTGTCCGACCGCCTGATCAACCTGGCCAAGGCACTGGTCGGCTGGGTGCCCGGAGGACTCGCGGCAGCCACCGTGCTGTCATGCCTGTTCTTTGGCTCCATCTCAGGTTCCAGCCCAGCCACCGTGGTGGCCATCGGCACCATCATGTTTCCCGCCCTGGTCGCGGCAGGCTACAACCGGCTTTTCGCCATTGGCCTGATCGCCACGGCCGGCACCCTTGGCCCGATCGTGCCCCCCAGTATCGCCTTGATCATCTATGGTTCGGTGACTGGCACCTCGGTGGGTCAGCTATTCGCTGCGGGGTTGCTGCCGGCCATCCTGATCGCCTCTCTGTTGATCGGCTACTGCATGGTCTACGCCAGCCTCAAGGGATATGCGCGTGCGCCGATTCCCTCTTTGGGCGAGATCCTGCGTGCCTTCAAGGCGGCAGCCTGGGGCCTGGGACTCCCCTTTATTCTGCTGGGCGGCATCTATAGCGGCGTCTTCACCCCCACGGAGTCAGCGGCGGTGGCCTGCGTCTACGGACTCTTTATCGGCATGGTCGTGTATCGCACCATTGGCCCCAGAGAGCTGGTCGCCACCCTGAGAAGCTCCGGCTTGACCTCTGCGACCTTGCTGCTGATCACTGCCGGCGCCTCTGCCTTCTCATGGCTGCTGGCGATCACCGGTACGCCAACCCAGCTGGCCAGTCAGGTGCTATCACTGACCGACGATCCCATTCAGGTCATGGCGCTGTTCAATGTGGTGATGATCGTCGCAGGCTTCTTCCTCGACAGTGCCTCGGCCATCATCGTGCTGTCCCCTCTCCTTCAGCCTATCGCCGAGCAGGTCGGCGTCGACCCCGTGCATTTTGGCGTGATCACCCTGATCAACTTCTCGGTGGGAATGATCACTCCCCCGGTCGGGCTGAATCTTTTCGTGGCCATGTCCATCTCGAAGATGTCACTGCAGGAAGTGTTCAAGGCGTGCCTGCCCTTCATCGCCATGATGCTGCTGGCGTTGATTGTCATCAGCTATGTTCCCTGGTTCAGCACCTGGCTGCCCTCACTCATCTATTGAGACGAGCACAATGCAACAGCACAGCACATTAGGGCGAGAGGTCGATATCGATCGCTTCTGGCAGGACGTTCAGACCCAGGCGCGCATCGGCGCGCTACCCGAAGGCGGCCTCGGCCGCCTGGCACTGGACGAAAGCGACATCGAGGCACGTCTGTGGCTGATGCAAGAGGCGGCTTCCCTCGGCGCGAGCGCCTTCCACGACCCCATCGGCAACCTCTACCTGCGCCGAGAGGGGCGCTCCCCGGAGCTCCCACCGCTGTTGATCGGCAGCCATATGGACAGTCAGCCTCGAGGGGGAATCTACGACGGGGCGCTGGGCGTCATCGCTGGCCTCACCGTGCTGCGCACCCTGCACGAACAGGACATCACGCTCGAGTGCCCTGTCGAAGTGGTGAGCTGGACCAACGAGGAAGGCGCCCGTTTCGCCCCGGGAACACCGGGGTCTGCGTGGTTCGCGGGGGTTAGAGACATCGCGGCGATCATGGCGTCACGCGATGATGCCGGAGTGTCATTCGAACAAGCCCTGGCCCCTTGTCTAGAGGCCATGGAAGCCCGGGGATCGACCAAGCGAGAAACCCCCTTTTCACCATCGGCCTATCTGGAGCTGCATATCGAGCAAGGTCCCGTGCTGGATGCAGGCCAACTCCCCGCCTGTGTGGTCGTTGGTATTCAGGGTGTCAACTGGTACCGCTTTCGCCTCCAGGGACGTGCCAACCACGCCGGCACAACGCCCATGGACATGAGACGAGACGCAGTGATGGGGGCACATGCCCTGATCAGGGAGCTGGAGAACTGCGTCAACCGACGGGACTCGCAGGTACGTTTCACCATCGGCAAGTTCAGCGTGGCACCAGACTCGATCAATACCATCGCCGACGAGGTCAGCTTCACGGTCGACCTGCGCCACCCCGATGGCTCGGTACTGGCAGCCATCGACGACGAATTTGCCGCCCTGGTAGCGACTCACTGGCAGGACTGTCCGGCCACACTGGAACGATTGTCCTCGATCGCACCGGTCACCTTCGATTCCGCCATCCTGGCATCACTTGAACAGAAGCTTGAAAAGTACGCCACCAAAGCCCCCCGACTGGTGTCTGGCGCCTTTCATGACGCCATCCATCTGGCCAACCTGTGCCCTGCTGCGATGCTGTTCGTCGCCTGTCGTGACGGCGTCAGTCATCACCCGGACGAACATGTCGAGAAGGACGATGCCGCAGTGGCCGTCCGAACCCTGACCGACACCGTCCTCGAGCTTGCTCAAAGCTAAACACGACTGGCCAGGGCACTCTCGTTCGTGGCAACGGGCTAGGCCAGGCGCTCCAGCACCTCTTCCATGGCCTCGACCAGGCGACGGCATCGGCCATCGTCCATGGCGTGGGCATGCGGTGACGAGAAGCCCTTGCCGTCGTTGTCGTAGTACTGGCCGCCGGCGTTGCCGAACTCCTCGGACAATGCTGCCCTTACCAGGATGTCGACGCCGATGGACAGGTCGTTGCCGGCCACGCCAAAGCCTTCCTTGACCATCTTGCTGGCCAGCAAGGATCCGGGATTGACCGCCACCACCATGGGATCGCCGGCACTGGACCTGGCGGCCAGGTCGCGGGTCCACATGATCAGCGCCAGCTTGCTCTGGGCGTAGGCGTCGAAGTCACCGTCGGCGTCGGCGGTGCCGGCAAGCGCCGCCAGCGACACCGGCGCCTGGGCGGCGGAGGCCAGATTGACCACCCGCCCCTTGTCTCCGAGCAAAGCCGCCAGGCGACGGGCCAGCACGTAGGGCGCCAGGGTATTGACCGCAAAACGCACATCGAGGCCGTCTGCGGTACGGGTGTCCGGGGTGCGGTAGACCCCGGCGTTGTTGATCAGCACATCGATGCGCTCATCGCTCTGCTCGACCTCCGCCGCCAGCGCCGCCGCTTCGGCCAGGCGCGACAGGTCGGCGACATGCCCTGCGGGCACCTCGCCTTGCGAGATCGCTGCCAGCTGCTCACGGGCCGCCGCGAGCTTGTCGGGGTTGCGTCCATGCAGGATGACGCGATGGCCCTGGCGCGCCAGCTCGCTGGCGGTGGCAAGGCCAATCCCATCGGTGGACCCGGTGATCAATATCGTCTTCATGGCAATCTCCTGGCGGCGCCGGTCACCGGATAACGGTGCGGCGACATGTTTTCCCCCATGCTAGTGCAGCCCTGTGCCGACGATAAGCCGGCAAGCGGCGCAATCAGTTTTCGGTTTTCTTGCAAAGCCATCGCCTGCACCACGCCGGCAGCCTCGCCTATCCCGACCCTGGCGTATGGCCAGCGCCTTGCGCCCGACATAAAAAAAGCGCTACCGACGGAGGACGGAAGCGCCAATGGGCGATGCAAATAGACGAGGCCTAGGCGCTGTCCGAAAAGTCGACGAGCGAAGGTTAGACAAGGCAAAAATCGGTGAGAAAGCGCAGTTTACGGGGTGTAAATGAGCATTTTGATCCGATTTTTAACGCCGTATTACCGAGTGCAGACACTTTTCAGACAAGCCCTAGGCTTTGGTCAAGCCTTAGAACAGCAGATGGGTCGCCAGCGCCACCATGGGCATGGCCACCAGGGTGCGCAGCAGGAACACCACGACCAGGTCACGCACCGTCAGCGGGATGTCCGACTCCAGCATGGCGTTGGCACTCTCGGTGAAGAAGATGATCTGCACCGACGACAGGGTGCACACGAAGAACACCGCCATGGGGTCGACGTCGGCGCCGGAGATGATGATCGCCGGCAGCGCGATCTCGGCGATCGATACCAGCACGGTGGGGGCAATGGCGCTGGCATCCGGCAGCTGAAGCGCAGAGATCAACGGCTCCACCAGCACGCCCAGGTAGTCGAATACCGGGGTGTAGGTCGCCAGCAGCAGCGCCAGGGTGGCGATGGCCAGGATGTAGGCGACGATCTTCTGGGCAAAGGTGATGGCCTCCCAGAAGCCCTTGTAGAACACATCGAGACGGGTCTGGGAGGCGCGCTCGGCGGCGGCACCACAGGCCCGGGCCAGGATGTGTCCATCATTGGAGACTTCGAGATCCTGAGCCGTCTGGGTGTTGCCCTGATGGTAGACGTCGAGCTTGCGCGACAGCGGCGGAATCCTGACCATCAGCGCCGCCAGGGTGAAGTTGATGATGAAGGAGACGATGATCATGTGCGGCAGGTAGGCCATGATGCCGCCGATGGACGCCAGCAGGGCGAAGAAGCCCAGGCTGCAGATACTGAAGTTGGTGGCAATGCTGGCCGACTCCCGCTGGGTATAGTGGCCTTCCAGATAGAGCTTGTTGGTGATGAAGATGCCCACCGCCGGGGCGGCGACGAAGGAGGCAACCGCGTCCACCGCAGACTTGCCCGGCAGACGATAGAGCGGACGCATCAAGGGCTCCATCAGGGTGCCGACAAATTCCAGGAAGCCGAACTCGGTCAGAAACAGCACAAACAGGCCGGCGATGGCCACGGTCAGAAAGACGCTGCCCCCCAGGTACAGCGCCAGCCCACCGACATCCTTGTGCAGCAGCCAGTCGGGGCCGATCTGGAACACCAGCATGAAGGTGAACACCGCCGCCAGCAGGAAGGTCAGCCCGGTCATCGTGCCGTCCTTCTCATGGTAGGCGGCGACGGCTCGGCGCCATGGAGACGACGACACGGAGGAAGCCACCAGGCGTGACAGCAGCCAGGTCACACACAACAGGACGACCAGGCCAAGCGTCAGATACTCGAGGGCCCCGCCGAGCGAAGACTTCAGATAGTCGATGATGATCACCAGCGGGATCTTCAGCGAGCCATCTGCCGTCGGGAAGGGGAAAAAGAAGATGCAAAGGCCAATCAGGCTGCCGACCAGCGAGGTCACGCCAGCGCTGCGTGGAGGGGCTGCCACCTTGGGATTGTTCATGTTGTGTCTCCAGTGGGGCTTGCGATGAGCACCGCCCGAGGGGGCGATGCTCGGTGGTGCCGGCGCCGTCATCGACGCCAGCGGGATGGAAGAGATTCAGGAGTTGAATGGCCAGCGCCGTTAAGCACAGAACTGTGGCCATCCGCGTCAGCGCTCGGCCAGTGCCTGGTCGAGTTCGGGCAGTGCCTGGAACAGGTCCGCGACAAGACCGTAGTCGGCGACCTGAAAGATCGGCGCCTCCTCGTCCTTGTTGATGGCGACGATGACCTTCGAGTCCTTCATCCCTGCCAGGTGCTGGATGGCGCCGCTGATACCCACCGCGATATACAGCTCCGGCGCTACCACCTTGCCGGTCTGCCCTACCTGCAGGTCGTTGGCCACGAAGCCGGCGTCCACCGCCGCCCGCGACGCCCCGATGGCGCCGCCAAGGGTATCGGCGATACCTTCGAGCAGGGCAAAGTTGTCACCGCTGCCCATGCCGCGACCGCCGGAGATGACCACCCTGGCAGCGCCCAGCTCCGGGCGCTCGCTCACCGCCCGGGTCTCGCCGACAAAGTGCGAGCGCTGGTTGACGATGGCGATGTCGACGGACTCGATGGGTGCTGCGCTTGAGGCCTCGGCCACCGCCTCGAAGGCGGTGACCCGCACGGTGATGACCTTGACCGGGTCCAGGCTCTGTACCGTGGCGATGGCGTTGCCGGCGTATATCGGCCGCTTGAAGGTATCGGCGGACTCGACCGCGATGACCTCGGAGAGCTGGGCGACATCGGCAAGCGCCGCTACCCGCGGCAGCACGTTCTTGCCGCTGGTCGATGCCGCAGCCAGCACGTGGGTGTAGTCCCCGACCAGCGCCGCCACCAGATCGCCCGTGGGCTCGGCTAGTTGATGGGCAAGGCTCGCCTGATCGGCCAGCCGTACCCGGCTGACGCCCTCAAGCCTTGCCGCCGCCTCGGCGATGCCCGCGACGCCCTCACCGGCTACCAGCACGTCGATATCGACGTCACTTGGGTCTGCTGCGGTCTGTGCGATCTGCCGGGCGGCGGCCACCACCCGCGCGGTGGCCTCGCCGAGCTGTCCTTTGTGATGTTCCCCCACAACCAGAATCTTCATGCGATCACCTTGGCGTCGTTCTTGAGCTTGTCCACGAGTTCGGCCACCGAGGCCACCTTGATGCCGCCCAGCCGCTCGGGCGGCGGCTCGACCGCCTTGAGCCTGAGCCGAGGGCTGACGTCGACGCCCAAGGCGTCGGGCGTGGTCACCGCCAGGGGCTTCTTCTTGGCCTTCATGATGTCCGGCAGCTTGGCGTAGCGAGGCTCGTTGAGGCGCAGGTCGGTGGTGATGACCGCCGGCAGCGCCAGCGACAGGGTCTCGAGGCCGCCGTCGATCTCGCGGGTGACCTTGATCTGGCCCTGCTCTACCTCCAGGGCGGAAGCGAAGGTGCCCTGGGGCATGCCACCGAGGGCGGCCAGCATCTGGCCGGTCTGATTGTTGTCACTGTCGATGGCCTGCTTACCGAGCAGCACCAGCTCCGGCTGCTCCTGCTCGACGACCGCCTTGAGCAGGTGCGCCACCGCCAGCGATTCCAGCGCGACCTCGGTGTCGATGTGCAGGGCACGGTCGGCGCCGAGGGCCAGCGCCGTGCGCAATTGCTCCTGCACCGCCTTCGGCCCGGCACTGACCACCAGCACCTCACTGGCCACACCGGCCTCCTTGAGGCGAACCGCTTGCTCCACGGCGATTTCACAGAACGGGTTCAGGGCCATCTTGACGTTGGTGAGGTCAACGCCGGAGTGGTCCGGCTTGACCCGGATCTTGACGTTGTGATCAATGACGCGCTTGACCGCGACAAGGATTTTCATGGGCTATCTCCCTTGCTGGGCGGTCAGGCGGTGATGGCACGGCCGATGATGATCTTCTGGATCTCCGAGGTGCCCTCGAAGATGCGGGTGATGCGGGCGTCACGGTAGTAGCGCTCGATCGGCAGGTCGGAGATGTAGCCGTAGCCACCATGGACCTGCACCGCGGCGTCGGTGACCTTGGCCGCCGCCTCGGATGCCACCAGCTTGGCCACCGCCGACTCAAGGCTGAAACGCTGGCCGGAGTCCCGCGCGTCCGCCGCCTTGTAGGTCACCAGCTTGGCGGCCTCGAGCTGGGCGTGCATCTCGGCCAGCATCCACTGGATGCCCTGGTGCCGGCACAGCGGCTTGCCACCGACGATGCGTTCCTTTGACCAGGCCAGCGACGCATCTCGAGCGGCCCGCGAGATACCGACGCTCATCGCCGCCACCTCGACCCGGCCGCGATCCAGCACCTCCATGGCGGTGGCGAATCCGGCCCCCTCCTCGCCCATCAGCGCATCCAATGGCAGCACGCAGTCGAAGCCGATCTCGTAGATGTGGCTACCGCGCAGGCCCAGGGTCTTCTCGGGACTCGAGAACTCGATGCCGGCGGTGTGGCGGTCGACCAGAAAGGCAGAGATGCCGCGGTGGCCCTGATCGGGGTCGGTCTTGGCGTAGACCACCAGGAAGTCGGCGAAGGCGCCGTTGGTGATGTAGTGCTTGGTGCCGGTCAGGTGCCAGCCGTCGCTGGTGCGTACCGCCCGGGTGCGCATCTCGGCGGGATTGGAGCCGGCCCCGGGTTCGGTCAGGGCGAAGGCGCCCAGCTTCTCGCCGCTGGCACACTGGGGAAGCAGCGCCTGCTTCTGATCCTCGGTGGCACCGATCAGCACCGAGTCGGTGGCCAGAAAGTGAGCGGTCAGCGATGAACAGGTGGCCGCGCAGTGGTAGGCGATCTCTTCCACCGCCAGCGACATGGCGATGCTCGAGATCTCCACACCGCCATACTGCTCGGGCAGGTTCATGCCCCAGAAGCCCAGCTCGCCCAGGGCGTCGAGGCTCTCGCGGCAGAACTCCCGCGTTTCGTCGTAGCGCGCCGCATTGGTCTTGAGCACCTCAGCGCAGACGCGGTGAGCGGCGTCCTGGAAGGCGATGTCATCTTCATTGAAGGTAAAGTTCATGCGTCGATCTCCTTGTCGAGGTGCTGTGATTCGAGACAGGCGTTGTGTTGGCCAAGCGTCGGCGCGGGGCGATCGCAGACGACCCGTCGGCCATTGAAGAACACCGGTTGAGCCGGCGAGCGCCAGTGCCCCATATCGAGCAGCAGCTGGCGGTCTTCGGCATGCCGGGATTCGGCAAGCTGGGCGATGTTCCAGATCGGAGACGCCGGCACTCCCGCCTGATCGAGACGCGCGCAGACCTCCTCCACGGTGAACTGGCCGGTCCAGTCTTCGATCAGCGACTTGAGTTCGGCCTGGTGGAGACAGCGCTGCTCGTCGTCGACGAAGCGCGCATCCTCGGCGAGCTCTGGCGCCTGCATGCACGCGGCCAGGCGAGAAAACAGCGTGTTGTTGATCACCGCGATGATTACCTGGCCATCCTTGGCCTCGAAGCTGTCGAAGGGCGCCGACAGCGGATGGCGATTGCCGATAGGGGAAGGCGCCTGGCCGCTGGCGACGAACTGCGCCAGGTTGGTGACCTGCATCGAGAACAGGCAATCGAGCATGGACACATCCAGATGGCAGCCCTGGCGCTCGGGGTCACGTTCACGGGCGAACAACGCCGCTGCGATCGACCAGCTGGCGAACATTCCGGCGCACACATCGCCCAGCGACTCGCCGATGCGGGTCGGCATGCCGCCATCGGGACCGGTGGCCGCCATCATGCCCGACAGCGCCTGGGCGATGATGTCGTAGGCTGGCTTGACGCGCATGGCACCGCTCTGACCGAAGCCGGAGATCGAGCAGTAGATGAGACGGGGGTAGCGCGCACGCAGCGTCGCCTCGTCGATTCCCAGGCGCTCGGTAACCCCGGGCCGGAAGTTCTCCACCACCACGTCGGCGCGCTCGCAAAGCCGATGAAAGCGCTCGAGGTCCTGGGGGTCCTTGAGATTCAGACACAGGCTCTTCTTGCCACGATTGAGCATCGAGAAGTACAGGCTTTCGCCCTCGACGTAAGGCGCAATATGACGGCTGTCGTCGCCCTGCCCCGACTCGACCTTGACCACTTCGGCGCCCAGGTCAGCCAGCATGGCGGTGCAGTAGGGCCCGGCGAGCACCCGGGACAGGTCGAGGACGGTGATCCCCTTGAGTGGTTGCATAGCGTCTTGCCTCCGGTCTTGTTGTTGGCAGTGACATCGAGCGCTGACGGCCGCTCAATATGTATATACATATTTATCGCTAAAGTGGCCGGCTTTCCACCCAGACATTCTTGCCAAAAATCTCAGAACGAAATTTATTTATTGTTTTTTAAACGCTTTCTAAAATATAGGCCTTGAGAATTATCGACCAAGGTCTAATGATAAATGGTGACACCAGGCGCTTGTGGCACATATTGGTATATACATCTAGCGTCATCGACGGCCCGCACCGATGTCGAGGGAGTCCGCGGCACGACACCCCGAAGCCCGTCGGGAACCCGAGAGATGGTCATCGAGGGCAACGTCAGGGAGGGGGAGAACGACGGGCGCCAAGCGTTCGTCAGCGCTGCCAGTAGAGAGACAGCAGAGAGATAGCAGGGTGATAGGAGGGAGTTCGGCGAGAGAGCTTGCCGGGGGGGAGATCACCGAGAGAGGGAGGTGAAAACGCGAGCGCTGCATGACACCAAGCCACAGCCGTCACCACCCTCACAGCAAAGACCTGCGAAGGAAGCCGTCCGAACAGCGGCGGCGATGCGCCAGGGTAGCTTCAGGTATTGCGGGAGGCGTTCAGCTTGTAGCGCTTGCCGGGATGCAGAAGCTGGGTGTAGCTGATCAACAGCTCCCCGGACCAGGTACGCCGCACCACCAGCAGGCAGGCGTCGCTGGGAGACATCTCCAGCAGCGCCGCTTCCTCGTCATTTGGCAGCATCGCCTCGACGCTGTTCTCGACGTCGGTGACCGGATAACGCGCCACCAGGATGGCGTTGGGCGTCTGGCGCTCGAAGTCCTGCTGCAGGTAGTCCGGCGCCAGCTTCGGGTTGACGTGGCGTCGCTCGAGCTGGATCGCCACGCCATTTTCCCGATGCACGATCTCGGAGTAGAACACCCGGGTCCCGGTCCTCACCCCCAGAAAGACGGCGACCTCTTCGGATGCGGCCACCTCCTTCAACGCGATGATCTGGCTTGAGTGCTCGCCGCCTCGCAGGCGGATCTCGTCGGCGATATTGCGGATGTCGAACAGCGACGATTCGGACTTGCGCTGACTGACGAAGGTACCGGACCCCACCCGGCGCACCAGCAAGCCCTTCTGTACCAGATCGCGTATGGCCTTGTTGGCGGTCATGCGACTGACCCCAAACTGGGTAGCCAGAGCATTCTCGGCAGGGATTCGATCACCGGCGACGTAGGCCCCGCTCTCGATCTCGGACAGCAGATATTCCTTTATTCTTGCGTAGCTGGGCCGCGAGCTTGCCATGCAACGTCCTGTGGGCAATGGGAAACGCCAAGTGTAGCCATGCTCCCGGCCCCAGGGAAGCCGAGGTGAACATCAAAGCATCGTCGTCAACGGCAGGCACGTCTCGATGCAGGGATTCCGGCTCCCCTCCGAGCACAGCGTTAACACCGTCTCTTGGTTGCCCGGCGGCAGAACTTCACCTCCGTCGCGGCCCTCCTGCTGCTCACTCACTCCCGTCATGACTCGCTGCTGCCTCGATTGAAGCGTTGAGCCGCGAGCAAAAGGTCCGCCAGGCAGCCTGCATGGGTCTCAGCCTGGGAAGGCCATGCAGCGCGCTATGCACCATGCCTTCGGCGATATCCAGAGAAACATGCACTGAAGCGCCCGACCATCGCTCCACGGCATCTGCCGTCATTGCCGTCAGCGGGTCGTGCTCTGCCGCCAGCACATGAACGTAGCGCGACGGCGGAAGGCTCACATCATGACAGGGAATATCGGCCGCGACCGACCGCCACAACGCCATGACATCGTCGCGTGTTAGCAGCGGTGCGTCCGGCCCCAGTGTCGTCATGTGCGGCGTACCGACGACTGGATAGATCAGCCCCAGCGGTGGTACGCCAACGCCTTCCCGAGTTAGCGTGGCTGCTGCATCCATTACCAGCCTGCCCCCGGCGCTATCCCCTACCGCGGCGACAGGATCACAGGTTCGCCACACGCCAAGCACATCCGCCAGTGCTTCGCGGTAATTCGCTTCAGGCAGCAGCCGATAGTCCACGCTGACCACTTCGCGGCCCAGCGCCAGCACCAGGGCTTCGGCGACGCCGCGATGGCTACGACTAGACCCGAGCGACCAGCCTCCACCATGGGCATACACCACCACGCCATCGCCTCGACCCACGCCATCACGCGCCCACAGCCTGGTGACCGGCACACCGGTGATCTCGGTGACGTCGCAAGCGATTGCCGAGCTTCTCACCTGAAAACTTTCGCACAGGCGCTCATAGCCAAGCCGGGAGTCGGCGACTGTCATCCCGTCAAGCTGATTGAGCCCCTTTTGATAACAGTTGATGAACTCTTCGATTTCCATGCGGCTTTCCGGGCACCTTTCCACGTAATGAAGCGTGAGATCATGGTAGCGATTTCTGCAACTTTCAGTCATTTGCATCTGCAATCGTCCCCATTGCAAAGACTCGTGCGTCGCCCCTTGGCAGCGAGCCCCGCTGGCCTAGACTTAAGGCTCCACCCCATAACCGGACTTCTAGATGACACTTCAACGCCGTGCCACGACAACAATCACCGCCGGACTGCTCACCCTCTTTGCCATAACATCTCATGCTGACGACAACATCGTGGTCGGTGGCAAGAACTTTACCGAACAGCAGATCATCTCGAGCATGACCGCCCAGTACCTTGACCATCTCGGCTACGACGTGGACAAGCGCGCCGGCATGGGCTCGGCGGTGCTGCGTCAGGCCCAGGAAAACGGCCAGGTAGACCTCTACTGGGAGTACACCGGCACTTCCCTTATCGTCTTCAATGGGGTCGAGGAAAAGCTCGATTCCCAGGAAACCTATGACCGCGTCAAGGCGCTGGATGCCGAGAAGGGACTTGCCTGGCTCGAACCTTCCGGCGTCAACAACACCTACGCGATCGCCATGCGAGAGGCCGACGCCGAGGCCATGGAGATCACCAGCATTTCGGACATGGCAGAAGCGGTCAACGCCGGCGAGGACCTGCTGTTTGCCTCCAATGCAGAATTCTACGCCCGACCTGACGGACTGCGGCCGATGCAGGACATCTACGGCTTTCAGTTCGAGCGTTCCGACATCAAGCGCATGGATACCGGCCTGACCTACACGGCGCTGAGAGACGATCAGGTGGACATCGCCATGGTCACCACCACCGATGGACGCGTATCGGCCTTCGATCTACGTATCCTCGAGGACGACAAGGGCTTCTTCCCGCCCTACGCCATGACCCCCGTGGTGCGCCAGGAGGCGTTGGACACCCACCCCGAGCTGGAAGCCCAGCTCAATGCTCTCGCTGCCAAGCTCGACGATGAGGTGATGACCCGCCTCAACGAACAGGTGGACGTGAACCGCGACGTCGTCGAGACGGTCGCCGAGCAGTTTCTCGTCGACCAGGGACTGATCGACTGACCATACGCCAACATCCCCAAGATCCCTTCCCCACCAACCGGTCACAAACGGCCTGGCAGGCGGTTTGTGGCCGCTATTTCTTCTGCATCCTGAGGGCGCCATTGTCCGGGAATTCCGAATAGTGTGTTTGGCGGCCGCCGGTGTTTCACGACTCCATAGCACGCTAAGGTGTTGCCATTGATGAACACCTTACGGGAGATCCCATGAAAGCTATCGGTTACCACGCCCCCGGCCCCATCGACCGCGCCGACGCCCTGGTCGATCTGACCCTCGACACGCCACAGGCCAGCGGCTTTGACCTGCTGGTCAAGGTCGAGGCGATTTCGGTCAACCCGGTGGACGTCAAGATTCGCCAGGCCCGCGCCCCCGAAGAAGGTCAGCCTGCTGTGATTGGCTGGGACGCGGTCGGCGAGGTGGTCGCGGTCGGTGACCAGGCCTCACGCTTCGCCGTGGGCGACCAGGTCTGGTACGCCGGCGATATCTCCCGCCCGGGCACCAACAGCGAGTACCATCTGGTCGACGAGCGCATCGTCGGGCATGCGCCTCGCTCCATCCCCACCGCCCAGGCAGCGGCACTGCCGCTCACCACCCTGACCGCCTTCGAGATGCTGTTCGATCGCCTGCGGGTGCTTGATCCGGTCCCCGGTGCCGCCCGTGCAGTGCTGGTGATCGGCGGTGCCGGCGGCGTGGGTTCCATCACCATCCAGCTGTTGCGCGCCTTGACCGACCTGCAGATCATCGCCACCGCCTCGCGCCCGGAGACCCAGGCCTGGGTGAAGGAACTCGGCGCTCACCACGTGATCGACCACAGCCAGCCGCTGCCCGAACAGGTCGAGGCGCTGGGCCTGGGTGCGCCAGCCTTCGTCTTCTCGACCAACTATTCGGAGCACTATGCCCCCCAGGTGGCCGAGTTGATCGCCCCCCAGGGCCGCTTCGGGCTGATCGATGACCCAGAGACGCTGAACATCACGCCGTTCAAGCCCAAGGCGGTGTCGATCCACTGGGAGCTGATGTTTACCCGCGCGCTCTTCACCACCGACGACATCGCCCGCCAGGGCGAGATCCTCGACAAGGTGGCGGGGCTGATCGACACGGGTCGGATTCGCTCCACCGCCACCGACAGCTACGGCACCATCAACGCCGACAACCTCAAGCGCGCCCATGCGCTGATCGAGAGCGGCAAGGCCAAGGGCAAGATCGTGCTCGAAGGTTTTTAAGGCGCAGACGAAAAGACGCCCGCCCCGCTCGGCAGTGCCGAACGGGGCGGGCGGCTTGCGTATCGAAGACGGTCCGATCGAATCGATACCACGATCCGCGTCAGTCGAGCTCCAGAACCTCGGACTCGAACCTCGGTCTCAATCCTCAGAGCCGAATCAGGCCCTGACCTCGGCCCCGAATCTCAGCCCCCGACCTGGGCTTTGCACCTTCCACTCTGCCGTCAGGACAGGCGTTCGCGGAAGTCCTGATAGCCGAACTCGCGGATCACCCTGAGCTCACCGGTCTCGGAGTTCCACACCGCAATGGCCGGCAGGCGCGTGCCATTGAAGGTGGTGGTCTTGACCATGGTGTAGTGGGACATGTCCTTGAAGATCAGCTTCTGACCGATCTCAAGCGGCTCGGGGAAGCTGTAGTCGCCGATCACGTCCCCGGCCAGACAGGTCAGCCCGCCCAGTCGGTAGGTGTGCGGGTACTCGCCTGGCTCCCCCGCCCCCAGCAGACCGGGACGATAGGGCATCTCCAGCACGTCCGGCATATGGCAGGTGGCCGAGGTGTCGAGGATCGCCTGGTTCAGCGCATTGAAGCTCGTGTCCAGCACCGTGGTCACCAGCACCCCGGAACCGATGGCAACCGCCTCGCCGGGCTCCAGGTAGACCTGCACCTGGTGACGCTCGGCGAAGTCACGCACGCAGCGGATCAGGTCGTCACGCTGGTAGTCGGGACGGGTGATATGGTGGCCACCGCCGAAGTTGACCCACTGCATGCGCCCGAGCAGATGGCCGAAGCGCTCTTCCACCGCCGCCAGGGTACGCTCAAGCGGCGGGAAGTCATGCTCGCACAGGGTATGGAAGTGCAGACCGCTGATGCCGTCGAGGCTCTGCTCGTCGAGCTCGGACAACGGGATACCGAGCCGCGACCCCGGTGCGCAGGGATCGTAGATCGGCACATCGCCCTCGGAGTGCTCCGGATTGATGCGCAGCCCGAAGCGCAGCCCCGGACGACGCGCCAGCGCCTCGCGCACCAGCGGCTGGGCCCTACGCCACTGGGCCGAGCTGTTGAACACCACATGGTCGGCGATCTTGAGGATCTCGGCCAGATCGGCGTCGCTGTAGGCGGCGCCGAAGACGTGGACCTCGCCACCATAGTGCTCACGCCCGAGCTGCGCCTCGTGCAGGCCGCTGGCGCAGGTGCCGCTCAAGTAGCGCGACACCATCGGCGCGAAGTGCCACATGCTGAAGGCCTTGAGCGCCGACAGCACCTTGGCACCGCTGGCCTCGGCGACCTCGGCGAGGATCGCCAGGTTGCGCTCCACCGCCACCTCGTCGACGACGTAGCAGGGTGACGGCAGCGCTTCGGCGTCCAGCCGCGTGATATCCGTGAACTGAAGGATCTCCACGCCTTAGAGGTCCTCGCCCTTCTGCACGTCCAGACGGAACGACGGATCCAGCTCGATGACCTTCCACGGCAGACCGTACTCGTTCATGTCGGCCATGAACGGATCGGGATCGCACTGCTCCATGTTCCACACGCCCGGACGCTTCCAGTGACCCTCGAGGATCATCTTGGCGCCGATCATCGCCGGCACGCCGGTGGTATAGGAGATCGCCTGGGACTTCACCTCGGCGTAGCAGTCCTGATGGTCGCAGATGTTGTACAGGTACATGACCTTTTCCTGGCCATCCTTCTTGCCGCGCACCACGGTGCCGATGCAGGTCTTGCCCTTGGTGCGCGGGCCCAGGGTGGAGGGGTCGGGCAGCAGGCTGGCCAGGAACTGGATCGGCACGATCTGCTGGCCGTTGTACTCCACCGGCTCGATGCCGGTCATACCGACATTCTTCAACACCTCCAGGTGCTTGAGGTAGCTGTCGCCGAAGCTCATCCAGAACTGGGCGCGCTTGAGGCTCGGGAAGTGCTTGGACAGCGACTCCAGCTCCTCGTGGTAGAGGCGGTAGATGTTGTAGTCACCGACCTCTTCGGGGCAGCTGAAACGGGCCATCTTGGACATCGGCGGCGTGGTGACGAACTCGCCATCTTCATAGTGGCGGCAGTCCGCGCTGACCTCCCGGATGTTGATCTCCGGGTTGAAGTTGGTGGCGAAGGGGTAGCCATGATCGCCGCCGTTGACGTCGATGATGTCCAGCTCCTCGATCTCGTCGAAGTAGTGCTTGGCGAGATAGGCGGTGAACATGTTGGTGGCGCCCGGATCGAAGCCGCTGCCGAGCAGCGCGGTCAGGCCGGCCTGCTTGAAGCGATCCTGGTAGGCCCACTGCCACTTGTACTCGAACTTGGCGGTATCCAGCGGCTCGTAGTTGGCGGTGTCGAGGTAGTGCACGCCGGCGGCCAGGCAGGCATCCATGATGCTCAGGTCCTGGTAGGGCAGCGCCACGTTGATGACCAGCTCCGGCTTCTCGGCTTCGAGCAGGGCAGTCAGCTCGGCGACGTTGTCGGCGTCGACCTGGGCTGTGCGAATCGGGCGCGGCAACTGCTCGGCGATGGCCTTGCACTTGGATTCGGTGCGACTGGCCAACAGGATATCGGTAAACACCGATTCAAGCTGCGCACACTTGTGAGCGACGACACTGCCCACACCGCCGGCACCGATGATGATCACTTTTGACATAACAATACGCTCCCGCCTGAGTACAACGACCCGTCAAGATGGATAGGCCCGGTCGAGGTGAGCCGAATCGCGACCCACGAGGCTCGTCCACCCGACGAGCCCCCTACCCTACTACCGGACGGCGCATGCTAACCAGATTTGCCGTTTCACGCCACGGCTTTTCGCCCCTTAGCTGTGCGTCGCCGAGGTGGATGTCAAGGCGTGCCACCGACCTGGCGACAGTGTAGTCAATCACCACCAGATGACAGCTTGATGTGACGCTGTCGAGCGCCTGGTGCGAGCCCATGTACGAGCCGCCCTCACCTCGCGCCAGCTCACTCCACCTCACGCCAGCCCACTCCAGCTCACTCCACCTCACGCCAGCTCATTCCAGCTCACTCCAGCTCGCGCCAGCCCACTCCACTTCAGGCCTCCTGACTCACTTGCCCCAGCCTCCACCCGACGCTACAAAGCGCGCACGCCACCCATCAATCCACAAAAAAAAGACTACGTAGTCACTAAATTAAACTAAAGTATATTTAATTAATATTCAGCAACTTACTTCACATACATGGATCATGGAATTTTCTATTGTTGAATACGTATGTCGTTTGGATTTACAAGTGTGCACTCCGCAGCGCCACCACCTCGAGCGCCGCCGATTGCCCCTCGCTGCCGGCCAGGGGCTCACAACGACAACAGGAGAGCTCCATGCGCCACTTTCACCCCCTCCCCTTCAGCCTGACCGCCCTGACCGCCGCTGTCGGTCTTGGCCTGTCCGCGACCGCCCTTGCCCAGCAGGAACGCACCATCGACGTCAGCCTGCCGCTGGGACCCGAGTCACAGCAGGGCATCGGTATCCTCAAGTTCGGTGAGGAACTTGAGCGCCTGTCGGATGGCCGTCTGACCGTCGAACCTCACTACGACAACGCCTTGGGCGCCGAGCGTGAGGTCATCGAGGGCATGGGGCTTGGCATCATCGACGCCGGCATCGCCTCCACCGGCCCCATGGGCGGTTTCGTCGACGAGTTCCTGCTGTTCGACCTGCCCTACATCTTCGAGGACCACGAGCACGCCTACGGCTTCCTCGACAGCGAACACGGCGAACAGCTCGCTCAACTCGCCGAAGAGCAGATGAACGTCAAGTTCCTGGCCTGGATGGAAAACGGCTTCCGCCACAACACCAACTCGGTACGCCCGCTCGAGCACCCGAGCGATCTCGACGGCATCAATCACCGCACCCAGGAAAGCCGCGTTCAGGTGGACACCTGGGAAGCGCTGGGCGCCAACGCCACGCCGATGGCCTGGACCGAGGTCTACACCGCGCTGCAGCAGGGGGTCATGGATAGCCAGGAAAACCCGCTGGCCACCATCTACGACGTCAACTTCTACGAGGTCCAGGACTACCTGAACATCACCCAGCACGTCTATTCGCCGGCGCCGCTGATGATGAGCCTGAACCTGTTCAACTCGTTCAGCGAAGAAGATCAGCAGATCATCCTCGAAGCCGCGCAGATCGCACTGCCGGTACAGCGCGAGGCCAGCCAGGAGCTGGAGCAGCGCTACAAGGGCGAACTGGCGGAACTCGGCATGACCGTGACCGAGCCGGACCTGGCCCCCTTCCGTGAGGCCGTGCGTCCGGTGATCGACAAGTGGGCACCGACCGTGGGCGAGGACCTGGTCGACGCCGCGATCAACTTCGACCACTAAGCAACAAGGCGCCCGCCGAGCCCATGGCAAGGCGGGGGCCGTCTCTTCCTGCGAGGCATCCCATGCAATCCTTCCTGCAATTCGTCAACGTCGGGATCGGGCACTTCAACCGCTTGATCGGCTGGGGCCTGGCGCTGCTGCTGCTGGTCATGACCGTACTGATCTTCTGGCAAGTCTTCGCCCGATTCGTGGTCGGCAGTCCCTTGTTCTTCTCCGACGAGATCGCGCGCTTTTCGATGCTCTGGCTGACCTTTATCGGTGCCGGCTACGCCTACCGCAAGGGCACCCTGATTTCGGTCGACATCGTGCTGGAGTATTGCGGCGAACGCGTGGGCCGCCTGATGCGCATCCTGGTTGTGCTGTGCTCGGCGGTGTTCGCCTTCGTCATGATCAAGTACGGCTTCGAGCTGGTCGGCCGGGTCTCCAGCCAGACCGCCCCCAGCACCCGTATTTCGATGATGTGGCCTTACCTCGCCATCCCGGCAGGCGGCATCGTGATCATGGTCAATAGCCTCGGTCTGCTGATCGACGAAGCCCTGGGCCAACCGGTCCACCACCATCAGGAGGTGAACTGACCATGGCACTGTTACTGTTCGTCCTGCTGATTTCCCTGTTCATTCTTGGCGTCCCCATCGCCTTCTCGCTGGGCTTGGCCTCGGCCATTACCGTCTGGCACGGCGACCTGATGCCGATGCTGATCGTCGCCCAGCAGATGCTGGCCTCGGTCAATTCCTTTCCGTTGATGGCGATCCCGTTCTTCATCCTGGCGGGCTACCTGATGCAGGGTGGCGGCATCTCCAAGCGCCTGGTCGACTTTTCCAACACCCTGGTGGGCAGCATGACCGGCGGCCTGGCCATGGTGGCCATCGTCACGTCGCTGTTCTTCGCGGCGATCTCCGGCTCCGGCGCCGCCACCACCGCCGCGATCGGTGCCATCCTGATTCCCGCCATGCTGTCCAAGGGCTATCCCGGTGGCTACGCCGCCGCCAACCAGGCCGCCTCCGGCGCCCTCGGCGTGATCATCCCGCCCAGCATCCCGCTGATTCTCTACGGCATCGCCGCCAACGTCTCGGTGGGCGACATGTTCATCGCCGGTATTCTGCCGGGCATCCTGGTGACCCTCACCCTGCTGGTGTTTGCCTACTTCTTTGCCCGTGCCAATGGACTTGGCGGCGGAGAAAAAAGCTCGCTCGGCGACGTCTTTCGCGCCGGTAAAAAGGCGATTCTGGCCATCCTGATGCCGGTGATCATCCTCGGTGGCATCTATGGGGGTGTCTTTACGCCCACCGAAGCCGCCGTCATCGCGGTCGCCTACTCCTTCGTCATCGGCACCCTGATCTACCGAGAGATCAAGTTCGCAAGCCTGGTAGGCATCCTCAAGCAATCCGCCGTGACCACCGCGGTGGTGCTCAGCATCATCGGCGCCGCCGGGCTCTATGGGCGCATCCTGCAAAGCCTGCGGGTCCCCGACATGATCTCGGACTTCGTGATCTCGGCCATCGACAGCCCGCTTCTGTTCATCCTGCTGGCGAACCTGTTGCTGCTTCTGGCCGGCATGTTCATCGAGGCCGCCGCCGCCATCCTGATCTTCGTGCCGATCCTGCTGCCGATCGCGGTGAGCTACGGCTTCGACCCGATCCACTTCGGCATCATCATGGTGGTCAACCTCGCCATGGGCATGTTCACCCCACCGGTCGGGCTCAACCTCTTTGTCGCCTCCCAGATCACCAACATCGGCATCGCTCGTCTGACCTGGGCGGTCATGCCCTTTGTCGCGATCGTGCTCGCCAACCTTCTGATCATCAGCCTGCTGCCGGTGTTGTCCACCTGGCTGCCGTCGCTGTGACCCCACACAAGGAGAACACCATGAACGTCGTTGAAAGCCTCACCCCACGCCAGGGACTGCGCGTGCTGGTCACCGCCGGCGCCTCCGGCATCGGCCTGGCCATCGCCGAGGCCTTCGTCCAGGCCGGCGCCAGGGTCCACGTCTGCGACATCGACAGCGAGGCCCTGGCTGCCCTGCCAGACGGCATCACCCATACCCGTTGTGACGTCAGCCTTGAGGACGAGGTCGCCCGCCTGTTCGATGACGCCCGCGCACTCGGCGGTCTCGATGTGGTGGTCAACAACGCCGGGATCGCCGGCCCCACTGCGGGCATCGACGAAATCGATCACGCAAGCTGGACCCAGACCATCGACATCAACCTGAACGGCCAGTACCGCGTCGCCCACCGCGCCGCGCCGCTGCTGCGCGAAAGCCAGGGACTGCTGGTCAACCTGGCCTCGGTGGCCGGACGGCTTGGCTTCGCCTACCGCACGCCCTACGCCGCGAGCAAGTGGGCGGTGGTCGGCCTGACCAAGAGCCTGGCCTGCGAGCTCGGCCCGGACGGCGTGCGGGTCAATGCCATCCTCCCGGGCATCGTGCGCGGGCCTCGCATCGAGAAGGTGATCGAGGACCGTGCCGCCAAGCGCGGCATCAGCTACGCCGAGATGGAAACGGAGAACCTGTCGAAGATCTCCATGCGGCGCATGGTCGAGCCCACCGATATCGCCGCCATGGCACTGTTCCTGGCGGCGCCGGGGGGCACCAACATCAGCGGCCAGGCACTCAGCGTCTGCGCCAACGTCGAATCCCTGTGACCACGGAAGCCTCCTTATGACCAGACCCGTAGGTATTCTCGGCGCCGGCCTGATCGGCCGCGCCTGGGCCATCGTGTTCGCCCGAGCCGGCATCGACGTGCGCCTGCATGACGCCGCAGACGAGGCGCTCGAGCGGGCCCGCGACGCTATCGCCACCTCCCTCGACGACCTCCACCAGGCGGGGCTGATCGAGGACACGGAGCGGGCGATGTCGCGTATCCGCTACGACAGCGACCTGGCATCGGCCATGGCCGGGGTCGGCTACGTGCAGGAGTGCGGGCCGGAAGATGTCGAGACCAAACGGCGCATCTACAGCGACCTTGAAGCCGTGGTGGCCAACGACACGGTGCTGGCCAGTTCGACCTCCGGTATCGCCGCTTCGCGCTTCACCGATCACCTCCATCACCCTGACCGTTGCCTGGTGGCCCATCCGGTCAATCCGCCCTACCTGATCCCGCTGGTGGAAGTGGTGCCGGCGCCGGCCACCGGGCAAGCCGCGGTGGCGTCCACCATGGCGCTGCTGGAGCAGGCCCGGCAGACACCGATCCTGGTCAACAAGGAAGTCCCTGGCTTCGTGCTCAATCGCCTGCAAGGCGCCTTGCTCAACGAGGCGCTGAGACTGTTCGCAGACGGGGTGTGCTCCGCCGAGGATCTGGACAAGACGGTCAAGCACGGGCTGGGCCTGCGCTGGTCGTTCATGGGGCCCTTCGAGACCATCGACCTCAATGCGCCCGACGGCGTGGTCGACTATGGCAACCGCTATGGGCCGCTGTATCGCGACGTCGACCGCGAGCGCGGTGACGACGATCCCTGGCAAACCACGACCCTGGCGGCACTCGACCAGCAGCGCCGTCAACAACTGCCGGCCCAGCGCCTGGGCGAGCGACAGGCCTGGCGCGACCGACGCCTGATGGCGCTGATCGCCCACCAGCAGACGCTGGCAAACGATTGACCCGGGCCAACGACTGACCCAGACCAGCCACTGCCCCACCTTACCCGCCTATCCATCATTCAAGGACCCGACCCATGGCAAAGCAACGCAAGGTCATCATCACCTGCGCGGTCACCGGCGCGATCCACACCCCGTCCATGTCGCCGCACCTGCCGGTCACCCCGGAAGAGATCGCCGAGGCAGGCATCGCCGCCGCCGAGGCCGGCGCCTCGATTCTGCACCTGCATGCGCGTGATCCCGACAACGGCAAGCCGACCCAGGACCCGGCCATGTTCGAGCGCTTCCTGCCCCGCATCAAGGACGCCTGCGACGCGGTCATCAACCTCACCACCGGTGGCAGTCCGCACATGACGGTGGAGGAGCGCATGCGCCCGGCCATGGAGTTCAAGCCCGAGCTTGCCTCCATGAACATGGGCTCGATCAACTTCGGGCTGTTCCCGATGCTCGACCGCTACGCGTCGCTTGAGCACCAGTGGGAGCGTGAGCACCTGGAGAACAGTCGCGACCTGGTGTTCAAGAACACCTTCGCCGACATCGAGAAGGCGATGACCCTGGGCGCCGAGAACGGTACCCGTTTCGAGTGCGAGTGCTACGACATCGGACACCTCTATTCCCTGCGCAACCTGCTCGACCGCGGCGTCATCGGCGGCCGCGTGTTCGTCCAGAGCGTGTTCGGCATCCTCGGTGGCATCGGTCCTCACCCAGAGGACGTGATCCACATGCGGCGCACCGCGGACCGGCTGTTCGGCGACGCCTACGAGTGGTCGGTGCTGGGCGCCGGCAGCAGCCAGATGCGCATCGCTGCCCAGGCCGCCGCCATGGGGGGACACGTGCGGGTCGGACTCGAGGATTCGCTGTGGCTGGGCCCGGGCAAGCTGGCCGAGACCAACGCAAGCCAGGTCGCCAAGGTGCGCGAGATCCTCGAGGGTCTGTCGTTTGAGGTGGCGACCCCGGACGAAGCGCGTCAGATGCTGGGACTCAAGGGCGCCGACCAGGTCGGCTTCTAGGGAGACGGACGATGACCCTGTATCGACTCGGGGGCGAGGCCCCCGATATCGCCGCCAGCGCACTGGTGTTCGACGAGGCCACGCTGATCGGCGACGTACGCCTGGGTGAGCGCGTCAGCGTGTGGCCCGGGGCCGTGCTTCGTGGCGACAATGCGCCTATCGTGGTGGGAGACGACAGCAACCTGCAGGACGGCTGTGTGGTTCACTCGGACCCCGGCTATCCGGTTACCATGGGACGCCAGGTCACGGTCGGTCACCTGGCCATGCTGCACGGCTGCCGCATCGGCGATGACGTGCTGGTGGGAATGAATGCCACGGTACTCAACGGTGCCGACATCGGTGATCGATGTATCATCGGCGCCGGCGCGCTCGTCACCTCGGGCAAGCGCTTTCCCCCTGGCTCGTTGATCGTCGGCAGTCCAGCCAAGGTGGTCAGAGAACTGACCGAGGACGAGATACAGTCGGTGCGCGACAATGCCAGCGTCTACACCGACAAGATCGCCGCCTATGCGTCTCTGGAGCCTGTCGAGCCGGCGTGATCGCCGGCCATTTCTGCCACCCGACACGACATGACTCGATGAAAAAGAAATCCGTCACCTCACACGATGTCGCCCGTCTTGCCGGGGTCTCGCAGTCTGCCGTCAGCCGGACCTTTTCGCCGGATGCCAAGGTGTCGGACAAGACCCGCAAGAAGGTCATGGAAGCGGCGCGGCAACTGGGCTATCGGCCCAACACCATCGCCCGCTCTCTGATCACGCGATCGAGTCGCACCATCGCGGTGGTCGTCTACAGCCTCGAGAATCCCTTCTACAGCTATATGCTGGAAAAGGCGTCCCGCTTCTTCAAGCAGCAGGGTTACCACCTGCTGCTATTCTCGGCGTCCAGCAGCGACGGCTTCGATGACGTGCTCGACGACATCCTGAGAAGCCAGGTCGAAGGCATCCTGATGCTGGCGATTACCCTCAATGACGACCAGGCGGCTCTGGTCTGCGACTACGGCATTCCGGTGGTGATCATCAACCGTACGGTCGACTACGCGGGCATCAGCCAGGTCGCCTGTGACAACTTCCAGGGCGGCTACTGGGCGGGCCGCCACCTGGTCTCGCTGGGCCATCGCCGCATCGCCTACCTGTCAGGCCTGGTCGACTCCTCCACCGACATCCAGCGTCGCGCTGGCTTTGTCGAGGGCCTGGCCTCCATGGGGGCAGCCCTTCACGACAGCGGCATCGGCCACTATCAATACACCAGCGCCTGCCAGGCCACCCGTCTGCTGTTCGCCAGCACCACCCCGCCCGACGCCCTGTTTGCCGCCAACGACCTGATGGCCATCGCCGCCATGGAAGTCATCCAGAGCGAGTTCTGCCTCAAGGTGCCCGAGGACGTCTCGGTCATCGGTTTCGACGACGTGCCCATGGCCGCCTGGCCGAGCCACTCGCTGACGACCCTGCAGCAGCCGGTACAGACCATGATCATGCGTGCCACCGAATTGCTGCTGGCCCAGATCGACCAGCCGGACACCCCACCACAGCAGATCACCCTGCCGGTCACGCCGATGCTGCGCGGCAGCGTCAGGCGCCCTTCAGGCGACGTCAACGACACCTAGTGAAGCGACGACCCTCTCGCCATCCGCCGACGCATGCGTGAGCATGCGCCGGCGGATGGGCCAGCGCCTATTCCACCTCGAGCTGTCCATGGTCGATCAATCGATCGAGGAAGGCGTCGCTGGATGCTCCGCCCATGCGCACGCCGGCCAGGACGATAAACTGATCGGCGCCGGCGCCGTGTGCGCCGATACCACCATCGGACTTGACCGCGATGACGGTATCGTCCCCCTCCTGACTGGCGTGCAGGAAGTCCGACACCTGGTGGTCACGGGCGTCATCGAGCAGATCAGACAGATCGAGCCGGTCTGCCTCGGGGTTGCGGGCGGTGTTGCCCAGGGTGAAGTCCTTGATCTCGTCTTCTGCAGGCCTGCGCACACTGCCCGCATCCCCCGCCTCGTAGCCAAAGGTGTCGGCGCCAAAGCCGCCCCACATCACGTCGCCACCGCGACCGCCGATCAGCACGTCGTCACCACCACCGCCGATCAGCACATCGCGCCCCCCTTGCCCAAGCAGGGTGTCGTTGCCGCCATCGACACGGTCTGTATCCATCAGCTCCCGGTAGTGGTCCTGGATATAGGCAATGATCTCTGCGTCGCTCGCCTCGGCGCCATTGCCATGGTGAACCGACCACTTGAGGTACTCGGTCAGCCCTTCGTAGCCGAGGCCGTCGTGGCTGCCGGAGGCAAAGCTCTCGTTGGTATCGCCGTCTCTCCAGCGGAGGTGGTCGGAGTTGACGGTGTCGCCAAACAGAATATCGGCCTTCACCCCGCCGGCAAGCACATCGTCACCGAGCACCTCGAGCGGTGCGTCGGGGCCACCCTGCGCCAGCGCGGCGTTCAGTACCTCCTGGGTGTTGACGATGACCGACTCACCGGCGGGTGACGTCCACTCGGTGCCGTCCTGCAGGGTGATGGTGCGAGCCCCCTGGGTCTCGGTATTGTCGAAGATGTCCAGATAGTCCTTGCGCAGCAGACCCGCAGGATCCGGCTCCCCCGCGACCTCTTCACCGATGCCGAAGGTATGCACCTCGGACAGCCGACCGAGTTGAAGGAACTGTTGATACGCCTTGTGGACAGGGGTAAAGGCCCCCGCCACATCGCTCTCCACGATGTGTCCCCCCTCCCGGTAGGCGGTTGGGAGACCATCGGTCAGGAACAGGGTCAGCGACCCGTCACCTTCATCTTCCTTTGCGACATGGTATTTTCTGGCGGCGGAGAGGGCTGCCTGATAGTTGGTGGAGCCCTGGGCCGCCGCACCGTTGACGTAAGCGATAAGGCCAGCCACGTTATGTTCGTTCAGACCATCGACCGCTCTGGGTGAATGCGCCTTGTCGTCAAAACGCACCACTTGTACGTCCACATTTCCGTCGTGACCCGCCAGACGTGTGAGCAACAGATTGACGTTCTGCTGCAATAGCTGGAGCCGAGTCAGACCATCGGTGCCGGACGGCTGGCGCATGCTGCCGGACTCGTCGATCAGGATCGAGATATTGTAGTCGACACCTGACGCAATCAATCCCTGCTTGCCGCCCAGGTCGCCGATCAGGACGTCATCACCCGGGCCGGTCGACCCATGATTGTCCCCATTGTCACCGACATAGAGTTCACCATCTTCCCGGCCCGCCATCACATCGACCGTCAGTGACGCCGAGGTGATATCACCGTCGCCATCGGTGCCGTTGTAGTCGATCACTGCGTCACCGGCGAAGCCCTGGTGCGGGACGAAGGTCAGGGTGCTGTCGGGGTTGATGGTGACGCTGCCGACGCCAGCACCACCCTGAACGCTGGCCCTGATGACATCGCCCGGGCCATCGGCACCATGCTCATCGTTGGCCAGCACATCCACACGCACCGGCGTGCCGCTGGCGGTAGTGGCACTGTCGTCATGGGCGATTCCGCTGTCGTCATCGATGATGATCTGCACAGCTCCGTCAGCGCTGTCGCCGTCCCCATCCGTGACGGTGTAGCCCACCGCGAACTTGATATCGTCTTCAAACGTACCGCTGCGGTGGTCCAGCGGACCTTCGACAAACAACTTGTAATAGGCCGTTTCAGGGCCATGCAGTATCCAGATAACGCGGTCACCGTTGTCGTCGAAACCTTCCAGCGAACGACCGTTACCACTGAGCTGCCAATTGATCGGGACGCCGCCGGAAGTTAGTGACGGCAGCCCGGCGGTGTGCCAGGTGAAGGAGCTCACGCCGTCGTTACCGACGTCATAGTTCAAACGAGCGGCGGTAAAGCTCTGGGAAGTCAAGGCGTCGCCTACGCCACCTCGAATGCCGCCGGGCAGGCCCTCTTCGTCAACCACCGACCTGATCAGACCGGCGGTCGGGGTATGGTCGTGTGGACTGTCGATCGAGGTGTAGGTGCTCACATTGTCTGTTTCGGAATCGGTGTTCATGACAGTCTCCTGTCCTTGGGTGGGTCGAAATTCGCGTATGACTCCTTGAAGCTAGGCGGTCGATACCGACCTCGACACTGGACTGGTGGCCACCACTTTTCGCCCCATTACTCCTCGATATCTGGCACCAAACGCGACTTTCATAAAAAACCGACACTTGCGAATCAGCAAAAAACCACTTCGCACCAAAAGCCACACGAAAGAAAATTCACGAAATTCGTTACCAACTGAAAAATAAACCTTTTTGTTTTTCCAGCGATTTTAAAACATGAGATTCCGGCATCGAAAAACTCGAAACAACACAGTTCCGTAGGTCGGATCAACGCCGGCGCTGCCCTGGCTTATAAAAGCCAACAGTCCACCTTGTCGGTCACCGCTACCTTTTGGAATATTGATCGATCAACATTGATCACACGACAGAAAAAACATCCATCAATCATCAAGACGTCGAGGCAGCGTTTCAGCCGGTTTATCGACACAAAAAGACGCGAAGAATATCGCGATAGCCGACAAGACATCACCCAGCCAAAGGCCGGGTGATCGAAGGGAATCTTCGCTGGAGTGATCCACCGCTGACTCCACTCTCTACTCCACTCTCTACTCCACTCCACTGCCTACTCCACCAGCAGCGCAGCCTCCTGGCCGATGCGCTCCAGCGTGGTGTCGCCGGCACCGGCGCCGTTCAGGGCCAGTGCTTGTTCACTATCTGCGCCGCTGTCCATGCCGCCACCACTGCCTCCACCACTGCCCCCTGCCGACGCGGGGCCTACGCTGTCGGTCTGGTCCTGTTCCGGAGGCAGCCAGACCGATACCTCCTCGTCGCTCTCGTCATCAAGCAATTCCGACAGCGCCAGCCGGTCCGTCTGGGCGTTGTCCAAAGCGTTGCCGAGGACGTCGTCCTGAGCCTCGGCTTCGAGGACACTCACGGAGCCAAAGTCGTAGGGCAGCGATCCCGACTGGATGCTGGACTCACCGGGGGCGTCATCACCGCCATCGGTGATACCGTCCGCCAGACCGTCCTCAGCGACGACAACCGGGGTGAGACTCGAGTTGGCCCTGGCGTAGTCACCGGTATCGACATTGCTCTCCACTGTGATGGAAACATCGTCCACATCGATGGAGCCGTCACCGTCGATGACGTTCAGGTAGACGGTGGCGATTCCCGTAAAGTCGGGATGGGCCGTGAAGAAAAATCCTGCGCTGGTGGTGCTGACGCTGCCGACCGCGTCACCCCCCTGAACCTCGACGCTGAAGTCGAGGCCATAGTCGGCACCGGACCTGGAGAAGCGCAGTACATTGCCGAAAAATACCTTGGAGCCACTCTCGATGGTTGCTTCCATGCTGGCCACGGCGAAGGGGCTATCATCGTTTACCCGTACCTGTATCTTGCTTGCGGCACTGTCACCGTCGCCATCGGTGATCCGGTAACCAATATCGAAGTCGATGTTGCTTTCCACATAGGCATCGTCATGGTCCATCGACTGCTCCAACCACACCTGATAGTCCCCGCTGAGGACATCGGTGAGTTCAAACCGTATTACCGTACGCCCATCGGCAGCGCCCCTGAGCACAAGACCGTCGTCGCTGAGCTGCCAATCGATCGAAGATCCCCGACTCGTCAGCGTCGGCAGGTCCTCGGTCAGCCAGGTAAAACTGCCAGGCCCGTCATCGCCGAAGTCATAGCCCAGTTGACCATTGTAAGAAGTGCCAGCGGGGTCAGGAATATCGCCAGGACCACCACCTATACCGTCAACCAGACCGTCCTCGTCGAGGAGAACCCAGGGCGGCGTGGAGGGGGTGGTGGGGATACCATTCCCCTGCGGGTCCCTGACGGTGACGGTAAGCCGCCCCTCACTGGTGTCGCCGTCGCCATCGCTGGCGCTGTAGTCGATCAGGGCGCTACCGGTGAAGCCGTCGCCAGGCACGAAGGTCAGGGTATCGTCGCCATTGACGCTGACGCTGCCGACGCTCGCCCCTCCCTGGACGCTGGCCGCGACCACCCCGCCACTCCCGTCGGCACCGAAGGCGTCATTGGCCAGCACGTCCACGGTCACCGGTGTCTTGGTGCCGGTGGTGGCGCTGCCGTCGCTGACCTGCGGGCTGTCGTCGTCCACGGTGATACGCAGCACGCCTGAGGCGCTGTCGCCGTCTCGGTCGGTGACGGTATAGCCCACGCTGAAGTTGAGATCGTCCTCGATGCCGGCGTAGGTGTGATCCAGCGGCTGTGCCACCGCCACCTTGTAGCTGCCGCTCGCCACATCCGTAAGCTGCACCGAAATCACCCGATCGCCGTTGCCGTCGAACCCCACCAGCGAGCGACCATTGCCATTGAGTCTCCAGCTCACCGGGTCGCCGCCGCTGGTCAGCGCCGGCAGGCCATCGGTGTGCCAAGTGAAGCCGCCCAGACCGTCATCGCCAGCGTCGTAACCCAAGACGCCGGTCTCCACGGTCTGCTCGGTGAGCGCATCCCTGACACCGCCGTGGATGCCGCCGGCCAGGCCATCCTCGTCGACCACGGCCTTGGCCGGACCGGTGGCCGGGTCACCATCGGTTTCAGGGGTGGTCGGGACATCGTTGCGCTGCCCCTCGACCGTGACAGTAAGCTGGCCGTCACTGGCGTCGCCATCACGATCCTGCATGGTGTAGTCGATCAGGGCGCTACCGGTGAAGCCGTCCCCCGGCACGAAGGTCAGAGTATCGTCGCCATTAACGTTGACACTGCCGACGCTCGCCCCGCCCTGGACGCTGGCCGCGACCACCCCGCCACTCCCGTCGGCGCCAAAGGCGTCATTGTCCAGCACATCCAGCGTCACCGAAGTGCCAATGGTGGTGGTGGCGATGTCGTCGTTGGCCCGGCCACTGTCGTCATCCACGGTGACGCGCAATACACCGTCGGCGCTGTCGCCATCAGCGTCGCTGATGGTATAGCCCACGCTGAAGTTGAGATCGTCCTCGATGCCGGCGTAGGTGTGATCCAGCGGCTGTGCCACCGCCACCTTGTAGCTGCCGCTCGCCACATCCGTAAGCTGCACCGAAATCACCCGATCGCCGTTGCCGTCGAACCCCACCAGCGAGCGACCATTGCCATTGAGTCTCCAGCTCACCGGGTCGCCGCCGCTGGTCAGCGCCGGCAGGCCATCGGTGTGCCAAGTGAAGCCGCCCAGACCGTCATCGCCAGCGTCGTAACCCAAGACGCCGGTCTCCACGGTCTGCTCGGTGAGCGCATCCCTGACACCGCCGTGGATGCCGCCGGCCAGGCCATCCTCGTCGACCACGGCCTTGTCGGGACCGGTGGCGGGATCATCGTCGGTCTCGGGAGTGATGGGGGCATCCACGCCGCGGGTATTCATCAGCGCAGTGGCGCTGGCATTGGCTCTTTCGGTGTCGGTATTCATGGGAGCGTCCTCGCCACCGGTTGGTGGCGGCAAACAACGAAAACAAGGCAACAAGCTCGGTTTTATTCCTGCGTCTGCCCTAAACCTAGGCACTGATTTTCGCTCTCGACACTGGACTGACGAACATCATTATCACTCGAAGCCTCCTTGTTTTCCGACATCAAAAATTTCTTTTTTATAAAACAGATAATTGCGCGTCAGAAAACGCCTCATCCACCAATTCACACTTTGTGATAAAAAATTCACAAATTTTTAAATGATTGATAATTCGACACTTTACTGTATAAATAAATACCAAGGTCGCTGCCATCAAGCGACTAAACAATCGATTAAGCACAATTTTGCATGCTTATTCCACGCCTCGGGCAATGATGACTGCGAACAATCACACAAAACACTCTAGATTTTACGTCACGATTTTCTTCCCTTGTCAGTTCGACAACTGAAAAAACAAAAACCACACTTCCATCTTTCCATAAGCGAGTACACGCCGGCCTTTACGCACGTCGCTATAACGCCATAACAAAAAATTATCACCTTTTGATAAAAACCCCGATTGGCCGAATTCAAGTGCTGATGTTGTGGGTCGAGATCACCGCCCGAAGAACAGCCGATAGTTGCTGCGCTTGCAGGATGCAGTGCACGGCCCTGTCGCTGGGAGGGGGCTGGGAGAGAGGGCTGGGAGCGCTCGTAGCGATGCGAGATAGCCGAGGCGTCTCGTACTCGAGGGAGGCTCGTCGCTATGCAAAAAACATCACCCGGCCAAGGGCCGGGTGATCGAAGGGGACTTTCGCTGGAGTGATCCACCACTTGCTCCACGGCCTATTCGACCGCTTGCTCCACTCTCTACTCCACTGCCTACTCCACCAGCAGCGCGGCCTCCTGGCCGATGCGCTCCAGGGTGGTGTCGCCGGCACCGGCGACGCTCAGGGCCAGCGCTTGTTCGCTGTCTGCGCCGCTGTCACTGCCGCCACAGCGCCATTGGGATGATCAGCCCAGCAGCCTTCGAAGCTCGAATGATCGCATAGACCGGTGTCCACTTTTGTTGGGCAAGATCAGGAAGCACCCGCCTGGCGATGGAGCCCAGGCCGTTATGCCTTTCGGGGGATGGCGCCCTCCCACCTCACTCGCCACACTGCGACCACGCCCGAGCAACACGCCAATGCTGCACATCCTGGCACCACCCGACGGATACCGGGAAGACATCAGGCGCCAGACAGCGTCCTGCTTCAGTGATCACATGTCTCCCCTGGCACCGCGGCTCTTTTCTTTCCCTGGGCCCGACACATGGAGTGGAAAATGAGGACTTCCATCGCTGCGACAATGCTGACCGTGGCCCTGTCGGCAGGCCTGTTGGCGGCCAAGGCCCCCATCGCCATGGCCAGCACGCTGTCCCGGGCGGTGGCGGAAAACGACCATCGCCAACCGGCCATTCCCCACCCCCAGCAGCAGGCTGCGGCCGCCCAGGCACTGGCGGACTTCGAGGCCCGCGCGGGCCAGAAGCCTAATATCCTGCTGTTTATCGTCGATGACCTGGGCTACGGTGACCCCGGCGCCTTCGGTGGTGGCGAGGCCGTCGGCGCCCCCACCCCGCATATGGACCGGCTGGCCGATGAAGGCCTGATGCTGACGTCGACCTATTCGCAGTACACCTGCACGCCCACACGTGCGGCCATCTTTACCGGCCGTCTGCCGGTACGCACCGGACTGATCCGCCCGATCCTTGCCGGCGACAGCGTCAGCGTGAATCCATGGGAAGGCGAGACGTCCATTGCCAGGCTGCTGTCGAACCAGGGCTACTACAGTCTGCTGGTGGGCAAGTGGCATATCGGGGAAGAAGAAGGCATGCGCCCCCACGATGTGGGCTTCGATGAGTTCTACGGCTACTATCGCGCGCAGAAGGAGTACACCCAGCGCTTCGATGAGCGTCGCTATCCCGACCTGGTACTGGATGACGACAAGCTTGAGCGCTACGACCGGATCAAGGCCGATGACAACCTGATCCACGGCCTCGCCGACGGCACCACCGAGGTGGTCAGCCAGGTCAGCTCCATCGAGGACATGGCCGAGGGTGACGCCCGACTCAGGGACTACACCGTCGACAGCATCCAGCGGCTGTCGCAGCAGGACGCGCCCTTTTTCATCACCCACGCCTTCATGAAGGTGCACGCCGACAACTGGCCATCGGAGGCGTTTCGCGGCGCCAGTCCATCGAAGTATCCCTACAAGGACGCCGTCGTCGAGGTCGACAGCTATATCGGTGACATCGTTCAGGCGCTGGAAGACAGCGGCGAGCTGGAGAACACCTTCATCTTCGTCACCTCGGACAATGGGCCCCAGATGGATAGCTGGCCGGACAGCGGCTACACCCCCTTCCGTGGCGCCAAGGGCACCACCTGGGAAGGCGGCGTGCGGGTCCCGGGCATCGCCTACTGGAAGGGCATGATCCCGCCCGGCCAGCGCTCCGACGGCCTGTTCGATCTGATGGACCTGTTCAATACCTTCGCCACCCTGGGCGGCGCCGAAGACGGCATCCCTCAGGACCGCTACATCGACGGCATCGACCAGACGTCCTTCCTGCTTACCGAGAACGGTCAGTCCCACCGCGAGCAGGTCTACATGTGGCTGGGCAACCAGTTCACCGCCCTGCGCATGCGTGAGTACAAGATGCATACCGCCGTGGTGCGCGCCGACGATGGCCTGCGCTGGATCGACATGGCGACGGTGGAAAGGACCGCCCTGGCCCCTTGGCTGTTCAATCTCTACATCGACCCCAAGGAACAGATGACCGTCGGCCACCGACGCAACGCCTGGCAAGCGTCCATGGTGGCCGAAGCCGGCGCCCATCGCGCCACCTTCGAGAAATTCCCGGCCAAGAACATCGGACTGGAGTAGCCCGGGCGCCGGGCTCAAGGCCCGCAGCCCCCCTCGCAGGAATCGTCTCTGCCAGGTCGGCAGACGGTGACGACCGTGGCGCCGACGACGTCTGTGCTATCGAGGCGACTTGCCTACTCTGAGGCTGTCGCCGCACGGTGCTTGAGCAGGCTGATACCGGTCACCGCGCCGAGAATCAGCAGCATGCCCCCGACCTGAGGCAGGGTCAGGCTCTCGTCCAGCACGAACAGCCCGAACAAGGTCGCGGTGACCGGTTCGACCATGGCGACGATGGAGGCCATGGTCGGCAGCGTATAGCGCACGCCGACAACGTAGCAGAAGAACGACAGCGCGCCGCCCAGCACACCGACCAGCAGAAACAACGAAACGTCAGCGGACGCCGGCACCGAGGCCAGTGTCGAGAAATCCGCCAGCGGCAGGATCAACAGGGCGGCGGTGGCCAGCGCCATCGGCAGCGCCGCCGTGGCCGAGCCATGCAATGCCGCAAAGCGAAAGCCGAAGATGAAGAAGGCGTAACCGACGCCTGCCAGCAAACCGGCGGCGATGCCGAACGGCGTCACCACCCCGGCATCGGCGCGATAGATGCCGGTCAACAGCACGATACCGCCCATCACCACCGCCATGGCCAGCCACTGCACCAGTGACGGACGCTCGGCCCCGGTGAGGAAGGACACCACGAACACGAAGATCGGCGCGCTGTACATCAGGGTCGCCGCCACCGCCACGCTGCTCTCACTGATGCTGATGAAGTAAAAGGTGAAGTTGGCGGCGATACCGCACCCGGCGAGCATTGCCCACATCACCATCCGGCGGTTGACCGTCGGTCGCCCGCGCCGCCACCAGGACAGCGCCAGCCATACGAGCATCACACCCACTCCCACCAGCGCCCGCCAGAAGGACACCGCCTCAGGCGTCCAGTCGCGCTGCAACAGCAGGCTGCCGAAACCGCCGGCGAGCCCCCACTGCAGCGATGCCAGCATCACCAATAACGTCCCTGTCATTGCCATGACATGCCCTCGCTTCGAACAAATGAGCTCTCGGTCGGGCGTCGCTGCCCAACCGTACCCCAGCGTAGGAAATGATCACGGCGCGTCCTAGAGGCGCGGCAATGACTTCGTGTAAGCCTCATGTACCTTCGGTCGGGTGGCGACACCTTCGGCTAAGGCGCCCCGTGTCACCTCACTCCAGCAGCGCCTCGATATCATCGAGCAGCGCCTGGGGCACCCAGGCGCCACGGGATTCACTCAGCGCCCGCTCACGGTAACGACGCTGGGCCGGCAAGCGTGCGCCCTGGCCCAAAAGATCGTCGAACAACCGCTCGGCCCTGGCCATGTGCGCCTCGCTGGCGGCGCCTGCGGTGCGCGCCGGGTCGATGGCAATGATCAGTTCGCCGTGGTACGGAAGCCCTGCGCGACCGGCGTCGTGCTCGCTGGACTCGACGCTCAGCAGGTCGCCGATCATCGGGCCGGCGATCAGCTCGACCATCAGCGCCAGTGCCGATCCCTTGTGCTGACCAAACGGCAGCATGGCGCCGTGATCCAGTACTTCTTCGGGATCGGTGCAGGGCGCCCCGTCGCGATCGATCCCCCAGCCCTCGGGGATCGGCTTGCCCTCACGGCGATGCAACTCGATGTCGCCCCGGGCGATGGCGCTGGTGGCAAAATCAAACACCAGCGGCTCGCGCCCTGGCCTGGGCCAGCCAAAGGCCAGCGGGTTGGTGCCCAGAAGCGGGCGACTGCCGCCGTGGGGCGCCATATAGGCCTGGGTGGGGTTACAGGCGATCGCCACCAGGCCCTGTTCCGTCAGCCGCTCGAGCTCGACCCACAGGGCGGTGGAATGCACGCAGTGATTGATCGCCATCAGCGCGACCCCCGCGTCGCGGGCCTTGTCCACCAGCAGCGGCAGCCCCAGCTCGAAGGCCAGCGGCGAAAAGCCCCCGCCGGCATCGACCCGCACCACTCCGGCGGCCACGTCTTCTACCTCCGGGACGGCGTCGGCGACCACCGCGCCCTGGCGCAGCGTCTGGACGATCCCCAGCAGACGGTAAAGCCCGTGGGAGTGACTGGCGTCCATCTGCGCCGCCACCAGGGTCTCGCCGAGGGCCCTGGCCTGCTCGGCACTGAAGCCCTGGTGCTCCAGCACGCGGCGACTGAGCGACATCAGCGCCTCGCGGGTCAGGTAGGCCCCGTTGTCGACGGTGGTGTCGGTGTCCTTCATGGGGGCGTCTCCTTTTTCAGTATCCGGGGTCATTTCCACGAGGGGCCACTCAACTGCTCGGGTAGCCACAGCGCCAGCGACGGGAAGCTGAGTACCAGCGCCAGCACCACCAGCTGTACCACGATAAAGGGCACCACCCCGATGTACATGTGCTTGAGCGTCACCTCCGGCGGCGTGATCGCCCTGAGGTAGAAGATCGACGGTGCCAGCGGCGGCGTCAGATAGCTCGTCTGCATCACCACCAGGAAGGCCACGCAGAACCAGATCTCGTCGAAGCCGAGTGCACGCACGATGGGCATGGCCACCGGGATGACGATCAACACCACCGAAATCATGTCGAGCACGAAGCCGGCCAGGAAGGCGATCAGCAGGATCATGCCGAGGATCATCCAGGGGCTCATGCCGGTGTCCATCAACAGCGACTGCACCGTGGCCATGCCACCGGCGGCGAAGAACACCCCGGCAAACATATTACCCCCCAGCACGATCAGCAGAATCATCGCCGAGATATTCAAGGTCCGCTTGGCCGAGTTCCACAGCACGTCCAGGGTCAGGTTGCGATAGGCCAGCGCCAGTACCACCGATCCCAGGGCGCCGCAGGCGGCCGCCTCGGTCGGCGTGGCGATGCCGAGCAAGATCGTGCCGAGCACCGTCATGATCAGCGCCATGGTCGGCAGCAGCGCACCGAAGGTCATCTTGAGCTTCTCGCCGAGGGTCGCCCGCTCGGCGTCATCCTGCGCCATGCGCGGTGCCATCTCCGGCTTCAAGTAGGCGATCAGCACGATGTAGAGCAAGAAGAACAGCGCCATCAGGAAGCCCGGGAACATCAGGCCGCTGAACAGCGACCCCACCGAGACGCTGGCCACCGGGCCCAGCACCACCACCGTGATAGACGGCGGGATCGCCGTCCCCAGCGAGCCGCTGGCACAGATGGTGCCGGACATCAGCGACTTGCTGTACTGATGCTTGAGCATGACCGGGATGGCCAAGAGCCCAATCACCGCCTCGGTGGCACCGACCACGCCACTGGCCGCGGCAAACAAGGTCCCCATGACCACCGCGCCGACGCCCAGTCCCCCCGGCAGCCGACGGGTCCAGAAGTGGATCGCCGTGAACAGCCGCTCGGCGATACCGGAGCGCTCGAGCATGGCGCCCATGAAGATGAACAGCGGCACCGCCGCCAGGATCGAATTGGAGGCGGTGTCCTCGATCTTGGTCAGCAACTGATAGGCGGCAGCGTCGCCGAACTGCATGATGCCGAACAGCGTCGCCACCAGAATCATTGAAAATGCGATCGGAAAGCCGGCGATGATGAAACCGATCAAAGCCGGGAACATCACCAGCGCAAGATAGTCGCTCATGCCGCGCCCCCCTGTTCGGGCGTGCGCCCTTGCATGATATGAACCGCCTTGAGGATCTCGGCCACGACCTGCAGCGCCAGCAGCACGAAGCCGGCCCACCAGGTCAGAAATACGGGCCAGATCACCGGGTTCCAGGCCGAGCGGCCAGAGCGCTCGTTCGAGGCGAAGGCCTCCAGCGCATACTGCCCCAGCTCCCACACCAGCCAGCCCAGCACCGGCAGAAACAGCAGGTAGCCGACCAGGCGCACCGCTGCGTTGGTGCGATCCGACCAGCGCAACGTCAACAGATCGACGCTGACGTGCTGGCCCAGGCGCAGGGCGTTGGCCATGCCCAGCATGAAGATGGCACCCATGACCATGTAGCTGACCTCGAAGGCCCACAGGGTCGGGCGGCCCAGCACGTAACGGCTGAACACCTCATAGACCAGGGCCGCGATCAGCGGAAAGGTCAGCATGGCGCCCAGCCCTCCCGCCAGGCGGGTCAGCCGCTCGATAGCGTGAATAAGCTTCATCTCGTTTGCCCACAGGTGGTGGTAAAGACAGCGGCCCGACCAGGCAGCAAGGGGGTTAGCTCTTGCTGTCTGGCCGGGCCGCAAGACGTGTGGTCAGTCGCGACCCATGGCACCGATCGGCAGGCGATACTGCTGCCAGTTGGTCATGCTGGCCTTGAACTCACGCTGGGACTCGAGCACCCGGGCAAACCACTCGTTGCTCTCGGCGTTCTCGTCTTCCCACTTGCGCGTTTCTTCATAGATGGCGTCGATGAACGACTGATCCAGCTGGACGATCTCGTTGGGACCGTCGACCAGCTCCTGGTAGGCCTCGAGGTCGGCGTAGGAGCTCGCGAGCCAGGAGTCGAACACGCTTAGCTTGCCGGCCAGACGCAGCAGCTCCTGCTGTTCGGCGCTCAGCGCATCCCAGGCGTCCTGGTTGACCTGGCACTCGAGGAAGCCACCCGACTGGTGCACGCCAGGCAGGATCACGTACTGCGCCACGTCCTGGAAGCCGGTGGGCTTGTTCATCTCGGGGCTACCCCACTCGGCGGCGTCGATCACGCCACGGTCCAGGGCGTTGTAGATCTCGCTGCCCGCCATGACCACGGTGGATGCACCCAGCTGAGAGGCGATCTCGGCCCAGGCGCCGGAGGTGCGCAGGCGCAGACCCTGGAAGTCCTCCAGCGTCTCGACCTTCTTGTTGGAGTGCAGGAAGATCTCGGTGCCCAGAATCGAACAGGGGAAGGCCACCACATCGAAGACGTCACGGCGGAACTCTTCATACAGCTCCACGCCGCCGCCCTCGTACATCCACATCATGAACTCTTCCGGCGTCAGGCCGCTGGAATGCCCGGCCAGCAGCGCCGCGGTGGGATCGGTGCCGTAGTCGTAGTTGACGTAGTTGTGGCTGACCTCGGCCACCCCGGCCTTGACCGTATTGGTGACCCGCAGCGCGCCCCCTAGGGTGCCACCGGGGAACACCTCGATGGCGATGTCGCCGGCCGTCAGCTGGTCGACATAGTCGGCGAAGGTCTGGGCATCGCGCTCAAGCCAGGGACCGCCGCCCCAGGGAGTGGCCATCTTCCAGTTCATTTCCTCGGCGTTTGCACTCAGCGAGGCACCCGCCAGCGCGGCCGCCAGGGCGACACCGCCCGCCAGTCGATTCAGTTTGTACATTATTATCCCCATTGGATTTTCTTGTGGAAATTAGGCGCTGTCCGAAAAGTCGACGAGCGAAGGTTAGACAAGGCAAAAATCGGTGAGAAAGCGCAGTTTACGGGGTGTAAATGAGCATTTTGATCCGATTTTTAACGCCGTATTACCGAGCGCAGGCACTTTTCAGACAAGCCCTAGGAGCGCAATGACCGTGCTGGCAAGCGCTTTGGCAACCCCGGGATCACGCCGGAGCGCCCGCTCACACGCACACACCTTGCTATTGTCGCGTTCGTGAATGAGGATTGCATATACGCAATATTCAGTCAAAATTATAAAAAAAGACCAACAATCAACGCTTTTTCTTGAAAAATTCGAGACAAAGGCGTCGGAGACCAGCATGAGCGACACCGTCACCCCGCCTCCACGCGTCAGGGAGCGTCCGCGCAAGGCAGGTTCCATCGGCACCAACCTGAAGGCACTCAGAAGCGATAGGGGCCTGACCATCGCCCAGATGGCCGAGGCCTCGGGCAGTTCCGCCGCCAGCATCTCGCGTATCGAGAACGGCCGGCTATCCCCGACCTACGACGTGATCGTCAAGCTGGCCGCCGCCCTGGAGGTAGATGTCAGCGAACTCTTCTATCACAACGAACGCAGCGCCCTGAGCGGCTGGCGCACCCTGACCCGGGCGGGCCAGGGGCCGGTGGTCGAGACGCCCAACTATCGCTTCGAGCTTCTGTGCAACGACATGGTGGCCAAGGACTTTCTGGTGTTTTCCACGACGGTGCTCAACACCAGTATCGAGGAGTTCGGCGAGTTGCAGCGCCACACCGGACATGAGCAGATCGTGGTGCAGCAGGGTGAAGTGGAGGTATGGACGGAGCACTACGAGCCGACCCGGCTCAAGGTCGCCGACAGCATGTCCTTCGACAGCCAGATGGGCCACGCGGTGATATCGGTCGGTGACGAGCCGGCGCGGATACTGTGGATCTGTACGTCCTGAGGGGCCCGGCAGCCGTAGGCTCGTCCCGACGCCGAGCCCCATGCACACTGCGCCGACCCGGGCCGAGCGCCGGCGTGGTCGGCCACACAGGGGGCCGACCACGCTCGTCGCCCGTAGCGCTTGCGTACAGGCAGACGAGCGATGGCTCCAGTGCGAGCGACGCCAGGCATCAAGCCGACAGCGCTGGCTCCCGTTCGGCAACGGCCACGGGCTTGAGCCCGCCAACCAGACCGGATGCCAGCGAAAGCAGGTGCTCATCGGCCCAGCGATCGGCGATCAACTGCACACCGATGGGCATGCCATTGCTGCCCTGCCCGATCGGCAGGTTGAGACAGGGCACCCCCAACAGGGTCCAGGCACGGCAGTAGAGTGGATCGCCTGTGGCCTCCAGCCCCAACGGCGCCTCGCCCGTGGCGCTGGCTGCCAGGATCGCATCGACCTGGGTGTCGAAGATCTGCGTCAGCGTTTGCCGGACACTGGCCACGGCACGCATTGCCTCGCAGTAGCGCATCCAGCTGATGTTGCGCCCTTCTTCGATCAGCTCGACCAGCTTGGGGCCCATCTGATCCGCGAATCGGTCGTACTCACTGGCCAGGGTGCCCGCGGACTCGTAGGCCATGACCACCCGCTGATGTTCGACCAGTTGTTCAAAGTCATCACCGAGCGCCAGCGGCACGATCTCGGCACCGGCCTCTTTCGCCAGCGCTTCGGCGTCGGCAATCACCTTCTGCACGTCGGGCGCCAGTGGCTGGCCTGCCGGCAGGCTGAAGGTGCCGATGCGAACGCCGGCAAGGCTTTGCTGCGGGGCGATCTCGGCCGCACCGGTCAGACTGGTGAATACCGTACAGATGTCGCCGATGCTGCGCGCAAACCAGCCGAGGGTATCCAGCGATGGGGCGAAGCCCCTGACGCCTGCGGTGCTCAGGGTATTGAACGTCGGCTTGAAACCATAGACGCCGCAATAGCTGGCCGGACGAATCATGCTGCCGGCGGTCTGCGTGCCGAAGGCGATGGGCACCATGCCCGCCGCCACCGCGGCGGCGGACCCACTGGATGAGCCGCCCGGCGTACGCGCTTCATCGTGGGGATTGCGGGTCTTGCCCGGGGTGAAATAGGCGAATTCCGTCGATACCGTCTTGCCCATGATCAGCGCGCCCTGCTGCTTGAGCAGGGTGACCAGGGACGCATCGACCAGCGCGCCGGCAGAACGCAGGTAGCCGCCGGTTCCCCAGGCTGTCGGCAGGTCCACCGTATCGATGATGTCCTTGATGCCCACCGGCACACCGTACAGGGGGCGATCCGCCAGCGCCGGATCCAGCGCCGGCGGCGACTCGGCGAGCGCCTCCCAGGCCCCTACCGAGGCCTCGCTGTGTTCGATTGTTGCCGTACACTCGTGCCACCAGTCCAGCGCCTCGGCGTCGGACTGGTCGAGCCTGTTACGAAAGGCGCCAATGGTGTCAGGACCTGATTGCATATGGATCATCCTCGAGGATTGTTGAAAGCGTTGTTGTGACGTCAGAGGATCAACTTGAGACCCACCACCAGCATCACCGCGGCAAACAACTGGCGCAGCCGGTGGGGGGGAAGAAAGTGGGCGAGCTTCGCGCCCAGCCGGGCCGCCGGCACACTGAACAGGGCGACGCCGAAGAAGGCCGGCCAGTAAAGGTAGCCGGAGCTACCGCTCGGCAGGCCGGAATGCCCAAGCCCGGTGAACAGGAAGGTGATGGCACCAGCGGCGGCGATCGGCAGGCCACACGCTGCTGATGTGCCGACAGCGTGGGTGACCCCGGCGCCGTTTCGGGCAAGCCAGGGCACGCTGAGCACACCACCGCCGACACCGAACAGCGCCGAAAAGGTACCGATGGCGGTGCCCGCAGCAAACATGGCCGGACGACCGGCGCCACTGTCGGCTTCACTGACACCCTTGGAAAGCAACATGTGAAGCGCCAGCAACAGCATGAACACACCGAAGTAGCGCTCGAGCTGCTGTGCGTCCAGCTGCTCGGCCACCAGCCCCCCGAGCACCGCACCACACATCAACCCGGGCAGCATGCGCGTCAGCAGATCCAGTGACACCGCCCCCTTCCTCCAGTGGCTGAAGGCCGAGGAGGCGCCGGTCACCACGATGATGGCCAGCGAGGTACCGATCGCCAGGTGCATCACCAGGTCCGCCTCCACGCCCTGGTGGGCCAGGGCCAGTGACAGTGCCGGCACGATGATGATGCCGCCCCCGATGCCAAACAGCCCCGCGACCAGCCCCGCCAGTCCACCGACCGCGCTGAAGAACAACAGTGCCGCTAGCATTCACTTTTCCTCCAGCATCGAAGATGGGCGGAGGTCATCCTCCACCCACCTTCTCGCTTATGGCGTACTCGACGCCCTGTTACGGTGGTCGACGAGCGACCCGGGAACGCGCCTTAGTTCACGACCTTGGCGGCGAAGGAGTCATCGACGATATCTTCGTAGTACATCTCGCCCTGGATGTTGCCGACGAACTGCTGCATCTCGATGGCGTTGGTAAAGGCGTCTTCGGTAATCGTCACGCTTTCGGGATAGACGTTGTTGTCGATCATGCGCTGCACCGCCGCGTCGACGACCTCACCGGACAGATCGCCGAACTCCTCACGCGCCACCGCCTTGGCAGCATCGGCGTCGGAATGGATCAGCGCCAGGGAGTCATTGATGGCATTGACGAAGCGCAGTACCAGGTCCGGATTGTCATCGATCATCTCCTGGGAGGTGTTGATGGTCGAAAACGCGTACTCGGGATAGTCATCGGTGAAGGCGTGGATTACCTCCAGCCCCTGGGAAATACCCTGCTCAACCTGAGGCTGGTACGCCACGGCGATGTCGCCACGCCCGGACAGCACCGGCCCCAGCTCCGAGCCATTCTGCACCTCGGTGATGGACACCTCGCCGTCGAGCCCGGCGTCTTCGATCAGCCGCTTGATCAAGGTATTCGACGTACCAGGCGCCAGCCCCACGACGACTTCCTTGCCGGCCAGATCAGCAGGCGAACTGTAGTCGAGATCGGGGCTCGCCAGCACCCAGACAGGGGCGCTGTTGGCCACCGCGCTGATGGCCTTGCCGCTGCCCCCCTGTTCCTGGGCAAAGCCGACATGCTCTGGTCCATGCACGGAGAACTGCGATTCGCCGGCCAGCACCGAGGCCAGAGCCGCCGGTCCAGAGCCCGCCGAACGTACCACCGGGACCTCGATGTTGTACTCGTTGAACAGCCCTTCGTGCTTGGCCACGTAGACCGGCAGGTAGAGCAGCGAGTGAAACGCCTCGTTGATCAAGATGGTATCCATGTCTTCGGCCTGAGCCTGGAACGAAGACACGCTGGCCAGGAGGCCGAGACCGACGACAATTTTCTTGGAGCACGCAAATGAATTCATGATGGTTCTGTTCCTTGTCGTTATATTTTCAGCTTCGGGACTGCACTCACTGCACTCACTACTTTCACTACACCTTCAATACTCACTACGCTTACTACCTTCACTACATCTTCTGCACTTTCCACACCTTCCACTCTTGCCACTCTTTCCTTTTGCCACGTCTATTGCTTGTTACACTCACCACCTGACACAGCGTTCTGCGACGGAAATTTCTACTTGTTCTCCCACGGCAACAGACGCTTCTCCACCTTCGATACCACCACGTAAAGTGCGATAGCCACCATCATCAGGACGATCACGCCTACCCAGACCACATTCAGGTTGAACAGGTTGCCCGCCACGAAGATCATTCTGCCCAGCCCGCGATCGGATGAGATGAATTCACCACCGATTTCGGCGATCAACGCAAAGCCGATGTTCAGACGGAAGGCCGAGATGATCCAGGGGAGGGTTGCCGGGGCGACCACCTTGGTAAAGATCTCGCGGCGGGTGCCACCCAGCGACCTCATCAGGTTGATCATGTTGCGATCGATCTGATGGGTACCCTGGTAGGCCGACAGCAACGCCACCACGAAGGTCGCGACGAAGGCCAGCATGATCTTGGAAAACATGCCCGAGCCGAACCAGATGATGATCATCGGTGCCAGGGCGATCTTCGGCAGACCGTTCAAGGCCACCATGAAGGGATCGATGATCCTTGCCGTGGTACGCGAGAACCACAACAGCAGGCCACACACCGAGCCGAGCACGCTGCCGAGAAGAAAGCCCGCGATGGTGGCAGAGACCGTGGCCAGGGTGTCATCCAAAAGCTGACCCGACTGCAACAGGCGCCAGGCCTCTTCCGCGATGCCTGCCGGCGAGCCCATCAAGAACGGATTGATCCAGCCGAGATTGACGCCCATCTGCCACAGCACCACCACCAGCGCGATGCCCGCGCCACGCCAGAGGTTGTCCGTCAGCAGGATCGAGCGACCGGGCGCTTCGCAGTTTTCCCTGTTGCTGCCCGACTGGATCGTATGGGTGTAGACCTGGGCCTCACTCATGCCGCACCTCCGGCTACCTGGATATCCAGGTCATCCCAGATGCGGTCGAACAGCTGTTGATAGCGGACGTCACTGCGTGCCTTGAGGCAGGACCCAAGCTCCCTGGACAGGCCCACGTCATAGACCTTCTTGACCGAGGTGGGTCGCTTAGTCATGACGGCGACACGATCCGACATGGCGATGGCCTCGCCGATGTCGTGGGTGATCAGCACCACCGTCTTGCGATGCTCTTTGAGGATCGACACGATCTCTTCCTCGAGCACCAGGCGGGTTTGATAGTCGAGCGCGGAGAACGGCTCATCGAGCAGAATCAGATCGGGTTCGGTGATCAGGGTGCGTATCAGTGCCACCCGCTGACGCATACCTCCCGACAGCGTATTGGGATACTGATCGGCGAAATCGGCCAGGCCATAGCGCGCCAGTTGCTCCCTGGCCATTTCATAGCGCTTCGCCTTGGATACGCCTTTGACTTCAAGCCCGAGGCAGACGTTGTCGATGATGGTACGCCAGGGAAAGAGCAGGTCACGCTGCAGCATGTAGCCGATCCGCGCCCCACAGACTGGATCGCTCCCGCGCAGCGTGATCTTTCCATCCGTGGGTTCCAGCAGGCTGGAGATGATGTTGAACATCGTGCTCTTGCCACACCCGCTGGGCCCGACGATGCTGACAAACTCTTCCTGTTTGATATCGAGTGTGATGTCTCTTATCACCTCGACGCTGTCATTGCCTGGACTGGAAAAGGTCTTCCTTACCCCCTCCAGCGAGATGACACTCGGGCGCGGCGGAGCTATCGCCTGCGGCTGTTCCAAGGGTAGTGCGTGCGACACCGGGGCATTCATTCGTTACCTCCTGAGCAAGGCCAGTATCCAAGATCATGTGACCTTTACTCAGGCATAACCGGTGCCACAAAAGCGGTTTTCCTTATCAATCAACTCCATAACAAATAATTCATGTACATGAGTCAGATGTGTGCCGATTCGCTCACCTCTTTGTGGTGCAGCGCACCATCCCCATGCACCAAGGCGCTCTGCTGACGGATTCGTAAGCTTTCCAGTGCTCTCACCCCGATTCTCGCCACCTCTCATCGCCCTCGGGACGCGCGACGAGGACACGCGGGTGGTCGCCCTCCCTCCCCTCTGCGCCCATAGCAGCAACGCACGGGTCACCCGTTCAGGACGAGATATCGCTGGAAGACATTCTTGCGAGCCGGCGCCTGCCGAGATCCACCAGGCTACACAGGACAAACACCACAGCGGCGAGGCTGACGATGGTGGGACCGGTGGGCGTGTCGAGCCAGTAGGCCGCCTGAAGACCGCCGCTAGTAGACGCGGCACCGATCACCGCTGCCACCAGCACCATGGCTTCCGGGGTGCGGCAGAAGGGTCTGGCGGCGGCGGCGGGAATGATCAGCAGTGCAGCGATCAACAGTACCCCCACCACCTTGAGCGCCACCGCCACGACCACCGCCAGGGACAGTGTCAGCACCAGTTGCTCGCGCCCGGGATGGATGCCATTGGCCCGTGCCAGATCCGCATCCAGGGTCGCCGTCAACAGTGACGACCAGCGCCACCCCACCAGCGCCATGACCAGCAAGGCGCCGCCAGCGATCAACACCAGATCCCCCTTGCCGACCGCCAGAATGTCACCGAACAGATATGCCATCAGGTCGATACCCACCCCGGACACGAAGGACACCGCCACCAACCCGAAGGCCAGCGCCGAGTGAGCCATGACCCCGAGCAAGGTATCCATGGCATAGCCACGACCGCTGAGCAACGAGACCAGAATCGCCATCAGCAGCGACACCACCAGCACTCCGGCGAAGATCGAGGTCGACAGCAACAGCGACAGTGCCACACCAAGGATGGCGGCGTGCGCAGTGGCATCGCCGAAGTAGGCCATGCGGCGCCACACCACAAAACAGCCCAGCGGGGCGGCGGCCAATGCCACACCGATTCCGGCGAGCGCCGCACGCAGCATGAAGTCATCGAGCATCAGGCCGAGACCCCCAACGAGCGGGCAGCGCCCACCTGCGCCAAGGCCGGGCTAGCGGCGTCTTTTTCGCGCAGGTGTTCGGGGCGGTAGAAGGCGAGCGCGTCAGCGGTATCGGGGCCAAACAGCGCCTGATAGGCCGGGGACGCCAGCACTCGCTCGGGCGTGCCCTGGCAGCAGACGTGGCGATCGAGGCAGATCACCCGGTCCGAGGTGCGCATCACCACATGCAGCTCATGGCTGACCATCAGGATCGCGCAGCCCGTTTCGCGCCTCACCCGCTCGATCTGGCGATAGAAATCCGCCGTACCCCGGTGGTCGAGGCCCTGGGTTGCCTCATCGAGCAGCAACAGGTCGGGCTTCTCCAGCAGGGCTCGCGCCAGCAGAACGCGCTGTCGCTGGCCGCCTGACAACGACAGCAACTGTTGCGAGCCCAGCTCAGGCACGCCGGCCTGCGCCAGGGCCTGCTGCACGGCTTCGCGGGAACGTCGACGAGGCAGGTTGAGAAAGCGCGTGACCGTCATCGGCAGGGTCGGATCGATGGCCAGTCGCTGCGGTACATAGCCGATGGTGAGCCCGGGCCTTCGCACCAAACGTCCGCCAGCGGACGTCAGTGCACCGATGATGGTACGCAAAAGCGTCGATTTGCCCGACCCGTTGGGGCCGACCAGCGTCACGATTTCGCCGCATTCGAGCTTGAGGTCTATGCCCTCGAGGATGGTCTGCCCTCCCAGGACGACCCGCAGATCATCGATCGACAATAGCGGCATGAACATTCTCCAGAGCCTTTCTCGATTTCGAAAACAATGTTATATCATAACAAAATATGCCACAATCACCCGCCCCGAGAACGCTCCAAGAGATCGATGACGATGCACACCTCGCTACGCCCCCTTCTCCTCCCTTGCCTGCTGCTTCCTGCGATGGCTGCCGCAGAGGTCCCCTCGGTGGCTGTGGATATTCCGCCGGTCCACAGCCTGGTGGAGCGCGTGATGGGAGACCTGGGGACGCCGCAACTGGTGATCCAGCCTGGGGCCTCCCCCCACGGCTACGCCATGCGTCCTTCCGAGGCCGAAGCCCTGGCGCAGGCCGACGTAGTGTTCTGGGTCAGCGATGGATTGACGCCCTGGCTTGCCAAGGCACGCCAGTCACTGGCGGTGGATGCGCAGCAGGTGGAGCTGATGGAAAGCGCCGGCACGCAGCGCCTGACCTATCGCCAGGGCGCCACCTTCGAGGCCCACGATCATGATGAGCACCATGAGCACGAGGAGCATAAGGGCCACCGGCACCACGAAGGGCATGACGGGCACGAGCACGAGCAGCATGCCGGCCACGACCATCACGACCATTCAGGCTGGGACCCCCACGGCTGGCTCGACCCGGTCAACGCCCAGGCCTGGCTCGATGCCATCGCCACCTCACTGGCCGAACTCGATCCCGACAACGCCGACATCTATCGACACAACGCAGAGGAAGCCCGCAGCGAGCTCGACGACCTGATCGATGAACTGGAGACCCGCCTCCAGCAGGCCCAGGGTACGCGCTTCATCGTCTTCCACGATGCCTACCAGTACTTCGAGCGCCGCTTCGATGTGCCGGCGGCCGGGGCGATCTCCCTGGGGGATGCCTCCGACCCGAGCCCTGCGCGTATCCGAGAGATCCAGCAGCGTGTCGCCGAACTCGGCGTGCAGTGCGTCTTCCGAGAGCCCCAGTTCAACCCGGCGCTGGTGGACAGCGTGTTCCAAGGCACCGGGGTCGAGACGTCGCTGGTCATCGATCCTCTGGGCGTCGACCTGCCGCTTGGCGCCGAGCTCTATCCCGCATTGCTGCGCCAACTGGCCGACGGCGTCGCCCGCTGCGCCGCCGAGGCCGAGTGATGAAAGCCCTGTTCTTTCCAAGGCCTCCCCGGGGAGGCCACAACGCCCCACCGATCATCCCAAGGAGCAAGACGATGGACCCGATTCTGACCCGCCGCATGGCCGTCGCCGCAATCAGCGCCCTGACACTGGCGACCGCCCCCCTGGCCCTCGCACAAAGCGATTCCGCGGCCAGCGAAGCGCACGATCACGATCACGATCACGATCACGATCACGATCACGACCATCATGATCATGAGCATGATCACGCCAAGGACATCTACGCCGGCTATTTCGACGACGACCAGATCAAGGATCGGCCGCTGTCCGACTGGGAAGGCGACTGGCAGTCCGTCTACCCCTACCTGCTGGACGGCACCCTCGACGAAGTGTTCGCCCACAAGGCCGAACAGAGCGATGACAAGACCGCCGAGGAATACAAGGCGTACTACGAGATCGGTTACGAGACCGACGTCGACCGTATCGTCATCGATGGCTCTACCGTCTCCTTCCACGAAGATGGTCAGGTGCTCTCCGGCGAATACGCCTCCGACGGCTACGAGGTGCTGACCTACAAGGCCGGCAACCGCGGCGTTCGCTACATCTTCGAGTACCAGGGTGAAGACGACAGCCTGCCGAACTACATCCAGTTCAGCGACCATGCCATCTACCCGACCGAGGCCGATCACTACCACCTGTACTGGGGTGACGACCGTGCGGCCCTGCTTGAAGAGGTCACCAACTGGCCGACCTACTATCCCTCCGAACTGGATGGCCAGGGTATCGTCGATGAAATGCTGGCCCACTAAGGCCCAGGCATAGGCACAGAGAGACCAAAGCCCCTCGATCGAGGGGCTTTGTTTTATCGGTGAGTCGGTGCACTAGCCGGAATGCACAGCAGTGCGCCGGACGAACCGTTCACCCACCAGAAACGGTTCGCCAGCGCCATCCTGCTGAACTCGCCTATCGTGCTGGCGATGCAGGCCCGCATTATCGCCCTTTACCGCCATGATGCATAATTTTACGCATAGCTGCGTAAAGAGGCGTATTCCATGGTTTCCGCAACTTATGTCTTTCACCGACCAGCCCTCGCACAGTCGATCGTGACAGGCCTGGCTGGCGATGGCCTGATCGACTACAGCGGCGGGCTATTCCTCGCCGCACCACGGCGCACCGGCAAGAGCACCTTCCTGCGGCAGGACCTGATGCCTGCCTGCGAACAGCACGGCTGGGAAGTGGTTTACGTCGACCTCTGGGCAGACCGCCAGATGGATCCAGGCCTGCTGATCGAACGCGCCATCATGGCCAGATTGCAGACCTACGCGCCGCGCATCAAGAAGCTCTGGAGTGCTGCCGGCGTCGATTCCGTCACGCTACACAAGAGGCTGACGTGGGACCTGACAGGTTCCGCTCTGCCGGATGAAGCCACCCTGACGGAAGCCCTGCAGGCACTGCACGAAGCATCGGAACGTCTGGTCGTACTCTTCATCGATGAGGCACAGCATGCACTCAGTAGCGAGCAGGGGATGAACACCATGTTCGCACTCAAGGCCGCTCGCGATGCGCTGACCCTGGGCAGGGCGAAACCAGGCCTGCGTCTGGTGTTCACTGGGAGCAGTCGTGACAAGCTGGCCCAACTGGTGTTGAGCCGCGACCAGCCCTTCTTCGGCAATACCGTCACACCCTTCCCGCTGCTGGGGGATGATTTCGTGGAGGCATTTACCCACCACGTCAATGCAAGGCTGGCTCCTGGCAACACCTTCCAGGTCGCAGATGTCGCCAAGACCTTCGAACGTGTGGGTCGCCGTCCTGAACTGCTGTGGGACTTCATCAAGCGCGTTGCCTTGGAGCACGGGCGGGCCGACGACCTCGGAAAGCTGCTGGAGCAAGGTGCACAATCGATCCAGGCAGACTACCAGGCCCTCTTCCAGTCCGACTTCGATCAACTGCCCGAGCCACAGCGCGCCATCCTGCTCGTCCTGGCCCGAATGTCGGCGCAACAGCGCCCTTTTACACCCTTCACCAAGGATACGCTCAAGGAGATCCAGGCTCTTGCCAAGCGCAAGACCCAGCCTTCGGCATCCACCGTTCAACGTGCACTCGACTCGCTTCGCGATAAGGGCCTGGTATGGCGCTCTGGTCGGGGAGTTTACGCCCTTGAGGACAGCGGCATGGGAGACTGGCTGCTCTATGCTGATGAGGCAGGCCCAGCGAAGCCCCTTTGACGCGTTAAAGCCGTCAGCAAAGTTTGCTATCCACCACTATCGCCTCTTGGGCAGGTTGAGCTACCGGCCTGCCAATCCCGCTGGTCCAGCACGAAGGCCTCCTAGGCTCAGTCCGGAAAGTCGACGAGCGAAGGTTAGACAAGGCAAAAATCGGTGAGAAAGCGCAGTTAACGGGGTGTAAATGAGCATTTTGACCGGGATGGCGAACCAGCCGATTTTTAACGCCGTATTACCGAGCGCAGACACTTTTCAGACAAGCCCTAAGCCGTATCCAGAAACACTCTTACAGGGATGGCAGCCTTGCCCACCCAGTACCCGGGCCGCTAGAAGCAGACGATCTACAAAGACAGATCATCGCCAGAGATTGATCTACGCAAGACAACCCGAGCAGGCTGAGCGCGAAATGAAGCTCAACGCCGGCCACACACGGCCAGACCTAAACTTTTCACACACAAAAACGACAAGACCCGCCGAAGCGGGTCTTGTCATTCATCTCAGTCAGCTAACTAGAAGTTAGATAACCTTGATGTTAGAAGCCTGAAGGCCTTTCTTGCCCTGGGTCACGTCAAAAGAGACCTCTTGACCGTCCTGCAGGGACTTGAAACCTTCAGCCTTGATTTCGGAGAAGTGGGCGAACAGGTCGTCACCACCGTCGGCCGGAGAAATGAAGCCGAAACCTTTAGCGTCGTTGAACCACTTAACTGTGCCAGTTGCCATGATCGATTTCCTTAACGCAGAGCGTTGTCATTACAGTTTGCCGGGTGTCATCCCAGAAATATGGATATAACAAGGGGGATATTGCCAGGCTACCGAATGATTCGATCACTACTGAAATATACGACTTGCTAACCAACGAGAAGCATCGTCTCACGACTCGCCGCGCCTTGTCAAACCTTTTTAAAGCATGGCAACAGAACTTTCGCACGTTGCGCTGCTGGTCCTCGGGACGATCGAAAAAACATCATCAAGATCCGATAAAAAACTGAATTATTAATCACTTACACGAAATCAGCCTGCGTGATCGACATTGGCATCGTCCGGTACGGCCAGGCGATGGCGGCAATCACCCACGCTTTCGTCCTGCTCTCGGCCCAGCACTCCTGTCAATCGCGCGCCGCATGTGTACGACGGTTTCTCCTAATTCAGTCGTGCAAAACGCCAGAGTCTGGCGATTCGCCACGCTTTCCCTCTAGCAAAACGCTTCGGTTGGCCGAACACGGCTACCTCAAGTCATCTCCTCGCTGCTATTCACTACCCCAACCTATTGAATAAAAAGACCAATTGGTCTTTCTGGCACGACTTGAGCAATAGCCATGTCAATCACAGGAGGACGCCAGGATGAAGGTCTCGCTGCCCCACAAACTCACCACCGCCTTAGCACTCACTGCAACCCTGGGTGGCTGCGCCTCCATCGGTACCGATCCCGTGGCACCCCGTGAAGGCTCGCGAGTGATGACCAACCACACGCCCTACACCCGCTGCCTGAGCGCACTCAGCCAACAACCCGGTGAAAACCTGCCAGTGGTCAGCGTAGGACAGATCCTCGACCGGACCGGCCAAGTCAGCTACTCGACCATCACCGAGAGCCGCACCTTGACCCAGGGCGTGTCTGAAATGCTGATCAGCGCGCTCTACAAGACGCGCAAGGTACGCCTGGCCGAGCGCCTCGACATTCGCATTCCGCTAGCCGAGCGCCAGCTCAAGGATGCCGGAGCCATGCAACGCGCGCCCGCAGCGCTCAACGTGCAGCCCGTCAACTACGTCATTCTCGGCGCACTCACCGAGCTCAACTACAACATCCTGACCCAGGGGGCACGCCTTTATGTAGGACTGATAGGCGCAAGCAACCGAGAAGCGGTCATCAACGTAGGCCTGGATCTCCGAGTGGTGGACGCCACTACCTTTCAGACCGTCTACGTCACCAGTTTGCAAAAGCAGATTGTCGGCAACCAGGTGGAAGCGGGCGTCTATCGCTTCTTCGACAATCAGCTCGTGGAATTCGATGCCGGGACGGTGAGGAACGAACCTCTCCAGCTCGGTGTTCGATCCGTCGTGGAAATGGCTGCATACCAGATCCTGACGGAAGGGCTCGGCCTGCCGATCAACGACACCCAAGCGTGTCAGGTGGCAGACGGGCATTACCCTGCGGCTTGAAAACATCCGAAAAACCAAGGAACGCCGTCATGAAAACTCAGCAAAAAACCGCACTGTCCGCTGCTATCGCCCTCACTGGTCTGATGTCAGCCTCCTCGGCCTTGGCCTTCGACTCGGTGACCTGGGTGTGGGATGCCACGGTCAACAGCACGGTCGACACTTCGGCGCTGTCTGAAGTCAATGTCGCCCCCGAAGGCCTGAACATGACCGAAAATGACCAGACCGCCCTGGGCACCATCAGCGCCACTAGCCTGGTCACCGCCGTCGACAACACCATCATACCGCTGCTCGATGGAAACGCCTTTGAAGACCTGGCGGCGGTAGAAAGCATCGCGACCGCAGTGGGTAACAACGCCGCGATCGAGTCCGATGTGTCGACCCAAACCGACAACTCTCAGGTGTACGCGGGGCTCGACGCCTCAGTCGGCACGCCGCTGACCGGTGAACTGGTGGATGCCACGCTGCCTGGTGCCGTCACCGCGACCGCCTCGGCACTCGCCATCCTCAACGCCACAGTAGACGTTGACGCAACGGCCGTAGGCAACAACATGACCGTCGACCTGACCACCCTGTCTGACAACGACGCCTTCGCCATCACCAACAACGAACAGCTCTCTGTGGCACTGGTCACCAGCACTGCCACTGCCGACGGTGTGCTGTTCAACGGCATCAACGGTATGGGAGGAGGCGATACCGCCGCCGTATCCTCCACCGCCACCGCCGTGGGCAACAACCTGTCGGTCAAGGTGGATGGCAACTTCTGATTCCTCATCTCAACCCTGGCTCGGGCATCCGTGGCCTCCACGGATGCCCTGGGAGTTCTCTCATGACACGCACAGTTAACCGACATGTTTCCGACATTGACTGCCTCCCCCTCGACTCTGGTGCCCTTCCCTCTCGGCGATGGGCCAGCTGGATGGCCGCAGCCCTTGGCGCAGCGCTTCTATCTGCCGGTGGCCCCGCTGAGGCGAGAGATCGAGATCCGCTCGTCGGCCCCTACCCCTACGACTTCCCCGCGCGAGCCAGCATCCAGGGTTCCCTCATCCTGCAGGAGGCACGGCGTCGCAGTAACGGTAGTGGTGGTTCAGGATCTGGCGGCAGCGGCAGCATTAATGCCGGTGCCATCGTCAACAACAATTCCACGTCGATCGCCGTGGGCAACTGGCAACAGATCGAAATGACCCTGGGCGATGGGGCAGAGGGTCTGATCATGACCGAAAACCATCAGACTAATGAAGCCGAGGCCAACGCCCTGTCAAAGATCAATACCACGCTGAACCTGGATGCCGAGAGCTCAGAGGACGTGCTTTCCAACGAACAAACAGCGAAGTAGCAATAACTTGCCCTAGCAATAATGAGAAATTCAGTACTCAAAGTGGAATAACTACGAATGGAGTACCAGCCAAATCCCAGACAATGTCAAACACTGTTAAAGCAACCTTTAAAACAAGGAAAGCTGCTTCGAGTCTGGCTAGGGTGGCAATTGACTCTTGTACGAATCAGAAAGGCTGCGGCAACCGGTACACCCGTTCATACCGAAGCCATCGGTGTCATCAAACCCGATCGCCAAGCGCTGATCGGACGGCGCACTGAAAGATGGCGACGCACGCATCCAAAGAGCACCTCGAGTGACAACTCGTACAAGCTCTGAAACCGGCTTAGAGCCAGCCAAGGGTATTGCCATGACGTCTTACAATGCGCAGGAGCATCACCTTACTTCAACCACATGTCTCCCCAAGCCTGGAGTGCTGATAATCGTAGTCGAGGATGACACCGATACCGCTCACCTCTATCAGACCATCCTGGCCACGCGTTACCACCACGTGGCCGTCTGCCACAGCGGTAGTGAAGCCGTCGCCAGGCTGGTCAGCCACCAAGGCCCTGCCGTAGTGGTACTGGACTACCACCTTCCCGACATGACCGGTATCGAAGTCATGGCCACCTGTCGTGACCTTGAACACCCAGTCGCCTGCATGATGGTGTCCGCCGACCGCCTGAACGACCAGGAGGCCGGATGCGGCGAAGCGATACGTCTGACCAAGCCGCTCGGCTGTCAGACGCTGCTGCAGTGGACCGCAAAGCTCGTGCACAAGGTACAGACTGCAGTTCACGGCGAAGGCCCCGGCGACCATGCCCCCGAAAATCTGCTGATCGGTCAGAGCGCCGCCATGCAACACCTCCGCACGCTCATCCCACGCTTGGCGCAGTCGCGTTCTCCCTTGTGGCTACACGGAGAAAGCGGGACCGGAAAGGAACTCGCAGCGCGCAGTGTGCACTACTGCAGCCCAAGATCCTCCGGTCCGTTTGTGGCCGTTAACTGCGCAGCATTTCCCGAGGCACTGATCGAATCCATGCTCTTTGGTCACGTCAAAGGAGCCTTCAGTGGGGCCACGCGGGATCACAAGGGTTTCTTCGAAGCGGCCGACCAGGGCACCCTGTTTCTCGACGAAGTCGGCGATATGCCACTTCCCTTCCAGGCCAAGCTGTTGCGCGCACTTCAGACCGGCACCATCACTCCCGTGGGAAGCACGCGAGACGTTCGTGTCGATTGCCGGGTGATCACCGCCTGCCACCGAGACTTGGCGCAGTCCGTGCGAGAGGGGGCGTTTCGGGAGGATCTCTATTACCGTCTCAACGTTCTGAGTCTTGCCTTGCCACCCCTGCGCGAGCGACAAGGGGACGCCTTGATGCTGGCAGATCACCTGCTGGAGTCGCTGGCCAGAGAAGAACGTATCGCAGTCTGCCCCCTGGATGAGGAGGCCAGAAACTGGATCCAGCAGCACGACTGGCCCGGCAATGTCCGAGAACTGGAAAATCGTCTGAGGCGCGCCTTGCTGCTATGCGACGGAAAAGCGATAACGGTCAACAACCTGATGCTGAACGATGACGAGCGCCTTCCGTCCGCACTCCCGCCCTCGCAAGCGCCGTCTGGCGTCGGTATACACTTCAGCCCAGGTCGCATGACCTTGCGCCAGATAGAAGACGCGGCCATCGAAGCGACTCTGGAAGCCTGCGACGGCTGTATAGAACGCGCCGCCCGGCAACTCGGAGTGGCGGCGTCCACCTTGCACCGACGGCGCAGGCGCCAGGCCGCCTGAGGCATGTCGAGACCAGCGGCCCGGACACCAGCAAACTCACACACTGTCCTCAGACAAACCTGGGGCGGACGCCGGTCCCCGCCTCCTCGGTACCTGACATGGGACACTCGAACGCCAAGGTCCATCGCCGATGACACTGCGACAAGACCTTATGCATCGGTGCTGCTAGGCCGCTCAGGACAGATCGACACCCCTGCCACGCCATTGGCAAACCGCGTCACTACCCCCGCGCTCGATACGGGCAATTTGCTCGCGACAGTGCGACATTTTTGCCTTCGGCGCCAACTGCTCCAGGCGCGCCGCTTCCGCGGCAAGCTGCCGACACCCCAACGAGGCCGCCGCGCCCTTGAGCGAGTGCGCCTCGCGTTTGATCCGCTCACGGTCACTGCCATCGACAGCCTCGCGCAACGCTTCGACCCGACCATCGAGTCGAGAGAAAAACGCTGCGAGCAGCGACTTCAACGTCTCATGCTCCAGGCTCTGCTTGAGTTCGATCACGGTGTCAGCATCCAGGCCGCCCCTCCCGACGCAGCTGTGATCCTGCACGGGCCTGGCGCCGTCAACATCGGCAACCTGCTCGGGCGCGTAGTCAAAAGGCACGACATGCAAAGCAGCCTGACGGCGCCTGGGTGGGTAAGCGCGAAGGACATCGGCCAGCTCCAGCCGCGTGAAAGGCTTGCTCAGAATGTCGTCCATTCCCGCATCACGACATGCCTGCCGATGCTCCGGCATGACATTGGCCGTCATGGCCACAATAGGCAGGTGGCCCTCGCCCTCTTCGGCACGAAAGCGCCGAGTCGTCTCCACGCCATCCATGCAGGGCATCTGCATATCCATTAGCACCAGGTCATAGTCCTTGCACTTCATCGCAGCCAGCCCCTGCTCTCCGTCTTCGACAAGGTCGAAGGTCTGACCGAGGCGCTTGAGCAAAGCGGCCACCAGATCCCGGTTGACAGGGTTGTCTTCCACCACCAGCAGATGTCGTGAGGCCAGTGCTTCAGACGGATCGTCGAGCAGACGCTCGCTGACACCCTCGGCGGCGCTCAGTGGAAGACAAAAGCGAAAGACGCTGCCCAGGCCCGGCATGCTGTTCAATTCAAGGTTTCCCCCCATGGCTTCTATCAGCCGGTAGCAAATCGCCAGGCCAAGACCGGTCCCCTCGTGACGGCGCGACAGAGATGTATCCACTTGCGTGAATGGCTCGAAAAGCGCGGCCTGGGCCTGTTTGTCGATTCCGACTCCAGTATCACGCACCTCGAAGATGATCGACGCAGGCTTTCGCGATTGGACAGCGAGCGTAATGCTGCCCGCCTGGGTGAACTTGAAGGCGTTGTCCATCAGGTTCATCAGCACTTGTCGTAGGCGGGTCGCATCACCGATCACCACCGCAGGCAAGTCATCACCTAACTGCACGATAAACGACACGTCTCTGGTCTGACGTGATCGATATCCTTCGGCAAGCCTCGCGACCATCCGCGTCAAGGGAAATGGAGAATGGTCAAGATCAAGACGTCCGGCCTCGATCTTCGAGTAGTCCAGTACGTCATTGATGACCGCGCGCAGCGAGGCGGTGCTTTCCCTCAGGGTCGCAAAGTGCTGCTCACGCTTTTCCTGGCAGCGCTCATCCTCGAGCACATCGAGCATGCCCACCACACCATTGAGCGGGGTGCGGACCTCGTGACTCATGATCGCCATGAATTCCGACTTGGCCTGACTCGCCGCTTCTGCCTGCTGCACAGCACGCTGAAGTTCCTGAGACTGCTGCTGCAGACGCTCACCGTGGCGAGCACGAGAGCGCGCCTCGCGCCACAGCGCCATGACAAGATAAGTTCCTGCCAGCATGATCAATATCATCAGCGCGAACAGCAGGACGTACACCCGCAGCATGCCCTGCCGGGTCTGTTCACGAACGCTAGCGAGCGCCTTGTTATGGTCGAGCAGCAACCGTTCCGCATCGTCACGCATGGCGCTGATCAGCTGTGACAATTGCCGGCGCTGAGCAGGCAGCGGTGCCAGCGCTTCCTGATAGAGTGGCTGCAGCAGTACATCAATATCTTCAAGGCGGGCATCGAGGTGCCACAATGCTTCGAGGAGCTCAGGTTGTGAAGCCAGATATTCTCGATATTGTCCTTGCTGCAGCAGCTTTATCCGGCCGTAGAGAATGTCGAAACGCTCCATCAGCCGGGTCCAGGAAGAAAGCTCGCCACGAGTACCTGATACGCCGTGCGTCAACTGGCTGTCCACCTGCTCCAGCGCCACTTCGACTTCACGTGATTGACGATCCAGTTGATAGATCGCCCAGGTGACGTTCTCCAGCCCTTCATGTCGCAGTCGATCGTGACGCTGGAAAGCGGTCACACCGATGACAAGACAGGCCGCGAACAGCAAAAGTGCCGCTGCCGCGGATAACTTGAGACCGCGCGCCTCCTTCATCGACTAGTTGTCGTATACATCAATGGCGGCTACCTGCCAGACGGAGCGGGTGAGATAGGTCTCGGTAAGTAGATCGGGATTGTCATCGAACGGGTAGACGATAAAGAGAGGCCCTTGTTCGCGAATGCTCATCGGCTCACCATTCTTGTGGGTCGCCAGCACGACCCCATGTTCAGCAAAGTCAGAGGCCGGCACATCGGCGGCGTAATCGTTCAGCGCGGTGACGCGCAGATCACTCCCTTGTGCTCCCACCTCCGCCAGCAAGGCGACGCCCAGCGGTCCACTGAAAGACACCTTCCCCTCATGCCAGGGAGTCTGTGTCACGATCTCGCCCTGCTCGAGGCTCGCCAACATGGCCATGTCGAAATGTGCCTCGTCACCGACATTGGTCTGGGTGATGTCACCGCTCACCACCAGTACCGTCTTGCCGGCAGGCGACTCCAGCGCCATTGCCTGATTCGCAACAAGCCCAACCGCCAGGACCAGCAGGACAGGAGTCTTGCACCACAAGGTCTTCATCGACGCATCTCCAAACGTTTGAGCACTTACCTATTCGGTATATGCTAATTTTGGATGTAGGTTTGTGAAACTTTGTCAAACCTGCTCCTGCGAGGCACCAAGACAGGAAACTTCGGTATGCGCATCGCTATCCTCGAAGACGACCCCGACCAGCAGGCTTTGATCGCCGCGGCGCTAGGCGACGGCACAGCCACGCTGACCCCCTTCACCACGGCCCACGACCTGTTTCGGGCAATGCAGAACACAAGTTTCGAGCTACTGGTGCTCGACTGGCGTTTACCGGAGGTCGATGGGTTCGAAGTGCTTGAGACCTTGCGCAATGCATATCAGTGGCCGGGCGCGGTGCTGTTCATTACTGCCGACGACGCCGAAGACAACGTCGTCCGAGCCCTCGGGGCAGGGGCCGATGACTTTCTGCACAAGCCGCTGCGGGTCCCCGAGCTCAGGGCTCGGATCGAAGCCCTGAGTCGCCGGCTAGGTCACGTAGACAGCGTTGGAACGACGCTGTTCGAATGCGGCCCCCTCCAGCTCGACCTGACGGCAGGGATCATCCGCCTACATGGCGATATCGTCGAGCTCACCGATCGGGAATATCGGCTGGCTGCCCTGTTTCTCCAGAATCCCGGTCAGCTCTTCACGCGCGCCTATCTGCTTGAGCGAATCTGGAGCGTCAGTGGTGACCTCAATACCCGTACCGTCGACACCCACATCAGCGGCCTTCGGCGCAAGCTGAAGCTGGATGGGCAACAGAACCACCGACTCAAGAGCGTCTATCAACAAGGTTATCGTCTTGAACTGAGCCAGCACTAAACCTCTGCCACGCGACGCCCCCTCCTCCGAGCCCCGCCAAGGCAACAACACGACGCGACACCCTCCTGTGGGCCGCCTGTAGCGTTTGTAGCGCGGCATGCGTCAACCCGGTAGTTAAACCGACATCAAGGGGATGGTCAGCGCCACGCGAAACATCAGCGCAGCCGACCGGTAAAGCTGTGAACGTCAACATCACTCGCTGGTCTTGGCTTCCACACCAGGGATGGGCTGGGTTGACCTGGGAAACTCTCCTTTCAACACATCAACACCCGACTGGGGATTGGCCAGCGGCACCAGATCTTGCCTGGCCTGACGCCGCTCCTCTGTGTCGATCCCCATACGTTGGTCTCGATCTTCGACCAGGCCCGGCTGCGGCTCTCCGGTACGATTAAAGGACCAAGCCAGCTCGGGCTTACCCAGCGGCAACGCCTGGTCTTGTTCATCGCTGTGTGAACTGCTCCATGTGTGCCACGTCTTGCCATAGCTGTTCATCTTGGATTGCATCAGCTCATGATCAGCGGTTTCAGGCAGGTTGGGCGCGACCAATTGGCCAGACAGAATCTCCCCGTTATGGGGATGCCAATATTGCTTCTCTTCTTCAGGCAGGGTCTCAAAAACGCTTTCGGATATGATGTATTCCACCCCGGTGAGGTGGGCATCCGCAGTATTTCCATCGTAAAGCGCACACTGCATGAAGTCTTCATTGATCTGCTGGCAGAAATGATGCGCTTCGAATTGATGGCTTGGCTCATCCTTCATGGGATGGAAACCGACAAGATAGATATTGAGCTGATCCGTCGGTGCGTCGGTCTGCAATGCACTGGCTCCTGCTTCCAGCACATTGGTCTTGGTGCTTTCTGGCTGTCCGGGCACGTCGGCTGCAGGGCCCGTCTCGGCCATACCGGTACAGCCGTTCAGAGCGACGACACACAGAGCCGCTGACGCACCGCGATAAAACACTGGAGTTCCAGGCACACGCTTATCTTTCATGACCATTCCCTTGGCACGATGAATATCACGCTCCCCCATCGCACAATCTGACAGATGCGCCTGGGAGACGTCTTTGCAATAGCAACTTGACTATACAAGCCGACCCTTATTTACATCAACACGCCGAATGCCAACTCTATAAGACGTCAGCCTTGCTCTTGGCGGCTCCCCAAGTCGTTGCTTATCAGTTGCTTAGCGGTTTATTGGGATGGAAACAAGGACGGAGACGGAGACAACATGCGGAAGCCACGGACGCTTGTCAGCCGTTGATTATTGCCACTCGTGCAATAACAAATTGCAGACAGGCGCCTTTTTTGTATCTGCGCCAATGCACTAAGCTCGCGAACCAGCCTCTTGGACTCGCCACAGCACAGGCGGCCGGCCCAAGTGCATGTCAGTGCTCATCCTCTGACAACTCATCGTGAAGGAGGTCTCGATCATGTCAGCGCCCATCCTTACCCGCTTGGCGTTCGTCAATTATCAGCTCGATCGCCCGGAAGGTCTGCAGATCAAGGTGGACCCGGACGGCGAGACCGGTCGGCGCATTGAGCCGAAGCATGATCGCCAAAGCGTCAGCTTGCAGGATCTGCGCGCCACTCCGCCAAGCTTCGCGTCCCATGGCCTGCTGTTTCTCGATACGCCCGAGCTTGCCGTGGATGTACGCGACGCCAAGGCGCGCGACCGCCTGCACACGCCAGCCATCGAGGCGTTGCTCAAGCAGCAGCTCGGTGTCAGTGAGGTGCATGTGTTCGACCACACCTTGCGTGGCTTCGAAGGTGAACGCGTGCCGGCGCAGCATGTGCATGTCGACTACTCGCCACGCTCTGGCCCGCAGCGCGTGCGCGATCTGCTGCCGCCCGAGCAGGCCGAGCAGTGGCTGAGCGGCCACTACGGCATTGTCAATGTCTGGCAGCCCGTCGAGCAGGCCGTCGCGCGTGACCCGCTGGCGTTCGCCGATACCCAAAGCGTGCACCACGAGGACTGGGTCAACATCGACATCCTCTATCCGGATCGCTGCGGCCAGATCCAGGGCCTCGTCCACAACCCGGATCACCGCTGGTACTTCGTCTCACACATGCGCCCCGACGAAGCCATCGTCTTCAATGCCTTCGACAGCGCCGGCAAGCCACCGGTCGCGCATACCGCGGCCGAGCTGCTCGACACGCCCGAAGATGCGCCGACACGCACCAGCCTGGAGACGCGGGTATTGGTCCGCTATCCCGACTGAGGTGCATCGGCCGTTGGTGGCGGCTGAGTTCCACGGTCAACATGGCGGATACCGGGCCCATCCAGGTAGCTGACTATTTCTCCTCGGTACCGACACTCACCGCCAGTTGACGGTCATCCAGGCCTTCCTCCCGGCAGGCATCGCTGTCCCCACGTTTTCGTCTCACATTCTTCGTCATTCAGGAGCTTTGCCATGAGCTTGTCATTCCATGTCGTCAGCCACGAACGCGGCTTCTCCCCCATGCCCCTGCCCATCTGGACGGACAACGGCGACGTGTCTGACCTCTTCGAAGCCGACGCGACGCCAGAGGTTGTCCGTCAGGAGGTCGAGGGTGTCCCCGGCGCCTTCCAGCTGCTCAATGTGCTGACACCTGCCGAGGCCGACAACTTCGTTGCCGTTGTGGAGGACATGGGCTTCGAGGAAGATGCGCCCGTCTCCCTGCCGCGCTCGGTACGCCACAATCACAACGTCAACTGGGTCGTCAGTGAAGCGGTCGATCAAGTCATCTGGCAGCGCTCGGCGCCGCGGGTCACCGAGCAGATCCAGGGCGAGGGAGCCAAAGGCATCAATGCGCGCTTTCGTGTCTATCGCTACGAGGCCGGCGACTTCTTCAAGCCGCACACCGATGGCGCCTGGCCGGGCAGTCGCGTCATCAATGGCGAGGTCGTCCAGGACGCCTATCCGGGCCTGATGAGCCAGTACACCTTTCTTATCTTCTTAAGCGATGGCTACACTGGCGGACGCACCGAGTTTCTGGTCAGCCGCCGTGATCCCGACAAGCCGGCTCAGTCGCGGGACGATATCCAGACGGTCTCGGTCTCCACGCCCAAGGGTGGCGTACTGTGCTTCCCGCACGGCTCGCATCCGCAGCACTGCGTGCACGCCAGCGAGCCGATCCGCGACGGCGCCAAGTACATCATCCGTAGCGATATCCTCTACTGAAGGCTGCCAGATGAGCACCATCTGATAAACACCGCCTGATGAGTATCGTCCAAGCAGTCGCGACGTGCGCACAGGGCCCGATCTCCCTTTAGATCGGGCCCTTCGTGTATCTGGACGACGGACAGCGCGCACGGCTGGCTAGTGACAGGACAGCCGCTCGCGGCGGGCCAGCAAGAAGTCGATCCAGGCGCGCACGCGCGGGTTATGCTGATTCTCGCGCGCGTAGACGACATGGATACCGGTGTCGAAATCCGATGAGGTGACCTGATAGTCCTCCAGCACCGGCATCAGGCGGCCGCTTGCCAGCTCTTCTCGTATGGCCCAGAGCGGCTGTACCACGACGCCGGCGGCGCCCAGCGCCGCCTGGGTGAGAATGTCGGCATTGTTGGTGCGCAACGCACGGGCCCGCACCGAGATACGATGCTCACGATCCCCTTGCACCAATCGCCAGTGATGATTGGCGGTGGTATAGCTGAAGGTCAGCAGACGGTGCTGCTCCAGGTCTTCCGGCCGATGGATCGGGGGCTGGGCCGCGAGGTAAGACGGCGCGGCGGCCAGCACGAAGCGCTGGTCACTGATGTGCCGCGCGATCAGGCTCGAATCTTCCAGGTGACCGATGCGCAGGGCCACGTCGAAGTGGTCCTCGATCAGATCCACACGCTGGTCGCTGCTGACGATATCCAGCGCCACCTCGGGATAGCGCTGCATGAACTCGCTCACCAGCGGCGCCAGATAGAGGCGTGAATAGCGCCACGGCACCGAGATACGCAGCGGCCCCGCGACGCGCTCACTCAGCGTCTCGAGCTCACCCTCCAGTTGTTCCACCTCGGCCAGAATGGCGCGAAAGCGGATCAGCGCTCGCTCTCCAGCGGGTGACAACCGCACATGGCGAGTGGTGCGCACCAACAGCGGCTCGCCCAGCTGGCGCTCCAGATGATTGACATGACGTGTCGCCGTGGAACTGGCGATATCCAGCTCACGCGCCGCCACATTGAAGCTCTGATGCTCCGCCACCTTGAGAAAGGTGCGCAGGCGTTGGGTCAGTTCGTTCATGGTGCTCCTGCGAATCCTCGGCGTCCTTGTCGCATGCCCCACAGGTCAGCCGGCCGGCCAATCACCTGACCAGTAGACTCGGCAATCGGTGGGCGACGTCGCCTGGCGATGACGGTTGGCGATGGTCGGGCACGAGCATATCATCGTCGCAACGCTGGATGGCCGAAAGGGAGAACGAATGACATGGACATCATGAGCAGCATGAAAGGACTCGCCGGCGGCGTCCTGATCGGCCTCTCGGCAGTGATGCTGATGGCCTTTCTGGGACGTATCGCGGGTATCAGTGGCATCACGCGGGGAGCGCTTCTGGAATCAGGCCCGGACCACCGCTGGCGTATTGCCTTCGTGCTCGGGTTGATCAGCGGCCCGCTGCTCCTTGTGCTGTTCAATCTTGACTGGGGCAATGTGGCCGAGCGCTCAGATGCGCTGATCGGCGATCCCACCAGCGGGGGTGTGAGCATGATGTTCGCAGGCCTGCTGGTAGGCGTGGGAACCGGCATCGGGGGCGGCTGTACCAGTGGCCACGGCGTCTGCGGTATCGCTCGTCTTTCACTCCGCTCGCTGGTGGCCACTGTGGTGTTCGTGGCCGTCGCCATGCTGACGGTCTTCGTGAGCCAACACCTGCTGGGAGAGTCACCATGAAAGCGATCATCGGCTTCATCACCGGCCTGGTCTTCAGCCTCGGGCTGACACTCAGCGGCATGACCGATCCCGCGCGTGTCGTCGGCTTTCTCGACGTGGCCGGTGACTGGGACCCCACACTGATCTTTGTACTTGGCGGTGCCGTCATCACCACCTTCATCGGTTATCGCCTCGTCTGGCGGCGTGGCGCTCCCCTGCTGGGCGAGCGCTTCCAACTGCCCAGGCGTCGCGATATCGATGCCCGCCTGCTGCTCGGCGCGGCCCTGTTCGGTGTTGGCTGGGGCCTGAGCGGTTACTGCCCCGGGCCTGCCATCGTCTCCAGCAGCGCCATGAGTCTGCCATTGGCGGGTTTTCTGCTGACGATGCTACTGGGCTGGTGGCTGGCCACACGCCTGACTCGCGGTCACTGAACCGAATGCCACGCTTCGCCCAGCAAACGCCGGCCATCCGGCCGGCGTCACAACGGCGTCACAACGGCGTCACACGGGATATTGTGCGGTAGCTGGTTTATTTATCACTCTTAAATCGGAACAAAAGACCGCTTTTAGCAGATAATTTAAACCGAAAGCTGAGTCTCTGGCCCTGCTTGAGGCCAAAATCAGTCGTAGGAAGCTTGAGGGACGAGGCCAGGCTGAGAAGGCCGCTGCAGAGGACGAAGCGGCCACGCATCACGTCAATCCTGATAGTGCGTGTACTTTTTCGCACTACCCTTCACTTTCTCGGCCGGATATTTCACCGCATTCTTCTCCATCTTCGTCCGGCACGCCGCTTCGATATCCACGTCCAGCTTGCCTGCCAGCCGGATCAGGTAGAGCTGAACATCGGCGATTTCATCGCGTACGGCGGCCAGTTGCTGCTCATCCAGCACCCTGGACTGCGCCTCGGTCAGCCACTGAAAGCACTCCTGCAGCTCAGCTGCCTCCACCGTCAGCGCCATGGCCAGGTTCTTGGGTGAGTGGAACTGATCCCAGTCGCGCTCGGTGGCGAACTGGTCCATGGCGTCGCGGAGCTGCTTGAACGGGTCTGACATCTGGGGGTCACCTAGTTCAGCGGTATCGGATAGCGCTGAGCATGCCTGCTCTGTCACTCGCTATCCAGCCAGCATCGACAAAGGCGACCACTCAGCCGTCCACTCGCTCACAGCGTAGAGAGGAATTTTCCGATGCCAGTCAGGTCCCCGACCTTCTCGCTCTGATACAGCTTGATCGTGACACTGCCGCCGTGGTCCGGGCCCTCAATGGCGCGATGCTGCACCACAACGATCTTGCCTTGCCGTGTGTCACCAGGATTGGCGCGGACCAGGCGCCGTTGGGGATGCGCCCTCACCGCACAAACGATGGTCTATCTACCATTGAGCAAAAACAGCGTGATATCCAGAGCCTGACGTGTGTCTCGAATAGTCGGTGCGATTCAGTACCGGTGGTGTACCTGTTCAGGGAAGATGCGAGTGGATGCATGGCATACTTCCCGTGCTATCCCGTGGTCACCGTGTAACACATGAGGATGTGTGTCATGAGCGATGCTACCTTCACCTTTCGGGTCGATGAAGGCCTGAAAGCAGAATTTGCCAGTGCTGCCAAGGCTCACGATCGTGCCGGGGCACAGCTTCTACGCGACTTCATGCGCAACTATGTAGCCCAGCAGCAGGAAGCGCAGGACTATGATGCCTGGCTGGTTGCCAAGGTCGAGCAATCACGGGCCTCGGCAGAAGCTGGCAATCTCATACCTGCCGCCGATGTGGAAGCCAGGTTTGCTGCCCGCCGTGCGTCTACCCGTGCACGTCTGGAGAAGACTAAATGATGGGTTCTTCGTCACTTCATGTGGATTTGACCTGATCCCGCATACGCTCCACAGGCTGCCGATCTGGTAGATCATGGTGATGAAATAGGCCCCGTTCCGGTATCCACGTGTACCTGACCTGGCAGCCTGAAACAGTCCGTTCATACCTTCCAGCCGGGCGTTGGTCGGCCTCGAGTCCCACGCCTCATCACTTGTTCAGCATGGCGCTTGAGTGTCGACAACGCCTTCGCCATCGGTTAGAGCAGTGGCAGATCACTGCCGGCCGCCGCCATTGCCGGAGAGGTGCTGGGCCACCGAGATCAATAGCAGGCGCATGCCTTCGTTAATGTAGGCGCGAGAGAAGAACTTCTCGGCATCCTAATACTCCTCGGCGACCGTGCCGGTTGCCACCTGGGTGATATCCGCAGCGCATTCCGACTACTTGAGGGTGCCTCCCAGCACGTCCTTATGTGGCATGACGACATCTAGCCAGGCTTTCAGTGACATTATGACGACCCCACGTCTGCTTGTGCGATGAATTCAAGCTCACTCTCTGGCTGCCCAGTGACTGGGTCAGTGAAGCGTTGCCGCTGAATACGTACTGAGGGGAAGCGCGTCTTCAGCGTCTTCCATTCAATGAATTTTTCCCAGCTGCTGAGAAACTGCAATTCTGGCTCCAACTCCTGGAGCGCCACCTCCAGGCCCAGTCGGGTGATGAAGTAGCGCCCTGTGCGATTACCCTTCATCTGGCCACCAGCATGCAAGTCGGCGTGCTGTATCGGCTCAAGACGATAGACGTAGTAGGGCTGGTCAGGCCGGTTCGGCGCCCAAGTGGTACCCGTCTGCTTGAGCTCCTTGCCCAGCAGTACCTCAATACCCACGACGTTGGCCCAGCCGATGATCTTTCTCTCTTGCTGGTCATAGAGCGCCACCGCCTTTACCTCATGCAGCGGATAGCGTGGTGAGTCCGGACGCTGGGTGTAGAAAATCTGGCAGTTACGATGGTAGTGCAGCCTGGCTTCCCGATCCCTGGCGGGAATCATGCCCACCATTACCAGGTCCCGACTGGACTGCCGGCGCTGCTGGTAGGTACGGTCGTCGTAGTGGTAAAGCGACTCGGTAATCACCTCGCCAGGTTGCTCAAAGAGGCTATCCAGATACTGCCGGAACAGTAGGTTCTCGCGCGCTCTACCCGGCTGTAGCGGTACCGCTCCGATATTGACCTTCTCGATGCTCTGGTAGAAGGGGTGGGCCACAAAATCCTGCTCATTTTCCGGATAGGGGAACAGGATTACCCCGCCGATACTCTTGTTGGCCATCTTGACGGATTTCTGCTGCTCCCCCTTGTCCTCCCACAAAATGGCATCACGATAACGATGCAGCTGAGCGATGGTATCCAGCGGCGGACCATAGGGCGTGTCCTTGGGGCCGGTGGGGTACCCCTTCGAGCCACGATCGAAGCGGTACTTGGCATCCATCATCACCTTGAACGACTTTTTGTCACGGCTGCTGCCGAACCCGCTCCGAGAGAATTCGATGAACTGATCCGGCTTTTGGTCGAAGGTGTAGGTGTAGTCCTTCCGCGGGAAGGTGCGGTTGAAGTAGATGGCAATGTCATCGCCGGTACCGCGCTGCACGAAGTTGACCGCAGATTTCGTGCCCTTGCGGAGGTTCACTTTAAAGCGGTGGTGCTCTAGCTTGACGATGTCATTGCTGGCCAATTCGTACTTGGGATTTTCCCGCAGTAGCTTCACTGTCTTCAGGAAGCACCAGTACTCGTAGATGGTGGCGATGTCCTTATAGTCCATCTTGAACAGCGGGTGCTCGGCCATGGTAAGGCCCTTACGCAGCAGCAGGAAGCGGTGATAGAAGTCCTTGTACCCCGGCGCCATGGTCAGGGTGGTCGAGAAGAACATCTGGTGATTGAAGGCCCCTACTTCGGCCAGCACCGGACCTCTCAGGCGGCGCCGCAGGTGGGATTTGCTGCGCTCCAGCGCCTCCACTTCCACTTGGACCCGTTGACTGTCCAAGCCCCGACCGCCGCTCAGATGGCGGATGGCACGCTGAATCTGACGCAGGATTTCGGTGATTGCCCAGGCGACGAAACGGTTCTCCTGGGTGTCGTAACTGATACGCTTATGCTGCTCGCTCAGGTGTGAAAGTTGAACCCCAGGAACCACCTGCAGCCCACCGCCGCGGCAGTAGCGGTCGGGGCGCTGGGTGGCGGCCTTGATCGCCCGAGGTGTCGCCCGCTTCACCCGGTGAATGGGCTTTACCCGTGACTCCTTGCGCAGATCCGACTTGGGCGAGCGCAACAGCGTGTCCAGGCTCTGCTCTAAGCTGTGATAGAGCGCCTTGAACAGATTCAGCCACTCCGAGGTGAGCTGGTGGTAGGTAGAGCGTGGACGGGTCGATGCAAAGGTCCTGGTGAACGCATCGAAAGCTAGCGAGTAGAGGATCTCGGTGATCTCATCGAGCATCGCCGGGAAGTCGTCCTTGTAATCCAGCTTCTGGGGAAACACCTCGCTATCCAGGGCGAACAGCACCTTGCCACCGGCGTCACGCACCTCGAAGCGCGTCAGCCCGACGCTATTCTCGAGGTTTATGGTGCCCATCAGGCGGACCTGGCCATGTAGCGACCTCGACCTGACCCGCTTCTGATGCACGCCATTGACGTAGAGCGACAGAGGAGGCTCGCAGCGGCAGCCCGGGCCTGGCTCGAACAGCCACTCCAGCTGCTGCCATTCGAAGAACAGCGGCGAGTTTAGCGAGCCTTCCAACTCCGACTCAGATTCGTTGAACGCCAGGCCGTGTGCCTTGAAACGAGAACGCTGCTCGCGGTGACGCTGAGCCTCAATCGCCGGCGTCAGGGCCACCTCGCTTACGGCGAGTTGGCAGATGGTGCCATCGGGGTGGTCGAAACAGAGCGCCGTCATACCCACCTACAGCCAGAACGAGGTGAAGCCGTCGTCGTGGAAGCGCTGCAGCATGAACAGCAACTTCTTGACGCTTCTGGGGTAACGGGTCTGTTCTGGGCTTACCTCCTTCTCGACAACGCTGTATTCCGCTTCATCATCGAGCGGTTTGTTGGCCAGCAGGCCCAGCAGGCGTATCAGCACCTTGAGCACGCTCAGCGAACTGCCTTGAATGCGCGGCAGCACCTTCTGCATCAGCTGGAAATCCAAGGCAGCGTCGGCACCGAAGCCATCTAGCCGTTCTAGGCCCTCTTCGCGGTGCAATGTCAGGTAAAAGGCGACCTCGTCGCGCACGCGGTAGCCAAAGTGGAGCCCGGCAGGCTCCAAGATGGCGTTAACCTTCATAAGAAACGCCATGGGCGTCTCGAGCGCCTGCTTTTGGCCGGCGGTCAGGTCAATAGAGTTAAGGAACGGACTTCTCAGCGCATCGGCATGGATGTCGGAGACCGGCCCCACATTCAGAGGCGGGCTCACCCACGCCAAGTCGATATCGTTCATCTCGATGGCATTGGCCCGGTCCAGCACCTTGCGGCTGAAGGCGTGTGTGGTCTCGTCCATGTTTACCGTGCCCACCACCATCAAGTTCTGGGGTAGGTAGATCGGGCGCCCACCGTTCACGTCGGCACGGCTGATCAGCGGCTCGGTGACGATGACGTCATCGTTGTCACCCCCGCGGGTCTCGATAAAGCTCAGGAACTCCGAAAAATAGTGCTCAACCCTGGCCAGGTTCATCTCATCCAGGATAACGAAGTAGAGCTCATCGGGGTGCTCGATGGCTCGGGCCATTACATCCAGCAGCGGCTTGGTCTCGAACTTGCCCTGGATGTTAGCGTAGCCGATCAAATCCGAGCTATCGGCCCAGTCCGGACGCACGGCGATTAACACGCAGTGGTCGGAATCTCCATAGCCGATGGCCTTGGCGAACTGGCGCACCAACTGGGTCTTGCCAGTACCCGAGATCCCCGCCAGCATCGCAAGCGGCTTTGTACGCAAACAAAGATAGAAGTTGGCCACCTCCGCCAGCGAATAGTAAAAGCCCTGGCTGGCCATATAGGCCTTCACCCGGGGTAGCCACTCCCTGGCCGGTGTCTGGGTGACCGCGACTGGCAGACGGCGCTCCTCGGCTGCTTCAGAAGCGTCGTCTTCGTCGGAGGCTTCCTCTTCGTCCTCGATTAGGTGGTCGAGGGCCGGCAGCCAGCGCTGTATTTCGTCGGGTAGCGCCAGAGTGTACCCATCGAGCAGGATCGCCAGCGCCTCCCAGGTAAATTCGAACAGGTAGCCCTGATTTCCTGTGCCATCGCGATTGTAGGGTCCACGTACGTTGGCTAGGGCTTTCTGCAGCTGCGCTTTCTTCTGACGGATGGTGCCTAGGACAACTGGCTGCTCAAGCTGGACTAGCACCTCTAGCTCGACGCGGTGCCCATTTCCTCGCCACTCATTGTCAAACGCATCCGGCTGCGGGGCCACCATGGGCATGGAGGCCGCCCGGGTGATGGCTTGGACCCCACCTCCCGCATGATGAACGATGATGTCACCCAGCCGAACATCGCCGACGGCCTTCCAGTGACTAAACGACCGCCCGTTTTTCCCCTCCAATGGGGCCCAGATGTATGACAGGGCTTTCTGATACGAGAACGTCTTCCCCTGCATGACATACCAAATCTTGGGCTCACGCTGCTGTTCGGGTTCGTCATCATCCACCAGGTGGCTGAGCAACGCCTGGTAGCAGGTCTGCAGCTGTAGGACGATCTCTTCCTCTCGCGCGAACACCTCAAGCAGCAAATTAACTCGCTCCAAGTTGTTCCTGGCAGCATTGGCGCCGACTTGTTGTCCCGATATGTAGGAGTGTTCACCGCTACCAAAGGTCTTCCACTGCCAGCCCGACGGCGGGTGCTGGAGCGATCTGATCTCGATGCAGACGAACTCTGGATATTCGCCGCTGACTTCGAACGTCTCGCCTTGATGAGTAAAGCGGCTGACATTACTCTGCTCGTCAAACTCCGCGCGGATCATGGTGTCCTGAACGTAGCCAAACAGCACTCGGGCAGCGCTATTGTTGACCACAAACACCGGGGCGCCGCGATCAAGCTTGGCAAACTTATCGCGGTTCCAGTAGAACCGATTCTGGTTGGCTGAGAACAAGCGCTTAAAGTTCTCCTGCACAAGAGGTGGCTTCTTCACCTCGTAGACCATCACGGTCAAACTAGTATCACCGATCTCGCCGCAATTGCTGACCACCGAAAATTCGCGTTCCTTGAGTGCCTCGACAAAGGGCTCGTAGGACGCTTGCTCGAGCACCTCAGGGTCGACTTTGTGCTGTTTGGCTTGTACCAGAGCCTCCGCCAACAGCTGCTTAGGATCGAAACGGCGCCCCAGGTAGAGGCACGAGAAGCACTCACCAGGCGGTATGCGCTGGCCGTTCGCATCGATGGTGCGAATCAGATCGTTGCGCGTAAGCTGCTGTATCGCCTGCTCAATACTCATTGCGTCCCTCAGTACTCAGTCGCCATAGTGTCCACCTCATCTAGCCAATTCAGCAACCGTCCAGGGCACCTCAGCACCCGAGGAAAATCGGTCAACGATCTTTTGGTGCGAATCAACTGCCTCAAGCCGCCGTTTCAGCTTAAGCCGCAAATTACCCGGATCGACAGCGCGTGGGAATAGTTTTGACGGGTTGCGGGGCTGTCCCAGATCCAGGACCACCCCCAGCCGTAAGCGACTCACTGCCAGCCGCGCTCCCTGGTCAGGACCTCCAGACGCTCGAAGAGCAAGCGCTTCCCGGTTGGGGTCTCCGGCCGCACTCTGCACGGCATATCCGAAGAGATCATTGTCGAGAAGTGTGCTGAGCTCATCTGCGATATAGGCCGGAAGATCGCTGCCGGTGGCTCTCACCTCATCAAGTAGCTCGGGGGCGGCCATCAACAAGATTGAGGATGTCCTCGATGTCGTGGCTCGATAAAGGATCGTCCTCACCCCGCCCCTTGTAGGCTTCAAGCTTGGTGGCAACGAAAAGCGGTGGTGCGACCACGCGGATGGAAAGATCCCCACCTAACGAGACGGGCTGTGCCGTTTCCAGTGCCTGGGGGTGCCAGTGATTGCTGAAACCGAGCACGTCGTCATGGTCCGGCATCAGATCGACGCGCAACTCCCCCAGCTTCATGGCGCAGATTGGCATATCCTCATCTAGAGAGGAGGGCTCATTGCCCCCCTTTGCCTTCAGCAATGCTGGGGACTATCTAGATGGAGACTGCGGGGGCAGTGGACGATCGCCCATTGCTTGACGCCCGTTCATTCAAGGAAGTAGTACTGGAACGATCTTCGTCGAGAGTCAAGCATCGAGAAGCCCCTGCGTACAAGAGCAATGTAAAACCCAGACAGGACAACCAACAGGAAGGAAGGAAGGAAGGAAGGAAGGAAGGAAGAGACGATGGTGGGCCCAGTAGGACTTGAACCTACGACCAAGGGATTATGAGTCCCCTGCTCTAACCAACTGAGCTATAGGCCCTTATCAGCGCGGGCGTATGATAGCGAAAGCTGCGGCCGTAGGCTAGCGGGTTTCGGGTGGACGCTTGCCACTGATCAGTATGGCGGCTTTCGAGGCGCTTTGGCTGTGCCCTTCCTCGCATCACAGCCCTTGTCGCATCATCGTTCCGGCGCCTCGAAGTCCGGTTTTGGCGGCTGGGTGTACCGCAGGCGTACCCGCCATCGTCCAGTTCCGCACGCACTTTTCCCCGCGCCATTTCTTCCCGCACCCACTCTCACGCGCAATTAATCGCTATCGTTACTTGTCACTCTCTATCCCTCTTTACTCCACTCCAGAGCTATCCAGTCCCCAACTCCGCGTTTTGCTCTGCCTCGGTTCGATGTGGCGTTGTGCCATGCCTGAACCGCTTCGTGCCTACTGCACCAGTCCGAGGATGGTGTAGGGGGCTTCGCAGCAGCGGCGTTCGTCGCGTTCGCTGACGCTGTGCAGGTCGTAGTTGCGGTCGTTGTCGTAAGCGACGAACAGGCGTTCGCGGTCCAGCACGGCGAGGCCTTCGGCCTTGTGTTCGAACTCGAGCACCTTGTCGTTCTCGTCGCGTACCAGGGTGGGTGCCCTGCCCTGGCGGAAGTCGTGCAGCGACATCACCCACAGATAGCCGCCGATGACCTCGTCGTCACCCTCTTCGGTCTCAAAGCTGGTCAGCAGGTACAGCTGGCCGTGGTAGGGATCGTACTCGAGGCTCGACAGGCCACAGATGTGCTCCACGCCGTCGTACTCGCCGGGGTCGAAGCTGAAGACATCGTGCAGGGCGTCGACGAACTCCAGGTTGTCGTCGTCGTTGATGATGTAGTGGGCACCAATGACCCGGCGCACGTAGTCGAAGTCATCGTGGGCCTTGCCCTGCTCGCGGATGCCGAACAGCAAAAGGCCATCACCACGCTCCCCGGGGATCGCGGCCAGACCCTCGATCTTGTAGTAGGGCTCGCCTACGGCTGCGTCCATCTTGCGACGAAATTCGAGCGAGCCTTCCACACCGTCGCGGGGGTCGGGGTCCACCACCTGGACCCGGTCAGGCTCGTGAAGTGGCCAGATCAGCAGGTGGTTGTAGGCGTTGAGTTCGTGGGTCTCGTCGTCGATGCGATCGAAACCGGTGGTGGCGATCATGTGGCGCCCATCGGTGGTCAGGGCGAAGTCTTCATACTTCACCGCTTCCTTGATGGTCTGCTGGGTCAGGTAGTCGATGCGGCTGTCGTCGGGACCATCGGCGGTCAACGGCAGGCTGAAGGCGGCAGAACGCTCGTGGCCGGGAATCGGCTTGTCGCTGGCCATCAACAGTCGCTCGCCGTCGTAGGCCACCGCAGAAATCTCGGCGTTGACCAGCTCGCCCTGGTCGTCACGCAGGCCGGGAGGAAAGCAGTGGATCGTGCCCTGCTTGAGGATCTTTACTCGTGCCATCAGGCCTCCTGATCGTCGCGTGGTAGATGCATCCAGCCTACGCCTTGTGCCTCTGGTCGGCGAGGGGGTGAGCTTGACTTGCACAAATCTTAAAATTGAATACGAACGCTTCGCATTATTTTCACAATTCGCTATATTGCTTGCCGCTGCCGAAGCTGCACACCTGCCCCACGGGCAACACGCAGCTCCCTCGGCAGGTGGCGCGAGACGGGCCGCCAGAAGCCCGGTCCGCACTGTCCCATCGGCTCGTCTCGACAAGCCGGTCAACATCAGCCAAGCGATCATTCCATGCCTTCCCAGATTCCGACCCAGATCCACACACGCCCGCGGCCCGTTACTACTGCGCCAGTCACCGGCGTTACGTCATATGGCGGCTCTCCCTTGTCAGCGTCACTTTCCCTCGGTGCAGGCCTTTTGCTGCTGGCCGCTGCTCCGTCGCTTAGCTGGGCGCAGGCGGTTGGCGCCGATCAGCCAGGCACCGACGCCAGGGCGGCCACCGACGAGGCAGCTGTCCAATCCCAGGAGACCATGGTGGTGGTCGGCTCGCGCACGCCGAAGTCGATCAGCGAGATTCCCGGTGCGGTGTGGGTGGTGGACCAGCAGCAGCTGGAGACTCAGATCGCGACGGGAGCCGACCTCAAGACCGCGCTGGGTCGGTTGGTACCGGGGCTGGATCTGGCCCCCCAGGGACGCACCAACTATGGCCAGAACATGCGTGGCCGCAGCGTGCAGGTGCTGATCGACGGCGTCTCGTTGAACAGCTCCCGGGGCCTGTCGCGCCAGTTCGACGCCATCGACCCGTTCAACATCGAGCGCGTCGAGGTGCTGTCCGGCGCAAGCAGTCTTTATGGCGGTGGCGCCACCGGCGGCATCATCAATATCGTGACGAAGAAAGGTGACGGCCCAGGTCGCCACTTTTCCACCGCGACGAGCGTCACCAGCGGCTTCAATGACAGTGACGACGCCGACTTCCGCCTGGCCCAGTCGATCAGTGGCGGCAACGAGCGTGTTCAGGGACGTCTGGCGGTGGCCTATCAGGACAATGGACGCTTCTATGACGGGCGCGGCGACGAGATATTCCCGGACATCGCCCAGACCGACCTGCAGGACAATCGCTCCATCGACATCATGGGCAGCGTCGATCTGGCGCTGAGCGCCGAGCAGACGTTGACGCTTGGCGCTCAGCTATACCGCTCGGCCTATGAAGGGGACCGTGGGCTCTATTTCCCCAACCTGGCGCTAGGCAATCTGGAAGGCGCCGAGATCCGCGACGGCTATTCGTCGGATCGCGATCCCGAGACGGATCGTCGCATGGTCAACCTGCAGTACCACCACGCCGACCTGCTGGGTCAGGACTTCTACCTGCAGGCGTTCTATCGCGAAGAAGAGGCAAGCTTCAATGCCTTCCCCTACGCCACCACTCAGGGCGTCGAATTCCGCGCCTCCAAACAGGACACCGATCTGGGCGGTATCAAGGCGCTGTTCGATGCCGAGCTGGGTGAGCACGTCTCGCTGACCTATGGCCTCGACATGGACCGTGAGTCCTTCGACGCCGACCAGATGTACTTCGACATCGCCACCTCGAATGCCAGTGGCGGTCTCACCCAGGAAGAGCGCGAGATCGGCCCACGCTATCCAAGCTACGAGGTCGACGGCTACGCCGGCTTCGCCCAGGGCGACTGGCGGGTCACCGACGGCCTGACCCTGTCCGCCGGGGTGCGCCAGCAGCATATGGACGTCGAGGTCGATGACTTCAACGGCGTACCGGGTGGCGAGAATGACTATGATGCCACCCTGGTCAACGCAAGCGCCCTCTACGATTACGGCAACGGCCACCAGAACTGGATCCAGTTCAGCCAGGGCTTTGAGCTGCCGGACCCGGCCAAGTACTACGGCAAGAGCGCCGATATCAGCGTCGACGACAACCCGCTGGACGCCATCAAGACAGACCAGGTGGAACTCGGCTGGCGCTTCAATGACTCCGACTGGAGCACCCAGGCAGCGATCTACTACGCCTGGTCCGACAAGGCGGTGGAAAATGCCGAAGACCTGTCGGTCAGCGTGGTCGAGGAAAACAAGCGCGACTACGGCCTGGAGGCGGCGGTGACCCGCTTCCTGGACAGCGGCTTCGAGGTCGGCGGCACCCTGCACCTGGTGCGCTCGGAGCAGGAAGACGAGAACGGCAGCTGGGAAAAGCGTGACGCCCGCTATGCGTCGCTGTCCTCCGCCACCGCCTTCGTCGGTTGGCAGGACATGGCGGCAGGACGCAGCGCCCGGCTGCAGGCCAACCATGCCCATAACCTGGAAGATGACGATGACCGTCAGATCGACGGCTACACCACGGTGGACATGGCGCTGGCCCAGGATATCGATATCGGCCGTCTGACGCTGGGTATCGACAACCTGCTCGACGAGGAATATTCCACCGTCTGGGGACAGCGAGCGGCAATGTTCTACTCGCCCTACTACGGTCCGGAGTACCTGTACGACTATCAGGGTCGGGGACGGACCTTCACCCTTGGCTGGACCATGGACTTCTAATATTCATCCAGGGAATTCCCATCCCCACCAAGCGCCGGGCCATTTCAGGTCCGGCGCTTATGGTTTCAGGCTGGTGGCATCGCTCACCTGGCGCGACGACTTCGGGTAGTATTCCTCTCTCCTCTCATTTGATAATGAATTGCATTTGCTTTTGCGTCATGGCATGCTCTTGGCCCTCCGCATTTCCGCTTTCCAGGACTGTGAGACGGTTCATGTTCCAGGCCCGGCCCACCAACACACTCGCCAAGGCCCCTGCGTCGCGGGGTGCTGAGCCGTCTTCCGATGCCTCGTCGAAGACCCGCGCCGGGGGAGCCTGGGTGCTGGTCAGCGTGTTGTTGGGCACCTTTACCGTCAGCCTCAATAACAGTGCGCTGAATCTGGCGGTGGCGGAGCTGATGGCGACCTTCGATGCCAGCGCCAGCCAAGTGAACTGGGTCATCACCCTGTTCATGATCAGCATGGCCATGACCATGCCGCTGACCGGCTATCTGGCCGATCGCTTCGGCCGGCGGGTGATCTATCTGCTGGGGCTGGTCGGTTTTATCGCCGGCTCTGGTCTCGGCGCCGTGGCCGACAGTCTAGACAGCATCATCATCGCCCGGGGCGTCCAGGGCATGGCGGCGGGGCTGATGATGCCGCTGTCGCTGGCGCTGATCTTCGCCGCCTACCCGCCCGAGCAGCGTGGCCGCGTCAGCGGCATCTGGGGGTTTGCGGTGATGATTGCGCCGGCCATCGGCCCAAGCGTCGGCGGCCTGCTGCTGGAGGTCAGCCACTGGCGGGCGCTGTTCGTCATGAATCTGCCCTTTGCGCTGCTGGGGCTGGTAGTCGGCTGGCGCTGCCTCCATCGGGAGGCACCCAATCGCGCCAGGCGCTTCGACCTGCCGGGCTTTTTGCTGATTACCCTCGGTATGGGCGCGGTGCTGTTTTCGCTAAGCCGAATCGACAGTCTGGCCGAACTGCTCACACCCTCGGCGCTCGTCCCCCTGGGGCTCGGACTTGCCGCCCTGGCAGGGTTCGTGGTGGTCGAACGGGGTATGGAGTTCAAGGCAGGGCGTATGCAGGAACGGAATGCCGACCCAACAGCAGCCCAGGGCGCCCCGGCGCCTTTACTGTCGCTGTCCCTGTTTGGACACCGCGCCTTTCGCCTGAGCGTCGTCCTGGCCTGCCTGCAGTCCATCATCCTGTTCGGCTGCGTGCTGCTGGTGCCGCTGTGGATGCACCAGGTGCTCGGGGCGAGTCCGCTGACCACCGGGCTGGTGTTTCTGGCCACGGCCCTGATGGCGTCGCTGTCCTCGCCCATCGCCGGGCGGATGATCGACCGCCACCCGCCCCAGTGGTGCCTGCTCGCCGGCCTTGTGCTGACCGCTGCCGGTCTTGCGGGGCTCGCGCTGATGTCGTCGGCGATGCCAGCCTGGGTAGTGGGGCTGTGGATGGGGACGCGTGGCATTGGCCTGGCTTGCGGCTATCTGCCCTCCACCACCGTGGGCATGCGCGCCCTGCCCGACCGGGACATGGCCCAGGCCTCGGCCATGAACAATATGGCGAGGCGCTTGATCGCCTCGCTGGGTCTGGTGGCGCTATCGCTTTACTACGACACCCGCGTAAGTGGCGTCACCGCCGCTGGCGTGAGTGCTGCCGAGGCCAGCGCCCAGGCCCTGCACGAGACCTTTATCGCCCTGGCCGCCATTGCCCTGCTGTGCCTGCCGCTGGCCTGGGCGCTGGGGCGAGAAATCGGCCACTCGTCGGGCGCCAGACACGCCAATACAGGTGAAGGATCATCCCCATGACGTTCACGCCATCGCTGCGACCGCCGTCGCAACCCTCACCAGGCTCGCGCTCACCATTTTCATCGCACATGCCACCCAAGCCGCCGCACCGCTCCCGGCCCCAGCCTCGGCAGGCACCCTCAGTGCTGCGCAGTCTGCTGCTGGTGCTCGGGCTGTTCGCCGGCGTGCTGGCCTTTGTGGCACTCGCCCTGCTCGCCGGGATGCTGTTGTTTGCAGGCGCTGCCGAGGCCAACATCAGGGGTGATGAAAGGGCTGGTGTAAGCTCTGGTGTAAGCGCTGATGCAAGGTCTGACTCGGCGGCCGCTGCGCCGGTAGTCTCCTCGGCTTCGACACCACGCCTGGTCACGCTGTATCAGGGGGCCACGGACAGCGCCGTGGCGCTGGGGGTAACGCCCATCGGGGTAGTCGATGCCTGGATGGAGAAGCCCACCTATCGCTACCTGCGCGAGGCGCTCGATGGCGTCGAGCACGTGGGCCTGGAGACCCAGCCCAACCTGGAAAAAGTGGCCTGGCTCGATCCCGAAGTGATCGTCGCCACCCGCTTTCGACACGAACGGGTGCGCCCGCTGCTCGAGCAGATCGCGCCGACGGTGTTCTCGTCCACGGTGTCTGACTTCAAGGCCTCGCTCACGCTGGTGGCGGCGGCGACCGGGCGCGAGGACAGGGCCGAACAACTGCTGGCCTGCTGGGACGACCGGGTAGCGGATCTGCGTGCGAAAATCGCCACGACACTGGGTGACGCCTGGCCGCAGAAGGCCGCGGTGGTGCGCTTCAAGAGCGACCACGTGCGTCTGTATTCCTCCGGCTTCGCCGGCAGCATCCTGGAGGAGCTGGGCTTCCGCCAGCCTGACGCCGCCGCAGACCAAGGCTGGGGCATGAAGTTGACCAGCGAGGAGAACATCCCCGCGCTGGACGCCGACGTCATCTTCGTGCTGCTGGAAGACGACCCGGCGATCCATGACACCTACCGCCACTGGACCGCCCACCCGCTATGGCAGCGGCTGACCGCGACCCGCGCCGACCGAGTGTACGAGGTGGACACGGTCAACTGGATCATGGGCGGCGGTATCCTCGCCGCAAACGCCATGCTCGATGACCTCTATCGCCACTACGGCCTGGCGCCTCAGGCGCTCTCCCCTTCCTGCGCGCTGGGTGACGCGCTGGGTGGGGAGCCTTCATCTGTGAAAGAGCCTTCAGCTATTAAAGAGCCGTCGCCAACAACAGACGAGGGTGCTGCCTGATGCTGGAACGCACCTCCACCCGGGCCGCCGGACTTATCTTCGGTACCCTGCTGCTGCTGGCGGCGTTCGGCGCCAGCGTGGTCCTCGGCACCACCGAGATCGCGCCGCTGACCGCCCTTGAGTCCATCACCGACTACGACGGCGGCAGGGTCAGCCATATCATCATCCTCAGCGAACGCCTGCCCCGAGCGGTGATCGCCACCCTGACCGGTGCAAGCCTAGCGGTGGCCGGTGCGCTGATGCAGACCATGACGCGCAACCCGCTGGCCTCGCCAAGCATCCTCGGCATCAACGCCGGCGCCATGTTCTTTGTGGTGGTGGCGGTATCGCTGCTGCCGCTGCACACCCCCGGTCAGTACGTGTGGGCGGCCTTGCTCGGCGCGCTGGTCGCCGCACTCGCCGTGGTGGCGCTCAGCCGTGGCCGGCGCGGCGAGCTGTCACCGCTTCGGGTCGTGCTTGCCGGGGTGGCGGTGACGGCGATGTTCGTGTCCTTCAGTCAGGGCCTGTTGATCATCGACCAGCAGAGCTTCGAGAGCGTGCTGTACTGGCTGGCGGGCTCGGTCTCCGGGCGCGAGCTAGAACTGGTGGTGCCGCTGTTGCCGCTGTTTGCCTTGGCCCTTGCGATCACCGCGGCCCTCGCCCGTCAGGCCAACGCCCTGCTGCTGGGTGATGACATGGTCACCGGCCTTGGCATGCGCGCCGGCACCCTTAAGCTTGCCCTGGGTCTGTGCGTGATCCTGCTGGCCGGCAGCTCGGTGGCGCTTGCCGGGATGATCGGCTTCGTCGGCTTGATCGTGCCACACATGGCCCGCGGCCTGGTCGGCATCGACCATCGCTGGCTGCTGCCGGCCTGTGCGCTGCTCGGGGCCACGCTGCTGCTGGTCGCCGATATCGCCTCGCGCTTTCTGATGGCGCCCCAGGAGATCCCGGTCGGCGTCATGACCGCGCTGATCGGCACGCCCTTCTTTATCTATCTGGCCCGCAAGAAGCAGGTATCCGCATGAACAGCTTGTCTGGCGCCAACGCCGAATCCGCCACACAGGACCAGACACCGGGTCATGCACAAGGCCATACGCAAGGCCATACACAAGATCGGGCCAACCGGCGCTATCGCCGCCTGGTAGCGCTGCTGGCGCTTGCGCTGGTGGCAAGCGCAGGCCTGTCGCTGTCGCTGGGCAGCTTCCCCACCCCACCCATCGAGGTGCTTAAAGCCCTGGCCGCGCCCCAGGCCAGCGACATCGGCTTCATCGTCTGGGAGTTGAGGCTGCCGCGCATTCTGCTGGCGGTGCTGGTGGGCGCGGCGCTGGCGGTGGCCGGCGCGGTGCTCCAGGGCATCGTCAGAAATCCCCTGGCCTCGCCGGATGTGATCGGTATCACCAGTGGCGCGGCGCTGGCGGCGGTGGTGTTTCTGGCCGGCTTTGCCAGTCAGCTGAGCATCCACCTGCTGCCGCTGGCGGCGCTGGGCGGCGCTGTACTGGCCACCGTGCTGGTGGTGGCGCTGGCCTGGCGAAAGGGGCTCAACCCCAGCCGGGTGGTGCTGGTGGGTATCGGGCTATCCGCCGCCATGGGGGCGGCGACGACCCTGCTGATCGTGATCAGCGACGACGCCTCGGCGCTGCACGCCTACGTATGGCTCACCGGCAGCCTGTATGCGGCCCAGTGGCGCCATGTGCTGTCGCTGCTGCCCTGGCTGCTGGTGGCGATTCCGCTGTGCCTGAGCCTGGCTCGGCATATGGACGCCCTGGCTCTAGGCGACGCCGTGGCCGTCGGGCTCGGTGTCGATGTACTGAGAAGCCGGCTGATCCTGCTGGCCCTCAGCGTGGCGCTGGCCGGCGCGGCGGTGGCGTTTGCCGGGGGCCTCAGCTTCGTCGGACTGGTGGCGCCCCATCTGGCGGCCCGCCTGGTCGGGCGCAGTCTTGCACGGCTGGTGCCGGTGGCGGCGCTGTGTGGCGCGCTGATCGTGCTCTACGCCGACTTGATCGGCCGAGTGGCCTTTCTGCCAAAGGACCTGCCCGCCGGGGTCTTCGTCTCCGCGGTGGGTGCGCCCTTCTTCGTCTATCTGCTCTATCGCACCCGGCAGTGATGGCGTCGGCTGCTCGTCGTGATCTGGTCAGCACTCCCTCAGCAACACATCCGACAGGAGGTCCAATGTTCCACATTGCCCCGCGCCGGGACAGCTTCAGCCAGGCGCAGATCGATCGCTTCGCCGGGCTTGCCACCTCGACCCTGGGCCACTTCAGTGACTTTGGCGCCATCGCCTCGCTGGAGCCGCTGCACCGCCCGGTACGCCTGGTCGGCACCGCCCTGACGGTCAGAATTCCCCATGTCGACGGCGCCATCATCCGCGAGGCGCTGACGCTCGCACGCCCCGGTGACGTGCTGGTGATCGACGTGTCCGGTGATCATCGTCGCGCCTGCTGGGGCGAATTTCGCGCCTACGCGGCGCTGACCAAGGGACTGGCCGGCGTCGTCACCAATGGCGCTGTCACCGACCGAGAAACACTGTCTCGGCTGACCCTGCCGATGTTTGCTGCAGGTACCAGTCCGCTGACTACTCGCTCGCTGTCGCTGGAGGGTGAGATCAACACTCCGGTATCCATCGACGGGGTCTCCATCGCGCCCGGCGATCTGGTGCTCGGTGACGACGACGGTCTGTTCGTGGTGCCCCCGCACCGGGCCGACGAGCTGGCCGAAAAAGCCCTGGCCAAGCAGCAGGACGAAACTCGTCGGCGCGAGGCGATGCTCGCTGAGCATCCCGAATGGCTTCGCTGAATATCCCGTCTCTTGCGCACGAAAAAACGGCGGCATCGGTGTTCACCGATGCCGCCGCGTATTTTCCTGACGATGAGATCAGGCTTGCTGCAGTGTCCCTAGGCGGTCGGCTTCGCCAGCGGTACCGACACCCTGTTCAACACCAGCAGTTGCCTCGGCGTTCTGATGCGTCAGCTCCCCCTGGCAGGCCCTCAGCGGATTGACGGTCTCGCTGACGCCAAAAGGCATGCTGCCGGGGCCGCCCGCACGCTCGATGATCGGGGCGATCAGGCGCTTGTAGGGCCAGCGCTCGCGCTCGAACAGCGCGGACTTCAAGACATTGCGCTCGGCGGCATCGAAGGGCACGGCGTCGAGCTGGGCCTCGAGCTGAACCGTCAGATCCCGCCATAGGGCGCGCTGGCAAAGGCCATAGTGTCCCGCCAGAGTGTCGATGATCGCACGCAGGTTGACCTGGATCGCCAGGGTCTGCAGCCAGAACAACAACGCCTCCTGACTGTCGTGGTAGAGGGTGTTGGCGTGACCCGGCTTGATCCGGTAGCAGGGATCCTGCATGCCGTGGCGCTCGAGCTGGCCGACGTTGATACGCAGCGAGTCATGGTCACGCAGCAACAGGCCCTCGACCCTACCCTGGCGCACCACCAGCACGGCGTTCTGGCCGTGCACCTCCGCCAGCATACCGAGCCTCAGCATGCGCAGGTTGATCTCGAAAAAGCGCGCACACAGCTCACCAAATAGCGTTCGTGCGTTCGCGGCTCCGGCTTCCATGCCACGTAGCGCCATCCAGTCATCGAAGACGTGATGGGCGCTGGTGCGAGCTGGACCGGACGCCCCGACCATCGGAAGTGGCGTGCCCAGGGTCGCCATGGGTACCAGCTGGGTGCCGGCCTGCTCGAGCAGCGCCTGAGGATAGCTGCGCACCATGGCGCTCAGATGGCGCGGGGCCTCATCGAACAGACTGGCGTCCTCGGGCAGGTAGGCCCACCACTTGCCCTCGTCGCACAGGTGCAGGGCGCTTGCCAGCAGCGGGTCGCGCTGCTTGGCTTCAGCCAGCAATCGGGCGCTCAAGTCGCCATTGATCATCTTCACCGCCGGCAGGTAGCGCGAGGCCCCCAGCGAGTGGATGGCCATGGGCAGCTTGAGGCTATACGCTGCGCCGTCTGACGAGGGCGCAGCCGGCAGCAGCGAGCGCAGCGATGAGGTCGGCCACCAGCGCCCGGCGCGAGCCTCCAGGGTGATGCAGTGACCAGCGGCGAAGTCCTCGGCAAGCCACTTCGGCAGGGCATGATCGTGCTGCCAGGGGTGCACCGGCAGTGCCAGGTGGCTGTCGGCGATGCCCTTGGCACGCATCTCATCGTCCAGTGCCTGACGCTCCTCGGCCGCGAGCAGCCAGTCTGCGGGTTGTTCCAAATGGACGCTCGCTCTATCGCCGCCCGACCTCGCGCCGGCTGTCGCTCTATCGGCGCCCGAAGCCGCGCCGGCTTCAAGACCCCCCACCCCTGCGCCATGGGTCAGCCGGTGACGCGCTACCGCCACCCAGTAAAGCTCGACGGGGTTGGCAAACTCGGCCATATAGGCACGGTACTCAGCAGCGCTTAAACCCTGTTTGGCCTTGGCGGTGGGATGGTAGGGCCGGTCGAGCAGCGACGCCCACTGCTCCAGAATGGTGAAGTGCTCAAGGGTACCCAGGGAGGCGAGATGGCGGGTATCCACGCCGTGCGCCATGGAGGCCGTGGCTTGCCACAGGCTGTCCTCCAGGGCGTCGAGAAAGACGCGCTGGCCAGGCGTCAGGGCCTGTTCATCGCCGCCGAACACCCGACGCATCACTGCCACGGGGTCCAGGGGTGCCGGCGCTCCCCCATCGAGCGCCAGCACCGGCGTGCCAGGCACCTTCTGCCAGTCCTGGGCGATGCCGGGCTCCAGCAGCATCACCAGGCTGGTCTTTTGGCTAGCGCCCTGGGCCCGCTCTTGGCGCCACAATCGCGCCCCGGGGTGGGCCACCAGAGTGTCATCACCAAACAGCTCAGCGGCAAACGAACGGGCATCGCCGTCATCACCGGCCAGCGAGTCGATCTCGAGGATCCCCTCGACCAGCAGGCCATCGACCAGCGATTGAAGGATCTGCTCGCTGGCCAGGCGCCTCGCCTGGGGTGAAGGAACGGGTGAAGAAACGGAATCAAACGAGGCCATATTGGGCTCTCCTTGCAACTGCAACAATCGGGGGCACCGACGAAGGCGCGACAGCAGGGTTCGGGGTTCGGGCAACAGGGGTTCGGGACCCAGGGGCACCGGAAGCAAGCGGCAGCCACCTCATGCGCGTGCCTCCTTCAAGGCGCTCGTCAGGGCGCGAAAGGCGATGCCCCGCTCGTCGCCGAGCAGGAAGGTACGCACACCGCGCTCGCGCCACTCGGCCTTGGCGTCCGCATGGCGCAGGAAGGCGGCGTAGGGAAGGCCGTGGTCCGCCGCCCGCTGCTGCACTCGGCAAAGCGCTTTTAGCACCTCGGGGTGGGCGGTCTGCCAGCTCACGCCCAGGGACTGGGACAGATCGGCGGCACCTTCCAGCACCAGGTCGAGACCATCGACGGCGCACAGCTCGTCGATGCGCTCGACGCCGGCCCGGCTCTCGATCATGGCAACAACCAAGATCTCGTCGTTGGCCTTTTGAACGTATTCGGCCAGGGAGTGCTTGCCGAAGGCGCCGGGGCGCCCGGCGTTGAGGCTGCGCGTGCCCTGGGGCGCGTACTTGCAGGCACCCACCGCGGCGGCCAGTCGCTCGGGGTCTTCGACGCTCGGCAACACGATGCCCTGGGCGCCGCCGTCGAGCAGGCGCAGCAGGGTCTTGGGGTTGTCGTCGGCGACCCGCACCAACGGCGTCAGTCCGTAGCTCTCGGCGGTGCGGATCATGTGCTCGACGGTTTCCGGGTTGATCAGCACGTGCTCGGTGTCGATCACCACGAAGTCGAAGCCGGCTTCGGCGATCAGCTCGATCGACGCCGCCGTGGGCAACGACGCCAGCACTCCGTAGATCTCGCGCTGCTCGATTAGCGCACGTTTCAGGCGATTGGTTCTCAGCATGGGGTACGCTCCTGTATCGCTGCAGCCTTCCCCGTGGTCACAGACGCAGGGCGCTGCACCGGTGCATGCAAGGCCAGGGGATTGGGCACCCGCTTGATCTGAGGCATCTCGTCGCCGAACAGCCGCCGGCGGGTCAGTGCTTCCACTTCCCACTCGGGGACGAAGACGTCGAACTGGCGATAGCGCTCGGCGTGCTCTGGATGGGCGTCCTGGTAGGCGGTGATGACGTCGGCGACCATGGCCCAGAAGGAGCCCTCGGTGAGTCCGAAGTGACGCTCGAGGAAGATCGCCATCTCGGCCAGGGCGATAAAGAAGAAGGCGTCGCAGGAGTAGTCGCGCACCGCCGCCAGGTCATCGGTGACGATAAAGGAATTTCGGTTGCGCGCGGCGTGGGCCGCCGGTAACGGCTCCAGGCTGGGGGCCAGCTCGGGACGGGCCAGCGCCGAGGGACAGAAGCGCACCCCGTCGTGGAAGTCCTTGAGCGCGACTCGCACTGGCCAGCCGTCTCGGTGGATCACCACGATATTCTGGCCGTGGGACTCAAGCCCCACCCCTTCGGCGAACAGCAGGTGGATGATCGGCAGTGTCGCCACCCTCACCAGCTGGCGGGTCCAGGCGTCGCGCCCGTGACGGGCGATCCAGTCGGCAATAAAGGGCTCTGCGGGCGCCCCGTCCGGGTCGCGCAGACACTGGCTCAAGCCGTTGAAGGGAACCGCCTGCTCGCCAGGGGCGAGAAAGCCGTCGATGTGCTCACGCCACAGCGCGCCGGCCTGGCCGTACACCTCGTCATGGCGCAGGCCGCCAAAGGCGCGTTCGTCCAGGGCAACACCGGCCACCTCGCCGAGGATCACAACGTTGGCCGCCCCGGCGCCGGCGTCGCTCTCCAGAAGCTGCTTGAGCCAGGCGGTGATGATAGGCCCGTTGGTGATGGTATGGCGCGCCAGGATACGAGTGCTGGAGGTGTTGGTGATCCCCAGCGCCAGCTTGAGATAGGGCGTCGGGGACGCGCGCCGATCGTGATCCAGCGGCGCCAGGGTACGAATCGACTGCTGCGGCCGATAGCGGGTCTCGCCCTCGCCGAGCAGGAGGATCTCGCCACTGGCAAGCTCCGGGTAGAGCGCGCCGACCAGCACGTTTTCCCACTGCCAGGGGTGCACCGGCAGCAGCACCGCCTGCTCGCGCGCAAGGCCTCGCTCGCCTAGCCATTTCACCAGGCGCTGCCTGGCCGGCGATCCCTCTTCACCCAGCTCGGCATCGGCCATGGCCGCAAACGTCGCCAGGGCGCCGAGACCAGGAACAGCCCCCTGATGCGCCAGCCGCGCCGGCAGCGCCAGCCACAGCACCCGCAGCGGCTGGCCGAACTCGGGACCGAAGCGACGGTTGTCGCCAAGCGTGAAACCAAGCCGAGACTTGTAGCAGGGATGGTAGCTGTGGGCGTCGGTGAAGTACTGCTCCAGGGCGTCGGCGTCGAGCGTGTGAGGCGCGCTCTGGCCGTCGACGGGCGCTGCTGTCGAAGACTGCAGGTCCTTGATCAGGGTCTGCTTGAGCTCGTTGATGAACCCCGGCTGCAGCCGCCCTTGAAGGTCTCCCTCGGCCCTGGCGCTCAGTGTGGACGCCAGGTCGTCCAGAAACTCCGAGAGCGACGGCGACTGGGTCCGGCCATCGTGTCCGGCCAGAGCCGGCGCCTTTGTCGACGCCCGAGCCGACGCCTGTGTCGACGCAACAGCCAGACTCTGATGATCGAGGCGAATCAGTGAGAAGCTGTGGCACAGCCAGCCTCGCACCCGATAGTCGCGCTCTCCAAGCGAGACGACGAAGGTGGTTTCACGCCCCTGCCCTTCACCCTCAGTCGGGGCCAGGTGCTCGCAGCGATACTCGAGCACGTCTTCGTACAGCAGGGTCTGCAGCAATTGGCCGATGACCCGCCGCTCGATGCGCGACCGATGACGCCAGTCGTCGGAACGGGCAAAGGGAACGGCAGCGGGGACAGCACTGGGAGCAACAAAGGAGGCAACTCGAGGTGCGGCGACGTCTGCGACGGCGTCAGCGGACCCCGTCGCGGGCTCGGCAACGTAGGAAGGTGATGACATGAACAACCTCAGCGTGCGGTATCGGGTGACGCCCTGTCGGCGCCAATGAAGATCTGCGGCGGCCTTGGGTGGCACAGAAAGTCGGCGTGGGAGATGTTGTAGCCGTAGGCCCCGGCCAGCGGCAGCACCAGCAGGTCTCCCGGGGCGACGTCGCCAAGCAGTCGATCGCGCCCCAGCACGTCCTTGGGCGTACACAGCTGCCCCACCACCGTCCAGGGTCGCTTCTCGCCGGACGACGCTTCGCCGCGCTCCCCGCTCGGCAGGTGGATGACCGGGTGGTCGTGGCCCTGGGCCGCGGGCAGCCGGAACTGGTGGGTACCGCCACGACAGACGACGAAGCCCTGACCATGGCTGTGCTTGGTGTCCAGCACCTCGATGGCGTAGTAGCCACAGAAGGCACTGAGGAAGCGGCCGATCTCGAAGCGCACCCGCGGGGCCTGAGCCATCGCCTTGAGTCGCGCGTCCAGATGGGCGCACAACGCCTGCCAGTCGAATTGCCGCTCGGGTTCGAACGGCGCCATGTAGTCGACGCCGATGCCACCCCCGACATTGAGCTGGGTGACCCTGGCAGGCGAGGCGGCAAGCGCTCGCCATTCGGGCCAGCGCGCCAGGTAGCCGTCCAGCAACGCCTGGTGGCGCGCCACGCTCGTCTGGTGGGACATGGCGTGGATATGAAAGCCGACCAGGGTGAGATGGGCAGCGGCGTCCACCGCCGCCACCGCCTCGCCAAGACTGGCTTCGTCGATGCCGAAGGGGGTGGCGATACCGGCCATGCGCAGACGACTCGACAGCGCCTCGGGCAGGGTCGGATTGATGCGGATCAGCACCGCCTGTTGACGCCCCCTGGCCGCGGCGAGTCGCTCAAGGCGCGCGATCTCGCCAAGGCTCTCCAGGTGAAAGGCCTCAATGCCCTCGTCCATGGCCAACGCCATCTCCGTGTCGAGTTTGCCCGGTCCCGACAGCACCCAGGGCAGCGTGCTCGTCGCCTCGCGCATGCGACCGATCTCGCCACCGGAGGACAGCTCGAAGCCGTCCACGATGGGGGCCAAGGTCCCGAGGACCGGCGCCTCGCTATTGGCCTTGATGGCGTAGAAAAGCTCTACACCGTCGGGCAGCGCGGACTTGATCGAACGCGCCCGGGCGGCCAGCGCCTCCAGGTCATAGAAGAAGGCGGCGATGGGATCTTGCGCTTCGGCCTGGTGGCAACGGATCGCCTCCCGCACCGCTGGCGGCAACCGCTGGGCCTCTTTACGGCCCGAGGCAGCAACGCTAGCCATGGGCCACCTCCAGACGCTCACCTGCGAGCTGATGCCAGGGGTTGGGTAGCCACACATAGTCGGCGTGACGATCGGCGCGGGCCATCAGCCTGAGCTTGAGGTTGGTCTTGCACGGCAAGTCGCCGCCGGCGAGCAGCACATCGAGCTCGGGCGTGGCGACTCCGAGCCGTTGCCTGACCCGCGAAAGCTCCTCCCCGGTGGCCGCCCACAGACGCTCGGCGAGGGCCGGGCGGCGCCAGCTCAACGCCAGGATCGCCTCGGCCAGGTGATTGACCAGCAGGCAGTAGGCGATGCGCTTCCAGCCCTTGTCGCGGCTGTAGGTCATCGACGCGCGCACGCGCTCATCCAGCGTCTCGCCGGCGAGCCAGTCAAGGCCCTGATCCTCGGTCAGCTTGACTCCTTCGAAGTCGCGCAGCAGTACGCGACGGGGCCAGCCCTGGTCATGGATCAGCACACAGTTCTGCAGATGCGGCTCGACCACGATGCCATGACGGAAATACAGCGCCAGCACCGGCTCGACCAGGGCGCCAAGATAGGCCTTGTACCAGTCGACAATCCTGTGTTCGGGCACATCGTCGGCGTGAGCGCCGCTCACAGCAGCGGACGCAGGCGAACTCGCGCGCGCCACCAGCGTTGGCGCCATCGGCTCAAGTTCGGTGTCACGGGCGAATACCGTCGCCGCCAGCAGGCAACGCTCGGCGCCGAAGCGCTGGCAGAAGTTCTCGCGCAGGATGACCCCGGTCTGCTCGCGGAACCAGCGGCGCTGGTCGTCGTCAGCGTCCTGCGGGGCCCAGTGCAGGGTGGCGGGCTCCCGAGCCAGCTCGAGGGTCTCGAGCGCCGGGTCTTCACTGTCGATCAAGCGACTCATGATGCGATCGATGACCAGGGTGCTTTCGAGCTCGTACCAGGCGTTCTTGCGCACGCAGTTGGTAATGCGCACGTTGAGCGAGCCCTTGATGAACCAGGGATGCTCAGGCGCATGCCAGGTACGCATCGAGGCGGTGGGCAGCGCCAGCGGGCCGCTTCTGCCCAGGTCGCGGATGCTGCCGTCGTTGATCCGCGCGGCGACATCCGGCACCTGGCGAAACAGCTCGGCCTGGACCGGGTGCATGGCCAGCACCACCCGCCCGGCCTCGGGCTCCGCGCTCTGGTCGGCGGCCTGGCTGAGCACCTCACCGGGCTCCAGGCCATTGCAGGCGATCCGTAGCCCTTGTGACGGAAACGAGAACTGGTGCAAGCGGGAACGCTGACCAAACTCGGGGGAGCAGTCCCTGCCCTGCCCGTTCAAGCCTTGCGGCCACTGCCTGGCCTTGGGTGTGGGGTGATTGGGATGGCCGAACCACAGCCCCTGTTCGCTGGCGACGTAGTCCTTGAGCGGGTCATGGGGGCGTCGCCGAGCGTCCTCGATGATGGAGGCCATCACGGCCTGGCTCTGCAGCACCTGGTCGCCGAACTCGGGGTTGGGGCTGGCCTCGCGCCAGGGGCCATCTTCCAGCAGGGCCGATACCAGCTCGTCGGTATCGGCCTCCCGCCAGGGCTGATCGAGGCTGCGGCGCAGATACAGCGGCGACACAACCTGATGGCAGCCCATCGCCGAGTGGCGATCGACCAGCACGAACAAGGTTAAAGAAGACGACCAGGCGACCTGCAATGGCAGGCCCTGGAGGCTCGTTGGCAGGCCACGCCTGTTGGCGGGCCAGTGGTGGCTCAACAGGTCGTGGGGGATAGCCACTTCCTTGATGATGCCGTTGAGCAGGGCATGCTGTGAGGCATGCCGAGCGATCTCGCCAGGGGTGCGAGTACATGGGGGGAATTGCATGTGCAACCTCCGCAAGGATTCCTTCCTTGTTTTGCTTCCCCGGACGTCGAATCATCGACGCCTTTCGTCAGGGGAAACCGCGCTTTCCTGGCTAGTCACTTGGCGAAGGGTTGTTGTTATGGCGTAGTTGTTATGAAGTCGTTGATCTGGAAACTGATTCTGCAGATGGCCTGAAAACAGCCTCAGGCGTTGCCTGATGTCATCGAAGCGGCACCACGGTCCGTCCGCGTGGACCGCCGCCGTCCTGGCGGCGGTCCGGGTCAGCCAAATAGCAGCGCTTTCCAGCAGCGGCGCTCTACAGCAGCGGTGCTTTCCAGCAGCAATGCTTACGAATAACGGCCTTTAGAAGTCGACGCTATACCCTACCGTCAGGGTACGACCACGACCGGCGAAGTAACGGTCGTCGTTGACCAGCGCGCTCTGGGAGTAGTAGGTGATGTAGTCCTCGTCGAGCAGATTGGACACGCCCACATTCAGCTTACCGGTAGGCAGTTGGTAGCCCACCGCAGCGTCCACCAACAGATAGCCGTCGAACTCGCGATCGTCCTCGTCATAGGTCTCATCGAACGAGTAGTTGGCCTGGAGGAAGGTGGACACCTTGTCGGTCCAGTTGGCGGACCAGCTACCGATCAGACGATCCGGCGAGACATCCAGGCCGGACAGTTCGGCATCGAGGTCGCCATCGTCGTCGCTGTCATACAGCCCGGTCATGTGGGAGTAGGCCAGGCGACCGGAGTGGCGCTCGGTAAAGGCGTAGTCCACCGAGGCCTCGATACCGGTGATCTGGGTCTCCTGGCGGTTCATGATGAAGACGCCGTCTTCTTCGGTCAGGCGGCTGCCGAAGTCGGAGGTGGACTCGTAGTAGCTCAGCTCTGCCGACAGGCGATCCCCTTCGAAGCGCACGCCGGTCTCGACGTTCTCGGTCACGATGGGACGCAGGTTGTCGATGCTGTCGACGGACTGTCCCGGGGTATCGATGCCGCGCAGCGCACGACCGACATCAGGGATCGAGAAGCCTTCGGAGTAGTTGGCGAACAGGCTGACGCGATCGACCGGCTTCCACACCGCGCCGACGTTGTAGAGCGTCTCGTCGAAGTCAGGATTGCCGCCCTCGACGTCGACGCCATTGTTGGCCCACACCGTCTGATAGTCATCGATATCCAGCTCGGCGTACTCATAACGCACCCCGGCGGACAGCAGCAACGAGTCGATCGGCTGCAGTTCGGCCTGGAAGAACGGCGACAGGTCGGTGTAATCGGTGGGCGGCACGTAGGTGCGGTTGCTCTGATACAGGTACTGCTCGGTCTCGTCGAACAGCGTATCGAAGCCACCGGTCAGCTTGAGCCGGTCATTCCACAGGTCGTCCTTGGTCAGCGAGACCTTGGTGCCGAACTTCTCGGTCTTGGCCGAGCTCTGGTCGTAGTAGGTGCCTACCGGCGCCAGTGACGGATCCTGGAAGCTGCTGGAGTCGGTGGCGCCGAACAACGCCTCGTAGTCCTGATAGTAGGCCTGGGCACTCAGGTGCATGCCGGCCAGGTCATAGTTCTCGTAGCTAAGCCCAGTGGTCCAGACCTCGTTGAAGGGGGCGTCGCCCTCGGGGGTGCCACGCTCGGAGGTGGTCGGAATCCCGGCGTCGCGATCGCCGGTCACGCTGACGTAGTCGTTGTGACCTTCGATGTCGTAGTGATTGAGGGTGAACTGGATGCGCTGGTCATCGTCGATCCAGTAGGCGATCTTGCCGAGCAGGTCATAGCTGCGCGAGTCCATCAGGTCGCCCTGGGTGTTGTCGACACCGACCGGGTCGTCCTTGGCGTCGAGGTACAGCCCCTGGTCCTCGTAGCTCAGACCAAACAGGTAGTCGACGTTGCCCTTGTTGCCGCTGAAGCCGTAGTCGGTCTTGTAGCTCAGGGTGTCCTCGTCCAGCTCGCTGGTCGGGGTGGTCATCTGCACGCCGAAGTGCTGATTGAAGGAACCCGGCTCCGGACGCTTGGTGATGATGTTGATCACCCCGCCGGCTGCGCCGACGCCGTTGGTGGCGTTGGCACCCTGGATCACCTCGATCTGCTCCACCTGGGAGAAATCGATGGTGTGGGCCTCACGACCGGTCGGACGCAGCGGATTCGACTGGGGAATGCCGTCGATCAGAAACAGCGGTGTGCGGCCCCTCAAGGTCTCGCCGCTGCCGGTCATCTTCTGGCGGTTGGGCGAGTAGGACGGCAGCAGGTTGCTCAGGATCTGGGAGGAGTCGGTGGTCACGTCCAGCTGCTGGGCGATCTCCTCCTCGCTGATGATGCGCACGGTCTGCGGCGAATCTTCCTTGGTGGTGTTGGTCCGCGAGGCGGTCACCACCATGGTCGGGGCCTCGTCGGCACGGGCGCCGTTCGAGGAAGAGGTATCGACGGAGGTCTGCGCCGCGACCTGCTGTGCGGCCACCAGGCCAAGCAGTGAAACGGTGGGCCAGAGAGCATGACGTTTCATGTCGTGCATCGTTCCTTTTGCTAAATCGAATGATCGCGCAAACGCTGACTCGAGGTCTGGCGAATCCCTCACGCCAGGACGTTGCTCTCGGACGTCGTCCCTGCCCCGTGCTGCCGCTACCGGCGAGCGGTGGCGATGCGATTCGCCACCTTCCCGAAGGGCCGCACCTTACCGAAGCCTCGATGCCGCATTGCGTCGTTTATTGCCATCTCACATACAAATGAGAACGATTATCCCAATTAATCGCTTTCATGATGTCCACGAAATGCGAACCATTCGTTCGGCATAAGCTAACAACACACTGTGCTAAAACGCCGCGCGCCATGCCGACAAACCGCGCCGATACGGGCTTGGCCGGATTGAAAATGAGAATTTTTTGTCATACCGTGCTGCTGCCACACACCCCAGGCGGGCCTTGCATGACCTCATCTCAGCCTTCTTTGCCGACCACACCCTCGTTCAGCGCGGCCCCCCGACACCGGTCCGATGCATCGTCTGACGAGCCGTCAGACGGATCGACCGCGGCGTCCGCGCTCGGCCACCAGTTGGCGGGACATTCTCTCAAGGTCGGCTACGAGGAACGGCTGGTACTGGACGGGGTGGATATCGCGGTGGCGCCAGGCAAGCTGACGGTGCTGCTCGGTCCCAACGGCAGCGGCAAGTCGACCCTGCTGAAGACCCTGGCACGCACCTTGAAGCCCCAGGGCGGTCAGGTGCTGCTCGACGGTCAGGATATCCACCGTCGCTCCACCCGCGAGGTCGCCCAGCATCTGGGGCTGCTGCCCCAGGGGCCGACGGCACCGGAGGGGCTGAGCGTGCGCCAGCTGGTGGCAATGGGACGCTTTCCCCACCAGCGCCTGTGGCAACGCGATGCCCGTCGCGACGCCGAGGTGGTCAAGCAGGCGATGGCCTACACCCGGGTCACCGAGTTCGCCGAACGCCACGTCGACACCCTGTCCGGTGGACAGCGCCAGCGCTGCTGGATCGCCATGGTGCTGGCCCAGCAGACCGACCTGATCCTGCTCGATGAGCCCACCACCTTTCTTGACCTCAAGGTCCAGGTGGACCTGCTGGAGTTGCTCTCGGGACTGGCCCACGACCAGGGGCGCACCCTGCTTTTGGTGCTGCACGACCTCAACCTGGCCGCCGCCTACGCCGACGAGCTGGTGATGATGCGCGACGGCCGCATCCTCACCAGCGGCGCGCCGCGAGAGGTGTTCACCGCCGACAATCTGAAGCGCGTCTTCGACCTGGACGCCCACGTCATGGTCGACCCGGAAAGCGGCAAGCCGCTGTGCGTGCCCTTGCTGGGGCGCCGTGAATCGCAGGCGCAACAGCAGAGACCAACCGACGAGTCGCCGGCCCCACACACTCAGCCAAGGCATCCTTCGACAACGTCAGGGCCGAGGCCATGAGCCACGTCTTCTGTACCGACCTGTCTCGCGAAGCGGGGGACCCATTGCCCGGCAGCGGCGCCCACGCCGAGCGCAACCTCTTGATCAGCTGGCCCCGGGCAAGGTGGCAGCGCAACCTGCGCCACGCCAGCGACATGCCCCCCGATCTGGCAGCACAACTCGACGCCCTGGCCGCCAGCGGTCGCCGGGTCAATCTGATCCATCGTCGTGATCAGCCTGCCGAGGTCCACGAGGTGATCCTGATGCCGGAGCGTCGGCGTCTCCAGCTCGAGCGCAGCGCACTGCTGGCCTTTGTCGAGGCGCTGGCGGCGGGCGAGGATCTCGAGCGCTGGCCGTCCACACCACAGCACCACGACCTGGTGCTGTGCTGCACCCACGGCAAGAAGGACAAGTGCTGCGCGCGCTACGGCTATCGCAGCTACAAGGCGCTGGCCCGCGCCGTGGAGGAACATCGCCTGCCCTTCGACGTGTGGGAGAGCAGCCACCTGGGCGGTTGCCGCTTCGCCGCGAGCATCATCCTGCTGTCACCGGTGCGCAAGTACGGGCGCATCGAGCCCGACCAGGCTTTGCCCATGCTGCAAGCCGAGGCGCAGGGGCAGCGCTTCCTGCCCGGCTATCGCGGAGCCTCCCACCTGACCCCGGCCCAGCAGTGTGCCGAGGTCGCCGCACTCCAGTGGCTGGCCAGGGACTCGGCCCTGCCCTGCGTCGAACTGGCGCTGGTGGAGGACAGCGCCCTGGCACCGGAGGAGATGCCCGGCCACCTTGGCGGCAGCAGCAGCAGCAGCAGCGACAACGACGGCGACAACGAACCGCAATACCGGCGCCAGATCTGGCGCTGGCGCCAGTCCGGCGAGGGCGAGGGCGAGGGCGAGGGCGAGGGCGAGGGCGAGGGCGAGGGCGAGGGCGAGGGCGAGGGCAAGGCCAAGGCCAAGGGCGAGAGAGCGAGCGGTGAGCTGGTCGTCCATTGCCATACCCTCACGCTTGCACGGATCGACATGTGCTCGGATATCGACCAGGGGCCCAGCCCCAGCCAGGTCTGGCGGGCCGCCAGCGTTCAGTCGATCGACGCCGGCTATCGGCAATATTCTTGATAACAATTCGCATTTAATTTATGGTGTCCACCGTTGGTCTTATGACCTCAAGCCTCCGGCCTGCAGGACACCCCATGACATCAGCGCTGCCTCGTCTGTATTGCGGTCCCCTGGAACACCTTGCCGTACCCACCGTCGCGGCCGAGCTACCCGACGACGCCATGCCTGCCGAGCGTCTGCTCGAACCTGGCGTGCTGGACGAATTGCTCGAGCGCTTCGCCGCCCAGTACCAGGGCGATGACCTCAAGGCGGTGGCCTCGCTCTGGTCCAAGTGGCATTTCAGCGCCATGGTCGCCCATACCCTGGCCTCCAACCTGCTGCTGGAGCGCGACCTGCCGGTAGCGCTGGATCAGATGGGCCTGTATCTCAGCGACAGCGGCCAGACGACTGGCATCGCCCTGCCCCACGAAGGCACCCCGCTGGGGTCGCTCGACGCCTTCGAGCGCTTCGAACGCCTGCTGCAGGGGCATGTGGCACCGCTGGTCGACATGCTGGGCTGCGTCTCCGGGGCCTCCCCCAAGGTGTTCTGGAGCAACTTCGGCAACTACTTCGAGTACTTTGCCAAGGCTGCAGTGCACCACCCCATGGCCTCACCTGGGCTCGGCGACGAGGCGCTGCGCCTGATCGACCACCGGGTCTACCCGGATGGCCGGCGCAATCCCCTGTTCATGCCGGTGCGCTACCTGCCCGACGAACACGGAGAGACCCAGCGCACACGGCGGCTGTGCTGCCTGCGCTATCGACTCGAGGACTTCGGCTGCTGCGGCAACTGCCCGCTGGACGATGCCGCCGTTGCCAGGGCGAGCAGCACGACCAGCAAACAGACCAGCAGCACGACCGGCAACAAGGTCAGCAATAAGACCAGGCAGCCCAGGACCACAGCGATGCCCCAGAGCACGGGGGCAGTGGTGCAGACCTTCCCCTCCCGCGGCGACGCCCGCCGCCTGGTCGCAAGCTGAAGATGAGCGCTGCAAGCCACGCGCAAGCCTGCGAGTCGAGTGGCGCTCAGCCTCGCTCGCGCCCGCTGGCCGGAGCCGCCGCGGGACTTGGTGATACCCGGGTCATCCGCGCGCGGGACTTTCTGCGATTCGGCCAGCGCCACGGCATCGACTACCGCTTCGACGGCGCCCGCTTCCCGGCGGTGGCCCACCACCTGGAAATTCTCAGAGGCCGCGTCATCGAGGAAGAGGTGCGCAGCGGCTGGCATCTGACCTTTTCCGATGTCGAGGTGCTCAAGCCCTACGACTCCTGCTCCACCATGGCCTCGCCGCTGTTCGTGTGCGTGGTGATGGAAGGCGCCATCGTGGTCGACACCGGGGGACGGCGGCAGCGGCTCACCGCCGGCAGCGCACTGAGCGCCCGGCTCGCCGATCAGGTTTCCCTGCGCGTGCATCAGGATGAGGGGCAGCGGTTGCGCACCCTGAACCTGTCGCTGGACCAGGCCGCGATCGCCTCGTTGAGCCAGCGCCCGGACATCACCGAACTGCTCGACGCCCCGCGTCCTCATCTGCACGTCTGGCCGCTGCCGGGCTACCTGGCGCCGATGCTCGAACAGGCGGTCATGCCGCAGCCTTCCCCCGGCCAGCGCCAGCTCTTGATGGAGGCCATCGGCCTGCAACTACTGGCCCATGGGCTGCGACATCCCGGCCCGCGCCAGCGCGGTGACCTGCCCCTGCCGGAGCGCCAGCGGCTGGAACGGATCCGCCAGCGGCTACACGACTTTCCCGCCGAGTCCTACTGCCTCGAGCAGCTGGCGGCGATGGCGTCCATGAGCGCCTCGGGCCTGCGCGCCAAGTTCCAGCGCCTGTTCGGCGTTTCGGTCTTCGACTACCTGCGAGAACGCAGACTGACCCTGGCCCACGAGCTGCTGGCCCAGGGCGCCAGCGTGCAGCAGGCCGCTTTCGAGAGCGGCTACAGCCACGCCTCCAACTTTTCCACCGCCTTTCGGCGGCGCTTCGGGGTCTCGCCACGCGACGTTGGCTAGGCGCTTCCAGGACCTTCGCCCTTCGCCCAGCCCCCCCTGGGCAGCTCTCCCCCAGAGACCTCAACTGGACGCAGTACACCGCAACGGCACCCAGCCGTCGGGCGGTGCTTCGTCGATGACTGGATCCACTACATCAGCTAGCACTCGCTACGCCGATAGCACTCGCTACGCCGATAGCACTTGGCTACTGAGGTTTCATTATCGGTGCAGGTCCTGTCACCACGCATAAGGTTCTTGGCGCCGCGCATAAACAGGCCTACTCGCAAAATGTAATAATTCGCATTACCGAAACATGACCGCTTTGTTCAGGTGCCTACCCCGCGGCGCCTTTCCCTGCTCCCAATGGTAAGCGACAACATGCGTATCACCTCGACCCTGCCCTTCGCGCTGACGCCTTTCGCCCTGAAACCTTTCGCCTTGAAGGCTGGCCCGGCGCTGCTGGCGGCCAGCGTGTCCTCCGCCGCACTGGCCCAGACCGCCCTCAGTGACAATGCCGTCAATACTGGCACCTCCGCCGATACCGAACTGGGCACCATGACGGTCACCGGCCAGGCCGCCACCAAGACCGATACGCCCTTCCTCGAGACGCCCCAGGCCACCTCGACGGTCAGCGCCGAGCAGATCGAGCGACGTGGTGCCCAGACGGTGCAGCGGGCGCTGGACTACACCCCCGGGGTCTATACCAACCAGCTCGGGTCGTCCAACCGCTACGACTATCTGGTACTGCGGGGCTTCTCCGACGGCAGCCTGAGCAATACCTTCCTCGACGGCCTCAAGCTGATGGGCGACACCAACAGCTTCAGCTCGCTGAAGGTCGACCCCTGGATGCTCGAAAGCATCGAGGTGGTAAAGGGACCGGCCTCGGTGCTCTATGGTCGCGCCTCCCCTGGCGGCCTGGTCGCGCTGACCAGCAAGCGCCCTGAGTTCAGCGACAGCCCCACCGGCGAGGTGCAGGTCGGCTTCGGCAACAATGAGCAGCAGCGCGCCGCCTTCGATGTCACCGGCAGCGTCGACGAAGGCCAGCGTGCCGCCTTCCGCCTGACCGGCATCGCCCGCTCCTCGGATACTCAGTTCGATCAGGTCGAGGAAGAGAGCTACGCCATCGCGCCGTCGCTGACCTGGGACATCACCGACGCCACCACCCTCAACCTCAACGCCTACGTCTCGCGTGAGCCCGAAGGCGGCTATCACGCCGGTCTGCCCTACGACGGCACGGTGACCAGCCATGCCGGTGGGAATATCGACAACACCTTCTTCGAGGGCGAGGACGACTACGACAACTTCGAGCGCGACCAGACCCTGCTGGGCTATGAGCTGGAGCACCGTTTCGGCAACGGCATCACCGCTCGCCAGAAGCTCAAGTATCTGGAATCCGACGTCGAGATGGATCAGGTCTACGCCTACGGCTGGGCCAACGACACCGAGCTCAACCGCTACTACTCCGGCGCCGACGAAGACCTCGAGGCCTGGACCGTGGACAACCAGCTCGAAGCCAACTTTTCCACCGGCGGCTTCGAGCACCGGGTGCTGACCGGGTTCGATTACCAGACCCGCGAGAACGACGTGGTCTGGTCCGGGGGCACCTTCCCCAACATCGACGCCTTCAACCCGAGCTACGGTGCTGGCCCCATCGGCGATATCGTCGTGACCACCCGTGAGAAGCACGAACTCGACCAGACCGGCGTCTACCTGCAGGACCAGATCAGCTGGGATCGCTGGCACCTGACCCTGGGTGGCCGCTATGACTGGGTCGACATCGAGAACACCAATCTCGATAGCGGCGACAGCTCGGATCTCGACGAAACCCAGTTCAGCGGCCGCGCAGGCCTGCTCTACGCCTTCGACAACGGCGTCTCGCCCTACGCCAGCTACTCGACCGCCTTCACCCCGACCAGCTTCGTCGATGCCTCCGGCGATCTGCTCGAGCCGATGGAGGGCGAGCAGGTGGAAACCGGGCTCAAGTACCAGCCGTTGGGTACCCAGGACCAGTACTCCATCGCCCTGTTCCATATCACCCAGGAAAACGTGGCCACCAAGGAGCAGCCCACCGATCCGTATCGTGCCGTGGGCGAGATCGAATCCCAGGGAATCGAGCTCGAGGCGCGCACTCAGCTCACCGAGGCACTGAGCCTCCAGGCCGGCTACGCCTACACCGACATCACCTACGCCGAAAGCGATGACCCCAGCGAGGAAGGCAACGACGCCATCTACTCGCCCAAGCACATCGCCTCGGTGTGGGGCTACTACGACTTCCTCAAGGGACCGCTGGCCGGGCTCAACACCGGCCTCGGGGTGCGCTACCACGCCGATATCCAGGCCGACCGCGACAACACCAAGTCGGTCCCGGACTACACCCTGGTCGACGCCACCCTGGGCTATGACTTCAGCCAGGTCGGACTGACCAACGTCAGCGGCCGCCTCAACGTCAGCAACCTGCTGGACGAGGACTACGTGGCCTCCTGCAACTCGCTCGAATTCTGCTACTTCGGCGCCGAACGCAGCGTCAGCGCCACCCTGAGCTATCGTTTCTAGCCACTGACCCAAATGAAGGAAAAGCGCCCCGTCCATGAACGGGGCGCTTTGCGTTTCGGCCCGACCGCTATCCTCGCCTGCTGCTGCACCGGAATCCGCAGCAAGGCCTTGTTGGTGGGCAGCCCACCGCCCCTACTCCCAACGGGCAAGCTGCCTCAGATGGTCATCGCGGGCACGCTCCGGCGACTCCGGCACCAGGCGCACCTCGGTGCCGGGCAGGCACTGGGCCAGACGGGCGCAGGCCAGCGGGGTCAGAGCGCCGAGGCGCGGGTAGCCGCCGATGGTCTGGCGGTCGTTCATCAGAATGATCGGCTGGCCGTCCGGCGGTACCTGCACCGCCCCCAGCGGAATGCCTTCCGACACCATGCCGCTCATGCTGCCCTCAAGCTGCGGCCCGGTCAGGCGAATCCCCATGCGATCGGCGCGCTGATCCAGCGTCCAGACGTCATTGAAGGCGCGATACAGGCTGGTGCCCGAGAAGCTCGCGATCTGGGCCCCGGGCACCAGCGACAGCGCCAGTGGCCCGTCGCTTGCCGTGACCAGAGCCCCCGGCTCTCGATCAGCATCCCGCTGCCCCTTGTCGGCGTCCCGCTGTGGCAGGCGACGATCGCCGCCCGAGGGCCGATCCTGCTTTGGCGTCAGCACGTCGCCCTGGGCCAGCGGCTTGCCGAAACCGTCGAGGCCACCGAGCCCTTCTCGCACGGTGCTCGTGACGCTGCCCATGATGGCGCTCGCCTCGATCCCGCCCGGCAGTGCCAGATAGGTGCGCAGGCCACTTTTCGGCCGCTCGAACACCAGCCGCTGACCACGCTTGAGCGTTACCGGCTCCGCCAGGGCCAGGGGTTCGCCGTCCAGGGTCGCGCCCAGGTCGGCACCGGCCAGCGCCACGCTCACGTCGGCCTCGACCACCAGCGCAAGGCCGCCCACCATGATCTCGATGCCGGGGGCGTCCGGGGCGTTACCCAGCAGCCAGTTGGCCCAGCCTAGCGCCACCCAATCCATGGCACCGCCCTGGGTCACGCCCAGATGGCGCACACCCTGACGACCACCATCGACCACCAGCGCCAGGGGACCTGCGCGTTCCACCTTGAGACTCATGCGCCGCTCTCCTCGGCCGGGGGTTGGGGAGTGGTGTCGCCACCCTGCGCCTCGAAGGTGGCGCGGTCGATGGCCACAAAGCGCACGCGATCGCCGGGCTTGAACAGGGTGTAACCCTCGCGCTCGCGATCGAACAGCCGGGTGGCGGTGCGTCCGATCAGGTTCCAGCCGCCAGGCGACGGCGCGGGATAGACGGCGGTCTGGCGATCGGCGATGCCGACGCTGCCCGCGGCGACCTTCTGGCGCGGTGTCTTGAGTCGAGGCGTGGCCAGGGCGTCCTCGACCAGTCCCATGAAGCCGTAGCCGGGGGCAAATCCCAGCGCGAACACGCTGTAGTCGTGGGCGCAGTGGCGTTCGATGACCTGGTCGGCGGTGATGCCTGCGCGCTGAGCGATCAGCTCAAGCTCAGGGCCGACGCTTGCGTCATACCACACCGGGATCTCGTGCAGGCTACCGTCCTCCGTCGCCCGGGGCGAAAGGTTCGCCAAGGCCTCGCCGAGGCGCGCTCGAGCCTCGCCAAGCGACAGCCTGCGGATATCGAGCTGCACCAGTACCGTGGTGTAGGACGGCACCACCTCCAGGGCATCCTCGCCCAGCCGCTCGCGGATGGCGTCCACCGCCGCCAGCACCCAGGGCATATGCGACTCGTCGATGGCGTCGAACAGCCGCACGATCAGGCTGTCGAAGGCCACCGTCTCCAGACGTGGGCTCGGCGTCATGCCCCCTCCAGCTGGTCGAAGGCCTCGCGGATGGCACGCACCGCCGCCACTGAACTCTCGTTGTCGCCGTGCACGCACAGGGTATCGGCGGGAAGGACCAGTTTGGTGCCGTCGCGGGCGGTCAGCGCCTCGCCCCGGGCCAGGGTCACCGCCTGGCCGACGATGGTGTCCTCATCGTGATGCACCGCGTCTGGCTCACGCCGGGATACCAGCCGACCTTCGCCGTCATAGGCACGGTCGGCGAACACCTCGAACCACAGGCTGACGCCCTCCTCCTCGGCAAGCGCCCTCACACCGGCGGTGTCGGCGGTGGACATCACCAACAGCGGCAGGCTTTCGTCATAGGCCTTAACCGCGCGCATGGTGGCGCGCAGCAATTCCATGTTGGTGGCCATGTCGTTGTAGAGCGCGCCGTGGGGCTTGACGTAGCCGACCCTGGTGCCCTCGGCACGACAGACGCCGTCGAGGGCACCGATCTGGTAGAGCAGCAGGTTCTCGGCTTCGCTCGGGGACACCGCCAGGCTGCGCCGACCAAAGCCCACCAGGTCGGGATAGCCGGGGTGGGCGCCGACCAGCACGTCATTGGCCACTGCGTAGCCTACGGTGCGTCGCATCACGTCAGGGTCGCCGGCATGGAAGCCGCAGGCGATGTTGGCGCAGTCGATATAGGGCATCACGTCGGCGTCACGGCCCATCTTCCAGGCACCAAAGCTCTCGCCAACGTCGCAGTTGAGTCGGGGTATCGGCATGGGGGCAGCCTCTGTTGTCGACGTCCTTTGGTGAACCTTCGCCAACGGACGTCAGGTGGTTAACGAACCTGTTATTGTCGTCTTCCGCTGTCTTCTGTCGCCATCGTGGCGTCCAGCGCGCGCTCCGAGCACTTGCCTTCGAGCCCTTTCGCGGATGCTTCGATCGCGTTGCCGGGGCGCCACACAATATTCTCTTGTCAGTTGAATCTAACGCCCGAGTCGATTCCCGACAAATTCGGCAAGAAGATTGACGCCACGATCCTCCCCGGCCAAGAATCAGTGATATACCCCTTCACCTACTCCGGAGTTTCCCCATGGCCGTCAGCGACCCCTTCCATCTTGCCATTCAGGTCCGTGATATCGACGAGGCCCGCGAGTTCTATGGCAACTTTCTCGGCTGCCCCGAAGGCCGCAGCTCCGAGTCCTGGGTCGACTTCGACCTCTACGGCCATCAGTTCGTCTGCCACCTGAACCCCGGTCTCAAGGACGCCGCCGACGCTGCCCACAAGAACCCGGTGGACGGCCACGGTGTGCCGGTGCCGCACTTCGGCGTGGTACTGGAAATGGACGCCTGGGAGGCCCTGGCCGAGAAGCTCAAGTCCCATGGCGTCAAGTTCGAGATCGAACCCTACATCCGCTTCAAGGGCGAGCCCGGCGAGCAGGCCACCATGTTCTTCAAGGACCCGTCCGGCAACGCACTGGAGTTCAAGGCGTTCAAGGATCGCGAAAGCCAGCTGTTCAAGAAGGCCTGAGAGCCCAGCGGCATCGGCAAGGCGGCTTGATCTTCAACGCCATCCTGCCCGATGCTGCATAGTCAGACTGATACCTCCATCACGACACGTCGTTTTCACCGCCACGTTTCTACAACAACAAGGTAGGCATCATGACGCGATACTCCTCCCTGGGGCTGGCCGTTGCCGTGGCCACGCTCTCCACCGCCACTGCGTTCAGCAGCGCCCAGGCCGCCGAATGGAATCTGGCGACGCCCTACGGGGATGCCAGCTTCCACACCGAGAACACCAAGCAGTTCGCCGAAGACGTGCGCGAGGCCACCGAGGGCGAGCTCGACATCACCGTGCACTCCGGCGGTTCGCTGATCAGCCACGGCGAGATCAAGCCATCGGTGCGCCGTGGTACCGTTCAGGCCGGCGAGATCTTCATGTCGATCCTGTCCAACGAGTCGCCGGTGTTCGAGCTGGACACCCTGCCGGGGCTCGCCGGCAGCTACGACGAGGCCTGGGAGCTGTGGCAGGCGAGCAAGCCGGTGATCGAGGAGCTGTTCGCCGAGCAGGGCATGAAGCCGCTGTACGCGGTGCCCTGGCCGTCACAGGGTATCTACACCGACTTCGAGTTGAATGACCCCGCCCAGTTCGAGGGGCTCAGGGTAAGAGCGCCCAACATCAATACCCAGCGCCTGACCGAGAACCTCGGCGGCCTGCCCACCGAGACCGAGGAATCGGACATCCCCACCGCCTTCTCCACCGGCCGGGTCGACGCCATGATCACCTCGGTGTCCACCGGCGAGTCGATGGCGGCCTGGGACTATGTCTCCCACTTCTCCGACGCCAACCTGTGGATTCCGAAGAACATCATCTTCGTCAATCAGAAGGCCTTCGATCGCCTGGATGAGGCGACCCAGCAAGCGCTGATGGAAGCGGCGGCCGAGGCCGAAGAGCGCGGCTGGGAGGCCAGCAAGGCCGATATGGAAGGCAGCGCCCAGGCCCTGGAGGAAAACGGCATCACCATTGGCGAGCCCAACGAGGCGGTGGCCGGAGCCCTTTCCGAGGCCGGCGACAAGCTCTTCCAGGACTGGGAGAGCCGCGCCGATGACCGGGCCAAGGCGCTGATCGAGGACTACCGCGCCAACACCGAATAGCGCTCGGGACGAGCGGTGAGGGACTTCCTCGCCGCTCGTTCGTTGTCCCGTTCACGGCCTGTCTTTCGCAACACGCCACGTCGCGACGCCGTGCAAGAAAGGTGCGGTCAACGACTCACGGACAACGTATCGCTCCACTGACGCCAAGGATCGCCTATGAAGTTTCGCCTGATGCCGCTTTACCGCCTTGGTGGGCTGGGTGCGGCCGCCTCCATGGTCGCCATCTGCGGCCTGATCACCATCCAGGTGCTGTTTCGCCTGCTGGATGCCCTGCTGGTGCTGTTCGGCGGCGCGCGTCTTGGCCTCGAGATCACCGGGGTGTCGGAACTGGCGTCCTTCCTGCTGGTGGGCGCGACCTTTCTCGGCATGGCCTACACCTTCAGCCACCACGCCCACATCCGCATGTCGCTGGTGATCCAGCGCCTGCCGGCGGCGGTGCGCGCCTTCACCGAACTGTTCTGCCTGGCGGTGGCTTCGGCGCTCAACGCGCTGTTGTGCGTATCGCTGTGGCAACTGATGCACGAGAGCCTCGAGTTCGACGACGTCTCCTCGGGACTGCTCGCCGTTCCGCTGTGGATTCCCCAGCTGGCGTTGCTGGTCGGCATGGCGCTGATGAGCCTGGCCCTGGCCGAAGCGCTGATCGACACCGCCAGACAGGCGCTGACGGCGCCGCGCCGTTTCGAGGCCCCGGACGAGGAGCCCAGCCATGACTGACCCGAGGATTCCTGTTCGCCTGCTGCGCATGTCTCGCCAGGAGGGCTTGCCGAGATGCTGACGATCAGTCTGGTCACCCTGCTGGCGCTGGCGGTGCTGCTCGGCAGCGGCGTGTGGATCGCCTACGCCCTGCTCGGCACCGGCTTTATCGTGCTGACGCTGTTCTTTCCGCTGGAGCCCGGCCCGATCCTGGCCTCGGACTTCTGGGGCGCCAGCTACGGCTGGGACCTGACCGCGCTACCGATGTTCGTGTGGATGGGCGAGATCCTGTTTCGCTCGGGGCTCGCCAACAACATGTTCCAGGCGCTGTCGCCCTGGCTCGGGCGTATTCCCGGACGTCTGTTGCATTCCAACATCATCGGCAGCGGGCTGTTTGCCGCGGTCTGCGGCTCCTCGGCGGCGACCTGCGCCACCGTCGGCAAGATGACCCTGCCGGAGCTTGAAAAGCGCGGCTACGACAACGATCTGGCCATCGGTACCCTGGCCAGCGCCTCGACCCTGGGGCTGTTGATTCCGCCGTCGATCATGATGATCGTCTACGGCGTGGTCACCGAACAGTCGATCTCTCGCCTGTTCATCGCCGGCGTCGGGCCGGGACTGATGCTGCTCGGTCTGTTCATGACCTACGTGATCGGCTGGTCGCTGCTGGTGGGCAATCGTCGTGGCGCGGTGGGCAAGCGCGACAGCGACATGCCGCTGCGCCAGAAGCTGTCGGGAAGCCTGCAACTGCTGCCGTTGCTGGCGCTGATCGGCGGCATCCTCGGCAGCATCTACGGCGGGCTTGCCTCGCCCACCGAGGCCGCCGCCTCGGGGGTCGTGCTGTCGATGCTGACCGCTCGAGCCAACGGCCACTTCAACGCCACGATCTTCAAAGACGCCCTGTTCGCCGCGGTGCGCACCTCCTGCATGATCGCCTTCATCATCGCCGGGGCCTCGTTTCTGTCCTCGGCCATGAGCTTCACCCAGCTGCCCATGGACCTGGCCGAGAAGATCGGCGCCATGGGTCTGTCACCGGCCTGGCTGCTGGTGGTGCTGACCCTGTTCTTGCTGGTGCTGGGCTGCTTTCTCGACGGTATCTCGCTGATCCTGCTGGTGACCTCGATCATCATGCCGGTGATCGAGACCGCCGGCTTCGATCTGATCTGGTTCGGCATCTACCTGGTCATCGTGGTCGAGATGTCGCAGATCACCCCGCCGGTGGGCTTCAACCTGTTCGTGATCCAGGGCCTGACCGGGCGCGACATCATGTCGATCACCCGCGCCACGCTGCCGTTCTTCCTGCTGATGATCGTGGCCATCGTGCTGATGAGCCTGTTCCCGGGCATCGCCACCTACCTGCCCCAGGCGATGAGCGGCTGATAGACTAGTTGACAAGATGCTAGGCAGACAGGGGTACGCTACATGAACAGCAAAGTTGAAAAGTACGGCCTCCAGGCCGTGGAACGCCCGCGAATCAAGGCGACCAGAAAATTGGACCTCTCAGGTCCCGAGGGGCAGCAAATCGTCAAGTCGGAGACCAAGCTGGCGTTACGCACGCACAGAAATACCTTCCGGAAACTGGCCGACATGTAATGGAGATTATCCAGTTTCCATTTGAAAGAGTCATTGAGATCAACACCTTGATTCTAGCCACCGAGCCTGGGATGCAAGGTTCTGTGGATGTTTGAAAACTTCAGGGAGCACTGGGTCGTATTGACAATGCCATCGTCTACAGCGGGCTTTCCTGAGCACTGAACCACTTCTCCTTTAGCGGTTTCGAAATCCATCAACTTCGGCCGATAGCGCCTGGAATCGGCCAGCAGCCCCCTATCGAGAAGTCCCCTTACGCAAAGCGCTCCACCAGAAAGTCGATCAGCACGCGAACGCGTCTGGGCAGCAGGGTCGTGGCCGGCCGCACGATGGACACTGTCGTCGCCTGCTCGCTGGCGACGACGTCATCGAGCAGGCGTTCGAGCCGACCCGCCTGAAGATCCTCGTCGACCATGTACGCGGGTAGGCAGGCGATGCCTCGCCCCTGCAGACAGGCGGCGTGCAGTGTCTCCAGCGAATTGGAAAGAAACCCGGGTTGCGGGAGCCTGCTGTCCTTGATTCCCCACATGACGGCGCCCCGGCCCTGATGCAGGAACAGCCCCACATGCCGGGGCAACTCATCTTCCGCCAGCGGCCTGCCGTGGCGAGCCAGGTAGGCAGTTGCGGCGCAGATCAGCCGGGGATGCGCCACCAAGGGCCGAGCGATCAGGCTCGAATCGTCAAGCGTGGCGCTGCGAATCGCCAGGTCCATACGCTCGTGCACCAGATCGACCATCGCGTCGGTCAACGTCAGGTCGATCTCCACCGCCGGATAGCGCTCCATGAACGCCAGCAGCAGCGGCATCAACCGCTGCTTGCCCAGCGCGGTGGGCGACGTGAGGCGAATACGCCCGCGCAGCTCGCTGCGGCCTTCGGCGATACCCTGTTCCACCTGGGAAAGCCGCTCCAGCAGCCCCCGGGTCTCGCTGGCGAAGGTCTCTCCCGCTTCGGTCAGGCTCATTTGTCGCGTGGAGCGCAGGATCAGGGGGACACCCAGCCGCTGTTCCAGCCGGCTGATGCGCTTGCTTACGGCCGAGTGGGTGACGCCCAACTGGCGGGCGGCCCCTGAAAAAGTGCCGGCGTCGATGACGGCATGGAAGACGGAAAGTTCGCTGACAGTATCCATCTGTTCCTTATAGTCACAAGTCCTGTGCCTCGACAAGGGATTATCGCTGCCCCGGCGGCGTGCCAGGATGGCGGCTCCTGCTCAGGTGCCGTTCTACCGTTCCCTTTTCCCTTCCCATCGACGCTCGGAGTTTGCCCATGATCCCTTCCTGCGACACCGCGCACGACGACAACGACATCGGTCCGCTGTTCTCGCCGCTGACGCTGCCCTGCGGCCTGGTGCTGAAAAACCGCATCGCCAAGGCGGCCATGTCGGACTCACTCGGCGATGGCACCGGTCACCCTACCGAAGCCCAGGGCCGGCTCTACGAGCGCTGGGCCCAGGGCGGAGTCGCCCTGTCGCTGATCGGCGAGGTACAGGGCAGGCCCGATGTGGCCGAGAAGCCCGGTAATCTAGTCTTGAACGAGCACTCGGATCTGACGGCCTTCGAGCGACTGGCACAACGTGGCAATCAGCATGGCAGCGGCCTGTGGCTGCAGCTCGGTCACGCCGGAGCGCTGGCCTATCCGCCGACCAGTGTCGCTAGGGGCCCCAGCGCCCTCGACCTGCCGGGTCTACGCTGCGCGGCCTTGAGCCCAGACGAGATCCACGCCCTGCCCGATCAGTTTGCACGCACCGCCGCACTGGCCAGGGCGGCAGGCTTCGCCGGCGTGCAGGTCCACGCCGCCCACGGTTTCCTGCTCAGCCAGTTTCTTTCCCCGCTGTTCAACCGACGCGACGATGCCTACGGTGGCTCGATCACGGGACGCCGACGCCTGCTGCTCGAGGTGATCCAGGCGGTACGCGATGCCGTGGGGCCGGCGTTTCCGGTGGCGGTCAAGCTCAACGCCAGCGACCAGCTCGAAGGCGGGCTCGACCAGGAGGATGCGCTCGAGGTGGTGAAGTCGCTGGACAGCCAGCCCATCGACCTGATTGATATCAGCGGTGGCACCTACTTTCCCGGCGCCCGTTCTGCCTCAGACACGGGCACGGCGGCTGGCAGCCCCTACTTTCTGGCGTTTGCACGTCGGGCTCGCCGACACACGACGCTGCCGCTGATGCTGACCGGAGGCTTCAAGACACTGTCCCAGGCACGCAGCGCGGTGGATGAAGGGAGCGTGGATATCGTCGGACTGGCCCGGGCCCTGGCCATTAAGCCCGAGCTGCCCCGCCACTGGCAGCAAGGTCAGAGCGCGGGCCCGTCCTTCCCACGCTTCGACACCCCGCCCGAGGGCGGCATCACCGCCTGGTACACCATGCGCCTGACGCAATTGGCCGAGGATCGCGACGACGAGTCGCCGGGATCCCTCGAGCAGGCGCTGACTGACTACGAGGCCCGCGACCAGACCCGCACGCTAGCCTGGTGTCGCCACTTCTATTCGACCCCGGGTTGATGCTGCGTCGTGCCCCAAAGCCCCTGAACGCTTCCTCGGCCCTCGCGCTCAGGCCTGGTGGCGCTGCCTGAGCGTCTCGATCACCTCTCCCAGACGACGCCTGGCCTCGCCGTCTGGCTGCTCGGCGACCAGATCATCCAGCACCTGAACCACGTCGGCGTCACGGCGAGCCCGCGCCGCCTTGCCAGTCTTGTCGCCCGCGTCGTTTGCCAGCAAGGCGCAGATCACCCGGTCCAGAGTACCGAACAGAAAATCGATGCTGTAGCCGGCGAGAAAGCCCAGGGCGGCGCCGCTCAGCGCCACCTGTGCGCCCTGATCGGTGGGAATCTGGGAGACGAACAACACGATGGCGCCACCGGAGAGCGTGCCCAGCACGATGCGATTGACATGCTCGCCGATCCGCGCGGGATCGAAGGTGCGACTGTACAGCCGGGTCGCGGTCACCCGCAGCACAAAGGCGAAGGCCCCGAGGGCACCATAAAGAAAGGGCTCTGTGTGGCGAAGTCCCTCGTAGATAAAGTCGAGCGCGGTATTCCAGTGGGTCCAGTCGAGCCCAGAGGACGGCCGGCCAGTATCGATGGCGTACATCAGCACGTTGGAGCCGATCACCGCCATCACCACCGCCCCGGTCCACCACCAAAGGCGAATCAAGTACTTGCCGGTGCGGCTGTCGCGCATTCGACCATCGCTGTCCGGGCGCGTCGCCGCCAGGGTACGAGGCGAGATACCTGGGTAGAGCCGGGACAGGCGCCGGTAGCAATCCACCACGCCGGCCAGTTCTTCGGTGGTCAACAGCTCCTTGCGATCGGTCTTTTCCTTGGCCACGAAGTAGGCGGTCAGGTCGATCTCCGGCGGGTAACCTTCGAACTCCTGGGCGTAGTCCAGCAGCGCCGTGGTGTCGTCGAGCAGCTTGCGGATACGCTCTCCGCAGCCATCTTCACTGCCGTTGCCGTTGCCGTTGCCGTTGCCGTTGCCATTGCCGTTGCCGTTGCCGTTGCCGTTGCCGTTGCCGTTGCCGTTGCCGTTAACATTGTCACTATCGCTGCCGCCGTCGGCATCATCGTCCCTGCGATCGCGACGAGGCCCCTCCTGCTCTGAACTGCTCATCGACAGTGTCCTCCCTCGCTTGCCTGGGTGCGCTCGTCCACCACACAGATCAGGCCGTTGATGGTGTAGCTCTCGCCATCGGTATGAACGACGATGTGGCGATTCTCGACGTAGGCCCCCAGGTAGCTTCCACCTTCGCCCTGGCGCGTCTGGAACAGCAGCGGTGCCGGGCTGAGCTTGGCCAGGCGATCCAGCGGAGCCTGCCGCGGCAGGCGATAGCGCAGGTTCACTCCACCATCGCCGACGCTGAGCACGGCCACCTCGGGTCTCAGCGTCTGCACAAAGGTGTCGCTGGTGCTGGTGTCGGAACCGTGATGATTCAGCTTGAGCACGTCGACGTTGCCCACCTGGGCGGCGACGAAGGCCTCCATGGGTACGCTGCGAGCACCACCTCCGGTGAGGTCGCCGCCGGTGAAGTAGCGAAAGCGCCCGTGCTCGATGATCAGTGCCACGCTGCGGGCGTTTTCCCGCCGTGGATGAAGTGACTGCTCACCGACCTCACAGAAACCGATATCCCCGGCCAGGTGCCGGCCGCCCGCTGCGGCCACCTGGATACGGGTGTCGGCGCCCAGGCGCAGCTGGGGATGATCGGGACGACAGTCGGGGATAAGCTCGACCAGCCGCGCCCCCACGGCCCGGGCCGCCGCCAGGTACTCGCCGTACTGGGTGTCGCGGCCGGTGGGAGACAGCACCTCGGGCTTGATGCCGGGTCGTTCCAGTACCGTCTCGACGGTGACGCCCGCCTCGATGAGTTCATCGAAGCCACCGATATGGTCGGCGTCATAGTGGCTGGCGAGAAAATAGTCGAGTCGATCGATCCCCAGTGCGATCAGGGCCGGCGCCACCACCCTGCGGCCATCACCGCGATTTCCCGCATCGATCAACAGACTCTGACCGCTGCCGGTATCCACTACCAGGGTGGCGTCACCCATGCCCACGTCGAGGTGCAGGATGCGCAGGTCGGCGAGGGCCGGCGTCGTTGCCAGGCAACCCAGCAGCAGAGCCGCCCGGACCAGGGCACTCGGACGCCAAGCCGCCAGTAAACAAGCCGCCTGTAAACAAGACGCCGACACTCGCAAGGCCCGCATCGCCAAGGCGGGTGCAGCTAAGCCTGGTATAACAAAGCCCGGTACAACAAAGCCCGGTACAACAAAGCCCGACAGCAGACGATGGAACGCCCGGCGACGAACCCCGTCCCCGAGCAGTACGCAGCTCATCCTTCACGCCTCATGCAGCATAGGAAGTTACTACTTACTTACCCTAGACTGCACAGACGGTGCTGGCGAGCCGTATCCTCCACGCCTGAACCGGTTTCGGGGCCTGTTCCGGGGCCGGCACCGAGCCCGCGGCCAAGTCCCGCGCATCGCGACAGGTCAGTGCGCCAGGTCAGGGCGACGTGGCTGCCACCGTCGCCGCCTCGCCGGTCTGCACCTGCCACTGGGCGGCGTAGCGCCCGCCCCGGGCGATCAGCTCGGTGTGGACGCCGCGCTCGACCACCTGTCCGCGCTCCATCACCACGATCTGGTCGGCGTGGACGATGGTCGAGAGCCGGTGGGCGATCATGATCACGGTACGCTCACCGCCGATGCGCGACAGCGAGCGCTGAATCGCCGCCTCGGTCTCGTTGTCCACCGCACTGGTGGCCTCGTCCAGCACCAGCACCGGGGGATCCTTGAGCAGCGCCCGGGCCAGCGACAGACGCTGGCGCTGCCCGCCGGACAGGCGCACGCCGCGCTCACCGACACGGGTATCGAGGCCGTCCGGCAGACGCTCGATGAACTCCCAGGCTTCGGCGGTGCGTGCCGCGGCGATGACCTCCTCATCACTGGCCTCGGGACGGGCATAGGCGATGTTGTCACGCACGCTGCCCTCGAACAGGTAGACGTCCTGGCTGACCAGGCCGATGGCGTCGCGCAGCGCTCCCTGGCGAAGCTCCGCCACCGGGACGGCGTCGAGCTCGACCCGCCCCTGGTCGGGGTCGTGAAAGCGCAACAGCAGCTTGATCAGGGTCGACTTGCCGGAGCCGGTGGGCCCGACCAGCGCCAGGGTACTGCCGGCGGGTACCGCCAGCTCCACAGCGTCGATGCCGGCGCCGCTGCCCGGGTAGTGAAAGCTCACTTCTGCAAAGCGCACCTCGCCACGCACCGGCGTCTTGAGCTCACGGCGTCCATCGTCACGCACCCGGATCGGGGTAGCGATCAGATCGAGGATGCGCCGGGTGCTGGCCATGGCCCGCTCGAACAGGTCGATGACCTGGGCCAGTCCGGTCAGCGGCCATAGCAGCCGCTGGGTCAGGAACACCAGCACGCCGTAGGCGCCGACGTTGAGCTCACCGGACAGCGCCTGCATGCCGCCGACGATGAAGGTGGCCAGAAACCCGGTGAGGATCGCCATGCGGATCACCGGAATAAAGGCCGAGCTGATACGAATGGCACGGCTGTTGGCGTCCACGTAGGCCTCACTGTCGGCCTTCAGCCGAGCCGCCTCGCGGGCCTCTGCGGTAAAGCTCTTGATGGTGGCCATGCCCTGAATATTGTTGGACAGCCGGCTGGACAGCACCCCGACCTTCTCACGCACGTCGGCATAGAGGGGACCGGCCTTGCGCTGAAACACGAAGGCACCCCACAGGATCAGCGGCACCGGGGTAAAGGCCAGCAGCGCGATCAGCGGCGACAGCACGAAGAACACCGCCCCTACCGCCACCACGGTGACTGCGACCTGGATCAGTGAGTTGGCACCGCCGTCGAGGAAGCGCTCGAGCTGGTTGACGTCGTCATTCATGGTGGCGACCAGCTCACCGGACGAGCGCGACTCGAAGAAGCCCATGTCCAGGCGCTGCACGTGCTCGTAGGCGTCCTGGCGCAGGTCGGCCTGCAGGCGCTGGGCAAGATTGCGCCACAGGATCTGATAGAGGTACTCGAACAGCGACTCGCCGGCCCAGATAAAGAAGGTCAGCACCCCCAACACGATGATCTGGGAGCTGGCCGAGACGAAGCCGAGCCCCGCCACGAAGCTCTGCTCCTGGTTGACCACCACGTCGATGGCCACCCCGATCAGGATCTCGGGGGCGATATCAAACAGCTTGTTGATCATCGAACACAGGGTGGCGGCGACGATCCGTCGACGATAACCGCGGGCGTAGCGCAACAGGCGCCCTAGCGCCTGCAGGCTGGATGAGCGGGACACGGCGTGAACTCCTTGTTGTCGCACCACAAGGGCGACGACCAATCCAGACGGCGCCCTGACCGGGGCACCAACCAAAAGCGCCGCGGCCCTGGGGGCCGCGGCGCGGGTCTTGCGCTAGCTCGGATGACGTCGAGACATCGACGTCAGGCCGGCTTCGCTCAGGCAGTGGCGGCCTGGTAGCGACGCTCGACTTCGTCCCAGTCCACCACGTTGAAGAAGGCGGCGATGTAGTCGGGACGCTTGTTCTGGTACTTCAGGTAGTAGGCGTGCTCCCACACGTCCAGACCCAGCACCGGAGTGTTGCCGTGCATCAGCGGGCTGTCCTGGTTCAGGGTGTTTTCCACCACCAGGGCGCCGTCCGGAGTGACGGAGAGCCAGGCCCAGCCAGAGCCGAAGCGGCCCAGCGCGGCCTTGGTGAAGGCATCCTTGAAGGCGTCAAAGCCGCCCAGTTCCTTCTCGATGGCCTCACCGACCTTGCCCTTGGGGTCGCCACCACCGTTCGGGGACATCACGGTCCAGAACAGCGAGTGGTTGGAGTGGCCGCCGCCGTTGTTGATGACCGGCTGGCGCTTGTCTTCCGGCAGACGCTCCAGGTTGGAGATCAGCTCGTCGACCGGCAGGTCCTCGAGACCGGTGCCTTCCAGGGCGCCGTTGAGGTTGGTGACGTAGGTGTTGTGGTGACGAGAATGGTGGATCTCCATGGTCAGCGCATCAATGGAGGGTTCCAGTGCGTCGTAGGCGTAGGGCAGTTCCGGCAGAGTATGTGCCATGGTGATACCTCCTTCCTTGTCGAAATTGGGCTGGGTTCAGGGGGGATAATCGTATCCCACTCACCAGCTTACGTCATCGTGGGCCTCATACTATAGGCAAGACGCGTTCTTCTCGCTAGCGTGCTCCACGCCAAACGCATTGCCCGCCTGGCGGTGTCGGCATCCCTGCCGTCGTTGAAGAGGCCCGATGTCGTGGACCACAGGGTGTCATCCTTTACGCCCCTTCTACAAGGGTTGATCAATAGTCTTTCAGCGCAACGCCTCCCTGACGTGCATCATTGACAATAACAAACAAATTGATAACCATTCCTATCCATTATCTTTCCTGCCCGGTCGCCCGGACCAGCCTGCCCGGACCAGCCAGCCCAAGCCACCCTGCCCCAGTCACCCAGCGGAGCCGTCTTCATGTTCGATCTTCAGTCCGCTTCCTTCGCGATCCCGGGCAAGACCCTGCTGTCGCCGACCAGCCTGAGCTTCGATGCCGGCCGGGTCCACGGACTGATCGGCCACAACGGCTCCGGCAAGTCGACCCTGCTCAAGCTGATGGCTCAGCAACAGCCGGCCAGCGAGGGGCGCATCCTGTTCAACGGCCAGCCGCTCGAGGCCTGGGGGCGCCGCGCCTTCGCCCGCGAAGTGGCCTATCTGCCGCAACACCTGCCCAGTGCCGAAAGCCTGACCTGTCGCGAGCTGATCGCCTTTGGTCGTTACCCCTGGAAGGGGCTGCTGGGTCGCTCGCGGCGCGACGATCACGAACACGTGGCGCGAGCCATGGCGCTGACCCACACCGAGGGCTTTGCCGATCGCCTGGTGGACACCCTGTCCGGCGGCGAACGTACCCGGGTGTGGCTGGCCATGTTGCTGGCCCAGGGCAGCCGCCTGCTGCTGCTCGATGAACCGCTGGCGGCGCTGGATATCGCCCATCAGGTGGAAGTGATGACCCTGGTACGCAAGCTGTCGCGGGAGCTCGACCTGGGCGTGGTCATCGTGTTGCACGACATCAACATGGCCTCACGCTTCTGTGATCGCCTGGTCGCCCTGCACAGCGGTCGCGTCATCGCCGAAGGCGACCCGCAGACGCTGATGACCGGCGACCTGCTCGAGGACATCTACGGCGTGCCGATGCAGGTGATGCCCCATCCCTCCGGCGAACACGCGGTGGCGCTGGTGCAATGAGGTTGTCCTTGAATGTCCGCCGTGCTCTGACTGTCCGCCGTTCTATGGTGTCCCTGGCTTCCCTGCGCTTGCGTTCCGGCCTTTTTCGCTCGGGTGGCTACCATAGCTTGGTGTGGCTGGCGCTGTCGGCCTGGCTGCTGGCGTCTCCGGCCAGTGCCGCGCCGCGTATCGCCAGCCTGGACTGGACCCTGGCCGAGACGCTGATCGCACTTGACGCGCCACCGGTGGCGCTGGCCCAGGTCGACGACTACGAAAGCTGGGTGGGGCTCGAGGCGCCGCCAGGTGCCACCGACATCGGCCTGCGTACCCAGCCGAACCTGGAACTGCTGTCCGAACTCGACCCCGACGCCATCGTGATCTCGCCGATGTTCGCCAACCTGGCGCCGCGGCTTTCATCGATCGCCGAGGTCAAGCAGCTCGCCATGTACAGCGGCGAGGGCACCTTCTGGTCGCAGTCTCTGGCGCTGACCCGACAGCTCGGCGAACTGGTGGATCGCGAAAACGCCGCCGAGGCATTGATCGAGGAGACCGAGGCCTACATCGCGGACATCGCCGCTCGGCTGCCCGAGGACACCCGCCCGCTATTGCTGCTCCAGTTCATGGATGAGCGCCACGTGCGCCTGTTCGGTGAGCACAGCCTCTACCAGGCGGTGCTTAGGCGCATGGGCCTGACCAACGCCTGGCGAGGCGCCACCAATGCCTGGGGCTTCAGCCTGATCGGCATCGAACAGCTGGCCAATTATCCCGAGGCCCGCATCGTGGTGGTCGAACCCTATATCGCCGGGGTGCGCGAGGCGCTGGCCGACAGTGGCCTGTGGCGCCATCTGGGCAGCGTCCAGCGTGACGACGTCGTCACCCTGCCACCGGTGTGGAGCTTCGGCGCCCTGCCCTCGGCCAGGCGCTTTGCCACCCTGCTGGGCGACGCCCTCTCCAGCAACATGCCAGATACTCGCGCTCCCGATACTAGCCCCCCCGACACCAGCGCTCCCGGCACCAGCGCTTCCGATACCCACACTCTCGGCACCAGCGCTCGCGACACCAGCGAACGGGCCACCACACCGGATCAGGCACAAGGAAATACCGATGCTCGCCGCTGAATCCCGCGCCCGCCGTACCTCCGCGCTGGGCATCACCGGCCTGGTGCTGGCGCTGGCCTGCATGCTGGCCGCCTTCTACTCCCTGGCCGAGCTGGGCGGCCCACAGGCGGCGCTTGCTGCCCTGACCGATTCGGGGGCGCTCGGCGCCAATGAACCGCCAAGCCCGGATACGCTGGTGCTGCACTATAGCTGGTGGCCGCGCCTGGTGATGTCGCTGAGCGCCGGCGGCGCCCTGGGGCTGGCCGGGGTGCTGATGCAGCAGGTGCTGCGCAACCCACTGGCCGCCCCCACCACCCTGGGGGTGGCCAGCGGCGCCAATCTGGCGCTGATGGTCGCCACCCTGATGGCGCCTGGCCTGCTGGTGCTGGGCCGCGAGTGGGTGGCGCTGGCCGGCGGTGGCCTGGCCATGGGACTGGTGTTCGCCCTCGGCTGGCGTCGTGGCCTGTCACCCGGCGTCGTGGTACTCGGCGGCCTGGTGGTCAATCTCTACTTCGGCGCCCTGGCGGTGGTGCTGTTGCTGTTCAACCAGGAGGCGCTCAAGGGCGTGCTGGTGTGGGGCGCCGGCTCGCTGGCCCAGAACGGCTGGGACGGCGTGCTCTACCTGTTGCCGCGTCTGGTGATCGCCGGCGCCCTGGCCATCTGGCTGCTGCGCCCGCTGGCGCTGCTGGAACTGGACGACGCCAGCGCACGCAGCCTCGGCGTCTCGCTCAAGTGGCTGCGCCTGGGCGGGCTGGGTCTCGCGGTCTTCATCACCGGCTGTGTGGTGGCAGTGGTCGGCATCATCGGCTTTATCGGCCTGGCGGCGCCCAATATCGCGCGCATGGCCGGTGCCCGGCGTCTGCCGGCGCGGCTGGGTTGGTCGATCGCGTTCGGCGCGCTGCTGCTGGCGGTCACCGACCTGGTACTCCAGGGCGGCGTCGACGCCCTGCCTACCCTGCTGCCCACCGGGGCGACCACCGCCGCCCTGGGGGCACCGCTACTGCTGTGGCTGATCCCACGCCTGCGCCTGACCGCCCGGCGTCCACCGCCCAGCTCGAACCCGCAGGCCCTGCGTGCCGAGGCCCCCGGGCGCCTGCTGCTGGTGCTCGCCGTGCTGCTGGCCCTGGCGACCCTGGTCGGCATTCTGATCGGCCAGTCCAGCACCGGCTGGTCGTCGAGCCTCGACGGCGACGTTCTCGACTGGCGCTGGCCGCGCATCTTCGCCGCCGCCGGCAGCGGCGCCCTTCTGGCCATCGCCGGCACCCTGATCCAGCGGGTCACCGCCAACCCCATGGCGAGCCCGGAACTGCTGGGCATCAGCGGTGGCGCGGCGATTGCGCTGATTCTCACCATCTTCCTGGTGCCAGCGCCGAGCAACCTGACGCTGGTGGGCGCCGGCACCGTTGGCGCGCTGGTCGTGCTCGGCGTGCTGGTGGCGCTCAATCGCGCCAGCGGCTTCCAGCCAGAGCGCCTGCTGCTCAGCGGCGTGGCGATCACTGCGCTGTTCGACGCGGTGCGCTCGATCGTGCTGGCCGGCGGCGACCCTCGCGGTCAGCAGGTCATCGCCTGGCTGTCAGGGTCGACCTACTACGTCGACCCGGCCTCGGCGCTGGTGGTACTGGGTATCGGGGCGCTGGCCGCCGTCGCCGCTCAGGCGCTGACTCGCTGGCTGGATATCCTGCCGCTGGGCGCTGCCACCGCCAAGGCGCTTGGGATCCACGTCGAGCGCGCCCGCCTGGGCCTGCTGGCGACGGTGGCGATACTGACCGCGGTGGCCACCCTGATCGTCGGTCCGTTGTCCTTTGTCGGCCTGCTGGCGCCTCATATGGCACGTCTGTTGGGGCTGTCCCGGGCACGCGCGCACCTGGCCGGGGCGGCGCTGATCGGGGCGCTGCTGATGGTGCTGGCCGACTGGGTCGGCCGCCAGTTGCTGTTTCCCCAGGAGATCCCGGCAGGCCTGGTCGCCTCGCTGATCGGCGGCAGCTACTTCATGTGGGGGCTGCGAAAGTTGTAAGCTAAAGGCGTCTTCGGTGACAAAGCCGCTCCGCCAACGAGGGAATCCCGATGCACGACAGCCTGCCCCTGCTCCGTCCTTCCCTCGCCCGTCTGGCCCTCGGCGGTAGCTGCTACTGGTGCCTGGAGGCGGTCTATCAGTCGCTGCGCGGGGTCGAATCCGTCCACCAGGGCTGGGTCGCCGCCGACGGCGAGCACTCGGACTTTCATGAAGCCGTGGTGGTGGACTATGACCCCTCTCGCCTGCCCCTCGACGTGCTGATCGAGATCCACCTATACACCCACCGGGCCACCGCAGACCACCAGCGCCGCGGCCGCTATCGCTCTGCGGTCTATGTGCTGACCGAGTCTCAGGCAGCTTCTGCTCGAGACACCCTGGCCCAGTTGCAGGATGACTTCGACGCGCCCCTGCTCACCCGAGTACTGCCGCTGGTGGACTTTCGCGCCTCGAAGGAGGACTACCACGACTACTTCTACAGCGACCCGTCGCGGCCCTTCTGCGAACGCTGGATCACCCCCAAGCTAAAACTGTTGCTCGAGCGCTTCGGCGACGTCGCCGACGGCGAGCGCCTGGCCCGGGCCGGGGTAACGGCGGAGGGCGGCCAGGGCCAGAGCTAGAGAGCTAGAGAGATAGAAAGATAGAGAGATATGGCTATAGAAAGACAGGAATAGCGATAACACTCGGACCGCCTAGGCCCGCTGTTCTTCCACCGGCAGCCTCCATGCCAAGACGCCCGACCGGGAAAACCGGTCGGGCGTCTCGATTCAGCGAGTTGATCAGCGGGGCTGGAAGCCCGCCACTGGATCAGAAGCGGTACTTGATGCTGCCGACCACGCTGCGCTCCTCGCCGTAGTAGCACCAGTATTCGCAGCCTGAAACGTACTCTTCGTCGGTCAGGTTGTTGACGTTGACCTGGGCGGTCCACTGGGGCGTGATGTCATAGCTGACCTTGGCGTCCCACAGGGTGTAGGAGTCCACCGTGGCATCAGAGTAGCGCGGGCTGTCCTTGGTCTCGCCCACATAGCGCACACCGCCCCCCAGGTTCAGACCGTGCAGCGCTCCCGGGACCGCGTAGTCCAACCACAACGAGGCCTGGTTACGCGGGATCAGGCCGGCGCGCAGGTCGCGCTCCTCACGGCTGATATCGACGCGTACGTCGGTATAGGTGTAGGCGGCGGTGACCTTGAGGTCGTCGGTGACATAGCCCACCCCCTCGATCTCGAAACCCTGGGACTCGCGCTCACCGCCCTGGCGGTTGGCCGACTCACCGCTGGTATAGAGGGTATCGCTTTCCTCGAGGTCGAACACCGCAGCAGTAATATAGCCATCCAGCCAGTCCGGGGCATACTTGACGCCGACTTCCCACTGCTCGCCCTCGCTGGGACGATAGGCACGACCATCCGGATCGGTGCCGATCTGCGGTGAGAAGGACTCGCTGTAGCTCAAGTAGGGCGAGATGCCGTAGTCGCCCAGGTACATCACGCCGCCGGAGAAGGTGGTCTCGTCCTCGCTGCCGCCACCGTTGTCCTCCCCGTCGATGCGGTTGGTCACGTCCACGCTGTCATGACGCAGGCCGGCCAGGAAGATCCAGCGGTCATCCAGACGAAGCTGGTTCTGGGCGTAGAAGCCGAGTTGTTCCTTGCCTTCCTCGTGATCGGTTCCATTTCGGGAGCTCGGAGTAAAGTTGCCGTACTCCGGATCGAAGATGTCGAAAGGCGAACCGAAGGCGAAATCGTCGTAGTTGTCGTAGTCAATATCCAGATCCTGGTAGTCGACGCCGACCAGCAGGGTGTTCTCGGTGCGATCGCTGTACCAGCGGCCGATGGCGCGGGTATCCACCGTGACCGCGTCGAAGTCGCCGTCGCGATAGGTCAGGCCGCGCTGGGCGTTGCGGTCGTCCAGCAGGTAGGACACATAGACGTCACGCTCGAGCAGATCCAGATGGCTGTAGCGGAAGTTCTGCTCGATGTCCCAGGTATCGTTGAGACGGTGGGACAGTTCGTAGCCCAGCGCCCACTGCTCGTGTTCCTGGCGCTCGTAGTCCGGCTCTCCCAGGTTGTCCTCGGGGTCGAGCTTGCCGAAGGGGGTGTTGTCCACGGTGCCGTAGGGCAGCTTGAAGCCGTTGGTAGGCGTGCCGTGGTCCTTCAGGTAGCTGGCCAGAAAGGTGACGCTGGTATCCTGCGACAGATCGAGCTCCAGGCTCGGCGCCAGATAGACCCGCTGATTGTCGGTGTCCTCGATCTGGCCATCATTCTCGCGGAACAGTCCGACCATGCGATAGCGCACATCATCGCGCCCTGCCACAGGCCCCGAGACGTCGACGCCCACCTGCTCGTGGTCGTCGCTGCCGTATTGCAATTCGATCAGCCCCTGAGGCTCGTCGGTGGGACGCTTGCTGATGGCGTTAATGACACCCCCGGGAGGCGCCTCGCCATAGAGGATCGAGGCCGGCCCCTTGAGCAGTTCGACGCTCTCGAGGCCGAAGGTCTCGGTGCTCCACCAGAAGTAGCCGCCCTCACGAAACTGACGCAGGCCATCCTGGTACAGTGAGTCCTCGCCATTGAAGCCGCGAATATAGAACCACTCGGCCTTGTTGTCCTGGCCGAACGGCTGGGATACCACACCGCTGCGGTAGCGCAGCACCTCGTCGTACTTGTTGACCTGGCGGTTATCGAGTTCCTCGCGGGAGACCTGGGAGGTAGCCCGAGGCGTCTCGAGCACCGGGGTCTCGACCTTCAGCGCCGAGGTGCTCACCACCATGGTGTCGCTCGTCACCTCGGTGACCGCCTCCTCCTGGGCAAACGCCATCCCCGCCCCGGCAAGTGGGGCCAGCCCCAGCGCGAGGCGCACGGCGATGGCAAGCGGGCGACGGGAGACAGGGCTGCCGGGCAGGAAGTCGGTGAACAGTGGGCTGGCGGATGGACGGGGACTGGCGGGTTGCATGCGGTAGGCCTCGGAGCGCATCGAAGACGACAACGAACGACGTTGAACGTTCGTGAAACATCTACGGCATGCTAATTGTTTTCATTTTTACACGCAATCAAGACCAGCTTTCATTTACATAAATCCCGCCAAAGGCCGATGTCGATCAAGGGCTGCGAAACCACCTCGCGCCATCAGCGACACCAGAGCGACCCATTAACCACAGGCACACGAAAGCCCGAACAAGCCGTGCTCGGGTGCGAGGGAGCCAGGCAGGGGGGATGGATGAACCGCTGGATGGTGGCGAGAGCGCTCTACCGGCTGAGCGAATCGCCCTACAGCGGATCGAGCCGGGCCACGGCATCACGACTGGCGGCCTCGCGGCTGGACCCGGTGAGTTCGACAAGCTGCCCTGCGCGCATCTCGAACAACCGGTCGGCGTGCTGAAAGTAGTGGTCGTCGTGGCTGATGGCGAACACCGTCTTGCCCATGTCCTTGAGTCGCGGCAGCAGCTCACGATAGAACACCCGTCGGAACTGCGGGTCCTGGTCGGCGGCCCATTCGTCGAGCAGCAGGATATCTCTCTCCTCGGCCACCGCCATCAACAGCGCCAGCCGCTTGCGCTGCCCCTGGGACAGCTCCGGGTTGGTGACCCGCTGGCCGTCGAAGTGAAGCTTCTCGCGCATCGCCAGGTACTCGAGCCAGTCCTCGACCAGCGCGGGGTCGGCCTTGTCACCGCCGGGGCCTATCAGGGTGTCGAACTGGTGGAAGTCGGTGTAGACCGCGGAAAAGCGCTGGCGATAGGCGCCCATCTCAGCGGCCCCCACCTCCTGGTCGTCGATCAAGAGACGCCCCTGGTGGGGCCGGTAGAGACCGGTCAGCAGCTTCGCCAGGGTCGACTTGCCGCTGCCGTTGCCGCCGATCAGAAATACCAGTTCACCACGCCGCAGGGTCAGGTCCAGCGGCCCCACGGCGAAACCCGGGCCTTTCGACGCTCGTCCTGCCCCGTCGTCTTCGTCGGACGCTTTAGCGGGCTCGGGGTAGCGAAAGGCCACGCCTTCAAGGTGCAGTCGCTGCCAACGCTCGCCATCTGCCTCCTGCACCCCGAAGTCGCCCTTGGCCTCGGCCAGATCGAGTCCACGCAGCTTGTCGAAGGCCACTTGGGCGCTTAGCAGCGTCGGCAGTGCGCCCACCGCCGAGATCAGCGGGGTACGCAGGAACAACAAGGTCAACGAGAAGGTCGCCGCCACCTCGGTGGTGGCCCAGCCAAGCCCATTGGCCAGATAGAACACCACCCCGATGGCGCCGAGCATCATGATATTGGAGACATTGACCGCGCTCAGGTGATAGGTGTCGGCGCGGATGACATGGTGACGATAGCGGCGGGCATCATGGTCGTAGGTGTCCTCGAACAGGGCTCGCGCCCGGGCACGATTGAGCGCCAGTTCCTTGCGTCCATCGATGACCGCCTGATAGTCGCGATAGAGCGAATCTTCGGTCGCACGAACCTGGGCCAGATGGCGGTAGACCCGCCCTACCAGCCAGGCCCCTCCTGCCATGGTCAGCGTGACCCACAGCGCGGTGACCAACAGCAGCCCGGGGGACAGCCAGCCGAGATACAACGCCGAGCCCAGCGTCAGCACGATGCCCTGAACCAGCTCGGGCAGACGTACGAAAGCGATGGTGATATTGCGGATATCGCTGGACAGACTGGCCAGTAATTCGGCGCTGCCCAGGCGTTCGAGGCGCTCGATATCGGTATCGAGGATCTGCTTGACCAGGCGGCCTCTCAGGCCATAGACAAAATGATGCCCCAGGGTGGTCAAGGCCAGCTGAGAGGCCAGAGTCACGGCCAGCAATGCCACGATCACCCCGAGAAACTGCGGCAGCACGCCGAGCGCATCTCCGGACACCTCGATCAAGCGGCGGTTGATAAAGGCGATGGCGCCGATACCCAGTCCGGCACTGGCAAGGCTCAGCAGCATGACGCCGATAAAGGGCCAGCGATAATGACGAAAGACGACGCTCAACAATTCCACGAAACAGGACCTCGAGGGGCGGGCCAGACGGCGCTTTCGCACCGCTTATACGGTGTCGATCGTCGCCCTGGCCATGATAATGCGGACAAGGGGCCGGTATTGTCCCAGAGGCAACACACCATGGAAAGCCGCATGCGCACCTGACTTTTCAAACAGGGATCATCCCTGAAATAGCGCCAGGTCGGCTCTCTCGAGCACGTTTGAAACAAGCTCTGTGGTGGCGTCATCGATAGGCAACAGAGCCTTGCATGTTTCTTTCACAAGACTGGCTTGAAATCTTGTACATAACCTCCACAATGATTCGTGCAACATCGCAAGTCGCAGCACAGGAACCCGCTGCGACCGATGACATCGCTGGAACCATCCGCGAGAAGGAGAAATGGAATGATCCGCAAGAATCTGCTGACTACCGCTATCGCAAGCACCGTCTTCGCCGGCACCATGGCCGTGGGCACCAACGCCTTCGCCGAGCAGAACACCGCTCAGAATAATGGCGCCGGTAACCAGCAGCAGGCTCAGGGCCTCTACTCCGCCGATGAGCTGATGGACGCCGACGTTTTCGCCAAGGGTTCGAGCGAGGATGAAGTGGGCGAAGTCGAGGACATCCTTCTCGACAATGACATGAAGGTCCGCGCCATCGTCGTCGAAGCGGGCGACCTGCTTGACCTCGGCGGCAGCGAGTATGTGGTCGAAACCGGCAACTTCACCGTGCAGACTGCCAACGGCGACAGCCTCGACAACATCGAGTACAGCGTTCATCTGGACATGACTCAGGACGAGGTGTCCCAGCTGCCCGAATACACCGATACCTGGTGGAACCAGACCAAGTCCAGCGTTCAGCAGGCCTGGATGGACACCAAGGAAGGCGCCCAGAGCGCCTGGCAGACCACCAAGTCTGCTACCGCCAACGCCCTGACCAGCGCCGGCAACGCCATCGAAGGTGCGGGCGACAATGCCCAGGACGCCGCTCAGGACGCTACCAACTAAGAGCGATCCGAAGCTGACGGGCAGCACCCGTCAGTCAGCGAACACACCCGGCCTTCGCGCCGGGTGTGTTGCGTCTGGCTCCCCGAATTCGCTTCCCTAAAGGCCTGCATACCCGTTCGGCCCCGCCAACCATGACCCGCCGCCGACTATGCCTCGCGCCGACTAAGCCTCGCGCCAACCAGGCCCTGCCGACCAAGACCTGGCGACTAGGCCTCGCGCCAACTAGGCGCTGTCCGAAAAGTCGACGAGCGAAGGTTAGACAAGGCAAAAATCGGTAAGACAGCGCAGTTTACGGGGTGTAAATGAGCATGTTGATCCGATTTTTAACGCCGTATTACCGAGCGCAGGCACTTTTCAGACAAGCCCTAGGCCCTCCGACTAAGCCCGGCCAGCAATGGCTTGCCGGTCAGCGGGTCTTCCACCAGCGAGCAGTCCACGTCGTAGAGTTGCCTGACCAGTGCCGGCGTCACCACCTTTTCCGGCTCGCCCTCTGCCACCAGGCGCCCATCGCGCATGGCGACCAGGTGATCGGCGTAGCGGCAGGCGCTGGAAAGATCGTGGACCACCATGATCACCGTACGCCCTCGTTCCACCAGCCGATGCAGCAGTTCGAAGACCTCCAGCTGGTGGCCCAGATCCAGCGCCGAGGTGGGCTCGTCGAGCAGAATGATCGGCGTCTGCTGGGCGATGGTCATGGCGATCCAGGCGCGCTGGCGCTGACCGCCGGACAGGGTATCGAGGGCGCGTTCGGCCAGGTCCTCAAGCCCCGCCGCGGCGATGGCGCGCGCCACCACCGCCTGGTCCTCCTCGCTCCACTGGCGATACCAGGCCTGGTGGGGCTGGCGCCCGAAGCGAATCAGGTCGCTGACGCTCAGCCCCTCCGGGGCCGACGCTTCCTGGGGCAACAGGGCGATGCAGCGGGCCAGCTTGCGCGCCGCAAACCGCTTGAGGTCCTGGCCTTCGAGCCAGACGCGCCCGCCACTTGGTGCATGCAGGCGGGACAGCCCGGCCAGCAGCGTCGACTTGCCGCAGCCGTTGGGGCCGACGATGGCGGTGAGCTTGCCCCGCGGGATCGTCAGGTCGAGACCATCGATGACCTTGTGACGGCCGTGGCAGAGCACCAGATCCTCGACCACATAGGGATGCGGCACTGCGGTGTCCCGCTGCTGGCCCGAATCCGGGTGCGAAGCCACCTCAGCCCGGGGAATCCCATCGGATCGTGAAGACAGCGTCAGTGACATCAAGGTCCCCTTGCACAAGCGCCCCCGGCCGCCATTGGCCCGGGAGCGGGTCAATATGAATTCAGCGGCGAATCAGTATCCACAGAAGCCAGGGGCCACCGACCACGGCGGTGACGATGCCCACCGGCAGCTCCAGCGGCGCCAGCATCAATCGTCCTGCCAGGTCGGCCAGTACCATCACCGCCGCCCCGGCCAGGGCAGCACCGATCAACGGCACCTGACGGTTGCCGCACAGATGGCGCGCGATTTCCGGACCCAAAAGCCCCACCATGCCGACCGGCCCCGCCACCGATACCGCCAGCGCCGTCAACGCCACCGATACCACCAGTACCTGCAGCCTGTGACGCCTGAGCGGCGTCCCCAGGCCGAGTGCCACGGCATCGCTGAAACGCATCAGGCTAAGCGAGCGCGACAGCCACAGCGCCACCGGGGTGAGCAGCGCAAGACCGATGGCGAGAACGACGACGGCTTCGGCCGGCCGTGAGTTCAGGGTGCCCACGGTCCAGGGGTAGGCGGCGTTGGCCGCATCGATGGCGGCACGCGACAGTATCAGCTGGGTCACCGCGGCGAAGATCGCCCCGACGCCGATGCCGGCGACGATAAAGCGATAGCCCTTGGCACCGCCCCCGGCGGCCAGACCGAAGGTCAGGGCCGCTGCGGTGGCAGCCCCGGTCAACGCCATGGCAGAAGGCGCCAGGCTCAAGCCCATCCCCACCACCGAGGCCACCGCAAAGGCGGTGGCGCCGTTGTCGATGCCGATGATGCCGGGCGTGGCCAGACGGTTGCGCGCCAGCGTCTGCATCAGGCACCCCGACAGCCCAAAGGCGGCGCCGCTGGCAAGCGCCGCCAACAGCCGTGGCAGGCGTAGCTGTTCCACCACGAAGGTATCGAGCATCGCGCCCTGTCCATTGATGACCGCCCAGATTTTACCCGGCGACAGCGGTTTCTCGCCGAGGCACAGATAGGCCAGGCTCGCCCCGACCAGCAAGACAGCGAGCAACAGGGCGCCAAAAAGCTGGCGTCGATCGACCAGCAGGCTGAACCGCCCACCGCGCAGCAGCCACATGCCGTCGGGGGTGGCGCTGGCATCGCGGCGGTCGTGACAGTCGCGATATTCATCCGGCGAGCGGGTGGCGGCGGCAGACAAGGAACGATCATCCAGCATGGTCACAGGCTCGGCAGACGGCGGGCGCGAACGACGCTGATCAGCACCGGCGCCCCGCATAGCGCGGTCAGCACCCCCAGCGGCATCTCCGAGGGCGCCACCAGGCGGCGCGAGATCACGTCGGCGGTCAGCACCAGCAGAGGCCCCAGCGGCAGGCACAGCCACAGGGTGCGACGCAGCTCCGGGCCGGCGATGGCACGGGCGATAAAGGGCACCACCAGGCCGACGAAGGCGATCGGCCCGGCGATAGCGGTAGCCCCGCCCACCAGAAGGGCGACGATCAGGATGGCCAATAGCCGCAGTCGCCCCGGATGGTGACCGAGACCGGCGCTGGCGCGCTCGCCCAGCGCCAGGCTGGCCAGCGGCCGCACCACCATCACCAGCACCAGCGCCGCCAGCGCCATGCTGGGCAGTACCGCCAGCAGGTCGTCGAGCCGCCGTCCCGACAGGCTACCCACCACCCAGAAACGAATCTCGTCGGCGGCGCGCCGGTCGGTGATCAGGATCAACGAGGTCATCGCGCCAAGCAGCCCCGAAAAGGCCGCCCCCGCCAGCACCAGGCGCACCGGATCGGCGCCGAGCCCACGGATGCGGCTGACCCCGAGCACGCACAGACAGCCGAGCAAGGCCCCCAGCTGGGCCACGCCGATGCGCAGCTCCAGCAGGCTGCCACCCAGCAGCAACATCAGCGCGACGGCAAAGGCGGCGCCGGCGCTGACGCCGAGCAGGCCCGGCTCGGCCAGGGGATTACGGGTGATCGACTGCAGCAGGGTACCGGAGACACCCAGCGCCACCCCGACCACCAGGCCGACCAGGGTCCGCGGCAGCCTCAGGTCCCACACCACGAAGCGTGCCTCCTCGTTGCCCAGGCCCAGCAGCGCCTGAAACGACGGCACCGGACCGATCTCCCCGGCACCCACGACAAGGCTCGCCATGATGGCGAGCCCAAGCAGAACGACAAGGCCGAACAGGATTCCTGCGGGTAAGCTGCGCTCTGCACTCACGGTGTCACGACGCCCTCCAGGGCCTGCTCGATGTCATCGAGCACCGCCTGGGCAGCGATGGGACCGCTGGCACTGGTCCACAACTGGCCGTCCACCGCCACCACACGGTCGTTGCCGACCACCGCCAGACGCTTGAAGGCATCGCTCTGCATCGCCTGATCCAGCGCCTCGGCCCCGTTGGCGTCCAGGGTCGCGACGAACAGCCAGTCACCGTCGACCCGGGACAGCGCCTCCAGGCTCAGCGGGTCGCTGTGGGGCCGTCCCTGCGGCACCAGCTGATCGTCCTGGACGTCGAGGCCGGCGGCGGCGAGCAGGCCGGTGGTGAAAAGCTCGGTGGACATCACCAGCGGCCCCTGGGGCATCCAGCGAATCAGGAAGGCGTTGTCCTGGGACGTCTGTGCCTCGAAGCTAGCGGCGAGCTCGGCGGCGCGCGCTTCGACCGTCTCGATGGCCCGATCGATCTCGCTTTCGTGGCCCAGCGCCCTGCCGAACAGCCGCGCCTCGTCCTTCCAGGCCTCGGGGTCGAAGCCCTCGGTCGCCGGCACCACGGTGGGGGCAAGCTGCGACAGCAGCGCGTAGGTATCCTCGGACAGTCGCGAGGAAGCCAGGATCAGGTCCGGCTCGAGCCCGACCACCGCTTCCACATTGACCTCGCCGGCGGTGCCCACGATCTGGATATCGGGCACCTCATCCTTCAGGTAGTCGGCCACGTCCTCGGCGGCGCGGGTCGCCACCGCGCCAAGCGGCGTCACCCCGGCGGCCAGGGAGGTGTCCAGTGCCCCTTCGTAGAGCGTGACAACCCGCTCGGGCTGGCCCTGGATCTCGACCTCACCGAAGGCGGTGTCGAGGACACGAGGTTCCTCCTGGGCGCCGGCCACCCCCAGGGTGGCCAGGCTGAGTCCGAGTGCCAGGCCGATCCCCGGACCTACTTTCTGGCCCAGCGCGACGGCGCCTCGGGCCAGGGGTGACATTCCACGCATGCTCATCTTCCTTGTCGGTTCCCCCGCACCAGGGCGGGGCATCACTATTGACGCTTATAGTAATCAATCTCGTTTGAGAATACCTGCCCTTCTCGTCCAGGCTCGCGCAACGATGCGTTCGATCATGGCGGACAGGCATTCCCATTTCTTCCCTTGGTCCCCCAGAGGGTCAGAAATCGACGTTCAGCCCCAGCCACAGCCGGCGGCCATCCTCGACGTAGCCATACTCGTCGTAGTCGATGTCTTCATCGAACAGGTTGTAGATGCCGACGTTGACGCGGGCGGCGTCGGTCAACTGATAGCCGAGGCCGGTGTCGACGAAGGTGTAGTCCGGCGCGACGATTTCACTCTGGGACGGTCCGGTGGTGGGCTGACTCTCGTCGCCACGGTAGGTGACCCGGGTCCACTGGGACAGGCGATCGTTGATCTCCCAGTCGAGACTGGCCGAGAACTCGTGCTCCGGCAGCTGGGTCAGGGGCTCGCCCTCGTACTCGCCACTCTTCTGCTCGGAGTCGGTGTAGGTGTAGCTCGCCGACAGCTCGAGCGAGTCGCCAAGCGGCGTCGACAGCGACAGCTCCACCCCCTGGGTGACCGCTTCGTCGACGTTGACCCGATAGGTGGGGTTGCTGCCGAACTGGTTGGGGCCGTCGGTACAGACGTCGGCCGGACACTCGATCCGCGTGATCTTGTCGTCGAAGTCGTTGTGGAACAGCGTGGCGCTGGCCGACAACCCGCCAGCCCCGTTATAGAGAAGGCCCAGCTCCTTGTTGAGCGAGGTCTCCGGCTCGAGATCCGGGTTGCCGTAAACGTCACCGCCGCGGCTGACCTGGCCCCAGTCCGGGGTGATTTCCCTGAGGTCCGGAGAGCGATAGCCGGTGGACACGCCACCCTTGAGGGTCCAGTCCTGGGTCATGTGCCACACGCTGTAAAGCCGTGGGCTGATCTCGGAGCCGTAGTTCTCGTCATGATCCATGCGCACGCCACCGGTCAGCGACCAGTCGTCGAGCAGCATCCATTCGTCCTCGGCGAACAGCGCCCATTGGCTGTTGCGGACATTGGTGAGATCCGATATCTGATTCGAGGTACGATCGTCCAGCTCCTCTTCCTCGAAGCTTGCCCCGACGGTGACGATATGGGCACCGAGCGGCACCACCAGGCTCGACTTGGCGTTGGTGTTGGTGATCTCCATCTCGCGGGTCTCGTTCTCGGACACCTCGCGCTGGACATAGGTCTCGCTGGTGCCGAAGGAGAAACGCCCGGTATGGGTCAGGGCGACGTACTCCTGGGTGTAGTCGTCGAAGCTGTCCTCACAGCCGCCACGACAACCGTCCGGATCGACGCTGTTGCCCACCAGCCTCTCGCGCTGCTGCTCGGTGCGACTGGCCTCCAGCGCCAGGTCGTGGTTGACGCTGGGTGTCAGCGACAACCTCGCGGTCAGGCTCTGGACCTGCTTGTCCTCGTAGCCATAGAGGATATTGTCTTCATCGCGCTGGGTCGCACGGCCGTAGAGGGTCAGCCCGGCCAGCCCCTCGACCAGCGGACCAGAGGTATAGAAGTTGGCCTGACGGCTGTCGCCGGACGCGCTGTCTTCCTGCAGCATGGTGTCGAGCTGCAGGTTGCCGTGCCACTCATCGGCCACCTTGCGGGTGATGACGTTGATCACCCCACCGATGGCATCGGAGCCGTAAAGAGTGGCCATGGGGCCACGCACCACCTCGATGCGCTCGATGGCCTGCAGTGGCGGCAGCCAGTCCTGCTCGAAGCCGGCGCTGCCGTTGGGGCGGGTCTCACGAGTACTGACACGGCGCCCGTCGATCAGCAGCAGGGTGTACTCCGCGGGCATGCCGCGCATGCTGATGTCGTAACCGTTGTCACCACCGCCGCCGCCGGTCACGATCACCCCGGGCACGTCACGTAGGGCGTCGGTGACGTCCTGGTAGTAGCGCTTTTCCAGATCCTCCCGGGTCACTACGCTGATCGAGGCCGGCGCATCGGCCACGCTCTGATCGAAGCCTGAGGCGGTGACCACCACGTCATCAAGCGCCATGTCTTCGGCGCCGAGCGCCGGCACTGCGCCACACAGGGCGATCCCCGACAGCCCCGCCGCCAGGCGGCGAATGTGAAGCGATAGAGGGTGAAGCGACAGGCAACGAGGTGACAGGCTGCGAGATGACAGAGGTTGAGCTGACAAGCGCTGAGGCAACATCTTCTTCATGACTCCGAAAAGGGGTGGCAAGCCACCCGGTGGCACGCGCAATGGCTGGCGTTTCAGGACCGCCGCCCTGGGTCGAGACGACCTGCGCACAACAATGAATGTGAATATTTATCATTTAGATTCTTCCATCAAAGTTGCACAATTGCTCGTGAACGTGACGTTGCAACTCTCGCAACCCCCTCCCGAAGCTGGCTTGCCTGCCTTGTCTGCCTTGCCTGTCTTGCCTGTCTTGCCTGTCTTGCCTGTCTTGCCTGTCTTGCCTGTCTTGCCTGTCTTGCCTGTCTTGCCTGTCTTGCCTGTCTTGCCTGCCTTGCCTGCCTTGCCTGCCTGATTCGCCCGCCCCTACTCGCCTTGCCCGCCTGCCCTCCCGGCTTGTGTCGCTCCACGCGCAGGACGTGCACGGCTGGCATGCGGTAGAGGCCGTCAGCACAAGGGAGAATGATTTTCATCCGCACGATCCCGTGGCATACTGGCGGTTCGTGTTGCCCCTCTTCCCGCTTGCGTGATGCCATGCCAGATCTCGACGAACTGCTTGCCTTCAACCGCGTCATGGAGACCGGAAGCCTGACCCAGAGCGCCATCCAGCTGGGTCTGGCGAAGTCGACCTTGAGCCGGCGAATCAGCCAGCTCGAGTCGCGGCTGGGCCAGCCGCTGCTCAAGCGTCAGGCCAACCAGCTCCTGCCCACCGAGGCCGGACAGCGCTACTACGTGATCAGTCGGGAAATCCTGGAACTCGCCGAACAGGGTCAGCGCACCCTGGACAGCCTGCGCGAGGACGTCAGCGGCGAGCTTCATGTCGAAGCCCATCGCACCCTGACGCGAAGCTGGCTGGGCGGCGTGATGGAGACCTTTCTGGAACGTCATCCGGCGATACGCCTGACGCTGAGTACCGGCGAAACGGCGCCACGGGATCCCGACTTCCAGGGCATCTGCGTATGGCTTGGCGAGACCGACGAGGGCAACCTGCGCCAGGAGCGCCTCGGCGCGCTGGAGCGCGGCATCTACGCTCATCCGGACTATCTGGCGAAGCACGGTACCCCGGAGGCTCCCGACGCCCTTGGCCATCACGCCTGGATCGACCTGATGGGCGACAGTCAGGGCGGCATCACCCTGTCCCACCGTCACGGCGGCACGGTGCACTTCCAGCCACCGGCGTCACGCTTTCGCGTCGACCAGTCGATGCTGCATATCGACGCCATCGCCCGGGGACGCGGGCTCGGCATCCTGCCGGTGTGGACCACCGAAGCCCGCGAACGCCATCACCCCGGCGAACTGGTGCGCTGCCTGGAAGACTGGTCGCTGGCACCGCTGCCGGTGACCCTGCTTTACGGTTTCGGCCATCAGCCGCGCAAGGTCAGCGCCCTGCTCGACCATCTGCGCGACGCCGTGCCGGACGCCTGGCGAGCCCTGGAGACCACAGCCCTGCCCCGCCGTCAGGCGGGGTGAGCCCCTCCCGCCTTGCTTGCATGTTTGCTACGCTTGGTCTCGGTTACACGATTCACAACCGCACGGTTGAATCCCGGGGAGGCCCAGCATGGCGCTCAAGGAAGTCGCGCTTGGCGGTATCTATTTCAGCCCACTGCTGGTCTACGCCCTGATCGGACTGCTGCTCGCCGCAGTACTGCGCTTCGCCCTGCACCGCCTGTGTGGCACCTCTCGGCTGTGGTACGAGGCGTGGCTGGACACCTCTCTTTTCGTTCTGTGCACCGCCGGGGTCGCCTGGTGGGGTGCGCTTGCCAGCGGAGGCGCCTGAATGCGCAAGACCCTGCGCGTGCTGATCACCCTGGCGGTGGTCGCCGCCGCCGTGGCTGCCGGACTGTGGCTATGGCGCTACTATCTGTACAGCCCCTGGACCCGTGACGCCCGAGTCGGCGCCGACATCATCACCGTGGCACCCGACGTCTCGGGCCGGGTGATCGCCCTTGCGGTCGACGACAACGACCACGTTGAAAAAGGCCAGGTGCTGTTTCGTATCGACGATGCTCGCTACCAGGCCGCCCTGGCCAAGGCCTCTGCCATCGTCGCCCAGCGTGAGGCCGAGCTTGCACTGAAGGAACACGAGGCGTCGCGGCGAGAGCAGCTCAGCCGCCAGGCGATCAGCGCCGAGAATCGCGAAAGCGCCAATCGTGACCGCGATGTCGCCGCCGCCTCCCTCGACCAGGCCCGCAGTGACCTGACCAGCGCCCGCCTGGACCTGGAGCGCACCGAGGTCACCGCCCCGGCCCCGGGGCACCTGATCAACCTCAAGCTCACTCAGGGCAACTACGTCAATCGGGGCACCTCGGTCATGGCGCTGGTGGTGGAGGATTCCTACTACGTCACCGCCTACTTCGAGGAGACCAAGCGTCCTGCCCTGGCCGTGGGCGATCCAGCCAAGGTCATTCTGATGAGCGGCAACCTCGAGCTGGATGGCCACGTCGACAGCATCGGACGAGCCATCGCCAATGACAACGCCACCCCCAACGACCAGCTGCTGCCCCAGGTCGAGCCCACCTTCAGCTGGGTGCGCCTGGCCCAGCGCATTCCGGTACGCATCGCCCTCGACGAGGTGCCGACGAACCTCGACCTGAGCGCCGGCATGACCGCCACGGTGCGGGTCCGGCCCGAGTCTCGCTGATGCCTTTTTCGGTATGGTGGCAGGCCTACCTGACGCCGCCGGCCAGTGCGGTCAAGTTCGCCATCAAGGCCACCCTGGCCATGGGTCTGGCGCTGTACATTGCTCTCTGGTGCGACCTCGATCGTCCCTACTGGGCGCTGATTTCCGCCGCCTTTCTGCAGATTCGCCCGATGAGCGGCATGGTGCTGGAGAAAGGCATCAGCCAGATCACCGGCACCGTCGTCGGCTGCCTCGCCGGCATCGCCATCATGTCGCTGTTCGTGCAGTCGCCGCCACCGGCACTGGTCTGTCTGACCGCCTGGATCATCCTGTGCGCCTACGCCGCCTCGGTGACCCGCAACAACGCTTCCTTCGGCTGCATCATGGCGGCCGTCACCGCCATGCTGATCGTGGTCATCACCGCCAGCGCCCCCACGGGTCTGTTCGCGGTGGCCGTGGCGCGCCTGTCGGAGCTGGCGCTGGGGGCCATCTGCGCCACCCTGGTCAGCGCCTTGCTGTGGCCGATTCAGGTCCGTGATCATCTCGCCGGCCTGGCCGATCAGGTGGTCAATCAGGCCTTCCTGCACGGCGCCCTGCGCCTGGACAACAGCCCCGATATCGCTGCCCTGCAAGCCACCCTGACCGCCAGTCTGCAACCCCTGACCCAGCTGGAAACCGATAGTCAGGCGGCACGCTACGAAGGCCCGGAAGGCATCGGCCGGCTACGCGCCAGCCATGTGCTGACGGTGCGCACCGCCCGCCTGCTGGCGATCCTCCACGCGCTCCAGCAACTGCTGCGCTCCCACGGCGGCGAGCTGCCATCGTCCACCCGACGCCTGATCGAGGACATGGCCAGTGACCTGCGCCAAAGCGCCGAGGGCAGCGGTGTGGCCCAGGCCCGCCAGCGGCTGCAGGCGCTCAGGCATCGGGCCCTTCAGTGCATGGCCGCAGACTTGGACGAGGACATAGCCCCGGACTTAGACCAGGCCCCAGACCTGGCCTCGGACCAGGCCCCAGACCAGGCCGCAGGCCAAACCACAGCCCGGTGCGGGCGCAGCGCCAGTGGGCCCATCACCAGCGACCCCGCTACGACACGCACTACCGAGTCACCAGAGGCGCTGCTGCAACGGCGCATCCATCTCGGCCTGCGCGAGGCCCTCGGCCACGCCCTGATCATCCTCGATGCGCGGGAGGCGATCCACACCCCCGGCAAACGCCGCCTCAAGGCGCCGGCGCTGGCCTTTCACCGGGATCATCTGGAAGCCGCCCTCAACGGACTGCGAGCCGGACTGGTGTTCACCCTGCTGGCCATCGTCTGGCGCTACACCGCCTGGGACAATGGTCAGATCGCGATGCTGGTCGGCACCCTGTTCTCGGCCTTCTTCGCGACCCGCGACAATCCGGCAGCGGTCGCCACCACCTTCCTCAAGGGCATGCTGGCGGCGGTGCCCAGCGCCTTGCTGTTCGGCCATGTACTGCTGGCCCAGGCCAATGACTTCGTCACCCTCGCGCTGGTGTTCATGCCGCCCTTGTTCCTTGGTCTGCTGGGCGCCGCCAACCCCCGCTTGATGGGCTATTGCCTGGCCTTCACCATCGGCAACATCCTGCTGACCATGCCCGGCAATGGCATGGACTTTTCCGTCGACGGCTTCCTCGGCCGCGCTATCGCCCTGCTGCTCGGGCTCTCCACCGTGGTGATGGCCTTTCGCCTGGCGCCAGGCCTCCCCACCACCATTCGCAAGCACCGGCTGGTCAGCGCCACGGTGAACGACCTCCACGGGCTTCACCGGCGCAGCCTGCATGAAGCCGAGTCACGCTTCGGTGGTACCATGGCGGACCGCCTACTCAGGCTCGCCCAGCACGACGACAGCCTCCCGGAAGAACGCCGCTATCTATTTTCGCTGGGCCTGGTGGGGCTGGACCTTGGCTACGCCAGCCTCAATCTGCGGCGACGGCTGGGCGGGCGCAGTGACGCGCTCGACCTCGCCCTTGACGAGCTCGCCGCCGCCCTCGCCGACGACTACGGCGCCAGCGCCAGAGGCCACGCACCAGATAGAGCTCGTGAATACGGCAACCGGCTGCTGCAGACGCTTGAACGACAGGCGGATGACGGCGCCGAGTACCGGCTGATGGCGGGTCTGATAGAGCGCTTGACGATGTCGCTGGAGCACCAGGCCGCTCGCTCTCGACAGGCCCGGCAAGCCGCGCCTGCTGTCGGCGTCACTGGCCGGCAGCGTACTCCAGACCGACAGGGTGCCAAGGCCCCGGGTGTCGACCGATAAGGAGATAGATCCTCGCATGTTTGCCCAACTCTTCGCCGTGATGGCGCCGGTGATCACCGGCGCCGGTCTCGGATTCTTCTGGATCCGCCGCGGTTTCGACTATCCAGTGGCCTTCGTCACCAAACTGGTGTTCAACATCGGTACGCCTGCGTTGGTGATCGCCTCGCTGGCGGGCGCCGAGATCGACGCCTCGAGCTTCGGTCGCACCATGCTGGCAGCCGCCCTGGTGCTGTGCGCCATGGCCGCGCTGGCCTTCGTGCTGGCGCTGGTGCTGCGCAAGGACTGGCGGGTACTGCTGGCTCCCACCATGTACCCCAACACCGGCAACATGGGGCTACCGGTGATCCTCTACGCCTTCGGCGAGGCAGGTTTCGCCTTCGGCATCACGGTGATGGTGACGGTGTCGCTGTTCCAGTTCACCCTGGGCACCATGCTGGCCAGTCGCGGCAATCCGCTGAAGTCGCTGGTCAAGACGCCCACGGTCTACGCCATCCTGATCTCCATCGCGCTGTTGTTCACCGACACCGAACTGCCGCTGTGGCTGCAGAACAGCGTCGATCTGATTTCAGGCTTCACCGTGCCGCTGATGCTGATCACCCTGGGGGTGTCGCTGGCCAGCATCCAGGTCAGAAGCCTGCGCTCGGGCGTCTGGTTCAGCCTCTTGCGCATCCCCCTGGCGGCGGGCGTGGCCTGGGGCATAGGCATCTGGCTTGACCTGCCCCCCATGGCACTGGCGATCCTGGTGCTGCAGATGAGCATGCCGGTGGCGGTGTTCAACTATCTGTTTGCCCAGAAGTCCCAGCGCGAGCCCGCCTATGTGGCGAGCCTGGTGTTCTGTTCCACACTGCTATCCTTGATCTATCTACCGGTGCTGCTGGCGCTGCTGCTGTAACGCTTGTTGACCTTGGCAGGAAAAGCGTCTCCGTCGACCTGGCACGCCATCGCCGCTCGGCGTGCCCGGGACTGGGAAGCGGTCCGCCACCGGAAACCCATACTTGCCGTGCGGAGTCTCCATGTTGCGAAGCCTCACCCTCGCCCTGCTGACATTGTCATTGCCTGCAGGCGCCCAGGCGGCGTCGTTGCCCGAGCAGGTGCCGGGGCTTCATCACCCGGTCGCGCTCGAGCTGATCACCGATGAGCTGGACACCCCCTGGTCGCTGGCCTTTCTGCCCGATGGGCGCATGCTGGTCGCCGAGCAGCCCGGGACCCTGGCGCTGGTGGATGACGGTGATGTCCAGAGACTCGACGGCCTGCCGGAGGTCTCACACCGCGGCCAGGGTGGGCTCTTTGACCTGGCGCTGCATCCGCAATTCGGCGATGGCACCCACGACTGGCTCTACTTCAGCTGGGCGCAGCCCGGCAAGGACGGCGACTCGGACGACGCCACGGCGGTATCACGGGTCAGGTTCGAGGACGACGCCCTGGGCGCGATAACGCCAATTTTTGTGCAGAATCGCTTTTCCACGCCAGGCCGCCATTACGGTGGCCGCCTGCTGTTCGACGACCAGGGCCTGCTGTGGCTGACCATCGGCGATCGCGGCGTCAGCAAGAGCCGCGCCCAGGACCCGGCAGACCACGCCGGCAGCCTGCTCAGGCTGACCGCAGACGGCGATCCCGCGCCGGACAATCCGGGCTTCGACGATGACGCGGCCCCAGAGGTCTACTCGATCGGCCACCGCAACCCTCAAGGCCTTGCCCAGGCTGCCGACGGCACCCTGTGGTCGACCGAGCATGGCCCGCGCACCGGCGACGAACTCAATCGTATTCTGCCCGGCGAGAACTACGGCTGGCCCGAGGTGACCCTCGGACGCGACTACGCCACCAACCTGCCGCTGGGCGTCGACAGTGCCCCGGGCATGCGCGATCCGGTGCATGTGTTCGAAGGACGCTTTGCGCCGTCCGGGCTCGCCGTGGTCAGCGGTGAAGAATTCCCTGCCTGGCAGGGCGATCTGCTGGCGGGCGGGCTTCGCGGCGAGCGACTGCTGCGCCTGCGCCTCGAGGGCGACAGCATCATCGAGCGCGAGGTGGTGCTGGATGGCGAGGTCGGCCGCATCCGCGACGTGCGGCTCGGCCCCGACGGCGCCATCTACCTGCTGACCGACAGCGATCCCGGCCGTCTGATCAGGCTGACGCGGGTACGCTGAGCGGCGCCGATACGGAGCGTGACATGGAAATAGCTCCCCTTGCCCATGCCGTTCCGGCATGGGCTTCTCCCCCACTTCTACCCAATACCGCACCCACCGGGGCTTTCTCGATTCAGTGAACGTGCGCCCATGCTGAATTTGAATGATCTTTCAAAGACCTTTAGGGTATTGCACCTTTCTGCGCCTCAACGGTGAAAGCTGGCATGCTGTTCAGCCGTGGGGATGCGGCAAGGAGTGCCGCCCCTGACGCAGCCGCGCCAGCGCTGGACGATGAACGCCGACGCCAGGATGCACGTGACGTCGACCTTCATCGTTCGACCGGCTGGACGTGTTTACGCAACCCAACAAGGCACCCCTACCCATGAGCGAGAACCGATCCGTCAAGATCAAGGTTCGCGGGCTGAGCAAGGTCTTCGGCGACCAGCCGAAGAAGGCACTCAAGCTACGCGATGAAGGGCTCAAGCGTCCTGAAATCCTGGACAAGACCGGCCAGACCCTGGGCCTGTCGAACATCGACTTCGACGTCCATGAAGGCGAACTGCTAGTGATCATGGGCCTCTCAGGCTCGGGCAAGTCGACCCTGATCCGCTGCCTCAACCGGCTGATCGAGCCCACCGAAGGCGAGATCATCATCGACGGCGAAGACATTCCGCAGCTCTCCGACAAGGCACTGCTGGAGTGCCGTCGTCGCCACTTCTCGATGGTCTTCCAGAACTTTGCCCTGTTCCCCCATCGGACCGTGCAGCAGAACGCGGAGTTCGGGCTGGAGATTCGCGGCATCGATGCCGACACCCGCACCAAGACCGCCCGTGACGCCCTGACACAGGTCGGGCTGAATGGCTGGGAAGACGCCTACCCCAATCAGCTGTCCGGCGGCATGCAGCAGCGTGTTGGCCTGGCCCGGGCGCTGGCCAATGACTCGACCGTGTTGCTGATGGACGAGGCCTTCTCGGCGCTCGACCCGCTGATCCGCAAGGATATGCAGCAGGAGTTGCTGGAACTCCAGCACCGCATGAAGAAGACCACGGTGTTCATCACCCACGACCTAGACGAAGCGCTGAACATCGGTGACCGCATCGTCCTGCTCAAGGACGGTGAGGTGGTGCAGATCGGCACGCCGGAGGAGATCCTGACCAAGCCGGCCGACGACTACGTCGAGCGCTTCATCGAAGGCGTCGACATGTCCCGGGTGCTGACCGCCGAGAGCGCCATGCGCCCGGTGCGTGCCACCGCCCGCGAGGACGACGGCCCGCGTACCGCACTGCGCAAGATGAAAGAAAACGCCATGGACTCGATCTACGTCACCAGCCGCGATCGCAAGCTCAAGGGACTGGTCGAGGCCGACGCCGCCAACAGCGCCATCCAGAGCGGACAGGATCGACTGGATAGCGTGATGACCCAGGACTTCCGCACCGTGGGACCCGACGAGCCGCTGCACAATCTGTTCGCGCTGTTCAACGAAAAGAGCTTCCCCATCGCCGTCATCGACGACGAGCGACGCCTGCTGGGCGTGGTGGTCAAGGGCGCGGTACTGGATGAACTGGCACAGGCAGGAGACCACTAATGGCGATCGAGATTCCTCGCATTCCCCTCGGTGACTGGATCGAAACCGGCCTGAGCTGGCTGACCACCGAATACTCTGCCGTCACCCGCGGCATCTCGCGGATTACCCAGACCGGTATCGACGGCCTCAATGACGCCCTGATGTGGCTGCCCGACTGGGCCCTGCTGCTGATCATCGCCGGCCTGTGCTGGAAGATGGCAAGCCCCAGGCTCGCCATCGGCGCGGTCTTGGGCCTTGGCCTGATCTGGAACCTCGATCTGTGGGACCCGATGATCGAGACCCTGACCCTGGTCGTCATCGCCACCCTGGTGGCGGTGGTCATCGCCTTGCCGGTGGGTATCGCCGCGGCGCTGTCCGATCGACTCTACCGCCTGATCATGCCGGTGCTGGACTTCATGCAGACCATGCCGGCCTTCGTCTACCTGATCCCGGCGATCCCGTTCTTCGGTATCGGCTCGGTGTCGGCGATCTTTGCCACCGTGATCTTCTCCATGCCGCCGGCCATTCGCTTCACCACCCTGGGCATCCGTCAGGTACCGGTGGAGCTGATCGAGGCCGCCGACGCCTACGGCGCCACCCGCGGCCAGAAGCTAGTCAAGGTGCAGCTGCCGCTGTCGCTGCCCACGGTAATGGCCGGCATCAACCAGACCATCATGCTGGCCCTGTCGATGGTGGTGATCGCCGCTATGATCGGCGCCGATGGCCTGGGCAGCGAGGTCTGGCGAGCCATCCAGCGACTGCGTCCGGGCGATGGCTTCGAGGCCGGCATCGCGGTGGTCATCCTGGCGATGCTGCTGGATCGCCTGACCCAGTCCCTGCGCAAGGAGCGCAAGCAGTAAACGCTCGACGCGGGCTCCCTCGGCCGGGGGAGCCTGCGGGGCGGCATTTGCAAGACACTGTCGCCTGCTTCACGCTAATACCTCTTATCGCAAGGAGAGTCGCACCATGTCACCCAAGGCAACTCGTTCTCTCGGTCTGGCCCTGGCCATCAGCGCCGCCGCCACCAGTGTTCACGCCCAGGACAAGGGTTCCGTGCACCTGGCCTACGTCGAGTGGTCGTCCACCGTGGCGTCCACCAACGTGGTTCGTGCTGTGCTCGAACAGGCCGGCTACGAGGTCGAGACCTCCGCACTGTCTGCCGCGGCCATGTGGCAGTCCGTCGCCAGCGGCGACGCCGACGCTCTGCTCGCCGGCTGGCTGCCGACCACCCACGAGGACTACTACGCGCGCCTCCAGGACCAGCTGGTCGATGCCGGCGTCAACCTCGACGGCACCAAGCTGGGCCTTGCGGTTCCGGCAGATTCCGAGGTCAACTCGATTGATGAGCTCAATGAACACGCCGACCAGTTCAATGGCGAGATCATCGGTATCGATCCCGGCGCCGGCCTGATGCGTCTGACCGAGGAAGTGGTCGACGCCTACGAGCTCGACCTGGACCTGCGCACCGGCAGCGGCGCCACCATGACCGCCGCACTGGGCAGCGCCATCGACCGTGGCGAGCCGATCGTGGTCACCACCTGGACCCCGCACTGGATGTTCGCCCGCTGGGACCTCAAGTACCTCGAGGACCCCCAGGGCGTCTACGGTGGTGCCGAACAGATCCACACCATCGTCCGTCAGGGCCTCGAAGAGGACATGCCGGAGGCCTACGCCATCCTCGAGAACTTCGAGTGGACCACGGAAATGATGGGTGAAGTCATGCTGATGAATCAGGAAGACGACACCGATCCCTACGAAAACGCCCAGAAGTGGGTCGAGGATAACCAGGACGTGGTCAAGGAGTGGCTCGGCGAGGCCTGAGTCCGATAGATGCCACGCCACCGTCATGATGCTGTGGCAATGGTCAGGGGTGCCCCGGGGCGCCCCTGCTGTCGTTGCGGCCAGCACCTGCGTCGCCCACGCGGTGCAAGCGGTCGCCGGCAGAACCTTGGGTCTCGGACGATCGTGGCAAGCTGACCCAGGCGTGCCCGGGCGGCCTTCGAACAGATGCCGTTGACGGCACAACTGGCAAGCTGGCTCAGGCAGGCCACACTTCAGGCAGGCTGGACCATACGGTATCGATGACAGGCGAGCCAGCCGCGACCCCGCTCCGAGTCGATGGCGTGACGCCACAGTTACCATTTTTAAACGCAAGGGAGATCGCACGTGGAAAAAGACCCCAACCACAAGCCTTCATCTGCCGATACCGGTAGTGAAGGAGTACCGGCCCCGGAGGGGCCAGCCAACCTGATCGATACGGACTACGTTATCGGTCAGGACAATATCGTCACCAAGTCCTTCGGCGTGGACGTGGACCTGCACGGCAAGGTGTTCACCGTCTCGTCGCTGCTGATCCTGGTCTTCGTGATCCTGACCCTGGCCTTTCAGGGCGGCGCCGAGCCGTTCTTCAATGGCATCCGTGGCTGGCTGACCAGCAACCTGTCCTGGGTCTTTCTGCTCGGCGGCAACGTATTCGTGCTGCTGGCACTGGTACTGATCTTCACCCCGCTGGGCAAGGTCCGCATCGGTGGTGCCGAGGCCACGCCCGACTACAGCTACATGGGCTGGTTCGCCATGCTGTTCGCCGCCGGCATGGGCATCGGTCTGATGTTCTATGGCGTGTCCGAGCCGATGACCCACTTCTCCACCGCGCTCGGGGGCACTTCGGTCGGCGAAAACGGCATACGTACCGACTGGGCTCCGCTGGGCGCCGCCGCCGGTGACGAACAGGCCGCGGTCGATCTCGGCATGGCGGCAACCATCTTCCACTGGGGTCTGCACCCCTGGGCGGCCTACGCCATCGTCGGCCTGTCACTGGCCATCTTCGCCTTCAACAAGGGTCTGCCGCTGACCATGCGCTCGGTGTTCTACCCGATCCTGGGCGAGCGCGTATGGGGCTGGCCGGGCCACCTGATCGACATCCTGGCGGTCTTTGCCACCCTGTTCGGTCTGGCCACCTCGCTGGGGCTTGGTGCCTCTCAGGCTGCCGCCGGCCTGAACGAGCTGTTCGGTACGCCGAATACCGACACCACCATGGTGCTGCTGATCGCCGGCATTACCGCTGTCGCCCTGTGTTCCATCATGCTTGGCGTCGAGAAGGGTGTGCAGCGCCTGTCCCAGGTGAACATGGTGCTGGCCTTCCTGCTGCTGGCGTTCGTGATCCTGGTGGGCCCGACTCTGGCCATCGCCACCGGCTTCTTCACCAACCTGGGTCACTACCTGGCCGAGCTGCCGGCGCTGTCCAACCCCTTCGGTCGCGAGGACGCCAACTTCGTCCAGGGCTGGACCGCCTTCTACTGGGCCTGGTGGATCTCCTGGTCTCCGTTCGTCGGCATGTTCATCGCCCGGGTCAGCCGTGGCCGCACCGTGCGTGAGTTCCTCACCGCCGTGCTGCTGGTCCCGACCCTGGTATCGGTGCTGTGGATGACCTCCTTCGGCGGTACCGCCATCGAGCAGTACATCACCGACGGCTTCCAGGGCGTCCAGGACGCCGCACTCGAGCTCAAGCTGTTCGCCATGCTCGGCGAGCTGCCGCTGGCCTCGATCACTTCCTTCATCGGCATCGTGCTGGTCATCGTGTTCTTCGTGACCTCTTCGGACTCCGGTTCGCTGGTCATCGACTCGATCACCGCCGGCGGCAAGGTCGACGCACCCAAGCCGCAGCGCGTGTTCTGGGCCATCATCGAAGGCGCCATCGCCATCGCCCTGCTGCTGGGCGGCGGTCTTACCGCCCTGCAGGCGGCGGCGGTCTCGACCGGGCTGCCGTTCACCCTGGTGCTGCTGGTGGCCTGCTACGCCATCATCAAGGGCCTGATGAGCGAGCCCAAGGCGGTCTAGGCCAGCCTTACGCAGACAGCAAGTGCATGAAAAAAGCGGCAGCCCTCGGGCTGCCGCTTTTCTTTTGGAGAGATGGCTGACGCCTCGACGGGCAGCTCAACTCCCTTATTCAGCTCCACAACATGCCGATGGGCGTCTCCGGGCCGTAGTTGCCGGCTACTTGCGCCTGCAGCAACTCCGCCGTGGCGATGGCGTCGGTCAGGGCGTGGTGGCCATGATAATGCGGTAGCCCGTAGCGCAGCCGACTGTCGTGCAGGCGGATCGACCTGGGTGGTCGGCCCATCCAGCGACGAAAGCGCGCCATGGTCGACTGACGGTGGATGCGCGCCTCCAGCGACATGGTGTCGATCACCGGGAAGCTCAGTGACTCCTTCCAGGCCGCTCGTACCGCGGCGTCCAGAAAGGACCTCTCGATATGGCGAAAGTGCACCACCAGCAGGTGGCCGGCCATGGCGCGGAAGACATCGGCGAGCACCTCCTCGATCCGCGGAGCCCCCTGGATATCGGCGTGGGTGATGTGATGAAAGGTCACCGACTCGGCGTTCAGGGTGCGATGGGGACGCACCACCCAGTAGCGCCGCTCGGCGAGCCGAATACGCGACAGCGAAAAGGGCACCAGGCCAATCGAGACGATCTCGTCACGCCTGGGATCGAGCCCGGTGGTCTCCAGGTCCAGTGCCATCAGCGGCGCCTCCTGAATCGGCAGGATCGGCGACAGGTCGGCCCCGGCGAAGAAGTCCACCAGCGCCTGCTGGCGGCTCTTCTGACGTCGGGCGACCAGGTAGTCGTGCCAATCCGGCGCCGAGCGAGTCTTGGGGCGAAGCAACGGCATGGCGGCTACCTGCTGGTAAGGGGATAACGGAACTTGAGGAACTTCTGGGCGTTGCTGAGCGCCTGGAAGGCATCCTTGAGATTGTGTCGCTCCTCGCTGGAGACGTTTTCCGGCTCGATATTGTTGTCGGGCTCGTGCTCGTGCTCCAGATCGATGACCTGGTGACGAATCCGCGACATGGACAGAAACTCGAGCGCGTAGCGCAGCTTGTCACTGACCCCGGGCGCCAGCAACTGGGTGCGATCGATATCGTCCAGGCGGTCAAAGCTGTTCTGGGCGCGGGAACCGCAGGCCAGGGCATGGATACGGATCAGGTCCACCATCGGCGCCGTGCCGCGACGCTTCAGATTGATCGAGTTGTTGTGCTTGCCGTCCTTCTCCATCACGAAGGTGCGGAAGATGCCCAGCGGCGGCGTCCGATTCAGCGCATTACGCGCCATGGCGGAAAGAAAGCGCTTGTGCTTCGACGCCTTGGTGGCGACCAGGTCCTGCAACTCCTCCACCAGCGGATTGTCACCGTGGACCGTGTCCAGATCGAAGAAGATCGAGCTGTGCAGCAGCCCTTCCGGTGACGGCCGCTCGATCCATTCGGTGAAGTAGCCCTTCCACACCGACAGCGGCTGGCGCCACTTCGGATTGGTGGCCATCACGTCCCCCTTGCAGTAGGTATAACCACAGGCGGCCAGGCCATCGCTGACCCGCTTGGCCATGGTCGCGAAGTACTCGTCGTGCAACGCTGGATCGAAGTCATCGGACAGTACCAGAGCATTGTCCTGGTCGGTGACGATGCTCTGCTCGTTGCGCGCCATCGAGCCCAGCGCCATGAAGCAGTACGGCACCGGTGGCGGCCCGAGCTCCTCTTCCGCCATCTCCAGAAGCCGTCGGGTGAAGCTGCGCCCGATGGTCGACAGCGCCTTGCCCACCATCTGCGAGTCGGCACCGTCGTGAACCATGCGCACAAAGGCGGCCTGGACGTCCGGCGCCAGCTTGGCCAGACACTCCACCGACGGCTGATGGAAGATATTGCTGACCAGATAGAGGCTGCTCTGGGTCTCGTAGCGAATGATGTCGGAGAGGTGCACGATGCCCACCGGCGAACGACGGTGCATCACCGGCAGGTGGTGGATATTGTTGCGCAACATGCACAGCATCGCCTCCTGCACCGACTCGTCGGACTGCACCGCGATCAGGCGGCGGCCGGCGACCTCACCCACCGGAGTATCCGGCGACAGCCCCTCGGCCACGACCTTGGTGCGAAAGTCGCTGTCGGTCAGGATCCCGGTGACCTGCCAGTAGCCACCTTCACTATCCCTGAAGGTGTAGCGCGGGTTGTTCTCGGGCTTGTCCAGCACCAGCACCGCCGAGGCTTGGGACTCGCTGATCTGGCGCGCCGCCTCCTGCACCGTGGCTCGCGCCTCGACCATGACGGGATAGCGGGTCAGCAGCTTGCGGATCCGCGTCACCATCATGTCGTTGTTCTTGCGCTGACTTTCCACAGCCGTCTCGAGCCGTGGGCGATCCACCTCGACGAACTCGGCGAACTGCTCGTCGGCTTCGCACAGCTGGTGAAACATCGCCTCGGGGATGAAGTAGATCAGGCTGTCTTCCAGCGCCCTGGCCGGGAAGCGCACGCGACTGTGGCGCAGCAGGCTGAAGTGGCCAAAGATGTCGCCCTCCCCCAGCAGGTTGTAGAGCTCTCCGTTGCGCCGGGTGACCTCCACCGCGCCGCTGCGGATGTAGCAGAACTCCTGATGCACGGCATCAAGCTCGAGAATGGTCGAGCCGGCCTTGAAGTAGCTGACCTGCACCTGTCCGGCGACCTCGTCCAGCAACTCCTCCGACAGCCCGTCAAAGGGCGCAAAGCGCCCCATATGCTGGCTGATTTCCAACAGTTCCGCTTCCATGGTGTCCTCCGCGCGGTCGCCGTGGCTGGCAGCAGGACGCTCCCTGGTCCCCCACCCTCTGACTATCGGAAGCATGGAGCCGAGGCCAGCGGCTGTAAAGCATTAGCAGTATCTTGATCGGCCTCTCGCCAAACGCCGCAGAAGCCATCGAGCGTGGCCCGGAGAGCCAGGCATTGCTGACACTGCGACCTGATGACCGATCCATCCTTCGTTGATCACGACTTCACACCCGACCGGCCGCTCGAATCCTCGCCCTGTGCAAACATCTTCAGCACTGCAAACAACAACGCCCGCCGACCTCGAGGGCGGCGGGCGTCGATCTAGGCGGCCAGTCTCTTTGACTGGCGAGAGTGGCGGTCAGCTCACGACTGCGCCATCTCCTGTACGCGCTTCATCATGTCCGGGTTCTGCTGGATAGCCTGACCGATAGCGTTGAAGGTCTCGACCTCGAGCCCGCTCTGCTGGACGGCTTCGACCATCTTCTGGTTGGCCTCGGTGCGCACATCCTGCTGGGCCTGCTGGCCTTCGGCTTCCTGCAGCTGCTGGGTGTAGTCCTGGGAAATCGCGGCGATCTCCTTGGAAGCGTCGGCGAACTTCTCGAGCTGGGCATCAGAGAAATTCTGCGCCTGAGCGGCAGCCTCGACGTCAGCGTTGCCTGACGCCTGCGCGTTTGCTTCCTGGGCATGGGCGGTGGCGCTCATCAGACCAGCAGAAAGCAGGGCGGCGGTGATCAGGGCGGTGAATCGTTGCATGAAGTCCTCCAGGAGGTGGTTGAGAATTCGTCAATCGCTCGCACAATGTGACGACGCAGTTGCATGAGGGTTCCCCACAATCGTGTTACGAAATGCAAGCCATTTTCGCCTCCGCGTCGCCGGTCGGCGACAACCGCCAGAGGCCACGGCAGGCCATGGGGATAAGCGTCATGATACGCCAGGCAATTCTTCGGCGAAGCACCGAAAAAGGCGTGTTGCCTGCCACTGCTGAACATCTTGCAAAAACGCCTCCGGCCGAGCCGGCCGGAGGCGTTGTCATGACACCGCCCGACTAGCCGTAGGCCAGGTTGGGCAGCCAGGTGACCAGCGCCGGGAACATGATCACCAGCAGCAGGCCCAGCGCTTGCAGCGCAAGGAAGGGAAAGGACGAGCGGAAGATCTGGCCCATGGTGATATGCGGCGGACACACCCCCTTGATGTAGAACAGCGCATAGCCGAACGGCGGGCTGAGGAAGGACATCTGCATATTGACCAGGTAGATCACCCCGAACCACAGCGAGACGTCGGCGGGGTCCACCCCGGGCAGGCCAAATACCCCGGTGAAGTCCAGCCCCTTGATCAGCGGTACGAAGATCGGCACCGCCAGGAGCAGGATACCGACCCAGTCCAGGAACATCCCCAGCGCCACCAGCAGCACCATCATCAGCGCCAGCACCGCGTAGGGGCCAAGCCCTGCCCCGGCGATCAACTCCTGCACGAAGGTCTGGCCGCCCTGCAGGATGTAGAAGCCGACGAAGATGCTGGCACCGAAGATGATCCACATGACCATGGCGGTCGCCACCAGGGTGGTCATGCAGGCGGCGTGCAGGTTGGGCCAGGTCAGCCGCTTGTGCATCGCCGCCACCACCAGCGCACCGAAGGTGCCGATACCCGCCGCTTCCACCGGGGTCGCCACCCCGGTGAAGATGATGCCGAGCACCAGCAACACCAGGGCGATAGGCGCCAGCATATTGCGCAGCAGGCGCAGCTTCTCGGCGGTGGAGACCCGGTCTTCCTCCGGCATCGGCGGCGCCACCTTGACGTTCAGGGTGCCCCTTAGCCAGCAGTAGAAGGCGTACATGCCGGCCAGCAACAGGCCGGGAATCAGCGAGCCCAGGTAGAGCTCGCCCACCGACTGCTGGGCGATGACGCCGTAGATGATGGCCAGGATGGACGGCGGGATGAGGATGCCCAGGGTGCCCCCGGCCATGATCGACCCCAGCGCGATCTCCGGCTGGTAGTTGCGCTTGAGCATGGCCGGCAGCGCGATCAGGCCCATGGTCACCACCGCCGCGCCGATCACCCCGACCATGGCGGCCAGCAGCGTCGAGGCGATGATGGTGGCGATCGCCAGGCCCGCCTTGAGACCGCCCATCCACTTGTAGACCACATCGAACAGCTCTTCGATGATGCCGGCCTTCTCCAGTACCGAGGCCATGAAGATGAACAGCGGAATGGCCGAGAGCTGGTAGTTGGTCATCATCGGGAAGATGCGCGAAGGCATCAGGTTCAGCATGTGCTGATCGCCCACCAGGTAGAGGAACACCACCCCCAGACCGCCGGTAACGAAGGCCAGCGGTAGCCCCGCTACCAGCACCACCATCAGGGTGCCGAACATCAACAGGGTCAGCGCGCCGATACCCACCGTGGACAGCGAGTTCTCAAGGCTAAGCGCCAGGCTCTCGTAGTCGGTCAGGGCGATATTGACGATTTCGTGGATGGTGTAGGCGCCGAGGATCACCGCCAGCACCACCAGAATGCTGGCAAACACCGTCGATCCTTCGTGGTGCTCGCGGTGGTGACGATAGGCCTGGAGGTCCTTGATCAACTGCGCGATCCCCTGCAACAGCAGCAGCAAGGCACCGAAGAACAGCATGAACTTGACCGGGAAGTACTGCACCGCCCATTCGGTGAAGGACACCTCGTTGGCGTAGCTGTCACCGAACCACCAGACGTCGCTGACCGACTGCGAGAAGAAACGCCAGCCGGTGGTCAACAGCGCCAGGGTGAAGATGAAGAAGAAGATCGAGGTGACCAGGTCCAGCGCGGCCTTGTTGAGCGGCGCCGCCCGCTGGTAGAGGATATCGACGCGCACATGCCCGCCCTCGCGCAGCGCGAAGGCACCCGCCAGCAGGTACTGCATGCCGAACATCAGGGTCATCGACTCGTGAGCCCAGTTGGTCGGCGAGTTGAAGGCGTAGCGCAGCACCACCTCGTAGGTGAACACGAAGGGCGCGATCAGCGACCAGTAGGCCACGTAGCGCCCGGCAAAGCCGGAAATGCGGTCGATGCCGCGGGTCACCACATTGCCAGGCGCTGCGTAGGCCTGCTCGCTCGTCGCGACGGGAGTCTCGGCGGTATCGCCACCGCTCACCTCGCCACCCCGGCGGAAGCTTCGATCCACCAGCAGCATCACGATCAGCGGCAGTCCTGCCAGCACCGCCCAGTAGAGCCAGTGCGGCAGAACGAAATCAATCTGTAGATTCATTGACGCTCCTCCGCTGGTCGCCTGGCGTTTCGCCAGGCGACCACGGAATATTCATCGACGTCGACCGGGTCGCCCCGGTCGACACGTGCAGGCCTAGGCGTTGAGCTCGAAGTCCTTGATGTCCTCTTCGGTGATCAGTGCCACCGACGGATCGAGCATGGTGTTGAGGTGGGCACGGAACAGCTTGGCCGCGTCCGGATCCTTGTTGGCCCATTCGAACCACAGCGGAATCGCGGCGTCGCGGAAGCGGTCGGCGTCGTCCTCGGACAGGTGGATGATCTCGACGCCCTTCTCGCGGTACTTGGGCCAGGCCTCCGCGTTGGCCTTCTGGATGGCGGCGTAGTGCTCGCGGGAGTAGGCCGCGACCAGGTCATGCATCAGGTCCTTGGTCTGATCGGACATGCGCTCGTAGACCCGGCGATTGACCGCGATATCCATCAGGTCGACCGCCTGGTGCAGACAGGGAGTCGAGGGCGGGCCCATGATGATGTAGTCGGTCACCTGCCAGAAGCCCAGCTCGAAGTTGACCGCCGCACCGGTGTAGTCGGCGGCGTCGATGGTGCCCTTCTCCAGCGCCGGATAGACCTCGGAGCCCGGCAGCAGCGTGGTGCGCGCACCGATCTTGGCGAAGGTCTCGGCGACGATGCCGCCGGGCATGCGGATCTTCACCCCTTCGAAGTCATCGAAGCTTCTCAGCGGTACCTTGGAGTGGATCAGGTTGAGGTCGTGGTGGACGTAGCCCAGAAGCTCCTGACCCTGCTTGCGGTAGAGGTCCTTGGCGATGCCGAAACCGCCGTAGGCACCGAACATCATGTCCCACTGGTGGGGTACCGACAGCCCCATGGGATAGGCGGTGAGAAAGACCCCGGCGGGCATCTTGCCCGGCCAGTAGACGGTGAACCAGTTCTGGCCATCGAGCACGCCGTTGCGCACCGCGTCGGCTACCTCGAAGGCACCGGCCACGGCTCCGGCCGGGAACGGCTCGATGGTGACCTCGCCGCTGGTGGCCTCGGCGACGCCGGCGGCCCACTCCTCGAAGATGCGGTAGCCGGTGGTGCCGGGCTGCCAGGATGACTGCATGCGGATGCGGATGCCCTGCTGAGCCTGGACGTTGCCGACCCAGGGTGCCGCCACCGCGGCGGCGGAACCAACCGCAGCAGCCTTCAGAAAGCGGCGGCGGTCCGGGGTCGCGATGCGTTCGGACAGGGAGGCCGTTGGCGAGGCCGTATCAAGGTCTTGCTGGGGCTTGTCTAGCCGGGACATGGCATAACTCCTGGTGGATCGGTGCGGTCTCGATCTGCCGCACCCGGTGTGTTGTTGTTGTCGATCCATGGCATCGTCATGAGCGCTCGAGGCACTTTCGCCGCAAGCGAGGCCCGCCTGTTGCAAGCGATTTGCGTCGCTGCGCTCTTGAGCCGGGCGTTGCCCGTGCGCGTCCTTGCGAGGACCTCCTCGGGGCATGAACGGGACATCGCTTCGATGCAAGCGAGGCGTCCCCCTCCCGGGGTGTCATCGAAAAGAAAGCTAGCGAAAAGGCCCCAGGCGGCCAACGGCCCCATTCAACGCAACCTGTCTGCATTATTGGTCTGACCAGCGGCCATTTCGCCTATAAACTGCGCAAAAACAAGCATCGGCGTGGTCAGACCAATCTCACTCTCCCTCCACGACCTACGACCAAAGCACGAGAACAACGCTTGGCAATCCCCTCCTTGAGGGAGGCGGGATAGGGCATCATGATTGGGCGATCGCCCTGCCGATGACATGAACCACAAGGAAGTCCCCGCGATGCCACCCTCAGTGATCACCGCCCAGCCCCCGCTTGCCGCATCGTGTGTCGGGTGGCCGCTTGCCGCACCTTTTGTCGGGTGCCCGCTTACCGCACCTTGTGCGAGGTGCGCGTGAGCCGCCCCGCCCTGCCGTCCTGGCTGTTGCCGGCCATGCCGCTGGTGTTCGTGGTGCTGTGGAGCACCGGCTTCATCGGTGCCAAGTTCGGCCTGCCCTACGCCGAGCCCTTCACCTTCCTGAGCATTCGCTTCGCCGCCACCCTGGCGCTGCTGGTCCCCATCGTCTGGCTGACCCGCTCGGCCTGGCCGTCGAGTCCCCGTCTGTGGGGGCATGTGGCGGTGTCCGGCTGTCTGGTTCACGGCGGCTACCTGGGCGGCGTGTTCTACGCCATCAGCCTGGGCATGCCGGCGGGACTGGCGTCCCTGCTGGTGGGGTTGCAACCCTTGCTGACCGCTGCGCTGGCGGGCCCCCTGCTGGGCGAGCGGCTGTCTGCGCTGCAGTGGATGGGACTGGCCCTGGGGCTGGCCGGGGTCAGCCTGGTACTGGGAGGCAAGATGGACCTGTCGGCGCTGTCCTTCGAAGGGTTTGGCTGGCCGGCGCTGGCCTGCACCCTGGTGGCGCTGGTGGGGATTTCGCTGGGGACGCTGTACCAGAAGCGCTATTGCAGCGGCATGCCGCTGCTCGGCGGCACCGTGGTGCAGTACCTCGGGGCGCTGGCCTTGCTTGGCGCCGGCAGCCTGCTGCTGGAAACCCGCGAGGTGGAGTGGTCGCTGACCTTTGTGCTGACGCTGGGCTGGCTGGTGCTGGTGCTGTCCATCGCCGCCATCATGCTGCTGATGATGCTGATCAAGCGTGGCGAGGCGTCCCGCGTCGCCAGCCTGTTCTACCTGGTGCCGCCGGTCACCGCGGTGGAGGCCTGGTGGCTGTTCGATGAAGGGCTGCCGCCGGTATCCCTGATCGGCATGGCGCTGGCCATTGCCGGCGTCGCCCTGACCGTGCGGGCCAAGAAGCCCCGGGCGTCCTGAACGGCCGCTGCAGGCGCTACACTTTCACCTTGCGAAAGCGGGCATTGATGACGCAGTAGGTACCGTAGTTCATCAGTCCACCGGCCACGGCGGCGAGCAGCCAGGGGCCGAAGGGCTGGGCGGCCAGGGTATCCAGGGTGCCGCCGAGCCCTTCGGCCTTGGCGGGATCGACCTGCCAGGCGGCCACCAGCAGGAAACTGCCGATCAGCGCGAACACCAGCCCCCTGGCGGCCAGCCCCCAGCGGCTGAGGCCCGAGGCCAGATCACGCTGGCGTTGGCTCATGTCCTGCTGACGCCAGCGATTGAGATAGCTGCGCGCCAGGGCGCGCCACGACTGACGCAGCCCCACGCCGATAAAGATCGCCCCCAGGATCGCCACCAGCCAGACGCCGCCGGGGTGCGACATCAGCATGGCGGTGCGCTCCTCTGCGCCGCCGGTGGTCTCCTGGGGATCGTCCAGCAGCTCAACACCATACCAGCCGAGACTTGCGTAGATACCACCGCTGATGACCAGCGCCAGGCGGGTACCCAGGGCCTTCCAGCTACGCCCCCGATGCTCGACATCGAACAGCCCCTGCAAGCCCCGCCAGGCGGCGTAGGCGTAGAGCCCCAGCACCAGGGCCCCCAGCATCAGGGTGCCGAAGGGCTGGCGAGCCAGGTGCGCCAGCGCCTCCTTGGTGCCGACGTTGTCGCCGCCAAGGCCCGCAGCGCCGAGTGCCGCCAGCACGCCGATCAGCAGGTACACCAGCCCCTTGGCGGTATAGCCCAGGCGGGCGATGATGACGATCAGTCGGCGCCGGTGGCGCAGCAGGCACTGCAGCGAGGGCATGGGGGCTCCTGTCGGGATTAGGGTCCCCCATCCTCCCCAAAAATGCCTGATTCGGCAAAGCCTATCGTGCCGAATCCTCAGCCGACAGACGCGTCAGGGCGAACCCGGCGATGGCCGTGTCCTGGACACCGGTACCGGTCAGGTCGCATACCGTGATGGTGGCGTCCGACAGCCGCAGACGCTCGCCGCGGGCAATGACCGCGCCCAGTTCGTGGACCTTGAAGGGCACCTCGCGACCGGCAAGGGCCTTGAGCTCGCCGTTGGACTCGCTCTGGGGCCGGGTATCGCAGACGAAGGCGTCCGCGCGGGTCAGCACGCTCTCGGCCAGTTCACGCTTGTCGGGACTGTCGGAGCCCATGGCGGTGACGTGGACGCCCTCCGGCAGGTCCGCCGCCTCGAGGATCGGCGTCTGCGACGGCGTCGTGGTGACGATGATGTCGGCCGCTCGGCAGGCCTCGCGCACGCTGTCGTGGACGGTGACCTCGAGACCCGCAGCGCGCATGCGGGTAGCGTATTCCTCGGCGGCCTGGGGCCTTCGCGCCCAGACGTCGATGGCGGTGATGTCGCGCACCAGCCGCAGCGCCTCGACCTGCTTGACCGCCTGCTCGCCGGCCCCCAGCACCGCGACCCGGCGGCTGTTCTCCCGCGACAGGTGCTTGGCGGCGATGGCGCCGGCCAGGGCGGTACGTACCATGGTCAGGTAGCCCTCGTCGAACAGCACCGCATCGACGAGCCCGGTGCGCGCGGAGAACACCATCATCAGCCCGTTGAGGCTTGGCAGCCCCAGCTTGGGGTTGTCGAAGAAGCCGGGGCTGACCTTGATGGCGAAGCGCTCGTTGCCACGAATATGGGCGGTCTTGACGTCGACCTCTCCGTTGGCCTCCTCGATGGCCATGGACAGGATCGGCGGTTGCACCACCTCGCCACGCCCCAGGGCGGCGAAACCGGCTTCCACCGCCGCCAGCGCGTCCTGGTCGATGGCGACCGCCTGGCTGATCTGCTCACGCTTGTAGAGTTGCATCCTTGGCTCCTGATCGGGTTGTTGCTGGGCTTGTCTGTCGGTTGGTGGCCTTGACGGTCTATCGCTGGCCTTGACTGGCGCAATCCGCCGCCAGGCGGCGCGCCTGATCGAGGGTATCCAGTGACACCCCGTTGCCGGAAAGCACCAGCACGACCCGCTCCCCCTTGACCTCGAGGTGGCCCTCGGCCAGTGCCGCCAGTCCCACGGCGGCGGCGCCTTCGACCAGCAATTTCTCGCTTTCGAGCATGTCCACCATGGCCTGGGCGATGGCGCCTTCCGACACCTGACAGTGGTCGTCCATCACCGCTTCGACCAGCGCCAGGGTGCAGCGGTTGTCGAGGCCGATGCCGCCGCCCAGCGAGTCGCCCAGGCTCTCGACCTCTTCCACCGCCACCGGCTTGCCGGCCTTGAGGCTCTCGCACATGGCCGCCCCCGCCGACAGACTGACCCCGCTGATTCTGGCCTGGGGTCGAACGCCCTTCAGCGCGGCGCCGATGCCGCCGAGCAGACCACCGCCGGACAGCCCGACGATGACCCGATCGACCCGCGGCAGGTCCTCGAGGATCTCGATGCCGATGGTGCCCTGCCCCGCCGCGATCAGCGGATCATCGAAGGGGGGAATCAGCGTCATGCCCTCTTCCTGCACCAGCCTTGCCACCTCCTCGAAGGCCTCGTCCTGGCTGGCGCCGACGCGACGCACCTCGGCACCGAGCGCCTCGATGGCAGCGACCTTGTTGGCCGGCACCAGCCGCGACAGGCAGATCACCGCCGGCACCCCCAGGCTGGAGGCGGCGTAGGCCACGGCGCGGCCATGATTGCCGGTGGACGCGGTGGTGACGCCCTGGGCCAGGGCCTCGCGTCCATGGCGCTCGATCAGTGCGGCGATCATGTTGGTGGCACCGCGCAGCTTGAAGGCGCCGGTGGGCTGCAGCGTCTCGAGCTTGAGATAGACCTCGGCGTCGAAGCGTTCGGACAGGGCCCGCGACAGCACCAGTGGCGTGCGCGTTACCTGACCGGCGATGCGTCCCCGGGCCTTGAATATCTCGTCCAGGGTCACGCCGTGACTCGGGCAAGGGGGTGAATCCACCTTCATGACCTTCTCCTTGAACTCATATCGTGAAGACCGGTTGCCAATGCCGGGAGGGCAGGCCCTGTCGGCGGTTCGGCGCTCGCCTACCTGTTCCGCGCTCGCCTATCTGTTCCGCGCTCGCCTACCTGAATGAAAACCGACAGGGGCCGCCTCCTTCAAGGAAGCGGCCCCTTTTGCACCTGCCAAGGTGCGGGCGTCAGGCCAGACACCGGCCTGGGCTTGGACCAACCATCGGACCAGGCATCAGGCCAATCATCGGACCAGGCATCAGGCCGTCTGCAGTACGCCTTCCTTGACCAGCTCGTCGGTGACCTTGTTCACCGCACGCTCGGCGCGGGCAACGATCTCGTCGACCTCGTCACGGGTGGTGACCAGCGGCGGCGCGAAGCCGAGGATGTCCCCCTGGGGCATCGCCCGGGCGATCAGGTTCTGCTCCAGCGCAGCGGCGGCGATGCGTGCACCGACCTTGTGGCTGGGATCGAAGGGACGGCGAGTCTCCGGGTCCACGGCGAATTCCAGCGCCGCCAGCATGCCGACGCCGCGGGTCTCGCCGACGATCGGGTGATCGCCGAAGGCGGCCTGCATGCGGCTCTGCAGATAGGCGCCGGTATCACGGGCGTTGCCGGTCAGGTCCTCGCGCTCGATGATCGCCAGGTTGGCAAGGGCAGCGGCGCAGCCCAGGGCGTGACCGGAGTAGGTCCAGCCGTGGCCGATCGGGCCAAGCTCGCTGGTGCCCTGCTCCAGCACCTGCCACACGCGATCGCCGACGATCACTCCGGACAGCGGCTGGTAGGCGCTGGTCAGGCCCTTGGCGATGGTGATCAGGTCGGGCTTGATGCCGTAGGCATGGCTGCCGAAGTCGGCGCCGATACGGCCGAAACCACACACCACCTCGTCGGCGATCAGCAGGATGTCGTACTTGTTCAGTACCGCCTGGATCGCCTCCCAGTAGCCTTCCGGCGGCGGCACGATACCACCGGTGCCGAGCACCGGCTCACCGATGAAGGCCGCCACGGTGTCCGGGCCCTCGGCCAGGATCATCTCTTCGAGCTTGGCCGCACAGTGGGCGGAGAACTCGCGCTCGCTCATGTTTTCCTGCTCGGCGCTGCGCTGGTAGTAGTGCGGTGCTTCGGTGTGCAGGATGCCGGCCATGGGCAGGTCGAACTGGTCGTGGAAGGCCTTGAGCCCGGTCAGCGAGCCGGTGGCGAGACCGGAACCGTGATAGCCGCGCTGACGCGAGATGACCTTCTTCTTCTGCGGACGGCCAAGCACGTTGTTGTAGTAGCGCACCAGCTTGAGCTGGGTCTCGTTGGCATCGCTGCCGCCGAGGCCGTAGTAGACCTTGGACATGCCGGGGCCGGCGAGCTTGAGGATCTGCTCGGACAGGGCGATCTGCGGCTCGTTGGAGTGACCCACGTAGGTGTGGTAGTAGGACATCTCCAGCGCCTGCTGGTAGATGGCCTCGGCCACCTCGGTACGGCCGTAGCCGATGTTGACGCAGTACAGCCCGGCAAAACCGTCGATGAACTCGCGACCGTCCTTGTCGACGATGTTGATGCCCTTGCCGCCGGTGATCACGCGACCCGGTGCGTCGCCATGGGCGAAGTCACGCAGGTGGGTGGAGGCGTGGAAGGTTACCTTGCGGTCGCGGTCGATCAGGTCCTGATGGGTGCTCATCTCGTTTCCTTTTTTTCCTTGGACCGCCCTCGCCGGGAGGGCGGCGTCATCTGTTCATCGAAAGGTGGCCGGCCCGCTGTCAGGCCGGCGATCACTGCCGCTCAGGGCATCAGCTGCCGGAGACGGAGCCCAGGGCGCCGAGGCAGTAGTACTTGGTTTCCAGATACTCGTCGATGCCGGTCGCGCCGCCTTCGCGGCCAAGGCCGGACTGCTTGACGCCGCCGAAGGGCACCGGCGGGCCGGTCATCTTCACCGAGTTGACCGATACCATGCCGAACTCCAGCGCCCGCAACAGCTTCCAGATGCGGCGGATATCGTGGGTGTAGACGTAGGCGGCAAGACCATACTCGGTGTCGTTGGCCAGGGCGATCACCTCGTCGTCATCGCGATAGGCGGTGACACCGGCCACCGGCGCGAAGCACTCCTGACGCCACACCTGCATGTCCTGGGTCACCCCGGTCAGCAGCACCGGCATGAAGAAGTTCTCGCCCGGCGCCTGGGACTGGTCCCCGGCCACCAGGGTGGCACCCTTCGACAGGGCGTCATCCACCGTGGCGCGGGCATTTTCCACCGCCCGGCGGTGAATCAGCGGGCCGAGATCGACTTCACTTTCCATGCCGTTGCCCACGGTCAGCGCGGCCATGCGCTCGGTGAAATGCTCGATAAAGGCGTCGTGGATCGACTCGTGGACCAGGATGCGGTTGGCCGCCAGGCAGTCCTGACCGGCGGTCTGGAACTTGGCCGCCACCGCGGCCAGGGCCGCTTCCTTGGGGTCCATGTCGGGGCCGATGATAAAGGGCGCATTGCCGCCAAGCTCCATGGACACACGCTTGACCGTGGGCGCCGACTGTTCGAGCAGCAGGCGGCCGACCCGGGTCGAGCCGGTGAAGGATACCGCCTTGACGCGATCCTCGGCACACAAAAGCGAGGACACCTGGGCGGCGTCGCCCAGCACCACATTGAAGATGCCCGCCGGAATACCGGCACGCTCGGCCAGCTCCGCCAGCGCCAGCGCCGAGAACGGGGTCTCGTTGGCCGGCTTGACGATCACCGGACAGCCAGCGGCCATGGCGGCGGCGGCCTTGCGGGTGATCATCGCCAGCGGGAAGTTCCACGGCGTGATCAGAAGCGCAATGCCCACCGGCTCCTTGATGGTGCCCAGCGCCGCATTGGGGATGTGGCTGGGGATGGTCTCGCCGTAGGTACGCTTGCCTTCCTCGGCGAACCAGCGCACGAAGCTGGCGCCGTACTCGACCTCGCCACGGGCGTCGGGCATCGGCTTGCCCTGCTCCAGCGTCATGATGGTGGCCAGATCCTCGCGATGGGCCTGCAGCAGGTCGTACCAGGCCAGCAGCCGCTCGCAACGCTCGTCGGCGCGCAGCGCCCGCCACTGGGCAAAGGCCTCGTCGGCGACGTCGACACTGGCGCGGATCTGCTCGGGCTCGAGCAGCGGGATATGGCCGATCACCTCGCCATTGGCGGGGTTGATCACCGCTTCCTCGCGGCCTTCGTCACCGTGGGTCCACTTGCCGCCGATGTAGGCGTACTGACGGAACAGGCGCGGATCGCTGAGTTTCATGACACTACCTCCCCAAGTGTGTCCCGCCGCAAGGTCAGGGGGTGCGGAACACGAAAACGACGTCATGGCCAGCGCCATGTACTGCCGTCATGGTAAGGGAGAAGCCAGGGTCGGACTTTTTGAAGCGCCCGTCTGTCGATGGCGTTTTTTTTGTCCAGAACCGTGAAAACGCGGTTTTTTCTGCAACGCCTGTTTTAGCAAAAACCTGCAAGCCGACAAGAACTTCCGGGCCTGTGCCGATGGCGCTCAGAGCGCCCCGTTGGCCAGCTCGTCGATATCGACTCCCTCGCGAGGAGCCTTGACCGTCTTGGTGACGATATAGGTGAAGTAACGCTCGATGCCGACATCCGAGGTCAGCCAGTCGTCGATCAAGCGCTGGTAGGCGTCGATGGTCTCGGACTCGACCTTGATCAGATAGTCGACTCCGCCGCCCACCGCCACGCACTCGGTGACCGCGTCGGTGGCATGCACCAGCGACTCGAAACGCTGGAAGCTTTCGGCATTGTGGGCCTTGAGTTCGATCTGAACCCACACCGGGGTACGCCGGACCAGGGCGCTTGCGTTGATCCGGGCGCAGTAGCCTTCGATGATGCCGGCCTTCTCGAGGCGGCGGACGCGCTCCCAGCAGGGGCTCACCGACAGGTTGATGGCCTCGGCCAGGCGGGACTTGGTGATGCGGCCGTCGCGGGACAGGATGGAGAGGATCTTGAGGTCGTAGCGGTCGAGTTTCATGGCCGGGCTTGTGTGGTTGAACGGGACCGCCCCGCGAGAGGCTCTCGGCGGGGCGCTGATGACGAGAAACGGCGGGCGGGCTCGGGCAAGACGGTATCCCGAGCCCTGGCCCGTTCAGTCGCCCAGGGTCTCGACCACCTCGGCGATGACGGCGATGGTGTCGCCCATGTTCACCTGGGCGGGGAAGCGTCGAGCCGCCAGGATACCATCACGCTCGGCACGGTACTCGATCGGCTCGGCGCCGCTGCGGGTCATGTCGTAGACCCGGGCGATCACGTCGCCCTTGGCAATACTGTCGCCGAGGGCGTGGGTCAACTCCAGAAGCCCGGTGTGCTCGCTTTGCACATAGCAGCTGGCATCCGGCATATCGAGATAGACCTGGGTCTCGGGCATGGCCACCTCGCCGTCCTTGAGCCCGAAATGGATCAGCACATTGTCGATGCCGCGCTCGGTGATGGCCAGGCTCTCCGGCGTGGAGGTGCCGCCGCCCCCGAGTTCGGTGGCGATGAAGATCTTGCCCTGGTTCTCCACCACGGTATCGAACAGCGCCGCGGCGTCCAGCTCGAACATCATCATCGCATAGGGCGCGCCGAAGGCCTTGGCCCCTTCCAGCGCCTGACGCTGCTGTTCGGGGTTGTCGAGCACGTGGGAGGCACCGAAGGGAATGATGTCCAGGGTGCGGCCGCCGGAGTGCAGGTCCAGCACCACGTCGGCCATGGGCACCATCTCCCGGGTGAAGTAGTCGGCGATCTTCTCGGTCACGCTGCCGTCCGGGTCACCGGGGAAGCTGCGGTTCAGGTTGCCACCGTCCATCGGCGAGGTGCGACGGCCGACCTGGGCCGCCGGGGTGTTCATCATCGGTACGATGATCACCCGTCCCTTGACGTCTTCGGCCTTGAGCGAGGTCGAGAGCTTTTGCAGCGCGGTGATGCCCTCGTACTCGTCGCCGTGATTGCCACCGGTCAGCAGGGCGGTGGGGCCTTCGCCGTTGGCGATCACGGTCACCGGGATCATCACCGCGCCCCAGGCGGACTCGTCGTTGGAAATGGGCAGTTTCAGAAAGCCGTGCTGCACACCCTGGGCGTCGAAGTCGACGGTGGCGGAGATGGGGCTCTTGCGCTTGCTCATGGTGACTCCAGAAACAGGGACAACGGTCAGATTGGATTGTAGTGGTGATGGGCGACGTCGGTCGCCGAGGGCCGATCACAGAAGGCTAGGGCTTGTCTGAAAAGTGCCTGCGCTCGGTAATACGGCGTTAAAAATCGGATCAAAATGCTCATTTACACCCCGTAAACTGCGCTTTCTCACCGATTTTTGCCTTGTCTAACCTTCGCTCGTCGACTTTTCGGACAGCGCCTAATCAACAGGGCCGATCACACCGGGCCGATCACAGAGGGCTAGTCAACAGGGCCTGATCGACAAGCCCTGCTCAGCCGCCCCCGGCCTACTTGACGAACAGCTGTCGCGGAAACTCCGCCAGCGGCTCGGCGCCATTTTCGGTGATCAGGATGCTCTCGGTGATCTCGAGCCCCCAGTCGTCCATCCACATCCCGGGCATGAAGTGGAAGGTCATGCCCGGTTGCAGGATGGTCTCGTCAGACGGACGCAGACTCATGGTGCGCTCGCCCCAGTCCGGCGGGTAGCTGATGCCGATGGGATAACCACAGCGCGCACCGCCTCGGTCGAAGCCGTACTTGTCCATGGCCGCGCCGAGCGCCAGGGCGATGTCCGCGGTCCGGTTGCCCGGCTTGGCCACGGCCAGGCCTTTCTCGATGCCTTCGAGCAGTGCCGACTCGCCACGCACGAAATCCCGCGGCGGCTTGCCGAGAAACACCGTGCGCGACAACGGGCAGTGGTAGCGCTTGTAGCAGCCGGCGATCTCGAAGAAGGTGCCCTCGCCTTCGCGAAACGGCGTGTCGTCCCAGGTCAGGTGGGGGGCAGCTGCGTCGCTGCCGGTGGGCAGCAGCGGCACGATGGCGGGATAGTCGCCACCGTAGACGCGCCCTTCGCTGTCGGTCCAGCCCTCGATGCCGACCCGATAGATCTCGGAGACCAGCTTGGACTTGGCAAGGCCCGGCTCGATCATCTCGAGGATGCGCGAGTGCATGCCCTCGACGATACGCGCGGCGATGCGCATGTACTCGATTTCACGCGGTGACTTGATCGCCCGGCACCAGTTGACCAGCGCGTTGGCATCCTGGAAGCGCGCGTGGGGCATCTCCTTGATCAGGCTCTGGTAGGCCTTGGCGGAGAAGTAGTAGTTGTCCATCTCCATGCCCACGACCCCTTCGCACCAGCCGCGATCCGGCATGATCGACTGTGCCAGATACTCCATCGGATGCATCTCGGGATTCTGGACATAGTAGTCGGGGTAGTAGGTGATATTGTCAGGGTCCATCCAGCAGGTACGCAGGGCACCATTGCTGTCCTGACGTCGTCCGTACCACACGGGCTCGCCTTCGAGCCCCACCAGTACGCACTGATGGACATAGAACGACCAGCCGTCATAGCCGGTCAGCCAGGCCATATTGGAGGGATCGCTGACAATCAGCACATCGATGCCTCGCATGGCCATCTCGGCACGCACCTTTCGCAGGCGCTGAGCGTATTCCTCACGAGTGAACGGCAGGGATACCTGAATCATGAAACCACTCGCCACACAGTGTCATCACCGAAAAACCGGACTCATTGGAGTCCGGCGCGCCCTTGAAGCGACATTGCATCCCCTGTAGCGTGCTGACAGGTCACAATTGTCATGAGAAGCTCTTAACAACGTCATGACAATGACTGATCAATGCCGTCTTGCTGATACTAGCACTACGAATAAGCTACCGGTCAAAGGCTTTATTGGATCATGACAATTGACCTGCTGCCATATCTGGACGATAGCCAACCCAAGTATCTTGCGATTGCGCGGGCACTTTCTCGCGCGATCCGTTCCGGTGAGCTTACGCCAGGCACCCGGCTGCCGCCCCATCGACAGTTGGCGGAGCACATAGGCGTCAGCGTCCAGACGGTGTCACGGGCCTATTCACAGGCAGAAAAGATGGGCCTGGTGCAGGCCAGGGTCGGCAGCGGCACCTGGATCAACGCCCTCGATGACAACCGCGAATCCGCCTACCTGAGGGCCGGCGAGCCGCGAACCGAACAGGCGGTGATCGACCTGTCGATCGCCCATCCGGTCTGTCCCCCAAGCCATGACCAGCACTTTCGCGATGCCCTGAGAACGCTGGCCGACAGCGCACATCCCGACGTCTTCACCGCCTGCCGGCCGATCGCCGGCCTGCCCCATCAGCGCGAACGCGCCAGCTGGTGGCTGAACGAGCGCCTGGGCATGCCCGGTGAAGCGGACGACCGCATCCTGACCAACGGTGGCGCCCACGGCATCATGCTGGCGATTTCCAGCGTGGTACAGCACGGCGACCTGGTCCTGACCGAGGCACTGACCGACCATGGCCTGATCGCCCTGTCTCGCACCCTGGGCTTCCAGCTGCGTGGCGTCACCATCGATAGCCAGGGCATCGTACCCGACGCCCTCGACGCCGCCTGTCATCGCTTCAAACCGCGCGCCGTGTGCCTGACCTCGTGCCAGCTCAATCCCACCGGGGCCACCCTGGACGAGAGGCGCCGCGACGAGATCGCCGCCATTCTGGAGCGCCACGGGGTGTGGCTGATCGAGGATGACGTCCACACCCTGCTCGAGCCCGAGCCGCTGATGCCGATCAGCGCGCGCATCCCTTCCCATGCGTTCCACGTCACCAGTCTGACCAAGGCCACCCTGCCCGGGCTTCGCGCCGGCTATCTGACGGTGCCACGCAGTCAGCTGCACCACACCCTGCCCCGCCTGCGGGCGACCTCCTGGATGGCCACACCGCTATGCTTCGAGGTCGCCAATCTATGGCTGGAGGACGGCACCATCGAGCGCATGGCTCAGCAGCAACGCGAACTGCTGGCAGAGCGCCAGCAGCTCGCCGCACGCATCCTGCACAGCCATGGCAGGGCCTCCCGCCCCACCAGCCTGCACGTCTGGCTGTCGCTGCCGGGTAGCTGGCGGGCCGAGGAACTCCAGCAGCTGGCCGAACAGGAAGGGGTGGCCATCACCACAGCGACCCCCTTCATGGTCGAACAGAGTCCGGCGCCACGCCGAGTGCGCCTGAGCCTCGGCGCGGAGCCCGAGATCGAACGTCTCGAGGACGGCCTCAAGCGCCTTGCCAGCCTGCTGGATGACGCTCCGCCGCCCATGATGCAGATTGTCTACTGAACCCCATTCATTCGACCGGAGCGGAATTGTCATGAAGGTGATCGTACACACCGACCAGGCCGGCCAGTGGCAGCAGGCGCTAAGCGAGCGGCTGCCCCAGGCCACCATCTGGAAGAGTCAGGAGGCCGACCGCGAACAGCGCGCCCAGGCGGACTTTCTGGCGGCCTGGAAGCCAGACGAGACGCTGCTGCGGGAGTGCACCGGACTCAAGGGCATCGTCAACCTGGGGGCCGGCGTCGACGCCCTGCTCGGCAACCCGGCCCTGCCTCGCGACGTTCCCATCGTCAAGTTGCGTGACGCCGGCATGGCCGAGCTGATCGCCGATTACGTGCGTTACGGTCTTTTCCACTTCCAGCGCGACTTCGACCGCTACGCCCGCCAGCAGCAGCAGTGCGAGTGGCGTGAGCACGAGGTGATCGACAAGCCGGACTGGCCGGTGGGCGTGCTCGGCCTCGGCGCCATCGGCGCCAAGGTGGCCCGGGCCATCGCCGCCGATGGCTTCCCGGTGCTCGGCTGGAGTCGCTCGCACAAGGATATCGACGGCATCGAATGTCTGAGCGGTGACGAAGGGCTCGACCGGCTCCTGTCGCGGGTGAAGACCTTGGTGCTGCTGCTGCCCGATACCTCCTCGACCCGCCATATCATCAACGCCGAGACACTCGGCAAGATGCGCGAGGGGGCCAGCCTGATCAACCCCGGGCGCGGCACCCTGATCGACGAGGACGCCCTGCTCGCAGCGCTGGGCGACAAGAACCAGCGCCAGGAAGGTCGCCTCCGGGGCGCGCTGCTCGATGCCTTCCCGACAGAGCCGCTGCCGGAATCCAGCCCGCTGTGGCGCCACCCGCGGGTCATCGTCACCCCTCACATGGCAGGACCGACACCCTTGAGCGAAGCGCTCGATCAGGTCGCCGCAAGCCTCGACGCCCTGGACAAGGGCGAGGACATCGAGACCGTCGACCCCGACGCGGGCTACTGACCCAGGAGCCGGCAAGTGCCAGCGAGGGCCGGTAAGGAACGAGGCGGCAATCGTCTCGCGTTCCAGGCCCGACCCGGATCAAGCCCCAGATTGATTCACAAAAAAAGGGCGCCTCCTCGGAGGCGCCCTTGTCGGTGCTGAAACGACAGATTGTCGTTCAAAGGATCAAGCGTCGTCGCCGATCTTGTCCTGGGTACGCAGTTCGAAATCGCTGGCGTCGTGACGCTCGTGGAGCTGCTCTTCGGGCTCACCGAAGGTGCGGTTGACCATGCGTCCACGCTGTACCGCCGAGCGAGCATCGATGGCCTTGGCCCAGCGCTGGACGTGCTCGTACTCGTGCACGGACAGGAACTCCGCCGCGTCGTACAGACGCCCCAGGGCGAGCTGGCCGTACCAGGCGAAGGTCGCCATGTCGGCGATGCTGTACTCGTCACCGGCCAGGTACTCGTGCTCGGCCAGATGCCGGTCGAGCACGTCGAGCTGGCGCTTGGCCTCCATGGCGAAGCGGTTGATCGGGTACTCGTACTTTTCCGGCGCGTAGGCGTAGAAGTGGCCGAAACCACCGCCCAGGTAGGGGGCCGAGCCCATCTGCCAGAACAGCCAGCTCATCGCTTCGGTACGCGCCTTGTGCTCGGTCGGCAGGAAGGCGCCGAACTTCTCGGCCAGATAGAGCAGGATCGAACCCGACTCGAAGACCCGGGTCGGCGGCGTGGTGGTGTGGTCCACCAGGGCCGGAATCTTGGAGTTGGGGTTGATCTCGACGAAGCCGCTGGAGAACTGGTCGCCCTCGCCGATACGGATCAGCCAGGCGTCGTACTCGGCCTGATCGTGGCCCTGCGCCAGCAGTTCCTCGAGCAGGATATTGACCTTGACCCCGTTGGGCGTGGCCAGGGAGTAGAGCTGTAGCGGATGCTTGCCCACCGGCAGCGCCTTGTCGTGGGTCGCACCGGCGATGGGACGGTTGATGCTGGCGAAATGGCCGCCACTCTCACCTTCCCACTTCCACACCTTCGGCGGCTGATACTCGGCATCGTTGCTCATGATGTTCCTTCTCGTTGAGTGGGGCACCACCCGGCACCGCCGGGCTCATTGATGCAGTAAAGATACACAAGCCTAGCGAAAAATAGCGTCAGACGAAGCACCTTGGAGCGACCTGGCGTATTGCGCCGCGGCCGGACTGGCGTCTCCCGGGACGGCGACGCCAGTCGAACGCCAGCCCTTACAGCTCCTGGCGAGTGGGGCGCAGGATCAGTTCGTTGACGTCGACGTCCCCCGGCTGCTCTACCGCAAAGGCGATCGCCCGCGCCACTGCATCGGCATCGATGGCCAGGGTGTAGAGCTCGTTGACCCCCTCGGCGGTCTCATCATCGCTGATCGTCCGAGTCAATTCGGTGTCGATCGCGCCAGGAGAGATATTGGTCGCGCGAATCTCGCCATTGGATTCCTGACGCAGGCCCTCGGTCAGCGCCTTGACCGCGAACTTGGTCGCGCAATAGACCGACGCGGCGGGGAACACCACATGCCCGGCGACCGAGGACAGGTTGATCACGTGGCCTTCGTGCTGTTCGCGCATGGTCGGCAGCACCGCGGCGATACCGTAGAGCACGCCCTTGATGTTGACGTCGACCATCTGCTCCCACTCGTCGACCTTGAGCTTGTCCAACGGCGAAAGCGGCATCAGCCCGGCGTTGTTGACCAGCACGTCGATGCGCCCGAATTCGTCGCGGGCAAGCTTGGCCAGGGCCTCGACCTGCTCACGGCTGGTCACGTCGGTGACACGGTAGACGGCCTGGCCACCGTCTGCCTTGATGTCGTCGCACAGTGCCTTGAGGCGGTCCTCGCGACGCGCGCCCAGCACCAGGCGGGCACCGCCCTTGGCCAGGCGCTTGGCGGTGGCCTCACCCAGCCCACTGCTGGCACCGGTGATGATCACGACCTTGTCCTTGATACCGTCGGTGTTCAGGTTGTTCACGTCCATGCGGTCCTCCTGTCGGGCCTCCAAGGCCCCTTGAAATGTTCCAGATCGATGACGTTGGCAAGACGGCGAACCGCTTGGCCGTCATCGAGAAAAAGATGTCATCGCGCCAGCGAACTTCAAGCGCTAGCGGTCTTCGAGAAACGGGTAGTCGGTATATCCCTTTTCATCGCCGCCGTAGAAGGTGTCGTAGTCCGGCTCATTGAGCTCTGCTCCGCGACGAAAGCGCTCCGGCAGGTCCGGATTGGCGATAAAGGGACGCCCGAAGGTCACCAGATCGGTCTTGCCGGCGGCGATGCGCTCACGCGCTTCCTCCGCGCTGTAGGCGCCATTGGCGATATAGACACCGCTGAAGCGCTCGCGGATGGCGCTGATGATCGACTCGGGGCGACCATTCTCGTGGTTGCCCTGGAAGGAATCTTCCACGACCTCGAGGTAGGCGATGCCGATCTCGTCGAGCGCGGCGGCGAAGGCCGGGAAGGTCTCCTCGGGCTTCTGGTCGTGGACATCGTTGAAGCTGCCGGTGGGACTGATGCGCACCCCGACACGGCCCTTGCCCCAGACGTCGACCACCGCACGCACCACTTCGAGAGGCAGTCGCAGGCGGTTTTCCAGGCTGCCACCGTAGGCATCGGTGCGCGCGTTGCTGTCGGACTTGATGAACTGATCGAGCAGGTAGCCGTTGGCGGCGTGCACCTCGACGCCGTCGAAACCGGCTTCGCGGGCGTTGATCGCCGCCTGGCGGTACTGCTCGACGATGCCTGGAAGCTCGTCGGTGTCGAGCGCACGCGGGGTCGGCACTTCCACCATGCCGGACTCGGCGCTGATGAAGGTCTTGGCGCCTTCAGGCTTAATCGCCGAGGGCGCCACCGGGTCGGCGCCACCGGGCTGCAGCTCCGGATGCGAGATTCTTCCCACGTGCCATAGCTGGGCGTGCATACGACCGCCGGCGTCATGCACGGCGTCGGTGACACGGCGCCAGCCAGCGATCTGCTCCTGGCTATGGATGCCCGGGGTAAAGGCGTAACCCTTGCCCTGGGGCGAGATCTGGGTGGCCTCGCTCAGGATCAGGCCCGCGCCGGCCCGCTGACGGTAGTACTCGACATTCATCGCCTGGGGCACGTCCCCCGGTTGGGCCGCGCGAGAACGGGTCAGCGGCGACATCAGCACTCGGTTTGGCAAGGTGATGTCACCGAGGACCTGCGGGGTATAGAGGGGATCTTGCTCGCTCATGGAAATCTCCTGTCGTGAAGCTGATACCACGAGGCGCTGCGGCCTCAGCGAGGATGCACGGCTGCACGGTGGCTGGCGCTTCGTTGGCTCGTCGCCAACGGCTGCCCAAGGTGTTCGACTAACGTTTTAGCGAATGTTCAGCACTTACCGTACAACTCATGCATCACATATCAAGCAGTTTTGTACAAAAATAGAGGCTTTTATAGACCAGTCTATTATTACTTAGGACCAAGAAAACGGCAGGGGAATCGAGGACCCACCCTGCCACGCCTTCACCTCGATGCGTTAGCGTTTGATACAGGCCAGTAACGTATTCTCGAATTCGGTCAGTGGCTCACAGGTTCTGGCCATCTTGGAGCGCAGCAGCGCCCCCTGCCAGCCCGCCAGAATAAAGGCCGCCATGGCCTGGGGCGTGATGTCGTCACGCACGCTGCCGTCGGCCTGGCCTTCCTTGAGGCAGCTGGTGAAGTAGCCTTCCCAGCGCTTGAAGATGGCGTCTAGGGCATCGCGCAGGCAATCGCTCTGGGATGACATTTCCTGGCCGAGGGTACCGATCAGGCAACCCCGGGTGTGGCCGCACTCGGCCATCGCCTGGCGCACGTCTTCAAAATAGTGGCGCAGGCGCGCAACGGGGGCGTCGTGGGAATTCACCAGCAGCGCCTGGAAGCGCTCGTCGTAGTCTTCGGCGAACACCTCGACCACGGCAAGGCCGAAGGCCTCCTTGCTGGAGAAATAGTGGTAGAAGGAACCCTTGGGCACGCCAGCAGCCTTGAGCACCGTATTGATGCCCGTCGCCGTATAGCCGTGCTCGGCAAAGGTGTTCATGCCGACCTGTATCAACAGGTCACGTGTGGGAGCCTTGGTTGTCATGCCCCAGACACTAGACCAGTCGTCTAGTCGTCGTCAAGTGGCTTTCTGCCAAGAGCCCAACGGTTGGGTTTCCAAGGGATCTGGCCTCACTCCTGGCCTGGGCCTGTACCCAGGCCAGAAGGGGCCGGACTGGCGGGCCTACAGCAATTCGTTGAGCTGGCGCAGCCACTCCGGGTGCGCGGGCCAGGCTGGCGCGGTCACGAACTTGCCGCAGGTGATGGCGTCGGTGACTTCGATGTCGACGAATTTGCCACCCGCCAGGCGTACCTCGGGGGCGCAGGCGGGATAGGCCGAGATACGATGTCCTGACAGTGACACCGCCGCCGCCAGAAGCTGGGCGCCGTGGCAGACAGCGGCCACCGGCTTCTCGCTGTCGACGAAGTGGCGCACCACTTCCAGCACGCGCTCGTCCAGGCGCAGGTACTCCGGCGCTCGCCCACCGGGGATGACCAGGGCGTCGTAGTCGGCCAGAGTGATGTCGGCGAAGGTCTCGTTGAGCGCGAACAGATGCCCGGCCTTTTCGGTGTAGGTCTGGTCGCCCTCGAAGTCATGGATGGCGGTCTTGACCTTGTCGCCTTCCTTCTTGTCGGGGCACACCGCATCGACACGATGCCCCATGGCCTGCAGCGCCTGGAAGGGCACCATGATTTCGTAGTCCTCGACAAAATCTCCCGCGAGCAGCAGCAAACGTGCCATGTGGCAAACTCCTTGGTCATTGAGGGGCGGCGCAGGGTCATGATGGCGACCATGCTGTAATGCAGCGTAACCACTGGACCGCGCTTCTGCCAGCCCGCCGGGGAACCTTCAGGCCGCACCGGCCTCCCAAGGTGACAGCTCGTTTCCATATGCCACTCAAGCAGCGGACGCTACTATGCCCAGCAACTCCATCGCCTACCGCTCGCCGTCTCTTCGCCCGCGCCTCGCGGCGGGGCTGCTATGGCTACTGTTCTTGCTGCCGTTTGCAGCACAAGCCGCATCGATGGCCAGCTTCGATGCCCGCTACCACCTGTCGGTGGACGGCTGGCCCGATGCCACCGTGCATCATCGGGTGTACCGCGAAGGCGATCACTGGCGCAGCGACATGCGCGCCCAGGTGGCCATCGCCGAAGGTCAGGAAACCGCGCGCTTCGCCGAGAACGGCGACGGCTTGCGTGCGCTGGGCTATTCCAGTGGCTATCGTCTGCTGGGCATCGGCAAGAGCTACCGACTGGACAACCGTCAGCTACTGCGTCACCCCGACCGTCAGACCGCACTGGTGGATCTGTCACGTAGCGTCCAGCGAGAGCGCTGCGCCAGCGGCTGCGAGATTCACTATCTCGATCACAAGGGCGACATCGAGACACTGGTCGCAAGCCCTCTGCCCACCGCCGCCATCGACGTGAACGGGCGCATGGTGGACGCCCTGCGGGTCCGCCTGGTCGAGCCCGGCAAGGACGACCGCCACATGGTCGTGGCCTTCCACCCGGACCTGCCCGGCCTGCTGCTGGGGGTGGACTACATCAAACGCGGCGAGCGGGTCAGTCGGCTGAGCCTGACCTCCTTGACCACTTCCAACAACTGAAGCTGCTCCGTCTCTCCCTTCCTCGGGCGCCTTTTTGCGCGCTTGGTCAGGGGCTTGTTCAGCCGCCCTGCCTCACCACCATCCGGCCTTCCGCCCCGCCGAGGCCGACGGCTCGTTGCCAGGATGCCTTGTCGACGTCCGGGGTATGGCGCCGATCTTGCCGACCACTGACGCTTTGGTCGTCTTTTCTCCCTTGTGAAACTTGCATAGAGTATTGCGCTTTTGGTCGCGCCGTTGACCACCGATTTGTCCTGCTCATCCTCGACGGACGGGCTCACGAGCGCAGCAACTCATCGATGCGGTGCCTGACCGACACGCACCGCCTCCATCGAGCAAGGAAGTTCGTTCATGTTCACCGGTCTGTTGATCGTGCTGCTGCCGCTGGTGCTGGGCTATCTGGTACCGGTACGCCGCGCAAGCGTCATGGCCTGGATCAATCGCGGCGTCAGCGCATCGATCTACCTGATCCTGCTGTTGATGGGGGTGAGCCTGGCGGGCCTGCCCGACCTGGGCACTCAGCTGTCGCGCATGGGCGGCCAGGCGCTGTTGCTGTTCGTGGTCATCTCAGCCTTCAACCTGGCCGCCCTGTGGTGGCTGTCGCGTCGACTGCGCCTGGACCTTGGCGAAAAACGCGTGATCGACGGCGCCCCGACCAGCAAGCTGGCGGCCATGGCGGGTTCGTTGTCACTGGTCGGGGTGGTGATCGCAGGGCTGGTCATCGGGCTGATGCTGGTGGGACGCTGGGGGACGACGCCCTTCGAGCTGGCGGAACACCTGGCAGAATGGGTGCTCTACGTACTGCTGACGCTGATCGGCTGCCAGCTGCGCAACTCCGGCATGCCGCTCAAACAGATCCTGCTAAATCGTCATGGCCTGTTCATCGCCATGACCCTGGCGGCAAGCTCGCTGATCGGTGGACTCGCCGCGGCACCGATGCTCGGGCTCGCCTGGAACGAGGGCCTGGCCATGGCCTCGGGCTTCGGCTGGTACTCGCTGTCCGGTATTCTGATCGGCGAACACCTGGGGCCGGCCCTGGGCGGCGTCGCCTTCTTCAACGACCTGACCCGGGAACTGCTGGCCTTCGTGCTGATTCCGCTGGTCATGCGACGCTACGCGCCCCTGGCAATCGGCTATGGCGGCGCCACATCGATGGACTTCACCCTGCCGGTGATCCAGCAACACGGTGGCGTGCGCTGCGTGCCCATCGCCGTGGTCAGCGGCTTTATCCTGTCGCTGCTGTCACCACCACTCATTCTGTTTCTGGTCGCACTATGATGCCGGATCACGACAACCACTCATTTGGTCGCACTATGATGCCGGGTCACGACAACCACTCATTCAGCGCTTTATGGAAGCACTCTGATGCCGGGTCACGACAACCACTCATTCAGCGCTTTTCGGTAGCGCTGTGATGCTGGAATAAGATGCCCGGTTGTGCTGCCAAGCCGTGACGCCCGGTGGCCCAGCGCTTTATGCTGTCGAGTGCACGCAGCAAGGAAGACAAGCCCGTGGTGAATCCTGAGGACCGCCCCATCACCCTGAAGAATCTGGCCCAGCGACTTGGGGTCTCTACGGCCACCGTCTCCAACGCCTTCAATCGCCCCGATCAGTTGTCTCGCGCCCTGCGAGAGCACATCCTCGAGGAGGCCCGACGCCTGGGCTACCGCGGCCCCGACGCCAGGGCCCGCAGCCTGCGCACCGGGCAGTCCCGCATCGTCGCGGTGGTGCTGGCAGAGACACTGACCTACAGCCTCAACGACGCGGTTTCAAGCGAGCTTCTGACCGGCATCACCGAGGTGCTCGACGCCCACGGGCACACCCTGCTGCTGCTGTCGGGACGTCAGCCCGAATCTCCCCGTCACGCCGACGCACTCTGTCACCCGGGCTCCGCCAGCATGGCCGACGGCTTTGTCGTCTATGGTCTGATGCCCGGGGATCGGCTGATCAACGAGCTGCCGGCCCAGCGTCCACTGGTCGGGGTGGATTTCCATATCGATGCCCGCCCCACCGTCCATATCGACAACGAACCGGCCTGCTACGCCATCGCCTGCCACGCACTGAAAAAACGTCCACGGCGGGTCGGCATCCTCAGTCTGCGCTTGATCGATGAATCCTATAATGGCCCGGTGAGTGCCGAGCATCGCTGCCTCGATGCCCATCGCACCATCACCCGCTCGCGCCTGGACGGTTTCCACCGCGCCCTGGACGAACACGACATCGACCCCAGCGGCGTCCCGGTGTGGAACATCGACGAGAACACCCACGCGGTCTGCGCCCCGGTGATCGAGAAGATCCTCGACCTGCCGGCAGAACAGCGCCCGGATCTGCTTTTGTGCATGTCCGACCGCATCGCCCTGACCGTCCTGACCCTGGCCGAACAGCGTGGCATCCGCGTCCCCGAGGACCTGCGCCTGACCGGCTTCGACGGTATCGAAGAAGGCCAGTACCGAGCCCCACGACTGACCACCGTGCGCCAGGACAGCATCGAGAAGGGGCGCGTCGCCGCGCGCATGGTGCTGTGTCTGGAACCCGCCGAGAACCGCCTATTGGGAACGCGACTGCTGATCGGGGAAAGCTGTCCCTGACGGTATGACCGCTACGGACTGAGGTGAACGCTCGACTCATCCGTCGGCGAAGGCTGCACAAAGGTTTCACCGTTATTGGCGCCTTTTTGGCGCCGACGATGGCATGCTGTGTTCATCTTTTTCGCCATTTCGGTCAAGGAATCGTCGCATGTCCGCGAAACGCCTGTTTCGCCCGGCCTTCTCACGTCTGGGTCTGAAGCTCTTCGTCATCATCCTGGTGGTCAATGTGGCCATCGCCGGGCTGGTGTTCGTGGCGATTTCGCGCAGCCTCGACCAGGGCTTCATCGAGTACCTCGACCGCTCCCAGACCCAGCGCGCCGAGACCCTGGCGGAAGGCCTCGGCGAGGCCTGGGCGCGACGCCAGAACTGGCAGTGGCTGCGCCAGTCGCCGCGCGCCTGGCACCACCTGGTACGCCGCCAGCTTTGGCCCGGCGACAACCTGCCGCCGATGAGCATCGAAGGCGACCTGGGCGACCCCAGGGACTTCGTGCTCCATGACGAAAGCGGCCTGCCGGTGATCGGCCTGCCCCCGGACAAGGACGACATGGCCGCCGAACTGCGCTGGCTGCCGGTGATGAGCGCGGGCCGCCAGGTCGGCACCCTGGGCTATCGCCCGCCGGAGCAGTTAATGGCACGCATGGACCGGCTGTTTCTGGCCCAGCAGCAACGCAACCTGACCATCATCGTCATCGCCCTGGCGCTGACCTCGCTGCTGCTGGCCGCCGCCCTGTCCTGGTGGATGGGCCGACGCGCCCGCGGCATGGCACTGGCCACCCGCCGGCTGACCGAGGGCGACTACAGCATCCGCCTGCCGGAGCGCGGTCGCGACGAGCTGTCCAGCCTGTCCCACGACTTCAATGTGCTGGCGGAAACCCTGGAAGCCAGCCGCGAGGCACGTACCCGCTGGGTTTCCGACATCGCCCATGAGCTGCGTACCCCACTGGCGGTGCTGCGCGGCGAGATCGAAGCGATGCAGGACGGCATTCGCGCCCTCGACCAGGACAACCTGCGCTCGCTGTCCCAGGAGGTCGGCCAGCTAGAGCGCCTGGTCGCCGACCTGCGCCTGCTGTCCCAGAGCGACGCCGGCGCGCTGGAAGTCCAGCTCGCACCGCTGGACCTGGGCGAGCAACTGGCCACCCGGCTGGACGAAGCCGAGGGCTGGCTTGCCGATCATGGCCTGACCCTCGAGCACGATATTCAGGGCCCGGCGTGGATTCGCGGCGACCTGCAGCGCCTGCGCCAGCTATGGAACAACCTGATCGACAATACCTGCGCCTACACCCAGGCGCCGGGGCGACTCAAGGTATCGCTGCGGCGTGAGGCCGACGACTGGGTGCTGCGCTGGGAAGATAGCGCCCCCGGGGTGCCGGTCAACGAACTGCCGCGGCTGACCGAACGCCTCTACCGGGTGGAAGGCTCGCGCAACCGTTCAAGCGGCGGCAGCGGCCTGGGGCTGTCCATCGCCACCGCCCTGGCCCGCGCCCACGACACCGACATGCGCCCCTCCCCTTCCGAGCTTGGCGGGTTATGCTGGACCCTGCGTTTTCCGGCCCTGCCGGACCATCAGCAGCACGAGGACGATGAATGAACGACACCGACGCCAGTCTCGACGACATCCTGATCGTCGAGGACGAACCCAAGATCGCCCGTCTGGTGGCGGACTACCTGGAGGGCAGCGGCTACGCCACCCACCATATCGACCACGGCGACCAGGTGGTCGGCTACCTCAGCGAGGCCGAGTCGCGCCCCAGCCTGGTACTGCTGGACCTGATGCTGCCTGGCACCGACGGCCTGACCCTGTGCCGCGAGATCCGTCAGCGCTGGCCCGATATCGCGGTGGTGATGCTGACCGCCCGAGTCGAGGAGGTCGACCGCCTGCTGGGCCTCGAACTGGGTGCCGACGACTACATCTGCAAGCCGTTCAGCCCGCGCGAGGTGGTCGCCCGGGTCAAGGCCGTGCTGCGCCGCAGCCAGGCACACCAGCAGGACAGTGAAGCCAATCACGACCTGGTGCTGGACGAAAGCGGCTGGCGCGCCCTGGCCGACGGACAGGACCTGGGCCTCACCGCGGTGGAATTCCAGCTGCTCAAGGTGATGATGCACTCGCCGGGTCGAATCTTCGCCCGCGAGCAGTTGATGGATCACATGTACCGCGACCACCGCATCGTCTCCGAGCGCACCGTGGACAGCCATATCAAGAAGCTGCGCAAGAAGATCGCCGATATCTGGCCCGAGCGAGAAATCATCCGCTCCGTCTACGGCGTCGGTTACAAGTACCAGCCGGAAGAGTGATCCCCGGGGCTGCCTCTGATGGCAGCCGTCCCCCGGCAGCAGTCCCTCGGCGGCTGGACATCGTCCGGCCGCGCTGCCTTTCCCTTTTTCTGCTTGATGCCCCGAGTCTTATGCATCGAAAAGGAGACACTGCCCTGCAACGCCCTGCTGCAGGCAGGACAGTTGCTGCGGGCCGCATGATGTCACACTATGTAGTACACTACGAATGGCAAGGACACGGCCGGTGAGGATCTTCAAGAACGCCTGGTTTGAACGCTTCGCCAGAAAGCAGAAACTTGACGCCGCCGCGCTGCGCGACGCTATCCAGCGAGCGGAACGGGGCTTGATCGATGCTGACCTGGGCGGAGGCGTGATCAAGCAGCGGGTGGCTCGTCCCGGGCAAGGCAAGTCAGGCGGCTACCGCACGATCATCCTCTACCGCCAGGCACACCGAGCCTTCTTCGTTTACGGCTTCGCCAAGAGCCAACAGAGCAATATCAGCGACGAGGAAAAGGTTGCGTTCAAACGGGCCGCCCAACACATCCTCGAGCTGTCAGAAGAGCACCTGGTCGAGTTGATTCATAAGGGGCATTTTTTGGAGGTGGAAGACGATGGCGAAGAAATACCGTAGCGAAGCGATGGCGGCGATCCATGAAACCATGGAAGCTCTGCACGAGGTAGGCGCCGTCGACAAGCAAACGATGCGCGACTTCGATGAGAGCTGCCTCACCACTGTAGAAATGATTTCCCCCGACGCCATCAGAGCGCTGCGCGAGCGCGAAAATCTTTCTCAGTCTGTCTTCGCTCGCTACCTCAACGTCAGCAAGAACCTGGTCTCAGACTGGGAGCGCGGCGTGAAGCGTCCTGGAGGGCCCGCGCTGAGGCTACTGGCAGTCATCCAGAAAAAAGGCATTCAGGCCATCGCTTGCTGAGCGCGCCTCTCCATACCTGCCGGTGGACGGGCCACTTGCGTGGAGAGGCGAGTCAAGCACCGTACTCAGGGGGGCCGCCATATATCACGTTGTGCCCTCTGTCACGCTGCCATGGCCGTAATCGAGAGCCCCCTCTATCTGTTTCGCCTCGACTGACGGCAGGCCCGAAGATTCAGTCGCCAGCACCAAGCAAGCCGGTCGGCTAAGTGTCTCGACCGACTCACCGATAACGCAAGAGGCCGCCCAAGGGCGGCCTCTTGCGTATGGCACTTGCGCTCGATCTAGAACAGCGCGGGAATCCCGTACTGTCCCTCGAACATGCCCACCGCCAGCATGGCGAACAGACACACCGCCAGCACCGAGGCGGGGATGATCAGACGGTCGGCCAGCGACAGCCGGGTGGCGCGTTCGCGATCACCGATCCAGCCGTTGTTGTCGAGCAGCATGGTCACCGCCCAGGCCAGCACCGGGTTGGTGACCGCCGCGGCGAACAGGCAAACGCCGGCGGCCTGGGCGTCGCGGCTTTCCTTGATCATCTGCACGCCGGCCTCCAGCATCGGCAGGAAGACTCCGACCAAAAGCGCCACGCACATCACCGGCGGCCACACCGCCACATCCATGGGGAAGCCGAGGATGGCGATGGCGATGGTCAACAGCCCCAGCAAAATGGCGCCGGCGGGAATCGGCCGCTTGGCGATGGCCGCCGGGATCATGTAGGTGCCCCAGGACGAGGTGATATTGCCACCGCCGAGGGCGGTGCCAACCACCTGACGCAGCGAGCACATCGTCATGGTGTCGTCGACGTCCATCAACACCCGATCGGTCCCCTTGGGATAGTTCATCTCCTGGAAGATGCGATGACCGAGAAAGTCCGGTGACCACATGGCAACCGCCAGGATCGCGAACGGCAGCGAGGCGATGAAGTGCTGCATGTTCGGCAGCCCCAGCATCCAGCCTTGGTCGGTGCTGCCCCACCAGTAGCTGGGGCTGAGCGGCGGCAGGCCGGTCTCGGTGGTGAACTCGAGATCGAAGCCCGCACCCAGCGCCAGCGCCACCACCAGGCCGGTGACCGCGCAGGCGGGAATCGCCAGCCAGCGCTTGCCCAGCCGCGCCAGCACGGCGTACAGCAGGATATTGACCGCCAGCACCACCAGAGCGACGTAACCCATCTCGCCCTCGAGCCCCATGCCCCACGCCTTGAGGCTGCCGATCTGGCTCATGGCGCCGGAAAAGCCGAGAAAGATCAGCAGGCCACCGGCGGTGCCCTGGGAGGTCAGGTTGACCAGGCGCGAGCCGCCCTTGACCCAGGAAAGGCCGAGGCCAAAGGCGCCGATCCACAGCGCCAGGGCCAGCGGGTGGGCACCGGCAAGGGCCATGCTGGCGATCAGCGGAATCATCGGGCCGTGATTGCCGGCCAGGTTGGCACGCGGATTGAAGATACCCGAGCCCAGCACGCAGAACAGCAGGACCGGCAGCAGCATCTCCAGGCGCGAGACGGCGATGGCGAACTCGCGCCCCAGGGTGACATCGGGCCAGGCGGCGGACAGGCCATTGGCCCAGGACATCATCACCGCCGAGTACATGGCGATGATGCCGATGGTGCCGGCAATCGCCGGTACCAGGTCCTCGAGTTCGAAGTGGAAGTCCCGGCCGATCAGATTGAGACCATAGCGCCGGGGACGCATGATCTTGAGTTCATGCTCGAGGTAGTCGGAACGGCTGGCAAATTCGCTGGCATCGCGGTGCATCTCGCGATAGCTGGGGGCCTCGCCGGCCTCCCGGGTGGACGTCACGGTGTCTGTCATGTGGATCTCGATGTCTGAGGTGACGCTGCTGTCCGACGCCGAGCCAAGTCCCCCTGACCGTTCGTCGAATTGACAGCGCGCCTTGAAAAAAGATGACAGACCTTAACAATGCCCCCCGCGGGCCTCGTTGACGGCTATCAGGCTTTGGCCTCGCCAAGGGTTGCGACGCCAAAAATGCCTGACAAACTCCCCTCTCCCTTGATCCAGCGCAGGCGTCTCTTGCCTGGCATCTCAGGATCGACGAGAGTGAAGACCTCGACGCAGCCACCGCGTCTTGCCAGGAAGACCGTCATGCCCCCCAGGATCGCTGCCACCTTTTCCCGCTATCTGCGCGACCCGCGGATGCCCCAGGTCGAGGCGCGCCGAGTCAGGGGCGGGCACCGGCTAAGCCACGCGCCCCACAGCCACGACACCCACTCGCTGGGCGCGATCGTCCAGGGCCACTCGAGCTTCCTCAACCGCCACCGTACCCTTGAGGTGCGCCAGGGAGACGTGGTGCTGATCAACCCCGGCGACGTCCACGCCTGCAACGCCTTGAGCGAGCGAGACTGGGGCTATGACATGCTCTACCTGGACAGCGCCTGGCTGACCGAGCGCTGCGGCCTCGACGGCGACGACGGCGCGGTGTTCTCGGCACTGACGACGCAAGACGCCCACCTTCACCATGCCATTCGCGTCGCCACCGACGCCCTTGCCGATGGGGATGCCAGCCTGCTTGAGCGCGAGACCGTGCTTGAGCGGCTCGCCGAGCGCCTGACAGGCCTGCTCGACCTGCCGGCGCAAGGCGAGGCAGAACATGGCGCGCCTCCCGAGCGACTGGTGCGCGCCTGGGAGCGGCTTCACGACGACTGGCAGCAAGAGCTGCGCCTGGACGATCTTTGCGCCGCCGCCGAGTGCCGCGCCACCAGCCTGATTTCGGGCTTTCGACGTCACTATGCCACCACCCCCCATGCTGCGCTGATCGACCTGCGCGTGCGTCATGCCAGGCAACGACTGCGACGGGGCGATCCCATCGCTGCGGTCGCCAACGACTGCGGTTTCGCCGACCAGGCGCACCTGCAGCGCACCTTCAAGAAGCTGCTGGCCACCACCCCGGGGCACTATATCCAGGGTCATATGCAGGATCAGATGCAAGGTTATATGCAAGATCAGATGCCAGGCCCGTTGAAGGGTCAGATTCAGCACCTTAAGCAGCGCGCCTGACCGTCGTACCGGTGGCCGCAAGCTGCCTCACAGCAGCATCAGCGCGCCGCTGCAAATCAGCAAGGCCGCCAGCAGGCGCTGGAGAACCCGCCGTCTTGCCTCGCACGACAGCCAGCCCCGGGCGTGTCCACCGAGCCACGCCCAGCCGATGGCGCTCGCCAGACAGACGCTGCCCCAGACCAGGGTGAACAGCGCGATATCGACGCTTCCCCGTCCCGCCGTAAACAGTCCCAACCCTGCCAGCGAGGCGATCCAGGCCTTGGGGTTGAGCCACTGCATCAGCGCGCCGGTGGCGGGACCCGGCGGTTCACGCCGCTGGTCCGTGCCCCAGTCGCCTGCGTCCGTCAACAGGCGCCAGGCCAGCCAGGCCACAAAGCTCAGGCCCGCCAGCCGCACCAGCCACTGAAGCCCGGGCAGCGCCAGCCAGACACTCCCGAGCCCCGCCGCAAGCAGGCCCAGCAGCAGGGTGAAACCGCCGCTGGCACCCACCACCAGGGGCATCGCTCGGCGCCAGCCGTGACCCACTCCGGTGGACAGGATCAGCAGGTTGACCGGGCCCGGCGATATCGAGGCCACCAGCGAGAAGGCGAAGATCGCCAGCAGTTCTTCCAGAGAAAACGTCATCACACATGCCTCACAGGATGGCGTTTCAGGCTGACGCGATGACGGCCTTCGGTATTGAAGAAAATTTCACCGGCGCCGACTCCTCGGCCGCTGCTCTACTCCCCCATCGAAAATTCGAACCCTGCGTTGCACGAACTCGTCTGCGCTTGCCGCTTCTCTGCACATTGGCTGCATCAGCCTTGCACGAGCCAGGGTCAAGATGGATCACGTCAACAAGGGCATCGCCCGCCATAACGCCACGTCCTGTGACGAGGCATCAACGCTGAAGGAAGTCGACCCATGAAAATGACATTTGCCCGCAAGGCCCTGCTGTCCGCCGCTGTCTCTGCCGCCCTGCTGCCGGTCGCCATGACCGCAACAGCCTCGCCCGACCGCCCAGAAGGCCCGCGCCACGAAGGGGGCGAGATGCGCGCCGAGCTGTTTGACCGCGCCGGCATCGACGCCGAGACCCGCGAAGCCCTGAAGCAGGCCGCCATGGAGCACCGTCAGGAGGTCAAGGAACTCAACGACGATTTCCGCGAGCAGCGCATGGAGATCCTCGGTGAAGACGGTGTCGCCGCCCTCGAACGTGCCCGCCACGAGCTGCGCGAGGAGCGCATCAACGCCCTGGTCGACAAGTGGGAGCTGTCCGACGACGAGCGCGACGCCTTCAACGCCGCTCGCGAATCTTTCAAGGAAGGCGCCGAAGCGCTGAAGGCCCAGGACTTCGAGAACCCCGAAGCCCGTCATGACGCCTGGCGCGAACTGATGTCCTCCACCCGTGACCAGCTGGCCGAGATCCTCGACGAGCGCCAGCTGCGTGAACTGAAGCACACCATGATGCCGGGCCACGGCGACCACCCCCGCGGTGGTCCGGGTGAGCACCGCGCTCATGGTCACGACAAGCATCACGCCCCCGAGGCCTGATATTGACGCCACCGGTTCGGCCATAGGCGCTGCTCCGGGGGACCAGAAAGCCCTGTACCAACACGCCATGTCCGAGCCTCGGGCATGGCGTTTTCGTGCGCCCCCTGCCCGCCGTTTCTCCCCCTCGGGTTGAAAGATGCTCCCCATCTCTGTATTTTATTGAACGTTCAATCAATAAAATAACCGCGCGCCCCTGGCCGCGGTGGGTCGCCCAGACCCTTCGCAAGAGCCGCCAACAGGTGCCGAGCCACGACTCGGCCACTCCGCCATCATCATTTTGTTAATTGGTCGGTCAATTAACAAAATGGCGTAACGCTCACGGAAGCAGCATCAGGATGCCAGGATGGCATCGTGGAGAACGGCGATAGCCTCGCCGGGCAGGCTCTGTCTCACTTCATCCTCGAGGGAGCACGTGCATGTCACATCACGAGAGCGCCTCCCGCGATCGCCTCAACCCCGTCGTCTTTCACGGCGCGGTAGCCGGCATCGTGGTCTTTCTGTTCTTCACCATGACCTTCACCGAACGGGCCGGTGCCCTGTTCGACAGCGGTCTTGCCTGGGTCAACGACACCTTCGGCTGGTACTACATGCTGGCCGCCGTGGCCTATCTGGTGTTCGTGCTGGTCATCAGCCTGTCCCGGGTCGGCAACATTCGCCTCGGCCCGGACCACTCGCGCCCGGAGTTCTCGCTGCTGTCATGGGCCTCGATGCTGTTCGCCGCAGGCATCGGCATCGACCTTCTGTTCTTCTGCGTGGCCGAGCCGCTGTCGCACTATCTGACGCCCCCGGACATGGCCCCGGAAAGCGCCGCCGCCCTTAGGCAGGCGGTGCCCCAGACCTTCCTCCACTGGGGCCTGACCGGCTGGGGCATGTACGTGCTGATGGGCATGGCCCTGGCCTACTTCAGCTATCGCCATCGCCTGCCGCTGGCCATCCGCAGCGCCCTCTATCCGCTGTTGGGCAAGCGCATCTACGGCCCCATAGGCAATGCCGTCGATATCACCGCGGTGATCTCCACCGTGTTCGGCATCGCCACCAGCCTCGGTATCGGCGTCATCCAGCTCAACTACGGCCTGAGCTTCATGTTCGGCGTACCCGAAAGCCTGTCGACCCAGGTGGTGTTGATCGTGCTGGTGGTGATCCTGGCGACCATCTCGGTGGTCACCGGCGTCGAGAAGGGCATTCGCCGGCTGTCCGAGTTCAATATGCTGCTGGCCGCCGCCCTGCTGCTGTTCGTGCTGTTCCAGGGTGACACCCTGGCGCTGCTCAACGCCCTGGTGCTCAACGTCGGCGACTATCTCAGTGGCTTCGTCGGCAAGAGCTTCGACACCTACGCCTTCGCCGGCAGCGACGCCCAGCAGTGGAAAGGCTGGTGGACCATCTTCTTCTGGGGCTGGTGGATCGCCTGGACGCCCTTCGTCGGGCTGTTTCTGGCGCGCATCTCGCGCGGGCGCACCATTCGTCAGTTCGCCCTTGGCGCCCTGCTGATTCCGCTGGGCTTCATGATGGCGTGGATGTCGATCTTCGGTAACGCCGGCATCGACATGGTCGCCAATGACGGCCTGGCGGTGCTCGGCGAGCAGGCGCTGGCCACTCCCCAGACCACCATCTACACCTTCCTCGAGCAGTACCCCTACATCGGCGTCACCGCCTCGGTGGTCACCCTGCTCGGAGTGGTGTTCTTCGTTACCTCGGCGGACTCCGGCGCCCTGGTGCTGGCCAACTTCACCTCGATTCTGCGCGACGTCAACCACGACGCGCCGATCCGCCTGCGCATCTTCTGGGCGGCGGTGATCGGCCTGATTACCATCGCCCTGCTGATGGCCGGCGGCCTCGACGCCCTGCAAAGCGCGGTGGTGATCACCGCCCTGCCGTTCTCGCTGGTGATGTTCGCCATCATGGTGGGACTGGCCCGGGCCCTGCGCACCGAGAAGGAAAAGGCCGACGCGCGCAAGCTGGTCGCGGCCAGCGGCGAAGGCGGCAACTGGAAGGAACGCCTGGATCGGGCGCTGGACACCTCCAACCGCGCCGGTGCCGAGTCGACCATGGAGCACGCCCTGCGTCCGGGCCTGAAACAGTTCGTCGAGGAGCTCGAGCGTCGCGGCCAGTCGGCCACCCTGAGCGAAGAGCAGATCGAGGGCGAACCGCTGCCGCGGCTGACCCTGCAGGTAGACTTCGAGGAGATGCAGAGCTTCGTCTACCAGGTCCGCCCCCATCGCATGCGCACGCCGAGCTTCCTGCCGGCGGACGATGACTACTACCTGCGCCTGGACGTGCATCTGGCCGAAGGCGGCGTGGGTCAGAACCTCAATGGCTACACCCGGGGTCAGGTCATCGATGACGTGCTCGGCGAGTACGAACGCCACCTGCAGTTCCTGGCGATCGCCCGCCAGGGCACGCCGACGCCGGCCATGCCGGGCTTTATCGGCGAGCCACCCCAGGGCACGACCCAGGAACCCTGAGCGTGAACCGGCAAGGTCGTCACCGACGACGCCGGAGCAAGTGACAGCGGCGGCCCCAGGGCCGCCGCTTCAGTATGTAACGCTGGTGGGCAGGCGGGCGTGACACCGCGATTGCCATGCATCGCCAGGGACGCGATCCTTGTCGACGTCATCAGCAGAGCGCCCAGGAGAGTCCCATGCCCGACGTCGAGCAGATTCGCTACTACCACGCCCACCTCTACTACGACGATGCCGAAGGGCTTGCCCAGGCCAGGACCCTGGCCGAGCAATGCCAGTCGCGCTTTGCCGTTCAGGTGGGGCGTTTTCATCAACAACCGGTGGGGCCGCATCCGCGCTGGAGCTGCCAGCTATCCTTCGCGGCCGAGGCCTTCGGCGAAATCGTGCCCTGGCTCGCCATCCATCGGGGCGAGCTGGACATCTTCGTGCATCTGGGCACCGACGACGACCTCTTCGACCATACCCAGGGCGTCATCTGGCTGGGACGCAGCCACGCACTCGACCTGTCCGTTTTTTCCCCGAGCTGACCTTCACGAGGCCTGGGGTCGCTCGCCCCGGGCGAGCCGAGCCGCGATCTGATCCAGCACACCGTCAAGCTCGGCGACGCTTGCGATCAGGTAGTGGGGGCGACAGGCGCTCAGTCGCTCGGCTACGTGGCGCCGGCGCCGCTCGAGCGCGTCCGGCGGGGTCGCTTGGTAACCCTCGAGATCCAGCCCCATGGCGTTGCCGGTATCGGTCACCGCCACCGTCCACATGCCGGCGGCGCGCCCCTCCTCGATGCCGGGAGCGGTATCATCGACCTTGACGCAAGCCGCCACATCGCCGATACCGAGCGCCACCACATTGGCCAGCGCCTGAGCCGGCCCGGGTCGCCCGCGCACCACCTCGTCACCGGCGACGGCGTGGTCCACCTCGAGCCCCGCCTGGCGCGCCGCACGGCGCACCGGCGCCAGCACCTCGGCGGGATAGCCGGAGCAGGAACCGATCTTGAGTCCTCTGCCCCGCAGCCCCGCGAGACATTCCCGGGCGCCAGGAATCGGCGCGGAATGCTCGGCCACCTTGGCCACCTGCAACGGCATGAACCGCCGATAGAGCACGTCGACGTCCTCGTCGCTCGGCGAGTGGCCACAGGCCTGGCGAAAACGCTCGGCGATGTCGGGCAGATCGCACAGGGCGCGGATATGATCCCACTTGCTCATGCCCATGGGGCCACGGGCTTCGTCGAGGCTGACGGCCACACCGATCTCGGCGAACACCTCGACAAACACCTGGGTCGGGGCGAAGGAGCCAAAGTCGACCAGGGTCCCGGCCCAGTCGAAGATGACGGCCTCCAGGGCCAGGGGGGCGTGACGTTCGGTACTCATGCGGTCGGCTCCTTGCGGGTTCGAGATGCCATGGATGGTGCCGCGACACCAGCGTAGGCAAGGATGACAAGGACATCACATGCATATGACAGGGCGGCGACACCTGGTGTCGCCGCCCTGCTGTATCGACCGCTGCTGCTCAGTCAACCTAGCCCTGCATATCGAGCACGACTCGGCCTTCGATCTTGCCATCGATCATGCGGCCGAAGATGTCGTTGATATTGGCCAGACGGTCGGTGGACACGGTGGCCTTGACCTTGCCTTCACCAGCAAAGTCCAGCGCCTCCTGAAGGTCCTGACGGGTACCGACGATGGAGCCACGCACGGTGATGCCGTTGAGCACGGTATCGAAGATCGGAAGCGGAAAGTCGCCCGGCGGCAGGCCGTTCAAGGCGATGGTGCCACCGCGCCGGACCATGCCCTGGGCCTGCTCGAAGGCCTTCGGCGAGACCGCCGTGACCAGGGCCCCGTGGGCGCCGCCGATGTCCCGCTTGATCGCCGCCACCGGGTCCTCCTTCAAGGCGTTGACGGTGACCGTGGCGCCGAGCCGTCGTGCCAGCTCCAGCTTGTCGTCGGCCACGTCCACCGCCGCCACGTTCAGGCCCATGGCCACGGCGTACTGCACCGCCATATGGCCAAGACCACCGATGCCAGAGATCACCACCCACTGCCCCGGGCGGGTATCGGTCGTCTTCAGGCCCTTGTAGACGGTGACACCGGCGCAAAGTACCGGGGCGATCTCGACGAAGCCGACGTTGCTCGGCAGATGGCCGACGAAGCCGGCGTCGGCGATGGCGTACTCGGCGAAGCCGCCGTTGACCGAGTAGCCGGTGTTCTGCTGGGACTCGCACAGGGTCTCCCAGCCACCCAGGCAGTGCTCGCAGTGGCCGCAGGCGCTGTACAGCCAGGGAATCCCCACCCGATCGCCTTCCTTGACGTGGTTTACACCCTCGCCCACCGCGGCGACCTCGCCGACGCCTTCGTGTCCGGGAATAAATGGCGGGTTGGGCTTGACCGGCCAGTCGCCGTGGGCGGCGTGCAGGTCGGTATGGCAGACCCCGGAGGCGGCGATCTTGACCAGTACCTCGCCCCTGGCAGGACGCGGTACCTCGACCTCCTCGATGGTCAAGGGCTGACCGAACTGACGAACGACGGCGGCTTCCATGGTGCTTTGCATTGTTATACTCCTTGCCCTGATCCGGGCAAAAAGGGTCTCTATCCGCCCGCTATCAAGGAAGGACGGTACAGAGGAGAAAGGTGTCCGGGGACACCCGGTGAAGGGGCGTGGCGCTGAGAGCCAAACGGCGTCAGGCCACTGGGGTGAAGCTTCCCGGGCCCGGTGGTACCGGGCCCGGATCGACTCCCTTTAGAAAAAACCGAGGGGGTTGGTGTCGTAGCTCACCAGCAGGTTCTTGGTCTGCTGGTAGTGCTCGAGCGCCATCTTGTGGGTCTCGCGACCGACGCCGGATTTCTTGTAGCCGCCGAAGGCGGCGTGGGCGGGATACTGGTGGTAGCAGTTGGTCCATACGCGACCGGCCTGGATGCCACGCCCCATGCGGAAGGCCACGTTGATGTCACGACTCCAGACGCCGGCGCCAAGACCGAATTCGGTGTCGTTGGCAATCGCCAGGGCTTCTTCCTCATCCTTGAAGGTGGTCACCGCCACCACCGGGCCGAAGATCTCTTCCTGGAAGACGCGCATCTTGTTGTTGCCCTTGAGCAGCGTCGGCTCGATGTAGTAGCCGGTGTCCAGATCGGCATTGAGCTTGGCCTGGTTGCCACCGGTCAGGAACTCGGCGCCTTCCTCCCGGGCCACGTCCATGTAGGACATGATCTTGTCAAACTGCTCCTTGGAGGCCTGGGCGCCGACCTGAACCTCGGTGTCCAGCGGGTTGCCACGCTTGATGGTGGTGACCCGCTCCATCACCTTGGCCATGAACGGCTCGTAGATGCTCTCCTGGATCAGCGCCCGCGACGGGCAGGTGCACACCTCACCCTGGTTGAAGAAGGCCAGCACCAGCCCCTCGGCGGCCTTGTCGATGAACTCCGGCTCGGCGTTCATGATGTCGGCGAAGTAGATGTTGGGCGACTTGCCGCCAAGCTCCACGGTAGAAGGAATGATGTTGTCGGCAGCGCACTTGAGGATGTGCGAGCCCACCGGGGTGGAACCGGTAAAGGCGATCTTGGCGATGCGCTTGCTGGTGGCCAGGGCCTCCCCCGCCTCGGCGCCGAAGCCGTTGACCACGTTGACCACGCCGGGAGGCAGCAGGTCACCGATCACCTCCATCAGCTTGAGGATCGAAGCCGGGGTCTGCTCGGCGGGCTTGAGCACCACGCAGTTGCCGGCGGCCAGCGCAGGCGCGAGTTTCCAGGTGGCCATCAGCAGCGGAAAGTTCCAGGGGATGATCTGGCCGACGACGCCGAGTGGCTCGTGGAAGTGATAGGCCACGGTATTGGCGTCGATATCGGCGGCGGTGCCTTCCTGGGCACGAATGCAGCCGGCGAAGTAGCGGAAGTGGTCCACCGCCAGCGGAATATCGGCGTTCAGGGTCTCGCGCACCGCCTTGCCGTTGTCCCAGCACTCGGCCACCGCCAGCGCCTCCAGGTTGGCCTCGATGCGCTCGGCAATCTTCAACAGGATGTTGCTGCGCTCGCCGGCGGAGGTGCGCCCCCAGGCCGGCGCTGCCCCATGGGCGGCGTCCAGCGCCTTGTCGATATCCTCGGCACCGGAGCGGGGGATCTGGCAGAACACCTGGCCGTTGACCGGGCTTACGTTGTCGAAGTACTGACCCTTGACCGGGGCGACGAACTCGCCGCCGATATAGTTGCCGTAGCGCTCGTCGAAGCTGACCACGGCGTCGGGTTGTCCGGGGTTGGCGTAGATCATGGCGTGTCTCCTTGGAAAGGATGTTGTAGTTGTCTGCCACTCCAGTCTTGGTCAGGAACCTGGCTTGCGACATACTGCCCTGGCAGGAGAGCGCCTCCTCCTTCGGTAGGAGACCGACCAAGGACACAGACAACCGGGACGCCAGACATGTACAGCCTGATGGTGGCTGACGATCACCCGCTCTTTCGCGACGCCATTGCCGCGGTCATTCAATCGGGCCTGCCCGGCACCGAGCTGCGCGAGGCGGACTGTTTCGCCGCGCTGGCAAGCGCCCTCGACGCCGACGACGACGTCGACCTGGTGCTGCTGGACTTGAATCTGCCTGACGCCTCGGCCCTGGACGGGCTGCGCGAATTGCGCCGGGCATTTCCGGCGGTGCCGGTGGCGGTGCTGTCGGCCGAAAGCGAGCGCGCCACGGTGCTCGGCGCCCTGGATCTGGGCGCCATCGGGTACCTGCCGAAGTCCACGCCACGCCCGGACCTGCTGGCGGCGATCAAGCAGATCCTGGACGGCCAGATCTATCTGCCCGCCGAGATCATGCGCCGCCCGGCCGAGGCCTCGAGTGCCCCGCCTGCGACGCAGGGGGCGACACAGGGGGTGACGGGTCCAGCCGATGCAGGCGCGCTCGAGCAGTTGACGGTCAAGCAGCTCGAGGTGCTGTCCCTGCTGATTCGCGGCGCCTCCAACAAGGTCATCGCCCGCGAGCTCGATATCGCCGAGACCACGGTCAAGACCCACGTCTCGGCGATCCTCAAGAAGCTTGGCGTCGGCAGCCGTGTTCAGGCGATCCTGGCAGCCGACGAGTCCACCCTGCTGGCCTGCCTGGCCAGGCGGCGGGCGCGCTAGAAGGCAGAACGTCTCGCTGACCAAGGCAAGACGGCTCAACCGGCGTCGAGCAGGTGTATCAGTGCCTGACGCAGGCGCAGGGGCTTCAGCGGCTTCAGTAGACAGGGGAAGCCAAGCTCACGACAACGCCGCTTGATCTCGGCGTCGTGGTTGGCAGTGATCAGTATCGGGGCCAGGTCTACATGAGAGCCGGCCAGGCGCTGCGCCAGCGCCAGGCCATCTTCTTCGTCGCTGGACAGGTGGTAGTCGATCATCACCACCGTTGGCGACGGCCTATCCATGCCCTGTGTCTCGTGGCGCTCGGCCAGGCTCTGTTCCAGTTCAACCACTCGCGACGCGAGGCGCGCCCGACATCCCCAGCCACCCAGCAGCGCGCTCATGCCCTCGAGGATGGCGGGATCGTTGTCCAGCACCCATACCTCGGTACTCTGCAGCTGCCGCGTGCCGGCCTGCTGCAGGGTCGAGGCCGACGGGGCCACCGCACGCGCCGGGCGAGCGCAGGGCACGCTTACCGAGAACTGGGCGCCCTGGCCGGGTCGGCTATTGAGGGTAATGGGATGATCGAGCAGCCGGGCGATGCGATCGACGATGGCAAGCCCCAGTCCCAGCCCGCGCTCCTGCCCCGGGGCTGCGGCGTTGCCCCGGCGAAACTCCAGAAAGATCTCGTCGCGCCGAGCCTCGTCGATGCCCGGGCCGGTATCCCCCACCAGGATCTCGAGCCAGTACTGCTGGCCTACCCGACGTCTGCGACAGCCGAGCAGCACCCGCCCCGACTCGGTGTAGCGCACGGCGTTGGACATCAGGTTGCGAATCACTCGGGCCAGCAGCGCCAGGTCGGACTCGACCCAGGCGGAACTCGGCACATAGCGAAACGCCAGCCCGCGGGCGCCGGCCATCTGACGAAATTCCTCGGCGAGCGCATCCAGCAACTGCGAGACGGCGAAGGGGGCCACGTCCGGGGTCAACACCCCGGCATCCAGTCGCGAGATGTCGACCAGGGTCCCCAGCAGCAATTCCACGTCGCTGAGCGAGCGATCGATACGCTGCACCAGGCGACCGGATTCTTCCGGCAGCTTTCGCTCTTCCAGGGCGCTGGCAAACAGCCGCGCGGCGTTGAGCGGCTGCAGCAGGTCGTGGCTGACCGCCGCCAGGAAGCGGGTCTTGGAGGCATTGGCGGCCTCGGCGTCGCGCCGGGCCTCCTCCAGACGGGCATTGGTTTCGGCCAGTTCATCCAGGGTACGGTGCAGGGTCTCGGTGCGCTCGCGCACCTGCTCGGCGAGCAGCACCGCGTGCTCGAAGGCACCATAGGGTGCCCCGCCCGCCCCGGCGGACTCGACCCGCTCGATCAGCGCCTGGCAGATCCGGCGTAACCGATGGTTTTCCTCCAGCAGTTCCTGTTCCAGTGCACTGCTGGCGCGATCCTGCCTTGGCTCACCGACCAGATCCAATCGCCACCCCCGTGAAAGTCTGGTTGATATGCATGCCGTGGTGCTGCTCACCGTAGGTGTTGAAGCCCACCACCGAGGCCCTGGAAAGTCGTTCGGAGGCGTCGCCGATCTGCGCGAGCGCCTCGAACTCCAGACGCCTGAGAAAGCAGTCACAGCCGATGATCAACTGCGGTTTCCCCAGCCGGCGCTGAAGGCCCCCCAGGGTATCGTCGAGGGCCTCGAGAATCGGCGTGCCGGCCATGGCGGTCAGCACGATGCCGGTCTCCACCGCGCAGTAGAAGCTGAGGCTACCGTCGGCGTTGGCACGCTGGATCGAGCGGACGTAGTAGGCATCGCCCAGCTTGACCGCCAACGGGTGGCGGGCAAACACGCCCTCATCGAGTTCGCTTGGCAAGACACCGACCAGCCGGGCGTACTCGTCCACCGCGGGCAGGGCATTGAGCTCCAGCACACGCCGGCCCGCAGGATCGGCGCGGGTGACCACCAGCTTGTCACGGCGTGCCGCCAGGTGATGGGTCGAGAACACCTCGAAGGGATGGTGGGTGGTGATCAGCACCACCACCGCCGCCGCGCTGTGAAAGCGCCCACCGGCAAACACATGGGTATGCGCCAGTCGGTTGTCGTCCCCGGCCGAGCCACCGAAGCTCGGGATACCACCCAGGGCGGCGTCCAGAGTGGTCAGCACCTGCTCTTCGCTGGCCGACAGCCCATCGAGCAGGGTCAGCGCGAAGGCCTCGCCATCCAGATGCCCCCTGGCGGTGGCAAGAAGCGACTCCACCCGACGCTGGGCGTCGATCAGGGAGACGCTCTCGAGGTCCTCGAGCAGGGTGGTGGCCACGCCAAAATGACGGCGATCGAACCCGATGGCGACGATGGTCCCGCGCTCGTACCCCAGCGGGGTGATCTCACCCGCCGTGGTGCAACCCGCCAGCGGCAGCCCACCGAAGGTCGACTCCAGGGCCTGGGCCAGGGGGTCCAGCGCGTATTCGGCGCTGACGAAGAACAGCACGAAACCCAGGTCGGGATGATAGAGCTCGTGATGCAGCTCACACGCCGCCTGTTCAGCCTTGGGGTGGCGGCTGGCCGCCACCTTGAGTCCCAGCGACGCAAGCTCTTGTTGTTCTGGTGTAGGGCGCTCCCGCGCGGTGATGTCGCCTTCCACGCGGGGCGCCGTGCTCGCACTGCCCATGGGCTGTCCTCAAGATCCGCGGCAACGCCGCATGACCTGAGTGTAGGCGCGAGCAGTGGCCAGACTCAATGCGAGCCGGGAGGGCCGCCTGTCAGCCTCAGCTGCGGCGCAGACGCAGGCTCAGGCGAGCGCCACGTCCGGGCGGCGCCTGAAGCCAGGGCGCCAGCAGGCGGGTAGACAGGGGGATGAAAAGGAACACCATCACCGGGGTCAGCATCAGGGTGCTGGCGAGTACCCGAGGAACCAGCGGCAAGGTCGCCAGGGTATCGCCCAGCAGCCACTGGAACATCAGCGACACCGGGAAGAACGCCAGCCAGATGGCGATCGCCTGCTTCCAGCGCGGCGGCACCCTGGGGCCGGGGCTGGTGAACCAGCTGTCGAGTCCCAGGGCACGCCGCTCCTGGGGGGCCTCGAACAGGCCGGCACCACGCTCGAGCCAGGCACGGCGCGAGGCGGAATGCTCCCAGCGTGCGAGGGTATCGGTGTCCTGAAAGCGAAAGATGATCTGATACTCGTCGTCGCCGGGGGGCGGCGCCAGGATGCCGGAGCCGAGATAGCCGGGAAAGTCCGCCGCCAGCTCGCGGCCTTCATCGAGCCACAGGGTGAAGTCGCGGTAGCGTCCACGCGCCACGCGGCGGGCCACCATGAGAGTCACGGGTTCGCTTGACATGGGATCTCCTCATCAATCGGACGTACCGCCTCGTGCCTGCTCGCGCCGACTTTCGCCGGCCTTCACAAGAAAACGGTCGTCCTTGTCAGGCCCCGGGTGGGGGCCGCCTGGGCCCGGTAAGGCCCTGTCCCGGCTGAGGTGGGGTCGCCACCTGCTCCGGGTCCTGCCTAGCATGAGGCAAGAAGCGCGCCATTATGCCATGCGCTCGGAATTTTTCCGTCTTTTTACTGAGAATCCAGAAAAATAACAGTCGATCATTTCGTTAAAGGGTCAAGAACAAAAAAAATGGCCCGACCTGTCAGGCCGGGCCATTGAGCAATACCCTTCATCGTGCACCAGTGAGAGGCGCCCAGGACGCCATCTGCACCTTGCTGGCCGTCAACCGCCGGTGAGTGCCGAGCCCCCCTTATCAGGCCCCCTCGCCCACCGGCATGGAGGCCGTCTCGCCGCGCTTGATGGCGGCGTAACCGAGCCCGGTCACCAGCGAGCCCGCGACGATCGCCAGCAGGTACCACAACACTGGAGTAATCGCATTTGGAATCAACAGCACGAATACGCCGCCGTGGGGGGCCATCAGCTTGGCGCCCACCAGCATCGAGATGGCTCCGGTGATGGCGCCGCCCAGCATGCTGATGGGAATCACCCGCAGCGGGTCCTTGGCGGCGAAGGGAATCGCGCCCTCGCTGATGAAGCACAGCCCCAGCACGAAGGAGGCCTTGCCGGCCTCGCGCTCGGGGTCGGCAAACTTGCGCCCGGCGACGAAGGTGGCGATGCCCATGCCGATCGCCGGCACCATGCCGGCGGCCATGATCGCCGCCATGGGGGCGTAGGTCTCGGAGGCGAGCAGGCCCACCCCGAAGGTGTAGGCCGCCTTGTTGACCGGCCCCCCCAGGTCGAAGCACATCATCGCGCCGAGCAGAATCCCCAGCAGCACCGCATTGGTGGAGCCCATGCTCTCGAGGAAGGCGGTCAGTGCCTCGAGCACCCCGGCCACCGGCTCACCGACCACATAGATCATCACCAGACCGGTGACCAGACTCGCGACCAGCGGGATGATCAGGATCGGCTTGAGTGACTCGACGCTGGAAGGCAGCTTGACGTAGCGGGTCACCGCCTTGGCCACGTAGCCGGCCAGAAAGCCCGCCAGGATACCGCCGATGAAGCCGGCACCGATGTTCGACGCCAGCATGCCGCCGATCATGCCCGGGGCGATGCCGGGCCGATCGGCGATGGAATAGGCGATGTAGCCAGCCAGCACCGGCACCATCAGGGCGAAGGCGGTGCCCCCACCGATCTCCATCAAGGCGGCAGGCAGGGTGCCCTCCTCCTTGAAGGCCTCGATGCCGAAGACGAAGGACAGCGCGATCAAGAGGCCCCCGGCTACCACCATGGGCAGCATGAAGGACACCCCGGTCAGCAGGTGCTTGTAGACGCCCTTCTCCTTGAAGCTCTTGGCAGACTCGGCCCTGGCGCCACCATCCGCGCTTTCCACCTGGGCCTCGATCAGCGCCGCCTCGATGGTCTGGCGCGACTTCTTCAGGGCGTTGCCGGTGGACGTGCGGTAGATCCGCTTGCCGGCAAATCGGGTGGGATCGACCTCGATATCGCAGGCCAGGATGACCAGGTCCGCCTGGGCGATCTCGTCGTCGGTCAACTGATCCTGAGCGCCCACCGAGCCCTGGGTCTCGACGCGTACCTGATGGCCGAGCCCACGCCCTGCCTCGGCCAGTGCCTCGGCGGCCATGAAGGTGTGGGCGACCCCGGTGGGACAGGCGGTCACCGCGACGATGCGCGCCTCGTCGCTGACGTCTGCAGCCACGGGGCCATTCCCTGAAGCGCTGGCCGCCTCATCATTGAGGGGGGTAAACACCTGGGCGTCACGGGCCGCCCGCTCGAGAAAGTCCGACGGGTCGCTCAGGGCATCTTCCAGGCTGCCACGATACAGGCGCTTGCCGCTGAAGCGGTGGGCCCCGGCGATGGGTTCGCCCACCGCGATCACCAGCTCGGCCGCGGCCAGGGTCTGGTGGGACAGGGTCTCGACCGGCGCCAGGCTCGAGTGCACCTCGGTGGAGAGCTGCCAGTCCTTGGCCTCGGCGGCAGGGGTCAGGCGCTGGGCGGCCAGGTAGCTCGTGACGCTGCCGCCGGGGCAGGTCGTCAACAGGATCACGTTCATGCAAGTACTCCCCGGGCTTCGACGTCATTGAGGCGCCGCACCCTGGTGTCGGAAAGAAGGTCGGTGAAATCGGAGGCGTCGGCCCGGCCCACGCCGGTGTGGCGCACCGCCTCGGCGGACAGCGCCGTGGCAAACCTCAGCGCCTGTTCCACAGGCGCCTCGCACAGCACGCCGTGCAGCATGGCGGCAAACAGGGTATCGCCGGCACATACGGTATTGGCCACCCTGACCGCAGGAGGCAGCGACTGCCACAGGCCATGCGGACCCAGCCAGGTCACACCGTCGGCACCGGCGGAAATCAGCACGTCGCCGACGCCGGCGGCGTAAAGCTCAAGGGCTGCACGCTGAACGTCGACGTCTGTTGCAATGTCACGATCCGCCCAGTCGGCCAGCTCCTCCAGGTTGGGCTTCACCGCGTCGGCCCCCGCCTTGACCGCTGCCTTGAGCGCCTCGCCGCTGGTGTCCACCCACACGGGTACGCCGGTGGCCTTGATCCGAGTGATCAGTTCGGCCAGCGCCGAAGCGCCGACTCCCGGTGGCTGGCTGCCGCCGATCATTACCGCGGCGGGGCGCAGCGCAGGCGTCGTCAGGCGCGCCTCGATGGTGGCGATCAGGCGCTGCCAGGCGTCGGCATCGACGCTGAGTCCCGGCGCATTGATATCGCTGACGCGACCGTCGGCCTCGCTCAGCTTGGTGTTGATGCGGGTGGCGCCGGGCAATCGCACAAAGGCGTCCTCGACCCCCATCTCGGCGAAGGCATCGATGAAGGGCGAGTCGTTGTCACTGCCCAGAAATCCGGTGACACAGACCGGGTGGCCCAGGGCGGCGAGCACCCGCGCCATGTTGACGCCCTTGCCGGCGGCGGTCAGCTCGACTGACTCGGCGCGGTGCAGCGCACCTGGCGTCAGCCGGTCCACAGCGACAGACAGGTCCAGCGCCGGGTTGGCCGAAATGGTCAGCACCGGTGGCTTGACGGCATTGCCGGATATCTCGCTCATTGGTTCGCCTCCAGCTCTCTGCGCACGTCCCGGGCGGTGGGAGCGGCCAATGCCAGGGCGGCGAGTTCCCGGGCCCGGGTGGTGGAGACCGACGCCAGGCGTGCCTTGACCATGGGTACCTGGCGGGCGCTCACCGACAGCTCGTCGATGCCGAGGCCAACCAGCACCGGAATCGCCTGGCGGTCGCTGGCCAGCTCACCGCACACGCCGACCCACTTGCCATGGGCATGGGCCGCCTGGACGGTCATCTGGATCAGCCGCAGCACGGCCGGGTGCAGGCCGTCGGACTCCCCGGAAAGCTCAGGATGACCACGGTCGATGGCCAGGGTGTACTGGGTCAGGTCGTTGGTGCCGATGGAGAAGAAGTCGACCTCGGGCGCCAGGCTCGGCGCCAGCAGCGCGCAGGACGGCACCTCGATCATCACGCCCAGCTGCAGGCGGTCGCCGTCTCGGCTGACGCCGAGTTCGCGCAGCACCTCATCGAAGATCGCACGGGCGGCGCGGAACTCATCCAGGTCCTTGACCATGGGCAGCATGATGCGCAGCGGCCGGCCGTCGGCGGCCTTCACCAGGGCGCTGAACTGATCGCGCAGCACCTGGGGACGCCTGAGGGCCAGACGAATGCCACGCAGGCCGAGGAAGGGGTTGTCCTCCTGGGGCAGTGGCCAGTAAGCCAGCGGCTTGTCGCCACCCACGTCCAGGGTCCGCGCCACCAGCGGGCGGCCGTCCAGAGCATCCAGGGCTTCGCGATATTCGCGCTCCTGGGTCTCCACGTCCGGCAGCGAGGCGTGGGCCATGAACAAAAACTCGGTACGCAGCAGCCCCACCCCCTCGGCGCCGCGCGATACGGCGTCGCGGGCGTGGGCGGTATTGCCCAGGTTGGCGACCACCTCCACGCGGGTACCATCCTCGGTCCGGGCGTCCTCGAAGCGAGCGTCCCAGGCACGTGCCTTGAGCGCCTCCAGCGCTTCCATGCGCGCCTCGAAGCGCTCGCGACGCGCTTGCGAGGGTGCCGGCACGACCCAGCCTTCATCGCCGTCGAGCAGCATCTCGGTGCCATTTTCGAGCGCCAGCACGCCGGCACCGGCACCGACTACCGCCGGTATCCCTAGTGCCCGGGCGAGTATCGCGCTGTGGGCGGTGGCGCCGCCCCGGGCGGTGAGGATGCCGCGGACCCGCTCGGTGTCCAGGCGGGCGACATCGGACGGACCGATATCGTCGGTCACCAGCAGGTAAGGCACGGCCGGCGGCTCGGGCAGCTCGACGTCGCACAGGATACCCAGCACACGACGGCCGACGTCACGCAGATCCGCGGCTCGTTCGGCCAGCAGGCGATCGGCCAGTTGTTCCTGGGCGCGGGCGGCGACGTCGATTGCCTGCCACCAGGCGGCCTCGGCGGAAAGCCCCTCGTCGATGCCCTCGCGCGCGGCCTGGGCCAGTTCCGGGTCTTCGAGCATTTCCTCATGCATCGACAGAATGGCGGCGACCTCGCCTCCGGCGGTCCGGGCGATCAGGGCCTTGAGCTGCTCGCCGCCCTGGGCGATGGCCCGCTCGAGGCGCTGTCGCTCTAACGCGGAGTCCGCCGCCTCGCGGGGATAGTCGAAGTCCGGGGTCTTGATCACGAAAAGCGGCGCCACCGCGAGTCCCGGCGATGCGGCCACCGCTTCCAGCGGCTGGTCGGCGGGCGGCATGCTTGCCGCCACCGGCTCCGCGACCGCCTGCTCGGCCCCGGCCTGCGACACAGCCGAAGACGCCAGTGGCGTCACCTGCTCCCCCAGACCATCGTTGATCGCCTCGACCAGCGATGTCAGCGCCTGTTCGGCACCCTCGCCTCGCGCCGACAGGATCAGCTCCTGTCCTCGTCTGGCACCAAGACCGATCACCTTGGTCAGCGACGCCGCCGACACCGGGCGTCCGCTGCCCTCGGCCAGGCGCACCTGCACGGCGACCCCGCTTTCGCGTGCCTTCTGGACCAGCACCTTGGCCGGACGAGCGTGAAGCCCATGGGCGTTGAGCAGGCGTACGCGACGACTCTGCGCCGAGCCACCTTCGCCAGCCAGCAGCGCCAGCCAGTCGTCAGCGTCCCGCTCGCGCAGATGGGCGGCGTCGGACTCATCCAGTGACGCCACCAGCGACACGATGGCGTCAGCCAGCGGGCGTCCTGCCTCGCCATGGGAGGCCAGGCACAACACCGCCTCGACGTCGCTACCCTGATGCTGGACGGGCTTGGCCGGCGTCACCGCGGCGAGTGCCGGCGTGGACACGCCGGCTTCGCTGGACGCAAGCCACAGCCCCCGTCCCAGGTGCGTCGGGATGGTGGTGACCATCTCGGCAAGATAGGCGGTATCGACCAATGCCAGCTGGCGCAGCCGCTGAGCCCCGGCCAGCGCGAGATCGAGCAGGTCGTCGGCGCGATGGCCCAGCACCAGGGTGTCCTGGTCCAGTCGCGGGCGAACCACCGGCCGAGCCAGCAGCTCGGTGATCACCTCGGCGCTGCTCGCCTGAGCCAGGCGTTCGGCGACACCGTCCCGGTCGAGCACGTGGGTCAGGCTTCTGAGGATATCCAGGTGCTCATCACTCTGGGCGGCGATGGTCACCAATACGTGAACGAGGTTGCCGTCGTGCCAGCGCACGCCCTCGGGGAACTGCAGCACCCGCACCCCGGTGCGACGCACCGCGCCTCGACTCTCGGGGGTGCCGTGGGGGATGGCGATGCCATTGCCAAGCCAGGTGGAAGACTGGGACTCCCGATCGACCAGGCCCTGGCGGTAGCCGTCATCGACCAGGCTGGCCGCCTTCAGGGTGTCAAAGGCGGCGTCGAGGGCGTGGCGCCAGCTCTCGGCACGACAATCCAGCAGGATGTCGTCGGCGTTCAGCGTCAGCATGAAGGGCTCTCCTGGGTGAGGTGCAGCGTTTCCTCACCGGTATCGGTTGAACGGTGTCGGCGAGGAGGTCCAGCGACCCGGCACTGCCGGGATGCAACAGATACAGCGCACGCCGGATGCTGGGATCACCTGGCTTCGGCAAATGCAAAATGCTCGAAAGCTGAATCGTGTCACCTCACCATGTCACAATGCTGGTACGATTCAGCGCACATGGCAAGTCGCAAAAGCTACGACTTTGGCAGGGGGACACTGCTGCCATGCCAGGTAGACTAGAGGGAATTGACACCTTGTCGCCGTGACCACGCCCGACGCCTTCAATGGAGACACCCGCATGACCTTGGCCGAAATTGCCCGCCTGGCCGGCGTTTCCCGCACCACCGCCAGCTACATCGTCAATGGCAAGGCCAGGGAGCGCCGTATTCGTCAGGACACCGTGGACCGAGTGATGGCGGTGGTGGCGGAGCATGGCTACCGTGTCGATGCCCAGGCGGCGGCCCTGCGGCGCGGCAGCAGCCGCATCCTGGGGCTGATCGTGCCGGACCTGGAAAACTCCAGCTACGCCCGCCTGGCCAAGCACCTGGAACGCGGAGCGCGGGCCCAGGGCTACCAGCTGCTGATCGTCGGCTCCGACGACCAGCCCGACAGCGAGCGGGACCTGGCCCTGTCACTGCGCGCCCAACGCTGCGAGGCGCTGATCGTGGCAAGCTGTCTGGCGCAGCCGGCGTCCTTCTATACCGAATTGATGAATGAGGGTCTGCCGATCATCGCCATCGACCGGGGCCTGCCCGAAGCGAGCTTCGCCAGCGTCGTCAGCAACGACCGCGAGGCCGCCGAACAGCTCACACGCTCGCTGATGACGCCGGCAGTCAAGAGCGTGCTATGGCTCGATGCGGTGCCGCACCTTTCGATCACCGAAGAGCGCCGCGCCGGCTTCCGCGCAGGCGTGGAGGGACGCGAGCTCGAGTGCACCCTGGAAAGCGGCGATCACTATGCCCGCGAGGAAGGCGCCAGGCTGCTGGCTGACTACATCGACAAGAAGGGACTGCCCGACGCCCTGGTAACCGCGTCCTACATTCTGCTGGAAGGCGCCCTGGACGAATTGATTGCACGCGGCGGCCTGCCCCCGCGTCTGGCCATGGCGAGTTTCGGCGACAACCGTCTGCTGGACTTTCTGCCGCTGGCGGTCAACTCCGCCGTACAGGATCATCGAGGCATCGCCGAGCAGGCCCTGGCGCTGGCGATGGATGCGGTGCGGGGTGAATACCGGGCCCAACGGGTGGTGGTTCCACGACATCCGCGCTGGCGGCGTCCCCGTCCCCAAGGCAACTGAGCCACTGAGCCGTCCACCTTCACCAGCAACACAGCGGGACGCCGAAGCCGACCTCAGGTCTGGGAGGCGCGCCTCTCGCTGCGGGCAAAGGCCGCCAGGGTGCGTTCAAGCAGCTCAGGCAGCGCATCGATGACGCCTCTGGCATCCTCGATGCAGCCATCCAGGGCACAACGCTCCAGCGCTCGCGCCGCCTCGGCCAGAGCCATGGCGCCGACGCCGGCGGCCTCGCCCCTGAGCTGATGGGCCAGTTGGGCCAGCGGCTCCTCCTCGCCTCGCCGGTAGGCGCTCTGGATCTCCGGCAAGCGTTCGCGCGCCTGTCGCCCGAACAGGTCCACCAGAGCATCCCGGCGCTCGCCCCCAAGCCCTTCGTCCAGGGCATCGAGCGTATCGGCATTGATCAGTGAGGTGATACCCCTCGGAGTCGTCGAGGTCTCGGACTCTCCCAGCAGGTGGCGCTTGAGCACCATCAGCAGCGTGCCCATCAACAGCGGCTTGGTCAGATAGTCGTTCATGCCGGCCGCCATGCAGTCCGACTCATCGTGACTGGCGCCACCAGCGGTCATCGCCACCACGGGAACCTCACTACGCCAGTCGGAAAAGCTGCGAAGGCGTCGGGTGACCTCGCGACCATCGAGGTCAGGCATCTGGACATCCATCAATATCAGGTCAAAACGGCGCTGTGAGCAGAGAGCCAGCGCTTCCTTGCCGCAGGAAGCCAGGGTAGCCGAACAGCCGAGGCGTTCCAGCATCGCGATCGCCACTTCCTGGTTGACCAGATTGTCTTCCACCACCAGCAGATCCGCCTCGGCGAGCTGTTTGGGATGCGCGCGCGCCCTGGCCACCGTCAGCGGTTGACGGCGGGGTTCGTCACAGGGCACCAGCGGCAATCGGAACCAGAAGCGACTGCCCTTGCCTCGACGGCTGTCGACCCCTATCTCGCCCCCCATGGCCACTACCAGGCGCTTGGAAATCGCGAGGCCCAGACCGGTGCCGCCATAGCGCCGGGCGACGGAGGCATCGCCCTGGCGGAAGGGCTCGAACAACTGAGGCAGCAGGGACGCCTCGACACCCTGACCGGTATCCACCACGTCGAACTGCACCCAGCCCTCGTCCACAGGCGCTACCGACAGCCTCACCATGCCGCGGTCGGTAAACTTGATGGCGTTGGCCAGCAGGTTGAGCAGCACCTGCCGAAGCCGGCCTGGGTCCCCCTGGAGTCGTGCCGGCAGCGTCTCGTCCACGTGGCCAAGCAAGCGCAACCGCTTGTCGAGTGCGCGCGGACGAAACAGCTCCAGCGCATCTTCGATCAAGGCATCGAGTGCCACCGGCTGAACATCCAGCTCCATGCGTCCTGCCTCGATCTTGGAGAAGTCGAGGATGTCATCGATCATGCCCATCAGTTGGCGGGCGCTGTCATGAATGGTGTGCGAGTAGCGGCTGGCGGGCTCCGACAGTTCGAGATCACGCAACAGTTCGCTCATGCCGATGACGCCGTTGAGCGGCGTGCGGATCTCGTGGCTCACCGTGGCCAGAAAGTCGGACTTGGCCTGACTGGCGGACTGGGCGCGCCGGGCACTGATTTCCAGTTCGCCGCTCAGCGTCTCCAGTGCCTTGCGCGAGGCCTCGTTGTCACGGGCTTCCTTGAAAAGCACGGCAAGCATGACCCCTCCGGCCAGGCTCATACCGAGGATCATCACCAGCAGCAACAGGTACAGTCGCTGCAGACGAACACGCTCTGCGGTATTGATCTCGGCCAGATGGCCATTGACGGCCATGATCAACCTTTCGGTCTCGGTGGATAGCGCGGCAAGATGCTGGTCAAGAACGGCCTCTGCCTCGCTATCGAGGGACGCCAGGGCACTGACCTCGGCATCCAGGTCCTGCATCAGGCTGATGATGATCGACAGTTGGCGACGCGCGGCCGGAGCCTCCTCGACCAGATCGTGAATGTCGCTGTGGCGAAACAGGTTCAGTCGACTGAACAACAGGTCGAACTCGAGCCTGAAGCCGGCCAGCTGTTCGGGTCCATGCTCCCCGAACAACAGGTGATTGCGCAGCAACACCACGTCTCGGTCCAGCTTGTAGGAATGCCAGGTGATATCCTCCACCACCTGGTGGGAAAGATTGTCATGGCGCCAGGCGACCAGACCGATCACCACCATGGCGGCGGCAAAGAAGGTCAGTGCCGCCACGGCACTGAATACCAGTCTCAGAGGATAGCGTCGCATACGGAACGGATGCGCCGAGCACCCTCCTCCTTGGGTCGGGAATCTGCTGGCAGAATGTTCGGGTCGACACCAGCCGACACACCGGGATCACTCACTATGGTATTGGGGCGCTGCACTCCCTGCCTTGCCTCCTGATGGCCTTCGACCGATCTCCCGGTGACATTGATCACGGGACCTCGATGGCATCTACCTGCCACACCGAACGAAACTGGACCGACTCGTTAAGTAGTTCTGGATGATCATCGAAAGGGTACAACACAAACAGCGGGCCGAAGTTTCGCACCGACATCGCTTCGCCGTCCTGCTTCATGGCCAGGATGACGTCATAGCGATAGGCATCGGAGACCGGGATATCGGCCACGAAGCCGTTCAAGGCGTGCACGCGAATGCTGTCGGCGGTGACACCGGCGGATTCCAGCACGCTGCGGAGCAGCGGCCCCTCGAAACGGCTGGCCTGGCTATGCCACGGGGTATCGGTCACCAGCGCACGACTCTCAAGATCGTCGAGCATGGCACGATCCAGCAGAAGCTGTGCATCCACATTGGTGTTCTGGATATTGCCCGATACTTTAAGCAGCACAGGCCCCTCCGGAGCTGGCAGAGGCTGGGAATGGACCTGGCCGATTCCCCCTGCTACCAACAGCCCCAGGAGGACACCCACCTGGCAAAGGAAAGCTGGCACCCGCATGACGTCTCCTGACTCTTTCTGCAGGAGTAGATTACGTGATCGAGCGCCAAAGGTCAGTCTGCGGGCCCCTCGAGCTTTGCTGGTTCAGGAAAACGCCCCCTGTCGGGGCGTCTTCACGGACCAGGTTGCCGCCCTCAGGCGCCGGGGTCGTCCAGCCGTTCGCACACCACCAGGTCTTCGTAGGCGTGCCAGCTCGCGTGCCCCAGTACCGGCAGAATCAAGGCAAGCCCGATATAGAAGGTGGCCATCCCCACCAGTACGCAGCCGGTGAGAATCGCTGCCCACAGCAGCATCGGTCGGAAATTGCGTGCCACCGAACGAATACTGGCCTCGATGCCCTCCATGAACGTCAGGTCCTGATCCATCAGGGTTGGAATCGCGACCACGCTAATGGAAAAGGCGCCAAACGCCAGCACACAGCCAAAGGCCAGCCCCACCACCAGCATGCCGAGGCCTTCCGGCGTGGTCAGAAGTGACGCATAGACCGTGGACGGATCCGGCGACTGGAGACCGAAGAACAGGGCAAACAGCAAGGTGGCCAGGCGAATCCAGGCGAGAAAGAAGATCATCATCATCACGCCCATCATGGCCAGTTGCCCGGTGTGGCCGCGCCAGGCGCCAAAGGCATCCCCCAGGGTCGGGGAGCGGCCTTCTTCCAGCGCCCTGCTGATCCCGTAGGAGCCCACCGCCACCAACGGCCCGATGAACATGAAGCCGGCCACCAGCGGCAACAGCCAATGCCACAGTCCCAGCGTCAGCGCCCCTGCCGTGACGGCGATGCTGAGCCCGACCCAGAACATGCCATAGGAAAGGCTGACCGCAGTGGCGGCCCGAAAGTCCTCGAATCCCGAAGATAACCACACCCTGGGCCGCCCCATACCGACGTTCTTGATGGAGATCTTTACCCTGGCCCCGCTCGACTCCTTGTCGTGTCGTGATGCTGCTGCACTCATCATCTACTCCCCCTTGTACCCACGGATGACGGTTGCCACCGCCCACCTGTCACGGGAGTCAAGGGGCAAGATGCGAGGTTCCTTCACGCCATCGCCGGCGCCCATCGACTCTAATTTGACTGTAGTTGATGGGCCCTGGATTCGCCTTCAACCTACGCAAGCTTACGAAAACGCCCCCTCATGTGAGGGGGCGTCGATGGCGCTAGCGCTTGTCGTCTGGGTCAACGCACGATCATCACCGAACACTTGCTGTGATGGACGACGTGCTCGGCGTTGGGGCCGATCACGTAGTCGGCGAACTTGCGCTTGGTATGCGAGGCCATGACGATCAGGTCGGCATCGATCTTCTTGCCGACCTTGATGATGGCTTCCCAGGGGGAGCCATCGGCGATGATCGCCTGAGCCGTCAGGTCCTCCGGCACGTGCTCGACGATGAAGTCATGCTGCGCCTTCTGTACCGCTTCATGGGCCTTCTTGGCGAAGTCCTTGGGGAAGTAGGACCCCACCAGCGGCATGCGGTAGTCCGGCAACACCGTCACCAGGTGCAGGCTGGCACCAAAGTTGCGGCACAGCGAGAGCGCCACCGGCAGTGCCCTCTCCCACGACGATGGCTCATTGAGATCGACCGGTAACAGGATCTTCTGGTACATGACGGACCTCCTCAGGCCGTGGCCTCAGTGGTTTCAGGGGGCCGGCGACGGCGTTGTGCCAACACGATCAGGGCGAACAGCAGAAGCGCCGGAATCCACATCAGCTCTTTCGGCCAGCGATCCACCGGTGCCTGAATCTCGACGATCTCCTGATCGAAGTCGAAGCCGAGATCCGCAGCCTGACTGCCATAGGTCACCATGTCGACGATGGCGCGACCGTCCTCGACGATCAGCTCCAGACCGAGATTGAGCAGGCGATCCTCACCGGTCTCGCCCTCTGCCACCGGCAGCGTCATGTAGGTCGTCAGCGGATCGCCGAAGGCGTCCTCGCCCTTGACCTGCAGACGCAGGGTGCTGTCCTCGTCCACGTTGCCGTAGGCCTCGACGAACTCGGACGGCGGCACACTGCGATAAGGATCATGGATGATGTCCATCCAGAAGCCCGGGCGGAACAGGGTGAAGGCCACCAGCAGCAGCAGGATGCTCTCGTACCAGCGATTGCGGGTGATCATGTAGCCCTGGGTCGCCGCGGCGAAGATCAGCATGGCGATGGTCGCCACCACGAAGATCAATACGCCCTGCAAGGGCGCCACATCGATCAGCAGCAGGTCGGTGTTGAAGATGAACAGGAACGGCAACGCGGCGGTACGCAGGCTGTAGTAGAACGCCTGGAAGCCGGTGCGGATCGGATCCCCTCCAGAAACCGCCGCGGCGGCAAAGGAGGCAAGGCCCACCGGCGGCGTGACGTCGGCCATGATGCCAAAGTAGAACACGAACAGGTGCACCGCGATCAGCGGTACCAGCAGACCATTCTGCTCACCCAGTTGCACGATCACCGGAGCCAGCAGCGCCGACACCACGATGTAGTTGGCGGTGGTCGGCAGCCCCATGCCCAGGATCAGGCTGAGAATGGCGGTGAAGAACAGAATCAGCATCAGGTTGCCCATGGACAGGATCTCGACCACGTCCGCGAGCACCAGGCCGACACCGGTCTGGGAGACCGCACCCACGATGATGCCGGCGGTGGCGGTGGCGATACCGATACCGATCATGTTGCGCGCGCCGGTCACCAGCCCCGTCCACAGGTCCAGACAGCCTTCGCGCAGATCCTTGCCAAGATCACCCCGCCCACGGAAGGCGTGCATGATCGGGCGCTGGGTCAGCATGATGAAGATCATGAACACCGTCGCCCAGAAGGCGGACAGTCCCGGTGACAGGCGCTCCACCATCAGACACCAGATCAGCACGATCACCGGCAGGATGTACTGCAGGCCTACCAGCACCGTGGGTCGGGTCTGGGGCAGCTTGTAGATAGGCTCGTTGGGATCATCGAGCTCGAGCTCGGGATAGTTTGCACCCAGCTTCAACAGCGCCACGTAGACCACCGAGAGCGCCACGGCCACCACCCAGGGAGTCGCATCACCCAGTACCGGCTTGAGCCAGCCCAGGCCGTAGTAGACACCCAGCGCCACCACCATCATCAGCAGCAGACCACCGAGGAAGCCGATCACCTTGCGTACCAGCGGCTTGGGCGGGTTGGAGCTTTCCAGCCCCTCCATGTTGGCCTTGAGCGCCTCGAGGTGAACGATGTAGATCAACGCGATATAGGAAATCAGCGCCGGCAGGAAGGCGTGCTTGATCACCTCCACGTAGGAAATGCCGACGTACTCCACCATCAGGAAGGCGGCGGCGCCCATCACCGGCGGCATGATCTGGCCATTGACCGAGGAGGACACCTCCACCGCACCGGCCTTCTCCGAGGAGAAGCCGACACGCTTCATCATCGGAATGGTGAAGGTACCGGTAGTCACGGTATTGGCGATGGACGAGCCGGAGATCAGGCCGGTCATGCCGGAGGCCACCACGGCGGCCTTGGCGGGCCCGCCCTTGTAGTGGCCCAGCAACGAGAAGGCGACCTTGATGAAGTAGTTGCCGGCACCTGCCTTGTCGAGCAGCGCGCCGAACAGCACAAACAGGAAGACGAAACTGGTCGAAACGCCCAAGGCGATACCAAACACACCCTGGGTGGTCAGCCACTGGTGATTGACCAGGCCGTAAAGGCTGACGCCACGGTGAGCGAGGATACCCGGCATCCAGGGCCCCGCCAGCGAATAGAAGATAAAGATCGAGGCGATGATCATCAGCGGCGGCCCGAGCGCCCGCCGTGTTGCCTCGAGCAGCAGAATCAGGCCGGTCACACCGACGATGACGTCCTGCAGGATGGGTGCGCCAGGACGGTCAGCCAGCTGTTCGTAGAACACGAACATGTAAGCCCCGGCGGAAGCGGCCAGAATCGCCAGCACCCAATCCTGAAGAGGAATGCGGTCCCGCGGCGAGCGCTTGGTCGCGGGGTAGGCCATGAAGGCCAGAAACAATGCAAAGGCCAGGTGAATAGAGCGCGCTTCGGTGGCGTTGAAGACGCCGACGCCGGCCATGAACGGCAACGGCGAAGCAATCCATAGCTGGAACAGCGACCATGCCGCCGCAACGCCTACCAGCAGCTTGCCGGGCGCACCCAAGGGGTTGCGCGAACCGGAGTCGCTGGAGGCGACCATGTCCTCGAGATCCACTTCGGACTGCGTGGATCTCTTGTTGTCCTCAGTCATAAGCGTGCCCTGCCTGGAAGAGGAATCGTCATGATGGAGGGCTTCGCCTCCATCCCCGAATGCCCGCTTTCGCGGGCCAGTCGTGCTGGCGCTGTCTGGTCTCTACCGAACGTCCGGTGTCGATCCATCGACGGGCCACAACGCACTGCGCGGCCGCCCAACGGCCGACCGCGCAGAGATTAGCTGGCTATTCCCCCGAGAGGGGAAGAACCCTTACTCGATCCAGCCCTGCTCGCGATAGTAACGAGCGGCACCTTCATGCAGCGGTGCGGACAGACCGTTGGATACCATGTCCTGTGGATCCAGGTTTTCGAAGGCCGGGTGCAGACGCTTGAAGCGATCGAAGTTGTCGAACACTGCCTTGACGGTCTGGTAGACCAGCTCGTCGTCGGCCTCGGCGCTGGTCACGAAGGTCGCGGCGACACCGAAGGTCTCGACGTCATCCGGGTTGCCCTTGTACAGACCGCCTGGAATGGTGGACATGGAGTAGTACGGATACTCCTCGACCAGGCCCTTGATGGCGTCGTCGTTGAGCGGCACCAGCTTGGCGTCGACGGTGGTGGTGGCTTCCTGGATGGAACCATTGGGGTGGCCGACGACGTAGGCCATGGCGTCGATGTTGTTGTCCGACAGGGCAGATGCCATCTCGGCTGCGTCGAGCTGCGAGGCCAGCGAGAAGGTGTCTTCGGTCCAGCCCTTGGCGTCCATCACCACTTCCATGGTGTTGCGCTGGCCGGAACCCGGGTTACCGATGTTGACGCGCTTGCCGGCCAGGTCATCGAGGCTCTCGATGTCGGCGTCGGCACGGGCCAGGATGGTCAGCGGCTCGCCATGCACCTTGAACACGGCACGCAGGTCTTCGTAGGCTTCGCCCTCGAAGTTGCCGGTACCGTTATAGGCCTGATACTGCACATCAGACTGGGCGACACCCATGGTCAGCTCGCCACTGCGAATACCATTGACGTTGGCCACGGAGCCACCGGTGGACGGCGCGTTACAGCGGATGCCGGTCTCTTCGCTGTTGCGATTCACAAAGCGGCAGACAGACTGGCCAACGACGTAATACACGCCGGTCTGACCCCCGGTGCCGATGGTGATGAACTGTTCTTCGTCCTGGGCCATGGCCGGGGACGTGAACATGGCGGCTCCGAGAATGGCGCTGGACAGTGCAGCGGCGGAGAAAGCATGGCGCTTCATGGTCACACCTCTTTTGGTATTGTCGACGTTGACGGCATGGACTCGTGCCTTGCCCCTCCTGGGCCAGCAAAAGATCCACCAGTCATTCCTTTTGCGATAAATTCACCTGGAGAGACCAGGCCGAATCATTGTAAAACGAGAGTTTAGCTACCGCTAACGTTTAGTGGGCGTTAATTTTTTCTGCACGCCCCTCAGGGCGTGGAGAAATATCCCTTCCCTCCCCGTCGGCCTGCAACGATGGCCAGGTACACAACGAGGACTTAAGGCGCTCGACCACTGACACTCGCGGAGCGGAAATCGAGCGTCGACGGTCTACCGTGAGCATAGCCCTTGGCACCGCTGACGCAATCGACTGCCGCCCATGTCGTCGCGCTGTCGATTCGGGTTACCCTGCCTCTTTCGCCAACTGCGAGGAATCCATGCGCCTGCTGGCTTGCCAGACCACAATCCCGGCGACCCGCAATCGGCTCGACCAGCGCGACCACCTGGACGCCCTGGCCGGGCGCCTGCGCACTGCCGCGTCGCAGCAACGCCCACAGCTGATCGTGCTGCCGGAGCTGTCGTCCCAGGAGTACGGCGAGCAGGCCTTCGAGGCGATGGATGAACTCGATGACGACCTGCAAGGGCCTGTGACAGCACACTATTGCGCGCTGGCCCGGGAACTCAGGTGCCCGATCGCCTTCGGCGTGGCGCGCAGATCACGCCGGGCCGACGGCTCCCTCTGGCGCCATATCAGCCAGGTGGTCGTCGACGCCGAGGGGCAACTGGCGGGAGCCTACGACAAGCTGCACTGCGCCCAGTTCGGCGCCAGCGCCGAGGCGGCCCACTTCAGCCCGGGCGAGCGCCTGGTGACGCTGGATATCGCCGGCTGGCGCGTCGGCTTCATGATCTGCTACGACCTCAGGTTCGGTGAGCTGGCCGCCCGCTACCGCCGGTTGGGCGTCGACCTCATGATCCACCCGGTGGCCTTCACTCGGGACTTCTCCTTCACCAGCTGGCACAGCTTCGTCATCACCCGGGCGATGGAAAACCAATGCTACTGGCTAAGCCTCAACCGGGCCGGTAACGGCTGGGGGCACTCGCTGTTGTGTCCGCCACTGGTCACCCCCGAGGCGTCGCCAGAGGTTCTGGGCGAAGAGGAAGCGTTGGTCAGCTGGCAGCTCGAGCGCGACACCCTGGAGCGTGCCAGGAAGCGGCTTCCACTGGCGGGCGACCGCCGTCAGGACATCGACCGGCTGGCCACAGGGCCGCTACCGTCACCGACGGTTACCACCGCAAGCCAATGACAGGAGTCTCCATGGACTATCCCTTGATCGAATGCATTACCGGTGACATCGCCCGCCAGGCCGACGTCGAGGCGGTGGTCAACGCAGCCAACGCCCAGCTGGAAAGCGGCGGCGGTGTGGCCGGCGCCCTTCACCGTGCCGCCGGCCCGGAGCTGGCCCAGGCCGGGCGGCCGCTGGCACCGATTCGCCCCGGCCAGGCGGTCATCACCGAAGGCTTTGCGCTGCCCAACGCCTGGGTGATCCACTGCCTCGGCCCGGTCTACGGCGTCGACGAACCGAGCGCCGAACTGCTCGCCGGCTGCTACCGAGAGGCGCTGGGCCTGGCCCAGCAGCAAGGCATCCGTCGAGTGGCGTTCCCGGCACTGTCCACCGGCGTATTCGGCTACCCGCTGAACGAGGCGGCGGAAATTGCCGTGTCCACGGTCCTGACCACCCTGCCCGCCTGCCCCGATATCGAACTGGTACGCTTCGTGCTGTTCGACGAGGCCAGCCGAGACGTCCATCAACGCTGGCTCGAGACGCTGACCGACAACGACTGAAGACCATGAACACAACAAGGCGCGAGCCATGCTCGCGCCTTGTGCCCCCACTGCCCAGGGTACTGCCCCAGGCGGCCTAGACGTTGTAACCCAGCACCCGAGGCAGCCACAGCGCGATCTCCGGGAAGATCACCACCAATGCCAGCGCCGAGGCCATCGCCGCCACGAACACCATGGCCCAGCCCAGGGTCTGCTCCAGCCTGACCTTGGCGACCTCGGTGGTCACCATCAGGTTGACCGCCACCGGCGGAGTAAACTGGCCGATGGCGATGTTCATGGCCAGCAGGATGCCGAACCACACCGGATTCCAGCCGAAGTGCTGCATCACCGGGATCAGGATCGGCATCATGATCAGGTAGATCGAGATGGCGTCCAGCAGCATGCCCGCGGCCAGCACCGCCAGCATGATCAACAGCAGCAGCAAGGTGCCGTTGTCGGATAGCCCGATGACCCACTCTGCCAGGTGACGGAAGGTGCCGAGCATGGTCCCGGACCAGGCGAAGATGCCCGCCAGGGCGATGATCAGCATGACCACCCCGGACACCACCGCCGCCTCGCCCATCAGCCCCCACAGGTCCTTGAGCGACAGCTCACGGGTCAGCACCAGGCCGACCAGGATGCCGTAGGCCACGGCGACCACCGCCGCCTCGGTGGGCGTGAACAGGCCACTGCGCAGACCGCCGAGTATGATCACCGGCGCGAACAGCGCCGGCAGCGCCTCGCGGAAGCTCTTGCCGATGGGTGGGCGCTCCATCTCGGCAGGGTCTTCCCAACCATAGCGCCGGGACAGCCACAACGCCGGAATCAGCAGCGAAGCGCCGGCCAGCACCCCGGGAAAGAGTCCGGCGGCGAACAGCGCCCGCAGATCCACTCCCGGCACCACGATGGAGTACAGGATCAAGGCCACCGAAGGCGGGATCAGGATGGCGGTAGACGCCGAGGAAGCGATCAGGGTCGCCGAGAAGGGCCGCGGATAGCCCGCGCGGGTCATGCTCGGCAGCATCACCATCGCCACCGCGGCGGCGTCGGCGGGGCCGGAGCCGCTCATGCCCCCCATGATCATGCACACCACCACCGCGACCACCGCGAGGCCACCATGGCGAGGCCCGATCAGCGCCTGGGCGAAGCGCACCAGGCGTGCCGCGACCCCCGCCCGCTCGAAGATCAGCCCGGTCAGGATAAATAGCGGAATGGCGATCAGCGGATACTTGGCCACGCTGTTGTAGGTATTGGTGCCAAGGGTCGCCAGCATCGCCGGCGACAGCCCGGTGACGATGCCCACGGCGCCGGACAGGCCCAGCGAAAAGGCCACCGGCACGCCGGCGATCAGCAGCACCAGAAAGGCGATCAGCATCCATACATCAGGCGTCATCGTGAGCACCTCCGCGCAGTCGCTCCAGGCTCGCCTGGCACTGGCGGAGGAACATCAGCCCCGACAATAGCGGCAGCCAGATCAGGTACCACCACTGGGGCAGCCCAAGTCCGGGCGACAACGACTGCCACTGGTACTCCTGCCAGGTCATGAGCGCACCGAACCAGGTGATCAGGCCCAGCACCAGCAGCCCGCACAAGCCCTGGAAGATCACCAGCAGGCGATAGCCAAGCGGCGGCAGCGCCCGCTCCAGCAGGCCGATACGGATATGGCGATGGCTTCGCAGAGCCACCGAGGCACCGGCGAAGGTCAACATGACCAGCAGAAAGACAGAAAACTCTTCGGTGAACGCAAAGGAACCACCGGTGATGTAGCGCACCACCACATTGACCAGGCTGATCGCACCGATGATCAGGATCGCCAGGGTGGCCAGGGTGCGCTCGATTCGTGCATCAGGACGTTTCATCGAGAAAGGGCGTCGGTAGGGAGTCAATCAACGCCGACCCTCGATCATGAGGGTCGGCACAAGGTTTACCGCCGCGTCAGAGCGGTTGCTCAGCGCGCGTCGATGGCGCTTCGGGCGGCCTCGACCAGGTCCTCGCCGATGCGCGGTACCCACTTCTCGTAAACCCCTTCGGTCGCCGCGACGAACGCCTCGTGCTGCTCCTCGTTCAAGTCGGTGACGGTCACTCCACGCTCCTGAATGGCCGCCAGGCGCTCGCTCTCCTGCTCGCGGGTCATGGCGATCTCCCAGGCGCCGGCTTCGACCGCGGTCTCACGCAGCAACGCCTTCTCGTCATCGGACAGGGTGCTCCAGACCTGCTGGTTGGCGGCGAAGATCAGCGGATCGTTCATGTAGTTCCACAGCGTTACGTGCTCCTGGCCGACCTGGTCGATACGCGCCACGTCGAACACCGACAGCGGGTTCTCCTGGCCATCCACCGCGCCGGTGGTCAGCGCCGGCTTGGCGTCGGCCCAGCTCATCTGGGTCGGGTTGGCGCCCAGTGCGCTGAAGGTGTCCTGGAACAGCGGCGACCCCACCACCCGGATCTTCAGGCCTTCCAGGTCCGCCGGCTCGTCGATCACGCCCTGGGAATTGGACAGCTGGCGGAAGCCGTTCTCGCCCCAGGCCAGCGGCACCACGCCCCGCGACTCGATCGCCTGGAACACCAGCTCGCCGGCCTCACCTTCGGTGATCGCGTCCACCGCGCTCTCGTCCGGCATCAGGAAGGGCAAGGAGAACAGATTGAGTTCCGGCACCTGGGGCGACCAGTTGATGGTCGAGCCCACCGCCAGGTCGATCAGCCCCGAGCGCATCGCCGAGAACTCCCGGGTCTGGTCACCGCTGACCAGCTGGGAATTGGGAAAGACCCTGAGCGTCAGCTCGCCGTCGGAACGCTCCTCGACCAGGTCAGCCCACTTCTGAGCGGCCTGGCCCCAGGGGAAGGCATCGGAAAGCACCGTGGAGACCTTGAGTTCCCGCGCTGCGACGTCCGCCGAGGCGGCCAGCGAGCCAAGGGCGATGGCCGCACCGACCAGGGTGAGAGAGAAACGAGACGGCGAGCGCGAGCCGAACAGAGATGTCATGACGTGTCCTTGCATTGATGCCCCCTTGGCCAGGCCAACGCTGACCGGCACCTGACACAAGCGCTGCATCAGAAGCCGGATCTAGCCTGGCGAAGGCTGGGGGTCGAGTGTGGTGATTAAGGGAGAAACGTATTGATCTTGTCGACTTTTCAATATGCCTGCAAACGGTAATCCGCGACAAGTGCCGCGCGATGCGCGAAAGGCCCGTTGGCCTTCGGACACGCACGCTCAGATGTCCTCGCCATGTCGTTCGTGCGAGGGCTGCACGGCTGGAGCTTGTGAGAGCGTGGACACCAAACGTCTGCGAAGGGGGTGCTAGCATGACGCGGTGAACAAGGCAGTCGAACGAAGGCGCCCCTCGGACCGGCCCAGGGGCTCTGCTATGCTGCTCGTTTTACCCATCAAGGACGACCGGTGCCCCTACGCGACCTCCTTCTCGGCCTCCTGGTCATCGTCATCTGGGCGTTGAACATCATCGTCATCAAGCTTGGCGTGTCAGACATGCCGCCCTTGCTCCTGACCACCCTGCGCCTGGCATTGGTGGCCGCGCTGCTGGTGCCCTTTCATCCGGTGGCGCGCCATCACCTGCCCTTCCTGGCACTGCTGTCGGTGACCTTCGGGGTGATGAACTTCGCCCTGCTGATCATCGGGCTCGGCCAGGCCGAGGCGGGTACCGGTGCCTTGCTGGTGCAGATGGGTACGCCCTTCGCCACCCTGCTGGCGGTGATCTTTCTCAGGGAGCGGCTCGGCGCAAAACGCCTGGTGGGACTGTTGCTGTCGTTCGGCGGCATTGGCGTGCTGGCCGGCGGGCCGACCCTGCCGGCGCCGCTGCCTACCGCACTGCTGCTGGCCAGCGCACTGGGCTGGGCGGTATCCCAGCTATTGATCAAGCTCGGACCCAAGGTCTCGCCGATGGCGATTGCCGGCTGGATCGCGCTGTTCGCCACTCCCCAACTGGCGCTGGCCTCCTGGTGGTTCGAGGACAACCACTGGCAGGCCATGCTCGACGCCGGCCTTGCGGGATGGGGGGCGGTGCTCTACACCGCCCTGATGTCCTCGATCCTGGCCTACGGCATCTGGTTTGGCTTGATCCGGCGCCACGACGTCAACCGGGTGGTACCGCTGACGCTGCTGGTGCCGGTGCTGGCGGTGATCCTCGGCATCGTGCTGCTGGGTGACAGCGTCAACGCCTACAAGCTGGGCGGTGGTGGCATGGTGGTCGCCGGGGTGGCGCTGATCGTCATCCGCTTCGGGCCTCGTCGTGCTCCCGCCACCCCGCCGGTACCCACCGCCCCCAGCAAGGACCCCTAGCCGCTGCAGCTCTCGCTGCTGCCCGGCCAGCTGACACAGTCGCCGGGACCGACGCCCAGCGCCTCGAACGTCCCGGCCTTGACCTCCAGGGCAGCGTGGTAGCGCGACGCCGGGCGGGTGGTCGGACATTCCTGGGCCTCGCCCTGGCAGGGCTCCATGCGACGAATCTCCTGGATGCGTCCGTCGGCACCGATAAAGGCGATATCCAGCGCCAGCAGGGTCTGATACATCCAGAAGCCGTTATGCACCCCCTGGGGACTGGCGTAGAGAAACAGCATGCCGGCGTCATCGGCCAGTCGCTCGCGCCCCATCAGCCCACGGTTGCGCTCCGCCGCCTCGTCGGCCACCTCGACCGTCAGACGACTCGGCCCCTGGGATCCATGGACCACCAGGGTTACCTCTTCCCTGTCGGCGGCGGCAAAGGCCGACGTCGCCAGAAAGGGAGTAGAAAACGCCACCGGCGCGAGCGCCAGGGAGCTGAGGAATCGACGGCGAGTCAGGGTCATGGAGGCCTCTCAGTCAGGATGGTCATCGGCAGGCAAGGCAGGCAGCTTATCCGCTTGCATCAGGTGGATGCCAGCAGCCAGCAACGAGACATTGACCCAGGCACCCTGCTCGAGTCCATTGCGCCTGGCGGCGTGGGTCGAGATATCAAAGCGCAGGGGCTGGCTTTCGTGGGGCACCCTCAGGGTCACGGAACTCTGTCCGCCCAGCACCAGCAGCTCGTCTACCCGCGCGGTGACCAGGTTTTCCCGCACCCCGCGGGAGGGCCGGTCGCGGCGCTGCAGCACGATATCGGATTCCGGCAGGTACCAGGTCACCCTGGCTCCCTCGCCGAGTCCCTCGAGGCCTGCGGCCACCTCAAGACACCACTCGCCCCAGCCAAGGCGCAGTCCCTGGGCGGTATCGACCACTCGCCCGCTGAAGATGTTCGGCCGGTCCAGCAGGCGCGCCACCTCGGGACTGTCGGGGCGCCGGAACAGCTCGCTCGGGGTGCCCTGCTGCAGGGTCCGGCCGCCATGCAGCACGCACAGGCGATCGGCCAGGGCGCTGGCCTCGTTGAGGTCGTGGGTGACCAGCACGATGGGGATATTGAGGCGTTCGCGCAACTGCACCAGCTCACGCTGAAGCCGACGGCGCGTCACCTGGTCCACCGCCGAGAAGGGTTCGTCGAGCAGCAGCACCTGTGGCTCCCTGGCCAGCGCCCTGGCCAAGGCCACCCGCTGACGCTGGCCGCCGGACAGCTCTCGCGGCAGGCGCCGCTCCAGCCCTTCGAGGTTGACTCGCTCTAGCCAGTGCGCGGCTCGCAGGCGACGTTCACGCCGCGGCAGGTGGCCCAGGGCGGTGGCGATATTGTCGGCGGCGTCGAGATGAGGAAACAGCGCATAGTCCTGAAACACCAGCCCCACCCTGCGCCGCTGCGGCGACCACACGACCCCCTGTTCGGCGTCAAACCACCGCTCACCGCCACAGTGCACCGTCCCCGAGGCGGGAGCATAGAGCCCCGCGATGGCGCGCAGCAGGGTCGACTTGCCGCTGCCCGAAGGTCCGACCAGCGCCAGCAACTCCCCGGGACGGCAGGCGAACTGCGCCTCGAGCGGGATCGGCCCGGGCTGGGCCAGGTCGACGTCGAGTCCCGTATGGACATCCTGGTGATGGTGCATGCTCAACGCCCCCGCCAGCGGCGGCGCGCCGCCAGCCCGTAGACCACCGCAATGGTCACGAAGGAGACCACCAGCAGCAGCGCTGACATCACCCCGGCGGCCCCCTCGTCGAAGGCCTGAACGTGGTCGTAGATGGAAATCGCCAGGGTGCGGGTCTCGCCATCGATGGCCCCGCCCACCATCAGGATGACGCCAAACTCCCCCAGGGTGTGGGCAAAGGTCAACGCCAGCGCCGAGATGACACCAGGCATCACCAGCGGCAGTTCGATGGTCATAAAAGTGCGCCAGGTCGATAGCCCACTGCACCAGGCGGCCTCACGCAGGTGGTCCGGCAAGGCCTCGAAGGCACGCTGGATCGGCTGTACCGCGAAGGGAATGTTGACCACCAGCGAGGCCAGCAGGATGCCGCTGAAGGAGAAGTTCAGGCTGGTGCCGGTCAGCGCCTGCCAGGCGCCGCCCAGCGGGGCGTCGGCACTGAAGGTGAGCATCAAGTAGAAGCCCATGACGGTGGGCGGCATCACCAGCGGCAGTGCCACCAGGGATTCCGCAAGCGGCCGCCAGCGTGACCGGCTGTGGGCCAGGCGCCGCCCAAGCCAGATACCCGGTGCCAGCAACAAGAGACTGGTCAGCAAGGCCAGCTTGAGCGAGACGACCAGCGCCAGAGCGTCCATAACGCGGCTACTCGCCGGTCACGGGCGCAGTGAAGCCATAATCCCGCAGAATCTCCTGCGCCTCGGGCGTCTGCAAGAAGTCAAAGAAGGCCTCGGCGCCGGCGCCCGCCCCTTCGAGCAGCACCATGCGCTGTACCAGCGGTCGATGCCAGTCAGCCGGGATCAACCGCCAGGCAGCGCGCTCGGCCAGGCGTGGCGCCTTGACCAGGGAATAGGCGACCAGGCCACCGGAGGCCTCGGCGGACAGCGCGAACTGGGCGGCCTGGGCGACGTTTTCACCCAACAGTTGCAGGGGTTCACTTGCCTGCCACAGCCCTTGGCGTTCGAGTACCTCGCGGGCGGCCATGCCATAAGGGGCGTGGCGCGGGTTGGCCAGGGCGATACGCCGCGCAGGGCCGCCCTGCTCAAGCCCTGCGACCGCCTCGCGCACCGCCTCAAGCGGTGCGTCCTGCGGCGGCAGCGGTCGATCGTCACGCTGCAGCCAGACCAGCCGGCCCTGGGCATAGTCGACGCCCTCGCCCTGGGTCAGCCCGGCCTGCTCGAGGTCCCGGGCGCGGCGCTCGTCCGCCGACAGAAACAACGCGAAGGGCGCCCCCTGTTCGATCTGGCGCTGAAGATTGCCCGAGGCGCCGAAGGTGACGCTGAGGTCGATGTCGCCATCCTTGCTGGCGTCGCTGTCGCTCGTCTTGAAGCGCTCGATCAAGGAGGGCATCGCGAGCTGTAGCGAAGACGCCGCCGCGACGTGAACCCGGTCGGCCACGGCGGACATCGGTGCAAGTCCGAGAGACAGGCCAAGGAGAAGGATCGACAAGGGAAAACGCATGATCAACACGGCTCGCGGCGGCAATCAGGAAGAAAGGAGTCTCGCCTCAACCCTCGCCGCCCAGGATCGACTTGAGGTCGATACGGCTGTCCCGTGGTCCCAGGTCGAGAAGGCCCATCAGGCTGTCGAGGTGATGCTCGATGTCGTTGCGACTGGCTGCGGCGTCGCCACTGCGCAGGTGCTCGAGCAGACGGTGGTGATCGCCCTCGAGATAGCAGCTACCGAGCCCCTGGCGCTTGTACAGCGCGATAACGATCGAGGTGCGCAGGATCAGGTCAGTGAGCATGGTGCCCAGCACCCGGTTGGGAGAATGCTCCGCCAGCAGGTGGTGGATCGCCAGGGAATGTTCGATGCGCGAAGGCTCATCATTGGCGAGAAAGGCCTGACGCTCACGGTCGGCACGATCCTCGATCTGCAGCAGTACCGTCGATGGCAGCGTGCCGGCGGTCAGCGCCGCCAGCTCACCTTCCACCAGACGCCGGGCGGCAAAGGTCTGGCGGGTTTCGTCCACGTCCGGTGAGCGCACCCGCGCCACCTGATTGGGACGCTGGTCGACCACGTACTCGGAGGCCAGACGCGTCAGCGCCTTGCGCACCACCGAACGACTCACGCCGAACACCTCGCCCAGCGTCACCTCGGGCAGTCGAGTGCCCGGCGGCAGCCGCTGGGCCAACACGGCTCGGCGAACCTGGCGTACGATATCCCCATCGCTGATGCGTCCCCCGGCCTTGATCTCGGCCAGCACCTCTTGCTGCCAGGCGTTGCTCATTGCTGCCTACCCATCATCTTGGAAAGCTTGACCTTCTCACGTTTTCTGCCATTGCACCACATTCAGCGCATCATATGTATACACCAGTGGTGGCACCCCACAACGACCGCGCCCGATCCATTGGATCGGGCGCGGAACCTGTGCATCGGGCTGAGTGAAGGTTCAGCCAGCGACGTGACCGTCGTTGACGTCCAGGATCTTCAGGGTATTGGTGCCGCCGTGGGCGTTCATGTGGTCGCCGCGGGTCAGGATGACGTGGTCCCCCGGCACGGCCACGCCGTGGTTGACCAGACGCTCCAGGGCGCGGTCGTTGAGCTCGGAGGCGGACATTTCGCTGGTGTCGAAGGGCAGCGAGATGACCCCGCGATACAGCGCCATGCGCCGCTGGGCGATTGGGTTGTGGGCCAGCCCGACGATCGGCAGGCCCGAGCGGATGCGCGAGGCGATCAGCGGCGTATAACCGGTGGAGGTCATGCAGGCGATGGCGGCCACCCCCTCCAGATGGTTGGCGGCGTACATCGCCGACAGCGCGATGGTCTCGTCGATGCGCTCGAAGCCTTCGTGGATGCGGTGCCCGGACTCCTGGGCGATACGCTCGCGCTCGGCGCCCAGACAGACGCGATCCATGGCTTCGATGGTTTCCACCGGGTAGTCGCCGGCGGCGGTCTCGGCCGACAGCATCACCGCGTCGGTAGCGTCCAGCACCGCGTTGGCCACGTCGAACACCTCGGCCCGGGTGGGCAGCGGCGACTCGATCATCGACTCCATCATCTGGGTGGCGGTGATCACCGCGCGGTTATGGCTGCGGGCATGCTTGATGATGCGCTTCTGGGTACCGATCAGCTTCTCGTCACCGATCTCGACGCCCAGGTCACCACGCGCCACCATCACCGCCTCACTGGCCTCGATGATGCCATCCAGGGTTTCATCGGAGGCCACCGCCTCGGCGCGCTCGAGCTTGGCGACCAGGCCGATCTCGGCGCCGGCCTCGCCCAGCAGGCGACGCGCCTCCAGCATGTCCTCGGCGGTGCGCGGAAAGGACACGGCCAGATAGTCGACGCCGATATCGATGGCGGTCTTGAGGTCTTCCTTGTCCTTGTCGGTCAGTGCCGGCGCCGACAGGCCACCGCCCTGCTTGTTGATGCCCTTGTTGTTGGACAGCTTGCCGCCGACCACCACACGGGTATGGATCTGGCTGCCGTCGACGCGGTCCACGTCCAGCACCACGCGGCCATCGTCCAGCAACAGACGGTCGCCACCGGCCACGTCGTCGGCCAGTTCCTTGTAGTCGCAGCCGACCCGGGTGGCGTCGCCAGCCTGGGAATCCATCGACACATCGATGACGAAGTCAGCGCCTTCTTCCAGATTGACCGCCCCCTCGGCGAAGCGGGCGATGCGGATCTTGGGTCCCTGAAGATCCCCCAGCGCGGCCACACTGCGACCGAGTCGATCGGCGATGGTCCGGACCTCGTTCAGGCGGCGGCGATGGTCGTCGGCGCTGCCATGGGAAAAATTGAGGCGAACCACGTCAACGCCGGCACGCAGCATCTCCTCCAGGACCCCTTCACGATCACTGGCGGGCCCGAGGGTGGCAACGATCTTGGTACGACGTACGGGGGTATGCGGGAGTTGGCTCATGCTGTCCTCGACTGGTTCGAAAATGACGCAAGCAGGATAGGTAGAAGCCACTTCGATGGCATCCAGATCCGAATCCTGTAATTTTACTACAAAATGATCGCTGTAGCGACCACCACTAAAGGCCAAGATGCTGGTGCCACCACCTCTACGATGCGCCAAGGTTAGGCGCAACCTGATGATAGACAAGGATCATCACGGAATTCGAGCACGCCAATTCCAGCGCAGGAAAATTTGATCGCGACCTGTAATTAAACTACAAAACTTTCGTGATAGCGGGGCTCGCCAGCAGTGATACCTGTTCAAGGCTGCCTTGCTCAAGAGGCTATCGCAATCCCTCTTTCCGTCGATACGAGAGAGATGCCCAGGAAGAAGGACAACCAGGGCTCAGGTCAGCATCGCCTGGCATCAAGCGTCGCCTGACAGCAAAAAGAGCTCACCGATGGGAAAAATGGGGGGGCCCATCGGCGAGCAAGGATCGCCTGCGCGATCCCGACGAGTGACGACCTCACACCCGCCGTTCAGGGAGCAGTCATCTCCCTGCCCGGCCCCCGGACCTTGCCGGCCCGAGGGCTCGAACCCGTCTACTGACCGATTTCGTGATCGGCCAGGGCCTCGAGGGCACGCACAATACCGGCGTGATCCCAGTCGCTGCCACCCAGGGCGGCACAGGACTGGAACAGTTGCTGAGCGTTGGCGGTACCCGGCAGCGCCAGATTGAGCCCTCGCGCTCCTTCCAGTGCCAGATTGAGATCCTTCTGATGCAGGCGAATACGAAAGCCAGGATCGAAGGTCCGCTGGATCATCCGCTCACCGTGCACGTCGAGGATCTTCGACTGGGCCAGACCACCCAGCAGCGACTCACGCACCTTGGCCACGTCGGCACCGGCCTTGGAGGCGAACAGCAATCCCTCGGATACCGCCTCGATGGTCAACGCCACCACGATCTGGTTGGCCACCTTGCAGGTCTGCCCGGCCCCGTGACCGCCGATATGCGTGATGGTCTTGCCCATCACCTCCAACAGCGGCAAGGCACGCTTGAAGCCTTCCTCGGTGGCGCCCACCATGATCGTCAGGGCGGCATTGATGGCGCCCCCCTCGCCGCCGGATACCGGCGCGTCGACATACTCGCCCCCGGCCTCGTGAATACGACGGGCAAATTCCTGGGTCGCCAGGGGGGCGATCGAGCTCATGTCGATCACCAGGGTGCCGGGCTTGAGCCCTTCGATCACGCCGTCTTCGCCGAACAGGACGTCTTCGACATCCGGGGTGTCGGGGACCATGGTGATGATCACCTCGCTGGCCTCGGCCACGGCCCTGGGGCTTGCGACCTCACTGAGCCCCTTGTCGGCCAGGGTCGCGTCGAGCTTGCCGCGCTTGACGCTGACCAACTCATGCCCGGCATCCAGCAGATGTCCTGCCATGGGACGCCCCATGATGCCCAGTCCGATAAAACCGATCTTGCTCATTGTGATTCTCCTTGCCTGATCTTTCAGGGGGTTACGAATATCGGGATCACGCCCCGGCCTGGTCGAACCAGCCCAGGCCTTCCTGGGTGGTCGTGGCCGGCTTGTACTCGCAGCCGATCCAGCCCTGATAGCCGATCCGGTCGAGGTGGGCGAAAAGGAAGGGATAGTGGATCTCGCCACTGCCCGGCTCGTGACGTCCGGGGTTGTCCGCCAGCTGCACGTGGGCGATGCGTGCGAGATGACGCTCCATCGTCGGCGCCAGGTCGCCCTCCATGATCTGCATGTGATAGATGTCGTACTGCAGCTTCAGATTGTCGCTGCCCACCTCATCGAACAGCGCCAGCGCCTGTTCGGTGCGATGGAGAAAGAAGCCCGGGATATCACGGGTATTGATCGGCTCGGCCAACAGCACGATACCGGCGTCGGCCAGGCGTTCGGCGGCGTAGCGCAGGTTGTCGACCAGCGTACGGTGAGCCTCGTCCTGACTGACGCCCTGGGGCACGATGCCGGCCAGACAGTTGACCTGACCACAGCCCAGGGTGGTGGCGTAAGCGATCGCGGTGTCGACGCCGGCACGAAACTCTTCGACGCGATCCGGGTGGCAGGCGATACCGCGCTCTCCGGCGGCCCAGTCGCCGGCCGGCAGGTTGTGCAGCACCTGGGTCAGGCCATGGGCGTCGAGCCGCGCCTTGATCTCCTCGGCGGGATGATCATAGGGAAAAAGGTACTCGACACCCTGGAAGCCGGCCTTGGCGGCGGCCTCGAAGCGATCGAGAAAGTCCACTTCGGTGAACAGCATGCTCAGGTTGGCGGCAAACTTGGCCATGAAAATCTCCTGTTGCGCGTAAGACACTTCGTCGATCGACGACCGCCAGACCACGGCGGCCGTCGCTCTCAGTTCGAGCTGAATCAGGTCAAGGCAGCGATGGAACTCGGTGCGTCCTCGAGGTTCTCGGCCAGCGCCTCGAACTCGTTGATACCGGTCAGGTCGGTGCCCATGGCGATATTGGTGACCCGCTCGAGGATGACCTCGACCACTACCGGCACGCGGTGCTGACGGGCCAACTCGCGGGCCTGCTCCAGCGCCGGCGCAATGTCATCGGGCCGACTGACCCTGAGCGCCTTGCAGCCCAGTCCCTCGACCACCGACACATGGTCGACGCCGTAGCCGTCGATCTCCTCGCAGTTGATGTTCTCGAAGGCGAGCTGCACGCAGTAGTCCATGTCGAAGCCGCGCTGGGCCTGGCGAATCAGGCCGAGATAGGCGTTGTTCACCAGCACGTGGACGTAGGGCAGCTTGAACTGCGCCCCAACCGCCAGCTCCTCGATCATGAACTGGAAGTCATAGTCCCCCGACAGCGCCACTACCTCGGCCTCGGGATCCGCCCGGCAGACACCGAGGGCGGCAGGAATGGTCCAGCCCAGGGGGCCAGCCTGACCGCAGTTGATCCAGTGGCGCGGTCGATAGACGTGCAGGAACTGGGCCCCGGCGATCTGTGAAAGGCCAATGGTGCTGATGTAGCGGGCGTTGCGACCGAAGACCTTGTTCATCTCCTCGTAGACCCGCTGGGGCTTCACCGGCACATCGTCGAAGTGGGTCTTGCGCAGCATGGTGCGCTTGCGCTCCTGGCAGGACTCGGCCCAGCCGCTGCGATCCTTGAGCCGCCCCTGTTCACGCCACTCGCGGGCCACCTCGACCATCATCTCGAGCGCCGCCTTGGCGTCGGAAACGATGCCGTAGTCGGGGCCGAAGATGCGCCCGATCTGGGTCGGCTCGATATCGACGTGCACGAAGGTGCGGCCTTCGGTGTAGGTCTCGAGATTGCCGGTGTGACGGTTGGCCCAGCGGTTGCCGATCCCCATCACGAAGTCCGACTCGAGCAGGGTCGCGTTGCCGTAGCGGTGGGAGGTCTGCAGCCCCACCATGCCCGCCATCAGCGGGTGATCGTCCGGCACCGCGCCCCAGCCCATCAGGGTCGGAATCACCGGCACTCCGAGCAGCTCGGCCAGGGTCTGAAGCTCGCCGGCGGCGTCGGCGTTGATGATGCCTCCTCCCGCCACCAGCAAGGGGCGCTCGGCCTCGTTGAGCATACCCAGGGCCTTTTCGCACTGGGCACGGCTGGCCCGCGGCTTGTAGGCCGCCAGGGGCTCATAGGCGTCTACATCGAACTCGATCTCGGTCAACTGGACGTCGATGGGCAGATCGATCAGCACCGGCCCCGGACGCGAGGAACGCATGATCTGGAAGGCCTGCTGGAAGGCGTGCGGCACCTGGGCCGCCTCCCGCACGGTGATCGCCCACTTGGTCACGGGCCCGGCGATGGCCTGGATATCCACCGCCTGGAAGTCTTCCTTGTGCAGCTTGCTGACCGGAGCCTGGCCGGTGATGCAGAGGATCGGTATGGAGTCGGCGCTGGCGGAGTAGAGCCCGGTGATCATGTCGGTTCCGGCAGGCCCGGAGGTGCCGATGCAGACCCCGATATTGCCGGCCTTCGTGCGGGTATAGCCTTCAGCCATGTGGGAGGCGCCCTCGACATGGCGCGCCAGCACATGGTCGATCCCGCCGACGCGTCGCATCGACGAATAGAAGGGGTTGATCGCGGCCCCGGGCACGCCGAAGGCCACCTCGATACCTTCCTTGATGAGTACGTGAACAGCGGCGTCGGCAGCAGTCATGCGAGTCATGATGCATCTCCTGAATCGTCTATTATTGTATACATTTTTGCAGCGCAACATCATACGAAACTGTTTTTTTGGAATCTCTTTCCATTATTTCTAGCAGCCAGACAAGCGGCCCGCAAACAATTTTGGAAATTTTTTCCATTAGCCCGTTGGCGTCAGCCAACTTGCGTAGGCAAGTCCCTGATACAACGAGTGATCGGCGAGATGTGCCGTAACGGGCGTCACCCATCAGAGCGAATCGCGCGACAACTGGCGGTCGCGCGGACAAGGAAAGGTTCGAAAGCACGGCGCCGTGCGGATGAACCAGAGGAAACGTCAAGAAGAGTGAGTGGAACAGGAACACTCACCCGAACAGCAACGGGCTATACTCGATAAACTGTGCGGTTCAAAGCACATAAGGGACAGGCCGCCGGATTGGCGGGCACCCGCCCCAATCGCCTCTGATGACCAGACGGGAAGGCAACCTTGCCCTGCGTTTCATGGTGCGCCAGCCAATGACGCTCTTGCTCTTGCTCTTGCTCTTGCTCTTGCTCTTGCCCCTGCCCCGCTCTCCTGCGCGCAAGCGTCACCGGGCGCTCGAGATCGACTGCCACGGTGATCGACACGATGGCCAACTTTCGCGATATCGATGAGCGCTTGTCCAGCCTGTCGGCGCATCGCACCCTGCTGGCCATTCGCAACGCCTATCTGTCGATCCTGCCCTACGTCATCGTGATGGCGGCGGTGACCGTGGCCGCCAATCTGTTTCACTTCGCTGGCATCGACACCGGCATCGCCGTCTATGTCAGCCACCTGGCCCGCTATCTCGGAGAGCTGTTTCCCGAAGTGATCCTGCTGTCGTTGAGCTGGTCACTGAACAGCCACAACCGCATCCGTGCACCGGCCGTCATGCTGGTGTCACTGCCGGTGTTCTGGATCCTGTGCGGCTGGGACCAGCTCTACTCCGAAGTGGGACAGCAGACCCGCAGTCTGGGGTCGACCATCGCCATCTACCCCGCCATCCTGCTGACCCACACCACCTTCAAACTGTTCGCTCGGGAAAGTACCCGGAGCCATCCCCAGCGAGTGGTCATGAGCCAGATGATCACCTTCAACCTGCGCTACGTGCTGCCTGGCGTCATGGCAGTCATGCTGGCCATCGTGCTGCGCTTTGCCTTCGTCGCCCTCGCCGATCGCTACGCCCAGGACATCTATGCGCTGCTGGTCGACCGTATTCCCTATCACCTGGAGGTCATCCTGTTCGTGATGTTTCTGCAGGTGCTGTCGCTGTTCGCCATCCACGGCTACGCCACCATGCTGGGGGTGTTCGAATACCTGCAGAACAAGAGTGACGTGCTGGGGCTGCCTTCGCCGGAGTTCTTCACCCTCTACGCCACCCCGGGCGGGGCGGGCTCGGTGTTGTGCCTGATGCTGGTGATGCTGGTGGTGAGTTCACGCCGGGAGTACAAGTCGCTGGCGCGCATCTCCGCCCCGCTGACCTTGTTCAACATCAGCGAGACCCTGGTCTTTGGCATACCGCTAGTGTTCAACCTGCGCATGGCCTGGGCCTTTATCTCGGTGCCGACGATCAATGCCAGCCTGGCCTACGCCGCCATGTCCATGGGCTGGGTAGCGCCGCCACCCAACAGCGTCCACTGGGCGGTGCCTTATCTGATCTCGAGCTACCTGGCTTTCGACGGCGTCTACCTGCCATCGATGCTGCTGCAACTGACCTGTATCGGCTGCGGGGTGCTGATATACAGCGTGGCGTGGCGCCGCTATGTTCACCGCGAGCGCTCCAGCAAGGACGAATACCCGGTCTTTCCCTCGCGCAATGCAAACGACTCGGCGTTTGGCGATGACGCCCTGGATATTGTGCTGATGGAAGAGAACGTCAGCCGCTGGAGTCGTATCAAGCAGGCAGACCGAACCCTGAAATGGCTGAACGAAGGCCAGCTCGAACTGGTCTTCCAGCCCATCGTCGACGTCAGCACTCACCGCATCAAGCACATCGAGGCCCTGCTGCGCTATCGCGATGCCCAGGGCCTGCTGCATCCCCCACAGTTTCTGGACGTGCTGCGCCACCACCCCGGCGTCATGGAAGGCATCGAATGCTGGGTGATAAGGACTGCCGCTCACCATGTGCGGCAGTGGAATGAGGCGGGGTTGTCCAAGCGTCTGTTCATCAACGTGACGCCGCTGTTCTTTTCCAGCGGCAACGTCCGGCGATGCTTCTTCAATGCGCTCAACGATTGCCCGGTCAACTCGCTGGGCATCGAGATCACCGAACAGGCCCTGCTCGAGGACCTTCCCCGAACGCTTTCCGATATCAAGCTGTTTCAATCCATGGACGTCCAGTTCGCACTGGATGACTTCGGCAGCGGATACTCCTCCTTCAACTACCTGAGCCAGCTTGGCGTGGACTTCATCAAGCTGGACAAGACGCTGATCGACAATATCCACCTGCCCCGCCAGGCCAGTGTCGTCGAATCGGTGTACCAGTTGTGCCGGCACTTGAGCCTGCAGGTCATCTGTGAGGGCGTGGACAAGGACGCCAAGGAGGCTCGCCTCGAGCGAATCGGCGTCACCCTGATGCAGGGCTTCCTGCTCTACCGCCCGATGGAGGCCCCCGCGCTGGAAACCCTGCTGCGTCAGGAGCAGCACGCAGCAGGTTCCTAGTAAAGGGCGTGAGGGGTCGGGGGCCTCGATCGAGCTCGCTTTCCGGGTCGAGGCCCTGGTCGGTCAGTCCAGCGTCGGCAGCTTCATGTGCCGATTGACGTCCTTGTACAGCAGATAGCGGAACGGACCGGGACCACCGGCGTAGCATGCCTGCGGGCAGAAGGCGCGCAGCCACATGTAGTCACCCGCTTCGACCTCGACCCATTGCTGGTTGAGGTGGTACACCGCCTTGCCCTCGAGCACGTAGAGGCCGTGCTCCATGACATGGGTCTCGTCGAAGGGAATCACTCCGCCGGGCTGGAAGGTCACCACCGTCACATGCATGTCGTGACGCATGTCGTCGGGATCGACAAAGCGGGTGGTCGCCCACACCTCGTTGCAATCCGGCATCACCGTCGGCGCGATATCGTTCTCGTTGGTGACGATGGGCTCGGGCAGATCGATACCGTCGACGCGTTCGTAGGCCTTGCGTATCCAGTGGAAACGCACGGCTTCCTTGCTGCGATTGTGCACTTGCCAGTCGCTGCCAGGGGGGATAAAGGCGTAGCCGCCGGGCACCATCACGTGCACCTGGCCCGCCAGGGTCAGCTCCAGCTCCCCCTCGACGACAAACAGCACGCCTTCCGCCTGAGGGTTGGGCTCCGGACGTTCACTGCCGCCCTCCGGGCCGACTTCCATGATGTACTGGGAGAAGGTTTCGGCGAACCCCGACAGCGGCCGTGACAGCACCCACAGCCGGGTGTTGTGCCAATGGGGCAGCTTGCTGGTGACGATGTCCCGATAGACGCCCTTGGGGATCACCGCGAAGGCTTCGGTGAACATCGCCCTGTCGGTGGTCATCACCTTCTGGTCCGGATGCCCACCGCGGGGCGCATAGTAGTGTCGTGTCGGTTGGGAAGCGCTCATTGAAAAATCCTTGTTGTTGGCCCGTATGCCATGCAGCTGTATCGCTCAGCCGTGTCTTTCGCCCGGTCGACGGGGCTCGTCACTCACCCAGGGTGACGCGAATCTCGAGGGGGTATTCGTCGCAATTGTTGCCGTCACCACCGCGATCGACGACGAGAAACTCGCCTTCACGCTCCAGCACGGACTGGATGGCGTGCCAGGTACCGGCGCGGTAGTTGACGCCCTGGCGGCCGTCGGTGACGAAGGCACGGACCTCGGCAGGGTCGATGCTATCGCCGGCCGGAGCCACCACGATGATGAAGCGTTCCTCATGCAGCGGCATGAAGGCCTGGCTGCCGAGAGGATGGCGCTCCAGAAAGGACAGCGTCAGCGGCAACTCGATGGGCTGGCTGACGAACAGGCTGATCATCGGCCGCGCGTTGTCGCCCAGGGTCTCGATCGGCACCAGATCATGGTGGCGCTGGGTGCGGCCAGCGTTGATCGGAAAGGAGGCGGAGCTGCGCGCGTCGATGACCTCGCCAAAGGGGGCGAAGGCCTCCGCCGTCAGGGGATGTGCGGTCAATTCGAGCATACACGTCTCTTCAGTTGTGGCTGATGCGATGCAATCCGTTAAAACCCCGTGATCAGGCCCCGAAAACACTGCACCAGATTTTCTTGTGGAATTAAATTTCATAATAATATTGACTGTCATGCTGGCGCAATTCTTGCGCCATGAGTCATGACAAAAAGCGCTCGCCATTTCCTACAAATACATCAACAAACGATGAGAACCACATGTCACAGACAACCCCCGATTCCAGCCCAGTGACACGTAGCAGTCCATTTCGCATGCCACACATTTACGTCATCCTTTTCATTTTCATCGGGTTGGCTGCACTGGCAACCCACTTCGTCCCGGCCGGTGAGTACGAACGTATTCCAGGTCCGAATGGGCGAATCACCATCGATGCAGAGTCCTTTCGATTCGTTGACCCTAGCCCCGTTGGCTTCACCGACTTCATGCTCGCCATCCCCAATGGATTGATGAGCGCCGGGCAGGTCGTGTTCTTTACCTTCATGATCGGCGGCATGTTTATGGTCCTGCGCCGTACCGGCATCATCGAAATCGGTGTAGACAAACTGAGTCGACGCTTCACCAACCGTCGTTTGATGATGATTCCCGTGTTGATGACCGTCTTTGCACTCGTCGCTACCATCATCGGCACACAAGAGCTATCTCTCGTCTACGTGCCGGTGATCCTTCCCCTCATGATCGCCCTGCGCTTCGACTCGATGACAGCAGCAGCCGTCGCGCTCTGTGCGACCACAGCAGGCTTTACCACCGGGGTCCTCAACCCCATTAACACCGGCCTCGCACAGCAGCTCTCCGGTCTGCCTCTGTATTCAGGTTTTTTGCTGCGCGCGCTGATCTTCGTAATCATTCTTGGTGCCGCCATCTTCTTTGTCATGCGCTATGCACGTCGCGTGGCTGACGACCCCGCCCTTAGCCTGATGGCAGAAGACCCCGCTGAGGCGGACAAACGCCTCGCCTATCAGCATGCCTCGGATGACGGTGAACTCAAGGCGTCTCACCGCCAACGCCTGGCGGCTCTTGCCACTTTTGCCTTCATGGCATTGCTGGTCTACGGCGTTCTTTCCCTCGGCTGGTTCATGATGGAAATGGCGGGACTCTTCATCATTATGGGTGTCGTCGTCGGCATGATCGCCGGTCTCTCTACCGAAGATATCTGCGAAGGCTTCAACCAGGGGTTTCGTGATGTGCTGGTCGGAGCCATGATCGCCGGTATCGCTCGCGGCGTCGCCGTGGTGCTCGAAGATGGACAGATCATGGATACCCTGGTCTTCGGACTCGGTAATCTTGTGGGCGAGCTTCCCTCACTGCTTTCTGCCGCCGGCATGTACTTCTCCCAATTGGCCTTCAACTTTGTGGTTCCATCAGGCAGCGGCCAGGCACTGGTTACCATGCCGATCATGGCACCGCTGGCGGACATTGTCGGCGTTACTCGTCAGACGGCTGTTCTCGCCTATCAACTGGGGGACGGAATCGGCAATATCCTTTACCCCACGTCAGGCTATTTCATGGCTACCCTGGCCTTGGCGGGTGTCCCATGGCAAAAGTGGGTCAGGTTTTTCTTGCCCCTGTTTTGCGTTTGGGTCGTGATTTCCCTCGCTTTCCTGCTGCTGGCTCAGGCCATCCAATGGGTTGGCTGACCGAGCCTCTCACCGAAACTGACGCCGGTCATCTTGACCGGCGTCTTTCCTTCTAGCCGATCGGCGCCGGCGTCGGCGCGGGAAACTGCTCCGCCCAGTGGCGTGCAATATCGATCCGCCGGGTGACCCAGACCCGATCGTGGGCCTCGATATGGTCGAGAAAGCGCTGCAAGGCGCGAAAACGTCCCGGACGGCCAATCAAGCGGCAGTGCAGGCCCACCGACAGCATCTTGGGAGAGTCCTCACCCTCGGCGTAGAGCACATCGAAGGCATCACGCAGATAGGTGAAGAAGTGATCGGCGGTGTTGAAGCCCTGGGGCGCGGCGAAGCGCATGTCATTGCTGTCCAGGGTATAGGGCACCACCAGATGCGGATGGTGCTGGCCCTGGCTGTCGGCCTCGCAGGTCCAGAACGGCAGGTCGTCGCCGTAGTAGTCGCTGTCGTAGAGGAAACCGCCTTCGTCGAGTATCAGCCGCCGCGTGTTGGGGCTGTCGCGGCCGGTGTACCAACCCTGAGGACGCTCGCCGTAGAGCCGCTCGAAGATCTCGATGGCCTTGCGCATGTGCTCCCGCTCGACCTTCTCCGAGACCTGCTGGTAGTGAATCCAGCGATAGCCATGACAGGCGATCTCGTGCCCCAGCTCCTTGAAGGCGTGGGCCAGTTCAGGGTGGCGTTCCAGCGCCATGGCGACTCCGAATACCGTCAACGGCAGCCCCCGCCGTTCGAATTCCCGCAGCACTCGCCAGACCCCGGCACGGGAGCCGTACTCGTAGATCGATTCCATGCTCAGATGGCGATCGGGATAGCTGTCGGCACCGATGATCTCGGACAGAAACTGCTCGGAGCCCGCGTCACCATGGAGCACACAGTTCTCGCCGCCCTCTTCGTAGTTGAGCACGAACTGCACGGCGATCCTGGCCTTGCCCGGCCAGTTGGCATGGGGAGGCGTGCGACCATAGCCGATCAGATCACGCGGATAGGATGTTGTTGTCATGGGTAGCTTCTCCTGAAAGTCGGGCGATGGCCGGGGCCACCACTGCCGTGCGAGCGTGCAAGTACATAGGCGACAGAGCAAGGTGGCGTGCCTGCGGCCCCCGGACGCCTGCGGTTGAATGGGCACCTGAAACACAGTTTCTGGAACCTGGGGCCCGGGTCGTGGTGGCAGGCACACGGGACCAGGCGCTTTTAAGGCTTGTCTGAAAAGTGCCTGCGCTCGGCAATACGGCGTTAAAAATCGGATCAAAATGCTCATTTACACCCTGTAAACTGCGCTTTCTCACCAATTTTTGCCTTGTCTAACCTTCGCTCGTCGACTTTTCGGACAGAGCCTAGCCAGACACATGAGCAACGACGCCTGGGGCTCCCTGAATAGCGCGCTTCAGCCGATCGTTTCAACGAGACACTTCAGCTGAACGCTACCCTCCGGGCGCAGCGTTTGCGCCTGCCTTCGCTCCTCCCTTGCGCCTGCCTTCGCGCGCCGTGCGTGACGTCACCGCACGCCATTATGTATACAAACTAAAAATAGACTGTACTCACTTTCTTGGCAACACCTTCATCGATCCCCTACCAGGGGAAAAAGGCACATCGTACTTCGCCGCAGAACTCGCCGCAGAACTCGCCGCGAGGCCACGCCCACGCCCTCCCCTCACTGCCCATACCGTTCATGACGACAGGCCGCATGAAGTCCAGACACGACATACTGTATACAGTAATTACCATGAAATTGTACGGACTATATCGATAACCCAGTATTCATTTACAGTTCACACTCCTCATGATCGTGACCCTCGCACCATAAAAACACTCAATACACTGTTTTTTAAGGCGTTTCCCCGCCAACCGCGTTCGACCAATTCAGTTCTTGATGCGTATCCGATATCGATCTATTTTGTGTACAAAGACATTAATTCCTCGTCCATGAAGGAAGACAGGCATGCATCTCCACCTGATCAACCCCAACACCACCGCCGGCATGACCGAGACGATTCGCCTCGCCGGCAGTGCCATCGCCGCGCCAGGCACGCGCATCACCGCCTCCCAGCCGGTCAGTGGCCCGGTATCCATCGAGGGCCATTTCGATGAGGCGATCAGCGCCGTGGGCGTGGTCGAGGAGGTCCTGCGCATGGACAGGGAAGCCCAGGTCGATGCCTACGTGGTGGCCTGCTTCGGCGACCCGGGCTTGTTGGCGGCGCGAGAAGCCACCCGTGCACCGGTGATCGGCATCGCCGAAGCGGCCTTCCATATGGCCAGCCTGATCAGCACGCGCTTCTCGGTGGTGACCACCCTGGGACGCACCGTGATCATCGCCGAGCACCTGCTCGACCAGTACGGTTTCCGTCACCAGTGTCGCCGAGTGCGTGCCGCCGAGATCCCGGTGCTGGACCTTGAAGACGATAGCGACTGCGCGCTCGACAAGATCATCGAGGAGAGCCGTCGTGCCAGGGACGAGGACGGCATCGGCGCCATCGTGCTGGGCTGCGGCGGCATGGCCGACCTGACCGAAACCATCAGCCGCGAGGTGGGCCTGCCGGTGGTGGAAGGGGTGACGGCGGCGGTGAAGCTGAGCGAGGCACTGGTAGGGCTGGGCCTTGGCACCTGCAAGACCGGTGACCTGGCCTTTCCCCGACCCAAGGCTTTCAGCGGCACCTTCCAGCATCTGTCCCATCTGGATCTGGAGACCACCGGCCGCTGACCCCTTCCCTCTGCCCCCTCACCGCATGACAAGGCTTGACCCATAACAATCCACAACGAGCGAGGTCCAAGATGACCACTTCCACTTCCCGGCCAGGCGAGCCCCAGGGCGTCGCCGAGGCCACCACCAAGAGCGTCGGCGACGAATCGCTGGCCCCCCAGAAGACCCGTATCATGGGGCGCACCTCCTACCTGCTGGCCTGGTTCGGTGGCTGCGTCTCGATCGGCACCTTCACCATGGGCTCCAGCGTGGTCGGCACCCTCAACCTGATCCAGGCCACGGTGGCCATCGCCATCGGCTGTTTCGTCATCGGCATCGCCCTGGCCATCAATGGCGCCGCGGGCTACAAGTACGGCATTCCCTTCATGGTCCAGGCGCGCAGCGCCTTCGGTTTCCAGGGCACTCGTCTGCCAGGACTGGTCAGGGCGGTGCCGGCCATCGTCTGGTACGGCTTTCAGAGCTGGATCGGAGCGGGCGCCCTGAACCTGGTGTCGGCCACCCTGTTCGGCTACGACAACCTGATCGTGTTCTTCATCGGCTTTCAGTTTCTGCAGATCGGCCTGTCGGTGCTCGGCTTCCAGGGCATCAAGTGGCTGGAGAACGTGGGTAGCGCCTTCATCCTGGCCTCGCTGGTCTACATGTTCTATAGCACCGTGGTCCGCTACGGCGATGCCCTCTCGGCCAACCTGTTGACCATGGAAGGCTCCTGGGGGCTGCCTTTCTGGGGTGCCACCATGCTGTTTCTGGGCATCTACTCGACCATGATGCTCAATGTCAGCGACTACTCCCGCGAGCACGTCAAGGGCACCGGGCCGGGTCTGTTGACCACCATCTACGCCATGTCGATCCTGCCCTGCACGCTGTTCATGGGGTTGATCGGCTACATGGTGTCCGAGGCCACCGGCGTGGCCGACCCGATCAAGGTCTTCGCCAACGCCGTGGACAACACTCCGCTGCTGATGACGACCCTGCTGTTCATCGCCTTCGCCCAGGTCACCACCAACGTGCTCAACAACGTGGTGCCGCCCACCTACGTGCTGATGGACACCTTCAAGATGAGCTTCCGCAAGGCGACGGTGGTCGTCGGCCTGCTGGCCTTCGCGACCTTTCCCTGGGAGCTGGTTAAGGACGAGTCTGCCGCCGGCCTGCAGGTGTTCGTGCAGACCTACTCCTCCTTCCTCGGCCCGATCTTCGCGGTGCTGGTGGTGGACTACTACCTGATTCGCCGCCGTACCCTGGATCTGGACAAGCTGTACGACGAGAACGGCCCTTACCGTGGCGTCAATCTGGCCGCCTTCATCGCCACCGCGGTGGGTGTCGTCGCCGCCTTCAGCATGCCCACGGTGTCCTGGTACGCAAGCCTGATCCCGGCGGGCCTCACCTACCTGCTGCTGATGCGCTACTGGAAGGGCTGCCAGCGCTTTACCCAGTGAACAAGGCGAGGCCCCGACCCCAGTTGGTCGGGCGCCTCGCACTCGTCGAATTCCGAGGACAACAAGATGACACTCTCTCTTCCTTCCCTGCTCCAGGCTGTCGCCGTTCCCGGGCTCGCCCTGATGATGGCTGTTGCGCCGATGGCCAACGCCGAAAAACCAGCATCGGCACCCCTGAGCACCATCGTGCTCATCAACCCCAACTCCAGCGATACCGCCACCCAAGCCATGGCAGCGCTGGCCGAGCGCGAAACCCAGGGAAAGGCGCGGGTCGTCGGGGTCAGCAATACCTCGGCGCCTCGCCTCTTGACCACCCCCGAGGATATGGTCGCGGCGAGCCAAGGCGTAGTCGAACTGGGCCGCCAGGCCGCCGAAGACCCATCCACCGGCGCCATTATCGTTTCGGCCTTCAGCGATCCCGGACTTGATCAACTGCGCGAAGCCGTCGACATTCCAGTATTCGGCATCGGCGAAGAGGTCTTCCACGAGGCAGCGCGCGATGGCCGCCCCTTCGGTATCGCCACCATCACCCCGGACCCGGCACTGATCGAGTCCTTTGCCGCCAAGGCCGAGGCTCTGGGCTATCAGGATCAGTACAGAGGCACCCGCGTCACCCCCGGCGATCCGGTTGCCTTGCTCGACTCGCCGCAGGCACTCGATACCGCCCTGGCTGACGCCATCGAGGCCTCGGTCGGCGAAGACGGCGCCGAAGCCGTGATCATGGGCGGGGGGCCCTTGTCAGATGCCGCCATTCGCCTTCAGGACAGCACCGAAGTGCCCTTGGTGATAGCCGTCAGTGCGGCGGCCAGGGCGGCGGTCGCGGCCCTGGGCCGCGACTGAGCGCGTCCTTTGCATCAATAGTCACGACGGCTGAAACAACAACAGAAACAAGAAAGAGACACCTTTATGTCCCATGACGATCTAAGCCTCGATACCTCCCGGGTCGATCCGGGCCTGTACAACGAGGACCTGGCCCCGCTGCCCCACGCTCGGCGAAACTGGGGCGCCTTCGAGATCTTCAACGTCTGGTCCAATGACATCCAGAGCCTGTTCGGCTACACCCTGGCCGCCTCGCTGTTTCTGTCCTACAACCTGAGCGGCTGGGCGGTGATGGCGGCGATCATCCTGGCCGGGGTGATCGTGATGTTTCTGGTCAATCTGACCGGTGCCCCCAGCGTGCGCTACGGCATCCCCTTCCCGGTCATGGTGCGGGCGAGCCTGGGCGTGCGCGGCTCCAACCTGCCGGCGCTGTTGCGAGCCCTGGTCGGGATCTTCTGGTACGGCGTCCAGACCTACTTCGCCTCCACCGCCGTCACCCTGATGATCACCGCCCTGATCGGTACCGACGGCGGGGCCGGCATACTCGGTCTGTCACCGGTCGCCTGGCTGTCCTTCGTGCTGGTGTGGCTGTTTCAGATCGCGATCTTCTGGTCGGGGATCGAGCGCATCAAGCACTTCCTCAACTGGGCGGGGCCACTGGTCTACGTGGTCATGGTGGCGCTGATGGTGGTGGTCTGGTGGCAGGCCGGCAGCGAGCTGCTGCCGGCGGTGGGCACCATCTTCTCGGCCAGCGGGGAAGGCGGTGGTGGCATCGGCGCCTTCGCTGCCGTCGTCGGTACCATGGTGGCCTACTTCGCCGCCGTGGTGATCAACTTCGGCGACTTCACCCGCTTCGTCAGAACCGAACGTCAGATGAAGCTTGGCAACCTGCTGGGGCTTCCCCTCAACGTCGCCTTCTTCTCCTTTATCGCGCTGATCATCACCGCCGGTACCCTGGTGCTGTTCGGCGAGGCCCTGACCAACCCCACCGATATCGTCGAACGGGTCGACGCCTTGCCGTTGACGCTGCTGGCGGCGGTCACCTTCTTCGCCGCCACCGTCGGCATCAACCTGGTGGCCAACTTCATTCCCCCGGCCTACGACCTGGCCAACCTCTTTCCTCGGGTGATCAGCTTCAAGGTCGGCGGCCTGATCACCGCCTGCGTGGCGTTCTTCGTCGGCGCGTTGTGGGTCTCGGTGATCAGCCAGATCGGCGTGCCCGGCTTCGTCAACGCCGTGGGTGCCATCGTCGCTCCGTTCTACGGCATCATTGTGGTCGACTTCTACCTGATCAAGGGCCGCCGACTCGACGTCCAGGCGTTGTTCTCGTCCCGTGAAGGCGACGCCTACACCTACACCAACGGCTGGAACCTGCGCGCCGTGGTGGCCTTTGCGCTGGCCGCGATCTTTTCGCTGGCGACGGTAGTGGTGCCGGCCCTGCAAGGACTGGCCGGCTTCGGCTGGATGATGGGGGCAGCACTCGGTGGCGCTATCTACTACGCGCTGATGCGCCAGCACAAGCAGGCGGTGACGGCCAGCTGAGGCCAGGCCCGACAGCCGAGCGTCCTCGAGCAGCTCTCAGCAACCAGCAACCAGCAACAAGACTCCCGGCGATCGCCGGGAGCCTTGTCGTTTCGGAGCCAGGCATTCTAGAGACGCGGTGAGCGTCAGGGCGCAAAGATATCGAACAGGTTGGGCGCCTCGTCCTCTTCCTCGACGATCGACAACGAGGCCTCGATGGCCTTGAGGTGGCGGCCCATGAAGGCGGCGGCACGCTCACCCTTGCCGTCTTCCAGGTACTGAATCAGATCCTGATGGTCGTGTGACTCGCAGCCCAGGTGCCCGGCGTTGCCATAGACGGCCAGAATCAGCGAACTGCGCGAACACAGGCGCTCGACGAAATCCGCCAGGGTGCGGTTGCCGGAGACCCTGGCCAGGTAGGTGTGGAAGTCGGCGGATAGACGAATCGCGACGCTCTGCTCACCGCTGCGCAGCGCTTCCCGCTCGCGCTGGGCCATGTCCTTGAGGGTGACGATGTCGTCCTGGGTGATTCGCCTGGCGATATCCGACATCAGCCCGCACTCGACCATCTGGCGGGCGTCGAACACGTCCTTGGCTTCGTCAGCGGTAGGACGCGTCACGCTGGCGCCACGGCGTGGCGTCAGCGTGACGAGCTGCTCCAGCGCCAGGCGCTGCAGGATCTTGCGAATGCCGGTACGACTGACCCCGAACACCTCGGACAGGGCATCCTCGCGCAAACGTGCGCCCGGCTTGAGCCGGTGCTCGATGATGGCGTCGCTGATCGAGCGATGAATGGCCTCGTGACGCTCGGCGCCGTCACCGTTCTTGCCCTGTCTGGGGGCCGGTGAGGCGGGGGGCGAAGGCTTCACGCGCTGATTCATCGACACTGTCCTCGGATGCAATATATCCCCATTGTATACGAGATATACCGACAGGAAAGAACCGCAGCTCCCCGCGTCTCGCCGGGGCAACTGCGGCTCATCCTGGCCTCTATTCGCCCCAGTTGGCGACCAGAGCACGCTCCTCGTCGGTCATCTGGGTCAGGTTGCCAAGCGGCATATAGCCGCTGGCGACCACCTGCTGGATCGCGGCCTTCTGCTGCTCGACCTGGGCCTCGGTTTCCAGCGCCACACCGGCGGGCGGAGCGGTGAATCCGGCGTGGGCGGGCTGGGCGGCGTGGCAGCTGACACAGCGCTCCTGCATGACGGCATGCACCTGGGCCAACGGCGAAGCGTCGGATGCAACCGGTGCACTGCTGCCGCTGTTGGCGTTGTCGGGGGCCGGACTGGTCGTCAGGCTCGGAGCCCCCACCGCGAAGGCCACCAGAATCAGCGCCACCCCGGCTGCCGGGTAGCTCGGCTTGTGCTGACCGCTGTGCATCAGCACGAAGTACTGGCGAATCAGGGCGCCGGCAAAGATCAAGAGCGCCATGATCACCCAGGCCCAGTCGCTGGTATAGGCGAAGGAATAGTGGTTGCTGATCATCAGCAGCACCACCGGCAGGGTGAAGTAGGTGTTGTGCACCGAGCGCTGCTTGCCGCGCTTGCCGTCCAGGGGGTTGGGCGTCTCGCCCGCCTTCATCGCCTTCACCATGCGGCGCTGACCCGGAATGATCCAGAAGAAGACGTTGGCGGACATGGCGGTGGCCATTACGGCACCGGTCAGCAGGAAGGCGGCACGTCCGGCGAAGATATGCACGCTGAGATAGGCCACCACCACCATCATGACGGCGACACCCAGGCTCAAGAGGCCATCGCGCTCCATGTTGGGGCTGACACGCTTGCACATCTCGTTGTAGACGACCCAGCCACCGAGCAGGAACAGCAGAGCCACCACATTGGCCTGCCAGCCGGACAGGTTGGCGGCCCACTCCCAGGGACTCTGGGGGTTGACCAGGTAGAAACTGGGGTTGGCCATGTACAGAATCACGAACAGCGCAAAACCGGACAGCCAGGTGGTATAGGCCTTCCAAAAGGACCAGTGCAGATCGTCCGGCAGCTTGGCCGGCGCCGTGGCGTATTTCTGATTGTGGTAGAAGCCGCCCCCGTGGACCGCCCACATTTCGCCGAACACACCCTTGCCGCGGTCTTCTTCGTCCTTGGGGGTCTTCAACGAGTTGTCCAGCATGACAAAGTAGATCGACTCGCCTATCCAGGCGATGGCCGCGATGACATGCAGCCAGCGCAGCAGAAAATTGCTCACGTCCAACAGGTACGATGACATGGCCCTATCCCGACTTCAGTTGTTGTTGGAAGGCAGTCAGTATCGATGGCTGCCTGGTTGATCGTGCTCGATGACGCTCAGCTGCCGCGGTAGGTGGAGTAGCTATAAGGCGACAGCAAGAGCGGCACATGGTAGTGCTCACTGGCATCCGCCACGCCGAATCTCAGGGGAATCCGATCGAGGAAACGCGGCTCCGAGGCCTCGACACCCAGGGCGCGCAGATAGTCACCGGCGTGAAACAGCAGTTCGTACTCTCCTTCGACGAAGTCGTCGCCTTCGAGGATCGGGCTATCGCAGCGACCGTCATCGTTGGTCATCGTCTCCCCGAGGCGCTGACGTTCGTCGCCAAGGATGCGAAAGAGCTCAATACGAATCCCCTGGCCTGGGCGGCCAAGCGCGGTATCCAGTACATGGGTGGTCAGGCGTCCCATAAGTGTCCTCCCCTCTCGCGGGTCATCAGCGGGTCGATCAGCGGGTCAATGTATCCAGTCCTGGACTGGCTAAAGTGAATCACTGATATGGAGCATCATCGTCTCTCGTCACACCTGGCCAGAGGCTTTCGCCGGTCGTGGCTTGCAGCAACACGAAGATGACTTCAGCGATGCCGGCATGGCGGAACCAGTGCATGGTGGTGTGGAACCATGACAACATACATCATTGACCAAATTAAGAGTACATTTCAAACTATTTTTTGTATACAGTTTGAGCATGCATAGCTGCCTGGTGTTTGCCGACAGCAACAGAGGCTCGACCGACCTCTTGCCGTCTGCGCCTACGCCCGCTGCCAACAAGGTGTGACCGACACCAACGAGTCATCAGAGCTATGCTCGTCCCCATCTACCTTGCCGTCATGACAGGAGCCACTCCCCATGCCTAGCCTCACCCAACGCCCCAGCCAGATGGACAAGACCCAATTCGTGACCACCTACGGAGACGTCTTCGAGCACTCACCCTGGGTGGCGGAGCGTGCCTTCGATCGTGGCCTGAACGAGCAGCATGACGACCCGGTACGTCTTGCCGAGCACATGGGCCAGGTCCTCAGCGACGCCTCCCCGGAGGAACAGCTGCAGGTCATCCGGGCGCACCCTGATCTTGCCGGCAAGGCTGCCGCCGCAGGCGAGTTGACCAACGACTCCACCCGCGAGCAGGCCGGGGCCGGGCTGGACCAGTGCACCCCGGAGGAGCTGGAGCGCTTCACCCGCCTCAACGAAAGCTACAAGGCGCGTTTTGGTATTCCCTTCATCATGGCGGTCAAGGGCGGCAATCGGCACACCATCCTCGCCGCCTTCGAACAGCGCCTGAACAACTCAGCCGAGCAGGAAAGGCAGGAAGCCGTGGTGCAGATCAATCGGATCGCTCGGTTCCGACTGGAAGATCGCGCTAGCTGAAGTAGCAAGCACACAAAAACGGCCGGTCACCTGGTGACCGGCCGCCAAACCCTACGTCGATGACCAGAGGCCTTGGCGCTCTCGTCATCCTGAAATCGTCACGCTTTTCGCGTCCGGGCTGGTTGTAGACGAACGGCCCCATGTGGATGGCGGCCTACCAGACCCTTTCACGTGGTGCCCATCGGCCACGTTCAGCGAACCACCGGGTCATGCTCTGGGCCCTGCCAGCTGCACGACAGTAGAGTTGCGCTACCTCACTTCTGGGGCTCGTCGCTCTCGCTTGAGTTGCACTACCTCATCTCACGACCATGCTGAAACTGCACCCAAGGCGGGACCATTACGCTCGTGCCCACCTTTCCGCGACTTGCGCAGCGCCTGTCGCTCGGGGCCAGGCACCTTTTTACTGCTTTATTTACTTCTGACTAATCTCTTTCTAGCTAATCTCTTTCTAGCTAATTTCCTGCTAGCTAAACGCTTGCTGGTGACGTTCCTGCTGGCTCCATTCTTCTTTTTTGATATCTCTGCTTGAGCCTGCCGGTGTCATCATCGACATGTCGACGTCGATATCTCCGGGCCATATCGCCGAGCCATATCACCGAGCCATGTATCCGGGCCGTGTCTGCGGGCAATATTCCTCGACGATGACGCTAGCCGATGTCTCCAGCCGACGCCCCTGGCGTCCAGAACGTACCAGCTTCGCCGCTACTCCTTGGCCGAATCCAGCGCTTCCTTGGCCACTCCCTGACACTTTTCCTGGTACTCCTTGCTCAACTTGAGCAACGTCTCGCTCTCCTCGCGCAGGCTCTCTCCGATCACCGACAGGGTTTCCTGCTGGGACTGGCTGGCGTTCTTCAGACTTTCGGCATCGCGCACTTCGCACCAGGACCGGGCCTGTGCGATACCTGCCTTCATGGCGGAGTCCATGGTCTTGAAACGCACATCCAGCATCTTCTGGGAATACTCCAGCGTCAGCAGGCTCCCCTCACGCCACGGACTCAACAATTTGTCCATGGAGGGGATCATGTTTTCCATTGTCGGCATTGCCTTGTTCTCGCTCATGTTGGTACTCCCTATAGGTATGCCAGCACGCTCGGCCCACGGGCAGCCTGACCGCCGTAACAACGACGAGACGAGGCAGCCTGGCAGTATCTTGTGCTGCACCGGTTACATATCGTCTTCAAACGAGCACAGAATCGTCTCGCATGTGAAGACTAGAACGCACCTTGTTGCACCGCAACATCACATAAGGCATATACGAGCCACTAATTGCACTAACGCGGGTAAAGTCACCCAGCATTCTCAGCATCTGCCCAGCGGCGCACCATTCGCACCATAGCAGTAGATGATTGACGCTCTGATGACAGCAGCGGCACCAGCTCCAGAAGCACAATAAACACGCTTTTGTGAGAAATAACGACCAATACAATCGCCAATAACGACGGTCGCCGATAGAGACAATCGACAGCAGCGACAATCGGCAGTAGCGACAATCGACAGCTTCGTCATCAAACACAAGACCGCTGCTTCGCCATTTCCGACGGGCCACCGGAGCAACTTGCACGCAGATTCACCAGCTCGGTACAGCTACCGCAGCGTTGTCCGATGGCCTTCCAAAAGATATCTGCAAGATTAGCCAAGACGAGGGCCCTTGCCGGCGATCCTCTAAAGCCATGATCGACATGCGGTAATAACCGAGGGGTCATGATCGCCGCAGACTAAAGGCGAAGGCTTACCGAAGGAAACTGAGGAGGGAAGCGCAACGAGGAGCCAAGAGTCGAGAGCAGAGAGCAGAGAGCAGAGAGCAGAGAGCAGAGAGCAGAGTGCGAGACAAAGCAGCGAGCAAAGAGCGAGACGACGATATCAGGGCGTCGCCTCGCTCGGCAGCAAGGGTCAGGCGCGATAGGCGCCTTCGATATCACAGATGCGCACGGCGTTGCGGCCGACACCGCCATTGGCATCAAGCATCCGCTCGATCCAGGCGTAGACCGGATCGGCATTGGACACCAGATCCGCTGTGGACACCGAACGCGCCCACATGAAGTTGGCAAACACCAGGTAGTCCGCCGCACCGGGCGCATCGCCATCGATGAAGTCGCTTCCCGACAGCTGGCCACGCAGGGGCTCCAGGGCGCTATCGAGCTGGCTGAGCCCCTTGGCCGGAGAATGGAACTGCTCCAGCGTCATGCCCAGGCGTTTTTCACGAGTGGTGCGGAAGTAGTCGCGGTCCTTGGGATGGATGGCGTTCATCAGGTCCATCACGATGGTGCGCAGGATCGGCAACTGCAGGGCGCGCTCGCTGTAGTGCTTGAAAAAGCGGGCGCGGGATTCGGCCAAGGGACCGCCAAGCAGCGTCGGGGCCTCAGGGTAGGCACGATCCAGGTAACGCAGGATCTCGAAACTGTCGGTGATCACTTCGTCGCCATCGATCAGCACCGGGACCTTGTCATGGTCCGTGAATTCGAGCTTTTCCTTTTCGGTAAAGCACCAGGGCCGCGCCTCCACCTCGAGCCCCTTGTGGGCGATGGCCAGCTTGGCTCGCCAGCAGAAGGGAGAAAAACGCAGTGACTCATCGATGCCACACAGGTCGTACATCACCAGGGCCATGCCAGATACCTCTAGAAGGGGAATGTCTGCCGATAGTGCCATCAACCGCCCACCTCGCCAACGCCATGATTTCCTGAGGGATGGAGACAAACCTGTCCATTAGTCTAAGAAACTAGCCTCGTTCGCACCCGCCTCCAGCGTCTTTGTCGACTCTAACCTACTGTTAAACAATAAATTTGAAGAATGATCGGACGAGGAGTCATCAGCGCTGTATTGGTCTGACCAATATCCCAGTCTAGAACGATTTCGCTAGTCGGCTTATCGTGCCGCCTTGTCCGAGCCTTACCCCGGCGTGAGACCGCCAACTTCGACACAACGGATATTACAAACAAGGACACGACAAGAGACCCCAACACCATGACCGACACCACTCTAGCCTTGATAGCCTTTGTGCCGCTCATACTGGCCGGCATCCTGCTGATCGGCATGCGCATGGCCGCCAAGGTCGCCATGCCCATCGTCTTTCTGGTCACCGCGCTGATTGCCCTGGTGGCCTGGGACATGACCTTCACACGGGTCCTGGCCTCGACCCTGCAAGGATTGATCCTGACCGTGGCGATCCTGTGGATCATCTTCGGCGCCATCCTGCTGCTCAACACCCTGAAGCACTCCGGCGGTATCGCCGCCATTCGCAATGGCTTCTCCGGCATCAGCCCGGACCGCCGCGTCCAGGCGATCATCGTGGCCTGGCTGTTCGGCTGCTTCATCGAGGGCGCCTCGGGCTTCGGCACGCCGGCGGCGGTGGCCGCCCCGCTGATGGTCGCGCTGGGCTTCCCGGCACTTGCCGCTGTGGTGGTGGGCATGATGATCCAGTCCACTCCGGTGTCCTTCGGCGCTGTCGGCACCCCCATCGTGGTCGGTGTCGCCGGTGGCCTGGACAGGGTCGGCATCACCGAGACGCTGGAAGCCGGTGGCTCCACCTGGATGGAGTACTTCCGCCTGATTGCCGGAGAAGTCGCGCTGGTGCATGCCGTGGTCGGTGTGCTGATGCCGCTGATCATGGTCAGCGTCATGGTGCGCTTCTTCGGTGCCAACCGCTCCTGGAAGGAAGGCCTGGCGATTGCTCCCTTCGCGATCTTCGCAGGCGTCGCCTTCGTGGTGCCCTACGCCCTGGCTGGAGTCTTCCTGGGCCCCGAATTCCCGTCGATGATCGGCGCCATGGTAGGCCTTGCCATCGTGGTCCCGGCCGCCCGTCGCGGTTTCCTGATTCCCGAAAAGAGCTGGGACTTCCCGGAAAGTGACAGCTGGCCTGCCCACTGGATCGGCAAGCTCAGCATCAAGGCCGACGAGGTCGTGGGCCGCGCACCGATGAGCACCTTCATGGGCTGGCTGCCCTACGTGCTGCTGGCGGTACTGCTGGTGGCGTCACGTACCATCGAGCCGTTCAAGCAGGCACTGACCTCGGTAAGCCTGGGCTTCAGCGACATCCTGGGTGAGGCCGGTATCTCCGGCAGCCTGCAGCCACTCTACCTGCCCGGCGGAATCCTGCTGATGGTGGTGCTGATCACCGCTCTGATGCATCGCATGAACGGCAATCAGCTCAAGGCGGCCTTCAGTGAATCCAGCCGTACCCTGCTGGGCGCCGGCTTCGTGCTGGTGTTCACCATCCCCATGGTGCGCATTCTGATCAACTCCGGCGTCAACGGCGCGGATCTGGCCTCCATGCCGGTGGCCATGGCCACCGCGGTGGCCAACGGTGTCGGCGACATCTATCCGCTGTTCGCTCCTGCCGTCGGCGCGCTGGGTGCCTTCATCGCCGGCTCCAACACCGTGTCCAACCTGATGCTGGCAGACTTCCAGTTCAACGTGGCCCAGCAACTCGGTGTGTCCACCGCGCTGATGGTGGCGCTTCAGGCCGTCGGCGCCGCCGCCGGCAACATGATCGCCATCCACAACGTGGTAGCCGCCTCGGCCACCGTGGGCCTGCTGGGACGCGAGGGCATCACCATTCGCAAGACTATCCTGCCGACCATCTACTATGTGCTCGCGGCGGGGCTGATCGGGCTGGTGGCGATGCAGGTCGTCGGTATCTCCGACCCGCTGATGGGGCTGTTGCAGTAGGCACTACGCCAAGCCAGGCGCCACCTGGCTGACCGACAAGGGGGTGTCATCGACGATGACACCCCCTTCTTGTTGGCGACAGGCGCCACCTTTGCTCGAGAACTGCGCCACTCTAAGCACAGTTCGACTACCTCTGTGCCGATATGGCGACCCTTATACCCTGCGCCTAGAGTTAATTCAGTGCAGTACGCACGTGCAGCATTCTTGCTTTCAGGTTCACAGGCAAGGCGCGTTGTCTTCGTACTGACCAGGGGATGGCTCTTCGTGAGCGCCCCCGCACGCATGGCCTCGACAAGGGCCACGACTCTCGACCAGGGGAAATTCAGATGTCCTATCTGCTGCTTGCCATGATCACCGTGATCGCCGTCGTGGTGATTACCAACGGCGCGAGATCCTCGGAATCCATGCTGTTGCTGAGGCACAAGGCTCCCGGTCCACACAGGGTCAAGCGGCACAGAAGGCCGACCCGACGACATCTCTAGGCCGGGGACGCTGCTCCCTCCAGGGTGATGACGAGTTGCCCACAGACCACAGACAGCGCGGCGAAGTGTCCGTGGCCTCTTGCGAAGGGGGGCCAGGCGCTGTCCGAAACGTCGAAGAGCGCAGGCTCTGATGACCTAGCCGATGCGAGCCAGCCGGGTACGATGTAGCCGCGCCTTGGTCACGTAGCCCTCGGCATTGGTCTTGAGTGCGGCGATGGCCTTGTCGTCCAGTTGCCGGATCACCTTGCCCGGCGAGCCGACGACAAGGCTGTTGTCGGGGATCTCGGCGCCTTCCTTGACCAGCGCCCCTGCCCCGATCAGGCAGTTCTTGCCGATCACCGCGCCGTTGAGCACCACCGCCTGGATGCCGATCAACGAGCCCTCGCCCACGGTGCAGCCATGCAACATCGCCTGGTGCCCCACCGTGACGCCCGGTCCCACCGACAGCGGGTAGCCGGGGTCGGCATGCAGCACGGCGCCATCCTGGATATTACTGCCTTCACGCACTTCAAGTGATTCGGTGTCGCCCCTGAGTACCGCCTGGTACCAGATGCTGGCGTCTTCATGGATTTTCACCTGGCCGATGACCTCGGCGCTCTCGGCGACGAAGACGGTGCGATGAATATGGGGGGAATGGTTACCCAGACGATAGATGGCCATGGCCCGCTCCTGACGAGGTTATCCTTGTGGATGGGGGGCGCTGGGCGCCCACCCTGCCTATATAGTGGACGCTGTTTCCAAACTCTGCCTACTCCGTTATCGGTTCCTGTGCGAGAGAGGCAAAGTACGCTGCGATCTCCGTCGCCACTCGGCGTACATCCGACTCGCTGACCCCCAGATGGGTCACCAGGCGGGTGCGCGGCCTCACCGCGATCAAGATGCCACGCTCGGCAAGAAAGCCCTCCAGTGCGGCGCAGTGAGGAGCCGGCACGTCGAGAAAGACCATGTTGGTGGCCTGACCTGCCACCCCGATGCCTTCAATACCACCCAGCCACTCGGCGAGCTGGCGGGCATGACGGTGGTCGTCGGCCAGTCGCTCCACATGGTGATGCAAGGCATGCCGGCAGGCCGCCGCCAGCAGCCCCGACTGGCGCATGCCGCCTCCCAGCGTCTTGCGCCAGCGACGGGCCGCGGCGATAAAGCGCTCGCCGCCGACCAGCAACGAGCCCACCGGCGCGCCCAGCCCCTTGGAAAAGCACAGCGATACAGAATCGAAACCGGCACACAGCTCCGCCAGCGACTTGCCGGTGGCGACGCTGGCGTTGAACAGGCGGGCGCCATCGAGGTGACAGGCCAGGCCTCTCTCGGCGGCAAGGCCGGTCACCTCCTGCACATAGTCCTGGGGCAATACCCGGCCCTGAAAGGTATTTTCCAGTGCGATCAGTCGGGTTCGCGCATGATGGATATCGTCTCCCTTGATGGCCTCGGCGATATCCTCCAGCGCCATGCGTCCATCTGCCTGCTGGGCCAGGGGCTGGGGCTGGATGCCGCCAAGGACAGCGGCACCGCCGCCTTCATCGCGATAGATGTGCGAGCGTTGCCCGGCGATCACTTCGTCGCCACGCGCGCAGTGGACCAGCATGGCGGTCAGATTGCTCTGGGTGCCGGAGGGAAAGAAGGCCGCCGCGGCGAAGCCCGCGCGATCGGCCACCTCAGCCTCGAAGGCGGCGACGCTGGGGTCATCACCCCAGACGTCATCGCCCACCGGAGCGATGGCCATGGCATCACGCATGGCCTCGGTCGGTTGGGTCACGGTATCGCTGCGTAGGTCGATCATGGCGCTCTCCTTGTTCGCGCTGCCCTTTCCCCGAGTATGCCAGTTCGGCCTTCACCTGAGGACTGCCCTCACGCGCATTGGCCCCCTGCCCTCCCGACGACTCAGGCCAGCGCCTCGGCCAGCACCCTGGCGACATGACGCGCCTCACGTGCGGCACCGTCACGAATCTGGTGACGACAGCTGGTGCCGTCGGCCACGATCAGCGCATCCTCGGCGTCGCGCACCGCCGGCAGCAACGAGAGTTCCGCCATCTGCATGGAGGCCTCATAGTGCTCACGCTCGTAGCCGAAACTACCGGCCATGCCGCAGCACGACGACTGGATGGTCTCCACCTCGAGCTCGGGAATCCAGGACAGCACCTGCTGCACCGGCGTCAGGGCATCGAACGCCTTCTGGTGACAGTGGCCGTGGAGCAGCGCCCGCGACACCGGTAGCGCCTCGAGCGAAAGCTCCAGCCTGCCGGCATCTTTCTCGCGCACCAGAAATTCCTCGAACAACAGGCTCGCCTCGGCCAGTCGCTTGGCGGGCTCGCCCAGGCCGAAGCCCAGGAACTCGTCGCGCAGGGTCAGCAGGCAGGATGGCTCGAGCCCGACCACGGCAAGCCCTTTCTCCACGTGGGGGGTCAGCGCCGCCAGGGTCCGCTCGGCCTCCGCCCGGGCCCGATCGACCTGACCGCTGGCCAGGTAGGTACGCCCACAGCACAGCGGACGACGATCCGCAGCGCTCGCCAGGATCACCCGGTAACCCGCGGCTTGAAGCACGCGCATGGCGGCCTCGGCGTTGTCGGCTTCCATATAGTTGTTGAAGGTGTCGACGAACAGCACCACCTCCTTCATCGCCTGGTCGGCAACGGCCGGTCGCTCGCCCTGTCGGGCCCGCCCCAGGTAGTCGTCGGTGACGCGTGGCAGCGCGCGCTCCTCGGCCAGCCCCAGCGCCCGCTTCAGCGGTGATGCCAACCAGGGCGTGCCGTCGATGGCCTTCACCAAGGGTGACAGGCGTCGCAGCACCGGTGCGCGCCTGGGCAGGTCACCGATCAGTCGCTCGCGCAGCGACACACCTTCCTTGGCGACCCGTGCCGCCCGGGCCTCGATCTTGATCCGCGCCATATCGACGCCGGTGGGACAGTCACGTTTGCAGCCCTTGCAGGAAACGCACAGGTCGAGCGCCTCCTTGACCTCGTCGCTGGCCAGGCCGTCGCGACCGAGCTGGCCGGACAACACCAGACGCAGGGTATTGGCGCGGCCGCGGGTCAGGTGCTTCTCGTCGCGGGTGATGCGATAGCTAGGACACATGGTGCCGGCGTCGAACTTGCGGCAGTGGCCGTTGTTGTTGCACATCTCCACTGCGCTGGCGAGGCCGCCGGTGACATCGCGGCCGCTACCCGGTGGGGTCTGCTCGCCGTTCAAGGGATCTCGCTCGACGTTCCAGGGCGACCAGTCCAGCACCGGCGTCAGTTCGATGCGCTGGTACTCCCCGGGAAAGCGGAAAAGCCGCGAGTCGTCCATCTTCGGGGTATCGACGATCTTGCCGGGGTTGAGCAGGTTGTCCGGATCGAACAGCCCCTTGACCTCGCGGAAGGCGTCGTTGAGTGTCTCGCCAAACTGCCAGGCCACCCACTCGCCGCGACAGATGCCGTCGCCGTGCTCACCGGAGTAGGCGCCCTTGTAGGCCTTGACCAGTGCCGAGGCCTCCTCGGCGATGGCGCGCATCTTCTCGGCGCCGTCCCGGCGCATGTCGAGAATCGGGCGCACGTGCAGGGTGCCGACGCTGGCGTGGGCGTACCAGGTGCCCTCGGTGCCGTGACGATGGAACACCTCGGTAAGCTTGTCGGTGTACTCGGCCAGATGCTCGAGCGGCACCGCACAGTCCTCGATGAAGGACACCGGCTTGCCGTCGCCCTTCATGCTCATCATGATGTTGAGTCCCGCCTTGCGCACGTCCCACAGCGCCTTCTGGGCCTTGGGTTCGGGCATGTCGACGACACAGTCCGGCAACCCCAGGTCGGCCATCAGCTCGTTCAACCGGGCCAGGCTCGCCAGCAGCTCGTCGCGATTCTCGCCGGCGAATTCCACCAGCAGCACCGCCTCGGGCTTGCCGATCAGGGCCTTCTCGATCACCGGACGGAAGGACGGATTCTCCAGCGACAGCGCGATCATGGTCTGATCGACCAGCTCCACCGCCGTCGGTGACAGGGTCACGATGTGCTGGGTCAGGTCCATGGCCTGATAGAAGGTGGGGAAGTTCACCACCCCCAGCACCTTGTGCTGCGGCAGAGGTGACAGCTTCAGGGTCAACTGGCGGGTCAGCGCCAGGGTGCCCTCGGACCCCACCAGCAGATGGGCCAGGTTGGCGCGACCGTCGGCCTCATAGGGCAGCGGGTTCTGACAGTCGAACAGATCGAGGTTGTAGCCCGCCACCCGCCTGAGCACCTTGGGATAGTGCTCGCGGATGCGCTCGCCTTCACGCCGGGCGATGGCCTCGACCTGCTCGGCCAGCCGCGCCGCCCGGGAACCGGCGGCCAGCTCGCCGACCAGACCGAGGTGCACCTTCTCGCCGTCGGCCAGCAGGACGTCCAGTGCCTGGACGTTATGCACCATGTTGCCGTAGTGGATCGAGCGCGAGCCGCAGGAGTTGTTGCCGGCCATGCCGCCCAGGGTGCACTGGGCGCTGGTGGAAACATCCACCGGGAACCACAGGCCATGGGGCTTGAGCCAGGCGTTGAGGTGATCGAGCACGATGCCGGGCTCGACCACCACCGTGCGCGCCTCCTTGTCGAAGGACACCACACCGTTCAGATGGCGGCTGGCGTCGATCACCAGCGCCTCTCCCACCGTCTGGCCGCACTGGCTGGTGCCGCCACCCCGAGGCAGCACCGGAATGCCTTCCCCACGAGCGATCTCCAGGGCCGTGGCCAGATCATCCTGATGGCGCGGGATCACCACGCCCACCGGGGTGATCTGATAGATCGAGGCGTCGGTGGAATAACGGCCGCGACTGGCGGCGTCGAACAGCACCTCGCCCTGGATTTCCCTGGCCAGGCGCGCGGCAAAGTCCGGCAGCGGCTGGATCCGTGCATCCCGCCCCTTGGCGGCAGACGTCAACGAGTTCATCACCCTCTCCTTGATAACCCTGGGTAGACCGTCGGCGACAGCGCCGCCGACGGGCGGGCGGTGGTTCAATCGCGAGCAAGGCGGGCCACGTGGGGCGCCGGGTTCTCGGAGAAGTACGCCATGGCAGCCTCGACGCCGCTGCCGGCAAGGCTCACCCCGGAAAGCTTCAGCCCCATCTCGCAGCCGGCCAGGGTCGCCATCAGCGTCAGGTCGTTGCAGTCGCCCAGGTGGCCGATACGGAACATGCGTCCCTTGGCCTTGCCAAGCCCGGTGCCGAGCGACAGGTCGAAGCGCTCGTAGATCAGCTTGCGCACGGCATCGGCGTCGACGCCCTCCGGCATCACCACGCCGGTCAGCACCGGCGAGTAGACCTCGGGGTCCTGGCACTGGATCTCGAGTCCCCAGGCGTTCACCGCCGCGCGCACGCCCGCCGCCCAGCGCTGATGACGGGCCAGGACGTTATCCATCCCCTCGTCCAGCAGCATGTCGATGGCCTCGTTGAGGCCGTAGAGCAGATTGGTATTGGGGGTATAGGGCCAGTAGCCGCCCTGGTTGGCCTCGAGGATCTCGTCCCAGGCCCAGAAGCTCTTGGGCAGCCGCGACTCGCGACTGGCGGCCAGGGCCTTGTCGGAGATCGCGTTGAAGCTGATCCCCGGCGGCAGCATCAGTCCCTTCTGGGAGCCGGAAATAGTGACGTCGACACCCCACTCGTCGTGGCGATAGTCGGCGCTGGCAAGCCCCGAGATGGTATCGACCAGCAACAGCGCCGGATGACCGGCGGCGTCGATCGCGCGGCGCACCGCGGCGATGTCGCTGGTAACACCGGTGGAGGTCTCGTTGTGGACCACGCACACCGCCTTGATCCGCTGTTCGGTGTCTTGCTTGAGGCGTGCCTCGATCATGTCGGCCTGGACACCGTGGCGCCAGCCCTCGGCCCCCGGCAGGCCCAGAAACTCGGGCTCGAGTCCAAGACGCAGGGCCAGACGATGCCACAGCGAGGCGAAGTGGCCGGTCTCGAACATCAGCACCTGATCCCCCGGCGACAGGGTATTGGCCAGGGCGGCCTCCCAGGCCCCGGTACCGGAAGCCGGATAGATGATCACCGGCTTGTCGGTCTTGAAGATCTTGCCGACCTTGCCGAGCAATTCACGTCCGAGGGCGCCGAACTCCGGGCCACGGTGATCGATGGTCGGCAGGCTCATGGCCCGCAGGATACGATCCGGCACCGGCGAGGGGCCGGGGATCTGGAGGAAGTGACGTCCGGTGGGATGAAAGTCGAGATTCAGCATGTAAGGCCTCCTGGCCAGGCGTCGCACTGGGCGACGCCTGGATAGCTGTTCGGGCGCCAAGCGCTGCCGCGCCCCTCTTGTAATAATCTGTAATAATGAATGCAATTTTTATGGTGGCACCGCCCCAGCGATTCGGCGACATGCCAGACGCTAGCTGCCGATCACGGTGGTGCCGGTGTCAGCGCACGGCACCCTGCTGACGCAGCGCGTCGATCTCGTCCGCTGCCAGCCCGATCTCCCCAAGCACCTCGTCGGTGTGCTGGGCGAACAGCGGCGCCGGCTGGCGAATCGCCAACGGGGTCGCCGAGAACTTGCTGGGAAAGCCCAGGGTCTTCATCCGCCCCATGGTCGGATGATCGACCTCCAGCACCATCTCGCGGGCCAGGTAGTGTTCGTCATGCATGGCCTGGTCGAAGTCGTTGATCGGCCCTGCCGGCACCCCGGCGGCGTCACAGCGATCGAGCCAGTAGGCGCGATCCTGTTGCCCGAGGATGTCCTCGAGGATGGCTTCCAGCGCCTCGACGTTGGCCCCGCGGTCGAGGTTGGTCTTGAAGCGCTCGTCGACCATCAGCTCGGGGCGCTCGATGACGTCCTCGCAGAAGCGCTCCCAGGTACGCTGGTTGGCGCAGCCGAGCATCATGTAACCATCGCGTACCCGCATCGCCTGGTAGGGCGCGGACACCCGATGGCGCCAGCCGGTGGCCTCGGGCACTCGGCCTTCGGAGAAGTAGGCGCCCGCCTCCCAGGTGAACCAGGGCAGGCCACACTCGGCGATGGCGATGTCCAGGTGCTGGCCTTCGCCACTGCGCTGACGGTGGATATAGGCCGCCAGGATCGAGTAGATGGCGGTCAGGCCGGCGCCGATATCGTAGACGGCGACCCCGGTCTTGAGCGGACGCCGGCCCGGCTCGCCGGTCATCGACATCAGCCCGCTCATGCCCTGGGCCACCAGGTCGAAGCCGCCCTTGTGACGCGACGGACCGGTCTGGCCGTAGCCCGAGATCGAGCAGTAGATCAGCCCCGGGTTGATCGCCTTGAGGCTGTCGTAGTCGATCTTCAGCGACTGGGTGACGCCGGGTCGATAGTTCTCGACCACCACGTCGGCTTCCCTGGCGAGGCGATAGAACACCTCGCGGCCCTTCTCTTCTTTCAGGTTGAGCGAAATGCTCTTCTTGTTGCGGTTGATCTGGGCGAAACAGGTCGATTCATCCTCGACGTAGGGGCCCATCTGGCGGCTGTCGTCGCCGCCGTTGGCCTTCTCGACCTTGATCACCTCGGCGCCCATATCTCCCAGCACCATGGTGCAGTAGGGGCCGGCCATGATCTGCGAAACGTCGAGTACCTTGATCCCATCGAGTGGCAGCATTGTGGTTCTCCTTGCCTCAGGGCCTTTATCGGCCCTGCCAGCGGAAGGGTGTCTTGTTGACGAACTTGTCCACCGCGGCCTTGAAGTCGCGGCTGGTGTAGCAGGTGGCGATCCAGTCGTCGCTGGCGTCGAAGGCCGGGCGGCGCTGTTCGATGACCCGCTGGATCACCTCCTTGGCCGCCCGCACGGTCAAGGGGGCACGCTCCTTGAACGCCTGCGCCCGCTCGGCCACCGTCGCCTCGATGGCCTCGGCGTCGACGATCTCGCCGACCAGCCCCAGGGCCAGGGCCTCCTCGGCACGTACCAGTTCGCCCGCCATCAGTACCTGCTTGGCCCGGGCGATACCGGCGTGCTCGACCAGCCGCGAGACGTTGGTGATCGACAGGCAGTTGCCCAGCGTCCTGGCGATGGGGATACCGAACTTGAGACTCGGTGTCGCCAGGCGGAAGTCGCAGGCCAGAGCGATGGCCGCGCCACCGCCGACACAGAAGCCTTCCAGCAGCGCCAGCGTCGGCAGCGGCAGGGTCTCCACCCGCCCGACCACCCGGTCGATGCGACGCTCGTAGGCGATGGCGTCTTCGCCCTTGTCGAAGGCAGCGAACTGCTTGATGTCAGTGCCGGCGACGAAGGCTTCTCCGCCGGCGCCACGCATGACTACCGCGACCAGCTCCGGGTCGTTCTCGATGGTCTCGCAGTGGGCCTCGAGCTGGTCGTACATCTGCCAGGTCATGGCGTTGCGGCTGGCGGTGCGATCGAAGGTCAGCCAGGCGACGCCATCTTCGCTGTGGTAGTGCACCTGGCCCTGATCGTTGTCGCTCATGTCGTTGTTCTCCTTGTGGTGGTCGCGATCACACGCCGTAGATCAGGTTGACCAGCGCCAGGGCCACGGCGGGCACGTAGGTGTTGATCAGCAGGATCACGAACAGCACCGCCAGGAACCAAAGATTGGTGCGCGTGGTGGCCCAGATGTCGGCCTTGGCGATGGAGCAGGAAGCGATCAGCACACTGGCCACCGGCGGGGTCTGCTGGCCGATGGCCAGGTTCAGCGTCACGATCAGACCGAAGTGCAGCGGATCGATGCCCACCGCGGTCACCAGCGGCAGCACGATGGGCACCACCAGGATGATCGCCGCCGCCGAGTGCAGGAAGATGCCCAGCACCAGGAAGATGACGTTCAGAAGCGCCAGTACCACGTACTTGTTGTCGGTCATCTCGGCGATCGAGTTGGCCAGCTGCTGGGGAATCTGGGTCTCGGTCAGATACAGACCGACCACTGCAGAGGAAGCCACCAGCAGCATCACCACCGCCGTCTGCACGCCAGCATCGAGACAGGCCTTGTAGAAGATCTTGAGGCTGAACTCGCGATAGATCACCGCGCTGATGAAGATCGCCACGACCACCGCCAGCGCCGCGCCCTCGGTGGCGGTGACGATGCCGCCGAAGATGCCGCCGAGGATGATCACCGGAATCAGCAGCGCCCAGATGGCGCCCTTGAAGGCCTCCCACAGACGCGAGGCCTGGAAGCTCTGCTCCGCCGGCAGGTTGTGACGACGCGCCAGGAAGTAGCACATGGCCGCCAGCCCCAGGGCGCCGAGCAGCCCTGGGAAGATGCCGGCGACGAACATCTTGACCACCGATTCGCCGGACATGACCGCGTAGAGGATCATCGGGATCGACGGCGGCAGGATGATCGCCAGGCTCGCCGCCGAGGACGAGATGGCTGCGGCGAACTCCTTGGAGTAGCCCTTCTTGCGCATGGCCGGAATCAGGATCGAGCCGATCGCCGAGACACCGGCGACGGCGGAGCCAGAGATCTCGGCAAAGAAGATCGAGGCGCCGATGGTCACCATGGCGAGACCGCCCTTGATGAAGCCGACCATGGCCGAGGCCAGATCGATCAGACGGCGCGAGATGCTCGAGGCGTTCATGATGGCGCCGGCCAGGATGAACAGCGGTATCGCGATCAGCGGGAACTTGGTAGCACCGTCGAACATCACCATGCCGACATTGGGCAGGGCCAGGGTGCCGTAGCTGGCCACGGTGGCCAGGGCGCCGACGAGGCCGAGGGCGATGGCCACCGGCACGTTGATCAGTATCAGCCCGATCAGGCCGAAGAACATGGAAGCAATGATCATGGGGTTCTCCTCGTCAGCTGGCGCGCTGCGGACCGGTGGGTGAATCGTCGGTACGCACGTCGTCGGCCAGCACACCGGCCTCTTCGAGCTCGTGATCGACGAAGCCGGCTCCCTTGGCCGCCCGGATGACCTCGGGGAGCCTGAGCAGCTGGGCGAGAATGAACATCGCGGCACCGATCGGAATCACCGACTGGGTGAACTGCACCGAGATGCTGGGCAGGCTCACCAGGGTGGAGCCTTCAAGAATCTGCACCACCTGAAAACCAGTGACGCCGAGCAGCACGAAGAAGCCGATGGTGATCGCCTCGGCGAGCAGCGCGATGGGCAGGCGAATGGACGGCGAAACCATGTTGATCACGCTGGGACAGGCGATATGGGCGCCCTTGAGGGCGGCCAGGGCGGCGCCATAGTAGGTCAGCCAGGCCAGTCCGATCGAGGCGACCTCGTCGTACCAGCTGAAAGGAGAGCCCAACAGGCGTGACGCGAACCCGATGGTCACCACCAGGGTCAGCGCCAGCACATTGAGAAAGACGATGACCTCCAGAATCTTCTGGTAGGCCGCGGAAATGGTGGTAAGCACAGAGCATCCTCCGAAGGTGGATGCGGCCTCACCGAAAGTGGAGAGGCCGCAGTGGACAGGCGTTATTCGCGCAGTGCTTCCACCCGCGACAACAGTTCCTCACCACCTTCCACCTCGGCGGCGAACTTCTCGTAGATCCCGCGGGAACCCTCGACGAAGGCGTCGGTGTCGACCTCGTTCACCTCCATGCCTTCCTCTTCCATGGTGCTGACCAGGCTTTCGTCAAGCGAGGCGCCCTGCTCCAGTGCGAAGGCCTCGACCTCTTCGGCGGTCTCGATCAGCACCTCGCGGACGTGCTCGGGCAGGCGGGTCCAACTGGCACCTGCCAGCACATAGGCCGGGGAATAGACGTGATTGGACAGCGACAGGTAGTCCTGAACCTCCTGGAAGCGCTGGGAATAGATCTGTACCAGCGGGTTTTCCTGACCGTCCATGGCGCCGGTCTGCAGCGCGACGAACGCCTCGGACAGCGCCATGGGCGCCGGCGATGCGCCGTAGCTCTTGAACATCTCGACCCGCCACACACCGTTGGGGGTACGCAGCTTGATGCCGTCCAGATCCTCAGGGACCACGATCGGGCGGACGTTGTTGGTGATCTGGCGGAAGCCGTTCTCCCAGATGCCGATGATGCGGTAGCGCTTGTCTTCGGCGACCGGATACAGGACATCGCGCAGTACCTCGTCGCGGACTCGGGCGAGGTGCTCCCGGTCCTCGATCAGGTAGGGCATCTCGAACAGCGAGAATTCCGGCGCCACGCTGCTCATGATCGACGACGGCAGCGACAGATCGATGGTGCCGAGCTTGAGCTTGTTGAGCATCTGCTCGTCGGAACCCAGCTGGCTGGAGCCATAGGTCACCACCTCGGCCTCGCCTTCCAGGCGCTCGTTGGCCAGACGGGCGAACTCGTTGGCGGTCTTCTCGAACAGCGATCCCGGGCCACCGACGTGGCCGAACTTGATCTGCACCTCGTCGGCCTGAGCGGCACCGACGCCAAGCGCCAGTACGGATGCGGCCAGTACGGTCTTCAGCAGTTTCATAACCCTCACTCCGATTGTTGTTGTCCATCGTGGTCTGGCGGTGGGCGCCGACTGGCACCCTGGAGGAAGCCTCAACGGGAGCTGGCGTGCTCTTCACGTAACGGTTCCGTCAGTCGCGGTTTCCGTCACTTGAGCTTTCCGTTTCCAGGGCGTTCAGGGCCTGGGGACAGGAGTCGCTTCCCGCTGGGTCAGGGTCAATATGGATACATAATTCAAAATTAGGTATTAGACTTTTGTCTTTCGCAAACTCGCCTTAGAGAACATTTGTTGCTTAAATTTCAATGGTTTATATCGAAACAACGAGCTATCCAAGCCACTCGTTCCCTTGTTGCATCCCTGGAGACATACACAAAAAAAGCGAGCTCGAAGGCTCGCTCTGTCACTTGCTGTCGGGTCTGGCACCCGTCCCTGTCGCCAGACAGTTGCCAGCCCGGGATCAGGGATCGGGGGCCATATCGGGCTCCAGCCCGGCTTGCCAGCCTGCCGCCTCGATGCCAGCGATGGCGGCGGCCTGATCGTCGGCCGAAGAGGCGCCACTGATACCGACCGCGCCCAGAATGCGCTGGTCGTCATCCAGGATCAGCACCCCCCCCGCCACCGGCACGAAGCGGCCCCCGGAGGCCTCGGCCACCGCCGCCAGGAAGGCGGGACGCTCGCGGTTACGCTCGCCGGTGGTACCACTGGATACCCCGATACCCAGCGCGGCGTAGGCCTTGCCGTTGGCCACCGGCCAGCGCAGCGGGCTGCAGCCGTCTTCACGCTCGGCCGCCACCGGATTGCCGCCGGCGTCCAGCACCACCGCGGTCAGAGGAGGCAGTTCGCCCTTGCGGGCAAAGGCGAAGGCGGCGTCGAGCAATTGCCGCGCCGACTGACGCGACAATTGTACCTGTGCAAGAAATACGTTTCCGGCCATAGCAACTCCAGCGCAAGATATGAGAGAAGACAGAAAAGGCAGGCAGCAAGACAACGGCCGGAATCCGATCGATGCCATTCGGCCCCACCCTCCGCTGCCTCACAGGGTTACCCGAGTGCCTGGCCAAATACGCTCGCCAACACTCGCATAATTTGAATAATGAATTCATAATACGGAAAAGTTGAACCGTCAAGCGTTCGACCGTCAAACGATGATGAGCCCGGGAAATCCGCTATGGAAAAGATTCAGCCGCGTAGCCTGTACCTGGAAGTGGCCGACAGGATCCGCGACCTGATCGAGCAAGGCAGCCTGCTGCCCGGCGAGAAGATCGCCGAAAAGGCCCTGTGTGAAACCTTTGGTGTGTCACGCACCCCACTGCGAGAAGCCCTCAAGGTGCTGACGTCCGAAGGGCTGGTCGAGAACCTGCCCAATCGAGGTTCCCGCGTGGTGCGATTGACCCGGCGTGGGGTCAAGAACACCTACGACGTCATGGGCGCCCTGGAAGGCCTGTCCGGTGAGCTGGCCTGTCAGCACCTGACAGACGCCGACATCGAGGAGATCCGTCGTCTGCATCAGCTGATGGTGGGCCATTACCAGCGCCAGGAACTGGCCCCCTACTTCGAGGTCAACCAGCAGATCCACGAGTGCATCCTGGCCGCGTCGAACAACGACGTGCTGATCGAGATGTACAACAACCTGAGCCAAAGGGTGAAGCGCATTCGCTACAGCGTCGAGATGGGCTCGGCCAACTGGGCCAAGGCCGTCGCCGACCACGAGGCCATGCTGGAGGCGATCGAGGCCCGCGATGGCAAGCGCCTGGGCGACATCCTGCGCGCGCACCTCGGCCACAAGCTCGAGGTAGCCGCCGTCAGCGGCATCATCGACGAGGAATAGCAGGCCCCGGGACGGCGCGCAGAAGTCTCTGCCGTCGTCCCGGCACTTACCACTCTTCCAGGCGCATGGCCGAGCGCTCCAGACGCTGATCCTCGGCCTCGATCTCGCGCAGCATGTCACCGATGGTGGACAGGTGCTCCAGCGCCACCCGCCGCGCCAGTTGTGGTTTGCCCTCTACCACCGCTCGGTGCAGGCGGGCGTGCTGGCGGTTGATCATGTCCCTGGCGTCAGGGCGATGATAGAGGTGCTTGACCGAGGCGAACACCGAACTCAGCAGCAGGTCGGTGAGGCTCTGCAGCGTATGCGCCAGCACCGGGTTATGCGACGCCTGACAGATCGCCAGGTGGAAGGCGTGGTCGAGTCGCGCCAGACGCTCCACCTCGAGGGGGTCCGCCTTGTCCACGTAGTCCGCCATCTCGCGGTAGCGACGGGTGATCAACACCCTGTCCGAGGCGGTGCCGCGGCTCGCGGCCAGGCTCGCCGACTCCCCTTCCAGCAGCGCACGCACCTCGAGCAGGTCATACAGGGTGCGTGGGTGCTCGCGAAACAGATGCATCAAGGGCGTGGCATGGGGCGCCTCCACCAGCGGCGCCACCTCGGAGCCACGCCCCTGGCGAGTCACGATCACCCCTTTGCTTCGCAGGCTGCCAAGCGCCTCGCGCAGCGAGGAACGCCCCACCCCCAGCCGCTCGCACAGCCGCCGTTCCGAGGGCAACAGCTGCCCCGGGCGAAAGACACCGTCAAGGATCAGCGTCTCCAGCTTCGAGGCGATGGCCTGGGAGGTGCTGCTCGGTGCCAGTCGTTCTTCGTTGTCCCACATGTCCTGCCTCCCGCAGCGTGCGTGGTTCATCGTCCGTATTGATGCCCTGAACCGAGCACATCTGCCAATAACTGGTCAGACCAGCAAACCAAAATCTGGACACCGAGGTCAAGACAACGCAGATTGTAGTGCAGACAATAACCATCATTAGCCGCACGACCGTGCTAGCTCAACCGAGGAAGCGTCATGAACATCCTCTATGACGAACGCCTGGACGGCGCCTTGCCACGGCGCGAGAAGAACGAGGTGCTCGCCGAACTCACCCGCGTGGTCCCCGACCTCACCCTGCTGCACCGCGAGGAAGACCTGCGCCCCTTCGAATGCGACGGCCTGTCGGCCTACCGCGTACTGCCCATGCTGGTGGCCCTGCCAGAGCGCCTGGACCAGGTCGAGGCGCTGCTCAAGCAGTGTCGTGAACTCGGCGTGCCGGTGGTCACCCGCGGCGCTGGCACCGGCCTTTCCGGCGGTGCCCTGCCGCTGGAACAAGGCGTGCTGCTGGTCATGTCGCGCTTCAATCGGATTCTCGACATCGACGCCGACGCCCGCATCGCCCGGGTCCAGCCAGGGGTGCGCAACCTGGCCATCTCCGAGGCGGCGTCGCCCTACGGGCTCTACTATGCGCCGGACCCCTCCTCCCAGATCGCCTGCTCGATCGGCGGCAACGTGGCCGAGAACGCCGGCGGCGTGCACTGCCTCAAGTACGGCCTCACCGTACACAACGTACTGAGGCTCGAGGTGATGACCATCGAGGGCGAGCGCATGACCATCGGTTCCGAGGCGCTCGACAGCCCCGGTTTCGACCTGCTGGCGCTGATGATGGGCTCCGAGGGCATGCTCGGCGTGGTCACCGAGATCACCGTCAAGCTGCTGCCCAAGCCCGAGACCGCCAAGGTGCTGATGGCCAGTTTCGATGACGTGGAAAAGGCCGGCGCCGCGGTCGGTGACATCATCGCCGCCGGTATCATCCCAGGTGGCCTCGAGATGATGGACAACCTGGCCATCCGCGCCGCCGAAGACTTCATCCGAGCCGGCTACCCGGTGGACGCCGAGGCGATCCTGCTGTGCGAGCTCGACGGCGTCGAGGCCGACGTGGACGACGATATCGAGACCGTGCGTGAGGTGCTGGCCAAGGCTGGCGCCAGCGACGTTCAGCTCGCCCGCGACGAGGCCGAACGCGCCAAGTTCTGGGCCGGTCGCAAGAACGCCTTCCCTGCGGTCGGCCGCATGTCGCCGGACTACTACTGCATGGACGGCACCATTCCTCGCCGCGAGCTGCCGAGGGTGCTCAAGGGCATCAGCGATCTGTCAGAGCAGTACGGGCTCAAGGTGGCCAACGTCTTCCACGCCGGCGACGGCAACATGCACCCCTTGATCCTGTTCGATGCCAACCGCGAAGGGGAACTCGAAACCGCCGAGGCACTGGGCGGCAAGATTCTCGAGCTATGCGTGGAAGCCGGCGGTTCGATCACCGGTGAACACGGCGTCGGCCGCGAGAAGATCAACCAGATGTGTGCCCAGTTCGACAGCCTGGAGATCACCGCCTTCCACGCGGTCAAGGCCGCCTTCGACCCGGAGGGACTGCTCAACCCAGGCAAGAACATCCCGACGTTGGCCCGGTGCGCCGAGTTCGGCGCGATGCACGTGCACAACAACGAGCTGCCGCACCCGGAACTGCCAAGGTTCTAGCCATGACAGCCACGAGAGCGTCCCGACGCTGGCGCGCTGCGCGCGATCAAGGTTCAGTGCGATGCACGTGCACAACAACGAGCTGCCGCACCCGGAACTGCCAAGGTTCTAGCCATGACAGCCACGAGAGCGTCCCGACGCTGGCGCGCTGCGCGCGATCAAGGTTCAGTGCCATGCATGGTGCACAACAACGAGCTGCCGCACCCGGAACTGCCAAGGTTCTAGCCAGAGCCGCCGCGATTCCAGGCGCCGCAGGAAAGGGTCACGGTTCAGGCAGGAAGGCGGCAAGCCTCGTCTCCTGCCAACGACCGTGACGCCCTTGCAGCGCTGCCGTGCTCCGTGTGTCGCGCCTTGTCGACGTTTGTCCCTCTTTGTCGGAATTCAGGTACCACCATGTCCAACAATGACGTTTCCCCTTCCGCCTTCGACGGCCTGGCGGCTCTGTCCGAAGCGATCCAGTCGGCAAGTGCCGAACGTCCGCTTCGCATCGTCGGCGGCAACACCAAGGCCTTCTATGGCCGCCCGGTGGAAGGTACGCCGGTATCCACCCGCGAACACCGCGGTATCACCAGCTACGATCCAGTCGAGCTTATCGTCTCGGTGCGTGCCGGCACCCTTCTCTCCGAACTCGAGGAGGCGCTGGCCGACCAGGGCCAGATGCTGCCCTTCGAACCCCCACACTTTGGTGCCGAGGCCACCGTCGGCGGCACCATCGCCGCCGGACTGTCCGGGCCCCGCCGCCCCTGGGCCGGCTCGGTGCGAGACTTCGTGCTGGGCCTGCGGGTACTCGATCACCAGGGGCGTGAACAGCGCTTCGGCGGCGAAGTCATGAAGAACGTGGCAGGTTACGACCTGTCACGCTTGATGGTCGGCGCCCAGGGCACCCTGGGACTGATCACCGAAGTCACCCTCAAGGTGCTGCCGCTACCTACCGCCAGCGCCAGCCTGCGTCTGGAAATGTCCCAGTCAGAGGCTCTGAGTCGTCTGGCCGAATGGGGACGCAAGCCGCTCCCCTTGAGCGCAGCGGCCTGGCACAGTGGCGCCCTGCATCTGCGTCTCGAAGGCGGTGCAAGCTCGGTGGCCGCCACCCGCGAGGCGATCGGCGGGGACACCCTCGAGGCCGACTTCTGGCGCGAGCTCCGAGAGCTGTCGCTGCCCTTCTTCAGCGACACCAGCACGCCGCTGTGGCGGATCAGCCTGCCGACCAACACCCCGAGCCTGGACATCGCCGGCGTCGAGCCACATCAACTGCTGCTCGACTGGGCCGGTAATCAGCGCTGGCTCAAGGGGCAGGTCGACGCCGAGTCGCTGCGCGACGCCGTCGCCCAGGCCGGTGGCCACGCCACCTGCTTCACACCGGGCGCCGCCGAGCCCTTCACGCCACTGCAGCCGGTGGTCGCCAAGTACCACGAGCGGGTGAAACGCAAGCTCGATCCCGACGGCATCTTCAATCCGCGCCGACTGTATCCGGACTGGTAGACCGGGCGCTGAACGATCACAGCCGCCCGGCGAAGGCGGCATGATCGGACAGCCATCGACAGACGACCTGATCCCCCGTTTGGCCCCGGCGACGGTCCGGGCCTCGACCATGACTAGCGGATAACAACATGCAGACCCATTTCAGCGAAAAAGACCTCGAGAAGCCGCACATTCGCGAGGCCGACAGAGTCCTGAGAAGCTGCGTTCACTGCGGCTTCTGCAATGCCACCTGCCCGACGTACCAGTTGCTTGGCGATGAGCGCGACGGTCCGCGCGGCCGCATCTACCTGATGAAGGAGATGCTCGAAAGCCCTGAAGACGATGACCAGATCACCGAGGAAACCCGTCTTCACCTCGACCGCTGCCTTACTTGTCGCAACTGCGAGACGACCTGCCCCTCAGGCGTCGAGTACCACAAGCTTCTGGATATCGGCCGCGCCGAGATCGAGCGGCGTGTGCCGCGCAGCACCTCCGACAAGGCGCTTCGCTTCGGCCTGCGCAAGGCACTGGTCGAGCCCGGCCGGTTCAAGGCCCTGCTGGCGCTGGGCCAGACCTTCAAGCCGCTGGTCCCCGGGGCGCTCAAGAGCAAGATGCCCCCGGCCCCGGTCGACGCTGGCAAGCGCCCCGACGGCAAGCGTCATCCGCGCCAGATGCTGATTCTCGAAGGCTGCGTGCAGCCCGGCCTGTCGCCCAACACCAATGCCGCCACTGCTCGCGTGCTGGACCGCCTGGGGATCGGCCTGACGCCCGCCCCCGAGGTCGGCTGCTGCGGCGCCATCGACTTCCACCTGAACGCCCAGGAAGCCGGACGCGAGCGAGCCAGACGCAACATCGACGCCTGGCTGCCTCACCTGGACGCCGGTTGCGAGGCCATCATCCAGACCGCCAGCGGCTGCGGCGCCTTCGTCAAGGAGTATGTCGAAGTGCTGGCCGGCGACCCCGACTATGCCGAGAAGGCGCGCCGGGTCAGCGAGGCCGCCAAGGACCTGGTCGAGGTGCTGGGGCAGGAAGACCTGACAACCCTCGACGTGCGCGCCGACCAGCGCCTGGCCTTCCATTGCCCCTGCACCCTGCAGCACGCTCAGAAGCTCAACGGCGCGGTGGAAACGGTACTGACCAGGATGGGCTTCACCCTGACGCCGGTGCGAGATGGTCACCTTTGCTGTGGCTCCGCCGGCACCTACTCGATCACCCAGCCCGAACTGTCACGCCAGTTGCGTGACAACAAGATGGACGCGCTGGAGGAAGGCAAGCCGGAGGTGGTTGTCACCGCGAACATTGGCTGCCAGACCCATCTCGCCGCCACCAACCGCACCCCGGTGCGCCACTGGATCGAGATCGTCGACGAGGCTCTGGTCAGACAGGCCCAGAGCGCCTAGACTAAAAACGAAAATATTTTCCATATTAACCACAACCCTCAATCACAAGGACTCCCCATGCCGACCAAGCCTTACCTCGACCAGTCCCAGGTCAACGCCATCCTCGACGCTGCCCAGAAGGAAGCCGAGGCCAATGGCTTCGCCGTGACCATCGTCGTCAGCGATGATGGCGGCTACCCGCTGGGCCTGCGCCGCCTCGACGGCGCTGCACCGTTCAGTGCCGACGTCGCGATGGCCAAGGCCCGCTCCGCCGCCATCGGTCGCAAGGAGACCCAGGTCTTCGAAGACATGATCAACGGCGGCCGCAACGCCTTCCTGTCGGCGCCCATGGAGGGCCTGATGTCCGGTGGCGTACCGGTGATCATCGACGGCCAGGTGGCCGGTGCCGTTGGCATCTCCGGCGTCAAGCCGGACCAGGACATCCAGGTCGCCAAGGCCGGAGCCGCCGCTATCGGCTAAACGCCTGGGCAGGACACAGTGATACGTCACTCGAATCCTGTACAAGCCTGCTGTACAACTGGTATTGCGTTATCGACCGCCGCCTTGATAGGCGGCGGTGCCTTTTCCGCCAGACCTTCTCGATGACATGGACCCGTCCCGATGCCCCTCCTGCCCTTTCTGGCCCCCCTGGGCGCCGTCTTGATCTGGTCCGGCAACATGACCATCAACCAGCTGACCGTCGGCACCATCGCCCCCAGCAGCATCGCCTTCCTGCGCTGGTTACTGGCGGTGGCCGTGTTGACGCCCTTCGTCTGGCGCCAGAGCTGGCGCGAGCGACACGCCATCGCCACGCATTGGCCCAAGCTTGCGCTTCTGGGACTGCTGGGCATGGCCCTGTGGCAAGGATTGGCCTACGTCGCGGCGGCCTCTACCAGCGCCACCAACATGGGCATTCTGGCAGCCATGGTGCCGCTGTTGACGATTCTGCTCAGCGCCCTGGTGCTGCGTGAGCCACCTAGCTGGGGCGGCTGCCTGGGCGGCGTGATGGCTCTCGCTGGCGTGCTGTGGCTACTCGGCCGAGGTGACATCGCCGTCCTGGCCAATCTGGAAGTGGCCCCTGGCGATGCGCTGATGGTGGTGGCCGCGACCTGCTACGCCCTTTACGGGGTCATGCTCAAGCGTTGGCCGCTTGCCATATCGCCCTGGGTCATGCTCTACGTTCAAGCGGTGTTCGCCGTCCTGCTGTTGCTGCCGGCCTACCTGCTGGGCCCAATGACACCGATCGACACAAGCAACGCCGGCCTGATCCTGTACGCCGGCATCCCCGCCTCTATCATCACCACCTATCTGTGGATGTTCGCGATTCGCCACATCGGCGCCAGCCGCGCCAGCATCTTCATCAACCTGATGCCGCTGTTCAGCGCCCTGATCGCCATGCTCTGGCTCGGCGAACGGCTTGGCTGGTACCACCTCAGCGGCGGCGCTCTGGTGCTTGCCGGCGTGCTGACGGCCCAGACCTTCCGGCAGCCGATCCGCCGTCACGGCGAGGCCCGCTGACTTTCGTCCCGCGGCCCCGTCACAAGGGCCGAGGGCGTCAAGATGTCGCTGAAACGGCTAACCATAATTAGACAAGAATAACGTCCGTATTTGCAAAACCACCATGCGTTGTATAGGTTTAGTACAACCGTTGAGCACAGGACGCCAACGGCCTCTGCAAATCCAGCGACGAGAGGTTCCGCATGAAACACATCGTCAAGGCCGCAGCACTCATGAGCACGATGGCACTGTTCTCCAGCATGGCCATGGCCGCTCACCATGAGGAAAACGAAGCCCAGGAAAGCGGCGTCGATACCTCAAACAATGTGACCGAACAGCAAGACTCTTCCAGCATGGCCGATGACAGCGCCATGAATGCCGACAAGCCCCTCGTCGAAGACGGTGGCGTCGACTCTTCCAACAGCGCCGAGCAAGCCGACGACAGCATGTCCGAGACCCAGCCGAAGGGTGAGCTGGCAGAGGATAGCGGCGTCGACTCCGCCAACGACACCGAATAATCGCCAGGCCACGGATGGTCACAGTGGCAGGGACTCGCCACGGCATGGCGGCCAGGATGGCCGCTGGTGGTTCCAGGAAGGAACCGCAGGGCAGGACGCCCACGACTGAGCGATGGACAGGCTCGCGCCCGATATCCCCATGGACGATCTCGGGGCCCACGGAAGGGCCCAGGCCTTGACCCGAACAGCCGCGTGGCAGTCATCGCCGCGTGATAGCGGCCAGGATGGCCGCAAGAGGTTCCAGGAAGGAACCGCTGGGCAGGAAGCCCAACAGAGCCAGCGGACAGGCTCAGTGCCCGACACCGACAGGGAAGAACACAGGGCCCACGGAAGGGCTCAGGCCACCCACTCGATGGCGTCACCAGGAAGGTGACGCAATATGTCGCGAGCAGGCCTGCTCACGACCCGCCCCACATCCCGCCCCCCACCCTTCAGTCCCCGCATGAAGCGACGGACAATGAAAGGTCGACGACGGGAATGCCGTTGGGCCGTCATCAGAGCATCATCAACAGCTACAACCCGGAGGTACTACGATGAACACCTACCAGACCACACTGCTGAAGCGCCTCGCCCTGGCCGGCTTGATCGGCCTGTTCTCCAGCGCCGCCCTGGCCGATCACCACGCCGAGGGAGACGAAGAGATGAAGCAGGAGCAAGTCATGCCTGAAGATAGCGGCGTCGACTCCTCCAACGATTCAGCGAAGGCCGAGGGCGAAGATGGCGCCATTCCCGGAGGCGAGATCGTCAAGGATGGCGGTGTCGACTCCAACCACGCGCCCAGCGACGACGCTTCCGCCAGCGACAGCCAGTCGGCGCTGGACGAGGGCGACCTGGTGGAAGACAGCGGTGTCGATTCGGCCAACGAGCCGGAAAACGACGTCTAAGCCTCCAGATTGCAGGACACCTGCGCTGCAGAGCTTGCACGCAGCATCCCAAGGCTCCGCTACGGCGGGGCCTTTGTCGTGGCAAGGCCCGCTGTTTGTTGGACGCGTTCTTTCCAGCGCTCTCTCCAGCGCTTCATGCTTCCCTTGATGTGCACTACTGCCCCCCGAGCTTTAGATGCATAACGCTTATGCTTTTGCGCTATGCTGCACACCTCGTTCCGCCTTGCCCTGGGCGGCATGTTAGACTATGCGGTCCATTTCCGGAGGAACGCTTCATGTCCCTCGATGATCTTCAGCTCAATCTCCGTAACCTCACCTGTGACGACTACCCTCAGCTCAAGGGGCTGATGGACAAGGTCTACCACGACATCGGCGGAGCCTGGCCCAGGATCACCATCGACAGGCTGGTGGCGGAGTTTCCTGACGGCCAGATCGTCATCGAGGACGACGGCCGGGTCATCGGCGTGGCGCTTACCGCCCTGGTCGACTACGAGGAGTTCTCCAACCCGCACAAGTACGACGACCTGATCGGCAAGCGCGAGACGATCCAGAACGCCAAGGACGGCGATGCCATGTACGGCATCGACGTGCTGATCGACCCCGACTACCGCGGCTATCGCCTTGGCCGTCGCCTCTACGAGGCGCGCAAGGAGGTCTGTCGCCAGCTCAACCTCAAGGCCATCCTGGCCGGCGGACGCATCCCCGAGTATCACCGGGTGGCCGACAGCATGTCGGCGAGCGAGTACATCGACAAGGTCTCGCGCAAGGAGCTGCATGACCCGATCCTGTCGTTCCAGTTGTCCAACGACTTCCAGGTCAAGCGCCTGCTGCGCAAGTATCTGCCGGAAGACGAGAAGTCCCAGGGCTACGCGACCCTGCTCGAGTGGAACAACATCCTGTTCGAGCCGGCCGAACGCATGCTGGAAAGTCGTCCGACCCAGGTTCGGGTCGGCGCAGTGCAGTGGCAGATGCGCGAGTTCGCCTCGGTGGAGGCGGTGCTGCAGCAGGTCGAGTACTTCGTCGATGCCTTGTCCGACTACCAGAGCGACTTTGCGGTCTTCCCGGAGCTGTTCAATGCACCGCTGATGGGCCTTCAGGACCGCGCCGCCCAGCAGGACCAGATGGCGGCCATCCGCTTTCTGGCTGGCTTCACCGAGCGCTTCAAGACCGAAATGTCACGCATGGCGGTGGCCTACAACATCAACATCATCGCCGGATCGATGATCGAGGAAGGTGACGACGGACGCCTCTACAACGTGGCCTACCTGTGCCACCGCGACGGCTCCATCGAGCGCCAGGCCAAGCTGCATATCACCCCCCAGGAGCGCCGCGACTGGGTGATCGAGGGCGGCGAGGATCTGTGCGTATTCCAGACGGATGCCGGACGCATCGGCATCCTGATCTGCTATGACGTGGAGTTCCCGGAGCTGGGCCGACTGCTCGCCGATCAGGACATGGACCTGCTGTTCGTGCCCTTCTGGACCGACACCAAGAACGGCTATCTGCGGGTTCGTCACTGCGCCCAGGCCCGAGCCATCGAGAACGAATGCTACGTGGTGCTGTGCGGTAGCGTCGGCAATGTGCCGTCCATCGAGAACCTGGACATCCAGTACGCCCAGTCATCGGTGTTCTCGCCTTCCGACTTCGCCTTCCCCCACGACGCAGTGATGGCAGAGACCACCCCCAACACCGAGATGATCATGTTCTCTGACCTGGATCTGTCGCGGTTGACCGTGGTGCGTGCCGAGGGCTCGGTGACCAACCTCAAGGACCGCCGCAAGGACCTGTTCGACCTGCGCCTGCGCGACTGGTCGTGGAAGTCCGGCGCCAGGGACCAGGACGACAGCTAGGCTGTGTTGTCACGACTCAAGCGCTGGCGGGCAGCCCGCTTCGATGCCCGCCATCCCTTCCCCGCCGACACCTGGGCAGGCGCGCGGGCGCGGCTGCCCTTGCTGGCCCGGGTGCCCGAGGCTTCGGCCCAGCGCCTGGGTCAGCGCGCCTGGCGGTTTCTTCATGACAAGCGTCTGAGCCTGCACCCGGACCTGGACCCTGCGGCACTGGATAGCGAGGAACGCCTGGCCCTGGCGGCCCAGGCCTGTCTGCTGACGCTCGGCTGGAGCGAGCACGAGCACCAGGAAGCCTTTGCCAACGTGCACGAAGTACTGGTGTTGCCCGACGCCTTTCGTCGCCAGGTCGAAGAGATGGACGAGGCCGGGGTGATGCACGTCTACGAGGACGAGCGCGCCGGCGAGACCTTCTACCAGGGGCCGGTGGTGATCGCCTTTCCCGATCTGGTCGAGAGCGGTGGCCTGGATGGCTTCAACGTGGTCATCCATGAATTCGCCCACAAGCTCGATATGGGCAATTCCCAGGACGTCGACGGGTTTCCACCACTGCCGGTCGCCATCGCCTCCAGGGAGTGGCATCGCGAGTTCACGGCGGTCTGGCAGGACCTGCAAAAGCGCCTCGAAGCAGGCGACCCCACGCCGATCGACGACTACGCCGCGAGCCATCCCGGCGAGTGCTTTGCCGTCTGCTGCGAGACCTTCTTCAGCGCCCCCGACCGTCTGATGGAGGCCTACCCGGGACTCTACGATCTGCTCTGTCGCTACTTTCAGCAGCAGCCCCTCAAATGGCCGCTGACTGCCGATAACGACCATCCCGCACCCTCACCCGCCACTCAGGAATCCCCCCGATGACGCGGCGCTGGCTACTGCCGACCCTGGCCATCACCGTGCTGGCAGCGCTGGGACTGACCTGGCAGTGGCTGGCCATGCATGACCTGCTTACCGTCGACACCCTGATGAAGCTTTCCCAGGGTGGCACGGCGTGGCGCGACAGCCCCTGGGCCATCGTCGTGGTGGCTGCTGTCTATGCAGGGCTATCGCTTGTGATGTTTCCGCTGAGTCTGCTGGTGGCAGCGACCGGGCTGGTATTTGGCCCCTGGTGGGGCTTCGGCTACGCCCTGATCGGTACCCTGTCGGCCTCCTGCCTGACCTGGTGGGTCGGTCGCAAGCTTGGCCGCGATGCGCTGTTGCGCTACGGGGGAAAGCGCTTGAACGGCCTGTCACGCTACCTGTCGGGACACGGCATCCGCACCATGACGCTGGTCAACCTGCTGCCGCTGGCCCCCTTTACCCTGACCAACATGATGGCCGGAGCCTTCCATCTGCGCTTTCGCGACTACCTGATCGGTTCCACCCTGGGCATCGCCCCGGGCCTGGCCGGGGTCACCCTGCTCGGCAGCCAGTTGGGCGAGTTGATCACCGCCGACAGTCGCAGCGAGATCTTCTATGCGCTGGGTGGCCTGGCGCTGGGTGTCGGCCTGCTGGTCGGACTCAAGCGCTGGGCCGACGGGAGAAAGGCCGATCGGGGATCATCCAGACAAGTGGAAAGCAAGTAGCACCGCCACGGCTGACCTACTGCGTCACGTGCACGAACTCGACTCGGTTTCGACCATTGGTCTTGGCCTTGTACATCGCCTGATCGGCCTGATTGACCAGGCTGTCGAGGTCAGCGCTGTCACTGTCGATCAGCAACGCACCGATACTGGCGGTGACGCGTATCACGCTATCGGCGACGGGTATCTCCAGCTCGGACAGGGCAAGGTTGAAACGCTCGAGGGCGGACATCAAGGCAGGCTTGTCGACGTCCGCCATGACCACGCAGAACTCCTCTCCCCCCATGCGGGCGATAAGGTCCGACTTGCGAAAGCTTGCGTCGAGCGCCTTGGCCACGGCGACCAGCACCCTGTCCCCGGATTCATGGCCGTAGGTATCGTTGATCGACTTGAAGTGATCGAGATCGACCAGCGCGACACCCAGCGCTCCCTTGCCGCGCTGCCAGCGCTTGGCCAGGGTGGCAAAACGGGTAGCAAAGGCGCGACGATTGCACACCCCGGTCAGGGGGTCGGTCTCGGACAGCACTTCCATCTCTTCGATCTGATGATGGATGCGTATGCTGGCGGCGACCCAGTGGGCCATGGCCTGCAGGCGCTCACGATCTTCATCGGTGAAGGCATTCGGGCTTTCGTGGGCGATGTTCATGGTGCCCACGCAGCGACTGCCGCTGATCATCGGGACATCGAGACAGCACCCTAGCCCCTTGGCACTGAGCATCTGGCAGTCGAGATCGGGACTCCCGTCAAAACGCTCGGCGTACTCCGCCTGGCGAGTGCGATAGACACGTCCGACCATGGTGCCGTAGATCGGCACAGGCTGATCCATCGGGATGGCGTTGTTACCTTCCATGGCGATCAGGGTCAGCTCGGTCTCGGACTGCGCCAGAGTGATGGAAGCGCGGTTGGCGCCAAACACCGTACTTGACCAGCGTGCCACCGTATCCAGCACGTCCTGGAGCGATTCGGCCGCGGACAGCTCATGCACGAAGCGTATCGGTAACTCGATGGTCAGATCCGCGCGCAGGGACACGGCGTCGTCATCACGCTGCGCCGACGATGATCGCTTGCTGTCCTGCCGTGTCTGTTCCAACGTCATACCCTCACCGAGCGCTGTTCGCTCTATCCAACCGAAGAAACGAAGCCTTTGGAGATTCTATCGTGCTCTCCTGGTGAAGCCGAGTCACATGAGCATAAAATGAATGAACGCACTATTCGGAAAATTTTGTGCGTTTAAACCTAGGTGTCTTGAATCAGCAAGCGGCGTCACCTCGACGGCAGTTCGGGTTCGTCTTCATGTTGGCCGGGCCACCAGGATGGCCGCTCCTCACGCCACTCTTCACGCCACTCCTCCTGGACCAGGTGGCGTAGTACCCTCCCTCGGTAGCGTAGCATCTGCCACTCCGCGCCCAGTCGGCTGCGTACACGCTCCCAGCCGCCGTCATCGGCGTGGGTGAAGGGGCCGCCGCGGGCGATCGCCAGGCGGTAGACCCGCAGGCAGCGCTCGGCGCAGCGAGCCTCGTCGTAGGCCTGGGCCGTGCTCAGGGCGGTCTCGTGCAGGGCCGGCCAGTATCGTGCGTCGGTACATTCGGCCAGGGCCAGGGCGAAGGCCTGCTCATCCTCATGCGCCAGCAGCCGTCCATTCTCGCCATTTCGCACGACTTCGCGAACGCCAGGGGCATCGAGGGCCACCACCGGCAGCCCCGCTGCCATTGCTTCGGCCACCACCATGCCCTGGGTCTCGCTGTGTGATGCAAAGGCAAAGACGTCCATGGCGTGGTAGGCGTCGATCAGCGCCTGCCCGTGCAGGCAGCCGGTAAAACAGACACGCTCGCTCACCCCATGACGATCGGCGGCGGCTTCCACCGCTTCTCGGGCATCACCGTCTCCTACCACCAGCCACCAGGCCTCGGCATCCTCGACCAGCGCCTGGCACACCGCGCCCGCCAGAAATGCCAGATTCTTCTCTTTGGCCAGCCGACCAAGATGGCCGATCACCCGGGCATCAGCGGGGATCGCGAAGTGGTCCCGCCAGCGATCACGCTTGCCCGTCGCAAAGAGTGAAGTGTCCACCCCGCTGGGCACCACCGTCATGTCCGGGTTGCCGGCGCGCTGGACCAGCAGTTGCTTGACGCTCTCGCTGGGAGCAATCACCTCATCGCACAGCCAGGTGTACTGGGTCGCCAGTGCCACCGCAAAGCGCTGCATCCGCGAGGAATCCCCCGGCACGTAGTGGGTGTAGTGCTCGTACAGCGTGTGGTGGGTGAACACCAGTGGCAGGCCGTAGGTTTCCGCCGCGCGCGCTGCGGTGTCGCCCAGCAGGAAGGGATGGTGTGAATGCACGATGTCCGGCTCGAAAGCCTCGATGGCGTCGAACAGTTGTCCGGGGATTGGCACCGGCAGCGAGAAGTCGCTGCCGTTGAAATGCTGCACCGCGACGACACGCACCACGTCCGGCTCGTGTTCCGGCTGTCCCTCCAGCCGAGGCGCCACCACCAGTACACGATGCCCCGCCCGCTGCAACTGGTGCTTCAGGCGCTGCACGGACTCGCTGACACCACCGACGATCGGCGCATAGGTGTTGGTGAACATCAACACATTCACGGCGGCAGCAGTCTCCCGAAACAGATGATGGACCGCACCCCGGCGGCGACAATCCCAGGGTGCGGTGCAGGCGGGAGCCGGACGGCACCCTCATTCTCAATTCTATGCTCTTACGAGCGCCAGCGCCCGCCAGCGATAGCGCTCGATCGGCGGGCACGATCATACCGACTCGAGCGGCTCAGCCCCAGCCCTCCTGGAGCAAAGTGCCGAGGCCTGACCTCTTGCCGACAAACTTGTCACGATGGCCCAGGCGCCACCTCGCCCGCCAGCCAGCGCCATAGCCGTTCGCTTTCGATACTGCCCTGCGCACTGCGCGGGCGACACAACCAGAATCCTTCGCGGGTGGGCACCTCGATGTCGAACGGAGCAACCAGCCCCTGGGGATCTTCCAGCAGGCAGCGGTGCACCAGCGCCACCCCCGCCCCTTGCCGGGCCAGGGCCATCACCATGGACAGGTTGTCGCAGATCAGACTGTGACAGTGGCTCGACAGATCCTTGCGCCCGGCGTGCTCCAGCCAGGCCGGCCAGCCGGCCGCGAAGCCCGCCGCATGGAGCAAGGTCTGCCCGGCCAGGGCATCCAGCGAGACGAGCTGCCCTGCCAGCGGCGGCGTACAGACCGGCAACAACGACGACGCCCCCAGCGAAATCGACTCCATGCCGCGCCACTCTCCCTGGCCGTAGCGCAGTTCGATATCGGCCCCTTCGGCACCGAAATCCGAACTCCAGACGGCGCTGACCACACGCACGGTCACCTCGGGGTGAGCGATGTGAAATCGTGCCAGACGAGGCGCCAGCCATTGGCTCTGAAGCGCCGGCGTAGTGCGCAGCGTCACCGAACGATCCGGGGTCACGCCGAACACCTCCAGGGTGCCCTCATCGAGCCGCGCAAAGGCTTCCTGGACGCTCGGCAACCAGGCCTGGCCCGCCGGCGTCAGCGTCAGGCTGCGCGGGTGGCGCACGAACAGTGGCTGCCCCAGGCGGTCCTCCAGCAGCCGAATACGTTGACTGATGGCGGCCTGGGTTACCGACAGTTCCTGGCCCGCCGCGGTAAAGCTCAGGGTTCTTGCCGAGGCCTCGAAGGCCTGCAGCCAATGCAGAGGAGGAAGTCGGTGCATGTGGTTTCTGGCCCTATGGTTTAGCGTCAATGAAAAAGACAGTCATAAGCCAAGCTTGGCCTAAGGCGTCATATTAGTCGTTTGTCGCCATCGCCTCGAGCCTCCACCATCGGCGTCAACACTCGTCACCTATTTCGTCAACACTCGTCACCTGGGAGCCATCCATGAGCACCACCTCGTTGACCTCGACCTCCGACGCCGGCCACATCGATATGCACGAACTGGCCCCCTGGCCCCAGCACCTGACGCTGACCGACGTGGTCGCTGAAGGCTTGCGTCTCTCGCTGGTCTGGAACAACGGCGACCGAGGACAATTTCCTCTGTTGTGGCTGCGCGATCACTGCGCCTGTGATCAGTGCCGCCACCCGCTGACCCGGGAACGCCTGGTCACACCGATGGCCGCCGTTCCAGGGCTCGACGAGGCCCGCATCGAGCACGGTCAGCTCCACCTTGACTGGCAGGACGGACACCACAGCCGCTTCGCCGCCGGCTGGCTGCACCAGCGTCGCCCCGGCGAGGCCGTCATCGACAGCCTGCCGCGGCCTGTCGCCTGGCAGACGCCGTTTTCCCCCCAGCATGTGCGGCATGCCGATCTGGTGGCCGGTGGCAACGGCGAAAAAGCCTGGATCACGGCGTTGCTGCGCGACGGCCTGGTGCTGCTCGACGAGGGGCCGCTGGAACTCGAGGAGGTCAGTCGCCTGGCACGGCGCATTGGCCCGCTCAAGGCCACCAACTTCGGGGCTCGCTTCGACGTCATTTCAAAGCCCAACCCCAACAACGCGGCCTACACCTCGATTGCCCTGGCGCTGCACACCGACCTGCCTAACTGGCGCCAACCGCCGGACATGCAGTTGCTGTATTGCCTGAAGAACGATGCCGAAGGCGGCGGCTCGATCTTCGCCGACGGCATCCAGGTCGCCGAGGCGCTGCGCGCGGCCAACCCCGATCACTTCCAGCTTCTGGCCGAGACCGCCATCGACTTTCGCTTCCAGGACGAGGAACACGATATCGGCGTCCGCGAGCCGGTCATCGACGTCGGCACGGATGGGCGCATCCGCGAGATTCGCTTCAACAACTGGATTCGTGACACCCTGCACCTGCCTGCCGACCTGATCACCCCCTGGTACGAGGCCTACCACCACTTCTGGACCCTGCTGCATGCACCACAGCATCAGATTGCCCTCGACCTGCGTCCCGGGCAGATGGTGGCCTTCGACAACCGCCGGGTACTGCATGGACGTGAGGCCTTCGATCCCTCCACCGGAGAGCGTCACCTCCAGGGCACCTACCTGGACCGCGACATGCTGGAATCCCGGCTGCGAGTGCTGGCACGCAAGGGCTGACGGGGCCGGCAGTCGTTCAATCGAGTGACGGGATCCTGGCCGCCAGGCGCCGAGCGAGGAAGTCGACCAGCGCACGCAAGCGCGCGGGGACGTGCCGGCGCTGGGCGTAGACCGCGAAGAAGTCGGCACGCACCCCCTGCCAGCCCGGCAGCAGGCTGACAAGGCGCCCCTCCTTCAGTTCATCGTGAACGTCCCACCAGGAGCGCAGCATCACCCCGTGACCATCGAGCGCCAGTCGCTTGATGACCTCACCGTCATTGCTGGTAAGGCGCCCGCCGACCTTGACCGACGTCTCGACACCGTCGGCGTCGACGAATCGCCACAGCGCAAAATCGCTGTCATTCTCCCGCAGTACCAGACAGGCGTGGCGCTGCAGCGCCTGGGGAGTCTCGGCCCGACCACAGCGCTCGATATAGTCGGGAGAGGCGCAGGCAACACGTCGGCTGGCCACCAGACGGCGGGCCACCAGGCGCGAGTCGGGGGGCTCGCCAATCCGGATGCCCAGATCCACGCCCTCCACCAATGGCGCGGGAAAGTTCGAGAGTTCCAGTGACGCCTCGATGCCCGGATGCAAGGCACAGAACTCGGACAGCAAGGGAGCCACATGGCGACGGCCGAAACCGAAGGTCGCGTTGAGCCGCAGCGGTCCCGCCAGCGCCTCGCGATCCTCGCCCAGGCTCTCTTCCAGTTCGGCCAGCTCATCCAGTAGCGCTACCCCCCTTGCCAGGTAACGCTCACCTTCGGCGGTCAGGGTAAGCCGCCGGGTGGTGCGCGTGGCGAGTTCCACCCCGAGCCGCGCCTCCAGCTGCTTCAGGCGCTTGCTGACCGCCGACAGCGACAGCCCCAGCTCGCGTGCAGTGGCGGTCAAGTTGCCGGCCTGGGCCAGTTGACGAAAGAACGCCAGATCATCGAGTGACGCCACCCTTTTCTCCACTTGAGATCAACAATGAATTGCCATCGAGCCCCATTATCGCCTCGCTGTAAAGAGCTAGACTGACCTTACACCTTGCCGCCGCCACCCTTCACACCAAGCACAATCGTGGCCGCTGCGCGAGGCACCCTCTACACGCCAGCAGACAGGATCAAGGAGCTTTCATGGCCCATCGCATCGCCATCATCGCCGGTGACGGTATCGGCACCGAAGTCATGCCCGAGGGCGTGCGCGCCCTCGAGGCTGCCGCAAAGCGCTTCGCTATCGACCTGGATACCCAGACCTTCGACTTCGCCTGCTGCGACTACTACCTCGAGCACGGCAAGATGCTGCCGGACGACTGGCGCGAGACGCTGATCGACTTCGATGCGATCTTCTACGGCGCCATCGGCTGGCCCGAAAAGGTACCGGATCACATCTCGCTGTGGGGCTCGCTGCTCAAGTTCCGCCGCGAGTTCGACCAGTACGTCAACCTGCGCCCCTGCCGCCTGCTGCCGGGTATCAAGAGCCCGCTGGCCGGTCGCGAGCCCGGCGACATCGACTTCTACGTGGTCCGCGAGAACACCGAAGGCGAATACTCGAGCGTCGGTGGCACCATGTTCGAGGGCACCGACCGGGAGGTGGTGATCCAGGAAACGGTGATGACCCGCCACGGCGTCGACCGGGTGCTCAAGTACGCCTTCGACCTGGCCCAGAGCCGCCCGCGCAAGAAGCTGACCTCGGCCACCAAGTCCAACGGCATCGCCATCACCATGCCCTGGTGGGACAGCCGTGTGGCCGAGATGGCCAAGCAGTACGGCGACGTCGAGGTGGACAAGTTCCACATCGATATCCTGACCGCCAACTTCGTCATGCATCCGGACTGGTTCGACGTGGTGGTGGCCTCCAACCTGTTCGGCGATATTCTTTCCGACCTGGGGCCCGCCTGTACCGGCACCATCGGCGTGGCGCCCTCGGCCAACATCAATCCCGAAGGCACCTTCCCGAGCCTGTTCGAGCCGGTTCACGGCAGCGCCCCGGATATCGCCGGCAAGGGCATCGCCAACCCCATCGGCCAGATCTGGTCCGGCGCCATGATGCTCGAACACCTGGGTCACAAGGACGCCGGTGACGCCATCCTGGCCGCCATCGAGGCGGTGCTGGAAGACGGCGACAGCGAAGTGCTGACCCCGGACCTGGGCGGCAACGGCACCACCGAGCGTCTGGGCGCCGCGATCAGCGAGCGTATCGCCCAGGGCTGATCACCCTGCCGGCCCGGCATCCTCGAGCCGGGCCGGTCTTCAGAACCCCACGATCTGCTCTGGCAACCATGTCGCCAGACTCGGCACCAGTGCCACCGCCAGTAGTGTCACCAGCTGGATCGCGATGAAGGGCAGCACCCCTCGGCACATCTGACCGTAGGTGATGTCATCCGGGGCGATGGACTTCAGATAGAAGATCGACGATGCCATCGGTGGGGTGAGATAGCTGGTCTGGATGGTCACCAGCACCAGGGTGGCGAACCAGACCGGATCGATGCCCAGTTGCTTGACCACCGGCGTGAAGATCGGAACGCAGATCAGCACGATGGAGGTCCAGTCGAGCACGAAGCCGAGCAGGAAGGTCACGCCGAGGAAGAACAGTATGACACCGGTGGGGCCGCCGAGCTGCTCAGCGATCTCGGCCACCATCTCGCCGCCGCCGTTGACCGCAAAGATCCCGGTAAACATGGTGCCCCCCGCCACGATCAGCAGAATCATGGCGGTGATGCGCACCGTCAGGGACAGCGACTCCCCTAGCGCCTGGACGCTGATACCGCCATTCATCACAGCCAGCAGCAAGGCGCCGCCCACGCCGACCGCCGCCGCCTCTGTCGGTGAGGCAATGCCCATCAGCAGCGAGCCCAGCACCGCAAACATCAACAACAGCGGGGGTACCAGGGCCTTAGCGGTGATCGCGAGCTTCTGGCCCAGCGGCAAGGGTGTCGCCTCCACGGCCGGAGGGCCGTCCTGGGGGCGCAGGGCGCAGCGCACCAGAATGTAGAGAGCAAACAGCGAGACCATCAATCCGCCTGGCAGAATGATGGCGGCAAAGAGTTCGCCGATGGAAAGCTGGGCAAGGGCCGCATACACCACCACGATCACGGTCGGCGGAATGATCGTGCCCAGGGAGCCCCCAGCGCAGATGGTCCCGCTCATCAGGCTATTGCGATAGCCATAGGCCCGCATCGCGGGTATCGCCATCAGACCGATCATGATCTCGACAGCACCGACCACTCCAGAGGCGGCGGCAAAGATGGCCGCCATGGCGATCGTCGTCAGCGCCAGCCCCCCAGGCAGTCGGCCGATCCAGAGCTGGATGGCATCGAACAGTTGACGCGCGATTCCCGACTTCTCGAGGATTCCTCCCATCAGCACAAACAGCGGGATGGAAGACAGCACATAGTGGGTGGCGGCGCTGTAGACGCTACCGTACAGCTGCTGAAAGATCATCGGTCCGAAGGCGTACCAGCCAGCGGCAACCGAGACCAACGTCAACGAATAGGCGATGGGGATGCCCAGGAAGATAAGCAGAAATAAGCCGGGAAACATCAGACCGGCAACGAGGGCATCCATCAGCGACTCTCCTCGGTGGTGCGTGCTGTACAAAGCTGCCGCACTCCGTCCACCGCAAGCTGGCAGGCGAAGAGGGAAAGCCCGATGGCGATAAGGGCGTAGAGCGGCCACATCCTTGGTGCCCATACGCTGACCATTTCCACCTCATTGGTGTGCCAGGCCCGCAGGGTGCGCAGCCATCCGTGATGCGCCATCAGCGCCACCACCGGCACCATCAGCAGTAGATAGACGGCACCGTGCAGGCGCTGGACCAGACGCGGCGGAAGCAGGCGACTGAAGGCATCGACCCTGACGTGGCCATCCACCTTGGCGGTCCAGGCGATGCCGAGAACAAAGGCTGTTCCCGTGGCCATGTAGGACAGATCGAAGGCCCAGATGGTCGAGGCATTAAAGGCATAGCGTGCAATGACTTCGTAGAGCATGGCGCCGGTCAGGGCGACAAGCGCCAGGCGACTGCCCCACGCCAGCAGCGTCGACGCCCTGTCGATGAGGTTCATCAGTGTATTCATGAATAGGCGTCACCCCGCAGGCCGAGGTGACGTTCCTCCAGGATCGGTTGAGGGGTCAGTCGCGGATCAGGTAGTCGTTCTGCTCGCTCCAGCGCTGCTGGTAGGTGCGGTAGTCTTCCAGCAGCGCCCGCATTGCAGGATCGTCTGACGCTTCAACCGTGGCCTCCATCCAGGCCCGACCGCTCTGGGCCAGATCCTCGACAAACTCGGGGTCCAGGCTCACCACTTCATTGCGGCCCGAACGGTAAGCCTCCATGGCCAGCATGTCCTGGTGATAGAACTGGCTCAGGCCTTCATAGGTCGTGAGCTTGGCGGCGGCTTCGATCAGCGGCTTGAGGTCGTCTGGGACGGCCGCCCAGGTGTCCTCGGTCACGACAACCTCCCAAAGGAAGGTGGGCTGATGCACGCCGGGAACCACGATGTACTTGGCGGCTTCATGGAACCCTTCTGGCTGGTTGCTCGATGGGGTTGCCCACTCCACCGCGTCGACACCCTTGCGCTGAAGCAGGGTGTAGGTGTCCCCCGGCGGCACCACGGTCGGCACTGCGCCGTAGTATTCACGCATCACCTCCGCCCAGGGGCCCGACGTACGATACTTCAAACCTTCGAGATCGTCGGCACTATCGATCCTGACGTTGGCGTGAGCGAAGACTTCGGTGGAGCCGATACCGACGATCAAGGAATGCAACCCCTCGCTGGCACGCAGCTCCTGCAAGGCCTCTTGACCGCCCCCCTCGTAGATCCAGTTGATATAGGTCTCCGGCCCCATGCCACCGGGGAAGCCGGCAAAGATGGCGTTGATGGGCTTCTGGTTTACCAGGTAGCTGGGCGTGGAGTGCCCCGCCTCCACGGTGCCTTCCAGCACGGCCTCGTATACCTGCAACGCAGGTACGATCACCCCTGCGCCGAAGGGTTTGATCTCCACCCGTCCCTGGCTGAGGGTGTCGGCGTTATCGGCAAACCGCTCCAGAAAGTTCTCGTAAAAAGGGGAGCCCGCCGGTACCGAGGTCGGCACCTTCCACTCGACGTCAGCCGCCAGGGCAGGCGCCACCAGCCCCATCACCAGACTTCCGATCGCTGCTGCACTCAAGGCCTTGTTGTTCATTGTATTGACTCCATCGGTGTATCCAGCGCCCATCGCCAGATTCCACATTCCCCAACGCTTCGACAGGCCGATACGCCCAGACTCAGGCAACACCGCCAAAACGTAGATTGTATAAAATATATTTACAGGATACCCAAATGCAAGAGCGCCGTGAAAGCCCGCCCCTGTGATCCATCACGACAACGGTCAGCCCAGAACCCGTTCAGGTGGCGCATGCCAGCTCGACGTGACACAACCGCACCAGGCCACCCTGTACCAAGGCGTCGCGCGTCGGCCGAGAGAGCCTGCGAAAAAAGCACGGAGGGAAGGCAGGAAACAGAGAAGGATGCCGAGAGAAGAATGCAGAGAGACGACCAGAGAGCACAGAGCATTAGCAGGCTTGGCAAACCCGTGCCCCCGAGGAGGCAACCATGGGAGAGGGAGCCTCCTTGAGGAGGCCGTCCGCTGAACGACATACAGCGGCGCTTATTCTATGAATCCAGGTGCTTGAATTCAGGGGGTCAAACTGTCAGGTTCGCGGCAATGGGTGGTGTTGCCACACCCCCTGGACCACCCTCACCCGGTCGTCGCTGAGGTTATCGAGCAGGTTACGGCCCATCTCCACGAAGACCTCACCAAAGATCAGCGCAGGCCCGGGCAAGCGGGGACGAATGGGAGGACGGGCAGCAGGCCCTGACGCCTGAGGTGACGACTCGCCCCCCTCCTGCCTGGGCGGCTGCGCCTGGTCCGTGTTGCTGCCACCATGGGCTCGGCGGTCAGCCCCGCCCTGCTCGCGACGCCGGTGATGGCTACGCCAGGCCAGCGCCTCGGCGCTGACATCCTCCAGCGCCTGGCGCTGAAACCCGGCGGCCAGGAGGTGTTGCTCGAGATCCTTCAGGGACAACAGTCGGCTATGCTCGGGCGTTCTCGCCCAGGGCACCGGCAGCGATAACGGCGCAGGATTGTCGCCTCGAACCACCTCGTGGAGCAGCAACCTGCCGCCCGGAGCGAGCACCCTGCGACACTCGCTCAACACAGCGGCGAGGTCCGGCATATTGAGCAGGGCATGCTGGCACCACACCGCCTCGACACTGGCATCCCCCAGCGGCAACTCGGCGGCATCGGCGCACACGAAACGGGTAGTGTCCTCCAGTCCACAGGCCCGACTCAGCCAGGTCGCGACCTCGATGAAGCCCGGCGTGATATCCACACCCACCACTTCGTAGCCAAGCTCACGGGCCAGCAGACGACTGGCGCCGCCGGTACCGCAGCCAAGATCGAGCAGGCGCGCTGCGCCGCTGGAACCCGTGCCCGCACCCGCGAACGCGTCCAAGGGAGATCCTTCACGCTTGTCCGAGATCTGCTCAGTCTCAGTGGACTGGCCGGCATCCCACCCCGCCAGGGCCATCAATCGCCGGCTGGCCGCCCTGCCCCCCAGATGCAGTTGATCGATACCGGCCATCTCGTCATGACTCAGATGGTCGGGGTCGCATCCCGCCTCGACGAAGGCACGTTCGAGCCGAGCCAGCAGGCTTCCTTTGGCATCATAGTGCTGGCCCAGCTGGCTACCTGGCGTTCCTTGCGGGGCCTCTCCTGGTGTCCCCTTTAGCGTCATGCGGCGCTCCTTGCACGTTTATGGCTGCTCGACCTCAAGCGGGAAGCCTCTTGGACAACAGCAGCAAAAAAGACATACACTTCTTGTACGAAAATTATGCAATACATCCAGCGGTGACTCGACTTCCACCCACCTGCCACCCTTCAGGAGCCCTCATGGATACGCAAGGACGCCGGCCTTCGTCGGCCCCGGCTCGAAAGCCGACGCGACGCTCTGCCCTGCTCGCCGCCGTTGGCGCCCCGCTGGTGCTGTCGGCCTGCACAGGCCTGCCCTCTGGCACCCAGCCCATCGATGACTTCACCCTGGAGGACTATCTGGGTCGCTGGTACGAGATTGCGCGCTTCGATCACAGCTTCGAGGAAGGGCTCGACTGCGTCACCGCCGACTACGCCACCCGGGATGACGGTGGCGTCCAGGTGATCAACCGTGGCATCGACCTGTCCAAGGGCGAGCCCGACGTGGCCGAAGGCAAGGCCTACCTGCTGGAGGAAGACAACGTCGGCCGCCTGAAGGTGAGCTTCTTCGGCCCCTTCTATGCAAGCTACAACATTCTGGCGCTGGATGACGCCGGACAATGGTCGCTGGTCACCGGACCGGACCGCGACTATCTGTGGATCCTCGCCAGAAGTCCCCAGCTCGACGATGCGACCTACCGCTCGCTGGTCCAGCGCGCACAGGATCTGGACTACCCGGTCGAGGAGCTGATAGAGGTCGAACAGGGCGAGGAGTGCGAGCCCTATCGCCAGGGCTGAGCAATAATCAGGCGCTGCCACAGGCCGCCTGACCTCGTCAGAATGTATAACATACAGACCAGTGAACACCTCATACGCTGAAAGGGCGACCACCTCGGTCGCCCTTTCACTGCATGGAGGTCAAGCAATGTCACTGGGAAGACGAGAGTTTCTTGCCGCCACGGCGGCCATCGGCGCCACCGCTGCGGCGCCGTCGCTATTTGCCCATGCCGCCACGCCCGAGCGTTATCCGATCGACGCCTGGCAGGTGGTGGATGATCGCTTCAAGCAGTACATGCTGTTCAACGCCCCGCTGGAACGGGAATGGACGGGCGGACTCTGGCTCGAGGGGCCTGCCTGGAACGCCGTGGGTCGCTACGCCGTGTTCAGCGACATCCCCAGGGCCCGGCAGATGCGCTGGGACGAGGCCAGCGGCCAGGTCAGCGTGCTGCGTGATCATATCGGCCATTCCAACGGCAACGCTTTCGACGATCGTGGTCGCCTGATCGCCTGCGAACACTCGCCGGCCCAGGTGGTTCGCTACGAGTGGGACGGCAGTCGCCATGTGCTGACCAGCACCTTCGACGGCAAGCCACTCAATGCCCCCAACGATCTGGTCACCCTGCCCGGCGGCGCCATCATCTTCACCGACCCCGGCTACGGCGCGCACTCCGACTACGAGGGCAAGCAGCGCTCGCTCGAACTCGAGACCGCCATCTACTACTGGGAGGACGGCATGCAGGAGCCGACCCGTCTGACCACAGAGCTCTACAAGCCCAATGGTATCGCCCTGGGGCCGGACGGCAGCTCGCTGTATGTCACCGATACCGCCCCTTCGCACCATCCCGATCAGCCCGCTACCATCACGCGATTCACCTTCAGCGCCGAGAACAGGACGCTGGCTGGTGCCGAGAGGCTGGTGGAAAGCACCAGCGAGGGCTACGACGGCATGTGCTGTGATGAGGACGGCAACCTCTGGGTCGGCACCTCAGGGGGCGAGGGCAAGGATGGGGTCAGCGTGTTTGCTCCGGATGGCACCCTGATCGGTCGCGTCCTGCTGCCGGAAGTCTGCGCCAACGTCTGCTTCGTCGGAGAGAAGCGCAACCGTCTGCTGATGGCCGCCAGTCAATCGCTGTATACCCTCTATACCGGCGCTCGCGGTCTCTAGGCGCCTGCCGCTGTGGCCGCTCATCTCCAACCCGGCGGCGAATGCTGCCGGGCCTTTCATTATCGCACCCCCGGTTTTCACCAGATCGACGCTCGCTCTTGCGAGGTCCCTCGCTGCCTAAGAAGGTGAAGCGGCATCCGCGCCTCCAGCGATGATCGAATGCCCGACCATCGGCCGCTGACAGGCCACGCCCTGCCCTGTTTCCGTTCGCCCCAGCTCGGCTGGCGAGTCGGCCCGGAGGGTCGCTAGTGGGTAGGTAGTGGGCCAGCTCTGGGCCGATAAGAGGCAACGGGGTCCTCCTGGGGGCTCGCAATGGTGCGGCGACAAGAATTCGATAAATGCCTTGGCAACAAGAAGACTCCCGATGACGTTTGTTCTGACACCCGACTCAGGTTCCCTTTGTTCCTCGCCTCTGGCGGGAGGTCGCCATGCTGGCTGAGTGGCTGACGGCAAGTCTTGAGGCCGATGCGTCGTCCCCCGACCGGCCGATCAAGGGCCGGGAAGGCTCGCTTTCAGGCGGCCGCTATCGGATCGAGGGGCCAGGCCTGCTGCGCCTGATCCCGGACACCGTCGGCGCAGATGCACGCGCCTGCGTGCTGTCCGTCGGCATCCACGGCAACGAGACCGCGCCGATCGAGCTGCTGGGTGATTGCCTGGCGCGCCTGGAGGCAGGGCTTGCCTCTGTCGGTGCTCCGGTATTGGTGATCCTCGGCAACCTCGAGGCGATTCGTCGCAACACCCGCTTCGTCGAGACCAACCTTAATCGGCTGTTCCGGCGGGAACTCGACCAGCCAGGCGACGAGGCCGTCCGCGCGCGTGAGCTGATGGCCGCGGTGGATGCCTTCTTCGCCGACCACAGCCAGCTGCCAAGGCTGCACTACGACCTGCACACCGCGATCCGCGACAGCCACTACCCACGCTTCGTGGTGGACCCTTTCGCCGAGACTCGTACCGATAGCGAGCAGTGGCACTGGATGGCCGGCGCGGGCATCCAGGCGGCGCTCAAGCAGCATCAGCATAGCTGGACCTTCTCCCACTACAGCAAGCACTACCACGGCGCCCAGGCGTTTACCCTGGAACTCGGCAAGGCGTTGCCGTTCGGCCACAATGATCTCGAGCCACTTGAACCCATGGGCCGGCTGATTCAGTCGCTGATCGCCGGACAATTGCCCGAGTCGGGCGAGATCCAGCAGCTGGATGGCTTTGCGGTGGCTGTCGAAGTGTTCCGTGAAAGCGAGGACTTCGCGCTGTGCTTTGCCGATGACATTCCCAACTTCACCGAGTTCGCCCCCGGTACCGTGGTGGCGCGTGACGCCCAGGCCGGCGATACCCGTATCGGTGACGAGCCGCTCAAGGTGGTGTTCCCCAACGCCAGGGTAGAACTCGGCGCTCGAGCGGCGCTGCTGGTGCGCCCGGTGAGGCTGACATCAGCGTGAGATCGCACCTCTTTTACTTACAATAAATATATATATAACAACAACCTGGAGATAGACGCATGACAACTCCCGCCCCTATACTCGACGAAGGTCTATACCCCCTCGGATCAGCTTCGTCTGCTGCGCCGTTCCAAGCCTGTTAGAATCCCCCGTTTTTTTCGCGCCAGCCCGCGCCATCCGGCCGGCCCACCCGGCACGGCCGATTCTATCTGGAGCCCGATTCATGGCTGATACACCAATTCCGCTGGAAGTGCGCAATATCAAGAAGCGCTTTGGCAACACCGAAGTGCTCAAGGGGCTGTCTCTCGAGGCCCGCAAGGGGGACGTCATCACCCTGATCGGCGCCTCCGGCTCCGGCAAGAGCACCTTCCTGCGCTGCATGAACCTGCTTGAACAGCCCAACGAGGGCGAGCTGTTTGTCCACGGCGAACAGATCCGCTTCAAGGAAACCAAGCACGGCCGCGAGCCTGCCGACTGGAACCAGGTGGTACAGATGCGCGCCAAGCTGTCGATGGTGTTCCAGAGCTTCAACCTCTGGGCCCACATGACGCTTCTGGAGAACGTCATCGAAGCGCCTGTCCACGTGCTCAAGAAGTCGAAGAAGGAGGCCATCGAACACGCCCGCGCCCTGCTAAAGCGGGTCGGCCTGGCCGAACGCGCCGACTACTATCCGGCCCAGCTTTCCGGTGGCCAGCAGCAGCGTGGTGCCATCGCCCGGGCACTCGCCATGGACCCGGAGGTCATGCTGTTCGACGAGCCGACCTCGGCGCTGGACCCGGAGCTTGTCGGCGACGTGCTCAAGGTCATGCGTGACCTGGCCGAGGAAGGCCGCACCATGATCGTGGTAACCCACGAAATGGCCTTCGCCCGCGACGTCTCCAGTCAGGTGATCTACCTGCACCAGGGTCAGGTCGAGGAAGCGGGTCCGCCCGACCAGGTGCTGGGCAACCCCAGTTCCGAGCGACTCAAGCAATTCCTTGCACCCAAGCGCTGAGGCGGCCAGGAGAGACCCATGATTGACCTTCACGGTTACGGGCCACGCCTTCTCGAGGGGGCGCTGGTCACCATCGAACTGGCGGTGCTGTCACTGATCCTGGCCATCGGGCTTGGCCTTGTCACCGCCAGCGCCAAGATGTCGCGCAACTGGGTGGCCCACCGCCTGGGCACCCTCTATACCACCATCATCCGCGGCGTACCGGACCTGGTGCTGATGATGCTGCTGTTCTTCGGCGGCCAGATCGGCATCAACATGGTCACCGACTGGCTGTATGCCCGCTTCGGTATCGACATCTTCATCAACGTCAACGAGTTCGTCGCCGGCGTCCTGACCATCGGCCTGATCTTCGGTGCCTATATGGGCGAGACCTTCCGTGGCGCCTTTCTGGCGGTGGACAGCGGCCAGATCGAGGCAGGCCGCGCCTACGGCATGAGCCACGCCCTGGTGTTCCGCCGTATTCGCTTCCCGCAGATGATGCGCCATGCCCTGCCGGGCCTGTCCAACAACTGGATGGTGCTGTTGAAGACCACCGCCCTGGTCTCGGTAATCGGCCTGTCCGACATGGTGCGGGTCGCCGCGGAGGCCTCCAAGGCCACCCGCGAGCCCTTCCTGTTCATGATCATCGTGGCGGTCATCTATCTGCTGATCGCCAGCGTCTCGGAGTGGTTCTTCGCCAGACTGCAGAAGCGCTACGACGTCGGCTTCGGAGGGCATGACTGATGGATTCACTGCTTGCCTCAATCGAAGCACTGCTGGCCGACAACACCATCTTCACCCTCGACACCCTGTCCTACTACGGTGAGGGTCTGACCACCACGGTCCAGCTGGTGTTCCTGTCATTGATCGTCGGCCTGATCGCCGCGGTGCCACTGGCCATCGGCCGGGGTTCCAAGCGCCGCTGGATCAAGATGCCGATCTTCTTCTACACCTATGTGTTCCGCGGCACGCCGCTGCTGGTGCAGCTCTATCTTATCTACTACGGCGTGGTGTTCGTCGAGGGCATCCAGGACACCTGGCTATGGGTACTGCTGGAGAAGCCGTTCTTCCCGGCGCTGGTGGCGTTCTCGTTGAACACCGCGGCCTACACTACCGAGATCTTCCATGGTGCGATCAAGGCCACCCCGCGTGGCGAGATCGAGGCGGCCAGGGCCTACGGCATGCGCTACTCGCTGATGATGCGCCGCATCGTGCTGCCCAGCGCCTTCCGCCGGGCGCTGCCGGCCTACGGCAACGAGGTGATCTTCATGCTCCACGCCAGCGCCATCGCCAGCGTGGTGACCATCATGGACCTGACCGGTGCGGCACGCTTCGTCTATGCCCGCTACTACGCGCCCTTCGACGCCTTCCTGTTCGTGGCGGCGATCTACCTGTGCCTGACCTTCGCCATCCTGTACCTGTTCCGCTATCTGGAAAAGCGCCTGCTGGCTCACTTGAAGCCGGCCTCCGGTTAAGCCGTCGTGACGCCGGAGGCCACCGCCTCCGGCGCCGTCGGGCTATCGTCAAACAAGCGTTGGGAACTGGCGTTTCATTTCTGCCGCCCTGCCCTTCCTGAGAGGGCCCCGATTCGCTAAGGTGATGGTATGCGTCCACAAGACGCCCTCCCATCGCATCAACACCCGCTTATCAATAACAAGGGTTTACCTATATGACACTGCGCAAGCTCTTTACCGCTGGCCTGATCGGCACCGCGGTTCTCGCTTCTACCGCCCAGGCCGAGGTTCGTGACATCCGCATCGGCGTCGATGTGCCCTACGAGCCGATGGAATACCGCACCCCCGACGGCGAGCTGACCGGCTTCGACATCGATCTGGGTAACGCTCTTTGTGCTGAAGTCGGCATCCAGTGCGAGTGGGTGGTTCAGGGCTGGGATGGCATCATCCCCGGCCTGATGGCGCGCAAGTACGACGCCATCATGTCCTCCATGACCATCAACGACGAGCGTCGTGAGCAGGTGCTGTTCTCCGACCCCTACTTCACCCCGCCGTCCGCCTGGTTCGCCCCGACCGACCTGGAGATGGGCAACCCTGACGTCGAGTCCCTAGAGGGTCTGACCATCGGCGTGCAGCGTGGCACCCTGCAGGACAACTACGTCACCGACCTGTACGGCGACGTGGCCGATGTCAGCCGCTACGCCACCGCCGACGACCTGGTGCTGGACATGGACTCCGGTCGCGTCGACATCGGCTTCCTCGACTATCCGGTCGGCAAGTCGACCCTGCTGGACAGCGAGGCAGGCGACTACAAGGTGGTCGGCGAGCAGATTACCGAGCCCAAGGAGTACTTCGGTGACGGCTTCGGCATCGCCTTCCGTCAGCGTGACGAGGACCTGGCCAAGGCCTTCAACGAGGCGCTCGCCACCCTGAAGGACAACGGCACCTACGAAGAGATTCATGCCAAGTACTTTGCTGAATAAGTCTTTGCCGAATAAGCTTTCGCTGAATAAGTATCTTGCTGAAAAACCAAGTCCTGCCCGAGCCAACGCCTCGAGCAGGCACCGCGCCGGACCCTCTTGGGTCCGGTGTCACCACCGGCACTCGCTGGAACACTTGCTGTAGCACTCGCTAGAACACTCGACAGCACCTTGAAGCGACAGGACATCTTCGTGCCCCTGACCTGGCTCCCCATCTTCGCAGAGTCCCTTCCCCGGCTGCCCTGGCTGGATGGCTTTGCCCTGAGCGAATGGTTCGACGAATAGCGTCCCCTGCGCATACTCCAATGCCTTGAAAGTTCTGCTTGTTCGCCCTCCCCTGGCGACATTGCCCTGTCTGTCGGCAGCTCCCTGCTGATGCATCGTTGCAGGGGTCCTACTCTGTGGTTATTCACTCTTGTCCAAGGAAATCCCCATGAATCGTTCCCCCCTTCTGCTGGCCTCCGCCCTGTCCGCGCTGATGATCGGCGCAGGCCCATCACTCGCCGAAGAGCCGCTTCGCCTGGCCGTCGATGTGCCCTACGAACCCTTCGAGTACAAGACCGCCGACGGTACCCTGACCGGCTTCGAGATCGACCTGGGCAACGCCGTCTGCGAGCGCCTCGAGATCCAGTGCACCTGGGTCGAGCAGCCCTGGGACGGCATGATCCCGGCGCTGATGGCGCGCAAGTTCGACGCCATCATGTCGTCCATGGCGATCACCGAGGAACGCAGCCGCCAGGTGCTGTTTTCCGAGCCCTACTACACCACCCCGAGCGCCTGGATCACGCCGCGCGGCCGCGACATCGACATCGCCGACAAGGCCAGCCTCGAAGGCCTGAGCGTCGGCGTGCAGCGCGCCACCCTGCAGGATCGCTACGTCACCGACCTGTACGGCGATGTGCTCGAAGTACGCCGCTACGCCAGTGCCGACGACGTGGTCGCCGACCTGCGTGCCGGCCGCCTGGACCTGACCTTCATGGACTACCCGATCGCCGAGGCGATGATCGACATCGATACCGAGCAGAGCGACTTCGTGCGCATCAGCGACTTCATCAAGGAGCCCGAGACCTACTTCGGCCAGGGCGTCGGCGTGGCCTTCCGCAAGCGCGACCGTGAACTCGCCGAACGTTTCAACGAGGCCCTGGCTGAGCTCAAGTCAGACGGCACCTACGACGAGATCATGAACGAGTACTTCAGCTACGACGTCAAACTGTGAACGTTGCCCTTTATCGTTCAGGCCGGCCTGCCCCAGGGCCGGCCCTGTCTCGGGAGCCGCCATGCTGATCCTTCTGAAGAATGCCCGCCTCTACGCCCCTGCCGCGATGGGCCTGAAGCACCTGCTGATCACCGACCGCCGCATCGCGGCGGTGCTGGAGCCCGAGGCCAGCGTCGATGAACACTTTCCCGGCCTCGAGGTACACGACCTCGAGGGCCGGCGGGTCATCCCTGGCCTGGTCGATCCACTGGTGCACATGACCGGCGGTGGTGGCGAAGGCGGCTTTGGCACCCGCACCCCCGAGCTCCGCCTCGAGGATGCCATCGCCTCCGGCGTCACCACCCTGGTGGGGGCGCTCGGCACCGACGCCCTGACCCGCACGCCGGCCAACCTGCTCGGCAAGGTACGCGAGCTCGCCGCCGGCGGCCTGAGCTGCTACGCCTACACCGGCTCCTACCAGCTGCCGCCGGTGACCCTGACCGGCTCGGTGGCCGAGGATATCGTCCATATCCCCGAGTTCATCGGCGTCGGTGAGGTCGCCATCAGCGACCATCGCGGCTCCCAGCCCAGCGCCCATGAACTTGCTCGGCTGGCCTCCGAGAGCCGCACCGCAGGAATGCTCGCCGGCAAGTCCGGGATCGTCTTCATCCACACCGGCGACGCCGAAGGTGGCCTGGAGATCCTGCGTGAGGTAGCACGCACCACGGCCTTGCCCATCGCCCAGTTCATGCCGACCCACATCAACCGCACCGCGGCGCTGTTCGAGGATGGCCTGCGCTTCGCCCGGGACGGCGGGCGGATCGACTTCACCACCAGCACCACGCAGGAGCTTCTGGCCGACGGCGAGGTGCCGGCCTCCGAGGCCGCCGCCAGGGCGCTCAAGGCCCGCGTCGACCCTTCGCGCATCAGCCTGTCCTCCGACGCCAACGCTTCCCTGCCCCGCTTTGACGCCGAGGGGCGATTCGTCGGCCTCGAGGCTGGCCGCCTGGACAGCCTGTTCGAGGTACTGGGCGAGTGCGTCAACGACCACGGCATCGCCCTGGAGGTCGCCGTAGGCCTCGCCAGCACCCACGCCGCAGACGCCCTCGGGCTCAAGCGCAAGGGACGTCTGGCGGTCGGTCAGGACGCCGATCTGCTGGTGCTCGGCGACGATGACTGGGCGATCGACCAGGTCTGGGCGCTGGGCCAATGCCTGCATCGGCGTGACACGAATCGTTAGGCGTGTAAGGATCTCTCCATCACCACGACTGATTACGGTCCCGCAAGCTGGCGTGTAACCTTGATGGCAAGCCATCGCGCCGAGCCTGCGTCTCCCCCACCCACGAGGAGAGCCCATGAAAAGCTATGAAAAGTCACCCGAGGCCATCGCCCGACTGAACCGCGAGCAGTATCGGGTCACCCAGGAAAGCGGCACCGAGCGTCCCGGCACCGGGGAGCACCTGCACAACCAGGAGCCCGGCATCTACGTGGACATCGTCTCTGGCGAGCCGCTGTTCGCCTCGTCGGACAAGTACGAGTCCGGCTGTGGCTGGCCCAGCTTCACCAAGCCGATCGAGCCGGCCTACGTCAACGAGCTGGTGGATTCGTCCCATGGCATGATCCGCACCGAGGTGCGCTCATCCCACGGTGACAGCCACCTGGGTCACGTCTTCAACGACGGCCCCAGGGACAAGGGAGGCATGCGCTACTGCATCAACTCGGCGTCGCTCAGGTTCATCCATCGCGATGACATGGAAGCCGAGGGCTACGGCGAATATCTGAATCAAGTCGAGGAGGTCTGAACATGGCACAACAACGCGCAGTTCTCGCAGGCGGGTGCTTCTGGGGCATGCAGGATCTGATTCGCCAGTTGCCAGGGGTCGAGTACACCCGGGTCGGCTACACCGGTGGCGACGTGCAAAACGCCACCTATCGTAACCACGGCACCCACGCCGAGGGTATCGAGATCCTGTTCGATCCCGACGTGATCAGCTATCGCAAGCTGCTGGAGTACTTCTTCCAGATCCATGACCCGACCACGCCCAATCGTCAGGGCAACGACCGTGGCATGTCCTACCGCTCGGCCATCTACTACGTGGACGAGGAGCAGAAGCGTGAAGCGCTCGACACCATCGCCGACGTGGAAGCCTCGGGTCTGTGGCCCGGCAAGGTGGTCACCGAGGTCGAGCCGGTGGGGGATTTCTGGGAGGCCGAGCCCGAGCACCAGGACTACCTGCAGCGCATTCCCCATGGCTACACCTGCCACTTCCCGCGCAAGGACTGGGTACTGCCCAGGCGCACCGAAGAGGCCTGATGCGCGTCGTCTGACAACGCCAACCAGGCCATCGCATCACAGCACCCACCAGCGCCGCCCCTCGGGGCGGCGCTGTCGTGTCCGGCTCCAGGTGTCCTGTCCGGGCTCTCTGCAAGGGGAGACGCGGGCTTGCGCCAGCCGGGCTCAACGCCGCGGATGGACGCCACCTACGTGGGCATGCTCCAGCGTCTCGGGGGGATCGACCGGCTGGGACAGTTCATTGAGGATGCCGCACTCGCCGACCTTGCCCTGGCCTGCGCAGCGACGGCGCAGGCCTTCCAGTTCGACCTTGAGCCTGGAGAGCTGAGCGATCCTCTGCTCGACGTGCCCCAGGTGCGCCTCGATCAGGGCGTCGGCCTCCTCGCAGGGCTGCTCGGGATCGTCCTGACAGACCAGCAGCGCGCGGATCTCGTCCAGCGTCATGTCCAGGGCGCGGCAGTGACGGATAAAGTCCAGGCGCTCGGCGTGGGCCTCACGATAGAGTCGATAGTTGCCCTCGCTGCGCGCAGGCTCGGGCAGCAGTCCTTCGCGCTCGTAGTAGCGCACCGTCTCCACCTTGACCCCGCTGCGTCTTGCCAGCTCGCCGATCTTCATGGGTTTTCCTCTCGCCAAACGTCCGTCCATTCTGGCCAGGCATCGACTGTCTCGTGCCAGCCCTTGACCCTATAGTGACTACAGGGTGTCAACTCTGACTCAGAGACCCGAGTGGAGTTCCCAGGATGGTAGATTCCCCCAAGATGGCAGATTCCCCTGAAGAGCGCAGCGCGAAAAGTACGAGCAAGGCCGGCTGCTGCGCCTCCAGTGCCACGCCCCGCACTGAAACCAAGACCGAAACTAGAGACGAAACAACAAGCGAAACCAGGCCGGCGGGAACCAGTACCTGCTGCGGGGCAGCCGAGACTGCCGACACCCCACAGAGCAGCGAAGCGTCCCCTTCGGCCAGCCGTCTTGCGCTGACCATCGACGAGATGTGCTGCCCCACCGAAGAAGGCGTGCTCAGAAAGGCGCTGGCCGATCTTCCCGGGGTCGAGGCACTGAGCTTCCAGCTGATGCAGCGTCGTCTGGTCGTCCATCACCAGGGTGTCGATCGCGACGCCCTGACCGCCCGTGTCCGCGATACCGGCATGACGCCTCGCTTCGAGGATGACCAAGGCGCGGATGCCACCGATGATTCCCGCAGCACCACGACGACGCCCTGGGGGCGCCTCGCGCTGGCCGGCATTCTGGCCCTGGGCGCCGAGGCCATCGGCTGGCTCGGGCTGACCGCTGGCTGGCTTACGCCGCTGCTGGCCATAGTCGCCATCGCCCTGGTCGGCATTCCCACCTGGAAGAAGGGCCTTGTGGCGCTACGCCACGGCACCCTCAACATCAATGCGCTGATGAGCGTAGCGGTGACCGGCGCTGTGCTGATCGGCCACTGGGCCGAGGCGGCCATGGTGATCGTGCTGTTCACCCTGGCCGAGCACCTCGAGGCCAGGTCGCTTGCACGCGCGCGCCAGGCCATCTCCGGGCTGCTCGACCTGGCCCCGCCCAGGGCACGGGTGCTGGATGAAGGAGAGTCTGGCACCGGCGAGTGGCGCGAGATCGACGCCGACGACGTCGCCATAGGTGATCTGGTCAGGGTACACGCCGGCGAGCGTCTGGCGCTGGACGGCGAGATCGTGCGCGGTGACCCTAGCCTGGATGAGGCGCCGATCACCGGCGAGAGTCTGCCGCGTGATCGCTCCCTCGGCGAGAGCGTCTACGCCGGCTCCATCAACCTAGCCGGCGACTTCGATTACCGCGTCACCCGGCGGGCCAATGACACCACCCTGGCGCGCATCATCCACGCGGTGGAAGAAGCCCAGTCCCGTCGTGCGCCTACGCAGCGCATCATCGATCGCTTCGCCGCCATCTACACCCCGGTGGTGTTCGTGCTGGCCGGGCTGGTCGCGCTGGGCTGGCCACTGCTCGGCCTCGGCCCCTGGCTCGACGGGGTCTACCGCGCCCTGGTGCTGCTGGTCATCGCCTGCCCCTGCGCGCTGGTGATCTCCACCCCGGTAACGGTGGTCAGCGGCCTCGGTGCCGCCGCACGCCAGGGTATCCTGATCAAGGGCGGGGTCTTTCTCGAGCAGGCCACCCGACTCACCCACCTGGCGCTGGACAAGACCGGCACCCTGACCGAGGGCAAGCCACGGCTGGTGCGCTCAGCTGCGCTCGGTGACAGCAGCGACGCCGAGGGACAGCGCCTGGCCCTCGCCCTGGCGGAGCGCTCCAACCATCCGGTGTCCCGCGCCCTGGTGCAGGGGCTGGGCTCTCAGCCTACGGTGTCACTGGAAGGTGTCGAGGAGCGCGGCGGTCGTGGTCTGGTGGCAAGCGAGGCCGATAGCGGTGCGACGGTGTGGCTCGGCAACGCCCGCCTGGCCGGCGAGATGGGGGTCAGCCAGGCCCAGCTGACCAGCGGTGACGCCGACAACGACGACGCCGGCATCGTCTGGCTGGGGCGCGACGATCGGCTGCTGGCCTACTTCGCGGTCAGGGACGCCCTGCGCAGCACCAGCCGCCAAGCCATCGAGCGCCTGCATCGCCAGGGGGTGAGCGTCAGCATGCTCAGCGGCGACGCCCAGGCCAGGGTCGATGCCATCGCTCGTGAAGCCGGCATCGACGAGGCCTACGGTGAGCTGTTGCCGGAGGACAAGCTGGCGCGCCTGGACGCGCTGTCCCGCCGCGGTGTGTGCGCCATGGTCGGCGACGGCATCAACGACGCCCCGGCGCTGGCCCGGGCCGACATCGGCATCGCCATGGGCGCGGCAGGCAGCGACGTGGCCATCGAAACCGCCGATATCGCGCTGATGAACGACGACACGGCCAGCCTGCCACGGCTGATCGACCTGGCCCGCAGCACCCGCCGCCTGCTCATCCAGAACATCGCCCTGGCGCTCGGCATCAAGGCGGTATTCCTGGCCCTGGCGCTGACCGGCCACGCCACCCTGTGGATGGCGGTGTTCGCCGACCTGGGCTCGAGCCTGCTGGTCGTCGGCAACGGGCTGAGGATACTCAGACAGCGGTTTGATTGAAGCGCAGTCTCCACTTTGCCATCACGGCGTCGTCGATGCGTCCGGCCAGCGAGGCCTGGCCTGGCGCGTCCGCCAGCTATTTGGCGGCCAGACCTCAATCGCTACCATGTTCTCGAATATACTGTTTCAGGGCCTGGTCGATGCGGCGCTGCCAGCCATCACCGCCCTGCTTGAAGTGGTCAATGACGTCCCGAGACAGACGGATCGACGTCTTCACCTTCGTCGGCGTTCGTTGCGCCCCCCGCTGTCCGATGGCCCGTTTGAGGTTTGCAGGCAACACCTCATCCATGGGGCGCATACGTTCGATATCCTCATCGGTGAGTTCCCGGACCTCACCTGTCCTGTCCGTGAGTCGCCTTGTCATAGCGCCGCACCTCCCGAGCGTTGGCCTTTCTCAAGCTGATGACGCGAATTCCACCTTCAATCGGCGTGAAGCACACCACGTGGGCCCGCTGACCGATCATCCCGATGGCAACAAACCGACGCTCCGGGTAATCGTTGCGCTTGTCCTCGGTCAGTAGCGCCCCTTCCCAATCGAAATGAAACACCTCGCTGAAGGGCAGGCCGCGCACTCTGGCATTCCAAGCGCTCTTCCCCGGATCGAAGTCGATGATCATGCTTTAAATGTATGGACAAAAAAAGGACAAGAAGGTTCGTTCTCCCACAACGCACTCGTTGCCGAAACTAATGCTTGCCAGGTGCCTTGGCTGCCACCACCAAATAATGGCCTCCATCTTGCGTCTCGTCACCCCTCCCTGACCGCCATCGCCTCGCGCATGAAACGCAGTATCCACTCGGCCATCACGCCGTCGTCGATACGTCCGGCCAGTGAGGCCTGGCCCTGGCGTACCCGTTCTTCCCCGACCAGGCCCTGGCGCAGGTGCATCAGGTCGCGGGAGTAGTCGGGGCGAAACTCGGGGTGGCCCTGGACGCCAAGAAAGCAGCGGCCGACGCGGATCAGGTAGTGGGGACAGAAGCCGCTGCCGCCCAGGGTCGAGGCGCCTTCGGGCAGCGTCTCGACCTGATCCTGATGGCTGACCAGCAGATCGAGGTCATGCTGCCAGGGGGTCATCCAGGGCTCGCGCTCGCCGACCCGATTGTTGGAAAGCCCCACGCCCCAGCCCTTGGGACTCTTGATCACCTCGCCGCCCAACGCCTTGACGATCAACTGATGGCCGAAGCACACCCCCACCAGAGGCTTCTCCGCGCGATAGAGCGCGCGCACGAAGTCCTCGAGCCGGGCGATCCAGGCGTGGCCGTCGTTGACCCCGAACTTCGAGCCGGTGGTCAGCCAGGCGTCCACTGCCTCGACGTCATCGGGAATCTCGCCGTCCAGGCAGCGGTAGACCTGCCACTCGAGGCTGACCCCCAGAGAAAAGGCCGCCGGCGCCAGCAGCGCCTCGAACATGGCCGGATAGTTGCCGTGGGCGTCGATCAGCTCCGGCGCCACGTCGTCGCACTGCAGTAGACCGATTCGCATGATGTTCTCCATCACCAGTACCCCCTTGACGCTGGCCGGCCACCTTGCCAGAGACGACCCGGGCGCCGCCAGGGCTACGTCATCGGGCGGGGCCGGGCGCTATTCCAAGCGCTATAGCCGGCCCTGCTGGGCCGCCAGGAAGATGCGTTGATAGTCCTCGGCCGTAAAGGCGATGGGATTGCTTGCCGCGGACGGGTCGACCACCGCCATTTCGCCGATCTTCACCGCCTCGGCGTCGTCGATGCCGATGGCCGCCAGGTCGTGGGGGATCGCGAGCCGCTCACGCAGCTCGAGCACCCAGTCGATGGCACTTGAGGTGCCCGGCTGGCGGATATCGAGATAGCGACACAGGCGCACCATGGGCTCGCCGATGGCGCGCTCGTTGGCCTTGAGCACATAGGGCATCAGGATGGCGTTCAAGGTGCCATGGTGAGCGTCGTACAGCGCCCCCAATGGATGGGCCAGGGCATGCATGGCGCCGAGCCCCCGCTGGAAGGCGGTGGCGCCCATGCTCGATGCCACCAGCATGTTGAGCCGGGCCTCCAGATCGTCGCCGTGGGCGTAGGCCCGGGGCAGATAGTCACGGACCCGGCGCATGCCCTCCACCGCGATGCCCTCGGCCATGGGGTGATAGCCCGGCGCGCACCAGGCCTCCAGACAGTGGGACAGGGCATCCATACCGGTAGCGGCGGTAACCGCAGGGGGCAGGCCCACGGTCAGGGTCGGGTCCAGGATCACCCGGGCCGGCACCATGCCGGGGTGGAAGATGATGCGCTTGACCCGCTCGGCCTCGTCGGTGATCACCGAGGCGCGTCCCACCTCCGAGCCGGTACCTGCGGTGGTCGGCACCGCCACCAGCGGCACGATGGCGTCGCCGTCGGCGTTCTTCCAGTTGTCGCCGACGTCCTCCAGCGACCACAGCGACAGGCCGTCGCGCTGATTGGCCATCAGCGCCACCGCCTTGGCCGCGTCGAGTCCGGAGCCTCCGCCGAAGGCGATCACGCCGTCGTGCTCACCCTGGCGGAAGGCGTCGACGCCGGCGATGACGTTGGCACCGGTGGGATTGCCCTTGATCTCGGCAAACAGCCCCGCCCTGAGTCCTTCGCCGGCGCAGTGATCGAGCACTTCGCGCACCATCGGCAGCGCCGCGAGCCCCGGATCGGTGATCAACAACGGCGCCGTCATGCCAAGCTCTCGGCACTGCGCTGGCAGATCACGAATTCGACCGGCGCCGGTGAGGATGGCCGAGGGGTAGTTCCAGCTGGTGGTGTAGCGGCTGATATCGCTCATGGTTGCCTCAGGCGTGTTTCAGGTGGAAGGACTTGGGCCGGGTCAGGCTGTCGAAGCCGAGCCGCGACAGCGAGCAGCCGCGCCCCGAATGCTTGACGCCGGTCCAGGCCAGCTCCGGATCCAGATAGTCGCAGCGGTTGACGAAGGCGGTGCCGACCTGAAGCCGCGCAGCCAGCGCTTCGCCGGCGACCAGGTCGCGGGTGAAGATCGCCCCGGTCAGGCCGAATTCGGAGTCATTCATCAAGGCGATGGCCTCGTCGTCGCCGTCCACCGCCATCACCCCGACAACCGGGCCGAAGCTCTCCTCGCGCATCACCGCCATGCTGTGGTCGACCCCGGTCAACAGCTGTGGCGCCAGATAGGCGCTGCCGGGGCGCGACAGCGGATACTCGCCGGGGTCGATCCAGGCGCGGGCGCCGGCGGCCACCGCCGCCTCCACCTGGCCCCGTACGAAGTCAGCGGCGGCGGGCTTGACCACCGGCCCCAGGCTGGTGGACGGGTCGCAGGGGTTGCCGAGCCTGAGCTGCTTCAGCCAGGCCACCGCCCGTTCGACGAAGTCATCGAAGATGGCGCGCTCGACATAGATCCGCTCGATGCCACAGCAGCTCTGGCCCGAGTTGAAGAAGGCGCCGTCCATCACCCCTTCCACCGCGCTGTCCAGGTCGACGTCGGCACGCACATAGGCGGCGTCCTTGCCGCCGAGTTCCAGCGCCGTGGCGATAAAGCGCCCGGCGGTGGCGGCTTCGACGGTGCGACCACCGCCCACCGAGCCGGTGAAGGACACATGGTCGATGCGAGGGTCACCCATCAGGGACTCGGTGGCCTGGTGGCTCAGATGCAGGTACTGGAACACCCCCTCGGGGATACCCGACTCTCGGGCGGCCTCGACCATGCGCTCGGCACACAGCGGGGTCTGGGCGGAGTGCTTGAGGATCACCGCATTGCCGGCGAGGATCGCCGGCACCACGGCGTTCACCGCGGTCATGTAGGGGAAGTTCCAGGGCGCGACGATCAGCGAGACGCCCAGCGGTTCGCGGCGGATATAGCGGGTAAAGCCGGGCTTGTCGGCCAGGCGCAGCGGCGCGAGCGCCTCAGGCGCCATGGCGATCATCGCCCGGGCGCGCTCCTCGAAGCCGCCGATTTCCCCGCCGCCCTGAGAAATGGGCCGGCCCATCTGCCAGCACAGCTCCTCGGCGTGCTGATCGCGCCGGGCGACGAAGGCGTCCACCATCGCACTGCACAGGCGGCAGCGCTCGGCGACGTCACGTTCGCGCCAGTCCTGCTGGGCCTCGACCGCGCGGGCCAGGGCCGTTTCGATCTCGGCCGCGCCGGCCTGCTCGCGCTCCACGTACACCGAGCCGTCCACCGGCGATATCGTCTGTTGAATGGCCATGCAGTTCTCTCGTCTGTCGGTTGGCGGGATGCCGGGATGCCGGGATGCCGGGATGCCGGGCATCCGCGTCAGATAATCTCGAAATAGCGATCGAGCTCCCAGTCGGTGATATGCCGACGGAATTCGCGCTCCTCCCACTCCCGGGTGGCGGCAAAGTGCTCGACGAAGTCGTCGCCGAAAAGCCCGCGCGCAGGCGTCGATGCCTTGAGCCGCTGGGCCGCCTCCCACAGGGTTCGCGGCAGCGCCTGGTGCTCGGGATGGTCGAGCTCGTAGGCGTTGCCGGTAACCGCGGTATCGGGCTCGAGCCCCTGCTCGATGCCATAAAGGCCGGCACCGATGGCCGCGGCCAGCGCCAGGTAGGGATTGGCGTCGGCGCTGCCGAGCCGGTATTCGACCCGCTGGGACTTGGCGCTGCCGGGGATCACGCGCAGGGCGGTGGTGCGATTCTCGACGCCCCAGGTGGCGTCCGTCGGCGCCCAGAAGCCGGGAATCAGCCGGGTGTAGCTGTTGATGGTGGGGGCGAACATGGCCAGAAACTCCGGCATCAGCCGCTGCTGGCCGGCGACGAAGTGACGCTGGATGGCGCTCATGGAGTGCTCGGCGTCGGCGTCGTAGAAAGCCGACTCGCCGCTCTCGAGGTGCTTTAACGACAGGTGGATATGGCCGCTCTGGCCGGGATAGTCCGGCGACCACTTGGCCATGAAGGTGGCCATCAGGCCGCGTCGCTGGGCCCACACCTTGGTGAAGGTCTTGAACAGCGCCGCCTTGTCGCCGGCGGCCAGCGCCTCGTCGACGCCGATGGCGGCCTCGAGCACGCCTGGCCCGGTCTCGGTGTGCAGCCCCTCGATGGGGAAGTCCATGCGCTGGGACAGCTCCAGCAGCTCGTGGTAGAGCTCGGCATGCACCGAACTCCTGAGCATGGAGTAGCCCATCATGTCCGGGGTCAGCGGACGCAGGTTGCGAAAGCCCTTCTCGCGCACCGATTCCGGCGTCTCCTGGAACATGAAGAATTCATACTCCAGCGAGCCGTGTACCGAGAAGCCCATCTCGGCGGCCCGGCCCAGCACTCGCCGCAGCAGGCCACGCGGACAGATCGCCTCGGCCCGCTCGGTGAATTCGGCCATGAACAGCAGCATGTCGCCTTCAAAGGGTACCTCGCGACAGCTCTCCGGCAGCACGCGCAACTGGGCGTCGGGATAGCCGGTGTGCCAGCCGGTGTAGCGCGTGTTGTCGTACAGCTCGTCCTTGCTGTCCCAGCCCAGCACCACATCGCAGAAGGCGAAGCCGCCGTCGAGGGCGGCAAAGAACTTGTCACGGTGCATGTACTTGCCGACCATCACCCCGTCCAGATCGAGGAAACCGATCTTGACGTGGGAGAGGTTGCGCGCCTCGACCACCCGGCGGGCGTCATCCGCCGTACGCACGTCCCTGGGATTGAGTCCTGACATCGATCACCCTCCTCATGGGCGAAGGAACAAGGGCGAAGAAACAACGGGCCGACCTTGATTGCCGAGCCGGCCCGCAACGCCCGATATCTACCGTGAGTGTCAGCTGAAGCGGTAGGGAGGTCCCGCCTGCTGCATGGTCTGACGATAGTCCTTGAGGATCTGCACCACCTTGGCGTTGCGCTCGCTCTGGCCTGCGATCTCGTCCCAGAAGCTCAGCGCCTCGTCCTCGATGGTCTGCCACTCGCTTTCCGGGATCGAGGTCAGCTCCAGCTTGCCGCCCTGGGTGCGGTAGTGGGCCTCGCCCCACCAGTACCAGTGCTGACGATAGTAGTGAGAGCTGTCCATGCACATTCTGAACAGTGTCTTCAGGTGATCCGGCAGCTCGTTCCAGCGCTCGCTGTTGGCGAAGTAGGAGCCGGCCCAGGCGCCGGAAATATTGTTGGTCAGGTAGTAGCTGGAGACGTCCGCCCAGCCCACGGTGTAGGCCTCGGTGATGCCGGCCCAGGCGATGCCGTCGAGTTCACGGGTCTGCATGGCGACCTCGATGTCCTCCCACGGCAGGGTCACCGGCACCACCCCGAAGCGGGTCAGGAAGCGCCCGGCGGTGGGGAAGGTGAAGACCCGTTTGCCCTCCAGGTCCTTGATGCTGCGGATCGGCTCCCGGGTGACAAAGTTGCAGGGGTCCCAGCTGCCGGAGCCGAGCCAGGTCACTCCCTCGATCTCGCCGTAGGCCTCCTCCCAGATTTCCTTGAGGCCGTAGTGGTTGAACAGGGTCGGCACGTCCAGGCTATAGCGCGAGGCGAACGGGAAGTAGCCGCCGAACACCGAGACATCGACCGGAGCATTGATCGAGTCGTCGTCGCTCTGCACCGCGTCGATGGTGCCCCGCTGCATCGCTCGAAACAGCTCGCCGGTGGGCACCAGCTGGTCGGAGAAGTACAGCTCGATCTCCATCTCGCCGTTGGCGGCCTTGTTGAAGGCCTCGATGGAGGGCTTGATCACGTGCTCCGCCAGGGCTGGCCCCGCATAGGTCTGCAGTCGCCAGCGGATCGGCGTCTTCGACTGGGCGTGGACGTAGGGGGCGGCCAGGGTGCCCGCCCCCACGGTGGCGGCGGTGGCGACACCGGCCTTCTTGAGGAAGTCGCGACGATTGGTCATCCGTTCTCTCCCGTTTTCGTTGTTGTTGCCTGACGTTGCGTCCGTAAAGGACGCCTGTGGTCGTCTTCTCCTGCCTTCTTTAAAGCTCCTTGCTTCACATCCCTGCCTGCCGGGCCAAGACCGCGACAGTCCTGCCTCAGTAGTCCCTGAACAGACCCGGCAGCCATAGCGCCAGCTCGGGAAACGCGGTGATCAGCGCAAGCCCCGCCAGCATGATGGCGACGAATGGCCAGACGCTGCGGTAGATGTCGCCGAGACTGATCTCCGGCGGGGCCATGGCGCGCATCAGAAAGAGGTTGTAGCCAAACGGTGGGGTCATGTAGGCGATCTGCACGGTGATGGTGTAGAGCACTCCGTACCAGATCGGGTCGAAGCCCAGGGTGATCACCAGCGGCACGTACAGCGGCGCCACGATCACCAGCATGGCTGTGTCGTCGAGGAACATGCCCAGCAGAATGTAAGACAGCTGCATCATCACCAGGATCTGCCAGGGGGTGAGGCCGAACTGGTCGAGGAATACCGACTCGATGGCGCGCACCGCGCCGAGACCGTCGAACACCGCGCCAAAGCACAGCGCCGCCAGGATGATCCACATGAACATGCAGGTGATGCCGAGCGAGCGGCGCACCGTGGTCTCGATCACCGCCAGCGTCAGACGGCGCTTGAACGCCGCCGCCAGGGTCGCCGACAGCGCCCCCACCGCGGCGCTCTCGACCAGGCTGGTGACGCCCATCACGAATAGCCCGGTCATGAAGAAGAAGATCGCCAGCGGCATAATGCCCGCGCGCAGAAGCTTCAGCTTGTCGGCGGTGGACAGGTTGCGCTCCTCCGGCGGCAGCGCCGGGCCCAGGCTCGGCTGCAGGCGACAACGCACCACGATGTAGATGACGAACATCGCCGCCAGGATCAACCCGGGGATGGCTCCGGCCAGCCATAGCTGGCTGACCGGCTGTCGCGCGATCATGCCGTAGAGCACCAGCACCACGCTGGGCGGCACCAGGATGCCAAGCGAGCTTCCGGCCTGGATCACCCCGGTGACCATGATCTTGTCGTAGCCCCGGCGCAGCAGTTCCGGCAGGGCGATGGTGGCACCGATGGCCATGCCGGCCACACTCAGTCCATTCATCGCCGAGACCACCACCATCAGCCCGATGGTACCCACGGCGAGCCCGCCCTTGAGCCCGCCCATCCATACGTGGAACATCTCGTAGAGCTCGGAGGCGATGCCCGACTCCGACAGCATGTAGCCCATGAAGATGAACAAAGGCAGGGTCAACAGCGGATACCAGTTCATCAACTGGATGGCAGCGCTGAACGGCATCTCCATGCCGCCATCGCCCCACAGCAAGAGCGCCGCCGCCGCGCCGACGAAGCCGATGACGCCGAACACCCGCTGTCCGGTCAACAGCAGCAACATCATCGAAGAGAACATCGTCAGCGCGATCATTTCATAGCTCATCGATCGCCCTCCGTCCCTGGCTCTGGCTTAGAAACAGCAACATCATCGACGCTCTCGACAAGGGCAGCATAAGCGCGATCATTTCATGGCTCATCGATCGCCCTCCGTCCCTGGCTCTGGCTTAGAAACAGCAACATCATCGACGCTCTCGACAAGGGCAGCGTAAGTGCGATCATTTCATGGCTCATTGATCGCCCTCCCCGTCCTTCCGGTCCTGCTCTTCCCTGCCGTCCTTCTCCCCCTCGGTCTGCTCGAGCGGGTGTCCTCTCAGCACGGCGATATCCTTGAACAGGGTCGACAGGCACTGGGCGAGCATCAGCGCTACCCCCAGGGTCATGATGATCTTGATCGGCGCCAGCGGCGGCGCCCAGGAGCTGTAGTTGGTCTCGCCGTACTTGATCGCGTAGCTGGTGCTGGAGATGCCGCCGGCCAGCAGGGTGGCGAGGAACACCAGCAACAGCAGCATGGTCAGGATGTCGCTCATGGCCTTGGCCCGTGGCGACAGTCGGGTATAGAAGAGATCCATGCGCACATGGTCGTCGAGCTGCATGGAGTAGGCGCCGCCCAGCAGAAAGTAGGCGACCATCAGGAACTGAGAGACCTCGACGCCCCAGATCAACGGCCGATCAAACAGGGTGCGCGAGAGCGAGGCATAGAGCAGGACCCCGATCATCACGAAGATCAGGTACATGACGATACGACCGATACGCCGATTGAATCGGTCCACGTAGCGGACGTAGAGACGAATGGCTGCCGGCATGGGCGCTCCCGGACACAAGAGGAATCTCCTGAGTCTTGGCCCAGCCTGGCCGGACGTGCCAGTTGCATCGACTTCAACGACGTGATGACTATCGAAGCTTTCGATACTGCTCAAGCAAAGTGCAGAGAAAAGCAGCCACTGCACCGAAACCGGCCATGCAACTGGCCATCGCCGGGAAGATCCTCAGACGGAAGTGACGATCTGCTCCTCGACCCAGGGCAGCTCCTCGGTGAGCGTGGCACGAAAGTCGCCGTCCAGCAGGCGGCGGGCGTCCCGCGCCAGCTGTCCAGGCAAGCCACCGAGTTCGTCGCGCCTGGCGACCAGCGTCAACGAGCGCTTGAGCGGCGCCAGCGGCAGCGCTTCGATGCGCACCCTGAGCTGATCGAGCCCCGCCTGATACAGGCACAGCGGGGTCGTCACGGTAAAGCCGACGCCGTCGCTCACCGCCTTGAGCAAGGCGCAGGTATTGTCCAGGTGCAGCCGCGCCGGCAGCTCTACTCCGGCCAGGCGCAGGTGGCGCTCGATACTCTGGCCGATCAGCGACTGTGGCACATAGCGCACGAAGTCGAGCTGACGCGATAGCCAGCGCAGATTGTCAGCAGGCCCCGTCCAGCTCGCCGGCAACACCAGCACAAAGGGCTCGTCCAGCACCCTGTGACGCTCCAGGCCATCGTAGTTTTCCAGCCGATCGTCGGAGATGATCACGTCCACGTGCCGCGTCAGCAGCGAGTGGCCGTGCATGTGCGAAAGCCCGGTGGTCAGGGTGTAGTCACGGGTGTGGCGGCGGATGACATCGATCAGCGGCTTGCCCACGGCGGTGGCCAGCGAATCTACCAGCGCCAGGCGCATCTGATGCAATTGACCAAAGGCGCCGGTGATCAGTTCGCGGCGGGTATCCCGGGCCTCGCCCAGCAGACGGCGGGCACGGTCATAAAAGAAGCGTCCGGCGCTGGTGGGTTCCAGCGGCCGCGAGCGGCGCTCGAACAGCGCCAGCCCCAGGCTCTCTTCGAGGGTCGCCAGACAATGCGACACCGACGACTGGGTCAGGCCGAGCGCCTCGGCGGCGGCGCTCTGGCTACCGCGTTCCAGGGTCTCGACGAAGATTTCCATACTGCGCAGGTCGAAGCCGAAGCCATTCTTCATGGCGTCTCCTCGGTGGTGATGTTGTTATTGTCTCGGCGCTGTTGTCGGCTCTTGCAGGGGCTGTCGCAGCGATCCTTGACCCGGTGCTGATCCTGGTCGGTGTCGAAGCTCTACTCTGACTCCTGCGGAACTTGTCGGCCCGGCACAAGTCTACCCTGGCAAGCCGAACAACAGGGAAGTCCGATGACCTACGTCGCCAGCGCCAGCTACCACGAACGACCGTCCTCCCACTGGACCGGCTGGGGCCAGTGGATCGCGCTTGTCACCATGACCCTGGACCACCTGGCACGCTACCTGGCCACCGACGCCTGGCACCTTGGCTGGGTCGACTCGAGCGTGGGCCGTATCGCCTTTCCGCTGTTCGCCGGCATGGTCGCCTGGCACGGGCTATTCAATACCCGTGATCCGCTGCGCTACGCACGCCGGGTGATGATCATCGGTCTGCTGGCCCAGTTACCCTACCAACTGATGCCCCGCGAGGCGCTGTTTCAGCTCAACATCTGCTTTACCCTGGCGCTCGGGCTGATGGCCGGCCACTGGCTTGAGCAACTGACCCGGCGACAGGAAGCCGGAGAGCTCGGCCATGTACGCCTGGCGCTGGAAACCCTCGGCGTGGCAACCGGCTGGTACTTTGCCGGCTTCTGGGTCGAATACGGCCACCATGGCCTGTTGCTGGTGCCGTTTTTCATGCTCGGCATGGGCCAGCTCCATCGTACCGACGACGCCCTGCTCTCGCGCCTGCTGGCGGTGGTCGGCTGCCTGCCGCTGCTGCTGGTGGCAGGCATGATGAACAGCTCCGACATGGCCAAGTCGGTGACCGTGGCCACGGTCCTGGCGGTACTGCTGCTGGCCGCTGGTGCTCACCGGCTATGCCGCGCGCCCGGCATCGTCATGCCGCGGCGGATGTGGCTCGCATGGTATCCCGCCCACTTCGCGGTGATCGCCGCCATCCTGCTATGGACCGGCAACGCCCAGATCATGTAACGGTACCGGCAACGCCCAGAGAACCCGCCAAGGTGGCTCGCCTGCTCTTGATACCCCCAGGCCCACTTCGCGGTGATCGCCGCCATTCTGCTGTGGAACGGCAACGCCCAGATCCTCTAGGCGTCCTGCGCCGGCAGCGCGAAACGGCTTCTCTGTTCCATCAAGAAGACCTTGAAGGCCTGCCAGGCCGGGCTGCGGTAGCGGTCCGGATGCCACACCAGCGAGAAGTGGCGGGTCAGCGGCAGGTCATGTGACAGCGCCAGCAACTCCCCTCGTTCGAGCTCTCCCCGCACGCTCAGGTGCGACAGGCAACCCAGTCCCAGGCCCGCCGCCACGGCCTGCTTGATCGCCTCGTGCTGTCCCAGCTCCATGCGTACCTTGAGCCTCGGCACCCGGGGCAGCACCGCCGCCTCGAGTACCTCCCGGCTGCCGGAGCCGATCTCGCGCAGGATCCACGACTGCTCGACCAGATCAGCGTCCTCGACCCGGCCCTTGGCCACCAGAGGGTGCCCGGGCGCGCAGACGATCACCATATGGTCTTCGCACCACACTTCGCTGGCGAGCCCTGGCTCGTGACAGCGCCCCTCGATCATCCCCAGGTCGGCGTCGAAGCGCTGTACCTCGGAGATCACCTCGCCGGTATTGCGCAGTCGCAGGCGCAGGTCGACCCCCGGATGCAGTCCGCCGAACTCCCCAGCCAGCGGCGGCAACAGATAGGTGCCGATGGTGGCGCTGGCGGAGATCGCCAGGCTGCCGTGGAGCTCGTCTCCCGGTTCCTCGGCGGCGGCGATCAGCTCGCCCAGATCATCCAGCAGCTGTTCGGCGCGCGGCAGCAGTCGATGGCCCATGTCGTTCAGGCCAAGCCGCCGTCCCGGGCGTTCGAACAGGGTGACACCAAGTTGACGCTCCAGGTCCGCCAGCGCCTGGCTGGTCGCCGACTGGGACAGGCTCAGTTGTCTGGCCGCGGCGCTGACGGTTCCCAGCCGGGCCACCGCCACGAAGACCTCGAGCTGGCGCAGGGTGATATGGGAGCGGGTGGGACTGTCTGGCGAGAAACTCATCACGGTGCTCGACGGTTGCAGGGAAGATGGCGGGGAAACGAAAACGGCTCCTATATCGGCTCAGCTTATAACAGGTTTCGTTATTACACGATAATCATCTGGTATATCCACGCCTAGAATCTCCCTATCGAACCGACGCCTCAGGCTCCACCCAGACGAGCCGGTAGCGGCGATACCCTGACACGAAGAGGAGATCCGCTCATGTGGCAAGGACTTGCGCTATGCGCACTATTGACGCTGGCCGGGCAGGCCATCAGCCGACTGCCCGGTATCGCCGACGCAGGCGTGAGTCCGCTGGTGTTCGCCCTGCTGCTGGGCATCGTGGTCGGCAATCTGCCGCTCAAGCGCACCGTCGAGGGCGCCCAGCCGGGGCTCGCCTTCGCTACCCGCTGGCTGCTGCGCGGCGGCATCGTGCTGTTCGGCCTGTCGCTGACCTTCGCTCAGGTGGTCGGACTCGGGCCCAAGGTGCTGCTGCTGGACGCGCTGATCATCACCGCGGTACTGCTGGTCGGCTACCAGATCGGCACCCGGGTGCTCGGCATGGATCGCGAGACCACCCTGCTGACCAGTGCCGGCAGCGCCATCTGCGGCGCCGCTGCGGTGCTCGCCACCGAGTCGACCATTCGCTCGAAGCCGGCAGCGGCGTCCATGGCGGTGGCCACGGTGGTGCTGTTCGGCTCCCTGGCCATGCTGACCTACCCGCTGCTGTATCCGTGGCTGGGCATGGACGAGGGACTGTTCGGGGTCTATATCGGCGCTACCGTGCATGAGGTGGCCCAGGTGGTCGCCGCCGGCGACGCCGTCGGCCCGGATGCCCTGGCCAACGCGGTCATCGTCAAGCTGGTGCGGGTGATGCTGCTGGTGCCCTTCCTGCTGGTGGTCGGCCAATGGTGGCTGCGTCAGCCGACCCAGGAAGGCGCCGAGGCCGGCGCTCAGGGCGCACACAAGGCCAAGCTGGTGATCCCCTGGTTTGCCCTCGGCTTTATCGCCATGGTCGGCGTCAACAGCGTCATCACCCTGCCCGCGCCCCTGCACTCGGGTCTGGTGCTGGCCGGCCAGATCGCCCTGACCATGGCCATGGCCGCGCTTGGCATCAACACCCGGATGTCGCGCCTCAAGGCGCTCGGCGTGAAGCCCTTTCTGCTCGCCCTGATCCTGTTTGTGCTGCTGGTGGTTGGTGGCGGGATGGCCAGTGCCCTGCTGATGGGCTGACCGGATCGATGGACCGGGCAGGAACCCGACACACAGCGAAGAAGGCGGCCTTGCGGCCGCCTTCTTGCGTGGAGCTGATCCATCATTGAGCAGCGAGAGACTTGCCCCTGCTACAGAGAGAATTCCTCGCCGTCGTAGGACGTCTGTACCTCGATGCTTCCTTCGACGATCTCGGCGGCGAGGCGATCGAGTTCGGCGACGATGTCGTCCTCGACCCAGGGCGCCAGCGACAGACTCACCGCCTCCGGGTTATCCAGGCCGATACGCACCACCTCACCCGAGCTCCAGCTGCCCTGCTTGACCGCCTCGGCAGCAACAAAACCCGCCATGGACACGTTGGCGATGGCGGAGCCGGCGAACACCTCCGGGTAGTCCTCATGCCACTCGCGCACATTGCCGAACTGCCAAACGCCTTCGGCCTCCTGCATCGCCTCGATGGCCCCTTGGCGACCTGCATTCAACATGGTGAAGATGATATCGGCACCGGCCTCGATCTGGGCGCTGGCCACGTCATGGGCCAGTGACACATCGTCCTGATCGCCGGCGAAGATGGTGAGGAAGTCGGCGTCCGGTCGGGTATGCTGCAGACCGTGGTAGAAGCCCCCGCGACCCTTGAGACCCGGAGTGACGCGAATCCCCGAGATATGGCCCACCACGCCGCTTTGGGTCAGCAGACCCGACGCTGCACCGGCGAGCCAGGCGGATTGCTCCTGAAGGACCTCATAGCTCGACACATTGTCGCCGGTGACATCCCCCTGGGTGACGGAGAACAGCACCTCGGGATAGTCCCCTGCCACCGTCATCACCGCCTCGGAATTCTGACCGCCGTGGGCGATGATCAGGTCCGGCCCGGCATCCGCCAATCGCCGCAGGGCGGCCTCAAGCGCGTCGGGCTCCGGCGCTATCCCGTCCTCGTAGCTGATCTCGGCGCCAAGTTCGGCCTCGATGCGCTCGAGTCCACGGTAACCCGCCTCCATGAAGCCGCCGTCATCCTTCTGCCCCGGCAATAGCATGGCCACCTCGAAGGCATCCGCCACGGCCAGGGAAGGCGAAAGCGAGAGACCACACAGCGCCGCCATGTATCCAACTTTGCGAATCATCGAACACCTCATTACTTATTTTTGTATACAGAACGCATCAACTACTCTAGCGCCGCGGTGGCGTCATCGCCACCCCGAAACGACGACGGGCCCCGTGTTGGGGCCCGTCCTGGAGGGAGCAAAACAGCGCCTGGCTCAGTCTTCGAAGCTGAAGCGCACCTCGGGCGCGTCCGGCACCAGGGCGGCGCATTCGCGCACCCGCTCAAGCAGGCTCGCGTGATCGTCGGCGACCAGGTTGATGTGACCAAGCTTGCGACCGGCGCGCTCGCTCTTGTCGTAGCGATGAAGATGAGCGTCGCGCATGGCCAGCACCTGGCTCGGCTCGGGCTCGCGTCCGATCACGTTGACCATGCAGGTCGGCGCCCGGGCACTGGTGTCCCCCAGCGGCAGGCCCTGGATGGCACGCAGATGATTCTCGAACTGGCTGGTCACCGCGCCATCCATGGTCCAGTGGCCGGAGTTGTGCACTCGCGGTGCCATCTCGTTGGCCAGCAGGCTGCCGTCGGCGCACTGGAACAGCTCCAGGGTCAGCACACCGACATAGTCCAGCTCATCCAGCAGCGCCCGGATGTATTCATCGGCGGTGTGCTGGACGCTGTCGTCGAGATCCGGCATCGGCGCCAGCGAGTAACGCAGGATGCCATCGACATGGACGTTTTCCGCCATGGGATAGAACACCACCTCACCGTCGCGTCCACGCACGGCGATGATCGACACCTCGCGCACGAAGTCGACAAAGGACTCGACGATCAACCGCGGGTGATTGATGCGCTTCCAGGCATCGGCAGCTTCCGCCGGGTCCTTCAGCACCGCCTGCCCCTTGCCGTCATAGCCCTCGGTGATCGACTTGGCCACCACCGGCGTGCCCAGCTCACGAGCGGCGGCTTCCAGCGACTCGGCGCTGTCCACCAGGCGATAGGCCGGCGTCGGAATACCCAGTCGATCGAACAGCGCCTTCTCCTCGGCACGATTCTGACACACCCGGATCGCCTCACTGCCGGGGTAGACCGGTTTCTCGGCTTCGATCGCCTGGACCAACGACACCGGCAGGTGCTCAAACTCGTAGGTGACCAGGTCGACGTCTTCGAGGAAGCTCTGGACGTGCTTCTGGTCGGTGTCGATCATCACCTCGCCGATCCCGGCGCTGGGGTGGCCGGTGGTATCGAGAAAGCGGAACCGGTTGGCCAGCGGATAGCCGGCCAGCGCCAGCATACGGCCGAGCTGTCCGGCCCCGAGAACGCCAATCTTCATGACTTGCTCCTGTTTTCCTGCGGGTACACGACGCCGTTCAGCCCTGGCGAGACTCGGGCGGACGAGGATCGGGATTGTCGAGCACGGTCTGGGTCTGCTCGGCGCGGAAGGCCTCGACGGCCTCGCGAACCTGGCTGTCCCCGAGCCCCACGATCTGGGCTGCCAGCAGGCCAGCATTGGTAGCGCCGGCCTTGCCGATGGCCAGGGTGCCGACGGCGACGCCGCCCGGCATCTGGGCGATCGACAGCAGTGAATCCAGCCCCTTGAGCGCCTTGGACTCCACCGGCACGCCGAGCACCGGCAGCGCGGTCTGGGAGGCGACCATGCCGGGCAGGTGCGCTGCACCGCCAGCCCCGGCGATGATCACCTGAATACCACGCTCGGCGGCACCCTTGGCGTAGTCGAACAGCAGATCCGGGGTGCGGTGGGCGGAGACCACCTGGGTCTCGTAGCTCACGCCGAGGCGCTCGAGCATGGTCACGGCGTGTTCCATGACCGGCCAGTCGGACTTGGAACCCATGATCACGCCGACCCGGGGCGCTGGGGAAGTGGATGACATCGGCAACTCCTCGAAGAAACGACGGCGCCGCGGCAAAGAAATCGCCACGACAAGGGAACAATCGGGAAGCGGCATAGTCTAGCAGAGCCGGGGGAGCAGTACCTCTCCCTATGCGGAGACGTCGCCAGCCAGCGACAGCGCCTTTCACCCTGACTGCGCATTGGCCTGCTAGGGTAACGCTGCTGTCGCGGCCATCGCCGACACTCCACGCCGCCTGACAGGACGACCCGCTCACCCAAGGAGAGAGCCATGAAACCGACCCTGCTGCTTATTGCCGCCCTGACCTCCGGCCTGGCGCTGGCCGGTTGCGATGAGGGACAGAGCACCGCCAGCACCGCGCAGGAGGGCTCGAACGCCAGCCAGCAGAGCACCACCGAACAGGCGCAGAAAATGACGCTTGACGGTACCCTGAGCTTCGCCGAGGCCGGCCAGAGCCTGCCCGACAATGCCGAGGTCACGGTGTTGCTCAACGACGTTGCCCTCGCCGACGCCCCGGCCAGGACCATCGCCGAAACCACGGTGACCATCGAGCGCCAGGCACCGACCGACTTCTCGCTGAGCTACGCAAGCGACGCGGTGAACCCGCGCCACACCCACAGCCTGCGTGGCGAGATCCGCAACGACGAAGGTCAGTTGGTGTGGACCAGTACCGAAGCCACTCCGGTGGAAGTCGGTGCCGACGCCGACCAGCCGCCGGTGTCGGTGGTGCTGCGCCCGGTGGGTGCCGACGGCAACGCCCAGAGCGACAGCATGCAGAAGGCCCAGGAGGCGCTGCTGTCCAGCGGTGATGAACCCACCGCCGCCGAGAAGCAGGCCGTGGAAGAGGCCGACGCCGTGGCCGAACAGGCCGCCGGCATGCAGGAGCCCAGCCAGGGCGCCGCCGCGGCGAGCGGCGAAAATGCCGACACCGGTGCCAATACCGAGACGTCGTCCAGCCAGCCGCAGTAAGCGAGCGCCCTCGACGGACCGGCTCCTCCCGATACGACAACGCCGTGCCCTTGGGCACGGCGTTGTCGCTGTTGGCGGCTGCCCTGGCGCCGCTACGCTGTTGCCGGCGTGCGGCGGGCCTGCCAGAAGTTGAGGCTGATGATCGCCAGCATGACGGCGGCACCGGCGACGTCGAACACCAGCGACGGCAGGAACACCCCGACGATCGCCGGCAGCAGCAGCACGCGCTGCCAGATCGCCATGCGGGTGAACAGATAGCCTTCCAGGGTGGCGGCGAAGGCGCCCAGCGCCAGAAGCCCGGTGAAGCCCTTCCAGATCAGCAGCCAGACCGGCCCGCCGACGATGATCTCGGGGTTGTAGACCATGAACAGCGGCACCAGATAGAGGCCCTTGGCAAACTTCCACGACTGGAAGCTGGTCTCCATGGGCTTGGCCCCGGCGATGGCGGCCCCGGCGAAGCCGGCCAGCGCAATCGGCGGCGTCACGTTGGAGTCCTGGGAATACCAGAACACCACCAGGTGGGCGATCAGCAACGGCACCCCGAACTCATTGGCCAGCGCCGGCCCCACCAGCACGATCAGCACGATATAGCTGGCCGTCACCGGCAGCCCCATACCCAGCACGAGACTCGCCAGCAGCACCATGATCAGCGCCAGCAGCAGGTTACCGCCCGAGAAAGCCAGCATCATGGCCGAGAACTTGAGGCCGAGACCGGTCAGCCCCACTACCCCGACGATGATCCCTGCCACCGCACAGGCCATGGTCACCGCCACGGCGTTGCGCGCACCGAGTTCGAGGCCTTCAAGCAACTTGAGCAGACCGTTGCGACAGGCCAGCCCCAGACGCTCGGCGGTCACCGGCTGCCCCTCGCCTGGCGCCACGAACAAGAACCACACCGCGAAACGCAGCACCGCCACCAGCAGCATGCAGACGATGGCGTAGTAGCCCACTCGCATCGGCGACATGTTCATCATCAACAGCCACACCAGCACCGCCAGCGGCAGCAGGAAGTGCCAACCGTGCTTGAGCACGTCGCTCATCTGCGGCAGCTCGTCCTTGGCCATGCCCTGCATACCCTCCTTGAGGGCGATGATATGCACGAACAGATAGACGGTGGCGAAGTACATGAAGGCCGGCAGGATGCTGACCTTGACCACCTCGAGATACGGCAGCCGGGTGTACTCGGCGATCAGGAAGGCACCGGCCCCCATCAGCGGAGGCATGATCTGGCCACCGGTAGACGCCGCCGCCTCGATGCCACCGGCCTGGTGGGGCTTGTAGCCCAGGCGCTTCATCAGCGGGATGGTAAAGGCGCCGGTGGTGACCACGTTGGCGATGGCACTGCCGGAGATCGAGCCCATGCCGGCAGAAGCGATGACCGCGGCCTTGGCGGGCCCGCCACGCTGGCGTCCGGTGGCGGCGTAGGCCAGATCGATAAAGAACTTGCCCGCCCCGGTGATCTCGAGAAAGGCACCGAACAACACAAAGATGAAGATATAGGTCGCGGCCACCCCCATGGGCAGGCCGAAGATGCCTTCCTGACCCAGGTAAAGCTGGCCCACCAGACGATCGAGATTGTAGCCGCGATGCTCGAGGATGCCAGGCAGGAACTGGCCGAGCCAGGGTAACTCGCCACGGGGCCCGGCAAAGGCGTAGAGGATGGCGATCAGGCCGATGATGGTCATGCCCAGCCCCACCGCGCGACGGCTGGCCTCAAGCACCGTGATGGTGGCGATGATGCCGACGGTGATGTCGGTCTGGCTCCAGAAACCGGCGCGATTGATGATCTCGTCCAGAAACAGCGCCATGTAGCCGCCGGTGATCATCGCCCCGATGAAGAACACAAGGTCGATCGCCCCACCCAGCACGCCCCTGTCACGCTTGGGACCGAACACCGGAAACATCAGGAACGCCAGCATCATCACCAGCGCAAGGTGGATGCTGCGCTGATAGAACAGCCCCAGCGGCTGAATCCCCGCCGAGTAGAGCTGGAACAGCGACAGGCCGACCGCCACCAGGGTGATCAGCCATAGGATGGTCTTGGGGTGGTTGGCCTGGCTGCCAGGCACCACCGGTGAAGCTGCCGTTTCGCTCATTGTCGTGATTCTCGTCAGGCCTTGCCGGCGCTTGGCCGGTTGGCATAATTCGGAATGCTGTCGCAGGTCGCAGGCCCTCGAGGGGCCGAAGTGCCCACGCGGTTGGTGGCATCATTCGATAGCCTGGGCCAACGACAGGCTAGTCGCGCCGCTCGAGTCCAACGCTGACCAAACGCCCCGCCGCCAGATCGCTCAGGCTGATGGGCGTGGAGGCCGCCGGCACGGCCAGGGAGTCCCCGTCCGCACAGTCGGCCCGAGCCTTGATCAACGTCTCCAGGGTCGGCTCACCACGGCTGACCAGGCGATGATCGACGCGCTTGGCGCCGACCCTCAGCCGATAGCGATTGCCGGGGACGGGCTCGTCGATGTCCTCGATCCAGTAGCCGCCCTGACCGTCGCTGACCTGGCGTCCGCGCCAGGGCACGTGGTCGAGGCCCGCGGCAAAGTCCGGCAGGTGACTGCGTTCAAGCACCATGGCACCGCCGAGGTTGCGATAGCAGTCGAGCACCTCGAAGCCTTCTACCGAGTGGTTCCAGGCCAGGCACCAGCCGGCACCATCGGGCATCGGCAGTTCCACCAGCGCTGCACCCTCGGCGTCGCGCACGCTCAAGGTAAATAGAGCATCGCAGTCGGCATCACTTGCCTGGCCAGCGCCCGCCACAGTCATCAGCGTGACCAGCCCAAGCGCAGGCAGGGCGAGCCCGGAGGCCCGCCCTGCCATGAATCGACGCCCCGCCATCAGGGACGCTGCTTGTCCTGCACCTCGGCACCGACTTCCTCGTAGTAGCGCAGTGCGCCAGGGTGGAAAGCGATGGGTGTGGAGTTCACCGAGAACTCGACGGTGGTGTCATTGGCCGCCGGATGGATGGCGATCAGCTCGTCGGTCTGCTCGAACAGGGTCTTGGTGATCTGGTAGGCCAGTTCCTCGTCCATCTCGCTGCTGGCGATCAGCACGTTGGGTACGCCAAGGGTCTGCACCGCTTCTTCCATGCCTTCGTAGAGACCGGCCTTGAGCTCATACGGGGCAAACACCGGTTCGTCCTCGCGCGCCTTGGCGACTTCCTCGTCGCTGAGGCCGATCAGCCGAACATCGCTGGTGGTGGCCAGATTCAGAATCGAGCTGGTGGGCGGCCCCACGCTCCAGAAACCGGCATCGATATCGCCATCACGCAGGGCGTCGGCGGTCTCGTTGAAGTTCAAGCGACGCGGGTCGAAGTCGTCGTAGCTGATGCCGTTGGCTTCGAGAATGGCGCGGGCGTTGAGCTCGGTGCCGCTGCCCGGCGCGCCCACGGACACGACCTTGCCTTCCAGGTCATCCAACGAGTCGATGCCGGAGTCGGCCATGGTCACGATCTGCACCGCATTGGGATAGATGGAGGCGATGGCACGAATGTTCTCGAGCTTGCGCCCCTCGAAGTCACCGGTACCGGTAGCGCCCTGGTGGACAGTGTCGGCCAGCGCCAGCGCCAGATCGGAGTCACCACGCCAGACCAGTCCCATGTTCTCCACCGAGGCGCCGGTCACTTCGGCCACTGCGTCGTAGCCGTCGACGTGCTTCTTGATCAGCTCGGCCAGGCCTCCACCGTAGGGGTAGTAGGTGCCGCCGGTTCCACCGGTGGCGATCGACAGCTGGCTCTGGGCCACGGCGCTGTGGCTGGCAACCAGCAGGGATGCCGTCAGGGCAAGGGTCAGTGCTCGCATGGTCTTCCTCCGTTCCTCGTGGGAACCGCTTAGAATTTATTGTGCGGAATTGAAGTGTCGATACAGCAATCGCCTAGGCAAGCTAGCAAGAGCCGGCCTCGCTTGCCACTGCAGACATTTCGACGTTTTTTATCTTTGTCTGCAATTCTCACAAGGTCTTAGAGACACTGGCCCGCCATCCTGCCCGTCGAACCCCCGAAGGGCGCGCTTCTCAGGGAGCTGGCGTCGCGCCGGCTTTTCACGCCTCAGCGTTGACTGTCGACCTGCTCGCGTACCTTGGCGACGATATGGGCACCGATCGGCAACGCCGAGGTCGCCGCCGGCGATGGCGCATTGCCTACGTTGATGGTGCGCGGCGTGTTGACGAACAGGAAGTCGTCGACCAGCTTGCCGTCTCGTGTCACCGCCTGGGCACGCACCCCGGCCGGGTAGGGCTTCAGGTCATCGAGGGTGAGACTCGGGCAGTACTTGCGCACCTCTTCCAGATAGCCACGCCGTGACAGCGAGTTCTTCATCTCACGCATGCCAGGGCCCAGATGACGCCACAGCACTTTGAGAATACCCGGATGGCTGACCATGCCGACCAGATCCGCTGCCGAGACATCACGCTTGCGATAGCCCTCGCGGGCCAGTGCCAGCACGGCGTTGGGCCCCACCGTCACGCTGCCATCGATCATGCGGGTAAGGTGGACGCCGAGAAACGGCATGCTGGGGTCCGGAATCGGGTAGATCAGATGATTGACGATGGCGTTGCGGTGCTCGGGCAACTGAAAGTACTCCCCGCGGAAGGGACAGATGGTGAAGCTCGGGGTCTGCCCCAGCATGCGCACCACCCGGTCGGCCATCAGCCCTGAGCAACTTACCAGGTAGCGACTGCTGAAGGTCTCGGTGGTGGTGGTCACCACCACTTCCTGGCGACGTTCGTCGAGCCCGGTTACCTCCCGTGAGTAGCGGATCTCGCCACCGCGTCGCTCGAACTCGGCGGCCATGGCGCGAGTGACCTCGGCATAGTCGACAATACCGCTGGACGGCACGAAGATGCCGCCGACGCCGGTGATGTTGGGCTCACGCTCTGCAAGGGCACCGGCGTCGAGCCATTCACGCTCAAGCCCATTGGCTTCGGTGCGTTCCCACAGGGCCTTCATCCGCCCCAACTCCACCTCGTTGGTGGCGACCAGCAGCTTGCCGCAGCTTTCGTAGGCGATGTCGTGGGTCTCGCAGAACGCCTTGGTGGCACGGTTGCCTTCCAGACAGAAGCGCGCCTTGAGGCTGCCCGGTGTGTAGTAGACCCCGGCGTGTATCACGCCACTGTTGTGACCGGTCTGATGGCGAGCCGGACCGTCCTCCTTTTCCAGCAACAGCATGCGCTTTTCAGGATAGGCGTCCTTGAGATGCATGGCGGTGGACATGCCCAGAATGCCACCGCCGATGATGATGAAGTCGTACATGGGGGTCTCGTTGTCCTTGGTCTTGCCCCGCCGCCGGGACGGGGCCGGATACATCGTGGGCGACCGGGTATCGCGGGGCCCATCACCCTAGAGTACCGCGTCGGGCCGTGCCCCGCTGCCCCGCTGCACCCCTCTTCCCCGGAGGACACCTCAGTCCTGGCGAGCTCGCAGGGTGCTGCCACAGGTGAAGACACCGCGCTGGCGCATCAGCTCGCGCCTGAGCTGCGGGTGAGCCTCGAACTTGTCGCGACCGTGCAGCCAGAAGTGGTTATTGATCAGCAGGAAGCTGCCGACCGGATTGGGCAGGGAAATGACGCCGTCGCTCGACTCCAGCGAGTCCGACAGCTCGCAAAGCCAGTTGCCCTCCTCCAGATCACGTGGCTGGACGAACTGATCGATGTAGGCCATCACCGGGCGGCCATCACGGTCGACGTCGAATACCGGGTGAAAGACGTCGCGCACCACATTCTTGCTGGGCGGAGCCGACCAGCGCATCTCACTGAACGCCAGCGGGTGACGGCAGAACCGCTCCAGCTCGTGCCAGTCGTCCAGATGGAGCAGCCGCGAGTTGCCGCCTTCCATGTGTTGCTCGTCGATCTTCATCATCAGTACGTAGTCGGTGACCTGCTCGACGAAGGTGCCGTCGTTGTGAAGCTCCATCACCCGATGCGGCGCCCGCAGATAGCTGTCGGAGGTGTCGACATTCTCGACCACGAAGCGGGCATAGTACTGACCACTCATGGCATCGAAGTTGGATCGTCCGATCAGGTGGGCAACGGCGGTGGAAAACTTGACCATGTCCTCGGCCTGCTCGACCCGGTCCAGCCCTTCCGGCACGACCTGCAGCGCTCCCTGGCGACGGTCCAGCAGGATATTGGCCAGCCGCGGCTTGAGCGTCCCCTCGCACAGCTCATCGAGTATTCCCGCGACACGAAAACGCAGCATCGACTTGTACTCCAGCGCCTGAATCGGCCATTCGGCACAGGCGTCGAGGAAGGCAGCGACGACCGACCGCTCGACACGCAGCTCCTGCAGACGCTCGGAAGAGGTCGACGGGACCAGGGTGAACCCGCGTGGATCGCGTGCGCCAGGGGCGGTGGTCTGATCATCACGATCCTGAAGCTGGGCAGAGGCAAGGATGGACATGGCAGGGCTCCGTATTGTTTTGACGTTTTGTAAAAATATCTACATTTTTACTTTTGGTCAACAAAAACACGGCTGCCGCCGGGTGCTGATTTTCGGGACAAGGTCCAGAGTTCTTGAAGCGTCCGCCGGCCGGCAAAGCCGCCGACCGGCGTTGCGGTCAAGGCGTCAGGTGCCTTCCAGCTCACGACGCATCTGTCGCTGGCTGTAGGCCGTGCCATAGCGGCGGCGGGACCACAGGTACAGGCCAAGCCCGGCACCCATCCAGCCGGCGAACAGCCCCCACTCGATGGGTGACAGCGCCGAGGGGCTGCCGGGCAGGTAGAGCCCGATCAGTCCCAGCGACAGCACCACCGCCAGCCAACCGACCAGGCGAGGATGGCTGACCTTGAACGGCCTTTCGAGTTCCGGCTCCTTGCGCCGAAGCACCAGAAACGAAATGGATACGAACAGGTAGGCGATGACGATGCCGAGACCACCGGCCACCACCAGCCACACCATGGCCTGGCGGCCCAGCAGAGGCGCCAGGCTCGACAAGGCTCCCATCAACAGGATGGCGTTGACCGGCGTCCTGTGACGAGGATGCAGCTTGGCCAGAAAGGCCGGCAGCATGCCGCAGTGGGCCAGTGCATAGATGGCGCGAGAGCCACCGACGTAGAAGGCGTTCCAGCTGGTCAGGATGCCGGCGATACCCGCCAGCACCATCAGGTTGGCCGCCCAGGGGGTGTTGAACACCGCCCCCATGGCGTCAGGTACCGCCAGGGAGCTGTTCTCGAGCTCCGCCTTGGGCAGCATCAATGCCGTTCCCAGCACGATGAAGGCGTACCAGAACACCGCCAGGACCACCGACAGCATCAAAACCCTACCGATCTCGCGAAACGGCAGGTCGATCTCTTCCGCCGCCTGCGGGATGACGTCGAAGCCGACAAACAGGAAAGGAACCATGATCAGCACCATGGTGATCCCGCCCAGCACACCCTCTTCGGTGTTGAACAACGGCGTCAGCGAAGCGCTGCTACCCTCGAACAGGGCGCCGGTGATGAACATCACACCGACGGCCAGAATCAGCAGCGTCACCACCTTCTGGACCAGCGCCGCGGTGCGCACGCCAACATAGTTGATGGCCATCATGACCACCGAGCCGGCCACACCGACGGCAACCCAGGTGGCCTTGACGTCCCAGCCCGCCAGGGTCCACAGGTGACCGACGGCGTAGCCGGGGAACAGATGCTCGACCACGGTGGGCAGCGCTACCGCCTCGAAGGCCACCACGCTGAGATAGCCCAGCACGATCGCCCAGGTACACAGGAAGGAGGCAAAATGGCCCAGGGCACGGTAGCTGTAGACGTGCTCACCGCCGACCTGGGGCATCGCCGAAGCGAGCTCAGAGTAGGTCAGCCCCACCAGCACGATCACCATGCCGCCCAGCACGAATGCCAGTATGGCGCCAAGGCTTCCTGCCGAGGTGATGAAGCCACCCGTCAATACGATCCAGCCCCAGCCGACCATGGCACCGAAGGCCAGCGCCAGGACGTCCTTGCGGGCCAGCACTCGGCTCAGCTGGGCTCCGCCATTGCTGTTATTGTCCATGAGATAAACCTCTCGCCGCAGTGGTGCGTTCCCGCAGAACAGTGATTGTTGACCGGGGACAGGACGCACCGTTGAATTTATCAATCGCGCGTGCAACTTATCATGAGGATGTTTGCCGTCCGCAGCCTTCGTTTATACCTCTTTGGTCTAAGTTTGTAGGGCCTGCAGATGGCGCCATCGCCGTCAGCCGCAGTCTCCCGCGGCGTCTGCGGAATGAGGAGTTTTCGTCGCTGCGCCACGTCCAGAACGGACACCAAATTGGACTGGCAAGAGGGCAAAAAAGGTTGCATGCTGTAGGGGTCGAAAACGCCCATTGGAGTACCATGAGCACCGCAGATTCCTTGTCTCGAGCAGACGCTTCCGAACCGCCTCCTCGACGATGCCCTGACCTCGATGTCAGGGACCTGGAACAGCGCACACGACTGATGCGCATTGTTACGCGGCTTATCGCCGTATCTGATCTCGGAAGCCGCGAGATCGCACGCCGCGCGGGTCTCCCCATGCAGAAGATCAGTGATCTGCTGTCAGGACGACTGGAACACTTCACCTGCGACGAGCTGCAGGCCATTCGCCGCATCATCGACGATGGCCATCTGTCACTCTCCTGAATGGCCCGTGCTGGACGGCGCCCCGGAAGGCAATTCTGCCAGGGCGCCGCGTCTTGTTGGCGCGAGCCATTGCCCCGCCCTTCCCCTTGATCTTCATGCCATGAGGAATCATCGATGCGCCGTCTGCTAGCGGCTTGTCTGCTATGTGTGTCTGCAAGCGCCCTGGCCGATGGCCAGGCCACCCTGGTCGATGGCAGTGGCGACCCCGAGAGCGCCGTCACCGCACGCTGGATCGGTGATCAACTGCGCCTGGACTTTCCCCGCCACGCGGCCAAGGGCTATCTGCTGTTGAGAGACGGCAAGGGCCACGTGGTCACCAACTTCGGTGGTCAGACGGTGGTGCTGGGCATCCGCGATGTTCAATCCATCGCCGGGCAACTCGGTGGCCAGGACCTGTCCGACCTCGGCAGTTACCAGGCCCAGCAGGTGCTGTCGCTGGAGCCTGTCGGCACGCGGGAAAGCGTCGCCGGCATCGAGGGCGAGGTCTATCGTCTTGACTGGATTACCCAGGAGGGCGATCGCCGAGAGGATGAACTGGTACTCAGCCAGCGACCGGAGGTCATCGAGCTTTTACGGGTCGTCGACCGCTATCAGAGCATTCTGTCGGGGCAACCGGACCCGGTGGCGGCAAGGCTCGAGCAACAGGGGCTCGGACTTCTGCGTTTTGGCGACAAGTTTCAGGTGGCCAGCCTGACGGCGACGTCGCCCGATCCTGCCGTGCTGGCATTGCCGTCCCAGAGTGGCAACGTTGGTGAGCTGTTGCGTTCGGTCATTCAATAGACTTAGGGCCAGGCGCCAACTTTCCCCCTCTCCAGCACTAGATCCACAGCATACCTAGGATGGTGTACTTGATCGCGCACCGCGTGGAATAGGTGTGTGTCAATTGCGTGTAAAACCGCGAAAATGCGATGCAGGAGTCTCCAATCCACGATATATCTTGAAGGTAGCCTTCAAGACATGGTGCGGCCGCACGGCTCGATGTCGTTCCGCAGTGGTCGCACCCATCCAGTGAGAGTTGCCATGAGGCCAATCGACAAGTCCCTGCTGGAACAGATGCACATCAGCGAGGTCGAGATCCAGCGTCGCAAGGAATTCCTGAGCCTCGACGAAGCCGACCTGGCCGATCTGGCAGCGCTCAAACCCCTCATCAACGAGCATATCGAGATCATCGTCGAAGAGTTCTACGAGCGGCAGACCGAGATCGACGAGATCAGCCTGCTGATCGGCGACTCCGAGACCCTGCAGCGACTGCGCTCGGCCCAGCGCCAGTACGTCCTCGACATCTTCACCGGCTACTACGACGCGGAATACGTCAACAGTCGGCTGCGCATCGGTCTGGTGCACAAGCGTATCGGCGTCGAACCCAAGCTGTTTCTGGCCGCCATGCGCACGCTCAAGGAAATCCTGTTTCGCGTCATCGACGAGAACCTCGAGGACGTGCAAGCGACCAAGTCGGCGAAGAACAACCTCGACAAATTGATGTACTTCGATATCACCCTGGTCTTCGATACCTATATCGATACCCTGCTCAACGAGGTCCACAGCGCCAAGCGCCGAATGGAGCTCTACGCTCGCAACCTGGAAGAGAAGACCAAGGAGCTGGCCGCCTACGCAGAAAAGGACGCCCTCACCGGGCTGTTCAACAAGCGAGGCATGAGCGAGGCCCTGAACAGGGAGATCCGCATGGCCGAGCGACGTCACTCGCTGGTCAGCCTGATCTACTGCGATATCGATGACTTCAAGCAGATCAACGATACCCACGGCCACCACAAGGGTGATGAAATCCTTGTCACCTTCGGCCAGATCATGCGTGAAACGGTCCGCAGCAGCGACATCTGCTGCCGCCTCGGGGGGGATGAATTCTGCTGTATCCTGCCAGACTGTGACGCCAAGAGCGCCAAGACCATCGGCAGCAAGATTGAACTGGCCTTCCAGAGCAAGTACCCGAACTTCTCGATCAGCCTGGGCGTCGCCGAGACCGGGGATCGAGACTACCTGCGCGAGGAAGAACTGCTGCGCGCCGCCGACGCCATGATGTATCGCAACAAGGAAGCCAGAAAGCGCAGTGCCGCAGAGGCCGCCTCGAAGACCTCAGCCAGGACGTTGCCAGCCCCCGCCCAGGCAGCAGAGAAGACAACCAGCTCAACGGCCGCCCAGAGTGACGATCACTGACTTCCACTCGCCTGGCTCGGCATTGTCTCGATAAAAATTTAAATTTCTGCTAATAAAGTTGGATCTAAAATAAAAAGCCTCGATCAGGGCATGCGGGAAGCTCGGCAGACGCTCCTGCTTCGACCAGGTCCTGATGGTGGCATGTGCTGGTTGTCGTACGGTCTCGAGGAAAATGCCCCATGTCCTACCATGAAGCCAAGGAACACGCGCCCGGTCGCCTGCATCGGCTATTCAGTTCGCCCTATACCGCCTTCGACAACCAGACCAGCGAGCGACGCCTGCATCTACTGCTGGCCCTCAATCTGCTGGTCTTCGCGCCGATGCGCCAGGGCCGACTGACGTTACGACTGCTCGATGGCTGGGAAAACGGCGACTGCGAACAGCACACCCTGAACTTCCGGGACGCCGACATCCACCGCCCCCATGACCTCATCAACGCCGCACCACACACCCAGTCACGCCCACTGCTCGCCCCGGCCCTGGAAGAGGCGTTGTCCAGCGCCGAGGCCAATGCCATGGGGCTGGATAGCGATATTCGCCTTCACCCGGCGAAGTGGCCGGCCTTCCCCGGCGGACTCTCGCTCTACACACGCTACAAGGTCTGCCATCGCCTCATCTATGGCGAAGACGACAGCTACCGCTCGATTCGCTGCGAGACCCCGGTAGGCCTGCGCGAGATTCACGAGTTCCACCTGGAAGAAGGCGACTTCGCCGTCAGCCTGCCCCACGATGACTCCCCCGCCGACAGCGATGACACCGTGGGCCTGGTCCTTCATGCGGCCCAGCGCTCCGCCCTCACCCACTGGCTTGCCGATCTGGCAGAGCAACCACTGTCGAAGCTGATGGGCTGAGTTCAGGCGTCTCTGGGCACCCTGCCCATCAAATAGAATTCCGGGTTGGGTGGCGTCCCGGTCAAGGTCACCAGGCGGTTGGACAGCCCAAAGAAGGCGCAGATCGCACCGATATCCCAGATATCGTCGCGGCTGAACCCCACCGCCTGCAGACGTTGCTCCCACTCATCGGTCAGCTCGCCCAGATCGATTGCGCAGTGCAGCGCGAAGTCCAGCATGACGCGATGTCGCTCGCTCAAGCCAGAACTGCGATGGTTGACCGCCACCTGGTCGGCGAGCAGAGGATCCTTGCTGTAGATCCTGACCAGCGCTCCATGAGCCACCACGCAGTAGAGGCAGTGGTTGCGGGCGCTGGTGGCGACCACGATCATCTCCTTCTCGGCCTTGGTCAGGCTATCGGACTCACGCTCCATCAGCGCATCGTGATAGGCGAAGAAGGCACGAAACTCCGCCGGCCGATGGGCCAGCATCAAGAAGACATTAGGCACGAAGCCCGCCTTCTCCTGAACCGCCAGGATGCTGTCACGGATATCATCGGGCAGATCGTTCAGTGATTCGGGGACGGGAAAGCGGCTGAGAGATGGGCTGATCGAGGGGCTCATGGGGGCTCCGGGCTGACGTGGGCATGGAAGAAGGGCCAGGCAATACATTGACGTTAACGTAAAGGTCAATTTAGTGCTCTGGTACTTTGATCGAATGCCGGGTCGCCGCTGCCGAAAACGACGATGCCCCCTTGATGGGGGCATCGCAGCCTGCAGCCGGGCCAGGCCCGAGAGCTCGAGTCAGACAGGACGTGGCCGCTGCGTCAGCATGCCTGCTCGGCCCTGGATCAGCCGAGCGAGATGGTGCTGTTGATGCCGCTCGAGACGTTTTCCGGCTCGAACCAGCGCGCGGTCACCGTCTTGGTCTGGGTCCAGAAGCTGATGGCCTGCTTGCCATTGGGGCCAAGGTCACCCAACTTGGAGGCGCGCGAGCCGGTAAAACTGAAGTAGGCCACCGGCACCGGGATCGGCACATTGATGCCCACCTGACCGACATCGATATCGCTCTCGAAGCGACGCGCCACCCAGCCGGAATTGGTGAAGATGGAAGTACCATTGCCGTTGGGGTTGGCGTTGACGAAGGCGATGGCCTCGTCCAGCGTGTCCACCTCGACCACGCACAGCACCGGACCGAACACCTCTTCACGATAGATGCTCATGTCCGCCGTCACGCCGGCGAACAGGGTTGGGCCGACGAAGTTGCCGTCGGGGTAGCCCTCGACCTGGCAGCCACGTCCGTCGACCAGCAGCCGAGCGCCTTCCTGTTCGCCCTTGGCGATCAAGCCTTCGACACGATCCTTGGCCGCCGGTGACACCAGAGGCCCGAGATCCGCCTCGCGGTCGGTGCCCGGCCCCACCTTCATGTTGCGAGCCCCCTCGACGATATCCTCGAGCCACTCCCGGGCCTGGCCGACCAGCACCACCACCGAGTTGGCCATGCAGCGCTGGCCGGCGGCGCCGAAGGCCGACCCCAGCAGGTTGTTGATGGCCTGAGAGCGGTTGGCGTCAGGCATCACCACACAGTGGTTCTTGGCACCCATCATGGCTTGAGCGCGCTTGCCGGACTCGCTGGCACGGCGATAAAGCTGGGTGCCGACATGGGTGGACCCGATAAACGACATGGCCTTGATATCCGGGTGCTCGCACAGGTGATTGGCGACATCAGGGCCGCCATGCACCACGTTGAGCACACCGGCGGGGACACCGGCCTCGAGCGCCAGTTCCACCAGGCGCAGGGTGGAGCTCGGGTCCTGTTCGGAGGGCTTCAGCACGAAGGTGTTGCCGGTGGCAATGGCCAGCGGGAACATGAAGCAGGGCAACATGATGGGGAAGTTGAAGGCGGTGATGCCGGCACCTACCCCCAGCGGCTGGTTGAGGGTGTAGACGTCCACCTCGTTGGCGGCGTTCTCGGCCAGCTCCCCCAGTTGCAGCGAGGTGATCGAGCAGGCGTGTTCGACCACCTCGAGACCACGACCGACTTCACCTTCGGCGTCGGGCAGGGTCTTGCCGTGCTCCTCGGTGATCAGGGCGGCAAGCTCCGGGGTATGCTCGCGAATCAGCGCCTGCAGCTTGAGCATGATGCGCATGCGCTTGGCCAGCGGCACCTTGCGCCAGGTGGCAAAGGCCTGATGGGCGCTGGCAACGGCCTGGTCGACCTCCTCCAGGGTACAGAACGGCACCCGCGCGACCACTTCCTGGGTCGCCGGATTGATCACATCGCGCCATTCGCTGGACTGCGAGGGGACGGCCTGGCCATCGATGATCATGGGAATTTCGCGGACTGACATGGGCGTGCTCCGGCTGTTGTCGTTGTGCATGAGCGTGGCGTCGTATGAGATGGACTGGGCGTACTGCCATGCCAGCAGCCGCCTTGATCGCTGTGGCGGTGTGCACCACGGCACGGCTATCCATGCTGTCCAGTCTAGACACAGGTAGGATGGCCAAACAACGGCCAGCCAGGCACATTGCTTGTGCACTGATGCACAACCACAAACACATCGAAGTCCACGACGTCGTCGCTCAGCGGAGGTGATTTTTGCTCGATTGGCAGGACCTTCAGGTCTTTCTCGAGGTGGCCAGGCATGCCCGCCTGTCCGACGCCGCCCGACGGCTGGGCGTTGACCACTCGACCCTGTCGCGGCGAACCCGCCGCTTCGAACAGCGACTCAACACCCAGTTGTTCGAACGCAGCACCCATGGCTACCGCCTGACTCCCGCCGGCGAACGTCTGAAGAGCCACGCGGAACAGATGGCCCGACACGCCGACGAGGCCGCCGACAGTCTGACCGATCAGAACCTGCGCCTGGAGGGCCAGATCCGACTTGGCGTGACCGAAGGCTTCGGGACCTGGGTGGTGGCCCCGCTGCTCAGCGCCTTCTGCCGGCGTCATCCCGGCCTCACCCTGGACCTGCTGGCGCTGCCTCGCGTGGTCAATCTCAGCCGCCATGAGGCAGACCTGGCGATCACCATCGAACGACCGGGCAACCCCGGCCTGGTCACCTCGCGACTGTGCGACTACCGGCTCAAGCTCTACGCGGCGAGGCACTACGTCGAGCGCCACGGGGCACCGCAGCAGCTTGCCCAGCTGGGCACACATCCGCTGATCGGCTACGTGGACGACCTGTTGTTCAGCGAGCAGCTCAACTACCTGGATCCGTTGCTGTCGCCGCAGGTGCAACAGGCGCAGCAGACCCACTTTGCGCTTCGCAGCACCAGCGTGACGACCCAGATGATGGCCACCGAGAGCGGCGCAGGCCTGGGCATTCTGCCGTGCTTCATGACGGCGGGACGAGACGGGCTGATGCCGCTGCTGGAGGATGAAGTATCGGTGGTGCGTCAGTTCTGGATCACCGCCCGGCAGGAGCAGCGCCAGCTTGCCCGGGTGCGTCTGCTGTGGGACTTCCTGCGCGAGGCGCTGGCAATGAATCAGGATTTTCTGATGGGCCGCCATGACCGGCTGGTGCTGCCGGACGACGTCGAATGAACACCGGCTGGCTGCCACCAGGGCCGGCGCCAGCATAGGACTGGGCCCCCGCTGGCGGTGGTGTCGCAAGCCCCAGAACCACGACACCCCGCCTGGGCGGGGTGTCGTCGATGCGCAAGCAACCGCGTCAGGATTCGACCTTGGGTGGCTCGACCTCGAGCTTCTGGGCCGCGATCACCGCCTGGGTGCGCGAGTGCACGCCCAGCTTTCTGAGAATGGCGGTCACGTGGGCCTTGATGGTGGCCTCGGAGACGTTCAGCTCGTAGGCGATCTGCTTGTTGAGCAGGCCTTCGGTCAACATGTTGAGTACGCGGAACTGCTGAGGCGTCAGCGAGGCGATGGCCTCGGCAAAGCGCGCCTCTTCCTCGTTGGCCTCACCCAGGGCGTCGGCCATCTCTTCCGGCAGCCACACTTCGCCGTCGAGGATCTCGCCCACCGCCTCGGCGATCAACGCCAGCGACGAGGACTTGGGAATGAACCCCGAGGCACCGTAGTCGATGGCGCGGCGCACGACGTGCACTTCATCGCTGCCGGATACCACCGCCACCGGCACATCCGGGGTCTGACCACGCAGCTGGATCAGCCCGGAGAAGCCGTGGGCTCCAGGCATGTGCAGATCGAGCAGGATCAGGTCCGCGTCGGGGTGGCGAATGACCACGTCCGAGGTGGCCTCCATGGTGTCGGCCTCGATGATTTCGGCCTGGGGCGCGAGCTGGCGAAGCGCCTGCGTCAGGGCGGCACGGAACAGCGGATGATCATCGGCTACGATGAATTTCTGGGCAAAGGCCATGGACTCTCCTCCGGATTCCGATGCAGCGTGTCAGGCCTGGACGCCGCAACGCAAGACGCTTGTTTGCACAGCATGTTACCCCATGGTTGCCGGCTTTCCCAAGCGCCCTGACGCAAGCATCCTCAACGGCTACCCGTGGTGCCGACTCTGCGGCCTCCGTCACTATGCAAAAACGGGCCGGCGCCGGAAGTTTCCGGCAGCCGGCCCGCGGGACCTGCTGTTACGCCATGAGCCTTACTTGGCGGCGCGGTGCTCGATCAGATCCTCGACCACCGAAGGATCGGCCAGGGTACTGGTGTCGCCGAGGCCATCACACTCATTGGCGGCAATCTTGCGCAGAATCCGGCGCATGATCTTGCCCGAGCGGGTCTTGGGCAGTCCCGGTGCCCACTGGATATGATCCGGCGAGGCGATCGGGCCGATGTCCTTGCGCACCCACTGGGTCAGTTCCTTCTTGAGCTCGTCGGTGGGTTCGGCCTCGTCGTTGAGGGTCACGTAGATATAGATACCCTGCCCCTTGATGTCATGGGGGAAGCCCACCACGGCGGCCTCGGCCACCGCTGAGTGTGCCACCAGCGAGGACTCGATCTCGGCGGTGCCCATGCGGTGACCGGACACGTTGAGGACGTCGTCCACCCGGCCGGTGATCCAGTAGTAGCCGTCCTCGTCACGGCGACAGCCGTCACCGGTGAAGTAAGTCCCCTCGTAGGTGGAGAAGTAGGTCTGGATGAAGCGCTCGTGATTGTTCCAGATGGAGCGCGCCTGTCCCGGCCAGGAATCGAGGATGACCAGGTTGCCGTCGGTGGCGCCCTCGAGGCGCTTGCCTTCGTTGTCCACCAGCGCCGGCTGCACACCGAAGAACGGCAGGGTCGCGGAGCCCGGCTTCTGGTCGATGGCACCGGGCAACGGGGTGATCATGATGCCGCCGGTCTCGGTCTGCCACCAGGTATCGACGATCGGGCATTTGCTGTTGCCGATCACCCGGTAGAACCACTCCCAGGCCTCGGGGTTGATCGGCTCGCCCACCGAGCCAAGCAGGCGCAGGCTATCCCGAGAGCTGGAGTCCATCACCTTGTCGCCGTGGGCCATCAGGGCGCGCACTGCGGTGGGGGCGGTGTAGAGGATACTGACCTTGTGCTTGTCGACGATCTCACCCATCCGCCCGTGGGTCGGATAGCTCGGCACCCCCTCGAACATCAGGGTCACCGCACCGTTGGCCAGGGGCCCATAGACGATGTAGCTGTGGCCGGTGACCCAGCCCACGTCCGCGGTGCACCAGTAGACCTCGTCCTCGTGATAGTCGAACACGTACTGGTGGGTGAGGCTGGCGTAGGTCAGGTAGCCACCGGTGGTGTGCTTGAGCCCCTTGGGGGTGCCGGTGGAGCCGGAGGTATACAGGATGAACAGCGGATCCTCGGCGCCCATCTCTTCGGCGGGGCAGTCGGTGTCCTGGTCGGCCACGGCGTCGTGGTACCAGACGTCACGTCCCTCGTGCCATTCGATGTCACCGCCGGTACGCTTGACCACCAGCACCTTCTCGGCCACGTCGGTGCCATCACGGGTCAGTGCAGCGTCGACGTTGTCCTTCAGCGGTACCTGCTTGCCACCGCGTACGGACTGGTCGGCGGTGATGATGACCCGTGAGGCAGCGTCCTTGACCCGCTGTGCCAGGGCGTCGGGAGAAAAGCCGCCGAACACCACCGAGTGCACCGCACCGATACGGGCGCAGGCCAGCATGGCCATGGCGGCTTCCGGGATCATCGGCATGTACAGGGTCACGGTGTCACCCTTGCCGATCCCCATGGACTTCAGGGCGTTGGCCAGCTGGCAGGTACGCTCGTACAGCTCGCGGTAGGTGATCACCGAAGATTCGTTCGGATCGTCCCCTTCCCAGATGATCGCCGGCTTGTCGCCACGCTTGTCGAGGTGTCGATCCAGGCAGTTGGCCGCCACGTTGAGGGTGCCATCCTCGAACCAGCGGATATCGACATTGTCGCTGGCGAAGGATACCGACTTGATGGTCTGCGGTGGCTTGATCCAGTCAAGGCGTGCGGCCTGCTCCTTCCAGAAGCCCTCGGGATCTTCCACCGACTGCCGGTAGAGCTTGTCGTAGGTGGCCTTGTCGGCCCAGGCGGTCTTGGCAAACGCATCGGAAACCGGATAGACGTGCTGATGATCGCTCATGGTGCTCTGTCCTTGGATACCCATCGAAGTGAAGAGCCAGCCGCCTGAATAAGAGAGACCGACCGGCGCGAATAACCTGACAGCCAGCATAACGTCGCCAGGCCAGGGTTTCCCCTTAGACATTGGTATGACTATTTTTTTATTTTATAACAAGAGGTTAAGCGCAAATTTCAGCACTTCTTCCCAACCAGGCACAGTCGGCCGCGACAGTGCCGGCAGCGATACTCCTGACCGGCCTGGGCGTTGGCGTGACGCCGTGCCGAGAATCCGTGCTCGCGACAGGCGCAGCGATAGCGATACGGGACAGGGCTCGAGCGGGCGGTATCGAAGCGATGGGTGACCCGGGGGGCCAAGCCGAACAGCCTGAGCATGACGGTCTGCCACTCCCTGCCATGGGGGCGAAAGGTAGGCCCATCTTCCAGGTGCCAGACCAGCCAGTGGGCCACCTCGTGGGGCACCACCTCGGTGAAGAAGGCGTGGCGGTTCTCTTCCAACAACTGGCCATTGAAGCGCAGTCCGCCGCGACCGAAGTGGGCCTGCCCTGCGCCCTTGCCGCGCAGATCGCACCACACCTTCGGCTCCGGCAGCCCAGGATGATAGTCAAGACACAGCGCCACCGCCTCCACGACTCTTGCCATCAGCGCCTGGCGCAGGGCGGCGACGTCGAGTGACTGAAGCCAGGCGTCGTCGACGTCGGGCAACACCGGGGTGGGAGAGTCACCGCGAGCGCGCGGGCGAATTGATGGCCGGGTCGAGGTCATGACGCAGTCAGAGTAGGTAAAGGAGTGCTAGAATGCCGCCTCGAACGGGGACGGTAAAGACCACCGTCCAGTCATCCCCTCGCCAAGTGAGCGCCCCATGTCCGACGCCGAAACGCCGCTCCCCCTCCCCTTGCTCGAAGACGACGCTCTGGACCTGCTCGATGACTTTCTCGAGGAGCGCGCCGGTCCCGATGCGCTGGACCTGATCGGCGCCCACGGCTTCCTGGTCGCGCTGGCGGTGGCGCCGCGGGATGTCGAGGCTGCCGCCTGGGTCGCGGAGCTGTTTCACGGCACCCCCGAGTTCGAAAGCGACCAGGAAAGGGAGATCATCCTGGGCCTGCTCGAGCAGCTCAGGACCAACGCTATCGGCGTGCTGGAAGGCGGCGGTCTTCCCGAACTGCCCTTCGAGCTGACGCTGGACGGCATGGCGTCGGAAGAGACGCCCATCGGCGACTGGTGTGCCGGCTTCATGGAAGGCGTCTTCCTCGACGAGGCCGCCTGGTTCGAGGGCGATGAAGAAACCGTGGCCACACTGCTGTTGCCCTTCATGGCGCTGTCGGGACTGTTCGCCGACGAGCCCGACATGGCCGATCTGGCCGGGGAAGGCGAGCGACTCGAGCGCCTGGTCGGTCAGTTGCCGGAACTGGTGCTGGATCTGTACCTGCACTTCCGGGTACCGCCGGACACCCCCAAGCCCAAGCCCCGCGGCAAGGCGCCAGCCGGCGGCAGGGGTGGCAAGGCAGGCCACAAGGGTCATGGCAACAAGGGGCAAGGCAACAAGGGGCAAGGCAACAAGAGCAAGAGCGGCCAGGGCAGACCCCAGGCCAAAGGCCCCAAAGGCAAGCGATAGCGAATAACAGGCCAAGCGATAGCGCGTCACAGGCCAGGCGCTGGTCAGCACCGGAGCAAGCGATAGCCGGCGCCTCAGCGCAAGCGGGTCAGCCAGCCATCAAGGGTGCCGTACAGCCAGGTCCTGATCCTGGCCCACCAGGAGCGGCGCGCCCAGCTTTCCCGGGTGATCTCCCGACTCGCCGCGAAATTGCGCTCGAACAGCGCCGCGACCTCGTCGGCCAGGACGGCGTCCTCGACCTCCTGATTGGCCTCGAGGTTCCACTGCAAGCTCCAGTGGTCGAAGTTGCAGGAACCCAGGCTGACCCAGTCATCGGCGACCACAAACTTGGCGTGGATGAAGCTGGGCTGGAACTCGTAGATGCGCACACCCGCCCGCAGCAACCGAGTGTAGAAACGCTGCCCGGCGTAGCGGATGCCGGGATGGTCGTGGTCCCGCCCCGGCAGCAGCAGGCGCACGTCGCGGCCCTTGCGCGCCGCACGCTGCAGCCTGAGCCTCAGCCCCAGGGTGGGCACAAAGTAGGGCGTACACAGCCACAGGCGCCGTTCGGCGCGGGCGATTCGCTCCTGCAGTGAGTGGCGAATGGCCTGAAAGCGGTACCCCCGCCCCCAGATCACCCGTGCCCTGACTCCAGGGTCATGGCGCCTCTCGCCACTCGGCGACGGCAGCGCCGGCGCCTGCGGGGCGCCTCTGGTCAGCGGCGAGTTCCACACCTGGGCAAACAGCGCCACCCAGTCGGCCACCACCGGGCCCTCGACACGCACGGCCACCTCGAACCAGGCCGCCAGGAACTCATCGACGGCGCCAAAGCCCCCGGTAAAGGCCAGTCGCTGATCCACCACCACCAGCTTGCGATGATCACGACTGACGTTGCGTCCCAGCGAGTGCCAGCCCAGCGGGTTGAAGTCCCGCAACCACACGCCGGATGCGACCAGGCGTTCTCTATCCTGGCCTGAAAGCCCCATGGCGCCGAAACCGTCCAACAGTAGATAGACGGCGACGCCGCGCTGCGATGCGGCCACCAGCGCCTCGATGACTCGGTCGGCCAGTTCGCCGGACTCCATCAGATAAAGTTCGATCAGCACGCTTTGACGGGCCTCGGCCACCGCCTCGAACAGCGCCGGCAGGAAGCGATCGGCCTCCGGCAATAGATCGACGCGATTATGCTGTCGCCACGCGGTGGTCATGCTGCACGTCTCCCTGGCGGTGTCATATCAACCGGATATCAAGCAGATCATGGCGCCACCCTACCCGATCGTTATACTGACGGCACGACATGGATGGCCCGCAGACGGTCCTCGCCTACTGCCCCGAACAACGGAATTGCTATGCCTGGCATGCTTCGCGCACCGCTGCGCCGACTCATCGAACTGTGGACCGAGGTTCGGCTGGCGGAACCGACGCCGGATAAACTGGCGCTGGATCCGCAGCTGCCGACGCTCTATGTGCTACCGCGCCCCTCGCTGAGCGACGCCCTGCTGCTGGACAGCTACTGCCAACGTCATGGCCTGCCCCCGGCGCGTGGCCGGTTGGCGCTGCCCGACAGCAACCTGCCGCGCTGCGTGGCGCTGCCGGCACGCCGGTTCCGGCTGTGGCCGGGCCAAGCCACCGGTGTCGCGCCCTTCACCGAGCTGATCACCAGCGACACCCGGATACAGCTGGTGCCCGTCAGTGTGTTCTGGGGGCGAGCCCCGGGCAAGGACTTCGGCCTCTGGCATCTGCTGGCAGCGGACAGCTGGCGCCTGACCGGACGACTGCGGCGAGCGCTGTCGGTGCTGGTCAACGGCCGCGACGTGGAAATCCAGTTCGGCGCCCCGCTGCACCTCGAAGAACTGCATGACGGTGACGCCCCACGCACCAACCGCAAGGCGGCAAGGCTGTTGCGGGTACACTTTCGCCGGGTGCGTACGCGGGTGCTGGGGCCGGACCTGTCGCACCGCAGCACGATGATTCAGGGAGTGGTGGCAAGCGACGAGGTGCGTCGGGAGATCGACCAACTGGCAGAGAAGGCCAGCTCACACAAACGACTCAAGCGACGCGCCAGACGCTATGGCCACGAGATCGCGGCCAACATGACCTATCCGGTGCTGCGCTTTCTGGCCGGCGCCTTGAAGCGCCTGTGGAACCGGCTCTACGACGGCGTCGACGTCAATGGTCTGGAAGAGGTCAAGGCCCTGGCCGAGGATCACACCCTGATCTACGTGCCCTGCCACCGCAGCCATATCGACTACCTGCTGCTGTCCTACGTGCTCTACCGCGAAGGCTTGATGCCACCCCACATCGCCGCAGGACGCAACCTTGACATGCCGTTGATCGGCCCTTTGCTGAGACGTGGTGGCGCCTTCTTCCTGCGTCGCAGCTTTCGCGACAACCGCCTCTACGGCGCGGTGTTCAACGAATATCTGCACCGCCTGCTGGCCCGGGGCTATCCGATGGAGTACTTCATCGAAGGCGGTCGTTCCCGCAGCGGTCGCATGCTCACGCCTCGTCCCGGCATGCTGGCGATGACACTGCGGTCCTTCCTGCGCTGCCAGCGGGTCGACGAGCGGCCGATGGTCTTTGTTCCGGTCTATATCGGCTACGAGCGTATTCTCGAGAACTCCAGCTACCAGCGCGAACTGGGCGGTGGCAAGAAGCGCAAGGAGTCCCCGCTGGATCTGCTGCGGGTGCTCGGACGTCTGCGCGAGCCCTACGGCCGGGTATCGGTCAATATCGGCGAGCCGCTGCCCATCGGGGGCTTTCTCGATAGCCACGCCCCCGGCTGGCGAGACGACGAGTCGCCGCGCCCCGACTGGCTGGCACCGACGGTCACCACGCTTGGCAGATCCCTGACCCGGCGCATCAACCGGGTGGCGGCGCTGAATGCCATCAACCTGACAGGCCTAGCGCTACTCTCGTCGCCGCACCGCGCCCTGGAGTACGCCACCCTGACCGACCAGCTCGCCCTGCTCTGTCGCCTGGCCGACAGCCCCGCCTGCGGCGAAAGACCCAGTCTGCCCGACGAGTCTCCGGAAGCCTGCATCGCCAGGGCGGTGGACCTGGACATGGTCGAGCGCCACGCCCATAGCCTTGGTGACATCGTTAGCGCCACGCCCGAGCAAGCGGCACTGCTGGCCTGGTATCGCAACAACGTGCTGCACCTGTTCGCCCTGCCGGCGCTGGTCGCCTTCGCCTTTCGCAGCCGCCACCAACGCAGCCTCCACGAACTCTGCGACCTGTTGACGCCGCTTTGGCCACCGCTGGCCCGGGAGTTCTGTGTCGATGAAAGCGCGGACATGAAGGAACGCCTCGCGGCCATTCTTGCCGTCCAGGTGGACCTGGGGCTGCTGGAGCGCCATGGCGAAGGCTTTACGCCGGTGGAAAGCCTAGAAGGCCGAGAACGCCTCGAACTGATCGGCCGCATGATCCAGCCATCGCTGGAGCGCAACGCCCTGCTGATCGAGGTGCTGCTGCGATCCGGATCGGGGGCACTGGACCGGGCCACCCTGAAGGAGCGCTCGCGTGCGCTGTCGGAGCGCCTTGGACTCCTCAGCGGTCGCGAGGCACCGGAGTTCTTCGACCCCAAGCTGTTCGAGACCCTGATCGATACCCTGGAACAGGAAGGCTGGGTGTGGCTCGAGCAGGACCGGCTGCACTTCGACGAGTGCCTCAAGCGCGCGGCCCAGCGGGCCTCACGCCTGCTCGACGCCTCGCTGCGACGGCGACTGGCGTTGATCAGCCGTCACCGCGAGGAGGCCGCCGAGGCTCCCTCGGAGGTCAGCGCTCAGCCTTGAGCGAGCGGTGCACGTAGATGTCGTAGCGGCTGGTCTTCTCCTCGAGTCGATGCCTCGGCTCGGGGCCTGCTATGGGAGGCGCCTTGCGCGGACGCTTGACCACCACGCGGTGGCTGGCGACGTCCAGCGCCGCTTCCAATAGCCGCGGTGCATCGTCATCGTCCCCCGCCAACTCGCGAAACAGCCGCATCTCCTTCTTGACCAGGGCCGACTTGTCGCGGTGGGGGAACATCGGGTCCAGGTGGATCACTTCCGGGGCTACCCCGGCCGCTGCCACGATGTCGCCAAGCTCACGACTGCTGTCGCCATGGGCAAGGTGCATGTGCGCCGCCGCTTCCTGAGTGTCGCTATCCTCCCGGGCACGCCGGAGTCCGTCATCCAGCAGGGCCGCAATCGCGGCTACCCGCTCGATCAGCAGCACCTCGGCGCCCAGGCTCGCCAGCACGAAGGCGTCACGGCCTAGACCCGCGGTGGCATCGATGATGCTCGGGGTGACGCCCTTGGCAAGACCACAGGCCCGAGCCACCAGTTGACCGCGCCCGCCGCCGAAACGCCGTCGGTGGCCGGCTCGCCCACCGACGAAGTCCACCCACAGCGGCTTGCCATAGCGGGCCTCGTCACCGACCAGCACCAGCCGACCCTGGTCATCCCATTCCAGCGCCAGCGCCGCCTCGGGATCGCTGTCCATAACGAAAGGCAGCGCCATGTCAGGGCTCAGGCGAACACTCACGAACGCGCCTTTCGCTCGGCCTTCTTCCAGGCCACCTGATCGCGCAGATAGACGGGCTGGGCGTCATGGGGGCGCTGGGCATCGCCTGCGACAAAGACCTCGACGGCCAGCCGCACCATGTCCTCGGCGGCAGGGTCGGCATCGGTCACGGTCAGGTTGAGGCTGGCCTGGATCTCGGCGGGCATCTGATCCCACAGCGCCCAGCCAGACCCCAGTCCCACCCAATCATGGTCTTCATGCTCGCGGGGCAGCACCAGCCGTTCGGGCGGCAGCACCGCTTCGTCCATCAGTGCCAACGGCCGCCCATCCTCGACCCGCCAGGCACCGACGTAGATTTCGCCCATGCGGGCGTCCAGCGCGGTGACCATGTAGCGATAGCGATGGCGCAGGTGGCCGCCCAGCGCCAGTGCCTCCAGCGTCGATACACCGACCAGCGGGCGGTCCAGTCCGTAGGCCAGCCCCTGGGCCACACCCGCGGCAATCCTCAAGCCTGTGAAGGAGCCTGGTCCGCGCCCGTAGGCCACGGCGTCCAGTTCGCTGGCCGCCACCCCGGCCTCGGCCAGCACTTCGTCGACCATCGGCAACAGACGGCGGGTATGCTCTCGCGGGGTCTGCGCAAAACGCGCTATCACCTCGTCCGGGCTACCCTCCTGGCGACGCAGCAGGGCCGCGGAGCAGGCGCTCGAGGAGGCATCGAGGGCCACAATCAAGGTCATGTCAGGCTCATCCTGGTAGTGAATCCGGCACATTATAAACGACTCACGGCCCGCCTTGGGGCGAGCCGTGAGTCGAATGCAGCAAGCGTGGTGCGGTAGATCAGCCTTCGAGGGCCTCGCGCACCTGACGGGTGATGTCATCGACACTCCCCACGCCTTCCACGCGATGATAGCGCGGGGCATCCTCAGGCGCCTGCTGGGCCCATTGCTGGTAGTAGCCCACCAGCGGCTCGGTCTGCTCGTGGTAGACCGACAGACGATTGCGAACGGTATTCTCGCGATCATCATCACGCTGAACCAGCGCCTCGCCGGTCACATCATCCTTGCCGTCTTCCTTGGGCGGATTGTGGTCGACGTGGTAGACGCGGCCGGACGCCGGGTGGACCCGACGACCCGCCAAACGATTGACGATTTCCTCGTCGGCCACGGCGATCTCGAGCACGTGATCGATCTTGACGCCACCTTCCTTCATGGCATCGGCCTGGGGAATGGTGCGCGGGAAGCCGTCAAACAGGAAACCGTTGGCGCAGTCAGGCTGGGTGATGCGTTCCTTGACCAGGGCGATGATGATGTCATCGGAGACCAGGCCACCGGTGGTCATGATTTCCTTCACCTTGAGGCCCAGTTCACTGCCTTCCTTGACCGCTGCACGCAGCATGTCACCAGTGGAAATCTGTGGGATATCGTAGCGCTCACAGATGAATTGGGCCTGGGTGCCCTTGCCGGCACCCGGGGCACCCAAGAGGATCAAGCGCATCGTTGGAACTCCTTCGAGAAAGCGAAAAGTCGGGGTGAAGAATGGGTTAAGCGAACAATACCCGTGCCGTCTTGGCGACACAACCTGAGGTTACTCGCAACTCACCGAAAACCTGCAGAAAAAGCGTTTAACATCAAGCTGCTGGCATCTAGATTGCACTTTGGTCAGGAGTCATAGAAGCGTCACGATTCGCCCGGCCTGGCACATCCACATGGCACGCTGTCAGAGCTGACGGCAGGACGAGAAACGGCGCCTTGCGGCGCCGTTCTGTTCTCGCATTCGGCCTGAATTACAGCAGAAGGCGACGCACGTCGGTCAACAACTGTCCCAGCAACGCGGTGAAGCGCGCGGCATCGGCGCCGTTGACGGCACGGTGGTCATAGGACAGCGACAGCGGCATCATCAGTCGCGGCTGGAAGTCCGCGCCATTCCACACCGGCTTCATCGACGCCTTGGAAACCCCGAGGATCGCCACCTCCGGCGGGTTCACGATGGGCGTGAAGGCGGTCCCGCCGATGGAGCCCAGGCTCGAGATGGTGAAGCAACCACCGGTCATCTCGTCACGCTTGAGCTTCTTCGACTGAGCCTTCTTGGCCAGCTCCACCGACTCCTTGGCCAGGTCGATCAGCGACTTCTTGTCGGCATCGCGGATCACCGGCACCATCAGGCCATCGGGCGTGTCCACGGCAATACCGATGTGCACGTACTTCTTCTGCACCACGGTCTCGCCGTCGGCCTTGAGGCTGACGTTAAACTGCGGGTACTTGTTCAAGGCATAGGCGCACGCCTTGATCAGGAACGGCAGCGGAGTCAGCTTGGCGCCCTGGGCTTCCGCCTCGGCCTTCATCGACTTGCGGAAGGCCTCGAGCTCGGTGATGTCCGCCTCGTCGAACTGCGTGACGTGGGGAATATTGACCCAGCTGCGATGCAGATTGTTGGCGCCCATCTTCATCAGGCGGCCCATCTGCTTCTCTTCGATCTCGCCGAACTGGCTGAAGTCCTGATCCGGGATCGGCGGAATGCCAGAGCCCCCGGCAGCAGGTGCCGCAGCGGCGTCGCTCTTGCCCTTGCCCTGGTTGGCCATGGCCTGCTTGACGTAGTTCTGCACGTCTTCCTTGAGCACTCGGTCCTTGGGACCGGAGGGCTTCACCAAGGCCAGGTCGACACCCAGTTCGCGGGCCAGCATGCGCACCGCAGGGCCGGCGTGGACGCTCTTGGCATCACGCGGCTTGTCGGCCACCGCAGAGCCCTGACCGGACGCCGCCTGCTGCTTGGGCGCGTCCTTCTTCGGGGCATCCTTTTTCGGGGCGTCCTTCTTGGGAGCGTCCTTCTTCGGCGCCTTCTTCTTGGGCGCCGCGCCGGCGACCTCGATGTAGCCGATCAGGTCACCCTCGGAGACACTGTCGCCTTCCTTCACCGACAGCTCCACCACCTTGCCCTTGAACGGACTCGGCACGTCCATGGAGGCCTTGTCGGACTCCAGGGTGATCAGGGCGTCCTCGACGTCCACCTCGTCACCTTCGCTGACGGCCATCTCGATGATCGGCACGTCGCTGGAACCGGACAGGTCGGGGACACGAACCTCCTGACGACCACCTTCGGCGGCCTCGTCGTCGGAATCGTCCTCTTCCTGCTCTTCCGACGCGCTTTCGGCGGACTCGGCTGCACTATCATCGGCAGACTCATCGGCCGACTCATCGGCAGAGTCGTCATCGCCATCATCGCCTTCACCGGCGACTTCCATGGAGCCGATGACGTCACCTTCGGAGACGGTATCCCCTTCCTTGACGTTCAGGCTGACCAACTTGCCGGCGTGGGGGCTCGGCACGTCCATGGAGGCCTTGTCGGACTCCAGGGTGATCAGGGTGTCTTCCTCGCCGACCTCGTCGCCTTCGGACACCGCCACCTCGATGATCTCGACGTCGCTGGAGCCACCCAGGTCCGGCACCTTGATCTCGACGGTCTTGCTGCCACCGCCGCTCTTCTTCTTCGGTGCCGGCTTGTCGTCGGACTTGGGCGCTTCCTGCTCGTCGCCGCCGGAATCGGCCTGCGACTCTTCAGCCGAATCGGCGTCGGCGTCAGCATCCTCGTCGGCGTCGCCACCACCTTCGGCCTCGATCTCGACGATGTCATCGCCTTCCGAGACGGTGTCGCCTTCCTTGACCAGAACCTTGAGGACCTTGCCGCCCTTGGGCGCCGGCACGTCCATGCTGGCCTTGTCGGATTCCAGGGTAATCAGGGTGTCTTCCGGCTCGATCACGTCACCTTCGGACACCGCGACTTCGATGATTTCCACATCGGTGTCACCACCGATATCGGGCACTTTGATGATTTCGCTACTCAAGGTCGCGCTCCTTCAAACTCTTGACGGAGGCGGGCCACCGGCCCGCCATGCCACCGGACAGTCCAACCGATGCCTTACACCTCGAGCGGGTTGGGCTTATTCGGGTCGATGTCGTACTTCTTGAGTGCCTCGGCCACGACCTTGCGGTCGATCTCGTCACGATCGGCCAACGCCTTGAGCGCCGCCACGGTGACGTAGTAGCGGTCGACCTCGAAGAACCGGCGAAGCGCTTCGCGGGTGTCGGAGCGACCATAGCCGTCGGTGCCCAGTACATGATAGTCGGTCGGCACCCAGGCGCGGACCTGGTCGGCGTACAGCTTCATGTAGTCGGTCGAGGCGATCGCCGGTCCCTTGCGCCCTTCCAGACACTTGGTGACGTGAGGCTTCTCGGGGTCGGCATCCGGGTTGATGAAGGCCTGACGATCCAGCCCCAGGGCCTCGCGGCGCAGCTCATTGAAGCTGGTCACGCTCCAGATGTCGGAGCCCACACCCCACTCTTCGGCCAGTATCTCGGCGGCAGCCTCGACCTCGCGCAGGATGGTACCGGAGCCCAGCAGCTGGACGTGGCCCTTCTTGCCCTTGGTCTCGCGCAGCAGGTACATGCCCTTGATGATGTCCTCGGCGGGAATCTCCTCGAGCTCGGGGTGCTCGTAGTTCTCGTTCATCAGGGTCAGGTAGTAGAAGCAGTTTTCCTTGTCGGAGAACATCCGCTTCAGACCATCCTGCACGATGACCGCGACTTCGTGCCCGTAGGTCGGGTCATAGGTGCGGCAGTTCGGGATCATCGCTGCCTGCAGCAGGCTGTGACCGTCCTGGTGCTGGAGACCCTCGCCGTTGAGCGTGGTACGACCGGCGGTACCACCGCACAGGAAGCCGCGAGCCTGCATGTCACCGGCGGCCCAGGCCAGATCACCGATCCGCTGGAAGCCGAACATCGAGTAGTAGATGTAGAACGGCAGCAGAGTGGTGTTGTTGTTCGAGTACGAGGTGGCCGCGGCAATCCAGGCAGACATGGCGCCGGCCTCGGTGATGCCTTCCTCGAGGATCTGACCCTTCTGATCCTCGCGGTAGAACATGATCTGGCCCTTGTCGACCGGCTCGTACTTCTGGCCTTCGGAGGTGTAGATACCGAGCTGACGGAACATGCCCTCCATACCGAAGGTGCGCGCCTCGTCGGGGATGATCGGGACCACCCGCTTGCCGATCTTCTTGTCCTTGACCAGGCCATTGAGGATCCGCACGAAGGCCATGGTGGTGGACACTTCGCGGCCCTTGGAGCCGCCGGTCTGGGAGGCGAAGGTCTTGTCATCGAGGCCGGGAATCTCGAGCGCCTCGAAGTCATTGCGACGGCTCGGCAGATAGCCGCCCAGCTGTTCGCGCTGATAGTGCATGTACTTCATTTCGGGCGAATCGTCGTCCGGCTTGTAGTACGGCACTTCCTTGAGCTGGTCGTCGGAGATCGGGATGCCGAAGCGATCACGGAAGCGCTTGAGCGCCTCGTACTCCATGGTCTTGACCTGGTGCGCCTCGTTGGCCGCCTCGCCGTCGCCGCCACCCATGCCGTAGCCCTTGACGGTATGCGCCAGGATCACGGTGGGGCGACCATTGGGTTTGGTGGTCGCCTCGTGGTACGCCGCGTAGACCTTGAACGGATCGTGGCCACCGCGATTGAGCTTCCAGATGTCCTCGTCGGACATGTCCTTGACCAGGTCGGCGGTCTCCGGGTACTTGCCGAAGAAGTGCTCACGGGTGTAGGCACCGCCGTTGGCCTTGTAGTTCTGGTAGTCGCCGTCGACCGCCTCGTCCATGCGCTTCTGCAGCATGCCCTTCTTGTCCTTCTCGAAGAGCGGGTCCCAGTGACGACCCCAGACGACCTTGAGCACGTTCCAGCCGGCACCGCGGAAGACACCCTCGAGCTCGTCGATGATGCGGGAGTTGCCGCGCACCGGGCCATCGAGACGCTGCAGGTTGCAGTTGATAACAAAGATCAGATTGTCGAGCTTCTCGCGGCTGGCCAGGTGGATGGCGCCGAGAGATTCCGGCTCGTCACACTCACCGTCGCCCATGAAGCACCAGATCTTGCGATCCTGCATGTCGTGCAGCTCGCGGGAGTGCAGGTACTTCATGACGTGGGCCTGGTAGATCGCCTGGATCGGGCCCAGACCCATGGAAACCGTCGGGAACTGCCAGAACTCCGGCATCAGCCACGGGTGCGGGTAGGATGACAGGCCGTTGCCATCGACTTCCTGGCGGTAGCTGTCCATCTGCTCTTCGGTCAGCCGGCCCTCGAGGTAGGCGCGGGCGTAGATGCCCGGTGCCACGTGACCCTGGATGTAGATCAGGTCGCCTTCGAAGTCGCCGTTGGGGGCACGGAAGAAATGGTTGAAGCCCACGTCGTAGAGAGTCGCGGAGGACATGAAGCTGGCGATGTGGCCACCCAGTCCCGGCTTCGCCTTGTTGTTGCGAATGACCTGAGCGATGGCGTTGTAGCGGATCACCGAGCGAATACGACGCTCCATGAACAGATCGCCAGGCATCGGGGCCTCGCAGTGCACCGGAATGGTGTTGCGATGCGGGGTGGTGACCGAGAAGGGCACCTGCATGCCGTCCTGGCGATAACGGTCGGCGAGCCGCGTCATCAGGTACCGGGCACGATCCTCGCCCTCACGATCCAGAACAGACTCCAGGGAATCCAACCATTCCTGGGTTTCGACCGGATCGAGATCTTCTCTTGAACCAAGACTCATAGAACGTCTCTCCGAATGACGATGGGGGTCCATTGCCCCACGATCGAGGCCAATGAGCGAGCGGGATAGAGGGGGTGATTCCCCGCCCGCCTCGCAGCGTCAGGCATGTAGTAATATTACTAGAATGTCCGTGCCAAACGAGCACGATTGGGCAAGAAGATACCTCAAACGCCCTGCACTGCCAATTGAAGCAGCTATGGAAATATTTTTCAATTACCTCATATTGCACTGCAACACAATGGCTTAACCCAAAGGGGGTATGACTTAAGCGCCTCAAGTCAGCCACTTGTAAACAAACTACCGTTTGACCTGAAGGTGATGGCTCGCGCTATGCCGAAACGATGCATCGCATCTTCATCTAGCGGTGCTGCAAACAGCGCCGCAGGTACGCCCAGTCGAAGGAGGGGCCGGGATCGGTCTTTCGCAGGGGAGCGATTCGCGCGTGACTGGTCAGTCGTTGGGGGGTGATCTCGGGGTAGACGTCAAACAGCGCGTGCAGCACCTGGGCCAGGGCACGGTACTGGGCGTCTCGATAGGGCGACACCTCGTCCCCTTCGAGCTCGATCCCGATCGAGAAGTCGTTGAGCTCGCGGCGCAGGCAATGGCCATCGAACCAGCTGGAGCGTCCCGCGTGCCAGGCCCTCGCCTCGAAGGGCGCAAACTGAACACACTCTCCGTCGCGACGGATCAACAGATGCGCCGAGACCTTGAGTCCGGCGATACTCGCGAAGTAAGGGTGGGCCTCGGGATCCAGACGGTTGGTGAACAGTTCCTCGATGTGCTCGCCGCCGAATTGACCCGGCGGCAGACTGATGGAATGCACCACTACCGCCGATATTTCTCGTTCGGGTCGTTCATTGACGTTGGGCGAAGGCACTCGCCTGGCCCCGTCGAGCCACCCGTCGTGACACTGCATGCTGGTGTCTCCATTGTCTGAATATGGGATCGTCACCTCGCCCACTGACGTCGAGGTGCTAGTGCCCCTATAATGTCGGCTCCACGCGCCGCAATACAGAGATACCCATGCACTTTCAGGACGCCCTTGCCGAAGACATCCGCAACAGTGCCGCTCGCCTGCTGGCCGAGGACGTCGGTCCGGTGGACATCACCGCCCAACTGATTCCCGAAAAGCATCTGGGCAAGGCCCGCGTCATCAGCCGCGAGCCGGCGATACTCTGCGGCGTGGCCTGGGTCGACGAACTGTTCCGCCGCCTCGATCCCCGGGTCGCTCTGACCTGGCACGCCGCGGACGGCGATCGACTGACGCCAAACGAGCCCTTTCTCGAACTGGCCGGCCCCGCACGCAGCCTGCTGACCGGCGAGCGCGCGGCTCTCAACCTGCTGCAGACGCTGTCGGCCACCGCCACGCGCACCCGCCACTACGTCGACCTGCTCGAGGGCACCGGTGTGCGGCTGCTCGACACCCGCAAGACGTTGCCAGGTCTGCGTATCGCCCAGAAGTACGCGGTGGCCTGTGGCGGTGGCTGCAACCATCGGATCGGCCTCTACGACGCCTTCCTGATCAAGGAAAACCATATCTCGGCCTGCGGCGGCATCGCCGGCGCCGTGAAGGAGGCCCGCAGCATCGCGCGTGACCTGACGGTGGAGGTGGAAGTCGAGACCTTCGAGGAACTGGATCAGGCGCTGGCCGCCGGCGCCGACGTGATCATGCTCGACAACTTCTCACTGGATGACATGCGAGAAGCGGTGCGCCGCGTCGCAGGCCAGGCGACGCTGGAGGCGTCCGGCAATGTCGACGAGACGACGCTGAAAGCCATCGCCCAGACAGGTGTCGACTGCATCTCGAGCGGTGCACTGACCAAGGACGTGAAAGCCATCGACCTGTCCATGCGCATGGTCGAGGAAGGCCCGGCAGGCTGACGCCCTGCCCGTTTCGAGAAGCGATCCCCCGGCCTGGACCCTGGCCCATACCTGGGGGCTATTCTTGAAGGGCACTCTCGGGGGCACTCCTGGAGATTACTCTCAGGGGGCTCTCCAGCGGGGGGGCTCTCCAGCGTCCAGCGGGGCCAGCGTCCAGCGGGGGGCATTCCAACGTCCAGCGGAGGTCACTCCAACGGCTTGCTCATGCATAGCCGTGGCAGCAGCTCTCCGGCGCGCTCGACCCACTCTTCACCGTGGGATTCCCAGCCAGCGTCGAGCAGTGGCTCTGCCAGCATCAGGCTGGCTTCGATGATCATCCGCCGGGCGCCGGCGTTTCTCAGGCGCTCCTCGGCAAGCGACAGCAAGCGGCCGCCGATGCCCTGGCCGGTCAGCGAGGGCCACACATAGAGCGTCTCGACGCGCGCGCGACCGGGGTCCAACTCGACAAAGCCGACGCAGCGACCGTCACACTCGGCCACCAGGGTAGTAAACAATGCCTGACGAGCACGCCAGGCGGAACCGTCCCTGGGCAGCGCCGAAGCCCAGGCCTGACGCTGGGCCAGGCTGTAGTGGCGACTGGCCCCCATCATGACGGCGTGATAGAACACTTCGGCCTGATCCGAGCCATCCTTGGCGAGGGCCTCACGATAGTGAATACGGGAACGTCGCTCGACCGGCATGGCTTGCGACATTCTGGGTTCGGACATGTAGGGAACTCCTGCAGGACTGGAGACGGATAATCCGGCGCGTCGAGGTTCGCCAAGCCTAATCAGATAACGGGCGCGATCCAACACTCCTGACCACCCTGATGCCCGGCGACGCTGTTTCATGCCCAACTGGAGCTTTGTCATGTCACGATACCTGCAAGCACGTTGCTGGAGCCATTCAGGTCAACCCTGACCCACTTCCTGCGTCATCAGAGTTTCGACATCAGAGCATCGACGTAACAGCATCCACATCAACGCCTCGACATCAGAGCCTCACCAGATCATGCCCGACGACTTCTATACCCTGACGCCCATCGGCACCATACGCAGCGACTTCCCGGACAAGTTCGGCGTACCCCGTCAGCCAGGGCTTGCAGAAGATGCCAGAGCTCGTCTGGTGCTGGAGGGCGACTTCGCCGATCCCATGGCCGTACGTGGGCTGGAGGGGTTCAGCCACCTGTGGCTGACCTTCATCTTTCACCTTAGTCCGCCCCACTGGAAAGCGATGGTCCGTCCGCCTCGACTGGGAGGAAATGCACGAATAGGCGTATTTGCCAGCCGCAGCACCCACCGCCCCAACCGTCTCGGGCTCTCGCTGGTGGAGTTGATCGACATCGATACGCGCGACGGCGTCAGCCTGGTGCTCAAGAGCGCCGATCTGGTCGACGGCACACCAGTGGTGGATATCAAGCCATACCTGCCCTGGGCCGAGAGTCGCCCCGACGCCCGTACCGGTTTTGCACCTGAAGCGCCGACGCAGCATCCGGTGGTGTTCTCGGCCGAGGCCGAAGCGGTGCTTTCCAGCAGCGACAACGATGGTTCCTTGCGTCGCTTGATCGCCCAGGTCCTCGCCCAGGACCCGCGCCCCGCCTATCGCAGCAAGGGCAGTGACGACGATCGCCAGTACGGCGTCAGCCTGAGAGGTTTCAACGTGCGTTTTCGCGCCGAAAACGACAAGGGCGCCCTGCGCTTTCGCGTGGACGCCCTTGAAACCGGACAGGAACCAGGACGAGACGACTAACCCGCTGTGCTCGCAACTCCACTGGCCGCAGCATCATATGCCGCTACTTTAACTTCCGCGCCCCCTGTCACTGTGCATCGACGCCGATCACCATCCGTGATCGCGACACCGTCAGTACCGCTGTGTCTTGCGACACAGCCGCACCCAAGGTGAACGACCAGATTTTCGTTTGACCTGCCCACTGGTCTCAATCGATGACCCCGGAGATTCCCAGACCGATCGTTGGGCCACCGTGGGAGGCGCCAATCCCCATCCCGACACTCCAGCGGCCAGTATCAGCGGTTCGTCGTACGCTCACACCTAGTGCCGATTCTCCGTTGTAGTAGCCAGTCCCCACATGATAGGTGAGCTTTCCTGCGACATAGGGTGCATCGCCCATGGCGGCCAGGGCCGCGATCCCCGCACTGGCATCTCGCTCTACTTCGTCAATCTTGTGGTCGAGTTGGTTGTAGTCGGAAGTGAACTTACGGTTCAGTTCATTGAGCTGCGACATGTTGACCGCATCGGTGGGTGCCGAACCGGCAGCCACGTTATGCAACTGGGTGGGGCCACTGCCATTGCCCAGGCTGACAGAGTGGTAGTCGACGCTGCCATCCTCGCTACGATCGTAGTTGACCGCTCCCTCTTGCACGGCACTGAGCTGGCGCACATTGACCGCATCGGTGTCCTCGGTGCCCCCCGCGACGTGGGTGATCTGACGTTCACCACCCTCGCTGCCGACCGCAACAGCTCCCTTGGATGACTCCACCGCCACGTGCGAAAAGGCTTCCTCCTCCCCCTTCATGCCTTCTCTATCGGCCACAGCGCCATCACCAAGTGCAACACCTCCTTCAGCTTGTGCCTTGGCGCCACCTCCGATGGCAACGGTGTCTGCAGCACTAGTAGTGGCAGCGTCTCCCTGCGAATTCGCCTGGAAGTACTTGGTGTCCTGACCACTCAGTGCCAGGTCGCCGATATCCTCCATCAAGTCCCAGATCTGACCACCATTGACCGCATCAGTACTGCCTTGATGGATATCGCCTTCGGCCAGATTGCTGATCACGGTACCACCGTCGGCACCAGCCAGAGTGATCTTTCCCTGGTTGGAATCTGGGTCATATTGCACGACATTCTGGGCCGGGTTGCCACTGCCTCCCCCCAAGCTGTCGAGGGTCGTCTGGATATCACCGACATCGCCTTCAAGATTGGTGAGACGACCATTGGTGGCGTGGAGCTGACTGCCGTTGACCGCCTCTAGACTGGTGTCGGAAAGCGACCCATCCGCAATATTACCGAGCACGGTACCGCCGAAGGCTCTACCAGGCGACTTCAGGGTTACGTGGTTCCAGTCGACGCTGCCGTCGTTGAAGTGGTCATACGCCACCACTTCCTCAAGCGCCTTATTGGTCGCATGGAGCTGGCTGCCATTGACCGCATCGGTACTGGTAGCGGAGATTCGACCCGCGGCCAGGTGGGTCAAGGTTCGCTCCTGCCCTTCGTCACCGATGCTGACGGTAGCAATGGGGTTTGTGCCGGCGTATTCATGCTGTTCACCGAAGATAATGCCTGACTCGGTGCCTATTGCCTCCTGTGAGGTCGACTGGGCCCCCAACGCCACATCCATAGCCTGATTGGCGCTGGCTCCAGCACCCAGGGCCATCGCCTGCTCGCCCGAGGACACTGCCGTACTACCGACCGCAATCGCATCTTCCAGCAGGGTGTGGCTCTGGTCGCCAATGGCAACCGCACCGGCTGCCCCTATCTCCACCTTGGCGCTCACCCCCATACCGATGGCGTCATCGCCATTGACCGTGGTATCAGGCCCAATGGCGATGGAGCCTTCGCCGGTGGCGAGGGCGTCGACTTCCCCTCCCCCGTTGGCATGAAAATACAGCGATCCCGTATCCGAGAGCGACCCCACGGCCCCCTTGAGCTGACGCATGGTCACCGCATCGTGATCCTCGATACCATCGGCGATGTTGATCAACTGGCGATACTCACCGTCCCGCCCCACGGAGACCGCTCCCATTAGATCGGCGTCCGAAGTGTTGTATTGAATGGTGGCATTGCCCACGACGATCTGGCCGGAGACCTTCGCCACCTCGCGGTTCGCGATCGCTCCGCTGCCCAGTGCCACGCCGCCAAACACCGAGCTTGAAGCGCCATTGCCGATGGACACCGCATTGGTTGCCGACGACACCGCCGCCGGCCCCATCGCCAGGCTGTCTGTGCCGCTGGCACTGGCGCCGCTACCGCTGGATTTTGCCTGGTAGTAGATGCTGTCGGCGGCGATATCCCCCAGGTTGGTGGTGAGATTGGCGACATCGCCTTCGTTCTGGGTCACGCGCACATTCGTCGCGTTCAACTGACGACCGGTGACCGCATCGGTGCTGTCGGTGGACAGGGTGGCGTCGGTCAGATTGGTGATTCGGGTACCGGCATCGCCGGCCAGGGTGATACTGCCCTCATTGAGCGTGCCACCGGTGCCGCGGTCGTAGACCACTGCGCCCTCGGCCAGATTCCCCAGGTTGGTGGTGAGGTTGGTGATATCGCCTTCGTTCTGACTGACTCGAGCATTGGTCGCGTTCAACTGACGACCGGTGACCGCATCGGTGCTGTCGGTGGACAGGGTGGCGTCGGTCAGATTGGTGATTCGGGTTCCGGTATCACCGGCCAGGGTGATGCTGCCCTAATTGAGCGTGCCACCGGTACCGCGGTCGTAGACCACTGCGCCCTCGGCCAGATCCCCCAGTGCCTGATTGGTGGCATGGAGCTGGCTGCCGTTGACCGCGTCGGTACTGGTGGCCGAGAGTCGACCTGCTGCCACGTGTGTGATGGTACGCTCGCTGCCGCTGGTGCCCACGCTGACCGTACCGGTCGGGCTGCTGCCGGCCAAGGCGTAGTCAGTACCGGCCACGGTGGCCGTGGTGGTGGCCACCGCCGCTTCCGTGGTGGCACCGTTACCCAAGGCTACGCTGTTGGCGACGCTGGCCTTCGCGCCATTGCCGATGGCCACCCCATTGGTTGCCGACGACACCGCCGCCGGCCCCATCGCCAGGCTGTCGGTGCCGCTGGCACCGGCGCCGCTACCGCTGGATTTGGCCTGGTAGTACGCGCTATCGGCGGCGATATCCCCCAGGTTGGTGGTGAGATTGGTGATATCGCCTTCGTTCTGGGTCACCCGCACATTGGTGGCGTTCAACTGACGGCCGGTGACCGCATCGGTGCTGTCGGTGGACAGGGTGGCGTCGGTCAGATTGGTGATTCGGGTACCGGCATCGCCGGCCAGGGTGATACTGCCCTCATTGAGCGTGCCGTCGTCGCTGCGGTCGTAGACCACCGCACCGGCCGCCAGATCCCCCAGGTTGCTAGTGAGGTTGGTGATATCGCCTTCGTTCTGACTGACTCGAGCATTGGTCGCGTTCAACTGACGACCGGTGACCGCATCGGTGCTGTCGGTGGACAGGGTGGCGTCGGTCAGATTGGTGATTCGGGTACCGGCATCGCCGGCCAGGGTGATACTGCCCTCATTGAGCGTGCCTCCGGTACCGCGGTCGTAGACCACTGCGCCGTCGGCCAGATCCCCCAGTGCCTGATTGGTGGCATGGAGCTGGCTGCCGTTGACCGCGTCGGTACTGGTGGCCGAGAGTCGACCTGCTGCCACGTGGGTGATGGTGCGCTCGCTGCCGCTGGTGCCCACGCTGACCGTACCGGTCGGGCTGCTGCCGGCCAAGGCGTAGTCAGTACCGGCCACGGTGGCCGTGGTGGTGGCCACCGCCGCTTCCGTGGTGGCACCGTTACCCAAGGCTACGCTGTTGGCGACGCTGGCCTTCGCGCCATTGCCGATAGCTACCCCATTGGTTGCCGAGGACACCGCCGCCGGCCCCATCGCCAGGCTGTCGGTGCCGCTGGCACTGGCGCCGCTGGCGGAAGAGTTGGCCTGGTAGTAGATGCTGTCGGCGGCGATATCCCCCAGATTGGTGGTGAGATTGGCGATATCGCCTTCGTTCTGAGTCACGCGCACATTCGTCGCGTTCAACTGACGACCGGTGACCGCATCGGTGCTGTCGGTGGACAGGGTGGCGTCGGTCAGATTGGTGATTCGGGTACCGGCATCACCGGCCAGGGTGATGCTGCCCTCATTGAGCGTGCCGTCGTCGCTACGGTCGTAGACCACTGCGCCGTCTGACAGATCTCCCAACGCCTGCACGCCTTCAGACAGTTCTCCCAGCGCCTGATTGGTGGCGTTCAGCTGACTGCCGTTGACGGCATCCGTGCTGGTGACAGCTAACCGTCCGGCCGCTACGTGGGTAATAGTACGCTCGACGCTGGCTACCGCATTGCCCCCGCTATCGGTCGTTGCCGCCGCGCCAAGGCTCAGAGTGCCTGTCGGTGCCGCACCGGCGAAACTGTAGCTCTTGCCCGCGATGGTAGCCTGGGTGGTTCCCACCACCGCCTCGGTGGTGGCGCCGTTTCCCAAGGCCACGCTGTTGGCCACGCTGGCCTTGGCATTGGTACCGATGGCAATGGCATTGCTGGCGGACGCCTCTCCGGAATCACCGAGCACCATGGAGTAGTTGCCACTCGCTTTCGACCAATTTCCCACTACATTGGTAGCGGCGCCGGCGACGGTATTTTGAAGACCTACTACATTGGCACCAGTAGCAGTCGATGACAGCGTGTTACTTGAGCCGAAAACACCGGAAAAATCGCTGGTCACGTTATTGGTATTGCCAACGACCCGGACTGCATTGCCTTGAACGGTATTGTTGAGACCAATCGCAGACGCATATGTCGATGCGCCTTCGATCTTGTTGGAAGTACCAATGGCAATCGCGCTCTTGGCGCCTGTCGATGTGGAGTTGCTCTCACCCAATGCAAGGCTATTGTCGCCATTGGAAACGTTGAGATGGCCAGCACTGACACTTTTCGCGCCGTTGGCAACACTGCCTGATCCCAGTGCCGTGGAGTGGCTACCCGTCGCTTTAGCCGTGGCCCCAAGTGACGTCGCATTGGTCGCCGTGGACGTCGCCTTTGCGCCAATAGCAAGACTCGAGGTGGCGCTGGCAACGGACCCTCCGGTCAGGTCTCCGCCAATGGCAATGGCGTTTACACCTATCGCTTGTGCGCCGTTTAATCGAGCGACCGTGCCGCTAGACAGTGCCCCGCCACCAATAGCGACGCCATTCTTGCTTTTCGCATAAGCCCCACGCCCGATCGAGACACCGGCTAAGCCGCTGGTAACAGCCTGATCGCCCAGGGCAATACCAGAATCTGCCGCCGCACTCGTGGTCGCATAGTAGCCCATCGCGATAGAGGCATCACCATCGCCAACGGCACCGGTGCCTATATGGATGGCAGATGCCCCCGCAGCGGGCTGGATGCCCACCGGCGCCAGATAACGATTGACGACAAACTGTTCAGGCTTGTCGGCAGGCGTCGACGTCTCACCTGGCATGACGCATCTATCTTTAGTCGGTGACGTCAGAGGTATCATTGCCTCCTCTGACGCTATGTTGCCGACTTCACCTGCCACCGTCGGACAGTCATCAACGAGGGGGCCAGCCTCCGCTTTACTCGACCCCAGCCCAGGCGTGACAGCCGATAGAGACATCAGGATACAGGTGATACAAACGCTTTTTGTCCCACTTCTTGCTGTTTTGAGCGAGTTAACGAACAAAAAAGTACGGCTATCCAATTCACTCACTCCGACCTCCTTGCCACCAATACTTAGGTGACATCTTCGTGCGCCACCAAAACACTCACTTTCATCCGAAATCCATCTTCAACCACCCAAAACTCTCTTATAAAAATCCTAAAAACAGAAAAACGAATCAAAAAACCAATAGCGTGCAGAAACCCGACTTCTTTACACAAAACTTTCGAAAAGAAACATGATTAAAAAATCTACACGCGCAGCGCTGTCACTTCCATTTTTAAACGTGACACAGATCATTTCTTGCTTGTAATTGGCGCAAGGCGCGCCAAATAAAGCACAAAAACTGACGGTCCGTTTCAGAAGCTGTACGGGCACTGATGAGATTCATCTTTCCACCCAGCCATAGCCAGGTGCCATCAAAAACTGACGAGCGATGGTCAAATAAACAGGAATTTTCCCGACAGCTCAGTGCAAAGGAAGGTGCTGTACTGCGGTTAGACGCAGCCACACCAGGCACAGGGGGCTTCAGGACTTGCGGGAATGCGAATAACGTTGCCGCACACCTATCCGAGTCGACACTTCCCAGTACCCAACATCAGCGTAGCGCCAGGAACTTCATTCACTCGTGGGAGCCCAGCCATTGGTACAGACGTGGGCAGCGGAAAGCAGATCGCCCGGGCCAGGCCCGGGCGATCCTCTACATGCTTTCGGCGTTATCACCACTTGCACCACCGTCGTTGCATCATGCCCTTGCGGCAGTCAGCGCAGACCAGTGCCGGCAAGCGGCTGTCAGCTGAAATCGATGCCGATACGACGGCCGACTTCCTCGTAGGACTCGATGACACTGCCCAGCCCCTGGCGGAAGCGATCCTTGTCGAGCTTTTCGCGGGTCTTGGCGTCCCACAGGCGGCAGCCGTCCGGCGAGAATTCGTCACCCAGCACGATCTTGCCGTGGAATACGCCGAACTCGAGCTTGTAGTCCACCAGCAGCATGCCGCCGTCGGCGAACAGCTGCTTGAGCACCTCGTTGACCTTGAAGGTCAGAGCCTTCATCTCGGCCAGTTGCTCGGCGCTGGCCCAACCGAAACTTTCGGCCAGGGACTCGTTGACCATGGGATCGTGGAGCTCGTCGTTCTTCAGGAACAGCTCGAAGGTCGGCGGTGTCAGCGGCTCGCCTTCCTTGACGCCGAGGCGCTTGACCAGACTGCCGGCGGCGATGTTGCGTACCACACACTCCACCGGAATCATGTCGAGCTTCTTGACCACGCACTCGGTGGGCGACAGCAGCTCTTCCACGTGGGTGGGGATGCCGGCCTCTTCCAGCTTGGCCATGATGAAGGCATTGAAGCGGTTGTTGACCATGCCCTTGCGCTCGAGCGACTCCATGCGGCGTCCGTCGAAGGCGCTGGTGTCGTCACGAAAGTGCAGGATCAGACGATCCGGGTCATCGGTGGCATAGACCGACTTGGCCTTGCCGGCATAGAGTTCTTCGCGCTTTTCCATGGGTGCCTCCACAGGCAAATCAAAAAAAGGGGTTCAAGCAGGACCAGGGTCCTGAATCAGTGAATCGCTTGCCAATCCAGGCCGTCATCCTGGGCAGCCACGGTCAGGCGGGTCTCGTCGCCATCCAGCAGAGGCGTCAATGCCTCCAGAGCGAGTTCGGGGCGGTTATTATGCTCCGACAGGTGGGAGCAGACGATACGCTGCAGCCGATCCAGCCCCAGTTCGGTCAACAGCGCCGCAGCCTGGCCATTGGCCAGGTGCCCCCAACGTCCGCCGACACGGCGCTTGAGACTGGGCGGATAGGGGCCTTCAGCCAGCATGCGCACGTCATGATTGCACTCGAGCACGAGGGCATCGCAGCCACGGAAGGCCTGGCGCACGTGTTCGCTGGGGTGGCCCAGGTCGGTCAGCAGCCCCAGCTTCCTGTCACCTGCGGCGATACGAAACTGCACCGGCTCTCGGGCGTCATGGGGCACCGTGATGGCGTCGACGTCGAGTCCCTTGATGGCAAAGCGCGACTGAGGGGTGATCCAGTGGGTCCGGGGGAGCCGGCCGAGCTTGCCGGATAGCCAGGTGCCCGGGGTCAGATGTACCGGCAGGTCATAGCGACGGGCCAGGGGGCCGATGCCACGCACATGGTCGCCATGTTCGTGGGTGACCAGCAAGGCATCGAGCTGACGCGGATGGACACCCAACCGCGCCAGCCGGCGTTCTGCCTCCTTGAGACCGAAACCGCAGTCCACCAGCAACATCGACTCGCCGTCGCTGACCAGGGTGGCGTTGCCCTTGCTTCCGCTGCCCAGGGAGGCGAAACGCAAGCCTCCCTGGGAACCATTGGCATGCCCGACGCTCATCAGCGCAGCAAGCCCTCCATGCGCTGCAGCAGCTCACGCTGGTCATCGCCGGAAAGCGGCTCGTCGTCGGCGCTACGTGCCTCCATCAGGGTTTCCTGGCCCTGGGGCGACAACCTGAGCTCGATGCGTTGCATCGACTCAAGCAGATCCATCGAGGTCAAGGAGTCGATGAAGCCACGGGTACGCTCGCTCTCGGTGATGTAATCGATCACGAAGCGCTTGCCGCTTTCATCCACGGAGACCAGTTCCCGGCGATCTTCCATCTCGAAGTTGTTCTCGAGCTGGAAGGCGAGCTCGGCGTAGGCCCGCTCGATGTCGAAGGGCATCACCATCACCCAGTCATCGCCGCGGGGCTCGAAGCGAACGCTGTCGGCTTCGGGCGTCTGCTGGGCCGACGCCGAGGCGATGCTGGCCGAGGCGCTACGCGCTTCAAAGTGACGCTGCAGAGAGTTCAGGCACAGCCGGTTGAGCTGGCCCGCGGTATCACAGCGCACCTCACTGGTGCCCGACCTGAGGCCCTGGCGCAGTACCAGGCTGGCGTCGGAGGTCTCGATGACACCGCTGGCGCTGTCGCTGCGGGTGATCTCCAGCCCGCGCTGTTCGACGAAGCGCTCGAGCTCCGGCCACACCACCGCAGGCGCGGCCCCTACCACCAGCCAGCGATCGGCGTCGGTCTCGCGCACCGCCACGTCACCGGCGGCCACCGCAGTGCTGGCAGACAGCGTCTGGGGCAAGGGCGCGGCGAAGTCCCCCTCGCGGGCGTAGAAGTCCCCGCGAGCCTGAGGCACCGGCATGATATCGCGATAGCGGCTCTGGTCGCGGCTGCCGGGGAGGGTCAGCGGAGCCGCCTGACGGGCGCCCGCGTAATCCTCGTTGCGATCGTGATAGTGACCGTCCTTGGCACAGCCGGCCAGGGTCAGGGCCGCGATCATCGCCAGCGGCAGTCCTTTAAGCGCAGAATTCATGCATCCACCTTGATTGAAAATTGGGTCCACGACATCACGACCGGAGGCACGGTTCAGGCGTCAGTCCTCGATCAGTCCTGCCAGCTGCAGGGCTTCGCTGATGGTGGAGTGATACTTCTCGCTCAGCCAGGTCAACGGCAGGCGGATGCCGGGCTCGATGATACCCATGCGGTTGAGCGCCCACTTGACGGGGATAGGATTGGCCTCGATGCCCAGGTTGGTATGCAGGGGTAGAAGCCGGGTGTTGATCTGGTGAGCCTTGTCGCTTTCACCGGCCACGGCGGCGGCGCACAACTCGTGCATGGCCTTCGGCGCCACATTGGCGGTCACCGAGATATCGCCATGACCGCCCATCAGCATGAAGTCGCAGGCGGTGGCGTCATCGCCGGAGTAGAGCATGAAGTCGCTGCCCTTGAGACGTTCGATCAGGTCCTCGGCGCGCTCCAGGTTGCCGGTGGCATCCTTGAGGCCGATGATGTTGTCGACCTCGGCCAGACGCAGCACGGTCTCGTTGTAGATGTCCGAACAGGTGCGTCCCGGCACGTTGTACAGGATCACCGGCAGATCACTGGTCTCGGCGATCACCTTGAAATGCTGATACAAACCTTCCTGGGTCGGCTTGTTGTAGTAAGGCGCCACGGTCAGGCAGTAGTCGGCCCCCACTTCCTTGGCGTAGCGGGTCAGCTCCACCGCCTCGGTGGTGTTGTTGGAGCCGGTGCCGGCGATGACGGGAATGCGGCCATTGACCTCTTCGACCACGCTGCGAATCACGTCGAAGTGCTCGGCGAAGGTCATGGTGGTGGGCTCACCGGTGGTACCCGCCGCCACGATGGCGTCTGTGCCATTGTCGAGGTGGAAATTCACCAGTTTGCGCAACACTTCCCAGTCGATATCGCCGTTGGCCTTCATCGGTGTCGCCAAGGCGACAATACTGCCCGTGATCATCCTCGTTGTTCCTCTGTTGTCTGCCCTCCCGCGACCCTGACGATGGCGGTCGGGGTGAACGAATGTGGCCAAGGGGGTCGCGACCCGGGGAAGCGTGGTCGTGACCAGAGCACAAATGGTACTCAGGCGGCCATATCCTGTACAGCCGCGTCTTTACATGAAGAGCGTCATTGCGTGTAATCGGACGCCTATTTTTGCGATTCTGGAGCCACCATGACAGTGTCCATCGGCGAGCCGGTCCCCGACTTCAGTGCCAGCGCCACCGGCGACAACACCATCACCCTGTCGCAACTACGCGGTCGCCAGGTGGCGATCTACTTCTACCCCAAGGCCAGCACCCCCGGTTGTACCACCGAGGGCGGCGACTTTCGTGACCACAAGGCAGACTTCGACGACGCCAACACTGTGGTCATCGGCGTCTCCCGTGACGGCATCCGTGCCCAGGAAAACTTCAAGGCCAAGCAGGGCTTCAATTTCGAGCTGATATCAGACAAGGACGAAGCCGTGTGTGGCCTGTTCGACGTCATCAAGCTCAAGAAGCTCTACGGCAAGGAGCACCTGGGTATCGAGCGCAGTACCTTCCTGATCGACAGCGAAGGTCTCCTGGCCAGGGAATGGCGCAAGGTCAAGGTCAAGGGCCACGTGGAAGAAGTGCTGGAAGCCGCCCGCGAATTGCACGCCCAGTCCTGACACGCCGGCCCACGGATGCAAGCCTCGTCCTCCCCGGCAAAGAACGAATGCCCGGCCATTGGCCGGGCATTGTGGTTCGCCTAGAGAGCAGGGCTCAGCCGTCGGTGCCGGTCCCTGTACCTGCGTCAGAGTGGGGCGGCAACCTTGCCATGCTGCGCTCCTTGATCCCGCGAGGCCAGGCGTAGACCAGCGCCTTCAACAGGGTCGCCAGCGGGATCGCGAAGAACACCCCCCAGAAGCCCCAGACGCCGCCGAAGAACAGCACCGCCAGGATGATCGACACCGGGTGCAGATTGACCGCCTCGGAGAACAGCACCGGCACCAGCACGTTGCCGTCCAGCGCCTGGATCACGCCGTAGGCGACGATCACATAGAGAAACTGGTCGCCCAGTCCGAAGTGAAAGCCCGCCACCGCCGCCACCGGCAGTGTCGCAACCGCGGCGCCGATGTAGGGCACCAGCACCGAAAAACCCACCAGTACCGCCAGCAGCGCCGAATAGGGAAGGCCAAAGAAGGCGAAGGTGAAGAAGGTCACACTACCGACGATGACGATCTCGGTGGCCTTGCCGCGCACATAGTTGGCGATCTGGCAGTCCATCTCCTTCCACACCCGGGTCATCAGGTCACGCTTGGCCGGCAAAAGCGACACGGTAAAGCCCACCAGACGGTCACGGTCCTTGAGCATGAACAGCACCAGGATCGGCACCAGTACCAGGTAGATGAGCAGTCCCAGCACATTGCCGAGCGACGCCAGCGACAGCGTCAGCGCACGCTGGCTCAATTGGGTCGCCTCGCGGCTGAGCACGGCGATCCAGTCCTGGACCAGGTCCGGAGTGATCAGCTGGGGGTAGCTCATCTGCAGGTCGTCCAGCATCTGCTGGCCGGCAGCAAACATCCGCGGCGCTTCCTGGATCAGGCTGGCGAGCTGGTTCCAGATCAACGGCAGCAGGATCAGCGCCAACGCCAGCAGCACCCCGACAAAGGCCAGAAAGACCGTCATGACCGCCACCAGGTGTGGCACCTTGCGTCGCGTCAGGGCGTTGACCGCGCCCTGCAGCAGAAAGGCCACCACCAGCGCGGTGAGAAAGGGCGCCAGCATCTGGCCAAGCCAGATCACCACCGCCAGCCCCACCACCAGCAACACCAGCAGCAGCACCGCCTCTTCATCGGAGAAGTAGTGATCGACCCAGCCACGAAATACGCTACGCAGACTCATGCATCACCCGCCTTGCGCAACCAGTAGACATAGACCTTGTCGCGTTCTTCACGCCCTTCCAGCACGTGGGCGCTGTGCTCGGCAAAGCTTTCAAAGTCTCGCCAGGAACCGGCGTCGGTGGCCCTGACCTCCAGCACCTGCCCAGGCGACAGGCGCGACAGCGCCTGCTTCGCCTTGAGCAGCGGCAGCGGACACGGAAGTCCGCACGCATCTAGCACATCGTCAGGTTGCACTGCCATGATCTCTCCCGAGAGAATGCGATATCGGATCGCTGCACATCGCAGCGCCGTTGCCCCGAGGGGCGAGCCCTTGCGATTTAAAGGCACTTTTCCGGCTGAATCAATGTCCCAAGGCAACCCCCTCCAACGCTATCGACGAGGATTTCGATGCCCAAGCGCACGCTGTTTGCCGTCACCGCTCGCCCCGCGCGGGCACGCCGTCAGGCATCACCTTGGCATCGTGGCCGCTGGCGCCCGATGCCGGGCCTGGCCCTGGCGTCGACGCTTGCGTTGAGCCTGAACGCCACCACAGTCCAGGCCCAGTATCTGGACCAAGGCACCCTGCTCGATCAGCCGAGGGAGCTGAACCTACCCTCGCTGATGTCCACCGGCAGCAACGCCATCAGCGGCGAGGAAACCCGCCTTGGACGTGCCTGGCTACGCCAGTTTCGCGCCCACGTGCCGGAATGGCGCGACCCATTGGCCCAGCACTATGTGGAGACGCTGGTCGGCCGCCTGGTGCCCTACAGCGACCTGGGAGGCATCAACACCACCATCACCCTGGTCGACAACAAGACCCTGAACGCCTTCGCCGTCCCCGGCGGCGTGGTCGGCGTCAACACCGGCCTGTTCGCCTTCGCCGACCAGGAGGCCGAGGTGGCCTCGGTACTGGCCCACGAGCTGGGCCACCTGTCACAGCGCCACTACGCCCGTAGCAAGGCACGCGCCGAGCAGACCCAGGTGCCTGCCATGGCCACCATGCTGGCGGGCCTGATCCTGGCCGCCAGCGGCGCCGGTGACGCCGGCATCGCGGCCCTGGCCGGCAGCCAGGCGGCGATGATCCAGGACCAGCTGCGCTACTCGCGTCGCTACGAGGAAGAGGCCGACCGCATCGGCCTGCAGGCCATGGCCAGCGCCGGCTACGAGCCCCAGGCCATGGTCGACATGTTTCGCTCCATGCAACGTCTGATGAGCCTCCAGGGCGGCACTCCGCCGGAGTTCCTGCTGACCCACCCGATCACCGAATCACGCATCAGCGACACCCAGGCCAGGGTCAACCAGACCCGGGTGACGGGCTCGGCACCGGATGAACTGCAGTACCAGTTCATCCGGGCCCGGGCACTGCTGGCGATCCACGAGCGTGCGCCCGGCCAGGCGATGACGGTGATGCGCCAGGACCAGGCGCCGGCGGACGCCCAGCGCTATCTGCAGGCGCTGATCGACGCCCGAGCCGGCCAGACCGGCTCGGCACTGAATACGCTCGACGGCCTGGCACGGGCCCACCCGGATACCGCCCTGCTGCCCGCCAGCGCCGTCCAGGTGGCGCTGGAAGGCGGGCGCGTCGACGAGGCCATCGAGCGTGCCCGGCGTCAGTTGCGCCTGATGCCAGGCTACCCACCGACCAGCCAGCTGCTGGGCGAGGCGCTCTTGCAGCGCGACCCCGACGCGGCCTACCGGGAACTCCACGAACTGGCCCAGCGCCGTCCCGAGGATCCCACCGTGTTCGGGCTGCTGGCGGAAGCCGCCGGGCGCAGTGGCCGCGAAGCCTGGGGCCATCTGGCCAGAGCCGAGCAACTGCAGCTGACCGGTGAGATCGATCGCGCCATTCGCCAGCTGGAGGTCGCCGAGGCGATGGCCGAGCGCGAAGGCGACCTTAACGCCAGGTCAAGCATTCAGCGTCGTCGAGACGCCTTCCTCGACTACCGCCGGACCATGGAGAAATTCCGCTGAGCAGGAAGCTCCGCTGAACCCGACAGCGACGGACGCGGCGACGACACCGTGCTCAGGCGACGCAACGCTCAGGCCCGCCAGCCCACAGACGACTCGGCCCAGGAACAAAAGCGCCCACGAGACTCTCTCGTGGGCGTGGGCTCGTGGGCGCGGGGTGTCACCAGGAAAAGTAACGGCTGACCTCAGGCCTGAAACTCCAGCATACGCGTCAGCGGCTTCAGCGCCTGGGTGCGCAGGGCGTCGCTGACCTGGATTTCACCGCTGCTCTCTCGCAGCGCGGCGGCCAGATTGTCCAGGGCATTCATCGCCATCCACGGGCAGTGGGCGCAGCTTCGACAGGTCGCGCCATTGCCCGCCGTCGGGGCCTCGAACAGGGTCTTGTCGGGCACCGCCTGCTGCATCTTGAAGAAGATGCCGCGATCGGTGGCGACGATCAGCTGCTCGTTGGGCAGCTCCTTGGCCGCCTTGATCAACTGGGAGGTGGAACCGGCGACGTCGGCCAGACTGACCACCGCTTCGGGCGACTCCGGGTGCACCAGTACGGCGGCGTCCGGATAGACCGACTTGAGGTCCTCGACCCCCTTGGCCTTGAACTCCTCGTGGACGATGCAGGCGCCGTCCCACAGCAGCATGTCGGCGCCGGTCTGCTTCTGGATGTAGCCGCCCAGGTGCTTGTCCGGGGCCCACAGGATCTTCTCTCCCCTGGCCTTGAGGTGCTCGATGACGTCCACCGCGATGGAGGAGGTAACGACCCAGTCGGCACGCGCCTTGACCGCCGCCGAGGTGTTGGCATAGACCACCACGGTGCGATCCGGATGGGCGTCGCAGAAGGCCGCGAACTCGTCCTCCGGGCAACCCACGTCCAGCGAGCAGGTCGCCTCCAGGGTCGGCATCAGCACGCGCTTTTCCGGTGACAGGATCTTGGCGGTCTCGCCCATGAAGCGCACGCCGGCCACCACCAGCGTATCGGCCTCGTGGCGTGCACCGAAGCGCGCCATCTCCAGCGAATCGGCGACACAGCCGCCGGTCTCTTCGGCCAGCTGCTGGATGGCGTCATCGGTGTAGTAGTGCGCCACCAGTACGGCATTGTGAGCCTTGAGCAGGCGCTTGATCTCTTCGACGCGCGCAGCGTCTTCCGAGGGAATACGGGTAGGGCAGTACGGGCGCGCGAGATGCTCTCTGATCTCGGCGCGAGAAGTCATGATCGTCATCGTGTCTACCACTGTGATCGACAGGGGATCCCCCTGCTGATGGGACAGTGCCGCGAACGCTCCGTTCGGCGACACGCCAGGAGAACCCTCGAGCGTGGAGCCCGGCGCCGATAGCGCCAGCGGCGACTCCTGATGCGGCGCTGGAAAGGCGTCACTGCCGCTCCAAACCCGCTGCCGGTGGTTCTCTCCCTCGCCCATGCGTCTATCGCAGCGGCGAGTCACTTGACAGTTTAACGCAGGCGGACGGTTATGCCGAGTCTCCACGCATGGTATCGGCCCAAGATTGCGCCTGCGGCATACCTGTTCTCGATTCCCTGTCGACACGATGGCATCGGCTCGACGCCGTCGGCGCGGCGTACTTGCGCCGCTTGAGGAACGGTCTGTTCAGGCTGACAGCGCCGTCGTGGCGGCGGCGGCGGCTCCAACCGCGGACTGCGCACACGAAAAACGGCCCCCGCTGCAAGCAGCGAGGGCCGTGAATCTGGTGGGTCGTGTAGGATTCGAACCTACGACCAATTGGTTAAAAGCCAACTGCTCTACCAACTGAGCTAACGACCCGATCATGACAGGACATCGTCCTGACCATGCACAGGTTCGGATGGTGGGTCGTGTAGGATTCGAACCTACGACCAATTGGTTAAAAGCCAACTGCTCTACCAACTGAGCTAACGACCCTTCCGAACGGGTGCAGATATTACGGATATGCCCCTTTCGACGCAAGTGTTTTTTTCGATTACCGTATCTTTAGCGCTTCTTGTCGCCGCGATCCGGCTTGCCGCCACGCTTCATCGTATGCACCGGGCGACGCTTGTTCTTGTCGCGGCTCCAGCGATTCTTCTCGTCCGGCGTCAACTCAGGCACCTTGCGCGATTCGAGTCCCGCCAGTCCGGCCAGGTCGTCGACCTCGTCCTGGGAAAGCTCGGTCCACTCGCCGGCCTTGGCCCGCTTGTCGAGGAAGATGTTGCCGTAGCGGACCCGCTTGAGGCGACTGACGGTCAGCCCCTGGGACTCCCACAGACGCCTGACCTCGCGGTTGCGGCCTTCCATGATGACCACGTGGAACCAGGTGTTGATGCCCTCGCCGCCGAACTCCTGGACGTCGCTGAAGCGTGCCGGGCCATCCTCGAGCATCACGCCTTCGACCATGGCCACCACGTGCTCGCGCTTGACCTCCCCCATCACTCGCACTGCGTATTCGCGCTCGATCTCGGTGGAAGGATGCATCAGCCGATTGGCCAGCTCGCCGTCGGTGGTGAACAGCAACAGCCCACTGGTGTTGATGTCCAGGCGGCCAATCGCGATCCAGCGCTCGCCCTTGAGGCGCGGCAGGCGGTCGAATACCGTACGCCGCCCCTCTGGATCCTTGCGCGTGCACAGCTCGCCCTCGGGCTTGTTGTACATGATCACCCGCCTTGGCACCTCGTCGGCGGCGCGCAGGGTGATCGGTCGGTCATCGAAACTGACCCGGTCACGGGCCTCCACTCGGTCGCCCAGGGTCGCCACGCTGCCGTTCACCTTGACCCGACCATCGGCGATGGCGGCCTCCATCTCCCGGCGGGATCCCAGGCCGGCACGCGCCAGCACCTTCTGCAGTTTTTCGCTGGTGGTCGTCATTCGTCGTTCTCACTCTCTGTAGGTTCCACCCCCGAGGCAGCGTCATCATCGACGCGGCCCCGGGCGCGTTCGGACAGCCTGGCTTCCAGATCGGCAAAGCTCAGGCGAGCCCGTTCGGACGCCGTCCCGGCGTGCTCGTCGTCGGCCGTCCCGGCCGTCGTCTCGGCTTCCTCGCGGGAAGCCGCCAAATCCTCGTCGTCGGGCATCTTACCCGCCGTCGTCTCGGCTTCCTCGTGGGAAGCCGCCAAATCCTCGTCGTCGGGCGCTTGGCCCGCCGTCGTCTCGGCTTCCCCGCGGGAAGCCGTCACTTCATCCTGATCGGGCGATGATGCCTCGCCTTCCTCGGTCTCGCCTCTTTCGGTTGCAGCTTCAGCGCTGCCAACTTCAGCGCTTCCATCTTCAGCGCTTCCATCTTCAGTGGGTTCACCCTCGGCAGTTTCACCCTCGGCGGTCTCACCATCGTCGTCCAGCGGCTCGTCGGCCTGGGCCAGCAGCGCCGAGGGCGGAGGCGGTGGCTCGTCCTCGGTGTCGAACTGTTCGAACTGCTTGAGCTCGTGCATCGGCGGCAGCTCGTCGAGGGTCTTGAGCCCGAAATCGTCCAGAAAGCCACGGGTAGTGGCGAACACCGCCGGTCGTCCCGGCACGTCTCGGTGCCCGACCACGCGAATCCAGCCACGATCGAGCAGGGTGCGCATGATCGAGCCGCTCACCGTGACCCCGCGGACCTCCTCGATATCGCCCCGGGTCACCGGCTGACGATAGGCGATCAGCGCCAGCGTCTCCAGCAGCGCCCGGGAATAGCGCTGGGGGCGTTCATCCCACAACCGGGCGACCCAGTTGGCCAGCCGCGGGCGAATGCGCAGCTGGTACCCGGAGGCGGTCTCGATCAGCTCCATGGCGCCTCTGAGGTGACGCTCGGACAATCGCTCCAGCGCTTCCTTGAGCGCCCGTCGCGGCGGGCGCTCGTGTTCATCGAACAGCTGTTCGAGGCGGTCCAGCGCCAGCGGTTGGCCGGCGGCCAGCAGCGCCGCCTCTACGATGTCGTCCAACGCATCGGGCGTCTCCATCACGCTCATGCGGGCTCATCTCCCTGTGTCTTGTCAACCGACTGACCGATACGCCGATCCGGTTCACCGGCATCATCGAAGGCGCTGTCGTCGCCCGCCTCGTCGTCAACAGCGCTGTCCTCGGCGGCACTATCGTCCAAGGCATCATCAAAGGCATCGTCAGAGGCATCACCGAAGGTATCGCCGAAGGTTTCGTCGTCGAAGGCGCTCTCGCCATCGTCCTCGAGCCCTTCGTACGGATCTTCGTCGCCGTCCTCGGCCAATCGTGCCCTGACGTGGATCGGTGACATCGGCGCATTCTGGACGATTTCGATCATCGCCTCCTTGGCCAGCTCCAGGATCGCCATGAAGGTCACCACCACCCCGGCCCTGCCCTCTTCAAGCGAGAACAGCGCCTCGAAGGGGGTGTAGTGCTCATGGGTCAGGCGCTCCATGATCGCCAGCATGCGCTCCCGGGTCGACAGCACTTCACTTTCGATCTGGTGGGCCTGGTTGAGTTCGGCCCGGCGCAGAATGCCGGCCAGTGCGCCAAGCAATTCATCGAGCTCGACGTCCGGGTGGATGACCCGTGCCTCCACCGGGGGCAGCGCCGCCCGGGCCGGAAACCAGTCACGTCCAACCCGGGGCAACTCCGCCAGGGCCTCGGCGGCGAGCTTGAGCCGCTCGTACTCCTGCAGGCGGCGAATCAGCTCGGCGCGGGGGTCTTCGTCCTCGTCACCGTCTTCGCTCCTGGGCGGGCGCGGCAGCAGGGTGCGCGACTTGATCTCGGCCAGCATCGCCGCCATCAGCAGGTACTCGCCGGCCAGTTCGATTTCCATGGCCTTCATCAGTTCCACGTACTCGATGTACTGGTGGGTGATGGCGGCCACATTGATCGACAGAATATCCAGATTCTGCCGGCGAATCAGATAGAGCAGCAGGTCGAGCGGTCCCTCGAAGGTCTCGAGAAAGACCCTGAGCGCCTCCGGGGGAATGTACAGATCCTCGGGCAGCTCGGTGATCGGCTCATCGAACAGGCGTCCCAGCACCTGGGCGTGGGCTTCGACCTCGGCGTGAGGGACAGCACCGGCCTGGGCCTGCAAATCGCCCTCGGTGTCAGGCCGAGTCGCTGCACCTTCCTCGTCAGTCCCACCCTGGGGTTGTTGTGTCGTCGGCGAGTCGCTCACGCGTGGGGGACCTGGGTTGCCATGGTAGTGGTTACGATGAACAAGGGAGGATGCGGCCGCTTGGACCGAGGCGCCACCAATCCCCCAGTCTATCAAGCTCCGCGCGATCTGGCTAAATCAGCGAGGCCCAGGCGGCACTTCAGTCGGCGCTATCGGCGGTGCGATAGCGGCCGCGATAGTCGAACAGCTTTTCACGCACCTGCCAGTGACGCCCCACCTTGCGTCCGACCACGAAATCCGGGGCCCTGAGTCTTTGCTGCTCGCGACATACCTGATCGGGTGACGTCGGCGACCAGGGCACTCCGGGCGCCCGGGCGTGATCACGCAGAAACACCGCCTCGAAGGCCCGCCGCTGGGCGGGCGTCTCCAACGCGAACCACTCGGCCAGGGTGGCGCCATCCTCGTCATGGTAGGTGACCTTGAGCCGCGGCAGTCCGCGCCCATTGACGGTGGACTCGAGCAGCATGCCGCTGACCCGCAGCACCCTGGCGTCCTTGAGCTTCAAGGCCTCGCGCAGCTTGTCGTCGGCGTCCACCAGCAGCGTCTGGCAACCATGGCAGCGTCGGGCGGCGATATCGTTCTCGGCGCCGCAGTCGCCGCAGGTCTTGAAGCGAAAACGAAAGTCGCACTGGCGCGCCCCTGGCTCGGCGGCAGCCAGCGCCCTGCCTTCGGCGTCGACCAGGCCCTGGCAGCGACGGCCGAAGTGTTCGATCACCAGCTCGCCGTCGCGCTTGCCCCAGAACAGGTTGGCGTGGCCACACAGCGGACAGGGCACCTGCACCGGCTCGCTGTCGCTGTCCGGCCGCGGGCTGCCCACCTCCGGCGCATACAGGTCCCAGGGATTGCCGGCGTAGTCGAGGATCAGACAGTCGCGCTTGCCGGGCGAGAGCCTGAGTCCCCGCCCGACGATCTGCTGGTACAGGCCGACGGACTCGGTGGGCCTGAGGATCGCGATCAGGTCCACATGGGGCGCATCGAAGCCGGTGGTCAGCACCGAGACGTTGACCAGGTACTTGAGCCGTTTCGCCTTGAAGTCCTCGATCAGCCGGGTGCGCTCGTCGCTGTCGGTATCGCCGGTGATCAGTGCCGAGGCCTGTGCCGGCAGATAGCCGAGGATCTCCTCGGCGTGGGCCACGCTTGCCGCAAACAGCATGACCCCCTCGCGCTCCCGCGCCCGCTCGATCACCTCGGCGATGATGCCTGGCGTGGCCCGGTGCCCGGCCACCACGCGATTGAGCTCTTCCTCGCGATACAGCCCGCCGGTTCCCGGCGCCAGTTGTGAGAAGTCGTAGCGGGCCACCGCCGCATCCACCTTGAGCGGGCTTGCCAGGTAGCCCTGGCGCACCATCAGCCGCAGCGGCTGCTCGAACACGCAGTCGCCAAAGAAGCTGTCCGCGTCACCGCGCACCATGCCGTGGTGGTGGCGGTGGTAGATGAAGCCCTGGCCCAGTCGATACGGAGTCGCGGTCAATCCCAGTACCTTGAGCGAGGGATTGCGAGAACGCAGATGGTCGATGACCCGCCGATAGGAGGAGTCCGCGTCCAGCGATACCCGGTGGCACTCGTCGATCACCAGCAGGGTGAAGGGGCCATGGGCGTTCTGCTCGTCGCTCACCGCGTCCAGGTGGCGGACCACCGACTGCACCGAGCCGAACACCACCTGGCGGGCGCTCTCCTTGCGCCCGAGTCCGGCGCTGAAGATGTCCGCCTCGAGGCCGTAGGCCAGGTACTTGGCATGATTCTGCTCGACCAGCTCACGCACGTGGGCCAGCACCAGAACCCGCCCTCGGGCCAGGCGGGCCAGTTCGGCGATGACCAGCGACTTGCCGCTGCCGGTGGGCAACACCACCACCGCGGGCTCATCGGACTGACGAAAGTGACCAATGACGCGTTTCACCGCCTCGTGCTGATAGGGCCGCAGCTCTGGCCTGACGGAGGCGGGAGGCGACGATGGCGGGAGCCGGGACTCGGTCTGGGGCATGACGACGCCTTTACTCTGCAGGGTTCGGCAAACATTGATCCACGACACATCAGCGTGTACTCGGCGCCAGTAGCATGGGCGGCTGCGCGTCGAACCGACGCACTCTACGCCAAGCGCTCGATGCTCCACAACAGGGCCGGACCCTCCCCACCCTCCGGGCAGCCCTGGGGCACCGGCCTCGGCGAGTCACGCCGCACGTCAAGCGGCTCCGTCTTCAAGGACTCAGCCATGTCGCTTCGCCAACTCTGTCAGATGGCCTCCCTGCTCGTCTTTGCCGGTCTGCCCCTGCTGCAGGGCTGCTCCGAGGGAGATCCGCCCCTGGCCAAGCAGGTCACCCGCCCGGTCAAGCTGCTCACCCTGGACGAGATGGGCAATCGCTCCCTGACTCGCTACCCCGGTGTGGTCGAGGCCTCCGAACGCACCGACCTGGCCTTTCGCATCGGCGGGGAACTCAAGGAGCTGAACGTCCAGGCCGGCCAGGCGGTCACCAGTGGCGAGCGTATCGCCCTGCTCGACGACCGCGACGCCCGCAACGCCTTGTCCAACGCCCAGTCAAGCTACGACCTGGCGCTGGCGACCTACCGCCGCATGCAGATATCGCTGGAAAAAGGTGCCATCAGCCGCGCCGCCTTCGATGAAGCCCGGGCGGCCTTCCTGTCGGCCCAGGCCCAGTTCGACCTGGCCAAGGACCAGCTCGGCTACACCGAGCTCAAGGCGCCCTTCGACGGCGTCATCGCCAGCGTGCCGGTGGACAATTTCCAGGTGGTGGCCCCCCAGCAGACCATCGCGGTGCTGCAGCAGCCCGGCAATATCGACGTGACCTTCGACCTGCCCGAACAGCAGATCCGCCAGCTCGATCTGGAACGCGTGCGTGCCGCCCTCGAGAAGGCCGACAGCGTCGCCTGGGTGCGCTTCGGCGATGACGAGCGTCGTTTCCCCGCGCGCTACAAGGAGCACGATACCCGCGCCTCCAGCGGCACCCTCAGCTACACCGTCACCCTGACCCTGCCGACGCCGGACGACGTCTACGTGCTGGCCGGCATGAGCGCCGTGGTATCGATGGACCTCAACGCCCTGACCGGCGAAAGCGACGGCCTGTGGCGGGTGCCGCTGGGCACCGTGGTCACGCTGGAGGACGACCCCGAGGCCACGGTGGTGTGGCGCTATATCGCCGACGACGAAGCCTCGGGCAAGGTGGAAGCGGTACCGGTACAGGTCCGCACCGCCAGCGACGACGGCATCTTCATCGCCGGCGATCTGGCGGCCGGCGATCGACTGGTCGGCGCCGGCGCCCATCTGATGCGCCAAGGTCTTCGCGTCACCGCCTGGACCCAGGAAGAGGGGCTCTAGGTCATGGTCGGCTATTTTCTGCGCAACAAGACCATCAGCTGGATGGTCACGATCCTGTTGTCGGTGGGCGGTATCGTCTCCTTTCTCGGCCTGGGGCAGCTGGAGTTTCCCGACTTCACCATCCGCATGGCGCTGGTCAGCACCGCCTACCCCGGCGCCAACCCGCAGCAGGTCGAGGAAGAGGTGACACTGCGCCTGGAAAAGGCGATCCAGGAGATTCCCAACCTCAAGCGGGTCAGCTCGGTGAACAGCGCCGGGCTCTCCCAGATCACCGTGGAGCTCGACACCGACGTCCAGGGCACTGCCCTGCCCCAGTACTGGGACCTGCTTCGGCGCAAGATCGGCGACGCCCAGGCGGGCCTGCCCCCCGGCACCTCGGAGTCGCTGGTGGTGGACGACTTCAGCGACGTCTACGGTCTACTGTTCAATCTATCCGGCGATGACTACAGCCTCTACGACCTGAAGAATCAGGCCGACTTCCTGCAGCGCGAACTGCGCCTGATCGAGGGCGTCAAGAAGGTGGTGATCGCCGGCGATCGCCCGGAGCAGGTGACCATCTCGCTCAACCGCGAGCGCATGCAGGCTCTGAACATTCCCCCGGATGCACTGATCGGCCTGCTCAACGCCCAGAACGCGGTAGCCGACGCCGGCAGCGTGCGTCGACACGGCAAGATCATCTCGCTGCAGCCCAGCGGTGAATTCAGAAGCGTCGAGGCGCTGGAGGACCTGATCGTCGGTCGCCCCGGCGCCAACCCGGTGCACCTGGGCGACATCGCCACGGTGACGCGCGCGCTCACCGACCGTCCCGGTCAGCTCTACCATGCCGACGGCAAGCCGGCGATCTCGCTTGGCCTGTCGTTCGTGTCCGGGGTCAACGTGGTCAAGGTCGGCGAGGCGGTGGACGCCCGCCTGGCCGAACTGGAATCCCGCCTGCCGCTGGGCATGCAGCTGACCCCGGTCTACCACCAGCCCCAGGTGGTCAAGGAGGCGGTGTCCGGCTTTGTCATCAACCTGATGGAGTCGGTGGGCATCGTCATCGTGGTGCTGCTGGTGTTCATGGGCCTGCGCTCCGGCCTTCTGATGGGGCTGATCCTGTCGATCACCATCCTCGGCACGCTGATGCTGATGGCCGCCCACGGCCTGCAGTTGCAGAAGGTCTCGCTGGGGGCCCTGATCATTGCCCTGGGCATGCTGGTGGACAACGCCATCGTGGTCACCGAAGGCATGCTGATCGGCCTTGGCAAGGGCAAGAGCAAGCTCGAGGCAGCCAAGGAGGTGGCCGACCAGAACTGGCTGCCGCTGCTCGGCGCCACCGCCATCGCCATCACCGCCTTCGCCCCCATCGGCCTGTCACCGGACGCCACCGGCGAACTGGTGGGCTCACTGTTCTGGGTGCTGTTCTATTCGCTGCTGCTGAGCTGGATCACCGCCCTGACGCTGACCCCCTTCTTCTTCGACATCTTCTTCAAGGACCGGGTGATCGGTGACGGCGACAGTCACGAGGATCCCTACAAGGGAGTGATTTTCCAGCTGTTCGGCTGGCTGGTCGACAAGGGCATTCGCTTTCGCTGGCTGACCATCGCGGTCTGCGTGGGCCTGCTGGTCGGCGCCTTCGCGCTGTCCTCCAACATCAAGAACGCCTTCTTCCCGGATTCCACCACACCGCTGTTCTTCGTCGATGTGTGGATGCCTGAGGGCACCGATATTCTCGAGAGCGAGCGGGTGGCCTCGCGCCTGGAGGCACAGGTGGCGACGATGGACCAGGTCACCCACGTGACCAGCGTGATCGGCGGCGGCGCCCAGCGCTTCACCCTGACCTACTCGCCCGAGGACCGCTATCCGAGCTACAGCCAGCTGATTGTCGAGACCGAGGATCTCGACAGCCGGGCCAGGCGCATGGCCGAGATCATCACCCTGCTGCGCGATGACTACCCCGAGGTGCAGTACAAGGTCCAGGCGCTGCAGGTCGGCCCTTCGGCCAAGGCCAGCCTGGAGGCGCGCCTGTACGGCCCGGACCCGGATACCCTGCGCAAGCTCGCCACCGAGGTCAGCGAGGTGTTCCGCGCCGATCCCTTCGTCGACAGGATCCGCCTGTCCTGGGGAAATCGGGTCGAGGAGCTGACGCCTGAGTTTCTCGAGCAGCAGGCGCGGCGCGTCGGCGTCACCCGCCAGGCGCTGCACCAGGCGTTGCTGATCCACAACGACGGCCAGATGGCCGGCGTCTACCGCGAGGGCTCCGACCTGATCCCCATCGTGCTGCGCGATGAACGGCAAGAGCGCTACGGCCTCAACGACATCGCCAGCCTCAACGTCTGGAGCGCCGAGCAGCAGACCTACATCAGCGCCGGCAGTGTGCTGGGGCCGCTCGAGACCCAGCTGCATGATCCGCTGATCAAGCGTCGCGACCGTCAGCGCATGCTGGCGGTCTACGCCGAGCCGCTACCGCTGTCCGGCGAGACGGCGGCCAACATCCTTGCGCGGCTCAAGCCCCGGATCGAGGCCATCGATCTCCCCGAGGGCTACCACCTGGGCTGGGGCGGCGAGGACGAGACCTCGCGTGACGCCAAGAAGGCGCTGTTCAAGTTGTTGCCGCTGGGCATCCTCGGCATGTTCATCCTGACCATGCTGCTGTTCGGCAACCTGCGCCAGTCGCTGGCGATCTGGGCCATCGTGCCCTTGACCGTGATCGGTATCGTCGGCGGTCTTCTGACCTTCAACGCCCCCTTCACCTTCATGGCGCTGCTCGGCACCCTGAGCCTGGTCGGCATGGTGCTCAAGAACGCCATCGTGCTGGTCGAGGAGATCAAGATCCAGATGCCGCTGTACGAGGCGCCCTTCGATGCGGTGATGGCCGCCGCCATCAGCCGGGTACGGCCGGTATCCATGGCGGCGATCACCACCATGCTGGGCATGATCCCGCTGTTCGGCGACGCCTTCTTCGCCTCCATGGCGGTGGTCATCGTGTTCGGTCTGGGTGCGGCCACCTTGCTGACCCTGGTGATCCTGCCGGTGATCTACGCCACCCTGTTCCGCATCCATCCTCCGTCGCCAGTCGAGGGGCCTACCGGAACCTGACCCCTATCGGAAGGTGACTGCAAGACAAGGCCCTCGCGGGCGATACCCGCGAGGGCCTTGTCGTTGGCTTGCGGCATAGGCCGCCGGCGCTCAATCGAACCGCGGTGGGCGCCCGTCCAGGCGTGCCCGGGTCGCTTCTCGCTGCTCGCGCCCGGCCAGCAGGTTGCGCTGCAGTTCGGCTTCCATGGCCAAGCGTCCGCGCTCATCCAGGCGCGGCGCCTCTCGCCACAGCCGACGCGCCGCGGCCACCGCCTTGGGCGAGCGCCGGGCCATGGACACGGCGAGCTCCAGCGCCGCCTCGCGCGGGTCCTCGTCCAGCCGCGAGGCCAGCCCCAGCACCATGGCCTCGTCGCCGGCCAGATGGCGGCCGGTCAGCATCAGATCCTGAATCACGTCCTGACGCAGCGCGGCGGCGGTGACGCTGACCGCCATATCCGACATCAGCCCCCACTCGATCTCCGGCAGCGCCAGCGTCGCCTCCGGGTGGACGATACGCAGATCGGCACCCAGCGCCATCTGCAGGCCGGCGCCAAAGACGTGACCATGCAGCGCCGCTACCACCGGCGCCCCCAGGTCACGCCAGCCAAGCGCCAGGCGCTGGGCCGGATTGACCCCACTGGCGTCCGGCGTCAGCAGCCAGGCCACGCGCTCGGGGCTTGCCACCACCGAGGCCACGTCCAGTCCCGAGCAGAAGCTCTCGCCCTCGCCGGTAAGCACCACCGCGCGCAGGCCCACCCGTTCGCCCAGCCAGCGCTGGACCTCGAGCAGGGCGTCGATCATCGGCGGATCCATGGCGTTGTGGCGATCTGGCCGCTCGAGATGTACCCGTGCCACATGGTCGATCAGGGAGACGCTCAAGCGGTCATGAAAACTGCGCTGGGTGGATGAGGACATGGAAGCTCCGTCGATAAGGTGGCCGGTCAGGTGATCGATAAAGGGGCGAAACTGTGCAAGCGGGAACTTCAACTTGGCACCTGACGCCGCTCGATACAACACCTGACGTTGTCCCGGATACGACAACGCCGCCCGCAGGCGGCGTTGTCGTGGGTCAGGAGGGACTGGAGGATCAGCCCAGCCACACCCGGGCATTGCGGAACAGCCTGAGCCAGGCGCCGTCCTGGCTCCACTCGGCCGGCCGCCAGGAGTTGGTGACGGCACGCACCACCCGCTCCGGGTGGGGCATCATGATCGTCACCCGGCCATCCGGCGTGGTCAGGCCGGTGATACCGGAGGGCGAGCCGTTGGGGTTGGCCGGGTAGCGGGTGGTGCACTGGCCGTGGTTGTCGATATAGCGCAGGGCCACCTGGCCCGAGCCCTGCATGCTGCGCAGGTGGGCGCTATCGCGAAACTCGGCGCGGCCCTCGCCATGGGCCACGGCGATGGGCAGGCGCGAGCCTTCCATGCCGGCCAGCAGGATCGACGGGGTCTTCTCCACCTGCACCATGGCCACTCGGGCCTCGAACTGCTCGGACTCGTTACGCACGAAGCGCGGCCAGTTCTCGGCGCCGGGGATCAGCTCCTTGAGCTGGGACAACATCTGGCAGCCGTTGCACACGCCGAGGGCGAAGCTGTCGTCGCGCGCGAAGAAGTCGGCGAACTGCTCGCGGGCGCGGGGGTTGAACAGCACCGACTTGGCCCAGCCACCACCGGCGCCGAGCACGTCGCCGTAGGAGAAGCCACCACAGGCGGCCAGCCCCTTGAATTCGTCGAGACCGACACGTCCCTCGAGCAGGTCGCTCATGTGCACGTCGACCGCCTCGAAGCCGGCCTTGTCGAAGGCCCAGGCCATCTCCAGGTGACCATTGACGCCCTGCTCGCGCAGGATGGCGGCACGCGGACGTGCGCTGTTGACGAAGGGCGCGCTGATGTCCTCGTCGACGTCGAAGGTCGGGCTGGCACTCAGGCCCGGGTCACGGGTGTCGAGCAGGTTGTCGAACTCGTTCTTGGCGCACTCGGGGTTGTCGCGCAGAGCCTGCAGGCGGTAGCTGGTCTCGCTCCAGGTGCGCTGGGTCAGCTGCCGGGTGGTCTCCAGCAACGGCTCCTCGAACAGGGTCACGCGGATCTGGTCGTCGTAGCGCGGACGGGCGATGACGCCGCAGGTCTCGATACCGGCGGCGGCGAACTGGGCCAGCACCTCTTCGGTGTGCTCACGGCTGACCTGGATGACCGCCCCCAACTCCTCGCTGAACAGCGCGTCCACCGCCTCGGCGGCCTCGTCGATCAACCAGTCGAGCTTGATCTCGAGCCCGGCGCGGCCGGCGAAGGCCATCTCCAGCAGGGTGACGATCAGGCCACCGTCGCTGCGGTCGTGGTAGGCCAGCAGTCGACCGTCGGCGTTGAGCCCCTGGATGACGCTGAAGAAGGCCTTGAGGTCCTCGGCGTCGTCCAGGTCCGGGCAGTCGTTGCCGACCTGGCCGTAGACCTGGGCCAGGGCGGAGCCGCCCAGACGATTCTTGCCGGCGCCCAGGTCGATCAGCAGCAGGTCGCTCTCGTCCTGGTCGAGGCGAATCTGCGGGGTCAGCGTCTTCATGGCGTCGGTGACCGGAGCGAAGCCGGTGATCGCAAGGGTCAGCGGCGAGGTCACCGCCTTCTGCTCACCGTCCTGCTCCCAGGCGGTGCGCATGGACATGGAGTCCTTGCCCACCGGCACCGCGATGCCCAGCGCCGGGCACAGCTCCATGCCGACGGCGTGCACGGCGTCATACAGCGCCTGGTTCTCGCCTTCATGGTCCGCCGCGCTCATCCAGTTGGCCGACATCTTGATGTCGCCAAGCTGGGCGATCGGGGCAGCGGCCAGGTTGGTGATCGACTCGGCCACCGCCAGGCGTGCGCTGGCGGCGGGGTCGATCAGCGCCACCGGCGACCGCTCGCCCATGGCCATGGCCTCACCGGCGTGGGTATCGAAGCTTGCCGTGGTCACCGCCACGTCGGCCACCGGCACCTGCCAGGGACCGACCATCTGGTCACGCGCGACCTGGCCGGTGATCGAGCGGTCGCCAATGGTGATCAGGAAGCTCTTGGAGGCCACGGTGGGCAGACGCAGCACGCGATCCAGCGCCTCGCGCAGGTCCAGGTTGTCGAGCATCACACCGGGCAGTTCCAGCGGGGCACGCTCGAATTCACGCTGCATCTTGGGTGGCTTGCCGAACAGCACGCTCATCGGCAGGTCCACCGGGCGGGTGTCGAAGTGGCCGTCCACCACCGCCAGGTGGTGTTCTGCGGTGGCCTCGCCGACCACCGCGTAAGGGCAGCGTTCGCGCCGGCACAGGGCGTCGAAGGTCTCGAGATCCGCAGGTGCCACCGCCAGCACGTAGCGCTCCTGGGCCTCGTTGCACCAGATCTCCAGCGGGCTCATGCCGGGCTCGGCGTTGGGCACCTCGCGCAGGCTGAACAGACCACCACGATCGCCGTCCTTGACCAGTTCCGGCAAGGCGTTGGACAGACCACCGGCGCCTACGTCGTGGATAAAGCAGATGGGGTTGTCGTCACCCAGCGCCCAGCAGCGGTCGATGACCTCCTGGGCACGCCGCTCGATCTCGGGGTTGTCGCGCTGAACAGAAGCGAAGTCGAGATCGAAGCTCGACGAGCCGGAGGCCATCGACGACGCTGCGCCGCCGCCGAGCCCGATCAACATCGCCGGGCCACCCATCACGATCAGCTTGCCGCCCACCGGGATCTCGCCCTTGGCCACGTGCTGTTCGCGGATGTTGCCGTAGCCGCCGGCGATCATGATCGGCTTGTGGTAGCCGCGACGCTCGATGCCGCTGGCACCGAGAGCGTCCTGCTCGTAGGTGCGGAAATAGCCGGTGAGGTTGGGACGGCCAAATTCGTTGTTGAAGGCGGCGCCGCCGATGGGGCCCTCGAGCATGATCTCCAGGGCGTTGACGATGCGCTCGGGCTTGCCGTAGTCGAACGCCTCCCAGGGCTGCACGAACTCGGGGATACGCAGGTTGGACACGGTAAAGCCGGTCAGCCCCGCCTTGGGCTTGCCGCCGATGCCGGTGGCGCCTTCGTCGCGGATCTCGCCGCCGGCACCGGTGGCCGCACCGGGATGAGGCGCGATGGCGGTCGGGTGGTTGTGGGTCTCGACCTTGGTCAGGATGTGGATCGGCTCCACTTCCCCGCCGTAGCTGGCGCGCTCACCGTCACGACCGGTCAGCGGGGTGGCGAAGAAGCGACGCGCCTCGCTGCCCTTGATCACCGCAGCGTTGTCGCTGTAGGCCGACAGGATGCCGTCCGGCGAGGCCTCGAAGGTGTTCTTGATCATCTTGAACAGCGAGTGGCTCTGGGCCTCGCCGTCGATGACCCAGTCGGCGTTGAAGATCTTGTGGCGGCAGTGCTCGGAGTTGGCCTGGGCGAACATCATCAGCTCGACGTCGCTGGGGTTGCGGCCCAGCTCGACAAACGCCTCGACCAGGTAGTCGATCTCGTCCTCGGCCAGGGCGAGTCCCAGCTCGCGATTGGCGACCTCAAGCGCAGTACGGCCACCCTCGAGCACGCCCACCTGGCCCAGCGGCGCCGGCTCATGGTGGGCGAACAGGGTGGCGGCGTCGGAGCTGTCTCGCAGCACCGTCTCGGTCATGCGGTCATGCAGGCCGGCGACGATGGCGTCGAAGTGGGCTTCCTTCAGCGTACCGCGCACCTTGATGCGATAGAGGATGCCGCGCTCCAGGCGGTTGATCTGGGTCAAACCGCAGTTGTGGGCAATGTCGGTAGCCTTGGATGACCAGGGAGACTGGGTGCCGATACGTGGCACCACCAGCAACGCAAGCCCCTCCACATCGCTATCCTGCTGTGCCGGCCCGTAGTCGAGCAGGCGCTCGAGCAGGCTCAGTTCGGTGGCATCGAGCTCCCGCTCCAGATCGGCAAAGTGCACATACTCGGCGTGCAGCGCCTCGATCTCGGGGACGGACACACGCAGTTGAGCCAGCAGCTTGGCGTGACGGAAGGTGGACAGGGCGGGCGCTCCGCGCAGTTCGAGCATATCCAGGAGCCTCTGAAGATCAGCGATAAAAGAAGGGGGCCGCGGCGGGCGAGACGGCATATGATACTGGAAACCGACGGGTGCGAGAAATCGATGCGGATGACAGCGCCCCGTGGGCTGGGTAAGGTGGGCGCTCCACCATGAGCGATTTTGCCCCGATGAAGGACGGTTTCCGTCATGCGCGGCGCCTGCGCATCCTTGCCGCCAGTGGCCTGGGCCTGCTGTGGGCGCTCTGGCCAACACCGCCCGGCCCCTCCTCAAGCGCTGCCCTGGAGCGAGTACTGGCACGTGATTTCATCACCGTGCACACCCGCAATACCCCCTTTACCTACTACGAGGGGCGCCAGGGACCTACCGGCTTCGAGTACGAACTGATGCGTCGCTTCGCCGACCGCCTCGGGGTCAGCCTGAACCTGAGCGATGACCACCATGTGCAGAGCGTGCTCGACGCGGTGCGCCACCAGGGCGACCTCGGCGCGGCCGCCCTGCCGCTGGATCCGCTGGCGGAAGGCCTGGTGTTTTCGCGCCCGATCCTGTCGATGCAGCCGATGGTGGTGTATCGCCGAGGACTGCAGCCGCCCAAGGCGCTCGATGACCTCAAGGACTGGAACATCGGCATCGCCAAGGGCACCGGCATCAGCCGCGTCATGCACGAATTGCAGCGCGAGCACCCTCGCCTCAGCTGGAAGGAAGCGGAAGACCTGGAGATCGCCTCGCTGCTCAGGCGCATCGAGGATGGCGAGCTGGACGCCGCGGTGGTGTACGCCCACCAGTTCCGCCTCAATCGTCTGTTCTTCCCCGAAGTGGAAGACGGCTTCGACATCGGCGAGCCGGTGACCATGGCCTGGGCCTTCTCCGGGAAAGACGGTCTGGCGCTGATCGAACGCGCCAATACGTTCTTCGACGAGCTTCGCGCAGACGGTGAACTCGACCGCCTCACCGCCCGCTACTTCGGTCATGACGACTATCTCGAGTACGTCGGCGCCCGGGTCTTCATCAACCACGTCAACAAGCGCCTGCCCCGCTTCGATGCCCTGTTTCGAGAGGCCGCCCGCGCGCAACACTTCGACTGGAAGCTGCTGGCGGCGGTGGGTTATCAAGAGTCCCACTGGGACCCGGAGGCAACGTCGCCCACCGGGGTGCGTGGGCTGATGATGCTGACCAACGCCACCGCCGAGGAAGTCGGAGTATCGAACCGGCTGGACCCGGCCCAGAGCATCGAGGGCGGCGCACGCTATCTGCGCAGCGTCGAACAGCGATTGCCCGAGTCGATCACCGGGGAGGACCGCCTCTACATGGCACTCGCGGCCTACAACGTGGGCCTCGGCCATCTGTATGACGCCCGTGATATCGCCCGCATGCGGGGTGGCAACCCGGATCTGTGGCGTGATGTGCGTGAGGCGCTGCCCCTGTTGCAGGAAAGCCAGTGGCACAGCAAGACACGCCACGGCTACGCAAGGGGTGGCGAACCGGTCATCTATGTGCAGAATATTCGCCGCTATCTCGAGATCCTCGACTACGTCGATCGCAGCCAGCAGCAGTTCCACCAGCTGAATGCCCGCCTGCCCGATCAAGCCGACGCCGAGATCTTCGAACTCGTGCCCCCCATGCCCTAGGACACCTTGCCTTCATGTCTCGAATTGCCCTGTCCATGACGCTGCTGGTCATCCTGCTGGCCACGGCGGGACTGATCGTCGACCCCTCGATGATCCAGGATCAGAGCCACAGCGCCAGCTGGACCCTGCTGCTGCTGACCGGCATCGGCCAGGCGATGTGGTACTGGCGTGGGGTGAGGATGTCGGTCGTGTGTCTGTTGCCGGTGCTGGCGATCCTGCTGCTGGGCCTGGCCAGCTACCTGCTGCCCGAAGCCCTGATCTCTTACGTCACGCTCGACCAATGGGCATCGTGGCTACCCGGGGTCCAGGGCCTCGACGATCTTCGACCGCCCTTGATGGAGCTGCTCATCCTGCTGGCGCTGACTGGCGGGCTGCTGGGACGCACCCGGGCGAGCCTGGCCGCCCCGCTGCTGCAGGCGCTGGCGGCGCTGTTACTGGTCACCGAAGCGCTGCTGGTGATCACCGACGAGATCCGCTCGCCGCAGAACCTGGCAGGCACCCCCGCCAGCATGCTGTTGCTGGCGCTGTTGCTGGTCGCCCAGTTCGTCGGCGTGGTCTCGGGGTGGCGCCACACCCGGATCAGCATCCTGCGCAGCCTGATTCCCTCGCTCGCCCTGGTGCTGGTCAGTCTGTTCGTCTGGAACCAGCAACGTGTGTACGTGGACCAGCAGCTTCAAGACGAGCTGCAGGGCGAATCGGATCGTCTGGCGACTCAGCTTGGCGCCGAGATAACGGCCCACCTGGAGGCAGTGAGACGTTTCGCCAGCTTCTGGAGCCTGCTGGAAGAGGCCCCCAGCGCCGAAGAGTGGGAGCGCCAGGCCGCCTTTTACCACCAGGACTTCAGCTACTTTCTCAACATCGCCTATATCGAAGCCGACGGTACCATCCGCCTTGTCCACCCACGCGATGACAGCAACCGGGCGATCATCGGCATCAATGCACTAGACGTGGACCGCCCCTACGTCGACGCACTGGCGAAGGCACTTTCCGACAACCAGGAGGGCCACACCGGCGTCGTGCCACTGCTGCAGGGGATGCCCGGCATGATCTACTACCTGCCGATCACCTCCCCCGACCAGCAGCGCGTCACCGGCGCTGCGGCCATGGTGCTCAGCCTCCCGGTGCTGGCCGACAAGCTCTACGCCGAGACCCTGCTGGACCGTGAGCATATCCGCATGCGCTTTGCCGTGGACGGTGACACCATCCGCGACTGGCCGACCAGCGAGTCGCCAGGCCCATGGACCACGCTTAGCCTGCTTGCCCTTGACGAACAAGAGCTGACCGTCGCCTTGAACGCCTCCACTGGCTACTTGCTGGGTCTGCGTTCGCGCCAGCCGGTGGCCAGTCTCAGCATCGGGCTGCTGCTGGCTTACCTGCTGTACATGGTGGTATTCGGCCACCACCGCATGTCGGTACAACACTCGTCGATGTACCGCTCCAACGAGGAGCTGCGCCGAGAGGTCCGCCATCGTACCGAACTGCAGCGTGAGGTGGAGTGGCTTGCCGGCCACGACGAGCTGACGCTGCTGCCCAATCGCCGCCTGTTCATGTCGACGTTGCGAGAACAGCAGGAGTGCCGCCCGCTGAGCGTTCTTCTGTGTGACATCGATCACTTCAAGAGCATCAATGACCAGCTCGGCCACCAGGCGGGGGACGAGGCGCTTCGTCGCTTCGCCCGAGTGGGACGCCTGGCGATGCCCGAAGGGGTGGTGCTGGCCCGTTACGGCGGCGAGGAATTCGTGGCCCTGCTGACCGGGGTGGCCGCGGACGAGGCCGTCGAGATCGCCGAATCCCTGCGCCAGAGCGTGATGAACTGCGGCGTTGAGCATGCCGATGGGCGCCCCATGACGGTAAGCATCGGCATCGCCAGCCACGGCGCCGGCGACCTGATCGCCGAAGACCTGCTCCACCGCGCGGATCTGGCGCTTTATCGGGCCAAGCGGCAGGGGCGCAATCGTATCGAGGTTTGTGGATCACCTGCCTGAGCGCGGCCTTGCGCGGATCTGGCACGCGGCCTCAACACCAGGCGCCAACCAGACACCCACCCGCCCCCTCGATGTCCTTGATCTACATCAGGAAAGGCATGGTTCCGCGCCCACTTGGCCGCATTTTCCAGCACAATCCCCCGAACGTCTATTCTTCTCGCTGATCGGTTCGGCGAGATATTTCGCTGACCACAACGTCCAACAACCGCCAGCTCCTCGCCTGGAAAGTGGGTACATGCTACGTCTCAGAATCCCGCTGACGCTGTTGTCCCTGGCACTGTACATTGCGGGGCTCTGCGCCAGCCTCGCCGGCTATACCGCCTCGACCACCTTGCCCACCCTGGTACTGGGCGGCTTGATCGGTCTTGCTCAACTGGCCTGGTACCGCCAGCGGCTGGGCTTGAGTCTGACGCTGGTGGTGGCGGTGTTGGCCGCTCTGCTGATCGGCGTGGCCGGCGATATCCTGCCCCAGGGCTGGCTGTCTCTGGCGACTTTCGATCCACCGGCGCCGCTCGATACTGGCCACCCACGCCTTTCCTGGCAGTGGCCGGGGTTGGCCGACAGCCTGCTGCTGGCGTGCCTGGCCTTGAGTCTTGCCCTGCGCACCCGTGCCAGCCTGGGCACCCCCTTGCTCCACGCCATCGCCGTCCTGCTGTGGGGGAGTCTGGCCTACCAGGTGGCGGCGCCCGAGACACTGCCGCCGCTGGCGCCACCCGCAGGTCCCTGGGCGCTGGCGGGCAGCGGGCTGCTATTGCTGACCCAGTTCCTGGCGGTGGTGACCGGCTGGCGCCATAACCAGGCGAGCCTGTTGCGCGCCCTGGGCCCCGGTCTTCTGATTGCCACGGCAACGGTTCTGCTGTGGTGCCAGCAGGACAGAGAGGCCAATCGACAGCTATTCGAACGTGCCCAGCGGGAGACCGATCGCCTGTCGGCAACGATGACAGACCGCATCGACGACACCCTTCGAGCCATGCATCGCTTCCATCTGGTCTGGGAGATCGATCAACGCCTGCCCTCGGCATCGATGTGGCGCCACGAAGCCCAGAGCTTTATGAACGACTTCCCGGAACTGCCCCTGCTGGCCCTGATCGATCCCTCCGGACGGGTCCAGCACCTCTATCCCGACGACAACTGGCACCAGGCCTACCCGGGCATGCGCTTGCTGGATGGAGCCCTCGACCAGCCACTGATGGAAGTGCTGCAGCAGAGCTTTCACCAGCGCGACGCGGTGTCATCGGATATCCTGCCACTGCCCGATGGGGGCTGGGGCATCATCCACTTTCTGCCGATCCACACGGTTGATGGTGGGCGGCTGCTGGGTTCGGTCGCCATGGTCTTCAGCCTCGACGCCTTAGCTTCCAATCTCCTGCCCGCGCTCGCCGATATACCGGACGCCATGACGCTGACATTGAAAGACGGCGACAGCACCCTATGGCGGGTACCGACGTCAGCGTCGAATTCGCCCTGGAGGCTCGTCAGCGACGTTCGTCTGCTGTCCCATACCCTGCACCTGGAGCTCAGCCCCAACCGCCGTTTGCTGGAGCACCTGAAGCTGCACTATCCGAGTTCAACGCTGTGCACCGGCCTGATCATGGCTCTGCTGCTCTACCTGCTGTTGTTCAGCCGCCATCGGCAGCGCCAGCAGCACCGCCAGATTGCCGATACCAATCTCGAACTACGCCGAGAAATGCGGCGTCGTTCGCGCCTGCAGAAAAACATCGAATGGCTGGCAGGACACGACGACCTCACGGGCCTGGCCAATCGACGCACCTTTCTCGCCAGCCTGCCGACGGACGCCGGACAGAGCCCTCTCAGTCTGCTGTTATGTGACCTCGACCATTTCAAGCGCATCAACGACCAACAAGGCCATCAAGCCGGAGACCAGGCGCTCAAGCGCTTCGCCGCCTGCGCGCAGAAACTGCTTCCACAGGGTGGCGTGCTGGCCCGCTACGGCGGCGAGGAATTCGTGGTCTATCTGCCACAGGGCGATATCGCCTGGGTACATGCCTGGGCAGAACACCTGAGGCGAGAGGTGCAGGCCTGCGGCGTACAACACGAAGACGGCAGTCCCATGACGGTATGTATCGGCCTGATCACCCAGACCGACGGCCCCGTTGTGCCGAGGGACTTGCTGCATCGAGCGGATATGGCGCTGTATCGTGCCAAGCGGCTGGGCCGCAATCGGGTGGAGATCGCCGAGGCGAAGCCCGCTGCTGAGCCCAGCGAGGCCACAGAGCCCAACGGTCTGTTGCACTCCTGACTCAGGTCAACCCCACTGGCGCGAGGCGGCGCACTTCTTCCTGAGTCTCGATCAGCGCCTGGGTAAGCTGGTCGTAGCGCGGCCAGTCAGGCCGCGAGCCGCCAGGGTTGGAATGCCTGAATGTGGTACACCTCGACACCCGTTGTTCGTCACTACCGGCTATTGAGCCAAGGGCTGACCCTGCTCGCCCTGGTGCTGGCAGTCGCCTCCCTCACCGTGCTCGATACTCGGGTAGCCTCTCTGCCGGCGAATCAGACGACCCTGGCGCTGGCCCTTATCGTCGCCATCGGTCAATGGCGATGGACACGCAAGGGGGTCTTCACCAGTGCCCTGGTGCTATGGCCACTGTGTCTGTGCCTGGTCACTCTGCTATTCGGCACCTGTGCACCGGAAGACTGGCTGTCACTGGAGCGCCTGTCCGAACCCTTCCGTTGGCTGACAACACCTTCGACGCTGCTGGACTGGCGCCCGCCGCTGGTCGAACTGGTCGTGCTGACGCTGCTGACCCTGGGGATACTGGCGCGCACGCGCTCGAGCCTGGGCGTCCCCTTGCTCCACATGTCCTGCTTGCTGCTGTTGCTGCTGGACCAGACACCACTGCATCACTGGCTGCCTTCAGCGGCACTGCTGCACGCCCACTCGCTCACCGTCACCGCCGTCCTCGGCCTGTTGCTGGCCGGCCAGTGGGTGGGCGTGGTAAGCGGCTGGCGTCCCACCCGCGACAGCCTCAGGCGTGGGCTTTGGCCTTCGACACTTCTGGTCGTGATGACCCTGGCACTTTGGCAGTACCTGGAGATTCAGGCCGATGGCGAACTGCAATATCTAGGACAGCGCGAAGGCCGTGCCATGGAGGAACGCCTGGCTGGCGAATTCAATGACTTTCGACACTCCCTGCAACATTTGCAGGTTTTCCTCGAACAATCGCCGCTCCCGCCCTCTACCGAACGCTGGCAGCACCTGACGCGACCTCTTCGCGACCACTTTCCCTACCTTGCGACGCTGCGCTACGTCGAAGTGACCGGCGGCAATGTGCGAAGCCCCGCGACCACAGTCGTCCCCAGGTCCACTGATATGCCTCAACCTGCCGCGGTGCTCCCCCCGGCGGCCCAGATCACTACCCTCGCCATCGACGCTCCTGCACCGACGATGAAGATCACGCTCTCGCTACCGATTCGCCGTCCCGGTGGAAAGCCGCTCGGGCACTTGGCAGCGACCTTGTCACTATCAGCCATGGCCGAGAATATGTATACGCATCCCCCCTCGGGGGCGGGGAGCCTGCAGGTCCGACTTACCTACCACAACCGTCTGATCAAGGAATGGCCCATGGAGGGGCATCCGGCCCCGTGGACAGTATCTGTTCCCCTCGACGCCATTCCCCTGCATCGACCCGACAATAAGGCGGTGACAGTCGACACAGCCTATCTACCGCTCGAGCTGACCTTGCGCCCCGATACCCGATTGCTGACGCGCCTGCGCAGCCGTCTTCCGGCTGTCACCCTGATGCTGGGTCTGCTGTTCAGCCAGTTCCTCTATCTGACATTGTTCAGCCAGCACCAGATGGCCTCCCAGCATCGTGCGCTTGCACGCTCCAACGGAGACCTTCGCCGCGAGGTCCGCACTCGCCATCGCCTGCAGCAGCAACTCAGCTGGCTCGCCGACCACGACGAACTCACCGGTCTGCCGAACCGACGTCACCTTCAGGCCACCGCCCAGACCTGGCGGGCGCGCTTGCCCCTTAGCGTTATTCTTGTCGACATCGACCACTTCAAGCGCATCAACGACTGCCTCGGCCATGCCGAAGGCGACAGAGTGCTCAAGGCGGTAGGTCGACTTGCACAGGAGACCCTGGGGGATGACGGCCTGCTGGGGCGCTACGGCGGGGAAGAGTTTCTGGTGATCATTCCCGAAGGACGGCTAGCCGAAGCCAGCGCTGTGGCCGAGCGTCTGCGGCGTGCCGTCCGACAGGCACCGCTGGCTCATCACGACGGCACGCCACTGACCATCAGCCTGGGGGTGGCATGCCAGGACCAGGCACCGCTAGATCTGGCACGCCTGATACAGCAGGCGGACCAGGCGCTCTATACAGCGAAGCACCAGGGACGCGACCGGGTCGAGCTTTTCGTGGATACCGTCGACGGCGCATCGGACCTGGACACACCGCCCTTCACCACCTGAGCAAGGCTCGAAACCTGTAACGGGAGTCTTGAGCAACCCGTCGGCACCGCCGACGTTGCCTCAGTGCTTTGCGCTGCGGCAAAGGCTCATCGGCGCTCGGCAAAAAACGTCTTGAGCAGGCGAGAGGCTCGGCTCGCCAGCACCCCACCTTCGACCTCCACCTGGTGGAAGTGCCAGGGCTGGGCGAACAGGTTGGCTCGGGACTCGACCATGCCGGAACGAGGCTCCGCGGCACCGTAGACCAGACGCCGGATCCTGGCGTGGATGATGGCCCCGGAGCACATCATGCAGGGTTCCAGCGTCACGTACAGCGTGCAGCCCTCGAGCCGATAGTTCGACAGGCTCACCCCGGCGTCCCTGAGCGCCTGAACCTCGGCATGGGCGCTGGGATCATGGCTCGCCACGGGGCCGTTGGCGCCGCGACCGATGATCTCTCCGGCCGCGTCCACCACCACCGCACCGACCGGCACCTCTCCTGCCTGGGCCGCCCGCTCCGCCAGTTCCAGCGCTCGATGCATGTAAAATTCGTCACTGCGCAAGGTGTTGCACTCCCGTACACTGAGCCCAGGCAAATGCTGAACCATTGTCGCGGGCACGGCAATCGCCACCGTGTCACCGCCATCGACTAGCCGGGCTACCCCGGCGCAAGGAGGATACGCGAATGTCGGACGCCTTGAAGGGTCTGGTAGACCTGCTGGGCCTGGAAATGCTGGAAGAGAACCTGTTTCGTGGACGCAGCCAGGACCTGGGGCTTCCCCAGCTGTTCGGCGGCCAGGTACTGGGCCAGGCGCTGTCGGCGGCCACCCAGACCGTCGCGGCGGAGCGTCAGGTGCACTCGCTGCACGGCTACTTCCTGCGTCCCGGCGACGCCGCCATGCCGGTGGTCTATCAGGTCGACCGCGTTCGTGACGGTGGCAGCTTCACCACCCGCCGCATCACCGCGATCCAGAAGGGCCGTCCGATCTTCTTCTGCAGCGCTTCCTTCCATGGCCAGGAACACAGCCTGAGCCACCAGGCCAGCATGCCCGCCCTCGAAGCAACAGAGCCCGGCGACAGCGACGAGATCCTGCGCTTCCCCGGCCACCCGATCGAATTTCGCCATGTGGAAGACACCGCCGAGGACGGCGCGCCCGCGCGCAAGCGGTTGTGGTTCCGGCTCAATGGCGAGCTGCCCGATGACCCCGCTCTGCATCGCTACCTGCTCGCCTACAGCTCGGATTTCAACCTGCTGACCACCGCCCTGGTGCCCCATGGCATCCGTTTCGGCGACCCCAAGCTGCAGATCGCCAGCCTCGACCACTCGCTGTGGTTTCACCAGGACGTGGCCGTCAACGACTGGCTGCTGTACGACATGGACAGCCCCTGGGCCGGCGGCGCCAGAGGCCTGGCTCGTGGCAGCATCTACAATCGAAAAGGCGAACTGGTGGCCTCCAGCGCCCAGGAAGGCCTGACGCGTCTAAGGGAGCCCCGGGACTAGCGCACAGGGGGGCCATCAGGGACGCCTGAAAACCCCGCTAGCCGGGCTGGCGGTAGGCCCGGTGTGATCGAGAAGGTGGTGTCAAGCCGGTGTAGCTCAGCAGGTAGAGCAACGCATTCGTAATGCGTGGGTCGGAGGTTCGAGTCCGTGATGCCCGGTGGTCCCCCCGAACGTCACCCGGTCAGCATGGCCAGGTAGTCCTTGAGTACCACGGCGTTGTTGTGGGTCTCATCCTTCGAGGAAAACACCAGGGTTACCTTGTGCTGCTGGCTGCGCTCGGCCAGGGGTCTGAGCGTTTCCCTCTGCTCCTTCAGCTCAGCCAGATAGCGCTGACGAAACTCGCCCCAGCCCAGTGCTTCGCTGTGAAAGGCCTTGCGCAGGTCATCACTGGGAGCGGCCTCCTTGATCCATTCATCGATACGCGCCTCGTCCTTGGCGATCCCCCGCGGCCAGAGCCTGTCCACCAGCACCCGATAGCCGTCGTTGTCGGCGGGCGCATCGTAGGCCCGCTTGAGCTGAATCGTCATCGTGCCTCCAAGTCCGAGAATGTGCTCCATCCTTAACAGACGCATGGCCCGGCCGTCACCCCGTGTGGCTTTGGCAGTCGCAGCCGATGCCGATGCCGATGCCGATGCCAATGAGACAATCAGACCAGGCGCCAGCGTCCGACTATTCGAGGCGTTCGAGAATGGTGCAGGAGCAATCCCGCTCCCCCACCTCGTCGATCAGTACCCGATAGCGCGGCAGACGTATGTCGTCACCGTCACCTTCGACCAGGGCCGAGGTATCGATGATCTCGGCGGTGTTACCCGAGGACAACTGGTCCTCGGCTACCATGACCAGATCACGGGCAATCAGCAGGGTGTCGCCAATGTGCATGGGGGCTTCCTCTTGATGGCTCTTTTCTCTTGATGGGGAGCGGCCACGCCCAAGGGCGAAGCCATCTACCGACATTGGCTGGCGCCTGATCATCCCAGTGCTGGCGTGCGCTCGCGCGCCGCCAGGTGCTCGGGCCGTGGGGACTTGGCGCCGAAGGGAGTGACCAGGCGGTTGTCGACGCTGTTGTAGACGAAGAACAGGTTGGAGCGCGGCCACGGTGACAGGTTGCTGTTGGACGCATGCAGCGCGTTGCAGTCGAACAGCAGAATCGACCCGGCCGGCCCCTTGGGCGCCTCGATGCCCTGCTTTTCGATGATCGGTCCCAGCTGCTCTCGGGTGGGTACGCCGATGTGCTGCGCCTTGAGCGAGGTCTCCCAGTTCTGGTCCGGGGTGCGTCCCACGGTGGGAACAAACTGGCGATGGGACCCCGGCACCAGCATCAGCGGTCCGTTGAACTCGCCGTTGTCGGTGAGCATCAGCGAGACACTCAGCGCGCGCATGCCGGGCATGCCGTCTTCTGCGTGCCAGGTCTCGAAGTCCGAGTGCCAGTCGAAGCCACTGCCCTGAAAGCCGGCCTTGTCATTGATCCGCGACTGGTGCACGTAGACACCGCCCCCGAGCAGTTGCTCGACGATCTTCAGAAGCTGCGGCGAGCGAGTCAGGCGATCGAAGCGCTCGGACAATTCGTGCATGCCGAACACCGAACGAATGGCACCAGAGACAGGGTCGGTGATGACCTTGTCGCTGCCGGTCAGCTCGGGATCCCGCTCCATGGCGCTTAGTTCATCGAAGAAGGGCTCAATGTCGTCGGCCTCGAAGAAGCTGTCGAACCAGAGAAAGCCGCGTTCTTCGAATGCGGCCAGCTCCTGCTCGTCGAGCGGCCCGGCCTGGCGCTGCTCGGGCGTCGCATGGACGACCGGGCAATGGCGGGCGATATTGCCCATTGGCGCGTCGAGGCGTGTGGGATAGCCATCATCCGAACGGATCGACAGTTGGTTGGGTGCGTAAGTCATGACTCCGCCTCCGTAACGATTCCAGAATGGATCGCCGTGACCGGAGACGCTGTGCCTTGACCGACCTCGGCGATGGACCCCCATCCTGGGCCTGTATCTACCGCGCCGACATAACCTGAGTTAACGTAAACCCCTAATACGCATTCTCCATCGAGCCTGTCGTGCAAGGAGCCTTGCCGTGTCGAACCGGGACAGCTGCATCGTCAAGCATTTTCGCCACTATCACCCGCTCAGCGATGGCGATCGCCAGCTGCTGGGCGCGCTCGAGAAGTCACCGCTGGAGGTCAAGGCCGGCGATAGCCTTTGGGAGGAACGCGATCCTGCCCAGGACTTCTTCACCCTGAGCCAGGGCTGGGCCTTCTCCTACCGGCAGCTGGAAGACGGCGCGCGCCAGATCCTGGAGGTCTACCTCCCTGGCGACGTGATCGGGCTACGCGAATACGCCTTTCATCAGCGTCTTACCGGCGTCCAGATGATCGAGGACGGCACCATCTGCCGCTTCCCCCACGCCCGTCTGACCGACATCTTTCAACAGTCGACCACCCTGACCTCGATCCTCTTCGCCATGGCCAGCCGCCAGCAGGTGCTGCTGACCGAGCGCCTGGTCAATCTGTCGCGACGCAGCGCCAGACAGAAGCTGGCTCACTTCATCATGGAAATGTACGAGCGCCTGGCCAAGACCGCCGGCCGCCAGGAAGACCACAGCATCCGTCTGCCACTGTCCCAGGAAATGCTGGCCGACGTGCTGGGGCTGAGTCCGGTGCACGTCAGTCGCACCTTCAGCGCACTCGACGAGGAGGGCCTGCTGCACCGGAACCGTCATCGTCTGCTGCTGCCTGATCCGGCCGCCCTGGCCGATGCCGGCCAGTTCGACGAACGCTACCTGGCCGACAGCGTATTCGCGGCCAACGACGCGGTGGGCTAGGACTGGCCCACCACCGGGGAATCACCAGACGCTGCATGCAATTTCGACCAAAAGTCTAACTTCGCCCAGCCATAAAGCCCTCTACTCTTACGATTGTATGCAATGTAAGAGATTTCCTCGTGACTCCGACCACCCCGCTCGAAGCCAGCGGTGCCCGCACGGCCACCGCCCAGGTCCATGAAGCCATCAAGCAACGCATCCTCGACGGCGCCTATCGACCGCTCGAATTCGTGCGTGAGGCGGCGGTTGCCCGGGAACTCGAGGTCAGCCGTACCCCGGTCCGCGAGGCGCTGCGGGAGCTGGTCTCCGAGGGCTGGCTCGAGGCCATCCCCCATCAGGGCGCCAGGGTGACCGAGTGGACCGAAAAGGACGCTCGTGAAGTGTTCGAACTGCGCCTGGTACTCGAACCCATGGCGGTCGGACTCGCCTGCCGACACATCGACGCTGACACCCTCGCCCATCTGGACGACCTGGCCTCGCGCATGGAGGCCCTGACCGAGAGCCCCCTCGATGGTGCGGGCCACAGCGAGCTGGCCTCGCTCAACCACGAGTTTCACCGCCTGTTGATCCATGCCAGCGACAACCAGCGTCTGGCCCAGATCCTCGAGAGCGTGGTGCGTACCTCGATCATCCGACGCAATTTCGCCAGCTACGACCGTTCGGCGCTCAAACGCAGCATGCAGCACCACCGCGAGATGCTGATCGCCATCGGCGCCGGCAACGCCGCCTGGGCGGAGAACGTGATGCGCGCCCACCTGCTGGCCGCGCGGGTATTGCACGTGACCGTCGACACCTCGACCGCGACCTCATCGCCCCCGTGATCCTCCCGGCGCGGCCCTTTTTTGCGTTTCACCCTTCATCTTCCACCCTCGACCTCTGACCACGGACCTCCAACATGAACGAGCTTATCGCCTCACTCCCGCTGGACGACCTCAAGGTGCTCGAACTCGGCCAGCTTATCGCCGGGCCCACCTGCGGCCAGGTACTGGCCGACTTCGGCGCCCAGGTGGTCAAGATCGAGCCACCGGGCAAGGGCGACGCCATGCGCCAATGGGGCCAGACCGACGAGAGCGGCGAACCGCTGTGGTGGAACGTGATCGCCCGCAACAAGCAGTCGCTGACCCTCGATCTGCGCAAGCCCGAGGGCCAGGACCTGCTGCGGCGCCTGGCGGCCAAGGCCGATGTGCTGATCGAAAACTTCCGCCCCGGCACCATGGAGCGCTGGGGCCTGGACTATCAGAGCCTGTCGGCCGACAACCCGGGGCTGATCATGGTGCGGGTCACCGGCTTCGGCCAGGACGGTCCCTACGCGTCGCGTGCCGGCTTCGCGGCGGTGTGCGAAGCCATGGGCGGGCTGCGCTACATCAGCGGCTACCCGGACCGCCCCCCGGTCAGGGTGGGGATTTCGCTGGGCGACACCCTGGCCGGGGTCCAGGGCGCCATGGGCGCGTTGCTGGCGCTGCACCAGCGCGAGAAGACCGGGCGTGGCCAGGTGGTGGACAGTGCCATCTTCGAGGCGGTGATGGCGATGATGGAGAGCCTGATCCCCGACTACGCCCGGGCCGGCAAGATCCGTGAGCGCGCAGGCAGCTTCCTGCCCAAGATCGCGCCGTCCAACGCCTATCCCGCCAGGGACGGCCGGGACGTCATCATCGGCGCCAATCAGGACACCGTCTTCCGCCGGCTGTGCGAGGCCATGGGTCAGCCCACCCTGGCCGATCATCCGGACTACGCCGACCATCGCGCGCGAGGCGAGAACCAGCAGGCCATCGACGAGCTGATCGCCGCCTGGACCGCCCACCACGATGCCCAGCATATCGTCGACCTGCTGGCCGACGCCGGTGTCCCGGCGGGCCTGGTGTACACCGCCAAGGACATGCTCGAAGACGAACACATCAAGGAGCGCGGCTCCATCGTCGAGGTGCCGGACCGCCACGGCAAGCCGCTGCCGATGCAGAACGTCTTTCCGCGGCTGTCGCAGACGCCTGGCAAGGTACGCCAGGTCGGTCCGGCCCTGGGCGAACACACCGAGGCGGTGCTCGGCGACTGGCTGGAACTCGACCAGAACAGCATCGATGCCCTGCGCAAGGACAGCGTGATCTAGCACCGCCAACCAGCGACCACTCTGCCGACAACAACAACCTAGAGGCTCTTGCATGGAACCCCTACTCGTCCTGGCGCTGCTGATCGTATTGATCGCCGTCGGCCTGCCGATCTTTCTGTCCCTGGGGCTGGCCGGGCTCGCCGGCCTGTACATGGCCCGGGGCTCCATGGCGTTCTTCTTCGCGCCGTCATCGCTGTTTGGCCAGCTCAATGCCTTCGAATTGATCGCCCTGCCGCTGTTCATATTGATGGGCAACCTGCTCGGCGCGACGCCGGTGGGCAACAACCTGTTCCAGGCGGCGGTGAGGTGGCTGCACTGGCTCAGGGGTAGCCTGGCGATCTCCTCGGTGGGCGCCTCGGCGGTGTTCGGCGCGGTGTCCGGGGTGAGCCTGGCCGGCGTCGCCGCGGTCGGTTCGATCGCCGTACCGCAGATGCTCGAGCGCGGCTACAGCCGCTCGCTAGCCGCCGGTGCGGTGGTCAGCGCCGGCGCCCTGGCGATGCTGATCCCGCCCAGTGTGCCCTTCATCATCTATGGCGCCGTGGCCAGCGTATCGGTGGCCGACCTGTTCATCGGCGGTATCGTCCCCGGGGTGGTACTGGCCCTGGCGCTGTCGCTCTACATCTTTATCCGGGTGAGTCTGAAGCCCGAGGAAGCGCCCAGCGTCGAGCAACGCTTCAGCTGGCGCGAGCGCTTCGCCAGCCTTGCCCACATCTGGCACGCCGCCCTGCTGGTGCTGGTGGTGCTTGGCTCTATCTATTCTGGACTGGCCACCCCCAGCGAGGCCGCCGGCATCGGCGCCTTTGGCGCCTTCGTGATCGCCGCGCTGATCTTCCGCTGCCTGACGCTTGCCTCCTTCGGCCGCATCCTGGCCAGCACCGCACGAGTCAGCGGCGCCATCCTGCTGATCATCGGCTGCGCCAAGATCTTCGGCGACTACCTCAACATGGTGCGGGTGCCGCAGCTGCTGACCGAATCGCTGACCGCCTCGGGCCTGCCGGACTGGGCGATCCTGCTGGCGGTCATGCTGCTGCTGATCCTGCTCGGCATGATTGTCGATGCGGTCTCGCTGATCGTGGTCACCACGCCGGTGCTGCTGCCGCTGATCCAGGCCATGGGCTATGACCCCCTGTGGTTCGGCATCGTCATGGTGCTGAACCTGGAGATCGCGGTGATCACCCCGCCGGTAGGGCTAAACCTCTACGCGCTCAGGGGGGTCTGCCCGGAGCTGTCGGTGGAGGAGATCATCAAGAGCGCGCTGCCCTTCGTGGCGGTGCAGTTCCTGGTGCTGATGCTGTTCGTGTTCTTCCCCAGCATCAGCCTGTGGCTACCGAGCCTGATGCACTGAAGGGGCCCCGATTCACTCGCCCCGCTGGCCAGGGGCAACAACGACAATGACAAGACGGAGACATTCCCATGAACCTGACCCGCCGCCAACTGCTCAAGACCACCGCCTTCGCCACCGCAGGGGCCTCGCTGCTGGGCCCCCAGGCGCTGATGCCACGCCATGCCCGCGCCGCCACCACCTTCACCGGCGTGACCTACCTGCCACCGTCCTACAAGGCGCTGACCTACGGCTCCGCCGGCTTCGTCAACTACCTGCGCGACAACGGCGGCGACGTGCTTGAGGTCGATTTCTACGACTCGGGCCAGCTGCTCAAGGCCGACGAACAGCTTCCCGCGCTGCGCTCGCGCAATATCGACTTCATGTTCCACACCACCTCCTACATCACCCGCTCGCTGCCGATCCTCGGCATCACCGGGCTGCCCGGTGTCGTCGGCGAGCTGTACCGCCACCCCGAGCGGCTGCGTCAGGGCAGCCCGCTGTTCGACCTGATCAATGAGGAGCTGGCCAAGGAAAACCTCTACATGCTGACCTCCGGCGGCGGCATCCTCGAGCCCGAATACATCTGGAGCACCCAGGACAACGCGGTGCGCAGCCTCGAGGACATTCGCGGCAAGAAGGTCAGGGTGGTCAGCTTCGAGGCCACCTCGGCGCTGGAGGCCTACGACATCGGTGCGGTGCGCATTCCTTCGTCCGAGACCTACATGGCGCTGCAGCGCGGTACCGTGGACGCCGGCGTGTTCAATATCTCCACCATCATCGGGCGCAGCCTGCAGGAGCAGGTGGACGTGTGCTACCAGCTGCCGATCACCGGCTTCTCGGTGGCGCCCTTCATGCTGCGTGACCGCTGGGACAGCCTCGACGACGACAGCCGTGCGATCCTCGAAGATGCCGCCCGCTGGTACGACGAGAACTTCATCAGCCACTGCAACGACGATATCTATCCCAACGAGTACTGGCCTCAGGTGCGCGAGGAGAACGTCGAGATCATCGCCCCCAGCGACGAGGATCTGGCCGCCTTCAACGAGGCCACCCACAAGGTATGGGACCACTGGAAAGGCGAGGTCGGTGAGGAACTCGGCGAACGTGCCATCAAGCTCGCGCTGGGACAGGCCTGAGGTCGCCATGAAAGCGCACGCACAGAGGATCCCCCTCAAGGGCTGGGATGGCGTACTCGCCATCCTGCGCCTGGCCTCGATGGCGGTGCTGGTGTTCATGACGGTGTCGATCTGCTACGACACTGTCATGCGCTACGCCTTCTCCGCCCCCACCCACTGGAGCCTGGAGATCAACTCCTTCCTGCTGGTGTATCTGGCGGTGATGGGCGCCGCCGAGGCCCAACGCTTCGACGCCCATATCCGTATCACCTTCTTCAAGGACAAGCTTCCCGCCAAGGCGCGTCGCCTGCTGGAAGTGTTCACTGGTCTTGCCGGGATGACGTTCTGCGCGATCCTCGCCTGGCGCGGTTATCTGATGGCGGCCCAGGCCTTCGAGTACGGCGAACGGGTGTCCAGCGCCCTCGGCACCCCCATGGGCATCCCCTACGCGCTGCTGCCGATCGGCTTCACCGCACTCGGCCTTCAGTTTCTGATCGACACCCTGGCGAGCCTTTCCCGCGGCGCCCCACTGCCGCCGCCGGACGGCTCCGATCACATCGATGCCACCCACCCTTGAACCCGACGGAGACTCCCGCATGACCACCACGTCACCCGCCCCGATCGAACTGGTCGAGGTCGCCCCACGCGACGGCTTCCAGTCGATCGCCGATCCGCTGCCGACAGAGCGCAAGATCGAGGTCATCCAGGCGCTGCTCGACGCCGGCATCCGACGCATGGAGATCGGCTCCTTCGTCAGCCCCCGGGCGATTCCGCAGATGGCGGACACCGGCGAGCTGATCCGCGCCTTCGCCCATCGCCGCGATGTGAGATTCTCCGCGCTTGTTCCCAACCTCAAGGGAGCCGAGCTTGCGCTTGAACACGATGTCAGCGAGCTGGTCTACGTGGTCTCGGTGTCCGAGGCGCACAACCGCAACAATGTGCGCCAGTCGGTGGATGAATCGTTGGAGGCCTTCGCCCGTGTGGTCGAGGCGGTGCGCGCCAAGGGCAACACCGCCCTGCGCCTGGACCTTGGCACCAGCTTCGACTGCCCCTTCGACGGCAGGGTCGACTGGCGCCGGGTCGATGAGGTGCTCACTAAGGCGCTCGCCATCACCGGCGAGTTGCCGGTGGAAGTCGCCCTGTGCGACACCACCGGTCGCGCCACGCCCTTCCAGGTGGCGGACCACTTCACCGAGCTGACCGAGCGCCACCGATCCCCCGCCCTGTCCTGGGCGTTCCACGGCCATGACACCTTCGGCATGGGCGTGGCCAACGCCCTGTTCGCGGCCCGCCACGGTGCCGCCGCACTCGACGCCGCCTGCGCAGGACTCGGCGGTTGTCCCTTCGCTCCGGGGGCCACCGGCAACACCGCCAGCGAAGACCTGGTCTACGCCCTGCAGGGGGGCGGGATGGCAGGTGACATCGATCTTGGCGCGCTGCTGCACGCGGCCGACTTGATCGCGGCACTGCCCGGCGGCAAGACCGAAAGCCACCTGCGGCGGGTTCCACGTGAGGGCCTGGCCGGGGCAGACGCGGGGGCATGAACCAGCAGACGGCGCCCTCTCCAGCTCCCTCTTCACCGCCCTCTCCGCCTCCCCAGGTCGGTATCGCGCTGCTGGCAACGACCCTGGTGCTGGCCTTCTCGTCGCTGGTGGCGCTGTTTCCCTCGGCGATCGCGCCGACCCTGGCGGACTCGCTGGGGGTTTCCACCGCCACCGTAGGTATCCAGGTCAGCCTGATCTTCGGTGGCGCCATGCTGACCTCGCTGGTCGGCGGGCCTCTGACCCGACGCTATGGCCCCTGTCGAGTCAGCCAGCTGGCGCTGGGGCTGCTTGGCGGCGGCGCGGCGCTGCTGACCCTGCCGTCGCTGGCCACCTTCGCCCTGGCCTCGCTGATCGCCGGGCTCGGCTATGGCCTGACCAACCCCTCCGCGTCGCTTTTGCTGTTTCGGGTTACTCCGCGTCACCGCCAGGGCCTGGTGTTCTCGCTCAAGCAGACCGGGGTGCCCTTCGGTGGCGTGCTGGCGGGCCTTGTCGCCCCCGCCCTGGCGCTGGCCATCGGCTGGCAGGCGGCTCTGGGCTGCCTGTTCCTGGTCGCCGTCATCGGTATTCTGCTATTGCAGGTTCAGCGCCATCACTGGGACCGCGAGCGCGACCCTCGCACTCCTTGGCTGACCACCCCCCTGGCCGGGCTCCAGGTCGTCTGGCAGCGCCCGGCGCTGCGCTATCTGGCCCTCTTGAGTCTCTGCTTTTCTGCCATCCAGCTATCGGTCTCGGCCTTCACCGTGGCGCTGCTGGTCGAGGATCTGGGCGTCGGCCTGGTCGTCGCCGGCGCCACCATGTCCGCGGTCCAGGTCTTCGGCATCATCGGCCGAGTGCTGTGGGGCCTTGTCGGCGATATCCTCGACGATCGCCTGATCACCCTGATGGGGCTGGCCTGCCTGAGCGCCGGTAGCGGCCTGGCCATCGCCACCATGGACGCCGACTGGCCGCGCTGGGCAATGGTCGCGGTGCTGTGCCTCATGAGCCTGTCGGCGCTTGGCTGGAACGGCGTGTTCATGGCCGAGATCACCCGTCTGGCCCCCGCCGAACGGGTGGCCGACGCCGCCGGTGGCTGCCTGGTGCTGACCTACAGCGGGGTGCTTGTCGGGCTACCCCTGCTGGGTGCGCTACATGGGCTGTTCGGCAGCTATACCGCCCTGTTCGGGCTGTTGGCGGGGCTTGCCCTGGTGGGCCTTGGCTTTCTGCTGAAGGCGCGACGGGCCATCGCCGCTCCCGGCTGACCGTCGACGCGGTGTGACCAGCGTTCGGCGGCCAAGGGTCGTTGAAGCGGCTGGCTCAAGCGGCTGGCTCAAGTGGCTGACGGGGCCTAGATAAAACGCCAGCGCTTGAGCACCACCAGCTCCACCGCCACCAGCACCACCATGAAGGTGCAGAACAGGGCGAAGGACATGGGATTGTCGACGCCAGGCATGCCGCCGATATTCACGCCCAGCAGGCCAGTCAGAAAGCTGATCGGCAGGAAGATGCCGGAGATGATCGACAGCAGGTAGGTGTTGCGGTTGACCTTTTCGGTGTGCTGATGGGTCTGGTACTGCTGAACCATGCCTACGTGCTCAAGATAGAAGTCCACCGACTCGTTGATTCGCTGGATGGTGTCGCGGGCATTGGCCAGATCGAATCGATCATCGGCAAGCAGCGGTGGCAGGCTGTCGATCATCGCTTCAATGGCGTAGCGCTGGGGCTTGAGGAAGCGACGCAGCTTGATCAACCGCTTGTTCAGCGACATCAGGACGGCGTTGTCGGCCTCAGGCTCTTCTTCCTGGGCGGCGATGGTGGCGTCGAAGGGCTCGACGAAATCCTCGATGCGCTCGTGGAGCTTCTCGATGATATCCACCACCACTGCTCCCAGATCGTCAGGCCCCTTGCCCTGCTCGAGCTCACGGCGTATGTCGGCGATAGCCCGGGAAGGCAGCTTGCGGGTGGAAATCAGCACCCCATCGTAATAGAGGATGCGGATACTGAGCATGTCGTCGGGCTGCTCGCCCTGGTTGAGGTTGACCCCACGCAGAATCAACAGGAAGTTGCCGTCGCCGAGGGTCTCGAAGCGCGGCCGGGTGTCCTCGGCCAGCACGCCGTCGATGGCGGATTCGGGGATTCCTGCCAGCTCGAGGCGCTCGCAGGTAGCATCGGCATCCCGCTGAAAGTGGTACCAGGCGCCTGCCTGAAGCGGACCTGGCGCTGGCTCGGGCAACTGGCGGACTTCCTGGCCAAACGACCAGGCGTCGATGAAAAAAGGCGCGGTCATGCAGGCTCCATCAGGTGTTCGTCAGGCGGGCCGCGCCCGCCGCTTACAAGGTCGAGAAATCAAGCTCGGACAGCGGCGCCGGCTGTCCGTACAAAAAGCCCTGGTAGCGGTGGCAACCGTGTCGATGAAGCCAGTCCCGCTGCTCCGCTGACTCCACTCCCTCGGCGATCACATCAAGCCCCAGGCTGCGCGCCAGGGCAATGGTGCTTGCCACGATGGCGGAGCTGGTGGCGTTGTCGAGCACGTCGCGAACGAAGGACTGGTCGATCTTCAGCTCGTCCAGCGGCAGACGCTTCAAATAGGCCAGCGACGAGTAGCCGGTGCCGAAGTCGTCCAGCGCGAAGGTCACGCCCAGTGCCTTGAGCCGCGTCATGGTGCGCTCGACCCCGTCGCGATCCGCCACGAACAGCGACTCGGTCACCTCAAGCTTGAGACGCCGGGCCGGCGCCCCGGTGCGCGCGAGGATATCACTGACCCGGGCAACGAAGCCGGGATCCTGAAACTGCCTGGGACTGACGTTGACCGACACGGTCCTGGTGGTGTCATCACCCTGCTGCACCCAATCCACCAGCGTCAGGCAGGCCTGCTCGATGACCCAGAGACCGAGTTCATGGATCAGTGGGCGCTCCTCGGCCAGCGGAATGAACTCGGACGGCGGAACGAGGCCCCTGTCGGGGTGTCGCCAGCGGATCAGCGCCTCGACCCCGGTGACACAATCAAGCTGATCGACCTGTTTCTGGTAGACGAGATACAGCTCAGAGCGCGCCAGCGCGCCAAGCAGGTCTTCGTATAGCTGAGCACGCTGCTGCATCCGTCGCTGCATCCCCGGGTCGAAGAAGCAGACGTCGCTGGCGGTCTGACTCTTGGCCTGGAACAAGGCCATGTCGGCCTGCTGCAACAACCGTTCGCGAGAGACCTCGTCGCGAAACGGACTGATACCGACGCGCGCATTCGGCGACACCGGACGTCCTTCGATCCAGACCGGCATATCCAGCGTGTTCAGCAGCTTGCGAGCAACGGTATCGGCCACGCGCACCGCGGTCTCGAGTTCCACGCCCACGCCTTCGAGGACCACCACGAACTCATCGGCGCTGAGACGTGCCAGAGTATCCTCCTCGCGCAATACCGACTCGAAGCGACGGGCGGCTTCTCTGAGCAGCTCGTCACCGCCGTGGTGGCCGAGGGTATCGTTGACCTGCTTGAAGTTATCGAAATCAATGAGCAGCAGTGCGCCGTAACAGCCATCCCGCTGACAACGTTCCAGTTTTTCGCCGAGTCGATCGAGCAGCAGGCGTCGATTGGCCAGGCCCGTCAGCGGGTCGAAGAAGGCAAGCTGATGAATTTCTTCCTCCGCCGCCTTGCGCTCGGTGATGTCGCTGAGCGTCGCCACGTAGTTGCGCAGCTGGCCCCGCTCGTCACGCACCGCGCTGATGGTCAGCCATTGAGGATAGATGTCTCCGCTCTTGCGACGATTCCAGATCTCGCCCTGCCAGGCACCGGTATCGCCGATCCGCTGCCATAGCTGTCGATAGAAGTGTTCGTCATGTCGCCCCGAGCGCAGGATGTCTGGGCGACTCCCCTGGACCTCGTCTTCGCGATAGCCGGTGATGTCGGTAAAGGTCCGATTGACCTTGAGAATGCGGCCATCGACATCGGTGATCATCATGCCCAGGTGGGTCTCGAAGGCTACCGCGGCAATGCTCATGTTGGCCTGATGCAACCGCTCCAGGGTGACATCACGCACTACCAGCAGGACACCGTCATGCTCCCCATCACCGCTGAGCAGCGGACTGATCAATGCACTGAAGTCACGGGGGCCGCCACCTACGGTCAGAGAATAATCAAACCGACGTACTTCACCGCTGGCCGCCACCTCGGCCAGCGCCTCGTCCAGACGTCTGGCGATGTCCGGCGGCAGAAAGGCGCGGTAGTGGCTGCCGACCAGGACCTCCGGCGGTGCCAGCAGCAAGGCTTCGTCTCCGGCATGGACAAAGGAGAAGTGGCCACCGCGATCCAGCACCAGTACCAGGTCCTGCATGGAACCGATCAACGCCTTCAAGCGAGCTTCACGGCGGTGGGCGGCCTGTTCGGCGCGCTGCCGTTCGACCACCTCCCCCTGCAACGCCAGCTGGGCACGCCCCTGCGCCAGCACGTGACGCAGCAACCATAATCCGAGCAGGGCCAGCAACGCCCCCAGCACTACCAGTGGCCACAGGCGCTGGCTCCAGCCCGACAGCAACGCCTCGTGACTGTAGCCCAGCACCAGCCACAGAGGCAGTTCGGCCACTCGCCTCGCCACGAACAACCGCTCCTGACCATCCAGCGGGGATTGCTGACGAAAGTGAAGCGTATCCGGCGCGTCCGCGGTCAGCGATCGACTTCCCGCCTGCGACACCAATTCTCCCGGCGCCAGCCCAGCCGCAGGCACGCGGACCACCAGCCGTGCCTCGCTGTCGACCAGGGCGATGCTTTCTCCCTGCATCAGGCCGAACCCCTTGATCGCTTCCGCCAGGGGCCGAGGGTCGATCGATGCCATGGCAACATGCATCTGAGTGGTCTCTGCCGTGCTCCGTTGCACCAGAGTCATGCGATATTCGCCGGCAGACGGCGAATAGTGCAGAGACGAAACCAGGGTCTCTCCCCTCCTCAATCCGGCCAACTGTCGAAGAAACGCATCCTGGGGTAACCAACCCTCGAAAAAGCGAGCTTCTGCGCTTGTCGGGTCCGAGAGGATCGCCAGGTCTTCTACCAGGGGAAGGGACCTGGTTCGCTCCCTGAGCAAGGGTGCCATCGGCGGTCCATTGCCGGCAGGATTGATCATTTCATCGAGAGCCAGTAGCCCGGCAAGCGCGTGAGTCGCGACGTCAAAAGGCTCGGCCACCAGCGCCTCGACCACCTCCGCTCGCGCGTCGAGACGTTGCTCCACACGCTCCACCTCGGCCAGATACTGGCCCCTGAGGGTCCACACGATGCTGGCGACCAGCAGCATCAAGGCGGTCACATAGAGCGCAATGGCACGACGACGCCCCGAGTCGGACGCATTCGTCACAAAGGGGGATGGATCAACTGACACGGACACGTCGTCGTTTCGCCTCTAGAGCATTCATGTGGAAGGTGCGCATCCAGATTCCGTCGACTGTCTTGGGCATGGACGAGTGATCATAGCCAACCCTGCACTACTTGCGCAGTACTTGCGCACCACTCGCGCATTAAACCGCCTAGTTTCTTGATCACACCAAGCTGACCATGGTCCGTCATTCCCCCAGAAAACCTCCGACCTGGCGGCGCCACAGGGAAGCATAGAGGCCATCCCGGGCCAGCAAAGATTCGTGCTCACCCATCTCGACGATGCGCCCCTTGTCGATGATTACCAGTCGATCGAGCATGGCGATGGTCGACAGGCGATGGGCGATGGCGATGACGGTCTTGCCCTCCATCAGGGTATAGAGATGCTGCTGAATTGCCGCTTCCACCTCGGAGTCCAGCGCCGAGGTGGCCTCGTCGAGCACCAGGATCGGCGCATCCTTGAGCAACACCCGAGCGATGGCGATCCGCTGGCGCTGCCCCCCGGACAGGGTCACACCGCGCTCTCCCACCTGGGCATCCAGGCCCCGACGCCCATGAGGATCGACCAGATCCTCGATAAACTCGTGAACATGCGCCTGACGCACCGCCTGCCACAACCTTTCTTCGCTGCAGTCTCGACAACCGTAGGTCAGATTCTCGCGCAGCGATCGATGCAGCAGGGACGTATCCTGGGTCACCATACCGATCTGTCGACGCAGCGATGCCTGGGTGACCTCGGCGATATTCTGACCATCGATCGTTATCTGCCCGGCCTGCAGATCATGAAAGCGCATCAGCAGCGACGCCAGGGTCGACTTGCCGGCGCCGGAGCGGCCGATGATGCCCACCTTTTCGCCCGGGGAAATGTTCAGATCGAAACCGTCGAACACCCTGGGGCCCACCTGGCTTCCCCGGGCGTAGCCAAAGACCACGTCCTCGAAACGAATCTCGCCGTGCTGGACCCGCAGCGCAGGGGCCGCTGGTCGATCCTGCACTTCGGGGATACGCGACAGGGTGTTGATACCGTCCTGAACGGTGCCGACATTCTCGAACAGGCCAGCGACTTCCCACAGGATCCAGTCGGACATGGAGCGCACCCGCATGACCAGACCGATCGCCACCGCCGTTTCACCAAGGGACACCCAGCGGTGATACCAGGCCAGTACGACCAGTCCCGCCATACCCACCAGCAGCAGGGTATTGAGGGTCGCCAACGACACCGATAGCCAGGTGGCCAGGCGCATCTGCCGATGTACCGTTCCCATGAAGCCATCCATGGCTTCCCGGGCGTAGGCCCGCTCCGCCCCGGCATCGGCAAACAGCTTGATCGTCTGGATATTGCTGTAGCTGTCCACGACCCGCCCGGTCATCACTGCCCGCGCGTCCGCCTGGGCCATGGACACTCGGCGCAGCCGGGGGATAAAAACCCTCATCAATGCCAGGTAGCCCGCAAGCCATAGCACCAGAGGAGCCATCAACCAGGGCTCGGCGGCCCCCAGCACCACCAGCGCGCCGGTGAAATACACCAGCACATAGACCAGCATGTCGAGCACCTTGGTGACGGTCTCGCGCATGGCCAGCGCGGTCTGCATCACCTTCTGCGAGACGCGCCCGGCAAACTCGTCATGAAAGAACGACAGGCTCTGCTCGAGCATCAGCCGATGGGAGAGCCAGCGCCCGAGCATGGGGTAGTTGCCGAAGATTCCCTGGTGGGTGATCAACGACAGCAAAAACACCAGAAGTGGCAGTCCTGCCAGCACCGCCGCTCCCAGGCCGATCAAGCTGGTCAGGTGGGTGTCGACAAAGCCCTCACGGTCGGCTTCGGCCAGCCAGTCCACCAGTTCGCCCATGGCGGTGAAGAACACCACCTCGGCGATGGAGACCAGCGCCGTGACCACCGCCATGGCCGCCAACAGCCCGGTGAAGGGACGCGAGTAGTGGAGCACGAAGGGCCACAACCGGTCCGCGGGTACCGACTCGGGCTGGTCGGGATAGGGATCCACCAGCCTCTCGAAAAAACGCAGCATGTTCCGCTCTCGTATCGCATGACGCCAGCCGCTCATCATACCCTTGTGCCGTTCATGCGGCGTGTCCTGTCAAGGTCGGTGCACCAGTGCCATGTCATGGTCGGTCAGGCGCATCGCGCCTCGATCGGTGACCCTCACCGTATTGCTTAGACCGATGCCGAAACCTCCCGGCAAGCGCAGACACAGCGGCAGGTGGAAGACCATGTTGCGGGCAAGCGGCGTGGTCTGCCCGGCGGCGAGAAAACCAGTGCCTTCCACCCAGCTCGGCGGAAACTGGGCACCGACCGCGTAGCCGTAAACCCCCGAATGGAAGAAGCGTTCGCGGTGTGGCGCCAGGATAGCATCGGCGAGCCGGGCGACGTCTTCGAAAGGTGTGCCCGGCGTCATGGCCTCGCACATGCGGGCCTCCATCTCGACACACAGGTCGGCGGCGAGGCGCATCTCGTCGCTGATCGGCCCGACCACCACCGTGCGCATGGTCGGCGCGGTGTAGCGCTGCCAGACGGCGCCAAACTCGAGGAACACCGCATCGCCCGAAGCGATGCCCCGGCGCTTGTGGTTGACGTGGATGATGCCACTGCGCGACCCGCTGGTGACGATCGGGGCCAGGCTGAAAAATTCGCTGCCGGCCTCGAGCATCACCTGGGCACCGACGGCGGCCACCTGGTTGTCGGTGACACCGGGCTCGACCACCTCGATGGCACGCGCAAGCCCAAGCGATGTCATCTTGGCGCTGCGCGTCAGGCAATCGAGTTCGGCGTCGCTCTTGACCAGTCTCAGGCTCGCCATCAGGCCACCGGCACGATCATGGAAGCGATCGCCACCGAGTCGCCCCTGCAGATGACGCATCAGGCCAAACCGTAGACCGCTACTGCTGCCATCGATGCCGATGTCGTGACTGTCCGCCAAGGCGTCAGCCAACGGATCGATCACCTCATCGAGGGCTTCCCAGCGATAGCCGACCACTTCATCGACCCTCGCCGTCACCACGGCGGGCCCGGTCTCGATGGACGCCACCTGCAGCAGCGTGTGCGAAGGGGTGACCACCAGGGCCGCGTGCACGGAGACTTCGAAGGTGTGATAGCCACACAGATAGAAGATGTCCGCCGCCTGGCACAGAAGCAGAGCGTCCATCCCCTGTCGCTGCATGGCATCGCGAGCGCGCGCCAGCCGGCGATCGAACTCCTCGGCGGCAAACGGCAGTTCGCTTCCGGCGTGCTCTACCGCCAGGGCCTGGCGGTACTGATGGTGATCCATTGGCCGTCTCCTTGATCGATTCACCACAGTGTAGACAGTCAAGCCGGTTCGTCTTCCAGGCGATCCCGGGCAAGCCGAGGGGAAATAAGACTTCTCGCCGAGGGGCGGACTCTCGTAGAATTCCAGACTCGTGTAGACACGCCACAGGAATACGCAATGGGCAGGGCCTTCCAGAACCGCAAGGAATCCATGGCCAAGACGGCCGCCGCCAAGACCAAGGTCTACAGCAAGTACGGACGCGAGATCTACGTCTGCGCCAAGTCCGGAGGCGTCGATCCGAACGCCAATCTGTCGCTGCGCAGCCTTCTCGACCGCGCCAAGAAGGACCAGGTACCGGGTCATGTCATCGATCGGGCGCTGGAGAAGGCGTCGGGCGTCGGCGGCGAGGACTACTCGCTGGCACGCTATGAGGGCTTCGGTCCCGGCAACGCCATGGTGATCGTCGAATGTCTGACCGACAATCCCAACCGGACCTTCGGCGACGTTCGTGCCTGCTTCACCAAGACCAAGAGCAAGATCGGCACACCGGGCAGCGTCAGCCACATGTTCGACCATCTGGCGATCCTCGCCTACACCGGCGAGGATGAAGAAGCCGCGCTGGAAGCCTTGATGGAAGCCGACGTGGATGTCACCGACATCGAGAACGAGAACGGCCTGATCACCGTGTTTGCTCCGCCGACCGACTACGCCAAGGCGCGTCAGGCGCTGCGCGAATCCCTCGGCGCCGAGGAGTTCGAGATCGACGAGATCCAGTTCCTGCCCCAGGCCACCACGCCGGTGGAGGGGGATGACCTGGCCATGTTCGAAAAGCTGCTCGACATGCTCAACGACCTCGATGACGTCCAGAACGTTTATCACAGCGCTGAATTACCGTAGCGCAGCGACGCCTTTCGACTGACGAAACTGCTACAGTTAAGTAGCATCGCAGTGCCCGGCAGGGGCTCGTACCCAGGCATGAGCCCTGCCCTGACACTGCTTCCGGGCACGGGATTCGATAGAACTGCGAGGACTCTACCGTTCGTTGGAACGCTTCGACGACTACTTCCACCGAGAGCGAGTTTCCGTGCATGGCCCCATTTTCCCCCCTGACCCAGGCTGCCGCACAACGCCCGGACAACATTCGACACCGCAATCTTCGCAAGCACCTGCTCACCCGCTGGGCCAGTCTGATGGGTGCGGCGGTGCACTTCCTCTTCATTCCACTGTTCTGGGTGCTCGATCACTCGCTGCTGGCACTGATCAACGTGATCAGCGTCGCCATGTGGCTTGGCGCCTATCTCGCCAATCAACATGGCGAGCAGGACCGCGCGGTCTACCTGATCACCACCGAGGCTTACTGCCACGCCATCATCGCCACCGTGATCCTGGGTACCTCCGCCGGCTTTCACTTCTACCTGCTGACACTGTCCTGCTGGGCGGCCGTCACCCACTCGGTCAAGTGGGTCGCGCTGGTGCTCGGCCTGATGGGGATGCTGATCTTCCTGTTCCTGGAGTTCCCGCTGTCCCAGATGTTTCCGCTGGAAAGCGGCCCCGGCTTCCCGCTGATGCTGGCGACCCTGAACCTCTCCTGTGCGCTGTTCACCATGGTCGGCTTCGCCATGCTGGCCCGCCACGTCTACGAGACCCAGGAAGAAACGCTGACCAGCATGGCGACCCGTGATGCCCTCACCGGCCTGCACAACCGTCGTTTTGCCGGCGAATACCTGCGCCAGTTATCAGGCGACAGACAGGATGGCACCAACACGCCCTACAGCCTCGCGCTGATCGATATCGATCATTTCAAGCTGATCAACGACAAGCATGGGCACAAGGTCGGCGACCAGTGCCTGATCCAGATTTCCGATCTGCTGGTGCGCCACTTTCGCCGCTCGGATGTACTCTGCCGCTGGGGCGGCGAGGAATTCCTGCTGATCTTCCCCGGCGCCGACTTGAACGAGATCCTGCCGGTGCTCGAAGGTTTCCAGGAGCGCCTTCGCAGCCTGCCCATCATGCACAACGGCGACGTCATTTCCTTGACCGTCAGCGTCGGCGTGACCAGCCATACGCCCGGCATGCACTATGATCTGCTGATCAATCGCGCCGATCACCTGCTTTACCGAGCCAAGGCCGAAGGTCGGGACCGGATCATCAGCGATGAGTCAGAGGAGCAGGTCCCTCCGCCGCTCTAGCCGGCAAGCGCCAAGCGACCACCCGGACAGCGCCAGGTCATCGCTCCCACGCCAATCTAATGCCGCCCGTCAAAGCCTGCCTTGAGGCAGGACTCAGGTCAGGTGCACCACCTCGAATCGCGCCAGCACCTTGTCATTTTCATCGAGCAGTTCAAGTTCATCGGCCAGTAGACGAAACGCTCTGGTGGCCCCCAGTGCCTCGACCAGCGCGCGCTCCTGGGCCATGACAGGCCCCTGGCAGGCCTTCCTGGTAGTGGCCAGCGGGGCCAGCGACAGCGCATCCCCCTCCCGCTGGTAACTTCCCATCAGGCGGTTGCACCCTCCGGATCCGGCCAGACGGCCCTCCTGGGTGTGCAGCACGATATGCGCAGAACCGTCGACAGCGACTTCTCCGTCGACTTGCACCAGCTTCCAGTAGCGCTCTTCCAGTGGTTCGTGCAGCGGTTCGGGCAGCCGCGCCAGGCGGGCAGCCTCGCCATCTGGCGTACGCGACGCCTGCGACACAAGATCGCCACCCTGCACGACTTGCCACCGCTGCGCCGCCTCCGGGGCGGGCTCGCCCAGCGACAGTTCGCCATCCGTCAACTGCCACTGACCACGGTGGCGGCGGCGAGGTTGCTCGCCGGGTCCCAGATGCGTCTCCTTGAGCAGATATCGCCCCCCGTCATCGAGCGCCAGATCGAGACGTACCGCCTTGCAGTCATCACAGGACAGTTCACCACGAAAGCTCGCAGGAAGTGGCGCCAGGCTGGACGCCTCTGCCTGGAACGACTCGCTCGACCCGGTGCCACTCGACGACGCCCCGGTACAACCGGCCATCAGCAGCAACAGCCAGGCCGTCCCCCACAGACGCGACTGGCGTAGAGTTCCTGGAGTCGGTTTCATGGTGCCCCCTTGGTGTTGAAGAAACGATGCTGGCACACTGCTGTGGCAACATGTGACGCATCTTGGACCGCCATCCTGCCAAGGGTTCTCCGCCTGCGCATGTCGAAGATCAGGGAACCGGCCAGACGCCAGACTTCAGAAGGTACCTTCATGAGGTTGTCGAGGCGACGCCACCGGAGGCATTCAGCACCACCCGATCGCGGCCGGCGTACTTGCCTCGATACAGCGCCTGGTCGGCCCGCCGCAACAGTGCTGAGGCGCTCTCGCCCTCCAGTCGTTTGGCCACCCCCAGAGTACAGGTCAACAACACCTGCTCTCCGGTGAGCAGCGTCAAGGGCGTTGTCGCCAGACCCTTGCGAATGCGTTCGGCGATATCCAGCGCCTGATGCTCGTCGCGCTCCTTGAGCAGAATCACGAACTCTTCTCCCCCGTAACGACACACCGGATCGATGTCGCGCACGACCTCCTCGATCACCTTGCCCAGATGCTGCAGCGCGCGATCACCTTCGGCATGCCCCCAGCCATCGTTGAATCGCTTGAAGTTATCGATATCCAGCATGATCAACGACAGTGGTCGCCCGCTTACCTCGGCCTGGGCCACCGCAGCGGGCAAGGCTTCATCGAGATAGCGGCGATTGTGCACACCAGTAAGACCATCGAGATAGCTCATGCCGTGCAACCGCGCCTTCTCCTCCAGCAGCGTCTCTCGCTCGCGCTGCAACAGACTGATGCGATCGGCCAGGGCCAGCGACAAGAGGATGGCCTCCAGCGCGGAACCGATCTGGAAACCGTGCAGCGTCCAGAAGTTGTGGGGGGACAACCCATAGGTCACCAGCAGCAACAGGACCACCCCGACCACCAGCACCGACCATGCCATCAACAGCCACTGAGCGGGGCGAAAGCCACGCCACAAGCCACGCACCGACGACAGCAGAAAAGCCGTTAGCGTCAGCACCCCCAGCAGCGAATAGAACACCACGGTCAAGAAGCTCGGCAGCAGCCAGGCGATGGCGGCGGCCAGCGCCAGGAGCCAGCACAGCCACCGCATCAACGAGTCCACTCTCGGGTCCTGGCGCGCCGTCATCAGAAAACGCCGGCAGAACTGCAACCCGCAGATGCTGATCACCGACAGGGCCGTCAGCAGCAAGGCCTCGTTCAGGCGTGCCCCCATCTGCGGAAAATAAAGCAGCAGCAAGCCGTTCTGACACAAGAAGTAAGCGCCCGCTCCACTCAAGAACCCCAGATACCAGAGGTAGTTGGTATCGCGAAGACTGAACAGCAGAAGGCTGTTGTAGATCACCAGGCCCGCGATCAAGCCGAAATAGAGCCCCTGCCCCAGCAACAAGTCACGCCAGTAACGGTGTAGATCGACGTCATCCAGTACCTGCACATTGAAGCGTATCGCCTGATCGGTCTCGACGCGCAACAGCAGTTCATTCGTTGCCACAGGCAAGCGGAACTGGGGCAAGGCAGCAGCGAGCCCCGGATCATCGGCAAAATGCGTCTCCCTCGCGACGGGGCGACACCCCGATTCGTCACAGACCAGCAGCTCGACTCCCTGAACCAGAGGATTGGACAGCACCAGGCGCTGCCCGGGCAGAGCACCCACCACCCTCAGTCGCAGCCATACCGGATGCGCCTTGAGTCCCAGGCTGACCTGCTCATCGAGAGACTCTGCGGTAACCGTAGAAAGCGCTCCTTTCTCCGGTGGTTGCTGCCCCTGGTGGTCGAGTACCCACAGCGACACATTGGGCTGTGGGCGAGAGGCCTCCCCCGCCAGCTCCCACGCCAGCAGCACCACCATCGCGGTCAACAAAAGCCAAATCCGCCCCATGCCTCTGCCCGACTCACCTCCCCCGCCCCACTGCATCGCAGCACTCCTTGTCGCCCAGACTCAGTGTAGCCGCTTCCTTCCGGCATACCTTTCCTGCGGCACTGTGCCGCCAGCGAAGTTTCAACCCAGAGGAAGGATAGTGCCCAAATCCCCCAGCAAGGACTCACTTACACGAGACGACCCAACAGGGTTGAGGTAGCGCCCCCGAGGGAGGGAGTGGCAAGGACGTCATATGCGAGTATGCTGGGACCTGAACGTGATGAAAGAACAGGAGATCGCTCACTTCACCAGCAAGGAGGTTCACATGAAGGTCTACAAACCTCAGTGGCAATGTACCCTCAACGTGACCGAGGGCGCAGAGCAGACCGCAAGCTGGAAGAATCGCCTGGCCTGGCAGCTCAGGCAGATGGCAGACCGTCTCGAAGGAGGCCGCCGCACCCTGATTCTGGATGTGGATGTCCAGCCCTCCATCGCCAAGGACGATGTGGATCGTTGCCTGGGCAAGGGCTTTGCCCTTTCCCAGACCCTGATGACCGAGCTGGCCCAGCAGGCCGCCTGCGAGGACATCATGCGTGACGCCAAGGCAGAACTGTACGAGAGCGATTGAACGACAGAGTCCCCGACCGGCGCGGCTTGATGGTGCGCCAGGCCCGGGCCAATAGTCTGCACCTGAACGCACAACACCCGCCAAGTGGCGGGTGTTGTGGTTTATGGAAGCTCGATTTCAGAAACGCCAGCATTCTCAAAGATGGTCGGGCGGTGTTCAATATCGCTGGAAACAAGTATCGACTCGTCGTCTGGATCAACTACGCCTACAGGGTTGTCTACATCCGTTTCATCGGTACCCATGCGCAGTATGACAAGATCGATGTACAGACGGTCTGAACTTCGGAGGGACATCATGGATATCAAGCCGATCAGAACAGAGGCCGACTACCATGCGGCGCTGACAGAAATTGAAAGCCTGATGATGGCCGAACCGCACACGCCAGAAGGCGAACGACTGGACGTCATGACTACCCTTATCGAGGCCTACGAATCCAGACATTTCCCGATGGATCTTCCTGACCCCGTGGAGGCAATCAAATTTGAAATGGAGCGCAGGAGCCTGAGCATCAAGGATCTTGAGCCCATGATTGGTAAACGTAACCGATCATCCTCACCCACATGACGTTTCCTTGCTGGCCACAGAGCCAGTGAAGGTCGTAACGATAGTCCGACCGTATATGCGACGGGCCCTGTTACGGGCCATGTTATGGGCTATAAGAAGGACTAGGCGGTCAGAAGCTCCATATCCCCACCGGTATGCACGGGGTGGCGCTGGGTCTCCTTGGCAATATTCACCGTCAAAGCCACCTTCGCCACTTCCAGCACACCGGCATCTATCGTGTAGCCTCCCCTGCCCTTGAGCCACTCAAGCACCTCGGCGAGATGCCAGATCGAGGCGCTACCTTCGTGAACCGGAACGGGAAACGTCGCTCGGTGGGAAAGCATCAACTTGCGCATTGCCTGTCGGGAAACACCCACAACATCCGCCACATCGGTCAAACCCACCAGGTCCGGCGAAGCCTCGATAAGACGTGCCGACGACACGGCGCTCTTGACGTCGGACAAGGCAGAGCGCATCGCCTCTTCGGCACTGTCTGCTTCCCGGGAAAATTCCAGCGCCAGGCGCCCCGGCAGTCCCACGCCCACCAGAGCATCGTCACAACCCGCAGCGCCAAGGCGCTCCACCAGGGCATCCGGGTCGCAGTCGTGGTCAGCCAGTTGGTATTTCAGTGTAAAAATATACTCCACGGCTCAATCCTCCGGTTCCGTTCCGCCCTGGCGCCTATGCATGGCGCACTTGTCCACCACCCTGCGTAGCGCCCGGGCGTGGCTACCAGGATTTTTCGGTGTACTCCACACACTCGCGATACAGAACTCACCACAGCGGCAGTCGTCGTCATTGTAGGGACAGTAGATCCTTCCCCAGGCATGTCCACCACCCACTTCAACTCGCCAGCCCTCCCCTTCCGCGTGCCTGATCGCGGCTTCAATCTCCTTTTTCGGGTGCGATGGACGAGTCATTCCTTGCCTCCAGTATGGGAACGGCCACTCATGGTTGTCAACTGACAACCCTCACCCGCCCCTTGTGCCAGAAAAACTCCTTCGCGATGGCTTCACCCCAGTCACCAAGGGTGTACGACGGCTTCAATCAAGCCGGCGCCAATACGGACATGGTGAGGGGGGATGGGGACCAGCAGTAGCGTTCCTTCCCACAGGGGATCAATAACCATCAAACTCACCTGTTTCAGCGTATTCATCGACACCCACGCCATGACAGATCGAGAGCCGGTACCGGGCACCACCGCGTTGGAGCCAGTCAGATGACCCGCCTGGCCCGGTCCAATCGTCTGCACCTGAACGCACAACACCCGCCAAGTGGCGGGTGTTGTGGTTTTCGATCATTGCACCGACGCTGTCAGGTCGTCGGAGAAGGGATCATTCCCACTCGATCGTCGCCGGCGGCTTGGACGAGACGTCGTAGGTGACGCGGGAGACTCCGGACAGTTCGTTGATGATGCGGTTGGAGACCTTCTCCAGCAGTTCGTAGGGCAGGTGCGCCCAGCGGGCGGTCATGAAGTCGATGGTCTCGACGGCACGCAGGGCGATGACCCATTCGTAGCGGCGGCCATCACCGACCACACCGACGGACTTGACCGGCAGGAACACCGCGAAGGCCTGGCTGGTCTTGTGGTACCAACCGGAGTTGTGCAGCTCTTCGATGAAGATGGCATCGGCCTCGCGCAGGATGTCGGCGTACTCCTTCTTGACCTCGCCGAGGATACGCACGCCCAGGCCCGGCCCCGGGAAGGGGTGACGATAGACCATGTCGTAGGGCAGGCCGAGTTCCAGGCCGAGCTTGCGCACCTCGTCCTTGAACAGCTCACGCAGCGGCTCGACCAGCTTGAGCTTCATCGTCTCCGGCAGGCCACCGACGTTGTGGTGGGACTTGATCACGTGGGCCTTGCCGGTCTTGGCGGCGGCCGACTCGATCACGTCCGGGTAGATGGTGCCCTGGGCCAGGAAGTCCACGCCCTCGATCTTGGCCGCTTCGCTGTCGAAGACGTCGATGAAGGTGTTACCGATGATCTTGCGCTTGGCTTCGGGGTCGGCCTCTCCTTCGAGCTTGCCGAGGAACAGCTCTTCGGCGTCGACGCGGATCACCCGCACGCCCATGTGCTGGGCGAAGGTCTCCATCACCTGGTCGCCTTCGTTCTTGCGCAGCAGGCCGTTGTCGACGAACACGCAGGTCAGCTGATCGCCGATGGCCTTGTGCAACAGGGCCGCGACCACCGAGGAGTCGACCCCGCCTGACAGTCCCAGCAGCACGTGGCGGTCACCGACCTGGTCGCGCACCCGGGCGATCTGGTCCTCGATGATCTTGGCCGGCGTCCAGTTGCGCTCGGCGCCACAGATCTCCAGCACGAAGTGCTCGAGGATGCGCTGACCCTGCAGGGTGTGGGTGACCTCGGGGTGGAACTGTACGCCGTAGAAGCGCTTTTCCTCCCAGGCCATGGCAGCGATCGGGCAGCTCGGGGTGGAGGCGGTGACGGTGAAGGTCTCCGGCACCTGGGCGACCTTGTCACCGTGACTCATCCACACGTCCAAAAGGCCGCGCCCGCTATCCGGATCGACGTGATCCTTGATGTCCTTGAACAGCGCCGTCTCGGCGTCCAGGCGGATCTGGGCGTAGCCGAACTCGCGCTTATTGGAGCCCTCGACCTTGCCACCCAGCTGCTCGGCCATGGTCTGCATGCCGTAGCAGATACCGAACACCGGCAGCCCCATCTCGAACACGCAGGCCGGCGCCCGCGGCGAGTCCAGCTCGGTCACCGACTCCGGGCCACCGGCCAGGATGATGCCGTTGGGGCGATACTCGCGGATCTCCTCTTCGGTGATGTCGAAGGCGCGAATCTCGGAGTAGACGCCGATCTCGCGCACCCGGCGAGCGATCAGCTGGGTGTACTGGGAGCCGAAGTCGAGGATCAGGATCTTGTGGGCGTGGATATCGGTCATGGGGACTTACCTTGCAGGCAGTGGGGCCGGTGGGCCGAGCAATCGAAAAGCGAAAAGCTGGAAGCGGCGGACCGCTTCCAGCTCAGGGCGACGAGGGGCGAGTCGCCCCGCGCGCCCTCTGGTGCGACGCGTCTGGTGCGATACGCCTGGCGCGTCACGTCAGCGCCTACCCTGCTCGATAGTTGGGCGCTTCCTTGGTGATCTGGACGTCGTGAACGTGGGACTCGTTGAAGCCGGCGCCAGTGATCTTGACGAACTCGGGCTTGGTGCGCATCTCGTCGATGCTGGAACAGCCGGTGTAGCCCATGGAGGCACGCAGGCCACCCATCAGCTGGTGCACGATGGCACCCATCACACCCTTGTAGGGCACCCGGCCTTCGATGCCTTCCGGCACCAGCTTTTCGACGCCGTCGTCCTTGTCCTGGAAGTAGCGATCGCTGGAGCCCTGGGTCTGGGACATGGCGCCCATGGAACCCATGCCACGGTAGGCCTTGTAGGTACGCCCCTGGAACAGCTCGACCTCGCCCGGCGCCTCCTCGGTGCCGGCCAGCAGGCCACCGACCATGATGCAGCTGGCACCGGCGGCTACCGCCTTGGCGATGTCGCCGGAGAAGCGCACGCCACCGTCGGCGATCAGCGGGATGTCGAACTCCTTGAGCGCCTCGGCCACGTTGGACACCGCGGTGATCTGCGGCACGCCGACACCGGCGACGATGCGGGTGGTGCAGATGGAGCCGGGACCGATGCCCACCTTGACCGCGTCGGCACCGGCCTCGGCCAGCGCCCGGGCGGCGTCGGCGGTGGCGATGTTGCCACCGATGACCTGGATCTGCGGGAAGTGCTCCTTGACCCAGCGCACCCGCTCGATCACGCCACGGGAATGACCGTGGGCGGTATCGACGACGATGGCGTCGACGCCGGCCTCGGCCAGCGCCTTGACCCGGTCAGGGGTTTCCGGACCTGTGCCCACGGCGGCGCCGACCAGCAGGCGGCCATCGGCGTCCTTGGCGGCGCTGGGGAAGGTGCGCGCCTTCTCGATGTCCTGGAAGGTCACCAGGCCACGCAGGCGGAAGTCGCCGTCCACCACCAGCATCTTCTCGACCCGGTGCTCCTGCATCTTGCCCTTGATGACGTCCAGCGGGGTGCCTTCCGGCACGGTCACCAGGCGATCGCTCGGGGTCATGATGTCGGCGACGCTGTCGCCATGGTTGGGCTGGAAGCGCATGTCACGCTCGGTCACCAGGCCGACCAGGGTCTCGCCCTCGACCACCGGAAAGCCGGAGAAGCCGTGTTCCTTGGCCATCGCCAGCAGGTCCTGCAGCTTGGCCTTGGGTCCGACGGTGACGGGATCCTTGACGATGACGCTCTCGTGCTTCTTGACCTTGCGCACTTCCAGCGCCTGCTGAGCGATGCCCATGCTCTTGTGGATGATGCCGATGCCACCTTCCTGGGCCATGGCGATGGCCAGGCGGGCTTCGGTGACGGTATCCATGGCGGCGGAGGCGAGGGGAATATTGAGGAAGAGGTCGCGAGTCAGGCGGGTCCGGAGACTGACGTCCTTGGGGAGAACGTCGGAATAGCCGGGAACGAGCAATACGTCGTCAAACGTAAGTGCTTCTTGGGCCATACGTAGCATAATCGGCAACACCCACTGAGGCTTTAGAGGGAGGGAAGAAGTTAATCGCCCATTATAACGTTCCGCCCCGGCCTCCGGCAATGTGCCAGCTTGACACTTCGATGCTCCTCGGTTGCCATCCGCCGTCTACTCCGGCGCCAGCGCCCCGCTACCCCGTTCGACCGCTTCATCCAGCGCCTGCTCGCCCTGAAAACGCGCTCGCCAGTGGTCGGTGAAGGCCTCCCGGCGGGCAGGATCGACGAAGGCCAGCAAGGTGGCGTTGGGCAGTATCGGGTAGAGCCGCTCCCCCACCTGGGTGCGCAGCCTGGCGGCGGTGTAGGGGCCGGTCACCCCCGGCAGCACGCTGAACAGAGGCGTCTGCCCCGCCAGTACTCGCTGGCCACGCTGACTCAGCAAAAACTTGACGAAGGTCTCGGCGGCCTCGACGTGGGGGGCATCGCGATGCACGAAGGCCATGCGCATCAGCACCAGCGAATAGTCCCTGGGCACCTGCACGATCACCTCGGGATGTTCCTGGGCGTAGACCATGGCGTAGGAACCCAGCAGGTTGTAGCCGAGCCAGTAGCGTCCCTGGCTGAGCCCTTCGAGCATCGCCCGGGTGCTGGCCTCCAGGCGGGTATCGACACGCCCCATGGCACCGACCAGCTCCCAGAAGCGCGAGGAGTAGCGCGCATCCTGCTGGGCCAGGGTGTAGCCCACCCCGCTGGAAAGCGGCGAGTAGGTGGTCACCTTGCCCGTCAGCCAGCGGGCCTGGGTCGCCAGCAGCGCGTGCAGGTCGCCATGGGTCTGGGGCGGCAGCATATGCCGCGACAGATCCAGCCGATAGGCCATCACCACCGGCTCGAAGGTGAAGGCGAAGACCTCGTCGCGCCAGCGCGCCCACTCGGGCCAGCGCTCGATCTCCGGGCCACTCAGGCGCCGCGCCAATCCTTCATTGACCCGGGCCATCTGCCACGGCATCGCCGAGCTGATCACCACGTCAGGCGCTCTGCTCGCCCCTTCGCCCGTCGCCTGGCCTCCCTGAAGATGTCCCACCACGCTGTCGTCCACCTCCCGGGTGGTGCGATCCTCAAAGCGCAGGGGAATCTGGGGATAGGCCTGGCGAAAGGCGTCCAGCAGCGGCGCCACCACGTCGAGATCCAGCGCCGCCGAGATCACCAGCGGATCGTCATCTGAGGGGGTGCGGCTGTCGCCGCTGTGACAGCCACCCAGCAGCAGAAGCATGAGCAGTAAAAGCGGCAGCCACTGCGACACCACCAGGGGCTGCCGCCGTGTGACCTGCGTCGCACACCGGGCCGGGAGACGTTCACAGGATCGAAGGCGTTGTCCGGGCTGCAGGGACATCAAGTACTCTCTCCTGGATTCACGCCGGCCGCAAAGGCACCGGTGACATCCTGTTCGTCCTTCGCCAGCGGCAGCCACAGCACCACCTCGAGTCCCTGCGGCGAGCGGTTGGCGAATTGCACGCGGGCGCCCATGCGCCGGGCGGTGGTATCGACGATGGCAAGACCAAGCCCGGAGCCCTCGGTGTCCTGGCGCCCACCCCGCTGAAACGGCTGCCCCAGCGTCGCCAGCGCCGCGTCGGCGACACCAGGGCCGTCGTCGACGATCGACAACCGCGCCCAGTCGCCCTCGCGCGCCAGATGCAGGGTGATCTCGCAACCTGTCGGCGTGTAGCGCAGGGCGTTGTCGATCAGGTTGCCCAGGGCTTCGCGCAGTGCCCAGTCCTCGACACAGACCTTCAGCGGCTCGGCTGGCAGGCTGCCAAGCCCGAGGTCATGCTCCGCCGCCCGCTCCCGCGCCGCCCAGTCCAGGGCGACGTCGCGTACCAGCTCACCCAGGTCGAGCGCAGGCAGCGCCGTCTCCCGGTCGAGGTGGCGCAGTCGTGCCAGCGACAGCAATTGGCCGGCCAGTCGACTGGTGTCCTCGGCCCGGGCGTGAACGCGCATGAGCGCCTGGCGCCATTCATCCGGATCACTGCTGCGAAGGCCCAGCTCGCTGACGGTCTTGAGTCCCGCCAGCGGCGTCTTGAGCTGGTGGCTGGCGTCGGCGGTGAAGCGCAGAAGATCCTCGCGTCCCTGGCGCTGACGGGCGAACAGGTGGTCCAAGGCCTGGGCGAGCTCATGAAGCTCCTTGGGCACCCTGGTCGCCAGCGGACTGAAGTCATCGGCGCCGCGCCCACGAATCTGGCGGCGCAGGCGGCGCAGGGGAGACAGCGCCGCGCGCATGGTCAAGCCCATCAGCACCCCGGTCAGCAGCACCATGGCAATAAAGCGCGACAGCGAACGCTCGAACAGTGAGCGGGCCAGGGCTCGGCGCCCCTCGAGGGTATGCCCGACCCACACCTGCACCGGCAGCTGGGTGACCCAACCCGCCGAGGCCACCCGCTGGGCATGCAGACGCAGCTCTCCCAGCGTCGTGGTCAGGTCCCGCGACATGCCGCCTTCATCCAGCGCCTGCTGCCAGGCGGTGGGGATGTCCACCGGCCAGTTACGCGACAGCGTCCTGCCTTCATCGTCCAGCACCGCGTAGAACACCCGCGCCTGGCTGTCGGTGGCGAGGATCTGCAGCGCCGCCGCCGGCACCACCACCTGGGGGATGCCGTCCTGCCAGCGCACCGCCTCGGCGATGGTCAGCGCCGCCGCCTGCAACTGGGCGTCGAAGGCCCGCGCCGCCGCCCGCTGACTGCTGACCCAGGCCTCCACCATCAGCGCCAGCCCCAGCACTCCGACGGTGACCACCAGCCAGCCACCGAGCCGACGCTTGAGTGATCCATCGACCTCGATCACCCGTCGTCCTCTTCCAGACGGTAGCCGAGACCGCGAAAGGTGCGGATACGCAGACCAGCGCCCTTGAGCCGCTTGCGCAGCCGGCTGACGTAGACCTCCAGGGCGTTGGAGCCCACCTCGCCGAAGCCGAAAAGACGGCCTTCCAGGGTCTCGCGAGGCGCGATGGCTCCAGCGTGCAGCAACAGGCTTTCAACCAGCAGCAGCTCGCGATGGGGTAGCGCCATGGGCTCGCCGAACAGACTGGCGGCGCCGCTGGCCGGATCGAAGGACAAGGGACCCAGGCCAAGACGGTTGTCGGCGCGCTGCTGGCTGCGCCTGAGCAGCGCGCGTACCCGCGCCTCAAGTTCGGCCAGTTCAAAGGGCTTGGCCAGGTAGTCATCGGCCCCCAGGTCGAGTCCCCTGACTCGGTCATCCAGGGCGTCCCGGGCGGTCAGGATGATCACCGGGGTGCGATCGCCCGCGTCACGCAACTCGGCCAGCAGTGACAGGCCGTCACCGTCGGGCAGCCCGATGTCCAGAAGCATCAGGTCGACCCCACCCTGGCGCAGCGCCGCCCTGGCATCACTGCAGCAGGCAAACACCTCCACGGTATTGCCAAGGGGGGTCAGGGCCTCGACCAGCGAGCGGCTGATGAGGGCATCATCTTCGACGACGAGAAGGCGCATGCGACTAATGTCTTATCCAGGCAGGGAGGGCATGACAGGTTGATGAAAGCTAGTCGGCCTAGCATCTCTCACGTTAAAGCACCCCGGTTTCATCAATCCATAATAATAGTTGTCAGGAGTCCGCATGAAGAATATCACAGCTCTGCCCGCCGCCCTGCTGCTCGGCGCCAGCCTCAGCGTCGGCACCGCCCAGGCCGCCGACGAGGCCGAATGCATCGCCCCGGCCAAGCCCGGCGGTGGCTACGACCTGACCTGCCGGCTGGCCGCCAATGGCCTGCTCGAGACCGGACTGATCGAGGACCCGATGCTGGTCACCTATATGCCCGGCGGTATCGGTGCGGTGGCCTACAACCACGTCAACGGCGTGCGCACCGACGACCCCAACCTGATCGTCGCCGCCAGCACCGGCGCCGCGGTCAACCTGGCGCTGGGCAAGTTCGGCCAGTACGACGCCAGCGAAGTGCGCTGGGTCGGCGCCCTGGGAGTCGACTACGGCGCCATCGTGGTCAAGGCCGACGCGCCCTGGCAGACCCTGGATGAGCTGATGACGGCGCTGCAGGAAGACCCCACCCAGGTCGCCTTCGGCGCCGGTGGCAGCGTGGGCAGCCAGGACTGGATGAAGGCCGCGCTGACCGCCAAGGCCGCCGACGTCGATCCGCGCAGCCTGCGCTACGTGGCCTTCGAGGGTGGCGGTGAAGCCCTGGCCGCACTGCTCGGCAACCATATCCAGGTGTTCTCCGGTGACCTGTCGGAGCTCAAGTCCCAGCTCGAGAGCGGCGACATCCGCGTGCTGGCGGCACTGTCCGAGGAGCGCATGGGCGGCCCCTACGCCGAGATTCCCACCGCCGCCGAACAGGGTTACGACGTCCAGTGGCCGATCTGGCGCGGCTACTACATGGGCCCCGAGGTCAGCGACGAGGCCTACCAGGCCTGGGTCGAGCGCCTCGAGAACCTGGCCGGCAACGAGACCTTCGCCGAGCTGCGCGAAGCCCGCGGCCTGTTCCCCATGGCCCGCTTCGGTGACGACTTCGACGGCTACGTCAAGGATCAGGTCGCCGGCTTCAAGGAGCTGGCCACGGAAGTGGGTCTGACCCAATGAGTATCGCCGCCGACCGCTGTCTGGGTATCGCCCTGATGGGGTTGGCGGCGTTTACCGCCGTCAACGCCCTGTCCCTCGAGGTGCCCTTCAGCTACGACCCCGTTGGCCCCAAGGCCTTTCCGCTGGGGCTCTCCATCCTGCTGGGGCTGCTGTCGCTGGTGCTGGTGATACGTCCGGGTGAAAACGGCCACTGGCCCGACAAGCGCCTGGGATTGCGCCTGATCGGCGTGCTGGTGCTGCTGCTGGTCTACGCCGTGCTGTTCCCGCGCCTGGGCTTTTTGTTGAGCTCGATGCTGGTGATCGCCGCCCTGGCCTGGCTGTTCGAGGCCAGTCCGCTCAAGGCCGTGGCCACCGGTGTGTTGATGGCGCTGGGCGGCCAGTGGCTGTTCACCCATGGCCTTGGCATCGGCCTGCCCGGCCTGCCGTGGTAGCGCGAACCGCCGCCCTGAAGCCAGCTCCTGTAACAGCTCAGCTGCCAGCGCTGCCCCAGCCCTGACCGCCACCGATCCCTGATCAAGGTGTTCCCATGTTCGACTTTCTTATTGAAGGCTTCGGCGTCGCCCTGACGCCGCTCAATCTTGGCCTGGCCTTCCTCGGCGCGCTGCTGGGCACCCTGTTCGGCGCCCTGCCGGGCATCGGGCCAATCAACGGCATCGCCATCCTGATGCCGCTGGCCTACACCCTGGGCCTGCCCGCCGAATCCGCGCTGATCCTGCTGGCCGGCATCTACACCGGTGCCGAGTACGGCGGGCGCATGTCCAGCATCCTGCTCAATGTGCCCGGCGACGCCGGCGCGGTGATGACCACCCTCGATGGCCATCCGCTGGCCAAGCGTGGCCTGGCCGGTCCGGCGCTGGGCCTGTCGGCGGTGGCGTCGTTTGTCGGCGCCACCATCGCCATCATCGGCCTGACCCTGTTCGCCCCGCTGCTGGCCCGGGTGGCGGTGATGTTCGGCCCCGCCGAATTCTTCGCGCTGATGGTGTTCGCCTTCTCGTCGATGTCGGTGATGATGGGCAAGGACCCGATCAAGACCGCCATCGGCGCCGTGCTCGGCGTGCTGATCGGCACCGTCGGCGTCGACTCCGGCACCGGCGTGATGCGCTACACCTTCGGCATGCCGGAGCTCTATGACGGTATCGACTTCGTGGTGATGATCATCGGCCTGTTCGCCATCAGCGAGATCCTGCTGATGCTCGAGCACGCCCATCGCGACGACGTCGATGACACCCTGCCGCCGCTGGGCCGGGTGTTCGTCAGCCTCAAGGAAGTGATGGCCTGCAAGGGCACCATGCTGCGCTCCGGCGTGCTCGGCTTCATTATCGGCGTACTGCCCGGAACCGGCGCCTCGGTGGCCGGGGCGGTGTCCTACACCACCGAAAAGCGGCTGGTGGACAAGGACAACACCTTCGGCACCGGCGACATGCGTGGCCTGGCGGCGCCCGAAGCGGCCAACAACGCCTCCGCCGCAGGCTCCTTCGTACCGATGCTGACCCTGGGCATCCCCGGCTCCGGCACCACCGCGGTGCTGCTCGGCGCGCTGATGCTCTACAACATCACCCCGGGTCCGATGATGTTCACCGACAACCCGGAGGTCGCCGGTGGCCTGATCGCCTCGTTGTACATCGGCAACCTGGTGTTGCTGGCGCTCAACCTGCCGCTGGCCGGGGTCTTCGCCAAGGTGCTGACCATCCCGCGCTGGGTGCTGGTGCCGGCCATCGCCGTGCTATCCTTCGTCGGGGTCTATCAGCTGCATTCCGACCTGACCGCCATCTATCTGATGCTCGTCATCGGTGTCTTCGGCTACCTGCTGCGCAAGCTCGGCTTCTCGCTGGCGCCGGTCATCCTCGGCTACGTGCTGGGCGGCCTGATGGAAGAGAACCTGCGTCGGGCGTTGGCGATCAGCGGTGGCGACACCGCCATTCTGTGGCAGTCCGGCATCTCGCTGTCGCTGTGGATCGCCGCCTCGGCGCTGCTGGTACTGCCCTGGCTGGTACCCAAGCTGCTCAAGCAACGGCCCTCGAGCCAGGCTTGATGCAACGGGCTTCAGGGCCATGCTCGAGTCGCCCCGGCAAAGGCCCTGGCATCGCTCTTATATGGCCCGCACGAAGCCCCTGCGTAGCCCTTGTGTAGCCCTTAATGTAGCCCTCGTGTAGTCCCTGCGCGGCGCCATCTGGCGCCGCGCGCCGTCGTCAGGCTCGATCACCACCACCTGTGCACAGAGTACAGGCAACGCACACAGGAGACGCCATGCCCGCCGCCCCCACACTCCTTCCCCCCGGCGCCTGGCGCTTCCTGCCCACCCTCGCCCTGGGCGGTCTGGGCGGGGTCATCGCCTACCTGATCGACCTGCCGCTTCCGTGGCTGCTCGGCGCCCTGATCACCACCACCCTGGCCAGCCTCGCCGGGGTGCGCCTGGGCTCGCCGGGACGGTTGCGCAAGGGGGTTCTGGTGGTCATCGGGGTGATGCTGGGCTCGGCCTTCACCCCGGAGCTGTCCGGCGATATCACCGCCTGGGCCGCCAGCGCCGCAATCATGCTCGCCGCCACCGCGGTAATGATGGTGGTGGCGGTGGCCTTCAGCTACCGCGTGGCCGGTCACTCGCTGGACACCGCGCTCTACGCTGGCGCCCCGGGCGGACTGTCGGCGCTGTTGATGATGGCCCACGAGTCTGGCGCTGACCTGCGTGCCGTCGGTATCACCCACGCGGTGCGTATCCTGGTGCTGCTGCTGGCGATTCCACCGATCCTCGGCCTGTTCGGCCACGTGGATCTGGCCGGCGCCAGCAACGGGCCGGCCCAGTGGAGCCAGCTACCCTCGCTCGCCGGCACCGCCTGGCTGGTGGTAGCGGCGGCGCTCGGCGCCGTGGTCGGCCGGGTGCTGCGCCTGCCCAACGCCCTGCTGTTCGGCCCGGCACTGGTGTCGTCGCTGCTGCACTTTTCCGGGCTGACCCACGCGGTGCTGCCACCGGCGCTGATCGCCCTGGCTCAGGTGGTCATCGGCACCTCGGTGGGCGTGCGCTTCGTCGGCGTGGCGCTGTCCGACATGGCGCGGCAACTGGGTCTGGCGGTGGTCCAGGCGCTGATCCTGGTGGTGCTGGCGGTGGCGGCAGCCTGGGTCGGCCAGGCGCTGACCGGCATCTCGGTGGCTGCGGCGCTGCTGGCCTACATGCCGGGCGGGGCGCCGGAGCTGAGCCTGGTGGCGCTGTCACTGAATATCGAACCGGCCTTCGTCACCTCCCACCATCTGCTGCGCATCACCGTTCTGCTGGTGGCGCTGCCGCCGCTGGTGGGCTGGGCTCATCGCCGCCTCAGGGCCTGACGGCATCTGGATTCAGGTGTGGCGATTGGGCTCAGGCGTGGGCGTTCAGAAACGTCATCAACCGGGGAAAGACTTCACGGTCGACCCGGGCGCCCATGAACACGTCCTGATGACCGTAGCCGTCGATGATCGCGAGCTCATGGCGCCCCGGGGCGACCTCCTCCAGGGCCCGGTGGCAGTGCACGTTGCTGTCGGTGAAGACGCGATTGTCGCGCCCGGTCAGCAACAGGCAGGGGGTATCGACGCGGCGCGCCTCGAGCAGGTAGTCGTCGGGTAGCGCAGCGTACTCGGGCACCTCGCGCATCTTCACCGTGCGATGGCCCCGGCGCAGCATCTTCAAGACATGCCGGTGGTAGTTGAGTCCTACCGGGCCGTAGAGGTCACCACCCCGACGGTGGGTGCGCTCGTCCAGGTTCTCGTGGTTGTACAGTGCCGGCCAGCCGGTGCCCCACATCAGTGACAGCATATGGCAGGCTGGCACGTCGCATTCGCGGTGGAACAGCGATACGCCTTTCGACAACAGCTTGCCCAGCGTGAATCTTGGATCCTCGCTCCAGCGCGGGCTGACGTAGGGCTGCTGGAAGATGCGCTCGATCACGAAGGGAAAGATGTGGCCCTTGATCCTCGACCAGCGCGGTACATGGGGCGTCAGCGCAACGCTGTTGAGAATGCAGGAGCGAATGCCGCTGACGGTGCCGCCGAACAGTGCCATGGCAAAGCCCATCGAGCCGAGACAGTGGGCGATCACGTGCAGCTCGACGTCGTCCCCGGCGATCTGGCGAATCTTCGCCACCGCCGCAGGAAAATCAAACAGCGCACAGTCATCCATGGAGTAGCGGTTGGGCTGCAGGTTGTAGGGATGGCGGTTGCTCATGCGGAAGTCCAGCGTCCACACCTCGTCGACCCCTTCGTCCAAAAGGAAGCTGACCAGGTTGCGATGCTCGGGCTGGATGAACATGTCGCTGGAGGTGGTCAGGCCATGAACGATCATCACCGCCATGCGCCCCTGGCCACGCCGAAAGCGCAGCAGTGACAGCCCCAGGCCGTCCTCGGTACAGAAGCCGTGCTGGGTGACCTCGGCGTCGACAACGCCGTCGAGGGTATAGAGGGGGATCTCGCGGGCCATGGTGTTACCTCCCGGTGGGTCGCCGCTTCCGTCTGCTAGGCCAGCATCCGCGCCATGGCGCGCTCGGCCAGGGCGGCGATGGTGCGCGAGGGATTGAGCCCCAGCGCGCGCGGCACGATGGCACCGTCGAGCACGTACAGTCGCGGATAGCCGAACACCTCCCCGGCATGGTCGACCACCCCGTCCCAGCGATTCTCTCCCATGGGACAACCGCCCAGTGGGTGCGGGGTGATCAAATAGTCCAGCAGGCGCCAGCTCGGTGGCTCGATGGCGACGCCTCCGGTGGCCGCGCTCAGGCGCTTGTGGCGTTCGCACAGCGCCTGCACCGTGGCTCGCGACGCGGCCACCCGATAGTCCAGGCTCAACGACGGCTCTCGCTCCAGCCAACGCCGCGTCAGCCTGAGCACCCCGTCGGCGGTGTCCATGCCCTGGCCGAACCAGGGCATCAGGCAGCGATCGGGGTCATTCTCCTTGAGCGCCTCGGCCAGCACCGCGCGCCAGCCACCCCGCAACATGCTCGCGGTGGCGGAGCGCGACAGCAATTGCGTCAAGGCGTGGGCGATCAAGTCAGGGTAGCCGCCGTCCTCGACGAAGTAGCGCTCACCGCCGTCGCTGCCGTCGAGATAGTCGATGGCGGCGCTGATGGTCGGCCCGCGACAGGCATCGATGCGTCTGTTCGGGTAGATCGCGGGGGTCAGGAAATCGCCATTGGCGCACCAGTGATGGCCGAGCAGCGGCGACAGTTCCGGCAGAGTGCGGTACTGGTCCCTGGCCCGCAGCAACAGCTCGGTGGACCCCAGCGAGCCGGCGGCAAGGATCACTCGCTCGGCGCGCTCGTGACGGATCGTCGGCGCGCCTTCCAGATGCTGAAAGGTCACCCGGTAGCCCCCGGATTCCGGCACCAGCGATCGCACCATGCTCAATGGACGTATCTGCGCCCCCAGCTGCTCCGCCCGGGCCAGGTAATTCAGGTCAAGGGTATTGCGGGCCCCCACCGGGCAGCCGATATCGCAATAGCCGCAGTGGATGCAGGTCCCCTGTTCCTTGCCGTGGACATTGAGGGCCTGCCGACTGTGTCGACGGTGGTGAGGCTCACTGAGCCGATAGTTCCAGTCGGGGTCGAAGCGCACCGCCAGCGGCAAGGGGCGAAAGCGATCGCCGTCACCGCTGCGCACGGCGGCCTCCTGGACCAGTCGATAGCGCTCGCTGACCTGGCCCGCGGGGACCTCGGCCACCTCCAGCATCTGGCCTACCCGGTCCTGGTAGGGGACGAGTTCATCGAAGTCGATCGCCTCCGGCCAGCCACTGTCGAAGGCGAAGCGCTCAGCCGGCACCGAGACATTGGCGTAGACCAGCGAACCACCACCCACGCCAGCGCCCTGTGCCACCGCCATGCGCGAAAAGAAGCGCAGGTCGAGCCAGCCATGACGCTCCCGAGGGGCGTCCACATCGAAGCACCAGTCATCATCCGGCCCCCGGGGGAAGTCCTCGCGCTCCCAGCGTCTTCCGCGCTCAAGCACCAGCACCTTGAGCCCGGCCTCGGCGAGCCGGCAGGCCGCCACGGCCCCACCAAACCCTGACCCCACCACGATGGCGTCGTAGTTCATGCCTCGGGCTCCCGGCGAATGACCCAGGGCGCATAGAGGTGCCACAGTTCACCAAAGAAGAAGCGACCGAAATCCGCCACCGTGCGCAGGTCCCCTTGGCCCGTCGGCGTCATGGTCTTGAGCATGGCCATCAACTCGGCCACGCCCAGGTGCAGGATGCCCGCCCCGAGAATGTCGGCCGTGGCGCTCTCGCCCTCGTGCAGGGTGGTATAGAGGGTGGTGGTATCGCGCCAGAGATCAGGCCCCGGATCGTCGTTGACCCGCTTCACCCCGTGCAGGAACAATCGCCGCTCATCCAGTTCCAGAACCGCGTCGTAGACCATCTGACGCCCCGCCCCGGGGCCCTGGGAAAACAACTGAAAGTCGCCCTCTAGAATCACCAGCCCGAGGCCCAGCGGGGCAAAATCGACGACACCACCCAGCCTGCCGTGGTGGCGGTCGTCGGCCAGGAAGGCGCCCATGTCATCGATCTGGACCTTGGCGTGGAGGGCCAGTTCGGTGCCTTCTGCATGCCCCAGCCGTTCACCACGCTCGGGCGCCTGGCTTCCGAGCGAAAAATGGCCTCGCATGGTTTCCTCGAACAGCAATCCCGCCAGCATGGGGTTAGTCGTATTCACCGACATTTCTCCAGGAAAGGACCTGCTCTTGCGCCTGTCGTCCGGGCCGCCCGCCCTTTGGCGACCGGCCCGTCAGCACTCTTCCGACGAGCGCTCTCCAGCCCAGCGCCCTTCAGCCCCGCTTTCGACATTGCCGCTACCGGCCATATCGCTCGCTACCAGGGCACCAGCGCCAGATCGTTATAGGGCACCACGGAGCCATCGGGGTCCGTCACCCTGACTTCATCGCCGTAGCGATCGATCACCTTGACCCGCAGACGGTGGTGAGCGCGGTCCAGCTCCAGGCGACAGAAGTTTTCCTGCTGATAGAAGCCAAAGGCCCGGTAGTGCAGCGTCACGTCACCATCAAACAGCGGAAAGCCATCCACCTGACCGGGCAGACGGGAGTCGTGAACAAAACCGTTGGGGTCCCCGTCGGCCCAGAAGAACGGCCAGTACAGCGCCGAGGAGGTGACGTCATACAGCCGTCGCGGCTCTCCACCGCCCCCTTCCACCACCATCTCGGCGATATTGGCGCAGTGCACGTCGCCGCTGAGGAAGATCACATTTTCGATGCCGGCCTCGACGATATGTTCGACCAGCGCCTTGCGGGTGGCCGGAAACCCCGACCAGCTATCGCTCTCGGCACGCCGGGAGAGGTTGGTCCGCACCAGATCCGTCGGCGCCTGGGCGTCATGGCCATCCAGGGCCGGATCGAGCCTTTCATCCAGCGGACTGGGCGCGAACACCGTCGAGGTAACGACAAACTTGGGCATCGCGCCGCACCTGGCCTGCTGGTCGCTCAGCCACGTGAGCAGCACGTCCAGCTGGGAAGGATGCTGGGGGTCGATGCTGGGCCGTCCCAGCAGATGGTTGTCCATCACCCGGTTCTCGCGACCGTAGGTACGATGGGTACGGGTGTCACAGACGAAGAAGGGATAGCCGCCGCAGTCGAAGTGATAGTGCAGATGACGCCCGAAGCTGCGCGGGCAGTGTGACCACTGGTAGCTCATGTAGGCGCCAATGGCGACATTGAACAGCTCGCGCTTGGCGGCGAGCCGGTCACGATGCCAGTTGTCCTCGATCTCGTGGTCATCGAGGATCATGTACACCGGTGCCTGGCGCAGGAAGTGGCGCATCTGCGGGGAACCAAAGGCCTGGCGATAGCGGTCCTGAAACTCGGCGAAGGTCTCGGCGCGACCGATCGGCACGAAGCGACTGTACTGATCGGCGTAGATCTGATCGCCCACCAGCAGGCTGAAGCGCGCCGCCGGCCGACTGCCTCGACGCCTTAAGTGACTGGCCATGGGGCCGAAGATGCGATCGGCTTCCTTGGTCTTCCACAGGGTACCGGGATAGCGACAGGACCCCAGCAGAAAGGCCAGTCGTGGCTCCACTGCGGCGGCGAAGGTGGTGAATTCGGCCTCGCAGTGCTCGCCATCTAGGTCGGCGAGCAGCGACGCCATGCCGTTAACGTCGGGCAGCCTGGCGGCGATCTGGGCGTCACTCAGGCTTTCCACGTCGGGCGTCGTGTCATCCAGGGTGAGGGTCGCGACACGCACCTTGTAGCGGGTATCGGGCGTCAACGGCACCACCCCATCGGGTTGGCCCAGCGGCGCCACGCCATCGATCGCTCCCAGACCTTCCTCGGCCCCCAGCTCGAAGGTCCCGGTACGATCAAACTCCCGGTGCAGACGAAAATAGAAGGCGTGGGGACGTGACGGATCACCGTCGATCAGGCGGGGCAAGCCATTGTCCTCGACCACCGCCAGCAGGCCCACGGTGCGCAAGGACGCGGTCAGGTCGACGCCATCATCATTGGGAGCGATACCGCGAACCCACAGCCGACAGCTGTGAGCCGTGGTGTGCCCCACGATAGGCCCGATATCGGGCGCGCGAAGTCCCGACATGTGCCCTCCTCCGTCGCAGCGGCGCGTGCGAGGCAGACCGGTTGCCCGCCTGTCCCGTTAAGCGTAGTTCGACTTTGCTGAAGCGGCGACCTGGGCTCTGGTAACCTGTCACTTGCCAGCGTGGTCCTGCCAGTCGCTGATGCTCGCCGATTCTCTTCAATGCCAGCCCAGGAAGCCTCCATGACAGCGACGTCGGATAGCGCCCAGGACGTACTCTCGGTCAGCGACCTCAATCGACGCGCGCGCGCTACGCTGGAAGCCGATCTCGGCGAACAGTGGATCGAAGGCGAGCTGTCGGGGGTCTCGCGCCCGGCCTCGGGGCACGTCTACTTCACCCTCAAGGATGAACGCGCCCAGGTGAAGGCGGTGCTGTTTCGCACGCGTGGACGCTTTGTGTCGACGCCCATGCGTGACGGTGATCTGGTGCGGGTGCGCGCCCGAGTCTCGCTGTTCGAGCCCAGGGGCGACTACCAGTTGATCGTCGAGGCGGTGCAGGCCGCCGGAGCCGGCGCCCTGCTCGCCGCCCTGGCGGCGCTCAAGCAACGCCTGGGCGACCAGGGGGTCTTCACCAACGCTCGCTCGCTGGCCTTTCCCCCGCGACATCTGCTGGTGCTGACCTCCGCCAGCGGCGCCGCCCTGCGCGACGTGCTGGCGGTACTCCGGGCACGCTGGCCGCTGGTCACGGTGACCCTGATACCGGTACCGGTCCAGGGGGCCGAGGCGGCGCCCGCGATCATCGCCGCCCTGGGCCTGCTCAATCGCCAGGCGACGCTGGACCAGGACCGGGACGTGGTGCTGATCACCCGTGGCGGCGGCAGTCTCGAGGATCTGTGGGCCTTCAACGATGAACACCTGGCCCGAGCGATCCACCACTCGCGCCTGCCGGTGATGTCTGCGGTGGGCCACGAGACCGACCAGAGCCTGTCGGATCTGGCCGCCGACGCCAGCGCACCGACGCCCTCCGCCGCCGCCGAACGTCTGGTGCCCTCGCGCCAGGAACTGACGGCCCGGCTAACCCAGGCAGACAATCGTCTGAAGGGTGCACAAGCACGCCTGTTGCAGCGGGAAGGCCAGCGGCTGGATCACCTGCGCTCGCGCCTGCGTCACCCCGGCGAGGCGATCGCACGTCAGCGCGATAGTCTTGGCCAGCTGAAGGAACGCCTCGGACGCGCCATCAGCGGTCGAGTGGTCGCCGAGCGGCGCCGCCAGACAGACCTGGCTCACCGTCTGTCGCTGCGCTCGCCCGGACTCACCCTGGACGAGAATCGGCGCCAACTGAGCCGCTTGAGACGCCGTCTCGACGGCGCCCAGCGGCTATCGCTGGTCCATCGGCGCGAGCGCCTGGCAGCCGCCGCCCGGGAGTTGCAGGCGGTCAGTCCGCTGGCCGTATTAGGTCGTGGCTACGCCATCCTCACCGCCAGCGACGGCCAGGCGGTGCGCCGTGCCGATCAGGCCGCGCCCGGCCAGCGACTGCACGCTCGTCTCGCCGATGGCGAGCTGGACGTCGAGGTGATCGAGACATGGCCGGCAGCCGAGCAGGCCCCGGACAACCGATCCGACGACGAGGCCTAGGGCTTGTCTGAAAAGTGCCTGCGCTCGGTAATACAGCGTTAAAAATCGGATCAAAATGCTCATTTACACCCCGTAAACTGCGCTTTCTCACCGATTTTTGCCTTGTCTAACCTTCGCTCGTCGACTTTTCGGACAGCGCCTAGGTTGTCGGTATCTTGCCGGCGGCACCTTGCCGGCGGCACCTTGGCGGCGAACCGCCGCCGGCTGAAGCAGCCGGACGGGGCCGGAGCGGGGATCTTCGGGGGCTCGGCCCATCGGACCAAGCCTGCCCATCGGGCTAGCGAGAAGGGCTTGCCACCCCCGGCTTGAACGAGGCGGGTTCCAGCTCGTGGCGGGACAATAGCTTGTAGAAGTCGGTACGGTTACGTCCGGCGATGCGCGCCGCCTGGGTCACGTTGCCCTCGGTAATCTTCAGCACCTTGACCAGGTAGCTACGCTCGAATCCTGCGCGAGCGTCGTTGAAGGTCGGCATGGCGTTGTCTTCCGCCGCCAGCGCCTGGGCCACCAGGGCTTCCGGGATCATCGGCGCACTGGACAGTGCCACGCACTGCTCGACCACGTTGACCAGCTGACGCACATTGCCGGGCCAGGCACAGGTTGCCAGCAGATTGAGCGCCTCCGGCGAGAACCCCTTGACGAAGGGCTTGTGGCGCGACGCCGCCTGGGCTACCAGATGCTTGACCAGCAGCGGCACGTCCTCGGCGCGATCCTTGAGCGCCGGCAGCTTCAGGTTGACCACGTTGAGGCGATAGTAGAGATCCTCACGGAACTCACCTTCATGCATGGCCTGATCCAGATCGCGATGGGTCGCCGACAGCACCCGCACGTCCACCGGCACCGACGTGGTGGAGCCCACCGGGCGCACCTGACGCTCCTGCAGTACCCGCAGCAGCTTGACCTGGATCGCCAGTGGCATGTCGCCGATCTCGTCCAGGAACAGGGTGCCACCGTCGGCCGCCTGGAACAGCCCGCCGTGTTCGCTGATGGCCCCGGTGAAGGCGCCCTTGGCGTGGCCAAACAGCTCGCTTTCCAGCAACTGCTCCGGCAGCGCGCCGCAGTTGATCGCGATAAAGGGCTTGTCGGCGCGGGCGCTGGCTTTGTGGATGGCATTGGCCAGCAGCTCCTTGCCGGAGCCCGATGGTCCAGTGACCAGCACGCTGACATCGGACCCCGCCACCATCCGCGCCTGCTCGAGAATACGCTCCATTTCAGGGCTGCGGGTGATGATCTCGTCGCGCCAGCTATCATCACCTTCGCCGCTGCTAGCGGTATTGGACAGGGCATCGTCGATGGCCCCGAACAGCTCTTCGCGGTCCACCGGTTTTGTCAGAAAGCTGAACACGCCCTGGCGAGTGGCGCTGACCGCATCCGGAATCGAGCCATGGGCAGTCAGGATGATCACCGGCAGGCCGGGCATGCGCCGCTGGATATCCTGGAACAGCGCCATGCCGTCCATTTCATCCATGCGCAGGTCGGACAGCACCAGATCCGGCCGCCCTTCTTCCAGCCGTTTGAGCGCCTCGCGACCGCTCTCGGCGGTGGTCACCCGGTAGCCGCGGCTTTCCAGGCGCATGCCCAGAAGCTTCAGCAGGCTGACATCATCGTCTACCAGCAGTACATGGGCCGATGTCCTGGCGTTCGCGGTCGCTGCGACTTGCTTCATATCACCGTCTCCACAATTTCACTCCATCCGCTGTCGCTGGTTGGTGCTCTGCTCTCATTCCGCCTGCTGTCGCAGATTGATGTTCTGCTCGATGGCAGTCATGGCATCGAGCTTGTCTGCCAGTTCCTTGTTTTCCTGGCGTAGCCGAGCCACCTCGCCATGATGGCGACCGGCGCGGTCATCCAGGGCGCGCCGCCCTTCGAGTTCGTTGAGCCAATAGCGCAGCAGGGGCTGGAGTTCAACGGGCGCCAGGCTCAGGTCCGCCTTGTAAAGCTCCGACGCCTGGTCCCACTGGGCTTCGCTGCCCCAGCTCAAGGCCACGGCACGCCCCAGGCGTTGCTCGGGCGCATGACCTTCCAGCCGCGCCAGCATGGCGTCACGCCACTGGCGATCGCCACGCTGGGAGGCCAGACCGAAGGCGATCCAGTCGGTCAACATGCAAGAAGACTCGGCAAAGGTCGGCACCTCTGCATGGCAGGTGGTCAGATCGAGCGCTTCGACCGCCGGTGTTTCGTCACCGACTGACTCGATAGGCAGCATTTCGCAACCGCTGATCACCAGCATCAGACTGACAACAGCGGCAGGGCCGACGACTCGGGTAAGCGAGCGTCGAGGTGTCAGGGTCACACCCCTTGAGTTCATAGCGTCAGGTTCCTTGCGTCCTGACCCGTCAATGCGGGCCTTGTATCGTTATGTAGGCCGTAATGTCGGCCATCTTCCGGTGGTGCTGCCGGCAGCGTCAGTCGAAAGCACACCGGCCACTCGGGATCATCGATCAGCTCGAGCCGGCCGTGCTGTAGACGAGCGCAGTCGGCCGCCACGGAGAGTCCGATGCCGGAGCCCTTGAGCGCACCCTTGCGTCGTGCTCGTCCTTGGTAGAAGGCCTCGAAAAGGTGGTCACGGTCCTGCTCGGCGATCGGCTCGCCGGTGTTGGCCACCTCGAGCTCGAGCCTGTCGTGGCGTGCACGGGCGCGAATCAGCAGCTTGCCACCATCCTCACCGTAAGCCACGGCGTTGGACACCAGATTATCGAGCAATCGGGCGGTGGCCTGATGATCGGCACGCCACTGCAGCGGGCCCGAGAACACTTCGACCCCCATCTCCTTGGACTGCAGGCTCAATCGATGCTTGGCCAGCACCTCGCGTGCGACCGTGGCCATGTCGAGGCGCTCGATGGCCGCACTGCGGTGGTGCTGCAACAGATTATAGTCGAGCAGTTGCTCGATCAGGCGCTGCAGTTCGGCGCCGCTGGCGTCGATCAGGTCCAGCACTTCACGCTGACGCGGGCTCAACTCACCGGCCACGCCATCGGACAACAGCGCCGATCCCTCACGAACGCTGGCCAGCGGTGTCTTCAGTTCATGGGACATATGGCGCAGGAACTGCTGTTTCTGGGCTTCGAGCTCTTCCAGGCGATGGGTCAACCAGTCGAGCCTCTCGCCCAGCGCCACCAGCTCTGCAGGACCCTGAACGTGGCGCTGCTGGCTGTCCTGATAGCCACTGCCGATGCCGAGGATGCGCCGCTCGAGCTGACGCACCGGGCGTATGATCAAGCGGGTGAACAACAGCATCAGCATCAGACTCGCCGAGACCAGTGCCCCGGTCTGCCACCACAGGCGTTGCTGCACTTGTCGCGCCCGTTCACGGATGGCGTCCAGGCGCAGATCGATGCGCCTGTTGGTGGCCTGGCGCATACCCTCGACGTGTCGGGAAAAAGCTACAAAGTCGTCGAGCGAAGCCGCGTAGGCCTCCGGCGGCTGTTGCGGCAGGGTCGCGAGTTCGTCGAGCAGGCGTTCCAGCGCCTGGATGTCGGGGTCATCGGGCAGCAGCAGGCGCTGGCGCGCCAGCAACTCACGGAACTCGGCCAGACGATCGGCATAGATGTCGAGCAGGCTTTCTTCCTGGATCACCGCGTACTGGCGCGCACCACGCTCCATTTCCACCGCCAGCGACCCCAGCGTGCGTGCCCGACGTGTCTCGGACACCGCCTGACGAGCGCTGACCTCGGCCAGCCGCGACAGCTCCGACAGCGCCTGACCAGCCTGGTACATCAGCACACCAAGCGGCAGCATGACCACCACGAAGGCCAGCAGCACCAGTTGCAACAGCGAGCGAGGGCGCCAACGGCGCGTGGCAGCAGAGGTCATGACCAGAGTTCTGTGAAGGAAGGTGAATGAAGCGTCCATCAATCCATCCAGAAGAATACCAGAATTGGCCCGTTACCCCCGCGTCAAACGCTCAGCCGACTTCGCAAAAAACCGTATGAAAAAAAAGGGGCCGGCTAGGCCGGCCCGAATACGCAGGGAACTGAAGGGTCGAAAACAGATCAATCGATGGCCTGGTCCGCCCATTGAACGGTTTTCGGGTGGCCCAAAGGGCCCGAAGCCAAGGTGCGATCGTCGTTACCAGGAACCTGATCTCACCTCTTGGATGGTCTCCCATCCTGCCTCGTTCTGGCTCCGTCGCCTGGGCGGCGGAGCGAAAGACTCCCCCGAAGGGGTCGGCTTCCTTGCCAGAGCATCCTTGCTCTTCACGACACCTCTCCTTGCCTGATCGGCCGGTGCCGTCTCATCGCAACCTTGTGTCGCACATCACGCGGAGCAGGCGCTGGGTTCGTCGGAGTCGCACAGGGCAGTGATTTTTCCGCCGATCCCGGAAGGACAACGACACTTGATCGCCACCTTCCCTGCTCGCCAAGACTATTGCGATCACCGTGCCAAAAACAAAGCAACCTATTTATTATCAATAACTTAAAATTATCAAAAATTGCCAACCACAGCCATCTTAAGCGTCATGGCCGACTTTCGAGGTCTGAGCCTTGAACAAACGTCGCCAAATCCAGACGCAAAACGAGCCAAAATCAAAATATCCTTACTTAACAAACAATTACGGCGTCTCCAAATGGAGACGCCGTAATGGTTGGCCGAAACGTCGACGAGCACCTTCCCTGGTACGCCCTACAAGGCCTTGCTCATTACCTTCGACTTCCGCGCATGATTGTAGGCGTCGCGTCGCAGCGGTGGCAGTTCATCGAGCGCCGAGGGGACAAAGCCGTGCTCAAGAAACCAGTGGGCGGTGTGGGTGGTCAGGGCAAACAGACGATCGATGCCCTGGCGCCGGGCCTGACGCTCGATCTCTGCCAGCAGGCGTTCACCACGGGCCCCGCTACGATAGTCCGGGTGCACCGCCACGCAGGCCAGCTCACCGACGTTGGCGTCGTCGAAACGGTGCAGGGCGGCGCAACCGATGACCATGCCATCACGCTCGATCACCAGGTAGTCGTCGATCTCGTGCTCGAGCCGTTCGCGGGATCTCGGGACCAGCATGCCGCGCTTCTCCAGCGGATCCAGCAGTTCCAGCAGCCCGCCGATATCCTCCACGCCCGCCGCTCGAAGCTGTTCGTAGCGATGCTGGGTGATCATGGTGCCGACGCCGTCACGGGTGAAGAGTTCGCCCAGCAGAGCGTCGGCGTCGCGCCAGGACAACAGGTGGGTGCGTGCGACGCCATGGGACGCCGCCTCGCAGGCGGCTCCCAGGTGGCGTGCGCGCTCCTCACCGATAGAGGCGTCGTCCAACAGCGGCCGCGCCTCCGCCGGAGACAGCTGTCGCAACAACCGCCCGCTGTCATCGCGCAGACCGTCGGATTCCCCCAGCAGGATCAACTTGTCGGCCTTCAGCGCCACTGCCACTTGCTGGGCGACCTCTGCGGCGTCCAGATCGAAGACCTCGCCCGTGCTGGAAAACCCGAGCGGCGGCAGCAGTACCAGCGAGTGCTGCTCGAGCAGGGCTCTGACCGCCCCCGAGCGGACCCGGCGTACCTCGCCGGAACGCTGGAAGTCGACGCCGTCACGCACCCCCAGGGGCTTGGCCATGACCAGATTGCCGGACACCGTGGTCAACTCGATACCGTGCAGCGGCGTGTTGGGCAGCCCCAGTGACAGCCGCGCCTCGAGCCACAGGCGCTGCTCGGCGGCGACCCGCTCGACCCTGGCCATGATGGTTTCGTCGGCGACCCAGCGCCCCTGATGGCGCACCGGCGAGATACCCTCGGCTTCGAGCACGCTGTGTACCTGATGGCGAATGCCGAAGGCCACCACCAGCTTGACCCCCAGGGTGTGCAAGAGCGCCAGGTCCTGGATCAGCGACTCCCCTCGCCCCGCCGCCATCGCCTCCCCTTCGACCAGCACGACGAAGGTGCGGCCACGGTGGGCATTGATATAGGGCGAGGAATGGCGAAACCAGTCGACGAAGGAAAAGGACGTGTTCAAGGACCGGACCTGCTGCGGCGGACAAGGAGAAAGGAGTTCTCACTATATCAGAGCCTGCTATCGACCCACACCCGCCCCGCCCGTTACGCCCTGTTGCCACCTGCGCACCTGTGAACGCCAGACACGACAACGGCGCCCGAAGGCGCCGTCGTGGGGGGGAGGAGTGAGCGACATGATCGCCCTATAGCCCCTTTCCAACCCGTTAGTTGAAGATCCCTTGCCTAGTTGAAGATCCCCTTGAACATGAAGAAGAACATGATCGCAAGGCCCGCCCCTGCCGGCAGGGTGATCAGCCAGGACATCACGATGGTACCGATGACCCTCAGGTTGAGGGCGGCAAGACCGCGGGCCAGACCCACGCCCAGCACCGCACCCACCAGGGTGTGGGTGGTCGAGATCGGCAGGCCGGTTCCCGAGGCCAGCACCACGGTGGTGGCGGCGGCCAGGGTGGCGGCGAAGCCACGGCTCGGGGTCAGCTCGGTGATGCCGGTGCCGACGGTGGCGATGACCTTGTGACCATAGGTCACCAGGCCGACCACGATGCCACCACCGCCCAGCACCAGCACCCACCAGGGCACCGCCGAGGCGCCTTCGATGCTGCCATGCTCATGCACCACGCTGATGACCGCGGCCAGAGGGCCGACGGCATTGGCCACGTCGTTGGAACCGTGGGCGAAGGCCATGGCACAGGCGGTGAAAATCATCAGCACGCCGAACACCCGCTCGACACCCTCGAAACCGAAGGAGTCGGTCTTGCGCTGGCTACGGCCGATGCTGCGCTCGCGCCAGATACCCAGGCCCATCAGCGCCAGGCCAAAGAGCACCGCGATCAGCAGACTCTCGAACGGAGCAAGGTGCAGGCCCACGTGCTTGAGGCCCTTGGTCAGGGTCACCATGGCGACGATGAACCCCACCAGGAACACGTACATCGGCACATAGCGCTTGGCAGCGGCGAACGGGTCGTCGGCTTCGAACACCAGACGCTGCACCGACTTGAACAGCATGAAACCGATGGAGCCCGCGAGCAGCGGCGAGACGATCCAGCTGGCGGCGATCTGGCCCACCTTGCCCCAGCCCACCGCCTCGATGCCGAGCCCGGCCAGGGCAAAACCGACGATGGCACCGACGATGGAATGGGTGGTGGACACCGGCCAGCCCTTCATCGAAGCGATCAGCAGCCAGGTGCCGGCGGCCAGCAGCGAGGCCAGCATGCCGTAGACCAGGAACTGGGGGTCGTTTTCCAGAAGGGCCGGATTGATGATGCCCTTGCGGATGGTTTCGGTGACCTGGCCACCGGCCAGCCAGGCACCGAGAAATTCAAAGATGACGGCGATGATGATCGCCTGCTTGATGGTGACCGCCCGTGAACCTACGGAGGTACCCATGGCGTTGGCCACGTCATTGGCACCGACGCCCCAGGCCATGAAGAAACCGAACGCGCAGGCCAGTAGGATGAAGATGTCACCGTGCTGGGCAATGATCGACATGGGAGAAGATCCCTTGATTGCTGACTGAGGAAAGTCTGAATGACGTCAGACCGCCCGCAGGCGGTCGGATGGAAAGACGGTCTTCAGTTCGCCGTCATGATCTGGAGTCGGCTGCCGACCCGCTCGGCGCGGTCCGACACTTCTCCGATCCATTCGATGATCTGATAGAGGAACATCACGTCTACCGGCGGCAGGTCCTTCTCGAGGGCGAACAGCTGGCGACGAATGGCGATCTGCTGCTCGTCGGCACGCTGCTCGAGATCATGCAGCCCACGGATCAATTTCTGCATCAGCTCGGTGACATTGCGTCCGAAGCCGGATTCGAGCAGGTCCTTGAGTTCCTCGAGGGCCTGACGCGCCTGGGCGACACAGTCGACGGCGGTGGCGATGTACTCGCGCATCGGGGTCGCCAGGGCGTCGGGTACCTGCATCTGGCGGCCGAGCATGATGCCGGTGATGTCGCGGGTCTTGTTGGCGATCTTGTCCTGAACGCTGACCAGGTCCAGCAGGTCCGAACGGGAAACCGGCAGGAACAGGGTGTTGGGCAGGTTCAGCCTCAGCTCGGTCTTCAGCGAGTCCGCCTCGTGTTCGAGCCGGGTAATCACTTCACGATGCGAGGCCGCCGCATCCCAGTCGCCCCTAAGGGTCGCCTCGAAGAAGGGCAGCAGCTCGGCAGAGCAGTCGTGCGCCTTTTCGATATGGGCCAGCAGCGGTTGAAAGGGGGAGCGGCCAAACATCGCCGAAAACGGATTTGATGTCACCATAGGGAGTCACGGACACTGGAGAAATGGCGGCGACAGTATAGTGACCCCAAACTGTCACGTCATGGAAAAAATACTGCCTCACTAACGTCACATTGATGTGATTCACCCTCCATTATCCCTGCCAGGACGCTCCGCATGAGCCATGAAGTCGAACTCAAACTCGCCCTGGGGCCGGATGGCCCGGATGCGCTACGACGCCACCCCCGCCTCGCCGGAGAGGCTTCCCGCCGTCAGACGCTGGTCAATACCTACTACGACACCCCTGAGGGAGATCTCAAAGAGGCCCGCGTCGCCCTGCGTCTGCGGCGTATCGGCGACGAGTGGCGCCAGACCCTGAAGACCAGCGGCCAGGGCGGTGGTGGCCTGTCCACCCGGGGAGAATGGGAATGGAAGGTGGCCGGCGACACCCTCGATCTGGAAGGTCTCAAGGGGCTCGAGCCGATCCAGGCATTGGACGAGACCCTGCTGACCCGCCTCGCCCCCTGCTTTACCACCGACTTTCAGCGGGAGGTGTGGCTTTTGCAAAGCGATGGTGGCGAGGTCGAAATCGCCCTCGACGAGGGCGAGATTCGCGTGGGGGAGCTAAGCGTTACCATCCGCGAGGTCGAGCTCGAGCTCAAGCGGGGAGACGCCAGACAGCTACTGGAGCTGGCCGATGGCTTCGCCGAGAGCGTCCCGCTGCGCCCATCGGACACCAGCAAGGCGGCTCGCGGGACGGCACTGGCGGAGGGCTGGCGGCTGCCGTCCGGCGACAGCCCCTCGACCCTGCTGCATCGCCTGGTGGTCGCCCTCGACGCCTACGCCGACACCCAGGACAGCGGCTGGATGGTCACCGCCCGGGAGACGCTAGAGCGGCTTGCACAGTGCTCGTCGGCGCCCGGTGTCGGTGAGGAAGTCAAGCACCTGCAAGACTCCCTCGAGGACGCAGAGCACCGTCCCGACTGGCTCAGTGCCGAGGTCGGCGCCGGCCTGTTGAGACTCGGTCGCCGGCTACCCGACAACGTCGAGATGGAGTAACGTCAATAGCGAGCAACGCCGACGATGGCCCCATTTCCTGTAGGCGATAACCTAATCCCTGCAGGAGAATGCCCCGAGACCACAAGGACACGCCCGTGATCAACGGCTACAAGCCGGCCGCCGAAGGCCTCAAGACGCGCATCTTTCAGATCATCTTCGAGTCGGATACCCGGCTGGCCAAGGGCTTCGACATCGCCTTGATCACCGCCATCCTGGCCAGCGTGCTGGTGGTGGTGCTGGAGAGCGTCGATAGCCTGCGCATGCAGTATGGCGAGCTGTTCCGGGCCATCGAATGGACCTTCACCATCCTCTTTACCATCGAGCTGGTCCTCAGGCTCTACTGCCTCGAGCGGCCGCTCAATTATCTGAAGAGCTTCTACGGCACCGTCGACCTGATCGCCATCCTGCCGAGCTGGCTGGCGCTGCTGATCCCCGGAGCCCAGTCGCTGATTGTCATCCGCCTGCTGCGCAGCCTGCGCATCTTCCGGATACTGAGACTGATGGAATTCGTCGGCGAGGGACGCCTGTTGATCGACGCGCTGAAGCGCAGCGGCCACCAGATCTTCCTGTTCCTGTTCACGGTGTTCATGCTGGTGACCATCTTCGCCTCGATGATGTATCTGATCGAGCCGAGGGAGGCCGGTTTCACCAGCATTCCCGTAGCCATCTACTGGGCGGTGGTGACCCTGACCACGGTGGGCTACGGCGATATCTCACCGGTGACGCCGCTTGGCCAGGCCATCAGCGTGGTGGTCATGTTGATCGGCTACTCGATCATCGCGGTCCCCACCGGAGTCTTCTCCGCCGAGGTAATCCGCTCGATTCGTGCCGATCGCTACTCCGACGAAGCCTGCCCAGGCTGCGGCCACGACCGCCACGAGCAGCGTGCCAAGTACTGCCTGATCTGTGGCACCTGGCTCGACGAGGACACCCCCGACCCCAACGCGCCGAAGGAAGAACCAGAAGAGGAACCGGAGGACGACGGCGGTGAGGAAGAAAAGGCCAAGCGCGAAGATGACGAAGACGATGGCGTCAGCAATCCCGACCGCAGCGGGCCCTCTGTCTAAGGCGGGGTCCACAACCGCGGCCCGGGAGAGCGAGCCAGGAACGCGACCCCATCATCGTGGCGGTATTCGCCTGTCGCCTTTCTGACAATGCGCCGCATGCTTTCGCTGGTTTGCGTCGAGCGCTACTCCTGGAAGGGTGAGATATCGCCGCGCCCTTCGCGCACGATGACCGGCGGCATGTCGCGCAGATCGATCACGCTGGTCGGCTCCAGCTGACAGGCGCCACCGTCGATCACCAGGTCCAGGTGCGCACCGAAGCGATCGCGAATCTCTTCGGGGTCGGTCATCGGCAACGCCTCCCCTACCGGAATCAGGGTCACGCTCATCAGCGGCTCGCCCAGGCGTTCAAGCAGAGCACGCGAGATCTCGTGGTCCGGCACCCGTACACCGATGGAGCGGCGCTTGGGATGCAGCAGCAGCCGGGGCACCTCGGTGGTGGCGTGCAGGATAAAGGTGTAGGCGCCCGGGGTGTGGGCCTTGAGCAGGCGGAAGACGGCGTTGTCCACCTTGGCGTAGGTGCCGATCTCCGACAGGTCCGAGCACACCAGGGTGAAGTTGTGCTTGTCGTCCAGCGACCTGAGCCACTTGATCTTCTCGATGGCCTTCTTGTCCCCCAGGTGGCAGCCCAGGGCGTAGCCCGAGTCGGTCGGATAGGCCACCACTCCGCCCTTGTGGATGATCTCGACCGCGCGGTCGATCAGGCGCTTCTGGGGGTTGTCGGGGTGAATCTGAAAGTACTGGGTCATGTTGCCTCCCTGGCGAACAAACGGGCAAAAGAAGTTGGCGAAGAAAGCACGAGGCGCAGCGCGGGCCTTCCCTCTGAGACTAGACCGAATGGGCGGCGTTCTTGTCTTCGGGGCTCTTGTCTTCCGGGCCGGCGCGCGGGGTGTCATCGTCCACGCTCGCATTTGTCACGCCAGGGCCCGCCACGTTCGTACTCGCCGCGCTGGCGAACCAGGCGGCAAGGCGCGGATGGGCCCACACCGGCGCCACCGCGGTGCGCGGAATCGGACTCATGCTGCCCGGCGCCAGGTGTCCTCCCGGAAAGTGAAAGTCGCTGCCAAGCGATCCGTACAGCTCGCGCTCCATCAACTGTCGCGCCAGGTCCCGGGTGACATCAGGGTTCTGGAAGCCGCTGACCAGCTCCGCCGCCTGGCCCCCTGCCCGACAGAACTCATCGAGCAGCAGGCCGCGCTTGCGCCGGGTCAGCTTGTAGCGAAGGGGATGAGCCAGCACCGCCACGCCGCCGCTGTCGAGGATCCACTCCACCACCTCGGACAGGTAGGGCCAATGCGACTTCACGTCGCCGATCTTGCCGTTGCCAAGATACTTGCTGAAGGCCCCGGACAGATCCGCCACCAGCCCTTCTGCCACCATCACGTGGGCGAAGTCGGGGCGATTGAGCGGCCGGTCGCTGCCGGCCCAGGCACGCGCCTTGGCCAGCCCGTCGCTCAGGCCGATGCGCTCGAGTCGCCGGGCAATGGTCTCGGCACGCTTCTCGCGGGCGATGGCCTGCTCGGCAAGGCCGGCCTCCAGCATGGCCCCCGGCCCCGACGGCAACAGCCCGACCACATGGATATTGAGTCCCCGCCACTGACAGGACAGTTCGCTGGCGGGCAGCACCGACAGCCCAAGCTCGCGGGCGCGAAGGTCGGCCTCGGCGACTCCCTCGAGGCTGTCATGGTCGGTCAGGGCGATATGCGAAAGCCCCTTGGCGTGGCACAGCGTCACCAGTTCCGACGGCGCAAGAGCGCCGTCGGAAGCGGTCGAGTGCATATGCAGATCGATGGCGAGGGCCGTGCCCTCGAAGGACTCAGGAAGGGCTGGCATGGGACAGGAAACTGGCTCCTCGACATGACGCCGGGCGGCGACTTTGACAGAATATGGCCTCCATGGTGCGCGTGGCGCCTGCCGCGGTCAATGCTGGTCGCGTCGCGCATGCGCCTCCCCGAGCCGGGTGATCGTCATCCAGGATGCCGTAGAGCGGCATCCGACCGCCCGGCGAGTCTGCCCGGGCCAACGTCAACCGGGCCCTATCGAGGAACTATCGATGCTCTACGCGATCATCAGCGAAGATGTGGACAACAGCCTGGAACGTCGACTGGCCGCCCGGCCCGACCACCTGGCTCGACTCGAGGCCCTGCGCGATGAGGGACGCCTGGTGCTGGCCGGACCGCACCCGGCGGTGGACAGCGAAAATCCCGGAGACGCCGGCTTCAGCGGAAGCCTGGTGGTCGCCGAGTTCGACGACCTGGCCAGCGCCCAGGCCTGGGCCGATGCCGACCCCTACATGATCGCCGGCGTCTATGCGTCGGTCACCGTCAAGCCGTTCAAGAAGGTCCTGCCCTGAGGCGAGCCGAGTGCCTGCCCCGCGCACCTGGCGGGATCGCGGGCACCCTGCTTCTGGCACCTGTTCGTGGACAAGCGATGTCCTGGCTACCGTTCACGGACAGCCTGTTTGCTCCGGGTTTGTTCACAGCCCGCTTGTTCACAGAGTCTGTGGAAAAGTCTGTTGAAACGCCGCGGACGCATTGCTGTAACCCTGTTGCCACGCCCTCGACAACAGAGTGATCAATTCTTGACCAGCCCCGCCAGCCGGAAATCTTCGACGTGACATCATCTCCAGATGGCCTCCCCGCCCTGACCGCCGCCACTACCGCCGAACTGGACTGGCGCGAGGACGACAGCGGAATCAGCCCTCACTCCCGTGCCTTCGACGATGTGTACTTCTCGCGCCACGACGGTCGCGCCGAGACCGAGCACGTGTTTATCGCCGCCAACCGGCTGCCCCAGCGCTTTGCCGCCTGGCACGAGCAGCGCCCCTTCGTGATCGGTGAAACGGGCTTCGGCACCGGGCTCAACGTGCTGTGCGCCTGGCACAGCTTCGAGGCGCTGGCGCCCCCCGGGGCGCGGCTGCACATCGTCTCCACCGAGCGCTATCCCATGAGCGCCGAGGATCTGATTCGGGCCCTGGCAGGCCAGCCGGATCTGGCCGACAAGGCGGCGGCGTTGATTCGTCAATGGCCGGCGGCGGTCACCGGGGTGCATCGACTGGTGCTGTCGCCCCGGGTCATTCTCGATCTGCACCTGGGTGACAGCAGCGAACGCCTTGCGCTGCTCGACGGCCTGGTGGACGCCTGGTTCCTCGACGGCTTCGCCCCCTCGAAGAATCCCGAGATGTGGCAGCCTGCACTGTTCGCCACGATGGCGGCGCACTCCCGTCCTGGCGCCACCTTCGCCACCTTCACCTGCGCAGGCATCGTCAAGCGCGGGCTCAAGGCCGCCGGCTTCACCTGGCGCAAGGTACCGGGCCATGGACGCAAGCGCGAGATGCTCGCCGGCGAGATCGACTCGCCTCCCGACGATACCGGCAGACGTCACACCCCCTGGTTTCGCCCTCCTGAGGCGCGGCCCTGTCGGCGCGTGGCCATTGTCGGCGCGGGCATCGCCGGCTGCAGCGCCGCCGAGGCGCTGGCCCGACGTGGTGTCGAGGTCACCCTGATCGACGCTTCGCGACCCGGCAGCGGGGGCTCCGGCAATGTCCAGGGCGCGCTATACGTGAAGCTCGCCGCCGACACCAACCACCAGAGCCGGGTCTATCTGGGCGGGCTGCTCTACAGCCAGCGCTGGCTCGCCCGACTCGACCCCGAGCAGCGCCTGTGGTCGCCCTGTGGCGTGCTGCAACTCGGTGCCAACGAGCGCGAGGCCCGTCGCCAGCGACGCTTTCTCGATCACCACGGCCTACCCCACACGGTGGTGCGTGGCATCGACGCCGACGAGGCCTCCAGCCTCGCCGGGCTCTCGCTGCCCCACGGCGGCCTTTACTATCCGCTGGCAGGCTGGGCCAGGCCGCGCGAGCTGTGCGAGCAGCTCGCCCGCACGCCAGGGGTGACCTTCGTCCAGGCCAGCATCGACAGCATCGAGCCTCTGGAGGGCGGCGGCTGGCGTCTTGTCGGCAGCCACGCCCTGAAGGGCGATCACACCAGCGTCGCCATCGAGGTGGATCAGGTCATCGTCGCCGCCGCCTATCGCTCGGCTGACTTCAGCCAGGTCACTGGCCTGCCGCTGCAGGCGGTACGCGGCCAGGTCAGCCGCGCGCCCCTGGCGCTCGAGGCCCCGGCGCCGAAGCGAGTGGTCTGCGCCGGTGGCTACGTGGCACCGCCGCTGGATGGCGTGCTGACCTTCGGCGCGACCTTTGCCCCGGGGCGTAGCGACAACGACACCCTCGACGAAGACCACCAGGCCAACCTAGAGGAACTCGACAGAACCCTGCCGGGCTACCTCGACCAGCTGCGTCAAGCCGGCCACCCGCTGGCGCTCGAGACTCTCGACGGTCGTGGCGGTGTGCGCTGCGCAAGCCCCGACAAGACGCCCTACGCAGGCCCGCTGCCCGATCAGCCGGCATGGCTTCGCGACTACGCGGTGCTGGCCAAGGACGCCACCCGGGTGCCGGACGTCGCTGGCAGCCACCATCCCGGCCTGTGGATCAGCGCCGCCCACGGCTCACGGGGGCTGGCCAGCGCGCCGCTGTGCGCCGAACTGCTGGCCTCGCGGATCTGCGATGAACCGCTGCCGCTGGAAGCCCCCCTGGCCGACCACCTGCACCCGGGGCGGCGGCTGATCCGCGATATCGTCCAGGGCAAGCGCCAGGGCTGACTCCAGGATGAGCGCCAGGGCTGGCTCCAGGGCTGGACGCAAGCAGCAACGCCCAGACGCCGACGGCCCGCCTTGAAGGCGGGCCGTCGTCTTTTTCACCCGCCGCAGCAAACGCCAAGCGGCCGGGGGCATCGGCAGATCAGATGTCTCCTTCTTCCTCGTCATCTGCGATGTCTCTGCCAAAGGATCGCCACTGGGCCAGGGTCAGCACCTCGGTGCTCTCGGTCTCCAGATCGTGGGCGATGATCAGCTCCGAGCGCTCGAGCTGGCCCTTGAGCTCCTTGACCCAGCCTTTCATGCCCTCTCCGGTGTCGGTGGTGTCGTAGCCCTGACGGGTGACGAAACTCTCGAGCAGGGCGTCCAGTGTCTCCCCGGGCAACATGCGATAGGGTACTTCGACGAAACGGCTCATGCTTGCTCCTCCGAACTCTCGGATTCCCACTCGTTCAGGCGCGCGAGGAAGGTCGCCTCGTCGATCACCTCGACCCCCGCCTGCTCGGCCTTGGCCAGTTTACTGCCAGCACCGGGGCCGGCCACCAGGCAATGGGTCTTCTTCGACACGCTGCCGGCCACCTTGGCGCCCAGCGCCTGCAGGCGCGCCTTGCCCTCGTCCCTTGTCATGGTCTCCAGAGTACCGGTGAGCACCCAGGTCTGGCCTTCCAATGGCGTGGGGCGCTCGCCGACGTCGACCTCGTCCCAGTGCACCCCCGCGGCGATCAACGCCTCCAGCGTTTCGAGATTGTGCGCCTGCTGGAAAAAGGTGGCGATATGGGCGGCCACCACCGGACCCACGTCGTCCACCGCCTCCAGCGTCTCACGGTCGGCCTGCTTGAGGGCATCGAGGTTGCCGAAGTGGCTCGCCAGGTTGGCCGCGGTGGCCTCGCCGACCTCGCGGATACCCAGGGCGTAGATAAAGCGTGCCAGGGTGGTGGCCTTGGCCCTTTCCAGCGCCTCGACCAGATTGCTCGCCGACTTCTCGGCCATGCGCGGCAATTCTGCCAGTCGCTCGGCGGACAGGCTGAACAGGTCCGCCGGGGTCTTGACCCAGTCACGCTCGACCAGGGCATCGATCAGCTTGACGCCGAGGCCGTCGATGTCCATCGCCCGGCGCGAGGCGAAGTGCTTGAGCGCCTCCTTGCGCTGGGCGGCGCATACCAGCCCGCCGGAGCAGCGTGCCACCACCTCGCCCTCGATCCGCTCTATCTCGGACTCGCACACCGGGCAGCGCTCGGGGAAGACGATATCCTGGCCTTCGCCTGCCGCCTCGACCACCCTGACCACCTGGGGGATCACGTCGCCGGCGCGGCGAATGGCGACCCGGTCGCCGATGCGCACGCCAAGCCTCGCGATCTCGTCGGCGTTGTGCAGGGTGGCGTTGGACACCGTCACCCCGGCCACGCTGACCGGATCGAGCCGTGCCACCGGGGTGATCGCCCCGGTGCGCCCCACCTGAAATTCCACGTCGGTGAGGGTCGTGGTCTGCTCCTGGGCCGGGAACTTGAAGGCAATGGCCCAGCGCGGCGCCCGCGAAACGAAGCCCAGCTCGCGCTGCAGGCGTAGCTCATCGACCTTGATCACCACCCCGTCGATATCGACGTCCAGGCGCTCACGACGCTCCCCCAGGCGGCGGCAGTAGTCGATCACACCGTCCGCGCCCTTGACCACTTCGAGCTCGCGACTGACCGGCAGGCCGACCTCGGCCACCCGCTGCATCAGTTCGCTATGCGTGCTCGCGCCTCCATCGGGCTCAAGGCGCGCTACCTGGTAGCCACGGAATTCGAGTGGCCGCGTGGCGGTCACCCTGGGGTCGAGCTGGCGCAGGCTGCCGGCGGCGGCATTACGAGGATTGGCGAAGACCTTGCTGCCCTGCTCACGGGCACGCTCGTTCATCGCCTCGAACTCCTGGTGACGCATGATGACCTCGCCGCGCACCTCCATCAGCGTCGGCGGCGTCTCACCCCGAAGGCGCAGCGGAATGGACTTCAGCGTCTTCAGATTGGACAGGATGCCCTCGCCGGTACTGCCGTCGCCACGTGTGGCACCGCTGACCAGCACACCGTCTTGGTAGACCAGCGAGACCGCGGCGCCGTCGAACTTGGGCTCACAGCTGAACGACAGTGCCTCGGCGTCCAGTTCCATACGCTCGGCCACCCGCTTGACGAAGGCTCGTATCTCATCGTCATCGAAGGCGTTGTCCAGCGACAGCATGGGCAGCGCGTGGGTCACCTCGGGGAAGCCGTCGGCGGGCTTGGCACCGACCCGCTGGGTCGGCGAGTCGGGGCTCGCAAGCTCGGGATGGGCCTGTTCGAGCTCCGTCAGCCGACGCAGCAGCCGGTCGTACTCGGCGTCGGGCAGGCGCGGGTCGTCGAGCACGTGATAGCGGTAGTTGGCGTCATCGAGTTCGGTGCGAAGCCGCGCGACCTCGTCACGGGTCGAAGCATCGGTGGTCATGTAAACCCTTGTCCTGGCGAAGTGCGAAGTGCTGATGATCGGCCATTCTACCCCATGCCCGCCGGGAGAAAACCGCCAGACATCACCGCCCCCGACAGGCAAGCCCGGTCCGCCCCATCAAGACACAGAAGGCAAACGCAGACGGCCCCGTGTCTCCACGGGGCCGTCGCGTACCAGGCAGCGCCTGCGCGGTCAGTTCACCTGATAACGATGCAGGCGGTGGCGGCGCTCGAACTCCTGCACCCGCTGGCGGGCAAACTCCACGGTCTGGGCGGTCATCACGCTGTGATTCTCGTCCTTCAGCTCACCCCCCATATGGCGCACGATCACCATCGCGGTCTCGACCATGGCCTCGAAGGCCGCCGAGCTGTCCTTGGCGCTGGGCAGCGGCATCAGCAGGGTGATGCCAGGTGTGGTGAAGTCGTCCATGGCTTCGATCGGGAAGGTCCCGGGCTTGAGCACGTTGACCATGGAGAACTGCAGGGCGCTGCCCTCATCCTCGGTCTCGAAGCGATGGAAGATGCCCATGTCTCGGCTGTAGCGCAAACCGCAGGCCATCATCAGCTCCAGCAGGGTCGTGCCAGGGAAGCCATCCTCGTCACGGGACATCACGCTGATGACGATGATTTCCTCGGCGTTGCTCAGGCTGTCACGGGCATGCTCGGCGTTGACGTCGTGGCGCAGGGCCTTCTCGAGCACCGGATGGGTGCGCACCCTGGAGTCTTCGACATCGATGTCCTTAGTTTCATCAAATGCGGCTTCGTCATACGCGGCTTCGTCGTACGTGGCATCGTCGAACGAGGCTTCGTCTTCCATCGACGAGGCGCCACGCTGATCGGCAGCGGCCTGCCTGGCAAGCAAGGCTTCCTGACGGCGGCGCTCGGCCTCCTGAGCGGCCTGCTCCTGACGCAGCCCTTCTTCCTGCTGCCGCTGACGCTGCTGTTCGGCCTGATGCTGTGCCTGTTCGGCCTGCCGGCGAGCTTCTTCCTCGGCCTTGAGCTTGGCTTGTTCGGCCTTCTGCTCGGCCTTGAGCCGTGCCTTCTCGGCTCTTTCCTTCTCACGCTTCTCGCGTTCGATACGCTTCTGTTCCCGGCGCTCTCCCAGAGACTTCTGCAGCGAAGCGCCAAAACGATGCACGGAGGACCCCATGCGACGAGAGCGATCCTTCAACGAATCTCCCATCCCCTCGAAGTCCACCAGACGATACTGATCCTCGTCGAACTCCTCGTGGTCCTGTGGGTCCGCCGCCAGAGACGGCATGGCAGCGTCGCCGGGCTCGCTGGCGATGTCATCGTCACGACGCTCGCTCAAGCTGGGCTCGCGGCGCCCATCACCCGCGTCGGCGACATCGTCACGCACCGCGTGTTCGTCCTGGGCAGTCTTGCCGGTGGAGGCGTCAGCGTCCACCGGAGCGTCCATCGTCGTCTCGCTGGTGGCCCTTGGCTCCTCGTGGCTGTCGGCCGCCATGGGCTCGTCGGTCAGGGAGGACTGCTCGGCCACTTCTTCAGCGTTTTCAGCGTTCGGGGCCTGCGCGGGCGCTTTATCGACCCGCACCGACGGCTCTGACGGTGCGGGAGTCGGTTCCGCCTCGGCGGGCGCTTGTTCTGCACCCTCTTCTACACCCTCTGCTTGGGTGGGCTGCTCGGCTCGGGCTGCAGGCACCGGCTGACTGGCTCGCGGGGCAACGGTGTCCGCCGGCCGGTCATTGGTCGACGATCCATCGGCGCGGTGGCTGTCACCAGCCTCCTGAGCGCGACTGGCCTGACTGGAGCGGAATTCGGACAACACCCGGGATGGCCCGGGGTGCTCCTGACGCTGCAGCTTGGGCTTGGGCTGAACATTGGAGAAATCCGCAGGCCTGACGATCCTGGCCCCTCCATTGGGCAGCTCCCAGTTGATTTCTTCCTGGCGCGCACGCTCCTCGGGGTCGTCCTCTACCGAGGCCACCTCCCGACGCTCTGGCGCGCTGGGTCCGGGGCTAGCCGCCATGGCGGGTTCCTGATCATGGCGACTGCCATGACCACCGCCATAGCCGCTTTCGTAGCTACCGTAGCCACTATCAAGGACGTCTCCCTGCACCTCATCAAGGCGGGGAGTGCGACGTTGGCGCTGGAGGCGACGCGCCCCATCGATAACGATGAGGGTCACCAGTGCCAGCCCCAGAATGATCAGCCACTCTCTTAGTTCCATGGGTCGTCATGCCTTTGCTAAGGCGCCATGCCTGATGGTTGTCCGTCAACAGCATAGCGTGATTGCGAAAAAAAGGGCCACTTTTTTTATTTGTCAAGCGCCGGATTTTCTCCGGTCTTCTCGACAGTGCCCTTCGCATTCGCCCTTCCAACTCCCTTTGCTTACCTTGCCATGCAGTATCATGGTCTTACTTGGTAACCCTATTATAACCACCTTTCAAGTGCATCATGCTTCTGCCAGCGCGGCCGCCTCGTCCACGCCCACCGAGACCAGTCGCGAGACGCCAGGTTCCTGCATCGTCACACCCATCAGTCGTTCACCGGCCTCCATGGCGATCTTGTTATGGGTGATATAGATGAACTGAACGCTCTCGGACATTTCCTTCACCAGCTTGGCATAGCGCCCGACATTGGCATCGTCCAGGGGCGCATCCACCTCGTCGAGCATACAGAACGGCGCCGGGTTCAACTGAAAGATGGCGAATACCATGGACAACGCCGTCAGTGCTTTTTCTCCCCCGGACAGCAAATGAATGGTGCTGTTCTTCTTGCCCGGAGGTCGCGCCATGATGGCCACCCCGGTTTCCAGCAAATCATCGCCTGTCAGGGTCAACCATGCGGTTCCACCACCGAAGACTCGCGGGAAAAGCGACTGCAGGCCGGCATTGACCCGCTCAAAGGTATCGCGGAATCGCATCCGCGTCTCCTGATCAATACGTCGGATCGCCTTGTCCAGGGTTTCGAGGGCCTCGTTCAGCTCGGCCTGCTGCGCTTCGAGATAGTCACGCCGCTCGGCCTGCTGCGCGTACTCCTCGATGGCGGCCAGGTTGATCGCCCCCAGCCGGCGAATCTTCTCGCCCAGCTCCTCCAGCCGGGTCTGCCAGGCGGACTCGGTGGCATTGGGGTCCAGCCCTTGTGTCAGAGCCTCGGCATCGTGGCCAAGTTCCCTGAGCTGCTCATCCTGGGTCTCGGCCTTCAGCGCCAATGCCTGAACCTGCATACGCGCCTCCTGCAGACGCTCGCGCACGCCATCGAGATTTCGCTCGTGGCTCTGCCGCGCCTGCTCGTCGTCGCGCAGGCGCTCGACCAGCGCCGCCGCCCGTGCCCGCGACTCATTGAGCTGGCGCTCCTCCTGCTCGCGCCGGTGCAACAGCTCATCGAGACGCTCGCGACGTTCCTCATCCGGCTCATGCAGTCCTTCACGCGCTTCCTCGAGTTCGGCCACCCGCTCCTCCAGGCGTGAGCGGGTATCCCCCGCGCGCCCCTGCTGCTCGGCCAGGCCAGCACGCTCGGTGGTCAACCGCTGGTGCTCCAGGGTGAGCTGCTGGGAGCGCTCGCTCAGCGGACGCTGGCGGGTACGCAGCGAGGCCAGCCGCTCGCGCGCCTGGGTGCGCTCGCGCTCGAGACGCTCGCGTACCTCGGCGCCCTCTTCCAGCCGGGCCATGGCGCTCTGCCACTGCTCGCGCATTTCCTCGATGGCCAGCCGCGCTTCCTCGTCGGCTTCGGCCAGGCCCTCGAGCTCCTCGTGGATCTCCGCGCCGCGACTGGACAGATGCTCAAGCCGGCTGGCCAGACCATTGTCCTGGACCGCCAGTTGCTGACGCGCCTGATCCAGCTCACGCTCAGACAGCCGCAGTTGCTCGAGCCCCTGCTCGGCCTGATCGACCAGCGCCTGGGCACCTTCACGGGCCTGCTCGACGGACGCCAGCCGCTGTTCCTGCTCTGCCAGGGCGGCACTTGTCTCGTCCAGCCGGGCGCGGCTCACCAGCAACGCATCCGGCCCATCTCCCTCGCCCCGCTGGCGCGCCCAACCAGAGCCTAGCCACAGGCCGTCGGCGGTCACCAGGCTGGCCCCTGCCTCGAGCCGATCCTGTGCCTGCCAGGCCTCGTCACGGGAGGCCGCACAGCGAATGCCGGCGAGCCACTGCGCGGCCGCACCGGCGCCCTTGACCCTCGCCGCCAGGCTGTCGCCGGCAGCGTCGACGCTGGCCTCTGAATCGAGCAGTGCCAGTTCGGCGGCAAGCGGCGAGGCCATCACCTCACGACAGTGACTCGACGACGCCATGCGGGCCCTGAGCCAGGGGCCCAGCACCCAGGACACCGTCTCCTCCCAGCCGGGCTCGACATTCAGGCATTCGCCCAGGCGTGGCGCCTCGGCAAGGCCATGCTCGGCCAGGTGCCGGTCCAGGCTTTCGTCGTGGTCGGCCAGGGCCGCCTCGATCAGCGCCTCCAGCGAGGCGATCTCGCCACCCAGGGCGCTGTGACGGGCGAGCGCCTGCTCGCGCGCGCGGTCATGTTCGACAACCTCGCGACGGTTGGCATCGCGCTGATCGATCAGCCGTTCACGGCGCTCCTCGAGCTCCTCGGCGCGGGCCTCGTGCTCGGCCAGCTGACTCTTCACTTCTTCGCGCTGGGCGCTGAGGCCGGCCAGGTCCGGCAATTCATCGAGCTGCTGACGGCGCTTGGCACGGTCGGCGGCGATGCGCTCGAGCCGAGCTTCCAGCTCACGCAGGCGGTCCTGGGTGCGTTCGGCCTCGTGGCTGTCGCTGCGCCAGCGTTCGTTGAAGGCTTCCCATTTGGCGTCGGCCTCCTCCACCGCGGGCTCGGCCTCCTCCAGCGCCGCTTCCAGCTCGGCCAGTTGCTCGGCCAGTTCTTCCTGCTCGGGGCCCAGGGTCTCCAGGCGATCCTCGAGGGCCAGCAGGCGCTGACTGTCGTCCTCGCCGAGACGATCGAGCTCCTCGAGCTCGCGGCGGGCACTCTCGAGATCCCGCGCCAGCTGCTGATCGCGGGAGCGGGTGTGTTCGAGCTCCTGCTCGAGGCGGGCGATGGCGGTGGTGGTCTCGTAAAAGCGTGCCTGGCGCTGGTCGAGCTCCGAGGCCAGGCCATCGTGCTCGGCGCGGGCCTCTTCCAGCCGGGTCTCGCACTGGCGCATGCCGAGCACCTCGCGCTCCACCGCGGTCTCGAGCTCACGCACCCGGGTGTCCTGCTCGGTCTGGGCGGCACGCAAGGCGCGTCCGCGCAGCAGTGCGAGTTCGCCCTTGACCCGGTGCTCTTCTTCTTTCAACGACTGGTAGCGTCTGGCCGCCTCGGCCTGGCGCTTGAGCCGCTCGAGCTGCTTATCCAGCTCCTCACGGATATCGTCGAGCCGGTCCAGGTTCTCCTGGGTGCGACGCATGCGGTTTTCGGTCTCGCGACGGCGCTCCTTGTACTTGGAGATACCGGCGGCCTCTTCCAGGGTGGCGCGCAGCTCTTCGGGACGCGCCTCGATCAGCCGCGAGATCATGCCCTGGCCGATGATGGCGTAGGAACGCGGCCCCAGGCCGGTGCCCAGGAACAGGTCGGCGATGTCGCGTCGGCGACACTTCTGGCCATTGAAGAAGTAGCTGGACTGGGCGTCCCGGGTGACCTGACGCTTGACCGAGATCTCGGCGTACTGGGCGTAGACCCCGCCCATGGTGCCGTCGCGGTTGTCGAAGGTCAGCTCGATGGAGGCCATGCCCACCGGCTTGCGCCCGGTGGAGCCGTTGAAGATGACGTCGGTCATCGACTCGCCACGCAGGGTCTTGGCCGAGGATTCGCCCATGACCCAGCGTACGGCGTCGATGATGTTCGACTTGCCGCAGCCGTTGGGACCGACGATGGCGGTCATGTTGCCGTCAAAGGGCACCGTGACCGGATCGACGAAGGACTTGAACCCGGCCAGCCGGATCGACGTCAGACGCATGGACTATTCAATCACTCGATCGATGATAAGCGCGACAGGATCCATGTCCGGGCCGCCTACTGCAACCCCTTGTCGTTCACCCATGAGATCGCCTGCCTGTGGCTGGGCCTGGCCGCTGGACGATACCCGCGCCAGCAGACGCACCTCATCGACCTGCGCGAGGCTTGCCATGGGCGACATGGCATCGCTGGCGTCAAGGGTCAGGCTGGCCGGCAGATCGGCCAGGGTCAGGCGCTCGATGGCCAGCGGCGGCAGCTTGCCTTCGCTGTCCCGCGCCACCACGAACACCGTGGTCTCCGGCGCCAGACGCCCGACCAGTTCGTCAGCCAGCGACAGGCTGACCAGGACATTGCGCTCGCTCGCCGCAGGGGCCAGGCGTTGCTCGGCCTGGGCGACGCCCTGGCGCATGGCCTCGGACAACGGCGAGTCGTCCGCCGCCGACAGACCGCGCCGCCAGAAGCCCAGGGCGCCCTGGTAGTCGTCCTGCTGGAAGGCCTCGACCCCCAGAAACCACATGGCCGAGGGCAGATTCGGCGCCTCGCGACTGGCCTCCCGGGACAGCGCCAGAATGCGATCGTCGAGCCGCCCTTCGTTGATAAAGTACTGCATCTTGGCCAACTCGCCGATCCACCAGGGTGAACGCCCCTCCAGCGCAAGCACACGCTCGATGGCATCGCTGGCCTGGGCGTAGGCGCCGCTGTCGCGGTAAAGCGGATACAGCGTCTGCCACACGCGAGGGTTGTCGGGTTGGCTCTCGGCCTGCTGCTCGAGGCGCTGGATCATCAGCGCGAGGCTGGCCTCGGGGTCGTTGCGTACCTCTTCGATGGCCTGATACAGCACCAGGTCGCCCTCGGCGCCCTCCCAGCGGTACCACAGCACGCTGACCACCACCACCGCCACCAGCACCAGCGGCACCGCCAGCTTGCCCGCAGCGGCAGACTTCAGCGGTGAGCGCTTGAGCCGCTCGGTGTCATCGAGCAGGCTGCGCTGGAGTTCACTGAGATCCTCGTCGAAGCGTGCCGCGTCGATGTCTCCCCGAGACTTGGCCGCTTCCAGCGACGCCACCCGACGACGATAGACCGCCACGTTCTGGGCGGCGGCGTCATCGCTGTCCTCCAGCGCACGTTGCAGGCGTTCCACCTTCGCCGCACGGCGCAGGGGCAGGATCAGCAGCCAGGCCGCGAGCAGCAGCAGAACGGCAAAGGCCAGCCATAACAGGGTCATGCGGATCCCTCTCTATCGATCAGATCGTCCAGGCGCGCCTGCTCCTCGGCGGACAGCCTGCGTACCTGGGTGCGTCTCCGTGAGCGGATAATCAGCCACAATACCAGGGCGCCGATGACGACCAGCGCGCCGGGCAGCCCCCACAGCAGCAGGGTGCGCCCCTCGAGACGCGGATTGTAGAGGACATAGTCGCCGAAGCGCTGGACCATGAAGTCGATGATCTCCTTGTCCGAGCGGCCGTCCTGAAGCTGGGCGTAGACCCGCTCGCGCATGTCGGCGGCGATCGGCGAGTTGGAGTCGCCGATGGCCTGGTTCTCGCACTTGGGGCAGCGCAGGGTGGCGGTCAGCTCCTGATAGCGCTTTTCGGTCACCGGGTTGTCGAAGCCGCGTACCTCGATGGCTTCCGCCCGAGCGTCGAGCGCAGCGACAAGCATCAGCAGCGCCAGCACCACGCCCGCCAGCCAGCCAAGGCCCGAGCCAGGCAGATTACGTGCACGGGCGCTGCGGTCGTCGCCGCTAGCGCCGCACAGATCGATCAACGCCATTTTTCCACCTCCGGCAAGATGATCTTCTCCACATCATCGGCGGTGATATAGCCGGTGTGGTGGTAGCGAATGATCCCCTCGGCGTCTACCAGGAAGGTCTCGGGAGCGCCGTAGACGCCGAGATCGAAGCCGAGGGTGCCCTCGGGATCGAAGATATTGAACTCGAAGGGATTGCCGAACTGGGTCAGGAAGGCGCGTCCCCTGGCCCTGCGCTCGCCGTCGCTGGCACCTTCTTCCTTGTAGTCGACCCCGACCAGGCGTACCCCGCGCTCGGCCAGATCCAGAAGCTGCGGCATCTCCTGACGACAGGTCGGACACCAGCTGCCCCAGACATTGACCAGGGAAAGCTCGCCGGACAGCGCGTCCTGGCTCACCCGGCGCTCGGGATCCTCGAGGGTCGACAGCTCGAAGTCGGGGAACTCTCTGGCCATCAACGCGGATTCCCTTTCAAAGGGGTTGATCGACAGCCCCTGATAGAGAAAGATCCCGAGCGCCAGAAACAGCACCAGCGGCAACAGCAACAAAAGTCGACGTTTCATGCACGGGTCTCCCTGGCCGTGACGACAATGACAGGAGCGAAGGCCAGCGGCTGACGATCTTTCATGATGCATTGGCCTCCCTGGCCGTCACGACAGGCTCGGGCTCACGTACGCTCAAGCGGCGACGGTAGCGCCTGTCGGCGACGGCGATGATGCCACCGGCGGCCATCAGCAGTGCGCCCAGCCACAGCCAGCGCACGAAGGGCTTGATCTGCACCCTGAGCGCCCAGCTGCCGTCGTCGAGCTCCTCGCCCATGGCCACGTAGAGGTCATGGAACAGGCCAGGCCGCAGCGCCACCTGGGTCATCGGCATGCCGCGCGCGATGTACAGGCGCTTCTCCGGGTGCATCTCGAAGCTTGCGCTGGCGCCCTCTCGGGTCACCTCGATGGTGGCCGCGTCAGAGACATAGTTCGGCCCACGACGCTCGTCCAGCGCCGTCATGTGAAAGCCGATTCCGTTGACCTCGACGCGGTCACCGACATTCATGCGCACGTTGCGCTCCACCGAATAGTTGGACACCAGGGCGACCCCGATGATGGTCACGGCAAGCCCCAGATGGCCGAGCACCATGCCCCAGTAGGCAGGCGTCAGGCGCTTGAGGGCGCCAAGGCGCGAGCCGGCTCGGGAGGTCTTGCCCCACAGGTCACGCACCAGCGACAGCACCAGCCACAGCGCCGCGACCAGGCCCAGCGACGCCTTCAGGTTCCACTGCCCGGTGTAGACCAGCGGCGCCGCCACGCCGATGACCAGAGCGCCGAGACCGGCGATCCACAGGCGGGTCAGCAGCTCGCGCCCGGCCATGCGCTTCCAGCGGGCGCTGGGGCCAAGCCCCATGAACACGCAAAGCAATACGGTCAGGGGCACGAACAGGGCGTTGAAGTAGGGAGGCCCCACGCTGATCTTGCCCAGGTTCAGCGCGTCGAGCAGCAGCGGATAGACGGTCCCGAGCAGCACCGTCACCGTCATCACCACCAGCAGGATGTTGTTGACCAGCAACAGGGCATCGCGGGATACCCAGTTGAAGCCTCCGGGCTGGCTGACCCGTGGCGCGCGCAGGGCGAAGATCAACAGTGACAGGCCCACGGTGATGCCCAGCAGCACCAGAATGAACAGGCCCCGCGAAGGATCATTGGCGAAGGCGTGCACCGAGGTCAGCACCCCTGAGCGCACCAGGAAGGTGCCCATCAGCGACAGCGAGAAGGTGGTGATCGCCAGCAGCACCGTCCAGCTCTTGAAGGTGCCGCGCTTTTCGGTCACCGCCAGGGAGTGGATCAGCGCGGTGCCGGCGAGCCAGGGCAGCAGCGAGGCGTTCTCCACCGGGTCCCAGAACCACCAGCCGCCCCAGCCCAGTTCGTAGTAGGCCCACCAGCTACCGAGCGCGATGCCGACGGTGAGAAAGGCCCAGGCGATATTGGTCCAGGGGCGCACCCAACGGGTCCAGGCGCTATCCAGGCGTCCGCCCAGCAGCGCGGCGATGGCAAAGGCGAAGACCACGCTGAAGCCCACGTAACCCATGTACAGCATCGGCGGATGGATGATCAGACCGACGTCCTGCAGCAGCGGATTGAGGTCGGCGCCGTCGGCGGGGATATTCGGCAGCGAACGCTCGAAGGGGTTGGAAGTGATCAGCACAAAGGCCAGAAAGCCCACGCTGACCAGCCCCATCACGCCGAGCACGCGCGCCACCATGTCCGGTGGCAGCCCCCGGGAGAAGCAGCCCACGGCGAAGGTCCAGACTCCGAGGATCAGGCTCCACAGCAGCACCGAGCCTTCGTGGTTGCCCCACACCGCGCTGAACTTGTAGTACCAGGGCAATAGCGAGTTGGCGTTGTTGGCGACGTTGACCACGCTGAAGTCGTCGAGCATGTAGCTCGCCGTCAGACAGCCGTAGGCGATCAACAGAAAGGCCAGCTGGCCCGCCGCCATCGGCCGCGCGTAGGCCATCCACAGCGGGCGCCGAGTGGCAGCCCCGGCCAGCGGCAGCACCGCCTGCACGCAGGCCATCAGCAGCGCCACGATCAGCGCGTAGTGTCCGATTTCCGGAATCATCTTGATCAGCATGGATTCACCTTGGCCCGCCTTCCGTCCGCGTCAGTCCACTGGCGCCTGGCTCTGCGACTGAATCGCGTGGGCCCATGGGCCCGGAACGCCTGCGTTATGGTCGATTGACCCTGTCCCCTTCTGGCTCGAAGAAGCGCCTTCGGCCCTGCCCCCTCGGGCAAACAAGGCCCCGCACCACGGAGCCCTGTTGTGGGGATACCTTTTTTGTCGATGCACGAAGCCTACTGCGACGTGCCTGGGCCCGCCTGCTTGTAGTCTGCCGGCGAATAGCCGGCGTCTTCCAATGCCTCGGCGACCTCGGGCGGCATATAGTTCTCGTCGTGCTTGGCCAGCACCTTGTCGGCCGCGATAAAGCCGTCGCCGGTCAGTTCGCCGACCACCACCACGCCCTGCCCCTCGCGAAACAGGTCCGGCAGGATGCCGCTGTAGCGCACCTCGACATCGTCGACGTAGTCGGTCACCACGAAGCTGACGTCCAGGCTGTCACTGTCACGATGGACGCTGCCTTCCTTGACCATCCCGCCGGCACGTAGCTGCCGGTCCACGGGGGCTTCTCCGGCGGCAATCTGCACCGGGCTGAAGAACAGGTTGATGTTGGAGCGCAGGGCGTACAGGGTCAGTCCCACCGCCACCGCACACAGCGCCACCAGTCCAAGCACCAGCAGCATCTTATTTCGGCGTTTAGCCCTCATCTTGATCCTCCGAGGGGGAACTTGCGACCGCGGCGTCACGCCTCAGCCGGCGGCGCAAGGTGCGCCGAACACCGCGGCTTTCACCACGAACCAGAATCACGCTCAACAGCAGAAAGCCCAGGGTCGCACCCCAGGCGGTCCACACATAGGGGCCGTGGCTGCCCATGCTGACCAGCTCGGCCAGCGACTCGAAAGCCATCATGGACGCTCCTCGAACAGCTCTTTCACCCAGCGCTTGTGGCCTTCACGGCGCAGGATCTCGGTACGGGTGCGGGTCAGGGTGAAGGCCGCGAAGAAGGCGTAGAACCCCAGCACCATGATCAACAGCGGCATCCACATCTCGACCGGCATCGACGGGCGTTCGGTGATGGTGAAGCTGGCGGGCTGGTGCAAGGTGTTCCACCACTCCACCGAGTACTTGATGATGGGTATGTTGATCACCCCCACCATGGCCAGCACCGACGCCGCCTTGGCGCCGCTCTGGGGGCGGGCGAAGGCGCGCCGGATCAGCATCACGCCAAGATACAGAAACAGCAGGATCAGCATCGAGGTAAGGCGGGCGTCCCACTGCCACCAGGTGCCCCAGGTAGGCTTGCCCCAGACCGACCCCGACAGCAAGGCGATGGCGGTCATGGCGGCGCCCAGCGGCGCCATCATCGCTGCCGCCATGTCGGCGATCTTGATCTTCCAGACCATGAACACGAAGCCGGAGGCGGCCAGCGCCATGAAGATCGACTGGGCCAGGAAGGCCGCAGGCACGTGCACGTAGATGATGCGAAAGCTGTTGCCCTGCTGGTAGTCCGCCGGAGCGAAGGCCAGCCCCCAGACGCTGCCGACCAGGATCAGCGCCAGCGCCAGCGCCCAGCACCAGGGAGAGAGACGCGCGGCTATGCCGTAGAACCAGCGCGGCGATCCCAGCTTGTGAAAGAAGGCCCACATGAGCGTTGTACCTCGATCAACCTTGAATTCGTGATGGCCACGACGGCCCGATCAACCATGGATACTGATGCGCAGCGACGCGGCAATGGCCACAGGAGCCGCCATCAGCGCTACCGACAACAGCGCGCCGATCACCGCCAGGTGCCCCAGCCATTCCCCGCCGCCCAGCGCCGCGCCCATGGCGCCGGTGCCGAAGATCAGCACCGGCATGAAAAGTGGCAACACCAGAAGCGACAGCAGCATGCCACCACGCGCCAGCCCCACCGTCAGCCCTGCGCCGATGGCACCAATCAGGCTGATGCAGCCACTTCCCAGTGCCAGGGTCGCGCTCAGCGCCAGGTAGCTGCCCTGGGGCAATGCCAGCAGCACCCCCAGCAAGGGGGCCATCAACGCCAGCGGTAGCCCGGTGGTCAACCAGTGCACGGCGACCTTGGCCAGCACCAGCAGCGACAGCGGGTGCGGTGCAAGCAACAGTTGCTCCAGGGTGCCGTCCTCGAAGTCGCCACGAAACAAGCCGTCCAGCGACAGCAGTGCCGACAGCAAGGCGGCCACCCACAACACGCCAGGGGCGATCAGCGCCAGGCGTTCGGGTTCCGGCGAGATCCCCAGTGGAAACAGGGTGATCACCATGGCGAAGAACACCAGCGGGGTCAGGGCGTCACCCGGTCGACGGGCGACCGCCGTCAAGTCACGGCGGAAGGTGGCAGCCATCGCGCGACCAAGTCCATCACCGGCCTCTCTGACCGGCTCGGCGGCTTCGATCGACCCAGACGTCGGCGTGTTCATGAAGCCACCTGTCGGTGTCCGTCCAGGGTCAGCCGGCGCACGCCAGGCACATTGGACAGCGGATGGTGGGTGGTGACCAGCACCGCGCCGCCGCTGGCGGCATGGTTGGCCAGGCGGCGCTCCAGGGCGGCCACGCCGGCCACATCGATCGCGGTAAAAGGTTCGTCCAGCACCCACAGGGCACGGCGACTCGACACCAGACGAGCCAGGGTCACCCGGCGCTTCTGGCCGGCCGATAGCTGGGCGGTGGGGACGTCCTCGAAGCCGGCCAGGCCGACTTCGGCCAGGGCCGCCTCGAGCTCGGCATCGGGGCACCCCTCGCCCCCCAGCGCCTGATACCAACGCAGGTTTTCCAGGGCACTCAGGTTGGCCTTGATACCCGGGGCATGGCCCAGATACAGCAGGTTGGCCAGCAGGTCGGCGCGGGCGCGGGGCAGCGCCCGCCCCTGCCAGCGCACCTCTCCATCGACGTCGGCGATCTGGCCGCACAGGATCTTCAACAGCGTGGTCTTGCCACTGCCGTTGGGTCCCTCGACTCGGAGCACTTCCCCCGCCTTGAGGACAACATCCAATCCTCGAAACAACCAGCGGCCATCGCGCTCACAGGCCAGTTGTCGGGCTTCAAGACACAGACGCAAAGGGCACTCCACAACCAGGGACGGGGCAGCAAATCACGCACAGACTTTACACCGATTGCACTACCCGAACCAGACAGCCAGCGCAGCTGACAGCCGCAATCGCACAGGCAATGCACCTTTCGTTGATCCATGGCACTTGCACGAGCGGCGAGGCCTGCTATCTTTCACATACTGTATGAATCGACAGTATCAAGATCCCTCGACGTTGACACCAATCGCCACCCGCTACTCCATCCCGTGACAGCCCGACCCTCACAACAAGGGAGACCCCGCGCCATGGATATCGCGACCTGCCAGTTCCTCGAACGCCTGCCCAACCTGCCCATCGCCGACAGCTGGGCACCCGTCGACTCCACCTCGGATGCCCTGGTGGAGGTCCCCCTGCTGGGGCAGGTATCCGCCGGCATGCCGATCGAGGCCTGCCTGGACAACGCCACCCTGCAGGTGCCATCGCGCATGGTCAGGCGCAACACCTACGCCCTCAAGGTGTGCGGCAACTCGATGATCGATTGCAATATCTTCGACGGCGATGTGATCATCATCGAACGCCAGGAAAGCGCCGAGAACGGCGAAACGGCGGTGGTGATGATCAATGACCAGGAGGTCACCCTGAAAAAGCTCTATATCGAGAAGAATGGTGTTCGCCTGCAGCCGGCCAACGAGACCATGCCCCCGATCTACCTGAAGAACAGTGACATCCGTGTGCTGGGCCTTGTCATGGGTGTCGCCCGCCAGGAAGAAATGGCCGCCTGATGCGCTACCCGATACCCGAGCTTGCCCCCGGTGAGTGGCACGAAAGCGAGATCGAGGTGGAAAAGAGCCGCTTTATCGCCTGGGTGGCCCACGCCCCCAAGGTGGCGGACTTCGAAGCGCTGCTGGCCGAGGCTCGCAGGCAGCATCCCAATGCCAGCCATCATTGCAGCGCCTACATCGCAGGCCCGCCCGGGGAGCAGGTGCACATTGGCTTCTCCGATGACGGCGAGCCGGGCGGTACCGCCGGCCGACCGATGTTTCAGGCACTCGATGGCGATGGCATCGGCCAGGTGGGCGCGGTGGTGACCCGCTACTTCGGCGGCACCAAACTCGGTACCGGCGGACTCGCCCGCGCCTATACCCAGGCGCTGGTCACGGCGCTGGAAAGCCTGCCCAGGGGCGAATGCATCGAGCGCCGCCCACTCAAGATACGGGTCGACTTTGCCGGCGAGGCCGACGCACGGCAGTGGTGCCAGGGGCAGGATATCCCGGTGCAGGCGGTCGACTACGGGGCCGAAGGCGTCACCTTGACCCTGGGCTGGCCCAGTGAACGGTCCACCGACCTGAGCGAGCTCAGCACTCGCCTGAAGGGCCGCATCGAGTCCCTGGACCATCAGGCAGGCTAGGCCCGCTCGATGCTAACGTCGAGGGAGCCTCCAGCCCCGTCTGTTCCGCCTCCGGGACCGGTCCGACGCGACCCCTGCTAAAGCGGCCTCTCCAGGACGGCGTGTTCGTCCTTGGTGAGAGCGTCCTCTCCAGACGAGACAGCGTCTTCACCGATATAGCGTCTGCGCTTGTCGGCCTTGAGCCGTGCCACGTCCACCACCACCAGGCCATCGATGCAGTAGCCGAAGGCGGTATCCACGCCGAAGGCCTTGAAGCTGACGCCGCCAGGTTCGGCCACCTCCACGTATTGCTTGTAGAGCGCCGGCACCCCCGCCCCCATGGCCTGCAGGGCGCCTTTCAAGCGCTGAAAGTCCTCGCCGGCATCGTTGCCGGCGAACAGCCGATCCGCCTCCTCGCGCCCGGCGCGCGACATCGTGCACACCGCCTTGGCCCGGATCGGGCTGTCACCGTCCCCGTGGTAGTGCCGGTAGTAGCTGACCAGCAGGTCCTTGGCCAGGGGCGGTAGATGATTGGGAATGGTCACCGGCCCGAACAGCCAGCGCACCTCGGGATGATGGCGCAGGTAGGCGCCAAGACCATGCCAGAGATAGTCGAGACTGCGACGTCCCCAGTAGCGTGGCTGGACAAAGCTGCGGCCCAGCTCCAGCCCGTGGCGCCAGCGATCCATCGGCGCCTGTTCGAGATGAAAGATGGTGGCGCTGTAGAGCCCTTCGATGCCTTTGCTATCGAGGATGCGCCCGACCTCACCGAGACGATAGGCCCCGGCGATTTCCAGGTCACGATCGTCCCACAGCACCAGATGACGATAGTGCTCGTCGTACTCGTCCAGATCCCGCTTCTTGCCGGTGCCCTCGCCGACCCGGCGAAAGGCAATTTCGCGCAGCCGCCCGATCTCACGCATCACCGCAGAGTCGGGACGATGGTCAAACAGCAGGATCTGCTTGCCGTCAGGCGTCCTGCCCAGCACCTCGGCGTCGACCAGCTCCTCTCGCAGGTGCTGGCGATTTTCCGGATGGGCAATACCGGCCTCGGAGACAAACACGCCCTTGCGTCCCCGCCCCAGACGGTAGACGTGCTTGCGCAACAGCTTGAGCTTGGCGACGGTGGCCAGGTCCTCGCGGTCGAAGCGTGACAGCGGGATCTCGCCCCCCACCTTGAGCGTGATGTGCCGCCCTTTCTGGCGAAACATCTCGTGGGGCAACAGCAGCGTGCCCAGCGGCGAGTACAGCGAGGCCAACGAATAGAACAGCGAGGAGTTGCGACCGCCCACGTGCACCGGCAGGATCGGCGCATTGGTGCGCCGGGCCGCGTGCAGGAAACCCGACAGCCAGTTGCCGTCCTTTACCCCCTTGGGCCCCGCCCGCGACACCTCGCCGGCGGGGAAGACGATCACCGCCTGTTCATCGTCGAGGGCATCAACGATGCCCTGCAGGCTCTTGCGAAAGCCCCTGCGCGACAGGTTGTCCACCGGCAGCAGCAACGGTGCCAACGGCGTAAGCTGCATCAACAGATCATTGGCGACGATCTTCACGTCAGGGCGTACATCCGCCACCATGCGTACCAGCGCCAGCCCATCCAGAGCACCGAGGGGATGATTGGCGACGATCACCACCCTGCCGGCGACCGGAATGTTGTCGCGATCACGCGACGACAGCGAATAGCCGAAGTTCAGCTGATCGAGCACCGCGTCGATGAACTCGAGCCCTCCGGCGCGGCGATGACGCTCGAGAAAGGCATTGATCTCGCGCTCGTGCACCAGCCCCTTGAGGCCGGCGCTCAACAGGCGGCGGCACCAGGCTGGCCAGCTCTGTGCCTTCGGCACCTTGGCCATCAAGGCCTTTTCGACATCGATCATGCCCGTCCTCCGTCGGTGGCAATAGCCGCCAGACTAGAAAGCGCGCATGACAGCACCGTGGCGATCGCGTGTAAGCGGGATGACGGGCTCGACCAGAGTCAGCTACAAAAGCAGCGCCCCCACCTGGCGGCGGGGGCGCTGCGTTCGGTCAAACCTGGGCTGCGGGCCCGGATGACTCTACTCCCGGGTCTTGATCACCATCCCGGGACCATCATGTCGGGGACCCGATCATCATCCCAGGTACTTGATCATCACCCCGGCGGCTACCGCCGAGCCGATGACACCAGCAACATTGGGCCCCATTGCGTGCATCAGCAGGAAGTTGTGGGGATTGGACTCGAGCCCCACCTTGTTGGACACCCGCGCCGCCATGGGCACCGCCGAGACACCGGCGGAGCCGATCAACGGGTTGATCGGATGCTTGCTGATGAGGTTGAGCAGCTTGGCCATCAGCACACCGCAGGCGGTGCCGATGGCAAAGGCCACCATGCCGAGCCCGAGGATGCCCAGGGTTTCCACCGCCAGGAAGCGGTCGGCCATCAGCTTGGAGCCCACCGACAGTCCGAGGAAGATGGTCACGATGTTGATCAGGGCGTTCTGCGCCGTGTCCGAGAGCCGTTCGACCACCCCGCACTCACGCATCAGGTTGCCGAAGCAGAACATCCCGAGCAGCGGCGCCGCATCCGGCAGGAACAATACCACCAGGATCAGCAGTGCCAGCGGAAACACGATCTTCTCGAGCTTCGACACCGGACGAAGCTGGGTCATGGCGATGCTGCGCTCCTTCTGGGTGGTCAACGCCTTCATGATCGGCGGCTGGATCAACGGCACCAGCGCCATGTAGGAGTAGGACGCCACCGCGATGGCACCCAGCAGCTCGGGGGCCAGGATGCTCGAGACATAGATCGAGGTCGGACCGTCGGCTCCACCGATGATGCCGATGGCCGCAGCCTGGTTGAGGCTGAAGTCCATCCAGCCCATGGCGGTCATGCCCACCGCCCCGATCAGAGTGGCGAAGATGCCGAACTGGGCGGCGGCGCCGAGGAACAGGGTGCGCGGGTTGGCCAGCAGCGGACCGAAGTCGGTCATCGCGCCGACCCCCATGAAGATCACCAGCGGCGCGATACCGGAGGCGATGGCCACGCTGTAGAACTGATACAGCATGCCATGGGAATAGCCCCCATCCATGGCCAGGTCGTTGGCGGTACGAAGCAGCGCCGGCGAGATATCACCGTGCAGCGTCTCGCTGATGGCGTAGCGCCAGGTATCCACGTCGGCGCCCGCCGGCAGGCTGGTGCCGAGCGCCTGGGCCATCTGCGCCAGCAGCTCGGGACGCCCCAGGTGGGCCGCCTGCTCTGCCGCCGACAACGCCAGCCCCGCCTCGGGAATATTAGCCAGGATGCCGCCGAAGCCGATCGGCACCAGCAACAGCGGTTCGAACTTCTTGGAGATGGCCAGCCACAAGAGCAGCAGGCCCACCACCAGCATCACCGCCTGGCCCAGGGTCAGGTTGTACAGCCCGGAGCCGTACCATAGGGTCAGAATCTTCTCCATGGGAGGTCCTTAAAGCACGATCAGGGTGTCGCCGACGGAGACGCTGTCGCCCTCGGCGACCTGGACGTCGGACACGGTGCCGGCAGCGGCAGCGCGGACCTCGGTCTCCATCTTCATCGCCTCGAGGATGACCACCACGTCACCCTCGGCCACGCTGTCGCCGGGCTTGACGTTGACCTTGAAGATGTTGCCGGCCAGCGGTGCATCGATGGTCTCGCCGGAGGAAGCTGCCGGCGCCGCCGGTGCAGCGTCAGAAGAGCCAGCGGCGGGCGCTTCCTTGACCTGGGAAATGTCGCCACCCTCGGCGACCTCGACCACGTAGGCGGTGCCGTTGACCTTGACGGTGTAGGTCTCGGGTCCGGCGGTACCAGCCTTGGCCGCCGGCGCCTTGGCGGGCGCAGCGGGCGTCGCCGCCTCGACGCTGGGCGCAGGTTCGAAGGCGTCGGGGTTGTCACGGTTCTTGAGGAACTTGAGCCCGATCTGCGGGAACAGTGCGTAGGTCAGAACGTCGTCTACCTGACGCTCGCCTTCGGCCAGGCGGATGCCGTCGTCCTTGGCCTTGGCGGCCAGCTCATCGGTCAACCGCGACATCTCGGGATCCAGTCGATCCGCGGGACGTTCGGTGATCGGCGAGGCACCGTCCAGCACCCGGCTCTGCAATTCGCTGTCGAAGTCCGCCGGCGCAGCGCCGTACTCGCCCTTGAGCAGCGCCTGCACCTCCTTGGAGATGGACTTGTAGCGCTCCCCCATCATCACGTTCATCACCGCCTGGGTGCCGACGATCTGGGAGGTGGGGGTCACCAGCGGAATATAGCCGAGGTCTTCACGGACCCGAGGAATCTCCTTGAGCACCTCATCGAGACGGTCACCGGCGCCCTGCTCCTTCAACTGGCCTTCCATGTTGGTGAGCATGCCACCGGGCACCTGGGCCACCAGAATGCGCGAGTCGATGCCCTTGAGCGAGCCCTCGAAAGCGGCGTACTTCTTGCGCACCTCACGGAAGTAGGCGGCGATATCTTCCAGGGCCTCCAGGTCCAGGCCGGTATCGCGCTCGGTGTCCTTGAGCATCGCCACCAGCGATTCGGTGGGGCTGTGGCCGTAGGTCATCGACATCGAGGAGATGGCGGTATCGACGTTGTCGACGCCTGCCTCGGCGGCCTTGAGCGCGGTCGCCGATGAAAGCCCGGTAGTGGCGTGGCAGTGCAGATGGATGCGAATATTCAGCGCCGACTTGAGTTTGGTGACAAGCTCGAAGGCGTCATAGGGAGTCAGAAGCCCCGCCATGTCCTTGATCGCCAGGGAGTCGGCGCCCATGTCGGCGATGGACTTGGCCAATTCCACCCAGCTGTCCAGGGTGTGCACCGGGCTCTTGGTGTAGGAGATGGTACCCTGAGCATGGCCATCGTTGGCCTTGACCGCCTGGATCGCACGCTCGAGGTTACGTGGGTCGTTCATCGCATCGAACACGCGGAAGACATCGACCCCGTTGGTCTTGGCGCGCTCGACGAAGCGGTCGACCACGTCATCGGCATAGTGGCGATAGCCCAACAGGTTCTGGCCCCGCAGCAACATCTGCTGGGGCGTATTGGGCATGGCTTCCTTCAACGCCCGTATCCGCTCCCACGGATCTTCGCCGAGGTAGCGGATACAGGCGTCAAAGGTGGCGCCGCCCCAGGATTCCAGCGACCAGAAGCCGATCTTGTCGAGCTTCTCGGCGATGGGCAGCATGTCGTCGATACGCATGCGGGTGGCGAACAGAGACTGATGGGCGTCGCGTAGCACGACATCGGTGATGCCTAGCGGGCGTGCAGATTCGCTCATGGCTGGGTCCTTATCGTTATGAAGCGCTTTGTCGAAATTCACGGTCAGGGTCGTCGCCTGGTACGGACGACCTCAGCGACGCTGGCGGTAGCGGTGAACCGCGGCCGAGATCGCCGCCATCACCGCATCGTCCTGTCCCGGCGCGGCGGGTGCCGCCCCGCGCTTGGGCGCCTCGACCGGCACCGGTTCGGGAAAGTAGCGACCGATGACACGAGACATCAGCGTGGTGGTGATCACCAGCACCGTAAGAAAAACAAAAACAAAACCCATGCCGAGCGCCATCAGGCTGAGGCCCTCGTTGAGCAACTGAGTGTCTTGCATGCGGGATCCTCCGCGTTGTAGCGCCAAAGTTGCCTTGATCTTTCTGGATCATACGGCTTGCGCAAAAATTTTGATGCTATACCCTGCCACATCCCCGGCACAGCACCATGGTCTAAAGGTAGCAGTTTTGGTTGTTAAATTACTACATAAACAGGGGTTAGACGAAGGTCGCATCGGGCTCGCGCCCATGGAGGGCGTGATCGACGCCCATACCCGCGACCTGCTGACCCGTGACGCCGGCTTCGACTGGACGGTCACCGAGTTCGTACGGGTGGTGGACGCGCGTCTGCCGCCTCGAGTGTTCTACAAGCACTGCCCAGAACTGGCGACCGAGGGCGTCATCACCCCCAACCACATCCCGGTGCACCTGCAACTGCTCGGCTCCGACCCCGACGCCCTGGCCGCCAATGCCCGCCAGGCGCTACGCCTCGGCGCCATCAGCCTGGACTTGAACTTCGGCTGCCCAGCCAAGCTGGTCAACCGCCATGACGGCGGCGCCTCATTGTTGCGCGATCCGCGACGCCTGGAGCGTGCCGTGGACGCCGTCCACCGTGCCGTGGGCGACAGCATCCCGGTCACCGCCAAGATCCGCCTGGGCTTCTCCGACCGCCGCCGGGCGCTGGACTGCGCCCTGGCCGCCGAGGCCGCCGGCGCCACCCAACTGGTGGTGCATGCCCGCACCCGGGACGAGGGCTATCGCCCGCCAGCCCATTGGGAGTGGATCGGCCGCATCAACCAGCGCCTGCGCATCCCGGTCGTCGCCAATGGCGACATCTGGACCCTCGAGGACTACTGGAAGGCACGCACCCTGTCCGGCTGTCGCGACGTCATGCTTGGCCGCGGCGCCCTGGCCGACCCGAAACTCGCCCCGCGCATCCGCCACTGGCAGCGCACCGGAGAGCGCCTGCCGGCCACGACATGGGCCGAGCGAGCCGGCATCCTGACGTCCTATGCTGCAATGCAGCGTACCACACTCCCGGCAAAAGTGGTGGTATCGCTACTAAAGCAGTGGATGAACCACATGAAGGCGCGCGACCGCGAGGCCGCCTCCCGCTTTCAGGCCCTGCGACGCATCACCGACCTCGATGAATTCCTTGCGGGGCTCGGCGCCCAGCACCCTGAACCAGGCCCCGTCACGACTCCAGACGCCACACTGCGCCAGAATCTCGCCTCACCCAAGCACCGAAGCGAGGCAGTCGCCGCCGCCCAATAGGGATAGGCAGGCCAACCTCCCCTCCCGGAGAGGAATCCGATCGGAGCAGCGCCTAGCTCTTGTCCTTGAGATCGGCCCAATCCACATCGGGATCACGCCGCCCGTGGGCGCCTGCATAGGCCGGAGATTCGGGCGGCTGCCACTGCGCCAGCCGCTCGGACTCGACCTCGAACACTTCCACCGCCAAGGGGTGGCAGGTGGACAGCGGATCCCTGGCGTCCGGCCCCCATAGATCCACCGACAGATCGCCACCGGGACAGCAGGACAGCGCGCACAACAGGTCGATCTCGGCGAACAGCTCAAGATAGTCCCCAGACCGCGCCGGGCAGGCCTTCATGAAGTACTGGTCATCGTCGTTGAGCCCGGTGCACTGGAAGACATTGAGCACGTCATGCACGTCAAACTCGGTCAACCCCCAGGGTGCGACCGCCCTCACCAGGTTGGAATGGCAGTGAAAATCGAAATCCTCGCCGGTCAACAGGCGATTGACGTAGGGATCGCAGCGGGTTCCCAGCAGGTCATGCACACGCCCGCCTTCGGCGTCCTCACCGTAGCCTGCCAGAGTGTCGTCGATGATGGTGGCCATGGGACGCAGAAAGGGCAGCGTCGACCACAGCCTGTCGTAGGTGCTGACATGGGCTCGCTGCAGCTGACGGGTGCGCGAGGCCCACATGCGCTCGCGCGGGTCATGGCGATGCCACATGTTGAAGTCACCGACCTGGGCGCCATCGACGATGGCGATGCGAAAGACCTGCCCCGCCTTGACCTCCCAGGCCAGCCCATCACGAATCGGCACCCGATGACTGGCCACTCGCCGCCGCCTCCCCGCCCGCTCGGTCAGGCCGTCATAGAAGGCGCGATCCACGTCGAGCACTGACCCCCTGGTCGCCTGATACGCCGCCGCCACCTTGCCGCCCATGCGCCACCCTCCCGATGCGTGAATGTCAGGCTTCAGCCTAGACCAGGCCAGGGAAGACAACGACCGACGCTCGACACAGCACCGTTCATAACGAATCGACGCCAGTCAGCCGGTCAGCCGGTCAGCCGGTCAGCCGGTCAGCCGGTCAGCCGGTCAGCCGGTCAGCCGGTCAGCCGGTCAGCCGGTCAGCACGAAACTGGACAGGAAACTTGGCAGGAAACAGCATAAAAAAAGGCGCCCATCTCGCGACAGGCGCCTAAACGATCGCAACCGGCAGTGATCGCCAGCCGGTCAGCACGAAACTGGACAGGAAACAGAAAACCCGCCCTCCGAAGAGAGCGGGTCTAAATCTGGCGCGCCCGGGAGGATTCGAACCTCCGACCACCTGATTCGTAGTCAGGTACTCTATCCAGCTGAGCTACGGGCGCGTAGGCAATGAAATTCATTGCGATGTCGTATTCCAGGAAACTATCGGAATGCAACCTGGGAGAAGATGGCGCGCCCGGGAGGATTCGAACCTCCGACCACCTGATTCGTAGTCAGGTACTCTATCCAGCTGAGCTACGGGCGCGTATCAATCTCTTGATGCACCAGGCATCCAACATGCCTGATCATCGGTACCCATGAAGCCGCTTCACGACATGCATCGTAAAATGGCGGAGAGGGAGGGATTCGAACCCTCGATGAGGCTATAAACCCCATACTCCCTTAGCAGGGGAGCGCCTTCAGCCACTCGGCCACCTCTCCCTCATCGGCACGGTGCGTATCCTACCGAGACGTAAGGCCTTTGTCCAGCCCGAGGCGAAAAAAGTTCTCCGCTCGGCCACCACCTTCACTCATCATCGGCAGCGCCATCGTCAGCCTTCTCGCGCTGGATGCGCTGGTAGATCTCTTCACGGTGGACGGCAACGTCCTTGGGCGCATTCACGCCGATACGCACTTGATTTCCCTTCACCCCCAGAACGGTGACGGTGATATCGTCCCCGATCATCAGGGTTTCGCCGACGCGGCGTGTCAGGATGAGCATGACTGATCTCCTTCTCAGACTTGTTACGTGAGTCGCTACGCCGTCACGCTTCCGGACGACGTGCCCTCTTTCTTGGTGGCGAGCACTAGCGACTCATGACACCTGATTGTGCCGTTTAAGGGAAGCCCCCGGCCGAATTGGCGAGGGGACTCCTTAAAGCGTAGAAGGTGTGCGCCGCGCCGAGAAACTTATTCGCTCTCGATATCGGCCTTGTCGAGACCAAATGCCTTGTGCAGCGCACGTACTGCCAATTCCATCTGTTTCTCGTCGATCACCACGGAGATCTTGATCTCCGAGGTCGAGACCATGCGGATGTTGATGTTTTCCTCGGACAGCACGCGGAACATCTTCGAGGCGACCCCGGCGTGTGAGCGCATACCCACCCCTACCAGAGACACCTTGGCGATATTATCGTCGCCACGCAACTCGCCACCGCCCAGATCGGGGATGACCTGCTGCTCGAGGATGCGCATGGTCTGCTTGTAGTCACCCTTGGCTACGGTGAAGGTGAAGTCGGTGTAGTCACCGGCCGGCGCCACGTTCTGCACGATCATGTCGATCTCGATGTTGGCGTCGGCGATCGGGCCCAGGATGCGCGAGGCCACGCCCGGCACGTCCGGCGTGTTGAGCAGGGTCAGCTTGGCTTCGTTGGCGGTGAAGGCGATGCCTGAGATCAGCGGTTCTTCCATGGAATCCTCGTCTTGTTCGGAGTCTGCAACGATCAGGGTGCCGGGGCCGTCCTCGAAACTGGACAGCACGCGCAGCGGAACATTGTACTTGCCGGCAAATTCGACGGCGCGAATCTGCAACACCTTGGAGCCGAGGCTGGCAAGCTCCAGCATCTCCTCCACGGTGATCGAATCCAGGCGCTGGGCCTTGGAGCAGACCCGCGGGTCGGTGGTGTAGACGCCGTCCACATCGGTGTAGATCTGGCACTCGTCGGCCTTGAGCGCGGCCGCCAGCGCCACACCGGTGGTGTCCGAGCCGCCACGACCCAGGGTGGTGATATTGCCTTCCTCATCGACCCCCTGGAAGCCGGCGACCACCACCACCTGGCCAGCGTCCAGGTCTTCGCGCATCTCGTCGGTCTCGATGCGCTGGATACGCGCCTTGGTGTGGGCGCTGTCGGTCATGATGCCGACCTGAGAGCCGGTGTAGGACGTTGCCGGCACGTCCAGCTTGTGCAGCGCCATCGCCAGCAGCGAGATGGTCACCTGCTCGCCGGTGGACACCAGCATGTCCATCTCACGGGGGGTCGGCTCGTCGTTGATCTCGTTGGCCATCCCGATCAGGCGGTTGGTCTCGCCGCTCATGGCGGAGACCACCACCACGACCTGATGGCCCTGGTCGCGGAAGCCCTTGACCTTCTCGGCCACGGCCTTGATGCGCTCCACCGAGCCGACCGACGTCCCACCGAACTTCTGTACGTATAGTGCCATATGCCGTCTTCCTCGCTCGTTGGATTCAATGAATGAAACTGTTGTCTCTGCGAAGTTTTGTCAGGGCAGAAAAAAGGGCCGGGGACCCTCTCGAGCCCCCGACCCCAGAGGGATCACAATTTGGCGTCCACCCAGGCCGGGACGCTCTCCAGCGCCGCCGGCAGTGCATTGACGTCGCTACCGCCGGCCTGGGCCATGTCGGCACGACCGCCGCCCTTGCCGCCGACCTGTCCGGCGACGTGATTGACAAGCTCCCCGGCCTTGACCCTGGCGGTCAGATCATCGGTCACCCCGGCGATCAGGCTGACCTTGCCGGCGGCCTCGTCGGCCACCCCCAGCACGATGATGCCGGAGCCAAGCTTGTTCTTGAGCTGGTCAAGCACGCCACGCAATTCCTTGCCCGACACGCCATCCAGGTGCGTCGCCAGTACCTTGACGCCCTGAACCTCTGTGGCGCTTGCCAGCATGTCGCTGCCGGCGGCGCTGGCGAGCTTGGCCTTGAGCCGCTCGAGCTCCTTCTCCAGGCCGCGATTACGCTCGACCAGGCTGTCGACGCGCTCCTCGAGCTGCTCGGGCTTGGCCTTGAGGCGCTCGGCCACACGCGCAAGGCGCGCCTCCTGTTCGCCGAAGTAGGCCAGCGCGCCCTCACCGGTGATCGCCTCGATCCGACGCACGCCTGAGGCGATGCCGCTCTCGGCGACGATATGACAGCAGCCGATGTCGCCACTGCGGGCCACGTGGGTACCACCACACAGCTCGATGGAGAAGTCGTCGGCACCGATGGTCAGCACGCGCACGCTGTCGGCGTACTTGGCCTCGAACAGGGCAGCGGCGCCCTTCTCCTTGGCCTCATCGAGGGTCATGCTCTCGATCCGGGTCGGCGCATTGGCCAGCACCTGCTGGTTGACCAGGCGCTCCACTTCCTTGAGCTGTTCGGCGCTCATTGCCTCGAAGTGGCTGAAGTCGAAACGCAGGCGCTCAGGCGTCACCAGCGAGCCCTTCTGCTGGACATGATCGCCCAGCACCAGACGCAGGGCCTTGTGCAGCAGGTGGGTCGCCGAGTGGTTACGCACCGTCGCCGCACGCAGGCTCTCGTCCACCTGGGGCGTGACCTCGCTGCCGACCACCAGCTCACCTTCGAGCAACACCCCCTGATGCAGGTGATGCCCCGCCTGTTTCTGGGTGTCCTTGACCAGGAACCGTCCGCCCTCGACGTTCAGGTAGCCGGTATCACCGACCTGGCCACCGGACTCGCCGTAGAAGGGGGTGCGGTCCAGCACCACCACGGCGGGATGCTCAGGCGTCAGGCGCTCGAGCGCATTGCCTTCGCTGTCATAGAGCGCGACCACCCTGGCGTTGTCCTCGAGGCGGTCGTAGCCGGTGAACTCGGTCTGGCCCTCGAGCTCGATGGTGGCGCTGTACTCGGCGCCGAACTGGCTGGCCGCCCGGGCCCGCTCACGCTGCGCCTCGAGCTCCCGCTCGAAGCCTTCGGCATCCAGGGTGACGCCCCGCTCACGGCAGACATCGGCGGTAAGGTCATAGGGAAAGCCGTAGGTGTCGTAGAGCTTGAACACCGTCTCGCCCGGCAGGGTGTCACCGTCGAGCGCGGCCAGCGCCTGCTCCAGCAGGCCCATGCCATGATCCAGGGTGCGAGCGAACTGCTCTTCTTCCTTCAGCAACACGCGCTCGATCTGTGCGCGAGCCTGGCGCAGTTCCGGGTAGGCCTCGCCCATCTCGGCGTCCAGCGCCGCCACCAGGCGATGGAAGAAGGCTCCCTGGGCGCCCAGCTTGTGACCGTGGCGGATCGCCCGGCGAATGATCCGCCTGAGCACGTAACCACGACCTTCGTTGGAAGGCAGCACGCCGTCCGCGATCAGGAAGGCACAGGAACGGATGTGGTCGGCGATCACGCGCAGCGACGGCGCCTCCAGGTCGCTCGCACCGGTCGCCTCGGCGGCGGCCTTGAGCAGATTCTGGAACAGGTCGATCTCGTAGTTGGAGTGGACCCCCTGCATGACTGCGGCGATGCGCTCCAGCCCCATGCCGGTATCGATGGACGGTTTGGGCAGCGGCTTCATCTCGCCGCTGGCGTCGCGATCGAACTGCATGAACACCAGGTTCCAGATCTCGATGTAGCGATCACCGTCTTCCTCCGGACTGCCGGGAGGGCCGCCCCACACCTCGGCGCCATGATCGTAGAAGATCTCGGAGCTGGGACCGCAAGGGCCGGTGTCGCCCATCTGCCAGAAGTTGTCTTCGTCCAGCTTGGAGAAGCGCTCGGGATCGATACCGATCTCGTCTTTCCAGATGCGTTCGGCCTCATCATCACTGACGTGGACGGTGACCCACAGCTTCTCCTTGGGCAGTCCCAGCACCTCGGTCAGGAAGGTCCAGGCAAAGCCGATGGCGTCGCGCTTGAAGTAGTCGCCGAAGCTGAAGTTGCCCAGCATCTCGAAGAAGGTGTGATGACGCGCGGTGTAACCGACGTTGTCCAGATCGTTGTGCTTGCCACCGGCGCGCACGCAGCGCTGGGAGGAGGTAGCCCGCACATAGTCCCTGGGGTCACGCCCGAGAAAGACGTCCTTGAACGGCACCATGCCGGCGTTGGTGAACAACAGCGTCGGATCGTTGCCCGGCACCAGCGAACTGGACGGCACGCGGGTATGACCCTGTTCTTCGAAGAACCTCAGAAAGGCCTGTCTGATATCTGCGCTTTTCATGAAATATCCGTGGCGATGAGCGATAGAGCGCGTCGAACCGGCCCACTGCCGTGGCACGCCGGAGCATCCGAGCATGAAACCGCGACCCGGGGCTGTCGCAAAAGGGGACATTATAGCGTAGTTGTCAAGCGACTAAAGTGGGTCGTGCAAAACCGCATCCGAGAAGGCCCGTCTGACGGCGGTTCAATCATCGCCGAGGGCCCGTATCGCCTCGCGCACCTGGTCGAAGTCGAAACCGCGCCCGGCCAGAAAGCGTTCACGCCGAGCACGTTCCCTGGGATCCGCTGGCAGCTCTGGGCCGAAGCGCCGCTCCAGCGCTTCGCTCGCCAGTCGATACCAGTCGACGGACTCCTCGTGCTCCAGTTCTGCCAGCGCCTCCCTGGCCAGCGCTCGATCGACGCCCCTCTGGCCCAGTTCCGCCAGCATCTTCACCGGCCCCTGCCCCCGCATCAACCGACCGCGCAGAAAGCTCTCGGCGAAGCGCCGGTCGCTCTGCAGGCCTTGATCGGCAAGCGCTTCCAGGGCCTGCTCAATGTCCTCGAGGACGTGCCCCTTGGCCAGCAATCGCCCTCGCAGCTCTTCACGGCCGTATTCGCGTCGAGCGAGCAGATCGATGGCGTGCTCGCGTGGGGACATCTGGCTGGCAGCCTTGTGCATGTCATCTCCTGTTGGCACGGGACGGCGAGCACCGACGGCGCGAGCCCCCTTTCACAAACGCCTCGGGCCCCTGTCGAGGGGCCCGAGGAAAGTCGTACGTTGCGACGTCACAGGCCGGCGTGCCGGCTTGCCGCGAGTCGACCTGCTACAGCAGATCGTCGCCAAGGTCGTCGCCAGCGGGCGCCGCGGCTTCCGCTTCCTTCTCGCTCTTCTTCGGCTCCGGCTGGGTCAGCAACTGGGCACGAATCTGGGACTCGATCTCTTCCATGATGGCCGGGTTGTCCTCGAGGAACTGGGCGGCGTTGGCCTTGCCCTGGCCGATCTTGTTGCCCTGGTAGCTGTACCAGGCGCCGGCCTTGTCCACCAGCTTGCACTGAACGCCAAGGTCCACCACCTCGCCGGCGTGGTAGATGCCCTTGCCGTAGAGGATCTGGAATTCGGCCTGACGGAAGGGCGGCGCCACCTTGTTCTTGACCACCTTGACCCGGGTCTCGTTGCCGGTGACCTCGTCGCCCTGCTTGACCGAGCCGGTACGACGGATATCCAGACGCACGCTCGAGTAGAACTTCAGGGCGTTACCGCCGGTGGTGGTCTCGGGGCTACCGAACATCACCCCGATCTTCATGCGGATCTGGTTGATGAACACCACCATGCAGTTGGCGTTCTTGATATTGCCGGTAATCTTGCGCAGCGCCTGGGACATCAGTCGGGCCTGCAGGCCGACGTGGGAGTCGCCCATCTCGCCTTCGATCTCGGCTCTGGGCGTCAGCGCCGCCACCGAGTCGATGATGATCACGTCGACGCCACCGGAACGCACCAGCATGTCGCAGATTTCCAGCGCCTGCTCACCGGTATCCGGCTGCGACACCAGCAGATCATCCAGATTGACGCCAAGCTTCTCGGCGTAGCTGGGATCGAGGGCATGCTCGGCGTCGATAAAGGCGCAGGTCTTGCCGTCCTTCTGGGCCTGGGCGATCACCGACAGTGTCAGGGTGGTCTTGCCCGAGGACTCCGGACCAAATATCTCCACCACTCGACCATAGGGCAGACCGCCGATGCCAAGTGCGATATCGAGACCCAACGAGCCGGTGGATACCGACGGCATCACCACCCTGGGAGCGTCTCCCAGACGCATCACCGTACCCTTGCCGAACTGGCGATCGATCTGGGAAAGGGCGGCGTCCAGCGCCTTGCTGCGGTTCTGATCCTGCGCCATTTCGGAGCTCCTGTAGACAATGGATCGGGGTCGAGCGCCTTGCCCGAGTCCCCATCGGGCCCTGCGCCGGACCCTGGCAATTACTGTATGACTGAACAGTAGTATGACGAAATTTGCGGACGACGACCAGCCCTTCGAGGTGACGAATCGAGCGCATAGGGCAAATCAATAGTGGATGAGGGGTTGATCGCTGCGCTGGCACAGCCGCGGGGCCTGAACGCTTGCGCCACACGCCCGGCGCACGGCGCTGGGCGCTACGCCCACGGCCACCTCAAGGGCACCGCCGGCTGGGCTCAGGTCAGGCTCTCGAGCCGCCTGATCAGGCCTTCGAGCGCATGGACCACGGCGGCCTGGCGAACCTCATCGCGACCGCCGGCAAAGCGCTGGCGATCGGCCTCGAGCCGCCCGTCGACGGCGAAGGCAAACCACACCGTACCGACAGGCTTTTCAGCGCTGCCGCCATCCGGACCGGCGACGCCACTGACCGAGACGCCAAGTCGGGCACCACTGTCGCGACAAGCACCCTCTACCATCGCCTCCACCACCGGCTGACTGACGGCGCCATGGGCGTCCAGGGTCTCGCCGGGCACCCCCAGCAGCCGCTGCTTGGCGGCGTTGGAGTAGGTCACGTAGCCGGTCTCGAAGTAGCGTGAACTGCCGGCGATATCGGTAATGGCAGCGGCCACGCCGCCACCGGTACAGGACTCGGCGGCGGTCACCGAGACCCCACGCTCGACACACAACTCACCCAGCCGAATCGCCAGGCGACGAACACGATCGTTTGCATTTGTCATCGCAGGCCCGTCTCTTGTGGTGAAAACAGGGTGTCACGATACGACATCACGACAACAATGACAGGCTCGTCGTTGCCTCGGAAACGTCTTGCCACGACAACCGCAACAACAAGCCGACAGGTACAGCGCCCACCAACGCATCGCGGCGACCGAGGTCGCCGCGACAGTGATACCCGTCATCCAGGCAGGTTCAGCGCTTGGCAATGATCCAGATGGCGTGAACGATACCGGGAATATAGCCCAGCAGGGTCAGCAGGATATTGAGCCAGAAGTGCAGACCAAAGCCCACCTGCAGGAAGACGCCCAGCGGGGGCAGCAGGATCGCGAGAATAATGCGTACAACGTCCATATGACAGCTCCTTTGAATAGTCCGTAAAGACAGTTCCTTGTAGGCGACTCCTTGAGAGAGTCCCGCAAGGGAAGAGAGTTCCTTGAAAATCGCTCCGCACTCACCAGAAAAGGCGTCGACCGATCACCCACAAGGGTAGACGGACACCCTCTGGCCCCACAAATGCTGCATCGTGGATACATCATGCTGACACGCCTGGCCCCCGGGAAGAAAGCCCGAGACGGATCTCGGCACAGCGGTACAGGCGCGCCCTGCGCCCATGCTATCCTTGACGCCTTTCGCCAGCGTCCCTCGCGATGCCGGCCCGCCGCCGACGACTCATCAACATCGCTTCGAGATCCCATGAACGACATGGCCAAGCCCAGCGCCCCCAGCCATACGCCGATGATGACCCAGTACCTGCGGATCAAGCGCGAGCACCCCGAGGTGCTGCTGTTCTACCGCATGGGGGACTTCTACGAGCTGTTCTACGAGGACGCCAAGCGCGCCGCCGCGGCCCTCGACATCACCCTGACCCAGCGCGGGCAGTCCGCCGGCAAGCCGATTCCCATGGCCGGCATTCCCTACCACAGCGCCGAGGGCTACCTGGCACGCCTGGTCAGCGCCGGCGAGTCGGTGGCGATCTGTGAACAGATCGGCGACCCGGCCACCTCCAAGGGACCGGTGGAGCGCAAGGTGGTGCGTATCGTCACGCCCGGCACCCTCCACGACGAAGCCCTGCTCGACGCCCGCCGCGATAACCTGCTGGTGGCGATCGCGCCCCAAGGGGAGCGCATCGGCCTGGCCTGGCTCGAGGTCTCCAGCGGCCGCTTCAGCGTGCTCGAGGTGGAAAGCGAGGCAGAGATGCTGTCGGAGCTGACCCGCCTGGACCCGGCGGAGCTGCTGGTACCGGAAAGTACCGAGCTGCCGCCGGCGCTTGGCGAACGCCGCGGCCTGCGTCGTCAGAGCGACTGGCTGTTCGACCACGAGAGCGCCCATCGGGTGCTGTGTGACCAGTTCGGCGTGCAGGACCTCAAGGGGTTCGGCTGCGCCCACCTGCACGCGGCGATCATCGCCGCCGGGGTACTGGTGGACTACGCCAGAGACACCCAGCGCAGCGCCCTGCCCCATGTCACCGCCATCGGCGTCGAGAGTCGCGACGACTCCGTGGTCATCGACGCTGCCAGCCGGCGCAACCTGGAGATCGACACCAACCTTGGCGGGGGCGGCGACAACACCCTGGCCAGCGTGCTCGACACCACCACCACCGCCATGGGCTCACGCCTGCTCAAGCGCTGGCTCAATCGACCGCTGCGTGATCGCGAGCAGGTCATGGGGCGCCAGGCGGCCATCAGCCTGCTGCTCGACCATGACGGCCATGAGCCGCTGCGCGACGACCTCAAGGCGATCGGTGACGTCGAACGCATTCTGGCCCGGGTGGCCCTCAACAGTGCCCGCCCGCGGGACCTGGCACGGCTGCGTGACGCCCTCAATGCCCTTCCGGCACTCGAGGCGAGCCTTGCCGGCTACGCCGACGGCACCACGCTCGACGGCCTGCGTCAGCACATTCGCCCCTTCCCGGAGCTGGCCGAACTGCTGACCCGAGCCCTGGTCGACAATCCCCCCGTGGTGATCCGCGACGGCGGCGTCATCGCCGAAGGCTTCGACGACGAGCTCGACGAGCACCGGGGCCTGGCCGAACACGCCGGCGACTACCTGGTGAAGCTCGAGACCCGCGAACGCTCGCGCACCGGGCTTGCCGGGCTCAAGGTCGGCTACAACAGGGTTCACGGCTACTACATCGAGATCCCCCGTGCCCAGGCCAAGGAGGCCCCGGCCGACTATATTCGCCGCCAGACGCTGAAGAACGCCGAACGCTTCATCATCCCGGAGCTCAAGGAATTCGAGGACAAGGCGCTGTCGGCCAAGTCCCGCGCCCTGGCCAGGGAAAAACTGCTGTACGACGGCCTGCTCGACAGTCTCAACGCCGAACTTGCCAGGCTCCAGGCGACGGCCAGGGCGCTGGCCGCACTCGACGTACTGTGCACCCTGGCGGAGCGTGCCCGGGCGCTGGACTTCGTCCGCCCGACGCTGTCAGAGACCCCAGGCTTCGATATCCGCGGTGGTCGCCATCCGGTGGTCGAACAGGTCAGCGACGGCCCCTTCGTGCCCAACGACCTGCGCATGGACGACGATCGCCGCATGCTGGTGATCACCGGCCCCAACATGGGCGGCAAGTCGACCTACATGCGCCAGGCAGCCCTGATCACCCTGCTCGCCCACAGCGGCAGCTTTGTGCCCGCCGACAGCGCCACCATCGGCCCGGTGGATCGCATCTTCACCCGCATCGGCTCCAGCGATGACCTGGCCGGCGGGCGCTCCACCTTCATGGTGGAGATGACCGAAACCGCCAATATCCTGCACAACGCCACCGACCACAGCCTGGTGCTGATGGACGAGATCGGCCGGGGCACCAGCACCTTCGACGGCCTGTCACTGGCCTGGGCCAGCGCCGAACACCTGACCCGTACCCGCGCCTTTACCCTGTTCGCCACCCACTACTTCGAGATGACGGCGCTGGCCACAGAGGCGCCGGCGGTGACCAACGTCCACCTGACCGCCGCCGAACACAATGATGGCATCGTCTTCATGCACCGGGTCGAGGACGGCCCCGCGAGCCAGAGCTATGGCCTGCAGGTGGCCCAGTTGGCCGGTGTGCCCCAGACCGTCATCGCCGAGGCACGGACCAAGCTTGCCGCCCTGGAGCAGCAGGAGATCGATCATGGCCGCAGGAGCGCTGATCCGGATGGCGGAAGCCGACACCACCAGTCCGCCCCCCAGCAGGCGGACCTGTTCGCCAGCGCCCCCCACCCTCTGGTGGAAGAACTCGGCGGCCTGGCGGTCGACGACCTCAGTCCACGCCAGGCACTGGAACTGCTGTACCGCTGGAAGTCGGCACTGTGAGGCCCTTGTGAGGCATACTCTTGCCCGATAGCGGCGCGAGGACTAGAATGTGGCACCCAAGGACCGTAGATTATAAAAAGCCATTTCTATATAACATTAAGGCTTAAGACGCGCCGGCATGTTACGCCGGACGCGAAGGTTGCATGGCCTGCATGGGCGCCACGCCGCACGCACGTCACCAACGACCCGGGCGAAAGCCACCACTGTACAGAGAGGCCGGCAAGGCGCTGGCCCGAGGAAGGGAGACTGGCATGACATTCGTCGTCACCGAAAACTGCATCAAGTGCAAGTACACCGACTGTGTCGAGGTCTGCCCGGTGGACTGCTTCTACGAAGGCCCCAATTTCCTGGTGATTCACCCCGACGAATGCATCGACTGCGCCCTGTGCGAGCCGGAATGCCCGGCTGAGGCGATCTACTCGGAGGATGAACTGCCCGAGGGCCAGGAACAGTTCCTGGAGATCAATACCGAGCTGGCGGAGGTGTGGCCCAACATCACCGAGAAGAAGGATCCGCCGGAAGACGCCGAGCAGTGGGACGGCAAGCCGGGCAAGCTGGAAAAGCTCGAGCGCTGAGCTTAGCCGCCAGGCAGTACCTGAACAAACGCGACAGCCGCCTTATCCGGGCGGCTGTCGCGTTTGTGTAAAGCAAATCTTGAAGGAGGGTGTCCGGCCCACTCGCCCCCGGACAAGCAGCGACCGGCGCGGATTTCTGCCCGACATCGGCGCAGGAAGGACGTGGCGCAATGGCCTCTCGAAGCAGGTGCCCGACAGGCAGGCATAAAAAAAGGCGGCCCGTAGGCCGCCCGCTCCAAGCGTTTCCTTGGGCGGCTCCCTCCGCCCTACTCCCTGAGCGCCCTCCGTGCCCAGAAGCGACTTCCTGTCGCACCAGGCGCGCTCTTGACTCCTGAACGCATCCCGAAAACACCTACCTGAACCGAAGAGTGGCAAGTCCGGCCCATCCGGGTGTCAACCACCGAGGACATCCATGCCCCTTCACTGCCGACGTCGACTCCACCTCCTTGCGGAAACGATGCCGAAACAATGAAGTTTCCGTGGGACAGACGGGCGACTTGCCGCCGCGAAGCCTGACCTCTCGATTCGTGTGGCCATTCTGTCAGTTTCTGGGGTCATCACAAGCACCCTACTTTTCTCACCCATGACGCAGACCGAGAGGGCCTTGCGGAAAAAACATCGAAAAATCAAGGCGATAAAAAAGGCCCGCAACACGGTTGCGAGCCTTTTCGGCGCCAAAATAGTCAATGTCTTACAAGAACTGTAGTCAATCTCTTACAAAACGCGTCGACACTAGCACCATCGGTGCCTTGCCAAGGGCCTACGCCTGCCCCTTGATGGCGGAGCGGCCCGGATAGCTCGCACGCTCACCCAGCTCCTGCTCGATGACCAGCAGACGGTTGTACTTGGCCACACGATCACTGCGGCACAGAGAGCCGGTCTTGATCTGACCGGCACAGGTGCCCACGGCCAGGTCGGCGATGGTGGTGTCCTCGGTCTCACCGCTGCGGTGGGAGATGACCGCAGTGAAGCCGGCGTCCTGAGCCATGCGAATGGCATCGAGGGTCTCGGACAGGGAACCGATCTGATTGAACTTGATCAGGATGGAGTTGCCGATGGACTCGTCGATGCCGCGCTTGAGGATACGGGTGTTGGTCACGAACAGATCGTCACCCACCAGCTGCACGCGATCGCCGAGCTTGGCGGTCAGCGACTTCCAGCCGTCCCAGTCGGACTCGTCCAGACCATCCTCGATGGACACGATCGGGTACTCGTCGCTGAGGCCCACCAGGTAGTCACCGAACCCCTCGGCGTCGAAGCTCTTGTCCTCGCCGGCCAGCAGGTACTGCCCGTCCTTGTAGAACTCGCTGGCGGCGCAGTCCAGCGCCAGGGTGACGTCCTTGCCCAGCACGTAACCGGCGTCTTCGACGGCCTGCTTGATGACCGCCAGCGCCTCGGCGTTGGAGGCCAGGTTGGGGGCGAAGCCGCCCTCGTCACCGACGGCGGTGGCCAGACCACGCGCTGACAGCACCTTCTTCAGCGCATGGAAGATCTCGGCGCCGACGCGCAGCCCTTCGCGGAAGCTCGCCGCGCCGACCGGCTGGACCATGAACTCCTGGATGTCGACGTTGTTGTCGGCGTGCTCGCCCCCGTTGAGGATGTTCATCATCGGCACCGGCATCAGGTACTTGCCCGGCTGGCCGTAGAGCTCGGCGATGTGCGCGTAGAGCGGCACGCCCTTGGCGTTGGCGGCGGCCTTGGCCGCGGCCAGGGAGACCGCCAGGATGGCATTGGCGCCCAGGTTTTCCTTGTTGTCGGTGCCGTCGAGCTCGAGCATGGCATCATCCAGCCCGCGCTGATCGCGTGCGTCCATACCCAGCAGACGCTCACGGATCTTGCCGTTGGCCGCGTCCACCGCCTTCAGCACGCCCTTGCCGAGGTAGCGGCTCTTGTCACCATCACGCAGCTCCAGCGCCTCGCGAGAGCCGGTGGAGGCGCCGCTCGGTGCGCAGGCGACACCGATCGCGCCGCTTTCCAGGCGGACTTCCGCCTGCACGGTGGGGTTGCCGCGAGAGTCCAGCACCTCGAGGGCACGAATATCGACGATCTTGGTCATCTTGAGGATCCTTGTGGGTGAAAAACTCGTGTCAGCGTTGTCGATCCGCCCGGGTGACACCATAGGCCCCAGGGCCAGAACACACGATCCAACGGAGGTAGCGTCAGCGTATCTCGATCGACGGTAGTTTTTTTACTACGTCATCCAGCGCCTTGATCTGCGACAGGAAAGGCTCGAGCTTATCAAGCGGGAGTGCACAGGGGCCGTCGCATTTTGCTGAATCGGGATCGGGATGGGCTTCCAGGAACAACCCGGCGATGCCCACCGCCACCCCGGCCCTGGCCAGGTCCAGCACCTGGGCGCGGCGGCCATCGGCGCTGTCACTGCGCCCGCCCGGGCGCTGCAGCGAGTGGGTCACGTCGAACAGCAGCGGGAAGCCGGTGTCCTTCATCTCGCCGAAGCCGAGCATGTCCACCACCAAGTTGTTGTAGCCGAAGCTCGAGCCGCGCTCGCACAGCAGCAGCCGCTCGTTGCCGGCTTCCTGGAACTTGGTGATGATGTGGCGCATCTCGTGGGGGGCCAGGAACTGCGGTTTCTTGATGTTGACCACCGCACCGGTCTCGGCCATCGCCACCACCAGGTCGGTCTGGCGAGCCAGAAACGCCGGCAGCTGGATGACATCGGCCACCTCGGCCGCCGGTGCCGCCTGGTGCGGTTCGTGGACATCGGTGATCACCGGCACCCCGAAGCGCGACTTGACCTCATCGAGGATCGCGAGCCCCTTGTCCAGGCCGGGACCGCGGTAAGAATGCACCGAGCTGCGGTTGGCCTTGTCGAAGCTGGCCTTGAACACATAGGGGATGTCGAGCTTGCCGGTCACCTCGACGTAAGCCTCGGCGACCTCGAGGGCCAGCTCACGAGATTCGAGCACGTTCATCCCTGCAAACAGCACCAGAGGCAATGAATTGCCGGCCCTCAGGCCGGCAAATTCGATGGTACGCTGGGCGTCTGACATGGCGATCACTCCTGATGCGCGGACTGGGCGCGGGTGCGCTTGGCCTTGTGACCCAGGGCCGCGTTGACGAAGCCGGTGAACAGCGGGTGGCCATCACGCGGCGTCGAGGTGAACTCCGGGTGGAACTGACAGGCCACGTACCAAGGGTGGTCCGGCAGCTCGACCATTTCCACCAGGGAGTTGTCGACGCTGCGTCCGGAGACCACCAGGCCTGCCTTTTCCAGGTCCTCGATGAACTGGTTGTTGACCTCGAAGCGATGACGATGACGCTCGACGATGATGTCGTCACCGTAGGCCTCGCGGGCCTTGGACCCCTTGGCCAGACGGCACTCCTGGCCACCCAGACGCATGGTGCCGCCCAGATCGGAGGCCTCGTCACGCACCTCGATCTTGCCTTCGGGGTTGAGCCATTCGGTGATCAGGCCCACCACCGGGTGCTGGGTGTCGTGGGTGAACTCGGTGGAGTCGGCATCGTTCCAGCCGGCCACATGGCGCGCGTACTCGATCACCGCCACCTGCATGCCCAGACAGATGCCCAGGTAGGGAATGTCGTTCTCGCGGGCGAAACGCGCGGTGGCAATCTTGCCTTCCACACCGCGCTCACCGAAGCCGCCGGGCACCAGGATGGCGTCCTTGCCGGCCAGCCGGTCGGTGCCGTGACGCTCGATGTCCTCGGAGTCGATGTAGTCGACGTTGACCTTCACGCGGGTCTGGATGCCGGCGTGGATCAGCGCCTCGTTCAGCGACTTGTAGGCGTCCAGGAGCTCCATGTACTTGCCGACCATGGCGATGTTCACCGACTTGAGCGGGTTGAGCTTGGCGTCGAGCACCTTGACCCACTCGCTGAGGTCGGCCTCGTCGGCCTCGAGGCGCAGCTTGTCGCAGACGATGTCATCGAGCCCATGCTCGTGCAGCATCAGCGGAATCCGATAGATGGTATCGGCGTCCTGCAGCGGTACCACCGCGCGTTCTTCCACGTTGGTGAACAGCGCGATCTTGCGACGCTCGGTCTCTTCCAGCTCGACCTCGCTGCGGCAGATCAGGATATCCGGCTGGATACCGATGGAGCGCAGCTCCTTGACCGAGTGCTGAGTCGGCTTGGTCTTGGTCTCGCCGGCGGTCTGGATGTAGGGCACCAGCGTCAGGTGCATGAAGATGGCGTTGCTGGCGCCCTTCTCGCTGCGAATCTGACGGATGGACTCGAGGAACGGCAGCGACTCGATGTCACCCACGGTGCCACCGATCTCCACCAGTGCCACGTCGAAGCCCTCGCCACCTTCGTAGACACGACGCTTGATCTCGTCGGTGATGTGCGGGATGACCTGTACCGTGCCGCCCAGGTAGTCGCCACGACGCTCCTTGCGCAGCACGTGCTCGTAGACCCGGCCAGTGGTGAAGTTGTTGGACTGGGTCATCTTGGTGCGGATGAAGCGCTCATAGTGGCCCAGGTCCAGGTCGGTCTCGGCGCCATCCTCGGTGACGAACACCTCGCCGTGCTGGAAGGGACTCATGGTGCCCGGATCCACGTTGATGTACGGGTCGAGCTTGAGCATGGTGACCTTGAGGCCGCGAGCCTCGAGAATCGCCGCCAGCGAGGCCGACGCAATGCCCTTGCCAAGAGAGGACACAACGCCGCCGGTCACGAAGATATATCGTGTCATGGAGAACCTGTCGAAACGTGATCGGTAGGCCCGGCAGGAAGCCGCGCCAGGATGGGACGACAGACTAGCAGATATCGACTAACGGCTCAATTTGCACAACAGGAAGTCATCCTGGAGAAACCGCCCCGCCCCTCCGCCATGGTTCTCACAACGGGTGACGGGGCTCGGCAGAGCCTCAGATGTCGAGGTAGTCGAGGATGCCCTCGCCGGCCTGGCGACCTTCATAGACCGCAGTCACCACCAGATCGGAGCCGCGCACCATGTCGCCACCGGCAAAGATCTTCTCGTTGGTGGTCTGGAAGGCGAAGCTGCCATGCTCAGGCGCCTTGACCCGGCCACGCTCGTCGACCTCGATGCCCACCGACTCGAACCAGGGCGCCGGGCTCGGCTGGAAGCCGAAGGCGATGACCACGGCGTCGGCGGGGATGATCTCCTCGGAGCCCGGCACTACCTCGGGACGGCGACGGCCGTTCTCGTCGGCTTCACCCAGGCGGGTCCGCACCACCTTGACGCCTTCGACCCGCTCTTCACCGACCACCGCCACCGGCTGACGATTGAACAGGAAGTCCACGCCCTCCTCACGGGCGTTGGCCACCTCACGCCGGGAGCCCGGCATGTTCTCTTCGTCACGGCGGTAGGCGCAGGTCACCTCACGGGCGCCCTGGCGAATGGCGGTACGGTTGCAGTCCATGGCGGTATCGCCACCGCCCAGCACCACTACACGCTGACCTTCCAGCGAGACGAAGTCCTCGGGATTCTTCTCGAAGCCGAGGCGGTGGTTGACGTTGGCGATCAGGTAGTCGAGCGCCTTGTGCACCCCGGGCAGGTCCTCGCCGGGGAAGCCACCTTCCATATAGGTATAGGTGCCCATGCCGAGGAACACGGCGTCGTACTTCGCCAACAGGTCCTCGAAGGCGACGTCCTTGCCCACCTCGACGTTGAGGCGGAACTCCACGCCCATCTCCTCGAACACCGCACGACGACGTTCCATTACCGTCTTCTCGAGCTTGAACTCAGGAATGCCGAAGGTCAGCAGGCCGCCGATCTCGGCGTACTTGTCGAAGACCACCGGCTTGACGCCGTTGCGCACCAGGATGTCGGCGCAGCCGAGACCAGCGGGGCCTGCGCCGATGATCGCGACCTTCCTGTCGGTCCAGGTCACCTGGCTCATGTCCGGGCGCCAGCCCATGGCGAAGGCGGTGTCGGTGATGTACTTCTCCACCGAACCGATGGTCACCGCGCCAAAGCCGTCATTGAGGGTGCAGTCACCCTCGCACAGGCGGTCCTGGGGGCACACCCGGCCACACACTTCGGGCAGCGAGTTGGTGCGATGCGACATCTCCGCCGCCTCGAGGATGTTGCCTTCGCTGACCAGCTGCAGCCAGTTGGGAATGTAGTTGTGGACCGGACACTTCCACTCGCAGTAGGGATTACCGCAGTGCAGGCAGCGATGCGCCTGGCTGGCCGCCTCCATGGGCTTGAACGGCTCGTAGATCTCGGCGAACTGGCGGGCGCGGGTGCGCGCCGCCTTCTTCTGCGGATCCTGACGACCGACGTCGATGAACTGAAAGTCGTTGTTCAAACGGTTTGCCATGATGTTCTCCTGCCTTGTTCGGGACGCCGTCGGGTTATTCGGGCTGACGCGTGGACTGGGCCAAGAGGCCATTCAGGCTCGCCGCCTTGGGCTTCACCAGCCAGAAGTGGCGGATGAAGTCGCTGAAGTCCTCGAGGATCGCCTGACCGCGCAATGACCCGGTCTCGGCCACATACTCCTCGATGGTTTCCCTGAGGTGTCTCCGATAGGCCTCCATGGCCTCGGTGTTGACCCGATGGATCTCCACCAGTTCGTGGTTGTAACGGTCGACGAAGCAGCGATCTTCGTCGAGCACGTAGGCGAAGCCGCCGGTCATGCCCGCACCGAAGTTGACGCCGGTCTCGCCGAGCACGCAGACGATGCCGCCGGTCATGTACTCGCAGCAGTGATCGCCCGAGCCTTCGATGACCGCGTGGGCGCCGGAGTTGCGCACGCCGAAGCGCTCGCCGGCGGTACCCGCGGCAAACAGCTTGCCGCCGGTGGCGCCGTACAGGCAGGTGTTGCCGATGATCGCCGTCTTGTGGCTCTCGAACTGACTGCTCTTCGGCGGGGTGATGACGATCTTGCCACCGTTCATGCCCTTGCCGACATAGTCGTTAGCGTCACCTTCCAGGTACAGATTGAGTCCGCGGGCGTTCCACACCCCGAAGCTCTGACCGGCGACACCGGTGAAGCGCGCGGTCACCGGCGCGTCGTCAAGACCCGCCTCGCCGTAACGCTTGGCGATGGCGCCGGAAGTCAGCGCACCCACCGAACGATCACAGTTGGTGATGGTGAAGGACACGTCGGCCCCGCCCTTGGACTCGATGGCGTCCTTGAGCGCCTCCAGCACCTCGAGGTTCTTGGCGCCCGGGTCATGCGGCACGTTACGGCTGACCTGGCAATACTGAGGGGCATCTGCCGGCACATGGTCGTTGGCCAGCAACGGCGTCAGGTCAAGCTTGTGCTGCGAAGGCGTCAGCCCCTCGAACACCTCGAGCAGGTCGGTGCGCCCGATCAGGTCGGTGAGCTTGCGCACACCCACCAGCGCCATCAGTTCGCGCACTTCCTCGGCGATGAAGCGGAAGTAGTGCTTGACCATGTCGACGGTGCCACGGAAGTGCTCGTCGCGCAGGTACTGCATCTGGGTGGCGACACCGGTGGCGCAGTTGTTGAGGTGGCAGATACGCAGGTACTTGCAGCCCAGCGCCACCATCGGTGCGGTACCGAAGCCGAAGCTCTCGGCGCCAAGAATCGCCGCCTTGATCACGTCCAGGCCGGTCTTCAGGCCGCCGTCAGTCTGCAGCCGGATCTTGTCGCGCAGACCGTTGATGCGCAGCGCCTGATGCACCTCCGGCAGGCCCAGCTCCCAGGGTGAACCGGCGTGCTTGATCGAGGTCAGCGGGCTCGCCGCGGTGCCGCCGTCGTAGCCGGACACCGTGATCAGGTCAGCGTAGGCCTTGGCCACGCCGGTGGCGATGGTGCCGATGCCGGGTTCGGAGACCAGCTTGACCGACACCTGGGCGTCGGGATTGACCTGCTTGAGGTCGAAGATCAGCTGGGCCAGATCCTCGATGGAGTAGATGTCGTGGTGCGGCGGCGGCGAGATCAGGGTCACCCCCGGCACCGAATAACGCAGCCGGGCGATCAACTCGTTGACCTTGCCACCGGGAAGCTGGCCGCCCTCGCCGGGCTTGGCGCCCTGGGCCACCTTGATCTGCAGCACCTCGGCGTTGACCAGGTAGGCCGGGGTGACACCGAAGCGCCCGGAGGCGATCTGCTTGATCTTGGAGCTTCTGATGGTGCCGTAACGCGACGGATCCTCACCACCCTCACCGGAGTTGGAGCGCCCACCGGCCTCGTTCATGGCCTGGGCCAGGGCCTCGTGGGCCTCCGGCGACAGCGCACCCAGCGACATACCGGCGCTGTCGAAGCGAGGCAGCAGGTCCTCGACCGGTTCGACTTCCTCGAGCGGCAAAGCCTCGGCGGCGGGCTTCAGCTTCAGCAGGTCACGGATGGTGGCGGGCGCGCGATCATTGACCAGCTGCGCAAACTTCTTCCACTTGGCGTAGTCGCCCTCCTGCACCGCCTCCTGCAACGCCTTGACCACATCGGGGTTGTAAGCGTGGTACTCGTGGCCATGGACGTACTTCATCAGGCCGCCCTGGGAGATGCCCTTGCGCGGCTTCCAGGCGTCCTTGGCCAGCGCCACCTGAGTCAGCTGGATCTCGTTGAAGCCGGTGCCCTCGATGCGCGAGGCCATGCCGGTGAAGCAAAGATCCATCACCTCGGAGGACAGACCCACCGCCTCGAACAGCTGCGAACCACGGTAGGAGGCCAGGGTCGAGATACCCATCTTGGACAGGATCTTGAACAGCCCCTTCTGCAGGCCCTTGCGGTAGTTCTCGCGGGCGTCCGCCGGATTGCCGGACAGCTCGCCGGTGCGATGCATGTCGGCCATCACCTGATAGGCCAGCCACGGATAGACCGCGGTGGCGCCCACCCCGAACAGCACCGCCATCTGGTGGGCGTCACGGGCGTAGCCGGTCTCGACGATCAGGTTGACCCGCGGGCGCAGGGCCTTGCGACCGAGTTCGTTGTGGATCGCGCCCACCGCCAGCGCCGGATGGATCGGCACCTGCCCCTGGGGCAGGTCGGCGTCGGACAGCACCAGGATCACCTTGTTCTCGTGAACCGCCGCCTCGGCCTCGCGACACAGATCGAGCAGCGCCGCCTTGAGCCCTGTCTGCTCCGGGTCATAGCCCAGCGACAGACGCTGGCTGGCAAAGGCCGGGTCGTCCTGGCCTACCAGAGCGGTGAACTTGCGCGGCGACAGGATCGGGGTCGTCAGCACGATACGGTGGGCGTGCTCCGGGGTCGCCTTGAACACGTTGCGCTCGGCACCGATGCAGGTCTCCAGCGACATCACGATGGCTTCGCGCAGCGGATCGATGGCCGGGTTGGTGACCTGGGCGAACTTCTGACGGAAGTAGTCCGACAGCATCCGGTGCTTGCCGGAGAGCACCGCCATGGGGGTGTCGTCACCCATGGAACCCACCGCTTCCTGGCCGCTCTCGCCCAGCGGACGCAGCACCTGGTCACGCTCCTCGAAGCTGACCTGGAACATCTTCTGCTGCACCTGAAGGGTGTCAGCGTCCATGTTCTTGAAGGCGGCGAGCTCGGTCAGCGCGGACTCCAGGAACTGAGCCTCCTGCTTGAGCCAGCGCTTGTAGGGATAGGCCGACTTCAGCCGCTCGTCGATGTCGCTGGTGTGCAGCACTTCGCCGGTCTCGGTGTCCACGGCGAGGACCTGACCGGGGCCGACACGGCCCTTGGCCACCACGTCCTCGGGCTTGTAGTCGTAGGTACCGATCTCGGAAGCCAGGGTGATGAAGCCGTTGCGGGTGATCACCCAGCGCGCCGGGCGCAGGCCGTTGCGGTCGAGCATGCACAGGGCCTGACGGCCATCGGTCATGACCACACCGGCGGGGCCATCCCAGGGCTCCACGTGCATGGAGTTGTACTCATAGAAGGCACGCAGATCGCCGTCCATGATCTCCACGTTCTGCCAGGCCGGCGGCACCATCATGCGCACCGCCCGATGCAGCTCCATGCCGCCGGTCAGCAGCACCTCGAGCATGTTGTCCATGCTCGAGGAGTCGGAACCGGTGGTATTGACGATCTGGTCGAGGCTGGCGATGTCGGGCAGCCGCTCGGAGACGAAGTTCTCCTTGCGCGAGTTGGCCCAGCCACGGTTGGCCTCGATGGTGTTGATCTCGCCGTTGTGGGCCAGCAGGCGGAACGGCTGAGCCAGCGGCCAGCGCGGCGCGGTGTTGGTGGAGAAACGCTGGTGGAACACGCAGATGGCGGTTTCCAGGCGCTCGTCACCCAGATCCTGATAGAAGGCCGGCAGATCCACCGGCATCACCAGTCCCTTGTAGGAGACGACGTCGCTGGACAGCGAGCTGACGTAGAAGTCCGGCTCATCGATCAGCGCCTGCTCGGCCAGTCGGCGGGCCATGAACAGCGAGACGTCAAAGGCTTCCTCGGCGTCACCGGGCTCGACGAACAGTTGACGGATACGCGGCAGGCACTCCAGCGCCATCGGGCCGCACACGCTGGGGTCCACCGGCACCTCGCGCCAGCCGAGCACCTTGACACCGCGCTCTGTCAGGCTCGCCTCGAGCACCTGGCGGGCGCGCTCCTCACGCTGGTCGTCGTCGGGCAGGAAGATCACGCCCACGGCATAGCTGTCGCCCAGTTCGATACCCAGGCTTTCCTTGGCGGCGTGGCGCATGAAGCCGTCGGGCATCTTCAACAGCAGGCCACAGCCGTCACCGGTCTTGCCGTCGGCAGCGATACCGCCACGGTGGGTCATGCAGGTCAGGGATTCGATGGCAGTACTGAGCAGTTCATGGCTAGCCTGCCCTTCCATGTGGGCGATCAGGCCAAACCCGCAGTTGTCACGGAACTCGCCGGGCTGGTGAAGACCTCTGTTCATGGGCGCGCCTCAGGTGAAAGGGTTGTAGTCACAGCATAATCGCGATATTATTATCGGTTTTTCTTTTGATTTTAAGCCCTTAAGGGCTTTCGCTAACTGCACGAAAAATGGGTACCCAGCATAGCCAGCCCCCCGCCCTCGCGCAATCTCCCCGCCGCGCACGCCCCATAAAAAAACACCGTAAATCTGATGCTTGCACCAAGGCTTCGAAAAAAAACCTTATCAGGTCAACGACTTGGAAGCCGTTTCCAGCAAGTCTTGCTGTACGCCTTTCGCCACTAGACTTTAGTCGCAAAAACTGTCGACACCCCATGCCGATCAGGCATACGACATACAGATCCACGCATGAGCGGCGCCTCTCCCCCCATCCCGAAGCCGTCGACAGCACCTCGTACCGCACTCCGTGAAGCCCTGTTCGGCCAATACCTGTCCCGTCTCTTGCCGTTCCTTTCCACGCCAAAGCCACCCGTGCCAACCAAAGCCAACCTTGCCGCTCGGCGTGCCCCAGACACGACAACGCCCGCGCAAGGCGGGCGTCGCAGTCGATACGCTGGAGACTGGCATCATCAGGCCCGCGGGTAGGCCTCGATGCATTCGCCGAGCAGCGCCGGCGGGGTCTGGTCGTAGACGCAGGCCTCGCCAAGCGCGCGCATCAGCACCAGGCGCATGCGGTCATCGGTATTTTTCTTGTCGAGCTTCATGCGCGACACGAAATCCTCAACCGTCATTTCCCTGGGCGCCGCCACCGGCAGACCCGCCCGCTCGATCACTCGACGGGTGCGCGTCACATCGGCCTGCTCGATAAAGCCCTGGCGCATCGACAGGTCCGCCGCCATCAGCATGCCCACACCCACCGCCTCGCCGTGCAGCCAGGTGCCATAACCCATGTAGGCCTCGATGGCGTGCCCGAAGGTGTGCCCCAGATTCAAAAGCGCCCGCACGTCCTGCTCGGTCTCGTCGAGGGCGACGATCTCGGCCTTGATCGCGCAACTACGTTCGATGGCCTTGGCGAGCACAACATCGTCGAGGTCACGCAGCGCAGCCATCTCATCTTCCAGCCAGCCGAGAAAGTCACTGTCATGGATCAGTCCGTACTTGATCACCTCGGCAAGACCCGCGGACAGCTCCCGCTCGGGCAGGGTCGAGAGCGTGGCGGTATCGATCAGCACTGCGCGGGGCTGCCAGAAGGCGCCAATCATGTTCTTGCCCAGCGGATGATTGACCCCGGTCTTGCCCCCTACCGAAGAATCCACCTGGGACAGCAGAGTGGTGGGCACCTGGATAAAGGAGATGCCGCGCTGGTAGGACGCCGCGGCGAAGCCGACCATATCGCCGATCACCCCGCCGCCCAGCGCCACCAGCGTGGCCTTGCGGTTGAAGCCGGCCTCCAGCAGGGCGTCCCAGATGCGCGAGACGCCATCGACATTCTTGTGGGCTTCACCATCCGGCAGCACCAGGGTCTCTATCCTGAGGCGGTCGTCGGCCGCTGACAGCGCCGAGGTCAACCGCTCGAGATAGTGCGCGGCAACGGTGTCGTTGGTCACCACCATCACCTGGCGACCACTGAGATAGGAGGCCAGACGCTCACCGTCATCGACCAGCCCCGGTCCGATATGGATGGGGTAGCTGCGATCGCCCAGGGCGACGGTCAGGGTCAAGGGATTCACGGACGTGGGTGTGCTCATGATGAGGCCTTGCAGGTGAGAGGGTCGAGGAGGCGATGGACGCGACGAACGATATCGTTGACCACCGAGCGCGGCCCGCGGCGGTCGGTGCGGATCACCAGGTCCGCGGTGGCGCGATACAGCGGGTCACGCAGGGCGAACATGTCGCGCAGCAGTTGCTCGCGATCGCCGCGCTGCAGAAGCGGCCGGTTGCGATCCTTGGCGGTGCGCTTCAACTGCTGCTCCACGGTAGTGAACAGATAGATGACGGTACCGCCCTCGCGGATACGCTGGCGATTTTCTTCGCGCAGCACCGCGCCGCCGCCAGTGGCGATCACTACCTTATCGTAGTCCACCAGCTCGCTGATCATGGCGCTTTCCCTGTCACGAAAGCCGCTCTCGCCCTCGACATCGAATATCCAGGGGATATCCGCGCCACAGCGTGACTGAATCTCGTGGTCACTGTCGTAGAACGGACGTGACAATTCGGCCGCCAGCAGGCGGCCGATGGTGCTCTTTCCCGCCCCCATGGGGCCTATCAGAATCAGGTTGGGTACTTCCTGCATCAGTGAGTCGCCAGGCCGTCGTCGAGTATCCGGGGAGTGATGAATACCAACAACTCTACCTTATCGTTGACGTCCTCGGTATAGCGAAACAGCTTTCCCAGCCAGGGGATATCGCCAAGCCAGGGCGTCTTGTACAGCGTATGCAGCTGCTGGGTGGTGAGAATCCCCCCCAGCACCACGGTCTCGCCGTCCTCGACCAGCACCTGGGTCTGGATCTCGTTGGTATCGATGGCCGGCTCGCCGTCGAAGCTCTGCTCGGCCAGGGTGTCATTGTTGATGGTCAGATCCATGACGATGCGGTCATCGCTGGTAATCTGCGGGGTGACCTCAAGCGCCAGCACCGCCTCCTTGAACTCCACGTTGGTGGCACCGCTGGAGGTGGACTCCTGGCAGGGGATCTCCTTGCCCTGCTTGATCAGGGCGGTGTGCTGATTGGCGGTAATCACCCGCGGCTCGGAGATGGTCTGGCTCTTGCCCTCGCTCTCCAGCGCATGCAACTCCAGATCCAGCAGCACATCCCCGGCCAGATAGCCGAACTTGAAAGAGCTTCCCGGATCCAGGGCATCGCCCAGATCCACCCCCAGGCCACCGTAGGCATCCCCTCGATTGCCGAAGACCCCATCACCGATCTGTACCGATTCACCCAGCGCCCCGGACAGGGCACCGTCCCCGCTCCCCACAGGCAACTTGTCGTGACGGCTGCGTGCCCCCCAGTCGACGCCAATCTCCTCGGCGGTGTTGTCTCGGGCCACCACGATGCGCGCCGAAATCTGCACCTGGCGTACCGGCACATCCAGGCGCGCCAGGGTCCAGCGAATCTCGTCAAGCTGACTGGCCACGTCCTGGACCAGCAGGGTATTGGTGCGCGGATCGGTGGCCACGCGCCCGCGATCGGACAACAGCCCGAAACCGTTCTCGCCACGCAGCAAGGCGGCGAGCTCCGCCGCCTTGGCATACCGCACTTCGATATGCTCGGTCACCAGGGGCTCAAGCTCGTCCAGCCGCGAGGCCGCCTCGAGCTTGAGGCGGTCACGCTCGGCCAGTTCCGAGGCCGGCGCCACCAGCAGGATGTCGCCCTGCCGACGACTATCGAGCCCCTGGCTCTCCAGCACCATGTCCAGCGCCTGGTCCCAGGGCACCGCTTCCAGGTTCAGGGTCACCCGCCCAGCGACGCTATCACTGGCGACGATATTGAGGCCGGTGAAGTCACTCAACACCGACAGCACCGAGCGCACCTCGACATCCTGAAAGTTCAGAGTGATCGGCGCGCCCTGATAGCCCTCGCCCTGCGCCCAGCCCGGCGACACCAGCAGCACACCGACCACCAGCCCCACCAGCCACCGTGCGATCGCCTGCCCAGGCGAAAACGCCGATTCGCCTGTCCGACATGAACCGATATCAGGTCGCCTGCTCACTCGCCTACCCTCATGACACGCTCCTTCCAGCGATAGTCCTTGCCTGCAACCGCCTCCAGCCTGACGGCCTCAGCGCTGATCGCCGCGACCCTGGCGGGCGGATTGGCCAGCATCTCCCCTTGCGCCACCCGATAGAGATGACCATCGGGCGCCTCGAACAGCGCCCAATGCCGCTGCCCTCGACCCAGCACTCCCACCAGTTCAAGTTCGTCCAGGGAAAAGGCAGCAAGACCGCTGCCTTGCCCAAACCGCTGACCGCCGAAGCCCTGGCCCTCGAAGCGAAAGGGGCTTCTCGCGTTGGCGTAGCGATACTGAAGCACCGGCAGGCTCACCACCTCGGGCAACGCTACCGGCCGCCGATCGAGCTCCGGCGCCAGCGCCTCGGCCAGACGCCGATCCAGGGCGTCGAGGTCCGCCTGCTGGCAACCCGTCAGGGCCACACCCAACAAGGCGCCCATCAGCACGCCCACCAGCCGGCGCCGCCTCATGAATCCTCCACCAGCGCATCGGCGGCATCCGGCGTCGAATCCGCGACGCGCGCGCCGTCACCAATACTGTAGGTCTGCGCCAGCGCGTGCAGCTCAAGCCCTCCCTCGACCGGCGACAGGCTGAAATCGTGCAACGTCACCAGTCGGGGCAGGTTGGCCAGATCAGCCACGAAACCACCGATGGCGTGGTAGTCGCCCCGCACCCGCAGATCAAAAGGCCGCTCGACATAAAGCTCCAGGGGGCGCGCCGGCCTCAGTTCGAGCTCCTCCAGCGATAGCCCGCGACGCTTGGCCACCTGGCCGATGCCTTCCAACAGCGATGGGATGGCGGCGCCATCCGGCAACATGCGACGCCGCTCGCTGACACGCTGATCGAGATCCACCAACAGCCGCTTGAGGCGATCAAGCTCCGCCAACTCGCGTGCGCGGCCTTCGAAGTCGGCGACCACCTCTCGCTCCTGACGCTGCAGCTCCACCAGACGCTGTGACAGGGGATGCAGATAGCCCACCACCATGGCCACCAGGGCGAGCACGAAAGCCAGGATCGCCACCAGGGTCCGCAGCGACATCGGCCAGCGCCCGGCCTCACTCAGCTCCAGCCGACGCCAGTCCAGCGCCTTGAGCCGGCGCCACTCATCGAGCCAGCGCTCACGCCAGCTGACATCACCGCCCTGCTCTGAATTCATGGCAAGGGCTCCAGCGCCGGCAATGCCGCGAGGGTCATCTCCAGCGCAAAATGCTGATAGCCCTGCTCGGCCCCCACCCGCGACAACAGCGGTTCGGCAAAGACCTGCGCACGCTCGAGGGAGCGCAGCTGCTCGACCAGCCTGGCACTGTCGACGGCCTCGCCCTCGAGCAACAATCTGTCGCCGATGCGCTCGACACGCTGATAGCGGACCCCCGGCGCCAGGGTGGCTGCCAGGGCGTTGACCACCGCAAGCGTCTGGCGCCGCTCGTCCTGCAGCCGCTCGAGCAACGCCTGTTCCTGATCCAGCAATGAGAGCTGGCGTTCGAGATCGACCATCTCGGCGGACTTTTCTTCCAGACGCTCGACGGCAGCGGCGACATGTCGCTGGCGGGCCTCCATCTGCCTCAACCCCCACTGCAGCCAGAGCGTCGCCATCAACGCGAGCCCGACACCCGCCAACGCCGACAGCGCCACCGCCAGCCAGAAGCGTCGCGTGCGCCTGGCGCGAGCGGCCTCGCGCCAGTCAAGCAGATTGACCTGGACCTCGTTGATCGTCACATCTTTCATGGTCGTCCTCGCATGGCCAGGCCGCAGGCGGTCAGCAGGGCCGGCGCTTCGCCGCGTAGTGCCGCCGCGTCCAGCGATGGCTTGAGCGCCATCCCCTCCAGCGGGTCCACCTGGCTGACCGGCAGGCCGAGGGCCTGGCTCAGACGATCGGCAAGCCCCGCGACCAGGCTGCCACCTCCGGTCAACAGCAGTCGCTCGAGCGGACGCACATGGTCCGACACCTGATACAGCTGCAACGATCGCTGGATGTGCTCCACCAGGATCTCGACGAAGGGCCCCAGCACCGTGTGCGAATAGTCGTCCGGCAAACCGCCCCGCTTCTTGCCAAAGCCGGCCTCATCCATGCCGATACCGTAGTGACGCTGGATCGCTTCGGTGAGCTGCATGCCGCCGAACAGGCTGTCATGGCTGTAGACGATGCGCCCGGCCACCACCACGTGCAGCGTGTTGAGGTAGGCGCCCACGTCCACCAGGGCCAGGGCGCCGTCCCCCAGTCGGCGACGACGGCAAAGGCCAGCGATGGCCCGCTCGATGGCGAAGCTCTCGACATCCACCGCCGCAGGCATGAGCCCGCTGGCCTCCAGCGCCTGGGTCAATTGCTCGACGTCCTGGCGACGACAGGCCACCAGCAGTACCTCCTGCCACTGCGGATCGTCGCAGCAGCGCCCCAGGCGATAGAAGTCAAAGGCCACCTCACGGAACGGAAACGGTATGTGCTTGTCTGACTCCCATTCGATACGGGCCTCGATCTCTTCATCATCGAGCGCTGCCGGATAGCGCAGTACCCGGGTTATCGCCGCGCGGGATGGCACCGCCACGGCGGCCTCTCGACTCCCTGGAGAGGCCAGCTCGACCACCCGCGACAGCACCTCGATGACCTCGCCCATATCACGTATGCGGCGCTCCACCACGGCCCCTTGACGCAGCGGTCTGACCGCGTAGCCGGCCACGCGGTGGCCGGCGTCGTCCTCCACCAGCTCGATCAACTTGACCGAGGCGGAGGTGATATCGACACCGACCAGACCCTTGTCCTTCGAGGAAAACCACATGAGCCCATCACACTGCCACCATGGCACCGCGCCCGATGCACGACGCTGTGGCGCCAGCCTAGCCAAAACCGAGCCGGGCCTTACTGATCCATGACGGCACTTTGTGCAACAAGACGGGCAATTCGTCACAATGGTGGTGACAGGCCCTCCCAGTTCCTATAATGGCCGACGCAAAGGACTGCCTTACCCCATCTCTTCGCCCCGCCGTTTTTCGTTCTCAGCATGGACACCGCGATTTCATGAAGTATCTCAGAACGCTCATTTTCTCCGCCGTGTGGCTGGTGATATCGCTTGGCGCCGCCGCGGCCCTGGGCGTCGTCGGTGCCGCCCTCTACTTCGCTCCTGGGCTTCCCGATGTCCGTCAACTGCAGGACTTCGAGCTGCAGACGCCACTGCGCATCTACACCCGCGACGGTCAGCTGATCGGCGAATTCGGCGAGGAACGCCGCATGCCGGTCGACTTCGAGGACATTCCCGAGCCAATGCTCCAGGCACTGATGGCAGCAGAGGATTCGGCGTTCTTCGAACACCCCGGCGTCGACCCCAAGGGCCTGGCCCGGGCCGCAGTGGAACTGGTGTCCAGCGGTGGCGATATCCAGTCGGGCGGTTCGACCATCACCATGCAGGTGGCGCGCAACTATCTGCTGACGCTGGACCGCACCTTTACCCGCAAGCTGCGTGAGATCCTGCTGTCGCTGCAGATGGAACAGATCCTGAGCAAACAGGAAATCATGGAGCTCTATGTCAACAAGATCTTCCTGGGGCACCGTGCCTACGGCATCGCCGCCGCCGCCGAGGTCTACTACGACAAGCCGCTCGATGAGCTGACGCTGGCCCAGCACGCGATGATCGCAGGCCTGCCCAAGGCGCCTTCGGCCTTCAACCCCCTGGCCAACGCCGAGCGCGCGCTGATTCGCCGCAACTGGATCCTGTTTCGCATGCGCGAGCTGGGCTACATCGACCGGAGCGCCTATGACGAAGCGGTTCAGGCGCCGATCACCGCCAGTCGCCACGTGGCCAAGGCCGAGGTTCAGGCCGACTATGTCGCCGAGATGGCCCGTCAGTTCGCCACCGATCGCTTCGGTGACGAGGCCTATACCGGCAGCTATCGCATCACCACCACCATCGACAGCGAGCTCCAGCCCATGGCTCGCCAGGCGCTGGCCAATGGCCTGATCGCCTACGACACCCGCCATGGCTGGCGCGGGCCTGAGGACACCGAGATTCCTCAGAGTCTGGCCGAAGCCCAGGAAAAGACCGAGCGCACCGGCCTGGAGGAAGAGCTGTCCGAGTCTCCCGAGGTCATGGAAACCGCCCGTCGCGCGGCCGAGCGCAGTCAGACCAGCGTCGAGGGCGTCGATGGCGACGTCAGCAACTGGCTGCAGGTGCTGGAGCGCACCCCGACCTACGGCCCGCTGGAACCCGCCATCGTGGTGAAGAGCGAAGGCCGCGAGATGCAGGTGCTGGCCCATGAGGGCGAGCTGATCACCCTGTCCTGGGACGGGCTGGACTGGGCCGCGCCCTACAAGAGTGCCCGCTATCGTGGCGCCTCACCGTCCTCGGCCTCAGAGATCGCCAGCCGGGGTGACCTGGTGCGCATCCTCCAGCGCGAGGACGGCAGCTGGCGCCTGTCCCAGCAGCCCGGTGCCGAGGGCTCACTGGTGGTGATGGACCCGCAGACCGGCGCGATCCTCGCACTCCAGGCCGGCTTCGACTTCGACGCCAGCAAGTTCAACCGCGCGATTCAGGCCCGTCGCCAGGCCGGCTCCATCTTCAAGCCGTTCATCTACCTGGCGGGCCTGAACAGTGGCGAGGTGACCCCCGCCACCGTCATCAACGACGCCCCGGTGGTGCTCAACGACGGCAGCAACGAACTGTGGCGCCCGTCCAACTCCAGCGGTGACTTCCTCGGCCCGACCCGACTGCGGGTCGGCCTTGCCCGCTCGCGCAACCTGGTCACCATTCGCCTTCTGCAGAACATCGGGCTGAGTCGCACCATCGACTTCCTGGTGGACTTCGGCTTCTCCCGTGATCGTCTACCCAACGGCCTGTCGCTGGCACTGGGCAGCGCCAGCCTGACCCCGCTGGAGATGACCAACGCCTACGCGGTGCTGGCCAACGGCGGCTTCCGGGTATCGCCCTGGTTCATCGAGAAGATCACCCAGGGTGAGCAGCAGACCCTGGTGGAAGAGGCAAGCCCCCGCGTGGCCTGCCGCGAATGCAGCGAAAGCCAGACCACCACACAGATCGACGGCAACACCTACGAGGTGGCGCCCAGGGTCGCCAACGAGCGTGCCGTCTACCTGCTGCGCGACATGCTGCGCGACGTGGTCGAGCGCGGCACCGCCCGCCGCGCCCTGGCACTCGAGCGCACCGACATCGTCGGCAAGACCGGCACCACCAACGACCAGCGTGATGCCTGGTTTGCCGGCTTCAACGGCGACTACGCTGCCACCGTGTGGGTGGGCAAGGACGACAACACCCCCACCGCCGAGTACGGCGCCCAGGCCGCCTTGCCGATCTGGGTCGACTTCATGGGCCAGGCGCTGGCCGGCAAGCCGGAGAACATCCCCGAACAGCCGCCCGGCATCATCACCGCCAGGGTCGACGCCAACAGCGGTCGCCTGCTGCGCGACGGCCAGGGTGGCGGCGTCGAGGAACTGTTCGACGAAGACCACATGCCCACCGTACAGCCCCGCCGTGTCGAAAGCGCCGTCGAGCGCCACAGCGGCTCCCAGGGTACCGGCGCCTACGAAGCCATCTTCTAAGGCTATTACCCCTCCTTCCCGTCGGGAAGGAGGGGTCCCATGTCACTTCGCGCTACCCACCACGCCTTGAACCTTCCTAGAGACCACCTTATGGTGATTTCCCGTTTTCATTTGCCCGCGACGGCACTATGCATTTTCGGGCTTTTTGTGCCGATAAAAGCCGCGCTGGCGGACGCCTTCTACGCCCCGATCCCCGTCCATGACGACTCGCCGGACTTTCTCGGCCATGTCGAGTTCGGCTACACCCATCTGTCGGGCAACTCCAACAGCGAGACCTTTCTCGGCAAGGCTCAGCTGACCTGGCTGCAGGGGGCCTGGCTGTCACGCCTGCGCGGCGAGGCCCGCCACGCCAGCGAGGACAGCGAGACCAGTGCGGAGCAGTATCTGGTGTCCTTTCGCCAACGCCGCGAACTGGTCGGCCCGCACTATCTGTTCGGCTTCGGCCGCTGGGAGAAGGATCGCTTCAGCGGCTACGACCACCAGTTCACCGCCATCACCGGCTACGGCCGCCAGCTGATCGACGACGATCGCGCCCACCTGGCGCTGGAGGCAGGCCCCGGCTATCGTGCCGACATCCTGCCCGGCGAGAACGACCAGCGTCTGGCGGTGGCCTACGGCGCCCTGGAGGCCGGCTATGCGCTGAGCGATAGCGCCACCCTCGAACAGGAACTGTCGCTGGAGACCACCCGCAAGAACTCGACGGTGCGCTCCTATACCGCCCTGGATACCCGCATCAACGCCCATATGTCGCTGCGCCTGTCCCACGAGATCAAGCACAACTCGGATCCCCCCGAAGATGCCGAAGCCAAGACCGACCGCATCACCTCGGCGTCACTGCGTTACGAGTTCTAGGGCAGCCCTCGATCAAGAACAGACCGGCTCCTGCGCCACGAGTTCTCAAGCAGCTCTCATCCCTTGAGGACGCCGAGGCCAAGACCGACCGCATCACCTCGGCCTCGCTACGCTACGAGTTCTAGCGACCAGGACCGATCGGATTACGGCCACCAGACGCGACAAGGCCCTCCACTGGAGGGCCTTGTCGTTGCTGTCGAGACGTCTGGATCTAGCGGCGCCTGGATCTATCGGCGCCTGGCTCAGCCGCCGTAGACGTCGTCGATGGTCTTGAGCGGATAGTGCGACGGGTAGGGCTTTCTGGCCACGCCGGAGTCCACCGCCGCCTGGGCCACCGCCGAGGTCACCCGCTCCAGCAGACGCACGTCCACCGGGGTCGGAATGATGTACTCACGGCCGAAGCTCATGGCGTCCTGCTCGTAGGCTTCCAGCACCGCCTGGGGCACCGGCTCCCGCGCCAGGTCCTTGAGCGCGTGGACGGCGGCGACCTTCATCTCTTCGTTGATGCGGGTGGCGCGCACGTCCAGGGCACCGCGGAAGATAAAGGGAAAACCGAGCACGTTGTTGACCTGGTTCGGATAGTCCGAACGTCCGGTGGCCATGATCACGTCCGGGCGGGTCTCCCGCGCCAGGTCGGGATGGATCTCCGGATCCGGATTGGTGCAGGCGAAGACGATCGGGTCCTTAGCCATCTTGCGAATATGATCGGCGGTCATCAGGCCAGGGCCGGACAGACCGATGAACACATCGGCACCATCGATGGCGTCATCCAGGGTGCGCTTGTCGGTGTCCACCGCAAACATCGCCTTGTACTGGTTGAGGTCCTCACGACCTGTATGGATAACGCCCTTGCGGTCGAGCATCACCAGGTTCTCGGGGCGAGCACCACAGGCCACCAGCAGCTTCATGCAGGCGATCGCCGCGGCGCCGGCGCCCATGCACACGATACGCGCCTGATCGAGGGACTTACCGGCAATTTCCAGCGCATTGAGCATACCCGCCGCAGTGACGATGGCGGTGCCATGCTGATCATCGTGAAACACCGGGATCTTGCAGCGCTCGACCAGCGCCTGCTCGATCTCGAAACACTCCGGTGCCTTGATGTCTTCGAGGTTGATGCCGCCCCAGCTGTCGGCAATCCGCGCCACGGTATCGATGAATGCCTGGGGACTCTCGGCGTCGACCTCGATATCCACAGAGTTGATGCCGGCGAAGCACTTGAACAGCACACCCTTGCCTTCCATCACCGGCTTGCTCGCCAGCGGCCCCAGGTTACCGAGGCCAAGGATGGCGGTGCCGTCGGAGATCACCGCAACGGTGTTGCCCTTGCCGGTATAGCGATAGGCGTTTTCCGGGTCCCGCGCGATCTCTCGCACCGGCTCCGCCACGCCGGGACTGTAGGCCAGCGCCAGGTCCTTGGCCGTGGCGGTCGGCTTGGTCAGTTCGACCGACAGCTTTCCGGGAATGGGGAGAGCGTGATAGTCCAGCGCAGCCTGCTTCTTTGCGTCCGTCATGCTTGGTGTCCGGATGTCCTTGTGGAACGGTGGCAACACAATATAGAAAAATATTCCATTTCTCAACATGATTGAGAAAAGCGTCAGTTATACGCCCGTTTCAGGATTTTCGCTGACAATGTCGACAACTTTTGCTGCATTGCACCAACCCTTGTCATGAAGAAAGATGCAAGGAAGGTGAGCGCAGAGATGGGCCAAGGGTGACGCTGGAAGCTCACCGCTCGGGCAAGCGCGAGTTCGCCCCGTGACAACGATGAGGCCCGACCATCGCCTCCCTTTGCTGCTTGAAGCCTAGTCGCCCGCCGCGCGTTGCGCATTGATGCAACGCAATAACGGGATCGCTCACGCGGTCGCGGGCCCTGTCCTTTGCCCCCGTTCCTCTGCGCGCCCCAAGACGCAACGAACCCGCCATGAAGGCGGGTTCGAAGGGGACATTGCCCGAGCATCGTCGACCAGCGTTTCTCGCTGGCGCGTTCAGCTCCGTACGATCAACGCTTGAGCGCGGCACCGAAACGCTTGTTGAAGCGCTCGACGCGACCACCGGTGGTGGCCTGCTTCTGCTTGCCGGTGTAGAACGGGTGGCACTGAGAGCAGACGTCCAGGCTCAGGTCGTGGCCAGCGGTGGAACCGACCTCGAAGGTGGCGCCGCAGGAACAGGTCGCATTGACCGTCTTGTAATCCGGGTGGATACCTTGTTTCATCGTGAACCTCACTTTTCGGTATGCCGCCACCTGATCCATTGCCAGGCACCGCATACGGGTAATGGCACGGGCACTCGTTGGTGCGTCGTCAAGCCCCTGTGCCGGCCGGTGATCCGCTCCCATCAAGGAAGCGGCGGAGTATTCTAGCAGACTTCATTGTGGAGGCCAATTGGCTGACTCTCCTGCCCCGCGCGTGCTGCGGATCGCCATTCCATCCCCCCTTCGCCGCCTGTTCGACTACCTCCCCCAGGGGGCGCCCCCGCCAGGGGGCTGGTCGCCGGGGCTGCGCGTGCGCGTCGAGTTCGGCCGCCGTCAGGTGGTGGGCGTCATCGTCGACTGTCGTGACGACAGCGACCTGCCGCTGGCCAAGCTGAAGCCGATCCAGGCCTGTCTGGACAAGGCGCCGCTGCCAGGCGATTGGCTGTGGTTATGTCGATTCACCTCGCGCTACTACCAGCACGCCCTCGGCGACACCCTGGCCCATGCCATGCCGGTGTTGCTGCGTCAGGGACGCCCGCTGGAGGCGCGGGTACGCGAACGCTGGCAGGTCGCCTTGAACGGCGATCCTGCCCGCCTGGGCCGGGCTCCGCGCCAGGCCGAACTGCTGGAGATGCTGCGCCAGCATCCCCAGGGCCTCACCACCCATGTGATCCAGGCGCAATCCTTCACCCGCGACCAGCTCAAGGCGCTGGAAGCCAAGGGGCTGGTGAGCTGCCACGAGGAAACCCTCACCGGCCCCACCCCCGACGACAGCCAGGGCCTGCTGGCGAGCCCGGCGCTGGCCCTGAACGACGAGCAGGCCAAGGCGCTGAACCAGCTCCACCAGGGGCTCGATCGCTTTCACCCTTGCCTGCTGCACGGGGTGACCGGCAGCGGCAAGACCGAGGTCTACCTGCAGTTGATCGAGGCGGTGGTGGCCAAGAAGCGCCAGGCGCTGGTGCTGATTCCCGAAATCGGCCTGACTCCGCAGACCCTGGGGCGCTTTCGCCAGCGCTTCCGGGTCCCGGTGGTGGCGCTGCACTCGGGGCTGACCGACCACGAGCGCCTGGACGCCTGGGAGGCGGCGGCCAGCGGGAGGGCGCCGATTATCATCGGTACCCGCTCGGCCATCTTCACCCCGCTGGCACGTCCAGGCCTGATCATCGTCGACGAAGAACACGACGGTTCGTTCAAGCAGCAGGACGGGCTACGCTACCACGCCCGCGACCTGGCGGTGGTGCGCGCCAAGCGCCATGGCATTCCGCTGCTGCTGGGGAGCGCCACGCCGTCGCTGGAGAGCCTGCATCGCGCGCGCACCGGTGACTACGCTCACCTGCGGCTGACCCGGCGGGCCACTCGCCATGCTCCCGCTCGACTGGAGCTGGTCGACCTCAAGGGGCGCCCTCGACGCGGCGGCCTGATTCCACCGGTCATCGACGCCATCAAGGCAACGCTGGATGCCGGCCACCAGGTGCTGGTGTTCATCAATCGCCGCGGTTTCGCCCCCACCCTGGCTTGTCACGCCTGCGGCTGGATGGCCGAGTGCGACCACTGTGACGCACGCATGACCTGGCACCGCCAGCCGCCGATGCTGGCCTGCCACCACTGCGATCGCCGCCGGGTCATTCCCGACGCCTGCCCGGACTGCGGCAGCGCCGACCTGCGTCCGCTGGGTAGCGGCACCGAGCGTACGGAGGAGAGCCTGGCCGAAACCTTTGCCGAGACCCCGGTCCACCGCATCGACCGCGATAGCACCCGGGCCAAGGACGCGCTCGAGAAGATGCTCACCGAGGTCCGGCGTGGCGAACCAGCGATCCTGGTCGGGACCCAGATGCTGGCCAAGGGCCACCATCTGCCCCACGTCACCCTGGTCGTGGTGGTCAACGCCGACGCCGGCCTCTACGCCAGCGACTTTCGCGCGCTGGAGCACTCGGCCCAGTTGCTTGAGCAGGTGGCCGGGCGCGCCGGCCGCGCCGCCCACCCTGGCCGAGTGCTGGTGCAGACCATGCACCCGGACGACCCCAGCCTGCGTCTATTGGCCGAGCGCGGCTACGACGCCCTGGCCGAGTCGCTGCTGGAAGAACGCCGCATCGCCGCCCTGCCGCCACTGCGCTTCATGGCCCTGGTCCGCCTGGAAGGCCCCCGGGAAGACGCCCTGACGGCACTCGCCCGGGAGATCGCCGGCGAATTGCGCGAGCAGGTACGTAGCCTGGCTCTGGATCTCGACTGCCTCGGCCCGGTACCTGCCCCCATGGAGCGCCGTCAGAACCGCTACCACCTGCAGATCGCGCTGATGGCGGAGCGACGCAGTCAGCTGCACCCCGCGCTCGAATGGCTAGCCCACCGTCTGGAAGCCTGGCCCGAGGCGCGGCGTATCCGCTGGTCCATTGACGTCGATCCGCAGACCCTGAGCTGAGGTCCGATACGCTGAGCTTTGCCGCCCCGGCCTTTAAAGGCCAGGCGCAATCATCGATAATACGCGGTCTGCCCGCCGACAGGTGCTCCCGCCAGGATTCGCCACGCTCGGCCACCGTGCCACAGGACATAGACGCCTCATGAAAGACACCATCGTTGCGCTGCTGGATGCCGCTCTTGCCGAGCTCAAGCAGCAGGAAGTCGTTCCCCAGGAGCTTTCCCCGGCCTACAAGGTCGACCCGACCAAGGACAAGGCCCACGGCGACTACGCCACCAACCTCGCCCTGATGCTGGCCAAGCCGGCCAAGGCCGCACCGCGCCAGGTGGCGGAAAAACTGGTCGCGGCCCTGCCCGAAAGCGCCGCCGTGTCCAAGGTCGAGATCGCCGGCCCCGGCTTCATCAACTTCTTCGCCGCCACCGACGCCGCGGCCCAGGTGGTGCGCCAGGTGCTGGACGCCGGCGACGCCTTCGGCCGTAGCCTGGCCGGCGCTGGCGAAAAGGTGCAGGTGGAGTTCGTTTCCGCCAACCCCACCGGCCCCCTTCATGTCGGCCACGGCCGAGGCGCCGCGGTGGGCGACTGCCTGTGTCGCCTGCTCGAGGCCACCGGCTACGACGTCACCCGCGAGTTCTACTACAACGACGCCGGCGCCCAGATCACCAATCTGGCGCTGTCGGTGCAGGCCCGCGCCAAGGGGCTGGGCCCGGACAGCGACGGCTGGCCGGAGGACGGCTACCGCGGCGGCTACATCGAGGACGTGGCCAAGGCCTACCTGGCCGGCGAGACCATCCACGCCGACGACCGCCACGTCACCGCCAAGGGTGACCCGGAGGATCTCGACGCCATCCGCGAGTTCGCCGTGGCCTACCTGCGTCGCGAACAGGACCTGGACCTGCGCGCCTTCGGCGTCGGCTTCGATGTCTACTTCCTCGAGTCCTCGCTGTACCAGCAGGGCAAGGTCGAGGAGACCGCCCGTCGCCTGACCGATAACGGCCACACCTACGAGCAGGACGGCGCCCTGTGGCTGCGCACCACCGACTTCGGCGACGACAAGGATCGGGTGATGCGCAAGAGCGAAGGCGGCTACACCTACTTCCTGCCCGACGTGGCCTACCACCTGGACAAGTGGCAGCGCGGCTTCACCAGCGTGATCAACGAGCAGGGTGCCGACCACCACTCCACCGTGACCCGGGTACGCGCCGGTCTCCAGGCGCTGGATGTCGGTATCCCCCAGGGCTGGCCGGACTATGTGCTGCACCAGATGGTGCTGGTCACCCGTTCCGGGGTCGAGGTCAAGCTGTCCAAGCGGGCCGGCAGCTACGTTACCCTGCGCGACCTGATCGACGAGGTCGGCCGCGACGCCACCCGTTTCTTCCTCGCCGCCCGTCGCGCTGACTCGCAGCTGACCTTCGACATCGATCTGGCGCGCTCGCAGTCCAATGACAACCCGGTGTACTACGTCCAGTACGCCCACGCCCGGGTGTGCAGCGTGCTGCGCAAGGCCGAGAGCGAAGGCCTGGCCTTCGACCACGCCACCGCCATGGCCAACCTGGGCCTGCTCGAGGCAGACCAGGAAAAGGCCCTGCTCAATCGCCTGGCGCGCTATCCCGAGGTGGTCGAGCACGCCGCCAAGGCCCGCGAGCCGCAGCAGATCGCCCAATATTTGCAGGATCTGGCAGCCGACTTCCATAGCTGCTACAACGCCTGCAAAGTCATGGTCGACGACGACGCCCTGCGCAATGCGCGCCTGGCGCTGGGCCTGGCCGCGCGTCAGGTGCTGCGTAATGGACTCGACCTGATGGGCGTCGGTGCACCGGAGGAGATGTAAGCCATGGCCACTCGCAAGGCGCCCCCGCGCAAGCGCGGAGCAACCACCAGCCAGAAGCGCAGGCAAGCACCCAAGCAGGCCCGCGGAGGTATCCCCGGCTGGCTGTGGGCCGCCGTCGGCGTGGTCGCAGGCTTCCTGCTGGCCCACCACCAGAACGGTACCGCTCCCTGGCAGGATCCCCGTTCACCGGTGGCGGCGGTACTGCCCAAGCCCTCCAGCGGCGAGCAGCAGGGCAGCAATGCGAGTGGCAGTGCACAAGGCGGACAGGCCAGCGAAAGCGAGCCGCCGATGCCGACGTTCGAGTTCTATACCCTGCTGCCGGAGTCCGAAGTCATCGCCTCCGACGAGGAGATGCCGGCGTCCACCGCCAAGCGCCCCGAGGCGGCCCAGCCGAGCGAGGACGAGATCTCCGCGGACGACCCCATCGCCGCGGTGATCGCCGCCAACTCCCGCGAAGAGGAAGCGTCGTCCATGCCATCCGAGACACCGCGCAGCGCCGAGCGTCGCTACATGCTGCAGGCGGCCTCCTTCCGCGAGGTCAACGATGCCCGACAGCTCGCCGGGCGACTCAAGGACTTCGGCCTGCTGGCCAAGATCAGCGAGGTCGAAGCCACCGGCGGCGCCACCTGGCATCGCGTGCAGGTCGGCCCCTACAGCGATCGCAATGAACTGTCGCGGGCCCAGGATCTGATGAGCACTCAAGGCATAGAGCCGCTGCTGATCCAGCTGCAGAACTGACGTCGGCACACCTCCTCCTACTGAAGCTACGCCCACCAGGCCCAGAACGTCACGTCTGGGCCTGGTGCGTGCTGGCCACCGCTCAAGCACCCATCGTGGCGGTGTCTCTCTTCCTCTGTTGCACCGTCTTCTTGGCGCAGCGAGCCGCATTCCCGAGTCGCCCGCGCTTGAAATCCTTGCGACCTGCCCGCACCTACCAGCCTATCGCTTATGCAGAGGGCTCTGCCCCTCGACAGTCACCGGAGGCCTCGGCTTCCCCAAGGAGAATTCTCCATGACCACGATCGTTTCCGTTCGCCGCGGCGACCAGGTGGCATTGGCCGGCGATGGCCAGGTGTCACTGGGCAACACGGTGATGAAGGGCAACGCCAGCAAGGTGCGTCGCCTCTATCACGGCCAGGTGCTGGCCGGTTTTGCCGGCGGCACCGCCGACGCCTTCACCCTGTTCGAACGCTTCGAGGCCCAGCTGGAGAAGTACCAGGGCAACCTGGTCAAGGCCGCGGTGGAGCTGGCCAAGGACTGGCGCACCGATCGCGCCCTGCGCCGCCTCGAGGCGCTGCTGGCGGTGGCCGACAAGAAGGCCTCGCTGATCATCACCGGCAACGGTGACGTGGTGGAACCCGAGCGTGGCATCATCGCCATCGGCTCCGGCGGCAACTACGCCCTGTCCGCCGCCCGCGCGCTGCTCGAGAACACGGAACTGTCGCCCCGCGAGATCACCGAGAAGTCGCTGGAGATCGCCGGTGACATCTGCGTGTTCACCAACCATCACGTGACCCTGGAAGAGCTTTGATCATGACCCAGATGACGCCCCGCGAAATCGTCCACGCGCTGGATCAGTACATCGTCGGTCAACAGGATGCCAAGCGCTCCGTGGCCATCGCCCTGCGTAACCGCTGGCGCCGAATGCAGCTCGACGGCGAGCTGCGCCAGGAGGTCACCCCCAAGAACATTCTGATGATCGGCCCCACCGGCGTCGGCAAGACCGAAATCGCCCGGCGCCTGGCCAAGCTGGCCAAGGCTCCCTTCATCAAGGTCGAGGCGACCAAGTTCACCGAGGTGGGCTACGTCGGCCGTGACGTCGAGTCGATCATCCGTGACCTGACCGAGGCAGCGATCAAGCTGGTACGCGAGCAGGCCAAGGAAGAGGTCGGCCACCGCGCCGAGGACGCCGCCGAGGATCGCATCCTCGACGCCCTGCTGCCACCGCCCCGTGGCCAGGAAAACGAGCCGCGCGAGGACTCCTCGACGCGCCAGATGTTCAGGAAGAAGCTGCGTGAAGGCCAGCTCGACGACAAGGAGATCGAGATCCAGGTGTCGCCCCAGGCACCCAACCTCGAGTTCCAGACACCGCCGGGCATGGAAGAGATGACCAGCCAGCTGCAGAACCTGTTCTCCGGCATGGGCAAGGGCAAGACCGAGACCCGCAAGGTCACGGTCAAGGAGGCCTTCACCATCCTGCGCGACGAAGAGGCCGGCAAGCTGGTCAACGAGGACGACATCAAGTCCCGCGCGGTGGAGGCGGTGGAGCAGAACGGCATCGTCTTCCTCGACGAGATCGACAAGGTCGCCAAGGGCAGCGGTCAGTCCAGCGGCGGTGAGGTCTCCCGTGAGGGCGTCCAGCGCGACCTGCTGCCGCTGATCGAAGGCTCCACGGTGTCGACCAAGTACGGCATGGTGAAGACCGACCACATCCTGTTCATCGCCTCCGGCGCCTTCCACCTGTCGCGTCCCTCGGATCTGATCCCCGAGCTGCAGGGGCGTCTGCCGATCCGTGTCGAGCTGTCGGCGCTGACGCCGGACGACTTCAAGCGCATCCTGACCGAGCCGTCCGCCGCCCTGACCCGTCAGTACGAGGCGCTGCTGGCCACCGACGGCCTCGAGGTGCGCTTCACCGATGACGGCATCGAGCGCATCGCCGAGATCGCCTTTAACGTCAATGAAGGCACCGAGAACATCGGCGCCCGTCGCCTGCACACGGTAATGGAGCGGCTGCTCGAGGAGGCCTCGTTCAAGGGCTCGGATCTCGGCAACCCGCTGGTCATCGACCGTGCCTACGTCGATTCTCAGCTCGGCGAACTGGCCATGGACGAGGATCTGAGCCGGTATATCCTGTAACCACCGGCCAAGCACCCTCGATGACCGGGCCGCCGCGCACTGCGCCGCGGCCCGGTCGTGCTTTCGATGCCGCCAACGTTGACGTCCGGGCACGCCCACCGTGCTGACACAGAGAGGATCGCCATGAGCGCCCCCACTCCGACCCTGGTGCACTACCACAGAAAGGCCCGCGAGCTCGAGATCGGCTACGCCGACGGCTCCCGCCACCGCCTGTCGGTGGAGTACCTGCGGGTGTTTTCTCCCTCCGCCGAGGTCCGTGGCCACGGCGGCGACACCGCCACCCTTCAGGTGGGCAAGAAGGACGTGGGCCTTGCCGACATCACCCAGGCGGGCCGCTACGCCCTCAAGCTGCACTTCGACGATGGCCACGACAGCGGCCTTTACAGCTGGGACTATCTGGACTGGCTGATCCGCGAGCGCGAGGCCAACTGGACCGACTATCTCAAGCGTCTGGACGAGGCCGGCGCCAGTCGCGAGCCGCTGGGTATCGAGATCCGTCAGCTGTAGCGATCGACACCGGTGTGGCGACAAGCCGGGTGACGGTCAAAGACAAGCCACCTCGGCAAGGCTACAATGGCCGCTGCCAAAGAGCCCCCATCGGCTCTTCTCGCCATCGCTCACGACTCGGGAGTCCCATGGATAAGCGCACCACCCACTTCGGTTTTCAGGACGTGCCGGTCGAGGAAAAGGCCTCACGTGTCGCCGATGTCTTCCACAGCGTGGCGGCTCGCTACGACGTGATGAACGACCTGATGTCCTTCGGTATCCATCGGCTGTGGAAGCGCCTGACCATCGAACGTTCCGGCGTCCGGCCTGGTCATAGCGTACTCGACATCGCCGGCGGTACCGGCGACCTGGCGCTGAAGTTCTCGCGCATGGTGGGACCGCGCGGCAAGGTGGTGCTGGCCGACATCAACGCCTCCATGCTTGGGGTGGGACGCGACAAGCTGATCGACCGTGGTGTCGGTGGCAACGTCGAGTACGTCCAGGCCAATGCCGAATGCCTGCCATTTCCCGACAATACCTTCGACTGCATCACCATCGCCTTCGGTCTGCGCAACGTCACCGACAAGGACGCCGCCCTGGCCTCCATGGCGCGCATCCTCAAGCCCGGCGGCCGCCTGCTGGTGCTGGAATTCTCCAAGCCCGACAATCCGCTGTTGACCCGCGCCTACGACGAGTACTCCTTCCGTCTGCTGCCGAAGATGGGCGAACTGGTCGCCGGCGACGCCGACAGCTATCGCTATCTGGCCGAGTCGATCCGCATGCACCCGGATCAGGAAACGCTCAAGGGCATGATGGAAACCGCCGGACTCGAGCGCGTCGAATACACCAATCTCACCGGCGGCATCGTCGCGCTGCATCGCGGCATCAAGCTTTGAGGACATGATGGCCTTGACCCCGACCCTGCTGCTGGCCGGCATCGAGAAGACCGTCAACGCCCTGCTCGCACGCGACCCTGCCTCGCCTTCTCGGCTGCGCTCGCTGGCAGGCCAGCGGGTGCTGATGTGCCTGGAGTCCCCGCGTGTCCAGCTGGCGCTGTGCTATCACCCCCAGGGGGTTGACCTGCTGCTGGTGGACGAGGTCGATGAAGGCGCCTGGGACGCCATCGTCGAACTGGACAGCGACACCCTGGGCCGGCTGGCCGGCGGCGCCGACATGGAACGGCTGATGTTCGAGGGCCGCCTGGCGGTGCGCGGCAAGATCCACCTGCTCGAGGCGACCCGCGACCTGCTGCTGGATCTCGACCTGGACTGGGAGGCTGAGCTTGCCCGCTATCTCGGCGACCTGCCGGCTCACCAGCTCGCCGAAGGCCTGCGCGGCCTGTCCCGCTGGGGCCTGCGCACCCACCGTGAGCTGTGCGCCGACGTCTCCGAGTACGTCTTCGAGGAAGCCCGCTGGCTGCCCGGCCGCCATCAGCTCGAGGCCATGCGCGAGGCGCTGACCGAACTGGAGCTGGCCACCGACCGTACCGAGGCACGTCTCAAGCGCCTGACCCGCCGCCTGGCCCGGGAGAACGACGTCTCATGATCCTCCGCCCGCTGCGCATCATCTGGGTCGTCACCCGCTACCGACTCGACACCCTGCTGCCGCTGGAAAAGCTGCCCTGGTGGCTGCGGCTGATATTCACCTGGTCGCCGCTCAAGCTGATTCCCGTCGGCGAGCGCTCCCGCGGCGAACGCCTGCGTCTGGCGCTGGAGTCACTGGGGCCGATCTTCGTCAAGTTCGGCCAGATGCTGTCGACCCGTCGCGACCTGTTCCCCGACGATATCGCCAATGAACTCAAGCGGCTGCAGGATCAGGTACCGCCCTTCCCCGGCGAGCAGGCCGAGGCACTGATCGAGGAGTCCCTGGGCGAGCCGCTCGAGGTACTGTTCGCCGAATTTTCCCGCGAGCCGTTGGCCTCGGCCTCGATCGCCCAGGTCCACACCGCCAGGCTGCCCGACGGCCAGGACGTGGTGGTCAAGGTGATTCGCCCAGGCATCGAGCGGGTCATGCGCCAGGACATGGCGCTGATGTACCTGGTGGCGCGAGCGCTGAACAAGGTGCCGGAAGCGCGCCGGCTGCACCCGGTGGAAGTGGTCCGCGACTACGAGACCACCCTGTTCGACGAGCTCGACCTGACCAAGGAAGCGGCCAACACCTCGCAACTCAAGCGCAACTTCGACAAGTCGCCACTGTTGTATGTGCCGTCGATCCACTGGCCGCTGACCCGCCACAAGGTGATGGTCCAGGAACGCATCCACGGCGTGCCTGTGGCCGACATCGAGGCGCTCAAGGCCCAGGGCACCGACCTGAAGCGCCTGGCCGAGCGCGGCGTGGAGATCTTCTTCACCCAGGTGTTCCGCGACAACTTCTTCCACGCCGACATGCACCCGGGCAACATCTTCGTCTCCCGCCAGGCGCCGTCCGACCCCCAGTACATCGCCATCGACTGCGGCATCGTCGGCAGCCTTACCCGGGAAGACCAGGACTACCTGGCGCGCAACCTGCTGGCCTTCTTCCACCAGGACTACTACGAGGTCGCGGCGCTGCACATCGAGTCCGGCTGGGTGGCCGAAGATACCCGCGCCAACGAGTTCGCGGCGGCGGTACGCACGGTGTGCGAGCCGATCCTCGAGAAACCGCTCAAGGACATCTCGTTCGGCCAGGTGCTGCTGGGCCTGTTCCAGACCGCGAGGCGTTTCAACATGGAAGTCCAGCCCCAGCTGGTGTTGCTGCAGAAGACCCTGCTCAATATCGAGGGGCTGGGCCGTCAGCTCTACCCGGACCTGGACCTGTGGGCCACCGCCAAGCCCTACCTGGAGCGCTGGATGAAGGAGCGCGCCGGCGCCCAGGGCCTGTGGGAGTCGTTCAAGCGGCAGGCACCGGAGCTGACCCGGCAGCTACCGGAATTGCCGGTGCTGGCCCACCAGGCGCTGTCCCAGACCGAGAAGCGATCGCGCCAGATCACCCAGCAGGGCGAGGTCATGACCCATATTCTCGGCCAGCTGACCCGCCAGGCCAGGCGCATACGCCGGACGCGACTGGGGCTCGCCCTGGCCGCGGTGGCGCTGGCCTGGCAACCGCTGTCCGGCTGGTTGACCGATCAGCCCTGGCCGGTCCTGGTCGCTGCGGGCATCGGCACACTGCTGGTGATCTGGAACTGATCTTTTAATGGAATCTTCACCGATGAGCGATATTCTGAACCAGCTCGACGCCGCCCTCAGCGAACGTCGGCACGCCGATCCTGACACTTCCTACGTTGCCTCCTTGCATCACAAGGGGCTGAACAAGATACTCGAGAAGGTGGGCGAAGAGGCGGTGGAGACCGTGCTTGCCGCCAAGGATGTTGACGCGGATCCAGCCAGTCGCGAGGCGTTGATCGCCGAAACGGCAGACCTGTGGTTTCATAGTCTGGTGATGCTCTCGCACCTGGGACTCGACCATCGGCAGGTGCTGGATGAACTCGCCCGACGCTTCGGCGTATCGGGGCATGAGGAGAAGGCCTCGCGCCGCTCCTGAGCCTCGGCGGGAACCAACGATTCACGGCGCCTGGCGCCGCATATTGAGGAAGTTCTTATGTTAGGTGGTATCAGTATCTGGCAACTGCTGATCGTACTCGGCATCATCATCCTGATCTTCGGCACCAAGAAGCTCCGCAACGTTGGCAGCGACCTGGGTGGCGCGGTCAAGGGCTTCAAGAAGGCCGTCAACGAAGATGAGGACAAGTCGGAGGAGGCCAAGCCCCAGGCCCAGGTCCGTCATGACGAGACCGATACGCCCAACAACACCTACGACGTCGAGGCGGAGCGCAAGCCCGAATCCTCCGACGAGCGCAAGTAACGCCACATGTTCGATATCGGCTTTCTGGAACTGCTGATCATCGGGGTGGTGGGACTGCTGGTGCTGGGTCCCGAGCGCCTGCCCAAGGCCGCGCGTACCGCCGGCCTGTGGATCGGACGCATCAAGCGTTCGGTGGCCGGCATGCAACGCGAGATCAGCGCCCAGCTCGAGGCCGAGGAACTGCGCCAGAAGCTCAAGGAGCAGGAACGCAAGCTGGACGACAGCGTCAACCAGGCCAAGCGCAGCGCCGAACAAGCCAGGCGCAGCGTGGAATCCATCGCCGACACCCCGAACAAGGGCAACGGCGGGCAGGCGGATTCCACCGGCGCCCAGTCTGCCTCGGCCGGCCAGCGGCTGGACGACGCCGTCGACAGCGCCGCACGCGCCTCGTCGTCCAGCGCTTCGGCTTCCACGCTCTCCCCCGCTCCCAGCGATGACACCGCCTCTTCCGAGCACAAGGACTCCGCCACCCGATGAGCGATACCGGTGACACTCCGCCGTCAAGTCAGGGCCACGCCCCACTGATCGAACACCTGGTGGAGCTGCGCTCGCGGCTGATGCGCGCCGTGATCGCCATCCTGGTGATCTTCCTGGCGCTCTACGCCTTTTCCAACGACATCTACCAGTTTGTCGCAGACCCCCTGATGGAGCTGCTGCCGGAAGGCTCCCAGATGATCGCCACCGAGGTGGCGTCGCCCTTCCTGGCCCCGTTCAAGTTGACCCTGGTAGTGGCGGTGTTCGTGGCCATTCCCTTCGTCCTGCACCAGGCCTGGGCCTTCGTGGCGCCAGGGCTGTACGACAAGGAAAAGGCCCTGGCACTGCCGCTTCTGGCCTCGAGCGTCCTGCTGTTCTATCTCGGCGCGGCCTTCGCCTACTACGTGGTCTTTCCCCTGCTGTTCGCCTTCTTCACCCAGACCGGGCCGGAGAACGTGCAGGTGATGACCGATATCAACCAGTATCTCAACTTCGTGCTGAAGCTGTTCTTCGCCTTCGGTATCGCCTTCGAGATCCCGATTGCCACCTTCCTGCTCATCCTCACCGGCGCCGCCAGCGTCAAGAGCCTGAGCGCCAAGCGCCCCTACGTCATCCTCGGCTGTTTCGTCATCGGCATGCTGATGACCCCGCCGGACGTGGTCAGCCAGAGCCTGCTGGCGGTACCCATGTACCTGCTCTACGAGGTCGGGCTGCTGTTCGGCCGGCTGGTCAAGAGGCGGAGCAGCGATGACGAGGAAGCGCCGGACGAGGCGTGATCGCCACACCGGCAGAGCCCCCGTCAGCAGAATGCACAAAGCCCGAGGCATTGGCCTCGGGCTTTGCTTTTTTACCGCTCTCGCACCGGTGGTGTTCAAGGCGCTTGGCGACAATGATCCGCCATCGTCTGGCGTCTCAGCGGGGCATGGCCCCGCTGAGACGGCGCTCAGGTGTTGACGTCCATCATCTCGTCGATGCGATCCACCAGCTTGTTGATGCCCAGCGCCGCCTCGCTGATGCGGGTGGCCAGCATATAGGCGGGGGTGGTCACCAGGCGATGCTCGAAGTCCACCACGATATCGTCCACCGCACAGCTGCGATGCAGGCCGCCCATGGCGCTGATGCAGCCACACACCTCGGGGTCGGTACCGATGGTGACGGCGATGCCCGGCCCCAGCACCTTGGGCACCAGCACCGGTGCGATGCACATCAGGCCGATCGGCTTGCGCGCATCGTGAAACTCGATCAACAGCTCGGCCAGGTCCTCGTGGACCTCCATCTCGGACTTGGCCGTGGCGTAGTTCGAAAGATTCTTGGCCGCCCCGAAGCCACCGGGCAGGATCAGGGCATCGAAGTCCGATGCCGACAGTTCGTCCAGCGGCGAAATCTCGCCCCGGGCCAGGCGGGCGGACTCGACCAGCACATTGCGCGTCTCCTCGACGGCCTCCCCGCTGTGGTGGTCGATCACCTCCTGGTGAGCGATATCCGGGGCAAAACAGCGATAGGCGATGCCCAGCTGGTCCAGGCGCAGCAGGGTCAGGGTGGTCTCGTAGATCTCGGAACCATCCTGTACGCCGCAGCCCGACAAGACGATCGCTACCTGTTTACTCATGTCATTCTCCTTTATAGCGCGTCGCGAACGGGGCCGGACGCGGCCAAGACTGCCACTACTCTAGAGAGTCGCCACGGGTGCGACAAGACGCGACTTTCGGCGAACGGGAGAGGAGGAATATACTCAATCAATGTCATGCTTTTGTCATGAAGTGCCACCAGACTAGCGCGTGGCGCCGAATCCTTGCTTCCGTGGAGTGCCGTCTTGAGTGCCATTACCCCTCGTCTTTACCCCGCCAGCCGTCCTCGCCGCATGCGCAAGGACGACTTCTCCCGCCGCCTGATGCGCGAGAACCAGCTGAGTGCCGACGATCTGATCTGGCCAGTCTTCGTGCTCGAGGGCGAAGGCCGCCGCGAGGCTGTACCGTCCATGCCCGGGGTCGAGCGCCTGTCGCTGGACCTGTTGATCGAAGAGGCCCGCGAGGCCGTCGAGCTGGGCATTCCCGCCATTGCGCTGTTTCCGGTGGTCGACGCCGACAAGAAGAGCGAGCTGGCGGAAGAAGCCTACAGCGCCAGCGGCCTGGTCCAGCGCAGCGTGCGCGAGCTCAAGGCCGCCCTGCCCGAGCTCGGCGTGATCACCGATGTCGCCCTGGACCCCTACACCAGCCACGGTCAGGACGGCATCCTCGATGAAGACGGCTATGTGGCCAATGACCGCACCGTCGAGACCCTGATCAAGCAGGCGCTGTCCCATGCCGAGGCCGGGGCCGACGTGGTCGCCCCTTCCGACATGATGGACGGGCGTATCGGTGCCATCCGTGAACTGCTCGAGCGTGAAGGCCTGCCCAACACCCGCATCATGGCCTACAGCGCCAAGTACGCCTCGCGCTACTACGGCCCCTTCCGCGATGCGGTGGGCTCGGCGGCCAACCTGGGCAAGGCCGACAAGTCGACCTACCAGATGGACCCGGCCAACAGCGACGAGGCCCTCCACGAGGTCGCCATGGACATCACCGAAGGTGCCGACATGGTGATGGTCAAGCCCGGCATGCCCTACCTGGACGTGGTCCGCCGGGTCAAGGACGAGCTGCGCGTGCCCACCTACGCCTACCAGGTGAGCGGTGAATACGCCATGCACATGGCCGCCTTCGACAACGGCTGGCTGGACGCTGACACTGTCATCCTCGAGTCGCTGATGTGCTTCAAGCGTGCCGGCGCCGACGGCGTGCTGACCTACTTTGCCAAACGCGCGGCCAGGCTATTGGCCCGCTGATCAGGGGAGGGAGCGGCGCCCTTCCCGAGCCCCGATGAGGAACCACCATGGAAGACGCGCAGAGCGACAACGCCACGATTGAACATGCGACCCTGGGCAAGTCCGACGTCTCGATGAGCGACGCGCCCCAGGCCGATACCCCGGTGCCGCGCCTTAACCAGACGCGCACCGGCATCAAGCCCAAGGCAATGCCGGACCCTGAGGCCGACCTCACCGACCCGAGCCTCTACTTCAATCGCGAGCTGTCGCATCTGCAGTTCAACATCCGGGTGCTGGAACAGGCGCTGGACCAGGCGCACCCGCTGCTCAACCGCCTGATGTTCCTGTTGATCTTTTCCTCCAACATGGACGAGTTCTTCGAGATCCGGGTGGCCGGACTGAAGAGCCAGCTGGCCCTGGGCGACGACACCACCGGTGCCGACGGCCGCAGCCCGCGTTCGGTGCTCGACGAGATCTCGAAGATCGCCCACGAGCACGTCGAGCGTCAGTACCGCATCCTCAACGAGCAGCTGATCCCTGCCATGGAAGCCCACAACATCCGCTTCCGTCGGCGTGGAGACTGGACCAAGCAGCAGCGCAAGTGGGTCCATGATTACTTCTCCACCGAGATCATCCCGGTGGTCAGTCCCATCGGGCTGGACCCCTCGCACCCCTTCCCGCGGCTGGTCAACAAGAGCCTCAACTTCATCGTCGAGCTCGAGGGCAAGGATGCCTTCGGCCGCGAGGGCGGCCTCGCCATCCTGCCGGCGCCACGTTCGCTGCCCCGGGTCATCGCGCTGCCGGAAGAGCTGTGCGAGGAAGGCTTCACCGAGTACCTGTTCCTGTCGTCGATGATCCACGCCCACGCCGACGAGGTGTTCCCGGGGATGAAGGTCAAGGGCTGCTACCAGTTCCGTCTGACCCGCAACGCCGACATGACGGTCGATCCCGAAGAAGTCTCGGACCTGGCCTCGGCCCTGCGCGGCGAGTTGCTGGCCCGGCGTTACGGCAGCGGCGTGCGCCTGGAGGTGGCCGACAACTGCCCCGAGGAGCTCTCCGACTTCCTGATCAAGCAGTTCCAGCTCGAAGCCAGTGACCTCTATCGGGTCAATGGCCCGGTCAACCTGACCCGCATGATGTCGGTACTGGGTGACGCCGACCGGCCCGATCTGATGTACCGCTCCTTTACCCCCGGCGTGCCCAAGCAGGTCAAGCAACCCAACTCCATCATGCAGTCGATGCAGGAAGGCGACATCCTGCTGCACCACCCCTTCCAGTCGTTCACCCCGGTGGAGGACCTGCTGCGCGAGGCCGCCCGCGACCCCGACGTGCTGGCGATCAAGCAGACGCTTTATCGCACCGGTGCCGACTCACCCATCGTCAACGCCCTGGTCGAAGCCGCCGGCCACGGCAAGGAAGTGACGGTGGTCATCGAACTGCGCGCCCGCTTCGACGAAGCCGACAACCTGGCGCTGGCGTCACGCCTGCAGGAGGCCGGCGCCATCGTCATCTACGGGGTGATGGCCTACAAGACCCACGCCAAGATGATGCACATCGTGCGTCGCGAGAAGGGCGCGCTGCGCCACTACGCTCACCTCGGCACCGGCAACTATCACTCCAAGACGGCCAAGCTCTACACCGACTACAGCCTGCTCACCGCGGACCCTGTGCTGTGCGCCGACGTGCACAAGGTGTTCCAGCAACTGTCCGGCATGGGCCGCACCCGCCAGATCGAGAAGCTGCTGCACGCCCCCTTCACCCTGCACGAACGGGTCGTGGAAATGATCGAGCGGGAGGCAAGCTACGCGCGCAAGGGCAAGCGCGCCCATATCATCGTCAAGTGCAACTCGCTGACCGAACCCAAGCTGATCCAGGCGCTCTACCGCGCCTCCCAGGCCGGCGTCGAGTGCGACCTGATCATCCGCGGCATGTGCTGCCTGCGCCCTGGCCTGCCCGGCATCTCCGAGAATATCCGGGTGCGCTCGGTGATCGGTCGCTTCCTCGAACACACCCGGGTGTTCCACTTCCACAACGACGGCAAGCCCGAGATATGGGGCTCCAGCGCGGACTTCATGGCGCGCAACATGTTCCATCGGGTCGAGACCTGCTTCCCGCTGCTCGACAAGAAGCTCGCCGCCCGGGTGCGCAAGGACCTCGAGACCTACCTGGTCGACAACTGCCAGAGCTGGCTGCTGCAGGCCGACGGCACCTACATCAAGCAGGACCCGGGCGAGGCCGCACCGATCTCCGCCCAGGAAACGCTGCTGTACGCCTACGCCGCTCGCGCTTGAATAACGCCCCGCATTGACGCGCCATCGGCGCGTCGATAACACCACCCAGGCCCCTCGCCAGCGACGCTGGCGAGGGGCTTTTTCATGTTGTCGTCATGTGTCCTGACGGCTGCCGGTTGCCGCTCGACCTGCGCCTTGGCCGACCCAAGCGGTTCCCGGACCAACCGCCTCCCGCTTCAGGCTGCCGATCATCCAGCCCTGGACACCCAGACCCTAGAAAAAACACCCCGGCTCCCTGAAAAGGGAGCCGGGGTGCTGGGGCGGCGCAAGACGTCAGACGTCGACAACGCCCCTGGAGGTTGCCCGAAAGGCCGACGCAAGCCGACACCTTTCGGACACGTTCTAGACGCCGATCTGGCCGCCGTCTTCGCGCTGGATCACCACCGTGGCGGCGCGCGGTCGCACGCTGGCATCAGACGCCTGGGTCGCGTCGTCACTGGCCGGCCAGTTGCCCGGATGCTGGATATTGATAAACAGCGCGGTCTTGTCCGGCGTGGGGAAGATGCCAGTGACCTCGCAGCCGTTGGGGCCCACGCAGAAGCGCTTGAGCTTGTCCTGGTTGGCCCCGGAGATCACTGCGGCGGCACCATCGGCACGCTCGAGCTCCGCCGGCACGACCGCCAGCACCTGGTCATTGGTGCTCTCGGTGACGCCCTCGTAGCCGTTGTCGGTCTGGATCCACAGGATGCCCTGGCCGTCGCCGCGCTCATCGAAGTAGAGCCCATCGGGACTGGCGAATTCGTTGTCGGCGGTCAGCCCGGACAGGTTGTTCTGGTCACTGGCCGCGGCACCGAACACGAATACCTCCCAGTCGAAGGCGGTGGCATCGCTGCCCTCACGCCAGCGGATGATCTGACCGGTCTCGTTGTTCGCCCGCGGGTTGGCCGCATTGACCGGTGCCGTGGCGTAGCCGTTGCCCAGCGCGGTGATGTTGTCGCCGTCGCCGGTCAGGGTCGCCTCGGTGCCGTCTTCGGTACGCTTCGAGTTGTTGGTCAGGGTCATGTAGACCTCGCCGGTGGACGGGTCCACCGCGCCCCACTCAGGGCGATCCATCGGCGTGGCACCCATCAGGTCGGCGGCGTCACAGGTGTGGATGATCACCCCGGCCAGGTCATCGGCGTCGAGTTCCAGCGCCTCGGCCAGGGTACGGCCATCCTGGGTGGAAGCGTCCGGCGTCAGCGGCAGCCACTCGCCGCTGCCATCGGCGTTGAAGCGAGCGACGTAAAGGGTGCCGCTGTCCATGTACTTGTCACCGATCGCCAGGCGATCGGCCTCGGCGCCGGGAGCGATGGCATCCGCCGGGTCCCAGGCCGCCTCGGAGACAAACTTGTAGATGTACTCGTTGCGCGAGTCGTGACCGGAGTAGAACACCACCGGCTCGCCTGCTACCAGCTTGCCCGGCCAGCAGCCCTCGTGGCGGAAGCGGCCCAGCGCCGTGCGCTTGATCGCCTGCCTGCCGGTATAGGGGTCGATCTCGACGATATAGCCGAACTGACGCGGCTCGTTGCGGTAGTCACCGCTGGCGTCGTCGGCGACGGGGTCGCCGATCAGACGGGTAAATTCGTCGTCGCGTTCGCTGTCATCACCCGCGGCGGTCTCCCAGCCGTAGCGTCCGCGACCACTGGCGATGCCAAGACGGTCATCGTCCAGGGTACGGCCTTCGTTCTTGACGAAGTAGGCCGGCCAGTTCTCCTCGCAGGTGAGGTAGGTACCCCAGGGCGTGTAGCCATGGGCACAGTTGTTGTTGGTGCCGCGAGCCTGGGTGCCGCCCGGGGAATACCGGGTCTTGACGTAGTCGCTGCCCGCCACCGGCCCTGACAGGTGCATCGGGGTGGCGCTGGTGTAGCGACGGTTATGGGCGGAACCCTTGACGTGGCTCCAGCGACCATCGGCGTCCTTCTTCACCTCGACCACGGTCACCCCGTGGGCGTTGATCTCGGTGCGCACCTCGTCCGCCGGACGCTTGCCTTCGGTCATGTTAGTAGGGCCGCCCTGGGGCGCCCACAGCGCGTTCTCGTCGATGTATTCGTTGTTCATCACCAGCAGGAAGCGCTCGGAAGCCGTGCTCTCATCCAGCGCGAAAGGATGCATGCCGTCGTGATGCATGCCGACGCTGGCCGCCTGGGCCTGGGGCGTCATCGTCAGATCCTCGCTCCATTCGGGCGCGCTGTCGTCAAGCGGCGTACCCCAGGGCACCAGCACCTGGGCGGTATAGCCCGGCGGCACCACCACGGCGTCGCTGCGCGAACCGGCAATCGACTCGAAGGCCAGCGCCAGCGGCGTCTTGGCCATCCCTGACGACGGCTCGTTGGCGAAGGCCGAGAGACCAAAGCTTCCCAGCATGGTCATGGCCGCCATGCCCATGCCACCCTTCATCACCGCTCGCCGGGAAAGACGACGGTCGAGCACCGAGGAGAAGGGTTCATTACGGCTGGGGTTCAACAGACGATGATCTTCAATTTCCTTGCTCATTGCGCAGTCCTCTTCTTGCAGCCCTCTGTTCGCCGTCAAGGCGTGGGCTGTCGGTGCCAGTCACTGTTGCCGGCCTCGGGTATCGGAGGGGAAAGTCGATCACAGGGGCGACGGCGGTCCGCCGACAACACTAGGTAGTCCAGATGACACTCGTATGACGATAGACGAGGTTGACGCAGAGCACAGGAAGTAGCGCTATTGTAAAAAGAGTAACAGTTGGTGAAAGAAAATGGCTTCGCTCGTCGACACAGTGCACCAACAATCGCTATCGACAGGACCAGAACCATGTGGAATCTGGGACACCGACATCAGCGCATACTTCTTATGCCCCAACGCGCCCCTTCAGCCGACGAAGATCCCGAGCCTCGTTGGTACTGGGTCCACTGTGTCGATCAACAGAGCCTCGACCGGGGCAGCGCCGCCAATGTCCAATCGCTTTCGTGCCTCGACCAGGCACTTCCCTGTTGTCTCGTCATACCGCCACAATCGGTCACCCTGGTAACGCTGGACGGCGCCCTGGCCGAGGAGGTCGACAGCAGGGAGTCACTGGATGAACTGGTTGAGCGGGAGCTTTGCGTAATACCGCACACTCTCGCGCTCCATGTGCTCTATCGTGATGACAGCGCCCTGGATGTCATGGTGGTGCAGCGTACCCTGCTGGCCCAGTGCAGCCGACGCCTGGGACGCCATCACCTCTCGCCCCGCTGGTGGGCCAGCGCCTTCCAGGGTCTGCCGCCGCCCGAACCCGACACCCTGGGCGTACTGCCCTGGGGCGACGACTGGATGCTGAAGTGGCGCCACCCCGAGACCCCTGAACGGGAGCGCTGGCTGTGCTGGCCCAAGAGTCAGGACATGGAGGACCTGAGCGACCATCTTCCGGAAGTGCTGCGCGAGTCGCCATGGAATTGTCCACTGGCCCCCCAGGCCGTCAACGGCCTCGACTGCCTGGACTTCTGTGCCCGCCACCTGCCCGAGGACCTGCCACTGGTGCCCTCGGACATCGGAGGTGAGGGTCAGCCTAGGGAGAAGAAGCCCGAGCCCGCGTAGAGGCAGCGTGATCGCTATCGCTAAACTTCGCTGCCACTGGCCCAAAAAACGTGTAGAGGCGTTTGAAGCGACGAGAGGGAATGCTGAAGTCATATCGTGAGCGATGACGAGCCGGATGCCGCCGGAGCGCAAAGGCTGGAGTTTACCTTCGACGGAATGAGAACCTTTAGCGCCGGCGGCGGAGTTGCAGTGCATCGCCATCTATCCCGTGTTTCTTCAATCTCCGAGCATGACTCCTATACTTTCCGTTTGGCTACCAACTCCGTTGACCGCCGTAATATCCTGGGGACAGCATGACATGACTACGTAACAGGTCATCATTGCCTTGAACACGATCCTGTCGTCTCTTTTGGCCACGGGTGGCACAAATGTCAGTGAGCCATCACCATCAAGTGGAACATTCATCCACACATTGAATGGTGATGGAACATGCGAAACCTCCTTGCCGATGGCAAGCAATGCCATTCGAAGATTATCAACACAGTTGTCATGGTATTCGCTTACGCCAAGCTGTCTATAGCGATTGATATCGCAGGCGGCAATCAATGTGTCATGCACCCCAGGCGAAGTATCTTCCACTAGTTCCAGCATCTCGTTTCTTCTATTGGAAACCATACTGTCACCGACAACCGGCACCAAGCGCCCAAGATGGGTTCGAGTATGTTCCATGGATAGAAATTCGTCTGGATCACTCGTATTGAAAGCCCACATATCGCAGACCTGCAATCCACTTACGTTAATCAGCGTAAGCATCTGCCCTTTTTCCAGTACAACGGCAGCGCCACACCTCGCGGGAATGAAATAGACCTTTCCTGGCTGCAGAACACCATTGCGCGCAAGCGGTTGGCTCACTGACAACTGTTTTTCTTCCAGCGCACCGAAAGAAGCCGCCAGATCAGGCTCCCTATCTCTACTTATATAACCACCCATCATCCACCTCGCTCACTGATTTTTCCGACTTATCATGAAGAATACATTGTTGGAAATCAGACACTCCCTCTCACCACATCGGCCCTCTGACGGCGAGACGCGCAAATTTCTCATCCCGCGAGACTATTCTTATTTCAAGCTCTGCAATACAGACGTTTGCTGGACAGGGAATCACATCTGTTGCCGAGCATCTGGTACCCAGCAGGGGACGATCGTAGAAGCGGTCACGGAGGTGCGCTCACCCCGAGACTGGATCGGAAACAACGCGAGGAACGTCCAGACTGGCCGCCAGCCTGTCGACCAACGCCTCAACGCGTTGCTCCGCCTGAATCAGAGACTGCTGCAGCCGCTCGTCGGCAAACTCGTCATACTCCACGGCGATGCTGTGCAACTCCTCTATGCCGAGATAGGCGAAAACGGTACGCAAGTGTGGTTCGACGTGGTTGGTGTGCTCCATTCGCTCACCAGGCTCGTAGCCATAGTCACCCCGGGCACCAAGCACTACCAAGCGCTTGCCCATGGCGCTCAGCATCGGCCAATAGGGCAAGCCTGGGCGGGAGCGATCAAAGCCGAAAGTCCGCCCGACTCGCACGATATTGTCGATATAAGCCTTGAATCCGGCCGGAACGCCGAAGTTGTACATCGGTACGCCAGCAATGATCAGATCCGCCTCGAGCAGTTCGTCGACCAGGGAATCACTCTCCGCGAGAACCTCGTGCATCCACCTATCCCGCGCTTCCGGCTTGGTGAAGGCGGCATGAATCCAATCACCGGTGACAGGACGAGGCGGCTGCTGGCCGACATCGCGATAGACGACCCTGTCGTCAGGACGTGCCCGTTGCCACTGTGTGACGAAGTGGGCGCTGAGGCGTCTCGAATGCGATCCGTGGGGTTGACTACCGGAAAGTCCGGAGCGTGCGCTGGCATCAAGGTGCAACAGTGTAGCCATGAAGATTCTCCTTTGGGATTAGTACCGCTCATGCTTGGTGGTGCACGAACGACAGAATCTTCCAATCGATTCGGGCCGACAAACGATCTATTCTTTGCAGATACACAAAAATTTTTTGTCCATAGGGATGCGATGCAACGACGCCGACTACCACTCTCGCAGTTGCGTGCCTTTGAGGCGGCAGCACGTCACCGTAGTTTCAAGGGGGCGGCTGAAGAGCTGGCGGTAACGCCCGCCGCGATCAGCCACCAGGTACGTGAACTGGAAAGCTGGCTCGGCGTAGCGCTATTCGAGCGTCGCACCCGCCAGGTGATCCCGACCGACGCGGCAACGGAGCTTTCTCCCGTGCTACGCCAGGGCTTTGACGCCTTCGCCGAGGCATTGGAAAGTCTGCTCAAGCGAACGACACCCGCCAGCGTCACCCTCTCCTGCACTCCGGCCTTCGCCAGCCAGTGGCTGCTTCCTCGACTGACCGACTTTCATTCGACGAATCCCGATATCGCCTTGAATATCCATGCCAGCGAGAGCGTGCTTGATCTGACGCATGGAACCCGCCTGGCGATTCGTTACGGTATGGGCCCCTATCCGGACCATGAGGTGGTGACCCTGGCGACCGATCGCATTGCCCTGGTCGCCAGCCCGCAACTCCAGCTGGCTGGCGTCGACGACCTCAGGGGTGTTCGTCATATCGATTTCGACTGGTACTGTCCGAACCTTGGCCTGCCCGGCTGGGCTCAGTGGTGTCAGGCGTTGGGGTCTACCCCTGCCGTGCTGGGGCCTCGACTCGCCTTCTCCGAAGAAAGTCACGCGATCCAGGCCGCTATCTCCGGTCAGGGCGTGGCCCTGCTGGGCTTGACCCTGGTGCAGGATGAGATCGCTCGTGGTGTGCTGGAGGTGCCATTCGGCCCGTTTCTACCGGGACTGCACTACCACCTGATCAGGAGCCAAACAATGTCCGACAATGCCATCCTCGACAAGGTGGTGGTTTGGCTTCAACAGGCGTTTTCAGCGGCAACCGCTACCATAGGCGAACAACAGGCACCTTGATGCAACCCGTTTGCCTTCCCGCAAGAAATGACCGTCCTGGCCTTGAGCGTGGCGCTGGATGATCGAACTCAGACGTCATCGGACATCGAAGGCGTTCGCCCCATCGCCCCCTCTCCGATGACCCGAAGCAGCCGGTGGGACATGTGAGGATGACCCGACACTGCACGGGAGGGCATACTGGGGGCGATATCACTAAAACGGGAAAATGTTGTGAAACGGGCCATGCCAGGGATGCGGTCTGCTCTACTCACTACGGTGCTTGCCGCGGCGCTTGTTACTCTCAGCGGCTGCGCCGCCTTCGCCCCGGCGCCGCCGAGCCATCAGGACAATCTGTGCGAGATCTTTCGCCAGCAGCCTGACTGGTACGACGCCACCCAGGCCTCCTATGAAAAGTGGGGCACGCCCCCCTGGACCCAGATGGCCTTCATCAAGCGCGAGTCGTCGTTTCGCAGCCACGTCAGGCCGCCACGTACCAAACTACTGGGCTTCATTCCGTGGACGCGCCCGTCCTCGGCCTACGGCTATGCCCAGGCCCAGGATCCGGTATGGGGCGAATACGATGACGCCGCCGGCGGGCTGTTCGCCAGTCGCACCGACATGGACGACGCCACCGACTTCATCGGCTGGTACAACGCCCGCACGCGGCGCATGACGGGGGTGTCACTGTCCAACCCCGAGCACCTGTACCTGGCCTACCACGAAGGCCAGGGCGGCTATCAGCGCGGCAGCTATCGCGCCAAGCCGGCGGTGCAACGCGCGGCGCGGGAGGTGGCCAGCACCGCTTCCCGTTATCGCAGCCAACTGGCGGCCTGCGAGGCGGAATTCCGCTGCGACAGCTTCTATCAGGTATGGCCCTTCTGCCGCTGAGTCAGGTGGCCTCCCACAATGCTTCCCGCTACCGCAGCCAACTGGCAGCCTGCGAGGCGGAATTCCGCTGCGACAGCTTCTATCAGGTATGGCCCTTCTGCCGCTGAGTCACGTCCCCCACCCGCGGCGCGAGCCAGTTACGCCGGACAAAAACGACCAGAGGCCCGAAAGGGCCTCTGGTCTGGTTCGTTCGCATCGTCGGGCTCAACCCTGCTGGGCAAGACGCTCGGCAGCCAGGCTCAACAGGTGTTCGGTGGTCTCCCAGCCGATGCAGGCGTCGGTGACCGAGACACCGTAGCGCAGCTTGCCGGGCTCCAAGGGTTGTTTACCCTCGTTCAGGTGGCTTTCGAGCATCACCCCGATCAGCGAGGTGTCACCGGCCAGGCGCTGGGCCAGCACCTCGAGCAGGACTTCGCTCTGACGGCGATGGTCCTTGCGTGCGTTGGCGTGGCTGCAGTCCACCATCAGCCGCGGCGGCAGGCCGGTGCCGATCAGCGCCTTCCTGGCGGCGGCGACCGCATCGACCCCGTAGTTGGGCTCACCGTGGCCGCCCCGCAGCACCACATGGGTGTAGGGGTTGCCGGTAGTCTCGCGCATGACCGGCTGCCCCTGCTCGCCCACCGCGAAGTGCTGGTGGGGGTGGGCGGCCGAGCGCATGGCGTCGAGTGCCACCTGGACGTCGCCGCTGGTGGCGTTCTTGAAGCCGACCACCGCGCCGATGCCACTGGCCATCTCGCGATGCAGCTGGGATTCAGTGGTGCGTGCGCCGATCGCGACCCAGGCCAGCAGGTCCTCAAGGTAAGGAGCTATCATCGGCTGCAGGATCTCGGTGGCCACCGGCAGGCCCAGCTCGACGATCTCGCGCATCAGCTGGCGTGACAGCTCGAGCCCACGCGCCATGTCGCCCTTGCCATCCAGGTCCGGGTCATAGGCCAGGCCCTTCCAGCCCACGGTGGTGCGGGGCTTCTCGACGTACACCCGCATCACCACCAGCACTCGATCACGGATGCTGTCAGCCAGGGAGGCCAGGCGCCGGGCGTATTCAAGCGCCGACCTGGGGTCATGGATCGAACAGGGCCCGACCACCGCCAGCAGGCGATCGTCACGACCCTCGAGAATGTCACGGATCTGCTGACGCTGAGCGTCGACGCGATCGCTCAGGGTCGTCCCAAGTGGGCACTGGCGCTTGAGCGCCTGCGGGGTCGGCAGGGTCATCTGGGGGGCGGTCTCTTGCGTCGCGGCAGCGTTGAGGTCGGCGGTGGCAAGCGAAAGGCTGGCGGTCATGGTATCAGCTCCGTGTGGTCGTACATCGTTGGGTGCGTCGACCACCGAGGCGCTCACGGTCGGAGGTGGCCAGTTGGGCCGACCGCGCGTCGATAAATCGCCAGCTATCGCCATAGGCATAGCCATGGGAAATGGTGCTGGCGAAGAGTCGATATGCGGTCATGTCATTGCTCCGGTTGCCTGCCTTTCGCAGGTGAGTGCTACTGAGTGAAAACGTCTGGCCACACAAACAAGGAACCCCCGGACGGGCAGCCGTCCGGGGGTTCTGGGAGGCGGCCCTAGGGGGGAGCGCCTCGCGAGTGCCAGATACTTGGATCAGGCCTCGCGCACCAGCGCCCCGGTATCAAACCAATACCAGGAAAAGCTGGGCCAATAAAAGGACACCGCGTCCGCATGCACACAATCCGAACCCAAGACAGCACCGACGAGGGCGCTGTCGCTGCCATCGGGTCGGGGTCGGGTCGGGTTTGCGTGATCGGTCATCGGTGTCTCCTCGAATCTTGCTTCATCCTGCCCCGCGCCGGAGCAAATGGCAACCCCTGTGCACGGGCAGGAAAAGCGCCGTGCCGTCGACCATGGTCTGCTGACGCCCCTGGCTAGCCTGTCGCCAGTTGCACCCAGCCGATGGTCGCCGGCAGACAGGTCATGCCGACCATCACTACCAGGCCGAGAAAGATCGTCAGGAATCCGCTTTCGTCATGAAAGCCGTCGTGAGAGCTGTCACCATGCAGGTCGTCGTCGTGATGGGCCATGGGTCGCCTCCTTGTGATGTTGTTGTCAGGGTCATCCAGAGTCTAGGGGGATTCCTCGGGTCAGGCGAGTCCGCCGGCGATTCAGCGCAGGTGGCGGCCACCGTCCACGGCCAGGGTCGTCCCGGTCACATAGCGGTTGTCGAGCAGGTAGCGCAGGCTCTGGTAGATGACCCCTGGCCCCGGCACCATGTCCATCGCCGACTTGGCCCTGGCCTTGGCGGCATAGTCCTCGTCATCGCCCTGATTGAGCATGATCAGCGCGGGTGCAATGGCGTTGACCTGGATCTCTGGGGCATAACGCGCGGCGAAGGACAGCGTCAGATTGTCGAGCCCGGCCTTGGTGGCGGCGTAGGCGGCGTGCTTGCGCGAGCCCTTCTGCACCACATAGTCGGTCATGTGGACGATGTCCCGCTGGGGCTCGCTGCAGGCGTCGAGCAAGGGCTTGGCGTGGAGGTTGATCAGGTAAGGCGCCAGCATATGGATACGGAACAGCCGCTCGAAGGCGGCCCCGGCATCCTCGCCATCGCTGTCCGGTGCCCAGTCGCTGGCGTTGTGGACGATGGCACGCAAGGCGTCTGTCTCGTCCTTGAGCCGCTCCAGGAAGTCGAGGATACCGTCTTCGCTGGAGAAGTCCGCCTGGAGGGTGACGATGCCGCGCTCGCGCATGGCCTCGAGCTCCGGGCGCTCGCGGCGATAGCTGATGATCACCGGCTGGCCGTCCTGTACCAGGCGCTCGGCGCAGTGACGCCCCAGACGCTGGGCGCCACCGGTAATCAGGATCGGCGACGCGCTCATGACTGCTTTTCCCCGACCAGGCTACCGACCACCGGCACCAGAGGGTCGCGTGGCGCGTAGGCGAAGACGTCCGAGAACACCCGTGACGGGTCCAGCCCCAGCGAGGCGAGCACGTCGACACAGGCATAGACCATGCCGGGCGAGCCCGACAGATAGACGTCGTGGCCCGACACATCGCCAAGCTCGGCGGCGAGTGCGGCGTCGATACGGCCATGATGGGCGTGCACCCGCTCGTCGGCGAAGCCTTGCTCGAAGCCTTCCTCGCAGACCGCGTGGAAGCTGACCTTATCGGACTCGGCGACCCACTGCCGGGCCAGGCTCTCGGCGTACAGATCACGGCGTTCCTTGGCCGCCCACCACAGGCTGATGGAGCGCTCGGGGTTGGCGTGGAGCGCCGCCTCGACGATCGCCTTCATCTGGGCGAAGCCGGTACCGGCGGCGATCAGCGTCAGCGGACGATCGCTTTCACCATCCAGCACGCAGTCGCCCCCCGGCAGACGCACGGTCAGGTGCTGGGCCTCGACCAGCATGGCCCTGAGCTGGGCCGAGTTGGAGCGTTCGGGCCAGTGCTGAATATGCAGCTCGAGTCGCCCATCGTCACGATGGCGGCTGGCGATGGAAAAGGGCACCCAGCAGTCATCGTCCAGGCACATTTCCAGGTACTGGCCCGGGGCATGGGCCATGGCCTCGGCGCGTCCTTCCAGAATCACGCGAAACACGTCAGGGGTGAGGTCCTCGACCTCGATGACCTGGCAGGTCAGGGTCCTTGCCGTCATGTCGACCTCTTGTTGCTGTCGGGGAGAGGAATGTCGAATTCGTCCCAGCGCTCGCTGACCCGGGACTTGATGCTGTCGTCCATGGCAATCGCCACGCCCCACTCCCTGTCCGTTTCACCCGGCCACTTGCTGGTGGCGTCCAGGCCCATCTTGGAGCCGAGCCCAGCCACCGGAGAGGCGAAATCGAGGTAGTCGATCGGGGTGTTCTCGACCATCACGGTGTCGCGGGCCGGGTCCATGCGGGTGGTGATGGCCCAGATCACGTCCTCCCACTGGCGAGCGTCGACGTCATCATCCAGCACGACCACGAACTTGGTGTACATGAACTGACGCAGGAAGCTCCATACCCCCATCATTACCCGCTTGGCGTGGCCCGGGTACTGCTTTTTCATGGTCACGACCGCCATGCGGTAGGAGCAGCCTTCCGGGGGCAGATAGAAGTCGACGATCTCAGGGAACTGGCGGCGCAGGATCGGCACGAACACCTCGTTCAAGGCGAGCCCGAGGATCGCAGGCTCGTCCGGTGGACGTCCGGTGTAGGTGGAGTGGTAGATGGCGTCCTTGCGCATGGTCATGCGCGTCACGGTGAACACCGGAAAGGTCTCCACCTCGTTGTAGTAGCCGGTATGGTCGCCGTAGGGACCTTCCGGCGCGGTATCATCGGGGTACAGAAAGCCCTCGAGGATGATCTCGGCAGACGCCGGCACCTGAAGGTCGGCGTGACCGCAGTTGACCAGTTCGGTGCGCGAGCCACGCAGCAGGCCGGCGAAGGCGTACTCGGACAGCGAGTCAGGCACTGGGGTCACCGCCCCCAGAATGGTCGCCGGGTCGGCGCCCAGCGCCACCGCTACAGGGAAGGGCTCACCGGGGTGCGCCTGCTGGAATTCCTGGAAGTCCAGCGCGCCGCCACGATGGGACAGCCAGCGCATGATCAGCCGGTTCTTGCCGAGCTTCTGCTGGCGATAGATACCGAGATTCTGACGACTCTTGTGCGGGCCCTTGGTGATCACCAGCGGCCAGGTCACCAGGGGGGCGGCGTCACCGGGCCAGCAGTGCTGGATCGGCAGTCGATCCAGGTCCACCTCATCGCCCTCGAAGACTCGCTGCTGGACCGGTGCCGAGCGCACGGTCTTGGGACCCATGCTCATGACCTGCTTGAAGATCGGCAGCTTTTCCCAGGCATCGCGAAAGCCCTTGGGCGGTTCCGGCTCCTTGAGAAAGGCCAGCAGCTCACCGACCTCGCGCAGCGCCTCGACAGACTCCTGGCCCATGCCCATGGCGACGCGCTTGGGGGTGCCAAACAGGTTGCCGAGCAGCGGCATTTCGCTGCCCTTGACGTTCTCGAACAACAACGCCGGGCCACCGGCGCGCAGGGTGCGATCGCAGATCTCGGTGATCTCGAGATAGGGGTCCACCTCAGCGGTCACCCGCTTGAGTTCGCCGGCGGCCTCGAGACCCGCGATAAAGTCACGCAAGTCACCATATTTCATGCGATTGCCTCGCTCCCCTGAACACAAAAGGGGCAGCATAGCATGCTGCCCCTCGTCTTGACCTCGGTCACCTGGACCTTGCGTCTGGCGACCGCCCAGGCGCGGCGTTGGCCAACGCTAGCGGCGCTTCATCGCCTCGAAGAATTCGAGGTTGGTCTTGGTGTCCTTGAGTCGGTCGATCAGGAACTCGGTGGCCGCGGTATCGTCCATCGGGTTTAGCAGCTTGCGCAGGATCCACATGCGCTGCATCTCCTCGTCGGAGGCGATCAGGTCCTCACGACGGGTGCCGCTGCGGCGGATGTTGAGCGCGGGATAGACGCGACGCTCGGCCAGACGGCGATCCAGGTGGGCTTCCATGTTGCCGGTGCCCTTGAACTCCTCGAAGATCACCTCGTCCATCTTGGAGCCGGTGTCCACCAGGGCCGTGGCGATGATGGTCAGGCTGCCGCCTTCCTCGATGTTACGCGCGGCACCGAAGAAGCGCTTGGGCTTTTCCAGGGCATGGGCGTCGACACCACCGGTCAGCACCTTGCCGGAGGACGGCACCACGGTGTTGTAGGCGCGCGCCAGACGGGTGATGGAATCGAGCAGGATGACCACGTCCTTCTTGTGCTCGACCAGACGCTTGGCCTTCTCGATCACCATCTCGGCCACCTGGACGTGACGCGCCGGCGGCTCGTCGAAGGTCGAGGCGACCACTTCGCCGCGCACGGTGCGCGACATCTCGGTGACCTCCTCGGGGCGCTCGTCGATCAGCAGCACGATCAACTGGCACTCGGGGTTGTTACGCGTGATCGAGGTGGCGATGTTCTGCAACATCAGCGTCTTGCCCGCCTTGGGCGGCGACACGATCAGGCCACGCTGGCCCTTGCCGATGGGTGCGGTCAGGTCGATGATGCGCGCGGTCAGATCCTCGGTGGAACCATTGCCGATCTCCATGCGCAGACGGTCCTGCGGAAACAGCGGCGTGAGGTTCTCGAACAGGATCTTGTGCTTGGCGTTCTCCGGCCGGTCCAGGTTGATCTGGCTGACCTTCAACAGCGCGAAGTAGCGCTCGCCTTCTTTCGGCGGGCGAATCTTGCCGGAGATGGTGTCGCCCTTGCGCAGGTTGAAGCGCCGGATCTGGGACGGCGACACATAGATATCGTCGGGGCCGGCCAGGTAGGAGCTGTCGGCGCTGCGCAGGAATCCGAAACCGTCCTGAAGGATCTCCAGCACGCCATCGCCGAAGATGTCTTCGCCGCTCTTGGCGTGCTTCTTCAGGATGGCAAAGATGATGTCCTGCTTGCGGGACCGGGCCAGGTTGTCGATACCCATCTCGCGGGCGATATCGAGAAGCTCCGGCACGGGCTTTTGCTTGAGTTCGGTCAGATTCATCAGAGTTCAGAAATTACTCGTGGAAGCCGGGCGGCAAGGCGCCGAGGGGCGAAAAGACACGCCGATTGAGTGCGTTCAGAGCCCGAGGCTGCTCGTGCGAGGCCAGGTAAAGATAATAGGGCCATTGACTGGATTCTCCGGAGGGGAGATCCACGCCAGCGTCTGGACGAGGGAGCAGGTTCATTCGCCGTTGCCAGCGTCTCGCGGGCTTGGGCCGGGGCCTTGGCCGGGAGCGGAGCTGACGTCGTGCGGGCTGTCTGACGACTTGGGATGGTCACGTCGCGGCGGCGGCGCGACCGGGAAAACACATTCGAAACAGGCGAATGACCCGATACTAGACAAGCCGGAAGGGGAACGCAAGCCCCGTGGCGGACCCGGATCATTGACATCCCCCGGGGCGAAACGCAACCTTGATCCATCTCCAGTGAAGGACCCGCCATGAATCAACCCTCGGATACGCTCAGCACCCTGCGCGAGTCGCCCCACGACGCCACCAAGGACCCCGCCCGCCTGGCCGCCATCGATCTGGGCTCCAACAGCTTTCACCTGCTGGTGGCCAACTATCAGGATGACCGGCTGCAGGTGGTGGCGCGGCTGGGCGAAAAGGTCCAGCTGGCGGCGGGCCTGGACGACGACGGCTACCTCAACGAGGACGCCATGACGCGGGCGCTGGACTGCCTGGCTCGCTTTGCGCCCTTTCTCGAGGGCATCCCCGCCTCGCGTATGCGGGTGGTGGGCACCAACGCCCTGCGCGATGCCCACAATAGCCAGGAGTTGATCGACCGCGCCGAGGCCATGCTCGGCACGCGCATCGAGATCATCGCCGGGCGCGAGGAGGCACGCCTGATCTACCTCGGCGCGGCCCACGCCCTGGCCGAGAACGGGCGCCGGCTGATCGTCGATATCGGCGGCGGTTCCACCGAGTTCATCATCGGCGAACAGTTCGAACCCAAGGCGCTGGAAAGCCTCTCCATGGGCTGCGTGACCTTTACCCGACGCTTCTTCGGCGACGGCGATATCAGCGAGAAGCGCATGCGCAACGCCGAACTCGCGGCGTTGTCGGAACTGGCTAATATCCGCAGACCCTACCAGCGTCTGGGCTGGGATGACCCGGTGGGCTCCAGCGGCACCATCAAGGCGGCGGCGGCGGTGATGCACGCGGCAGGCGACGCGCCGGAAGGAGTGATCACTCGCGACGGTCTGGCCAAGTTGAGAAAGCGCTTGATCAAGACCAAGCAGCTCGACAAGGTCTCCATGGACGGGCTCAAGGCCGATCGTGCCCGGGTCTTTCCCGCCGGTGTCGCGATTCTGTGCGCGATCTTCGAGGCCTTCGACCTCAGCGAAATGCGCTACGCCGACGGCGCCCTGCGTGAAGGGGTGCTCTACGACATGGCTGGCCGCAACAGTCCCGAGGACTCGCGTCTAAAGAGCCTGGAGACCCTGGCCCGCTACAACGCCGTCGACGTTCGCCAGGCCGACAATGTGGCCGCCTCGGCCAAGGCGCTGTTCGCCCAGGTCGCCGACGACTGGGGGCTCGATGAGGAACGTGGCCGCTATCTGGAGTGGGCCGCCTGGGTGCACGAGATCGGCCAGTCGATCTCGCACAGTCAGTTCCATCGCCACGGCGCCTATCTGCTCGAGCACTCGGATCTGGCCGGCTTCTCGCGCCCGGAACAGCGCCTGCTGGCCTTCCTGGTCCGCGCCCACCGACGCAAGTTCCCGAGCAAGGAATGGCAGCTGTTGCCGAAGGCCGAACAGCGTGACAGCCAGCGCCTGGCACGCCTGCTTCGACTGGCGGTGATCCTCAACCATTCGCGCCCGGAGCAGCCGCCGGCGACGCCGCGGCTCGAGGTGGACGGCGAGGTCCTGCATCTGCACTACCAGGGCGGCGACGAGCCAGGCCTCTTGTGCACCGACCTGGAACGCGAGGCCGACTACCTGGCCAATACCGACTTCGCGCTCAAGCTGCACGCGAGCACGGCCCACGCCGAAGCCTGAGCCCTCTCACACGGGCCCTGGCCAGAGCCCTTGGTCAAAAGCCACGGCCAGAGCCCTTGGCCAAGCCATCAGCCGGCCCCAGGCGTCGCCCGTCAGGGCGACGCCGTCCAGCCCTCGGCCAGGGCGATCCAGCCCCCTCTGCCGGCGTCCAGCGCCGCCACGCAGCGCTCGCCCTGCCACACCACCAGCACCTGGGCACGCCGCCAGGGCGGCACACCAGCTTCCTGCAGCAGCCGCTTCAGGTCGCGACTTCCTCGCCCGGCAAGCCTCAGCCGTTCGCCGCCCTGGCGCGGGCGCAGCCACAGCGGCAGCGGCGTTTCCTCCTCTGTCGTCGGCAGCTTCATCGACACCCCCGCGACCACCAGGGCGCTCCCTGGCGCCCAGGGGCCTTCGGCAACCTCCAGCGGCTCTCCGGCGCCCTCCCCCATCAGCCACAACGCACCGCGCCAGAGCCGCGCCTCTGCCCCGGGCCAGCTCACCTTGACCTCGGCGTCACGCCGGGCATGACATTGCTCGAGCAGCTCGTCTAACCGTGGTCCCGGTGCCGGCGCAAGTCCCAGCCGACGCATGCACAGCCCGATCAACCAGCGCTGACGGCGCCGTGACAGCGACAGCAGGCCCTCGAGTTCGAGCCTGGCGGGGTCGCCACCCAGCCGCGCCAGATCCTCAAGCGCGTATTCGTCCAGCAGTGCCGCCGCCTCGCCGGCATGCCGTGCACTCGCCGCCAGGGCGTCCGCGGCGTCGGGCCAGCGCTGCTCCAGCGCCGGCACCACCTCATGACGCAGATAGTTGCGATCGAACTCGCGACTGGCGTTGCTGGGGTCCTCGACCCAATCGAGCCCGCGACGCCGGGCTTCGGCTTCCAGTTCGCTTCGCCGGACCTCCAGCAAGGGGCGCTCGATCGAAAGGCCACGCTCCTCACGCCGCGCCGGCATGGCGGCAAGGCCCGCAACGCCTGCGCGCCTGAGTGCGGCCAGCAGCAGCGTCTCGGCCTGGTCATCACGGTGCTGGGCCAGCCACAGCACATCACCGGCGTCCAGGCATTCGACGAAGGCGTCGTAGCGCGCCTGGCGCGCCGCCGCCTCCAGGCCCTTGCCGGAGGTACGGTCCACCCTTGCCCGGACGACCTCGAGGGTTATCCCCAGCTGCGCGCATAGCCTGCGACAGTGGCGCTCGAAGTCATCCGCCGCCGCCTGCAGGCCATGGTGCACGTGGATCGCCCGCAATCGGCGCGACCGCTGCCCGCAGACCCTTGCCGCCAGCGCCAGCAGCACGCAGGAGTCGAGCCCGCCGGACAGCGCGATCCACAACGACCGCTGTCGCGGCACCCGGTCGAGGGCCCGCTCGATTCGCGCTTCAAGGGTGGGAGACGTCGGCATGTCGGCGATTCCTGCAAGTCGGACGTGACGGCTGGTGCCTGGTACGCAGGCGGCCCCCATCGCAGGACGATGGGGGCCGCAGGAACAACGCTGGACGCAGGGAGCTTGCCCGCACGTCACTTACGCCGGGGCGCCATAGCTCATCAGACGCTCGTAGCGACGCTCGAGCAGCGCCGCGGTGTCCATGGCGTCGAGGCGCTCGAGGCTTTCGCCGATGGCGTCGCGCACCCGGGTGGCGGTTTCATGGGGGAAACGATGGGCGCCGCCCAGGGGTTCCTTGATCAGGGTGTCGACGAAGCCCAACTCCTTGAGTCGGCTGGCGGTGATTCCCATGGCCTGGGCGGCGTCGCTGGCCCGCTCGGCGCTCTTCCACAGGATCGAGGCACAGCCTTCCGGCGAGATCACCGAGTAGGTCGAGTATTCGAGCATCATCAGCTCGTCGCAAACGCCGATGGCCAGGGCACCACCGGAACCGCCTTCGCCCACCACGGTGGAAATGATCGGCGTCTCAAGCCGCGACATCACCGCCAGATTGTAGGCGATGGCCTCGCTCTGGCCGCGCTCCTCGGCGTCGATGCCAGGGTAGGCGCCAGGGGTGTCGATAAAGGTCAGCACCGGCATCTTGAAGCGCTCGGCCATCTCCATCAGACGGCAGGCCTTGCGATAGCCTTCCGGACGCGGCATGCCGAAGTTGCGGCGCACCTTCTCCTTGACGTCGCGGCCCTTCTGGTGGCCGATGATCATCACCGGACGATCATTGAGTCGCGCCACACCGCCGACGATGGCAGCGTCATCGGCGAACTCGCGATCACCGTGCAGTTCGTCGAAGTCAGTGAATACGTGCTCGAGGTAGTCCAGGGTGTAGGGACGCTGGGGATGGCGCGACAGCTGGGATACCTGCCACGGCGACAGGTCCTTGAAGATCGACTCGGTGAGCTTGCGGCTCTTTTCCTCGAGTCGGGAAATTTCGTCCGCCAGGCTGACCTGGCTGTCGTTGCCGACCAGACGCAGTTCTTCGATCTTGGCCTGCAGTTCGGCGATGGGCTGTTCGAAATCGAGATAGTTGGGATTCATGGGCCAGCCTTGTGGTCATGGTCAGGCGGGCGCGACGCAGTCGTCGCAAGCCCACCCATGGCAAAGAAAAAGTGGTGTGCATTATCGCACCCTGACCGGGCCACGCAAGGCGCAGCGGGTCAAGATCGTCGTAGAGGCGCCCTCGCAACCCCGCGCCGCTAGCGATACTTGAGGCGGACGCCGTCCTGGCCCTCGACCTCACGCAGCGCGATCAGCAGGTCGTCGGATGGCAGCACCTTCCACTGCTCGTCGAGTTCGAGCCAGCCGGTGGCCTCCAGATTGCGGTAGCGCAGGCGCACCGGCAGGCCTTCCTGGTGACGATGAGGCTCGAGGCTCGTGCGCAGGCTGTCGATCAGTCGACCGTTGGCCTCGCGACCATCCACCGAGACTTCTACCGCCTGACCGAAGCGCGAGCGCGCCTGGACCATGGGGGTGACCTCCTTGCCGCGCAGGCGCAGGCCGCCGGAGTAGTCGTCGCTGGACACCTCGCCTTCGATGATCAGCACCTCGGCGTTGTCGAGCTGTTCGCGCACGCTGTCGTAGAGCTCACCGAACAGCGACGCCTCGATGCGCCCGGTACGGTCGTCCAGGGTCACGAACGCCATGGTGTCGCCACGCTTTGACTTCATGGTGCGCTGGGCCACCACCAGGCCGGCGACCCGCTGGGGCTCGCGGGACGGCTTCAAGTCGGCGATGCGGGTCGAGACGAAGCGCGAAAGCTCTTCCTCGTATTCATCGATGGGATGGCCGGTCAGGTAGAGGCCCAGGGTGTCCTTCTCGCCGGCCAGGCGCTCGCGATCGCTCCACTCACGCACCCGCAGATAGTCGGCGTAGGGATCGCTGGCGCTGTCGTCCTCGTCCGGGGCGAAGGCCTCGCCAAACAGATCCATCATCCCGGCGCTCTGGTTCTTGTGGCTCTGGGCCGCGGCCTTCAGGGCGTCATCCAGCGAGGCGGCCAGCACGGCGCGGTTGGGCCCCAGGTTGTCCAGCGCCCCGGAGCGGATCAAGGCTTCCAGGGTGCGCTTGTTCATGCGCTTGGGGTCGATCCGCCGACAGAAGTCGAACAGGTCGCTGAAGGGGCCGTCTGCGCTGCGCGCCTCGACGATGGCGCCGATGGGACCTTCGCCCACGCCGCGGATCGCGCCCAGGCCGTAGACCACCCGCCCCTCTTCGTCGACGGTGAACTTGTAGCCACCGACATTGACGTCCGGCGGGGTCACCGTCAGCTTGAGGTGACGACACTCCTCGATCAGCGGCACCACCTTGTCGAGGTTGTCCATCTCGGTGGACATTACCGCCGCCATGAAGGGACCCGGATAGTGGGCCTTGAGCCAGGCGGTCTGGTAGGACACCAGGGCGTAGGCGGCGGAATGCGACTTGTTGAAGCCGTAGCCGGCGAACTTCTCCACCAGGTCGAAGATGTTGCCCGCCAGGTCGGCATCGATGCCGTTGGCCGCGCAGCCCTCCATGAAGCCGGCGCGCTGCTTGGCCATCTCTTCCGGCTTCTTCTTGCCCATGGCACGCCGCAACAGGTCGGCCTGGCCCAGCGAGTAGCCGGCCATCACCTGGGCGATCTGCATCACCTGCTCCTGGTACAGGATGATGCCGTAGGTGGGCTGCAGCACCGGCTTGAGCAGTTCGTGCTGGTAGTCCGGGTGCGGATAGGATATCTCCGCCCGACCGTGCTTGCGGTTGATGAAGTCGTCGACCATGCCGGACTGAAGCGGACCGGGACGGAACAGCGCCACCAGGGCGATCATGTCCTCCAGCGAGTCCGGCAGCAGGCGCTTGATCAGCTCCTTCATGCCGCGGGATTCGAGCTGGAACACGGCGGTGGTCTCGGCCTTCTTGAGCATCTCGAAGGTCTTGCCGTCATCCAGCGGAATGGTGTCGATATCGAGCGGTCCCTGGCCCTCCTTCGAGCGCACCTTGTCGACCATCTCCAACGCCCAGTCGATGATGGTCAGGGTGCGCAGGCCAAGAAAGTCGAACTTGACCAGGCCGGCGTCCTCGATGTCGTTCTTGTCGAACTGCACCACCAGACCGGAGCCGTCTTCATCGCACAACAGCGGCGAGAAGTCGGTCAGCTTGGTCGGAGCGATCACCACGCCACCGGCGTGCTTGCCGGTGCCTCGGGTCACGCCCTCGAGCTTGAGCGCCATGTCCCAGATTTCCTGGGCCTCCTCGTCGGCCTCGAGGAACTCCTTGAGCTGAGGCTCCTCCTCGATGGCCTTGGCCAGGGTCATGCCGACCTCGAAGGGGATCAGCTTGGACAGCTTGTCACCCAGCGAATAGGGCTTGCCCTGGGCCCGGGCCACGTCGCGCACCACCGCCTTGGCGGCCATGGTGCCGAAGGTGACGATCTGGGACACCGCGTTGCGGCCATAGCGCTCGGCCACGTAGTCGATGACCCGGTCGCGCTTCTCCATGCAGAAGTCGACGTCGAAGTCGGGCATGGAGACACGTTCCGGGTTGAGGAAGCGCTCGAACAGCAGGTCGTACTGGATCGGGTCGAGGTCGGTGATCTTCTGGGCGTAGGCCACCAGCGAGCCGGCACCGGACCCCCGCCCCGGCCCCACCGGCACGTCGTTGTCCTTGGCCCACTGGATGAAGTCCATCACGATCAGGAAGTAGCCAGGGAACCCCATCTGCAGAATGATGTTCAGCTCGAAGTCCAGGCGCTCGCGGTAGCGTTGCTCGAGGGCCGCCCATTCGTCGCTGTCGCGGGGGTGCTGCGCCACCGGATAGAGCGCCTCGAGGCGCTCGGTCAGGCCGTCGTGGGAGATCTTGCGGAAGAACTCGTCCTGGGTCATGCCCTCGGGGATGCCGTACTCCGGCAGGAAGATCTCGCCCAGACGCACGTCGACGTTGCAGCGCGCGGCGATCATTACGCTGTTTTCCAGCGCCTCGGGGATATCGGCGAACAGCTCGGCCATCTCCTGGGGCGACTTCAGGTACTGCTCTTCGGTGTAACGGCGCTCACGTCGGGGATCGTCGAGCGCCTTGCCCTCACCGATGGAGACCCGGGTCTCGTGGGCCCAGAAGTCCTCGCGCTTCAAAAAGCGCACGTCATTGGTGGCCACCACCGGCACCCCGGTGTCCAGCGCCAGCGCCACCGAGGCGTGTACGCAGTCTTCTTCCAGCGGGCGGCCGGTACGGGTCAGCTCCAGATAGAAACGTCCCTGGAAGGCCTGGCACCAGTCGTCCAGCAGGCGCCTGGCATCGGCGTGAAGATCGCTGAGCAGGTGGCGACCGACATCGCCATCGCGACCACCAGACAGCGCAATCAGCCCCTCGTTCTGCTCGAGCACCCAGGCCTTCTCCAGGTAGGCCCGCCCCTGGCGCTGGCCCTCGACCCAGCCACGCGAGATCAGCTCGGTCAGATTGCGGTAGCCGACGTCGTTCATCGCCAGCAGGGTCACCCGATAGGGGTGATCCAGGTCGTGGCCGTTGACCAGCCACAGATCTGCGCCGATGACCGGCTTCATGCCGGCGCCCTGGACACCGTTGTAGAACTTCACCAGGCCGAACAGGTTGGCCTCGTCGGTCAGCGCCAGCGCCGGCGCCCCGTGCTCGATGCCCGCCTTGACGTACGGCTTGAGGCGCACCAGGCCATCGACGAGGGAGAACTCGCTGTGGACGCGAAGATGAACGAAGGGAGCGGACATGAGAAAGCCTTACCTCGACCCGCCGTGGCGGGTGTGTGAAAACGGGTCAGAACAGCGCCAGTTGACGCTTTACCGGTGCAAACGACCGGCGATGCTCGGCCAGCGGCCCGAGGCGTTCGAGCGCGGCCAGATGCTCAGGCGTCGGGTAGCCCTTGTGGCGGGCGAAGCCGTAGTCGGGATAGCGCTCGTCGAGGGCCAGCATGGCCGCGTCACGGGCCACCTTGGCCAGGATGGAGGCGGCGGCGATGGCCGGATGGCGGGCATCGCCCTTGACCACGGCCTGGCCCGGAACATGATGCCCGGGCAGCCGATTGCCGTCCACCAGCAGGTACTCAGGAGCCGGCGCCAGACCATCGATGGCCCGGCGCATCGCCAGATGGGTGGCGTGATAGATATTGAGCCGGTCGATCTCTTCGGGGCTCGCCTCGGCCACATGGTAGGCCAGAGCATGCTCGCGTATCTGGCCGTCGAGCGCCTCGCGACGCTTGGCACTCAGCGCCTTGGAGTCATTGAGTCCGCTGATCGGCACCGAGGGATCGAGGATCACCGCCGCTGCCACCACCGAGCCCACCAGCGGCCCTCGACCAACCTCATCGACACCGGCCAGCAAGCTGCCATCATAGTTCACCACCAGCGGCGGCAAGGCGGGCTTGTTGCTGCGCCTGGACTTCGCTTCAGCGGCCACCGCCAGCCTCCTGACGGACATCATCCGTTTCATCAGCCGTGGCCTCGGCCACCTCCTCGGCCAGCCGAGGCGATACGCTTTCCGGCAACGGCTGTCCCGCTACCAGCGCTTCGATGGCCTCCGCCGCACGCCGGCTGGCGTCACGCTGCAACCCCTCGTGCATGGCGGCAAAGCGAGCCTCGAGCGCAGTCCGCGCCGCTTCATCGTCGAGCAACTCGCCCAGGCGGGTGGCAATGGCCTCGCTGCTGGCCTCGTCCTGGATCAACTCCGGCACCAGCGATTCGCGGGCGATCAGATTGGGCAGCGAGATCCACTCGGTCTTGACCATCAGCCGAGCGATGCGATGGGTCATCGGCGCCATGCGGTAGCCCACCAGCATGGGGCGATGACACAGCATCGCCTCCAGCGCCGCGGTGCCGGAAGCCAGCAGCACCAGGTCGCTTGCCACCATGGCCTCACGAGCCTGGCCATCGAGCAGGCTGACGCAGGCCGCAAGCGCCGGCCGCACGGCCAGCAGCGCCTCGAGCTCCTGCCTGCGCTCGGGCGTGGCCGCCGGGATCACCACCGCAAGCCCCGGCCTTGCCTTGACCAGGCGCTCGGCAGCCTCCAGGAAGGTCTCCCCCATGAAGCGGATCTCGTTGCGCCGGGAGCCGGGCAGCAACGCCAGCACCCGGGCGTCGGCGGCAATCCCCAGCGCCTCGCGCGTGGCCCGGCGGTCGTTGACCAGCGGCAGCTCATCGGCCAACGGATGGCCGACGAAGGCCACCGGCACCCGGTGCTTGACGTAGAAGGCCGCCTCGAACGGCAGAAAGGTCAGCATGGCGTCCACCGAGCGGGCGATGCCCTTGACCCGCCCCTGACGCCAGGCCCATACAGACGGGCTGACGTAGTGGGCGGTGGTGACACCTGATTCGCGCAGCTGGCGCTCGAGGCCAAGATTGAAGTCCGGGGCGTCGATTCCGACCATGATGTCGGGTTCCCAGTCCAGTGCATCCCGACGCAGGGTGCGGCGCACGCGGATCAGCTCTGGCAGGTGCTTGATCACCTCCACCAGCCCCATCACCGACAGGGTCTCCAGCGGATACAACGACTCGAGCCCCTCGGCGATCATGCGCGGGCCACCCAGTCCTCGGAATGCCACCTCGGGATGACGCGCCTTGAGCGCGCGCATCAGGCTTGCGCCGAGAATATCGCCGGACAGTTCACCGGCCACCAGGTAGACGCGGCGGATTGAGCCTGCCTCGCTGGCGACATCGCGTGCAGCGTGTGTCATGACGGATCCCTGACTGGCTGAACAAGTCTGACGATGGAAGGGTGCCCAAGCCGACGACGGCCATCAAGATGGCCGACGACACTGGGGCTGACGCCCGCCGCTGCGGGCGCCGACCGCCGGCCCGACCGCCGGGCCGATGACTGCCTAGCGGATGATGCCCCGCGAGGACGCCTCGATGGAGGCCACGAAGGCTTCGGTCTCGGCCAGCGAGAAGCGCTGGCGGATCTCGCCGATGGCCTGTTCCACGGTGAGCCCCTGACGGTACACCAGCTTGTAGGATTCGCTGAGGGCGCGGATGGCTTCCGTCGCAAAGCCGCGGCGCTTGAGCCCGACCACGTTGAGTCCGTGGGCCTGGGCCGGATTGCCGTTGATCATCACGAAGTCCGGGGTGTCCTTGGTGATGATCGAGCCACCGCCTGCCATGGCGTGGGAGCCGAAACGACAGAACTGATGGATGGCGGATAGCCCGCCAATGATCGCGAAGTCGCCCAGGTGCACGTGGCCCGCCAAGGTGACCTGATTGGCCAGGATGCAGTCGTCGCCGATCACGCAGTCATGGCCGACGTGGACGTAGGCCATGAACAGGTTGCGCGAGCCGATGGTGGTCTCGCTGCGATCCTGAACGGTGCCCCGGTGCAGGGTGACGCCCTCGCGCACGACGTTGTCGTCACCCATCACCAGGCGGGTCGGCTCACCCTGGTACTTCTTGTCCTGGCAGGCCTCCCCCACCGAGGCAAACTGGAAGATGCGGGTACGCTCGCCCAGCACGGTGGGGCCCTGCACCACGACGTGGGGGCCGATGACCGACCCGGCGCCAATCTCGACGTCTGGGCCGATCACACTGAAGGGCCCCACCTCGACATCGTCGGCCAGGCGGGCGCCGGGGTCTACGATGGCGGTCGGATGTATCAAGCGATCTTCCTCTCGGCACAGATGATGTCGGCCTCACAGGCCAGCTCGCCTTCCACGGTGGCACGGCACTTGAACTTCCAGATACCCCGCTTGGCCCGCTCGACCTCGGCGCGCAGCTCAAGCTTGTCGCCCGGCATCACCGGGCGCTTGAAGCGCACGTTGTCGCTGCCGACCAGGTAGTATACATAGCCATCGGCGGGTAGCTTGTTGACGGTCTTGAAGCCCAGGATACCGCAGGCCTGGGCCAGCGCTTCCACCACCAGCACGCCGGGCATGATCGGGTGGTGGGGGAAGTGACCATTGAAGAACGGCTCGTTGATGCTGACGTTCTTGTAGGCAACGATGGTTTCGCCAAGGGTCAGTTCCGTGACCCGATCCACCAGCAGAAAAGGATAGCGGTGGGGCAGATATTCGCGAATCTCGTTGATGTCCATAACCATCGTAGCGACCTCTGAAATGACAAGAGCCCTTCTCCCTGGAAGGACATGACCGGCGGGGGCCAAGGGCACCATACCGGCAATAGGCGGTGGATTATACCGACCTGTACCCGCCCCTCAAGCCTCGCCGGAGCCTCGCTTCTCCAGACGATTGACCCGCTTGGCGATACTGTCGAGCTGCTTGAAACGCACCGCATTGCGGCGCCACTGACTGTTTTCCATGGCCCCGGTGCCCGAGGAATAGACCCCGGGTTCGAGGATGGAGTTGGTCACCAGGCTCATGCCGGTGACCTGGACGCCGTCGCAGATGGTCAGGTGGCCGGACAGCCCCACTCCGCCACCCAGCATGCAGTGGCGGCCCACCCAGGTGGAACCGGCGATGCCGACACAGCCGGCCAGGGCGCTGTGGTCACCGATGTGCACGTTGTGGGCGATCTGCACCTGGCTGTCGATCTTGACGTCGTTGCCGATCACGGTGTCACCCAGCGCCCCACGGTCGATGCTCGAGCAACTGCCGACCTCGACATCATCGCCGAGCACCGCGCCACCGAGCTGGGCGATCTTGCGCCAACCGCCACCGTCGTGGGCAAAACCGAAGCCATCGCCACCGATCACGCAACCGCTGTGCAAGATGACACGCTTGCCGACGACCACGCCGTGATAGAGGGTGACGTTGGCGTGCAGGAAACCGTCCTCGCCAATCTCGCAGTCCGCCCCGACCACCGAACCGGGCCCGACCACCACACGATCCCCCAGGCGAGCACCTGACTCGATCACCGCATTGGGGCCGATCGAGACGTCGGCACCCAGACTGGCGTCCTCGGCCACCACCGCACTGGGATGGATGCCCGGCTGGTGCGCGTCGGCCTGGGGGTCAAGCATGCGCGAAAGCTCGGCGTAGCCGAGGTAGGGATTGTCCAGCACCAGCGCTGGCACCGGGCAGGCGTCGAGATGGTCGGCGTGCAGCAGTACCGCCGCCGCCCGGGTGGACGGCAGGTCCTTCAGATAGGCGCGATTGGCAAGAAAGCTCACCTGATCGGGGCCGGCGTCCTTGAGCGTCGCCAGGCCAACGATACGTTGGCTGCCGTCACCGTGCAGGCGAGCGCCCAGGCGAGAGGCGATATCGGAGAGGTTTGGCTGTGTACGTGTCGATTTCATGTATGACCGTAATGCGGTGACGACGGAATTCGGGACAGGCGCTGTCGGCGATTCCCTCAGTACGTGTTGAGCAGCCGGGTGACCTCGGCCGTCAGGTCCGGCAGATCACGACCGCTGTGCAGGACACCGTCCGGTGTCACCAGCACCTCGACCTCGTGACGCTCGATGACCTGAGCGACCGCCTGGTCGACCCTGCCTTCCAGGCGACTTATCAAACGCTGTTCGGCTTCCTGGCGAGCCTCGAGGATATCACGTCTGAGGCGATCGAAACGCTGCCCTTTTCGCTGAAATTCCTGAACCCGTGAGGGGCTCGGCTGCCCTTCGGCAGCCGCCAGGTCGTCGGCCAGGGCCTCGAGCTCAAGGCGTAGCGTTTCGGCCTCGCGCTGCCAGGGTGCGACCTGTTGCTGCAGGCTCTGCATGGCACTGCGGGCGGCCTCGGTGTCGAGCACGGCGCGACGCCAGTCGAGCACCGCCACCTGGGACGCCGATGCCGACACCGGGCTGCTCAGTGCAGCGGCCAGCGCCAACCACACCAGCCAGCGGCGACGGCCGCCTGTCCTCATCAGAAGGTCTGACCCAGCGAGAACTGGAACACCTGGGTGTCGTCCTCGTCCTCGTCATTGAGCGGCTCGGCCACGCTGAAGGTCAGGGGACCCACCGGCGTCAGCCAGGAGACGCCCACGCCCACACTGTAGCGTATATCGCTGAATTCCACCCCGGAGTTGCACTTCTTGCGATCCTCGTCCTCGGACAGCACGTCGTAGCACTCGGTGAGGAAGGTGTTACCGGCATCGACGAACAGCGACGGCTGCACCGAGCGCTTGTCCTCGACGAACGGCATCGGGAAGATCAGCTCCATGCTGCCCTCGAGCAGCACGTTACCGCCGAGGGTCTCGTCATCACCGTCCTCACGTTCGGTGGTGAGCTGGCCCAGGGTGTTGTCGGTGAAACCACGCACCGAGCCCAGGCCACCGGCGAGGAAGTTCTCGTAGAACGGATAGGGGTCGCTCGAATTGATGGCATCGGCGTAGCCCAGCTGGCCACTGAACTTCAACGACCAGGTCTGCTCTTCGTTGAACGGGAAGAAGTGCTTGGCCTGGGCCCTGGCCTTGTAGTACTCGGCGTCACTGCCGGGCACCCCGAGTTCCAGCGACAGCCGCTGGTAATTACCCGCCGTCGGCATGATGCCGCGGTTGAGGTCGTTGCGGGTCCAGCTGCCGGTGGCCGACAGGGTACTGGCGTCGTCACCCTCGTCGAGCACGTAACGCTTGATCTCCGACGGGGTGTCATCGTAGGTGTCGATCTCGAGCTTCTCGATGTTGGCGCCGAAGTTCATCCGCGTCAGCTCGTTGATCGGGTAGCCGAAGTTGATCCCGGCACCGAGGGCATCGGTGGAGTAGGTGGAGATGTCGGAATCTTCGTAGTCCGTGGCCCGGTAGTAGAAGTTGTAGCCGCGGGAGATGCCGTCCAGGGTCCAGTAGGGATCGGTGAAGCCGAAGTTGACGCTGGTGTAGGTATCACTCTTCTGGGCGCCGATATTGACCCGGTTGCCGCTACCCAGGAAGTTGTTCTGGGACAGCGAGGCACCGTAGATGACGCCGGCACTCTGGGAGAAGCCGAGACTCGCCGACAGCGAGCCTGAGGGCTGTTCCTCGACGGTGTAGGTGACGTCGAGCTGGTCGCTCTCGCCGGGGACCGGCTCGGTCTGCACCTGCACCTGCTTGAAGAAGCCAAGGCGCTCGAGGCGCTGGCGCGACTGGGAGATGGCCTCGGTGGAGGCAGGCGCGCTCTCCATCTGGATCATCTCACGGCGCAGCACTTCATCCTTGGTGGTGGTGTTGCCGACGAACTGGATACGCCGTACGTAAGCGCGACGCCCCGGCGCCACCTGGAAGCTCAGGTCCACCGTCTCACCGTCGCTGCGCACCTCGGGGATACCGTTGACCTCGGCGAAGGCAAAGCCCTCGGCACCCAGGCGCGAGCGCATGGCCTCAGAGGACGCCACCACGTCGCTGCGCGAGAAGATATCACCGGATTCGAACTGCAGCAGCTCGCGGGCCTCAGCCTCGGCCACCTTGAGATCGCCGACGAAGCTGATGTCGCCGACCCGGTAGCGATTGCCTTCATCGACGTTGATGGTGATGAAGATGCGCGACTTGTCCGGGCTGATCGATACCTGGCTCGAGGTGATCTCGAAGTTCACGTAGCCACGATCGAGGTAGTAGGAGCGCAGCCGCTCCAGGTCACCGGCCAGCGCCTCGCGGGAGTACTCGTCGGCGGAGAACCAGCCGAAGAACAGACCGGGATCGTCCTCGAGCTCGAACTCGTCGAGCAGGATCTCGTCGGAATAGGCTTCATTGCCGACGATGTTGATCTGGCGGATCTTGGCGACGGCGCCTTCATTGATGTTGATATCGACCCGCACCCGACCCTGGCCCACCGGCGTAAGCTCAGTGTCGATGCGCGCGCTGTAGCGGCCCTGGGACTGGTAGAGGCCTTCTAGCTCACGCTTCATCTCGTCGATGGTCGAGAGCTGCAGCACCTGGCCTTCGCTGATGCCGGCCTGCTTGAGGCCCGCACGCAGGTCCTCGTCGGGAATCTGGGAGTTGCCTTCGATATTCAGCGCCGAGATCGTCGGGCGCTCCTCCACCTGGATGATCAGGACGTCGCCTTCACGGGCCAGCTGGATATCTTCGAACAGTCCGGTGGCAAACAGCTGGCGAGCCGCTTCGGCCAGTTCACTGTCGTCCACTCGATCGCGAGCGTTGACGGGAAAAGCATTGAAGACGGAAGCCGCAGAGACCCGTTGAAGGCCTTCCACGCGAATGTCCGACACGGTGAAAGGGGCCGCGTGCGCCACCTGGGCACAGGCGGTCAAGAGTGTCGCCAATCCGATGGTCTTGATTTTCATGCAGTCGTTTCGCTCGCGTTGAGTCAGCGTACCTGTCCAGACAGGCACCTTATACATTTCTCCGCCTCACTGACAAGTTGGCGGCGGCGTCTCGCTTGGTGACGTCCCCGGCAAAGCGCGATTCACCTGGGCGCTCGTTGTTGCGCACGCACCACGTCGATGGCGGGGGCAACTTCTACCACAAGCGCATCACATCGAAGTACAGGGCCATGATCATCAGGGTGCCCACCAGCGCCAGCCCGACCTTGAGGCCAACGGCCTGGGTGCGCTCGGACACCGGGCGCCCACGTACCGCTTCGACCAGGTAGTACAGCAGATGGCCGCCATCGAGCACCGGAATCGGCAGCAGGTTGAGCACCCCAAGGCTGATCGACAGATAGGCCATGAAGTTGATGAAGCTCTCGAGCCCGGAACGCGCCGTGTCACCGGCGATCCGGGCGATGGTGATGGGCCCGGACAGATTGGTCGGCGAAATCAGGCCGACCACCATCTTGCGCACGGCGTCGAACGTCAGAAGCGTCATCTCGGCGGTACGTGAGGCCGCCTGCCCCACTGCGTCCAGGGGGCCGTAGCGGATTTCCCGCTGGTACTGCTGGGGCCAGTCTACCGGGGCAACGCCGGCACCGATATAGCCGATCTCGCTTCCATCATCCAGCCGGTTGATCCGCGGCGTCAGACTCAGCGCCTTCGACTCGCCGTTGCGCCCGACCTCCAGCGACAGTGTCTGGCCGGGTCGCGCTCTGACCCGCTCGACCAGATCAGGCCAGTCACTCACCGCACGATCGTCGATACTCAGCACACGATCACCGGCTTGCAACCCTGCCTCGGCCGCGGGCTCCCCTTCCATCACCTGGCCGATGACGGCAGGCATGTCGGGACGCCAGGGGGCGATACCGAGGGTTGCCAAAGGCGCGGGCGGGTCCTGCCCAACCAGCCAGTTCTCGACCGGCGCGCGATAGCTGCGGGAGGCACTCGAGCCCTCCTCGCGGGCCTCGATCTCCAGGCTGCCACTGGCACCGATGGCCGCCACCAGCTTGAGATTGACCTCGTCCCAGGAACGCACCGTCTCGCCACCGATGGCGGTCAGCTCCATCCCCGACTCGAGGCCCGCTTCGGCCGCCGGCGTCTGCGGGGTGACGTCACCCACCACCGGCACCACCGTGGTAGTCCCGGCGACGAACAGCGCCCAGTAGGCCACCAGTGCCAGCAGGAAGTTGGCCAGCGGGCCCGCCGCAACGATGGCCATGCGGGCCCACACCGACTTGCGATTGAACGCCTGATCGAGCTGGTCCTCGGGCACCTCGCCTTCGCGCTCGTCGAGCATCTTGACGTAGCCGCCCAGCGGAATCGCGGCGATGGCAAATTCGGTGCCATGGCGATCGAAACGCGACCACAGCGGGCTACCGAAACCTACCGAGAAGCGCAGCACCTTGACCCCGCAACGCCGCGCCACCCAGAAGTGGCCAAACTCATGGAAGGTGACCAGAAGGCCGAGTACGACGATCACGGCCAGAATATTTTGAATCAGGCCCACGCAAGCCTCCTTGGCTGTATCACGACGGCCGCCGTCGCCGCCGCTTCCCAGGCTCCGGCAGCGCCAAAGGCAAAAGGTTCAACCGGGTGCGCGATCATCACAACGCCTCCAGCCAGGCACGGGCACGCGCGCGGGCGTCATGGTCGGCGGCGAGTACCGCCTCCAGATCATCGGCGCCACCACCGGGGGCACCTGCGCGCACCGCCTCGACCAGCCGGGGGATCTCGGTGAACCCAAGCCGCCCGTCGAGAAAGGCCTCGACCGCCACCTCATTGGCAGCATTAAGCACCGCCGGCTGCAGCCCACCCTCGTCCATCGCCTCACGGGCCAACCGCAGGCACGGAAAGGCGGCCTCGTCGGCGGGTTCGAAGTCGAGCCTGGCCACCTGAAACAGGTCCAACGCCTCGACCCCTGCCTCGATCCGCTCGGGCCAGGCCAGGCCGTAGGCGATGGGGGTGCGCATATCGGGATTGCCGAGCTGCGCCAGCACCGAGCCATCGCTGTAGGCGGCCATGGAATGGATCACGCTCTGGGGATGCACCACCACCTGGATCTGCTCGGGGCGGGCGTCGAACAACCAGCAGGCCTCGATCAGTTCCAGCCCCTTGTTCATCAGGGTGGCGCTGTCCACCGAGATCTTGCGCCCCATGGACCAGTTGGGATGGGCGCAGGCCTCATCCGGGGTCACCCGGGCCAGACGCTCGGCATCGAATCCACGAAAGGGGCCGCCCGAGGCGGTCAGCAGCAGCTGAGTCACGCCGTGGCGCCCGAGTCCCCCACGATGCTGGCCAGGCAGACACTGGAAGATCGCATTGTGCTCGGAGTCGATGGGCAGCAGCGCCGCACCACTTTGCTCCACCGCTTTCATGAACAGGGCCCCGGACATCACCAGGGCCTCCTTGTTGGCCAGCAGCACGCGCTTGCCGGCCCGCACCGCCGCCAGCGTCGGCAACAGGCCCGCCGCGCCGACGATGGCCGCCATCACCACCTCGGCCTCAGGGGCGCTTGCCACCTCGGCCAGGGCCGCTTCGCCGTGACGCACCTCGGTGGCAAGCCCGGCCTCTTTCAGCTGCGTGGCCAGCCAGTCGGCGTCGGTCGGCGTGCCGAGCACCGCCACGTCGGGGCGATGGGTCAGGCACTGACGATAGAGGGCCTCGCGGGAGCGATGGGCGGTGAGAGCGTGGACCCGATAGCGGTCGGGGTGGCGGGCGATGACGTCCAGGGTACTGGTTCCGATGGAGCCGGTAGCACCGAGCACCGAGACGCCCTTGATGGTGGTCGAAGAGGTTTGGGACGAGGCAGAAACTGCAGATGCCGTCATGCTTGCACCAGCCAGGTAAAGAACAGGGCGAACACCGGGACCGCCGCGGTAAGACTGTCGATGCGATCGAGCACCCCGCCGTGCCCCGGCAGCAGCGCGCTGGAGTCCTTGAGGCCGCGATGGCGCTTGAGCATACTCTCGAGCAGATCGCCGAGCACCGACACCAGGGTCACGCCGAGGGTCAACGCCACCAGCGCCAGACCGGCCGACAGCGACAGCTGCTGCCACAGCGCGAACACCAGCGCCAGCGCAGCGGTGACCGCCATGCCCCCATAGACGCCTTCCCAGGACTTGCCGGGGCTGACGTTGGGTGCCAGCTTGCGCCGCCCCAGGGCACGCCCGACAAAGTAGGCGCCGATGTCGGCACCCCACACCAGCAGCAGCACGAACAGAAGCCAGGCGCTGCCGCTCTCGCGCAGCAGATTGAAGCCGACCCAGGTCGGCAGCAGCACCCAGGCTCCCATGGCCAGGCGCATCGCCCGCGAGGACCACTGATGGCTGCGCCCAGGATGACCGAGCACCCACCACAGATTGAGCGCCCAGCCCAGCGCGCCAATGACCAGCGGCCACAGCGCCAGGTGCTGGCCGAAATGCCACAGCAGCGCCATGCCAAGGGCCAGCACCAGCGGAGGCAGCAGGCGCGAGGCCCCGCGCTCGAGCCCCGCCAGATTGGCCCACTCCCAGCCCGCCAGCACCACGATGGCGGCGGTAAACAGAGCGAAGGGGCCGCCCTCCAGACCGAACAGCCCGGCCAGCGCCAGCGGCGCCAGCCAGGCTGCGGTGATGATCCGCTGTCTAAGCACCCTGGGCCTCGAGCTGTTCGTCGGTCATGCCGAAGCGGCGCTTGCGCCGGCAGAAATCCTCCAGGGCGTCATCGAAGGCCTCGCCATCGAAGTCCGGCCACAGGACGGGCGTGAAGTACAGCTCGGCGTAGGCCAGCTGCCACAACAGGAAGTTCGAGATGCGCCGCTCACCGCTGGTGCGAATGCACAGATCCACCGGCGCGGCGTCACTCAGACTGACCTGATCGGCCAGCGCCTGCTCGTCGATGGCGCCGGGGTCGAGCTCGCCGGCGGCCACTCGCTCGGCCAACCGCCGCGCAGCCCGGGCGATGTCCCACTGACCACCGTAGTTGGCGGCGATCACCAGGCGCAGCCCCTGGTTGTCGCAGGTCAGTCGCTCGGCCTCTTCGATGCGCTTCTGGATGGCCGAGGAAAACCCCGAGGTATCGCCGATCACCGACAGCCGGATGTCATGCTCGTGCAGCTTCTTGACCTCACGCTTGAGCGCCATCAGGAACAGTTCCATCAAGGCGTTGACCTCGGCCGCCGGGCGCTTCCAGTTCTCGCTGGAGAAGGCGAACAGCGTCAGCGTCTCGATGCGGCGCTCCGCCGCCCGACGAATGACGGCCCTGACCGCTTCCACGCCGGCGTGGTGTCCACGCACTCCTGACAGGCCGCGCGCCTTGGCCCAGCGATTGTTGCCGTCCATGATCACCGCCACATGGCGAGGCAGGCTCGCGGTCGGCGGTAACGGGCGGAGTTCGGGAGACGGCGTTGACTTCATGGTGTCTCGCATGACGGTTGAATCAGGCCCCGAGGCATCCCTGACCCGGGGAGTCCAGACAGTATGACCGATGGCGGGGTCGCCAGGGATCGCTGAACGACGTAGTACCCAGCGGCCGACCGGCCACGCCAGGCGTGACCGCTCGGTATCGCGCCCCCTCCCGGCCGCACAGGCAGGCCGGTACGGGTATCGCCAGGGCGCCTCAGACCTGCATCAGGTCCTCTTCCTTGGCGGTCAGGGTCTTGTCGATCTCGGCGACAAAGCGATCGGTGATCTTCTGGATCTCGTCCTCGCCCTGACGCTCCTCGTCCTCGGAGATATCCTTGTCCTTGAGCAGCGCCTTGAGGTCGTTGTTGGCGTCACGACGCACGTTGCGAATCGCCACCCGGGCGTTCTCGGCCTCCTGACGCGCCTGCTTGATGTAGCCCTTGCGGGTCTCCTCGGTCAGCATCGGCATCGGCACGCGGATCACGTTGCCGGCAGACGCCGGGTTGAGGCCCAGGTCGGAGGTCATGATGGCCTTCTCGACCTTCGGCACCATGCTCTGCTCCCAGGGCACCACGGCCAGGGTGCGGGCGTCCTCGACGTTGACCGAGGCCACCTGGTTGAGCGGCATCATGGAACCGTAGTATTCGACCTGCACCGCGTCCAGAATACTGGGATGAGCACGACCGGTACGAATCTTGTTCAGGTTGTGATGCAGCGACTCGACGGTCTTCTGCATTCTTGCTTCTGCGTCTTTCTTGATCTCGTTGATCACGATGTCACCCTCTGTGAATCAGCGTGCCTTCCTTGCCGCCCACCACCAGGTTGAGCAGGGCGCCAGGCTTGTTCATGTTGAAGACCCGGACCGGCATGTCATGGTCCCGCACCAGGCAAATCGCGGTCAAATCCATCACCCCGAGCTTCTGATCGAGGGCGTCATCATAGGACAGTTCGTCGTACTTCACGGCATCGTCGAACTTGACCGGATCCTTGTTGTAGACGCCATCCACCTTGGTGGCCTTGACCACCACATCGGCGTCGATCTCGATACCGCGCAGACAGGCGGCGGAATCGGTGGTGAAGAAGGGATTGCCGGTACCGGCGGAGAACAGTACCACGTCACCGGAGGTCAGGTAGCGAATCGCCGTGCGCCGATCGTAGTGCTCCACCACGCCGCTCATGGGAATGGCCGACATCACTCGCGAACGGATATTCGAGCGCTCCAGCGCATCACGCATGGCCAGGGCGTTCATCACCGTGGCCAGCATCCCCATGTGGTCACCGGTCACGCGCTCCATGCCGGCCTCGTGCAGGGCGGCACCGCGGAACAGGTTGCCGCCACCGACCACGATACCGACCTGGACACCGATACCGACCAGTTGCCCGATCTCCAGCGCCATGCGGTCCAGTACCTTGGGGTCGATGCCAAAGTCGGCATCCCCGGTCAACGCCTCACCCGAGAGCTTCAGCAGGATGCGCTTGTACTTCGACACCGCGGCACGGGGCTTCTCGGACTTGGACAGGGGGGAAGAATCGACGCTGCTCATGGCATTTCTCCGCTTTGGGCTTGACTGGGTCGGGTGGCGGTCGGTCAGGCCGCGAGACACCCACCGCTGACGCATACACGAAGGCGTGCGCTTTCGCGCACGCCATCATTACACTGTGCAGGCACAGTTTGGAACCTTGGACCTTAGCTACGCTTGGCCTGTTCCATGACTTCCTTGGCGAAGTCGACCTCTTCCTTCTCGATGCCCTCGCCCACTTCAAAGCGAGTGAAGCCGACCACTTCACCACCGGCGGCCTTGACGAACTCGGCCACGCTCTGGTTCGGGTCCTTGACGAAGGGCTGCTCGGTCAGGCTGTTCTCGGCCAGGTACTTCTTCAGACGGCCCTGGACCATCTTCTCGGCGATCTGCTCAGGCTTGCCAGCCATGTCCGGCTGAGCCAGGATGATGGCCTTTTCCTCGTCGAGGGCAGACTGGGGCATGTCCTCAGGACGGGCCACGGTCGGGTTGATCGCGGCAACGTGCATGGACACGTCCTTGGCGGCTTCCTGGGTGCCGCCCTTGAGCTCGGTCAGCACGCCGATACGGCCACCGTGCACATAGGCACCCACCAGGTTGCCTTCAGCGGCGTCGACGACGACGGCACGGCGCACGCCGATGTTCTCGCCGATCTTCTGCACCAGCTGCTCGCGGGCGGTTTCCAGCTCGCCTTCGGTCACCGCGGCCACGTCGTCGCTCTTGGCGGCGAAGAAGGCGTCGGCGATCTTGTCGGCGAAGGCCTTGAAGTTGTCGTCACGGGCAACGAAGTCGGTCTCGGAGTTGATCTCGACCATCACACCGTAGGCACCGTCTTCGGCCACACGAGTGACGACGACACCTTCAGCGGCGGTACGACCGGCCTTCTTGGCGGCCTTGAGGCCGGAGTTCTTGCGCAGATCCTCGATGGCCTGCTCGATGTCACCGCCGGCTTCGGTGAGTGCCTTCTTGCACTCCATCATGCCGAGCCCGGTACGCTCGCGCAGTTCCTTGACCTGGGAGGCGCTGATAGCTGCCATGGTATTCACCTCTAAATGGTTCGACCTGGGTGTCGGAGAGACCCTCGGTATTACCGCGGGCCTGAAGTAGAGAAAAGGGGGCCACGGCCCCCTTTGCGCCTGTCCGGCGTGGATCGCTTGCGCGATCGGCTGGCCCAGGCGGGCCGAAGCTTACTCGGCAGCGGCAGCGGCGGCGTCGCCTTCGCTGTCGGTCACTTCGACGAACTCATCGGGGCGACCTTCCTTCGCACGGCCACAGGCATCGGCGATGGCCTTGACGTAGATCTGGATGGCGCGGATGGAGTCATCGTTGCCCGGGATCACGTAGTCGACGCCGTCCGGATCGGAGTTGGTGTCGACCACACCGATGACCGGGATGCCCAGCTTGTTCGCCTCGTTGATGGCGATGCGCTCGTGGTCGACGTCGATCACGAACAGTGCGTCCGGCAGGCCGCCCATGTCCTTGATACCGCCGATGGAACGCTCGAGCTTGTCCTGCTCGCGGGTGGCCATCAGGACTTCTTTCTTGGTCAGCTTCTCGAAGGTGCCATCTTCGTGCATGGTTTCGAGTTCGCGCAGACGCTTGATGGACTGACGAATGGTCTTGTAGTTCGTCAGCATGCCGCCGAGCCAGCGGTGGTTGACGAACGGCTGACTCACACGGTTCGCTTCTTCCTTGATGATCTTGCTCGCGCTACGCTTGGTACCGACGAACAGGATCTTGTTGTTGGAAGCGGCCATCTTCTCGACCACATCGATCGCCTCGTTGAGCGCCGGAAGGGTATGCTCGAGGTTGATGATGTGAATCTTGTTACGAGCGCCGAAGATGAACTTGCCCATCTTCGGGTTCCAGTAACGGGTCTGGTGACCGAAGTGTGCGCCTGCCTTGAGCAGGTCACGCATATTGACGTGTGCCATGGATGACTCCTGAAAAATCGGGTTAGGCCTCCACGCACCCCATGGATCCGACCAGAGGTTTCCCTCAGGCACCCGGGACCATGTGTCGGTGCGTGTGTGTTTTCAAGGCGCGAGGCTCCGTCATGGAGACCTCTTCTACTGTTTGTCGCTCGCCAGCGGGCTATCCCGTTGCAGGCGATCGCAAGACCAGGGTCTCGACGAAAACACCAGCAAGGAACGGCGATTGCAGGAAAGCGCGCAGCTTTATACCATGGATGACCTTCGAATTGAAGTCGCCCAACGTCTCGCGCACCTCGACGCGTCCCTCCCCGGAGTCGCCGCGGTCATCGTCGCCGCGAGCCAGCGACTCGGCTCAGCCGCCTGCGCCGGGGCGACACCACCCAGACCGAGATTCCATGAACGTACCCATCAAGACGCCCGAAGAAATCGAGAAGATGCGCGAAGCCGGCCGCCAGGCCGCCAGTGTGCTGGAGATGATCGCCCCCCACGTGGAAGCCGGTGTCAGCACAGGCCACCTGGACAAGCTGTGCCACGACTACATCGTCAACGAGCTCGGCTCCACCCCGGCGCCGCTCAACTATCACGGCTTTCCCAAATCGATCTGCACCTCGATCAACCACGTGGTCTGCCACGGCATCCCCGACGACAGCAAGAAGCTGAAGAAGGGTGACATCATGAACATGGACATCACCGTAAGGACCGCCGACGGCTACCACGGTGACTCCAGCGTGATGTTCATCATCGGCGAGACCATCCAGGGCGAGCGGCTGTGCCGGGTCACCCAGGAGTGCCTCTACCGCAGCATGGCGCTGGTGCGCCCTGGTGCCCGCCTGTCGGAGCTGGCCCAGGCCATCGAGAGCCACGCCAAGGCCAACGGCTATTCGGTGGTGCGTGACTTCTGCGGCCACGGCATCGGCGCCGGCTTCCACGAGGACCCCCAGGTGCTGCACTATGACGGCTACGCCCCCGAGGCGGATATCGAACTGGCCGCCGGCATGTGCTTCACCATCGAACCGATGATCAACGTCGGCGACCATCGCACCAAGGTACTGCGCGATGGCTGGACCGCCGTGACCAAGGACAAGGGGCTGACCGCCCAGTGGGAGCACACCCTGCTGGTGACCGAGACGGGGGTCGAGGTGCTGACCGCCCGTTCCGACGAAGACCTGTCCTTCCTCGAGCGCTGAGAGCCCATGCTGCTGCACCACTATCGCTTCGCACCGGAATTCGAGCTGTTCGACTTCGACGACTTCGCTCGCCAGCTCGAGGGCCAGCGCTCCCCCATCGCGCCCTTCAAGGGCGCGCTCAAGGAGATCCAGTCGCGGCTGGACGAGCGCTTCCTCGGCGGCGCCGACATCCGCGACCTGGTGCGAGGACGGGCCTGGTGCCTGGACCAGCTGCTGGCGCTGGCCTGGGCGCGCCAGCCAGGCCTGGACGATGGTGTAGCGCTACTGGCGGTGGGTGGCTACGGCCGCGGTGAGCTGCATCCTCATTCGGACATCGACCTGATGTTCCTGCTCGAGGACGACGATGACACGCCCTACCGCGAGCCGCTGACCGCCTTCATCACCTTCCTGTGGGACATCGGTCTCGAGATCGGCCACAGCGTGCGCTCGCTCAACGACTGCGAGCGCGAGGCGACGGCCGACGTTACCGTCATCACCAATCTGCTCGAGTCACGCACCCTGGCCGGCCGCGAGGCCCTGCGCCAGGCCATGCGCGAGCGCCTGTCCGGCGAGCGCATGTGGCCGGCAGACCGCTTCTTCGAGGCCAAGTGGCAGGAGCAGATCACCCGCCACTACCGCTTCAACAACTCCGAGTATCACCTCGAGCCGAACATCAAGAGCTCCCCCGGGGGGCTTCGCGATATCCAGATGATCGGCTGGGTGGCCAAGCGCCACTTCGATACCGAGTCCTACGAGGACGTGGTCGCCAAGGGCTTCATGAACGATGCCGAGCACCGCATCCTGAGCCAGGGGCAGGCCTTCCTGTGGCAGGTCCGCTACGCCCTGCACATGCTCACCGGGCGCGCCGAGGATCGGCTGCTGTTCGACCACCAGAACACCATCGCCGAGCTGTTCGGCTACCGCGACAGTCCCGAGCGCCTGGCGGTGGAACAGTTCATGAAGCGCTACTACCGCCATGTCACCGCCCTGGCCGGGCTCAACGACATGCTGCTGCAGCACTTCGACGAACAGATCCTGAGGCCCGACACCCCGATCAGCGTGACCCCGCTGAACGAGCGTTTCGAGATCGCCGGCGGCTACATCCAGGTGCGCTCGCGGACCCTGTTCCGCGACCAGCCGGCGGCGCTGCTCGAGCTGTTCTACCTGATGGCCGAGCACCCCGAGATCGAAGGCGTACGCGCCGACACCATCCGCCTGATCCGCGACCATCGCCACCTGATGGACGACCGCTACCGCAACGACCCGCGTCACCAGGCGCTGTTCATGGCGCTGTTGCGCTCCGGTGGCAATGTCGCCCGCCAGCTGCGCCGGATGAATCGCTACGGGGTGCTGGGCAAGTATCTGCCGGCCTTCGGCCAGGCGGTCGGCCTGATGCAGCACGATCTGTTCCATATCTACACCGTGGACGCCCACACCCTGCGCCTGCTGAAGTGCCTGCACGGCTTCCGCAAGCCCGAGGCGAAGAAGGAGTTCCCGGTGGCGGCGACCCTGATCCACCAGGCGCCGAAGATGGAGATCCTGTGGATCGCCGGGCTGTTCCACGACATCGGCAAGGGCCGCGGCGGCGATCATTCGCTGATCGGCGCCCGCGAGGTCGAGGACTTCGCCGAACGCCACGGGCTCAGTCAGCGTGATACCCGACTGGTCAGCTGGCTGGTGGAAAACCACCTGCTGATGTCGATGATCGCCCAGAAGCGCGACATCACCGACCCTGAGGTGATTCGCGACTTCGCCGCCAGCGTCGGCGACGAGACCCGCCTGGACTACCTGTACATCCTCACCGTGGCCGACATCACCGCGACCAATCCCACCCTGTGGAATGGCTGGCGCGCCTCGCTGATGCGCCAGCTCCACGCCGAGACCCGGCGGGCACTGCGGCGTGGCCTCGAGAACCCGCTGGAGCGCGCCGACTGGGTCCGCGAGACCCGTGAGGAGGCGCACTCGCTGCTGGCCACGATCGGCGCCGACATGGCGCGGGTCGACGCCCTGTGGGAGTCGCTCGGCGAGGACTTCTTCCTGCAGTACGCCTCCAGCGAGGTAGTGTGGCAGACCCAGGGCATGCTGGCCCACGCCGGCAGCGAGCTGCCGCTTATCCTGATCAACGCGCCCACCGACGACATGGCCGAGGGCGGGACCAAGGTATTTATCCATACCCGTTCGGTGGATGACCTGTTCGCCGCCACCGCCGCCGCCATGGAGCAGCTCGGGCTGTCGATCCACGACGCCCGCATCGCCACCTCGCTCAACGACTGGACGCTGAACACCTTTATCGTGCTCGATGACCACGACAAGCCGATCCGCGATGCCAGCCGCCTCGAGGAGATTCGCCGTCACCTGGTCGAAGAGCTCGACGACCCGGACGACTACCCGACCATCGTTACCCGCCACACCCCGCGCCAGCTCAAGCACTTCAAGGTGGCCACCCAGGTGGCCATCGAACAGGACCCGGGTGGCGAGCGCACCCTGCTGGAGCTGACCGCACCGGACCGGCCCGGCCTGCTGGCTCGGGTCGGCAGTATCTTCATGGAGCAGGGCATCACCCTGTCGGCGGCGAAGATCGCGACCCTCGGCGAGCGCGTCGAGGACGTCTTCTACGTCACCGACCGCGAAGGCCGACCGATCACCGACCCCGAGCGCCAGCAGCAGTTGCGCGAACGGCTGATCGACGTCCTCAGTGTCTAGCGGCCCCGCCGAGCTGACCTGAATCACACAGCAGGCAAGGCGCGTCGATTTGAGGCTGGTACGCCCCTTCCCTATAATCGATGCCCGGTCGCGCCCCGCGCCGACGGCACCCACTCCCGTGATGACAACGACGCCCCAAGGGCGCGCCTGGACCCCATGAACCCTGATCTCGACGCCTTGCAACCCTACCCCTTCGAGCGCCTGGCGGCGCTGAAGGCGGACCTGACGCCACCAGCCGACCTCGCCCATCGTCCGCTGACCATCGGCGAGCCACAGCATGCGCCCTACCAGGCGGCACTCGACGCCCTGACCCGACATCAGCATGACTTCGCCCGCTATCCGGCCATCGCCGGACTGCCCGAGCTGCGTCAGGCCATCGCCGACTGGGCCAGTAGCCGCTTCGGCCTGGACGGGCTCGACGCCGAGCGCCAGGTGCTGCCGGTCAACGGTACCCGCGAGGCCATCTTCGCCTTCGTCCAGGCCTGTCTCGATCGCTCACGCCCGGCGCGGGTGGCGGTGCCCAACCCCTTCTACCAGATCTATGAAGGCGCCGCCCTGCTGGCCGGCGGCACCCCGCTGTACCTCGACTGCCGTGCCGACAACGACTTCCGCCCGGATTTCTCGGCCGTCGACGCCGACACCTGGCGCCAGGTGCAGCTGGTGTTCTTGTGTTCGCCGGGCAACCCCACCGGCGCGGTGACCCCGATCGAAGAGTTCCAGCAGTTGATCGCCCTGGCCGACGAGCACGACTTCATCATCGCCTCCGACGAGTGCTACTCGGAGCTGTACCTGGATGAGCAGGCTCCCCCACCGGGACTGTTGCAGGCCGCCGCCGCCATGGGGCGCCACGACTATCACCGCTGCCTGGTGTTCCACTCGCTGTCCAAGCGTTCGAACCTGCCGGGGCTACGCTCGGGCTTCGTCGCAGGCGACGCCGAGCTGATCAGCCGCTTTCGTCGCTACCGCACCTACCACGGCTGCGCCATGGCGCTGCCGATCCAGCAGGCCTCGATCGCCGCCTGGTCCGACGAAGCCCACGTGCGCGACAACCGAGACGCCTACCGCGCCAAGTTCGCCGCGGTCACCGAGATCCTCGCACCGGTGATGGACTTTCCCGCCCCCGAGGCTAGCTTTTATCTGTGGCCAGCGGTCCCCGACGGTAACGACGCCGCCTTCACCAGGCGACTCTACGCCGAGGCCCACGTCAGCGTCCTGCCGGGCAGCTACATGGGCAGAACCGGCAGCGACGGCACCAACCCGGGCGCCGGTCGGCTGAGACTGGCACTGGTGGACGAACTGGCCCCCACTCGGGAAGCGGCCGAGCGCATCCGCGACCTGCTCGCACGCGGCTGATCCCGACCGACGCCACGACCAACGAACATTGAGGACGGGCCCCATGCTGACGCTCTACGTGATCAAGAACTGCGATACCTGCCGCAAGGCCCAGAAGGCGCTGGACGGCAGCGGCCACCCCTACCAGGTCCATGACCTGCGCGCCGATGGCGTATCGGCGGCCCTGCTCGAGCACTTCCTCGAGTCGGTGCCGGTGCTGACCCTGCTCAACAAGCGCAGCACCACCTGGCGCCAGCTACCTGAGGACGACAAGAACGACGTCGACGCCAACAAGGCCCGCGAATTGATGCTCGCCAACCCGACCCTGATCAAGCGCCCGCTGCTCGACACCGGCGACGACATCCTGGTCGGCTATCGCGACGGCGACTACGACGACCTCTAATTTTTCGCCCCTCTTTGCGAATTCCAGTACCTACGAAAAGGACATACGGCATGCACAGCTTTGCACTCGGCATCGGCACCCAGAACACCCAGGGCGACTGGCTCGAGGTCTACTACCCGGCGCCGCTGCTCGCCCCCGACGCCAGCCTGGTAGAGGCCGCCGCCCGGGTACTCGACGCGCCCCAGGGCACCGCCGCCGTCAGCTTCCTGCCGGAACACTGCCAGGCCCTGGCCGACGCCCTGCGCGACGCCGGCCACCCGGAGCAGGCCGAACTGGCCGCCAGCCTCAGCGCCAGCCAGCGTCCGCTGGTGGCGACCTTCATCAGTGAGGACCTGCCGCCCCAGAGCGCCCCGGAGGTCTACCTCAAGCTGCACCTGCTGTCCCATCGCCTGGTCAAGCCGCACCAGCTCGACCTCACCGGCATGTTCGGTCTGCTGCGCAATATTGCCTGGAGCAGCGAAGGCGCCATCGACATCATCGAGCTGCCGGCACGCCGCCTCAAGGCCCGCCTGGAAGGTCGCACCCTGTCGGTGGACTGTGTCGACAAGTTCCCCAAGATGACCGACTACGTGGTGCCCAATGGCGTGCGCATCGCCGACACCGCACGGGTGCGTCTGGGCGCCTACCTGGGCGAGGGCACCACGGTGATGCACGAGGGCTTCGTCAACTTCAACGCCGGCACCGAAGGCCCGGGCATGATCGAGGGCCGTATCTCGGCCGGCGTGGTGGTCGGCAAGGGCTCCGACCTGGGCGGTGGCTGTTCCACCATGGGTACCCTGTCAGGTGGCGGCAACATCATCATCTCGGTGGGTGAAGGCTGCCTGATCGGCGCCAACGCCGGTATCGGTATCCCGCTGGGCGACCGCTGCACCGTCGAGGCCGGGCTCTACATCACCGCCGGCGCCAAGGTCACCCTGCTCGATGACCAGGGCCAGGAAGTACGCACCCTGGCGGCCCGCGAACTGGCCGGCCAGGACGATCTGCTGCTGCGTCGCAACTCGACCAACGGCCGTATCGAGTGCCTGACCAACAAGAGCGCCATCGCCCTCAACGAAGCGCTGCACGCCCACAATTGATCCCGAGCGCGGCGGCCCTGGCCGCCGCCTTTCTTCGAGACCGCTATGCCGACTACCGACTTGCCTGCACCGACCGACGCCCCCGCGACCACCGAGACACTCTCGCCCACCCTGGAGCTTGCCCTCGAGCTGTTGCGGCGTCCTTCGGTGACCCCGGACGACATGGGCTGCCAGGCGCTGATGATCGAACGCCTCGAGCGCCTGGGCTTCAACATCGAGTCGCTGCCCTTCGGCGAAGTGGAAAACTTCTGGGCGGTGCACGGTCACCACGGCCCGGTGCTGGCCTTCGCCGGCCACACCGACGTGGTACCCACCGGACCCGAGCACCAGTGGCAGACCCCGCCCTTTGCCCCGATCATCGATGACGACGGCATGCTGCGCGGTCGCGGCGCCGCCGACATGAAAGGCAGTCTGGCCGCCATGGTCACGGCGGTGGAGCGCTTTGTCAGCGCCCACCCCGATCACCCCGGACGCATCGCCTTTCTGATCACCGCCGACGAGGAAGGCCCGGCGGTGGATGGCACTCGTGCGGTGGTCGAGCACCTGCGCGAGCGCAACGAACGCCTCGACTACTGCATCGTCGGCGAGCCCTCTTCCACCGAGCGCCTGGGCGACGTGATCAAGAACGGCCGGCGCGGCTCGCTGGGCGGCGTGCTCAAGGTCCGCGGCATCCAGGGCCACGTGGCCTATCCTCACCTGGCGCGTAACCCGATTCACCAGATCGCGCCGGCGCTGGACGCCCTCGCCAACGAACACTGGGATGCCGGCAACGACTGCTTTCCTGCCACCAGCTTCCAGATCTCGAACCTGCGCGCCGGCACCGGTGCCACCAATGTGATCCCGGGCGAGGTCGAGGCCACCTTCAACTTCCGTTTCTCCACCGAGACCACTGATGCCGAGTTGCGCGAGCGCACCGAGGCCATCCTGCGTGGCTTCGACCTGGACTTCGAGATCGACTGGACGCTCAACGGCCAGCCCTTCCTGACCCGCGAAGGGGCGCTGGTCGACGCCGCCGTGGCCGGCGTCCGCGACGTCACCGGCACCACCCCGGTGCTGTCCACCTCCGGCGGTACTTCCGACGGTCGCTTCATCGCCACGCTAGGCGCCCAGGTGGTGGAACTTGGCCCGCTCAACGCCACCATCCACAAGGTCGACGAGCGCGTGCGCGCCGCAGACCTGGATGACCTGAGCCGGGTCTACGAAGCCATCCTGACGCGGCTGTTCGCCGACGCAAGGAGCTGAAGTGATGACCGAGCGCTACCCGGATATCGAGATCTATCTTGGCGAGGCCAGCGCCGAGCGCATCGGCGAGTGGCTCTGCGCCACCCTGAATGCCCCGCCGCTGACCCCCTGCGGCAAGCTCAAGTGGCGCACCGAAGGTCACCTCGATGGTGCCGACATTCCCGTGTTGCTGGTCGGCAAGGCCGCCGATGGCTTCGCCAGCCTTTGGCTCGACAGCGGCCAGTCGCCCTGGCCCACCGACGCCGACTTCGCCAGGGCCGCCGCCCTGGCGCTGGACTGCGAGGTGCGCTGCTCGCTGGGCGGCTGGCAGCCCGGCGACGACCCCGACCGCTTCCTGCAGGTGTTACCCGACGGCAGCGAATCGGCCATCGACTGGCCCGACTCGGGACACTGACGAGGCGCTCCCAGCTGGGCCCTGAAACGGGCCCTGAGCCGGGCACGAAACGGGCCCTGAGCCGGACGCAGAGACAGACGCGCGGCGCCACAAACGACGACGCCCCGCACTAGGCGGGGCGTCGTGGCAATGGCGAGAGCATCGCGCTCAGGTGATGACGGTGACGTCGTCGGCCTGCAGGCCGCGCTCGTTCTCGATCACGTAGTAGCGTACTCTCTGGCCTTCGGCCAGGGTGCGATGGCCCCGGCCGCGGATGGCACGGAAGTGAACAAAGACGTCCTCGCCCCCGTCACGGGTGATGAAGCCGTAGCCCTTGTTGACATTGAACCACTTGACCTCGCCGATCTCGCGATCGTCATCCTCGACCTCGGCCAGGTTGACCAACCTTGGCGTCAGGGCATTGAGGGCCAGGGTGGCGACCAGCAACACGCCAAAGACCGCTCCGGCAGCGGCAAGGTAGCCATGCAGCAGTGCCTCCTCGGCGATGGCGCCGTGCAACTCCTCGACGGACAGCCCGGTCACCAGGCTGACGGCAAGAGCAATCAGCAGCGGTGCAGGCGCGGCCAACAGCAGACTGATCACACAACAACGAACGAATACCCTTTTTTTCATGGACGTGAAAAACTCTCTTCTTATGGTGAAAACAGGTGGAATGACCATGGGATCCGCGGCCATGCACGATACACAGACGAGATCCTTCCGCCACGACTTCTCGAAAAAAGCCCAAGGCAGGCAGTTGACACGATGAACAGTGACACACCGCAACATGAGTCTATCACGGGTATTGACAAGTCGTCCGCCGATCTAGCAAAGCGTGTCGAAGAACTGGAGAGCCGTCTGGCCTACCAGGAACACTGGCTGGACAGCCTGGACGCCACCATCGCCGGCCAGGAGCGCCGAATGATGGAGCTGGAACGCATCAATCGCCTGATGCAGGAAAGGCTACGCGAACTGGCGGCCAGCAACGACCGCGGACTGGGCGATGCCCCCGGCCCCGAGGACGAGTTGCCGCCACACTATTAAGAGCCATCGATAGCCATCGACAAAAAAGCACCGCCAGGCGATCGCCTGGCGGTGTTCTTGTACTTGCCCAATGATCGAGTCTAACTAGCGCCTTAGTCGAGGCTGTCCAGGTAGCGCTCCACGTCCAGCGCCGCCATGCAGCCGCTGCCGGCTGAGGTGATCGCCTGACGATAGACGTGATCCATGACGTCGCCGGCGGCGAACACACCGGGCACGCTGGTGGCGGTGGCGTTGCCCTCGAGGCCTGACTTGACCTTGATATAGCCGCCTGCCATCTCGAGCTGGCCCTCGAAGATGCCGGTGTTGGGGCTATGACCGATGGCGATGAACACGCCGGGTGCGGTGATCTCGCGGGTCGAACCGTCCTCGACCGCCTTGAGCCGCGCACCGGTGACCCCGGTGTTGTCCCCCAGCACCTCGTCCAGAGTGTGGTTCCAGATCAGTTCGACGTTGCCGTTCTCGGCCTTCTCGAACAGCTTGTCCTGCAGAATCTTCTCCGCCCTGAGGCTGTCGCGGCGGTGCACCAGGGTGACCTTGGAGGCGATATTGGACAGGTAAAGCGCCTCTTCCACGGCGGTGTTGCCGCCGCCCACCACGATCACTTCCTGGTTGCGATAGAAGAAGCCGTCGCAGGTGGCGCAGGCCGACACGCCCTGGCCCATGAACTGCTGCTCCGAGGGCAGCCCCAGGTAGCGCGCACTGGCCCCGGTAGCAATGATCAGGGCGTCGCAGGTGTAGGTGCCGTTGTCGCCCTTCAAGGTGAAGGGACGTTCGCGCAGTTCCACCTCGTGGATATGGTCGAACAGCACCTCGGTATCGAATCGCTCGGCGTGACGGCGCATGCGCTCCATCAGCTCCGGCCCCTGGACACCGGCGTCGTCGCCTGGCCAGTTGTCCACGTCGGTGGTGGTGGTCAACTGACCGCCTGTCTGCATGCCGGTGATCAACAGCGGCTTGAGATTGGCCCGCGCAGCGTAGACCGCCGCACTGTAGCCGGCAGGCCCCGAGCCCAGGATGATCAGACGTTCGTGGCGCACTTCGCTCATGGCTACCTCACAAGACTAACTTGACTAAGCCGGGGGCTCCCCTGGGGGGCCGCGACGCTAAAGGAAAATGGATTCGATGATGACGGCGACGCAGCGTCGTCATGAGCCAATCCACCCGGAACTCGGGTCGGCAGGGTGCGGTCTGCCGCGCAAGGGTCTGTCGCGACTGGCCAGCACACCAGCATACCGAGAATATACGCAACGGGGCGGCCAGGCCGCCCCGTCGTGACACTGCTCGGGCTGTCCCGAGTCGGCTCACCTGGCGGTGAGCGCTGGCAGCGTCTTACAGCTCGCTGGAGTGAGTACCCAGGTACTTGGCGACACCTTCAGCGGTATCCTTCATGCCTTCCTGGCCTTCGTCCCAGCCAGCCGGGCAGACTTCGCCGTGCTTCTGGTGGTGCTGCAGGGCCTTGACCATACGCACCATCTCATCGACGTTGCGGCCCAGCGGCAGGTTGTTGACCACCTGATGCTGCACCACGCCATCCTCGTCGATCAGGAAGGAGGCGCGCAGGGCGACACCGGCTTCCGGATGCTCGATGCCGTACGCCTGGGTAATCTCGTGCTTGACGTCGGCCACGATCGGGAAGCCGACCTCACCGATACCACCGGCGTCCGGGCTGGTCTTGCGCCAGGCGTAGTGGGTGAACTGGGAATCGATGGAGACACCGATCACCTCGACACCCAGATCCTTGAACTGCGCCAGACGGTTGTCATGGGCGATGATCTCGGACGGGCACACGAAGGTGAAGTCCAGCGGCCAGAAGAACAGCACGCGCAGCTTGCCGTTGCTGTCGGACAGCTTGAAGTTCTCGACGATTTCGCCGTTGCCGGTGACGGCGGCGGCTTCGAAATCGGGAGCTTGACGTCCTACCAGTACGCTCATGAAAGTCTCCTTGGAGTAGTGAAACGTGAGGGTTCAAGAATCAGGGGCAAATACCGGATGTCACCCTAGGCCAGCGAACCACACCGGGCCAATCGACCTGGGCCATCGACCCGATAGTCGCCGGCTATTGTCACCCGACGGCGATGACGTCGCAATGACGCCGTCATCGACATCCGCCAGGCTCGAATGAGATCGTTACGCGGCCCACAGCGGCGTATGACACTTCCATCACATGAGCCCTGTCACATGACCTCGTCATCGTCGCCGGCGACCACCGAGACGATATCCTCGGTCACCGCATCCACCTCGATACGGTAGTGGATCGGCGCACAGCACTGAGGGCAGTCTTCCCAGGTCTCGTGGCTGCCCTGGGAGGTGTCCACCACCAGCTCGATATGGGCATCGCAGTAGGGGCAATCAAGCCGCCAGCTCGGCAGCGTCTGTTCGTGCACGATGCACCTCCCCTCTGGTCGCGATCGACGTGAACCTTCACCATGGGGGTGACCCGACAGCCTTTCAAGGCGTGATCCGGCATCCGTTTACACGTCAACGGTTGAAGAACACAACTATGATGACCAAGTACCACTACTAGTACCACCAAGGGATCGATATTGGCCCCGCGCCGATCCCAGCGAACCTGGACCGTTCGATTCAATGCCTCAGGAGGACAGCATGAGTAGCGATTCCCTACCGGATACCCGTCGCACGCTAGATGTAGGCGGGACTCAGTACGACTTCTACAGCCTGGCCCAGGCTGCCGAGGACCTTGGCGATATTCAGCGTCTACCGATGACGCTCAAGGTACTGCTGGAAAACCAGCTACGCTTTGCCGACGATGAGAGCGTGTCCAGAGACGACCTTCAGGCGCTGGTGGACTGGCAGAAGGAAGGCCGCTCGGACCGCGAGATCGGCTACCGTCCCGCCCGCGTGCTGATGCAGGACTTCACCGGCGTGCCGGGGGTGGTCGACCTGGCCTCGATGCGTGCCGCGGTGGAGAAACTCGGTGAGCAACCGTCGAAGATCAACCCGCTGTCGCCGGTCGATCTGGTCATCGACCACTCGGTGATGGTCGACAAGTACGGCGACCCGTCCGCCTTCAAGGACAACGTGGCGCTGGAGATGGAGCGCAACCGCGAGCGCTACGAGTTCCTGCGCTGGGGCCAGCAGGCCTTCGACAACTTCCGCGTGGTGCCGCCGGGCACCGGCATCTGCCACCAGGTCAACCTGGAGTACCTGGGCAAGACGGTGTGGACCCGGGAAGAGGACGGCAAGACCCTGGCCTACCCGGATACCCTGGTCGGCACCGACTCCCACACCACCATGATCAACGGCCTCGGCGTACTCGGCTGGGGTGTCGGCGGCATCGAGGCCGAGGCCGCCATGCTCGGCCAGCCGGTGTCGATGCTGATCCCCGAGGTCATCGGCTTCAAGCTGACCGGCAAGCTCAGAGAAGGCATCACCGCCACCGACCTGGTACTCACCGTCACCGAGATGCTGCGCAAGAAAGGCGTGGTCGGGAAGTTCGTCGAGTTCTACGGCGACGGCCTCAAGGACCTGCCCCTGGCCGACCGCGCCACCATCGCCAACATGGCCCCGGAGTACGGCGCCACCTGCGGCTTCTTCCCGGTGGACGACGAGACCTTGAACTACATGCGGCTGTCCGGCCGCGACGACGACCAGATCGCCCTGGTCGAGGCCTACTCCAAGGAGCAGGGCCTGTGGCGCGAACCCGGCCACGAGCCGATCTTCAGCGACACCCTGGGACTCGACATGGGTGACGTCGAGGCCAGCCTCGCCGGTCCCAAGCGGCCCCAGGACCGTGTCGCCCTGAGCCAGCTCGCCACCACCTTCGAAAAACTGATGGAGGACGAGGGCAAGTCGGCCAAGGACAGCCGCGACGACAAGATGGGCTCCGAGGGCGGCCAGACCGCGGTCGGCGTCGAGCGCAGCTATCGTCACGCCGACAGCCAGGACGTCAACTACAAGGGCGAGGACTTCAGCCTGGACCCCGGCGCGGTGGTCATCGCTGCCATCACCTCGTGCACCAACACCTCGAACCCCAGCGTGATGATGGCTGCAGGCCTCTTGGCCCGCAAGGCCAAGGAGAAGGGCCTGGCGACCAAGCCCTGGGTCAAGACCTCGCTGGCTCCCGGCTCCAAGGTGGTCACCGAATACCTGGCCGCCGCCGGCCTGCAGGACGACCTCAACGCCCTGGGCTTCAATCTGGTGGGCTATGGCTGCACCACCTGCATCGGCAACTCGGGCCCGCTGCCCGAGCCGATCGAGGATGCGGTCAAGACCGGCGACCTGACGGTGGCCTCGGTACTGTCCGGCAACCGCAACTTCGAAGGCCGGGTGCACCCGCTGGTGAAGACCAACTGGTTGGCCTCACCGCCCCTGGTGGTGGCCTTCGCCCTGGCCGGCAATGTGCGCTGCGACCTGGACAATGACCCCATCGGTGAAGGTAGCGACGGCGAGCCGGTCTACCTCAAGGACATCTGGCCCACCCAGGCCGAGGTCGCCGAGGCGGTGGAGAAGGTCAACACCGAGATGTTCCGCAAAGAATACGCCGCGGTGTTCGACGGCGACGAGGTGTGGAAGGCCATCAAGGTGCCGGAAAGCGAGGTCTACGAGTGGGACGACAACTCGACCTACATCCAGCACCCGCCCTTCTTCGAGGGCATGGGCAAGGAGCCGTCCAAGGTCGAGGACGTCAAGGACGCCCATGTACTGGCCATGCTCGGCGACAGCGTGACCACCGACCACATCTCGCCGGCCGGCGCGATCAAGCCCGACAGCCCGGCGGGCCGCTACCTGCAGGAGAACGGCGTCAAGCCGGTGGACTTCAACTCCTACGGCTCGCGGCGCGGCAACCACGAGGTGATGATGCGCGGCACCTTCGCCAACGTGCGCATCCAGAACGAGATGCTCGATGGCGTGGTCGGTGGCGAGACTCGCCACGTGCCCAGCGGCGAACAGATGGCGATCTACGACGCCGCCATGAAGTACCAGGAGGAAGGCACCCCCCTGGTGGTGGTGGCCGGCAAGGAGTACGGCACCGGCTCCTCCCGCGACTGGGCAGCCAAGGGCACCCTGCTGCTCGGCGTGCGCGCCGTGCTGGCAGAGTCCTACGAGCGCATCCACCGCTCCAACCTGATCGGCATGGGCGTGGTACCGCTGCAGTTCCCCGAAGGAGAGGATCGCAAGTCACTCGGCATGACCGGCGACGAGACGGTCTCCATCGAGGGCCTCGACAGCCTCGAGCCGGGCGGCAAGGTCAAGGTGACCATCAAGGGCGACAAGGGTGAGAAGACCCTCGACGCCCTGTGTCGCATCGACACCGCCAACGAGCTCGAGTACTACCGCCACGGCGGCATCCTGCACTATGTGCTGCGCAAGATGATCGGCGCCGCCTGATCACCCGGCGGGCCCAGGCCCGCCACACAGACGGCCGGCGCATCGCACTGGCCGTCACACCGAGACCTCGCCCACCGGCGAGGTCTTTTTTTGTGCGAATCTTGTTTTCTACTCCATCTACAGACCCTTCAGCGCAGCGCTTGAGCGACCGCATCTATTGCTACCCGCCTGTGTTGCTACCCGACTGCGCCTCACGCCAGCAAATAAAAACCCCGCCTTGTGGCGGGGTTCAGTGATCGCTTGAGCGCGCAGATGCCTAGAAGGCGCGGCGACGATAGTCGCGATAGTTGGGCATCCAGCAGCTCTTTTCGATGTCGCGGCGCAGCTTGGTACCGTCGCTCTTGAGCGCCACGCCCTCGTGCTGGGCCTGGGCCGCCACGTCGAAGGCGATCGACTTGGAGATATCGCGGATGCGCGACAGCGCCGGCAGCATGGCACCCTCGCCCTCCTTGACGATCGGTGCCTCCCGGGCCAGAGCCCGCGAGGCCGCCATCAGCATCGCATCGGTGACGCGGCGTGCACCGCTTGCCACCACCCCGAGGCCGATCCCCGGGAAGATGTAGGCGTTGTTGCACTGGGCGATGGGAATGCGACGACCGTTGATCTCGACCGGCGCGAAGGGACTGCCGGTGGCCACCAGGGCGTCGCCGTTGGTCCACTCGAGCACGTCGGAGGGGATCGCCTCGGCCCGCGAAGTGGGGTTGGACAGCGGCATGATCAGCGGCATCTTGCAGTTGGCGTGCATCGCCTTGACCACCGCCTCGGTGAAGATACCCTTCTGGCCACAGACGCCGAGCAGCACCGTCGGCTGAACCTGCTTGACCACTTCGAGCAGCTCCTGCCCCTCCCAGCCCTCGACCATACCGGCCGGGTGGGCAAGGCGGCGCTGGAAGTCACGCAGCCAGGTCTGGTCGTCCGTCACCAGGCCCTCGCGATCGACCATGTAGACCCGCTCGCGGGCCTGGGACTCGGTCAGGCCTTCGGCCATCATCGCCACCACCACCATCTCGGCGATGCCGCAGCCGGCGGAGCCGGCGCCCACGAACACCACCCGCTGACGGGCCATGCCCTCGCCACGTGCCTGGCAGGCCGCCATCAGGGTGCCGACGCAGACCGCAGCGGTGCCCTGAACGTCATCATTGAAGCAGCATAGCTCGTCGCGATAGCGCTCCAGCAGCGGCATGGCGTTGGCCTGGGCAAAGTCCTCGAACTGCAGCAGTACCTTGGGCCAGCGCCGCTTCACCGCCTGCATGAAGGCATCGATGAACTCGTCGTATTCTTCCTGGCTGATACGCGGGTGGCGCCAGCCCATGTAGCGCGGGTCGTCCAGCAACTGTTGGTTGTTGGTACCGACGTCGAGCATGATCGGCAGAGTATTGGCCGGGCTGATGCCGCCACAGGCGGTGTACAGCGACAGCTTGCCGATGGGGATGCCCATGCCGCCGATGCCCTGGTCACCGAGGCCGAGGATGCGCTCGCCGTCGGTGACCACGATCACCTTGACGTTGTCCTTGGTGGCGCTGCGCAGGATGTCGTCCATGTACTCGCGGTCGGGGTAGGAGATGAACAGCCCCCGGTGGTTGCGATAGATATTGGAGAACTCCTCACAGGCCTTGCCGACCGTGGGGGTGTAGATGATCGGCAGCATCTCCTCGAGATGCTCGGAGACGAGGCGGAAGAACAGCGTCTCGTTGTCGTCCTGGATCGCCCGCAGGTAGATATGGCGGTCCAGGTCATTCTGGCACTGCTGGTACTGGTGGTAGGCACGCTCGACCTGTTCGTCGATGGTCTCGACGTTCTGCGGCAAGAGGCCGATCAGGTTGAACTGCAGGCGCTCCTTCTGGGTGAAGGCGCTGCCCTTGTTGAGCAGCGGCATCTCCAGCAGAGAGGGTCCAGCGTAGGGAATATAGAGGGGACGCTTGGGTTCTGTGCTCATCTCTCGTCTCGTTTGGTGACTCGGTCAAGGGACTCTGGCGAGTCCGGGCACTCTTCTCGGTACCCTTGGGGAAACACTGACGACATCGCCCGTGCGCGATGCACCGGGCTCAGGCGGCGCCTGCCTGACAAGGCGTTATACCATTCTTCCTTTGTGCCCACTCTAGCACGCCGTCGAGAAAGCCCCGCAAAAGCGGGCCCTCAACGCAGGGCCCATGCGCACTTTAGCTCAGACAAGAGCGACTCGACGATGAGACGCGTAGGAAACGGCTCAAACGAAGCGACCAAGCCCCGCGGCGACACGCAGTCGATCCATCAGCGGAGCAGCCTCGGCACGAGCACGCTCGGCCCCTTGAAGCAGCACCGTCTCGATATGGCCCGGATCTTCCATCAGCGCCTGGTAACGCTCACGCGGGGCGCGCAGCTGTTCGTTGAGGTGTTCGAAGACCCGGTTCTTGGCGTCCCCCCAGCCGATGCCCGCGGCGTAGTCATCACGCATGGCCTGGGTTTCCTCGGCGCTGGCGAAGGCCGAATAGATCTGGAACAGGGTGCAGGTGTCGGGATCCTTGGGCTCGCCGGGCTCCAGCGAGTTGGTCTTGATCTTGCGCACCAGCTTGAGCAGCTTCTTTTCCGGCACGAACAGCGGGATGGTGTTGTTGTAGCTCTTGGACATCTTGCGACCGTCGAGGCCACCCAATACCTGGACCCGCTCGTCCACCACCGCCTCGGGCAGGGTGAAGAAGTCACCCTTGTAGAGATGATTGAAGCGCCCGGCCATGTCTCGGGCCATCTCGATATGCTGGATCTGGTCGCGTCCCACCGGCACCTTGTTGGCCTGGAACATCAGGATGTCGGCGGCCATCAGCACCGGATAGCCGAACAGACCCATGGTGACACCCTTGTCCGGATCCTGGTTGCCGGCTTCGTCGTTCTCCGCCACCGCCGCCTTGTAGGCGTGGGCGCGGTTCATCAGGCCCTTGGCACAGACGCAGGACAGCATCCAGGTCAGCTCGGGAATCTCGGGGATATCGGACTGGCGATAGAAGATGGCGTTGTCGGTGTCCAGCCCCAGCGCCATCCAGGTCGCGGCGATCTCGAGGCGCGACTGCTGGACCCGCTGCGGGTCCTGACACTTGATCAGCGCGTGCAGATCGGCGAGGAAGTAGTAGGACTGCACGTTGGGATCGAGGCTGGCCTCGATCGCCGGCTTGATGGCCCCGACGTAGTTGCCCAGATGGGGGGTACCGGTGGTGGTGATACCGGTCAGCACCCGGGTCTTGTCGGAAGCGGTGGTCGTTGCGGACATGGACGGCACTCTAGTATCGGCAAATGCCCGCTATGGTAACGCCAAGGCCTGTGGATGGCGACCGGGGCGACAGCGCCGCCCCGGCCGACCCTTGGCCAATCACATCAGCCGAGCACACTCTCCACGCTGGTCACCGGCAGCGAGAAGGCCTCCCCTACGGCTGCGTAGGTGAGCTGGCCGTCATGGACATTGAGACCGGCGGCGAAGTGACGATCCTCACCGAGCGCCCGACGCCAGCCCTTGTCGGCCAGCGCCACCACGAACGGCTGGGTGGCGTTGGTCAGGGCCTGGGTCGAGGTGCGCGCCACCGCACCCGGCATGTTGGCGACACAATAGTGCACGACGCCGTCCACCACGTAGGTCGGCTCGGCATGGGTGGTGGGCCTGGAGGTCTCGAAGCAGCCGCCCTGATCGATGGCTACGTCCACCAGCACCGCTCCCGGCTTCATTTCCGAGAGCATGGCGCGGTTGATCAGCTTGGGCGCCGCCGCCCCCGGGACCAGCACCGCCCCGATGATCAGGTCCGATTCGCGCACCGCTTCTTCCAGTGCATCGGCGCAGGAAAACACCGTCTTCATGCGCCCCTGGTAGCGATCATCCAGGGTCTCGAGGCGCGGGATCGACTTGTCCAGCACGCTGACATCGGCGCCCAGCCCCAGCGCCATGCGGGCGGCGTTCTCGCCGACCACGCCACCGCCGATCACGGTAACCTTGGCAGGCGGCACCCCAGGCACCCCGGGCAGCAATACACCCGCACCGCCCTGGGCCTTTTCGAGACTGTGGGCACCGGCCTGCACGGCCATGCGTCCGGCCACGGTGCTCATCGGCGCCAACAGGGGTAGTCCACCCTGAGGCGCGGTGATGGTCTCGTAGGCGATGCAGGTCGCGCCGCTGTCCAGAAGCCCCTTGGTCAGGGTTTCTTCGGCGGCCAGATGCAGGTAGGTGAACAGGGTGTGCTGGGGGCGCAGCCGGGCCACCTCTTCGGGCTGGGGCTCCTTGACCTTGAGGATCAACTCGGCGCCATCGAACAGCGCGTCCACGTCGGCCTCGATGGTGGCACCGGCAGCTTGATAGGCCTCGTCGGCAAAACCGGCGCCCTCACCCGCACCGGCCTGCACGACCACCGCGTGGCCACGCTCGGTCAGCTCCCGCGCACCACTAGGGGTCAGGGCGACGCGGTACTCATGGTTCTTGATTTCCTTGGGGACGGCGATCTGCATGGCGACTCTCCCATCGATTCGTACAACAGATTTTTTATCGTCACCCACAGTGAAGCACAGGAATTTTTTGCCAATAAACCCCCGACGAAAAAACGGAAAGATCAGAAAACTTCACCCTCAAAGACCTTTGAACTTTCTTCCCAGGCCCCTAAAAACAGCAAGACACACCAGGGCGTGAAGTTCTGCCCCGGAGGCACCCGATGGCAAAGAGCCTCACACGTCTTGAGCGTCGTAGCGGTATCCGGCGCCGCGGACCGTAGTGATGCGCGAGGCGTGGTCGCCGAGCTTGCGCCGAACCCGCCCCACGTAGACATCGACGGTATTGGTCATGGGGTCCTCGTTGAGCCCCCAGACCGCGTTGAGGATACGTTCACGGCTCATCACCCGCCCGGCATTGCCGAGCAATAGCGCCAGCAGATCGCGCTCCTTGGTCGATAACTCGACGACCTCACCCTCGACCTTCAGGCACAGCGCCTCGCGATCGAACTGCACCGGATCCTCCGCCTGAGCGCCCGGTGTCGCTCCTGCCCGTGCCCGGGCGCGTCGATGCAACGCCTCCATGCGCGCGATCAGCTCGTCGAAGGAAAAGGGCTTGCTCAGATAATCGTCGGCTCCCTTGCGAAGCCCCACGATCTTCTCATCGGTGGCATCCAGGGCCGTCAGCATCAGAATCGGGACCTCGTCGCCCCGTGCCCTGACTCGCGTGCACACCTCATGCCCGGACAGCCCCGGCAGCATGATGTCGAGCAGCACCACATCAAAACCGCCCTCCTTCAACAGCGACAAGACGGTTTCGCCATCACCGGCACGGGTGGCGGTCCACCCCTCGCCCTTGAGCCCGCGACACAGAAAGTCCGCGACCCTATCTTCGTCTTCCACTACCAGCACGTTCACGTCGTCGTGGACTCCTCGGCCATACCTGGCACATCGATGTAGACGATCAGCCCGCCTCCCGGTCGGTCCTCCAGACCGGCATCCCCTCCGTGGGCACGGGCGATGGCACGCACAATGGGCAGTCCCAGACCACTGCCCTCAGTGTAGTTGGTGGAGGCATTGGCACCGCGATAAAAGCGTTCGAACACCACCGCCTTGTCGACCGCCGATACCCCCCTGCCATCGTCCTCCACCGCGATTCGCCAGCCACCACCATGACGCCACAGGCGCACCACCACCCGGGGGCCCCCGTGGACCCGGGCATTCTGAAGAAGCGCCAGCACCGACTGGCGCAGCCGCAGGCGATCCACCTCCACGGGGGCAACGGTCACCTCGGTCTCAAGAGACACCAGCACCGATGACAGACTGATGACATCCTTGAGAAACTCGACCAGTTCGGTGGGTTGCGGTTGCAGGCGCAATTCGCCGCTCTCCTGGCGTGCGATGGTCAGCAGGTCGTCGATCAGAGCAGCAGTATGGCCGGCCGCCTCACGGGCACGACGCAACGCCTCGCGGTAGTCGTCCTCGTCGGGTTGGCGCGCGCGCAGTACCACGTCGCATTCGCCCTGGATGATGGTCAACGGTGTGCGCAGCTCGTGGCTGACATCGGCCAGCAGTCGACGCCGATGCCGTTCGGCCCGACGCGCTTCCTCCAGCAACCTTTCGAGTTCTCCGGTGCGATCCGCCACCGCCTCCTCCAGCGCGCTGTTCTGGCGCTCGAGCGCGCGCCGCTGGGAGTGCACGTCTGCACCCATCTGATTGAGCAGACGGCTGATGCGGCCTAATTCGTCACCGCCGGAGACCTTGATGGCATGACCGAAGGCACCCCCGTGCATACGCTCGACGCCCGCCATCAGCCTCTGAAAGCGCCGCGATACCCGCCAACGGTAGAACACCATGACCGCCACCGTCAGCACCACCGCCAGCAGCGCAAAACCGAGCGCCAGCCAGCGTGTCTGGCGGGCGCCCCGGGCCAGTTCCTCACGGGCTTCGCGCACCTCCTCGATCTCGCCCTCCAGGGCCACGTCCATCAGCTTGCGGAAGCGTTCATCAATGGCTTCATCGAGCAGCGCATAGAAACTCAACCAGCGGCTGACCGGATCGAGCTCCCGCTCCGAGTCGAGCAGCTCAGCGTAGCCGCGGATCACCTCGTCCAGCTGGTCCTCGAGCCTGGCCAGCAGTTCCAGCTCCTCGACTTCCTCGTCGCCTACCAGCTCGATCTCGGCGCCGATGATATCGCGGATCTCGCTGATATCCTGGCGCACCAGCTCCTGTAACCGGCGCTCCCCCTCACCACCGTCCTGATCACCGATCAGCAAGGCATCTGCGTACTGCTTGAACAGCCGATAGCTGTGGGTCGACAGATTCAGGTGTGCTTCGTAGGAGTGATGCGCCAGGTTCATGCGATCGCTCAACCAGGTACTGCGCTCGACGCTCCAGTAGGCCAACACCGCTCCGGTGCAGGCCATCGTCAGCAAGACCAGGGTATAGGCGGTTACCACACTGATGATTTTCATGACCCCAGTTTACTGTTCCCGCAGACGGAAGGCGTTTTCGGATGATCCATGTTCTCCGACAGGCGCAACAACATGCCGGCACCGCCGGTGACCGAATCAGGTAGATTGTGCACCAGGGTCGCCGGGCAGCGTGCGTCAAGCAGCGTGAACAGCTCGACGGCGTCCTTTAGCAGCGGCCACAGGTAACTGTCGACCACCACCAGATCAGGGCGCGACAGCAGCGCCTGGACCAGGGCTAACCGCAGGGACTCACCAGGGGTCAGGTTGTGCCCTGCTTCCTCGATCCGCCCATCCAGACCTCCCAGGCGAGCGATCGCAGGGCCCAGACCACACTCTCGCGCCACCCGGCCGATGTCGTCATCGTCGGGGCGCGCGGCGGCCCCCATGGTCAGCGCGCGGCGCAGGCTGCCCCTGAGCAAGGCGGGGCGATCACCGATACAGGCGATGGCCGGCTCGGTCGGCAAGCCGTCAAACCGCAGTCGCCCCGCCTCGGGTGCACGCCGCCGTGCCAGCACCGCCAGCACCCGCGACGCCAGGTCGGGATCATCGGTGGCGAGACACACCCGCTGGCCCGCGCGAATACGCAGATGCAGGGTGCAGCCACCCACCCGCAGGTGCTCCAGATCCAGCGGCACCGGCCGTCCACGTCGACGCACTCGCGGCAAGGCCTCGGTCCGCGCGAGCAGTGCCCGACACTTGTCGCGGGCGACACACCAGGCGCTGTAGCGATCCCATACGCCGATACATTCGCGCACAGGTACCACCAGGATCGCCAGCACCGACAGTGCCGCGGCGGCGTCCGCCGCCGCCAGACCAAAGCGCGCCGTAGCCCACAGCACCGCCGCTCCACCAAGCCCCAGAGAAGCGTTGGGCAGCGCACGCAGCAGCGATACCCGACGTACGCGACGCACGGCGTCCTCGGCACTGCGACGTCCCTTGCGCTCCAGGCTGGCGATTTCACGGGGCAGGCGATTCATCAACGCCAGCTCGCGGGCGATGGGAATCCGCTCCATCGCGGCAATGGCCACCCCGGCACGCCGCCTTCGCAGATCCCGATGCAGGCGGCCCAGCGCCAGACCCAGCCCGGCGGCCAGCGCCACGGCGACGAAGATGGGTAGCATGCCGGCCAGCGCCAGGACGGGATCGATCAGCCACAGGCACAGCGCCGCCATGGGAAAGACCACCGCCGCAGACACCAGCCGAGTGATGCCCATGCCGACCCAACCCCGGGCCGCCGTCAGGTCACCGACAAAGCGCAGCGACAGCCCTCCGAGGCGACGACCGGCAGGCTCGGCACCGAGGGCAGCGATGGCGCGGAAGACGACGCTGCGAAGCTCCACCGCGTAGCTCTGGCCGATGGCCTCGCCCCGGACCCTGGCCAGTGCCTGGCAGGCAGCGATCACCAGCGCTGCCGCTGCCAGTATCAGCAGCGAGGTCAGCGGCAGCTGGGAGGAGGTCGAGCCGGACGTCGAACGCAGTGCGACGAAGACATCGCGGGTGGCGAAGGCCGTGGCCATCATCAGCCCAGCCTGGATGATCCCCAAGCCCACCACCAGCGCGATATGCCTGCCTCTGCCATGCCCCGAGAGTTCGGGAAGCTCGCTCATGCGGCGGCACCCGTGGCAAGCCGGTTATCCTCTGTCAGGTCCTTGAGCATGGTCTGACCGAGACGCCTTCTGATGATTGGCGCCACCAGCCTCGATACGGCCTCGGGGTCGCACAGCGCCTCACGCTTGACCACCGGCAGCCCGGTTTCGCCGCTGGCTTCACGGCTACCGAGCGCCGACAGACTGACCATCCCCGCCAGGGCAAAGGGCGTTTGACCATGACGTTTGAGCACCGACACACCCCCGACCGCACCCAGCGCATCCGGAGCCGCGAACAAGATACCGTCCAGGCGCTCGATGATGGTGGAATCCGCCAGGATGGCAGCGGTCTCGTCCTGGAACACCCCGTCAGCGATTTCCACCACCACCACCTCGGCACCGCGCGCCGCCGCGCCACCGACCAGCGCCTCGAAGCCACGTTCGATGCGCTCGAGCGGACAGCGGAAGGTCGACGCCATGCCGGCATCGGTAAAGTCACTGACGGCCACCGAGGCGTCGGCGAAGGCGTTGAAGTCACCAAAGGCGCCGGTGCCGGTGGCCTTGACCCCCTCCACCGCAAAGCCCGCACGTTGGAGGCCGTGGGCCAGGCTCACCGCCGCCGTAGTCTTGCCGGCATTCATCGAAGCGCCGAACACCCCAAGCACCACTATGTCATCGGGGATACGCGAATCTGCGATGGCATAGCGGTCAATATTGATCACCTCGCCATGAAGGTCGGCGAGAAAACCCAGCGGACGCAACTGAGTGGGGCGAGCCATCCTGGCATGTGCCGCCTCGACCTTGCCGGCGATGCCGCCACCGGCCAGCAGATCCATACGCACATCCACCTCAGCGCGGCCCATGAATTGATCCGGTGCGTAGCGATCGCCCACACACAGCACCAGCAGATCACCGGGATAGCTCTCGCTGGGACGGCCGCAGGCCAATTGGACCCGCTTGTGCTGCCCGACCTGGAGGACTTCACACAGGATCAGGTCACCGGCGCGCACTGGATGGTCGAGACTGACCAGGGAACGGACGTCATCGCGCCTGGCGCGGCGGGTGGTAAAGGCCCACTTGGCGGTGGCGGGGACGGCGAAGGGAGTCACGGCAGCGGCACAGGTCATGGCGGTAATCCTCTGGGATGAAGGCACATCCCGAGGCTACCGTGGGCCGCTCGTTGCATCCTGTCAGGCGAGTGAGCGCGGCATTAAGCCCACATGAACACAAGCTGACAAGGCGTGAAAAAACGCGTAGCGGATTGGCGACAGCGAACAACCGTCGCCTACAAAGGGTGATAACCCCCTCCTTCGCCTTGCATCAGGCGCACAAGCGCTTGCGGTTGCCAAACCTCCCGTCTCGCCGCCCGGAGGCCATCCGCCTATCCTCGAACCAGGGCGCCGGGCTAGAAAGAGTTCTGGATCTGCCTATACCCTTCCACCAGGCTATTGTTGGTGCGGGCCACGTCTTCGGAAAACGCTGAATCCTGGACCGTTACTCGGGACAGGGTGTCCAGATCGGTCCCGGGGCCAATGCGCTCGGTGGACGGCACATAGAAGTCGTCGGGAAGGTCGCAACCATCTACCACGGCGTTATGGCGCACCACCGCGCCCTTGCCGATAGTGCAGTTGAACAGCACGCTGTTGAAACCGATAAAGGCGCTCTCTCCGACCACGCAGGGACCGTGCACGATGGCGCGATGCGCAATCGACGTGCGTGCACCAATGATCACCGCCGCGCCGGACTTGGAGTGGATGACGACGCCGTCCTGGATATTGGAGTGGGCGCCGATGATCATCGGCTCCATCTTGCCATCGGCATCGACCTCATCGGCACGAATGACCGCGTAGGGGCCGATGAAGACGTTCTCCTCGACGATCACCCGCCCACAGAGAATGGCCGTGGGATCGACAAAGGCGCCGGGGTGGACAACCGGCAAATCACCGTAGGGATTCTTGCGAATCATTCATGCTTCCTTGGTTGTGATTCCTGCGAATCAGATAGTAATCGTCGCCCGGCGTAGTCGGCATGGGCGAATCTTGATGCGACATACGCCACCGCCTTCGCTGAGCCGGTTGGATCATCCGTGGACAAGCCCACCGAGCAGGCACTCGTCCGGACTCAGCATCGCCCTTGGGGCGGCCATCACGGTCACAAGCGGTGGATGCTTACCGGCGCCGCTACTTCCGCGTCCTGGCGAAGTGATGTTCTCTCTGTTCCTGGCGCTGCTTGGCTTCGAGGCACAAGCGCGCCGTGGGCCGGTGCAACAGCCGGGGAAGTCCGATGGGAACGCCGGTCTCCTCGCAGTAGCCGTACTCACCCGTCTCGACGCGCTTCAAGGCGCTGGCAATATTGGCCAGCAAGCGGGTTTCCCTGTCGGCCTGGCGAAGCTGCAGCTGAAGCTCTTCCTCCTGGGCTGCCTGGTCCAGATCGTCGCTCGACCTTTCTCGAGCCGACATGCGCAGGCGAACCTCCTGCAGTCGCTCCTCGACCAGCGCCCGTTCCTGCAGCAATCGGCATCGAAAGAACGCCAGTTGCTCACCGTTCATGTAGTCGTCGTCCGGCATCTCGAGAAGATGCGCTGCGTCATCCATCGTTGGCATCTCACCGCTCCTCCCGCCGCGCCGATTGCACAAGGCGTCTGAGACCATCACACTCGCACAAAATGTTATGTTATAACATATCTGTTAAGTGGCACAACACACCCGCAAATCTTGACTCCCAGGGCCACCTCGCTGAGGCGGTCGTTGACCACGTCGCCGTCCACGGCCACCAGGCTGACCCTCCCGCCTCTACCTCGTGGTCCAAAGTGCTGCAGTTCTTCCATGAACCCAGGGAGTCTTTAGACGCATTCAGGAACAAAGTGCGACCTATCACACCCAGGGTCAGGACAAAAAAGCTGCCAGTATTGAGATTCGCCAACTCGACACCCAGGGTGCCAGAAAATTGCCGGAAGGGGCGGAGGCCAGCTGTGTACGCTCAGGTCTGTGTGGTCAGGTCCCTGTCGTCAGGACGTTATCGTCAGCTTTCCGCGACCAGGGCGCCGCCGTAGGCGCTGACGAATTCGGGAGGAAGACGGCGGGGACGGCCGCTTGAGAGAGCGATGCAGGCGTAGCGGGTACGTGCACGCAGCAGGGTGACACCATCCTGCGGGCGTATCAGTTGAAAGCGGCGGGTCAGGGTCAGGCGCGAGTCGCAGGCGACGATCCAGGTGGCCATGGCCAGGCGTTCGCCCTCGAAACCCGGCGCCAGATAGTCGAGTTCGTGACGGTGCACCGCCATGGCGCGATCCAGCGCCCGGTAGTGTTCCAGGGTCAGACCCAGCTGGCCGGAGTGCTCCCAGCTGGCCTGTTCCACCCAGCGCAGGTACTGGGCGTTGTTGACGTGGCCGTAGTGGTCGATGGCCTCGGGCGCCACCAGGATGTCGATCACGAAGGGCCGGGGCAGATCCCAGTCGAAGGCACCCTGTTCAGCGGTCATGATCGTCCTCCTTGCGGCCACCGCAGTTCCAGCAGGTATCGAAGGCCCCTTCGAGCTCCTCGCCGCAGGCCCGGCAGCGCCAGGCGCTGTCCGGCGCTGGCTCCTCGAGCGCCTGTTTCACCAGCGCTTCGGCTCGCTCACGGTTGTGCTCGGCGACCCACACCTGGGGCTCGCACTCCAGCGGCGGCAGCTCCCCGGCGCCACCGCCGAGGGTCATGTTGCGCAGTTCGCAGGGGATCCCGGCGGCGTCGAGCAGGTTGCGCACGTGGCCCACCAGCAGGGCGTTGCCGTGGGCAAAGATCAGGGTCCAGGGAACCTCGGTCATGGTGTCTTCCTTGGCGCGGGCTTGCCCAGGCACGATGTGACACTTCCATCGCCCGAGGCAAGCCCCTGCGCCTTTTTCGGCCCAGCTAGTTCGGCCCAGCTAGTTCGGCCCAGCGTGTTCAGCCACGGCGAGTCACGTCGCGCCTATCTAGCTCATGCCTTGTTCAATCGCGCCTTGCTCAGTCGCGAAAGACGCGCACACCGAGCGCCTTGAGGTAGGCGGTTTCGGGAATCGCCGGGTGCACCGGGTGATCAGGTCCCTGGTGGCCCTGGAAAAGGATCTGTCCCTGTCGATCCTGGTGACGTACCGCACCGCGCACCACGTCGACCAGGCGATCCTGTGCCAGGTGCATGGAGCAGGAGGCGGACAGCAGCAGGCCGTCGCGGCCCAGCAGGCGCATGGCGTCGCGATTGAGTCGGGCGTAGGCACGCTCGCCGTTGGCGATATCCTTGCGCCTCTTGATGAAGGCCGGCGGATCGAGCACGATCACGTCGAACTTCTCGCCGTCGGCCTTGAGCGCCGCCAGCGCCTCGAAGGCGTCGCCGTGACCCACAGCGACCCGCTCGTGCTGGCCGTTGAGCGCGGCGTTCTCGGCGACGCGATCCAGCGCCGACTCGCTGGCATCCACGCACAGCACTTCGCTGGCGCCATGGGCCGCCGCCTGCACGCCCCAGCCACCGACGTAGCTGAACAGGTCCAGCACCCGCTTGCCGGCCACCCGCTGATTGAGCCAGGCGCGATTGATGCGGTGGTCGTAGAACCAGCCGGTCTTCTGGCCGTCGAGCACGGGGGCGGCGAACTGCACGCCGTTCTCTTCCAGCAGCACCTGCTCCGGCAGCTCGCCCTTGACCACCTCTACCACCTCGCTGAGGCCTTCCTGACGACGACCACTGGTGTCGTTGCGCAGCACCACACAGGCAGGGGACAGCACCTTGTCGAGTGCGTCGAGCAGCTCGTCCTTCACCGCTTCCATGCCGGCGGTGTTGAGCTGGACTACCAGCACCTCGGCGTAGCGGTCGATGACTAGCCCCGGCAGCAGATCGGCCTCGCCATGGACCAGGCGGTAGAAGGGCTTGTCGAACAGGCTCTGGCGCAGCGCCAGGGCCTGATTCAGGCGATGTACCAGCAGCGAGCGATCCAGCCGCATGCTCGGGTCACGCGAGACGATGCGGGCGCAGATCAGCGAGTTGGGATTGACGTAGGCCAGACCCATGGGCTTGCCATTGGCGGCCTCGACGATGACCTGCTCACCGACTTCGAGCCCCTTGAGCGGCGTCTCGGCGATGTCGATCTCGTTGGAATACAGCCACAGGTGGCCGGACTTGAGGCGACGATCGGCGTTCTTTTTCAGGCGCAGCGGACGAGTCACGGTGATCACTCTCTCTACGGAAACTACATGAATAATTGGGCGAGCCCTTCAAGCATCGACAGGACTAACGTTGGCAACGAGGGCAAAAGACACTGGCACGCTGCCCCAGGGTCACGTGCTTCAGCTCACCGCCACATCGGCGGCAGGGTGCGCCGGCACGCCCATAGACGTTGAGGCGCTGGGCGAAGTAGCCGGGTTCGCCGGTGCCGCTGACGAAGTCGCGCAGGGTGGTGCCGCCCTGGGTGATGGCCGCGGCCAGCACCTCCTTGGCGGCGGCGGCCAGGCGATCGTAGCGCTCGCGTCCGATGCGACCGGCCGCGCGGCGCGGATCGATACCGGCCAGAAACAGCGCTTCGCTGGCGTAGATATTACCCACCCCGACGACCACGGCATTGTCCATCAAGAACGGCTTCACCGCCGCCTGGCGCCCCCGCGACAGGGCGTACAGCCGGGCGCCGTCGAAGGCCTGCGACAACGGCTCGGGGCCTAGCCGCGACAAGCGGGTATCGTGGGCCTCGTCGTCCCGGAGCCAATCGACGAAGCCGAAACGACGCGGGTCGTGATAGCGCAGGATGACGCCGTCCTCGAGCACCAGGTCCACATGGTCGTGCTTCCTGGGCAGCTCACCGAGGCGGGCAATACGCAGGCTACCGGACATGCCCAGGTGCCACAGCAGGGTGCCCTTTTCGCGCACTCCGCCGCCGTCGTCCGACCGGGACGCGGCCGTACAGGTACCCTCGGTGCTGGCGACCGTCTCGCCGTTCTCGACGCTTTCACCGCCCTCGCCCGACAGCACCGGCAGCAGCAGGTACTTGGCGCGACGGCGAATCTCGCCGAGGCGGGCGCCGATCAGACGATCGGCGAGATCCTCAGGCACCGGCACCCGCAGGCGCGACTGGCGCACCAGCACCTCACGGATCTCGCGCCCTTGTACATGGGGGGCGATGCCGCGCCGGGTGGTCTCGACTTCGGGAAGCTCGGGCATGGCACACCTGGGGCCTGAGGTTAGAGCGGCGAGCAGCGAGCGACATCACGCCATCGCCCGGGGCCGCTGACAGGGACATACGCAAGAACCCGACCTCGGGGCCGGGTTCTCGGTGACAGGCGACAACTCGCCTGCGGTGGAAGCGAGATCAAGCCTTACTTGATCTTGGCTTCCTTGTACATCACGTGCTTGCGAACCACCGGATCGAACTTCTTCATTTCCATCTTGTCCGGAGTGTTACGCTTGTTCTTGTCGGTGGTGTAGAAGTGGCCGGTACCGGCGCTGGACACCAGACGAATCTTGTCACGCATGAGACTTCTCCCAGTTTGCCGCCTGGTACGCGTCGTGCACACCAGGCCAGTCATTCAAGTCGGCGGAGGCCGTTCGCTCAGGCGAACCAGTGGGCTCCCGAGGACGTCATCCTTAGATGGCGTCGCCGCGCTTACGGATATCGCTGAGCACCTCTTCGATGCCCTTCTTGTCGATGATGCGCATGCCCTTGGAGGAAACACGCAGGGTCACGAAACGCTTTTCGGACTCGACCCAGAAGCGATGGCTGTGAAGGTTCGGCAAGAAACGACGACGGGTCTTGCGCTGGGAGTGTGAAACGTTGTTACCAGTCACCGGGCGCTTGCCGGTAACCTGACATACTTTGGACATGAGAGCCTCCAACCGCGTGGCGAGTTGTTCAAAACCTGTCGGGCAAACCGGGAAGGGCGAGAACCGAAGGGATGTGTCGCAGACTGGCCGCGCGGTGCCGGCGAAAGTCCGCATTCATCATGCCCTCAGCAACCTCGAGCCCTGTCATGAGCCCCGTGCTTTTGACCCAAGGGAATTCAAAGGGTGCACTTTATACCAGACCCTGCCTCCATGGGCAAGGGATACACCAACGTTCGCCAGGTCGCTCGCTCACGGCCCGTGTCGAGGTGCTCGAAACGGCTCCGCTGCGTCGACGGCGATGACGTGACGTGTTCGGGTAGAGAGTCGCCCGGCCAGGACGCGATAGGATCGAGACGATCCTCGCCCCGCCTGGGCCAGCTCTCTTTGCGCGCGGCGCATTATACCCAACCTCGCTCGGCAAATGACACCACTTCTGCGTCTCCCACCACAAAATGATCCAGTACACGGATATCGAACAGGCCCAGCGCCTCTTTCAGGCGATCGGTGATACGCCGGTCGGCATCACTGGGCTCGGCCACCCCGGAGGGATGGTTGTGGCACAGGATCAAGGCGCCCGCCCCCAGCGCCAGGGCACGTTTGGCCACCTCACGTGGGTACACCGAGGCGCTGTCCAGGGTGCCGCGAAACAGCACCTCGAAGCGGATCACCCGATGCTGGGCGTCGAGAAACAGTGCGGCGAAGGCCTCGTGGTCCAGATGACGAAGCTGAGCGGAAAGAAAGGTCCTGACCCGCGCGGGAGAATTCAGCGCCTGACCCCGCTCCAGATAGCTCGCCAGATGACGGCGCGACATCTCCTGGGCGGCCTGCAGCTGAACGAAGGTGGCAAGCCCCAGGCCACGCTGGGCACAGACCTCCTGCTGATGCGCCTCGAGCAGGGCACGCAGTCCGCCGAAGGCACCCAGTACGTCCCGTGCCAGGTCCACCGCGGAGCGTCCTGCCACCCCGACCCGCAGCACAATCGCCAGCAGCTCGGCGTCGGATAGCGCGGTGGGCCCCAGCGTCAGCAGCTTCTCGCGAGGGCGCTCGCCCTCTGGCCAGTCTCGTATCGACATCCCTGTCTCCTGCTCCGTTGCTCTCGTCACACCCTGTCGTCACATCCTCTCGACACGCTCTGTCATCACACCCTCTTCTCACACGCAGCCGCCACATCCTGTCGTCACACCCTCTTCTCACACACTCTTGTCACATCCTCCCCTCACGCCCTGTCGGCGAGCGCCGACATACCCGTTGAGTCTAGTGCGGTCTGCCTGATCTGGAGCCAGGGTGCGCGGCTACGCATGATCCGGTACCGGTGGTAAGGTAGAGGGCTGACTCTGGCTGCGGACTTTTTTCATGTTGCACGCTCCCTCCTCTTCCGGTTGCGGCCTGACCGGCTCAGGCCCCGGCGGCCTGCGCCCCGGGCAGCGGGTTGTGCTGGGCATCAGCGCCGGTATTGCCGCCTACAAGAGCGCCTCTCTGGCCCGACTGCTGGTGCAGGCGGGCTGCGAGGTGCAGGTAGTGATGACAGAGGGAGCCCAGGCCTTCATCACGCCGCTGACGCTGCAGGCGCTGACCGGACGCGCGGTACGCACCTCGCTGCTGGACCCCGACGCCGAGCTCGGCATGGGGCATATCGAACTCGCCCGCTGGGCCGACCTTATTCTGATCGCCCCCGCCACCGCCGACCTGATGGCGCGCCTGGCCCAGGGCATGGCCGACGATCTGTTGACCACCGCTTGCCTGGCCAGCGACGCCCGGCGGATGCTGGCCCCGGCGATGAACCAGGCCATGTGGCGCCATCCGGCGACCCAGCGCAACGCCGCCCGGCTGGTCGAGGATGGCTGGGCCCTGCTGGGCCCCGACCAGGGCGACCAGGCCTGTGGCGACGTCGGCCCGGGACGCATGATGGAACCGGAGGCCATTCTCGGCGCCCTGCTGGATGCCGGCTCTCCCTCCACGCCCCGGACAGCGACAGGCGTCGTGGGAGAGAAAGGCGAAGCAGTGCCCCCGGACGCAGACCTTCATGTGGTGATCACCGCCGGCCCCACCCGGGAGCCGCTGGATCCGGTGCGCTACCTGTCCAATCACAGCTCCGGCAAGATGGGTTTCGCCCTGGCGGAAGCGGCCCGGGACAGTGGCGCCCGTGTCACCCTGATCGCCGGCCCCGTCAGTCTGCCGACGCCCCCGGGCGTTGCCCGCCACGACATAGAAACCGCGGAAGAACTGCTCGCCGCAGCCGAAGGGCTGATGGATGGCTGCGACATCTTCATCGGCTGCGCGGCGGTGGCGGACTATCGCGCCGAGGCTCCGGCCGAACACAAGATAAAGAAGCGCGATGACGACGACGGTCTTACCCTGAAGCTGGTCAAGAACCCCGACATCATCGCCACCCTGGCTGCCCGCGATCCGCGTCCGCTGATGGTCGGCTTCGCCGCCGAGACCCGCGACGTGGTGCGCTACGCCGAGGGCAAGCTCGCGCGCAAGGGGCTCGACATGATCGTCGCCAACGACGTCTCCCGGGAGGGACTCGGCTTCGGCTCGGACCGCAATGCCGCAACCCTGGTGTGGCGCGACGGCGAGTCTCTCGCCCGCCGCGAAGAGACCGACCAGGACAAGGCCAGCCTGGCCCAGGCCATCATCGCCCAGGCCCGAGCCTGCCTCGAGGCGCGACGTCAGACGGTGCGGCCGAACCCGCGCTGAGCCACGACACCACTTATTTATCAGGAAGCCTGTCTGGCTGCCCAAGACCAAGGACCTTTCATGCACGACACTGCCTCCCGCCCTCGCCTCGCCGTCAAGATCCTCGATGAACGGATCAAGGAGCGCATGCCCCGCTACGCCACCGACGGCTCGGCCGGGATGGACCTTCACGCCCTGCTCGACGCGCCGCTGACGCTGGCCCCCGGGGATTGCGAACTGGTCCGCACCGGGCTCTCGATCCATATCGCCGATCCGGGCCTGGCCGGCATGATCCTGCCCCGCTCGGGGCTTGGCCACAAACACGGCATCGTGCTCGGCAACCTGGTCGGCCTGATCGACTCCGACTACCAGGGCGAACTGATGGTGTCGGTGTGGAACCGATCGACCACCGCCTTCACCCTCGAGCCCTTCGAACGTCTGGCCCAGTACGTGCTGGTGCCGGTGGTCCAGGCCGAGCTGGAAGTGGTCGAGGACTTTTCCGAGAGCCTTCGCGGCGGCGGCGGTTTCGGCAGCTCCGGCCGCCACTGACGCCCCAGGTTCGACTACCCGTTCATTCAAGCGCCACGTCAAAAGGACAGGACCCTCACATGACTCAAGTCCCCTCCACGATCTTTCGTGCCTACGATATTCGAGGCGTCGTCGACGAGACCCTGACCGAAGCCGGGGTCGAGGCGATCGGCCAGGCCATCGGCAGCGAAGCCCAGGCCCGCGGCGAATCCCGTGTGGTGGTGGCCCGCGACGGGCGACTCTCCGGCCCGCGCCTGATCAAGGCCCTGACCCGCGGCCTCACCGCCAGCGGCTGTGACGTGGTCGACATCGGCATGGTGCCGACGCCGGTGCTGTACTTTGCCACCCACACCCTGGAAGGCACCCGCTCCGGGGTCATGCTGACCGGCAGCCACAACCCGCCGGACTACAACGGCCTGAAGATGGTGCTGGGGGGCGAGACGCTCTCTGGCGAGGCGATCACCGCGCTCTACACTCGCCTTCAGAACGGCGATCTGCGCGAAGGCCAGGGCCAGGTGTCCGAGCACGATGTGCGTGACGCCTACCTGAAGCGCATCCTCGACGACGTCTCGCTGTCGGGCTCGATCAAGGCGGTGGTGGACTGCGGCAACGGTGTGGCCGGTGAACTGGGCCCGCGCCTGGTCGAACAGCTCGGTGCCGACACCGTGCCGCTGTTCGAGGACATCGACGGCAACTTCCCCAACCACCACCCGGACCCCGGCAAGCCGGAGAACCTCAAGGACCTGATCCACGCGGTGGCCGAGCACGGCGCCGACATCGGTCTGGCCTTCGACGGTGACGGCGACCGCCTCGGCGTGATCACCCCCAAGGGGCGCCTGATCTACCCCGACCACCTGCTGATGGCGTTCGCCGAGGACATGCTCAGTCGCAATCCGGACGCCCGGGTGATCTTCGACGTCAAGTGCACCGGCAAGCTGATCGAGGTGATCGAGAAGGCCGGCGGCACGCCGGAGATGTGGCGCACCGGCCACTCCCTGATCAAGGCACGGATGAAGGAAACCGGCGCCCTGCTGGCCGGCGAGATGAGCGGCCACATCTTCTTCAAGGAACGCTGGTACGGCTTCGACGACGGCCTTTATGGTGCCGCCCGCCTGCTCGAGATCCTGTCGCGCTTCGACGGCGACGCCGACACCTTCTTCGATCGCTATCCGCAGAACCTGAGCACCCCGGAGATCAACATCGAGGTCACCGACGAGACCAAGTTCGACCTGGTCGCGCGCCTGGCCCGGGAAGGTGACTTCGGTGACGAGGGTGTCAAGACCACCCTGGACGGCATCCGCGTGGACTACCCGGATGGCTGGGGTCTGTGCCGCGCGTCCAATACCACGCCGATGCTGGTGCTGCGCTTCGAGGGTAACGACGCCGCCGCGCTGGAGCGCATTCGCACGCGCTTTGCCGAGGCGCTGGCCGACGTGGACGCCTCGCTCACCCTACCCAACTGACGTGCAGGAGACATGACGCCCATGAGCGAACAGGCACGCGATCCGCGCCTGGTGGTGGAGGTCCTCTCCGAGGCCCTCCCCTATATCCAGAAATTTTCCGGCAAGACCGTGGTGGTCAAGTATGGCGGCAACGCCATGACCGAGGACGCCCTGATCGACTCCTTCGCCCGGGACATGGTGCTGATGAAGGAAGTCGGCATCAATCCGGTGGTGGTCCACGGCGGCGGCCCGCAGATCGGTGATCTGCTGGCCAAGCTCAACATCGAGTCGCGCTTTGTCGGTGGCATGCGTGTCACCGACGCCGAGACCATGGACGTGGTCGAGATGGTGCTCGGCGGACTGGTCAACAAGGATATCGTCAACCAGATCAATCAGTGCGGCGGCAAGGCCATCGGCCTGACCGGCAAGGATGGCGCCCAGATCCGCGCGCGCCAGCTCAAGGTCGAGCACCAGAGCCCGGAAATGACGGCGCCCGAGATCATCGACATCGGCCATGTGGGCGAAGTGGAACACGTCTCCACCGACCTGATCGAGATGCTCGCCGCCCGGGATTTCATTCCCGTGATCGCCCCTATCGGGGTCGACGGCGAGGGTCGCAGCTACAATATCAATGCGGATCTGGTGGCCGGCAAGGTGGCCGAGGCACTCGGCGCCGAGAAGCTGATGCTGCTGACCAACGTGGCCGGGTTGATGAACCGCGACGGTGAGGTGATGACGGGACTTTCCACCGCTCAGGTCGACGAATTGATCGCCGACGGCACCATTCACGGTGGTATGCTGCCGAAGATCCGCTGTGCCCTCGACGCGGTCAAGGACGGGGTCGTCAGCGCCCATATCGTCGATGGCCGGGTGCCCCATGCCACCCTGCTGGAGATCTTTACCAACGCGGGTGTCGGTACCCTGATCACCAACGAATCGCCCAACTGAAGCACCCGTACCAGGGCGATACGAAAGCGACACGATAACGACACGATAGCGACGCAAGGAAGTGCGAACCGGGCACAAGCTCCGGACGCAAGGGAACTCGCCCGCCGGCGCCCCGGCGGGCCATCAACGACAAAAGAATTCGATATCATGACGCAGGAAAAGACCCCAAGTCGGCGGGACCAGATACTGCAGGCGCTGGCCCTGATGCTGGAAGAAGACAGCGGCAAGCGCATCACCATCGCCGCCCTGGCGCGCCAGGTCGGCGTCTCGGAGGCAGCGCTCTACCGCCACTTCCCGAGCAAGGCCAGGATGTACGAGGGCCTGATCAGCTTTATCGAGGAGACCCTGTTCGAGCGCATCACGCGCATCCTCGACGAGCAGCAGGAGGCGCTGCCGCGCTGCCATCAGATCATGACCCTGGTGCTGGCCTTCACCGAAAAGAACCCGGGCCTGTCGCGGCTGTTGGGCGGCGACGTACTGACCGGCGAGACGGCGCGACTGAGGCAGCGTATCCACCAGTTGTTCGAGCGGCTGGATACCCAGTTCAAGCAGGTACTACGCGAGGCGGAGCTGCGCGAGGGTCGCCGGCTGGCGATGCCGGCCAGCGCCGGCGCCAACCTGCTGACCGCCCAGATCGAGGGACGCATCGCCCAGTACGTGCGCAGCGACTACCGCCACCGCCCCACCGAGCACTGGGAAGACCAGTGGCCGGCACTGTCGTCACACCTGCTGAGAGACAGCGCCATCCCCGCCTGAGCAAACGACGCCCGCGCGGCGGGTCACGTGGCAAGCTGCAAGACAAGGCGTCGATGGGGGAGTCGGCTCCCCCATCCCTTCGCGCCCCTTCGGCGCCGCTCGCTGGCACGATCGACAGCGGCCCTTCGCTCGCTACCAGCTGCCGGTGTTCTCCATCGAGGCCCAGGGCTCGGCGGGTTCCAGGGCGTCGCCCTTCTGCAGCAATTCCACTGAAATGCCGTCCGGACTCCTGACGAAGGCCATATGGCCGTCGCGGGGGGGCCGGTTGATGGTCACACCGTTGTCCATGAGCTTCTGACACAGGGCGTAGATGTCATCGACGCGATAGGCCAGGTGGCCAAAGTTGCGTCCGCCCTGGTACTCCTCCGGGTCCCAGTTCCAGGTCAGCTCGAGCTCCGGCGCGTTGAGCTGGCTTGAGCGCTCCTCGTCCTCTGGCGCCACCAGGAACACCAGGGTAAAGCGTCCCTTGTCGTTGTCCTTGCGACGCACCTCCTTGAGGCCCAGCAGGTCGCAATAGAAGTGCAGAGAGGCGTCGAGGTCGCTGACACGCACCATGGTGTGTAGAAATTGCATTCGGGTCTCCTCGGGGTTCAGGGGGCCGCGTCTGCTGCGCGGGCTCAGGGGTAACGGGCCACTACCATGGCGCGCGCATCGTCGACTGTAAAGCCAAGCACCGCGTAGTCATCGAGGCGACCGGTCTCCATCCCGGGCGAGCCATGGGGCATGCCGGGCACCGCCAGACCATCGATGTCCGGGGACGTCTCCAGCAACCAGGCCACCTGTTCGGCGGGGACATGGCCCTCGATCAGGTAGCGCCTGCCGTCTTCATTGGTCAGGGTAGCGGTATGACAGGACGCCAACGCCTGGGGAACTCCCAGGTGCTGCTTGACCGCCGCCATGTCGGGGCTATCGTGAAGACGCACCTCGAAGCCGGCCTCACGCATATGCTCGGCCCAGGCGCTGCAGCAGCCGCAGTGAGGATCCTTGTGCATGTCCAGGCCGGCGGCCAGTGCAAGCGGGCTGAAGACACCCATGAGAACGGCACCCAGGGCGCGAGAAAGACGTGTCATCGCGTATGATCTCCTGACGGGAAAAAGAGAAGGACAGGCCTCAGGATCGCAGAATCGCGCCATCAAGGGTATGCCGAGTCGGTACCCTTTTTGTCCCAGCGCAGGTCGGTCCCAGGGGAATCGAGACATCCTACCAACAAGAGCAAGCCGCATGAGCGAGTACTGCGACCTGGCCCCGGGGCATCCGCTGCACGGGCCCTACCATGACAGCGAATACGGGTTCCCGATCCGAGGCGAGTCCGACCTGTTCGAGCGCCTGGCACTCGAGATCAATCAGGCCGGTCTGTCGTGGCTTACGGTGCTGAAGAAGCGCGAGGGCTTCAAGCGCGCCTTCGACGGCTTCGACGTCGATCGGGTCGCCGCCTACGACGACGACGATCGGGCACGTCTGCTGGCCGACGCCGACATCATTCGTCACCGCCTGAAGATCGAGGCGGTGATCCACAACGCCCGGGTGATCCAGGCCATGCGGGAGTCCCACGGCGGCTTTCAGGCCTGGCTCGATGCCCACCACCCCCGTGAGCACGCTGACTGGGTGAAGCTGTTCAAGCGTCACTTTCGCTTTACCGGCCCGGAGATCGTCAAGGAGTTCCTGATGAGCGCGGGCTACCTGGCCGGCGCCCACCGCGACGACTGCCCGGTGCAGGCCCGAGTACTGGCGGCGGCGCCACCATGGACTCGCTGACCCAGGCCGCCCTCGGCGCGGCCCTGGGAGGCGCGGTACTGGGCCGTCACCTGGGCCGCAAGTCATTGCTCGCCGGCGCGGTGGTCGGCAGCCTGCCGGACCTGGACGTGCTGATCGACTACGGCGACGCCGTGGCCAACGTCACCTACCACCGTGGCTTCAGTCATTCGCTCTTCGTATTGACGGGGCTCTCGCTGGTGCTGGCCGGGCTAGCTCAGCGACTGGCCGAGCGACTGGCCGAGCGCCGGGCCAGACGCCCTGCAGAGGGACTGGGCTTGAGCTTAAGCCCGGCACAGGGCCTGGACTTGCAGCGCCTTGGCTTGTTGCGCTGGTGGCTGTTCTTCTGGCTGTGCCTGGTGACCCATCCGCTGCTGGACTCGCTGACCACCTACGGCACCCAGCTGTGGTGGCCACTCGAGGTCACCGCGCCCAGCGCTACCCCGCTGGTGTTCATCATCGACCCGGCCTACACCCTGGCCTTGCTGGTCGCGCTGGTGATCGCACTGTGGCGTGGCCATCGGCCAGCGACCTTGCAACGCGCCGCCAGCTGGGGCCTGGTGATCTCGACGCTGTACCTGCTGCTGGCGCTGGGCGCGCGCGGCTGGGTCGATGCCAGGGCCGACGAGGCGCTCGACCGAGTGGACATGGCCGAGGCACCGCGCCTGATCCAGCCGGCGCCCTTCTCGATCCTGCTGTGGCGGGTCACCGCCGTGGACGGCGATCGCCACGCCGAGACGCTGATCGGCCTGCTCGACGGAGATACCCGCCCGGTCGTCGAACTGTTTCGACGCGGTACCGAACTCGAGGCTGCCGCCCTGGAGCTCGACAGCGGTCGCCGCCTGGCCTGGTTCGCTGGCCCCTTTGTGCGCTACGAGGTGGAGCGCAAGGGAGACGCCGAACGTCTGCTGGCCACCGACCTGCGCCTGGGCTTTCCCGGCTTCCATCCGTTTCGCTTCGCCCTGGCACAGCGCCAGGATGGCAACTGGCGCGCCCTGGAACCGACCCTGCAACTACCGATGAGCGCAAGCCAGCGCCCCATGGGGCAATTGTTCGAGCGCATGCTGTCACCACAGCCCGCGCTGTGTGTCGCTGACTTCGTCGATTCCCGCTGGCAGCTGGGCGCAGGCGACGACTGCGACGCTCGCTGACACCCGGCCGGGTGTCGGCCTCTTGCCTGAGCGACGATCACCATACGCAAGCCGCCGTGGCCAAGGCCACGGCGGCTTGCGAATCAGTGTCTTCAGACGTCGGGCGCGGCTTACAGCCTGGCGATCAGCGCCTCGATCTCGGCGTGGGCAGTGGTGAGGGCCGCTTCCTTGTGCTCATCTCCCATGCTGAGCCCTTCGGCAAACACCGTCTCGACCTCATTGATGCCGATCAGGCCCAGCATATGGCGCAGGTGCGGTGTCTGGGTATCCAGAGCACTACCGGCGTACTGACCGCCGCGAGCGCCCAGCACGATGGCACGCTTGCCCTCGAGCAGCCCCACCGGGCCATTCTCGGTGTAGCGGAAGCTCTTGCCCGCGCGCAGGATACGGTCGAACCAGGCCTTGAGCTGGGAGGGAATGCCCAGGTTATAAAGCGGCACGGCGAGCACCAGCACGTCGTGGGCCTCGAGCTCGGCGAGACGCTCATCGGAGCGCGTCGCCAGCTCGCGCTGTGCCTCGCTCCGCTCTGCGTCCGCCACCTGCCAGCTGGACAGCTCGTCGAGGCCCAGGTGTGGCAGGTCGTCGGCGACCACGTCGCGATGGGTGATCTCGATATCGTCACGCTGGCGCGCCAGGCGCTCGAAGTGGCGTGCCAGCTGGGTGGACTGGCCTTGGTCGGCGAGGATGGATGAGGTGACAAGCAGTACGCGGGTCATGGCGAGCTCCTGTGGAAGATGATGTCTGCGCACAGTTTACCGCCAATAAAATTGTCGAAAAGCGAATAAATCTCGGAATATCTTTCGATAAAAACGAATAAAGCGCCGCTCGGCGCTTTATTCGCGTGTGCTGGCTACACAAGCCAAGGACGCTTTCGTCGGCTTGCCAAGCGCGTCCACGTCGCCCCCCGTCAGGGCGCGATGCCCTGCCCACACCCCTGCAGCTGACGTCCGTTGACGTTCAAGGTGACCTGGGCCGGCCAGGGCGTGCCCGCCATATCATCGAAGCAGGCACCGGCCTCGATGCGCAGCTCGAAGGGCGCATCGGCGCGGCCGCTTTCCAGGATCACTCGACCGGCACCGTTGTCCAGGGTGGTGACGCGATAGGGCAGGCTCACTTCACGCTCGCCGTAGTCCAGACTCATGTCGATGCGCGGCACGTCATTGGCCAGTTCGAGGTGCCAGCCTGGCTCGTTGCCCCGGGCCAGGAACATCACCCCGGGCTTGTCGCTGCGCCGTAGGGAGTCGCGGCGGGTACGGGCCTCGCACTCGAGCCGACCGCGGGAGCTCTTGATCACCGCCCGATCACCAATGATATGGGCGCTGAGTTCCCCTCGCTGGTAACGCTCGCCCTGGTCCACCACCGCCTGGGGCAACTGCTCGGCACCGTGGGTGGTCCACAACCTGAGCGAATCCTCCTGGGTCGCCGAGACCATGTCCTGACTCGGCGAACAGCGCCAGCCAACGAAGGTAGCGCCATCACCGACGAAGTAGGCAGAGGGCAGCAGCGGCGCCTTCTGCTCCACCGGCGCATCGGTAAAGGAACCGCGCCGCTCCGCGCGATCGGTCTGCTCGCTGGCAGGACCGGGAGCGCTGGTAGTGGCGCACCCCACCAGTCCACTCAGCATCACGACAAGGAGGGGTGAGACGACAGCGGGACGACACATGACAGGCTCCTTCGATCACGACATCAGTACGATTCCGTGGCCCCGCCAGGTGCCGTCTGGCGTGTCCCTGTCGGGGCCTACTGGCGAAGCTTACCAGCCACATCGTCAAAAGGCGCGGCTCTGCCACCATGGGATCGCCCCCTCGCACAATCGACGAACGTTCAACCGCGCTTCCCGGCGTCGTGGGCCCTCTAGTGCTGCGCGGTCGTCAGGCGTGGCGTCGACGCAGCTCCTTGGCGGCCTGGACCATATTGGCCAGCGCCGGCGTCACCTCATCCCACTGACGGGTCTTGAGGCCGCAGTCCGGGTTGACCCACAGCCGCTCCAGCGAGATGCGCTCGGCGGCCTTTTCCATCAGCGCCACCATCCAGTCCACCTCGGGCAGGTTCGGTGAATGGATGTCGTAGACCCCCGGTCCGATCTCGTTGGGATAGTCGAAGTCACGGAAGGCGTCGAGCAACTCCATGTCGGAGCGCGAGGTCTCGATGGTGATGACGTCGGCGTCCAGCTCGGCGATGGAGGCGATGATGTCGTTGAACTCGGAGTAGCACATGTGGGTGTGGATCTGGGTCGCATCCGCTACGCCGCTGGCCGACAGGCGGAACGCCTCCACCGCCCAGTCCAGATACTCCTGCCACTCGGCCTTGCGCAGCGGCAGCCCTTCCCGCAGCGCCGGCTCGTCGATCTGGATGGCGCGAATGCCTGCCGCCTCCAGGTCACACACCTCGTCACGCAGTGCCAGGGCGATCTGGCGGCAGGTGGTCGCGCGAGGCTGGTCATCGCGCACGAAGGCCCACTGCAGCATGGTCACCGGGCCGGTCAGCATGCCCTTCATCGGCGCCCCGGTCAGCGACTGGGCGTAGCGGCTCCACTCCACCGTCATCGGTGCTGGACGGCTCACGTCGCCGAACAGGATCGGTGGCTTGACGCAGCGTGACCCATAGCTCTGGACCCAGCCGAAGCGGGTGAAGGCGTAACCGTCGAGCTGCTCACCGAAGTACTCGACCATGTCGTTACGCTCGGCCTCGCCGTGGACCAGCATGTCCAGGCCCAGCTCTTCCTGCAGCCGCACCGCCTGGGCGATCTCCTCGCGCATCCTGGCGTGGTAGTCGTCAGCGGACAGGCGTCCTGCCTTGTGGTCACGACGGGCAGCGCGAATCTCGGCGGTCTGGGGGAAGGAGCCGATGGTGGTGGTCGGAAACAGCGGCAGTCCAAGGGCGCGACGCTGCTGCTCGGCACGCTGCAGATAGGGGCTCGGGCGCTGGCTGTCGGCCTCGCCAAGCGCCGCCAGGCGTGCCCCGACCTCGGGACGATGAATCCGTGGCGACTCACGCCGCGAGGCAATCGCCTGCACGCAAGCCGCCAGCAGCGCCTCGTCTTCGGGTCGCACCCGGCCAGCGAGCAGTCTTGCCAGGGTCACGGTCTCGCCGAGCTTCTGGCGAGCGAAGGCCAGCCAGCTTCTGAACTCGGCGTCGAGCTCGGTCTCGCGCTCCAGGTCCACCGGCACATGCAGCAGCGAGCAGCTGGGGGCGATCCACAGACGCTCGCCCAGACGGCTGGCGGCGTTGGTCCACTGATCGCGCAGGGCAGCCAGGTCGGCGCGCCAGATGTTGCGTCCGTCGATGACGCCCAGCGACAGCACCTTGTGAGGCAGCAGACGGTCGACCACCGTCTCGACCTCCTGTGGGGCACGCACGGCGTCCAGGTGCAGCCCCGCCACCGGCAGATTGACCGCCAGGGTCAGGTTGTCGCCGAGGCCGCCGAAGTAGTTGGCCACCAGCAGCTTGACCCCCGACCCCTGCAGATGATGGTAGGCACGTTCGAAGGCTACCTTCCAGTCGCCGGGCAGGTCCTGGGCCAGGGCCGGCTCGTCGAGCTGCACCCACTCCACACCCAGCTTGGCGAGTCTGGCGAACACCTCGGCGTAGACCGCCAGCACACCATCGAGCAGCGCCAGACGATCGAAGGACGACTCGCCCCGCTCCTTGCCGAGCCACAGCCAGGTCAGCGGCCCGACCAGCGCCACTTTGACCGCGTGCCCCTGCTGCTGCGCCTCGACGACCTCGTCGAACAGCCGCGTGCTGGCCAGGCGGAAGTCCTGCCCCTGGTGCAGTTCCGGTACCAGATAGTGATAGTTGGTATCGAAGTACTTGGTCATCTCGCAGGCGGCGGCGGGCTCGCCGCTGGGCGCGCGGCCCCGGGCCATGCGAAAGGCGGTGTCCAGATCGACTTCACCACGCTCGAGCTCGGCCTTGGCAGCAAAACGCGCCGGCACCGCACCCAGCAGCAGCGACACGTTGAGCACCTGGTCATAGAAGGCGAAGTCGCCCACCGTCACCAGGTCCAGTCCCGCCTCGCGCTGATCCTGCCAGTGACGCTTGCGCAACTCGCGACCGGTCGCCTCCAGGCTGGCCCGATCGGCGTCGCCCTTCCAGTAGGCTTCGGTGGCGCGCTTGAGCTCGCGGTCGGCACCGATGCGGGGATACCCCAGAATATGAGAAAAAGTCATGGTGATTCACCTTGATCATGAATGATACGACGAAGTGTCGCTGGCATCCGAAGGGTGAATCAAACTAAACTTCTTAATCTTTACTATGAAAGAAGCTCACGATAATGCTCGAACTCCGTCATCTGCGCACTCTGATAGCGCTGCGCGACGCCGGCTCCCTGGTGGAGGCCGCCGAACGGGTCCACCTGACCCAGTCGGCGCTGTCCCACCAGCTCAAGGATCTGGAGGAGCGTCTGGGCGGGCCACTGTTCCTGCGCAAGACCCGGCCGGTGGAGTTCACCCGAGCCGGGCTGCGCCTCTTGAACCTGGCCGAACAGATCCTGCCCCAGGTGCGCATGGCCGAGCGTGACCTGGCGCGCCTGGCCGGCAACGAGCAGGGCCGCCTGCACATGGCGATCGAGTGTCATAGCTGCTTTCAGTGGCTGATGCCCACCGTGGATCACTTCCGCGACCATTGGCCGGAGGTCGAGATCGACATCCCCGGCGGCCACCACTTCGATCCGCTGCCGGCGCTGGCCCGCGAGCAGCTCGATCTGGTGATCACCGCCGACCCCCAACCCCTGCCCGGCGTTCACTACGAGCCGCTGTTTCGCTACGAAGGCCTGCTCGCCGTGGCGCGTCAGCATGCCCTGGCCGGGCGCTCCCACGTCTCGCCGCAGGATCTGGCCGACCTGACCCTGATCACCTACCCGGTGGAACGTTCGCGTCTGGATGTGTTCACCCAGTTCCTCGACCCGGCCGGCGTCACCCCCAAGGAGGTGCGCACCGCCGAACTGACGATCATGATGATGCAACTGGTGGCCAGCGGTCGCGGAGTCTGTGCGCTGCCCAACTGGGCACTGACCGAGTACCTGGAGCGGGACTACGTCAAGGCCGTCGCGCTGGGCGAGGATGGTGTCTGGAGCACGCTCTTCGCCGCCATCCGCGAAGACACCCGGGAAGCCCCCTGGATGGTCGACTTTCTGCGCACCGCGCGGGAGACGTCCTTTGCGGTACTGGAAGGGATCAAGCCTGCCTGAAAGACGGGAGCACACTCTCTATTCCAGCAGCGATCCGCGAAGACACCCGGGAAGCCCCGTGGATGGTCGACTTTCTGCGCACCGCGCGGGAGACGTCCTTTGCGGTGCTGGAAGGGATCAAGCCGGCCTGAGGCGAGATCAGCGAGGGCGTGACGCAGTAAGTTCAGGTGGTGGTCTCAGACCCGGCGGGGGATGATCAGCGAGAAGCGCGCGCCCTTCAGGCCGGGGCTCTCGTCCACGCTGACGGTGCCGCCGTGCCAGGCCATCACCTTCTGCACGATGGACAGCCCCAGCCCGTAGCCGCCGGAGCGGCGGGTTCGGCTGTCGTCCAGGCGGGCGAAGGGCTTGAAGATATCCTGGCGCGCCTCCGGCGGAACCCCTTCCCCATCGTCCTCCACGTCGACCCGCACCTGGTTGGGTTCGTCGAGCAGGCTGACCTTGACCCGGGTGCGGGCGTGGCGGCAGGCGTTGGCCACCAGGTTCTGGGTGGCCCGCTGCAGATAGCGGGAATCGGCGTGGACCTCGATCTCCGGCCCCGCAGACAGACGCACGTCAAGATTGCCGTGCAACGGCATCAGGGAGTCGATCACCCGCTCGCAGATGTCACGCAGCTCCACCGGTTCCGGCGAAGCTTCGACACCGTGGATGGTCTCGCTATCGAGGCGCGCATAGGTGAGGATTTCGTCGATCAGATCGTCGAGTTCGTCGATGTCGCTGTCGACCCCCTGCAACTGGCGCCTGACCAGGGCATCCTCGGACATGTCCTCGACCATCTGCACCGCAAAGCGAATCCTCGCCACCGGCGTCCTGAGTTCGTGGGACACTGCCCGGATCATGTCCTGCTGGGCCCGCAACAGCGACTGCACCTGGGAGGCCATGCCGTTGAAGGCCATGCCGACACGCCCGAGAAAGTCGCCGCTCTCGACCTTGACCCGGGTGTCGAGGCGACCGCTGGCAAGCCGGGTGGCGGCCATCTCGAGTCGCGCCATGCGCGCCTCGATACCCCGCACAATCAGGTAGATGACGATCGCCAGTGCGCCCATCAGCAGCACCAGCATCGACGCCAACAGCGCCGGCGGAAGCGCCTCGTAGCTGGCCATCGGCCCTACCGTGAGCCAGAAGGGGGCTTCGCCAGGCGGCGTCACCTGCATGAACAGCACCACTGACCAGTGCTCGGGCAGTAGCTGCATCATCACCTCGCCACCGGCCAGGCGGTTGCGCTGACGTGGCTCGAGGATATCCGGAGGGGACTGGCTGATCGATACCGGCAGGTCGCCGCGGGTCATGCTGTCGATGCTCGCCTGGCGCGCCCCCGCCGGCAGGCTGGCGAGCCATTCCCCGCTGAGCTGGGTCAGGCCCCGCAACTGGCGCTCCGACATGCCGGACAGCGACACCTGCAGGACCGCGCCACCGGCGGGCATCAGCCGCCAGAAGCGCCACTCATGGGGACTGTCACGCCCGACCAGCACGCCGCCGCGCTGCAGTCGAAGACGGGTGAAGTAGCTCGGCGACAGCGACGACAGGGGCACGATCGACATCGACATGTCCAGCGCCTCGGACTTCTCGGCCATCCACTCACGCCGCTCGCCCCGCGGCATGCTGTCGATCATCGTCGCCAACAGGTGCATGGGCGCCTCGGCCAGCTGTTCGCGATAGTGCTCGATGCGCACCTTGTCGATCAGCGTCATGCCCACCATCGCCACGCCGAGCGCCAGCACCAGGGTCGCCGCCAGCATGACGTAGACCCGCAGGAAGGTACTGTCGGCCAGGGCGCGACGCATGGGTTCAGCTGTCCTTCACGAACAGATAGCCCTTGCTCCTGACCGTCTTGATGCGGTGCGGATGGTGGGGGTCATCGCCTATCTTGGGCCGAATCCGCGACACCCGCACGTCGATGGAGCGGTCCTGGCCGTCGTAGCGGATGCCACGCAACTGGGAAAAGATTTCTTCGCGGGTCAGCACCCGACCGGCATGGCTGGCCAGCAGCCACAAAAGGTCGAACTCGGCGCTGGTCAGATCGATACGCTCGCCCTTTAGCCAGGCCTCGCGGGTGGCGTTGTCGATTTCCAGGTCCTGGAACGTCAAGCGGCTTTCGCCACTGACCTCGGCTCCGTCGAGACGACGCAGCAGGGCACGCATGCGTGCCAGCAGTACCCTCGGCTGCACCGGCTTCGGCACATAATCGTCGGCGCCCATCTCGAGCCCCAGGACCTGATCCATGTCGTCGGTCCGCGCGGTCAGCATCAGGATCGGACCACCGTAGTCGCTGCGAACACGACGACAGATCGACAGGCCATCCTCGCCCGGCAGCATCAGATCCAGAATCACCAGATCCGGCTGCAGCGACAGAATACGATCGACGCCGCGACCGCCGTCATCCTCCAGGCTCACTCGGAAGCCGTTGGCTTCGAGGTAGTCCCGCGTCAGACCAGCGAGACGCTCATCATCTTCGATGATAAGTACGTGATCCTGTTCTCGTTGCTCTGAACGTTCTTCCATAGGGGGTCTCATTCCTTTTGGCGAATGCCGGGCATTATCCAACCTGGCCGAATGACTGGTGCTGAGCAATGTCACACGCGATAACACAAGGATACCCGAATTTTGCGCTGTCGCCTGCCCTCGCCCTGATGCGCATCAAGGCCGCCACCACGGCGCCCACGCCGGTTGTGCCCAGTTGCCCCCTTGATGACCACACCTCATCCACAGACTTATCCACTTGATGACGGGCAAGAAGCACACTATCTTGTGTCCGAATATCCGGAGAGACACCACATCATGTGTCTCTAGCAATATCACAGAAGCCTGTCAACTGCCTCTTTCTCGCAGTTGGTCACGCCTGTTTTCACGACTTTTTTTACCTCATAGGGAGCCTCGGCGCCATGGATACCCTCGCTAGCCCGGACCGACCGTCCGTCTCCGTCACCGCCCCCGACACGCTGCGCGTGATCAAGCGCACCGGGGACGTGGTGCCCTTCGACGCCGGCAAGATCGCCGTGGCCATCAGCAAGGCATTCATCGCCGTCGAGGGGGACAATGCCGCCACCTCTAGCCGGGTCCGTGACTTCGTCAAGGAATCCGCCGAGGCCATCGAGCAGACCTTTGCCCGTCGCCTGGCCGACGGCGGCACCGTGCACATCGAGGATATTCAGGACCAGGTCGAGCTGGCGCTGATGCGCAGCGGCGAGCAGAAGGTCGCCCGTGCCTACGTGCTGTACCGCGAGGAACACGCCCGCGCCCGCGAGGAAAGCGGCATCGAGAAGCCGCACCCGACCCTCAACGTCACCGCCGCCGACGGCAGCCGTCGTCCGCTGGACCTGGGGCGTATCGAGACCCTGGTGTTCGACGCCTGCGAAGGCCTCGAGAACGTCGACCCCAACAAGATCGTCCAGGACTCGCTGAAGAACCTGTACGACGGTGTGACCATCGATGGCGTGTCCCAGGCGCTGATGATGACCGCTCGCACGCTGGTCGAGAAGGACCCGAACTACACCTACGTCACCGCTCGTCTGCTGCAGGACAACCTGCGCCGCGAGGCGCTGTCATTCCTCGACGTGGCCGAGGACGCCACCTACGGCGACATGGCCGAGCTCTACAAGCCGGCCTTCGTGCGCTACGTCGAGCGTGGCATCGAGTTCGAGCAGCTCGACCCCGAGCTTGCCAACTTCGACCTGGAACGTCTGGGCGAGGCGCTCGACCACAGCCGCGACAACCAGTTCACCTACCTGGGCCTGCAGACCCTGTACGACCGCTACTTCATCCACCGCGATGACGTGCGCTACGAGCTGCCCCAGGTGATGTTCATGCGTGTGGCCATGGGCCTTGCGCTGAACGAGGACGACCGCGAGACCCGGGCCATCGAGTTCTACGAGCTGCTCTCCAGCTTCGACTACATGGCCTCCACCCCGACCCTGTTCAACGCGGGCACCGTGCGCAGCCAGCTCTCCAGCTGCTACCTGACCACCGTGCCGGATGACCTCGAGAGCATCTACGGCGCGATCCGCGACAACGCCATGCTGTCCAAGTGGGCCGGCGGTCTCGGCAACGACTGGACCCCGGTGCGTGCGCTGGGCTCCTACATCAAGGGCACCAACGGCAAGTCCCAGGGTGTGGTCCCCTTCCTCAAGGTGGTCAACGACACCGCCGTCGCGGTCAACCAGGGCGGCAAGCGCAAGGGTGCCGTCTGCGCCTACCTCGAGACCTGGCACCTGGATGTCGAGGAATTCCTCGAGCTGCGCAAGAACACCGGCGATGACCGTCGTCGTACCCATGACATGAACACCGCCAACTGGGTGCCGGACCTGTTCATGAAGCGGGTGTTCAATGACGAGGAGTGGACCCTGTTCTCGCCGTCCACCTGCCCGGACCTGCATGACCTGTACGGCGTGGCCTTCGAGAAGCGCTATGCCGAGTACGAGGAGATGACCCGCAACGGTCAGCTCAAGCTGTTCAAGCGGGTCAAGGCCAAGGACCTGTGGCGCAAGATGCTGTCGATGCTGTTCGAGACCGGCCATCCCTGGATCACCTTCAAGGATGCCTGCAACATTCGCAGCCCCCAGAGCCACGCCGGCGTGGTCCACAGCTCCAACCTGTGCACCGAGATCACCCTCAACACCTCGCCCGACGAGATCGCGGTGTGCAACCTGGGCTCGATCAACCTGGCGCAGCACGTGGTCGACGGCGAGCTCGACAACGACAAGCTCAAGAAGACCGTGCGCACCGCGGTGCGGATGCTCGACAACGTCATCGACATCAACTATTACGCGGTGCCCCAGGCGCGCAACTCCAACTTCAAGCACCGCCCGGTGGGCCTTGGCCTGATGGGCTTCCAGGACGCGCTGTACGCCCAGGGCATCGCCTACGCCAGCGGCGAGGCGGTGGCCTTTGCCGACCGCTCCATGGAGCTGATCAGCTACCACGCCATCGAGGCCTCCAGCGACCTGGCCGCCGAGCGCGGACGCTACGAGAGCTTCGAGGGCTCGCTGTGGAGCCAGGGCGTGCTGCCGATCGACTCGGTCGACAAGCTCAAGGCCGAGCGTGGCGAGCAGTACATCGAGGTCGACACCAGCCAGACCCAGGACTGGGATCGCATCCGTGACAAGGTGCGCAGCCAGGGCATGCGCAACTCCAACGTGATGGCCATCGCCCCCACCGCGACCATCTCGAACATCTGCGGCGTGACCCAGTCGATCGAGCCGACCTATCAGAACCTGTTCGTGAAATCGAACCTGTCCGGCGAGTTCACCGTGGTCAACTCCTGGATGGTCAACGACCTCAAGGAACGCGGCCTGTGGGACGAGGTCATGATCAACGACCTCAAGTACTACGACGGCAGCGTCCAGCCCATCGACCGCATCCCGGACGACCTCAAGGCCAAGTACGCCACCGCCTTCGAGGTCGAGCCCAAGTGGCTGGTCGAAGCCGCCGCACGGCGCCAGAAGTGGATCGACCAGGCCCAGTCGCTGAATCTCTACATCCAGGGCGTGTCCGGCAAGAAGCTCGACGTGACCTACCGCATGGCGTGGTTCCGTGGCCTCAAGACCACCTACTACCTGCGCGCCCTCGGCGCCACCTCGGTGGAGAAGTCCACGGTGGACCGCGGCAAGCTCAACGCCGTCTCCAACGGCACCGCACCCCAGGCGGCCGCACCGGCGCCGGCACCCGCAGCCGAAGAGCCCCGCGGCATCGACGACTTCCTCAAGGGCAAGGGTGGCCAGCGTCCGCCGTCCGCCGGGGAAATCGACGAGCTGGGCTGTGAGGCCTGCCAGTAACACCGGCGACAACGCCATGACGGACGTGCGGGCCAGGCCCGCACACCTCGCCCCGGCACCGCCGGGGCCACCAGACAACCCCACGCCGACGCCAGGCGCGTCGGCCGATCAGATGATCGGGAGACCGCAACAATGCTGAACTGGGACGAGTTCCACGAGGACGACACCGCCACCGCAGAAGTACCTGAGCCGAAGAAGGCACCCGAGCCGACCCCGGCTCCGGCTGCCGAGGCAACGGATGAGGTGCGCGAAAGCGCCGGCAACTACCAGGCTGCCGACCAGGACCGCATGGCCCGGGCACGCAAGTCGCTGGAAGAACTCGACGTGGCCGCCGGCCTCGAGGAACTCGAGATGGGCGCCGCCCGGATCGAGGTCGACGACAAGAAGATGATCAACGCCCGTGCGGACCTGAACCAGCTGGTGCCGTTCAAGTACGAGTGGGCCTGGCAGAAGTACCTGGACGGCAGTGCCAACCACTGGATGCCCCAGGAAGTGAACATGAACGCGGACATCGCGCTGTGGAAGAGCAACGACGGCCTGACCGCCGACGAGCGCCGCATCGTCGAACGTTCACTGGGCTACTTCTCCACCGCCGACTCGCTGGTCGCCAACAACCTGGTGCTGGCGCTGTATCGCCTGATCACCAACCCGGAGTGCCGCCAGTACCTGCTGCGCCAGGCCTTCGAGGAAGCGATCCACACCCACGCCTACCAGTACTGCGTGGAGTCGCTGGGCATGGATGAGGGCGAAGTCTTCAACATGTACCGCGAGGTCCCGTCGGTCGCCGCCAAGTCCGCCTGGAGCCTCAAGCACACCCAGTCGCTGGCGCGTCCTGACTTCCAGACAGGCACCGTCGAGACCGACCAGGAGCTGCTGCGTAACCTGATCGCCTTCTACTGTGTCACTGAAGGCATCTTCTTCTACTGCGGTTTCAGCCAGATCCTGTCCATGGGCCGGCGCAACAAGATGACCGGCGTGGCCGAGCAGTTCCAGTACATCCTGCGCGACGAGTCAATGCACCTGAACTTCGGTGTCGACATGATCAACCAGATCAAGATCGAGAACCCGAACCTGTGGACGCCGGAGTTCCAGGACGAGGTCACCCAGATGATCCTCGAGGGTACCGAGCTCGAGATCAGCTACGCCCGCGACACCATGCCCCGCGGCGTGCTGGGCATGAACGCGGCGATCATGGAGGAGTACCTGCACTTCATCTGCAACCGTCGCCTGGCCCAGATCGGCCTGAAGGAGCAGTTCCCGGGTGCCCAGAACCCCTTCCCGTGGATGAGCGAAATCATCGATCTGCGCAAGGAGAAGAACTTCTTCGAGACCCGCGTCACCGAGTATCAGGTCGGCGGCGCGCTGAGCTGGGATTGATCGAGACGACGCCCGAGCCTGATGGCTCGGGCGTCTTTCCTTCACTCCACCGACAACCCCACCAGGGAATGGCGACACCACCAATGTTCTGACGTGATTTCAGGAGGGCAACAGCATGGCTGTTTCCAATGGAAGACCCCAGCAGCATGACACCCGCGCCTGGCAGTCCGCCCTGGACCGGGCTCTGGCCGCCCACGGCGGCGAACGCGCCCTGGCCCGCTACGACCACCTGGCCCACGCCTTTCCTTCCCCCGAGTACGATCCCCGCGACGAGCACCACCCGCACCTCAACCTGGACGCCTTGAAGCGCTGGGCGCTCTATCGCGGCTGGCGGGCGCAGCCCGATACCGACCGCATGAGCACGGCCAGTACCCCACCGATCTGCTTTACCCGCTTGTCGCGCCATCGCGTCAGGAGTCATTGACGACGGCCTCACTGGCATAAAAATGCGCAAGGCCCGTCACCGGGCCTTGCGTGTATCGATCGCTCTGCCGGCGTCGTCGGCGTCTTCAGGCAAGCCCTAGCGGCTGACCAGCAACCTCGCCTTGGGCTCCACCCTGATCACATCCTGCAGCGCACTGCGCATGGCCTCGCCGGAGCAGGCCGCTGCGCGGCAGAACTGTAGCGCGATTTCATCATCGTGGGCCCTGCCGACCAGGGCGTCGCGGCAGCCGTCGTCACACAGCCGCTCGGCGAGATCCTGGGGGTTCACCCCTCGGGGCAGTCGAAAACGTAGTTCGAAATCGTGTTCTTTCATGACTGGCGTCCTCCTTGAAGACCGACGTTATTGTCGAACGCCGAGGCCAGTTTGAAAGACGCGCTTGAGGCTCCCTATTGTCCCAAGGATACAGTCGCCCGGCTGGGTATCAGTCCGACGCCCGGGACGACCTTCTACGCCCAATCCAGCCGCTGCCGATCAGCATCCCAAGGGTGATCAGCACCGCCGCCCCGGCAAGCCACAGGGTAGGCGCGGCGAAGCCGGTCATCACCAGCACCAGGGTCGACAGCAGCGGCGTGAAGTAGGCCAGCAGACCCAGCAGCCGCAGGTCCCCCTGCTTGACCCCGATATCCCAGGTAAAGAAGGCGCTGCCCACCGGTCCCAGGCCGAGAGCGATGACACCGAACCAGTCGCTGCCCTGGGGCCAGCGGCCGGGTTCGAAGGCCAGATGACACGCTGCCGCCAGTATCGCGGTGACCAGACAGAAGCCCCCCACCGCGGCGGTGGGTACCGTGCGGGTGGCCCGGGACAGCACCGAATAGCCACTCCAGACGAAGGCACAGGCGAAGGCGGCGGCGTAGCCCAGGAGGCTACCGCCGGCGTCGACGTCTCCGCCGATCAACAGCACCGCCCCGCCGAAACCGAGCAGGCTGCCGACCACGTGAAACCCGCGCAGGCGCTCACCGGGTAGCAGAGCGACAAACAGCACGATCAACAGCGGCCAGAGATAGCTGATCAGGCCGGCGTTGGCCGGCGGCGCGTTCTGCTGGGCGATAAAGTAGAGGGCGTGGTAGCCGAACAGCCCGCCGACGCCCAGCGCCCAGACCAGTGGCGGCTGGCGCATCGGCGCCAGCACCGCCTCGCCGCGAAGGCACTGATAGACCACAAAGCACACAAAGGCTACGCCGAACGCCAGGGCGGTGAGCAGAAACGGTGGCACGGGCCCCGACAACTGGGTAAAGAGGGCCAGCATGGCCCAATTGAGCACCGTGGTGGCACCGATCAAGGTGGCGCGCCTACGCGAGATGTCGACCGCATCGGAGGATGCTCCCGCCTGGGCAGAGGAAGAAGATGAAGATGAGGAAGAGCGCATAAAGACCTCCAGAGCACCGAGGTCTCGAGTGTGGGCCAGCCGCCCACACTAGGTCTTGTACGATTCTGACCTGTTGTGCGTGGCGGTTGCGGCTTGACGCCGCCAGGCGCCGGGAGAAACGTCATGGGCCTCGCGGAAGACGCGGGAAAAGTGGGCGGCGTCGTGGAACCCGCAGACCAGCGCGACCTCGCTGAGGGCCATGGCCGAGCCGGAACGAGTCCGGGTGACCAGCAATTGTCGCGCCAGGGCCAGCCGCTCACGACGCAGCCAGACCGCCGGCGGCACTCCGAGCAGCTCACGAAACTGACGGGCGAAGACCGCCTCGGACAGGTGGCACAGCGCCGCCATCTCCTTGACGCGCCAGGGGTGGGCCAGCTCGCCGCGTAGCCTTGGCAGCAGCTGGAGCAGACGCAGACGCGGCGCAGGGAGCGGCCTGCTGCGCCCTTCATCCAGCGCGTGCTGCAGGCGGGAAAGCCACCGGGCCAGCGCCTCGACGCCGGCGCCCGGGGCGGGCGCCGCCTCGACCAGGCTCGCCGGCGCGCGATAGCCCCTCGCTCGCTCGTTTTCGAAGATCCCCTCCACCCCCAGGGCCTGGCACCAGGCCACCGGCAGGTCGAGCACCAGAATGTCGTTGGCCCCCGGCGCGAGATAGTGGTGGGTCTCGCCGCTGGGGACCGGGGCCAGTACGCCCGGCCCTACGCGCAGACCACGTCCGCCAACGTCCAGTTCCACCATGCCGCCGCGGCCCAGCAACAGCTGCTGAAAGTCGTGGCGGTCACTCAACACTCGGTCTGGATAGTGTCGATGTTCGATCAGGGGGGCGTGGGCGCTCATCGGTCTAGCCCCGCACTCGCTGCGCAGGCAATGGTCGCTTCCCTTGATGCAGGTCAAATGTGATTTGATGACAAAAGATATATGCTCTCATTTACAACCTCATCAGGCTCTGGTAGTGATGAGGACTATCGGAGGTCCTCTCCATGGAACATGCAGGAGGTCCGTCATGGCGACATCCAAGAGTGTCATCAAGCGAGTCTACGTTCCCACCCACGTCAAGACGCTGCCCAATGGCGAGCGCGTCAAGATCCCCGGCCACTATAAACAAAAGGCGCCCGGCGACTGAACAGAGCGCCAGCCTCTGTCCTGCACCAGTCAGATCGAGGACGGCTCCCTGCACACCCGCCACCAGCCAAGCCCCACGGGTACCCCGTAAAGCAGCGCATGGACCAGCAACTCTTCGCCCAGGGCGTAGCCGTGCGACAGCCCGACGCTCAGGTTCCAGGCGCATATCGCCAGCCAGGCGAGGCTGAATATCCACATGGCGGTGTGCTGTCGCGGCTTGGGACAGCGCCACAGCAACACCAGGACCACGACCACCCCGACGACGACAATCAACATGGTTCTCATGGGTGCCCCCTGCGTAACCTGCAATGTTGTTTTTCAGCATAGCCATGGCCGGGCGCGGCGGGACCGACGCCCGCCCTCGCTCACTTTGTGCCACCCCCTTGGGGCAAAGCCTCGGGCGCTGCGTACACCACCAGTTCGGCGGCCTGGTCTGAAGGCGCTGCATCTCGCGGCAGGACAAGCGCCACCACGTTCGCCTCGCTCCTGCCCTGGTGAGTAAGTTGGCTTGCTCCCCGCGCCCCCTCGACCATTCGCTGGCGCCACAATGCCCGACCATCATCCAGAGCGAAGGCGTAGAGCGCGACTGACCTTGTCTGGTCCGCGACGACCACCGCTGCGTCGCCGGAACTACCCGCGAGCATCATCGGCGTGGACAGGTTCGCCGTTCCGACAGGCAGCGAAAGCTCGAACGGCAAGCGCAACTCCTGGGGCAATTCGACGTCGAGGTCACCGACGGTGCGACGCCAGACGATCGCCGAGCTATCGCTACCATCACTACCATCACTGCCGTGCAGAGCGTAAAGCGCGGACAGCTCGACCTTGACCAGCTCCCCCCAGGGAGGCGTACGGCAGGATAGCCAGGGATGACGAGGGTCGGCACCACGGGAGCCGACGCTGGCGTAGAGCGCTTGCCCATCCGGGCCGAGCCTCAGCGCCACACGGGGTGACACCAAGGGTAGCGTCGGTCGGATCAGCCGCTCCAGCGACGCCGGCAAGGTGACTGGCCCAGCGCTGTCCCTGGCCCGCAGGCGAATACGGCAAAGCAGTTGATCCACCGGCGAAAGTCCCCACATGTCGCGTTCGCGCAGTGCCTTCGGGTCAGAGGGCGGGGTTCGCCAGGTCTCTGCCGACAGCGGCGGTGGTGGCATCAGGTCGAGCGACGCCAGGGTCTCCCCGCTGGGCATGTCCAGCATCAACAGCCGGCCCTCGCTCGTCGCCACCACCGCGGCCTGGGGTCTATCGTCCAGGCTGACCATGACAACGTCCTTTGCTGCCGTCGACGCTGTGATCGCCGCATCGACAGGCATCGCCCCCTCGCCGGGCGTGGGGGCAAGATCCAGCGCTCGCGTCCATAGCGGTTCGCCGGTGGTCACCTCCAGCGCCGTCACCCGGCCTCCAGGGCCCTGCTCACTCTCATCTCGGACGTTGTCCGGGCGGCGCTCGGCCCCAGAGGCAGCAGGGTCAGCAGGGTCAGTAGGGGCAGCCACCATCAGCAGGCCCTGGGTCTCATCGACGGCGACGATGCGAAGGTTGTCGGCGCCTGGCGTCTCGGGCCGCCAGCGCCAGATGCGATCGCCGGTGGCGATGTCCAGCGCCACCACCTCGGGGCCGAACCCCGTCAGCAGTACCAGTCGCGAGGTGACCTGGATGCCTGCGGCTCCCTTCAGCACCTCGGCGGATGTGTCGGCACTCATGTCAGCCACTTCGGCCAGGTCGACCTGGCCGTCGGTGCCGAAACTCTCGCAGTGTCTGCCGGTGTCGGCATCCAGCGCCAGCAAGCGACGATCTCGGGTGACTACGAACAGCCGCTGCGGACAGACCAGATCGCTTTCCGCGACCCCCTCTTCCCCGGCACCTTCATGGGTCGTCGACATTTCCAGGGGATCCGGCTCGCCCTCCCCGGGGGTCGGCGCAAAGACGCCCTCGACCATATCCTGCGTTCGCTCAGCGGCATCGTGATAGGCAAGCGTGCGACAGGGCCCCAGCGGCTCGATATTGTCCGCGTTGCCCTTTTCGTCGCTGTTCGGGTGCGACCAAAGACGCTCGCCGGTAGCGACCATGCGAGCTTCGATACCGCTCGAGGTGCAGACAATCAATCGGTCGTCGATGATGACCAGAGGGAAGGCGGTGGCCAAGTGGTTCTCTGTCTCTGTCTCTGTCTCTGCCTCCGCCCTCTCCTGCTCCAGCTCGAGACGCCATAGCGCGTCGAGGCCAGTGGCGGACTCACCCTGGGGGTTTGCCGGGGCCTTGGGCACCGAGGAGCCAGGACTCTCGGGACGCGAAGACAAGGACGGTTCGACAGCAGGGAGAAAGGCCAGCAACAGCAGCAAGGACAAGCAAGAGAGCGTCATCAATCCCAGCGCCTGCCTGCAGCAGGCGTAGGCACCGCGGGCGAACCAGGGCAACAGCAGCACCAGCCCCAGCAATGCCGGCAGGCCCAGACGCGGCAGCAGGCGCCAGGCGTCCAGCCCCACTTCCCACAGTGCCCAGCCAAGGGTTGCTCCAAGCAGTAAAGCGTAAAGCCCCGGGGCGAGGCGCCATCGTGCCATCAGGCCGCATCCCGTCAGCGCCAGCCCCCCCGCTGCCAGCACGTAGTACGCCGAGCCACCCAGCGCCAGCAGGTAGCCCCCGGCGGCCAGTGCAACCAACGCTGTCGCCAGCACCAACAGGCCAAGCAGTCGTGCTGGCCACCTTGCGGCACGCCTGTCATCCATCGCCTTACCTCCGGCATCCTTGACTTCGAGTCGGGCCAGCTCGACGCTCTTGCCCATCCTGCCGCTCACGCCGCGCTTGCCCTTTTGGCCGCTCTCGACACTATTGCCGCTCTTGCCGCTCTTGCTACTGGGGCGCAGCTCCATGCTACAAGGGTTAGACTACCCTTCGGTACGGGGCGGCCCTGACCGCCTGGAACAGGATAGAAGCTGCCAGATGCCACTGCGACTCCCGCAGCGTCGCTCAGTGCCGAATCGCGCTGTCGACCTTCCCGCCTCCCGCAATAGTGACACCATAGACTCTTCATCCATGCACCAGGGGACACCTCCATGAATCTCTACGGCGATACACGCTCGGGAAACTGCTACAAGATCAAGCTGCTGGCATCGCTGCTGGACATTCGCATGGTGTGGATAGGCATCGACATCCTGGCCGGGGACACCCGCGAAGAAGACTTCCTGGGCCGCAACCCCAACGGCAAGATCCCCCTGCTCGAGCTGGATGATGGACGCTTTCTGGCGGAATCCAACGCTATCCTCCACTACCTGGCCAGCGGCAGTGAGTGGCTGCCCGAGGATCGTTACCGCCATGCCAAGGTGCTGCAGTGGCAATACTTCGAACAGTACAGTCATGAGCCCTACATCGCCGTGGCGCGCTTCATCTCGCTCTACCTGGGAATGCCGGAGGACCGGCGGGCCGAATTCGACGCCAAGCAGCAAGGCGGCTACAAGGCGCTCGGCGTCATGGAGCGTCAGCTGGAGGCTACGCCCTTTCTGGTGGGCGAGCACCCCACCATCGCCGACATCTCGCTCTACGCCTACACCCATGTGGCCCACGAAGGCGGCTTCGATCTCGGCGCCTTTCCCGGCATTCGTGCCTGGATCCAACGTATCCAGGCGCTGCCAGGCTATGTCGCCCTCGGTGAGGACAGCCTCTCGTCCGAATGAGCAGAAGCCCCCGCTGCGGCCCACGGCGCTAAAGGTGGCGTGACGCCGGGGGCTGTCCAGCACCGCGAACCAGCCGCGGCACCAGCACACCGCAGCAAAGCTCCGCCTCAGAGCCCTGCATCAGAGCCCTGCACCAGAACCCTGCATCAACGCCCTGTAACAGAGCCCTCCTGCAACAGAGCCCCGCCCCAGCGCCCACGCTGCTATCGGCATAACATGCATGCCGGTGACATCAGGTATGCTATGGGGCCCACCCACGAGCCGCCCTGGAGACCCGACCTTGGCCACCGCGCTGCTTCTCAACGTCTTGATCTTTCTCACTGCGGCGGTGCTGGTGGTCCCGATCATCAAACGCCTTGGCCTGGGGGAAGTGCTCGGCTACCTGATCGCCGGCGTGCTGATCGGTCCCTCGGCCCTCGGCCTGGTACCGGACGCCGAAGGGGTACTGCAGTTTTCGCAGGTCGGTATCGTCTTTCTGCTGTTCGTCATCGGCCTGGAGCTGAAACCGGCGCGGCTCAAGCTGATGCGCAAGGCGGTGTTCGGCTTTGGCAGCCTGCAGGTGGCCATCACTACCCTGGTGCTGGGCCTGACCGCCCTGGCACTGGGCCTTCCGCCGGTGGCGGCGGCGGTGGTGGGCTTCAGTCTGGGGCTGTGCTCTACGCCACTGGTACTGCACCTGCTGGGCGAGCGCCAGGAACTCAACAGCCGCCACGGACGCCATGCCTTTGCGCTGCTGCTGTTCCAGGACATGGCGGCCATTCCGGTACTGGCGGTGATTCCGATCCTGGGCGCCGACTCGCTGGTCAGCGGCGGCATGACTGCGGTGCTCAAAGAAGTCGCCATCGCCGTCGCCGCCTTCACCGGTCTGATCTTTGGCGGGCGCAAGCTGCTGCCGCCGCTGTTCCGCCTGGCCGCAGCCACCGACAGCCGCGAAGTGTTCGCCGGCATGTCGTTGCTGGTACTGATCGGTGCCGCCCTGCTGATGGAGCTCGCCGGACTGTCCATGGCACTTGGCGCCTTTATCGCCGGTATCCTGCTGGCCGATTCCGAGTATCGCCACAGCATCGAGGCCGACATCGAACCGTTTCGCGGTCTGCTGCTGGGGCTATTCTTCATGGCGGTGGGCATGACCGCCAAGGTCGGCCTGCTGGCACAGTCCCCTGGGCTGGTGCTGGGGCTGACCGCACTGCTGCTGCTGGCCAAGGGCGCCAGCCTGATGATCGCCGCTCGGGTCTACCGCTGCGGCTGGCGCGAGACCACCACCCTCGGCGTGCTGTTGTCACAGGGCGGAGAATTCGCCTTCGTGCTGTTGACCGCCGCGGGTTCAGCCGCCTTGCTGGCGCAGGACCTCGTGCACGTTCTGGTGCTGGTAGTGTCGCTGTCCATGGCCGCCACCCCGATCCTGTTTCTGGGCCACGAACGGCTGGTGCGGCCATTGTTCAAGAAGCCTCGGCCCAAGCGTGACTTCGATGCCATGGACGATGATTCGCCACGCATCATTCTGGTCGGCTTCGGTCGCTTCGGTCAGATCATGGGGCGGGCGCTTCAAGGGCTCGAGATCCCCTACACCGTCCTCGACATCAATGCCGACCACGTCGACTTCGTGCGTCGCTACGGCAACAAGGTGTACTACGGCGACGCTACCCGACTGGACCTGCTGGATGCCGCCGGCGCGCGTCATGCCCAGGTGCTGGTGGTCGCGGTCGGCGATCCGGATATCTCGATGCGCATCATCCATCGCGCCAGCAAGCGCTTCCCCCACCTCAAGATCTATGCACGTGCCCGAGATCGTCACCATGCCCAGTTGCTGATGCGTGCCAAGGTTGGCTTTATCCTTCGTGAGCTGCTGCCGGCGAGCCTGGAAATGACCCGTGAGGTGCTGATCGGGCTCGGTGTGCCCCGCGACCAGGCCCAGCACACCATCGACACCTTCCGCCCCCACGACGAGGAGACCCTGCGGCGTCAGCTCGAGGTCTTCGGCAACGAGAAGAAGCAGATGCAGACGGTGCGGCAGGCGGCCAAGGAGCTCGAGACCCTGTTCGAGGCCGACGAGGACATCCTGACCCGGGTCGAGGAAATCCCCCGGCGCCAAGCCTCGGATGGCGACGACACCAAGCGCTCGGCCAACGAGTCCTGACCTCCGGCCCTTGTGCCAGAACCTCCAGCCCTTGTGCCAGAAGCCGCTTGCACTGCCATTCACCGGCCACGTCGAGGGCCAGTCTGCCCAGGCAAGGGCAGAGAACGGACAAGGGCAGCGACAGGTCAGACACAGGGACGACGTCAGCGCCGGGCCGTTTCCCACCAGCGGGGCAGCCTCGCCTGCACCTCAGGTCTGGCGAAGCGATCGTCCAGCAATACCAGGGTGCCAGTATCCTGGGGCCCGCGAATGACCCGCCCGGCCGCCTGGACCACCTTGATCAGCCCGGGGATACGATAGGCGTAGTCGTCACCGCGACCGAAGCGTTGCTCGAGGCGTGTCTTCAGCGCCTCCTGGCGGGCATCGCTGGGGGGTAGCCCCAGGGTGGCGACAAAGGCACCGATCAAACGCTCGCCGGGCAGGTCGACGCCTTCGGCGAAGGCGCCTCCGAGTACCGCGAAGGCGATTCCCTCACCCCCTGGCACAAAGTCCTCCAGAAAGGCCTCCCGCTCCGCCTCGCTCATGGCGCGTCGCTGGGCGCGCTGAGGAATGTCGGGATGGGCCTCGGCCAGGGCTTCTCGCACCTGCTCCAGGTAGGCGAAGCTCGAGAAGAACGCCAGATAGTGGCCGGGACGTCGACGGTACTGCGCGCTCATGACGTCGAGTATTCCCGGCAGGGATCGCTTCCGATCGCGGTAGCGGGTAGACAGCTGCGCGCACACCCGCACCTCGAGCTGCTCGGCGACAAAAGGCGACGCGACCTCGGACCATACCGTGTCCTCGGCTAGCCCCAGCAGGTCGATCTGATAGCGTGGTGGCGCCAGGGTCGCGGAAAACAGCACGCTTGCGTGAGCCGCGGCGAAACGGGGCCGCAGGAAGTCGGCGGGCACCTGGTTGACGATGGCCAGTCGTGCCCGCCCGCGCCCGTGACGGGTGAGCTCGCACAGCGAGTGATCACCGAAACGCTCCGCCAGCCGAACGAAGGCCAACGCCTCGAACAGGCAGTCGGTCAGCGCCGGCTGGGTGTCCTCCGGATGCTCGCCCAGGTGGTCGCCGATGGCACCACAGAGTCCCTGAAGGGAGCCGATCAACTCCGCCGGCAAGGCGTCGAGGGCAAACCAGCGTGGCGCTTCGCGACTGCCCGGGTCCTCTCCGCCGTGCTGACGCACCAGTGCCTGCCACTGCTTGATCACCCTGGCCAGAGGTTGGCGCAGCGCCCCCGGCGCCTCCTTTTGCAGGCGCGCCAGGCGACGCTGATCGAGGCTCGCCGAGTACATGCCACGGGCACGCTCGATCAGGTTGTGGGCTTCGTCCACCAGCACACCCAGGCGCCACTGTCGCGCCTGGGCCAAGCCGTGCAACAGCGCGCTCGAGTCGAAATAGTGATTGACGTCGCCGACCACCAGATCGCACCAGCGAGCCATCTCCTGGCCCAGGTAGTAGGGGCAGACGCGATGCTCAAGCGCCACCTGCCTGAGCCCGTCACGATCTAGCCAGCCCTGCTCCACAGCCGCCTGCCTCGCCTCGGGCAGGCGGTCGTAGAAGCCCTCAGCCAGAGGACAGCTATCTCCGTGGCAGGCCAGTTGCGGATGCTCGCAGGCCTTGTCCCGAGCGATCAGCTCCAGCGTGCGCAGCTTGCGCTGTGGGCCAGGGTCGAGCTGCGCCAGTGCCGCCAGCGCCAGCTGTCGGCCGGTGGTCTTCATGGTCAGAAAGGCGGTGCGGTCCAGCGCCTGGCGGGGCATCGCCTTGAGCAGCGGGAACAGGCTCCCCAGCGTCTTGCCGATGCCAGTCGGCGCCTCTATCAGCAGATCCCGGCCAGTGGCGACGGCCTTGTAGGTGGTCTCGGCCATCTCGCGCTGCCCAGGCCTGAACGCAGGGTAGGGAAACGTCAGACGGTCCAGCGCTTCATCTCTCCGCCGGCGATGTGAGGCTTCGGCCAGCGCCCAGGCTCGATAGGCGCGACAGGCCGACTCAAGCTCCTGCCACAGCGTGGCGGCCTCGGCCTCGACGCTCAGGCAAGTCTCGCGACCGCTGACCAGATCCAGATAGACCAGCGCCAGGGTAATCCGCTCGCGCCCCTGCTGGCGGCACCAAAGTGCGCCGTAGGCCCGCACCTGGGCCCAGTGCAACGCGCGCTGATTGTCGGCCATGCGTTCCAGGCGTCCCCGGTGGGTCTTGATCTCTTCGAGTCGCCCACCGTTCTCGGCCACACCGTCGATGCGCCCCTGGACCTTGAGTCCCTCGAGGGTGGCGACCACCATCACCTCACTGCGGTAGCCTTCGCCACGTCGGGCCACGACGCGGGCATGGCCCTCTATCCCTTCCCGCGAGCTGGGGGCCGGGGTGAAGCGGTGATCCAGATCACCGCGCCTACCGGTGAACTCGCACAGTTCCCGCACGCCGACGCTGAGAGAGACCGACTCGGCCGTGTCCGAGGTAGCTGTCTCGGCATCGTCAGACGATGAAGATCCCTCAGCCATCGGACCACCTCACGTGGCACACCGACACCGGAATGCCGTGGCACTGGAAGTGCTCAAGCCAACGTCGCTGGTTGTCCTGCAGCCGGTCTCCTGGCGCCTTGACCTCGATCAGACGATAGCGGGGCTGGCCCTGCCCAGCATCGGGAAAGAACTGGATCAGGTCCGGCCAGCCCGATCGGTTGGCCTTGAGATCCTCGAGAAGGCGCTCGAACAGCACCGCCAGGTGTTCAGGCGCAATACAGTGAAGCGCCAGTTCCAGCAAGGCTTCGTCGAGCATTTCCCAATAGACGAAGGGGTTGGCCAGCCCCTGCTTGTCGCGCCAGCGGGCCCTGATACGCTCGCGGTAGTCGCCGCTCGCCAGCGCCTCCAGGCAGGCATCGAAGCGATCACGCCGCCGCGATACGAAGTCTGGCCGATACAGATCCGCCGGCCCGCGATGAAAGGGATGAAAGAAGGCGCCCGGCAAGGGGGCGAAGATGACGTCCCAGCAGAGCAGCCCGAAGAGCCCGGCGAAGAGGTGATTCTCGACGTAGAAGGCTGGGGCCTCATCCCGGGCCAGGTGATCACGCAGCGCCAACTCCACCGAGCCACTGGCCGCCAGCGATAGTGGCGGCAAGCTCAGGCTCCAGCTCTGCGGCGGCGCCTGTGCTGCCGGCTTGAGCACCGGCAGACCCAGGCGGCGCTGCAATCGCGGCACCAGCCGGGCAAGCGCCTGGCGCTCGGCGTCGTCCAGCGGTGCCTCGAGCGCCTGGGTCGCCAGCGTCAACGCCTGGTGATGCTCGCCCTCTCGCTCCAGCAGGCGCAGTCGACGCACCCGCGCTTCGCCCGGGCCAGCAAAGGAGAAGATCTCCAGCGCCAGCGCCACCTGCCCCTCTCGCTGGGCCTGCTGGCCCAGACGCAGCAGCAGGCGAGACCGCCGTGCCGCGAGCCAGGGGTTGTCGTCGGGCAGCCTTGGTACTGCCGACCAGATATCAGCCACGGCTTCGCCGTCGTCGAATCGCTCTCGCAGCCGATGCAGGCAGAGATAGGCATCCACCTCCTGACGCTGCTGAAACCCCCGCGACGCGGGATCGAAACTCACCCGTTCATAGCGCATATGGCCAAGCTCGGCCATCACGAAATCGGACCAGCTCTGGCGCAGATTGCCGAAGAACATCAGGCGCAGTCGATCACACACCGACATTACCGAGACCCGCACCAGGGTCTCGTCGGACTCAGGCCACCAGGCGCTCCAGCGCCGCGGCGTGAACTGGCCGTCCAGCGCCTCGCACAGACGTGACTTGGAGACCGAGGTGGGCAGACCGCAAGCGGACACAGTTTCGGCGAAGACCCGTCGAGCCTCGGGCAGGCGCAACTGTGCAAGCAGGTCATCGAGACTCAGCACGGGATCAAGCTCCACCAGCTGCGCCGCCGCCAGTCGGCTCAGCGCCTGCTCGAGATCATCGACCTCGGTGTAGACCAGGCGACTTGTGCGAAACAGCTCGCCCTTGCGCGAGACCATGCGTACCAGCAACGCCTGAGCTGCCTCCGGCAGCTCGCCGAAGGCCATGATAAAGCGCTGTTCTGGCTCTGCCAGCAGGTCGGCGTGGCGTGCCATCACCCAGTCGAGCACAAACTGAAAGTGACGCAGATAGTAGAGAGGATCGTCGCGCAGGTCGGCGGGTAGCGTGGGCGACTTAGGATTCATGCAGGCATTTTACCAGTCGTTCGCTGCGCTCCCAAGGAAGTTACCGACATGCGCCACGGCGTTCGTCAGGCGGCAAACGGCTTTGCTGCTAAGCATTGATGAGCATTGTGCGGATAAAGCCATTTCAGCAAAAGCCGAATCTTGCATGCCAGTCTATGCTGGTGACACTGTCGAACAAGGCCATGACTAACGAGCCTGCTGCCGGCCTGTCGCCTGATCGGACTCGGTGGAAACACGTCGAGCTCTGTGGAGTTGGTCGATGTCGATGACGGCATCGAAAAAGCTCGTCGACGAATCGAGGCGCGAGGCCAGTGAAGCGACCTATCGGTCAAGCCATGAACACGCTGCAAGTTCCTGCCGGCCAGCGCCGGCGATCTCGTCTCTAGAGGAAGTGATCCATGCCCCAGCAGAAGACCGCCATCATCACCGGCTCCACCAGCGGTATCGGTCTCGGTATCGCCGAAGGCTTCGCCAAGGCGGGCATCAACCTGGTCATCAACGGTATCGAGGCCGCCGCGGACGTGGAGGCCACTCGCGCCAGTCTCGAAAAGCACGGCGTCAAGGTCGTCTATGACAACGCCAACATGATGGACCCCGGCGAGATCAGCGCCATGCACAAGCGGGCCGAGGCAGAATTCGGCAGCGTGGACATCATCGTCAACAACGCCGGTATTCAGCACGTGGCACCGGTGGACGAGTTCCCCGAGGACAAGTGGAACGCGATCATCGCCATCAACATGAATTCCGCTTTTCACCTGACCAAGGCCGCCTTGCCTGGCATGAAGGCACGTGGCTGGGGGCGAGTGATCAACATCGCGTCCGCCCATGCTCTGGTGGCATCGCCTTTCAAGTCGGCCTATGTGGCCGCAAAGCACGGCGTTCTGGGACTGACCAAGACCGTGGCGCTGGAAGTCGCCGAACACGGCATCACCGTCAATGCCATCTGCCCGGGATACGTGCTGACGCCTCTGGTAGAGAAGCAGATTCCCGACACCGCCAAGGCACGCGGTATCTCCGAGGACTCGGTCATTCGCGACGTCTTGCTCGCCAACCAGCCGACCCGCCAATTTGTCACCACCGAACAACTGGCGGCCACGGCGCTGTTCCTGTGTTCGGACGGCGCCGCCTCCATGACGGGAATCGCCCTGCCGGTCGATGGCGGCTGGACAGCACACTGAAGCACCGTTCGACAGGGTAGAGCATGCGGCGAACCTGCCGCCGACGCCGCTGCTGCCGCACTTTTCCCGGCAAGGAAAGACGGCCTCACGGACGACCGCACCAAGATGACAGGAGAGCTTGATGGCCAAGCCACCCAAGAAAATAAGTCTGGCACTTCAGGGTGGAGGCGCTCACGGCGCCTTTACCTGGGGGGTCCTCGACGCCCTGCTCGACGACCCATGCATCGAGATCGAGGCCATTTCCGGCACCTCCGCTGGCGCCATGAACGCTGTCGTTCTGGCCGATGGTCTAGTCCAGGGCGGGCGAGAGGCTGGGCGCGAAAAACTGGAAACGTTCTGGCGTGCCGTGTCCCAGTCGGCGCGCTTCAGCATTCTGCAGCGCACCCCCTGGGATCGTCTTAGCGGAAACTGGAGCCTCGACTACTCGCCGGGCCACGTCTACTTCGACCTGATGACGCGATTCTTCTCGCCGAGCCAGTTCAACCCCATGAAATACAACCCCCTGCGGGACATCATCGTCGAGCAGGTCGACTTCGACAATGTGTGTGGCTGCGACCAGATGAAGGTCTTCGTGGCCGCGACCAACGCCGAGACCGGGCGCGTCAAGATCTTCGATCGCGCCGAACTCACCCCCGACATGGTGATGGCGTCGGCCTGCCTGCCCTTCCTGTTCGAAGCGGTCGAAGTCGACGGCGTGCCCTACTGGGACGGCGGCTATTCCGGTAACCCTCCGCTGTTTCCCTTCTATCACACCACCGAGTCCCGAGACATCCTGATCGTCCAGGTCAATCCGGTGGAGCGTGAGGGGTCACCGACCAGCGCTCAGGAGATCCTCAATCGCACCAACGAGATCACCTTCAATGCCAGTCTGCTCAAGGAGTTGAGGGCGCTTGCCTTCGTCAAGCGACTGATCCACGAAGGCCACCTCGACCCCAAGAACTATCGCGACATGCTGGTCCATATCATCGATAGCCAGGACCTGCTGAAACCCCTCGGGGCCTCATCGAAGCTCAACGCCGAGTGGGACTTCCTGTGCCATCTGCGAGATCTCGGCCGCAAACGCGCCCAGGACTGGATCGAGCAACACTACGACGACATCGGCAAGCAGGACAGCGTCGACCTGAGAGCCATGTTCGAGGGCACCCACTGATCGGCAACGGGCCCCGATAGGCGTTATGGCATAGCGGTGCCGGTAAGGTTGCAGACCCGGCACCGACCAAGCTGAGCAAACGGATCAGTCCGACGCGAAGTGATGACTCAGCAAGATAAAACAGTCGTATGTTTCAAACGACATAGAGATTGGTAGCGGCAAAAAAATGGCTTGTCTTCCTGCTGCCGCCGATTACGGAAAGGCCGACACGGAATGCGATTACCCCGACCACTATCGTCGCCATGAGGATGCTGGAAAATGAGTTCCACCGCCGTTTCACCCAACATGGAGAAGGGACTCGCCTTCTTCCGTAAGCACAATCCCGCCGCCGCACAAGCGTTGGAGGAAAAGCTCGGTGACTTCGCCCCCGACCTGATGCGCCTGGTCGCCGAATTCCCCTTTGGCGAAATGTACGGTCGTGATGGCCTGGACCCCAAGCTGCGCCAGAGCGCCACGCTCTCGGCACTGGCCTGTGGAGGCCACGAGAATCAGCTACGCATCCATATCGGCATCGCACGCTCACTAGGCTTCACCCGTGACGAGCTGGTCGAACTGTTCATGCAGCTGGCGCCCTATGCCGGCTTCCCGGTCACCATCAATGCGGTGCTGGCCGTCAAAGACATCTACCCCGATACCTGAAGATCACCACGGTGATACACGCCCCACCAAACCCAACGCTGCGCAAGAAGGAATTACGCCATGTTTGAACATCAGAAAAATCCGCCGATGGAACCCGTTGACGAGGTCGATACCACACTGGCCTACATCGACCTTGCGGACGTCAAGCTGCCGGCAGGCGCTGCACCGCTCGAGCAACGTCACCTGCGCTTCCGCCGAGTCGACGTGGCACCAGGTGGCATCGTGCCTTACCACTCCCACGAAAACCGCCCGGCTATCCTGTTCGTGTTCCAGGGCGAGATCGTCGAGTACAACTCCAAGCATGAGCAGCCGCGCGTTCACAAGGCGCCGTCGATCATCGCCGAGTTCAACGAGATCTGGCACTGGTGGAAGAATGAGACAGACGGTGACGTCATCATCTACGCCGCGGACCTGGCCGAGACCGAGAAGTGCGCCGAAGGCGAGTGCTGATCGACAGACCGAAAGCATGCTCGGCGATGTCGTTCGCCCCGCCGCAAGGCGGTAATACATCGGTAAAGCAATAATCAACCGATATCAGCAGAAGCCGCGGCCACTCATCGCCGAGTGCCGCGGCTTTTTTATGCCAGAGCGAAGCTGGATGTTATGCCAGAGTGCCGAGGCCTTGCGTGCCAGAGCGAAGCCGCAGGCTATGCAAACGCGCCGCGGCCTTGTGTGCCAGAGCGAAGCCGCAGGTTATGCAAACGCGCCGCGTGATTTCCGAAGCGTTAGCGCTGCCTCGCGACCCTGACCTGCCCCAGGAACCGCAATCTACGCTTGTCGCCAGGTTGGCGTTGCGAGCGCACAGGAAGACGTGCTCCTCATTGCTCCTCGAGTTCTCCCGCCAGCCACTGGAGTTGCTCGGCCACCGGTACCTCACGACAGTGGCGTCGATTCTGGCCCGCCCACAGCGGAGAAAAGTCACCGCTGCAACGGGACTCGTGGGCCGCGCGCAGCTCGCACAGGGCGCTGGCAGCCAGCGGAAAGTCGGGTACCTCATCCGACAGCGGCCCCAGCTCGCGCATGGCACGATTGACGATCCCGCGGGCGGGCCGACCGGAGAAGACATTGGTGATGTCGGTGGAGGCTTCATCATCCTGCAGCGCCCTGCGGTGGACGGCCCTCACCGATGCCTCGGGGCAGCACAGCAGTGCGGTACCGATCTGGACCGCCTGGGCGCCCAGATCCAGTGCCTGCCGGACCCCCTGGGGGTCGCCGATCCCTCCGGTCGCCACCACCGGCAACGAGATAGCCTCGACCACCCGGGGCAGCAATGACGCCAGCGGCAACTGAAGACTCAGGTCGTCACTCAAGAAATGTCCCCGGTGCCCCCCTGCTTCAAGGCCCTGGGCGATCACCACGTCGGCGCCATGGGCTTCCAGCCACCGGGCCTCATCCACCGTGGTGGCGGTAGACAGCACCAGCGCACCGCAGGCCTTCACCCGCTCGACCAGTTGTGCCTCAGGTAGACCGAAATGAAAGCTCACCACGGCGGGACGGTGGCGCTCGACGATGGCACAGGCATCGCTGTCGAACGGCCGTCTAGTAGGCGTGTCACTTGGAGGTGGCGGCGCGATTCCCAACTCTTCATGGTAAGGGGCCAGCAACGCTCGCCACTTCTCCAGTCGACTCGGTTGAGGCTCGGGCGACGCATGGCTGAAGAAGTTGACGTTGACCGGGCCTTGTCCTTCCACCGCTGCAAGGGCCTGATCCAGCGCCTCGAGGGCCAGCATGCCGGCAGGCAGGCCTCCCAGACCTCCGGCTGCGGTGACCGCAAGCGCCAGTGTCTCGTCCTGGGCGCCGGCCATGGGAGCCTGGAGGATGGGCCACTTCAGCCGCAATCGAGAGAGCGCGGTCATGGTTGAATCTCCTTGTGTGGAGCGGCGTCGGCTCTCGGTGACGAGGAGCCGCGCGCCTGCAATTCCAGGATATCGCCACGGATGGCAATGTCGAAGCGTCCGAGAAAGCTCATGCCCAGCAGCGCCGTCTCACCTTCCATGCCCGGGCTGATGGAGCCATCGACCCGAGTCGCCGACAGGCCGCCCAGGGTAACGCTGTCGAGGCGTGTCAGGGTGCCTTGTGCACGACCATTGGCGGTATGAAACCAGGCGCTGCCGAGGTCCGGCAACGACAGTCTTGCCGCCAGATCTCCCGGCAGAGCGACACGGGTAGCGCCGGTGTCGACAAGGAAGGTCACCGGCGTGCCATTGATACTGCCGGGCGCAACGAAGTGTCCGCCAGGCCCGCGCTTGAGCCTCAACGGCTCGCCCTCGGCCACCTGATTCAGGTTGGCATTGGGGTTCAGGCGCTGCTCCAGCCAGGACGTCGCCCACCAGCCACCGAGCCCCATGAACAGCACCCAGAACAACAGCATCATGGCGAGCCCGGGGCCACGTGTCCCCTGTCGCTGGGTCATCGGTTTCTCCTCACGGGCGGTTTCGTCCTCCTCGCGCCGGGACGACGAAGGCAGCATGGCGAAGGCGCCAGGTGAACGCTGTACTGGTGTCTGTACGCGGCATCGTCCGCGCCAACCACCACCAGGGAAGGTTCATGATGACAGTTTATGCGTCCGCTCTCCATGACCGGCGCCAGCCTGGCGCCGCCGTCGCCCTTGGCCTCCTCGTCGCCTCGATCTGGCTTATCGCCTCGCCGGCACTGGCCAGCGCCGACAACGATGACGAGGCGGCCTCCACCGGCCTGGACAATGTCACCAAACAGGTCTTCGAGATGCCAAGCTACACCACCGTCGGCGGTGACACCATCGCCCCGGTCAGAGTCGGCTGGGAGGCCTATGGCGAGCTTAACGAGGCAGGCGATAACGCCATCCTGATCACCCACTTCTTCTCCGGCACCAGTCACGCCGCCGGCCGCTATGACGGTGAAGAGACCCCGGGCTACTGGGATGCCATCATCGGCCCCGGCAAGCCGCTCGACACCGACCGCTATTACGTCGTGTCGTCGGACACCCTGGTCAACCTCAACGCCGGCGACCCCAGAGTCACCACCACCGGCCCTGCCAGTCACAACCCCGACACCGGCGAGCCCTGGGGCACCGACTTCCCGTTGGTGACCATTCGCGACTTCGTCAATGTGCAGAAGGCCTTGCTGGATGATCTCGGTATCCAGCGCTTGCACGCGGTGATGGGTGCCTCCATGGGGGCGCTGCAGGCTTACGAGTGGGCCAGCGCCTATCCCGAGCGGGTCGAACGCCTGATTCCGGTGATCGGTGCGGGCGTGGCCGATCCCTGGCTGATCGCCAGCCTGGACGCCTGGGCCGCCCCCATCACGCTGGACCCCCACTGGCGCGGCGGTGACTACTACGCACAGACGCCACCGCTCGACGGTCTACGCGAGTCGTTGAAGCTGATCACCCTGCAGGCCAACCACTGGCGTTGGGCGGACGCCACCTTCGACCGCGACTGGGCCGACGCCAACACCTCACCGATGAGCTCACTGGAAGCCCAGTACGAGGTCGAGGCGACCCTGGACAGCGTCGCCGAACAGCGGGCTGCCACCGCCGACGCCAACCATCTGCTGTACCTGGTCAAGGCCAACCAGGCCTTCATGACCGGCCATGGCGACAGCCTGGAGGCGGGCCTGGCCGCCATCGAGGCCCCGACCCTGATGCTCTACAGCGAAGACGACCTGGTGTTCTCGCCCCAGAAGGTTCGCGAGACCGCCGCACTGATCGAGGCCGACGGCACCCCGGTGACCCTCGAGGCCCTGGAGGGTGACCGAGGCCACATCGACGGCGTGGTGAACATCCAGCAGGCCGAAAAACCGTTGCGTGACTTCCTCGAGGCACCGATTCCCTGAACGCTCGCCGTCGCCGACCAGGCACCGGGGCCTGATTGGCGGCCCCGGCGCCTTTCCAGCACCGGCGCGATGGCCTCGATCACGCATCTCCGCCAAGGCTGGACCTGTCGGGCTCGGCGTGCTGGGATAGCGCCTGGACCGCCCCACGCCAACTGGCACCATCACAACGGGTGCTGTTGCAACGACAATGAACACAAGGAGTTCGACAGTGAGCGACGACGCCACCCTCAAGGTCAGCGAGCTGGACGCCGGCCTGATCTATCGACTGTTCTCCGGAGCCATCGCTCCGCGTCCCATCGCCTGGGTGTCGACCCTGAGCGAGAGCGGTCACGCCAATCTGGCGCCCTTCTCGTTTTTCAATGTGGCCAGCGTCGATCCCCCCGTGCTGGCATTTTCTCCATTGCTCAACGGCGAAGGCGCCACCAAGGACACCATCGCCAACCTCAAGCAGGTCGGCGAGTGCATCGTGCATATCGGTGGTGAGGCGCTGGCCGAGGCGCTCAACGCCACCAGCGCAAGCCTGCCGCCCGAGGGAGACGAGTTCGACCATGCCGGGTTGACCAAGGCCAGCCTGGGAGACCTGCGGGTGCCGCGTATTCAGGAGGCACCGGTTGCCTTCGGCTGTCGCCTTCACGATATCCTGCACTTCGGCGACCGTCCTCTGTCAGGCAACCTGGTACTGGCCGAGGTGACCGTCATCCACGCCGATCCCCGGGTGTGGAACGGTCGACACGTCAGCTGCGACGCCCTGGCCCCGATCGGGCGCATGGCCGGCAGCGACTATGCGCGCTGCACCGACCTGTTCTCACTGGAACGTCCGAAGTAACGAACCCTGGGGCGCACCGGCAACCCCTGACGGCGCCTGCAACGGCCCAATGCAGCTCTCGATGAAGCTCGGGTAGCCCGGGTCGTTGCTCAAGCCGCAAGCAGCGAACGCGTCACCAGGTAGCCGCCCATGGCCAGCAGGCCAAGCAGAAACACCTGGCGAAAGCGTGCCTCGGATAGCCGGCGTCTGAGCCAGGCGCCCCACCACATGCCGAGACTCGCCGGCAGCAGCGCCAGGCTCGACGCCAGCAGCAGGTCGGTGGAGAGCAAGTCCCTCTCGCCGAGTGCCAGCGCCAGGCTCAGAGTCGACAGGCTGAACAACAGCCCCATGGCCTGAACCAGGGCGTCCCGTGACAGACCGATGGCCTGTAGAAAGGGCACCCCGGGGAAGACGCTGGAGCCCGTCAGCCCGGTCAGGACGCCATTCATCGCGCCGACGGCGCCGGACTGGACCGGGCTTCCCGAGAAGCGCAGCCGTCGCCCGCTCAGATTCATCAGTGCGTAGAGCATCAGCAACAGCCCCAGCAACAACGACAGCCAGTGAGCCTCGACGCTGGCCAGCACCCATACCCCCGGCCAGACCGCCAGCACCGCCGCCAGCAGAAACAACCAGAGCCGACGGCATAGCGTCAGCAGATGCCCTCCCACCAGGGCCTGCCAGACGTTGGTGACCACCGTAGGCACCAGCATCAGCGCCATGGTCAGAGGCAGCCCCAGGGTCACGGTCAACAGTGCCAGCAGTACCGTGGGCATGCCCATTCCGAGCACTCCCTTGACCAGTCCTGCCAGGACGAAGATGGCCGACAGCAGGATCAGGGTATCGGGTGCGAACAGCGCGTCCGGCAGCATTCAATCGTCCTCGGTGCGGGTCTCTGGGCCAAGGTCCTCGGTACCGTTCCCTCGGCCCAGGTGGTTCAGTGCGTATCGTCCAGCCTGGCTTCCCACTCCCCTGCCACCCGCTGGCCGCGGCGCTGATTGACGCCAGCGCAGATCACGATGGCGATGATGAAGAAGGCGGCGCACAACAGGATAGAGGCCTTGAGCCCCACCGCCGCCTGCAGCAGTCCCAGGCCGACGATACCGATGACCCCCGCCAGCTTGTTGGCCAACCCCCAGAACCCGAAGAACTCGGCCGCCTTCTGACGGGGCGAGAACAGGCCTACCAGGACCCGGCTGGCCGACTGGCTGGAGCCGAGGCTGAGGCCCGCCAGGCACCCGACCACCAGAAACAGTTGCTCGGCCTGCCAGTCGAGTCCCCAGGTAGCGTTTAGCCAGGCGGTGACCTCGGGGGTGGCCCAGATGGCAAGGATCGCCAGCACCCACAGCACCAGAGTCATCAGATAGGTCACCAGGGTACCGATGCGGTCCTGGATAAAGCCAAATCCGAGTGCCCCTGCCGCGGCGGTGATCTGGACGATGATGAACATCAGGTTGCGGGTGCTTTCCTGCCAGCCGATGACCTGGGCGCCATAGATGAAGGCGAAGGCGATGATGATGTAGACACCAGCCATGGAGAACAGCACCGAGGTCAGAAAAAGACCCAGGTCACGGAACCGACGCAGCTCGTGCAAGGTGGTCGATACCCGCTGCCAGGCAATGCGGGCGAAGGGTTGGCGATGGGGCTGTGGCTCGGCGCGCTCCTTGAGCCAGACGAAGGTTGGTATCGCCGCCAACAGGAAGAAGCCCGCGGCGAAGGGCCCGACCCAGCGGATCCGCTCGAAGTTATCCGCGGTGGCCTCGCCCAGTATGGCCAGGGTGAAGCCCGCCGCCACCAGTCCGCCGACGTAGCCCAGCGCCCAGCCGAAACCGGAGATGGCGCCAAGCTTCTCTGGCGGCCCAAGCCCCGGAAGAAAGGCCGCGATAAAGGACTCGCCCATGGAATAGGCGTAGTTGGACAGGATGATCAACACAAAGCCCAGCGCCACGTAGCCCGGCTCGACGAAATAAAGCATGGCGGTGGTGGCGATGGTGGCCAGATAGCTGGCAAACAGGAAGCGCTTCTTTTCGGCGCGGTAGTCCATCACCGCACCGCACAGCGGACCGGTCACCACCACCAGCAGAAAGCTCAGCGCCAGCGCCAGGCTCCACAGCAGGTTGGCCAGGCGAAAGTCGTCGCCTCGGTCGCCGACGATCACCGTGGTGAAGAGTTCACCGAACACCACGGTGATGATCAGCAGGGTGTAGGCCTGATTGGCGAAGTCGAACATCGCCCAGCCGAAGATCTCGCGCCGGCTCGCCCTGTCGCCGCCCCTTGGAGTCGTCATGCTCACGCTCATGCTGCCGTCCCGTTGGCAAAGGAGTCCAAGATAGCAGCCCGACTCGCCCCAGCGCCACGTCACGCCGAGCCCGGCAGACCCTTGGGACGACCACTGACACCAATAACGAAGTGATACAGTGTGGGCTTCAGACTTTCGACCCAGCGAGCCTCATGACTCCCATCGACTACCTGGCATCCAGCGCGGCCCAGGCCTGGCACCAACGACTGGCTGGCCTGATTCAGGGTGCCGATCGCAGCGACCTTCCGCGACAGCTGGAGCAGGCACTCGCCGAGCTGGTGCCCATGGACACCCTGATCCTGCATGCCTACCAGGGCCGAGGCCGTCCGCGAGTGGTCCATGACAACTATCCCCCCGAACGCCGCCAGCGCGACATCGACCCTTATCTGAGTCGCGTCTACCTGCTCGACCCGATGTTCCAGGCCATCGAGTCTGGTCAGGATAGCGGAACCCATCGACTGCGCGATCTGGCGCCGGACCGTTTCGAGAGCAGCGAGTACTACCACCACTACTATCGCGGCCTAGGACTCAAGGATGAGATCGGACTCTTCGCACGGGTCAGCGACGACACCGTGATGGTGCTGTCTCTCGGCTTCCGTACCCAGTCGCCACCGGTGACTCGGCGCACCGTACAGGCGCTACGCCACCTGACGCCCATCGTCGAAGCCCTGCTTCAGCGGTTCTGGAGCTGGCAACGCAATGCCTTCGAACCGCAACACCAGGAGGTCGAGCCCGTCGACGCCGCCTTCTCGAGTTTTGGCCAGGGTGTGCTCACCCGCCGCGAGCAGGATATCGTGCGCCTGCTGCTCGCGGGCCACTCGGCCAAGTCGGCGGCGCGAGAGCTCGGCATCAGCGACGGCACCGTCAAGGTCCACCGCAAGCACGTCTATCAGCGCCTGCAGGTCACGAGTCAGGCCGAGCTGTTTCGCGCCTTTCTCGATCACGTAGCGCTGATCTCCCGCCAGCAGCGTGACTGACGCACCCGCTCAGAAGCGGTAGGAGAGATACAACCGCCCCTCCCAGATATCCAGGTCATCATGGCCGATGCTGAGATAGCCGGCGCTGGCCTCGAGCAGGGTGGCCTCGCCGACAAACCAGCGAGCGCCAGTGCGCAGGGTACCCGTCAGGTCAGAAGGGTCCTCCCACTCCAGATCCTCGTTGAGGTAGCGCCCGTCGTTGGGCTGCTCGAAGGCCCAGTCCACCCCCAGTTCGGCGTAGGGCATGATCAGACCCGCGTGGTCAGTGTGGTAGATACGGCTAAGCTCACCACTGACCGACGCGACGCCAGTGCTGTAGGAGTCGCCGGGCACTTCCACCTCCACCGGTATCCCCAGGATCTTGCCGTCCAAGTCATAGTCGTCGCTGCGCTCACGGGAGTAGAACAGCGAGACGGTGGGACGCAACAGGGCCTCCCCCCAGCGGTACTGACCGTGGGCATTGAGCGCGCCGCCGAAGCTACGGGTGTCGAAGCTGCCTTCCAGGGTCGCCAGTTCGGTGTCATTGTCACCCCAGCGCCAGATCAGTGATGCGTCCAACGCCCAGCGCTCGGACAGTCGATAGGCGACATAGGGCGAGATGCTGAAGCCATCGCTGTCGCTGTCCCAGGCGCCGCCAAAGTTGTCAGAGCGGCTCGAGTCGACGCTGAAACTGACCCCCGCCACCGTCTGCTCCGACACCCAGCGGTCGACACCCACTGCCACTACCTGGGCCTCGCCATCCAGATCCTGGCCATCACGGTCATCGGAGATATCGGTATAACGAGCATCCACCCAGGTGTTCCAGGGAGAGACCGGCTCTCCCTGACGCCCTGCGGTGATCGGCACCTGTTCCATCAAGGTGGCCTCCAGCGCGTTCCGGGTTCTTGCCTGGGCGTGCTGGCGCAGCAGGTTCTCGGGGCAGGTCACCACCGGCAGGGTACCGTCGGCCAGCGGTGCGCCCCCGAGCCTGGGGTCGTGACGAGGGTCGATGCAGCGGTTAGCCGGCAGCGGCACCCGCCCGGCATACCACTCGGCCGCGTCGACACGGCCAACGATCTGGCCCTGGGGCATCGATGGCACAGAAGGTGTCAGACCCGACGGCGGACGCTGTTCAGGCGGTACGACGCCGATGGGAGGTGTCACCCCGGAAGGTGGCCTGACATCCGGAGGCACGACACCGATGGGGGGCGCTACCTCGCCCGGCCGCGCAACGTTCGGAGGAAGGCTCCATTGCCCCAGGGTGGGCCGCCCCGGCGTCACCCCCACCGGCGGACGTTCGGGGGCGGGCACCGTACCTATCGGCGGCGTTACCCCGGTCGGCGGCCGGAAGTTCGGTGGCACCGTCCCTACCGGCGGCGTTACCCCGGTCGGTGGCCGGAAGCCCGGAGGCACCGTACCTACCGGCGGCGTCACCCCGGTCGGCGGCCTGAAGTCCGGTGGCACCGTACCTATCGGCGGCGTTACCCCGGTCGGCGGCCGCTCGATTGGTGGGAAAGCGGGAGGCACCGTGCCTATCGGTGGCGTTACCCCGGTCGGTGGTCTGAAGTCCGGTGGCACCGTGCCTATCGGCGGCGTCACTCCGGTCGGCGGTCGGAAGCCTGGAGGTACCGTGCCCACCGGCGGCGTCACCCCGGTCGGAGGTCGGAAGCCTGGAGGCACCGTACCTATCGGCGGCGTCACCCCGGTGGGTGGCCTGAAGCCTGGAGGCACCGTGCCTATCGGCGGCGTCACCCCGGCCGGGGGTCGGAAGCCTGGCGGCACCGTACCTATCGGCGGCGTCACCCCGGTGGGTGGCCGGAAGCCTGGAGGCACCGTACCTATCGGCGGCGTCACCCCGGTGGGTGGCCGGAAGCCTGGAGGCACCGTGCCTATGGGCGGCGTCACCCCGGTGGGCGGCCGGAAGCCTGGAGGCACCGTACCTATCGGCGGCGTCACCCCGGTGGGTGGCCGGAAGCCTGGAGGCACCGTACCTATCGGCGGCGTCACCCCGCCAGGGCGGGAAAAATCAGGAAAGATCTTGCCGATGGGAGGGGTAATGCCCGGACGCTCCGGCATCGGGATCTGCCCGGCCGGCGGCAATGTGAAGCCACCCTTCTGGTTCTGGGTATCCAGCAGACAATCCTTGTTGCCCCCCAGATCCAGAAGCTTGTGCACACCACCGTTGCCGTTGGATACCACTGGCGACAGGGTCAGGTGCAGGCCGCCGGCATTGCGCGTCCACTCATCGACGCTCTGCTTTCCCTGCGCCGCCTCCAGCCCGAAGTCGCCCGGCGAGGTCCCCGACAACCACACCGAGCGCGAACCATCGTTGGTGACACCGACAAAAGCCAGCCCTCCCGAGGCGCCACAGTTGGCGGCGATAGCGGGTAACGGGGCCGACATCAGAAAGGCGACAAGGGTGCCCAGGGCACGACGAGTAAAGGGTGGTGCTGGCAACATGGCAAAGTATCCGGACTGACCATTCAGCATCCGCCGCGCCAGAATCTGGGCCACCTCTTCCGGCACCTGCGGATCATTACGGCACAGCCTACACCAACGTCGGAGGATCGCTACGTCTGCCTCAAGTCTCGGTAGTGCCGTTTCGCGCACCCCTCTCTCAATCATGAGGTAGATCAAGGTCATGGCAACCTGAGTCGATCATAGGCTACCCCATCGGTGATACCGGCACTGCCGCCGCCTGGCGGCCCGAGGAGACCTACCCTCATAAGGATATGTCATCGACAGGGGCAGTCTGGCGAGACTGGAGACCTTCCCAAGGAGGTTTCCAATGACAACACCCGACACTCGCCTCTCGTCCCGCCCCTCGACTCCCGTCGCCGACACGGCTCCGGTTCCGGCCCCGGCCCCAGTCCCAACAACATTGGATGCCGAGACCCTGTGGCGCCAGGATCGGGACCACTTCGTCCATCCCTTCACCGACTTCAGCGTCTTCCACGACAAGGGCTGCGAGCTGATCACCGATGCCGAGGGCATCCACGTTCAGGACATTCACGGCAACCGCTTTATCGACGGCATCGCCGGGCTGTGGTGCGTCAACGTTGGCCACGGTCGCGCCGAGATCGGCCAGGCCATGGCCGAACAGGCCACCCGCATGGCCTACTTCTCGACCTTCAACAATCTGTCCAACGCACCGGCTACGCGGCTGGCCGCCAAGCTCGCCGAACTGGCCCCGGCCCACCTCAACCATGTCTTCTACAGCTGCGGAGGCTCCACCGCCAACGACGCCACCATCCGCCTGGTGCACTACTACTTCAACCGCCTGGGCAAGCCGAACAAGAAGCGTATCCTGTCGCGCCACAACGCCTACCACGGCACCACCTACCTGGCCGCGAGCCTGACCGGCATCGAGAGCAACAACTGGGAATTCGACACCCTCGATGGTCTGGTCACCCATCTAAGCGAGGCCAACCTCTATCGTCGCCCCGAAGGCATGGATGAAGCACAGTACTGTGATCATCTGGTCGCGGAACTCGAGGCCACCATCGCCGAGATCGGCGCCGACAATATCGCCGCCTTCATCGCCGAGCCGATCATGGGAGCCGGCGGCGTACTGGTGGCCCCCCGGGGCTATCACGCCCGCATGCAGGAGGTGCTGCGCGCCCACGACATCCTGTATATCGCCGACGAGGTGGTCACCGGCTTCGGTCGCCTCGGCCACATCTTCGCCTCGGAAGCGGTATTCGACACCCAGCCCGACGTCATCAACCTGGCCAAGGGCCTGTCCTCGGGCTATGCCCCGCTCGGCGCGACCCTGATCTCCGACCGCCTCTACGAGGTGCTGGGCACGCCCCAGGGCAAGGGCGGAGTACTCAGCACCGGCTTCACCTACTCCGGACATCCGGTCAGTTGCGCCGCGGCGCTCAAGAATATCGAGATCCTCGAGCGAGAAGAGCTTTGCGCCAACGTCCGCGAGGTCGGCCCCTATCTGGAGCAGGCACTGGCGACGCTGTCACGACATCCCACCGTCGGCGACGTGCGCGGCAGCCACTTCATGATGTGCATCGAGAACGTGGCAGACAAGGACACCAAGGCGCTGTTTCCGGTGGACGCGCGTGTCGGCGATCGGGTGGCCTTCGAGGCCCAGCAGCGCGGACTGATCATTCGTCCGGTGGGGCATCTCAACGTGATCTCGCCGCCCCTGATCTGGACCCGCGACACCGTCGACGAGGCCGTCGCCATCCTCGACGAGGCGCTTGCCGCCACCGCCGAGTCCCTGCGTCGCGACGGCTATCTCTAGCCACGAACCCTCCTGCAACACGAGTCCGCACGCTTTTTTGCCGCGCGACCAGCGCAGGGCTCGCCCCTGCGCGATAGCTTCCGTCCAATAACAACCGTCGCCACAGGCGATACAAGGAGCTTGCATGGAAACCTACGGCGTCTGGAGCCTGGTTCCCACCCTGGTGGTGCTGGTCACCGCCATCATCACTCGTCGCACCATCGAATCACTGCTTGCCGGCTGCCTGGTCGGGCTCTTGATGATCGCCCCCAGCGAGGTCGTCACCCGCGGGTCGGACATCCTGCTCACGGTCCTCGGTAATGACACCGTCACCTGGATCATCCTGGTCTGCGGCCTGTTCGGCAGCTTGATCGCCCTGCTGGTCAAGACCGGCGGCGTGCTGAGCTTCGGTGACGCCATGACCCAACGACTGCACAGTCGTCGCCAGAGCCTGCTGACCACCTGGGTGCTGGGGCTGGTGATCTTCGTCGACGACTACCTCAACGCCCTGACCATCAGCGCCTCGATGAAGAAGATCACCGATCGCTTCGGCGTCTCCCGCGAAAAGCTGGCCTATCTGGTGGATTCCACCGCCGCCCCGGTGTGTATCCTGGTGCCCTTCTCGACCTGGGCGGTGTTCTTCGCCGGCCTGCTCGAGGACAACAACGTCGCCGACAACGGCATGTCGCTGTACATCTCGGCGATCCCGTACATGGCCTACGCCTGGGTGGCGGCGGCCCTGGTGCCCTTGGTCGCGCTGGGCTGGCTGCCTGACATCGGCCCGATGAAGACCGCCGAGGCCCGTGCCAAGGCCGGCCAGCCGGTGCCCGATGGCGGCGAGGAGCACGCGCTGCAGATCGACACCAACTACGATGGCCAGAGCCCGCATCTGCTCAACTTCCTGCTGCCCATCGCCAGCCTGATCGTCGCCACCTGGTACTTCGATATCGACATCCTGCGCGGGGTCATCGTTGCCCTGGCCGTCACCCTGGTGCTGATCGCCGTCCAGCGTCTGCTGAGCTTCAATGACACCTTCGATACCGCCCTGGAAGGCTTCAAGGCGATGATCATGCCGCTGGGCACCCTGGTCGCCGGCTTCTCGCTCAAGGAGGTCAACGACGTCCTGGGCCTCACCGAGGTGGTGATTCAGGCGGTACAGCCGCTGATGACCGCCGGCCTGCTGCCCGCCGTGGTATTCGTCACCATGGCCTTCCTGGCCTTTGCCACCGGCTCCTTCTGGGGGCTGTTCGCGGTGGCCATGCCGATCGTGCTGCCGTTGGCGATCAGCATGGACGCCAATATGCCGCTGGTGGTCGGCGCCTTGATCTCGGCCAGCGCCTTCGGTAGCCACGCCTGCTTCTACGGGGACTCCACGGTGCTGTCGGCCCAGGGTAGCGGTTGCAGCCCCATGGCCCACGCCCTGACCCAGATCCCCTACGTGTTGATCGCCGCGGCCCTGGCCACCGGCGTGTTCCTGCTGATCGGATTCTTGTGAGAGCCTCCATGAACCAGACACACCATTCGTCTTCACCGACCCCGGCCCCTATCGCGTCCCCTATCGCGTCGAGTTCCGCCGGCAGCGACGCGCACAGTCCCGCCCGACTTGGCTGGTCCATGCCGGCGGAATTCGCCCCTCACGACGCCTGCTGGATGCTGTGGCCCCAGCGCCCGGACACCTGGCGCCTGGGAGCCAAGCCCGCCCAACAGGCCTTCGTCGCGGTGGCCAGCGCCATCGCCGAGAGCGAGACCGTCTACGTGGGCGTCAACGACGATCAGTACGAAAACGCCCGTTATCAGCTTCCGGAATCGATTCGCGTGGTCGAACTATCCAGCAACGACGCCTGGATGCGGGACGTGGGCCCGACCTTTCTGACCCACCCCGAACATGGCCTGGCGGTGGTGGACTGGGAATTCAACGCCTGGGGCGGACTCAAGGGCGGGCTTTACTTTCCCTGGGACAAGGACCGCCGGATTCGCCCCAAGATCGCCGAAATGCTGGGCATCCCCCGCTTCGATGCCGGTATCGTGCTGGAAGGCGGCGCCATTCACGTCGACGGCGAGGGCACCCTGATCACCACCGAGGAGTGCCTGCTCAACCCCAACCGCAACCCGGGTCTGGATCGTGCCGCCATGGAGGCGCGCCTGAGTGAGCAGCTGGGCATCAGCAAGGTCATCTGGCTTCCCCGGGGCTGCTACCTCGATGAAACCGACGGCCACGTCGACAATCTCTGCTGCTTTGTGGGCCCCGCCGAAGTTGCCTTGACCTGGTGCGACGACGCTGCAGACCCGGAGTACCAGATCTGCCGCGACGCCCTGGCGGTGCTGGAAGCCAGTACCGATGCCTGCGGTCGACCGTTCACCGTGCACCGCCTGCCCCAGCCCGGCCCACTGTTTATCGGCGAAGACGAGGCCAGCGGCATCGACCGCCTGTCCAGCTCGCACCCACGCCAGCCCGGGGACCGCATGGCGGCCTCCTACGTCAACTTTTACATCGGCAATCGAGTGGTGGTCATGCCCCTGCTGGATGAACGCCGCGACAACGAGGCTCGCGACATTCTGGCGAGGCTTTTTCCCGAGCGTCGGGTGATCGGCGTGCCCGCCCGAGAGATCCTGCTCGGCGGCGGCAACGTCCACTGCATTACCCAACAACAGCCGAGGGATCCAAGACGTACCTGACAGGCGGGAGTCGTCGCCGGTGACGACACGGCACCAGAAAATGTCTGCTGGAAGCGACACCGCATCGGAGAATCAAGGGGTTGTGCTCGGCTCTCTTGGCCAATAGGCTCGATATGGCACATAACAGCATAGGAGAAACATCATGAGGAAGGGTTCCATCAAGACACTCTCCAGCCTGCTGCTGGCCACTTTCATGACCTTGGGCCTCGCCGCCTGCGGCACCGGCACCGGTGAACGCGCCGCCAGTGGCGCTGGCGTGGGTGCCGCCGTAGGTGCCGGCGCCGCCGCCGCCACCGGTGGTGACGTCGCCGAAGGCGCCGTGATCGGCGGTGGCGTAGGCGCGGCCACCGGCGCCGCCACCGATGAGGACGACGTCGACCTGGACAACTAAGGTCCTGGGCCTGGGGCGAGGCGAGGGTGCCTCGTTCCAAACCTGCTCGACGCACAGGAACACCGCCGGCTTGCCGGCGGTGTTCTTGTATCTGGCCGGTCGGGTATCTCGCCCGGGTCTGGCCGGTCGAGTATCTCGCCTGGGTCTGGCCAGTCGGGTATCTCGCCTGGGTCTGGCCGGTCGGGTATCTCGCCTGGGTCTGGCCGGCCGGGTATCTGAGCTGTCGTGTGTCTGGCCTGGTTCGACCAAGCGGGGTTCGGCTAAACGGGGGTCGGCCAAGCGGGCGCGGCTCCCACAATTGGCGCCAATTGGCGACAATTGCTGCATATTTGCTTCACTTGCTCCTTTCTGTGCCGTTGTTACTGTTAGGGTCATCCCCCAGCATGAGGACGACGACATGAAACTTCTGAAGATGACCGGGCTGAGCGCTACTGCCCTGACCATGGCCCTGGCACTGTCGGCCTGCGGTACCGGTACCGGAGAACGGGCGCTGAGTGGCGCGGGGGTCGGTGCAGCGGTAGGTGCCGGCGCGGCGGCGATCACCGGCGGCGACGTGGGCAAGGGCGCGGTCATCGGCGGCGGCGTGGGTGCGGCGACCGGTGCTGCCACCGATTCCCGGGACATCAACCTCAGTCGCTAAGTCCAGGCCCGAGGCGTCCAGGCAGCTTTCGACCCCGCCCCGATCCGAGCCAAGATGCCGCCCTCAGCGGCAGACCCGACCGCCCACGCCGAGATGAAAGTGATCGGCGTGGGCGGCATTGTAGTCAGGCCCCAGCACGGTGCCGAAGACCTTGCAGGCGCGCTGCCCCACTTCCTTCAGGAAACGTCCTTCGGCTCCCTTGCCCCAGTGGCCCGACAAGCTGACGCGACGACCGTCCTCGAGTTCGAAGGCGGCCACATCCAGGGCCTCGGCACTGGCATGCTGGCTGCGACGTCCCTCGGCCCGACCATAGATATTGCGGCAGGCGAAGCTGCCGAAGTGTTCGATCTGGGCCACGTCCACACCAAGGTGGGCGCGCGCAGCGGCGTTGAGCTCGTGACGCTCGAACACCGCCCAGGCCACCGCCAGCGGGCAGCGTGTCATCACGCTCGGCTGCATGCGCGACTGGCCACCGGCGTAGCGCACCAGATTGGAAAGCTCACACTGGCCCCGGGTGACGTCATCCAGTGGGATATATCGCTGGGGCGGGTCCGCCGCCAGCACCGCACGGCAGGCCTCGGGGTCATCCGCCAGCCGCGCCAGCTTCCAGCCGAGGAAAGGACCAGGCGGCGTCTCGATCGATATCGGTGTCCAGGGCAACCAGCGATCCGGTATTGCGATCATCCCCTTGTCCAGGGCAACGCCCAACACCAGCAGCATGATCAACAGCCACTGCCCCATATAGTTCCTTCCTGTGCCCGACCCTTTCTGTGCCCGACCCTTCCTGCGCCCGACCCTTGGCCACGGTTCATCCCACGACCGAGGCGTCGAGTACGATCAGGGGTCCACCAACATGGATAGCGCCAGAGCGACGATACCGACCGTCACGGCGGTTACCACCGCCAGGATGACGATACGGTCCAGCCAGCGATCGAAGGTGACCCAGTTGAATGTCAGCCGCCTGCGACGAGACGGAGGCCCGCGGCGGGTCGCGCCGCGGGCAGGGGGTGAAGACATGGCCGAGATCCTTCCGACGATACCCTGAGCTTACGTCCTGGCACTCTTCCTGACTACCAATGCATCGTAGATACTGCATTTTGCGCCAAGTTTCGTTTGACGGTGCTCGCCCGGGGTCACAGATCGCCGGTGCCGGTCGACGTCACCTCAGTGGTTGATGCGCCGGTTGACCACGTTGGGGGCCCGCCGCAGACGCTCCTCCTCGGCCAGGTTGCCGGCCTCGAACGGATCCGCGCCCACCGGGGTCTCGCCATGCTGACGGTACAGCTGTGACAGCATGTTGCGGCGATCCGCCTGCAGCTCCTTGACCAGCACGAACATCATCCCGAACAGGATGAACGAGAACGGCAGGGCCGCCAGCACGGCGGCGGACTGCAGTCCCTTGAGCCCACCTGCAACGATCAGCGTCAGACAGATGGCGGCAATCAACAGCCCCCAGCAGATCCGCTTGTACAGCGGCGGAGCGATGGAGCCATGGTCGGTCATCTGGGCGACGATAAAGGAGGCGGAGTCTGCCGAGGTGACCAGAAAGATGAAGATCAGGATCATGGCGAGCACCGACAGCACCGTGGAAAACGGCATCAGGTCGAACATCTCGAACAGTGCCACGGTGATATTGTCCTGGGTGGCGGCGGCCAGGCCGGCATCACCGCCCAGCTCCATATGCAGGGCCGCCCCGCCGAACACCCCGATCCACAGACACGCCAGCAGCGGCGGCACCACCAGCACACCGAGTACGTACTCGCGAATGGTCCGTCCCCGCGAGACCCGAGCCACGAAGGTGCCGACAAAGGGCGACCAGGCGATCACCCACGCCCAGTAGAAGATGGTCCAGCTGGAAGCCCAGGGGTCATCGTTGTAGGGCGACATCTTGAGGCTCATGCCGATGAAGTTCTGCAGGTAGTCGCCGATGCCCAGGGTGATGGTCTCGAGGATCTTGACCGTGGGGCCGGTGAACAGCACGTACAGCATCATCGCGATGCACAGCGCCATATTGAGGTTGGACAATCGCTTGATGCCCTTGTCGAGCCCCGACCAGGTCGAGGCCATGTACGCCACGAACATCACCCCGAGGATGCCCGCCTGCCAAAGGCCGCTTTCCGGCAGTCCGAAGACCGCATTGAGGCCACCATTGACCTGCAGTACCCCGAGCCCCAGCGAGGTCGCCACCCCCATCACCGTGGCGACCACGGCGAAGATGTCGAGCCAGTCGGTGTAGGGGCGCAGCGCCGGGCGCTTGGCGGTCATCGACGACAGCACCGAGGAGACCAGCCCGGCCTGGTCCTTGCGAAACTGGAAGTAGGCGATGATCAGCCCGACCAGCGAGAATGCCGCCCACTGGTGCACCCCCCAGTTGAAGTAGCTCATCTGGATGGCGTAGCGCGCCGCTTCCACGCTTTCGGCGGGGACCGCGCCATAGGGAGGCTCGGCGAAGTGGGTCATGGGCTCGGCCATACCGTAGAACACCAGACCGACGCCGAAGCCGGCCGCCAGCAACATGCTGATCCAGGAAAAGGTGCCGTAGGTGGGGGTGCTATCCTGGGGCCCCAGGCGCACCTTGCCGTACTTGCTCATCGCCAGCGCTACCAGAAAGATGACGAAGGCGAACACCGCCATCAGGTAGAACCAGCCAAAGTAGTGGGTCACCTGGCTAAGCGCGGTGTTGGCGGCGTCACCGAAGGCGTCGGGGAAACTGGCGCCCACGGCGACCAGGGCGATGATGATAAGGGCAGATAGACGAAAGACGCGATCCTTGCCAGACAGCGGCAGGCGCTCCTGCAGCGCTCGACCGTTCATGGACACTCCTTGCCAGACGGCGGTCATGATGTGAGGGGCGTAGCACCCTAACAAAAGTCGGACTCTCCATCACGGTAGGCGAATATTCGATTCGGCACAAAAAATTGCCGGCACCCTGGGGTACCGGCAATAGTGCCGGAAATAGTACCGGCAATAGTGTCGGAAATAGTGCCTCCAATAGCGCCGTCAGTTGACGACATAGCAGAAGGCCCGCCATGGGGCGGGCCTTCTGGTTTCCTGCGGTCAGGTCTGGCTCCGCCTGTCCCTTACCAGCCGGGGCTATCACAGACGGGTGATCGAAGCCCGACCGCCACTAGTGGTTACTGCGGTTTCGGTGTGGCCATCGCCTCGCTGGAGCCACCCTCCTCACTGTCATCCATTTTCAGCGCTTCCTCGGGGGGCTCCATGCCTTCGGTCTTGGCCTGGTCACGCGCCTCGAAGGCGTCTGCACCGACCGGCATCTCGCGGTAGTGCTGATAGAGACCGTCGAGCATCAGCTTGCGATCCTTGCGCAGCTCTCTCACCAGCACGATCACCATCATGTAGAGGATGAAGGTGAACGGCAGCGCCGACAGTACCGATGCCGACTGCAGTCCCTTGAGGCCGCCAGCGGCGATCAGCGTCAGGCAGATGGCGGCGATCAGCACACCCCACAGCACCCGCTTGTAGAGGGGAGGATTGATCGAGCCGTTGTCGGTCATCTGGGCAACGATATAGGACGCCGAGTCTGCCGAGGTCACCAGGAAGATGAAGATCAGCATCATTGCCATCACCGACAAGAGTCCCGAGAAGGGCATCAGATCGAACATCTCGAACAGCGCCACGGTGATGTTGTCCTGGGTCGCCTGGGCCAGGCCGAGGCCCTCGTTGGCCAGTTCCATATGGATGGCGGTGCCACCGAACACGCCCAGCCACAGGCAGGCCAGCAGTGGCGGCACGAACAGCACGCCGAACACGTACTCCTTGATGGTGCGCCCCTTGGAGATACGCGCCACGAAGGTACCGACAAAGGGCGACCAGGCGATGACCCAGGCCCAGTAGAAGATGGTCCAGTTCTGGGCCCAGGGATTATCGTTGTAGGGCGACATGCGCAGGCTCATCACGAAGAAGTTCTGCAGGTAGTCGCCCAGTCCCAGGGTGATGGTCTCCAGCAGCTTGATGGTGGGGCCGGTGGCCAGCACGTAGACCATCATGGCGATACACATGATCATGTTGAGGTTGGACAGTCGCTTGATCCCCTTGTCCAGGCCCGACCAGGTGGACGCCATGTAGGCCAGGAACATGCAGAACAGGATGATGAACTGCCACAGGCCGTTCTCCGGGATGCCGAACACCGCGTGCAGGCCGCCGTTGGTCTGCAGCACGCCCAGCCCCAGCGAGGTCGCTACCCCCATCACCGTAGCCACCACGGCAAAGACGTCCAGGGCGCCGTTGAACTTGCGCAGCCCCGGTCGCTTGGCGGTCAGCGGACGCAGCACCACGGACACCAGGCCCGCCTGCTCCTTGCGGAACTGGTAGTAGGCGATGATCAAGCCCACCAGGGCGAAGGCCGCCCACTGATGAATCCCCCAGTTGAAGAAGCTGTACTGAATCGCGTAGCGGGCCGACTCCGCGCTTTCCGGCGTCATGTCGGCGTAGGGTGGTGCAATATAGTGGGTCATGGGCTCGGCCATGCCGTAGAACACCAGGCCAACCCCGAAGCCGGCCGCCAGCAGCATGCTGACCCAGGAAAAGAAGCCGTATTCTGGCTTGCCGTCCTGCGGCCCCAGGCGCACCTTGCCGTACTTGCTCACGGCAAGGCCGAGCAGAAATACCACGATGCCGGTGACCGACAGCAGATAGAACCAGCCAAAATAGTGGGACACGCCACCCAGGGCGCGACTGGCGACTTCGCCGAAACCTTCAGGGAACATGGCCCCCAGGGCCACCAGGATCAGGATGATGATCGCGGAGACGTAAAAGACCCGCTGTCCTTCATTGCGTTGCATATCGCCTTCCTTTTGTTCGACTGCTTGTTGGAAGGCCTGTGCAGCGCCGCTCCGGCGAAGACCACGCTCGGACGCTCCTTATCGAACGCTTCTGCCCGGGCATTCGCCGAGCAGCCTTTGCAGACCCGTACTTTGATAACAGTTAGGTTGTTATCTATCATCCCCGGGCAGCCCACCGATCCGGCTTGGCACTAAGCTGACACTGGACTGCCACTGGAGAGTCGAAGCACCGATGAGGCACCTCGGTGACATCATAGTGAAGTTCGCCACCAAGACAGCGGAATCCACCACCCGCCAGTCGGCGCAGCAAAACATCCGCCAAATTCGTCGCCTCAGGTACGAATTTTCCCGGCCAAAAGCCCGGCCCAAAAGAAGGAGAGCCCCATGGCCCGTCTCGACACTACGCCCCTTTCGGTCCTGGACCTGGCGCCGATCCGGGATGGAGGCACCGTCGCCGACAGCTTCCACGACAGCGTTGCCTTGGCCCGCCTGAGCGAATCGCTTGGCTTCACCCGCTACTGGCTGGCCGAACATCATGGGCTGGAGGGGATCGCCAGCGCGGCGACCTCGGTACTGATCGGACACCTGGCGGAGAAGACCTCACGCATCCGCGTGGGCAGCGGCGGCATCATGCTGCCGAACCATCCACCACTGGTGATCGCCGAACAGTTCGGCACCCTGGAGACGCTCTATCCGGGCCGCATTGATCTGGGGCTGGGCCGGGCGCCGGGCTCGGACGCGGCCACCATGGCGGCGATGCGCCGCGATCCCCACGCTGGCGTCGAGGACTTCCCCCAGCGTCTGGCCGAACTGGAAGGCTTTCTTGGCGAGGCCCGACCGGAGCAGCGGGTCCGGGCGGTGCCCGGCCAGGGCACCCGAGTACCGATCTGGCTGTTGGGCTCGAGTCTGTACAGCGCCCAGCTAGCCGCCCACAAGGGGCTGCCCTTTGCCTTCGCCGCCCAGTTCGCCCCGGCCCAGCTCGACGAAGCGCTGGCCATCTATCGCCGCGACTTCCGCCCCTCCGAGGTGCTCGCGGCGCCCTACGCCATGGTCGGTCTGCCGGTGCTGGCCGCCGCCACGGACGAGCGCGCCGACTACCTCGCCAGCACCGCAAGGCAGAAGTTTCTGGGCCTGATTCGCGGCCAGCGCGGACGCGCCCGGCCACCGGTGGCGACGCTGGACTGGAACCCCATGGAGCGCGCCCAGGTGGAAGGGTTTCTTGGCGCCGCGGTGATCGGCAGCCCGGCGACGGTGCGCGACGGTCTGGAGCGCCTGCTAGAACGCACCCAGGCCGATGAACTGATGATCAACACCGACACCTATGCCCTGGAGGATCGCCTCGAGAGCTACCGCCTGGTCGCTGAGGTATGGCAAGGCTGAGCCCCGCCCGGCAACGTGGCGCGACTCGGCCTCAACGCGGCGGGTGAGCCCCGGGCGTACGCCATTCGGGCTCGCGCTCGAGCCAGTCGGGAGCGGCCTGCTCGAAGGCATGACCCCAGCGCAGCAGGTCGCGATCACGGCGATGGGGAGCGATGAGCTGGACGCCCATGGCCTGGCCGTGCGGGTTGAAGCCTGCGGGCAGATTGATCACCGGGCACCCCGACAGGGAGCCGGCGATCACCACCTCCATCCAGCGATGGTAGGTGTCCATCGTTCGCCCGGCGATCTGCCCGGGCCAGGGTGTGTCGACGTCGAAGGCAAATACCTGGGCGCTGGGCAGGGCCAGCGCATCGAAGCGCTCGAACAGTCCGAGCAGGCAGGCGTACCAGGCACTGCGCTCGACGTTGGCGCGGTGCACATCCAGCGCCGTTCGGCCCATGCCCTGCTCGACTTCCCAGCAGGCCTCGGGCTTGAGCTGGCAACGACGGCTATCGCCGGCCCAGACCTCTGACAGACTGCCCGCCACCGCCCACTGGCGCAGCACCAGCCAGCTTTGCCACAGCCGCTCGGGTGCCATCTCCGGCACCACCGGCTCGACCCGGGCACCGAGGCGCTCGAACACCGACAACGCCCCCTGGCAGACGTCCAGCACTCCCTCTTCCATCGCCAGGTAGCCCTGCCAGTCGCCGAGCCAGCCGATACGCAGGCCCGACGCCGCGTCAGCGTCATCGAACGGATCGGCGAGACGCTCGGGATCATCGGCGAGTGACAGGGGAGCGCGGGGGTGGGCCCCGGCCTGGGTCGCCAGCAGCCTGGCAAGGTCGCCGACGCAGCGCGCCATGGGCCCTTCGGTGGCCAACTGGTGGCCGAAGATATCAGGGCCAGGACCATGGGGAACGCGACCGAAGGAAGGCCTCATCCCGAACAGGTTGTGGTAGGCGGCAGGGTTTCGCAAAGACCCCATCATGTCGCTGCCATCGGCCACCGGCAGCATGCGCATGGCCAGGGCGGCAGCGGCCCCGCCGCTGGAGCCACCGGCGCACAGGGCGGGATCGAAGGCGTTGCGGGTCGCGCCGAAGACGCGGTTGTAGGTCTGGGAACCGAGGCCAAACTCCGGCGTGTTGGTCTTGCCGACAAAGATGGCGCCGGCCTCGCGCATCCGCCTGACCATGATGCCGTCCTGCTGCGGCACCTGATCCTTGAACAAGGGCGAGCCCATCGAGGTCGGCAGGTCACGCGTGGCCGAAAGGTCCTTGATCGCCTGGGGAATGCCGTGGAGCCAGCCGCGAGAGCGCCCCGCCGCCAGTTCGCGGTCGTACTCCCCGGCCTCTTCCATCAGCACCTCGTGGTCACGGCGAGAGACGATGGCGTTGACCACCGGGTTGGCCGCGTCGATCTGTGCCAGGTAGGCGTCCATCACCTCGCGGCAACTAAGCTCTCGTGCATGGATCGCCCGGGACAGCGCAAGCGCTCTCAGCGCCAGGATCTCGCGCTGGGCAGGGCTGGTGGCGCCCTCGCCCACGGACGGAGCAGAGGATGAAGCGCCGGGCGGTGAGGTGGGCGAATCAGACGGTAAAGGTGACGATGGCGGTGGAATAGGCATGGCGTCCTCGCTGCACGGCATTGAGACGAGCGGGCTGGCCCGACTTTTTCCAACGCTAGCGGGCGGAGCCTCAGCTGTCACTTATGCAAGAGCCTCAGCTGTCATCCATGCAAGAGCCTCCGCTGTCATCCATGCAGACGATCGAGGGCGACCAGCCAGCCCAGGTAGACCTCGCCATAGCGCTTGACCCGACCTGCGTCGGGCTCGGCCCGGGAGCCTTCATCCAGCTGCACCAGCGCCTGACACAGCTCGTCCAGCTCGCCCTCCCTGGCACACCAGGCCGCCTGGATGGCGCCGCCAAGAGCGGCGGCATCGGTCACCCGGGGGCACACCACCTCGGTGGCGGTGATGTCCGCCACCATCTGGCGCCAGGCGGCGCTGTGGGCGCCGCCGCCGATCAGCCGAATCTGGCGTGCCTGGTCAGCCAGCGGCCCCATCAGGTCAAGGCCGTAGCGCAGACAGAAGGTGGCGCCCTCCACCACCGCGCGACACAGATGGGCGGGGCTGGTATTGCGGCTGGTCAGGCCGAGAAAGGAGGCGCTGGCCTCGGGCAGGCTCGGTACCCGTTCGCCGTTGAAGAACGGCAAGACCGTCACGCCATCGGCGCCGACAGGCGCCTGGACCAGGGCCTGGTTGAACCCCGCCAGGTCGAGACCGAACAGCTCACGCACGCGATTGGTGGCCGAGGTGGTGTTCATGGTGCAGACCAGCGGCAGCCAGCCCGCGTGGCTGGCGCAGAAGTTGGCGACCATGGCGGAATCGGCCAGCACCGGGTGATCGGAGTGGGCGCAGACGGTGCCCGAGGTGCCAAGGCTGATGGTTACCTTGCCCGGCACGATGTTGCCGGTGCCGATGGCGCCGAGCATATTGTCTCCGCCGCCGCTGGCGACCGCGACTCCTGGGGAAAGCCCCAGCTCCCGGGCCAGCACCGGCCGGACCTGCCCTGCCGTGTCGCGGGAATCGATCAGTCTTGGCAGCACCCGGGCCGGGTCCAGCTCAGGGGCGATCCACTGCCACACCTCAGGACTCCAGCGCCGTGAGCGACTATCGAAATAACCGGTACCCGAGGCGTCTCCCGCCTCGCTGACACGCTCGCCGGTCAACCACAGATTGAGGTAGTCGTGGGGTAACAGCACGCCATCCACGCGATCATAGATGTCGCGATGATGCTCGCGCAGCCAGGCCACCTTGGAGGCGGTGTAGCCGGTCTGAGGCACCAGGCCGAGCCGCGCCAGGCAGCCCTCTTCCCCGCCCAGAGCGCCGATCAGGGCCTGGTTGTGGGCATGGGTCTCGGTATCGCACCACAGCTTGGCCGGGTACAGCACCTGATCCCTGGCATCCAGCGCCACCATGCCATGCTGCTGGCCGGAGACACCGATGCCGCGGATATCACCGGCGCTGACACCGGCCGACGCGATCGCCGCGTGGAAGGCGCCGATAAAGGCCTCGATCCACTGTGCCGGGTCCTGCTCGCGCCGCCCCCTGGCGCCCTCGATCATGCGGTGGGGTCGACTGGCCTCGCCAATGGTGGCGCCACGCGCCAGATCCACCACCACCACCTTGGTGCTCTGGGTGCCACAATCCACACCGAGATACATGAAAAGATTCCTCGTTGGCGCATCGACACGGTGCGTCGAAGCCGACGCGCTCAGCGGTGGGTCAGGACGCCAGCGCCTCCAGGGTCGCCCTGGCGCCCTTGTCCTGCAACAGCTTCAACGCCTCGACGTAGGCCACCACGAAGCGCGGCGAGTCGGCGAGATCCCCGAACAGCTCACGGTTCTCGATAAAGGCAGTGGGGTGCTCGCGCTGGGAACCGGCGAGCTCGGTCAGCCGATCCTTCCAGCGATCGACGATCACGATGGGCTGGCCCTGCTCGTCCACGCCTTCGGCGTAGCGCGCCCAGCTTGCCACCACCGCGGCAGAACGCTTGAGTTCGCCGCCGTGTTCGAGCTGGTGACGAATGACCGGCAACAGCCACTTCGGGATTCGGTCCGAGCTTTCAGCACAAAGCCGCGATAGCGTGTCTCTCACCTCGGGATTGGCGAAGCGCTCGATCAGGGTGTGCCGGTACTGATCGAGATCGACGCCAGGGACCGGAGGCAGTGTCGGGCTGCCCTCCTCGGCCATGTAGCCAAGCAGGAAGTCGATGAACAGCGGATCCTGACAGACCTCATGGGCGTAACGATAGCCGGCCAGATAGCCGACATAGCAAAGCGCCTGGTGGCCTGCGTTGAGCAACCTGAGCTTCATCAGCTCGTAGGGCTCGACGTCCTCGACCAGCTGCACGCCGACCTCATCAAACGCCGGTCGGTCACTGGCAAAATGATCCTCCAGCACCCATTGGGTGAAGGGTTCGCAGATCACCGGCCAGGCGTCTTCCAGTCCGAAGCGCTCGGAAAGCTCCTCGATGTCGCCCGGCGTGGTCATCGGTGTGATGCGATCGACCATTGAACTGGGGAAAGGCACTTCCGCCTCGACGTACTGCCCGAGCGCGCGATCACGAGCGTAGGCAAAGGCCGTGAACATGCGCCTCGCCACCTCGCCGTTGCCCGGGATGTTGTCGCAGGACATCACCGTGAAGGGCGGGATGCCGCGCTCGCGCCGGCGCTCGATCGCCGCCACGATCAAGCCAAAACTGGTACGCGGACGCTCGGGGTTGCACAGGTCATACACCACCTCGGCGGCATCGAGATCGAACTCGCCGGTGACCGGGTGGACGTTGTAGCCGCCCTCGGTCACCGTCAACGAGACGATCCGGATGGTCGGGTCCGACAGTGTCTCTATCACCGCCTCGGGGTCGTCCGGCGCGAAGCGGTAATCGATGATCGAACCGATGACGCGGGGTTCCAGCGCGCCATCGGGATGCTTGACCACCAGGGTATAGAGGTGGTCCTGGCTGGCCAGCGCCTCCTGCATGCGCTTGTCGCCTGGCATCACGCCGATGCCGACGATACCCCAGTCATGGGCCTGCCCGGCTTCCATCAGACGATCCAGGTACATGGCCTGATGGGCCCGATGAAAACCGCCGACGCCGAAATGGGCGATGCCCGGTGTCAGCGCCCGACGATCGTAGCTGGGCACCGAGATATGCGGAGCGAGGCCAGCCAGTTCCGCGTTGCAAAGTCGTGTCATGAAGGCTCTCCGCCAGATGAACAATGAGAAAGCAGAGCCGCTTTCCAAAAATGGGATTGGCTAGTGCCAGTGGAGATCGGCGGTGATCGAGCGGGTCTTGATCAGGCGCGCGTTGAGCATGTCCTTGTCCCGGGTCTTGGCGATGGCCCCGGCCTGGTCCTGGCCCATGCCGAGCCAGCGCTCGATCAATCGCTGCTCGAGCACCGTATCGGCGACCTCGAGAAACAGGCTGAAGTCGAAGTAGTCCGCCAGCGCCGGCCAGGGCCCGTGATCCAGCAGCAGGTAGTTGCCCTCGACGATCAGCACCCGATGACCGGGCGTGATCACCCGAGCACCGGCACGCGCCAGGTCCAGCGGTCGGTCGAATACCGGTACGGCCACGTCCCGGTCGGCTCGCTTCAGCCGCGCCAGGTCATGGCGCAGGCCATCCACATCGAAGGTTTCCGGCGCGCCCTTGATGGGCAGCAGCCCCTGCGATTCCAGCACGCCGTTGTCGAAGTGATAGCCATCCATGGGCACCACCTCGGCGACGCCGGGTTGCCGCTCGTTGAGCTGACGCGCCAGCCAGGCGGAGCGAAAGGACTTGCCGGCCCCCGGCGGGCCGGCCAGAGCAACGATATAGCGCGCCCTGCCCTCGCTGCGCGTCAGCAGTTCGTCAGCGATCGCTTCCATGGTGGGGGTCATCTGTCACCTCGCTCGTGCCCGTGGCTCAACTCATCCAATTGCCGCCATCGACGTTCAGGGTCTGGGCGATGACATAGTCGCTGTCGGCGCTGGCCAGAAACACCGCAGCGCCGGCGTAATCGTCCGGTCGCCCCATGCGGCCACAGGGCACCGCCTCGCCGACCAGTCGCTTCTTCTCGCCGAGGGGGCGTCCCTCGTAGCGGGCGAACAGGGCGTCGACCTCGTCCCACATGGGGGTATCGACCACCCCCGGGGCGATAGCGTTGACACGGATACCGTGGCGAATCAGGTCCAGCGCGCAGGACTGGGTCAGACTGATCACCGCTGCCTTGGTGGCGCAATAGGTGCTGACCAGAGGCTCGCCACGCCGCCCGGCCTGGGAGGCCATATTGATGACGACACCGCCACGTTTCGCCTCGACCATCGCCCTGGCCACCGCCTGCAGGGTGAAGAACAGCCCCTTGACGTTGACCGCGAACTGGCGCTCGAAGTCGGCCTCATCCACCTCGAGCACCGGCGCCATGCCAAATACCGCCGCATTATTGACCAGCACGTCGATAGCGCCAAAACGTTTCTCTACCTTTCGAACCATAGCAGTGATGGCGGTGTTGTCGCGGACATCCAGCGCAGTACCCATCGCACGCTCACGGTCGAAACCTTCCAGCGCCTCGTCGATGGCCTCGCTGTCGACATCCGCGATCACCACGCGCGCGCCCTCCTCGGCGTAACGCCGGGCGATGGCGAGCCCGATCCCGCGTGCACCACCGGTGATCACGGCGGTCTTGTCCTGGAGCTTGCCCGCCACCGGGCCAACAGAGGCGTCTTTCATACGCTGGCCTGCTGACGCTGCTGCCAGTTGGACACCAGGGCGGGCAATTGCGCCATATGGGTCATCACCTGCCACACACCGAGTTGGCTGAGCCGTTCGGCGTGATCGGCGGGCAGATGGCTTGCCCCGACGAAGCCGATGACCGTCATGCCGGCGGCCAGCGCGGCGCTGGCACCGGCGATGGAGTCCTCGACCACCAGGCAGGCACCAGGGCTGACCCCCAGGGTCTCGGCGGCCAGCAGGTAGACACCGGGATCGGGCTTGGGCTTGTCGACCTGCTCGGCACAGAAGATCGGCGCCGTGCCCAGTACCTGATCCAGACCGGTACGCGACAACGAGGCGACGACCCGCTGACGACGACTGTTGGAGACCACCGCCTTGGTACCGGGAATCGCCGCCAGCGCCTGCGCCACGCCATCGATGGCGGTGAGTTCGCGAGCGAGGCGGGCGTCGATCTCGTCGTCGAGCAGGGCCAGCGCCTCCTTGGGCAGCGCGTGGGCGCTCTGGCCGTCGAGAAGCTCGAGAATCGCCGCGGTGGTGCGGCCCAGGGCTTCATTCAGGGCCGCCTCTACGTCGAGGTCGGGTAGCCACTCGGCCAGCCGATCGGCCAGGGTCGCCTCGGCGATCACCTCACTGTCCACCAGCACGCCATCGCAGTCGAAGATCAGGGTCGTCATGGTCGCTCCTCAGGCTTCCGCGGTACTGGCGGCACGATTGTCCTGGCGGGTCAGCGATGCCAGCGGGTGACGCTCCAGGCTTGCCAGCGCCAGACCCTGCTCACCGAACAGATGTGCCCGGCCCGGCTCGAAGCCGAAGCGAATCTCGTCTCCCACCCGGTGGGTCACGTCGCCATCCACCATCAGCGTCAGCAAGTCGCCGTCCATCTCCACGTACAGCGAGGTCTGTCCGCCCAGCCGCTCGATCACGCTGACGCTGGCCTTCAGCGGTCCCTGGTCGTCGAGCATCAGATGCTCGGGACGGATGCCGAGCTCCAGCGCCTGGCCCTGGGCCACCTCGTCGCCTTCCACCGGCACCTTGACGGTATCGCCGCCCGGCACACGCACCTCGACCCCCTGGGCGTCGCCGGCAACGGCCTCGACCTTCAGGAAGTTCATCTTGGGCGAGCCGATGAACCCCGCCACGAAACGATTGCGCGGATGGTGATACAGCTCCATCGGCGAGCCGACCTGTTCCACCACGCCGCCCTGGAGCACCACGATCTTGTCGGCCATGGTCATGGCCTCGATCTGGTCATGGGTCACATAGATCATGGTCGCCTTGAGCTCTTCGTGCAGACGCGCCAGTTCGATGCGCATCTGTACCCGAAGCGCCGCATCCAGGTTGGACAATGGCTCGTCGAACAGGAAGATGCTGGGGTTGCGCACGATGGCGCGGCCGATCGCCACACGCTGGCGCTGACCGCCGGAAAGCGCCTTGGGCTTGCGCTCGAGTAGGGGCTCCAGCTGCAGGATCTTCGCCGCGTCCAGCACTTTCTGGCGGCGTTCCTGCTGGGACACCCCCGCCAGCTTGAGGCTGAAGCCCATGTTGTCCTCCACCGTCATGTGGGGGTACAGCGCATAGCTCTGGAACACCATGGCCAGCCCCCGCTCCGCCGGCCCCAGGTCGTTGACCCGCTGGCCGTCGATGACGATATCGCCGTCACTGGTGCTTTCGAGTCCCGCGATCATCCGCAAAAGGGTCGACTTGCCGCAGCCGGACGGGCCGACGAAGACCACGAATTCCTGGTCCTTGACCTCCAGATCGACGCCCTTGATGACGTGGGTGTCGCCGAAGCTCTTGACCACCTGGTTGAGTGTCAGTGTTGCCATCTTGTTGTCCTCGAAGTTCTGTCAGGGGCGCCTCGGCGCCGCCTGAAATATCTGTCTGCCGGTGCGTCGTTCACCGCGCCGAAGATCGGTTTTTTCATCGCGCCGAAGGCCGGTCACCTCACCGCGCCGAAGATCGCTCACTTCACCGCGCCAAAGGTCAGACCACGGACCATTTGCTTCTGAGTCAACCAACCAAAAATCAGGATCGGCGCGATGGCCATGGTCGAGGCCGCCGACAGCTTGGCCCAGAACAGTCCCTCGGGGCTGGAGAAGGAAGCGATGTAGGCGGTCAACGGCGCCGCCTGAGAGGTGGTCAGGTTCAGGCTCCAGAAGGCCTCGTTCCAGCTCAGGATCACCGACAGCAATCCGGTGGAAGCGATCCCCGGCAGGGTCAGCGGCAGCAGCAGGTACCACACCTCCTGGAAGGTGCTGGCACCGTCCATGCGGCCCGCTTCCAGAATCTCCCTGGGCAGGTCCTTGAAGAAGGTGTAAAGCATCCACACCACGATCGGCAGGTTCATCAAGGTGTAGACGATGGTCAGGCCGATGCGGGTATCGAGCAGGCCGAAGTCGCGAAACAGCAGATAGATCGGTACCAGCACGCCCACCGAGGGCAGCATCTTGGTGGACAGCATCCACAGCAGGGTGCCCTTGGTGCGCTTGGTCGGCAAAAAGGCCATGGCATAGGCCGAGGGCACTGCGATCAACAGCGCCAGCAGGGTCGAACCAAAGGAAACGACAACGCTGTTCCAGGCGAACTTGAGATAGTCGGCCCGCTCCTGTACCTCGACATAGCTTTCCAGTGTCGGGGTGAAGATCAGGCTGGGATCGGCGATGGCCTCGGCTTCGGTCTTGAAGCCGGTGACGATCATCCAGAAGATCGGAAAGAAGATGATCAGGGCCACGCCCCAGCCCAGCAGGGTGATGCCGAACTTGCGCCTGCGCTGGGCGCGCAGGGCCGAGGCACCTCGCCCGGCGTCGGCGACCGGCGCCTTGACGCTGTCGCCGGTGGTAGTGGTGGTGGTCATGTGGTGCACCTCGTCAGCTTGTTGTTGGTCGATGGGTCGTCAGCGGCCGCAAGGCGCTACTGCTCGAGGTTCTTGGCCACCATGCGCACCAGGAAGATGGCGACGATGTTGGCCAGGATGATGGCGATGACGCCGCCGGCGGAGGCGGTGCCCACGTCGAAGTCGAGCAGCGCGCGGATGTAGATCAGGTAGGCCAGGTTGGTGGTGGCCAGCCCCGGTCCACCCGAGGTGGTGACGAAGATTTCGGCAAAGATCGTCAGCAGGAAGATCATCTCGATCATCACCACCACGCTGATGGCACGCTTCAGGTGCGGCAGGGTGATGTAGAAGAAGATCGCCACCGGGCCCGCACCATCCATGCGTGCTGCCTCGACCTGATCGTCATCCAGCGACTGCATCGCGGTCAGCAGGATCAGCAGCGCAAAGGGCAGCCACTGCCAGGACACGATGATGATGATCGAGGTCAGCGGCAGGCTCGAGAACCAGTCCACCGCCGGCAGCCCCAGGCTCTCGGCGAGCCAGGCGAATACGCCGTTGGCCGGGTGCATCATCATGTTCTTCCACACCAGGGCGCTGACCGTGGGCATCACGAAGAACGGCGAGATCGCCAGCACTCGGGCGACGCCGCGCCCCATGAAGTCCTGCTGGAACAGCACCGCCAGCAGGGTGCCACCGACCACGGTGATGGCCAGTACCCAGCCCACCAGCAGCAGGGTGGTGCCCATCGCCGACCACAGCGCCGGGTCGGTCAGCAGGTATTCGTAGTTCTCGAAACCGGCAAAGCCGGTCATGCTCGGCATCAACAGGTTGTAGCGCTGAAACGAGAACCAGACGGTCATCGCCAGCGGCACGATCATCCACAGCAGCAGCAGAGTAACGGCCGGCGCCTGCAGCGAGAGGGTGCGAAGCCCTCCGACGGTGCGCCCGGAAGTACGGTTCTTGTTCATGGGAGATCACGCTTGGTCAGGCCTGCGGGGTAAGTCCGCAGGCGATCGGAGCCAGGGGCCGACCGTGGAGGCCGGCCCACGAACGAGCTTCAGTCGGTATAGCCGGCGCGCTTCATGGTGCGCTCGGTGGCCCGCTGGGCGGCGGACAACGCCTGCTCGACGCTGGTCTCGCCGGTCAGGGCCGAGGCCACCATCTGGCCGACCTGGGTGCCGATGGCCTGGAACTCGGGGATGCCGACGAACTGGACGCCCACGTAGGGGTTCGGCTCGAGGCTCGAGTCGAGCGGGTCGGCCTTGCTGATGGCGTCGACCACGAAGCTGGCGAAGGGCGCGGCCTCGATGTACTCGGCGTTGTCGTAGGTGGACTGGCGGGTGCCGGGGGGCACGCTGGTCCAGCCTTCACGCTCGCCGACCAAGGCCACGTATTCAGGCGAGGTGGCCCAGGTCACGAACTGACGAGCCGCATCCTTGGCATCCGAAGAAGCGGGGATGGCCAGCGCCCAGGCCCACAGCCAGTGAGAGCCCTTGGGGGTCTCGGCCACCGGCGCCGGGGCGAAGCCAAGCTGGTCGGCGACCTGGGACTCATCGGCATCGAACAGCTTGCCCGCCGCCGAGGTGGCGTCCACCCACATGGCGCAGTTGCCGCGCGAGAACAGCGCCAGGTTTTCGTTGAAGCCGTTGGAGCTGGCACCGGCCGGACCGTAGTTGTCGAGCAGGTCGACGTAGAAGGCGACCGCCTCCTGCCAGGCCGGGCTGTCGATCTGGGCGTTCCAGTCCATGTCGAACCAGCGGCCGCCGAAGGTGTTGGTCAGGGTGGAAACGAAGGCCATGTTCTCGCCCCAGCCCGGCTTGCCACGCAGACAGATGCCGGCCACTTCGCCGTCGTCGTCGTGCAGGGCTTCTGCCCAGTCACGCACCTGGCTCCAGGTGGGCTGCTCGGGCATCTCGATACCGGCCTCGGCGAACAGATCCTTGCGGTAGTAGAGCATCGAGCTTTCGGCGTAGAACGGCAGCGCGTAGAGGCTACCTTCGTGACTCAGGCCATCGCGCACGGGTCCCAGCAGGTCATCGACCTGATAGCTCTCGGGCAGATCATCCAGCGGCTCGAGCCAGCCCCGCTCGGCCCAGATCGGGGCCTCGTAACTGCCGATGGTCATGACGTCGAACTGGCCACCCTGGGTGGCGATATCCGTGGTCATGCGCTGACGCAGCACGTTCTCTTCCAGTACCACCCAGTCGAGGGTGATGTCCGGATGCGCCTTCTCGAACGCTTCGGTCAGGCTCTGCATGATCACCATGTCGTTGTTGTTGACGGTAGCCACGGTGATGGTCTCGGCCTGGGCGGCTGACGCGCCCAGCGACAGCACCAGCGCACTTGCCGGCACCAGCGGCCTGGACAGCGCCGCGCAAAGAGGACGGAGGGTGTAAGACGGCTTCATGGCGCACTCCTGATCGTTACCCGCTTGGCGGGGATATTGTTGTACCGCCGACGCGAATCCTCGGACTCGTCGTGGTGGTCGGGCATTGCGTGCATCCGAGCAAGCCAACGCTGCGGATACCTCACCCAGAAAATGATCAATCAAATCACTTGATGATCAAATGATCGAACACAGCCACACAAAACGCAAAGCCGATAGCTTTAGACTTTAGCGGTACACGGACGCCTTTCAGCCCCTGCCCCGGCAACCACTCATCGACGTAAATCAGCCAAACGTCTGGCCTTCACCGAGCTCGCACAAAACAGCAAATATTAGATATTCAGCCTCTTCATTACCTTGTTGTTTAAAGGCTTTTCATCTTCCCATGGTATTTTCCCGCCCCTGGCTTCAGCCTGGCCCCTTACCTCGAAAAGCCGTTGTAACAGTCAGCACTTTCTTTAAAATCAATCGACTAACCCAATACTCTCCTTATTTTCCATATATAGAAATCTTATTCCCTATATGGAATAAAATTGACGCTCTCAGACCCGCCTCCTAGGCTTCGATCGATCGCTGATCCGGCAGTTCGATGCGTCCTTTGCGGCACTTCTGCAGATCCACCGCGCGACCTGTCATTTATTTCCCTGCCTTCTCGTCCGGTGCCCCGGGGCCCTTGCGTGAAGCGCCGGCCAGGGCCTCGCCGAGCATGCCTGCAGGCCCCACGCCACCACGCATGCCACGCCAATCGATCCTGGATCGAGGGAGCCACAACAATGACAGACCACGCTGCTCTGCCTCCGGCCATCGCCAACAAGTCCAATCGCAAGCGCTACTTCCAGTTCAGTCTGATGCTGCTGGCGGCAGGGTCCATCTATCCCCTGCTCTACCTGCGCCAGAATTTCGAAACACCGATCCTCGAGGTCTTCAACATCACCTCGAGTGAACTCGGTAACTTCTATTCCATGCTGGGTGTCGTGTTCTTCCTGTGCTACCTGCCCAGCGGCTGGCTCGCCGACAAGTTCTCGCCCCGCCTGCTGGTGACGGTCTCCATGGCCGGCACCGGGCTGCTCGGATTACTGTTCGCGACCATCCCTTCCGGCGTCATGCTGACGATGGTGTTTCTCGGCTGGGGCCTGACCTCGGGGCTGACCTTCTGGTCGGCGATGCTGAAGGGGGTGAAGATGCTGGCCAAGAAAGACGAGCAGGGTCGCTTCTTCGGTATCCTCGATGGCGGGCGCGGACTGATCGAGGCGATCCTGGCGACCATTGCGATCAGCCTGTTCGCGTACTACCTCAACGACCAGCAGGACAACACCACCGAGGCGCTCAAGGTGGTGGTCTACATGTATTCGTTCACCTGTCTGGTGATCGCCGCCTTGACCTTCATCTTCTTCACTCGCCATGACGGCTCAGAGATACGCGCCAAGAAGATCAAGACCAGCGGCAATGTACTCGCCGACCTCAAGCATCTGGCGTCGATTCCGGCGCTGTGGCTGGTTGCGCTTATCATCCTGTGCGGCTACCAGCTGTTCTGGGCGACCTATTCCTTCTCGGCCTATGTCCAGGAGGGATATGGCGTCACCGCCGTCGCCGCCGGCGCCATCACCGTGGCCAAGCTGTGGATGCGCCCTATCGGCGGCATCACCGCCGGCTTTCTCGGTGACCGCTTCGGCAAGACCAATGTGCTGGCACTGCTGTTCCTGGGCGCCACCGCCTTTCTGGCCACCTTGATCCTGATGCCGACCTCGGTGGGCACGGTGGCCTTGCTGGCGGTGGTGCTGATGATCGGTGTGCTCACCTATGCGTTGCGCGGACTGTACTGGGCGATACTCGATGACTGCGATATTTCCATGGAGGTGGCGGGACTGGCCATCGGCGTAATCTCGCTGCTCGCCTACACCCCGGACATCTTCCTGCCGCAGATCTACAGCTTCCTGTCGGCACGCTTCGAGGCGGTCACCGCCTACCAGCTGTACTTCGGCTACATCGCCTGCATGGGCATCGTCGGGATGCTGGCATCGCTCAAGCTCAAGGCGATCACCGCGCGCAAGGAGCAGCAGTTGCAGCACCAGCAGGCGTGAAGGCAAGCAGGCCAGATCCACACGAAGTGACGAAGAAGCGCATCAGACAACACCCTCGCGCCCCGGCGAGCCGCCGGGGCGCGAGGGTGTCAGGAAGGGGGCCAGGCAAAGGCGCTCGACGATACAGCAGCCGTGCTGCCTAGATTTGCGAGGAAAGGCGCTCGACGATATAGCGCGCCGCCTGATCGTCGGTGATCAGACTGGTCAGCCAGCCGCCGCGCAGCGCGGCCAGGATGGCCGGCCCCTTGTCGCGGCCACCGGCCACCGCCACCATCGCCTGACGCTTCAGCGTGGTCAGCGGCAGGCTGGTCACTCGCTGACTGGTGGAACAGTCGATCAACCGGCCATCGGCATCCATCGGCCAGCCCACCAGCTCTCCCACGGCGTCCAGCGCCAGCAGCTCGTCGAGTTCCGACTCGCTGATGAAATGATCCTGAAACAGCGTCGCCTGGCGATCGATCCGCCCTACCCCGACGAAGGCCGCGCTGGCCTGCTCGGCCACCTCGCCGATGGCGCGAAACAGCGGCTGTGCCGCCAGCGCCCGCTTCTCCTCGACCGAACTGGCGACCACCGGCGTCGGCAGCAGGTAGCGCTCGCCGCCGGTCTTGTCCGCCGCCACCATGACCCCGTCGTAGCGGTTGGACGAGCCGTCCCTGGCCACGTTGCCGACCAGCGAGACGAAGCGATGACGTGGACGGTCGATCCGGCTCAGGGCCTCCACGGTCGCACGAATCGAGCGGCCGGAGCCCAGCGACAGGGTCTGCGGCTCGCTGCGCTCGATGATGCGTGACAGACGCTCGGCGCCGGCCACAGCCAGGTAGGGGGTACTGTCCTCGGCGGTGGCGGACGCAGGCACCACGTCGCAGTAGTCCAGTTCGAAACGTTCACGGATGGCCTGGGACAGTGCGGTGCAGTGGGCCACGGGGTGGTCGATATGGACCTTGACCAGGCCTTCCTGCCTGGCCAGCGCCAGCAGTCGCTGCACGCCCGGACGGGAGACCCCAAGCTGTGCGGCGATCTCATCCTGTGTCTGTCCACCCACATAGGAAAGCCAGGCGGCTCGTGCGGCCTGGTCCAGCTTGACCTCGAACTTGTCCACGCATCGTCTCTCTGGCTGATCGAACAGCCTGCATCATCGCAAGCCAGGGACACCGGCACAACGCAGGCTTACTCGGCCGGCGCCTTTTCCAGCAAGCCGCCGGGCAGCGTGACGCTTACCCTCAGTCCACCGAGCGCCGCGCGATCCAGGGTCATCGTACCGCCGTACAGTGACACCAGTTCCTCGACGATGGAAAGCCCCAGCCCACTGCCGGGGCGGCGCTCATCCAGACGCACGCCGCGCTTGAGTACCGCCTCACGCTCTTGCGCGCTCATGCCCGGACCGTCATCTTCCAGACGCAGGCGCACGCTGTCCCCTTCGAGCCAGAGATCGAGCTCGACCCGGGTGCGCGCCCAGTCGATGGCATTCTCCAGCAGGTTGCCGGTCAGCTCCTGCAGATCGTTGGGATCGATGCGCAGCGCCAGCCCATCCGCCACGCGGGTCTCGAGACGGATACCGCGACGCGTTGCCAGCCGAGACAGGCCGTCCAGCACCGGCGCCAGCACCCTGGCCAGACGTACCCTGGCGGCCAGGGCGGCGCTGCCGACGGCGCTGGCACGGGCCAGGTGGTGGCGCACGGCAGCATCGATACGTCCTAGCTCCTGGCGCATCCTGGCTCGCTCGGTCTCGGGAAGGCGTTCCGCCTGGGTCATCAACACGCTGACCGGCGTCTTGAGCGCGTGGGCCAGATTGCCGGCGGTGGCGCGACCGCGCTCGATCAGCCGCCGGTCATGGTCGAGCACCTCGTTCATGGTCACCGCCAGTTCCGCGAGCTCGGTCGGCAGCCGGGTATCGAGGCGCTCCCGCTGGCCGCCCTTGACCGCCGCCAGATCCGCGTGAAGCGACCTCAAGGGCGCCAGCCCCCAGCGGATCTGCAGCGCCAGACCGGTCAGCAACAGCACGCCGAGCCCCAGCAGCGACAGCCATAGCAGCCATTCGAAGCGTGCCACTTCGGCATCGAGCTCCTGACGGCTGACCGCCAGGCTGACGTGAACGGGGTGGGGATGCCCCGACAGCCTGAGGGAACGCTCGACCAGCCTCAGCCGCTGCCCACGAGGCCCTTCGATGGTGCGCCAGACGGTGTCCGGGGAGGCGGTGATCGGCAGGCGCTGATCCCATAGCGAACGTGAGCCCCGGGAAAGGCGCTCGCCGTCGCTGATCTGCCAGTACCAACCGGAGAACACCTGATCGAAGCGCGCATCGCCGAGACTGTCGTTGACCACCAGGGCACCGCTCTGGGGATCCCGATCCAGGGCCGCCAGCAGCACCCGGTGCATCGACGACAGGCGTTCGTCGAACGAGGCCGAGGCGGATTCGCGAAAGCTGTAGGACAGCCCACCGCCGACCAGCGGCAGGATCACCAGCACCAGCACCAGCGACGCCAGCAGCAGCCGCCGGGTCAGCGAACCGCGCGGCGGCGTCACGGCGCATCCTCTCCCGCCGGGGTCACCAGGCGATAGCCCTCGCCGCGTCGTGTCTCGATCCGCTCGCTGCCGAGCTTGCGCCGCAGGCGACTGATCTGGACGTCGATGACGTTGGAATCGGGTTCATGGTCACGGTCGTAGACGTGCTCGGCCAGCTCGGCGCGACTGACCACCCGCTCGCGGGCATGCATCAGGTAGGACAACAACCGTGACTCCTGAGCCGTCAGCGCCACCGGCCTGCCGGCCAGCGTCACGGCCCCCGTGTGGGTGTCGAAGCTGAGCGCCCCGGCGCTGAGCACCGGGTGGGCGTGGCCGTGGCTGCGGCGCACCAGGGCCCGCAGCCGAAACATGACTTCGGCGGTCTCGAAGGGTTTGGTGACGTAGTCGTCGGCCCCGGCAGAAAAGCCCGCAGCCTTGTCGGACCAGCGCTCTCGCGCGGTCAGCACCAGCACCGGCAGGTCGATGTCGTCGTCGCGCCACTGGGCCAGCCAGCGGGTGCCATCGCCATCCGGCAGTCCCAGGTCGAGCACGACTGCGTCGTAGCGCTCGGTGCGCAGCAGAAAATCCGCCTCGCCTCCGGTCGCCGCGACCTCCACCAGCAGCCCGCCTTCCTCGAGGGAGGCGGCGAGCGCTTCGCTCAGCGCCTGGTCATCCTCGACCAGCAGAATCTTCATGCCACGCCTCCTCCGGCGTCATCCCTGTATTGCGGTGATCCCCGCGGGCTAGTCGGCGTCGCGCGGCGCTGGGCGCTGCATGGCATCGATGCCGACCCCTTCGATGCTCAACAGCTCACCACTGCCTGCGTCGAACTCGAACTCCACGACCTGTCCCTGGGCGCCGACCAGTTCGATCTCGTAGAGGATTCTGCCGTCGTCACGTTCGAGCTCCACTTCGAGCACCTGCCCGTCGTAGCGCTCATCGAGCCAGTCCAGCAGCGTCGGCAACGCCACCAGCCGGCCCTCACGCACCTCCTGGTGCAAGTCACGCCAGTCGTCATCCGCGCGGGCGAAACGGATTCCCAGCGACTCGCTCGCCAGTGCCGCGAGGCTGACGTCGTCGCTCGGGCGCGGGGCCTGGGCCAGGCTCGCGGCCATCACGGACGTGCATAGCAAGAAAAGTGTCTTGGAGGTCATGAGGCGAAGTCTGACCCACTGCAGATGAATGAAAGATGAACGATCCCGTCAGGCTGGCGACAGGTCCCCCCTGTCAGGATGGTCCCACTCGCCGAGATCACCAAGCACACGGTGAGCTTACCTCAACAGCGAATGGAGTCCCCAGCATGAACAAGACTGTCACCCTGAGCCTGGCCGCCCTGACCTTGAGCGGTACCCTCGCCACCAACGCCATGGCCGACGATGAAGCCGTCAACCGGGAGGAGATCGACCGCCTGCTGGCCAGCACCGGGGAGTACGGCTTCACCCACTACGATGAGCTGGATATCGACGACGGCGATCGTTTCGAGGCGGAAGGCTGGCGCGACGACGGCTGGCGCCTGGACGTCGACATGGACCTCAGCGACGGCAGCCTGCTGGGCGAACAGCGGCGCCAGAGCGAGATTCCGACCTGGAGCCTCAGCGGCGACGATGTCGGCAAGGCGCTGGACGCCGCCCAGTCGGCCGGCCTGGAACTGTTCAGCTCGCTGGATGTCGACCGTACAGGTGATATCGAGATCGAAGGCTACGACGCCCAGCACCAGGAGCTCGAGGTCCGCCTCGATCGCCATACCCTTGACGTGACCGGAGTCCAGCATGACGACTGATCATTCCTTCAGCACCGACGACTACCAGCACAACGCCGCCTGGAGGGCGGCGTCCCGTTGGCAGCAACGCGCTCGCCAGGCACGCCCCACCCGCCGGATGGGTGGCTTCAAGCTGGCTCTCGCCACCCTGGTCGGCGCCGTCACCCTGGTGCTGGCCACCATGATGGCCCTGGTGCTGAGCCTGGTGGGACTGGCGCTGATGCCGCTGGTGCGTCACCGCATGAAGAAGCGCATGGAGGCCTACCGCGCCGATCATGCCGACGACATCACGCCTGGGGCGACCACCCGAGCCCCCGGCCAGGACGATGCCCGCGTGTGGGAAGGCCAGTATGAGGTCAAGTGAAGCACCCGGCGGGCGATGCAGCGACGAGTGCGCGTCACTCGCGCGGATCGCCTCCCGGCAGCCGTTCGGGACCGGGCTCGGGCACCTGATCAGACCCGCCTGCCCTGTCTTCGCGGGCAACCTGCCCGCTTGACGGGGCGTCGCTGCTGGCATCGAGTGCCCCCCTCAGGGCCACCACCTCGGCCTTGAGTTCTCGCACCTCGCGGTGCAACTCTCGCAGCATGTCTCGATTGACCCGATGCAGCCGTTCGGACTCGTCCTCCTGATCATCGATGAACAGTGAACCGACGTAGGCCGCGAAGCTACCGAACAGACCCACACCGGCCACCATCAACAGCGCCGCCACCACCCGTCCCAGCGACGTCACCGGATAGTAATCGCCGTACCCCACCGTGGTGACGGTGACGAAGGCCCACCACAGCGCCTCCTCGGCGGTATCGATGGCACTTTCCGGGTTGGGGCCTTCCACCACCAGGATCACCACCGAGCCGAAGATCAACAGCAGTACCGTGGCCGAGGCCACCGAGGCGAAGATGCCCTTGGCCTTGTTGCGAAACAGCAGGTTCCAGATCAGGTGTACCGACTTGATCGCGCGCAGCATGCGGATGATCTGCACTACGCGCACCAGACGGCCAGCCATCAAGAAGCTCACCGGGATACTCGCCAGCAGATCGATCCAGCCCCAGCGCATAAAGCGCCACTTGCTTTCCGCACGGTGGAAACGGATGCAGAAGTCGGCAAAGAAGAAGCCGCAGACCACCAGGTCCAGCTTGAAAATCAGGTCATCGACCTCCGGCGGCAGGTCATTCAGCTCCTGCACCGCCATGGCACCAAGCACGTAAAAGGAGAGGATCAGAATCAGGATCTGAAATGGGGTCAAGCTCTCTTGTTTCATGGGGTTCGACATCGACCGGGAAGCAGAATCACGACCTTACGCGATGCACCGGAAGCTGCCTAGCGGCAGGACACGCCCCGAGCCCTCACCAGGTCAACGTCGACCCATTGCACCTTTCCCTGTCGATGCCCCGATGTCGGTATTGCCCCTGACCGAGAGCCGCTTTTCCCTCGCAGGTCCCTCGCCGGCAGATACCTCTATGACGCTACTCCAGGGGTTCGTAGGGCAGCCCCACGTAGTTTTCGGCGATGGTGGTCAGGCCCGCTGTCGAGCCGGTCAGATAATCGAGCTCCGCCAATTGCATGCGCGCCTCGAAGTCTTCCTCGTCGCTGAAACGATGCAGCATCGACGTCATCCACCAGGAGAAGCGCTCGGCCTTCCAGATACGCTTGAGGCACACCTCGGAGTAGCGCGGGATCAGATCGCTGCGCCCTTCGTTAAACACCTTCACCAGCAGGCGATACAGGGTGTTGACGTCACTCGCCGCCAGGTTCAGCCCCTTGGCACCGGTGGGCGGCACGATATGGGCGGCGTCCCCCACCAGAAACAGGCGACCGTACTGCATCGGCTCGACCACGAAGCTGCGCAGTGGTGCGATGCTCTTTTCGATCGAAGGCCCCGTCACCAGAGTCTCGGCCACGTCTTCCGGCAGGCGCCGTTTCAGTTCGTCCCAAAAACGCTCATCGGACCAGTCCTCGACCTTCTCATCGAGGCCCACCTGCACGTAGTAGCGGCTGCGATTCTCCGACCGCATACTGCACAGGGCGAAGCCCCGCTCGTGGCGCGCGTAGATCAGCTCATCGGTCACCGGTGGCGTGTCGGACAACAGTCCCAACCAGCCAAACGGATAGACCCGCTCGAAGGTCTTCAGGCGCTCCTGCGGGATCGATTGGCGTGACACGCCGTGGTATCCATCGCACCCCGCCACATAGGCACAGCGCAGACGGTACCCCTTGCCTTCATGCTGAAAGGTGAGGGAGGGCGACTCGCTCTCCAGATCATGGGGGGTGACGTCGCTGGCCTCGTAGTAGCTGATACCGCCTTCTCGCTCGCGTGCTTCCATCAGGTCCCGGGTGACTTCGGTCTGGCCGTACACCATCACCTGCTTGCCATCGGTGTGCCCCGCAAGGTCGACGCGTACCCGGCGGTTGTCGAAGGCAAGCTCAAAGCCGTCGTGGGGCAGGCCCTCGGCATCCATGCGTTCGCTGACACCGGCTTCACGCAGCAGGTCGACCATGCCCTGCTCGAGCACCCCGGCACGAATACGTCCCAGCACATAGTCGCCGCTCTTGCGTTCGACGATCACATTGTCGATCCCGGCCCGGCTGAGCAGTTGCCCCAGCAGCAGTCCGGAGGGCCCGGCCCCGATGATGGCGACCTGGGTCGTGAGTTCACTATCGATACGCTCGGGGGAAGATGTTGTCGTCATGGTGGCTACCTCGTCAGCGGAACGTTATGGTTATGCCTTGTATTTTTCGCTGAAACACCACCCCAGATAAGGCATATTCCTCGCCACAAACTGGACTTTTCGCGGAATCTACCCTGACATTTGTCGTAGTCACGCTCAATCACCTCCCCGGCAACCGCCAGGAGCGCAGACCATGAACCCCGAGACCCCGTCCACCACGATATCGTCAGCGGTTACCACCTTTACCCTTTACGGGGAAACCGGTAGCTGGCCGACCCCCGACCTGCTGCACTGCGAGTCCATCGCCGAACGCAGTCGGCTTCACGATTGGCGCATCCATCCTCACCGCCACGTCGACCTGACTCACCTGCTGCTGCTGTACGCGGGCGAGGTCGAACTGCAACTGGAAGACAGCCGACAACGGCGGGCCGCCCCGCTGCTGATCCTGGTGCCTGCGCTCACCATTCACGGGTTTGCCTTCGCTCCGAACATCCAGGGCCACATCCTGACCCTGGCGGCACCGCTGGTCAGCCACCTCGAGCAGGTACTGCCGGACGCCAGCAGGGTCTGGCGCAGCGCGGGAGTCACTGCACTAGCCGACGCCAGACACCGACTGCAGGCATTGGTGGAACATATCGACGGGGAATACCGACGGCCGGCGCGGGACCGCGACGTGCTGCTCGACGCCTTGATCCAGGCGCTGACGGTGGAAGCGGCTCGCCTGGCGACGCATCCGGCCACCCGGGCCAGGTCTGCCGTGAGCACCGATCCCGGCCACGGCCACCTGGCCCGCTACCAGACACTGATCGAGCGGCGCTTTCGCCAGCAGCCGAGCATCGAGGAAATGGCGCGCGAGCTGGACATCAGCGCGGCCCACCTCAACGTCCTGTGCCGGCGCCTGGCGGACCAAAGCGCCCTGGCGGTGCTGCACCAGCGTCTGCTGCTCGAAGCCAAGCGCGAGTTGACCTATACCAACCTGACCATCGCCCAGATCGCCGATGGCCTGGGCTTTTCCGAGCCCGCCTACTTCACCCGCTTCTTCAAGCGGCTCAGCGGAGTGGCTCCCCGCGACTTCCGCCGCCGCCAGTTCCATCGTCAAGGCGACGGATCGCCAAGCTCGCCCTAGGCGCTGTCCGAAAAGTCGACGAGCGAAGGTTAGACAAGGCAAAAATCGGTGAGACAGCGCAGTTTACGGGGTGTAAATGAGCATGTTGATCCGATTTTTAACGCCGTATTACCGAGCGCAGGCACTTTTCAGACAAGCCCTAGACCAGATCCCGGGGGAAGACCTCATCCCAGCTTCGCGAAAAGACTCGAGTATCGCCCTGCCAGGCGTCCAGGGTGGCACGCACCCGAAAGCTGTCGGCGTCGCTGGTCAGCCGAGTGCGAGTCAGGGTGTGGATCTCCCAGTCCCCCCGGCGGAAGGTACGTTGCCACTCGGTCCAGCCGGTAACACTGTCGTAGTTGCCGTAGGAATAGCTGTAGCGCTCGGTCACCGAGCCGGAGATGTCCAGCGCGATATCGTCCAGCCGGTAGCTGCCCTCGTCGTGGAACACCTCCAGTGTGGTCTGGTCATTGGCCAGATCTCGGATCACCTTCCAGCTTTCCTGGGAAGGCTGCAGCAGCGTCTTGGCCAGCGGTGGCGCCCCTTCCGGCTCCTCGAAGGGGCGCAGAGCCGCTTCTTCCGCCGGCCTGGGGACCCTGGTCGGCAGCACCAGGCGACAGGCACCAGGCCACAGTGTCAGGCGTACCGGCCTTGGTGCAGGCCATACCAGCGGCCAGTAGCTGGTCGAGATCGCCAGCCGGATGGCGTGCCCCGCCGGAAACTGCTGGGCAATATGCTTGAGACACACCGTCACGCGGTAGCGGCGCCCCGGCACCAGAGGCTCCGGGTGTTCGTCGCTGTCACGATGGGTCAGGTTGAGCACCCCATAGGACACCCGTGTCGCCTTGTCGTCCTCGGCGATATCGACAAGACGCAGCGCCACCATCGCCACCGGCTGGTCGGCGGACAGTTCCAGCTGCACCGATGGGGCACCACAGATTTCCAGATCCTGCTCGAGCCGGGGCGTCTGGAAAATCAGGGCGCCGCCGTCCTCGTCACGCTGGTCGTGAGGCAGATCCGGCGGTGCGTTGTAGGAACACCACTTGCCGGCATACAGGCCCACCGACAGCGGCGAGCGGATATCCAGGCTCTCGTCGTCATCGCCGTCCTTCGCGTCGGTGCCGTCCTCGCCACGCAGGTCATGTCCGCTGGTCAGCCGCCAGCTCCGGGACATGATGTGGGGAGAGGGCCAGCTCGGCTCGGCGACCCAGCGACCGGGACGAGCGCTGTAGCGCGCCGATGGCGGCATCGATTGCTGCATCCAGACCCTCAGCATCGGTTCGTCCATGATCCCGGTATCCTGGTCCTTCAGCCAGTGGTCCCACCACCGTAGCCCTTCCTGCAGGAAGCCGATGGCCGGCCCCGGTACCCCGAGGTGGGGGTACTTGTGAGCCCAGGGGCCCACCAGCCCCTTGCGTGGCGAGGTCAAACCGGCCAGCAGCCGGAAGACGGCGTTGCAGTAACCATCCGCCCAGCCGCTGATGGCGTACACCGGCACCTGGATACGGCTGTAGTCCTCGCACACCGAGCCATGTTTCCAGTAGTCGTCACGTCGCTGGTGCTGAAGCCAGCGCGAAAGCCAGAGGCCGCTGCCGTCCAGGCGATCGAGCCACATCCTGAACCAGTCGCCACCCACCAGCGCCGGGTCGGGCGGGATGGCATTGCCATCGAACATGGTCGACGCCCAGGAAAGATTGTCGGCCAGCAGGCAGCCACCCATATGGTGGATATCATCGGCGTAGCGGTCATCGGTAAAACAGATGGTGATGACCGCCTTGAGCTGCGGTGGGCGCATGGCGGCGATCTGCAGGCCGTTGAAGCCCCCCCAGGAAATACCGACCATGCCGACACTTCCCGTACACCAGGGCTGGCGTTCCAGCCACTCGAGTACCGCCACCCCGTCGTCCAGTTCCTGCTGCAGGTACTCGTCGGTCAGTACGCCATCGGATTCGCCGGTGCCTCGGATATCGACGCGAACCCCGGCATAGCCATGCCCGGCCCAGTAAGGATGCACCTGAGCGTCTCGCTCCGCGGTCAGGTCACGCTTGCGATAAGGCAGGTACTCGAGGATCGCCGGCACCGGATCATCGTCGGCGTCGACCGGCCGCCAGATACGGGCAGCCAGCCGCGTGCCGTCGGCCAGTGGAATCCAGGTTTCCTGCTCCATCACCTTGCGCGGAAAATCGCTGACCACCCGCATCGTCGCTCCTTGCACTGGCTTCAAGCTCACCCTGTCGAGATCGCCCTGTCCATACCGCGCTGCCGAGATCGCCCTACCCCTGCAACCTGGCCACTCCAGCGCTCTCGGTGACGCTCGGTACAGCGGCGGCGCGCCGACTCAACTATCGATATCGCCGAATGCGAAGATCAGTCGGGCCGCCAGTTGCTGATAGCGACGAAGCAGCGCCTGATAGTCGTCGCCCCCCATCCAAATATAGGCCAATGCGAAGCTGTAGCTATCCTGTTCTGGCAGGCTCGACAGACGCTGCCCCTCCTCCACCTGCAGACTGATCACCGTGCCGGGGTAGTCCTGTTCGAGTTGTGCGAGGGTCTGCGCCGAGGGAACCCGTTCGACGGTGGCGTCATGGAAGAACACGCGGTAGAAGAACTTGGCCGCGACCGCGTAGGCGCCCTCCCGGTGGGGCAGTCTCGGACGCTGCCCCAGCGCCAGGTCCACCGTCACCTGCTGATGGCTGATCCCGTCGACCTTCTCGAACAGGTCGCAATGTGACTGGGAAATGCGTGTGTTGATCTCGAGCAGCCAGATGCGATCCTGGAGTTCGTCCCAGAAAAACTCGACGTTGAACGCGGATTGATCGAAGCCGGTGCGGGTCATGACCAGGCGGGTGGCGTCGATCATCTGCTGCTGAACCCTTTGTGGCAGGGCCGAGGGGTACAGATAGTGGAAGAAGCTCAACACCCCTGGGTAGCGAATCGAGTCGACCACACCATAGACCACGACCTCGCCATCGTGGACGTAGCCTTCCAGCGTGCATTGCCAGCCGCCGATGATTTCCTCGGCCATGCAGTAATGGCCATCGATCGCCGCGATCTCCGGAGGCAGGTTGGCCTGATCCAGCACGCTGTTGAACGGCTCGGCGATGGAACCGATCTCCGCCTTCAGACGGTCAATGGCAAGCGCAAAGTCTTCCGGCGTCTCGATGCGAAAACCGAGCCGTGAGCCCGACGACTTGATCGGCTTGACGAAGAAGGGAAAGGACAGCCCCGCCGCACCGATCTGACCCAACGCCGCCTCGTCGAAGGGGTCGAAGGCGGTGAACCCGGGGATGTACTGCGGCACCACCTCGCGCTGAACGCAACGGCTCCAGTACTTGTGCTCACACTTCAGCAAGCTTTCCAGCGACGTCGATCGGGTACCGAATCGCTTGCACAGGATCGGCAGCATCGTGGATACCGGAAAATCCATATAGCCGATGATCGCGTCTATCGGCCTGCCGAATCGGTCCAGGGTCTGGCCGGCTTCCTCGAGCATCGCGGGAATATCGAATTCTTCGGTGTCATAGACCGCCTCCGGCGCAATAATTCGGTGAAAGCGCCATTCTTCGGCACCCTTCAAGCGCAGCAGACGCTCATGATTGTCATCGTTCAGCCCCACCACAAAAATATTGCGCGCACTCACGTCAAGCCCTCGCGTCATTACGATGGTGTCACGCTGCAAGCTTAGTGAAACGCGCCTCCCACAAAGGCTCATATTGGACTAGAGCGTCATATCAGAAACCTCATCCATCCGACATTAAATGCATCAAAAAAGCCCGCCGTATGGCGGGCTTGGGGTGAGCTGAGCGTAATACTGGCCGCCGCTTCGATGCCGACTACAGCAAAAAGAGGGTGCTCAAGGTCGGGAACAACAGCAACAGAGCCAGGCGCACAAAGTCAGACACGATAAAGGGAGAGACGCCTCGGAAGATCTCTCCCAGTCCCACATGGGGCGCCATGGCCTTGATCACGAAGACGTTCATCCCCACCGGCGGCGTGATCAGCCCCAACTCGACCGTCAGCACCGTGACGATGCCAAACCACACCGGGTCGATACCCAGGCTCTGAATGATCGGGAACACCACCGGCACCGTGATCACCAGCATGGCGATCGAGTCCATGAACATGCCGAGCAGGAAGTACATGGCCAGGATGCACAGCACGACAACGAAGGGCGTCAGCTCCATGGCAAACAGACTGTCGCTGATGGAGAACGAGATGCGTGAGAGCGAAATGAAGTAGCCCAGCGCCTCGGCACCGACCAGCATGAAGAACACCACCGCCGACAGCGCCAGGGTCTCCTGGACCGCAGACCACAGCTCCCGTGCACGCAGCCCCTTGACCAGGGCGTAGATCAGGGTGGCAAAGGCACCGACACTGGCCCCCTCGGTGGGAGTGAAGATGCCCCGGTAGATGCCCAGGATCATGACCAGGAAGACCGCGAAGAAGGGCACCAGCCCGCCGAGCGAGGCAAGCTTCTCGCCCCAGCTCGTCGCTTCCCCTGCCACCGCCAGTTCCGGCTTGACCCGCATGACCACGCTGACGGTCAGGGCGTACAGCACCAGTCCCAGGAGCCCGGGCACCAGACCCGCCATGAACATGTCACCCACCGACTGCTCGGTCAGGATGGCATAGATCAGCAGGGCGATACTGGGCGGAATCATGATGCCTAGGGTGCCGCCCGCGGCCAGCGCCCCGGTGGCCAGGCCACGATGGTAGCCGTATCGCTCCATCTCCGGCAGGGCCACCCGGGTCATGGTGCTGGCGGTGGCCAGAGAAGATCCGGAAATCGCCGAAAAGACGCCACAGGAGCCGACGGCGGCGATCGCCAGGCCGCCCTTCCAGCCACCGCAGATCACCCGAGCCGACTGGAAAAGCTTGCCGGCCATGCCAGAATGCGCCGCCAGCACGCCCATCAGGATGAACATCGGAATCGCGCTGAAGCTGTAGTTGGACAACACCTCCACCGGCACCGACTTCAACATCGATACCGCCGCGCCTAGATCGATGATCGTGGCAAAACCACCGACACCGACCAGCAGCATCGCCAGAGCTACTGGCACCCGCAGGATCATCAACACCAGCAACAGCAGCAGCCCGAACCCGCCGATCGTCTCAGTCGCCATGGGACACCTCCGCACTCTGGCCGAACAGCGCCCCCAGGAGCGCGTGCAGCAGGCTGCGCAACGCCAGCAGAGCACTGAGCACTGCAGCGACAAGATAGATCGGCCCGAGCGAGATCCTCAGGTCCTGGGTGACCTCGCCGTACTCGACAGCGGCGTGGGCCGCACCCACCAGGCCCGTCGCCAGCACCCCGCCAAGCACCGCAAAGCCCAGCAGATAGACGCCATGCAGGCGCGCTGCGATGGACGCAGGAAGACGGTGGGAAAAGGCCTCGACCACCACCTGGCTCTTCTCCACGCTGGCCGACATGGCCGCCAGCAAGGCAAACAGCATCAGGTAGCTGACCAGTTCGACGCTACCGAAGACCTGAAAGGAGATAGCGCCATCGGTCAGACGCTGCAGGTAGCGTGTCACCACGTCGGCGATGGTCACCGCCAGCATCAGTATCAGACAGCCGCCCGCCACCCAGCGACAGACCAGGGCCAGCCAACGGCTGGCCCCTTCCAGAAAGGGTTGCATGGCGTCACTCCGTCCCGGCGCAGCTTTCACGTGCCGCCAGCGCCGCCTGATAGACGTCATGCGCCTGGCTCAAGCCGCGCTCCTCGAGTCCGCTCAGGTAATCCTCGATGCCCTGCTGGAGCGGCGGCGCCCAGTCGGCGTTGTCGAGGGGCGCATCGACCACCCGAATAGTGTGGCCGGCGTCCACCGCTTCCTGCCGCCCCACCTCGTCGATGGCGTGGAACACCTCCCCCGCATTGAGTGCCCACTGCATGCCGGAGTTGGCATCGATGACCGCCTGCTGCTCCGGCGTCAGCCGATCGTAGGCACGCTGGCTCATGGTCGCCACAAAGATCAGCGAATAGAACGGCACCTGGGTGTGGTATTCGACCAGCTCGTTGATACGAAACCCCTTCATGCCTTCCCAGGGAAAGCTCAAGCCATCGAGCACGCCCCGCTGCATGGAGGTATAGATATCCGGGGCAGGCATGCCTACCGGGCTTGCCCCCATGTTTTCGAGGATATCGCCTGCCACCGCGGTCGGGCGACGGATTCGCAGTCCTTCCAGATCGGCCGGTACCTGGACGTCGGTATCCACGGTATGGATGTAACCGGGACCGGTGGTGAACATGAACAACACGCGAGTATCGTCGTACTCTCCCCCCAGGCCGCCATCGTCGTGCAGGGTCTGCAGGATGCATGAACCCTGTATCGCGGAATCGGCCACCCCGGGGAGTTCGACGATCTGCGACAGCGGGAAGCGCCCGGCGGTATAGCCCTGAGCGGTGGCGCCGATATCGGCGATGCCGTTTACGGTCGCCTCATAGATGTCGTCAGCCTTGGCCAGGGTACCGGCGGGAAAGACCTGAACACGCAGATCACCGCCGGAGTCTTCCTCCACCGCCTTGGCCCACTGCTCGAAGATCTGGGTATTGATACCAGAGGCACCAGGCCAGAAGTGGGCCATGCGCAGCGTGGTCGCCGCTTGAACCGAGGCACAGGAAAGGGCCGTCAGGGATGCGGCCATCAGGCACGCGAGGGGGGTCTTCATGGGGATCCTCCGGACTTTATCGTTATCGGCGACGCGCGCTCATTATTGGTCTCTCGCTCGACACCGTTTCCGGCAACTCGACCAGTGGCGCTAGTTCGCATAGTGAACTTCTGTTCGTTTTTCAGTTCAAAAGATAAACTACCTGGCCACACAACGAAAAGCGACTTTGGTCTAGCGAAAGGCCAGGCACCGACGGGAACCAGGCTCTCTTCCCCAGAGTGGTGCCAAGGAGGCGACTTCTCTAGAATTGTGCTTAAACGATAAAGATGCTCTTTCGAGCCACCACTCCCTTCTCGCCTCGCCGTTCAAGGATGAACCTGATGACCTCTCGCCCGGCCGCCGCCCTGCTGCTGCTCCCGCTGACAACGCCTGTCACCGCACAGACTGCCGCAACCGACGACCGCGCCGTCGAGCTGCAGCAACCCGTGTTGACGGTGTCGGCGCCGCGCCTGGAGCGCGAGCTACTCACCACCCCGATGGCTGTCTCGATGGTCGATGAAGACGACATCCATCAAGGTCAGCAGCGGGTCCGTCTCGATGAATCCCTGGTTCGAGTGCCTGGGGTGTTCATCCAGAATCGCGACAACTTCGCCCAGGGTGCTCGTGTCTCCATCAGGGGCTTTGGTGCCCGCGCTCCCTTCGGTGTGCGCGGCATCACCATATTGGTGGACGGTATTCCCTACACCCTCCCCGATGGCCAGGCCCAGCTCGATGCCATCGACCTGGACAACGCAGAACAGATCGAGGTCATCAGGGGACCGGCGGCGGTTCAGTACGGCAATGCCGCCGGTGGTGTCATTTCGGTCACGACGGCGGACGGGCGTGACGAAGGTGACGACTCGACGACGATACGTGCCGGTATCGGTAGCGACGGCTACAACAAGCAATCCCTTTCCACCGGCGGCGAGCACGACGGCTGGGCCTACCACCTGGGTGCCTCGCGACTGGAACTGGCCGGCTATCGGGATCACAGCCGCACCGAGAAGCGCTTGCTGAACGCCAGCCTGTCACGGGATATGGGCGATCAACGCCGTCTCACCGCCATCATCAACCTGCTCGACAACCCCCGTTCCGAAGATCCTGGTGGTCTGACCCAGGACCAGGTCGATGAAGATCGCCGACAGGCGGGCCGCTTCACCGAGGACTACGACACCGGCCAGAAGGTGGACCAGCAGGTCGTGGGATTGCAGTACGAGGATCTTGGCTTCGGCCCCGGGGAGCTCTACCTCAAGGGATTTACCACCTGGCGAGACTTCGAACAGCAATTGCCCTATCCGGGCGACAGCTTGATCGACTACCGACGTCACCACTTCGGTGGCAGCGCCGAATATCACCAACGCTTCAACCTCGCCGGCATGACGCTGGACAGCATGGTGGGTATCGACGGCGCTCGCCAGGAAGACGACCGCCATCGCCGCGATGTAGCCTTCGATGGCAGCGTGACGGGAGAAGTGGCCGACGAGACCCAGACGGCGACCAGCCTGGGTATCTTCGCCCAGGGCGACCTTGCCCTGAATGAGCACTGGACACTGTCGGCCGGCGGACGCTTCGATCGCATCGACATGGAAATCGATGACGACTACGACAACGATGGCGACCAGAGCGGTGAACGCACCTTCCACGAAACCAATGGAAGCCTGGGAATCAGCTACCGCTTCCATCCCTTGCACCAGGTCTACGCCAACACCTCCACCGCCTTCGAGACACCGACCTTCTCGGAGTTTGCCAATCCCGCAGGTGGTGGCTTCAACCCCGACGTCGAGCCCCAGGAGAGCTGGAGCCGTGAGCTCGGGGTGCGCGGCACCCTGCCCACCGGACTGGATTACGACGTCACCCTGTTCTCGATCGACGTCGACGATGAACTGGTCCCCTACGAGATCGATGGCAGCGATCGCACCTTCTACGAAAACCTTGGCGACACCAGCCGCGACGGGCTCGAAGTCGCGCTAGGATGGCAGCCCTCGGCGCGTCTGGAGCTCAATACCGCCCTGACCCTGGCACGCTACGAGTTCGACCAGGTTTCCGGTAGTGACCTGGACGGCAACAGGCTGCCCGGGCTTCCGGAGACAACCTGGGTCAACCAGCTCACCTGGTACGGGACAGGCAGCCAGGACACCCGTTACTTTGCCACCCTGGAAACCCAGTATGTGGGCGACATGGTGGCGGACAATGCCAACCGGGTAGACGTCGACAGCTACTGGCTGGTCAACCTTCGCGCGGGTGACGGCTGGCGACTGGGCGGCAACCAGATACTGTCGACCTACCTCGGCATCCGCAATCTGTTTGACGAAGACCACTATGCCAATGTCCGCATCAATGCCAGCAACGACCGCTATTTCGAACCGGCGCCAGACCGTTCCTTCTATGCGGGCGTAGAACTATCATTTTGATGTAAGCACAATTTTTTCGCCGTACTGTTGCGATTCGGGAGTCAGCGCCGAGCGAGAGTCGCTCTACCCCAGCATCTCTTGAGCCAGATCAAGCACGTCGACTTAAACCCTTGAGACGATGAAACGATCCTTGGCAAAAGGAGGCGCAGCACTCGCTGGCCAACCTCCCATGATCATTCGACGCTCATCCGAGACACCCGCGCGCCTCTGGTCCGGCGGCACGACGCGGGAGCTGTTCATCGCTCCCGTTGACAGTGACTATGCTGACCGGAACTTTCAGGTCCGCCTGAGCACCGCCACGGTAGAGTCCGAAGAGTGCCTGTTCACCCCTCTGGCAGGCTACGAACGACACCTCATGGTATTGGAAGGCGCGGCCCACCTTGAGCATCAAGGGCACCGCTCCAGGGACCTCAGGCGCTTCGAAGTCGACACTTTTGACGGCGCCTGGCAAACCCTGAGCCAGGGGCTCTATCGCGACTTCAACCTGATGGTGAGATACGGCAGTCGCGGCTACCTCACACACCAGTTGCTCCGCGAACAGGAAACCCTGCACCTGTCACCGGAACCCGCACTACTTCGAGCCTGGTACCTGATCAGTGGTCGTGTGGAACTCGTCTCCGGCGAGGTACTCGCGGCCGGTGATCTTCTGGTCATCGAACCCGGCGACCGCCTGGGCCTGCGTTCGCTGCAAGCGAGCCAACTGGTCGTCTCCACCATCGCGTTCTAGGCACAGAGCCGCGACAACCGTCTTGCTGAAACTTGCCTGAAACCAAAGAAGCCCGCCTCCTCTCGGAAGCGGGCTTCTTCGTGATACATGCCTGATCTGTTCACGACAGGGTAGTCGCATGGGGGTGAGTCACACCGACGCTCTTTACAAAAAGAAGGCCCAACTCCTCTCGGAATTGGGCTTCTTCTGAATATATGCCTGACGATGACGCTTAGACAGCAAGGTCGCTCGCATGGGGGTGAGTCACCCCAGCGCTCTTAACAAGGGCTGCAGCGAAGCTGCAAGGGGGGACGAACGACGCGAGCCTGCGAGCGGCCGGACCGCACGCAGTGCGGCCCCACATATAAAAAGCGGGGTCTGCCCCATGCATACGAAGAAGCCCGGTTATCTCTCGATAACCGGGCTTCTTCTGAATAAATGCCTGACGATGACCTACTCTCGCATGGGGAGACCCCACACTACCATCGGCGCTGAGCGGTTTCACTTCTGAGTTCGGCAAGGGATCAGGTGGTTCCCACTCGCTATGGTCGTCAGGCGGAAAAAGGCAATGTATATCATGCTGACGATACGTTTCATCGTATCCGTCAATTGATTCGAGACATCATCGACCAAAACCCTTTGGGTGTTATATGGTCAAGCCTCACGGACCATTAGTACCGGTTAGCTCAACGCCTTGCAGCGCTTCCACACCCGGCCTATCAACCAGCTGGTCTTGCTGGGTCCTTTAGGAGGCTCAAGGCCTCAGGGAGATCTCATCTTGAAGGGGGCTTCCCGCTTAGATGCTTTCAGCGGTTATCCCGTCCGTACATAGCTACCCGGCAATGCCACTGGCGTGACAACCGGAACACCAGAGGTACGTCCACTCCGGTCCTCTCGTACTAGGAGCAGCGCTTCTCAAATCTCCAACGCCCACGGCAGATAGGGACCGAACTGTCTCACGACGTTCTAAACCCAGCTCGCGTACCACTTTAAATGGCGAACAGCCATACCCTTGGGACCGACTTCAGCCCCAGGATGTGATGAGCCGACATCGAGGTGCCAAACACCGCCGTCGATGTGAACTCTTGGGCGGTATCAGCCTGTTATCCCCGGAGTACCTTTTATCCGTTGAGCGATGGCCCTTCCATACAGAACCACCGGATCACTAGAACCTACTTTCGTATCTGCTCGACGTGTCTGTCTCGCAGTTAAGCACCCTTATGCTCTTGCACTCACTGCACGATTTCCAACCGTGCTGAGGGTACCTTCGTGCTCCTCCGTTACTCTTTGGGAGGAGACCGCCCCAGTCAAACTACCCACCACACACGGTCCTCGAACCGGATTACGGTCCTGAGTTAGAACGCCAATGATGCCAGGCTGGTATTTCAAGGTTGGCTCCACCCCATCTGGCGACAGGGTTTCAAAGCCTCCCAGCTATCCTACACAAGCAACATCAGCGTCCAGTGTGAAGCTGTAGTAAAGGTTCACGGGGTCTTTCCGTCTAGCCGCGGGTACACAGCATCTTCACTGCGATTTCAATTTCACTGAGTCTCGGGTGGAGACAGCGTGGCCATCATTACGCCATTCGTGCAGGTCGGAACTTACCCGACAAGGAATTTCGCTACCTTAGGACCGTTATAGTTACGGCCGCCGTTTACCGGGGCTTCGATCAGGAGCTTCGCGTGAGCTAACACCATCACTTAACCTTCCGGCACCGGGCAGGCGTCACACCCTATACGTCCGCTTGCGCGTTTGCAGAGTGCTGTGTTTTTAATAAACAGTTGCAGCCACCTGGTATCTTCGACCGCGTCAGGCTCCGGTCGCGAGGACCTTCACCCTAATGCGGCGTGCCTTCTCCCGAAGTTACGGCACCATTTTGCCTAGTTCCTTCACCCGAGTTCTCTCAAGCGCCTTGGTATTCTCTACCTGACCACCTGTGTCGGTTTGGGGTACGGTCTCACAGTATCTGAAGCTTAGAGGCTTTTCCTGGAAGCGTGGCATCGATGACTTCCTGACCGTAGTCAGTTCGTCTCGCCTCTCGGCCTTGAGGATCCGGATTTACCTGAATCCTCAGCCTACCGGCTTTCACCAGGACAACCAACGCCTGGCTCACCTAGCCTTCTTCGTCCCCCCATCGCAATACTGTGAGGTACGGGAATATTGACCCGTTTCCCATCGACTACGCCTTTCGGCCTCGCCTTAGGGGCCGACTCACTCTGCTCCGATTAGCGTCGAACAGAAACCCTTGGTCTTCCGGCGGGGGAGTTTTTCACTCCCCTTGTCGTTACTCATGTCAGCATTCGCACTCGTGATACCTCCAGCATGCTTCTCAACACACCTTCATCGGCTTACACGACGCTCCTCTACCGCTCGCCATTCGGCGAACCCGTAGCTTCGGTACCTGGTTTGAGCCCCGTTACATCTTCCGCGCAGGCCGACTCGACTAGTGAGCTATTACGCTTTCTTTAAAGGATGGCTGCTTCTAAGCCAACCTCCTAGCTGTCTAAGCCTTCCCACATCGTTTCCCACTTAACCAGGATTTCGGGACCTTAGCTGACGGTCTGGGTTGTTTCCCTTTTCACAACGGACGTTAGCACCCGCTGTGTGTCTCCCACGCTTGCACTCACCGGTATTCGGAGTTTGCCTCGGGTTGGTAAGTCGGGATGACCCCCTAGCCGAAACAGTGCTCTACCCCCGGCGGTGATACGTGAGGCGCTACCTAAATAGCTTTCGAGGAGAACCAGCTATCTCCGGGCTTGATTAGCCTTTCACTCCGATCCACAAGTCATCCAAATCTTTTTCAACAGATCCTGGTTCGGTCCTCCAGTTGATGTTACTCAACCTTCAACCTGCTCATGGATAGATCGCCCGGTTTCGGGTCTATTTCCAGCGACTGGTCGCCCAGTTAAGACTCGATTTCTCTACGCCTCCCCTATACGGTTAAGCTCGCCACTGAAAATAAGTCGCTGACCCATTATACAAAAGGTACGCGGTCACCAAACAAGTTGGCTCCCACTGCTTGTACGCATACGGTTTCAGGATCTATTTCACTCCCCTCTCCGGGGTTCTTTTCGCCTTTCCCTCACGGTACTGGTTCACTATCGGTCAGTCAGGAGTATTTAGCCTTGGAGGATGGTCCCCCCGTCTTCAGTCAAGGTTTCACGTGCCTCGACCTACTCGATTTCACAACACTCAGGTTTCGGTTACGGGGCTATCACCCACTATGGCCAGACTTCCCAGTCTGTTCACCTACCAGTTGTGTTGCTTAAGGGCTGGTCCCCGTTCGCTCGCCGCTACTAGGGGAATCTCGGTTGATTTCTTTTCCTCGGGGTACTTAGATGTTTCAGTTCCCCCGGTTCGCCTCTCATGTCTATATATTCAACATGAGATACCCAAGTTACCTTGGGTGGGTTTCCCCATTCAGAGATGTCCGGGTCGCAGGTCGTTTGCCACCTCGCCGAACCTTATCGCAGGCTTCCACGTCTTTCATCGCCTCTGACTGCCTAGGCATCCACCGTATGCGCTTCATCGCTTGACCATATAACCCCAAAGGGTCTGTCAATCGATGATGTCACGACAATTGCCGGATACGCTTGAAACGTATCTTACTTTGTCAGCATGATATACATTGTTAAAGAGCGTTAGAGCAAAAGCTCTAAGCGAGAGACTTGATACCGCCTGATGGCGAACAAGTATCTTGCTTAGAACTTGACGACTGTTTTACTCGAAATCGAGAAATGGTGGAGCCAAGCGGGATCGAACCGCTGACCTCCTGCGTGCAAGGCAGGCGCTCTCCCAGCTGAGCTATGGCCCCATATCCTGTCGGGTATGCTTGACCAGAACCAGCTATCAAACGATGGGCCTGGGCAAATCCGATGCTACCCGGCGAGCTCACCGATCTTCACCACACCAAAGGCGTGCACTCGCTGAACTTATGAAGATGGTGGGTCTGGGCAGACTTGAACTGCCGACCTCACCCTTATCAGGGGTGCGCTCTAACCAACTGAGCTACAGACCCATTGCCGAGCAATATTGGGCATAAATCCCAAACAGTCGTTACTCTTGCTTGATCAGGTAATTCATTGTGAGCACTTACCGACAGTCAGATGACGTGTCGTTTAAGGAGGTGATCCAGCCGCAGGTTCCCCTACGGCTACCTTGTTACGACTTCACCCCAGTCATGAACCACACCGTGGTGATCGCCCTCCGAAGTTAGGCTAACCACTTCTGGTGCAGTCCACTCCCATGGTGTGACGGGCGGTGTGTACAAGGCCCGGGAACGTATTCACCGTGACATTCTGATTCACGATTACTAGCGATTCCGACTTCACGGAGTCGAGTTGCAGACTCCGATCCGGACTGAGACCGGCTTTATGGGATTAGCTCCACCTCGCGGATTCGCAACCCATTGTACCGGCCATTGTAGCACGTGTGTAGCCCTACCCGTAAGGGCCATGATGACTTGACGTCGTCCCCACCTTCCTCCGGTTTGTCACCGGCAGTCTCCCTAGAGTTCCCGACCGAATCGCTGGCAAATAGGGACAAGGGTTGCGCTCGTTACGGGACTTAACCCAACATTTCACAACACGAGCTGACGACAGCCATGCAGCACCTGTCTGAGAGCTCCCGAAGGCACCAATCCATCTCTGGAAAGTTCTCTCGATGTCAAGGGTAGGTAAGGTTCTTCGCGTTGCATCGAATTAAACCACATGCTCCACCGCTTGTGCGGGCCCCCGTCAATTCATTTGAGTTTTAACCTTGCGGCCGTACTCCCCAGGCGGTCGACTTATCGCGTTAACTGCGCCACAAAGCTCTCAAGGAGCCCAACGGCTAGTCGACATCGTTTACGGCGTGGACTACCAGGGTATCTAATCCTGTTTGCTACCCACGCTTTCGCACCTCAGCGTCAGTGTCAGTCCAGAAGGCCGCCTTCGCCACTGGTATTCCTCCCGATCTCTACGCATTTCACCGCTACACCGGGAATTCTACCTTCCTCTCCTGCACTCTAGCCTGACAGTTCCGGATGCCGTTCCCAGGTTGAGCCCGGGGCTTTCACAACCGGCTTATCAAGCCGCCTACGCGCGCTTTACGCCCAGTAATTCCGATTAACGCTCGCACCCTCCGTATTACCGCGGCTGCTGGCACGGAGTTAGCCGGTGCTTCTTCTGTGAGTGATGTCCTCCCTCGAGGGTATTAACCTCAAGGCTTTCTTCCTCACTGAAAGTGCTTTACAACCCGAAGGCCTTCTTCACACACGCGGCATGGCTGGATCAGGCTTTCGCCCATTGTCCAATATTCCCCACTGCTGCCTCCCGTAGGAGTTCGGGCCGTGTCTCAGTCCCGATGTGGCTGATCATCCTCTCAGACCAGCTACGGATCGCAGCCTTGGTGAGCCGTTACCTCACCAACTAGCTAATCCGACATAGGCTCATCCGATAGCGCAAGGTCCGAAGATCCCCTGCTTTCCCCCGTAGGGCGTATGCGGTATTAGCCTGGGTTTCCCCAGGTTATCCCCCACTACCGGGCAGATTCCTATGCATTACTCACCCGTCCGCCGCTCGACGCCTCCTAGCAAGCTAGGATCGTTTCCGCTCGACTTGCATGTGTTAGGCCTGCCGCCAGCGTTCAATCTGAGCCATGATCAAACTCTTCAGTTTAAAGTCTGATAGTCCGTTAAGCGGACCAAACTTGGCTCAAGGTTCAAACGTCTCGTTTGACGAGTCGCTTGCCTTGATATTTCAGTGACAGTGTCACTGACTCATCGGCAAGCGCCCACATGAATTACCTGATCAAATTATTAAAGAGCGTGCCCTGGACTCTATAGAGAGCTTAAAGAGCGTCTCGCTTTGCTGCGCCGCAGCCCGAATCGTTAACCCGAGCCCTTGTCACAGCGCCCTGCGAGGAAGGCGTATTCTACAGAATCGAAGCGTTTCGTCAAGGCTTTCTTTTTTCGCCGTACAAGCGATGCCTGCAGGACCCAAGAGAAAGCGAAGCGAGCCTGACGCGCATCCTGCGATGCCGTCCTGGCGACTCCGATCGAGTGGCGAGCATTTTACCGATTTCTCGCTGCCCGTCAAGTGGAGAATTTTTTGAAGACTTGAAAAAGCCTTTTCAAAACAATCACTTTACCACCCTTCACCGCCTGTGACGTTTGCTCGTCGCCGGCAGCGGATGCGTACTTTACGCATCACCTCCGGCCTTGGCAAGCGCTTTTCGCAAAAAAATGCCAGATCATCGAGCAGTGTCGATCCAACAGCGGCACCATCTTGTCCACACCGCTCTATGGAACCCCCTGTGGATGAATGCACAGACTGCCCCAGAAGGCGCTTTCGGCACTCATACAAGAACAGGAACGCCCGCGCTAGGCGGGCGTTCCTGTCGGTCGTCAGTATAACGAAGCGTTGGGCTTGCTGCTCACATCGGCCTCTATTGTTACCGCAAGATGATCCTGGGCTAGGTCTTGAGCTTGCGCATCAGCGCCATCGTCGGACCGGACGCCACATAGGTACCGAACAGCAGCAACAGCATGACCGACGGCTCGATCGAGATCACGACAAATCCCAGCACGATGGCCAGCAGGGCCACAAAGGGCACCGGCCCCTTGAGATCGACATCCTTGAAGCTGTAGTAGCGAATGTTGCTGACCATCAAAATGCCAGCCGCCCCCACCACCAGCAGCATCAACAGCTTGAAGCCAAGAGCGGTGGCGTCGAAGCTGTGGAACGTCCACACACTGGCCGCCACCAGCGCCGCCGCCGACGGGCTGGGCAAGCCGATGAACCACTTCTTGTCGACGCTGCCGATCTGCACGTTGAACCGCGCCAGGCGAAGCGCCGCACAGGCCACGTACAGGAACGCCACCACCCATCCGGTCTTGCCGATGTCCTGCAGGATCCAGGTAAAGGCGACAAGCCCCGGCGCCATGCCAAAGGAGATCATGTCAGCAAGGCTGTCATATTCGGCGCCAAACTCGCTTTGTGTATTGGTCAGCCTGGCTACCCGGCCGTCGAGGCCATCGAGCACCATGGCGATGAAGATGGCCACCGAAGCGGCGGTGAAATCGCCATTGAGGGCGGCGACAACGGCGAAGAATCCCGAAAACAGCGCCGAGGTGGTGAACAGGTTCGGCAACAGGTAGATCCCCCGCCGTCGCACCTTCTTGCCGTCCTCGACCGCTTCTTCCACGACTTCGGATTCCCGCATGAAGGCGCTGGCCAGATCTTCATCCTGGGGCTCTCGTGGTTCCTGCTCACGCTTGCCTGCGTCTTCGCTCATCTCTGTCATCCATTGGCTTCGAGTATGGGATCATTCTACACGACCGGCCGGCCGTTACCGCCAACCTCGCGGCAGCCGCCCTCTCCCCCAGCCTCGGGCACCTGCGGGCCAAACGCAAGGCACAGCGCAGGATTCATGCGGCAGCACCATGACCACTCAGTCGTTCACCCATGACGCAACGGGGGAGGAGCACTGAGTGTGCTCCTCCCCCGTTTCTGTCCCCATCGGCGGGCAAGCCCGACGATGGGTTACCAGGAACCCATCAGTTCTTGGATTTGTCGACCAGCTGGTTGGCGGCGATCCAGGGCATCATGCCACGGAGCTTCTCACCGACCTGCTCGATCTCGTGCTCGGCGTTCAGGCGACGACGTGCGGTCATCGAGGGGTAGTTGCTGTTGCCCTCGTTGATGAACATCTTGGCGTACTCGCCGGTCTGGATACGCTTGAGGGCGTTGCGCATGGCGGCACGCGACTCGTCGTTGATGACCTCAGGGCCGGTCACGTACTCGCCATACTCCGCATTGTTGGAGATGGAGTAGTTCATGTTGGCGATGCCGCCTTCGTACATCAGGTCAACGATCAGCTTGAGCTCGTGGAGACACTCGAAGTAGGCCATTTCAGGGGCGTAGCCCGCTTCTGTCAGGGTCTCGAAGCCGGCCTTGACCAGTTCGACAGCGCCACCACACAGGACAGCCTGCTCACCGAACAGGTCGGTTTCGGTCTCGTCCTTGAAGGTGGTCTCGATGATGCCGCTGCGGCCACCACCGATGGCGGCGGCGTAGGACAGGCAGAGTTCCTTGGCCTGGCCGGTGGCATCCTGGTGGATGGCGATCAGGTCAGGAATACCGCCGCCACGGGCGAATTCGGAGCGCACAGTGTGGCCCGGCGCCTTGGGGGCGATCATCACCACGTCCAGATCCTTGCGTGGCTCGATCTGGTTGTAGTGGATGTTGAAGCCGTGGGCGAAGGCCAGGGTAGCGCCTTCCTTGAGGTTCGGCTCGATTTCCTGCTCGTAGATAGCCTTCTGGTTCTCGTCCGGCGCCAGCACCATGACGACGTCGGCGGACTGGCAAGCCTCGGCCACAGAGGCCACCTTCAGGCCGGCGGCCTCCGCCTTGGCGGCGGAAGAAGAACCCGGGCGAAGCGCGACGGTGACGCTGACGCCGGATTCCTTCAGGTTGTTGGCGTGGGCGTGGCCCTGGGAGCCGTAACCGACGATGGTGACCTGCTTGTTCTGGATCAGCTGAAGATCGCAGTCCTTGTCGTAATAAACGCGCATCTGGTGCTCCTGAAAACGAGTGCCTGCTCGGCGATAGAAGAGATCTTGTCTGTGTCGTGTTGCGTTCAGCGTTGATGGCCACCCGCGCCGTCTTGTGCGGCGCTGGGCAGACGAGGGGGCTCGCCCTCCGTCGATGCATCCCACCTTACGCCAGCGCCCGTGTTGCGTAAAACGCTATATTTGCAATACTACGTGCCAAAATATGCAATTACAGGTCAGGACTCCCCATGGACTTCCGCCCCCTGAAGCACTTTCTGATGCTGGCCGATTCACTGCACTTCGGCCGTGCCAGCGAGGCCTGCCACGTGAGCCCATCGACCCTGAGCCGCTCCATTCGCCAACTGGAACAACAGCTCGGCGTGGTGCTGTTCAACCGTGACAATCGCCACGTGGTGCTGACCCCCCAGGGAAAGCGCTTCCAGCGCTATGCCAAGGAAGCCCTGGAAGAGTGGGAACAGGTCCGCCTGTCGTTGCAGAGCGAGGCCAAGCGCCTCAGTGGTGAAATCAGCATCTACTGCTCGGTGACCGCGAGCTACAGCTTTCTCTACAGCCTGCTGGCCGACTTCCGCCAGCGCTATCCCGCCATCGAGCTCAAGCTGCACACCGGCGACCCAGCCCGAGCCATCCAGCGAGTGCTGGCCGGCGACGAAGACATGGCCATTACCTCACGCCCGCGCCGCCTGCCCGATGGTCTCGCCTTCAAGTCGCTGACCCGTTCGGCACTGGTGTTCATCGCCCCACAAGAGCAACGACCGTGGGTGCCACAGCAGCCGATGAGCCCGAGCCAGACACAGTGGCAAGGGGTGCCAATGATCCTGTCGGAGGCTGGGCTATCGCGGGAACTGGCCGACACCTGGTTCAAGGCGCTGGGCGTGACCCCGACCATCTACGCCCAGGTAGCCGGCCACGAAGCCATCGTCAGTATGGTCGGACTCGGCTTCGGCATCGGTGTGGTGCCACGCATCGTGCTGGAGGCGAGCCCGCTGGCCGAACGCGTGAGAATACTCCCGGTCAAGCCGGAACTGCCGCACTACGACGTGGGCCTCTGTGTGCTGGAGCGGCGTCTGAAGAGTCCGTTGATCGACGCCCTGTGGCAGGAAGTCGTGGAGCGTTGAGGCCGGGCACGAAAACGCCGCCCCGAGAGGCGGCGTAACAGGTTCACCGGCTGCCCACCAGGGCCAGCGGTTTGCTAGAGGCTCAGCACCTTGTCACCACGGGCGATACCCGAGACGCCGGTGCGCGCTACTTCGAGAATGCCCACGGGGCCCATCGCCTGCAGGAAGGCGTCGAGCTTCTCGGCATCGCCAGTGATCTGCACGGTGTACAGACTCGGGGTGACGTCGACGATCTGGGCACGGAAGATGTCTACCGTGCGCTTGACCTCATCGCGGGCAGCGCCCAGCGCCTTGACCTTCACCAGCATCAACTCACGCTCGATATGGTTGCCTTCGGTGAGATCCACCAGCTTGACCACGTCGATCAACTTGTTGAGGTGCTTGGTGATCTGCTCGATCACCCGGTCGTCCCCGACGGTGGTCACGGTCAGACGCGACAGGGTCGGGTCATCGGTGGGCGCCACGTTGAGGGTTTCGATGTTGAAGTTGCGCTGGGAGAACAGCCCCACGACCCGCGACAGCGCACCCGGTTCGTTTTCCATCAGAATCGAGATGATATGTCGCATCAGGTCCGCTCCGTCTTGGAAAGCAGCATGTCACGCATGGAGCCCAGAGGCACCTGCATCGGATAGACGTGCTCGTGCGGGTCCACCGCGACGTCGAGGAACACCAGCTCATGGGTGTCGGCGAAGGTACGCGCCAGCGCCTCTTCCAGATCCTCTTTCTTCTCGACCCTGAGCGCGGTGAAACCGTAGGCCTCGATCAGCATCTGGAAGTCCGGCAGCGACTCCATGTAGGAGTGAGCATGGCGGGACTTGTAGTTGAGGTCCTGCCACTGGCGCACCATGCCCAGCGAGCCGTTGTTGAGATTGATGATCTTGACCCCACCACCGAACTGCTTACAGGTGGAGAGTTCCTGCATCATCATCTGGAAGCTGCCTTCGCCGGTCACGCAGACGACCTCCTCATCGGGGAAGTTCTGCTTGACGCCCATGGCCGCGGGAAAACCGAAGCCCATGGTGCCGAGTCCACCGGAGGTGATCAGCCGGTTAGGCTTGTCGAACTTGTAGTACTGGGCTGCGAACATCTGGTGCTGACCCACGTCGGTGGTGACGTACGCCTCGCCACGAGTCACCCGGCAGATGGCCTCGATCACCTCCTGCGGCTTGAGCACCTCGCCGGGCCTGGACGGCTCGTAGAGCTTGCCCTTGCGCTCGTCGCGCCACTCATCGATGGTCTTCCACCAGTCCTTGAGCGCGTCGGGATTGGCGATCTCATGGCCCTGCACCAGGCTGATCATTTCGTTGATCACGCTGGCCGCAGGTCCAACGATGGGCACGTCTGCGCGCACCGTCTTGGACACCGAGCTGGGGTCGATATCCACGTGGATGATCTTGGCCGTGGGACAGAACTTCGAGGTATTGTTGGTCACACGATCGTCGAAACGCGCGCCGATGGCGATCACCAGGTCGGCGTGATGCATCGCCATGTTGGACTCATAGGAGCCGTGCATGCCGAGCCAGCCCAGGCACTGATCGTCGCTCTGGGGATAAGCCCCGATGCCCATCAAGGTGGTGGTGATCGGAAAGCCGAGCTGCTTGACCAGATCGGTCAGACCCTCGCAAGCACGCCCCTGGACCACGCCACCACCGGTGTAGAACACCGGACGACGGGCCTTGAGCATCAGCTCGACGGCCTTCTTGATCTGTCCGGTATGGCCGCGACTGACCGGGTTGTACGAGCGGATCTTGACCTTCTTCGGATAGACGTACTCGTAGCGCTCGGTGGGCGCCGTCATGTCCTTGGGTATATCCACCAGCACCGGACCGGGACGCCCGGTGGCGGCGAGATAGAAGGCCTTCTTGAGCACCTCGGGAATCTCGCTCGGGTGCTTGATCGAGAAGCTGTGCTTCACGATTGGCCGGGTGACACCGACGATATCGGTCTCCTGGAAGGCATCGTCACCGATCAGATGGCTCATCACCTGACCACAGAGCACGACCATCGGGATCGAGTCCATATAGGCAGTGGCGATGCCGGTCACCGCATTGGTGGCCCCCGGCCCCGAGGTGACCAGTACCACCCCGGGCTTGCCGGACGCCCGGGCATAGCCGTCGGCGGCGTGGGTCGCGGCCTGCTCGTGGCGAACCAGGATGTGCTTGACCTTGTCCTGACGGAACAAGGCATCGTAGATGTGTAGTGCGGCGCCGCCCGGATAGCCGTAGATGTATTCCACGCCCTCATCCTGGAGGAAGCGGGCGATCATGTCCGCGCCTGAAAGCAATTCCACAGATGTATCTCCCCTGGAGGTCTCGAGTGCGATTCGCACCTGTCGTGGGTACGAAGTCGAGTGCAGCGGTATGCTGCTGCCGGCGCACCGGCACCTGATGCCAAACCCTGGCGTCCGTCGGCCCGGTTGGGGCCTGCACTCTCATCACGGCGGGTCACCGCGTCGGGGCGTTGGCCAGGCGGGGCGGTTAACCCGAACCTGGTAGTCCTTCGGCGGGTAGAGGCCCATTGGCCTACCCTTCACGCGGCGTTGGGGGTCACCCATCGTGCCGCGCCCGCAGTCAGGAACCCTCAAGATTCCAATAGCGCTCTGTGACTGTCAACCGCCGTTCCCATCGCGCTCGGTCAGAGCACTCTGAAAGGCCTCTTTTCGCGGGTGCAGCAAGACCAATGTCTAACGCCGTTTTCTCGAAATCTGGCCATGACGCTGCTGTAATGACGCCAGGTGACACGATTCACTTACTTTACCAGACACCGATGGAGAGGGTGCGGCGGAAAGTCGCCACGACAGCCGGAGCATGACGGCAGGAGAGTTGCTCTCTGCCCCGCCCCGGGTCTGATCGGCACCGCTGACGATCAGCGAACGACACGCCGACGCTTTCAAATCGGGTCGCTGACACTTGCCATCTGGATCGCTGACGCCTCAAGAGAGAATCGATTCACCCAAGGATTTCTCTAGGCGCTGTCCGAAAAGTCGACGAGCGAAGGTTAGACAAGGCAAAAATCGGTGAGACAGCGCAGTTTACGGGGTGTAAATGAGCATGTTGATCCGATTTTTAACGCCGTATTACCGAGCGCAGGCACTTTTCAGACAAGCCCTAGACAACCACAAGGTCTTTTCGACAACCACAACAACGCCCCCCTTTCACAGGAGGTAGCACTACATGTCTCGCATCGTGCAATGGTCCATCACCGTGGCGCTGGCAGGATTCCTGTTCGGCTTCGACACCGCGGTCATCTCCGGGGCCGACAAGCCCATCCAGGCGCTGTGGGGTCTCAGCGACCTGCAGCATGGCCTGCTGATCATGTCCATGGCCCTTTGGGGCACCGTGATCGGTGCCATCTTCGGCAACTGGCCCACCGATGCGCTGGGAAGGCGCGCCACCCTGCTGATGATCGGTGTGCTGTACCTGGTCTCCGCGGTGGGCTCGGCGGTGGTGTCCGACCCCTGGCTGTTCGCCTTCTTCCGCCTGATCGGCGGCATCGGCGTCGGCATCTCGTCGGTGGCGGCCCCCACCTATATCTCCGAGATCGCCCCGCCGCGCCATCGCGGCTTTCTGGTCGCCATGTACCAGTTCAATATCGTCTTCGGCATCCTCATGGCATTCGTCTCCAACTATGTGATCGGCAGCCTGATGAGCGACGACGCCTGGCGCTGGATGCTGGGTATCGAGGCCATCCCTGCACTGATCTACACCCTGATGATCACCCGTGTCCCGCGCAGTCCGCGCTGGCTCATCCTCAAGAAGAACGCTATCGAGGAAGCCGGCCAGGTACTTCGCCAGATCAACCCTGACGCCGATGTCGACGCCGAGATCAACGCCATTCGCGCCGCCGAAACCGACGAAGCGTCCGCCAAGGCCCCCTTCTTCTCGCGTCGCTATCGTCTGCCGATTCTGCTGGCCTTCCTGATCGCCTTCTTCAACCAGCTCTCGGGCATCAACTTCATCATCTACTATGCCCCCCGGGTGCTCGAAGCCGCCGAACTCGGTAGCCAGGCAGCGCTTCTGTCCACCGCCGGCATCGGTCTGGTCAACCTGGTCTTCACCATGATCGGGATGTCGCTGATCGACCGCTTCGGCCGCCGTACCCTGCTGTTCATCGGCTCGGCCGGCTATCTAGTGTCGCTGGTGCTGATCTCTCGCGCCTTCTTCGCCGACGCCCTGGGCGGACTCGAAGTCCCGCTGCTGCTGGGACTGTTCATCGCTGCCCATGCCATCAGTCAGGGTGCGGTCATCTGGGTGTTCATCTCCGAGGTCTTCCCCAACCACGTGCGTGCCCGCGGCCAATCCTTCGGTGCCTCGATCCACTGGGTCTTCGCTGCGCTGATCACCCTGGTCATGCCCTGGGTGCTGGGCACCTTCAGCGGCGGGCCGGTGTTCGCCTTCTTCGCGGTAATGATGCTGCTGCAACTGGTGTTCGTGATATTCCTGATGCCAGAGACCAAGAACGTCAGTCTCGAGGAACTGCAAAAGCACCTGGTGGGCGACAACGTACGCCTGCGACGCGTGCACCTGTCCGGCGCCCGGGCGACGCGCTAGGCGCTGTCCGAAAAGTCGACGAGCGAAGGTTAGACAAGGCAAAAATCGGTGAGAAAGCGCAGTTTACGGGGTGTAAATGAGCATTTTGACCGGGCTGGCGCACCAGCCGATTTTTAACGCCGTATTACCGAGCGCAGGCACTTTTCAGACAAGCCCTAGGGCTTGGCAAGAATAAGCCCGCGCTCGTTGCCCTTTCGGGCAGAGCCCAAGCCTTGAGGAACGCCACGAAAAAGCCCGCCGGGTGGGGAACCGGGCGGGCAAGGGGGTCACAGGACGCAACCTGACCTTCAGTATAGCGACCGATTAACCATTTGCTTGAGAATGGGTATTCGAATTACCCATCATGCACGAATGCCAGCCGAAGGCATCAGGCCCCTCCTTGATGAAGGGGCCTTCTTGCGTGATCGACCCGTGGTCAGCGGTCGAAACGTAACTGACCATCGTCGGCGACCACGCGGATCACGTCGCCAGCGCTGAACTTGCCGGCCAGCAGGTCCTGTGCCAGCGGGTTCTCGATCCGGCTCTGCAGGGCGCGCTTGAGCGGACGAGCGCCATAGACGGGGTCGAAGCCGACCACCGCCAACAGTGCCAACGCCTCGTCGGAGACCGTGAGCCCGAGATCGTGTTCTGCCAGCCGCGTGCGCAGACGTTCAAGCTGGATGCCGGCGATCGCCTGGATCTGATCCTGGCCGAGGGCGTGGAACACCACCACTTCATCGATGCGGTTGATCAACTCAGGCCGGAAGTGGCTTCCGACCACCTCCATCACCGTCTGACGCATGCTGTCGTAGTCGGCGTCGTCACCACCGAACTGCTGGATGATGTCGGACGCCAGGTTGGAGGTCATCACGATGACGGTGTTGCGGAAATCCACCGTGCGCCCCTGGCCGTCGGTCAGGCGACCATCCTCCAGCACCTGCAACAGGATGTTGAAGACGTCCGGGTGGGCCTTCTCCACCTCGTCGAGCAGCAGCACCGAATAGGGTTTGCGGCGCACCGCTTCGGTCAGGTAGCCGCCTTCTTCATAGCCGACATAGCCGGGAGGCGCGCCGATCAACCGCGCCACCGAGTGCTTCTCCATGAACTCGGACATGTCGATGCGCACCATGGCTTCCTCGGTGTCGAACAGGAAGTTGGCCAGCGACTTGCACAGTTCGGTCTTGCCCACCCCGGTCGGGCCGAGAAACAGGAAGGAGCCGTTGGGCCGGTTGGGGTCGGCCAAGCCCGCGCGGGAGCGCCGCACCGCGTTGGCCACGGCGGTGACCGCCTCGTCCTGACCGATGACCCGCTGGTGCAGGGCCTCCTCCATACGCAGGAGCTTGTCGCGCTCGCCCTCGAGCATCTTGGCCACCGGAATGCCGGTCCAGCGTGACACCACCTCGGCGATTTCCTCCTCGGTGACGTTGGAGCGCAAAAGCTTGTGGTGACGGGTGTCCGCCTCGGCATCGCCGCTCTCGGCAATCTTCTTCTCGAGCTCCGGAATCACCCCGTACTGCAGTTCCGACATCCGCCCCAGGTCGCCCTGGCGGCGAGCCTGCTCCAGGTCGACCCGCGCCCGGTCTAGCTCGTCCTTGAACTGGGCCGCGCCCTGGATGCTGGCCTTCTCGGCCTTCCAGATCTCGTCCAGGTCGGCGTACTCGCGCTCCAGCTCGCCGATCTGTTCCTCAAGGGTATCGAGGCGCTTGCGCGAGGCCTCGTCGGTTTCCTTCTTGAGGTGCTCGCGCTCCATCTTCAACTGGATCAGGCGACGATCCAGACGGTCCATTTCCTCCGGCTTGGAGTCGAGCTCCATGCGAATGCGCGACGACGCCTCGTCGATCAGGTCGATGGCCTTGTCCGGCAGCTGACGATCGGTGATGTAGCGCGTCGACAGCTTGGCCGCCGCGATGATCGCGCCGTCGGTAATGTCGACGCCGTGGTGCACCTCGTAGCGCTCCTTGAGGCCACGCAGGATCGCCACCGTGTCTTCCTCGCTGGGCTCGTCCACCTGCACCTTCTGGAAGCGCCGCTCCAGCGCCGCATCCTTCTCGATGTACTTGCGGTACTCGTCCAGGGTAGTGGCACCGACACAGTGCAGCTCACCCCGGGCCAGCGCCGGCTTGAGCATGTTGCCGGCGTCCATGGCGCCCTCGGCCTTGCCCGCACCGACCATGGTGTGCAATTCGTCGATGAACAGGATGACCCGCCCTTCTTCCTGGGACAGCTCGTTGAGCACCGCCTTCAGGCGCTCCTCGAATTCACCGCGGAACTTGGCCCCGGCCAGCAGCGAGCCCATGTCCAGCGACAGCACGCGCTTGTCCTTGAGCCCCTCGGGCACCTCGCCGTTGATGATGCGGCTGGCCAGCCCCTCGACGATGGCGGTCTTGCCGACGCCAGGCTCGCCGATCAGCACCGGGTTGTTCTTGGTGCGCCGCTGCAGCACCTGGATGGTGCGACGGATCTCGTCGTCACGCCCGATCACCGGATCCAGCTTGCCGTCGGCGGCCCGCTGGGTCAGATCCAGGGTGTACTTCTCCAGCGCCTCGCGGCTGTCCTCGGCGTTGGCGTCATCCACCTTCTGGCCACCGCGCACGCTATCGATGGCGCCCTCCAGCGACTTGCGCGCAAGGCCAGCCTGGGTCAGCGCCTTGGCCACGGCATGCTTCATGGCGATTGCCGCCAGCAGTACCAGTTCACTGGCGATGTATTGATCGCCACGCTTCTGGGCCTCGGCATCGGTGAGGTTGAACAGCTTGATCAGATCCCGGGACGGCTGCACTTCGCCGTCGAACTGGGCGACCTGGGGCAGATCGTCGATCTGGCCCGCCAGGGCGTCACGCAGCCGACCGGCGTCGCCCCCCGCCTTCTGTACCAGCGCCTTGACGCCGGTGTCGCGGTTGTCGAGCAGCGCCAGCAGCAGGTGCGCAGGTTCCATCTGATTGTGCCCGCGCCCCACGGCGAGGGACTGGGCGTCGGCGATAGCCTGCTGCAGCTTGGCGGTAAACTTGTCAAAACGCATCGATATCTCCTTTCGGGATGGCGATGCGTTCGGACGCACCGCTTGACCCTGTCAATGTGACTTGACAGAGATATGGCGGTGCTTTAGGGACGTTTCAAGTCTAGTGAAGCAGTTTCACGTCTAGAGGGGAGTCTCGGGAAAAGTGCGACGTCGGTCCCCTCTATCGCAGCCAGATCACGCTGGCCATGCGTCCGGTGACGCCGTCGTCACGACGATGGGAATAGAAGCGTGATTCACAGGCGGTGCAGAAGTGTCCGCCGCTGACGTGGGAGACGCCAAGACGTTCAAGCCGCAGACGCGCCAGCTTGTAAAGGTCCGCCATATAGTGTCCCAGGCGATAGGGGCTCGGTTCAAAGGCGCTGGCCGCCTCGGGGTGCACGCCGCAGAAGGCCTCACGCACCTCGGGTCCGACCTCGAACTGAGCGTTGGAGATCGCCGGCCCCAACCAGGCCATCAGTTCCCCAGGCGCAGTGCCCAGGGAGGCCACGGTAGCCTCCAGCACGCCACCGGCCAGGCTGCGCCAGCCAGCGTGGGCCAGCGCCACGCGCTCCCCGCCACGGTCACAGAAGAACACTGGCAGACAGTCCGCCGTCAGTATCACGCAGGCGTAGTCACGGGTGGTCGCCACCGAGGCATCGGCCTTGGGTATGGTGTCACTGAAGCCATGCTGGACGCTGGCGCCGTGGACCTGATCGAGCCACAGCAGCGGACGCTCATCGCCCAGTTCCTTGCTCAACTGGCGCCGACAAAGCTCCACATGTTCCGGCTTGTCGCCGACGTGACTCGCCGGGTTGAAGGCGGCGTAGGGTCCCTGGCTGGGGCCGGTCTCGCGGGTGGTGACGAAGGCACCGACATTGGCCGGAGCAGGCCAGTCGGGCACGATCACGCTGGGGCGCAGGTCGAGGGCATCGATCATTGCATGGTCTCCGCATCGTCACGCAGGAAGTCCAGCAGCATCAGCAGGTCATCCGGCAGCGGCGCCTGGAAGCTGACCTCCTCACCACGACTCGGGTGGACGAAGGCCAGTCGACGCGCGTGCAGCGCCTGGCGCGGAAACTCGCGCAGGATTTCCTTGAGCGTCTGCCCCGCTCCGGGCGGCAGCTTGAGTCGCCCACCGTAAACCGGGTCGCCGATCAACGGAAAGCGTCGGTGCGCCATGTGCACGCGAATCTGGTGAGTACGGCCGGTCTCCAGCTTGCAGCGGACGTGGGTATGGGCACGAAAGCGCTCCACCACCCGATAGTGGGTCACCGCCGACTTGCCCGAGGCGGTAACCGCCTGGCGCTTGCGGTCCTTGGGATGCCGGCCGATCGGCGCATCCACGGTGCCGCCAGAGGTCATCTTGCCCACCACGATGGCGTCATACTCCCGCGACACGCTACGCGCCTGCAGCTGCGCCACCAGGTCAGCGTGGGCGGCCAGGGTCTTGGCCACCACCATCAGCCCGCTGGTGTCCTTGTCGAGGCGATGCACGATACCGGCACGAGGCAAGGTGGCGGCGTCGGGAAAGTGGTGCAGCAAGGCATTGAGCAGGGTCCCGTCGGGGTTGCCCGCAGCGGGGTGAACCACCAGCCCCGGCGGCTTGTTGACCACCAGTACCTGGTCGTCCTCGAACACCACCTCAAGCGGAATATCCTGCGCCTCGAAGCGAGTGTCATCCTCGATGAGGGCCTTGAGCACCAGCCTTTCTCCACCGTGGACCTTGTCCTTGGGCTTGGCCGCAGCCCCATCCAGGGTCAGGGAACCGTCCTTGATCCAACCCTTCAACCGCTCCCGGGAATAGTCGGCAAACAATTCCGCTGCGGCCTGGTCCAGGCGATAGCCTGCCATGTCGAGGGGAATGCGACTGTGGACGTCGAGGGTCTGTGACATGGTTCGGAATACTTCTCTGTGGGGATCGAAGATTGATGGCAACTCGCGCACAAAACACGTGGCCCGCAGCAGGAAGACTGCGTTTCCAGGCAAGGTGCTTTATAGTGGGCGGATCGCGGCCGATTCTACCACGGCCGACCCGGGTTGTTTGACACGAGGACCAAGATGCGCGTTTTCACTACTTCCGCCGCTCGCCTGGGCGCCCTGGTGTTGATGGGCGCGGTACTCGGCGGCTGCGCCAGCAACGACGTCGAGGAAGAGCGCTACGACGGCGCCACCGAACGCCAGCTCTACCAGGAAGGTCGCCAGGCCCTGGAGAACGGCAGCTTCACCACGGCCATGAACCGCCTGGAAGCCATCGACACCCGCTTCCCCTTCGGCGACTACGCCGAACAGGCCCAGCTCGAACTCATCTATACCTACTACGAGATGGATGACTGGGAAGCCGCCCGGGCCGCCGCCAGCCGCTTCATTCGCCTGCACCCCAACCATGCGCAGGTCGACTACGCCTACTACATGCGCGGGCTGGCCGCCTGGCAGGCCGGTCGTTTCAGCCTGGAGTCGCTCAAGGTCATCGATATCTCGGAGCGGGACCTCGGCGCTACCCGTGACGCCTACACCGACTTTACCGACCTGATCACCCGCTATCCGGACAGTCCGTACGCCCCGGACGCGCAACAGCGCATCATCTACCTGCGCAACCTGCTGGCCCAGCAAGAGCTGCATGTGGCCGACTTCTACCTGCGCAAGAAGGCCTACATGGCCGCCGTGCAGCGGGGTCGCTGGGTGTTGGAGAACTACCCCCAGGCCGAGGCTACCCGCGACGCCCTGGCGGTGATGGTCGAAGGCTACCTCGGCATGGGCCTGCGTGATCGCGCCAGCGAGACGCTGCAGGTGCTGATCGAGAACGACCCGGACAACGAGCGCCTCAACGGTCGTCGCTTCGAACCCAAGTACGTCGACGGCGCCCCACTGAGCGCCTGAACGACCGCAAGGCAGGCGGTGCCGTGAGGTTGCCGGCTGGCCAATGAAAGGAGAAGGGGCTGCCCATGGGCGGCCCCTTCTTGTTGCAGCGCTTGCTGTCATTCGCTCTGCGCTTCGCTTCTTTTATCTTCGTTCAGCTCCCATATTGACGCTCCAGGGCTGCGATCCACCGTCCTTCCGCCGTCGCTGGCCTGTGGCTGCCCTTGGCGTCCACCGCAGGCCAGGCTCCGGCTATTTTCTGCTTCTACTCAACCTGTCGATGCCTGGGACGGTGTGCCCTCGGGCTCCCGACGCTTGAACTGCTTCGAGCGCTGCAGGCCCCAGTAGGCGAAGACGAAGTAGATAACCGTGCACCAGATGGTGATGTCGTAGAACAGCTCACGATTGACGTAGTACTGATACAGGTCGGGGCTTTCAAACATCACCCGCCAGGCCAGCACCGCTGGCACACCCAGTCCAACGATCCCCCACATCACCTTGATGCCCTTGGATAGCAGTGTCTTGTCCTCCACGCCTTCGCGGTACTTTTCCGCCGCCTTGCGCCGGTGATGTTCGACCACCCGCTCGTTGAACTCCTGCTGGGCCTTTTCCTTCTCTGGATAGGCCTCACAGGCACCGGCCCTTCGCGCCAGCACCACGTAGACCAGGATCGACACAAACCAGGTCGGCAGGAACAGGTAGTAGAACGGCATCACGTCGAGGACATTGAGCCCAAAACCGAAGATCAGCGAGATACCCCAGCTGGCGATCGCCGGACGGTTGTCGGCAAGGCCCTTGAAGTTGGCCCAGTAGCGGGTCATCCCGAGCCGCGGGAACAGCTGGTACTCGGCAAAGGCGATGCCGCCCACCGGCACCAGGATCAGGCCGGCGTAAGTCAGCAGCGGCAACATGCTGCGGTAGACGAAGGGGAAACAGCTCGCGCCCATCACCCCGAGCCCCACCAGCATGGTCACCTTCCAGCGCTTGACCTCGGGCATCAGCGCCTGGGCGGCCAGACCGGCGCGGTACAGGTTGGAATTCGCCGTGGTCCAGCCGGCCACGATCACGATCACGAAGCCGGACATTCCTAACGCGTAGAACGCCACATCGCCGGGGTCGACCACCAGGATACTGAGCTTCATGGTGGCGGCGGTGGCCGCCCCCATCAGGCCCGCCGAGATCCAGGCTACATAGTGGCCGAACATCATGCCGGTACTGGTGGCCAGGGCGTAGCGCTTCTTGCGGGCATAGCGCAGAAGCGCCATGTCGATCAGACCGAAGTGGGCGAAGGTATTGGCGGCCCAGGCGAAGCCAATGACCTCCCACAGCCCGATCCCCGGTTCGCCATCGGCGTTGATGCCGGTGAATACGCTGGCACTGGCGATGGCGACGAAATCCGAAAAACTCGTCAAGGTGGTAAAACCGGTGACCGACTCCGACAGCGCCGGTATCAATACCATGCCGCCGGCGGTGAACATCACCATCAGCCAGGGTGCACAGATGCTGGCGAACTCGCTCAGGGCGTTGAAGCCAAAGGCCGCGACCAGCACCACGATGGCCCCTACGGCAAAGGCGATGATGACGAAGGCCATGTCGGTGGGATAGGGCGCCACCTGAGGTGGCACATCGAAAAGCACCCGCACCGCGGTAGCAGAGACCGTGATCATGGCCGCCGAGATGGCAGCAAAGATCACCACATTGGCGCCGTTGTAGAGCTTCGCCATGACGTTACCGGCGATGCGTTCCAGGTAGGCGAAAAGACTGAGCCGGGTGCCGACGGCGATCGGTGCGGTGATCAGGGTGAAACTCAGTATCGCCAGGGTGTTGCCGATGACCAGACCGATCAGAATGTCCCAGATGCCGGCACCGAGGCCGACGAAGGTGGCACCGATCACGAACTCGGTCGCGGCCACGTGTTCTGCGGCATACAGTCCGAGAAAGTGCTTGGCACCGTGCTGCTTGTGGGGCGGAACCGGCAGCTGTTCATCGTCGACGCTGTCTAGAGATTGCTGCGGGTCAAATCCGGATGTCGCCATGGGCGCCTCCTTGTGTGTCACTCATCTCGCTTGCGGGTGAACGTCGCACCTGCGGGCTCACCCGTTCCGCCGGCTTCCTTCGAGGAACCGATCGCCACTACTGCTGAGCAAAGCGTGCCTGCTCGGTAACCTTCTCGGTGACCCACTGAGCATCTTCGATGGCTTCCTCGGCGGAGATGTCTCCGGCCAACGCCTTGGCGAAGCGGTTACCCACCGCCGTACCGATACCCTGAAAAGCGGGGATCGCCACGTACTGAACGCCTCGATAGGGCACCGCCTGTACCGTCGGGTCATCCGGATTGGCGCTCCTCAACGATTCCAGCACCAGCTCACTGTAGGGCGCGGCCTCGCGGTAACTCGGATTGTCGTAAAGCGAAGCACAGGTCCCCGGCGGCACCTGGGACCAGCCCTCTCGCTCGGCTACCAGTTCCTGATAGCCCCGGGAGGTGGCCCAGGCGACAAAGCGCTTGGCCGCCTCGCTCTGCTCGGAACTGGTGGGAATCGCCAGCGCCCAGGCCCACAGCCAATTGCTGCGCTTGTCCAGTCCGTTATCAGGCGCAAGGGCGAACCCCACGCGATCGGCGACCTCGGAGGCCTCGGGATCGGTCACCGCGGATGCGGCCACGGTGGCATCCACCCAGATGCCGCACTTGCCCTGTTGAAACAGCGCGAGATTCTCGTTGTAGCCGTTGTCTTCCGGATTCGGCGGGCCGTACTCTCCCAACAAGCTCAGATAGAGATCCAGCGCATCGCGCCAGCCACCTCCCTCGAGCTGTGGCTGCCACTCTTCATCGAACCAGCGACCGCCGAAGGCGTTGGCCATGGCGGTCAACAGGGCCATGTTCTCGCCCCACCCCGGCTTGCCCCGCAGGCAGATGCCGTAGTGTTCATCGGAGTCCGAGAGCTTTTCTGCCGCCTGTGCCAAAAAGTCCCAGCTCGGCGCCCTGGGCATGCTCAGGCCCGCATCCTCGAACAGGTCCGTGCGGTACATGGTGAAGGCGGACTCCGCATAGAAGGGAGCCGCGTAGAGAACATCCTGATAGGACAGCGCCTGGCGCACGGTGGGCAGCAGATCCTCGGGCTGGTAGTCGCCAGGCATGTCGGCGATGGGTACAAGCCAGCCACGCTCCGCCCAGATGGGGGCTTCGTAGGTGCCGATGGTAACGATGTCGAAGCGCCCCCCGGAGGTGGCGATATCGGTGGTGACCTGCTGGCGCAGCGTACTCTCGTCCAACGTCACCCAGTTGAGCTGAATATCGGAATTCCCCGCGACAAAGTCCTCGCTCAGCTCTCGCATCCGCAGCATGTCCCGGTTATCCACCGTGGCAATGGTCAACTCGGCAGCCACGCCATGCTGGGCAAACACCGCCCCACCCCCCATTACCAGCGCACAAGCGGTTTTAACTCGAAAGGACGTCATCATTCGCGCTCCCTCTGCCGGCGTTATAGGTTCCTGTTCTAAAAAACCTTAGCACCATGGCGTCGTCCCAACATTGAAATGTCGCGCTTTATTTACCGGGACATTGGTCTAAACACACCCAGAAACCACCATTACAAATTAATTTAATTAGGCATATATGATTCAAAAAAACCATGAGAAAACAAAGATAAGGAAGAGTTCTTCGGTTATCCCACTGCCAACAACCATACTAGTTCAGCAAGAACTGCGATATCGCCTACACCTATCAGCGCACTCTTCTCCATTACCTTTACGATGCCTATTGGCGCTTCAGTCATGAAGGCTTAAATCATCTCTTCCGACGAATATGCAAAGTGACGTCGATCACCGTGTAAAAACGGCGTACGCATCAAAGAAAATACCATCTAATGGTCGCGGGGCTTTAGGCGCTGTCCGAAAAGTCGACGAGCGAAGGTTAGACAAGGCAAAAATCGGTGAGAAAGCGCAGTTTACGGGGTGTAAATGAGCATTTTGATCCGATTTTTAACGCCGTATTACCGAGCGCAGGCACTTTTCAGACAAGCCCTAGCGAGCGCAACAGAAATCCCGGCCCGGGAAATCATGACCAACGACGGGAAGTGACGTCACAAACAGCGAAGGCTGGGCATAACATCGCCACCCGCCGAGCCGATCTGGCCCGACGGGTGAGGTACCGACAAGAGGAAAGAAGCAGGTCTCGTCAGAGGCCCGGTTGCCATCCATTGACGATAGGATAACGACGGTCACGGCCGAAGCCGCGCTGGGTCACGCGCACGCCTACCGGTGCCTGGCGGCGCTTGTACTCGCAGCGGTCCACCAGCTTGACCACCTTGTAGACGTCCTCGGCGCTGAAGCCTGCCTCGATGATCGCCTCGGCGCTCATGTCGCCTTCGATGTAGCGCACCAGAATGGCGTCCAGCGTGTCATAGTCCGGCAGCGAGTCACTGTCCTGCTGGTCCGGCGCCAGTTCCGCCGAGGGCGGACGCTCGATGACACGCTCCGGGATCACCAGGTTCTCGGTGTTGCGCCAGCGCGCCAGGCGATACACCCAAGTCTTGTAGACGTCCTTGATGGCGTTGTAACCACCGACCATGTCACCGTAGAGGGTGGCGTAGCCCACCGCCATCTCGCTCTTGTTGCCGGTGGTCAGGACCATCAGGCCCTTCTTGTTGGACAGCGCCATCAGCAGCACACCGCGACAGCGCGACTGGAGATTCTCCTCGGTAGTATCGCGCTCGGTACCCTCGAAGCTCTCGGCCAGGGTGTCCATGAAGGCTTCAACCATGGGCGCGATCGGCATCACTTCATAGCTGACCCCAAGCAGACGGGCCTGCTCGGCGGCGTCTTCCTTGGAAATGTCGGCGGTGTAGTGATACGGCATCATCACCGCATGGACCCGCTGGGGGCCGAGTGCATCCACCGCGATGGCCAGCGACAGGGCCGAATCGATGCCGCCAGACAGCCCCAGCACCACGCCCTTGAACCCACTCTTGTTGACGTAGTCACGCAGACCGGTGACCAGAGCGCTGTAGAGGTCTTCCTCCGGCGCCACGTCCAGATCCACCTCGCCCTGGCGCGGGGTCCACTTGCCCTGCTCCTCGACGAAGTGCACCGGGCTCAGCCAGATATCCCAGTGCGGTGCCTGCACCGCCAGCTTGCCTTCGGCGTCGACACAGCAGGAGCCACCGTCGAACACCAGCTCATCCTGACCGCCGATCTGATTGACATAGACCAGCGGCAGGCCGACGTCACTGGCACGCTGCTCGAGAAGCTCGAGCCGCTCGGCCGGCTTGTTCTGGTGGTAGGGCGAGGCATTGAGGGTGACCAGGATATCGGCACCGGCGTCGCGAGCCTGGCGGACCGGCGCTTCCTGCCAGATATCCTCGCAGATCAGAATGCCGAGCCTGGCGCCCTTGTGTTCCACGACCAGCGGCGTGTCTCCGGGCTGGAAGTAGCGCTGCTCATCGAATACCTGATAATTGGGCAGGGCCTGCTTGGCGTACTCATCCAGCCACTGGCCGTTGTAGAGCACGCCGGCCATGTTGTGCAGCGCGCCCTCGCGACGGCCGGGATAGCCCACGATGACCATGACGTCGCGGACCATCTTTTCCGCCATGCGGGTACGCGCCTCGCGCAGGCGGGTCTCCATCGACGGCCTCAGCAACAGGTCCTCGGGCGGATACCCGGTCAAGAACAGTTCCGGCAGAACAACCACGTCGGCACCGTGCTCGAGGAAAGCCTCGCGTACGGTCTCGATGGCCCGGTCGGCGTTGCCGGGGATGTCGCCGACCAAGGGGTCGAGCTGCGCCATCACCAGAGTCAGGTCTTGCATGAGCGGAGAAATCTCTCGAGAATCGGGGGGATCAGCCCCCATTGTCCCGCAAGGGCCGCCAACAGGCAAAGGCCGCCTCCAATCCGTGTGGAGTAAGGATGAACCTCTTGATAATCCGCCTTCTGATCTTCGCCGTGGTGTTCTTTGCCGGGCTCAAGCTTTATCGCATGTACCGCGAGTGGAAGTTTGAGCAGCAGGATCAAGGCCCCACCTCCCATGAGGGAGGAAAAATGGTGCGCTGCACCTGGTGCAAGGTACACCTGCCCGAGCAGGACGCCCTGCGCGAAAAGGGCGAGTGGTTCTGCTGCGGTGACCATCGTGACAAGTTCATCACCGAAAGCCGCCAAGGCGACGATGCTGACGGCGATAACGGCGATGACACCCAGGGGCGTTAAACGCCCCGACAGTCACGCCGACGCCCAGTTGACCGACGCCCCGCTGCCCATTGCTACCTCACCCTGCCCCTGCTTCGATCGCCTCACTCCCGGTCAGCTTGGGCGCTCTTCCACACGTCCTTGCAACCGATAGGGCGCGGGATCAATGATCGGCTCTCTTCCCAGCAGTTGATCCACCAGCAGGCGCGTCGAGGCCGGCGCCAGCACCAGCCCATTGCGGTAGTGCCCGGCGTTGACGTGCAGGTTGTCCCAGCCGGGGGCCTGGCCGATATAAGGCACCCCGTCCGGTGATCCGGGCCTCAGTCCGGCCCAGTGGTGCTCGATCTCGCAGTCGGCCAATGCCGGAATGATGGCGGTAGCGCTATGCCATAGTGAGCTGCGGGCGTCGTCGTCGGTGCCCTTGTCGAACCCGGCGTCTTCCAGGGTGGAGCCGGCCAGGACCCGCCCGTCGCCGCGAGGAATCACGTAGCGTCCATCCATCAGCACCACCCGCTCGACCAGTCCGGGTGGAGCCTTGAACAGAATCATCTGACCCTTGACCGGGCGTACCGGCAGATCGAGCCCGGCCATGTCGGCAAGCCCCGCCGACCAGGCGCCGGCACAGATCACCACCTGATCGGCACTGAGGTTGCCCTGGTCGGTGTTCACCACCGCCACCCGCTCCCCTTGCCGCTCGAACCCGGTGACCGTGCATTGCTCGCGCAACGTCACCGACGTCATGTCTTCCAGTCGGGACCTCAGCGCGCGCATCAGACGGGGGTTACGAATGCTGCCCAGGGTCGGCATCCACAGCGCCTCGTCGATATCGCGGCGGGCATTGGGTTCCTTTCGGCGGATCACTTCAGCGCCTACCCGCGACAGCGGCTTGCCAACCTCCCGCGCCCACTCGAGTGCGCGCGCTTCGTCATCCACCCTCAGGTAGAGAAGCCCTTTCTGACGATACTCCGGGTCGACCCCGGTCTCCTCCAGCAGGCGCAGGGCCAGTTCGGGGTAGGCCCCCTCCGACCAGCTCGCCAGGCGCGATACCGGCGAGCTGTAGCGCCAGGGATAAAGTGGCGAGACGATCCCGCCCCCGGCCCAGGAGGCCTCGCTACCGCAGCCGCCTCGCTCTACCACCGTCACACTGTGACCGGCATCGGCCAGTTGCAGTGTCGTCATCAGCCCTATGACGCCGCCGCCAATCACCAGGAAATCACTCAAAGCGCTTCTCCAACGTCTGCTCTCCCTTCTCCGAGCTAGGCTCAAGGAACCCCGAATTCAAACAACAACCACAAGGAAGCGTTCGCCATGGACGACGACGCCCGACGCCCCCGTCATGTCTGCATGTCCCGAGCTTACTGGCACACACCTCACCACCCCGAACCTTACCGTCCCAAGTCTTGCCATCCCGAACCTCATCGAATCGCTTTCCGCCAGTCCGGAACTACCTTGCTGGAGCTGTTGCTGGTGGTGGCTATTGTAGGCCTTCTGACCAGCGTGGCCCTGCCGGGCTACCGGGCAATGGCCGCCCGACAGGATATCGCCAGCGAGCTTTCGCGACTAGAAGGCGCCCTGATGCTGGCCCGGGGCACGGCCATCACCCGGGCAAGACCCGTCACCCTGTGCCCGAGCGACGACGGCGTGCACTGCGGCGAGGACTGGAGGGGGAAGCTGTTGATCAAGGCGGGAGCGCCGAGTTGGGAGGGCGCGACACTTCATGTCTTTGCGCCAAGCCGGCTCTCAAGCATCGATTTTCGCGAGGATGCAAAGCCGGTGCGTTTTCTGGCCAATGGACGCGCCAGTGGACATAACGGGACCTTTGAGGTCTGCGCGAAAGATAACACCGGAGCAAGGCTGGTGCTCAGCAACTACGGCCGAGTGCGCGTCAATTTGCCCGCACAGATCAACTGCGGAAACCTTGTGGACTAATATAAAACTAAATATATGATCGAAATATGTGAACTGTAATACGATCTTTCATATATACCTCGCAGACAAATTTCACTATTCAGTAAAAACATCTTTCTCTTTACTCCGGTTACAAGCCACTGCCCCCACCATCAATCCAGATAGCCCCCCCATCAGAATCGTCACCTGCCATTTCTGGGTCAATCTGCACGTCCATATAAACAACAGCGCTACCCACACCAATTGCCTGGCCTTCCAAGAGCAATCGTCCATTATTCAGGTTGGCATCGCCAACCATCAGCTGATTTCCACTGATCAAGTTCCCTTCAAGAGTCACATCCCCTTCCATGGCAACAGACAATTTCTCGGATGTAACTATAGAACTCTCGTAATGTCCTTCAGCAAGAATCACGTCCGCAGATCCCTTTACTACTACAGTTTCTACCGGAGTATATTCCGACAAGACCAACTCACCATCAAATTCCTGATCGATTGAGCAAAAAAGAGTTTCTTCCAGCCTCGCACACCCTAGATCGTCAAAACTATCATCCGTCATTTGCTCCTCGAGCTCCTTGATACGGTCATCAATCATCGCCAGGGAGCCAATCTTGGCGTCGCAGGGCACAGGCTGATCCATACACACGGAATCCACATCGATTGTGCAGTCATAATCCACGGGAGCCCAAACTCCATCCGGAGTTTGAATATTGAATGCTCCGGCAGAGCCGAGTTGGCATTGCTCAGGGATAGGCAGTGAAGAAATACCATCGCCTGTCGCCTTATTACCAATCATTATGAAATGTTGTGCAACAACCTGCTCGCCATCACTGACCTGGCCCCTGATCAACTGCACTGGAGTTGCCTGATACACACAATCCATATAACGATAGCCGATCGTCTCGCTATCGGATATCGGGAGTACGTCCGACCAGCCAGCCATCAGTTGTCCATCAAAGGCCTTGTCGCGGGCCACCTCACATGCTGACAATCCGCTCGATTCAGGCGTTTCACTTAGCCTCTCGGCCCCGCCCCAATCCGCCGCCATCTGGGCCTGGGCCATGGCGCGCATATTGCCGGCCAGGCGTTCGTCCACCAGCGCCGACTTGACCCCGGCCATGGCCACCACCGAGGCGATCGCTACCAGCGACAGCACCACCAATAGTGCCGCGCCTCGCTGCCTCGCTGGCGCCTTCATTCGGCATTCTCCGCCGCGGACACGGCCTGGAGACGATCCACCGCGTGCAGCCGGATCGGTGTACTGGCGTGGGGCAGGTTCAGGGTGATGCGATAGAGTCCCCCACCCAGATCTTCCAGCACCTGATCGTTCTCGCAGGAACCATCGTAGGCCAGGCCATCGACCAGAGGCTCGCCGCTGTCGACCTCGTGCAGCGTACAGGACTCGCCATCTGGCGCCGGGCGCAGCACGTAATCGCCGGGGGAGGCGTCGCCCCGGCGCACCGCCGCGGTGATGGTATCGAGGGCGTAGCTCAGGACCGCCTGGCGATCGGCCAGGCGCAGCACCTCGCGCGCATTGGCGTTGACCTCCTGAAACAGCGAGCCCGCAGCCAGGATCACCAGGCTGCCGACGACCATGGCCACCATCAGTTCGACCAGCGACACGCCGCGCTGGCGATGCAACGACTTGCCTGGGGAAAGGACGCGGTGCGGACTCATGGTGCTTTCCGAGCGGGCAACTTGACCCAGTACTGAAACAGGCTAGGTTCGGTGAAGCGCTCGTCCTTCCAGCCGATACGCAGCTCGAAGGCGCAGTCGTCCCGCGCGATCACCGCCTCGTCCAGGGCAATGAGACCGGGAAGGAAATCGGCCCAGTGCTCGCGCCAGTGCTCTCGGGAAAGGCTCTCGGGCACACCTTCAGGACAGTACCCGCCATTGGCCACTAGGCTTGCCCACAGCAGTTCCCGTGCATCCTGGGCGGCCAGGTCCGCCAGCGATCTCTGGATACTGGAATGGGCGCTTTGCAAGCTGCGCAACTGCATCCCCGCCACCCCTAAAAGTCCCACCGACAGCAGCACCAGCGCCACCAGTGCCTCGAGCAGGGAAAACCCGGCCTGGGATCGCAGGCTTCTCACGCGGCATCTTCCTCATCGCCGGAACGTACCACGCCGCTTGGCTCCACCGAGACCCAGCGACCCTCGCCTCCTGTCCCGCGAAGCTGCCAACGGCAAGGGCTACCGTAGCTGCAGTCATCCAGGCGCCCCATCAGATCGAAGCTGACCCCACCGGGCGATACCCGGGTACCGTCAGTGTGCGCTGCTTCATCGACCATCAGTACATCACCATGCGCGGTTGGAGTGGACTGGCAGCCGCCGGCGTCCGCGTCTCCCGCCAGCACCTCGAGCCGCCATCGTCCCGCGCAGTCGACCACCAGCACCCGGACCTCCTGGCGTCGGGTCAAGGCGGTGGTGCGTGCCAGGGTCAGTGCGCCGACCAGGCGATTGGTATCCGTCACCAGACGCTCGCCGGCCAGCCAATGGTGCAGACTTGGCACCGCCACCGCAGCCATCAGACCGATCACCGCGACGCAGACGACCAGCTCCAGCAGGGTGACCCCGCGCTGGCGGTTACCAGCAGTCATCTGGTGCCCGTTCGCCGGTCTGGTCCATGGTCAGGCTATCGCAGCCTTCCTTCACCGACTGGGCGTCGAGGGCCCTGGCCTCGAGAAAATAGCGCCCTGGGTGGCGTTCCACCGACAGTTGGTAGAAACCGGACTCCGACGGTCGCTCAAGACCGTCACAGGCGGCGATATCATAGGCCTGGTCACGGCTGTAGCAGCGTTCCAGCGACGAGGCGGTTGTCATCAACAAGGCGCGGCCATCGGCGACACGGGTCTCGCGTAGATGCTCGGTGTACATGGGGTAGGCCACCGACGCCAGCAGACCGATGATGGCGATGCACAGCAACAGTTCGATCAGGGTGAAACCGCCCTGACGCTCCATCGGGCCTGGTGACGAAGCCCGTGTCGAAGCGGCACTGACTTTCTGGTCCAGCTCACTGAATCCATGCTCATCCCAGCGCGTCTCTGCGTAAATTGAGCCTCGCGTTTTTCGTATTCCCTGCATCGGGCTTCTCCGGCTCGTTTTCCCTTCGAGTATGTCGCACGTCCGCCATGGACGGCAGGCGCTGGATCAAGGTTGTGTCGCGACACCACGCTTAAGCACAGACTTGAGGCTTTCTCCTACGCCTGAAAACAAGGACGCCGCCCTTGGGGGCGGCGTCGAGATGCTGCACTGGAAAAACGAACGGCGGAATGCCTTCACGGCAATCCCCTGGTGGCATCAGTCGCTGACGATGACCCGCTCGCGCAGTTCACGCGGCATCGAGAAGGTGATGGTTTCCTCTCGGCCGGCCAGTTCCTCGGGGGCCTCGGCGCCCAGCTCGGTCAGGCGGTCGATGACCCCCTTGACCAGTACCTCCGGGGCGCTGGCCCCGGCGGTCACGCCGACTGCACCGATATTCGCAAGCCAGGCCGGATCGATCTGCTCGGCACTGTCGATCAGGTAGGCCGGGGTGCCCACTCGCTCGGACAGCTCGCGCAGGCGATTGGAGTTGGAGCTGTTGGGGCTTCCCACCACCAGTACCAGGTCGGAGCCCGCCGCCAGTTCGCGCACCGCGTCCTGGCGGTTCTGGGTGGCGTAGCAGATATCGTCCTTGCGCGGCCCCTGGATGTCGGGGAAGGTGGCGCGCAGGGCATCGATCACCCGAGCGGTATCGTCCATGGACAAGGTGGTCTGGGTGACAAAGGCCAGCCGACTGGGGTCCTTGACCTCCAGACGGGCCACGTCCTTTTCGTCCTCGACCAGGTAGATCTGGCCACCGTGGGAGGTGTCGTAACGCCCCATGGTGCCTTCGACCTCGGGATGCCCTTCATGGCCGATCAGGATGCACTCCTGGCCACGGCGAGCGTAGCGCAGCACTTCCATATGCACCTTGGTCACCAGCGGGCAGGTGGCGTCGAAGACCTTGAGCCCGCGCCGCTCGGCCTCCTCCTGCACCGCCCGGGACACCCCGTGGGCAGAGAAGATCACGATGACGTCATCGGGAACCTCGTGGAGTTCCTCGACGAAGATCGCCCCACGCTCGCGCAGGCTATCGACCACGAAGCGGTTGTGGACCACCTCGTGACGCACGTAAATGGGCGGCCCGAACACGTCCAGCGCGCTGTTGACGATGTCGATGGCCCGGTCGACGCCGGCGCAGAAGCCGCGCGGGTTGGCCAGCTTGATTTGCATGGTTTGCCTTGCCTCGGTGCCGTCTTGGCACCTGGTTGAGCGGATGATTCGCGTGGTCATCACGTACTGCGCCTTACCGGCACACCGGGGACGTGAATCGCCTAGTGGGTGGTGGCGGGCTTGACGCCCAGCACCTCGACCTCAAAGGTCAGGGTGCGCCCGGCCAGCGGATGATTGAAGTCCACTTCCACCATGTCGCCGTCGATCTCGGTGACCACCCCGGGTAATTCGTCGCCGTTGGCATCGGCAAAGGACATCACGGTGCCGACCTCCGGCTCGTCGCCGTTGAACACCTCACGCTTCATGCGCTGGATGTTCTGTGGGTTGTGCTGACCGAAGGCGTGCTCGGGACTGACCTCGAAGCTGCCGCTGTCGCCGTCGGTCATACCCTTCAACGGCTGCTCGAACCCGGGCGGCAGGTTGCCATCGCCCAGTTGAAAGGTCGCCGGGGCCTTGTCCCGGGTGGAGTCCACCACGGTGCCATCTTCCAGCTTGAGGGTGAAGTGAAGGGTGACTTCCATGCCCTCGTCGATACGGTAGTCGCTCATTGGGATCTCCGAAAGAGTGACGGACCGGCAGGGACCGATACGTCGCTGCCGGCAACAGATAATTAGCCGCGCCGGGCGCGGCGGCGCTCGCCGAAGATCGACTCCCAGATCAGGCCGATGGCGCCCAGGGTGATGCCGATATCCGCCACGTTGAACGCCGGGTAGTACCAGCCCGCCGCGTGAAAGGACAGAAAGTCCACCACGTAGCCGTGCACCAGGCGGTCATAGAGGTTGCCCAGGGCGCCGCCGATGATCAGCGCGAGACACGCCCCCAGCAGCTTTTCGTCACGCCGCAGGCGACGCATCCAGATCGTCAGGCCGACGGTGGCCGCCACCGCGATGGCGGCGAACAGCCAGCGCTGCCAACCGGGGTGATCGGCCAGGAAACTGAAGGCCGCCCCGGTATTGTGCAAAAGCGTCAGATTGAAGAACGGCAGCACCTCCACCGGCGTGGCGTAGGTCAGCGTCTGGCTCATCAGTGCCTTGGTGCCCAGATCGAGCACGACCCAGGCCAGCGCCAGCCACCACCAGCGCAGCGGCTGGCGCATCGGTTCTACCTGTGAACTCATGTGCCCGTCACCCTCCTTGGTCGTGGAATCCGTGGCGTCAGGCATAGTGACGCACCTCGCCCGGACCGTCCGGCAGGTTGCTGACGCAGCGCGAACACAGGTCCGGGTGCTCGGGCAGCGAGCCCACATCGGGGCGATGGTGCCAGCAGCGCTCGCACTTGGCGTTGTCGCTGGCGCGCACCGCCACCTTGAGCCCTTCGACGTCGGTCTCGGCGGCATCGACTCCTTGGTCGAGCGGCGCCAGGTGGACCTCGCTGGTCAGCATCACGAAGCGCAGCTCGTCGCCCAGGCGCGAGAGCAGTTCGTCAAGCTCGTCGCTGACGTGCAGGGTCACCTCGGCGGCCAGGCTGCCCTTGATGGTCTTGGCGTTGCGGGCGTCTTCCAGGCACTTGTTGACCGCCTGCTTGACCGTCAGCACCCGCTCCCAGAAGTCACGGCCCATGCTGGCGTCGTCGCTGAGGGTGGACAGGCCTGTGTAGTAGGTCTCCAGCAGCACGCTGCGGCCTTCGGCCAGGCCCTTCTCGCCGGGAATGTTCTCGAAGATCTCCTCGGCGGTGAACGACAGGATCGGCGCGACCCAGCGCACCAGCGCCTGGACCACGTGATAGAGCGCGGTCTGGGCGCTGCGACGGGCCTGGGAGTCGGACTGGGTGGTGTACTGGCGATCCTTGATCACGTCCAGGTAGAAGCCGCCCAGCTCCCGCGCGCAGAAGCCGTGCACCTGCTGGTAGACGTCGAGGAAGCGGTACTCGTCGTAGGCCGTCTCGATGCGTGCCTGAAGTTGCGCGGCGCGGTCCACCACCCACTGGTCCAGCGCCAACATGTCGTCGAAGGCCAGGGCGTCACGCTCGGGGTCGAAGCCGTTCAGGTTCGCCAGCAGGAAGCGCGCGGTGTTGCGGATACGCCGGTAAACGTCGGCGGTGCGCTTGAGGATCTCGTCGGACACCGCCATCTCGCCGGAATAGTCGGTGGAGGCCACCCACAGACGCAGGATATCGGCGCCGAGCTTGTCCATTACCTCCTGCGGGGCCACCACGTTGCCCATGGACTTGGACATCTTGCGGCCCTGGGCGTCGACGGTGAAGCCATGGGTCAACAGGCCCCGGTACGGCGGGTGACCGTCGATGGCGCAGCCGGTCAGCAGCGACGAGTGGAACCAGCCGCGGTGCTGGTCCGAGCCCTCCAGGTACAGATCGGCACGCGGGCCGCTCTGATGGCCGTGGGGGTGCGAGCCGCGCAGCACGTGGCGGTGGGTGGTGCCGGAATCGAACCAGACGTCCAGGGTATCGGTGACCTTGTCGTACTGACTGGCCTCTTCGCCCAGAAGCTCGGCCGGGTCCAGGCGGAACCAGGCGTCGATGCCGCCGCGGTCGACCAGGTCGGCGACCTTCTCGGTCAGCTCCACGGTCTGCGGGTGCAGCTCGCCGCTTTCCTTGTGCAGGAAGAACGGGATCGGCACGCCCCAGTTACGCTGGCGCGAGATGCACCAGTCCGGGCGGTTGGCGATCATGCTGTGCAGCCGCGCCTTGCCCCAGCCCGGCGTGAACTCGGTCGCCTCGATCCCTTCGAGCGCACTTTCGCGCAGGGTGCGACCGTCATGGCCAGGGATGTCCATGCCGACGAACCACTGGGCGGTGGCCCGGTAGATCACCGGGGTCTTGTGACGCCAGCAGTGCATGTAGCTGTGGGTGATGGTCTTGTGAGCCATCAGCGCGCCGGCCTCGGACAGTGCTTCGACGACCTTCGGGTTGGCCTTCCAGATCAGCATGCCACCGAACAGCGGCAGGTCGTCGACGTAGACGCCGTCGCCCTTGACCACGCTGATGAAGTCACTGAAGTCCATGCCGTAGCGACGGCAGGAGTCGAAGTCATCGACGCCATGAACCGGCGCCGAGTGGACGATACCGGTGCTGCCCTCGTCGCTGGTCACGTAGTCGGCGAGATACATCGGCGCGGTACGCTCATACAGCGGATGACGGAACTCGATCAGCTCCAGTCGATCGCCACGCGCCGTGGCGATGACCTCACCGCTCAGGCCGAAGCGCTCGAGGCAGCTCTCGACCAGTTCCTCGGCCAGCAGCAACAGCCGCTCGCCGGTGTCGACCAGGGCATAGTTGAACTCCGGATGGACATTCAGCGCCTGGTTGGCCGGGATGGTCCAGGGGGTGGTGGTCCAGATGACCACCGCCGCGGGCTTGGGCAGGCTGTCCAGCCCGAAGGCGGCGGCCAGCTTGGCGTCGTCTGCGCAGGTGAAGGCTACATCGATGGCGTCGGACTTCTTGTCGGCGTACTCGACCTCGGCCTCGGCCAGGGCCGAACCACAGTCGAAGCACCAGTTGACCGGCTTGAGTCCCTTGAACACGTAGCCGCCCTTGACCATGTCGGCCAGGGCGCGGATCTCGCCGCCCTCGTTGGCGTACTCCATGGAGCGGTAGGGATTGTCCCAGTCGCCGACCACGCCCAGACGCACGAAGTCCTGAAGCTGGCCCTTGACCTGCTCGTCGGCGTACTCGCGACACAGCGCCCGGGCCTTTTCAGGCTCCAGGTGCTTGCCATGAGTGGTCTCCACCTTGTGCTCGATGGGCAGCCCGTGGCAGTCCCAGCCCGGCACGTAGGGTGCGTCGAAGCCCGCCAGGTTCTTCGACTTGACGATGATGTCCTTGAGGATCTTGTTGACGGCGTGACCGATGTGAATGCTGCCGTTGGCGTAGGGAGGGCCATCGTGCAGCACGAAGACCTCCTGGCCCTGGCGTGCTTCGCGCAAGCGCTGGTAAATGTCCAGCTTCTGCCACTGTTCGACCCGCGCCGGCTCGCGCTTGGGGAGCATGCCGCGCATGGGGAATTCGGTTTCTGGCAGATTCAGAGTGTGCTTGTAGTCGCTCATAGTCCTGGGGTCAGCCGTCGTCATGATCGGCGGGGGCCTGCCCCGCCGGGGAATCCTGGGTTGCGGCCTCGCGCGCACGTGGCGCCGATGCCAGAGGATAGGGTCGTGGGCCGTCAGGGTCCCGGGCAAACACTGCTCGCGCCCGGTCGATGTCGGCATATATCTGGGTCTTCAGCGCGGCGAAGTCCGCGAAGGTCTCTTCACCGCGCAGCTTGGCGCAGGGCACCACCGTCAGGCGTTTGCCATACAGGTCTGCCTGCATGTCCAGCAGATGCGCCTCCAGCACCGGACGCGGCGACCCTACCGTGGGCCGCCAGCCGATATTGACCACCGCGGGATGACGCTGGGACGCCTCGCCATCGCTGCCGTCGTGGATCTCCACCGTCGCCGCATAGACACCGCGCAGCACCAGCGGACCCGGCAGCAGCGGCAGGTTGGCGGTGGGCACACCGATGGTGCGCCCGCGCTGCTGGTCACGCACCACCCGGCCGCTGACGCGGTAAGGCCGGCCCAGCAGGCGCGCCGCCGCCTCGAAGTTGCCACAGGCCAGCAGGGTGCGCACCCGTGTGCTCGACACTCGATCATCGTCGATGCGAAAGGTCAGGGTGTGTTCGACGCTGAAGCCGCTGCTGCGGCCGGCTTCGGTCAGCAGGGCGAAATCACCGCGACGATCGCAACCGAAGCGGAAGTCGTCGCCCACCACCAGATGGCGTACGCCGAGCCCCTCCAGCAGCACCCGTTCGATGAATTCTGCCGCCGTCAGCTGGCGCAGCGATTCATTGAACGGCAGACACAGCACCCGATCGACGCCGCACTCCTTGAGCAGGCCGACCTTGTCGCGCAACCGCGTCAGGCGCGGTGGCGCCTGGTCGCCGGCAAAGTACTCGCGCGGCTGGGGTTCGAACACCACCACGGTCACCGGCAGTCCGCTGCGCGCCGCCTCGGCGTGGCACTGCTCAAGGATCGCCCGATGGCCCAGGTGCACCCCATCGAAGTTGCCGATGGTCGCCACCGTGCCACGGTGCTCCTCGCGCAGATTGTGCAGGCCTCGAATTACTTCCATGAGTCGGGTCACACCGAACCTAAAGGGAGTCGATTATAGCGAAGTGCGGGGCGCCGCGTCTTCCCACCGTCTGAAGGCGTCTGGGTGGGCAGACAGCTTTCTGACAAACCCCAGCCCTAACCCTTGAGCCGGAACTGGCGGACTCTGACTCCTGTCAGCCCCAGCCAGGCGAAGTACGCAAGCCCACCGGCCGCCACCAGCGCCGCCATCCACAGCACACGAGGCATGAGCCCCCAGCCGAGCCACTGGTGCCACTCCGGCGCCAGCAACACAAGCACCAGGCCCATGGCCACACAGCCGCCTCCGAGCTGCACGGCAAAGCGCCCCCAGCCGGGCTGGAAGCGCAGCACGCCCTGCCGGCGCAGCAGCCAGGCCAGCATCCCGGCATTGAGGAAGGCCGACAGTGCGGTGGCCAGCGCCAGCCCGGCGTGGGCCAGTGGCCAGATCAGGATCAGGTTGAACACCATATTGGCGACCATCGCGATGATACCGACCTTGACCGGCGTCTTGGTGTCCTGGCGGGCAAAGAACCCCGGCGCCAGCACCTTGATCAGCATGAAGGCGACCAGGCCGAGGGCATAGGCACGCAGGCTCATTGCCGCCATCACGATATCGTTGTCGGTCATGGCGCCGTAATGGAACAGCGTGATCAACAGCGGCTCGGCCAGCAGCGCCAGCGCCAGCGCCGCTGGCAGCCCCAGCAGCAGCACCGCTCGCAGCGCCCAGTCCAGCATCTGGCTGAAGTGCTCGGTGGACGCCTCGGCGTGGCGCCGCGACAGCGCCGGCAGGATCACCGTACCGATGGCCACGCCGAACACCCCCAGTGGCAGCTCCACCAGGCGGTCGGAATAGTAGAGCCAGGACACGCTGCCCGCCGCCAGCAGCGAGGCCAGGATGGTATCCAGCAGCAGATTGATCTGCGACACCGAGACTCCGAACAACGCCGGCGCCATCAGTCGAAGGATGCGCCGCACACCCTCGTGGGCGAAGTTGGGCCAGGGCCGGGGCATCAGCCCGAGCCTCACCAGAAAGGGCACCTGAAACAGCAGTTGCGCGGCACCGGCGATCAGCACGCCCCAGGCCAGCGCCATGGCCGGCTCGCTCATCATCGGCGTCAGCACCAGCGCCGCACCGATCAGCGACAGGTTCAGCAGCACCGGGGTGAAGGCCGGTACCGCGAAGCGATTCCAGGTATTGAGCACGCTGCCGGCGAAGGCGGTCAGCGAGATCAACAGCAGATACGGGAACGTCAGCCGAAGCATGTCGGTGGTCAGCGCGAGCTTGTCGGGATCTCGCGCAAAGCCAGGAGCAAACACCCAGGTCAACCAGGGCGCGGCGACGATAGCCAGGGCGGTAATCAGCGCCAGCACCGCCGCCAGGCTACCGCACACCGCATTGAGCAGTTCGCGTATCTCTTCGCGGGTGCGGGTGGTCGAGTACTCCGACAGCACCGGCACGAAGGCCTGATTGAAGGCGCCCTCGGCGAACAGCCGACGCATGAAGTTGGGGATCTTGAAGGCCACGAAAAAGGCGTCGGCGCCCTGTCCTGCACCCAGCAGGGTGGCGATCACCACGTCGCGCACCAGCCCCAGCACCCGGGACAGCATGGTCATGCTGCTGACCACCAACCCAGAGCGCATCAGGCCCCGACGCACGGGCGCCTTGGCGCCCCCCACCGAGGTGCCCGCTCCCTGCTCCAGGGCCTGATCAATGTCCTCATCCGAGGCCTGCTGTCGACGCTCGTCGGTCACGTCACTGATTCCTTGCTTGCGGGTTCCCTGCTCAATTCCCGGCTCGTTTGTCCGGCCCTCTTGTCCCACTGACATTCCCCGCCCTGTGGCTCTCCATCGCCCGGAGAAGGGCGACGAAGGGGCACCGGGGCGCCGCGGGTCATCAATTGGCAGGCACAAAAAAACCGGCCGTAGCCGGTTTTTCGCGTGCGCGACACGGACGCATCCGCGTCACGCCGAAAGCGCGGGACCGGCTTACGCAGCCAGCGCCTTGATGCGCTTGTTCAGACGGCTCTTGATGCGAGCGGCCTTCTTCTTGGACAGGGTGTCCTTGTCGGCGATGCGGTCGATGACCGGCTGTGCCGCCTTGAAGGCGTCCATTGCCTGAGCGTGGTCACCGCTGTTGATCGCCTTGATCACGCGCTTGACGTAAGTGCGGACCATGCTGCGCTGGCCTGCCTTCAGGACACGACGAGATTCTGCCTGACGGGCGCGCTTACGGGCTTGCTTGCTGTTAGCCACTGACTGTCTCCTTGGAGAAAGTTGTCGTCACCGTCGCACGATGACTTGATAACGTATTGATCCAACAGGGAAATAAAAAAATCCCCGTCGGCCTGGCCATCTGGCCGACCGCCATCGCAAGCACTGTCGCGAGGCAATCGTTACGGGCCGTGTCTGAGAGGATGGCGCATCCTATCATGTCAAGGTACTGCGCGCCAGCCTTTTAGGGCCTGGCGCGCCTGGCTCACTCCACCGACCCTGTGCCCGGCCAGCGGCGGCCAGCGCAGCGGTCATCGCGCCACTTGTCCCAACGCCACGGGCGCCTCAGGTCACCCCAGACGTCGCCGCCGCCATCATCACTCGAATCACTTCAGCTTCGACTGGATCATCTGCTTGACGAAGCGCTGACGCTCCTACAGCCGCAGCCCCTGGATCGCCTCCGCCAGATCATGAGCCTCTTCGCCCACGTGCCAGTAGAGCTGACGGCGAGTGCTGATCGCCTGGTAGGCGGCCTCCGCCACTTCCTTCGGGCCCAGAGTAATATCCTGCTCCGTGCACACCATGGAGTCAGGGTTGTTGGAGTTCATCGGTGTATTGATCAGACCGGGTTCGATGATCCCTACATAGATACCATCGGACTCCAGCTCGATACTCAGCGACTCGCCCAGCGACGTCACGAACGACTTGGTCGCACCGTACACGCTGAACATCGGCAGCCCGGTGATCGCCGACGCCGACGACGTCAGCAGGATGGCGCCTGCCTCGGACGCCATCACGTAAGGCAGCGCTTCCTTGATGATGTAGATCGTGCCCATGGCATTGATCAGGTTCATCATCTCGTACTTTTCGAGCTCGACGTCCTTGAACAGGCCACTCGCCTGAATCCCGGCATTGGAGTGGACGACATCGATCACTCCACCGCAGACGGTGGCGAACTACTCGATGGCGTCATGCACACCGGCACGACAGGAGACATCGCACTTGTAGGCAAACAGGTTCGCCTGCCCTTGCGCCTGCAGCTCGTTCAGCGCCTTGACGTTGATATCCAGGCCACCGACCTTGAAGCCCTTCTCCAAAAACAGCTTGACGACCTCAAAGCCGACGCCGGAACCAGCACCCGTTACCAGAATAGACTTCATCGACAACGCTCCCTCTTCTCCAAAGACCGCTGAGACCACGCACCAGGGCACGCTTCAGCTTCAAGGCTCACGCAACAGGACAGATGTCGCGCATGCGCCGCCGACAGCGGCTGCTGTCGGCGGCGCATAAGAGCACGGAGAAAAGACGGGAACCATATCCCTAAAGAGAGGTGCCAGCAGCAACAAGAAGCGCGCTACTGCCCTGGGTCAAGCCAGCACCACAAGATTGTCGCGGTGAATCAGCTCCGGCGCTTCCATATAGCCGAGCAACTCACAGATGCGACCGCTGGGCTGGCCGAGAATCTTGCGCGCGTCCTCGGCGTTGTAGTTGACCAGCCCCTTGGCGATCCGCTCACCCTGCTCGTCGACGCACAGCACCATATCGCCGCGCGCAAAGTCACCCGAGGAGGCCTTGACCCCCACCGGCAACAGCGACGAGCCACTGCCGCGCAGCACCCGTACCGCGCCGGCGTCCAGGGTCAGGGTACCGCGCACCTGCAGCTGGCCGGCGAGCCAGCGCTTGCGCGCAGCGATGGGGGCCCGGTCCGGCGTCAACAGGGTGCCCAGCCGCTCGCCATCGGCCAGCCGCTCCAGTACCCGGGGCTGGCGACCGCTGGCGATCACCGTGACCGCCCCGCTGCGCGCGGCCAGGCGCGCCGCGCGCACCTTGGTGGTCATGCCACCACGGCCCAGGGCGCCGCCGCCGCCGGCCACCGCCGCCAGGCGCGCATCGTCGGCGCGCCCCTCCTCGATCAGCCGGGCGCTGGGGTCATGACGCGGGTCGGCGTCGAACAAGCCCTCCTGGTCGGTCAGGATGACCAGCGCATCGGCCTCGAGCAGGTTGGCCACCAGGGCGCCAAGGGTATCGTTGTCGCCAAAGCGGATCTCGTCGGTGACCACGGTGTCGTTTTCGTTGATCACCGGCACCACCTTGAGGTCCACCAGCGTGCTCAGCGCCGAGCGCGCGTTGAGGTAACGCTTGCGATTGGACAGATCGTCGTGGGTCAGCAGAATCTGCGCGGTCACCAGACCGTGACGACCGAAGTGATTCTCGTAGGTTTCGGTCAGCACGTTCTGCCCCACCGCCGCAGCGGCCTGGAGCTCTCGCACCGATGACGGGCGAGCCCGCCAGCCGAGACGCACCATGCCTGCCGCCACGGCCCCGGAAGACACCAGCACCACCTCGATGCCGCGACTCGCCAGGGCGGCGATCTGATCCACCCAGCCACCGATGGCGGGGTCATCGAGGCCACGCCCGTCGTTGGTCAACAGGGCGCTGCCAATCTTCACCACCACCCGTCGCGCGCTGGACAGGGCGTCACGCCCCGGGACCCGCTCTCCGCTGTGCATCCTTTTCTCGCCCCGCTGCTCTGGCCGAACGGGGAGGCTGTCGACTCCCCTGACGACCGCTATTGAACGTATTCGACCTCGACGTCGTAGTCGTCGTCATCGAGATCGTCATCGTCGTCTTCGTCACGCTTGCGACGACGACCCAGGCGCGCCTCTGTCCTGGCCACCGCCTCATCTTCCATGCGCCGGCGCATCTCCTGCTCGCGCTCCATGGCCTCTTCATCCTCGTTCTCGAGGGTGCGCTGCTCGGTCAGCCAGCGATGGGCCGCCTGCACCAGTGCCTCGGTGCCGACGTTGGAGATCGCCGAGATACGAAAGACCGGGCCTTCCCAGCCGAGTCGACGCACGATCTCGTCGGCGGCAGCCTCACGCTCGTCCTCGGGCAGCAGGTCGAGCTTGTTGAGCACCAGCCAGCGCGGGCGCTCGGCCAGGGTCGGCGAGAACTCGCCCAACTCATGGATGATCGCCTCGGCGGCTTCCACCGGATCGGACTCATCGAACGGCGCCACATCCACTACGTGGAACAGCAGGCGGGTACGCGTCAGGTGCTTGAGAAAGCGCAGCCCCAGGCCGGCACCGTCGGAGGCACCCTCGATCAGCCCCGGCACGTCGGCCATGACGAAGTGCTCGTGCATGCCGAGCTTCACCACTCCCAGGTTCGGCACCAGGGTGGTGAAGGGGTAGTTGGCCACCTTGGGCTTGGCCGCCGACACCGAGCGGATCAGCGTCGACTTGCCGGCGTTGGGCAGGCCCAGCAGACCGACATCGGCCATCACCTTCATCTCCAGGCGCAGGTTGCGCCGCTCACCTTCGGTGCCCGGCGTGGTACGCCGTGGTGCCCGATTGGTGGAGGACTTGAAGTGAATGTTGCCGAGCCCACGGCGACCGCCCTGGGCCACCTGCACCACCTGGCCGATCTCGGTCACGTCGGCGATCACCTCGAGGGTATCCTCGTCGATCACCGTGGTACCCACGGGCACCTTGACGTGGAGATCCTCACCGGCGCGGCCGCTCATCTGGCGACCCTGGCCGGGCTGGCCGTTCTGCGCCTTGTAGAAGCGCTGATACTTGAAATCGATCAGCGTATTGAGGGCATCGTCACCGATCAGGTAGACGCTGCCACCATGGCCGCCATCGCCGCCATCCGGGCCGCCCTTGGGCACGTACTTCTCGCGCCGGAAGCTCAGGCAACCGTTACCTCCGTTGCCTGCCTCCACGATGATCGAGGCTTCGTCGACGAACTGCATCTATCACTCTCCTGGCGGATGCTTTCCACCATGATACAAGAAGGCCCCGCGCTTGGCGGGGCCTTCCGGGGCCTGTCGGCAAGCGAGTCACGCTCGCCGGCGGCCCATGGCGTTCGGGCGGTCTCAGGCAGAGACGACGCTGACGAACTTACGGTTCTTCGGACCCTTGGTCTCGAACTTGACCACGCCTTCGTCCAGAGCGAACAGGGTGTGGTCCTTGCCGATGCCAACACCGGTGCCGGCGTGGAAACGGGTGCCACGCTGACGCACGATGATGTTACCCGGGGTCACGGCCTGGCCACCGAACAGCTTGACGCCAAGGCGTTTGCTTTCACTGTCGCGACCGTTACGTGTGGAGCCGGCTGCCTTCTTATGAGCCATTGCAAAGTCCTCGCTCGTTGAGGGAATAGTCCGCTACGCATTCGCCCGAGGGCGAGGCGTATTTAGGCAGAAATTCCGGTGATTTTAACTTCGGTGAACCACTGACGGTGGCCCTGACGCTTCATGCTGTGCTTGCGGCGACGGAACTTGATGATAGTCACCTTCTCGCCACGGCCGTGGGCGACGATTTCGGCGCTGACCTTGGCACCCTCGACCAGCGGGGCACCAACGGTGACGTCGTCATCGTTGCCGACCAGCAGAACCTCGTCGAACTCGACGGTATCGCCGGTGGGGATTTCCAGTTTCTCGAGCTTCAGAGTCTGGCCTTCCTGAACGCGGTACTGCTTGCCACCGCTCTTGATCACTGCGTACATGCTGTTTCTCCAGAAACTCATCGGGGTTGGCTCTTGATCGACCTGCTTCGAGTGGCGCCCCTTTTGGCAGCCATCTGACAGGGAGCATGGATGAGTGGGCCGCGTATTATAGCGACACCCTCGCGTGGGCACAACCCGACAACCAGCGTCAAGTGGCGAGACCGGAAAAAACCCCGCGCGAGGCCGCCGCCGGGCGCTAATCGTCTTGACGCCCCCATGGGCGGCCCATAGCATGACCGGCAACCCAAGGCCCACGGCCTCCCTCACCTCCAGTCGAAGCCGCCTTCATGTCAGTCAACGCCACCCCGTCACCATCAGCAGCTCCTTCGCCGATTCACGCGGTGGTCGCCGACGACTTCGCCGCCGTCAACCAGACCATCCTCGACCAGCTCGCCTCGCGCATCCCGCTGGTGGAGACCATCGGCCAGTACATCATCGAAAGCGGCGGCAAGCGTCTGCGCCCCCTGCTGGTGCTGCTGGCGGCACGCGCGCTGGAGTATCAGGGCGATCGTCACATCACCCTGGCGACGCTGATCGAGTTCATGCACACCTCGACGCTGTTGCATGACGACGTGGTCGACGAGTCGCACATGCGTCGCGGCAAGGCCACCGCCAATGATGCCTGGGGCAACGCGCCCTCGGTGCTGGTCGGCGACTTTCTGTATTCGCGCTCGTTTCAGATGATGGTCGAGGTCGGCTCCATGCGCATCATGGAGGTGCTGTCCGCCGCCACCTGCACCATCGCCGAGGGCGAGGTTCAGCAGCTGACCAATGTGGGCAATCCCGACACCGACGAGGCCGCCTACTTCGACACCATCCTCGGCAAGACCGCGATGCTGTTCGAGGCCGCCTCCCACAGCGGCGCCATCCTGGCCGGCGCCGACGAACGCCAGGAACAGGCGCTGGCGCTGTACGGACGCTACCTGGGCCTGGCGTTCCAGCTGGTCGACGACCTGCTCGACTACGAAGGTGACGCCAAGGCCATGGGCAAGAACGTCGGCGACGACCTGGCCGAAGGCAAGCCCACCCTGCCGCTGATCCAGGCCATGGCCGCCGGCACCCCCGACCAGGCCCGCCTGGTGCGTCGCGCCATCCGCAAGGGCGGACTCGACCACCTCGACGAGGTGCTGGCCATCGTCAAGTCCACCGGCGCACTGGACTACACCCGCCAGAAGGCCGAAGAGATGGCCGCCAAGGCCCTGGCCGAACTCGACCATCTGCCGCCCTCGCCCTACCGCGACAGCATGGCCGAACTGGCCCGCCTGGCGGTGGAACGCAAGACCTGAAAATCACCGGGCAAGTGCCCTCAAGTGACGGGGAAGCTGGAAAAAAGTGGCTGACTCGGGCTCGCGAGGGTTGCATCATCCACACGGATCCGTATACTACGCATCCGTTGAGGGACACACCTCAAACATCGGAGTATAGCTCAGCTTGGTAGAGCGCTGCCTTCGGGAGGCAGAGGTCGTAGGTTCGAATCCTGCTACTCCGACCAAGAATTTAGTAAAGACGGCCACTTAGCTCATCAGAGCGGTGGCCGTTTTTCGTTGGACGCCCCCCTTCACCTCCCCACGTCTTGCAAGTCCGTCACCGCTGACCCACTCTTTCTAGATGCTCGACGCTGCACAATAAAGGCAGCGTCATACGTGGAGATCATGGATTCGATCTCGCCCTCCCCTAACCGACAAGGACCTCTCCCATGGAATGGATCTCCAGCCACGGTACCTTTCTGCAATTCATGACCAGCCTCGGCACTTTGGCGGTCTGGATCTTCTACGCTCAGTTGCTCTACGCCGGCTTCCGTCGCCAGCGGCGCCCCAAGGTGGTCATCAATCAGGTGATGGGCTTGTCCACCCAGGGCCGCTGCCTGATCAGCAACATGAGCGCCGAGGGCATCCATATCGAGACCGTCCAGGTGTGGCTGCACGAGAAGTGCGGAATACGCCGCTGCACCGTGTCGGAGGTGGATACCGACGAAAACGGAGATACCCCCACCTCCATCTCCAGGGGGACGCTGCAGGGTCCACTGCCATCTAACGCCCACCTGGATGCCGGCGAAATCGATAGTCTGGTGCGCCGGGCACGCGCCGCCGACATCGAGGACGAAGACAACACCCTGTGTGAGGGTGAAGACAGCGACTACGTGCTCGAGTTGCTGGTGCTGTACATCTACAGCTCCGCCCCCGGCATCATGGGGGCCAGCCGCTCCTTTGTGTTCGACGACAACGGACAGGCGCGCCCCCACCACCTGGAAACGCAACAACTCAGGGGCTACCGCGACCGCAAGCGCATGGCGCGCATCTATCGCAACTATCTGGACCGCTAATCCGTCGCCCGTCCAGGCTGCCCTTCGCCACCGCCGAGAAACAGTAATGTCTCGGCAAATAGCTGAGGGGCATGCTTTTCCAGATTAAGAAAGTGCGATCCCTCTCCAATCACCACATAGCGCTTTTCCTCAGCTGCCAGCTCTGCGAAAAGCCCTCTGGCATCAGCGTCGGTCGCCGTAGGGTCGTCATCGCCGCGAATAACCAGCGTCGGTACGCTGATGCGCGAAGCCTCATAGATCGGTCGCGCATTGAAGATCTCCCACAGATCAACCAGAACGCCGTTAGGCGCCTTGACGACGTCGGAATCCTCGGCGGGCTCCATAGCCAGCATCTCGTCAAACCAGCGGTCGAAAACCGCCCGATCACGCCACTGTTCAAGTGCCTCGGGCGGGATCTGGTTGGCCCAACGCTGGTCTGCCTGCTCTCGATTCACTGTCCGGTAGGCGCCCACGTCGGCCAACTTGCCAGGATCATTCGCATCGGCCAGGCTGCTGGTCCAGTTCTGGTTACGATGGCTATAGACCGGCGCGAACAGCACCAGGCGATCCACCTTTTCATCGTTACGCGCCGTGTACATGCCACTGGTGACGGTACCCCAGGACCAGCCCACCAGATTGACCCTGTCGACTTCAGTGCGCTCGCGAATGAAATCGATGACACCCTCCATATCGTCGATGACCGTCTCTGCCCGCGCGAAAGGTGCGTTGTCTTCAGAGGGCTGCGCCATCACCTCCGGCCGAGTCGAATTGCCATACCCCCGCTGATCAAGGTAGTAGGTGGCAAAGCCTGCCTCCGCGGTGTGATCCATCCAGCTCTTGCCGTCTGCCAGGTCGGTGTCGAAGGAAATGCCGGGATAGGTGGCACCGTGAACAAACAGCACCGCCTCGGACATGTCGGCGGGCGACACTCCATCAGGCAGACGCTCCCTGACATAGAGCTCGATGGCATCGTCCACAGAGCTCTTGATGCGGTGCTCCTGCATGACGGTTTGAGCCAGAAGCGACATCGGGGCAAGCATAGTGGCGAACGTAGTGAAAACGAGGGCGGTTCTGCACGAGGCGAGCATGAGCATCTCCTTGTCATTGGCGGTCACTGAACCGACAGGAGAAGCATAGACGGCGAACTCAGCGGCAACCGCTAGACCTTGGGCAAGGGCCGGAGCGCCCGATATGCCAGCCATCCGCTGCCCCTTGGCATGCGCTTCGCCCCTGTCTCCCGAGGCCTGGCCGGCAGCGGAAGACGGGGGCGATAAAGGCGTTGATGGACAGCGTGTGCGACTTACGATGCCACGCTCAATTGAACACCGACAGCAATACCAGCGACAGCTGCGGTACGTAGGCGATCACCAGCAAGGTCAGGATCATCACGATCACGAAGGGCACGATGCCCTTGATCACGGTGCCAAGCGAGGCATTGCCGATGCGCGAGGCCACGAACAGATTGATCCCCAGCGGTGGCGTGATGAAGCCGATGGCCAGGCTGACCACCATGACGATGCCGAAGTGCACTGGATCGATACCCATGGAGGTCGCCACCGGATAGAGAATCGGTGACAGCACCAGAATCGCCGGGGTGGTATCCATGACGCAGCCCACCAGCAGCAGCATTACCAGGATGACCAGCAGCAACACCGCAGGGCTCGACGAGAACTGCAGCATGAAGTCGGCGATCGCCACCGGGATCTGCTCGATGGTCAGGATGCGGGCGAAGGTCGAGGCGCAGCCCAGGATCACCATCACCGTGCCGGTGGTGGCGCAGGACCCAGCGATGGTCTTGAAGATATCCCGGGGCGACAGCTCGCGATGGATGAACACCCCACAGACAAAGGCGTACACCGCCGCCACCGCCGCCGCCTCGGTGGGAGTGAAGATGCCCGCGTAGATGCCCCCCAGGATAATCACCGGATTGAGCAGCGCCCACTTGGCCTCCCACACCAGGCACAGGGTCTTGCGCCCATCGAAGGGGGTATCATCGCCCTTCCAGCCCATCTTGCGGGAATAGAAGTAGGCGTAGGTGATCAGCACCAGACCAATCAACAGCCCCGGCAGGACACCGCCGAGGAACATGTTGGAGATCGAGGTGCCGGTGGAGACCCCGTAGAGCACCATCGGGATCGAAGGCGGAATGATCACGCCGATACTGCCGGCCGCCGCCACCAGCGCCAGCACGAAGGACTTCGAGTAGCCGGCCTCGAGCATGGTCGGCACCACCATGGACCCCACCGCTGCAACCGTGGCCGGGCCCGAGCCCGATACCGCGGCAAAGAACATGCACACCACCACGGTGACGATGGCAAGCCCCCCGGTGAAGCGACCAAAGAAGGCCGAGGCCACCCCGAGAATCCGCCGCGACACGCCGCCGGCCCCCATCAGGTCGCCGGCCAGAATAAATAGCGGTATGGCCATGATCGGAAAGCTATCGGTGGCCGATACCAGGGTCTGGGCCACATAGAGCTCGGACAGGGTGCCGAAGGACAGGATGGTCACCACACAGGACAGACCGATGGCGATGCCCACAGGGACGTTCAGGATCAACAATACCACCAGGCTCAAGAACAATACCGTCGCGGTCATCTCACACCTCCTTGTCGTGTACGGCGTCGGGATGCGCAAGCCGCCAGCGAATGCTCTGCACCTGGCGCAGGGTGGTCAGCGCAAAGCCGACGAAAGGCGCCGCGTAGACCACCCACATGGGAACACCGATGGCCGGGGAGGCCTGGCCGAGCATCAGCTGGCGCTCTATGACCGCCCAGCTGGTCCAGACCACATAAAGCGCGAAGGCCAGAAACAGCAGGTCCCCCAGGATGACCACCCAGTGACGCGCCGAGCGTGGGAACAGCTTGAGCGCCGCGTCGATCTTGATATGCCGCATTTCCCGGGCGCCGTAGCTGATCCCAAGATAAATCAACCAGATAAAGAAGTAGCGCGCGAGCTCCTCGGACCAGGACAGCGACGCGCCCATGATGTATCGCATGAACACCTGCACCGCGAGCAATAGCGTCATCGCGGACATCAGCGCCACGCAGATCGAGATCTCCGCGTACTCATCGAGCCATCTCACAAGTTTCATCCGCTCTCTCCCTGGCAGCGGGGTGATGACAGAAGTCGGCAAGGCTACAGCGAAGCGCCCGCGTGCGGCGGGCGCCTTCTGGCCTCATCGGGTCATGGCTTCAACAGCTCGTCGAGGTACTCGGGATGCTCCATCTTCGATTTGACCAGCGAATAGATGTCGGCCTCGACGGCGGCATCACGCCACAGCTCCTTCTGCTCCGGGGTAATCTCGGTCACCGTCACCCCCTGATCGGCAAACTTGTCGAGGATCTCGCCTTCCAGCTGCTGGGAGCGCTCGCGCTGGTAGGTCGTCATCTCGTCGATGGTGGCGTCGAGTGCCTCACGCAGGGAGTCGTCGAGGGCGTTGTACCTGTCGAGGTTCATGAACACCAGGTAGGGCGTATAGACGTGCTGGGTCAGCGACACATGGTCCTGCACTTCCTGGAAGCGATTGCCGTCGATGATGCCCAACGGGTTTTCCTGGGCGTCCACCGTCCCCTGCTGCAGCGCGGTAAACAGCTCGGTGAAGGCCATCGGTGTCGGATTCGCACCGTAGGCGCGCCAGGCCGCCAGATGGACCTCATTCTCCATGGTCCGCACCTTCATGCCGTCCAGATCAGCCGGTTCGGCCACCACCTTGCCGCTATCGGTGAAGTTGCGAAAACCGTTCTCCCAGAACGCCAGCCCCTTGAGACCCTTGCTTTCCAGCGACTCGAGGAGCTTGTCGCCGACCTCGCCGTCCAGGGCGCTGTAGGTGGCCTCCGTCGACAGGAACAGGAAGGGAGCATCGAACACGTACAGGTCCGCAAACAGCGTGGCCATCGGACTGGTCGAGGAGATACCGATGTCGATATCACCGAAGATGGTGCTTTCCACCACCACCCTGTCATCGCCTAGCTGGTTATCCGGGAACAGCGTGATCTCGAGCTCGCCGTCGGTCCGCTCTTCAACCAGGCGCTTGAACTCGACACTGGCGTCCTTGGCCGAGGTCGAGGTCACGCTGGACATGCGCAGCGTTTCGGCCTGAGACAGCGCCGGGGTCATCGCCAGTGCCGCGGCGATCAGGGACAGCTTCATTCTGGAGAGTCTTGGCATGAGGTCTTCCTTTGTTGGTGTTGTTGGCATTGAAGAGCACGGGCAGCAAGGCGCCCGTCGTCACAGCAATCCTGCATCCGCTTCTCGAGGGTTCGTCACGCGAGCCGATTGACGGCCCAGTACACAGCCTCCCCTCTGGCAAAGCGCACCGCCTCCTCGGCCACCTTGCGCTTGAGCTCGGCAGCCGCGTCCTCGGAATACCAGGCCATGTGCGGTGTGATCAGACAGCTTGGCTGGGCCCACAACGGGCTATCGGGTTCCAGCGGCTCCCGTTCAGTGGTGTCGAGTCCTGCTCCGGCGACGTGACCGGAGGCGAGCGCCTCGGCCAGTGCCACCTCGTCGATGATCCCGCCTCGTGAGGTGTTGACCAGCAAGACCCCGGGCTTCATCGCGGCCAGTGTCCCTGCGTCGATCAGGTGACGGGTGTCCTCCGTCAGCGGGCAGAACACCGCCACCACGTCGGCCCGTCCGTAGAGCGAATCGAGTTCGACGGCTTCGATATAGTCGGTGCCATCCTCGGCACTGGGGCGGTAGAAGGCGTCGTAGCCGATGACACGGAAACCGAGGGCGTTGACTTTCCGAGCGTACAGTCGACCAATCCGTCCCAGGCCGATCAGACCCACCGTCTGAGTCGACTGCCGCCGCAATGGAATGGCTTCGACGTAGTCCCAGCGACCCTGGTGACAGGCAAGGTTCATCGGCACCAGCTTGCGCGTGAGCGCTAGCGTCAGCGCCAGGGCATGGTCGGAGACCTCGTTCATGCCGTAGTCGGGTACGTTGCATACCTGCACCCCGGCGTCGGTGGCCGCCTCGAGGTCCACGTTATTGACGCCGACACCGTAGCGCACGATCAGCTTGAGTCGTGGCAGTGCCTCGAGCACCCGACGGGTGAAGGGGGCGTACTGGTTGAGCGCGATGTCCACGTCAGTAAGCTGATCGACCAGATCCTGCTCGCTGCGACAGGCCAGCATCGGTGCGTCGAATCCAGCGGAAGCCAGGATGTCCCGCTCGATGTCATGATCGGCGTGATCCAGATCGGAGAAGACAATGTTCATGGCAGGTGTCCTTTTCAAGATCCCAGGCAACCACTGTCCACAGGCGAAACGGCCTCTCTGACATCGTCAGAGACAGGTGATGCCAGCATCATCGGTGGTCCTTTCATGTCATCCCCGGCGCTGCAGGGGCCGGTATCGACCAATACGTCCATCTCACGCTCCGGTGTGGGTGGTGGCTGCCAGGCACAGAGCGTCACGCGCGATCGCGCCTGGACGCGATGCTGCTTGCTAACTTTCACCACGAAGGGCCCGCGAGATGGTGTCGGCGGTGCGTTTTACCTGGGGGCCCAGGGCTGCCATGCGGTCTCTCGGCATAAAGCTGATGACACTGGTGACACTGACGGCGGCCACGGCGTTATCGACATGATTCTTGACCGGCGCCGAGACACAGCGGATGCCGTACTCGTTTTCTTCCCAGTCGAAGCTCCAGCCGCGCACGTCGGCTTCCTTCAGGTCGCGACGGACCTCCGCGAATGACTTGAGTGCAGGAGCATCCTCGCGAGGCCTGGCTACCCGCTGCACGGCGGCATAGTAGGCAGGCCAGCTGGAGGGATCCTTCGATGCCAGCATTGCCTTGCCCAGGGCAGTGGCCAGCGCCGGCATGCGCCCTCCGGTGCGCGAGCGCATCTCAAGAGTCCGCTTGCCCGGCAACTTGCACAGGTAGAGCACATCGCCACCGTCGAGCACCCCGAAGTGCACGGTATCCCGCGTCTGTTCGGCCAGCGCCTCAAGGTACGGCCTGGCAATATCGACCAAGGGCTGCTGCTCCGCCGCCCGTTCGCCCAGCTCGATCAACTTCGCCCCGAGGTAGTAGCCCTTGTAGGGCACCTTGTGCAGGTAGCCGTCTCTGACCAGGCAGGACAGGGAACGGGCCACCGTACTGCGGGGGAGCTGCATCGCCTGGGACAGCGCCTTGATCGTGGAAATACCACGCCCGACGCACTGCAGCACTTCGAGCCCTCGACTCAGGGTCTGGGTGCCGGAGCGGTCTTTTGGGGGAATCAGTTCATCCATGGCGCCTCCTTGATTCATCCCATTCAAGGCAAGGCCCCATACACGGTCAAATAGTCAACCAATCCGCCACATAGTGAGTCACTTGAATAAGTAACTAACGGAAACAGCAACAAAAAACCGCCAACTTCGTGAAAGTGGCGGTGGCAGAAAAAACAACGTCTCACCGATCAGTACGTCATCGCCGATATCTCTTGCAAGACATCTCCTGATGACTCAACCAAGGTCGATATCAGCTCGGGCAATGATGCGCACTTCAGGCAATTTATTTAGCTTGAGGGAACCGTCTTTACTCCTGCACCTTTCATCCAGGTGACGCTTACACCGGCTGATGCTTGCACTCAGGGTCACCAGTGGTGCGCTTGAGCGGAGTCGAAGAAAAAAATGTGGCGGTCTCAACGAGTTATTATCGCTATTGGGGAAAGGCCAAGCTAGCTGTCGACAACGTGCCTTACCGAGGTCGAGAGGGCGGCACCCCGTCTCCTACCGTTCCCCGCAACCGCGGGTCTCAGCAGTATGGCTCGGCACTCCTTCTCCTCGTGTCATTACGGCGAACACCTACTCCCCGCTGTCCTGATGAAACCGTTCCGGTACCTGATAGCGCGTGCTGCGGCCACCTCCTGGAAGCTTTACCAAGCAACCCTTCTCGACCAGCCCTGCGAGATGACGGGTGGCAGTTGCCTTACTGACCTTGGCGACTTTCTGGTACTGCGACGCACTGATGCCGTGTTCGAAGCCTCTCTCACCGCCATCCAGCAGGCGGTTCAACACCTTCACCTGCTCAGGCAACAGGCCGGCCGCCCTGAAGTGCTGCCAGAAACGGGCCTTGGCCAACGTCCGATCGACCTTCCCCAGGACATCCAACAAGGTGGCATCCAGCGTCTCCAGGAACCAGACAAGCCAGGCCGTCAGGTCAGGCGTGCCACACTGGTTCGCTTCCAGGCGCCGATAATAGTCAGCGCGGCGCTCCAGGATGGCAGCCGACATGGCATACAGGCGGATACTCTGCTGATCCGCCTGCGCCAAGGCGCGATCAGCGATAGCCCGGGCAATTCGACCATTGCCGTCTTCAAATGGATGCAGTGTTACAAACCAGAAGTGTGCCAGGCCCGCTCGAACCAGGGGATCCAACTCGGGGTCATGACGGCTGGACGCGAACCAAGTGAGGAACTGATCAACCTCATGTTCCAACCCCTCTCGCGGCGGCGCTTCGAAATGCACCTTGGGTCGATCGAGGCGACCCGAGACCACCTGCATGGGCTCCACTCCGCGCCACTGCCCGGGCCTTAACGTCGTAAGCCCCGCGTCAGCATCAGGGAACAACCACCGATGCCACTGAAACAGCCTGGTGGTGTCCAGCGGCGTGTCAGGCTTGAAGGTGGCATCCAGCATCAACTCCGCCAGGCCTTCAGCACGTGGTGAGGTAGCCCCCTCCGGCTCCTCCACACCAAGGCGTCGGGCCAAGGAAGAGCGAACTGACACCACGTTCAGACGCTCTCCCTCGATGGCCGAAGAGGTAACGATGCTCTGCAGTAGCGTATCCAGGGCGGCTCTTGCCTCAGCGTCCTGGTCATCCGCGGATGTCAGAGCCCACGAGCGTCCCAGCAAGATGCCGAGATCCCTCCAGCATGCCTGGACCCGCGGCTGAATCTCGGCCGCGTGCCAGGTGAAGTTCGGCCAGTCAGGATGCTGCCAGATCCATGTCGAGGCGTGATCGGTCATGCCAGGCCTCCAAGAAGGCGGAGGAGCCGAATGACAACGATATTCGACTCGCATTGTGAGCCGAATAATGATTGGTTTCGGCTCAGCTGGCAAGTCTGGGAGTCATAAGGCCTCGGCGACCATGAGGACAGGTTTCAGATCAGGCCACCCAATCCAAAGGTGGTCAAAGGTGGCCCTCATGGCGGCCCGGGGAGCGATGCCCCGCTGCATGAGGCGGCGTGCCGTCCACGAATACAGGGCATGGGTAAGACCGGCCAATAGCCCCAACAGCAAGCCGTGGATCAGGTCCGATCGGCGGATGGCCTATGGATAACGCGACACGGCGTACTTCTTCCTGAAGATCCGCGCCGCATTTCCCGGCAAAATGCGATGAACCCAAAAAAAGCCCCCGAGTCTCCTCGGGGGCTGCTGTGCTGACCGCCAGTTCAAAGGGGTCTGCCATCGCCGGACCTCAGGCCGGCATGTCGTTGGCCTTGGCGTCGCGCGACCAGACCCGGTGGCCACGAATCGCCTCCTGGAAATCGGCGTAGAGATCGTCCACGGTCTGCGCCGAGAACACGCCGTCTTCCGGCACCTCGATGCCAGCCGCCTGCAGCACATTGGCACCGTCGCCGAGTGCAGCGATCGGCTTGAGGTGCTTGTAGGCCTCCTGCACGTAGTAAAGCCCCAGGCCGGAACCCGCCAGCGCCTTGACACTGTCATCGCCAGGGGCCACCGCCACGGCGTCCAGAGTCACCGACGGCAGTCCGTTGAGCATGGCATCCGGGGTCAGGGTGCCGCCTTGAACGGTCGCCACGGGCGCCATCGACGGCGCGATGATGAGCCCCTGGGCCCCCTCGGCTTCCAGGCGCTTCTGCAGCGCTTCCACCTGGTCACCGTCGACCCCGTCGGCGGCCAGGATCGCCACCTTGCGATAGCGAATATCCGGCTGACCGCGATGCATCAAACTAAGCGCCGAGGAGGCGTCCAGCGACGTGGTGCCCAACTCTTCCGAGGGTGCCGGCGGATGCTCCGGCGGCTTGACACCATGCACCTCGCCTACTCGGCGCGCGAGCTCCATGTCGATATTGGGCAGGATCTCCTTGATCACCCGCTCACGGATCCACGGACGCTCGACCTTGGACAACTCGAAGGCGTAAGCGGCGATGATGTGCTCTTTCTCGACGTCACTCTGGCTATGCCAGAACAACCTGGCCTGGGAGTAGTGGTCGCCGAAGGACTCGCTGCGCGCCCTGACCTTGTGGGCATCGATGCGCTCCTGATAGCTCTCGAAACCGCCGTTTTCTTCCGCCGGCGGGGTCTCCCGGGGCCAGCCATCCTCGATCGAGTTGGGTTCGTAGGAAACCTGGCCCTTGTTGATGGTCTGACGGTGCGGAGCGTCGCGCTGGTGATTGTGGAACGGGCACACCGGCTGGTTGATCGGGATCTCGTGGAAGTTCGGGCCACCCAGACGCAGCATCTGGGTATCCAGATAGGAGAACAGGCGCCCCTGAAGCAGCGGATCGTTGCTGAAGTCGATGCCGGGCACCACATTGCCGGGGTTGAAGGCGACCTGCTCGGTCTCGGCAAAGTAGTTGTCCGGGTTGCGATCCAGCACCATCTTGCCGATGGGAGTCACCGGCACCTGCTCCTCGGGAATCAGCTTGGTCGGATCGAGGATATCGAAGTCGAAGGCATGCTCGTCTTCTTCCTCGACCACCTGAATGCCGAGCTCCCATTCCAGGGCATCGCCATTCTCGATGTCGCCCCACATCTCGCGGCGGTTGAAGTCTGGATCACGACCCCACAGCTTCTGGGCCTCGTCCCAGATCAGCGAGTGGGTGCCCGCCAGCGGCTTCCAGTGGAATTTGACGAAGCGGGCCTTGCCTTGTCGATCGATCAGCCGGAAGGTGTGGACGCCGAAGCCTTCCATATAGCGGTAGTGCCGCGGGAAGGCCCGGTCGGACATGGTCCACAGCACCATATGGGCGCTCTCGGGCATCAGCGAGACGAAGTCCCAGAAGGTGTCGTGGGCCGACTGCCCCTGGGGAATCTCGTTGTGGGGCTCGGGCTTCACCGCGTGCACGAAGTCGGGAAACTTCATCGCGTCCTGAATGAAGAACACCGGCATGTTGTTGCCCACCAGGTCCCAGTTACCCTCGTCGGTGTAGAACTTGGTGGCAAAGCCGCGCACGTCGCGCACGGTGTCATTGGACCCGCGCCCGCCCTGCACGGTGGAAAAGCGCACGAATACCGGCGTCTTCTTGCCGGTATCCTGAAACAGTCCCGCCTTGGAGTACCTTGCCGCCGCCTCATAGGGCTGAAAGTAGCCGTGGGCCGCCGCACCGCGGGCATGGACGATACGCTCGGGAATGCGCTCGTGATCGAAGTGATTCATCTTCTCGCGGAAGATGAAGTCTTCCATCAGCGTCGGGCCGCGCTCGCCGGCCTTCAGCGAATTGTGGTTGTCCGCGATCCGGGTGCCCTGGTTGGTACGCAGGTCATGCCCGGTCGCATCACTGCGATAAGTCTCGAGATTGTCGGACTTGCTGTTGGCGTCGGTACGACGCTCAGTGTCATGAGCCTCGTCTCGATTCGGTTGGGTGTACGGATTCTTCGCCATGACAAACACTCCGTTGTTTGCTCGGGAAATGAGCCTTCCACGCCACCAGGCGTGGGCCGTCATCGGTCCGGTCGGCGCCAACTACCAGTCACACCGCCAAACAAGCCATTCCCTTATAGGCAAGAGATCTGCAACTCTCAAACCTTCATCGAAGCACCCTTTTATGCAAAGAAACGAAACACCTCTTCTATATCAGCAAGTTAAACCTTATACATAGAGTTAACAAAAGTTAGACTCTTACATACGCACACCTGCATTACATTGCCTTACGTGATGCGCAGCCCTAAATCGAGAAGACGTCTCGCGCTAGGCCGCACCGCCACCCGGGCCATCGAGCGATGCGGCAGCTTGGCACACACCTCCATCTTGCGAGCCGGGCCGGCTCAGCTCATTCCTTTCTTCTCAACTCCGCCACCTGTTCGAAGTCAAGTCCGCAGATTTCTGCGATTTCGCGGCTATCCATGGCGGTGCGCGCAAGCAGGTTACGCGCGGCTTCCAGACGCCCTTCCAGGCGCCCTTCCTCGAGTCCCTTCTGCTTCCACTGTTCGGGCCATCGTTTGGCACGTTCCGACAGCATGGTGTGTACCTCCTCAAGGTCATTGAGCGCCTGCCACTGCTCGTGGTCGCCCTTCCCGCCCGGCACCCAGTTGGGCAGCAGGACGCGCTTGATCCATGTCGCGAAGTGGCGCCGCAGCCGAGCCTGCCCGGGTGATTTCAACCACTCCACCAACTGGCCGATGGTGTCGATCACGTCCTGCTGGCTATGGTGATACTCCAGCCGAAAGATGGCGGCAACCAGGTTGCGGGTGTCTGCGGGCCAGCGCTCGTCGGCGACGATCGCACCTTCATCCAGCAGCAGATAGGACTGCGAGGGCTGGTAGCTAGCCAGCTCCGTCGCTGCGGGATGAATCAGTTCGGAGAGCTCCTTCGCGGCACTCCATCGCCTTTCTCCATTGTAGAGGACGATGGGCAGCACCGGCGGCAAGCTGCGCTCGCTGGCCAACTTTCTCTGCTTTACCAGGTCCTGATACAGCAGACCCACGTAGGTCATGATGCGCAGCGCCATGAAGGGATCGACGCTGCTCTGAAACTCGATCAACAGATAAAGGTACAGCCAGTCATCACCAGAACGCACCCGCCAGATCACGTCGCCTTCGCGGTCCCGAAGATCATCCGTCACGAAACTGCCGCTGACCTTCTCCAGGCTGTCCAGGTCCAGCCGCTCGACCCACTCGCCTTCGACGAACCCGGTCAAGAGGTCACGTATCACCCTAGGCTCACTGAACAGCAGCTTGTAGCTCTGATCGTGTCTATCACGCATGGCAGGCTGGTCCGTCAATGCATCCTGCATCGCAGCGTGGCGGCTAATCACACTCTTCTCGAGCCCACTCGTAAGCTGCAGCACAGACAAGGCCAGCATGTGAGTTGCATGGGGCAGAATGACGAAGGCTGCCGAGAATCAGTCAGCCACTAATCGGCGAGTTCACAAGCGCACGCGTTCAGCACCGCACCTTCCACCAAGGTCTACCCCATTCGAGGCACTCCTGCCTTGCCCAAAATGTCAGACATTAACTATAGTAACGTCGAACATTATGGAGGCCTGGATGGACGCTCTCGCTTCACTCCCGAGGCCCGCCGAGGGTCGCGGTGCCGCGGCGCTGGCCGAGGTACTGGCACGGGCGATTCTGTCGGGACACTGGCAGCCGGGGGATCTGTTTCCTCGGGAGCTGGATCTGTGCCAGCACTTCGAGGCCAGCCGCAATCGGGTGCGTAACGCCCTGGGCGAACTCAGCGCGGCGGGTCTGATCGAGCGCACCGCCGGTCGCGGCACCGTGGTGCGCGATATCGTCGACTGGCATCTGCTGGATCCGCAGATGAGCGGCTGGATGGCCAGCCTGGACGCGCCCCACCCGCAACTGGTCGAGGCGGTGTTTGCCTTTCGCCTGGCAGCGGAACCCTATATCGGCGAGCTGGCGGCGCTTAACGCCTCCGGCGAAGACCTGGCACGCATCGAACGCGCCTTTGAAGGCATGCAGGAGACCGCCGATGCGGCCTCACAGCGACTGGCCCACGCCGAGCACGATGTGGCCTTTCACGACGCCATCTATCGCGCCAGCCACAACCTGGTCTGGCGCCAGATGGGGCTGCTGTTGAGACCTTCCATCGTGGCCCTGATCCAGCGCTCGCAGCGCCATGCCGGGAGTTCCTCTGACGGCCCCATGGACGACGCAGCAGGCGGCCATGCGCGTGGACTCAGCGACAGCCTGGAGCGCCACCGCCAGCTACTCGAGGCGATTCGCCTGAGGCAGCCAGAGCAGGCCCGCCGCGCCACGGAACTGCTGCTCGAGCGCACCGCACGTGACCTGGACAAGACACTCCCGGCCAGTGGCATCACGACACCGGCGTCGCGACACCTTTAAGCCCGTCCGCTCGCTTCACCCAACCCCATCGACATCGGGCCAAGCAGGCCCCCACAAGAGGCATCGACCATGAAGATCACCCGACTCAAGACCTGGCAGGTTCCGCCACGCTGGTGCTTTCTGAAGATCGAGACCGACGAGGGCGTCTACGGCTGGGGCGAGCCGGTCATCGAGGGCCGGGCCGCCACCGTGGAAGCCGCAGTGCACGAGCTGTCGGACTACCTGATCGGCCAGGATCCGCGCAATATCGAGCACCTGTGGAACGTCATGTACCGGGCCGGCTTCTATCGCGGCGGCCCGATTCTGATGTCCGCCATCGCCGGCATCGACCAGGCGCTGTGGGACCTCAAGGGCCGCGAACTCGGCGTCCCGGTGCACCAACTGCTGGGCGGCAAGGTGCGTGATCGCATGCGCATGTACGCCTGGACCGGCGGCGATCGTCCCGCCGACGTGGGTGCCGGCGCCAAGGCACTGACCGATCAGGGATTTACCGCCTTCAAGATGAACGGTACGCCGGAGATGCAGATCGTCGACAGCCATCGCAAGATCGACGAGGCGGTCGCCCGCGTCGCCGAGGCTCGCGACTCCGTCGGTCCCGACGTGGGCATCGCGGTGGACTTCCACGGCCGTGTCCATCGGCCCATGGCCAAGACGCTGATGCGCGAGCTCGAGCCCTATCACCTGATGTTCATCGAGGAGCCGGTGGCACCCGAGCACCTGCCGGTGCTCAAGACCATCGCCCAGGATCTGGCCACCCCGATCGCCACCGGCGAACGCCTGCACACCCGTTTCGCCTTCCGTGACCTGCTCGCCGACAACATGGTCGATATCGTCCAGCCGGACCTGTCTCACTGCGGTGGCATCAGTGAAGGCTTGAAGATCGCCACCCTGGCCTCGGCCTACGACGTGGCCCTGGCGCCCCACTGCCCGCTGGGCCCGCTGACCCTGGCGGCGTCGCTGCAGCTGGATGCGGTATGTCACAATGCCTTTATCCAGGAACAGAGCATGGGCATCCACTACAACAAGGACAACGACGTGCTCGACTATCTGGTCGACAAGAACGCGCTGGCGATCGAGGACGGCTTCTGTGCCATTCCCGAGGGGCCCGGCCTCGGCGTCGAGATCAACGAGGCGTTCGTCGAGGAACGCGCCAAGGTCGGACACCGCTGGCGCAATCCGGTATGGCAACACGATGACGGCTCCGTCGCCGAGTGGTGAGCGACGGCTGATCGCGTTGCCGAACAATGACAACAGTCCTGGTGGATGCGCGCTCCAAGGTGCCATCCGCCAAGTTCGAGGAGACGTCATGTCCCGTTCCGCATCCCCCTGCCTTGGCGAGGCTCGCGCCATCGTCGAGGCACCCTGCGAACTCGGCGAGGGCCCCAGCTGGGACGCCCGGCGTGGCGAGTTTCGCTGGCTCGATATCCTCGGGCGCCGCTTCCATCGCTACCGCCTCGAAGACGGCGATCATCGGTCCCAGGCGCTGGACGAGCTGGTGTCCTTCGCCGCCCCCTTGACCAGCGGTGATGATCTGCTGGTCACCGAACACGGCCTCAAGGAACGCGACCACGCCCACGGCGGCGTGTCACCCTGGCGCGAGGTCGAGGCTGCCAACCCGGTGACGCGCAGCAACGATGCGCGCATCGATCGCCACGGCGGGCTGTGGTTCTCGACCATGGGCAAGGCCGCCGAAGCCGCAGCCGGCAGCCTCTATCGCCTGTACCGCGGCGAGATCTTCTGCCTGAAGCAAGACATCACCATCCCCAATGCCCTGTGCTTTTCACCGGATGGTCGCCTTGGCTACTTCACCGACACCGCCACCGGGGTGGTCATGCGCTGGGCGCTCGACGCCGAGGGCTTCCCGTTGCGCCAGGATGGCGGCGCCTTCCTTCAGGACGGGGTGGCGGCAAGGCCCGAACAATTGGCCGAGCCCGAACCCTGGGCGGACTTCAACGACGACCCGGGAAACCCGGACGGCGCAGTGATCGATGCCGATGGCTACATGTGGCTGGCGCTATGGGGGTCAGGGCGGGTTGCCCGGCTGACGCCGGATGGCGAGGAGGTCGGTCATGTCAGGGTCAACGCCGACCAGCCCTCCTGCCCGGCCTTCGGCGGGCGTGAGCTGACCACCCTGCTGATCACCACCGCCACCGAAGGACAGCGAGAACACAAGGAAGGCCGCCAGGACGGCGCTACCTTCCTGTTCGACCTGAGCGAAGCGCTTCCCGGCGTACGTGGGCTCGATGATCCACCGATCGCACTGCGCTGAATCGCTGCTCACATGCCGCCGCTTTCGGCTTGTCCATCGGCGGCGCCCCCAGGTTTACGACGCACCCCCAGAGGCCTGAAGCATGAGCGAATCCGACTCTCCCAAGGTCGCCATCATCACCGGTGGCTCACGCGGTATCGGGGCCGACATCAGTCGGCGTCTGGCCAACGATGGCTATGCAGTGATCGTCAACTACGCCCATCACCGCGAGGTCGCCGACGGCCTGGTCGAGGAGATCCTGGCCCAGGGCGGCGCGGCGCTGGCCGTTCAGGCAGACATCTCACGCACCGACGAAGTGGCGCAGCTTTTCGACACTGCCATGCAGCGCTTCGGTCGCGTCGATGCGCTGGTGAACAATGCCGGCGTGCTCAAGGCGGTGCCCATCGCCGAGGCGGCGGACGACGACTACGACACGCACTTCGAGACCAACACGCGCGGCACCTTCAACACCCTGAGGGAAGCCGCCTCGCGCCTGGAAGATGGCGGCCGAATCGTCAACCTGTCGAGCAGCGCGCTGGCGCTGAATCTGCCTGGCTACGGGCTCTACAACGCCACCAAGGCTGCGGTGGAGTCGCTGACCCGAGTGTTTGCCGGCGAGTTGCGCGGCAGGCGGATCACCGTCAACGCGGTAGCGCCGGGACCGGTGGATACCGAACTGTTCCGCTCGGGCAAGACCGAGGAACAGATCGAAAGGTTCACCCATATGCCACCACTGGAGCGACTGGGCCAACCGCGTGACATCGCCGCGGTGATCGCCTTCCTGCTAAGCCCCGAGGCCGAGTGGATCAATGGCCAGGTCATCCGCGCCAATGGCGGCTTCGCCTGAAGCAGCGTCGTCAAGGCTCAGCGCAGTTCTTCGTTGGCGGCGTCGCGGATGCCGTCCCCGACGCGACTGCGCAGCCACTCGGTGGCGGCCTCGGCGGTCATTGGTCGTGAAATCAGGAAGCCCTGCAGCATATGGCAGCCTTGCTCCGCCAGGTGGTCCGCCACCGTCTGGTCTTCCACCCCCTCGGCGACCACGCTGAGCCCCAGATGGTGAGCAAGCTCGATCGTGGAGGACACGATGACGTCGTCCTCGGACCCCTTCACCAGCTGCATGACGAAAGACTTGTCGATCTTCAGCTCCTGGACCGGCATGCGCTTGAGCTGGGCCAGCGACGAATAGCCCGTTCCATAGTCATCGATGGCCAGCTCCACCCCCATGGCGCGCAATGACTGCAGCTTGCGCGCCCCCATCTCCGGCGATTCCATCAGCGCGCTCTCGGTGAGCTCGATGCACAGACACTCGCCGCGCAGGCCATGGCGGTCCAGCGCCCGCTCGACCCGCTTGATCAACCCTGGCTGCTGCAGGTCCATGGCCGAGATATTCACCCCGAGGCGCACATTGAGCCCTGCCTCGCTCCACCTGGCCAGCTGCTGGCAGCCGGTGTCGATGACCCACTGGGTCAGCTGGTGGATCAGCCCCGAGCGTTCGGCCAGTGCAATGAATTCATCCGGAGGGATGCGTCCGAGCCTGGGGTGATCCCACCGCAGTAGTGCCTCCATGCCGAGGGCCCGTCCTGTCAGGGCCGACACCTGGGGTTGATAACGCAGCGAGAACTCACCGTTGCTGGCGGCGTGCTGGAGATCGCGCACCAGAGACAGATGGCGCAGATGGCGTTCGTCCTGGCCGTGCAGGTAACACTGATAGGACTGGCGTAGCTGACGTGCTCGATCCAGTGCGATCTCGGCCCGCCGCAGCAGCAGGTTGGCCTCGCCGCCATGCTCCGGATAGCGCGCCTCGCCCATGGCGCAATCGAGTGTCACCGGCGACCCATCCAGACGGATCGCCCGGGTCAGTCGACGATGCGTATCCTCAAGCCACAGCGGGTCGAGGTGAGACACTGACAGCAGCAGCAGGAATTCGTCGCCACTGAGACGGTAAGCCCCTGCCTTGGGTGCCGGCAGATCCGCCAGGCGTCCGGCCAGCGTACTCAGTACCTGATCACCGAAGTCATGGCCGAAGGTGTCGTTGATCCGGCGCATATGGTTGATGGTCAGCCGCAGCAGGGTAAAGGGACGCCCGGTGGCGATGGCAGCCTCGATATCCTCGTTGGCGCATTGGCGATTGCCTAGCCCGGTCAACTGGTCCTGGCGTGAGCGCTTGCGAATGTCGGCTTCCCGGCGCACCAGGTCGTTCTGCATCTTCAGCATGGTCGAGGACAGCAGACCAAATTCTCCCTTGCGGGGAAGTCGATCGAGATCCAGAGGTTCCCCACGCCCCACACTCTTGGCCGCCCCGACCAGCCGCAACAGCGGCAGACTCACGCCTCTAGCGATCAAGCTGGCGGCCACCAGCATCAGCGCCAGGCTGATCGCCAGGATGATGGCCAGCTGGCGCTTTATCGCCTGATAGTCGGCCAGCAGAGTCTCGTAGGAACGTTCCACCACGAGCTGGATACGCCCCTTTGCATCCTCGAACAGCGTCGAGGCTCGGCGCAGACCCTCGCTCCCCACAAGGCCAACGTCCTCACCTTCACCCACCTGCACCTCGAAATGGGTGTCGCTACGAATCAGCGCCGACAGCGCCGTTGCCATGTCCTCGTCCAGGCGAAACCCCATGACCAGCCAGCCCACGGACGTCGTCCCCCGCACCGGATGCAGGACAAGTTGAAAGGCCTCGCCATCATGAATGAACAGGGTGATGGTCCCATCGGTGCGTCTCGCCTGATCCCGGAGGTCAGGGAAAGCATCCGTGGCCCCGGCATCATGATGGCTCGACACCATCACACGGCCCTCATCATCGAGCAGGCTCACCATGTTGGCACCCATGCGCTCCGCGTACTCGCCAAGCACGTCCACTCGCACCGCGCTGTCGAGCGGGTCGATGGCCTCGCGGAAACGCGGATCTTCCACCAGCAGATCCACACTGTGCAGCAATTGCTGGCCCCAGCCATCGAGCAGGGCTTGCGCCACGCCGGAGGCCACGCCCAGTTCCTTCTCGCCCTGCTCCATGGCGGTCGTCTTGAGCGCACTGAGTACCGCCCATGACACGACCAGCTGGATCCCGATGGTCAGGACCAGCATCACCAGCAGTAGCCGAGCACGAAAGGACATCGAAAGGCCTCCACAGATTGTCGATGGCGCCACCACCACACAAACGCTGCACACAGAGTGGCAGATAAAGTCACCCGTAACCCCCTCACGGGCACTGCGGTCTAACCGGCTTAGGCCACTTCAGGCACAGGCTTCACCCTTTGGCTTCTAGAATAGCCATACTGTTACTAAATGTAACTAATATTCACAAAATCTTTGCCGTCCAGCCCTGCGCAGTCGCGGCAGCCCTGACCGACGAGGTGGCGGCCAGTCCGTCATGAGCTCTGATATGCTGTGGTTTCATCACCGACGAGAGACCAACATGACCGGATCGACACCTCGCAGACGACCCTATCAATTGGCAGAGACCATCAAGGGCTGGATCGTCGAACGCGAGCTGTCACCGGGTGATCGCCTGCCCGGTGAGGCGGAGTTGATGGAGATCCTCGGCGCCTCCAAGGGCACCGTTCGTGAAAGCACCCGGGTGCTGGAAGCCCAGGGGCTGGTCGAGACGCGTACCGGACCCGGCGGCGGCGTGTTTATCCGGGAAATGAGCGAATCCCGCGCCATCTCGCTGCTCAGCCACTATCTCTATTTCAAGGACATCTCGATCCGCGACATCTACCAGATCCGGTTGGCGCTGGAACCGGAGCTGGTAGCCTCGCTGGCGGGGCAGGTCGAGGCTTCAGAGATCGCCAGGCTGCGCCAGTCGCTTGCGAGCTACGCCGAGCCCGCCTGTGACCTGGACGCCGAGCGCCAGCAGCACATCGACTCGCTGGACTTTCATGAACAACTGGCGCAGCTTTCCGGCGGCAACCCCTTGCTGTCCTTCATCATCCGCTTCACCGCCCAGGTGCTGTCCGACCTTACCGTCTATCGGCGGCTGTACGAGCCCGGCGACCATCATATCGGTCCCGCCGGCTGCCAGTATCACGCCTGGCTGCTCGACGCCATCGAGGCCGGCGACGGAGAACGCGCCCGCACCCTGATGCGCGAGCATCTGCTGGAAGCCCAGGCGGTGATGCACGACAACGAGGCGCAGGTAAGACGCGGGTTTCTCAACGAAGGTTAACCACTAGGGCTCGTCCGAAAAGTGCCTGCGCTCGGTAATACGGCGTTAAAAATCGGATCAAAATGCTCATTTACACCCCGTAAACTGCGCTTTCTCACCGATTTTTGCCTTGTCTAACCTTCGCTCGTCGACTTTTCGGACAGCGCCTAGTAGTTGCGGAGGTGCGAGTCTCGGCGACGCTTATTGCTCCTTCACGGTCAGGTCCTTGAGAAATTGCATCAGTACACGAGTGGCCGCCTCACCGTCGGCCGCGGTGATGGCTTCGTCCGGATGGTGACTCAGGCCATCGGTACAACGCACGAACAACATGCCGATACCGGTCAGGTCGCACATCGCCAGACCGTCATGACCGGCGCCGCTGAACAGCAGATCAGCCGGCTCATCACACCGTTGGCAGGCATCCCCCAAGGCCTCGATCAGCCAGTCCGCGCAGGCCACCGCCTCGGCCTCATAGGTCGTCTCCACCGTCAGTGACAACTCGCGCGCCTGTGCCAGTTGTCGGCAGGCGGCCAGAATGTCCTCGCGACCACGACGCCGAACCTCGGCGTGGGGAGAGCGCAGCTCGAGGGTGAACACCACCTCGGCAGGAATCACGTTGACCGCGTTGGGGCGTACCTCCAGCTTACCCACCACCCCGACAAAATCCTCGGTGGCGTTAAGGATGCGGTCGACCTCGGCGATCATCTCGGCAGCCCCCACCAACGCATCGCGACGGCCCGGCATCGGCGTGGTGCCAGCGTGGCCTGCCTTGCCGGCCACCGTCAGCCGGTGACGCTCGATCCCGGTCAAGGAGGTCACCACGCCGAGAGCGTGATCGCGCCGTTCGAGCACCGGCCCCTGTTCGATGTGGACCTCGACGAAGCCCAGCACCGAGTCAGGATCTCGGGCCAATGACGGAATTTGCTCAGGATCACCACCAAAGGCCCGAAGCGCCTCGCCCACGCTGATGCCATCGGCATCCCTGGCCTCCAGGCTGGCAGGATCGAAGGTACCGGCCAGGGCACGACTGCCGATCAGCGTCGACTGAAAGCGGGTCCCCTCCTCATCACCGAAGGCCACCACTTCGACGCCGTAGTCGAGCTCGATCCCATCCTTCTTCAATCGCTCCAGCGCCAGCAGCGGCAGCGCTACGCCGAGCATGCCGTCATACTTGCCACCTTCGACCACGGTGTCCTGGTGTGACCCCATGATCAGCGTGCGCGCGCCGGCGCGCGCCTTGTCGCATCGCCCAACCAGATTCCCGGAGGCATCCATTTCGGGCTCAAGTCCGGCCCGGCGCATCCAATCGGCGATAAGTTCGAGTACCTGGCGGTGTTGCTCCGAGCAGAACAGCCGGGTCACGCCGGCACCAGGCTCCGAGAAACACGCAGCCTCGTCGAGGCGCTCGAGCAGTTGTGCGCCGAGCGTCATGGTCTCGTGGTCAGCGGTCATGATATCTCCAGATCGGGTGCCTTGAGGCACCGGAATAACGAAGGAATGGCGTCAGCGACGCGGCAGGGACGCCAGAAAGTCGGCAAAGGCTGGCGCGCGCACACGCCTGGCCAGGGCGCGCAACTCGCCCGCGATATCGCCCTCACACCAATCGACACGCAGATCGAGGGGGGCCTGGGTAAACGACTCGATACGCAGGGCGGCGGAGCGCGTGCCTCTGACGTCGCCTCCCTCTACCAAGGCGACCTCCAGGGCGTCGATCAGTCCCTCGAGCAGGTACGCCTCATAGTCGTCGCGGTACTCGGGCGTTGCGCCCTGGCGCACGGCGTCGGCGTTGGTACAACAGGTGTCGACAAAGGCGTGGGCCAGGGCCTCGACCACCTTGGCGCTGGCCAGCAGGTTGCCCGCCGCGGCCACGCCGGGGTAGCGGCAGGAAGCGACGGTGGCGAGGTTGTCGGCACCGCTATGCAGCGCTGAGCGCCCCCGGGCATCCATCACCAGGCACTGGCGCAACGAGGCACCCTTGTCGGCGTCGACCTGCCGGGCAAGCGCACCGCGGGCATCCTCCCCCCGTTCCAGCGCCCGGCGGACACCGTCGGGATACCAGGGGTGGGTAACCCGCCCCTGGGTCGCGCAGGCGCCGACGCCACGCCACACATGGTGAACGTAGCCGCCCACCGCCACACCTCCGGTGGCGGTGAGGGCGGCTACCGTGCCGGTAGCCGGATGAACATGCAGCAGCGACAGTGTCATGGCGCGACCTAGTAGCCGACCATATGGCCGATCACCAGACCACCCCAGGACAGCAGGTAGACCAGCGCCATGAAGGGCAGGATAGCCTTCAGCCACTTCTCGTAGGACACCCGGCCCAGCGCCAGCATCGCCAGGGTGCCACCGGAGGTCGGCACGATCAGGTTGGTCAGGCCGTCACCCACTTGGAAGGCGGTGATCATCAGCTGGCGGCTCATGCCGACCAGGTCGGCCACCGGCACCAGGATCGGCATGGTCACCAGCGCCTGGCCAGAGCCGGATGGCACAAACAGATTGATCACCCCCTGGACGACGCTGGCCATGATCGCCGACAGCGCCCCCGGGATATCCTGAATCAGACCGCTCAGGGCGTAGACGATGGTGTCGATGATCTGGGCGTCCTTGAGGATCACCTGGATCGAGGCGGCCAGGCCGATGACCAGGGCGCCCGCCGTCACGCCGGATGCCCCCTCCATCATCTGCTTGACGATCTCGTTGGCCGACAGGCCGTTGACGATGCCGATCACGATGGCGATCAGCAGGAACATGCCGGCGATCTCATTGATGTACCAGCCCTGGGTAAAGACCCCCACCAGCATGGCGGCGAGGCCACCGACGAACACCACCAGCGTGAGCTTGTCGCGCTTGCTCATGTGGTACTCGTCCAGCGACTTGCTCATGGCCTTGGCGTCGTTGGGCTCCTCGAAGTCCATGCGGGTGACGAAGCGACAGATATACCAGGACAACAGGCCCAATGAGGTCAGCACCAGCAAGGCGCGCAGCCAGGCGCCGGAAAAGGTCGGTAGCTCGGCGATGCCCTGGGCCACGCCCACGGTATAGGGATTGATCGGCGACAGTGCAAAGCCCACGCCGATGCCACCCACCGCCATGGTGGTGCCCACCAGGCTGGAGCAGCCCACCGCGCTGGCGATCAGCACCGCGATGGGCACCAGCGCAATATTGTTCTCGAAGCCGACGGCCACACCGAAGAAGCCGTAGATGAAGGTGCCGGCGGTGATGATGACGTTACGCCGTTCGACGCCGACCCGATTGACCGCCACCCCGATGGCGTTCTCGAGGGCGCCGGTGCGTTGAAGGATATGGAACAGCCCGCCGGCGATGAACACGATGAACAGGTACAGCGAGGCCGCGTTCAAGCCCTTGGGAATCGCCACGAAGATGTCAAAAGGCGAGATCGCCGCCACGTCGCTCAGATAATGAAAGGAGTCCGGCACCACGCGGGTGCGTCCATCCTGCATGACCCGCTCGAACTCGCCGGCGGGAATGATGAAGGTCAGCGCATAGGTGGCGAGCAGGATCAGGAAGATCAGCACCATCGGGTCTGGCACCGTGCGATACCACTTCTTGCGCTCTTTCAGCGTCTGGTCGTGGGCACTCATGGAGTTGTCCTTGTTGTGGAAGAACCGTTCTGGATCGTTTGTCGAAGAAGGCCTGGCGATGGAGTGACGCCGCGAGCGTATCGCGGCCACCTCCAGATGAACAAAAGTATTTATCATGATAAATAGAGGGTCAAGTCGGAACCGACGAGGTATCCGGACTGCCAGCGTTGGCAGGTGACGCGCGATTTGCCTGGCGCCCCGCTATGCTCAGCAACAAGGGCGCAGGATAGTGCGCCCGCCGCCTGAACATGGCCCGGGAGGATGCGATGGAAGAACTGGAACAACTACCCTTCGTGTCGCTGCTGCTGGGAGAGGTTCAGGCCTACCTGTCAGACATTGGTTCTGCTGGCCCACGACTGGCCGCCGGCCTGCTGCTGATCCTGGTGACCTGGCTGGTGGCGAGATTCGGCCGCGCCCTGGTGGCGCGGGTGGCCGACAAGGCCAAGCTCCGACGCAATCTGCGCGATGTCCTGACCATGCTGACGGGGCTCTGTCTTTGGCTCGGGGGACTTCTGATCACCATCACCCTGATCTTCCCCACCGTCACTCCCGGCAAGGCCCTTACCACCCTGGGCCTCGGTTCCATCGCCATCGGCTTCGCCTTCAAGGACGTGTTCGAGAACTTCCTCGCCGGCCTCTTGATCCTGTGGCGAGAACCCTTCCAGATCGGCGACCACATCGCCCTGGAGGCCAACGACGTGGAAGGTCAGGTAGAGCAGATCACGGTGCGCGACAGCCGTATCCGCCGCACCGACGGCCAGATGATCGTGGTGCCCAACGCCCTGCTGTTCCAGCAGCCGGTCATCGTCCGCACCAACCGCGATATCCGGCGCACATCCATCATCGTTGGCGTCGCCTACGACGAGGACGTGGACCAGGCTCGCGAGATCATCCAGGGCGCGGTCGCCGAGGTGGACTCGGTGCGCAGCGACGTACGTGCGGTGCAGGTCTTCGCCAAGGCCTTCGGCGCCAGTTCCATCGACTTCGAGGTGGCCTGGTGGACCGGGTCCCGCCCCGTCGACATCCGCGCTTCCCGCGATCAGGTGGTGGCATCCATCAAGCGCGCGCTCGATGAGGCCAATATCGAGATTCCCTTCCCCTACCGCACTCTGGTGTTCAAGGACCAGGCAGAGGCCGAACGCTTCCATCCTTCGGAAGCAGGTCGCCCACCAGACTTATGAACCAGCACTATTTACGCGGTTCGTACTAGAAACTACGTGATCGCCTATCTAGACCAAGGGAGAAAATGGGTAGGATTCAAGTCGGAAGGACGCAGCTTATCGAACCAGTCTCCCTCAACTGCACACCGGCATCACGCTGGATCTACAGGACGAGATACCGATGCATCGCCCTACTGCTCCCGGATTTCACGACCCTGTCGCCCCCGGTCACTCATCGCCCCAGGCCTTCGAGCTCAGGCGAGTGTTGCCGGGCTACTGGTTCGACAGCCTGGCGGGGCGCGAGAGTCGTCTCGACTTCTGTCTCAACGCTACCCTGGCGCTATCGTTCTACTATGCCGCCCTGTGGGCGACCACCATCACCGCCCCCGCCCTCGAGGACGCATTGACGATCAAGGCAGGCCTGCTGGGGATCTGGTGGGTTGTCATCAGCCTTCAGCCTTTGGTGCTCCACGGCACTCGTCGCCTGCACGACCTGGGCCAGGCGGGCTTGTGGAGCCTGATGCTGCTGGTCCCCGGCGCCAACCTGCTGCTGACGGTGGTACTCGCCATGCAGCCCGGGGAGTCCAGCGACACCGAGCACGACGAACAGGGCTCCACCAGCGGTGCGGTATTGGTGTTGAAGCCACTGCTGATCCTGGCCACCTGGGTCGGGTTCTTTTACGTCTTCCGTCAGTAAGTGCCGCAGAGCTCGGCCCTTCATCACCAGTCACCCGATCCGCAACCCATGCTGCTTGAGCTTGCGCACCACGCTTGGCTGGCTGATGCCCAGCTGTTCGGCGATGGCGTAGGTGGTGGGAAGGGTACGGCAGCAGTCGGCAAGGATCTCACGCTCGCGCCGGGCCAGGGCGGCCTTCAGGCCCTCGCCCCGGGCAAGCGGCAGCTCGGGTCGCGCTGCACCTGGTGCGGATAGTGTCGCGGGTGAAGTAGCGCCATCAGCCAGCGCAGCGGAGGCTCCGGTGACAGACGCCGCCGTCTGCTGCGCTTCACGCTGCTGCGAGCCGAGCGGCCCTAACGAGGCCCCCGTGGGCGGCACCAGCAGATCGCCCTGGATGACATCGTCACTGGATAACCAGGCCCTTTCCAGGGTGTTTTCCAACTCACGCACATTGCCCGGCCAATCCCAGCCCATCAGTGCCTGCCACACGTCTCGCGCCAGCATCTTGTCGCGTCCATAACGCCGATTGAGGCGCTTTAGCTGGCGCTCGACCAGGCCGGGAATATCCTCGCGGCGCTCGCGCAGGGGCGGCAGGGTGACCGGAATCACGTTCAGCCGGTAGTACAGATCCAGGCGAAACAGGCCCTGCTCGACCCGTGCCGACAGGTCCTGATTGGTGGCCACCACCAGGCGAAAGTCGACCCGTCGCGGGGCCCTGTCCCCAAGCCGCGTAATACTGCCGTCCTGGATGGTCTTGAGCAGCTTGGTCTGCACCGCCAGGGGCAACTCGCCGATCTCGTCGAGAAACAGGGTGCCGCCCTCGGCCTGCTCGATCAGCCCCTTGCGGCCCCCCGGCGCGGCGCCGGAAAACGCGCCCTTTTCATGGCCGAACATCTCCGATTCGAACAGGCTTTCAGGGATGGCGGCGCAGTTGACGTCGATAAAGGGGCCATCGCGGCGAGAACTCCAACGGTGCAGCTGGCGGGCGAAAGCGGTCTTGCCCACCCCGGACTCGCCCAGCATCAAGACCGTGGCGTCGGTGGGCGCGACCCGCTTGAGCAGCAGCGCCACCTCGCGCATCAGCTGGCTTTTCACCTCCAGGTCATCGAGCTCGGCCTCGAGTGCTTCGCTGTCGCTCTCCAGCGCATGGCCCCGGCGCAAGTGCTCGCTGAAGCGGCGCTGCAACAGCGCGTACTCCTGCTGCAGCAGCTGCAGATCGGTCAAGTCCATGGAGCGGCTGACCACCGCCACCAGCCGCTCACCCTCGAATACCGGATGGGCCTGGGCGATGACCCTGCGTCCGGTGCCGGTGCGCTGGACCAGCTGGGCCGGCCGCCCGCTGCGAATGACTTCCAGGCTGACCGACGGGGTCAGCACGCCATCGGCCTCGAGCCGCTGCACGCTGGTGGCGCAGAGCTCTTCGCAGGACATGCCGTAGACCGCCGCCGCCCCGGGACTGACGTCGCGGATACGACCATCCGGCGCGACGATGAAGAAGTGGTCGTGGGCGGTGTCGATGATGGTCTTGAGAATCTTGGTGTCGTCGTCGCTCATCCAGCGATCCATAAATGCATCATTGATTCAGAAGTGTATCACGATGCGTCGGGATCGCGATTCACTTCTGGATCACGTCTATCACCACAGCAGACCTTCCCTTGGAATCCCTGCACCTCTATTACATCTTTAGTATAAATGCTTAAAAGATGGCACGACGTCTGCATCACCCATAACAACCGTCAGGCCCAGGGCCGCGACCGTCCCCATCCACGATGCCAGGAGTTCCCTGTGAGCGACTTCAATCAACCTCTCGGCGGCAACGAGATGCCGCGCTTCGGTGGCCCTGCCACCATGATGCGTCTGCCCACCCAGACCAGCGCCGAGGGTCTGGACGCCGCCTTTATCGGCATTCCCATGGACATCGGCACCTCCAACCGCCCGGGCACCCGACTGGGGCCGCGCCAGATCCGCGACGAATCGCGCATGCTGCGCCCCTACAATATGGCCACCCGTGCTGCACCCTTCGACAGCCTGCAGGTGGCGGACATCGGCGACGTGCCGATCAACACCTTCAACCTGCCGAAGAACCTGGACATCATCAGCCGCTTCTACGACGACGTCCTGTCCCACGACTGCGTGCCGCTGACCCTGGGCGGTGACCACACCCTTACCTGGCCGATCCTGCGCGCCATCGCCAAGAAGCATGGCCCGGTCGGGCTGATCCATATCGACGCCCACGCCGACGTCAACGAGCACATGTTCGGTGAAGAGGTGGCCCACGGCTGCCCGTTCCGCCGTGCCCAGGAAGAAGGGCTGCTGGACGCCAACCGGGTCGTCCAGATCGGCCTGCGCGGCACCGGCTACGCCGCCGAGGACTTCGACTGGTGTCGCCAGCAGGGCTTCCGCGTGGTCCAGGCCGAACAGTGCTGGCACAAGTCTCTCGAGCCGCTGATGGCCGAGGTGCGCGAGCAGATGGGCGATGGCCCGGTGTACATCTCGTTCGACATCGATGGCCTGGACCCGTCGGTGGCGCCCGGCACCGGCACGGTGGAAATGGGCGGCCTGACCTCGGCCCAGGGCCTGGAGATCGTGCGCGGCGCCCAGGGGCTCAATATCGTCGGCGGCGACCTGGTCGAAGTCTCCCCGCCCTACGACCCCAGCGGCAACACCGCCCTGATGGGCGCCACCCTGCTCTATGAAATGCTGTGCGTGCTCCCCGGAGTCGCGCGCCGCGACTGAATCCTCACAGGGCCAGGGAGTGGCCCTGGCGACAGCCAACGAGGCGCCCGCGTCAGGGCGCCGACCATTACAACAGCAAAGAGTGATCGCCCATGTCCTCCCACCTGCATTCTGCCGACAAGATCACGACCGACGGGGGCAAGCTAAGCACCCATGGTCTGATCAAGTTCCTCGTCCCGTCGTTGATCGGCATCCTGCTGTTCCTGGTGCCCTTCTCGGTCGGTGACACCATCAACATCGGCATGGGTCTGGCCGCCGACTGGCTCAAGGCCACCCTCGGCGACGCCCTGCCCGCCATCGCCACCGTAGTGCTCACCCTGTCCATCGTGCTGACCCTGGTGGTCAAGCTGACCAAACCAGGCTGGGCCCGCCAGGGCGCGATGAAGGAGCTGTTCGACATCGCCCCGCTGTGGGTGGTGATGCGCGCCCTCGGCGCCGCCTTCGCGCTGATGACCTACTTCCAGGTCGGCCCGGAGATGGTCACCGCCTCCTTCACCGGCGGGGTGATGCTCAATGACCTGGCGCCGGTGCTGCTGACCTTCTTCTTCTTCGCCGCCATCCTGCTGCCCTTCCTGGTGGACTTCGGCTTCATGGAGTTCATCGGCTCCATGGTGCGCACGCCCTTTCGCAAGATCTTCGGGCTGCCCGGGCGCAGCGCCATCGACGCCACCGCCTCCTGGATGGGCTCCGGCACCGTCGGCGTACTGATCACCACCCAGCAGTACGAGCAGGGCTTCTACAACGCCCGCGAGGCCTCGGCCATCGCCACCAACTTCTCGATCGTGTCGATCGCCTTCGCCCTGCTGGTGACCAGCTTCATCGGCATCAACCACCTGTTCGTGCCGTTCTACCTGACCGTGGTGGTCGCCGGCCTGGTCGCCGCTGTCATCGTGCCGCGCCTGCCGCCGCTGTCACGCAAGGCCAACACCTACTACGAGCCGGTGGGCTGCCAGATCCAGGAAGAAAACACCGGCAACCAGAGCCTGTTGCGCTACAGCCTGGGCATCGCCGTGGCCCGCGCCGAGACCGCCCCGGGCCCGCTCAAGCTCGCCCGCCTGGCACTGTTCAACGTCGCCGACATCTTCTTCGGGCTGCTGCCGCTGGTCATCGCCATCGGTACCGTGGCGCTGGTACTGGCCGAGTTCACTCCGCTGTTCACCTGGCTGTCCATGCCGATGGTGCCGGTGCTCGAGTGGATGGGTCTGCCCGAGGCCGAGGCCGCCGCGCCGGCGACCCTGGTGGGTTTCGCCGACATGTTCCTGCCGGCGGTACTGGCCAGCGATATCGAGAGCGAACTGACCCGCTTCGTCATCGCCTGTCTGTCACTGACCCAGTTGATCTACATGTCAGAGATCGGCGCCCTGCTGCTGAAGTCACGGATCCCGCTCAAGCTGTGGGAACTGGTGGTGATCTTCCTGCTGCGCACCGCCATCACTCTGCCCATCATCGTGGTCATGGCCCACTGGCTGGTGGGTTGATCGGGAGGCCGACATGACAGACCCAAACGATGCTCACGCCGCCGGCAAGGCGGCCTTCACCCGCATCGACCAAAGCACGGCAGAAGACTGGGCGGTGATCGCCGCCCACGACGCCGACTACCTGGCCGGCCTCGCCTACAGCGTACTGGATACCCTCGCCCGGCTGGGCGAGGGCCACCAGCCCTACCAGATCACCCGGCTGGAGCACTGTCTGCAGAGCGCGACCCGGGCCGAGCGTGCCGGCGCCGACGAAGAGATGATCGTCGCCGCCCTGGTCCACGACATCGGCGACGAACTGGCGCTTTTCGATCACGCCGCCTTCGCTGCCTCGATCCTGCGCCCCTTCGTCAGCGAGAAGACCCACTGGATCGTCCAGCATCACGACGTCTTCCAGGGTCACTATTACTGGGACAAGGTCGGCGGCGACAAGGACGCCCGCGAGCGGTTCCGCGGCCACCCCTGGTTCGACGACTGCGAAGCCTTCTGTCGTGACTGGGACTGTCCGTCCTTCGACCCCGCCTATGACACCCTGCCGCTGGCGCACTTCGAGCCCATGGTCAGGCGGATCTTCGCAAGAGCCCCCTACTCGGTGGCCCCGGACCCCGCCCTCGCCCCTGGCTCGTCTCAAGCCTCTGATCCGTCTCAAGCCCCTGGCCCGTCTCAAGCCCCTGATCCGTCTCAAGGAAGTACCGCATGACCTGCGCTGAACTGCTGATCCGTCTGCTGCGTGACACCTACGACGTGGACACCGTCTTCGGTATCCCCGGCGTCCACACCATCGAGCTCTATCGTGGCCTCGAAGGCGGCAATGGACACGACCACCAGGGCAGTGGCATCCGCCACGTCACCCCGCGCCACGAACAGGGCGCCGGCTTCATGGCCGACGGCTACGCCCGCACCACCGGCAAGCCCGGCGTGTGCTTCATCATCACCGGCCCCGGCATGACCAATATCGCCACCGCCATGGGCCAGGCCCTGGCCGACTCGGTGCCGATGCTGGTGATCTCCAGCGTCAACCGCCGCGACACCCTGGGACGCGGCCAGGGCCGGCTGCACGAACTCCCCGGCCAACGCGAGCTGATGGCCGGCGTCTCGCGCTTCAGCCACACCCTGCTCGACCCGAACGGCCTCGGCGAGGTGCTGGCCCGTGCCTTCGCCGTGTTCGATGGCGCCCGCCCCGGCCCGGTGCATATCGAGATCCCCATCGACCTGTTCGACGCCCCGGTCAGCGAGCCTGTCAGCACGCGCCGCACGGCGCTGGCCAAGGCCGCACCGGCCCCCGCCGCACTCGAGCAGGCGCTCGACTGGCTGGTCGACGCCAAGCGCCCGCTGGTGCTGCTCGGCGGCGGCTGCGTCGATGCCCCGGACGCCGCCCGTCGTCTGGTCGAGAGCCTCGACGCCCCCACCGTCACCACCATCAACGCCAAGGGCCTGCTCGGCCGCGACCATCCGCTGGATCTGGGCGCCAACGCCTCGCTGCCAGCGGTGCGGGAGCTTGCCCATGAAGCCGACGTGGTGCTGGCCATCGGCACCGAGCTTGGCGAGACCGACTATGACGTGGTGTTCGACGACGGCTTTACCCTCGACGGTCGACTGATTCGCATCGACCTGGACCCCGAGCAGCTTGCCCGCAACCAGCATGCCGACCTGGCACTGGTGGCCGACGCTGCCTCCAGCCTCGAAGCGCTGGCCACCGGCTGCGACCAGCGCCTCGGCGGTGAGCAGCTTTCGCGCGATGGCCGCAAGCGTACACATGATGCGCTGAGCGCCCTGGCGCTGGCCGATGATCCGGCCTTCCGCCCCTATGTGCCGCTGTTCGACACCCTGCGCGAGAGCCTGCCGGGGGCGATCCTGGTGGGCGATTCCTGCGCCACCACCTACGCCGCCAACCATCTGGTCAGCCAGGACGCGCCGCGCCGTTTCTTCAACGCGTCCACCGGCTACGGCACTCTCGGCTACGGCCTGCCCGCGGCCATGGGCGCGAGCCTCGGCCAGCCGGACCTGCCGGTGGTGGCGCTGGTGGGCGACGGTGGGGTGATGTTCACCCTGACCGAGCTTGCCTGTGCGGTGGAGGAAAGGCTGCCGGTCATCGTGCTGCTGTGGCACAACCAGGGCTACGAGGAAATCCGCCGCTTCATGGACAACGCCGGCGTCACCCGCCTCGGCGTGGACATCCAGGCACCGGACTTCCAGACCCTGGCGGCCGGCTTCGGCTGTGCGGCGACCCGGGTCGGCAACCCCGCCGGCCTCGCCCGGGCAATCGCCCATCGCCCCGAAGACGGCCCGATGCTGATCGAAATCGACGCCACGGCATGGAACGCCGCGGTGGCCTGATCGAGCAACGACCCCTTTGCCGGCGCCACGGCGCCGGCCCTTTTGCTCCTTTTGTCCGCCCCTTTTATCTGCTCCGTTTTGCGCTCCCAATTTCGCGCCCCTGCGGTACCTACCAACCATAACCACAAAGGTTTCCTAGATGATTTCACTCAAGCGGCTGATCGGCCACGACACCCTGGATGAACACCAGCACAAGAGCATGGGAGGCATGGCCACCTTTGCCCTGTGGCTCGGCGCCAACGTGGTCGTCACCACCATCCTCACCGGCATGCTGCTGGTGCCCGATCTGCGCTTCCCGGTCGCCATGACCTGGGTCCTGATCGGCTCGCTGATCGGCGCCATTCCGCTGCTGCTGGTAGGACTGATGGGCCAGCGCACCGGCCTGCCCTCGATGGCCCTGACCCGCCGCGCCTATGGCCCCACCGGCTCGAAGATCATTTCGCTGGTCAACATGGCGGTGCTGATCGCCTGGAGCTGGATCCAGGCGCTGCTGGCCGGCATGAGCCTGGACTACGCCATCGAGGCCACCACCGGCTACTCCAACCTGCCGCTGATGACGATCCTGTGCGAGACCATCGTGGTGCTGATCGTGCTGCGCGGCCACCTGGGTATCGAGCGCATCGAGCGCTGGGCGGCGGCGGCCATGATGGTGCTGGCGGCCGGCGTGGTCTACCAGCTCAACCGCCACTACGAGGTCGGTGCGCTGTTCGAGATGCCCGCCGAATCCCGCAACGGCATCACCCTGGGCATCGCCTTCGACATCGTCGTCGCCACCGCCTTCTCGTGGATTTCCACCTCCGCCGACTACAACCGCAACTGCAAGAGCGGACGCATCGCGGTACTCGGCACCTACGGTGGCTACGTCTGCGCCTCGATGATCGCCATGGGGCTGGGTGCCGCGGTATCCGGCCTGTCGGTGCTCGGCGGCATGGAACAGACCTACGACCCGACCCGGCTGCTGTCCGGCTTCGGCTTTGGTCTGCCCGCTGCGCTGGTGATCTTCTTCTCGGTGATGACCACCAACGTGATGGCGGTCTACAGCGCCACCCTGTCGTGCATGAACGTGTCCCCCGGCATGGCCTTCTGGAAGCCGGCGCTGGTGATCGGCGTGGTGACGGTCTTTGGCGCCCTGATCCCCGGTATCCTCGACCAGTTCCAGAACTTCCTGTTGCTGATCGGCGCCTTGTTCATTCCGGCCTTCTCGGTGATGATCGTCGACTACTACCTGGTCGGCCGTGACGGCTATAGCGCCGAGCTGCTGCGCTCGCCGCACCAGCTCGGTCGGCCCACCGCCGGTATCGCCATCGGCGCCTACCTGATCGGTGCGGCCCTGGCGGCCTACTGGACCCTGGTGGCACCGCTGTCCATCGGTGCCTCGCTGCCGGTGTTCGTCATCACCGGCGGACTCTACTGGCTGGGCTGTGCCCTGTTCACCCGTTCCAGCCTCGCTGCCCAAGGAGACTGATCCATGCGCCTGATGCTGGCCCAGACCGACCCCGTCCACGCGGATGTCGCCGCCAACCTCGATGCTCTCGATGGCCTGTGCCAGCAGGCGGTGGCCGCCGGCGCCCAGCTGCTGGCCCTGCCGGAACTGGCGCTGACCGGCTACAACGTGTTCGAACGGCTCGATGAGCTGGCCGACGAAGGCGAGTTGATCGATCAGGTCGCCCGATTGGCGCACCAGTATCGCCTGCACCTGCTGTTCGGCCTGGCCCAGCGCCAGGCCGACGGCCGCCTGACCAACTCGGCGGTGCTGATCGACGATGCCGGCACCACCCTGGCCTGCTACCACAAGCGCCAGCTATGGGATCGTGAACATCAGTACTTCATCCCCGGTGACGAGCTGTGCGTGGTCGACACCCGGCTCGGCCGCCTGGGCCTGATGATCTGCTACGACAACGAGTTCCCGGAGATAGCCAGAGCGCTGGCCCAGGCCGGCGCCGAGGTGATCCTCTCGCCCACCGCCAACATGGTGCCCAACGCCGAACGCCAGCAGTTGCAGATCCGCGCCCGGGCGCTGGACAACCAGCGCTTCGTCGCCTGCATCAACCGCGCCGGCATCGAGGGCGAGCTGCACTACTGTGGCAACAGCCTGGTGGCGGGACCGGACGGCGAGGTGCTGGGGCGCCTTGGCAACGACGCCGGGGTGCTGGTGGTGGACATCGAACACTCGCGTATCGACGAGAGCCGCAGCCACCAGGACTACCTGAAGGACCTGCGCGCCCTGCCGGGAGGCAACACGTGAGCACCTTCACCCTGCCCCGGGGTGACGCCGCCAGCTGGTATCGCACCCAGCGCCTGGCCGACGGCATCACCCTGATCGACGAACCGGCCATCAAGCCGTTCTACCGCTGCAATATCTGGCACGTTCGCGGCCGCGAGCGCGATCTGGTGGTGGACTTCGGCCTGGGCGCGGTGCCACTGCGCGAGCGCGTGGCACTGCTGGCCGAACGCGAGATCGTGGCGGTGGCAAGCCACACCCACTTCGATCATATCGGCGCCGCTCACGAGTTCGACTGCTGCCACGTTCATCGCGCCGAGGCCGATATCCTGGCAAGCCCCGACAACCGTCGCACCCTGGCCGAGGCCTTTCTCGACGACGCCATGTTCGACGCCCTGCCACCGCTGCCCTACGCCCACAGCGGCTATCGCATTGCGGCGCCGCCGCGTATCGAGACGCTGGAGGACGGCGACGTCATCGAGCTGGGCGATCGCCATTTCGAGGTGATCCACACCCCCGGCCATTCGCCCGGCGGCATCGCCCTGTGGGAGGCCGCCAGCGCCACCCTGATCAGCGGCGACATCATCTACGACGGTGAGCTGATCGAGGACGCCTATCACAGCGACCTGGACGACTACGCGGCGAGCCTCGAGCGCCTGCGGCGGTTGCCTATCGCCACGGTGCACGGCGGCCACTTCCCGAGCTTCTCGGGCCGTCACTGCCACGCCATGATCGATGACTGGCTCAAGCGCCACCAGGCGTGAACGCGGGACACCCCCTCATCTCGCCGATCATTTCATTCGCTTATTCCCTCTAATGTCTTTGCCCCTGGAGTCCCTCCGTGCAACAGCTGACACAACAGTTTATCGACAACCGCTGGGTCGATAGCCACAGCCGCCGGCGCCTGGCTGTGACCGATCCCTACCGCCAGACCCAGATCGCCGAGATCACCGCCGGCGATGCCAGCGACGTCGACGCCGCCGTGGCCAGCGCGCGTGCCGCCCTGCCCGCCTGGCAGGCGCTGGGCGGACAGCGTCGGGGCGACTTTCTCGAAGCCTTCGCCACGGCCCTCGAAACCCGCCGCGGCGATCTCGAACGGCTGTCCTCCACCAACAACGGCAAGGCCCTGGCCGAGACCGCCATCGACCTGGACGACGCCATCGCCTGCTACCGCTACTACGCCGGCCAGGCCCGCGCTCTGGAGCAGCGTCAGGGTCGCCTGCTCGAGCACGGCATGGACGGCGTCGAGGCGCGGGTGTTCGAAGACCCCGCCGGCGTGGTCGGACTGATCACCCCCTGGAACTTCCCGCTGGTCACCAGCGCCTGGAAGATCGCACCGGCACTGGCCGCCGGCTGCACCCTGGTGTTCAAGCCCTCCGAGGTCACCCCGCTGCCCGAGGTGGCGTTGGCCGACATCGCCGTGGAGATCGGCCTGCCTGCCGGTGTGCTGAACCTCTTGCTGGGTGACGGCGAAGGCATCGGTGCCCCTCTGTCCGCCCATCAGGGTGTGGATAAATTGTCCTTCACCGGCAGCAATGGGGTCGGCGAGAAGGTCATGCGGGCCGCCGCCAACGGCGTGCGCGGCGTATCACTGGAGCTCGGCGGCAAATCGCCGATCCTGGTGCTCGATGACGCCGAGGTCGAAGCCGCCGCCGACTGGGTGATGGCCGGCATCTACTTCAACTCCGGGCAGATCTGCTCCGCCACCTCGCGACTGATCGTGCATCAGACGCTGGCCGAACCGCTCTACCAGGCGCTGGCCGACCGTATCGACGGCCTCACCCTGGGTGACCCGCTGGCCGAGGGCACCGACATGGGCCCGATGACCAGCGCCCGTCAGCGCGAAGCCGTGGAGCGCTACCTCGAGATCGCCAAGGAGGAAGGTCTGACGCCGGTGCGTGACGGCCGCCATCGTGACCTGCCGGCCCAGGGCGAGTTCGTCGCCCCGACCCTGTACCGCGATGTGCCCACCTCAAGCCGTCTGTGGCGCGAGGAAATCTTCGGCCCGGTGCTGTGTGCGCGCAGCGCAGAGAGCGAAGCCGAGGCCATCGCCCTGGCCAACGATAGCGCCTTTGGCCTCGCCGCCACCGTGATCTCTGGTGACGCCGAGCGCGCCAGGCGTGTTGGCCGCGCCCTGCGTGCAGGCAGCATCTGGTTCAACTCCGAACAGCTGGTGATGCCCGAGGCCAGCTGGGGCGGCTTCGGCGCCAGCGGCATCGGACGTGAACTCGGCCCCTGGGGACTGTCCGGTTATCTTGAGGTAAAGCATCTGATTGGCCCTGCCGCTTAACCTCTCCCGGTCCTGTTTCCGGACCATCGCCTCAGCGACGACTCAGTATCACCGCGGCAATATCTCAACAACATCACCCCGATGGCAGGCCAAGGCGCCCGGCCATCGGGGTGTTTTTTTGTCGCAGCGACGCAATTTCGTGCCAGTTCGGCCAACCCGAGGTCAAATAATTAGAAAATTCTTAAAAAGAGAAAGGATGTAGGACATCCCCCATATCCCCTGACGAAATGGCTTTCTAGAGTCGCAGTGAAGCCTTCGCTGCAGGCACCAATGATGCGTTCCTCATGCAAGGACAACATGCGCCACCGCCAACCATTGCCATGACGACTGACCATCCATCAAGGCATGGGAAAATCCGACAACGCCTTGACACCTTTGATGAATCGAAGACCGATTTAAAGAAGGAAACAGGAGAAGAAGATGAGACTCAACTCCATGTCGTCAGCCACCTCATCTTCCGTCACCTTGCCGCTGCCGCTGTATAGCGTACCCGGTAGAAGCAGCAGACTCTGGTCAACTCGTGGCCGTATCGGGCGCATTCGCTACTGTAGCCGACTTGCCGCAGTAGGACTCATCTATAACCTCGCGCTCTTTCTCCCACTTTATCTCGACTACCTGTACCCTGCGACACTCACCCAGAGCACCTTTACCATCCTGATCTACGCCTACGCAGGCCTGTACTCAGTCTTCACCCTTTTCGCCATTCTTCAGGCAAAACGTCGCCTTAACGATCAGGGGCGTTCTGGGTGGGTACTGCTTCTTGGACTGATTCCCCTGATCAACGTATGGCTGGTCATCACCCTAGTCTTCTCTCGTGGCACACCAGGAAGCAACCCCTTCGGACCACCACCTTCTCCATCGACTTCATCGGAAACGAAGCGCTTCTGGTGCTTGCTCATTCTTAACATTGCCGTGGCGTCAGCGGCCATCTGCTATGGACCACTACAGTTTCACCTGGGTCTTTAGACCCTCCCAGTGGACTGCTAAAAGCATAGATATTAACCGACTCGGCGAAAGGATCGCCGGAACTCTTACCCCAAGGAAGGAAGCAGCAAGATGACAAACGAAAGCACTACGTTAGATAACTCAAATGAAATCAACTTCCCTTCAGATACAGAAATCTCCAACACGCAAGGTGATGCAAACGACCGCCAGGCAGCAAATAAAAACCCTGGACTATGGTCGACCAATGGTCGTATCGGTAGAGTAAGATACTTTAATCGCTTAACCTTGCCGGTATTGTTCGTCTATGCCGTACACGGGATACTTATCTACTATAGTCTGACGGCAACACCGGCCGCTGCAGAGACAGCCGCCAGCGCCTTTACCATCAGCCAATTCGTGCTTGGAATTCCATTGACTATCTTTGCGCTAATCCAGGGAAAGCGCAGGCTAAATGACCTGAACAAGTCAGGCTGGCTCATGCTACTTTTCTTTATCCCCCTTATAAACCTCATCCCATTTATCATGGTGACCTTCATCAAGGGGAGTGATGGTGACAACCGCTTCGGTGCTGAACCTTCCCCCCTCACTTCTAATGAGATGACCCTGTTCTGGTTCCTGACCGGACTGTCGGTCGTTGCTTGCGTAGCGCTGGCCTCTCTAACGCTCTAAAAAAACATTCCCTGCGCTACTACCAACAACGACAACCACAAGAGCGCCACAGCCCCGCCAGCATGGCGGGGCTGTTTTTTTACTGCCAGGTGAGCGGAGGCCGGTCAGACGGCTGCGACCTCGGTGGTGCCCTGCTTGCGCCGCCGAAGCAGGATCGAGACGGCCAGCACCACCAGCATGGCCCAGGGGTACGGGGTCAGGAAGGAGGCAAAGGCTGACGGCGCGGCGACCTCGTTCTGCACCGCGGTGGAAGCGATGACCTCCTGCCAGACCGCCACCACGATGTGCCAGGGAAGCAGAAAGAACACCGTGCAGACCGCGCAGTCCATCAGGTTGGCGGCCCTGGCCGGCGAGATGCCGAACTGCTGAGCCAAGCTTCGTACCAATCCCGGCCCCACCAGCAGCAGCGCCGGGGCGTTGGCCGACAGCGGAGTAGATGCGGCAATCGTCACTGCCACGATGCTGGTCTCGGCGCTGGCCCGGTCCTTGACCAGGCGCTTCCTGGCGCCGTCCAGCAGTTTTTCCATCAGACCGGTATCGAGAATCACCTGGGTCAGCGCCAGCACCATCAGCGCAAACAGCACGGCGCCGGTTACCGAAGCAATACCATTTTCGATCAGGCCGGTGCTCTCGCCTCTGGCTTCGGGCAACGAGAACAGATCACCCAGGCCAATGGCACCGATCGCCAGGGCGCACAGCATGGCCACCAGATTGCCGATAAACATGGCTTCGACGATGTGTCGGCGCTTCAGCGCAAAGAACACCACCGCCGCGAGCGGAATCAGCATGACCAGGCCGGAAGCATGACCGGAAGGCACCTCCACGGCTGACGCCGAGGCCTCGCCGCTGGCACCGAACAACAGGAAGATCAGCATCGAGATCGCCGCAGCCGACAGCGCCAGCGGTAGACGGGTGCGGATCACGTCGGCGATTTCCGCCCCTTGGGTATAGGAGGACACGATGGTGGTATCCGACACCGGGGACAGGTTGTCACCGAAGGCCGCACCGGACAGGATCGCCACCGCCAGCATGGACGGATCCGCCCCCAACAGGACGCCCGCCGGGTACAGCACCGGCGACAGCCCGATGACGGTACCGGTACTGGTGCCGGTCCCCAGGGCAAACACCATGGCCATGGCAAAGGCCAGCAGGGTGAAGGCCGCACCCTCGGCGCCCACCGCTGCTCCCAACCACATCAAGCCATCGATCAGGCCGCCGGCGGCCATCAACTTGCCGAAGACACCGGCCAGCAGCCACAGTGCGATGATGGCCGTCGCGGTGGAATTGCCCATCCCCTTGAGCAGGCTGTCACAGTACGCCGTGCGTTGCCGACAAAGAAAGAGTCCCACGCCCATGGCCACCCAGGCGCAGGCCCAGAATGGCTTGGTGCCGGCACGCTCGAACACCGACAGATAGATAAGGCCTAGCACCAGCAGGATCAGGGGCGTCAAGGCACCCAGGGTGCCCCCACGAAAGGACAGTGAAGGTGTTGCGGTTTGTGTTGTCATTATCAGGGACCTTATTGTGTTTTATTGGTGTATTAGCGAGAACAGCGTTTCATCGCCGCTCAGCTACCCAGCCCACCGAAGACCACCACCCCCAGCACGATGGCCAGCAGCAGCAGGGTCTCCAGCACCATCAGGATGACCGGCTTCCAGCCGACCACCGCGAGCTTCTGAAAGGAGGTCTTGATGCCCAGGGCGGCGATGGCGGTGACAAGACACCAGCGCGACAGCGTCGACAGTCCTTCGTTCACGCTGTCGGGAATCAGCCCCAGGCTGTTGATCAGCACCAGCGCCACGAACCCCACCAGGAAGCCAGGCAGCATCGGCACCTGGCGCTTTCCCTCGCTGTTGCGCGAGGCGCGATAGAGCCAGCTGAAGATCATCACCACCGGCACCAGCATGGCCACACGCACCAGCTTGACCAGGGTCGAGACGTCGCCGGTCTCCTCCGAGATGATGTACCCCGCCCCGACCACCTGGGCCACGTCGTGGATGGTGCCCCCCAGGAAGATGCCGGCCTGGGTATTGGCAAGGTCGAGCACCCCCACCAGCAGCGGGTAGGTCACCATGGCCACCGTCGACAGCGTGGTCACGCCCACCACTGTGAGGATGGTGTTGCGCTCGCTGGTGTCGTTTTTCGGCATCACCGCCGACAGCGCCAGCGCCGCCGAGGCCCCGCAGATCGCCACGGCACCACCGGTCAGCAGGCCCAGATCACGGTGCAGGCCAAGCGCCCGGGCCAGCAGCCCCCCTGCGCAGATCACCAGTCCCACCGCGGCGAGCACCGTCAGCACCGGTCCAAGCCCCAGGTCACCGACTTGCTCGAGGGTCATGCGTGCGCCCAGCAGCGCCACGCCAAGGCGCAGCACGGTGCGCGCGGCAAACTCGATCCCCGGCAGGCAGCGTCCCTCTTCGCTCAAGAAGTGCAGCGACATGCCAAACAGCAAGGCGTAGAGCAGGGTCGGCCCACCGTAGTGATCGGCGATAAAGGTGGTGGCCAGGGCAATGGTCACGCACACCAGCAGTCCTCGCCCGATCGGGCTCAGGGACGCCAGTCGACGGCTTAGCCGCTGTCGCGAGGTCGCCGTCGAGGGGGAAGAAGAGGGTGAGGTCATGGGACGACTCCGGATCGTGAAAACGAGCGACCCCGGTCCTGCCGGATGAGGCCGGCGGACGAAGGCGTCTCTTTGGTGAACGGGACAGGAAGATCGACGTGCTGGCGGCGCTCGACGCCGCCCTGTTTCAACCTCTGTGCAGTGCTCTCGTTACAGCGCTCTCGTTACAGTACTCTCGCTTCAGCGCTCGACTCGGTTCTCCGAATCAACCGCGCGGTGCCTTTCCGGTGGCCTCGGCGACCACGTCTTCGGCCAGCACCTGTACGGTATCGATGATCGGCACGCGACCATCGAGCGCATCGCGGATCACCGAAAGCTCAGTACAGGCCAGGACCAGCACGTCGGCACCACGCGCCTGGACATCATGGGCGGCCTCGATGAAGGCGGCACGGGTGGCGGGCGCGCGCCCGGCACCACGCTTGACCGCTCGGATCACGTCGAGCACGCGATCCTCGTTGTCGGGATAGACCAACGACAGCCCCCTTGGCTCGATGAATCCCTCGTAAAGACCAATCTTGCGAAGCGCCGGCGAGCACAGCATGCCCACCCTGGCCCCCGGCATCTCGGCGGCGACCCGGTCCAGGGTGCGCTCGACGATATGCCACACCGGAATGTCCACCGCCTGCTGGGCGGCCGACCAGTAGTAGTGGGCGGTATTGCAGGGCATGACCAGAAAATCGCAGCCTGCCTGCTCGAGTCGTCTGGCCATGGCAGCAATGGCAGGCGCCGGTGACTCGCCGTCACCGTCGATCAGCGCCTTGATCCGTGATGGCACCTTGGGATTGTTGTCGACCAGCATATGCACGTGGTCGATATCGTCCTCGCCGGGCGTCACCTCGATGACCTTCTGCATGAAGGCCACCGTGGCGTCCGGTCCCATGCCGCCCAGCACGCCGACCATCGTATGGTCGGCGATTGTTGCGGAGTTATCGGTGGAAAGCGTCATAGCGGGTCCTTTGACGAGTGATGACCGGTATCAGAAGCCGAGAAGGTTGGGCAACCACAGGCTGAGCTGCGGGAAGAAGGCCAGCAGCAAGGCGATGACCACCATGGAACCCACCAGCGGCAAGGCGCGCACCGAAATCTTCTCGATGGAGACATTGGCGATCGACGAGCTGATGAACATGTTCTCGCCCAGCGGCGGCGTCGAGAAACCGATGCCCAGGCTGACCACCAGCACGATGCCGAAGTGCACGGGATCGACGCCGAGCTCCACCATCACCGGCAACAGCACCGGCGTGACGATCATGATGGTTGCCAGGATCTCGATGAACATGCCGACGATCAGGAGAAAGCCGATCACCAGAATCCACACCAGCCACAGGCTGTTGGTGATATCCAGGATGCCCTGGGCGATCATCGCCGGAATGTGATTCTCGACCAGGATGCGGCCGAAGGCGGTGGCGGTGAACATGATGATCAACACACGCCCGGTCAGCCAGGTGGTGCTCTGGAAGGCCTCGTTGAGCCCGCGCAGCGACGACTCCTTGTGGATGAAGACACCGACGAACAGGGCGTAGAAGATCGAGACCACGGCCGCCTCGGTGGGCGTGAACATGCCCGAATAGATGCCGCCCAGGATCACCACCGGCGCCATCAGCGACCAGAAACCATCCTTGAGCACCGCGACCACCCGCTTGCGATCGTAGGAAGTTCCCTCGGTCTGGTAGCCGTTGCGCTTGGCGGTGATGTAGTTGGCCACCATCAGGCCCGCCCCCAGCATCACGCCGGGGATGACGCCGGCCATGAACAGTGCAGAAATCGACTCGTTGGCGGTGACGCCATAGATCACCAGCGGCATGCTGGGCGGAATGACCACCCCGAGACCACCAGCGGTGGCGGTGATCGCCGCCGGGTAGCTTCTGCCGTAGCCGCGCTCGATCATCGCCGGTATCACCAGCATCCCCACCGCTGCGGTAGTAGCAGGTCCCGAGCCCGAGATCGCGCCAAAGAACATGCAGGCCATCACCGCAGCGGCGCCTAGCCCACCAGCGGCGGGACCGGCCAGCTCCTCGGCGATCAGGATCAGGCGTCTGGCGATACCGGCATCCCCCATCAGTGCGCCAGCCAGGATGAACGACGGCAAGGCCATCAGCGGAAACGAGTTGATGGCCGAAAAGGCCAGCTCGATCAGCGAACTGAGATCGTCGCCGTTGAGCACATAGACGGCCATCGAGGCCACACCGAGAGAGACGACGATAGGGGTGCCGAAGAACAACAGCCCGGCAAACATGGAAAACAGTACGGTTGCGGCCATGGCTTAGCCCTCCGCCTTGGACGACGTCTTGCCGTCGCTGTAGTGGCTCGTTTCCTCGGTGATCCTGGACACTTCCTGAGCGTCCACGTCACCTGGCTCGATGCCCTTGAACAGCTTCAGGTACTGCACCTGCAGCACGCGAAAGGCCATCAAGGTAAAGGCGATGGGGAAGACGAAGTAAACGTAGGCCAGCGACCAGCCCAGGGCCGGCGAGTCATAGGGGAATTCCAGCAACAGCCCGATCAGATCCAGGCTCTTGTAGGCCAGCACCAGACAGAAGGCGACCCAGATCAGATCCACCAGCAACAAGAGGGTATTGGCCACCTTGCGTGGCATCAGCTTGATATGGGTCTGCAGACGGTTATGCGCGCTCAAGTGGGCGGCGTGGGCGGCGCCCAGAAAGACGAACCAGACGAAGGCGTAGCGCGCGAGCTCTTCGATCCAGGCCATGCCGATGCCCAGGGTGACGCGCATCACCACCTGAACGAACAGCAGAATGACAAAGAGCCCGAGCAGAAAGCGGCAGGCGTAGTCTTCGATATAGTTGAGTTTGGCCAGCATGGAGGCCTCCTTCCCGACGGGAATGCAGCAGCGATGACAACAAGACCCGGGCGGCGGTCAGCGACCGCCGCCCGCGGCGACAACGATCAGTGACCGAGCGCCGCCTGCATTTCCTCGAAGGCTTCCTGGCCACCGATGTCCTCGTAGAACTGCGGCCACACCTCTTCCTGGGCGATGCGGATCCATTCATCCTCATCTTCCAGGGTGGCCACCTCGACCCCTTCGGCTTCCATGGCAGCGCGCGCCTCGGAGGCCTTGGTCAGCTGGAACTGCAGCGCGTACAGCTGCGCCTCCAGGCCGGCGCGATCGATGATCGCTCGCTCCTCGTCGGACAGACGCTCGTAGCTGCGCACCCCCATCACGATGGGCTGCAGCGAGTACTGGGCGTGAAGTTCGGTGAGGTGGTCCTGCACCTCGTGAAACTTCATGGTGCTGTTGACGATGTAGGGGTTGTCCTGGCCATCGATCACGCCCTGCTGCAGGCCGGTGAAGACCTCCGGCCAGGACATGCTGATGGGGCTGGCGCCCCAGGCCTCGTAGCTGGCCAGCATGATCTCGTTCTGCGGCACGCGAACCTTGAGTCCCTCGACGTCGGCGAGGGTCGTCACCGGCCGCTGGGAGTTGGTCAGGTGACGGAAGTTGGAGTACAGCCAGCTGACGATGTGCACACCGGCCTCTTCCTCGGCGATGGTGTTCCACCGATCGGCCAGGGGGCCGGTGGTGGCCTTGACCGCATCGGCGTGGCTACGCAGGGCATAGGGCATGGTCAAGGCGCCCAGACGCGCTGCGTAGGGCGTCAGGTTGCCGACACCGACCAGCGCAAAGTCCAGCTTGCCGATGCGGGTGTCCTGGATCATGCCGGTCTCGGAACCGAGCTGGCCGCCGGGGAACAACTCGACCTGCATCTCGCCGTCGGACAGCGATTCGACCAACTCCTCGAAGCGCTGGGCCAGGGCCCCCTGGTCGGAGTCCATGGGATCGCCCATGCCGACCTTGAAGGTCTTGGCCTCTGCGGCGGTGGCAGTGGCTGCCATGACGATGGCGGCGGTAAGTAGAGTCTTCTTGAACATTATTGTCACTCCGGATGTCTTGTTATTGCGTCGTCAGACGTGGCTCAGCGAGAGCCGAGCGCCTTGTCGGGTGTTGCCTCGGGGGGCTGCACCGCCTCATCCATGGCGGCGCTCATCATCGCGACGATGTCGTCGCAGTCTGCTTGATCGAAGGTCAGCGGCAGGCGCAGGTCACACAGGGTGGCGAGTACTCTGTCGGCGATCGGCAGCGCACGTGTGCCGGCCAGATAACCCCAGCTGTCGTAGCGGCTGGTGTAGTCCTCCGGCAAGGGTTTGCCATACCACTTCAACGGAATGCCGCGGGCCTCGCAGCCCTCGACAAAGCGCGCAATGGTGTCGGCGCCCAGCGCCGGCAGGCGGAACTGGATGGAGCTGCCGACGAAGTCCTCCCTGGCGGGCCGGTCAATCAGGCACACCTCGGCGATATCTCCAAGACGCTGCTCCATGCGCCGATACAGCGAATTCCAGCGCGTCTTGCGGTGCTCCATCTCGGCCAGCTGAGGACGCAGGATGGCCGCCCGCAGATTGTCCATGCGGCCACTCATGTTGGGTGTCATCAGACGCGTCTCGGCGAAGCTTTCGGGCGCGGGTGCGGCCAGGTGCCGATCGAACAGCATGTAGGAGCCGGACAGGATCACCGCACGCCGCATGACCTCGGCATCGGCTGTGGCCAGAAGTCCGCCCTCTCCGGAATTGATGTGCTTGTAGGTCTGGGTGCTGAAGCAGCCTGCCTTGCCGAAGGTGCCGCTGGGTCGGCCATCGTAGGCCGCCCCCATGGTGTGGGCACAGTCTTCGATCAGCACGATGCCGTGGGACTCGCACACCGCGACGATGGCGTTCATGTCGCCGATATGGCCGCGCATGTGCGACAGCACAAAGAAGCCGGCACCGCTCTCGCGAGCGGCGCGATCCAGGTCGCCGGGATCGACGGTGGTATCGTCCAGGATGTCCACCAGTACCGCCTCGCCCCCTGCCGCGACGATACTGCCGGGCACCGGCGACAGGGTGAAGGCGTTGCACAGCACCTTGTCGCCGGCCTCGAGTCCGCAGGCGCGCAGCGCCAGCTGCAACGCATAACCGCCGGAGGCGCAGGCCAGTGCGTAGTCGACACCCAGGCTCGCGGCGAACTCGGACTCCAGCAGGGCGGTCTCACCGGCCTCGCCTTCGGCCAGGTTGTAGCGATGCAGGCGACCGCTCTGGAGCACGGCCACCGCCGAGGCGATGGCGTCGTCAGAGATGGCTTCCTGCTGGGTGAAGGATTTGGCAAAACGACGCATGGCAGGCTCCTTCGCTTGCGACTCAGTAACGAGCCTGACGGTGAACAGGGAAATCCCACTCCTGCTCGGGGAAGTACTTGGCCAGGCGCCAGTCACAGGCCCGGGCGTGGCCTTCCATGCCCTCGGTGCGGGAAATCCGGGATCCCACCGCGCTGAAGGTCAGATTGGCCTCGACGCTCAACTGCTGGGTGGTCAGCACCTTCATGAACTTGTGGACATTGAGTCCACCGGAGTAACGCCCGGCGCGCTTGGTCGGCAGGATATGGTTGGTACCGGAGCACTTGTCACCGTGGGTGACGGTGCTGCCCTCCCCCAGAAACAGCGAGCCATAGTTGCTCAAATGCTGCTTCCACCAGTCCAGATCCTCGCACAGCACCTGCAGATGCTCGCAGGCGTACTGATCGCTGATCGCGACGATCTCCTCGCGGCTGTCGCCCACGATGACCTCACCGAAGTCGCGCCAGGCAGCGTGAACGATATCCGCGTTGGGCATGTCGTCAGCGACTTTCGGCAGAATCTCCATCACTTCGCGGGCGATCGCTTCGCTGGTGCTGAACAGCCACACCGGTGAATTCGGGCCGTGCTCGGCCTGGGACACCAGGTCGACGGCGATGGTCATCGGGTCGGCGGATTCGTCGGCGATGATCGCCGACTCGGTGGGGCCGGCAAACACATCGATACCCACTTCACCGAACAGCAGGCGCTTGGCTTCGGCCACGTAGGCGTTGCCGGGACCGACCAGGATGTCGGCCTCGCGGCCACCGAACAGACCGAAGGCCATGCTGGCCATGGCGTGGACGCCGCCCATCTCGAGGATCATGTCGGCGCCGGCCACATGCATGGCGTAGGCCACCGCCGGGTTGATGCTGTCGCCCCGGGGCGGCGAACAGGCCACCACGTGTTCGACACCGGCGGCCTTGGCGGTGGCCACGCTCATCAGCGCCGAGGCGGCGTGAGCGTAGCGGCCGCCCGGCACATAGCAGCCGGCGCTGTGTACCGGCAGCACACGCTGACCGAGCAGCACGCCCTCTTCGGTCTCGATCTCGAAGGAGGTCAGGCTGTCACGCTGGGCCTCGGCAAAACGGCGGATCTGGCGGTGGGCGAAGTCGATGTCGTCCTTGACCGACTGGGGCACGCTGTCGATCAACTGACGCCGCTTGTCGTCGCTCAACACAAAGTCGCCGGTCCAGCCGTCAAACTTCTCGGCGTATTCGCGCACGGCCGCCTCGCCGCGGGCACGAATATCCTCGAGCATGCCACGCACCGCTTCCGTCACGCGCTGGTCTTCGGCGGCAACGCCAGCGGCGGCCTCCGCCGTCTTGAGATGACGAATGGTCATTGTTGTCTCCGAATAACGTCGTCGAGGGCGCCCGAACTCAGCGGGCGCCTGCCCTGAAGCGCCCTGGGCCTAGCCCTTGTAGTCGGGGAAACCGAAGGTATCGGGATAGCCGAACAGCGCAACGGCGCCGCCGGTGTGCAGGAAGACGACGTTCTCGTCCTGCTTGAAGTGGCCCTGGCGGATCAGGTCGATCAGCCCTGCCATGCCCTTGCCGGAGTACACCGGGTCCAGAAGGATGCCTTCGTGACGGGCCAGCAGGGTGACCGCCTCGATCATGCTGTCGGTGGGCACACCGTAGCCCTCACCCACGTAGTCGCAGTTGGCGACCACCTGGTCGCGGCTGACGACGCCGGACAGGCCGAGCTTGGCTTCGGTCTTCTGGGCCAGGGCAAAGACGTTGGCTTCCTGCTTGTCCTTCGGCGCGCGAACGCCGATGCCGAGCACCGGGATGCCGGCGTTGCAGGCGCTGAGGCCAGTGACCAGGCCCGCCTGGGTACCGGCGCTGCCGGTGGCGTGGACCAGATGATCGATGCGCAGCCCCATGTCGTTGGCCTGGGCCAGCAGTTCCAGGGCGGCATTGACGTAGCCCAGGGCACCGATCTCGTTGGAGCCACCGCCAGGGATGATGTAGGGCTTCTTGCCTTCACTCTTCAGACGATCGGCCAGGCCTTCCATCTCGGCGGCCATGTCGGCACCGCCCGGGCGCTTCTCGACGCTGGCGCCGTGGAGCTGATCGAGGAAGACGTTGCCGTTGTAGTTGTAGTTGGAGTCCTCGCTGCCGGTACGGTCTTCCAGCAGAATGTGGCACTCGAGCCCCAGCTTGCAGGCGGCGGCCACGGTCTGGCGGGCGTGGTTGGACTGGGTGGCGCCCTGGGTAATGATGGTGTCGGCGCCCTGTTCCAGGGCGTCGGCCATCAGGAATTCCAGCTTGCGGGTCTTGTTGCCCCCGGTGGACAGGCCGGTGCAGTCGTCGCGTTTGATCCACAGCCGCGGACCGCCGAGCAGCTTGCTCAGGTTGTCCATGGGCTCCAGCGGAGTGGGCATATGGCCGAGACGGACACGGGGAAAACGGGACAGGTGCATACGGGCCTCCAGGCGAGTCATTGTTGGCATTGGCGTGCTCTCTTGACGACCTACGTCGAAAGACACAGCAGGCCTGAAGGCCTGCCCTCGAGCGATCGCTTCCAAGTTAAGCCTCGCCTGGAACATGAGACCAATGCCAAGTTGCTCGCCAGCTGTTAAATTTTTGCATAGCCACTGCTTAGCCCCGGCCGCCACCCACTAAGGCAGACCAAAACACCAATGAAGATCGAATGGATAGAGGATTTTCTCGAGCTTATCGAAGCGGGCACCTTTTCCCAGGCGGCCGAACGGCGCCACGTCACCCAGCCGGCATTCTCGCGCCGTATCCGCCAGCTGGAAGAATGGCTGGGGGTGGCGCTGATCGATCGCAGCGCCTCGCGCCTGGAGTTGACCGCCCACGCGCGGGCGTACGAGCCCCAATTACGAGAGTGGCTGGCACGCCTTTACGCCATGCGCAGTCGTCTCAGAAGCGATGCCCGCCAGGGGCCCAGGGCCATTCTGACCACCCAGCACACCCTGACCGTCAGCTACCTGCCGCGCCTGTTGCGCCACCTGCGTCATCACGCGCCTGAGGTGGGACTGCAGATCACCTCGTCCGACCGCAGCCAGTGCATCCACGACTTCGAGCAAGGCAAGGCCGACCTGTTGCTGTGTTCGGAGCTGGAGGGCGCCCCCCTGTTCAGCGGCAGCGACAGCGTCGAGCGGCTGTCACTGGGCGTTGAACGGCTGTTGCCGGTGTGCGCATCGGATCATCACGGTGGTCTCATGCACGAACTCGAGGAAGGTCAACGACTGCCCTTGATCGGCTACGATCCGGACAGCTTTCTTGGCCAGGCCCTGGCGACGCCTTACCTGCTCGATGCCCAACGCCACTACGAGATCGAACTGGTCTGCGAGACCGCCTTCACCATCGGCATTCGCCAACTCGCCCTGGCCGGTCTCGGCATCGGCTGGCTACCCCACGGGTTGATCGAGGAAGACCTCGAGAGCGGCAAGCTGATTTCCTTGCAGGAAATCCTCGGCGGCCCCTCTCTGGAAGTGGCCTGCTATCGCCATCGCGACGAAGCGGCAGTGGCAGCCCCCCTGTGGCACCTGCTGGAAGAACGCCCTCCCGCGGTCTAGCACTCCCCTGCAGTTCGAAGCCCCTCGATCTCGCACCTCAAACTCCCTGAGGGGCGGCGGAAAGCGTCAGCTCGATGGCGTCGTGGCGCCAGTACTCATCATCACAGTCGATGGCACGGCCGTTCTGGTCGTGGTTGATGCGGGTGATGCGCTGGGCGGGGCTGCCGCGTACCGCGTTGAGCGCGCTGGCGGCGTCGCTGGAAAGTACACAGGTGCCGAGCTCGTAGCTGACCCGCCCGACCCGGATGCCGTACTCGCGGCGGTAGAGCTCGGTCAGCGATTCCCGCGCCAGATCGAACTCCAGAATGGCGGGAAAGCAGCGCGGCAACAGATGGTGTTCCACGTAGAGCACCCGGCGTTCGTCCACCAGCCGGGCACGACAGATGCGGTAGACGCGCTCGCCTTCGGCGAGTCCCAGCCGGCGGGCGACCGTGACGGGCGCGATCACTTCCTCGGCACTGAGCAACAGGGTGCGGGCGCTGCGCTGCTGGGATCGCACCATCTCGTGAAACGGCAGGCAGGCCAACAGGTCATAGCGTAGCCGTGGCGGCGACACGAACCAGCCGCGCCGATTCTCGCGATACACGCAGCCCTCCGCCTCCAGCTCATTGAGTGCCTCGCGCAGGGTGATGCGGGTGGTCTGGAGGCGCGCCATCATGTCTCGCTCGCTGGGCAGACGGCGATCGCCCCGTGTCGAGGCCAGACTCAGCAAGGGCGCAAGACGCTCGCGCAGGCGATGGGAGGGGGAGGCGTCGTGCGAGGTGTCGTCAGGGACAGTAGGCAAGGCGGACTCTCGAAGCTCTGACCAGGATCGCCGCCGGGCAGTATCCGGCGGCGTCCAGCTTTCTGGTATAGACCAAAGAAGGTTCAACGTAATTTCAGCAGTCTAGTGGCAAGCCGGTGACAACGCGATGACAGTGCTCGAACGAGTCGGGTTTTTCGTCCTTTACCTAGCTCATATGGACTGAGACGAGACTGCCACGCAACTGACACGAGGCTGTCACGCTAGCTCCTTAGGGTGATCGTCAACGGGAACTGATCTAGACCAGAAAGGCGCATCGGTTTCCGTCGACTTCTCGCCCCTGACCCGGAGACCCTCTCGTGATCGTCACTTCTCTGCGTTACCCGACCCTGACCGCCCTGGCCTGCGTTGGCCTGCTGTCCACCGCCGCCCAGGCAAACACCGCCGAGCTTGAGTCACTGATCGAGGCCGCCAAGCAGGAAGGCCGCGTCGACAGCGTCGGCATGCCCGACACCTGGGCCAACTGGAAGGACACCTGGGCCGACCTGGAAAGCGTCTACAGCCTGGCGCACACCGATACCGACATGAGCTCCGCCGAGGAAGTCGCCAAGTTCAAGGCCGAGGGCGAGAACGCCACCGCCGATATCGGCGACGTCGGCTTCGCCTTTGGTCCGATCGCGGTGCAGCAGGGGGTGACTCAGCCCTACAAGCCCACCACCTGGGACGAGATCCCCGACTGGGCCAAGGACGACGATGGCCATTGGATGCTCGGCTACACTGGCACCATTGCGCTGATGATCAACAAGAACCTGGTGGAAGAGGACCAGCGCCCGAGTTCCTTCACCGACCTGCGCGAGGGTGACTACTCGGTATCGGTGGGCGCCGTGGGCCAGGCTTCCCAGGCCAACAATGCGGTACTCGCCGCCGCCTACGCCGCCGGTGGCGACGAGGGCAATCTGGCCCCGGGCCTCGAGCTGTTCGCCGAACTGGCCGAGCAGGGCCGACTGTCGCTGGCCGACGTGTCCATCGCCAACCTGGAGAAGGGCGAAGTGGAAGTGGCCCTGCTGTGGGACTTCAACGCCTTGAACTACCGCGACCAGATCGACCGTGACGCCTTCGAGGTGGTGATCCCCTCGGACGCTTCGGTGACCTCCGGCTATGCCACCATCATCAACACCCACGCCCAGCACCCCAACGCCGCCAAGCTGGCCCGTGAGTACATCCTGTCCGACGAAGGGCAGTTCAACCTGGCCGAGGGCTACGCTCGCCCGATCCGCGCCGAGCACCTGACCCTGCCCGACGACATCGCCGCCAAGCTGCTGCCCAACGAGCAGTACGCCAGCGCCCGTCCGATCCAGGACTTTGCCGCCTGGGAACAGAGCGCCAAGGTGCTGCCGCGCCAGTGGCAGTCCGAGGTGCTGATCCACCAGCAGTGATCAAGCGCTGAGGACAGCGCCGCTACGTCGATCGACCGCTGAAGACAGTGCCCAAGTGGCCTGTCTTCAGCGCATTCCACGTCTTATCGCGACAGCGCCGCGCCCTGTATTGCCGCGCGGCCGGGAGTCATCATGACCAGACCCGTCATACTGGTGGTGCTGGACGGCCTCAATCACGCCGTCGGCCATCACGCCATGGGCCACTTGAGCGCCCTGGTAGAGGCCGGACGCGGCTACACCACCCACCTCGACTGCGAGCTGCCGGCCATGTCTCGGCCGCTCTACGAGTGCCTGCTGACCGGCGATCGCCCGGTGGACTCCGGGGTAGTGCACAACGACATCGTGCGCCGGTCCCATGGCATCAGCCTGTTCGACCTGGCCCGCGGCCAGGGCCTTGCCACCGCTGCGGCGGCCTATCACTGGGTCAGTGAGCTCTACGTCAAGGCGCCCTTCGAGCGCACCCGCGACCGTTTTCTCGACGACCCTGCGGCGGCCATCCAGGCCGGCATCTTCTACTGGCAGGACCACTATCCGGATGATCACCTGTTCAGCGACGCCGAGGCCCTGAGGCAACGCCACGCGCCGGACTTCCTGCTGGTTCACAGCATGAACATCGACGATACCGGCCACCGTCACGGCGGCGACTCGCCCCAGTACAGAAACGCCGCCCGCCACGCCGACATCGCCCTGGCCGACTACCTGCCAGGCTGGCTGGCCGACGGCTGCCAGGTGATGATCACCGCCGACCACGGCATGAACGCCGATCGCTCCCACTCGGGCCTGCTGGAAGAAGAACGCCGGGTGCCGCTGTGGCTGTTCGGCGACGCCTTTGCCGACCCCGCCGGACGGGTCATCCGCCAGACCCACCTGTGCGGCACCCTGGCAAGCGTCCTCGGGCTCTCCCACGACAAGCCCTGGCATCCCGAGTTGCTGGCCGCGTCCAGCAGCGCAGGCGTCGCATCCACCGCGAACGCCACCTGCAACGAGGAGGCCGGCTCGTGAAGGCGCCCCTACCGGCCTGGCTGTGGCTTGTGCCTTTCGCCGTGATATTCACCGCCTTCCAGCTGGCGCCGATGGCCTGGGTCGCGATCAGTGCCTTCAACGTCAACGGCGACTGGGGCCTTGGCCACTTTCAGGAGATCGCCCAGTCGGCGTTCTTCCGCCAGGCGATCTGGAAGAGCCTGACCATCTCGCTGGTGTCCAGCGCCATCGGCCTGGTCATCGCCACCCTGACCTGCCACGCCCTGGTGCGTTCCGGCGGACGCCTGAGGCGAGCGATGATCGCCTTCACCAACATGACCTCCAACTTTGCCGGCGTGCCGCTGGCCTTCGCCTTCATCATCCTGCTGGGGGCCAACGGCGTGCTGACCCTGGCGCTTCAACGACTCGGCATCATCGAGGACGTGCGTCTTTACTCCACCGGCGGGCTGATCGTCATCTACACCTGGTTCCAGATTCCGCTGGGCATCCTGCTGCTGTTCCCGGCCTTCGCCGGCCTCAAGGCCGAATGGCGTGATGCCGCCAGCCTGCTCGGCGCCGGGCGCATCGCCTACTGGCAGCGCATCGGCCTGCCGGTGCTGTGGCCGGCCCTGGCCGGCACCTTCACGGTACTGTTCGCCAACGCCATGGGCGCCTACGCCACCGTCTACGCGCTGGTCAACACCAGCTACAACCTGATGACCATTCGTATTGCCAACCTGGTGGCCGGCGACCTGTTCCTCGAGCCCAATCTGGCAAGCGCCCTGGCGCTGATTCTGGTGATGCTGCTGGTGCTGGTCACCCTGGTCCAGCAGTGGCTGTTGAGAAGGAGTGCACAGCATGGCTCACGCTGAAACCCTGCCGGCTCACAAGAGCCCGACCGCAGCGCCGCTGTCGGCGACCTTCAACCCCTACGCCTGGATCGTCGGCAGCGTCTTCGCGGTGCTGGCCCTGCCGCTGGTGGCGACCCTGGGTTACGCCCTGGCCACCCGCTGGGGCGCGACCCTGGTCCCCGATGGCCTGACCCTGGCCTGGTTCGTGGAGCTATGGACCACCCCGCGCTTTGTGGCGGCCTTCGCCCGGTCGCTGGCTGTCGCCGTGGGTGCCCTGGCGCTGTCGCTGGTGCTGGTGATGCCGGTGGCTTTGCTGGCCCACACCCGCTATCCGTGGCTGGACCGCTGGATGAACACCCTGATCCTGATGCCCTTCGCGGTGCCCCCGGTGGTGTCCTCGGTGGGGCTACTCAAGCTCTACGCTGGCGGCCCGCTGCCGCTGGTGGGCACCCCCTGGATCCTGATTCCCACCTACTTCACCATCGTGCTGCCGTTCATGTACCGCGCCATTGCCAACAGCCTGCGTGCGGTGGACGTGCAAAGCCTGATGGACGCCGCCCAGCTGCTGGGTGCCGGGCCGCTTAAAGCCTTCTTTCTGGTCATCCTGCCCAACCTGCGTGGCGGGGTGCAGATCGCCATCTTCCTGTCGTTTTCGTTCCTGGTCGGCGAATTCGTCTTCGCCAACATGCTGGTGGGCACCCGCTTCGAGACGCTGCAGGTCTACCTCAACAATATGCGCGGCGCCAGCGGCCACTTCACCAGCGCCCTGGTGATCACCCTGTTCGCCTTTACCCTGATCCTGACCTGGCTGGGCAATCGCCAGGCCGAGCACACCATCACGGAGGCCACACGATGATGGCTGCCACTACACCTGCCACCCAGCGCGCCGCCCCGTCCACGGTCCCGTCCACTATCCCGTCCTCGGTCCAGACCACGACCCCGTCCGCGCCAGGCCGCCAGGAAAGCGGCAACGCGGTCTCGCTGAAGGGGCTGGCCAAGCGCTTCGGCGAAACCTCGGTGTTCGCCGACATCGACGCCGATATCGAGCATGGCGAGTTCATCACCCTGCTGGGGCCGTCCGGCTGCGGCAAGTCGACCCTGCTGCGGGCCATCGCTGGGTTGACCTCGCTGGACGCCGGCAGCATCCACATCGGCGGTGACGACATCACCCGCCTGCCGCCCCAGCGGCGCGGGGTCGGCATGGTGTTTCAGCACTATGCGCTGTTTCCCAACCTCAAGGTCGCCGACAACGTCGCCTTCGGCCTGCGCATGCAGAAGGTCCCCGGTGACGAGCGCGCGCGCCGGGTAGACGAGGTGCTGCGCCTGGTCGAGATGCAGGACCAGGCGCACAAGTTTCCCCACCAGCTGTCGGGCGGGCAATGCCAGCGGGTGGCACTGGCACGCTCGCTGGTGGTGGAACCCAAGGTACTGCTGATGGACGAGCCGCTGTCGGCGCTGGACGCCCGCATTCGTCGACATCTGCGCGACCAGATCCGCGAGATTCAGAAGACCCTCGGCCTGACCACCCTGTTCGTGACCCATGACCAGGAAGAGGCCATGTTGATGTCCGACCGGGTGTTCCTGATGCACCAGGGGCGGATCCTGCAAAAGGACACCGCCGAGGTGCTCTACACCCGGCCCCGGGACGAAAACGCCGCCGGCTTCATGGGCCACTACTGTCTGCTCGACGCCGTCGAGGCCGCGCCACTGCTGGGCTTTCGCAGCCAGGCCGGTCGTGTCGCGCTGCGCCCCGAGGCGCTCTATCTCAGCGTGCAGGGCCGCCCTTTGGGTGGCGAGCGGCCGGCGCGGGTGGGACCGGGCGTCAGCGGTCGTGTGCGTCGACATCGCCTGCTCGGTAACATCGTGCGCTACGACATCGACTGCGAAGGCACCAGCCTCGCCGTCGATACCCTCAATCGCTCCGCCCGCAGCCTGCTGCCCGCCGGCTGCGAGGTGACGATCCACGTCGATCTCGACGAGGTTCAGGAGCTGGATGCATGAACGACCTGACGAGCCCTGTCACCATGACCACTGACGCCTGCCACGGCGATGCCGCCAAGGCCCCCGACGCGCCCATGACCCTGGCCCTGTTCGACCTCGATGACACCCTGCTCGACGGCGACATCACCGGACTATGGAGTCAGTGGCTGATCGATCTCGGCTGGATCGAGGACGGCGACGCCTACCGCGCCGCCTTCGCCGAACACATGGCCGCCTACGCCGCCGGAACGCTCGACATGGAAGCCCATCTGGCGCTGTTGCTGACGCCGCTGGCCGGCCGCAGCGAGGCCGACGTCAGGCAACAGGTCGACGCCTTCCTCGAGGCCAAGGTGGTGCCCCGGCTCTTCCCTCAGGGCCACGAACGCCTGGCCTGGCACCGTGACCAAGGCCATCGGGTGGTGATCATCTCGGCCTCGCCGATCCACGTGGTCGGCCCGCTGGCCGAGCGCCTCGGTGCCGATCAGGCGCTGGCCACCGCTCTCGAACTCGACTCCCGCAGGCGCTACACCGGCAAGGCCGAGGGCATCCGCACCTTCCAGGGCGGCAAGCTCGAGGCGCTGCGCGAGTGGCTGGCCGAGCACACCCCGGTGGAGAGCTTCGGCTACTCCGACTCGCGTAACGACCTGCCCCTGCTGGAATTCGTCGACCGTCCCTTCGCCATCAACCCCGACTCGGCGCTTGACGCCACCGCCCGCGAGCGCGGCTGGCCGGTACAGTGGTGGCGGCAGGTCGACTGAGCGTGGAGGCACCGGGCGGAAGAGGTTAGGCTGTTACCTACTTTCTAATCTACAACGAGCCGCCCGTATGACCTCTCCTGCCACCATCGCCCTGCTGGGCACCGGTATCATGGGCCTGCCCATGGGCCGTCATCTGATCCGTGCAGGCTTCCCCCTGCGTGCCTGGAATCGCAGCATCGACAAGGCAGCCCCGCTGGGCGAACTTGGCGCCACTCTGGCCGAGACACCCATCGAGGCAGCGGCAAACGCCCAGGCGGTGGTGATGATGGTAAGTTCGGGCGCGGTATGCGAGACGCTGCTGTTCGGCGACGACGGCATCGCCCGTCAGTTGTCTCCCGGTACCCTGCTCATCGTGATGTCGACCATTGGCCACAGTGAAGCAATCGCCTTGGCCGAACGCTGTCGCGAGCTTGGCCTTGGCTGGGTGGACGCCCCGGTCTCCGGCGGCGAAAAGGGCGCGCGCGAAGGATCTCTTTCGATCATGGCCGGAGCAGACGCCGTCGATTACGACAGGGCAAAGCCCATTCTCGAGGCCATGGGCCATCCCCTGCATATTGGCTCGGCAGGCAGCGGCGCCCTGGCCAAGCTGGTCAATCAGTTGACGGTGGCCAGCACCATCGCGGCGGTGTCGGAAGCCCTGGTGCTGGCCGAAGCCGGCGGCGCCGACCCCGCCAAGGTGCGCCAGGCCATGCTGGGGGGCTTCGCCTACTCGCGGATTCTCGACCAGCATGGCCAACGCATGCTGGACGGCGACTTCGCACCCGGCGGACCGGCCAGGCATCAGCTGAAGGACACTCGCGCCGCCTGCGACGTCGCCCGGGAACTCGGCCTCGACTTGCCGCTGCTTGAGTTGACCGACCGCCTGTTCGGCGATCTGGTCAACGCAGGTGGTGCTGACCTCGACCACAGCGCCCTGCTGCTCGAGGTCCGGCGACGCAACGGCATGGACGCCGGCGAACTCGACCGCAACGGCTGACGGACGGCGAGCCCGCCTGGCGTTATCGGCTATTGGCTGAACGGCTATTGGCTGCTCGGCGCATGGCCATCCTGCCCCTGCCCCTCCTCCAGGCGCTCGACGATAAAGGCCGCCATGGCAGCGGCGGCCGGCGACAGGCTGCGACCGGCCAGGCGCACCAGGCCCACCTGGCGCTCCACCACCGGGCACTCCAGCGGAACGAACCTCAGCCGCTCGTACTCCTCGGCAAACGCCAGTCGCGGCAGGGTGGTGATGCCGAGCCCCGCCACCAGGCTGGCGGTCAGCGAGATCATGTTGGAGATGAAGAAGGTGGGACTTGCCAGCAGCGCCTCGGCCTCGGTGCCCTCGAGCAGCCGCGAGGTGCCATTGCCGATCAGGGTCTCGCCGGCAAGCTCGCGCCAGTGCAGGCTCTCGCGCCCGGCGAAGGGATGGTCATCGCGACACACCACCCCCACCTTGTCGCGCAGCAAAGGGGTGAACGCCAGGGCATCGTCAGGCTGCCACAGGCTTGAAAGCCCGATATCCACCTCACCGCCCAGCACCTGCTCGCGCACGAAGTCGGCGTTGCCGTCGTGCAGCGCCACGCGGATGCCCGGATAGCGCTCGACGAACTCCGACAGCAAGCTCGGCATCAGGCGGCTGGCCACCGACGGTACCGCCGCCATATCTAGATGCCCCGCCTGGCGCTCGACCTGGGCGAGCAGGTCACGGCTCAGGCGATCATGCTGGAGGATCAGCTCGCGAAAGCGCGGCACGCAGTACTCGCCGAAGGGGGTGAGGCTCGCCTGGGCACCCTTCTCGAACAGCGCCTCACCAAGGCGCGCCTCCAGCTCGCGCACCGCCATCGACACCGCCGGCTGGCTGCGGTGAAGCTGGCGCGCGGCGGCGTGAAAGCCGCCGTGGTCGACAATCGCCAGCACGTAGCGCAGCGGCTGGATCTTGAGGTCGGGGAGCATGGCATTTCCTCACACGGGCCGTCACACGGGCCGTCACACAGACAGGCGGTAAGCCTTATTTATCATATGCTCGTTATTATTGATTATCTTTATTTTGGTGACTCTCCTAGGCTGTGTCGCATTCGTCACAGGAGGTCATCATGTCTCAGCAGTCAGCCTACCCACTCTATATCGACGGCCAGTGGATCGACGGCGTCGACCAGATCGAGAACCGCAGCCCGTCGGATACCAGCGACCTGATCGGCGTCTACGCCCAGGCCTCGACCGAGCAGGTCAAGGACGCCATCGCCGCCGCCCGCCGGGGTGGCCGCGAATGGGCCAAGAGCGGCCTGGAGCAGCGCTACGGCGTGCTGATGGCGGTGGGCGACGAACTGATGGCGCGCAAGGCCGAGCTCGGCGAGCTGCTGGCCCGTGAAGAGGGCAAGACCCTGGCCGAGGCGGTCGGCGAGGTCCACCGCTCCGCCCAGTTCTTCCACTACTACGCCGCCGAGGTGCTGCGCCAGATCGACGAGCGCGCCGAGTCGGTGCGCCCCGGCGTGGAAGTGGAGGTGCGCCGTGAGCCGGTGGGGGTGGTCGGCGTCATCAGCCCCTGGAACTTCCCCATGGCCACCGCAGTGTGGAAGATCGCCCCGGCGCTGGCCTTCGGCAACGCCGTGGTGTTCAAGCCGGCCAACCTGGTCCCCGCCAGCGCCTGGGCGTTGACCGAGATCCTCAGCCGTCAGGCGCTGCCCGCAGGCAGCTTCAACCTGATCATGGGGCCGGGTTCGAGCGTCGGCGACGCCTTGATCTCGAGTCCCGAGATCAATGCCCTGACCTTTACCGGGTCGCTTGAGGTCGGTCGCCGGGTGGCCGGCGCCACCGCCGCCAACCTGGTCAAGTGCCAGCTCGAGATGGGCTCCAAGAACGCCCTGATCGTGGCCGACGACGCCGATCTCGACCTCGCCGTGGAGGCCGCCTTCAACGGCGCCTACTCCGGCACCGGCCAGAAGTGCACCGCCTCGTCGCGGCTGATCGTCACCGAGCAGGTCCACGACGCCTTCGTCGAGCGGCTGATCGAGCGCCTGAAACAGGTGCGTGTCGGCCCCGCCCTGGAAGACGGCGTGCACATCGGCCCTGCGGCCGACGCCCGCCAGCTTGCCTCCAACCTGGCATGGGTCGAACGCGCCCAGGCCGACGGGGCTCGGCTGGTGTTCGGCGGCGAGCGCGTCAGCGCGGCATGCGACGGCTACTTCATGGCGCCGGCACTTCTGGTAGACACCACCAACGACATGGCCATCAATCGCGAGGAGGTGTTCGGCCCGATCGCCTGCGTGATCAAGGTCGCCGACGCCAACGAGGCCATCGAGGTGCTCAACGACACCCACTTCGGCCTGACCGCCGGCATCATCACCGACTCGCTGAAGCTTGCCAGCGAGTTCAAGGCCCGCGCCGAGACCGGCTGCGTGATGGTCAACCTGCCCACTGCGGGCACCGACTACCACGTACCCTTCGGCGGCCGCAAGGCGTCGAGCTTCGGCCCCCGCGAGCAGGGCCGCTATGCCCGCGAGTTCTACACCGTGGTCAAGACCTGCTACGTCAAGGCCTGAGGAGAGACGTCATGTCCCGAGAAATGCTGACCGTCGACGGCCTGCAGTACTCCAACTGGTCGCGGGAAATCTTCGAGCAGATGCGCGAAGGCGGCCTGGACGCCGTCCACGCCACCCTGGTCTACCACGAGACCACCCGCGAGACGCTGTCGCGCCTGGGCGAGTGGAACCGCCGCTTCGAGGCCCATGCCGACCTGATCATGCCGGTGCGCGGGCCAGGCGATATCGCCAGGGCCCAGGCCAGCGGGCGCATCGGGGTCTTTCTCGGCGCCCAGAACTGCTCGCCCATCGAGGACGACATCGACATGGTCGAGGTGATGCGCGATCTCGGCCTCTTGATCATGCAGCTCACCTACAACAACCAGAGCCTGCTGGCCTGCGGTTGCTACGAGGCAGAAGACAGCGGCATCACCCGCTTCGGGCGCCAGGTGATCCGCGAGATGAACCGGGTCGGCATGGTCATCGACATGTCCCACAGCGCCGAGCGCTCGACCCTCGATGCCATCGAGCTGTCGAGCCGCCCGGTGATCATCTCCCACGCCAACCCCGAGAGCTTCCACCCGGCCAAGCGCAACAAGTCCGATCGGGTACTCAAAGCCATCGCCGAGTGCAACGGCCTGCTGGGCTTCTCGGCCTACCCCTTTCACCTGCGTAACGGCCCGGACTGCACCCTTGCCGAGTACTGCGAGATGATCGCCCGCACCGCCGACCTGATGGGGGTCGAACACCTGGGCATCGGCACCGACCTGTGTCAGAACCAGCCCACCTCGGTGCTCGACTGGATGCGCAACGGCCGCTGGTCCAAGGACATGGACTATGGCGAGGGCAGCGCCACCAACGCCGGCTGGCCGCGGCCACTGGCCTGGCTCAAGGACAGTCGCGACTTCCCCAACCTGATACAGGGCCTGCGCGACGTCGGCATGAACGAGGACGAAGTGGCCGGCATCATGGGCCGCAACTGGGTGGCGCTGCTGGAGCGCGCCGCCACGCCTCAGGGTATCGCCAAGGTCGCCTGAGGCGGCACTCGGAACAGCCCCCGACCAGTCCTCGACCAGCCACCGACCAACCCTCGACCGACCCTGGACCAGCCATCCGTCAGCCACCGACCCGCCGGCATCCCAGATCTCAACAACAACCGAATGCCGGCGGTCATCAATCACCATAACAGGCACCGCCACGACGGTGCCGCACGCCAGAGGTTCATGCCATGACCACCTCCACCACCGGCACCTCGTCACCCGCCGATCGCTCGGCGCCAGCGACCGCGGACTTGCCCGCCGGCCAGTATCGCCTGGGCGACCCCGTCGTGCTCTGTCTCAGCATCGGCTTCATCCTGCTGTTCGTCGGCCTGTCACTGTACGACATCGACGGCGTCGCGGGGGCCATCGGCACGGGCTTCGCCTGGACCGCCAAGGCGCTCGGCAGCTACTTCCAGATCCTGCTTTTGTTGACCTTCTTTATCGCCATGGGGCTGATCGCCACCCCGGCGGCAAGTGCACGCATCGGCAACACCCGCACACCGGAGCTGTCCACCTTCAAGTGGGTGTCGATCATCATGTGCACCCTGCTGGCGGGGGGCGGGGTGTTCTTCGCCGCCGGCGAGCCGATCTACCACTTCGTGGTCACGCCGCCGGCCTTTGCCGGCAGCGCGGCCATCGAGGCCGGCAGCGACTCCGCCATCGCCCCGGCCCTGGCCCAGTCGTTCATGCACTGGGGCTTTCTGGCCTGGGCGGTGCTCGGCAGTCTGACCGCGGTGGTGCTGTCCCACGCCCACTATGACAAGGGCCAGCCGCTGCAGCCGCGCACCCTGCTCTATCCGGTACTCGGCGAACGGCTGATGAAGGGCCCGCTGGGCGGCGTGGTCGACGCCCTGTGCGTGATCGCGGTGGTGGCCGGCACCGTCGGCCCCATCGGCTTTCTTGCCACCCAGGTCAGCTTCGGTCTGCATGAGCTGTTCGGCGTGGCCAACACCTACATGACCCAGTTGATCATCCTGATCGGCCTCGGCGCGGTCTACGTCACCTCGGCGGTTACCGGCATCGACAAGGGCATCCAGATCCTGTCGCGCTTCAACGTCTTCCTGGCGCTCGCCATCGCCGCGGTGATCTTTCTGTTCGGGCCGACGCTGTTCATGGTCAACGCCTTCACCCAGGGTTTCGGCGAGTACCTGACGTCGTTCTTCGCCATGTCGACGATGACCGCCCAGAGCGCGCCGGACTGGTGGATGCAGTGGTGGACGGTGTTCTTCTTCGCCTGGTTCATCGGCTATGGCCCGCTGATGGCGATCTTCGTCGCGCGCATCTCCAGGGGCCGCACGATTCGGCAGATGGTGCTCACCGTGGCGGTGCTGGCACCGGTGGCCACGGCCATCTGGTTCACCCTGCTGGGAGGCTCCGGCATCTTCTACCAGATGACCGGAGCCATCGACCTGACCGAGGCGCTCAACAACTTCCAGTTCGACGTGGCTACGCTGACCGTGGCCCAGGCGCTGCCCGGCGGTACCGTCATGGCGGTGGCGATCCTGGTACTGACCACCATCTTCGTCGCCACCACCGGTGACTCCATGAGCTACGCCATCGCCGTGGTCGGCGCCGGTCACGACGAGCCGAGCCCGCTGGTTCGCGCCTTCTGGGGCATCGCCATGGCGCTGATGGCGGCTATCCTCCTGTACATGGGCGCGGGGCAGATCAGCGCCCTGCAGCAGTTCATCGTGCTGACCGCCATCCCGGTGTCGCTGGTGCTGCTGCCGTCGCTGTGGACCGGCCCCCAGGCCGCCCTCGCCATGGCCCGCGCCCAGGGCATCACCAGCCACAAAGCCAGCGCTACAGGGGAGGCCTGAGATGAGACGCGAAGACCTCGCCAGCCGCCTTTCCGACGTCGAGCAGCGCCTGCGTCTGCGCGCGCCCGACGAGGTGATGCAACTCGATCGCCTGGGCAGCCTGCACGCCAGCCGGCTGAGCTTCGTGCGTAGCCTGGTGCGCCAGATGGCGCGCCAGCGCTGGCAGATCAGCACCACCCGCTTCGAGCTCGACGCCGAGGGCCACGGTGTCGCCATCTATCGTCTGCAGACGCCCCAGGCCCGTTACCACGGGGTGATCTTTTCCCAGCCACTGGACGACGACGCCCGCTCCGACCGGGTCATCGCCGAGCCTGGGACGTCACCTTCGGCGTGGTCGAAGGCGACGTGGACGACTCGCTGCTCGAACAGATGGCCGCCAATGTGCCGCTGCAGGAGGCCGGGCGCCAGCATCCACGTCTGCTGGTGCTGTCCCGGGCCAACCGCAGCCTCAGAAACTTCGCCGCCTTTCTCGACGCGCTGTGCGCCGGGCGACAGCCCGACCCGGCCTGGCTGACCCGGGTCGGCTATCTGTATCGCACCACCGCGGTCTACGGAAACGGCAAGTTCGGCATCGCCGACTTCGATCGGCTCAAGCACAACCCGGACTTCCAGCGTCCCTTCTCGGCCCAGATGCTGGCGGTCTACCTGCTGCGCCACTTCTCCATCGAGCAGATCGAGCATATGGCCCGTGCCCGGGCGCCGGGCAGCGCCGTCGCCATGGCCGCACCGCTGCGCCGCTATCTGGGCATCGGCAATTCCACCGGACTGGGCATGGCGCCCTTTCTGATCAACCACCCGCAGCTGATCCAGCGCTGGGTCGAGAGCCGCGAGAAGGCGCTGGCCCAGGTCAGTGGTCAGGTCCCTGGTGAACCGGAGCGACAGCGCCTGGTGGCGCTTGTCGCCCGGGCCGAGCGCCACCTGGCCCAGACCGTGACCGAGGATAGCGAGCAGAGCGCGCGCAACCGCGAGACCGCCAGCGCCCTGCCGGCGGTGCGCGCCTGGCTCGAGCAGGTACCACTGGCCGAGGAGCTGTGGCAGGAGTTGATCGACTGGAGCCGCCAGACCCTGAGCCTGGAAGCCCAGGAGCTGATCCACACCCTGTTGCTTGAGCTCTACCCGGAGATCGTCGATCCCTTCGAGGACCAGATGGGGGTCGAGGAGGGCCTGGAGCTGACCCCGGACATGCCGCTGGTCAGACTCAAGCAGTTGATCGAGACCCACTACGACTGGGCCCTGCGTCATGACTTCGGCGACCCCGAGGAGCGCTACTGGTTCTGGTATCGCTCGGTCGAGAAGGAAGAACCGCGCCTGGGCGTGCGCGACGTCGAACCCGGCGCCGACCGTGAGCTGAAGCTCGCCATCGCGCCCCGGGTGGCCGATACCCATGGGGTCATCGACGACTTCCTCAGCGCCCATCCGCGCGCCCTGGTGGTGGAGTTCCTGATTCACCACCCGCGTCACAAGGACATCATCCGGCGGATCCAGAGCATGGCCGAGACGCCCTTCGGCGAGATCCGCGCCAACCTGTGGGCCCGCGAGTTGAAGCCAATGCACCTGCTTCGCACCAAGCTTTCGTTCTTCGGCGCCAGTCGCTTCGATCCCAAGTCCGATCGCTGGGTGCGTATCACCCTGTTCCAGGGCGCGCCATTGGTCGAGGAGCTCAACGCCGAGCCCAGCGACCTGATCGACTTCGACGACTGGAGCTTCCCGCTGGAGCCCGACCAGGACGCCGCCGGCACGCTCAAGGAAGCCGATGCCCAACCCCGCCAGCACGCCGGAGCCAACTCATGAAGGTGTCCTACAACGAACTCCAGGGACTCTGCCGCAAGGCCTTCCAGGCCATGGGCTTCGAGGACGGAGACGCCAGCGACGCCGCCGACATGGTGGCCTGGATGCAGCTCTACGAGCTCGGTGGGCTGGCAGCGCTGGGACGAGGCCTCGACTTTCTGCTCGCGGATCAGGGCGAGCGCCCCCCGGAACTCGTCTACTCCGACGGCGACCTGGCGGTGCTCGACAGCCACGGCGCCAGCGTGCTCAAGAGCTCGACCCTGGCACTGGAGCTGGGCTTTGCCAAGGCCCGGGCGCGAGGCCTTGCGGTGATCAAGATCCGCCACTGCCACAACCGCCAGTTGATCATGGGCTACCTGGCGCGACTGGCCGGGCGCGGGATGAACGTCACCGCCTTCTGGCGCAATGCCCAGGCGCCTGACGGTGAGGCCCGGACCGCTGGCGCAGAGCAGGCGGCAGCCACCCCGCTGATCGAGCAGGTGGTGGGCTTTCGCGCCGGAAGTTCGGTGCCGGAGATCCGCGTCTACGCGGTGCACGAGGTGCCCGAGGAAAACGAGCCCAACGACGGGGTGACGCTGATCATGGCCAACCACGTGGACCTGCTGCCGTCGCTGCGCTCCGAGTATCAGCTCGACCTGCTGGCCCGCCACCAGGAGTCCGACCTGCTGGCTTGCCGCGAGCGTGCCATGCAGCAAGGCATCGAGGTCGACGACGGCCTGTGGGCGCAGCTCAAGGCGCTGGCCACCCGGCTGCTGGTGGAGTCTACCGAGGCCTCTCGCAGCGGCGCCGGCGCCGGCACCCACGACAACGACTGACACACAACCCTCACCCCTTGGCACTCTCTTTGCCCTACTGCCCCCGACTTCCAACGTTCGAGGATACCCCATGGTTCACCCGGTCAAGACCGAGCTGTTCGCCTCCCGCGCCCCACTGTCCTGGGCCAGCGTCGGCAACGGCATCCTGTTCACCGCCCAGATCCCCATCGACAAGAGCGGCGAGGTGGTCGACGGCGGCATCGAGGCCCAGACCCGCCAGACGCTGGACAATCTGGTGCACACCCTCGCCTGCGCCGGTGGCGGCGTTGAATCGCTGACTCAGGTATTGATCTACGTGACCCGACGCGAGGACCTGGCTACGGTCAACCGGGTCTACGCCGAGTACGTCAGCGAGCCCTACCCCAACCGCGCGGCGGTGATCGTCTCCGGCTTCGCCCGGGAAGAGATGCTGGTCGAGATGGTGGCCTACGCGGCGCTACCTGTGACGCCCTAGGGCTTGTCTGAAAAGTGCCTGCGCTCGGTAATACGGCGTTAAAAATCGGATCAAAATGCTCATTTACACCACGTAAACTGCGCTTTCTCACCGATTTTTGCCTTGTCTAACCTTCGCTCGTCGACTTTTCGGACAGCGCCTAGCCGCCTATTGCACCGTGCCGCCGACGGCGTAAATGGCCGAACCCCCGACACCAACGAGCCCTCCGATGGAGGGCTCGTCGCATGGTGGGCTCGTCGCATGGTGGGCTCGTCGCATGGTGGGCTCGTCGCATAGCTGTCACGCCTCTCGTCTTCCCCCCGCGGGAGGTCGACTCCGCCGGTGCTATTTCTCGAAGTAGCGTGCCCACAGCGCCTGGTAGTCGCCGTCGTCCTTGAGCCCCTGGATGGCCTCGCTGAACGCGATGGCCAGTTCGCGATCGCGCTGGCGGAAGGCGGCGCCGACGCCGGGCCCGTAGATCGACTCGGGGCCGGTCACCAGCTCGCCCTTGCGCGCAAAACGCTCATCGCTGAACAGCCGCTCCTGGGCCAACGGGAAGGCGGTAAAGACCAGGTCCAGCCGACCGGTGAACATGTCGTTGACCACGCCGCCGGAGTCCGAGTAGCGACGAATGTCCGCCTCGCCGTGGTAGGTGGTCACGTACTCGTCCTGGATGGTGCCCTGCTGCACACCGATAGTCATCTCCGACAGGTCCCCTTCGGGATCGATCTCCGCGTCGGCCTGGCCGACCCACACCGAGGGCACCTGATAGTAGGGATCGGAGAACAGCACCTGTTTCGCGCGTTCGTCGGTGATGTTCATGGCCGAGGCGATCAGATCGTACTTGCGCGCCAGCAGCCCCGGGATGATGCCGTCCCAGCCCTGCTCGACCCACTCGCACTGGCGCTGCATGCGCTCGCAGGCGGCCTCGACCAGCTCGACCTCGAAGCCGGTCAGGCTGCCGTCGGGCAGCTTTTCCTGGTACGGCGGATAGGGCACGTCGACACCGATGCGCAGCGGGCGATCGTCGGCCTGGGCGGTGGTGGCAACAGCGGCGCCGGCGCCGGCAAGGGCCATCGCCAGGCCAAGGGAGGCAGACAGAGAAGCGTTAACTTTCATGGTCATTTCTCGCTCTATTGTGATTGTGTGGTCAGGTGATCGGAGGGCGCCAGTGCCAGCTCGCCCAGCGTGATGGAGGTCAACGGTGGGCGAATGCGGTAGTAGCCGACCTCGTCCATGTCGCGGCCCTGCTCGCGGGCCATCAACCGTGACACATTGGTGCCGCATAGCCGTCCCTGGCAGGGGCCCATGCCACAGCGGGTGAAGGCCTTGAGCTGGTTGGGCCCGGCAGGCCCCGCTTCCAGCGCCGCCTTGAGCTGGGCCCGGCTCACCCCTTCGCAGCGACAGATCAGGGTCTCGCCGGGCTGTCGCTCGACCCAGTCCGCCGGTGGGGTGAACAGTGCATCCAGCAGACGTCGACCGGACAGATCCTGGCGGCGTCGACGCCTCAGCGCGGCGCTTTCCCTGGCGACCGCCCGGCGGTTATCGGCGTCTGGTATCGGCGCCGCGGCGCCTTTTGCATCGGCTGTCGTGTCCAGCGGGTCAGCCATCAGGTCGTCCAGCACGGCCAGCGCCGCCAGTCGCCCTTCGCGCTCGGCATTCACAGCGCCGCCGATGCCACCGCCGTCACCGGCCAGCCACACCCCCGGGCGCACCGACAGGTCGTCGCGACGATCGGGCACGAACGCCTGCTGCGCCTCCTGCCAACGGTGCTCGATGCCCAGCCCTTGGGGGAGCTGCGGCTCGGGCACCACCCCCATATGGGTCAACAGCCAATCGGTCTTGAGCTTGTGCTCGTCGCTGTCGCCACGCCGGCGATAGCGCACCCCGGTCAAGCGCTGGTCACCCTCGGCAGCCAGCGACTGGACGCCACGCACGATCGGCACCCCAGCGCGCCTCAACGCCGCCAGCATGCGCGCGCCCTTGGCGAGGTAGCCGCGAGCCCGCCAGGCCCTGAGCGGGTGACGCAGGGTCCGCGCCAGTCCCAGGTTCGGCGCCGTATCGAGGATCATCCGGGGCGGGCAGCCGGCGTTGAGGTACTGCCAGGCCAGCAGGTACAGCAGTGGCCCGTTGCCCGCCAGCACCGACGGCCCCTCGGTCAGCAGCGCGCCCTGCTTCATCAGGATCTGGGCGGCGCCGGCCTGCATCACCCCAGGTAGCTGCCAGCCGGGGAAGGGCCAGCCCCGCTCCATGGCGCCGGTGGCGATGATCAGACGCTCCGCAACCAGTTCCCGGCTGATGCCATCGTGCCCCCGCACGCCCAGGCGATGGGCGTCGTCCAGGGCGTCGTCCAGCGCCTCGATCCACCACACCCGCGTGCCTGGGCGATAGTCGATCTCCCCCCGTCTGGCGGCGTCCAGGAAGGCGCCGACCAGGGACCGACCGCGATGGTAGTCCTTGCCCATGACTGCGGCGTCGAGCTGGGGCTGGTCGAGATCGCGATAGATCTGCCCGCCCGGCGCCCTGGCCTGATCCAGTACCAGCGAGCGCAGGCCGGCCTCGGCCAGTCTCAGGGCCGCCGCCATGCCGGCAGGGCCGGCGCCGAGTACCACCACTCGGGCGCGGTCCTTGCTGCCGTCGGTGCCGACGGTCTCCCTCGGCTCACAGGTCTGCATCTTCGCGCCCCCTCTGCTCGTCACCACTGGCATGGTTGGCGGTGTCCCACCGGGAAGCCGTCGCTGTCTCTTCGTCGAGCTGGCGGCGTACCCGCATGCCCTGCTCCACCGTGACCAGACAGCCCTGTCGATTGGGGGCACCGTCGATGGTGATCAGGCAGTCGTGGCACACCCCCATCATGCACAGCGGTGCGCGATGGCCACTGGCGACGTGGCGGCGATAGCCGGCGGCGCCCTGGTGCATCAGCACCGCGGCCGCCACGCTAAGCGTCGAGGGCACCTGGTATGGTGCGCCGTCGATGGTGATGGTGACCTCGGGTGTGGCCGTGGCCCTTTTATGCCGCTTGAACATCGAAGCGTCCTCCCGAGAAGAGCGGATAGCGCTCGGTGAGCCGATCATCGTCCAGCGCTGCGGCCAGCTCATCGGCGTGAAAGGCGGCCAGGGTGATGCCGCTGTGACAGCTCAGGTTGTAGGCCCCGGGATAGCGCTGCGAAGCCTCGTAGACGGGGCAACCGTCCGGCGTCATGATCCTCAGCGCCGCCCAGCTGCGCACCAGCCGCGCCGACGCCAGATCGGGATAGATGGTCACCGCCCGCCGCGCCAGGGCGTGCAGGGTTTCGAGGGTGACCCGGGTGTCGTGGCCGACGTGCTCGAGCACGTCGCCGATCAGGTAGCCGCCGCTCGCCGTCTGGCGAATCTGCGGTGTCGGCAGGCGGCCGGCGGCGGGCAGCCGCTCGCTGACCAGCACCTGGCCACGCACCGGCGTGACCCGACCGCAGAGACCCAGCGGCGGTGCCAGCCGCGCCGCCCCCAGTCCGCAGGCCAGTACCAGCCGTTCGGCACGCACGGCGCCACGGGCGGTGTGGGCAACAAAGCCCGCCTCGCCGGGGTCGATCGAGGCGACCGGATGATGAGGCCGTACGTCCACGCCAAGCGCCTGGCAGGCGCTGTAGAGTGCGCGCAGCAGAAACAGCGGATTGCAGTGGCCGTCGTGGGGTGTCCAGATGCCCCCCGGGACGTCGCCGCCAAGGCCCGGCAGCAGTCGCTCAAGCCGCGCGCCCTCCAGGTACTCCCAGCGCACGCCGGCCTCACGGGCCCAGGGCGCGTCGTATAGTGCCTGGTACTCGGCGCAACGCTTACGCACCTCGTCGTCGTCAAGACACAGATCGACGCCTCCGGGCTGCTCGAACTCCAGATCCACCCCGGTGCGCTCGCCAAGCTCGCCGGCGAATCTCGGCCAGGCTCGACTCGAGGCCAACGACATCGCCGCATAGGCGGGCATACCGGCGCCCTTGCCCTGGACCCAGACCAGGCCCGCGTTGCCCCGGGAAGCCTTGAGGGCGGTATCGTGCTCATCGAGAACGCAGACGCGACGGCCACGGCGCGCAAGCCCGTAGGCCACCGCCATGCCGACCACACCACCGCCGATGATCATTACCTCGTGTGCCATGGAAGCCTTGGACCCCTAGCCGTCGATTGCCGATGACTCGACGATAGAAGCCACATCCCATACGATCCAATACCAATCAATGGCAAACCCATGCCCTGATGTTATGGCTCCTTTCGATGCAGGGCTGGATGCAGGGCTGATGGGTGGGTTCAGTGGAGGTTTCGATGGAGGACAGCGATGGACAGCCCCCGGCTCAGTGACCGCCAGTTGCAGGCCTTTCAACACACCATGGACAGCGGCAGCGTCACCGCCGCCGCCAGCCGCATGCGCATCGCCCAGCCAGGCGTCACTCGGCTGTTGAAGCAGCTCGAACACGACCTCGGCTTTGCGCTGTTCTCGCGGATCAAGGGACGTCTGGTACCGACGCCGGAGGCGCGCCTGTTCTATCGCGAGCAGCAGCGCCTGTGGCAGGGACTCGAGCACCTCAGAGACAGCGCCAGGCGGATTCGCCAGCGCGAGCTTGGCGGGCTCGGCATCAGCGCCATGCCGCTGCTCGGCCTGACCTTTGTCCCGGACGTCATCGCCGGGATGGCCAAGGATCACCCAGACCAGCACCTGCGGTTGTCCACCTACCGCTCCGAGCAGGTGGTGGAAGACGTGGTCACCCAGCGCTCGGAGATCGGTTTTTCCCTGCTGGGAGGCCAGGATGAGCGCCTCGGTGCGTCAGCCTTCACCCTCGATAGCGTCTGCCTGCTGCCCCGGGATCACCCGCTGGCAGGGCGCGAGAGCATCGCCCTTGAGGACCTCGATGGCCAGACGCTGATCCACTATGAACCGGGAGACCCCAGTCGCCAGACGCTGGAGCGCACCCTGGCCGAGCAAGGCATCGTGCCGCGCTCGCGGCTGGAGGTGTCGCTGGCGCTGCAGGCAACCCGTCTGGTTGGCCAGGGCGCCGGCATCGCCATCGTCGACGCCCTCAACGCCCGCGCCATGGGCGGCAGCGACAGCATTGCGCTACCGCTGCAAGAGCCCCTGACCGACACCTTCTACCTACTGACACCCCGGGACCAGCCGCTGTCGCGGCTGGCCGAGGAGTTTGTTCAGCGCTTTCAGCGTCGGTTTGCCGAAGTGCAGGCAGAAGCGACGCCATAGCCCTTAGCAATAGCCCTTGGCAATAGCGCTGGGAAATGGCCCGACGCAAGAACCCGCTGGGCTAACCCGGTGGCAAGGACCGCCCGTTACAGCCGCAGTCTGGGCTGGATGACATCAAGAAACGCCTGAATGCGGGCCGACAGGGCGGTATTGCGGTAGTACACCGCCTGCACCAGTTCCCGGGGCCCGCCGTGGCGCATGGCGTCAGGCAGGATGACCTCGAGGCGTCCGCTGGCGATATCATCGCCCACCATGAAGTTCGAATGGCAGGCGATGCCCTCCCCGGCCAGGCACAGGTTTCGCATCACCTCGCCACTGGAGGTCGCAAGCGTGGGCGTGATCTCCTCGTCCAGGCCCTCCACCGGCCAGCGATTAAGTGCCGTCGGGGCGAGAAAGCCGATCAGCTGATGATCGGCCAGCTCCGCCACCGAGGCTGGCCGTCCGGCCCGCTCGAGATAGGCGGGGCTCGCCACCAGGTACAGCCGCGAGCGCCCCAGCAACCGGGCGTGCAGGGTGGAGTCCGCCAGGGCACCGATGCGAATGGCCACGTCGGCACGCTGCTCAAGCAGATTGATGATGCCGTCGCTGGCGGAGAGCTCCAGCTCGATACCGGGATAGCGACGACGGAATTCTCCCACCAGAGGTACCAGCTGGTGCAGCACGAAGGGGCTGGCAGCGTCCACTCGCAGGCGTCCGCTGGGCTCGCCGCGCCCCAGTGCCAGCGACTCTTCGGCGGCGATCAAGCGCTCGAGCCCGACGCGCACCTGCTCGATAAAGCGACAGCCTTCATCGGTCAGGGCGACGCTTCGCGTGGTGCGGTTCAACAGCGGCACCTCGAGGCGCTGTTCCAGGCGCTGCACCGCCCGGGAGACCCGCGCCACCGGGACGTCCAGACGCGACGCCGCGGCGCTGAAGCCGCCGCTATCGACCACCGCCAGCAGCAGTTCCAGATCTTCTGAGCGGGTCTTCATCGTTGCGGTTCCTGTTCGGTTCGGCGCTGCTGAGTTCGTTTCTGTTTAGCGCGCAATTGTCTCGATAGCGACAAAGGTGTTTCTCGATTAGACGCGTTTATCGCAAAAGTCTCCTCCCCCAGACTCCGCGTCGTCAAGTCGTCTCACGAGACGACGCCATCTCGACAGGAGAAACAGATGCCCATCGCGCTATTTGCGCTGACCCTCAGCGCCTTCGCCATCGGTACCACCGAGTTCGTCATCGTCGGACTGGTGCCCACCATCGCCCAGGACCTGGGCGTCAGCCTGCCCTCTGCGGGACTGCTGGTCAGCCTCTACGCTGCCGGTGTCGCGGTAGGGGCACCGGTACTGACCGCCCTGACCGGCCGTTTCAATCGCAAGTGGGTCCTGCTCGGCCTGATGATGCTGTTCATCGCCGGCAATCTACTGGCCTGGCAGGCCCCCGGGTATGGTTCGCTGATCACCGCCCGCATACTGACCGGCCTCGCCCACGGCGTGTTCTTCTCGATCGGCTCTACCATTGCCACCAGCCTGGTCGCCAAGGACAAGGAAGCCAGCGCCATCGCCATCATGTTTACCGGCCTGACCGTGGCACTGGTCACCGGCGTGCCGCTGGGCACCTGGATCGGCCAGACCTTCGGCTGGCGCGCGACCTTCCTGGTGGTCTCGGCGCTCGGCCTGCTCGCCCTGATCGGCAGCGCCCTGCTGATTCCTGGCAACCTCAAGCGCTCGGCTCCGGCGACGCTGGGCCAGCAACTCAAGGTACTGACCCATCCGCGACTGCTGCTGGTCTACGCCATCACCATCCTTGGCTACGGCGGCACCTTCACCGCCTTCACCTTCCTCGCCCCGATCCTCGAGCAGACCACCGGCTTCGCGCCGTCCATGGTCAGCCTGATCATGCTGGTCTACGGCGCCTCGGTGGCCATCGGTAACCTCTACGGCGGCAGGCTGGCCGACCGTCTCGGCCCCATCCCCGCCCTGACCCTGATCTTTGCCGGACTCGTCGCCATCCTGCTGGTGCTCAGCGTCAGCGCCGTCCACCCGGTCGCCGCGGTGCTGACGATCCTGGTGTGGGGCGCCTTCGCCTTCGGTAACGTGCCGGGCCTGCAGGTCTACGTGGTCAAGCTGGCCGAGCGCTATGTGCCCGAAGCGGTGGACGTGGCCTCAGGGCTCAATATCGCTGCCTTCAATATCGGCATCGCGCTGGGCTCGGTGGTCGGAGGCCAGGTGGTCACGCACCTCGCACTGACCGACACCGCCTGGATCGGCGCCATCATCGTGCTGGCGGCGCTGGTACTGACCCGGCTGTCCGGCAGGCTCGATCAGCGTCGCGCCGCTCGCCTGGCCAGCGCCTGAAGCCCGCGACCCGCGACCCGCGACCCGCGTCCCGCGACAGCCACAGAGCGAACGGAAGAGCCTCGTGGCTGTCGCATTATTGCTTCGCCTGCTAAATTTTTTTGACGAACCCTTGAAGTCGCAAGGGTCTCCCCGCATGTCATTAACGACACATCGAAGCACGTATCGGCAAAACACCGGCCTGCCGGTGACAAAGGAATCCAGGGTCCCGCTGTGCGGGCCTCGCCACGACAATGGAGCCAAGATGTCTCAGCCTATCCCCAACCCCGGTCTCGGTACCTTTCGCCTGACGGGCGACACCCTGCGTCACGCGGTCACCACCGCGCTGAAGCTTGGCTATCGGCATATCGATACCGCCCAGTTCTACGGCAACGAAGCCGAGGTCGGCTCCGCCATCGAAGCGAGTTCGGTCCCCCGCGACGAGATCTTCCTGACCACCAAGGTGTGGTGGGATCGTCTGGATCCGGTATCACTCAAGGCAAGCGTCGAGGAGAGCCTGTCCAAGCTGGGCACCGGCTACGTCGACCTGCTGCTGATCCACTGGCCGTCGCCGGACGATGAAGTCCCCATGCGCGACTACCTGACCGCCCTCAAGGAAGTGAAGGACGCCGGCAAGGCGCGCCACATTGGGGTGTCCAACTTCACCAAGGCGCACATCGATCAGGCGGTGGATATCCTCGGCAAGGGAGAGATCCTGACCAACCAGATCGAGGTCCACCCCTTCCTGCAGAACCGCGAACTGATCGCCCACTGCGAACGCCACGGCATCATCCCCACCGCCTTCATGCCGCTGGCCGTGGGCAAGGTGCTCGAGGACGAGACGCTCAAGGCCATCGCCGAGAAGCATGGCGCCAATCCGGCCCAGGTCGCCATCGCCTGGCTCAACCAGCTCGGTATCCCGACCTTCCCCTCCTCGACCAAGGAGCAGAACCTCAAGAGCAATCTCGAGGCGCTGAAGCTCGAGCTGTCCCAGGAGGACATGGACGCCATCGCCAAGCTGGATAGGGGCGAGCGTGTCGCCAGCCCCGATTTCGCACCGAAGTGGGATCAGTAGACCGGCAGACCGACGCTGCCATCACTGATCTCTTGATGGGCTGATCGTCGATCAGACCTGACCCAAGGCGCCACCTGCGGTTCACCGCCGGTGGCGCTTTTTTCGCTTCTTGTGTCAGGTGTCTTGGCACAGGGTCTGACAATCTAGGCGCAAATGGCCTGTGTTATGGCCCACGGGGCGATCGTTTCCGATAGTGAAGTCACGGGTCGACCACAAAGTCGCACGCGCACCATGACCATCTGGTCAGTCCTCAGAGAGGCACCCCCATGGCTACAGAGTTGGAGACGCTGATCTCCCGCGAAGATCCAGCGCTCGTCGAAAGAGCCAGGAAGAAAGCCGACGCCATGCTGCTCGAGCTCAAGATCGCTGACATTCGCAAACTGGCGGAAATGACCCAGCGCGAGATGGCGGATGCGCTGGGAGTCAAGCAACCCACCATCGCAGGACTGGAAAAAGGCGGCCAGGACGCGCGTTTGAGCTCCATCAAGCGCTATGTCGAAGCCATCGGTGGAAAGGTCAGCCTGACCATCGAGCTAGCGGATGGCAGCCAGCACGACTTTCCGGTGTAGCTCCTGTGTCGCCTTGGCGCTACCGCCCCCTTGGCGCTGTCTTCACTCATTGGCGCCTGGTACCTCTGGTGAAGCGTCGTCCTCGGGTGCTGCCAGCGGCTTGATCGTCCAGCCGGTGTAGCCGTAGAGCACGGTGACCAGCGGCGACAGCCAGCAGAAGAAGTTGAACGGCAGATAGGCAATCGTCGCGACCCCCAGCGTCGCCGCCTGGTAGGCGCCGCCGGAGTTCCAGGGCACCAGATTGGCGGTGACGGTGGCCGAATCCTCCACCGCCCGGGACAGGTTCTCCGGCGCCAGTCCCCGCTCTCGGTAGGCCTCGGCGTAGGTGCGTGCGCCCATGACGATGGCCATGTACTGATCGCACAGCACCACATTGGCGCCGATCGACGTCAGCACCGTGGACAGGATCAGCGAGCCCCGGGTCCTTGCCGCCTTCAGAATGGTCTCGGCGATGGTCCTGAGCTGCTGGGTGCGCTCCATGACCCCGCCGAACATCATCGCCACGATGACCAGACTGATGGTGTAGAACATCGAGTTCAGGCCGCCGCGGCTAAGCAGGCTGTCCACCGCCTCGACGCCGGTATCGGAGGTCACGCCACCAAAGGCCACCTGCATCAGTTCAGCGTAATCGGCCCCCTGCATGCCCAGCGCACAGAGACCACCGGCGATGACCCCCAGGGTGATGCCGGGTATCGCCGGCAGCCGCTTGTAGGACACGAATAGCACCAGCAAGGGCGGCAGCAGCAGCACCGGGTTGATGACGTAGTGCGCCGCCAGGGTCTGCTGCATCACCTCGACCCGCTCGAGCCCGCCGGACGTGCCCGAGTAGTAAAGACTCAGCGCCATCTCGATCACCAGGGTCAGGCCAATGCTGACCCCGGTGGTGTAGGACATGTGCTTGATATGGGTGAACAGGTCGGTACCGGCCATGGCCGGTGCCAGGTTGGTGGTATCCGACAGAGGCGACATCTTGTCGCCGAAGTAGGCCCCGGACAGCACCGCCCCGGCCACCAGCGGCAGCGGAATCCCCAGCGAGCCGCCGATCCCCATCAGCGCCACCCCCAGGGTGCCGGAGGTGCCCCAGCTCGACCCGGTCGCCAGCGACGAGATGGCGCAGATGACCACCGCCGCCGGCAGGAAGATCGTCGGCGACAGCAGCTTGAGGCCATAGGAAATCAGCGTCGGCACCACCCCGGCCTGAATCCACACCCCGATCAGCACCCCTACCACCATCAGGATGATCAGCGCCGGCAGGGCGTTGTGGATGCCTCGCACCATACCTTCCTGAATATCGTCCCAGCGGTAGCCGCAGCGCAGCGCCACCAGACTCGCCACGATCACCCCCAGCAACATGGGAATCTGCGGGTCGAGCCCGTAGACGACGATGGATACGCCGATGCCGACCACCAGGGCGATCAGCGATACCAGCGCCTCCGTCAGGGTCGGGGGGCGCTGCACTGGGGAAAAGAGGCGGTGGATCAAAAGGGGCACTCCTGAGCAGGGTCGGTCGCCGACAGAGCCGGAGAGAATCTGCGAGCCCTGGCCACTGCTCGAGCGCTCCCCCCGACGATTCAGGAAAGCTAGGCGGCGATTCACAACGCTGCCATCAAAGCGTCATCAATCGTTTCAATTCAGCAAAGTCGCTGGCGTATGTCGGCGCCCTATAACGTCAATGTCCAACCGACTAGGGGTCATGAAGCCTCCCCCACACCGCCAGCCCCTCTTGTCCCTACCTGGATGTCCCCCGCTCCGCCTCGGCCAGAAAGTCCTCGACGTTGCCTTGAAAGCCCTTCAGATAGGCCTTGATACGCTCGTCCGGCCAGTCCCACCAGGCCAGTCGTTCGAGCCGTTCGGCGATGGCGGGATCATCGAAGCGTGGCCTGAGCACCCGGGCGGGGTTGCCCACCACGATGTGGTAGGCCGGCACGTCTCTGGTCACCACGCTGCCGGCGCCGACGATGGCGCCATGACCGATGGTCACGCCGGGCAGCACGATGGCGCCGTGGCCGATCCAGACGTCGTGGCCGATAGCCACCCGATCGGCCTCGCGCCAGGCGAATACCTCGGCGTCGAGGGCCTCGTCGCTGAAGCCGAACTTGCCGGGGCGATAGCTGAAGTGGTGCAGGGTCGGCCGCCACCAGGGGTGGTTGCTCGGATTGATACGCACGCTGGCAGCGATGGAGGTGAACTTGCCGATGGTGGCGAACATGACGTCGCCGTCACGCTCGATATAGCTGTAGTCGCCGAGACTGACATGGTTGAACACGCAGCGACTGCCAACCTCGGTGAAGCGCCCAAGCTCGCTGTGGTGCAGGCGAGCGTCGGTAGCGACGTTGGGCCGCTCGGACAGACGCGGGGACGTCGGCTGGTCCAGCGCGCTGGATGAGTCTCTGGATGAGCCACTGGGCGAGTCACTGGGCGATTCACAAGATAAGGAGCCGTCAGACACAGACGGCGTGGGGACATCGGACATGATCAGGGGTGCTCTCGCAGATACGTCAGCATGAAGGAAGCCAAGGCCGCAACTGGCTAGCAGACGGCGTCCAGGCGATCCCAGTCCTCCAACGTCTCGCCATCCCGGGCGATGCGCACCTTGGGCGGCAAGGGGGTCGGCTGGTCCAGACGCTCGGCGTCCAGTTCATGGCTGATGTGGGTGAGATAGGCCCGGGGCGGGTCGAGCCGGGTGATGATCTCCAGCGCCTGGGTGATGCTGTTGTGGTTGCGCGTCTCGAGCTGGCTGGCCGGGTGGCAGGCGTCGAGCACGACGACGTCGGCGTCCCACTGGCGCAGAAAACGCTCGGTGGCGCCGGGCAGACCCTGGGTGTCGGTCAGGTAGGCCAGGCGGGTGCCGCCATCATCCAGGCAGTAACCGAGCGTCGGCTTGCTGTGATTGAGCGGCACCGGGGTCACCGACAGCCCATCGAAGTCCAGCGGCTTGAACGGCTTGAGCCCCGGCTGGAAGTCGAGGATGCCGCTGTTGCGATAGAGATCGGCGCAGCCGCTGGGATCCTTGGGACCGTAGACCGGGATCGACGTGCCGGTCCCCCAGCGCAGGTGAAACAGCCCCTGCACATGGTCGGCGTGGTAGTGGGTGACGAAGAAGGCGGCGGGACGCTCCAGCTCGCAGCTATGGGCCAGGTCCATGCGCCCGGCGTCGAGCAGGTAGCGCCGGCCGTCCACGCTCAGCTCGGCGCAGCAGGGGCCACGCTGATGGCTGGTGAACACCCTGGCCCGAGTGCAGGCGCGACAGTCGCAGCCGAAGCGAGGCACCTGGGCGCTGTCTCCGGTGCCGTTGAAGCGAAACTCCATGGAAGTCTCCGAGCTGAAGCAAGAGGCACAAGCCGCTTGCGCTGATGAGGTGGTACGCACTGCCGCTGTAGTCGACGATCGACACAAGGCCGGCGCCGACAGACTCGACGCCGGCTCCGTCAGAGGCGGGAGGCGATGATCGCCTCCAGCGCCCGGACGCTCTCGTCCAGGCTGCCACCGTTGTCGACGCGATCCAGCGCCGGATGGCAGCGCTCGAGTTCGGCCTCCACCTCGGCGTGGCGCGCAAGGCGCGCCTCGATCTGATCGTCGCTCTCGCGCCCGCGCCTGGCGAGCCGCTCACGCAGCACCCCGGGCGGGGCGGTCACCACCACCGGCGTGAGGCGCTCGCCGAAGCGCGCACGGGCGGCCGCGAGCTCGCGACGACTGCCGTTGAGCAGTACCGTGGCCCCGGCCGCCAGCCAGGCCTCCACCTCGATGCCAACGCCGTAGTGAAGCCCGTGGGCGACCCAGTCAAGGCAGAACAGGCCGCGTGCCCGCCGGGCCTCGAACTCGGCCGGCGACAGCGCCACCGAGTCCTCGCCGACGCCGCTTGGCCGGGTGATGTAGCGGTGCGCCACCAGCAGGTCCGGGCGCCGCTTTCGCACGGCGTCGAGCAGGCTGTCCTTGCCCACGCCGCTGGCGCCGATCAGGTAGACCAGCATCAGTGCACCTGCCTGCCCGCGCACCACACGCGCTGGACCAGCGGATGGCCGTCGACCTCGCGCACCCGCACCAGGTCGGCGCGCAGCCCCTGAGCGATGCGTCCGCGATCGTCCAGGCCCACGGCCTCGGCCGGCCTACGCGAGGCCGTGGCCACCGCGCGGGGCAGGTCGTAGCCGTCCTCCATGGCGGCGATACGGAAGACCGCATCGAGCAGCGCCGCCGGGTAGTAGTCGGAGGACAGGATGTCGAGCACGCCCAGGCGCACCAGCTCGGCCGCGGCGATATTGCCGGAGTGGGAGCCGCCGCGGACCACGTTGGGGGCGCCCATCATCACCGCCATGCCGTGACGATGGGAGGCCTCGGCGGCCTCCCGGGTGGTGGGAAACTCCGCTACCCGGGTGCCGTACTCGAGGCTTTCCGCCACATGGGCGACGGTGGCGTCGTCATGGCTGGCCAGGGCCAGGCCGCGCTCGCTGCACAGGTCGGCGATGGCGCGACGGTGGGCGCTGGAATAGGCGGCGCTGTTGGCCAGCTGCTTCTCGATAAAGGCCTCGAGGCTGGCATCGTCCAGGCCGTACTTGCCCTGGTAGTAGACCCGGTAGGCGTCAAGGCTGGCGAACTGGCGCTGGCCCGGCGAGTGATCCATCAGCGACACCAGCCCCAGCAGCGGCGAGTCCATGAAGCTCTTGAAACGCGCCAGAGTATCCGGGTGGCACACCTCGCAGCGCAGGTGCAGACGGTGGTCGACCCGGGCCATGCCGTTGTCGTTGATCGCAGCCAGGGACGAGACCATCTCGTCGAGGGCCCCGTGGCGCATGCTCTGCTCGTCGACGTCACCGATCGACACCGCGTCGAACACCGTGGTGATGCCGCTGGCGGCCATCTGGGCGTCGTGGGCCAGCGCCGCCTGGCGGCCCGGCCAGGACACCTTGGGCCTTGGCTGGAAGTACTTTTCCATATTGTCGGTGTGCAGCTCGATCATGCCAGGCATCAGGATATCGCCCTGGCAGTCGATCACCCCCGGCAGCGACACCGGGCCGCGTTCCAGCGCCTTGATCACGCCGTCCTTGATCACCAGGCTGCCGTGCACCACCTCGTCGTCGAGCACCAGCCTGGCGTTGGTCAGAATCTGATCCTGGTTCATGAAAGGGACTCCCCGGAGTCGGTCTGACGAAATGAGGTATGGTCTGACGCGGTGCGGTCAGCGTCGGTGCCACCAAGCAGCATATGCCCTTCCAGCTCAAGCAGGCGATCGGCGACCCGCTCGCGCACCTCCTCGTCGTGGAAGATGCCGAGCATGGCGGTGCCACGGGCCTTGGCCTCCTCGATCAACTGCACCACCACCTCGCGGTTGGCGGCGTCCAGCGACGCCGTGGGCTCGTCGAGCAGCAACAGCGGGTGCTCGGCGATAAAGCCACGGGCGATATTGACCCGCTGCTGCTCACCGCCGGAGAAGGTGCCCGGCGCCAGCTCCCACAGCCGCTCGGGCAGATTGAGCCGCGCCAGCAGGGCCTCGGCACGGGTGCGGGCCTCGCCGGCTTCACAGCCCCGGGCCAGCAGCGGCTCCATCACCACCTCCCGGGCCGAGACCCGGGGCACCACCCGCAGAAACTGGCTGACGTAACCGATCACGTCGCGCCGCAGCAGGTGCCAGGCGTGGGCCGGCAGCGCCGACAGCTCGAGCTCGCCGTCCTCGAAGTGCAGCGTCAGCTGCCCGCCGCTGACCCGGTAGTTGCCGTTGACCATCTTCAACAGAGTGCTCTTGCCAATGCCACTGCGCCCGGCCAGCACTAGGCACTCGCCCGGCGACAGGGACAGATCGAGACCGCGCATCACCGGCAGCGCCTGGCCGCCCTGGGCGTGCAGCACGAAGGTCTTGTCGAGCCGCCGGGCGGTAAGAAAGGGGGACGTCATCTTGGACTCCTGAGCAAGCGAATTCATGGCGTCAGCACCGAAGACACCAGCAGCTGGGTGTAGGGATGCTGCGGATCGTCGAGGATCTGATCGGTCAGCCCGGCCTCCACCACTCTGCCCCGGCGCATCACCATCAGGCGGTGGGCCAGCAGCCTGGCCACTGCCAGGTCGTGGGTGACCAGGATCACCGACAGGCCGAGCTCCCGGGTCAGGGTGCGCAGCATGTCCAGAAGCCGCGCCTGGACCGAGACGTCGAGGCCGCCGGTGGGCTCGTCCATGAACACCAGCCTGGGCTGGGTCACCAGTGTGCGGGCGATCTGCAGGCGCTGCTGCATGCCGCCGGAAAAGGTCTGGGGCGCGTCGTCGATGCGCGCCGGGTCGAGCTCGACCCGGCCCATCCAGTCCTGGCCGGCGGCGCGCAGCTCGCCGTAGTGGCGCTGGCCCAGCGCCATCAGCCGCTCGCCGACGTTGGCCCCGGCGGAGACCCCCAGGCGCAGGCCGTCCCGGGGGTTCTGATGGACCAGGCCCCACTCCATGCGCAGCAGGGCGCGGCGGCGTGCCTCGCTGATGGCGTAGAGGTCGAGCGCTTCGTCCTTGCCGGGTCTGCCGCCGACCGAGCCGGCCTCCCCGGCGTGATAGACCACCTGACCGCGATCCGGCGCCTCGAGCCCGGAGAGCACCCGCAACAGGGTCGACTTGCCCGAGCCGGACTCGCCGACGATGCCCAGCACCTCGCCCTGGTGCAGGGTGAAATCGATCTCCTCGCAGCCCTTGCCGGGGCCGTACAGGCGCTGGATGGCGCGGGCCTCGAGCAGGGCGGGACGTTCAAGCTGTGGGCGCTTCATGCCTTCTCCTCGCTGCGGGAGTTGCAGTAGTCGGTATCCGAGCACACGAACATGCGTGCGCCCTGATCATCGATGATGACCTCGTCCAGGTAGCTGTCGGTGGCCCCGCAGATGGCGCAGGACTCGTCCCAGGCCTGGATCTCGAAGGGGTGATCCTCGAAATCGAGGCTCTCCACCCGGGTGTGTGGCGGAATCGCGTACAGGCGCTTCTCGCGGCCGGCGCCGAACAGCATCAGCGCCTCGCTCATGTGCAGCTTGGGGTTGTCGAACTTGGGAATCGGCGAGGGGTCCATCACGTAGCGCCCGTCGACCTTCACCGGGTAGGCGTAGGTGGTGGCGATATGGCCGTGGTGGGCGATGTCCTCGTAGAGCTTGACGTGCATCACCCCGTACTCCTCAAGCGCGTGCATGACCCGGGTCTCCTCCTCGCTGGGCTCGATAAAGCGCAGCGGCTCGGGAATCGGCACCTGGAAGATCAGGATCTGGTCGGCGCGCAGGGTCTTCTCGGGAATCCGGTGACGGGTCTGGATCACGCTGGCCTCTGCCGTGGCGGTGGTGGTCTCGACCCCGGCGACGCGCTCGAAGAAGGCGCGGATGCTGACCGCGTTGGTGGTGTCGTCGGCGCCCTGGTCGATCACCTTGAGGGTGTCGTCGGCGCCCAGCACGCTGGCGGTCAACTGCATACCGCCGGTGCCCCAGCCGTAGGGCATCGGCATCTCGCGCCCGCCGAAGGGCACCTGGTAGCCGGGGATCGCCACCGCCTTGAGCAGGGCGCGACGGATCATGCGCTTGGTCTGCTCGTCCAGGTAGGCGAAGTTGTAGCCGCTGTCGATGGCGGTGTTCATCGGACGTTCTCCTGGACGTTCTTGGCCTGGGCGTTTGCGGTCTGGGCTTTTTCAGAACGGGTACTGTCGCCATCGCCTGGTGCAGGACGTGCGCTGGCGGCTTGGGTGTCGGACACGGCCTCGGCCGTGGCGGCGGTACGCTCGGCGTGCTCTCGACGCAGGCGGCGAATCAGCTCAAGCTCCGACTGGAAGTCGACGTAGTGCGGCAGCTTCAGGTGCGAGACGAAGCCCGAGGCCTCGACGCTGTCGGCGTGGGCCAGCACGAACTCGGCCTGCTGGGCCGGGCTCTGGATCGGCTCGCCAAGCTCCTCGGCGCGCAGGGCGCGGTCGACCAGCGCCATGGCCATGGTCTTGCGCTCGTTGCGGCCGAAGGCCAGGCCGTAGCCCCGGGTGAACTGGGGGGCGGTGTCACCGCTGCCGGCGAACTGGTTGATCATCTGGCACTCGCTCATGGCGATCTCGCCGACGCACACCGGCCCGTCGAAGCCCTCGACCTCGATCTCGACCTCCACCGCACCCTGGCGAATCTCGCCGGCGAAGGGGTGGTTGCGCCCGTAGCCCCGTTGGGTCGAATAGCCCAGCGCCAGCAGGTAGCCCTCGTCGCCACGCGCCAGCATCTGCAGCCGGGTGGCGCGATCCACCGGAAAGTCGGGGGGATCGCGGGTGATGTCGTAGGGCTCGCTGCCGTCGTCCTCTTCCCGCTCGATCAGGCCTTCATGGTTGAGACAGTCAAGGATCTGGGGGCAGGCCTCGAGACCTTCCTCGGCACCCTGCGGCGCTGGTGTATCGGTCTCGACCTCCACGCCGGCCAGCAGCATGAAGTCGAGCAGCCGGTGGGTGTAGTCGTAGGTCGGGCCCAGCACCTGGCCGCCGGGCACGTCCTTGAAGGTGGCGCTGATGCGACGCTCGATGCGCATGGCGCCGGTATCCACCGGCAGCGTCTCGGCCAGCCTCGGCAAGGTCGTGCGATAGGCGCGCAGCAGAAACACCGCCTCGACGGTGTCGCCGCTGGCCTGCTTGAGCGCCAGGGCGGCGAGCTCGGGATCGTACAGCGAGGCCTCGGCCATCACCCGGTCCACCGCCAGCCCCAGCTGCTGCTGGACCTGGGACACCTCGAGTTCGCGCTGGTCGCGCGCTCCACGACGACGATCGGCCATCCAGCGATGGGCGTTGGCGATGGCCTTCTCGCCTCCTTTCACGGCGACATACATCAGGCGGTCTCCTCTTGGCGTTCGGCGTCGTCTGTTCCCGCCAATCCTGCGCCGGACAATCCTGCGCCGGACAAGCCAGCTCCCGACAGACGGGTACTACGGGCGATGGCAGTGAGTCGCGTCCCGCTGCTGATAAAGGCGTCCAGCCCCCGGGGGAAGTGGGCACGATTGGCGGCGAGCACACGCATCAACGGCAGCACGCGCTCGGCGTTACCCAGCGCAAGGCCGCGCTGACCGGGTACCCCGGGACCGGATAACCACCAGTCCTCGCCCTGCGCCAGCGCCTCGACCATCACGATCAGGGTGGTGCTGCGATCGGGCCAGGCGTCCGAGCCCAGCGCGAAGCCGTCCTCGCGGGACAGGGTGTCAGGGGTCACCAGGGCGAAGTCGGCCTGGGCCGGGTCGTCGGTCAGTCGCGCCCCGGTGTGGAAGGCCAGGGCGGCGGCGAGGTTGGCGCGCGCAAGCCCCTCGTCCACCCACACCCGGGTATCGAGGTCGCACAGCGCCAGCAGCGCGCCCCAGGCGGCGGGCGAGATCGCCGCGCCGGCCGGCAGCTCCGGCAAGACAAGCTCGGTCAGGGTGCCGGGCTCGGACATGGCGCCGAGCAGCTGACGAAACAGCCGCTGGCTGTCGTGAACGGGATCGGCGAGTCCCGGCCAGTCGTGGGGCCGGACGGCCTCGGAGGTCTGCTGAGTCATGTTCATTCGCCCCTTACCATGGTGAAGAAGTCGACGCGGGTGGCGGCGGCGGTCTGCGAGGCCTGGTTGCGCTGCTCATCGAGTGCCTGCTCGAGCGGTGCCATCAGTTCGCTGTCGATACGCCTGGCCCAGTGGTCGTGGTGAGCGCAGGCGTCGACCAGGGCGATCAGCTCGGCGTGGGCCTTGTCGCGACCACGCACCCAGCCATGGCCAAGGGTGCCGTCATCGAGGGCGACGCTGGCCCGGGTCAGGGTCATCTCGCCCAGGTTGAAGGCCGATCCACTGCCGCCCATGCGGCCACGGACCATCGCCATGCCGGTCTCGGGGCCACGCACGCAGCGGTGGCTCGCCTGGATGCCCAGGGACTGCCAGCCTTGCGCAAGACGGTCGAAAGGAGTCAACGCGAGCAGGCGATGACGTTGCGTCGGGGTCATGGTCGGTGTCATGAGAAGCCCTCGTCGTCGTGGGACTGCGGACGCTCGTCCGCGGGAAAGTCGAAGTGATAGGCCAGCCGATCGGCCCGTGCCCGACTGACGGAGATCTCCACCAGACGACCATCGGCGTCGACGTTGTCACTGGTCAGCACCACCAGCGGCGCCAGGCGGGCGCACTGCAGCATGCGGCTGTCGTCGGCGTCGGCCTGGACCGCTTCCAGGCGCACCCGGGAGCGCCTCAGGCGCAGCCCGTAGTGCTGGTCCAGCAGCGCCCGGGTCGAACCACCGCGATAGCGATCTAGCCAGCCCGGCACCCGTTCGGGGTCGAACCAGTGGCGCAGCCGCAACAGCGGGGCCCGGTCGACATGGCGCATGGTGTCGACACACAGAAGGCTCTCGCCCGGCCCACGCGCAAAGCGCTGGGCGATGGCCTCCGGCGGCACCGCCAGGCCCTGGGTCAGGCAGCAGGTCTCGGTGGCCAGGCCCAGTTCCGCCAGGTTGTGGGTGACCTTGCTGGCGGCGTTGACCGCATAGTCCAGGCGGCGGTCCACCACCTGGGTGCCACGGCCCTGGTGACGGGTCACCATGCCGGCGGCCACCAGTTCGTCCAGCGCCCGGCGTACGGTGTGGCGGTTGACGCCGAAGCGCCTGGACAGCGCCGCTTCGCTGGGCAGCAGATCGCCGGGAGAGTACTGCGCCCGGACTTCGCGCGAGAGGACATCGGCCAACTGGCGATAGCGCGGCGGGCTGCCTGCCTCGGTCACTTGTCTAGACATCTTCGCTCCAAAAAAGAAGGTATCGGGTGGTGGCCGAAGCCACCGGCAGACCAGCCGTTCTGGTCTGCTTACTCGGCTCTGCTGTGTCAGCCTAGATGAAGCGCTTGCGTACGAACTGCGAGGCCATGTCCAGCGCCGTCACGGCGATGATGATCACCAGCATGATGGTGGCCGTCTCGGCGTACTGGAATCCGCGCATGGTCTCCCACAGCGCCACCCCGATACCGCCGCCACCGACCATGCCGAGCACCGTGGCCGAGCGGATGTTGGACTCGAAGCGATACAGGCTCACCGAGATCCACAGCGGCAGCACCTGGGGAATCAGACCGAACACGATCTCCTCGATGCGCCCTGCTCCGGTGACCCGAATGCCTTCCATGGGCCCGGCCTCGGCGGCTTCCACCGCTTCGGAAAACAGCTTGGCCAGCACCCCGGTGGTGTGGATGAACAGCGCCAGGGTTCCGGCGAAAGGCCCAAGCCCCACCGCCACCACGAACAGCATGGCGAATACCAGCTCGTTGATGGCACGGGTGGCGTCCATCAGTCGGCGCACCGGCTGGTAGACCCACCAGGGCACCAGATTCTCGGAGCACAGAAGGCTCGCAGGAATGGCGACCAGGATGGCCAGCAGGGTGCCCCAGATGGCGATCTGGATGGTCACCAGCATCTGCTCGATGTAGTGGCCGAGGTTGCCGAAGGCCGGGGGAAAGAAGTCGCCGGCCAGGGTCGCCATATTGTCGGCGTTGGTCACCAGCAGGCTCGGGCGCATCTCGACGCCCTGCCAGGACCAGGCCAGCACCGCCAGGCCGACGCCCCACAGCGCCAGGGTGGTCCAGCTACGCTTGGGCGGCAGGCTGATGCCGGAAAGTTGTGTCTGGGTGGTCATGCGTTTTCCTGGGGGAACTTGAGAAAGCGGTGACAGCGTGAGCGGTCCAGGCCGCGCCGGGCCTTCGTCCCGGCGCGGCCTGGCGTCACATCAGCCGGCGTTGGTGGCGGCATCCTCGGGCATCGCCTCGGCGGCCTGCACTTCCTTCATGCGCGCATCGAGATCGTCGAGCTGGCTGTCGATCTCGGCCAGTCGGGCCTCGCGATCGCCTTCGTCCAGGCTTTCGTCCTTGGCCACCTCGGAGCGCTCCTTGAACAGCGCCAGCTGACGGATCGGCAACAGCTGGTCGTTGTCGGAGGCATCGAAGCCAGACCACTGCAGCGGCTCGAGAATCTGCTGCTCTTCGGCGTCATCGCCGTAGTTCAGGAAGAACTCACGCAGCTTTTCCTTGGTGGCGTCGTCTAGGTCGCCGCGCCACACCAGCGGGTCGGACGGGATCAGCGGCGACTTCCAGATCACCCGCAGCTGCTCGGCCTTGTCCGGCGCGGTCACTTCCAGACGCTCCATGCCTTCGGTATTGAAGGTGGCCACGTCGACCTGCTGATTGGCCACCGCCAGGGCGTTGGTCTCGTGGCTGGAGTTCAGGGTGCGCTTGAAGGCTGACGAGGCGTCGACACCGTTCTTGGCGAAGACGTAGTAGCCCGGCACCAGATAGCCGGAGGTGGAGTTGGGATCGCCGTTGCCGAACACCAGCTCGGAGGCGTTGGCCAGGACGTCATCGACGCTTTCGATGTCGCTGTCCTTGTGGGTGATCATCAGACTCCAGTAGCCCGGGGCTCCGTTGGCCGCCACGGTCTGGGCGAAGATCTCGCCGTCGGCACGATCGACGGCTTCCATGGCCGACTTGTTGCCGTACCAGGCCAGGTCGATCTGATCAAAGCGCATGGCCTGGATCACCGCGGCGTAGTCGGTGGCGAAGAAGGGCTCGACCTCCATGCCGATCTGCTCGGACATATCGGCCAGGAACGGGTCCCACAGCGGCGCCAGATTCTGGCTGGCCTCGGTGGAGATGATGCCGAACTTGAGGGTCTCGGTCTCGGCGGCGGCCAGCTGGGCACTGGCGGCAAGGCCAATACCGGCGATCAATGGCAGCGACAGGCGACGAAAGGATGCGAGAGACATGGGATTCTCCTGAAGGTTATCGGTCGTTGTGGGAACAGGTGTCGCAGGATGTGGTGGCTCAGCTATGGACGACCTGCGCCGACACAGCCGTCTGGGCCTGGGTGTAGCTCGGCTCACGCAGCGGTGACGGCAGGTCGGGTTGACTGCCGGCACGCAGCTCGTCGAGGCCGGCGTTCTCGTACAGGGTCTTGAGGCGTGCGTCGGTCAGCTCGGAGGTCTTGCCGTCGAAGTACAGGCGCCCATCCTTGAGCGCGATGGCCCGGTGGCAGTAGCGCCGGGCGATATCGACCTGATGCAGGGTGATGACCACGGTGCGGCCATCCTCGGCGTGAATCCGCTCGAGGATCTCCATCACCTCCCGGGCGCTGCGCGGGTCCAGCGAGGCGATGGGCTCGTCGGCGAGGATGACGTCGGCGTCCTGCATCAGCACCCGGGCGATGGCCACCCGCTGCTGCTGACCGCCGGAAAGGGTGTTGGCACGCTGGTAGGCCATGCCCTCGAGGCCGACCCGAGCCAGGCACTGAAGGGCCCGTTGGCGTTCCTCGTCGCTGAAGCGACCGAGCAGCGCCCGCGCCCGCGGCATGCGCCCGAGCTGGCCGATCAGCACATTGGTCAGCACGCTGAGGCGATTGACCAGGTTGAACTGCTGGAAGATGTAGCCGACCCGGCAACGCTGGCCACGGCTGGCCCGGCGCAGGCGACCGCTGGCCTGGATCTCGCGCCCCAGCAGGCTGACTCGGCCACCGCGATCACGGTTGCAGCAGGTCAGTCCGACCAGATGACGCATCAGGGTGGACTTGCCGGAGCCGGACGGGCCGATCAGCGCAACGATCTCCCCCGGGGTGATCTCGAAACTGACATCCTCGAGCACTCGGCTATGGCCGAAGTTCTTGTTGAGCCGCTCGACGATGATGGTGGGAATGGACATGACGCCTCTCCTCTAGGAATGGCGCCAGTCTGGACATCAAAGATGAAGGCCAGTTGTCTAGACAATGTCATTGAGATGACAAATTTCCCTGCACACGGAGCAAGCGCACCGGCACTACCTCGCCAGAGGTAGAAAAAACAAGGAGTTGGGGTCGACTGTCATGCAGCGGTCACGTCATTGCCGCCGATTCGTCATACTCAGGCAGGGCGACCTATGGACGAAGACGTCGTCCATCTGTACGAAAAGGAAGATGGACAAGACGTCCTGAAAAGTCTTGCAAGGAGGCACCAGCAAGCGGCCAATCGCCACGCCCATAGCGCCAGGCGATAAAGGCCATAAACAGGCTTGAAGGGAAAACCGGCGGCTTCGGCGCCAGACTGAATCCGACACATGATCCCACGGAGGCATGTCATGCAGCATCTCAGTCTGGAGCCGGGCGCCCTGGAGGTCAGCGACCTGGCGGGAATGCGTCGGTTCTTCGAGACGACACTGGGCCTTCGGGTGCTGGTCGCCAGCGACACTGGGGTGACCCTTGAATTGGGAGGCGGCGAGAACACCCAGGTGCTGATGTTGCTGGCGAGCCACACCCCGACGCCGCCGAGAACACTGAATCTCGAGGTCGACGCCGCCAGCTTTCCTGCGCTGCGTCGACGCCTGGAAGACTGCGGACACGAGTGCGGCTTTGTACAGAGCTGGGAGGGAGACAACAGCACCTCGCGTCAGTGCGCCTTTCGGGTGGTGCTGTGCCGGATGCCGGAGGGGCACTGGCTGAGGCTTACCGCCATCGATCCGGCCCGCTGCGCCTCATCGACCCGAGAGGTCCGGGCCTGACGCCGTTGATCAATCGCGACCCTCGCCGTCTCCCGCTTCTTCGTCACCCTCGTCATCACCCAACAGCCGCTGGCGCCGTTCGTCACGGAACTTCTGCAGGCGGTTGTTGCGGTAGCGCCGGACGATCGCTACTACCAGCGCCACCACCAGCATCAGCCCCAAGGTGAGCCCCTGCCACGGGCGCGGGTGGTCCAGGGTGGTGCCGAGCACAAAGATCATCACGAAGCCGAGGGCCTGGCTGCCGATGGCCAGGGCGCGCAGGGGGTCGAAGGTCTTGGGTGGTGACATCACAGATCCTGATCAGAGAGATGGCTCGAAAACCGATGGCCCGGCAGGCGGCTCGGGATGACAGCGCGCATCGGGCGCAGTAGCCTTGCCGGATCGAGCCCACCAAGTGTACCTGCTCGCCTGCGCATTTTCGTGCTTTCGCGTTTCCCCAATGGAGTTCGCCCCATCCATGGATGCCATCGCCATCGGACCGGTGCTAGTGAGCCTGCCGCGTCTCTACGCCCTCGTCGTCACCCTGTTGCTGCTGGCCGCCAGCGCCTTCCTGCTGGGCCTGCCCCGCCGCCGCCACGGTCGCTGGTTCAACGGCCTGATGCTGGCCTGGCTGGTCGGCGCTCGGCTCGGGCACGTGCTGCCGCACTGGGCCGCCTATCAGGACAAATGGCTGGATATCATCAAGCTGTGGCTGCCCGGCTACAGCGGGGTCTGGGGGCTGGTCGCCGCCGCCCTGTGGACCCTGTGGTCACTGCGTGATCGCCTTGGCGCCCTGCTCGGTGCCCTGGGTCTGACGCTGGTCGCCTCGCTTGCCTGGCTGGCGCTGGTCAGCTGGGCGCCGCTGTCGGCAAGTCCGGCGCCACAACGCGTGCCAGAGCTGACCCTGGAAGACGTCAACGGCGCCCCCATCGAACTGGCCTCGCTGGCAGGCGGCCCCACCGGCAAGCCGCTGATCATCAATCTATGGGCCACCTGGTGCCCTCCTTGCCGGCGCGAGATGCCGTTGCTGGCCGACATCGACCAACGCGACGACGTCACCGTGGTCGTGGCCAATCAGGGAGAGCCGCTGGTTCAGGTCGCGCGCTACCTGGACGAGGCCGGCCTGGACTTTCGCTACCCCCTGCTCGACCCGCGCCAGCAACTGCTGGCCGCGAGTCAATCTCCCGGGCTACCCACGACACTGCTGTTCGACGCCGAAGGGAAGCTGCTCGAGCGCCATGTGGGGGAGCTGACCCTGCCTCTGCTGGACGACTGGCTGGCGCGCTGAAACTTTGCCAACCTGAGCACATACTGCAGGTGAACCGCACCCGCAGTCTCAGGGCCGAGGGGGACACCCCGCCTCGGCCCGCCCAACCTGTCTTTTCCTGCACTGACGTAGCCTGAATCCGCCACCTCACGGCCAAGCTCATCGCTGGCCCGGGCACGGCGGCAAGCGCGGGGGCGTTTCGGGAACGCCTCGATGCGAAGGTTTCAGCCGCCATGCGACATCTGATCACGGGCATGACGATGGCGCTTAAGCCAGACTGAAGATTGCTGTAAGATACCGCGCCCTGTCGGCGGCGGGCCTGGCCCGCGACCACGAACCGTAACGACGCATCTCCCGAGGCATCATGAGCGACTTCTCTCCCGGCCAGCGCTGGATCAGCGACGGCGAGGCCGAACTCGGCCTGGGCACTATCCTGAATTGCGACGCGCGCAGCGTCACCGTGCTCTTCGGCGCCAGCCAGGAAACCCGCACCTACAGTACCCGTCTTGCCCCGTTGACCCGAGTCGCCTTCGGCAGTGGTGATCGCATCCAGTCCGCCGAGGGCTGGCAGATGACGGTGGACGACACCAAGGAAATCGATGGCCTGATCGTCTATATCGGCGAAGACGACAAGGGCGAGCTGTGCGAATTGCCGGAGGCCCGGCTGGCCGACAGCATGCAGTTCGACCAGGCCCGAGATCGTCTGCTGACCGGCCAGGTCGATCGCAACGACTGGTTCGACCTGCGCTTTCGCACCCTGCATCACTACCATCGCATCGAGCAGAACCCGGCGCTGGGTCTGGCCGGCCCACGCATCGATCTGATACCCCATCAGCTGTACATCGCCGACGAGGTCTCCTCGCGTCAGGCGCCTCGCGTGCTGCTGGCCGATGAAGTCGGCCTCGGCAAGACCATAGAAGCCGGACTGATCCTGCATCGCCTGCTGCTGACCGGGCGGGTCGAGCGGGCGCTGATCCTGGTGCCGGCGAGCCTGACTCACCAGTGGCTGGTGGAATTGCTGCGACGCTTCTCGCTGTCGGTGACCCTGCTCGACGAACAGCAGAGCCAGGCCCACGGTGACACCAATCCCTTCGAGGCCGGCCAGCTGGTGCTGGCAAGCCAGGACTGGCTGTTCGCCAACACCCACCGCCAGCAGCAGGCCGAAGCCTGCGAGTGGGACCTGCTGATCGTCGACGAGGCCCACCACCTGGAGTGGAGCGAGGACGAGGTCGGCCCCGGTTACGCCTGCGTCGAGCGCCTGTCCGGCGCCACCGAGGGCGTGCTGCTGCTGACCGCGACGCCGGAACAGATGGGGCTGGCCAGCCACTTTGCCAGGCTGCGCCTGCTCGATCGCGATCGCTACTCGGACCTGGAGGCCTTCCGCGCCGAAGAGCAGGGCTATGTGGCGGTGGCCGAGGCCATCGACGCCCTGGGCGATGTCGACGGGCCGCTGGATGCCGGCGCCCGGGACACCATCGGCGCTGTCGCCGACGACGGCGACAGCCAGGCGCTGCTGGCGACCCTGTCCAACCCCGAATGCAGCCTGGAACAGCGCCAGCAGGCCAGCGCCCAGCTGCGAGACCAGCTGCTCGACCGCCACGGCACCGGCCGGGTGATGTTCCGCAACAGCCGTCGCCACGTCGGCGGCTTCCCTGAACGTCGCCTGCACGTCGACAAGCTGGAGCTGCCGTCGTCCTATCGCCGAGTGCTGCGTCGCCTGGCGCGGGACGAGGACTACCTCGACGAGCTGCTGATCGAGACCGGCCTCGACCACCCCGAGGTGATGGTCTATCTGGACGGCATGTACAGCGCCCTGACCGAGGATCCGCTCAACGCCGAACCCTGGTGGCAGTTCGACCCCCGGGTGACCTGGCTGCTCGAACGGCTGACCGAGATGGGCGACGACAAGGTCCTGGTGATCGCCCACGACCGCGAGACCGCCCAGGGGCTGTCCGACGGCCTGCGCGTGCTCGGCGGGGTACAGGCGCCGGTGTTCCACGAGGACCTGTCGCTGGTCGAGCGCGACCGTGCCGCCGCCGCCTTCGCCGATGACGAGGACGGCTGCCAGGTGCTGGTGTGTTCCGAGATCGGCTCCGAAGGCCGCAACTTCCAGTTCTGTCGTCATCTGGTGATGTTCGACCTGCCTCTGCACCCGGATCAGCTTGAGCAGCGCATCGGCCGTCTCGACCGCATCGGCCAGCGCCACGCCATCGAGATCCATGTGCCGGTGTTCGAAGGCAGCCCCGGCGAGAAACTGCTGCGCTGGTATCAGGAGGGGATGGACGCCTTCAGTGCGCCGCACGGTATCGGCAATGACCTGTTCGACGCCTTCGGCGACGACCTGGCCGAGAGCCTGCTCGACGACGAGGCTCTGGAAGAAGTCATCGGTGAGACCCGCGCGCTGTTCGACGCCAAGCTGGCCGAACGCGACGCCGGTCGCAATCGCCTGCTGGAGCTCAACGCCTGCCGTCCCGAGCGGGTCGAGTCGGTCAAACAGGGGATCGTCGAACTCGACGAGGACCGCGCCCTGCCACGCTACCTCGACCAGGCGCTGGACATCTTCGGCGTCGACAGTCGCGAACTTGGCAACGACCTGACCCTGCTGTCACCGGGCTCGCACATGCTCGACGGCCTGCCAGGGCTGGTGAAGGGCGAGGAAGGCTTCACCGTGACCACCTCGCGCTCCCGCGCGCTGGCCCGGGACGACGTCCAGCGGCTGTCCTGGGAACACCCGCTGCTGCGCGAGATGATGGGCCGCATCCTCGACGGCAACATGGGCAACACCGCCCTTGCCCTGCTCAAGCATCCGGCGATCCCTGCCGGCCGGCTGATGGCGGAGCTGGTGTTCCGCACCCACTGTCCGGCACCGAAGCGCCTGCACCTCAATCGCTTCCTGCCGCCCACCGCGGTGCGGGTGCTGCTCGACGAGTCCGGCGCCAACCTCACCGACAAGGTGTCTTTCACCGGTCTTTCGAAGAACCTCAAGAAGGTCAAGAAGGCGGTGGCGCGGGACCTGATCAAGAGTCGTCACGACCAGCTGCGCGACCTGCTCGACAGCGCCGAGGCCGAGGCCCAGCGAGAGCTGCCGACGATCGTCGAGGCCGCCCAGGTGCGCATGCGCCAGACGCTGGACAACGAGCTGACCCGACTCGAGGCCCTGGCACAGCGCAACCCGTCGGTACGCGAGGACGAGATCACCGCCCTGCGCGACGAGCGCCAGGCGCTGGACCAGGCCATCGAAGGCACCCGCCTGCGCCTGGACGCCGTGCGTGTGATCGTGACCATCGACGACGACAGCGCCTAAGGATCGTCTCGGATGAGGCGGCCCCGCGCTGCGACCGACAGCGCGGGGCTCCTGCTGTTTGCGAGATGTATCCGGTGCAAGGCCTTGGCGTAACGTGAGTCGCCTGGGGTATCGACCGGCAGTAGCGACCGCCGGTATCGAACAGCGGAACTCGCGCCGTCTTAAAGAATGTCGTCCAGCGCCTTGTCCAGGGTCGGGTAGCGAAAGCTGAAGCCCTCCTCCTCGAAGCGCTGCGGCACCATGCGCGCGCCGGTCAGCAGCAACCGCGACATTTCGCCGAAGGCGGTCTCCAGCACCATCGCCGGCACCGGAAAGGGCGTCGGGCGCTTCAGGTGACGCCCGATCGCTTCGGTGAACTCGCGGTTGGTGACGGGCTCCGGGGCACTGCCGTTGAAGGGCCCGCTCAGGTGCTCCTTCTCGATCAACCACAGGATCATTTCCACCAGATCCTCGCGATGGATCCAGGGCATGTACTGATCGCCCTTGCCGAGCCGCCCCCCCAGCCCCAGCTTGAACGGTGGCAGCAGCTTCTTGAGCATGCCGCCGCCTTCATCCAGCACCAGGCCGGTGCGCAGGATCGCCAGGCGCACGCCGAAGTCCTTCACTCCAGCGGCGGCCTGTTCCCAGCGCTTGCACAGGCGGTGGGCAAATTCATCATGGGGCGCTGTCTGCTCGGTTACCGGCGGCGCATCCTCGCCCCCGCCCTGATCGCCGTAGAAGCCCATGGCCGAACCACTGACCAGCACCCTGGGGGCCTTGGCGGTCTGCGACAACTGTTCGCACAGCATCACCAGTTCCCTGGTGGCGTTGATGCGCGAATCGATAAGTCTTTCCTTCTGGGTGTCACTCCAGCGCTTGTCGGCGATGGGCTCGCCAGCCAGGTTGACCAGCACCCCGGGCGGCGCGTCGACGAAGTCCAGCGCGCTGACCCGTACATCCGCCCCCTCGGGCAGCACCTTCGCCGCCTGCGCCGGTGAGCGGGAGACCACCTGTACGCGGTGACCGGCGTCCACCAGGCGTCGACACAGACGCTGGCCCACAAAGCCACTGCCACCGGTGATCAGTACTCGCATAGCTTGTCCTCTCGCAATACACAACGATCCCTGGCCCCGACCACATACCGTCGGCCCTCTCTAACGGCAGCGGCCACCGCAGCGTGCGACCAGCCTGATTTCAGCCTAGTCGGTTGTGCGCTGGCCGGTCTACGGCTTGTCTGAAAAGTGCCTGCGCTCGGTAATACGGCGTTAAAAATCGGCTGGTGCGCCAGCCCGGTCAAAATGCTCATTTACACCCCGTAAACTGCGCTGTCTCACCGATTTTTGCCTTGTCTAACCTTCGCTCGTCGACTTTTCGGACAGAGCCTAGGACTTCATTTGACTCAAGTTGTACATCACTTATACGCTACATCCAAGATATTGACACCACAGACTCGAGGAGGGCTTCCGTCGATGCTGCAGGTCGCCATCATTGGAGCGGGGTTCAGCGGCCTGGCTTGCGCCGGCCAGCTCCGCCGACACGGTCACCGTGCGGTGCTGTTCGACAAGGGCCGAGGGCCCGGTGGGCGTGGCAGTTCTCGCCGAGAGGGAGACGAATCCCTCGACCTGGGTGCTCAATACTTCAGCGTGCGTGACGCTACCTTCGCCGCCGAGGTCGACCGCTGGGAAGCCGCAGGGGTAGCCACGCACTGGCCGCCCTCCAGCTATCGGGTCGACGCCTCGGGCGCCTGGCATGAGGAAGGCGACGATCAACATCGTTACTGCGGCACTCCACGCATGAGCGCCATCACCCGCCACCTGGCCGCCCCCCATGAGCTGTTTGCGGCGACTCGCGTCACCCGCCTGACCGATCGCCTGGACGGCTGGTGGCTAGAGGACCCGCAGGGCGACAGCTACGGCCCCTTCGACCGGGTGGTGGTGACCGCGCCGGCGGCCCAGGCCGAACCCCTGCTGCGCCCCCACGACGAGGCGCTGGCGCAGGCCTGTCGTGAGATCCGCATGCTGCCCTGCTGGAGTGCCTGGGTGCGCTTCGACACCGCGCTGACGCTCGAGGGCATCGACGCCGACTGGCCAGTGGTACGCTTTGACCAGGGGCCGCTGCGCCTGGCGGTTCGCCAGAATCGCAAGCCCGGACGCGAGCACCAGAGCGAGACGCTTTCGCTGCTGGCCCAAGACGAGTGGAGTCAGCGCCATCTCGAGGACGACGCCGAGGACGTGGTCAGCAGGCTGACGGCAGCCCTGCAGAAGGCCCTCGCAACCCAGTTGCCGACAGGTTCCTCTCTGCCCCAGATCACGGCCAGCGGTGCCCATCGCTGGCGCTACGCCACCGCGGACCTTACGCTGGCGGCGCCCGATCACCGTCTCGGCGAGGATGGCCTGGCACTGGCCGGTGACGGTCTGCGCGGCGGACGTATCGAGGATGCCTGGCTGTCGGGCGTGCACGTCGCCGAGGCCCTGCATCGTACTGCCACCGACGCCTGAAGCGGGCGCCAGTCGCAGGCTTACCCATTTTCAGGTCATCAGGAAACCGAACATGTCATACGCACTGGTACTACTCGCACACGGCTCCAGCGATCCCAACTGGCGGGCGCCCTTCGAGCACTTCCGCGACGCCCTGGCGCCACGCCTTGGCACGCCGATCCGGCTGTCCTACATGGAGCTGTGCGAGCCGTCGCTGGAGACCACCGTGGCCGAACTGAGCGCAGCCGGCGTTACCCGCATCGAGGTGCTGCCGCTGTTCTTCGCCGCCGGTCGTCATCTGCGCAAGGATGTGCCTGCCCAGATCGACGCCCTGCGCAGCGAACACCCGGGGCTCGAGCTGACGCTGCTGGCGCCGGTAGGAGAACACCCCGTGTTCGTCGAGGCGCTGGCAAGCGCAGTGGCCGACCAGGTCGGCGAGACGCTGTCACCGGCCCCCTGATCAGCCCCCTAGGGCTTGTCTGAAAAGTGCCTACGCTCGGTAATACGGCGTTAAAAATCGGATCAACATGCTCATTTACACCCCGTAAACTGCGCTGTCTCACCGATTTTTGCCTTGTCTAACCTTCGCTCGCCGACTTTTCGGACTAAGCCTAGACGTTCAATCAGCGTGAGCGAAAAGCGGTAAAACTGTTGTACACTTTGTAGCGTCTGTACAGCTAAGGAAACGTCGAGTCACCTACGCCATCGACAACTTCCAGGGACAGGGCGCAGCTTGCGCCTTCACAATCGCACCAGGACACGCATCGAGGCCCTCATGAGTCATACGGCGCCCCCCACCGAATCTCCTCTCTACCCCATCCGCGAAGTGTCGCGGCTCACCGGGGTCAATTCGGTGACCCTGCGTGCCTGGGAGAGGCGTTACGGACTGATCGAGCCGCGCCGCACGCCCAAGGGGCATCGCCTCTACGCTCGGGAAGACATCGAGCGGGTCGAGCGTATTCTGCAATGGCTCAACCGCGGTGTCCCGGTCAGTCAGGTCAAGGATCTGTTGACCCAGCCCGAGCCCGCCGAGACGGCACCGCCCGCCGCCGGTGACTGGACCTCGCAGCGCCGCCAGATGCTGGGTGCGGTGGATGCCCTCGACATGGATCATCTGGACGGCCTGTACCAGCAGTCCCTGGCCCTCTACCCGGTCGGCACCTGCATCAGTGAGCTATGGCAGCCGGTGGTCCAGGAGCTCGAGGAGCGCTGGGAAGGGCAGCTTGGCGCGGCCTTGCAGCGACGCAGTCTGGAGAGCTTCCTGCGCACGCGCATCGGTATTCGCCTGTTTCACGCCAATCGCACCGCCCGTGGTTCCACCCTGCTGCTGGACACCCTGCCGGACGATGACGGTTCGCTGTGGACCCTGATGCTGGCGCTCGCCGCCAGTGAACGCGGCTACCGCATCGCCCTGATGGATGCGCCGCTGCCGTTCACCGATCTGCCGCTGGCGCTGGAGCGCCTGCGCCCCGGTGCGGTGGTGCTGTGCAGCGGCAAGGCCGAACGCTCCGACGTGGTCCGTCGACTGCTGCCTCGCCTGGCCGAACAGCTCGACACTCCGCTGGCGCTGTGCGGCCCGGTGGCACGCATCCGCGCCGCCGAACTGGCCGACAGCCAGATCGAGGTGCTCGGTGACGACATCCCCATGGCGCTGGACCGGCTGAGGCCGCTGATTCGCCAGCACTGAGCCACGACAAGACAGCCTGATCATCCCCGTCGCGGCGCGATGCCCACTCTAACCACGACACGATTCGCGGGAGCTCCCCATGCCTGTCACTCTGGTCTGGTTTCGCAGCGATCTGCGTATTCACGACAATACTGCGCTTTACCACGCCGCCCGGCGCGGCCCGGTTATCGGGGTCTTTCTGCACGCCGAACAGCAGTGGCGCGAACATGGCCACGGCGACAACAAGCTCGACTTTCTGTGTCGTGGCGTGGAGGCCCTGGGCGAAGCCCTGGCCGAGCGCAATATTCCGTTGATCCAGCGTCAGGTGCCACGCTTCGATGACGCCCCCCAGGCACTGATGGCGCTGGCCGAGGAACTCGGCGCCGACGCCCTCTATTTCAATCGCGAGTACCCCCTCGATGAGGTCAGGCGCGACCAGGCGGTGCTGGCGCAGGCCGAGCACAACGGCCTCGAGGCGCGTGCCCTGCGCGACGCCGTGGCCTTCAGTCCCGGCGAACTGCTCACCGGCAAGGGCGACTACTATGGCGTCTTCACCCCCTTCGCCAAGGCCTGGCACAAGGCCATCAGCGCCGAGCGACTCGAGGTGCTGGACCCACCGGAGCGCCAGGCGCCGCTGGAGCTGTCCTCCAGCGCCAGCCAGCGCCGCGACTATCCGAACAAGAGCGTGGATGGTCGCCACTGGCCGGCCGGCGAGGAGGCCGCCAGTGACCGTCTGTCGCGCTTTCTGCGAGGTTTCCCTGACAGCCCGGCGAAGCGCTACAGGGAGCAGCGGGACTTCCCGGCCAGACGCGGCACCAGCGAGCTATCGCCCTATCTGGCGCTGGGCATGATCTCCTGGCGTCAGTGCATGCAGGCGGTGATGGCGATCAACGACGGTAGCTTGAGCGACGGCGACGCCGGCCTGACCGCCTGGGTCAGCGAACTGGTGTGGCGAGAGTTCTACCAGCACGTGGCCACAGGCTTCCCCAGGGTGTGCCGCTATCGGGCCTTTCAACGCCACACCGAGGCCCTGGACTGGCGCGATGCCCCCGAGGATTTTGCCGCCTGGTGCGAAGGACGCACCGGCTATCCGCTGGTCGACGCCGCCATGCGCCAGCTGGTCGCCACCGGCTGGATGCACAATCGCCTGCGCATGGTGACCGCCATGTTCCTGTCCAAGCACCTGTTGATCGACTGGCGACGTGGAGAGCGATTCTTTCTCGAGCACCTGGTCGACGGTGAATTCGCCGCCAACAACGGCGGCTGGCAGTGGGCGGCGTCCACCGGTACCGACGCCGCGCCCTACTTCCGCATCTTCAACCCCACCACCCAATCCGAACGCTTCGATCCCGAAGGCGAATTCATCGCGCGCTGGGTGCCGGAGCTTGCGTCACTGGCGCCGAAGAAGCGACATGCCCCGACCCGGGATCTGCTCACCGACCTCGACTACCCCGCCCCCATCGTCGACCACCGCGCCGCCCGCGAGCGCGCACTCGACGCCTTCAAGAGCCTGTCGAAGGACGCGGGATAAGGACACTGTCTGGCTTGGCCTGGCGTGAGATAGCCCGGCACAAGCCAGAGTCATTCTGAGGTCCCTTTGCTGATCCGCCCCGGCCCGAACCCTCTAAACCCTGACCACCTAAGCCCGAACCACCTAAGCCCTGAGCACCTCAGACCGATCCACCTAAGCCCGATCCACCTAAGCCCGATCCACCTCAGTCCGATCTGCCGACGACAACAACACCGACAAGGAGCACCCCATGATCCAGGACCCTGTGCTGGCGACCTTTTGCGACACCTTCAATAAACTAGACAATACCTGTACAGAAAAGCTATACAGTATATATTCTAGTGACATCGTCTTTATCGACCCATTGCATCGAGTGGAAGGCATAGAGGCACTGAAGCGCGACTTCGACGCCCTATACGCCAACGTGATCGACTGCCGCTTCCGCTTTCACCATGGCCTGCGGGACGGCGACCGGGGCTTCGTGTGCTGGACCATGGCGCTGCGCCACCGGCGCCTTTGCAAAGGCCGCCAGATCGACGTGGAAGGCTGCTCGGTATTGCGCTTCGCCTCACCAGACGGCGGCAAGGTGGTCCACCACCAGGACCACTTCGACGCCGGTGCGCTGCTCTACGAGCGCCTGCCGTTGCTCGGCGCGGTGATACGCAGCATCAAGCGATACGCCGCCGGTTGAGGCTGGCAGCGCCGGCCGATGCCCGCGCCTTCGGTAAATATACGCACCGTCGGCTGAAACCATGGACGGCGCCGATACGTAGCTGACAGCAGGCCCAGAATTCTGATCCGACCTTGTACAACAAGAGTGAATCTCGACAAGCGTGAATCGCAGCGAGCTTGAATCGAGCCCACAGCAAGCTCAGACAGCAAGGCCGCACCGCAAAAGGAGCGACAGTAGATGGCACGCGACCCCAACCCTCAGCGCATCTGGCTGACCGGCGCCACCTCCGGCATCGGCGAGGCACTGGCACGACGCCTGCTCGACGATGGCCATCGCGTCGCCCTGACTTCGCGCGGCAAGGCTGGCCTCGAACGACTGGCCAAGGATCACGAGAATGCCATGCCGGTCCCCGCCGACATCACCGACCGCGCGTCGATGCAGGACGCCGCCGCACGCATCGACGAGGCCTTCGACGGCCTCGACATGGTGATCTTCAATGCCGGGACCTGCGTCTACCTCGACGGCGGCCGCGTCGACACCACCCTGGTTCGCGACAACTTCGAACCCAACTTCTTCGGCACCATCCATGGCATCGAGGTGGCTCTGCCGCTGTTGCACAAGGCCCGACGCCAGGGTGCCCGCCCGCAGATCGTGGCGACGTCCAGTGCTTCGGCCTATCTGGCGCTTCCGCGTGCCGAAGCCTACGGCGCGTCCAAGGCGGCACTGAGCTACTTTCTCGAGTCGCTGCGACTCGACCTGGCCCATCAAGGCATCGACGTCAGCGTCATCCACCCTGGCTTCGTCAAGACGCCGTTGACCGAACGCAACGACTTCCCCATGCCCATGGCGGTCACGCCGGAACAGGCGGCCAAGGCGATCTTCGAAGGACTGTCGGCACGCCGACGGGACATCCACTTCCCGCGGCGCTTCACCTACCTGGTCAAGTTCATGGGCATCCTGCCCCTGCGGCTGAGGATCGCCCTGGGCAAGCGCCTGGTCAGGCGCGAAGACGATGACGCTTCCACCCCCCACAAGGAACGCAACCAATGACTCGCCTTCAACCGCCGTTCGAGGCCCAGCGCATCGCGGTGATCGGTGGGGGTATCAGCGGCCTGGCCGCCGCCCGCTACTTGAGCGCGCGTCACCGGGTGACGCTGTTCGAGGCCGCCGACCGGCTGGGGGGACACACCGCTACCGTGGATGTCAGCCTGGACGGACGGGACTACGCCATCGACACCGGCTTCATCGTCTTCAACGATCGCACCTATCCGCACTTCCAGCGCCTGCTGGCACACCTCGGGGTGAACGCTCAGGCCACCGAGATGAGCTTCTCGGTGCATCGCACCGACCGCGACTTCGAGTACAACGGCCACACCCTGACCTCGCTGTTTGCCCAGCGTCGCAACCTGCTGCGCCCTGCGTTCTACCGCCTGCTGGGCGAGATCCTGCGCTTCAACCGACTGGCCATCGCCGATCTGGCGCGACCGGGCCAGGATACGTCCAGCGATGCCCTGCTGATGCCCCTTGGCGACTATCTCGATGGCCATGGCTTCAGCGACGACTTTCAGCGCCACTACCTGCTGCCCATGGGGGGCGCCATCTGGTCGGCCAGCCTGGCCGATATCCGCGCCTTTCCCACACGTTTTTTCCTGCGCTTCTTCCACCACCATGGGCTGCTGTCGGTCAACGACAGGCCCCAGTGGTACACCGTGGAAGGGGGATCGCGCGGCTATATCGATGCCATGGTGGCGCCCTACGCCGACGCCATCCGCCTGGCGACGCCGGTGCGCGGTATTCGTCGGGAACACGACGGCGTGGTGCTGCGCACCGATGCCGGCGAGGAACGCTTCGACCAACTGGTGCTGGCCTGCCACGCCGACCAGGCGCTCGGGCTGCTCGATGACCCCAGCTACGCCGAACGCGAGGTGCTGTCGGCGTTGCCCTACGCCGACAACGAGGTGGTACTGCACACCGATACTCGCCTGCTGCCGCGCCGTCGGCGCGCCTGGGCCAGCTGGAACTATCGCCTCGACAGCCGCAGCGACGCTGACCGGGTCTCGGTCACCTACGACATGAATATCCTCCAGCGCCTGAGCGCGCCGCACACCTTCTGCGTGACCCTGAACGACGCCGACAGCATCGACCCGGCCAAGGTGCTCGGGCGCTTTCGCTACGCCCATCCCCAGTTCACGGCCCAGGGTAGCCTGGCCCAGGCGCGTCATGCCGAGATCTCCTCTGCGGCGCTGCGTACTCACTTCTGTGGCGCCTACTGGCGCAACGGCTTTCACGAGGATGGCGTATGGAGCGCGCTGCGGGTGGCAAAGGCGCTGGGCTGCGAGGAAAGCGACCATGAGCGGCTGGAGGCGGTGGCACCATGATCGCCAAGCCGCGTTCGCGGATCTACCGCGGCACCCTGCGCCATCGGCGCTTTCTGCCGCGACCCCACGAGTTTGCCTATCGCGTATGGATGGCCTGGCTCGACCTGGAGGAGCTGCCCGAACTGTTCGACCGGGTGCCCGGCTTCAGTGCCCGCAGGCCGGCGCTGGCCCGCTTCAGGCGCGAGGATTACCTGCCGGCACGGGGCAGCGAGATAACCCTGGCCGACGCCGCCAGGGCCGAGGTCCGCGAGCGCCTGGGCCAGGCGCCCCAGGGCCGGGTCTGCCTGCTGACCCAGCTTGGCTCTCCCTGGGTGTCGTTCAATCCCATCTCGCTCTACTACCTCTACCACGAACCCGACGGCGAGGGACGCGAGCGTCTGGGCGCGATACTCGGTGAAGTCACCAATACCCCCTGGCGCGAGCGCACCCGTTACGCTGCCGCGGTAGACCCCGAGCGTCACAGCCACCGCGCTGAGTTCGACAAGGACCTGCACGTATCGCCCTTTCTGCCCATGGGCATGACTTACCACTGGCGCTTCAACAGCCCGGGGCGTGAGCTCGCCATGCACATGGAGACCTGGCGGGATGGCCAGCGCCACTTCGATGCCACCCTGACCCTGGCAGGCCGGCCGGCTACCCGACCGGCGCTGCTCGCCGGCCTTGCGCGGCAACCCTGGATGGCCACCAAGACCCTGGCTGCCATCCACTGGGAGGCAATCAGGCTGTGGCTCAAGGGCGTCCCGCTGCACGATCACCCACCGCCGGCCGAAGGCCTCTCATCCAGATCCGAGGAGACTCCGTCTTGACCACACTCAGGAGCGAACAAGGCGTCACCATCAGCCGACGCGGCGACAGGCTCAGCCACTGGCTCAAGCCTCGGGTGCTGGCGCAATTGGGCCAACTGCGCCACGGCAGCATCACCCTTGTCGACGGCCATGAGCGCCATCAGCTTGGGGAACAGGGGGAACTGAGCGTAACCCTGGTGGTACGCCGCAGTCGGGTGTGGAAGCGCATGGCGCTGGGCGGCACCCTGGGGGCGGCAGAAGCCTACATGGACGGTGACTGGGACGTGGACGATCTGGTCGGACTGGTGCGTCTGTTTGCGCGCAACATCGACCGGGTCAATGACGATGTGGAAGGCGGCCTGGCCGGCCTGGGACGCGCCCTGCTGTCCACGCTGCTGCGTCTGCAGCGCAATACCCGCAAGGGCTCCCGGCGCCACATTGCGGCCCACTACGACATCGGCAATGACCTGTTCGCGACCTTTCTGGACCGTGAACACTGGATGTACTCCAGTGCCATCTTCCCCTCCCCGGAGGCTACCCTCGAGCAGGCCTCGACGCACAAGCTCGATGTCATGCTCGACAAGCTAGACGTCAGACCTCACCACCACCTGCTGGAGATCGGCACCGGCTGGGGCGGACTCGCGATCCATGCCGCCCGTACCCGCGGCTGCCGGGTGACCACCACCACCATCTCCCGCGAGCAATACGAGCATACCGCTCGCCGCCTGGCCGAGGAGGGACTCGAGGACCAGGTCACCCTGCTCAACGAGGACTACCGCGAACTTAGCGGGCGCTATGACCGGCTGATTTCGGTGGAGATGGTGGAGGCGGTCGGCGCCGACTACCTGCCGCGCTACCTCAAGACCCTGGACCAGTTGCTGGCGCCCCAGGGGCTGGCGTTGCTGCAGGCCATCACCGTACGTGACCAGCGCTATGAAGCGGCGCGCAGAGAGATGGACTTCATCAAGCGCTACATCTTTCCCGGTGGTTTTCTGCCATCGCCCACGGTACTGCTGCAGAACCTGACGAAACACACCTCGATGAACCTGGTCGATCTGGATGATATCGGCCCGCACTACGCCCGCACCCTGCGTGAGTGGCGCCAGCGTTTCGAGGCGAGCCTCGATCAGGTCGGCAAGCTGGGCTACGACGAGCGTTTTGTGCGCATGTGGCGCTACTATCTGTGCTACTGCGAGGCGGGTTTCGCGGAGCGCACCATCAGCACCTGCCACCTGTTGCTGGCCAAGCCCGATGCGCGGCCGCGAACTCGGCTCGGCAAGCCGTGATCAGGGGACCGATGCCCCCCCGCTGGCAGGCCTCGCTGCTCAATGTGGCGGGCTTCCAGCTGGGCTGGTTCGGCTGTGTGCTGATGGGCGCCTGGGCCGGCGGAGCCATTGCCCTGGCGGTGATCGTGGCTCACCTGCGCTGGTTGGCCAAGCCCGGAGAATGGCGCTGGTTGCTGGGGTTTCTGCTGGCTGGGGTCGTGATCGATGGCTCGCTGGCGGCGTTGGGCGGCTATCGCTTCGACCCGCAGAGCCCGAGCCTCGGTCCGCTGGCGTTGTGGCTGCTGTGGCTATGGCCGCTGTTCGCCACCCTGATTCATCACTCGCTGGAGTGGCTATGGGCGCGCCCCTGGCTCGCCGCCCTCGGCGGCCTGATCGGCGGCCCCTCGTCCTACCTGGGCGGCGCGGCACTGGCGGGCGTCGAGCTGGCCGACTGGCTGCTGCCGACCCAGGCGCTGATCTGGGCCTCGCTGTGCCTGGTCATCGGCATCGGCCTGCGTCGGCGCTCTGGCTGAACAAGGGCGGAAGACGCCATCAGGCCACCGCCTGACGGGTATTGGCCTCTTGACGGGTAGCGCTTTCCCGCCACAGGGCTTCGAGCTCGTGGGCCGGCATCGGCCGGGCGTAGAAGTACCCCTGCACCTCATCACAACCGGCCTGGCGCAGGTAGTCGCGCTGTTCTGCGGTTTCGACGCCCTCGGCCAGTATCTCCAGTGACAACCCTCGGGCCATCGCCGTGACCGCGTTGACGATGGCCGCATCGGCGCTGTCACCCGGCAGCGCCTTGATGAAGGCACGATCCAGCTTCAGCTTGTCCAGCGGCAACTCCTTGAGATAGCCCAGCGACGAATAGCCGGTACCGAAGTCGTCGAGGGCGATGCGATGGCCCAGGTCACGCAATCGCTCCAGGCGCGGCACGATATCGCCGCCACGATCGTCCAGCAGCACCGACTCGGTCAGCTCGAGCCCCAGCCACTGGGACGCCACGTCATGGCGCGCGCGGCCGGTGGCCAGGGTCTTCTCCAGGTCGCCCTGGAACAGCTGCATCGCCGAGATGTTGATCCACACCGGCAGCGGCGATAGCCCCCGCGAGCGCCAGTGGGCGAGCTGGGTCAAGGCCTGATGAATCACCCAGTCACCCAGCGGTGCCATCAGTCCATGACGCTCCGCCAGGGGGATGAACTCCGCCGGGGAGATCATCCCGTCGCGGGGATGACGCCAACGCAGCAAGGCCTCCATGCCGATCATGGCGTCATCGGCGAGGCGATGTTGCGGCTGGTAGTGAAGCTCAAGCTGCCCTCCCTGGGCCAGCGCTTCCCGCAGGTCATTGAGCAGCGTCAGATTGGGACCGTCGCCGACGTCCAGGGCAGGCCGAAAGCGCTGGCAGCAATTACCGCCATGGCGGCGGGCGGACGCCAGCGCCGCCTCCATGCGCTGAAACAGCACGCCGTCACTATTGCCGTCCTCCGGCGCACGACAGCTGCCGATGGTAATACCGAGCCTCAAGGTGCTGCCGTCGATCTCGAACGGCTCCCCCAGATGGCTCCTCAAGCCCTCGACCCAGCGCTCGTGATCGTCGTAGGTAGTGGTACGCAGGACCATGAATTCGTCCCCGCCCAGCCGCCCGACCACACCGCCGGCCACATGCCCGGCCAGGCGCTTGCCGAAACGTGCCAGCAATCGATCACCGGCGCTGACACCGAGGCCGTCGTTGATCTCCTTGAAACCATCGATATCGATCAGCGCCAGATCCAGGCACTCACCGGCACGCAGATGACGCAGACGCGAGGCCAGCAATTCATGAAGACGGAAACGGTTGGGCAGGCCGGTCAGCGGGTCTTCCCGACCGATCCGCCTGAGGTCCTGCTCCCGGGCCTTGCGCAGCGAGATATCGGTAAAGGTGGCGATATGGTGCTCGGCGCGGCCATGGGGGTCGGTGATCACCTGGACCTCCAGCCACATGGGGTACTCGCTGCCATCCTTGCGTCGCTGCCACAGCTCGCCTTCCCAGCGACCGGCGCTGATCAGCGCCTGCCAGAAGCGCTCGAAGAAGGCACTGTCATGGCGCGCCGCCGCCAGGTTGCTGGCGCTGAGGCCGGCCACCTCGGACAGCTCGAATCCCGAGAGCTCGGTAAAGGCCGGGTTGACCGCCTGGATACGGTGCTGGTCGTCGGTGATCATCACCGCCTCCCCCGACTGTCGCATCACCTGCTCGGTCAACCGCGAGCGACGCTGCTCGAGCTTCACCTGACGCCAGCCGTCCCACATGGCCACCGCCATCAGCAACAGCGCACCGAGCCTGAGCGAGACGCTCGGCAGCCACAGGACGGCTGACATCGCCGAGAGCCCGAGCCAGATCAGCGGGCGATTGAAAGATAACCGAGGCCACATGGTCGAATTGGACTCCCGCGATAGAGAACGCGAAAAAAGTGTGCTGTCGTTATCGGCGCTTTGCCCGGAATCTGTAGTGTCAAAGCAGACTTTCTGTCTACCACGACCATGATCGAAGGCCCACGGGGTGCATTCAGCCCCCACGAACAGTAGACTAGGCAGGCCGCATGGCGGCAGATTGCCGTGCGCGGCGTACATCACTTCGACTCTCGGAACGCTCCAGTGACCAAGCAACACTCTTTTGATCGCGATGAACTGCTGGCTTGCAGCCGCGGTGAGCTGTTCGGCCCGGGCAATGCCCAGCTGCCGGCCCCCAACATGCTGATGCTCGACCGCATCACGCGCATTTACGAAGAGGGTGGCGAGTACGGAAAGGGCGAACTGATCGCCGAGCTCGATATCCGCCCTGACCTGTGGTTCTTCGATTGCCACTTTCCGGGCGACCCCGTCATGCCCGGCTGCCTCGGCCTCGATGCCATGTGGCAGCTGGTGGGCTTCTACCTCGGTTGGCTCGGTCACCCCGGACGCGGCCGGGCGCTGGGCTGCGGCGAGGTCAAGTTCAGCGGGCAGATCATGCCTGACGCCCAGAAGGTCACCTACCGCATCAATATCAAGCGCGTCATCACCCGCCGCCTGATTCTGGGCATGGCGGACGGCACCGTTTCCGTCGATGGCCGCGATATCTATCAGGCCAACGACCTGCGTGTCGGCCTGTTCACCTCCACCGCGAATTTCTGATCAGGAGGCTCCCATGCGACGAGTGGTAGTCACCGGTCTGGGCATCGTGTCGTGCCTGGGCAATGACCGGCAACAGGTACTCGAGGCACTCAAGAACGGCCAGTCCGGCATTCGTTTCAAGGAAGAATACGCCGAGCGTGGCTTCCGCAGCCACGTCGCCGGCGTGGTCGACATCGACCTGGACGAACTGGTGGACCGCAAGCTGCGCCGCTTCATGGGTGACGCTGCGGCCTACGCCTATGTCTCCATGGCCCAGGCCATCGAGGATTCCGGCCTCACGCCCGAGCAGGTGTCCAACGAACGTACCGGCTTGATCGCCGGGTCCGGCGGCGCTTCCAGCGCCAACCAGGTGGAGGCCGCCGACGTGATGCGCGAGAAGGGTCTGCGCCGTGTGGGCCCCTACCGGGTCACCCGCACCATGGGCAGCACCGTCTCGGCCTGTCTGGCGACCCCGTTCAAGATCAAGGGCGTGAACTACTCCATCTCTTCTGCCTGCGCCACCTCTGCCCACTGTATCGGTTCCGCCATGGAACAGATCCAGCTCGGCAAGCAGGACGTGGTATTCGCCGGCGGCGGCGAGGAGGAGCACTGGACGCTGTCGTGTCTGTTCGACGCCATGGGTGCGCTGTCGACCAGCTACAACGACGACCCGCAGACCGCCTCTCGCCCCTACGACAAGAGCCGCGACGGCTTCGTCATCGCCGGCGGCGGCGGCATGCTGGTGCTTGAAGAGCTCGAGCACGCCAAGGCTCGCGGCGCCAAGATCTACGCCGAGGTGGTCGGCTACGGCGCCACCTCCGACGGCAAGGACATGGTCGCGCCGTCAGGTGAAGGCGCCATTCGCTGCATGCGCCAGGCCATGGCCAGCGTCGACGGCGACATCGACTACATCAACACCCATGGCACCTCCACGCCGGTGGGCGATGTGGCCGAGCTCAAGGCGGTGCGCGAGGTCTTCGGTGACAGCACCCCGGCGATGAGTTCCACCAAGTCTCTGACCGGGCATTCCCTGGGCGCCACCGGCGTGCAGGAAGCGATCTACTCGCTATTGATGATGGAGAACGACTTCATCGCCGCCTCGGCCAACGTCAGCGACCTGGACGACGAGGCCCAGGGCTTCGATATCGTCACCAGCCGCCGTGATGGCGTGAAGCTGGATCGCGTACTGTCCAACAGCTTCGGCTTCGGCGGTACCAATGCCTGTCTGGTGCTGCAGCGCTTCAACGACTGATCCAGCCCGGCCAGGTAGTAACACGACGGCGCCCCTCGGGGCGCCGTCGTTGTTTGTGGATAGCGCTATTCCCACTGCCAGGGAGAGCAAGACGATATTGCTGACAAAGTGTTGTCTGAAAAACACGAAAAATGGGTAGGTTTGTTGCGCTGCAATAGCGCGTGCTACAACTCCGAACACGGTCAGCTTGCGCTCCAGAAACTCCCGTCGCGATCCTGCGCGCGCAACCGCCGATCAGGACCCTGTCCTGCAGGAACCATCCCGACTCCCTCTTTCATCAAGGATGATGAGCATGAACCTACGCCTTACGCTTTCTCTCGCCGTGCTTGGCTGCACCAGCCTGCTGACCGGCTGCGAGAACATGTCCACCGACAGCATGATCAACACCGGGCTCGCCGGCTTCAACGCCGCCACCATCAGCGACGCCGAGGTCAAGGCCATGTCTGACCAGAGCTGCCAGCAGATGGACAGCCAATCCGTCCTGGCGTCGCCCGACTCTGAGTATGCACAGCGCCTAAAAAGCATTGCCGACCACCTGGGTCACCAGATCGAAGGCACCCCGGTCAACTACAAGGTCTACATGACCGACGACATCAACGCCTGGGCCATGGCCAACGGCTGCGTGCGTGTCTACAGCGGGCTGATGGACATGATGAACGACAACGAGATCGAGGGCGTACTGGGCCACGAACTCGGCCACGTGGCCCTGGGGCATAGCCGCAAGCGCATGCAGACGGCCTACGCCACCGCGATCGCCCGGGATGCCATGGCGGCATCTGGCAACAGCGCGATGGCGACCCTGTCGGACTCCCAACTGGGTGACCTGAGCGAGCAGTTCATCAACGCCCAGTTCTCCCAGAGTCAGGAAAGCGACGCCGACAACTTCTCTTTCGACCTGCTGACCGAGCGGGGCATCCCGCGCGAGGGGCTGATGACCGGCTTCCAGAAGTTCGCCGATCTCGACGGCGGCGAAAGCAGCCTGATGTCGTCACACCCGGGCTCCATGGAACGCGCCGACAATATTCGCGAGCGCCTGGCCAACGGCTAGGACTGACGATAGGTGGCAGCTTCAGCCCTTTCATGCTCGGAGCTGCCACACTCGCTTTGCCCGCATCAACGACAAAAGGAGAAGACCATGAGCGGCAGCACCTCGAATGAAAGCGTTATCGCAACGCTGAAGCCTTCGATTCTGGCGGGAGTGGGTTCACTGATAGTTGGATTGTTGCTCGCATCAATCGGAACATACTATTTAGTACATGTTGCCGTTTATCTTTATGGGTTTCTCATCAGCCTGCACATTCCAGGCAGTTCAATCATCTTGAACCGATCCTGCGCCATCATCACTGTTTGGGTGATCTGTCTTATTATTCCCATCTGCAAGATCATTGGCTTGGCCACCACCAAGTTTGATATCACACCGCGCCGAGTCTACTACTATCACGGCGTCTTGAATCGCCGCGTGGATCAGTTGGAGATCGCACGCATCCGCGACCTGTCGACATCAGAGCCTTTGCTGCTCAGGCTCTTTGGCTTGGGTAACCTGATACTGCTGACGGCAGACCGGACCCATCCGCGCCAACTTATTCCCGGCATCAAGGACGTCCACGGCATGCGAGAGCGTGTACATGACCTGAGCGTTGCCGAAAGACAGCGGACAGGCTATCAGGAGATGGAAAACACCACCGAAGCGACGGCTTGACCGCCTTTTCTCTCGGCGATCGGCGATGATGCCGAGCGCCCCAAGACCGGCTCCAGTGGGGCCGGATCGCGTTCAGCGACTGACACTGCGCGCCAGTTCTTCGGGCGCGGGTCTCGGCACGCTGGAGATCTCTTCCAGGCGCGCCTCGATCCAGGCTTCGGTCTCGACCAGCACCTCTTCAGGGGTGCGTCCTTCGGTGGCGATAGGCTCGCCCACCACCAGCGAGATGCGGCCAGGCCGCTTGATCCAGTCACGCCCCGGCCAGCATTCGCCGGCGTTGTGGGCCACCGGCACCACCGGCACCCCGGCGCGGCAGGCGATCACCGCCCCACTCTTGTTGTAGCGGCGACGCTTGCCTGGCTCTACCCGGGTTCCCTCGGGAAAGATCAGCACCGACAACCCCTCCTTGAGCCGCTGGCCTCCCTGGCTCAGTACCTGGCGCATGGCCCGGGCAGGCTTGGAGCGGTCCAGGGCGATGGGGTGCAACAGGCGCAGCCCCCAGCCAAAGATCGGAAAGTTCAACAGTTCCTTCTTGAGCACCGTGCACACCGGAGGCTTGAGCAACTGCAGGTAGACGGTTTCCCACTCGCACTGGTGATTGGACAGGATCACCACCGGCCCATCGGGCAGTTTTTCACGCCCCTTCATCTCGTAGCGCACCCCGCACACCAGGCTGAACCAGGCGATGATGAAGTGGTTGTAGAGGTTGAGCAGCCGATAGCGCGAGCGCAGTGGCAGCAGCGGCGCCGGCGGCAGAAACAGCAAGCCACACACCAGCATCGCGGCAAAATAGCCAATATAGAAGATCACGCTGCGCAGCAGATTCATGCGTCCTTCCCCTGACTCGTCGCCTGGCAGGCCACGTCTTCCCGCGCTCGACACCAGGTGTCGAGCATGCGACCCACCTCGAGCCGCCAGGGTTTCTGGTGTACCCCGAACACTTCCAGCACCCGGCGACAGTTGAGTACCCGGCGCAGCGGCTGATCATGGTGGTGGCTGAGCGCCTTCACCTCGCCCAGCGCGATATTTTCGCCCTGGCCTTCCAGACGCGTGCCCAACTGGGTGCGCACCATGCACACGAACGTATAGGCGCTGACCGGCTCTACCCCGGCCAGATGGTAGCTGCCCCAGGCATTGGCGCCGCAGGACTGCTGCTGCAGCATGCCGATCAGCGCCATGGCCACGGCATCAGCGGACGTCGGGCACAGGGTCACGTCGGTCTCGGCGGGCACGGTGCCACCATCGATCAGGGTATCGAGCAGTTCGCCGAGCCAGGCGTGGCTACCCTCCAGGGCGAACATGGGACCGACCCGCACGATCAGGTGCTCGGGGCACTCGGCACGGATGCGGTCGCCCGTCGCCACCAGCCGGCGCAGCCCCTCGTCCCGGGGGGCCGGAATCACGTGCTCGTCGATGGGCGAATCGTGGCCATCCTCGTAGAGCTGGTCACAGACGCACCACACCAGCGGTATGCCAACGTCACGGCACGCCTCCATGCAGGCCTCGACCGCCTCGGCGTGTTCGACCACCGCAGCGGGCGGCACGCTGAAGGGGCGCGACAAGGGGGGAATGATCAGCGCGTCCGGCGCCAGCGTACGCAGCGCTTCAGGATCCACGCGGGTCGCGGGATCGATCACCAGCTCGGTATCACCGCGCCGATTGCTTTCCCGCGCCAGGGCCAGGGACAGACAATGCCCGGCGTCCAGAATCAGCAGCTTCACGACGACTCCTCGTCCATGAGAGCGCCGCACGAGACTCGTACGACGCCCTGGCGTTACGGCCGGTGTCCAGACGCTGCGACAGGAATAGCGGCGAGAACCGCCACTCGCACATCACGCCCGAGGACACCAAAGGGCCATATTCTACACCAACTGCTCATCGATCAGCGCCCCTCTTGGAGGTAGCAGACTCTCGCCATCCATCGAGGTGGAAACGTCTGGCTGCCGGTTGGCGCGATCAGCCGACGCTGGTCGCAAGGCCCACCAGGCTGACCGCCACCAGCACCACCCCGAGCACCCGGAAGAACACCTCGGAGCGAGCACCGAGCAGCGCCTGGTGGACTCGCTCGCCGAGTACATGGCCCACCATGGCGCAGGGCAACAGCCACAGGTGATGCTCGAGCTGCAGGTCCACTCCGGCGATGATGAAGGACACCATCTTGATCACCACCAGGATGAACCACAGCACAAACAGGGTGTCGCGCAACTGGTGCTTGGCCACATGGGAAGCGAATACCGCGACGATCAGCGGAGCGCCGATCAGCGATGCTCCGCTGACGTAGCCGCCCAGCGCCAGCAGCACCACGTCCACCGTCTTGCTGCGGCTACGAAAGGGGCGATTGAGGGCGTAGCTGGCGCCGTAGACGATCACGATCACGAAGATCACCGCCGTCATCAGCTCAGCCGGCAGGGTCAAGAGGCCAACCACGCCGATCAGCTTGGGCACGATCATGATCGCCAGCGCGCGCTTCAAGTAGCGCCAGTCGATATTGCTGTCTCCGGTATTGCCGGTCTGCTGGATCTGACGATGGCCGCGCCAGGCGATCCAGCTCGAGAAGATCAACAGATGCACCGCCACCAGCGGCAGGAACACCAGTGGCTCATCGAGCACCAGCAGCAGGAAGGGCAGCGCCAGCACCGCCCCACCGAACCCCAGACTGGAGCGCACGAAACCGCTCCAGCAGAAGATCAGCCCGATCAACGCGTACTGGTACCACAACAGATCCTGCATCCGCCGCTCCCTCCTGGATCACCACTAAATTATTTGTCTGCTTATCACTTTAGCCTGTCTGGCTGCACGGCAACATAAGACATCAGTGGAGATAGAGAGGCATCCGTCTCGCAAGGAGTGGGTTGGAAGACCCGGCCTTCAGCCCCTATGCTGAATTTGCCAGAACGAGCATTTCCCACTCTCAACTTCGCAGGAGAGCACGCCATGGAATGGCTGGAAGATCTTGTCGACTACCTGACCGAGCACGACATCAAGCTGGCCACCGCGGAGTCCTGCACCGCCGGTCTGATCGCCTCGGAACTGGCCCGCGTACCTGGCAGCGGCCAGGTCATCGACAGCGGACTGGCCGTCTACTCGCCCGAGGCCAAGAACCGCTACCTCGGGATCCCCTTCGAGACCATCTCGCGCTACGGCCTGACCGGCGAGGAGATCACCCGGGAGATGGTGCTGGGCACCCTGAACAACTCCAACGCCAAGCTGGCGATCGCCAACACCGGCATCGCCGGCCCAGGCGAACCCGAGGATGGACCGCCCAAGGGCACGGTGTGCCTGGGCTGGGGCTTTCGCTACGAGGACAAGATCTACGTGATCACCACCACCGAGCATTTCGACGGGGATCGCAACGAGGTCCGCCTGGCGGCGGCCCATCATGCCCTCAAACGAGTGTGTGACTGGCACCGCGACATTCGCGACGGCAAGCTCGCGCCCTACTGGCGTGAGCACGACTGACACCCCAATCCCGCAAGGAGGCACGGATGACCCACGACGATATCGACCAGTTGCAGCGCATCATCGCGCGTGAACTCGAAGTCCAGCCCGGGGCGGACATCAGGGATGAAATTCAGCGGCGCCAGGCGTTTTTGATCGACCAGCTTCATACCACCGGCCAGCACTGCCTGGTGCTCGGCATCAGTGGCGGCGTGGACTCGACCAGCGCCGGCCTGCTGGCCCAGCGGGCGGTCGAGACGGCGCGGGAGCGACTGCCCGAAGCACGCTTCATCGCCATGCGCCTGCCCTATGGCGAGCAGCAGGATGATGACGACGCCAGGCAGGCGCTGGACGCCATCCAGCCGGACGAGTGCCTGACGGTCAATATCAAGCCGGCCAGCGACGCCATGCTGGAAGCGCTGGAGCAGGCAGGCCTTGAGTTTCGCGACCAGGCCCTCCGCGACTTCGTGATGGGCAATATCAAGGCGCGCCAGCGGATGATCGCCCAGTACGCCGTGGCCGGTGCTCAAGGTGGCCTGGTCATCGGCACCGACCAGGCCGCCGAGGCAGTGATGGGCTTCTACACCAAGCACGGTGACGGCGCCTGTGACCTGGTGCCCCTGGCCGGCCTGACCAAGGGCCAGGTCCGCGACATGGCTGCACAACTGGGCGCCCCGGATACCCTGGTCAACAAGGTGCCGACGGCGGACCTGGAGTCACTGCGCCCGCAGTTGAGTGACGAGGAAGCCCTCGGCGTCAGCTACGCCGCCATCGACCGCTTCCTCACCGGCGAGAGTGTCGCCCCCGAGGACGCCGAGCGCATCATCGCCACCTGGCGGCGCACCGCCCACAAGCGTGCCATGCCCAAGACGCCCTGATACCCCGGGCACTTGAGGCGAAGCGCCTTGGCCGAAGAGAGACGCTGCAAGAGAAAGAGGCACTTGGCGAGAAGAGGCACTGCACTGAACAGGCGCTGACCAAAAAAGAAGACCCGGAACGCAAGGAGGCCCTGCCGATGCAGGGCCTCCTTGGTTTGCTAATGACGCCATTTGATGGCATCCACAACGGGACTTAGAACGGGATCTCGTCGTCGAAGTCGTCGAAGTTGCCCGGGTCCGGTGCGCCGAAGCCGCCCTTCTGACCACCGCCCTGGTTGGGCGCCTGCTGGGGCGGACGGTTCTGCTGAGCGCCACCCTGCTGGCCACCGCCAAAGTTGCCGCCCTGCTGGGGCTGGCCGCCACCGAAGTTGCCACCCTGCTGGGGCTGGCCACCACCGAAGTTGCCACCCTGCTGGGGCTGACCACCACCGAAGTTGCCACCGCCCTGCTGGGGCTGACCACCGCCGAAGTTGCCGCCGCCCTGAGGGCCGCCGCCGAAGCCGCCACCCTGGCCGCCTTCACCGCGACCATCGAGCATCTGCATGTCGTTGGCGACGATCTCGGTGGAGTAGCGATCCTGGCCGTTCTGGTCCTGCCACTTGCGGGTCTGCAGGCGGCCTTCGATGTACAGCTTCGAGCCCTTCTTGAGGTACTGCTGGGAAATCTCGGCCAGCTTGTTGAACATCACCACCCGGTGCCATTCGGTGCGTTCCTGGCGCTGGCCGCTCTGGCGGTCCATCCAGGTATCGGTGGTCGCGAGGTTCAGGTTGGCCACGGCGGTGCCGGACGGTGTAAAGCGTACCTCCGGATCCTGGCCGAGGTTGCCGATGAGGATGACCTTGTTGACGCCACGGGCCATGGTTGACTCCTTGATGCAGACAATGGGTGCCGGGCCGGCGGGCAGGATAGCTGCCACGCCCCCGGTGACAATCGGTCGGCGTCGATCGGTCGACGCCACAAAAGCGGATGTCGCTACTATACGCGAGATCGAGACGATTCGCCGCCGTGAAGAACGGCTCGGCACTCGAGCGCAGACAGTGTGCGGCGACGTGATGTCGCGACAAGGTGCCGACACCAGGCGCCGCGACTATCTGCCGCGGCTATCTACCGCGGCTATCTACCGCAACTATCTACCGCTACCTAGGAGCGCTGGGTCGAAGAACGGGTCAGCCGCGCCAGCGCCTCGGTGTCCAGGGTGGCACGATCCACCTTCAGGTAGGCCAGCCGCTCCTCCGGCACCACCAGCACGTCCTCGACCCCGGCGACGGCGGCAAAGCGCGCCATCAGGTTGTCCAGGGTATCGCTCTCGTGCTCGTCGGCCAGGGCCACCACCTCGCTGGACAGGTGGCGCGGCGCGCGCATGCCGAGCATCAGCACGAACCAGCCAAGCCCCAGCAGCGCTGCCCCCAGGAACACCGCCGACAGCCCGAACTGCTGCGCCAGGAAGCCGCCCATCACGCCACCGAGGAAGGCCCCCAGGAACTGGCTGGTGGAATAGACCCCCATGGCCGTGCCCTTGGCCCCGGCCGGCGCCAGCTTGCTGATCATCGACGGCAGGGTGGCCTCGAGCAGGTTGAAGGCGGTAAAGAAGGCCAGCAGCCAGGCGCCCAGGGCTACCAGGCCCGAACCGGCGAGGCCCAGCCCGACCAGACTCAGGGTGATGGTAGCGATGGCACCCAGGCACATCAGCTTCATCTTGCGCTTCTTCTCGGCCACGATCACCAGCGGCACCATGGCGACGAAGGACAGTCCCATCACCACCAGGTAGACCAGGCCATGGCGGGCTTCGACGACGCCGGCATCGACCAGCTTGAACGGCACCGCGGTGAAGATCGCCATCAGGATCAGGTGCAGGCTGAAGATGGAGGCGTCCATGCGCCACAGGTCCATGCGCCCGAGGATGCTGGCGAGCTGCCCGCGGTCGAGGCCGACGTCACGATGGCCGCGACGGCGCGGCGCCGGCGGCACCAGCTTCCACAGCACCAGCATCCCCAGCGCCGCCAGCAGGGCGGTGAAGTAGAACACCCCGGCCAGGCCAAAGTGGCTGGCCACCAGCGGGCCGAGCACCATGGCGACGCCAAAGGCCACGCCGATCGACAGACCGATGGTCGCCATGGCGGCGGTGCGAACCTGCTCGCGGGTTTGGTCGGCCAGAAGCGCCATGATGGCGGCGGCCACCGCACCGCTGCCCTGCAGACTGCGACCGACAATCATCATGGCGATGGAGTCCGCCTGAGCGGCGACCACGCTGCCGATCAAAAACAACCCCAGGCCAGCAGCAATCACCGGCTTGCGCCCGATGCGATCCGACAGCAGACCGAAGGGAATCTGCAGTACCGCCTGGGTCAGGCCATAGACGCCGAGCGCCAGCCCCACCAACAGAGGGGTGGCCCCGACCAGGTGGTCGGCGTTGAGGGCGAGTACGGGCAACACCATGAACAGCCCGAGCATGCGTGTGGCGTAGAGCCCCGCCAGACCGACGATGGCGCGCCGCTCGGAGGCTAACAAGAGTCTGGCCTTGGACATGAACGAATTCCGGCTTGAGAGCGGGGAGAGAGCCCCGAAGGTGGACCGCATATTCTAGCGCCTGGGGGCGATCCAGAAAATGCCGACACTCGAGTCATTTCACAAGCGTCTTTTCACCGGTGGCTTTGCCGGCCGGGCGACCGGCCACGTATAATCGACCTTTTGCCGCGTCTTCGAGGTGGGAATGGACAAGATTCTGGTCAGGGGTGCCCGCACCCACAACCTCAAGCAGATCGACGTCGAACTACCCCGTGACAAGCTGATCGTGGTCACCGGGCTGTCTGGCTCCGGCAAGTCGTCGCTGGCCTTCGATACCCTCTACGCAGAGGGGCAGCGCCGCTACGTGGAGTCGCTGTCCACCTATGCGCGCCAGTTCCTGTCGATGATGGAAAAGCCCGACGTGGACCATATCGAGGGGCTGTCGCCGGCGATCTCCATCGAGCAGAAGTCCACCTCCCACAACCCGCGTTCCACCGTCGGCACCATCACCGAGATCTACGATTACCTGCGCCTGTTGTTCGCCCGTGCCGGCACCCCACGCTGCCCGGAACACGGCGAGGACCTCGAGGCCCAGACCATCTCGCAGATGGTCGACCAGGTGATGGCGCTGCCGGAAGGCAGCAAGCTGATGCTGCTGGCCCCGGTGGTCAGCGGACGCAAGGGCGAGCACCTGCAGCTGCTGGCGGAGCTGCGCTCCCAGGGCTTTGTACGCGCCATGGTCGACGGCCAGGTGCTGGAACTCGACGACGTGCGCCCGCTGGACAAGAACCGCAAGCACGACATCAGCGTGGTGGTGGACCGCATCAAGGTGCGCGAAGGCCTCGAGCAGCGCCTGGCGGAATCCTTCGAGACCGCCCTGGGTCTGGCCGACGGTACCGCCATGGTCCACTTCATGGACGGTGAACAGGACGACATGGCGTTCTCGGCACGCTTCGCCTGTCCGGTCTGCGGCTACTCCATCGCCGAACTCGAACCGCGGATGTTCTCGTTCAACAACCCGGCCGGCGCCTGCCCCACCTGCGACGGCCTGGGGGTGCAGCAGTTCTTCGACCCGGAAAAGCTGATCAGCCACCCGGAGCTGTCCCTGGCGGAAGGCGTGATCAAGGGCTGGGACCGGCGCAGCGTCTACTACTTCAACCAGCTGAAGTCGGTGGCCGAGCACTACCGCTTCACCCTGGAGACCCCGTGGCAGGATCTGGCCCGCCACGAGCGCGAGGTGATCCTCAACGGCAGCGGCAAGGACGACATCGCCTTCAGCTACGTCAATGATCGTGGCAAGAAGGTCACCCGCGAGCACCCCTTCGAGGGCGTGCTGCCGAACATGCAGCGCCGCTACCGCGAGACCGAGTCGAGCATGGTCCGCGAGGAACTCGCCCGCTATATCGCGGTGCAGCCCTGCCGCACCTGCGAGGGCTCGCGCCTGCGCAAGGAAGCCCGCCACGTGTTCGTCGACGACACCACTCTGCCCGAGGTGGTGCGCCTGCCGATCGGCGACGCCCAGCGCTACTTCAGTGAACTGAGCCTGCCTGGTCGGCGCGGCGAGATCGCCGAGAAGATCCTCAACGAGATCTCGGCCAGACTCGAGTTTCTGGTCAACGTCGGCCTCGACTACCTCAACCTGGAGCGCAGCGCCGAGACCCTGTCCGGTGGCGAGGCCCAGCGCATCCGCCTGGCCAGCCAGATCGGTGCCGGCCTGGTGGGCGTGATGTACATCCTCGACGAGCCCTCCATCGGCCTGCACCAGCGCGACAACGACCGCCTGCTGCAGACCCTGGAACGCCTGCGCGACCTGGGTAACACGGTGATCGTGGTCGAACACGACGAGGACGCGATTCGTGCCGCCGACCATGTCCTCGACATCGGCCCCGGCGCCGGTGTCCATGGCGGCGAGATCGTCGCCGAGGGCACCCCGGAGGAGGTCATGGCCAACCCGGCCTCGCTGACCGGTCAGTACCTGTCCGGTACCCGCGCCATCGAGGTACCGCCCTGGCGCATCCCCGGCAACCCGGAAAAGATGCTCAAGCTCACCGGCGCCTCGGGCAACAACCTCCAGGACGTCACCCTGGAGCTGCCGCTGGGGCTGTTCGTGTGCGTCACCGGGGTGTCCGGCTCGGGCAAGTCGACCTTGATCAACTCGACCCTGATGCCGATCGCCGCGCGCGAGCTGAACAAGGCCACTACCCTGACGCCGTCGCCCTACACCGGCATCGAGGGGCTCGATCAGCTCGACAAGATCATCGACATCGACCAGAGCCCGATCGGCCGCACGCCGCGCTCCAACCCGGCGACCTACACCGGCATCTTCACCCCCATTCGCGAACTGTTCGCCGGCACCCAGGAGGCGCGCTCACGCGGCTACAAGCCCGGCCGCTTCTCGTTCAACGTCAAGGGCGGGCGCTGCGAGGCGTGTCAGGGCGAGGGCATGATCAAGGTCGAGATGCACTTCCTGCCGGATATCTATGTGCCCTGCGACGTGTGCAAGGGCAAGCGCTACAACCGCGAGACCCTGGATATCCACTACAAGGGCAAGACCATCGATGAGGTGCTGGAGATGACCGTGGAGGAGGCGCTGGAGTTCTTCAGCCCGGTGCCCGCCATCGCCCGTCGTCTGCAGACCCTGGTCGACGTGGGCCTGACCTACATCCGCCTGGGCCAGAGCGCCACCACCCTGTCCGGCGGCGAGGCCCAGCGGGTCAAGCTGGCCCGGGAGCTGGCCAAGCGCGATACCGGCAAGACCCTGTACATCCTCGACGAGCCCACCACCGGCCTGCACTTCGAGGACATCCGCCAGCTGCTGACGGTCCTGCACCGGCTGCGCGACCACGGCAACACCGTGGTGGTCATCGAGCACAACCTTGACGTGATCAAGACCGCCGACTGGCTGATCGACCTGGGCCCGGAGGGCGGGTCCGGCGGTGGACGCATCATCGCCGAGGGCACCCCGGAACAGCTCGCCGAGATGGAGGTCTCCCACACCGGGCGCTTCCTCAAGCCGCTGCTCAAACGCGCCGCCCCCACCTCGCGCAAGGGCGACAAGGAAACCGCGACCGCCTGAGGACGCCTCGGAACACAACGAGCGGGTGTCGCAACATCGCCAACGCAAGACGCCCGAGATAAGGCAAATGAAAAAAGGGGAAGGCCTTCCCCTTTTATCTTCCAGGCGTCGCGCACTTTTATCACGGGGAACAGGCGCGGCCTCATCCTGCGACTGCCGTTGTCATCTGAATACCAGATATCAACACCAATAGAAGACTGGCACCTGAACTCGATCACTTTTTGTGCCTCCACCTTTCGATATGCTGAGACACACAATCATCGGTTTGCCCACACAGGGAGGTCCGCCATGCCACACGAGAACAAGGAGCCATCACTTGATGATGAGCATCGCGCACTGGAAGCGCTATTCGAAAGGATGGAGCAGATGCCCCCGCCGGCGCCGCCAGAGCCCAACCTTTTTTCCATTTCAGGGCCGGGGCAACACGAGAACCGACTGTCGGACCTGATGGCGATCTTCATGGGTAGCCACGAAGGCGCCCCAAGGTGGCTGGCCAAGGCGCTAGTGGCGTGCCTTCTGAAAAAGGGCGCTTTCCCGGGTGAGCTAGAAGACGACCTGCTCTTGTGCACTGACTGGGACAGCCTCTCGGTCGAGCGCGAAGTCCCGTCGTCGGACGTTCGGGATGGCAACGACAAGCGGCTCGATCTGGTCATCTCGAGCGACAGCTTTGTGATCGGCATCGAACACAAGGTATGGGCGTCGGCGTCATACAACCCCTTCACTACCTACGCCGCCATGATTGACGCCTATCAGCAGCCCTATCAGGTCCGCTGCGTACTGAGCCCCCTGACCCAGCGGGACGATGTCCCCGTCGACTGGGTATGCGTCTCCTACGACGAGTTGATCACCGCCGCTCGAGAGCGATTCGGCGAGGAAGTCGCCACCAGCACCTTTACCAAATGGCAGGTCTTCTATCAGGAACTGTTGCAGCACCTGCACGCCATCGCCCACCAGGACAAGGCCATGATCATGGACGACAAGGAACTCACGTTCGCCCTCAAGCACTTCGCTCAACTCAAGCAGGCGGCGAGGAAACTCGGACTACTGGAAAGCGAACTGGTTCAGCAGTGCACTCGCACGTTGGCGTCCACTCTGGATATTTCGGAAAACGAGATCATCAAGTCGAGCAGCACCTGGCGTGACGAACAGCGGGTACTCCGCTTCTCTTTCCCCCACTGGGAAGGGCATAACAACCAGGCCTGCCTGGTCTATTACCCCACCTCGGAGTCTGACGCTGCCGACAGCGAAAGTATCGGCTTCTACGTCAGAGGCTACATCGACCGGCAGGCTACTTCTGCAGATCTAGAGGACATCGCCGAGGACTTCATGAGCACCGTTCCGGACACCTGCAGCGATGCTTGCTCCTTCTATCGCGATGGCGAACCTAAAGACTTCAGGTTTGAAAGCAACAAGCGCTATCTGGTCCTCGATGCCTGGCCCCACCCCTATACCCGAGAAGGCGCCCTGAACGCGCTGGGCGACCTGGCCCGCTGGATCGATCAGCGCCTCAGTCAAAGCGTCCAGTAAACCACAGGAAGACGCGGCCGCGATCGCTGGGTGGCGGCAAGGCGCACGCCTAAAGACTGCTCTCGTGCAGGATGCCCTTCAAGGTAAGCGCCCGCTGGGCGGTCTGTTCAAGCTGACAGGCGGCGGCGACGACGCTGCGGATGGTGCCATCCTGATAGCGGGCATAGGCGTAGCCGCACTCGGCGTCGCGAAAGGTGATCCAGGCGCGCTGCACGTCTCTTAGCGCGTCCACCCGGGAGATACCCACGTCAGGATTCCCCTCGTCCTGCTCGCGCATCAACGCGCGCAGCTCCTGATACTGGGCGTTGAGCAGTTCATCCCAGACCCGGGTCTCCTGGGCCAGACAATCGACGATGCCCAGGGTCGTGGCCCCGCCCGGGGTCTGCTGGCAGGCGTCGGCGGCGAGTCCGATGCAGTCACCCACCGCCCCCTGGCCCATCTGTACAAAGCAGTCGCGCACCTCGGCTGCGGCGACCGTGGGCGCCGCACTGCCCCCCACCTCGGCCAATGATGACGCCTGGGCAGCCTCCTTGCCCGCTTCTTCTGGATCGCCCGGCGTCTGCGCCACGGCGATGACTGGCGACAGCACCAGCATCGACAACAGCCTCTGCCACGTCCTTTGCATGCCTTCCCCCGATACCTTGTCCCTGACTGACAGCATAGGGGAAGCCACGCCGTGCGGACACACAGCCCTGGCGCTTATGTCATCGCTGCCCCTGGATGCCAGCCCTCTCGGGCCGGCCCAGCTTCCGACCATCATGCCCAAGAGTCCCGTCGACAAATGACAGACATAAAAAAACCGACACCCGGAGGTGTCGGTTTCGCGTCGTGTCGAAGCGCTGTCGAAAGGATTACTCCTCGCCGACGGCCTCTTCTTCAACGACGGGGCGATCGACCAGCTCGACGTAGGCCATGGGGGCGTTATCGCCGGTGCGGAAACCGCACTTGAGAATACGGACGTAACCGCCCGGACGCTCGACGTAACGCGGACCCAGCTCGTTGAAGAGCTTGCCGACCGCTTCCTTCGAGCGGGTACGGCTGAAGGCCAGACGCCGGTTGGCGACGCTGTCTTCCTTGGCCAGGGTGATGAGCGGCTCGATATGACGACGCAGCTCCTTGGCCTTGGGAAGGGTTGTCTTGATCACTTCGTGCTCGACCAGCGACACGCTCATGTTGCGAAACATGGCCTGGCGGTGCGAGCTGGTACGATTGAGGTGACGACCACTCTTACGATGACGCATGGTTGTGATTCCTTACCAAACTGGGACTCGAGCCGACGCTTAGGCGGTGGCCTTGTCGTCCTTCAGGCTAGCCGGCGGCCAATTTTCAAGCCGCATGCCAAGGGACAGACCACGAGCAGCCAACACGTCCTTGATCTCGTTCAAGGACTTCTTGCCGAGGTTCGGGGTCTTCAACAGCTCCACCTCGGTGCGCTGAATCAGATCGCCGATGTAGTAGATATTCTCGGCTTTCAGGCAGTTGGCGCTACGAACGGTCAACTCGAGATCGTCTACGGGGCGCAGCAGGATGGGATCGATATGATCCTCTTCCTCGACCACTTCCTGTTCCTTGTCGGCTTCCAGGTCGACGAACGCTGCCAGCTGCTCTTGCAGGATGGTCGCGCTGCGACGGATCGCCTCTTCCGGATCCAGGGTGCCGTCGGTTTCCAGGTTGATGATCAGCTTGTCGAGGTCGGTGCGCTGTTCGACGCGGGCGGCTTCGACGCTGTAGGAAACGCGGCGCACGGGGCTGAAGGTCGCATCCAGCTGCAGACGGCCGATGGCGCGTGTCTCGTCGTCGGCTTCGCTGCGGACATCCGCAGGCTCATAGCCGCGACCACGGGCCACCTTCAGCTGCATCTTGAGCTCGGCGCCTTCATTGACGTGGGCGATGACGTGCTCGGGGTTGACCACTTCGACGTCGTGATCGACGGCGATGTCACCAGCGGTGACGACGGCCGGGCCCTGCTTGTTCAGCGAGAGCATCGCCTCGTCGCGGCTGTGCATCTTGATCGCCACGTCCTTGAGGTTCAGGAGGATTTCGATGACATCTTCCTGGACACCCTCGATCGCGCTGTACTCATGGTCGACACCAGCGATCTCGGTCTCCACCACGGCGCAGCCGGGCATGGACGAGAGCAGGATACGACGCAGAGCATTGCCCAACGTGTGGCCGAAGCCACGCTCGAACGGCTCGAGCACGATCTTTGCGTGGTGTGCGCTGATCTCTTCGACCTTGATGTCGCGAGGACGGAGAAACTCTGTCACTGAACGCTGCATATGAACACCTTTCAGGCTGCCAAACGAATACTCGGTAATAACCGCCGCCCTCCCGGAGGAGGGCGGCGCGGACGGACCGCTTACTTCGAGTACAGCTCGACGATCAGTTGCTCGTTGATGTCGGCAGTCAGGTCACCGCGCTCAGGCAGGGCCTTGAAGGTGCCTTCCATCTTCTTGGCGTCGAGTTCGATCCAGGCCACGTCGCCACGGTTGGCGGCGATGCTCAGGGCGTTCTGGATACGCGCCTGTTGCTTGGCCTTTTCACGAACGGATACCACGTCGCCGGGCTTGACCTGGTAGGAGGCCACGTTGACGGTCTTGCCGTTGACGGCAATCGCCTTGTGGCTTACCAGCTGACGAGCCTCGGAGCGAGTGGCGCCAAAGCCCATGCGGTAGACGACGTTGTCCAGTCGGGACTCAAGCAGCTGCAGCAACAACTCACCGGTCGCACCCTTCAGGCGGGCGGCTTCCTTGTAGTAGTTGCGGAACTGCTTTTCGAGTACGCCGTACATGCGACGTACTTTCTGCTTCTCGCGAAGCTGCAAGCCGTAGTCGGAAAGACGCTGACGGCGCTGGCCGTGCACACCCGGAATCTGTTCGGATTTGCACTTTTTCTCGAAGGGAGTGACACCGCTCTTGAGGAAGAGGTCGGTACCTTCCCGGCGAGACAGTTTGCACTTCGGTCCAATGTAACGAGCCATGAATCTGTCTCCTTAAACGCGGCGTTTCTTCGGCGGACGGCAGCCATTGTGGGGAATGGGCGTCGCGTCGGTGATGCTTTGCACGCGGAAGCCGGCGGCGTTGAGTGCACGCACGGCGGATTCACGGCCAGGACCGGGGCCCTTGACCAGCACGTCGACGTTTTTCACACCATACTCGGCTGCAGCAGTTGCTGCACGCTCGCTTGCCACTTGAGCAGCGAACGGGGTGCTCTTGCGAGAACCACGAAAACCCGAACCACCGGCTGTCGCCCAAGAAAGAGCGTTGCCCTGGCGGTCTGTGATCGTAATGATCGTGTTGTTAAAAGAGGCATGGATATGCGCAACGGCATCCACTACCTGCTTTTTAACCTTTTTACGGTTGCTACGCGGGTTAGCCATGTTGATGTCAATTCCTGTCTTTACGCCAGAACGTGCGTGTTATTTGCGGATCGGCTTACGCGGTCCCTTACGGGTACGCGCGTTGGTCTTGGTGCGCTGACCGCGCATCGGAAGACCACGACGATGACGCAGACCACGGTAGCAACCCAAGTCCATGAGACGCTTGATGTTCAGCGTCACATCACGACGAAGGTCGCCTTCAACGGTATACTTGCCGACTTCACTACGCAGGCTGTCGATCTCTTCAGATGACAGATCCTGGATCTTGGTGGTCGGCGCGATGCCGGTCGCTTCACAGATTTCCTGTGCGCGAGTACGGCCAATCCCGAAGATGTAGGTCAGCGAGATCGCCGCATGCTTGTTGTCCGGGATATTGACGCCTGCAATACGGGCCATCAGCTTACTCCGAAGTTTGAGCGGCTTGCTCGGTTAATCAACTACAAAAGGCGCAATAGCATACCCCCTTCCCGTCATTAGGGCAAGGGGTATGCCAGCACCCGGTTCAATTCAGGCCAGGATCAACCCTGGCGCTGCTTGTGCCGCGGCTCGGTGCAGATGACGCGAACAGCGCCATTGCGACGAATGATCTTGCAATTGCGGCACATTTTCTTCACGGAAGCTCGAACTTTCATCGTTCTCTCCAAAATCGGCTTGCGGCGTGCCAAATCGGCCTGCGGCGCCTTAGCGCATGATGCCGCCGCTACCGTAGCCTTTCAGGTTGGACTTCTTCATCACCGACTCATACTGGTGCGACATGAGGTGCGACTGCACCTGGGCCATGAAGTCCATGATGACCACGACCACGATCAGCAGCGAGGTACCGCCAAAGAAGAACGGCACGTTCCACGCTACGATCAGGAACTGGGGCATCAGGGAAACCGCAGTGATGTAGAGAGCGCCGAACAGGGTCAGACGAGTCATGACCTTGTCGACATAACGAGCGGTCTGCTCGCCAGGACGAATCCCCGGCAGGAAGGCACCCGACTTCTTGAGGTTGTCGGCCACATCCTTGGGGTTGAAGACCAGCGCTGTGTAAAAGAAGCAGAAGAATACCACCGCCGCCGCGAAAAGCAAGATATAAAGGGGCTGACCTGGGGCCAACGCCTGGGACGCGCGCTGCAACCATTCCATGCCGTCGCCCGCACCTACCCACTGACCGAGGGAGGCGGGGAACAACAGGATGCTCGAGGCAAAGATGGCCGGAATGACACCCGCCATGTTGACCTTGAGCGGCAGGTAGCTGCTCTGCCCTGCATACATCTTGTTGCCTACCTGGCGGCGCGGGTAGTTCACCGTGATCCGGCGCTGGCCGCGTTCGATGAACACGACGAACGCCACGGTGGCGATACCCAGAAGGCTAAGCGCCAACAGCGGCAACACATTCCACGCGCCCTCGTTGCGGGCAAGCTCGAAGGCTTGAGCCACAGCTCCGGGCAGGCCGGCGACGATACCCGCGAAGATCAGCAGCGAAATGCCGTTGCCGATGCCCTTCTCGGTGATCTGCTCACCCAGCCACATCAAGAACACCGCGCCACTCACGAAGGTGATGATCGCGGTGAAATAGAAGCTGAGATCGGCCGTATAGGCAATGCCTTGGCTGGCCAGACCCACGGACATGCCGGTGGCCTGAACCAGGGCCAGCACCACCGTGCCGTAGCGCGTGTACTGGCTGATCTTGCGGCGGCCGCTCTCGCCCTCCTTCTTCAACTGCTCGAGGTGGGGCGAGACGGCGGTCAGGAGCTGCATGATGATCGACGCCGAGATGTACGGCATGATGCCGAGGGCGAGGATACTCATGCGCTCCAGGGCACCGCCCGAGAACATGTTGAACATGCCCAGGATGGTGCCCTGCTGCTCCCTGAACAAGGCAGCAAGCTGGTCAGGATTGATACCGGGAACGGGTATGTGGGCACCGATACGGTAGACCACGATGGCGAGGAGCACGAAGCGCAGACGCGCCCACAGTTCACTCAGACCGCTGCCCATCGCCGGCATGTTTCCTGACTTGGCCATTTAGTCCTCTACCTTGCCACCGGCGGCTTCGATCGCTGCGCGGGCACCCTTGGTGACCCGCAGACCGCGAACGGTGACCGCCTTGTTCAGATCGCCGGAAAGGATCACCTTCGCATGCTGCGTGGAGTCCTTCAGCACATTGGCTTCCTTGAGGCTTTCCAGGGTGACTTCGTCACCCGCGACCTTGGCCAGCTCGGCCAGGCGGACTTCCTCGGAAACCAAAGACTTGGCGGAGGTGAAACCAAACTTCGGCAGACGACGCTGCAGGGGCATCTGACCGCCCTCGAAGCCGGGCTTCACGCTGCCACCGCTGCGCGACTTCTGGCCCTTGTGGCCACGGCCGCCGGTCTTGCCCAGACCGGAACCGATGCCACGACCGACGCGCTTTTCAGCGTGCTTGGAGCCCGGTGCCGGGCTCAGGCTGTTAAGTTTCATGGATTACTCTCCCTCAACACGCACAAGGTAGTTGACCTTGTGGATCATGCCGCGAACGGCAGGGGTGTCTTCCAGTTCAACCGTGTGACCGATGCGGCGCAGGCCGAGGCCCTTCATGGTGGCCTTGTGCTTGGCCAACGTGCCGATGGTGCTGCGGGTCTGGGTAACCTTGATCGTAGCTGCCATGGTGTATTACCCCGTGATCGCTTCGACTGAGAGACCGCGCTTGGCGGCCACGTCTTCCGGCGACTGCATGGAAGCCAGGCCATTCACGGTCGCACGGACCACGTTCACCGGATTGGTGGAGCCATAGCACTTGGCCAGGACGTTGTGCACGCCGGCCAATTCCAGCACGGAGCGCATGGCGCCGCCGGCGATGATACCAGTACCGTCAGAGGCCGGCTGCATGTACACCTTGGAGGCGCCATGACGAGCCTTGACCGGATACTGGAGGGTACCGCCGACCAGGTTCACCTTGATCATGTTGCGGCGCGCCTGGTCCATCGCCTTCTGAATCGCGACCGGCACTTCACGTGCCTTGCCACGACCGAAGCCAACGCGACCGTTACCGTCGCCCACGACAGTCAGAGCGGTGAAGCCGAAAATACGGCCACCCTTGACCACCTTGGCGACACGGTTGACCTGCACGAGCTTTTCCTGCAGATCGCCGTTTTGCTGTTCGTTCTTCGCCATCGTAAAACCCTTTAGAATTCCAGGCCGCCTTCACGTGCGGCGTCGGCCAGGGCCTTCACACGACCGTGGTACTTGAAGCCAGCGCGGTCGAAGGCCACCTGGGTGATGCCCGCTTCCTTGGCGCGTTCAGCGATCAGCGCACCAACTTTGGCTGCGGCGTCTGCATTGCCGGTCGAACCCTCGCGCAGGCTCTTGTCCAGCGTGGAAGCGCTGGCCAGGACCTTGCCACCATCCGGCGAGATAATCTGCGCGTAGATGTGACGGGGGGTACGATTGACGCACAGGCGAGACACGCCCAGCTCGCGGATCTTCGCGCGAGCGCGGCGGGCACGACGGAGACGAGATTCTTTCTTCGCGTTCATAACCCTGCCTTACTTCTTCTTGGCTTCTTTACGGCGGACCTGCTCATCCGCGTAACGCACACCCTTGCCCTTGTAGGGTTCAGGCGGACGGAAAGCGCGGATTTCCGCTGCGACCTGGCCGAGCTTCTGCTTGTCCGCGCTCTTCAGCACGATGACGGTGTTCTTCGGCGTTTCCGCCGTGACACCTTCAGGCAGTTGATAGTCGACCGGGTGAGAGAAGCCCAGTGTCAGGTTGAGCGTCTGGCCTTTCGCTTGAGCGCGATAACCGACGCCGATGATTTCGAGAGACTTGGTAAAGCCCTCGGACACGCCGGTGACCAGGTTCTGAACCAGGGCACGGGTGGTGCCGACCATGGCCCAGCTCTTAGCAGATTTGCTCGGCTGGAAGGTCAGCTGGCCATCTTCCTGCGCGACCACGACATCGTCGTGAACGGGCATGGAGAGGGTGCCCTGACCGCCTTTGGCGGTCAGCGTGGCGCCGTCGATCTTGACCTCGACGCCAGCGGGCACTTTAACCGGATATTTGGCTACGCGGGACATTCCAAACTCCTAGAATACGGTGCAGAGGACTTCGCCGCCGACACCAGCCTGACGCGCGGCACGATCGGTCATCACACCCTTGGAGGTGGTGACGATCGCGACACCCAGGCCATCGGCGACCTTCGGCAGCGCATCCTTGCCCTTGTAACTACGCAGGGACGGCTTGGAAACCCGCTGCAGATGCTCGATGACCGGCTTGCCTTCGAAGTACTTGAGGCTGACGGTCAGCTCGGGCTTGGCTGATTCGCTCACGGCGAAGTCAGTGATGTAACCCTCTTCTTTCAGCACGCGGGCCACTTCAACCTTGATCTTGGAGGACGGCATGGTGACCGTCTCCTTGGTGGCCTGCTGCGCATTGCGGATACGGGTAAACATATCCGCCAGAGTGTCTTGCATGCTCATTTAACTTGCGCTCCTGATGATTCTACGTGGCGTTACCAGCTGGACTTCTTCAGCCCGGGCACGTCGCCACGCATGGCGGCTTCACGCAGCTTGTTACGACCGAGGCCGAACTTGTTGTAGTAGCCGTGCGGACGGCCAGTCACGCGGCAGCGGTTACGCTGACGCACGGGGCTGGAGTCACGCGGCAGCGACTGCAACTTCAGCTGCGCATCGAAGCGCTCCTCATCGGAGCTGTTCACGTCCTGGATGATCGCCTTGAGCTCGGCACGCTTGGCAGCATACTTCTCAACCAGTTGCGTGCGCTTCAGCTCACGCTCAATCATGCTCTTCTTTGCCATGATCCCACCCCTATTTCTTGAACGGGAAGTTCAGTGCACTCAAGAGCGCACGACCTTCGTCATCGGTGTTGGCAGTGGTGGTGATGGTGACATCCAGACCACGAATCCGGTCGATCTTATCATACTCGATCTCCGGGAAGATGATCTGCTCACGCACCCCCATGCTGTAGTTGCCACGACCGTCGAAGGACTTCGGGTTGAGACCACGGAAGTCACGAACGCGGGGGATCGCGATATTCACCAGGCGATCGAGGAAGTCCCACATACGCTCACTGCGCAGTGTGACCTTCACGCCGATCGGCCAGCCTTCACGCACCTTGAAGCCCGCGATGGACTTACGTGCCTTGGTCACCATCGGCTTCTGACCGGAGAGCTTCTCCAGGTCGCCGACGGCAGCGTCGATCAGCTTTTTATCGCTGGTCGCTTCGCCGATACCCATGTTCAGAGTCACCTTGGTGATCCGGGGTACCTGCATAACGTTGGCGTAGCTGAACTGCTCTTTCAGTTGAGCCACCACCTCGTTTTGATAACGTTCTTTCAAGTTCGCCATTTTGCTACCCGACTCGCGTTAGGCGTCGATCTGCGCTTGCGTCGACTTGTAGATACGTACCTTGGTACCGTCTTCCTTGATCTGGAAGCCGACGCGATCCGCCTTACCGGTCTCCTGATTGAAGATGGCTACGTTGGACGCGTGAATCGGAGCCTCGCGCTCGACGATACCGCCCTGATTGCCGGCCATGGGGTTTGGCTTGGTGTGACGCTTGATCATGTTCACACCCGCTACCACGAACCGCTCGTCCTTGAGGACGCGCTTCACGGTACCGCGCTTACCCTTGTCCTTGCCGGCGATGACGATCACTTCATCATCACGTTTGATCTTTTGCATGTCGCCTCGCTCCCTTACAGCACTTCAGGCGCTAAGGAAATGATCTTCATGAACTTCTCGTTGCGAAGTTCACGCGTCACCGGCCCGAAGATACGGGTACCGATCGGCTGCTCGTTGGTGTTGTTCAACAAGACGGCCGCATTTCCATCGAAGCGAATCAGCGAACCGTCGCTGCGACGGACGCCACTGCGGGTCCGGACAACTACCGCTTTCAGCACCTGGCCTTTCTTGACCTTGCCGCGCGGAATAGCTTCCTTCACCGTGACCTTGATGACGTCACCAACGCGAGCGTAGCGGCGGTGTGAACCACCCAGCACCTTGATGCACTGCACCCGGCGCGCTCCGCTGTTGTCGGCGACATCCAGCATTGTCTGAGTCTGAATCATCGGTTTTCTCCAAACCTAAACTGACTGCACGAGGTTAAGGCCGTGGCCTTAACCCTTGGCCTGTTCGACAACCTCGACCAGGGTCCAGGCCTTCTTCTTGGACAGCGGACGGCATTCCTGGATGGATACCGTGTCACCGGCCTTGGCCTGGTTGGTCTCGTCGTGGGCGTGCAGCTTGGTGGAGCGCTTAACGTATTTGCCGTAGATCGGGTGGCGCTCACGACGCTCGATCATTACAACGATGGACTTGTCCATCTTGTCGCTCACCACCTTGCCGGTGAGCGTACGGGCTTTTTTCTCTTCGGCCATCTCAGACACCTGCCTTCTCGTTGAGCACAGTCTTCACGCGGGCGATATCCCGACGAACCTGCTTGAGCAGATGAGTCTGGCTCAGCTGGCCGGTGGCCTTCTGCATGCGCAGGTTGAACTGCTCGCGGAGGAGTTCGAGGAGCTGCTCGTTGAGCTGCTCGGCGGACTTTTCACGAATTTCCTGGGCTTTCATCACATCACCGTCCGTTTCACAAAGGTGGTGGAGACCGGGAATTTCTGGGCGGCCAGTGCGAAAGCTTCGCGGGCCAGTTCCTCGGAAACGCCTTCGATCTCGTAAAGGACACGACCGGGCTGGATCTGTGCGACCCAGTACTCGACGGAGCCCTTACCTTTACCCATCCGGACTTCCAGGGGCTTCTTGGAAATCGGCTTGTCCGGGAAGACACGGATCCAGATCTTGCCGCCACGCTTGACGTGACGGGTGATGGCACGACGGCCAGCTTCGATCTGACGGGCGGTGACACGACCGCGGCCGGTGGCCTTGAGGCCGAACTCGCCGAAGCTCACTTTGCTTCCGCGATGCGCCAGGCCACGGTTGCGGCCCTTCTGCACCTTACGGAATTTTGTACGCTTGGGTTGTAACATCGAATCGCTCTCCCCTTACCTGGAACCTTTCTTCTTGGAGGGCGCTGCCTGGCTCTGCTTCGCCTTGGCGCGGACCTCCTCGATGCCCCCGAGGATTTCACCCTTGAAGACCCAGACCTTGACACCGATGATGCCGTAGGTGGTCTTGGCTTCGTAGGTGGCGTAATCGATGTCCGCACGCAGGGTATGCAGCGGAACACGACCTTCGCGGTACCACTCGGTGCGGGCAATTTCCGCGCCGCCGAGGCGACCGGAGAGCTGCACCTTGATGCCGCCAGCGCCCAGACGCATGGCGTTCTGGACAGCGCGCTTCATGGCGCGACGGAACATCACACGGCGCTCGAGCTGGCCGGCAATGTTCTGTGCGACGAGCTGAGCATCCAGCTCGGGCTTGCGAACTTCCTCGATGTTGACGTGAACAGGCACGCCCATCATCTCGGTAACGTCGCGACGCAGGCGATCGACATCTTCGCCCTTCTTGCCAATCACGATACCCGGACGGGCAGTGTGAATGGTGATGCGCGCGTTGTTCGCGGGACGCTCGATGGTGATCTTGCTAACGGAGGCGTTTTTCAGACGCTCTTCCAGGAAGCTACGCACCGCGAGGTCGTTGTTGAGCTTATCGGCATAGGCGCCGCGCTCGGCGTACCAGACAGAGGTATGGTCTTTGACGATACCCAGTCGGATGCCTGTCGGATTGACTTTCTGACCCATCTGGTCGACTCCTACTTCTCGGCTACCTTGACGGTGATGTGGCAAGTGCGCTTCAAAATGCGATCCGCACGGCCTTTGGCGCGCGGACGGATGCGCTTGAGCGTCGTACCCTCATCGACACAGATGGTCGAGACGCGCAGCTCGTCGATGTCCATGCCGTTGTTTTCTTCCGCATTCGCGATGGCGGACTGCAGCACCTTCTTGACCAGCTTGGCCGCCTTCTTCGGTGAGAAGGTCAGCAGGTCGATTGCTTCGGCGACAGGCTTACCGCGCACCTGATCAGCCACCAAACGGGCCTTCTGGGCGGATAAACTGGCGCCACGCAGCTTTGCTGTGACTTCCATCTCTTAATCCTCTCTGGCTTACCGTTTGGCTTTCTTATCCGCCGCATGGCCGCGATAGGTGCGGGTAGCAGCGAATTCGCCCAGCTTGTGGCCAACCATTTCCTCGGAGACGTGCACCGGGACGTGTTGGCGACCGTTATGGACTGCAATGGTGAGCCCGACCATGTTGGGCAGGACCATTGAACGACGCGACCAGGTCTTGATCGGTTTGCGATCGTTCTTTTCCGCTGCAGTCTCAACCTTTTTCAGCAGATGAAGGTCTACAAAAGGACCTTTCTTCAGTGAACGTGGCACAGCCGTTACCTCTTAATGTCTTGGCGTGGGATCTTAACCGCGAGCCTTGCGGCGGCGGACGATCAGCTTGTCGGTGCGCTTGTTCTTGCGGGTCTTGTGGCCCTTGGTGGGCATACCCCACGGGGACACCGGATGACGACCACCGCTGGTGCGGCCTTCACCACCACCGTGCGGGTGATCCACCGGGTTCATCGCGACACCGCGAACAGTCGGGCGCACACCTCTCCAGCGCTTTGCACCGGCCTTGCCAAGTTGACGCAGGCTGTGCTCGGAATTGCTCACCTCACCCAGGGTCGCGCGGCACTCGGCCAGCACCTTGCGCATCTCGCCGGAGCGCAGACGCAAGGTGGCGTAGTTGCCTTCACGAGCCACCAGCTGGGCGCTGGTACCGGCGCTGCGTGCGATCTGAGCACCCTTGCCAGGCTTCAGTTCGATGCAGTGCACCGTGGAACCCAGCGGGATGTTGCGCAGCGGCAGTGCGTTGCCCTTCTTGATCGGCGCATTGACGCCGGACTCGAGGCGATCACCGGCACTCACGCCCTTGGGGGCGATGATGTAGCGACGCTCACCGTCGATGTACTTCAGCAGCGCGATGTGGGCGCTACGGTTCGGGTCATGCTCCAGGCGCTCGACGATGGCCGGAACGCCATCCTTGGTGCGCTTGAAGTCGATGATCCGATAGTGGTTGCGATGACCACCGCCGACGTGGCGAGTGGTGATGCGACCCTGGTTGTTACGACCACCGGACTTGGACTGCTTCTCGAGCAACGGCGCGTAAGCGCGGCCCTTGTACAGTTCCTCACCAACAATCTTGACGACGTGGCGACGACCGGCGGATGTGGGTTTTGTCTTGACGATTGCCATGATCCGTACTCCTGCCTTTACTCGGCGCCAGAGAAGTCTTCAAGCGTCTCGCCGGCGGCCAGTGTCACGTACGCCTTGCGATAACCCTTGCGCATACCAACACCATGCGCGGTGCGCTTGGTCTTGCCCTTCACGTTCAGAACAGAAACGCGATCGACCTTCTTGCCGAACAGCTCCTGGACGGCAGCCTTGATCTCGGGCTTGGTTGCGTCACTCGCCACCTTGAACACGTACTGGTTACGCTCGGCGGCCATGGCGGCCTTCTCGGTCACGTGCGGACCAAGCAGAACCTTGAATACACGCTCCTGGTTCATGCCAGCTTCTCCTCGAATTTGCGCAGTGCGGAGACGGTAGCCAGGACCTTGTCGAAGGCGACCAGGCTGACCGGGTCGGCGGCGGCGACGTCCACCACATCCACGTTGGGGATGTTGCGGGCTGCCAGGTACAGGTTCTCGTCGACTTCTTCGGTGACGATCAGCACCTTCTCCAGGCCCAGGTCGGAAAGCTTGGCGACCAGCTGCTTGGTTTTGGGTGACTCGACAGAGAAGGCATCAACGGCAACAAGACGCTCCTGACGGACCAGCTCGGACAGAATCGAGCGCATGGCCGCACGGTACATCTTGCGGTTGACCTTCTGGGAGTGGTCCTGCGGACGGGCCGCGAAGGTCACACCACCGCTGCGCCAGATCGGCGAGCGAATGGTACCGGCGCGAGCGCGACCGGTGCCCTTCTGGCGCCACGGCTTCTTGCCGCCGCCACGGACGTCGGAGCGGTTCTTCTGGGCGCGGGTGCCCTGACGACCACCAGCCAGATAGGCGGTGACGACCTGGTGCACGAGCGCTTCGTTGAATTCTTTGCCAAAGGTAGCGTCGGACAGCTCAACGGTCCCGGCGCTTGCACCTGCAAGATTCAGATTCATTGGAAAGTTCCCCTTCAGCCAGCTTTGACGGCGCTGCGCACGATGACATCACTGCCGGTAGCACCAGGAACGGCGCCTTTGATCAGCAGCAGGTTGCGCTCGGCATCGACACGGACGATTTCCAGGCTCTGAACGGTGCAACGTGCGTTGCCCATCTGGCCGGCCATCTTCTTGCCCTTGAACACGCGGCCCGGGGTCTGGCACATGCCGATGGAACCCGGAGCACGGTGGGACAGAGAGTTACCGTGGCTGTTGTCCTGGGTACGGAAGTTCCAGCGCTTCACTGCACCCTGGAAGCCCTTACCCTTGGAGGTGCCGGTCACGTCAACGCTTTGACCAGCTTCGAAGAGGGATACGGTGAGTTCGCCGCCCACTTCCGGAGCTTCGTCGCCTTCGCTCAGGCGGAACTCCATCAGGGAACGACCAGCCTCGACACCTGCCTTGGCGTACAGGCCAGCTTGGGCCTTGGACAGATGCTTGGCTTTGCGGGAGCCGGTTGTCACCTGGACCGCGGCGTAGCCGTCGGATTCGACAGACTTCACGCAGGTCACGCGGTTGGGATCAACCTCGATAACGGTTACGGGCACAGACGCGCCGTCTTCGGTGAAGACACGGGTCATGCCGGCCTTCCTACCGACCAAACCGATAGTCATGCTTAGTCTCCTTTAGTGTACGGGGCTATCACCCGCTATGGCTGCCCTTTCCAGAGCATTCCACTAGCACGTTGTGTAACGCCATCCCGGCGTGGCGGCTGCTGAACCTCTACTGGATGAGAGGGACGCTGGGCCGCGAGTGTCTAGTGATATCAGTCGAGCTTGATTTGCACGTCCACGCCAGCGGCGAGGTCGAGCTTCATCAGGGCATCAACGGTCTTCTCGGTCGGCTCGACGATGTCGAGCACACGCTTGTGGGTACGAATCTCGTACTGATCACGGGCGTCCTTGTTCACGTGCGGGGAAACCAGCACGGTGTAACGCTCGCGATTGGTCGGCAGAGGAATCGGACCACGAACCTGGGCGCCGGTACGCTTGGCGGTTTCAACAATCTCCGCGGCGGACTGGTCGATCAGGCGATGGTCGAAAGCCTTCAACCGAATGCGAATCTTCTGGTTCTGCATTTGCCCTAACTCCAATGGAACTTGACGGCGCGAGCCGTCAACCCACGCATTCAAAGGATGCGCATTATATGCGCCGCGCCATCGAGAGTCAAACCCTCAATGACGATGCGCAGAAAAGGGGGCTCCTTGCGGAGCCCCCTTCGGTGATCACCGGTCTGATTTAGACCAGGATCTTGGCCACGACGCCAGCGCCGACGGTACGGCCGCCTTCGCGGATGGCGAAGCGCAGACCTTCGTCCATGGCGATCGGAGCGATCAGGTTGACGACCATCTGGACGTTGTCGCCCGGCATGACCATCTCGACGCCTTCCGGCAGTTCACAGGTACCGGTGATGTCGGTGGTACGGAAGTAGAACTGCGGACGGTAGCCCTTGAAGAACGGAGTGTGACGACCACCCTCGTCCTTGCTCAGCACGTACACTTCCGCCTCGAACTGGGTGTGCGGAGTGATGGTGCCCGGCTTGGCCAGAACCTGACCACGCTCGACTTCGTCACGCTTGGTACCACGCAGCAGGGCACCGACGTTCTCGCCAGCACGACCTTCGTCGAGCAGCTTACGGAACATCTCGACACCGGTAACGGTAGTCTTGGTGGTGTCCTTGATACCAACGATCTCGATCTCTTCGCCCGGCTTGACGATGCCGCGCTCGACACGACCGGTCACAACGGTACCGCGACCAGAGATGGAGAACACGTCTTCGATCGGCATCAGGAACGGCTGGTCGACAGCACGCTCCGGCTCGGGGATGTAAGCATCCAGAGCCTTGATCAGGTTGGCAACGGCGGTAGTACCCATGCCGTTGTCGTCCTTGCCTTCCAGAGCCATCAGGGCAGAGCCGGTGATGATCGGAGTGTCGTCGCCCGGGAAGTCGTACTCGGACAGAAGTTCACGAACTTCCATCTCGACCAGCTCGAGCAGCTCTTCGTCGTCGACCATGTCGGCCTTGTTCAGGAACACGACGATGAACGGAACGCCAACCTGACGAGACAGCAGGATGTGCTCGCGAGTCTGCGGCATGGGGCCGTCAGCAGCGGAACAGACCAGGATAGCGCCGTCCATCTGGGCAGCACCGGTGATCATGTTCTTGACGTAGTCAGCGTGTCCCGGGCAGTCGACGTGAGCGTAGTGACGCTCCTCGGACTGATACTCGACGTGAGAGGTGGCGATGGTGATACCACGCTCACGCTCTTCCGGAGCATTGTCGATGGTGTCGAACTCACGCCAGTCACCGCCGAACACCTCGGCAGAAACGCGAGTCAGGGCCGCCGTCAGGGTAGTCTTGCCGTGGTCGACGTGACCGATGGTGCCGACGTTGACGTGCGGTTTGGAACGTTCGAATTTTTCCTTAGCCACTGCTATGACCTCTTTCGTTAGCTAACGGTTAACCGTTCTGGTTGATGACGGCTTCAACGACGCTGGACGGCGCCTCTTCGTAGTCCGCAAACTCCATGGTGTAGCTTGCGCGGCCCTGGGTCTGAGAGCGCAGGTCGGTTGCGTAACCGAACATCTCAGCCAGCGGCACGGTGGCGCGAATGACCTTGCCGGAGGAAGAGTCATCCATACCCTGGACCAGGCCCCGGCGGCGGTTCAGGTCGCCCATGACGTCACCCATGAATTCTTCAGGGGTCACGACCTCGACCTTCATCACCGGCTCGAGCAGAACTGCCTTGGCCTTGGGAGCGCCTTGCTTGATCGCCATGGAAGAGGCGACCTTGAACGCGGTCTCGTTGGAGTCCACGTCGTGGTAGGAACCGTCGAACAGCGTTACCTTGACGTCGATCATCGGGTAGCCCGCGATGACACCGTTCTGGAGCTGCTCATAGGCCCCTTTCTCGACGGCCGGCACGTATTCCTTCGGAACCACGCCGCCGACGATCTCGGAAGCGAACTTGAAGTGCATCTCTTCGTCGTCGCCCTTGTCTTCGGCCGTCAACGGCTCGATGCGCAGGTGTACGTGACCGTACTGACCGCGACCACCGGACTGACGAACGAACTTGCCTTCCTGCTCGACGCTCTGACGAATCGTCTCACGGTAGGCCACCTGCGGCTTGCCGATGTTCGCCTCGACCTTGAACTCGCGACGCATGCGGTCAACGATGATGTCGAGGTGAAGCTCGCCCATGCCGGAGATGATGGTCTGGCCAGTCTCTTCGTCGGTCTTGACCTGGAAGGACGGATCTTCCTGGGCCAGCTTGCCCAGTGCAATACCCATCTTTTCCTGGTCAGCCTTGGACTTCGGCTCCACGGCCACGGAGATAACCGGATCCGGGAACTCCATGCGCTCGAGAACGATCTTGTCGTTCAGGTCGCACAGGGTATCACCCGTGGTCACGTCCTTCAGGCCGATACAGGCGGCGATGTCGCCGGCCAGAACTTCCTTGATCTCCTCGCGCGAGTTGGAGTGCATCTGGACGATACGACCGACGCGCTCCTTCTTCTGCTTGACGGAGTTGTAGACGCTGTCGCCTGACTTCAGCACGCCGGAGTAGACGCGGATGAAGGTCAGGGTGCCAACGAAGGGGTCGGTCGCGATCTTGAACGCCAGCGCGGCGAAAGGCGCACTGTCATCGGCCTCACGGGTCGCGATGGTGCCGTCCTTGTCGTCGAGCTCACCTTCGATCGCCTTGACCTCGGTGGGAGACGGCATGTACTCGATGACGCCATCGAGAACGGCCTGAACGCCCTTGTTCTTGAACGCAGAGCCACAAGTGACCAGCACGATCTCGTTGTCGAGGGTACGACGACGCAGACCAGCCTTGATCTCGTCGTTGGTCAGCTCGCCCTCTTCGAGGTACTTGTCCATCAGCTCTTCGGACGCCTCGGCGGCGGCCTCGACCATCTGCTCGCGATACTCTTCGGCGGTCTCCTGGAGCTCCGCCGGGATATCAACGAGGTCGTAGTTCATCCCGAAGTTGTCTTCATCCCACAGGATGGCCTTCATCTGGATGAGGTCGATGACGCCCTTGAACTCGTCCTCGGAGCCCCAGTTGATCTGGATCGGCACGACGTTGGCGCCGAGACGATCCTTCAGCTGGTTGACGACCATGAAGAAGTCAGCGCCGCTGCGGTCCATCTTGTTGACGAACACCATGCGCGGAACTTCGTACTTGTTGGCCTGGCGCCAGACGGTCTCGGTCTGCGGCTGCACACCGGAGGAGCCACACAGCACGACGACGGCACCGTCAAGCACACGCAGGGAACGTTCGACTTCGATGGTGAAGTCAACGTGTCCAGGGGTGTCGATGATGTTGATGCGGTGCTCATCGAACTGCTTGTTCATGCCCTGCCAGAAGCAGGTGGTCGCCGCGGAGGTGATGGTGATACCACGCTCCTGCTCCTGCTCCATCCAGTCCATGGTGGCGGCGCCCTCATGGACCTCACCGACCTTGTGGGACAGACCGGTATAGAACAGGACACGCTCGGTAGTAGTCGTCTTACCGGCGTCGACGTGGGCCACGATACCGATATTGCGGTAACGCTTAAGCGGAGTCTTGCGAGCCACGATGTAACTCCCGTTGGTTGGCGATGCGCTTTAGAAGCGGTAGTGAGAGAAGGCCTTGTTGGCTTCTGCCATGCGATGCACGTCTTCACGCTTCTTGACTGCCGAACCCTTGCCTTCGGCTGCATCCAGCATTTCGCCAGCCAGACGCTGCACCATGGTCTTCTCGCCACGACGGCGAGCGGCGTCCACCAGCCAGCGCATGGCAAGCGCCTGGCGGCGGGACGGACGGACTTCGACCGGCACCTGATAGGTCGCACCGCCGACGCGGCGAGACTTCACCTCGACCATGGGCTGGATGGTTTCCAGCGCCTTGTCGAAGATTTCCAGCGGCTCTTCATTGGAACGCTCGGCAACCCTGTCCAGCGCACCATAGACGATACGCTCAGCTACGGACTTCTTGCCGCTGATCATCAGGTGGTTCATGAACTTGGCCAGACGCTCGGATCCGAACTTGGGATCCGGCAGAATCTCGCGCTTGGCCGCAACTCTTCTTCTAGGCATGATAAGCCCTCGGTTGAAGGGTCCTTCAGGTAAACCCGAGACTCGCGCTTGGCGGCTCGACCTTACTCTTATCAGACCGGGTCAAACTTGGTAATGGAAAGCGACGCAGCCCTTAGGACTTCGGACGCTTGGTGCCGTACTTGGAACGGCCCTGACGACGGTTCTGGACACCGGAGGTGTCGAGAGCGCCGCGAACGGTGTGATAACGCACACCCGGAAGGTCCTTTACTCGACCGCCACGAATCAGGACCACAGAGTGCTCCTGGAGGTTGTGGCCTTCACCGCCGATGTAGGAGGACACCTCGTAGCCGTTGGTCAGGCGCACACGGCAGACCTTCCGCAGTGCGGAGTTCGGCTTCTTCGGGGTGGTGGTGTAGACGCGGGTGCAGACGCCGCGCTTCTGCGGGCAGGCCTGAAGCGCAGGCACGTCGGTCTTCGCGGCCTGACGCTTGCGCGGCTTGCGCACGAGCTGATTAATCGTTGCCATAGCTGTTAGCTGACTCCAATGGGTTGCCTAAGCCTTTTCACAGTGGCGCGGATACACCCACCCCACTGTTAAAGGCTGCGCATTCTACTGGCTGATGCCAAGGCGCGTCAAGCCCGGAGCCGCAAAGGCTCCAGGCTTTTGCCGACATCAGATCTCGTCGTCGTCCGAGTCCAGCGCGGTGAGCTGGGCGCCCAGCTCCTGCTCGACGTCGTAGGCCGACGGCTGGAGCAGTCGCTCGGTGTCTTCACGCTTGCGACGACGCTCCTCGTGGTGGGTCAGACCGGTACCGGCCGGGATCAGACGTCCCACCACCACGTTTTCCTTCAGGCCGCGCAGGTAGTCGCGCTTGCCGGTGACCGCCGCTTCGGTCAGCACGCGGGTCGTCTCCTGGAAGGAGGCCGCAGAGATGAACGACTCGGTGGCCAGGCTGGCCTTGGTGATACCCAGCAGCAGGCGCTGGTACTTGGCCGGGAACTTGTCATTGGCCTGGAGCACGGCATTCTGCTCCAGCACACGGACCAGCTCGACCTGATCACCCGGAATGAAGTCGGAGTCACCGGCGTCGGTGATCTCGACCTTGCGCAGCATCTGACGCACGATCACTTCGATGTGCTTGTCGTTGATGCCAACGCCCTGCAGACGATAGACGTCCTGCACCTCGGCCACGATGTACTTGGCCAGCTCGGCGATGCCGAGCAGTCGCAGGATGTCGTGCGGGTTGCTCGGACCATCCGAGATCACCTCGCCCTTCTCGACCGTCTCGCCCTCGAACACCGCGATCTGACGCCACTTGGGAATCAGCATCTCGAAGGGGTCGCCTTCGGACGGGGTGATGGTCAGACGACGCTTGCCCTTGGTTTCCTTGCCGAAGCTGATCACACCGCTGATCTCGGCCAGGATGGACGGCTCCTTCGGCTTGCGCGCCTCGAACAGGTCGGCGACGCGCGGCAGACCACCGGTGATGTCCTTGTTGCCGGACGCCTCCACCGGGATACGCGCGACGATCTCACCGATGCCGATGGACGAGCCATTGTCGACGGTGACGATCGCCTTGCCGGGCAGCGGGTACTGCACCGGAGTGTCGCTGCCGGAGACGGTCACCGGCTTGCCGGCGGCGTCGTTGAGCATGATCATCGGACGCTTGTCGCGACCGGCCATCGGCCGCGCCGCGGACTCGATGATCTCGATCGAGGACAGACCGGTCATCTCGTCGACGCTGCGGTGCATGGTCAGGCCTTCATCCATGTCGACGTAGTGCACCTGGCCTTCCGCTTCGGCGACGATCGGGTGGGTGTGCGGATCCCACTTGGCCACGGCCTGGCCGGGATCGACCGCATCACCGTCACGCACCGAAAGCTCGGCACCGTAGGGCAGCTTGTAGTACTCACGCTCGCGGCCATGCTCGTCGGCCACCGCCAGGGCGCTGGAGCGCGACACCACGACCAGCTTGCCGTCGGCGCGTTCCACGTACTTGATGTTGTGCAGGCGCACCTTGCCGCCATGCTTGACCTGGACGCTGTCCACCGCAGAGGCCCGCGAGGCGGCACCACCGATGTGGAAGGTACGCATGGTCAGCTGGGTACCCGGCTCACCGATGGACTGGGCGGCGATGACGCCGGCCGACTCACCGATGTTGACCTGGTGGCCACGGGCCAGATCGCGCCCGTAACAGGACGAACACACCCCGTGACTGGTTTCACAGGTGATGGTGCTGCGCACGATGATCTCGTCGACGCCCATGGTGTCGAGCTGCTCGCACCAGGCCTCGTCCAGCAGGGTGCCGCGCGGAATCAGCACTTCGTCGGTGCTCGGGTCGATGACGTCCTGAGCGACCACACGGCCGAGTACACGCTGGGCCAGCGAGACGATGATGTCGCCGCCTTCGATGACCGGGTGCAGGGTCAGGCCACGCTCGGTGCCACAGTCGACCTCGGTGATGACCACGTCCTGGGCGACGTCGACCAGACGACGGGTCAGGTAACCGGAGTTGGCGGTCTTCAGAGCGGTATCCGCCAGACCCTTACGCGCACCGTGGGTCGAGATGAAGTACTGGAGTACGTTCAGACCTTCACGGAAGTTGGCGACGATCGGGGTCTCGATGATCGAGCCATCCGGCTTGGCCATCAGACCACGCATACCCGCCAGCTGGCGGATCTGGGCGGCGCTACCACGGGCACCGGAGTCGGCCATGATGAACACGCTGTTGAAGGAGTCCTGTTCGACTTCCTTGCCTTCGCGGTCGATCACGGTCTCCTTGGAGATGCCCGCCATCATCGCCTTGGCGACCTGGTCGTTGGCACGCGCCCAGATATCGATGACCTTGTTGTACTTCTCGCCCGCGGTCACCAGACCGGAGGAGAACTGGTCCTCGATTTCCTTGACCTCTTCCTCGGCCGCCTCGACGATCTCGGCCTTGGCGTCCGGGATGACGAAGTCGTTGACGCCGATGGAGGCGCCGGACCAGGTGGCCAGACGGAAGCCGGTGTACATCAGCTGGTCGGCGAAGATGACCGCGGCCTTGAGACCGGCGCGACGATACACTTCGTTGATCAGCTTGGAGATGGCCTTCTTCTTCATGGCCTGGTCGACCAGATCGAAGGGCACCCCTTGCGGCAGGATGCGGAACAGCAGCGCACGGCCGACGGTGGTGTCACGCAGACGACGGTGCTCGGAGCGCTCGCCGGTCTCTTCGTCGATGTCGACCTCGTCCAGGCGCACCTTGACGCGGGCGTGCAGCGACACGTTCTGGGTGCCGAAGGCGCGCTCGACCTCGTTGAGGTCGGAGAACACCATGCCCTCGCCCTTGGCGTTGATGCGCTCGCGGGTCATGTAGTACAGACCCAGCACCACGTCCTGGGACGGCACGATGATCGGCTCGCCGTTGGCCGGTGACAGCACGTTGTTGGTGGCCATCATCAGCGCGCGCGCTTCGAGCTGGGCTTCCAGCGTCAGCGGCACGTGCACGGCCATCTGGTCACCGTCGAAGTCGGCGTTGTAGGCGGCACACACCAGCGGGTGCAGCTGGATCGCCTTGCCTTCGATCAACAGCGGCTCGAACGCCTGGATACCGAGACGGTGCAGGGTCGGGGCGCGGTTCAAAAGCACCGGGTGCTCGCGGATGACGTCGGCGAGGATGTCCCACACCTCCGGCAGCTCGCGCTCGACCATCTTCTTGGCGGCCTTGATGGTGGACGCCTGGCCGCTGGCCTGCAGCTTGGAGTAGATGAACGGCTTGAACAGCTCAAGCGCCATCTTCTTGGGCAGACCGCACTGGTGCAGACGCAGGGTCGGGCCCACGGTGATGACCGAGCGGCCGGAGTAGTCGACGCGCTTGCCCAGCAGGTTCTGACGGAAACGCCCCTGCTTGCCCTTGATCATGTCGGCCAGCGACTTCAACGGACGCTTGTTGGAGCCGGTGATGGCGCGACCGCGACGACCGTTGTCGAGCAGCGCATCGACGGACTCTTGCAGCATGCGCTTCTCGTTGCGCACGATGATGTCCGGCGCATTGAGGTCGAGCAGACGCTTCAAGCGGTTGTTGCGGTTGATCACGCGACGGTACAGATCGTTGAGATCCGAGGTCGCGAAGCGGCCGCCATCCAGCGGTACCAGCGGACGCAGGTCCGGCGGCAGCACGGGCAGCACTTCCATCACCATCCACGCCGGATCGTTGCCGGAGCCCTGGAAGGCTTCGAGCAGCTTCAGACGCTTGGACAGCTTCTTGATCTTGGTCTCGGAGTTGGTCTGCGGGATCTCTTCGCGCAGACGCTCGATCTCTTCCTCGAGATCGATATCCTTGAGCATCGCCTGGACGGCCTCGGCACCCATACGGGCGTCGAAGTCATCGCCGAACTCCTCGAGGGCCTCGAAGTACTGCTCGTCGTTGAGCAGCTGGCCACGCTCGAGGGTGGTCATGCCGGGATCGACGACCATGAAGCTCTCGAAATAGAGCACGCGCTCGATGTCGCGCAGCGTCATGTCCATCAGCATGCCGATGCGAGACGGCAGCGACTTCAGAAACCAGATGTGGGCGACCGGACTTGCCAGCTCGATGTGCCCCATGCGCTCGCGGCGCACGGCGGCCTTGGTGACTTCGACGCCGCACTTTTCGCAGATGATGCCGCGGTGCTTCATGCGCTTGTACTTGCCGCACAGGCACTCGTAGTCCTTCACCGGACCGAAGATCTTGGCGCAGAACAGGCCATCACGCTCGGGCTTGAAAGTCCGGTAGTTGATGGTCTCCGGCTTCTTGACCTCGCCAAAGGACCAGGAGCGGATCATGTCCGGCGACGCGAGCGTGATCTTGATCGCGTCGAACTCGTCGGACTGTGACTGCGATTTGAGGACTTTCACCAAATCTTTCATTAGGTCGGCTCCGTTGCGGAGTTGTCATGGGCGGGGAGCTATTGCTCCCCGCGGACCGTCATTCATTGAAGCGCCTTTCGGGCCGCCTCAGCTCTCCAGTTCGATATCGATGCCCAGCGAGCGGATTTCCTTCACCAATACGTTGAAGGATTCCGGCATGCCCGCCTGCATGGTGTGATCGCCATCCACGATGCTCTTGTACATCTTGGTACGACCTTCCACGTCATCGGACTTGACCGTGAGCATTTCCTGCAGAGTGTAAGCGGCGCCGTAGGCCTCCAGGGCCCAGACCTCCATCTCACCAAAGCGCTGACCACCGAACTGCGCCTTGCCGCCCAGCGGCTGCTGGGTGACCAGCGAGTAGGAGCCGGTGGAACGCGCGTGCATCTTGTCGTCGACCAGGTGGTTGAGCTTCAGCATGTACATGTAGCCCACCGTCACCGGACGATCGAACGACTCGCCGGTACGCCCGTCGTACAGGGTCATCTGGCCGGAATCCGGCAGATCGGCCAGCTTCAGCAGGTGCTTGATCTCGTGCTCCTTGGCACCGTCGAACACCGGCGTCGCCATCGGCACGCCCTTCTTCAGGTTCTTGGCCAGCGCGATGATCTCGTCATCGGACAGCGACTCGATCTCCTCGACGCGGGTACCCTGGGTGGAGTTGTAGACCTCACCGAGGAACTCGCGCAGCTGAGTGAGCTGCTGCTCGCGGGCGTCACGCAGCATGTGCTCGATCTTCACGCCGAGACCGCGGGCAGCCATGCCCAGGTGCGTCTCGAGGATCTGACCGACGTTCATCCGCGACGGTACACCCAGCGGGTTCAGCACCACGTCGATGGGCTCACCGTTGTCGTCGAACGGCATGTCCTCGATCGGCATGATGGCCGAGATGACACCCTTGTTACCGTGACGGCCGGCCATCTTGTCACCCGGCTGCAGGCGACGCTTGATCGCCAGGTAGACCTTGACGATCTTGAGCACGCCCGGCGCCAGATCGTCGCCCTGGGTGAGCTTGCGCTTCTTGTCTTCGAAACGCTCGTCCATTTCCTTGCGACGGTTCTCGAGCTGCTCGTCGGCCTGAGCCAGCAGTTCATTGAGCTTCTCGTCCTGCATGCGCAGCTTGAACCACTGCTGACGCGGCAGCTCCTCGAGATAGTCCTCGGACAGCACATCATCCTTGGACAGGCGCGGACCACCGTTGACCGGCTGACCGGACAGGGTGCGCTTGAGACGCTCGAAGGTGGCGTCCTCGGCGATGCGGTAGGTCTCCTGCAGGTCCTTGCGCACCTCGTCGAGCTGCATCTGCTCGATGGACAGAGCGCGCGAGTCCTTCTCGACGCCGTCGCGGGTGAACACCTGAACGTCGATGACGGTGCCCTTCATGCCGGTGGGGGCACGCAGGGAGGTGTCCTTCACGTCGGACGCCTTCTCACCGAAGATCGCACGCAGCAGCTTCTCTTCCGGGGTCAGCTGGGTCTCGCCCTTGGGCGTGACCTTGCCGACCAGGATGTCGCCGGCGCCGACCTCGGCACCGATGTACACCACACCGGCCTCATCCAGCTTGCCCAGTGCCGATTCACCGACGTTGGGAATATCGGAGGTGATCTCCTCCGGCCCCAGCTTGGTGTCACGGGACACACAGGTCAGTTCCTGGATGTGGATGGTAGTGAAACGGTCTTCCTGGACCACCCGCTCGGACAGCAGGATGGAGTCCTCGAAGTTGTAACCGTTCCACGGCATGAAGGCGATGCGCATGTTCTGGCCAAGCGCCAGATCACCCATGTCGACGGACGGACCGTCGGCCAGGATGTCACCACGCGCGACGTTGTCGCCGGGGCGAACGATCGGACGCTGGTTCTGGCAGGTGTTCTGGTTCGAACGCAGGTACTTGGTCAGGTTGTAGATGTCGACACCGGCCTCACCGCCGATGATCTCGTCTTCGTTGACCCGCACCACGATGCGCTTGGCGTCGACCGAGTCGATCACGCCGCCACGACGGGCCACGGCACAGACACCGGAGTCACGGGCGACGAAGCGCTCCATGCCGGTACCGACCAGCGGCTTGTCGGCACGCAGGGTCGGCACCGCCTGACGCTGCATGTTGGCACCCATCAGGGCGCGGTTGGCGTCATCGTGCTCGAGGAACGGAATCAGTGCGGCGGCGACGGACACCACCTGACGCGGAGACACGTCCATCAGCGTCACCTGTTCGGGACGCATGAAGGTGGTCTCGCCGCGATGACGCACCTGGACCAGGTCGTCGACCAGCTTCTTGTCGGCGTTGACGGTGGCCGAGGCCTGGGCGATGACGAAGTCACCTTCCTCGATGGCCGACAGGTGCACCACCTCGTCGGTGACCACGCCATCCACGACCTTACGGTACGGCGTCTCGAGGAAGCCGTAGCTGTTGGTGTGGCTGTAGGTCGCCAGCGAGTTGATCAGGCCGATGTTCGGACCTTCCGGCGTCTCGATCGGGCAAAGACGGCCGTAGTGGGTAGCGTGAACGTCACGCACCTCGAAACCGGCGCGCTCACGGGTTAGGCCACCCGGGCCGAGAGCGGACACACGACGCTTGTGGGTCACCTCGGACAGCGGGTTGTTCTGGTCCATGAACTGGGACAGCTGAGAGGAGCCGAAGAACTCCTTCACCGCAGCGGCCACCGGCTTGGCATTGATCAGGTCCTGAGGCATCAGGCCTTCGCTCTCGGCCATGGACAGACGTTCCTTGACCGCGCGCTCGACACGCACCAGGCCGACACGGAACTGGTTTTCTGCCATTTCGCCGACGCAGCGGATGCGGCGGTTGCCCAGGTGGTCGATGTCGTCGACATCGCCAAAGCCGTTACGGATGTTGATCAGCTCGCGCAGCACGTCGAGGATGTCGGTACGATCCAGCACACCGGAACCGGTGTCGGAATCACGACGCAGACGACGGTTGAACTTCATCCGGCCGACGCCGGACAGGTCATAGCGGTCTTCGCTGAAGAACAGGTTGTTGAACAGCGTCTCGGCGGCTTCCTTGGTGGGCGGCTCGCCGGGGCGCATCATGCGGTAGATCTCGACCAGCGCCTCGAGCTGGGAACCGGTGGTGTCCAGCTTGAGGGTGTCGGAGACGAAGGGACCGCAGTCCAGATCGTTGGTGTAGAGCGTCTCGATGGTGGTGATGCCGGCCTGACCGAGGGCCTCGAGCAGCTCCGGGGTGATCTCGGAGTTGCAGGGGCAGATCAGCTCGCCGGTGGCGGGGTTGATCTGGTCCTTGGCCAGGGTCTTGCCGAACAGGTAGTCCATCGGCACTTCCAGACGCTCGAGACCCGCCTTCTCCAGCTGGCGGATATGCTTCTGGGTGACACGACGCCCCTCTTCGACGATGACCTCACCGTCGGCGCCCTTGATGTCAAAGGTCGCGGTCTCGCCACGCAGGCGAGACGGCACCAGCTCCACCGAGAAGCCGGACTTCTCGATGTGGAAGGTGCTGGTGTCGAAGAACTCGTCGAGGATCTCCTCGGCGCTCATGCCCAGCGCGCGCAGCAGCACGGACGCCGGCAGTTTGCGACGACGGTCGATCCGCACGAAGACGTTGTCCTTCGGGTCGAACTCGAAGTCCAGCCAGGAGCCGCGGTAAGGAATCACGCGAGCGGAGTACAGAAGCTTACCGGAGCTGTGGCTCTTGCCCTTGTCGTGATCGAAGAACACGCCGGGACTACGGTGAAGCTGAGACACGATGACGCGCTCGGTACCGTTCACCACGAAGGTACCGTTCTCGGTCATCAGGGGGATTTCCCCCATGTAGACTTCCTGCTCCTTGATGTCCTTGATGGCCTTGTTCGACGACTCCTTGTCGTAGATGATCAGGCGAACCTTGACACGCAGAGGAGCGGAGTAGGTGACGCCGCGCAGCTGGCATTCCTTGACGTCGAAGGCCGGAGTGCCGAAACGATAGCTGACGTACTCGAGCGCAGCGTTGCCGGAGAAGCTCTCGATCGGGAACACGGACCTGAAGGCGGCGTGCAGGCCGACTTCCATGCGCTCTTCGGGAGAGCGGTCCTGCTGGAGAAAGTCGTAGTAGGAATCAAGCTGGATGGCCAGCAGGTAAGGCACATCCATCACTTGGGGCAGTTTGCCGAAATCCTTGCGGATGCGTTTTTTCTCAGTGTATGAGTAAGCCATCTGTATTCCCCAGCTTGTTCACCATGGGTGACCGATGCGTGTCGGCGCCACCCGACGGACGGTCTCCGTCAGGCGCTGACGGCAAGTCCTCGGATGAGTGACTCGCCGTCGGAATTCTGCAAGCTACAGGCCCTTGGGGGCAGGCAGCTAGTGACAACAGAAAAAGGCCGGTAGCGGGCGTCCCGCCACCAGCCGTGGAAGCTTACGCAGCGCGTAAAGCCATGGGCACAAGGATTACTTGAGCTCCACGGACGCGCCGGCTTCTTCCAGCTTCTTCTTGGCTTCTTCCGCGTCGTCCTTGCTCATCGCTTCCTTGATGGTCGCCGGCGCGCCGTCGACGGCACCCTTGGCTTCCTTCAGGCCGAGACCAGTGATCTCGCGGACGGCCTTGATGACGTTGACCTTCTTGTCGCCAGCGGAGGTCAGCACCAGGTCGAACTCGGTCTGCTCTTCGGCAGCGGCGGCTTCGCCACCAGCGCCCGGGCCAGCCACGACAGCAGCAGCGGCGCTAACGCCGAACTTCTCTTCCATGGCTTCGATCAGCTCGACGACTTCCATGACGGACATGTCGGAGACGGCGTTGATGATATCTTCTTTGGTCAGTGCCATTGTCTAGATTCCTAACTTTGCGGGCGTCTCGGTCACCCGAGAACGCGAAATGGATCGTGGTCGGTCGACAGGACGACGCCTTAAGCGGCTTCTTCCTGCTTCTGGTCGCGCAGCGCAGCGAGAGTACGAACCAGCTTGCCGGCAGAAGCTTCCTTCATGACGGACATCAGCTTGGCGATCGCCTCATCGTAGGTCGGCAGGGTCGCCAGACGGTCGATATCGCTTGCCGGGATCAGCTCACCTTCATAGGCCAGCGCCTTGACTTCGAAGTTCTTCTCATCCTTGGCGAACTCCTTGAACAGACGAGCGGCAGCGCCCGGATGTTCGTTGGAGAAGGCCAGCAGAGTCGGACCAACGAAGGTCTCTGACAGGCACTCCCAGGGAGTACCGGTCAGGGCGCGGCGTGCCAGGGTGTTGCGCACAACACGCACCTGGACGCCATTCTCGCGAGCCTGCTTGCGCAGTTCGGTCATCTTGTGGACCGCGACGCCGCGAGAGTCGGCAACTACGACGGAGAGTGCATCCTTGGCGACTTCACTGACCTCGGCAACAATTGCCTTCTTGCCTTCGAGTGCTAGTGCCACTGTGATCACTCCTTCGTGCCGGAACCCGAGGGCTCCGATGGTTACCATCTCCCCTTCCGTAGAAGAGGGGCTTCAATGATGGTGCTCACCAGATGCCTGGCGGCAACACCATCTGCGCAGGTGCCCGGGGGCGATTAAGCCGCCGGCAGACCCGAAGGTCAGGCGGCGGCGCCTGCGGTCTTTGACGGTGCCCCGCCGGCCGGGTGAATCACCCGGCACGGGGACCGCAAAGTGTCTTGCCTGTTGTGTCGCATCACACCAGCGCGGAGTGATCGACGGTCAGACCCGGGCCCATGGTGGTGGACAGGGTCATCTTCTTGAAGTACACGCCCTTGGAAGTGCTCGGCTTGAGCTTCTTCAGGTCGGCGAGCAGCGCATCCAGGTTGCCCTTGATGGCGTCGGCTTCGAAATCGACCTTGCCCAGGGTGGTGTGGATGATGCCGTTCTTGTCGGTACGGAAACGCACCTGACCGGCCTTGGCGTTCTTGACGGCGGTAGCGACGTCGGGGGTCACGGTGCCGACCTTGGGGTTCGGCATCAGGCCACGCGGACCCAGGATCTGACCCAGCTGGCCGACGACACGCATGGCGTCCGGCGAGGCAATGACCACGTCGAAGTCGAGCTGGCCTTTCTTGACCTGCTCGGCCAGGTCGTCCATACCGACGATGTCGGCACCGGCTTCCTTGGCGGCTTCTTCGTTGGCACCCTGGGTAAAGACGGCAACGCGCACGTCCTTGCCGGTACCGTTGGGCATCACGGTCGCACCGCGCACCACCTGGTCGGATTTACGCGGATCGACGCCCAGGTTGATGGCGACGTCCAGCGACTCCTTGAACTTGACGGTGGACAGCTCGGAGAGCAGAGCCACGGCCTCGTCGATGGAGTAGACCTTGGTGGCGTCAACCTTGTCGCGAATCTGCTTTGCGCGCTTGGTAAGCTTTGCCATGATCAGAGACCCTCCACGTTGAGGCCCATGCTGCGGGCGCTACCGGCAATGGTACGCACCGCGGCGTCGAGATCGGCAGCCGTCATGTCCGGCTCCTTAGTCTTGGCGATCTCTTCGAGCTGCTCGCGGGTCACGGTACCGACCTTCTTCTTGTTCGGCTCACCAGAGCCGGACTTGATACCAGCGGCCTTCTTCAGCAGCACCGCGGCGGGCGGTGTCTTGGTGACGAAGGTGAAGCTGCGGTCGGAGTAGACGGTGATGACCACGGGAGTCGGGAGACCCGGCTCGATGTTCTGCGTCTCGGCGTTGAACGCCTTGCAGAATTCCATGATGTTGACACCGTGCTGACCCAGCGCGGGACCCACGGGGGGACTCGGGTTGGCCTTACCAGCTGCAACCTGCAGCTTGATGTAAGCCTGTACTTTCTTGGCCATGATGGACTCCAGTTGGGTAGTAGCGCCTTGCGGCTCCCCGGACAAAACGGCCGCCTCTCGAGGCGACCCCTACGCACTGAAAACTTTCAGCACATGACGGTGGGCCTGCCTGAGCAGACCCACCGTAAGAAACTTGTCGACCTACTCCTTCTCGACCTGGGAAAACTCCAGCTCGACGGGAGTGGCGCGCCCGAAGATCAGCACGCTGACCTGCAGACGACTCTTGTCGTAGTTGACCTCTTCGACCACGCCGTTGAAATCGGCGAAGGGGCCATCGATGACGCGCACCGACTGACCGGGCTCGAACATGGTCTTGGGACGCGGCTTTTCGGCCCCATCCCTGACGCGACTGAGAATGGCGTCGGCCTCGCGCTGAGTGATCGCCGCCGGCTTCTCCTTGGTCCCGCCGATAAAGCCCATGACACGGGGCGTCTCGTTGACCAGGTGCCAGGTCTCGTCGACCATTTCCATCTCGACCAGCACGTAGCCGGGATAGAACTTGCGCTCACTCTTGCGGCGCTTGCCGTCACGCATCTCGACGACTTCTTCGGTCGGCACCAGAATCTCACCAAAGAGATCTTCCATGCCGTGCATCTTCACACGCTCGATCAGCGAGCGCATGACGTGCTTCTCGAAGCCGGAGTAGGCGTGGACGACGTACCAACGCTTGGACATGAAGACTCCTAACCGATGACGCCGGACATCGCCCAGCTGAGCAGCGTGTCGATCAACCAGAGCAGCAGCCCGACCACCAGCACAGCCACCAGCACGATGGCGGTGGTCTGGATGGTCTCGGGGCGCGTCGGCCAGACGACACGTTGAATTTCCTTCCTGGCGCTCTGCGCCAGCTCCACCAATTCACGCCCCTTGGTGGTGGTCAATGCGACCAGGGCAGCAACGACAGACAGGGCAACAACGCCCAGAACACGATACAGAAGCGGCTGGTCGGCAAAGTAGGTGTTGCCAACGACGGCCAGCACCAGAAGAACGACGACAACCGCCCACTTGAGCCCGTCGTGGCGCGACTCCTGCACCTCGGCGTTATGCTTCATGAAAACGAGACTCCTCAGGGCGCGGCAATCGAAACACGAAAGTATATAAAAAACTGCCAGCCTGGGGAAGACTGGCAGGCCAGGAGGGAATCGAACCCCCAACCTGCGGTTTTGGAGACCGCTGCTCTGCCAATTGAGCTACTGGCCTGTACTCGATGCAAACCACCCTTTGCGGGCAGCCTCTGCAACAGCGGGCGCCATGATAGCGAAACGGATCTCGCCTGGCAACCCCCTCCGCCCTGCAGACGCGGCGGAGAAAGAAAAAGCGAGCCTAGGCTCGCTTTTCTTAGATGGAGCTCATGGACGGATTTGAACCGTCGACCTCACCCTTACCAAGGGTGTGCTCTACCCCTGAGCTACATGAGCGCACTCTTCGGCAATCCAACGACTCACATTGCCTGAACTCTGGAGCGGGCAGCGGGGATCGAACCCGCATCATCAGCTTGGAAGGCTGAGGTTCTACCATTGAACTATGCCCGCAAAATCGGTACTAAACCTTCTTTGCTGAAGCAAAGCCCACCGAACCCAAACCAGCCTGGCAGCGTCCGACCGCCTGCTCCGCATCAACCAGAAACCACAACTCTGGTCGATCAAAATCTGGTGGAGGGGGAAGGATTCGAACCTTCGAAGCTTTCGCGGCAGATTTACAGTCTGCTCCCTTTGGCCACTCGGGAACCCCTCCAACTGGCGACGTATTTTATCGCCCTGCTCCGAGAAGTCAAGTGGTTGTTTTAAAAGAATCAAGCTGCACGCAAAACTCTTACAACCTGTCTCGACGGCAGCCTGCAACCCGCGGGTCGCTGTACCTCGGAACGCGGCGCATTGTGTCAAAGCAGAATGGATAACGCAAGGCTTCCATAGGCTTTTTTTTACGGCGCACCGGAAAACCACGGTCACAGCAGCATCGAAAACGCCAACCCCGCGCGGATCTTTTCCAGCGCCACCGGAGCCGGCGGCACCGGCGCCCCCGCCATCTTGCCGGCACGTTCTGCTGCCGTCAGAGGGAAGCACGCTTCAAGGCCGGCGTAGACCATGTCCGGCCAGATCGCGTGGGGTACGCGAATACCACGAGACACCACCCTGGCATCGCCGCCGGTGACCAGCATGGGTAGCGCCACCCCTTCACGATCACAGACCTCGCTGTAGATCCGATTGACCGCGCTGACAGCGGCCATGTAGATACCGTGATTGACCGCCTCTACCGTGCGCCGCCCAGGAGCGAGCAGCTCGTCTGCCTCGCTGTCCGGGTCGATGGCCACGTTGCGGGTGCCCAGCTTCAGGCTTTCTTTCATCAGACGCAGCCCCGGCAGGATGTACCCCCCGAGATGACGCCCGCCTGGCAGCACGAAGTCGATAGTGATGGCACTGCCACAGTCCACCGTGCAGCTGGCACCGGCAAGCTGATAGCCCGCCAGCACCCCCATCCAGCGATCCACGCCCAGTCGACCCGGCTCGTGATAGCCGTTGGTGACGCCCAGCGCTTCGTGGCAGGAACGCGCCACGTGCACCGAACGCACCCGGTCCTTGAGCAGCGACTCGGTCTGCGCCAGCACCGAACGCCTCGCTACACTGGAAATGCGCACCGTCTCGACCACGTCGAGGTCGGGAATGTCCGACCCGGGCTTCCACTCCTCCCGGGTCCACACCGCGCCCCTGGAGCGAATCTCGCTGCTGTCAGCGTCCTTCAGGCGCCACTTGGACAGGGTATTGCCGATATCCAGATCAAGAATCATGGGCGAGCCCGCACGCTGATCTCTCCTCCCACCAGGCGCTCTTGCCGCTCTCCGTCAACGCCCTTGCGCACCCAGAGATTGCCACTGCCATCCACGTCTCCTGCCTGGGCCAGCTCGCGCCGCTCCCCTCGAATGATCTCGATGTCCCAACCGGCAAAGGCGTGACGTGCGTTCCAGGCGTCGCGCCAGGCATCGAACCCCTGCTCCTCGAAACCTGCCAGCATGCCCAGCAGACCGTCCAGCAATTCGGCCGCCAGCACGTTACGGGATAGCCCCGGAGCCTGATCATGCACACAAGCGACCGGCTGATCGATCTTCGCCCGGAAGCTCTCCGGCAGATCCACGTTGATGCCCATGCCGAGCACCACCTCACAGGGGCCGGCGGCGTCACCGCTCATCTCAACCAGAATACCGGCCAGCTTGCCAAAGCCCTGCTGACCCGCCCCCTGCCCGGTCGCTGCCTGCTCATCCAATCCTTGCTGAGCCGCCCCTTGCGGACCCAAGGGCAACAGCACATCGTTGGGCCACTTCAGCCCGGGCTTGAGCCCATGGCGTTCCAGCACCTGGGCCAGCACCACACCGATGGCCAGGCTGAGGCCTTCCAGGGCAGCGACACCCGAATCGAAGCGCCAGCCCACGGAGCACATCAGCGTGCGCCCCCAGGGGGTCGTCCAGGTGCGCCCGCGCCGCCCACGGCCGGCGCTCTGCTGTTCGACCAGGCAGGCCTCAGCGTGCCCTGCTCCCTGACGAAAACGCTCGCGCAGGAACTCGTTGCTCGAGGGCAGGGTGTCTTCCACGAAGAGGCGCGAGAGGTGCCGACGCGACTCGCGTGACAACGCGGCTACCACCGAGGGCCCATCGAGCAGCTCAAGGGGTTCGGCTAGCCGATACCCCTGCCCCTTGACCGCCTCCATGGGGATGCCGAGATCCTCAAGCTTGCGCAGCTGCTTCCACACCGCCGCCCGCGACACGCCCAGCTTTTCCCCCAGCTGCTGGCCGGAGTGGAACTCGCCGTCACTCAACAGCCGAATCAGCTCACCAATGGTCATCCCTCGCCCCTTCCACGGGAAAAGGGCATAGTCTATCGAATGTCGCCTGTCGCCGGAAATCCACGCGTCTGCAACACTCCTGTGGGTGTGCCTCTGAGCAACTCCTCCAGGTGTTACGAGCACCGACGGGCGGTGGCGAGCAAAAGGAAAATGGCACCATGCAAGCGTCCGCCACTCTGCTCGATTGCAGCCACGCGGACAATGCCCGAGCCTGGACTCGAAAGTCCTCCACAACGCCAATGCCAGCCGCCTACTGACCGGCCACTGCTTCGCTGCTTGCTGCATCGAAGCAGCAAGATCTGATGGGCGAAGCCCGCCCTGTACGCTATTGCTGCAGGCGCAACGAACCAGCCACCAGGCCGGCGTCTTCACGACACCATGGCCTCGACGCTCTTGCGCGTGGCACCGACCAGGCTGTCGAAGGCGGCCAGAGCGGCCTGCTCATCACGCCGCCGCATGGCCTCGAGCAGGTCTTCGTGGTGGGCAAAACTTGCGTCAAACACTTCATGACGATCGTCCGGCGAGTCCCAGGACAGGTACAGCTCGTCGTGCATCATCTGGATCAGCCCAACCAGCACGCGATTGCCGCAGGCCTGATAGATCGCCAGGTGAAAAGCCGCGTCGGCCTCGCTGACCGCGAGGAAATCCTCCCTCGCCCGAGCACGTCGATAGTCATCCAGGTGGCCGGCCATGGCCTCGAAGGCGGCCTCTTCGGCGTGCCGCACGGCCAGCAGGATGGCCTGAGCCTCCAGCGCCTGGCGAACCTCGAGCATCTCCAGCAGATGCGCCCTGGCGTCGTGGATGCCAAGACTGGCCAGCAGTTGAAAGGTCCGCTGTTCGCTGACGAAGATCCCCTTGCCGTTGACCACCTCGATGATGCCCTCGGCCTGGAGCTTCTTGAGGCCCTCCCGGAGGGTAGATCGACCTACCTTCAGGCGCTCCATCCACTCCCCCACCGAGGGTAGGCGCGCCCCCGGCGCCAACTGCTCTTTGGCGATATAGGCGCTGATCTCTCCGGCGACGGTGTCCGATAAGTAGAGTCGTTTCATGACGTTGGCATCCAGGAAGGAAAGGCGTCCAGGGGACTGATCGACGGTAACGGCAAACCTCTTCTGGATCAATTGTGGGGCCAGCAGGGCCGTGCTAGCTTAGCTATCAGACAGGCTGATAGCTCAATCCACCCTGCTTGCGGAGACCGCACCGTGGACCCACAGGATCGCCATATCTGTAGTCACGCCTTCGAACAGCGCCAGGATCATCACGGCGCCGTGGCACCTCCCGTCTACCAGACGAGCATCTTCACCTTCCCGGACCTCGAAAGCTTCAGCCGCGCACAGCTGGCCGAACGCGAACGCTTCATCTATAGCCGCGGGCTCAATCCCACCGTCAAGTTGCTGGAGGACAAGCTGGCGGCGCTGGAACGTGGCCAGGCATGCAAGGCCTTTGCCTCCGGCATGGGCGCCATCTCCGCCACGCTATTCTCGCTGCTGAAGCACGGCGACCACGTCCTGCGCATCAACCAGACCTACGGGCCGAGCGTCGAGTTGCTCGACCATATGGCCCGCTACGGCGTCAGCCACGACGGTATCGCCGGTGACCAGCAACTGACCGACCACCTGCGGCCCGAGACCCGCCTGATCTACATCGAGAGTCCGTCGTCACTGCGCATGGAGCTGGCAGAGCTCGAGGCTATCTCCGCCATCGCCCGGAAACGCGGCATCCTCACGCTGATCGACAACACCTGGGCCACCCCGCTGTTCCAGAAGCCGCTTACCCACGGCATCGATGTGGTGGTGCACTCGCTGTCGAAGTACATCGGCGGGCACAGCGACGTGGTCGGCGGCGCAGTCATCGCCGACGCCGAGCTGATCGACAGGCTCTTCGCCAACGGTCACCAGTTGCTGGGGGCCGCCCTGTCGCCCCACAGCGCCTCGCTGATCCTGCGCGGTCTACGCACCCTGCCGGTGCGCATGGCCGAGCATCAGCGCAACGCCTTGGCGGTCGCCCGTTTTCTCGCTGACCACCCGCAGGTCGCAGCGGTGCATCACCCGAGCCTCGCCAAAGGCGCCGCCGCCGACTGGGCCGCCCGCCAGCTGCACGGCCATTCGGGCCTGCTCAGCTTTGCGCTTCACCACCCCAGCTACTCGCGCATCGCGAACTTCATCGACGCCCTCGAACTGATGCGTATCGGCGTCAGCTGGGGCGGCTACGAAAGTCTTGCGCTGTCTCCCATGCGCCCCGACGGCAGCGGACAACCGCTGATTCGCCTGGCCATCGGGCTTGAACACATCGACGACATCATCGACGACCTCGAGCGGGGGTTCGCCGCGCTCGAACGCTGATCACCACGAGGAGGACATCCCATGCCAGCCATACAACGACAACCTGGACTTGTTCCATCCCTGATCCTGCTGACCGCCATCGCCTTCGCCATCGTCTACGGCATCGTGGTGGCGGGCCTACCCACCGAACTGGTGCTGATCACCCTGGGCGCCGCCGCCACCCTGTTCAGTCTGCTGCACGGCGGGACCTGGGAAGGCGTCATGGACATCATGGGCAACAAGGTACGCACCGCCCTGTCCGCGCTACTGGTGCTCTACAGCATCGGTATCATCATCGGCACCTGGATGATCTCGGGCACCATTCCCTACTTCATCTACCATGGCCTGGAGCTGATCGATCCCCGCTACCTGTACGTCATGGCGTTCTTCGGCACCGCCATCGTCTCCACCTTCACCGGCACCTCCTGGGGCTCCGCCGGGACCCTGGGGGTGGCCATCATGGGCATCGCCGCGGCCATGGACATCAACCTGGCGATCACCGCCGGCGCGGTGCTCTCGGGCGCCTACTTCGGCGACAAGCTGTCGCCGCTGTCGGACACCACCATCATGGCTTCCATGGTGGTAGGCGAAGACCTGTACCGACACATCCGCCACCTGATGTACACCTCACTGCCCGCCAGCGTGGTGGCCGCTGTGGTCTACCTGATACTCGGCCTCAACATGGACCTGGCAGAGGGCACCCCGGAGGCCATCGCCGCCAGCGCCGAGACCATCGGCGGGCTCTATCAGCTGAACCTCCTGTTGCTGCTGCCGGTAGCCATCGTGCTGTTCGGCTCGGTGCGCAAGAAGCCGACCCTAGTGGTACTGTTCCTGGCCTCGGCCTGCGCCGCCCTGCTGGCGATACTGCTCCAGGGTGCCAGCCCCGAGGCGGTGACCAAGGCCGCAGTATCGGGCTTCAACGTCAGCCTGCTGGCCGGCTTCAACCCGGGCCTGGACGTCGCCACCCTGCCCCCGGCACTGGTCAGCCTGCTGAACCGTGGCGGGCTCTACAGCATGCACGGAGCAGTGCTGTTCGCGCTGTGCGCCTTCTTCTTGCCTCGGCGCTGGAGGCAGCCGGCATCCTCAAGGTCGTGCTCGATCGCAGCCTGGCCTACGTGCGCTCCGCCCGCGGCACTATCCTGGCCTCGCTGGCGGCCAGCAGCACCATCATCCTGGCCACCGGCAACAGCTACGTAACCTTCTTTTTGACCCGTGAGCTGTTCGCCGAGCAATATCGCAAGCGAGGCCTGCACCAGCTCAATCTGTCGCGCAGCATGGAAGACGGCGGCATGATTCCCGAGCCACTGGCCCCCTGGACCGTCTCCGCCGTCTACATGGCAGGCACCCTGGGTGTCGCCACCCTGGACTACGCTCCATGGGCGCTGTTCAATTACCTGGGTATCGTCTTCTCGATCCTGCTGGCCATGATCGGGCCCTGGACCGGCTGGTTCGGCGTAAAGCGCATCGAGCCCACTGGCGAGGAACAGACCGATTCGGTCACTCCATCAATGAACGCTTCTTCCACCGTCAAATAGGCCCGTCGAACCAGCCCTTCGAACGAGCCCGTCGAACTGGCTCGGCTACATCACCAGCCAACACCACCTCAACACGCAACAGGCCCCCGGCGACCAAGTCGCCGGGGGCCTGTTGCGTTCCGCCAGGTTGCTGTATCGAACAGCGTCAGGCGTGCTGCTTCTCGTGACGCCCTTCGTGGATTTCCTCGACCAGCTTGTGGCAGAAGATATCCAGATCATCAGGCTTACGGCTGGTCACCAGGCCGTTATCCACCACTACCTGCTCGTCGACCCAGTCGGCGCCTGCATTGCGCAGATCCTGTTCGACACTCGGGTAGGAGGTCAGCCTGCGACCTTCGACCACCCCGGCGTTGATCAGGATCCAGGGGGCGTGGCAGATCGCTGCCACCGGCTTGTGAGCCTGGAAGAAAGCATTGACGAAGCTCAAGGCCTTCTCGTCCTGGCGCAGGGCGTCGGGATTGAACAGGCCGCCAGGCAACACCAGAGCGTGATAGTCATGTTCGCTGACATCATCCAGGGCCACGTCGACGTCGTAGGTGTCACCCCAGTCGTTTTCTGCCCAGGCCTTGATGCCCTTGGCCTCCGGGGAGACCACGTGCACCACGATGCCCTGCTGCTGAAGCTTCGCCTTGGGTACCGCCAGCTCCGACTCCTCGAAACCGTGGGTGGCGAGAATCGCGACACGTTTGCCTTCCACTTGCTGCGTCATGACATCCTCCATGGATCGATAAATTAGACAATCGACTTTATCTGTCACGTGCTTGTACAAGATGGAGGTCCAGCCGCCGTGCTTCAACCCGCGTATCGCACAAGCCTAAATCAAGTTTGTCGGTCGCCACTCTCCCCTTCTGGTGGAAGATTCTGGTGATAGCGCTGGCTCAGCTGCTCGATGACCAGACTTTACAAAACGAAGGCCCAACTCCTCCTGGAATTGGGCTTCTTCTGAATAAATGCCTGACGATGACGCTTAGACAACAAGTCCGCTCGCATGGGGGTGAGTCACCCCAGCGCTCTTCACAAGGGCTGCAGCGAAGCTGCAAGGGGGACGAACGACGCGAGCCCCCCCCTTGAGAAGAGCCAGGCCGGACCGCACCGCGGGGGCGGCGGCGCGGCCCCACAAATAAAAAGCGGGGCTGAACTTGTAGAGAGCCATGCATGCGCTCTTTACAAAAAGAAGGCCCGACTATCTCTCGATAATCGGGCCTACTTCTGAATAAATGCCTGACGATGACGCTTAGACAACAAGGTCGCTCGCATGGGGGTGAGTCACCCCAGGGTTTGCAGCGAAGCTGCAAGGGGGGACGAACGACGCGAGCCTGCGAGCGGCCGGACCGCACGCAGTGCGGCCCCACATATAAAGAGCGGGGTCTGCCCCATGCATACGAAAAAGCCCAACTCCTCTCGGAATTGGGCTTCTTCTGAATAAATGCCTGACGATGACCTACTCTCGCATGGGGAGACCCCACACTACCATCGGCGCTGAGCGGTTTCACTTCTGAGTTCGGCAAGGGATCAGGTGGTTCCCACTCGCTATGGTCGTCAGGCGGAAAAAAGACAACGTACACCATGCTGACGATACGCTTCATCGTATCCGTCAATTGATTCGAGACATCATCGACCAAAACCCTTTGGGTGTTATATGGTCAAGCCTCACGGACCATTAGTACCGGTTAGCTCAACGCCTTGCAGCGCTTCCACACCCGGCCTATCAACCAGCTGGTCTTGCTGGGTCCTTTAGGAGGCTCAAGGCCTCAGGGAGATCTCATCTTGAAGGGGGCTTCCCGCTTAGATGCTTTCAGCGGTTATCCCGTCCGTACATAGCTACCCGGCAATGCCACTGGCGTGACAACCGGAACACCAGAGGTACGTCCACTCCGGTCCTCTCGTACTAGGAGCAGCGCTTCTCAAATCTCCAACGCCCACGGCAGATAGGGACCGAACTGTCTCACGACGTTCTAAACCCAGCTCGCGTACCACTTTAAATGGCGAACAGCCATACCCTTGGGACCGACTTCAGCCCCAGGATGTGATGAGCCGACATCGAGGTGCCAAACACCGCCGTCGATGTGAACTCTTGGGCGGTATCAGCCTGTTATCCCCGGAGTACCTTTTATCCGTTGAGCGATGGCCCTTCCATACAGAACCACCGGATCACTAGAACCTACTTTCGTATCTGCTCGACGTGTCTGTCTCGCAGTTAAGCACCCTTATGCTCTTGCACTCACTGCACGATTTCCAACCGTGCTGAGGGTACCTTCGTGCTCCTCCGTTACTCTTTGGGAGGAGACCGCCCCAGTCAAACTACCCACCACACACGGTCCTCGAACCGGATTACGGTCCTGAGTTAGAACGCCAATGATGCCAGGCTGGTATTTCAAGGTTGGCTCCACCCCATCTGGCGACAGGGTTTCAAAGCCTCCCAGCTATCCTACACAAGCAACATCAGCGTCCAGTGTGAAGCTGTAGTAAAGGTTCACGGGGTCTTTCCGTCTAGCCGCGGGTACACAGCATCTTCACTGCGATTTCAATTTCACTGAGTCTCGGGTGGAGACAGCGTGGCCATCATTACGCCATTCGTGCAGGTCGGAACTTACCCGACAAGGAATTTCGCTACCTTAGGACCGTTATAGTTACGGCCGCCGTTTACCGGGGCTTCGATCAGGAGCTTCGCGTGAGCTAACACCATCACTTAACCTTCCGGCACCGGGCAGGCGTCACACCCTATACGTCCGCTTGCGCGTTTGCAGAGTGCTGTGTTTTTAATAAACAGTTGCAGCCACCTGGTATCTTCGACCGCGTCAGGCTCCGGTCGCGAGGACCTTCACCCTAATGCGGCGTGCCTTCTCCCGAAGTTACGGCACCATTTTGCCTAGTTCCTTCACCCGAGTTCTCTCAAGCGCCTTGGTATTCTCTACCTGACCACCTGTGTCGGTTTGGGGTACGGTCTCACAGTATCTGAAGCTTAGAGGCTTTTCCTGGAAGCGTGGCATCGATGACTTCCTGACCGTAGTCAGTTCGTCTCGCCTCTCGGCCTTGAGGATCCGGATTTACCTGAATCCTCAGCCTACCGGCTTTCACCAGGACAACCAACGCCTGGCTCACCTAGCCTTCTTCGTCCCCCCATCGCAATACTGTGAGGTACGGGAATATTGACCCGTTTCCCATCGACTACGCCTTTCGGCCTCGCCTTAGGGGCCGACTCACTCTGCTCCGATTAGCGTCGAACAGAAACCCTTGGTCTTCCGGCGGGGGAGTTTTTCACTCCCCTTGTCGTTACTCATGTCAGCATTCGCACTCGTGATACCTCCAGCATGCTTCTCAACACACCTTCATCGGCTTACACGACGCTCCTCTACCGCTCGCCATTCGGCGAACCCGTAGCTTCGGTACCTGGTTTGAGCCCCGTTACATCTTCCGCGCAGGCCGACTCGACTAGTGAGCTATTACGCTTTCTTTAAAGGATGGCTGCTTCTAAGCCAACCTCCTAGCTGTCTAAGCCTTCCCACATCGTTTCCCACTTAACCAGGATTTCGGGACCTTAGCTGACGGTCTGGGTTGTTTCCCTTTTCACAACGGACGTTAGCACCCGCTGTGTGTCTCCCACGCTTGCACTCACCGGTATTCGGAGTTTGCCTCGGGTTGGTAAGTCGGGATGACCCCCTAGCCGAAACAGTGCTCTACCCCCGGCGGTGATACGTGAGGCGCTACCTAAATAGCTTTCGAGGAGAACCAGCTATCTCCGGGCTTGATTAGCCTTTCACTCCGATCCACAAGTCATCCAAATCTTTTTCAACAGATCCTGGTTCGGTCCTCCAGTTGATGTTACTCAACCTTCAACCTGCTCATGGATAGATCGCCCGGTTTCGGGTCTATTTCCAGCGACTGGTCGCCCAGTTAAGACTCGATTTCTCTACGCCTCCCCTATACGGTTAAGCTCGCCACTGAAAATAAGTCGCTGACCCATTATACAAAAGGTACGCGGTCACCAAACAAGTTGGCTCCCACTGCTTGTACGCATACGGTTTCAGGATCTATTTCACTCCCCTCTCCGGGGTTCTTTTCGCCTTTCCCTCACGGTACTGGTTCACTATCGGTCAGTCAGGAGTATTTAGCCTTGGAGGATGGTCCCCCCGTCTTCAGTCAAGGTTTCACGTGCCTCGACCTACTCGATTTCACAACACTCAGGTTTCGGTTACGGGGCTATCACCCACTATGGCCAGACTTCCCAGTCTGTTCACCTACCAGTTGTGTTGCTTAAGGGCTGGTCCCCGTTCGCTCGCCGCTACTAGGGGAATCTCGGTTGATTTCTTTTCCTCGGGGTACTTAGATGTTTCAGTTCCCCCGGTTCGCCTCTCATGTCTATATATTCAACATGAGATACCCAAGTTACCTTGGGTGGGTTTCCCCATTCAGAGATGTCCGGGTCGCAGGTCGTTTGCCACCTCGCCGAACCTTATCGCAGGCTTCCACGTCTTTCATCGCCTCTGACTGCCTAGGCATCCACCGTATGCGCTTCATCGCTTGACCATATAACCCCAAAGGGTCTGTCAATCGATGATGTCACGACAATTGCCGGATACGCTTGAAACGTATCTTACTTTGTCAGCATGATATACATTGTTAAAGAGCGTTAGAGCAAAAGCTCTAAGCGAGAGACTTGATATCGCCTGGTGGCGAACAAGCATCTTGCTTAGAACTTGACGACTGTTTTACTCGAAATCGAGAAATGGTGGAGCCAAGCGGGATCGAACCGCTGACCTCCTGCGTGCAAGGCAGGCGCTCTCCCAGCTGAGCTATGGCCCCATACTACAAGGGTCCAGCTACTCTAGCCTCGAGCGTTGACCCTTCAGTCGCTACTCTTGCTTGATCAGGTAATTCATTGTGAGCACTTACCGACAGTCAGATGACGTGTCGTTTAAGGAGGTGATCCAGCCGCAGGTTCCCCTACGGCTACCTTGTTACGACTTCACCCCAGTCATGAACCACACCGTGGTGATCGCCCTCCGAAGTTAGGCTAACCACTTCTGGTGCAGTCCACTCCCATGGTGTGACGGGCGGTGTGTACAAGGCCCGGGAACGTATTCACCGTGACATTCTGATTCACGATTACTAGCGATTCCGACTTCACGGAGTCGAGTTGCAGACTCCGATCCGGACTGAGACCGGCTTTATGGGATTAGCTCCACCTCGCGGATTCGCAACCCATTGTACCGGCCATTGTAGCACGTGTGTAGCCCTACCCGTAAGGGCCATGATGACTTGACGTCGTCCCCACCTTCCTCCGGTTTGTCACCGGCAGTCTCCCTAGAGTTCCCGACCGAATCGCTGGCAAATAGGGACAAGGGTTGCGCTCGTTACGGGACTTAACCCAACATTTCACAACACGAGCTGACGACAGCCATGCAGCACCTGTCTGAGAGCTCCCGAAGGCACCAATCCATCTCTGGAAAGTTCTCTCGATGTCAAGGGTAGGTAAGGTTCTTCGCGTTGCATCGAATTAAACCACATGCTCCACCGCTTGTGCGGGCCCCCGTCAATTCATTTGAGTTTTAACCTTGCGGCCGTACTCCCCAGGCGGTCGACTTATCGCGTTAACTGCGCCACAAAGCTCTCAAGGAGCCCAACGGCTAGTCGACATCGTTTACGGCGTGGACTACCAGGGTATCTAATCCTGTTTGCTACCCACGCTTTCGCACCTCAGCGTCAGTGTCAGTCCAGAAGGCCGCCTTCGCCACTGGTATTCCTCCCGATCTCTACGCATTTCACCGCTACACCGGGAATTCTACCTTCCTCTCCTGCACTCTAGCCTGACAGTTCCGGATGCCGTTCCCAGGTTGAGCCCGGGGCTTTCACAACCGGCTTATCAAGCCGCCTACGCGCGCTTTACGCCCAGTAATTCCGATTAACGCTCGCACCCTCCGTATTACCGCGGCTGCTGGCACGGAGTTAGCCGGTGCTTCTTCTGTGAGTGATGTCCTCCCTCGAGGGTATTAACCTCAAGGCTTTCTTCCTCACTGAAAGTGCTTTACAACCCGAAGGCCTTCTTCACACACGCGGCATGGCTGGATCAGGCTTTCGCCCATTGTCCAATATTCCCCACTGCTGCCTCCCGTAGGAGTTCGGGCCGTGTCTCAGTCCCGATGTGGCTGATCATCCTCTCAGACCAGCTACGGATCGCAGCCTTGGTGAGCCGTTACCTCACCAACTAGCTAATCCGACATAGGCTCATCCGATAGCGCAAGGTCCGAAGATCCCCTGCTTTCCCCCGTAGGGCGTATGCGGTATTAGCCTGGGTTTCCCCAGGTTATCCCCCACTACCGGGCAGATTCCTATGCATTACTCACCCGTCCGCCGCTCGACGCCTCCTAGCAAGCTAGGATCGTTTCCGCTCGACTTGCATGTGTTAGGCCTGCCGCCAGCGTTCAATCTGAGCCATGATCAAACTCTTCAGTTTAAAGTCTGATAGTCCGTTAAGCGGACCAAACTTGGCTCAAGGTTCAAACGTCTCGTTTGACGAGTCGCTTGCCTTGATATTTCAGTGACAGTGCCACTGACTCATCGGCAAGCGCCCACATGAATTACCTGATCAAATTATTAAAGAGCGTCTCGCTTTGCTGCGCCGCAGCCCGAATCGTTAACCCGAGCCCTTGTCACAGCGCCCTGCGAGGAAGGCGTATTCTACAGAATCGAAGCGTTTCGTCAAGGCTTTCTTTTTTCGCCGTGCAAGCGATGCCTGCAGGACCCAAGAGAAAGCGAAGCGAGCCTGACGCGCATCCTGCGATGCCGTTTTGGCGACTCCGATCGAGTGGCGAGCATTTTACCGATTTCTCGTTGCCCGTCAAATGGAGAATTTTTCGAAGACTTGAAAAAGCCTTTTCAAAACAATCACTTTACCACCCTTCACCGCCTGTGACGTTTGCTCGTCGCCGGCAGCGGATGCGTACTTTACGGATCGGGGCCGGCCTTGGCAAGCACTTCGTGTAAAAAAATTTCACGCCGGCGTCATCACATCGTCATGAGCCAGAAGCCTCCAACACCCACCCCCTACTTCACGTCTCTACTGCGCTATTCCAGACCAGTACTCCATAGCTGATTGGTGCAGCGAGCCGGCCTGTCCTTTCACTTCCCGCTGCGCCCCCGGAAGCCTCGCCTGTCGTTGCCAAGCCACCCTTGCTGCGCCAGCCCTGGCCTTCGCCTGCCCCACGACTCGCGCCTTCATGTTACCCACAGCCATCTTCTCGCACCCGCCTGTGGACAGGTCGCAGGCAGGCGGGTGGCAAAACGAAGGACGCCCGCCAGTGGCGAGCGTCCCGGAAGCGATGGTCACACCGGCGGATCAGCCGCGCAGCGTCACTCTGGCGTAACGCTTCTTGCCGGCCTGGATGACATAGCTCTGGCCGAGCGCCAGCATCAGATCCTTGGCCACCACTTCGCCATCGACGCGCACACGCCCATTACCCAGCATGTCCTTGGCCTGGGCGCTGTTGTTGGCAAGTCCCGAGCGATTGAGCACTGCCGCAATCGGCGCCTGATCGCTGCCTTCAAAGACCACCTCGACCTCGGGCAGGTCTTCGGGCAGCTCACCTTCCGCCAACTGGTTACCGGCGCTTCGGTGTGCGTTCGCCGCCGCTTCATCACCGTGATAGCGGGCAATCAGCTCGCGCGCCAGCTCCATCTTGATGTCACGAGGGTTGTCACCGCGCTCGATCCGCGCGCGCAGATCCTCGATGGCGGCATTGTCCTTGAGCGACAAGAGTTCGAAATAGCGCCACATCAGGCTGTCGGGCATCGATACCAGCTTGTTGAACATCGCCCCCGGCGCTTCGTCGACGCCGACATAGTTGCCCAGCGACTTGGACATCTTCTGCACGCCGTCGAGGCCTTCCAGCAGCGGCATGGTAATGACGACCTGGGGCTCGAGACCGAAGTGCTTCTGCACCTCGCGGCCCATCAGAAGGTTGAACTTCTGGTCGGTTCCACCCAGCTCGATGTCAGCCTTCAAGGCGACGGAGTCATAGCCCTGGACCAGCGGGTAGAGGAACTCGTGTACCGAGATGGCCTGGCCACCCTTGTAGCGCTTTTCGAAGTCATCGCGCTCGAGCATCCGCGCCACGGTGGTCTGACCGGCGAGTTCGATCATGTCAGCGGCGCTCATTTCGGAGAACCACTCGGCGTTGAAGCGAACCTCGGTCTTGTCGGGATCGAGGATCTTGAACACCTGCTCCTTGTAGGTCTGGGCGTTGGCCTTGACCTCGGCCTCGGTCAGCGGCTTGCGGGTGACGTTCTTGCCGGTGGGGTCACCGATGCGTCCGGTGAAATCGCCGATCAGAAAGATGACCTCGTGGCCGAGATCCTGAAACTGGCGCATCTTGGTCAACAGTACGCTGTGGCCCAGGTGCAGGTCCGGCGCGGTCGGATCGAAGCCCGCCTTGATTCTCAGCTTGCGCCCGGAAGCGAGCTTTTTCTTCAGCTCATCCTCCAGCAGAATCTCGTGCGTGCCGCGCTGAATCAGCGCAAGGGCCTCGTCCACATCGCTCATGGTATTCACTCCACTTATCAATTCGGCTTTCCAGCTCGGCTTGGCTTGGTCAATCGGCCCTTGCGCGGACATCGACGCCCCCGTCAGCAGGGGCACGTCGTCGCGGCGCCGGCGCCAGGTATAGACAGTGGCGGGGATGTTACCATGAACCTTTCCACCGGTTGAGATGACAAGGCCCATGCAACGCTTCATTGGACTGATGTCGGGCACCAGCATGGACGGGATCGACGCCGCCCTGGTGCGCTTTGACGCCACAGGCACGGCAGCTCTGGAGGCCAGCGTCGGCATTCCCATGCCGCAGGCTCTGCGTGAGCGGCTGTGGCAACTGGCCCACGCCGATCAGGTCAGCTTTGCTGACCTGGCCTGGGCCGAGGAGGCTTTCTGCCAGTGCCAGGCCGAGGCAGTCCAGCGATTGCTCGAGCAACAGGGACTTGAACCCGAGGACATCGCTGCCATCGGTAGCCATGGGCAGACCATCGAGCATGCCCCCTACGGCCACCAGCCAGGCACGCCCCCCTATACATTGCAACTGGACAATCCCAGCCGGCTGGCCGAGCTGACTCGCTGTGCCGTGGTCGCCGACTTCCGCCGCCGCGACCTGGCCGCAGGTGGTCAGGCCGCGCCACTGGCACCGATCTTCCACCAGCAGGTATTTCGCCACCCCGAACGCTGGCGGCTGGTGCTGAACCTTGGCGGCATCGCCAACCTGACGCTACTGCCGCCGACCTCGGACCCGCGTGCTCCACTGGGCTTCGACACCGGGCCTGCCAATGCCCTGCTCGACGCCTGGCACCAACGCCATCGCGGCACCCACTTCGACGCCAACGGCGATTGGGCTGCCGGCGGCCAGGTGGATACCGCGCTGCTCGAGCGTTGGCTGGCAGAGCCCTACTTTCACCGCCCACCGCCTCGCAGCACCGGGCGTGAGCTGTTCTCTCTCGACTGGGCAGAGGCGCAGTTGAACGGTTCAGAGTCACCACAGGACGTCCAGGCCACCCTGGCGGAACTCACTGCCACCAGCGTCGCCCTGGGCATCGAGATGGCGCGGGAGCACTTTACCGCCCCTGCCTCCCTCGACCTGGTGCCCTGCGGCGGCGGTTCACGCAACCTGGACCTGCTGGCACGCCTTGCGCGCCAGCTGCCGGAGGCTACTCTACTGGACAGCGAATCCCTGGGCTGGCCGGCCGACTGGCTGGAAGCCGCCGCCTTTGCCTGGCTGGCCCATGCCCGACTGAATCTGCAACCCGGCAACCTGCCGTCGGTCACCGGCGCCAGCGCAGAGCGCGTGCTCGGCGGGCTCTACGCCCGCTAAAGGGTAACGACTGGCTCTGAACCACCGCTTCACCCCCAGCCTTCGCCCTGGGGGCTCACCCAGCCCTCGTTCTGCCCGCCGCTCCAGCCGGCGCTCGGCGCGCTATCGACCAGAGATTCACGCGTCAGGCGCCGGGCATCCTCCGGCGCCACCTCGCCACAGGCCACCAGTCTCGCCAGGTCGGCGTCCAGGGTCTGCATGCCGGCCTGGCCGCCGGTCTGCATCGATGAGTAGATCTGGGCCAACTTGTCCTCGCGGATCAGATGACGGATCGCCTGATTGATCAAGAGGATCTCGCGTGCCGCCACTCGCCCGCCCCGGCTGCTGGGCAGCAGCGCCTGGGAGACGACCGCCTGCAACGACTCCGACAGCATGGTCCGCACCGCATTCTTTTCATCACCCGGGAAGGCATCGATGATCCGATCGATGGTCTTGACCGCGGAGGCGGTATGCAGGGTGGCAAATACCAGATGCCCGGTCTCGGCCGCGGTCATGGCCAGGCGCGCCGTTTCCAGGTCGCGAATCTCTCCGACCAGAATGACGTCGGGATCCTCGCGCAGGGCGCTGCGCAGGGCGACGGCAAAGCCCTCGGTGTGGCGGTGTACCTCACGCTGGGACACCAGCGCCTGCTGGCTGTGGTGGATGAACTCGATGGGATCCTCGATGGTGAGGATATGGTCGCGACGGTGGCGGTTGATATGGTCGATCATCGCCGCAAGCGTAGTGCTCTTGCCGGACCCGGTGGGCCCGGTCACCAGTACCAGGCCCCGCGGCAGGGCGACAAGACGTTCGAAGATCTCGCCCATCCCCAGCTCCGAAAGCGTCGGGATACGATCGGGGATGGTACGCAGGACCGCCGCCGCCCCGCGCTGCTGGACGAAAGCATTGACGCGATAACGCGACAGACCCGGTATCTGGTGGGAAAAGTCGGCCTCGTGGGTGCGCGAATACTGCTCGCGCAGCTCCTCATCCATCAACGACTCGAGCAACAATCTGACCTGACCATCGCCCATCGGCGGGCCAGGCAGACGCTCCAGTTCACCATTGACGCGCATCACCGGTGGCAGTCCCGCCGACAGGTGCAGATCCGAGGCGCCCTGCTTTGCCGAGAGTGCCAGCAGTTCGGTAATATCCATGGGCTTACCAGGCTTGAACCCCCGACTCGGGGGCAGGGAGCCCCACGATAGGACAGACCCAGGCCGATGACCACGACGATTGCCGAATCCTTGACCCAAGCCCGGACACGCCTGAATCAGGCACTTGCAAAGGCGGGAAGAGCGCCCGACGCGGCCCTGCTGCTGGCGGTCAGCAAGACCAAGCCAGCCGACATGATCCGGGATGCCTATGCCCTGGGCCAGCGCGACTTCGGCGAGAACTATCTACAGGAAGCGCTGGATAAACAGGCCCAACTGGGCGACTGCCCTGGCATACACTGGCACTTCATCGGACCGCTGCAATCCAACAAGACACGTGACGTGGCCAGCCATTTCGACTGGGTACATGGTGTCGATCGTGCCAAGATCGCTCAGCGCCTGAGCGATCAGCGCCCGGATGGCCTTCCCGCACTGAATATCTGTCTGCAGGTCAACGTCAGCGGCGAAGCAACCAAATCAGGCGTCAGCCTGGAGGAGCTGCCTGAGCTGGCGAGCCTGGCGGCGGCGCTGCCTCACGTGCGTCTGCGCGGATTGATGGCCATCCCGGCCCCCAGCGAAGACCCAGAAGCGCAGCGCGAGCCCTTCCGGCTACTGGCCGAGGCCTTGTCATCGCTGCGTCGAGAGCTGCCGGACGCACCGCTGGACACCTTGTCCATGGGCATGAGTGCCGACCTGGAGGCCGCCGTCGCCGAGGGCGCCACCATCGTGCGCCTGGGCACCGCGATCTTTGGCTCGCGCCAGTGAGCCCGTCGCCACGACAGGCCTGGTGACGCTACCCTGTTTGTCCGAATATCCAATGCCCTACCCTTCAAGGAGCCCCGCATGGCCAGCAACGTGACCTTTATCGGCGCCGGCAACATGGCCAGCGCCATCTTCGGCGGCATGGTGCACAGCGGCTACCCAGCCGATGCCATCACCGCCACCGCCACCCGTGACGCCACCCTGGCGCCGCTCGCCGAGCGCCTGGGCATCCATACCACCACCGACAATCTGGCGGCGATCGAGCACGCCGACGTGGTCGTACTGTCGGTCAAGCCACAGATCATGCGCCAGGTGTGCGAGACTCTACGGGATTCGGTGCAAAAGCGTCGGCCGCTGATCGTGTCGGTGGCGGCTGGCCTCAGCGCCGAGACCTTGGAACAATGGCTGGGTGGCGGCCTGGCGGTGGTCCGCTGCATGCCCAACACTCCGTCGCTGGTCGGTGCCGGCGCCTCCGGGCTGTATGCCAACCCGCGCGTCAGCGACGAGCAGCGCGCCCTGGTCGGCGAGCTGATGACGTCCGTCGGCATCATCGAATGGGTCGAAGACGAAGCCCTGCTGGAAGCGGTCACCGCCGTCTCGGGTAGTGCACCGGCCTACTTCTTCCTGATGTTCGAGGCCATGGAAGAGGCCGCCGTCAAACTCGGGCTAAGCGCCGAAAGCGCTCGCCGACTGGCGATGCAGACCGCCTACGGGGCCGCCTCGATGGCGATGCAGAGCGACCGTGATCCCGGTGAACTGAAACGCAATGTGATGTCCCCGGGGGGTACCACCGAGAGGGCCATCGAATATCTGGAGCAGGCAGGACTGCGGCAGGCGCTCGACGGCGCCATGCAAGCCTGTGCCAAGCGTGCCCAGGAAATGTCTGCCGAACTCGGCAAGGGTTAATCAAAGACGGAGGAGCCCACATGGGCAGTCAACTGGGAAACGCTGGCCTGCTGCTGGTCAACACCCTGATCAACATCTTCTTGTTCCTGCTGATGCTGCGCTTTCTGCTGCAGGCCTCGAAGGCGGATTACTACAACCCCTTGAGCCAGTCGGTGGTCAAGATTACCCAGCCGGTGGTGCGTCCCTTCCAGAGCGTGCTTGGCCCGGTGATGGGCCGCTTTGACCTGGCCACCCTGGCCGCGGGCTTTCTGGTCAAGGTGATCAGCATCATCATCCTGCTGCAGCTGGCCGGTGTCGGCATGCCGAGGCTCGATGGCCTGGCCATCGCCGGCGTCGCGGCCCTGGCCAGCGCGATCCTGAAGATCTACTTCTTTGCGCTGATCGTGATGATCATCCTCAGCTGGGTCGCCCCCAACGCCAGCCATCCCGGCGCGCTGCTGGTGATGCAACTGGTGGAGCCGATCATGGCGCCGGTACGCCGGGTGATTCCGCCGCTGGGGATGCTCGACCTGTCACCCATCGTGGTGTTCATCGGCATCAACCTGATCGATGGCATCGTGGTGGGCTCGCTGGTCCGGGCCGCCGGTATCTCCGGGATGCTGGTCGGGCTCTAGGCTCGACCAACGCTCGCGTACACGGCCACGACAACACCAACTTTCACTGGACACACACGACTGATGCCCGAGACGACTCGCGATTCGGTCGGACTGGTGACGCCGCAGGTGGCGCACTTCGACGACCCTCTGCCCCTGGTCTGCGGCAAGACGCTGCCGGCCTACGACCTGGTCTACGAGACCTACGGCACCCTCAATCAGGACCGCAGCAATGCGGTCCTCATCTGCCATGCCCTGTCCGGCCACCACCACGCCGCGGGTTATCATGACGAGGCCGATCGCAAGCCAGGCTGGTGGGACGCCCACATCGGTCCCGGCAAGTCCATCGACACCGATCGTTTCTTCGTCATCTCGCTGAATAACCTCGGCGGCTGCCACGGCTCCACCGGGCCTTCCAGCATCAACCCGGACACCGGCCGCCGCTGGGGGCCGGACTTCCCCATGGTCACCGTCTGCGACTGGGTCGACAGCCAGGTTCGCCTGGCCGATCGCCTGGGCATCAGCCGCTTCGCCGCCGTCGTCGGCGGCAGCCTGGGCGGCATGCAGGTGCTGCAGTGGTCACTGGCCTATCCGGAACGCATCGCCAACGCGGTGGTCATCGCCGCCACGCCCAAGCTGTCGGCGCAGAACATCGCCTTCAACGAGGTCGCGCGTCAGGCCATTCGCTCGGACACCGACTTCCACGACGGCCACTACGCCGATCACGAGACCCTGCCCCGTCGCGGACTGAAGCTGGCACGCATGGTCGGCCACATTACCTATCTGTCCGAAGACGCCATGGGTTCGAAGTTCGGCCGCGATCTGCGCAGCGAAGACCTCAACTTCGGCTTCGACGTGGAGTTCCAGGTGGAGTCCTACCTGCGCTACCAGGGCGACGCCTTTTCCACCTCCTTCGACGCCAACACCTATCTGCTGATGACCAAGGCGCTGGACTACTTCGACCCGGCCTCGTCCCACCAGGGCGACCTGGCCAAGGCCCTGGCCCCGGCTGAGTGTCCGTTCCTGGTGGTCAGCTTCAGCACCGACTGGCGCTTCCCGCCGTCACGCTCCAAGGAGCTGGTCAACGCCTTGATTCGTGCCGGCAAGTCGGTCAGCTACGCCAATATCGACTCGCCACACGGCCATGATGCCTTCCTGATGCCGGAGCCGCGCTATCAAGCGATCTTCGCCGGCTTCATGAGACGCGTCGCCGATGACCTCAAGCTGCCGTCACGCCAGGAGGCCGACCATGCGCTCTGACCTCACCCTGATTCACGGCTGGATTCCCGAGGGCGCCCATGTACTCGACCTGGCCTGCGGTGACGGCACCCTGCTGCACGCTCTGGCGCGCGACAAGGGCGTCACCGGATACGGTCTGGAGATCGATCCTGACGGCATCACCGCCTGTATCGAGAAGGGCGTCAGCGTCATCGAGCAGAACCTCGACGAAGGACTCGCCAACTTCGAGGATGACGCCTGCGATCTGGTGATCATGACCCAGGCGTTGCAGGCGCTGCGCCGCCCCGACCGCATGCTCGACGAAATGCTGCGGGTGGCCCGGGAATGCATCATCACCTTCCCCAACTTCGCCTACTGGCGCCACCGGGTCCATCTTGGACTACGCGGCTACATGCCGGTGTCCAAGTCGCTGCCCCACGCCTGGTACGACACCCCCAACATTCACCTGTCGACGTTCAATGACTTCGAGGCGCTGTGTCGTGACAAGGGGGTGACCATCGTCGACCGCGCGGTGGGCATCAAGGACCACGAAGGTAGACGGCTGTCACGGCTGTGGCCCAACCTGTTTGGCGAGATCGCGATCTTTCGCGTGAGCCGCGACGGCTGACACCTGGCGCGGGCGCGCCACAGGCCTCGGCGCGACAGGATGGGCCGAGGGTCAAGGCAGCAATGAGTCGGACGTCAGCAGGCAGGCCTGCTGCCAAGGAGCATGAGATGAACGTCAATCGAGCCAGCCACCGACGATACGCGCTCGCCTTGTCTCTGCTGGTGCTGCTGGCGCTGCAGGCATTGCCGACGGCGCCAGCCCAGGCCCAGCAGTTCGAGCGCTTCGGCGATATCGAGGCGCACTACAGCGCCATCACCACCGACTTTCTCCCCGAGGAGATGGCCCGCCGTCTGGATATCCAGCGCAGCCCGCACCAGGGTCTGGTCAGCCTCAGCGTTCGCGACGCCGATGGCCAGGCCCTCAACGTCGCCACCGAAGGCAGCGTCTCGGTGGTGGGCAAGCCCGGCGAGACACCTCTGGCCTTTCGCACCCTGCGGGAAGGCGATGGCATCTCGCGCTATGCCACCTTCGCCATCGACACCAGTGCGCCGATGCGCTTTCGGCTCTCGCTGCAGCTTGACCGCAACGCTTCCCCCGAGGCAGTCAGCTTCTTGAAACGGTTCTATCGTGACCAGTGATACCCTTTTCTCTTCGGCGCCACCCGTCACCTCGGCGGTCGGCGACGCCCTGAAAGAGTGCGCTCAGGGCGCCACCGGCGGCCTCGAGACCCTTGCCAGGCTGACGGTGCCGCACCTGACCGCCATCGCCCGCCACTTTCTCGACGCGCCAAGGGATGTCGAGGACGTGATCCACGACACCCTGGTGCTGGCATGGCACAACGTCTGGCGCTTCGACCCCGCCGCCGAGTCCCCCCATGCGTGGCTGATGCAGGTGTTCGCCTCGCGCCTGGCGAGCCAGCGCCTGGCGTTGGCCACACCGGCCGATGCCACGCCCTGGCGGCTCGATGTCGACCGCGTCGTTCTGCCGCCTCCGCTGACGGATGCCCAGCGCCCGACGCTGGACGCCTTGATGGCGCTGTACCAGCAGTTGCCTCCGGCGTCGGTGGATGATGCCCTGAAGGCACGACTGTGCTGTGCCATCAGCCTGCTGGATGCCAGCCGCGACATGCCGCTGACGCCCGGCGGTGAGCCCGCCGACCCCAGCCTGTACGATCCCAGCCTGGGCCCGCGCATGAGCCTGTCACGACTGGCCCAGCGGGCCAAGGGACTGATCAATCGCTCGCTGACACTGCCGCTGGAGCACCTGGCCCTGCGCCTGTGGCTGTCCGAGGCCCCAGGCAGCCGGCCCCTCGAGGCCCGCGGCCTGCCCCGGCGCGGCATCGAATCACGCTACGGCGAGGCCCTGGACGTCAGCGTCGACCCACGCCGGCTGCTCAGGCAGATCCACTATCCACGCTCCTTCCCGGATCGGCGCGAGCGTCACCGGATCAGCGATCGCCTGTTATGGGACGGCGACTGGGATCTGTCGACGACCCACGCCCTGTCGAGCCGTCGCATGCACTTCATCGCCGACATCTGGGCACACCGCCGCGACCCAAGCCAGAGCCGCAGCTACCACCAGCTGGCCGAACGCCTGGCCAGAGGCAAGCCGGTGGCCTCGCACTCCGACGGCATGGTGCTGGATCGTCCCGAACGCATCCTCGCCTATCTGCGCCGATACCTCCTGTACATGGAGGCCATGGCCTGTTTCGGCTTCGACAATGGCCTCGGCAAGGACCGTCTGGGCGCGGCGGTGGATCGGCACGGCGAGCTGGTCAAGATCAACAAGGGGCTGCACCGCATGGCCATGGCCCAGGTGATCGGCATACCACGGGTCGAGGTGCGCGTCCGCGGCATCCATCGTCAGTGGTGGGACCAGGTCAGCGAGGGAGCCAAGGGCGACACCGCCATGCAGCGCGTCCTCGCGGCCCTGCCCGACTGCCGCCCGTCCGCAGCAGACTGAATCCGCCCCTCACAGAAGCGCCCATTCAGGACTCGACGAACTGCGCCATCGGCCGCACCGGCAAGGCTGCATCCAGGGTCAGCGCCAGTGGCCTGCCCTGGTCGTCTCGCCGGGCGCGGATGCGGTAGGCCAGCACCTCTACGCCCTCGGCCATCACCCGTCTCAGGGTATCGCCGTACCCCGGATCCAGGTGCATCGCCGGAGCCACATCGTCGATGCCCTCGTGGGCGACCAGGAACAGCAACACCGCTCGCTTCCCCTCGGCCACCAGCTGCGCCAGGCTTTCCAGGTGCTTGCGCCCACGTTCGCTGACCGCGTCGGGAAAGTAACCGTGGCCATCGCTTTCCTTGAGGGTGACCTGCTTGACCTCGACGAAGCAGCTCGGGCGCTCGTCATCATCCAGGCGAAAGTCCAGCCGGGCGTTGGCCACCTTGGCCTCGCGCTTGATCGCCGAATAACCCCTGAGTTCGGCCACCGTCCCCGAGCGCAGGGCCTCCTCGACGATCCGGTTGGCTCGCCCGGTATGCACCGAGGCCAACGCCGACGCAGCACCGGCCTGGGCGTCGCCAGACGGCAGTTCGATCAGTTCCCAGGTCCAGGCCAGCTTGCGCGCCGGATTGTCGCTGGGGGACAGCCAGACCCGGGCGCCGGGAACATTGACCGCGCGCATCGAGCCGGTGTTGGGGCAGTGGGCGACCACTTCGCGCCCGTCGTCGAGGCGCACATCGGCCAGAAATCGCTTGTAGCGGCGCAGCAATACGCCGCCGACCAGGGTGGGGTAGTTCATGAGCCCTGCCGTGCCAGAAAACGTTCCAGACGCGCCAGGGCGTCCTGCAGACGCGGCACCTCGGTGGTGAAGGCGATGCGCACGTGGTGCTCGCCGCCCTGCAGGGCAAAGTCGGTCCCCGGGGTAATCGCCACGTTCTCCTCTTCGAGCAGGCGCAGGCAGAACGCCTGGCTGTCGTTGCTGTAGGCGGAGATGTCGAGCCAAAGATAGAAGGCTCCCTGGGGCGGCAGCGACGGTGCCAGGCCGAGCCGCGACAGCCCTTCCAGCAAGGCGTCCCGGCGTGTCTGGAGCTCTCGCCGGCGCTCCTCGAACAACGCCTGACACTCAGGGCTGAAAGCGGCCAGCGCCGCGTGCTGGGCCGGCGTGGAGGCGGCCAGGAAGACGTTCTGAGCCAGCCGTGTCAGCGGCTCCACGGCGTCCTCGGGCGCCACCAGCCAGCCCAGGCGCCAGCCGGTCATGCCGAAGTACTTCGAGAAGCTGTTGACGATAAAGGCCCGATCGCTGAGTGACGCCACCGACAGCGGCGCCATGCCGTAGTTGAGCCCCTGGTAGATCTCGTCCACCAAGAGTTCACCACCACGCTCGGCCACCGCGTCCACCACCGCGCCGAGCGCCGCGCGCTCGAGCACATGGCCGGTGGGGTTGGACGGCGAGGCCAGCATCGCCAGGCGCGTATCGTCGCGCCAATGCCGCGCGATCAGCTCGGCGTTCAGCTGCCAGCCGCTATCGGGCCCTACCGGCACCGCGTCTACCCGGGCGCCGGCCAGCGCCATGAAGTGGCGATTGCAGGGGTAGTTCGGGTCGGCCATCAGCACGCCGTCTCCGGGCCCCGCCAGCAATTGACTCGCCAGCAGCAGCGCCCCGGACGCGCCGGGGGTGACGATAATCCGCTCCGGCGCCACCTCGGCATCGAAGTGCTCACGATAGTGGCCGGCAATCGCCTCGCGAAGCGCAGGAATACCGGTGGCAGGGGTATAGCGGGTGCGTCCCTCGTCCAGGGCACGGTGGCCGGCCTCGCGCACCGCAGGTGGGGTCGAGAAGTCCGGCTCGCCGACCTCCAGATGGATCACGTCCTCGCCGGCCGCCTCGCGCTGCTGAGCGAGTTCCAGCAGATGCATCACACGGAAAGGGGCGACCCCTTCGACCCTGGCGTTAAAGCTCATGGCTTCCTCTCTTGATCGCGGCCCGCAGCGAACCCGAGCCCTGCTTGATGGTCCAATGGAGGTATTGAAACATGGAACCTCGTCGCCGTCCGTCACCGTCCAGGACGCCAATCATTGATCCGGACGATGCGGGCTACGACTTTCGGGGAGAAAACTGGTAGTTATCGCGCAAAACTATTGCACTACGGCCAAATATCCGCTAAACAACCTTCCCTTTGGCGTGAGATACCTTAGCCTAGCGTGGGGTATTGATCAGCAGTCACTAAAGTAATGAGGCAATCCCATGCCAGTTGCACAGAAAAAACCGGAAGCGCCCAAGAAGTTCATCCCGTACGAGCCGGCGGCGGGTGAAGAATACATGAACGAGAAGCAGCTCGAGCACTTCCGCCAGATCCTGCTTGGCTGGAAGCAGGAGCTGATGGAAGAAGTCGACCGTACTGTTCGCCATCTGCAGGAAGAGGCCAACAACTACGCCGACCCGGCTGACCGTGCCACCCAGGAAGAGGGCTTCAGCCTGGAGCTGCGGACCCGCGATCGCGAGCGCAAGCTGCTCAAGAAGATCAACGAGACCCTCGAGATGATCGATGAGGACGACTACGGCTTCTGCGATGCCTGCGGCGTGGAGATCGGCATCCGTCGCCTGGAAGCGCGTCCCACCGCCACCCTCTGTGTCGACTGCAAGACCCTGGCCGAACTGAAGGAAAAGCAGCTCGGCGGCTGATCCCCCCCTCGCCGGACCTTCGACAACGGGCACCTCAGGGTGCCCGTTTGCGTGATCACCTGCCCCCCCGGCTGCCTGTTCACGAGGGTTGCCTGTTCCCGATAGCGCTGGAGCCCCCATGCACCACGTCCATGGTCGCTTTGCCCCCACCCCCTCAGGTCCGCTTCACGCCGGCTCGCTGGTGGCCGCGGTGGCGAGCTATCTGGATGCGCGTAGCCAGCAAGGCCGCTGGAGCCTGCGCATCGAGGATGTCGATCCCCCCCGCTGCCCTCCTGGCAGCGTCGATACCATCCTGCGCCAGCTCGAGACCTTTGGCCTCGCCTGGGACGGCGAGGTGCGCTACCAGAGTCATCGCCATGACGCCTATGCACGTGCCCTTGCGCGGCTGACCGAGCAGGGCATGGCCTACCCCTGCAGCTGCTCGCGCAAGCAGTGGCGGGACTACGGCATCTATCCAGGCTGGTGCCGCGACGGCGTATGCCAGCCCGAGGCCCCGCAGGCCTGGCGCCTGCGCAGCGACCTGGGGCAGCGCCCGGTCAGCTGGCACGATCGGCTGCAGGGTCTGCAGCGCTTCGACCCTGCCGCCCTGGGTGACGTCGTGCTCAAGCGCAAGGACGGCCTCTGGGCCTACCAGCTGGCGGTGGTGGTGGATGATATCGACCAGCACATCACCGACGTGGTGCGCGGCGCCGATCTTCTCGACAACACCCCCTGGCAGCTGCAGCTGCTCGAAGCCCTCGGTGCCGAGCCGCCGCGCTATCTTCACCTGCCGCTGGTGATAGGGCAGGATGGGCAGAAGCTGTCCAAGCAGAACCTGGCCCGACCACTGCCCGAAGATCCTCGTGACGTCCGCCGGCTGCTGCATGCCACCCTGGCACTGCTGGGGCAGTCCCCCGACCCGGCGGCGAGCGAGGCGCCGGTGGCCGAGCAGCTCGAGGCCGCCTGCCGCCGCTGGCGTCCTCGACAGATCCCCCGCGCAGACATCGCCTCGCAGGGGCTGCAAGTGGACGGCGACGACGCTGACACCAACGAGTGAGCCTGCCATGTACGTCTACCGCATCATGCTGCTGCTTGTGTTTTGCGGGTATCTGCTCTCGCCGCTGCTGATGACCGGCTGGGGCCAGCCCGGCAACGCCTGGTACCGCCCGTTCCTGATCTGGGGGGCACTGATCGCCCTGACGCTGTGGCTCGAGCAGAAGCGAGCGCTGGATGAGCGCTGAGCTCGTCTCCCTTGTACTGCTGGGGCTTGGCTACCTGTCGGCACTGTTCGCTACCGCCAGCGCGGTGGAGCGCGGCTGGATTCCGCGGCGGCTGGTCCACCACCCACTGATCGGCATCCTGGCCCTGGGCGTCTACGCCAACGCCTGGGCGGTGATCGGCAGCCTTGGCGTGGCCCACCAGCGGGGATTTGGTTATCTCGCCTACTACCTGGGTGCCGCCGGCGCCTTTGTGCTGGCACCGGTCCTGCTGCTGCCGTTGCAGCGCATGACGCGAACCCACCAGCTGTCTTCTCTGGCGGACCTGTTCGCCTTTCGTTTTCGCTCCCGCTGGGTCGGCACCTGCGTCACCCTGCTGAGCCTGGTAGCGGTCATGCCGCTGCTGGCGATGCAGGTGGAGGCCATGAGGCATGCCATCCATCGCTACACCGACGCTGCCTCTCCAGGCCTGCTGTCGCTGATGCTGTGTGCCTTGATCGCACTGTTCGCGATACTGTTCGGCGCCCGTCATACCCACGTCCATCGGCGCTACGACGGCTTGACCGCCGCCATCGGCCTGGAGTCGCTGATCAAGCTGGTCGCCTTTCTCGGGCTGGGCGCCTTTGCGCTCTACGCCATCTTCGACGGCCCCGGCGACCTGCAGCACTGGCTGGACGGGCCCGGCCGCGTCCACCAGGCACAGGCGAGCCAGTTCGATGCCGCCCAATGGAGAACCCTGCTGCTGCTGTTCTTCGCCGCTGCGCTACTGATGCCCCACATGTTTCACGTGACCTTCGCCCGCCCGCTCAGTCGCCGAACCCTGCTCAGCGCGGGCTGGGGGCTGCCGCTGGTGCTGCTGCTGATGGCACTGCCGGTGCCGCTGGTGCTGTGGGCCGGTCAGCGCATGGGGGTGGCCGATGATATCCAGGGGGCCGCCTACGTCATCTTCGCGCTGTCCGATAGCCCCGCCGTCACCGCCCTGGCCTTTGTCGCGGTACTGGCCGCCACCTGCGGCACCCTGATCCTGAGCGCGCTGGCGCTCGCCGGAATGGTGCTGAACCATCTGGTGCTGGTCGCCCATCCTCCGGTGGAGCACCCCGACCTCTATCGCTGGCTACGCTGGCTACGGCGCGGCCTGATCGGCGCCATCATTCTCGCCGGCTGGCTGTTCGCCCAGGCCGTCGACGCCAATACCGAGCTGACCCGACTGGGGCTGGTGGCGGTGGTTGGCATGGCTCAGTGTCTGCCGGGTCTGCTGGCCCTGCTGTACTGGCCCGGTGCCAACCGCAAGGGGGTGATGACCGGCCTCGGCCTGGGTGTGGCGATCTGGTGTGCCGGCCTGTGGCTGCCGCTGCTCAGCGATCTGCCGCCGCTGCTTGCGCCGCTGGACGCCTTGCTCGGGCTCCTGGGCGACGAGGCTGTCACCGACTCGCCCGCCTGGTATCCGGTCGCCCTGGTATCGCTTGGCGTCAATGGCCTGAGCCTGATTCTGGTGTCGCTGATCACCCCCACCTCCGCCGGAGAACGAGCGGCCGCCGAGGCCTGCTCGGTGGATGCGGTCATCCGCCCCAAGCGCCTGCCGCTGAATCTGGCCGACAGTGATGACGTCAGGCGGCGCCTGGCCATGGCGCTCGGCGACGAGGTCGCCGAGCGCGAAGTGACCCGGGCGCTGGCAAGCCTCCATCAATCTGCCAAGGATGCCAGGCCCTACGCGCTGCGACGTCTGCGCGACCGTATCCAGGCCAACCTGTCCGGCCTGATGGGCCCATCGGTCGCCCAGGACATCGTCGATCACTACCTGCCCTATCGGCGCGATGGGCGAGTGCCGAAGGAAGATATCCACTTCGTCGAAAGCCGCCTGGAGGCCTACCGATCTCGCCTCACTGGCCTCGCGCGGGAACTCGATGAGCTGCGACGTCACCATCGCCGCATGCTGACCCGGCTGCCGGTGGGGCTATGTGCCTTCGGCGACGACGGCGAGGTACTGATGTGGAACGACGCCCTGGCCGAGCTCAGCGAGATTTCCGGCGAGGAGATCATTGGCGCCCATCGTCAGGCCCTGCCTGCGCCCTGGGCCGAGCTGCTCGGGACCATTCTGGAAAGCGACAAGGACCACCTCTACCAGGAAGCTGTGGAGCTGCCCCGGGGGTTGCGTTACGTCAGCCTGCTCAAGGCCAGCCTGGTGGACGAGCCGGCGGCAGACGCCGCTGGTGGCACGGTCATCCTGGTCGAGGACCACAGCGAGATGAAATGGCTGGAGAACGAACTCATCCACGCGGCTCGCCTCGCCTCCATCGGCCAGATGTCCGCCGGCGTGGCCCACGAGATTGGCAACCCCATCACCGGCATCTCATCGCTGGCCCAGAACCTGCGCTATGACACCACGGATCCCCACGTGCTCGAGACCGCCGAACAGATCCAGACACTGACCAAGCGCGTGTCGCGTATCGTTGGCTCACTGGTGGGCTTTGCCCACGGCGGTCGCCACGTCACCGGCAGCGACTTCGCGCCGGTATCGGCCAGGCATCTGGCCGACCAGGCGCTGCACTTGCTCAAGCTGGCCCGCAAGAGCGACGATGTTCGCTACGACAATCGCTGTCCGGCGCGGCTCGACATCACGGGAGACGAGCAGCGCCTGCTGCAGGTATTGATCAACCTGCTGAGCAATGCTCGTGACGCCAGCCCGGCCAACGGCCTGGTGGTCATCGACGCCGGCGAGGAAGGTGAGCGTCACTGGCTGTCGGTCACCGACCAGGGGCCCGGCATCGATCCCAGCGTGCGCGAAAACCTGTTCGAGCCCTTCACCACCACCAAGCCGCCAAGCCAAGGTACCGGTCTTGGTCTCGCCCTGGTGGTAAGCATCGTGGCCGAGCACCAGGGCAAGGTCGAGGTGGAGTCGCCCCTGCCGGGGCAGGCCGGTGGCACCAGAATTCAGGTATGGTTACCTTCTCCCGATGTCCATCGACCTGCCGGGGATATGCCGATCCATGAGCCGAATCCTGATCGTTGAAGACGAAGCCATCATCCGCAGCGCCCTGCGCCGCCTGCTCGAACGCCACGACCACCGCGTGTGCGAATGCGAGTCGGTGGAGCAGGCATGCGGGCAGGGCTTTGGCGAGTACGACCTGATCATCAGCGACCTGCGCCTGCCCGGTGCACCCGGCACCGACCTGATCAAGGCCGCCGCCCCCTGCCCGGTACTGATCATGACCAGCTACGCCAGCATGCGCTCGGCGGTGGATGCGCTGAAACTCGGCGCGGTGGACTACGTCGCCAAGCCGTTTGATCATGATGAACTGCTGGAAACCGTGGCTCGAGTACTGCACCGCCAGGCGAGTCAGCGCAGCACGCCGCCCGCCATCGCCGACGAGGGTGGACGGCGCCACACCATGATCGGCAACTGCCCGGCGATGCAGGCGGTCTACACCCGTATCCGCAAGACCGCCCCGGCAGACGTGACGGTACTGATTCAGGGTGAATCCGGTACCGGCAAGGAGCTGGTGGCCAAGGCCCTGCACCAGCAGAGCCGCCGTGCCGAGGCGCCGCTGGTCTGCGTCAACTGTGCAGCCATCCCCGAGACGCTGATCGAATCTGAGCTGTTCGGTCATGAGAAGGGCGCCTTTACCGGGGCCAGCGCCATGCGTACCGGACTGGTCGAGGCCGCCGACGGCGGCACCCTGTTCCTCGACGAGATCGGCGAATTGCCGCTGGACGCCCAGGCCCGATTGCTGCGGGTGCTGCAGGAAGGCGAGATACGCCGCATCGGTTCGGTGGAGACGCGCCACGTCGACGTTCGCCTGATCGCTGCCACCCACCGTGACCTGCGCGCCCTGTCACGCAGCGGAGACTTCCGTCTCGATCTCTACTACCGCTTGAACGTCATGCAGATCGACCTGCCTCCGCTGCGCGAGCGCGAGGACGACATTCTCGAGATTGCCGACGTGCTGCTGGCCAAGGCCTGCAAGCGCCACGCCCGCGACGGTCTGCACCTGTCTCGCGCCGCACGGCGGGACATCGCCGACTACCCCTGGCCAGGCAACGTCAGGGAGCTGGAAAATGCCCTGGAGCGTGGCGTGATCCTCGCCGAAGGCCAGTTGATCCATCCGGACGACCTGGGCCTGGCAACGGTGCCGGTAACGCGACCGCCCAGTCCCCCCAAGGAGGCGGCCACGTCACTGGAGGCGCCCGCCTCCGAAAGATCCGACACGGCTACCGAGGACGACCTGTCGCTGGAAGACTACTTCCAGCACTTCGTACTCGAACATCAGGACCAGATGAGCGAGACGGAGCTGGCCAATAAGCTGGGAATTTCACGCAAGTGCCTGTGGGAGCGCCGCCAGCGTCTGGGTATCCCACGCAAGAAGGCGGCGCGGCGCCACTGACGCGAGACCACAGGCTCAACACCCTAGGGCCCTGGCCCCGCGCTTCGCCCCGGCCTCCCTTGGGCCGCTCACCTTGCCCTCCCTTCGACTCACCCCTCGACTCACCCCTCGGCTCGCCCTTGCCTGCCGCTTCCTGCCATGCCCCCTGCTTTGGTTCATTCGACCATGGTGCAAGTGTCTGTAGCGATCAATACAGGCATTGTAGGCCCTGCACGCCAGCTACCTCTTGATGCACCGGTTGTTACCATCCCACACAGGGGAGTGCGCCAAAATGGGTAGCCCGAGGTAACACAAATGACCCGGCGGCTTGCTTCGAACCAACGACAATGAAGCAAGCGGCTGATAAAAAAGAAAAAAATCAAAGTAGGCACGACAACTGCAATAAGTCTGGGCAAGAACAACAAATTCCGGCGATCGTGGGCAGCCAACAACAATAACCTGCACCGCCACGATCGAATCCGCCGCCCCAACAACAACAACGCTTCCAGGTGAAGCAGGCGGATTGGGCACTAGGCACCGCAGCCTTGACAACAACAATACGGACCTGCGGAGCTACCACTCGTCGAACAACAACAAGACGACGAGGCCCGGAGTACCAGGACGCGACGCGCCAACGATGACCGACCAACAAGAACAACAGGGTCGTCAGAGCGCACTCCCGGCAACAATGCCAATAATCCGGGAGGAGGCATGATCCCATGCCGTCGTGGTTGGACTATTGTTTTGAATACGAGACGGTCGCCGTCAGGAGCGCCAATAACAACAACATCATTGCTTGCCTGAAACTCCTTGGTGACTGTGGTGCGTATTCAAGGCGATGCGCCATCACGAAGAAAAATTAGCAGCACGGACGCTGCATCCTGCTTTGATGGGGAGGCCCTTGGCCTCCCCTTCTGCTGTCTGGCCTCCGAGCGTCAAGCCAGTCGTTGCCCCACCAGACGAGACAGCCCCCAAGGGCTCAATCGCCATGGGCAACCAGACCCTTTGCGCCTCTTCGCAGCTCGAACACTGCGCCGACTGTCGGCCTTGACACCCGAGCGGCTTTGTCCACTGCGCTTTGCAAGGCCGGGAGCGTCCGCTACACTCATCACCTTTCCGTACCCCGCGAGTCCAAATCGCCGCATGATCAAAGGATTTACCCGCTTTCTACAGAGCCCAGGCGAGCACTTGAAGTCGCTGTTCGGCGCTCAGGAAGCCGCCGCAGGACCGCCGATGCCCCGCGTACTCACACGCGACGAACACCCCGTGTCCCGTCGCCAGTTCAGCGAAGCCTCCCTCAAGGTGCTCTACCGCCTGCACAACGCCGGCTACGAAGCCTATCTGGTCGGAGGCTGCCTGCGTGACTCCCTGCTCGGGATCGCTCCCAAGGATTTCGACGTGGCCACCGACGCCACGCCGGAGCAGGTCAAGCAGCTGTTTCGCAATTCACGCATCATCGGCCGCCGCTTCCGTATCGTGCACGTGCGTTTCGGCCGCGAGGTCATCGAGGTCACCACCTTCCGTGGCAAGCCCCGTGACGACCACGGCGAGCATGTCGCCTCCCAGTCCGATGACGGCCTGCTGCTGCGCGACAACGTCTGGGGCAATATCGAGGAAGACGCGCTGCGTCGCGACTTCACCGTCAACGCCCTGTACTACAGCATCGCCGACTTCAGCCTGCATGACTTCGCCGGCGGGGTCGACGACATCGAGTCGCGCACCCTGCGCCTGATCGGCGACCCGGAGACCCGCTACCGCGAGGACCCGGTGCGCATGCTCAGGGCCATCCGCTTCGCCGCCAAGCTCGACTTCGATATCGCCCCGGATACCGAGGCGCCGATCGCCGAGATGGCGCCGCTGCTGTTGCAGATTCCACCGGCGCGGCTATTCGACGAGATCCTCAAGCTGTTCCTGTCCGGCGAAGGTCTGACCACCTTCCGTCTGCTGCGGGACTATGGCCTGTTCGCGATGCTGTTCCCCGAAGCCGACGAGTGCATGGCCGAGCTACCCTGGGCCGAGCCGCTGATCGAGCAGGCACTGGAAAGCACCGACCGTCGCATTCGCGAGGATCGCCCGGTCACGCCCGCCTTCCTGCTGGCCGCCTTCATGTGGGGGCCGGTGCAGTTGCGCCAGCGTGATCTCGAGGCCGACGGCATGCCCCCCGTTCCGGCCCTGCAGACCGCCGCCCAGCAGGTCATCAGCCGCGAGCTGAAGCACGTATCGCTGCCCAAGCGCTTCAGCATGCCGATGCGAGACATCTGGGACCTGCAGCAGCGTCTGCCGCTACGTCGAGGCAAGCGCGCCTTCCAGACCCGTGACCATCCGCGCTTCCGTGCCGCCTACGACTTCCTGCTGCTGCGCGAGGCCGCCGGCGAACTCGAACCGGGACTGGGTGACTGGTGGACCGCCTTCCAGGAAGCCGACGAGCACGAACAGCGCCGTCTGCTGGGCAAGGTAGGCGCCGACCCTGCCGGCACCGCCGCCCCGCGCAAGCGCCGCCGTCGGCGGCGCAAGCCGCGCCCGCAACAACCGCCGCAGTCGGACGAGTGAACCAGGTGGGGCGCCATACCCAGGCCTTTATCGGCCTCGGCAGCAATCTCGACGCCCCCCGTCGTCAGGTCGAGCAGGCTCTCGAGGAGCTCGACCGGCTGCCGTTGACGCGTCGAGTCGCGGCCTCTCGGCTGTACGCCAGCCGCCCGGTCGGTCCCCAGGACCAGCCCGACTACGTCAACGCCGTGGCCGAACTCCACACCCGGCTGTCGCCGCTGGCCCTGCTCGACCAACTGCAGGCGCTGGAGCAGCGTCATCGACGCGTACGCCAGCGCCACTGGGGGCCCCGCACCCTGGATCTCGACCTGTTGTGGATGGATGCCGCCGAGTGGCGCCACCCGCGCCTCACGCTGCCACACCCGGAATTGGTAAACCGCGCCTTCGTGGTACTGCCGCTGGCCGAGATCGCCACAGACCTCAGATTGCCCGACGGTCAGACCCTGGCATCGCTGGCCGAGCGCTGGAACGGCGCCCTCACCTCGGGTGATCTATCCCCATTGAACGCCACCGAGGCCGTTCGCTGAGCTTCTGGAGCCCAGGTGGCCCGAAGCCTCCAGGCACTCACTAGACGCCGATCGACCTCTACCACTTTGGTCGCTGTTACCTTGAACCCTGCACTGCCTTGGTCAACGTTACCTATCGACACAGATTCACCCATCGGTAACAATCCGCGGTGATCACTCTGGGGCGGTCATAGAACTCGCCCCACCGCCAACACGAGAACACGCCATGACTTCCGTCACCCTGAGCTCGCTGAAGGCTCGCAAGCGCGCCGGTGAACCCTTCAGCTGCCTGACCGCCTATGACGCCTCCTTTGCCGCCGCCGCCGGGCGCGCCGGCATCGACGTGCTGCTGGTCGGGGATTCCCTTGGCATGGTCCTGCAGGGGCACGACAGCACCCTGCCGGTCACCATGGACGACATCCTCTACCACACCCGCTGCGTGGCACGCGGCAAGGGCGACAGCCTGTTGATGGTCGATCTGCCATTCATGGGCAATCCCAGTCGCGAGCGCCTGCTGGACAACGCCGCCGCGCTGATGCGGGCCGGCGCCGAGCTGGTCAAGGTCGAGGGTGAGGGCTGGATGGCCGATGACATCCGTGAACTCACCCGTCGCGGGGTGCCCGTCTGCGCCCATCTGGGGCTGACCCCCCAGACCGTGCATCAGCTCGGTGGCTACAAGGTCCAGGGACGCGAGGCCGAAGCCGCCAGCCGTATCCTCGAGGACGCCCGAGCGCTGGTCGAGGCCGGCGCCTCGGTGATCCTGCTGGAGTGCGTGCCGGCGAGTCTCGGTCGTGCCGTCAGTGAAGCTCTGGAAGTGCCGGTGATCGGTATCGGCGCCGGCCCCGACACCGACGGCCAGATCCTGGTGATGCACGACGTGCTCGGCGTGACCCACGGGCGGACCCCGCGCTTCGTCAAGAACTTCCTGGCCGAAGCCGAGGACATCGAAGGCGCCTTCCGTCGCTACCACGAAGCGGTGCTGGCGCGGGAGTTCCCGGCTGCCGAGCACTGCTTCTAGGAGGTCTGCGATGCACGTCCATTCCGCCATCGCCAAGCTTCGCGAAGCGCTCGCGCCTCACCGCCGCAGTGGTGCCCGCATCGGCCTGGTGCCGACCATGGGCAACCTTCACCAGGGCCACCTGGCGCTGGTGGAAGCGGCCCGCGAGCGCTGTGACCTGGTGGTCGCCTCGATCTTTGTCAATCCGCTGCAGTTCGGCCCCAGCGAAGACCTGGACAACTATCCGCGCACCCTCGAGGCGGACCTGGCCAAGCTCGAGGCCGCTGGCTGCGACATGGTGTTCACCCCGACCCCGGCGACCATGTACCCCGACGGCCTCGACGGCCAGACCCTGGTGCGGGTGCCCGAGGTCAGCGAAGGCCTGTGTGGCGGCGCCCGCCCCGGCCACTTCGACGGCGTCTCGACCGTGGTCAGCATGCTGTTCCATATCGTCCAGCCTGACCTCGCCTGCTTCGGCGAAAAGGACTACCAGCAACTGGCGGTCATTCGCCGCATGGTCCGCGACATGCACATGCCGATCGAGATCGTCGGGGTGCCCACGGTGCGCGAGGCCTCGGGACTGGCGCTATCGTCGCGCAACGGCTACCTGAGCGAGGCCGAGCACGCCACCGCCGCCGAACTGCAGGCCACCCTGGCAATGCTTGCGCGCAGCCTCGAGGCCGGCGCCGACATCGACGCCACCCTGACAGAGGGCCGCGCGCGTCTGGCCTCCCACGGCTTTGCTCCCGACTATCTGGAGCTGCGCGCCCGTGACCTCGGCGCGGTGACCGCCACCACCCGTGACGCCATCCTGTTGGTGGCCGCTCGTCTCGGCGCCACGCGACTGATCGACAACCTCACTGTGACGCTACCTCGATAGGAGCCCCCTAGATGTACACCATCATGCTCAAGGCCAAGCTGCACATGGCTCGCGTGACCCACGCCGTGCTCAACTACGAAGGCTCCTGCGCCATCGACGGTGAACTGCTCGACCTCGCCGGTATCCGCGAAAACGAACAGATCCAGATCTACAACGTCGAGAACGGCCAGCGCTTCACCACCTATGCCATCCGTGCCGAGGAAGGCTCCAAGGTGATTTCGGTCAACGGCGCCGCTGCCCACCTGGCAAGCGAAGGCCAGCGCGTGATCATCTGCAGCTACGCCCACTACAGCGACAGCGAACTCGACCAGCACAAGCCCTCCCTGGTCTACCTCCAGGAAGGCAACGAGATCAGCCACACCAGCAACGCCATCCCGGTCCAGCTGGCCTGATCCGACCGCACCATCGCACCACCCGACAGGAGCGCACCACCATGGCATCGCTGAAGGAACAACTCGGCTCGCTGGTCTACTCCACCGAACACGGCGACATCTGCCCGGACTGCCGTGAACCGAAGGACGCCTGCCGCTGCGACGAGATCCAGGACCAGGCGCGCCTGGCCAGCCTGGATGGGGTGGTGCGAATCCGCCGGGAAACCAGCGGGCGCAAGGGCAAGGGCGTCACCACCATCGACGGCGTGCCGCTTGCCGACAAGGAGTTGAAGGCCCTGGCCAAGGAGCTGAAGAAGCGCTGCGGCACCGGTGGCGCGCTGAAGGACGGCGTTATCGAGATCCAGGGCGACCACCGCCAGGTGTTGAAAGACGCCCTGGAGAAGAAAGGCTACAGGGTCAAGCTGGCCGGAGGCTGAGCTCTGGCTTGTCTGAAAAGTGGCTGGGCCGGCGTCTAGCCCAGATCCCGGACCAGCGCTTCCAGCGCCTGATCCGCCGGGGCCTCGAGCTTGACGTCGAACAGTTCATCGGCCCGGGTGCGCCCCAGATTGATGCAGGCCACCGGGCGTCCCACCTTCACGCTTTCGCGCACGAAGCGAAAGCCGGAATAGACCATCAGCGAACTGCCGACCACCAGCAGGGCGTCGCTGTCCTCGAGCAGCCCTCGGGCGCTGGCCAGCGTCGCCGCTGGCACGTTGTCGCCGAAGAACACCACATCGGGCTTCCAGATACCGTCGCCACAGCGGCCACAGGAGGGCACCCGAAAGCTCGAGAAGTCCGCCTCCAGATCCGCATCGCCGTCCGGCGCCGGTCGCACCGGCGACGTTTGCGCCACCCACTGCGGATTGCAGCGCGCCAGCTCATCGTGCAGAGCATGGCGCATCTGGCGCGCACCGCAGCTCATGCACACCACCAGATCCGCCCTGCCGTGCAGATCGATGACCCGCCGGGAGCCCGCGCGCTGGTGCAGTCCATCGACGTTCTGGGTGATCACCCCGGAGACCTTGCCGCGCAGCTCGAGCTCGGCGATGGCCCGGTGCGCCGCGTTGGGACTGGCCTCATTGAGCACCCGAAAACCGATCATCGCCCGCGCCCAGTAGCGCTGACGCGAGGCATGGCGAGACATGAAGTCGCGATGATCGATCGGCGGCGAGCGCTTCCACTCGCCCTGGGCATCGCGATAGTCGGGGATACCGCTAGCGGTGCTGATGCCGGCGCCACTGAGCACGGCGATACGCCGGTGACGACAGACGAGAGCGTACAGCGCATCCATCGCCGACGCTGACGCTTCTCGGTTGACGCAAGTTCGAGCCTCGCTACCGCCGCCGACATTCGTCATTGCTCCTCCCCTTGTGACCGCGCACCAGCACCCGGGACAGGCCCGCCGGCCCTGCCCCCATGGCCAAGACTACCCCCGGGCGTTCGATAAGACCAAGGGCGCCATGGCCCAACAGGCACGTCGTTGTCTACAATGGACGGGATTCTTCACGGGCAAGGAGTGCCGATGGCCTGGCTGGACTACCTGCTGCCGCTGTTCTTTCTGTTCCCCCTCGCGGCGGCCGCCACGGTGGTGGTGGCACTCCGAAGCCTGCACGACGCGCGAGTACGCTCGCCGTTCGACGCCCACCCGCTGCGTGAGCCTGGGCAGGCCCTGCGCGATCGGCTGGATCGCGCCTTCGCCACCCTGTTCCTCAACGCCGCCCTCGGCCCCGTACTGGTGCTGACCCCACTGGTCTACGGCATGGGCAGGATGCTGTTCTCGCGCCACCAGAACTGGATCGAATGGGCGCTCTACGGTGTGCTGTGCACACTGCTGGCGATCGTGGTCAGCTTCCGACTGATGCGTGACTACCAGCGTATCCGTCGCCTGAAGCTGGGGCTCGCCTGCGAACTGGCCGTGGGCCAGGAACTCGAACGCCTGATTCGCCCCGAGGCTCATCCCTACTTCGTGTTCCACGACGTACCCGCCGACACCTTCGTGATCGACCACGTGGCGATCACCCCCCACGCCGTCTTCGTCATCGAGACCCGGGCCCGCACCCCGGCCATCAGTCCCGCCGGCGAGACCGAGGACACCGTGGTGGTCGAACACGAGCGCCTGCGCTTTCCCGGCTGGATGGAGCGACGCCCCCAGCGCAAGGCCCGCCAGGCCACCCGCTGGGTCGCCTCCTGGCTATGTCGCGAACTGGGACAGCCGGTGCCGGTCAAGGGCATCCTTGCCCTGCCCGGCTGGAAGATCGAACGTGAGGTCCCCGACGACGATCTTGCCGTGGTCAGCGGCGAAGGCCTGGCCGCCCATCTGACCGACGCCTGCCCTGGTATCGCGCCGATGGATCCGACGCTGCACGACCGGGTCATCGAGGCCTTGAACCGGCGAACACTGACGCGGGAACTTGGCCACCTGGAAGGCCCGTCCATCTAGGCTCTGTCCGAAAAGTCGACGAGCGAAGGTTAGACAAGGCAAAAATCGGTGAGAAAGCGCAGTTTACGGGGTGTAAATGAGCATTTTGATCCGATTTTTAACGCAGTATTGCCGAGCGCAGGCACTTTTCGGACGAGCCCTAGAAGCGGCGCAGCTCGATCCGGCTGGGGCAGCGCCCATGATCCACCGGAGCGAAGCTCTTTCTGGCCGGAAAGTCATCGATATGCTCCGCCTCCAGGCCGATGCGCACCTCGGTGAGCAGTCGGTTGCCCGAGCCCCCGCACTGCAGCGACAGGGAGCTGCCGGTACCCCGGCCGAAAGCCTCCTCGAAGGCCGCGATCAGCGCATTGCGCCTGACCGTCGAGCCTCGATTGTCGCGCATGAAGTCCCCCAGGGCCCCGGCGTTGACGATCTCGGTCAGCGCCAGGGCACCGTCGAAGAAGTCATCATCGCTGATCGATAGGCAGGCACCGTGCTTGGCGTACTCGTAACGGTCGAGGCAGCTGGCCCTGCCGGGCATGGCGTCGTCGAGCTCCTGTTCAAGCGATGAGCCGATATCGATGGCAGGCCCTGCCTGGCAGAAATCGCCCGCTGGCCTCGGGCGTTCAAGAAAGCAGCCCTGGCGGCGCCACTCGCTGACACTGACGCCCTGTGAGATCAGCCTGACGGGGCGTGACGGCCACAGCCCGTGGATCACGAAGCCATCGTCGGCCCCGACCATCAGCGACGGATCCCGGCACTCTCGTGGCGGCTGACGACGGCTGGCGCAGAACCCGGGATGCCAGGTCAGCGCCAGCACATAATGATCGAAGTGCTCTCGCTCGAGATCCTCCAGTGCCTCACGCTGCTCCTGCGGCTCGTGGGCCTGGGCGCCAGCGTTCATGGTGAGGGCCAGCAGCACCGCAGCCAGCGCACGCCATGGTTGCCGTCGACGGGCTCCCCGGTCCCCCTGTCGCCTTGCAATCGGCGACCACAGTTGGCAAGGTGCGCCGCCTCGCTTCAATCCTCTTTCGTCTTTCTCGGATGACTGTCTCATGAACCTGATCACCTTCGATCCGTTACGGAGTCTGGGGGTCCCGGGGGCGCGATACATCAAGCCTGAGCACATGAATGACCATCGCCAGGCCCTGGCCGATGCCGACGCCCTGCTGTTCCCCGAATACTGGCAGATCAATGCCCTGGCCTACGGCCTCAATCCGCGCGTCTTTCCCAGTCTACCCAGCTATCACCTGGGTCACGACAAGATCGAACAGACCCGCGCCTTCCAGGCCTGCTGCCCCGAGGCAACGCCCGATACCGCCATCCTCGGGGTCAATTCAGACGCCATCCACCAGGTGGAGGCGCGCTTCGGCTACCCGTTCGTGGTCAAGCGGGTGCGCAGCTCCATGGGCGAGGGCGTGCGCCTGATTCGCTCCCGCGAGGCGCTGATCGATCACCTGTCCAGCGAGAATCTGCTCTACGCCCAGCGCTACCTGCCCATCGAACGCGACCTGCGCATCGTGGTGGTCGGGCGCAGGGTGCTGGCCGCCTACTGGCGCGAGAGCCCACTGGGCGACTTTCGCACCAATGTGGCACGCGGCGGCGAGATCCGCCACGACCCGGTACCGGCCTCCGCCATCGAGCTTGCCACCACCCTGGCCCAGCGCCTGGGCATCGATCACGCCGGCTTCGACATCGCCATGGTCGATGACGCCCCGATGGTGCTGGAATTCAACCGGCTGTTCGGCAACCAGGGCATCGACTCCCCCGAGACCAGCGTGGGAGAGGCGATCCTCGAACACCTCGAGCAGGATAGCTGGCGCCAGGCGGCCTGATCCTTGAGCCTTGCTGGTCGCCGCTCTCGGAGCTATACCCCTTCACAAGATCGACCACAAGAAAACGGGCCACCGTCGCAATGACGGTGGCCCGGGCAGTCGGCGCTGAGCGCTGATTACAGCCGTGAAGGATGGCTCGCCGGGTCGCCCTCCTGGTGGGGCTTGTCGTCATGATCGACACCGTGGTGCTCCCCTTCCGGCAACTCCCAGGTGCCATCCTCGGTCCAGGGGTCATCCTCGGGGAATTCCTCGATATAGATTTCCTTGTCGGTGTAGTCCGGCTGATAGCGCAGATCGTAGTGGGCCGCCCGGACGGTCGAGATGCACAACAACAGCGCCACCAGCAGCAAGGGCACACCCCCTACCACCGAGGCCGTCTGCAGGGTCTCGAGCCCACCGATGAACATCAGCACCGCCGGCATGAACGACAGCGCAAAGGCCCAGAACAGTCGATTCCAGCGCATCGGTTCCTCGTCGACCTCCTTCTGCACCACCGCCGCCAGGATGTAGGAGATGGAGTCGAAGGTGGTAGCGGTGAAGATCAGCGCCAGCAGGGTGAAGGCGAAGATCACCAGGTAGCTCAGCGGCAGGGTCGACAGGGTAGCGAAGATCGCCGCCGTGGGGCTCTGCTCGTTAAGAATGGTGACCAGATCCAGGGTGCCGGACAGCTGCAGGTAGAGACCGTAGTTGCCGAGGATGATGAAGAAAAGGGCGCATCCCAGGGTACCGAAGAAGATCGAGCCCGCGACCATGGAGCGGATGGTGCGGCCGCGGGAGATGCGCGCGATGAACAGGCCGACGCTGGGGGCGAACACCAGCCACCAGGCCCAGTAGAAGATGGTCCAGTCCTGAGGGAAGTGGGTGTCCTGAAAATTCTCGAAGCGGGCGAAGGGCTCGGTCCAGGTGCCCATGTGCACCAGATTGCTGAGCACCCTGCCAAGGGCATCCAGGCCGGTACTGGCCATGAACTGGGTCGGCCCGACGATGAAGACGAAGGTCAGCAGCGACACCGCCAGCCAGAAGTTGATGTCCGACAGCACCTTGATGCCCTTCTTGAGGCCGACGAAGGCGCTGTAGCCGAAGACAACGGTACACAGCATCAGCACGAAGATGCGCGTCGCCAGGGTCTTCGGAAAACCGAACAGCTCATGCAGCCCCTCGTTGATCAAGGGCGCCGCCAGTCCCAGGGTGGTGGCACCGCCGCCCAGCATGCCGAACACGAACAGCACGTCGATCAGCTTGCCCGGCCAGCGGTGGGCACGGCTCTCGCCCAGCACCGGCATTAGCGCCTCGCTGATCTTGAGCACGCTGTGATTGCGCACGTAGTAGAAGTAGGCAATGGGAATCGCCGGGATCAGATAGATCGACCAGGCCACCGGCCCCCAGTGGAAGATACCGTAGGCCGCCGCCCAGCGCGCCGCATCCGGCGACTGAGGTTCCACATGGAAGGGTGGCGCCTGGTAGTAGTAGATCCACTCGATCATCGACCAGTAGAGGATCGAGGCGCCGATACCGGCGCAGAACAGCATCGCCGCCCAGGACAGGGTCGAGAACTCCGGCTGCTCCTCGGGGTCACCCAGCTTGATCTGGCCGATATCGCTGAACACGATGAACAGCATGAAGCCGCTGGCCCCGAGCCCCAGGGCCAGATACAGCACACCGAGCTCATTGGTAATGAAGTTCTTGGCCGCGATGACCCAGGTTGCCCCCTGTTCGGGGAACACCACCAGAGGCAGAGTGACAGCAAGGAGGAGAAACAGCGAACCGAAGAAGGTGGGCTTGTCGATCGCATCAAAGCCTTGATCGGAAGAGGCGGGGGAGGATTTCCTTTTCACGGGCCATACCCTTGTTATCGTTTTCCCCAGTATACGCAGTCTTGCTGCATCAAACGTCATCCATTGACTTAGGCCGCGCAGCGACAAACGCCCTATCGTCCGCCGCTGGACTCCCTTGGCCGGAACGCCCTGGTTCAATCACCCCGCTCTTACCGCCTGAACACACTCAGTTTTTCAATCACCACGTAGCTTGCCGCCCATTTCCTGGGCCAGGTCGACCGCGTAGTGGTCCGTCATCCCACCGATAAAGTCGAGCATGCGTCGATAGCTGTCGTACAAGGACCAGGACGGCAGCGGGGTGTTCTCGCCGATCAGCGCCAGCACCCGTTGGTGCTTGAAGCTCGAATGGCCGGTGTGGTGCAGCTCGTGGGCCGCGCCGATAAAGGCCTCGAGCAGAATACCGAGGGTGGTGTAGGCACCGATCTCCAGCTTGGCCTTGCGGGTATTGCGGAAGATGCGCTTGCGCGCCAGCTGCTTGGCCAGCTTGACCCCCCAGTCCAGATCCGGGTGGCACAGCTCCAGCAGGTCATCCTGAAGCGTTCCGGAAAGCAGCTCCTGCTCATGCTCGACGAACACCTGGCCCACGTCGGTGACCGCTCGCTCCATGGCCGCCCCTCGCAGCGCCGCGATACGCCGGCGTTGAGACACACCGGTACGGTTCATCTCGGCGTAGTCCGACGGCTCGCCACCGGCGATCTGGGTCAGGATCTCGGCCACCTCGTCGAAAGCCAGGATATCCATCTCCACCCCGTCCTCGAGGTCAAGCAGGGCGTAGCAGATGTCATCGGCGGCCTCCACCAGCCAGGCCAGCGGATGGCGACACCAACGGTGCTCGCCCTGGGGAATCAGTCCCAGATGGTCGGCCACCTGCTCAAGTGCACCGAGTTCGCTCTGATAGCAGCCGAACTTGCCGGCCTTGCCACCGTGGGTCACCGTCCACGGATACTTGAGCAGGGTACCGAGGGTCGCTGCGGTCAGGCGCATGCCGCCGCGAAACTGGTTGTACTCGATCTGGGTGACGATACGAAAGCCCTGGGCGTTGCCTTCGTAGGTCAGCAGGTCCTCGCGCTCCAGCGGCGACAGTCCATCGAGCAGCCCGCTGCCGTTGACCTCGGCGCACTTGAACCAGTCGCGGATGGCGTACTCACCGGCATGGCCAAAAGGGGGGTTGCCGATGTCGTGCCCCAGACAGGCCGCCTGGATGATCACCCCCAGATCCGCCGGAGTGATCCAGTCGGGCAGGCGGTCACGCAGCAGCTCGCCCACGCTCATGCCCAGCGAGCGGCCGACGCAGCCCACTTCAAGCGAGTGGGTCAGGCGGGTGTGGATATGGTCGTTGTCGGTGAGGGGATGCACCTGGGTCTTGCGTCCCAGGCGGCGAAAGGAGCCGGCGAAGACGATGCGATCGTGATCCTTGTGGAAGGGACTGCGTCCCACCTCGTCACGAGTCCCGCCACGCGGATCGTGCAGTCGGCCCGGATCGAGCAGTCGTTCCCAGTTCATGGTCTTCATCGATGGCCCCTCCTTGTGGCCCTCCATTCTGACACCCGGGACGACACCTGCAAGGCCACGACCGCGAGGTCGCCAGGACCCTCATGACAGGCCCTAGGCGCATCGATGGAAAGTCGATGGAAAGGCCCGGTGGATACACCTCCACCGGGCCCTCTTTCTTTAGCGACGCTTTAGCGACGCTTCTCTACGCCAGCCGACGCTTGAGCATCATGGCGTAGACCGCTCCGGCCACGATCAGGGTGGCGGCGAAGGCGTAGATCCCGATCGAGATCCCGCTGTTGACCAGGATGCTCCAGTCACCACCGCTGATCGACATCGCCCGGCGCAGATTGAACTCCATCTGCCCACCCAGCAGCAGGCCGAGCACAACCGGCACGGTGGGAATCTCGAGCTTTCTGAGCACATAGCCGAGCACCCCGAAGGCCAGCATCATGTACAGATCGAAGGGGCTGTTATTGAGCGAATAGACCCCGACAAAGGCGATCAGAACCACCATCGGCATCAGCAGCCAGCTGGGGGCCTGCAGCACCCGGGCGAACAGTCCCACCAGCGGTACGTTGAGCACCAGCAGCATGATGTTGCCGATAAACAGCGCTGCCACCAGCCCCCACACCATCTCGGGCTGCTGGGCGAACAAAAGCGGCCCCGGGGTGATGTTCATCGACAGCAGCAGGGCCAGCAGAATCGCGGTGGTGCCGCTGCCGGGAATGCCCAGCGACAGCATCGGAATCAGCGCGCCACCGGCGGCGGCGTTGTTGCCTGCCTCGGGCGCGGCCACACCGCGCGGGTCGCCGTTGCCGAAGTCCCCCTTGGCTCCCAGCCAGCGCTTCTCGAGCATGTAGGACAGGAAGCTGCCGAGCGAGGCGCCAGCGCCGGGCAGCACCCCGGAGACGAAGCCGATCAGCGAGCCACGACCGATGGTGCCCTTGCAGGACAGCGACGCCTTCATCCCCGGCCAGGCCGAGCCCAGCTTGATATGCGGCTTGTCGGCGTCGTGGCGCTGTTCGAGAAACACCAGGCATTCGGAGATGGCGAACAGTCCCACCAGGGCCACGATAAAGTCGATGCCGTCATAGAGCTCGAAGGTGCCGAAGGTGTAGCGCGCGACGCTGGACACCGGGTCGATGCCCACGGTCCCCAGCAGCAGGCCCAGACAGGCGGCGATGAAACTCTTGGTAAAGCTGCCGCTGGTCACCCCGCCGATGGTGGCAAAGGCCAGCAGGAACAGCGCGAAGTACTCGGCCGGACCGAACTTGATCGCCAGGTCCACCAACAGCGGCGCGAACAGCGTAAGCCCGATGGTGGCGATGGTGGCGCCGACGAAGGAAGCCACCGCCGACAGCCCCAGGGCCTCGCCGCCGCGCCCCTTGAGGGCCATCGGGTAGCCGTCCAGAGTGGTCATCATCGCCGGCTCGTCGCCGGGGATATTGAGCACGATGGAACTGATCCGCCCACCGTACATGCAGCCATAGTAGACGCTGACCAGCAGGATCAGCGCGGCGGTGGGATCCAGGCCGAAGTTGAAGGCCAGCGGGATCATCAGCGCCACCCCGTTGACCGGGCCGAGCCCTGGCAGCGCCCCGATCAGGGTTCCCACGGCGCAGCCGATCAGCGCCAGCAGCAGAAATTCCGGCTGGGTCGCCACGGCGAAGCCCTGGGCAAGAAAGGCAAGCGTTTCCATGATCAGTGTCCCCCTCCCCACCAGGGCACGTCCGGCAAGGGCATGCCGAGGGCAAACTCGAACAGTGCGTACAGCCCCAGCGCCAGTCCTGTGCCGGCGATCAGCGCCTGGCCCCAGGCCGCGCCGAACAGCCGCGTCAGTACGATGGCGCAGGCCAGGGTGGCGGGAACAAACCCCAGCGGCTCGAGCAGGCCAGCGTAGGCCGCCAGCAGCAGCAGCACCGCCAGCTGTCGGGCCAGGCCGGCACGATCCGGCCAGCGCTCGTTGAAGCCCGGGCGCAGGATCAGGTAGGCCGACAGCGCCGCCAGCGGCAGGCTGACCAGCCGGGGGAAAGCCCCCGGCCCCACCGGCTGCATGAAGCCGGTGACGAAGCTATGAGAATGCCACCAGGCCCCCAGCGCCAGCACCAGCAGCACCGCGCCGGCCAGGCGATCGCCGACCTGGGCCGGCCGGCGATGCTGGTGAGCGTCGAGGTCGCTCATCTGACTCATTGAATAACCCCGATCTCGCGCGAGATGGCCTCGACGCGCTGGATGGATTCCTCGACGAAACTCGAGAAGTCGTCACCGCCACGCCACAGCGGCACCAGGCCATTCTGGGCTGCCACGTCCTTCCACTCGTCGCTGGCGTAAAGGTTCTCGAGGTCTTCGACCATGCTGGCGTAGTCCTCGTCGGAGACCTCGCCGCCGGTGTAGAAGCCGCGCCAGTTGTAGCCGGTGACGTCATAGCCCTGGCTGACCGCGGTGGGCAGCTCGTCGAAGGGCTCGGGCAGCGGATCATCCGACATCACCGCCAGCACCCGCACGTCACCGGACTCGATGAAGCCGGCGACCTCGCCCAGGTCGGTGGAAACCACGTCCACGTGGTTGCCCATCATCTGGGTTACCGCGGGGCCGCCGCCGTCGAACTGCACCCAACGCAGGGCGCCGACCTGGTCGCCGGGCAGGCCCGCGGCCTTGGCCAGCATCAATGCCCGAATGTGATCCCAGCCACCGGCACCGCTGGAGCCGGCCATGGCCACCGAGGTCGGATCGGCGACGATGGCCTCCAGCAGTTGCTCGAGGGACTCGTACTCGCTCTCGTCGTCGACCAGGATGACGCCGACGTCGGTACCGAGCATGCCCAGCCAGCGCATGGTCTCGGCACCCCCGGGATAGCGACCCTGGGCAATCTGGGTCATGCCCACGGTGCTGGTGGCGACGATCAGGTTGCTGTCATCGGCACGCTTGGAGGCCACGTTGGAGAAGGCCACCGCGCCGACACCGCCGGGCATGTTGGTGACCTGCACCGAGCCGTCGGTCAGTTCCAGGTCGGTGAGCAGCTTGCCGACGCTGCGGCAGGTGAAGTCCCAGCCGCCACCGGGGTCGGCCGGGGCGATGCACTCGTCGATGGGCAGGGCGCTGGCCGAGGTCGAGACACCGAGGCCGAGCGCGAGCAGCGGCAGGCCAAGGCGAGTGGTCAGAGTCGAGGGCATGGAAGGCTCCTTGTTTTTCGTTGTTGGCGTTTTCGTTGTGGGTGTTGCGGTCCTGCGGTCCTGCGGTCCTGCATCGTTGTCACCAGCCGGCACCGGCCATCCGGCGGATTGCCTGGCGGTTGTCGAGTCGCCATCTTGCGCGGCCACTCGCCTGGCGTTGTCCGGCGGGGACCGCCACCCAGCCTAGACGATCCCGCGCTGGCGCAGCGCCCGACACTCGTCGGCACCGAAGCCGAGTTCGGCCAGTACCTCGTCGGTATGCTCGCCAAGCTGTGGCGCCGGTCGCTGGATCATCGCCGGGGCCTCGCGCATCTTGACCGGAAAGCCGGTGGTGGCGATCTGTCCGGCCTCGCCCTGATCCAGGGTCAGGCGCATGCGCTGGTCGATGATCTGGGGGTCATCGAAGGTCTCGCGCAGATCCTGCACTCGGCCACAGGGCACGCCGGCGGTGTTCAGGTGTTCGATCCAGTCGTCCACACTGCGCCGGCGCGTCACCTCGTTGAGGATCTCGCGCAGCGCCTCGCGGTGCGCCATGCGCTGGGCGTTGTCGGCGAAGCGCGGCTGCTCGAGCAGATCGACACGACCCAGCGCCTCCAGCAGACGACGCACCATGGTCTCGCTGCTGGGGGCGATGGCGACCTCGCCATCGCTGGCCTCGAACAGGCCGTAGGGGTAGAGCATGGGATGGTCATTGCCGGTACGCCGGGGGACCTCGCCGGTGGCGAAGTACTCCGCCGCCAGATAGCCCAGCATCGCCACCAGGCCGTTGGTCAGGGCGGTCTCGAGAATCTCGCCCTGGCCGGTACGCTCGCGACGCACCAGTGCCGCGCTGACCCCGAAGGCCAGGTTGAGGCTCGCCACCATGTCGCTGATCGGTGGCGCGGCGCGCATCGGCTCGCCCCCCTCGACCCCGTTGACGCCCATGAAGCCGCTCATGGCCTGGGCGACAAAATCGTAGGCGGGTCGGTCGCGGTAGGGCCCGGTGGATCCGAAGCCGTTGATCCGCCCCACCACCAGGCGCGGGAAGCGCTGCCTCAGGGTGTCGTCGTCGAGTCCCATCTTGGCCAGCACCCCGGGGCGGAAGTTCTCCACCAGCACGTCGGCATCCTCGAGCAGGCGGTTCAGGATCTGACGCCCTTCGGGCTCGCGCAGATTGAGGGTGATCGAGCGCTTGTTGCGGTTGAACTGGGCAAAGTAGGCGCTGAAGCCGTTGACCATATTGCCCTGGCGGCGGACCACGTCGCCCTCCCCCGGGGTCTCGATCTTGATCACCTCGGCGCCGTGATCCCCCAGCATCTGGCTGGCGAAGGGGCCGGAGATCACCCGGGTCAGATCGATCACACGTATGCCGGCCAGGCTGCCCGGAGCAAGGCCGGTGGCGTCCTGGGTCGATGGCCGCGAATCGTCGCTGTCATCCCTGCCGGGGCTAGCATCCATAGGTTTGCGTATCCGTCGGTATGTCTGTGGTGGTGTCGTCTGGTCTTGCCAGGTTCAGGGATCTGGCTCAGCCCTTTGCGGTGGGCACCGCATCGGGTCGATGCAGCCTGAGCCGAGTGCCGGCCCGGGCCAGCTGAGAGCCCGGCGCACGTTCCAGTCGCCGCGCGGCAAGCCCCGCCACCTCGATCAAGGACTCCAGCGAGACGCCGGTGTCATGCCCCAGCTCCTCGAGCAGGTAGATCAGCTCCTCGGTGGCCAGATTGCCGCTGGCGCCTGGGGCGAAGGGACAGCCGCCGAGACCACCGACCGCACTTTCGTAACGCGTGACGCCAAGCGACAGCCCCTGCATGACGTTGGCCAACGCCAGACCCCGGGTATTGTGAAAGTGCAGGATCGGCCGCGCCGCGGGGGCCTGTTCGGCGATCTCACCCACCACCCGCGAGACCACGGCGGGCGTGGCCATGCCGGTGGTATCGCCAAGGGTGAGGTCATCGATACCCAGCTCGCCGAGGCGACGCGCCAGCTCACCGATGCGCCCGGCCGGCAGGTCACCCTCGAAGGGACAGCCGAAGGCCGTGGCGATGGCGCCCTGTACCTCGATACCGCTGCCGGACAGGCGCTCGACGATATCGGCGAAACCGGCCAGGGAGGCGTCGATCGAGCGATTGACGTTACGCGCGTTGTGGGTCTCGGAGGCGGACACGAACAGCACCACCCGATCGATGCCCACCTCCAGCGCGCGCTCAGCACCGCGCAGATTGGGCACCAGGGCGCTGAAGCGGGCATCCGCCAGCCCCTTGGCGGCGGCCACCAGTTCCGCGGCGTCGGCCAGCGCCGGTACCGCCCGGGGACTGACGAAAGACGTCAGCTCGAAGCGCCTGAGGCCGGCCCGGTGAAGCCCGTGCAGCAATTCGAGCTTGTGCTCGGTGGACAGCACCCGCGCCTCGTTCTGCAGGCCATCACGAAGCCCCACTTCGGTCAGTTCGATTCTGGCAGGTGCTCGCTGGGGCGGCGATGACGTCATGGCGAAGAAGTCCCTAAAAGTCGATATTTCACCAATATAGAGGCTATTGGCTCATGTTGGACATACGCCTTTTCGCTGAGACGTCCGTACGCTGACGGTGCCAGACCGCAGAGGTATTCCCCTTGACCGGTGATTTCCATAGAATTCACCGCCCAAATCGTGATCCACAGCAATTTTTGTTACGGACTCGCACATTATCGTGTTCTTCACACGTTTTTCTGTTCGCATGCCGCCTCCGTCCCGGGGCGCTTGATGTAGAGGCGTCGACGTTCGCCTTCCCACCCTGAAAAGGCCTGGTTTCATGCAATCCACTTCCTCCGACGGCTCGGCCGCCGACAAGGGCTTCTTTGGTCACCCCCGCGCCCTGGGGCCACTGTTCTTCACCGAGATGTGGGAGCGCTTTTCGTTCTACGGCATTCGCCCCATGCTGGTGCTGTTCATCGCCGCCTCGCTGTTCGACGGCGGGCTCGGCTTCGACCCCAAGACCGCCGCCGCCATCGTCGGCATCTACGGTGGTGCCATCTATCTGGCCGCGCTGCCCGGCGGCTGGCTTGCCGACAACTGGCTCGGCCAGCGCCGGGCGGTGTGGTACGGCTCCATCCTGATCGCCTTCGGTCATCTGTCCATCGCGCTGTCGGCCCTGCTCGGTGCCGTCGCCTTCTTCGTCGGGCTGATCTTCATCGTGCTCGGCACCGGGCTATTCAAGACCTGCATCTCGGTGATGGTCGGCAGCCTGTATGACGAAAGCGACGTGCGCCGCGACGGCGGCTTCGCCATCTTCTACATGGGCATCAACATCGGCAGCCTGTTCGCGCCGTTGTTCACCGGGCTATTGATGGACTCGTTGGGCTGGCACTGGGGCTTCGCCATGGGCGGCCTTGGCATGCTGATCGCACTGCTGCTGTTTCGCCTGTGGGCGGTGCCCGCCATGCAGCGCGCCGACGCCGAGCGCGGCCGCGCCTCCACCTGGGACGCCCCGGCCCAGCGCCGTCGTCACGTCGGCCCCGTCGTGTCGCTGTGCCTGGCGCTGATCGCCGCCCTGGTGGCGCTGGTCGCTACCGGCGTGGTGACCATCGACGCCCGCGCGGTGGCCGAGGCCATGACCAGCGTGCTGATCGTCGCCTCGCTGGGCTTCTTTGCCTACCTGATGCTGTTCTCCGGACTCAGCGGTGACGAGCGTATTCGCGTCACCATCTGCTTTGTGCTGATCGTCGCCGCCGCCTTCTTCTGGGCCGCCTTCGAGCAGCAGCCCACCTCCTATAACCTGTTCGCGGCCAACTACACCGACCGCAACGTGATGGGCTGGGAGGTCCCCACCCTGTGGTTCCAGTCGTTGAACCCGGTATTCATCGTGCTGCTGGGCCCGCTGTTCGGCTGGCTGTGGCCGGCGCTCGGTCGGCGCCGACTGGAACCGGGTAGCCCGATGAAGTTCGTCCTCGGCCTGTTGCTGGCGGCCTGCGGCTTCGGCCTGATGGTGCTGGCGGCGCAACAGGTACTGACAGGCACAGGGCTGGTGTCACCCTGGTGGATCGTCGGCAGCATGCTGCTGTTGACCCTGGGCGAGCTGTGCCTGTCGCCGGTGGGGCTGTCCACCATGTCGGGGCTGTCGCCACGTCGCACCCAGGGCCAGTTGATGGGCCTGTGGTTCACCGGTGCCGCCCTCGGCAACCTGGTGGCGGGCCTGATCGGCGGTCACGTCAACGCCGAGGAGCTTCAGCAGTTGCCGGAACTGTTCGGACGGTCGGCCATCGCCCTGGTGATCTTCGCCGGGGTGCTGCTGTTGCTCGTGCCGGTGTTCAAGCGCATGCTGAAGCATCACCGTCTTATCGATCCGGCGGCCGCCCACCGCGCGGACGCCGAAGCCATTGTCAGAACAGGAGTCTGAGCATGACCTCAGCCAGTGCCGATACCGCTCGCCAACGCTTGAGCGATCTGCGCGAGGCGATGCGCCGCCACGCCATCGATGCCTGGTGGCTACCGTCCAGCGATCCGCACAACAGCGAATACCTGCCCGAGCACTGGGCCGGTCGCGAGTGGCTGTCCGGCTTCGACGGCTCGGTGGGTACCCTGGTGGTGACCCAGGACGAGGCCGGCCTGTGGGTCGACAGCCGCTACTTCGTGCAGGCCGAGGCTCAACTCGCCGGCACCGGCATCAGCATGATGAAGCTGACCCAGGGGCAGGCCAGCGCACCGATGCAGTGGCTGGCCGAGCGCCTCGAGGCCGGCGACACCCTGGGCTACGACGCCCAGGTGGTGTCCCTGGCCCACGGCCGCCAGTTCGAGGACATCCTTGGTGAACGGGGCGTCGTCCTGCGCGGCGACAGCGACCTGCTCGACGAGATCTGGCGCGATCGCCCGAGCCTGCCGAGCGGGGCCATCGAACCCCACGCCGGCCGCTATCTGGACGAGACCCGGCGCCAGCGTCTGGACCGGGTACGCACGGCCATGGCCGAGCACCACGCCGACTGGCATCTGGTGTCGACGCTGGACGACATCGCCTGGCTGACCACCCTGCGCGGTGCCGACGTGGGCTTCAATCCGGTGTTCCTGTCCCATCTGCTGATCGGTCGCGCCACCGCCACCCTGTTCGTGGCACCCGGCAAGCTCGCTCCCGAACTGGTCGACGCGCTCAAGGCCGATGGTGTCGAGGTGGCCGACTACGCCGACTGGGCGGCGCGGCTGTCCGCCCTGCCGCGGGACGAACGGGTACTGATCGATCCGGCCCGGCTGACGCTGGGGACCCGCCAGGCCCTGCCGGACGAGATGACCGTGGTCGAAGCCTTCCAGCCCAGCACCCTGGCCAAGGGCATCAAGACAGCCCACGAGCTCGGCTTCGTGCGTCAGGCCATGGAAGCCGACGGCGCGGCCCTGTGTCGCTTCTTCGCCTGGCTGGAGGCCGCCTTCGCCGCCGGCGAACGGGTCACCGAGCTGGACGTCGAGGCCCGCCTGTACGAGGAACGCGCCAAGGACGAGGACTTCGTCTGCGAGAGCTTCAATACCATCGCCGCCTTCAACGCCAACGGTGCCCTGCCCCACTACCGCGCGACCCAGGAGGCCCATTCGGTGATCGAGGGCGACGGTCTGTTGCTGATCGACTCCGGCGGCCAGTACCGCGGTGGCACCACCGATATCACCCGCATGGTCCCGGTCGGCACGGTCAGTGAGGCTCAGCGCGAAGACTGCACCCTGGTGCTCAAGGGCATGATCGCACTGTCGCGGGCACGCTTCCCCGAGGGCATCGCCGCCTCGCGGCTGGACGCCCTGGCGCGGGCGCCGCTGTGGGCCACCGGCCGCGACTACGGTCACGGTACCGGCCACGGTGTGGGCTACTTCCTCAACGTCCACGAAAGCCCCCAGGTGATCAGCTCAGGCGCTTCCGTCGCCGAACATACCGCCATGCGCGAAGGCATGATCACCTCCAACGAGCCTGGGGTGTACCGTCCCGGCCAGTGGGGGGTGCGCATCGAGAACCTGGTGGCCAACCGCACCGCGGCCCCCAGCGACTTCGGCGACTTCCTGGAGTTCGAGACCCTGACCCTGTGTCCCATCGACACCCGCTGCCTGAACCTGTTCACCCTGGATCAGGCCGAGATCGACTGGCTCAACGCCTACCACGACGAGGTCCGCCGCCGGCTGGCGCCGAGGCTCGACGGCCAGGCGCTGGCCTGGCTCGAAGCCCGCACCGAACCGCTGACGGTTGCCTGATAGCGGGCCTGCTGGTCGGCCGCAGATGCAAAGGGGCCCCGCCATGGCGGGGCCCCTTTGCGTAGGCTGCCAGCGCCGTTACATGAACGGGTTCTTGACCACCGGGATGAACATCAAGCGGAAGTTCCAGTCCGCATCCCACTCATCACCGCGGATCACGCTGTGCTGGATCTCGGCGGCCAGGCGCACCGGGGTGCTGCCCATGCGGACCACGTTGGAATAGCCCAGGCCGATCGGGAAGTTGACCTTTTCGCCGCTGTCGGCCTCCCAGTTGATGCGCACGTTGGGTGTCATGCCCACCAGTTCGGTGCCGCTGAGCCGGTAGTTGAGGAAGTACTGCAGATCGGTCTGGCTGGTGTGCTCGCGGTCATCTTCGCCGGCGTAGGACCACCAGTGCTGAGCCAGCAGGCCCATGTTCCAGCCACCGGGATTGGGCGCCAGGCGCGCGATCAGGGCCGCCGGGCCGGCCTGGAACTTGCCCTGTCCCAGAACGTCATGCTCGGCGGTGGGGAAGATCTGGGTCAGCCCCAGGCCCCAGATGACGCCGTCGGCGCGGGCCGGGCCGGCCAGGGTCACCAGGGCGGTGTCACCCAGCCCCTCGGTACGCCCGCGATGGGGGGCGTTGCGGCTCCACTCGTCGGGATCGATGTCCAGCGGGCTGCCGCCCCGGGCCAGGGTACCGAAGCTCTCGTCCATCGGAGTCGAGTTGTACTGGAACACCGGGCGCACCACCAGGTTCCAGTTGTCGTCTGCCATCTCGAAGGGGAAGGACATGACCGGCTGGAACTTGAAGGAATTGGACCAGCGACCGTCGAAGTCGTCGCCGTCCAGGTGGGTATAGTCGTTCTGCATCCACAGCATCCAGGCCGAACCCACCGGATTGGTGGTTTCCTTGGCGATGGCAGCAAGATCCTCGCTGCTGGCAGCAGGCTCGCTGTTGGCCGGTACGGTGCGTGGCGAGGACCGCTCCTGGGCAAGCGAGAGGCTCGAGATGAAAACCAGCGACATGGCCACCAGGCCAAGCCGACGAGAGCGTGAAAGGTTCATGGGGGTAGGCCTCAGAATCGTGACGCTACCCCCGACGCCGAGAGTAGCGGTGCAACGTCGCCACCACTCTAGGCCACCGATAACAGGCTGATGATATGCCCCTTGGGGTAGGCCGGTCCGGGCAGGCTGGTTAAACCGGTGCCCCCCGGACTCGCCGCCCCGGCCCGCTCAGACCTCCTGGTCTTCCGCCAGCGACGGCAGCAGCACCTTCAGCTTGCGGGTCAAGGTATTGCGCCCCCAGCCCAGCAGCTCGGCAGCCTCACCCTTGCGCCCGGCGGTGTGCTTGAGCGCGGTCTCGATAAGGATGCGCTCGAAGTCCGGCACCGCCTCTTCGAGCAGGTGGGTGTGGCCCGAGGCCAGGGCGCTGTCGGCCCAGGCGCGGAAGGCTTCACGCCAGTCTCCGCCTGCGGCGCTGTCATCGCCGCCGCGCAGCTCCGGCGGCAGGTCCTCGACCAGGATCTCGCGCCCGGAGGCCATCACCGTCAGCCAGCGACAGGTGTTCTCGAGCTGACGCACGTTGCCGGGCCAGTCCACCCGGGTCAGGAACTCCTCGGCTTCGCGGGTCAGCACCTTGACGTCGGTGGACAGCTCCTTGGCCGCCTCGACCAGGAAGTGCCGCGCCAGCCGGGGAATATCCTCGCGCCGCTGGGACAGCCTTGGCAGGTGCACGCGGATGACGTTGAGGCGGTGGAACAGGTCCTCACGAAAGCGGCCATCGGCGACCAGCGTCTCGAGGTCCTGGTGGGTCGCGGCGATGATGCGCACGTCCACCTTGACCGGCGTATGACCACCGACCCGATAGAACTCGCCGTCGGCCAGCACCCGCAACAGCCGGGTCTGGGTCTCCGACGGCATGTCACCGATCTCGTCGAGGAACAGGGTGCCGCCGTTGGCCTGCTCGAAGCGCCCCTGACGACTGGCGCTGGCGCCGGTGAAGGCGCCCTTCTCGTGGCCGAACAGCTCCGACTCGATCAGATCCCGGGGGATCGCCGCCATGTTGAGGGCAATAAAGGGATTGGCGGCGCGGGGACTGTGCTGATGAAGCGCACGCGCCACGCGCTCCTTGCCGGTCCCGGACTCGCCGTTGATCAACACCGTGATATGCGAGTGCGCCAGGCGCCCGATGGCCCGGAACACCTCCTGCATCGCCGGCGCCTCACCGATGATCTCGGCGTCGAGTCCTTCAGGCACGCTGACCGGCCGCTGGCGCTCGCGCACGTGGGCCACCGCGCGTCGCACCAGGGCCAGCGCCTCGTCCACGTCGAACGGCTTGGGCAGGTACTCGAAGGCCCCGCCCTGATAGGAAGCCACCGCACTGTCCAGGTCGGAATGGGCGGTCATCACGATGACCGGCAGGTCCGGGTGCACCTGGCGCACCTTGGCCATCAGATCGAGCCCGTCGATACCTGGCATGCGGATATCGGTGACCAGTACGTCGGGCGGCTCGGCCAGCAGTCGATCGAGGATACCGTCGGCCCGCTCGACCGCCTCGACCTCAAGGTCCGGCTGCGCCAGGGCGCGCTCGAGCACCCAGCGTATGGCCCGGTCGTCGTCGACGATCATTACACGAGCGGTATCAGTCATGACTCATCTCCAGGGGAATCAACAGACGGAATTCGGTACGTCCAGGCTCGGACTCGCATTCGATCAGCCCTTCGTGCTGGTGCAGCACCGACTGGGCGATCGACAGCCCCAGGCCGCTGCCCTCGGCACGACCGGACACCATCGGATAGAACAGGGTCTCGCGCAGCGTCTCGGGGACGCCCGGGCCGTTGTCGATCACGCTGACGTCGCAGACCAGACGATGGCGCTGGGCGCCCAGGGTGAACTGGCGGCGCGCGCGGGTCCTCAGGGTCATCACCGGGTTCGGTGTCTCGGACTCGACCAGCGCCTGGACGGCGTTGCGGGCCACATTGAGCACCGCCTGGATCAACTGGGCTTCATCGCCGGTCAACTCCGGCAGGCTGGGATCATAGTCGCGCTCGATGCTCACCCGCGGCTGCTCGACCAATAGCAGCGCGCGTACCCGCTCCAGCACCCGGTGGATGTTCAGCGGCTCTCGCCGACTCACCCGGTTGGGCCCGAGCATGGAATCGACCAGATCGCGGAGCCGATCCACCTCTTCGATGATGATCCGGGTGTACTCCTTGAGCGCCGGCGTCTGCTCCAGGTCACGCTCGAGCAATTGCGCCGCGCCACGAATCCCCCCCAGGGGATTCTTGACCTCGTGGGCCAGCCCCCGCGCCAGCACCTTCATGGTTTCCTGGCGCGACTGCAGCGCTTCCTCGCGGGAAATTCGCAACAGCCGATCCCGTGGTTCCATCTCCAGCAGCAGCTCGTCAGGCGACAGCGGCGTCACGGTGTAGTCCACCGTCAAGGGGTCTCCACCGGCGAGGACCAGCCGCGCCTCCCGTTGGGTATAGGGATGCTGTCCATCCCGGGCCCGTATCAGCACCTCGGCGATATCATCCTCGCCGCTGAGCCAGTCGCTCAGCGCCACGCCGGCAACCCGACTGGCGCTGACCGCCAGCAAGGTCTCCGCCGCCGGGTTCATCCAGGTCGGTCGCAGCTCGCCGTCGAGCAGCATGACCGCAGTTGTGAGGTGTTCGATGATGCCAGGCGTCATGGGTCCATCCTGATGGGGCAAAGCGCCCACTCGATAGAGGCCGCCACGGCGCCAAGCCGGCATTCCATGGTGGCGGTCCAGGTCTCGGCCTCGAGCAGGCGTCAGACAACAACATTCAAAGCAAGAAGCGGGCCAGCCTTGGTGCCAGTGGCACACTCCCGCCGCGCAGGCGCCAGGACGGTGCTTTTGTCGAGGAGGCGGGTCACCGTCGGCGCACCTACGCACCATTTTAGTGCACCAACCTGGTGCAGGGCAGTCTCGCCTGGATCACTGTCCGCACAAGGCCCGCAGATCGCGGGTCAAGGCGGCGCAGGACGAAGGGGGTTGGCGGGAAGCAGGCGGCTGGCGCGCTGTACGTGAATGACGATATCGGCACTGCGTTGACGCACCTCTCCCGACGGGGCCAGCACCACCAGGCCCAGGCGATGCTCGCCACGCTCCAGATTGGTGAGCCACAGTGGGCCGATGCCGGTGACGCTGGTGGCGAGCACACCGTCGACCTCCAGGCCGAGGCGATCCCCCGTCGCCGGAGGCGGGCTGATCGCGGCCAGCACCTTCAATCTTCCCCCGGTCCCCGTGGGCAACACGCTGTCATCCGCCGGGGAGGCGATGGCCAGGACATCGTGGGGCTGGAAGATATCGGCGTCGCTATCCGGGCCTGGTACTGAAGGCGCCGTCGGCCTGGAGGGCGCCGCCACATCCAGCGCAGGGGCGCTGGACAACGGCGGCGGTGCCAGCTCGCGGGCGCCGGCCGAGGGGGTATCGCTGTAGCGCACGATGCCGTCGGGACCGACACTGCGATAGATGGTGCTCGCCGGCACGGTTTCTGCCACCGGCAACGCCAGCCCGGATGCTGCCAGCAAGGCAATGGCCATCAGTGATGGTCGACTCGGCGACGAGGGAGCGCTCTCGCCCCTCTCCCGGCCTGCCCTGCGCGTCCACCGCTGCATCATCGTGATTGCCCTCGCCGACCTTCCCCTGACGAGGATGACGGCAGCCACGACCCGCGCCAAGGGGATCCCTTGCCCAGGCGCAAGGCCCGCGCAAAAAAAATCGGCCCCGCGATCATCGCGGGCCCGACGGAACGCACGAGGCGCTATGCCGATCAGCAGCTGTAGTACATGTCGAACTCGATCGGGTGGGTCGCCATGCGCAGACGCTCGACATCCTCGTTCTTGAGCTCGATGTAAGCGTCGATCATGTCGTCGGTGAAGACGCCACCTTCGGTCAGGAAGCTGCGGTCCTCGTCGAGGGCTGCCAGCGCCTGGTCGAGGCTCTCGGCCACGGTCGGGATGGCCTTGCCTTCTTCCGGCGGCAGGTCATAGAGGTTCTTGTCCATGGCGTCGCCGGGGTGGATCTTGTTCTTGATGCCGTCGATACCGGCCATCAGCATCGCCGCGAAGCACAGGTAGGGGTTGGCGGTCGGGTCGGGGAAACGCGCCTCGACACGCTTGCCCTTCGGGCTTGCGGTGTACGGGATACGGATGGAAGCAGAACGGTTACGGGCGCTGTAGGCCAGCATTACCGGCGCTTCGAAGCCCGGCACCAGACGCTTGTAGGAGTTGGTAGAAGCGTTGGTGAAGGCGTTCAGGGCGCGGGCGTGCTTGATGATACCGCCGATGTAGAACAGTGCCATTTCAGACAGACCGGCGTACTCGTCACCGGCAAACTGGTTCTGGCCGTCCTTCCAGAAAGACTGGTGGACGTGCATGCCGCTGCCGTTGTCGCCGACCAGCGGCTTGGGCATGAAGGTGGCGGTCTTGCCGTAGGCGTGAGCCACATTGTGGATCACGTACTTCATTTCCTGAACTTCGTCGGCCTTCTTGACCAGGGTGTTGAAGGCAACACCGATCTCGTTCTGGCCGGCGTTGGACACCTCGTGGTGGTGCACCTCGACCTTCTGGCCGATGGCCTCGAGGGTGTTGCACATGGCACCGCGCATGTCATGGAAGCTGTCCACCGGCGGAACCGGGAAGTAGCCGCCCTTGACCCGCGGACGGTGACCGAGGTTGCCACCTTCGACGGCGCGGTCGGTGGACCAGGCACCCTCTTCGGAGCTGATCTTGTACATGGCGCCTTCGATATCGGCCTTCCAGTGCACCTCGTCGAAGATGAAGAACTCGGGCTCGGGGCCGAAGAAGGCGGTGTCGCCCAGGCCAGAGGACTGCAGGTAGGCCTCGGCGCGCTTGGCGATGGAGCGCGGATCACGCTCGTAGCCCTGCATGGTGGCCGGCTCGATGATGTCGCAACGCAGGATCAGGGTCGCGTCTTCGGTGAAGGGGTCGAGGAAGCCGGTGCCGTCCTCCGGACGCAGGATCATGTCGGACTCGTTGATGCCCTTCCAGCCGTTGATGGAGGAACCATCGAACATCTGGCCATTCTCGAAGAACTCTTCGTCGACCTCGGCGGCCGGAATGGTGACGTGCTGCTCTTTACCGCGGGTATCGGTGAAGCGCAGGTCAACCCACTTCACATCATGTTCGTTGATCAGGGCGAGGGTCTTGTCTGACATGTGGTCCTCCAGAGTGGAACTTGTCTCGTGACTCGAGCGTTGCGCAACGGCGCCAATCCCATGTCACCGGTTTGAAACGGGGGATGATCCAGGGAACAAAAGGGGTACCGGGATCCTTTGTAGCACGCTCCCGGGACACTGCCCATGGCAACGTGCGCGACACGATGACACTGCCAACCACAATGCAGATTGCGTGCCAGCATTGCACCAGCATCGACCAAAAAAATCCCAACCCATTGTTTCAAATCTTTTTTATCCAAACAGGCCCTTTGCGCCAGCTTAGGGCACAAAGGCCCACCACCTTCAGGATCTGCCGACCAATGCACCACAAAAGTGCAATAAAGACTGCGACGCACCACTTTGGACCTTTGTGACAGGATCTATAAACTCTGCCGGGCCGATCGCGAGGTGTCAGTGGGCGCTGGAACCTTTCGCAACGCAAAGATACACTTTATTACGTTCGACTCCGACCGCCTCCCCTGCCGGCCGGCGTCACCCTCCTCGGAGTGTCGTCGTGAAAATCAGCTTGATCATTGATGCCCGACTTACCGGCAAGGAACTGCCTCGCCGGCTCGCGGAAGCTCGCCAGCAGGTCGCCCTCTTCCAGGGAAGAGGCGAAATCCTCGTCATCGACGATGGCGATATGGCGCCACCACTACTGGGCGAACCGGGCGAACAAGCCGTCGTCGGCTATCGCCAGGTGCGCAGCAGGCCCGCGCCCATGGGGCGGCGCCTCAATCTGGCCGCCTCCCACAGCAACGGACGCATGCTCGGCTTCTGCCTCGGCCCCCTAGACACCCACTGGGTCGAGCGAATGATGGCAGCCGCCTGCGATGATTCGCGCCCGGTGGTGCGTCCTGCTCGTCCCTGTCCGCTATCGCTGCTCAGCCTGCTGCGACGTACACCGACCCGGGCCCTGGGCGTCGAACGCACCTGGTTCGATCGACTGGGAGGCTTCGACCCGTCGCTGGACCTGAGCGCGGTAGAGGACCTCGCCACTCGCCTCAAGGCCTGTCGCGCCAAGATGGTCGTACAGCGCGCCTGAGCGTCAGATCGTCCTTTCTGCCGATTTCGCCTACTTTTTTCGCCTCGCAGGTGCTTGATAGTTCAGCATCTTGAGGATCGATGCCGAGATTGGCGCCAACAAGGCTGGTCGTTGTCATCGCCCAGGCCCTATAATGCTGCCCCACTTTTTCCAGCAGGATCCCGTCGTGATCGAGAATCTTCGCAACATCGCCATCATCGCTCACGTCGACCACGGCAAAACCACCCTGGTCGACAAGCTGTTGAGTCAGTCTGGCACTCTGGACCGCAAGGCCGAGGGTCAGGAGCGCATCATGGACTCCAATGACCAGGAGAAGGAACGCGGTATTACCATCCTGGCGAAGAACACGGCGATCCGCTGGAATTCCCCCGAGGGACAGGACTACCACATCAACATCGTCGACACCCCTGGACACGCCGACTTCGGCGGCGAGGTCGAGCGCGTGATGTCGATGGTGGACTCGGTACTGCTGCTGGTCGACGCCGTCGACGGCCCCATGCCGCAGACCCGCTTCGTCACCCAGAAGGCCTTCGATCAGGGCCTCAAGCCGATCGTGGTGGTCAACAAGATCGATCGCCCCGGCGCACGCCCGGACTGGGTCATCGACCAGATCTTCGATCTGTTCGACAACCTCGGCGCCAGCGACGAGCAGCTCGACTTCCCGATCATCTACTGCTCCGCCCTCAACGGCATCGCCGGTCCCGAGCCTGACCAGCTGTCCGACGACATGACGCCGATGTTCCAGTCCATCGTCGACATCGTCGAGCCGCCCAAGGTGGAACTCGACGGCCCGCTGCAGATGCAGATCTCGGCGCTCGACTACTCCAGCTACGTCGGCGTCATTGGCCTTGGCCGCATCACCCGCGGCGCCATCTCGCCCAACCAGCAGGTGGTGGTCATCAACAAGGAAGGCCAGACCCGCAAGGGCAAGGTCGGCCAGGTCATGACCCACCTGGGTCTCGAGCGGGTACAGACCGAGCAGGCCACCGCCGGGGACATCGTCTGCATCACCGGCATCGACGACCTGGCGATCTCCGACACCATCTGTGATCCGGCCGCCGTCGAGGCACTGCCGGCACTGACCGTCGACGAGCCCACCGTGTCCATGACCTTCCAGGTCAACGACTCACCGTTTGCCGGCAAGGACGGCAAGTTCGTCACCAGCCGCAACATTCGCGATCGTCTCGACCAGGAGCTGATCCACAACGTGGCGCTGCGTGTCGAGCAGGGCGAGTCCCCGGAGAAGTTCATCGTCTCCGGCCGCGGCGAGCTGCACCTGTCGGTGCTGATCGAGAGCATGCGTCGTGAAGGCTTCGAGCTGGCCGTGGGTCGTCCCGAGGTCATCATCCGCGAGATCGACGGTGAGAAGCAGGAGCCCTACGAAGAAGTCATCATCGACTGCGAAGAGCAGCACCAGGGCGCCATCATGGAAGAGCTCGGCTATCGCAAGGGCGAGCTCAAGAACATGAACCCGGACGGCAAGGGCCGGGTCCGCCTGGACTTCATCATCCCGGCGCGCGGCCTGATCGGCTTCCGTGGTCAGTTCCTGACCCTGACCTCCGGTACCGGCATCCTGACCAGCCGCTTCGACCACTACGGCCCGCTCAAGCCCGACGCTTCCATCGAGCGTCGCAACGGCGTGCTGGTGTCGATGGTTCCGGGCAAGGCCCTGGCCTACGCCCTGTACGCCCTGCAGGAGCGCGGCAAGCTGATCATCGACCACGGCACCGAGGTCTACGAAGGCATGCTGGTCGGCATCAACAACCGCGCCAACGACATGGTGGTCAACCCCACCAAGGGCAAGAAGCTCGACAACATGCGCGCCTCCGGCAACGACGAGAACATCGTGCTGACCCCGCCGGTGCGCTTCACTCTGGAACAGGCCATCGAGTTCCTCGATGACGACGAGCTGGTCGAGATCACCCCGAACCATATCCGTCTGCGCAAGAAGTTCCTGACCGAGAACGAGCGCAAGCGCGCCACCAAGAAGTAAGCGCTGCGTTTTCTCGCTTCATCGATGCCCGCCTCCTGGCGGGCATCGTTGTTTTCGGCCTCTCTAGCGATGCCCGGCTCTTCATGACGGGCATCGTCGTTTTGCGGAATAGACAATATCGATGCCCGGCTGTTCATGGCGGGCATCATCGTTTTGCGGCAATGCTCATATAGACAATATCGATGCCCGGCGCCCGATGGCGGCCAGTGTCGTCTGCAAGTGGAGACATCAGTATTTGGGGTGAGGACGGCACCCTGGCCGGACTGAACTATCCTTTGGTGACCACCCAGCAAGGAGGCTCACCATGGCCGCCCGACGCTTCATCGCCTTACTGTCCCTGCTGCCAGCATTTGCCCTGGCCTCGCCATCCACCGATGACACCCTGCTCGCCAATGCCGAGCAGGAGCGCTCGGCCTTTCTCGAGACCCTGGAGTCGCTGGTCAATCTCGACTCCGGTACCGGCGATGTCGACGACCTCGCTCGCGTCGAGGCGCTATTGCAGGAACGTCTCGTCGAACTCGGCTTCGAGGTCGAACAGCACCCGGCCGAGGCCTTCGGCGGCAACACGCTGGTGGCTCGACACCAGGGCAGCGGCGACGCCGATCTCATGCTGATGATCCACTACGACACCGTCTTTTCCTCAGGCACTGTGGCAAAGCGCCCCTTTTCCAGCGACGCCTCCAGGGCCTATGGCCCCGGCGTCGGCGATGCCAAGGGCGGCATCGCGGTCATCCTGCATAGCCTGGGCCTGCTCGCTGACCTCGGGCTCTCGCCCTGGGGAACTTTGACCGTGGTGTTCAACCCCGACGAGGAAAAAGGCTCCTTTGGATCCCGTGAGCTGATCGCCGAACTGGCCAGCGAACAGGACGCGGTCCTGTCCTTCGAGCCCACCCTGGGCAAGCCCGGCGAGTCAGCGGTCACCACCGTGACCAAGGGCATCAACTACGCCTTTCTCGAGGTCGAGGGACGTGCGTCCCACGCCGGCGGCGCCCCCGAGGAAGGCCGCAATGCGGTGATGGAGCTGGCCCACCAGTTGCTCCAGCTCGATGACCTTGGCGACAGCGACAAGGGCACCACCCTCAACTGGACCATTGTCGAGGGTGGCACCAAGCGCAATATCATCCCGGACTCGGCCAGGGCCGAAGGGGACATGCGCTACTTCGATCATACCGAGTACGAGCGCGTCATGGCCGAAGCCCAGTCGATTATTGCCGAGCAGCGAGTCACGGACACCGAGGTAGCGTTTCGGCTCGAGCGCGGGCGCCCGCCGCTGCCGCCGAATCCGGCCACCGAGCAACTGGCGGCCCTCGCCCAGTCTATCTACCGCCAGGAACTCGACCAGACGCTCGCCCTGGCCGAGATCGGTGGGGGCACCGATGCGGGCTACGCCTACGACCCCGAAACCGGCCAACCCGCGGTGCTGGAGTCCCTCGGTCTGGTCGGGGGGCGCTACCACAGCGACGAGGAATTCATCGAGCTCGACAGCATTGTGCCGCGACTGTATCTCACCACCCGTCTGATCCAGGAACTTTCCGGGCCGAGCGCTGCCACAATTGATGCAGACTGATAACCGTTAGGGGTGAAGACGGCGACCGCCCTAGTTGCGGTCTATGCTAATGGGGCACCGTCATCCTTCGCGAACAAGGAGATACGCGAATGCACAAGCACGTCGAATGGGATGATCCCGGCGCTGACAGCGTTCAGCGCTACTTCGCCGACAAGCCCGACGAATACCCCACCGCCCACGTCGGCAGTATCATCGCCGGCCGCTACCATGGCTATTCGGTCAGGGTCAGGGTGGAAGCCAGGGTCGACGACGACACCGCCAGCATCGGCGACGTGGTCGCCCTGATCTCCGTGCGCACAGGCGAGCGCACCAAGAATATCGGCGACCTGTCGATCGGCGATACCGTGCGTCTTGGCGACGATCACCGCGCCCTGGCTCCCCATACCAGCAGCTGACGACGAGTTCCAGAACCCGCCAGTGACGGAAACCCGTCCCGCCAACGCCTGCTAAACGCATCGCCCCTAGTCAGGCGCCATGGTTGTATCGCAAAGTTGACATGTCAGACCGGGCCTCGGCCCGGTCAGCCATTACCGCGTCGCGACGCCGACATGTCGACGGAAGCCCCATGAGCAGCGATAACATCTGGACCCACAAAGGCACCTTCCTGCTGGCCGCGGTCGGCTCGGCGGTGGGCCTGGGTAACCTCTGGCGCTTTCCCTACCTGGCCGGCGAGCACGGTGGTGGCGCCTTTCTGCTGGTCTACGTGCTGTGCGTCTTTGCCGTCGGCATCCCGATCCTGATCGCCGAGATCATGCTTGGGCGCAACAGCCGGCGCTGCCCGATCATGGGCATGCGCTTTCTCACCCGTTGTCATCGCACCTCCCGCGCCTGGGAGACCATCGGCTGGCTCGGTGGCCTGTCCGCGCTGCTGATCCTGAGCTTCTACTCGGTGATCAGCGGCTGGGCGCTGCACTATCTTGGCGAGATGCTGACCGGGTCACTGCGCGACGCCGACGCCGCCATGCTGGCCGACAACTTTGCCAACCTGATCGCATCGCCGCTGAAGCTGACGCTCTACCACACGCTGTTTCTCGCCATCTGCGCCTACATCGTCGCCCGGGGTGTCCATCGTGGACTGGAGAGTGCCCTGCGCATCCTGATGCCGACCCTGCTGGTCATTCTGCTGGTGGTGCTGTTCTACGCCGCGACCAGCGGCGACATGGCGGCAGCCAGTCGCTTCATGCTGTCCTTCTCGCTGTCCGAGTTGAGCCTGGAAGGCTGGCTCGAGGCGATGGGGCAGTCGTTCTTCACGCTGAGTCTGGGGATGGGCGCGATCATGGCCTATGGCGCCTACATGCCCAGCGAGACCTCGCTGACCCTGACCGCCTTCGCCATCGCCCTGATCGACACCCTGGTGGCGGTAATCGCGGGGCTGGCGATCTTCGCCCTGGTGTTCGGCGCAGGACTCGCCGCCGACGAAGGGCCGGGACTGATGTTCGTGTCACTGCCGCTGGCATTCTCGGTGATGCCTTCAGGCTCGCTGGTCGGCGCCATCTTCTTCGTGCTGGTACTGGGGGCCGCGATCAGCTCGGCGATCTCGCTGATCGAGCCGGTCGCGGCCTATCTGGTCGAGCGCTTCGACCTCAGTCGCGTACTGGCGGTAGCCCTGGTGTCGGTGCTGGCCTGGGGGCTGGGGCTCGCCACGGTGGCGAGTTTCAACGTCTGGGCCGAGGCCAGCCCCGTGCATGACGTGTTCGGTCGCAGCGCCTTCGCCGTGCTGGAACTGGTGACCCACATCACGCTGCCCCTGTGCGGCCTGCTGGTGGCGCTGTTCGCCGGCTGGTCGCTGACCCAGTCCGAATCGATGAAGGAAATGCACACCCGCTCCAGCTGGCTCAGGCTGTGGCGGTTTCTGGTGCGCTTCATCGCGCCGACCGGGGTCGCCTTCGTCTTTCTGCGGGCCCTGCCCTATGTCCAGGGCTACTGGCTGCCGACCATCGGTGCCTGCGTACTGGTAGGCGCCTTCGCCGCCTACCGGCTGATGGCCGAGCAGCACGCCGCCAGCGGCTGAGGGACGTCGGGAAGCCCGACAATCAAGACCGCAACGACACCAACGCAACAACGCAACAACGCAACAACGCAACAACGACAATAGACAACACGGCGGGACCCAAGATGTCAGCCATCATCGATGTACGACACGTCAACAAGGCCTTCGGCGGCCTTCACGTCATCAACGACTGTTCGATTCAGGTCGAGGAAGGCTCCGTCACCGGTCTGATCGGCCCCAACGGTGCGGGCAAGTCGACCCTGTTCAACATCATCGCAGGCGCCCTGCCGCTGGATTCCGGGCAGATCCTGCTGGACGGCGAGGACATCACCAATCGTCCGGCCAACGAGCTGTTTCACAAGGGCCTGTTGCGCACCTTCCAGATCGCCCACGAGTTCTCCCAGCTCACCGCCCTGGAAAACCTGATGATGGTGCCCCCGGACCAGCCCGGGGAGTCCCTGGCCAAGGCCTGGTTCGCGCCGAAGGCGGTGCGAGCACAGGAGGCCGAGGTCAAGCGCCGGGCCCAGGAGGTGATCGAGTTCATCGGCCTCAATCATGTGCGCAACGAGCTGGCAGGCAACCTCTCCGGTGGCCAGAAGAAGCTTCTGGAGCTCGGCCGCACCATGATGACCGACGCTCGGGTGGTGCTGCTCGACGAGATCGCCGCCGGGGTCAACCGCACCCTGCTGGGAGACCTGATCGGCAATATCGAACGGATGAACCGCGAGTTCGGCTACACCTTCCTGGTCATCGAGCACGACATGGACATGATCGCCAGGCTGTGCGATCCGGTGATCGTGCTGGCCCAGGGCTCGGTGATGGTCGAGGGCTCCATCGAGGAGATCCAGAACAACCCCGAGGTCATCGAAGCCTATTTCGGCGCCGGCGCGGCCTGACAGCGGCCCGGCAACAGACACCGCGCCACCCGGGGGCCCCTCCCGTTGCAGGCGCGGCGATAACAACAACCAGGGCGCGACAGGCGCTCTTATGCAGAGAACAGGACTATGCCTCTACTCGATGCACGCGAGGTGCACGGCGGCTATGGCGGCATGAACATCCTCAACGGGGTGGACATGGCCATCGAGGCCGACCAGATCGGCGTCATCGTCGGCCCCAACGGCGCCGGCAAGTCGACCATGCTCAAGGCCATCTTCGGCCAGTTGAACGTGACCCAGGGCGATATCCTGCTGCGCGGTGAACCGATCCAGAACCTACCCACCAACCGCCTGGTAGAACTGGGCATGGGCTTCGTGCCCCAGGAGCACAACGTCTTTCCCAGCCTGACGGTCAAGGAAAACCTCGAGATGGGGGCCTTCCTCAAGCCGGGCAACGTGAAACGCATGCTGTCCAAGGTCTACGAATTCTTCCCGCCCCTTCACGAAAAGCGTCATCAGCCCGCCGGCGAGCTGTCCGGTGGCCAGCGCCAGATGGTGGCCATGGGCCGGGCGCTGATGGCCGAACCCGAACTACTGCTGCTCGACGAGCCGACTGCAGGGCTGTCGCCCAAGTACATGTACGAGATCTTCGACCGGGTCAAGGAGGTCAACGCCGCCGGCGTCGGCATCCTGATGGTGGAGCAGAACGCCAAGCAGGCCCTGGCCATCGCCGACAAGGGCTTCGTGCTGGCCGCCGGCCAGAACCGCTTCACCGACACGGGGCAGGCGCTGCTTGCCGATCCTGACGTGGCCAAGAGCTTCCTCGGCGGCTGACGCCGAGTCCTAGCGCGGAGATATCGCCTTGAACGAATTCGTGTTCTTCATCAACAACGTGCTGATCGCCGGCAGCGTCACCGGGTCGATCTATGCCATCGGCGCGGTGGGCGTGACGCTGGTCTTCAGCATCATGCGCTTTGCCCACTTCGCCCACGCCGACATGATGACCTTCGGCGCCTTCATGGTGCTGCTGCTGGCGACGCTGTTCCCCCATGCCGGCGACGTCATCGGTGTGCCCACCGCCATCGTCATGCTGCCGCTGGCCATGGTGCTGACGGCGGCGCTGGCGGTGGGCATCGACAAGGCCTTCTACAAGCCGCTGCGTGCCCACGGCGTCAAGCCGATCGTGATGGTCATCGGCTCCCTCGGCGTGACCCTGATGCTGCAGGGCCTGATCCGGCTGTTCTCGGGCACCGGCGGCCAGAGCCTGTACGTCGATGACCGCAAGGAGATCTTCCGCCTGGCGCTGCCCTTCGAGGGCGCCCGGGTGCCGGTGGTGATCACCGAGCCGCAGATCTATCTGTTCGTGCTGACCCTGGTGGCGGTGATCGGGCTGCAGCTGTTTCTGTCGCGTACCCGGCTCGGCAAGGCCATGCGCGCCATGTCCGACAACCCGGACCTGGCCCGGGCGTCGGGCATCAACACCAACACCATCGTCGCCGTGACCTGGGTGATCGTCGGTGGCCTGGCCGCCATCGCTGGCACCCTGCTGTCGATGGACGTGACGTTCAAGCCGGACTTGAGCTTCCACCTGCTGCTGCCGATCTTCGCCGCCGCCATCGTCGGCGGTGTCGGCCACCCCTTCGGCGCCATCGCCGGCGGCTTCGTGGTGGGCTTCGCCGAGACCCTGGCGGTGTTCAACTGGCGGGTGCTGCTGCGGCCCTTCAGCGACAGCCTGCCCGAGTGGCTCGCGCTGCCCAGTAACCTGGCCTTCGTCGGCACCGAGTACAAGATCGTGGTGCCCTTCTTCATCCTCGTCGCCATCCTGGTGTGGCGCCCCACCGGCATCTTCAAGGGCAAGGTGATCTGATGACGACCAACAACTTTCATCGCCGCGACGACGCCAACACCGCGCCCCAGAGCCGCTTTCCGGTGCGCGAACTCAGCCTCTTGGTGGTCCTCGCCGTCGCCGTCGGCGCGGTCTACCTGGCCATGGGTTCGGCCTATTCGACACGCATGCTGGTGGAAGCCAGCTGCTACGCCATCCTGGCCCTGGGCCTGACCATCCAGTGGGGCTACGCCGGCCAGTTCAACGCAGGCGTCATGGGCTTCGTCGCCCTCGGCGGCTTCTGCGCCATGACCTTCAGCGTGCCGGTCAATCCGGCCTTCTGGGATAGCCCGCTGCCCGGTGAGCTGGCCAAGGTACTGGGGTATCTGGCCGTCGGTATCGCGCTGGTATTCGCGCTGTCGCGCATGACTCGCCTGGGCGTGCCGTCCTGGCTGCGCACCCTGATCACCGTGGTGATCGGCCTCATCGTCTACATGGTGGTGATCAGCGAGCTGCGCGAGGTCACCGACGCCATCGAAAGCCAGATGGGCTTCATCGGTGGGTTCGGCCTGCCGGTGTGGGTCGGCTGGGTGGTCGGCGGAGCGCTGGCCGGCGGTATCGGCTACTTTATCGGCCACGTCTGCCTGGGGCTTCGCAGCGACTATCTGGCCATCGCCACCCTGGGCATCGCCGAGATCATCAAGGCCTTTCTCAAGAACTCTGACTGGCTGACCCGTGGCACCGCTACCGTGTCGCCGCTGCCGTGGCCGGTACCCGATCCCGGCGAGGTCGGCTTCACCCTGGCGCGGGCGCTCTATCTGTCGGTGACGGCGGTGATGATCCTGGGCATCTTCTTTTTGCTCAACCGAGCCTACAACGCCCCCTGGGGCCGCATGATCCGGGCGATTCGCGACAACGAGGTGTCATCTGCCGCCATGGGCAAGGACATCAATCGCCGCCGGCTCGAGATCTTCGTGCTGGGCTGCGTGCTGATGGGCCTCGGCGGCGCGGCACTCGGCAGCTTCAACAGCATCTTCGACCCCAACGGCTACCTGCCGCTCAACCACACCTTCCTGGTGCTGGTGATGGTCATCCTGGGTGGGCCGGGCAACAATCTCGGTACCCTGTTCGGCGCGGTGGCGGTGTACATCATCTGGATCATGTCAGAGCCGCTGGCGCTCTACGTGATGGAGTTGATCGCCCACTTCGGCCAGGCCAGCTTCGGCTGGGAGCTACCCAGCAACCTGGAAAGCCGAGCCCTGCAGGCCAGGGTATTCGTCATCGGGCTGTTGATCACGGTGGTGCTGCGCGTCGCCCCCAAAGGGCTGCTGCCGGAGAAGGTCAAGCACCATGACTGAGGCGTGTCCGTCGACACCGCTACTGCGGACAGTGCCTGACGCCGGTCGTCGTCACTGATGGTCTCATCCTGGCGGCCCAGGGTCGCCAGGGCCCGCCTCTCACGCCTCTTGCCCCATCACTGGCCATCTCGCACGACATCGCCAGCTCGACGCCAATGACAGGCCCCTACCAACGATAAAGCCCCCAGCCAGATGGCCGGGGGCTTTCCTTGAGCGCCTCTGTTGCGAGCATTGGCGCGGTCATTGGGCGGAGGCGACCGCCCGGATGCGTTGTCGTCCGTCGACGACTCGCCTTACTTTACGTCATGGCGGCTATTCAACAAAGCCCTTGCCGGTAAAAGTGCCGTTTTCCACGGCCATTTCCTGTACCACACCAGGCACATCGCCGTTGTCGTCGAAGTCCTGGGTACCGGAGGCGCCTTCATAGTTGATCTCGGTCCCCGCTGCGATCAGCTCCACCGCCTTCTCCCACTCACCGGGCAGGATGACCTCACCGGGGGGAGAGGACACGCTGCGCAGCGCCTCAGACACACCCTCGCGCTCGGCACTGCCGTTCTGCTGGATGGCCAGCCCCAGCAGGAAGGCCGCATCGTAGGCCTGGGCGGCGAATACGGCGGTGGGGTCGATGTCGGCGTTGTTGGCAAGTTCAGTGAAGATCTCGGTGCCGGGAAGGTCCGGGCTGCCCGGACGGGTGGCGATCATGCCGTCGAGCACGTCGGCGCCGATGGCCTCGACCAGGCTGTCGCCGACCATGCCATCGGCCCCCACGTACTGGGTGAACATGCCGCTCTCGTAGGCCTGGCGCACCACCGTCTGGCCGGAGGTATCGGCGTAGGCGAGTACCACCAGGGTCTGGGCGCCGGTGGCCGACAGGGTGCCGAGTTCGCTGCGGTAGTCGGCGCGGTTGTCCTCGTGGGCGAGGTTTTCCAGCACGCTGCCGCCGCCGTCCTCGAAGGCCGAGCTGAAGGCGTCGGACAGGCCGCGTCCGTAGTCGTTGTTGACGTAGGTGACGGCGACTTCCTCGATGCCCTTGTCGATCAGCAACTTGGCCAGCATCTCGCCCTGGAAGGCATCGGAGGGCACGGTGCGGAACACCAGGTCATTGTCGTCGAGGTCGGTGACCGCCGGCGCCGTGGAGGCCGGAGACACCATGGTCACGCCACCCGGAATCGCCGCGTTGTTGGCCGCGGCGATGGTGGCACCGGTACACAGCGCGCCAACGATGGCGGTGACCTGCTCGGTGTTGACCATGCGGTCAGCCGCGTTGGACGCCGCCGAAGCGTCGCCGCAGGTGGTGTCGCCGGTCGGCATCACCACGTCCTGGCCATCGAGGATGCCACCCTGGTTGTTGATATGGTCAACCGCCAGCTGGGCGCCGTCGTAGATCGGCGGCGTCAGGCTCTCGATCCCCCCGGTGAAGCCGCCGAGAAATCCGATCTTGACCTCTGCGTGGGCCATGGAGCCGACCGCCAGGGTGGTTGCAGCCACGGCGGTCGCCAGTACGCGCTTTTTCATGATTGTTGGTCTCGCTCTGGTTGTCCTGAGATGAAGCCGAGACGAGCGCGGTCAGCCGCGGCTCGCCCACTCGATCTTCATACCCCCAATCTGGAAGGCCGCCGGGGAAAACTCAAGTCCCCGCCGCCAACGCTAGGCCGGCTGGATGCAACAAGACGGGGTTCAGGACTGGCGTCTGTGGCCAGGCTTCTATACTCAGCACAGGCCCTGCCATCTGGCGGGGCCAACGCCCCTCACTCGCCAAGGAGCACACCATGTCTCGTTGCGCCCTGCTCGCCCCTGCCCTGATCGGTCTCGGCTCTGTTCTCGCCAGCGCCGGCGCCATGGCCGGACAAAACGTTGACTACCAGGTGGACGGTGAAGCCTTCCAGGGCTATTTCGCCCCCGCCACGTCCTCTTCCAAGGGCAGCGTGCTGATCATCCACGACTGGGATGGCCTCACCGACTATGAAAGAAAGCGTGCCGACATGCTCGCCGAGGCGGGCTACGACGCCTTCGCCGTGGACCTCTACGGCGCCGGCAACCGCCCCGAGGAGATCGACGCGCGCAAGGCCGAGATGGCGGTGCTCTACGATGACCGTGAACGCATGCGCCGGCTGACCCTAGCGGGGCTGACCCAGGCCCGTGAACAGGGCGCCGGCGAAGACACCGTGGTGATGGGCTACTGCTTCGGTGGCGCCGTGGTGCTGGAGATGGCCCGCGCCAACGCCGACGAAGGTGTGCGTGGTTTCGCTACCTTCCACGGCGGCCTCGGCACACCGGAAGGCCAGGGCTACTCCGCCGATACGCCACCGATCCTGGTCGCCCACGGTGGTGCCGACGCCTCCATCGGCATGGACCAGGTGGCGGCGCTGTCCGAGGAGCTGGAGGCGGCTGGCGCCCCCTACGAGATCCAGGTCTACTCCGGTGCTCCCCACGCCTTCACGGTATTCGGCAGCGATCGCTACCAGGCTCGGGCCGACCAGGCCTCCTGGGCGGCCTTCCACCAGCTGCTGCGGCGCGCCCTGGAACAGCAGGATCAGGGCTGAACCGCTAGCGTCGTCAACAGCCCGGCCACCTGGAAGCCGCTCCCAGGTGGCCTCTGAGCACCAGAAGGTGTGCAACGGATGAAAACACCGAGGCAGATTATTCGGTAGAATCCGCCTCCATCGTGCCGATCGCCCATTCGATAGCAGCCAACGAGAACATTTTGCTGACTATCGATGGGTGTCGCGTCTTCCCACCTTGCACGGCAGGCCATCCACCCTGTCCTTCTGGAGCCTCCCCATGTCCACCCCCGATCGTTCCCCCGGCCTGTGGCGCCGTATCCCGCTATGGCAGAAGATCCTGGTCGGCCTCGCCCTGGGTGTCCTCGTCGGCACCCTGATGGGCGAAAGCGCCAGCGTGTTCAAGCCCATCGGTGACATCTTCATCAGCGCCATCAAGATGCTGATCGTGCCGCTGGTGTTCTCTACCCTGGTGGTCGGTATCACCGCCATGCGTGACCCCCAGAAGATGGGCCGCATCGGCGCGCGGACCATCGCGCTGTATCTGGTGACCACCGCCTTCGCCATCGCCATCGGCCTGGCCGCCTCCTGGCTGTTTCAGCCTGGCGTTGGCCTCGACATGACCTTCGAGGCCAACCCAGACGCGGCCAAGGAAGCCCCAAGCCTAGTGCAGATCGTGGTCGGCCTGGTGCCCCAGAACCCGGTGGACGCCCTGGCCAGCGGCAATATCCTGCAGATCATCGTGTTCGCCATTGGCCTCGGTGTCTCGCTGACCCTGATCGGCGAGAAGGGCGAGCCGGTGGTCAAGGTGTTCGAGAGCTTCGCCGAGGCCATGGTCAAGCTGACCAGCCTGGTGATGGCGCTGGCGCCCTTCGGCGTGTTCGGTCTGATCGCCCACGTCGCCGGCAGCTACGGCGCCGAGGTGCTGCTGCCCCTGGTCAAGGTGATCGGCGTGGCCTACCTGGCCAGCGTCGTCCACGTGCTGGTGGTCTACTCCGGTCTGCTGTCGCTGCTCGGTCGTCTCAATCCGGTGCGCTACCTGCAGGGCATTCTCGATGCCCTGGTGGTGGCCTATTCGTCGGCGTCCTCGTCCGGCACCCTGCCGGTCTCGCTGCGCTGCGCGACGAAGAACCTCGGCGTGTCCGAGGGTGTCGCCGGCTTCGTGCTGCCGGTGGGCGCCACCATCAACATGGACGGCACCGCCATCTATCAGGGGGTGGTGGCGGTATTCATCGCCCAGTTGATCGGCGTCGACCTGAGCCTGGCCGACTACGGCATGATCATCGTCACCGGTACCCTGGCGTCCATCGGCACCGCCGGTGTCCCGGGCGCCGGCCTGGTGATGCTGTCCATCGTCATGGCCCAGATCGGCCTGCCGCTGGAAGCCCTGGCGGTGGTCGCCGGCGTCGATCGCATCCTCGACATGGCCCGTACCAGCGTCAACGTGGCCGGAGACCTGATGGTCACCACCCTGGTCGGCAAGAGCGAAGGCGAACTCGACGAGAACGTCTACAACGCCGCCAACAAGACCTGACCAGCCCCCCGAGCCCCTGCCAGACGACGATGCCCCGGCCAGTTGGCCGGGGCATCGTCGTTCAGGGTTCCGCCAGCATCATCGCTTTCAGCTGTGGCCCTGTTGCTCCTGGCTTGCCGTCTCGCGGGCGTCGAAGTCGGCATCCTGCGTGGCACCAGCGTGTTCAGCCGCGCAGTAGGTGGTGTGATGATTGGCGCAGGGCCCTTCTGCAGGGGCCAGCGGCTCAGCCAGCTTGGCAATCTTGCCGTCGACAACACCTGCCTGAGCGGACAGCGGCAGGGCCAAGAGGGCCAATACGAGCAGCGCGTTTCTGGTCTTCATGTTGTGTCTCCTGAGATGGCCGGTAAGGCTCTCTGGCAGCATACAACTTCGCAGACTAATAAAGTGAAACCCTCTGTGGGAGTCTCGCCAGGAATTGTCGAGAAGGGTAGCGAATCGTGTAAAAACTGAACGATATCAATATATTAAAATTCATCCAAGACACCTCGATGGCCACCTCTACGACGCCATGCCAAGCGCAGAACTGCTACGCTGAGGGGATATCCACCCATGTCAGCGACCCGGCGCCAGCCGCTTCGATCGCAGGGAGCACTTCATGACCCCCTCCACGTCCTCTCCCACCCCCTCCTGCTCGTCGTTGACACCCACCAGGCTCTCCGGCAGCCGCCTCGACATCGGCCGTGCCCACGGCAGCCAGCACCGTGAGGCGATCCTTGCCAGCATCGACGTCTACGACCGACTGTTTCATGACCTGGCGGGCCTGCGCTGGCACGAGGCGCGACGCGACGCCGAACGCTTCCTGCCGATGATCGAGCGGCGCTACCCGGCCATCCTCGAGGAGCTCGACGGCATCGCCCAGGGCATCGGCGGTGATCTGGCCGACGTGCTGACCCTCAACTGTCGCAGCGAGGTGTCGCTGACCCGCGCCGGCGGTGGCTGCTCGGCCTTTTCGCTCTATCACGCCGGCCGCCAGTGGCTCGCCCAGAACTGGGACTGGCGCGCCGACCAACTCGACCATCTGGTGATCCTCGAGATCCAGGCTCCCGGCGCACCGCCGTTGATCAGCGTGGGCGAGGCCGGCATGGTCGGCAAGATAGGGCTCAACGCCAATGGTGTGGGAGTCGGACTCAATGCCATCCGCTCGGCGACCTGTGGCGAGGGACTGCCGATCCATATCGCCCTGCGCGCCATGCTCGAGTGCGAGACCCTCGACGCCGCCCGGCAAATCGCCCACGACGGTGTCTGTGCGCCCGCCCACTTCCTGCTGGCCGACGGCAGCGGCCAGGCAGAAGGGCTCGAGGTTCACCCCGGGCAACCGGGAACCATCACCCCGGCTCGCGGGGTCGTCACCCATACCAATCACCTGGTCAGTGACACCGCCACCCACTGGGTCGAGGACTTCCCCAAGCCGGACTCCTGGTCCCGCCTGAGTCGCCTCGACGCGCTGGTCGAGCAACTGCTCGACGGTCTGGGTATGGATGACTCGGGTGCGGATGAATTGGCTGCGGACGAACGGGGTACAGCGAGCACAGCCCCCAACGAGAGCGCCACCCTCGACGCCGAGCGGCTATTCGACCTGCTCGGTGATCATACCCCCGGCGAGGACAGCCTGTGTCGCCACTTCGACCCGAGCGTCGCTGAAGCCGAGCGGATGGAAACGCTGTTCAGCGTGGTCATGGACCTGACCGACAAGGTGCTGTGGCTACGCCACGGCAAGCCCTGCCAGACCACCCATTCAATGCGCCTTGTGCCCACCGCCGTGTGACCCTGACGCCTCGCTTCCGTCCCTGCCGAGTTCGCCTTTCAGGTACTGTTCGGTGGTCAGCAGAAACAGCCGCCGAAACAGCTCGTGGATCGCCTCCTCTCGGCGCAGCGAGGCAAGCTCCGGATCCTTCTCTTCACTGCCCACCTCCTTCGGGTACTCCCAGGCCATGCGCATGGAGCCCGAGCTGACGTCGAAGATCTCGAGGGTCGGGTTGGCTCCGTGAAGCGCGGTCTTGATGCGATAGGACATGACGACCTCCTGCAGACGCTGATAGCCCAAAACAATGAGAATCATTAACGTTTGCAATATGGTCGTGTTTGGATGGCCTGTCAAGGCTCGTCCTGATCATCTCTGTTCAGCGACCAGAAGAAGCAGGCAACCGTCGCCGTGTCTATCGCAGGACTCAGCGTGTCAGCAATGCGCTGATGGCGACACCGGTGTGCATGACGTGTTCGTGCATGTGGCGGCGGGCAAGGTCGGCGTCCCTGGCGATCAAGGCATCGAGGATGGCGCGATGCTCATCGGTGGACTCCTGCCAGCGGCCGAGGCGATTCAGCGCCAGATAGCGCGCCCGCTCCAACCGACCCAGCAGGCGCTGGTGGGTTTCCACCAGCACCGGATTGCGCGCCGCCTCGACCAGCAGCGCGTGGATACGGGTATTGGTGGCGAAGTAGCCGTCGCGATCGCCCTTGGCGTGCTGCTTTTCCAGGCGAGTCTGCAGTGAGGCCAGCCGCTTGAGCTCGGTCTCTGTCATGCGCCCGGCCGCCAGTTCCACCGCCATGGCCTCGAGCCCGGCCTCGACCTCGAACAGATGACGCAGCTCGTCACCATCAAGCAGGGTGACCAGGGCGTTGCGATTGCGCCGCAGGGTCACCAGGCCTTCGCCCGCCAGCTGGTTCAAGGCATCGCGCAGGGGCGTGCGCGAGATGCCCAGACGCCGACACAGAGCCGGCTCCAGCAGACGCTCCCCAGGGGCCAGCTCACCGTGGACGATCAGCCCCTTGAGCAGGTCGTAGGCTTCATCGGCCAGGGACGGCGCCTGGATACGGCGGCGGTGAGGCGCTCGCTGACGCGTGCCTCTATCGGAGGGTGAAGCGACGGTGGCGTCGTCGGTTGTCGACGTCATGGGCATGGACCCTGGAAAATTGAAGGAGAGAAGGGCCCAGAGTATATCGCCTGCCCCGGGCCCGACATCCCCTTCAGGACTGCGGTTCGTCGGTCGGGTCGACGAACACACCCGGCGTCGGGGTACTCGAGGCACGCGCCGCCACCTCGTCCTCGAGTGCTGCGTCGGCTTCGGCGGAGCCTTCACCGTCCAGCGCCGGCAACACATAGTCATTGACCACGTTACGGAAGATGCGCACGTTCTTCGAATGGCGCAGCCCACCGTCGATCGGCAGCATCGCGGTCATCACGACCACAGCGTCACGCTCGGGCAGCGCCGTCACGAACTGGCCCTTGAATCCCATCATGTCGAAGCTCGGCGTGGTATCGACGATATGGCCAAGCCACAGGTAGTAGCCAAAGTCTCGCGCGGCGCGAGGAGTCGTCATCTGTGCGATCCAACCCTCAGGCACGATCTGCTCGCCATCAAAGCGCCCCTGGTCGATCAGCAATTGGCCCAGCTTGGCCAGATCCATGGATCTGAGCCTCAACCCCCAGCCTGCCGACACCAATCCCTTGTCATCGGCTCGCTGCCAGCTTGCGTTCTCCATACCAAGGGGCTCGAACAGCCGCCGCTCGGCGTATTCGGCAAGAGGCTCACCGGCAGCGGCCTCGAGCATGGCGGCGGCGAATACCGGATTGACGTCGGTGTAGTCGAAAGCGCTGCCGGGTTCCCACGCAACCGGGGTGTCGGCGATCAACGCCAGGCGATCCTCGGCCCCGTAGTAGATGGGGTCACCTTCCGGATCGAAGTCATAAGCAAGCCCAGAGGACATCGACAGCAGGTGCGCCAGAGTGACCTCCTCCTTGTCGGCGACATACTCGGCCAGATCGGGGCGCAGGGTAGCGATGACATCGGCCACACTGGCGTCCAGGGTGATCTTGCCCTCCTCGATCAGCAGACCCGCCAGCAGCGCGGTCACCGTCTTGGTCACCGAGTAGAGCTCATAGTTGTGCTGCCTGCCGAGATCCTGGGTATAGCGTTCCATGATGACCTGGCCGTCCTTGACCACCATCAGGCTGCGCACGTCGTAGCCCTGGGCGTCGAGCCACGACGACAGCTCGCTCAGCGGGGCCGCATCCACTCCCACTTCGCTGGGTGCGGCACTTGGCAGGTCACTGGCGTTCGCGGTGGCACCGAGTGAACCGCACAGCAGGGTGGCGGCGACGAGTCCTGTGAGGGAACGACGACCGTGGGCAAATCTGGAAACAGATGCAGGAAACTGAAGGTGCATGGTGATACCTCGCTGTTGTACTTGTTGTGGTGATGCCTGCCAGGGTGACAGTGGCGGAGGGTCAGCGCCGGCCGATCAGCGTTGCCACATCCCTGCTCAAGCCCTTGTGCGGCTTGTCGGGGGGTGCGGCGTAGCTGCCGACGGTGGCCTTGGCGCGGCCGAGATCGACCAGCGCCTGGGCCTGGGTGATGGCGCAGGTCACGCCGTCCAGCGCCGGCACCGGCAGCTCGGCGGCGACCTGGCGGGCCAACCCCGCCAGCGGGGCCCCGGCCAGGATCAGCACGTCGGCGCCATCCTCTCTGACCGCCTGTTCGGCCAGCTCGATCAGCCGCCCTCCCTGGTCCTGCTGCACGCTACCGATGGCCGCAAGGGGTTCGTCCAGGGCGCGGATACTGGCCAGCCGCGAGCCCAGGCCGTAGCTGTCCACGGTTTCGCGGTACCAGGCCTGGATGCGCTGGGAGATGGCGATGATCGAGAAACGCCCGCCGTACTGACAGGCGCTCATCAGCGCCGCTTCGGTCAGCCCCACCACCGGGATCGGCAGGGCCTCGCGCAACGCGGGCAGACCGGGATCGCCGAAGGCGGCCACCACCACGGCGTCGTGGCCGGGGTAGCGCTCGGCGGCGAGACCCAGGGTCGCATAGCCGCCGATCAGCGCCTCGGCGCGGGTCTCGATATAGGCCACACCGAAGGGCGCGGTGGCGACGCTCAGTTCGCTGCCCGGGCGCAGGCTTGCCTGTGCTTCACGCTCGATCAGCGCGCTGACGTCGTCTGAAATATTGGGATTGATGACCAGAAGCTTCATGGCAGTCTCTTTGTGGTGGGCCGGTCCGAGGCGCCGAATGCGAAACCTCGGCCCTTTCGTAGCTTGTCGTTCGGTCGATGCCGTACTTCAGTCGCCAGTACCTCGATCATTCAGTACCTCGATCATTCAGTACCCCAGTGCCCGCGGCAGCCAGGTGACCAGCGAGGGGAAGGCGATACACGCCACCAGCACCACATACTGAAAGACGATGAAGGGCCAGGCGCTCTTCATCAGCTCGTTCAGGCTGATATTGGAGATGCCGCACATCACGAACAGCAGCACCCCCACCGGCGGCGTCATCATGCCCACCACCAGGTTCATCACGAACAGAAAGCCGAACAGCAGCGGATCGATGCCGTAGGACAGCGCGATCGGTGCCAGCAGGGGCACCAGCATGATGTAGGCGGCGTTGGACTCGACGAACATGCCGACCAGGATCAACAGCCCCATCACCAGCAGCAGGAACATCAGCGGGTCGCTGGTCAGTCCCTGCAGGGCGCTGGTCAGTCGCATCGGCACCAGATCGATGGTGAAGGCAAAGGTCATGGTCGAGGCGAAGGCGATCAGCGCCCCCACCATGGCTGCGGTGACCGCGGCGTTGAACATCGCCCGCGGCAGGTGCGACAGGCGTAGCTGGCGGGTGACGAAGAAGCCGATCACCAGCGCGTAGAGCACGGCGATGCCGGCCCCCTCCGTCGGGGTGAAGGCACCGGCGACGATGCCACCGACCACGACGATCGGCATCAGCAGAATGGGCAGCGCCCGCCAGGTCTGCACCAGCACGTGGCGCAGCCCGATGACTCCGCCGGCCAGCGGATAGCCACGGCGCATCGACAGGAAGCTGGCCAGGCCCATGAAGCCCAGCGCCAGCACCAGCCCCGGCACGATACCCGCCATGAACAGCCCGCCTACCGAGACGCTAGAGCCGGCCATCAAGGCGTAGACGATCATCGCATTGCTGGGCGGGATGATCGCCCCCAGGTTGGCCGCCGAGGCGACCACCGCGCTGCTGTAGCCGGTGTCGTACTGCTGACGCATGGACGGCACCAGCGAACTGCCCAGGGCGCTGGCACTGGCCACCGCCGCCCCGCTGACCGCCGCCAGCACCATGCCGGCGACGATCGCCACGTGGGCGAGCCCGCCGTGGACGCGGCCGATCAACGAGTTGGCGAAGTCGACCAGGCGCTGAAGGATCCCTGCCGCCACCATCAACTCGCCGGCCAGCATGAACAACGGAATCGCCATCAGCGGAAAGCTGTCCACCGAGTGCATCATGCGCTGTGGCAGCACCGCCAGGTCCATGCCGCCGACGACCAGCCCCACCAGCGAGGCAAGGCCCAGGGCAAAGGCCAGCGGCATACGCAGAAGCGCCAGTACCGCAAAGCTCAGAATAATCGCCAGGGTCATGGGCGCACCTCCTCACCTCGGTCATGGCCTGAGTCGGGTCCAGCCGGGGCGGAAGGCAGCGGCTCAAGCTCCAGGCACTGGGCGATCAGATGCAGCGCACAGTGGATCGCCGAGATCAGCACCGCGATATAGAACACCGCCGCGGTGATCGGCATGGTTGGCATCAGCTGCGGCCACTTGTCGATCACCGCACCGGTTCCCACCACCCCCAGGATCACCATCAGTACCACCCCCAACGCCGCCATCAGCTGGGCCAGCCGGCGCTGGGCGCCGGCGGGCAGGTGGCTGACAAGGGCATCGATACCGACGTGGATGCCACTCTTGATACCGTGGGGAATGGCCAGAAAGATCGCCCATACAAAGCACAACCGGGACAGCTCATCGGCGGAGTCGATACTGGTGCCGAGCAGGTAGCGTGCCACCACCTGGGCGCACACCAGCACCGTCATCAGGCCCATGGCCAGCAGGATGGCGTAGTAGGAGCCACGGTCCAGCCACGCCAGCAGATGCAGGAAATGGCGCCGAACCGGATGGCCCGCGTGGGCCTCCAGGCGTTGCCAGGCCCGTGTCATGCCCCCAGCTCCTCGAGCACCTTGTCGACCAGCTCAGCGCCGAGCTTTTCGCGCAGATCATCCACTACGCTCTGGCTGGCCTCGCGCAGGGCCGCGCGGGTCTCGTCGCTGATCGGAGTGAACTGCATGCCGCGCTCGATCAGGGTATCGCGGGCCTGGGTATCCTCGGCCGCCGCGGTCTCGCGCTGCCAGGCCACCGCCTCGTCCATGGCCGCCATCAGGGTGGCACGCTGGTCGTCGCTCAGGTCCTCGAACTTGTCGCGATTGGCGACCACCACGATGTAGTCGTAGAAGTGTCCGGTATCGGACAGGTACGGCTGCACCTCGTCCAGACGCTTGGTCTCGATGATGCTGTAGGGGTTCTCCTGGCCATCGAGCACCCCCTGCTGCAGCGCACCGTAGACCTCCTTGATGTCCATCGACACCGGATTGGCACCGATGGCGCGGAAGGTGTCCAGGTGGGTCTGGTTGGGCTGCAGGCGGATCTTCAGGTCCTGAAAGTCCTCGATCGACTCAAGCGGCCGCTCGGCGTTGGTGACGTGGCGGAAGCCGAGTTCCATGTAGCCCAGCGCCACGAACCCGGCCTCGGCCAGTTTCTCGTCGAGCAGCTCGCCGACCTCGCCGTCGATCAGCGCAAAGGCGTCCTCGCGGCTGTCGAAGGCGAACGGCAGGCTCAGCGCCTCGAGTTCCGGCACGGTACGCGACAGGTAGGAGATGCCGATCCAGCTGCCCATGATGGCGCCGGAACTGACCTGATCGAGATTCTCGCCGGCACCGCCAAGCTGCATGTTGGGGAACAGCTGGGCGGTCAGATCGCCATCGCTCTGCTCCGCCAGGGTCTCGGCGAAGCGCGCCATGGCGCGACTGCTGGAGTGATCATCGGTGAAGTTGCCGCCAAAGCGCAGGTCTTCTGCCTGGGCCAGCAGCGGTGTGCAAAGACCCAGGGCCAGCGCGCCGGCACCCAGCAGGGAAAGACGGGAGGGAGTCGTCATGTCGCAATCCTTGTTGTTGGTATTGGGTAAGGAATCGGTGATGGAACGCTCAAGCGAGCCCACCTGCTTTGACCTTAGTCGAACACACTAAAGAATTCCAAATCTTGAATACTATTTTTTTTAAAAACTTTATTTATCAGATAGTTGTTGTTTTCACATTCAGCAAGAAGCGACTTATGACATGCGGAGGCCATGCGACAGGAGATCTTCCGGGCGCCGAGCCGTGGGTGGCGAACCATGGGTGGCGAACTATGGGTGGCAAGCCGTGCACGGCGGGGAGTGTCCGGTAGCAAGGAGCAGTGGGCCCAAGCCCCTTGGTGCAGGGCTTGAGGGGAGGCTCGAAGGGAAAAGAGCCCTGGGAAAAGGGGCTCGAGGGCAAAGGTTTGGGAGAAAGCGTTCGGGAGAAAAGGTTCGGCAGAAAGGGTTCGGGGGACGGCGCGGCCAGCACCTGCAGCCCCGCGCCAGGCAACGCTCGCGGTCAGTCGTCGCCAGCGTTGTCGGGCAGCCCCTGCAGCACGGCCTGGCCGGTCTTGCGCATGTGCAGGCTCAGGGCCTCGGACAGCGCCTGGGCGTCCCGCGCCTCAAGCGCCTCGACGAAGTAGCTGTGCTCGCGAGCGGACTCCTCCCAGCGGCTGGCGTCCAGGTTGGCCATGTAGCGCGCCCGGGTAATACGCAACGTCAGCGATTGCTCCAGGTCTTTCAGCACCCGATTGCCGGACAGGTCCGCCAGACGCTGGTGAATGCGTTGATTGAGGGCAAAGTAGCGCTTGCGCTGATTGTCCGCGAAATAGCCCATCATCTCGTCATGGAGTCGGCGGATCTCGGCGATGTCGGCATCAGAGGCGCGCACCGCCAGCAGGTTGCCCGCCAGCGACTCCAGTGCCGCCATGACCTCGAACAGATCACGTACCTCGTCACGATCCACCCTGGTCACCCGGGCCCCACGATGGGGCAGCATCTCGACCAGGCCTTCGCTGGCCAGCACCTTGAGCGCCTGGCGCAGTGGCGTCGGCGACACCCCAAAGGCCTCGCACAGGGGTTTTTCCGCGATCCGGCTGCCGGGGGCCAGCTCTCCTTCCAGTACCATTTCGCGCAGGCGCTCGGCCACCGCCTCATAAAGGCTCGAGCGCTTGAGCGGCGCCGGGCGAGGCGGTGACAGCACGTCCTGATCCAGGGACTCGTTCATGGCGGCTCCTTTTGCTCCTCGGTGCTCCTGGGTGCTCATGCTGGCTGCTTGCGGAGGACTGGGGCGTCGCTTCAGCCCACAGCGCCCTGGAGCGGGCACCCACTGCTCAGCACGCCGACCATCGACCACCAGCACTCAACAAAGCGCTGAAATCAAAGTTATTTCCACACCCCATCGAAGATCCCAAGGCGCGGATTCCACGATGGTGGCCAGGCGTCCACTGCCACTTTCACAGCAAGATGTCATGGCGATTGATGCAGTGTACTTGCAAAAACTCGACGTTATGCAATGCTGAAAAGGTCGTAGAAATTTGGAATTCCGAATTTCTTTCAAGATTCAGTGTAGCGCGCCACAGGCAAGACCGGCCACCGCCGATACGCCTCCGGGGCACGCCCCACACAACAACAACACGACCTTGCACAGGATCGCCACGCCCATGCAACGCACCCTTCTCGGAATGCTGACCCCCTCGTCGAACACCGTGCTGGAGCCTTACACCAGCGCCATACTGCGGGACCTCATGCCAGCGGTCAGTGCCCACTTTCAGCGCTTCACGGTCAAGGAAATCTCGCTGAGCGAGGCGGCCCTGGCCCAGTTCGACCCCGCACCACAGCTTGACGCCGCCCGCCTGCTCAGCGATGCCCGCATGGACGTGATCGCCTGGAATGGCACCTCCTCGAGCTGGCTCGGGTTCGACGCCGACCGCCGCCTGTGCGCCGCCATCACCGAAGCCACCGGCATACCGGCGACCAGCAGCGTGCTGGCGCTCAACGAGGTGCTCGAGCGCACCGGGGTCAAGCGTCTAGGGCTGGTCACCCCATACCTTGACGACATCCAGGCCGCCATCGTCGACAACTACCGGCGTGAAGGAGTCGAGGTGGTGGCCGAGCGTCACCTCAACGACCGCGGCAACTTCTCGTTCTCCGAATACGATGAGCAGACCCTGGCCGAGATGGTCCGCGAGGTCGCCCGAGCAGAGCCGGAGGCGATCACCATCCTGTGCACCAACCTGCGCGGGGCCGGCATCGTCGAGGAGCTGGAGCGGGAGCTCGGTATTCCCATCTACGACTCGGTCAGCGTCACCGTGTGGAAGAGCCTACTGCTGGCAGGCAAGGACCCGAGCGCCATCAACGGCTGGGGCCAGCTGTTTCACGACCCTCGGCTCGGCTGACACTCCCCCGCCCCTCTCCACAGAAACAGCAATAGCAACATCAGCACCTGCAACAACCACCAACAACAAGATGAGGTTCTCCCATGACGACTCCCTCCCTCGTGACGGCGACCCGCCGGCTTACCCTCGGCGCCCTGATCGCCGCCCCCCTGCTGGTGGCCACCAGCCAGGCCCAGGCCGAAACCCTGCTGCGAGTAGCCGGCAATTTCTCCGGCAACAAGCTGCACGTGGACAACGTGGAGCGGCCCTTCTTCGCCGAGCTCGATGCCCGTGACGACCTGGCGGTGAGCTACAACCCGATGGACGCCATCGGCGTGGAAGCCGCGGACGCCCTGCGCAACATACGCTCCGGTGCCTTCGACGTGATGTCGGTGCAGATCGGTATGGCCTCCCGCGACGAGCCGTTCTTCGAGGGCATCGATCTGGCCGGGGTCACCGCCGACCTGGACCAGCAGCGCGAGGCGGTGGACGCCTTCCGCGCCGACTTCGACGCCCGCCTGCAGGAACGCTTCAACGCCAAGCTGATGACGCTGTGGCCATTCGGCCCGCAGATGATGTTCTGTAACGGTGACATCAACGGTGCCGACGACCTGGCGGGCAAGAAGGTGAGGGTGTTCACGCCGTCCATGTCACGGCTGGTGGAAGGACTCGGCGCGGTGCCGGTGACGCTGCAGTTCAGCGAGGTCTACCTGGCGCTGCAGCGCGGCGTCGCCGACTGCGGAGTGACCGCACCGTCGGCCGGCAGTAACGGAAAGTGGCCGGAAGTGACCGATCACTTCGTACCGCTGCCGTTGTCCTACTCGGTGCAGGGCCACTTCATGAACCTGGACACCTGGAACGGCTTCGACGCCGAGCAGCAGGCGTCGCTGAGCGAGGCCTTCGCCCGCCTCGAGGACCAGATGTGGGACCTGGCCTACACCGTCAACGACGATGCCATCGCCTGCAATACCGGTCAGCCGAGCTGCGAGAACCACACCGCCTACGACATGACCCTGGTGGACATCGACGAGGACTCCCGCGCGCGCATCGAACAGATCACCTCCGAGGCGGTGCTGCCGGTGTGGGCGGAGACCTGCGACGCCCGCTACCCCGAGTGCACCGCGCTGTGGAACGCAAGCGTCGGCGAGGTCACCGGCCTGAGCGCCAGCGCGCCCTGAGCGGCGGCTGATCGACCCTGTCGCCCACGACCAGGGGCCGCCCATGCGGCGGCCCCGTCCCCAGGAGCATCCCGATGTCCGATTCCCGTCCCTCCGGTGCGCATTCGCCACCCGACGCCAGATCGCCCGGCGCTGCATCCGCTGCCGCATCGATGGCTGTATCACCGGACTCCCGGCTCGACCGGGGACTTGCCCGTCTGTCCCGCGGTGCCGCTCTGGCCGCCGGCTACGGCGCGCTGTTGCTGTCTGCGCTGATCACCTTCGAGGTGCTGGCGCGCAAGTTCTTCGCCTTCTCGCTGCAGGGGGTCGACGAGATCGGTGGCTATGTGCTGGCTATCGGTGTCGCCTTCAGCTTCGCCTTCGCCCTGACCCAGCGCGCCCATACCCGGGTCGACGTCCTGCTGACGCGACTGCCGCCCCGGCTGCGCGCCCTGCTCAACCTGGTGGCGCTGGTGCTGTTGTGCGTGTTTTCGCTGTTTATGCTGTGGCGGGCGGGCGCGACCCTGGGCGAGACCCTGGAATTCTCCAGCCTGGCCAGCACCCCACTGCAGACCCCGCTGTGGATCCCCCAGTCGCTGTGGCTGATCGGGCTCTCGGTGTTCGCCATCGTCACCCTGCGAGCCGCCGTCCGGGCCGGAGTCCAGCTAACGCGCGGCCAGATCGGCGCGCTCAACGCCGGCTGCGACCCGCTCAGCGCCGATGACGAGCTCGACGAAGCGCGTCGCCACTATGTTGGCGCGAAGAGTGGCTCGCCTGGCCATTCGGCGGATGGCCAGATAGCCGGCCGGGAGAAGACACCATGATTTCCGTCACCGAGGTACTGCTGGGCTTTGCCCTGATGATTTCCATGATGGCGCTGGGCATCCATGTGGCGGTGGCCATCTTCACCACCGCCGCCCTCGGCGCCATGCTCTACCTGGGCACCCCGCTGCTGTTCTCCTTCGGCGACCTGTTGTGGGGCACCCTCAACGACTTCATCCTGACCGCCATTCCGCTGTTTATCCTGCTCGGCGAGCTGCTGCTGCGGGCCGGCATCACCGAGCGCATGTACTCGGCGCTGTCGGTGTGGCTCAACCGCCTGCCTGGCGGTCTGCTGCACACCAACATCGGCGCCTCATCGGTGTTCGCCGCCATGTCCGGCTCGTCGGTGGCCACCGCCGCCACCATCGGCACCGTGGCCCTGCCGGCCTTCGCTGAACGCGGCTACAGCGAGCGCCTGGCGCTGGGCACCCTGGCCGCCGGGGCGACGCTCGGCATCCTGATTCCACCCAGCATCAACATGATCATCTACGGGGCGATCACCAACACCTCCATCGGCGCCCTGTTTATCGCCGGTATCGTGCCCGGGCTTGCCCTGGCGGCCACCTTCATGCTGGTGATCATGGGCATGAGCCTGCTGCGCCCCGGGGTCGCCGGCGAGCGCGAGCCGCGCGTGCCGCTGGCCCAACGTCTGCGCTCGCTGGTCGATCTGCTGCCGCCGGCGTTCGTCTTCGCCATCGTCATCGGCAGCATCTACAGCGGCTGGGCGACCCCCACCGAGGCCGCCGCCCTGGGGGTGGTGGCAGCACTGCTGCTCGCGGCGCTCAACCGCAAGCTGACCATCGCCATGCTTCACGAGTGCTTTCTGTCCATGGCACGTACCACCGCCATGATCATGCTGATCATCTCTGCGGCGTTCTTTCTCAACTATATCGTCGGCATTCTCGGCATCCCCTTCGCCCTGACCCAGTGGGTCTCGGAACTGGGACTGTCGCCGCTGGGGCTGATCCTCGCACTGGTGGTGTTCTACCTGGTGCTGGGCTGCTTTCTCGAGACCCTGTCGATGATGATCGCCACCGTACCCATCGTGGTGCCCATGGTGGTGCAGTTCGGCTTCGATCCGGTGTGGTTCGGTGTATTTCTGGTGATCATGATGGAAATCTCGTTGATCACCCCGCCCATCGGCATGAACCTCTACGTGGTGCAGGGGGTGCGCGGACGCGGCTCGATCGTCGACGTGATGATCGGCAGCCTGCCCTTCCTCGCGGTGATGCTCGCCTTCGTCGCCCTGATCACCGCATGGCCGGCCATCGTGCTGTGGCTGCCGGGGGTGATGGGATGATCGGCGATATCCGCCACGCCTTGGCACCAAGCACCTGAACAACAATGAATAACTCCGGCGCGAGCCGGTCTCTGGAGAGCAAGATGCAACGCCTCGATACTCTGATCACCAACGCCACCGTGATCACCGCCGCCGACCGCTTTGTCGCCGATATCGGCATTCGCGACGGGCGTATCGTCGCCCTCGGCGAAGGACTCGCCGAGGGTGCAGGCCCAGTCGGCGAGACCATCGACGCCAGCGGCCTGTGGGTGATGCCCGGCGGCATCGACGCCCATTGCCACCTGGCCCAGCCGCTGGGTGACGGCGCGGTGATGGCCGATGACTTCGCTAGCGGTACCCGCTCGGCGGCGGCCGGTGGCACCACCACGGTGATTCCCTTCGCGGCCCAGTTCAAGGGACAGTCGCTGCGCGCGGCGGTGGAGGACTACCACCGCGAGAGCGACGGCAAGGCGATGATTGACTACGCCTTTCACATGATCGTCACCGACCCCAACCAGACGGTGCTGCGCGAGGAGCTGCCGGCGCTGATCGAGGAGGGTTACAGCTCGTTCAAGATCTACCTGACCTACGATGACCTGAAGCTCAACGACCGCGAGGTGCTCGAGGTGCTGGCGCTGGCCCGCCGCGAGGGCGCCATGGTCATGGTCCACGCCGAAAACGCCGACTGCATCGCCTACCTGACCGAACTGCTGGAAGCCCAGGGCCACACCGCCCCGCGCTACCACGCCGAGGCCCACTCCTCCATCGCCGAACGCGAGGCCACCCACCGCGCGATCTCGCTGGCCGAGCTGATCGACGTACCGCTGCTGATCGTCCACGTTTCCGGCCCCCAGGCGATCGAGCAGATCCGCTGGGCCCAGAGCCGTGGCCTGCGGGTCTACGGCGAGACCTGCCCCCAGTACCTGATGCTGACCGCCGATGACCTGGACCAGGACGGCTTCGAAGGCGCCAAGTGCGTGTGCAGCCCACCGCCCCGGGACCCGGCGGCCCAGCAGGCGGTGTGGGAGGCGCTGGAAAGCGGTGTTTTCCAGGTGTTCTCGTCGGACCATGCGCCCTTCCGCTACGAGGACGACAAGGGCAAGAAGCTGCATGGCGAGGAGGCGAGTTTTTCCTGCATCCCCAACGGTATTCCGGGGCTCGAGACGCGCCTGGCGATCCTGTTCTCGGAGGGCGTGGTCAAGCAGCGCATCGACGCCACCCGCTTCGTCGCGCTGACCGCCACCAACCCGGCCAAGATCTACGGCCTTTATCCGCGCAAGGGCACCATCGCCGTGGGCAGCGACGCCGACCTGACCCTATGGGACCCCGAGGCCCGGGTCACGGTGTGCAACGACGACCTGCACCACGCGGTGGACTACACCCCCTACGAGGGCCTGGAGCTGACCGGGCGGGTGGTCATGGCGCTGTGCCGGGGCCAGGTCGTCGCCCGCGACGGCAAGCCCTGCGGCCAAGCCGGTGACGGCCAGTTCCTGCGCTGCGACAAGCCCACCCCGGCAAGGCCCAGAGGGCAGGCCAAGGGGTTCTAGGGCTAGGTAATGGACGTGTTGTACGGTGGAACAATGTGTCCAGTCAAAAGGAAGGAGTCCCCTCGCCCGCGGCGAACAGAGGGCAGCGAAAGGAGCACGGCGAACAACGCCAAGTTGGCCAAGTTGCTCGCCCCCTTGTCTTTTCCACACGAGTCCCGGGGCGAGGGCCCAGTACCCCCGCCCGGGCGCTGGGCTGCACAGGTGCATCGCTTGTATGTCACTCAACCGGGATAGTATGAGAGGTGTCGCTTCCCCCGAGGCGATAGTTGTACTGTCGCGCGGAGGGCTACAATGGATAGAAGGCACCACGCCGAGAAAGCCTTGTGTGAAGCCATGGAAAAGATCATCGTCGGGATCATCGTCGGCCTGACCATAGGCGCCACGATCAACAGGCACGCCCCGGTGGGGCTGTTACTATTGGCTATAGGCCTGGCCACAGTGACCCTGGCGGGGATTGCCACTTACCTCGGCCATCTGCGCGCGGCCGAAGACGCCGCCAAAGGAGGCAGCTCATGAGTCACAATGCCGCCATCATTGTCCTGGGGCTCATGCCCGCCGTCGTTTTCGGCGTGAGCCTGCTACTGATTCGCTGGCGATACCGCTAGGGCTTGTCTGAAAAGTGCCTGCGCTCGGTAATACGGCGTTAAAAGTCGAATCAACATGCTCATTTACACCCCGTAAACTGCGCTGTCTCACCGATTTTTGCCTTGTCTAACCTTCGCTCGCCGACTTTTCGGACAGAGCCTAGCCTTCGATCTTCCTTCACGCTCACAGAGCCCGAGCCCTCGGCCACCTCTCGCCTCGTGGATTCTGGCGACAACACATCAGCCATATCAACAGAGTCGCGGCCTCCAGACAGCCAGGCGCCCATTCAATCGGTAAGCCCCTGGTACTGGCGCCCTTCCCAGGCTTTCGCGCCCCCCGGCTGCTTGAGCAGCCCACTTGCAACCCTGCCTACCCCAGCGCTTCCTCGACGATGGCGCGGGCCTCGTCGCTCATGGGCAGGCCCAATGCGAGCTGGTGGGCGGCGGGGGACATCTTCTTCCAGGTCATCTGGACGATGCGGATCAGGTGGTCGTGATCGACCTGACGCGAGAAGTCGGCGAAGTAGTTCTCGAGGAACACCAGGCAAGCGCAGTCTTCCACCGCCTGGGTGCCGGGGTCGCGCCCCAGTCCCTGCTTGCGGATCATCCGCGCCACCTCGTCGGCGTCGGCGTCGCTGTAGCCGCAGGCGCGCATCACCTCCGCCGCCAGTTGGCCGGCGCGCTTGCCCTGGTCACGTCGCCAGGTCAGGTAGCCGATGCGGCCCTCTTCATAGTCACTGCGCGGCACCTCCCAGCGCTTCAGGTGCTGGTTGTGCACGGCAAGCTGCACCAGCTCCGCTGCGTCGGGATCGAGACGCTCGAGCCAGGCGCTCATGCGCCCGGCGTGCCACAGCTCCTGGGGCTGTGACGCCCCGCCCACCTCCACGCGGCGAGGGTCCTCGGCATGCAGGGCGTCGAGCCTTGCCTGGGCCTGGTCGAAGGGCGTTGTCGTCATGGGATTCCTCGATGGCGTCGATGCGTTGCCATCATGGTAACGGTCTGACGGCCATCTCAGTAGTCTTGCGCCGTTCCATGGCCGCGCAGATGACGGCAGGCCAGCGCCAGCGGCAGCAGAAAGATGGCGAAGCACCACATCGCGGCGGCAACCAAGACGACAAGCAGGAGGCGCGTCCATGGACGCTCAAGGGAGGTCAGCAGCGGGCGAAGCCCCTCGAGCAATACGCCCAGCACCAGATCCATGCTCGGCAACAGCATGGCATTGAGCACCCCGGCCCAGATCGCCAGGTCGACGGGCACGCCATGTGGCACCAAGCTGACCAGCGCCAGCAGGGCCAGCACGAGAAGCGCCATCCATCGACAAATGCGGCGAGGTTCCGTCGACAGGGCGGGCAGCTGTGGGAACCGGTGGGGCAGCGTGAGCATGGGGAGCACCGAGCAGGAAGATATTCATACTCTATACTGCTCCTCCCCTACCCCCTTTGACTGACCTTTGTGTGCGTAATCACTTACAACACAATCAGCATGATCTACATCACGTTTTGCGCAATCCGTCCTCTGAACCGACGAAAAATCGTCAATCGACTAGTACCAACGGCCGATACGTGACGCCAAAACAGCGCAGGGCCGACGCTTTTGCGTCGGCCCTGCGGAGTAGAACGCACCTGATGGAAACCGGTACCTGAGTCGCATCAGCCAGGCTAGAAGGTATAGACCACGCTGCCGGTCAGGCTATCGACGTGCCCGATCTCGTCGGCATCGATGCGCTCGACCTCCAGACGCCCGGTCACATCGAACAGCTGCACCCGGGCGCCCAGCCCGAATACCGGGTCGGTGCCGGAATAGTCCTTGTTCAGGCCATTGCCGCTGCGGTCGGCGTCCCAGTCCGCCATGCCGGCCTTGCCGTAGACGCCGAAGGGACCAAAGCTGAAGCCCGCGATACCCATGGCCTGCAGGCTCTCCACCTCGAGCCGTGCCGAGGTGCCGTCGACCTCACCGTCGAGCTCACCGCCGTTGAGGTAGGACAGCTCCGCCCCCAGATCGAGGAAGGGCAGCCAGCCGAAGTTGTAGCCGGCAAAGACCTTGGCCGCCGACGCCTCGTCGTCAAAGTCGTCATCGCCCTGCATCTGGCCGGCGCCGACACCGACGTACAAGCCGGTACTGCCGCCCGCCACGCAGTGGGTCGACGTCAGCAGGGCCAGCCCAAGGGCCGCCCCGACCAGCGCCATCCGCCGCAATATCCGTGACATCCTGAAAACTCCGTAGAAACGTTGTCCTGTTGTGCGAGACCAAGCACACCTGACACTTTATTTCAGTCTATCGTGGGAAGACATTCTTTGCAGTACCGATTGTAGGAAAGTTCCACGCCTGCCTCGAACGCTCTGGCGGCTACCTCAAGTGGATGGCCCGAGGGAGGGAAGTCGTGGAATCCCAGTTATTGTTATGTTATAACTTTCAACCATTTTGCTCGACCGATTCGCCCCGGAGCTATCCTGCATGACCCATCGTCACCGCCCCGAAGGGCCTTGCCACTTCTCGCTGATGTCCCTGTCCATGCGGCGCCGACTGATGCTGGTGCTGATTCCCCTGCTGCCACTGTGGCTGGCGGTGTCCTGGTCCGCCGGATGGTGGCACTGATGTCACGCCTCGTCTTGCATGATCTGCAGTTGGCACGCGGCGGGCGCACCGTGCTCGAACATCTCGAGGGGCGCTTTCAGGATGGCGCCATCACCGCGCTCATCGGCGCCAACGGCGCCGGCAAGAGCACCCTGATCCAGGCCATCATGGGCGACTTGACGCCGGTCGCGGGCCGCGTCGAATGCGCCGTTCCGGCGCCGCGCCGCGCCTGGCTGCCGCAGCAGTTGGCGCTGGACCTGAGTTTCCCGATGAGCGTCGAGGAACTGATCATGACCGGCACCTGGCCGAGCCACGGTGCCTTCAAGGGCTACTGCGCCGCTCACTATCGCCGTGGGCGCGAGATCATGGAACGCCTGGGCATCTCACGGCTGGCCCACCGCCCGCTGGGCGAGCTGTCCGGAGGCCAGCGCCAGCGAGCCCTGATCGGTCGGACGCTGATGCAGGAAGCCGAACTGCTGCTGCTCGATGAACCCTTTGCCAACGTCGACGTCGATACCGTCGAGATGCTGATGGACGTGCTGCGCGAGATGGCCGAACAGGGGGCGACCCTGATCATCGTGCTGCACGACATGGAGCAACTGGCACGCCTGGCCGATGACGTCCTGATCCTGTCCCAGGGCCACGGCCGCTGGGCCACGCCGGATGCCCTGGTGGAGCGTCACACCGGTCAATTGACCCGCCCACCTCGACTGCCGCTGACCTTTCCTGGATCTGTCTGAATGCTCGACTCGCTGCTTTCCACCCTGTACCTGTGGCTGATCGCCCCTTTCGACTATGCCTTCATGAGCCGTGCCCTGCTGGCCAGCCTGGCGCTGTCGCTGGCGGCGCCGCCGCTGGGGGTCTTCCTGATGCTGCGCGGCATGAGCCTGATCGGCGACGCCATGTCCCACGCCATCCTGCCCGGCGTTGCGCTGGGTTTTCTGATGGCCGGTTTCTCGCTGCCCATCATGAGCCTTGGCGGCATGCTGTCAGGGCTATTGATCGCGCTGTTGGCCGGCAGCGTGTCCCAGCTCACCGGCCACCGGGAAGACTCGGCCATGGCGAGCTTCTTCCTGATCTCGCTGGCGGCCGGGGTAATGCTGGTCGCCCTGGGCGGCAGCAGTGTCGATCTGACCCATGTGCTGTTCGGCTCCATTCTGGCGGTGGACACCACCGCCCTGGTGCTGATCACCGGCATCAGTAGCCTGATCGTGATCACCCTGGCGGTGATCTTCCGCGCCCTGGTGGTGGAATGCCTCGACCCGCTGTTTCTGCGCAGCCAAGGCACCAGAAGCGGTCTGGTCCACGGTGTCTTCCTGGGACTCGTCGTGCTCAACCTTACCGCCGGGTTTCAGACCCTGGGCACGCTGATGGCGGTCGGTCTGATGATGCTGCCGGCCACCACCGCTCGCTTCTGGAGCACGCGCCTCGAGGGCCTGATAGTGCTGTCGGTGGTGATCGCGCTGGGCGCCAGCCTCGGTGGCCTGCTGATTTCCTACCACCTGAGCCTGCCCTCTGGACCGGCCATCATCCTGCTGGCCGGTGTGGCCTATCTGCTGTCGGCGCTGTTTGGCCGCCAGCACAGTCTTTCTGCTCGCCTTCGTCGTCGCGCCACACCGCTGCGCGCCGACGACCACGCCTGACGCGCCCCGCCTTCCCCTGACCAACCGGAGATCAACGTCCATGCCACTGTCACTGCCTCATGCCTTCGTCAAACGCCACGCCTGGATTGCCCTGACGGGACTCGCCCTTGGCCCCCAGGCCGTGGCAGACGAGCCCACCCAGGTGGTCGCCAGCTTCAGTGTATTGGCCGACATGGTACGCAACGTCGGCGGCGACAGGGTCGAGGTCACCTCGCTGGTCGGCCCCGACAGCGACCCCCACGTCTACTCCCCTCGCCCGACCGACGCCAGGGCCCTGGCCGAGGCAGACCTGGTGGTGCTCAACGGCCTGCAGTTCGAGGGCTGGATGACGCGCCTGCTCGACGCCAGCGGCTATCAGGGCAAGACCGTTGTCGCCACGGACGGAGTGCCGCTGCTGGCCTATGGCGGCCAATCACTGCATCGCCAGGACGAGGAAGGGGACGAGCACGACGGCCACGACCATGACAGCCATGAAGAGCACGACGGCCATGAAGAGCACCGCGGACACGGTGATCACGACAGCCATGAAGACCATGAAGATCACGACGGCCACGATGATCACGACAGCCACGACCATGGCGAGTACGACCCCCATGCCTGGCTCGACCTGTCGGCAGGACTGATCTATGTCGCCAATATCCGCGACGGACTGATCGCCGTCGACCCTGACAACAGCGAGCACTACGCGTCCAGGGCCGACAGCTACATGGAGGATATCCAGGCGGCCCACGACCAGGTGCTCGCGCTGCTCGACGACCTGCCGGAACACGCCCAGGTCATCGTCGGCCACGACGCTTTCGGCCACTTCTCTCGGGCCTACGGCATCGACTTCCTGTCGCCGGTCGGTCTGTCCACCGAAGCGGAACCGTCAGCGGCAGATATCGCGCGCATGGTGGACGTCATCCGTGAACGCCAGATTCCGGCGCTGTTTGTCGAGAACATGTCCAGCCCGGCGCTGATGGAACAACTGTCCGAGGAAACCGGCGTGCCCATCGCCGGCTCACTCTACAACGGCGCCCTGTCCGAAGAAGGGATGACGTCTCACTACCTGGGAATGATCCTGCACAATGCCGAGGTGCTGCATCAGGGGTTGGTCGATGCCGAGGGTCATGACGATAGCCACGATGGCCACGACCACGACCACTGATCCTGTCATCACGACCCGCTCGCTCGACAGCTCGAGTGGACGCCACACGTCGTCCTGTCGACCTGCAGAAAACAAAGGACCGCCCTGGGGCGGTCCTTTCGTCTTTCGCTCCAAACGGCGGTCTTCAGTCGACGCTTGAGGCAACCGACATCAGGCTTCGGGGATCTCCAGTGCATCGCGCACCACGGGCCAGGCCTCCTCGCCGTCGCGCGTGGTGACCCCCTCGAGGAAGCCCTTGGTCTCCTCGGGGTGTTCACGCAGCCAATCGACGGCAACCGCCTCCGGCTCGCGCTCTTCGTAGCTGAAGCCACGGATCATGGCGCTCTGGTCATCGGCGGTAAACACCAGCTGATCGAGCAGACGGGTGGCATTGGGGTGGCTCTCGGCGAACTCGCTGCGCACCAGGGTGCGCACGTCGCTGCGGCCGCCTTCCGGGCCCCACATGTCCTCGGGGTCATCCAGATAACGCACGTCGAACTCGATGTTCATCCAGTGCGGGGTCCAGGCGGCGAACACGATCCACTCTTCACGATCGATCGCCGCGTCCACGGCGCTCAGCATGCCTGGCGTCGAGGTCTCGGACAGGTTCCAGTCACCCAGACCGTAGGTGTCCTCATCCACGGCGCTGTTGAGCGAGTCGCTCATGCCGGAGCCCACCTCGATGGAATAGATGGTGCGGTCCAGCTTGTCGGCAAACTCTTCCTTGTCCAGATCCTCCGCCGTTTTCACGCCGGCTTCGTAGACGTAGGTGGGTACGGCAAAGCCGAGGCGCGCACCGTCGACGTTGTTGCCAAGGTCCTCGAGCTTGGACTCGCCATCCTCGAAGCTGGCGTCGTACATGCCCTGCTGGGCCGGCAACCAGGCCGCCAGAAAGGCGTCGAGCTCTCCCTGGCGCAGGGCCTGATAGGTGATGGTGGAGCCCAGCTCTTCCTGGACCGGCTCATAACCCAGGGTCTCGAGCAGGGTGGATGCCAGGGCCGTCTTGACCGTTACACCGGGCCAGGCGGGCACGGAAAAACGAACCTGGGCATCTTCCTGGTCCTGAGCATGGGCGCCGAAGGAAGCCGCGAGCGCAATCGAGGCCGCCAGGGCCAAGGGCATGGAATGGTGTCGCATGGTTCACCTGTCGATAGCTGTAGAAGCCATCAACCATACCGGCTCGGCACACCGCCTCAAGAACGCGCCTTCAACGACTGGGTCACGGCACCGCACTTACCTGTTTGCCAGAAGTCCTTTGCTGGACCAGTCTTAAGAGGCCCGTTTCGCCGGAGGAAACACCAAGATGGCTGACATCGACTACACCCTGGAGCGCCAGATTACCCTCAAGGCACTCGCCAAGGCCTTGTCCCGCGGGTTTTCGCCCATCGTCGAGGTGGAGTCGATGGATGGCATCTACACGGTGCGCTTTCATCACGCCAACGGCACCACAGAGCTTGCCGACGACAAGGGGCGAACCCGCACCTTTCTCGGCACCGGCGAGATCCGCGAGTTGCTCGGCGGCGTCGGCCTGACCCATGGCGTCCTGACCTGGACCGATCAGTGCGGTGACGAGATGATCGGCGTGGAGGGCAAGGCCATGACCCCCGACGAGATGCTGGCCAACGGCACACGCATCTCCTTTCGTTAGGGGGCACGTATCTCCTGTCGTCAGGGGGCATCGGCCTGTCGGTCGCGTCCGCGCCTGGTCGCCTGGTCGCCTTGTCGTTGTCGTTGTCGCTACGCCTGCGGCGCCAGCGACACATTAGGCCTCGGCCCCCTTGGCCTGCCTGGTAGGGCAGAGTACCGTAGAGGGCGCCTCGTCTGTGCAGGGAAAGCCGCAATGACCACTTCGATGCCGTGGTACACCAGGTCCTCTTGGACAGCCCTGATGGCACTGCTGCTGGTACTTCTGGGGGGCTGTGCCTCGGCCCCGCTGAGCACCGATGACGGCGGCCAGGGACTGTCCATGGAACGTGCCCTGATCCTGTCCGAGGCGCGCAGCGCCGTCGGCACCCCCTACCGGTTCGGCGGCAACGATCCGCGCGGGCTGGACTGTTCCGGCCTGGCCCAGATGACGTATTCCCGGGCGGGTATCCCCTTGCCGCGCTCATCCCGGGAGCAATACCGGCGCCTGCCGCCCATCGACGAGGCACGGCCGGGTGATCTTCTGTTCTTCGCTACCGGCAAGGGTCCCGGGGTCAGCCATGTCGGCATCTACGCCGGCGACGATGTGATGATCCACGCGCCCGGACGCGGGCGAACGGTCACCACCACCTCGCTGTCCATAGACTATTGGCAGGATCGCTTCGTCGGGGCAGCCGCGCCGGCGCCCTGACGCTCGCTGCCACGAGGCCGCGCCCCGGTCTCACCGATCGACCCGTCGGGTCCGTCCGGGCCCGTCGCCATCAACCGCCAAGGAGACGACCATGACGCTACGACTGGGTGATACCGCACCGGACTTCACACAGGAAAGCACCGCCGGCACCATTCACTTTCATGAGTGGGCCGGTGACAGCTGGGTCATCCTGTTCTCTCACCCCAAGGACTTCACCCCGGTGTGCACCACCGAACTCGGGGAAGTGTCGCGCCTCAAGGGCGAATTCGACAAACGCAACGCCAAGGCCATCGGCCTGTCGGTGGATCCCATCGAGGATCACCACGCCTGGGCCGGCGATATCGAGGACACCCAGGGCCACGGGCTCAACTTCCCGCTGCTCGCCGACGCCGATCGCAAGGTCAGTGACCTCTACGACATGATCCACCCCAACGCCAACGACACCCTGACGGTGCGAAGCGTATTCATCATCGATCCGGCCAAGAAGGTGCGCCTGACGCTGACCTACCCGGCCAGCACCGGACGCAACTTCGACGAGATCCTGAGGGTGCTGGACAGCCTGCAGCTGACCGACGGCTACAAGGTGGCGACCCCGGTGAACTGGAACCATGGCGACCGTTGCATCATCGTGCCTGCCGTCTCCAACGACGAGGCCAAGACCCTGTTCCCGGAAGGCTGGGACGAACAGCGTCCGTACCTGCGTTTTGTCAAACAGCCCGGCAAGAAGTAAGGACGGAGCAGGCAAGACGTAAGGACAGAAGTGTCCGAGGGAGGGACGAGCAGCGCCCCCTCTCTATCTACCGCTACGTCAGACAGCCTGTCCCCTCAGCGATGGCCGCCCCCGGGCGGCCATCGTCGTGTCGGCGTCTTCCGACGCCTAATAAGCATATAACGGATTGATCGCACGCCTGCGTGTCGCCCTCGTCCCCCGATCGTTATCATGCTGATCATTAACTTCATTGCTCCGGGAGGGCTCCATGCCCCAGCTCCTTTACCGCTGGCTGACCGCCGCCGCCCTGCTTCTGCCTGGTACCGCCATCGCCGCCGACGAAGGTCCGCTGGAGGTTGGTTATATGCCGATCCTGCCGGTGGCTCAGCTATTCGTGATGGAGGGCGAAGGCTGGACCGAAGAGGCCGGTCTGGAACTTGAGCTGACACGCTTTTCCAGCGGGCCGGCGATGGTCCAGGCGCTGGCCTCGGGTGATCTCGACGTCATGTACTTCGGTATCGGCCCGGCCATGGTGGCTCGCGCCAACGGGGTACCGATCAAGGTACTGGCGGCCGCCATCCAGGAGCAGATCGGCCTGGTCGCCCGCGGCGAACTGGCCAGCCTGATGGCCGACGCCGACCCGGCCCAGGCCATCGCCGACTTTACCGAGCGCGAAGGCCGTCGGCCCAAGATCGCCACCTTCCCCAAGGGCTCGGTACCCGACACGGTATTGCGCTACTGGCTGGACGAACGCCTGGGCATCGGCAGTGACGCCGTCGAGATCGTCGCCATGGGCGCCGATCGTGTCCAGCAGGCGCTGCTGGCCGGTGCAGTGGACGCCGCCTCGACCCTGGAGCCGATACTCTCCACCGTGACCGAACGCCTCGACGACGCCCAGATCGTGGCCCACGCCTCGGACATGTTGCCGGGTCAACCCGGCGCGGTGCTGGCAGCACGCGAAAGCCTGCTCGAACAGCGCCCCGATGCCGTCAGCACCTTGCTCGAACTTCACCTGCGAGCGACCCACGCCCTGGTCGATACGCCACAGCAGGTCGCCCCCTCGGTGCGCGAGTTCGTCGGCAAGCGTCTGGTGCCGCTGGAAACCGTAGAGGCTGCACTGTCCTCGCCCTTCGCCAACTACGGCGCCGATCCCCACGCGATCGTCGAGGGCACCCGCACCATGCATGACTTCCAGCTGGCCAACGGCACCCTCAAGCAGGGCCTCGACATCGACACTCTGTTCGACACCCGCTGGTACGACGACCTGACCGCAAGCGCTGACGCAGACGCCGAAGAAGGCGACACGAGCCCATGAAGTCGGTATCTCGTAGCCGGCGCACCGGCCTCGGTGCGCTGGGGCTCGTCGCCTTTGTGGCACTCTGGGAGATCTCACTGCGCCTGGGGCTGCTGCCCGGCAATCTGGTTCCGCTGCCCTCTGCGATCCCGACGGTCTTCTGGGGCGAGGTGGTCGACGGCATCTGGTGGGAAGTCGTCAGCTCGAGCCTGTCTCACTACAGCGTAGGGGTGGCCATCGGCTCGCTGGCAGGTATCGCCATGGGCGTGGCGGCGGCCCTGCTGCCGGTATTCGACGCCCTGCACGCCTGGCTGGCGCGCCTGCTGCGCCCGATCCCGCCACTGGCCTGGATCCCCTTTGCCATCATCTGGTTCGGGATCACGCCATCGGCGGCGGCCTTCATCATCAGTATCGGGGTGTTCTGGATCAACTACTTCGCCAGCTACAGCGCGGTGCGTGCGGTGGACCCCGGCTATGACGAGGTAGCCAGGGCCTTCGGCCAGGGTTCGCTGCTGGCCCGCCTGACCAAGGTCAGCCTGCCCGCGGCAGCCCCCGGCATCCTCGGTGGCCTGCGCGCCGGCCTCGGCCAGGGCTGGATGACCGTGGTCGCGGCCGAACTGTTCGGCATTCCCGGCATCGGCCAGCGCATGATGGAGGCCTCGGGCCTGCTGGCCACCGATATCGTGGTGGTCTACATGCTGACCATTGCCGCGCTCTACGCCCTGTTCGACCTGGGCTTTCTGCATCTGCAAAAAAGGCTGCTGATATGGACACCCTGACAGCCGAACGCAACGCCGACGCCTGCGTGCTCAAGGCCCATGACCTGGCGCTGGGCTTCGGCGGCCAGCGCGTGCTCGAACATGTCGACCTGCGCCTGGCTCCACGGGAGTTCATCGCCATCGTCGGTGCCTCCGGGGTCGGCAAGTCGACCCTGCTGCGGGCACTCTGCGGCCTGCTGCCGGCGGTGGCAGGCGAGCGCTGGCTGGACGAGAGTCCGCGTGATGGAGCGCGGCCCTGGTCGATGGTCTTCCAGGCGCCACGGCTGTTTCCCTGGCGACGCATCCGCGCCAATGTGGCGCTCGGGCTCGAGGGACTGGGGCTGTCCCGGGAGGAGCGCCAGCGCCGCGCCCTTGCGCCGCTGGAGCTGGTCGGCCTGGGCGACATGGCCGAGCGCTTTCCTTCCACCCTGTCCGGCGGCCAGCAACAGCGTGTCGGCATTGCCCGGGCGCTGGCGGTAAAGCCCCGGGTGCTGTTCATGGACGAACCCTTCTCGGCGCTGGATGCGATCACTCGCCGTCGCCTGCAGAACGAGTTGATCGACCTGCGCCAGCGCACCGAGGCCGCCATCGTCTTCGTTACCCACGACATCGAAGAGGCGGTGCTGCTGGCCGACCGGGTGATGGTGCTCGGTGGACATCAGGGCGGGGCCCCGGCGCGGGTCATCGACACCCTCGAGATCACGCTGCCCACCGACAATCGCCGTGAGCATGCCGACTTCGGCGCCCAGGTCCATCATCTGGAAACATTGATCGGCGCCGCCCCGGAGGCGTCATGAGCGAGACCGGCCTGCCCCCCCGCGAAGCGGGTGATTCACGCTTGAAGGTGATGCTTCACGCTCCCTGCGCCGAGAGCCTTGCCCGCGCCAGGCGCAATGCCCGCAACCTCAAGGCCGCCAGCCCCGACGCCGAGGTGCTGATCATCACCAATGCAGGCGGTGTGGCCGCCGCCGTCGCCACCCCGGACGACACCGACGCATGGTTAAGACTGTGTCGCAACAGTCTCGACGCCCAGGGCATCGTCGACACCCGGGGACTGGCCATCGTCGAGGCAGCGGTACTCACCCTGGCCGAGGGCCAGCGCCAGGGCTGGGCCTATATCCGCGCCTGACGCACGCGTTTGATCCACGTCCAGACAGACCGCCTTGGCAGGAGGCCATTGCGGTCGCCCTTGCAGATCACCCTTGCAGGTCGCCCTTGAAGGCGAGGACGGAGCCAGGCGCGACGAGCCCTCTGCTCCCCACGATTCCCATGCTCTGCCAATGGCGTTCGACCAATGTCGCAGCTCGCCGACTGAACATTTTGCAGATTCGCGCATCAGACCTTGTCACAAATCTTTCAATAAAGCTTAAGCGCGCGTTAAGGCAAAGCCGCTACGCTGCAGCCCTAGCGATGGTGTCAGTAGTTGTCTTCTGGCCCGCCCCCTGCACCGACAAGGAATTCCGAACATGCCCTTCCTACAGCAGGTCTCCCGTACTCGCCCCCGCTTCGCCACCAAGGGGCTTCTTCGTATCTCTCTGGCCCTGGTCGGCGGCCTCGCCCTGATGGCCTTCTGGTCGTCCATCAGCCTGCCCCTCGGCAGCCTCAGCCTGATTCTCGGTGGCCTCGCCCTGTGGCCCCGAACCGCAAGCTCGGAGCGTCGAGACGACGCCACAGACAGCGGCAACGGCGTACCGGTTCGCGAGCTCGCCCTCGCCGCCCTGGGGGTATTGATCGCGCTGCAATTGCTGGGCTGACGCCCGGCGAGCTGTCGCGGTTCACCGTCTCCCGGCTCAAGGGGGATATCTCAGGCCATCGCCGCTTTACAGCGGCGCGCAGTGACCGGATCATGACTCCCTGCAAGGCGACCCTCGCCGCCTTCGTCCAACGCCAGGGAGGCCTGTCATGACGACAACACTCACCGGCGCCGACATCGGCGCACGGCTGACCCGGCTTCGCCAGGCGGCGCCGCTGGTCCATAGCCTGACCAACTACGTGGCCATGAACAGCGCCGCCAATGTGCTGCTGGCCGTGGGCGCTTCACCGGCCATGGTCCATGCGCGTGAGGAAGCGGCCGAGTTCGCGGCATTGGCCGACGCTGTGCTGATCAATATCGGTACGCTCTCGCCTCACTGGGTCGAGGCCATGATCGAGGCTGCCACCAGTGCCGGCGAGCACCAGACCCCCTGGGTGCTCGACCCCGTCGCCGTTGGCGCCACCGCCTATCGGCGAGAGTCGGCCGCCAGGCTGCTGGACTTGAGGCCCAGCGTCATTCGCGGCAACGCCTCGGAGATCATCGCCCTGGCCGAGGACGGTCTTGGCGGGCGCGGCGTCGACTCCACTGCCGCCAGCGACGACGCCGTGCAGGCGGCCGTCGCCCTGGCCCGGCGCCAGGAGGCGGTGGTAGCGGTAACCGGTGAGGTCGATCTGGTCACCGACGGCCGGCGGCTGGTGCGCGTGCCCGGTGGACACCCGCTGATGCCCCGCGTGACGGCGCTGGGCTGCGCCCTGTCCGGTGTGGTCGCGGCCTTTCTCGCCGCCGATCAGGATCCGCTGGTCGCCACCTGCGCGGCCCTGGCCTGCTATGGCGAAGCCGGCAGTCGCGCCGGCCGCACCGCCCAGGGTCCTGGCAGCTTCGCCGTCGCCTTTGTCGACGCCTTGCATCAGCTCAATCCCGAGACGCTGTTACGGCGAGAACCTCTCGCCATCGAGTCTCTCGACTGACCCGACCGCCCTACCCGATTCATGTACCAGGAGCCCCTCGTGACCCACTCTCCTCGACGCCTTGATGCGCGCCTGTTCGACCCCCGCAGCCTTCGCCTCTATCTGGTCACCGACCCCGGGCTGTGCGCATCCATGGGGATTGAAGCGACGGTGGAGGCGGCGGTACGCGGCGGAGTCAGCCTGGTGCAGCTACGTGACAAGACCGCCAGCGATGACGAACTGGTGCAACTGGCGCGCCGACTGAAACCGGCGCTGGCCGAACACGGGGTTCCTCTGGTCATCAATGACCGTGTCCAGGTCGCGCTAAAGGCACAGGTCGACGGCGTGCATCTGGGGCAGGACGACGGCGACGTGGGCGAAGCCCGCCGCCTGCTTGGCGAGACGGCGATCATCGGCCTATCGGTGCAGCACCCCGACCAGCTGTCGCGCCTGGATGTCCAGGCACTGGACTACCTGGGACTCGGACCGGTATTCGCCACGCCGACCAAGAGCGACCACGCCACGCCGCTGGGCTTCGATGGTCTTGCCTCGCTGGTGGCGGCGAGCCCGCTGCCCAGCGTGGCCATCGGCGGGCTCAAGCGCGAGCACGCCTCGGCGGTGCGTCAAAGCGGCGCCGATGGCATGGCCGTGGTCTCCGCCATCTGCGGCCAGGCGGACCCGGCGTGCGCCGCGAGGGACCTGCTGACGGCCTGGGAAGGCTGAACCGGCCTGGGAGCCCGGCCAGGCAGCCCACCGCCGAACGCGACCCTCAGACGCGAGGCCTGACCCTTCGACGCCCATGGACCATTGCGGCGATCAGGTTGTCGCCCAGTCGTCGCCCCTCAAGGATGGCACCGCCCACGTGCAACGGCACCAGACACAGTACCGCCGTGGCGAGGCCCTCGTGCAGCTCCTCCATCCAGTGCACATCGTGGAAACGCTCGGTGTGCACCATCAAGATGCCGGTGGTACCGAGCCCCACCAGCAAGGCCAGCATCAGCAACATCATCACCGCCCCCAGCGGGGTATGGGTGATGCGCTGAGGGGAACTGTTTTCCTTTGCTTCCTGTGCTGCGGCCTGTCTCTTGAGCGCCGCTCCAAGGCGCGAGGGTGTCGGCCAGAAGCTCGACCAGCGCACCGACCAGGGCCCCACCAGCCCCCAGACGACACGCAGCCCTATCAGCCCCATCAGGGTGTAGCCGATATAACGATGTGGGCCAATTTCGGCGTAATTGAGGGCAACCCCCAGCACCAGCGCCCAGTGAAAGACGCGAACCAACGGGTCCCACACCTTGATCTGCCGGCTTTTTGAATGTGACGGAATCGATGCCATCGTCCTGCTCCCTGAAGGTGATACGCCTTGTCGCGTAACAGGCAGCCTGACGGCAGCAACTTAAGGCAAGCTTAGGCGCTGTCCGAAAAGTCGACGAGCGCAGGCACTTTTCAGACAAGCCCTAGGACGGCAAGCGCCTCCCCCCAAGGCGACGTGATGTCGGTCAACCTCCTGGTCCTTCCATCCGATCAAGCGCCCAGCTCAGGCCGAAGGGCGCCGCTTGAGGCTGGTGCGCCCCTCCTGGTAGGCGATCGCCAGGCCGCTGGCGATGATCAGGGTGCCGCCGATCAGCACCCCGAGATCCGGCACCTCGTCCCAGATCATCCAGCCGAGCAGGACCGCCCACAGCATGGCGGTATAGTCGAAGGGGGCGGCGATAGCGGCCGGAGCGTGACGAAAGGCCAGGGTAATAAAGGCGGTAGCGCCGACCCCGAGCACCCCGGACATGAGAAAGGCCGGCCAATGCTCCAGCGCCGGCGCCTGCCATACCAGCGGCAGGGCGACGCCAGTCACCACAAAGGGCACCAGGGTCATGTAGAACACCATCGCCCACAGGTGCTCGCGGGCGCCGTAGCGCCGAGCGGTGATCATCATCAAGGCATAGAACACCGCCGCCCCGAGCATCGACAGAGCACCCAGCGAGATGCCTTCACTGCCTGGACGCACGATCACCAATACACCGGCAAAGCCCACCAGCGACGCCAGCACCACCGGCACGCTCACCCGCTCGCCCAGCAGCGGGACCGACAGCAGGCTGACAAACAGCGGCGCGGCGAAGGCGATGGCGGTGCCCTCGGCGAGCGGCATCATCGTCAGCCCCAGCACGAAGCAACCCATGGTGCCGGTATAGATCAGACCACGGATCAGATGCACCCCCGGGCGTCGGGTCGACAGGGTGCGCAGGCCTCCCCCCTGGTGTGCCAGCAGCATGATCAACGGCAACGACACCAGGGTGCGAAAGAAGATGATCTGCAACGGCGAATGCACCTCGCCGAGCCACTTGGAAATGGCGTCACCGAGCGCCAGGCACAGCACGCCAAGACACATGAACCCGATACCCTTGAACGATGACCCCATGCTCTCCTCCCTGTCCGCAGCCGCTGATGGCAAGTGGCTCACGATCACCACTTACCTGACCCAAAAACGAACCCCGCCGGCACGGGGCCGACGGGGGTAACAGGGACAACGTTAGGGGGCGAACGCTTCGCTGGCAAGAACAGACGCACCAGAACTGTGCACTGGTGTATGCCATGCAGCAAAAGGCCCGCCGGAGGCGGGCCTTGTCGGAGAACGACGTGAAGGTGGCGCGAACTGACGCTTAGAGGCTGGCCTGAACGACCATGCAGTCCATGCCCTGCTGCAGCAGTCGCCGACAGGCCGAACGGGCCTGGCCTTCCTGCAGGTCCACCACCCGGGCACGGTAGATGTTGGCATTGTCGGCTCGCGCCACCGCTACCCGGGCGTGGGCCATCTCGCCCGCCAGACGATCGGCCGCCTGGCTGGCCTGGCTGCGCGCGCTGTCCATGTCGCTGAACGCCCCCACCTGGACCCCCCAGTCGCCGGTCTGCGCGATGGTGCTGTTCGCATTCGCGCTGGTGGTGTTCGTGCTGGCCGCGCTGGACGGCGCGCTCGACACGGCACTCGACACAGGGCTGGGCTCAGGCCTCGCCGCTGCCGCGTCGGGCACCGAGGCCGCCACCGGAATCGATGCCAGGGCGGGTGCCGAGGCACTCGGCTGGTCGATCAGGTTGCGCAGCGGGTCGGGACCGGACGAAGAACGACGCGAATCGGAGATGATCGGGGCGGCGGACTCGAAGCGCACCGGCGCTGTCGCCGACTGACGGCTGGCCAGTGTCGGCGTGGCCGGACGCACCACGGTCTCGACCCGTGACGGCCGCACCGCGGTCGATGGCACCTGAGCGACACGGCTCGGCGTCGGCGCAGAGATCAACCCACGCTGGCGAGGCGCCATCAGTTCACCACCGGAGACGTCGGTATTGGCAAGGAAACCACGGCCGTCGACCAGCGAAGCCCGCAGGAAGCCACGGTCGAGCAGGCTCATCATCTGCTCATCACGGGAAGCGGCGGTGTAGCCGCCCATGACCACCGCCACCATGCGCCGTCCATTGCGGGTCGCAGAGGTCGCCACATTGAAGCCGGAGGCGCGAATGAAGCCGGTCTTGAGACCATCGGTACCCGGGTACTTGGTCAGCAGACGGTTGTGACCGGTGTGACGAGTGCCACGCCAGGTGAACTCGGTAAGAGAGAAGTAGGGGTAGTACTGGGGGAAGTCCAGCATCAGACGACGCGCCAGGATGACCATGTCCCGCGCCGTGGTGACCTGGCCGGAGTTGGGCAGGCCCGAAGCGTTGCGGAAGGTGGTGTTGTTCATGCCCAGGCTGCGCGCCTTGCGGGTCATCATGTCGGCGAAGTGTGATTCAGTTCCGCCCAGGGACTCGGCCACCACCACCGCCACGTCATTGGCGGAGCGCACGACCAACGCCTGGATGGCCTTCTCCACCGGGATGCTGTCACCGGGCTTGAGCCACAGCTTGGTCGCCGGCATCGAGGCCGCATGGGAAGAGACCGGCAGCGGCTGGCCCAGACTCATGGTACGACCGTCCAGAGCCTCGAACAGCATATAAAGGGTCATCATCTTGGTCAGTGAGGCCGGATAGCGGCGCTCATCGGCGTTTTCCGCGTACAGGATCTCATGACTCTCGGCGTCCACCACGATGCCTGCGTAGCGCGGGTTGCCTGCCTGGGCGGACTGCACCACCATCAGACAGGTCACCACCAGCGCGACCAGCATCGTCAGCGAACGCCACCCGGAATTCCTTGTGGTCACCATTTATCCAAACCCCTGCGATTTCCAGACTGCACTGACGGCATTATGACCCACTTGACCGGCCTGTACAGGCCAAATTGGCGAGCGTTCACCATCATTCTCGGCATTATATAGACCATTTCGGGCGAACTAGCCGTTCATGCAGGCGCCTTTGTCGTCGTCCACTTGGGCAAAAGCCGGGGCGGGCCTACTCCTGCGCGCTTGCGTCAGGTCAAACTCCCGCACGGGCCAGCAGCGCCTCGGTATCAACGCTATCACGCTGGGCCGGCGTCAAGAAGCGTTCGGCGTAGTCGCTGTAGATCCGCTGCTCCAGCATCAGCCGGAAGATCTCGGGGTCCAGATGGCCCTCCCGCACCATGTCGGCCAGCGTCGCCAGTGCCCGGGAAAGGGTCATGGCCGACTTGTAGGGGCGGTCCGCGGCGGTCAAGGCCTCGAACACGTCCGCCATCACCATGACCCGCTCCTCGAGGCTGGCGTCCTTCATCGCCAGTCGGCGTGGATAACCGGTACCGTCCATGCGCTCGTGATGATTGCCGGCGATGGCCGGGACCCGACGCAGGTGCGCGGGCCAGGGCAGCGCCTCGAGCATCATGATGGTCTGGACCACGTGCTCCTGGATGCGGAATCGCTCGACCTCGTTGAGGGTGCCGCGGGACACCCTGAGATTGAAAAGCTCGCCCTGATGGCCGGCCAATTCACTGGGCCGCATGTCGAAACGCCAGACATTTTCGGGGTCGTCCGGCGCCACCGCCGGGCGAGAGCGGTGCCAGGGAATCTCGTGACGTGGCAGGTCGGCCAACAGACGCTCCTCCGCGGGCAGCCTGCGCAGGGGTTCGCGGGACATGCGCTTGAGCTCATCTCGCGATACCCCGAGCCGATCATCGAAGTGCCGCCACCAGCGCCACTCGGCGATGACGGTCAGGCGCTCCAGCAGCTCATCGCTGATGGCCTCGCCCCCCCGATTGGCCTCGGCCACGCATTCGAAGGCTGCGATCAGCTCCTGCTGTCGCGCATGGCGCCGTCGCTCCAGCGTCACCGGATCGCCACCGTGGGCGCGCCCCTGCCAGTAGTCCACGTCGGCATCGCGCCACAGCACCTCGAAGCGGGTGCGAATCTCATGGATACGGTCGTAGCGGGCCTCGAGCTTGGTGGCCTTTTCCATTACCTCGTCGGGGATCGCCAGCTTGCCGCAGTCATGCAGCCAGGCCGCCAGATGGAAGGCGCTGCGGCGGGTCGCGTCGAAGTGAGTCTCGGCGTATACCCCGTGCTCGCTGCGATCGATGCCCTCGACGATCATCTCCGCCAGTACCGGCACTCGCGAGCAGTGGCTTCCGGTATGCGGCGACTTGGCGTCGATGGCATGGGCCACCAGCTGGACGATGCCCTCCAGTAGACGCGCCTCACCGCGCAGCAGTCGCCTCAGGTCGATGGCCACCGCTGCCGCCGCCGACACTTCGGCGACGAAGGCACGCCAGTGAGCGTCGTCATCGTCCAGCGAGCGCCGCGCCAACGCCAGCAGACCCAGCGTCGCTCCCTCCCGGTTACGCAGCGGCTGCAACAGATAGCCGGCCGCCTCAAAGCGCTCGATCAGCGCCTCGAGCTCGGCCTCGGAGCCTTCCTGCAGTCGCAGCTCCCGACTCCGGGGGTCCGCATCGGGGTCCCTCGCCTCCCCCTCCCTGGCGATCCGGGCGAAGCGTCCCTCGTCCTGTTCATCGGCCAGGTAGATGGCCCCGGCGCGACTGCCGGTGCCGCGCAGCAGATCCTCGAGGATGCTGGTCAGCATGCGATCCAGGCGTGGCTCGCTGTTGAGCACCCGGGTGATGCGTCCAAAGCCCTCGATACCACGCGCCAGCCGGCGCAGTGCCACACTGAGCCCGCGCACCTCGGTCACCCGCGAGCCGACACCGTCGCAGGCGGAAAAATCGTAGCGCCCGAGCGCCTCGACCTGTCCGGACAACTCCCGCAGCGGACGCCCCAGTCGTCGTCCCAGCAGCACCCCCAGCGGCAACAAGGCCAGCGTCACGATCCCCGCCAACAACGAACTCTCCAGCATCATCTGGCGCACATCGGTGGTCAGCTCGTCTTCCGGGACCGCTGCAATCAGCCGCGTGGCCTCACCCCCCAGGGTGACAAAGGGCAGCACCAGCCCCCACCACTGGCGACCGTCATGGGACAACCGCCGCGGTGGCTGGTCGACGTTCGTGGTCAACAATTGCGCCAGCACCGGCATGGTCAGATCCTCGAAAGAGGACAATTGGCGGGCGTTGCCGGGCCCAGGATCCAGTGAGGCGTCCAGGGTAGTCGCCAGCGCCTGGCCAGAGGCGGTAACTACCGCCATGCGCGTCTGCGGCGTCAACCGCAGGTCATCCAGGCCGATGCCAAGGTCCCGCGAGGCGACATCCAGGCCGACCACGGCGTCACCGCTGCGGCGCGCCATGCTGATGCCGATTTCGCCAGTGTTGAAAAACACATAGGGAGCGGTCAGGAAAGGAGCGTCACCCTCGGGCGCCTGCTGAAACCAGGGACGGCTGCGCGGATCGAAGAAGTACTGGTCGAGTCGCTCGCGCCCGAGCGGGGCAAGCGATGGATCGAACAGATGCCATTCACTCTGCGGTGGCTGGCCAGGGCGTGCATCCACCACCAGCGCCAGGTAGGCCGCGTCCTGGCCGCCGCTATCGACCAGGTCGGGACGCTTGCTCTCCAGCATGCGATCCACCGCGCGAAACATCAGGAAGTCGCCGCTGCCATAGCCGATGTAGACGGCGTCGACCAGTCGATGGGCTTCCAGCGCCGCCCTCATCAGCGGCAACGCTGCCAGCCGGCCGTCCCAGTCGTCGGCCTCGCCCGGGGCCCCGTTGGCCAGCATGTCGATGGCCACCCGTGCCGGCCTCACCAGCGCCTGGGTGCGCGCCTCCAGGGTGTCGACCAGCTGAGCCGAGGTCTCTTCCAGGGTCGCCCCCAGCGTGCGCTGGGACTGGTGCCAGGAGAACCCCAGCAGCGCCACCTCCATCACCACCATCACCCCGACGATAACGATACCGATCAGCCACTGCACCGGAATGACGAGACGATGGCGGTACATGGTCGGACCTCTCGTGGCGAGGCAAACGGGACTTTCAAGCGTGACGAAACGCCCTAAGCCGAAAGGGGTAGCGCTCTCTCCACTATATGTGCAGATCTGCAGACGCGTATCCCGAACACAGCGGCAGGCTCCACGTTAGGTCAACGCCGAGCTCGGGCCCGGATGGCATCGATATCGACCTGGTCGATCTGTCGGTCGGCCACAAAGGTATCGGCGTAGCGCCGCCACACGCCGCTATCCAGCAGCAACTCGAAGACCGCCGGGTCCAGGTGGCCGTCCTTGACCATGTCGGCCAGGATCTCCAGCGCGCGGGACAGTGGCAGGCCATTCTTGTAGGGACGATCGGAGGCGGTCAGCGCCTCGAACACATCCGCCAGCGCCATGATCCGCTCTTCCAGGCTGGCCTCGCCGAGTCGCAGCCGCCGCGGATACCCCTGTCCGTCCATGCGCTCATGGTGATTGCCGGCGATCTCCGGCACTCGCTTCAGGTGAGCGGGCCAGGGCAGAGACTCGAGCATGATGATGGTCTGGATCACGTGCTCCTGCATGCGGAAGCGTTCGACGTCGTTGAGCGTGCCCCGGGCGATGCACAGGTTGTAGAGCTCCCCCTGATGCTCCGCCAGGGACGGCGGCTCCATCGAAAAGCCCCAGTGATTGTCGGGGTCCTCGGGATGCACCGGGGGACAGGGACGCTGCCAGGCAATGCGATGACGGGGCAGATCGGCAAGCAGACGTTCTTCTGCAGGCAAGGCGCGACGGGGTTCTTCGGCCATGTTGTCCAGTTCGGCCCGCGACAGCCCGAGGCGGTCATCGAAGTAACGCAGCCAGCGCCACTCGCCGATGGTCTTCAAGCGCTGGCAGTCGGCCTCGCCCATCGCCTCGCGGCCATGGTTGGCCTCGGCGACGCAGGCGAAGGCTTCCTGCAGCTCCTGGCGCCGACGCTGCAGTACCTGGTCAAGCTTTGTTGCCTCGCCCCCCTGGGCGATGGCACGCCAGTAATCGAGTTCAGCGTCTCGCCACAGCACCTCGAAACGGGTCCGGATCTCGTGGATCCGGTTGTAACGGGTCTCGAGCTTGGTGGCCTTCTCCATGATGTGGTCTGGGGTGGTCAGCTTGCCGCAGTCGTGCAGCCAGGCCGCCAGGTGGAAGGTGGCGCGCTCTTCCTCGCTGAGGTGAACCGCAGCAAAAGGGCCCTGGCGCGCCCGATCCACTTCATCGATCAGCATCTCCGCCAGTTGCGGCACCCGGGTACAGTGTCCCCCGGTGTGGGGTGACTTGGCATCGGTGGCCCTGGCGACCAGCTGAATCATGGCGTCCAGCAGACGCGCCTCGCCCTCGAGCAGGCGGCGCATGTCGATGGCCACCGCCGCCACCGATGACACCTCGGCGACGAAGGTGCGCCACTGGTCATCATCCTGACCACCGTCCCGGTGCGCCAGCAGCAGTATCCCGAGACGCTTGCCGGCGCGGTCGCGCAGCGACTGCACCAGATACCCTTGCGCCTCCAGTGCTCGCCGCACCTCCAGCAGAGGGCCCGAGTCCTGGTCGACCTCGAGCGTCGCCGGCAAAGGGGCATCGCCCCACCCCTGACCCGCCTCGGCGACCGGCGACAGGCGGCCTGAACTGTCCTCGTTGGCCAGATAGATGACCCCGTGGTGGCTGCCGGTGACGTTCAACAGCTCATCGAGGATGCCGTCGAGCATCACGTCGAGCCGGCGCTCGCGTCCCAGCATGCGATTGATGCGCCGAAACTCGCCGACGCGATGCACCAGAGTGTCCAGCGCACCGGACAGGTGAGCCACCTCGCGCACCCGGGAGTCGACCCCTCGATAGGCATCGAGGTCGAACTCGGAGATGGTCCGTACCTGCTCGCCCAGTTCGCGCAGTGGGCGCCCGAGTCGGCGACCCAGCAGGATGCCGAGTGGCACCATCAGCGTCACCAGCCCCAGCGACAGCAACAGACGGTGCCACAGGGATTCACGCAGGCTCGCCATCAGCTCCCGCTCCGGCATGGCCACCAGCAGCCAGGCCAGTCGACTGCCGAGCATGTCGAAGGGCAGCGCCAGCCCCCACCAGTACTGCTCACCACAGAAGTAACGGACCGGCGTCGCCAGCACCCCCTGATCCTTGAGCTCGATCAACGGCGCCTCGCCCAGATCCTCCAGCGAGGTCCCCGGCAACAGCGCCGCATCCTTGTCCGCGTTGTGGGCGAGCACATCGCCCTCGGGAGTAGTGATGGCCAGCAGTGACCCCTGGGTGGTGGCAAACGCATGGATTTCCTTGCCGAGATCCGCGGAGGTCATATCGATGCCAAGCACGGCGCGTCCGTCACGGGATCGCTGGGACAGGGTGACGCCCTGCTCACCGTTGGTGAAGAAGGTATAGGGCGCCGATAGCTGCGGGCCGTACTCGTCCAGCGCCTGACGAAACCAGGGGCGATCGCGCGGGTCCAGGCCGTGGCTCTCGATGGCGATGCGACGTAGCTCCCTCGCCTCATCGTCGAGTACCTGCCAGTAGCCAGCCATGCCTTGCCGCCTGTCGCCGTGCAGGATCAGCGCCAGGTAAGTGCCACCGGCCAGATTCAATGAGTCGGATACCGCCCCGGGCGACAGTCGCTCGATGGCGCGAACCATCAGAAAGTCGCCGTTGTCGGAGCCGATGTAGGCGCCTCCCAGCACCTCCTGGGCGTCGACCACCGCCGCCAGCATGGGCAGCAGATGATCGCTTCGGGCACTGTCGAAGTTCTCGATGCTCGTTTCTCTGCTCAGCACACCGAGCATCGCCCTGGAAGGTTCGATCAGCGAGCGGGTCTTGACCTCCACCGTCGCCGACAGCTGCTGGCTGGATCGCTCCAGCGCCTCGACCAGCGAGTCCCGAGCCTGATCCCACGACTGCCACAGCAGCAGACCGGCCATCATCAGCGTCATGCCGACGATGGAGGCGGCGATAAGCCATTGGATCGGGAGTTCACGGCGGGCAAATAGAGGCATTGAAGGACTCGAGGGTGGCAGTCGACCAGCAGTGACGACTACCTATCACTCTATGCCAATTCAGCCGCTCTGGAGCGGGGGGCAACTACCCCCTATGCACTACTTCGCCCACATCTTTCGTCTTGACCCTCACCCATGGCGGCCGTGCCTGCCCAGACGTTCAGGTCAGCAGCCGCGTCATGCCCAGCCACACCAGACGCAGCGACAGCGCGGTCAACACCACCCGGAATCCGGTGTCGAAACGCCGCTCCGACACGTGATGCAACAGGCGCAGTCCAAGCCAGGTGCCCAGCACCCCGACGCCGATCATCAGCAGGATCAACCACAGCCAGTCGGCGAACAGGAAACCGGCGACGCCGAAGACGAAGGCCTTGGTCAGGTGCTGGAAGGTCATGCAGGCGGCGAAGGTGGCCACCGTACCCTGGCGGGAGTTTCCGGTCTGCTTGACGAAGGCCGCCACCATGGGCCCACTGGCGCCGACAAAGCTGGACAACAGGGTAGTGACGGCGCCGGCGATCAGGGTGCCCAGGCGGCCCAGGGCGCGCTTGGGCAGTCCCGGCCCCCACAGGGTATAGAGCACAAAGGCGGCGATCGACAGCTCCAGCACCCCGCTGGGCAGGCGAATCAGCAGCCAGCCGGCCACCAGGGCGCCGACCAGGGCTCCGGGGACAAAGGTCGCCAGCAGCGGCCAGTGAACGTATCGCCAGCTCATGGCCAGGCGTCCGCCATTGGAGCCAAGCTGGACCATGCCATGCACCGGGATCAGTGCCGCCGCCGGCATCACCTGGGCCATGGTCATGATCAACAGGGTGCCGCCGCCCACGCCCAGCGACGCGCTGATCATCGAGGTGACACCGGACAGCAGGATCAGGCCGAGACTGACGAGGGGGGACAGCGGCGAGATGGCGGCGAGCCACTCCATGGCGACAAACTCCTGAGACAAGAAAAGCCAGAAGCTTACCTTTGTGTGCCACGGCTCGCACTCGCTGACGACCCGCCCGCCAGCATCGCCTCGCTGCCCGCAACGCCAACGCCAACGCCAACGCCAACGCCAACGCCAACGCCAACGCCAACGCCAACGCCAACGCCAACGCCGATCGATCTTCCGGGCGGAAGATCGATCGGCGCGGGTACTTTCCGTGAAGGCAAGAGCCGTGACGACAGGATCAGCGATGGGCACATTCAGCGGCTGATACAGAGAGCAGGCTCAGGCCAATCATCAGGATCAGCGTTTCAGGCCAAGCGCCGCCAGGGATTCGCGCTCGCGGCGGGCGTAGAGCTCGAGTTCATCGCGCACCGAGGCCCCCAGCGCCGCCTCGAAGGCGTCACGGTTGGCGTTGCCCTGCCCCACCGCACTCTCCTCACCGCCCAGGTTGGACTGGAAGATGCCCGCCGCCGACACCGGCAGGAAGTCCTCGTAGGTCAGCGGCTCGGCCACCACCTTGCCGGCGGCGATCTGTACCTCCACAGAGGCGTCACCGTCGAACTCGTCTACCGCACGGTAGACGAAGTAGGCCAGACCCTCGCGGCGCAGGGTGGTCTCGTCATCGGGGAAGTCGGCGAAGACCTCGGCCAGGCGTGCCTGATGGGCGGCGTTGTCCAGCCCCTGGGTCGCCTTGCGGGCCTCGCCCAGCAAGCGGTCATACAGGGCGCGGCCCTTGGGTGTCAGCGCCACGCCACGCTGCTCGATCTCGCCGAAGCGGGCGGTATGGCTACCCTCGGCGTCACCGACGAAACGGGTGGTCTCTTCCAGCGCCTTGAAGCTGGTCTGACGCAGCAGGATCGGACAGGCGCGCCGGGGCGGGCCCTCGATCACCGCCTTGGGCGTCATGCCATGCTCGGGCATCCGGCGCTGGGCCTCGTCGATGTCCAGGGTACGCGGGGTCAGATGGTTGATGTGCGGGCCACGGAAGGACACCACATCGGCGATCAAACGGTGGGCCGAGTGCAGCCGCTCGTAGGTGGCGCGGTCCACGGTGGCGTCCTGGTGCCAGCGGAAGGTCTCCAGGGCTTCGGCGACGAAGCGCTCGGCCTGTTCCTCGGTGAGGCCACCCTGCTGCTCGAAGGTGGCGATCAGTTCACGCACCCCCGGAGTGAAGATGTCGCGATTGGCCAGGATCTCGCTGGCCAGGGTGCGCAGCTCGACGTCCTCGATCAGCTCGAGGCGCAGCAGCGAGGTAAACAGGCGGAAGGGATTGCGTGCCAGGGCCTCGTCGGTGACCGGGCGAAAGGCGGTGGAGTGCACCGGCACCCCGGCCTCGGACAGGTCGTAGTAGCCCACAGGTAACATCCCCATCACCGCAAACAGGCGCCTCAGGGTGGCGAGTTCCTCGGCCGTGCCCACCCGGATCGCACCGTGACGCTCGACGCCCAGGCGAGCGTGCTCGCCGCTGGCCTCGAGCCGCTCGGCCAGCGCCGGATCAGCCTCGAGGGTCTGCCGATTCACCTGCTCGACCAGTGACAGCAGGGTGCCGTACTGGGGCACCTCGGCCTGGTACATGGCCGACATGGCAGAGGCAAAGCGGTCACGAATCTCGTCGGCGGTCACAAAGTCGGAAGACATCCGGGCTCCTATCGGTTGGCAGGCGGTGATGCCACCGATAAGACCAGAGCGGGGAGGCGGCGACAAACGAAAATTATCGCTGGTTGTATTCCTTCAAGGAATGCCACGGCGGTGGTCGCCGCCATCGCTCTCGACACTCCGCGCCTTTATCGGCGCAGTCTTTCTCGCAGCGACGCCATGGGAGCCACCCCGCGCTACCAGTCCTCCAGCTTATGTGCCCCGCTGCTGTCGCCCCCGTCCGCCTTGCCGCGCTCTGCGCGAGCAAGCGCGCGGCCAGGGCGCCTCAGTGCCCCAGGATCTGACTCAGGAACAGCTGGGTACGCTCCGAGCGCGGGTTGTTGAAGAACTCCTGGGGCGGCGCCTGCTCGATGATCTGGCCCTGATCCATGAAGATCACCCGGTCGGCCACGGTCTTGGCGAAGCCCATCTCGTGGGTCACGCAGAGCATGGTCATGCCTTCCCGGGCCAGCTCGATCATCACGTCCAGCACCTCCTTGATCATCTCCGGGTCCAGCGCCGAGGTGGGCTCGTCGAACAGCATCACCTCCGGGCGCAGACACAGCGCGCGCGCGATGGCCACGCGCTGCTGCTGGCCGCCGGACAGCTGGCCCGGGTACTTGTGGGCCTGGTCGGCGATCTGCACCCGCTCGAGAAACTCCATGGCGGTGGCCTCGGCCTCGCGCCGGGGTTTCTTCTGTACCCAGGTCTGGGCGATGCAGCAGTTGTCGAGCACCGACAGGTGAGGGAACAGATTGAAGTGCTGGAACACCATGCCGACGTGCCGGCGGATCTGTTCGATGCGCTTGACGTCCTGGGTCATGTGCACCCCGCCCACGGTGATGCGGCCCTGCTGGTGTTCCTCCAGGTGATTGATGCAGCGGATCAGGGTGGATTTGCCGGACCCCGAGGGCCCGCACACCACGATGCGCTCCCCTGGCTGCACGGTCAGGTCGATGTCGCGCAGCACGTGGAAGTCCCCGTACCACTTGTTGAGGCCGTCGATCTCGATCATCGGCGTGTTCGAATCCGCCGTGGTCGCCGCTTGAGCAGACATGGCTGCCTCCCGATCAAATTTGTTGTTGTGGGCCGTCAATGGCCGGTATGTAGACGCCGTTCGATATATTGGCTGTAACGTGACATGCCGAAGCAGAAGATCCAGAACATCAGCGCGGCGAACACGTAGCCCTCGGTGGCGAAGCCCAGCCAGTTGGTGTCGGTGAGCCCGGCACGGATGATCGCCAGCAGGTCAAACAGGCCGATGATCAGCACCAGCGAGGTGTCCTTGAACAGCGCGATGAAGGTGTTGACGATGCCCGGGATCACCAGCTTGAGCGCCTGGGGCAGGATGATCAGGCCCATCCGCCGCCAGTAGCCCAGGCCCAGCGCCTTGGCGGCCTCTTCCTGGCCTCTGGGTATCGCCTGCAGGCCACCGCGCACCACCTCGGCCATATAGGCGCTCCAGAAGAACATGATGCCGATCAGTGCGCGCAGCAGCTTGTCGAACTCAACCTCGCTGGGCACGAACAGCGGCAGCATCACCGAGGCCATGAACAGCACCGTGATCAAGGGCACGCCGCGCCAGAACTCGATGAACACTACCGACAGGCTGCGCACCAGTGGCATCTGCGAGCGCCGGCCCAGCGCCAGGATCACCCCCAGCGGCAGCGAGCCGACGATACCGACGATGGCCACGGTCAGGGTCAGCATCAGCCCGCCCCACTCACGGGTGGGCACCGCCGGCAGGCCGAAGTGGCCTCCCAGCAGCAACAGCCAGGCGATCACCGGAAAGCCGACCAGGGCGAAGATCACCACCCAGCGCTTGGCCGGCAGTCGGGGAATCATCAGCCAGGCGATGGTGGCCACCAGCAGCGCCAGGGTGATATCGACGCGGTAGCGCTCGGTCTCGGGGTAGAAGCCGTAGACGATGGTCTCGAAGCGGGCGCTGATGAACACCCAGCAGGCGCCCTCGCCGGTGCAGGCTTCGCGGGTGGTGCCGATCCAGTCGGCGTCGATCAGCGCCCACTGCACCAGCGGGGACAGCGCCCATACCAGCACCGCCAGGGTGATCAGCGAGACCACCGAATTGAGCGGGGTCGAGAACAGCCGACTGCGCAGCCAGCCGGTGACACCATGGCGCGCCACCGGCGCCGGCCGGGCGGCGATCATGGAATGCTCGGTGGACGCGGCAGCCGGCGCCACCTCGGGCTCACTCGGGGGGTGCACCGGGGACTGGGAAGGAGGTGTGGGACGCTCGGTCATGGCAGCAGTCCTCCAACGAAGACAGGCAAGCGGCTCATGGCAGAGCGCATGGTTGGCGTATTCATCTCAGCGCTCCTTGAGCAGGGTCCGGGCGTTGTAGACGTTCATCAACGCCGACACCACCAGACTGATGGTCAGATAGACCGCCATGGTCATGGCGATGATCTCTATCGCCTGGCCGGTCTGGTTGAGGCTGGTACCGGCGAACACCGCCACCAGGTCGGGATAGCCGATGGCGGTCGCTAGCGACGAGTTCTTGATCAGGTTCAGGTACTGACTGGTGAGCTGCGGCACGATCACTCGCATCGCCTGGGGGATGACCACCTTGCGCAAAGTGATGTTGCCCGGCAGGCCGATCGCCCGGGACGCCTCGATCTGTCCCTTGGGCACCGACTGGATCCCTGAACGCACGATCTCGGCGATAAAGGAGGCGGTGTAGATCGACAGCGCCAGCCACAGTGCCATCAGCTCCGGGATCACGGTGATACCGCCGGAGAAGTTGAAGCCCTTGAGCGACGGCACGTCCCAGGCAAGCGGGCTGCCGCTGGCCACGAACACCAGCAGCGGCAGGCCGATGATCAGGGCGCTACCGAGCCAGTACACCGGCAGCGCCTTGCCGGTACGCTGCTGAAGCCGTCTGGCGTAGATACCAAGGGCCACCACCGCCAGGATCGCTGCCACCAGCGCCAGCTGGGTCAAGCCGAAGCCTGGCTCGGGCACCGGCGCCGGCACGATCAGCCCGCGCACGTTGAGAAAGAACGCCTCGAGCAGCGACATGCTCTGGCGCGGACTGGGCAGGGCCTGGAGCACGGCGAAGTACCAGAACAGGATCTGCACCAGCAGCGGAATATTGCGAAAGGTCTCGACGAAGGCCGCCGCCAGGCGAGCCAGCAGCCAGTTGGGCGACAGCCGGGCGATACCCACGGCGAAGCCGATCAGGGTGGCGGCCAGAATGCCGAGCCCGGACACCAGCAGGGTATTGAGCAGCCCCACCACGAAGGTGCGGGCGTAGCTGCTGTCGCCGGAGTAGTCGATCAGGGTCTGGGGGATCGAGAACCCGGCGCGCTCACCGAGGAAGTCGAAACCGGTGGTGATGCCCCTGGCCTCGAGATTGGTCAGGGCATTGCCGATCATCATCGCGATCAGCGCGGCGAGGCCTGCCAGCAGCAGCGCCTGGATGATCAGCGCACGAAAGGCAGGACGCCGCCATAGCGGCGTCCGTTCGATAGGGGGCGTGGACATGGGCGAGCCTCTTGCTGGACGACGCTTGCCTCCGGCCCGTCTCGCGGCCGTGGGTATTCACCCGCGAACGGCGAGGGGGCCGGCGCGCGACGTCGTCGCTCTATCCGTCATGGGTCGGACGACCCCGGCCATGGCCGGGGTCGCAGCGGACAGTATCAGCGGATCGGCGGGGCGTAGAGGATGCCGCCTTCGTTCCACAGGGCGTTCATGCCACGGCTGATGCCCAGCGGTGAGTTTTCGCCCACGGTATCGGCGAACACCTCACCGTAGTTGCCCACCTGGGAGACGATGTTGTAGGCCCAGTCGTTGGTCAGACCGAGCTGCTCGCCGTAGGTGCCGTCGACACCCAAAAGGCGCGCCACCTGGGGATTGGGCGGATCATTCTTCATCTGCTCGGCGTTGTCGCTGGTGATGCCCAGTTCCTCGGCATTGACCATGGCGAAGACCGTCCACTTGACGATGTCGAACCACTGGTCGTCACCCTGGGCAACCACCGGGCCCAGCGGCTCCTTGGAGATCAGCTCGGTGAGGATCTCGACGCTGTCCGGTTCCGGCAGCTGCAGGCGCAGGGCGCTGAGCTGGGAGGTGTCCGAGGTGAGCACGTCACAGCGCCCGCTGGCGAAGCCCGAGGCGGTCTGGTCCGGGGTATCGAAGGTCACGGTGTTGATGTCGATGCCCTTGGCCGGGAAGTAGTCCGCCAGGTTGAGCTCGTGGGTGGTGCCGGACTGGATGCAGATGGAGGCGCCGTTCAGGTCCTCGAGGCTCTCGATGCCGAGATCCTTGGCCACCATGAAGCCCTGACCATCGTAGAAGGTGGTCGTCGTGAAATTGAGGCCCAGGGAGTTGTCCCGGGTGGCGGTCCAGGTGGTGTTGCGCGAGAGCACGTCGATCTCACCGGACTGCAGCGCGGTAAAGCGCTCCTTGGCGGTCAGCGGGGTGAACACCACCTTGTCGGCGTCACCGAAGATCGCCGCCGAGATGGCGCGACAGGTTTCCACATCGAGTCCCTGCCAGTTGCCGTTCTCGTCCGGCGAGGAGAAACCGGACAGGCCGACGTTGACACCGCATTGGAGTTCGCCGCGGGAGGTGACTTCGTCCAGGGTGGCGGCCGAAGCACTGCTCGTCACGCCCAGCGCCGCTGTGGATAGCGCGGCGAGGGAGAGGGTCAGCAACGTCTTGTTATTGTGTCGCATGGATTCAACTCCAGTAATGGATGAGCGTTGTACGCCCATTCACTATCCGAGCCTCGGCCGGCGCGGTCAATGCTGGTGTCGACGTTTGTTTTAAACGATGGATTGAAGTTCGATGGCAGCCCCCATCGAAAAGAGGCCCGGGAGGAGCGTACCCGCTGGCACGCCCCCTCCGGGCAAGACGCACTGATCTCCACCACAAGCACGCCTTGTATCAGGACAGCGCCACGCCCTTGGGCGTTGTCCGTAAAGACGCCGAGCGCAGGCACTTTTCACATAGGCCTCTAGTGCGAGGTGCCTTCTTCATAGTGGGTCTTGTTCCACACGTTGTACTTGCCTGACGGCTTGTCCATCGGTACCCGGGTGATCTCCTCGAGGCTATCGGCGTCGTAGGCGATCACCGCGCCGTCGCGCTCCCACAGGCTCAGCAGCAGGGTCTCGCCGTCACGGTCGAACTCCACGTGGGCAGACGTCTTGCCCGGCTCCGGGATCAGGGTGCGCACGATCTCGAGGCTGTCCTTGTCGATCACGTGGACACGATCACGGTTGGGCCCGAAGAACACGTCGGTCCAGGCGTAGCGGGAGTTTTCGTGGCTGCGCATGAAGAAGCCCGGGCCGTCGGTATGCAGCGTCTTGATCAGCGAATAGTCGTCCATGTCGATGATCGAGACTTCGGGCTTGGCCAGGTGGGGAATCGCCATCACCCGACGTCCGCCGGTCTCCCAGGTGATGCCGGAACCCAGATGGGGCATGCCCGACAACGGCAGGTCGGCCAGTTTGTCGCCGCTGTCCAGGTCGATGACCATGGCCCCATCGCCACCGCGGGAGGCGCCGATGACGCGGCGGTACTCGGGGTCGAAGAAGAAGTCGTCGAGGTAGTCCGGCACCGGCAGACGCCGGACCTCGAAGCTCTCGCCCCTGGCCTCCAGAGCCTTGCGCGCGGGATCCAGCGGCTCGTCCATATGCCCCGTGGCCACCACCGCTTCAGGCGTCACCGGCCAGGGGATCTCCCACAGCTCCTTGACGTCCTTGAGCGCGGCGATAAAGCTCGAGCGCGGCGGCGCGGCGTAGACGGCGCTGACCCGGGAGCCGTTGCCTTCGGCGTCGGCGGCGGGATAGACCCGCATGGGATCGAGCCGGTGGGCGTCGAACAGCACCAGGTTGCCCGGCAGGGTGTTGGCGGCCATCACGTAGCGGCCATCGGCGGACACCGCGATATTGCGCATATTGATGCCGGCGCGGACCTCGGCCACCACGGCGAAGTGATAGAGATCGAACTTGGTGATCCAACCGTCGCGGGAGCCAAAATAGACGTAGCGGCCATCCGGGCTGTACTTGGGCCCGCCGTGCAGGGCAAAGCGAGTGGGGAAGCGCGCCAGGCGCTCGAAGGTGTCGCCGTCGAGCACGCTGGCGTGGTGATCGCCGGTCTCTACCACCACGAACAGATTCTGCGGATCGGCGTCGAACTCGGGCGTGTCGCCAAGAGGGTCTTCACCAGCGACCGGAGGATGCGACACCACCTGGCTTGCGCGGATATCGTCGAGCGTCCAGTCGGGGGTCACCGGCGGGTCACTCAGCACCCAGTCACTCAGCGCATCGACCTGGGCCTCGGCAAGCGTGTCGGTGAAGCCGGGCATCTGGGTCGCGGGGCGGCCATCGGCAATCACCCGACGAACCTCTTCGGGCTTGATACGCCCGAGGTTCTGGGGCAGCAGCGCCGGCCCCATGGCGCCCAGACGATCGGCGCCGTGGCAGCTGGCGCAGTGATCCTGGTAGAGCTGCGGCGCTGCCGAATTTGCCGCTATCGCCTCCTCCTGAGCCCCAGCCAGCTCTGGTATCAAGGCTGGCATCAGGACTGGCATCAGCCCGATCAGGGCCGCGCCCAGCAGTCTTGCCGTGTTCATGCCACCGCCTCCGCCACCGCGTCCATATCGAGTCGCCCGGCCAGGGACACCACCTCGCCCACCACGATCAGCGTCGGCGGCTTGAGCCCCTCGGCCTGGATGGTCTCCGGCAACTGGCCCAGCCGGGTGATCACCCGGCGCTGTTCCCGGGTGGTGCCGCGTTCGATCAGCGCCACCGGCTGGTCGGCGGGCAGGCCGTTGGCGAGCAGTTCGCGGCGAATCAGCTCGGCGTTGGTCAGCCCCATGTAGAACACCAGGGTGTGACGGCGACTGGCCAGCGAGCGCCAGTCGAGATCGAGGCTGCCGTCGGCGCGGGCGTGGCCGGTGACGAAGGTCACCCCTTGGGCGTGGTCGCGATGGGTCAGCGGAAAGCCGGCGTAGGCGCTGCAGCCCTGGGCCGAGGTGATTCCCGGCACCACGCGAAAGGGCACCTGGTTGTCCACCAGCATCTCGGCCTCTTCGCCGCCGCGCCCGAAGATGAAGGGGTCGCCGCCTTTGAGGCGCACCACCCGCTTGCCGGTCACCGCCAGGCGTACCAGCAACTGGTTGGTTTCCTCCTGGGTCAGGGCGTGGCAGCGCGCCGCCTTGCCCACGTAGAAGCGCTGGGCCGCCTTGGGCGCCAGCGCGAGCACCTCCGGTGACACCAGGCGATCATAGACCAGGCAGTCCGCCTGGCTGAGCAGGTACAGCGCGCGCAGGGTCAGAAGGCCGGGGTCACCGGGGCCGGCGCCGACGATGGCCACTTCGCCGGAGGCGAGCGGCGCTTCGCCGAGCTGGTCGTAGAGGGCTTGCAAGGACATGGTGATCTCCCGTTCAACCGGTCGTCAGAATCATCTTGGGCGAGACGGCATCGGTCAGGCCGATCTCGTCATCGTCGAGGTAGCAGCCCGGGTCCTCGGCCCAGGGATCGCCCAGGGTCTTGAAGGCGCGCACCCGGGTATTGCCGTTGCAGATCGGCAGGTAGCGACAGGCGCCGCAGCGTCCCTTGAGCGGCCGCGGACGACTGCGAAACCCTCGCATCAGGTCGTCGTCGGCCTCGCACCAGATCTCCGAGAAGGGCCGCTCACGCACATTGCCGAGGTGGTGGTCCCACCAGAAGGAGTCCGGGTGGACATTGCCCAGGTTGTCGATATTGGCGATGTACTCGCCGCTGGCGTTGCCGCCCCAGGCGAGCAGACGCGCCTCGAGATCGGCGACCCGCTCGGGGAAGTGGCGCCTGGCCCAGTGCAGCAGGAAGGGGCCGTCGGCGTCGTTGTTGCCGGTGACGTACTCGCGCCGGATACCCGCCTCGAGTTCGGCGCGACAGCGGTCGAACAGTCGGGTCATGGCGTCGCGGGTCATTTCGTGCCAGGCGTCGTGCTTACGGTGACGATGACCGCGTCCGCCATAGTTGAGGTGTGACAGGTAGAACTTGTCGACGTCGTGCTCGGCGGTCAGCGCCAGGATGTCGTCGAACTGGGCGTAGTTGTCCCGGGTCAGGGTGAACCGCAGCCCTACCTTGATGCCCCGCTCCTTGCACAGCCGGACTGCGGCCATGGACTCGCGAAAGGCGCCACGACGCTGGCGGATCTGGTCATGGGTCTCCTCGAGGCCGTCGATGCTGATGCCGACGTAGTCGTAACCGGCATCGGCGATGGCTTCGATCTTGTCCTCGGTGATCAGGGTGCCGTTGGTGGAAAGCCCGGTGTACAGCCCGAGTTCCTTGGCCCGGTGCGACAGTTCGAAGATGTCGGGGCGCATCAGCGGCTCGCCACCGGACAAGATCAGCGCCGGCACCCGGAAGGCCTTGAGGTCCTCGAGCACCTTCATCGCCTCCTCGGTGGACAGCTCACCGGCAAAGTCGACGTCGGCCGACACCGTGTAGCAGTGCCGACAGGTCAGGTTGCAGCGGCGAATCAGATTCCAGATCACCACCGGGCCTGGCGGGGTGCGGGCAGGCGCCAGTGGCGTCGGCTCGAGCAGGCTGTCGATGTAGCGGGTCACTCGGAACATGGCGAGGCTCCCTTGGCGGTGGCGAGCCGTAGCCCGGTCTTCTTGAGGATGCGGCTGCTGTAGAGAATACGGTGGTCGCGGCAGGCGTCGCCCAGCCATTCACGCAGCCGCTCGGCCTGGGCCTCGACTTCGTCACGGTGGTGGCCGTGCAGCATCACGAACAGGTTGTAGGGCCAGTCCGGCAAGCGGCGGGGCCGCCGGTAGCAGTGACTGACGCCCGGCCAGTCGGCCAGCTGCCGGCCGAGTTCATCGATGCGCTGATCATCGACGTCCCACACGGTCATGCCGTTGGCCAGGTAGCCCAGGCGATAGTGGTTGGGTACCGCGGCGACGCGGCGCACGACGCCGGTCAGGCGCAGGCGCTGAAAGCGTGCCAGCACCTCCTCGCCGCTCATGCCGATGGCCGCGCCCACCGCCGCCCAGGGGTCGGCCACCAGCGGCAGCCCCGCCTGGGTGGCCTCGATCAGGGCGCGGTCGCCGTCGTCCAGCACAGAGACATCGTTGCGGTCCCTAGACGGGCAGGTGGAGATGGACATGGAACTCCTCCTCCTTGGGCAGGTTGATAACCTCGAGCCCGGTGACCTCGGTGATGGCCTCGATCACCGAGGCGACGCGGCCGGGGCGATCACAGGCGATGACGAACCACATGTTGTAGTGGTGCTCGCGGCGATAGTTGTGGGCCACCTCGGGGAAGGCGTTGACGACCTCGGCGACGCGCTCGAAGTCGGCTTCCGGCACCGCCAGGGCGGCCAGCGTCAGGGCACCGCCGAGACGCTCGGCCTGGAACATCGGGCCAAAGCGACTGAGGATCCCTCGATCAAGCAGCGACGACAGGGTGTCGAGCAACTCGCGCACCCCGAGCCCCAGCTCCAAGGCCAGGTCGCCGTAGGGGTCCGGGGTCAAGGGCACACCCAACTGCAGGCGGTTGATGATCCGACGCTCTACCTCAGACAGCGCAGCCACCGCGTCATGGCGAGCGGTGGCAGCGTCGTGTGGATGGCGGTCGGGGTCGCCGGGGAAACCCCGGGACGGTGTTTCTGAGCTCATGGCTCCTCCGGGGGTGTCATGGTTCCTCGGGCGTGTAGCGTCCGCCGCGCTGGCGATAGGCCTGGCGGCTGAACAGCACCTGGTGGTCGACGTCTTCGAGGCCATGGCGCTGGATCAGCGCACGGATCTGGGCCTCGACACGCACTCGCCGGACGCCGTGGATCATGCAGAACAGGTTGTAGGGCCAGCCGAGGCGACGCACCCGCTGGTAGCACAGGGTGACCTCGGGCTCAGCGGCCAGACGCCGGCCTACCTCGTCGACGCGATCATCGGGCAGGTTCCACACCACCATGGCGTTGGCGGCGAGGCCCAGGCGGCGATGGCGGACCACCAGGCCGAAGCGTTTGATGAAACCGCTGTGCTGCCAGTGCCCGATCCAGGTGCGGACCTCCTCGACGCTCAGGCCGGTCTGCTCGGCCAGCACCTTGAACGGCTCAGGCACCAGCGGCAGCCCTTCTTCGAGACAGGCCCTGAGTCTGATCAGGCGGCGATCCTGAGCCTGCAGCGGGCCTGCCGGACGGCGCTCAGCGGTGGACGTGACGGCCTCGATCATGCTTCCTCCAGCTCCGCCCAGGGCAGGGCGAAGGCCAGGTCGATGTGATAGCTCTGGACCATGGGCAGGCGCAGCAACGGGGTGGCCAGTTCGGCCTCCAGCCGCGTCAGGCGCAGTTCCAGGCTGGTGCTGTCCGGCGCCGTCACCACGAACCACAGGTTGTAGCGGTGCTCGCGCCAGTAGTTGTGGTTGACCCCGGGGCAGGCGTTGATGATCTGTGCCACCGCCTCCCGGCGATGGTCCGGCACGGCCACCGCCACCAGCTCGCTGGCGCCGGCCTGGCGGTGATCGAACACCGCGCCGACACGGCCCACCACGCCCAGGTCACACAGACGCTGCAGGCGCTCGATCAACGCCTGCTCATCCAGTCCGAGCTCTTCGGCCATGGCCGCAAAGGGACGCTCGACCAACGGCAGCGATCGCTGATAGCGATCGATCAGTCGCCGGTCGATGCGGTCCAGGTCGTCGACCACCTTGTCGGTTGCCATGGCCATCTCCCGAAAAGCGAAAAATTGGGGCGGGCCGCCCGTGCGAGCGGCCCGCGAGGACGTCAGTAGACGTCGTGCTGGGTGTTGTAGACGTTGAACTTGCCGGTCGGCGTGACCAGTCGCTCGTCCTTGATCACCGCTTCCAGCTGCAGCGTCTCGTCGTCGACCACCACCAGCGCGGAAGACTGATCGGCGGTGTTCCACACCGAGAACCAGACCTCGTCGCCGGCACGGTTGTACTCCGGCTGCACCACCCGCTTGGGTCCTTCGCCAAGATCCGCCCAGTCGGCGATCGGCAGCACCTGGAAGCCCTCTTCCAGGTCGTTGACGTCATACACGGCAACGCTCTGGCTGATGGCCTCGTCGGGATTCAGCGCGGTGTCCACGTAGAGGTGCTCGGACTCGGGGTGGGTCTTGATGAACAGCGAGCCGCCACCCTGACCTTCCAGGGTGCGCACCACCGTCCAGGCCTGGTCCGGATGACCTTCCGGGTCGGTACCGATCAGCGAGATGGTGTTGTCGCCCAGATGGCTGGTGGCCCACACCGGCCCGAACTCGGGGTCGACGAAGTTGGCGCCACGCCCCGGGTGCGGGGTCTTGCCCACGTCGATGATCGCCTCGAGCTCACGCTCCTTGGCATCGATGACGACGATCTGGTTGGACTGGTTGGCGGCAGTCATGAAGTAGCGACCGCTGCTGTCCCAGCCACCGTCGTGCAGGAAGCGGGAGGTGTCGATCTCGACGCTGGACAGGGCGTCCAGGTTCTCGTAGTTGACCAGACGGACCTTGCCGGTTTCCTTGACGTTGACGATGAACTCCGGGTGCTGATGGGACGCCACGATGGCCGCCACACGGGGCTCCGGATGGTACTCCTGGGTGCCCACCGTCATGCCGCGGGTGCTGACGATCTTCTTCGGCTCCAGGGTCTCGCCGTCCATGATCACGAACTGCGGCGGCCAGTAGGTGCCGGCGACCGCGTAGGTGTCCTCGTAGCCCTCGAACTTGGAGGTCTCCACCGAACGCGCCTCGAGACCCACCTTGATCTCGGCCACGGTGGTCGGCTCTTCCATCCACAGGTCGATCATGTCGACCTTGGCGTCGCGACCGATGACGAACAGGTAGCGCCCGGAAGCTGACATCCGCGAGATGTGCACCGCGTAACCGGTATCGATGACCTTGACGATCTCCTTGCTGTCGCCGTCGATCAGGGCGATCTGGCCGGCGTCACGCAGGGTCACCGAGAACAGGTTCTCCAGGTTCAGGTCGTTCATCTGCTCGGTGGGGCGATCTTCCGGCGCCACGAACACGGTCCAGCTGTCCTTCATGTCGGCAAGGCCGAACTCCGGGGGTACCGGTGGCTCATGCATGACGTAGTTCGCCATCATCTCGATCTCGTCATCGGTCAGCTGGCCGGAGGTACCCCAGTTGGGCATGCCCGCCGGTGAGCCGTAGGTGATGAAGGTCTTGAGATAGTCCATGCCGCGTTCACGGGTGATGTCGGTGGTCAGCGGCTTGCCGGTGGCCCCCTTGCGCAGCACGCCATGACAGCCGGCACAGCGTTCGAAATAGATCTCCTTGGCGTGATCGAACTCTTCCCGCGTCATCGCAGGGGCGCCCTCTTCATCGGGCATCATCACCGCCGCCGGGTCGACGCCGGACGGATTGCTCTGGTAGGCCGCCTCTTCCGGAGACAGGTTCTTCTCGGCGCCATGGGCGCTTCCCAGGCCTGCAATCACGATGGCTATCGCTGCGGCAAGGGGCTTGAGAGTCGTGACGCTTCTGGTCATCTTTTCACCTCGAGTCATGATCCACGTGTCTTTCATCCTGTCGCCAATGTCGTGCCACAAGATGAAAATGTCGCCAGGTTTTCCGCTTTCTCTTGAGCGAGTTATTTCCCTTGGTACGGCAATCCCTTCCCTGGATAAGCGACACATTTTCCTTCCAGATGAAGGCCGCGAAGACGCCCGCTCTCTTCGCGTTTGCCCTGCCTACCATGGAAGCGCGCATTCCCGACGATTTCACTGGGTCTCTTGCCGACTCTTGACCCCTATCAACAATCACTCCTCCGCGCACCAGCAGAAATTTTTCCCCTTTAATTTCTTAAGCTTAATGACCAAATAAGACTTTCGGAGCTACCTCGAAAGGAGCATTTCAGTACTTTTTGATCAAGACGTTGACGCGCATCATCCAATGGCTCCAGCCGCTATCGACAGCAGGACGAAACTCGACTACTGCTTGCCACTTCAAGACACACCAATACCTTCGGGATAAAACGACGACCCATATCAATAAATATTTTCGATGAATCAAGGAAACTGTCGGGTCCTACAGGGACCTTCGCCGGGGGACACTTGTCGATGGCAACACCTATTTCCCAGCACCCTTTCAGGTGCCATGCGTGCTCAGTGCTTGCGCCACGATGGCGTGCCGCCCTCGCCTGCCTTCTGCTGATGGGAGCATGGGCTGCCGATACATCGGCGACGCCCGCGCCCAGCGCCTCGGCGACACACAAGACCAGCGCCTCGTCGACACACAAGACCAGCGCTGCGACAGATACCAACGGCGCAGCAGTGGACCCGGAGGCGCTCGGCAACCTGCTCCTTCAGGACTGCGGTTCCTGTCACGGCATGACCCTCAAGGGGGGACTGGGCCCTGCTCTCACCCAGGAGCGTCTGGCGGTCTACGACGTCGACACTCTGACCACCATCATCCTCGAAGGCCTGCCCGGCACCGCCATGCCGCCCTGGCGCGATCTGCTGAGCGCCGAAGAGGCCCGCTGGATCGCCGAGACGCTCAAGCACACCGACGCTCAGGAGCTCCCATGAGGCACCGTTCTGCATTGCCCCATCCCCCCGCCGCCAAGGGTCTTCGGCGCTTTCACGCCCCGGGCTTCGTGCTTGGCCTGGCACTGGCCTGCGGCCTGATCGCCTGGGGCCAGAGCCCGCACGGCTCAGCCGCCGTTGCCCACAGCACCGACGCCGGCACGCCGGAGGCCAGCTGTGCCAACCTCGCCACCGGCGGACTCGGGGTCGTGGTCGAACGCGCCGATGGACGCCTGGCCCTGGTCGACCGCCGCCAGCATCGCGTGATCACTCGTGTCGAGGGACTGGGCGATCTGTCCCACGCTTCGGTGAAGTTCTCCAGCGACGAGCGCTTCGCCTACGTGTTCGGCCGCGACGGCGGTCTGACCAAGGTGGATCTGGTGTGCGCCACCATCGACAAGAGAGTGCTGCAGTCCGGCAACAGCATCGGCGGGGCCATCTCCCAGGACGGCCGCATCATTGCGGTGGCCAACTACGAGCCGGGCGGCGTGAAGCTGTTCGACGCCGACAGCCTTGAGCTGTTGGCCGAGGTACCGGCGCGCTACACCCAAGATGACGGCAGTCAGGCGCTGTCCAAGGTGGTCGGTCTGGTCGACGCCCCAGGCAACCGCTTCGTCTACAGCCTGTGGGACGCCAACGAGATCCAGGTGCTCGACGCCTCGACGCTCATCGCGGACGAACAGGGCTCGAATGAGCTTCCTCCTATCACCCGCTTTTCCGATATCGGCGAGAAGCCCTACGACGCCCTGATCGATCCCATCGGGCGCTTCTACGTGGCCGGCCTGTTCGGCGAGGACCACCTGGCGCGCCTGGATCTGTGGCACCCGGAGAAAGGCGTCGAGCCGGTCCTGTCCGGCTATCGCCAGGGCGACGATAAGCTGCCGGTGTACAAGATGCCCCACCTGGAGGGCTGGACCATCGCCAACGACCACGCCTGGTGGCCGGCGGTGGGTCGCCACGAGGTGCTGATGGCGAACCTCGACGACTGGCGCCTGGAGCGACGAATTGCGGTGCACGGGCAGCCGGTGTTCGTGATGAGCCGGCCGGACCAGCGCCAGCTGTGGGTCAACTTCGCCCACCCCGACAACAATGTGGTCCAGGTCATCGACAGTGAAAGCGGCGAGATCATCCGCACCCTGACCCCCGGCCAGGCGGTACTGCACATGGAGTTCAGCCCGCGCGGCGAGGAGGTCTGGATCTCGGCGCGGGACTCCGACCAGGTGGTGGTCTACGACACCGACACCTTCGAGCGCCTGGCGACCCTGGAGGCCGAGTCGCCCAGTGGCATCTTCTTCACCGATCGGGCCCATCGCATCGGCCTGTAGGCCGCGGGAGAACGCCATGCACCCTGCTTCGCTGGAAACTCGCCAGACGCAATCACAACAGACAACCGTCGTCACGACGCCTTCCGGGCAGCGCAAGGTGCTGCTGCTCTACGCCCTGATGCTGGGCAGCGTCATGGCGGTGGTGACCGCCCCGCTCAGTGCGCTTGTCGCTCATCTTTGGCTGGCCATCAGAAGACCCACCGATGCGGTACTGGTGAGCCACCTGCGCTTTCAGCTTGCGACCTTCTGGTACGGCGTGCTGGCCGGGGCGATCGGCCTTGGCCTGTGGGGGCTGATCGGACACATCGACCTGCCGGGGCTCACCGGCTGGGCCTACGGCTATCTGGGGTTCACCCTGGCGCTCATCTGGATGGTGGGACGCTGCGCCCTGGGCATCCGCCGGCTGTTGCACCACCTGCCCGTCCCGCGCCCCCTGTCCCCACTGCTGGGTGGCTGCCGCGTGCGCTTTACGGACGCCGACCGGTGAACCTCGATCACGGCGCCTCTGGCATGCCGGGTTCTGGCGTTCCAGGCTCTGACTTACCGGGCTCTGGCTTACCGGGGTCTGGCTTACCGGGGTCTGGCTTACCGGGCTCTGGCTTGCCCAATCCTGGCTGGGGGCCGCTGTCGGGCCTGCCGGGCAACCCGTTGATGTGGGTGCTGATCATCAGTGAGCTGCTGGTGTTTGCCGCCTTCTTTGGCGTCTTTGCCTGGCAGCGGGTACTCGACCCCGTGGGCTTTCTCGCCGGGCAACGCTATCTCGAGCCGCTGCTTGGCGGCCTCAATACCCTGGTGCTGCTGACCAGTGGCCTTGCCGCGGCGATGGCGGTCACCCAGTCCCAGTGTCCACCCCACGCCCTGCGCGAGCGCCGGATACGCCAGTGGCTGGCGCTGGCCGCGGTGCTGGGCATGGCCTTCTGTCTGATCAAGGCCGTCGAGTATCACCTCGAGTTCTTCACCGGCCCACTGCCGGACAGCGGCAACTTCTTCACCTTCTACATCGGCCTGACCGGCTTTCACGCCGCCCACGTCATCTTTGGCCTGTGCCTGCTGGGCGTCGCGATATGGCGCCCTCGAGCGGACACCGTGGAAACCGTCTGCGCCTTCTGGCACATGGTCGATCTGATCTGGGTACTGCTGTATCCCCTGCTCTATCTGGTGCGGTGACGACAATGCATGACACGGATACTCAGCGCAGACGCCTGTGGCGCACCTGGGCCCTGTTGATGGGCATGACCCTCATCGCCATGGCCAGCGGCGCACTGCATCGCGGCCCGCTGGCACTCTGGGCCCTGGCGCTGGTGCTCATCGCCAGCCTGGTCAAGGCGCAACAGATTCTCTCCATCTACCTCAACCTGCGTATTGCCCCTGCCTCCTGGCGAGGGGGACTCTTGGTACTGGTCGGGGCGATGGGGCTTGGGCTGGCGGCTGCTGGACTGCTGCCTCGCTGGATCGAGGCTCCTGGTGCGACCTCCGGTGCGACCACCATCCCGGTCTCGATCCACAGCACCACAACGAATAACACCACTGATCGACACACTGAACGACACAACGAACGACAGGCACAGGAGCCCAGATGAACAAGGCCGTGGAAATCGACATGACCTTCGAGGAAGACCCCGGCGAGACCATTCGCCTGGTGGCGGTGGTCAACGACCGAGGCGACCTGACCTCGACTCAGGTCTACGGCTTCGCCCGCGACCGCGCGGAAGAGGAACTGGTGACCTACCCCTTCGTGCTGGATCGAGCGGGCGATGATCACTACCAGATCCGCTGGGGCTACGGCGACTGCACCGAGAGTGCGCTGAACTTCTCATCCCCCGCCGTGGCCCTTGGCCAGCGCGTCTATCGCGTCGACACTTACCGCACCGGCAGCGCCCGTTTCTGCTACGAGATCACCGGCATCAACGACCTGGTGCGCTGAGCTGCTAGCGACTGACGGCCAACGGCGAGCAACCGACCACTCAGCCCCGCAGCGCTCAGCGTTCGAGCCGGCGCCATAGCCGCAGGGTGAGCCAGACCGCAAGGGGCACCAGCGCCATCAGCACGATGTCCCAGTCACGGTGATGGATCAGCCAGGCCAGCGGCGTGAACAGTATCAGCGCCGCAAGGCCGGCGGTGGCGAGCGCCAGCCGCTGGCGCCAGCGAGTCTGTGACGAAGACATGACGTTCATTGGGCCACCAGCTGTCGATAGATGCCCGGCAGCGCCAGGGCGAGATGCTCCGGACGCGGCACGATGGCGTAGCCCCCTCGACCGAAGATGCGGCCAAGATAGCGACTGGCCTCGCGATCGATGGTCACCCCGAATACCCGCACGTCTTCTCGTGCCGCCTCGCGCACCGCGTGGCGGGTGTCCTCGATGGCATAGCGCCCCTCGTAGTAGTCGGTGTCGTTGGGCTTGCCGTCGGTCAGCACCAGCAGCAGCCGATGTCGTCTGGGGTGTTGGCCCAGCTCCCTGGCCAGGTGGCGAATGGCCGGTCCCATGCGGGTGTAATGCCCCGGCGTCAGCGCCGAAATGCGTCGTTCCACCCGCTCGCCCACGGCCTCGTCGAAGGCCTTCAACTGCCTGACCCAGACCCGATGCCGACGCTGGGAGGTAAAGCTGTGGATGCTGACGTCGTCGCCGCAGCCGGTGATGCCGTGGCCCAGTACCATCAGCGCTTCCTGGGCCACGTCGAGCACGCGGCGACTTTCCAGCCAGGCATCGGTGGACAGCGACACGTCGATCAGGATGGACACCGCCAGATCACGCCCCTGGGGCCTGGCGTCGACGAACAGGCGGTCGCTGGCCTGACCACCGGCGGCCAGGTCGCAGCGACTGCGGACCAGGGCGTCCAGGTCCAGCTCGTCACCGTCCGCCTGGCCCCGCAGCCACTCTCGCCGAGGCCGCAGGGCCTCGAACTGGCGGCGCACCCGGCGTACCCGGCGAGTGGCCGCCTCGTCGCCCTGCCAGGGCTCGCCCTCCTCAATGGCAGGTTCGGCGATCACCCGGCAGTGGGCCGGCAACAGCCGGCTCTTGCGGTAGTTCCATTCAGGATAGAGGTGCTCGACGCTGGAACCAGCGGCCAGCGACTCGCCACAGGCGGCGTCGGGCGCCAGGTCCAGCGACATCTTCAGCCGTGAGGCGGCCCGTCGCCGGTTGCGGCTCAAGGTGATCTCGTCGATCTGGTCGGCCGCCTCACGCGCGGCGTCTTCCTCCTCGTCATCCAGGTGGCGGTTGACGTTGACCATCTCCGCCCAGGACAGCATTTTTTCCGAGGCATTGAGCATCAGCGGGTCGTCTCGCTCGGCCTGATCCTGATAGCGGCGCTCGGCCTTGCGCCGGGCACCTTCCACCTCGGCGGCCTGAGGCGGAGCGGGTTCTTCGTCTTCGTCCTCGTCATCCTCATCGGTCGACCTCGAGACGCACTCAAGCGTCGACGCCTCGCCCCACAGCGGCACCGGCAGAAAGGGCCGATACCCCCGTGGCGCGCGCACCGACGGGCGCCCTTGGCCATCCGCCGCCTGCAGCCAGGACCACCACTGGCGCGCGTCGCCTTCGGGACTGTCTTGCGCCTGGGCCTCGCTATCGAAGGATCGGTCGTCGCCCAGCAGGCGCCGGACCAGTGTCTCGACCGCAGCTTCTTGCGGAGGCAGGCCGCGGCGCCGAGGACGCACGGAGAGCAGCGCCTGGCACAGCCGGGCATGGCGCCGGACGAAGCCGGGATAGCGCGCAAGCGTCACCTCGGTTGAGCGCCGGGCCTCGGTCAGGCGCACCAGATCCTGTTCGAGCGGATCGTCGCAGCGCGCCACCGGACGGCGCTCGGCCAGCGACATGGCCAGCCAGCGATATAGATCGCGATTGAGCTCAACCTCAGGCAGCAGCGCCAGTCGCTGCGGCAGCAGCAGGTGCTCGTCGTCACGCCGCGAGACCTCCAGCGCCTCCTCGTCGAAGCCCAGGCGCTGACGCAGTGACAGGCGATGGCGCGAGGCGCGCTTGCCGATCGCATCCAGGGTGACGCCGGGGTCTCCGCCGCTGGCGCGAAACAGCACCCCCAGCGAGCGCGACACCTCCTCGAGGGTCACCGCCGCCTCGGGATATTCAGGATAACTGGCGGCACGTGACGCCCAGCGGTGCCAGTGACGCCCGACGAACTCCTCGACCTCGAGAAACTCCAGCATGGTGGTGGCTATCCGAAGGTGGCGGTAACGACGTCCTCGATGCCCTTGAGCACGTCGGGATCGTCACTGAGAGGCTCGAGCAGGGCCGCCCGGGCGGCGTCGAGCACCGGCATGCCGGCCTGGATCAGGCTGGCGCAGTAGATCAGCAGGCGAGTGGACACCCCCTCTTCCAGGTCCTGGCCCTTCATCGCCCGCAGGCGTGCCGCCAGGTTGACCAGGGCCTCGCAGCGCCCACGCGAAAGGCCGCTTTCATGGGCGACGATGTCGACCTCTGTGTCGGCATCGGGGAAGTCCAGCGAGATCGCCACGAAGCGCTGGCGGGTGCTCGGTTTCAAGGTCTTGAGAATGTGCTGATAGCCAGGGTTGTAGGACACCACCAGTATGAAGTCGTCCGGCGCTTCGAGTCGCTCGCCGGTACGTTCCAGCGGCAGCAGACGGCGATCGTCGGTCAGCGGGTGCAGCACCACGGTCACGTCCTTGCGCGCCTCCACCACTTCGTCGAGGTAGCAGATGCCGCCTTCGCGCACGGCCCGGGTCAGGGGGCCGTCGGACCAGGCGGTATCACCGCCCTTCAACAGATAGCGTCCGGTCAGATCGGAGGCGGTCAGGTCGTCGTGGCAGGCCACGGTGTGCAACGGCAGCCCGAGACGTGCCGCCATATGGCGCACGAAACGGGTCTTGCCGCAGCCCGTCGGCCCCTTCAGCAGCAGCGGCAGACGCTGGCGGTAGGCGTGCTCGAACAGCGCGACCTCCTGGCCGGTCGGCTGGTAGAAGGGGATGTCGTTACGCACAGGGTCCTGGTGCAAGGCGCACCGAGACAGGGTTGCTTGGGTCATGAACAGGGTCCTCGAGACCATCGAGGCCGCCTGACGGCGGCCTCGATCGGGTTCAGCTGGCGGACATCGCCGGCTGGCCAGAGGCCGACCGACGGGCCGGACCGAACAGCGCGTAGAGCAGCAGCACCGCGCCCACCGTCACCGCGATGCCGGTGCCCAGACGCATGGTGTAGAACAGGCCGAGCTGGTCCTGCACCTCCATGTAGTTCATCCCCAGCACCCGCTGCAGATGGGTCTGCACCGCACCGGCGAAGGTCAGGGTGAAGGTCATGAAGCACATGGCCGAGGTCAGGATCCAGAAGCCCCACATGTTGAGCACCTGGTTGAACGGCTGGCTCCGACGCAGCTGCGGCATGGCGTAGGTGATCACGCCGAGGATCAGCATCACGTAGGCGCCGTAGAACGCCAGGTGGCCATGGGCGGCGGTGACCTGGGTGCCGTGGGAGTAGTAGTTGATGAACGACAGGGTGTGCATGAAGCCCCACACGCCGGCGCCGAAGAAGGCGACCGTCGGGCAGCCCATGGTCCACAGCATCGCGGCCTTGTTGGGGTGGTTGCGCGACCCCTTCCAGAACATCACGAAGGCGAACACCACCATGGCGAAGAACGGAATCACCTCAAGGGTAGAGAAGATGCTGCCGATGGCCTGCCAGTAGCCCGGCGTACCGATCCAGTAGTAGTGGTGGCCGGTGCCCAGCAGCCCGGAGAACAGCGACAGGCCGACGATGACGTAGAGCCACTTCTCGATCACTTCGCGGTCGACGCCGGACATCTTGATCAGCAGATAGCCGAGCAGCGACGCCATGATCAGCTCCCACACGCCTTCCACCCAGAGGTGAACGACCCACCACCAGTAGACCTTGTCTACCGCCAGGTTGCCGGGGTTGTAGAAGGCGAACAGCCAGAATACCGCCGCCAGCCACAGGCCCAGCATCAGCACCAGGTTGATGGTGGTCTTGCGGCCCTTGAGCAGGGTCATGCTGGTGTTGTAGAGGAAGATCAGGAAGGACACCGTGATCAGCACCTTGACGAAGAAGGGCTGCTCGAGGAATTCACGTCCCTCGTGGATGCCAAGCTGATAGCACACCAGGGCGGCGACCCCGGCCACCACAAAGATGCCCAGCTGCAGGTAGGCCAGCATCGGGCTATGAATCTCCCGTTCGGCCTCTTCCGGCATCAGGTAGTAGGTGCAGCCCATGAAGCCGATCAATAGCCACACGATCAGCAGATTGGTATGGCTGACGCGGATAATGTTGAACGGCATCAACTGGGCCAGGAAGTCTGGAAAGACATAGACCAGCGCCGCCATGATGCCAAACACCAGCTGAAGGGCAAAAAGCCCCATCGCCACCAGGAAGAAGGCGTAGGCCACCTTCTGTGTTTCATATTTCATTTTTCATGTTCCTCCACGGTTTCCCCTCACGCGACGGGTACGCCATTGCGATCTTGTCGATATGTCACGCGAACTCACCGACCTATCCCGATACGTGGGGCGGCCAGTTCTGATCATCGATAGCGTCGGTCCACTCGAGGAAATCGATCAGCGAGGTCATTTCCTCGTCGCTCAGATCGAACTGCGGCATCTTGCGCCGCCCTGGTACGGCCAGCGGCTGAGCGCGCATCCAGGCCGCCAGTCCCGCCCTTGCCGCCTCGGGGTTTTCGCGCCCGTGATAGCGGGTCCAGACATTGGACAGTTCAGGCGCAAAATAGGCCCCCTCACCCATGATGCTGTGACAGTTGATACACATGTTCTTTTCCCACACATGCTTGCCTTCGCGTACCGAATCGGTCAGCGGAAGTGCGCTGGTGGACTCCGTCACGATGTACCAGTGACTGTGAGCAGTCAGCGCTACAAAGATCAGGAAAAAGAACAGTGAGCCCCCGTAGAAGATGTTGCGTGCTGCGGATTTTGTCAGACCCTCGGCCATGACCACGTCTCCTCATTGTTTGGCCCATGGTGCCGGAGAGTCAGACCTCCCTGGCCCCGTTGACCATTGTATTGAGGAGCGCTCTTCTATACCTGAGTTAAACACTCGGAATATGACATGCATCACCAAAATTCTTGATTGATTCGCCCCATCAACCACTTAAACATTCGCCGGGACTATCGGCGATAAACGATGAAATTGACGAGACAAGATGACGACAATATCGCCACTGACAGGAGAAAAACCAACGCCATTGAGGTAAATCAATGCATTGCAATAAAGAGGCTATACCAGCCAGGACAGGACGCTGTGTCGGTGCGCGGCGCCAAGCATATAGACGAAGATCAGCAGCGCCAGGCAGGCCGACAGCGCCCGCGTTCGGACGCTGGCAGCTCGTCGAAGCGCCAGACTGCCGAAGCCGACATAGGCCAGCAGGGCGGTCAGCTTGGCCGCCAGCCATGGCGTCTGGTGAGGCCACTGGGTGGTGAGCACCATCAGCGACAGCCCCGCCGCCAGCAGCAGGGTATCGAGCAGATGGGGCAGGACACGCACCCAGGAGCGTTCGAGCCAGGGCGACTCGGTCACCGACCACAGGGCGCGCAGGGCGAAGAGGGCACCGCTGACCAGCGCCAGCGACACATGCAGGGACTTGAGGGTGAGGTAGAGCGGTAACATCTAAGCCTAGCCGTCCTGACCGTCGACACGCGGACTGCCGAGAATCGGCACATAGTGGGCCAGAAAGATGGCGTAGCCGAGACACCACAGGAGGATGCTCAGGCTGTAGACCCAGTGGGTGACCGAGGGCCACAGCGCCAGCACCAGCGAGCGCGACAGTCCCGCCGCCACCAGCAGGCCCAGGGCCACGCCGATGCCCGGCAGACAGCGCATGGGGCGGCCGGTATGGCCCAGCGACACCCGCGACATCATCGACAGCATCATGGTGCCCATGGCACCCACGGTGATGGCGTGGACACCCAGCTCTGCCCGGCCGACGCCCCACAGCCCCAGGGCCCACAGCAAAAGCCCCAGCGGCACGAAGGCGTAGCTCAGGTGAAGGCTCCACAGCAGGGGTTCACGTCCGGTGGCACGGCCTTGCCAGCGTATCAGGCGCAGCGGGTGGGCCAGCGCCGCCGCCAGCAGCGCCAGCGCCAGTACGCTGTCGGGCAGATCGGCCCCCAGGGTGCGTGTAAGCTGCAGCACCACCGCCAGCGCCAGGCTGCCGAGCGCCAGCCCCTCTAGCCAGGGCAGCGCCGGGCGGCGCTTCAGGCCCAGCCGGTTGGCGGTGAACATCGGGATCACCCGACCGCCCAGCACCCCCATGATCAGCGTCACCAGCAGCACCGCCAGGTAGGACGACTGGCGCACCAGCTCAGGGTCACCCTGGAGCACGCCCAGGTGGCTGCCCAGGTTGGCACCGGCGAGGATCGCCAGCACCGGCACGAAGATCAGGTTGCGCCAGCGCTTCGCCCGGATCACCATCACCGCCATCACGGCGCAGACGATCAGCAGAAAGCCGACGTCCAGCGCCATCACCAGCGCCTGTGGCAAGACGGGAAAGGCCAGCCCCAGCCTGGCCGCCAGCCACAGTGCGACGAGCCCCAGCAGCGGGGCGCCATGGAGCCCCCTGAGGCCGGTCCAGGTCTGCACCGCGGTCAGCAAGAACCCCGAAACCACCGCCCCCACCACACCGAACAGCATCTCGTGCTGGTGCCACCACAGCATGCCCGCCCGGGGCGACAGCACGAAGATGCCGTGCCAGAAAGCGAGCCACACCAGCAGGGCCACCACGCTGAAGGCCGCCGCCAGCAGGAAGAAGGGACGAAAGGCGAGGCGCGCAAGAGGCAGACGAGCGGCGACGGATGACATGGCGAGTACCTGAGTAATTCACTTGGTCTTGTGAAGTCTGGCCCGCTTTGGACAACATCACCATGATGCACATCAAAGGCACTGCCGATGCCGCAAACCTGACTCACGCTGGCAAGCCCTGCATCCCCCAACCCAGCCCCAACCCCGCGACAGCCTCGCACGCCCTTGGCGATGACCAGGCCAGAATCAGGCCTTTAGCCCCAGCCGCCGCGCCAGGCGATGCAGATTGCCGGGGTCCAGCCCCAGCCGGCGAGCCGCCCCTGCCCAGTTGCCTTCAGTGTCCAGGGCCTGCCGGATGCGCTCGCGCTGAAAGGCCTCGGAGGCCTCCCGCAGCGAGGGCTCTCGATCCAGCGCCTCGCCCGCTGGCCGATCGGCCGGCGACACGGCGCTTCGAGACGTGTCGCCTTGCGCTGCGGGCGCGTCGGTGGCCCGGGCTGTCGCCGGCGCCAGCCCCAGGTGTTCGACCTCGATGCGTACGCTACGACGGCGGGCATCGGGCGTCCCCAGCACGTCCACCGAGGCCAATGCCAGCAGCGAGGCTCGTGCCAGCAGCGACTCCAGCTCGCGCACATTGCCTGGCCAGTGCCAGCCCGCCAGCGACACCCGCGCGGCCTCGCTCAGGCGCAGGTTGCCGACGCCGAGACGCACCCGGTTCTGCTCCAGGAAGTGTCCCACCAGCAGCGCCAGGTCCTCGGGACGCTGGCGCAGCGGTGGAACCTCCAGAGGGAAGGCGCTGAGCCGATGATAGAGATCCTCGCGAAAGCGCCCCTGGGCGACCTCCAGGGCAAGATCCCGGTTGGTCACCGCGACCACCCGAACGTCGACATGCTGGAGCCGATCGCTGCCCAATGGCTGGACCTCGCCTTCCTGCAGCACCCGCAACAGCTTCGGCTGCAGCTCCAGCGGCAGCTCGCCCACCTCGTCCAGCACCAGGGTGCCGCCGTCGGCCATCTGGAAGTGCCCGCGATGGTCGCTGGTTGCCCCGGAGAACGCCCCGCGCCGATGGCCGAACAGGGCGCTCTCGATCAACGAGGCTGGCAGCGCGGCGCAGTTCACCACCACCAGTGGCCCATCGGCACGTCGCGAGCCGTGATGGAGGGCATGGGCGATGCGTTCCTTGCCGACGCCGGTCTCGCCCAGCACCAGCACGCTCATGTCGGTGGCGGCGACCAGCTCCACCGAGGCCATCAGCTTGCGCATGGCGCCACTGCGCCAGCCGGTCAGCCGACGCGGCAACTGGCCATGGCCATCCCGCTGCAGGGCGAGCTGCAGGCGGGCGCCGTCCAGACGCCGGGACAGCCGCAGGCAAGTGCCCAGCAACTCGGCCGCCGCCAGCAGGCCCTGGTCATCCAGCTCGGCCAGCGCCCCCGGGGTCAGGGCGTCCAGGGTGACCATGCCGATCAGCTCATCACCGTCGCGCAACGCCACCCCCAGACAGTCATGGACAGGGCTAAGACCGTCATCCAGCAACCCGTCGTAGGGATCAGGAAGGGGCGAGTCCGCGGCAAAGCGGCAGACCCCCGGCGCCTCGGCGATGGCGGCGAGGCGAGGATGCTCGCCCAAGGCGAAGGTCCTGCCGGCCACGCCCTCGGGCAGGCCGATGGTGGCCACCGGCCTGAGGCCGGAGCCCTGCGCCACCAGCAGCGCGCTGGCATCCGCCGCGGTGGGGGCCACCAATGATTCGAGCACGCCCTGCCAGGCCTCGGCGAGCTCGGGGCCCTGCTCATCGCCCAGGCGCTGCAGCAGGGCACGCAGGCGTCGTAGAAAGCTGACCACCTAGAATGTCCTTTTGACTATCAATAGTGTCAAAACGATAGCACTTGTAGTGTCAGATCGACATGCAACCTCGATTTCATTCGCAAGAGGTACCACTGTCCTGGGCGAATACCGGGACAGAATCGGGTCGCAAACGTGGCCGGGAACCGGGCCAGAAAAAAAGGAGCCGGGTAGCGTGACCAGCGCTCTCGACAAGCGCCCTGTGGATCCACACTGCCCGCTCATTACCTACTCTGGATCACCCGCACTGTGGCAAGTTGGCGCACCTTAAGCGAAGCGGCATATCGCTTGCTCCATACAGGGTACAGAAAGGCGACGAGCGATACGCCCCGACCCCGTGGAAGCACCGCAGGTGTCGAGGCATATCAACCGATGCTCTGTTCACAAGCTGTAGAGAAAAAGTAGGCCCAAACGAGCCAGGCCTCCGACGCGGTGAAGGTTTTTTGCCACAGTGGGAGCGCGCTGCGCCATATCCCTGACAGGAGACGCCATGACCACCGCTGCCCAAGACGCCATCATCGATGCCACCGCCCCTCTGGTCGCCGAACACCTCGACGCCATCACCGCCCGTTTCTATCCGCTGATGTTCGAGCGCTACCCGGAGGTCAAGGCGGTGTTCAACCAGGCCCACCAGGCCGACGGTGGCCAGCCGAAGGCGCTGGCGCGAGGGGTGCTGGCCTATGTCGGCCTGCGCCGCCAGCCCCAGGAGGTCATCGACTCGATGCAGACGGTGATCAGCAAGCACGTCTCGCTGGGCATCCAGCCCGAGCAGTACCCCATCGTCGGCGAATGCCTGATGGCCGCCATCGGCGAGGTGCTGGGCGAGGTGGTGACGCCGGAGATCGCCGACGCCTGGGCGGCCCTTTACAGCGACCTGGCCGCGCTGTTGATCGCCGCCGAAGCCGAGCGCTACCAGGCCTTCGCCGAGCGCCCCGGCGGCTGGCGTGGACTGCGCGAGTTTCGTGTCGCCCAGATCCAGCGCGAGTGCGAGGTAATTCGCTCCTTCACCCTGGAGCCGGTCGACGGCCAGCCGGTGGCCGACGCCGAGCCCGGCCAGTACATCGGCCTGCGTCTGGCGGTGGACGAGGCAATCGTGCATCGCCACTACAGCCTGTCCGGCAGCCCCAACGGCCGTAGCTATCGCATCTCGGTGAAACAGGAGCCGGGCGGCCTGGTCAGCAACTTCCTGCACCAGCAGATGCGCGTCGGCGACACCCTGGAACTGCTGCCCCCTGCCGGTGAGCTGACCCTGGACGATGGCGACGCACCGGTAATGCTGATCAGCGGCGGCGTCGGCCAGACCCCGATGCTGCCGCTGGCACGCCAGGCCCTGGCCCAGGGACGCCGGGTCTGCTACATCCACGCTGCCCGGAACATCGACCACCACGCCTTCCGTGGCGAGGTCGAGGCCCTTGCCCGAGACTATCCGCAACTGCTGACCCGGGTCTGCGCCTACGAGGAAGGCGACGGTGGCGACATCAAGGGCCGCCTCGAGCGTGAGCTGCTGGCCCGCCTGCTGCCCGGCGGCGACGCCCAGTGCTACTTCGTCGGCCCGCCACCCTTCATGAGCGCCATCGACAGCCATCTGGCAGAACTGGGCATCCCCGAGCAGCGCCGTCACTACGAGCACTTCGGCCCCTCGCGTCCGCTTGAACCTACCAAGAGCGCCGCCTGACAAGCACGTCTGACCGTCGCGTTCCACTCAGCCCACCACGACAAGGCCGCGCCCGAGGGCGCGGCCTTGTCGTGTCTCCCAGCCATCACTCACCAACCTGAGTTTCAGGCGTGCTGTCGCGCCTCGGGCTTTCTCACCACCATGAAGTAGTAGAACACCCCGGTCAGCGCCAGGAAGAACAGGCTGTCGGGACTGGTGAGGAAGATCAGCGGGTTGCCGTCGGACAGCGACAGCGAGCGTCGGCAGTATTCCTCCAGGCTCGGGCCGAGCACGAAACCGAGCAGCAGGCAGGCCACCGGATAGCCCTGACGCCGCAGCAGGAAGGCGAGCACCCCGAACACCAGCGCCAGTCCCATCTGGAAGATCGAGTAGGTAGCCACGTAGCAGCCGACCAGCGCGATCACCGCGATGCTGGCGTAGAGCACATCGCGGCGGATCGAGACGATCCGCACGAACCAGGGTCCCAGCACGTAGAGCGTCAGCGGCACCATCACCAGGGCCGCCACCAGCAGCGCCATGAACATCGGAGCCACCAGCGCAAGCTGGCTGTCGAGGAACTGCGGCCCGGGCTGCAGGCCGTTGATCACCAGCACGCCCAGCACGATGGCGGTGGTGGGATCGCCGGGAATACCGAAGGACAGCATCGGCACGAAGGCGCCGCTGCACATGGCGTTGTTGGCGCCCTCCGCCGCCGCGATGCCTTCCACCGAACCCTTGCCGTACTTCTCCGGGTGGCGTGTGCTGCGCATGGACTCGGCGTAGGCGACAAAGGCCGCCATGGAGCCTCCGGCGCCCGGCAGCACGCCGACGCTGTAGCCGATGATGGCGGTCTTGACGTAGCGATAGACGCCGATTTCACGCACCTCGTGCCAGGGTGGAATAAAGTCCCGGCGGCGAATGACGCTGGCCTTGATGGCGTCGACCTCGACGGTGCGCGAGGCGCGGTTCTGCGACTGCACCAGCAGCTCACTGACGGCGAAGGCGCCGATGACCAGCGGCATGATGTCGATGCCCTGCATCAGCACGCCGGTGCCGAAGGTGAAGCGGGTGACCGGCTGCATCACATCGATACCGACGGTGGCCACCATCACCCCCAGGGTGGTGGCGACCAGGCCCTTGGAGATGGCCCCACGCTGGGAGATGACGATCACGATCAGGGCGAAGGCGATCAGCGAGAACTTGCCCGGCGTGCGAATCAGCAGCGCCGCCTCGGTGGCCAGCGGCGCCATCACCATCAGCATGATGGCGCCCAGGGCACCGCCGATCATCGACGCCAGGGCGGCGTGGCCAAGCGCCTTGGCGCCCTCGCCCCGCTGCTGCATGGGGTAGCCCTCGATGGCGGTCATCATCGAGGCCGGGGCACCGGGAATATTGATGGTGGTGGCGGTGATGCTGCCACTGCACATGCCGGCCATGAAGATGGCGGCGCAGGCGACCAGCGCCGCGGTGATGTCGAGGCTGTAGGTCAACGGCAACAGCAGGGCGATGGCCAGCATCGAGGTGAGCCCCGGCACGGCGCCAAAGAAGGTGCCGATCAGGTAGCCGCCGATCAGGTAGGGCAGGATGTCGGGCTGCATCAGCACGGCAAGGCCCTTGGAGAGTTCGATCAGATAGTCCATGGGTCAGATCCAGGGCGTCGGCAGGCGAACCTGGAACACCAGCTCGAAGAGCCCGTATCCCAGCAGGGTGATCACGCCGGCCACCAGCGCCTTGAACGCCAGCGCCTGCGGCGAGGGCCGCCCGGTGGCGAAGGCCAGCGTCATGCTGAAGGCGTAGAGGAAGGTGGCGATGAAGTAGCCAAGGTGGGCAAACAGGGCGATATAGACGGCGGTGAGCAGGGTGACCGCCACCGGCCCCCGCCACGCCGCCACCTTTGCATCGCCACGGTTGTCGCCGCCCTCGTCGCTTTCCCCGGCGCCGGACTCACCACCAGCCTCACCACCAGCCTCACCACTGGCCGCCTCGCGTCGATCGGCGAGGATCACGCCACCCAGCGCCAGCAGCATGACCACGGCGAGCGCCACCGGGAAGAAGGAGGCGGTCAGGGCCCCGTTGTTGATGGGCGGCGCGATCTTGAACGCCTCGAGCAGATAGATCAGGGTCAGGGCCAACAGGCAGACGACGACACCTGTCGGCCCCGTCAGCCAGGTCCCCAGGCGGGAGAGCGATTTCATCGGGAGTCCTCCGGAAAAGAGCCGCCACCGCGGTGGCGGCGCGGGCTTACTGGCCGATCAGGCCGGCTTCCTTCAGCTCATCCATGCGCGCGAACAGCTCACCCTGGGTCTGTTCGGCCCAGTCCTCGACCTCCTCGGTGCCCAGCCAGTTGGGGGTGACACCGACGTCGACCAGCCAGTTCTGGAATTCCTCGCTGTCGTAGGCCTGCTGATAGGCCGCCTCGAGGGCCGTCACGGCTTCGTCCGGCGTATTGGCAGGCGCCGCCAGGATCACGAAACTGCCCATCTGGATGTCGTAGCCCAGCTCGGTTGCCGGGGGCACGTCGGGGAAGCTCTCGCTCTGGACGTCGGTGAACTCCACCAGGCCACGGGCGTCACCCGCCGAGATCAGCGATTCGAAGTCACCGAGGCTGGTCAACGCCAGGTCCACCTCTCCGTTGAGCAGGGCCTCCTTCTGTGGCGCCGCACCACCGGGATAGGAGACGATCTTGAACTCCACCTCGGCCTGGTCCTGCAGTTGCAGCAGCGTCAGGTGGGTCCGCGAGCCCATGTTCTGGATACCGGCGCGGATCTCCCCCGGCGCGGCCTTGGCCGCCTCGATCAATGCCTCGAGGCTATCGAAGCGCGAATCCTCCGGCACCACGACGGCGTCCGGCTCACTGGTGATCCGCGCGATCAGATCCAGCTTGTCGATATCGTAGCCGGCCAGCATTCCCTGCCACGGGATGGTGACGACGCTGTCGTAGGTCAGCGCGATCAGGGTGTAGCCATCGGGGCGCGCGCCCAACGCCTGCACCAGGCCGTTGGCACTCATGCCGCCTTCGATGTTCTCGACGTAGACGGTGCCCCCCAGCGGCTCCTCGGCCAGGTTGGAGATCTTGCGCACGATACCGTCGGTACCGCCGCCGGCGCCCCAGGGCACGATCATGCGAACGTCGCGCTCCGGATAGTCCGCCGCGACCGAGGCACTGGCGACCAGCGCCAGGCCACCCAGGGTCATGCTCATCGACTTGCGCATCTCTTCCACTCCTTGCCACCGTCAGGGCAGTGCTTGTTGTTGGCTTGCGGGGACGGCCGACGCAAGGCGGTGTGGCCGTTCCTGTGGGGACTGCTGCTCTTGTAGTTGCCGCTCTTGTGACGACTACTTCGGCTTTTGCACTTAAGGTATTACATCATACAAAGTATTCGTGTACCCAAGATAGCCAGAGCATGACGACGGCGAAATGCGACTTTAGTGAAGGATATCCGTCTGTCGGCGCGGCACCGGCGCCATAAGAAGGCGCTTCATCAACTGGGCGCCATAAGAAGGCGGCATTGATCGGGCGCCATGAAAAACGACAGCGGGGCCGATCGGCCCCGCTGTCGTTTGCGGTCTACTCTCTATCACCCTCGCCGCATCGTCTGCTTTATCCGCCCTGAAGGACGCAGCGCCTTAGCCCAGCCCCGGCGGGCTCAGCCGAGGCAGGCGCGACTGCAGCAGCGCGGCCGCCTGCATGACCCTGTCATCGCGGAACTTCGGCCCCACCAGATGCAGCCCCACCGGCAGCCCCTGGTCGTCCAGCCCGCAGGGCAGCGACGCCGCCGGCTGCTGGGTCAGGTTGAACGGATAGGTGAAGGGGGTCCAGTCCATCCATTCCCGGTAGGGGCCGCCCGGCGGCACGTTATGACCGGCCGCGAAGGGCGAGATCGGCATCGTCGGGGTCACCAGCAGATCGAAGCGCCGATGAAAGTCGGCCATGCAAGCGGTCAGCTCGGCGCGCCGGCGGCGGGCGTCAAGGTACTCGGCCAGGGGAATATCGGCGCCGCGACGGGCGATCTCGAGAAAGCCGGGGTCCAGCAGCGCCTGCTGCTGTGGCGACAGCCTCGAAAGGGCCTGGGAGGCGCCGGAGAACCACAGCGTGTTGAAGGTGTCGATGGGATCCTCGAAGCCCGGGTCGAGCCGCTCGACCCGAGCCCCCAGCGCCTCGAGCTCACTGGCGGCCTGCTCCACCCGGGCGCGGATATCCGGCGCCACCTGGACGTAGCCCAGATCCAGGCTCAGCGCGACGCGCCAGCCACGCAGGTCCTGCGGCGGCGGCGCGCGCCAGTCGATGGGACAGGGGCCGCCAAGGTAGCCGTCGCGAGCGTCCGGCTGCGCCAGCAGGCTCATCATCAGGGCGCTGTCCTCGACACTGCGGGTCATCGGTCCCAGATGTGACAAGGTGCTCATGGCGCTGGCCGGCCACTGGGGCACCCAGCCGAAGGTCGGCTTGATGCCGAAGGTGCCGGTGAAGCTGCAGGGGATGCGGATGGAACCACCGGCGTCGCTGCCCTGGTGCAGCATGCCGAGGTTGAGCGCCGCCGCCGCCCCGGCGCCCCCGGAGGAGCCCCCCGGGGTCAGCGCAGGATTCCAGGGATTGCGGGCGATGCCGTGGAGCGGATTGTCGGTCACCCCCTTCCAGCCGAACTCCGGCGACAGGGTCTTGCCGACGATGATCGCACCGGCCTGGCGCAGAAAGCCGCTGACCGGGGCGTCCACCTTCATCGCGGCATCCGGGTCGCTGGTGCGCGAGCCCATGCGGGTCGGCATGTCACGGGTCAGCGTCAAATCCTTGATGGTGACCGGGATGCCATCCAGCGGGCCGCATGGTGTGCCCTCGCGCCAGCGCCGGGTGGAGGCCTCGGCGGCACGCAGCGCCTCGTCGCCGGCGACATGGGCGAAGGCGTTGACCCTTGGGTTGTCCCGCGCGATCCGCGCAAGGCAGTCCTCGATCACCTGGCTCGGGGTCAATCGTCGCTTGCGAAAGGCCTCGAGCGCCTGGCAGGCGCCCAGCTCGGCCAGGGCCGGCTCGTCGCTGGCCTGGCGCCCAGGGGGGAGCGTTGCCTGACTCATCGCTGCCCTCCCTCGGCCCGAGCGGCGACGCCGGCGCTGTCCAGCACCGCGTGGAGCAGCACGTTGCAGCCGGCGTGCAGGTCCTCCGGCGTGGCGTACTCGATCTCGTTGTGACTGATGCCGCCTTCACAGGGCACGAAGATCATGGCGGTGGGCGCCACCCGGCCAAGGAAGATGGCGTCGTGACCGGCTCCACTGACGATGTCCATGTGCGACAGGCCATGGGCCTCGGCGCCGGCACGCACCGCCTTGACGCAGGTCTCGTCGAAGGCCTCCGGCGGGAAGTCCGCGGTGGGCGTGAGTTCCGCCCGCAGACCGTGACGCTGGCTGACCTCGGCCACCACCTCGGCGAGCCGGGCGGCCATGTCCTCGAGGGCGTCCGATTCCAGATGCCGCAGGTCGACGGTCATCCGCACCTGGCCGGGAATCACATTGCGCGAGCCCGGGTGGGGCGTCAGTACGCCGACGGTGCCGCGCCCGTGGGGCGCCGCCTCGTTGGCCATGCGGTTGACCGCCAGGGTGATCTCGGCGGCGCCGACCAGGGCGTCCTTGCGCAGGTGCATGGGAGTGGGGCCTGCGTGGGCCTCGACGCCGGTCAGGGTGACATCGAACCACTTCTGCCCCAGCGCGCCGATCACCACGCCCAGGGTGGTGGCGGTATCCTCGAGCAGCGGCCCCTGCTCGATATGGGCCTCGAAGTAGGCCTTCACCTCGTCGAGGTCCACACGGTCGCTGCCGCGATAGCCGATGGCGTCCAGCGCCTCACCGACACTGACCCCTTCGTCGTCGCAGCGGGCCAGCATCTCATCGAGGCCAAGCTCGCCGGTGAACACCCCGGAGCCCATCATGCAGGGCGGAAAACGGCAGCCTTCCTCGTTGGTCCAGGCCACCACCTCGACCGGAGCCCGGGTGGTGATGGCGTGCTGGTTGAGGGTGCGGATGACCTCGAGCCCGGCCAGCACGCCGAAGCAACCGTCGTACTTGCCGCCGGTGGGCTGGGTGTCGATATGACTGCCGGTCATCACCGCCGGAAGGCCGGGCTCGCTGCCCTCCCGTCGGGCGAAGATGTTGCCGATGGCGTCGATGCGGATCTGGCAGCCCTCGGCCCGGCACCAGTCGATGAACAGGTCACGGGCCTGACGGTCGAGCTCGGTCAGCGCCTGGCGATTGACGCCACCCTTGGGGGTAGCGCCCAGCTCGGCCAGGGTCATCAATGATTGCCACAGGCGCTCGCCGTCGCTCTTGAGCACGGCGCCGGCAGCCTCGGATGGGGTCACGGAAACGGTCATGGGTATCATCCTTGCAAAAGAGTGGTCTCAGGCGCTCAGGGCCAGGTAGCGATCACGCACGCCGGGATCGTCACGGAAGTCGTCGGCGCTGCCGGTGTAGACGATCTGGCCCTGCTCGAGGATGTAGTGGCGGTCGGCCACCGCCTCGCAGACCCGCAGGTTCTGCTCGACCAGCAGCACCGACAGGCCCTCCTCGCGGATCGCCTTCAAGATCTTGACGATCTCGTCGACGATGACCGGGGCCAGGCCCTCGGTGGGCTCGTCGAGCAGCAGGATCCGCGGGTCGTTGAGCAGCGCCCGGGCGATCGCCAGCATCTGCTGCTCGCCCCCGGACAGGGCGTTGCCGCGGTTGCGGCGGCGCTCCTCGAGGCGCGGAAACCAGCGATAGATGTCGGCCATCTGCCAGCGACTGCCGGCGCGTACCGCGATCTGCAGGTTTTCCTCCACGCTGAGGATGCTGAAGATGCCGCGGTGCTCCGGCACCAGCGCCACGCCCTGGCGGGCGATGCGAAACGGCGGCTGGCCAAGCAGCGACTGACCGTTGAGCTCGATGCTGCCGGCGGGAGTGTCGACCAGCCCCATGATACTCTTCAGGGTGGTGGTCTTGCCGGCACCGTTACGCCCCAGCAGGGTCACCAGCTCGCCCTCGCCCACCGTCAAAGAGACGCCTTCGAGCACATGGCTCTTGCCGTAGTAGCTGTGGATATCCTTGATCTCGAGCATCAGGCGGCCTCCCCCAGATAGGCGTCACGCACGCGGGCATCACTGCGCACGGTCTCGGGGTCGCCCTCGACCAGCACCTGCCCGCGGTTCATCACGGTGATGGTGTCGCTGATCGACATCACGATGCTCATGTTGTGCTCGATCAGCAGGATGCTGTGGTCCTTGCCCAGCTCGCCAATCAGCGAGGTCATGCTGGGGATATCGTCGATGCCCATGCCCGAGGTGGGCTCGTCCAGCAGCAGCAGCTTGGGCCGCGGGCAGATCGCCATGCCCACCTCGAGGATGCGCTGCTGGCCGTGGGACAGCTCCCCTGCCGCCACCCCGGCGCGCTCGGCAAGACCGATGCGCTCGAGGATCTCGTCGGCTCGAGCCAGGTGCTCGCGGCGCTTGTTCAGGCGTTGCCAGAAGTTGAGCGCGCGCCAGCCGTCGATGCCCTGGGCGGCCAGGCGCAGGTTTTCGTGGACGCTGAGCTCCTGGAACAGGCTGGTGACCTGGAAGGAGCGCGACATGCCCAGGCCGACCCGGCCGTGGGGCGGCTCCCTGGTGATCTCGCGGCCATCGAGCAGGATGCGCCCGGCGGTGGGCCGACGCTCACCGGTGAGGCAATGGAACAGGCTGGTCTTGCCGGCGCCGTTGGGTCCGATCACGGTATGGATGCTGCCGCGGGCGATACGCAGGCTGACTCCGTCCACCGCCCGAAAGGCACCGTAGGCCAGGGCCAGGTCGCGGGTTTCCAGCAGTACGTCAGTCATGGCTGGCCTCCTTGTGCGGTTCGGCGTGGTTGCCACGGCGTCGCTCCAGCAGGCTCGACAGCCCGCCCCACAGACCGCCGCGCATGAAGATCACCACCGCGATCAGCGCCACGCCCAGCAGCAGCATCCAGCGCGGCCAGATCGACGACAGCAGGTCGCCCAGCAGCACGATGGCGCCGGCGCCCAGCAGCGAACCGAACAGCGAGCCGGTCCCGCCGATGATGGTCATGATCAGGATCTGCTCGGACATCAACAGCTCGATATTGGACAGCGGCACAAAGTTCAGCAGCATGCCGTAGAGCGCCCCGGCCAGGGCGGTGATGCCGCCGGACAGCACGAATACCATGATCTTGAACAGGCGGGTGTCGTAGCCCAGCGCCGAGGCGCGCTGCTCGTTTTCGCGGATCGCCAGCAGGGTGCTGCCGAACGGCGAGTCGGTGATGCGCCGGGCCACCACGTAGATCAGCGCGAACAGGGTGGCCACCAGGGCATAGAAGGCCAGCGGCGAGGCGAAGCTGATCAGGGTCGTCTCGCCCACCGCCAGCGGCGGGCGCGGCACGTCGAGCAGGCCATTGTCGCCGCCGGTCCAGTCGCTCAGGGTGTAGGCTAGGAAGTAGGCCATCTGGGTCAGCGCCAGGGTCAGCATCACGAAGTAGATGCCCTTGCGCCGGATGCACAGCATGCCCACGCCAAGCGCCAGCACACAGCCCGCCACCACGGCGATCAGCAGCGCGCCGATCAGTCCTGCGTCGAGGTGGATCATCGCCAGCGCGCTGATGTAGGCACCGGCGCCGAAGAAGATCGCCTGGCCGAAGGACAGAAGCCCGGTGAAGCCGAGCAGCAGATTGCAGGCCAGTGCGGCCATGGCAAAGATCAGGATCTCGGTGGCCAGGGTGGCGGAGGGCAGCACCAGCGGCAGCAGCACCATCACCGCCAGCATCGCCAGGGTGGTGCCGGCGCCGAGACGCCCCTTGAAGCGGCGCCGGCCTGGGTTGGCAGCGGCGGTATCGAGTGTCTTGGTCATCATCTCATGCTCTCCCGAACAGTCCGTGGGGACGCAGCAGGATCACCACCGCCATGGCGGCGTAGATCATCAGGCTGGCGCCCTGGGGCCACAGCGAGGTCATCAGGCTCTGCACTACGCCGACGATCAGCCCCGCCACCAGGGCGCCGGTGAAGGACCCCATGCCACCGATCACCACCACCACGAAGGCCAGGCCCAGCACCTCCGGCCCGATGAAGGGGTGCGCCCCGCGCAGCGGCGCCGACAGCACCCCGGCAAGCCCGGCCAGGCCCACCCCGAGGGCGAAGGTGATGGAGAACAGGCGAAAGATGTTGGAACCCAGCAGCGATACCATCTCGGTGGACTCGCTGCCGGCGCGCACCAGCGCGCCGAAGCGGGTGCGTTCGAGCAGCAGCCACAGCACCACCGCCACCAGGGCGCTGAAGCCGATCAGAAACAGCCGGTAGTAGGGGTAGGCGAAGTTGCCGATGCGTACCACGCCCTGCAGTGCCTCCGGGGTGGGGATGCTCTTGCCCACCGGGCCCCAGATCATGATCGACAGCTCCTGGATGATCAGCGCGATGCCCAGGGTGACCAGAATCTGGAAGGTATGCGGCAGGTGGTAGATGCGCTGGATCAGGCTGCGCTCCAGCGCCCAGGCCAGCAGCGCCACCAGCAAGGGGCCTGCGATCAGCGCCAGCCAGAAGTTGCCGGTCAGGCTGACCAGGGTGTAGCAGAGGTAGGAGCCCACCAGAAAAAAGGCCCCGTGGGCGAAGTTGACGAAGTTCAACAGTCCGAAGATCAGCGTCAATCCCACCGAAATCAGGAAATAGATCATCCCGAGCCCCAGACCGTTGAGGATCTGGAACAGATAGACGTTAAGCATGGTCCCGACTCCTGTCGTGCCGGGGACGCCGTCCCCGGCAGATTGGCAAGCTGACAGCCTTACAGCTGGCAGGGCGAGTCCTCAGGGGTGACGAAGGAGCGCCCGGCGCTGATCACGTCGGCGTAGTCGTCGGGGTCTTCCATTTCGCCCTCGGCCTTGCCCTTGAGCAGGTAGTAGTCCTTGATCACCTGATGGTCGGAGGCGCGGATGGTCTCCTCACCGGTGGGGCCCTGGTAGGTGTAGCCTTCCAGCGCCTCGATCAGCGTCGGACCTTCGCTGGCCCCGCTGGCGTCGGCCACTTCAAGCATCACGCGTGTCATGGTGTAGTCGGCAGCCAGGGGATAGGTCGGAGTGATGTCGTAGGCCTCGCGCACCGAGGCCACCAGCTGCTGGTTGAAGGGGGTGTCGACCTCGTGCCAATACTGGGCGCCGAAGTAGATGCCGTCGACGTTGGCTGCGCCGAGTTCCTCGAACTGGTCGAGGCCCGCCGACCACACCATCAGGATGTCCATCTGCTCGTTGAGGCCGAAGTTGCGCGCCTGGCGCAGGGCGTTGGAGGACTGGGAGCCGAAGTTCAACAGCACCAGCACGTCCGGCGCCGCCGACATGGCGTTGGTCAGGTAGCCGGAAAACTCCTGCTCCTGCAGCGAGTGATAGCTGTTGCCGACGTGCTCGACGCCGAACTCCTCGAACACCGCCTTGGCGTTGTCCAGCAGCGCCTCGCCGAACACGTACTCGGGGGTGATGGTGTAGAAGCGCTTGGCCTCGGGTAGCGCCTCGATCAGCGGCACCAGGGTCTCGCGGATGGCCCCGTAGGTCGGCACCGACCAGCGGAAGGTGGAGGCATTACACTCGCTGCCGGTCAGCTCGTCGGCGCCGGCGGGGGTCATGAACACGCCCTCGACGCCGGCGACTTCCTTGCCCACCGCCAGCGCCGTGGATGACAGGGTGGCACCGTTGAACAGTCGCCCGCCGTCCTGGTTGATCGCTTCCTGCACCTTGCGGATGGCGCGGCCGGCGTTGCCCTCGGTGTCCAGGCTGACGTACTCGATATCGCGGCCGAGGGTTTCTCGGGCCTCTTCCACCGCCAGCCGGGAGCCCATCTCGGCGTACTTGCCGTAGCTGGCGAAGGCACCGGACAGGGACTTCACCCCATAGAAGGTGAGCGGCTGTTGATCCTGGGCCAGCAGCGGCTGGGTCGCCAGGCCAAGGGCCAGGGCGGAAAGCATCAGGGAGGTCTTGCGCACAGTCATTGTTGTTCCTCTTTTTTCGACGTCATCGGAGTGGATGAGGGGTCGCTGGCGTGGGGTGGCAGTTGTTGTCATTGTTGGTTGGTTTGCCGCAGGTCGGGGGCCAGGAGGCTAGCCGCCCGCCTCGCCGAGGGCGTCAGGTGAGACCAGGAACTGCTTGGCCATCTCGCCCTCCAGGGCCGACATATGGTGCTCGGCGTCACACATGTGCTCGTACATCAGGCGGCGCACCGCCTCGCGGTCGCTGGCCTCGAAGGCCTCCAGCAGGGCGATGTGATAGCGGATGTTCGATTCATCGAAGGCGTGGCGCTCCGGCTTGTAGGCCTTCTTGATGACGACCAGGTCGCGCAGCAGGTCGTTGAGGAAGGTGCTCATGAAGCGCAGCAGCGGATTGGGGCAGTACTCGGCCAGGATGTTGTGAAACTCGAGCTCCAGCATGCGGTGCTGGCGCTGGCTGAGTTCGTCCTCATGGGGCCGCTGGCACTGATCGATGTTGTCCCGCAGCCGGGTCAGCCCCGCCGCATCGAGCCGGTCCATGGCCGAGACCGCCACCTCGACCTCCACCATCCGCCGCAGCTGATAGACCTGGCTACCGTCCACGTGCTGGAAGTGCAGAAAGTTGCGCAGCGCGCGGCAGGCCGGATCGACGGTCACCTCGCGGATGATGGCGCCGCCACCGGGGCCGGTCTTGAGCGCGACCAGGCCTTCCACCTCGAGCACCCGCAGCGCCTCGCGAATGGTGCCCTTGGCGCATTCATAGCGCTCCATCAGGGCCTTCTCGTTGGGCAGGCGGTCACCCGGCGACAGGTTCTCCATCACGATCTTCTGCTTGATGTCCTCGCAGATCAGGTCCGCGAGCTTCTGTCGGCGCTGGGGAAAGGAAGTCGGCACGGATCGCCTCGGTCATTTATTCGAATAAATATAAGGATTAGACCCGTTGCGTGAATTGGTCAAGAAAAGAAATCGCCGACACTAAACGTTTATCTTTACTCACGTGAACGACAACAAAGAGTGATTTTACAAACCTGAAGCCCTGTCCATGCTGAGTCCATGCCCGCCCTGCGGCCCCTGACTGGAGACTCGCCATGCTGACCTTCGACACCCTCGATACCCGTCCCGACGCCCACGCCGAGCGCCCTGCGGGGGCCGGGCTCAACCATCACTACTGGATGCCGTTCACCGCCCACCAGGACTTCCACCAGCATCCGCGGATGATCCAGGGCGCCGAGGGCCGTTACTTCATCGACGACCGCGGCCGCCGGGTGTTCGATTCACTGTCGGGTCTGTGGACCTGCGGCGCCGGCCACAACCGTGAAGAGATCCGCGAGGCGGTGGCCCACCAGCTCGGCAGTCTCGACTTTGCGCCGAGCTTTCAGGTGTCCCATCCGCTGGCCTTCAAGCTGGCCGAGAAGGTCGCGAGCCTGACCCCGGCGGGACTCGACCATGTGTTCTTCACCGATTCCGGCTCCGAGTCCGCCGATACCGCGCTGAAGATGGCCAAGGCCTACTGGCGGCTCAAGGGCCGCCCGGAAAAGACCCGCATGATCGGCCGCGCCAAGGGCTACCACGGGGTCAACATCGGCGGCACCAGCCTTGGCGGCATCGGCGGCAACCGCAAGCACTTCGGCCAGTTGCTGGACTCGAGCCACCTGCCCCACACCCTGCAGCCGAACCAGGCCTTCACCCGGGGCCAGGCCGAGACCGGGGCCGAACTCGCCGATGCGCTGCTCGAGCAGATCGCCCTGCACGACGCCTCCAACATCGCCGCGGTGATCGTCGAGCCGATGTCCGGCTCCGCCGGGGTCATCGTGCCGCCCAAGGGCTACCTCGAGCGGCTGCGCGATATCTGCTCGGCCCACGACATCCTGTTGATCTTCGACGAGGTGATCACCGCCTTCGGCCGCAGCGGCGCGCGCACCGGCGCCGAGGCCTTCGGCGTCACCCCTGATCTGATGACGGTGGCCAAGCAGATCACCAACGGCTGCGTGCCGATGGGTGCGGTGATCGCCTCTGGCGAGATCCATGACACCTTCATGCACGCCGGCGGCCCGGGGCACGCCATTGAATTTCCCCACGGCTACACCTACAGCGGCCATCCGGTGGCCTGCGCCGCCGCCCTTGCCGCGCTGGACCTGCTCGAGCGCGAGGACTTCCCGGCCCAGGTCAGGGCTATCGCCCCGGCCTTCGAGGATCGCCTGCACGCCTTGAAGGGCCGCTCCCATGTGGTCGACATCCGCAACTTCGGCCTGGCCGGGGCGATCCAGCTGGCCCCGCGCGACGGTGATCCGGCCATCCGCCCGCGCGACGCCCACCTGGCGCTGTGGGAGGCCGGCTTCTATGTGCGCTTCGGTGGCGACACCCTACAGTTCGGCCCTCCCTTCGCCACCACCGAGGCCGAGCTCGAGCGCCTGTTCGACGCCGTCGCCGAGACCCTCGACCGGCTCGACTGAGGCCGCTTGACTGGGGCCGCTCGACCAAGACCGCTTGCCTGAGCCCGCTCGCCTGGGGCCGCTTGCCGGTACCCAGCGCCCGGCTTATCCACCTGAAACCGACAGCCTGTGGACAACCTTTACACCCACTGTTCACAGCGTTATCCACAGCGCGGACGGGTCTTTCCCGTCCACCCTTTCGACACTTGAGGACCCTCGATGGACAACGTCAATCACTGGATCAATGGTCAGGATCTCGAGGCCAGCCGCCATCTGCCGGTCACCAACCCGGCCACCGGCGAGACCATTCGCCAGGTCGCCGACGGCGACGCCGACACCGTCAAGGCCGCCATCGACGCCGCCCAGGCGGCCTTCCCGGCCTGGCGCGATACCCCGCCGGCCAAGCGCGCCCAGGTGATGTACCGCTTCAAGGCGTTGCTGGAGCGTGACGCCGATCGTCTGGTGCGACTGATCAGCGAAGAGCACGGCAAGACTCTCGAGGACGCCATGGGCGAGCTCAAGCGCGGCATCGAGAACGTCGAGTACGCCTGCGGCGTGCCGGAGCTGCTCAAGGGCGAGTACTCCCACAACGTGGGGCCGTCCATCGACGCCTTCTCCAACTTCCAGCCGCTGGGCGTGGTGGCCGGCATCACCCCGTTCAACTTCCCGGCGATGGTACCGCTGTGGATGTACCCGATGGCCATCGCCTGCGGCAACGCCTTCGTGCTCAAGCCCTCCGAGAAGGACCCGTCCGCCGCCCTGGCGGTCGCCCGCCTGCTCGAGGAAGCCGGCCTGCCCCAGGGCATCATGAACGTGGTCCAGGGCGGCCGCGAGACCGTCGAGGCGCTGCTCGACGCCCCCGAGATCAAGGCCGTGTCCTTCGTCGGCTCGACCCCCATCGCCGAGACCATCTACCGGCGTGGTGCCGAGAGCGGCAAGCGGGTGCAGGCCCTCGGTGGCGCCAAGAACCACGCCGTGGTGCTGGCCGATGCCGATATCGACAACGCCGCCAACACCCTGATGGGGGCCGCCTACGGCAGCGCCGGCGAGCGCTGCATGGCGATCTCGGTGGCGGTGTGCGTCGGCGATGACACCGCCGACCGCCTGATCGAGGCCATGGAGCCCAAGATCGCCGCGCTGAAGATCGGCCCCGGCACCGACAAGGGCCTGGACATGGGCGCCCTGGTCACCGCCCAGCATCGCGACAAGGTGCTCGGCTATATCGAGAAGGGCGTGCAGGAAGGCGCCACCCTGGTGGCCGACGGCCGCGAGCTGGTGGTCCCGGGCCACGAGAACGGCTTCTTCGTCGGCGGCTGCCTGTTTGACCGGGTCACCCCGGAGATGACCATCTACCGCGAGGAGATCTTCGGCCCGGTGCTGTGCGTGGTGCGTGTCGACAGCCTCGACGAGGCCATCGCCCTGACCAACGCCCACGAGTACGGCAACGGCACCTGCCTGTTCACCCGTGACGGCGAGGCGGCACGTCGCTTCACCGACGCCATCGAGGTCGGCATGGTGGGTATCAACGTGCCGCTGCCGGTGCCGGTGGCCAGCCACAGCTTCGGCGGCTGGAAGCGTTCGCTGTTCGGCGACCTGCACGCCTACGGCCCCGACGCTGTGCGCTTCTACACCCGCCGCAAGGCGGTGTCACAGCGCTGGCCCTCGCCCTTCGAGACCACCCAGGCGGAGTTCCACTTCCCCTCCGGCGGTCAGTAGGCACCGGCATGAAGACCACGGGCCCTGCGGGGCCCGTTTTCGTTTACGACAGCGAGCCGCTGATAACCACTGACAGGCGACTTATACACCGCCTTCCACAGCCCCTGCACCGCCTGCCCACCACTTTTCACAAGGTGCCACACAGGGTTATCCACAGAACGACTCACAAGTTCATCCCCACCTTTATCGACACGCCTGGCCCGCAAGTCGGCCCCCCACTATCGCCAGGTTATCCACACCCGGCCCCGGTGCAGCGCGTCATCTCTTCGCTCCATCCCCTACTTCATTGGCGGACACTGATACGCATCAAGCCGACGGTGTCCGCGCGGGGCTAGCATGGCGCCTCTCTTCGCTCGGAGATCGACATGGAACTGGTCTGTCCTGCGGGTAGCCTGCCCGCTTTGAAGCGCGCCGTGGACGAGGGCGCCAACGCGGTCTACTTCGGCTTTCAGAACGCCACCAACGCCCGCCAGTTCGCCGGGCTGAACTTCACCGACAAGCGCGCCCGCGAGGGTATCGACTACGCCCACGCCCGGGGCTGCCGGGTGTTCTGCGCGATCAATACCTACCCGCAGCAGTCGAGCCTGGCTCAGTGGCGCGCGGCGGTGGACCAGGCGGCTTCGCTTCAGGTCGACGCCCTGATCCTGGCCGACCCGGGCCTCCTGGCCTACGCCGCCGAACGCCACCCGGACATCCCCCGCCACCTGTCGGTGCAAGGCTCCGCCACCAGCCACGAGGCGCTGGCCTTCTACCACCGCGAGTTCGGCATCCGCCGTGCGGTGCTGCCCAGGGTGCTGTCGATCCACCAGGTGCGCGACCTGGCCCGCCACAGCCCGGTGGAGCTCGAGGTGTTCGCCTTCGGCAGCCTGTGCATCATGGCCGAGGGCCGCTGCTATCTGTCGTCCTACCTGACCGGCGAGTCGCCCAACACCCACGGCGTGTGCTCGCCGGCGGCCCACGTGCGCTGGGAGGAGACCGCCAGCGGACGCGAATCGCGCCTGAACGGCGTGTTGATCGATCGCTACCGCGCCGACGAACAGGCCGGCTACCCGACCCTGTGCAAGGGACGCTTCAACGTCGAGGGCGACGTCGGCCACGCCATCGAGGCGCCGACCAGCCTCAACACCCTGGATCTGCTGCCCCAGCTGGCGTCACTGGGCATCAAGGCGATCAAGATCGAGGGTCGCCAGCGCAGTCCGGCCTATGTGGCCAGCGTCACCCGAGTGTGGCGCCAGGCGCTGGGTCATCTGGACCAGGCCGGCGACGACTACCGCCCCCAGGCCGACTGGAGCGCCGCCCTGGCGCCGCTGGCCGAAGGCTCCACCCACACTCTCGGCGCCTACGAGCGCGACTGGAAATGACAGGAGGCGAGATGACCGCTGCTTCACTGGAGTTGAGCCTTGGCCCGGTGTCCTTCTACTGGACCCGCGAGCGCTACTTCGCCTTCTATGAACAGGCCTGCCACTGGCCGCTGACCAGCGTCACCCTGGGCGAGACCGTGTGCTCGCGACGGCGCGACATGAAGCTCGCCGACTGGCTGGAGATCGGCCACCAGCTCACCGCCGCCGGCAAGCAGGTGATCCTCGGCTCGCAGACCCTGATCGAGTCCAACGCCGACCTGCGCGACCTGACCAGGCTATGCGACAACGGCGACTTCCTGGTCGAGGCCAACGACATGAGCGCGGTGCACCGGCTGTCCGAGGCGGGCCTGCCCTTCGTCGGCGGCCCGGCGCTCAACCTCTACAATGTGCCGACCCTGGAGATCCTCAAGCGCGCCGGCATGTTCCGCTTCGTCGCCCCGGTGGAGTTGCCCGGCGCCGACCTGGCCCGGCTGCTGTCTGACGCCCGCGAGGCGGGGCTGGCGCTGGACTGCGAGGTGCTGGCCTACGGCCACCTGCCGCTGGCCTGGTCGTCACGCTGCTTTACCGCGCGCCACCACCAGCACCCCAAGGATCGCTGCCAGTTCGTCTGCCAGGACTATCCGGAAGGGCTGTCGCTGACCACCCAGGACGACAGCCGTCGACTGTTCACCCTGAACGGTATCCAGACCCTGTCCGGGGCCTGTCAGGACCTGCGCCACGAGCTTGCCGAGATGGCCACAATGGGCGTCAGCGCGGCCCGGCTGAGTCCGCGTTCAGAGGGGATGGATGAAGTGGTGGCGGACTTCGACCTGGCCCGCCAGGGACGCTACCCGGCGCCCTCGCCGCTGGCGCTGGTCGACGCCGAGCTGTGCAACGGCTACTGGCACGGCCAGGCAGGGATGGATCTGGCGCCGGTGCTGGAAGACTAGGCGCTCCTTCCCACCCGCTCCGCGTTACTCAGGAGGCCGGTTCGCCGGCCTCCTGCGCTAGATGGCTCAACCCGCCAGCCAGGAGGCTAGGCCTCGCGAGGCAGCCAGCGCTGCAGCTGGCCCAGCGCCTCGAGCAGGTAGGGATGCAGCAATTCCATTTCCTGGCCATCCAGCAGGTTCTTCACCGTCAGCCCCAGTTCGGTGTCACCTTCCAGGCACAGCCGGCGCTGGAAGAACAGGCTGTCCGGGTCTTCCTCGCGGCTGGCCAGGCAGGCGAACTCCCGCCAGCCCCCCGCCACCTTCACCTCCCAGGGCGCGTCGGTGACCTGCAGGCGACCGTGGGTAAGCGTCAGGGTGACCGCCAGCGCCAGATCATCGATGGACAGACACACCCGGCGCCCTTCGAGCACGTCGAACTCACCGTCGGCCAGTGGCTCGGCCAGGGTGCGGTTGAGCCAGGGCTCGAGACTCGTGCGCAACAGCGGCAGGGGCAGCGGGCCGAGACGGCGCATCAGTGACAGATGCAGACGATGGGGCACCCGGGTCAAGGCACCAGACGTCAACGACGACGGCAGCGAAGGAAGGGTGGGCAGGGCAGGAAGGGCAAGAGAAGGCAACGACAGCGAGCCGAGCGGCGACAGCGACATGACGGGTTCCTGGTCAAGCGGCACGACGCCGCCGGGTCATGCTAGCGATACCCCGCGCCTGTGTTCGTGATGTGCATCAACACCCCCCGCGCACCAACCCTTCCACACATTGCGGTGGCAACCGCTCATCGGGTACCGCCGAGTAGCAGCGCCAATACTCACCGACAAAAAAGGGCGCCTCATTGGCGCCCTCTTGTTCGTACAGCAAGGCTCTCAACCACACTTCGACCAGCCGCAGCCGGCGTAGCAGGTGGGGCAGCCGTCCATCATGATCAGCTCGCCGCGACACTCGGGGCAGTTGCCGACCACGGCGGGGCCGGCGCCTTCGGCGGCGGACTCGGCAGGCTTGCCGTCCAGCGGCTCGACCGCGCCGCTCGGGGTCTCGTCCTCGACCTCGGCGGGGTACCAGCCGTGGCCGGAGGCCTGGCGTCGGGCGTAACGGCTGACCAGGTCCTCCACCGGCACCTGGTTGCCGTCGATGTCGAGGAAGCCGCGACGGTAGAGGATCTGCTGGATCGACCAGGCGATGGCGGCGACCTCGGAGTCATGGAACATCGGCTTGTTCCAGCGGTTCATGCCGCAGCGCACCAGGCCCTTGTCCCAGGCCACCTTGCGCAGATCCGCCACCGCCTGGGTGACGTAGCCGCCGCGGGCGGCCAGCGACAGGCTGCGCATGGTGGCGGTGATCCACTGGTGCTCGCTGGACAGCTGGCCGGAGGGGAAGAAGAACTCCACCGGGCGCTCGATGATAACGCGCTGGCCGTTGAGCACGCCTTCCACCGGCATGAAGGACACCAGCAGGTAGACCTTCTTGCGGCCTTCGGCGCCGACGTAGGAGATCTTCTCGGACACCGCCTCCAGCGTTCCCTCGGGGCGCGAGGGGATGCGCATGGTCAGCGGGTTTTCCTCGGGCAGCGGGGCCGGCGCGGGGGCGGCCTCTTCGCTCTTGACGCGGTAGCCCACGATCTTGGAATTGATTTCGACAGCCATCAGCGGGCTCCTCCAGAAAGATGATGCGGGCGTGACACGCTCACGACCCAGGCATGATATTGCGGCTCGCCGACTGGCAGGCAGGCTGGCTCGCCGCTGGACCGATTACCACTTGCCATAGGTCCCCTCCTTCAAGCCGTCGTAGAGGTTGGCGGCGTTGTGTTCCTCGCCGTCGTAGATCACCGTCTCGTCGCCCTTGAGTTCGAGGGTCTCGCCGTTCTCCAGCTCGAAGATATAGGTGGTGTTCTTGAGGTCATCCTCGCGCACCAGCACGCCCTGGAAGGCCTCCGGGTTGAAGCGGAAGGTGGTGCAGCCCTTGAGGCGGCTCTGGTAGGCGTCCAGGTACAGGTCCTTGAACGCCTCGAAGGCAAAGTCGGTGGGCACGTTGACGGTCTTGGAGATCGCCGAGTCGACCCAGGCCTGGGCCGCGGCCTGCACCGCCACGTGCTGCTTGGGGGTCACCGCGTCGGCGGTGATGAAGTACTCGGGCAGGTCGCTTTCCACCGCGTCGGCGTGCATGAAGTGACGGTAAGCGGCAAGCTCGAAGGACACCACCTCGACCTGCTCCTTGGTCTTCTTGCCGGCCTGGATCACGTTACGGAAGTAGCGATGGGAGAACGACGGCTCGATACCATTGGAGGCGTTGTTGCCCAGCGACAGGCTGATCGTCCCGGTGGGGGCGATCGACGAGTGGTGGGTGAAGCGCGCGCCGTGCTCTGCCAGCTCCGCCACCAGCTGCGGCTCGACCTCGGCAATCTTCTGCATATAGCGGCTGTAGCGCGCGTGCAGGATGCGCCCGGGCACCTTGTCGCCGACCTCATAGCCGTCGCGGCCGAGCTCGGGACGCTCGCGAAGCATCTTCGGCGTCAGCTCGAACTCCTGCTCGAGGATCGGGGCCATGCCCTTCTCGCGGGACAGCTCCAGCGCCTGCTTCCAGCCCTCCACGGCCAGCACTCGGCTGACCTCCTCGGTGAAGCCCAGCGACTCGGCCGAGCCATAGGGCATCTTGAGCATGGTCATGGTCGAGCCGAGGCCCAGGAAACCCATGCCGTGGCGGCGCTTGGCCTCGATCTCGCGGCGCTGGCCGGACAGCGGCAGGCCGCTGATCTCGACCACGTTGTCGAGCATGCGGGTGAAGATCGCCACCACCTCACGGTACTTGTCCCAGTCGAAGCGCGGCTTGTCGCCGAACGGATCGATCACGAAGCGGGTCAGGTTGACCGATCCCAGCAGGCAGGCACCCTCCGGCGGCAGCGGCTGCTCGCCGCAGGGGTTGGTGGCGCGGATCTCTTCGCAGAACCAGTTGTTGTTCATGCGATTGACCTGGTCGATCAGGATGAACCCGGGCTCGGCGTAGTCGTAGGTGGAACGCATGATGGTGTCCCACAGCTCGCGGGCCTTGATCACCTCGACCACGCGGCAGGCCACGCGACCTTCGGCGTCCTGGGTGTAGCCGTCCTCGATCACCGGCCAGTCGCGGTAGATCAGCTCGCTGTCATCGACGTCGCCCTTCTCGCCCTCGTGCAGCGGGAAGGCCAGCGGCCAGTCGGCGTCCTGTTTCACCGCTTCCATGAACTCGTCGGTGATCAGCAGGCTCAGGTTGAACTGGCGCAGGCGACCGGCCTCGCGCTTGGCCTCGATAAAGTCGCGCACGTCGGGATGACCGACGTCGAAGGTGCCCATCTGGGCGCCACGACGGCCGCCGGCGGAGGCCACCGTAAAGCACATCTTGTCGTAGATATCCATGAACGCCAGGGGGCCGTTGGTGCCGGCACCGGCGCCGAACACGAAGGCGCCCTTGTGGCGCAGGGTGGAGAACTCGTAGCCGATGCCGCAGCCGGCCTTGAGCGTCATGCCCGCATCCACCACGCTGTCGAGGATGTCGTGCATGGAGTCGCGAATGGTCCGCGATACCGTGCAGTTGATCAGGCTGACCGCGGGCTTGTAGCCCTCGGCTCCGGCGTTGGAGGTGATCCGGCCTGCCGGCACGGCGCCGTTTTCCAGCGCCCAGCGAAACTTCGGCAGCCACTTGTCAGCGGCGTCGCCCTCGACGGCGGCCAGCGCCTTGGCCACGCGGTCCCAGGTGGCCTGAAGGTCGGCGTCGACGGGCTGGCCGTGGCGGTCCTTCAAGCGATACTTGGCGTCCCAGATGTCATACGAGGGGCCCTGCATGGGAACCTCCTGCGACAGGGCGGCGGCCTTGGCGGATGTGGTCATGAAAGCTTGTCTCCGATGAAGTTACCGGCAAATAAACGGGGTCGTAAAGGGGTGGATGCGCGCTCCGGATAAGCTCGGGCACCCTACCAGATATAGTAAAATTTTCGACCGGCGGCACAATATAAACGAAAAATCGGGCCATGGAAGACCCGATCGTTAATTCGGCTTTGGCGCATGAAAGGTAGCGCGGGCTACCCCGGGCGTCTCGCCCCGGGGCAGCCGCGATAGAGCCGGCTAGACGGTGCGCGAGAAGCGCCCGCTGCCGGGGACCAGGTAGGCATCGAAGGCCATGGCCACGTTGCGCATCATCAGGCGTCCTGCCGGCAGTACCCTGAGCGCTTGCTGCTTGATCTCGATCAAGCCGTCGGCCTGCATCTCGTCGAGCTGGTCGAGGGCGCTGGCGAAATGCGTGCGGAAGTCGATAGCGTGACGGGCCTCGAACTCGGCGAAGCGCACCTCGCCGTGACACATCAGCGAGGTGATCAGCTCGGCACGCAGCAGGTCTTCGTCGCTCAACCGATAGCCCCGCAACACCGGCAGCCGCCCGGCCTCGAGGTGCTCGGCGTACTCGGCGGTGGTCTTGACGTTCTGGCTGTAGGCGTCGCCGACCTTGCCGATGGAGGTGACCCCGAGCCCGATCATGTCGCACTGAGCGTGGGTCGAGTAGCCCTGGAAATTGCGCTGCAGGGTACCGTCGTGACGGGCTCGGCTGAGTTCGTCCTCGGGCAGCGCAAAGTGATCCATGCCGATATAGATGTAGCCCGCCTGGGTCAGCCGCTCGATGGTCAGCTCGAGCAACTCGAGCTTGCGCCCGGGCGGCGGCATGTCCTCGTCGCGGATCAGCCGCTGGGCCTTGAACAGCGACGGCAGGTGGGCGTAGCTGTAGGCGGCGATGCGGTCGGGTCTCAGCGCCACCACCTTGGCCAGGGTGGCGTCGAAGCTGTCGCGGGTCTGCAGCGGCAGCCCATAGATCAGGTCCACCGACACCGAGGCGAAGCCGGCGTCCCGGGCGGCGTCCACCAGGGCTGCCACCTGGGCCTCGCTCTGCACGCGGTTGACCGCCTTCTGGACCAGCGGATCGAAGTCCTGGACGCCGAAGCTCAGACGATTGAAGCCCATCTCGCGCAGTTCATGGATCTGGGCGGGGGTCACCGTACGCGGATCCACCTCCAGCGAGAATTCCCGGCGCTGCTCCGGGGCGAAGCGGAAGTGGCGCGCCAGGGCGTCGATCAGCCCCTTGAGCTGGTCATTGGACAGAAAGGTCGGGGTACCCCCCCCCAGGTGCAGCTGGTTGAGCTCCCGGGTCTCGTCGAACAGCGCCGCCTGCAGGGCGATCTCGCGCTTGAGCAGCGCCAGGTAGTCGGCGGCACGCTCGCGATTGTGGGTAATGATCTTGGAGCAGGCACAGTAGTAGCAAAGGCTTTCGCAGAAGGGCACATGGACGTAGACCGACAGCGGCTTCGGCTCCCCCTGCTGGCTGCGCTCCACCGCCTGGCGATAGTCAGCGACACCGAAGCCGTCGTGGAAGTGCGGCGCGGTGGGATAGGAGGTGTAGCGCGGCCCTGGACGGTCGTACTTCTCGACCAGCGCACGCTGAAACGGCAAAACATCGGATGACATCGACAAGGCCCCTCGTGACACGACCGCCCGACGGCGGCATCTGTCGGCATTGTCGCACGTCGAATCAGCACGTCCCGGCAAGACGAAGCCAGACATGACCTGCATCAAATCACGGCAGCGGCATCACGGCGCTTGCCCCTGTGGCGTGTTCTCGCCCGAGGTAGTGCAAACGCGAGCCAACCACAATGATGCTCCTGCCATTCCAGTGATCCCGATCAAGCATAGTACGGAAGACGTACCTCTCCCCGCCTAAAGTTGACCAACGTCATAGGGTATTGTCGCTGAGCGCTCCAATACTCGAGAGTCCCAAGGGACATCCCGCACAGACCGTGATGCCTGACCCAAGCAGCACGCCGCTTGGGTCAGGTATCACGCCCCAAGACCGAGGAGCGCTCATCATGAAATGGATCCCCCTGGCCGCGCTTGGCGCCGCCTGTCTGTTCAGTCTCAACGCCCAGGCCGCCGGCGACGCCGCCGCCGGTGAAACCAAGATCGGCGCCTGCGCCGCCTGCCATGGCACCGACGGCAAGGCCACCGGACCGATCTATCCCAACCTGGCGGGTCAGAACGCTCCGTACCTGGAAAGCGCGCTCAAGGCCTATCGCGAGGGTCAGCGCGGCGGTGGCATGTCCGCCATCATGGCGCCCCAGGCGGCGGCCCTGTCGGATCAGGATATCGCCGACATCGCCGCCTACTTCTCGTCGCTGACGCCCTGATCCCACCCTGGTGCGCGAAGCGTCCTCGGGGCGCTTTGCGCCTCGAGGTCATGCCATGACCCAAGCCCCCCGCCATTTTCCCCGCCACTGGTCTTCTCCCCTGCGCCTGCTTGTCGTGCTGTTGGCGATGTGGTTAAGCCTGCCCGCCCTGGCGCTGGAATTCGATCAGTATCCCGGTGACCTTGGCAGCGCCAAGGGTGACCTCGCGCTGTTTCAGCAGGCCTTTCCCGGTACCGACAGAATAGAGCCGGTGGCCGACCTGCCGTGGCCGGTCAATGCTCTCTACCGAGGCGACGAGCTGCTCGGCTACGCCTTCGAAAGTGCCGAGGTCGCGCCAATCCCCGCCTACTCGGGCAAGCCGGTCAACCTGCTGATCGCCATCGATCCTTCCGCCAGCCTGCGCCTGGCCAAGGTGCTCAATCATTCCGAACCGATCATGCTGGTCGGTATCCCGTCAGAACGCCTGGACGACTTCGCCGGCCAGCACCTCGGCACCTCGGTGACGTCGCGCCTGGAAGTAGGAGAGGACGTCGATGCCATCTCCGGCGCCACCGTGACCGTCATCGTGGTCAACGACACCATCATGCGGGCCGGGCGTCAGGTCGCCGCCGCCCTTGGGCTGATCGAGGACCCCGCGGCAGCGCCAATCGCCCGTGTGCGCGACGAGGTGTTCGCGCCCGCCGACTGGCAGGGCCTGCTCGACCAGGGGGCACTGGGTCACCTGACTCTGAGCCAGGGAGAGGTCGACGACGCCTTCGTCGGCACCCCGGCGGAGCACTACCTGAGCGGCCAGCGTCCACCCCGCGACGCCACCTTCATCGATCTTTACCTGGGCTACCTCAATGCGCCGAGCGTTGGCCGCAATCTGCTCGGCGAGCGCGGCTACGACCAGTTGATGGCGAGCCTCGCCCCCGGCGAACACGCCGTTGCCCTGCTCGCCGATGGCAGCTTTTCCTACAAGGGGTCGGGCTACGTGCGCGGCGGCATCTTCGATCGTATCGAGCTGGTCCAGGGCAACGCCTCGATCAGCTTCCATGACAGCGACCAGCGCCGCCTGCCGCGTCTGGCCATCGACGGAGCCCCCGCACTCAGCGAACGCGACATCTTCGTGATCCACGAGGACGCCCACTTCGACCCGGGCACGCCCTGGCGGCTGAACCTGCTGGTGCGCCGGGCCTCGGGGCCGCTGACCCAGGAGTTCACCCGCTTTCATCTCGACCAGGCGCTGCCCGAGGCCTTTATCGAGCGTCCCGAGCCGGTGGAGCCCGCCCCGCTGTGGCTCGAGATGTGGCAGCAGAGTCGGCTAGAGCTGATCGGGCTTGGCGCTGGACTGGTGACGCTGTCACTGATCCTGGCCTTTCAGGACGCCCTGGCGCGTCGCCCGCGCCTGCTCCGCCCGCTGCGCAAGGCCTTCCTGCTCTACACCCTGGTCTATATCGGCTGGGTGTCGCTGGCCCAGCTTTCGGTGGTCAATGTGCTGGCGCTGATCCATTCCGTCATCCATGGCTTCAGCTGGTCGGCCTTCCTGATCGATCCGCTGATGTTCGTGCTGTGGGTCTTCGTGGCGGTCACGCTGGTGCTGTGGGGCCGCAGCATCTTCTGCGGCTGGCTGTGTCCCTTCGGCGCGCTGCAGGACCTGGTCAACCAGCTCGCCCGTCACCTGAAGGTGCCGCAACTGACGCTGCCCTTCGCCGTGCACCGGCGGCTGTGGGTGGTGAAGTATCTGATCCTGTTTGGCCTGGTCGGGGTGTCCTTCTACGACCTGGGTCAGGCGGAGCGGCTGGCCGAGGTCGAGCCGTTCAAGACCGCCATCACCCTGCACTTCCTGCGCGACTGGGGCTATGTGCTCTACGCCGTGGCACTGATCGCAAGCTCGGCCTTCATGCACAAGGCCTACTGCCGCTACGTCTGCCCGCTGGGTGCGAGCCTGGCCATCGCCGGTCGCCTGCGCCTTTTCGACTGGCTCAGGCGGCACCGTGGCCAGTGCGGCACGCCCTGCCAGATCTGCGCCAACGACTGCGAACTGGTGGCCATCCATCCCGACGGCCGTATCGAGGCCTCGGAGTGCCACTACTGCCTGGACTGCCAGATCACCTACGACGACGACCGTCGCTGTCCGCCCCGGGTCAAGCGCAGAAAGCGCCTGGAACGGAATGCGGCGAGGACGCACGGCGACGTGGGTGACGCAGAACCCCGCGGATCAAGCCAGGACGGCGACCCGCGGCGTATACCCTGCCTTGAGGAGAACTGAAGTGAGTGACGATTCCCGCAGTATCCAGAATCTGGCCCGACGCCACTTTCTACGCAACAGTGCGGTGACCGGCGTCGCCGGCGCCGGCCTTGCCAGCGGAGTGGTCGGCGGTGTTGGCACCAGCGCCCTGCTCGGCAGCCGCAGCGCCCGCGCCAGTGAAGGCGACGCCATGGTGGCCCCCGGTGAACTCGACGAATACTACGGCTTCTGGAGCGGCGGCCACTCCGGTGAAGTGAGGGTCCTGGGCATCCCCTCCATGCGCGAGTTGATGCGCATTCCGGTGTTCAACACCGAGAGCGCCACCGGATGGGGCATCACCAACGAGTCTAAGCACATCCTCGGCGAGTCCGCGCGTTTCCACAACGGCGACGCCCACCACCCCCACGCCTCGCTCACCGACGGTCGTTATGACGGCAAGTACCTGTTCATCAACGACAAGGCCAATACCCGGGTGGCGCGGATCCGCCTCGACATCATGAAGACCGACAAGGTCACCACTATTCCCAACGTCCAGGCCATCCACGGCCTGCGTCTGCAGAAGGTGCCCTACACCAAGTACGTCTTCGCCAACGCCGAGTTCCCGATCCCCCAGGTCAACGACGGTCGCGACCTGGAGAATCCTGCGAACTACTACACCATGTTCAACGCCATCGACGCCGAGACCATGGAGGTGGCCTGGCAGGTGATCGTCGATGGCAACCTGGACAACACCGACGCCGACTACACCGGCCGCTTCGTTGCCTCGACCTGCTACAACTCCGAGAAGGGCATGACCCTGGCCGACAGCATGCGTGCCGAGCGTGACTGGGTGGTGGTGTACGACGTCGAAGCCATCGAGGCCGCCGTCGAGAAGGGCCAGTTCGAGACCCTGGGCGACTCCCCGGTGCCGGTACTGGACGGACGCAAGGGCTCACCGCTGACCCGCTACATTCCGGTGCCCAAGAACCCCCATGGCCTGAATACCTCACCCGACGGCAAGTACTTCATCGCCAACGGCAAGCTGTCGCCGACGGTGTCGATCATCGCCATCGACAAGCTGCCGGCGCTGTTCGCCGACGAGATCGAGCCCCGCGACAGCGTAGTCGCCGAGCCAGAGCTGGGCCTGGGGCCGCTGCACACCACCTTCGACGGTCGCGGCTTCGCCTACACCACCCTGTTCATCGACAGCCAGGTGGCCAAGTGGAACATCGAGGAGGCGATCCGCGCCTACAACGGCGAGGACGTCAACTACATCCACCAGAAGCTCGACGTGCACTATCAGCCGGGCCACAACCACGCCAGCCTGTGCGAGACCCGCGATGCCGACGGCAAGTGGCTGGTGGTGCTGTGCAAGTTCTCCAAGGACCGCTTCCTGCCGGTGGGACCGCTGCACCCGGAAAACGATCAGCTGATCGACATCTCCGGCGACACCATGAAGCTGGTGCATGACGGCCCGACCTACGCCGAGCCCCATGACGCCATCATGATGCGCGCCGACCAGCTCAACCCGATCCAGGTGTGGGACCGCCAGGATCCGTTCTTCGCGCCCACCCGCGCCATGGCCGAGGCCGACGGTATCACCCTTGAGAGCGACAACAAGGTCATCCGCGACGGCAACAAGGTGCGCGTCTACATGACCTCGGTCGCGCCCCAGTACGGCATCACCGAATTCAAGGTGAAGCAGGGTGACGAGGTCACGGTGGTGATCACCAACCTGGATACCGTCGAAGACCTGACCCACGGCTTCTGCATGGTCAACCATGGCGTGTCCATGGAGATCGGTCCGCAGCAGACGTCCAGCGTCACCTTCACCGCCGAACGCGCCGGGGTGCACTGGTACTACTGCAACTGGTTCTGCCACGCGATGCACATGGAAATGTTCGGTCGCATGCTGGTGGAGAAGGCCTGAGGAGCGGCCGGGCCGGGCGCCGATGGCGCTCGGCCCGGCCCAGGCGACATCACCATGTTTCGAGCTCTCTCCTTTCCTGCAGGTGGCTCGGCATCCAGCCGAGCAACACCGATGGCGCTGGCCCTGACCGCAGGGTTGGCGCTACTGGCGATACTTAGTCCCAGCGAGGTGCTGGGCGCTGAGCTGAAGGTGACCGCGGGCACACCGCTCAAGCGCTGGGTCGAGCAGGCCGAGCCCAACGATATCCTGCGGCTCGCACCGGGCCACTACACGACAGGCCCGGTGATCATCGACAAACCGCTTAGCCTGGTCGCCGACGGTGCCGGTGTGGTGATCGATGGCGGCGGCAGCGGGACCCTGCTGACCTTGCGCTCACCTGGCATTTCCCTGTCCGGGCTGACCCTTCAGCACTGGGGCGCGGACCTGACCGCCATGGATGCGGGCGTTCACGTGGAAAGGACCGCCCATGGCGCCAGCATCGAGCGTTGCCGGCTGTCCGGCCCTGGCTTCGGCATCTGGCTCGATGGCGTCGACGACGCCCGGGTCCTCGACAATCAGATTCGCGGCGATACCCGGGTACGCTCCCAGGATCGCGGCAACGGCATGCAGCTATTCAATGCGCGTCGGGCGCTGGTCTCCGGCAACGATATCCGCCAGGTGCGCGACGGCGTCTATATCGACACCAGCAGCGACAGCGTGATCGACGGCAATCTGCTCGAAGACCTTCGCTACGGCGTCCACTACATGTACGCCCACGACAATAGCGTGACCAACAACCTGACCCGTCACACCCGCACCGGCTACGCCCTGATGCAGTCCCGTGGGCTGACGGTGAGGGCCAATCGCTCCATCGAGGATCGCAACTACGGCATCCTGATGAACAACATCACCGAAAGCCGGATCATCGACAACGACATCATCGGCGTGCGCCAGGCACGCGACGCCCATGACCGGGGCCTGGTCAGCGGTGGCGATGGCAAGGCCATCTTCGTCTACAACGCCCAGTTCAACGTGATTCGCGGCAACCGCCTCGAGGACAGCGACATCGGGCTTCACCTGACCGCAGGCTCCGAGGACAACCGCATCAGCGGCAACGCCCTCATCCACAATCGCCGCCAGGTGAAGTACGTGGCCACTCGACAGCAGGAATGGTCCGAGCACGGTCGCGGCAACTACTGGAGCGACTACCTGGGCTGGGACCTTGACGAGGACGGCATCGGCGACACCCGCTACCAGCCCAATGACGCCATGGACCAGCTGCTGTGGCGACACCCGGAGGCCAAGGTGCTGATGGCGAGCCCGGCGGTGCTGGCGCTGCGTTGGGTACAGCGCGCCTTTCCGGTATTTCGCCCCGCCGGCGTCAGCGACAGCGCCCCCCTGATGACGCCTTCGAGACCTCGTTCCGCCACACGGACATCCTATCCATGACCCGCGCCACGACCTGCGCCACAACCTGCGCTATCGCCTTTGACGACGTCAGCCTGGAACACGGCGGCGTGACCCGCCTGTCGCACCTCAGCCTCGAGGTGAACAGGGGCGAGGTGCTCGGCCTGCTCGGCCACAACGGCGCCGGCAAGACCACCAGCATGAAACTGATGCTGGGACTGCTGTCGCCCACCCGGGGAAGTCTCAGCGTGCTTGGACAACGGCCGGACCGAGCCGGTGACCGAGCCTTTCGCCAGCACCTGGGCTACCTGCCCGAAAATGTTCGCTTCTACCCCAACCTGAGCGGGCGAGAGACCCTCACCTACCTGGCCCGACTCAAGGGTCGGCCCACGGCAGAGGTGGACGAGCTGCTGGTGCAGGTGGGGCTTGGTGGGGCCGCAGACCGTCGTCTGGCGACCTGGTCCAAGGGCATGCGCCAGCGCCTGGGGCTGGCCCAGGCGTTGCTTGGCGAGCCTCGGCTACTGCTGCTCGACGAGCCCACCAGTGGCCTCGACCCCGCCGCCACCGAGGCGGTCTACGCCACCATCGGAATGCTGAAGGCGCGTGGCGTGACGGTGGTGCTGTCTTCCCACCTGTTGCCGGGGGTCGAGCCGGTGATCGATCGTGCGCTGATCCTCGGCGAGGGCAAGTGCCTGGCGCTGGGCGACCTGGCGAGCCTTCGTGAACGCTTTGCGCTGCCCTACGTCATCGAGATGCGGGGTGCTCCCCAGGATCTGGCACTAAGGCTGATTCGCGAGGGCATCCCCGCCCGCTCTTCGTTGGCGGACGGTGGTCGACTGCGACTGGAAGTGGCCCCGGAGCACCGCATGAACGCCTTGAGGCTGTGCACTGCCTTTCAGGGGCTCAAGGACCTGGAGATTCGCCCGCCCAGCCTCGAGGCACTGTACCGACGTGTCCAGGACCCCAGCGGCCGCGACCCAGGCAATGGCAGTGAAGGGAGCAGCGAGAGCGACGCCAGCGACCGCTACCAGGTGATCGACGAGACCGACCACACCACCGTCTCACCATCCGCCGAGGACACGCCCTGATGCGCCTTTTGCTGACCATCGCCCACAAGGAATTCCGTGACGGCCTGCGCCACCGCTGGGTGCTCGGGATCGCCGTGCTGCTGGGGGTACTGGCGCTGGGCATCGCCGCCTTCGGTGCTGCCGCCAGTGGTGGTACCGGCTTTACCGGCCTGTCCACCACCCTGATCAGCCTGTCGACGCTATCCATGCTGCTGATCCCGCTGATCGCCCTGATGCTGGCCTACGACGCCATCGTCGGCGAAGACGAGGGCGGCACCCTGCTGCTGCTCGCCACCTACCCCATGTCACGCCGGACCTGGCTGCTCGGCAAGTTCATGGGCCACGCCTGGGTGCTGGGCCTGGCCACCCTGTGCGGCTTTGCGGTCGCTGGCGTGGTCATCGCTTTCGCCACACCGGAAACCGCGCTGGCCGAGGTAGCCGCAGGGCTCACTACCCTGATCGTCTCCAGCGTGCTGCTGGGCTGGTCGTTTCTGGCCCTGGCGTACTGGATCAGCGCCCGTGCCGGCAGCAAGCAGGCTGCTGCCAGCCAGGCCCTGATCACCTGGTTCGTTTTCGTGCTGGTACTGGACCTGGCGCTGCTCGCCCTGCTGGTAGGCGTGCGCCAGGGAGGGGCCTGGCTGCCCTGGCTGATGCTGGCCAACCCGGCCGAGTGCTTCCGACTGCTGGTGCTCTCGGCGGTCGAGCCTCATCAGGCCTCCGCGATCACCGCCCTGGCCAGCGCCACCCCCAGGTCGCCCTTGCTGCTGGCGCTGCTGCAGGTCGTCTGGGTGCTGCTACCCCTGGGTCTGGCGATCAGGCGATTCGAGCATCGAGCGCTGTAACCCGCACGTCCAGTTCAGCCGAATGCCGACGCTGCCTGCCGGCTATTGCCGCGGGTTATTGCTGTCGGCGCCCTCACTCCGTCCGCCTGGAGAACTCCCATGTCCCTTCCTTCTATGCTGCAACGCTTTGCCATCGGTGGCCTGATGCTGTTGTTGATCGGCTGCAACGACGGCACCTCTGACACGACTATCGGCCCCGCCCCCATCGGTGATGACGACATCTGCCATGTATGCGGGATGTTGATCGAGGCCATGCCAGGTCCCAAGGGAGAACTCGCACTCGATGGTGACAGCGAGGTCACCAAGTTCTGCTCTGCGGCGGAAATGCTGGTCTTTCTTCTTCAACCGGAAAACGTCGAACGCCTTGCCCATGCCTGGGTTCATGACATGGCTCGCACCGACTGGGACCACCCCGGAAACGGTGCCTTTATCAGTGCACAGGAGGCCTGGTACGTGTCTGGTCATTCGCGGCCCGGCGGCATGGGACATCCGTTGGCTACCTTTGCCACAAGAAGGGACGCGGAGGCTTTTCAGCACGAACATGGCGGCATCATCGAGGGCTTTGATGAGCTAGACATCGACCAGCTAACCCATATGAGCCGAGCAAGCCACCCTTGAATAGGTATAGAAAATCCCGCAAATATGCAGCGACAAAAGCCGACCAAAAAAATTGCTAAATTTATGGATTTACCATGCTACATTCAAGAGACAATAAGATGAATGGAACATCCATGACAAGGAGTTAAACCGCGCATGTTATCTCATTGATATAGGTCATCTGGCGTAGGAATAATCGCACATCGCTACGCTTTAATGCGCCAAGCCTGCGTGAGATTTCTCGTCCCTTGCTAGAGTCGAAAGCATGAGCGAAAGCCTCCCTTCTCTTTACCAAGTCGCCCAAGGGGCGCCGGGGCACGACCAATGCATCTGACACGATTTACCGACTACTCATTGCGCGTTCTGATGTACCTTGCCGAATCCGGCAACGAACGCACCACGATCGCCGAGATCGCCTCACGCTTCGAGGTCTCACGCAACCATCTGATGAAGGTGGTTCAGGAGCTCAGTCGCCTTGGCTATGTCTCCGCCGTCCGTGGCAAGCACGGGGGACTGTCGCTCAAGCAGGCGCCGGGCAGCATCCACCTCGGCGCCCTGGTCAGGGATACCGAACATAGCCTCGCGCTGGTGGAGTGCGAAGGGGACGACAGCGCCTGCTACATCGCGCCCATCTGCCGCTTCAAGCAGATCGCCAACGAAGGGTTGACCGCATTTCTGGAGGTCCTGGATCGCTACACCCTGGATGACCTGATGACCCCTCAGTGCCGCCAGCGCCTGCACACCCTCAAGCTGATCGAGCTCGAGCCGGAGCCTGAAGCCGAGCCCGCCTGACGCGCCGAGGCAAGACAGGGTAACGCCACGACAGCGTACTCCGAGAATGCTAGCCTCCTGACCTCTGAGTTCTCTCGGTCGTCAGGAGCCAGCATGCCGATTCCGCCATTGTTTTCACCTCGCCGCGCCCGCCTTCTTCGCCTGAGTGTCGCCGCCGCACTGGTCTCCGTACTCGGGCTGACAGGCGTCAGCAGCCAAGCCATGGCGGTGGATTTCGACACCTCGGCCCACCAGACCCACCAGGACTGGCAGACCTTGATCGCGACCCTCGGCGACGAGTCCCATGTGCGAGCGGTCCAAAGGACCAGCTACAGCGACGCCATGCTCAGCGTCAACGCCACGCCAGGACATTGCCGCACGCCCTGGATCGAGGTCAGAAGCGACCTTGGCCAGCGTCAGGCCGTGAGCGAAGTGGTCAATCGCGTTCCCATCGACCTGCTGGTAGACGAGCAACGTGCCCAGACCGGCACGGCGGTGCTGTCCACCCAACGCGGTGACGACGGCCTCTACGTGCGCGTGAATGGCATCGACATGGACCTGCTGGCCTCGCGTCTCGCCACCGGTGAGCAGCTGCATCTGCGCCTGCGCATGACGCCCGATACCAGCGACTACTGGTTCATGAGCTTTTCACTGAATGGCGCCTTTACGGCATGGCAGCGGATGCAGACCCTGTGCAGGGCTTCCTGATCCGGCAGCAATTCCAGAGGCAATATAAAGGTGCGGGCGTCATGATGCCTGAGAGGGCTAGCGGCGCGCCTGCTTCGGGGACCTGCTTCGGGGACCTTCCCCGAATAGGCCCCCTGAAGCCGCTCAGGCGGGCCGCTCCATCGCCTGCAAGGTATCTCCCAGACCATCCTGCCGCTGCCCATCGCGGCTCAACCAGCGCCGCGCGAAGTCATCACCGCTCAAAGGCCGTGACAGCAGATACCCCTGCCCAAGATCGCAGCCCAGGGCACGCAGTGCCTCGAACTGCGCCGGCGTCTCGATGCCCTCTGCCACCACCGTCAGTCCCAGACGATCGGCCATGGCGATGATGGTGGCGACGATGGCGTGATCGTTGCTGTCGGTCAGCATGTCGCTGACGAAGGACATATCGATCTTGACCGCCTGTACGGAAAAGCGCTTGAGGTAGGCCAGCGAGGAATAGCCGGTCCCGAAATCGTCGATGGCCAGGGCGAATCCCTGCTGGCGCAGGGTGTCGGTGATGCGTATCGCCTGCTCGGGATCCTTCATGAAGCCGCTTTCGGTGATTTCCAGCCCCAGCAGCGAGGGGGAAACGCCAGCCCGGGCGGCGATCTCGCAAAGCTTGATTGCCAGCTCGGGATCCTCGAACTGGGCCGCCGCCAGATTGACGTAGAGACGCTCGGGCAGCCGGTCCAGCGATGCCTGCTGCCACTGCTTAAGCTGTCGGCAGGTCTGCTCCATCACCCAACTGCCGAGGGCCTCGATCATCCCCTGTTCCTCGGCCACGGCGACGAATTCCATCGGGCTTATCCATCCCAGTTCGGCGTCGTGCCAGCGACAAAGTACCTCGGCGCCGATCAGGTCCCCGCTCTTGAGGTCGACGCAAGGTTGAAAGCGGAGCTCGAGACGTTTCGTGTCCAGCGCCTCACCCAGACGAGAAGCAAGCACCAGTCGGCGCCGCAGATCACGTCCCATCTCAGGTGCGTAGAAGCGATAGCCGCTGCGGCTTTCCTTGGCATGGTACATGGCGATGTCGGTGTGCTTGAGCAGTTCCCGGGAACTATCGCCATCGTCGGGGAAGAAGGCGACGCCGATGCTGACGTCGACGTTGAATCGATGCCCCTCATGCACCACTGGATCATTCAAGGCGCTGAGCAGACGCCCCACGACCTGGGCGGCTCCGATCTCGTCGGTCTGCTCCACCATGACGACGAACTCATCGCCCCCCATCCGCGCCAGGCTTTCGAGCCTGCCAAGGCAACCGCTGAAGCGAGCGGCCACCTCCTTGAGCACTTGATCACCGACGTCGTGGCCCTGACCGTCGTTGATCTCCTTGAAGCGGTTGAGGTCGAGGAACATCAGTGCCACCCGATATTGCTCGGTGCGAGCCCGGACAATGGCCGCCTGCAGACGCTCCATGAAGTGGACCCGGTTGGGTAGACCGGTCCCGGGATCGAAGAAGGCCAGATGCCGTATATGGGCGTCGCTGCGGCGCCGTTCGAGCTCCGCCGAGGCGCCTGCGGCAAAGATCCGCAACAGATGACAGATGGGTTCAGGATCATGCAGCGGCTGGCGATACAGCGCAAACAGGATACCGACGGCGTCGCCGTTGGCGTCTTCCAGGCGTCGGCCGACGTAGGCTTCCACGGCGAAGCCGACCATCTCCTCGGCGCGGGGATAGCGTTGGCTCATGCCTCGAGCAATCACATGCTCGCTGTCGCGAAAGGAGCTCTCGCAGGGTAGCCCTTCGAAACTGTAGTGAAAGGGCTCCACCGGCTGGCCCGATACCAGGCCGGCGATCAGCGTCGCCTGCAACGGGACGCTTTCCTCGACGCGTGACACGAACACGGCGTCCGCGCCTAGGGCGTCGGTCAGACGTCGCACCAGCAGGGTAAAGAAGGCGTCGTCGCTGCGCGCCGTCACCAGTTCGGCCATGTCCAGCACCGCCTGCTGGGTGTTCTGCTGATGCTGGTGGGCGCGCATGGCCTGCAAGCCAAACGACAGGTTGTCCGCAAGCTCCCTCAGCAGCGCCAGTTCGTCGGCGCCAGCGTGGTAGGGCTGATCCATCAACAGCACCAGCACGCCCCGTCGCTCGCTTCCCAGACTCAGCGGCAAGGCCACCTCCGCCACGACCCCGAATCGTTCGGCCCAGGGCGGAGGCGCTACCGTACCTGTCGTATAGTCGGCTACCCGTTGCTCCTTGCCTTCATGCACCGCTTGCCCGCTGGGGCCCTGGCCCTCAGGCGTGGTCACATCCCAGCTGAAACAAGCGTGACGCAACAATTCATCGGCGCCACCGGCGCTGACCAGCGGCAGGATGCTGCGCTCGGGGTCGTCCTGGGCCAGCCCCGCCCAGGCGTAGCGGTAGCCGCCCTGCTCCACCGCGAGCCGACAGGCCTCCTGGAAGATTGCCATCTCGTCGGAGAGCCGAATCACCGCACGGTTGACCAGTCGTAGCAGAGTCAAAGCGCGGTGGGCGCGCTTGAGCTGTCGGTTGGTCGTGTCCAGCTGAGTGGCGGTCTTCTCCAGCGCCTGCTCGGTGCGCCGATTGGACAGTTCGGCCCCGCAGCGCGCCGCGGCAATTCTCAGCACCTCCTCGACCAGGCGACGCTGGTGCAGTCGATGGCGGTGCAAGGCAACCAGAACACCATGCAACTCACCTTCGGGCCCTCGCATCGCCACTCCGGCATAGGCTTCTGCACCAAAATCTCGCAGCAGGACGTCGTCCGGAAAGGCACTGCAGACGTTCTCCGGATAGATGCAGGCTCCGCCGTCCAGGGCATCGCGACAGGGGGTGCCGGCAGTCTCGTACTCGACGTCTGGCTGATGCTTGCCATCTGCCATCAGCACCATGGACCGCAGGCGTGAGCCGTCCGCGACAGGGGTCGCTATCATCATGGCGTCAGCATTGAGGATTACCGCCAGCCGATCGACCAGATGCATGAAGAAGTCATCACCGATATCCCGCGACAGGCTGTCGGCTAGGCTTTGAAAGGCTCTGCGGGCATCCATCTTCATAGGCCGGGCGACGATCCACTGAATAAGGTAATCAATGGTATCGAGGATAGCTTAACTTCGGGGCACCCCGCCGCCTCGTCCTGGCATTCTGTGCCGTTTCTCCCAGAGCCAGACATCATCTTGCACCAGCAAACGGCGACATCTCCAGGACAACTGTCCCAGAAAACAGAATGTTAGTACTAAGTCGCAAGCATCAACGGTTCATGCCGGTAATCGCACAGATTCGTACATCCTTCCGTCGTACGAGCCTAGGCGCTGTCCGAAAAGTCGACGAGCGAAGGTTAGACAAGGCAAAAATCGGTGAGAAAGCGCAGTTTACGGGGTGTAAACGAGCATGTTGATCCGATTTTTAACGCCGTATTACCGAGCGCAGGCACTTTTCAGACAAGCCCTAAAGCACCCGGCTTCTCAACCATCCGGTCAACACCTCTCCCAGCAACACCAGAATGACGATGCCACAGAGAATGGTGGCCACCGTCGGCCAGGCAAAGGTGTCGATGGCCCCCTGGAGGATGACGCCGATACCGCCGGCCCCGACCAGCCCCAGCACGGTGGACTCGCGAATATTGATGTCCCAGCGCAGGATGATCACGGCAAAGAAGGCCGGAACGACCTGAGGCACCACCGCGTAGAGGATGACCTTGGGCCGACTGGCGCCCACCGCTTCCATCGCTTCGACCGGCCGTCGGTCGATTTCCTCGATGGCCTCGCCCATCAGCTTGCCGACGAAACCGATGGAGCGACACATGATAGCGAGGATGCCCGCCAGCACGCCGGGGCCGAAGATCGCCACGAACAGCAGCGCCCAGATGATGGTATTGACCGAACGACTGGCCACCAGCACGAAACGGGCAAACCACAGGCAGGCACGATTGGGCGTGGTGTTCTGGGCCGCCAGGTAGGCGATGGGCAGGGCCACAAAGATTGTCGAGAACGTGGCCAGGGTGGCGATATGGACGGTCTCGACCAATGCCTCGACAATCTCGCCGAGGCGCCGCGGGTCGGGTGGCCACATGCGGTCGGCCAGGCTGTAGATCTGGGCAGGCGCATCCCACACCCAGGGCCAGAAGATATCGACATCCCTGGCCGCCCAGCTCAACACCGCCACGACCAGCAACAGCAGCACGAAGCGCGTCCAGCGCTCCCGTCGGCTGTAGCGCTGCCATACCCGTTGTTCTGTCGGCGTCGCTACCATAGTCGTCTCCTGACCCAGCCACTGATGCCCTCACTGACCAGAATCACCGCGATGATCACCAGCAGGATGGCGAAGGCAAAGTCATAGTCGTAGCGCCCGAAGGCGTTCATCAGGGTGCCACCGATACCACCGGCGCCGACGATACCGACCACCGCCGAGGCGCGCAGATTGCTGTCCAGCTGATACATGGAAAGCCCCAGCTGGCGTGGCAGGATCTGGGGGAAGACGGCGTACAGCAACGTGGACATGAACCCTGCACCGACCGACCGCATGGCCTCCACCTGCCCCCAGTCGATCTCCTCGATCTCTTCGGCCAGCAGTTTTCCGACAAAGCCGATGGAATAAAGCGTCAGGGTCAGGATCCCGGCCAGGGGTCCGAACCCCACCGCCTTGACGAACAGAATCGCCACGATGACCGGGTGAAAACTGCGCGACACGATGATCACCGCTCGCCCCACCAGATAGACCGGACGCGGGGCGATATTGCGCGCCGCCATCACCGCAAAGGGGATCGACAGTGCCACCCCCAGCAGAGTCGCCAGCAGGGCAATCTGGAAGCTTTCCTTGAAGCCGGTCAGCAGCAGTTCGAAGCGCTCGAAACTGGGCGGAAAGCCGCCGCCGAAGATGCGCGCGGCCCGCGGCAGCCCATCGCTGATCCGCTCCCAGTCGAACGGCAGGGTGGCCAGCGCCCAGCCCAGGTAACCCAACACGCCCAGCGCCAGCAGCAGGCGCACCACAGGACTGGCGATAAAGGGCGGCTTGCGCCAGGTCCGAGCCTTGTCGTTGACCATCAGCGTTCCCCTTCCGCGACGGTCGATGCGGAGGTCTCGTCCGGGGCCTCGATGCCACCGTAGATCTCCTCCAGCGCTGCGGCATCAAAGCGCTCCGGCGTGCCATCGAAGATCATGCGACCGTGGCGCAAGCCGACGATACGCTCGGTGTAGGCCCTGGCCTGGGCCACATTGTGAATGTTGATCAGCACCGGCAATGACAGCTCGCTGGCCAGGGCTCTCATCAGCTTCATGATCTGCTCGCTGGTGACGGGGTCCAGCGAGGCGGTCGGCTCGTCGGCCAGCAGAATGTCCGGCTCCTGCATCAAGGCTCGGACGACCCCGACGCGCTGGCGTTCGCCGCCGGACAGTTCGTCCGCGCGCTTGTTGGCGTACTGGGCGATGCCCACTCGCTCCATCAGGTGGAAGGCGCGTTCGATATCCTCCGGCGGGAAGCGGCGCCGCCATGCCTGAAAGAAGCCGACGTAGCCAAGCCGACCGGCCAGCACGTTCTCCATCACCGTCAATCGGTCGATCAGGTTGAAGCCCTGGAAGACCATGCCGATGCGCCGCCTGGCCTGGCGCAGTGGTGCGCCCTTGAGGCTGGACAACTCCTGGCCATTGAGCCTGATCGACCCCGAGGTGGGTTCGATCAGCCGATTGATGCAGCGGAGCAAGGTGCTCTTGCCCGCCCCGGACGCCCCCACGATGGACACCACGGAGTTGCCTTCCACGCGCAGATCCAGCCCCTTGAGCACGGGGTCATCGTGGCCATAGCGCTTGACCAGCTGGCTAATCTCGAGCATTGCACATCCTCGTTCCCCGGGAAGGCCGAGCGCCGTGCGCCGGCCCTCCTGTCCCTGGGATACCCTGTCGTCACTCCAGATTGTCGGCGGTGTAGCTGACGCCGTTCGAGGCCTGGATGGTGCGAATGACCTCCCACTGGTCCTGGTAGGTGATCGGGATGAACTTCTCGACGCCTTCGAATTCCTCACCCAGCGCGGTACCGGCGAAATCGAAGCTGAAGAAGGCTTCCTCGATGCGCTCGACCAGATCCGGCGCCAGGTCATGGGCGTAGGTATAGGAGGTGGTGGGGAAGGGCTGGGACTCGAAGATCATGCGCACGCTGTCTTCGTCATACAGCCCCCGTGCGGCCATGCGCTCCACCACCTCGGACGCCACCGGTGCAGCGTCGTAGTCACCCGCTACCACGCCCAGCATCGACTGGTCGTGACTGCCGGAATACACCACCTCGTAGTCCTCGTCCGGCACCACGCCTTCCTCGGGGAACAGCGCACGCGGCGCCTGATTGCCCGAGTTCGAGGTGGGTGAGGTGTGGGCGACCCGCTTGCCGGCCAGGTCGGACAGCGACTGGATATCCGAATCGGCCTGGGTGTAGACCTGCAGGGTATAGCCGAAGCGTCCGTCGTCGGAGCCCATCAAGGCAAAGGGAACGGCGCCGGCCAGGTTGACGGCGAAGGGCGTGGGTCCGGTGGAAAAACCTGCAATATGCAAGCGCCCGCTGCGCATGGCCTCGACCTGGGCCGAGTTCGACTGGACCGCAAAGAAACGAACCTCCTTGCCCGTCACCTCCCGGAGGTGATCGATGAAGGGCTCCCAGATATCGGCATAGATGGCGGGGTCCTCCACCGGGGTGTAGGCGAAGATGAGGGTGTCGGGGTCGACCAGTTCGTCCTGATTGGCGGGCGGGTCGGCCACCAGATCGCCATTGCGGTCGCAGTAGAGCGCATCCAGATCACCTCGGGGGCAATCCTCCGCGACAGCGACGGATGCAACAGCGCCGAAAGTGAGCAGGAGACCTGCGTTGAGGACCTGGCGTCCCCGGCTTGAGCGTTGTGTCATGGCGTGGCTCACCTATGCTGAGTCTTGTTATAGGGTGGGAATCGACCCCGGCCTCTCGCGCCGACATCGCGGGTCCCGGCGGCAGCGGACAGCCTGGCGGTCGACGACTGGCGACTTGGGGAAGGCTCTGTCAGATGGGCTGAAGGCTTCACTCGTTACGCTGAAGGCTCTGCCACATGGGCTGAAGACTTCCCGCGTTACGCTGAAGGCTCTATCACATGGGCTGAAGGCTCTGCCAAGTGCGAAGACGAGCGCCAGCGACGCAGCGATGTTCGAAAACAAACATCGTTGAGTTCAATCTAGGAGGTGACACTTTTATGTCAAACGTTGAGGCCAACGACTTTCCACGCTGCCGCAATCACTACCTGCTGATGCGCCACGGCCATAGCCAGGCCAATGCCATGGGCCTGATCGTTTCCTCCCCCGAGCAGGGACTCGAGGGCTACGGTCTTTCGCCCAAGGGGCAGGAACAGCTGCACGAACGGCTGACCGGCTGGCACCTGGCCGCGCCTGACCAGGTCTTCCATTCGGACTTTCTGCGCACCACCGAAACCGCAGCACTGGTCGGGCAACACTTCAACGTCACCCCACACCCTGAACCGCGCCTGCGAGAGCGCTTCTTCGGTGACTACGACCAGGGGCCGGACCCGGCCTACGCGGACGTCTGGGCAATGGATAGCGAGAATGCCGAACACCGCACCCACGGCGTCGAAAGCGTCGGCGACGTCTCCCGCCGACTCATCGACCTGATCATCTCGCTGGAACAGCGCTTCGATGATGCCACCATCCTGCTGGTCGGCCATGGTGACCCCCTGCAGATCCTGCTGACCGCAGCCAGCGGAAGTCCATTGAGCGAGCATCGAAGCCAACCACCGCTGGCACCGGCAGATGTCCGGCCGCTGATCTTCGCTCGCTGATCACCGCTCGCAGCCCCTCTCTTGCAGCCGCCCCTGTCAGGGCTGTGAACAACTCGGTGGAAAAGCTCTCCACCCGCTGTGGATAGGCTCTTGACAAGCCGCCGCTCCCCCCATGAACCGTGGCGCTGTGCCGCTACATGCCACCTGTAATGACTGTGGGCAAGTTTTCCATTTCCCCGGCTCGACGCTGCGAAGTTCGTCAGCCGGACTCGGCGGGGCACGTGCTATGTTCCTCGTAACCTCTGAAAGACCCATTCAACTAATGCTTGGCAAATGATCTTGAGCGGTGCTTGAGAACGATCATTCCCCATGCTCCTCATTGCCACAGGAGCCCACCCGTCCGCATGATGGCATCTTCATTTCTTTTCCTGAGTCGACGCCCGGCGTCTCTTGTGCATGGGGGCGAGGTCTGAACATGGGCCCGTTCAAGGCGCGTCAGTTTCTGCTGCTTCAGGGGCCATGCTCTCCCTTCTTCACGCAACTGGCTCGCACCCTTGCTGACCAGGGACACGGTGTTCATGTGCTCGACCTGTGTGGTGGAGACCTGCTCTATCGTTGGCGCCTCGGGGGCCAACGCTACCGTGGCGACGCCGCAGGCTTTGGCGAGCTGATAGATGATTTTCTCGGTCAACGGGGAATCTCCGACCTGGTGGTCTTCGGCGACCAGCGCCCTCTGCATCGGCTCGCTGTTCAGGCCGCAGAGCGTCAACGGCTGCGGGTCCATGTATTCGAGGAAGGCTACCTGCGTCCCCACTGGATCACCCTGGAGCCCCAAGGTGTCAACGGATGTTCCCGTTTTCCCAGGGACCCGGCCTGGGTCTTCGAGGCCGCCCATTGTCTTGGGCCGGCAGAGCCTCCCGTTCCTTGCATCAGTCCCTTCTTGACCCGTGCCACCCACGACGTGATCTACCATCTGGCAGGCGTCCTTAACCCTCTGCTGTTCCCGGGCTATCGCGGCCACGCCCCGGTCAGCGCTCCCCGGGAGTACGCCGCCTATGCGCAGCAACTGACGCGCAAACGCCTGCTGGCTGGCCTTGAAGCTAACCGCATCATGGCATTTCTTTCGGCGCCAGCGCCCTACTTCGTGTTGTTGCTGCAACTGGACAGCGACGCCCAGATCCGCTGCCACTCGCCCTTTCCCGACATGGCCCGGGTACTCGAAGAAACCATGACGTCCTTTGCTCGCGACGCGCCGGCCCGGACACGTCTGTTGATCAAGAACCACCCTCTCGACCCCGGCCTCAGCGCACACCATCGTCGCGCTCGCCGACTGGCACGAGAGTTGGGTATCGACCGGCGGGTACTGTTCATCGAGGGCGGTGACCTCAATCACCTCCTGCCGGGCGCCACTGGCGCCATCACCGTCAACAGTACTTCCGGTTTCGTGGCCCTGGAGCACGGCTGTCCGTTGCTGACCCTGGGCGAAGCCATTTACACCATGCCCGGACTGGCGACAGGCCGGCAACGGGTCCCCGCGGGCTTCTGGCACGATCCACCGGCACCGAACGCCGCCCTGTATCAGGCGCTCAGGACCACCCTGCTGCGAACCGTTCAGCTCAACGGCAGCTTCTACTGCCGCCTCGGTATTCGTCTCGGTGTGCACCACAGCGCCAGGCGACTCGTCGCCGAACGCTCTCCCCTGGAGGAGTTACTGTCATGCCTGCCCGCCGCCGCCTGACCCTTGTTTTCCCCGTGCCAGATACGGCTTTGGCGGTTTCAGGGGCCGACTCGCGGCACGTCGTAGCTGCTCGGCTCACTGACCCGCTTCATTCTGACCGACGATGCTGACGTGGATCGCGTCCCGAGACCTGGCGTTCATCCTGTGCGTACTGGGACTCCCCCTCGGCACGGGACTCAGCCTCGCCATGGACGCCATAGGCTGTCGAGGCCTGGGCAACTGGCGCGACCGCCCTCCGGCCCCCTGGCTGGTCCATGCGGGCACCTGGGGGCTGTGCTACGTACTAGCCGTAGCGGTGCTGCAACGAGGTGCGCTGGCCCTGGCCACGGTGCTTACCCTGCAATGGGTGGTGCAGCGCAGCCATCAGGCGAAGTGGCAGAGCCTGAAGGAGCCCTTCCTGGTGCAGGACTTCGAGTACTTCCTCGATGCCATCCGACATCCAAGGCTCTACCTGCCGTTCTTCGGTATCGGCCTGGCCCTGGGTGCCAGCCTCGCCGCCCTGATGGCGGTGTCGGTCTTCGTCTTCCTCGAACCCTGGCTGCTGGATCAGCTCTCCCTATCCTCCATGGCGCTGCTGCTGGGCGGCCTGGCACTGGGGCCAGCCACTGCTCTGGGGCTTGGCCTGCGGCGACTCCCGGCGGCCTCCCTGGTTCCGTGCCAAGACCACCACCACTTGGGACTGTGGAGCTGCTTCTGGGCCTACGCCCGCTTCCCCGATACCCCCATCGACACCACCCAGGCTCCAGCGCTCCTGCGCCAACCGCCATCACCAGTCTCCCAGGAGTCACTGCCACACCTGGTGATTGTCCAGGGCGAGTCGTTCTTCGATCCACGCCCCTGGTACGACCAGATACCCCTGGATGTGCTCGCCCACTGGGATCGCCTGAACGAACAGTCCATCACCCACGGCTACCTCAAGGTGCCGGCCTGGGGCGCCAACACCATACGCAGCGAAACGGCCTTTCTGTGCGGGCTGGACGAGGATGCTCTGGGCATGCATCGCTTCAATCCCTATCGTCAGCTGTCCCGCCAGCCGGTTCCCAGTCTGGCCAGTGCCTGCGCTCACCTGGGTTACCGCACACTGGTGCTGCACCCCTACCCCGGCGACTTCTACCAGCGCGACCAGGTCATGCCTCGGCTGGGATTTCAGGCATTCGAGGACATCGAAAGCTTCAGGCATTGCCGTCGAGATGGCCCCTTCATCGCCGACGTCGAGCTCGCCAGGCGGGTCACACAAGCCCTGGATGATCCAGACCCGCGCCCACTGATGGTGTTCGTGATCACCATGGAAAGCCACGGCCCCTTTCTGCTGGAGCCAGCGCCCGATCCACTGCGCTGGCTCGCTGCCGACGCCTCGCGCCCCATGGCCGTGACCCACGAACTCGATATCTATCTCCATCACCTGGCCAATACCGACGCCATGCTCGGCGCCCTGGCGGCGACCCTCACCAGGCAATCGCGCCCGGGCCTGTTGTGCGCCTATGGCGACCACGTCCCTATCCTGTCTCCCAGCTATCGCTGGCACGGAGAGCCCGATGGAACAACGCCTTTCATGATCTGGAGCAACCGACCCCAGACCACACGACGGCCGGAGCCACCGTCCGACCTGTCGCAACTGGCCGAAGCACTGCTCCACACCATCGGGTGCCAGACCACGACCGTCGCCACAGGCTCCCTCGGGCGCTCCCTCCACCGCCATTGCAAGGAACCGCTATGACCAGGCGCGTCGCCATCATCGGAAACGCTACCCGCTTTCCTGGAGTCCCCGGAGAAACCCTGTGGCAGAGCCTGCTGGCGGGTCGGGATCTGGTCACAGAGGTGCATGCATCGCGCTGGGACTGGCGCCGGTTCTATCATCCCGACCGTCGTTCGCCCGGTACCAGCGTGACCTTCGCCGCCGGATCACTCGGCGACATCGGCGGCTTCGACGCCGACTTCTTCGGAATTTCTCCCAGGGAAGCGGCGACCATGGATCCCCAGCAGCGCCTGCTGCTGGAGCTGACCTGGGAAGCGCTCGAGCACGCGGGCGTCCCCCCCTCGCGCCTGCGCGGTAGCCGCTGCGGGGTCTATATCGGCATCTCCAGTCCTGACTTCGCCTATCGGCATACCGCCGACCTGGCCTCTCTGGGCAATCTGTTCGCCACCGGCAACACCTTCAGCATCGCCGCCAATCGATTGTCTTACGTGTTCGATCTCAAGGGACCCAGCATGGCCATCGACACGGCCTGCTCGTCTTCCCTGGTAGCCTTTCATCAGGCCTGTCAGGCCATTCGCGCCGGTGAATGCGACACCGCCCTGACCGGCGGCGTCAGCCTGCACCTGCATCCCTTCGGCTTCGTCGCCTTCTCCAAGGCCGGCATGCTGTCGCCGCGAGGCCGTTGTCGCGTGTTCAGCGAAGACGCGGACGGCTACGTGCGCTCGGAAGGGGCCGGCATCTTCGTGCTCAAGGCGCTCGATCAGGCGCTCGCGGACGGCGACCCCATCCTCGCCGAAGTCGCCGCCAGCGGCACCAATACCGACGGACACAAGTCAGGACTCACGGTACCCAGCGCTCAGGCTCAGGCCCAACTGTTGACCGAGGTCTACGCCCGGGCGGGGATCGATCCCGACGGACTGGACTACCTGGAAGCCCATGGGACCGGCACCGCCGTCGGAGACCCCATCGAAGTCACCGCCATCGGCCAGGCCCTTGGGCGACATCGTCACCACCCATTGCCGATCGGCTCGGTCAAGAGCAACATCGGCCACCTGGAGACAGCGGCCGGCATCGCCGGACTCTACAAGGCGCTGGGTTGCCTGACCCAGCGCTTCGTCCCCGCCACCATCGGTGTCGATCGCCTCAATCCTGAGCTGCACCTCGACGAGGCCAATGTGGACGTGGTGCTGACACCGCGGACGCTCCCCGAAAGCGGCCCCTTGACCGTCGGTATCAACAGCTTCGGTTTCGGGGGGGCCAACGCCCACGTTGTGCTGACCACGCCGCCGCCACCGTCACTGGTGCGATCGCGGCCGACGCCACGAGTCTCTTTCGAGCAGCCGCTACCGCTGCTTGTCTCGGCCCACGACGAGGAAGCGCTGGCAGCACTGGCAAGTCGGCTAAGCGACCACCTCGAGACGCACCAGCCAGCCCTCGATGCCCTGACCTGGACCCTGGTTCACCACCGCGAGCGCCTAAACGAACAGGCGCTGACCCTGGTGCGGGACCATGACGAGGCCAAGGCGGCCCTGGACTCGCTGAAGGACACGACGACCGCTCCCCACAGCAGCGCCCCCAGGGTGTGGCGCCAGCGACGCCTGGATGCGCCCCAGGGACCGGTATTCGTCTACACCGGCAATGGATGCCAATGGTTTGGCATGGGGCGTGACCTGCTCTCGACCAGCCCCACCTTCGCCGATACCGTCGCGCGGGTGGATGAGCACTTCCTGCCCATCGCCGGCTTCTCGTTGCTCGACGTACTGGCCCGCAGCGATGATCCGGCCCTGCTCGAAGACACCGCGGTGGCCCAACCGGCGCTATTTGCGATTCAGGTCGGGATCACCGCCTGGCTTGACGAGGCAGGGGTCACCCCCACTGCGGTGGTCGGTCACAGCGTCGGTGAGGTCGCGGCGGGCTGGGCCTGCGGCGCACTATCACTGGCTGAGGCGGTGACCGTGATTGCCCACCGCAGCCGCCTGCAGGGCAAGATCCGTCATCAGGGAGGCATGACCGCGGTGTCCTGCTCCGCTGACACCATCGCCACCTGGCTCGCACAGCCTCGCTTCGCCGAGATTTCCCTGGCCGGGGACAACAGCGAAGGGAATGTCACGCTGGCGGGACCGCTGCCGGCGCTGGCCGAACTGGAAGACGCCTTGCGGACCGCGGGCCATCGATACCTTCGCCTGGCGTTGGACTACCCATTCCATAGCCCACTGCTGGATGGCTTGAAGACCCCGCTGCTCGAGGCGCTTGCCGATCTGGACGGATCATCTCCGCGCTTGCCGATGATCTCCACCGTCGAGGGTGGCGAGACCCACCGCCCCCTCGGCGCTGACTACTGGTGGCAAAACCTGCGGGCGCCGGTGCGCTTTCGCCAGGCCATCGAGTCGCTGATCGATCGCGGCGACTCGGTGCTGGTGGAAATCGGCGCCCATCCGCTGTTGAAGCGATACATCGAGGAGCAGTGTCGCCTGCGGGGGCATCAGGTCCTGCATATCGCTACCCTGACACGCCAGGGCCAGGGCCAGGACGAACTCTCCGAAGCACGGGCACGCCTGTGGCTCAGTGGAGCGCTGGATGGCTTTTCCCCCTGGTTCGAACGGCCCCTTGCCCCCATCGAACTCCCCGCCTACCCCTGGCAACGTCGCCATCACTGGACCCGCCCGAGTGGCCTGGGTCACAACCCGCTGGAGCAGCGTGACGAACATCCCCTGCTGGGGGCTCGCCAGGCCCCGGACGAGTCGACGTGGGTCCAGCGCCTGAGTGTTGCCACGCAGCCCACTCTCGCGGACCACCGGGTCGGGGAGACACCGGTGCTGGCCGCAGCGGCGCAGGTCGAGATGGTACTGGCTGCCGCCATCACTTCGTCGCCAGACACCATCTTCGAAATCAACGACCTGGAGATCCTGGCGCCGCTGGTGCTGGACGCCTCTGTGGGCAAGCTGGCGCGGCTCACCCTGGCCGACCAAGGACGCGTCCGGTTGACGGTACGCGACCTCGACCCGGCAGCCGCCTGGCAGTTACACCTCAGCGCCCGCCTGGCCCCTGCCTGCCAGGGCAGTCTGCTGCGTTCGGCCCCTCCGCTTGTGCCGGCCAGTGAGGAGCACCTGGATGGCGAGACCTGGCTGGATAACAAGGCCTGCATAAACAGCGACGCCCACCTGGCGCTCGCCAGGGCGATGGGGCTCGACTACCGCGGCGAGTACCGTAGCCTGGGCCGGATCTGGTACCAGGACGATGAAGCCATCGGCGAGTTCACCGTCAGTGAAGACACTCCTTGCTGGTGGTTGCCACCCGGTCTGCTCGATGGCGCCCTGCAACTGTGCCTGCCACTGATGAACAACGATCAGACGCCGCCGACGCAGGGCTACCTGCCCGTGCGCCTGTCGCGCATGCAGTTCGACAAGGACGGCGGTCGACCGACCCACGCCCGCGCCGTCATTACGCGACGCTCACCACACTCCTTCACCGCCGACCTTTGGCTGTACCGCAAGCATCGTTGCGTTGCTGCCCTCGAGGAGGTCCGCTTCGCGACAACGCCACTAGCCCTGCCAACCTCCTCGTCCACCGAGTGGCTGACCACCCGCCTGACCCCGGCGCCACTGGTACCTACCCCCTTGGGCGAAGAAGGCAGGCGACTGGCCAATGCCCTTGCCGGCATCATGTCAGGCCCAGTGGGGCGCGACCTGGAGGAGCTCAGCCTGCTGTTCGAGCGTCTCAACGTTGCCTGGCTCGAGGAGGCCTTCGTCGCCGCTCGGCCCGATATCGAAGGCGACGGCCTCGGCAATAATGAACTCTACCGTCGACTTCTGGCTCAGTACCCGACAGACGCGACAGTGACCTCCTCGGAGGTGCAAGCGTCTCCTGCGGCGGTCGATATCTGGCGCCTGCTGCTGGCGGAGTACCCTCGGCAGTTCCCTCTGCTTGGCTCACTCGGGCGTTTTGGCCTGCATCTTCCCGGCCTGCTGGAGGGCTCGGTCGAGCACATCGAAGGGCTGACCCTCGACGCCGCTTCGCTGATCCCGGAAGCGTTGTGGCAGGCCCTGCACGACGAGGTTCTCGCCAGCGTTTCCCGGATCCTGTCGACGCTACCCTCGGCACAACGGCTGCACCTGGTCGAGGCGGGATGCGCGGCGCCTCGGTTGGGCGAGGCGTTGAGCCAGACACTGGACCCCGATCGCCTCATGGTGGACATCCTGCCCCCAGATGATGGCTCCCACCAACGCGCCCAACCGCTGATCGAAGCGTCCAACGGTGCCGCATCGCTACCCCCCTTCCATACCGCCCCCGGCGCCCAGCTAGCCTGGGTGGTGAGCACACCGACGGATCTCGAGGTCAGCATCGAGGCAATCGACAAGGCCACGGCGCGCCTGGCACCGCACGGGCAACTGCTGATACTCGCCCTGCCCCCTACAGGGTGGTGGCAAGCGCTGGGCTCCCTGCGTCCCGACGCCAGACCAGCCACTGTCGAGGCGATCCGCCGCCACCTGAGCCAGGCCGGGTTCAGCGTCGAGGCGCGCCCCCCGACAGAGGTCTCCCATCTTCCGACTCTGCTGAGTGCCGTGCCCTCGGCAAGCGCTCGCCCCACCACCGAGACAGGTTCGGCCGAGCCTCTTGCACAGCGCGACGCAGCCACCTTGCTGGTGGTGGATGCTGCCAGTCGTGCTCTGGGTGAGCGGCTTGTGCAACACATGCCATCGGGTGCTGCCCGCTGCGTAACATACGATGATCTCGAAATGACGCTTGCCGCCCCGTCCTCGTTTGCGGAGGTCACCTCAGCGCGCGCCTCGAACGCGCAGCAAGCGCCGAGTGCCCGGAAAGTGGTCGCCCCGCAAGTTGTCGACCTGCGAGCCGCCGTACCGTCTCGGCAGACAGGCGGTGACCTCGAGACCCACCAGGCGGGCCTGGACGCCCTTGAGCGACTGGGTGACTGGGCAAGGACATTGGCGGATCGCCACGGGACGCTGGTCGTGGTGACTCGCGATGTCGCCGCGCCGTTCGGCGCTGATACCCCCGAGATCGACCTGTACCAGGCTGCCTTGTGGGGGGGCTGTCGCTCCCTCGACAACGAACTGCCGAACACCCGCGTACGGCTGGTCGACCTGGCCTCGGGAGAAGCGGCGTTGGTGGCCTTGGCGCAGGATCTGCATCACGACGATGGCGAGGATGAGGTGGTCATCGACCACCACGGACATCGCCGGGCACTGCGCGTGCGTCCTGTCGCCGACACACCGCCAGCGCTCACACCACCCCCCACGCCAGACCGAGTAGCGTCCAGGGTGACCCTGGAAATCGCTCATCCCGGTCAGCTCTCGCGCCTGCAGTGGCGAGCCCACCCGGCACGGTCGACGCTCGCCAAGGACCAGGTCCGAGTAAGGGCCCTGGGCACGGGTCTGAACTTCCGTGACGTCATGTATGCTCTCGGCGTGCTCACCGATGAGGCGCTCGAGCAGGGCTTTTCCGGCGCCACCCTGGGGCTCGAGTTCTCCGGTATCGTCGAGGCGCTGGGCGAAGGGGTCACCCAGTTCGATATTGGTGACCCGGTGGTCGGGCTGGGGTCGGCCTGTTTCTCGAACCATCTGGTGGTCGAGGCCGACTCGCTGGCCAGGGTGCCGACAGGTCTCGACCCGGTGGCCGCTGCCGGGTTGCCCACGGCGTTTCTCACCGCCTGGTACAGCCTCGAGCATCTGGCTCGGCTATCGCCCGGGGAACGGGTGCTGATACACGGCGCTGCCGGCGGTGTCGGTCTGGCTGCCGTACAGTTGGCCCGGTGGCGAGGGGCTGAAGTGCTGGCCACCGCCAGCAGCCCGCACAAGCGTGATCTGCTGACACTGCTGGGTGCCGAGCGCTGCTACGACTCACGCAGCCTGGCCTTCGCCGAACAGATCCTCGCAGACACCGATGGCCAGGGTGTCGATGTGGTGCTCAACTCCCTGTCCGGCGACGCCATCCATCAGAACCTGCGTGTGCTGGCGCCTTTCGGGCGCTTTCTCGAGCTTGGCAAGCGAGACTTCTACCAGGATACCCCGATGGGGCTGCGCCCCTTCCGTCACAACCTGAGCTACTTCGGCATCGACTCCGATCAACTGCTGTCACATCGTCCCGCGCTCGCCCGCCAACTGTTCCGACAGGTCATGGACCGTTTTGCCGAGGGCGCCTTCAGCGCCCTGCCCTATACCACCTTCACGACCACCAGAGTGGTCGAGGCCTTCCGCCATATGCAGCAGGCGCGGCATATCGGCAAGATCATCGTGACGCACCCTTCAGCCGCTGCCAGTCCGTCTCCTGACACACCCCGCACAGGCTCAGCCTCCAAGACCACCATGCACCCGCATGGCGGTCCGAGAAACACCACCAATAGCTCTACCAATCCGGCTTGCATGGCGCTGGATACCGAAGGCTGTTACCTGGTGAGCGGTGGGTTGTCCGGCCTGGGCCTGGCCAGTGCAGAGCGACTGGTGAGGCGCGGCGCTCGCCATCTGCTGCTGCTGAGTCGCTCGGGCGTCAGCAGCCCGGAGGCCAGTGCCGCTATCGCCGCCATGCAAAGACAGGGCGTCACGGTAGAAGCGCCAGCGCTGGACGTCACCGATGAGCAGGCCCTGGCTGGACTGATCGAGGAATGCGGTTCCCGGCGCCCACCGCTGCGTGGCGTCATTCACGCCGCCGCCGTCATCGAAGACGGCCTCGCGCGACAGCTGACTCGCGAGCAGCTGGACGCGGTACTGGGCCCCAAGCTGTTGGGCGCCATCCTGCTGGACCGCCTGACCCGCCATCACGACCTGCAGCACTTTGTGCTCTACTCCTCGGCCACCACCCTGTTCGGAAGCCCCGGGCAGTCCGCCTATGTGGCGGCCAACCTGGGCCTGGAAGCGCTGGCCGTGCGGCGCCGTCAGGCGGGGAAACCCGCCACCTGCCTGAGCCTTGGCATCATCGAGGACACCGGCTTTCTGGCTCGTCACCAGACCAGGCGTCAGGCCCTGTCCCAGCGTATGGGGGGTGGGCAGCTGAGCGCAGAGCAGGCGCTGGACGCGCTGGAGCAGGCACTCGCGACAGGCGTCAGCAACGCCACCGTCATCGGTGCCATCGACCATGGCTTCATCCAGCGGCGCTTTATCGAGTTGCGCCATAACTCCGGTGAAGCGGACCGCCAGGCAAGTAGCAACGACGACCTCGATCTATCGGCGCTCGATGCATCGTCCCGCCGCAAGGCCGTCGAAGCCATCCTGCGTCGACAGTTGGCGAGCATCCTGATGCTGGACCCGGAACGCATCGACAGCGGGCGCCGGCTCTCCGAGTTCGGCTTCGATTCGCTGATGGCCGTCGAGCTGGTATCGGCCATCGAGACCCGGCTTGGCGTGAAGGTGTCCGCATTGGCGCTCGCCGACGCCGCGACCCTGCATCGCACCACCCAGTTGATCTGCGACCTGCTGGAAAGCCCCGAGCTCGATGCAACCGACGAACATGCTGCGCTGGCCTACCGCCACGCAGTCTCCCCTCCTGCTCCTGCACGGGAGGTGACATGAATCCCGACGACCGGAAGGCATTGAAAGACCGCCTGCTCAATCAGGCCAGGGTGATCGACAGCGCTCGTCATGCCCAGGCAACGCCCATCGACCGCGCTGTTTCAACCTCAGAGCACTACCCGCTGACCGAAACACTCGTCGCAACCACCGACTTCCGCAGCCTCGAAGGCTATCGCCGCATCGCCATGATGAGGACGCTAGGGGACTCCCTCGGTATCACCAGCCCCTTCTTTCGCTGTCATCAGCGTAGGGCGGGGGCTACCAGCCGACTCGGCGATCAGGACGTCATCAACTTTGCAAACTACGACTATCTCGGCCTGGCCGGCGATCGGCGTGTCCTGGACGCCACCCATCAGGCGATCGAGTACTACGGCACCTCGGTATCGGCCAGTCGCATTGTCGCCGGCGAACGCCCCTTCCACGGGGCCCTGGAGCGTGAGCTGGCGCACTGCTACCAAAGTGATGATGCGCTCGCCTTCGTCAGCGGCCACGCTACCAATGTCTCCACCATCGCCATGCTGGTGGGCACCAGGGACCTGATCATCCACGACAGCCTGATCCACAACAGTGTGGTGATGGGCGCCAGCGTATCCGGCGCCACTCGCATGAGTTTCCCCCACAACGATGCCCAAGCCCTGGATCGTCTGCTGTTCGACCATCGCGATCGCTTCGAGCGCGTACTGGTGGTAATCGAAGGCCACTACAGCATGGACGGTGACACCCCGAACCTGGCACGTTTCGTTGAGGTGAAGCGCAGGCACCACTGCTGGCTGATGGTGGATGAAGCCCACTCGCTTGGCGTGTTGGGGGCAACCGGGCTAGGTCTTCACCAGCATTGCCGAGTGGCTCCGGGAGATGTAGACATCTGGATGGGCACCCTGAGCAAATCCCTTGCCTCCTGCGGAGGCTATATCGCCGGGTGCCAAGCACTGGTGGATACGCTGCGCTACCTTGCGCCAGGGTTTCTCTACAGCGTCGGGCTGGCACCGCAACTGGCCGCACCAGCACGCCGCGCTCTGCAAGTGCTGCAGGAAGAGCCTTGGCGAACCACCAGGCTGACGCAGAACGCTCGACGTCTGCTGGACGGTATCCAGGCCCTGGGGCTGAATACCGGCAGCAGCGAGGGACATGCCATCGTGCCACTTATTCTCGGCAGCTCCGCCAGGGCAGCCAAGCTGTCCCATGCGTTGCTGGCGGCGGGTATCAATGTGCAACCCATCCTGCACCCTGCAGTGCCAGAACGTAGCGCTCGGCTGCGCTTCTTTGTCAGCTGCGAGCACCAGCCGGACCAGATCGATCAGACCCTGTCGGCCCTGGAAAGGCTGATCAACTCAGATTAACGCTACGGCTCGTCTGAAAAGTGCCTGCGCTCGGTAATACGGCGTTAAAAATCGGATCAAAATGCTCATTTACACCCCGTAAACTGTGCTTTCTCACCGATTTTTGCCTTGTCTAACCTTCGCTCGTCGACTTTTCGGACAGAGCCTAGACTCCCTTGCAGGCAGTCCAACCTCCAAGGCGGATAGCGAGCGGCGGCCACGGATGGGGAGAGGGAATAGGGATAGGGATAGGGATAGGTACCAAGCTTCAATGAAATAACAGGAAGCAGGGCAAGATAAGGAAGAGAGAGTAAGAAAGGAAGGAAGTTAGGAAGGAAGGAGGTTAGAAAGGAAGGGGGAGGAAGGAGAGAAGAAAGTACCAATCACTGTTGTCTATACAGCATTTGCTCCCTTGGAAACTGTTGTCTGTTTCAGCACTGACGCTCACCCCAGAAGGCATGGTGGTGGGCCGCACTGCCGATATCCCGGGCCTTTTCCAACGCCCGTTGGGCCATGCGATGGGTTTCCCGCGGAGACTCCAGCAACCGGACGAGGCAGCGCTGCCAATCCGCGGGATCATCATCGACCAGCAGTCCATCTTCTCCGTCGCTGACGATATTGCTGTAGGGGGCACGCCTGCTGAAGAGACCCACACCACCCATGGCGGCAATCTCCAGAAACTTGATATGGGACTTGGCAGTGTTGAACGTTGTCGGCCACAAGGGAGCCAGCCCCAGATGCAACCGCGAACCTTTCAAGTGCCTCAGATAGGTATGCCAGGCCATGGGGGCGAGCGCGCCCACACGATCATGCTGACGCAAGGATTGCGGAGTGTAGCGCCCCATTGCCACTTCCAGCATCAGTCCCGAGTGGGCCTCGAGAACGCTGACCAGTGCCGAGCTGATTTGCTCCAGATCCCGCCGGTGGGCCCGCGTACCGTGGTAACCCAATCGCCATCCCGTCGATGTTGCCTCGGGGGTGGCCATCTCCGGGGAAAAAAGCAGCGCAGGTGCCAGCGTCACCACCCGGGAGTGGCGCGGCCTGATTCGTGCCGCCAGCTCCTCGTTTGGTACGACGACTTCGTCGGCCAGGGCCAGCAGCCTGGGCAAAATCCGGCGCGACACCCACCCCATACGCTCACGATAGCCCGTCGGTAAGCCAGGATCCCTGGCGGCAGCATCAAGATCATCATCCAGCAGGTAATGTACGCTGGCGACCTGAGCTCGGCGCGTCTCCAGCAGATCGATCCAGGCTTCGGACAGGCTTCGACAAACGATGATCTGTGCCCCGGCCAAGGTGCGATCCAGCCAGGGCCAGCACAGCAGAGGAGACGCCCACCGACGGGTATCAAGGCGAGTCACTGTCGCACCTGCATAGCGAAGCCAGGGCGCAGCCGTCGCCATGAAGTAGATGTCCTCGGTGGGCAGAGCCCCATCACTCAGCAACAGCCAGCGAGAACCACAAATGCCAGAACCCCGGGCCATGGTGAACGCCTCTCAACGCAGAGAAAAATCCTCGTGAACCAGCGTCAGATTGGGGTTGTAGGCCGGATCCCGATCAAGCTGCTCACCCCAGGTGTGGCGCATGTAGAGTACCTCTCCGATGGCCCTGGCTCGCTTGCTGGCATTGTCATCGGCACCACGCGACTCGGATTCGTGGTGATAGAGTTCGGCGTCGGGCGTCCATACGTTTCGATAACCCGCCTCCCGAACCTTTAGACACAGGTCCACATCATTGAAAGCGATCGGCAAATCTCGCGCGTTGAGGCCGCCCACCTGCCGATAGAGCGCCTTGCGTATCAACAAGCAGGCACCGGTCACCGCAGAGTAATTCTGCGCTAGCGCCAGGCGAGAAAAATACCCGTTGGCATGGCGACTGAAGTACTTGTGAGCGTGGCCCGCAACGCCCCCGATACCCAACACGACACCGGCGTGCTGGATGGTATCGTTGGGATAATAGAGCTTGGCGCCGACACAACCGATCTCCGGCCGCACGACGTGCCGCACCATTTCCTCGAGCCACTCTTCGTTGATGGGTTCAATATCGTTATTGATAAGTCCGAGCACATCACCACGTGCGTGATACGCTCCGAAATTGTTGATGCCGGAATAGTTGAAGCGATGGTTCCAGGCCAGAATCCTGACCCGGGGGTCTCCCTTGCCGATCTCGGCCAGATAAGCCAGTGTCTCCTCGCATCGCGTCCCGTTGTCGAGGATCAGCACCTCAAGCCTGGAATAGCGGGTACGAGACAGGATCGCATCGACGCATGGTGCCAACAGATCGACACGATCACGCGTAGGGATCATCAGGCTGACCAGCGGGAGCGGATCCGGCAGAGGCCAGCGGACACGATAGGTATTGGGCAGGCGCCCAAGCTCGACGGTGGCACCGGGACTGCTTCGTGCCAGATGGTCGGCGACCGCTCGCAGCCCTGCACGGGACGTATAATCCTTGGCGTTACTGGTCATGGCCGTGGAGCCGGGACTGGCACGCCAATGATAGAGAATCCTGGGAATATGGACGATGCGATCAGGCTCTGTGTGGGCACAGACTCTCAGGGCCAGATCATGGTCCTGGCTGCCCTCCAGCCCCTTGCGGAAGCCTCCCAGTTGCCGTACCAGCGCGGTGTCGAAGACACTCAAGTGCGCCATGTAGTTCTGGGCCAGCAGCAGATCAGGATTGAAGCAGGGCTTGAAGTGAGGTTCGCAGCGCACACCACGCTGATCCACCTTGTCTTCGTCGCTGTACACCAGCACCGGTCGTGGTGAGCGACTCAGCGCCTCGGCAACATAGCTCAAGGCACACGGAGTCAGCAGGTCATCATGGTCCAGTAGCGCCACGTAGGGCCCAGCGGCCATGCTCAAGGCCGCGTTGGAGGCCTCACAGACATGGCCATTAGTTTTCTGGCGACGCAGAACTATTCGAGAATCACGAGCCTCAAATTGCTCCAGCAACGCTATGACTTCGCGGTTTCTGGAGGCGTCATCAGCGATACAGAGTTGCCAATGATCATAGTCCTGGCGAAGCACAGACTCGAGACAGTCTTTCAGATGTTCCGGCGCAGGATCATGTACCGGCAGCAAGATCGACACAATCGGCCTGAATGTATCCGTCCTGGCTGCTACTGCGGTGTCCACACATGACTGCGCAGCTCGCTCGGCAGCAGCACAGCGACGCTCAAGCGCCAGGCTACGGCGGCGTTCATCCTTGCCTCGCCACCCGTCAAGCCCACCACGAATCTCGTCCAGCTCAGCTCTTCTATTCCTGGAACGCCACCCACCTTCGAGCGCCGAGACCATAGAGGTCTTGTCGCAATCATCCGAACTTCTATCCGAACTACTATCTGAACTGCTATCCGAATTCTTATCCCATCCGCGCTCACGCAGCCATTGCACATAGCTTCGACCCGAGCAGAATCGTTCGAACGTTTCCTCGTAGTCCGACAGGGCAAGGTCGCGCCAACAGGTACCGTCCTGGAGGGCGCGGTGGCGAAGCACTCCCAGCACTTCCTGCTTCGACACATCACGCCAGCGATGGTGCATATTGACCAGACGCTGGCTCAGGCGATCATGTGCGAACCAGGGGGAGAGCCAGACGACGCGAAAGTGGCGGATCGCAAAGTATCCCGGCGACTCCATCGGGTCGAATCTCAACCGGCGCAGTCGCCGCTTCACGTAGATCAACCGCTTGGTAATACGTCCACCCTTGAGCGGAAGGGTCAACGACTCGTCTTCACTGAAGCCTTCCCCCGTATCGAAGTAAAGCCTGACAGCAACGCTATGCTGGTCGTGGTCCAGGTCCAGCTCCACCATATGCCAGCCAGGCAACGGTAGGTGCCGACACAGCAGGAACTGGGGGTCTTCATCCAGCGACTCCCACTCCCAGTCCCAGTCCCCTCCACTCGCCTGCTGTCTCAGGCCATGATGAGGCTGCCAGTGTCGCTGAGGCTGAACGACCAGGTGGCATAGTTCGAGAAGACCTTTCAGCCACGATCGTGTTCCGCCACCTCGATTGGCACCTTCCATACCCGCCGCTCAGTTGCTGGCCACAGCGACTCGACGCGGCCCCGGCGGGAACCATTGTCCGGTCTCGGCAACACGACACTGGACCCTGTCACCCGCAGACAGATTCACCTTCAGCTGGAAGCCGACATAGCCGCCACGGGGAAGCTTCAAGCGAGCCATGGACGGACGGAGCTGGGTGGCCGACACAGTGTCGCGATGTTCGTCATTGACCCAGACTTCGACGTCCACCGGGGTATCAGCACCACCTTCCCACCAGGCCCACCCCCCCACCCGCTCGGCATCGAACTGCGTCAGTCGAGCGTGAGCAAAGGGGAGATTGTCGCGATAGAGCTGGATGCGCGATTCGAATAGCTTGCGACAACGCTCGTAGAGCGCCAGATCCAGCGGGTTGAGTTTGCGGAACTCCTGTTCATCCTCTGGCGCGATGTCATGCAATTCGCCCACCTGCGGCTTCCCCCGGTTGTCCTCACGCTGGGCGATATCGATGCCAAAGCGAGCATTGATCAACTCCAGGCTCTCCGAGTAACGTTCGGTCAAGCCGACCATCCCGATCGCCTCGACATCGACCCCCTTGAAGATGCTCGACTGGCGATCAAGCATCAGAGGAATCTTCATGAAGTCGCGGAAGCTGCCCTTGTACTGATGAATCCGCTGAAAGTGCGAATACTCGGAAGCCGCCCGCTGCAACGGTTCGCGAACAAAGGTCACCGCGCGATCGACGCCACACAGCGGGACATACTTGGCCGCGGTGACGTGTCCTGCCAGCATCATCGCCTGGTTGTCCAGGCTCCTGCGATACAGGCGCCAAGGATCGGGGGACTCGCCATACATGCACTCGCGTGTCAGGACGCTGGTCTGAGATGCATCCTGGCCGTAGTCATAGACGATCTTGTCGAAGCCAAAGGCGCGCTCAGCACCGTGACGAAAACTGGTTCCCGCCGTCTTGGGTATATGTACGAAAAACAAGGGTTTCATGGTGGAGTCTCCTGACAAAAGCGCCGCAGGAATCAGTCCTGCGGCGCGGCGTGGCAAAAGGGATAGGGGAAGACGACACGGGATCCGGTGGCGGAGCCACCTCCACACTCCAGACGCGTCACGATGTGCCGACAACAAGATCACTCCCCCCCACCAGCACTGAAGCATTGGCATGGAGAGAAACGGTCACATGATCGCCTTCTTTCAAAGGCGCCGGATGCAGCCAGCGAAACCCGCAATAACCATCCACGGATTTGCCGGAACGTCGTAGATCGGGTCGATAGAACCCCACCCTTGCACGCCCCGCGTGAACACCATTGACGAAGATGTTCACTGCCAGACCACTGGCCTTGCCGTTGCGGTCCGTCACCCAACCACAGACTGCGTTGGCGTCAAAATGATCGATGGCTCCCACCAAAGGGCGATCTAGCACGGTGTGCTCTGCCAGACGCTGTTTCAGCGCCGACATCTCCCGAGCCAGGCGGGCAAGCTTGCCGGCCTGGAACTCATGAGCAACGTCGTTGATGTCGTAACGTCCGAAATATGCCTCGCCCTTGTCGAAGTTGGCGCCTCGCGTAGCACTCCCCCTCAATCGCTTGCGCGAGAACTCCTCACGCGACTTCACCGCGTAATGGTGAACCCGAAGCGGTCCCTGATGGATCGACCGCGTACGCCCACCACGTGGGTCCGACTCACCACTGCCGTCCGGCGAGCCAACGAAGTCCTCGATCACGTCCCCTGTGGCATCGACATATTTCCAGGCCGATACCAGGGTAGAGGAATGACAATAGGGCGCCTTGACATGGTCGACGCGTACCAGGCTCTTGGTGTGACAATCTGCGCTCGCGCCTGGTGCAGTGCCACAACGGGTGAAACGTTGCAGTACCGGTTCAGATCGCGCCTCTTCAAGCCCCGAGGAGCCGAAGCATTTCCAGTTCACGCTGACGCTTCCCACATCACCCGACGCCACCAGCCTTTCCAGCTCGCGACATTCCTCACCGTGACGCTGGCTTTCGTGCACAAGAAACTCATCGGCATCGAGAAACATGACGTAGTCATGCTTTCCCAGAGCCAGCCCAAGGATGCGACGATAGGCCAACTGCTGCGACCTGCGCTCAAGCACCGGCTGGTACAGCAGGCTGACCTCTCCCAGATCTGCCAGCGCTTCGAGCAAAGAGCGGGTGCCGTCGTCGGAACCGTTGTCGGCCAGAATGACATGCCCAAACCCTGCCAGCCGATGCCAAGCTACCCACTCGACAAGGTAATCCACCTCATTGCGGACGATACCGGCAACACAGAACTTCGCCATCTCTAGCCCACCCTGACCGGAGAGTTGCCAAGATCGACAACGTCGTTCACTACTCTGGCTCTGACACTGGCGTCCTCGCTCAAGCTTTCACCGGCAGGAAGGGTGAAGGTGAAGCCACATGGCTCGTTCGCGGGAGCACCGCCACCGGGGTTCGGTTCGTTCGCCACCACCACACCCACGGACCGGTCATCAACAAAAACTTCTACCTCAGCATGCTGTTTCTTGTGTACATAGCGCGCCCAACCGCTGACACGTCGTGAATCACATGAAAGAAGTTTTCCCTGTGACTTGGTGATCCGGGTTGCCTCTATATAGTCTTCTGGTTCAGGATCGATAAAGGCCAGTGCCGTCTGGTGTTCCTCCTGCGAGGGAGAAATTCCGCAAAAGGACTCGAGAGTGGAAAGAAAGGCTTCGGGATAAGCACTGGCCTTTTCGTAGGAGACGAGCATGGCACGCGGAGACTTCTGCCTGACAAAGCGAAGCGTCTTTCTATACTGTGACAGCGCTCTGTCCATGCCCTCGGTAATTTCGGCCAACATGGAAATAGAATTCCGCTGCGCTATTGAAAGAATATCCTTGTAGATAAACACATACCTGGCATTCGGCAATAGAGCGTCTACTTCATCCAGATGGTCGATGATGGAAGGTCGCTTCCAGCCCCAGCGGGTGTACCTGGTCTGGTACTCCTTCACAATCAAAGCTGTCTGAGCCATGTCCTGCTTTTCGAAAGCCTCGGAAAGTCTGACGTCTTCGTACACAGGGTGTGAGGCACGGTCGCCCATGAAGACGCCAAGCTTGGCCAACACGCCAGCGACCATCGAGGTCCCGCCTCGCGCGGTTCCAATGACGATGATAGGAGATGGCATCTTGTCATCCTGGTCCCCTATGACCACGACTCCCTTGTTGATCAAGGCATCATTCTTGGGCATGTCCCCTCCTGGGATACGTAGTTTCTCCGAATACGACGACCCATCAAGAAAGCCATCAACGACCTCCGATGGAGAAGTCTTCTCGGCTTCTTGTGAGGCAAGGGCTGTAGCTGGGGTCGTGTTCGATTATTTTTCCCCAGGCCTTCTGCATGTAATCTATCTCGGTGTTGAATCTGGCAACTTTTTCTGGGTTATCTTCTGCTCCACGACTGATGGATTCGTGGTGATACAATTCAGCGTATGGGGTCCAGATATTACGATACCCGGCATCGAGCACCTTCAGGCAGAAATCAACGTCATTGAAAGCGACCTTGAGGTCCTGTTCGTTCAGGCCTCCGACTTCCTCATACACCGACTTTCTCACGAGCAGACACGCCGCTGTCACGGCAGATACAGACTGGACCACCTTCAAACGGTTGAAATAACCGCCGGACTCTCGAGGAAAGTGCTTGTGAGAGTGCCCTGCTACTCCGCCAAGCCCAACGATGACGCCTGCGTGCTGAATGGTGTCATTCCCATAGTATAGTTTTGCGCCGACACAGCCGACATCCTCGCGACAGGCATGAGAAACCATCTCCCGGAGCCAGTCTCCATTGATCACTTCAACATCATTATTTACCAAACCAATGATGCTTCCCTTGGCATGCTCTGCACCAAAATTATTGATAGCTGAGTAGTTGAAGGGGTGGTCGTACCTGAGAACGCTTACCCTGGAGTCTTCATCCTGAATTTTTTCAAAAAATTCATGCGTCTCAGGCTCTACACTGCCATTATCAAGGAGAATAATCTCGTAGTCTGTATAACGTGACTTCTCCAGGATGCTGCGCACTGCCAGCTCTGTGACGTCCTTCTTGTCTCTCGTAGGAATCAACATGCTCACCAACGGTGCCGGCTCAGGAATAGGCCAACGCACACGATAGGTATTTCCCACAATCCCCTGCTCTACAATCGCACGCCCATCTGCTATTCCTTCAATATGGTCTTTCAGCGCCTTTACACCAGCTGAGGTCGTGTAATCCTTGCCCTCTTCAGCCAGTGCTGTCGAACCCTCGATAGCGCGCCAGTGATAGAGAACTCTGGGAACGTGGGAAATTGAGCCAGCGGTCAGGTGTGGTATGCAACGCAGCACCAGATCATAGTCTTGCGATCCCTCTACCCCGACTCGAAAACCCCCAATTTTCTCGATCAACGAGCGTCGATATACGCCCAGATGAGAAACATAGTTTTGCGAATAGAGAAGGTCGATGTTCCAGTCTGGCTTGAAGTGAGGCTCGCAGCGCATGCCCTGAACATCGATCTTGTCTTCATCACTGTAGATCAACTGGGCATCGGGATTCTTTTCCAGCTCTTTTGCAATAAAGTACAACGCATCTCTGGCCAATTCATCATCGTGATCGAGCAATGCCAGATAGTCACCAGTGGCCATCGACAGGGCGTCATTAGTTGTCTTGGAAATATGCCCATTATCCGGCCGAAAATGTATTTTTACGCGTTTATCTTTGCTGGCATAGTGCCTGAGTACTTTTTCGACATGTGGTGATGGAGAGGCATCATCCACAAGGCAAAGCTCCCAGTGGGGATAAGACTGTGCGATGACCGAGTCGATGCAAGCTTTCAGAAGCGTTTCATCGGTATTGTAAACCGGCACCAACACCGAAATTAATGCAGGACTCTCAAGGCCCTCAAGATAGCTGCGGATGGTTTCAGAGCTCGGCAGGCCATTGACTTCTACCTCATCTATCCATTTCTGGTAGGAGAGTTCGGCCTCGTTGACAATAAAGGTTTCCGCGTACTCTTCGAGAAGGCGGGTCTCGCGTGCGGCGTCGTCCTCGGCATCCGCCAACTCGGCTTTCTTTGCCGTCCCGTCACCTTCATCCGTTTCCGGAGCAGATCTACCCACTCCCGCAAGGACCTCGGCCTTTTTCAAGTCCATGTACTCAGGAGCAGTCTCGACAAGACGCCCGGCAATCGCATCCCAAGCCTCTTCGGCATCGACATTGTCGATGCATAGTCGCTCCAGACGGAAGCTTCCTTCCCGCTCCCATGGGTCAAAGCGTATGTTGACAATACTTCGCTCAAGCTGAATCACCCTTGTCGCCAGTTTCCCTGACTGGAAGGGTATGGGATAGGCGTGAGTTTCACTGAAGCCCTCTCCGTGATCGATATATAGCTTGGCGACCTGGTGCTGATACTCGCCACTGAGAACGAATTCGATACGACACCACCCAGGCTCGATGACTCGACCTCGGCGATGACGAACGACGAAGGCCGGATCGGTACCGTGGGAACGCCAATGGAACTCCCCTTCCAGGCGGCGCTCGAGCTGCTGGGCAGCGGCAAGCGTAAATTCACAGCCTTCGCAGCACTTCAGATATCCATCCAGCCCCGACCAAGGGTGCGGGATCTGTGGCGTCTCGATCTTTTTCAGCACCGGATCCTCCAACCGGAACTCTCCAGGTCGAGTCATCGGGTCCAGCCGCAATGCCTGTGTTCCCATCGGCAAGTAAATGACCAGGCTCTGGTGGCCGCTCTTTTCCACATGACGGGCCCACACGATATCTGCCTGGAAACCATCGCCATAATCAATATAGAGACACTGATCCACTGCCTGAGTCGCCGAAAAGTCGTATTCGAGACTGAACCATCCACCTTGGCGAAGCACAGCGGGATTGATCGGGGTGAGCAGGAACTGTGGATCTCCACCGCGAGATACCCAGACCACCTTGTTATTGCGGGTCATCAGCTCCAGTTCATGGATCGGCAGCAAGTCCATGCGGGAGCATTTTTTGATGTACTTGTGATACAACCCACCGAGATCTCTCAGCGGTTTGGTCGCTCGCCAACTGAAGGAAGTCTGCATTCGCCTCAGGCGTGCCGACAACGCCAGTGTAGCCAAGTGTGGTGATTGCGAAGAGGGAGGGCCGCTTCTTGGTTCATGTTCTACCACGTCTACTTCCTCAGGCAATTACTAGTAGCCAGGAGCCTCGACAAACGACATCCCTCGAGCATCCTTATCGGAAACTCGTGGCTCAATGTTGTCCAATGGCCAGTCGATTGACAGGATAGTATCTGCCCAGTGCACCGACATTTCGTCTGAAGGCGCGTAATAGTCAGTACACTTGTATACAAACTCGGCATCATCACTGGTAACGTAGAAACCATGTGCAAATCCAGGTGGTACCCAGAGCATCTGTCGGTTGTCTTCGTTCAAGAAAACGCCTACCCACTTACCATAGGTGGCACTGGACGTTCGCATATCGACGGCTACGTCGAATACCTCTCCCCTGATTACTCTCACCAGCTTTCCCTGGGGATGCTTCAGCTGATAATGCAGTCCCCTGAGTATCGATCGACTCGACCTACTATGGTTGTCCTGAACAAACTTGTGTTCACCACAGACTTCATCAAATGTTTCCTGGCGAAAGGTTTCCATAAAGAAACCTCTTTCGTCACCGAACACTTTTGGCGTAAATAGCACGACATCAGGAATAGCCAGCCTTTCAACTTTCATGCACGTCACCTCCACCATCAGGTAGCCTTGTCACTGACCAACAGCCTTCGCGGCCAGAAGCTGTAGCAGGTATTCCCCGTATCCTGTCTTGGAAAGGCTGTTTGCCTGTGAAAGCAGGAACTCGTCACTGATCCAGCCTTGAGTCCAGGAAATCTCTTCCAGACAGGCTATCTTCAGTCCCTGTCGATGTTCGACTGTCTGCACGTACTGCGCTGCCTCAAGTAAACTGTCATGAGTACCTGTATCCAACCAGGCAAATCCTCTCCCCAAACGCTCTACGTGAAGTTCACCACGGTGTAGATATTCATTGTTGATCGAGGTTATCTCCAACTCTCCCCGAGCCGATGGCTTGACGCTCCGCGCGATGTCCACCACGGAGTTGTCATAAAAGTACAAGCCCGTCACCGCATAGGATGACTTTGGTTTTTTGGGCTTTTCCTCAATAGAGACCGCACGCCCTTTCTCATCAAACTCGACAACACCAAAGCGTTCCGGGTCTTTGACGAAATAGCCGAACACTGTGGCACCTCGAGCCTGGTCGGAGGCTCTCAGAAGTTGCTCGGAAAAGTGTTGTCCGTGGAAGATATTATCGCCAAGGACGAGACAGACAGGAGAATCACCAATAAACTTCTCGCCGATAATAAAAGCCTGGGCCAGTCCCTCTGGCTTTGGCTGCTCTGCGTAGGACAAGGAAACACCAAATTGGTCACCGGTACCGAGCAACTGACGGTAGACCGGTAGATCATCCGGTGTAGATATCACCAGTATTTCTCTTATTCCTGCCAACATTAGCACCGAGAGCGGATAGTAGATCATCGGCTTGTCGTAGACAGGGAGAAGCTGTTTTGAGACCCCATGGGTAATGGGGTGAAGTCTCGTACCGGAGCCTCCGGCAAGGATGATTCCCTTCCGATTCATGGCGGTAACCTCTAGTTTTCGGACAACGCCTTGCGGCGGCAGGCCTACCTTAGGTAGTCCTTCATGGTGAGAGACAACTGTCCCCTCCAGTCAGGGAGCGAGATGTCGAAGGCGTTCTCAAGACGAGAGACCGACAGCCGGGAGTTGGGTGGACGCTTTGCTGGTGTGGGATAGTCCTTCGTCGCCAGACGAGACAGCTGGTCGTCGCAGAGCATGAGAGGAAGGCCGTGCAGACGGGCGAGACGAAAAATCTCTCGGGCAAAGTCATACCAGGACACGAAACCCCGTGGTGCCAGATGGTAGAGCCCGGTCAGTTCGGGACGAGAGCGGTAGACTTGCCACGCATGCAAGGTCACGTCAGCAATCAGGCGTGCGGGCGTAGGGGCCCCCACCTGGTCGTCGACAATTGCCAGGGACGCCCGCTCCCGCCCCAGACGCAGCATGGTCTTCATGAAGTTGTTGCCCCTGGCACTGTAAACCCAACTTGTCCGGAAGATTTGTGCGTCGCATCTACTGGCGAGCACCGCCTCGTCGCCGGCAAGCTTGGACTGGCCGTAGCAAGATAAAGGGTCGGTTGGACTATCTTCCGTCCAGGGCCGAATGCCATCGCCTGGATAGACGTAGTCGCTGGAATAGTGCGTCAACAGTGCCCCGTGATCGGCACAATAGCGTGCGAGACAGCCAGGCAGCTCTGCATTGAGTCGAAAGGCAGTCGCCGTATCGGTCTCTGCCTGGTCCACCGCGGTGTAGGCAGCAGCATTGATCACCCACTGGGGGCGATAGTGGTCCAGACAGCGTTTCACCGCATCAAGGTCGGTCAGATCCAGGGTCCTGCGGTCAGGCGCATGAAGATCCAGATGGATGGCTAGCGCCTTGTGAAGCTCATGGCCCACCTGGCCCGAGGCACCAAGCAAGAGCCCACTCATGACAACACCCCCAGGCGCTCGGCCCGGTAGCTACCATCCTGCACCGCCTTCCACCACGACTCGTTGGCCAGATACCAGGACACTGTCTTGCGAAGGCCAGACTCGAAAGTCTCTCGTGGCTCCCAGGCCAACGTGTGCTGAATGTAGGATGCATCGATGGCATAGCGCCGGTCGTGGCCAGGCCTGTCGGCGACGTAGGTGATCAGATCACGATATTCGCCCTTGTCCGGAGCCATTTCCGTCAACAGGTCACAGATTGTGTGTACCACTTCGAGGTTGGTTTTCTCGTTATGGCCACCAATGTTGTAGGTATCTCCAACCTTTCCCTCGCTGGCAACCAGCACCAGGGCGCGCGCATGGTCCTCGACATAGAGCCAGTCTCGTACCTGTCCACCATCACCGTAGACAGGAAGAGCCTCTCCATGCAGCGCATTGAGGATCATCAGAGGAATCAGTTTTTCAGGAAAGTGAAACGGACCATAGTTGTTTGAACAATTGGTCACCAGGCAAGGCAAACCATAGGTGCGCGTCCACGCCCGCACCAGGTGATCCGATCCCGCCTTGCTGGCCGAGTAGGGCGAACTAGGCGCGTAGGGGGTCTGTTCGGTGAACAGGCTGCCATCATTCTCGAGGTCTCCGTAGACTTCGTCGGTGGAGATGTGGTGAAACCGAAAACCATCGGCCTTGTCGCTGTCCTGTTGCCTGATTCCTTCCCAGTACCCGCGTACCGCCTCGAGCAATACCAGAGTGCCCACCACATTGGTCTGAATAAAGGCGCGAGGCCCGTCGATGGAGCGATCAACGTGGCTTTCAGCGGCCAGATGCATCACCACATCGGGGCGGTACTTGTCCAGAATTCTACTCATTGCCGCGCCATCACAGATGTCCGCTCTCTCGAAGATATAGCGAGGATCGGAGGCGACAGACGCTACGGATGCCAGATTGCCGGCATAGGTCAGCTTGTCCACATTGACGACACGATGAGGGGTGTGGGTAATCAACTCCCTCACCACGGCCGAGCCGATAAAACCGGCACCACCGGTCACGAGAAACGTCTTGATCATGAAAGAACCCCGAGAGGACTGGAAATTCTGCCCGCCCCGCCAGGGAGGACGCTAGAAATGGCATACGGGCGGGAAGGAAGAGAGGATGACAGGAAGCGTGAGCCCTGAGCTCTTCAACATGAAGGGCTTCATTGTGGCAGCCGTCCGACGACAGCTATCGGTAGTTCCATCAGCAAGAGCGTCAGTCTCTGTGGTCCTGGACGATCAGCCACAGCATGCTGGCAATGAAGGCAAGGAACAGAGTGACGATCACAAAGATGGTCAGGTTGTAGAGGCGCTCAGGACGCGTGGCGTACTCGGGCAGTAGAGGGCTCTGCAAGATACTGATCTGCTTAAGCTTGCGAGCAGCCTCGATGCGCGTGCCCTCCAATGCACCGAGAGCGCTGGCATAGGTCTCCTGGGCAAAGCGAGCCCGCAGTTCAAGCCGCTGATACTCGGAGGACAGGCGGTTGAGGGAGTCTCCTGTGGCCTTTGCCAGTCGCTCACGCTCCTGATCGATCTGACGACGCAACGCAGTGATTTCGCTCTCGACTCTCACCATGTCCGATGAACGCTGGCTGGAAAAGCTGGCCAAGGCGCTACGCCGAGCTTCCAGTCTTGCCAGCTCACCTTCCAGACTGGCCACCACCTGGTTGAGGCTGTCCACGGTCGAGGTAGGAGACACCAGACCATGCTCGTTCTGATAGTCCAGGAGATCCGTGCGTGTCTGATCCAACCGATCGGACAGGCGCTCTACCTGAAGCTCGAGGAACCGTACTTGATCCTGAGCCAGGCGCTGCCCCATGGCATTCATGTGCGCTTCACCTTCCGCCAGTAAAAGCGAGGTCAGTTGCTGGGCAAACTCGGGAGAGAAGCCCTGGACCTCCAGCTTCAGGACCCCTGCGTAGTCATCGAGCGTTACCTCTACGCGACTCAGGTAATACTCATGAAGGTCTTCGATGGGAGCCTCGGCGTCCCACAGACGAGCAGGAAAGTCACCGTTCTCACTGTAATGAGACCTCAGGTCGAGCCGTTCATCAGCCTTCTTGAGCATATCCACAGAAAGCAGATACTCCCGCAAAAGCAACATATCGCTATCGACGCTGGCACCGGAAAGCAGGCTCGAGAAGTCGAAGGTTGGGGCAGCGATCTGTGGGCTTTCCAGTACCACGACGGCCTCGGATACGTACCGATCCTCGGCCCAGACTAGCCAGTAGAAGGACATGGCCAATATCGACAGGCAGGCAAATGCCCAATGGGGCTGCCGAGCAATCCATCGCAACATTATCTTGGCTTCCTTGCTGGAGCGACGTCGCGGGGCATCCGGACGCCTCTGAATGCGAGCACCACCGTCAGGATCTAGTCCTCAGTGAGCGACGCCTTGCCATCGCCTGGTGGCTACCGTTCTTTCTTCTCGAAACCCTTCTCCGACTCCTTCCGCGAATCCTTCCCCGAATCGTCCTTGCCACTGGCGGGTGTGGCTCGCTTTTTCGTCTGTACCGCGCGACGAACCTCATGCAAGCGCTGCTTCGCCAGGTGAAGGCGAGCAATGAGCTCCTGACGGACCCTCGGGTCGACCAGTTCGTCTGCGTTCTCACGCCCCATCTCCAGAGCATCGAGGCGCTTCTGGATACGCTCCAGCTGCTGTCTGCGCTTGCCCAGCAATGCCTTGAGCGTATCCAGGGACATTGTGTCGATACCCGGTGTCGGCGCAGGTGACGGATACCGGGGTGCTTGCGGCTCGCCATCGTGGCGTGGCCCATTGCCGGGGCCGCCGGTGGCCTTGGCCTTGGCCTTGCTGTCACTGTCCTGGTGATAGCTGCGAATGGCGTCTCTGATATCGTCAAACCAGAACGCCTCGCCATGCTTCAGATAGATGCCTGCCTGGCACAGTTCGCGCAGTATGCCTTCGCTGTGGGAGACCATGACCAGGCTTGCGCGATTGACCCTGTCCTTGAAGGCACGGGTCGCCTTGGCCTTGAATACCCGATCGCCCACCGAGGTCGCCTCGTCAGACAGATAGACATCGAAATCAAACGCCAGCGACAGACCAAAATTGAGTCGCGCACGCATCCCGGAGGAGTAAGTACGAATCGGGTCATCGAAGGCCGGCCCGAGCTCTGCAAATTCCTGCACCTTGTCGATGATGGCTCCGACGTCACGACCACCACCATGGACACGGGCAACAAACTTGACGTTCTGACGGCCACTCAAGGCCCCCTGAAAACCTCCGGCCAGTCCCATCGGCCAGGAGACCCGAGCATCGCGCCGGATAGAGCCCCTTTCAGCCGTATCCATGCCGGCAATCAATCGCAGCAGGGTCGACTTTCCCGCGCCATTTCTCCCCAACACTCCAACGCTTACGCCGTGGGGGATGGTCAGGTTGATATCCTTCAACACCCAGTCCCTGACCTTGTGATGGTGATAGCGCTTGTAGAGGTGTTCTATCTGGATCATTGCGCCATCAGCCGATGTCGAAACCGAAGGTGTAGCATCAATCCTAGTGACAGCAGTGCCAGCGTCACCATCCAGTAATAGGGGGCACTGGTACCAGGGACCTGCCAATACCCTTCAAAAAAACCGCCACGTAGTCGCTCCAGACCATGAACAATCGGGTTGACCAACAGGTACTCACGCATCCAGTGGGGCATGTGATGGATCGGGAAAATGACACCGGATAGGATCAACAATGGCATGATCATCATCCGTAGCACGATCGCCACCTCGGCGATGAGGGTGGCAAGCACGGAGACAATTAGCCCAAGCGCCAGGCCCAGCAGCCAGAGCGAGAGCCACCACGCCAGTGCCAACAGGGCGTCGTCAGGTGCCAGCGCCTCGACCTTGAGCAACATGCCGCCGAAGATGAACAAGAGAAATATCAGTGATCGCAGAAGCCCCTCCAGGGCGTTGCGCACCAACACCGGGTCCACGGGCCTGACCTGCCGATAGGCGAACAGCGCCTGGTTGGCCTTGATGGCTCCCAGCCCTCTAATCATCCCTTCGCGAACCAGAAAAAATCCCATCAGTCCGACCACCATCCATGGGATGAAAGGGGCTCCCACGATAAGGGCGTCTCCGCGGATGAGACTGCGGATGGCCACCATGATCAGTGTGAAGAACACAGGTTCCGCGATCATCCAGAACCAGCCCAGGCGATCCGACATGGTGCGCGCAATGGCCTCTCGCAGGAACATGGCGTACCAGACGCTACGCGTCACCACCCAAGGGTGGCGTTGCACGGAGTTGCCAATCATCGACATGCTGCCCCCCTCTAGAGATCGATCGCCACCTTGGTGGCCACGGCAATCTGATAAAGGATCTGGGTCAGGCTGGTTGCCAACTGAAGATTCTTGGTGGGGACAGCCGGCATCACCAGAATCTCGTCTCCTGCACGCAGGGTGATATCGTCGGCATTCCGCACCGCGCCGTTCTGGCGAACCACCAATATGTTGTCCTCATCGCCACGCTGGGTAAGACCACCTGCGGCATCAAGATAGTGGTCGAGACCAGAACCCGGCTGATAGACCACCGCCTGTGGCACGACCACCTCTCCGCTGATGAGCACCGAATCCATGGCCTCCGGCAACGTGATGACGTCACCGTCCTGCAACCGAATGTCGGCAACCCCTTGATCACTGGCGACCACCAGTCGACCGCTGGGTTCGAGCTGTCGCGCCCGCGCCACAAACATCTGAATCAGCTCGGCCTCGCGAATCCTGATTCTGGCCTCCTCATCGGTGGATGACGATGTTCCCAGATAGGTCGTTTCCAGACGACGGAGACTATCCTCGAGCGCCTCTTTCTGCTGCCGTGCTACGCTTTCTCGGCGAATCGACACATTGTGGCTGGCCGACATGTCGGACAGGATGGCGACGGCGTCCAGCAACTCTCCGAGCCGGGCATCCCGCGGCAGGGCAAACCTCGACGGGCCCAGAAAACTCCCCTCCAGGGCAACCACGATGGTGCCTTCCTGATGATCTGCATTGAAGATCACCTCATCACCAGGCTGAACCTGGCGCGCGAGAAATTCGTCGAGCGTCAGGTAGGTGGCAACCGGGCCTGTTGCACGCTCTCCGCGCAGCAATACGTGAGACACACCACTCTTCAGGCGGGCCAGGCTTACCAGATCGCTGCCACTCAACTGGCCAGACTGTAGTTCGTATCGGTAGGCGCGTTCCACATCACCGGTCACCGCGATGGAGGGGCCTCGTTCACCCACCACGATAGTATCGCCGTCGCGCAACTGAGGCCGAGCGATCCTGCCATCCAGCAAAAAGTCGTAGAGATCGAAGCTTGCCAGGCGTTGCCCCTGGCGCATCAGGCTGATGCTGCGATAGCTGCCAAGGGCGTTGTCGATCCCCCCGGCCTGATCGAGAAAGTACAGAATCGAATCCGAGGGGGTGCCCGCGTAACGTCCAGGGCTGTGCACATAGCCGGTGACATAGACACCGACGGGCTGAACGCCTTGCAGGTTGGTGTACACCTGCACGTTCTCGGGATAGATGCTCTGGATCGCTTCTCGAACCCGAGCATCCAACTGGCCATGACTCATTCCCTGCACGGCGAGGGGGCCGATCGACGGGAGAAAGATATTGCCCTGGGCATCCACGGGCACCACTCGATCGAATTCCACCGCCCCCCATGCTCTCAGGGTGACCTGATCGCCAGGTTTGATGCGATAGTCACGGTTAAGCCCATCTGCCATGGTGCCTCGAAACCCACCGGTAAAGAGGTTGGCGCCAAAGGGAGGAAGCAGTTCCACATCGATCGGTGACGGTGTCGAGGGCGGCCCGTAGCGATCGTTGCTCCAGTTGGCGCGAGGCGAGTCATTGATCGTCCCCTCATCCGTCTGCTCCCGGGCCTGAGGCAAGATATCGTCCGGCAGGGCGATACCCTGCGCAGCGACCGAGTTCGCCATCGACCAGCTCACCATCAGCAACAACACAGGCAACGACAGCCGTCTTGCCAGATACAGCACCGTCCTGCCGAGCCGTTCATCCATGATCGTCATCACCAGGTCTCCGCTCCGTTGTACAGCGCCGTTACCAGGCGACTGGTAAACCAGGCGCCTTCTCCCGACTTGCAGGCAACGGCCGCCAGTCGATCCCCGTTGCTCCGGCGAGTCACTGTCAAGTGACGACATATGCGCCTGCTGGCAGAGAAGTAGGGGGAGTCAGCCACCACCTCCACATTCGCTCCCCAGGGGCTACTCGATAGTGTGGTGGCGCTCCCGGCGGGGGTTTGGGCAAGAAACCGCGACAAGTCGCTGGAGGCAGGGATCCCGGAAGGCTCGCTCATGATCCCCTGGGCACTGTTCGGCTGGGTAAGCGGACGCTGAACACAGCCGGTGATCAGCACCGTAGCAAGAAGAAGCGTGACCGTGGCACCCCGGCGAAAGACGCTTTTCCTCGAAAGACCCGAGGCCCTTTCAGGCGCCCTTCCATCGGCTGGAATCGACCTTAAAAACGTGCAATATCGAAGCATAATCATAGCGAAATTCCCGACGTCGTCATGCGATAAACGACGAATAACTGTTACAGATGTTTTAGCAATTTCGCAATAATATCTTGCTCGCTCATTATCTCTGTATTGACGGAAACCTCTGGCTTCACAGGCGCCTCATAAGGACTATTGATGCCAGTGAAATCCAGAATCTTGCCTTCCCTCGCCTTCTGATACAGTCCCTTAGGGTCTCTCTCTTCACAGACATCCAGGGGCGTATCGACAAACACCTCGACAAAATCATCGCTAAGAAAGAGCGCCCTGGCCGCCTCCCTATCTGCTCGAAACGGCGAAATAAATGCGGTAATAACGATCACCCCAGCCTCTGCGAACAGCCGAGCAACCTCACCGACTCGCCGAATATTCTCCGCCCTATCCTGCTCCCCCATGCCAAGGTCCTTGCATAGCCCATGCCGGAGATTGTCGCCATCCAGCAGCATGGTGTGATACCCGCGTCGATTGAGCTCCACCTCCAGAGCATTGGCGAGGGTCGACTTGCCGGAGCCCGATAACCCGGTAAACCAGACGCAGCAGCCACGGTGGCCATTGATCCTCTCTCGCATGGTCTGGGTTACCGTGGTGCGGTTCCACACCACGCTGGCCTTGCTGTCGTGTTTGCGGAATTCGTAGGGCAGCTCCGCATCCGACGGACTGTGGATCATCCCGGCACCGACGGTAAGGTTGCTCAGTCGGTCGATCAGAATGAAGCAGCCCGTGCCAGGGTGGGTACGATAGTCGTCGACAGGTATCGCGGTGGTGAGCTCGACACGGCAACGCGCGATAGCATTAAGATCCAGCTGCTCCCCATGCCGTTGCTCCAGGGTGTTGACGTCCACCAGGTAGTCGATGGCGACAACCTTTCCCGCAAGGTCCCGAGTGGCCAGCTTGATGTCATACAATTTCCCGGGTTCCAACGGGGACTCGTGCATCCACACAATATCGGCCACGAATTCCGACCGAAGCGGCACCTGATCATCGACCCCGACGATCCAGTCTCCGCGCGATGCATCGATCTCGTCGCACAAGGTGATGGTCACCGCTTGCCCGGGAAATGCCGCATCGAGATCACCATCCATGGTAACGATGCGCTTCACCTGACTGGTGGTACCGCTCGGCAGCACCTTGACCGCCAGTCCGGGAGTCAAGACACCGGAGCTGAGGGTGCCCGCGTATCCCCGGAAATCCAGATTGGGGCGGTTGACGAACTGAACCGGCAAGCGCACATCTCGCAGATTCTGGTCGTGCCTGATCTCGACCTCTTCCAGCAGCGTGAGCAGGCTGGGGCCGTCATACCAGGGCATCTCGCTGCTGGGCTCGACCACGTTGTCGCCTTTCAGCGCAGACAGCGGGACAAAATGTATATCCCGGGCCTCGAGTCGATCCATGACGAGCCGATACTCGTCGACGATCTGCAGATAACGATCTTCGTCATACGCCACGAGATCCATCTTGTTGACCGCTACCACAAGGTGCTCTATGCCCAGCAGGTCGCAGATGAAGCTATGGCGACGCGTCTGGGTTTGCACACCGTGTCGAGCATCAATCAGTATGATCGCAAGACTGGCCGTGGAAGCGCCGGTCGCCATGTTGCGGGTGTACTGCTCATGCCCCGGCGTGTCGGCAATGATGAACTTGCGTCTATCGGTGGAGAAGAATCGATAGGCCACATCGATGGTGATCCCCTGCTCACGCTCTGATTGCAGGCCATCCACCAGTAGCGCGAGATCCACCTCGTCACCGGTGGTGCCGCTGGTGCGAGATGCCTGGGTGATGGCGGCCAGCTGATCCTCGTAGATCATCTTGGAGTCATGCAGCAGGCGCCCGATCAGAGTGGACTTGCCATCATCGACACTGCCGCAGGTAATAAAGCGCAGCAGGTCCTTGTTCTCGTGTTCCTTCAGATAGCGTTCGATGTCGCTGGCGATCAGCTCGGATTGATGGGACATGACGAATTCCTGGTAGAGGCGCAAGCCACAGCACCCGGACAAGGATGCCGAGGAGACTAGGGCTGAACCGGAGTGCAATCTGGAGACTGGAAGAGCGGAGCGTGGAGGAATGCGGCGAGCCACGCGGTCGCGGCCTTTGCCGTCTGGTGAAGCGATGGGTGTAGCCGCCTTCCCGAGACCCCCCCCCATCGGCAATTCGCGAGTTCAGTACAAGACGGCAGGCGAACATCTATTCCAACTAATTTAGAAATACCCCTCGCGCTTCTTCTTTTCCATCGACCCCGCCTGATCATGATCGATGGCTCGACCGCTGCGCTCGCTGGTCCGCGTCAGCAGCATTTCCTGGATGATTTCGGGGAGAGTCGCGGCTCGAGATTCCACCGCACCGGTCAGGGGATAACAGCCGAGGGTACGAAATCTTACCCAGCGTTCCTGGGGCGTCTCGCCCTTCCGCAGCGGTAGCCGGTCGTCGTCGACCATGATCGTCATGCCATCCCGCTCCACCACTGGCCGCGGTGCGGCGTAGTACAACGGCACAATGGGGATTCCCTCGAGATAGATGTATTGCCAGATATCCAGTTCCGTCCAGTTGGAGAGAGGAAAGACGCGAATCGACTCCCCCTTGTTCACCTTGGCGTTATACAGGCTCCACAACTCGGGACGCTGGCTCTTCGGCTCCCACCGATGATGCCTGTCACGGAAGGAGAAGATGCGCTCCTTGGCACGACTCGCCTCCTCATCCCTGCGGGCACCCCCAAAGGCTGCGTCGAATCCATGGTGATCAAGTGCCTGCTTGAGAGCGGCGGTCTTCATCACGTCGGTATACTTGGCGCTACCGTGATCGAAGGGATTGATATCGGCCGCGACCCCCTCCTGATTGATATGCTCGATCAGCTCCATGCCGGACTGCTTCGCCATGAGATCGCGAAAGGCGATCATCTCGCGGAACTTCCAGGTGGTGTTCACGTGCATCAACGGAAAGGGGGGCGTGCCGGGAAAGAAAGCCTTGCGCGCCAGATGCAGCATCACCGATGAATCTTTGCCGATCGAGTACATCATGACCGGAGAACGGAACTCGGCTGCGACTTCTCTGATGATATGGATCGATTCGGCCTCCAGCTGTCGGAGGTGTGTCTGGCGATCGGGTAGTAGTTCCATGACGGATCGAAGTCCTCGGAAAGGGAAACACTCGCCGGCTGATTGCGTGGACTCGGCCGACTCGACCCGCGTGGCGTAGCCGCAGCCGTTGGCCCGATTCGCCCACAGCAGCACCAAGGCTCCAGGCACCGGAGAGTGGGCGCGGCATGTGATCCGCGAGTTGGTGCAGGAGAGGGGCACTGGACCTGATGGCGATGAAGCACGCTACCGCCCCGGGATGTCACGGACGCCTTCCCATGCCCTGCTTCAACGAATTTTGCCCTCGACCGTGGTAGCAAACAGACGAGTAACATTGATAACGGTTCATTAACACTTGATCACAATCATCGATACTAATGTTTTTGTACTTCTCCATCCAGACACGGGCGAGGTTATTGGCGGGCAATAAACGGTTACTGCATAGAGAGTAATCCGCCTCCCTTTAACTATGCTGCAATACAAAAAAATATCTAAAAGGCCATAATCCACACACGCCAAAAAAATCAGCAAAAGATCAAAAAAAATCAAAGGCATAACAAAAAAACAAAGACCAGAAAAAGCATGCTCATTGCAATAATGTCGTTACGGCACATTTAAAAGCTTCGTGCCTAGTTCTTCGGTACAATAATTAAAGCAAGTGTTGGATAATTTAGGTTAGGCGTGAGTCACGACCGGCATAGAACTTTAATAATTAACTGCGACGGTATTGTTTTTCATTAAAACTTCACCATCTTGGCGAAGAACATTTCTTGATCGTCAGAAGTGCCAGCATCCAACAAATGTAATCTTCTAACACCCCGCCTCGGCGCCAAGGCCATGAGGGGGCGCCCGGAGGGCCGCTTTTATGAGGGAGTCGCCATTGAGCAGGGCAACTAACTGTGCCGAACTTTAGCTCCCAGGCCGCTCCAGGCGCGCGCTTCCTCCAGTCTGATCCTTCTCAAGGAGGCCCTCCTGGCCCCCAATCGACGTTCCGCCATCACCGGGCACGTGATGACGGGCGCCCTGCAGGGCGCGGAGGAACACAAGAATCAGAAGGCAGAGAGGGACAGAGACAGAGAGGGACAGAGACAGAGAGGGACAGAGGGACAGAGCGACAGAGGGACAGAGGGACAGAGGGACAGAGGGACAGAGGGACAGAGGGACAGAGAAAGGTAGAGGCAGAGAAAAGTAGAAAGTAGATAGCGTGGGGCCGGTCATGGGAGAGACCACCAAGGGACACCGCGCGCCCCGGCATCTCTCGTCGAGAGGAGGCCGGGACGCAGAGTGCCTGCTGGCCTGGTGTAACAAGCATGGCAGGGAACAGCTCAGGCTCTGCGCCGCCAGGGGGAAGAACCTGGGCTGGAACTGGAGGGTTGAAGTGGAAGGTTGAAGTGGAGGGTTGAAGCGGGGGCCGGAAAGCCCCGGCCCCCGGCCCACTAACAGGGCATCAAGCGGGGGTTGGCGCGGCAACCCGCTCGGGGTGATTGGCCGGCGCTGAGGCAGAGCTGGCAGCCTCACTCAGGGTAAATCCTGCCACCATCCGCCCCAGTCGGTCGGCCTGTTCCAGCAGGTGCTCGGTGGCAGCAGAAGACTCTTCGACCAGACTCGCGTTCTGCTGCGACATGCGGTCCAGCTCCGCCACCGCGATATTGACCTGTGCGATACCTTCGCTCTGCTCTTCCGCCGCCACGCTGATCTCGTCCAGGCTCAACGTGACGCGCCCGACCTGTTGAACGATCTCGCCCATGGTCTCGCCCGCCCGGCGCACCAGCTCGGTACCGCTGGCCACGCGCTCGCCGGAGGTCTCGATCAAGCTACGAATTTCACGGGAAGCCTCGGCGGATCGGGTGGCCAGTTGGCGTACCTCACTGGCCACCACGGCGAAGCCACGGCCATGCTCCCCGGCCCGGGCCGCCTCCACCGAAGCATTGAGCGCCAGCAGGTTGGTCTGGAAGGCGATACCATCCATCACCTTGACGATGGCGCCGATCTGCACAGAGGACTCGGTGATCGACTCCATGGTGTCCACCACCTGGTCCACCACCTCACCGCCTCGCTCGGCGACGTCGGTGGCCTCCCCCGACTGCCGCCTGGCATCGCGCGAGGCCGCCGCCGTATGCGCCACGGTGCTGGTGATCTCCTCGATCGATGCCGAGGTCTGCTGCAGGCTCGATGCGGTCGTTTCGCTGCGCCGCGACAGGTCCTGCCCTCCCAGTGCGATCTCGCCGGCGGCAACCCGCACCGACTCGCTGCTGTCCCGGATGGTGATCATCACCGCCTCCATGCGCGACACGAAGCGATTGAACGCACTCGCGATCTGGGCCACCTCATCCTTGCCGTCCTCCGGCAGGCGGCGGGTCAGGTCTCCGTTGCCACTGGCGACGTCGGCCATGGCATCCCGCGCAATCGACAGTCGCTTGAGCGCGAGGGTCAACAGCACGCTCAGCAGCAGCAGTGCCACCAGGCCGACGATCACCAGAGTCCAGAGCGCTGCCTGTGTCACCTGCTGAAGGCTGGCACCGGCCTCCCGGCTGTCCAGGGCAATCACCAGTCGCCAGTCGGTACCGCTGATGGGCGTGGCGAGAAGCTCGCGCTGCCGTCCGCCGATGTCTACGGTGACAGGGCGTGCCTGGTCACCCAGCTGCGTCAGGAAATCCGGCGTCAGACGCGCAGACAGCTCGGTCGCCGGCGCCAGGCTCAGCGTGGCATCAGGATGCGCCACCAGGGCTCCCTCACCATCGACGAGGAAGGCAAAACTGCTCGGCGTCGGCGCGATGTCGGCCACCACATCGATCACACCGTCGATGGTGATATCGCCACCCGCCACCGCCTCGAGCCTGCCCTCATTAAAGAAGGGCGTGGCGAAGGTCACCACCAGCCCCCCCGTGTTGGCATCCTTGTAGGGAGGGGTCACCACGGTCGCTTCAGCCTCAACGGCCTGCTGATACCAGGGGCGCTGACGCGGATCATAGTCTGCGGGGGCATCCCAGCCGTCGGAGAAGATCGCATCTCCGCTCGCGGCCTCGGCCAGATAGGTGGTGAGAAAGCCGCCACCGGCCTGCAACTGCAGCAGCGCCGCCAGGGGATCGGCATCGGACACTGCCGGCGCCAGTGCCTCGAGCTGGCGTGCGTGGCTCGACACCCACTCATCGATGGCCACCCGATTGCCTTCGGCGACCGAGGCCAGCTGCTGCGCATCCTGGCGCTCCTGATGGTGATGCAGAATGCTGAGGTTGACCGCTCCATTGATGGCCAGGGCCACCACTATGACGGCCACGGTGGTCAGCAGGAGCCGAAATCTCAAGGAATGAATCATGTCGCTCTCTGTCAAGGGTTACGCCTTGCGGCTGCAAGGTCGACACAAGCGACTATCGGCCATCGAGAATGCCTCTTTAGCCCAAGTTTGACGATTACCCCCTTTCGCCTCCCGAATGGCTCCCGAATGGCTCCCGAACGGCTCCCGAGCGACTCATCGACGATAGGGAAACGGGCCGCGCCCGTCAGGCGCTGACACCCTGCGTCAATCGTCTGGCCTGCCGGCGCTCGCGCCAGGCCTGCAGCCCCCGCCACCACGAGCGTTGCGTTCTTACCGTCATCTCGCCGATGCAGGTGTCGTCGTCTTCGTCGGACAGCTGCATGTGCGCACTGGATTGCCCCAGCGCCAGGGCGGTGCCAGTCAGACGTTCGGCTTCCTCCCGTGAGCGCTCGACCATCTGGGCGTTGCGCTGGGTAACAGCATCGATCTCGGCCATCGCCCGATGAATCTGATCGAGGCCCTGATGCTGCTCTCCGGCGGCCTGTTCCAGTTCTGCGATTCGGCCCCCCAACTGCCCGACTGCCGCCGCTATCCCCTGGATCGACAGATCGGCGGCGCGGGACTGCCTCGCGCCATCGGCCACGCTCTTGCTGGAAGCACCGGTCAGGCTGCGAATCTCGCCGGCCGCTTCGGCGCTGCGCGCCGCCAGGCCGCGCACCTCCGCCGCTACCACCGCGAAGCCTCTGCCGTGCTCGCCGGCACGGGCAGCCTCCACCGAGGCATTGAGGGCCAGCAGGTTGGTCTGAAAGGCAATATCGTCGATCAGCTTGACCATCGCCTGCACCTGGTCGGCATGGCGCTGGATCTCGTCCATGGCCGCCGCCACCGCTGCGACGCCCTCGCTGCCCTTGCTGGCACGCTTGCCCACATCGCCCGCCAGGCGGTTGGCGTCCCCCAGATGCTGCACCGTCTGGGCCACCGTCGCCGTCAATTGCTCGAGGCTGGCGACCGTCTGCTCCAGGGCCGATGCCTGGCGCTGGGTACGGGTGGCCAGTTCGCGACCATCATCGAGCATGCGTTCGGCATTGTGACGCAGGTCATCGCTGGTCTCGCGAATCCCGCGAATATTCTTCACCAACGCCCGTCGCAGTGACTCCACGCCCCGATACAGCTGGCCCACTTCGCTGCTGCCCATATCGGGCAGGCGACGCTCGAGTCGGCCCTGGGCCATCGCCTCGAAGTGTTCCAGCAGCTGCTTCAACGGGACCAGCAGGTAGCGTCGAACCGTCAGAGCCATTGCCATGGCCAGCACCAGAGCCAGGGTGAGCGCCGCCGCCAGGGCGAGGTTCATGCTGTCTGCCAGGTGCCTGAAGCCGGCAGCCAGTCCCTCTTCCTGCTCCAGCGCCAGGGTGGAAAAGGCCTCCACGCTATCGACAAAGGCCTGGCTCATGCTGGTCAGTCGAGCCTGGCCCGAATCATAGGCGCCAAGATCTCCCTCCTTGAGCAACATCAGCTGCAGCTCCAGGCCGGTGGATACCAGCGAGCGGAAGTGGCGCTCGAGCGTCGCCTTGTTGTCTGCCTGGGCCTCGCCGACATCGATCGCCATGAAGGCCTCGAAGGCCTCCCTGGCCTCGCTCAGCAGCGTCTCGGCAGAAGCGATCACCGGACCCGGTCGATCGAAGGACGGCACCCGCGTCAGCCTGGCCGCCCGATCCATCTCGACGCGTGAACGAAAGACCCTGGTCTGGGCAAGATTGAGCAGACGGAACTGACCGACGTGCTCGTCGCGCATTACATCGAAAGCCTCTCGTCCCTGCTGGTTGGCATAAAGGCCCAGTCCACCCAGTCCGACCATCAATATCAGGAAGAGAGACAACGCCAGCAGCCCGCTGGCACGTATGGAGAGCGTTCGAAAAGACGTCATGGAGCGAATATCCCTGGTTGCCCCGCTTCTCGGGCGAGCGGGTGCCGAAGGAATATCAGCAAAACATTACATAAAAATGTCGGCAGACGATGGGGGGATCGCCGAGGGGGTAGCCGAGCGCGGCACCTACACCTGCATGTTCATCACATCCCTGTAGGCCGATACCAGGCGATTGCGCACCTGCTGGCCCATCTGAAAGGCCACGCTGGCCTTCTGCATGTCGACCATGACGTCGTTGAGCTCGACCCCCGGCACCCCGGCCTGGAAGGCCTTGGCCTGCGAATCGGCGGTGGCCTTGAGCTCGTTGATGCGCTGGATCGACGACTTCAAGGCGTCGGCGAAGCCGGCGTCGGCCTGGGCCGCCTCGGTGTTGCCCCCCAGTGTCGGGGACGACACCTGGCTGGCCTCGCGGGCCATGGTGGTCATCTGGGCAAGGGCCGATTGCATCGCGGGAGTCGACATGACGGGTCCTGTGTCTCGTTGGCCGGTGACGGAGGCGCATCGCCTCCACGACAGCAAGCCTAACAAGAGCGAGCGCACCGTCATCGAAGTAAATGGCCGTCAAAACATGGGCTATTTCGATCATTGGCTGGCCACAGCCCCGGGATAATGGGCATCAACACAGAACCGGGCACCGCCCGCGGCCACCCGACCCACGGACCACCGGTCATGCCAATGAACAGCCCCCATTTGCCGTCCCCCGACGGGAGTCGTCCATGAGCTCAGCGGCCTCCGCCTCAAGCTCCGGCCCCCTGTCCGGGCTGACGTCCCGCTTACGCGGCAAACCCCTGATTCCCTTGATGATCGGGGGCGCCGCCGCGATTGCTCTGATCATCGCCCTGGTGATGTGGGCTTCGCGCCCACAGTACCGAGTCCTGTTCAGCAATCTCAGCGAAGCCGACGGCGGCGCCATCATCACTGAACTCGATAGCCGCGGGGTGCCTTATCGCTTTTCCGCCGGCGGCCACGCCTTGATGGTGCCGGACGACCAGCTGCACACCCTGCGCCTGCAGCTTGCCGAACAGGGCCTGCCCCACGGCGGCAACGTCGGCCTCGAACTGATGCAGGATCAGGCCTTCGGTATCAGTCAGTTCGCCGAGCAGATCAACTACCAGCGCGGCCTGGAAGGCGAGCTGGCCAGATCCATCGCCTCGTTGGGCCCGGTGGCCAACGCCCGTGTCCATCTGGCCCTGGCCAAGGACTCGGTGTTCGTACGCGAGCGTCAGCCGGCCAAGGCCTCGGTGGTGCTGACACTCGAGCCTGGCCGACGTGTCGGCGAGGGCCAGGTGGCTGCCATGGTCCACCTGGTCTCTTCCAGCGTGCCCGACCTGGCCGGTGAAGACGTCACCGTGATCGACCAGAACGGGCGCCTGCTGTCATCGGCCGACGCTGGTGGGCTGGGGCTGGACGGCTCGCAGCTGGACTACGTCGCCGAAATCGAGCGTTCCTACCAGCGGCGCATCGAGGACATCCTGGCGCCGCTGGTCGGCCATGCCAACGTGCGTGCCCAGGTCACCGCCCAGATCGACTTCTCCCAGCGTGAAGAGACCCAGGAGCGCTACACCCCGAACCAGCCGCCCGCACAGGCGGCGGTCCGCAGCCGCCAGACCAGCCTGGACATCAATGGCCAGGGTGACCTGGCCAGCGGCATTCCCGGCGCCCTGAGCAACACCGCGCCAGGTACCGCCGCGTCACCCATCGACAACGGTGATGCCGCGCAGCCGGACAACGACGAGGCCGCCGCCGATACCGTCGAACAGGAAGAGGCGTCACCGCAACGCCTGCGGCGCGATGACGTCACCAACTACGAGCTGGATCGACAGGTATCGCATGTGCAGTACCAGAAGGGAGGCATCGAACGCCTGTCCGCCGCGGTGGTGGTGAACTACCAGGACGGCGTCGATGAGCAAGGCGAAGCCACCCTCACCCCCCTGTCAGCGGAACAACTCGCCGAGATCGAGGCACTGGTGCGTCAGGCCATGGGCTTCTCGGAAAGCCGCGGCGACGCCCTGTCGGTGGTCAACAGTGCATTCGCCCAGGCACCCGAGGTCGAAGCCCCCACCTGGTGGCTGGACCCGATGGTCCATCAACTGGCCAAGGAACTCGGTCGCTATCTGCTGATCATCCTGGCCGTCGCTCTGCTCTACCTGCTCGTGCTGCGTCCGCTGATCCGTCGTTATACCGAGGCTCCGGTGGCCCCGGCCCCCATGCCCAGCGCCTTCTCGGCACGGGTCGGCGACGACGAGAGCGACGACGAAGAGGCGTCCGAGGGTGACAGCGAGACGACCGACGGTGAGGACGCCACCTACGGCCGCGACAACCGCCGCCGGCGCAAGGCCAGCGCCTACGAACAGAACCTCAACGACCTGCGCGAGCTGGCCCAGGAAGATCCCCGCATGGTCGCCATGATCGTACGCAGCTGGATGAACGCCAATGACTAACATCGAAGCCTCGAGCGGCATCCGCCGCAGCGCCGTACTGCTGCTGGCCCTGGACGAGGACAGCGCGGCGGAAGTGTTCAAGTTTCTCAATGCCAAGGAAATCCAGCAGCTATCGAGGGAGATGACCCAGCTCGGGCAGATCTCCCACGAAGAGATGCGTCGCGTGCTGCACGACTTCCACACCGAGACCGAGGAGTTCATCGGTCTCAACATGAACTCCAGCGAGCACATCCGCTCGGTGCTGACCAAGGCGCTCGGCACCGAACGGGCCTCCAGCCTGATCGAGGACGTCCTCGAAACTGCCGGCACCAGCAGCGGCATCGACGCCCTCAACCTGATGGAGCCGTCCATGGTGGCGGAGCTGATCCGTGACGAGCATCCACAGATCATCGCCACCGTGCTTGTGCACCTCGAGCGCCACCAGGCGGCCGACGTGCTCGAGCTGTTCGACGACAAGCAGCGCAACGATGTGGTGCTGCGCATCGCCACCTTCAGCGGCGTCCAGCCGGCGGCACTGCAGGAACTCACCGAAGTGCTCACCAGCATGCTCGACGGCCAGAACCTCAAGCGCAGCAAGATGGGCGGTGTACGTACCGCGGCGGAGATCCTCAACCTGATGAACACCACCCAGGAAGAGGCCGCCATCGACACCGTGCGCGCCCACAGCGAGGACCTGGCTCAGAAGATCATCGACGAGATGTTCCTGTTCGAGAACATCGGCGATCTGGACGACCGCAGCATCCAGCTGTTGCTCAAGGAGATCGAGACCAACAGCCTGGTCATCGCGCTCAAGGGAGCCCCGGAAACGCTCAAGGCCAAGTTCCTGGTCAACATGTCCCAGCGCGCCGCCGACCTGCTGCAGGAAGACATGGACGCCAGGGGGCCCATTCGCATCTCCCAGGTGGAGACCGAGCAGAAGGCCATCCTGCAGGTGGTGCGTCGCCTGGCCGACAACGGCGAAATCGTGCTCAGCGGAGGCGACGAAGCCTATGTCTAGGACACCTCGATTCAGTGAACCTGGCACGCCGGCGAGGAGGGTCTCGGCATGAGCCAATGGCGCCGCTGGAACATGGGCGAGCTGCCCGAGGAAGGCGACGACGGCACCACCGAGGCCGCAGCGACCCCGCGCCCGCCCACTCGCCAGGAACTCGATGACGAACGCCGCCGGGCCCGCGAGACGGGCCACCGCGAGGGCCATGTCCAGGGCCACCAGAAGGGCTACGACGAGGGCTACCAGAAAGGACTGGCCCAGGGCCTCGAGCAGGGCCTGGCCGAGGGCCGCGCCCGCGCCGAGCAGGAGATCGCCGACGCCCTGGACAAACGCTGTGAAGAGGCCCTGGCACCGCTTGGCCGACTCGTCGACGAGTTCCGCACGGCACTGTCCGAGCTGGACGATGCGGTGGCCGAGGATCTGACCGACCTGGCCCTGGCCACCGGCCGGCAGCTGGCGGATGACGCCCTCAAGGCCCGGCCACGCCAGGTGGTGGAGCTGGTCCAGCGGCTTTTGCACACCGATCCGCCCCTGGTGGGACGCCAGCGCCTGTGGCTGCACCCGCTCGACCTGCGCCTGGTGGAGCGCCACCTGGGCGAGCAGCTCGAGGCCGCCGGCTGGACCCTGCGCGCCGACGAGCGTCTGCACCGTGGCGGCTGCCGGGTCAGCGGCGAACAGGGCGATATCGACGCCACCTGGGAGCGTCGCTGGCAGGCGGTGAATCGCCAGGTGCGCAGAAGGGCCCCGCGCCACACCCCCGAACCAGAGGATCATGGCGTCGCCCACGAGGACGATGCGCCATGAACGGCCCCCAGACCCACCAGCAGCGCTGGCAGCACGCCCTCAAGGCCGTCGCCCATCGCGTCGAGCCCCTGCCCATGACCAGGGCCACAGGCCGCGTGGTGCGCGCCACTGGCATGGTCATCGAAGCCGTCGGCCTGCAGGTGGCGCTGGGTGACAGCTGTCGCATCGAGCTTCCCGGCACGGCAGATCACACCGCTGCCGGCTCAGCGCACGACTACGCCGAGGCCGAGGTCGTCGGCTTCGCCGGCGATCGCCTGTTCCTGATGCCGCTTGGCGAGATCAGTGGACTGATGCCCGGCGCCCGGGTGCTGCCCCTGGGCGACGGTAGCGTCAATGCCTCGCGACGCTTTCCGCTGGGCGAGAGCCTGCTGGGCAGGGTCGTTGACGGCACCGGGGCTCCGCTGGACGGTCTCGGTGAACTGGATGACGCCCCCCGGGCGCCATTGGCCACACCGCCGCTCAACCCCCTGTCTCGTGCTCCCATCGAGGAACAGATCGACGTCGGCATCCGCGCCATCAACGCCCTGCTCAGCGTCGGCCGCGGCCAGCGCATGGGCCTGTTCGCCGGCTCCGGCGTCGGCAAGTCGGTGCTACTCGGCATGATGGCGCGCTACACCCGAGCCGACGTCATCGTGGTCGGACTGATCGGCGAACGTGGCCGCGAGGTCCAGGACTTCATCGACAACATCCTCGGGCCCGAGGGCCGGCGCCGTGCCGTGGTAGTGGCGGCCCCCGCCGACACCTCGCCACTGCAACGACTCAAGGGCGCCGCCTACGCCACCCGCCTGGCCGAAGGCTTTCGCGACGACGGCAAGAACGTGCTGCTGATCATGGACTCGCTGACCCGCTACGCCATGGCCCAGCGCGAGATCGCCCTGGCCATCGGCGAACCTCCGGCGACCAAGGGCTATCCGCCCTCGGTGTTCGCCAAACTGCCGGGGCTGGTGGAGCGCGCCGGCAACGCCGAGCCCGGTGGGGGATCGATTACCGCCTTCTATACCGTGCTGACCGAAGGCGACGACCAGCAGGACCCCATCGCCGACTCCGCCCGCGCCATCCTCGATGGCCACGTGGTGCTGTCGCGCAGCCTGGCGGAATCCGGCCACTACCCCGCCATCGACATCGAAGCCTCGATCAGCCGGGCCATGAACGCCATCGTCGACGACGGCCAGCGCCGCCAGGCCCAGGGCTTCAAGGCCATGTTCTCGCGCTACCAGCGCAACCGTGACCTGATCAGCGTGGGCGCCTACCAGCCCGGCCACGACCCTCGCCTGGACGAAGCCGTGCGCCGCTATCCGGATCTGGAAGCCTTTCTGCAACAGCGAATCGACGAATGCGCCACCCTCGAGGCCTCGCGTCAGGCGCTCTCGTCCACCCTGGGAGGAACCCCATGAGAACCCCTCTGGACACCTTGACCGAGCTGGCCCGGGACGCCCGCGACCAGGCGATGCAGCACCTTGCCAGCGCCCGCCGAGACGAGCGTCAGGTCGCCGATCAGCTGTCGTCGCTGGAACACTACCGACAGGAATACGCAGAGCGTCTGCACCAGAACATGCGCAGTGGCATCGATCCGGCCACCCTGCACAATACTCAGCGCTTCCTGCTGTCGCTTGACGATGCCCTGGCCACCGCACGACGAGCGCTCCAGCAACAGCGCCAGAAGGTCAGCGACAGCCAGCGCGAGTGGCAACACGAACAGCAGCGCCTCAGCGCCTACGACACCCTGGCCGAACGCCGTGCCCAGGAAGGCCTGCGCCAGCAGGCCCGCCAGGAACAGCGCTCCAGCGACGACCTGATCAACAGCCGACTGCAGCGCGGCAGCGCCATGCCCGGCGGCTACTGACCTCAAAGGAACTCACCATGGACCTCACCCTGTTGGGCCTGGCAGGCCCCGTTTCTTCCCAGGCCAGTGGCAGCAAGGGCGCCGCCGCGCCGATCGGTGGCGACTTCGCCCAGCGCCTGGCCGCACTCGGCGGCCAGGCGGCCCCCCTCGACAATACCGGGCGCCCCGCCAATGGCCAGGCCAGCGACACGGCGCTCAGTGATCAGGACCATAGCGAGCCCCAGGACTGGACACTGGCACTGCTGGCCGTTGCCTCATCGGCCCCGGGCCCCCACGGGCAGCCCGCTGCTGACGCAGGCCAGCTGGCGTCATCAGGACTCGGCGCACCAGGCTTGAACGGCGCACCGCGGGACGCTACAGGCGCAGCGCTTGCCGGGCAGCTCCCCGGCGGGGCGCATGCACTGCTGACACAAGGCGGCGCCGCAAGTCAGCAGGCACTACCGCTGGACGTCGCAGCCCAGGCCACACCGGCGCTCGCGACGTCTCCGCCATCAGGGCCGTCGGCGCAGGCTCAGCTTTCGCCCCTGGTTCGGGTCCAGGTCCAGAATCAGGCCCCAGCACTGCAGAGCGCCGCCCTCGACGCCACCGCCGCCACGGAAAATGCGCCCGCCCAGTCACGCCTGGCACAGGACGCGCTCCCGGCGCTGCATCGACTCCCCAGGGCCGAGCATCCGGTGGATCGCGCTCCCTCGGCGGCGCAGCAGGCAGCCATGGCCGCCGGCAGCAATGCGCAGGGTAATTTACAAGGACAGGCACCCGTTGCCCCGGCGGGCCTCGCACCCGGCGCCCTGGCTCCAGACACGTCCGGCTGGATGGCCCAGGGCACAGGGTCAGGCGCTGCGGAACTGCGTCCCGGCGAGATCCTTGCTGGCGCTGCCCGGGGCGAGGCCGACGCTTCGCTGGATGCCGTGCTCTCGCCCACCGCCTCACAGGCACGGGGCGCGTCGCCCTTTGGCTCCTCCCTGGCCGCCGCCATGCCCCCGGGTACCAATGCCTCACTGTCATTCAACCAGGCCGCCTGGCCGCAGCAGCTCGGCCAGACCCTGGCAAGGCTGTCCAGCCAGGGCGGTGCGGGCGAACAGCAGGTCGAGTTGCGCCTGCACCCCGCCGAACTCGGCTCGCTGGGGGTGACCCTCAAGCTGGGCGAGCACGGTGCCCAGGCCCAGTTCTTCTCGGCCCACTCCCAGGTGCGCCAGGCCCTTGAGCAGGCCATTCCCCAGCTTCGCGAAGCCCTGGCCGAACAGGGCATCCAGCTCGGTGACGCCTCGGTGAGCGACCAGGGCGCACAGTTTGGCGGCCAGCAACCCTCGGACTCTCGCGGCCAGCCATCGCTGGCAGCCTCCGGCCAGGGCAAGGGCGAGCCGATGGAGCCGGCCACCACGGCAAGCTCTGCCCCTGACCAGCGCCACGAGTCAGACGATGGCCGCGTGGACATCTACGCCTGACGCATAGGGCTGGACACGCGCCTGACCTGCGCCTGACCCACGCCCTTCCAGGCACCCCCTGCCGCTACACAGCGTGAGCGGCGGGGCTCACCCCACAAATACCCAAGATAGGCACGAACTCGGTGCCTGTTCTCGCCATCGATCGCCGATGCCTGACGGCATACTAAGGTTGCGGCACGCCCGCACGCTAGTACATTACCGCCCCTCGAGGGGCCACAGGCTCAGGACTTCAGGACATGGCGAAATCTCGACGGCTCATCTGGTGTCTGGTGATCCTGGTCATCCTCGCATCCTTCGGTGCCGCGGCCGGGTTCTACCTGCTGTACCAGGAAAAGGCGCACGCAGAATCAGCAGACACCTTCGGCGAGCATATGGCTCAGGCCAGCACCGGCGCGGTTGAAGATACGGCGCCCATCTACCTGAAACTGGAGCCCTTCACCGTCAACCTGGCCGAAGACAACGCCGGACCGCGCCTGTTGTACGCCGGCCTGACCCTCAAGCTCAGCGATGACGCTAGCCTCGAGACGCTGGAACAGCACCGTCCCCAGGTGCGTAACCAGCTGTTGTTGCTGCTGTCGGACCGCGAGGCCGAGACACTGGTCAGCGCATCGGGCAAGAAGGCCCTGGCCGAGGATATCGTCGCCACCCTGGAAGACGTGCTCGGCCCCGAGCGTCCGCGCATCCATATCGATGATGTGCTTTTCACCGAGTTCATCGTCCAATAGGTCGCCCCCATGTCTCAAGACGATCTCCTGTCCCAGGAAGAAATCGACGCACTGCTCAAGGGCGTCAGCGGCGACGACGATGCCGAGGGCGAAGACAATGCAGCTCGAGGGCGCTTGCGCCCCTTCGATCCGGCCAATCAGCAGCGCATCATCCGCGAGCGTCTGCAGGCCCTGGACATCATCAACGAGCGCTTCGCCCGTCACTTCCGCACCGGCATGTTCAACCTGCTGCGGCGCAGCGCCGACATCAGCGTCGACGCCGTGCGCTACCTCAGCTACAGCGAGTTCTCGCGCAACGTGCCGGTGCCCACCAACATCAACATCATCGCCATGAAACCGCTCAAGGGCTCGGCCCTGATCGTGTTTCCCCCGAGCCTGGTGTTCATGGTGGTGGACAACCTGTTCGGCGGTGACGGCCGCTTCGTCACCAAGTCCGAAGGGCGCGAGTTCACCAATACCGAACAGCGCATCATCCAGCGCGTGCTGAACATGGCCATCGATGGCTACAGCGAGGCCTGGAAGTCCGTCTACCCGCTGGACATCAGCTACCTGCGCTCGGAGATGCAGTCCAAGTTCGCCAACATCACCAACTCGCCCAACGAGATCGTGGTCAGTACCAGCTTTCATCTGGAGGTCGGCAACCTCTCGTCCAGCTTCCAGATCTGCATGCCCTACAGCATGATCGAACCGCTCAAGGACCTGCTGACCAACCCGTTGAGCGAGAACAGTCGCGACAAGGACGGCGCCTTCCACCGGCGTATGGCCGGCGAGCTGCGTCATCCAGAGGTAGAGCTGGTGGCCAACTTCGCCACCATCGACTCGCGCATCGCCGAGGTGATGGCGCTGAAGGTCGGTGACATCCTGCCGCTCGAACTGCCCGATACCGTCACCGCCCAGGTCGACGAGGTGCCGGTGATGGAATGCGAATACGGCAGCCAGCGCGACCAGCGCGCCCTCCGAGTCCTGCGGATGTTCGACCACGCCGCCGGTCACCAGCCCAGCAACGCCTTCGTCAAAGGCTCTCGGCCTCCTTCCAAGGAATCGCACCATGACTGACCCCAATAAACCCGACTCCCCTGTCGGCGACGACGACTGGGCCGCCGCCATGTCCGAACAACAGGACGATGCCACCAGCGATGGCGCTGGCGAGGACGACCCCTGGGCCGATGCCATGGCCGAACAGCAGGCCGCCGAGGAGAACCCGGGCGAGCAGGCCCCAGAAGATACCCCTGCCGCAGCGCGCGCCGCAGGAGACAGCGTGTTCCGCCCGCTCGGTGAAAGCACCTCCTCCAGCGCTGCCCGCGAGCTCGACATGATCATGGATATCCCGGTCAAGCTGACCGTGGAGCTTGGTCGCACCCGCCTGACCATCAAGCAGTTGCTGGAACTGGCCCAGGGCTCGGTGGTGGAACTGGAGGGGCTGGCCGGTGAGCCGATGGACATCCTGATCAACGGCTACCTGATCGCCCAGGGCGAAGTCGTGGTGGTCGAAGACCGCTACGGCATCCGTATCACCGAGATCATCACCCCCTCAGAGCGGGTGCAGAAGCTCAACCGATGAACGAGACCACCTCCAGCGCCGCCGTCGACGGACTGGCCCAGGGAGGCGACAGCCTGCTGGGACTGGCCATGCTGGGCAAGACCGCCGCCGCCCTGGCACTGATCATCGCCATTCTGCTGGGCCTTTCCGCCTGGCTGAAGCGGCGGGGCGGCGGCTTTCACGGCCAGCAGTCCCGACTCAAGGTGGTCGGCTCCACCGCCGTCGGTCAGCGCGAGCGCGTGGTGGTGGTTCAGGTCCAGGATCGCTGGCTGGTGCTCGGCGTCGGCGGCGGTCAGGTCAATCGGCTGGACAGCCTGCCCGCCCCGACCGACGAGGCGACGCCCGCCCAGCCGGACGCGCCGCAGGGTGACAGCTTTGGCGAGCGCCTGGGCCAGGCTCTCAAGGCCAACCTTGGTCGGCGAGAGCGGTGATGCGACAGTTGATACTTCTTCAGCGCAGCCTCTACTCCCGTCCCTGGACGCCACTGGTGGCCAGCCTCGGACTGGCCCTGGTTGTCTGTCTGCTGGCTGCCGGCCCGGCCCAGGCCCAGCAGATCCCGGGCCTGATCAGTGAACCCATGGCCGATGGCGGGCAGAAATGGTCGCTGTCGCTGCAGACCCTGCTGCTGCTCAGCGCCATGGCCTTTCTGCCCACGGCGCTGCTGATGATGACCAGCTTTACCCGCATCATCATCGTGCTGAGCCTGCTGCGTACCGCCATGGGCACCGCCTCGACGCCGCCCAACCAGGTGCTGCTGGGCCTCGCGCTGTTTCTGACCGCCTTCATCATGTCTCCGGTGCTCAGCGACGTTTACCAGGACGCCTGGCTGCCGCTGTCCACCGACGCCATCGATTTTGGCCAGTTCATCGAGCTCGCCCAGCAGCCCTTTCGCGAGTTCATGCTGGGCCAGACCCGAGAGCCGGACCTCGCCATGTTTGCCCGCCTGTCCGAGGTCGGCCCCCTGGCCGGTCCCGAGGACGTGCCGTTGCAGGTGCTGGTACCGGCCTTCGTCACCAGCGAACTGAAGACCGCCTTCCAGATCGGCTTCACCATCTTCATCCCCTTTCTGATCATCGACCTGGTGGTCGCCAGCGTGCTGATGTCACTGGGCATGATGATGGTCCCGCCGGTGACCATTTCGATGCCGTTCAAGCTGATGCTGTTCGTGCTGGTGGACGGCTGGCAGCTGATCATCGGCTCGATGGCGGAAAGCTTCTATTTATAGGCCCCCGACGACAGGGCCCCGGCGAAGGCCTACGGGCCCAGACAAGGCGGCGCCAGCAAGGAGACTCGTCATGCATCCCGAAACCGTCATGAGTTTGGCCTACCAGGGCATGCGCGTGACCCTGCTGCTGGGGGCGCCGCTGCTGCTTACCGCGCTGTTCACCGGCCTGCTGGTCAGCCTGTTCCAGGCCGCTACCCAGATCAACGAGATGACGCTGTCGTTCATTCCCAAGATCCTGGCCGTGTTTGCCGTGCTGGTGCTGGCCGGTCCCTGGCTGCTGCAGCTGATCATCACCTTCACCCGGGAGCTGTTTACCAGTATCCCGGCGCTGGTGTCCTGAGCCGGGCCGCCTGCGCTGAAGCCACCGGCCCTATCCCCGAGGCGCCCGCGTCCTGATGGTCGAGATCACCTTCACCCAGCTGCATGCCTGGCTCAGCCTGTTCCTGTGGCCGTTCATGCGCATCACCGCGCTGATGCTGAGCGCCCCCCTGTGGGGCCACAGCGCGGTGCCTACCCAGGCCAAGATCGGGCTGGCCGGTGCCATCAGCGTGGTCATCTCGCCGATGCTGCCACCACTGCCCGATGTCCCGGTGGCCTCCTGGGCCGGCCTCGGCCTGGTGGTCGAACAGCTGATCATCGGCGTGGCCATGGGCCTGTGCGTGCGGATCATCCTGGTGGTGGTACAGGCCACCGGTGAGTTTATCGGGCTGCAGATGGGCCTGGCCTTCGCCACCTTCTTCGACCCTTCCAGCGGCACCAACATGGTCGTGATCTCGCGCTTTCTGTACATGATCACGCTACTGATGTTCCTGGCGGTGAATGGCCACCTGATCGTGCTGGAACTGTTGATCACCAGCTTCGAGACCCTGCCCATCGGCATCCAGCGCTTCAACCCTGAAGCCTTCATCCTGCTGGCCCGCTACGGCGGCACCATCTTTGCCACCGGCCTGCTGCTGGCGCTGCCGCTGGTCGCCCCGCTGCTGACCATCAACCTGGCACTCGGCATCCTCAATCGCGCAGCACCCCAGCTGACCGTATTCAATATCGGCTTCCCCACCTCTCTCAGCGTCGGCCTGGCACTGCTGATGGTCCTGATGACCGACCTCGGTCGCTTTCTGCAGCGCCACTTCCACCAGGGTCTGGATTTCCTGCAGTCGCTGCTCGACACCCTGGCGCCCCTGGCAAGCTGACGGTGCCGGAAGCGATTGGAAGCCAGGCGCGATATCAGACTCGCGAACGACCCCGATCAAGCCGTGACTCACCGGGCTGCAGGCAGCGGCACACCCGAGACCAGGGCGGCTAGCGCCACGCTGATACGATGGACCCCCGATCATCGGCGAGATGCAGGCACGCATGGGCGCTTCACCACACACGGACGAGCAGGACAGGCAGCCCACCGCCCTGACGGCGACCTATGCTTCGACAGACAACCATGCCCCGACAGACGACCAGGCCCCGACAGACAACCAGGCCCTGACGGCGACCGATGCCCTGGCCCGGCTACCGATACTCGCCCCCTGCCTGCCGGAATTTTCCCGCATTCGGCCCTGGCGCCAGCGCCACCGTTGCCGCCCCGCCGCCGTGCTCGGCTGGGGCAACCGGGGGACCACCCGTCGCGCCAGGCGCCTGGCGACGGACAAGGGCCTGCCCTTCGTCGCCCTGGAAGACGGTTTCGTGCGCTCCTGGGGGCCCGCCGACGAAGGCTTCGCCAGCCTCTCCCTGGTGGTGGATCATAGCGGCATCCACTACGACGCCTCCCGGCCCTCCGATCTCGAGACCCTGATCAACCACGCCGACATCGACGCCACCGAGGAAGCACGGGCCAACGCCTTGATGGCGCGCCTGCGGCTCGCCCGACTGTCCAAGTACAACCACGCCCCTGACATCCGCCTGGCCGAATCATCCCGGCCCAGGGTGCTGGTGGTGGACCAGACCCGAGACGACGCCTCCATTGTCGGCGGCCGGGCCTCGGAGGCCACCTTTGTTCGTATGCTTGAACAGGCCCTGGAAAGCCATCCCGAGGCCGAAATCCTGATCAAGATCCATCCGGAGGTGATCGCCGGGCGACGCCAGGGCCACCTGCTGGGGGCCGCCGGCCGTCCCCGCTGCCGCCTGATCACCGACGACATCAATCCCTGGGCCCTGTTCGACGTGGTCGAGGCGGTCCATGTGGTCACCAGTCAACTCGGCTTCGAGGCGCTGCTGGCGGGCCTGCCGGTCACCTGTCACGGCCTGCCGTTCTATGCCGGCTGGGGCCTCACCCAGGACCGACAAGGCTGCGCGCGGCGCCAGCGACGAGCCTCCCTGGCCCGGGTATTCGCCGCCGCCTACCTGCGCTACACACGCTACGCCAACCCCTATACCGGCGAGCCAGCGACGCTGGACGACACCCTGGACCTGCTGGAGGATCAGCGCCGTCAGATACAGCGCGGCGCCGGGCACTGGCGATGCTACGGTCTGTCGCGATGGAAGCGCGGCTTCGTGACGGACTTCCTCGGCCCCCTGTCGCGAGTCGATCAGCTGCCACTGAGCTCGCTGAAATCGACCGATTCATCGTCTGAAACGTCATCCGACCCAGCACCCACGCCAGTGAATCATCTGGTGTGGGGCAGCCAATATCCCCGAAGAGACGATGTCCATCGCATGGAAGACGGTTTCCTGCGCTCGGTGGGGCTCGGCATCGATCTCACTCGGCCGCTGTCGCTGGTCATCGACGGGGCCGGCATCCACTACGACCCCACCCGTCCCAGCGAGCTCGAGCGACTGATCGAGAATGGCGAGTTCAGCCCGCGGGACCATCTGCGCGCACGCAGGCTGATCTCGCGGCTGGTACAACGGGGTCTGTCCAAGTACAACGACGGCCACGACGCCTCGCCCAAGCCCGGTTTGCCAGCGCTGCCCAGCGATCGTCCCCGGCTGCTGGTGATCGGCCAGGTGGAAAGTGACGCTTCGGTACGTCACGGTGCCTGCGAGATCCGCACCAATCGCGCCCTGCTTGCAGAGGTGCGCCGCCGCCACCCCAACGCCTTCCTGCTCTATCGTCCCCATCCAGACGTGGTCGCCGGCGTACGCCAGGGCGAGCAGGTTCCCGCCGAGGCCTACGATGTGCTGGCAGCAGAGGGCAACATCACTGCCCTGATCGATCAGGTCGACGAGGTTCACACCCTGACCTCCCTGGCGGGCTTCGAGGCGCTACTCCGCAATCGCCCGGTGATTACCTATGGCCTGCCTTTCTACGCCGGCTGGGGACTGACCCGGGATAAGGCAGCGACGCCCCCTCGGCGATGTCGGCGCGCCACCCTGGAAGTACTGGTCGCAGCGGCACTGATCCACTACCCCGGGTACGTGGACCCCGCTACCCGCCAGCCGATCAACGTCGAGACCGCGATCACCTTGCTCGAACGCCAACGCCAGCAAGGGCCAAGGCTGAGGCTGTGGCAACGCCTCTACCGACACGTCCGGCGCTATCTGTACGGGCGCTATTGAGACGGAGCGCCAGTCCTTGCCCCTTGCCCCTTGCCCCTTTGCCCCTTTGCCACCACAGGAGGACTCGACAGATGACGGCCCCCCAGCGCCTGATCCTGATTACCGGTGCCACCGGCGCCATCGGCGGCGCCTTGGCGCGCCACTACGCCAGGCCAGGGCATCATCTGGTGCTTCATGGGCGTCGCCAGGACACGCTGGCAGAGATAGGGCAGCGCTGTCGCGACCAAGGCGCCGAGGTCAGCCTGGCGAGCGGCCCCCTGGAAGACAACGACGCCCGACAGGCCTGGCTTGCGGGGCTGTCACGGACGCCGGATATCGTGATCATGTGCGCCGGCATCAACACCGGCGTGGTCGATCGCCGCGACGGCGAATCGCTTCAGGCAGGACGTCAGCTGATGGAAATCAATCTACGCGTGCCGATGGAAATGGCGCGCCAGCTTGCCCCTGCCATGCAGCGTCGAGGCCGTGGCCAGCTTGTCTTCATCAGCTCACTGGCCGCCTGGCATGGGCTGCCGGTCACCCCCAGCTACAGCGCCAGCAAGGCTGGCATCAAGGCCTACGCCGAGGCTCTGCGCGGAGGACTCGCCAGCGATGGCGTCGGCGTCACCCTGGTGATGCCAGGCTACGTGGATTCGGCCATGGCCCGGGCGATGCCCGGCCCCAAGCCATTCATGTGTTCCCCCGAAAGGGCGGCTCGGCGCATTGCCCGGGCCATCGATGCCAATCGTCCCAGGGTCAGCTTCCCGCTGCCACTGTGCCTCGCCACCCAGGGGCTGACCCTGTTGCCGCCGAGGCTGGCACAGGCCTTGATGCGATGGTTCGGCTACGGCGTGCCCTGATGTCGTCTGAGCAAGACATCAAGGCAGCAGTGGCCACATAGGCCCCTGCTGCGAACGCCCGAATTTCATCAATCACGTCGGTATTGACACCACTCTTGCCGGTAAAACGCCAACTCTCCCTCACACAAGCATTATCCGCACAGGATTTCGCACCCCAAAAGCCATGATGCTTAACAATGACCGTCACTCATTCCAAATCATGAAGTCGACGTCATCGACCACTGATCTTCATGATCGCCTCGTCAGTGTCAGGTGCTACCCCAGACAGCCTGGCAGGAAGCCGGCTTCGCCCATCAAGGATGATCCTATGCACGAGCCACAGTTCTCCCCGCCCCCCAAGACTCCCCGCCATGCCGCCTCGATGCTGCGTGCCTGGCGATCCCTGCCCCTCGCCCAGACCCTTGGCAGCGCCTCGTCGAGTGCCCTTGCACTTGACGTCGACCTCGCGCCACTCGACCAGAGCGCCACCACCTTCGTCGGCACCCTGGAAGATCGCCCCCTGACCCTGGAGTTGCTCGGCCAGCAGGCGGTGACAGGAGGAAGCCGTGTGTTCGTGCGCATCAATGACAGACCCGTCACCCTGAGGCTACCTGCGGGCAGCACCCTGGCAGAGGTCGATGGTCAGACCCCGGTGGTGCTCAGCGACGGCGAAGGCAAGGTGCTGCTCGCCGGGCGCCTCGATGCGCTCGGCCGTGATGGCACCCTCGCCCTGGCCGATGCACTGGGCCTGCTGGAACTCGACCAGACCCTGTACGGCGCCCAGAAACAGGCTATGGTCCAGAACTTTCGGCCGGTCACCCAGCGCATCGACGCCACCATGGCCCCACTCGGCGACGGTCCCTATCAGCGTCCGCCGGGGATAAGTGTCTGGAGCACCGCCGAGATCGGTGATCTCGACGGCGATACCCGAAGTTCGGACTACTCCGGCGATGGCAAGGTCGCCCTGCTGGGCATCGACTACCGCTACCACAACCTGCTGGTCGGCGTGGCCGCCGGCAAGAGCGAGATGTACCTGGACGGACAAAGTGGTGGCCACACCGACCTGGGCGGCGAGATGGTCGCGCCCTACGCCGCCATCGCCCTGCTGAACGACCGCCTGGTGCTAGACGCTACCTTGCTGTTTCAGGACCTGGACGGCAGCGCACGACGCGACTATCTGGTCGAAGGCATCGATCTCGACGGCGATCGCTGGGGAGCACGCGGCGCCGCCACCTACCACCTGCCGAGCTATCAGCTGACGAGCCAGCACCGGATCGACTCAAGCCTGACCCTGGGCGGGACCTATCTGGATGACGATGTGGATGGCGACTACCTGCAGGGGGAAACCGACTACGGCGAAGAAACCGGCGAAGTCTTTGCCGGCGTTCGACTGGGTGCCGACGTCTTCACCGGCCGCCTGTTCGCCGGCCTGCTCTACCACTACGACGTGTCCAGCGACGTGGACGACGACGCCGACTTTCTCGAAGGGAGCGATGACGATCGTACCGTGCTGGAGCTCGGTGCCACCCAGCGACTCGGCCCCGGCGTGGGTTTTACCCTCGCAGGCCAGACGACACTGGGCAGCAGCGCTACCGAATACGACGTGATCAGCGTCTCGCTGTCCTACGACTTCTAGGCCTTCCAGGACAGCCTGGCGCACAAGGCGTAGGCCCGAGTATTCAGACTAGTCCGGTCCAGGGGCGGACTCGCGCTGGGCCAGTCGCGCCAGCAGCAGCAGCGAGGCCGAATAGTAGTCGTCGCCGGGGGCCAGGCCCGCAGGCATCGCCCGGCGGTCGCGACCGGCCAGCGCGCGAATCGCCAGCACCCCGCGGGAGGCGGCGTACTCCGCCCGGGCCTCGCTGTAGACGTCGATCCAGGCCGGCGGTGGCTGGCGAGCGGGATCGTTCCACAAGGCCAGGATCGGCGAGACACCCGGCCGATCGAGCTGGTCTGCCCAGGCCAGGTAGAGCGGGATACGCACCGCATCAAAGCCGAAGCGGGGCGGCCAGCCCGGCGCCGGAGCCAGGCTGCCGTCGGCGTCAAGCCGCAGCCAGTCGGTGGGCAATCGGTAGCGACCGAAGCGGCCTTGCTCGAGCAACCTCAAGCCGTCTTCCACCAGCGTTTCCCAGCCCGCATCCGGCTCCGCCTGCGCAAACTCGAGCAACGCCGGCATCACCCAGTAGGACAGGTTGAGGTCGACGTAATCCTCGCCACGAAACCCCTGCACCCCCGGCAGCAGCACCCGGTAGCCGCCGCGCTGCACCACCAGATACTCGGCGATGGCCTCGCGGATCATCGCGGCCGCCTGGGCGTAGCGGGGTTCCTGCCAACGACTGGCGGCGCGCTGCAGCGCCCAGGCGATCAGGATGTCGCCATCACTGGCATTGTTGGGGTCCGCCACCGGTGGCACGTTGGTGGGGTCGTAGCGCCAGGAAAACAGCGCCACATCGGTCCGCGCCAGATGCAGCCGGGTCCACTGCCACAGCCGGTCGAAGGCCTCGCGATCGCCCTGGGCCTCCGCCAGCAGCATGCCGAAGCCCTGCCCCTCCGAGTGGCTAACGTCGCCGTTGCCGCTGTCGAGAATGCGACCGTCGGCGCTCATGAAGCGGCTCTTGTAACGCTCCCAGCTCTCGTCGGCCGGCGCCGCGAGGGCAAAGGTCAAGGAGGCCACGGCGACCAGCAACATCGCCGTCAATCGGCGCCAGCACAGGCCGGCTTCAGTGGCCGGCAACTTCTTCCCTTGCATAGACGAACTCCAGAGGTTTTCCCGCCTCTGCCGTCACCACCCGAAGGGGCACCGAGCTATCGCCCCCCTGGCGTTCCAGCCATACACCATAGGCCCCGGCCAGCAGCGCACTGGCGGCACGGGCGCCGCGGGCTCGCTCGGCCTCGCTGTGACCGGCAACGGGGTAGGCACCATGCTCGATGGTCAGCCGAGTTTCCCCGGCGGTCAATGACACCCAGCCCCAATCGCGCGCACGCCAAAGCTCGTTGAGGGTGCGCTCGAGCCCCTCCAGGGTCTGCTGGTCGGGCAGCGTCAGTTCACTGGCCATTCTGGCCCCGATATGGCGCAGAAAAGCGCCTGCATCCTGCTCGCCGCCGGAGACATACAGCTCTTCCAGCAGGAAGCGCAGCACATCGTTCCACTGTGACGCACAGTGGGTGCTGTCGAAGTACGCAAGCGAACGGCGCCGGGCCGCGTCAAGGTCACTCATCTGCTCCCCCAAGGGTGTAGTCCAGGTACAGCCATGCCGAGGTCTCGTCGTAGTCGCCGAAGGTGTCGTAGCCCAGGCGTCCGCCCACCTTCATGTCATTGGTCAGCTGGTAGGAGGCGTCGCCTCCCAGGGTCAGGCCAAAGCCGCTTTCGCTGGAGGCGCTGTAGCGCGACTCCACCGCCGCGTCGGCATCGGCCAGGTCATCGAGCAGCGCCTGGGATTCGCCGTCGGTGGGGAAGAAGTCCTCCGCCGCCTCGGAGTAGCTCTGGAAGCCCGGCGACACCCTGGCGGAATAGGACCAACGCCCACGCTGCTCGCTGAAGCTGACCGGGAAGGCCACGCTGATATGGTCCTGCGGGCTGAAGTAGCCCCCGTGCCCGAACGAGTAGCGACTCAGGTTGCGATCGAAGTCGAGGTAGTTGACGTGCACCCCGGCCTTGAGCTCGCGGTCACGCTCGTTGATCGGCCGCAGGTAAGCCCCCATACCCGCCTCCAGCGAGTCGTTGTCGGCCACGTTGTCACCGGTGTAGCGATAGCCGCCCAGGCTGACGTAGGCACCACTGTCGCCATTGTCGAAGCTGTAGCCCAGCGCCCCCCCGGTCTTGACCACGCCGCCCCAGTGCTCGCCGCTGACCGGATCACGGGTGCCGGCGTAGGACAACAGGCTATCCTTCACCGCGCGGCGTTCCGCGGTCAGGGTGAACTCCCCGGAATCGCCTACCTTCGGGTGCAGGCGCAGGCCCCCGACCAGCTGGGACTGGTCGAAGCCCAGCGGAGTGGTGCCGACGTCCACGTCCAGCAGATCGCTGCGAAAGCCCAGCGACAGACCCACCCCGGCGTCGCTCTGGGAATCCGCCGACACGTCCAGGCCGTCGCCCCCCACCTGCCCCAGCCGGGACAGGTAGTCGCCGGTGACCGCGGCGCTGACATCGTCATCGCTTGCCAGCTCACCGATGGCCTCGACGATCGCCATGCGGCCGAAGCGACGCTCGGCGTCGCCGGAGGGTGTACCGGCGGAACCGTAGGCCGGGGTCAGCGTCAGCTCGGCGCGGGAGCGACCAAAGACCGATGAAAAATCGCCGGAGGTGAAGGTGGTGGGCGTTTCCACCCGATCGAACTGACTCAGGCCTTCCTCGCCACTGCGCACCACCAGGGCAAGCCCGCCCTGTGCCTTGGGCGATACCGCGCGGCGCACCTCGGCCATCATCCGCTCGACCTCGTCGATCAGCGGCGAGGCCTGGGGAGCTACCCCATCGGCCGAGGTACCAGCCCCTGATCCCGTCCCTGAGCCAGCGCCAGCGGACAACGAGCCGCCAGGCAGCCAGGCGGGCCGTCCGCCACCAGCGCCACCACTGGCGTTCTCGAAGGGGTTGTCGCCGGTGGCCGAGGCCAGCGCCAGCGACTGCTGCGGATCGGCGCGCAGCTCGCTGCGCGCCTCACGCAACAGCGCCAGGGCCTGGCGGTCCTGGCCCTGGGCCCGGGCAAGCCCCGCCCGCGACAGCAGCCAGCGAGGTCGATCCTGAGCGTTGGCCGGCGGCGCCACCAAAAGCCGCGACGCTCGCACGCTATCGCCCTGGGCCAGGGCCGCATCCGCGGCCCCCAGGCGAGCGTCATCGCTCTCGGGAAAACGGCTCAGCGTGTAGTCGTAGAGCTGCCCCGCCTGACGCTGGCGCCCCCCGTCCTGATACAGCCGCGCCATCGCCAGCAGTAGCGCCTGATCCTCGGGGCGCTCGCGCAGGGCGCTGGCCAGCACATCATAGGCGCTGGCCAGCTGGCCCTGCTGGCGCAGCCGGTCTGCCTGGGCGACACGGACGCCGATCATCGCTTCGTCCAGCGCCGCACGCGCCGCCAGGCCAAAGTCGTCGCGCGCCTCGAGTCGCTGCACCAGCGCCTTGGCCTGGCGGTCGCGGCCGGCGCTCGCCAGCACCGCCACGTAGCCGGTGTAGGCTTCCACCGGCGCGTCCAGCTCGCCGGCGGTATCTGCCTCGACCAGCTCGAGGGCCCGGCTGGTCAGGCCCATCTGCTGATAGCGCTGGGCCACCTGGGCGCGGACTCCCGGATCGCTGGTGCTGGTCAGTACCTCATCGAGACGCTCCAGCGCCGAGGCGCGATCCCCCCGGTTCCAGGCCGCTTCGGCGGCCGCCAAAGCCGACTGAGCCTCGGCCTGATCGGCCAGTCGCTGGATGTCCTCGTCGCGCAGTGCCAGCGGGATCGCCGCCAGATACCGTCGGGCCTGGTCCCAGTCGCCCTGTTCACTGGCATACAGCGCCGCGGCCTGAAGCTGGGGCGCGCTGGCCTCGCTCAGGTTGAGCGGGCGAACCAGGTGGCCAGCCTCTTCGACGCGCCCCTGGCGGTCCAGCAACCGAGCCAGATCCAGGCGCACCCAGGGGTCCGCGGGCGCCAGCGCCAACGCTTCGCGAAGGGTCGCTTCCGCCTCGCTGGCGCTCTGACCGGCGGCCTGCTGCCGCAGCGCCTGGGCCCGGGCGGCGCCCAGGTCGCCAAGCTGGGCACGAGCGCTGGCCGGCAGACTGGCGGCCAGCGCCTCGGCCTCGGACCAGCGCTGCTGGCGTCGATAGACGTCGACCAGACCGAGCCGTGCCGAGGTGTCATTGCCCAGGCTGAGGTAACGTTGTTCGGCCTGATCGAGACGTCCCTGACGCTTGAGCAGATCGGCCTGCAGCAAGGTCGCCGCCCGCGCCCCGTCGCCACCACCGCGGGTCAGCGGCGTCACCAGTTCGAGCGCACGATCCAGTCGTCCCGCCCTGGCCTGGGCCCGCGCCTCCTCCAGTCGAGCATAGAAGGCCGCGCTTTCGTAGGCGGCCTGCCATTGGTCGCGTCGCTCGGGTGCCAGCCGGATCGCCTGCTGCAGCACGTCTCGCGCCTCGGCGAAACGTTGCTGGCGCAGCAGGGTCAGCCCCAGTCCGCCCTGGGCGTCAGCGTCGTCCGGGGTCTGCTCGAGCACCTGCTGGAACTGCGCCTCGGCCTGGTCCAGCCGCTGCTGCTCCAGGCTGTCGTACCCCTGAGCCCTGGCCTGGGCCGCCTCACGTTCCGGCGGCAGGGCCATCTTGTCGGCGAACAGCTCGGCGATCTGGCTATCCTCAGGGTGCGCCTGCTGATAGGCGGCATACAGGTGTTCGTCTGCGGGGGTCGCCTCGAGCCACTCCAGCGCCTGACGCCAGGCGCGATCGGCGGCCGCATCGCCGGTCGCAGCGCGCTCGGCCAGGCGCTCGATACCCTGGCGACGCGTGGCTTCACGATAGCTCAGCACCTGGCCCAGCGCGGTGGCCAACGCCGGCTCGTCGGGATGTTCACGCGCCATCGCCGCCAGGCGGTCGCGAGCCTCGCTCCAGCCATTGTCGGTGCCGGCCAGGGTCAGGTAGACCTCAGGCGCCAGCCTCGGCGGAACCGCGTCGCCCTCGAGCACCGCCCGATAACTGGCCATGGCCTCGGCGTAGTCGCCCGCCGCCGCCTGGGAGCGGGCCTCGGCCAGCCGCTGGCCGTCGGCACGCCGCAGCTTCTGTTCCTGCGCCAGCGCCTCGACCCGGTCATCCTCCGGGGCCACCTCGGCCAACCGTGCCTGCCAGCGGCTGGCCTTCTCCATATCGCCATCGGTCAGCGCATATTCCGCCAGCAGGTAGAGGGCACGCCGGTTGCCCGGGTCGGCATCGAGCACCCGCTCGAGGGACTGTTCGGCCAGATCGGCGCGCTGCCGATCCCGCCAGAAGCGAGCCTGCTCGAACAGCAGCGCCAGGGCCTGATCGGTCCCCTGGGCCTGGGCCGGACTCTGGTCCTGCGCCAGCACCGGAAGGGAAGACAGCGTCAATGACAGCAGGGAGCACGACAGCAGTCCTGCCGCACCGGCGCGGCGAGCCTTGAACAAACGCAAGTGTTTCATCGGCGTGGCGCTCCCCTGGTGTTGTCACTCTGTCCCTTGCCGTCGGCCACCGGGGTGTCGACGCGGCCTCCAGGAGCGTCGGCCTGGTCTTCAGGAGCGTCGGCCTGGCCCCCCTGCAGGCGCCGTGCAGCACGGCGAGCCAGTCCCCGGTGGCAGACCAGCCCCAGCAGTGTCACCACCACCAGCAGCAGAACCGCCATGGCCACCAGGTTCTGGCCCAGCATCCAGCGCAACCTCATGTGCCAGGGCATCTCACCGACGCCCTGACGCGGCCCTGCGCGAAAGCTCTCGGCACTGCCCTCGACAGGAATCAGCGCCAGATCGCCATACACCGAGCGGCTTACCTCATCGTCGCCCAGTCGCGCCACCAGCGACGGCAGCGCCTCGGCGTCGTCGGCGACCGCCGCGACCACGAAGCGCGAACGGTTCAAGGGTGACGGCAGGCTGACCAGCCCCTGGGACACCTCGCTGTCCTGCAGCGCCTGGGCGGCCTCTCGCCACAGCGGCCGCCAGTCACCCAACAGCCAGTAGCGCCAGCGTTCCATCCAGGGCACCTCGGCCACCGTCAGACGCCCTTCGTCGGCCCGGTAAACGCCGGCGTCGAACAGCGACGTCTGCGCCAGGCTGGCGAGGTCGGCGACCACCAGCAGATCCTTATCGACCAGATCACCGGTGAGGGAAAGCCCTCGACGCACCTCGATGCCAAGGGCGGGATAACCGGTAGCGCCGGCGATACGGCCCACGCTGGTCAACAGCGCCGACAGCTCGCTCTCGTCGGGGGCCTCGGGCACCAGCGCCACGCTGGCGCCAAGATCCGCCTGACGCGAGAACGGAAACCCCGCGCTGACGAAGGACGACAGCGACGGCATGACGCTGAAGTGCTCTGCCCGCCGCAGGTCCAGCGTGGTGGTGGGCAGGATTCGGCTGATAGCGTCCTCACCCAGCCCGGGCGCGCAGTCGACCCCGTCTGCCACCGCCAGGTGAAAGTAGAACTGCAGGCGATTGTTGCCGTAGAGCAGGTCCCTGGGCAGCAGGACCTCGGCGCTCTGCTCCCGGCCGGCGCCTACCAGGCGTTGCCACAGCCGCTCCAGCGCCTTGCCCGACTCCACCGGCAAGGCCGCGAGATATTCGCCGTTGAGGCTGACATCGAGGCTCGAGGCGATGGGGTCGAGCCAGGGCTCGTCGGGAAAACGATAGTCGACCCTCAGCCGATAGTTCTGACCGGGCCACAGAAACAGATCCGGCGGCACCCTCAGGCTCAGGGCGTGCTCCCGGGCGGACAGCCCGCGTGCCACGAAGCCCTCGGGTTCGCCCAATGTGGCCAGGCTGGCCGGGGTTTCGACATCGACCCAGCGCGGCGCGTCATAGGGCTCGCGAGGGGCTGGCGGGCTCAGTCGTTCGTCATCCAGGCGCAGCCGTTCGCCGCTCAACGTCACCGGCGCTGCGCTATCGCGACTCTCCCCGAGTCCCGACAGCGCCAGGCCGCGGGCGGCCCGGGCCACCTCGACGTCACTGTTGCCCACCACCAGCAGCAGCTTGAACAGCGGGTTGCGCGGATTGGGACGCATCAACAGGGTCGGCCCCTCGACCTGCGGCAGGGTCAAGCCCGCCAGGCGCTGTCCCGAGCGCCCGATCACCACCGCGTTGTCCAGCGGCAGGCGATCGTAAAGTGCATCGACCTGTAGCTGCCCGGCCTCGGCGTAGCGTCCGAAGTGCGAGGCAATGATGGCCGCCCCGCGCAACTGGGCCTCAGACGCATCGCGGGCCATCACCATCGCCACCCGACTGACATCCGCCGTCGCGGCATCGATGAAGGGCCTCGGCAGGCGGGCCAGCTCGTCGGGGGTCGGCAGCCGCTGCAGGGTCAAGGCCAGCCTGGATTCGGGGGCGATCTCCACCCTGCCGACGGCCTGGTCATCACCGTGGCACTGCTGGGTCGCCTGCCCCAGCAGGCGAAACTCCAGGCGATTGAAGGGCAGGATCAGGGCCGAAGGGATATCCAGGCGCTGGGTCATGCCGCCGGCGTTGAACTGGTCAAGGTCGATGGTCTGAAGCGTCTCGCCGTTGAGCAGCACCCCGAGTTGGCTGCCGGCCGGCAGGTCACTGTGTGACAACGACAGCGACAGCGACGCAGCCACCGCCACCTCATCATCGCGCAGCGAGAATGCAGTGCCCGAAAGCCGGGTGTTCGGGGTCAGGCGCAAGGTCTCGTCAGCGGCCAGCAGCGGGATCGACAACTCGCGCCGGGTCGGTTGCAACGGCTGGCTGACACTGTCCAGATCCAGCCGGCCGTCCTCGCCGAAACGCAGCGGAGGCAACGTCTCGCCCGGTACCGAGGTGTCACCCGGCACGTCACCAAAACCGCCGGCCTCGTGCGTCACGCCGATCGTCGGCGCCGGGACCTGGGCCCAGACCCGGTGCGAGACCATCAATACCCCGAGCACGATGGTGGCCACCAGCATCACCGGCGCCAGCCAACCTCGGCTAAAGCGCCCCTGGGTCAGCCCCCGCACAGGGCTACGGAAGTGCAGCCCCTTCTGCTGCCACTGGTGGAAGAACAGTCCCACCACCGAGCGCACCACATGCCACAGTGACGCCAATGGCCGGTCCTGGGGGTGCGGTGCCTCGGGAATCCAGGCGTCGGCACGCCCCATGACCACCCGCACCAGTTCTCTGCGCTGACGCAGCGGCAACTCATCAAAACGAAAGCGCAGTGAGTCATCGGCACCGGAAGCATTGACCGAACACACGGGGAACATCAGCCCCCGTCGATTGAAGGTGATCTCCAGGCACTCCACCTCGCTGCCCAGGGCCGAGCGCTTGCCCTCCACCAGGGCGCCCCCCATGGACAGGTTGGCGGTCCAGCTCTGCACCGCATGGCCACTGGCCAGGTGCAACACCACCGGAAGACGCGCCTCGACCCGCACCGAGCGCCGCAGCTGGCGCGTTTCCCGCGCCACCGCGATGGCCGCCAGCAGCACCAGAATGCTGACGGAGGCCCACATCACGTTGAACAGCATGACGCTGGTCTGGACATCGAACAGATCATTCCAGAAGACCCGCACCAGCCCCCACACCACCGCCGCCACCAACAGGCCAAGCACGAACAGATGGGGACGCACCGCCTCACCGTCGAAGTAGCCCTCCTCCAGCAGTCCGCCCTTTTCGGTGACATTGAACTTGCCCCGACGCGGGCTGAGCAGAGTCACCAGGGTCGGCTTGAGCAAGTGAAAGGCCAGCACGCTTTCGTAGATCTCGCCCCAGAAGGAGTAGCGGAAGCGCCCCACCAGCCGCGAGTTGGTGTAGATCGCGTGAAACAGATGCGGCAAAGCGTAGACGGCGATCATCTGCGGCGACGAGGCAATGACGTGCAGATCAAACAACAGGTAGGCCAGGGGTGCGGTCAGGAACACCAGGCGAGGCATGGCGAACTGGAAATGCAGCATGGCGTTGAGGTAGCAAAGCCGCTGCGGCAGGCGCAGACCACGCCCCCACAGCGGATTGTCCAGCCGGAAGATCTGGGTCATGCCCCTGGCCCAGCGGGCCCGCTGGCCGATGTGCAGAGACAGCCGCTCGGTGGCCAGGCCAGCGGCCAGGCGCACCCCCAGGAAGGCCGTGTTCCAGCCACGCCGCTGCAGCTTGAGGGCGGTATGGGCATCCTCGGTCACGGTTTCCACCGCGAAGCCGCCGATCTCTTCCAGCGCGCTACGCCGCATCAGTGCACAGGAACCGCAGAAGAAGGCCGCATTCCAGTAGTCATTGCCCTTCTGCACCGGCCCATAGAACAGCTCCCCTTCGTTGGGGATGTCCGCCCCGGCGACGAGATTGCGCTCGAACGGATCCGGGGAATAGAAGTGGTGAGGCGTCTGCAACAGCGCCAACCGCTCGTCGGCGACAAACTCCCCCACCGTAGCCTGCAGAAAGGCCCGGGTCGCCACATGGTCGCAGTCGAATACGCAGATCAGCTCGCCGTCGGTCAGCCCCATGGCGTGATTGAGGTTGCCCGCCTTGGCGTGGCTGTTGTCTTCCCGGGTGATGTAGCCGACGCCCACCGCCGCAGCGAAGGCGCCGAACTCGGGTCGCTTGCCATCGTCCAGCACATAGATGCGCATGCGATCCGCCGGGTAATCGATGTTCTGGGCGGCCAGCACCGTGTCCCGTACCACCTCGAGGCTCTCGTTATAGGTGGGGATGTAGATGTCCACCGTCGGCCAGCGCGTCGCATCCGGTGGCATCGGCCGGATCGCGCGCTCCAGCGGCCAGGCGATCTGGAAGTACCCCAGCACCAGGATCACCCAGGCGTAGCACTCGGCGGCCAGCAGACCGTAACCGAACACCGCCTCGACCTGGGTATCGAACACCAGCGTCTCGCTCAGACGCCAATACAGGTAGCGGGTAGAGACCAGCACCGACAGCAGCATCATCGCCTGTCGTACCCAGCCACCACGCAGGCGAGCCAGCACCAGCAACGCCAGCATGCCGACGCCGGCGAACACCAGCTGGCGCTCCAGGGTCAACGGCGTGGTGACAAGCAGGGCCGCCAGGGGCGCCCCCAGGATCAGCGCCAGCAGACGCGCGCCCAGTGACGCAGAGGAAGAGACGTTCATGGGCATCCTATAGCGCCGGGGCAACCACCCCATGGGACTGGAGTGAGGGGAGCAGACGACTGACGCTGCGGGCCAGGGTGTCGATATCGTGGGCCGCCGCCGAGGCTGGCGCGTAGTCGAAGATCGACTGCTCGCAGGCCAGCGCCTCGGGAATCGCCTCGTCACGATGCACGTTGCCGAGCAACGGACTGCCCAGACGATCCTGCAGGAAGTCGGCCACGTCGCTGGAAAGCCTGCGGCGTCGATCCACCTGATTGATGATGTAGTAGGGCCTGACACCAGGCCCCATGAAGTCGCCGCCTTCGATACGCGGCAACACCGACAGCGAGGCACTGTCGGCCAGCAGCACCGCCACCTGGATGGCATCGGCAGCGCCCATGGCGGTTAGGCTCGGCGACGGCCCAGGCGGTAGATCCGCCAGCACCACACAGCGTGGCTCGTTCAGCAGAGGCCCCAGACGCTGGGCCACCGCTTCGGGGTGCGCGCTGAGCCAGGACTCGAACGCCAGGCGCTGGGCGTCGCTGACCTCGCCATAGGGCAACAGCTCGATACCGCTGGCACTGGGCACCAGCAGGCGTCGCCAGTCATCGATCTCCACGGCCTGGGCGACAAAACCTCGCCCCTCGCCGAATCCCAGCCCGAAGTGCAATCGCAGAGCGTTCTGCACGTCGAAGTCGATGACCACCACCCGGTGCCCGAGGCGCTTGAGGGCGTGAGCCAGATTGGCGGTCAGCGTTGTCTTGCCGACGCCGCCCTTGGGCGACGACAGGGAAACCAGATTCATTGAGAGATTCGTTTGAGCAGAGGTTTCAGCGGCGTTTCCTTGCCGGTAGCGGCCTCGGACGACGCCTTGTCCGAGGCACTGCGAAACAGATGGCCAAAGCGCCCGGCAGGCGGCACACGTGCCTCCCCCGGAGGCGAGGCCTCGCCCACGCTCAAGGCGTTGGTGGCAGGCGCCTGGTGCTCGACCCGCCGCCCAGCGGGTGGTTCGCTACGCTCAGCGACGGTCGAGGGGGCGGGCCGGGCGGCAGGACCAGAGGCAGGCTCAGGTGCCGGGGCTGCGGGAAGCTTTTCCAGCGTCGCCCAGGCCTTCCCCTTGCGCGCAGGGGCCACCTCGGCTGCCGTTTGCAAGGGCTCTAGGCGAGCACCTGGCTCGGCGCGTGACGGCCTGTCACCAGGATCGACGTCGTGGCCCGAGAGCTGGCCAAGCAGCCCCCAGCGTGGCTGCCCCGACTCCTCATTGGTGCGACCAAACGCCTGGTAGCCTGCGGTATCGGAACCGGTCTTGCGCAGGAAATCCTGGATATCGTCCGATGCACTCATCTTCCATCTCCAACGGGCCAAGGCACGCATCTCCCATGCCTGGTCCGTCACGGCACCGGCAAGAGAGAATGCGGGAAAGATACTTCAACCAACGAAGCACATGTCGACCAAAGAGGCATATTACTACCACTTTTGTGCCGCTACCGCAGCAAGCGATCTCTCAACGCGCCTTGCGACAATTGCCTGATTCCTCGTCACTTCTCAAGCATAGCCACGCCACAGCCTGCCTGCAGACGGACCAGCGGCCGCGCAGCAAGCAAACAAAAACTCAGGAAAATGATTGAGAAACCTATGGGGCCAGGACAGCCAGGGATAGGGCGCCGCCAAGGGCCACAGCCCTCGGGACACCTGAAACCGCAGAAAGAAAACGATCGATGTGGCAAAAAAAGGCCGATCCGAGCCACGGCCCGAATCGGCATAAATTTCTAGAATTCTAGCGCTACTGTGCCAGGGCGGCAGCCAATGCCTGCTCCCAGCGCGCGTCGCGCTGGCCACACACGACAAAGAACGGATTGAGCAGCGACTCGCCACGATTGCAGCGCAGCGGCTCAAGGGTCTCTGCGTCCAGCACCTGTCCACCGGCGGCGGTAACCACCGCCTGGGCGGCGGCGGTGTCCCACTCGCAGGTCGGTGCCAGGCGCGGGTACAGATCGGCCTTGCCCTCCGCCACCAGGCACAGCTTGAGCGAGCTACCCATCGAGGTGCACTCGGTGGCCGGCAAGCGTGCACAGAAAGCCTCGAAGGCCTCGGCACCATGGCGGCGGCTACCCACCACCACCCAGGGGGCCTCGGCGGGGTCCGGCAGTTCACGCGCATGGATCGGCTGGCGCGACTCGCCCTCGGATCGCCAGGCGCCATTGTCCTGTTCACCGAACCAGGTCACCCCCAGCACCGGCGCGTGGACCACCCCGAGCACCGGGACGCCATGCTCGATCAGCGCCACATTGAGGGTGAATTCACCGTTGCGATTGACGAACTCCTTAGTGCCATCCAGCGGGTCCACCAGCCAATAGCACGACCAGCCGAGACGTGTCTCGGTGGCGATCTCCCCGGATTCCTCGGACAGCACCGGCACCTCCGGCGTCAGTCGTCCCAGCAGCGCCACCAGGGCGTGGTGGGCGGCCAGATCGGCCTCGGTCAATGGGCTATCGTCGTCCTTGTGCTCGACCTCGAAGTCGCGCTGATAGATCTCGAGCACCAGTCGACCGGCCTCTTCCACGCCGGCGACCAGGGCATCCTTGTGTTCACTGCTCAGAGAAACGGGCACGCAAGACTCCTTGATATAAGGCCCGATCGGAGTCGACACGACGGGCCGATACACAGTACCGGGAAGGCCAGGTCTTCCCGGAAATCGATGGTGCCAAGCTTAGCGTGAGTGGCGTATCGAGCGCAGGGCTGCAAGCGGATCGGCACGGGTCCGACGCAGCACCCTCAGGACGATACCAGCGGCAGCCACAACCATAGCGCCAGCAGCGCGGCCAGCAGTACCGGCGGGGTCAGCTTGAGCCCGACCTTCATGTACTGGCCCCAGCTGATGTGGGTGCCCTTTTCCGCCAGCACGTGCAACCACAGCAGGGTGGCCAGGCTACCGATGGGGGTGAACTTGGGCCCCAGGTCGTTGCCGATGACGTTGGCGTAGATCATCAGCTCCCGGGTCAGGTCGCCGACCTGGGCCTGGTCGATGGCGAGTGCCCCCACCAGGGTGGAGGGCATGTTGTTCATGATAGAGGCCAGCAGCGCCGAGGCCACACCGGTACCCAGCGTCGCCACCAGGGTGCCCTGCTGGCCCAGCCAGGTCAGCAGAGCACTGGCGTCTTCGGTCAGCCAGGCGTTGCCGAGCCCGTAGACCACCAGGTACATGCCTACCGAGAACAGCACGATCTGCCAGGGCGCGCCCTTGAACACCCGCGACAGCGAGATCACTGTGCTGCCCCCGGCCTGGTGCCAGCGGCCGGCCAGGGCGACCAGCACCAGCGCCGCGCTGCCGGTCACCAGCGCCACCGGCACACCCAGCGGCGCGGTGACGAAGAACGCCACCAGCAGCGTCGCCAGCACCGGGAAGGCGGCGCGGAACACCAACGGGTCGCGGATGGCGTGGCTCGGCGCCTCGAGGCGTTCGACGTCGTACTGCTCCGGTATATCGCTGCGAAACATCCAGTTCAGCACCAAAAGGGTCGCCGCCAGCGAGACCAGATCTACCGGCACCATCACCATGGCGTAGTGGTTGAACGAGATATCGAAGAAGTTCGCGCTGACGATATTGACCAGGTTGGAGATGATCAGCGGCAGGCTGGTGGAGTCGGCGACGAAGCCGGTGGCGATGATGAAGGCCAGCGACGACTGGGGCGAGAACTTCAGGCGCAGCAGGATCGCCATGACGATGGGGGTCAGCAGCAGCGCGGCACCGTCATTGGCGAAGAAGGCCGCGATCACCGCCCCCAGCAGCACGATCAGCGGAAACAGGCGGCGTCCGTTGCCACCGCCCCAGCGGGCCACGTGCAGCGCCGCCCAGGAGAAGAACCCGGCCTCGTCGAGGATCAAGGAGATCAGGATCAGGGCGACGAAGGTGAAGGTCGCATCCCAAACGATGTCCCACACCACCAGCACATCGGGCAATTGCACCACCCCGACGGCCAGGGCCACCGCGGCGCCCCCCAGGGCGCTGGTACCGATACCTAGGCCCTTTGGCTGCCAGATCACCAGCACCAGGGTCACGACGAAGATGGCGAATGCCAGCATGGAAAACTCCCTGTCAGAGACTGTCCTGATTGACCCGCGAAGACACCTGCTCGGCGCTTTCGACCCGCTCGGAGTAACGCTGGGTCAGGTAACCGTCACGGCCACGGTTGAGCCAGGTGAACTTCATCAGCTCCTCGCACACGTCGACCACGCGCAGATACAGCGGGGACAAGCGCATCCGCCCCGCCTCATTGAATTCGTTGAAGGCCTTGGGCACCGACGATTGATTGGGGATGGTCAACATGCGCATCCAGCGCCCCAGCTGGCGCATCTGGTTCACCGTGTTGAAGCTCTGGCTGCCACCACACACCTGCATCAGCGCCAGGGTCTTGCCCTGGGTCGGGCGAACCCCGCCGAGTGACAGCGGAATCCAGTCGATCTGGGCCTTCATCACCGCCGTCATCGCACCGTGGCGCTCGGGACTGACCCACAGCATGCCCTCGGCCCAGCTCGCCAGATCGCGCAGCTCGGCGATCTTGGGGTGGTCGGCCTCGGCGCCATCGGGCAGCGGCAGCCCCTGGGGCGAGAAGGTACGCACCTCGGCGCCGAAGGCCGCGAGCAAGCGCCCGGCTTCCTCGGCCAAGAGCCGCGAGTAGGAGCGCTCGCGCAGCGAGCCGTACAGCACCAGGATGCGAGGCGCATGGCGTGGCGCGCTGGGCGGGGCCAGCTCGTCCACGGCGATAGGCCGCCACAGCTCCGGGTCGATGTTGGGCAGGTCCTTGAGCAGGGTATCGGGGGTCATGTGCGGTTTGCCTCCAGCGTGACGGTCTCGCCGTCTTCCTTGGTGAAGCTGTCGCCCTCGATGGCCGACAGCGGCGCCTCGACCAGCGCCAGTACCCGCTCGGAGGGACGGCACAGCGCCGCGCCCCTGGTGGTCACCACGATGGGTCGGTTGATCAGGATGGGGTGAGCCATCATGGCGTCGATCAAAGCCTCGTCGTCGAGGCGGTCATCGCCGAGGCCCAGCTCGTCGTAGGGCGTGCCCTTCTGGCGCAGCAGTGCCCTGGGCGTGATGCCCATGGCCTCGATCAGCTCGCCCAGCCGCTCGCGGCTGGGCGGTGTCTTCAGGTATTCGATGACCTCGGGCGATTCGCCGGAGGCCTTGAGCATGGCCAGCACGTTGCGCGAGGTGCCGCAGGCCGGGTTGTGGTAGATCAGCGTCATGGGGTCTCCGGGAGGCGCTCTTGGCTATCGAGGCGCTCTTGGCTATCGAGGCTATCGTGGCTCAGCAGGTCCTGGTGTCGTCACCGGTGGCGGGGCCCAGCAGGTCGGCCAGGGGGTTGCACACCTCCGGCCGGCTGGCGCAGCAGTCGCGCACCAGAAAGTCGAGGGTGGCCACCATGTGCGCCAGGTCCGCCCGATAGACGATGGAGCGGCTTTCCCGGCGCTGGCTGACCAGCCCCGCCCGGCTGAGCACGCCAAGGTGGGCCGACAGGGTGTTGTGGGGCACCTCCAGGCGGCGGGCCAGCTCGCCGGCCGGCAGGCCTTCGGGCTCGTGGCGCACCAGCAGGCGAAAGGCAGCCAGCCGGGTGGGCTGAGACAGCGCGGCGAAGGTGTCGAGGGTCGGTTGCAGATCATCTTTGTCCATGTGTCCGGAATTATGGACATATTGGTGTGCGGGTCAAGTACTTCTTGATCCAGGGCATCTCGCTTGCCGTCACCCTGGCCAAGAACGGAACGACAAAGCGGCGACGTCCAGCAAGGACGCGCCGCTTTTTGGTTGAGGGGGCTGTCACACGACGACGATCGAGTCGTGCTACCTGCGCGCTATACCAGCGCTACATCGACCCTACATATAGTTGAACAGCGACAGGTCGCGAATGCCGATAAAGGCCTGCTGGGCGGCCTGCATGCCCACCTGACGCATGCTGTACTCGGAGATCGCCTGGTTGTAGTCCAGATCGACCAGGTCCGACATGGTCTGGGCGTAGTTGAGCTCGCGGTTGCCGCTGACCGAGTCGATCACGTCCAGCTCGTTGAGCCGCGCGCCGACCGAGGCCCGCTTGGTCAACACGTTGTCGAGGCTGGCGTCCAGTTCGCGCATGGCGCCGTTCATGGTGTTATGCAGCGTCGCCTGCTTTTCGGGGGTGTCGGCGGGGGCTTCCAGCACCGACAGCACCTTCTCGAAGGTGGTGAAGACGTTGGTGTTCATGGTGTCGGCGGGACCGAAGGTCACGCTGTCGCCGGTCGCAGGCGCGCCTTCAAGCTCCAGGCGCAGGCCACCCACCTCGACGCTGGTGCCTTCGGGGTCGTAGGGCTGATCTTCCAGGGCCGCACCGGCGCTGACCCAGGAGCCATCGTCTTGTTCGACCTTGACGCTGTAGGTGGGAGCGTCGTCGGTACCACCGAACTCCACCTGGTAACGCTTGCCGTAGCCGGCGTCGCTGTTGTCGACCACATCGGGGCCGGCGAAGGTCACACTGCCGCTGTTGTCACCCTGCTCGGCCACGTAGCCCGCACCGCTGGGCACGCTGGTGAAGATGTCGGCGCCGGTATCCCCCACCGACATCAGTCGCGAGGCGTCCACCTGCTGCTCGCGCACCTTGTCACCGCCCACGTACTCGATGCCGTTACCGCTGTCGGTGAAGGGCTCGGCGCCATCGGCGTAGCCACCGAACAGGTAGCGACCGTTGCCGTCGGTGGCGTTGGCCTGACCGATCAGCGTCTCGTAGACGCCGCGCAGTTCACTGGCGATGGACTGCCGGTCGGCATCGCTCAGGGTGTCGTTGGAGGCCTGGATCACCAGCGCCTTGGCGCTGGCCAGGGCGTCGCTTGCGCTGTTGAGCACGCTTTCTTCCTGGGACAGGGCGTTGCGCGCGCTGACCCGGGCATCGGTGTACTGCTGGGTCACCGCCTGGGCCTGGCTGACCGCCACCGCCCGGGACGCCGCCTGGGGGTCGTCGGAGGGATTGACCACCCGCTTGCCGCTGGCGAGCTGCTGGCTCAGGTGAAGAAACTCGGACTGCTGACGGTTGAGCGAGCTGACGCTCTGGTCGTACATGGTGACGGTGCTGATACGCATGCTCTGCTCTCCTTAGCCGCGCAGTCCGAGGATGGTGTCGACCACCGAGGTGGCGGTGTCGATGACCTTGGCGTTGGCCTGGTAGTACTGCTGATAGCGGATCAGGTTGGCCGCTTCCTCATCCAGGTTGACCCCGGACTCGGACAGCTTCACCGCGCTCAACTGCTCGGTCAGCCCCTGCTGGGCCGCCAGATTAACCTGCACCACGTTGGTACGGTTACCCACGTCTCCGACCAGCGAGGCGTAGGCCTGGCTCAGGGTGGCACTGCCGCCCACGCTCATCTCGTCCTGCAGCCCCTGCAGGGCCAGGGCGTTCTCGTTGTCGCCGCTAGCGCCGGTTTCCCCGGCGGCGGCGATCTTGTCGGGATCGCTGATGGCGGTATCGAAGCCACCCGCGGCGCGGCGCACCGGCTGCACCTCGAAGCGATCGCCGTCGGCCAGGGCGCTGGGGTCATCGATGGCGAGCGTCACGCCGCCAAAGGTCAGGGTGTTCTCGGTGGCGTCGAAGCTCGCGTCCACCGCCTCGCCGGTGTCCTTGCGGGTGACCTCGAAGGTCGGCGGCGATGCCGAAGCGTCGCTGACCTTGACCTCGTAGTCGGCCGCCTCGAGGTCTTCGATCTTGTCGATGTTGAAGCTCGCGGTGACCGTGGCGCCGCCGCCGTTGGCGTCGTTGGCAAAGACCCGCGGTTCGCCGATGTCGAACATGTCGCCACCGCTATTGCCATCCAGATCGTAGCCATCGGCGTGCTGTTTATTGAAGGCCACCGCCATGGACACCGCCAGCTGGCCGATCTGGTTCTGGGTGCGATCCAGGGTCTCGGAGCGGAACTGGATCAGCCCGCCGAGCGAGCCACCCTGCAGGCTGTCCTCGTCGAGTCGCTGCAGGCCGCCGCCGGGGTCCTGGTAGCCCACCACCACCCGCTGGGGATCGCTGGCCGAGGCCACCGCCTTCAACTGGTAGGACTCGGTGCCGGCCACCAGCGGCTGGCCGCCGGGCAGGCTGACCCGATAGGAAGAACCGTCCTGTACCGTCAGTTCCACCCCGATACGCTCGCTCATCTCGGTGACCAGCTGGTCACGCTGGTTGAGCAGCGCGTTGGGGGCCTCGCCGGTCTTGGCCTTGGCCAGGGAAATCTCGCGGTTGAGCGAGGCCAGCTGCTCGCTCTGGTTGTTGATCTGGGTGATCTCGTCGCGGATCTGGCTGTTGATGCCGTCCTGCATGTCCTGCAGGTAGCTGTCGAAGGCGCGGAACTGGGCGCTCAGGGTGTCCGCCGCGCCCAGCACGCCCTGACGGGCGGCAGGGTCCGAGGGAGCCGAGGCCAGGTCTTCCAGCGACGAGAAGAAGTTCTGCATCAGCGGCGCCAGACCGGCGTCCTGATCGGCCAGCAGGCTGTCAATCTGGTTGATCTGGGTCTGGTAGGCGTCCAGCGCCGAGCTTGAGCTCACCGCGCCATTGAGCTGGTCGGCCACGTACTGGTTGAACTGACGCTCGATGTCGTTGACCTGGACGCCCTGGGTCCCGCCGCTGCCCTCGCCCAGCACCGTGATCTCGCGGTTGTAGCCCGGGGTATAGACGTTGCTGATGTTGTTGCTGGTGGTGGTCAGGGCGTTCTGGGCGGCATTCAGGCCGCTCAAGCCGATGGAGAACATGCTCATGGTGGAATTCCTTTCGCCGATAGCCTGTTTATCGGCCGAATGGCCGCTGGCTTGAGAGCCTCGGTGCCGCAAAAACCATTAATTTTCCGGGCGACTAGGCGCTGTCCGAAAAGTCGACGAGCGAAGGTTAGACAAGGCAAAAATCGATGAGAAAGCGCAGTTTACGGGGTGTAAATGAGCATTTTGATCCGATTTTTAACGCCGTATTACCGAGCGCAGGCACTTTTCAGACAAGCCCTAGAAGACCTGGGTGGGGTTGGCGCTTATATCCGCCCTGGCCAGCCAGTCGCTGCCACGCTTGTCCGTGGTGGAAGCGGCATCCACCTTCTCGGCGGCACCGGTAGGCGATGCGCCGACATTCGCGGGTCGAGCCTCGCCGGCCGCCACGCGGGTGGCGCCTGCGCCGTCATCGATCGGGCCGAAGGTGTGCATCACCGCGATCAGCTTGGCGGCGTAGGCCGGGTCGGTGGCGTAGCCGCCCCGCTGCAGCGCGTGGGCCGCGGCCTCGGCGTCCGGCGCGGTGGTGACCTCGGCGTAGCGGGCGTTGTTGCTGATCAGCCTGGCGTAGTCGGTGAAGGCTTCCTCGAACGAGCCGTAGACCCGGAAGTCATCGCGAATACGCTGGCGCTGGCCGTCTTCCACCTCATGGGTGGTAATACGGGTGGTGGGGCCGTCCCAACTGCTGCCGGCCTTGATGCCGAACAGGTTGTGACTGTTGTTGCCGTCGGCGGTGGCGATCTCGTGGCGGCCCCAGCCGGTCTCCAGCGCCGCCTGGGCCAGGATCAATTCCGCCGGCACGCCGGAGGCGCGGCTGGCGGCCTGGGCAGGGGCGGCCAGCTTGTCGAGGAAGGCCTGGACGTGCGCCGGGGTGTCGCGTGCCTCGCGCCCGCTGATGCGCTCCTCGGCCTGGGCGGTGGTCATGCCCTGGCTGACGGCGCCCAGCTCGTCGAGGAAGTTGGTCGGCGCCTCGACCTCGCTGTCTGCCGGGGCGTCCGCTCTCAGGGCGTTGGACAGCGGACGCGGCGTGCCACGGGGGATCCCCGCGATCAGTGCCTCGACATCCTTGGCCTGGCTGGCCTCGGGGCCACGTAGCTGGGCCATGAGCTGGTCGGCAAGGCCGATGCCGCGGCTGGCCATGGTCTGGGACCACTGCTGGTCGAGCAGCGTCTGGTAGAACTGGGTCTGCTTCGAGTCGGTCAGGCCAGAAGACGGCACGGCGTCGCGCATGCTCTTCATCATCATGTTGATGAACATCGCCTCGAACTGGCGCGCCGCCTCCGCCGCCGCCGCCGGGTCCTGCTGGCGGGCGCTGGTCTTGAGTCGCGCCAGCCCCTGCATGTCCAGCGCGAAGCCGGCCTGGCCGACGCTGCCGGTGGCCCGGCTGGCGCCGGACAGGGCAGAAGCCGAGAGTCCTGTTGTGGGCCCCGAAGCCAGCCCTGTCATGGGCCCAGATGAAAGATCAGAGATAGCCATCAGATGATCTCCAGCTCGGCTCTGAGCGATCCCGCGGCCTTGAGCGCCTCGAGGATCGACATCAGGTCGTTGGGGGTCGCGCCGAGGGCGTTGAGGGCGTCCACCACGTCGAGCAGATTGGCGCCTTCGACCACCTGCAGGGTGCCCTGGCCCTCGTCGATGGTGATATCGGAGTCCGGCACCACCGTGGTCTCGCCGCCACGGCTGAAGGGCGCCGGCTGGCTGACGCCGAAGGCGGTGTCGATGACGATGGACAGGTTGCCGTGGGCCACGGCGGCGCGCTTGAGCGTCACGCTGCCGTTGAGCACGATGGAGCCGGTGCGCGAATTCAGCACCACCTTGGCCCGGGCCGGCATCGGGGTGACGTCGACGTTCTCGACACGGGCCATGAAGTTGACCCGGGAGTTGGCGTTGGTCGGACCATTCAGGGCGATGACCCCGCCGTTTCTGGCCGAGGCCACCGGGTAGTCGAAGGTGTCGTTGATCGCACGGACCACGCGCTCGGCGGTACCGAAGTCGGCCTGGTTGAGCTGCAGTTCCAGCACGCCGTCACGGCTGCCCAGCGCCAGCGGCACCGTCTGCTCGACCATGGCGCCACCGGCGATGCGCCCGGCCGCCTGGTGGCTGATCTGCACGCTGGAGCCGGCGGACTCGGCGCCGGCGCCGTTGATCAACAGGTTGCCCTGGGCCAGGGCGTAGACGTCGCCATCGGCGCCCTTCAATGGCGTCATCAACAGGGTACCGCCGCGCAGGCTGCGGGCATTACCGATGGAAGACACCACCACGTCGAGGCGCTGGCCGGGCTGGGCGAACGGAGGAAGGTCCGCGGTGACCATCACCGCCGCCACGTTGCGCAACTGCATGTTGGTGCCCGGCGGCACGGTGATGCCGAGCTGGGACAGCATGTTGTTGAGGCTCTGGCCGGTGAACGGCGCCTGCATGGTCTGGTCACCGGAGCCGTCCAGGCCCACCACCAGGCCGTAGCCCACCAGCTGGTTGTCGCGCACCCCGGCGAAGCTGGCCAGGTCGCGGACCTTCTCGGCGCGAGCCAGGTGGGAGAAGGCCGACAGCGCGATCAGCAACACCAGCATCAGGCTGCCGAGGGTCAGGGTGGGGCGACGGGAGACAGGGTTTCTCATCATGCTCGGCCTAGAAGGGGGAAACGTTCAGGAAGAACCGCTGCATCCAGCCCATGTGCTGCGCCTCGTTGATGTAGCCGTTGCCCACGTACTCGATGCGCGCATCGGCCACCGCCGTGGACGGCACGGTGTTCTGGGTGGTGATGAAACGCGGATTGACCACCCCGCCGAAGCGGATGAACTCGGTGCCCTGGTTGATCGCGATCTGCTTCTCGCCGCGCACCCTGAGGTTGCCGTTGTTCATCACCTCGATCACCGAGACGGTGATGGTGCCGGTAAAGGAGTTGTTGGCCTCGGAGCCACCGCCGCCCTCGAAATCTGTATCGCCGTCGATCTCGAAGCCGTAGTCCATCAGTTCCTCCAGGCCTTCCGGCACCTGGGAGAAGGTCAGGCTGGAGCCGCCGTCACGGTCGGCGTTGGAGCGGGAGTTCTTGCTGGCGCTGACCTCTTCGTCCAGCACGATGGTCAGGATGTCGCCGACGCTGCGCGGACGACGATCCTCGAACAGCGGCTGATAGCCCCGGGCCTTCTGGAAGATCGAGCCGTTGGCCACCGGCAGCGGTCGATCGGGGATCTCGATCTGCTCCTGCTCGCCCACCACCGAGGCGTGGGGAATCTGGGCGCAGCCGGCAAGCGTCAGCAGCACCAGGGCCAGCGCCAGTGTCGCCAGGCGCAGAACAGCATGAGCCCCACCGTGTGGCGCGCCAGATGATGAGGTCGTGTCAGGGTGCATGGCCGTCTCCAGTGCCACCGAGGGGCGTTGGCAAATTATTGTCGGGGTCGTGGCTAGAGTTGTGCCAGGCGCGCCAGCATCTCATCGCTGGTCTGCACCGCCTTGGAGTTGATCTCGTAGGCACGCTGGGTCTGGATCATGCTGACCATTTCCTCCACCACGTTGACGTTGGAGGTCTCCACATAGCCCTGCAGCAGTCGGCCGGCGCCGTTCATGCCCGGCATCAGTTCGTTGCGCGGTCCTGATGAGCTGGTCTCGAGGTACAGGTTGCCGCCGATGGACTGAAGGCCGGTGGCGTTGACGAAGGTGGAGATGGTGATCTGACCCACCTCGTCGGACTCGCTGGTGCCGGGCTGGGTTACCGAGACCACGCCGTCCTCGCCGATGTCCACCGACAGGGCGTTGTCGGGGATGATGATGGCCGGCTCCAGCGGATAGCCGTTGGCGGTGACCATCTGGCCGTTCTCGTCGAGCTGGAAGCTGCCGTCGCGGGTGAAGGCGGTGGTGCCGTCGGGCATCAGCACCTGGAAGAAGCCCTTGCCGTTGATCGCCAGATCACGCGAGTTCTCGGTGGCCTCGAGCCCACCCTGGGTGTGTAGGCGCTCGGTGGCCACCGGACGCACGCCGGAACCGATCTGCATGCCCGAGGGCAGCCGGTCCTGGACGTTGTTCTGGGCACCGGGCTGGCGCATGTTCTGGTACAGAAGGTCCTCGAACACCGCCCGGGACTGCTTGAAGCCGTTGGTCGAGACGTTGGCCAGGTTGTTGGAAATCACGTCCAGCTGGACCTGCTGGGATTCGAGTCCGGTCTTGGCCGTCCACAGCGACTTGATCATGGTTCTTCTCTCCCTCGGTCAGGAGACTCTCCTGACCGCTCAATAATTCGGCCCTGGCTGTCGGTTGAAGGGGTCAGCCGTTCAACGACAGCAGGCTGTTGGCCTTCTGGGCGTTCTCGTCGGCGGTACTGATCATCTTGGTCTGCAGCTCGTAGCGCCGCGCCACATCGATCATCGCCACCATGGACTCCACCGGATTGACGTTGCTGCCCTCCAGCGCCCCGCTGACCACCCGTACCTGATCGGAGGCCGCCAGGGCGGCAGGCTCGCCATTCTCTCCGATGGAGCGAAACAGACCGTCGCCGCCACGGGTCAGCTCGCCGGGCTGCGGCTCGACCAGCTTGAGCCGGCCGATCTCGGCCAGGGCGTCGGGATCCTGGCCCATGCCGATGGCGCTGATGGTGCCGTCGGCGCCGAGGAACAGCTCGGCCTCCAGCGGCACCTGGATCGGCCCACCCTCGCCGATCACCGGGCGCCCCACCGAGGTCAACAGGCCGTTGCCGTCCACCTGCAGGTCGCCGCGACGGGTGTAGGCCTCGCTGCCGTCGTCACTTTCCACCGCGAAGAAGCCGTCACCGTCGATGGCCACGTCCAGGGTGCGACCGGTGCGGGTGATGGCCCCCGGGGAAAAGTCCGCCCCTGGGGTCGAGGCGGCGGTGGATACCCGGGTGTCGAGACGCGCCTCGCCCTCGACCGGCACCGCACGCATGGCGTGAAGCTGGGCCCGAAAGCCGGTGGTCGAGGCGTTGGCCAGGTTGTGGCTGACCACCGACTGCTGCTCCATGGTCTGGCGTGCGCCGCTCATGGCGGTGTAGAGCATGCGATCCATCTACGACTCCCCTGGAAGGTATGAGAGGCCGCCGCCCGAGGCAGCGGCCGGCGTGGTCATCAGCGCAGGTTGATGGCGGTCTGCAGCACTTCGTCCTGGGTCTTGATGGTCTGCGAATTGGCCTGGTAGGCGCGCTGGGTGACGATCATGCTCACCAGCTCCTTGGCCATGTCGACGTTGGAGGTCTCGATGGCGCCGGACTGGATGCCGCCCAGCTGGCCGGTACCCGGGGCACCGACCAGCTCCTGGCCGGAGGCGTCGGTGGCGGCCCAGGTGTTGTCACCGGCGGGTGACAGGCCCTCGGGGTTGCGGAAGCTGGCCAGGGCGATCTGGCCGGCCGGGCGGGTCTGCTCGTTGGAGTAGCTGCGCACCACGGTGCCGTCACTGTCGATGCTGATACCGACCAGGGCGCCGGAGGTATAACCGTTCTGGTTGAGCGAGGTGGTGCTGGCGTTGTTGCCGAACTGGGTGGAGCCGGAAATATCGAAGGTCAGTGCCATGTCGTTGGCGCCGCCCAGGAAGGGGTCGTTGGGAAAGGTCAGTGCGAACTGGCCGTTACCCGGTGTCGTCAGCTGGCCGTTCTCGTTGAACGTCATGTCCATGGTCTGCGGCTCGGCAGGGGTGGCACCATCCATCAGCACCATGCCGTCCATCGCGGTGGTGGCGGTCCACTGGTTGTCGCCGGTCTTCTCGTAGTAGACGGTGACATTTCGCGGGTTACCCAGCGAGTCGTAGGCGGTGAAGTTGTTGGAGTAGTGGTAGTCGACCGGGACGCTGGCGGAGCCATCGGAGCCCGCCAGGGTGACGCTGTTGAGGTCTTCGTCGACGACCTTGCGCGAGTCCAGGTTGAAGGTGGTGGACACCTCGGTGGTGGCGCTGGCCGGCATCTCGTCGGCCTCGATCTGCAGCACCTCGGGCTGGCCGCCCACCTGGACCGCACCGGCGGCGTTGACGCCGTAACCCATGATGCGCGCGCCCTGGGCGTTCTGCAGGTAGCCGTCCGGGGTCATGGTCAGCTGGCCGTTGCGGCTGTAGACCACCTGGCCGTTCTGTTCCATGCGGAAGAAGCCGTCACCGCTGATGCCCAGATCCAGCGGCCGGTTGGTGGACTCCAGGTTGCCGCCGCTGAAGTCCTGCAGCACGGTGGAGACCTTGGTACCCAGGCCGATCTGGGAGTTGGCGAAGACGTCGGCGAACTGCGCACTACCGCTCTTGTAGCCCACGGTCTGGGAGTTGGCGATATTGTTGCCCAGCACGTCCAGGCTGTCGGCGGCGGCGTTCAGACCACTCAGCGCTTGTGAAAAACCCATGTCACTCTCCTTATACGTTGCCCTGCGTCGATGACCCGACGGTCATCCTGCGTTCGCTACAGAATCTGGCGGATATCGCTCAGCGCCACCTGCCCGTAGACGGCACCCAGATCGAGTTGCACCTGGCCGCTGTCATCCGCCGGGGACACCCCGCCGACCTGGGCGTAGTTGAGCGCGGTCACCGCAAGCTCCTCGCCCTCGACACCGGTGGCCTCGATGCTGACGTGATAGGCACCTTCGGGGGCCGCCACGCCTTCACCGGTCATGCCGTCCCACTGGAACGACTCGGTCCCGGCGGAGGCCGGGCCCAGGTTGTAGCTGTTGATGACCTCACCGGACTCGTTGGTGATGGTCACCTTGACCTCGGCGGCGGGGCTTTCCAGCTCGACGCCAAAGGGCGTGGAGACCGGCGCGCCTTCATCGTTGTGGGCCATGACGATGCGATCCCCCGGCACCAGCACGCCCTTGCCGATCAGCCCGGTGGCCTGCAGCGCCTGGCCGGCGTTGATCTGGCCGGTGATCGACGACATGGTCTCGTTGAGAGACTCGATGCCCGAAACCGTGTTGATCTGGGCCAACTGCGAGGTCATCTCGCTGTTGTCCATGGGATTGAGCGGATCCTGGTTCTGCAGCTGGGTCACCAGCATGGTCATGAAGTTGTCGCCGAGCTCGTCGGACGCCTGCTTGGAGCTGGCCTGAGCGGTGGCGGCGTTGACCGATTGGTAAACGCTTGCATCGATGGTGTTGGCCATGGGATCAGCCCTCGCCCAGGGTCAGGGTCTTGAGCATCAGCTGCTTGCTGGTGTTCATGACCTCGACGTTGGCTTGATAGGAGCGGGAGGCGGAGATCATGTTGACCATCTCGCCCACCGGGTCGACGTTGGGCATCGCCACGTAGCCGGCGTCATCGGCCAGCGGGTGCTCGGGACGATACTCCTGGCGCAGCGGCGAGGGGTCCTCGACCACCTCGCGCACACCGACACCACCGATGCCGTCACTGGCGGCACGGGACTCGAACACCGCCTGGCGGGCGCGGTAGGCCTCGCCGTCGGGGCCGGCCACGCTGTCGGCGTTGGCCATATTGCTGGCGGTGACGTTCATGCGCTGGGCCTGGGCGGACATCGCCGAGGCGGAGATATCGAAGATCGAAAACATCGACATGGGGCGCTCTCCCTGCTTGGAAACTGAGATGGACCGGGCTTACTGCTCGGGCTGCATGGCCTGCTTGAGGCCCTGGATGCGACTGTTGAGGATCGTCAGCGCGGCCTGGTAACGCACCGAGTTGTCGGTGAAGGCGGCCCGCTCGCGGTCCATGTCCACGGTGTTGCCGTCGAGGCTGGCCTGCTCCGGTACGCGGTACTTGAGCTCGCTGCCGCCAAGCGACATCGCCTGGCCATGACCCGACAGGTGGTGGCTGGACGTCCGCGCCAGGGCCAGACCAGGCTGATTCGCCCCCTTGGTCGCGGCTTCCAGGGCCTGGGAAAAGTCCATGTCGCGTGCCTTGTAGCCGGGGGTATCGGCATTGGCGATATTGCTGGCCAGGACCTTCTGGCGTTCCTGTCTAAGCGACAGGGCCTGCTGGTGAAAAGCGAGCGAGGCCTCGAGCTGATCGATCATCCCGGTGCGCTCCGTAAGCAAGGGAACAAAGAGACAAGGGGTTCGACGATGAAGAATACCCAGGCCCCTGTCTGCACAAAGCCGTGAACAGCCCCCATTACCACGCCCATTTCAGACCATGCGTCGATGCCGGCTTCTCTACACTGGTGTGCCATGGCCCTTGAATGGCCAGGAAAGCGCCCTTCAAATGGCCCCGGGCGCTAAAGATCGCACCGACCACCGGTATCCCGATGTCTCGATCCTCATCTCTTGTACAAGCCACTGCTTCCCTGTCCTGGATCATCGCCCGGGCGGCGCTGGTGCTGTGTGTCAGCACAGGCTTTGCCGCCAGTACCGCCCAGGCCAGCGGCCAGGCGGTCGATGACGGCGGTGTCGATGCGGGCACCGGCGAAGCGCTGACACGGGTGGAGAGCTTTCTGTTCGAGCAGGCCCTGGCCGACGGCGCCCGTCCGGGCGATCTGGAGATCCAGGTATTCCCGCCGGCGGCGAGCCTGGCCGACTGCCGCCAGCCCGAACCCTTCCTGCCCCGGGCGGGGAGTCGGCTGGCCGGACGCGTCTCGGTGGGGCTTCGCTGCGAGGGTGAGCGCCATCGCAGCCGCTATCTGCAGGCAGAAATCACCCGGCTGGGCGAGCGACTGGTGGCGGCGCGGGACATCGCCCCCGGCGAGCGCCTGAGCGCGGACATGCTTACCAGCGAGCGCTTCGACGTAAGCCGTCTGCCGTCCCTGGCGCTGACCGATCCACAGGCGGCCATCGGTCAGATCGCACGACGCGGGATTCGCCAGGGTCAGGCGCTGTCGGCCCATCAGCTGACATCACCCAAGCTGGTGAGACGCGGCGAGCAGGTCGCGGTGGAAGCCAGTGGCCGGGGCTTTCGCATCAGCCGCCAGGGCGAGGCGCTGGAGGCCGGCGGCCTCGGCGATATCGTGCGGGTAAGGGTGGATCGGCGCCAGATCCTCGACGCCCGGGTGGTGGAACACGGCCGGCTGGCGGTAACCTACTAGGACGTTGATGAAAAGTGCCTGCGCTCGGTAATCCGGCGTTAAAACCGGCTGGTGCGCCAGCCCGGTCAACATGCTCATTTACTGCTAGTAAACTGCGCTGTCTCTCCGATTTTTGCCTTGTCTAACCTTCGCTCGGCGACTTTTCGTAAAACGCTCAGGACATGTCCACGAAGCGGCTGCGCTCGGCAATACGGTGTTAAAAATTTGGCTGGTGCGCCAGACCTAAAGTTCTTGTTCTTGCGGCCGATGATGTACATAGACGCAGACATTCGGATCAACGGCGACAGCCAGCGCCTGGTCCCATCGCCATTCTCGTGAGGCCTTGCCCGTGAAGATCGATTCGCAACATCCTCTGACCCGCCCCGCCCAAAGCGAGGGGCCGCAGCAGAGCGACAAGCTCCAGCAAAGCGAGACACAAAAAACCGCTGGCGCCGGTGTCGAAGCCGGTGCCCAGGCCCACCTGAGCCGCCCGACGGCGGACACCAGCCAGGACATCGACAGCGCCCGGGTCGAACAGATTCGTGACGCCATCCGCGAGGGACGCCTGGAAATCCATCCCGAACGCATCGCCGACGGCCTGATCGACAGCGTCCGCGACATGCTCGGCGATGGCTCAGAGGGCTCGCAGTCGTGAGTCTTGCCCGACTGCTCGACCAGCAGCGTGAGCGACTCGCCGAGCTGCTGGCCCTGCTGGGCGAGGAACAGGAGTGCCTGGTTCAGGGCCAGGTCGACAGCGAGGCGCTGGTGGCGCTCGCCGGCCAGAAGTCCGAGATCCAGCAAAGGCTTGCCGAGACGGAAGCCCGCCGCCATCAGGTACAGTGCCGACTGGGCTACCCCGATGACCGCGAGGGCACCCTGCAAGCCGCCCGTGACGCCGGCTGCGAAGCCGCCTGGCAGACCACCATGGCACTCGCCAGGGAAGTCTCCCGCGCCAATCTGCGCTGTGGCGAACTGCTGGCCCTGCGCATGGAGCACAACCAACGCATGCTCGACCAGATCCACCGCATCGCCAACGCCAGCGTCTACCAGCCCGACGGCCGCACCCGGCTGCAGCCCTCTCGGCTCAACGTCTCGGCCTGATTTCCTGGTTCAAGGTCTTGGCTCGCAGCTTGGGCTCGCCGCTTGGACTCTCGACATCGGGCCTGACGCCTCCTCTCGGAAACACCTGCCCGGCTCTGCCACCTTGGCGGCATCAATGGCTGGCTCAGATCGCTATCGCGGGATGCGCGCCGGAGGCCGCCCAGCCCACCAGGGCCTCGCTTTCCAGCGGCGCACCGACAAGACGCCCCTGAATCCGGACAAGCCCCAGCGCCTTGATGGTATCGAGCTGTTCGGCGGTCTCGACCCCCACCGCCACCGCGACGAACTCCAGCGCCTCGAGGCAGCGCATCAGCGCCGCCACGCTCTGGCGCATGCTGGTGGAGGGATCGGCCAGGGTCTTGAGGGTCTCCGGCCCCAGCTTGCCCAGGGTCACCGGCAGCGAGGCCATGCCGAACAGGTCCACCGGGGAGCGGCCCAGCCCATCGACGCCGAGCCGCACGCCCAAAGCGACGATACGCCTTAACAGGTGGGACTGGCGGTGGCCCACCTCGAACAACCCCGCGCCATCCACCTCCAGGCACAACCAGTCGAGGCACTCGTGGCGATAGTGGCCGCCCGCCTCTTCCTGGGCACCCGCCTCCCCCTTCGCGCCAGACTCGCATAGCTGGCGCAGGTAGAGATCCAGGGCGCGGCCATCGAAGGCGGCCTGATCCAGCAGGCGGTGGTGAATGTTCACCGAGATATCCCAGTCACCCAGCTCGGAGCCGGCCTCGCGCCAGCGCCTGCGCTGGGCCACCACCTCCTTGAGCACCCAGCGATCTAGCCGGTCGACCAGCTGCATATCGGCAGCGAGCGCGACAAATTCTGCCGGCGCCACCTCGCCACGCTGGGGATGGCGCCAGCGCACCAGCGCCTCGAGCCCGCAGCAGCGCCGGGTGAGCAGATCGAACTGGGGCTGATACACCAGGAAGAACTGCTGATCGGGGAACATCAGCGCTTCCTGCAGCTCGTGACGGAAGCGCTGCTGGCGCTCCATCAGACGCTGCAGGCTGCCGTCGTAGAAGGCGAAACCTCCGGGCACGGCCTCTTCCAGCGCCTTTTCGGCGTGGGCCAGCAGCTCGCCGGTTTCCTCGCCGTCTTCCGGACACAGGACGATGCCGATACGCGGCTCGATCAGGGCGGGCTGATAGCCGGACAGGGTAAAGGGCGGTTCCAGCGCCTCGAGGCAGCGGTCAGCCACCAGTTGCAGGGTCTCCGGCGTGACGGGGTGCTCGAGCAGCACCCCCCAGCGTTCGCGATCGACTTGCACCACGCTGTCTTCCCGGCGCAGCACGTTGACCAGTCGGCGTCCGGCCCGGCGCGACACCCGCGACGCCATTTCGCCACCATGGTCCACCAGGATGCGCGACAGGCCGTGTAGCTCGACCAGCATCACGCCCAGGCGCTGGCCCAGACGGTCGGCACGATCGAAGGCGTGGGACAGGCGGTCCTCGAAGATCCAGGTACTGGCCACGTTGCCGATATCGGCATGGCGGCGATCCAGTACCGCGTCGGCGTCGGCGTCGAGATCGACGAAGGTGACCAGCCACATCAGCGGATCGGTGCCGCTGTCCAGAGACGCATCAGCGCCTCGGTCGAAGGCCACGCAGGACATCAGCCCCAGCCGGGCGCTGGCGCTGTCATCCACCGCAAGCCAGGACTGCTGCCAGTCCTCGCCGGGTGACAGGGTATGGTAGCTGCCCCGCTCGCCCAGCAGATTGACGAAGGGGCGAAACAGCTCGTTGAGATTGCGGCCCTGCAGCTCGCCACCGGTGGGACAGGCCAGCTCCGTCAGCGCGGTGTTGGCCCATACCAGGCGGTCGTTGGCATCGATCAGCGCCAACCCCACCGGGGCGCGGTCCAGCACCAGCCCCGCCACCACCGAGGGGTGATGGGCGACCTTGCCGGCGGAGGCCGCCTGCAACAGCGTCGTCGGGCCCAAACCCGCTGATCGATCCTTAGCCATGAGCCCTGCCCAGATAGAGGTAAGCGGTGCGCATTACCTAATATAACCACTATCGGCGAGGCCGGCGTACTCTTGAGGACCGACATGAACGTTTTTTACATGAACAGGGCTAGCGCGGACGCAGGCGCAGGGCGTCCATGCCACCGTCCACCGGCAGGCAGACCCCTACCGTCGAGCGATTGGCGGGATCGGCCAGATAGGCCACCGCCTGGGCCACCTCGGCGGCGGCGACCAGCCGTCCGTGGGGCTGGCGGGCCTCCAGCGCGGCACGCTCGGCCTCGGGGTCAGGCGCCTGCGCAAGCAAGCGGCCGATCCAGGGGGTATCCGCGGTGCCGGGCGAGACACAGTTGACCCGAATGCCCTGTTGCAGGTGATCGGCCGCCATGGCTCTGGTCAAGGCCAGCACGGCGCCCTTGGTCGCCGAGTACAGGGCCCTTTGCTGAATCCCCGCGGTGGCGGCGATGGACGCCATATTGACGATGGCGGCGGCGTCCGACTCGCGCAGATGAGGCAGCGCCGCCCGAGACACCCGCGCCATGCCGGCGACGTTGACCTCCCAGGCACGCGCCCACTCCTCATCCGGGTTGCCCGCGACATCGCCCTGGGCGCCGATGCCTGCGTTGTTGACCACGATATCGATACGCCCCAACGCACTGGCGACCGCCGCCACCGCACGCTCTACCTGCTCGCTGCTGGCGACATCGCACGCTTCCCAGTGGTGTTGATTGGCGGGATCTTCGCGATCCAGCACGGCGACGCGGGCGCCTTCAGCGGCCAGGCAGTCGGCGATCGCCGCGCCGATGCCCGAGGCGCCGCCGGTGACGATGGCCACCCGTCCTTCGAATCGAGCTGTCATGGATTAGCCCTCCCAGGCACGAAAGGTCTGACGCTGGCGGCCCAGGCCGTCGATCTCCACCTCGACCACGTCGCCCGGCTTGAGGTAGTCGAAGCGCCCCGAGACCGCCACCCCTTCGGGAGTACCGGTGGAGATGACGTCGCCGGGCTCGAGCTGCATGTACTGCGACAGATCGCGCACGATCTCGGCGCAGCCGAAGATCATGTCCGAGGTGCGGGAGTCCTGGCGCGGCTCGCCGTTGACCCAGGAGCGCAGGCCCACATTGGCGGGATCGAAGGCGTCGGCGGTCACGATCCAGGGGCCCAGTGGCATATAGCCCGGGCTGCACTTGCCCTTGCTCCACTGGCCGCCGGAGACCTCGAGCTGGAACTTGCGCTCCGACAGATCGTTGGCGAGCACATAGCCACCGATGTGACTGGCCGCTTCCTCCAGCGAGTCGCAGTAGCTGGCGGTGCTGCCGATCACGATGGCAAGCTCGACCTCCCAGTCGGTCTTTTCCGAACCGCGCGCGATGGTGACGGTGTCGTCGGGGCCGGCGACGGTGTTGGGCGTCTTGAAGAAGACGATGGGTTGCTTCGGCGGCTCGGCGCCGGACTCGGCGGCGTGGGCGGCGTAGTTCTGACCGATACAGATCACCGAGCCCACCGCCGCCACCGGCGAGCCGTGGCGCACCTCGTCGGCAAGCTCGACGGCGGTCAGCCGTCCGGCGTCCAGCAGCCGGCGAAGACGCGCCACGCCGTTGTCCTTCCAGAAGCCTGGCCCGAAGTCGCCCACCGGCGAGGCGTCGTAGAGTACGCCTTCGACCTCGACCAGCGGCATCTCGTTACCCATCGTTCCACGGCGCAACAGCTTCATGTGTTCTCCTTCAGCAGGCCTCGCGCCTGCAGTTCGTTCCAGAAGGCCTCGGGAATATGGCACGAGGCCAGTGCATGATTTCGCTTCACCTGCTCAGGCGAGCGCATTCCGGCCATGACGTTGACCACGGCGGGGTGGCGCCACGGGAAGGCCAGCGCCGCCGCCGGCAGGCTGACGCCGTGGGCTCGCGCCACCGCGGCGAGTTCGCGGGCACGTTCGAGCACCGCCTGCGGTGCCTGGCCGTACTCGTACCAGGCATCGGCGGGAGGCTCGTCACGCGCCAGCAGGCCCGAATTGAAGGCGCCGACGGCGACCACACCGACCTTGCGTTCCAGGCAGGCGCTCATCAGTCCTGTCTGTTCCTGCTCCAGCAGGGTGTAGCGACCGGCCAGCATGATCAGGTCAGGCCTTGCCTGATCGACGAAGCGCTTGAGCATGTCGGCGTCCTTGGAGCCCACGCCCCAGGCCGCGATCCGGCCCTGCTCGCGCAGGCGTTCGAGCTCGGGGACCGCCCCCGCCAGGGCTTCCTCGAAGCGATCCGAGGGCTCTTCCGGGTCATGGATCCAGAGGATGTCCACCGACGTCATGTCGAGGCGCGCAAGCGAGGCCTCCAGGCTCTGCCTGACGCCCTCGGCGGTGTAGTCACGCCGCCGGGTCAGGTCATCGGCCACGTGGAAGCCGTTGGCCTCGTCGCTGCCCTGCGGGGCAGGATTGGGCTCCAGCAGGCGCCCCACCTTGGTGGAGATGACGTAGTCGTCCGGCGAACGCCCCTTGAGCGCCTTGCCCAGGCGCTGCTCGGACAACCCGAGCCCGTAGTGCGGGGCCGTGTCGTAAAACCGCAGCCCCAGCTCCCAGGCGGTGTCCACGGCGGCCAGGCAGTCCTGTTCGGGGGTGACCTTGCCCATGTTGCCGAACTGCGCCGCACCGACGCCGAGGCCTTCGAAGGCACGGCGCAGCTTGGGTGGCAGACGGCTGGCGATCGGCGATGTGGTCATCGGGCATCTCTCCTGTGATAGATGTTCAAGGCGTTGTCCTCGGCAACGGCCTGGCGCTTTTCTGCGGGCACCCGCGCCAGCACCCGCTCGCACCAGTCCTTCGGGTCCTGACTGATCGGGCTGTCGCTGCCGAGCAGGCAGCGCTCGGCACCGAAGGTCTCAAGCGCCACGTCGACGATGTCTGGGGCGTGGCGCTCGAGCTCATCGGCGTCGCGGCACTCCGCCGGCAGACCGGACAACTTGCAGTGGACCCTGTCGAGCTCGGCCAGGCGCGCCAGATTGCGCTGCCAGGCCTCTCGCGCGACGCCATCACGCGGGTTCGGCTTGCCCATATGGTCGAGTACCACCGTCAGCTCCGGTACCCGCTCGAGCAACGCCAGCAGGCGCGGCAGCTCCCGGTCCCTGACGCAGGCATCGAAGGGCAGGCCCCGGTCGGCCAGACGCTTCAGGCCCTCGACCAAGGCGGTCGAATCAAACAGCTCGCGGTCCTGCAGCAGGCGTCTGACGCCGACCACCTGGGGCACCTCGGCCAGACTCGCCAGCGCCCGCTCGGCCAGGGGAAGCTCCAGCGCGACGCTCGCCACCACACCGTGGACCCGTGGGTCCTGCTGGGCCAGCGAGATCAGCCAGGCGGCTTCCTCGGCGGGGTCCGGGGCGTCGGCCTCGACCAGCACGTAGCGGCGGTCCTGGCCATCGGGAATCGGCGCCCTGGCGGGCAGGCCCGCATCGGCGAGCCAGGGAATCCGCACCGCACCGGTGTCCCAGACGTGAAGGTGGGTATCGATCATCACGGAACGCCTATCGTCAGCAGAAAGTTGGAGTAGGGGCGGCACTCGCCGGTGGCCACCACCAGGCACACCTCAGGTCCGCGGCAGGCGTCATAGAAGGCCCAGCGATCCAGGCTCGACCAGGCGATCTGCTGGCCTCCCCCATGTCGGTGGCCGGCCAGCCGCTGGCGGCACTCGACCACCGATTCCGAGGCGCCGCCCTCGGCGTCGGCCATGTAGGTGACCTCTTCCACGAACACCGCCTGGGCCAGCGTCTCCATCACCGACAGCACCGGCACCATGCCCTCGCACAGGTTGAGGTAGACCCGGCTCGCCGCTGGCGGCGCACCGGTCGAATGCGGATAGAGCGCGTCGGCCACCAGCACCCTTGCGCCGTGTCCGGCGGCGGCCAGGCCCTCGAGCAATGGCGGATTGAGCAGCGGGCCGCGGATCATGCCGGCACCGCCTGGCGCCGACGGGTCCACTCGGTGCCGTTCGGCCAGGCCCAGGCCGCCAGCGTCTCGGCCTTGATCTCGGCGGAATACCCCGGCTCACGCGGCAATGTATAGGCGCCATCTCGCACGACGCAGGGGTCGACGAAGTGTTCGTGCAGGTGATCGACGAATTCGGCCACCCGCCCGTCCACGGGCCCCGACACCGCGATGTGGTCGATCATCACCAGGTGATTGACCAGCTCGCACAGCCCCACCCCGCCAGCGTGGGGGCAGACGGGCTTGCCGAACTTCCTGGCCATTAGCAGCACCGGGATGATCTCGTTGACGCTGGCAAGACGGCAGGAGTCGATCTGCACGTAGTCGACCGCGTTGGCCTGCAGCAACTGCTTGAACAGCACCCGGTTCATGCCGTGCTCGCCGGTGGCGACGCCGATACCGAGCGGGCGCACGCCATCGCCGATGCTGCGATGCCCCAGCACGTCATCCGGGCTGGTGGGCTCCTCGATCCACAAGAGGTCGTGATGGGAAAGCGCCTCGACCCGCTCGATGGCCTCGGGCACCTCCCATATCTGGTTGGCGTCGATCATCAGCGCCACGTCGGGGCCGATCACCGAGCGAGCGATCCCCAGGCGACGCTCGTCGTCCTCGGGATTGGCGCCGACCTTGAGCTTGATATGGCGGTAGCCCTCGTCCATGGCTTCCCGGCACAGGCGGGCCAGCTTCTCGTCCGAATAGCCGAGCCACCCCGCCGAAGTGGTGTAGCAGGGGAAGCCCTGCTCGCTCAGCTCGGCGATGCGCTCCTGCTGGAAGGGCCGCTGTTCCTTGAGCATCGCCACCGCCTCCTCGGCGCTCAGCACGTCACCCAGGTAGCTGAGATCCAACTGCTCGACGAGCACCTCCGGCTCCATCTCGCAGACAAGACGCCACAGCGGCACTCCCGCATGCCGGGCCGCCAGGTCCCAGACGGCGTTCATCACCGCCGCCCGCGCCAGGTGCACCACCCCCTTGTCCGGGCCCAGCCAGCGAAGCTGTGAATCCGCGGCGAGTTCACGATAGACCGCCCCCGGAGACCGGCAGACCTCGGCCGCGTCCCGGCCGACCAGCGGCTGGGCGAGGGCCTCCATGGCCTGCAGGCAGATCTCGTTGCCGCGACCGATGGTGAAGGTGAAGCCGCACCCATAGAGCGCGCTGTCATCGGTGACCAGCCTGAGATAGGCCGCCGAGTAGTCGGCGTCCTTGTTGACCGCGTCGGAGCCGTCGCTGCTGTCCGAGGTGGGAAAACGCAGATCCACCAGTTCGATTGAGGTAATGACGGACACGTATCGTCCTCCAGATTCATCAGATGTATTAAAGTGCTGCCGAAGTTTTCGATAGAATGGCGGGATTCGATCACCCCTTCCGAGCCGGAGCCCCTGCCATGACGCCGCCGCCCCCGTCCGAAAGCGACCAACGCCGCCCCTCCCAGTACGAGGTGGTGGTGCAAGGCATCCAGGAGATGATCGTCTCCGGTGAAATCGCTTCCGGCGACCGCCTGCCCGTCGAGTCGATCCTCGCCACCCGCTTCGCTGTCTCGCGCAGCTCGCTGCGTGAAGGGGTCAGGGCGCTGGTCGCCATGGGCATCCTCGAGACCCGCCAGGGCTCCGGCACCACCGTCACCTCGCTGGACCCGGGGCTGCTGCTGAAGCCCCTGGAGTTCTGGGCCGGCATCCAGGCCGGGACCTCGTCCCGCGACCTGCACAATGTGCGCCAGGCGCTGGAAGTGGAGGCCGCGGCGGTGGCGGCGCTGCGCCGAACCGACGAGGACATCGAGCGCCTGAAGGCCGTACTGGCCGAGGCCGAGCCCGCCATCCAGGCGCTGGACCACGAAGGCGCCATGGCCGCCGACCTGGAGTTCCACCTCAGCCTGGCGAGGATTTCCCGCAACCCCGTGCTGGTCGCCCTGCTCGAGGCACTGTCGCGGCCGACCCTGCGGATGCGGCTGTGGCAATCGATCCACCTCGGCGGTCGTATCGCCATCACCCACCAGGAACACCTGGCCATCCTCAATGCCGTCGTCGCCGGCGACCCCAGGGGCGCCCATGCCGCCATGCAGACTCACCTCGCTCAGGTCGCCGTGGTGCTGCGGGACACCCCCGATTCGCGTTAAGGCGCTGCCAGTTCAAGAGACGCCAGCTCAGGCCAGATCACCCTCGTTGCTGGTCTCGGGCCGCGGATGACGCTGCACATAGACGCCGAAGGCCACGATCACCGCGAAGCACACCGCCACCACCAGGTAGCTGGTCTGGGCCGAGGTGATATCGATCAGCCAGCCCTGGGCCAGCGGCACCAGGGCGCCACCGACGATCGCCATCACCAGGCCGGCGGCGCCGTACTTGGTGTCCTGCCCCAGCCCTTCCAGCGAGATGCCGTAGATGGTGGGGAACAGCAGCGAGATACAGGCGCTCAGCAGCACCAGGGCCACCGCGCCGAGCAGGTTGCCGCTGAACACCGCCACCAGCGACAGCGCGACGCCGAGCACGCACATCCCGGTCATCAGCTTGCGCGGGTCCACCCGACCCATGACACCGACCATGACGAAGCGCGACACCAGGAAGACCAGCAGGGAAGCCTGCAGCCAGTAGCCGGCCTCTTCGCTGCCGACGCCCAGCGCCTCGGTCACGTAGTGGATGGTGAAGGTCCAGGTGCAGGTCTGGGCGGCCACGTTGAAGAACTGCGCCACCACCCCGAAGGCATAGCGACGGTTGCGCACCAGCCGGCCGAGGCGACTTCCCGACAGCGCCACCGTCTCGCTCTTGCGGTCCGCCATCAGCGCCTCGTGGCGCGGCACCCGCACCATGGCGATGGCTATCGCGATCACCACATAGACCAGTGCCAGGGTGATGTAGGGCCCCATCACCGCCTGCAATTCCGCCGACTGCATCTCGGTCAGCGCCTCCTGGGTGAGCGAGGCGCGCTGCTCGGCGGTGGCCGGATTGACGTGGGGCAGGATAAACACCGCGGCCAGCAGCACCCCCAGGTTCGACCCCACCGGGTTGAACGACTGGGCGAAATTCAACCGCCGAGTGGCGTTCTCGCGCGGGCCCATCGCCATCACGTAAGGATTGGCCGAGGTTTCGAGGATCGACAGCCCCGCCGCCAGGGTGAACAGCGCCACCAGGAACATCGAGTAGGTCATCATCTGGGAGGCCGGCATGAACAGAAGCCCCCCGGTGGCCGCCAGCAAGAGGCCGATCAGCACGCCACCCTTGTAGCCCAGGCGCGAATTGATCCAGGCCGCCGGGATCGCCAGGGCAAAATAGGCACCGTAGTAGGCGAACTGCACCAGCGACGCCTGCAGCGCGCTCATCGAGAACACCGAGCCGAACACCGACACCAGAGGATCAGTGAGGTTGCCGGCGAGCCCCCAGGCGGCAAAGCAGGTGACGATAAGCACAAAGGGCAAGGTCATGCCCCTGTGCAGAAAAGAGGACTTTTCCGGCGCCGACTGTTGCTCAGCCGCCGCGGTAGAGGATGCATCCACAAGTGACTCCTTGTATGTATTTGTATGTGGTTATCGAGACAATTGATCAGATGAATTTAGCTAGTGAGGGAGAAGCTAGTCGAGGTGCCACGTGAATACAAGAAATGAGAGATAAGACAAACGTCTTAGGGGATACGGCAGAGGTTATTGCAATGCTCTGTTTTAAATGAATTTTTTGTCGCTGCGACGTGGAGCAGAAAAAGCTCAAGACAGAGGCAGCACCAGGGGCGTCAGGCGAATGGCTTAGGCGCTGCCCACCGCCCTTTGCGAAAGATAGATACGATGAATAGGTCAGCCCGGCTGGCTATCGCTATGGGGGGGGGAAAGAGGAGAGAAACCTGAATTCAAGCAACAAGCGCAGCAGCTGCGGTATTCAGGGCTCCTGAATATTCCCCCAGGAAAACCTGTGCCGGTGTGCGATAGCCGAGACGCTTTCGGGGGCGGTCATTCAGCTTCTCGACCCCCTTGCGCAGCTTGGCATCGGTGACCTGTCGAAAGTCTGTTCCCTTGGGAAAGTACTGTTGTATCAGGCCATTGGTGTTCTCATTGGTCCCACGCTGCCCGGAGCAGTAGGGATCGCAGAAGTAAGTCGCTGCCGTTACCGCATTGGCCACGATCTCGTGATCCGCGAATTCCGAGCCTTTGTCCAGGGTGATGGTTAGGACAGCACCGCGGCGAGGTTTTAGCAGCTGAATCATGGCCTTTTGCGTCAGCTCAGCCGAAAGCTTGGGCAACCGTGCCGCCAGCAGATAGCCGCTACGGCGCTCGACCAGCGTGTCCAGGCCCGACTGCTTGTGCCCCCTGGACCACGGTGTCGCCCTCCCAGTAGCCAATGAAGCGCCGTTCATCGATCTCAGCCGCGCGATGCTCGATGCCCACGCGGTAGGGAATCTTACCAAGTCCTGCGCTCTTGGCTTGAGCCCGGTGCTTGCTGCGCCGTTTGGGCTGGCGGAGGTGCTTCCAGAGATCGCCACCGGAGGCCTTGTCATCCCAGATCAAGGAGTAGAACCACTGGGGACTGACGCCGACACCAGACAAGGGCGACATGAAACCGCTGATTTGCTCTGGACTCCATTCCTCTCGCAGCCGGTCGACGACAGCGGCAATCATGCTGGGCAAGCGCTTTGTCCTCTTCCAGGCAGTGCGTCACCGATGATCACTGCAGGATGGCGCTATCTCAGGATCGTAACCGCTGTCGATGGCGTTCCGACGCAACTCCCGGCTGACCGTGCTGTTGTCGATGCCAAGCTCTCTGGCTATCTGGCGTCGGCTCACGCCCAGGTCATAACGGACATAGATCTGGTATCGTTGGGTCTGGGTCAGTTGTCGGTATCCCATGCACTGCTTCACTTTGGACGGTGTGCCGAGATGAGTACCGGCGCTGCCTCTCCTGCCTCTACCTCGCGGGCCAAAGTGCTGCGGTTAATTTATGAATCCAGGTATTAAGTGGCGAAAAAAGTTTGTGTTAATGATAGTCAATACTATTCAATACCAAGCCAAAGCATGCAGATGGTAAGCCGACCTTTCAATATGGGGGGTATACAGCCATATCGCCTTGAGTCGGCGCCTCAGCCGAAGGGAAGAACAGGCAGAGGCAGGTAGCAATATAGAAGGAAGAAGGCGTAGAGAGCCGCCTGAGCCGATCTTGATCTATTTTTCGTCCAGCATCGCCAGCGTATGTACCTTCTGGTCGCGGACGGCGCGATCGAGGATGGCGTGAAGCTGTTCAACGTCCTCAGGCATCTCGGACGCCATCCCGGTCGCCTCAAAGCGTTCGAGGGTCTGGTGGGTATCGTCGATGACCGCTTGAAGTTCATCGATTACTTGCTGGCATTCGTCTGTTGTCATATTTGCCTCAAGCTACCCATCAAGTTCTGTCAGAATATTATGTCGAGTTGGCACTACTCATAGCCGTCCAGAAAGCGACATAGCTTCTCGCCAAGCAGGAGAAATAGCGTGATGACCACGGTGATGCCAAGACGCAAGCCAGCAACTTCATAGGCCGCACTACCAACAATCGAAGCCGCTTGTAGGGCCTGAAAGAAGAGATAGACCCCTGCCACCACACTCAGCACTGCGGCCGAACGAAAAGCATTGGCCAAGGTAAAGGGGCTGGATGTCGCGAAAGTGCCGGGCTCATCTTCCTGTGAATGAGACTCGCTTTCGTGAATTTTATCGTTTTGCATATGCTAGCTACTTCTCTATTCAACTTGAAAAAAACGACTTTCCGGAAAGGTCGGCTATCAGTCGTTTCATGTGAATCAAGCGTCCACCATCGTCAGCGTATACTTCCGCTACTGAGTCACAGCTTTTCTTAAACCTCAAGCATCTCAGTACCTATACTCGCTCCCTCGATGCGTCGAGCATGCTGAGTATCTTCGATGGCGGTTTGTAGTTTATCGATGACTTGCTAATAGTCAGTGCTGGTCATTTTTTCTCCAAAATAACTTCCCCTTCAAACACCGAGCCATCGGGTGCCGTATACTTCCCCTTTCCTTTGATAGAGTAACCGTTATAAATCAGGAAAATCAGACTGGCACTCAGGCTTAGGGCCAAAACCGCTGGGGTTAGCGTCGCTCCACCTGCTGCAATTCCCACTGCTCCGGCGGTCCACCCTACAGGGTTCCAGAAACTCACTGCCGCAAAACCGGCACCGCCCACCACTGCGACCAAAGCCACCTTTGATGCTGTTTTTATACGGACAACATTAGCGGCCAAGGACTGGTTGGTAATGATTATGTTTCTTGTCTCAGATTTTAAGGCCTGCTTCAGCTCTTCCTTGCTACTGACCAAAGCATATTCCGTCATGTTGTCACCTGAATAGCTAATAGCATAAACGGGGCCTTTCGGCCCCGTCGTTACTTACCACTTCAGCCTTGCGGCCAAGCCTTAGCTTAGCCCAGCAGGGACAGCACGGACTGCGGCACCTGGTTGGCCTGAGCCAGCACAGAGGTACCGGCCTGCTGCAGGATCTGCGCGCGGGTCATATTGGCCACTTCCACCGCGTAGTCGGCGTCTTCGATACGCGAACGGGCGGCAGACAGGTTGGTCTCGGTGGTGCTCAGATTGGTGATTGCAGACTCGAAACGATTCTGGATCGCACCCAGTTCTGAACGCTGCTCATCGACCATCTTGAGCGCACTATCTATAGTGCCAAGCGGATTCGCTGTTGAAGAAAGACCTGCTGCAACGTCATCGTCATAGGCAGTTGCCAAACTATCAAGATCCGCGGAGTCGGTCGCGTCAATGTTAGCACCGATAGCGAATGTACCAGCCGAAGCATCAAAGGCAATATCATCGGCGGCTGTGCCTGTTGCATCGAGTTTATACAAGTTACCATTATCATCTTCGATGGCATAATTTGCATAGGTCCCGGCGTCCGCATCGAAATCACCGTAGCCACGCAGCGTTAAACTTTGTCCATCCAAAGCCCCACCTGACGCGGTGAGAGCACCTAGCCCAGAGAAGTCGACAGGCGTGGTAGTCTCCACACCTCCCGCACTTGTAGAAGTGATTTCGGTGATGGGACCAGACAAAGCACTGACGTTGAACCCATCAAGCCCAAGGCTTGCACGATCAGTTTTTTCCAAGTTGACACTGATGTTCTCACCATCGTTAGCACCAACTTGGATACTGAGATTTTGCGTACTAGCAAGAACCTTTACGCCATTGAAGTCAGTTTCTTCAGAAATACGATCAATCTCATCGAGACGCTGGTTAATTTCGTCCTGAATGGATTGTTTATCTTCAGTAGAGTTTGTTCCATTCTGGGCCTGAACGGTCAGTTCACGCACACGCTGCAGGTTATCGTTAACCTGGTTGAGCGCGCCTTCAGCAGTCTGGGCAACGGAGATACCGTCGTTGGCATTGCGCTGGGCCTGGGACAGACCAGTGATCTGGGAGGACATGCGGTTGGCGATGGCCTGGCCGGCGGCGTCGTCCTTGGCGCTGTTGATGCGCAGGCCGGAGGACAGGCGCTCCATGGAGGTGGTCAGGGCGCTCTTGGACGCGTTGAGGTTCTGCTGACCAATCATGGAAGTGATATTGGTATTGATCACGGACATGGTGTCATCCTTCCTTAAAGGGTTGGGCTCCATTGGCGGACCGTCTTGGCCTGCCGCAACGGCGCCGTTGGCCGTTACCCTCTTTATCGGTGGCTCGTCGAAAAGCTTTAGCCCTGGCGGGCAAATTTCTTTGGAAGGCTCTTGCCTGGGGGCTTGCTTGACCGCCTGCTGGGCCGCCTGCGGCTGCTTTTCACCGGGTCTGCGCCGGCTCTTTACCGGGGCTGCGCCGCTTTTCATCAGGTCCGCATCAGGCCTGCACTCGCTCTTCACTCGCTCGCCCCCCTCACCGGCTCTTTATCGGCTCTTTATCGGCTCTCCATCGGGTCTTCACCCGCGCTTAATCGGGTCTGTGACTGTTCTGCATGCTTTCCTGTGCCCTCTTTGTGCCCATTCGCTGAAGCATGCCCTCTACGGTTGTCCCCCTCGCGCCCTTGCTGGACGCTGACTCTGGTAGTGGATGCTGACATCAGGGGCTAGCACTCGCGGGTGATTGAGGTATGTTGAAGACTGTTTTGGTGCCATTTCGAGCAAACGCGTCCAGGGATACCGGACCGCCCGTCCAAAGGCGCCTTTGCCTCGGGCGGTAGACGCACCACGGTGGCCGCTATCAACGCTGTCGCCTGCCATGCTGTGAGGATGGCGAGTCTTCGTCATAGCGTCGGAAGGACAAGGAAATGAGCGCCCGGAAGCAGGGTCGCCAAGGGGGTCGTGGGTAGGATGCCGTTTAGACTGCGCGATGTGGCGGAAGATGCCTGGCTGCTGATGGCCTCCAGCGGACTGCTGATGGTCGGCGCTGCGGGTCTCGCCGCCTGGTTGATCCACCCGGTGGAACAGCCGCTGCTGGTCCCCGATGTGGCGCTGGCAAGCCTCGCTGGCGGCGGCGGCGTTCTGCTGCAGGTACTGCGCAGACCGCGTGGCCGCAGCGTCTGCGGCCTGATGATGCTGCTGCTGGCGCTGTACGCCATCGTCCATGACCTGGTCGCCAGCGGCCCTGCCGACGTGCAGTCGCTGCTGACCGGCGGTCCGCGCATGACCAGCTGGGCGGGCCTGGCGATGCTGCCGGGCTGCGTGGCCCTGATGATCGGGGTGGAGCATCGCCAGGGCTCCTTCTGGTGGCGGTTGTCGGGGGGGCTGCTGCTGCTGATCGGCGCGATCTTTACCGTCTGGCTGGTGATTCCTGGCCAGGCACCCAAAGTCTGGGAGGTGACCCGCAGCACCTCGCCCATGGCGGTGTGTCTGCTCTACCTGATCGCCGGCCCGGCCTCGCTGGTGGCTGCCTCACGCCCGCCCAACCGCCCGCTGCGCCTACAACGCGCCAGCATCGCGGTGGCCTGTGCCGGGGTACTGCTCAGCAGCCTGGCCTGGCTGTCGCTCAACCATGTGCGCCAGAGCCACGTCCAGCAGGACGCCGCCAATACCCTGACCAACATCGAAGAGCGCGCACGCGGCCAGATGGCGCTACACCAGCGCTGGCTCGACCGCCTGGCCAACCGTGCCGGCGAGCAGACGACCGACGCCAATACCCTGGCCGACGTCATCACCTTCTATCTGCGAGACGTACAAAGCCTGGAGAGCCTGGCGCTGTATCGCGGCGACCAGCGGCTATGGCTGCGCTCACGGCGTGCCCAGGACAGCGTCTGCCGCTTGAGCGAGGCACTGCCCAGGCCGGCCCGCGGCGAACTACGGCTGGAGTTGCCCGACAACCCGCTGGCGACGTCGGCACGCATGGTCAGGACCCTGGCCGATGAGGATCTGCGCCTGGTCGCCTGCATCGATCTGCCCGGCACCCTGGCCCCCAGTCACCGCAGCGTTGCCGACCGCACCCTGCTGGCCGTCACCGACAGCCAGGGCGTCTGGTGGTGCGGTTTTGGCGAAGACACCTGGCAGGTCAAGGACCCGACCCTACCCAGACTGGCCGAGCAGACCCTGGAGCTGGACGGGCGCACCCTGACCCTGCGCGCGCTGCCAGGCCCCGACAGTGACTGGTGGCTGGCCGGCAGCCTGCCGGCAGTGATCACCTTGATCGGATTGATCATGTCCTACAGCCTGGCCATCAGCCTGTCGTTGATGCGCACCCTGCTGTGGCAGACCCAGAGCCTGGTGGCCGCCCAGGACCAGCTCGAAAGCTACCAGGGCATCCAGTCGATGATCGCCCGGGAGGCGCCACTGACCGAGACCCTGGAGGCCTGCTGCAGGCTGTTCGAGGGCCACCTCCCCAATGCCATCGCGACCGTGTTGACCCTGGACCCCGGCGGCGAGACCCTGAGCCTGACCGCGGGCCACAGCCTGCCATCTGAGATGGCACCACTGCTCGCCAGAACCCCGGTGGGCGGCACCTTCGGCACCTGGGCCAGCGCCGCCGCGGCGAGGGCCCCCCGGGCCAGCGACGACATCACCGAGGACCCGGCCTGCGCCGGCGTGCACCCGCGCCTGCGCGACGGCGAGTTGATGGCCTGCTGGGCCTACCCGGTCATCGCCAGCGATGAACGCCTGCTGGGGGTGGTCAGCCTGTTCTTTCGACACCCGCCGGCACAACAGGCCGAGCCCAGCAGGCGTATCGAGCGCTGCCTGGAGCTGGTCGCCCTGGCGGTGGAACGCGACCAGGACCGCCAGGCGCTGTTCCAGAGCGAACAGCGCTACCGCTCGCTGTTCACCTACAACCCCGACGCCATCTACTCCCTCGACCACGAAGGCATCTTCGTCGCCGCCAACACCACCTGCTCGACCCTTACCGGGGTGCCGCTGGGTGACATCCTGGGGCGGCACTACGAGGTCTTCGTCAAGGAAACGGATCGCTCCTGGGTGCGCGACGCGGTGCGCAAGACGCTCAAGGGCGAGGTGACCCGCTACACCCTGCCCATCACCACCCCCCTGGGCAGGCGGGTGATGGACATCACCAACCTGCCGATCATCATCGACGGCGACATCAGCGGCACCTTCGGCATCGCCAAGGACGTGACAGAGCGCCACGCCCAGGAGACCCAGCTGCGCATCCTGCAGCGCAGCGTCGAGGCCAGCATCAATGGCATCGTGATCGCCGATGCGCGCTCGCCGGAGCTGCCGATCATCTACGCCAACCCGGCCTTCATGCGCATGACCGGCTATCCCGAGGAAGAAGTGCTGGGGCGCAATTGCCGTTTCCTGCAAGGTGAGGAGAGCGATCCACAGGTGGTGGCACGCATTCGTCGCCAGCTGGCAAACCACAGCGAAGTCCGCGCCACCCTGCTCAACTATCGCAAGAACGGCGAGGCCTTCTGGAACGACCTCTACATCTCGCCGGTGATGGACAGCGAAGGTGAGGTCTCTCACTTCGTCGGCGTCCAGCACGACATCTCCGAGCACAAGGCCTACGAGGAGAGCCTGGCCTACCATGCCAGCCACGACGCCCTGACGGGCCTGGCCAATCGCGCCCTGTTCGAGGATCGCCTGCGCCACGATTTCGCCCTGGCCAAGCGCCAGTCCCACCATCTTGGCGTGCTGTTCATCGACCTGGACGAGTTCAAGCCGATCAATGACAGCCTCGGCCACGACGTCGGCGACAAGGTGTTGATCCAGGTCGCCCAGCGGCTCACCGAGGCGCTCAGGCCCGGGGATACCGTGGCCCGCTTCGGCGGCGACGAGTTCGTGGTGCTGCTGCCGGACCTCGACGAGCCCGAGCAGGCGGTGACCCTGGCCGAACGTCTGCTGCCGAAGGTGGCCCAGGCCTACCGGGTCGGCGAGCATGAGCTGCACGTTACCGCCAGCATCGGGGTGGCGGTGTCCAGCGACGTCACCATCGAACCGATGCAGTTGCTGCAGCAGTCCGACATGGCCATGTACCAGGCCAAGCACCAGGGACGCAATGCGCTGCAGCACTTCAGCCAGGACATCACCTGGGGGGTAAACGAGCGGGTGGCGATGCGCCATGATCTGCAGGCCGCCATCGACGGTGACCAGCTACGCCTGCACTACCAGCCGGTGTTCGACAACCACCGGGCGATCATCGGGGTCGAGGCGCTGCTGCGCTGGGAGCACCCGGTACGCGGCCAGGTGCCGCCCCAGGACTTTATCGCCCTGGCCGAGGAGACCGGCCAGGTCATCGCCATCAACCACTGGGTGCTGACCCGCGCCTGCAGCGACCTGCAGCTCCTCAACGAGGCCGGCCTCGAGGGCCTGGCGGTGGCGGTCAACCTGTCGCCGCTGCAGTTCCGCCGGGCCAACTTCCTCGAGACCGTACGCGACACCCTGAACCAGACCGGGATCGAGGCCCACCAGCTCACCCTCGAGCTGACCGAGGGCATCCTGATGCACGACACCCCGAACGCCATCGAGACGCTGCAGTCGCTGCGCGACATGGGTGTCGAGGTGGCCATCGACGACTTCGGCACCGGCTTCTCGAGCCTTGGCTACCTCAAGCACCTGCCGGTCAGCACGGTGAAGATCGATCGCACCTTCGTCCAGGGACTGCCGGACAACCAGGAGGATGGCGCCATCCTCCAGGGGATCATCGCCATGGCCCACCACCTGGAACTGATGGTAGTGGCCGAAGGCATCGAGCACGAGGCCCAGCACGAGTTCCTGCTGCAGCATCACTGCGACGCCTTCCAGGGCTTCCACCTGGCCCACCCCATGCCCTTCGAGCGCTTGACCCGCTTTCTCGGCGAGCATCGCCTGGCCAGCCAGCGCGATGCCATCGACCGCTCCCGGCGCAAGCGTCACTCCCAGGCCTGACAACGCTTGACCTGAGTCACCACCCACGCCGACTGTCTAGCCCGAGCACGGTTGGCAGCCTAAAGATCCGGCACATTCTGCCGATACTCCGAGACAACGTATGCCAGATGTCGTCGAGGAGTCCCGCTGGTGCCGGACCAACAAGAATTCGAGGAAGTACGCGCCCCCCAGGAAATCGCCAGGCTGCTGGACTGCTTGAGCGGCCCCCAGGGGGCCGCACTGGCGTGGGAGGAAGGCAATGGAACGCCGACACCGGTGCTGCTGATGGAGATTGCCCCGGGGGAGTCCATCACCCTGGACATCACCGCGGTGGAGGGGCTTCACCGCCAGCTTAAGCAGGGCAAGTCCTTTCGTCTGGTCGGCTACTGCGAGGGCATGATCACCCGCACTCCGGCGATCACGGCCGCCGACGGCGAGGTGACCACGGCGCCGAGCGAGGCGGCGCTGTCGCGGGAAGCCAGCCGCTCGCCCGGCCAAGGCGTTCCGCTGCGCCGGCTGTGGCGCTGCCCCTACCCGAACCAGCTGGAGCGGCTACAGCGCCGTCAGAGCTTTCGCGCGCGCCTGCGCCTGGGCATGGCCGCCGAGGCGGTGCTCAGAGACGGCGATAGCCAGGACTTGCACGGCGACCTGATCGATCTGTCGGTGGACGGCTGTCGCCTCGACCTCCCGCGCACCGCCGCTCCTGTGCTGACCAACAGAGAGCTGCCGGTGCCGCTGGAGCTGGGCTTTCCCGATGGCACCCGTCTGGCGCTCCAGGCCGTCGTGCAACATCATCGCTTCGACCCCGAACGGCGGCTGGTCGAGGCCGGCTTTCGCTTCGTCGGCGTCGGTGCCCACCAGGATCGCACCCTGTGGAAGCTGGTACGCGAGGTCGAACGCGAGGCCGCGCGCATCGCCGAAGGGGTGGATTCCAGGCGACCGCCTTCGCCGCTGTTTCAGCTACCGGCAGGGCGCCGCGGCCCGCGCCTTGGCCGTCGCGAGGCGGAAGCCTACCCCACCGTCATGACCCAGCGGCTGTCCCGCGTAGCCGGCTACCTGCACGCCCAGGCGATGGAGCTGATTCAGGGCGGCTGCATCCACGGCCCGCGCCTGTCGCGCCAGGCCGACCATCTGCTGGCCCTGTACGACGAAGACCGCGACGGCGTGCTGTTCGCGCTAAGGTTCCTGACCCGTGAGTCCTGGCCGGTACGCCACGGCCTGTCGGTGGCGATCCTGTTGATCGACCTGCTGGAAGACAGCCTGCCCGGCGAGTTGCGCAAGTCCATCGTCGCCAGCGCCATGATTCATGACCTGGGCAAGGTGCTGCTGCCCGAGCCCCTGCGCCTGACGCCGACCTTCGGCGACGCCGAACGCAATCGTCTGGTCCAGCACGTGGGCTGGCTGCGCGAGCGCCTCAGCCACTGCGCCTGGATCAACGCCTCGGTGTTCGAGGCCACCGCCTGCCAGATCAACGAGCGCCTCGACGGCAGCGGCTATCCCGCCGGCATCCGCGACGACGAGCTACGTGAGCTGGCCCGGGCCAGTGCCGTGGTCGACGCCATCGATGCCATGCGTGCCCAGCGCCCCGACCGTCCGCCCTGGCGTCTCGCGGCGATCTACCGCTACCTGCTCGACCACCCCGACAAGTTCGACACCAGCTGGGTCAAGCGCTTTATCCGGCGCTTCGGACTGTACCCGATCGGCTCGCTGGTCCGCTTTGACGACGCCTCGCTGGGCTGGGTGCTGGCGCTGGACGACCAGGACCGACCCTCGCGGGTACAGCGCATGGCCGGCAAGCCGCCCAGCCAGGTCCCACGGGAGCCGCTGATCGGCCCCGTGGTGGAAGGCGAGACACTGGCCGCGCTGGGCGAGATCCAGGCCGAGGTGATCATCGGCGCCTGAGGCTCAAGTCAAATGAGCAACCGCCGATAACCCGATATACCAAGCACAAGGGCGCCTGTTCGAGCCACTGGCCTGCCGGCGTTCTGTCACACTGCCCCCATCACACAGGAAGGACGACATGGCCTCGATCTCATCGCTCGGCATCGGTTCCGGTATCGACCTCAACGGGCTGCTCGATCAGCTCGAGGCGGCGGAGCAAAAGCAGCTGGAGCCCATCGTGGCCCAGCAGGCGAGCTATCAGGCCAAGATCTCCGCCTACGGCACCCTGGAAGGCGCGCTGAACAGCTTCCAGGAGGCGGTCGACAAGCTCGGCGACCCGGCGCTTTACCAGAGCCTGTCCAGCAGCGTCGAGGGCGAGGGGATCAGCGCCAGCGCCAGCGAACTGGCGAGCCCCGGCCGCTACGACGTCGAGGTGACCCGGCTGGCCCGAGCCCAGAGCCTGGCCAGCGACGGCTTCGACGCCAGGGACAGCGAGCTGGGCGCCGGCACCCTGAGCCTTACCGTGGGTGGCGAAGACGTCAGCATCAGCCTGAGCCAGGAAGACAGCACCCTGGAGGGACTGCGCGACGCCATCAATGACGCCGAGGCCGGCGTCAGCGCCTCGATCATCAATACCGGCGACGCCGACAACCCCTACCGTCTGGTGCTGTCGAGCGACAAGACCGGCGCCGAGGCGTCGATCAGCGCCGTGAGCTTCGTGCCGGATGACGCTGCCGATACCGAGCTGCAGGCCAAGCTGGCGTTCGACATCGCAAGCCCCGACCCCGACGACACCGGCGCCGGCATGCACCAGTCGGTGGCCGGTGAAGACGCGGCACTGACGGTCAACGGCATCGCCATCACCAGTGCCTCCAACAGCGTCGAGGGGGCCATCGAGGGCGTCGACCTGACCCTGACGGACGTCGGCGAGACCACGGTCAAGGTCGAGTACAACAACCTGGCCCTGCGTGAAGCGGTCAGCGGCTTTGTCGACAGCTACAACGAGCTCAAGGACACCATGGGCACGCTGACCAGCTTCGACGCCGAAAGCGGTGCCTCGGGCGAACTGCTTGGCGACGCCACCCTGCGCAGCATCGAATCGCGGCTGCGCGGCACCCTGTCCGGCGGCGTGGCCCAGGGTGACTTCCGCACCCTCAGCGATATCGGCATCACCCTGCAGCTCGACGGCACCCTTGAACTCGATGACGAGCGACTCGACGAGGTCATCTCCAGCGAGCGCGGCGACCTGGCCGACTTCTTTACCGGTGGCGAGGACGGGGTAGGTCTTGCCGACAGCCTCGACGACACCCTGGGCGCCATCCTCGATGACGGCGGCCTGCTCGACAATGCTACCAGCGGGCTCGAGACCCGCATGGAAAGTCTCGATCGCCAGTACGAGCGCACCGAGCAGAGCATCGATGCCACCGTGGAGCGCTACCGCAGCCAATTCGGGCAGCTGGACAGCATGATCGCCAGCATGAACCAGACCAGCAGCTACCTGACCCAGCAGTTCGATGCGCTGAACGCCCAGCTGAACCAATAGCCCTGAGCCCGCCAGACCCAGCCGAGGAGACAACCAGTGACACAAGCACAGGCCACCTATGGCCGCGGCGCCGGCGCTTACGCCCGCATGGGGGTGGAGAGCGGCGTGATGTCGGCCAGCCCCCACCAGTTGATCGTGATGCTGTTCGACGGCGCCCAGGCGTCGATTCGCGCCGCCCGCCTGCACCTGGAAGACGGTAATATTCCGGCCAAGGGCGCCGCCATCTCCAAGGCACTGGATATCGTCAACAGCGGCCTGCGCGCGGTGCTGGACGGCGAGCAGGGCGGAGAGGTGGCACTGCAGCTCGACAGCCTCTATGACTACATAGCGCGCCGCCTGCTCGACGCCAACCTGCGCAACGACGCCAGTGGCCTCGACGAAGCCGAACGCCTGATCGAGGATATCGCCTCGGCCTGGCGCGAGATCGGCACCACCACCCACTCCTGAGCGCTTGAGGTCCTAGATGCCACCGCTTGCCGAGTACCACGGCCCAGATACCCAAGGCCCAGATGTTCAAGCCCCCCTGCTGTCTCGCTATGAGGCGCTGCTGGCGCTGACCGAACAGATGCTGTCGCTGGCCGCCGACCACGCCTGGGACGAGCTGATTGCTATTGAGGGCGACTATGTCAGCCAGGTTGCCGCTCTCGACAGCGCTGCACGTGATGGAGCGACACTCGATGGCGCGGCACCGATGGCAAGCCTCGACGCCGACGAGCGCCAGCGCCTGGGCAGCCTGCTGGAGGCCATTCTGGTCAATGATCTGGCGCTGCGAGAAAAGCTGGTTCACCGCCGTGACGAACTCGGCGAACTGCTCAAGGTGTCGCGCAACCAGCAGGACCTGCACCGCGCCTACGCCGGTGGCCGGGTGGTCAACGCCGGCACCCGCTTTCGACGCGAGACGCCGTGAGCGGCATCACACCGCTGATCGATACCCTGCTCCACCAGGTGCTGGGCAAGCGTGTCGACGTGCCCCCGACCAAGGACCCCAACGCCCCGGTCCAGCCGGTAGACCCGGGACGGGGGCCAGGCGCGGTCCATAGCGACTCGCGCCTGGACGCACGGCGGCCGCAGCAAGCCGCCGCCACCACCGGCCAGCGCCCGGCAACACCGAACGCCGAGGTCCCCACCGACAGCGATCGTCCCGCCTCCACCATCACCCGCTTGAGCGCACCGGGTGCTCGCATCGCCGAGCTGCTGGCGCGTTTTCCGGCGCCGCCCTCGGCGCTGACATCGACGGGTCCCCTGCTGACGGCGAGCCCCGCCCAACAAGCGGCCCCGAGCGCGTCGCCGTCGACGCTAGGCGCCACACACGGCGCCCCGGCCACCACGGCAACCAGCGCAACGGCCGGGCTGGCCACTGGCCCGTCGGGGCCCGCCGTCACGATGCTCGCCGAGCGCCTGGGCGAGCGCGTGCGCGACAGCGGCCTGTTCTACGAGTCCCACCTCAATCGCTGGTTTCACGGCAACCTGGACCGCGCCCAGCTGGCACGGGAGCCCCAGATGTGGCGCGCCCTGGTGTTTCGGCCAATGGCCAGCGAGGCGAATGCTCAGACCTCTGGGCACTCCCCCGTTTCCGGCTCTGGTCAGCTTTCTGCCAAAGCAGACGCAACGCTCGGGCAATCGAACACTCAACCGAGCACTCGACAGAACATTGCGCCCGCCTTCCCGCTGGCGCCCTGGCGCAGCTCCCAGCCGGCCGGCTATCTGCCCAGCCTGGCGACGACGATCGCCGCCGATGCCCAGGGCGTCTCGAGCACGTCGGGCGATGCCGCCGCCGCCCGTCGCGAGGGCGCATCCCCAAGCGGCGTCCACGAGAGCCTCGCTCCGCTGGTGCGCCACCAGCTCGAGATGCTGGCCACCCCGGTGCTGCGCTGGGAAGGCGACGTCTGGAGCGGACTGTTCATGGCGCTCGCCATTCATCCCCCGCAACGGGAGCCGGATCATCAGGGCGGCGGCAAGGGCCGCGATGACAACAAGGACGAGGAACACGCCTGGCGCACCGAGCTGGAACTGGAGCTGGCCGAACATGGCTCGCTCAGGGTGTCCGCGCTGCTCGGTGAAGAGCACCTGAGCCTGCGCCTGGCGACGTCCGCCGAGGGCCTGAGGGATCGACTCGAGCAAGGGCGCGAAACACTGATACAGCGCCTTGAGGGCCATGGCTTCGCCCGGGTGGAGCTGACCATCACCGAAGGTGACAGCAGGTCTGCCGAGGAGCTTCCCAAGTGAGCGATGACCAACCCGCACCCTCACGCCGCCATGCGGTGGCGCTGAGCTATGGTGAAAATGATCAGGCACCGAGAGTGATCGCCAAGGGCTACGGTGATATCGCCGAGCGCATCATCGACGAAGCCCGCCGCCAGGGAATCCACGTCCATGATGAACCGGCGCTGGTGGGCCTGTTGATGCAGCTCGATCTGGACGAGCAGATTCCGCCTCGTCTCTACCAGGTGATCGCCGAACTGCTGGTGTGGGTAGGCGAGCTAAATGCGAGCGACTCGCGAAACAGAATGTAATAAAATGTACAGGACTAATTAAACTTGGGTTTTTTTGGCGTCGTAAATATCGGTTTTCTTTGAATATTCACTTTTCTTGATACACATCAAACGGACACCGTTGAAGCTTTTTCCTCCCTCCTGGCTTGCGCCACACTGATAGCAATCGACAATACCTCGAATGGTGGACACGGACCTGACACTTAAACGTCAAAAAGTTCCGATAGTGTCCGTCCGCACCTATTCAGGTATATCGGCAATACCTAAAGCTGGCGATGATCAGCAAAAAAAACGATCAAGGCAGGGAACCCATGAGCAATCAGTCACTGATCGACGAGATTCAGGAGTTGAATCTTGCCTATCTTCTGCTGGCCCAACGTCTGTTGGCCGAAGACCGCACCACCGCCCGTCTGCGTCTGAACATCAGCGAAGAACAGGCCGAGCTGCTGGAAAGCTTCAATGCACGCCAGCTGACCCGGCTGTCACGCACCAACCAACTGCTCTGCCAACTGGGGCTCGGCTCCACCGAGCAACTGCGTCAGGTGGTGGACAACCCGCGGGAACAGGGCCTGGCTCACCTCCACTCCTCGCTGTTGATGGCCTGCAGCGCGGCCTCTACCGGAGGCGCGCTGACATGAGCACCAAGAGCCTGGTCCAGGAGATGCATCAGGTGCAGCTCGCCATCGACCTGATCGAACTCGGTGCGCGTCTGCAGGTCCTGGAAACCGAGACCGACCTCAGTCGGGCCCGCCTGATCCGGCTGTTCAAGGAGGTCCGCGGCATGTCACCGCCCAAAGGCATGCTGCCGTTTTCCACCGACTGGTTCATCACCTGGCTGCCGAACATCCACTCGTCGCTGTTCTACGCCTTCTATCAGCGCCTGCAGGACCAGGGATGCGAGCGCATGGAGGCCTTCGTCAAGGCCTACCGGCTGTACACCGAGCAGATCGACATCGACGCCGCCGAGCCGGTGCTGGGGCTGACCCGGGCCTGGACGCTGATCCGCTTTTTTGAAAGCGACCTGCTGCAGTTGACGCCCTGCACCCGTTGTCATGGCAACTTCGTGGCCCACGCTCACTCGCCGAGCCACGACTACGTCTGCGGCATCTGCCAGCCACCGTCCCGCGCCGGCAAGACCCGCCGTCGCCAGGCGCAGAAGGACGAGGCCGCCAAGGCGGCAGAGACGCCAGCGATTGCAGGGCCGGTCAAGCATCTGGCTTGACCCCTCTTTACCACCGCAGGCCGCAGGGCGACTCCTTGTCGGGGCGCCCTGCGGCAGTCCAGTCTGCGTTTATCCGCCCTGTTTCACTCGCCCTACTCCCTTCTCGCTAGGCCCCACCCCCTCGCCCTCTCACTCTCTTACCCTCTCTTTCTCCGCTCTCTCCCTCTCTACCTCTCTACCTTCACTCTGTCTTTACTCTCTCCCCCTTCTTCCTTGGGCCCACCGATCCTGCATATTTTTTCGTTGAACGGTGATTTCACGGCTCAAGTCTGTCGCCGGCACGCCGATAACTGAAGCAGAACGTCTTCCACGTCTCTGCAAAGGATAGTCGTCGTGCTGATACCTATTGGATTCGCGGTCGTGCTGCTGTCGGTATTCGGGGGCTTTGTGCTCTCCGGCGGCAGCCTCGGCCCGCTGTTCCAGCCGACCGAACTGCTGATGATCGGTGGCGCCGGCGTTGGCGCCTTCATCGCCTCCAACCACGGCAAGGCGCTCAAGGCGACCTTCCGCATCTTTCCTCGTCTGAGGCGCTCCAAGCGCTACGACAAGGCCATGTACATGGAGCTGATGGCGCTGCTCTACCGCTTGCTGGCCAAGGTGCGCCGCGACGGCATGCTGGGCATCGAGCGCGACATCGACAACCCCGCCGAAAGTGCGCTGTTCAGCGAGTACCCCAAGGTCGTCGCCGACCCGATGATCATGAACTTCCTGACCGACTACCTGCGCCTGATGGTGGCCGGCAGCATGGACCCGATGGAAATCGACGAGCTGATGCTCCACGAGATCGAGATGTTCGAGCAGGAGGCGCATATTCCTGCCGACGCCATCGCCAAGGTCGGCGATTCCATGCCCGCCTTCGGCATCGTCGCCGCGGTGATGGGGGTGGTGAAGGCGCTGAGCGTCACCGCCGCCGATCCCGCCGAGATGGGGGTGATGATCGCCCACGCCCTGGTCGGCACCTTCCTCGGCATCCTGCTCGGCTATGGCTTCATCAGCCCGCTGGCCTACCGCATCGAACGCCAGACCGGCGAGTCGATCAAGATGCTGCAGTGCCTGAGGGTTACCCTGCTGGCCAGTCTGCACGGCTATCCGCCGCAGCTGGCGGTGGAGTTCGGCCGCAAGGCGCTGCACACCAGCGAACGCCCGAGCTTCAAGGAGCTCGAGGACCATGTGCGTGACGCCAAGGCCAGCGCGGGGGCCGCATGAGCAGCCCCAACCAGCGCCGACCGATCATCATCCGCCGCAAGAAGGTGGTGCATCGCCACCATGGCGGTAGCTGGAAGATTGCCCTGGCTGACTTCATGACGGCGCTGATGGCGCTGTTTCTGGTGATGTGGATCCTGTCTTCCGCCAGCCGCGAGACCCGCGAGGGCGTGGCCGACTACTTCAGCATGCCGCTGCTGGCCGCCATGACCAATGGCGACAGCGTGGCCATGAGCCCCCAGGTCATCCCCGGCGGTGGGCCCGACGTGACCAGCCAGCAGGGCGAGCGCATGCGCATCGACCTCAAGCGCCAGACCCGCCCCAGCGAGCAGCAACGACGCGCCTTCCGTGACCTGCAGCAGCGCATCGAGCTGGCCATCCAGCAGGACCCCAGCCTGCGTGGACTGCGTGACCAGCTGCGCTTCGACATGACCCAGGAGGGGCTGCGCATCCAGTTGCTGGACGACGAGCAGCGGCCAATGTTTGCCCTCGGCAGCGACCGCGTGGCGCCCTACCTGCGCAATCTTCTGCGCACCATGGCGCCACTGCTCAACGACCTGCCCAACGACCTGAGCATCAGTGGCCATACCGACAGCCTGGCCTACCTGAACGGCCGGGGCGGCTACAGCAACTGGGAGCTTTCCTCGGACCGCGCCAACGCCTCGCGCCGGGAGCTGCTCGATGGCGGCCTCGAGAGCGACAAGCTGCTGCGAGTGGCAGGCCTCGCCGACCAGGTGGTGATGCCTGGCACCGACGCCGATGACCCGATCAATCGACGTATCGAACTGGTGGTGCTGTTTCCCAGCGTCGCCGAGCTGATTCGCCACCCCGGCACCCTGGATCCGCGAGCCCCCAGGCCCGCTAGGGGAAGCGGTGAGGCCCAGCTCGCCGGTCCCCTCGAGGACATCGAGGCACGCTTTCACACCGCCCTGGCCAATTCCCCAGCGTCGCCGCCAGACGAGCCGCACTGAACCAGAACAAGGGTGACACAGGCATGGATATCACCGACTTCTACGACACCTTCTTCGAGGAAGCCGAAGAACTGCTGGCGGACATGGAACGCCATCTGCTGGAGCTGGACCCAGCAGCGCCGGACACCGAGCAGCTCAACGCCATCTTCCGCGCCGCCCACTCGATCAAGGGCGGCGCCGGTACGTTCGGCTTCGAGATCCTGCAGCGCACCACCCACCTGTTCGAGAACCTGCTCGACCATACCCGGCGCGGCGAGCTGCGCCTTCGCCCCGACATCGTCGACACCTTTCTGGAAACCAAGGACATGCTCAACGACCAGCTCGACGCCTACCGCAACGAACAGGCGCCGGACCAGGAGGCCTACGAGCGCATCTGTCAGACCCTGAAGACCCTGGCACTGGAGGAGATTGGCCAGGCCTTGGACGGCGGCGCCGAGCCTGCGGCACCTGCGGCGGCGGCAGCGGCTGATCCGGCCCCCGCCCCGGCGGCGACGGCTCCGCCCCCCGACTCGCCCGCGGATCAAGCCGCCACCAGTGAAGCGCCTTCACAGGACGACGGCACGGCCCTGGTGGTGGCGCTGATCGGCGTCGCCGACAAGGACCGCGAGCTGCTGGTGGAAGAGCTGGCCCAGCTCGGCGAGGTGCTGGAGCGACGCGGCGACGCCCAGCGCCATGAGGTGGTGCTGTCCACCAGCGTCAGCGCCGAGGATATCGAGGCGGTGATGTGCTTTATCGCCGAGGCCGACCAGGTCGAGATAGGTCCCTGCCAGAGTGTCGCTGACACAGCCCCCGTTACCGGCACTGACAGCGCCCCGGAAAGCGCTGGCGCCGGCGATACCGCAGAAAAAGCCCCCGCCGCCCCAGCGCCTGCGGCCGAGCCAGTCGCTGCGACGCCCGGCGCTGATGCCGGCCCCGCCGCCGCTGCTGCCACTGCCCCCGCCGCCGCCACTACCGCGGATGCCGGCTCGTCCCCGCCGCGCCAGCAGCGCAAGACCAGCGCCAAGCCGGTCAAGGAGGCCAGCTCCATCCGCGTCTCGGTGGACAAGGTCGACCAGATCATCAATCTGGTCGGTGAGCTGATCATCACCCAGTCGATGCTCGACCAGACCGTCAGCGAGCTCGACGCCGCCGCCGATCCGCGCCTGCTCAACGGCATGAGCCTGTTGCAGCGCAATGCGCGGGATCTGCAGGAGGCGGTGATGTCGGTCCGCATGGTGCCGATGGACTACATCTTCAGCCGTTACCCAAGGCTGGTCCGCGACCTGGCCTCCAAGCTCGACAAGGACGTGGAGCTGACCACCGAGGGCGAGTCCACCGAGCTCGACAAGAGCCTGACCGAGCGCATCATCGACCCCCTGACCCACCTGGTACGCAACAGCCTGGACCACGGCATCGAGTCGCCCGAGGCGCGCCTTGCCGCCGGCAAGCCGGCGACCGGGCGGCTGACCCTGTCGGCCCAGCACCAGGGCGGCAACATCCTGATCGAGGTGATCGACGACGGCGCCGGCCTGGACCGCGAGCGCATCCTGGCCAAGGCCCGCGAAAGCGGCCTGAACGTCTCCGACGCGATGAGCGATGACGAGGTGTGGCAACTGATCTTCGCCCCCGGCTTCTCCACCGCCGCCCAGGTCAGCGACGTGTCCGGCCGCGGGGTCGGCATGGACGTGGTCAAGCGCAACATCCAGGCCATGGGCGGTCACGTCGAGATCCTGTCGCGCCAGGGCCAGGGCACCACCACCCGCATCGTGCTGCCGCTGACCCTGGCGATCCTCGACGGCATGTCGATTCGGGTCGGCGAGGAGACCTTCATCCTGCCGCTGTCGGCGGTGCTGGAGTCGCTGCAGCCCTCCCGCGACAACCTCTACGCCATGGCCGGCGACGACCAGGTACTGCAGGTGCGCGACGAGTACCTGCCGGTGGTGGCGGTCCATTCGGCGCTGGACGTGGCCAACGCCCGCACCGAGATCACCGAGACCATCGCCGTCATCGTCCAGGGCGAAGGGCGCCGCTACGCCCTGCTGGTGGACGACCTGATCGGCCAGCAGCAGGTGGTCGTCAAGAACCTGGAAACCAACTACCGGCGGGTGCCGGGTGTGTCCGCCGCCACCATCCTGGGTGACGGCAGCGTGGCGCTGATCCTGGACATCGCCGATCTGCACCGCCTCGACCGCGAGAAGAAACAGCGACGCCACCACGATACTCGCGGCGCCCACCTTTTGCCTGAATCCCAGCCCCTGACGGAGGACCTTTCAGCATGAACCAGCACACCGATCTGGCAGCACAGGCGGCCACCGACCTGAGCCATCGTGAATTCCTCGTGTTCTCCCTGGGCGACGAGGAATACGCCATCGACATCCTCAAGGTCCAGGAGATCCGCGGCTACGAGAACGTCACCCGCATCGCCAACGCCCCGGCCTTCATCAAGGGCGTGACCAACCTGCGCGGCGTCATCGTTCCCATCGTCGATCTGCGCATCAAGTTCCGCCTGGAGCGGGTCGAGTACGGCGGCCAGACCGTGGTGATCGTGGTCAACGTGGGCACCCGCGTGGTGGGCATCGTGGTCGATGCGGTATCCGACGTGATGACCCTGGCCCCGGAACAGATCAAGCCGGCCCCGGAGTTCGGCGTGACCCTGTCGTCGGACTACCTGAGCGGCCTGGGCAGCCTCGAGGACCGCATGCTGGTGCTGGTGGACATCGACAAGCTGTTGACCAGCGACGAAATGGCCCTGGTCGAACACGCCGGTGACGGCGCCTGACGCCCTCTGCTCCCGATCTATCCGGTCCCTGGACCCTTGAAACGACGCCCGTACAGGAAAGGCACGTGAAGCGACTCAATGACATGACGGTAAGGCTGAGCTGGACGCTGGTCCTGGGCACCTTCGCCCTGCTGGTGGCGCTGCTCAGCGCCCTCGGCCTCTATATCACCTCGCTCAGCGAAGACTCGATCCAGCGCCTGAACGAGGTCAACGTCGACCAGCAATCCGCCCTCAACCGGGCCAACTCCCAACAGCTGTTCCTGCAGCTCGAACTGCGCGACATCCAGGCCGGACTGCTCGACGCGGTGTGGCCCGAGGAGCGTGAACCGCTGATCGAGGCGGCGGCTGCCCTCGACGACGACCTGGCCACCCTGGAGGCCACCTTCGCCGAGTTCATGGCACTGCCGAGCCGCCCCGAACAGGCCGAGCGCATCGCCGCGGTGGAAGCGGCCTTCCGCGCCCTGGTCGACCAGGGGCTGATCCCGCAGCGGGCGGCGCTGGCAGAGGGCGACACCGACGCCTTCACCCAGAATCGTGAAGGCCTGATCGCGCTCAGCGACGCCTTCTACCAGGCAGCCGTGGACTTCTTCGTCGCCGCCGAGAGCAACGGCGCCGCGCTCTACGACACCTTCCTCGAGAACATGGGGCTGCTGCAGTGGGCCATCGTCGCCGTGCTGATTATCGCCGCCCTGACCATCGGTTGCGTGCTGTGGGGTGTCACGGTCAACGTGATTCGTCCGCTGGGGCGGCTGGTCGGCTACTTCGAGGCGGTGGAGTCCGGTCGCCTGGACCAGCAGATTCCCGAGCGCGGCAACAACGAGATCGGCCGTCTCTACGCCTCGCTGGCCAAGATGCAGGCGGGGCTGGCCGGCACCGTGGGCGCGGTACGCGACAGCGGCAACCTGATCTACCAGGGTGCCCAGCATATCGCCGGCGGCAACAACGACCTGTCCGCGCGCACCGAACAGCAGGCCGCGTCGCTGGAGGAGACCGCCTCGAGCATGGAGGAGCTGTCCTCCACCGTCAGCCAGAACGCCGACAACGCCCGCCAGGCCAGTCAACTGGCCAACGAAGCGAGCAGCGCCGCCGGCCGCGGCGGCGAGGTGATGCAAAGCGTGGTCACCACCATGCACGACATTCGCTCGGGCTCTCATCGGGTCGCCGACATCGTCGGCACCATCGACGCCATCGCCTTCCAGACCAACATCCTGGCGCTGAACGCCTCGGTGGAGGCGGCGCGTGCCGGCGAGCACGGCCGCGGCTTTGCGGTGGTCGCCGAGGAGGTGCGCAAGCTGGCCAGCCGCTCGTCGGAGGCGGCACGGGAGATTCGCGAGCTGATTGATGCCTCGCTGAACCAGGTCGGCTCGGGCACCGAACTGGTGGATGAGGCCGGCCAGGTGATGCAGGAACTGGTCACCTCGGTCACTCGCGTCAGCGACATCATGGACGAGATCGCCTCGGCCACCAGCGAGCAGAGCCACGGCATCGGCCAGGTCAACGACGCCATCAACCAGATGGAACAGGTGACCCAGCAGAACGCCCAGATGGTGCAGCAGGCCGCCTCGGCCTCCAACCAGCTCGAGGCCGAGGCCAGCCGTCTGGCCGCCACCATGAGCCGCTTCCAGCTGGCCGACAGCGGGGCCGATGCCGACCACAGCCAGGACGAACTGGCCCGCTGGATGCCGGCACTGCGATCGAGCCAGCGCGACGCCGAGGCCAGCCGCCACGCCGGGCAAAGACCCGGAGCCGGCCAGACCAACAGCAACACCAGTACCAGCACCAGCCAGCACGACAGCAGCAGCGACGACGAGTGGGAGTCGTTCTGACGACCTCACTCAGGGCTGCCCGGGGACACCCCTAATGACCTCGGGCAGCACCCGCGACAACGACACAAGAAAACGACCATGCAGGGGGCAAGATGCGAAACAATCAACCGACCACCCAGCGGGAATTCGTGCTCGATGACGATCATTTCCTGATCTCCCGCACCGACCTCCAGGGCCGGATCACCTACGCCAACCCGGCCTTCGTCGAGGTCAGCGGCTTTGCCCGCGACGAACTGATCGGCGAACACCATAACGTGGTGCGCCACCCCGAGATGCCGCCGGCCGCCTTCGCCGACCTGTGGAAGTGCCTGCAGGCCGGCAGGACCTGGCAGGGGCTGGTCAAGAACCGCCGCAAGAACGGCGACTACTACTGGGTCAGGGCCAGCGTCTCGCCGCTGGAAGAAGGCGGCGAGGTGGTCGGCTACGCCTCGGTGCGGGTCAAGGCATCTAGCGACGAGATCGCCCTGGCCGAGCGCGCCTACGCCGACTACCGCGCCGGCAAGCGCCGCCCCCGCTACGCCCTGCGCCAGGGCCAGCTGCGCCGGCGCGGGCTTTTCGGTGCCCTGGGACGACTGAACCTCAAGAGCATGAAGGCGCGTCTGATCGGGCTGATCGGGGTGGCGGCGGTGCTGCTGGCGGCCAGCGGTGCGATCGGGCTCTACGCCGAGCGTCAGTCGGTGGGCTATCTGGCGTCCATCCACCAGGACGGCCTGCAGGACGTGGCCAGCCTGCAGCGCATGGATCAACTGATCACCCAGGGGTATTCGTCGCTGGTGGGCAAGGAGCGCATGGCGCTGATGGACAAGCGTGAGGAGCACGCCGCCGAGCTTTCGGTGATCCAGCAGAGCCTCGGCGGACTGTGGGAGCGCTATCGCGAACGCGAGGTCAACCAGACCGCCCTGGCCGACATCTTCGAGCGCCAGCTCAATGAGTACCTGGAGAACTCCCTGGGCAAGTCGATCGATATCCTCACGGGTGAAGACAGCTATGAGGTGTTCGTCGCCCTGCCCAACCACATCGGCGTGGTAGAGGCCGAGGGCAAGGCGCTGTCCGATCGGGTCACCACCTTGATCCAGGACAAGCAGGCCGCCGCCAACGCCCTGGCGGCAAAAGCCAGTCAGATGCAGCAGACCATGCTGATGGTGCTTGCCGGGGTGCTCGGTGCGGGCCTTTTGCTGCTGGTGTTGATCGGTGGCCTGACCCTGCGTGCCATGCTCAAGCCGCTGCGCGAAGTGGAGCGTTTCAGCCTGCAGATCGCCTCGGGCAACCTGGGCGCCGAGGTGCCCAGCGCCCGGCGCGACGAGATGGGCCGCGTGATCGCCGGCCTCGACGTGATGCGCAAGAGCCTCGGCAGCATCATCGGCGACGTCAACAAGGCCATCGGCCAGGTCACCCCGGCGGTAGCCGATATCGCCAGGGGCAACGAGGACCTGTCGGCGCGTACCGAGCAGCAGGCGTCGTCGCTGCAGCAGACCGCCGCCAGCATGGAAGAGATGACCACCACCGTCGCCCACAACAGCGACAACGCGCGTCAGGCCAGTGGTCTTGCCTCGGACAACGCCGAGCGCACCCAGGCCACCAGCGAGCTGATGCAGCGCCTGGTGGGCAACATGGGCGAGATCACCGAGGGCTCGCGCAAGATGGCGGAGATCATCTCCACCATCGATGCCATCGCCTTCCAGACCAATATCCTGGCGCTGAATGCCTCGGTGGAAGCCGCCCGGGCCGGCGAGCAGGGTCGTGGCTTTGCGGTGGTGGCCGGCGAGGTACGCAAGCTGGCCGGCCGCAGCGCCGATGCCGCCAGCGAGATCCGTGGGCTGATCGACGACGCCAACCAGCGGGTCGACGGCGGCGCCGAACTGGTGCGCCAGGCCGAAGCCTCCATGACCGAGGTCATGGAAGCCACCACCCGGGTCAATGACATCATGGCGGAGATCACCGCCGCCTCCAACGAGCAGAGCAACGGCATCGTCCAGATCAACCAGGCGGTGACCGAGATGGACCAGGTGACCCAGCAGAACGCCGCCCGTGTCCAGACCTCCGCCGCCGCCGCCTACCAGCTGCGTGCCCACAGCGAGGCACTGGCCTTCGCCATTCGCGCCTTCCGCCTGAAGGGCTCGGCCCAGGAAACGGTGAGCGAGAAGCGCGAGCGTCAGGACCCACGGACCGACGACAGTGCGCCGCGACGCGAGCCGGCGCCCGCCGCCCAGACACACCATGAGGAGTGGGAAGCCTTTTGAACGAGCCCCTGGCACCACCAGGCAGCTGGAGCACGAGCGAGGGGATCCCCTCGCTCGAGCGTGACCTGCTGCTGACCGAGCGCGACTTCAGCCGCATTCGTCAGCTGATCCATGAGCGGGCCGGCATCGTGCTGGCCGAGCACAAGCGCGAGATGGTCTACAGCCGTCTGGCCAAGCGCCTGCGCCATCATGGTCTGACCCGCTTCAGCGACTATCTGGAAAGACTCGAACGACGTCCGGATGCCAGGGAATGGGAGGCGTTCACCAATGCCTTGACCACCAATCTGACGGCCTTCTTCCGTGAGGCCCACCACTTTCCGCTGCTGGCCGAGCACGCCAGTGGCCGTACCGGCGGTTACCGAGTGTGGTGTGCCGCCGCCTCCACCGGCGAGGAGCCCTACTCCATCGCCATGACGTTGAGCGATGTCTTCAGCGGCAATACCGGCAAGTTCGAGGTCATCGCCACCGATATCGACACCGACGCCCTGGCCCGGGCCCGCGCCGGGGTCTACAGCATCGAGCAGCTCGCGCGGCTGGACGAGGGCCTCAAGCGGCGCCACTTCCTGCGTGGCAAGGGCCGCCACGAGGGCATGGCGCGGATTCATCCCGACGTCAGCCAACGTGTTGCGTTCCAATCGCTCAACCTGCTCGCCCCGAGCTGGGGCCTGGAAGGCAAGTTTGACGCGATCTTCTGCCGTAACGTGATGATCTACTTCGACAAGCCGACCCAGACGCGGATCCTCGAACGCTTTGCACCGCTGCTCAAGCCCGACGGCCTGCTGTTCGCCGGCCATTCAGAGAACTTCTCCCAGATCAGCGACGCCTTCCGTCTGCGTGGCCAGACCGTCTATCGACTGGCCGGGCGCTGAACGACGCCTAAAGATCCCTCCCCGGCAGCCGATAACACAGATACTGGCCCATCCCCCTAGGAGAGCTGCTTGAGCGCCCCCAAGATCAAGGTGTTGTGCGTCGATGACTCGGCCCTGATTCGCAACCTGTTGAAGGAAATCATCCAGTCCCAGGCGGACATGGAGGTCGTGGCGGTGGCGCCCGATCCGCTGGTGGCGCGGGATCTGATCAAGCGCCATAACCCGGACGTGCTGACCCTGGACGTGGAAATGCCGCGCATGGATGGCCTCGACTTTCTCGAGCGGTTGATGCGGCTGCGCCCGATGCCGGTACTGATGGTGTCGTCGCTGACCCAGGCCGGCTCCGACATCACCCTGCGCGCGCTGGAGCTGGGTGCGGTGGACTTTGTCGCCAAGCCGACCCTGGGCATCCGCGACGGCATGCTCGACTACGCCAATGACATCGCCGCCAAGATCCGCGCCGCGGCACGCTCGCGCCCCCGCCAGACGCGACCGAACCAGGAGCCGCCCAGGCGCCTGTCGGCACCCATCATCGGCAGCGAGAAGCTGGTCGCCATCGGCGCCTCCACCGGCGGTACCGAGGCCATCCGCCAGGTGCTCGAGCCGCTGCCGGCGGCGAGCCCCGCCATCATCATCACCCAGCATATGCCCGGCGGCTTTACCCGCTCCTTCGCCGAGCGCCTGGACCGGCTGTGCCAGATCTCGGTCAAGGAGGCCAGCGACGGCGAGCGCCTGCTGCCCGGCCACGCCTACATCGCCCCGGGTGACATGCACCTGGAGCTGGCCCGCAGTGGCGCCAACTACATCGCCCGGCTGCACGACGGACCGCCGGTCAATCGCCACCGCCCCTCGGTAGACGTGATGTTCGACTCGGTGGCACGCCTGGCGGGCGCCAACGCGGTGGGCGTACTGCTCACCGGCATGGGCAAGGACGGCGCCGCCGGCCTTGTGAAGATGCGCCAGGCCGGCGCTTCCACCCTGGCCCAGGACGAGGCCAGCTGCGTGGTGTTCGGCATGCCGCGGGAAGCCATCGCCCTGGGAGGGGCGGACGAAACCGTCGCCTTGCCTGAAGTGGCGCCGAGGATTCTCGCGCTGGTCGCCGCCGCTGGCCGTGCCCAGCGCGTCTGATGGTCGCCCAGGGAAGGGCGTATTCGCTCAAGGAGTTCACCGTGTCACTACTACGCAATATTCGCCTGCACACCCTGATGATCGTGATGCTGGCCAGCCTGCTGGTCGCCTCGGTCATCGGCCTGGGGATCGGCATGCTGAGCAGTCACAAGGCTGCCGACACCCTGTCGCTGCTCAACCGCATCAACGTCGAGCAGCTCAACGCGGTCAATCGCGGTGACGCCCTGCTCAACGAGGCACTGCTGGAGATCGAGGTCGCCGCCACCAGCCAGCAACTGGATCGGCTGGACAAAGCCCAGGAGCTGATCGTCAGTGCCGAGTCCCACTTCGACCGTTTCGCTGCCGTCCCCCGCACCTCCCAGGGTGAGGCCGTCGGCGGACGCATCGAGGACCGCTACCCGGTGGTCATGGACGGCGCCGTCAAACTGATCGAGGCACTGCGCGATGGCGACAGCGAAGGCTTCGAGGCCGGTAGCCTGGCGCTCGCCCCCGAACTTGCTGAGCTCAACCAGGCACTCGATGAATTCAGCAGCTACGCCGACGCCCGCGGCAACACCATCGTCAGCGACTTCGAGCGTCAGTCACGCCTGGACCGCGGGCTGGAGCTGGCGGCCCTGGCGATGATCCTGCTGGCCATCGCCGGCGCCTACCTGCTGTTGAAAAGCCTGGTGATCAAGCCGCTGGCACGGGCGGTAGAGAGCCTGGACGCCATCGCCCACGCCGACCTGTCGCGACCGATCCAGGTGCGGGGCGACAACGAGATCAGCCAGCTATTTCGTGCCATGCAGGAAATGCAGCTCAAGCTTGGCCAGACCGTCAGCGAGGTTCGCCGGGGCGGCACCCGCATGGCCAGCGGCAGCCACGAGATCGCCTCGGGCAATGTCGATCTGGCGACCCGCACCGAACAGCAGGCGGCCTCCATCGAACAGACCGCCGCCAGCATGGAGCAGCTCACCACCACGGTGTCCCAGAACGCCGACAACGCCGGCCAGGCACGCCATCTGGCAAGCCAGGCTTCAACCACCGCCGAGCAGGGTGGCCAGGTGGTCAGCCAGGTGGTGGAGACCATGGAAACCATCAGCCAGGACTCGCGCCAGATCAGCGAGATCACCGGGATGATCGATGCCATCGCCTTTCAGACCAACATCCTGGCGCTCAACGCCTCGGTGGAGGCGGCACGGGCCGGCGAACAGGGCCGCGGCTTCGCGGTGGTCGCCGGCGAGGTCCGCAGCCTGGCCAGTCGCAGCGCCGAGGCCGCCGGTCGCATCAAGTCGTTGATCGAGACCTCCACCAGCCGTGTCGACGGTGGTACCCGACTCGCCCGCCAGGCCGGCGAGACCATGGCAGAGGTGGTCAGCTCGGTGCGCCGGGTGCTCGACATCGTCGACGAGATCGCCGTGGCCTCCCGCGAGCAGAGCGACGGCATCGGACAGATCGGCCAGGCGGTAGTACAGATGGACCAGACCACCCAGCAGAACGCCTCGCTGGTGCAGCAGGTGTCACGCGCCGCCGAAGACCTGGCACTGCAGGCGCGCCAGCTGGCCGCCGAGGTGGAAGTGTTCCGCCTGCCAGCAGGGCTCGAGACAGATGGCCCTGACATGCCGTCAAGCGCGCCGGGGCAGCCGCTGACCGCGAGAACTGGCAGCGGCCCTGACGACCTCGATGACGATGGCCGCAGCACAGACAGCAGCGATGGTCGCCGCGAGCCCGAGGCCCGCGCGAGCCAGCGACACGACGAAACCGAATGGGAGGCCTTCTAGGCCTCCACCCCAAGCGATAACGACGACGAGGACCCGTATCAATGGCCGACAAGAACATGCGCATCCTGGTGGTGGATGACTTTCCCACCATGCGCCGCATCGTGCGCAGCCTGCTCAAGGAGCTGGGCTTCACCAATGTGGAAGAGGCCGAGGACGGCCAGGACGGCCTGACAAAACTGCGTGAAGGCGGTTTCGACTTCGTGGTCTCCGACTGGAACATGCCCAACCTGGACGGCCTGGAGATGCTCAAGGCCATCCGTGGTGACGATGCCCTGAAGTCGCTGCCGGTCCTGATGGTGACCGCCGAGGCCAAGAAGGAAAACATCATCGCCGCGGCGCAAGCCGGCGCCAACGGTTACGTGGTCAAGCCGTTCACCGCTGCCACCCTCGAAGAAAAACTCAACAAGATCTTCGAAAAGCTCGGTATGTGACGCCCTGGCGCCACGAGGAGACAACGATGACACAACAGCAGATCGCCAGCGCCGCCCCCGGGCCCAACGCCCAGGGCGACGACCTGGTCCAGCGCATCGGCCAGCTGACCCGCATGCTGCGTGAAAGCATGCGCGAGCTGGGCCTGGACAAGGAGATCGAAAAGGCCGCAGAGGCCATCCCCGACGCCCGTGACCGCCTCAGCTACGTCGCCACCATGACCGAACAGGCGGCAGAACGCTCGCTCAACGCCATCGACCGCGCCCAGCCGCTACAGGATAGTCTGAGCGAACACGCCAAGGCGCTGGACGATCGCTGGCAGCAGTGGTTCGACGCCCCCAAGGAGCTCGACGAGGCCCGCGACCTGGTCAGCGACACCCGTGCCTACCTGACGATGGTGCCGGAGAACACCCAGGCCACCCAGAAGGAGCTTTTGGAGATCCTGATGGCCCAGGACTTCCAGGACCTGACCGGCCAGGTGATCAAGCGCATGATGGACGTCATCCGCGAGATCGAGGACCAGCTGGTGCAGGTGCTGATCGACAGCGTGCCCGAGAGCGAAGCCCGTGACAGCCTGCGCCGGCGCAACGAGGATTCGTTGCTCAACGGCCCCCAGGTCAAGCCTGAGAGCAACGACGTGGTGGCGAGCCAGGACCAGGTCGACGACCTGCTCGACGAACTGGGTTTCTAGCCGCCTCGCCAAGGGCCGCGCGCCTACCATCCCTTCCCGGGATCACACAGGGCTTCCCCCATCAGGGGGTAAGCCCTCTTTCTCGTCACCTTTTCGGGCCTTTGAACTGGCCTGCCCAAGGGACAATGGGCCATACCAGAACTTGTGCCCGTTGATCCCCCATGGCCGACAGCTCCAGCGATCAGGAAAAGACCGAAGAGGCCACCCCGCGACGCCTTGAGAAGGCGCGCGAGGAAGGCCAGGTAGCGCGTTCGCGGGAACTCGCCACCTTCATGCTGCTGCTCGGCGGCGTGGTCGGGCTGTGGTCCATGGGTGCCATGCTCTACGGCCAGCTGGGCAGCGTGATGGAGCAGGCCTTCCTGTTCGAGCGCCGCGAGGCCATGGAGACCATGCCGATGCTGTCCCAGGCGCTGGACCTGGGCAGTCGCACCCTGCTTAGCCTGATTCCGCTGTTTCTGCTGCTGACCCTGATCGCGCTGGTGGCGCCGGCGCTGCTCGGCGGCTGGCTGGTGTCGGCCAAGGCGCTCAAGCCCCAGGCGTCGAAGCTGAACCCGGTCAAGGGCCTCAAGCGCATGTTCTCCACCCAGGCCCTGGCGGAGCTGGGCAAGGCCATCGCCAAGTCGGTGCTGGTGGGCGGGGTCGGCCTGGGCTTCGTCTACCTGCATCGGGGTGAGGCGCTGAGCCTGATGGAATTGCCCATCGCCGCGGCGCTGGCGGCATCGATGAAGCTGGCCGCCGAGGCCAGCGCGCTGATGGTGCTGACCCTGGTGGTGGTGATCCTGATCGACGTGCCCTACCAGCTATGGAGCCACGCCAAGAAGCTGCGCATGAGCAAGGAAGAGATCAAGCAGGAGCACAAGGAGTCCGAGGGCGACCCCCAGGTCAAGGGCCGCATCCGCCAGCAGCAGCAGGCCATGGCCCGAGGCCGCATGATGAGCCAGGTGCCCGACGCCGACGTGGTGGTCACCAACCCCACCCACTACGCGGTGGCGCTGAGCTACCGCGAAGGCAGCATGGGCGCACCACGGGTCGTCGCCAAGGGCGCCGACGCGGTGGCCGCGCGCATCCGCGAGCTGGCCGGTGAGGCCGGCGTGCCACTGCTCGAGGCGCCGCCCCTGGCGCGCACCCTGTACCGCCACGTGGACCTGGATCGCGAGATTCCCATGGAGCTCTACACCGCGGTGGCCGAGGTGCTGGCCTGGGCCTTCGGCCTCAAACGCGCCGCCAGCGAAGGCGAGACGCCGCCGCCCGCCCCAGAATCCATCCAGGTGCCGGCAGAGCTTGCCGTGGCCGCCTCCACGCCAGAGCGCAATGTGACAGCAGACGAGAGACAACCATGACCCCAGCGCCTGACCACAGCGCCATCGCCAGCCCGGCGGGAGACCACGGATGAAGCCGTTGTCCCAGTACCTGACCCGCCGCGACTGGATGGCCGAGATCCCGATGAAGGTGCTGGCCGGCCCGCTGTTGATCATCATGATCCTGGCGATGATGATCCTGCCGCTGCCGCCCTTCGCCCTGGATGTGCTGTTCACCTTCAACATCGCCCTGGCGGTGATGGTGCTGCTGGTCAGCATGTTCACCGAAAAGCCGCTGGACTTCGCCGCCTTCCCTGCGGTGCTGCTGTTCACCACCCTTCTGCGGCTATCGCTCAACGTGGCCTCCACCCGGGTGGTGCTGATGAATGGCCACGAAGGCGGCGACGCCGCCGGCAAGGTCATCGAGGCCTTCGGCCAGTTTCTGGTCGGCGGCAACTTCGCGGTGGGTCTGGTGGTGTTCTTGATCCTGGTGATCATCAACTTCATGGTCATCACCAAGGGCGCCGGGCGCATCGCCGAAGTGGGCGCACGCTTCATGCTCGACGCCATGCCGGGCAAGCAGATGGCCATCGACGCCGACCTCAACGCCGGTCTTATCGGCGAGGAAGACGCCAAGCGACGGCGCGCCGAGGTGGCCCAGGAGGCCGACTTCTACGGTTCCATGGACGGCGCCAGCAAGTTCGTGCGCGGCGACGCCATGGCCGGCCTGATCATCATGGTGGTCAACGTGCTGGGCGGGCTGATGATCGGCCTGATGCAGTACGACATGGCCTTCTCCGACGCCGCCCGCACCTACATCCTGCTGACCATCGGCGACGGCCTGGTGGCCCAGATCCCGGCGCTGGTGATCTCTACCGCCGCCGGCGTCACGGTGTCCCGGGTCAACACCGACCAGGACGTCGGCCAGCAGATGATCAGCCAGCTGTTCGTCAATCCCAAGGTGCTGATCCTGGCGGCCGGGGTGATGGGTCTGCTGGGCCTGGTGCCGGGCATGCCCAACCTGGTGTTCCTGTTGTTTACCGGGTTGCTTGCGACCCTGGCCTGGTGGCTGACCCGCCAGTCCGAGAAGCGCCTGGTCGAAGAGCAGGAAAGCGCCGCCCCGCCGCCACCCCCGGAAGCCCCGGAGGCGAGCTGGGACGACGTCCAGCTGGTCGATACCCTGGGCCTGGAGGTCGGCCACCGGCTGATTCCGCTGGTCGACGCGCGCCAGCAGGGCGAACTGCTTGGCCGGATCAAGAGCGTGCGCAAGAAGTTCGCCCAGGAGGTCGGCTTCCTGCCACCGGTGGTGCATATCCGCGACAACCTGGAGCTGGACGCCTCCACCTACCGGGTCACCCTGAAGGGCGCCGAGATCGGCCGCGCCGAGGCCTGGCCCGGGCGCTGGCTGGCCATCGACCCCGGCCAGGTGTCCGGCGAGCTGGACGGCACCCCGACCCAGGACCCGGCCTTCGGCCTGCCGGCGGTGTGGATCGACGCCGGCCAGCGCGAACGCGCCCAGGTCTACGGCTACACCGTGGTCGACGCCAGCACCGTGGTCGCCACCCACCTGAACCACCTGCTGCACCGCCACGCCTCCGAGATGCTGGGGCGCCAGGAGGTGCAGAAGCTGCTCGACAAGCTCAGCGCAGAGCAGAAGTCGCTGGTCGAGGAGGTGGTGCCCAAGGCGCTGTCGCTGACTGCCTTCACCCGAGTACTGCAGCAGTTGCTGGACGAGGACGTGTCGATCCGCGATCTGCGCACCATCCTCGATACCCTGGCCGAGCACGCACCCCATCAGCAGGACCCCAGCGAGCTGACCGCCCTGGTGCGCATCGCGCTCGGCCGCGCCATCACCCAGCAGTGGTTCGCCGGACAGGAATCGCTCAACGTCATCGGCCTCGAGCCCCAGCTCGAACAGGTGCTGCACCAGGCCATGAACGGCAACGGCGCCCTGGAGCCGGGTCTGGCCCAGACCCTGATGGACCAGACCGAGGCGGCGCTGGGCCGCCACGAGGCCACCGGCGAGCCGCCGGTGCTGGTGGTCACCCCGAGCCTGCGCCCGGTGCTGGCACGCTTCCTGCGCCGTCGACTGCGCCACCTGGTGGTGATGTCCCAGGCCGAGATCCCCGACGACCGCATGCTGCGCGTCACCCATCAGGTCGGGGGAATGTGACCATGCTCCCAACCTTGATCCTTGCCCGGAGAACCCAGTGTGCGCCGAGGCGCCTGGCGACACTCGCCCTGCTGGCACTGTGGCTGATCGCCAGCGGCGCCCAGGCCTTCCCCGGTGCCTGGACCGCCAACGCCCCGCGCATGACCGTCGCCTCGAGCCAGCTCGACCAGTCGTCGCGACCGCTGACGCCGCCCTCCGCCAGCGTCGAGGGTGTGATCGAACGGGTGGTGTGGCGCTACCACGCAGCGCCTGGCGCCCGCCTGCAGGGTCGCCTGTGCCATGGACAGCGCTGCCTTCGCCTTAAGGCCGCCCACGGCAGCACCGAACACTTCGCCGGCCTCGACGCCGCCGGCCCCTTCGTCTTTCGTTTTCGTCTCCTGGATGGTGAGTCGCCGCTCGTTGTCGACGGCATGAGCGTGATCGTCAACCACCGTTGAGGCTGTCCCAGAGGAAAGTGCCATGTACACCGCACAAGGCAGAATGGAGCATCAGTCCCAGCTCGAAGCCTACCTCCCCATGGTGCGTCGCCAGGCCCTGGCGCTGCAGGTCAAGCTGCCCGCCGGGGTCGACCTGGATGACCTGATCCAGGCCGGCATCGTTGGCCTGCTGGAGGCGCTGGGGCGCTTCGATGCAAGCCAGGGCGCCCAGTTCACGACCTTCGCCAGCCAGCGGGTGCGCGGCGCCATGCTCGACGAACTGCGCAGCCGCGACTGGCTGCCGCGCAGCGTACGCCGCCAGGCCCGGGCACTGGACGAGGCCACCCGCGAGCTGCAGCAGCGCCTCGGCCGCCCCCCGGAGGAACACGAGATCGCCGAGGCGCTGGACATGGACCTGGTCAGCTACCGACGCCTGTTGAGCGACGTCAACAATGGCCAGCTGATGCCCTTCGAGGAATTGCTCGCCGAAGGCAACGAGCATCGCTTCAGCGACCAGATCGGCATGGCGCCGCTGGCCGAACTGCTCGACGGCGAACGCCGCGAGGCGCTGGTCGCCGCCATCGCCGAGCTGCCCGAGCGGGAAAAACTGCTGATGGCGCTCTACTACCAGGAGGAGCTCAACCTCAAGGAGATCGGCGCCGTGCTGGGAGTCAGCGAGTCCCGGGTGTGCCAGATCCATAGCCAGGCGGTGAGCCGACTGCGCGCGCGATTAAGCGAGCACTGAGCCGCTCCGACAACTCAGCGAAGAAAGCGAAAGAAGAAAGCGAAAGAAGAAAACCACCGGCAAAACGGCAGGTTAGAAAGAGCGGCCGACTAGAGGGAACAGCCACCCCATAGCCATCTCTTATCAGGATTATCGGACCATTCAATTTATCCAATTGCTCGTTTCTGCGTAAGGTGAGCCCTGTCTTCAGACAACACACCCATCGCTCAAAGGAGACGGGAATGTCCCTGATCAACACCGAAGTCAAGCCGTTCAAGGCCACCGCTTACCACAACGGCGAGTTCGTCGACGTCTCTAGCGACGACATGAAAGGCCAGTGGAGCATCGTCTTCTTCTACCCGGCCGACTTCACCTTCGTCTGCCCGACCGAGCTTGGTGACCTGGCGGACAACTACGAAGAATTCAAGAAGCTGGGCGTCGAGATCTACAGCGTCTCCACCGACACCCACTTCACCCACAAGGCCTGGCACGACAGCTCCGAGACCATCGGCAAGCTGCAGTTCCCGATGATCGCCGACCCGACCCTGACCATCTCACGCAACTTCGAGGTGCTGATCGAGGAAGACGGCCTGGCCGAGCGTGGCACCTTCGTCATCGATCCCGAGGGCAAGATCCAGATCGTCGAGATCAACGCCGGCAACATCGGCCGCAACGCCGAAGAGCTGCTGCGCAAGGTCAAGGCTGCCCAGTACGTCGCCGCCCACCCCAACGAGGTGTGCCCGGCCAAGTGGAAGGAAGGCGAAGAGACCCTGGCGCCGTCCCTGGACCTCGTCGGCAAGATCTAAGCCTTGTCCGCAAGATCTGACACTTGACCGAAAGTGTCTTGAGCAAGATGTGACTGCGCCAAGGCTGGCTGACTCAGCCTTAGTGTCCCTTGTCGCAGTCACGGCGCCTCGCCAGAGGCGCCCGTCACCCCTGAGGTGACACCCTTTTCCCCACCGGGTCGTTCGTCTCGGTCGTCCTACCAGTCGCTTATGCGAGATCGGGTCCTTCGGCCCGGTGGGGATTCTGCGGCCCAATGATCGGCCAGTTCGCCGATACCGGCACTACGCCCCCGCCGCAGACCACCATTTTCCGATTTTTATCAGGATTGCCGCTGTCATGTTGGACGACTCTCTCAAGCAACAGCTGAAAGCCTATCTCGAACGTGTCACCCGCCCCTTCGAGCTTGTCGCCACCCTCGATGACGGCGACAAGTCCAGGGAACTCCACGGCCTGCTCAGCGACATCGCCGCGCTCAGCGACCACATCAGCCTGTCCACCGAAGGCACGGACGCACGCACACCGTCGTTCGCCCTTTATCGTGATGGCGCCCCCACCGGGGTGGTGTTCGCCGGCATCCCCATGGGCCACGAGTTCACCTCGCTGGTGCTGGCACTTCTGCAGGTCGGCGGGCATCCGCCCAAGGCCAGCGACGAGGTGATCGAACAGATCCAGGCGCTGGACGCGGACATGCACTTCGAGACCTACTTCTCGCTGTCCTGCCAGAACTGCCCGGACGTGGTCCAGGCGCTGAACCTGATGGCCATTCTCAATGCGCGGATCTCCCACGACGCCATCGACGGCGCCCTGTTCCAGGACGAGGTCGAGGCCCGCGAGATCATGTCGGTGCCGAGTGTCTACCTCAACGGCGAACCCTTCGACCAGGGCCGCATGACCCTCGAGCAGATCCTGGCCAAGGTCGACACCGGCGCCGAGCAGCGTGAAGCCGAGAAGATCAGCGCCAAGGAGTCCTTCGACGTGCTGACCATCGGCGGCGGTCCCGCCGGCGCAGCCGCCTCCATCTATGCCGCGCGCAAGGGTATCCGCACCGGCGTCGCCGCCGAGCGCTTCGGTGGCCAGGTGCTCGACACCATGGCCATCGAGAACTTCATCTCGGTGCAGGAGACCGAAGGGCCCAAGCTTGCCACCGCGCTTGAAGAGCACGTCAAGCAGTACGACGTCGACATCATGAACCTGCAGCGTGCAGAAGCTCTGGTGCCGTCAAGCGAGCCGGGCGGCGAGCACGAGGTGCGCTTCGCCTCCGGCGCCAGCCTGCGCGCCAAGACGCTGATCCTGGCCACCGGCGCCCGCTGGCGCGAGATGAACGTGCCCGGCGAGGCCGAGTACCGCAACCGCGGCGTGGCCTACTGCCCGCACTGCGACGGCCCGCTGTTCAAGGGCAAGCGCGTCGCGGTCATCGGCGGCGGCAACTCCGGCGTCGAGGCGGCCATCGACCTGGCCGGCATCGTCGCCCACGTGACCCTGTTCGAGTTCATGGACGAGCTGCGTGCCGACGCCGTGCTGCAGAAGAAGCTGCGCAGTCTGCCCAACGTCGAGATCATCTCCGGTGCCCGCACCACCGAGATCAACGGCGACGGCAACCGCGTCACCGGCCTGAGCTATGAAGAGCGCGCCAGCGGCGAGCTCAAGCAGGTCGAGCTGGAAGGTGTGTTCGTGCAGATCGGCCTGGTGCCCAACACCGAATGGCTCAAGGACTCGCCGATCGAGCTCTCCGAACGCGGCGAGATCGTCACCGACGCCCACGGCATGACCTCGGTCCCCGGCATCTTCGCCGCCGGCGACGTCACCACCGTGCCCTACAAGCAGATCGTCATCGCCGTGGGGGCAGGTGCCACCGCCGCCCTCGGCGCCTTCGACTACCTGATTCGTCAGTAAGGTCGAGCCCTCGACCACGACAAAGCTGTGTTCCCTGAAGACACCGTCTGGCTTCCCTGGCCGCGGTGTCCACGACCAGGAAGGTCGTGATTGGTGCCCTGTATCCGGAGATGGCTGCTGAAGCCTGACGGCGCCGTGAGCCGCTATGCTGCGTTGCCGCTTCTCGCCGTAGAACCACTACGGCTCGTCGCGGCGCCTTGCCTGACGACCCACTGCACTCGACATCACTTCAGCGCATCCCCGACACAGGACACATGCCGCCCCCCTTCGGGGCGGTTTTTTTTGGTCTATTGATCGCCGTCCACCAGTACGCCGTAGCACTCCGGTCGCCGGTGCAGGCAGAAGTTGAAGATGTGCTCTCGTATCTCCCGGGTGCGGTCCAGGTCGCATTCGTGGACGATCAGCTCATCCTCCAGGGTGCTGGCCATGGCGACGATCTCGCCGGTGGGGGCGATGATGCAGCTCTGCCCCAGCAGGTCGCAGCCTTCTTCGCGGCCCGCCTTGGCGACGCCCACCACCCACATGCCGTTCTGATAGGCCCCGGCCTGCATGCACAGATGATTGTGGAAGCCCTGCAGGTGGTCATGCTCCGGCACCGGCGGATAGTGGATCGGGGTGTTGTAACCCAGCATCAACAGCTCGACCCCCTTGAGCGCGCTGACCCGGTAGGTCTCCGGCCAGCGGCGATCATTGCACAGCGCCATGCCCATCTTGCCGCCGAAGGCCTCCCAGCAGCCAAAGCCGTCCTCGCCAGGTTCGAAGTAGCGCTTCTCCAGATGCTGGAAGGGCCGCCAGGGTTCGTGCTCATGATGGCCCGGCAGATGCACCTTGCGATACTTGCCCACCAGCTCACCGGCCTGATCGACCAGGATCGAGGTGTTGTAACGGTGCACCCGGCCACCCGACTCGATGCGTTCGGCGTAGCCCAGGTAGAAGCCGATACCCAGTTGCCTAGCCGCCTCGAACAAGGGCCTGGTGGCCTCACCCGGCATCTCGCCTTCGTAGAAACCATCGAGTTCGTCGGCATCGTCGAAAAACCAGCGGGGAAAGAAGGTGGTCAACGCAAGTTCGGGAAACACCAGCAGGGTCACGCCACGCCGGTGCGCCTTGTGCAGCAGCGCCAGCATCCGCTCGATCACCCGGGAACGGGACTCACTGCGTGCGATGGGACCCAGCTGGGCCGCGCCTACCACGATTTGTCGACTCATGGATTCTCTCTCGGGACGTCAGGGGACTGGCACAGCTCGAGCAGCACCTGCAGCAGCACGTTGGCTCCCGCGGCGACATCCTCGGGCGCGGTGTACTCCTCGATGTTGTGACTGATGCCGCCCACGCTCGGCACAAAGATCATCGCCGTTGGACAGACCCGCGCCAGCATCTGGGCGTCGTGGCCGGCGCCGCTGGGCATGCGACGCACGCTGTAGCCCAGGCGGCGCGCGGTGGTCTCGACCAGCCCCACCACTTCAGGATCGAAGTCCACTGGCTCGAAGCGGGCCAGGGAGCGTCGCTCGAACGCCAGCCCCTCCTCTTCGGCGACCTGCCGGGCGAAGCGCTCCACGTCCTCTTCGACCTGGCGCAGCACGCTATCGTCGGTATTGCGAAGATCCACCGTCATGTTGGCGCTCAAGGGGACCACGTTGATCAGATCCGGGGTGAACGCCATGCGTCCCACGGTGCCCACCTGATGGCCGCCGGCCTGCTCGACGCGTTGCCGGACGTAGGCGGCGGTGGCCACCGCCCCATGGGCAGCGTCATGTCGCAGCGACATCGGCGTGGTGCCGGCGTGATTGGAGCAGCCGTCGAAGCGATACTCCGACCAGGAAATGCCTTGAACCTGCTCCACCGCGCCGATGGTGATGCCCTGCTGTTCAAGCACCGGCCCCTGTTCCACGTGCAGCTCGACAAAGGCGTGCGCCTCGGGGCGGCCCACCGGCCGCTCGCCCACGGCACCGATACGCGTCAGGCAATCGGCCAAGCTCTCGCCGTCGATCCCGCGGGTGGACAGCGCCTGCTCCAGTGGCATGCCGCCCACATAGACCAGGCTGCCCATCATGTCCGGCGCGAAACGCGCGCCTTCCTCATTGGTAAAGAAGGCCACGCACAGCGGCCGGCGCGTCTCGATACCGGCCTGATTGAGGGTCTGGACCACCTCGAGACCGGCCAGCACCCCAAGATTGCCGTCATAGAGACCTCCCGTGCGCACGGTGTCGATATGCGACCCGGTCATCACCGGTGGGCCGGGCTGCTGCCCCGGACGCAGACCAAACACATTGCCGATGGCGTCCTGGTGAATCTCGAGGCCGAGCTCCTGCATCCAGCCCATCACCCGCTCACGGCCGAGGCGATCTTCCTCGCTCAACGCCAGGCGGCAGACCCCGCCCCCCGCCAACGCGCCGATCTCGCCCAGTTCGTTCAGTCGCTGCCACAGGCGTTCGCCGTCGATTCGCAGATCATTCCACATGGTTGGCCCTCCCGCGTGCGATGACGTCCTCGGCACTGGCGCCGACCAGTTCACGATAGACCTCGGCGTCGGTGGCACCTTCACTGCCGATCAGCAGCACTCGGCTATTGCCTTCGAGGCCCAGCCGGGCGCCCAGCTCCGGCTCTTGACTAGCCAGCAACAGCCCCACCAGACCGGCAACCGCGCTTTCCCCGGCGACCAGCGCCGGATCGCCGCCAACGCCCTCGGCTAGCAGCTTCATCGCCTCCACAGCTGCTTCATCACTGACCGCCAGATAGTCGTCGATGCCTTCATCGAGCACCTCCCAGGCCAGCAGCGACACCTCGCCACAGGCAAGCCCCGCCATCAGGGTGTCGAGGTCGCCATCGACCGCCACCGGCTCGCCGCTGCGGGCGCTCTCGAGCAGACAGGCAGCGCGCTCCGGCTCGACCACGATCACGCGCGGGCGATTCACCCCATAGGCCTCCCACAGCTGGGCCAGGGTCGCGGCGGCGAGTCCCCCCACACCGCCCTGGACGAAGCAGTGGGTGGGCGGCTGATCGAGCTGATCCACCGCCTCGTCGACCATCACGCTGTAGCCCTGCATCACATCCCGTGGCACCTCCATGTAGCCGGGATACGAGGTGTCCGACACCACGAACCAGCCGTATTCGGCCGCGTCGCTGGCGGCCTGACGGACCGAATCGTCGTAGTTGCCGGCGACCCGGCGGATCTCGGCGCCGAAGTCGGCGATGGCCTGCTCCCGCCCCTGGGAGACGGTGGCGTGCAGATAGATCACGCAGCGCACGCCGAACTGACGAGCACCCCAGGCCACCGAGCGACCATGGTTGCCGTCGGTGGCACAGCACACGGTCAAACCGTCCAGCGCGTCGCGATACTCGCCGGCCATCAGCGCCTCGCTGGTGACCTGCTCGCCGAGCCGACGCTTGATCAACCGCAGCACCGCGTAGGCGCCGCCGAGGGCCTTGAAGCTTTTCAACGAGAAGCGCTCCGACTCGTCCTTGTAGTGGATCGCCGCCACCCCCGCCGCCGCCGCCAGGCCGTCGAGGCGCACCAGCGGGGTCGCTGCGTAGCCGGGCCAGCGGCGTATCTCGTCCCGCGCCTGCTCGAGCGCTGCCTGATGGAGGATCGCGCGCTGACGCTCGCCGATGGGCGCACCGGGCGTCACGCGTGGGTTGGCGACGTGGCGCCAGCGGGAATGTTCGATCAGCGCGGTCATGGGGTCTCCTGGAGTCGGTGGGAAGCGGTCGTCGAGCCCCTGGGCGGGGTGGCGGGCAAACCGAGGGCGGTGGGGCCCTGGCCTGGCAAAGGTCACCTGGCCTGAATATCTCACCTCAATCTGAAACCATATTTTCACTTTGTCAATTATTGAAAATACATTTTCACATCGCTTTACCACGTGCCATACTGCTTTCATGACCGACACGACCCACGCCGACATGACCCACGAACAGAGCCTCAGCCACGAACAGAGCCTCGAAGCCAGGCTGCGCGCCCACCACCAGGACCTGCCTCCGGCGGAGCGCCGACTGGCCGAGCTGCTGCTGAACTTTCCCGGTGACATCTCGCGCTACAGCGCGGGAGAACTGGCCGAGGCCGCCGGTACCTCTCGAGCGGCGGCGTCACGCCTGTTTCGCCGGCTCGGCTACCGCGACTTCAACGAGGCCAGACAGCAGGTGCGTGACGCCCAGCGCTGGGGCTCGCCTCTGTACCTGTCCAGCGCCACCGAGGCCCGTCGACCGGCTCCTGGCGACAACCGTGCGACAGGCCAGAACGCCACCGGCCATGACAGCGGTGCGCTTGAGCAGGGTACCGGCCTGGAAAGTGCCGCCCAGGGAGGAGCTGACCAGAGCGGCAGCTCGCGCCAGCCGTCGGCACGCGGGACGGAGGGCCAAGCGCTGTCAGGGAGCCAGGGTGCACTGGGTGGGCTTGATGCGGATAGCGCACTCGGGATGCACCTGGCGCAGGAACAGGACAACCTGGCGCGCAGCTTCGCCGAGCTGGACCAGGCGGCGCTAGGCGAGGCCATCTCGGCCCTGGGCAAGGCGCCCCGGGTACACCTGGCGGGGTTTCGCAACAGCCAGATGCTGGCGAGCTTCTTTCATCGTCAATTGCAGTTGCTCAGGCCCGATGTCCAGCTGCTGCCCCGGCCAGGCCAGACCCTCGGCGAGGACCTGGTCGACGTAGGAGCGGATGATCTGGTGATACTGATCGCGCTGAGGCGACGCACCGGCCAGGAAACCAGCCTGCTCGACTGCTGCCGTCAGCAGGGAGCCAAGACCCTGCTGCTGGTCGATCCGACCTGCCCGACCACCCTGGCAGGCGACTGGCGCCTGGAAGCACGGGTGGCCTCGGCTTCACCCTTCGACAGCTACGCCTCCTGTCTCAGCATGATCCAGGCGATCTGCACCATTTTTTACCGTCAGAATATCGATACCTGTCAGCAGCGCCTGAGGGAAGTCGAAGCGCTTCATGACAGCCTGGATGAGCTCTCCAGGCTGTAACAATATCTTCTGTAGTGATGAATATACGGGGACATTAATGTGCCAAAAAGCCGTTAACCCAGTGACTACTTATCTCATGACGGAAAATTTCTAGAAACCATATATTCTGATAAACCGACACATTCACCACAAGGGTTCAAGCGCGAAAGCCAGTCTGCACCAAGGTGAACACCCGCTTGCACCATTTATTATCACCTCGAGCTTTATCGGGTCGAAAAAGGAAACATTGAACACAGCAATATACTGAAAAAACAAGAGAAACCCGACTCTGGCACCAAAGATGTAAAGAACAAACACAAGACACGACGGGAGCCAATCACCATGTCACGAACCCTTGACCTGGCGGCACGACTGAGCCACACCCTGGACCAATGGGTGGAGCGTTGCTGCGTCATTCTGCTCGCCGTTCTGGTCGTCACCGTCTGGACCGGCATCCTCGCCCGCTATGTCCTTCCCTGGAACCTTACCTTTACCGAAGAGATGGCCCGTTATCTGATGATCTGGGTCGCGCTGCTGGCGATCTCCATGGGGATATGTCGGCGCCAGCATGTCGGCATGCTGGTACTCTTCGACCGACTTCCGGCGCTTCTCCAGCGTGTTCTTGCGCTGTCCTTCGACCTTATCGGCATCGCCTTTTTCGCGGTCATGTTCTTCTACAGCCTGACCTACGTCGAACGCGGCTTCAGTCAGTCCACCATGATCTTCGGGGTTCCCAAGGGTTACCCCTACCTGATCCTCCCCATCGCCTCCGGAGTGGCGTGCCTGCAGCTCGCTCTGTCTGCGCTGAAGGACATGAAGCGTACGTCCCCCCAACCGGCGCTCGAGCGCACCTGAACAGGAGTCGCCCTCATGGTGCTAGTCGCCTCTGCCTTCTTTCTGCTGCTGGTCATCGGCATGCCGGTGGGTATCGTGCTCGGCGTCGCCGGGCTGCTGGGACTCGTCGACATGGGCGGTGGCAGTTTTCTCGCCATGGTCCCTGACAAGTTCTTTTCTGGGCTGAACCTGTTCCCGTTCCTGGCGATGCCGTTCTTCATCCTCGCCGGCGAGATCATGAACCGTTCCGGGCTGACCTTGAACCTGGTCAACTTCGCCCAGTCACTGGTGGGCTGGCTGCGCGGCGGCATGGCCCACTCCAACATGCTGGCGTCGGTGATGTTCGCCGGGCTCACCGGCTCGGCCACCGCCGACGCCGCCGCCTTCGGCAATACCCTGGTGCCGGCAATGAAGAAGGCCGGCTACAGCGGTCCCTACGCCTGCGCCGTCACGGCGGCCGGCTCCATCATCGGTCCGATCATCCCCCCATCCACCCTGGCCATCATCTACGGCTCGCTGATGGGAGTGTCGATCGCCGGGCTGTTCGCCGCCGGGATCATCCCCGGGCTGCTGCTGTGTCTGGTGTGCATGTGCCTGATCGCGGCCACCGCCCGCCGCCTCAACCTGCCCAAGGATGAACAGGGCACCAGCCTTGCTCGTATTCTCAAGGAATTTCGCCTGAGCCTGCTGGCGCTGATCCTGCCGGTCTTCATCCTCGGCGCCATCCTCACCGGCATCACCACGCCCACCGAAGCCGCTGCGCTGGCGGTGTTCTACGCCCTCTTTGTCGGCTGCGTGTGCTATCGCAACATCGGCTGGCGTGATCTCTACGAGATGCTGGCGAGGACCGCGCTGATCACCGGGGTCATCTTCCTGATCATCGCCTCGGCCTCGATCCTCGGCTGGTGGATGACCTTCAATCAGATCCCCCAGCTGATCGCCGACGCCTTCCTGTCGGTGTCGCAGTCACCCGTGGTGGTGGTCACGATGATCGTCGCCCTGCTGCTGTTCATCGGCCTGTTCATGGATATCAACGCTGCGTTGATCATCCTGGCGCCGGTGCTCGCCCCCCTGGCCGCGACCATCGGGCTTGAGCCGGTACACGCAGGCATGATCATCATCCTGTCGCTGACCATCTCGCTGATGACACCACCGGTCGGCGCCTGCCTGTTCGTGCTGGCGTCGGTGACCGGCGAGCGCATCGAATCGATCACTCGCTCGCTGTGGCCCTTCATCGTGGTCGAGCTGCTGGTGCTGCTGGCCACCGCCTACTGGGAACCCATCAGTCTGGCCATCCCGCGCATGCTGGGACTGGCGGGCTAATCTATTGCGGCGCCAGGCGCCGCTTGTCCTCGACGCAGTGCAACACCCAAGGCGCCTGGCTCGCTCGGCGGGCGCCAACAACAACGCAAGGAGTGAACCATGTCTCGACTGCCCCTCCCCGTCGCCCCGCGTACTGCCCTGGTGGGCGCCGCTCTCGCCGCCGCCCTGGTCGCCAGCGCCTCGACCCAGGCCGCGACCACCATGCGCATCGCCCACCTCAATCCGCCGGACCCCACCGCCAGCAACTCCGGCGCGATGACCGCCGTGTTCAAGCAGCTGGTGGAGACCGCCACCAACGGCGAGATTCAGATCGAGATCTTCCCCGCCGGGCAGCTGGGCGAGGATGCCAACGTCATCAATCAGGTCGGCCAGGGCATCGTGCAGTCCACCATTTCCTCCGCCGGTGGCGTCGCGGAACACTATCCGCGTATCGGCATCTTCGATATTCCCTTCGCCTTCCCCAACATCGCGGTGGCCACCGAGGTCATCGACCTGGACAGCGACTTCGGCAAGGCCCTGGCCGAGGACCTCGAAGCCGAGACCGACGGCCTCAAGGTGCTGGGGCTGCTCGACAGCGGCGGCTTCTTCCAGTTCACCAACTCCCAGCGTCCGATCGAGACCACCGACGACATGGACGGACTGCGCATTCGCACCATGACGCTGCCCACCCACGAAGCGATGATCAATGCCCTGGGGGCCGAGGCCACGCCACTGGCCTGGTCCGAGGTGTATACCGCGCTGCAGACCGGTGTGGCCGACGGCCAGATGAACCCGATCCAGCAGACGTCCTTCGCCAACTTCGACGAGGTGCAGTCCTACCTGACCGTCAGCAACCACCTGATCACGCCCTACATCTGGCTGATCAACGAGGACTTCTACAACGGGCTCGACCCCGAGCAGCAGAAGGTCATCGACTGGGCCGCCGATGTGGCGGTGGACGCCGGCCGCTCGATGTCGCGGATCATCGAGGCCTCCGACAACGGCCTGCCGAAGCTGGCCGACGGCATGGAAGTCAACGCCATCACCCCCGAGGCCCGTCAGGCCTTTATCGACAAGGCCCAGCCAGCGGTGCGCGAGGTGATCAGCGAGCGCTACGGCAGTGAAGGCGAAGCCCTGCTGGCGAGCATGCTCGACGCCATCGATGCAGCCGACGCACCCTGATGTCGCCTCGCCCGCGATAGCATTTCCCAAGCGCCCAAAAACGATCAGGCCGCTCCCCGTGGGGAGCGGCCTGATCGTTGGTCACTGTTGCAACTTCAGTTCGACGGTGTCAGCCGGTTTTCGACCATGGCACTTGCTCCGCTGATGTCCGGAAGGCACTCGCCCTGGGCGAGTCGCTCGAGGATGCGTTCTTCCTGGCGCTGCAGTTCCAGGGTGTGGTCGATCACCGCGTCGACCTCCGACGGCGGCAGTACCACCACGCCATTCTCGTCGGCCAGCACCACGTCGCCGGCGGATACCACCACTCCACCGACGCTGACCGGCAGGTTCATGGCACCGCCCTGGTCGGCGAGCTTGGTGGTCAGCGACGAGACGCCGCGGCTCCACACCGGGAAGCGCTTTGCGCGCAGGGTAGCCAGGTCAGTGGCGGTGCCGTCGATGATCACCCCGGCCAGTCCCAGGCGCGAGCCGACCTCGGTCAGCACCCCGCCCCAGCAGGCGTGACGACGATCGCCCTGGCGATCGATCACCAGTACATCGCCGGGACGTAACAGGCGCATGGCGTGGTTGAGCAGGGTGCCATCTCCCGGCGGCAGCGACAGGGTCACGGCAACCCCGGCCACCCGCACCTCGTCGAGCTGGCAGCGGATCTCGGGGTCGATAAAGCCCTCTTCGCGGAAGTGACCGATGGTGGCGGTCTCGCACTCGAGCAGGCGCTGATGGCGGGCGGGGTCCAGCGGGGCGGGCAGGTCGGCGATGGTGTACACAGCGTTTTTCCTTATATCAGGCTCGGCAGCCAGGTGATCAGTCCCGGCACCCAGTACAGCATCAGCATGCCGAACAGGAAGCACAGCACGATCGGCCAGGCGGCGGCGTAGATGGTCGGCATCGACACCGAGGGTGCCCCGCCCTTGACCGCGAACAGGTTGTAGCCGAACGGCGGGGTCAGGCTGCCCACCGCCAGGTTGATCAGAAACAGCGTCCAGAACCACACCGGGTCGAACCCGTAGGCCTTGACCAGCGGGGCGTAGATCGGGATGACCACCATCATGAAGGCGATCTGGTCGATGAACATGCAGGCGATAAGCGGGATCAGCATCAACAGCAGCAGCATCAGGCCGGTGTCCAGGTCCATGGCGGTGGCGGCGGCCACCAGCCCGGAGGTGGCCCCGGTAAAGGACAGAAGCTGACTGAACAGCTTGGAGCAAGCCAGGATGGTGATGATCATGGCGCTGATCGACAGCGACGACAGCAGCGCCTGTCCGGCCATCTTGAGGCTGAACTTGCGGTAGTAGAAGGCCACCAGAATGGCCCCGAGCACGCCGGTGGCGGCGGACTCAGACGGCGTCGCCACCCCCAGCATCATCAGCCCCAGCACCGAGAAGATGATGATCGAGAACGGCGCCATGTTGGCCAGCGCCCGACCGCGCTGGCGCCAGTTGCCGCCGCCCGAGTCGTCCACCGCCGGTGCCCGCGACGGGTCCAGCATCATGCGCACCACCACGTAGGTCACGAACAACCCGGCCAGGAGCATGCCCGGAATGATGCCTGCGATCAAAAGGCGAGCGATGGAGACGTCGACCATGGAGCCGATGATGATCACCAGAAGGCTCGGCGGGATGATCGGTGCAAGGCCGGCGCCGCCGAGGATCAGGCCGATCGACAGGCGGTCGTCGTAGCCACGCTGCTGCATCGTCGGTAGCGCCGAACGGCTGAGCATGGCGGTCACCGCCAGGGCCGAGCCGGACAGCGCGCCGAACAGCGTCGACAGGGCCACCACGAAGAAGTACAAGCGGCCCTTGATGCGTCCCATCAGGGTGTCGAGGGAGTCGAAGATGACGTCGATGGAGCCCGAGCGGAACAGCAGCTCGCCCATCAGCACGAACAGCGCGATGGTGGTCAGCGTCTCCGAGGTGACGGTGTCATAGACGCTGTTGGCGAACAGGCCGAAGCCGGCGCTGCCCATCAGCCAGAAGGTGCCGGCCACGTTGATCGCCAGAAAGGCCACGAACACCGGCACGCCGAGGGCGAACAGCCCCATCAGCAGGGCGACGGCCAGGCCCAGGGTGACATACCACTCCATCGTCTACGCCTCCTGCCGTGGACTGTCGCTGGGCCACTCGACGGTGGCGGGCAGCAGCGCGCGCCGCAGAAAGTGCAGCGCGGTATTGGAAAAGCCGTAGCCGATAAAGCTCGACACCCACACCTTGGGGATATCGAGCCCCATAGCGGTGGTGGTGCCGCTGGCCAACTGGCGAAGGCTCTCGCTGATCAGCATCCAGGCTGCCAGCGCACACACCGCCGCGGTCAGCAGCGAGGTGAAGCGCTCGAAGCCCTGTCGACGGGCGGCGGGCAGGCTGTCCTGCAGCACGCTGATGGCGATGTGCCCACGGGTCCGGGCGAGTTCCGGCATGGCCAGGCTGGCCGACAGGCACAGACAGTAGGCGACGATGGAGCTCGACCACAGGGTCGGGGCGTTGAAGAAGTAGCGGGCCACCACTTCGATCCAGAAACACACGACGATGCCACACAGGGTGGCACCGCCGAGGTAGAAGCCGAATCGCGTGAGGCCATCGTGCCAACGGGCAATGGTAGCCAGCATGGGAGCGATCCGATCAGGGGGTCATGTCGTTGCTTTCGGCGATCTCGCGCATCTTGGCCACCGCCTCCGGCGACTTGTCGAGGCCGAGCTGCCAGATGCCTTCGGTCACCAGCTCGTCGAGACGCTCGGCGTCTTCCGGGGCGAACTCGGTTTCGTGCATGCCGAGCTCCCGCAGGCGCGCCCATTCCTCGACCGCCAGTTCGTCGAGCACCCCGGCGATCTCGCTTTCCAGCGCCTCGCCCTGGGCCAGCAGCACCGACTGCTGCTGCTCGTCGAGGCCATTGAAGGTGTCGAGGTTCATCAGCAGGTAGGTGTAGGTCTGGCCGAAGGTGGGCTTGGAGAAGTAGCCCGCCACCTCGTGCCAGCCAAGATCCTCGACGCCGTTGAGGCCCCAGGCAGCGCCGTCGATGACGTTACGATCCAGTGAGGAGTAGACGTCGCCGCTGGACATCAGCACCGGCGTGCCACCCAGGCCCTGGGTCACGTTGGTGTAGGTGGGGCTGCCGCGCAGACGACGTCCCTCGAGGCCCGGCGAGCCTTCGATGGGCTCCTTGAGCACGTACTGGAAACCGCTGGAGCCGAGCGGCGGAATCGCCAGCAGCTTCAGGCCGAGCTCGTTGTAGTGGCTGTCGATGAAGTCCCACAGGCCGGACTCGCGGGTCTTGGCAGGATCGACGAAGACCCCGTCCATGGCCGCGCCGACACCGGTGGTGTTGGTGTGGTAGGCGCCGTGGGTGTAGAGCAGGTCGAACACCCCTACCGAGACCGGCTGCAGCTGTTCGAACGGCGGCACCACGTCGGGGCCATTGAGGCTGATGGAGACCTCGCCGTCGCTGGCGCCCTGGACCTTGTCGATGTAGCGCTGGGCGACTTCGCGGGTGTAGGCCGAGGTCAGGTCGTAGCTCGACAGCATGCGCAGATCGGTGGCCTGGGCATCGGGTGACAGCGCCGACAGTGACAGGGCAGACAGCGACAGCGCGGACACGGTCAGGATGGAGCGGGAGAGTCGGGACAGGGAGCGATTCATGGTCTTCCTCGCGTTTATGGTTGTTATCATCCGTGGCCGAGGCGGGATGCGTCCGGCAGAAGGATCTTCGATACCACTTCAATCTAGTCAGGCCGACACACCGGGGTCAATGGAAAGGCACCGATCGAGTTTTTCGATTTTTAATATGTAGAATTTACAGAATTTATACAACAAAATGAAAATATAAAAACCAGAAAAATAAAGAGCACTATCTTGTGAAAAATCTCGTATTAAAGGGCTATTATCTCGAAGTATTTTACGCCAAACATGATGAGACAAAACGCCAATAACGCCTGATAAACCAAATAATACAACGACTTATATAAAACACCCTCTTTCGCACAGACGCCCGCCCAGCTCCATCGTCGTTATTGCCACAGGCGACAATTTCGACACCCTATCGGCCACCTTTCAGCAGAAGAAAAACTATTTCCAGCAAGAAGGGATCGACTCGCCTGGCCGGTTACCCTCGACCAGGCCGAAGCTGGCAGGAGGTAACCCATGCCCGACAACGGCCGACGGTGTATTCTCTGACAACAGCTTGGCCAACCATACACAGGCCAACATCAGGGCGCCTTCGGCGAGGACAGATCGTCCCCACGAGCGCCTCTTGCTGACAGAAATGAAAGGAGCCGGTGATGCGGCCGATTCACGACACCCTGGACTGGAACCTGCTGCGGACCTTTATCGTCATCGTGCAGGAAGAGAGCGTGAGCAAGGCGGCGGTGCGCCTGTACCTGTCTCAGCCGGCGGTGAGTCTGTCGCTGAAACGGCTGGAAGAACGGCTGGGCCAGAAGCTGATCGAGCGCGACAGCCATCGCTTTCGGGTGACCCAGGCGGGTCAACTGGTGTACCGCGAGGCGGTGGATATCTACGCCAATGTGGCACGCCTGGCGGCCTCGGTGGGGGAGTCGGACCCGGAGGTGGCCGGCCACGTCTCGCTGGCCTTTATCACCGGTATCCAGTGTCGCTTTCTCGACAGCGTGCTGGCGGCCTTCCATCGTCGCTATCCGCAGATCACCTTCGAAATCGAGGACATGTCGAGTCAGGAGGTGCAGCACGCCCTGTCACAACGCCAGAGCGCGCTGGGTATCTGTCTGGCCCAGAGTTGCCCGGACAACCTCGACAGCCAGGTGCTGGCGCGCCAGCGCTATCGGCTGTACTGCGGGCGCAGCCACCGCCTGTTCGGCCGCGACAGCCTGCCCATGGAAGAACTCAAGCAGGAGGCCTACGTGTCCTTTGGCAGCGAGCAGCTCGACGGGGTGCTGTCGCCGCTGGCGGTGTTCCGCGCCCAGCACGGCCTCAAGGGCCCGGTGGTGGGGCAGTCCAGTCGCCTGCAGGAGATCCAGCGCATGGTCATGGCAGGCTGGGGCATCGGCTGCCTGCCGGAGCACCTGGTGGCTCGGCAGGTGGCGGACGGCGAGCTATGGCCGCTGCCGCCTTACGACGGCGTGGCCGATATCGACCTGCACCTGATGTGGCACCGCGAAGGCCGCGCCAGCGTGGCGGAGACAACCTTTATCGAGTTCTTCCTCACCAGCATGGCCAAGGTGCCCATGGAGCACCGCCTGACCACCGGTATCGACGTGGCCGACGCCGCCCAGGCGCCCCTCGCTTTTGACGATACGCCATAGGGCAGCCTGTTCAACGCGCCAGGGCAGCCTCGCGGATGGCACTCAGCCGCTTGCCCGGGGCGATGCCGTCGGCCTCGTAGCGCAGTTCGATCAGCGCCGGACGGCGTTCGCGCTCGGCGAAGGCCAGGGCGCGCTCGAAGGCGGCGTCGAAGTCCTCGTCCCGCTCGACGATCTCGCCCAGGCCGCCGTAGGACTCGACCAGGGTGGTGAAGGCCGGGTTGGTGAAGGTCAGGGCGATCTCGCGGCCGGGGAAGTCGTTTTCCTGGTGGGCACGGATGGTACCCCACATGCCGTTGTTGAACAGAAGGATCACCAGGCCGACATCGTACTGCAGCGCCACGCCCAGCTCCTGCAGGTTCATCTGGAAGCAGCCGTCACCGGCGAAGCACACCGCCGGGCGGTCGGGGTGCTCGAGCTTGAACGAGATCGCCGCCGGCAGGCCGTAGCCCATGGAGCCCACCGTCGGCGCCAGCGAGCTGCCAAGCCCGGCGAAGCGCACGTAACGGTGGGCGTACAGCGCATAGTTGCCGGCCCCCACGCTGATGCAGCCCTGGCCATCCAGGCGACGATCGACGCTGGCGGCGACCTTGTCGAGACTCAGCGGCCCCGGGGCCGGCTGGGGCTCAAGCGTCGCCAGGTAGTCGGCGCGCGCGGCGCGGGTCTGGTCGGCCCAACGCGGTGAGGTGTCCGGCGCCAGCCCGTCCAGGGCGGCGGCGAAGCCCACCACGTCGGCGTTGATGGCAAGCTCGGCATGATAGACCCGGCCCAGCTCTTCGGGATCCGGGTAGACGTGCACCAGCGTCTGGCGCGGGGTCGGCGACTGGATCCACGAGTAGCCTTCGCTGGTGGCCTCGCCCATGCGGGTGCCGACGGCGATCAGCAGGTCGCTGTGCTCAAGCCGCTCGCGCAGGGCGTCGTCCATGGCGAAGCCGACGTGGCCGACAAAGCGCGGATCGCGCTGGTCGAAGCACTCGAGCCGGCGCCAGGCCACCCCCACCGGCAGATCGAAACGCTCGGCGAAGGCCGCCATCTGGGCCTGAGCCTGTGCCGTCCAGCCGCTGCCACCGATCAGCAGGAAGGGCCGCTCGGCCTCGGCCAGACGCGCCTTGAGCGCCTCGAGCTGAGCCGCGCCGGGGTGGGAATGCAGCTTGGCCATGGGCTGGGCGTCGGCCACCTCGGCCTCGCCCCACAAGGTGTCTTCCGGCAACGCCAGCACCACCGGACCGGGACGCCCGCTGGTGGCGACGCGATAGGCCCGGGCGATGTACTCGGGGATACGATCGGTGGCATCGATCTGGGCGACCCACTTGGCCATGGGGCCGAACATGCGACGGTAGTCGATCTCCTGGAAGGCCTCGCGCTCGACGAAGTCGTTCCCTACCTGGCCGATGAACAGGATCATCGGGGTCGAGTCCTGAAAGGCGGTATGCACCCCGATGGAGGCGTTGGTGGCCCCCGGGCCACGGGTCACGAAGCAGATGCCCGGCTCGTTGGTCAGCTTACCGTAGGCCTCGGCCATGTAGGCGGCGCCGCTTTCCTGACGACAGACGATGGGCTCGATGGCGCCCCGATGCTCGTTGAGGGCGTCGATGCAGGGCAGGTAGCTTTCCCCCGGCACCAGGAAGACCCGGCGGGCGCCGTGGGCGCGCAGCTGGTCCATCAGGATCTGGCCGCCATTGCGGCGCGCAAGGGACGTGGTTGGCGAAAGCGTGGAGGCTGGCAGGCTCATGTCAGGGTTCTCGATATCGTTGTTGGTAAAGACGGTTCAGGCGTCTGTCAGGGCGCGGTGCAGCGGGGCGATCTGTTCGGGCAGCACCACGCAGCGGGCACGAAAGCCCCGCGCCATGGCCCACTCGAGGTCTTGCTCGAAGCCCTCTCGGCAAGTCCAGGGGCCGTCGATGGCCAGACACTCGGCCTTGGCGCAGGCGTCGACGAAGCGCTGGCGCCAGGGCGCCAGGACGCTGGCCCGCTCGCCTGGCTCGGCGTCGGCGGCAACGCCCAGATCACGCGACAGATCGCCACTGCCGAGAAGCGCCGCGCTCACCCTTGGGCTTGCCTTGAGGATCTCCGCTGCGGCGCCCACACCGACGGCGCTCTCCAGCGTCGGTATCAGCGCGGTACAGCCCTGTTCGAGGCCGACGCGACGCTCTTCGCGGGCCAGTGCCAGGGCCAGCAGCACGATGTCCATGGAGGACTCGACCTGGGGCAGGAAGATGGCCGCTGGTCGTGCCCGCATCAGCGCCGCCAGCTCGCCCTTGCCGCCCTGGGTCAGCGGGTTGATGCGCGCCATGGGCAGCCGCTGGTGCTGCCGGCAGCGCTCGGCGAAGGCGACAAAGTCGTCGCAGGCCTGGCGGCGATCGGCGGCCGGGGTGAACTCCTCCAGGTCGACGATGATGGCCTCGGCGCCGCTATCCAGCGCCTGATCCAGGCGTGCCGGGTCATGCCCCGGCACGAACAGCCAGCTGCGACACTGGGTCAGGGACAAAGGAGTCGGAATCAAGGACGCCATGGGTCACTCCATCAGGTTCGGCAGGAACAGCACGATGTCGGGCACGAAGGTGATCAGCAGCAGTACCGCGATCATCGCCCCGAGCATCAGTCCCAGGTAGCGCAACGACTCCATCACGCTGATTCCGGCGATGCGGCAGGCGGCCATCAGGTCGACCCCCAGCGGCGGCGTATTGGCGCCGATCGCCAGGTTCACCGTCAGCAGCACCCCGAAGTGCACCGGGTCGATGCCGTACTGCACCAGCAGCGGCATGACGATGGGGGTGACGATGATGATGATGGCGATGCTTTCCATGAAGGAGCCGAGCACCAGCAACACCACGGTCAGCAGCAGCAGTACGCCATAGCGGCTGTCGGTGATCTCGCCGATCAGTGTGGCGATGGCCTGGGGCACCTGTTCGTAGGTCAGGCCCCAGGCGAACATGCCGGCGGCACCGATGATGACCAGGATGGCGCCGGAGGTCTCCGCGGTGGCGATGACGCTGTCGACGATGTCCCGAAGGCTCAGGCTGCGATAGACCAGGGTGCCGACGATCAGCGCATAGACGATGGCCGAGGCGGCGGCTTCGGTGGGGGTGAAGACGCCGAAGCGAATGCCTCCGATGATCAGCACCGGCACCAGCAGCGCCGGCAGGGCAGCGATAAAGGCACGCTTGCGCTCGCCGGGCTCGGGCCGGGTACCACCGGACCAGCCGTTGCGGCGTGACACATAGATGGCCACCCCCACCAGCGCCAGGGTCAGCAGCAGGCCGGGGATCACGCCGCCCATGAACAGCTTGCCCACCGAGGTGTTGGAGGTGGTGCCGTAGACGATCATCACGATGCTCGGCGGGATCACCGTGCCGATGGAGCTGGCGGTGCCCACCAGGGCGCTGCTGAAGCCGCGGTGATAGCCGCTGCGCTGCATCGCCGGCAGCAGCATGCTGCCGATGGCGATGACGTCGGCCACGCCGGAGCCTGACAGTGCCCCGAACATCATGCAGGCCAGCACCGCGACCACCGCCAGGCCGCCACGGATGTCGCCCACCAGCGCCATGCACAGACGCACCAGACGCTGGGTCAGTCCGGCGTGATTCATCAACTGGGCGGCCATCACGAACAGCGGGATGGCCAGCAGAGTGAAGCTCTCCATGCCCGCTACGAACTGCTGGGCGGAGACCATCATCGGCGCCGCACCAAACATCAGCAGATAGGACAGCACCGCCAGGATCAGGCCGAAGGCGATGGGAATATCGATCAGGATCGCCAGGGCGAAGACGCCCACCAGGGTCAAGGCACCAAGGGTCATGAGGCGTCCTCCTGTGACAGCGGATCGCTCGCCAGCAGATGGTCACACTGCGCCAGCGCCATGCCGGCGCAGCACACCGGCACCGACAGATACACCAGCCCCGCAGGTAGCTGCAGCGCCGTGGTGGTCTGGCTCATGGTCAACCAGGCCAGGTCCCAGCCGGCCTTGGCCAGCAGCAGTAGCATCACCAGCAGTAGCAGGTCGGTGGCCCGGGTGATCAGCCGGCGAATGGCAGGGGAGCCGACCAGCAGCGGCATCAGTCCGGCGCTCAGGTGGCTGCGCTTGTAGGTGCAGGCCACGCCGGCCAGCAGCGCGGTCCACACCAGCACCAGCTGGGGCAGCTCTTCGGCCCAGTGGGGCGGCGCCCCCACCACCCAGCGCATGAACACCGAGTAGGCGACCAGCGCCGCCAGCAGGGCGGCGCCGATGCCGGCCAGCGCCAGGCACAGGCGCGAGACGAGACGCGCCACGGGATGCAGCAGGCCGTGCACGGTCATCGCGCTCACTGCCCTTCGCGGTAGCGCTTCACCAGCGCCATCAGGTCGCTGCCGAAGACGTCTTCGTAGTCGGCCCAGACGCCCTGGACGGCGGCATTGAACGGCGTGGTATCGACCTCGTTGACGCTCATGCCTTCGGCCTCGAGCTCGGCCACCAGGCGCGAGTCGTCCTCCTGGGTCATCCGGCGCTGTTCGTCACGCCAGGCGTCGGCCAGCTGCTGGACCGCCGCCTGGTCGTCCTCGGACAGGCGCTGCCAGACGTTGTTGGCGACGGTCAGGCAGGCCGGTGCCCAGACGTGCCCAGTCAGCGAAACGTAGTCCTGGACCTCGAAGAAGGACGAGGAGTGGATGATCGACAGCGGGTTTTCCTGGGCGTCAAACACCCCCTGCTGCAGCGCCGAGTAGAGCTCGCCGAAGGACAGCGGAGCCGGGCTTGCGCCAAGCGCGGTGAAGGTATCCAGTCGCATCTTGTCCGGGGTTACCCGGATCTTCAGACCGGCCAGGTCCTCGGGGGTCTCGACCGGGCCCTGGTTGTTGGTGACGTGGCGGAAGCCGTTCTCCCACCAGGACAGGATCTTCATGTTGTAGTCGGAGGCGATGGCTTCCAGCGCCTCGCCCAGCTCACCGTCGTAGGCGGCGTAGGCGTCCTGGCGGTCCGCCCAGGAGTAGGGCAGCTCGACGATGCCGAAGCGGGCGTCCAGCGGCTGGAAGGAGCCGCAGCCGATCACCCCGGCGGGCACGCTGCCGATCTGCATGCCTTCGACCATGGTCTTTTCGTTGCCGAGCTGGCCGCTGGGGAAGACCTGGAAGTTGACGCGACCCTCGGTGGCCTCGCGCACTTCGTCGGCGAAGCCTTCAGCGGCGATATGCCAGCTATGGGTAGGGGCCAGCACGTGGCCGAGCTTGATGTCGAGGGCCTGGGCCGAGGTGGAAAGACCGGCGAAGGCGCCAAGCGCCAGCAGGGGGAGCATCCTGGAGGTCATGGGGGTACCCGTTGAGTCGTTGTGATTGTGATCTGGGCCCGCCACCGCTTTGTTGACGGCAAGACAGGCGTCACTTGAGACTCGGCCAGGTAGGCGTATTAGACAATTTTCAAGATTTTATGCTTTGCATAAGCCTGATTTATGCAAAGCCATTGGACAGTGGTCAGGGTGGCCCTTCGACAGGCCTCGGGCGGCAACCACAAGTGCTTGCAGACACTTCTTTAACGCACTGTTCAAGAACCATTTTTCTGGCGCAAATGGGGACATTTGCGGTTGTGATTGGCGCCGTTGACGGCTCCACGGCGATAGTCAATCCAGCGTGGTGGTCAGCGTCGAGGCTGGCGCCAGCGCAGGATGAGAACCACCGCCCTGTCGGCCAAGAATTACAAGGAGCCCCTATGCAACTGCCCTCTCTGATCGAGATCCCCAACGGTGAAAAGGTCACCCCCACCTTCAGCGACGCCGAGATGCAGGGCCGCCTAGCCCGTCTGCGCCAGCACATGGCCGAGCAGCAGGTCGACGCCGTGGTCCTGACCTCCTATCACAACATCAATTACTTCAGTGACTTCGTCTATTGTCGCTTTGGCCGCGACTATGGACTGGTGGTGACCCAGGAAGGCTTTACTACCGTCACCGCCAACATCGACGGCGGCCAACCGTATCGGCGCAACCGTCTGGGCGACAACATCGTCTACACCGACTGGCAGAAGGACAACTTCTTCAAGGCCATCATGCGGCTATGCGAAGGCAAACGACGCATCGGGGTGGAGTTCGACCATCTGACCCTGGCCAACCGCGACAAGCTGGAAAGCGCCCTTGGCGAGGTGGAGCTGGTCGACATCGGCGTACCCACCATGCAGATGCGCATGATCAAGTCCGCCGAAGAGATCGCACTGATCCGTCAGGGCGCGCGTATCGCCGACGTGGGCGGTGTCGCGGTACGCGACGCCATCGCCGCCGGGGTGCCCGAGTACGAAGTGGCGCTGGCCGGCCAGAGCGCCATGGTGCGCGAGATCGCCAAGACCTACCCGCAGAGCGAGCTGATGGACACCTGGGTGTGGTTCCAGTCCGGCATCAACACCGACGGCGCCCACAATCCGGTCACCAGCCGTCGCGTGCGTCCCGGCGACATCCTGAGCCTGAACACCTTCCCGATGATCTCGGGCTATTACACGGCGCTGGAGCGCACTCTGTTCTGCGAGCACGCAAGCGATGCCCATCTGCGGCTGTGGGAGATCAACTGCGAGGTCCATGAGCGCGGACAGCAGCTGATTCGCCCCGGCGCCCGCTGCAGCGACATCGCCCACGAGCTCAACGAGATCTTCGCCAGACACGACGTCCTCAAGTACCGCACCTTTGGCTACGGGCACTCCTTCGGCACCCTGAGCCACTACTACGGCCGCGAGGCGGGTCTTGAACTACGCGAGGACATCGACACCGTACTGGAGCCCAACATGGTGGTGTCGATGGAGCCCATGCTGATGATTCCCGAAGGCCAGCCCGGCGCCGGTGGCTACCGCGAGCACGACATCCTGGTGGTCAAGGAAGACGGCGCCGACAATATCACCGGCTTCCCCTACGGGCCGGCGCATAACATCGTGGGTTGAACCGATCCGGCGATCACCGGCCGGGACGTGACATGGGGGGCCGCTCGCCCCCCATGTCGGCGAGCCCGGCCCTGAGGTAGTCCAGCACGTGGTGCGCCGCCACGGACAGCTCGCCGGTCTGGTAGTGCAGGCCGAAGGTGACGCGCCCAAGCTCGGGCAGCCGATCCGCCCCATCCACGCAGTGCAAGTGGTCGGGGCTGACGCTGCGCGCCAGGGCGGTCACGCCCAGGCCCTCCTCCACCGCGGTGAAGATACCGAGCAGGCTGGTACTGGCGTAGCTCACCCGATAGGGCATCGCCCTGGCCCTCAACGCCGCTTCCGCCGCAGAGCGGTACAGGCACCCTAGGGGATAGGTGACCAGAGGCAGCGGCGCTTCACCCTCCAGCAATGCCGTGTCGCCGACCACCCAGACCAGGTCATCTACCCGGATATCCCGAGCATCGCGATCATCGTCGACCCTTTCCGGCTCCATCACCAGGGCGATATCGTAGTGGTGCCTGTGAAAACGCTGGAGTATGACCCTGCTGATCTCACAGTCGACCTCGACCTCGATATTGGGGTAGACCCGCGCCAGATTCCTCAGCACTCGCGGCACAAATGCCAGCTCGAAATCGTTGGGAATACCTAGCCTTACCTTGCCACTGACGCCCCCTCCGCAAAGCTTCTCCACCAGCCGGTCATTGATCGCCAGCATGGCCCTGGCTTCCTGGTAGAGATAGTCACCATCCTGGGTCATTTCCAGCTGACTTCCGCGCAGAAACAGGCGAGTACCCAGCATCTCCTCGAGCTTCTTCATCTGCAGGCTGATGGCGGGCTGGGAACGCCCCAGGCGCTCTCCTGCCGCGGTAAAGCCTCCCAGCTCATTGATGGTCACGAAGGTACGCAATAACTCACTCGGTATCGTCTTCAACCTGGGGCCTCATTGGCATAGATCATGCATCGATTTGTCGTTCTTATTGGTCGCATCAGCGGCAAGAAAATACCTTGAATCTGTCGATGGAAATCGACGCTACCTCTCGACGACTGCCGATTGTCGACGTCCAACAACAAACAATAGAGGCTTCTTCATGAACTCCTGGGTATTGACCACCTTTGCCATTCTAACGCTCTCCATGCTGATTCACACCGGTGCAGCCTACCTGCGTCGAGAACTCAAGGCCCGCCAACCGAGGTGACGCACATGGACTCCTTTACCCTGTTCAATTGGGCGCTTCTGCTGATGACCTTCGGCCTGATGCTCTATCTGGGCTACCTGTCCTCGCGGCGCATGCGCAAGGATGACGCCGCCGGCTTCCTGGTCGCCGGGCGCTCGCTGGGGGCCTTCGTCGGTGCCGGTACCATCGTTGCCACCGGATTCAGCGGCTGGGGCTTCATGGGCTCGCCCGGGGTCACCTACCAGTTTGGTGCCATCGAGGTGCTGGGCAACTTCTTCTTTGCACCAGCGATGGTCATCGCGGTGCTCTACTTCGCCCGCTTCATGCAGCGCAAGGCGATCGATATGGGCAGCAACACCATCCCCGAGTACATCGGCCAGTCCCACGGCGGCGGCGCCATGGGGCGAGTGCTGCAGGCGGTATCGGCGATCATCACCGTGGTGCTGCTGCTGGTCTTCCTGACCAGTCAGATCAAGGCGGTGGGGCTTCTGGGTGCCAGCTGGCTGGGCATCGAACTCGATCAAAGCGCCATGCTGATGGTCGGGGTGATCATCCTCTACACCATGCTCGGGGGGCTGGCCGCGGTGGCCTGGACCGACACCATCATGGTCTGGGGCATGGCCCTGGCGGCGGTCATCATCGTCATCCAGATGCTGACCACCATTGACGTGAACGAGTGGGAAAGCGGCTTGAACGCCATCGACCCGGAGCTGTTGAACCCGACCAACGGGGCCCACTACGGCGCCTCCCGAGGCAACGTCTTCCTGGTCCTGCCCTACGCCTTTCTGTTCGCGGCGGTGCTGCCGTTCATGGCGATCCGCTTCCTGGCCTTCAAGCCCGAGGTCAAGCTGCACAAGGTCGGCATCTACGTCGCGGTGCTCGGCGGCCTGCTCAGTCTGATTCCGCTGGTCGGGCTCTACGTCAGGGTCAAGCTGCCGGGACTGGCGGATCCCGACAGCGCCATGCCGGTCTATCTCGAGCAGTTCATGCATCCGGCGATCCAGGGCGTCATCACCTTGTTCATCATCTTCGCCATGAAGTCTACCGCCAACTCCCTGTTGCACACCGTGGCCTCCAGCGTCTCCCATGACCTGCGCCTGGCGATCTTTGCCGAACGACAGCCTTCGGCACGGCGCGTCCTGGGCCTGAACCGGGCCGCGGTGCTAGTGCTCGGCGTGCTGGCACTGCTGATGATGCTCTACGCACCGCCCTTCATGCTGTCCTGGCTCGGCATCCTCGGCACCGGCACCCTGCTCGCCAGCCTGATCGGCCCGGTGTTCATCTCGACCTTCTGGCAGGGCTCGGCCTGGGGGGCGCTGGCGGCCATGCTCGGCGGCTTCTTCACCAGCGGCTACATGATGCTGTTCGCCGATGTGGGCTGGTTGATCGGTCCGCTGACCGGCTGCGTGGTGTCGTCGGCTCTGTATATCGGCGTGACCCTCGTCGGTCGCAGCCATCGCGCCCATGCCCGCCATCCGAACGCATCCCTCCCTGACCACCCTGCTTGACCGAAGCCCCCCCGACTCGCCTTCAGGATCAGGGTTCTGAGGTTTAGGCAAAAAGACAGGCCGCCTTCCGGGGCGGCCATTCTCGTGAAACCTCCGTCACCCAGCGAATAGTCGCAGTCGAACCTGAGCATCATGGCCGAGAACCGGCTGCTCTCATGATCCAGATCATTGGTGCGAAGCGCTTTAGCATATTCCTCTCAACTTGACGCTTTCATGGGTCGATAACCCTGGCATCGCTGCTAATCGGAGGCAGTCTGAGCGATGAGCAAGCCAGGAAATGACTTCGCTCAACCCATGACTGCCGGTTGGCCCCTCCCAGCATGAGCCCTCTGCCAATGACATCACTCCTTGATCGCCTGACCATGGGAAGAAAGTTCTTCCTGGTGCTTTTCTTTCCGCTGCTTTCCATCCTGTGGATGACGCTCTCCACAGTGCTGGAACGCCAGGCGGTCGTCACCCGGATGGATAGCCTTCAAGAGGTGGCGATCCTCGGGCGTCATTCGGCCAACCTGGTGCACGAACTTCAGCGCGAACGGGGGATGACGGCCGCCTTTCTCAGCAGCCAGGGCCGCAACTATCACGCAGAGCTACCGGTGCAACGTGAGGCGACCAATATCGAGGTTGAAGCGTTCGCCCGCTACATCGCTGACATCGACTTTTCCCGTCAAGACCCTCGAATCGAAGCACAGGTCGATCTGGCAAAGCGTCTGCTTGAGGAGAAGGATGGCCTACGGCGCAAGGTCGATGGTCTCGACATATCTGCCGAAGCATCGACGGACGCTTATACCAACATCAACGAGGCGCTGATCGATATCGTCGCCAAGCTGACCTTTGGCGTCGATCAGGGAGAGGTCGCCCGTCAGCTGACGGCCTATTACGACCTTTTGAACATCAAGGAGCTGGCCGGCATAGAACGGGCGGTACTGGCGGCATCTTTCAGCGCCGACGCGATATCGCCAGTAATGTTCAGGAAGCTGCTTTCGTTGATCGTGAAGTCCGATGTGCACAAGAAGAACTTCTTCGAGCTTTCATCACCGAGGGTTCAGGAGGAGCTCAAGACGCTGACCGACAGCGCACTTGGCGAGCGTTTGAATGCCATGCGCAGCGTGGTCCTCGACAAGGCCTCAAGCGGCGGCTTCGGTATCGATCACCAGGAGTGGTTCGAGGCCCAGACCGAGTATATCGATGGCATTCAGCAGATCTCCCGGTCGGCGGATCAGTACCTCCTGGCACGTATTGACGACTTGCAGAAAGCGTCCTTCAGCTACCTGCTCAAGCACGCCCTGGTCATGCTTGCCGTCCTGCTCGTCACCCTTGCCTTTTCGATCATCACCGCCCGCAGCGTGGTTCGCCCCCTCAAGGCGGCCCTGGCAGATATCCACGAGCAGAAGGATGACCTGACCAAGCGACTGGCGGTCCCCGGCAAGGACGAGCTGTCGCAGCTTTACCGCGCCTTCAACGACTCGCTGAGCAATATTGCCAGCCTGGTGGTCAACCTCAAGAAAAGCGCCAACGCCGTCGAGGCGGTCAGTGGAGAAATCACCCGGGGCAACCAGGACCTGGCGAGCAGAACGGAGCAGCAGGCGGCCTCACTGATCCAGACCGCTTCCAGCATGGAGCAGATCACCGCCACCGTGAAGCAGACCTCTGATTCCGCTCGCCAGGCGCAGGAAATGACCCGTGAAGTCGCCTGCCGCGCCAACGACCTGAGCCAGAACGCCGCCCAGACCCGAACGGCCATGGAACAGATTCGCGACGCCAACCAGGAAGTCACCAGGATCGTCGAGGCCATCGACGACATCGCCTTCCAGACCAATATTCTGGCCCTGAACGCTTCGGTGGAGGCGGCGCGCGCCGGCGACCAGGGTCGAGGGTTTTCGGTGGTGGCCTCGGAGGTGCAGAAACTCGCCAGCCGCTGCGCAGAGGAAGCCACCCTGATCCGCCGGTTGATCACCACCAGTACGCAGCGGGTCGACAAGGGCGAGCGCCTGGTGACCTCCACCAGCGAGGCGCTGGTCACCATCTCCGAGCATGCCCAGCAGACGGCGACCCTGGTGTCGGAGATTTCCACCGCGGCGACCGAGCAGTCGCTGGGTATCGAACAGATCACTCAGGCACTGGCGCAACTCGAGGACGTCACCCAGCGCAACACCGGCCTGGTCGAACGCGTTGCCACCGCCAGCGAGTCCCTCGACAAGCGGGCTCGCGACATGGCCTCGCTGGTGGGCCGCTTCAAGGTCGATGTGCCAACGGCCCTTCACGCCACGTCGGAAGACGGGCCGCTTATCGGCTCACCCCAGGCCACCCTTGTCGACTGCCACGCATAGGCCCTACAGGTTCCCCGCCTTGCCGCCCTTCCGGGCGGCTTTTTTTATCAGGCATGGAACCCACACAAACAAAACCTCGTTTTATTTTTGATGAATCATCTTTGACAATATTGAAACGCAATTCTAGCCTTGCTGATGCCACCCCAGCACAACAAGGAACAACGCCGTGCTCGAACACGACCATCTCAGCCGTTTTCTCTCCCACCGCCATTCCCTTTGCCAGCCCCTTTACCAGTCCCTTCGACACCCCCTTCGCAAGCCCCTGATCGTCGCGCTGTCGGCCCTGGCCGTCTCCTCCTTCGGTGTATCCTCCATGGCCGCCGACGAGGGTACGCCTCCGGCGCAAGTCTTCGACCTCACGACCTGGAAGTTGACCCTGCCCATGGACGCCGACGGCGACGACGACGTCGACGAGATATCGGTCGGCGAGCTTCAGTCCTATCAACATCCGGACTACTACTATCTGAACGACAACAATAATCTGGTCTTCGTGACCCCCAACAGCGCCTTCACCACCCCCAATTCCAGCAATGCACGCACCGAACTGCGCCAGATGCTGGCCGGCGCCGACGACGCCTTCGGCCCCAAGGCACCTGAGCAGAACTTTGCCCTCGCCTCTCACCCCGAGGCTGACCGCTACGCCCAGATCGGCGGCTACCTCGATGCTACGCTGCGGGTCGATCACGTCGCCGAGCGCACCGACAAGCCCGACCGGGCAGCGGCCTATTCGGTGGTCATCGGCCAGATCCACGCCGGCAAGGACGAAGCGGTGCTGGCCCAGGACAATGGCTTCGGCCACGGCAACGAACCGCTGAAGATCTACTACAAGAAGTTTCCCGACCACGAGACCGGCTCGGTGTTCTGGAACTACGAACGCAACCTCGAGAAGGATGACCCCGAGCGCATCGATATCAGCCACGCGGTGTGGGGCAACGACTGGAGCGGCAGCGAGGATCCGGGCGAGGCGGGCATCGCCCTGGGCGAGAGCTTCCGCTATCGGGTCGAGGTCAAGGACGACGTCATGCACCTGACCTTCGCGTCAGACGGCCACCCCACCCGCACCTTCGAGCAGAACCTGGCCGACAACGTCGGTCCCGACGGTGAGGTCGACGAGGCCGACCATCCGCAGGGATACGCCGGTGACTGGATGTACTTCAAGGCGGGTTCCTATAACCAGTGCAACACCAAGCCGGAATCTGGCGCCTGCCTGGGTACCGGGGTGTGGGAAACCGACCAGCAACACGGCGACTACGCCCAGGTCGTGTTCAGCGAGCTGGATAGCGGCCCGGTCGAGTAAGCGTCCAGCGAGCGCCCGGTAACGTCCACGCCAGAGAAGAGAAACGTCCACGCCAGAGAAGCGTAACGTTCACGCCAGGGGCGAAGCTGCCGCTCGCTCCTGGCCAACGGCGCTCGGCAACAAAGGCCGACTTGATCCAGATCAGCAAAGGCGCTTTCGCCTCAAGGGCGAACTTTGGCAGAAAACCGTGCACTTTCAAGCATGTGCTCGTGCAGCAATGGGCAAATTCAACGGCAGTGAATGGCCCGATTCGAGCGCTCGATGCCCCCCTGCCGACCTACCCTCCAGACATGAAAAAGGGCCTACGACAGCGTCGTAAGCCCTTGAATTCTATGGCGCGCCCTAAAGGATTCGAACCTTTGACCTTTGCCTCCGGAGGGCAACGCTCTATCCAGCTGAGCTAAGGGCGCGCGGTGCCGCCTGAACCTGTCACGCGGCGAGCCATATCCTACCTTGCGCACCCGCCGGTGTCCACCCAAGGGCATGCCCAAGCCCCGCAGCGCCACCTTCCCGGCGACGGGCGACATTTTCCCGTCTCGAGCGATCTCGCTATACTGCCGGCACAGCGTGACGCCCGGCGATAGGGACGATGGCCGTGCTCGGCGCCACCAACAATAACTTCCATCAAGCGACCGTTACAGAGGTGGTGAGAGTGAAATCCAGCAAGCTGATCATGGGGTGTCTGATCACCCTGGGCCTGGGCTCCGGCCAGGCGATGGCACAGGACGATGCCGAGCGTGACGCCATGGCCGAGCGCCTGGCCCCGGTAGGTTCTGTGTGCCTCGAAGGCCAGGAATGTGGCAGCGCCATGGCCGCCGCGTCAGGCGGCGGTGACGCCGCGGCGTCGGGCGGTGGCGTCGATGGCGAAGCCGTCTACGGCGGCATCTGCATGGCCTGCCACGATACCGGCGTCGCCGGCGCACCCAAGCGCGGCGACGAAGCGGCCTGGGCCGAACGCACCACCAAGGGCTTCGACACCCTGCTGGATCACGCTCTTAACGGCTTCAATGCGATGCCGGCCCGTGGCGGCAACCCGAACCTGTCCGATGAAGAAGTCCATGCGGCGGTGGCCTACCTGGTCGAGCCGGTGATGGAAGTGCCGTCAAGCGACGCAGGCGCCAGCGAGGCGGCCCCTGCCGAAGAGACAGCATCAGACGACAGCGCCGCCGCTGCCAGCAACGAAGCAGCAGGTGAGGACGCTGCCGCCACCGATGCGGCTGGCGGCGACGACGCCGCTGCAACCGATGCAGGCTCTGCCGAGGTCGACCCGGCGGTGGCGGCCATCGATGGTGAAGCGGTCTATGGCGGCATCTGCATGGCGTGCCATGAAGCCGGTGTCGCCGGCGCCCCGGTTCGCGGTGACGCCGCCGCCTGGGAACCGCGCCTGGCCAAGGGCATGGACACCCTCTATGACCACGCCATCAACGGCTTCAACGCGATGCCGCCCAAGGGTGGCAACCCGAGTCTGTCCGATGACGAGATCAAGGCGGCCGTCATTTACATGACCCAGTAAATCGACTCACGCGATATAGCAGCGGGGCGCCCATGGGCGCCCCGCTTGCGTTGGTCTGCTGGCGAGGCCTGGTCCTGCACTCGGGTCGTGCCAAGCCTTGATGCCATCGGGCTTATCCACAGCCTGTGGCGATCCAGCGGCTGTGGATGGATTCAGTCCAGCAGCGAGCGCAGCCCGGCGATGGCGCTCTTGCCCCGCTCCTGCTTGCGCTCGGGGTCTTCCCGATCGGCGCGTCCTTCCCACTCCAGATCATCCGGCGGCAACTCGTCGAGGAAGCGGCTGGGGGCGCAGTCCATCAACTCGCCGTAGGCCTTGCGCTGGCGCGCCAGCGTCATGGTCAGGGTACGCCGGGCACGGGTGATGCCAACGTAGGCCAGGCGGCGCTCCTCCTCCACGGTGCCGGCCTCGATGGAGTTGCGGTGAGGCAACAGCTCTTCCTCGAGACCCATCAGGTAGACGTGGGGGAACTCGAGGCCCTTGGAGGCGTGCATGGTCAGCAATTGCACACGATCCGAGTCATCTTCTTCCGCTTGTTGCTCGAGGATATCGCGCAATACCAGGCGCGAGATCGCCGATTCCACGTCGTCGGTTTCGGTATCGGTGCTGGCGGTGTTCTCTTCCGGATCGGCCTGCATCGACTTCTCGAGCTGGTCGATCAGGATCCACACGTTGGCCATGCGCCGCTCGGCGATGGTGGGGGCGCTGGCGTTCTGGTAGAGCCAGGCCTCGTAGTCCATCTCGCGCATCATCTCGCGGATCGCGGCGATGGCGTCGCCCTGGTCCATGCGGCGGCGCACCCCATCGATAAAGTGGGTGAACCGCGTAAGCCGCTCCACCGCGCGGGCCGGCAGCTGCTCGGCCAGCCCCAGCTCGTGACAGGCGGCGAACAACGAGACGCCGCGCTCGGTGGCGTAGTTGGCGAGCTTCTCCAGGGTGGTCGGGCCGATCTCGCGACGCGGCACGTTGACGATACGCAGGAAGGCGTTGTCGTCGGCCGGATTGATCAACAGCCGCAGGTAGGCCATGGCGTCCTTGATCTCGCCCCGGGAGAAGAACGAGGTGCCGCCGGACAGCTTGTAGGGAATCTGGTAGTGCTGCAGCTTCAATTCCAGCAGGCGCGCCTGGAAGTTGCCACGGTAGAGCACCGCGAAGTCACGCCATTCGGCGCGCTCCTTGATCCGGCGGGTCAGGATCTCGCTGGCGACCCGCTCGGTCTCTGCCTCCTCGTGGCGCGTGACCACCACCCGGATCGGATCGCCCTGGCCCATGTCCGACCACAGGGTCTTGTCGTAGACGTGGGGGTTGTTGGCGATCAGGGTGTTGGCGGCGCGCAGGATGGTGCCGGTGGAGCGGTAGTTCTGCTCCAGCTTGATCACCTTGAGCCGCGGAAAGTCTTCGCCCAGGGTCACCAGGTTCTCCGGCCGGGCACCGCGCCAGGCGTAGATCGACTGGTCATCGTCGCCGACCACGGTGAAGGTCTGGCGCTCGGCCATCAGCATGCGGACCAGCATGTACTGGCTGACGTTGGTGTCCTGATACTCGTCCACCAGCATGTAGTGGATCTTGCGACGCCAGCGGGCCAGCGCCTCGGGGTCGTCGCGCAGCAGTACCACCGGCAGCAGGATCAGGTCATCGAAGTCCACCGCGTTGTAGGCCTTGAGGTGGCGAACGTAGGCCTCGTAGACCCGGGCGGCGTACTGCTCGTCTTCGGTGGCGGCGTGGGACAGCGCCTGGCCGGGCAGGATCAGGTCGTTCTTCCAGTTGGAGATCACTCCCTGGACCTGATTGATCTGGTCGGCGTCGACCTGGGCGTCCTTGTTCATCAGATCGCGCAGCAGCGCCTTGGCGTCTTCCGGATCGAACAGTGAAAAGCCCGGCTTGTAGCCCAGCGCCTTGAGCTCGCCGCGGATGATGTTGAGGCCGAGCGTGTGGAAGGTCGAGACCGTCAGGCCGTGGCCTTCACGCCCCTGCAGCATCGAGCTGACCCGCTCCTTCATCTCGCGGGCGGCCTTGTTGGTAAAGGTCACCGCAGCGATGCGCCGGGCGCTCATGCCGCATTCCTGGATCAGGTAGGCGATCTTGGTGGTGATCACGCTGGTCTTGCCGGAGCCGGCCCCGGCCAGCACCAGGCAGGGACCGTCGATGAAGTGCACGGCCTCGCGCTGACGCGGGTTGAGGCCGCGGATGCGTTCGCGGATCGTCTTCACAGGTGCGTTCATGCGTCGTCCTGGGCGCCGGGCTGGACATCGAGTCGCGCCGCGCCGTCGAAATCGAGTTGTCGCCAGGCCTCGAACACCAGCACCGCACAGGCGTTGGACAGGTTCAGGCTGCGGCTGTCCGGCAGCATCGGGATGCGCAGGCGCTGCTCCGGCGGCAGTGCATCGAGCATCGCCTGGGGCAGGCCTCGGGTCTCGGGGCCGAATACCAGGGCGTCGCCGGAACGATAGTCGGGCTCATGGTAACCACGCCGCCCACGGGTCGAGACGGCGAAGACCCGAGAGGGCGAAACCTCGTCGATGAACGTCTGCCAGTCGGCGTGGACCCGGACCCGCGCCCACTCATGGTAGTCCAGCCCCGCGCGCCTGAGGCGCTTATCGTCTAGGGTAAAGCCTAACGGCTCAATAAGGTGCAGGCGAAATCCGGTATTGGCGCACAGGCGTATCAGATTGCCGGTGTTCGGCGGAATCTCGGGTTGATAGAGCACCACGTCGAGCATTGGACATCACCAGGATCGCGGCGGAGGACGATGTGAGGCAGGGAGATCACCGAGGCCCTCCTGGGAGGAAGACCTCGGCGCAAGGAAGCCATAGCGACTCAGGCGCTGACGCCGTAGCGTTCGCGGTAGGCGCGGATGGCCTCGGCGTGGGGTTTGAGGGTGTCTCCCCCGCTCTGTTCGAGGTAGGCCAGCACCTGGTCGAGGCCGACGATGCTGACCACCGGGATGCCAAACTCGGCCTGCACCTGCTGGATGGCGCTCTTGTCGGTGTCGTCGCTGGCGCGCTCCTGGCGGTCCAGCGCCACCACCACCCCGGCGGCCTGGGCGCCGGCGCCGTCGATCAGCCCCATCACCTCACGGATCGCCGTACCGGCGGTGATCACGTCATCGATGATCATGATGCGACCGTCGAGCGCGGCCCCGACGATGTTGCCGCCTTCGCCGTGGTCCTTGGCCTCCTTGCGATTGAACGCAAAGGGCAGATCACGGTCATGATGGTCAGCCAGTGCCACGGCGGTGGTCGCCGCCAGCGAAATGCCCTTGTAGGCCGGACCGAACAGCACGTCGGCCTCGATCCCGCTTTGCTCGATGGCCTTGGCGTAGAAGCGCCCGAGGCGCGCCAGGGCGCGGCCGGTCTTGAACAGGCCGGCGTTGAAGAAGTACGGGCTCACCCGCCCCGACTTCAGGGTGAACTCACCGAAACTGAGCACGCCCTCGCCGATGGCGAACTCGATGAACTCCCGCTGGTAGGGATGAAGGCGCGCCGCGCCTGGCGGTTGAGGTGCCATGTCAGCCACAAGGCCTCCTGTCCAATTGCCTGGCCTTATCACGTTTTTCTCGACCGGCCATTTACCCAAACGTCGAAACGTCGGGTATCATACACGCGCGACGCAAAAGGGACCACGTATGAAAATCGCCACCATCAATGTAAACGGCATCCGCGAGGCCGTCGGTCGAGGCTTTCTCGACTGGCTCGCCAACCAGGACGCCGACGTTGTCTGCGTCCAGAACATCAAGGCCAAAAGCTTCGAGCTGGACGACAGCATTCTTTATCCTGAGGGCTACGAGGGTTACTTCCTCGACGCCGAACAGGACGGTTTCTCAGGGGTCGGCCTCTACTGCCGCAAGATCCCCAAGGCCATCATGTACGGCCTGGGCTTCCCCCAGTGCGACCATGAAGGACGCTTTCTGCAGGCCGACTACGATCGCTTCTCGATCGCCAGCTTCCTGATGCCCGACGGCAGCGATCCTGACGCCAAGCAGGCGTTCATGGCCCAGTACCAGGAGTACCTGTCGAAGATGGCTCGCAAGCGCCGCGAGTACATCATCTGCGGCACCTGGCACATCGCCCACAAGACCATCGATCTGGCCAACTGGGCCGACAACCAGACGACGCCCGGCTTCAAGGCCGAAGAGCGCGCCTGGATGGACCAGGTGTTCGGTCCCACCGGCTTCATCGACACCTTCCGCGAGATCAACCGCGACGGTGACGAGTACACCTGGTGGCCGGCGCTGGACCAGGATCAGCCGCGCTCCCGTCAGGAGGGCTGGCGCCTGGACTACCAGATCGTCGGGCCGAACTTCCGTCGCCATATCACCGACGCCTGGATCGACTACGACGCCACCTTCTCGGAGTTCGCGCCGCTGATCGTCGAGTACGACCTGCAACTGTAAGCCTCCCTTCGTCGCCGTCTGGCCCGGGTCCGGGGCCGGACACGAAAGCGCCGGCCCCTCAGGGGGCCGGCGCCTTCGTTCATGCGACTCATCTCGTCACGGCGACCGCTCAGGCGCGATTGCCGAGCGCCTCACGCTGGTGCTCGAACAGCTCGTTCCCGGCCTTTTCGGCCAGATCCAGCATGGCGTTGAGCTGACCACGGGTGAAGGTGCCGGACTCCGCGGTGCCCTGGACCTCGATCAGCTCGCCGGATTCGCTCAGCACCACGTTCATGTCGGTATCGGCGCTGGAGTCTTCCGGGTAGTCGAGATCCACCACCGGCTGACCGCGATAGAGCCCCACCGATACTGAGCTTACCAGCTGCGAAAAGGGGTCGGTCTTGATCAGCTTCTCGCGCTGCAGGTAGCGGATGGCGTCGATCAGCGCCACGCAGCCCCCGGTAATCGAAGCCGTACGCGTGCCACCATCGGCCTGGATCACGTCGCAGTCCACGGTGATAGTGAACTCGCCAAGCTTCTTCAGGTTCACCGCCGCACGCAGCGAACGCCCGATCAGACGCTGGATCTCCAGGGTGCGGCCGCCCTGCTTGCCGCGTGACGCCTCGCGCCCGCTGCGCGAGTGGGTCGCCCTCGGCAGCATGCCGTACTCGGCGGTGACCCAGCCCTGCTTCTTGCCCCGCAACCAGCGCGGCACGCCGGCCTCGACGCTGGCGTTGCACAGCACCTTGGTGTCACCAAACTCGACCAGCACCGAGCCTTCGGCGTGGCGGGTGTAGTCACGGGTGAGACGAATCTCGCGGGTCTGGTCAAAAGCGCGTCCGCTGGGACGACGGATGTCCGTGGACATGGCACCTCTCTTGGTCGACACGCCTCTTGCCGCGGCATCGCCTGGCGCAGCGAAGGGGACGACGTCGATCATGGAATGGAAAACGAAGGCCGCCCATTCTACACGCCTTGACCGATGAATCGGGTACACTGCGCTCACCGGTGTCGAGCCCACCCTCGACGGCCTTGCGACACCACCGCGCCCGACGCCAGGAATTCGCCAGGAAATCGCCAGGAGACCCGCCATGGTTCACAGCATGACCGCCTTTTCGCGCCAGGACCTCGAGGCCGACTGGGGCAGCCTGCAGCTCGAGCTGCGCAGCGTGAACCAGCGCTACCTGGAGCCGCACTTCCGTCTGCCCGAGGCCCTGCGTGACCTGGAACCCGGCTTCCGCGATGCCCTGCGCAAGCGCCTGGCACGGGGCAAGATCGAGTGCACCCTGCGCTTCGATGCCAGCGACAAGAGCGACAGCCTGAGCGTCAACCATGAGCGCCTCGCCGCCCTGTCATCGGCCCTGGCCGAGGTACGCGCCACCCTGCCCGAGGTGCACATGCCCGACGCCCTGGCCATGCTCGGCCATCCTGGGGTGCTCGAAGGCGGAGGCCTCGATCTGGACGCGGTCAAGCAAGCCGCCAACCAGATGTTCAAGCAGGCCCTGAATGACCTGGTGGAAGGCCGAGCCCGGGAAGGCGAGCAGCTCAAGGCGCTGATCGAGGAGCGTCTGGCGGCCATCCATGAGCTGGTGGCCGAGGTACGCGAAAGGATGCCGCAGATCCTCGAACGTCAGCGCACCCAGCTCGAGGAGAAGCTCGCCAACCTCAATGTCGAGCTCGACCCCCACCGGCTCGAGGCCGAGGTGGTGCTGATGGCCCAGAAGGCCGACGTCGCCGAAGAGCTCGACCGCCTCGACACCCACGTCACCGAAGTCGGCCGCCAGCTTAAGCAGAAAGGCCCCATCGGCCGTCGCCTGGACTTCCTGATGCAGGAGCTGAACCGCGAGGCCAACACCCTGTCGTCCAAGTCCGTGGTCGCCGACACCACGCGCTGCGCGGTGGAATTGAAGGTACTGATCGAGCAGATGCGCGAGCAGATTCAGAACATCGAGTAGCATCCACCAAAGGCCATCAAAAACCATTAAACTACTGTTTTTCAAAGAAACAAAGACATAAGAAATCCACCAAGACCCACCAGCATCCCCGGAAATCCAGATCATATCGGGGAGTAAACCGGGGAGAAAAAGCATTGCCTCTCCTCCCTCAGACACATACCCTTGAAGATACTCCCCAACCATGTCGATCCGAGTGCATGACCGGGAGAAAGTGGGGGAGGTGCCCGCTGGCACTCTAAATGCCGTTGCAAAAAGGCCCACTGGGCGCCAGTGACGAGCTCATATGACATTGAGCCGCCTATCTAGCCCAAGCCTAGCCCGAGCAGCTATCAAACGGTCGTTTGTTTTATTTTCCACGGGGGACGAGAGGAAATAATGGGAAGCCTTACCGCCAAGAAGAGCCAGTCGCTTGTCAAGGAGGGTAAAGCAGGGCGCTACAGCGACGGCAACGGCCTGTACCTGATGATACCGAGGAAAGGAACTCCTTACTGGATGTTGCGATACACGCTGTTTGGCAAGCGGCGTGAGATGACACTGGGCAAACATGCCCACCTCTCTCTCGCCGAGGCTCGGACGAAAGCGGTTGAAAACCAGAAGTCTATCCGCAAAGGCCTTGACCCCATCGAGGAACGCAAACGCGATAGCCAAGCCTTGATCAGGACAGTGGAGGACCTGTTTGCTGACTGGTACCCGGAGCTAGAGAGAAGACTCAAGCACCCAGCTATTCCAAAGCGGATATACAAAAAAGAAGTGGCGCCCCTCATCGGGGGTAGATCGCTGGATGCTGTCACTCCAATTGATATCCGTGAAATAATTAGACGAGTAACAAATAGTGGTAGGCCGACAATAGCTAATGACACACTGATGTATCTTAAACAGATGTTCAACCACGCCATAAAACTGGGAATTTTAACTTACAACCCAGCATCAGCCTTCAACGTCAACGACGCAGGCGGTATTGAGAAAAGCCGCGATAGGGTTTTGAGCCTCGATGAGATTCGCAACGTTTTCCAAGCATTCAGAGACAATAGCGACAGCTTCAGCCGCGACAACTACCTCGCCTGCGCGCTACTGCTCGTCCTGGGAGTACGTAAGACCGAACTTACCGAAGCCCAGTGGTCAGAATTCGACCTGAAGAACGGCCGGTGGAACCTGAGCGGTGAGCGCAGCAAGACAGGCGCCGGGATCGTCATTCCCCTCCCACCGCAAACCATCGGCTGGCTGGAAGAGCTCAAGATCCGTGCCTGCGGCTCGGACTATGTCTTTCCTAATCGCCGCAGCAGTAAGCGGGCCCACATGGGCAAAGACACGCTGAATCGTGCCATTGCCAAGCTATTTGGCAAGGAGCCTGGCAAGAAGCCGCAACCAGAGAACCGGATGGGCGATATCACCGAGTTTACTGTGCATGATCTGCGCCGCACCTGCCGCAGCTTACTCGCTGCGGTTGGTGTACCGGGGCATGTCGCGGAGCGTTGCTTGAATCACAAGCTCAAGGGCGTCGAAGGCATCTACGACCGTTACGACTACTTCGACGAGCGAAAAGAAGCGATTATCAAGGTCGCAAACCTTCTTGGCCCTGCAATAAATCTGCCCTAACTCACAACGTAAATTTCTACACACCAACAACATCTCATGAGCCAATTCTGGAGAAAGCGCCATGAGACTAATCAAGCTTAAAGATGTCACCAGCCTTACAGGTCTTGCACGCTCCACCATTTACAAATACATTTCCGAAGAAAGATTCCCAAAACCAGTATCCTTGGGAGAAAGAAATGTCGCCTGGGTAGAGGAAGAAATTCAGGACTGGATCCTAGAAAAAATAGCCGAAAGAGACCTTGCATAAATAGGGTAAAAAAACACGCTCGTCATTCCACCTAGCCGCAACATTCCCGCCGACTAAAAAAATACCGCTCCACCAGCCGACACAGCTTCCTAAGCAGGAAGCTGTGTCGGCATTATCATGTTATTTTTTCAAAGGCATCCCCTCTCAGCGAAGGACACCACCTCCTCACTGCCAACCACTAGGCGTGTAAATCCACCAGGTTTTCATCAGGCATCAGGCCGCCATGACCATGGCCATGCGACGATCAAGCTCCTCGTAGAAGGCCTCGACCCGCTCGGCGATGGTGCGAATCATCACCTCGTCCCGGTAGGCCCGCTTCACGAACAGCGGCATCCCCGGCCAGTAGCTAACGAAGTCGATCCATTCCCGCTCGCTGACCCACAGGCCGCCCTGGCACTGAGCGACGTGCTCTTGAGGTAGCTCGTCGGCCAGCAGCAGCTCGATCTGGTACTTGGGCAGCTTGGTCTTGATCTCCACCAAGCCATTGGTATCCACCAGGCAGTCCGGCGAATAGCCCACACCGTGGTTGAGGATGATGCCGACCTGCGCCAGGCGGGGCAGACCGGTGGCCTCGTGATAGAGCTCCCGGGCCACGGGCTCCAGCTCATGGCCGCGCTGGGTGTGGGCATTGCCCTGAAAGGCATCGGACGGCTCGCCGGTGATGCGCTCTCCGATCAGTTGATGCATGTAGCTGAGGGCCCCGGCACCGAAGCCGCCCGGTCCCTTGCCCTTGACCAGCAGAGTCTTCAGCTCGGACATGGTGACGATACCCAGACGGGCGGCATGCCACTCGGGCGTGCCCTGGTCCAGCGCCAGTATCTGCATGACGTTCTCCTTCTCGATGACACGGCATAGGCCGCGAGGGGAGGTCCCTTCGCCGCCCGATCAGTGATGTTGATGGTTGGGCTGCGCCCGCTTCTGCAGGGAGGCACGCAATCTGTCGAAGTCGCCGCGCGGCACCTGCTCAGCGTCGCCGTACTTGCCGACGAACCACTCCTGGGTCGCAGGAGGACAGGCGGCGATCAGCTGCCGGATCTGCCCGGCCTGGAAAGGGGTGACGAGTTTGACCGGGGCGGCGGCCTGACCGTTGTCGTCCTGGCCGCGGGTGGTGATGTTGAGCAGTGCGCAGAGCACGTAGCGCTTGCCGTAGCTGGTAGAGGAGCCGAAGGCCTGAACGGCGTTCTTGCTGCCGCTGGTATCGGCCGGCAACAGCATGCTGGTCTCTTCCCGATGGCCGTCCTGGTGCATCAGCACGCCGGTGACCTGGATGCCGCGTTCCTGGGTCTGAATGCGGAAGCTCACCGCGAAGCCGTACTTTTTCATGATCGGGCGCACGGTATCGACGATGTCCTCCAAGGTGGCGTAGTGACCGTTGTTGGTCTTGCCACGCTCGGCGATGCTCGGCAGTTCGGTCTGCATGGCCGCCATCGCGGCGCTGTAGGCCATCAGCGCCTGGCGGTCGAGCACACGCTCCTGCATCTGGAGCAGACGCTCCATCTTGTCGATGTCGACCTCGGGATTGAGTGCGGCCCGCTCGATCACCTGGATGATCGCGGTGCTGTCCTGGGTGGCCTGTGCGACCGGTGCCTGGTTGGCGGTCTTGGGATGAATAGGGGTTGCCATGATGGCCTCCGTTATCGATAGCGTTGGATGACGTCAGGGAGCTGCTCGATCGGGACCGGCTCCAGGGACACGGCCACGCGATAGACCTGCCCCTTGGCCAGAACGTGGGTTTCGGTTGCCTGTTCGCCGGCCTCCAGCAGCTGACGGGTCAGCTGGGTCAGGGCCCGGCATATCTCGAACGTCATGGGCGATTGCATTGGTATCTCCTGAAACAGTAGCGCCCGGCCTTTGAAGGGGCCGGGCGCTCTGCCGCGATGAGGGAAAGGCTGGGTGGATGTTTTGCTGAGTGATGATCAGCCCACCAGCGCAAGGGCAGACTCCAGCGCCTTGTCCTTGAGGCCGGCGCCCTGGCCGAACCAGGCGGAGTCCATGCGGTAGTCGTTGCTGCGGGCGCGCTTCTCGTGATCCACGTACTCGGTGACCGCATTGAGTAAGCCCCAGGCGGTGCCTTGCGCCGTGCACAGCTGAGAGCCGCGCCCCTCACCCTGATAGAGCTTCTGGACGCGATTGAGGGCGCGAACGTTGGGCAGCTTGGACGGATCGTCCATCGGCGCCTCGGCGTTGCAGACCACCGACTGGAAGTAGGTTCTCGCTTCCTCCTGGCTGACCTTGCGCTCAGCCAGGGTCTTCAAGCGGTACATGAAGTCGTCCCACTGGGACACGGAGATCCCCAGCTGCTGCTTGACCAGCTGAGGGCGAAACTCGGTGCTATGTGGCACTTTCACGCCCTGGGAGGTGCCATCCACCGCGATGGTCAGGGTGTTGTTGCAGACCACCCGCACGGACGTCGGGGTGGCGACGGTGGCCAACGAGCCGTCGCAGGAAGTGGCCAGCAGCAGGTAGTCGTTGACCTGATCCTGGCCCTTCAATGCCCCGCCCAGGCCGCTGCGCGCCAGGGCCCAGAACTTGCGGCCACCCTTGAGCACCCCGGCCGTCTCCAATTCGTATCCCGCGTATTCCGTGAGATCACGGTAGAACTCCAACACCTCCTCCGGTTGCACCACCTTGTAACGCTGGGAGACCACCGACAGTGGATCCTTGGTATCGGAGCGGTAGAGCACTTTCTGCTCGGGGAAGGAATGGATGCTGCCCAGGTGGCCAGCGCCGTCGGCAATGAAGCGCACCAGGGATTCCTCGATGTGCCAGTCCATGCCGGCCTGCTGTCGCCAGACTTCCAGCGGCTGATGACGAGACAGCTGCTGGCCCAGGCCATGCCAGGGGGTATCGCCAACGTAGGCCATTTGTTCGATCAGGTGTGCCATGGGGAAAGCTCCTTGAGAGTCGAGCACTGCATAACAGCCCGCTCCCCAAGGAAGCAGGCCGACCGTGAGCATGTTGATAAAGGGAGTCGCGGGATCATCGCTGAGCAGCGATGGACTCGTGAGACGGATCTTTAGGGGTCAATCGATATGGGGACGAAAGGTGTGGCCGCAGGCACGGCACTCGAGATTGTCGAGCACCTGATCATCCAGCTGACTACCCAGCCGTGCCCCAGCGACACCGCCTGCCGTGCCACCGACCAATCCACCAAAGACGGCTCCGGCGATACTGCCGACAGCGATCCCGACCGGACCGCCTACTGCGCCCACCAGGGCTCCGGCCTCGGCGCCACTCCAGGCGCCGGCCGCCCCACTGGCGGTACCGGCCACCGCCCCCGTGGAGCCTCCTACCTTCCGCCCGCGATGGCGCGACACGACCCGCAACGCGCCACAGCTGGGACAAGACATGGACATGACATTACCTCTTCCATCGAAAAAGACATGAGAACGAAGCCACCCGTCTGGGGCTTCAAGGAGGTAGTACAGGTTTGAAATTCGATTGAATCGACAACGGGCAAGATCCTGGGCGACACACCCGCAACATCATCGAGGTATACGTCAGCTACGGGAAAAAGCCGGGTTTTCCGGCCTCCGTCGGCTTCCTGAGCATGTTTCAGAACATCCGTCCGATGTTTCCCAGGATGACAAGCCAGGACGACGTAATATTTTACAGCGCTGTGAGATGGGATGCAGCGAAACCGTGACGTCATCGCGTCGCGGTGTCTTGTACGGATCGATAACGGAATTTCCCGAGAAAGTTAGTGACACCTCATTCGCCAGAAAACTGGGGCGATTGGCATGTCCAGGGATAGCGTTTCCCTGGGGTTCCGACATGCGTCACTGACGGGTAAGTATTATAGGGAGATTCACTAGACTCCTAACAGGGTCTACAGGGATAGGTCACTAGGTCATGATGGGCTCACTTGTGAAAGCCCATCCAGGATCATGAAGGATCATCCGAGGAGTGGTCCCATACAGACCACTCCCAATGAAACCATCACCCAACATGACCTTCTAGGGATTGACCTCACAGGCGACTGGAAAACGCCTGATGATGAAGTTCAAGTGAGCGACAGCATCACATCAAGGTCAGTACATACCGCTTCCTATTATCCTCCTATCGATCGACAAGACCATCGCTGCGGAATCTTTCACCATTCCCACAGCGAGGTATCTCCTCATGTTTCAACATCACCCCCTCTGCCATCCGCTTAACGACAAGCTGCGCCTTCACTACGAAGACATCTATCGAGGCTTTGACGTCCAGCATTGGACAGATGGCCCACTGGTCGTGAACTACCTGGAACGGTCCTTGCAGACCCTTGACGCCGTGACACGGATCAACCATTCCACCTTCATCTTTCGCGTGGATCTCCACTTCCCGGATGAGATGCCGCGTCTGCCGATGCATGAGACCAACGCCGTGCTGGCACGGTTCTTCTACTTCTTCCGCTACGAGCTCAAGCGGAGGCAAACCAAGTACCCGACCCAGCTGCACTACCTGTGGGCACGCGAGCAGGTCAACAGCGACAAGCCGCACTACCACCTGATGATCATGCTCAACAGGAACGCCTACGACAGCCTGGGGGCGTTCGGTCCAGATTGGTTCGGGGTCTACTCATTCAACAACCTCTACCACCGCATGATGCGTTCCTGGTTGAAGGCAATGGGGTTCGATCATGACGATCCACGCTTCCATCAGCTGATCCATGTCTGCAAAGACCCGGTCACAAAAGAGCCCTGGTCCTGCGCCCTGCATCGGGATGACTGGATAGCCATGAATGAGGCGGTATTCATGGCCAGCTATCTGTGCAAGGCCTTCAGTAAACCGTTCGGCCAGAGGGCGCATGTCTTCGATGGCAGTCGTCTTTGGTGATTGAGTGACATGGTATGGGTCCGTCCTAGGCGGACCCGTCCTACCTCTCTCAACATGGTGCCTGCAATGTTTCCGACTTCGATGTTTCCCTCCCTCTCGTTCCCTCACAACACCCGTGGCAGCCAAGAAGAATCGTCATCCCACGATCCCTGGGGAGATCGTCGCCTCGCCAGGATGGAACGCAAGGAACCGACCCGTCGACTGCTACGTGACGTCATGGCCCTACGCCGGATTCGTGGCATGAGCCAGACAGCGCTGGCGGCCGATCTGGGAGTCAGCGTGCGAACCTTGCAGGAGTGGGAGCAGGGGCGACGACTGCCCTCGGGGGTTGGCCATGCCCTGCTCAGACAGTGGGTAGAGACCCACCAAAGCGATGGAGATTGAGACATTGCGATGGATTATCGTACAACATGAGCGCCGCAGGATGTCGATTTTCATGTTTTTTTAGATTTATAAGTCACAATGTCTAACCCAATACCAGTTTGCACGCTCTAGGCAGCCCATCGCTACTTCTGGCGAGAGGCATCGCATGAGGCACGCCAGCGCCCATAGGGGCCACGTTTCTCGAGAGGGACAAGCTGAACCCCGAACGTCGCAAGCAAGGCCCTGCTCTGCTTGAACTTGGCCGCCAACCCTCGGGACGTGACAGGCCAGGAACCTGAAGGATCAGGCTCAGGGCGATACCCATCGAGCAGCACAAGCCAATCCTTGACCGTGGCCTCTATCCGTCCATCTTCCGACGCATCGATGAGACGCTTCACGGCCATCGCGACAGGATTTTCCTCCAGCTCATAATCGCGACGACTTTGCTGGTTGGCATCAAGTTGTTGCCAGAATTCGGCAGTATCTCGACCCAAAGCATCAGCCACCAGTACACCTATCCGGCATAGGTCTCGCAAACCACCATAGCGGTCGCATTGTCGATCATTTTCAACATGGCTCCAGAACTGGTTAACATAGCCAAATATTTGGAGAAGGCCATGAATGATGGTTCTCTCCGCCATGCTGCGATCCTCCACAGCATTTTGAGATTTGCCCCCTCCTGCATCATCCAGCTCTATGCTCAAGGTAGCGTCGGATAGCGGTGCATAGGTCACTACACTCTCGCTGCTATTCAGCATGACCGCACAACGGACGGAAAGATCTACCCCAGAACGCTTCGTTTTCGTGCGCCACTCCATTGCCTTTCCCTGCATGATCGAAAGCAAGCCTTTCTGCTGTGTTTTGGACAGCGAATCCACTCGATGGAAACTCATCAGGTAATGGCACTGCGCCCGAATATCCACTTGCTTTATCGACTTGGGAACCTCGATCTCAAACAGACTACTCGCCGGGTCTATGACCGTCTTCAGCATCTTCTGTGAATCGATCAGCTCAGGAGTAGGCTCACCTAACAACTCAAGCAACACGGGCGCACTATCTGAGCGCCAGGCCATGACCATCCAGGCAATCACCAACAGGTCACTATCTTTCGGCAGCGAAGTGACATCGAATAAAGTAGATATCGATTGAGGAAGCACATTCCCAACGTTATCAGGAACACACACCGGCAAGCTTTCTCGAGGCATGACATGGGGAATCCCAGTCCGTATCTCATAGCTCGATAAGCCCGGTGAAAAAATCAAGCATTGATTCCCCAAGATCAGCGCACGTCGACCACTGTTCAAGTCAACGCCTGCACGACCGTAAACCGGTAGAACAGCCTCGGGGATAGCACCATAAACAAAATTGCTGATGGCAGACCTGATGACACCATAGGAGACATCCTGCTGCCTTCCTATGGAGGTTCTCCAATACTCTCCCTTCAGCCTCTCAAGGATCTTTGGGTCCAAATGTGGCAAAGTCTCGCCCGTAAACTTATCAGTCAGCAGTGGGCTTCTCGACTCATTAGTAGTGAGATAAAACTGTCCTTGAAGCATGGACATGACATCGGCTACTTGTCTATCGTGACGAGATTGCTTTGGCGCTTGGCGCGCTCCAAATAACCCCATGCCCCCAGCACCAGATTCACTGCTCAAATCAGGCGCTGCCGGCCAGGAAGGCCAAGGAGCATTGAGCGCAGCTTGGAGATCGGGGTCACTAAAGAGGGACTTTAAAGTGGCCGGTGGCTCATCATCGTGTGATGCATTGGGAAATGAGGAAGAGGGTCCTGTATCGGGCGTAGGCGAAGTCTCTGCGGCATCATCAAGCTCACCAGAAGCCACCTTCCGAGCTTGCTCACGCCAATGCTCACTCAGGCCAAACCTCTGCCGCCGGTGCTTGGTATTGGCTACCTCGTGTCCCACTGGATGAGACTCGTGGTTATCCTGACCATGATCCGTCATTCCCTACCTCGTGCCTTTTCGCCATCGAATATCTCGCAAAGCCTATCACACGGACCTCTGACATCCGCTCTTCCCGATCCCCCTCGTTAGCTGTGATACCTCAGGCTTCTTAAGCCAGGCGGCTACATGGCCGAGACAGTAGAGGCGACTTGTCGTCTCGATCACCACCCCCTGCCTTACAAATGGCGCACAGCGGCCCCGGGCCGCTTTTATACCGTGAGATACGAAATCATCAGGTAGCGGCATAAACGCCGCACAGAGCGGCATGGCGCGATAACGTCGCCGTCTCTACCCACAGCCCACTGACCACGGCGGCCACGCATGAAATTTCCACCCAACAGCCGTATCAACTCCATCATGGACGACCGGCTGGCCGCCAACAGCTGTCAAGGTCTTCGCTGCACCGCATGTCGGAGTTCTTCGAGACTGTCAGTTTCAACAGATGGCTGCATGGAATGCCAGAAGCTGGCAGCACCACATTGACGAGCCCCGTCATGACCTACCAGTCATGCAGGGCAGCGATCAACGGGCACGACACCTTTCTTTGATGCACATGGCATTCATCGACCAGCCGGGATAAGGCCGCCTCGATGCGGGTCAGATCAGCCAGCCTGGCGCGCACGTCGTCAAGTCGCTGTGACGCTAGTTCCGCCGCCTCGCTGCAATGAGCACCATCCTCCAGAGCCAGTAGCTGCCCGATCTCGTCCAGGCTGAATCCCAGCCGCTGCACCGCTTTCACGAATTTCATGCGCGCCACGTCGGCGCTGTTGCTCATGCAGTTGCTGGCTTTACCGGTCTATCTCTGGCTCTTTCTGGGCGCGGAGTGGTTCCAGGCAGCGATCAGCACCCACCTCCTCAGCGCCTTCGCGGGATTGATTCTCACCCCCTTGGCCCTGGCCTGGGTGACCGAGCGGCTGGCCGAGCGTCACCTCAATGCCAGACGGTGGGTTCATGGCCTGGGCCTACTGCCCGTACCCCTGCTGGCACTGGTGGTCTTTGTCATCGCGGCCTCCCAGGTGACGACCGTGGCCGGCCTCGGCGGGGTCTTGCTGCAAGTGCTGCCGATCTTCGTCGCCTACCTGGCCTTTGCCGCCATCCTGGGCAAGACCCTCGGCAAGCTCTTCCGGCTCTCCGCGCCATCAGCCAGGACTCTGACCTTCAGCTTCGGCACACGCAACTCCTTCGTGGTGCTACCCATCGCCCTGACGCTGCCCGATGCCTGGCAAGCCGCCGTGGTGGTCATCGTCTTCCAGTCGCTGGTCGAGCTGTTCGGCATGGTGGTGTACCTGAGATGGGTGCCAGGCAAGTTGATCCCGGAGCCCTCTCACACATAGCCCTTGCAGCTCCCCATCCAATTTCCAGGAGTAAAATGTGATCGAACGTGGTGTTCGGCTGCCTCAAGGCGCAACGACGAACCTTGCACCGTACTCCTAGCCAAGCCCCCCTCGGCAGCCCCCTGAACCGTACCGATCCTCTACGGAAGATAGGGGCGATGGACAGTGACTACTCAGGCACCGCTGGCAAGCCTTTCGAGGTCGGCAACCACGGCCTCCATAGGATCGCTGTCGCGGATCAGCAGGCGCGCCTCTCCCTGATCATTGAAGGCGAAAACAGCGCTGGAGTGCGACACATCATAGTTGCCTTCGCTGTCCTCTTCGCCATACCCGTAGGTCACCCGATAGCGGCGTGTCAGTTCATCGAGGGCCGCTTTATCCCCCGTGAGGCCGATGAACTGGGGGCCGAAGGCATCCGTGTACTCTCGCAACGTCTCGGCGTCATCGCGACGAGGGTCGACCGAGACGAAGAGCACCTGAATGTCGTCGCGCGCCGCCTCATCCATGCGTTGGGTGGCGGCGTCGAGGCGCGCGAGGGTGGTGGGACAGACATCGGGGCAGTGAGTGAAGCCGAAGAACAGCAGTGTGCTCTTGCCGAGGAACTGATCGGCGTTGACGTCTTTGCCGTTCTCGTCGACAAGCTCGAACGCCAGGGGAGGCATGAGCCCCGAGATATCCTTGGTCTGCCAAGGCGGCTCGCTGCAGCCCGCAAGCCATAGGGTCACGAATAGTGCCATGATCCATCGGTGCATCCTGCTCCCCCTACTGTGCTGTCGGCGCCACGGCGCGGAAGGTGACACGCTGTCGCTGCTCGCCGGCGAAATGAAGGTTCACCTCGATGTCGTCACTAACAACGAGGGGGCGAGTCCGTTTCATGAGCATGAGATGATAGCCCCCCGGTGCGAACTCGATCTGCTCCCCCGCTGCCAGTTCTAATTGGGCGACGGGTTGCATACTGGTGATGCCATCCTGATTGACAGTGCGATGCATGGTGACATTGCCGAAAGCGGGGCTATCCGCTCCTGTCAGGGTGACGCCCTTCTCACTGGTATTCGTGAGGGTGAAATAGCCTGCCGCGGGCAGGTCCCCGGGCAGAAGCCGAAGACGCGCCTCGCTGACCTGCAGTTCGGCAGCAGCCACCGTGCCGGGCGTCGCGATCAGCAGCAGGAAGGCCCAGCACCAGCGTTTCGCCAGGCGCGGCAGACTAGCGTGTGGCGTGAGAGACATCAGCGGCATCCTCCTTGCGGGCGTCACGGAACAGAAAGCTGAGAATGATCAGAACCCCAATGGCACTCATCATCGAGGCGGGAATCCAGGTCAGCAGGCCGCCGAGGAGTTGGTCAGTCAGAGGATCCAGCGGCCAGGCGCGACCGCAAACCTCGTAGACATCGAAGATCACGTCGCGACTGAAGGTGATATAGGCGCCCAGGAGAATTTGCGGGGGGATCACCGCCAACAGGATGGCGACACGCTTGCCATAGCCGAGACCGCCTTGTTGCGGCGAGCGGCGATCCAGGATCAGCCACCAGAACAGCAACCCATCCAGCGCCATGCTCCAGTTCATCACCTGATAGAGATCAGCGCTGAGCATGGCGTCGAAGTGGATCTCGGGAATCAGCCAGAAATAGATCAGCCCGACGAACAGTAGGGGGGCGATCAGTGGATGCTGCAGAGTCCGATAAACAGGACGCAGCAGGCGCGCGGCCAGGCTCCACCCGGGGAAGGGTCTGATTCGAGTCGGCAAGCCGTCTGCCAGTACCGGCAAGGGGGCGGCCAGGGCGATCAGGAGGGGGCCGGCGTGATGCAGCACCAGGTGCTGGGCCCGATGGGTAAAGAACATGTACTGGGCGAGGTAGTCGTAATGAGTCTGGGTGACGCCATAGATGGTGGCGACACCCAGCAGGTAGGCCAGGATTCGGCCCGCGCCGGTGGCCTCGCCGCGCCGTCTGCGCTGCCGCAGGCCTCGCAGGTAGAGCACGATGGCCAGCAGGCAGCTCGCCGACCAGGTCAGTGAGAACTCCCACGGCAGCAGGTAGCCCAGAGCGACGTCGAGCTCGATAGCCCTTCCCTCCCCAGAATCGGCACGCCAATGGTGAGCTTAGGAGCCCGCCGCACCATGCGGCAAGGTGGGCCTATAAACGCAGGCAAAGCCAGAGCCCGCACCTCGGTGCCTGGTAGGCGAGGAAGGCCGAGCCCCAACGCACCGCCAGTGGCCATGCAGAGGGCGATAGACCTTGGATAAGCCACGACCGAGTCAGCTCACGAGACTGACAAGACTCGCCATGTCGTCGTCATGGCCTACGCAGCGCGATTTCTGCGTAGATACCCTTGTAGCCAGTGTCGTGCTTTCTATCCGGTTCCGGCGCCGGCTTGGGGTTCAGGGACACCATGCGACCGCTGGGGTCATCCAATAGGCCGCGAAGCTGTCCATCATCGAAGCTCAAGCCCTCGACACCGCGTTGGTTGAGGCGTGTGACGGTGTCTTCCAACGCGGACATGCTGTGCCCTTCTTCTTCCAGCGGCGGGAATGCCTGAACCAGCGGCTGCTCTTCCTCCCAGCCGATCTTGATGGGTTGGTTGACGATTTGGACCTGGGTGTTCGGTGGCACGCGGTCGAAAATCGACTCGATGTCCTCAGGGAACATGCGAATACAGCCACGGCTGGCACGCATGCCGATACCATCCGGCTGGTTGGTGCCATGAATCAAGTAACCGTCGAAACCCAGGATAATGGCATGATCCCCCAGTGGATTATCCGGACCCGGAGGCACCACGCTGGGCGCCTTCTCACCGCGTGCCCTGGCTTCACGCTGGACCGACTCGGGTGGGTACCAGGCAGGGTTCTCGATATTCATGGTGGTTTCGGTGACACCGAGGGGGGTACCGAAGCCTTCACGACCGATGCCGATGGGATAGGTCTCAACGCGTGGCGTTTCACCATCGTCAACCTCCGGATAGTAGTAGAGGCGCAGCTCGGCGATGTTGATGACGATCCCGGTGCGCTCAGCATCGGGCAGGATGAAGCGCCCGGGTATGGTCACCTCGGTACCCTCGCCGGGAATCCAGAGACTCACATCCGGATTGGCGCGCACGATCTCCCTGTACCCCAGGTTGTGTCGCCTGGCGATATCGAGCAGGGTATCTCCTCGATCATCCACAGTTATGCGGTAGGTGTCGCCGATCACATTGCCTTCCTCAGGCAGCGGATAGTGGCCGCGGGGCCACTCGTTCTCCTCTTCGGCCTGAGCAACGCTAATGAGTGCCAGCCAACCGACCAGCACCCCCACCACTGAGCGTGCTCGGAGCTGCCACCATGGACCTTTCCTCGCTGTACTAGAGTGACGTTCCGATAAAGCCATTATTCTCTCCCTTTTCGACTGGACTATTATCATCCAGACCGACGTGTGTTGAGTTTCCATCCAAGCAGCACCAGTAAGGCGGCCAACACCCAGGTCGGCCAGCTACCGGTACGTGTGAACGGTGTGTTCCCCACCATGGGCAGCGCCTCGCCGCGGAGGCTCGTCGCCAGGAACTGTGGTGCGCGGGCCGTGACACGGCCCTGAGTATCGACGATGGCGGTCACCCCGTTGCTGGTGGCGCGGATCAGATAGCGGCCGTTCTCCAGGGCGCGCAGGCGGGCCATCTGCAGATGCTGCAGGGGGCCGATGGAGCGTCCGAACCAGGTGTCGTTGGAGACCGTCAGCAGCAGCTCGGCGTCGCGCGCCTGCTCGGCCACCCGGTCGGCATAGATGATCTCGTAGCAGATGGCGTTACCGATGGTGGTTCCGGCGGCGCGCAGCGGTTCCTGATCGTCGGTGCCAGGCGTCATGGTGGGCATGGGCAGGTCGAAGAAGGCGATGGTGCCGGCGAGCAGGCTCTCCAACGGCAGGTACTCGCCGAAGGGCACCAGGCGCGCCTTACGGTACTTTCCCTCGGCGTTACCCAGGCCGATCACGCCGTTGTAGTAGTCGCCGCCGTCGCGCTGCAGGATGCCGGTGAGCAAGGCGGTGTCGGGGGCGAGGTTGGACTGCACCCGCTCCAGTATTGGCCGGGCCTCCTCCTCGAGCATCGGCAGGGCCGCCTCGGGCCAGACAACCAGGTCGAGGTCGTTGGACTGTGCAAGGGTCAACGCCGTATAGATACTGGCCGCCTCGCGCTGCCCCTCGGGAGTCCACTTGATCGCCTGATCCAGGTTGCCCTGCAGCAGGGCGACCCGCAGCGGCTCGCCGGCCGGGAAGGTCCACTGGGTCGGCAAGGCCATCGGGGCTAGCCAGAGAACAGCGATGGGCGCCGCGGCCCACCAGCGTCGTCTCAGCAGTTCCACGCCCAGGGTGCCGGTCAGGGCGGTGATCAGCGACAGCAGATAGACCCCGCCCACCGGGGCCCAGGCCGCCAGCGGCGAGTCTACCTGGGACGTGCCCAGCAGCAGCCAGGGAAACCCGGTAAACAGCCAGGTGCGCAGCCACTCGCTGAGTACCCAGATGCCGGCGAAGCTGAGGAAGGCCAGGCGTGGGCCCGTGACGCGGCGATAGAGCCAGAAGGGGACGGCGAAGAACAGCGCCAGGCTGGCCACGAACAGGCCGGTGAGGAAGAGCGCCAGGGGCGCCCCCGTATAGCCGTAGTTGTGGATCGCGACGAAGACCCAGGAGGCACCGGAGCCGAACAGGCCCACCCCATAGCACCAGCCGCGGAGGCCGGCCTGAGCGGGTGTCAGGACATGGATGCCGGAATAGACCAGTGCCACCGCCACCGGGCCCAGCCACCACAGCGCAAAGGGCGCGGCGCTGAGAGTGGTCAGTCCCCCGGCGGTCAGGGCCAGGAAACAGCCGAGGGCCGGAGAGATCCGGCCGGCAAGCGTCATGTACCGGACTAGCAGGTTCTCTGCATCCATGCCGTTACTCAGACGCTCTGGGGGAGGGACGCTCACGTAAGGCCGCAATCGCAAAGGCGATGACACCCAGGAACAGGGCGATATCCGCCAGGTTGAAGGCGGGCCAGTGCCACTCATGCCAGTAGACGTCCAGGTAGTCTACGACATACCCTCGTACCAGGCGGTCGATGCCATTGCCCAGCGCGCCACCCAGCATCAAGCTGTACCCCAGCGCCTCCAGACGGGGCCTGGGCCTGCACAGCAGGATCGTCAGGACAATAGTCACCATCCCCGTCAGGCCCAAGAAGAGATAGCGCTGCCAGCCGCCTGCATCGGCGAGGAAGCTGAAGGCCGCTCCCGTGTTCCACCAGTGGCCCCAATTGAAGAACGGGGCTAGCGGGATGGTCTGGCCATACGGCATCAGCGCCTGCACCAGCCCCTTGATGGCCTGGTCGGCCAGGCCGACCATAACGGCCAATGCCAACCAGTACCAGCGGCGCGGCACTGTCGGTATCCGCTCTGTCCTCATGACGTGGCTTCCTGGTAGCGCGGGCTTGCCGAGCCAGTCGTGGCATTATTGCCTGGCGAGAAGCGATAGCCCAGCAGCCGCATGGCGTTCAGGGTCACCAGCACGGTGGCGCCGGTATCCGCCATCACCGCGATCCACATGCCGGTGATGCCCAGCGCCGTGGTCACCAGGAAGATGGCCTTCAGGCCCAGCGCCAGGGCGACGTTGGTCTTGACGTTGCGCAGCGTGGCCCGGGACAGGGCGATCAGCTCGGCGATGCCGCCGACGCGGTTCTTGAGCAGCGCCGCATCCGCGGTTTCCAGTGCCACATCCGTGCCGCCGCCCATGGCGATGCCCACCTCTGCCGCGGCCAGCGCCGGCGCATCGTTGATACCGTCGCCCACCTTGCCGACTGGGCCTCGGCCGGCGGCCTGCCAGTCACGAACGCGCTGGGCCTTTTCCTCGGGCATCAGCTCGCCATGTGCCTCGATGCCCAGGCTGTCACCGATGGCCGCGACGGTACGCGCATTGTCACCGCTGAGCATCACCGCCTGCACGCCCAGGCGCGACAGCGCCGTCAGCCCCTCCCGGGCATCGTCGCGAGGTTCATCGCGCACGGCGATCAGGCCCAGCGGGCGCTCGCCTTCGACCAGCACGGCGAGAGTCTTGCCGGCGTGTTCCAGCTCGGCGATCCGAGCGGTCAGATCGTGATCGAGGGCGGCCTGCTCTGCCAGGTGGCGGGGGGTGATCAGGCTCAACTCACGCCCCTCGACCCGACCGGAGACCCCTCGGCCCGACAGGGCGCGGCTCTCACTCGCCAGTGGAAGGGAAAGGCCCAACTGCTCAGCGTGGGCGAGGATGGCCGTGGCGATGGGGTGGCTGGAGTCACGTTCCATCCCAGCCGCCAGCCTCAGGATCTCTTGCGTGCCCTGGCCAGTGGCCCAGTCCTCCACGTCGGTGACCTTGGGGGTGCCGGCGGTGAGGGTGCCGGTCTTGTCCAGCGCCACCGTCCGCAGCTTACCCAGCTGTTCGAGCACCGCGCCGCCCTTGATCAGCAGGCCCCGCCGGGCGCCCGCCGAGAGGCCGGCAGCGATCGCCGCGGGGGTTGAGATCACCAGAGCACAGGGACAGGCGATCAACAGCAGGGCCAGGGCGCGATAGATCGATTCCGACCAGGCCATGGTCGAGACCAGCGGCGGCACCACCGCCATCAGCAGGGCGAGCCCCACCACCGCCGGCATGTAGTAGCGAGCGAAGCGGTCGATGAAACGTGCCACCGGCGCCTTGGCGGCCTGGGCCTCCTCCACCAGGCGGATGACCCGTGCGATGGTGTTGTCCTCGGCGCCGCGGGTTACCTCCACCTCCAGGGCGGCATCGAGGTTGACCGTGCCGGCAAAGACGTCGTCCCCCGGCGCCCGCGTGCGGGGCACCGACTCCCCGTTGATCGGTGACTCATCCAGGTCGGATTCGCCGGTCAGAATACGTCCATCGCAGGGCACGCGGTCGCCCGGTCGCACCAGGACTCGCTGCCCAGGCGTGAGCGAGGCGGCCGAGACCTCACGGGTATCCCCATCCTCCATCAGCCTCGCCGTGGACGGCGTCAGGTCCGCCAGGGCCGAGATGCTGCGTCGCGCCCTCGACGCGGCCACCCCCTCCAGCAACTCGCCTACGGCGAACAGGAAGACCACCACCGCCGCTTCGGCGGCGGCATTGATGGCCAGGGCCCCCAAGGCGGCGATGCTCATCAGCATCTCGATGGTGAAGGGGTTGCGCATCTTCAGCGCACCCCAGGCGCCTTGTGCAATGGGCACCAACCCCACCAGGGTGGCCGCTACGAAGGGCCAGTTGCCTAGGCTAGGCCAGACCAGGCGGAGAACGAAGGCCAGAGCCAGCAGCCCCCCCGTGACGAGCACCAAGCGTCCCTTGGCGGTCTGCCACCAAGAGGCCGGAGCGGCATCCGCCTCATCTCCCTCATCATCGGTGGCAAGCTGGTAGCCGAGCTCGTTAAGGATCCGCTCGATCGCCTCATGAGAAGGCGTCGTATCCTGTTGAGGGTGAATCCTCACCGATCCGGTGACCGAACTGGCCGACACCTCCCCGATGCCCTCCAGGCGGCCCAGAGCGGCCTCTACCTTGCGCTCGCAGCCGCCGCAGTCCATGCCTTCCACCTGCAGTGTCAGCGTCGACGGGATGGTGCCTTGCGTTGGTTCGGTCATGGCGCTGCCTCTCCGAATGTCTTAATCTTGTCCGGAAGCATAATCCCTGTAGCAACTACAGGTTCAAGTCATGCAAGAGGAGCATCAGGATGCCGGAGATTAGCCATGCCATCGGTATCGGGGAGTTGGCTCGCCGTACCGGCTGCCAGCCTGAAACGGTGCGTTACTATGAGCGCATCGAGCTGCTGGAAAACACCTTACGGACTGAAGGGGGTCAGCGTCGCTACGACGAGCGCGCCGTCAGACGGCTGACCTTCATTCGCCATGCCCGGGACTTCGGCTTCTCGGTGGATGCGGTACGTGAGCTACTGGCGATGTCCGACCAGCCCGACATGTCCTGTCAGGAGGTCGATGCCGTTGCCAAGCATCACCTGGAGGAAGTGGAGACACGTCTGCAGCGGCTCTCGGCACTGCGTGACGAGCTCAGGCGGATGGTGAGCCAGTGTGATGGGGGGAAAGTCGAAAGCTGCCGGATCATCGAGGTGCTGAGTGATCACCAGCTGTGTATCAGTGAGACAGCCCACAAAGGCGCTCACGACTTTGGGTAACCTCCTGCGCGTCCCAGCGTGCCCTAGTTGAGACATTCAGGAGCAGCATGATCACCATGCTCCATTGAGACTCCCAGGGTCGCCTTGTTCTGGTGACCGCTGCGATGGTCTCGGGAGTGATCTCATGGCCAATGACATACACCATCACGCCGGCGGTGAGGCTGCCTAAAAACCCAGCGTGACTGTCGAGATACCTTCCATAACCCCTTCCCGGGTGAAGCGATTGCCGCTGAGGCGGTAGGGTCTCATGACGATAGGCAGATCGTGCCCACCGAGGCGGGTTGCATCGCAAGCCCGCCTGGTGGCTTATCGATTGTCCAATGCGGCCAGATCGGGAGCAGCGGACGTTCCAATGTTTTTTTGCAGACGTGTCCGAGCCTCGAAAAGTGCGCTGCGATACTCCTGGCGTGTGGGTGACTCACTCAGAAGGATGAGCTGCCCTTCCTCGAGAGGATCCACGGGGCGGTCATCCACTCTCACCTCGTAGTGCAGGTTGGGCCCCGTGGCGAGTCCGGAGGCCCCTACCTCACCCAGTTTTTCGCCGGCTTTGATGGAGTCCCCGACCGCCAGCCTGGCGACGAACCGGCTGAGGTGCGTATAGCGACTGATGGTGCCCGTCTCGTGCTCTATCTCGACGACACGACCATAACCGCCCCGGCGACCGATGAAGGAAATGCGCCCCCGTGCGGTGGCCATGACCGGGGTGCCGCGAGGCGCGGCAAGATCGATACCGTCATGACGTCGGACCTCTCCGGATACGGGATGGCGCCGGTTGCCGAAGGGAGATGTCAGGCGTGCGCCGAGAACCGGAATCTGCAAGGAGTCCAAGAGGCTACCATTTTTAAATAGCATCACGGTGGTTCTCTGGTCCGCCGGCCACAGCACCTCCAGCCGCTCCCCCTGGTCAACCAACCTCATATAGGTCAGACGGGGAGGCCCGACTCGAGTGCCATCCTCACGGCGATCTTCTTCCCACAGTAATTGCAGGCGCTCGCCCCCCGCGATATCACGGCGTGTGTCCATGAGTCCGCCCAGCAGCATGTCAAGCTCTGCTGCGAAACGCCTGGGTATCTCCTCAGCCTCCAAGGCGGCATAGAGTGACGTCTTGACATCTACTTCACGACCCAAGGTCAGGGTGTCGAGGCGAGGCTGGACAATGCGCGTCGACGGACGCTCACCCAGGGTGACGACGTACTGAATACCCGAGTCACGCTCGATGGCCACCGACACCGGCTGTCCCGTCGCCATAGAGGTGAAAGTGATACGATCTCCGGGCAGCAATCGTCTCGGGTCGAACCTGTTCGCCAGCGAGGTCGCCGCTTGGGTGCGCATCTCGGCATCCACGCCAAGCTGCTGCAGCAGTGCGTCCAGGGTATCCCCTGGTGCCACAGTGAGCTCTTGGGCGACGCGACCTTGTGCCCTGGCCGATACCGGCTTGGCCGGTGATAATCCGGCACGCTCTTGCCAACGGGCTTCAGCCAACACGGGGCTCAGGACCATCAGTCCCGCTAGCAACCAGCGTCGTGTCATGATGCATCCCCTTCGCCGGAGACCTCGGCTACCTCACGGTTAACGGCGTCGACCAGCTCCTGCATGCCGAAGGGGTCCAACAGCTCGCCATTGACGAAGAAGGTCGGCGTCTTGCTGATCTGGTTGGCCTCGACGTCAGCCTTGTCCTGGTCGAAGACCGCCTGTACCTCTGGTGAATTGAGCTGCTCTTCGGCTGTGGCTCTGTTCAGTCCGGCCTCGCTGGCGATCTCCATGATCGCTTCCTCATCGACACTGCCATGAGCCGCCCACTGGCTCTGCCGAGCCAGCAGCGCCTCCAGCACCGGTTGGAAGGCATCCTGGCGCCTGGCCACTTCGAGCACGCGAATGGCGGTTTCGGATACGTCTCCGTGGAAGGGGGTGTAGCGCACCACCAGCCGCACCTTCTCGGGGTAGGCTTCCAGGATGCGTTTGGTCAGCGGATAGAAGGCACGGCAGGCCTCACAGGCCGGGTCGAAGAACTCCACGACCGTCACCGGTGCCTCTTCCGATCCTAGGACCGGCGAGTGCGCGCGCACCAGCGAATTCTCGGCCTGTGCACCCTCTCGGCTCGCCGTCTCGGCGCCCATGCCCAACAACGAGGGCCTCGACACGATCACGATGATGGCCGTCAGCATCAACGCTCCGGCCAGGATAAACGTCGCCTTTTTGTACATTTTTCTCTCAACTTCAAAGAGTTAGGTTTAAAAAAGCTCAGGATACTGCTGAGTGGAGCTCAGCCGCTGTTGGGTGCCTAAGTCGGCGAATAGTGGCGTGTTATCCATGCCCATAAAGGTTGGCATCCTGATGTGCATAATCAATATGCTCGAATTCCAAGCTGGAGTGGCCAATGCCAAAGCGCGCTTTCAGCTGAGCTTTGATATCCGCCTTGATCGCCTCGAGCTGCTGCCAGCCGGCTTCCGTCGTCACCACGTGGCAGTCAAGCGCGGCGGTATTCTCCTGCATTTGCCATAGGTGAACATGATGCACATCCTCAACCCCTTCGACGCTGCGCAGGAGATCAATGACGGATTGACCATCGACATCGGGTGGCGAGCCCAGCATCAGTGTCCGGATAGGGGTACCTATCTCCGTAAAGGCAAGATAGAGAATATAGAGTGCAATACCGATCGTAATCGCGGGGTCTACCCAACGCATGTCATACAGCAGAATCAGTGAGCCCCCGATGATCACGGCGATGGACGCAAAGGCATCAGACAGGTTGTGCAGGAAGAGGGCGCGGATATTGACGCTATGTTTTTGCATCGACCAGGTGAGCAAGGCCGTTAGCGCATCGACAAGAAGAGCGACAATGCCAATGATAACGACTATCCAGCCCTGAATCTCTGGCGGGTCGATCATGCGCATGAAGCCTTCGTAAATTAGATAAATGCCAACGATAATGAGGGTGGTGTAGTTGATCAGCGCTGCGACAACCTCGATTCGGCCATAGCCAAACGTCATCTGTGAGTCGGGCGGTCGTCTCGCGATCTTGCGGGCAGCAAACGCAATGACAAGCGCAGCCATGTCGGAAAAATTGTGCAGCGCATCCGCGATCAGCGAGAGGCTTCCCGCCAGAATGCCCCCAACGATCTGGGCAAGGGTCAATATCCCGTTGGCCCAGATGGCGATACTCACCCGACGGTCACCAGAGGTGGGGGCAAGATGGGGATGATCGTGATGATGTCCCATGCGTCATCCTTGTGGTGTCACCTGATGACCCAGCAGTATAAAACCTATAGCAACTCAAGCTTCAAGCCCGAACTCTGTTGAAGGCCGAGCCGGGGTTAGGAGTACGGAACTTTGCATAGTGGGCACTGTACCAAGTTGGCTACCATGTTCCATGCCCCCGGAAGGAGCCCATTGTGATACCCAAGCCTTACTCGCACGCCTGGCTGATGAGCTTAGCTTTACTGCTGATGGTGGCAACGCCAGCCCTCGCCGAGCCACAGCTGCCGGACTTCACGGAACTGGTCGACGAGGCCGCGCCGGCCGTGGTCAACATCTCCACCTCCCGCAAGGTCGAGAGGTCCATGACGTCCTCACGGCAATTTGGGGGGCAGGAGGTGCCGGAGATCTTCCGTGACTTCTTCGACGACCGCTTCCCGATGCCACCTGGCGGTGCGCCCAATCGCAATGAAGAGCCGCGTCGGTCACTGGGGTCGGGCTTCATCTTCGATCAAGACGGCTACATCATGACCAACGCGCACGTGGTCAAGGAGGCCGACAAGATTCTGGTGCGCCTCAACGACCGTCGCGAACTCTCGGCCGAGCTGGTGGGGGCCGACGAGAAGACCGATGTGGCGGTCCTCAAGGTCGAGGCGGATAACCTACCCACCCTGCAACTGGGCAACTCCGACAACCTCCAGGTCGGCCAGTGGGTCGCCGCCATAGGCTCACCCTTCGGCTTCGACCACTCGGTGACGTCCGGGATCATCAGTGCCATCAACCGCACCCTGCCCCAAGACGTCTACGTTCCCTTCATCCAGACCGATGTGGCGATCAACCCGGGCAACTCGGGCGGACCACTGTTTAACCTCGACGGTGAGGTCGTGGGCATTAATTCCCAGATCCTGACCCGTAGTGGAGGCTACATGGGCCTCTCCTTCGCCATTCCCATTGATGTGGCACTGGATGTGGCCAACCAGCTCCGTGAAGAGGGGTACGTGAGCCGCGGCTGGCTGGGCGTCAGCATCCAGCCGGTATCCAAGGACCTGGCGGAGTCCTTCGGCATGGAGCAGGCCGAGGGTGCCTTGATTGCCCAGGTCGAGCCCGGCAGCCCTGGGACAGAAGGCGGCCTCAAGGCCGGTGATGTCATCCTTGAGGTGAACGGCCAGGAAGTGGACCACTCCACCACGCTGCCGCGCCTGATCGGTGAGACGGCCCCCGGCGAAGACGTTGATCTCTCCGTGTTGCGCGATGGTCAGCAGGAGACCATCACGGTGGAAGTTGGCGAGTGGCCGGATGCCGGCCCCGGTCAATCCGATGGCGACCCGGTTCGACTGGGCATCGCGGTTCAGCCGTTGAACGACATGGAGAAGCGTCGGCTTGGCATCGATCACGGGGTGCGCATCGTCAAGGTGGCCCCCGCCGGACATGCCGCTGCCGTCGGCATTCGCCCCGGCGATGTGCTGGTCAGACTGGGCCAGCAGCCGGTAGAGAGTCCGGAACAGCTGAAGGAGATGCTGACCCGCCTGCCAGATGATCAAGCGGTGCCTGTTCTGCTCAACCGCGAAGGCCGCACCTACTTCGTGGCCCTGCGAGTGGGCAATGGTGACTAACCGCGACTGAGTAGCGTTCAATACATCAGCACAGCGGCGCCCTGGCGAACAGGATCGCTGGGGCGTTTCTTCAGACTCTCGTACATTCTAGGCTCTGTCCGAAAAGTCGGCGAGCGAAGGTTAGACAAGGCAAAAATCGGTGAGACAGCGCAGCTTACGGGGTGTAAATGAGCATGTTGATCCGATTTTTAACGCCGTATTACCGAGCGTAGGCACTTTTCAGACAAGCCCTAATGCACGGCTGGGGGGGGTATCCGGATTTAATGGTTGATGCGTCAACCTACTGTTGGTGCATGCTTCCCTCGCTAATTCCAGCAAGAACCCCACACGCCTCAACTTCCCGGCCATCGTTGCAACTCGCTCTCAGTGAAACGAGTTGTTTCTCAAGCGCCTGTAGAGCGGTTATCTGCGAGCGCACGTGAGAGATGTGATCATCGAGCAAAGCGTTCACGGCGGCACAAGGTTGGTGAGGGTCGTCCTGATACCTCTGTAGCTCGTGAATCTCTGCTAGCGACAGGTCCAGGATTCTGCAGCGACAAATGAAAGCCAGCCGCTCACCATGTTCCTCGGTATAGACACGGTAACCGTTCTCCTGCCGTTCAGGCGACGGTAACAGGCCCTGTCGTTCATAGAAGCGGATCGTCTGTGTATCGACCCCTACCAACTCTGCCAACTGACCAATACGCACCAAGCTCCTCCTCAACGGATTCTCTCCGCTCTGTTGACCTTATAGTGACTATATGGTTTTAAATGATAGCCCGATAATATTCAAGTGGAGTCGTATCATGAGCAAAACCTGTGGAGCCCCCTGTGACGGCGATGCGACGCCCATAGCGGATACCGATATGCGTCGCTCCTCCGAAGCATCGGGGAAATGGGTCAGCGTTTATGCCGTGCCGAAGATGGACTGTCCATCGGAAGAGCGAATGATTCGCCTTGCCCTGAACGGCTTTGAGGAGATTCGGGTGCTGTCCTTCGACTTGTCGAACCGCCGATTAGAGGTCGTGCATGACGGCGAGGTCGAGCCCATCACCGCAAAACTGACAACCTTGGGGCTAGGAGCCTCGCTTCAGGAAACGGCCGCTGCCGATCCTGAGTCGATCAAGGCGGTCGGTGACACGTCGGCCTCTGCCGCGCAGGAGTCCGGCACCCTGCGTTGGTTGCTCGGTATCAATGCGGTCCTGTTCGTGGTGGAAATGACGGCCGGCCTGATCGCGCACTCCACCGGCCTGATTGGAGAATCCCTAGACAATTTTGCCGATGCGGCCGTGTACGGGCTCGCCCTGTATGCGGTTGGGCATAGCGTAAAAATGCAGGTGCGTGCCGCGCATCTTGCAGGTGTGCTCCAACTGATTCTGGCGGTTGGCGTACTCGCAGAGGTGGTCAGGCGCTTTGTATTCGGTAGCGAGCCTGAATCGATGATGATGATGGCTATCGCATTCGTCGCATTGATTGCCAATACCAGTTGTCTGCTGCTGATATCCAAACATCGAGAGGGCGGGGCGCACATGAAGGCAAGCTGGATATTCTCGGCCAATGACGTGGTGATCAACCTGGGGGTCATCACCGCCGGCGCCTTGGTCGCGTGGACCGGAACCAATTATCCGGATCTGATTATCGGCACCATCGCGGGGGTCATTGTGCTCAACGGTGCCAGGCGCATTCTGGCGCTCAAGGGTTAAATAATGTCTATTAATAGCTATTCAGTGGCCTGCTGAGCCAGTTCACCTAGCAAAGTCACCTCAAGCACGACGCCAGTGTTGCGAAGACACTCTGGAGCCTGGTGGCCTCCCTCGCCACGGGCAATGGCGCGCGTCCGATCTGGACGCCTTTCGTCAGGATCCGGTCACGGCGAAGCTGCTGGGCATCGAGACCGTGCCGGCGAGAGGCCGCCTCGGCAAATACCTGGTACGCATGGGGACGGTCCACCTCGACGCGCTCCAGAGCATCGCTCGCTACTGGGCAAGGCACTTGGCGCCGCCGATCCTGGACTATCAGGTCAAGACCCTGAGCTATGTGCCAGTGTTCGTGGATGGCACCGCCATCGAAGTGGATGGCCAGTTGTTCGGGGAATCGCCTCATTACACGCGAGCTTGATCAGCGGGGAACAGCAGCCCCCCAGAAATTGAAGCCAGCGAACCTCGGGACCTTCGAAAGATAGCCCGTCTCCATCCGCTGGATACCGAAGCCTGCGTGCGCGATAAGCTCGGGTATGTCGCGGTTGAGATGGCAGCCCCCCGCCACTCTGCGCCACAGGGGATTGATACGGCGCTGCCACTGGCGTACGGCTTCGTCGGGCGCCGTGCCGTGTTCGCAGAACAGCAGTTGGCCACCCGGCTTGAGCACGCGACGCATCTGCTCCAACGCCCGGTGCCAGTCCGGAATCGTGCACAGGGTGTAGGTGAGCACTACGGTATCGACACTGTTGTCGTCGAGAGGGACCTCCTCGCCCGGCAGGTCCAGCCAGCGCACCTCGAACTGTGCGCTGGCGACGTTGTGGCGGGCCTTGCGTCGCATGCCTTCGGAAGGCTCGAGCCCCCAGACCAGCTCGACCCGGTCCGGATCGTAGTGGGGAATATTGAGCCCGGACCCCATACCCACCTCCAGAACACGGCCCCGGGCTTGCGGCACCACGGCCGCCCGCTGACGATCGACCACCGTGTTGCCACACGCCAGGTGGAGGAAATGCGGCAGAACACGATTCTCGTAGAAGGACATCTGTATCGTCATCCCGTGTGGTTGCCAGGTGATCGAAATACGGTGTGATCGAAACCAGACCGGTTCGTTATGCCACCACCTTGAAGTAGCGCATCATACCGGCATCCTCATGCTCCATGGTGTGGCAGTGGTACATGTAGAACCCCTCGAAGTCCTTGAAGGTCAGAGCGATGCGCACCCGTTCCTCCGGGAACACCAGCACCGTGTCATGCAATCCCGCGTCGATGATCCCATCGTGCAGGTCCGTCTTGCCGCCCGCCGATATCCGCTCCTGAACCAGGAATTGCAGTCCATGAACGTGCATGGGGTGCGGCATCATGGTGTTGTTGACGAACTCCCAGATCTCCGTCTGCGCCAGCCGGACGATCTCGTCATCTGCCACCGTCGCGCCCTCCATCTGCCGGCCGTTGATCGTGAACCCCTGCATCATGCGCATGCCCAGCTCGAAGCGGCGTACTGGCGTATCGGCCTGAACCGGGGAGGCCGGCAGGTCTTGAGCCAAGCGTTCCGGCAGGGTTTCCGCATCGTTCGCCCGTGCGACGACGGCGAAGGTAACTAGCGAGAGCCGCTCGCTTCCCATCATGTCGCGCATCATGCCTCGATCCATCATCTCGCCCATTCGATCACCCATCATCCCTCGATCCATCATGCCGCCCATTCGATCGCCCATCATGCCCCGGTCCATCATGTCGCCCATTCGCTCGCCCATCATGCCGAGTTGGTACTCCTCGCTCACCAGCTGTACGGACTCTCCCGGCTCGGTGTCGCCAAAATCGACCCACAGATCGATCCGTTGGGCCGGCGCCAGTGTGACCGAGCGGCGCCGCTCGGGCTTGGCGAGCAGGCCACCGTCGGTGCCGATGACGGTCACCGCCCGGCCATCGCTCCAGGCCAGCTTGTAGATGCGCGAGTTGGAGCCGTTGAGCAGGCGCAATCGATATGGCTGCGTGGACACCTCGCGTCGCGCGTCCGGGTGGCCGTTCACCAGTACCCGCTCCCCGCGAAAGCCCTGCATGCGGGTCATCATCGCCCCCATGCCACCATCGTCGATGTACTGAAGCTCATTGCCATTGCTAAAGGTGCGATCCTGCAGGATGAGGACCAGTTCCCGCTCTCCGTCGGGGAGCTCCAAGGCACGCTCGGCGTCGTCGTTGATGATCAGTGGACCGGCAAGGCCGGCGTAACTCTGAAAGCCAACCCGGCCACCATCGGGGCCGTGAGGATGGGGGTGGTACCAGTAGAGACCGGCACGATCCACGACATCGAAGGCGACCGCCATGCTCGTCGCTGGCGCGATCGGCAGGCGCGGTTGACCATCCACGTCCGGTGGTACGTGCAGACCATGCCAATGCACGGTGGTGTCTTCGGGGAGATCGTTGTCGATGCGTACCCGCAAGCGCTGACCACGACGCAGGCGAATCAATGGCCCCGTATAACTCTCACCCACGGGCGTCAGGGTATCTTCAGGCCCGACGATTCGCTCGGCCGTGTAGCGCCAGACGTCGCTCGGCGCACCGGGCAGGATAGCCACCTTGTCGGGACGGGCTCGCACACGCAGGTCGACGTCGAAGGGCCCCTCCATGGCCGTTGACGCGGACGCCGCCCGCAGAGCGGGGCGATATCTCCCGGTCCATACCCCGGCCCCCACCAGGGTCGACAACGCCGCCACACCGCCGATGCGGCGCAATACGCTACGTCGCTGCAGGTCGACATAAGCCATGATGCTCCCCCTCCTCTATGGTTGTCGGCGGCCCCGGCTCATAGCTTGGCGGCGCGTAGCCGCAGTGCGTTGGCGATGACCGAGACCGAGCTCAGGCTCATCGCGGCGGCGGCGTAGATGGGACTGAGCAGCCAGCCGGTGAACGGAAACAGCGCCCCGGCGGCCAGAGGCACCCCCAGGCTGTTGTAGACGAAGGCGAAAAACAGGTTCTGGCGGATATTGCGCATCACCCGGCGACTGAGATGCCGGGAGCGAACAATGCCGGAGAGATCCCCTCTCACCAGAGTCACCCCCGCGCTCTGGATGGCGACATCGGTCCCCGTGCCCATGGCGATACCGAGGTCAGCCTCGGCCAGGGCGGGGGCGTCATTGACGCCGTCGCCGGCCATGGCGACCACGCGCCCGGCCTCGCGATGCTCGCGCACGATACGCCCTTTATCTTCCGGCAGTACGTCCGCTTCAATTTAGTCGATACCAAGTTGGCGCGCCACGGCTTCGGCGGTGGTACGGTTGTCGCCGGTGAGCATAACCAGGCGCAGGCCATCCTCTTTGAGCGTCCGGATCGCCTGTGCGGTGGTTTCCTTGATCGGGTCCGCGACACCGATGAGTCCCATGACCTGATCATCGGCCACCAGGAACATCACGGTTTGCCCTTCGGCTTGCAGCGTCTCGGCACGCTGCGTCCATTCCCGCGCCTCCACACCACGTGTTTCGAGCAGCCGGGCATTGCCAAGCGCAAGCTCGCGTCCTTCGACCCGACCGGTGACCCCCATGCCGGTCACCGCCTCGAAATCGCTGGCATCGCTCAGCTCGACATGATGCTCTTGCGCAGCACTGACAATGGCCTCGGCCAACGGATGTTCGCTGCCTCGCTCGAGGCTGCCGGCAAGTTGCAGCAACTGCGCTTCATCACTGCCGGAAACGGGCTTGAGGGATACGACCCGGGGTTTACCCTCTGTGAGGGTGCCGGTCTTGTCGACGACCAGGGTGTCGACTTTCTCGAAACGTTCCAGTGCCTCGGCATTCTTGATCAACACGCCCGCCCGGGCCCCGCGACCGACCCCAACCTGGATCGACATCGGCGTCGCCAAGCCGAGCGCACAGGGACACGCGATGATCAGCACCGATACCGCGGCGATCACCGCGTAGGCCATCGCCGGCGGTGGCCCCCAGATCCCTCAGGCAATAAATGCCAGGATCGCCACGATAACCACCGCGGGGACGAAATAGCCGGCGACCACATCGGCAAGCCGCTGAACGGGCGGCTGCGAACGCTGCGCTTCGGCCACCATTTCCGCGATCTGCGAAAGCACCGTGTCCTCGCCGACCTTGTCGGCGCGCATGACGAAGCTGCCCTGACCACTCACGGTGCCGCCGATGACCGTGTCGCCCTCGCGCTTCTCGACGGGAAGGGACTCCCCGGTCACCATCGACTCGTCCAGCGTGCTGTGGCCTTCGAGCACCTCGCCATCGACCGGCACCTTGTCACCGGGGCGTACCCGTAGACGGTCACCGGTACACAGCTCGTCGAGCGAGACCTCCTCGTCATTGCCCTCGGCATCGATGCGTCGTGCGGTCGGCGGCGCGAGATCGAGGATCGCGCGCAGCGCACTGCCGGTCTTCTCGCGGGCGCGGGCCTCGATCACTTGACCGAGCAGGATCAGCACGACGATCACCGCCGCCGCCTCGAAATACACGCCGACCGAGCCATCGGCGTCACGGAAAGTGGCCGGGAATATCCCAGGGGCGAGCGTGGCGACGACACTGTAGCCATAGGCCGCCCCCACACCGAGGGCGATCAGCGTGAACATGCTGAGGTTGCGTGTGACGAGGGACTTCCAGCCACGCAGGAAGAATGGCCATCCGGCCCATAGCACCACGGGCGTGGCAAAGATCAGTTCGATCCAGTGACCACTGCCGGCGGGCAGCACCTCATCCACCCAAGGGCCGATACCGGGCAGCACGCTGCCCATGGCGACGAACAACACCGGCAGCGTCAGCAGGCCGCCCACCCAGAAGCGTCGGAACATCTCGAGAAACTCGAAGCTGCGTTCCTCTCCGGAAACGCGGGTGAGCTCGAGTGCCATGCCACACTTGGGGCAGTCGCCGGGCTCATCCTGCCGCACCTCCGGATGCATGGGGCAGGTATACTGGACCCTCGACGACGGTTGCGGCTTGACGGGTTCCAGCGCCATGCCGCACTTGGGACACTCCCCCGGCTCCTCGCTCTCTACGCCAGAACACATGGGGCAGAAATAATTGGCCTTGCCACTGGGCTTCGACGCAGCCGCCGAGGTGGCGGCAAGCACGGCGCCTGGATCCTCGCGAAAGTGCTCGGCGCACTGCTTGCTACAGAAATAGTAACGCTCACCGCGATGCTCGACGCTCTCCGTCGAGGCGGGATCGACGCTCATGCCACAAACGGGGTCTTTTTCCATGAAGAACCCTCCATTGTACAAAAGGTTTCTGTTGCGTGGTCGGTGGCGTTTCTCCTCGCTGATATGAACAGGTTACACCTTGCCACCGCCGCCGACCCGACTATCCCAGTGTCGCCAGCGAGGGAAACCAGTCGACCATGATGCTGGAAAGCCGCGTCATGGTGCCCGAGACGATGGCGATGCCCATCAGGATAACGATCGTGCCGGCGACTGGGCGAGCATAGGCGCTCCACCTACCCAGACTTTGCCGATGCAGGGCGAATCGATTGATCAGCAGGGTGCTGGCGAGAAAAGGCAGCGCCAGGCCCGCCGAGTAGGCGCTGAGATAGAGCATGCCGGCCTGGGCACTGGCGGCGCTGGAGGTGGCCATCAGGATGGCGCCCAGGATGGGGCCGATACAGGGCGTCCAGCCGATGGCGAAGGAGATCCCGAACACCGTCGCCGACAGCGGGGAGCCACCCTGGACGTTCGGTGTGAACTGAAGGGTGCGCTGGAACAGCGGCAACCGGAACACACCGGTCATGAACAGGCCCAGCACGATCACCGCCGAGCCGGCGACCCAGTTGAATTCCTGGCGATACCCCCGCATCAGCTGGCCGATACCACTGGCGCCGAGTCCCAACAGGATGAACACGATGCTGAAGCCGAAGACGAAGAAGGCACTGAGGATCAATGCCTCCAGGCGTCTATCGGCCTTGCCGGCACTCCCGCCCGTGACCACCGACAGGTAGGCCGGCAACAGCGGCAAGGTGCAGGGCGAGAAGAAGGAAACCAACCCGCCGGCGAAGGCGCCAATCAGACCGATAGAAGAGAGAGATTCCAAGGCGTTACGCTTCCTGGGGGGGGGCAAGGTGCTGGGCGCGAAGCAGCCTGGGGCCGGCCGCCTACTTCGGACATGGTTAGGCAGAGAATTCTAAGGGTTGCGCCTACCTCAAAGTCATCCATGAGTTAATGCCTTTTGATATAACGTAAAAGAATAGACTCCTTTCCTCGAAAGCCCTTGACCTTAAAGTTGACTTAAAGGTTATCGTGCGTAGTGCATCATCCGACACTTACCATAGATAAGGATAGTGAGATGACCCTACAGCTAGGGGAGATAGCTCCCGATTTCACGATCGAATCCACCGAAGGCACGCTTGGCTTTCATCAGTGGCTGGGCAAGGACTGGGCCGTACTGTTCTCGCACCCCGCCGATTATACGCCAGTCTGTACCACGGAACTTGGCGCGTTTGCCAGGCGAAAGGACGAGTTCGCCGCGCGTGGCGTCAAGCTGGTGGGGGTATCGGTCGACCCCCTCGCTTCTCACCACGACTGGGCGAAGGATATCGAGCAGACCCAGGGCGCGGCCCTGAACTATCCCCTACTGGCGGACGAAGACCAGGTGGTGGCGACGCTGTATGGAATGATCCACCCGAAAGCCGACCCCAAGGTGACGGTGCGTACCGTCTTCATTATCGATTCCGACAAGAAAATTCGCCTGACCTTGACCTATCCGCCCAGCACCGGGCGCAACGTCGACGAAATCCTGCGGGTCATCGACTCGCTTCAGCTAACCGACAAGCACAAGGTTGCAACGCCCGTCGACTGGCAAACCGGTGACGATGTCATCATCTTGCCATCGCTCACGGATGACGACGCCAGACAACACTTCCCCGACGGCTGGGATGCCAAGACACCCTATCTGCGGGTCGTGCGCCAACCGGACTAGTCGAAGTCACGACTCGTGACTCAGGCTGCCCGGCCCAGTCGGGCGGCTAGAAGCTCCGATTCACAGTGCGAGAGGTGAAGCCATGCAAACCCTCAGTATCGGTGAGCTTGCCGAACGTAGTGGGATCGCCAGTCAGGCGATCCGATATTACGAGAAAGAGAAGCTCATGCCCGCCCCCCCACGGACGGAAGCCAACTATCGGCGTTATCCCCTGGATGCCGTGGCCCGGTTGCAATTCATCGTCCATGCCAAGCAGTGGGGCTTTACGCTCGACGAGATCCGTGAGCTGTTGATCCTCCAGGATGCCAACGGCGACCGGGCACAGGCCAAGCGCATCGCCGGCGAGAAGCTGCACAAGATTCGCGAGCAGATCAAGCATCTCTCGCAAATCGAGGCTGTGCTGTCCAAAACGCTTGAAGAATGTACAGGCGAAGGACCGATGCAGGAAGGCTGCCCCATCGTCGACGCCATCGCCGATAGGGACGAATGAGCGGCCTCGTCGCTTCTGGCAGTGTAACGCAGGAGTCCCGAAGCGCGCACGCTGGGCTGATGAAGAACCAAGTTGGGGGAGACCGCAATGGCGGAAAACGTCGATATCGAGATTCGGGGCATGTCCTGTGCGTCCTGCGTCGGACGGGTTGAGCGGGCCCTCGGCCAGCAGCCGGGCGTGATTAACGCTCAGGTGAACCTGGCCACACAGAAGGCGGCGATCCAGATAGAGGGAGGCTCCACGACGGCCAGCCTGCTCGACGCTATCGTAACGGCGGGCTATCAGCCGGTGGTGGAGAGCCTCGAGATTCCCGTCGCCGGCATGAGCTGCGGATCCTGCGTCTCGCGGATAGAACGAGCGCTCGGCAAGCTGCCCGGCATGGTGGAGGTGAGTGTCAATCTCACCACCCAGAAGGCCTTCGTCCGTTTCCTGCCGGGGACCGTATCGCTGGCACGCATTCAGCATGCCATCCGCGAGGCGGGCTATGAACCGCAGGAAACCGAGTCGCAGCAGCAGGCGGACGACGAGGATCGCGAGGGACGACAGCTTCTCCACCGGGTCATTCTCGCGGCAGTGCTCACCATCCCGGTGGTCATCATCGCCATGGGAAAAGTGATTCCCGACTTTGATGCGCTCTTGGCGAGTCTGATGCCGCATCGCGGCTGGATGGGCGTCGAGTGGCTGCTGACCACGCCCGTGCAGTTCTATGCCGGGGCGCGCTTCTATCGCGGTGGTTATGCCGAACTTCGACATCTCAACCCGGGCATGAACAGTCTGGTCATGATCGGCTCGAGCGCCGCCTACTTCTATTCGGTCGTCGCTCTGCTGGTACCCGGCTTTTTCCCGGCTGATACCGCCGTGAGCTACTTCGAGGCGGCGGCGGTGATCGTGACGCTGATCCTGTTGGGACGCTACTTCGAGCACATCGCCAAAGGCCGTACCTCCGAGGCGATCAAGAAGCTCCTGCAGTTGCAGGCGAAAACCGCCCGCGTCATCCGCGATGGCGAAGCGGTCGAGGTGCCGATCGAGGCCGTCGTGCCCGGCGATCGCATCCTGGCCCGCCCGGGCGAGCGTATCCCGGTGGATGGCATCGTTGAAGAAGGCCATTCCTTCGTCGACGAGTCGATGATCAGTGGCGAACCGGTACCGGTTGCCAAGCAGCAGGATGCCGAAGTCGTCGGCGGCACCATCAACAAGAACGGCGCGCTTACCTTCCGCGCCACTCGGGTCGGTGCCGACACCGTGCTGTCACAGATCGTCAAGATGGTGGAAGCGGCACAGGCCGAGAAACCCCCGATCCAGCAGTTGGCCGACAAGATCGCCGGTGTCTTCGTGCCCGTGGTCATCGCCATCGCCCTGATCACCTTCGGGGTGTGGTTCGCCGTCGGGCCGGCCCCGGCGCTGTCCTTCGCCTTCGTCACCACGGTGAGTGTGCTGCTGATCGCCTGCCCCTGCGCGATGGGCCTGGCCACCCCGACTGCGATCATGGTCAGTAGCGGCAAGGGGGCCGAGATGGGGGTGCTGTTTCGCAAGGGCGCGGCGCTCGAGACGCTGGCCAAGATGGATACCGTCGTGCTGGACAAGACCGGCACCCTGACTCAGGGTCGCCCCGAGCTGACCGACTTCGAAGTGATCGAGGGGCACGAGAATGAGGTGCTGCGACTGGTCGCGGCAGTGGAAGCCCAGAGCGAGCACCCCATCGCCGATGCCATCGTGCGCGGCGCCCAGGCGCGTGGACTCGAGCTGCCGGCCGTCAGCCATTTCAGCGCCGAGCCGGGCTACGGCATCGAAGCCGACGTCGCCGGTCACCGGCTTTACGTAGGGGCCGATCGCTACATGAACCGGCTCGGGATTGGGCTCGGCAAGGCGGAAGAGCGCGCCAAGGCGCTTGCCGAGGATGCCAAGAGCCCCCTCTATGCCGCGGTGGACGGCCGACTCGCCGCGGTCATCGCGGTGGCCGATCCGCTCAAGGAGGGCTCGGCCGAAGCCATTTCAGCACTCAAGGCGCTGGGGCTGGAAGTGGCGATGCTCACCGGCGACAACCGCGCCACCGCCGACGCCATCGCCCGACAGGTCGGCATTCAGCGCGTACTCGCCGAGGTGCTGCCTGACCAGAAGGCAGACGAGATCAAGCGACTACAGGCCGAGGGCGGTAAGGTCGCCTTCGTGGGCGACGGCATCAACGATGCACCGGCGTTGGCACAAGCCGACGTGGGCATCGCCATCGGCACCGGGACGGATATCGCCATCGAGGCCGGCGACGTAGTGCTGATGCGTGGCGACCTGAGGGGAATCGTCAATGCCGTGGCGCTCTCCAAGCGTACCCACCGGACCATCATCGGGAATTTCGTCTGGGCCTATGGCTACAACGTGGCGCTGATCCCCGTGGCGGCGGGCGTGCTCTATCCGTTCATCGGCGTATTGCTCAGCCCCATGCTGGCGGCAGCCGCCATGAGCGTCTCCAGCGTCTTCGTGTTGACCAACTCGTTGCGGCTACGCCGCTTCACGCCGGATATCGATGACGCTTCGCCGGTGACGGGCGGTGAACCCCAGGCGGTTCGGGCCCGCCAAGTCTGAGTAGCAAAATTTAATAGGAGACCAAGATGATGGGAAGCGAAGCATGCACGTGGGGGATGGCAGGGATGGGGCTCATTTCCATCCTGCTGATTATCGCGCTGGTGTTTGGCGTCGCCGCGCTCGCCAAGTATCTGTTCTTCGGAAAGAAGCGTGATAGCTGACAGCCCATCGCTACAAGCAGGCACGATTCCGGGGTTGATCAGAGAGCGACAAAGAGACCGTTCATGAAGAAAATCATCTATTCCACTTATTGCCTTGTTATTGCAGGGCTGTTCGGTCTCATTACGCTCCCCGCTCTGGCGAAGGAAACGGGGGACGATTCGCTTGAAGGCCACCAGGCCATTAGTACAGCCGCTACTGGAGCCCCCCTACCCGCATCGATTACGGCATTATTGGATCAAGGACTCAAATTCCATGGAACCTTTAATGCCCCTGGAGATATACAAGGTTATGCCTTGTCCTATGATAATGAGCCCGTGGCGGCTTATATTCCCTCCACTTCCGACCACGCCATCATCGGTACCTTAATTGATCCTCAGGGCAACGCTGTAATGGAACACCAACTTCAAGCTCTGGTGCTGGAACCGATGCTGGAAGCTACCTGGAGCGCGTTCGAGGACACTCGCTTCATTCCGGAAGGTCCTGATAGTGCGTCACATATCGTGTATACGCTGACCGACCCCAATTGTCCCTACTGCAATGCGCTGTGGAAGAGCTCACGGTCTCTAATCGATCAAGGTGAGCTTCAGCTTCGTCATGTGCTGGTCGGCGCTCTGTCAGAGGATAGTCTCCGCAAGGCGGCCGCGATCCTTGAGTCGAATGCCCCAACCAAAGCCCTCGAAACCCATGAATTGAACTTCCGCAATGGCGGCATCAGTCCGGTAGTGCCGTCGGAGGAGAGTCGAGCGCTTCTTAGGCGGCATGCCCAGCTCATGCGCGAGGCCGGCGCCACGGGAACGCCGACCAGCTATTACCGCGATGATGAAGGTAATGTGCAGCGCATCAATGGTGCGGTGTCGACCGACCGGCTTCGCAACATATTAGGTGTCGAATGACGCGCCATAACGGCACAGGAGTGACATGAGATGTCACCTCACACAACTGAGATGAGTATGGCAAGTACGCTCGGTGTAAAACACAGGCTCATGTTGGGAGCTTCTGTGCTGATTGGCTTGGTGATCCTCTATTGGATCCTAATGGAGACCGGTGCCTTATCGACGCTCACCAATAAGCAGGCCCTGCGTGAGTGGGTTGGCCAGTTGGGGGTCTGGGGGCCATTGACCATTATCGCCATGATGATAGCGGCCATAGTCATGAGCCCGATACCCAGTGGGCCGATAGCCATGGTGGCCGGTGCGATCTACGGCCCTCTATGGGGGACGGCGTATGTGGTCATCGGTGCTGAGGCCGGCGCGTTGCTCGCCTTCGGCATCGCTCGCCTGCTCGGCTATGAGGTGATCCATCGCTGGTCGCGTACTAGTCCCATCCTCAACTGGCTGGGCAAAGAACGCTCTCAGACGGGGTTGATGCTCGTCGTATTCGCATCGCGATTAGTGCCATTCATTTCGTTTGATGCCGTCAGCTACGCGGCGGGCCTTACACCACTGGCCTTCTGGCGATTCTTGATTGCCACGCTGGCTGGCGTACTTCCGACGGCGTTCCTGATCGTCATGTTCGGCGAAGTCCTGATTACCGCCGACTCCCGCGTTCTCACGGTCGCGTTGATACTGCTCAGCGGTATCACGCTCCTGCCGCTCTTGGCGAAACTCGTTTGGGCCCTGCATCGAAAGCGACGGACTAGCTCCAATTGACGGCTGCCGATGCCGATTGCCTCGTCCCAAGAAATCAAGCGACTCAAGCCGGAATCACCATGCTCGTCAAAATCATTCCTGAACTCGGTCTCTTCGCGCTGATCATGGCGCTGGGCCTGGCGTTTATACAGGCGTTGGTTCCGTTAGCGGGTGTCACGCTCCGCCGCCCACTCTGGATGGCCTTCGCCGAGCCCATGGCAGGGGGGCAGTTCGCCTTCTTGCTGGTGGCCTATGCCAGCCTGACCGCGAGCTTCCTGCTCGACGATTTCAGCGTGTCCTATGTGGCCAACAACTCCAACTCGATGCTGCCGTGGTATTACAAGCTCACGGCGGTGTGGGGGGGGCACGAAGGCTCGGTGCTGCTATGGAGCCTGATCCTCAGCGGCTGGGGCTTCGCCGTCAGCCTGTTCTCGCGGAACCTGCCGCGTGACATGCTGGCCCATGTCCTGGGGGTCATGGGCATGGTAAGCACCGGATTCTTGCTGTTCATCCTGATCACGTCGAGCCCTTTTGAACGTCTGCTGCCGGGAGTGCCTCAGGACGGCGCCGATCTCAACCCGCTGCTACAGGACGTCGGGCTGATCTTCCATCCCCCCATGCTCTATATGGGCTATGTGGGCTTCTCGGTAGCTTTCGCCTTTGCCATCGCTGCCTTGCTGGGAGGGCGGCTCGATGCCGCCTGGACACGCTGGGTGCGGCCCTGGACCAATATTGCCTGGGCCTTCCTCACCACGGGCATCGCGCTGGGTAGTTGGTGGGCCTACAACGAGCTGGGGTGGGGCGGCTGGTGGTTTTGGGACCCCGTGGAGAACGCTTCGTTCCTGCCTTGGCTGACCGGGACGGCGCTCATCCATTCGCTGGCAGTCACGGAAAAGCGTGGCACCTTCAAGAGCTGGACCGCCCTGCTGGCGATCTTTACCTTTTCGCTGTCGCTGCTGGGCACCTTCCTGGTGCGCTCCGGGGTGCTGACGTCGGTGCATGCCTTCGCCAATGACCCGTCACGGGGCATTTTCATTCTGGCACTGCTGGGGTTCACGGTGGGCGCTTCCTTGCTGATCTTTGCCCTGCGTGCGCCGCGGATGAGCGGCAATGTGGGCTTCGGCTGGTTGTCTCGTGATGCGCTGTTGCTGATCAACAATATCCTCTTGGTCGTCATGACCGTGACCGTTTTGCTGGGCACGGTCTATCCGCTGATTCTCGATGCCCTGGGGCTGGGCAAGATCAGCGTCGGCCCACCGTACTTCAATACGCTATTCGTGCCGCTGACCGTGCTGCTGTGTGCCTTCATGGGGCTAGGCCCCGTGGCGCGCTGGAAGCAGATGGCGGGGCGCGAGTTGATGCGCCGACTACTTCGGTCCGGCATCGCCGCGCTGATCATGGCGGCGGCGGTGCCGTTCCTCTACGGCGGAGAATGGAACGCCGCCGTGGCGCTGGGACTGGTCATGGCCCTGTGGGTCGTGCTGGCGTTGATCCGTGACCTGTTCGACAAGACCCGCCATGCCTCCTCCCCCCTGGCCGGCTTGCGCAAGCTGTCGCTGGCGCATTGGGGCATGGTAGTCGGCCATCTGGGCATGGCCATCACCATCGTGGGCGTGGCCATGGTGTCGAACTATGCCATCGAGCGTAACGTACGTCTTGCCGTGGGGGAGCGTGTCGAGATAGGCGGTTACAGCTTCACCATGACCGACCTGAGCGAGCGCCGCGGTCCCAATTTCCTGGCCGATACGGCAGCCCTTGAGGTGGCACGTGATGGCCAGCATGTCACCACCCTACGGCCCGAGAAGCGATTGTATATTGCCCGCGGTCAGCCCATGACCGACGTCGCCCTTCGCCCTGGGCTGCTGCAGGACATTTACGTGGCGCTGGGCGAAGACTTGGGTGACGGTGCCTGGGCCATGCGAATCCAGATCAAGCCGTTCGTACGCTGGCTCTGGCTGGGGGCGTTGTTGATGGCCACTGGCGGTCTGCTGGCGGTGGCGGACCGTCGCTATCGGCGTCAGCGCTCAGTGGCAGCTGACTCCACTCTCCTCCGTGAGGTCCATACATGAAACGGCGACTGTTACTGCTTTTCCCCTTGCTGGTTTTCCTGGGACTGGGTTTCTTTCTCTACCGAGGCTTGGCCATGGATCCCAGTGCCCGCAATTCGGCACTGCTAGCCCAGCAGTTTCCTGCCTTTTCCCTCTCGACACTGAAGGATCCCGGTGCCCGGGTCGATGAGTCGCTGTTGCACGGGCAGGTCACGCTGGTCAATGTCTGGGCCGAGTGGTGTCCGACCTGCAAGGAGGAAATGCCCCAGCTGCTGACACTCGCTGAGCGCGGCGTGCGCTTGGTCGGCATCAACTACAAGGACACCCGCGTCAAGGGGCGGGAGTTTCTCGACGAGTTCGGCGACCCCTTCGAAGTCAATATCTTCGATCCGGATGGCGATCTGGGGTTCGAGCTCGGCGTCTACGGTGTGCCGGAGACCTTCCTCGTCGATGCCGAGGGCATCATTCGCTATAAGCACACGGGCTATATCACTCCCGAGGATGTCGAACGTGTCGTGCAGGAGGTGGGCAAATGGCGTTGATGACCCGGGCCGGCCTGCTGTTGCTCTTGTTGATAACGTCGGTCCCTGTGCTGGCGGATTCGGCTATCGAGGTGCGTGACTTCGAGAGGCCAGTAATGGCCGAGCGCTATCGTGATCTTACTGCCTCATTGCGCTGCCCCAAATGCGATGCCCAGGCCATCGACAGCTCGGATTCCCCGGTGGCTGCCGACATGCGCGAACGCGTTGCAGATTTGTTACGCGAAGGGCGATCCGATAAAGAAATCCTCGATTACATGGTCGCACGCTTCGGCGAATTCGTGCTTTATAACCCGCGACTCGACGAGCGTACCTGGCTGCTATGGGGATTGCCGTTCGTGCTGGTGATGATCGGGGGGTTTATCGTGGCGGTCTTCGTCAGCAAACGAAAGCATGCCCAGGTTCGAGCGCTCAGCGCCGAGGAGCGCGAGTACCTCAATGCCCTGTTTAACCGCGAGGGGAGCGAATGAATCTGCTCTGGTTGGGCATCGCCCTGTTACTGTTGCCTGCCCTGTGGCTCGTGATCCTGCCGCTGAGACGGACCCGCCCGCTGCACGATGCTCAGCAGGCCTTCGAAACCAAGCAGCGCACCGATGCCCAGAACGTGGCGGTCTATCGTCAGCGCCTGGCCTCGCTGGAAACGGCCCATGCACGCGGCGAGCTCGACACCGCGCGAGTCGAGGAGGGTCGGCTGGAGCTCGAACGCAGCCTGCTCGAGGATACCCAGGTACGCCGACGCACACCGCTCAAATCCCCCCAGGCCGGACGGTTGTTGGTGCCGCTGGTGATGGTGGCGTTGGTGGTGGCCAGTCTGCTCTGGTATCAACGGGAAGGCGCCGAGGGCGATCTGGCACTGTATGCCGTGCATCAGGAGGTGCGCAACTCGCCTGACGGCTCGCTGGCGATGCTGATCGAGCGGCTCGAGGAGCAGGCCAAGCGACAGCCGGACAATCCCAAGGTGTGGATGTCGCTGTTTCCTCTGTACCGGGACAGCAATCGGGGACGTGATGCCATCGCCGCGCTTGAGCGCCTGATTGAGCTGGAGGGTCGACAGCCTTCCCTGCTGGCGCAATTGGCACAGATCCAATTCTTCGTCGCCAATCGCTCGATGACCGAGGAGGTCCAGGCACTGGTCGACGAGACCCTAGACAAGGATCCGCGTCAGCCGACGGTGCTCGGCATGCTGGGCATCCATGCCTTCGATCGCGCCCGCTATGAAGAGGCTATCGATTACTGGCGACGCGCGATCGCCGGCTTCGACGACCCCGGCTCGGCGGAAGCGCTGCGGGAGGGCATTGCCGTGGCACAACAGCGCCTGGACGCCTCGTCCGACCAGGTCGATGCCCATCAAGCCGCGCAGGACGGCGCGTCGCTCGCGGTCAGGGTCGGCCTCGCCGAATCGCTCCGCGAGCGGGCCGCGCCGGGCGACACGGTGTTCGTCATCGCCCGCGACGTGGCTGGTGAATTGCCGCCACTGGCGGTGGAGCGGGTCACGGTTAGCGACCTGCCACTCAAAGTGACCTTGGGCGACAACGATGCCATGACACCCCGAGCGCGACTCTCCCAAGTCAATGAGGTGCGCCTGACGGTGCGCGTCTCCGCATCGGGCGAAGTCACCCCGCAGCCAGGCGACCTGATCGGCGAGGCGGGACCGGTGACACTCGGCGAGCCGGACCCCCGGTCGAAGTCACCATCGGCCGCGTCGTCGAGTAATGCAGACCTATCGCAACCTAATCCGGCAACATCCATTGTCTGCCAAAACATAAGGAAGACTCATGCTGCAGTATCCGCAGATTGATCCCGTGGCCATTTCCCTTGGTCCCGTGCAGATTCACTGGTATGGCCTGATGTATGTGGTCGGGCTGGCCGCCGCCTGGTGGCTAGGGCGTCGTCGAGCCCATCGCCTGGGTTTGAGTCACGATGATATCGGCGATCTGATTTTTTACGCTGCCGTGGGGATCATCTTGGGTGGCCGCCTGGGCTATGCGCTGTTCTATGGGCTCGACCAGTTGCTGGCCAACCCCTTGTGGCTCTTCAGGGTCTGGGACGGGGGCATGAGCTTCCATGGCGGCCTTGCCGGTGTGCTCATCGCCGCCCTGCTGTTTGCCCGCAAGCATCGCCTGGCTTTTTTCCAGCTGACCGATTTCATCGCCCCGCTGGTGCCGATCGGCCTGGGCGCCGGGCGCCTCGGCAACTTCATCAATCACGAGTTGCCGGGACGTATCAGTGACGTTCCCTGGGCCATGGTCTTCCCCCCCATGATGGGGCTGGGGCCGGAGCCGCGGCACCCTTCAGCGCTTTATGAGTTCGCCCTGGAAGGCGTGGTGCTGTTTGCCGTGCTATGGTGGCTGTCGCGCCGACCGCGCCAGCGGGGCCTCATCTCCGGGCTGTTCCTGGTGCTGTATGGCGCCTTCCGCTTCACCGTGGAGTTCGTGCGCCTGCCCGATCCTCACCTTGGGTTCGTCGCCTTCGGCTGGCTGACCATGGGGCAGCTGTTGACCCTGCCGATGCTCATCGCGGGGCTGGCTCTGGTTGTCTGGTCAATGCGTCAGCCAGTGGATAGGGCGAAAACGGCGACGGCCTCATGAACACGGCCTTCACCTTTCTGCTGGTGCTGCTGTTCGTCGCCACACCGGTAGCGGCCCGTGGAGAGTTTCCCGCGGGCAGTGGCAAGAGCTCCCCCTTCGGTACCTCGGCTCAACGGGAATTCCTGGCGACTAAAGAAGCCTTCCGGGCCAGCGCCTGGCGAGACGATAGGCGGCTCTACGTCGGTTTCGTCATTGCCGAGGACTATTACCTCCACCGCCATCGGTTTGCACTGGAAAGTCGCTCTCCGGGCGTCAGTTTCGGTGAGCTGGCAATTCCCCCCGGCGAACCCATGGTGCACGCGTCTCTGGGGGAAATCGAGGTGTTCTATGACCAGGTGGTATTCAGTGCGCCCATCGAGGCGAGCGACACCGCTGCCGAGCCGCTGGCCATCACGGTGACCTTTCAGGGGTGTTCCGACCTGGGACTCTGCTATCCGCCCGAGCTGGTCGAGCTCGACGCGCTGTACGGTTCCCCCTCCGGCAGCCTTCGATTCTCCTCCTCGTGATACTGGGAATAGCGAAGAAGGAGCGCCTTGATTGGATCCCACCGACCTCAGCCTGCCGCCGCTGGCGGCGGCCTTCGTCTTCGGCCTGCTCGGAGGGGCGCACTGCATCGGCATGTGTGGCGGGATCATGAGTGCCCTGACCTTTGCCGTGCCCTCCAGCATGCGGCAGCCGGGACGCCTGGCCGGCCTGCTGCTCGGCTACAACCTGGGCCGCATCAGCAGTTACATGATCGCCGGCGCTCTGGTGGCGCTACTCGGCTCCGTGCTCAATCATGCCCTGGACGGCATCGCCCTGGTGCTGCGTATCCTGGCGGCGGTCATGCTGATTCTGATGGCGCTGTATATCGCCAACTGGTGGAAGGGGTTGCTACGTATCGAAGCCCTGGGTCGCTCCCTGTGGTGGCGTATCGAACCGCTAGGTCGAGGCTTGATGCCCGTCGTGAAGGTACCCCAGGCCTTCGCGCTGGGCTCGATCTGGGGCTGGATGCCCTGCGGGCTGATCTATTCAATGCTGGCCTGGAGTCTGGCCGTAGCCGAGCCGCTACGCGCCGCGGCGATGATGGGGGCCTTCGGGCTTGGCACCCTCCCCGTCGTCCTGGCGACCGGTATGGCTGCCCGGCGCATCTCGCTATGGATTCGCCATCCAGCGACCCGCACGCTGGCGGCGTTGCTGATCATCGCGTTTGCCGTCTGGCAACTCTGGCATCTGCACTCCATGACCGGCATGGACGATATGGCCAGCATGGCGCCGTCGCATCACTAATGGCAACCGCACGGGCCATCCGTCACGATAGCCGGTTGTGCCGATCCCAGCGATTCGATCAGTTGCTTCAGGCTAGGGGCCTCGGAACCATCATCATGGTCGATGCTTTCCAACCATCGCGCTATCGCCTGGAGTTCATGGATCCGCGAGCGAATGTAGCGCCCTTGTTCAGCCAGGGGAGCGTACGTATCGCTAACCGGAGGCATGTCGTGCTCCGCCCAGGTCAATATCTGCTTGATGTCTGGGAGACCGACTCCCAAAGAGCGAAGGCAATTAATGAGACGCAGGCGACCCAGTGCCTTCTCGTCATAGAGTTGATAGCCGTTGCGCGAGTCCCGTTGCGGTCGTAACAACCCCTCACGGGTGTAGTGGCGTACCGTTTCCGCAGTGACCCCACCAGCCCGAGCCAGTTCAGTGACTCGCATTGTCTTTTCCTCACCTGCCCGTTTTCAGACAGCCTACAACCGTGAGGCCGCCCAAAGGTCAAGGTATGGCTGTAGCGTTCAACTGGTGGCCTGCTGCATAAAGCGGGAACGCAAAAAATAAAGTCTTGACCTTGAAGTTGGCTTTAAGGATATCTTTCCAGCAAGCAGCGCTGCTGCCAGGTAGAAATCCAAGCCAGGCCTTCTATCAGCCTTGCTGGTGGAAAGGTGATTCCCAGAAAGATTGAGGAGAAGTGTCATGCGGAAACGTCACACAGCAATCTTGACTGCCGCCATCATCGTCGCCAGCAGCTTCGGAGCCGGCTCGCTTCTTGCGCAGGAAGAGAATCAGCAGACGCCAATGGAGGGCGACATGATGCAGGAGGGCAGCATGCACGACATGATGGGAATGATGCGTGAAATGAATACCATGCTGAAAAACTGCAATGCCATGATGGAAAATATGCAACAAGGCCATGAAACCGACAGCAACACCTGAAGTGGCACTGGCCGGGGCTGCTCCGCATAGGAGCAGCCTTCGTTAGAACTGGGTAACGCGAAGGGAGGACGGTACGTGAAAAAGAACTGTATACACCACTACTCGTCTTGGCATTGATGCCCAGTTCTCCTGTCTTTTCCCATTCCCTCGAAGATACCGAGGAAGAGCTGCAAGAGTGGGAACGTTACGCCCAATTCATCGACCAGCCATCGCCGGAATTTTCGTTGAATAATACAGACAGCAATGGCGTGTCGTCTTCCGACTTGGAACAAAGCGTCGTGGTGCTCAATATCATCCACTCGCGCTATCAAGAAGCCTGCCCGGTGCATATGAACCTGATTGCCGAGGTGCAAGAGCGAGTCAACGATACCGGCCTACGAGATGATGTTGAATTTATCACCATCGCTACCGACAGTGAGGACTTTGCCGGCACGCACAACAACATGCGGGCCTACGGTGAAAATTTCGATCTGGACCCCGCCAACTGGCGGTTTCTTTATCGAAGCGAAAATGAGTTTGTCGACACCACACGCCAGGTCGCGGAAGCCTACGGTCTGAAATTCGACGATGTGGCCGAGGGCGTCCAGGCGCATGGCGTTGTGACTCATGTCATCGACCAATCAGGACGGATACGGGCCCGCTTTCATGGGCTCAAATTCGATCCGGAGCACCTAGTTTACTATGTAAAGGTGTTGGCAGAAGGACCAGAGACATTATCCACCGGTGTGTGGGATCGCATTCGCCATACTGTCGTCAACACCTTCGATTAATGCCGCGAGAGTATAGCCGGCCTAGCTGCCGAACGTTCTCGTGAACTCTATGGAGCCTTAGCGTATGAAACACTGGAAAGCGCTGACCATCGCTTCTCTATTGACCTTCCCCCTGACAGGGTTGGCAGCCGAGACGTCGGCAACCCTCTACAAGAACCCCAACTGTGGCTGTTGCGCCGAATATGCCAAGTATCTCGAACGAAACGGGTTCGAAGTGGAGACAATCGATACTCACGATCTCGCGAAGATGAAAGCCGAACACGATGTTTCCGAGAAACTGCAGGGTTGCCATACCACGCTCATCGACAACTATGTCTTCGAGGGCCACGTACCCGTGGAAAGCGTCACCCAGGTACTCGAAGAGAAACCTTTCATCAAAGGCCTGAGCGTACCCGGAATGCCACTTGGCTCACCGGGGATGTCGGGCGAGAAACAGGGCCCACTGGAGGTTTACACCCTGGCCTTTCAGCCGACCGATACCCCTGAAGTTTACGCCACCCACTGAAGGTGAGCCTTGGTCATGAGACAACTGATCGGGACCAGTTGGGTAGCGGTGGCATTGTGGGGAATGATCACCTCTTTGGCCGTCGCCGAACCACCCAAACGTGTGGGGCCGAATGGGTTTCTTCTCTGGGAAAGCCCACGCGAGGTGTCGGAAATTAGCTTCGAGGCTGGCGACGGTACCCCGCTGACGCTGACCACTTTCGGAGGAAAGCTGATCCTGCTCAACATCTGGGCGACATGGTGTGGCCCTTGCCGCGAGGAAATGCCCACCCTGGATGCCCTCCAGGCTGAATTGGGTGGTACGGATTTCGAGGTCGTCGCACTCTCGATCGATCGCAAAGGCATCGAGGTCGTCAACGAATTCTATCAGGAGGTGGGGATCGAGCATCTCGCTCCCTACGTCGATCCAACCGGCATGGCCAGCGCGAACCTCAGTGCCGTGGGTATTCCCACGACGCTTCTGCTCGACCGCCAGGGCAGGGAGATCGGACGCCTGGTCGGGGAGGCCGAGTGGGATACCCCTGAAATGATCGACTTTCTTGCCGAAACCATAGAAACCACCCAGGAGGACGCGCCATGAGTTGCTGTGACGACAAGCCCCAAAAGGGCCAAGAGAAAGCCGGACTGAAAGGCCTGGTAACAGGCCCACGCCGCTGGATGCTGCTGGGCGCTGTGGCGGTGGCTGGTGGTCTTGCCATGGGCTGGGATCAACTGGTCCTGCTGGGCATCGCCCCTATCCTGGTGACCCTGTTGCCTTGCCTAGTCATGTGTGGAGCAATGTGTATGCTGAAATGCAAGGACAAGAAAGGCAAGGCTACCGAGCCGGGCGAAGCCCCTGACGTCCAAGCCAACGTGGAAGCCTCTACCGCGGTAACCACGGAGACGGCATCTGCCAATCGCCAAGCAGCGGATCACCAGGTGCCATCCGAGCGCCCCGACTCCAAGCTCCAAGCCTAGCCACGGAATTAAGGGGGGATGTGGGAAGTTGCCAATATCGGCCTGGCCACGGCCTTTCTGGCGGGCCTGACCTCGTTCGCTTCGCCCTGTGTCTTGCCGCTCGTGCCTAGCTATCTCTCCTTCGTCGCCGGGCGCTCGCTGGGGCAGATACGGGAAGCGGATCGACGGGAGCGACTCCGGGTGTTAACCCAGTCGATCTGGTTCGTGCTCGGGTTCACCACGATATTCCTGATGCTGGGCGCCAGTGCCACGGCCATCGGGCGTCTGCTGCTGATCTATCGCCAGGAGGCGAACCTGGTCGGCAGTCTCATCGTCATCCTGTTCGGTGCCTTCATGACCGGGCTCATTCCGCTGCACTGGTTACAGCGGGAATGGCGGTTGATCGGCCGCCTCAAGGAAGCGGGCGGGGGGCCTGGTGCGGCCTACCTCCTAGGTGTGGCGTTCGCCTTCGGCTGGACCCCCTGCATCGGCCCGATCCTGGGCGCCATTCTGACCGTCAGCGCCTCGACGGCCAATGCCTCGAGCGGAATGGCGTTGCTCGGCATCTATTCGCTGGGCCTGGGGGTGCCCTTTCTGTTGACGGCGGTGTCGCTCGATCGCTTCCTGCACCACCAGCCATTCCTGCGCCGCTGGGGCCGAGTCATGCATCTGGCGGCCGGGCTGATCATGATCCTGATGGGCATCTTGATGATCACCGGCAAACTGACCGAGCTGTCCTATTGGTTATTGCGCACCTTTCCGGCGCTAGGCAGCATCGGCTAGCCATTATTCGAGGAAATATTGCAATGAACAAAATCACGGGTCGCTTCTGGCGTGCCCTGTCACTGACGAGCTGGGTCATGGCCAGTCTGAGCTTCGTCAGTATGGCCGGGGCCGCCGAGGAGGCATTGCCGTCGCTGAGTTATGACCAAACAGGCGAACGGCTGCTCAAAGTACAGGCCAACCAGCTTTTCGAAAGCACGGATGGCGGGGCGGCCTGGACGATGATTCCCTTGCCCGACGAAGTAGCGGAGGGACGGTTGGTAACGGTATCGGAACCGGCAACAGCCGAACAGGCCCTCTATATCGCCGGCCCCTCGATCGGGGTGCAGCGCAGCACCGATCATGGAGAAACCTGGCAGGAACTCAACGATGGCTTGCCTAACCAGGACGTTACCGCCTTGGACGTGCACCGCCATCAGCCCGAGACACTCTATGTGGTGATTGCCGACGACGGCCTCTACCAGAGTGAGGATGCCGGCACGACCTGGAAGAAGATGGATAGCGGTCCTGCCCAACCCGTTCGCCGGCTCATCCACTCCGATATGGAGGGGAGCATGCAGACTGGCTGGCTCTATGCGGTGTCCGACGATGCGGTTCGCCTGTCGATGGATTGCTTCTGCGGCTGGCGACCGACCGGGGAGCTCGATGCCGGCAGAGTCTATGATCTGGCCTACAAGCTCGACGATCCCGAACACGTCTATGTGGCCACGGAGCAAGGCCTGTGGCGCAGCGACAATGGCGGCCAGGAGTGGCAGCAAGTAAAGGGTGATGGCCCGACGTTCGTCACGCTTACGCTTGCGCCGCAGGGAACGCTCTATGCCCTGGATCGCGAGGGGGAGCTCATGCGCAGCGAAGATCAGGGCCAAACCTGGACACCCCCCGATGCGTAAGCTCTGGATCCTCGTCACAACGTGGCTGCTGATGAGTGCCGCCGGGCAGGCCATGGCGGGGGGTGGCCCCTCTTCGCGCGATACCTCTCGGCTGGAAGAGGGAGAAAGGATCTACCAGCAGTACTGTGCCAGCTGCCACGGCAGCGAGGGCGAGGGCCAGCCGAACTGGGAGCACCAGAATGCCCAGGGCGAATTGCCCGCTCCCCCTCACGGGCCGGAGGGGCATACCTGGAAACACTCCGATGCGATGCTCTACCGGATCATCGCCGAGGGATGGCGCGACCCCTGGAACAAGACCGAGCGACTGACGATGCCGGCCTTCGAGAATGTCCTGACCCCCGCCGAGATCCGCTCCGTGGTGAACTATCTCAAGACGTTATGGACGCCGGAGCAACGACGTCATCAGGCGGAAGAAAGCGAGGGAGCCCCATTTCCGTCGCAGAGTGAGTAGCTGTGGGGCTAGGGAAGCGCTGCGTAAACACCTCCGCAGCTGACGGAGAGTCAACCGCAGGGTAAAACCTGGCTTTCTTGCCACTGTCTGACCAAAGCCAACCGATGAAGCAGATTTCTGTCGCTCAGGCTCAGCAACAGAACAAGAAGAAGGTTCCCCGCAGCGAACGGTGTCTGGGAAGCCTTGAACAGGACATCATGCACGCCCCCAAGGTCAGTAGCGGCATTTTCACCACTACGCTGCTGACATTACTCTCAATACCAGCCCAGAGGTGGTGGACATTTCATCGCACGCACGAAGCCCCCTGCGAGAGCGTCACCTTGAGCTGATTGTGGTAGGTTTGCATTTGCTCTCAGCTAGGACTGTCTCTCTCCTACCAGATGGGGAGTAAGATGGGTAGGAACAAATAAAAAACTATGCACAAAATAAAACTAACCAACTGTTTTATAAATAAAAAATACATCAAATTACATCTTCAGATTCAGAATATTGAGTGAGGGCCTCTGTATCCGCCAAGGCCAGCCGAGCATTCAGCACAGAAGACGCCTTGACCCTGGTTAGCGCATCCACTTGACTGTGAATCAAGTGAATTGGGAGTTCCCGGTCGGCGCTACAGCCTCGGTGGTTTCACTGGGACTTTTCGCTTTTTGTATCCACCGTTTTTCCAAGTCGATCAGTGTGGGTAGGGGCGACTTGGCTCAACCGTGTTCCAGCGGTTTTTGGAGAACCGGATGGTCATGGTTCGATGATCCGACAGGGTGATGATGCCAAGACACCAGGCACGATGACGCAGCGACCTTTACAAGCCATCCGGCTCAACGGCAGATCACCCCAGATGCTCGATCAACTCGCCGATCAATTCGCGGTGCTCGCCGTGCCAGTGGTAGGCCACATAGGCCTTTAGCTCGATGACGGGCGCGTCCTTGACCACGAACAGCCGCTGCCGGTCACACCAAGGGGCGACGATGTCCTGGGGCAGGTAGGCGGCGCCGCCACACTCGAGCAGCAGCCCGAGGGCGATGCGGCCGCTGTTGACCCTGCCTCGCGCCAGTTGGCGCTGCGGAAAGCTGCTCTCGTGGATGCTGGCAAACGCCGTGCCCCACTCGACTCGGATGTAGCCTTCGCCCACCGCCTGCTCGGCGCTTCTATCCGGCTGGTTTGAGACCATCACCAGCGGGATGGTCGCCACCTCCTCGACCCCTACGCCACTGATGCGCGGGGTGTCGTAGAGGAAGCCGACGTCGACCATGTTGCGCTCCAGCTTCTCGACCACCCGCAGCGGGGTGCTTTCTTCGGCACGAACGCCCAGGGTCGGGTAGGCGCGATAGATGGTGGCGAGCCAGTCCTGCAGGAAGATATCCCAGAGGCTGGCGACCCCCGCCACCACCAGACGCCGCTGGTGCCGCTCGCTCAGGGCGGTGTCCTCGTAGGCTCTTTCCCAGGCGTCGAGCAGAAAGCGGGCGTGACGCTCCATGCGCTCCCCGGCCGGGGTCAAACCGATGTGGTGATGGCCGCGGCTGAACAGCGACAACCCCAGCTGCGCCTCGAGTTGACGAATGCGTGCGCTGACCGTCGAGGGCGAGACACAGAGGCTCTCTGCGGCCTTGCCGAAATTGCGCAGCCGGCTGACCTCGAGAAAGGTCTTCAGCAGTTGGGTATCCACGGCTCACCTATGCGGTTTTTTTGTTCATGAAGCGCAAAAAATTTTGTTTTTCAGGATACCCGCATTTCTCTAGGCTTGCCCGACCCCCTACTTCTGCCCACCTGAGGTTCCGCCATGGCGTCTTCCCCCAAGCGTTATCTGCCCTTCCTGCGCTGGGGACGCGGCCTCGACCGCCGCACCCTGTCGGCGGACATGATGGCGGGCCTGACCGGCGCCATCCTGGTACTGCCACAGGGCGTGGCCTATGCCTTCATCGCGGGGCTGCCACCGGAGGTCGGGCTCTACACGGCGATCGTCGCGGCCACGGTGGCCGCGCTGTTCGGCAGTTCCTGGCACATGATCTCAGGCCCCACCGCGGCGCTCTCCATCGTGCTGGCCAGCGTGATCGGCGGCCTCGGCACGCTGACACCCGACCAATACCTGGGAGCGGCGCTGACCATCACGCTCCTGGTCGGTCTGATCCAGCTGGCCATGGGGCTCTTGCGCCTCGGAAATCTGGTGAGTTTCATCTCTCACACGGTGGTCATCGGCTTCACCTCTGGTGCGGCCATCCTGATCGCCACCAGTCAGATGGAGCACCTGCTTGGCGTGTCCATCGACGCTCAGGGATTCCTGGCCGAGCTGTCAGCGCTGTTCCGGGCGCTGCCGGATATCAACCTCTACGCATTGGCCATCGGGCTGATCTCGCTGATCACCTCGCTGGTAGCACGACGCCTCCATCGTCGTAGTCCTCACCTGCTGCTGGGTCTGGCCGCCGGCAGCCTGGCCTGCTGGTTGATCGATGGCGCCGCCCACGGTGTGGCGCTGGTCGGCGCCCTGCCCGGGACCCTGCCACCCGTTACGCTGCCCGAACTGACGCCGGATAGCCTGCGCGTGCTGACCTCCGGCGCCTTCGCCATCGCCCTGCTGGGGCTGATCGAAGCGGTATCCATCGCCCGCGCCATTGCCCTGCGCTCGCGTCAGGTGATCGACGGCAATCAGGAATTCATCGGCCAGGGCCTGTCCAATATCGTGGGGGGCTTCTTCTCTTGCTACGCCAGTTCGGGCTCCTTCACCCGCTCCGGTGCCAACTATGACGCAGGCGCCCGCACCCCGCTGGCCTCGGTGTTCGCCGCCCTGCTGCTGTCGCTGATCCTGATCTTCGCCCCGGGGATCACCGCTTATCTGCCGCTACCCGCCATGGCTGGAGGCATCCTGTTGATCGCCTGGAACCTGATCGACATCCCGCACATCGTCCATCTGGTACGCGTCAGTCGCCACGAGGCGATGGTGCTGGTCACCACCGTCTCCGCCACCCTGCTCGTCGCACTGGAGTTCGCCATCTATATCGGCGTGCTGCTGTCACTGGTGCTCTATCTAAAGCGCACCTCGCGCCCTACCGTCATGGAAGTGGCGCCGCGCCAGGATCATCCCCGGCGGCTCATTCGCAACGTCAGACGCTACCAGCTCGAGCAGTGTCCACAGCTCAAGATACTGCGCATCGACGGCTCGCTGTTCTTCGGCGCCACCGACCACGTACAGCGGCATCTTCGCGCCTTCACCGCCGAGCCGGGCTCCCGTGCGCTGATCATCGGCAAGGGCATCAATTTCATCGACACGGCGGGCGTGGAGATGCTGCTGCAGGAGGTCCGTCGCCTGACGGACCAGGGGGGCGAGCTGATGATCAGCTCGCTCAAGGGTACGGTGATGGATGAGCTGTGCCGTCGCGGGGATCTGAAGCGAATCGGCGAAGCGCGCTTCTTCGAGACCACCGAGGCGGCCATCACCTCCATTACCCCGGCGCTGGATCCAGACGTCTGCCAGGGCTGCGCCAAGCGTGTCTTCGGCGAGTGCGCGTCGAAGCCCTCGCCTGAACTCGGTGTCCTGGCAAGCCAGATCTGATCAGCGGCGCCCGGAATGGGCAATTCGGCGGGGCCGCCAGATTCAGGCTCCGAGGACGTCCTTCAGCGCCGCCAGACAGGCGTCCACTTCGAGTGGGGTGTTGTAGTGGGCCAATGACACCCGGGTGACCGAAGGCAGGCCCAGGGGGCGCAGGATATTGCCGGAGTAGGCGTCGTCCTTGCGGGCGTGGACGCGAATGCCACGCTCGCCAAGCTCGGCGACGATCTCCAGTGCGTCTCGGTCCTTCACGCAAAACGAGACCGCCCCCTCCCGCCAGGGCGAATCCGCCTCACCGATCAGGGTCACGCCGGGCAGGTCCCGGAGTCCGGTGACGCCATCGGCTCCGTCGATCAGCCGACGCATCAGCGCCGCCTCCTGGTCATGCATGGCCTGGCCGGCGGCCAGCAGCCGCTGCCGGCGCTCGCTCTTGTCAGTGAAATGTCCTCCCAACCACTCGAGATAGCAGACCATCTCGCGGGCGCCGGCCCAGGCGGCAGGATCGCGGCTACCCAGCTCCCAGGCGTCGTCCGGCTTGCCCGCCAGGCGGTCGTGATCGGCGCAACCCAGTCGCGGCGAGACCCAGGCGTAGCCGTCGTTGAACGGGCAGAACACCTTGTACAGCGACACCGCGTAGGCATCGACGCCGTAGTGCGATACCGCCAACGCACCATGGGGGGCATGCTGGATGCCATCGACGATGATGTAGCAGTCCGGTGCGATGGCGCGAATCGCCTCGGCGATGGCGGCCACGTCCTGGGTCATGCCGGTCACCGGGCTGGTGTGCAGGATAGTGGCCACACGGGTCTCCGGCGTCACGACGCGGACATAGTCCTCGGCGGTGGCGCGCCCCTGATGCGGATCGAAGGGCACCGTCAACCGCTGCCTGCCGGTGCGCCTCGCCCACTGCGCGGTGGCGTCAAAGGTGGCGGGATGCTCGAGCTCGCAGGCGACGATGTTGCCACCCGCTGGCGCGGCACTGGCGGCGGCGCGAATTACCCGGAACAGGCACTCGGTGCCGGTCTCGCCGCCAAACACGATGCCGTCCTCTACCCCCAGCAGGCTGGCCATGGCGTCGCGACCGTCATCGATCATGCACGAAATGGCCCGGGAAGCGTCATTGTCGCGATGATCGTTGTCCGGTAATGCGGCGACTTCGGCCATGCGTGCCACTACGGCCTTGAGCGTCAGGGAACCGCCGGCGTTTTCGAAGAATATCCGGGGGCCTGTGTAGGGGCAGCGGTCGACGTGGTGAAAGCGAGCGCGCACCTGACTCATCAGGGCGTCGTCAAATACCGCCACGCTGGCCTTGATGGAAGGTTTCAATGTCTGCATCTGATCGTTCCTTGATGGCAGCGGAACAGCGAACCTCACCCCCAGCCGGGCGCCAGAACGAGGCAAGGGACGCTACCCGATCCCTCCTGGTTCGTCCGGAGTTATCGAGAAGCTTGCTCATAGTAGTACGCCCTGGCTGACCGGATGGCAAAAATGCAGCACACTGGACGCCTGAACTTTGTTCGATCCAACGTTACTGTTCGAGCGACATCGTGATAATCTGTCCCTTGAACGACGGCCGTAAATTGACGCTATTTCACCTTTCACAATGCTCAACCATCCCGGTGATTTTCCCCTGATGATGGGCGAGCCTTCTGGCGAGACAATGCCATGACGAGTGACGCCACCTCCGCTTCACCATCCAAGCCGGAAGCCCTGGCCGAGGAGCTCGTCTATGACCGCATCGTCGACGCCCTGATCGACAAGCGTCTGCGTCCTGGCGAGCGTTTGAACGAAGCCAAGCTCGCCAGCGCCTTCAAGACGCCGCGTAGCCGGGTACGTCGCGCGCTGAACCGGCTGACGGCGGAACGCCTGGTACGCTTCGAGATGCACCGGGGCGCCTTCGTCTCGCTGCCGTCGGTGAAGGAAGCCTACGATATCTTCGAGACACGGCTGCATATCGAGGGCGCGGTAGCGCGGATCGCCTGCGAGCGCATCGACGCCGAGGGTATCGCCACCCTGCGCCGCCACCTGGCGCTGGAGCATCAGGTGTTCGAGGAGCACCAGCCCAGCGTCAATCGCATCTCCGGTGACTTTCACCTGATGCTGGCGGAGCTGACCGGCAATGACGAGCTGATTGCCATCGTGCGCCCGATCATTCGACGCTTCTGCATCATCCAGTCGCTCTACGAACGCTCCACCGGCGTGCTGTGCCTTACCCATGAGCACCAGACCCTGGTCGATCTGATCGAGAAGCGCGACGCCGAGGGCGCCGCCGCGTCGATGATGGAGCACTGTCGCCACATCTTCTACAGCCTGGACCTGTCCGAGCGCCGCCGCGCCGAGGCCAACATCTACGATATCGACATCGACGATCCGCTGGGCTAAAGGGCCGGCCAGGCCGAAAAACCCGCGTAAGCAGGAGACAAGGCCGGCCCTGAGCCTGGGACATGCGTAGCAAAAAAGGGGCCAGAAGCCCCTTTTCTGCATTTCAACGACGTCATTGCCAGCTTCTGGCCCACACCCTCAGAGCGCTGCGTCCAGCGCCTCGATCAGTCGATCCACCTCGGCCTCGGTGTTGTAGTGCACCATGGACACCCGCACCACGCCCTGGATGTCCATCAGACCGAGGTCCTCGGTCAGGCGGCGGGCGTAGAAGTCGCCGTAGCGGATTCCTACCTTGGCCTCGTCGATCTTGCGCACGATCTCGTCAGACTGATGCCCTTCCACGGTAAAGCTGATGGTCGCGACGCGATGTTTGATATCGGCATCCCGCCTTCCGATGATGCGAACGCCTTCTTTTCCAGAGAGATAATCGAGCAGCTTCTTGCTCAATATAGCTTCATGCTTGGCGATGGCATCGAAGGCTGTTTCCAGCTTTTTCCGCTTGTCACCTTCACCATTATCGCCCGTCAGCGAGGTCAGATAATCCAGGATACCGGTTGCAGCGTAGGTCAGCTCGTAGTTGGGATTTCCCGGCTCCATCTTTCCTGGAATCTGCTCACGCGTGAAGAAGTGATGGTAGATATTATCCAACTCCAGCAGGCACTCCTTTTTCACATAGAGCACCGCGTGATGGGGGCCAAATACCTTGTACAGACTGAAGCCGTAGTAGTCGACATCCCAGTCCTGGACGTCGATGGCCCGGTGGGGGGCGAAGGCCACCCCATCGACACAGATGCGAGCACCGGCGTCGTGGGCCATGGCGGCGATCCGCTTGATCGGATTGATGGTGCCGAGCAGGTTGGAGACGTGGGTTACGCAGACCAGGCGGGTGCGCTCGTTGAGCAGTTCCGCCAGGGTGTCCAGCTCCAGCTCCAGGGTCTCGGGATTGCAGTTCCAGAAGCGCAGCTTGACGCCGCGCTGCTCGAGGCGCATCCAGGGGCCGACGTGGCTCTCGTGGTCGGTGTTGGTGACGATGATCTCGTCACCCGGGGCAAACTGGCTGGCCATGGCGTCGGCCAGCAGGCGGAACTGGATGGTCGAACTGGGGCCGAACACCAGCTCTTCCACGTGGCGTGCATTGACCAGCGTCGCCACCGCCTGACGGCCGGCGTCGACCTTGGCCTTGGAATTCTGGCTGGGGGCGTAGCTCGCGCCGAGCTGCACGTTGTCGCCCAGCAGGTAGTCGCTGATGCGCTCCACCACCATCTTCGGCACCTGGGCACCGCCGGCGTTGTCCATGAACACCCAGTCGCTTTCAAGCGAGGGAAACTGGGCTCTGACGTGTGTCAGATCAAGGCGAGCGTCTGAGGATGAATCGAGTGACATGGGAAGTCCTTGAATAGGGGTCGAGAGGCGATACATGGACGTCGAGAGACAAGGCAGGAGCGAAACAAGCCCCGAGCCAGCCGTCGAACAGGCGCCACGACTCAGTGAGCCAGCACCGACTGGAAAAAGGCGCGGGTTCGGTCTTCCTGCGGCGCCGAGAAGATCTGTTCGGGAGCGCCTTCCTCGACGATCTGGCCGGCCTCCATGAAGATCACCCGGTCGGCGACATGGCGGGCGAAGCCCATCTCGTGGGTCACCAGCAGCATGGTCACGCCGGTGCCGGCCAGGGTCTTGATGACGTCGAGCACCTCGCCGACCATCTCCGGGTCCAGCGCCGAGGTGGGCTCATCGAACAGCAACACGCGCGGCTCATTGGCCAGCGCCCGGGCGATGCCGACCCGCTGCTGCTGACCGCCGGACAGGGCGCTTGGATACTTGTACATCTGCTCGGCGATGCCGACCTTTTCCAGCAACTCCTTGGCCCGCGCCTGGGCATCCCCCGGGCTCATGCCGCGCACCCGAATCGGTCCCAGGGTCACGTTCTCCAGCACCGTCATGTTGGGAAACAGGTTGAAGCTCTGGAACACCATGCCGACGTCCTTGCGCACCTCGATCAGCTCGGGGCCGGGCTGGACCCGCACGCTGTCGACGTAGATGTCGCCGGCGCTGTAGGCCTCCAGATGATTGATGCAGCGGATCAGCGTCGACTTGCCGGAGCCCGACGGGCCGAGGATCGCCACCACCTCGCCTTCGCGTACCTTGAGGTCGATGTTCTTGAGGGCGTGGAAGTCGCCATAGTACTTGTTGACCCCTTCGAGCGAGATGATCGCTCTGGGCGCTTCGGGCAGACCAGCCTCGAGCGGGGGAAGGGTAGTGCCCTGGGTAGCGCCCTGGGTTGTCCGGGTTTCATTGATCATGGCAGTTCTCCTGTCAGGCCCGGCCCTGGGCGAAGCGTTTCTCGAGCAGACCGACCAGGCGCACCAGTGGCAGCAGCACCGCCAGGTAGAGTAGCGCCGCGCCGATCAGCGGTGTCGGGTTGGCCGCCAGCGCCTGGGCCTGGGTGGCCTGCTTGAGCAGGTCGGGCATAGCCACCACCGAGGCCAGGGCGGTGTCCTTCATCACGTTGATGCAGTTGCTGGTCAGCGGCGGAATGATCAGCCGGATCGCCTGGGGCAGGACCACGTCGCACATCACCCGATACTGGCTAAGGCCGATCGACTGGGCGGCCTCGAACTGGCCCCGCGGCACCGCCTCGATCCCTGCGCGGTAGATCTCGGCGGCGTAGGCGCTGGAGATCATGGTCAGGGCGGTACAGGCCGCGGCGAACGGTGACAGGGTGATGCCGACGAACGGCAGCGCGTAGTAGACGATGACCAGCCACACCAGCACCGGCAGTGAGCGAAAGACGTCGATGTAGGCGATGGTGAGAAAACGCAGCGGCTTGGGGCCGTAGAGGCGCAACAGCGCCAGTCCCAGACCGCCGATCAGCCCCAGCAGGATGCTCAGAAAGCCCAGCATCAGGGTCATGCCGAGCCCCTGCAGGAGCATCGGGAAGGTGCGCACCAGCACCTCCCAGTTGAAGAATGTCTGGACCAGGTCCATGGATCGTCTCCACGATCGAGGGTAATACGCTGGCCGCGGCGGTCACCGCCGCGGCCACGGGACTTGCCGGGCCAGGTTTACTGGGCGGAAGGCATATCGCGCACTTCGACGGTGCTGGTGCCGGCATCCGGAGCGGCGCCGAACCAGGTCTCGTGCAGCTCGGCAACAAAGCCTTCCTGCTTGAGTTCGCTGATCACTTCGCTGGCCTTGGTGGCAAGCTCGGCGTCCTTGGCGAACATCATCGAGTACTGCTCACCGCTGGGGATGCGGCTGACCACCTCGAGGCTGGGCTTGTCACGCACGTAGTACTGCACCGCCGGAATGTCGGAGATGTAGGCGTCCAGGCGGCCGCTGGACAGGTCCAGCATGGCCGGCTGCAGGCCTTCATAACGACGGATTTCCTTGATGCCGTACTGCTCCTGGTTCTCGCTGGTCCAGATGTCGCCGGTGGAGCCGGTATCGACGCCGACCACCTTGCCGTCCAGGTCCTCGAGCCCGCTGATGCCCTTGCTGGTGTGGGTCGCCAGGGACTGGTCGCTGTCGTAGTAGGGCTGGGCGAAGGACACCGACTCCAGACGCTCGTCGGTGATGGTGATAGAGGACACCGCCACGTCGATGCGCCCAGACTGTACCGCCGAGAACAGGCCATTGAACGGAATGTTGCTGATCTCTACCTCGTCGTAGCCCAGGCGGCTGCCGACCTCGTTGACCAGGTCGATCTCGAAGCCGACGTAGTCACCGCTGTCGTCCTGGAACTCCCAGGGCAGGTTGCCGATGTTGGCACCGACCTTGAGGGTTTCGGCCATCACGCCGCCTGCTGCCAGGCCGGCGGAAAGAGCGGTGGCCAGCACCAGGGAACGCTTGGAGAAGGTCTTGGAGAAGGTCTTGTAGGAAAGGCTCATGGGATATTTCCTCTGGTTATTGTCGTTGTTGCGGGTACAGCAGAAAACACGGGGTTCATCGGCGACGTCAGACGACGCCGGTCGCTTCACCTTCCCGGGCAAGCCAGGCCCGGGCGATCTCTTCACGGGTGGCGAACCATACGCCCTCGTGGGCCTGTGCATAGGCAATAAAGTCCTTGAGCGCGCGAATCTTGCCGGGGCGCCCGACCATGCGCGGATGCAGGCCGACGGACATCATCCTGGGGCCGCGGGCCGACTCCTCGAACAGCACGTCGAAGCCTTCCTTGAGGTTGTCGAGAAACTCGCGCCCCGAGGTAAGCCCAGGAGAAAGCCAGAAGCGGAAGTCATTCATGTCGGTGGTGTAGGGCACCACCAGCTGACGACTTCCCGCCACCTCGGTGAAGTAGGGTACGTCGTCGTTGTAGGCGTCGGAGTCATAGAGGAAGCCACCCTCTTCCACCAAAAGGCGCCGGGTGCGCACGCTGGGTCCGTAGCGGCAGTACCAGCCTACCGGGCGCTTGCCGGTGGTGGCGGTGATCGACTCGATGGCCAGGCGGATATGCTCGCGTTCCTCGTCTTCGCTGAGGCGAAAGACCTCCTCCCAGCGATAGCCGTGGCTGCAGAATTCGTGACCATCGGCGCTGGCGACACGGGCCACGCGGGGGTTCTGCTCCAGCGCCACCGCGCAGGCAAAGAAGGTCGAACGCACGTCGGCCTCGCGCAGGATATCGAGGATACGCCAGATGCCGACCCGCGAGCCGTACTCGTACATCGACTCCATCGCCAGATTACGGGTTCCAGCGGGAGTTACGTAACTCCCCCACTCGGTCATCGACTCCTGGTCGTCGTCGCCCATGGCGAAGGACCTTTCAGAGCCCTCCTCGTAGTTGACCACGATATTGACCGCCAGGCGGGCGCCATTGGGCCAGGCCCCGGTGGGGGGAGTATCGGCGTAGCCGACCAGATCACGCTGCGGGAGCATCCCGTTTCTCCTGAGGTCGCCAAGCATGCGACGACCCTGATTGTTGGTGTTGTTATCGACCGTCTGGCGGCCTTGTCAGGATTGCACGCAATTCTGCGTGCGATGTGAACAATAAAGCACAACCGTACTCGCAGCGCAAATGGCAACTAGCCAATGGTGGGGTATGGGGTATGGGGTTGGGGCCTGCTGAACAGGTAGTCGAACCCCGGCCAGGGACTCGACGGGAAGGAAAGCAATCGAGAGGCGGGAAGGCACTGCCGGCGGGGGCCTGCAGCGCCTTGTTGTGGGCATTACCAGCTCGGCGCGGTCTCGGCGTCCAGTTGCTCGATGGCGCGATGGAGCTTGCCGGTGGACAGCGCGGATCCAAGCAGACGCAGGCGCCAGGTCAGGTCGATGAAGGGGCGGATGGCCTCGGGCACGACGGGGGCGTCGGCCATGCTGCGCCGCTTGAGGAAGGAATTGTGCCAGTCGATGACCCAGCCCGGGCCGACCCCGACCAGTTCGTTGTCGATCACCACAAAGCGGCCGCTGCCTTCTTCCATCACGATATTGGCCAGCGACAGGTCAGGATGGCTGAGCCTGTCGCCCACCGCTGCGCGGTGGCGGTCGTCCTCACGCTGCCAGCGGGCCAGAAAGCCACCGATCGCATCCAGGTGCTTCCAGCCGTCCACCCGTCTGAGCAGGTAGTCGTCGATGTAACAGAAGGCCCCGGCGTGCTCGTCGGCCAGGGCGCGATAGCGCTCGTCCGACTGCGCCATCTCGAGAAAACGACTTACCGCCTCCGCCGCCGAAGCGATAGGCGCCTTGTCTGCCCTGGAGCGTTCGATCTGCTTGAGAGATGGCCCCTGGATCCACTCTTCGACGACCAGCTCGTCGTCGTGGGCGAGTATCGCCGGGAAGCTGAGCCCCGACGCCGGCAGTTCGCGAATGGCGTGACTCAACGCGATCTGACGCGGCGAGAAGGCGCTATAGACCTTGACCTTGCGACCGTTCATCCAGCCGGCAAACGACAGCCTGCCGGCCTTGGTCATGCCGGGAGAATGCTTGCTGCCCAGAGGCGTCAGATCGGTGATGGTCCGGTCCTGGACGGTGATGCTCCCAAGTGGCGTTTCGGCCACCTTTTTCTTGAAAAAAGTTCTTATCATGTCGCCTTCTGACGTTATCCCTGCACATTCGCGCGGATAGTAGCACGCTAAACGTGTACTACCTATGCGCCGAAAGGGGCGGGCTATGCGTCGAAAGGGGCGGGGCCCGTGCCGCCCAGCCAGGCAGGCCTTCTCCCCCACGACAGGCTGTCTCCAGAGCATCACTGTGCAGCAGCAGTTCCGCTCGTTTTGCTGTGAGCCAACGTCCTCGCTCCCGCTTGTCGTTTTTCGTCGCGGCCTTTCCGATCACGGACATGGGTTTTGCCCTGTAATTCGCAACGCTTTAGGGTTTTCATGGGCGGAAAATGTATTTTTCGTTCCGATTTTCTCGTCAAAGCAGGAGCTCCCGATGAAAACCACCGAGGCCGCCGCCCGCCAGCACGGCGACAGCGGCGAACGCCGCTTCTTCGGCCATCCCTGGCCTCTCGCCACCCTGTTCGGCATGGAGGTGTGGGAGCGCTTTTCGTTCTATGGCATGCAGGCGATCCTGTTGATTTACCTGTACTACGAGGCCAGCCGCGGGGGCCTGGCGATCGACCAGTCGGTGGCCATCGGTATCGTCGGTGCCTACGGCAGTTCGGTCTATCTGGCCACCATCCTCGGCGGCTGGTTCGCCGACCGGGTGTTCGGCGCCGAACGCACCCTGTTCTATTCGGGCATCGTGGTCATGCTCGGGCATATCGCCCTGGCCATCCTGCCCGGTGTCTACGGCGTCACCGCCGGCCTGATCCTGGTGGCGCTGGGCAGCGGCGGGGTCAAGGCCACCTGCTCGGCGCTGGTGGGGTCCCTGTACGAGCCCGGCAGCCCCCGGCGCGACGCCGGCTTCTCGATCTTCTATCTGGGTATCAATATCGGCGGCTTTGTCGGCCCGCTGCTGACCGGTCTGCTGCAGCAGAACGCCGGCTTCCACTATGGCTTCGGCATCGCCGCCGTGGGCATGGCGATCGGTCTGGCCCAGTACACGGCGGGACGCAAGGGGCTGCCCGATGATCAGAAGGCCGCACCGGACCCCATCGCGCCGGCGACCCTCAAGCGCTATCTGGGCATCGCCCTGGTGGTGCTCGCCCTCGTGGTCGGCGCGGCCCTGGCGGGCTGGATCCGTGCCGACAATCTGTCCGGGGTGATGCTTGGCATCATCGCGGTGGCCGCACTTTGCTACTTTGCGGTGATCCTGCGCTCCACCCACGTAAGCCCCGAGGAGCGCAGCCGGGTGCTAGCGTTCATTCCGCTGTTTCTGACCAGCGCCGCCTACTGGGCGCTTTACAGCCAGTCCTACACCGTAATCACCGCCTTCTTCGATCAGCGCGTGGATCGCAGCCTGTTCGGCTGGGAGATCCCGGTGGGCTGGCTGGTGTCGGTGCAGGCGCTGACCATCATCCTGTTCTCGGGGGTGTTCGCCTGGTTGTGGACGACGCTGGGCAAGCGCCAGCCGTCGTCGGCCGGCAAGTTCGTGATCGCCATGGCGATCATCGGCGCCACCTTCCTCGGCTACCTGCCGTTTCTCGGCAGCGAAGGGGCGAGCATGCCGCTGGCCATGCTGGTGCTGTTGCTGCTGGGCTTCACCGCCTCGGAGCTGTGCCTGTCGCCGATCGGGCTGTCGGTGACCACCAAGCTCGCACCGCGGGCCTTCCAGACCCAGATGATGGCGCTGTTCTTTCTCTCGCTGGCGCTCGGCTTCGCCGCCGGTGGCAAGCTCGGCGCCTTCTATACCGAGGACACCGAAGTCGGCTACTTTATTGCCATGGCGGCCATCGGTGGCATCAGCGCCCTGCTGCTGGCGGCCTGCCTGCCGTTCATTCGCCGGGCCATGCGCGGCGCGGACTGAGCTACCGCCAGGGTCGGCCAGCGCTGGCAGCAAGAAGCTGGCCGACCTTGTCTCTTTCGGCACTCTTTCGACTCTCTCTCGACACAGGATGCAGGCATGCCTTCCGACCACGCCATCCCGGGCCTTTCCATCAGCGACCATCGCCTCGAGGTGCCGCTGGACTGGTCCCACCCGGACAGCGGCGAGACCCTGAGCCTGTTCTACCGCGAGGTCTGCGCGTCAGACCGTGTCGACGAGGAGCTACCGCTGTTGCTGTTCCTGCAGGGTGGCCCCGGCGGCAAGTCGCCACGCCCCACCGCCAATGGACCGGGATGGCTGCATGAGGCGCTCAAGCACTATCGGGTGATCCTGCCCGACCAGCGTGGCACCGGGCGCAGTTCGCGCATCACCGAGGCCACCATGGCCGCCTTCGACAGTGACGAGGCAGGCGGTGACTACCTGGCCTGCTTCGACGCCCACGCGGTGGTCGCGGACTTCGAGCACCTGCGCAAGACCCGCTATCAGGGCGCCACCTGGACCACGCTGGGCCAGAGCTACGGCGGCTTTCTGACCCTGACCTACCTGTCCTACGCGCCTCAGGGACTGAGCCGCTGCTATATCACCGGCGGCTTGCCGGCGCTCGACGCCGACCCCGACGAGGTCTATCGGCGCACGCACCGTCGGGTGGAGCGCAAGCTTGAGGCGTATCTGGCGCGCTTTCCCGATGATCGCGAGCGGATCGACGCCATCGCCGATCATCTGCTGGACCACAATGTCCGCCTGCCCGACGGCGACCGACTGAGCGTGCGCCGCTTCCAGAGCCTGGGACTGATGCTGGGCATGGGTGACGGCGCCGAGCAGCTCCACTGGCTGCTCGAGGAGGCCTTCACCGACGACACGCGAAGCGCCCTCAACCATCACTTTCTGGTGGAGGTGATGAGGCTGACCGGCTTCGACGAGAATCCGCTGTTCGGCGCCATCCACGAGAACATCTACGCCAATCCTGAGCGCCTGTGCGACTGGGCCGCCGAGCGCCAGCAGGGGCCACAGTTCGACGAGCGTCATCGCCCGCTCAGGCTGACCGGCGAGATGATCTACCCCTGGATGTTCGACGAGATCCGTGCCCTCAAGCCCTTCCGTGGGGCGGTACACCAGCTGGCCCGGCGACCTCTGGCCAGCCCCTTCTACGACGCCAGACAGCTCGCCGCCAACCGGGTGCCGGTGGCGGCGCTGATCTACTTCGACGACATGTACGTGGACGCCGAGCTGTCGCTGGCCACCGCCGAGGCGATCCCGCGACTACGCTACTGGATCACCAACGAGTACGAGCACGACGGGCTGCGCCAGGACCCCGGGGTGTTCCGTCGGCTCAAGGCGATGCTGGACGATTGACACTCATCAAGGACGCTGCCCATGACCCCTTCCCACTGCGCGGGTGTCCCCGCCGGCAATCCCTTCAAGACCGCCATGGCCAGTGGCCAGGCCAGAATCGGCCTGTGGCTGTCGCTGGGCGACCCCTACTGCGCAGAGATGTGCGCCAGCGCCGGCTTCGACTGGCTGCTGATCGACGGCGAACACGGCCCCAATGATGTGCGCTCCATGCTCGCCCAGCTGCAGACGGTCGCCGCCTACGACAGCCACCCGGTGGTTCGGGTGGTGAACGGCGAGACGGCGCGGATCAAGCAACTGCTGGACATCGGCGCCCAGACCCTGCTGGTGCCGATGGTCGACACCCCGGAGCAGGCCCGCGCCATGGTCGCCGCCACCCGCTACCCACCGGCCGGGGTGCGAGGTGAAGCCTCCGCCATCGTCCGGGCGTCACGCTGGAATGCACGGCCTGACTATGTGCATCGGGCCAACGACGAGATCTGCCTGCTGGTCCAGGCGGAGAGCGTGACCGCGCTGGATAACCTCGAGGCGATCTGCGCGGTGGACGGCGTCGACGGGGTCTTTGTCGGGCCCGCCGACCTGGCCGCTTCCATGGGCCATCTCGGTGACGCGGGCCATCCCGAGGTCCAGGCCGCCATCGACGAGGCCATCGCCCGCATCGTTGCCAGCGGCAAGGCCGCCGGCGTGCTCACCGGTGACCCGGAGCTTGCCAGACACTATCTCTCCCTTGGTGCCAGCTTCGTGGCAGTGGGGCTCGACGTCAGCCTGATGATGCAGGCGGTGCGCCAGCGTGCATCAGAGTTTGCGCTTGGCCCGCAGGCGGCCGATTCGCAGGAAGACTCATCCACCAGCCCTGGCCACGGGTCCCAGGGACCGTACTGACCTAATACCGGCCGGGGGCCCTGATCACACCGACCGGGGGGCCCTGCTGCCACCGGCCGGGGACGTCACCACTCGCCGCCGCCGCGCTCCAGGGCGGCGGCGATGGCCTGGGGAATCGGCTGGCCGCTGCGTTCGCTGGCGAACAGGTACTCGCCGGCCGGATTGACCTCGAAGAACACATGACGCCCCTCGGGTGTGACCCTTAGATCGATGGCGCCGTAGGCCAGTCCGAGCTCTCTCATCAGCGCGCGCAGTCCCGCCTCCACTTCATCCGGCAGGGTATAGGGGAAAACCTCGGCGCTGCCCACGCCACTGCGGTAGTCGACCTCGTACTGCGGCTCGCTCCTGAAGGCGGTCGCGAACATCTCGCCGGCCACCGCGGTGACGCGCAGGTCCAGTGCCAGCGGGATGTATTCCTGAAAGATCACCGGCGCCAGACGAACCGCCTCGAGCCTGGCCATCTCGTCCTGGCCGACCTTGAGGGTCTCTCGCGGCGCCTCGACGATATTGCGAAAGGCCTTGCGCACCACTCCACCATCGCCGTGGCGGGCGATAAACTCGGCAGCGGCGTCCGGGCGATTGGTGATCAGGGTATCGGGAATCTCGAGCCCCAGCCGGTGGGCCAGACGATGCTGGGTCAGCTTGCGCTGGGCGCGTTCGTCGGCCAGCGGATGGTTCATCCAGAAGCTATCCAGGGCATACCACAGTCCAAGCACCGCCTCCTGGGTCTCGGACCAGGCAAACAGCCGTTCGGTGCCGTCGCCCAGGGCAGGGTCCAGGTCAAAGGAACGGATGCGCCGGTTCCATACCGAGCGCACCTCGTCCAGCGCCAGCCGGCGCCCGTCGCCAAGTTCCAGCCACAGGCTGTCACCGCTGGCACCTGCGTAGGCCAGGATTCCCAGGCGCCGGGGGAAGTCGGCGACGTCGATCACCTCCACCGGCGAGTGAAGATGGGGCAGTACCCGCTCGACATGGGCATTGTCGGCAAACGACAGGATCAGGATCATGCTCGGCTCCCTCGAAAAAGGCGGGCACCGACAGGGTGCCCGCGGGTCCTGTCATCGCTCACCGTCCACCAAGCTGCACGTAGGCCGCCCAGGCCTGCTGCCAGGCCAGCATCCCCTGCTGATCGAGCATGCCCTGCTGGTAGAGCTGGGCGTACTGCGCCAGCAGTTGAGCGTACTCGCCAAGCAACGCCTGGCTCTGATCCTGCTCGCCTCCGCCGTCCACCACCGGCGGCTTGAGCGAGGCGCCCGACGGCGCCTGACCGGTGGCCAGCACAAAGGGCTGCAGCGGCTGGGCTGGTTGCATTGGTTGCATCGGCTGGACGGGCTGGTTGCCCCAGCCCCCCGGTAGCGGATTCTCGAAGGCCTGCTTGCCGCCCACGGGGCCTTCCACCAGTTGCTTGGTCGGCACTTCGAAGATCTGCTTGGGAGGCGGGTCAAGCGGCTTCCATTTGCCCGGCTCCAGGCCTGGATCCTTGCCAAAGTCCTTGGGGTTGTCCTTGGGCAACTCCTTGCCGCCGTCCTTGATGCCATCCTTGATGCCATCCTTGATCCCGTCTTTGCCGCCGTCCTTGATGCCATCCTTGATCAGGTCCTTCGGTCCCTCCTTGACGCTCTCCTTGACCGGCTCCTTGACGAACTCCTTGGGGTTATCCTTGGGCCGCTCTTTTGGCGGATCCTTGATCGGTTCCTTGGTGAACTCCTTGGGGGCGTCCTTTGGCAGCGCCTTGGGGTGCAGCGGTGTGCACGACACCATCTCGCCGATGGCACTGCGGGGGCCATCCAGGCAGGCCTGCATCCGTGCCACCTGGCCCTCGGTGAACATCACCATGGTGTCGTCGTCGACGTAGTCCATGTAGTTCATGAACATGTCGCCATCGGGGCCGTTGTCGCAGGACACCTTGGGAAAGGTCGGCTTGCCCAGGTTGGCGCCGCCCTGGTTGGGGGTGTCGTCGACGAAGTCCGAGCCGGAGCAGCCGGTGCCGTCGTCTCCCCAGATATGAAAGAGATTGAGCCAGTGGCCTATCTCGTGGGTGGTGGTGCGCCCCAGGTCGAACGGCGCCCGGGCGGTGCCCATGTTGCCGAAGCCGGTGTAGGTCACCACCACGCCGTCGGTGGCGGCGGGTCCGCCGGGGAACTGGGCGTAGCCGAGCAGGCCACCGGAAAGCGGGCAGACCCAGATATTGAGGTATTCGTCTGCGGGCCAGGCATCCTTGCCGCCGCTGGCGTCGGCCTTGACCTTGTCGTCATCGACAAAACCGCTGACGTCGGTGCGGGTGCGGGTGATGCCATCGGTGGGGTTGCCGTCGGGATCGCTGGTGGCCAGCGCAAACAATAGCCTGGCATCGGCGGCCACCGGCGCGAAGGGCGCAGGTACCGTCGAGATGTCGGCATTGGCCTTGCGAAAGTCCTCATTGAGGATCTCGATCTGGCTGTCGATCTGCTCCCGCGAGATGTTCTGCTCGTCGGTGTTGTAGACCACGTGGACGACCACCGGGATGCGGGTGCACCCCGGACGCTGGACGATGGTGCCGCGCATGGCACGAAAGGCGTGTTCCTCGATGCGCGATCGCCGCCTGGCATAACCGGGGTCCTGGTCCAGCAGTCGCCGGTGAACCGCCATGGTGCCACAACAGCGACACCGTTCCGGATGGGTGGTGTTATCGGACATGCAAGCCTCCCCGCCGGCCAGCCGGTCGGCGTCGTGAGTACAGGTTCAATGGCCAGCAACTGGCCTCAAGTGGCCCCACAACGCACGGTATTGGCGGCGTTGGTGGCCTCAATGACGGGTAATGATCAGAAGATCGTCCTCCAGCGCATCGATATCGTAGTCACCGTCCCAACCGGGCAGTGTCAGGTGCAGTTGATCGCCATCACGCCGCCACTGGCCACGGGCATCGCAGGCAAGGCGGTCGGCGGCGTCTCCGGTGTGGAGCTCGACGGCGCCGTCCTGGTGCAGACACAGGCGCCTTCGCGGCATCCGCGAGGGGGTGACAGCCGGCGAATCCGGGTGCCGCAGCACCGTGCAGTCGCCGATGCCTTCCTCGCGCATCTCGATCCAGTCTCCGCACAGGTCCTTTGGCATCACATCCTCCGATCGGTCTTGTCTTGCTTTACCTGATCTTGTCTTGCCTGTTCTCGTCTCGCCGGGGCGTCACTCGATCACTGGCTGGGTTAATGGCTGGGTGAATGGCTGGCTGAGTGGCTGGGTGAGCGGCCTTGCCACTGGCTCGTTCAACGGCCTGTCGACCGAGACCGTCGCTCCCATCCCCTGCGCGAGCGCAGCAACTCCAACCGCTGCCAGGCCTGACGCCAGCCGGCGTCCAGCTGCGCCGACCAGACGCCTTGTCCCTGCCAGCGACGATACTGGGCCAGCAGTGCTTCATGGTGGGCCTCGAGCTGGCGCCAGGGGTCGCCCAGGTGGTGGCGCTCGTCGCCCCGACAGTGGCATTCCGGCAGGGGCGCGGCGTCGACCGCGTGCAGGCCGGCGCTGGTGGCCACAAACCCCAGGTTCATTGCCACGATCTTCATGGCGTAGGACGGATCCACCGTGGCCAGTACATCGTTCGGTCCGTGGATGGCGTCATTGGCGCCGTCGGCCCCTTCGATGGTCAGCACGGCGGGGATGCCGGCGTCGATAAAGGGCACATGATCACTGGCAAAGGGGTTGAGCGAGACCTGCAGTTCGAGATCGGTGAAGCGGCCTCCCGCCGCACTCAGGCCATCGATCATGTCCTGGCTGAGGGGCGCGCCTTCCAGCAGTACCGCCGCCGGTGTGGCGTTGATCGAGCCGATCATGTCCATATTGAGCACCCCGGCGATGCGCCCCCGCTCGGCAGCGGAGAGTCCCGCCACGAACTGGCGGCTACCGTGCAGCCCCTGCTCCTCGCCGCCGAACAGCACAAAGCTCAGGTCATCATCGAAACGCTGCCCGGCCAGCACCTCGGCCATCAGCATCAGCGCCGCCGAGCCACTGGCGTTGTCGTCGGCGCCCGGCGCCGGTGCGGACGGACCGCCCTGATGGTTGACGCTGTCCAGGTGAGCGACCACCAGCCAGTGACGGGGGCTGGCGGCCTGCCCCGGCAGCCGCGCCAGCAGGTTGATGCTGCTGGCGCCGCCGGGCAGCGATACCTGCTGGCGATCCACGGCCAGCCCCGCCGTGATCAGCTGAGACTCGGCCCAGTCCACCGCCTGGGCGTACTCGGCGCTCGATGATAGGCGCGTCGGATAGGACACCAGCTGACTCAGCAGGGTGACGTAGCGGGCCTGAGAGGCCGACGCGACGACAGCGTCGACGGCCCGGGATCCTGCGGCGTCGCGACGAGGCGCAACCTGGCGAAACAGACGGGTCGATTCGCTTAAAGGGAACAGGCGGAAGCAGGGCGCTTCACTTTGCTCAAGGGGCTTGTTGATCCTGTTGGCCTCGGACCTGGGCAGGTCCACCACCAGATAGCGCCCCGCATCCAGCAGCACCGGGACCTCGGGATGGGCCTGCTGGAACAGCCGGCCCTTCTGGCAGACACCGTGCAGCCTTCCCTGGCCCAGGTCCTGGACCATCGTGTCATCGGCGTCATGCAGGCTGGTGGCCTCGCGGACGGCCCGCCAGCGGGCGTTGGCGGCGACCAGCAGCCGTTTGCGTCCAGCCTCCACCAGCCAGCCACCGGCTTTCTCGACGCGCTCGGTCAGCGTCGCGTCGCCGCTCCTTGCCTGATGCAGTTCGACTTTCATGTCGACTCCCTGCCGTCAACGCGTGCGCCGAACCATCGGTTTCGGCGTCGCCACGACGACCGCCGCTGAACCGAGGAATGGGGCTCAACGGACTTAGTCGGGTGGTACTGAACTACTAAGGTAGTTCGTTCCTCACTCGCCGCCATCACTCGTCACGACAATAGCACCTCGACATCGGTACGATCACCTGCCGGCACATTCACGTCAGGCTATTGATTTTCAGGTAAATATTAAGCGCAGTGGAAAATATTGAAGAGATCAGCCTGCTGGTCGTGTCAAAAAAAGAGCACAGAAAAACAGTACACTGCGTATAGGTGAAACTTCTTCAACAGAAATGCGCTAAAGCTGAGCGCTTTTTCACAGTGGTAAAATTAACAACACGATAGCTCGCCGTGGCGCTGGAGAGCGCCCCGGCTCGACGACACATAACCGTCACTTACCCGCATTTTAGCCCTATCTAATCGACAAGATTGACGTTTTCGGCGCTAGAACCCACCTTTCGGATGCCTTATACTTTTGTCGTAAATTTACGATCTCAACACCCATCGGGATCGTTTTCGTTTTCCAGGAGGCCCGATGGCAATCTCCATCACCCATCTCAGAGCTCGTCATCCTCGCCTGGCGGAGCTCGCCCTGGCCCTCGGTGGCTTTGGCATCGGTACCAGCGAGTTCGTGATCATGGGCTTGATGGAGCGTGTCGCCCAGGACCTGTCGGTCAGCGCCGCCGACGTCGGCTACGCCATCTCCGCCTATGCCCTGGGGGTAGTGGTCGGTGCGCCACTGATCTCGGCACTAGCCGCGCGGGTGCCCCGGCGCACCCTACTGATCTGCCTGATGCTGGTGTTCGCCGTGGGCAACATCGCCAGCGCCCTGGCGACCAGCTTCTGGCCCTTTGTCGGTCTGCGTTTTCTTGCCGGCCTGCCCCACGGCGCCTACTTCGGCGTGGCCGCCCTGGTGGCCGCAGCAGCGGTACCGGTGGAAGAACGCGCCCGAGCCATCAGCCGGGTCATGCTGGGGCTGACCAGCGCCATCGTGATTGGCGCGCCGCTGGCCACCTGGGCCGGCCAGTGGTTCGGCTGGCAGTTCGCCTTCTTCGCGGTGGGCGTCGTGGCCTTTGTCACCATGGGCCTGATCAAGCTGTTCGTGCCGCGCCAGCCGCATGACGTCAAGGCCAGCCCCAAGCGCGAACTGACCGCCCTGGTCAAACAGCGGGTGCTCTACACCCTGGGCGTGGCCAGCATCGGCTTTGGCGGCATGTTCTCGGTGTTCAGCTATGTGGTACCGACCCTGCGCGCCCAGGCCGACATGCCCGAGATGGTCGGCCCCTGGGTGCTGGCGATCTTCGGCATCGGCGGCATCATCGGCAATCTGGTGGGCGCCCGGGCAGCAGACAAGAACCTGATGAAGGCGGTGCCACGCATCCTGCTGTGGTGCCTGGTGGTCCAGGGCGCCTTCTACTTTGCCGCCGACAACCTCTACACCGGCATCCTGTTCGTCGGTCTGGTCGGCACCAGCATGGCGCTGGGTCCGGCGCTGCAGACACGCCTGATGGACGTGGCCGGCGACGCCCAGACCATGGCCGCCTCGATGAATCACGCCGCCTTCAACTGCGCCAATGCGCTGGGCGCCTATCTGGCCGGGGTCACCATCAAGGCCGGTGCGCCCTGGTCCTCCAGTGGCCTGGTCGGCGCCGGGCTCGCCCTTGGCGGCCTGGTGGTGTTCTATATCGGCCTGCGCGCCGAGAAGCGCAGCGACAGACGCCGCGCCGCGGCCACCGACTGCGCCAGCGAGAGCTGATCGTCCGCCCCGGACTCAGGCACCGCCTTCGTTGAGCGGAAAGCGCAATGACAGGCTCCGCGCCCTTGCCCAGGCGGTCCAACCGCCCATGGCGATGAAGCCCACCAGTCCATGCATTGCGCTGTGACGCCACCAGGGCCTCATGCCACCGACCAGAAGTAGCGCACCACGTGGAAGAAGATCGGTGCCGAGAAGATCACCGAATCCAGACGATCGATAAAGCCGCCATGTCCCTCGATCAGGTGACCCCAGTCCTTGATCCCGCGATCGCGCTTGATCGCCGACATCACCAGCCCTCCGACGAAGCCGAGCAGCGCGATCATCAGCGCCAGCAGCGCCGCCTGGCCCATGGAAAAGGGGGTCATCCAGGCCAATCCGGCCCCGACCAGGGTGGCACTGGCCACCCCGCCGAGGAAGCCTTCCAAGGTCTTGGAGGGCGATAGCCTGGGGGCGATACGCCGGCGTCCGAGCAGCTTGCCCCAGACGTACTGCAGGACATCGCTGAGCTGCACCACCACGATCAGAAAGGCGATCAGCAGCACGTTGCGCCCCTCGTAGCCGGGGATGTCCAGGCTCAACAGCGCAGGCACGTGGGATACGCAGAAGACGCACACCATCAGCGCCCACTGGACCTCGCTGACCCGCTCGAGAAAGCCCTGACTATCCCCTCTCAGGGCCGCCACCACCGGCAACAGCAGGAACGCATAGACCGGAATGAAGATCGAGTACATGCCGTAGTACTGGTGCCAGATGAACAGGTACTGCACCGGCAGCACCACGAAGAACACCAGCGCCAGCGCCCAGTGGTCGGCCCGTCGTGACGGCACCAGGCCGATGAACTCGCGCAACGCGGAAAACGAGGCGAAGGCAAACAGCAGCACCACCCCGGTCCTGCCGCCTAGCAGGGCGATACCCATCAACAGCGTCATGATCCACCAGGAGCGGATGCGCTGGTTGAGGTTCTCGATCACCTCGTTTTCGCCCTCGGGCGAATAGCGGCGGGCCAGTACGAAGCCAACGCTACTGGCCACCAGCAAGATCCCGACGATGGCGGCGAGCAGGGTGCCGAGACCGGCGGGAATCACGATATCAGTCATTCGGCGCCCCCTCCCTGGGGCCAGATGCCTCGGTAGCGGAGCCTGGGGTGCTGGTAGCTGGGGTGGTAGCGCCAGGGGTGGTAGAACCTGGATGCGCGGTGTCGGGTGGCGCGGTGACGGGTGACAAGGGGTCGCTGGGAACGCTGGCCCCGGCCGGCGCCAGCGCCTGCAGCGCCCGCTTCGCCCGGGCGAGAAAATCGGCCTTGTCCTCGCCCTCTATCCGAGCCAGCGGCTCGCCGTAGTTGAGCGTGCATAGCAGCGGCAGCGGTACCACCTCGCCCTTGGGCAGCACCCGATTGAGGTTGTCGATCCATACCGGCACCAGTTCTACCTCGGGATAGTCGCAGGCCAGGTGGTAGAGCCCCGGTTTGAACGGCAAAAGGCCCTTGTCATCGGTATTGCGGGTGCCCTCGGGAAACAGGATCAGCGAGTCGCCGCCGTCGAGCGCCTCACGCAGCACCGCCAGGGGGTCAGGTTGGCCGGGCTTGCGCTGGCGGTCGACCAGCACCCCCTTGAAGACGTCGTGGATCAGAAAGCGCCGCAGCCGTGACGCCAGCCAGTAATCGGCGCCCGCCACGGGGCGGGTGCGCGCCCGCAGGCGCGGTGGCAGGGTGGTCCAGATCAGCACGAAGTCGCCATGACTCGAGTGATTGGCAAAGTACAGCCGCTGACGTGCCACCGGCGCGACCCCCGACCAGATCGGCCTGGGCGCCGTCACCAGCCGTGCCACCAGCCGGATCAGCACCCCCGTCAACGCCGCCCGCCAGGCTATTCCTTTCATGTCTTATGCTCCCTTGCCCATGCTCGGACGTTGTTCCGCCCCGGCTGAATGACGCTCCCCGGATCCACCGCCGCCATCGGCTTGCCTTTGTCCGATCTCGCCGCACGCCCAGGCGGTCCCGTTTCCCTCTCCACGGCGCTTTTTCACGGGAGTTCAGGGGGAATTCACGGAGAGTCCAGGGGGAGCGATGGCCCCACCGAGCGACGTCGCGGGTCAGCCTGGGCGGATGCAGGCCCAGGCCCAACTGTGCCATACTTCGCCACCTTGTCGCCCGCGAAGTCGCCCGCGAACGGCGCACGATCCCCAAGGCCTCCAAGTGAAGACCCCGCCCATGTCCCAAGGTACGCTGTTTATCGTTTCTGCCCCTTCCGGCGCCGGCAAGACCAGCCTGGTGCGTGAATTGATCGAGGGTCTCGACGGCATTCAGGTCTCGGTCTCCCACACTACCCGCCCCATGCGCCCGGGCGAGGTCGACGGCGTGAACTACCACTTCGTCGACATGGCCACCTTCGAGGCGATGATCGAGCAGGGTGACTTCTTCGAGCACGCTCGGGTCTTCGACAACTGCTACGGCACCTCGCGCAGCGCCGTGGAGACACTGCTGGCCGCCGGTCAGGACGTGATCCTGGAGATCGACTGGCAAGGCGCCCGCCAGGTTCGCGAGCAGATGCCAGAGGCTGTCTCGGTGTTCATCCTGCCGCCTTCGCGGGAAGAGCTTGAACGCCGCCTGTCGAGCCGCGGCACCGACGACCATCAGGTGGTCAGCGCGCGCATGCGTGAGGCGGTCAGCGAAATGTCCCACTACAGCGAATACGACTTCCTGGTCATCAACGACGACTTCACCACCGCACTGGACGAGCTGCGCGCCCTGGTAGTGAGCCAGCGCCTGGCCACACCGCGCCTTGGACAGCGCCATGCCCCGCTGCTCGAGGCGCTTCTGTCCGACTAGAACACGCTTTCAAAGGCAAGTCGCCGAGGAGCGCGGGCAACCCACGCCTCCCACGGCTCGCTTTTCGGCGCTGCAACCAGACCCCGGCGTCTTGTCACAGGCGGCGTGACTCGAGTAATCTAGCCTGTCACTTCGCAGGTGCAACCCCCGGGCGCAATCGTCGACGGGGGCACAGTCCGTCTCGCCGACCGCGAAAGGCCAGCACCTGCCCGACACACCGTCTGTCAGATCAGGAAGGGCCCAATGGCGCGAGTTACTGTCGAAGATTGTCTGGAACACGTCGAGAACCGTTTCAAGCTGGTGATGATTTCCACCCAGCGCTCCCGGCAGCTGGCCCGTGGCTCACGCGACGCGCTGCTTCCCTGGGAAAACGACAAGCCCACGGTCATGGCTCTGCGCGAGATCGCCGAGGGCCTGATCGACCACAGCGTGCTGGACGAGCCGGTCGAGGCGCCCAGCCGCTTCCGTCCCGAGTACCAGGCCTCGCCCTCCGAGGAATGATCGTGCCGAAGGCGGCCGCGAGTCGCCCTTCGGACCTCTCATCACGCAGTCAGGGCACGCCACATGTTCACGATCGACGATCTGTCTGACCGACTCGGAGGCTATCTGCCCGCCGAGGAAATCCAGCAGGTCAGGCGTGCCTTCTATTATGCCGAACAGGCCCACGACGGCCAGCGTCGTCGCTCCGGCGAACCCTATGTGACCCACCCGCTGGCGGTGGCCAACATCCTCGCCAACATGCACATGGACCATCAGAGCCTGATGGCGGCCATGCTGCACGACGTCATCGAGGATACCGGGGTCTCCAAGGATGCCCTCGCCGGGCAGTTCGGCGAAGCCGTGGCCGAACTGGTCGACGGCGTCTCGAAGCTCACCCAGATCACCTTCGAGGACAAGGCCGTCGCCCAGGCGGAAAACTTCCAGAAGATGGTCATGGCGATGTCCCGGGATATCCGGGTAATCATCGTCAAGCTGGCCGACCGGCTGCACAACATGCGTACCCTGGGCGCGCTGCGCCCGGACAAGAAGCGCCGCATCGCCCGGGAGACGCTCGAGATCTATGCCCGGGTGGCCAGCCGCCTAGGCATCAATACCATCAGGGTCGAGCTGGAGGACCTGTCGTTCCAGGCCATCCACCCGATGCGCGCCGAACGCATCAAGCGCGCCGTGGCCAGCGCCAGAGGCAACCGTCGCTCGGCCATCCGTCAGGTGCAGAACGCGCTGCAGACCCGGCTCGACGAGCACGAGCTCAAGGGCACGGTGATCGGCCGCCAGAAGCACCTGCTGTCGATCTATCGCAAGATGCGCGACCAGCGAAAGTCCTTCGCCGAAATCATGGACGTGTTCGGCTTTCGCATCATCGCCGACGACGTCGACAGCTGCTATCGCATCCTCGGTATGGTGCACAATCTCTACAAGCCGGTCCCGGGGCGCTTCAAGGACTACATCGCCATCCCCAAGGCCAACGGCTACCAGAGCCTGCATACCACCCTGTTCGGCAACAGCGGCATGCCCATCGAGGTCCAGATCCGTACCCGGGAAATGGAGGCGATGGCCAACAACGGTATCGCCGCCCACTGGCTGTACAAGGCCGGGCAGACCTCCCACCCGATCGCCGAAGGCAGCCGCGCCAGGGCCCGGGAATGGGTCAAGGGGCTGCTCGAGATGCAGCGCCATGCCGGCGATTCGCTGGAGTTCATCGAACACGTCAAGAACGACCTGTTCCCCGATGATATCTACGTGTTCACGCCGAAAGGCGACATCATGGAGCTGCCGCAGGGCGCCACCGTGATCGACTTCGCCTACGCCGTGCACACCGAGATCGGCAACACCTGCATCGCCTGTCGCATCGACCGCCATCTGGCCCCGCTGTCATCGCGCCTGGAGAGCGGCCAGACGCTGGAGATCATCACCTCTCCGGGCGGCAAGCCGAACCTCGCCTGGCTCAATTTCGTCGTTACCGCCAAGGCGCGTTCGGCCATCCGCCATGCGCTCAAGCATCAGCAGCATACCGAAGCGGTACAGCTGGGACGCCGCCTGCTGACCAAGGCGCTGGGCGAGTTCGGCGTGCATCTGGAGGACGTCGGCGAAGACGTCATGGCACGGCTGCTCAAGGAGATGGAGCTGCAGAGCGAATCCGCCCTGCTCGAAGCCATTGGCCTTGGCAATCGCATGACCCAGGTGATCGCCCGTCGTCTGGTGGAACTGCACCGTGGCGAGCGAATCGCCCATAGCGAGGCCGCCGAGGACAGCTCCAGGGTCACCATCAGCGGTGTCGAAGGCATGGTGATCAAGTTTGCCCGCTGCTGCCACCCGTTGCCGGGAGACCCGATCATCGGCCATCTGTCGGTGGGCAAGGGCATCGTGGTACACCGCTCCGAGTGCCGCAACCTCCAGGAATTGAAGAGCGACCCGGAGAAACTGCTGACGCTCAACTGGTCGGACACCATCGACGAGGACTTCCCCGTGGCGCTGCGCCTCGAGGTCGAAAGTCGTCGCGGCCTGGTGGCCGAGCTGGCCGGCCTGATCACCGACGCCGACGCCAATATCGAGCGCATCGGCATCGAGGAGCGTGACGCCCGTCTCTCGATCGTCAATCTGACACTTTCTGTGCGTAATCGGACCCATCTGGCACGCATCATCAAACGACTGCGTAACCTTTCGCATATCGGCAAGATCTCTCGACTTGGCAATTGAGCCCCGACGCCAGGGCCGTCATCCCGATGACGGCCCTGGTGGTGGTGTTGCTATTTGCCGCTGACACGACATCAGGAGTCAACAATGAGCAACAAGGCTGTCATCAACACCGACCAGGCGCCCGCCGCCATCGGCCCCTACGCCCAGGCCATCAAGGCCGGCAACACCGTCTACATGTCTGGCCAGATTCCGCTGGACCCGGCCACCATGGAGCTGGTTTCCGACGACTTCGAGGCCCAGGCGCGCCAGGTCTTCACCAACCTCAAGGCGGTGTGTGAAGAGGCCGCAGGCTCGCTGCAGGACATCGTCAAGCTCAACCTCTACCTGGTCGACCTGGACAACTTCGCCACCGTCAACAAGGTGATGGAAGAGGTCTTCACCAAGCCGTACCCGGCGCGTGCCGCGGTCGGCGTCAAGGCCCTGCCCAAGGGCGCCCAGTTCGAAGCCGAGGCGGTGATGGTCATCGGCGACTGATGGACGGAGCCTGAGGTCAGGGTCCGAGGCGTCTGGATTTCCGGCCTCGCTCCCTGCCTGGGCAATCCGGGGATGCGACTGTTTCTTGCGCTCACGCCGCCGACTGCGCTGCGCCAACGCCTCGGCGGGCTGGCCGACCGGCTGCACGCCGAACTGGGCGGGCGCCGCATCCCCGACGACAACCTTCATCTGACGCTGGCCTTCCTCGGTGAGCAGAGCGACACCACCGCCTTGAAGCTGCGTCGCTGGGTCCAGCGCTACCCCTGTGCGCCCGGTCGGCTGACCCTCGACCACGTAGGCTACTTCCACCGGCCCGGCATCGCCTGGATCGGTCCTTCCTCTCCCCCCGACTCCCTTCTCAAGCTGCAGAGCGACCTGTCGCAACAGCTCACCCGATGGGGCCTGCCCCACCAACCGCAGCAATTTCGTCCCCATGTATCGTTACTGCGTAGTGCGATGACTCAATCAGCACAACCTTTATCAGAAGATTGTTTCTGCTGGCCTTATACTTCAATTCAACTAATACAGTCATCAATTAGTCATGAAGGCAGCCGATATACCACGCTCGCAACCAGTCGATAACTCGGTATGGGTAGCTCTGCCATCTGACCGATAGTGGCACCCTTGAGCGTAGGCTCCGGCCAGGCACAGGAACACCACCTTTCGTACACCCGGAGGGTCTGCCTGTTGACCGATCTACCTGGGGTTGGCCTATCGACAAGAGCTTTTCCGCTGTGCAGAAACCTCACGGCTATGCAGAAGAATGTGACCTGAATCACGAACGATGGTGGGACCCGGGACTAGCGTATTGCAGCACATCTGCATCATCGATATCCGGGCAAGACGCGACAGTGGCACGAGTGCGAATGCCGGTGTCGAAAGCCATTTGCAAAAGACAATAACGAACAGCGCTCGGGCCAGCGGGATTCACGACCCGAGGACACAACAAGGATAGGGGAATCGCCATGACTACCTCACTCGCCCGCCCGCTGGCCTGCTGCCTGCTCATGGGACTCGCCTCTACCGCCACGGCAGGCCCCACCCTCGGCCTCGGCTCCACCAGCGAGGGCACCGGGGCACTGGATCTGGGCTATGACTGGACCTTCGACCTGAGTCGCTATCATCCCTCACTGGACCTGCGCCTGGGCACCGGGGTGATCCTGTTCGAAGGCGACGACCGTAGCGCCAACCAGGCCTTCTACCTGCGTCCTGCGCTGCGCTACAGCTGGGACCACGTCTTCGTGGAAGGTGGCATCGGTGCCTCGGCCTTTATCGATACCCATATCGAGGACCGTGATCTGGGGAGCTCCTTCCAGTTCGAGGATCGTCTCGCCCTGGGTCTACGGATGGGCCCCTACGGCGATCTTTCGATCAGTGCCACCCACTACTCCAACGCCAGTATCAAGGAGCCCAACGATGGCTTCGAGCTGTATGCGCTCAACTGGCGCCTTGCCTACTGAAGCCTTGCGGGATGTGACCGACAAGGGTCAGACCCTGGCGATGCATTCGGCGCACTCGAGACACCAAAACGAATACGCTTTTATCGGACAAGACGTGCGCTGCACGATCTTGTCATGCCATTTTTAGCGATGACTCCCCGTTCGTCCTGAACGAGGCGGGGCAAGCGATCGCCCCCGCGCTGCCACTACCGCAAAAAAAGTCCGCAAGAAAAAGCCTGCAAGAAAAGTCCGCAAGAAAAAGTCGATAAGAAAAAGCCCGCAACCTTGTTGCGGGCTTTTTCTGCTAACTGGCCGGCAGTTTTCCATTGCCGGCCATGCGCTGTCGGACCTTGCGCTGTCGGTCCTTTTGAAACCCTCGTCGATCCGGTGCTCGACGCCGGCCTTACTCCACCACGCCGGCCTTGAGAAAACCGCCTTCCTTCAGCACCTGGGTATAGCCGTCACGGAAGGTCGGGTAACGGAAGCGATACCCGCTGTCGATCAGCAGGCTGGAGTCGCAGCGCTTGCTGGCCCTGCGACGCAGCGGTGACTGAATGGTTTCGGTACATTCCACCTTGAGCTGTTTCGCCAGCCAGGTCATTACCTCGTTGAGCGGGGCCGGCTCGGTGTCACTGGCCAGGTACAGGGGCTCGAGGGTGGCTCCCTCCAGCGCCTTGCCGATCAGATGGGCCAGCACCCCGGCGCAGTCATCGCGGTGGATGCGGTTGGAGTACATAGTCGGTGACGCCGGCGCGATGCGGCCCTCGCCCACCTGGCGGATCAGGCGATCACGCCCAGGGCCGTAAATGCCGGAGAAACGCACCACGCTGCCGGGCAGATCATGTTCGATCAACGCCTGCTCGGCCTCTCGCATCAGCACACCGGAGAAACCGGTGGGTTCTGCCGGGCTGGTCTCGTCCACCACCTCGCCGTCGCGCTGGGCGTAGACGCTGGTGGAGGACACGAAGAACACGTGGCGAGGCGCCTTGTCACGGGTGGCCATGGTCGCCAGTACCGCCTTCAGGCCCTCGGGGTAGGCGGCGCGATAGGCTTCCTCCTCGAAGCGGTCGGCGCTGACCACGTAGACCAGGATGTCGGCATCGGGCAGTTCAGCCAGCGTCTCGGGGTCGGCAAGATCGACCTTGACGCCTTCGATACCCGAATCCGCCAGGCACTCGGGCCGGCGACGCGCGCCGATCACCCGGTGTCCACTGGCGAGCAGCTCGCGTCCCAGCGTTATGCCAATGTCGCCACAACCAACAATCAGTGTCGTTGTCTTCACCTTTACCGCGTCCCCCTGATATAAAATCCCTATGAGGCTCCGGCCCGGAGACCCGCGCGTCCAGCGTCTGGCGCCTCGATCAATACCCCGGATAGAGGATGCCGATCGGCACCATCATGACTCTAACAGAACTCCGCTATATCGTAACCTTGGCTCAGGAGCGCCACTTTGGCCGCGCCGCCGAGCGCTGTTTCGTCTCCCAGCCGACCCTCTCGGTGGCGGTGAAGAAGCTGGAAGAGGAGCTGGAGGTTGCCCTGTTCGAGCGCTCCAAGTCCACGGTACAGGTCACACCCCTCGGCGAAAAGATCGTGGAACAGGCCCAGCGCGTACTGGAGCAAAGCAGCGCCATCAAGGAACTGGCCACCGCCGGCCGGGACCAGTTGGCAAGCCCCTTGCGTATCGGTGCGATCTATACCATCGGGCCCTATCTGTTCCCGCACCTGATCCCGGAGCTGACCCGCGGCGCGCCCCAGATGCCGCTGTACATCGAGGAAGGCTTTACCGGCGGGCTGCGCCGCAAGCTCAGAAATGGCGAGCTCGACGCCATCATCGTGGCGCTGCCGTTCACCGAGACCGACGTCGTCACCAAGCCGCTCTATAAGGAAGACTTCGAGGTGCTGCTGCCGGCGGAGCATCCCTGGGCCGAGCGCGAGACCATCGCCAAGGAAGACCTCCTCGATGAACGCCTGCTGTTGCTGGGCGAAGGCCACTGCTTCCGCGACCAGATCCTCGAGGCGTGCCCGGCGATCAGCCACAAGCTCAACAGCCCCAACAATACCCTCACCGCCGAAGGCGGATCACTCGAGACCATCCGCCATATGGTGGCCTCGGGACTCGGCATCACGGTGCTGCCACGCTCGGCCATCGGCACCAGCCACTACGAGAGCGGCATGCTGATCAGCCGCCCCTTCACGGATCCCCCCGGACGTACCGTGGCGATCGCCTGGCGCGCCAGCTTTCCCCGGCCCAAGGCCATCGATGCGGTGACCGAAGCCATCGCGCGCTGCCGCGCCGCCGAATCGGAGACTCCGTGAGCGGGCTGGCGGACCCGGTCACGACGCTCAAGGGGGTCGGCGAGGCGCTGGCCCTGAAGCTGGCCCGGCTCAAGGTGGAGCGAATCGAGGACCTGCTGTTTCACCTGCCGTTGCGCTACCAGGACCGCACCCGGATCACCCCTATCGCCACCCTGCGAGGGGGACACGAGGCGGTGGTCGAGGGCGAGGTATCCGCCGCCGACGTGGTCCGCGGTCGCCGCCGCAGCCTGCTGGTACGACTACGTGACGGCAGCGGCATCCTCAGCCTGCGCTTCTTCCACTTCTCGCCGGCGCAGCAGCAGCAGTTTCGCCCCGGCGTGCGGGTGCGTGCCTTTGGCGAGGCCCGCGCCGGCGCGACCGGTCTGGAGATCTACCACCCGGAATATCGTCTGATCGGTGGCAGTGAACCGCCGGTGGAAGACCACCTGACACCGATCTACCCCACCACCGAGGGGCTTGCCCAGGCACGTCTGCGGGCGCTGATCGATCAGGCCATGACGCTGCTCGAAGAAACCCCCGAGGCGCTGCCGGACTACCTGCCGGAAAACCTGCGTCAGCGCTTCGGCCTGGCCTCGCTGCACGATAGCCTCGCCACCCTGCACCATCCGCCCCCCGACAGCGACGTCGAGGCGCTAAGCGACGGGCATCACCCGGCCACCCGGCGATTGGCCATGGAAGAGCTGCTGGCCCACCAGTTGAGCCTGCGCGAGGTGCGCCTGCGCATTCAGTCGGACGGCGCGCCGGAGCTGCCCAGCGGTCGCAGCCTGAAGACTCGCTTTCTGGCCCAGCTGCCGTTTTCGTTGACCGGCGCCCAGCGTCGCGTGCTCGACGAGATCGGAGCCGACCTGGCCAGGCCCGCGCCAATGCTGCGTCTGGTCCAGGGCGACGTCGGTTCGGGCAAGACCGTGGTGGCGGCGATGGCGGCACTGACGGCCATCGCCGGCGGCTGCCAGGCCGCCATCATGGCCCCCACCGAACTGCTGGCCGAGCAGCACTACCGCGCCTTCCGCGACTGGTTTGCGCCGCTGGACATCGACGTGGCCTGGCTGTCGGGCAAGCTCAAGGGCAAGGCGCGCCTGGACACCAAGGCCGCCATCGCCGACGGTCGAGCGCGCATGATCGTCGGCACCCACGCCATCTTCCAGGATGATGTGGTGTTCTCTCGTCTGGGCCTGGCGATCATCGACGAACAGCACCGTTTTGGCGTGCATCAGCGTCTGGCGCTACGCGAGAAGGGCGAACAGGGCGGGCTGACGCCCCATCAGCTGGTGATGACCGCCACCCCGATTCCTCGCACCCTGGCGATGAGCGCCTACGCCGACCTGGACGTCTCGGTGATCGATGGGCTGCCGCCCGGGCGTACCCCGGTGACCACCGCTGTGGTGCCGGACGAACGCCGGCCCGAGGTGATTCAGCGCATCCGCTCGGCCTGCGACGAGGGCCGCCAGGCCTACTGGGTCTGCACCCTGATCGAGGAGTCCGAGGCGATGACCTGCCAGGCCGCCGAGGTGACCCACGAGGAGCTGACCGAGGCTCTGCCGGGCCTGGCCGTCGGCCTGGTCCACGGGCGCATGAAGGCGGCCGAGAAGGCCGAGACGATGGCCGCCTTCAAGAGCGGCGAGCTGGACCTGCTGGTTGCCACTACGGTCATCGAGGTCGGTGTCGACGTGCCCAACGCCAGCCTGATGATCATCGAGAACCCCGAACGTCTGGGGCTATCGCAGCTGCATCAGCTGCGTGGCCGGGTGGGGCGCGGCAGTACCGAGAGCTACTGCGTGCTGCTCTACCATCCGCCGCTATCGGAGTCCTCCAAACAGCGCCTGTCGGTCATGCGCGAGACCACCGACGGCTTCCGCATCGCCGAGCGGGACCTCGAGATTCGTGGCCCCGGAGAGGTGCTGGGCACCCGCCAGACGGGGCTGGCCCAGATGAAGATCGCCGACCTGGAGCGTGATGCCGACCTGTTGCCGCGCATCACTCCACTGGCCGATGCCCTGCTCGAGCAGGCAGCAGAGGCCAGCAGGCCACTGATCAGGCGCTGGCTGGGCGAGGAAGCCGGCCGCTATGGCCAGGTGTGAACCGGGTGTAGACCAGGTGTGGGCCGGGTATGGATCAGGTGTGCCTCACAGGTGCTTGAGCAGACGCTGCAGCCGATCAAGATCCTGGGCGTCGCCCACCAGTCGAAGCTGGCCGGCCATCATGGCATCGAGGAAGGTGCGCTGGGAGGGGCGCCGGAGTACCTTGATCGCGGTCTGACTGTCCTGGAAGCGTAGTTCCAGATCGAGATCCACCGGCAGTCCACGCTGACTCTCGATCCCCGTGGGGCGCATGCGATAGTGGCGCGCGATGGACAGATCTTCGGTGGCGATGCCCCAGTCGAGCCCACCCCGGTCTTGCAGACGTTCGCGGAATCGCGCCTTGCGCTTGAAGGCCCGCTTGAGCATGACGCCCAGCAGCCACAGCATCAGTCTCAGGGTCATGTTGCCTCACCGGTCGACGGGTAGGCGCGGCCCGCTACCGGGCCGCGATATCGATCCACCGCCTGGAGGACAGGCGGTGGTAGTCGTCACCTCAGCGGGCGACTGCGTCCTTGAGCCCCTTGCCGGGCTTGAAGGCGACTGTCTTGCTGGCGGGAATCTTCAGCGGCTGGCCCGTCTGAGGGTTCTTGCCGGTGCGGGCGGCACGCTCGCGCACGGTGAAGGTGCCGAAGCCGATCAACGACACGTCCTGGCCGGAAGACACGCTACCGGTGATTTCGTCGAGGATGACGTTCAACACCTGGCTGGCCTTGTCCTTGGATAGATCGGCACGCTCGGCAATCGCCGCGGCGAGTTCTGGCTTGCGCATACAGCCCTCCTGGTTTGGCTTGATACTCCGGTGCCGTGACACCGGCATCATTGTTATGGAAACACTGTCCGAGTGTCCACACGGGCAGTCCCCGGCCCTGCGCCGTGACAACAGGATCGTTGACCACGACGATGAACATCACGGTGCGCTCAGCGCTTCCTGACTGTCTTTCGACTAACGAGAGCCACCGCCGACGGGACCTTGCCTCTTCCATCGGAACGAAATCGGCGATACGACACCGGCCAGCCACACGTCGTGGCGGTCGTCGCCGATAGAATTGCCCTGCCTCGGTGGCACCTTCAACGACGGCTGTATCGCGTACAACCCGCGCCGTTGACGAACCTAGCCTAGCAACGGCGGTGCCGCCCGCGCCAGTTCGACTTTCCGACGAACGCATTTTCCCGTCAACGCAAAGCCCTGCAGACGCCCTTCGTCATCCTCGGCCAGGGCGCTGATATCCTCGCCGTCAGCCTCGATTCGCCAATGCACCTTGTCGGTCATCGGCGGCAGCGCCACCACCGGCAGCAGCGGCGTCTTGACCAGCACCGGCCAGGGCCCGTAACGCACCTGGGTGGGACGACCACACAGGGTCGCAGCCAGCGCCTTGGCCGAAGCCTGCAGCGGCTGCACGTACATGGCATTGACGCCATCCACCGAGGCCACATCACCCAGCGCATGAACACGAGGATCGGAGCTTTTAAGGTAGTGATCGACGACGATAGCATCACCATTTGTCGCGATACCGGCCTCTCGCGCCAGCCGAGAGCGCGGCTTCAGACCGGTGGCCACCAGCACCATATCCGCCTCCAGCTCATGGCCGTCGTCGAGGTGCACACCGATGTCACCACCGGCACCTTCGAGCCTGCTCACCAGACGGCCATGGATGACGTCGATGCCGGCCTCGATGAAGGCCTGGCTCAGGGTCTGACCCAGCCGCCGGGGCAGCAACCTGGGCAGCAACGAGGGTTCAGGGCCGACCAGGCAGACGCGATGACCACCGGCGTGCAGATCGTTGGCAAATTCACAGCCGACCAGTCCGAGGCCGACGATGGCCACCCGAGCCGGGCGCCCCAGCGCCTCGAGGCCAGCCGAAAAACGCCGATAGTCGTCGAGATCATTGATCGAGAACACCCGTCCGGCCAAGGCATCGGGAATCTCGAAGGGCGCCACGGGGCTGGCACCGGTGGCAATCACCAGATCCGACCAGGGCAGGCGTTCCTGGCCCAGGCTCAGGGTGCGCGACGCCAGATCGATGGCATCGACCCTGGTGTGGGGACGTACCACCGCGCCCAGTTGGTCGGCCAGTTCCAGCGCCGAGCGCGCGGCCAGCCGGTCCGCCGCCAGGCCCTTGGCGAAGCCGGTGGACAGCAGCGGTTTGGAATAGTCATCGCCTGAGTCGGCGCTGATCAGGGTGATCGGTCGGTGGGAGTCCAGCGCCCGCACCTGGCGTGCCAGGCCTATGCCCGCCATGCCGGTACCGATGATGGTCAAGGGTCCTTGCATCGCTTCCTTCGACTCTGCCGACGACCGCCGGGCGGTCGCTGTTGAAGCTGGGCCGGCCCGCACGGGGCCACACCAGCGGGTGAGTGCTGGGCCACATGGTACACTATGCGCCGACCGACCGGAGCACCGCCCTCCGGTGACGACAGCCCTGCCGAGGCCGCATGACACAGCTTCCTTCCACATTCCGCTCCCTGGGGGAGCGCTCGGGGTCCGGACCGGGTAATCCCGCGCCAGCCACAGCCGCTTCGCCGAATGCCGACGCGGCCGATATCGTCGACCCCGGCTGGGTGTCGCTGGCCTCCGGTGGCATCGCGGTGCCCGCTGACTGGCACGCCTGGCTGGCCTCGCGGGACTCCCTGACAGAACGCCTGATCGAGGCGGCAGGCGCCGGGCACTTTCGCGTACGTCTGCTGGCGGAGGCCAAGGGACTGCCGTGGCCTGACGAGGCCCACGTGCTGGGCCTGGCCAGCGACGAGCAGGCCTGGCTGCGCGAGGTCGCCCTGTGCGTGGACGAGGAGCCCTGGGTGGTGGCGCGCAGCGTGGCACCGATCGTCGAGCGTCACGACGCTCCCTTCGAAGGCCTCGGCGAGACCTCTCTCGGCAGCTGGCTGTTTCGCCAGCCAGATCTCGAACGCAGCGCCATTCAGGTCGGCCGTAACACCAGGCCGATCCACGGCTATACCGGGCTGTGGCAACGCCGCTCGGTATTTCGTCACAGCGGTTGGGTGCTGCTGGTGCAGGAGAGCTTTATGCCGGCCATGGGCCGAGCGTTGTCGCTGTCGACCTCTGCCACCGGCTGACTAGCTGTCGCTCACCGGCTGTCACCCCGCCATCGCCCTTCCGTCGCCACCTTCGGAGCGAGCCGCCTGGCTGGTCATGGCCGTCGGCTCGCGCTAGGCTGCGCCAAGGCTTCTCGGCGATGTTTCTCCGAGGAGCGACTGTTGCCCGGCTTACGCCTCATTTTCGCCTGACCTGCGCCAGAGCATGAGAGAGACCGATGGATCGTTCGCTGCTGCGTCCCCCTGGATACCTGAACCGAATTCCCGACTTTCTGGCGCTGATGCGTCTGGATCGCCCCATCGGTACCTGGCTGTTGATGTGGCCGACCCTGTGGGCGCTGTGGGTGGCCTCCGAGGGCATTCCGGCCCGTGACACCCTGCTGATCTTCGTCGCCGGCGTCTACCTGATGCGGGCGGCGGGCTGCGTGGTCAATGACTACGCCGATCGCCACTTCGATGGCCACGTCAAACGCACCAAGAACCGACCGCTGGCCACCGGCCGCATCAGTGAGCGGGAGGCCAAGGTGCTGTTCGTGTGCCTGCTGGGATCGGCCTTCGCGCTGGTCTGGCTGACCAACGGCTTTACCGTGTGGCTGTCGTTGATCGGAGCGGTGCTGGCCGCCAGCTATCCCTTCATGAAGCGCTACACCCACTTCCCCCAGGTGGTGCTGGGCGCGGCCTTCTCCTGGGCCATTCCGATGGCCTTCGGCGCGGTGCTCGGCGAAGTCCCGATGGTCGCCTGGCTGCTGTTTACCGCCAACGTGCTGTGGACGGTGGCCTACGACACCGAATACGCCATGGTGGACCGCGACGACGACCTCAAGATCGGCATCAAGTCCACCGCGGTGCTGTTCGGCCGCTGGGACACCCGCATCATTGCGCTATTGCAGCTGGCTACCCTGGGGCTGCTGGCCTGGGCCGGCAGCCTGCTGGCGCTGGGCGGCTTCTTCTGGCTCGGCTGGCTGGCCATGGGCGCGACCTTTGTCCACCAGCAGCGGCTGATCAAGAGCCGTGACCGCGACCGTTGCTTCCAGGCCTTTCTCAACAACCACTGGTCGGGCCTATTGCTGTTCGCCGGACTCGGACTGAGCCTCTATCCCTCCCTCGGGTGAGGGAAATGCCCGTCTCGGTCGCTCGACAATGGATACAATGTCATCTAATTGTCACATTGACGTGGTGTCATTTGTCACCGTCGAGTGTAAGACCCTGACCAAGAGGCTCCTGGGATGACCGCCAAGACCGTACTGATCGTCGATGACGAAGCCCCGATCCGCGAAATGATCGCGGTGGCGCTGGAAATGGCCGACTACCGGGTGCTCGAGGCGGACAATGCTCAGGCCGCCCACGCCATCATCGTCGATGACCAGCCCGACCTGCTGTTGCTGGACTGGATGATGCCGGGCACCAGCGGCATCGAACTGGCCCGCCGGCTCAAGCGCGAGGAAACCACCGCAGAGCTGCCGATCATCCTGCTCACCGCCAAGGGTGAGGAGGACAACAAGATCCAGGGCCTCGAAGCCGGCGCCGACGACTACATCACCAAGCCATTCTCGCCGCGAGAACTGGTAGCCAGACTCAAGGCAGTGCTGCGACGCGCCACTCCGCGGGGCGTCGAGGACCCGGTGGAGGTGGAAGGCCTCAAGCTCGACCCGGTCAGCCATCGCGTCAGCGTCGACGGCAAGTCACTGGACATGGGCCCCACCGAATATCGCCTGCTGCAGTTCTTCATGACCCACCAGGAGCGCGCCTACACCCGTGGCCAGTTGCTCGATCAGGTCTGGGGTGGCAACGTCTACGTGGAAGAACGTACCGTCGACGTGCATATCCGCCGCCTGCGCAAGGCCCTGGGGGAACCCCATCAGCAACTGATCCAGACCGTACGCGGTACCGGTTATCGCTTTTCGGCCAAGGTCTGAGCGAGCCATCGACGCAACGCAGCACCAGGAGGGATGAGGTGAACGGAGCCGAGAACTGACGTGGGTCGTCTGTGGAGACGAGAAGTCTGGCGCCTGGCCGTGCTGGTGGGTCTCGGCGCCTTGCTGGGCTGGCCCTTCTCGCTGTCCAGCGTAGGCATCGGCCTGGGCCTGGCGCTTGGGCTCAGCTATCACCTGCGCAACCTGCACGCGATGCACGAATGGCTGACCCACCGCCCCCAGCAGGAACCTCCCACCGCCAGTGGCCTGTGGGGCGAGCTGTTTGATCGCCTCTATCGCTATCAAAAGGGCCAGCGGATCACCCAGCGCCGCCTGCGCTCGACCCTCCAGCGTATCCAGGAGTCATCCGAGGCAATGCGCGACAGCGTGGTGATGCTCGATCGCCACGGCGACCTGGAGTGGTGGAACAGCTCCGCCGAGCGCATGCTCGGCCTGAAGCCGGCGCTGGACCGCGGCCAGCACATCACCAACCTGCTGCGCGACCCGCGCTTCGTCGGCTACTTCAATGCCCGTGACTACCGCGAACCGCTGAGCCTGCCCTCCCCCATCGACGAGAACATGATCCTGCAGTTCCAGATCACCCTGTACGGTGACGATGAACGCCTGGTCATGGCCCGCGATATCACCCGTCTGCATCGCCTGGAACAGATGCGCCGCGACTTCGTCGCCAACGTCTCCCACGAGCTGCGCACGCCGTTGACCGTGCTCACCGGCTACCTGGAGACCTACAGCGACATGGCCGGCATGCTGCCGGAGCGCCTGGGCAAGGGGGTCGCCCAGATGCAGAGCCAGACGCGCCGCATGCAGAATCTGGTCAACGACCTGCTGCTGCTGTCACGACTCGAGAACGACCAGGGCGGCAGCGATCACGTTCGCCTCGACCCCACCACCCTGCTGCAGGCGGTCAAGCGCGACGCCGAGGCGTTGTCAGGCGGGCGCCAGCAGATCGAGGTCGTCGTCGAAGAATCGCGCAGTCTCACCGGCAGCGAGAAGGAGATGCACAGCGCGGTCTCCAACCTGGCCTTCAATGCGGTGCGCTACGCCGGTGACGGCGCCCATATCACGCTACGCTGGCGTGCCTACGGCGAAGGCGCCTGCCTCGAGGTGGAAGACGACGGCGAAGGCATCGATCCGAGGCACCTGCCACGCCTTACCGAACGCTTCTACCGGGTCGACAAGGGCCGCAGCACCGCCACCGGTGGTACCGGCCTGGGGCTTGCCATCGTCAAGCATGTGCTGCTGCGCCACGAGGCACGCCTGGATATCGACTCCCGACTCGGCGAGGGCGCAACCTTCCGCTGCATCTTTCCCTCGAGCCGGCTGGCAGCGGCCGACCCGGTGGCGCTCGGCCGCGCCGGCGCTGTGCACTAGGGCTTGTCTGAAAAGTGCCTGCGCTCGGTAATACGGCGTTAAAAATCGGATCAAAATGCTCATTTACACCCCGTAAACTGCGCTTTCTCACCGATTTTTGCCTTGTCTAACCTTCGCTCGTCGACTTTTCGGACAGCGCCTAGGCCCCGCCAGAACGAACAGGGCGTGCTCCCATCAGCTCCTGGGCCCCAGCAGGATCACCGCGGCACCCACCAGACACAGCACTCCCCCGATCAGGTCCCAGCGATCCGGCAGGCGCTGCTCGACCCACCACAGCCAGCCCAGCGACGCCACGATGTAGACGCCCCCGTAAGCGGCAAAGGCACGCCCGGCGTAGTCGGCATCGATCTGACTGAGCAGCCAGGCGAAGGCCACCAGACTCGCCACCGCGGGCAGCAGCCACCAGGCCGAGGCGTCATCTCGCCACCAGCGCCACACCGCAAAGCAGCCGGCGATCTCGGCCAGCGCCGCCGCGATATAGAGCAAAAGACTTGGCAACAGCGCCGTCATGGCCACTCCCTGCTATCCCCTTTTGACGCCGTACGGCCATCGACAGCGCCGATAGTGCTGCTCAACGCCTTACAACCAACAACAGCGCCGATAGCGGTGCTCAAACTGCTGCTCAACGCCTTACCACCGGCAACTGCCGATAGTGCTGATCCCACATCAGCACCGCGCCGGCCACGGCCCCGGGGATCAGAAACAGGTTGGCCAGCGGGATCCAGGTGATCAAGGTCACCAGGCCACCAAAGCTGAGACTCGGCCACCAGCGCGCCGACAGGCGCTTGCGCATATCGGCGAAGCTGACCTTGTTGTTATCCATCGGGTAGTCGAGGTAGGTGATCGCCATGACCCAGGCACTGAAGGCCGCCCACAACAGCGGCGCGATCAGGTTGACCACCGGAATCCAGCTCAGGATAAACAGCCCGATCATGCGCGGCAGGATATAGGCCAGCTTCAACAGCTCCCTGCCCAGGGCGTCGAGACCGGTCTTGAGCCAGCCACGATCATCGATGGGCTCGCGGCCGGTCAGCTCGACCTCGGCCCGGGCCGCCAGAAAGCCGTAGAAGGGGGCGGCGATCAGGTGGGTGACCAGGGTAAAGCTGAAGAACACGATCAGCACGAGGCTGACCACAAACAACGGCCAGATCAGCCAGTCGAGCCATTCCAGCCAGCTCGGCACCATGGCCATCCAGCTATCGAGCCAGCCACCGAACTCACCGAGCACGTAGCTGAGCATGCCGGCGTAGACCAGCAGGTTGACCAGAATGGGAAGAAATACATAACGACGCAGGCCCTGGCTATAGACCAGGCGGGTTCCGCGGCGGACCGCCTCGAGGGCATTCAGCATGACATCGATCCTTGGCAGTGGCTGAAGATGACAGTGCCCCAACGACATCGGGCCATCGTCTCGACGATGGCCCGATGCTCAGAGTGCAGGCAACGACCCTGACGGGGCCGGCCTATTGACGCCGCTCAGGGCGTCGAGGTCAAGACGTGCTGCTGTCGTCGAGCAGTTCCTGGTTGAGGTCGTCAGGGGCGATGTGACGGATATCAAGGCCCTTGACCAGATAGATGACGTACTCGGCCAGGTTGTTGGCGTGATCGCCGACACGCTCCAGCGCGCGCAGGATCCACATGATGCCCAGTACCGGAGAGATCGAACGCGCATCTTCCATCATGAAGGTCATCAGCGAGCGCATGGCGCTCTGGTACTCGCTGTCGACCCGCTCGTCTTCCTGCACCACCTGCATCGCCAGCTCGGTGTCGAAACGCGCGAAGGAGGTCAGGGCGTCACGCATCATGTGGCGCACGTGCTCGCTGATATTGCGCACCTCGACGAAGCCGCGGGTGCCGTTGTTGCCGTCGACCAGTTCGATGGCGTTGCGCGCGATCTTGCTGGCCTCATCACCGATACGCTCGAGATCCGACGCCGCACGAATCACCGCCAGTACCAGTCGCAGGTCAGAGGCCGCCGGCTGACGGCGTGCCAGCACGCGGGTGCACTCGTCGTCGATCTTGACCTGCATGTCATTGACCGCACGGTCGTTGTCGACCACACGAGAGGCCAGTGCAGAGTCGGCGTCGAGCAACGAACTGACGGCATCCTGCACCTGCTTTTCCACCAGGCCACCCATGGCCATCAGGTGGGTCTTGAGTTCCTCGAGCTCATGATTGAACTGCCTCGAGATGTGCTGGCTGTGGGTATCGCTGGTGATATCCATGAAGGTCTCCTGAAGAAGCATGGGACGGGACGCTAGCCCACCATGCGTCCAGTGATGTAGTTTTCGGTGCGCCTCAGGCGCGGATGCGTGAACAGGGTGTCGGTCGGGCCGTACTCCACCAGCTCACCGTTGTGCAAAAACGCCGTATAGTCCGACACCCGCGCCGCCTGCTGCATGTTGTGGGTCACCAGCACCAGGGTCAGGTGCGGCTTGAGTGTGCGAATCAGCTCCTCGATCTTCAGCGTCGAGATCGGATCCAGGGCCGAGGCCGGCTCATCGAGCAACAGCACCTCGGGTTCCACCGCCAGGGTCCGGGCAATGACCAGACGCTGCTGCTGGCCTCCCGAGAGCGACCAGGCCGACGCCCGTAGACGCCCCTTCACCTCCTCCCACAGCGCCGCCGACTTCAGCGCCCATTCGACCACGTCGTCGATGCGACGCTTGCTCAAGCCTCCCTGCAGGCGCAGGCCAAAGGCGACGTTGTCGTAGATCGACATGGGGAAGGGATTCGGTGCCTGAAACACCATGCCCACCCGACGCCTGAGCTCGGCCACCGCCACCCTGGGGTCATGGATATCGTGGCCATCCAGATGAATCTGACCCTGACGACTGACGTCCTCATTGAGGTCGTGCAGACGATTCAGGGCGCGCAACAGCGTCGACTTGCCGCAGCCGGACGGCCCGATAAAGGCCGTGACCCGATGGCGTGGAATGCGCAGGGTCAGATCCTTGAGCGCCGTCTTGCCGCCATAGGCCAGGGTCAAACCCTGGATATCCAGGCAGGTATCGGCCGCGGAAAACTCCATGACCGCCCCGCGTCGATTTCCCAGTCTTGCCTGGGCCAGCTGACGCTTGGGCAGCTCGCCATCGATGGACATTGCCTCTCCCTGCATCATCGGCGCACCGGGGCACCATGACGCTTACGCAAATAGTGACGCATGAATATTGCAGTCAGGTTAAGCACCAGAATCACCGTGACCAACAGTAGCGCTGTGGCATATACCAGCGGCATCGCCGCCTGGACATCGCTGGAGTGAAAGGCCGCGTCATAGATGTGATACCCCAGGTGCATGAACTTCCTTTCAAGGTGGAGGAAGGGGAACTCCCCGTCCAGCGGCACCTGTGGCGCCAGCTTGGCGACCCCGACCAGCATCAGCGGCGCTACCTCGCCGGCGGCCCGGGCCACCGCCAGGATCAGGCCGGTCAGCATCGCCGGCGTGGCCATCGGCAACACCACCCGGGTCAAGGTCTCGAAGCGCGTGGCCCCAAGCGCCAGAGCGCCTTCACGCTGGTGCAGCGGGATCCGCGAAAGACCTTCTTCGGTGGCCACGATCACCACCGGCAAGGTCAACAGCGCCAGGGTCAGCGAGGCCCACAGCAGCCCGCCGGTGCCGAAGGTCGGCGAGGGCAGCGTCGATTCGAAGAACCAGCGATCGATGCTGCCGCCGATGCCATAGACGAAGACCCCCAGGCCGAACACGCCGTAGACGATGGACGGCACCCCGGCCAGATTACGCACGCCGATCCGGACCAGTCGGGTCAATCGACCCTGGTGGGCGACCTCATTGAGATAGACCGCCGCCAGCACCCCAAAGGGCGTGACCAGAATCGACATCAACAGCACCATCAGGATGGTGCCGAAGATCGCCGGCCAGACGCCACCAGCGGTATTGGCGTCGCGTGGCCCCTGGGACAGAAACTGCCACAGCTCCCGCACCCAGTGGCCGAGTTTTTCATGCCAGGCCATGGCGTTGGGGCGCCAGGCCTCGAGTATCTCGGCAAGGGCTTGTTCCTGACGGCGCCCTTGACCATTCTCGAGCACCACCAGGTCACCCTGCATGCGCTGCTGAAGCTCACTGGCCCGGCGCTGCAGGTCGGCCAGACGCCGATCCTCCGAGCGGTGGCCATCCTGGTCTTCCATGCTGCGGATCAGCGGTAATATCTCGTCGTGGGTCAGACGCCGACGTTCGTCGCGCAGGGCATTGATCTCCTTCAGCCGGGACTCGAGCACCGTCCAGGCATCCGGACCGGTCAAGCGCTGATCACCCGACTGCAAGGCCACCAGACGCCCCAGGAAGGTGCCCCAGTGGCGCCGCTCCAGCACCACCAGATCCTCCGGCGTGGTGTCTTCGGTGATCTGGTCATTGGCGAGCCACCGCCAGATGCCACCGCCGTCATCACGATTGGCGGTCAGATAGCGCCGCTCCAGCCCCTGCCCGGAGGGTAGTTCGCGGGTCTCCAGGGGAACCCCTATCACCATCTCACCGCTCTTCAGGGTCAACTGGTGGACCGTCGCTGGCCAGAAATTGGCCAGGCCCTTGACGCTCAACAGCACCAGCAAGGCCCCCAGCATGATCAGCGACAGCGCCACCGAGGCCGCTGCCAACCAGGCCCAGGGGCCCTCTCGGGTGCGCCGCTTGCCGGGCATGCCCACCGCGGTGTGGCCGGGAATCTTCATGCGTCCCCCTTACGCCGGGTAAAACGACGCTTCAGGCGGGCGCGCACCACCTCGGCCAGGGTGTTGACCAGAAAGGTGAAGGCAAACAGGGCCAGCGCCGCCAGCAGCAACAGCCGATAGTGGCTGCCCCCGGGTGCGGCTTCCGGCAGTTCGATGGCGATGCTCGAGGCCAGCGACCTCAAGCCATCCAGCGGGCTCGCCGTCATCAGCGCGCTGTTGCCGCTGGCCATCAGCACGATCATGGTCTCGCCCACGGCGCGCCCGGCGCCGATCATGATCGCCGAAAAGACACCTGGCAGCGCCACCGGCAGCATCACCCGGGTGAGCGTCTGCCAGCGGGTCGCGCCCATGGCCTGGGCGCCTTCGGCCAACTCCCGAGGCACATCGCTCAGCGCATCCTCGGCAAGCGCGTAGATGCCGGGAATCACGGCAAAACCCATGGCCAGCCCGACGATCAAGGCGTTGCGTGCCTGCACGTCGAGCCCCCAGGACTCCTCGACCCACAGGCGCAGGTCGCCATCGAACCACCATCCTTCCCACATCGGCGCCACACTCATCGCCAGCCACACCAGCAGCAACAGACAGGGTATCAACCACAGGGCCGCCCAGCGTAACGTCAGGGCAGCCTTCAGCCGATCGGGCAACCACCGGTAGCCCAACGCCAGCAGCACCACCGCCGCGGGCAGCACCACCACAATCGACAGCGACTGCGCCAGGTGACGTTCGACCCAGGGCCCCAGCGCCAGACCCGCGATAAACCCCAGCACCACGCTGGGCATCGCCTCCATCAGCTCCAGCGTCGGCTTGAGCCGTGCGCGCAGGCCGGGAGACATGTACAGGCTGGAGTGCGCCGCAGCACCCAGGGCCAAGGGAATCGCCACCACCAACGCCCAGGCGGCCGCTTCCAGGGTGCCCCACAACAGCGGGGCCAGGCTCGCCTGGGGCACCGCGGCGTCATCCAGCCGATGGGGCAGCCAGCGATACTCGGGCTCGCCGCTCACGTCTGGCGATGACCACAGCGCCTCCAGCGGAAAGCTAGCGCCATCCGGCCAGAACAGCGGCAGCACTTCGACCAGCAGAAATACCGCAATGGCGACCACCGCCAACAGCACGCCAACCCCTCCGGCCGTGATCAGCATGGTCGCCAGGCGGTCACGTCGCTGTCTCGTCTGGTGCAGTGAGGTTATCGGAGAAGGGTCAGACATTGATCTTGGGCCATCGGTGTATAGCGAAAGATTACGACAACTTCATGACACCCAGATGACAACCCGGCCGGGGCCTGGCATCTCTCAAGGCCCGTCCCGTGGCAGTTCAGCCAGCCCCAGGGCATGTCGCTGAGCGGCCAGCACAGACGGCGGCAGCGCCACGAAACCCAGCTCCTTGACCACCCGTTGGCCCGAGGGTGACAGCACCATGTCGAGAAAGGCCCGTTCGACGTCGGGAAGCTCGCCCTCGGGTGGGCGATTGACGTAGATCAACAGGTCCCGTGACAACGGATAGCCGCCGCTTCGCAGCGATTGTCGGCGCGGAAGAATCCCGCCTTCGGCGTTGCCGATCGCTACCGCCTTGACGTCCGCATTCAAGTGATTCAGGCCGGCGTAACCGATGCCTGCGGGATCGTCACCCACGGCGGCCACCACGGCGGCAGAGCCCGCCGACACCATGACCGATACCTTGAATTCGCCGTCACACAGGGCGCGGCGACGAAACAATCCATGGGTGCCGGAGACCGCGTTGCGGCCATACAGGTGGATGGTGCCCCCCGGGCGCTCGAGCCCCAGCTGCTGCCAGCGCTCGATGCTCTCGCTGGCACCGCACGCGAGGGTGTCGGAAAAGATCGCATCGAGCTCTGCTCGAGACAGTCGAGACAAGGGGTTGTGGCGATTGACCACCACCACCAGGGCATCCTTGCCGACCACCACCGGCGTCGGCGCGTAGCCATGGCGCTCGAGAAAGGCCGCGGACTCGTCCTCCTGCATGGGTCTGGACATGGGGCCCAGCAGGGTGGTGCCGGCGATCAGGGCAGGCGGTGCACTGGCCGAACCGGCCACCTGAAGCTGCAGCCTGACCCCCGGTCGCTGTTCTTCGAACTGCTCGCCCCAACGTAGCATCAACTCCGCCATGGTATCCGAGCCTACCGCATCGAGAGAGCCGGCCACGTCATGGGCGGCAACCTTCGCCGACACCAGCATGGCGGAAAGCACCAGGCCCGAGACCAGCCTCGACGCCACTCTTGGCGCCACTCCCGGCGCCACTCTCGACACCGCTGCCGGCGCTTCGCTCGACACCGCTATCGACAGCGTTCTCGGCCCCCGGCTGGGAGCCAACAGCGTGCGCTTGAGCGCACCTATGCAACGCGACAACCTAGACATGCGCTCCCCTGGGCGTTTCATGACACCAACGGTAGAGAAAGACTGACCCGGGTGGGTACCATGACGACACAACAACATCCACGACCAGGCGCCGCCCACCATGATGACAGAACTCGATGACGTTCCCGTGCCAAAGGGACAGCTGACGCTCCAGCTGGCCGCGACACGACAGCATACCAATGCCCACGGCGATATCCCGGCAGGTTGGCTGGTGGGCCTGATGGATCAGGCCGCGGAATGGACCGCCAGCCGCGAGGCGATGGGACGTACCGCCACCGTCGCCATCGAAGGCATGGACTTTCTGTGCCCGGTGCGTGTCGGCTCGCTGGTCTGCGTCTACACCGAGGTGCGCGATATCGGCCACAGTTCCATCAAGATCGACGTGGAGGTCTGGATCCGGTCCCTCCAGGACGCCGAAGACGCCGACCTGCATAAGGTCACCGAGGCGCGCCATGTGATGGTGGCACTGGATGACAACGGGCGTATACGCGGCGTCCGATCCGATACCTGAGCGATACCTCAGCAAGAGCTGGGAACGCGACCGGCGAGAGAGAGGTGCGAGCTAGACCTGCAAGATAGCCCTTCAAGAGAGGCGCGCCCGTGGCGCGCCTGGTTTTCCGTCGCTAGCCTTCATCACCTCGCCAGGCCCGTCACCGCCGGGTCTGCGCCACCACTTTTGAGCCTTGCCTGGCGTCAGGACTCGCCTTGGCCAAGCACGCTATCGCGGGCCTTCAGGTAGGCGAACTCACCGACGTCAGAGAACTTGCGGACCTGGCGCTGGAAATTGCGATAGGACTCGTAGATCCGCGCCGACGCCTCGTCGTTGTCGACCTGCTTCTGCAGTACCTGCTGCGAGGAGTCATGCAGGGCCGCCAGTACTTCCTCCGGAAACGAGCGCAGCTTGACGCCATGCTCGTTGACCAGAGCGTCCAGGGCCTCGGCGTTGCGGAAGGCAAATTCGCTGATCATGGCCAGGTTGGAGGCCTTGGCGGCTTCGTTGACCACCGCCTTGAGGTCATCGGGCAGCGCATTCCAGGCATCCAGGTTGACCGTGCCTTCCAGCACCGCGCTGGGTTCATTCCAGGCCGAGGTGTAGTAGTAGTCCGCCACCTGATGCAGACCAAAGGCCAGATCATTGTAGGGCCCCACCCAGTCGGCGGCATCGAGCACGCCGGTCTGCAGGGAGGTGAAGATCTCGCTACCCGGAATGGTCAGGGTGGTCACGCCGATCCCGGCCATCGCCTCGCCGGCGAGCCCTGGCAGACGCAGCTTGAGGCCCTGCATATCCTCGAGCGAGTTGATTTCCTTCTTGAACCAGCCAGCCATCTGGGTGCCGGTGTTACCCACCGCGAAAGGCTTGAGGTTGTGGTCGGCGTAGAGCTCGTCCCACAGCTCCTGGCCGCCGCCGTAGTACAGCCAGGCGTTGGTCTCGGTGGTGGTCATGCCGAAGGGCACGGCGGTAAAGAACTGAGAAGCCGCGACCTTTCCCCGCCAGTAGTAGGAAGCGGAGTGGCCCATCTCGGCGGTTCCCTGGGACACGGCGTCAAAGACCTCCATCGGCGGTACCATCTCGCCGGCACCATGGACCCTGACCTTCATGCGTCCGCCGGACATCCGCTCGATACGCGCTGCCAGATCGTTGGCTCCGGTGCCGAGGGCCGGAAAGTTCTTGGGCCAGGACGTCACCATGTTCCAGGTGATGGTTTCCTGTGCGCTGGCGGTATTGACGAAGGGGGCGGCGGCCACGCCGGCGGCGCCGAGGCCGGCTGTCCTGAGGAAGGAACGACGTTCCATGGGGCGAGCTCCTGAAGCTTGTAGTGTCGACGCCGGGAGCGCAGAGAGCCGCGCTGAAGCGCCATTCCCCGCGCTCGGCGTGGTGTCCGCCAAGCAGTATGCGGCAAAGCGAAATTCGCCTGCAAGCCACCACCATGCAGGTCGGCCCGGCGATGGCCGGGCCGGTTTCCTGCGTCTTGCTCAAGTCACCTCAGGTCGCCTGCTCGCCCACCGGTCGAGCGCTTCCGATCAGGCGGTAGACAAGCGCACCCAGCACACCACCGATCAGCGGCGCCACCCAGAATAACCACAGCTGCGCCAGCGCCCAGTCACCCACGAACACCGCCACCGCCGTGCTGCGCGCCGGATTGACCGAGGTGTTGGTCACCGGGATGCTGATCAGATGGATCAGTGTCAGCAGGCCCATGGCGGTCACCGGCGCCTTGATGACTAGACTGAGACCCCGCTACAGTGCCTCCAGCTTGGCGAAGCCCAGCACCAGCCACTTGTCGCCGTGGCCTTCGAAGCTGACCTGGACACGGGCCCGCTCGCCCTCTCCTTCGGCGTTGAGGATGACCCCCTCACCGAATACCGGATGGCGCACCCGCTGGCCCAGCGACAAGGCAGGTAGATCGCCGCTCGCCTCCACGGTCGTCTGGGCGAAGCGCGACGGCGCTGGCCGGGCGCTGACCGGACGCGATACCTGGCCACGCAGACGCACCTCCTCGAGCAGCGACTCCGGCAGCTCACGCAGAAAGCGTGACGGGCGCTGAAAGGTCTCCTTGCCATGCATGCGCCGGATCTCGGCGTGGGTGAGGTAGAGCTTCTGCATGGCGCGCGTGACCCCGACGTAGCAGAGCCTGCGCTCCTCCTCCAGGCGCCCGGGTTCTTCCAGCGACATGCGGTGGGGAAACAGGCCTTCCTCGACCCCGGCCACGAACACGATGGGAAATTCGAGTCCCTTGGCCGAGTGCAGCGTCATCAACTGGACGCTGTCCTCGAATTCGTCGGCCTCGTGCTCGCCGGCGTTGAGGGCAGCTTCGGCCAGAAAGGCTTCCAGCGCGGCCATGCCCTCCCCCGCTTCGACGTTGTCCAGCGTCTCACCCTGGGTGAAGGCACGGGCGGCGTTGATCAGCTCTTCCAGGTTCTCGACCCGGGCCTGCCCCTTTTCACCCTTCTCGCTCAGATGATGGTCGATCAGTCCACTGCGCTGATTCACGTGGGCGATGATCTCGTGAAGCGCCATCCCCGAGGTGTCGTTGTCGAGGCCTTCGATCAAATTGGCAAAGGCACCCACGGCGTTGGCCGCACGCCCCTTGAGCGAGCCTTCGGCCAGGGTGTCGTGGATCGCCTGCCACAGCGACACTTCGGTACGACGGGCACGATCGCGCAGTCCCTCCACGGTGCGGGTACCGATACCGCGGGCAGGGACATTGATCACCCGCTCCAGCGAGGCATCGTCGTCGCGGTTGAGCAGCAGCCGCAGGTAGGCCAGGGCGTTCTTGATCTCGAGGCGCTCGTAGAAGCGCTGGCCCCCGTAGATGCGGTAGGGCATGCCCTGGCGGATCAGGGTCTCCTCGATGACGCGGGACTGGGCGTTGGAGCGATAGAGGATGGCCACCTCCTGGCGCTTGAACCCCTCGTCGACCTTTTCCTTGATGGTGTCGACGATGAAGCGCGCCTCCTCCATGTCGTTGAAACCGGCGTAGACCGAAATCGGTTCGCCACGACTGCCGGCGGTCCACAGCTCCTTGCCCATGCGATCCGAGTTCTGCTTGATCAGGGCGTTGGCGGCGTCGAGGATGGCGCTGGTGGAGCGATAGTTCTGCTCCAGGCGCACCGTTTTGGTGTCGCTGAACTCCTGCTCGAAGCGACGAATGTTCTCCACCCGTGCCCCGCGCCAGCCGTAGATCGACTGGTCGTCATCGCCGACTACCGTCATCGGCGTGCGCTGTCCGGTCAACAGCTTCAGCCAGGCATACTGCAGGGTGTTGGTATCCTGGAACTCGTCGACCAGTACGTGGGCGAAGCGCTCCTGATAGTGGGCCAGCAGAGCAGGATTGTCGCGCAACAGCTCGAGGCTCCTGAGCAGCAGCTCGCCAAAGTCGACCAGGCCGCCACGTTCGCAGGTCAGCTGGTAGACGTCATACAGCGCCACCATCTGCTCCACGTAGGCGTCACCGTTGATCCGGACCTGGTGAGGACGCAATCCCTCCTCTTTGCAGCCGCTGATAAACGACTGCACCTGACGGGGCGGAAAACGCTCGTCGTCGATCTTGTTGTCCTTCAACAGGCGCTTGATCAGACGTAGCTGATCATCGGAGTCGATGATCTGGAAGTGCTGGGGCAGACGAGCGTCCTGCCAATGGGTACGCAGCAGGCGGTGGGCGATGGAGTGAAAGGTACCCACCCAGACGTGGCGCAGCGAGATCCCCAGCAACGCCTCCAGGCGAGTGCGCATTTCCCTGGCGGCCTTGTTGGTGAAGGTCACCGCCAGCACCGCGTAGGGCGAGAGACCTTCCGCCTGCATCAGCCAGGCGATGCGATGGACCAGCACGCGGGTCTTGCCAGAACCGGCGCCGGCGAGCACCAGCATATTGCCCTGGGGAGCGCAGACCGCCTCATGCTGCGCCGCATTGAGGCCGTCGATGATCGCCGTGACGTCGTCCATGGAGAAGGCACCGCTCGAGATCGAAAATGGGCGCCCAGTCTATCACAGCGATGCTGGATAAATGGACAGGCAGGGCGCCCTCGGTCAGGAAGGATCGGACTCCGGATAGCGCAGTGGGTTGAGGCTGCGCTTTACCGCCTTGAGCTGCTCGGCGAGCTTGGGGCCCCGGGTCTTCGCCACTCCCACCGCCAGCACGTCGACCAGTACCAGATGGGCGATGCGGGAACTCATGGGCGTGTAGATCTCGGTGTCTTCGGGCACATCGATGTACAGCGGCAGGTCGACTTCGTCCGCCAGGGGGGAGCCGCTGGGACAAAGACCGACCACGGTGGCGCCCGCCTCCCGTGCCAGCTTGACGCTGGCCACCAGTGCCCGGGTGCGGCCGGTCTGCGAGATCGCCACCACCACGTCGCCTTCCTTGAGGGTCACCGCCGACATGTTCTGCATGTGCGGATCGGCGTAGGCGGCGGTGGAAATCTGCAGCCTGAAAAACTTGTGCTGAGCATCGAAGGCCACCGCACCGGAAGCTCCGTAGCCGTAGAACTCGACGCGATTGGCCATGGCCAGGGCGTTGATCGTCTTGTTCAACGCCTCGTTGTCGAGCCGGTCCCTGATCGACAGCAGGGTCCCCACCGTGGAATCGAAGATGCTGTGGGAAAACTCGGCCACGGAGTCGCTGTCATTCATCGAGAACTGCGCGAACTGGCTGCCCGACGCCAGCATCTGCGCCAACTTCAGCTTGAAGTCCTGAAAGCCGTTGCAGCCCAGGGCCCGGCAGAAGCGTACCACCGTGGGCTCGCTGACCTTGGCCTCGGTGGCCAGATCGACGATACGCATGTGGATAACTTCGTCGGGGTTGCGCAATACGAAGCGTGCGACCTTCTGCTCCGACCGACGGAAGTGCTCCATGCGACGTCGCATTTCATCAAACAGCGCGCGACTCACCCTCTACTCCTTTGACTGGCTGGGAGGACCCGGAGCTGGCAGGGCGCAATGCCCGTCGCTATCGATCCGGTCTGGTTCCAGTATGCCCCATGACGGCGTCAAATGCGCCCTGTGCTGCGTCATGCATCGAGCCCCCAGGCCGCCCCTGCTCAACCGGATGGATTTTTTTCTAGCGTTGGCAGAACGTTGCAGGATTGACGTCCACACCGTCATCTTTTTGTCAACTGGGGTATAGTAAAAGGGCAGTGTCGCGCAGCGTCCTGGATGCCGGCACATTCACTGCATAGGAGAATCGATCATGCGTAATGTCGAAAGGTTATCCTCCGTCAAGAGTGAACTCCTCGACATCTTCATGAGCATGGAAGTCGCCGAACACGAAAGGCGCTCCCGCACCGCGGCCCAACGCAACCTGCGAGCCCGCCGCGGCATCGAGCTTCATCGGGAATTCAAGCGTCTATCCGAAGACATCGCCGAACTGCCAGAAGACGGCAACGACGACGAAATGCACTGACCCGGTAGACTGAACCAGCACGCGTGGCCGCCGGCCCGACGTGCGCCAGACCGCCAACAACGCGGGTCTGTACCATAATTCGGGGCCTGGCCGCTGGCTCGAGCGACGGCCGGCCCATCCCTTGCGAGAATCGCACCGACGAGACTCGCCATCAGGTGTCTGTCGCCTGAAAGCCCCAGGCGCGTCAAAGGCACCGCCAAGCGTCCCTCCTGGCATGCTCTCCCAAATGCATGCCTTTGGCTGCAGGCATCAATGAACAAGCACTGACGTCTCGTTGGGCTCCCGCTGAGGCCCCACTGCCACCTCGTTGACGTCCGCCTCTGGTCACTCTGTACGGGCAGTCTTGCCCTGCCGCCCGGTTCCGATGGATCGCCTGGCATTGCCTGTCAACGCAGAGACCCGGCACAAGGCCGGGTCTCTGGTCTGGCATGCAGCAATGACGCCTGTTACAGGCTGGAGATGAACACCACCGCCACACCGATGGGCGCCACGAAGCGGGTCAAGGCGACCCACAGGGCTTCCTTGCCACCGGACAGACCGAGGTCTTCGGCCACGCCTTCGCGGTTGAGGAACCAGCCCGCGAACAGGATGGCACCCAGGCCGGTCAACGGCAGCATGAACTTGCTGGTCAGCTTGTCCAGCAGGTCGAACACCCCGAGGCCAAACAGTACCGGGTCACTCCACACGTTGAAGGACAGCAGAGCGGCGATACCCAGCGCCCAGGCGCCGATGCCGGAGACCACCGCCGACGCGGAACGCGACAACGGCGTGCGCTCTTCGACAAACTCGACCACCGGCTCGAGCAGCGAAATGGCCGAGGTCAGGGCGGCGAAGGTCAGCAACAGGAAGAACATCAGGCCCAGGATCAGGCCACCGCCCATATTGCCGAAGGCCAGCGGCAGGGTGACGAAGATCAGGCTCGGGCCGGAGGCCAGGTCGAGCTGATTGGCAAACACGATCGGGAAGATCGCCAGGCCCGCGCCGAGTGCGATCACGGTATCCATGATCACCACGGTGCGCGCGGTCTTGATCAGGTCGACCTTCTCGCCGAGGTAGGAACCGTAGGCGATCATGATGCCCATGCCCAGTGACAGGGTGAAGAAGGCGTGTCCCAGCGCTGCCAGTACCACCTCACCATTGAGTGCTGTCCAGTCCGGGTTGAACAGATAGTTCAACGCCTCACCGAAATGGCCGGTGGTCATGCCGTAGCCCACCAGCACCACCAGCAGCAGCGCCAGGGCCGGCATCAACACGTTGACCGCGCCTTCCAGGCCCTTGGTCACGCCGCGAGCAACGATACCGATGACCAGCAGCATGAAGATGGAGTGCCACAGCAGCAGCAGACCGGGGCTTGCCAGCATGCCGCTGAACAAGGCGCCGATACCGTCGGCGTCCTGGCCGCTGAAGTCACCGGTCACGCTGCCGAGGGTGTAGTACAGCGACCAGCCACCGATCACGCTGTAGAACGACAGGATCAGGAAGGCACCGATGACCCCGGCGACGCCGACCAGGGCCCAGACCTTGGGCTGACCGGCCTTGGCCGCGACGCTGGCCATGGCATTGACCGGATTGCTTTGCCCACGCCGACCGATCATCCACTCGGTGACCAGGATCGGCAGGCCGATCAGGCCGATGCACAGCAGGTAGACGAGCACGAAGGCGGCACCACCGCTCTCGCCCACCATGTAGGGAAACTTCCAGATATTACCAAGCCCGACAGCGGAACCGGTGGCGGCGAGGATAAAGGAAAAGCGCGATGACCACTGCGCGTGTGTCGTTTTGGACATAAATCACCCTTCGGATACGTGTCGTCATCGATCGATCGGATGCAATGACGGCGTTGTGTTTGTAGTCGCCACGTCCTCGATGGTCCGGGTCACGGATCCACCGATGTACAAGGGGTCTGACGGATGTCAGCAGGATCACTGCCGGCACACCACTCTTCCCCAGCGCAGGGTTCGCGCTGGTCGAGACCGGTGGGTCCAGGCGAGTCACCATCCAAGGATAAGGAGGCGACCGTCTCTGGCCCGTGGCAAGTGACGAACAGCCGACAAAACTAGCGTATGACAATAACAAACGCCAGCCAACAATGGTCAAAGCAGCTGATTCTGTCGATCTCCCGGAAACCCGGGCAATGCTTGCCACCCCATTCTATCGGCGACTCTGGCGTACAGGTTTCTGGCCAGTTCCGGAGCCTCGCGATTATCCGCCGTATGCACAAAAAGAAAAGGGGTTTTCCCCTGTTTTATCCACAAGGCGAGCTGGTCTATCCAGGGGGTGAAATAGTGCTCGTTGATGGCGCTGTCAAGATGGCCAATGAAACGTATCACAGGAAATTTTGCTGTAGAGATCACGTGTAGTGGGCGTCTTGGCTTTTCCGCACGAGCCTGGATCAATCCCGAATGGGCCTCGGGCGGTCCGGAAAACAACGGCCTGACATCCAGCATCACGCGATCGGCGCCATGACTTATCAACAGGGCGTTGATATCTCTCTCGGCGCTCCCCTTGTGGAAAAATTCACTGTGGCGCAGTTCTACTGCGCAGGGTACGTCTTGTGGCCAATCTCTTAGAACCTTCTCCAGAGCAGGCACCTCCTCAGGACCAAAGTCCCTGGGGAGCTGAATCATGACCGGCCCGAGGCGGTCCTTCAGTGGCCACAGGGCCTCGACGAAGTCACCCACATCGGTCTCGACCTGGCGTAATCGTTTTGCATGTGTCAGCGCCTGGGGCAGCTTGAAGCAGAAGCGAAAGCCCGGTGGCGCTTGGCGGGACCAGCCTTCCACCGTCCGTGGCCTGGGCGCCCCGCTGTAGAAGGTGGTATTTCCCTCGACGGCGTTGAATACGGCGGCGTAGTCGTTGAGCCAACCCTCGCGCCCGGCGTGGGGTGGGTAGAGACCACCACGCCAGTCTGGATTGGCCCACATCGGCAGACCAATGTACATGGGTGGTTGCGCTGATCGATCGTTCAAGAAGGCAGACTCGACGGTTTCAGGGGCGCCAGCATAGCATCGCCCCGCCCGGTGTTGCCGAACGGGGCGATGCTGACAAGCTTCAAGCGGCACCGAGCGTCGGAGCTTCTCGCCCTCAGCCGGGACTCTGTCCGAAAAGCCGACGGGTACAGGGGATTTTGAGCCTCCTAGAAGTCGTACTTGGCGGAGAACTGAACCCTGTCCAGGTCGAAGGTATCGCCGTCCACCTCATCCAGGTCGTAGCGCTGGTACTCCGCCGACAGCGTGGTATTGGCAAAGGGCGACCACATCAGGTTGAGAAAGAAGCTGTCGTAGCTGTCGGTGTCATCGCCGGTACCGTTGCTGTCGAGTTCAGTCGCCGAGTAGGCGATGCTCGAGCGCAGCGTGTCGGTCCAGTAGTGACGATAGATGGCCGAGGCGCCCCAGGACTCCACCATCTTGATCTGGCCGTCCTCCACCTTGGCGTTGGGGTAGGCGCCCAGCGCCATGTAGCGTCCCAGGTTGCCATAGTTGGCCTGCAGCATGAGGTCGTCTTTTTCGAACACCGGGAATCGTCCGGTCAGGCTGTAACCGGCCCCCCAGCGACTGTCGTCGTCCTCGGCGTCATCCAGGCTGAAGCGCCTGACCACGGTGGCCGCTGAAACATGCCCCCACTCCTGGTCCACATTGACCCGGGCCACCATGTCCGGGGTGTCCTGGTCGTCGTCGCCGTCCTCGGGGTTCTCCACCGCGAACTGCAGGCTGCCCCAATCCAGCGGATAGGTATAGCGAAGCTGTGGCTGGCGCACGAAGATCGAGCCGGTATGGGTACTGAAGGCGTCGATCTCGCCAAGCCCCTTGAGATCCATGAAGGTTGACCAGTACTGCCCGGCCAGCCAGTTGCCCCAGCTCAGGTAGGCGTGGCGCAGCCGCGGCGCGTAGGAGTGGGAAACAAATTCGTTGGCTTCATCGTCGGCGCCATAGAAGTCCGTCTCGATATAGGTCTTCATGGTATCGCCACCCAGCGGTGTACTGGTACCGAAGCTCAGACGCGTTTCCCGCGCACTGAAACTGACGCGGTTGTCGGCGTCATCGTCGGTGGCGCGCAACAGCCCCGCCGTCACCGTCTCGTTGGCCTTGCCGTCGCTGAGTCCATTGTCGGAGAACGCCGCCTGAGCCTTGATGTAGCCGCCAAAGGACACTGTGGTATCTCCCACCAGGAAGTCGCCACTGTCGGTGCGCTTGACCACGTTCTCGCTGACGTCGGCGACGTCCTGCTGCATGCTGGCCTGCTGGTTGATCAGGTTATCGATCTGGGCCTGCTGCTGTTCAACCAGTTGCATGGCCGCCTGCTGTTGGGCCTTGAGCTGTTCGATCTGGGCCTTCAGGTCATTGAGTTCCTGCATCGACGTCTGCGCCTCGGCCGCGATCGGCATCAGCAGACAAAGGCCCGTTCCCGTCAGCAAGGCGCTTGTGGATCGTAATCCGCTCATCGCCGTCCCCCTTCATTATCGTTGTCGTGGCGGTCGTCATGGCGGCTGTCGCTGAACTGAATCACCGACGCCTGCACGCTCGGAGACCCAGGCATGACCGGCAAACCACTCGCAGGAATGGCGACCACGTATAACCAAGCGCTTAACTAACGACTATAGAAACGAAGGTTCGAGAACGGCGTTTGATATTGTGCCAAATGAAGCACGAAAAAGAAGTATCCGAATTAGCAAAACAATAGAAATATATCTTACAAATTCATAATGCTAGAACCGGAAAATATGGAAAATTCCGAGCTTTCTTCTTTATCAAGTACCGGTACAGCATATATCGATAGGCAGTAGAAGCGGCGCCTGGCCGACCTCAAGAAAATACCACTGCATCAACGTGCTGTTTTTGTGATCTGGTTCTCGGACCGGCAGCGCGGAGCCTGTCAACACAGATGACACATGAAATGATTCTGACTCTTTAACACCCTGCCGCCAGGGGCGCCGCATTCCTCTCGGGATTCAGGTGCACTACCTCTGGCAGGCCGAGGTTTCCGATGTCCCAGGACCAACACTCCGGATAAAGCTGCTTTGTCGCCTCAAGACCTCCCGGCGCTGCGCCGGGACACCTTTGGCCTCGCAGCTATGACGCTGACTCGTCGCGCCGTCGGCGATACCTCGCGGCCGACGTCACTCTGGAAAGAGCTCTTCGTCACTTCATGTGGATTTGGGCTGCCGCCTCCGATCGCGTCACTCTTCAAGCGACTATCTAGAAAAGCTGTGTTAATTACCATCAATGACTTGAACATTGATCTATCGAGCTAAGGGGAGCCATACCCCGGTAGACGGAATATCGCGTTGTCCTCGACCGCACCTCCTGGATCTGCGGCGACACTTGAGCCTACGCTTCCCTCAGCACTACACAACAGGAAGGGAACAAGCCCGATCTCGTGAGGCCGGGCAAAGCTGGATGCAGCAAAACGGGGTCAGTCGACGTTGTTGTGCCAGCAGATAGAGCATCTACAACCAAAGAAAGCCGACAGATTTCGCATGATGAGAGGACTCAGCCACCCCGACGGCGTAACTGACGAAGCTCGCCGTTCAGCGCCTTGATGATGGTGTAGCACATCACAATCATCACCACCGAGAAGGGGATCGCGGTGGCCGTGACTCCGGCCTGGAGCGCCGAGAGTCCGCCGCCGATCAGCAGTACGATGGCAATCAGGCCTTCCACCGTGGCCCAGAACATGCGCTGAGGGCGCGGTGCATCGATCTTGCCACCGGCGGTGATGGTATCGATCACCAGCGAGCCGGAATCCGACGAGGTGACGAAGAAGATCAGCGCCAGGATAATGCCCAGGGTCGACATCAGGCCCGACAGCGGCAGCTCGTTGAGCATGGCGAACAGCGACAGCTCGGGACTGTAGCTGTCGATCACGTACTCCTTGACCAGGCTGCCGGCCGGATTGGCATATAGCTGGTCGAGGGCGGTGGCGCCGAACACGCCCATCCAGATGAAGATGAACAGACTCGGGATCACCAGCACACAGATCACGAACTCACGCACCGTGCGCCCCCGGGAGACGCGGGCGATAAACATGCCGACGAAAGGCGCCCAGCTGATCCACCAGGCCCAGTAGAAGATGGTCCAGGATTGGCGATAGGCGTCGTCCTCGCGGCCGAAGGGGGCCGACAGCGGGATGAACTTCGTCACGTAGGTCTCAAGGCCGGCCCAGAAGCCGGCGAGCGCCGCCAGGGTCGGGCCGGCGAACAGCACGAAGAAGAAGAACAGCACGGCCATTCCCATGTTGATCTCGGAAAGCCGCTTCACGCCACCTTCCAGACCGCGCCACACCGAGACCAGCGCCACTGCGGTGACGGCTGCGATCACGACCACCTGAGTGGTGATGCTGACGTCCAGGCCGAAGACGAAGTTCATGCCGGCGTTGGCCTGCTGAGCGCCGAGGCCGAGCGAGGTGGCCAGGCCAAACAGGGTCGAGAATACCGCCAGGATGTCGATGACGTGGCCCCACCAGCCCCAGACGCGGTCACCCAGCAGCGGGAAGAACGCCGAACGGATGGAGAAGGGCAGGCCCTTGTTGTAGGTAAAGATGGACAGCGCCAGCGCCATCACCACGTAGACGGCCCAGCCGTGGATGCCCCAGTGCAGATAGGTGCCGGCCAGCCCCATGGCGGTGGCGTCGGCGATGGCCTCAGCGTTCAGTTCCCCGTCGCTGCCGAAGGGCGAGGGCGTGCCTAGCGGCGAGGAGACGTTGGCGTGATAGACCGGTTCCAGCACGCCGAAGAACAGCAGGCCGATGCCAATGCCGGCCGCGAACAGCATCGCAAACCAGGACAGGTAGCCATACTCCGGCGTGGCGTCGGGGCCGCCCAGGCGGACCTTGCCGTATGGCAGCACGACCAGTGCCAGACAGAACAGGATGAAGCCGTCCACCACGATCATGAAGTAGCTGTCGAGGGTGCCGGTGGAGAAGCTGACAATGGACTGAAAGAGATTACCGGCTCGCTCGGGGAACAGCAGCGTCAGCACGATGAAGACAATCGAGGCCAGCGCCGAGATGGCGAAGACCCGGTTATGTATATCGAAGCCGATAGGCCCCAGGCTGCCCTCGAAGTTGTCCTGCCCGACGGTATAGTCCGTCTGCATGTCGTCCGAAACCGGGGTTGGAGCCTGCTCGCTTTGAGTACTCATGAATGATGCTCCTGTGGATGGAAACACACTGGCCGAGTGAGTCTCGCACACGTCAGCTGTTGCGTGTGACAGGACAAGCGATGAGAGCTGAGGCTCCCTTACCAGTAGCGGAAAGATTGAGCTCTCGGCGTCAATATGTGCACCGGAAACAGCAGCCCTCCCCTGAAACCCTCTACCCCGTGCAGGTCAGCACACCAGGGGGGACCGCAAATAACGCGTGGAAATATCAACGAAAGCGACGCCGCTTTCCGTTCAACGCCTTGATGACTGTATAGCACATCAGAATCATCACCACCGAGAACGCAACGAGATATCGTCAAATCCGGTGCCGGGCTATTTGGCGGCAGTCCTGTCTGATTGATCGGTGACTTGCTCTCCATCCCTGAACTGAAGTGGACCCCATTCCCAAGCAAAAAGAGCGCGGGACACCGGGGTGTCACCGCACTCTCTTTAGCCTCCAAGAACAAGAACGGACTGCATCAACACCTTCTCTGGAGTTGATGGGAAGATTTCCCTTCCGTCACGCCGAGTCTGCGACCGCTGCCATACTATCGCCCGACGGTATGTCTACTCCACCGTCACCGACTTGGCCAGATTGCGCGGCTGATCGACATCGGTCCCCTTGAGCACCGCCACGTGGTACGACAATAGCTGCAGCGGCAGGGTGTAGAGGATCGGCGCCAGTGCCTCGTGGACGTGGGGCAGGTGCAGCACCTGGATGCCCTCGCTGGCGTTCAGGCCGACATTCTCGTCGGCGAACACGTACAGCTCGCCGCCTCGGGCCTTGACCTCCTGCAGGTTGGACTTGAGCTTGTCCAGCAGTTCGTCGTTGGGTGCCACCGAGATCACCGGCATCTCGCTGTCCACCAGCGCCAGGGGGCCGTGCTTGAGCTCGCCCGCCGGGTAGGCCTCGGCGTGAATGTAGGAAATCTCCTTGAGCTTCAAGGCGCCTTCCTGGGCGATGGGGAAGTGGGCACCACGTCCCAGGAACAGCGCGTGGTGCTTCTCGGCGAAGGCCATGGACAGCCGCTCGATGGCCTCGTCCAGGCCCAGCACCTGGCTGCACAGCGCCGGCAGGGTCCGCAGAGCGGCGACGATCTCGGCCTGCTCGTCCTCGTGCATACCCCGCACCCGGCCAAGCGCCAGGGCGAACAGCATCAGCGCGGTCAACTGGGTGGTGAAGGCCTTGGTGGAGGCCACACCGATCTCGGGGCCGGCCTGGGTCATCAGGCTCAGGTCGGCCTCGCGCACCAGCGAGCTGCCCGGTACGTTGCAGATACCCAGGCTGCCCAGGTAGTTATCCTGCTCCATGGCAAAACGCAGCGCGGCCAGGGTGTCGGCGGTCTCGCCGGACTGGGACAGGGTCACGAACAGGGTGCCCTGGGGCACCACCACCTGGCGGTAGCGATACTCAGAGGCGACCTCCACCTGCACCGGGATGCCGGTGTAGCGCTCGAGCCAGTAGCGCGCCACCATGCCGGCGTGATAGCTGGTGCCGCAGGCCACGATATGGATCTGGCGGACCTGCTGGAACAGACGCTCGGCATCGGGGCCGAAGCTTTCCACCAGCACCGAGCGGTCGCCCAGGCGGCCTTCCAGCGCCGCGGCGATCACCGCCGGCTGTTCGTGGATTTCCTTGAGCATGAAGTGGCGGTACTCGCCCTTGCTGGCGGCGCCGTCACCATGCTCGAAGGTCTGGACCTCACGCTCGACGGCGGTCCCCTCAGCATCGAAGATCTCGATGCGACCATTGGCGGACAGGCGCACCACGTCGCCTTCACGCAGATAGATGAAGCGATCGGTCACCGGCAGCAGCGCCAGCGGGTCAGACGCCAGGAAGGCCTCACCGATGCCGACGCCGACCACCAGCGGGCTGCCCTTGCGCGCGCCGACCACCACATCGGGCTCGTCCACCGCCATGACCCCCAGGGCGTAGGCGCCATCGAGGCCGGCGACGACCCGCTGGAAGGCGCTGAGCAGATCACCGTCGCGGCGAGACTCACGCTCCAGCAGGTGGGCGATCACCTCGGTATCGGTCTCGGACTCGAACACATAGCCCTGATCGGTGAGTTCCCGACGCAGCTGCTCATGATTCTCGATGATGCCGTTATGTACCACCGCCAGGCGATCACGCGACTGGTGGGGATGGGCGTTGGGCTCGCTGGGGCGACCGTGGGTCGCCCAGCGGGTGTGAGCAATACCGCTGAGCCCCGGCAGCGCCGAACCCTCCAGTCGCGCCTCGAGCGCGGCCACCTTGCCCACCGCGCGCTGGCGCACCAGTTCTCCCTCGGGGCTGCGCACCGCCATGCCGGCACTGTCATAGCCGCGGTACTCGAGGCGCTTGAGGCCTTCGAGCAGAATGTTCTGTACGTTGCGCTGGGCCACCGCGGCGACGATGCCACACATAGGGGTCACTCCTTGAGAGATTCGTTATTGGCTACCGCTGACCAGCAATCGAGAGGGGGCCGCAACGGCAGAAACGGGCGGAAGCGTCCGTCAATCCTCGTCCTTGGTCGGCCTCGGCCAGTTGGCCTTGGCGATCTGACGAGACCTTGTCACCGCCAGGCTATGATCGGCGACGTCGCGGCTGATGGTGGAGCCGGCACCGACGGTGGCGCCCTCGCCGACACTGACCGGGGCTACCAGCGCCGAATTGGAGCCGATGAAGGCGGCGTCACCGATCTCGGTACGGTGCTTGTTGGCGCCGTCATAGTTGCAGGTGATAGTGCCGGCGCCGATATTGACCTCACGTCCCAGGCGGGCGTCACCCACGTAGCTCAGGTGGTTGATCTTGCTGCCCTCGCCCACTTCGGCGTTCTTGGTTTCGACAAAGTTGCCGACCTTCGCCTTGACCGCCAGACGCGAGCCAGGACGCAGCCGGGCGAAGGGACCGATCTGGTTCAGCCCGGCCAATACTGCACCGTCGACGATGCTGTGGGCCTCGATGACGCTTTCGGCGCCAACATGGCTGTTGCGTACCACCGAGTAGGGGCCGATGCGCACACCTTCGCCGAGCTCCACCTCGCCTTCGAACACACAACCCACGTCGATGAAGACGTCGTGCCCGCAAGTCAGCTTGCCACGCACGTCGAGACGGTCTGGGTCGGCCAGGGCCACGCCCTTTTCCATGAGCCCATCGGCGATGTCGCGCTGGTATGCTCGCTCGAGACGCGCCATCTGGGCGCGATTGTTGACGCCTTCGACCTCCATCGGCCGTGCCGGCTGGGCAGTGGCCACCTCAATGCCCTCGGCGGCGGCCATGGCGATCACATCGGTCAGGTAGTACTCGCCCTGGGCGTTGTCCGACGACAGCTCAGGCAACCAGCGCTTCAGCTGGGCGCTGGTCATGGCCATGATGCCGGTGTTGCACTCGGTGATCGCAAGCTCGCTTTCAGAGGCATCCTTCTGCTCGACGATGGCCACCACCTTGCCTTGGTCGTCACGCACGATGCGGCCGTATCCCGCCGGGTCGTCCAGGGTAACGGTCAGAAGTCCCATGTGGCGCTCGTCCACCTGCTCCAGCAAGGCCGCCAGCGTTTGCCGACGGATCAGCGGCACGTCACCGTAGAGCACCAGCACCTTGCCATCGCCAAGCTGGCCCAGCGCCTGCGCGACGGCGTGACCGGTACCCTTCTGCTCGGCCTGATGGGAAAAGCGAACCTCGGTGTCGGCCAGGGCATCGCGAACCCGCTCGCCACCGTGCCCGATGACCACGTGGGTGCGATCCGCATCGAGACCCCGGGCGGTATCGACCACATGACGGACCATCGGCTTGCCCGCCAGGGTATGCAGCACCTTGGGCAGGCTCGAGCGCATGCGGGTGCCCTGTCCGGCGGCGAGAATCACCACATCGAGGCTCATCGTGACTCCTTGTCTAAAACAAAAGATCGAAGCAAATATCGCAACAGTAGCGAACCGACCAACGGTTTCAGTGATCCGTCGTGAGAGGCCAGCGCTACTATTCTAGCGGGGTGTCGACATCCGTCACCACCGTAAGCCCCAGGGTATCGACCATCTCCTGCCCAAAGCGCGTCACAAAGGCGGGGCTGACCCGACTTTCCCAGCCCTCACCCTGACGCACCAGCATCACCACCGGCAATTCCTGGTCGATGGCGGCCTGCATGCCTTCCTCTTCGCCCATCACGCTCAGCGCGGTGGCCCAGGCGTCGGCCCAGGCATTGGACGGATGCACCACCGTCACCGAGGCCAGCCGATGGGTGATGGGGCGCCCTGTGCGGGGGTCGATGGTATGGGAGTAGCGCTTGCCATCGGCCTCGAAGTAGTGACGGTAGTCACCGGAAGTCGCCACCGAGACGTCATCGAGGCCGACCACGTGCTGAGCCTTGGGCGCACCGTTCTCGGGCACCTCGATACCGATGCGCCACAGCCCCTTGCCGCCGTCACGCCGTCCCTTGACCTTGACCTCTCCGCCAAGGTTGACCAGGTAGTTGGCGATACCCTGGCGATCCAGATAGGCCGCCACCTCGTCGGTGGCGAAACCCTTGGCCACCCCGGACAGGTCAACGTAGACGTCACGCAGGCGACGGGCCTGGGCCTCGGCGGTGTCGATCTCGAGCGCGTCCATGCCGACCTGAGACAAGCGCTGCTCGAGTACGTTTTCCTCGGGGATTTCCCGGGGCCGGGCCTCGGGGCCAAAGCTCCACAGATTGACCAGGCTACCGACGGTGACGTCGAAGGCGCCGTGACTTTGCTGGTTGACCGACTGGCTGATGGCCAGCACCTCCATGAATTCATCGGAGATCGGCTGCCATTGCCCCAGCGGTGACTGATTGAAGGCGGACAGCTCCGAATCCTCGCGCCAGGTCGACATGGAGGCGTCGACCGCGTGCATCTCGTCGAGTACGCCCTGCTCGATCTCCTCGACCTGCTCGCGTGTCAGCGGGTCGGCCAGGGTGATCTGGTAGAAGGTGCCGAAGATGTCGCCTTCCAGGGTGATCGGCGAACGGGTAGTGGTCTCTTCGCTGCAACCGGACACCAGCAGTGCCATCAGGAGGGGCGCCAGCCAGGTTGTCAGCCATCCACGCCGAGCGGTCTTGAATCCAGTCATGAGGGGTCTCTTCAGATATATCAGCCAAACAGCCAGATCAGGGCGATACCAAGCAGCAGGCGATAGACGACGAAGGGCTGCATACCGATGCGCTTGATGAACGACAGGAAGAAATGGATGCACAGGTAGGCGCTGACGCCGGACAGCAGCGTGCCGAGCGCCATGTCACCCCAGTGCACATCGACACCCGTCTGAATCAGCTCGCAGGCCTCGAGTCCCCCCGCCAGCACGATCACCGGAATCGACAGCAGAAACGAGAAGCGGGCCGCCGCTTCGCGCCCCATGCCCAGCATCAGCGCCACCGTGATGGTGATGCCGGAGCGCGAAGTGCCGGGGATCAGCGCCAGCGCCTGGCCGATGCCGATCCACAGGGCATCGCTCCAGCGCAGCTGATACTCGCTGCGCGAGCCCCTGAAGCGCCAGTCGGCCAGCCCCAGTAGCAGGCCGAAGAAGATCAGACCGAACGCCAGCACCATGGGCGAGCGGGCATACTGCTCGATGACGTCCTTGAACAGCAGTCCGGCCAGCCCCACCGGAACGGTGGCGAGGATCACCCACCAGGCCAGCCGAGCGTCCTGATCGGTGCCGCGACCGGCGACGCTGGCACACCAGCTCGTCAGCATGCGCAGGATCTCGTCGCGGAAATATATGACCACCGCGCCAAGGCTACCCAGGTGCAGCGCCACGTCGAAGGCCAGTCCCTGGTCCGGCCAGTCGCTGAAAACGGGGACCAGTATCAGGTGGGCGGAGCTCGATACCGGAAGAAATTCGGTGATTCCCTGAATCAGGGAGAGAACGACAATCTGTAGCCAATCCATGGAGTGACCCGTAAGCGAGGGGTAACAGGCAAAACGCCCGCAAGAGCATACACTCCACGGGCGTTCTTGTCCGCTGTCAGGGGGCCCCTGGCCGCACCCGCTGCGGTCGATCAAGTTCCCATCAGTACCAGTGTGGCGATGGAAAAGTAGATGACCACCCCGGAGGCGTCGATCAGGGTGGTGACCAGCGGTGCCGAGGCGGTGGCCGGGTCCCAGCCCAGCCGATCGAGCACGAACGGCAGGCACATGCCGAGCAGGCTGCCGAACAAGACGATGCAGATCATGCTTATGGCCACCACCAAGGCCACCGCCTCACCGCCTCGAATGACCCCGATGGGGGCCACCGCCAGGGCCATGGTCAGTCCCAGCGAGCCTGCCACCAGCAGTTCTCGGCCGAGCAGCTTGCTCCAGTCCTTGATCCCCACGTCACCGGTGGCCATGCCTCGCACCATCAGGGTGGCGGCCTGGGCGCCGGCGTTGCCACCGCTGCCGATCAACAGCGGCAGAAAGAACACCAGGGTCACCTGGGCGGCGATGGTGTCCTCGAAGTGGGCGATGCCGGCTCCCGAGAAGAGGTTGCCGAACACCAGCAATACCAGCCAGATCACTCGCTTGCGATACAGGCTCCACAGCGGCACCCGGGACACGCCACCTTCCAGCTGACCGATCGACATGCCCTTGTGGATGTCCTCGGTGGCCTCGGATTCGACCACGTCCATGGCGTCGTCGTGGGTGACGATGCCGACCAGTCGCTCGTCGGTGTCCGTCACCGGCAACGCCAGCAGGTCGTAGCGCGCCACCACCCGGGCGACCTCTTCCTGCTCGGCGTCCACACCGATGCTGATGACGTCGTGGATCATCAGCTCGTCGATGATCGCCTGGGGCCGTGCCACCATCAGCTGTCTCAGTGACATGGTGCCGGCCAGGCGGCCGTGCTCGTCCACCACGTACAGCTGATAGACGGTCTCGGCGTCGGGAGCGGTCTGGCGCACCCGCATCATCGCCCGGGACACGGTGAGCCCCATCGGGATCGCCACATAGTCGGCGGTCATCAGGGCGCCGGCGGTGCCCTCCTCGTAGCTCGCCAGGCGCTTGAGCGCCTCGCGCTCGCGCCGCGCCATGCGCCGTAACAGCGCCTCCTTGCGATCATCTCCCAGCACCTTGAACAGGTCGGCACGTTCGTCCGAGCCCATCTTGTCGAGGATTCGCGACAGCCAGGCGTCCTCGATGCGAGACGCCATGGCATCCTGGGCCTCGAACGGCAGATGACCGAACACGCTGGCCTGGCGCCCCACCGGCAGGCAGGCCAACAGCGCCACGGCGCTGTCCAGGCGGTCCTCATCCTCGATCAGTCGCTCGAGGATCTCGGCCAGATCCGCCGAGCGAATCTCGGGCAGGCGGGCTTCCAGCGTCTTGCTGTCGCGGGGATCGAGGGCACGCAGCAGCACCTGCTTGTGCGCATCCAGGCTGGGGGTCAGATTCATGGGCGTCTCCTCATGGCCGGCGTCCTTGCCGCAAATCGCTGAGGCGCAGTGTCCCCAAGAGACGACCTATCGGGGCTGCTCGAAAAGGCGACATGATGCCATGTCTGGATGAACATTAGACACAAGGCAAGCAACGCAGAAGCGTCAGTCGCGGTTCGCTGCCGTCATCACCAACGAAAACGCCCCCCGAATGTCAGCCATTCGGGGGGCGTGGGGCATCGGCGCCAGGGAACTTAGCCCTTGCCGGCCTTCCTGCGCAGCTGCTGGATGGTACGCAGCTGGGCCAGGGCCTCGGAGAGTTCCGCCGCGGCGCGGGTGTAATCCAGCTCCGCCGACTTGTCCTCCATGGCCTTGATGGCCTGCTTGCGGGCCTCTTCGGCGGCCGCTTCATCCAGATCGGATGCGCGAACCGCCGTGTCGGCCAGCACGATCACCTTCTCGGGCTGCACTTCGATAAAGCCGCCGGAGACGTAGAAGTGCTCCTCGCTGCCTTCGTTGAGCACCCGCACAGGGCCCGGAGCCAGCTCGGTCAGCAGCGGCGTGTGGCCGGCCAGGATGCCAAGATCCCCCAGGATGCCAGCCGCCACCACCTGCTCGGCACTACCGGAGTAGACCGAGGCTTCGGCACTGACGATCTCGCATTGGATGGTTTTCGTCATGATGACGTCTCCCGGTTAGAGGGATTACTTCATCTGGTTGGCTTTCTCGACGGCCTCGTCGATGGTGCCGACCATGTAGAAGGCCTGCTCGGGCAGCTCGTCGTACTCGCCGTCCAGGATGCCCTGGAAACCACGGATGGTCTCCTTCAGCGACACGTACTTGCCGGGAGAGCCGGTGAACACCTCGGCAACGAAGAACGGCTGTGACAGGAAGCGCTGGATCTTACGCGCACGTGCCACGATCTGCTTGTCTTCGTCGGACAGCTCGTCCATACCCAGGATGGCGATGATGTCCTTGAGCTCCTTGTAGCGCTGGAGCACGCCCTGAACACCGCGCGCGACGTTGTAGTGCTCGTCGCCCACCACCAGCGGATCAAGCTGGCGAGAGGTGGAGTCCAGCGGGTCGATGGCCGGATAGATACCCAGCTCGGCGATGGAACGCGCCAGTACCACGGTGGCGTCCAGGTGCGAGAAGGTGGTCGCCGGAGACGGGTCGGTCAAGTCATCCGCGGGCACGTAGACGGCCTGCACGGAGGTGATCGAGCCGGTCTTGGTGGAGGTGATACGCTCCTGCAGAACGCCCATCTCCTCGGCCAGGGTCGGCTGGTAACCCACCGCGGACGGCATACGGCCCAGCAGTGCGGACACCTCGGTACCGGCCAGGGTGTAACGGTAGATGTTGTCGACGAACAACAGTACGTCACGACCTTCGTCACGGAACTTCTCGGCGATGGTCAGACCGGTCAGGGCCACACGCAGGCGGTTCCCGGGCGGCTCGTTCATCTGGCCGTAGACCAGTGCCACCTTGTCGAGAACGTTGGACTCCTGCATCTCGTGGTAGAAGTCGTTACCTTCACGAGTACGCTCACCGACACCGGCAAACACGGAGTAACCGCTGTGCTCGGTGGCGATGTTACGGATCAGCTCCATCATGTTGACGGTCTTGCCGACACCGGCACCGCCGAACAGACCGACCTTGCCGCCCTTGGCAAACGGGCACACCAGGTCGATGACCTTGATGCCGGTCTCGAGCAGCTCGTTGGTGGCCGCCTGGTCGGCGTAGCCCGGAGCCTCGCGGTGGATCGGCATGCGCTCCTGCTCGCCGATCTCACCGGCTTCGTCGATCGGCTCGCCGAGCACGTTCATGATGCGGCCCAGGGTTTCCTGGCCGACCGGGACGGAGATGGCCGCGCCGGTGTTATCGGTGTTCATGCCGCGCTTGAGCCCTTCGGTCGAGCCCATGGCGATGCAGCGCACCACGCCGTCGCCCAGCTGCTGCTGGACTTCGAGGATGGTCTCCTTTTCGGTGACCTTCAGCGCGTCGTAGACCTTGGGAACATCGTCCCGCGGAAACTCTACGTCAATCACCGCGCCGATGATTTGTACGATACGTCCGCTCATCTTGGTTCCTCTCTAATACCTGCAAATGAAACCTGCATGCCTTAAACAGCGGCGGCACCGCCAACGATCTCGGAGATTTCCTGGGTAATGGCCGCCTGACGGGCCTTGTTGTACACCAGCTCCAGATCGTCGATCAGATTGCCCGCGTTGTCGGTCGCGCTCTTCATGGCAACCATGCGTGCCGCCTGCTCGCACGCTGTGTTCTCGACCACCGCCTGATACACCTGCGCTTCAACGTAGCGCACGAGCAGGCTGTCGAGCAGCGCCTTGGCATCCGGCTCATACAGGTAGTCCCAGCTGCTGGGACGCTTGTTCTCGTCGTCTTCCTCGACCTTTGCGGTGTCCTCGGTCAGCGGTAGCAGCTGACGGACGACCGGCTTCTGGGTCATGGTATTGACGAATTCGTTGTGCACCACGTAAAGACGATCCAGCTTGCCTTCATCGTAGGCATCCAGCATCACCTTCACGCTGCCGATCAGATCATCAAGACTCGGCGTTTCCCCCAGGCCACTCTTGGCGGCGACCAGGCTTCCCCCATACTTGCGGAAGAAGCTGCTGGCCTTGCTGCCGAGGGCACAGAAGTCGAGCTCGGCGCCCTTCTCGTGCCACGCCTGAGCGTCCTTGACCGTCGCCTTGAACAGGTTGACGTTCAAGCCGCCACAGAGACCACGATCGCTGGAGACGACGATGTAACCGACGCGCTTGGCCTCACGCTCTTCCATCCACGGATGCTTGTATTCCGGGTTGGCCTGGGCGAGATGACCCACCACGTGACGGATCTGTTCGGCATAAGGCTTGCTCGCCGACATCCGTTCCTGGGTCTTGCGCATCTTCGACGCCGCCACCATCTGCATCGCATTGGTGATCTTCTGCGTGTTCTTGATGCTCGCAATCTGCGTGCGAATCTCTTTTCCGACTGCCATGGCGATCTACCCTTGTTCGGTGACCCTCAGAATCCTGTTCGACCACCTGGCCCGCCTTGCGGCGGGCCAGTGGACGCTTACCAGCTCTGAGAGGACTTGAACTTCTCGAGACCCTGCTTCAGGCCGTCCTTGATCTCGTCGTTGTAGTCGCCAGACTCGTTGATCTTGTCGAGCAACTCGCCGTGCTCGGACTTCATGTACTCGTGGAGTGCATGTTCGAAGTCCAGCACCTTGTTGACGTCGACGTCGTCCAGGAAGCCTTCGTTGGCGGCAAACAGGGAGATCGCCATCTCGGCAACCGACATCGGCGAGTACTGCTTCTGCTTCATCAGCTCGGTGACGCGCTGACCGTGCTCGAGCTGCTTGCGGGTGGCTTCGTCCAGGTCGGAGGCGAACTGGGAGAAGGCCGCGAGCTCGCGGTACTGGGCCAGAGCCAGACGCACGCTGCCGCCGAGCTTCTTGATGATCTTGGTCTGTGCCGAGCCACCCACACGAGACACCGACAGACCGGCGTTGATGGCCGGGCGGATGCCTGAGTTGAACAGGTCGGTCTCGAGGAAGATCTGACCGTCGGTGATCGAGATCACGTTGGTCGGAACGAAGGCAGACACGTCGCCGGCCTGGGTCTCGATGATCGGCAGTGCGGTCAGCGAGCCGGTCTTGCCCTTCACTTCACCGTTGGTGAACTTCTCGACGTAGTCGGCGTTGACACGCGCGGCACGCTCGAGCAGACGGGAGTGGAGGTAGAAGACGTCGCCAGGGAAGGCTTCACGGCCCGGCGGACGACGCAGCAGCAGGGACACCTGGCGGTAGGCCACGGCCTGCTTGGACAGATCGTCATAGACGATCAGCGCGTCTTCACCGCGGTCGCGGAAGTACTCGCCCATGGTGCAGCCGGAGTAGGCGGCGAGGAACTGCATCGGGGCCGGATCGGCGGCGCCGGCGGCGACCACGATGGTGTGCTCCATGGCGCCGTGCTCTTCGAGCTTGCGCACCACGTTGGCGATGGTCGACTGCTTCTGACCGATGGCCACGTAGACACAGGTGACGCCGGTGCCCTTCTGGTTGATGATCGCGTCGATGGCGATCGCCGACTTACCGATCTGACGGTCGCCGATGATCAGCTCACGCTGACCGCGGCCGATCGGCACCATGGCATCGATGGACTTGAAACCGGTCTGGATCGGCTCGTCGACGGACTGACGAGTGATGACGCCAGGTGCGACCTTCTCGACCGCGTCGGTTTCCTTGGTGCCCAGGTCGCCCTTGCCGTCGATGGGGTTACCGAGGGCGTCGACCACACGGCCGCGCAGTTCGGGACCCACCGGCACCTCGAGGATGCGACCGGTACACTGGGCAGTCATGCCCTCTTCCAGCTGCAGGTAATCACCCAGAACCACGGCACCGACGTTGTCGCGCTCGAGGTTCAGGGTCATCCCGAAGATGCCGCCGGGGAATTCGATCATCTCACCGAACATTGCGTCGGCGAGGCCGTGAATCTGCACGATACCGTCAGATACGCTGACGATCGTGCCCTGATTACGGGCTTCGGATGCGACGTCAAGCTTCTCGATACGCTGCTTGATGATGTCGCTGATCTCGGAAGGATTCAGTTGCTGCATGCCATGTCCCTCAGACTCAGGCGGAAAGGGCTTCCTGGAGGCGGTTCAATCGACCACGTACCGAACCGTCGATGACGGTGTCGCCGGCACGCAGGATCACGCCGCCCAGGAGCGTCTTGTCCACCTGAGTGGTAATGGAGATTTCGCGGTTCAGACGCTTGGCCAGTGCACTCGCGAGCGATTGTTCCTGGGCTTCGGCCAGCGGGAAGGCAGAAACGATTTCCACCTCTACCCGCTTTTCCTGCTGGGCCTTGAGCACCTCGAACTGCTCGGCGATGGCGCCGAGCGCCGCCAGGCGACCCTTCTGGCCGACCAGGCGAACGAAGTTCTTGAGGTCGTCATTGACGGCGTCACCACAGACGTCGACGACAACATCAGCCTTCTGTGCGCTGGACAGCTTGGGATTGCCGAGCACCCGGGCGCGCATGTCGTCGTCGCCGACGACCTGCGCGACCCTGGCCAGCATGCCGGACCATTCGTCGAGCGCGTCCTTGGCCACGGCGTGCTCAAAGGCAGCCTTGGCGTACGGGCGAGCGATAGTTGACGTTTCCGCCATGGGGCACCTCCTCAGAGCTCTTTGGCGAGTTTGTCGACGATGGCAGCGTGCTGCTTCTCGTCGATGGAGGACTCCAGGATTCGCTCAGCGCCCAGGACCGCCAGACGGGACACCTGCGCGCGCAGGTCTTCCTTCGCGCGTGCCACTTCCTGCTCGATCTCGGACTTGGCCTTGGCAATCATGCGCTCGCCTTCAAGGCGGGCGTCTTCGCGTGCCTGCTCGAGCTTCTGGTTGGCCTGTTTCTGGGCCTGTTCCAGGATCTCGGCCGCCTCTTGCTTGCTCTTGCGCAGGGTCTCGTCGGCCTCTTTCTCGGCCACCTCGAGATCACGCGCCGCACGGCTGGCAGCATCCAGACCATCGGCGATCTTCTTCTGGCGTTCCTGCAGAGCTTGCATGACCGGCGGCCATATAAACTTCATGCAGAACCAGACGAAGAACGCAAAGGCGATAGCCTGGCCGACTAGGGTAAGGTTCAGGTTCACGCCAGCACCTCTCGCGTTACGGGTTTGGGGTTAACGGATCGACGGCTCGGGACGAGCGGTCGGACATTAACCGACAAACGGGTTAGCGAAGGTGAAGAACAGCGCGATACCAACACCGATCATGGTCACGGCGTCCAGCAGGCCGGCGACGATGAACATCTTGACCTGCAGCATCGGAACCATTTCCGGCTGACGTGCAGCGCCTTCCAGGAACTTGCCGCCGAGGATACCGAAGCCGATGGCGGTGCCGAGTGCACCCAGGCCGATCAGCAGGGACACGGCGATGGCGGTCATACCCAGAACTTGTGCTTCCATGGTGGTCTCTCCAGTTTTTAGTTGAAACTAAGGTTTATCAGTGGGTTAGGGTTAAGGGTTTAGGGTTGAAGCGAAACCGTCAGTGCTTCTCCACCGCCATGCTCATGTAGACGATGGTCAGCATCATGAAGATGAAGGCCTGCAGGGTGATGACCAGGATATGGAACACCGCCCAGGTGAAGTGCAGCGGCAGCTGCCACAGGCCGATCATCGCGATCAGGATGAAGATCAGCTCACCGGCGTAGAGGTTGCCGAACAGTCGCAGGGCCAGGGAGATCGGCTTGGCGATCAGGGTCACGGTCTCGAGCAGGAAGTTGACCGGGATGAACAGCGCCTGGACCAGCTTGTTGGGTGAGTTGAACGGGTGCAGGGTCAGCTCACCGATGAAGCCGGAGAAGCCCTTGGCACGAATGGTGTAGAAGATGATCAGGCCGAACACGGACAGCGCCATGCCGAGGGTGGCATTGACGTCGGTGGTCGGTACCACCTTGAAGTAGACGTGGGCCGGGTCCGCGCCGAACAGGGCGCCGATCTTGGCCGCCAGCAGCGGCAGGAAGTCCACCGGCACCAGGTCCATCAGGTTCATCAGGAAGACCCAGCAGAAGATGGTCAACGCCAGCGGCGCGATCAGCTTGCTCTTGCCGTGGAAGGTGTCCTTGACCGAGTTGTCGACGAACTCGACCATCAGCTCGACAAAGTTCTGCAGCGCACCAGGCACGCCGGTGGTAGCGGTGTTGGCCGCCTTCTTGAACAGCCACAGGAAGATCAGACCGAGACCGACGGACCAGCCGAGGGTATCGAGGTGAACCGCCCAGAAGCCCATGTCGGAAGCTTCCTGGGCGGAATGGGCGATCGACCAGCCATTGTCCGGGTGCAGCCCGAAGGTCAGGTTCTGCAGGTGGTGCTGGATATATTCCGTCGGAGTCGGATTCGTGCCTGCCATGTCTGCCTCGTTGTCAGGTGTGCGACGGTCGTTTCACCAGCCAGGGCCCCAGCCAATGAACGAACAGCGTCACCACATAAGCGCCAAAGAAAAAAGTCGGGTTTGAGGGAGGCACTGCGATGAACACCAGGGTGAACAGCGCCGCCGTCAAACCGAACTTGCCGGCTTCCGCACGATAGAAATTGTTGACGATGGCCTTGGAGTAGCGCGCGCCCTGCGCCCGGAACACACACCAGGCAAAGAACACATTGGGCAAAAAGGCCACCAGCCCGCCCAGGGCCGCCGAGGAAGCGCCGGAGATACCGTCGATGCCAGCCGCCGCAACGCTGGTCAGCGCCAGCACAGCGAGCTGTGCCATCAGCAGGCGCTGCACCTGGGGTCGTTGGATCCTGGCCGCCAAGTGTCTCTCCCGACGCGCCTCTTGGCGCGAACTCGTCATCCATCGTGATCGCCGGCGACAGACCACCGGCAGACTCCGGCGCGATTATAGGGAAGCCCCCTAACGGCTTCAACCAAAGACGTGACGATTTGTCGTCACTTCGCGCTGGCTTACGACCAAATGCGGAGAAAAGGCCGCTAAAGTGATTAGCGACCTAAGTGGTTTACTGCGCTGATACGCGCAACCCGGTCGCTGTATCTGGTCGTCGCCACTCAGCGGATGTGGCCCAAGATGCCGTCGAGCTCATCGAGGCTCGAGTACTGGATGGTGACCTTGCCCTTGCCGGCCTTGCCGTGGCTGATCTTGACCGGGGCGCCGAGCAGATCTGCCAGACGGGTCTCCAGCCGGGCCACGTCCTGATTCGGCGCAGTCTTGGCGGCCTTTGGCTTGCCATTGGCCAGTTGCTTGACCAGTGCCTCGGTGGCGCGCACGGTCAGGTCCTTGTTGACCACCTCATGGGCCGCCTTGCGCTGCTTGGCCGCCGGCAGGGTCAACAGGGCGCGGGCATGGCCCATGTCCAGGTCACCGCGTTCGAGCAGCGTCTGCACCTCGGGGTCCAGCGCCAGCAGGCGCAGCAGGTTGGTCACCTGGGTACGCGAACGGCCCACGGCGTCGGCGACCTGCTGCTGGGTCAGTTCGAATTCGTCGAGCAGACGCTTGAGCGCCAGCGCCTCCTCCACCGGGTTGAGGTTCTCGCGCTGGATGTTCTCGATCAGCGCCAGCGCCAGGGCCACCTCGTCGGTCACCTCGCGGATCACCGCCGGGATGACGTCCAGCTCGGCCAGCTGGGAGGCCCGCCAGCGGCGTTCACCGGCGATGATCTCATAGCGGTCGGGACCGATCGGACGCACCACGATGGGCTGCATCACGCCCTGGGCGCGGATCGAGTCGGCCAGCTCCTCCAGCGCCTCGGGCTGGATATCGCGCCTTGGCTGGTAGCGTCCACGGCTGAGCTGGCCCAGCGGCAGGCGCTCCAGACGTTCCTCCGGCGCGGGAGGCGGCACCACCGTGGCGTCTTCGTCGCCGTCGGTGGTCAGCTCGGCATCCACCTCGGGCAGATCGAGGCTCTCGCGGCGGCGGGCACCGGCCCCGATCAGCGCATCCAGTCCTCGTCCCAGGGCGCGTTTGCGCGTCATCGATTCATCCTCATCACAGCACGCTCAAAAATTCGACACTGCTGGCCCTTGCCACCCTGGCCGGGGCTACAGCGACAGCCGACGAATCAGTTCCTTGGCCAGCACCCGGTGGGCCTGGCTGCCCCGCGAGAAGCGTGCGTACTTGGTGACCGGCAGGCCGTGACTCGGCGCCTCGGCAACCCGCACGTTGCGTGGAATGGTGGTCTTGAGCAGGGCATCGCCGAAGTAGTCCCGCAGCTGCTTGCTGACGTCCCGGGTCAGGCTATTGCGGGCGTCGAACATGGTGCGCAGGATCCCGAAGATCTCGAGGCCCGGGTTCACGCTGTCCTTGATCTGCTCGACGGTGTCGAGCAGCGCCGACAGGCCTTCCAGGGCATAGAACTCGCACTGCAGCGGTATCAGTACCCCATCGGCGGCGGTCAGCGCATTGACGGTGAGCATGTTCAGCGACGGTGGGCAGTCGATCATCACCACGTCGTACTCGCCGGCGACTTCGTCCAGCGCCTTGGCCAGCGCCCGCTCGCGGCCTTCACCACGATCGAGCAGCTCGACCTCGGCGGCGGTCAGGTCGCCATTGCCGGGCAGCAAGGCGTAGCCCGCCTCGGGGCAGTCGAGGATGACCTCCACCGGGCGCTTGTCGCCCAGGATGACGTCGAGCACGCTGCCCTCGAGGCTGTGCTTGTCGACACCACTGCCCATGGTGGCGTGGCCCTGGGGATCGAGATCGACCAGCAGTACGCGGCGATCCAGCGACGCCAGACTGGCGGCCAGGTTGACGGCAGAGGTGGTCTTGCCGACCCCACCCTTCTGGTTGGTCAAGGCGATGATTTTGGTCACGACGTCATCCTTGCGTGGAAATTCTCGGGTGGCTGGTGGCGGCAAAATCGTGAAAACCGAACCCCAAGCCCGAGCCTAGCGGCCCCCGGCCTCGGGTTCCAGCATAACCAGTTCTCGACCCGCTGACTCGTACGGCACCCTCAACGCATGGCGCGAGACACAGCGCACGTCGTCCTCCAGGCGTTCAAGCTCGCCGTCCACCGCCGGTCCCTTCATCGCCAGCCACTGGCCGTGGGGCGCCAGCAGCGGCCGGGTCAGCTCGACGAAGTCCTCGAGGCTGGCAAAGGCCCGCGAGATCAGTTGATCGAACCCGCCGTCGGCCGGGGTATAGGCTTCCACTCGCGCCTGGATCGGGGTCACCCGGGCGAGCCCAAGTTCCATCACCGCCTGACGCTGAAAGCGTACCTTCTTGCCGTTGCTGTCGAGCAGACTGACGTCGAGCTCGGGGTTGAGGATCGCCAGCACCAGGCCGGGCAGGCCAGGCCCCGCACCCACGTCGAGCACCCGTGGGCCCTTGACCCAGGGCAGCACCGCGGCGCTGTCGAGCACGTGGCGAGAGACCATGTCCAGCGGATCGCGTACCGCCGTGAGGTTATAGGCCCGGTTCCACTTGTGCAACAGACCCACCAGGGCCAGCAGCTGGTCAAGCTGGACGGCGGTGGCCGTGATCTCGAGGGCGGCAAGGCCCTCGCTCAAGCGCTCGTGCAGTCGCTGCTGCAGGGCCGGGGACATCGCCTGACTCATCCGCTGGCCACCTCGCGATCATCGAGCAACCGGCGTTTCTTGAGGTGAATTAGCAGGATCGATACCGCCGCCGGGGTCACCCCGCTGATCCGCCCGGCCTGGGCCAGGGTCTCCGGGCGCGCCTCGGCGAGCTTCTGGCGAATCTCGTGGGACAGCCCCTCGACTCGGCTGTAGTCGAGATCGGCGGGCAGGGCCATGGACTCGTGTCGCTTGAGCTTGTCGATCTCGTCCTGCTGACGATCGATGTAGCCCTGGTACTTGGCCTGGATCTGGACCTGTTCGGCGACCGTCTCGTCGCTCACCGGCTCGCCCTTGGCCGCAGCCACGTCGGCATAGCCGAGTTCCGGGCGCTTGAGCAGGTCCATCAGGCTGTACTCGCGGGCCAGCGGCTTGCCGGTGATTTGCTCGATGGTGGCGGCGGCATCGGTCCCGGGCTGCACCCAGGTGGCCTTGAGCCGGGCGCTCTCGCGCTCCACCGCTTCACGCTTGTCGCTGAACCGCGCCCAGCGCTCATCGTCCACCAGACCCAGTGCGCGACCGTGTTCGGTCAGGCGCATGTCGGCGTTGTCCTCACGCAGCAACAGCCGGTACTCGGCGCGGGAGGTGAACATCCGGTAGGGCTCCTTGGTGCCCAGGGTGATCAGGTCATCCACCAGCACCCCGAGGTAGGCCTCGTCGCGGCGCGGACACCAGGCGTCGAGCGCCTTGGCGCGACGCGCGGCGTTGAGCCCGGCGAGCAGGCCCTGGGCCCCTGCTTCCTCGTAGCCAGTGGTGCCGTTGATCTGGCCGGCGAAAAACAGGTTGTGGATAAATTTGGTTTCCAGCGAGTGCTTCAGGTCTCGCGGATCGAAGAAGTCGTACTCGATGGCGTAGCCCGGACGGGTGATATGGGCCCGCTCGAGACCTTCGATGGAGCGCACCACCTTGAGCTGCACGTCGAAGGGCAAGGAGGTCGAAATACCATTTGGGTATAGCTCATGGGTATCCAGACCCTCCGGCTCGACGAATACCTGGTGGCTGGTCTTGTCGGCGAAGCGGTGGACTTTGTCTTCGATGGACGGGCAGTAGCGCGGCCCGACCCCTTCGATCACCCCGGAGAACATCGGCGAGCGATCGAGATTGTCGAAGATGATCTCGTGGGTGCGCTCGTTGGTATGGGCGATATGGCAGCTGACCTGGCGCGGATGCATGTCCCGCGATCCCAGGTAGGACATCACCGGAGTCGGACTGTCGCCCGGCTGCTCCTCGAGGCGCGAGAAGTCGACGCTCTTGGCATCGATGCGCGGCGGGGTGCCGGTCTTCAGGCGATCGACCCGAAACGGCAAGGCGCGCAGACGCTCGGCCAGGGCATTGGAGGGCGGATCCCCGGCACGACCACCACGGCTGTTGTCCAGCCCGATGTGGATCACCCCGCCGAGGAAGGTGCCGGTGCACAGCACCACGGTTTCGGCCAGGAATCGCAGTCCAGTCTCGGTGACCACGCCGCGCACGGTGTCCTGGTCGACAATCAGGTCGCCGGCAGCCTGCTGGAACAGCGTCAGGTTCGGCTGGTTTTCCAGCATGCCACGAATCGCGGCCTTGTAGCGCACACGATCGGCCTGGGCACGGGTCGCCCGTACCGCGGGGCCCTTGCGGGCGTTGAGCACGCGAAACTGGATCCCGCCCAGGTCCGTCGCCAATCCCATGGCGCCGCCGAGGGCGTCGATTTCCTTGACCAGATGACTCTTGCCGATCCCGCCGATGGCGGGATTGCAGGACATCTGGCCCAGGGTCTCGATGTTGTGGGTCAACAGCAGGGTCTGGCAACCCATGCGGGCAGAGGCCAGGGCAGCTTCCGTTCCAGCATGGCCACCGCCGATGACGATGACGTCAAAGCGGTCGGGATACTCCAAGGTTCACCTCGTTCGGCGCAGCGCGCCAGCGGTCTGGATATTTGGTTCGTACGAAAAATAGCCGGCCAGTATAAACCCTCCTGTGGGTAAACGTCAGGGTTTTCCACACCCCGTCCGTCAGGCAGGAGCTTCACTTACCTACCTATAAAAAAATAAAAGAATAAGAAAGGAAGTTCTGTAGTGGTTGTAACTACTGGTGTGGACACTTTCTGTGGAAAAACCATTTAAACCTACTAAAAACAAAGAGATACAATGTTGATCCTTTGTTGGACAAGGGACGTACCAGCGTTTGATGGCGTGTTATCTGCCTGTGGACACAATCATGACTTGCCCACAGGGCTCGGCTTCCACCAGTTATCCACCGAGCTCGGGGGCGGTTGTCACCGCGACGGTGAACAACTCGCCGACTTGCCCACAGCCCCCGTGGTAGTGGGCTTCGCAGCCAAATGTGAAAAATCTTGTCCACAGCCCCAAAAAGCCAAAAAAACGCCCTGTCGATCACTCGACAGGGCGTTTCAGAGGCTCGAACGGGCGGTTTTTTCAGTGCTTGAGCACTCGCGCCAGGAAGCTCTGGGTACGTTCATTCTGCGGATTGTCGAAGACTTCTTCGGGCTTGCCCTGCTCGACGATCTCACCCTTGTGGATGTAGATCACGCGGTCGGCGACCTCCCGGGCGAAGCCCATCTCGTGGGTCACGATCATCATCGTCATGCCTTCTCTGGCGAGCTCACGCATGGCGTCGAGCACCTCACCGATCATCTCCGGGTCCAGCGCCGAGGTGGGCTCGTCGAACAGCATCAGACGGGGCTCCATGGCCAGTGCACGGGCCAGCGCCACGCGTTGCTGCTGACCGCCGGAGAGCTGGGTCGGGTACTTGTCGGCCTGGTCCTTGATGCCGACCCGATCGAGCAGCCGTTCCGCGGTGGCCTCGGCCTTGTCACGGCTTTCGCCGCGCACCTTCATCGGGGCCAGGGTGACGTTGTCACGCACGCTGAGGTGAGGGAACAGGTTGAACTGCTGGAACACCATGCCGACCTCGGTGCGGATGGTCTGCAGCGCCTGGCTGGCCTTGCCGTCGGGCTTGAGGTCGTTGCCGTCGACCCTGAGGGCGCCCTGCTGGAATTCTTCCAGGCCATTGACGCAGCGGATGAGGGTCGACTTGCCGGAGCCACTGGCGCCGATGACGACCACCACTTCGCCCTGGGCCACCTCAAGGTCGATGTTCTTGAGCACGTGCAGCGAGCCGAAGTGCTTGTTGAGTTTGTCGATACGGACGATGGGCTCGCCCTGGGCGTGAGAGGCTGGGTTCATGTCGGAATTTTCCATGGGATGTTGCACCTCACTGGCCCACCAGGCCCTTGCGCTCGAGCATGCGCAGGGCGAAGGACAAGGAAAGGGTGATGGCAAGATAGAGCAGCGCCACCATCAGATAGACCTCCAGGGCGGTGAAGGTGGTGGCGATGTAGATCTGGCCCTGGCGCACCAGCTCGCCCACGCCGATGACGGCGAACAGCGAGGTGTCCTTGATGCTGATGATGGCCTGGTTGCCCAGCGCCGGGATCATGCGGCGGAAGGACTGGGGCCAGATGATGTAGCGGAAGGTCTGGCGGCGGGACAGGCCCAGCGACAGGCCGGCCTCGCGCTGGCCGCGCTCGATGGACTGCACACCACCGCGAACGATCTCCGAGATGTAGGCGCCGGAGTTGACGGCGATGGCAGCGATACCTGCGGTGACCGCATCGATGGGGCCACCAAGGATGCTCGGCAGGCCATAGAAGATGAACAGTACCTGCACCAGTACCGGGGTGCCGCGGAAGATTTCGATGTAGGCCACGGCGGGAACACGCAGCCAGGCGCTCGGGGAAATGCGCAACAGGCCGAAGATGATGCCGATGACAAAGCCGATGGCCAGACCGCCGAAGGAGATCAGCAGGGTATAGGGGATGCCGGTCAGCAGCTGGGGGATGGAGGACAGCGCCGCCGACCAGTCGAATTGGAAGTTGACGTCCACGAGTGGGTCTCCGTCATGCACGTGAAATCAGGACAAGGCGAAAGGCCTTGATGCCGGGGTCGAGACAGTGCCTCGGGGTGACGTCCGGGTAACACCAAGGGGGCCGGTCGTGTACCGGCCCCCATGAATCCCAGGTCGGTTGCCCAGGTCGCTATGGACTGCGATCACTCGCTGGTGGAACCAAACCACTTGGCGTGGATCTCGTCGTAGGTGCCGTCTTCCTTCATCGCCGCCAGGGCCTCGTTGACCGGCTCTACCCACTCGCTGCCCTTGACGAAGACGATGCCGTACTGCTGGCCTTCGTACAGCGGACCAACGACCTTGACCTTGCCTTCGCCACGGGTCTGGGAGAAGTAGCCGACGTTGGGGGCGTCGTAGAAGGCGGCATCGACGCTGCCGCCGAGCAGGGCCATGTACATGTCGCTGGTGCCCGGATAGGGCGTGATCTCGGCGTCCTCGCCCAGGTTTTCCTGGAGGAAGTCATAGCTGGTGGAGCCGATCTTGGTGCCGATACGCATACCGGACAGGTCATCGATCTCGCTGACGCCTTCTTCGTCGGCGTTGACCAGGATCTTCAGACCGCTGTCGTAGTAGGGGTCGGAGAAGTCGACGATCTCGGCACGTTCGTCGGTGATGGTGATACCGGCGATGGCGATGTCGACGTTACCGGTCTGGACGGCGGGAATGATGCCGTTGAAGTCCATGGTGCGCAGTTCGTATTCGAAACCGGCACGTTCGGCCAGCTCGGCAATGATGTCCATGTCGAAGCCGACCATTTCGCCGGATTCCTGGTCCATCATCTCGAACGGCACGAAGCTCGGGTCGGTGGCCACGTTCAGGGTCTCGGCCTGAGCGCTGCCGATGACACCGAAGGTGAGCAGGGCGGAGGTAAGAGCGGCAGAAGTAAGGGCGGTTTTCATGATTTTCCCCAGTTGACGTTATTGTGAAATCCTCAACTACCATGGCGAGTTGCGGGGAAGGGGTCAAGTTGGGGGAGAATCCGCTGGGCCAACGCTGGCGGCGCCACAACACAACGCAAGACGCAGCCGGGAGGCTGCGTCGAGGGTGACATCAAGGGCTGCATCAAGCGCTATCTGGAAAGGCGTGTTGCTGTCGCGTCGGCTGACGCGCAGCAAGGTCGCTACACCATAAAGGAGGCGCCGCAACCACAGGTGGTGGTGGCGTTGGGATTCTGTACCAGAAAGCGTGCGCCGGCCAGGCCTTCCTCATAGTCGATGGTGGAGCCGACCAGGTACTGGTAGGACAGCGGGTCGACCACCAGCGCGACATCGCCGAAGGGAATCTCGGTGTCGTCGTCGTTGACGCCGTCGGCCACGTCGAAGCCGTACTGAAATCCCGAGCAGCCGCCTCCCGTGACATAGACGCGCAGGGCGATGTTGCTGGCGCCGTCTTCGGCCATCAGTGCCTTGAGTCGGCGCTGGGCGTTGTCGGACAGCAGTAGCGGGGTGGGGACAAAGGATTCGGCACCGCTCATGAGAGCTCCCGGGGTCGAGAAACAGGGTCAAAGCGGTCGATGTCGCGGATCAGCCGACGTCGACCGCATCGGTCATTATCCCCAAGCCAGAGTAAAAGGGTCAACTTTTCCTCGGAGGTAAGGTGCCTGTTACGTCGACATCCCCCCGCAGCAAGCGGGGGGATGGGCCTCAGGGCATTATCGCCGGGGCGTCGAGACCGGCGGTCTCGTCGAAGTCGAACATCAGATTGAGGGCGTGGATGGCCTGGCCGGAGGCGCCCTTGACCAGGTTGTCGATGACGGCCAGCACCACCACGGTGTCGCTGTTGCCGGGGCGATGTACGGCGATGCGGCAAAGGTTGGCGCCCTTGACGCTACGGGTCTCGGGGTGGCTGCCGGCGGGCATCACGTCGACGAAGGGCTCGTTGGCGAAGCGGTCTTCGAACAGGCGCTGGAGATCACCGGGGTCGCCGGTCAGGCGCCCGTACAGGGTGGCATGGATGCCGCGGATCATCGGCGTCAGGTGGGGCACGAAGGTCAGCCCGACCTCACCCCCGGCGGCGTCGCCGAGCCCCTGGCGAATTTCCGGCAGGTGGCGATGGCCGGAGGCGCCGTAGGCCTTCATCGATTCACTGGCCTCGGCCAGCAGCGAGGGCACCTTGGCGCCACGGCCGGCACCGGTGACGCCAGACTTGCAGTCGGCGATCAGGTGGTCGGCGTCGATCAGCCCGGCTTCCAGCAGCGGCAGAAAGCCAAGCTGCACCGCGGTGGGATAGCAGCCGGGGACGGCGATCAGGCGGGCCTGGCGAATCTGATCGCGGCTGACCTCGGGCAGGCCGTAGACGGCTTCCTCGAGCAGACCCGGGGCGCCGTGAGGCTGGCCGTACCAGTCGGCCCAGACGCCGGCGTCGCGCAGCCGGAAGTCGGCTGACAGATCGATCACCCGGGTGCCTCGCTCCAGCAGGTCGCCGGCCAGCGCGTGGGCGACGCCGTGGGGAGTGGCGAAGAACACCGCATCGCAGCGCGCCAGGCGCTCCGGGTCAGGCTCGGAAAAGCGCAGCTCGTCGTAGTGACCTCGCAGGTTGGGATAGAGTTCGGCCACGCCGAGGCCGGCTTCGCTTCGTGAGGTGATCGCGTCCACCTCCACCTCGGGGTGGCGCGCCAGCAGCCTGAGCAGTTCGACGCCGGTGTAACCGGTGCCGCCGACGATTCCAACCTTGATCACGTAACGCTCCTTTGCACTTTGCTGTTTCAGCGCATTGCCATGGAAATGTGGCCGCCCGCAAGGCGAGCCGAATGGCCTGGCCACAGGCCTGCCTGGAGATTCTCGGGCCAGGCGATGGGGGTTCCGAGAGACGACGATGACGGCGGCCTGGGTGCCAAGTCACGTTCTATGATACACAAGAGATAGTCACCTAAGGTAAGCCTGCCTTTCATCTTGCGTCAGGGACTCGACCCTTCGCTCTCAAGGAAGCGACCCACACCTCCATGCGCCTGCCCGATCTCAGTCTTGATGCCTTCCGTCGCCAGCTGGCGAGCGTCGACGCCCTGCCGCAACTGTGCGTGCTGGGGGTGGTGACGGGGCTGATCACCGGCAGTCTGATGGTGGTCTTCCGGCTGGCGTTGATGGTCGGCGCCATGCTGGTGATGCCCTACGACGATCCCGAAGCCTTCGAGCAGTTGTCTACCGGCCTGCGCATGGTGCTGCCGATCATCGCGGTGACGGTGATTGGTGTGCTGCTGTGGCGTCAGCCACTGGCCGCCCGCAAGATCGGCGTCAGCCATGTGATCGAACGCCTGACCTATCACCAGGGCCGCTTTCCGCTGCGCAACTGGTTGAACCAGTGGTGGGTGGGGGTGGTGTCGGTGGTCGGGGGGCTGTCCGCCGGGCGCGAAGGCCCGGCGATCCACCTGGGCGCCGCCGCCTCCAGTGGCCTCGGCCAACTGCTGCGCCTGCCCCACAACAGCCTGCGGGTGCTGGTGGCCTGCGGCACCGCGGCAGGCATCGCCGCCTCCTTCAATACGCCCATCGCCGGGGTGATCTTCGCCATGGAGGTGGTGATGATGGAATACACCATCGTTGGCTTCATGCCGGTCATCCTGGCGGCCTGCATGGGAGCCCTGGTCTCCCAGTTGGTCTATGGCGCCGACCCTGCCTTCGCGGTTCCCGATCTGTCCATGGGCTCGCTGTTCAATATCTACTGGATCGCCGCCATGGCCTTCGGTATCGGCCTGCTGGCGGGTCTGTTCATCCATGTATCGCGCTCGGAGCGCATCGCCAGCCTGCCGCTGTGGTGGCGCCTGGCACTGGTCGGTGCCCTGGCGGCGCTGCTGGCCTGGTGCTACCCCCAGGTCCAGGGCATCGGCTACGACAGCCTGTCCGATGCGCTGTTCAATCGTTTGACGCTGGATATTCTGATGGCGCTGGTGCTGGGCAAACTGCTGCTGACTGCCTTCGCGGTAGGCTGCGGGGTGCCGGTGAGCATCATCGGCCCGGTGCTGGTGGTCGGCGCGGCCGCCGGGGCGCTGTTCGGCATTGCCGGGGGCTGGATGTGGCCGGACAAGGCCGCAGACCCTGGGCTATTCGCGATGATCGGCATGGCGGCGATGATGGGGGCGGTGCTGCAGGCGCCGCTGGCGGCGCTGATGGCCCTGCTCGAACTGACCCATATGCCCCATATTCTGTTGCCGGGCATGCTGGCGGTGGTGGTGTCCTGCCTGACCGCGCGCCAGCTGTGTCGCTGTGACGGCTTCTTTATCAGCGTCAAGCGTCATGGTCTGCACCCCCTCCAGCAACCGCTGATGCAGGCGTTGTCGCGGGTGTCGGTGCCGGCGGTGATGGAGCGCAGCCTGGTGCGCACCAGGCGACGGATCTCGGAGACCCAGGCTCGGGCATTGCTCGAGGCCAAACCGGTGTGGATCATCATCGAACGTTCCACCGACGACAAGCCGACCCTGGCGCTGAAGGCGGCCGACCTGGCGCGTTATCTGCTCGAGCAGCAGGAGCAGCAGCAGGGACAGCGGGAGAAACAGGAACACAAGGCGGCGCCGGAAGGTCAACGCGAAGCCAGCGACGACAACGCCGCCATGGACGTGTTGGTGGACAAGGGGGGCGCCCCCGGTGGCCAGGCGGATGTCATCGCGGGCAAGAACGTCGATCGCTCGCCACCGCCGGTGTCACCAGCGGCGGCCAGCCCTGATGAAGACAAGGAGGCGTTGCTGGACCTGCTGGAAATCCCCGGCCAGCGACTGGACCTGGTGGCCATCCACCTGCAGGCGACCCTGACCGAGGCGCTGAACGTGCTGAACGAAAGCAAGGTGGATGGACTCTACGTGGAACACGGCTATCGACCGAAGCAGAAGCGAATTTCCGGTATCATCACCCGGGATGCCATTGAGCGGTACTACCGCCTGTCTGATCCATCCACAGCCTGAGGAGTCGCCATGTATCTGTGGATAAAAGCCTTTCACCTGATGTCGATCGTGACCTGGTTCGCCGCCATGTTCTATCTGCCACGGCTCTACGTGTACCACGCCATGGCCCGGGACAAGGGCGAGTACGCCAGCATGGATACCTTCATGGTGATGGAACGCAAGCTCTATCGCGGCATCATGACACCTTCGATGGTGGCGGTATTGCTGCTGGGGGCCCTGCTGGTGTGGTTGAACCCGGCCCTGATGAGCCAGGGCTGGCTGCACGCCAAGCTGGCGCTGGTGGTGGCGCTGGTGGCCTATCACCATGTCTGCCTGATCTACCTGAAGCAGCTGGCCGAGGATCGTTGCCGTCGCAGTGCCACCTTCTTTCGTGTGTTCAATGAACTGCCGGTGCTGGCACTGGTGGCTATCGTGATCCTGGCTGTGGTGAAACCCTTTTGAATAGCCTGAGTCCTTCGACTTCGCCCCACCTGCCGATGGTGCTGGTGCTGGCCGGGCATGACCCGACCGGCGGTGCCGGCCTGGTGGCCGACGCCGAGAGCGTGGCCGCCTGCGGAGGCTGGGCGCTGACCGTGCCTACCGCACTGACGGTACAGGACCTCGTCGACGTCCAGGCGGTTCACCCGGTGCCGGCCTCGACCATTCGCCAGGCGGCCGCAGCGCTGGAGAGCCTGCCGATCGCGGCGATCAAGATCGGTTTGATCGCCGACCTCGAGGCGCTGGACGCGGTGGTCGATGTGGTGCGCCGCCGGCCCGGTGTGCCGGTGGTTGCCGATCCGGTGCTCAAGGCGGGGGGCGGATCACCGCTTGCGACCCAGGAGCTGATCGACGCCTACTTCGAGCGTCTGCTGCCGAGGGTAGATATCCTGACCCCCAATCGCGACGAACTGGCACGCCTGGCCGGGCTCGACTACCAGGATGATACCGAGCGCTGTGTCAGTCTGATGCACCAGGGCTGCCAGGCGGTGCTGGTGACCGGCACCGATGATCCCCAGGGCCAGACGGCCAAGGGGCGTGTCGCCCATACCCTGCATACTCCGGACAGCGATCGTCAGTGGACCTGGCCCCGCTTGCCGGCGACCTTTCATGGTTCCGGCTGTACCCTGGCCGCTGCCGTGGCTACGCGACTGGCGGCGGGAGAAAGTCTGGTGCAGGCTTGTGAGCAGGCTCAGGTGTTTGCCTGGCAGGCGCTGGCCCATGGCTGGACGCCCGGCCAGGGGCAGTCGTTGCCTCGCCGGCTGTGGAAAATGCCGACGCCGCGCTTTTCGCCGGACGAGGTCAAGGTATGATGGCGACACGGCAGTCGGCATGAGAGACCCCGATCAGCCCCTGTTGGAAGGTATTGGCGCCCAATTCACCGGGTTATCCCATGCCCTCCACAGGGTTATCCACAGGCGGTGTCGCGCTGAATCGATGTCTGTGGCATCGATGATTGAATTTCACTTTTGGGCAAAGAGGTTGCCATGACCACATCCGCTGAGCTCTTCGAACAGGCCTGTCGGCACATTCCCGGTGGCGTCAACTCACCGGTGCGCGCGTTCAAGGGGCTGCATCGTCCGCCGGTGTTCATGGAGAGCGCAAAGGGCGCCTACCTTTTCGATGTCGAAGGCAAGCGCTACGTCGACTACGTGGGCTCCTGGGGACCGATGATCACCGGCCATGCCGATCCCGACGTGCTGGGCGCGGTGCGCGAGCGCCTCGACAAGGGCCTGTCCTTCGGTACCCCGACCGCGGTCGAGACCACCATGGCGGAGCTGATCTGCGAGATCATCCCGAGCATCGAGATGGTGCGCATGACCAACTCGGGCACCGAGGCGACCATGTCGGCGATTCGCCTGGCCCGTGGCTTCACCGGGCGGGACAAGATCGTCAAGTTCGAGGGCAACTACCATGGTCACAGCGATTCGCTGCTGGTCAAGGCGGGGTCCGGCGCGCTGACTCACGGTGAGCCCAGTTCTCCCGGGGTGCCTGCCGCTCTGGCCGAACATACCATCACGCTGTCCTACAATGACATCGACGAGGTGGAGCGCTGTTTCGAGGAGATCGGCAGTCAGATCGCCTGCATCATCGTCGAGCCGGTGGCCGGCAACATGAACTGCATCCCGCCGAGCGCCGACTTCCTCAAGACCCTGCGCCAGGTCTGTGACCGCCACCAGAGCGTGCTGATCTTCGACGAGGTGATGACCGGTTTCCGTGTCGCCCTGGGCGGCGCCCAGGCACACTTTGGCGTGACCCCGGATCTGACCTGTCTCGGCAAGATCGTCGGTGGCGGCATGCCGGTGGGTGCCTTCGGTGGCAGCCGCGAGATCATGAGCGAACTATCGCCGCTGGGACCGGTGTACCAGGCCGGCACCCTGGCCGGTAATCCGCTGGCCATGGCGGCGGGGGTGGCACTGCTGACCAAGCTGAAAGAGCCGGGCTTTCACAAGGCCCTGGCGCAGCGTGTCGAGACCCTGTGCAACGGGCTTGAAAGCCGGGCACGCGAGGCTGGTATCGACATGATCACCCAGCGCGTGGGAGGGATGTTCGGGGTATTCTTCACCGCTCAGAGCAGCGTCGAGAACTTTGCCCAGGCCACCGCCTGTGACGCCGATGCCTTCCGCCGTTTCTTCACCGCCATGCTCGAGCAGGGAGTCTACCTGGCGCCGTCGGCCTACGAGGCTGGCTTCATGTCCAGTGCACACACGCCGGAGGATATCCAGGTGACCCTGGACGCTGCCGAGAAAGCCTTCGCCCAGATGACGACCCAGGCCTGACAGGAGCCGACCATGACTGGCAATGACGCCGCTTCGCCGGACACCGCGCTGGAGCCATTTACCCTGGAAGAACTGCTGGACGCGCTGGCCGAGTTTCACGCCGAGCCGTTGCCGCCGGAGAGCGATTTGCCGGAACCGCTGACGGTGCTCAAGCACCGCAGCGAGGCCGAGTTCTCGGCCTGTCGATCCCTGCTGACCGGGGACGAGGATGTCGAGCGCCTGGACGCCCTCAAGGTGTGGCTGGATCAGGAATTCGATCGTCTCGCTCCGATCATCGAGGTGCGCAAGGATCGCCTGCGTCCCAGCCGTTGGTACATGGAGTACTCCGATGTACGTCTGTGTGACAACGGGCGTCTGGTGGTCGCCCAGAGTGCTGCCCAGGATCCCAAGCCCTTCGACTATCCCGAGATGGCAGATCCCGGCCATGACCTGGCGAGTCTCAGGGTGGAACTCGAACTGCGTGGCGAGATGACGCTCTCCCATCAGGCGCTGGATGGCTATCTACGTCGCAGTGGCGACTACGAGCTGGCACGGATCCTGTCACTGTTGCAGGTCATCGAGTCCATGGCGGGCATGCGCCGTGCGCTGCAGCGCCGCCAGGTGAGCGGCCAGGAGCGTCCGTCGCTGATGGCCGAGACCATGAACAGTTTCCGCCGCTACCTGACCCTGGCGGAGCGCCACGCGGAGTTCCGCTTTCCGCCGCTGGTGATCGGCGTCGGGGTGTCGGGCAGCGGCAAGAGCCGTTTCACCCGTACCCTGGTGGGACGCCAGGGGGCGGTGCGACTGAGCTCTGATGTTCAGCGCCTGGTGCTGCATGGATTCAATCCACAACAGGGTAGTGACGATCTGCCTGTGGATATCTATACCCGCGAGGCCACCGACAAGACCTACCAGCGCCTGGCCGCCTGCGCCGGGATTCTGCTGGATGCCGGTTACATGGTCTGTGTCGACGGCACCTTCCTCGAGCGCAAGCAGCGCGAGCTGTTGCGCTGGCAGGCCGAGGCCCGGGGACTGCCGGTGCTGCTGGTAAGCTTCGAGGCCGACGACGAGACGCTAAGACGGCGCATCAGCAAACGTGCGGTGCGCAATGAGCGGGACGAATCGTTGAGCCTGGCGGTGCTGGCGGCACAGCAGGACGCCTTCGAAGACTTCACCGACGAGGAACGCCTGCACCTGGTGCGGCTGGACAGCACGGCCGACAACGCGGCGGAGACCTTGGCCAGCCTGATCGAAGAGCACATACGCGTGCTGTGAGAGACCAGCCAGGTATCTTTCTCCACCAACAAGGACGCCGGCGATGCCGGCGTCCTTGTTGGCTGCACCTGTGTTGTCGATGCAGTCGCTTCATTCCGTTGCTCGATTTCGGCCGAGAGGCATCCGTGCCCCCGTAGGTCCGGGGCTCGGTCGTCGAGCCTTAGCGTGTCGCAGTGGAGCGTCGAGGTGGAGGTGCGCCGAGATTCTGGCGTGCCCAGTTGACCGCCTGCAGGCGATTGCTGACGCGAATCTTCTTGAACACGTTGTACAGGTGAGACTTTACGGTGTGTTCGCTGACGCACAGGCGTTCGGCAATTTCCATGTTGGAGGCGCCGGAGCCCAGCAGTCCGATGATCTCCATCTCGCGCTGGGTCAGGCCACAGGCCGGTCGATAGGCATTGAGCTGCTGGCGGCGGGAAAACTCGATCAGGCGAGTCATCAGCGAGCGCGACATCCACAGATCGTCGGTCTCGAACAGCTTGGCGATGCCCTTGCAGATACTGTCGAGGCTGTCCTGACGATAGAAGACTCCTCGCAGATGCATGAAGGATAGCACCTCCAGCGCATGCTCTTCGTCACGCAGGTTGAAGGCGGTGAGCAACAGGCCGCTGTGGCGTGCACTGACGTCCTGCCAATGCTGCATGGCGGCGTCGTCGACGTGGTCGGCGTCCATCAATACCAGCACCTGCTGACTGTCATCGATCTCGATGGTGTCGGCGGGGGCGGCGATGGAGACAGGGCAGTGGAATTGGTCCTTGATATAGTTGATGAAGAGCAGTGACTGAGGGTTGTGGTCAGTCACCAGCACTATCTGTCCTGTGTTGTTGCTCATCGTCGTGTCTCCGTGCACCCGCAGACGCCTGCTGACAGGGATGGGTATGACTAGTAAGTGGTGACCATTATGGGCCTATTTCATTCATTTTGTAAGGTTCTGTAACTACTGCATAGTAAAGTTAGGCTTGATACACGGTTATACCGAAATATTTCATACCTTGGTCCTAGAAAATAGCGAATTTTCGGACAGTTTCCCGGTATTTTTTGAATCTTTTTTCCAACTTTGTGCTTAAACGGCATTCAAACCGCGCATGATAGAGTATAGGCAAACATGCCGGCATAGTGCCGACGTGTCTTCTATCGAACTACCCATCAAGAGCGACACCATGAGTCAACTTACCGAACTGGTGCTGGCCAGTGGAAACGCCGGCAAGCTCAAGGAACTGGGCGCGCTGCTGGCGCCACTGGGCATCAAGGTTCACGCCCAGTCGGAGTTTGCCGTTCCAGAGGTCGAGGAAACGGGACTGACCTTTGTCGAAAATGCCCTGCTCAAGGCGAGGGAAGCCAGCCGTATCAGCGGCCTGCCGGCGCTGGCCGACGACTCCGGGCTCGCCGTGGATGCACTCGATGGTCGCCCCGGTATCTATTCCGCCCGCTTTGCCGGTGAACCCAAGGACGACGGTCGCAATAACGACAAGTTGCTCGAGGCCATGGCCGAGGTGCCCGAAGGGAGTCGTGGTGCCAGCTACTGGTGCGTGCTGGTGCTGCTCGAGCATCCCGAGGATCCAGTGCCACTGATTGTCCAGGCCGACTGGCGTGGCGAGATCCTGGCCCATCCGCGCGGTGAGGGCGGCTTTGGCTATGACCCACTGTTCTGGCTGCCGGATCAGGGCGCCAGCGCCGCCGAACTCGGCGCGGCGGAGAAGAACCGACTGAGTCATCGCGGTCGCGCCCTCTCGGCGCTGCTGCTCGAACTCGAGCGTCGGTCGAGTTCGTGATGGTGTCTCGTCTTCCGCCGCTGGCGCTGTATGTCCATGTGCCCTGGTGCGTGCGCAAGTGTCCCTACTGTGACTTCAATTCCCACGGTGTCGGGCGCGGCGCCGAACTCCCCGAAGAGGCCTATCTGGCGGCGTTGATCGACGACCTGCGCAGCGATGCCAGGCTTGCCGACGGACGCGAGCTGGTCAGCATCTTCATCGGCGGCGGCACGCCGAGTCTGATGTCTGGAGATTTCTATCGCCGATTGCTGGATACGGCGAGCCAGCTGGTGCCTTTCGCCTCGGATATCGAAATTACGCTGGAAGCCAACCCGGGGACGCTGGAGCGTGGCCGCTTTGCCGACTATCGCCGTGCCGGCATAAACCGGCTGTCGCTTGGCGTGCAGAGTTTTCACGACGCACAGCTCTCGGCGCTGGGTCGTATCCATGGCGGCGAGGACGCCGAGCGCGCCTTCGATGAGGCTCGCCGAGCCGGATTCGACAATCTCAATCTGGACTTGATGCATGGCTTGCCGGGGCAGACCCCGGAGCTCGCGCTTGCCGACCTGGAGCGGGCCATCACGCTGGCGCCGGAACACCTGTCCTGGTATCAGCTGACGCTGGAGCCCAATACCGAGTTTCATGCCAAGCCACCGCGGCTACCGGAAGAAGAGGTGCTGTGGGATATCCAGGACCTGGGCCACGAGCGTCTCGAGGCGGCAGGGTTTCAACGCTATGAGATCTCGGCCTACTCGAAGCCCGGGCGTCGGGCGCGTCACAACCTCAACTACTGGCGCTTCGGCGACTATCTGGGGATCGGCGCCGGTGCCCACGGCAAGATCAGCCAGCCGGGCGAGTCGGGCTTCCACATCGAGCGTCGCTGGAAGACTCGCCAGCCCGAGGCTTACCTGCGGCGACATCAGGACCCACGGGGTTTCGTGGCCGGTCACCGGCGGGTGAAGCCCGACGAGGTGGCGCTGGAATTCGCGATGAACGCACTGAGACTGGTCGACGGGGTATCGCTGGATACCTGGTGTGCACACACAGGACGCTCTGTGGCAGAGTTGTCGCCAAAGATCGACAAGGCGCGTGAAAAGGGACTTATTGTGCAAGACGCCGCCAGGGTTCAAGCTTCTGCGCAAGGTCTATTATTCTTGAACGACCTTTTGACCCTGTTCAGCGAAGACTGAAAGGGATGATATACCACATGGAAGGAGACGTTGACGCCATGAGCAGCAAGACTCGACTGATCGCCCCGCTGGCAGCCGCCGTGATTCTGGCTGGCTGCTCCACAACGGATCCTTACACTGGCCAGACCGATCGCAACAACACCGGCATTGGCGCCGCTGTGGGTGCCGCCGTCGGTGCCGCTGCCGGTGCCATCAGTGGCGACGGCAGCACCAGCAAGCGTGACCGTGCCTTGATTGGCGCCGCTGCGGGCGCCGCCGTGGGCGGTGGCATCGGTGTCTATATGGATCGCCAGGAAGAACAGCTGCGTCAGAGCATGCAGGGTACCGGGATCGACGTGGAGCGCCAGGGTGACAACATCGTGCTCAACATGCCGAGTAGCGTGACCTTCGGCTTCGACTCCGCCGACCTGACCGGCGGCGCCACTAGCGCCCTCAACGACGTGGCCAACGTGCTGACCCAGTATCCGGAAACCCGCGTCAATATCGCCGGCCACACCGACTCTACCGGCGACGCCAGCTACAATCAGCGTCTGTCCGAGCGTCGTGCTCAGTCGGTGGGCAGCTACCTCCAGGGGCAGGGTGTCGCCTCCGGTCGTCTGTACGTGAGCGGCTACGGTGAAAACCAGCCGATCGCCAGCAACAACACCGAAGAAGGTCGTGCCCAGAACCGTCGCGTCGAGATTACCCTGACGCCGACCGGCCAGCAGGGGTAAGGCGACTCGGCTGCCTGACCTGTATGAGGGAGGCCTGCCCCTCGGCGGGCTTCTCTATTCTCCAGGGGCAGGGTGTTGCCTCCGGTCGTCTGTACGTGAGCGGCTACGGTGAAAACCAGCCGATCGCCAGCAACAACACCGAAGAAGGTCGCGCCCAGAATCGTCGCGTCGAGATTACCCTGACGCCGACCGGCCAGCAGGGGTAAGGCGACTCGGCTGCCTGACCTGTATGAGGGAGGCCTGCCCCTCGGCGGGCTTCTCTATTCTCCAGGGGCAGGGTGTCGCCTCCGGCCGTCTGTATGTGAGCGGCTACGGTGAAAACCAGCCGATCGCCAGCAACAACACCGAAGAAGGTCGCGCCCAGAATCGTCGCGTCGAGATTACCCTGACGCCGACCGGCCAGCAGGGGTAAGGCGACTTGGCCGCCTGTATGAGGGAGGCCCCCCTCGGTGGGTTTCTCTTGCTTGCGTCGATAGCCCGTAGCTGAAGTCGCGACGTTGCAGCGACTGCAACGGCAAGGCCCGCACCTCTCGACAGAGGCGCGGGCCTTTTCGATACCTGCCTTTCTCTTCATTCCTGCCCGGTCTCTCCAGGACCCGCTAGGGCTTGTCTGAAAAGTGCCTGCGCTCGGTAATACGGCGTTAAAAATCGGATCAAAATGCTCATTTACACCCCGTAAACTGCGCTTTCTCACCGATTTTTGCCTTGTCTAACCTTCGCTCGTCGACTTTTCGGACAGCGCCTAGATCTCTCCAGGACTCGCTAGATTTCTCCTGGTCTGGCCTGGTCTCGCCCAAGCCCTGCTGCTGCCTCAACCTTGGTCACAGCGATAACTGGCGACGGCTCAATGATATTCAACGGCTCGGGTTCGTGGGGGTACAGCGTACCTACTCGGATAAAGCCCAATGTCTGTCATGAGTCCATACGTCTGCACGCAGACCCCTACTTGCTGTTATCGTAACGTCATCGACTCGGCGAACGATTTTCGCCCCACGACCAGGTCAGACCATCCATGCTTTCCTATCAGCACGCCTATCATGCCGGCAATTTCGCCGACGTTCATAAACACTTGTGGCTTTACGCCACGATCGAACACCTATTACGTAAAGATAGTGCTATTACGTTTATAGATACTCACGCCGGGCGAGGAAGCTATCCGTTGGCGGCTGAAGAAACCGCGCGGCTCAAGGAGTACCAGACGGGCGTCAAGCGCTTGTGGGACAGCCGCACCGAGATGTGCAAGGCGGGCGCGCAGAATCCACTGCTGACGACCTGGCTTGAGGCGATCGACTCCGTTCAGCCGCGCCCACAGCAATTGACCCACTACCCGGGCTCGCCCTGGTGGCTGGGTCATCGGCTGCGTGATCAGGACCGATTGACCCTGTTCGAGTTGCACCCGGGTGAGCACGGCCACCTGGCCCGGCAGTCACTGGCAGGCGAAGGGCAGCAGGCGAATATTCGACGCGTGCATGGCGATGGCCTGGCCGGGCTCAGGTCACTGCTCCCGGTAAAGACACCGCGGCTGTGCGTGCTGGTCGACCCGAGTTTCGAGCGCAAGTCGGAGTACCAGGAGGTCGCCGAGACCATGATTCATGCCCTCGGCAAGGTCCGCCACGCGGTGCTGCTGTTGTGGTATCCACTGCTGCCCGCCGGGCGCCACCAGGAGCTGTTGGACAGGCTGCGAGCTAGCGGTGTGCGCAAGCTATGGCGCAGCGAGGTGATCCTGCACCCCCCGGGTGGGGCGAGTCACGGCATGTACGGCAGCGGGATGCTGGTGGCCAACCCGCCCTGGGGTGTCAGCGACAGCATGCATGCCGCCATCGCTGACTGGTTGCCGCTGCTCGGTGACGCAGCGCGCCACGAGCAGCGCTGGTGGGTCGAGGAGTAGCGCCTGGTCGTTGGTCCAGACGCCAATCGGGTCATGGTGCCTCGAACATCAAGCGAAAGCCCACCGGTGAGGTTCGGTCGATGGATGAGAGGCCGGCGATTTCCTGCAAGGCGGCGATGCCGTCCTCGAAGCCCAGCGATTCTGCGCTTATCCATACCGGCTGATCCGATACCACCAGCCAGCGTGTGTCGGCGAGTCTTGCCACCAGTACCTGGGCCTCCTGCTCGGTCGACGCCGAGCCGAGAATGATATCGACCGGGATACTGGTCGCCAGGGTCTCGCCTACGCCAAGTGAATCGAAGCTGGAGGTATCGACCTGGGCCGAGATCGCGAAGCTGGCCGCGGCCAGCAGGTGCTCGAGCATCCGTTCATCACGGATATCGATGCCCGTGTCCAGCGATTCGGTGGCCACCTCGATGGTGACCTTGCCGTTATCGTCGATACCGCCGGACAGACCGTCCAGGTGGTGGGTCTCACCTATGCTCTGGTTTTTCACCGAGCCGAACCACAGGCGTGAATCGTCACCGGACAGCTGCCAGTCCGCCAGGGCGGAAAGCGAGACGCTGCCTAGCGCCATTGCGACAACCAGGGGAAGGACTTTCATGGGGACTCCTGTGGGCAAGGGGGCATTGCCCACAGTGTAGCGGGTATGACAGATGCCCTGGACGAGCCCTCGGTGCGGCCGGCCGGGGGGCGGATGCCTGGCACCAGTGATGGCGGACGCCTAAGGCGCCCCATGTCGGCGCCAGGCGTGGCTTCGCCGTCACCGAAGGGATGGCGAGGCGATCGCTGGCGCATAAACGTGGGTAAGTGCTCGCTATCGGTAGAGCGTCTGCTTTAAAGGCTTTTATGCATTTTCAGGCATTCACTTGCCGATACAGAAGCTGCCGAAGATCTCACCCAGTAGATCGTCGGCGCTGAACTCGCCGGTGATCTCCCCCAGCGCCTGCTGGGCATCACGCAGGTCCTCGGCCAGCAGCTCGCCCGCGCCATAGCCTTCGAGTTGTGCATGGCCGTTGTCGAGGGCCTCGCGAGCGCGGTCGAGCGCGTCCAGGTGACGACGCCGAGCCGAGAAGCGGCCTTCGGTGGTGGACTGAAAGCCCATGATCTCCTTGAGGTGAGACTTGAGGTTATCCACACCCTGACGTGATCTGGCGGAGAGCCGCAGCGTAGGAGGTGTTGTGGATAAATCGAGTCCCGGTGCTTCACCGCTCTGGTCCACCTTGTTGCGCACCAGGGTCAAGCGTGAGGCGTCCGGCAGGCGCTCGACGAATTCCGGCCAGATGGCCATGGGGTCGGTGGCCTCGGTGGTGGTGGCGTCCACCAGCAGCAGGACCCGGTCGGCCTTCTCGATTTCGCTCCAGGCGCGGGCCACGCCGATCTTTTCCACCGCGTCGGGGGTATCGCGCAGGCCGGCGGTGTCGATGATGTGCAGCGGCATGCCGTCCAGATGGATATGTTCTCGCAATACGTCCCGGGTGGTGCCCTCGATATCGGTGACGATGGCCGTGTCCTGTTCGGTCAGCGCATTGAGCAGGCTCGACTTGCCGGCATTGGGCCGTCCGGCGATGACCACGCTCATGCCCTCGCGCATCAGTGCGCCCTGACCGGCACTGCGACGCACCTCGGCGAGCTCCGTCATGAGCGCGCCAAGCTTGGCCGCGACATGGCCATCGGCGAGGAAGTCGATCTCCTCCTCGGGGAAGTCGATGGCCGCCTCGACGTACATGCGCAGCTCGATCAGGCCCTGGACCAGCGACTGCACGCGGGTGGAGAACTCGCCCTGCAAGGAACGCAAGGCATTTTCGGCGGCGCCACGGGAGCTGGCGTCGATCAGGTCGGCGATGGCCTCGGCCTGAGCCAGGTCGAGCTTGTCATTGAGAAAGGCGCGCTCGGAGAACTCACCCGGGCGGGCCAGCCGTGCCCCCAGCGCCACACAGCGCTCGAGCAGCATGTCCATGATCACCGGGCCGCCGTGACCCTGAAGTTCCAGCACGTCTTCGCCGGTGAAGGAGTGTGGCCCTTCGAAAAACAGCGCGATGCCTTCATCGATTACCCCGTTATCGCCCCTGAACGGTCCGTAGAAGGCCTGGCGCGCTTCCGGTACCTGGCCCAGCATGGCGCTGGCAATCGCGCCACAGGCAGGCCCCGAGACGCGTATGATGCCGACGCCGCCCCGACCCGGCGGCGTGGCGAGGGCGCAGATGCTGTCCTGGGTGTAGAGAGGCGTGGTCATGGTCAGACTCCTTGATGATCGGGCGTATTGTCAGGCGCAGCGCCTGGCTTTGCCAGTCCGGCTGGTGTGGCCAACGGCTGTGGCCAGAGGTGCGGGCCCTGAAACGCCAGACCCCCGCCGAAGCGGGGGTCTGGAAGCGTCATGCATGAGGACTTACTTGGTGTTCATGCCCTTGCCGACGCTGGGGTCTTCCTCGATCTTGCGGGTGATCACGTACTGCTGAATGATCGAGATGCAGTTGTTGCACACCCAGTAGATGACCAGACCGGCCGGGAACCACAGGAAGAAGAAGGTGAAGACGATCGGCAGCATCTTCATGATCTTCGCCTGCATCGGGTCCGGAGGCGTCGGGTTGAGCATCTGCTGAACGAACATGGAGGCGCCCATCAGGATCGGCAGGACGAAGTAGGGGTCCTTCACCGACAGGTCCTGGATCCACAGCATGAAGGGCGCGTGACGCAGTTCCACGGACTCCAGCAGCATCCAGTACAGCGCGATGAATACCGGCATCTGTATCAGGATCGGCAGACAGCCGCCCAGCGGATTGATCTTTTCCTTCTGGTAGAACTTCATCATCTCCTGGGACATCTTCTGGCGGTCATCGCCGAAGCGTTCCTTGAGACGCTGCATTTCCGGGCCAAGCTTGCGCATGCGTGCCATGGACTTGTAGGCCTTGGCAGACAGCGGCCACAGGGCAGCCTTGACCATGATGGTCAGGATGACGATGGACCAGCCCCAGTTGCCGATCAGATCGTGGATGTGATCGAGCAGCCAGAACAGCGGATTGGCGATGAACCACAGCCAGCCGAAGTCGACGGTCAGCTCCAGGTTCGGTGCCACGGCCTCAAGCCGCTCCTGCACCTTGGGGCCCATGTAGAGGGTGGCACCCAGGGTGGCGTCGGCGCCCGGCGCCAGGGTCTGGGCCTGGCCGGCGAAGGCGGCAACGTTGCGGTCCTGACTGTCGGTGGCGGCGTAGAACAGGTTGTCCTGCTGCTGCGGCGGTACCCAGGCGGAGGTGAAGTAGTGCTGAATGATCGCGACCCAGCCGCCCTCGACCTCGCGGTTCTGGAAGTTGCCTGCCTGGATGTCCTCGAAGTCGATCTTCTCGTAGCGGTTCTCCGGTGAGGAGTACGCCGCACCGAGGAAGGAGCGCATGCCCATCTTGGGGCCAGTGGACGGATCCGGGTTGTTGTCGCGGGCCAGTTGGCCGATGAAGCGTGCGCTGACCGGCTCCTCGCCAGCGTTGGCAAGCAGGTAGCTGACGTCGACTGCGTAGTCGTCACGACTGAAGGTGAAACGCTTGACGATATCGATGCCATTGACGGTGGCGGTCATGTCCACCTGCAGGCTGTCCTGGCCGTCGGCCAGGCGGTACTCGGTCTTCTCGGGCGAGAAGGCGATACGACCGCTGTTGCCGTCAAGCTGCAGTCCAGAGCGAGCGACGTAGCTCAGGGTGCTGTTGTTGGACAGCAGCACGTAGGGCCGATCCCCATCCTGGCTCATCAGATGCTGGGGGAGGGCGGCGTAGACGATGTCGCCACCCTGGGGGTCGATACGCACGTCGAGGACGTCGGTGATGACCGCAATGAGATCTCGACTGTTGGCAGCGGGCTCGCTGCTGCCGGGCAGCTCGCTGCCGACATCATTGGCCGAGCTGGGTGCCGCCAAGCCTTCCGACGTGGAGGCGTCGGCACCGTTTGAGGTCGCGTTGCTGGTGATCGCCGGAGCATCCGGGGTGCTGGGCGGCTGACCGTAGTCCTGGTTCCACTGCACCATGATCAGGTAGGCGAGCACCGCCAGGGGGATCAGCAGGAGTAGTCGTTTTACGTCCATGAAGGGTCTGCCCGAAGGGAAGTGAACATGCCGATGGCGCCACGCGAGACGCCTACATGAGATACACGAAAGCCTGCCGGAGGCAGGCCAGTATTCGTACGGAAACGTTCCGCGTCGCGAGAGGTGACGTCAAGGGGCCGGAAGAGGGACTCGTTCATGCTCGGACGAAGTGTGTTCGGCATTGAAGAGCCTCTTGCTGCTAGTTACGGCTTTGCTTCGGCTGTGACCGAGTGTCACCCCGGGTGTCACTCGCGTGGCGAGGTGTCGTCGATGTCCGCGAGGGACGAGTCGACTTCTCGGCCTCGCGCTCGAGACGACGCCACATGCCGAACAGCTGGCGCAGCACGGTGTCGTTGTCGACCTCGTTGACGCCACGCCTGGCCAGCAAGACGATATCCACGGCGGGAAGTCGATGCTGTGCATGCCGAACGGACTCACGAGCCAGTCGTTTCAGTCGATTGCGATCGACGGCCCGGCGTACGTTCTTCTTGCTGAAGACCAGGCCCAGGCGAGGGTGTCCCAAGTCATTGGGAATCGCCAACGCCATCAGGCCCTTGCCGTGAACCTTGTAGACCGCCCCATCGAACACCTGGCGGTAGTCCCCGGCAGTCAGCAAGCGGCATTGCCGGGGAAAGGTCAGACAGGCCACGAAGGACCTGCGCTTAGGCGCTCAGGCGCTTGCGGCCCTTGGCACGGCGACGTGCCAGAACGGCGCGGCCGTTTTTGGTGGCCATGCGAGCACGGAAGCCGTGCGCGCGCTTGCGCTTGAGAACGCTCGGTTGGAATGTGCGCTTCATAACTCGTTAATCCCACAGTGGTTTTTTGGAACGGATAGACATCCAGAGGCTCCCGGAATCCGCTCGGGCCCCCGGGGGTATTCGGCTCAAGACCGGATATTTTAGTGATTTCAAGCCCTGGGTGCAATCTTTTCGCGGGCCAGAAAGCAGGTTTCAGGGTGTTCGCCCCTGCCAGTCCGGCCTAGACGGCTGGGGATAACTTCTGCTCGAGCCGAACCGGCGGGTGAACAAGCCACCCGGGACTGGCCTCGCGACATGACCCACTGCCTACATAACAATAAAGAGAAGTTCTTGACTGATGTTGTTATTACTACTGGGGATAGTTTTTGTGGATAAGCGTGTTCACGTATGAAATTTCAACATGTTGCGTTGCATATAAAAGTGTGGAGAAAACGTTGAGACCGCGGGGAGGAGCGGTGTGGTTCCGGTGGATCAATGATGAGATTGTCCACAGGGACTCGTTCGCCAGCAAGTTGTTCCAGCACAACTCCGAATGGCGTACAAGGGTTTTCCACAGCTAGGTTTTGGTGCCGTTCTCGTGTGGATAACTCGTGGTGACAAGGCTACAATGTGCGGTCGTTCTTCAACCAAGGTAGCTCGC